>OY759590.1:340000-4829436 GCA_963662445.1 Desulfarculia bacterium | reverse complement strand
TCCCGCCGGGCGAAAGCGTCCTTGCTCAGGATACGCCGGGTGCTCCTCTGCCCCTGCCGGACGAGGCCGGAGAAAATGCCGCCAGCCGCTTTGTCCGCCCGGCCCTTTTCTGGGAACCGCTTTCCGATGGAAGGGTCCAATGCCGCCTCTGCCCTAATAACTGCACGGTCGGTGAAGGCGGCAGAGGCCGTTGCCGGGTCAGGGAAAACCGGGGCGGCCGGTACCGGACTCTGGTCTACGGCCGGGCCGCGGCCCTGAACAACGACCCCATCGAAAAAAAGCCCTTCAACCACTTTCGCCCCGGTTCCCTGGTTCTGTCCGCCGCCGCCGCCGGTTGCAACCTGTCCTGCAAATTCTGCCAGAACTGGCAGATATCCCAGTTTCCGCCGGAGGAAATTGAGGCCCGCTATCTTCCGCCCGAAGCCCTGGTCCGGCTGGCCGTGGAAAACAGTATTCCCAACCTGGCCTTTACGTACGCGGAACCGACCGTCGGCTATGAATACATGTACGACACTTTCCGGCTGGGCAAGGAAGCCGGACTGGGCTGCGTGGTGGTGTCCAACGGCTTCATCAATCCGGAAGCCGTGAAGCAACTGGCCCCTTTTCTGGCCGCTTACAAGGTAGACCTCAAGGCCTTTACCGACGCTTTTTACCGCGACCTGTGCGGGGGCAGGCTCACCCCGGTCCTGGACACTCTGGAGACGCTGGCCTCACTGGGGCTCTGGCTGGAAATCGTCAACCTGGTCCTGCCCACGGCCAACGACGCGGAAAAGGACATCACGGCCATGGCCCGCTGGATCAAGGCCAATCTCGGACCGGACGTTCCCCTGCATTTCACCCGCTTCCGGCCCATGTACAGGATGCAGAATCTGCCGCCCACGCCTGTCGCCACCCTGGAAGCCTGCCACGATCTGGCCAAGGCCGAAGGTCTGCGCTATCCCTACATCGGCAACGCCCCCGGTCATCCTTACACAAACACCCTCTGCCACAACTGCGGGCGCACGCTTATCCGGCGCACCGGGCTCTGGGCCGTGGAAGTGGACATGCGCAACGGCCAATGTCCGAACTGCCGGACCAGCATTCCGGGAGTCTGGTCTTGAAAAGGTTTTTCTTCCTGCTGATGGTGGCCGCCTTCGGGGCTCTGGCCCTGGTGGCCCAGGTCGTTCTTCTGCGGCAGATAATGGTTTCGTTCTACGGCAACGAACTGGTCATAGCCGTGGTTCTGGGAGGATGGCTGACCGGCGTCTTTGCCGGTTCGGGCCTGGCGGGCGGGATCATTTCCAGCCGCCGCCCTTCTCCCGCCCTGCTGGCCTTCTCCCCCCTGCTGTGGATAGCCGTCCTGGGCCTGCTGCTGGGGCTTTCCTATGCCCTGCCGGAGCTCACCGGGCTGGCACCGGGAGAGATACCGCCTCTTTACACCGTTCTGACCTGGTCGGTGGGGCTGACTCTGCCGGGGGCGGCTTTTGCCGGCTGGCTTTTCGTCCTGGCCGGGTCTCACTGGACGGCGGAAACGGAGCGCCGGGGGCTGGAAAGGCTGGGCGTCGGGGGCACCATTTTCTGGGTGGAATCAGCCGGTTCCTGCCTGGGATTGCTGGCCTATACCTACCTGCTGGTCGGCCGCGCCGGTCCTGTCCAGGTTCTTTCCCTGTTCGCCGGTCTGGTTCTGCTGACCATGGCCCTCTCGCTGCCCCGGCTGGTTTCGACCCGGCTGCTCCTGGCCTTGCTGGTGCTTGCCCTGGGAAGCCTGACCCACTTTTCCGGTCTGGGCCGGTATCTGGATGAAACCGGCAACGCTCTGAGGTTCCGTTTGGCCCATCCGTCCTACCAGTACCTGGCCGGACTGGATACCCCTTACCAGAATCTGACTCTGGGCTGGAGGGGAGGGGAGACCGTGCTGTTCGGGGATAATCTTTTCACCGCCGCCTGGCCCGACCCTTACCAGTACCAGACCCTGACCCTTTTCTTTCTGACCGAGGCCGACTCATGGGACCGCGTGCTGCTGGCCGGGCAGGGACCCGGCGGTTTCATCCATGAACTCCTGGGCCAGGGGGTTCGGGAACTGACCTATGTGGCTCTGGACCCGGCGGAAACTGCCCTGACGGCTGACAGTCTCTCCCCGGATCAGGCCGCTGATCTCAGGGACCCCCGCCTGCGGATTATCCATGACGACCTGCGAAAATACCTCGCTTCACCCGCCGGAGGCCCCTTCGACCTGATTATCATCAATGCTCCCGATCCGGACAATGCCCGGCTGAACCGTCTCTACACCAGGGAATTTTTTCAGGAAGCCAGGAAGAAGCTGGCCCCGCGAGGACTTCTGGTCACCTCCATCAGCGGAGCCGAAAACTACTGGAGCCCAGAGTTGCTGGCCTGCGGCCGGACCCTCCACGCTACCCTGAGCGCGGTTTTCCGCCAGGTGGTGGTCACGCCCGGCGACCGCCACTTCTTCTTCGCGGCCGACGAACAGGGCGTGGCCACTGCGGACACCGCTCTACTGGCGGAACGTTACCGCCGGAGGGGTTTTGATTCGCCCCACCTCACGCCCCGCTCGTTTCCGCTCTTTTTTCCGCCTGACGGAGTGGAATACCTGAACCGCTGCTTGGCCGCCCCGGAACCTGTGCGCGTCAATACGGACGCCGAACCGGTCAGCTACTTTCTGCGGCTGGTCTGGTGGGAGAAAATGGCTGGCGGAAACTGGACCGGACGCCTGCTGGGGCGGGTCCTCGAAGCCGGGCGATGGGGGCCGTGGGCCGCGGGACTGCTCCTGCTGCCCTTCCTCTTGATAACAGTCAGGCCGTCTCCCCGGCGCGCCGCCGTCTGGACCATGGCCCTGACCGGAGCCATGACCATGGCCCTGCAAGTGGTCCTGATCTATTTGTTTCAGAACCGGTACGGCATTATCTACCAGCAGATCGGACTGGTTTCGGCTTTGTTTATGGCCGGGCTGGCGGGCGGCGGGCTGCTCGGGCGTCTGCTGGCCGGTTCCCTTATCAGGCCCGCCCGCCTGCTTCCGGTTGTGGAAACGGCTCTGGCCGCCGTCGCCGTCCTGACGGCTTTGAACGCCTGGGGCCTCTCGGCGGAAAGCATAATGCCCCTTATCACCGCCACAGGTGTCTTTTCCGGCCTGGAATTCGCCCTGCTCTTCGCGTTCTACCTGGAAGACAACTCCCGGCCGGAAGTATCCAGCGCTCTGGCGGCCCTGGAAGCGGCCGACCACGGAGGAGCGGTCTTCGGCGTCCTGGCCGCCGGGCTGGCTCTGGCCCCGGTCTTCGGCCTGGGCTGGACGGCGGCCGGACTGGCCGGACTCAAGCTGCTGGGTGCGGCCGCATTGATAAGACCGCTGTACCGTTGAAACGCCCCGGCAGGGATCACTCGTCCGCCAATTCACAAAAATAACAGATAAAAAAGGATTTTTTTGCAGGCACGTCCGGGCGGACGCTCAGGCAGGGATTGGGCGAGCCAGCGCCGGAGACGGGGCTCCTCCTCCGGCGCAGGCACAGATCAGTTGTTGTTCAACCCAGGTTCCGCATTCGCATACACTTGCGTGTCAGCCCCATCGCTCAGCTTGGAATAAGCACTGTCGCCACTCATCATCTTTCGCAGAACGGCTGTCAGAGCATCAAAGTCATCCTCGAGAGAACTGATGAAGCGAGGCCCGAATCTGTGGGCCGTGATCAAGGTGTCTTTCTGGCGGTCGGGGAGGATGAGAACGAGACGAAGGTTTTTCAGGAGATCTTGGAATTCCGCTAGAGATTTGAGGTGCTTTGATGCCGGCATGATAACCACAGCCAGCCTCTGTTCCGGAAAAGGTTGCCTGAGATGCTTCAGCAGCGCCATCTCAGTGCGGCAGATGGTCGCGTTTTCGGTTCCAATTACGTCCGCGACCATCTTCAGAACGGGTTCGGCTGCTCCCCCGTTCCTCGGCATATATATTAATGGTGACATCTTTGCCGCTTCACTCCCAAATAGCCAGCCGTTGGCTTTCAATATTGGAAAGATGACTTCAAGAATCGAGCCAACTGCGGCCTTGGAAATTAATCAAGTTTTTTGGGGTTGTTGCGAACTTCGCGGAGGATCGGATGGATCTGAATCATACGAGGGAACCGGATTCAGTCCGAGGAAGCCGGATTTAGTCCGGGCGGAACGGACTATCCGGTCGTCAGCCCGGAAATCAGCCTCTGGCCGCCAGTTCGTGCTTGTTCAAAAGCTGGTAGAGGCGGGAACGTTTGAGCCCCGATATTTCGCAGGCCGTCTGTATATCTCCCTGGGTGTGAGTCAGCAATTCCTTCAGGTATCGCCGTTCCAGTTTGTTCAGCCAGGCCTCCCGGGCGTCCTTCCAGCGGGGAAAAGCGGCTGGCAACGGAGGAGTCTCCAATGCCTCCCTGGGTTTGGCCGTATCGTTGCCGAAGGATCTCCTGGCCACCTGAATACGGATTTCCGGCGGCAGGTGGGTGCGGAAGAGAGTGGGCTCGTCACGGGCGGCGGCTAGGGCTCTGGAAAGTGTATTGACCAGTTCTCGGACGTTGCCAGGCCAGTCGTACGCCGCCAACGAATCCATGAACTCAGGCGAAAAGCCCTTGGTGCCTTCACCGTATCTCTGGCACAGCTTGGCCATATGATACATGGCCAGTTCCGGGATGTCCTCGGGGTGTTCCCTGAGCGGCGGCAGTTCGATGGTCAAGGCTCTAAGGCGAAACAGAAGATCCTGCCGGAACAAGCCCTGTTTGGCCATTTTGTCCAGATTGCGGTTCGTGGCCGCGACCAGGCGGAAATCGCTTTCCTCTTCCTTCTGCCCTCCGACCGGCCTGAACCGGTGTTCCTGGAGCACCCGCAGGAAGGTCTTCTGAACCGACATGGGCAGCTCCCCTATCTCATCCAGAAAAAGGGTGCCGTCGTCGGCCTGTTTTATCAGGCCCTCCTGGGTCCTGTCCGCTCCCGTGTAAGCCCCCTTGGCATGCCCGAAAAGGATGCCTTCCACCAAAGTTTCGGGCAGGGCCGTGCAGTCCACCACCACCAGGCTCCTGTCCTTGCGCGGACTGTTCTCGTGAATGGCCCGGGCGAAAAGTTCCTTGCCCGTCCCGGTTTCGCCGGTTATCAGCACATTGGCCAGGCTGTCGGCCGCCTGGGAAACCAGATCCAGAGCATCCCGGATGGGGCGGCTTTCCCCGATGATGCCGGTTCGCGTCAGGGAGACCGGCGGTTTTTTCCCTCTTTTTTCCTTGAGATAATCGAGGACCCGGGTCAAGGGCAGGGCCAGCTCCCTGATGGAAGCGGCTCCCTTCTGGATATAATCCCAGGCGCCGCTCTTGATGGCCAACTCGGCGCCGTCGGCGTCGCCCGCGCCGGTGATGATGATGACTTCAGGGTGGGAAGGAGATTCGCGGAAAGAGGGGATCTCTTCCAGGCCGTTGCCGTCGGGCATGTGGACATCCAGGAAGACCACGTCAAATATCCCGGAGTACGCTTTGTTCAGGCCTTCTCTCAGGGTCACGGCGTGCTCGGCCTCATGGCCCATGCGGCGGACCATTCGGGAAAGCATGTCGCAAATCAGTTCGTCATCGTCGATTATAAGAATTCTGGCCATAGTCCCCCTCATGGCAACAGACCTATATGCCAAAAACAAAGATACGGTTAAAAAGATATTCCCGTGAATGCGGGAAGCGTTCCGTCCCCCTGATGGTAAATTTACTTTAACAGAATACACCCTTCCGGACAAGACCATAGATTTCTGCCGCTTACTGATGCGGACCATTTAGAGCATCTGAAACCGTGAAAGAAAAAACCGGATTCCGGCGCTTTTGCCTGTTGCCAGGAGGGGGCGGCTGAGCTATATTACGCCCACAGGTTATGTCAAGCCTAATGGCCATCCCAATCTGTTTTGGGATGGCCATTTTTTTATGAGGTGGAGCATGGTTGTTAAAGGTATTGTTTTAACTGTATATTTCGTAATTGTCCTCGCCCTGGGCTTCCTGGCTCGAAGCCGCCTTCAGGATACGCCCAGCCAGTATTTCCTGGCCGGAAGGGGACTTTCCACTTTCGTCCTGGCCGGAACAATGGCCGCGACCAACTTCAGCGCCTTCACCGTCTTCGGGGCCTCGGGAGCCGGTTACCGGGACGGAATGGCTTTTTTCCCGATCATGGGCTTCGGCACAGGTTTCATGGCCCTGACTTTCTGGCTGGTCGGCCGCAAGGTCTGGCGGCTCGGGCAGGCGCATGAGCTGGTCACCCCGGCGGAGCTCGTCGGAACCGTCTACGGCAGCCGGGGGCTGAGCGCCCTGTTCGCCGTGGTCATGGTCGTCTTCACCGTGCCTTATCTGGCTTTGCAGCCCATGGCCGGGGGATATGTGCTCAACAAGCTCTTCAATCTTCCCCAGGCCGCCGGGGCTGCTCTGATTACCGGGGTGATTCTTCTTTACACCCTGCGTGGAGGACTCAAGGCCGTCGCCTGGACCGATGTCTTCCAAGGGTTCCTCATGTTCGGTCTTATGGCCGCAGCTCTTATCCTCGTAGCCGGCGACCATGGCGGCCTGAGTCAGGCCTTCCACAACGTCCTGAACACAAACCCCGAACTTTTCTCCCGTCCCGGCGGACAGGGCCGCTTCGGTCCGGGCATCTGGTTCAGCTATATGCTGCTCTGGTTCTTCTGCGATCCTATGTTCCCTCAGCTCTTTCAACGGTTCTATTCGGCCAGGAACGAAAAAGCCCTGGCCGCCTCCATGCTCTTCTATCCGGTGGTCTGCACCCTGGTCTTCGCCCTGCCGGTCAGCCTGGGCGTGCTGGGGCGGCTGGATTTCCCTGAACTGACCGGCCAGGCGGCCGACAATATCGTGCCCCTTCTGGCCGCCAAGGCTGGAGGCGACTTCATGGGCACCCTGATAATGGCCGCCGGACTGGCTGCCCTGATGTCGACCATGGATTCCCAGCTTCTGACCCTCTCGTCCATTTTTTCCCGTGATCTTTATCCTTTGATGTCAAAAAAAGGTCAGGAATATTCACTTTTGGGCCGTATTTTTGTCATAGGGCTGGCTTTGTGCGGCCTGGCCCTGGCCGTGAATCCCCCGGCCACCATCCTGCAGATAGCCACCCAGGCCTTCACCGGTCTGGCTGTTCTTTTTCCCACGGTCTTTTTCGGGCTCTATCTGAAGAGCCCCCGTCCGGCCGCCGCCTGGGTTTCCATAATCGTGGGCGAGGCTCTGGTGGCTGCTTACGCCTTCAATCTTTTGCCCACGGGCGGTTTTCTGCCTGCTGTTCCGGTTATTGCCGGCGCCCTGGTCTCCTACCTCGTTGTTCAATCCCTGACCGGTTCGCTGGCCTGGCCTTCGCTTCCCGTGGCCCAGGCTTTCTACCTGGGCGGGTTCGCCCTGATCTTTCTGGCTGCTCAGGATTTCTGGCGCTGGGATCAGATCGGTCCGCTCTGGCTGGGCTGGCCGTTCTGGGCCTGGTACTTCGTCGTCCTGAGCAGCGCGCAATGCCTGCTGATGTATTGGTGGGTAAGGTTAAAGGCAGCCTGACAAAAATCAGGCCGGCCGCTGGCCTCCGGTGCGGGCGTAGTAGATGGTGTTGTGCCGGTGAATGGCCTGGAAGGCTGGCAGTATCTGGGAGGCCGATTCCGTCGCTCCGACGAAGAGGTAGCCTCGTGGCGAGAGGGCCTTTTCCAGCTTGCCCATCAGGTGTGTCTTGGTGGCCAGATCAAAATATATGGCCACATTGCGGCAGAAGATAAGGTCGTACACGCCCAAAGGGCCGAAACTGTCCTGAACCAGGTTTATTTTGCGGAAGGAGATCATGGCCCGGATGCGGTCGGAAACCTGCCAGGAATCTTCACCTGACGGAACAAAGTACTTGTTCAGATAATACTGGTCCAGGCCCCGGCGGACTTCCAGTTGAGTATACCGCCCCAGGCTGGCTTTGCGGAAAGCGTTGTCGGCTATGTCCGTGGCCAGTATCTTCAGGTGCCAGTCGTCGATATCCGGGACCGTCTCGGCCAGGATCATGGCTATGGAATAGGGCTCCTGACCGTGGGAACAGGCCGCGCTCCAGATATTCAGTATAGGGGGGCGGCCCGGCCCGGCTTCGGCTCTTCTGGCCGGAACTATTTCTTCCACGATGATATGGCGCAGGGCTTCGTAAACCTGCCGGTCCCGGAAGAAACTGGTCTCCTGGGTGCAGATGCGGTTGATGACTTGTTCCCGGAGTCCCGGATCTTCTGCGTACCTGACCTTGAAATAGAGTTCCTTGAAGCTGGATACCCCCATTTCCTTGACAAGATCACCCAGCCGGTTGCTGATGAGGTAGGTTTTTTCCGCCGGAATGACGATGCCGGTGTACTCGTAGACAAGGCTGGCCCAGAGCTTCAGCTCTTCGGAACTGACTTCCATTTTTGACCTATCTGCGTGAGCCTGCCACGGCTCTGGCGATGGCTGCGGCGATATCGTTCAACGGCAGGACCTCGTCGGCCAGTCCCTCTTCAACGGGCTTCCTGGGCATGCCGAAAACCGTGCAGGTCTCCTCGTTCTGGGCGATGACAAAGGCCCCTTGCTCCTTCATCCGGCGCAGGGAAACCACCCCGTCCGAGCCCATGCCGGTCATGATGACGCCGACCGAGTCCGGGCCGTAAATGTCGGCCACCGAGTCGAAGAGCACATCCACGGAAGGGCGGCAGTTATTCACCGGCGGATTGTCATTAAGTTTCACCAGAACAGGCCCTCGGGAAAGGGCGTTCCTGGTCACGGTCATGTGGCGGCCGCCCGGAGCGATCAGGGCCAGTCCCGGCCGGACTTCGTCCCCATCCCTGGCTTCTCTGAACTCCAGCGGACTTATCTCGTTGAGCCTCTTGGCCAGAGTTTCGGTGAAGACGGGCGGCATGTGCTGGACGATGAGAAGTCCGGCTTTCAGATCGGCCGGGAGCAAGGGGACCATCTGGGCCAAGGCTCTTGGGCCGCCCGTGGATATGCCCAGGGCCACGGCGCGGCGTTCCTTGACCGGCGGAACCTTGCTCCGGCGGTCGGACGCCCCCCGGACCGGCTTGGTTTTGAGAGGAACCGCGGTTGCTTGCCGTTCCGGCAGTGGCGGCTTGTTGGCGACGCCGGCGGAGACGCCCCGCAATGTCTTGCGGGTATGCAGAAACGTCAGCTTGGGAAGCAGATATGAGCGGACGGAAGCCAACCCTTCGGCGACAGAGCCTGTTTCAGGCTTGGGGACAAAATCGAAGGCCCCGAGCTCCAGGGCCTGAAAAGTCGTTTCCGCTCCGGCCATGGTCAGGGAGCTGAACATGATGACTTCGACGCCGGGGAAACGGGAGCGGAGCTGCTTGAGCGTCTCCAGCCCGCCCAGGACGGGCATCTCCACGTCCAGAACCACGGCGTCGGGATGGAGCGACTCCATCTGGTCCAGGGCCTCCTGGCCGTTTTGGGCCCGCCCGGTCACCTCGAAACGAGGGTTTTCTTCCAGCAGCAGGCTCAGCACCTTGCGGAAGACCGGCGAGTCGTCCACTATCAGTACCTTCAGGGGAATCACGGTTGCACCGCCCCACTCACGGCCGGGGCAACCTTTGAGCCTCCGGTCTTCCAGGACCCGTGACTGTGCCCATGGTCCGATCCCGTTGATGCGCTTCGGGTTCGGTTCATTGGTCCGAGGGCGCTTTGCGGTAATTCAATACCGCTTCAATCTCCAGGATGGCTATCAGGGTTTCTTCCTGTTTGACCACCGCCGATACACATCTGCGTTGCAGGCCCGGCAGATTCTTCGGCGCTGGCTGAAGGCTTTCAGCCTGAATGTCGATAACGTCGGCTATGCTGTCCACCAGCACCCCGACCAGTTCATCCTTGGCAGACACAATTATGACGTTGTTGAAAAGTCCGTCGTTGCGTTCTCCATAACCCAGGACGGGCCTGATGTCCAGAACGGTGACGATCTGTCCCCGCAGGTTGGCCGCGCCGAGGATCCAGGAAGCCGCGCCCGGTATGGGCGTCCAGATGAGATCCCTGTTCACTTCCAGGACATCGGAAACGTTTATGCCGAACAGCTCGTCATCAAGATAGAAGGTGATAAGTTCCTTCAATTTGCTTTCGTATGCCGGAAGCCCAGCCATAACTCCCTCCTGTCGCCGCTTCTGTTATTCGCTGTCCACGGTCATGGTCGCGAACTCGGTTATGGTCTCGAGCAGATTCTCGCGGTCCAGTTTTATCAGGTAACGGTCCACGCCCGAAGCCCGGCCTTTGGCTATGTCTTCATCTCCGGCCAGGGAAGACAGGGCTATGACATTCATCTTGCTGAACCTGGGGTGAGATCTGATGGCCTGGACAAGTTCATAGCCGTTCATCACCGGCATCTCTATGTCGGTCACCACCAGGTCGACGGGGTTTTTCTCCATGACCTTCAAGGCCTGCTTGCCGTTTTCGGCAGTGAGCACCTCAAAGCCGGCCTGAGCTATGTACCCGGAGACCTTGGTGCGGAAGAACTCCGAGTCCTCGACCAGCAGAATCCGGCGGGTCCCGGTTTTTTCCATCCTCTTCCGCCGGTCGGTCCTTGAGCCCCACTCCGGGTCTTCCAGGTCCACCAGCTCGAAGATGTCCACAACCATGACCGTCTTGCCGTCAATAATCATGGAACCCATGACGCCGGGCCGCTGATGGGTGTGGACATCCAGGTCGAAGCGGACCAGCTTCTCGTCCACCAGGGTTCCGGCCACCAGCCCGATTTCATGGCCCCGCATGTCGAAGACGATGACAAAAGCCTTTTCCAGCGGCGGCAGAGGCTGGACGGGCAGGTGAGAGTTCAGCATGATAAGCCGCAGGCTCTGGCCCCGGTACTGTATGGATGAACAACCCAGGGAATGCTCCATGCTGGCCGGGTTTATCCGCTCAATCCTGGCCACCAGGGGGATGGGGACGGCGAAAAACTCGTCCGGACCGTTGGTGAAAAGAAGCATCTTTTCCATATCCTGTCCGGCTTCGTTTTCCTGGTCCCGGCGGTCCTCGGCCTGCTGTTTGACTTCTTCGCCCTTGCGGAACAGGTCGGCCTGCTCGGCCAGGCCCATTACGTCCAGGATCGGAGCCACCAGGCCGTCGCCCATGATGGTCGCCCCGGCGTAGGCTGGTATCTCCTTCAGATGCCGCCCCAGGGGCTTGACCACTATTTCTTCCGTGTCCTCCAACTCGTCAACCACCAGGCCGTATTCCAGCGATCCGGCCGACAGGATCAGGATGTTGAGCGCGTCCCGCGCCTGACGCCGGTCTTCTCCGGCCCGGCGGTTCTGCCACTCCTGTTTTTCTTCCTCTGTTTCATCGCTGCGGCGGTCGGCCAGGTTGGTGCGGCGGTTGCGTTTCAGTTCATTGGTCAGGGGGTCGCGGTAATGACCTTCGGCTTTGAGGACCTCCCCCAGCCTGAGCAACGGCAGCAGGTTCTCCCGCAGACGCAGTATCTCCGCGCCGCCGACCCGCTCGATTCTCTCCTTGATCTCCGCCGTCCTGACCCGGACCAGCTCTACCAGGTTGATCTGCGGCACGGCGTAACGTTCGCGGCCAAGGCGCACGATCAGGCAGGGAATTATGGCCATGGTCAACGGTAGTTTGATGCGGACCGTGGTGCCTCTGCCCACCGCGGACTGAAGGTCCAGAACGCCGCCCAGGCGTTCCAGATTGGAACGGACCACGTCCATGCCCACCCCGCGGCCGGAGACTTCACTGACCACCTCGGCCGTGGAAAAACCCGGCTGGAAGATGAGTTCCATGGCCTTCTGGTCGCTCATGGCCTGGGCTTCCGCCTGGCTCAAACGGCCGGTTTTGACCGCCTTGGCCTTCAGCCTGGCCGGGTCTATGCCGCCGCCGTCATCTGATATCTCGATATTCACCTGTCCGGCTTCGTGGCGGGCCCGGACCATGACCTTGCCTACAGGGTCCTTGCCGGCCGCCTCGCGCTCCGCCGGATTTTCAACACCGTGATCCAGGGAATTACGCAGAATATGGACCAGCGGGTCGTTCAGACCCTCCAGGATAGTCTTGTCCAGTTCGATTTCCTGGCCTTCAACCCGCAGGTCGATTTTTTTGCCCAGCGCCCGCGAAACATCCCTCACCAGCCGGGGAAACTTGCCGAAAACCTGACTCAGCGGCTGCATGCGGGTCTGCATGATTTCGGCCTGAAGCTCCGAAGTAATCATATCCACCCGCTGGGCTACCGGGACGAGATCGGGGTTGCCCAGGTCGCTGACTGTCTGGCTCAGCTGGTTTCTGCTCAAGACCAGCTCCCCGGCCAGATTCATCAGCTTGTCCAGCAGGGCGACGTTGACCCGAAGGGAAGAAGTCTGTTGCCCGTTCCGCATATCGGAGGACGACGCCGCCAAGGCCGCCGCTTCATCGTTGGACAGGGGGGCCGGATCGGCGGCCGCCGGAGCCTCCTTTTTCACGGCTGCGGCCGCCGGGGCTGGGGCTGTCTCAGCTTTTGCTGCCGGTTTCTTCACCGGCACGGGGTCCGCCTGCATCACCGGGGCTTGCGCGGTCTGGGCCGGGACGGTTTGTTCATCTGGCGAATAAGGCACTACGTCTTCTATGGGAATTTCCAGCGCCATGGCGGCCATTGAGTGGTCCAGCAGGGTCGAAAAGACGACGCCGACCGGTATGCTGGTCGCCTGGCCGTCTTCAAGCTGCAAGGCGATGGTCTCCGGGTCGAAACTGCTTTCCACTATCTCGCCGTAAGACTCCATGGAATTGAGCAGTTCGACCGGGGTTCTGCCCTTGGCCTGGGCGTCGCGGACCAAATCCAGGCGCAGCAGATAAATATTCTGCCCCCTGGCCAGGCGCTCCCGCAAGGCCGCTTCGTCCGCTCCCAGGCTGAAACGGCCGTCCGGGTCGGCGACCGATACCAGCCTGGCCGGCAGATCAAGGCCGGGAGACGAGGCCTCGCCGGACATGAGTCTGGCCAGTTCGTTGACGTAAGTGCCGATTTCGTATGATTCGCTGTTAAGTGCGTCTGAGAGGAGTTTTTTCAGACCGTCGGTTGACTTCAGAAGAACATCCACCGCCGCCGAGGTCGGTTTCATATCCCCCTGGCGGTAGGCGTTAAGGACGTTTTCAAAATTGTGGGCCAGTTCCTTGACGTTGTTAAGCCCGCAAAAGCCGCTCACTCCCTTGATGGAATGGGCCGACCGGAAAATTTTGTTGATGACCTCCGGGTCCGGAGCCTCGGTCTGCTGCTCCAGGACCAGCAAGAGGTCCTCCATCTGGGTCAGGTGCTCCTGGCATTCGGCCACAACATCGGCAAGAAGGTCTTCATCCAAGGACATCGTGATTCCTCCTGGAGGTTCCGCATGAATTCCGCCGCCACAGTCAAACTACAGATTCAGATCAGAATGTAACCCAGTTTCAACAGGTTGAAAAGCCTGATTATGTCCTCGTTGTCAGTGGTGACTTTAAGGTCCCCGCCTCTTTGTTTGAGAGTCTTCAAACAGGCCACCACCACGCCTACTCCCATGGAGTCTATCAAGGTTACCCTCACCAAGTCCAGTATGACCTTTTGCCTGCCCTGGGCGGCCAGATCCAGAATGGTGTCCCGCAACTCCACAACCCGGTGGGAAACCAGATCAAAACCCGGCCTGACAATGGTCTGCCCCTGCTGTTCCTCAATCTCGATCATGCCTGAACTCCCTCGGCGTCTATCAACACCGTCAAGACATTGCCTTTTTCATTATAGCGGGCCGAGCGGGAGAACGTCTGCAAAATTGTCAGTCCCCGCCCCCTTTTGGCCGTTGGCTCCAGAGGAGCAAGCACCTTATCGCGCCAATTGAAACCTTGCCCCTGGTCTTCCACTTGGATACGGAGCAGATGCGGCTCCGCTTCCAGGGTGAAAAAAACTTCCTTGGCCGGGTCGTTGCGGTTGCCGTGAAAAACCGCGTTGGTCAAGGCTTCCCTGACTATCAGGCGGATACTGAAAGCATCCGCACCGGTTCTGTTCGCACTCAGCCAGACCTGGACTCTTTCCTCGACGAAATCAATCCCGTCCTCCGAAGAACGGAAACGGCACTTGAAACCGTTTTCACACGGTTCGCAGCTTGCTTCGAGGTTGTTCTTTGCCATGGGAGCTCCGCCGGTTCCGGCTCAGTTCTTCAAAGAGATTATCAGCAGCGAAACGTCATCGGCCTGGACCGATCCGCCGCGAAATTCCTCGACTTCATTCACCATCCGGTCGGCTGCGGTCTCATTGTCCGCGGAACTGTGACGGACAAGAAAACCGTCCAGGCGTTGCTCTCCGAACTGCAACTTTCGGCTGTTGGCCGTCCCCGTCACTCCGTCGGTGCACATGAACAGGCGGTCGCCCTTTTCCAGGCTTACCTCGGCCTCCTCAAACTCCGGCGCATCAACCAGTCCGATGGGGCTGCCTGCCAGTTCCAGCCTCTCCATTGTGCCGCAGACTCTCTGCAGCCGGGGCGCCGGCCAGTGGCCGCCGTTGGAGTAGGTCAGCCTTCTGCTGCCAAAATCCAGTATACCAAGAAATATGGTCAGATATGATGGAATCCCCTCGTGTTCTATCCCTCGCCCCGTCAATTCTCCGCTCAATGCTTCCAGCAACGCCCGGGGGCCGGGCAATGAGCCCTTGTTCGAAACGGAAGCCCCCAGCTCGGCCAGTATGCGGTTGACGGCCTGCTTGGCGAAGACCGTGACCATGGCCGCCGGCACGCCGTGCCCGGCCACGTCTGCTATGTAGAACATGATCCTGGCCGGAGACAGCAACTGCACATCAAAAAAATCTCCGCCGACGTTCTCGGCCGGAAGATACCGGTAAGACACATCGAGCAGCCGGTCGAATTCCCTGAAGTCGCTTCTTATCATGCTCAACTGGATGCGCTGGGCAGCCTTCAGGTCCAGGGTCAGCGTCCGGTTCTGCTCCTCGATCCGCCGCAGGTAAGCCCGCTGGGCCAGCAAAAGGCCCCTTTTTTCCAAGGCCCGCTTTATGGCTATCCTGAAAACAGACAGATCCGACACAGGCTTGGTTACCAGGTCGTAAGCCCCGAGTTGAATGGCCCGCACCGCGTTGTGCAGGGTCCCCTGGCCGGTCAGCAGGATTACCGGGGTGTCGGGACGGGCTTCCTTGGCCGCCTCCATCAGCTCGAACCCGTCCAACCCGGGCATCAGAAGATCGGTGATGATAAGGTCGAAATCCGATTGGTTTATGAGCAGCAGGGCCGGGTTGCCTCCTTGGGCCGTGGTCACCAGGTAGCCGTCCCGGGTCAGAACTTCGCTGAGTATATCCAGGATGTCCGGTTCATCATCCACCAGGAGTATGTGCGGTGATGTTGCGCTTGGTTCGTTCAAAAGCCGCCTCTCCTCTATTTTACCGCGATTAACGACGGGGAGTTTACCTCCTGCCGCCGGTATGATTCGGTGTTTTTCCCCGTTGGTCATAGATGATATTGACGAACGGGACAAGATGAATTACGGCCGTTTTCCGGCCATCCGGGCGATCTGCCGCCGTTGCGTCCTGATCAGAATTGATTACCCACTGATGATGAGTTTCCGGCCGTCTGGAGGGACTGAAGCGAAAAGCTGTTTTCGAATGCATGCCCCTTATATATCAAGCGTATCCACAGTATGGGGGCGTGTCAATAAGAAGAGCTTTTTTCGTGCCGCCAGGCTTATGCTTGAAGCTCCGTTCTCCCGGCCCCGCACAGGTCCTCCCGACTGATTTGGCACGCATGAATAATCAGTGTTCTGTTGACCGTATTTTCCGGTCATGGTATAAAAATGAATCGGATTCCAATCACAATTAGTTTGCTCTGGCGCGCAATCTACCAGGAACAGGAGTGTTGCCTCGCAGTTATACCGGCACTGCGGCTTCACGAGGGACTTCATCTTCATCAGGAGGAAGTTATGATCCAGGGAACCAGACTGATCGAGCGGACCCCGTCTGCGTACAGCTATCCGCTGCTGATCAAATCGCTTTTGCACACACCCATCATTTACAGCCCCGACCAGGAAATAGTCTACCGGGACACCAAGCGTTTCACTTATCGTGATTTCTACAGACGCTTGAAGCGGCTTGGTTCGGGACTCCAGAAGCTGGGGGTCAAACCAGGGGACGTGGTGGCCGTCCTCGATTGGGACTCCTACCGCTATCTGGAGTGTTATTTCGGCATCCCCGGTCTGGGAGCCGTCATGCACATCGTCAATGTGCGCCTTTCCCCCGAACAGATCCTCTACACCATGCGCCACGCCGAAGACACCGTGGTTCTGGTCCATGAGGACTTCGTGCCTCTCATCGAAGCCATCAAGGACAAAGTCCCGTCGGTCCGCAAGTGGGTCCTCATGAAGGAGACCGACAAGGAAATCCAGAGCAGCATACCTTTCGAGTGCGAATACGAGGAACTGCTGGCCACGGGGACCGAGGACTTCGAATTCCCGGACTTCGACGAAAACTCCCAGGCCAGCCTTTCCTATACCACCGGCACCACCGGCGACCCCAAGGGCGTCTACTTCAGCCACCGTCAGATAGTCCTCCACGCCCTTGGCATGGCTCTGGGCACCAGCGCTTTCCACGCCCAGGGACGCTTCACCAGCAAGGACGTGTACATGCCCATCACGCCCATGTTCCATGTCCACGCCTGGGGCGTGCCTTACCTGGCAACCATGCTTGGGGTCAAGCAGGTCTATCCGGGCCGGTACGAACCGGAAATGCTGGTCAAGCTGCTGGTCAGGGAAAAAGTCACTTTCAGCCACTGCGTGCCGACCATTCTGCAGATGATCGTCGGCAGCCCGGCCGCCAAGAAGGTGGATTTTTCCAACTGGAAGGTCATCATCGGCGGCTCGGCCCTGACACGGGGGCTGGCCAAGGCGGCCATGGACATGGGCATTGACGTTTACACCGGTTACGGCATGAGCGAAACCTGCCCGGTCCTGACCCTGGCCCTGCTCAAGCCGGACCAACTCGACGCCGGTGAGGACCACCAACTGGACGTGCGTACTTCCACCGGCCTGCCCATTCCCTTTGTCGACCTCAAAATAGTCGATCCGGACATGAAGGCCCTGCCTCAAGACGGCAAAAGCGCCGGTGAAATAGTCGTCCGCACCCCGTGGCTCACCCAGGGATATTTCAAGAATCCGGAAAAAGGCGAAGCCCTTTGGGAAGGCGGCTATCTGCACACCGGAGACGTCGCCAACATGAGCGAAGAAGGCTATGTCCGCATCACCGACCGCATCAAAGACGTCATCAAGACCGGCGGCGAGTGGGTCTCCTCCCTGACCCTGGAGAGCCTCATCAGCCAGCACCCGGCCGTGGGTGAAGTGGCCGTGGTCGGCGTCCCTGACGCGAAATGGGGCGAACGCCCCCTGGCCATGGTCGTGCCCTCCGCCAATGCCCAGAACGGCTTCCCGGTCGAAGATGTCCGGACTTTTCTGGAGAAGTTCGTCAGCAGCGGCGAAATATCCAAATACGCCATACCTGAAGCCGACCGTTTCGTCGTGGTGGAACAGATACCCAAGACCAGCGTCGGCAAGATGGACAAAAAGGTCATCCGCAAACAGGTGGCCGAGCAACTGTAGAACCCGTTCCGCAGCTCCGCCCAGGGGGGAAGATGAAGCCGCATAGCGGAGCTGCTTCACAGCAATCATGGGACAAGGCCCGTCCCATGGCCGGTTGAAAAGCACACATTCCTGGTCGAAAGAAGAAGCTCTCTGTATGGAGGGTTTCAGACTGTTGACAAACCCCGCCGCTTTCGGCGGGGTTCACTATTGGTTCACCATACAACCAGAAGTCCGTTTTTCTCTATCCCAACTCTTCTCCCCGGCGAACACGGACGTTCGCCGCCCGCATCAGGGCATGGATGCCCGTATGCGGGCCAAAGGCCGGGGGTTCCAAGGGGACGCGGCCGCTTGGGCGTCCCCTTGGTCTGGGCGGGAAAGACACGCCGAAGTCATTGCCGTTCGCGGCAGGGGCGAAGCATCCCGCCTGAACGGCTATTCTTGGAGTCGTCTTCTCTTTTTCTTTTTTTCAACTCTCTGTCCGTTGCGGGAATCTGCCCACTCCGGAAACGGCTTCTTGCGGCAAAAAAATGGGGCCGCCCCGCCATTGGCTGCGGGCGGCCCCGGCGAGCCGGGGAGGAGAAACCCCCGGCGGGGGAATGGCCGGATCAGCTATTTCCAGTCCGGCACCTGGCCGACCAGTTTGAGGTATTTGTCGGTGACGTAACCGGAGGCATTCACTTTCTTAAGCTCGTCCGCGGTCAGTTTGCCCTGGCCGGTGAAGAATTCGGCGATGAGCTCCTGCCATTTTTCGGAAGTACTCTGGCCCTGGGATTTATCAAAGAGCTTCAACTGTTCTTCCAGGGTCCAGACCGGGTGCATGTCGATGTCCTTTTTGGCCATTGCGGGAGTCAGTTCCATACCGCCCCATTCCTGGTAGAATTTTCGGTACAGCTCAACCAGTCTCGGGCTGCTGCCTTCCTCCCTGAGCATGTTCACGCCACGCAGGTAGATCCGGATGAATTTGGCCACGGTTTCCGGGTTGTCCGAGCAGAATTTGTCATCGCCGACCAGGGCGATAGTCAGAGCCGCGCCGCAGGAGAAGACATCTCCGGCAACTTTCCAGCCTTTGTCTTCGGCCGTGTAGCTGTAGGGAGCCCAGAGGCAGGCCACGTCGCCCACGCCGGACTCAAAAGCGGCCATGACCGAAGACTGATCCATGTGTTTGACCACCACGTCGGAATCCTTGAGCCCGAAAACCTTGAGCCATAGGGACATGGCGTAGTGGACGGAAGAAACTGTGGTCACCAGGATGGTCTTGCCCTTGATGAGTTCCGGGGAACCATAAACATCAGGATAATCCTTGTTCCAGCCCTTGACCTTGGCTAGGGGGCTGTCCGGGCGGACAAAGACCACGTTGGCATGGGACTCGTTGTTGCCCTGACCGATCATCTGGGCATTGAAACGCAGAGCGCCCATGGTCATTGGCACGCCCCCGGTGGCTCCCAGCACCCACTGGCGGGCGGGCAGGGCTTCGAGCTGGGCCATGCCGGAGTCAAAATAGAGCAGCTCCAGATCCAGCCCTTCCTCTTTGTCCCAACCCTGCATCTTGGCGTACCAGGGCATGAATGTTTCATGCTCGGGCATCCAGCAGGTGGGCAGCTTGGTGAGGGCCCCGGCGGGGCAGGTGCCGGCGAAAACCATGGTCAACGCGATGGTTAAGATAATCAAATGTTTTGACCGCTTCATCCTGACTGCTCCTTTTTGTAGTGTTGATTAAGAGTGTTAGGACAACCGAGGATCAATACGCCTGCCGGGGCCAAGCCCCGGCCGTTGCCGGTTGTTCAAGCGGAAACCGGCATTTCTGTCATTTTTGTGAGCGGGTTTTTCAAAACATCAACCGGAACCAGTCCCGAGAGCTGAAACCGAAGGCTTCGTGAACCTTGCGGCAGACATCCCTGACCAGACCCTCTTCCAGATCCGTCCAGACCTTGACTATGGCCGCTCCGGAACGTTCCTGAAGGCGGCAGAAGCCCCAGCAGAGGAAGAAGGCCAGAAGGAAAGCGAGAAGCCAGGCGGCCCAACGCCCCTTGCCGTCTGTTTGAGACACGTGCATATCGGCCCTCCACTGCCTTGGACCGGCCCTGTAGCCGGTGCAAGCCTTGGATCAAGGCTATTTTTGCACTCCGGGTCTCTCACATCTGGGAAGCAAAAAGGTTAATAAAAAAACGAATCATCTAAAACGTCAATAATATCAATAGCAAGGCTTGTGCCAAGAAACAAAGGCATCTTCGCGTCATAATTAAGGCGATATTTCGGATGGTTACATCAATCATGCGCAAGCGGGAGCTGCCGATGCGAATCCGTTGTTGTAAGTTTTTCTGACGATTTGTAAAAGGAACAGGGGCGGACTTTACGGAGTGGGTTGAAAATAAACACATAATGGCCGGCGCAAAGCGCCGGCCATTATGTGTTTCAGTTCAGAAACCCGGCAGGATCAATAATCGCACTCGCCGTCGGGAGTCGTCATCCAGACTTTCTGCTTCGGCCACTTGAAGAAGATCATCCAGACCCAAAGAACCGCGCCCAGACCCAGGTAGTAGAACAGGGTCTTATAAGCGCTCCAGTTGAGGCTCAGCGTACAGCCCAGAGTAATGGCCAGGGCGATAATAAAGGCGAAAAAGCGGAAAGCCTGGCCGCCCTTCAGCTTGTAGGGGCGTTCCCAGTCGGGATGGACGGAAGCTATGCGCATGGCCGCCAACATGATGATAGCGTAGCAGGAAGCGCAGGCGAAGGCCATCAGGGTGTAGAAGTCGGCGACGTAGGAGCTCTCCTTGAAGAGCAGGAAGAAGATGCCGATAGCCAGGATGAGCAGGTTGGGAACGATAGGCTGAGCATGCTTGTTGGTCTTGGCGAAGGACTTGGGCAGGAAGTTCTGACGGCCCATGGCGTACATCAGACGCACGGAAGAGATCCAGAAACCGAGCAAGCAGGTGGAGATGGAGAAGAAGACCGTGGTCAGGCCGAAGAACAGAGCATAGCCTTTCCAGCCCCACTTGGTCATCATCTTCAACATGACAAAAGGTTCCATGCTGCCGTTGTTGGTCAGTTCGGACCAGGGAGCGATACCGGCGGCAAAGAAGTAAATGAACATGTAAACGAGGCCGCAGGTGACCACGGAACCCCAGATGGCCTTGGACATGTCCTTGATGGGGAAGTTGCCTTCCTCGACCAGGTTGGGCACGGTTTCAAAACCGAAGTAGGGGGTGATGATGATGGAGAGGCCTATCATCCAGCCGTACCATCCGCCGCCTTCTGCACCGGCGTTCTGGAAGTGATTCGAGTAATTGGCGATGCTCCAGTGATCCGAGAAGAAGAACAGAATACCGGTCAGAATACAACCGAAGATAGCACCGAAAAGCATGACCGTCTGAATCTCGCCGGCCAGTTTGATCTCATACATGCTCAGACCGCAGTAGAGACACAGAATTATACAGCCGGCGATGGTGAGGGTCCAACCGTCGAGGCCTAGGTTGAACTGATAGTTGAGCCACTCCAGGATGCCCATGACGGCGGCCGGGGGAACGGCGATCCAGGCCAGCAGAATGAGCCAGCAGGACCAGTAACCGGCATGTTTATTGATACCGATTGTGCCGTAGACCAACTCGGCGCCGCAAGTGGGCAGCATAGCCGCCAATTCACAGTAGACAAAGGCAATCGGCAGAATCATCAGGGTCATAAGACCGAAGGCCAGATAAGTAGCCGGTCCGCAGACGGACAGAAAAATACCGTCCCAATACCCGATGAAGGTAAAGATAGCGCCAGTCGCCAGCGCGTAGACGTACAAAAGCCGCAGAGACCGCTTGAGTACGCCTGCGCCTTGCCACCTTTCGGACGGGACTACCGGATCACACGTCTGCTGAGACATAAACTCCTCCTTCTTCCGCCGCAACTAGTAATGCGGTCATTGTGTTTCATTTGTCTTCCCCAGAATCATTCAGAGTCGCATTATCTCAGTCGAATGTGCCGTCCCCCTTCCATTGAAACTGCACTAAACCTAGTGCTGACATGCTGAGACATGCTGAACCCTCCGATCCATTCGCCACCAGTGTGGCTTCGCCAATCTTTCTGAGGGAACATGAAGTTCCCTGTCAGTCTTAGAGAGCCGTTTCCCTATGGAATCGCATTCTATCGAGTGGCCTCGGGGTTTAGCCGGGTGGGAAGTCTCAGTTCCCCACACCCCGGGGCCTTGTCACAGGTATTTTTTATAAACGCTGCGTTCGCCGCCGATCAGCCGAGGCCTGGTCTTGGCCATGGTCACATGGGCCATACCGATTTCCTTGACCGATCCGCGCACCGGCACGGGAATATTCTTCAGATGCATGCCGATGAAGGTGTCTCCGATATCCATACCGGCGTGGGCCGCTATCTTCTCCACGACCACAGCGTCCGAGAAGCGGCGGAAAGCCTCGGTGGCGAATGCTCCCCCAGCCTTGAGGTGGGGGACCACGGTCACGTCTTCCCAACCGTATTTTTCGGCGCATTGGGATTCAACAACCAGAGCCCTGTTCAGGTGTTCACAGCATTGGACGGCCAGACACAACTGTTTTTCCTGCAGGGGAGGCAGGACGCCGTTCATGATGGCCTCGGCTATTTCCGCCGTGGATGCCGAGCCTATTCTTTCCCCTCTGACTTCGCTGGTGCTGCAACCTATGACAACCACCTGACCTGGTTTCAAATCAGCGGCAGCCAACAGCTCTTCTATCGCCTGACCGGCCAGCTTTTCAAGTTCCCGCAGATTGATTTCGCTCATACCAAACCTCAACGCGACATACATATACGCGTGGATTTACAGATGTTACTGTTACTATTTGAGATTGTTTACGGCGATATTCGCACTCTCCGACAACTTTCAGGATACGGTATTTGCCGATCCATCCGCTCGAACACCTCGGTTGCGCCGCCACAATCAGTCAAGACGAGAGCGCCGGGTACAGGGCGGTTTCAACTCCGCCGGCGGGAGCCCGGTTCCATCCGGACATCCGCATGGCGCTCACGCTCAACGAGCAGGTCTTTTCAGGAAAGGGTCCCCTGGCTGGTGAAAGCCCGCTCCAAAGGCCGCCTGCGTTTCGGCCGGTATTAACGCGGCCCCGGCTGAGGCGATGATTGCTCAGACGGCCGGTTCCAAGACCGGTTTCATTCGCCCGGTCAGGGAAGCAGGGCAACTCACGAACCCTATCCGACAATAAATCCTCCAGATACCGGCATCCTCTTCAATATCCGACTTTGTACATCGTATAGTCTTCGTTGCCGGTGGTGACTCGCATGTACCCGCTCAGTTCTTCGTTCAATTCCTCATCGCCCGTATCGACCAGGAGCGGTCGGCCTTGCAGCGAGGCCAGTTTCTCTTTGGTGGCGATGATGATAACGTTCTTTTTTCCTACGCTCCGGATAATCCGGGGGCTCAACTGCTGGTTGCCTCGGCCAAAGACATGGCCCTGTCCGCCGATGACCGTCAAGACGATGTGGGCTGTTTTGCCTTCGATCAGTTCCCAAAGCCGGCCTTCAGACACGTCGTTGGCCAATAGTTTTCCGTCCTGAACCACGTCAACGCCAAGCAGCGTATTGGTGAGGCCCAGGTCGTCCATTATTACCCTGGTGGTCGTCCCCGGACCGATAACGTAAATATCCTCGGGGTTCTTCTTCATCCTGTTCCTGACGTCGTAAGCAATCCCCAGAAGCGCTTCTTTTTCGGCCTGAACTCCGCCGGATTTGACGCTCTGAACAAAGCGGTTCTCTTCTGGCACCTGCAGGTAACCATAGAGTCTGGCCGTGACCACGCCCTGACGGAAGGCGTCCTCGTCAATGTCCATGACTTCGGCTATGCGGATCTTAAGCAGGGTTCCTTCGACAAACATGGCGGCGACTTCTCCGGCGCTGCGCGGAGTCACGGCATAGACGGCCGAGTGAATTTTAACTCCGGCCGGTATGCCCAGTGTCGGGACTTTTTCGCCGACGGCGTTGTAGATGTTGCGGGCGGTTCCGTCGCCGCCGGCAAAGATAATCAGATCAACGCCTGCGGAGGCCATATCCCTGGCCGCCTGCTGAGTGTCGTCGGGAGTGGTTTCGCCGCTTACAATGGAGCCGATGACCCGGGCTTGCAGCCCGGCCCTCTGGCATTCCTCCTCGCCCATCTCGGCGGGGTAGGTGACTATTTCGAACTTGTCCTTAACACGGGACAGAACCTTGAGGGCTTCCACTGCCCGGTTGGGCGATTCCGGCTTGGCACCCATTTCGCGGGCCTTGCGCAGAATATCCGCTCCGTCGCTGCCCTTCAGACCGACCCGGCCGCCCATGCCGGCTACAGGATTAACTATTAGCCCGATCTTCTTCATCTCAGTCCTTTGTTCCGGTTGCGGTTGGCATCTGGATTCCCGCGCCCCGGAAGGGCGCGGGAATACTTTTCCTCTCCGCCGTCTGGCGGAGTGGTCTTTTCTCTTACTTCTTGCCCTTCTTCTTCAGATACTGACGCCAGGTCACGGCGATGCGCTCAGGCTCGTCGATGCTGGGAGCAGGCAGTTTGTGAACGGGCAGGTTATACGGCGAATTCTTGACCAGTTCCGGATTCTCGTAAGCTTCCTTGGATATCTTGGCCAAGATGGCGCAGTATTCGTCAATGTCGTCCTTGGAATAGGACTCGCAGGGTTCCAGAGTGAAGGGCTCCGGAACGACCCAGGGGTGGTGGCTGGTCCAGTAGTGCTGGATGCCGTAGTCACCCATTCTGCGCATAACGTCTTCCGTGCCGACGCCGGTGTCCTTGGCCAGCTTTTCCCAGCAGTAACGGACCTGCTCCAGGCGGGTTTTGCCTTCGGCATACCAAACCACCACGCCGGGAACTGCACGGAGTTTCTTTTCCATGTAGTTGCTGTTGAGGACGGAGCACTCGGCGACTTCGCGGAGCCCGTCATGACCATGCTGCATGATCCAGGCGTAAGCGCGCAGGGCCACGGGGGCATTCCCGAAGAAGCTGCGGACTTTGCCGATGCTGTCGGGCTCGTTGTAGTCCAGGTAGTATTTCTTGCCATTGAATTTGACCCTCGGCACCGGCAGGTATTTGGCCAGGTGCTCCCTCACGCCGATGGCGCCCATGGCGGGTCCCATGCAGCCGTGCGGGGAGGAGAAGGTCTTGTGGACGTTGAAATGGCAGAGGTCGAAACCGGCTTCCCGCGCACGGGCGATACCGAGCATGCCGTTGGCGTTGGCCTGGTCGTATGAACACAGGGCGCCGGCGTCATGAGCGGCTTTAACGTATTCTTCAATACGCGGGTTGTAGATACCGGTGTCTTCCGGGTTGGTGATCATGATACCGGCGGTCCGTTCGGACACGGCGGCCTTGAGGGCCTCCAGGTCCGGGTACCCATTGGCATCAGGCATCAGGGTGATGATCTTGAAACCGGCCGTGCAAGGAGTAGCGGCGTCGCAGGGGTGGGAGAACATCGTGGTGATGATCTCGTCCCTCTGGGTTTCGCCCTTGGCGAGCTGGTAAGCCCTGATTATGGACGCGTTGGTGTAGACGCCATGGGCGCCGCCGCCGGGCTGCAGGGAGAAATGGTCCAGACCGGATACCTCTTTCAGAAACTGCTCAAGCTTGTAGCAGATTTCCAGGATGCCCTGCATCGTGTCTTCATCCTGGTACGGATGAATGGCGGCGATGCCGGGGTTCCGGGCGCAGAGATGCTCCTGGACCTTGGGGCTGTATTTCATGGTACAGGTGCCCTGGCTGATGTCGATATTGACATCGGTGCCCAGGGTTTCCTGGGAAAGATGCAGGAAGTGCCGGAGCACGCGCATCTGATTTACTTCCGGCAAGGCGGCCGGTTTCTTCCTGGCCAGGTTGCCGGGCAAGGCGGCTACGCCGTCGCCCACTTCAGCCGCCACAGCGGCTTCGGCCTTGGGGACCAGAATACCACGCTCACCTGGGACGCTCATCTCGAAGATGATTTCCTCATCCCAGCGAGCCTGATGGAATTTGCGGAGAAGTGTATTCTTATCGCGGCCCATATCTGTTCTCCTTTCGTTCAGACGATTAGGATGTTGAGGTCGCTCGATTTACTTGATCACGCCTTCCAGCGCGCAAACAAGCTTGTCGATGTCTTCTTTGGTGATAACCTCGGTCACACAGAACAACGCGCTCTGCCCCATTTCGGGGAAAGCGATTGAGAGGTCATAGCCGCCGAAGATTTTGTATTCGAGCAGTTCCTTGTTGATCTGCGCCACGGTCTTGCCGGTTTTGTCGAAATTGACGACAAATTCCTTGAAGAAGGGGGTGCTGAACTTCAGGTCAACGAACTTCAGGCCGGATATCTTCTTCGCGGCGTACTGGGACCGCTGCATGATGGTCTGACCGACTTCCTGCATGCCCTTGGGGCCCATGAGGCTCAGATACACGCCGGCGGTGACGGCCCAGAGACCGGTGGTGGTTCCGGTGAACTCCTTGCCCTTTTCGCGTGAACCGTAGGAGGTTCTGTCGAAGAGGACTTCGCCGAAGCCGTATTCGCCTTCAACCGAGGTTTCCGTGAGACCGAACATCAGATCGGTAAACTCGGAGATGTACTTCATGTCGTCCTGGGTGGCCACGAAGCCGCCCTGGCCGCCGCCGCACTGCATATGAATGCCCAGCGGGTGGATGTCGCCGCAAGCGAAGGTCGCGCCGTAGTTGGCCGGCGGAGCCATAACGCCCAGGCTGATGGGGTCGGTGTAGACGACGAATTCAGCGCCGACGCCCTTGGCGATTTTGCCGATCTCCTCGGCCTGGGTCTCGATGAAGCCCAGGAAGGAGGGGTTTTCGATCAGCACGGCCGCCGTTTTATCGGAGACTTTGGCTTTCAGGTCGTTAAGGTCCATCAGACCGGTTTTGGGGTCGTAGTCGACCTGGATGATTTCCAGAGCCGGTTCATAGACGCCCCGGAGGTAGTTCCGGATAACCATGTAGTTGTCGGGGTTGAGGGTCTTGGGAATGACGACCTGTTTGCGTCCGTTGACGCGGGAGGCCATTCTCAGGGAGCGGCCGGTGGAGTGGAAGCCGTCGTAGGTCGGGCAGCTCAGGATGTCCATGTCGAGCAGTTCGCCCATAAGGCTGGCGTACTCGAACAGGGCCTGCCACTTGCCGTGGTCGGCGTAGGATTCACCGACATAAGCGGTGAGGAATTCACCGCGACCGTTGATTTCGTCACAAACGGCCGGTACAAAATGCTGGGCGCAACCGGCGCCCAGGAAATTTAAATACTCAACGCAGTTCTTATTCTTGGCGAGGATCCCTTCCACATGACGCTTCAGGGAACATTCATCCAGAATAGGTTCGGGCAAATTCATTCTGTTCTTAAACTTCAGGTGCTCCGGGATCTCTTCATAGAGATCCATGATATCATTGGCGCCCACGGCTTTAAGCATCTGGGCTTTGATTTCCGGCACCGAGTTGGGTACATATGGATAGACAATTTTGTTTTCACTCATTGCTGTCCCTCCGCTTTAATGAGTTGGCCTCGTTTGACCCATGCTCTTACTCAGTTCCATTTACATCCTTTAATAGGCCTGTCGGACTCATAGATCTGGTTTTGAGCGACCTCCAGTTAACGCCTACTACACCAGAAAAGAGTTTGTTTCTATTTTGCTGAAAGTCTGCGCAAGTCACCTCCTTAATTGCGAACCCGGATTTTACCGGTGAAGACTCATCCTTGTCTTGAGATGAAGGTAAGGTAGAGCCCTATTGTTTGGTGTGCATTGGCTTGATTTACCCGCGGAACCTCTTCCCTTGTATGGCTTTTTGATTCTTTGCGGGTTTTTGCCTACATCTTACTCCTTTTTGAAACGAAATGGAAACATTTTTTGTTACATTTCGTTTCACAACTCACTGTTTTTGTTGACACCTATCGCGCAAGGCCAAACCGCGCCGGTCATGGCTCACCTCACGCCCAGTCAATGCTCCGTCGCCTCTCCCCGGGAGTCGTCGAAGGCGTCCCGAAGTTCCCTGGCCTTGTAGGAGCTGCGAATCAAGGGACCGCTGGCCACCTGCAGGAAACCCAGGCTCAGGGCTTGCTCCTTGAGTTCCTCAAACTCTTCGGGGGGGACATAGCGTTCCACCGGAAGGTGGAGCTTGGTCGGCTGGAGATACTGGCCGATGGTCAGTATGCGGCAGCCGTTTTCCAGAAGATCGGCGAACGTCCGTAGCATCTCGTCCCTGGTTTCCCCCAGTCCTACCATCAGCCCGGATTTTCCGGGAATCTCAGGCCGGTGCTGGCTGACCCGCCGCAAAAGCTCCAGGGAGCGCTTGTAGCTCGCCTGGGGACGGGCTTGCGGGTAAAGCCGCGGGACGGTTTCGATGTTGTGATTCAGGACATCGGGCCGGGCGGCGAGGACGACGCCGAGGGCCTCCGGGTCACCTTGCAGGTCCGGAATAAGCACTTCAACATGAGCTTCAGGCAGCTTTCGCCGGATGGCCGTGATGGTTTCGGCGAAGCAGGAAGCGCCGCCATCGGGCAGATCGTCCCTGGTGACCGAAGTCACGACGACATAGCTCAGCCCCATGGCCGCAGAGGCGGAGGCCACGTTTTCCGGTTCCATCGGGTCGATCGTCTGTGGTTTTCCTGAATCGATATTGCAGAAACGGCAGTTTCGGGTGCATTGCGAACCCATGATGAGAAAAGTCGCGGTTCGATTGGAAAAGCATTCCCACATATTGGGACATTTGGCTTCCTGACACACGGTGTGCAGATTGCCTTTGGAAATCAAGCTCCTGACGTAGCTGAAATTTTCGCCCTTGGGCAGGCTGCGCTTCAGCCACAGCGGCTTGCGTAGGACCGGTTCAGAGGGCTGTTTCTGCGATGTTGTCAAATTTCTCCGCTCCCTGCTCTGGGCCCAGAAGACGGGCCGCCTCGGAAATATTCATATCGGCAAACTCACACCCCAGTATTTCGGCCATGCGGCCTTTCAGGGTCGCTCGGACATCGGCGTCCGGCAAGGTGCGGCCCAGTTCCCTCTCCATGGAAGTCATTCCGACCCCTTGCATGCCGCAGGGGTTTATCCAGGAAAAAGGCGTGAGGTCCAAGTTGACGTTCATAGCCAATCCATGCTTGGTCACATTGTGCTGAACAGAAATCCCGATGCTGCCGATCTTGTTGTTGCCGACCCAGACGCCGTGGTTTCTTGCGTCACGTCCGGCCTCGACACCCCAGTCGGCCAGCGTCCGGATGATTATCTCTTCCAGACAGTCGACATATTCGGCCACTCCCAATCCGGCCTGTTTCAGGTCGAGAATGGGGTAGACGACCAGTTGGCCCGGCCCGTGGTAAGTGATGTTGCCGCCCCGTTCCGTATGGACGATGGGGACTCCGGCCTGGGCCAGAAAGGCTTCGGAGACGGTCACGTTTTCCAGACCGCCCCGGCGGCCCAGAGTGAAGACCTTTTCGTGTTCGAGGAATATCACCAGATCCCGGTCCAGTTCCCCGGACTCCCGTTCCCGCACCAGCCGGTCCTGCAAGTCCAAGGCTTTGCGGTAATCGGTCAACCCCAGATCCAGAGTCAGGGTTTTTCTTTTCGGTTTTTCCGGTTTCATGGTCATTGGCAGACTTCGCTTAAATTCTTTCAAGAATCTGGAAGGCCGCCCCGGAGAAAAGCTCCGGGACGGCGCATACGTTTATTCACCAGGGAAAAAGACCTTTTCAGGCTCCCTCTGTTCCAATCTCAGTCTCTTCAGTCCGATCTCCGCCACCTGGGTTATGGGATCGTACATCTGGGACAAGGGCGGATTGTAAGCCAGTTCCGCGTCAACCAGGTCGTAAAGGGTCATGCCGCCGTGAATGGCCAGAGCGAAGACGTTGACTCTCCAGGCCGCGCCCTGTTTGCCGATGGCCTGAGCGCCCAGTATCCTGGCGTTGCTCTTGTCCACGATGACCCGCAGGGTTATCGTGGTGCAATCCGGGAAGTAGTGAGGTTTGATCTCCGCCGTGGTGCTGATGCCGACGGCGTCATAGCCCAGTTCCTTGGCTGTTTCCAGGTTGTAGCCTGTCGCTGCGATTTCCAGACCTTCCAGAGCGGTCAGGAAGGTGTTGATTACGCCGGGGTAGTAGGTGTTGCCTCCGGCGGCGTTGACGCCGGCCGTCATGCCCTGGCGGAAGGCCGAAGTGGCCAGTTGCATGGTCGCTGCGGTTTTGTCTATGCGGGAATAGGTCTCGATGAGGTCGCCGCAGGCGTAGATGTCCTTGACCGTGGTCTCCATGCGGTTGTTGACCTGCACGGCGCCTTTGACAATTTTGGCCCCGACGGCTTCGGCCAGCTTGGCGTTGGCCTTCATGCCCACGGCCATGACCACGATATCGCATTCGATTGTTTCGCCGGCGATGACGACCGATTCGACCTGATCCGTGCCGTTGATGCTGTCAATGCCTTTGCCGAAAAGGACGCGGATGCCCATATGCTCGAGATGCTCGACCAGGAATTTTCCCATTTCAGGATCCAGGTTTCTCGGCAGAGGCGGTTCGGTCCTCTTGGTGATGACCACGTCGAGCCCTCTGGCTTTCAAGGCTATGGCGACTTCGAGTCCAATCGCTCCGCCGCCGACGACCACGGCTCTCTTCTTCTTGGAATTGAGGGCCGCGCTGCGGAGGCCTTCGCTGTTTTCCAGATTGGAGACAAAGTGGACGCCGCGTCCCAGGAGCTCCTTGGCCCCGGGAATGGGCAGATTGATGGGGGAGGCGCCGGTGGCCAGGATGAGTGCGTCGTAGGAAAGTGTTTTTTCCTCGGAAGTATTCAGGTCGACGGCGGTGACTGTCTTGGCCTGCGCGTCGATGGCCGTGACCTGATGGCTGAGGAGTTTGGTCAGCTTGTTTTTGACTTCCGGCACGTCGTGCTTGAGCTCATCGAATTCCTTGACCACGCCTTCGATGACAAAGGGCAAGCCGCAGGGGGAGAACTGATCGAAGTCCCTTTTTTCGATCAGGGTCACATGACACTTGCGGTTGAAGCTCAAAGCGTTTTTTGAAGCATAGAGGCCGCTGGCTCCCAGCCCGACAATAATTATCTCCCGTACTTCTTCAGAACCCATGTCTTTTATATCTCCCAGTCAGTTTCCCGACATATACTTTATTCCGTCCGGTCGTTTGTTTGAACCGAAGGACTGCCGACCGGCGCATTGGCGGGTCAGAGGGTTCTTGAGTGGCCCTTTATTGGCGGTTGGAACCACTCAGCGGGCGGTCGCACACTATATTAGGCTTCTGGAGGTGCTAGACCGGCCGATCGGCAGACGCTTCGGTTATCAAGTCAGCCCGTCAGGCAGGGTTTGCGGGCTGCGCTTGTCTCATCAAGTCTCCGCCATTTCGTATTGCGCGGAGCATCGTGAAGGAGTTCCGGATTGGTCTTGGCTTCTTCGGCAATAGCCTTGTAAGCCGCGATGAATTCATCCAGGTCTTCCTTGCTTTCGGTTTCGGTCGGCTCGATCATGATGGCTCCGTGGACCACCAGCGGGAAGTAGTTTGTCGGCGGATGGAAGCCGTAATCGAGCAGCCGCTTGGACATATCCATGGTCGTGACGTGGTACTGTTCCTGGAATTTGTCGTCAAAGACACATTCGTGCATGCACGGGCGGTCGTATTCCAGGTGCAGGGTCCCCTTGAGGCTTTCCTTGATGTAATTGGCGTTCAGCACGGCCAACTGGCTGGCCAGCTTGAGCTGCGGCCCCATGGTGCGGATATAGGCATAGGCCTTGAGGATGACGTTGAAGCTGCCGCAGAAGGGCTGAACCTGCCCGATGGACTGCGGACAATCATCCTTGAGCCGGTAGACGCCGTCCTCCAGGACAACCTGGGGCACAGGCAGGAAGGGCACGAGGTCCTTCTTGACCGCCACTGGTCCGGAACCCGGTCCGCCGCCGCCGTGCGGGGTGGAGAAGGTCTTGTGGAGGTTGAGGTGCATGACGTCCGCGCCTACGTCGCCGGGACGGACGACGCCCATGATGGCGTTCATGTTGGCGCCGTCGTAGTAGACCAAGCCGCCCTTGGAGTGAACGATCTCGGCTATTTTTTTGAAGTTTTCTTCATACAGGCCGAGGGTGTTCGGGTTGGTGACCATGATGCCGGCGGTGTCTTCGTCCATGACGGCTTCGATGGTCTCGGGAGAGAGGTAGCCTTTTTCATTGGACGTGACGTTGACCGGTGCATAACCGCAGAGCACGGTTGTGGCCGGGTTGGTGCCGTGGGCGGTGTCAGGGATGATGACCTTGGTGCGCTGACGGCCATGAGCCGCATGATAGGCGTGGATCATCATCATACCGGTCATTTCGCCATGGGCGCCGGCGGCCGGTTGGAGGGTTACGCCGTCCATGCCGGTGATTTCGCCCAGGTATTCCTGCATTTCGTAAAGCATGCGCAGGGCGCCCTGGCTCAATTCGGCCGGCAGAAGGGGATGAGCATTGTTGAAGCCGGTGAGAGAAGCCTGGCGTTCGTTGGTCTTGGGGTTGTACTTCATGGTACAGGAGCCCAGGGGGTAAGTACCCGAATCAACGCCGTAGTTCCAGGTCGACAACCTGACAAAGTGACGAACGACCTCAACCTCGCTCAGGTCCGGGAAATCAGGCCCGTCACCGACCAGGCTCTGATCCAGAGGCGCGGGTTCCACGTCCCGGCCGGGCAGGTCAAAGGCATGTCTGCCCTTCTTGCCTTTTTCCCAGAGCAGCGGTTCGCTCAGCTGCAAGCCTGTATATGTTTTCTTCATGACTTAATCTCCCCGAGCAGATCGTCCATATCGGCCTTGGTCAATGTTTCGGTCACACACATCAGGTAATGATTCTTCATTTCCGGATAGTATTTGACCAGAGGCAGGCCGGCCACGATCTTCTTGTCCAGCAGCTTCTGATAGGTCTTATCGAAACCTTCGGGGAACTCGACCACGAACTCATTGAAGGTCTGGGTTTCAAAGGGGATTTTGAAACCGGCCTTTTTGAGTTGTCCTTTGAGGTATTCGGCCTTGTCATAATTGAGTTTGGCCAGTTCCCTGATGCCTGTGCCGCCGACGGAGGCCATGTAGATGACCGCGGCCAGGGAGCAGAGGCTCTGGTTGCTGCATATGTTTGAAGAGGCCTTTTCCCGGCGGATATGCTGTTCCCGGGTGGCCAGGGTCATAACGAAGCCGCGCTGTCCGTCCAGGTCCACGGTCTTGCCGATAAGGCGGCCGGGCAGGTTGCGGACAAGCTTCTCTGTGCTGCCGAGCAGGCCCAGGCTGGGACCGCCGTAACTCTGAGGCACGCCCAGGCTTTGTCCTTCACCGGCCACAAAGTCGGCTCCCTGGCTGCCGGGGCTCTTGAAGAGTCCGAAGGCCAGGGCTTCCGTGAACGAGGCGATTAAGAAGGCGCCCTTTTCGTGGCTCTTGTCGGCGAAGCCCTGAAGGTCTTCCAGACAGCCGAAGAAGTTCGGCGACTGCACGGCGACCGCACCCACATCGGCCAGGCCGTCGAGGGCGCTCAGGTCGGTCCTGCCGTCGGGCAGGTAAGGCAGTTCGACGACATCTATGCCGGTGGATTCGAAGTAGGTTTTCAGTATCCGGCGGTACATCGGATTGACCAGGCTTGAGACCGCCGCCACCTTCTTTTTCTTTGAACGGCAGGCAATGAGCAGGGATTCTGCCAGCGCGGTCCCGCCGTTGTAATGGGAAGCGGTGACCACGTCGATGCCGAGCAGCTTGGAGACCAGTGTCTGGAATTCGTAGATGTACTGGAGCGTGCCCTGGCTGACTTCCGGCTGATACGGAGTATAAGCCGTAACGAATTCGGACCGCCCCATGAGGAAGGGGACGGTGCTGGGGATGAAGTGGTTATAGCTGCCAGCTCCCAAGAATACTTTGTATTTGGGGGACGAGGCCATGGAGGCGGCCATTTCGTCCATGAGCTGGTTCAGCTCCCATTCGGTCAGCGGCTGAGGGAGGTCCAAATCCCTCTTCAGCCTGCTGTCCGGGGGGATCGTGGCGAAAAGATCATCAAGGCTTTTGGCTCCAACGACCTGGAGCATGGCCTCAATGTCTTCTGGAGTATGTGGCAGGTAACGCATTAGTGCTCTCCCGCACTGGCCCTACACTGTTCGCTGTCCATGAGCTGGTCCATCTCGGAAAGATCGTCGGGTTTTACTTCGATCATCCAGCCTTCGTCGTAGCAGCTTTCATTGATGAGCTGGGGATTGTCGAGCAGGGCTTCGTTGACCTTGACGACCTCGCCGCTGACCGGCATGTAGCATTCAGAGACGGCCTTGGTTGATTCGACCGTGGCAAATTCTCCGCCCTTGGACAACTTGGCGCCGATTTCAGGCAATTCGGCGAAAACGATGTCGCCAAGCTGGTCCTGGGCGTAGTCGTCAAGACCGATGCGGACGTTGCCATCAACTACCTTGGCCCATTCGTGGTCCTTGGTATAACGCAGATCAGCCGGCAGAATCAGATCGTTAACTTCTTTCATGGTCGTTACTCCCTTTATGGAATTTTAATTTCTTACTTTTCAGGCGAAGCTCTTCAGCGGTTTCCGCGCGGTGCGGTCCGGCCGAATGTCTTCAACTATTTTCACTTTGAGGGCGCGGCGGTTGTCCTTGAGTTCAACCTCGTCGCCCGGTTTGAGCGGCCTGTTGACCTTGATGAAACCACAGCAGAGTCCCTTGGCCTTGAAGTCGGCCGGCTTGTCGGGGCTCACCAGGCAGTAGATACGGCCGTCGGCCCAGCCGATGGCGATATCGGTGGCGCAGGTCAGGACTACCCCGATCTCCTGGCCTGCGGCGTCCAGCACAACGGCCTGAGGATCGTGCGAGGAGACTTTGCGCAGGTCGGAGCCGACGAAAGGCACGGTGTATTCCTTGTTTCCGGCCTTGTCAAGGGCTTCGCCGCCGATGAATTTTTTGGTGAAAGAGCCGGGCTTGCCGGGCAGAGCGAAGATCCAGGGATGGTTCTGATAGGTCCAGGCTCCGATATCCTGATGAGACAGGGGCAACAGGGCTCCGGTGCGCAGGGAGTCGCGGGCGGCCAGGCCGCAGGCCATGAGGCCGAATTCCTTACCGGCTTCCTGAATCTGTTCCCAGATTTTGACCACATCGCCGGGCTGGCTGAAAATTTCGAAGCCGAATTCGCCGGTGTAGCCGGAGCGGGACAGAAGGAAGGGGGTGCCGTCTTTGAGGCGGACGGCCTGGGACAAGGGGGAAGAAGCATCGAAGTGTCCGTTGAAGCCGAAGTAGGGCAGCTTGTCGAAGGCCTTGCCCGGGTCGGCCACTATCTTGCTCATGATCTTGAGCGAGGCCGGTCCCTGGATATCCATCTTGCCCAGTTTGTCGGTCATGTCGGAAATCTTGACGTCCTTGCCCTTGCCGTGTTCGGCCAGGTGCCCGGCAATGACGCCGCCCATGCCGGCGTTGACGACCACCATGAAGTCGCCGGGAACGAACTGGTAAACGATGGCGTCGTCTATGCACTGGCCTTTTTCGTTCAGGAACGCGCCATAGACGCAGCGCCCGTTGACCAGCGGCGAGTTGTCCTTGCCCACACAGGCGTTCAGGTCGCGGGTGAAGCAGAGCTGCAGGATGTCGAAGGCATCCGAACCGCTGACCAGGACCACGGCCATATGACTGGTGTCAAAGGTGCCGGCGTTTGTCAGGCAGACGAGGTGTTCGTCTTTGGCTGACGAATACCACAGGGGCATCTCATAGTCGCCGAAGGTGACCAGATTCCCGCCGTTGGCGGCGTGCCAGCCATTCAAAGGAGTCTTTTTTATCGCATCGCCCATTTGTTTTTCATCCTATTCCGAGTTAGATTATTGTGTTGAACATTTTCAACCAACTATATTAAAGGATGTACGGAACTTTCAGATTACAGCCATGGTAAACCACGAACGTCTCACACGATTGAACACCATCCAGACAGTGGGACACTTCCTGAGTGAAGAAATCCTGCAACCTGAACGTTTCGTTCAGAAGCACCAGCACCAGCAGATCAAACCTGCCGGTGACCACCGAGGCCGCGATGACTCCGCGCAGGAGGCTGAACTCGGTCGCCTTGGCCACAAGGCGAGGCGTGCGGAGGACCACTCCGATAAAGACCAGCGTGTGTCCGGGTATCTTGAAAGGGTCCACAAGACCGGTGATGGACAGAAGGCCCTCGTCCAGACCCTGATTGACCCTGCCGCGAACAGTGTTGACCGAGAGGGCCAGATCCTGGGCAATGTCGCAGAACGGTTTGCGTCCGTCCCGCAGGGATCTGATAATGTCGAGAGTTGTTTCGTCCAGCTTCATACATGCCTCATAAGGCTGGAAACCGGTTTGCGATGGGACCCGCCGTCAATGTCGGGTTACGGAATGCAGGTTAGTCCTTTTTGATGTTTCTGTCAAATATTTTTTTGTATTTTCATCTTTTTTTCATATTTAACCCCATATTTTCATTTTTCCAATGCTTTCCTGGTTCACAAGAGTTCATGCGGCTCGGGCATAGGTTGCCCTGGCCCGGGATGGGGGCTGAAATAGAAGACCGGTGAGTGGCGCAGAGGAACAGCTCAGGAGGGCGGACGGATACCCACCGCCCGGACGCCCTGGACGCAACTATCTGACAATATTATATTGTCGAAATTATTCTTCTGGTTTGGATGAAACTTTTCCGCAGATACTGTCAATACTGTCACCCCCTGGTCCAATTTCATTATAATGTAACAATCTATAAATTTCAGCTCTTTTTTTGCTGTTAACAGCAATACGAGGCATTTTTTTTGATTTGAAGGCATTTTACTATACATACCTCAAAGGCGACCCCATTGAGCGGTCCAGAACCGGAACAAGGAAAAGCCTGCCCGCGACAGCGGGACAGGCCGGGAGATTTTTGTCCAAGGGGAATTGCGCCGCTGCCGGCTGGGACGCCGGGCGGGCTCGGACGGTGATCAGAGCTGAAGACCGGGGCGGCCGCCTGAAGAAAACATCAAGGTGATTCCCGGATCACGCCGAGGGAAACGCTTCGGCCTAACCGGGCGGAGGCCGGTCAGCTCATTTTGACGATGACATCCAGGAGGATGTTGTTGGACTGCCTGATGGCCTCCGCGACCTTGAACAGGGAAAAGTGTATCTCGCGCATTTTGAAAATGTAGGGGTAGTCGCCGTGATCGGCCATTTCCTTGAAAGACTCGTGATAAAGGTGCTCCATATTATTAATGAGCAGCTTGGAGCGGACGGCGTCTTCATTGGCCAGATTGGGGCGGTCTTTGAAATGCACGACGGAATCCGACAGCTTCTGGGCCGCGTGCTTGAGGTTTGTGGCGATCATCTGCACGTATTCGTTGGGGTCTAAATCGTAGACCTCCATCTCGGACATGGTGGTTTTGGCATGATCGATTATATCGTCCAGGGCCCGCGAGAGGGTGAATATGTCGATGCGGTCGATGGGAGTGATGAAGGTATGGTTCAGGTCGTCGATGATGCAGCGCCTGATATCGTCGGCCTCGTGTTCGAGGCGGTGCATTTGGTCCAGCGAATTGTCGTTGCCTTTGTGCAGGTATTTCTCCAGGAGTTCGACGCCTTCCATGGTCTTGGCCATCTGGGCCGCCAGAAGTCCGAAGAAATCCCTCTCTCTCTTGGGAAACATACGCCGCCACAGTCCCATGAACCACCTCCGTAAGGCTACATCCAGAGAAAGCCGCCGGGCGCTCCGCCGCGTCCGAGCAAGGCCATAAACGAGTAATACAGGAAAATGGCCAGTATGCCCGATCCGGGTATGGTTATCAGCCAGGCAATAAGAATGTCCTTGACGACCATCCAGCGGACTTCGGTGGTGCGGTGACCCGCTCCGACGCCGATGATGGACGAACCAACCACTTGCGTGGTGCTGACCGGCCCGCCCACCAGGCCGGCGACCAGGATGACCGTACCGGCGGCCACCTGCGAACTGAAGGAATGTATGGGCTCCACGCGGAATATCTTGGTGCCCACGGTCTTGATGATTTTCCAGCCGCCGGAAGAGACGCCGAGAGACAGGGCTGCGGCGCTGCCGAGCATGACCCAGAAGGGGACTTCAAAGGTCTGGATAGTGCCGCCCATGAGCAGCATCATGGTGATGACGCCCATGGATTTCTGGGCGTCGTTGGCCCCGTGGCTGGCTCCCAGGAGCACCATGCTGACGAGCTGGACCCTCTTGAAGGTGTTGTTTATCCGGGGATGGGCGTTTTTGAAAAGGGCGATGTTGATAACGATAATCACATAGCCCGCGACCATGCCCAGGACCGGTGAGATGAAAAGGACGAGGATGACCTTGTAGAAGAGGTCGTGCCAGTTGACGACCCCTATCCCGAAGGCGGCGATGCCTCCGCCGACCAGGCCGCCGATCAGGGCATGGGATGAACTGGAAGGCAGGCCCAACCACCAGGTCAGAAGATTCCAGATGATGGCGCTGGAAAGAGCGGCCAGAAGCAGGAGTCCGGAAATGTCTTGCCCGGCCGGATCGAAGCAGACGGGATTGATGACGCCCTTGCCCACGGTGGCGGCCACGGCCGTGCCCATGATAAGCGGACCTATGAACTCGGCCAGGCAGGCATAGAAAAGAGCCCGCCGCGGCTCCATGGACCTTGAGGAAACAATGGTGGCGATGACGTTGCAGCCGTCGTGAAATCCGTTCACATAGGCAAAAATGAAACCGAGCGCCACCACGAGAATCAGCAGGGTCTGCTCCAATGGGCCTCCTCGCATTGCCGATATCTTCGAATCTGGTTTCCACGGCCGACAGGCGCGGCCTGCGGCCTTAAAACAAACTTTTTTGTAACCTTTTTGTCACAAAAGCAACGCCTGTGCCATATTTCACGCAATAGTGATAGGTGGGCATATAGATTTGTATTTTTTGTATTTATTCTCGTTAAGCCCGAGAGAAGAGCCCGGAAGGCGGGTGGATAGGTGTCGGTATTTTTTACAAGGCTTAAAGTTTTCCACCGGACATGCCCTGGATTGTTCAGCCAGGGCAAAGGGTGCGTCTTGTCGAAAGCCTGTACCTGGTATATGCTTTTATTAAATACTCTTATCTTGCTGTTTCCCACAACAAAAGGAGGCCACCCATGGCGGTCAAGGTCTTGATTTCCAGGCGCTACCAGAACGGCAAGGCTATGGAGCTGTTGAAGCTGCTCAACAAGCTCCGGGTGGAGGCCATGAATCAGCCCGGCTACATAACCGGGGAAACGCTGATCGGACACGACGACCCTCAGAAGCTCATGGTTGTCGGCACATGGGACAGCGTCGATCACTGGCTGAAATGGCAGGACGACAGGAACAGGGCCGACCTGGAAGCCAGGATTGGAGAGCTTCTGACCGAACCTCCGACGGTGGAAGTTTTCACTCTGGGCACTTTTCCGTTCCGCAAGTAACCGGTCCGGTCCGTTTCTTTAAACAACTTGCCCGAGACAAAGGGGGCTGACATGAAGATACGGGTTGAACGGATAATCTGCGCCACCGATTTTTCCGACTATTCCAATCATGCGGTTTCGTACGGCTTGGCCCTGGCCAGGGAATTCGGAGCCCGCCTTTATGTCTGTCATGTCATCGATCTGCCTGCGGCCACGGTGTACGGCGAGACCATGATTGACCCCGGCGCTCTGCGCAGCCGGATAATCGATTTCGCTTTGGGCGAAATCGGGGCCATGGTCGGGGCCGAAGAGACGGAATGGGAGCCGGTCGTCACCATCGGCCACGCCGCGGACGAAATTGCCCGGCTCTCGCGGGAATTCGAAGCCGATCTGGTCATCACGGCGACCCGGAGCCGCTCCGGCCTGACCCGCCTTATTCTGGGCTCGGTGACCCAGAAGCTTCTTCAGCTTCTGTCCATTCCTTTGCTGATCATCCAGGCTCCCGGACCCGAGTGGGGTCCCGGAACCGAAAGGACCATCGGGCTCAAGCGTATCATGGTGGGCTGCGATTTTTCCCCGAACTCTCAACTGGCCTTTGAGTACGGGACCAGCCTGGCCCTGCAGTTTCAGGCCGAACTTCACCTGGTCCACGTCATCCCCCCGGCTGTTTTCGAGGATATGCTCAAACCAGGTGAACAGTCCGGGGATGAGTACAAAAAGAACCTGCGGGAACGCCTGACCGAACGGCTTAAGGCCATGATTCCAGCGGAAGCCGAATACTGGTGCGAATCCAAGGCGACCCTGCTGGCCGGGGAGCCTCACGAGGAACTGGTCAAGTACGCCACGGTCAACGACATAGGCCTTATCGTGCTGGGGGTCAGGGGCCGGGGCCTCATGGAAACCCTGCTGGTGGGTTCGACCACCGACCGCGTGCTCAGACGGACGACCTGCCCGGTTCTGGCGGTGAGCCCGGCGGTCAAACCGGAAGACTGAAATAAGACTTGGTTTTGTGGTCGGACGCGGGGGGAACATCTTCCGCGTCCGGAGACGAATTTTTGCTGGCATCTGATACGCCACATGAACCGGCCCCGTGCTTTTAAGTTCTACTAATCAACTAATAATATTGATTTTTTCAAGATAAGGCCATACAATAAGAGGTTCCAGCCTTGCGCCGGAACTTTACCCGGCCCTGTTCCGCAAGGAGAGGGCCGTCTTAATGTCAGCCGCACAACTCGAACAATCTGACGGACACGACACTACTATGAAAAGTGGATTACCAGAAAAAAAAGGATGTTACGACCCCGGGTTCGAACACGACTCCTGCGGGGTCGGCTTTGTGGCCAATATTGACGGCCGCAAGTCGCGGGAAATAATCGAACAGGCCATGCGCGTTCTGGTTAACCTGACCCACAGGGGCGCGTCGGGCAGCGATCCGGAAACCGGCGACGGGGCCGGACTGCTTTTTCAGGTGCCGGATGAGTTCTTCCGGAGTTCCGGGGCTGGTCTTGGTTTCGAGCTGCCGGGGCTCTACGGCGTGGGCATGGCCTTTCTGCCCAATGACCGTTTCGCCTGCCGGGAATGCATGCGTATTGTCGAGGACGAAGCCGAGTCCTGCGGCTGCCGCGTTCTGGGCTGGCGCGATGTGCCCATAGACCGTTCGGCCGTCGGAGCCACAGCCAGGGCCAACTGTCCAGAGGTCAAGCAGGTCTTCATCGCCGGACCGGAGGAGGTTCAGGAGGCTTTCGAGCGCCGTCTGTACATCATCCGCCGCCGGGCTGAGAAGCACATATGGGGTTCGGATGTGGACGGCATGGACCAGTTCCACGTTCCCAGCCTGTCGTCCAGGACCATAGTCTACAAAGGCATGATGCTGGCCGAACAGGTGCCCAGGTTCTATCCCGACCTGGCCAACCCCCTGGTCAAATCGGCCTTGACCGTGGTCCATCAGCGCTACAGCACGAATACCTTCCCGACTTGGGCACTGGCTCAGCCTTTCCGTTTCATCGCCCACAACGGGGAAATAAACACTTTGCGCGGCAATATCAACAACATGCAGGCCAGATACGCCACCCTGCAATCGGATGTGTTCGGCGAAAGGCTCCGCGACCTCCTGCCGATCATCATCGAAGGCGGCAGCGATTCGGCCTGTTTCGACAACCAGTTGGAGTTGCTGGTGCAGGGCGGCCGCAGCCTGCCTCAAGCCCTGATGATGATGGTGCCCGAGGCCTGGGGCCAGGACTATTACATGGGCAACGACCGGCGGGCTTTTTACGAGTATCACGCCATGTTCATCGAGCCCTGGGACGGCCCGGCCGCCCTGGTCTGTTCCGACGGCACGCGGGTCTGCGCCACCCTCGACCGGAACGGTCTGCGCCCGGCCCGCTGGGTGCGGACCAGGAACGGCCTGGTGGTGCTGGCCTCGGAGGTGGGCGTCCTGGACATTCCCGCCAAGGATGTGCTGGCCAAGGGCCGCCTCAGCCCCGGCAAGATGGTCCTGGTGGACACATCCCAGGGGCGCATGCTGGCCGACGACGAGATAAAGGCCGTTGTCTGCCGCAGAAAGCCTTACCGCCGCTGGCTGTCGGCCAACCGGATGCACCTGCGCGGCCTCTTCGACGGTACGGGCACGGTCCAGGTGGACCGGGACAGCCTGCTGTTAAGGCAACAGGCCTTTGGTTATTCCCGCGAGGATCTGAACATCATCATCACCTCCATGGCCCGTGACGGCAAGGAGCCGGTGGGTTCCATGGGCGACGACACCCCTCTGGCGGTGCTGTCGGATCAGCCCAGGCCCTTGTTTGATTATTTCAAGCAGCTTTTCGCCCAAGTGACCAACCCGGCCATCGACCCGATCAGGGAAGAGCTGGTCATGTCCCTGACCACCTACATCGGCCCCCAGGGCAACCTTTTGTCGGAAGCGCCCGACTACGCCCGCATGCTCAAACTGGACACCCCCCTGCTGACCAACGACGACCTGTCCCGCATCAGGGCGGCGGTGATGAAGGAGTTCCGCAACGTCACTCTGGACATGCTCTTCGACGTGGCCGACGGCGAAGCCGGACTGGCCAAGGCGGTCAAGAAGCTGAAGGAGGAAGCGGAAAAAGCCGTTCTGGAAGGCCGCTCGGTCATCATCCTGACCGACAGGAACATCTCGGCGGACCGGGCGCCCATTCCCAGCCTTCTGGCCACGGCCGCAGTCAACCAGCACTTGGTTACCCGCGGCCTGCGGACCAGCGTATCTCTCATCACCGAATCGGGAGAGCCTCGCGAAGTCATGCATTACGCCTTGCTTCTGGGCTTCGGAGCCAGCGCTGTCAACCCTTACCTGGCCTTTGAAACTGTGGCTTCCCTTCTGGATGGCGGCAGCCTGGGCGATGGTCTCACTATCCAGGACGCGGTGGAAAATTACCTGCGGGCCGTAGAGAATGGCCTTCTGAAGATTTTTTCCAAGATGGGCATCAGCACCCTGCGAAGCTACCGGGGAGCCCAGGTTTTCGAAGCCCTTGGATTGTCCCAGTCTTTCGTAGACGAGTATTTCCCCAAGATCCCCACCCGCATCGGCGGAATAGATGTGGAGGATCTGGCTCGGGAGACTCTGGAGCGCCATGAGGATGCCTTCCGGCGGAAGCGTGGAGCCTCGAACATTCTGAACAGCGGAGGCAAGTATGCTTTCCGGCGGGACGGCGAACGGCACATGTGGACGCCGGACGCCATCCGTTTCCTCCAGCAGGCGGCGCGGAACAACGATTATGAGGCCTTCAGACGTTTCACGGAGTGCATAGACGATCAGATGCGGCGGCACTGCACTCTGCGTAGCCTGTTCGATTTCCAGCCCGGAACCCCTGTGCCGCTCGAAGAAGTCGAACCCGCGTCCGAAATAGTCAAGCGCTTCGTCACCGGAGCCATGTCTTTCGGCTCCATCAGCCGCGAGGCCCACGAGGCCATGGCCGCGGCCATGAACCGCCTGGGTTCCCGTTCGAACAGCGGCGAGGGCGGCGAGGACCGGAACAGGTACAAACCTTTGCCCAACGGCGACAGCCTCTGCAGCGCCACCAAGCAGGTGGCTTCGGGCCGATTCGGCGTGACCACGGATTACCTGGTCAGCGCTTCGGAGTTGCAGATAAAAATAGCCCAGGGGGCCAAACCTGGAGAAGGCGGCCAGTTGCCCGGACACAAAGTTAACGTGGAAATCGCCAGGGTGCGGCATTCCACGCCGGGCGTCAGCCTCATCTCCCCGCCTCCCCATCACGACATCTATTCCATCGAGGATCTGGCCCAACTCATCTTCGACCTGAAAAACGTCAACCCGGCGGCCAGAATCAACGTCAAGCTGGTCAGCGAGGCCGGAGTCGGCACGGTGGCCGCAGGCGTATCCAAGGGCCACGCCGACGCGGTGCTTATTTCCGGCGGCGACGGAGGGACCGGAGCCAGCCCGCTGAGCAGCATCAAGCATGCGGGCGTGCCTTGGGAACTGGGCCTCTCCGAGACTCAGCAGGTTCTGGTCCAGAACGATCTGCGGGGCCGCATAAGAGTGCAGACCGACGGACAGCTCAGGACCGGCCGGGATGTGGCCGTTGCCGCTCTGCTGGGGGCGGAGGAATTCGGTTTCGCCACCGCGCCGCTGGTGGTGCTGGGCTGCGTGATGATGCGCAAATGCCATCAGAACACCTGCCCGGCCGGCGTGGCCACCCAGGACCCACGCCTGCGCTCCCGCTTTCAGGGCCGCCCCGAACATCTGATCAATTATTTCCATTTCTTGGCCGAAGATCTGAGAAAGATCATGGCCGCTCTGGGCTTCCGCCGGGTGGACGACATGGTCGGCCGCTGCGACATGCTCCGCAAACGGGAAGGCATCAGCCACTGGAAAGCCCGCAAGGTAGATCTTTCGGGCATATTCCACCGGGGCGACGCCCCGGACTCCGTGGCCCGCCGCTGCGTGCAGGTTCAGGACCACAACATCAGCCGGGTGCTGGACCACGAGCTTATCCGTCTGGCCGCCCCGGCCCTGGAACGAGGGGAAAAGGTCGAAATAGACCTGCCCATCCGCAATGTCAACCGGACCACCGGGGCCATGCTCAGCGGCCATATGGCCAAGCTCCTAAACTACCAGGGGCTGCCCGACGACACCATCACCCTGCGCTTCACCGGTTCGGCCGGCCAGAGCTTCGGGGCCTTCGGCCTGAAGGGCCTGACCATGATCCTGACCGGCGACAGCAACGACTACATCGGCAAAAGCCTTTCCGGCGCCAAGATCATTGTGCGCCCGCCCCAGGATTCGCCTTTCGAGCCGGCGGACAACGTCATCGTCGGCAATGTGGCCCTGTACGGGGCCACCAGCGGCGAAGTCTACTTCGGTGGCCTGGCCGGTGAAAGGTTCGCCATCCGCAACAGCGGGGCGCTGGCCGTGGTGGAAGGCGTGGGCGACCATGCCTGCGAATACATGACCGGCGGGCTGGTGGTCGTGCTGGGCCGGACCGGCGTCAACTTCGCGGCCGGCATGTCCGGCGGCATAGCTTACGTCTACGACCCGCAGCAGGATTTCGATCTGCGCTGCAACCTGGACATGGTGGATATTGAACCGGTCGATCAGCCTGAAGACATAAAAACGCTCCGGGACATGATAGAGAGGCACATAGGCTATACGGACAGCCCGAGGGCCAGGTGGATGCTCAGTACCTGGGAAAAAACCCTCTCCCTGTTCGTCAAGGTCATGCCCATGGAATACCGGCGGGCCCTGGGCCAGATGGCCAAGGAAGACCTCTCTTCCCGCCGCACGGCCGCTGAAATGGTCCAGCAGGCGTAGGAAGCAAAGGGACAACAATGGGAAAACCCGACGCTTTTATGAATATCGAACGCAAGGATTTCGAGAGGCAGCCCGTCGAAGAACGGCTGCGTCATTATGGCGAAATATACCGCGAGATGCCCGAAGTCGAACTCCGGGCCCAGGCTTCCCGCTGCATGGACTGCGGCGTGCCTTTCTGCCACGGTTTCGGCTGCCCTTTGGGCAACCTCATCCCGGAATGGAACGACCTGGTCAGCCGGGGCCGCTGGCGCGACGCCCTGGCCCTGCTGCACACCACCAACAATTTCCCGGAAATTACCGGCCGGGTATGCCCGGCCCTCTGCGAGGCGTCGTGTATCCTGGGCATTGACAACTCCCCGGTGACCGTACGCCAGAACGAGAAGACCATCGTCGAACGCGGCTGGTCCGAGGGCTGGATACGCCCCGAACCGCCCTTGTCCGAAACGGGTAAACGGGTGGCCATAATAGGTTCCGGTCCGGCCGGGCTGGCCGCGGCCCAGCAGCTTCGGCGAGTCGGACATTCGGTCACTGTCTACGAAAAAGCCGACCGGCCCGGCGGCATCCTCCGCTACGGCATTCCCGATTTCAAGCTGGAAAAGCGCGTCATCGACCGGCGTCTCAATCAGATGAGGGCCGAAGGTGTCGCCTTCGAAACCGGCGTGCATGTAGGACTGGACATCTCCGCCGGATTCATCCTCAAGCGTTTCGACGCCGTCTGCCTCTGCGTCGGAGCAGGCGTGCCCCGCGACCTCCCCATCCCCGGCCGCGAACTGGACGGAATCCATTTCGCCATGGAATACCTCGTCCAGCAGAACCGCCGGGTGGCCGGACTGCCCATAGACGGAAACCAGATCAAGGCCGCCGGTAAAAAAGTGGTCATTATCGGCGGAGGCGACACCGGCGCGGACTGTCTGGGCACGGCCCTCCGCCAGGGAGCAGCCAGCGTTCATCAACTGGAGATTCTGCCCCGGCCCCCCCAGGACAGGGACGAATCCGCCCCGTGGCCTCTCTGGCCCAACATCCTGCGCACCAGCGCGGCTCATGAGGAAGGCGGCGAACGCCGCTGGTGCGTGGGCACTTCAGCCTTTATCGGACGGGGCGGCCGGGTGGAGAAACTGGCCGGACATGAAGTCCGCTGGGCGCCGCCGGACGATCAGGGCCGGGCTGGCATGGAAAAGGTCGAAGGCAGCGATTTTGAAATGGACGCCGAACTGGTTCTGCTGGCCATGGGCTTCACCCAGCCCGAACACCACGGCCTTCTGGACGCCCTGGGCGTGGACTACGACCGGCGCGGCAACGTGGCCGTGGACGCCGGTATGATGACCGCCAGGCCCAAGGTCTTCGCCGCCGGAGACGCCAGCACCGGAGCCTGGCTGGTGGTCCAGGCCATCGCCGCCGGACGCCGCATGGCCCGGGAAGTGGATATCTTTCTGACCGGGTCCACAGACCTGCCCCATGTCGCCCCGGCCGGCCCGTCCAGGTAAAGAAGGCACACCCAAACCCGAAAACAAAACCGGAGGCCCCAGCGCCTCCGGTCAGGCTTGCGCCTGAACCAAGCCGCTTGTAGTGCTTCTTAAGCAGCCTCTCTATCGGATTCCAGTCGGTGATTCGGTCCACGTCGCTCAAAAAAGACTTCTTGCTCAGGCGCTGATCTATACAGTAATCCAGAAAACTCTCATCTGTGGAAATCGCTCGACCATGACTTGTCTCCAAACCACCGATTCTCACTATTTTAGTATAAGGTTCAAAATGTTACAAAACATTTGCCGTGCAGGGATCTTCAAGTAGGTTCAGGTCAAAAAACGTGAACGGAAGACCACGGATCTGCCTGCTGCAATACCCTTATGGATAATCCGGGCTGAAACCGGAGCCGGCTGCCTGGACCGAAAACCGCAAATAGACAACTCGTCCTGCTTAAGACGGGTGAGACGGCAAAGGGGTGATTAACGGCGCAGTGCGGGAACTTTTCAAAATTTTGATTAAACGTTAAAGTTTTTGTTGACACAGATTTAACGTTAAAGTATACAGGGTCCAGTAGACTTTCCGTTGACGATTCATTCAAGAGGCAAGGGATGGTTCGCGTGGGCAGCGAAATTCAAACAACAGAATCCAGGCTCTGCAATATGGAGAAGGCCTTGTCCGGAGATCAGGATTCATCCATGAAGAGGAACGACCTGGTCTTCCGTAATCTCCAGCAGGTGGCGGATGCCATCGTCAATACCTTCCCCCGCCATTTTGAAGTGGTGGTCCACGATCTCTCCAGACCGAAGAAATCGATCAAATACATAGCCGGTGAAGTGACCAGGCGGACGCCCGGCGCCCCGGTCACGGACCTCGTAGTCAAGGCCCTCCATCGGGAAGGAAAAAACATTTCCGATAGGTGCAACTACAAGACCACGACCAGCGATGGCCGGACCCTGAAGTCGACCACGGTTTTCATTCGCAACGAAGAGGGTGAGGTCGTCGCCGCCTTCTGCATCAATTTCGACATGACCGACTACCTCAACGCCGCCCACGCCCTGGAGATGTTCACCAGCACGGCCTGCGCCTTCAACGGTTCGGAAAGGGTTGAAACCTTCGCCAGCTCCATAGCCGAGACCATTGAAGCCCTCTTTGAACAGGCCGTGGCCAAGGTCGGAAAACAGTCGGCTTCCATGTCCATGGAAGAAAAGATCGAGCTGGTCAAGGAGCTGGAAGCCAACGGTGTCTTCCAGATAAAGAGCGCCGTCGACCAGGTGGCCCTTCTGATGGGCGTATCCAAATACACTGTCTACAATTATCTGAAAAAAATTCACGCTGAACAGGACCTCAACCGTTTCTGACCTCCTGTGCTCAGGTGACCCCATGGAGGAAATGTTTATGAGCAGAGACAATTCACCGGAAGCAGTTTCAACGGCCAAGGCCCCGGCGGCCATCGGTCCGTATTCCCAGGCGGTCAAGGCCGGGGAGCTGCTTTTCATTTCAGGGCAACTTCCGGTGGACCCGGAGACAGGCGAGTTCGCCCGGGGCGGTATCGAGGAGAGGGCGCACCAGTGCCTGAAGAACCTCAAGGCCATCGCCGAAGCCGCCGGCACCGGCCTGGACAGGGTGGTCAAGGCCACCGTCTTTCTGACCGACATGGCGGACTTTGCCCGTGTCAATCAGGTCTACGCCCAGTATTTCACGGCCGCCCTGCCGGCCCGGTCGGCCATCCAGGTAGCGGCCCTGCCCAAAAACGCGGATATCGAGATAGAAGCCATAGTCAAGCTTTAACCAGATAGGAGGTTCATTATGAATCTGGCCAAATTCCCCCGCCGCCGTTACACGGAAGGCGAAACGCCCATAGAGTTCCTGCCCCGCTTCAGCGAAGCCGTGGGCGGCCCCAATATCTACATCAAAAGAGACGACCTGCTCGGTCTGACTTCCGGCGGCAACAAGACCCGCAAACTGGAGTTCCTGGTCGCCGAGGCGCTGGCCCAGGGCGCGGACACCCTCATCACCTGCGGCGCCGTGCAGTCCAACCACTGCCGCCTGACCCTGGCCTCCGCCGTCAAGGAAGGCCTCAAGTGCCGTCTGGTCCTGGAAGAGCGCGTTCCGGGCAGCTATAACCCCGAGGCTTCGGGCAACAACTTCCTGTACCGCCTCCTCGGCGTCGAAAAGATAGAAGTCGTTTCAGCCGGCACCGACATGGCCGCGGCCATGCAGAAAGTGGCCGACGACGTGGCCAGGGAAGGACGCAAGGCCTATATCATCCCCGGCGGCGGCTCCAACCCCGTAGGCGCCACCGGTTACGCGGCCTGCGCCCAGGAGATCCAGGGCCAGCTCTTCGAAAAGGGTCTGAACATAGACCGCTTGTGCGTGGCCTCGGGCAGCGCCGGCACCCACGCCGGACTGCTGACCGGCTTTTACGGCTGCAACATGAACATCCCCATAGTGGGCGTCGGCGTCAGCCGCGACCCGGAAGACCAGGAGCCCCTGGTTTACAACCTGGCCCTCAAGACGGCCGAGCGCCTGGGCGTCCATCAGGACATCCCCAGGGAAGCCGTGGTTTCCTTCGGCGATTACTGGCGGCCCAAGTATTCCGTGCCCAATAAGAAGATGGTGGAGGCCGTGAACATGATGGCCAAGACCGAAGGCATTCTGCTCGACCCGGTTTATACCGGCAAGGCCGTGGCCGGCCTGATCGACCTGAGCCGCAAAGGCTATTTCAAGAAGGGCGAAAACATCCTGTACGTCCATACCGGCGGATCTCCGGCCCTGTATGCGTATATCAGACCCATTCTGGGCCTGGAAGAAGTCGCCGACTAACCGTGCTCCCGCAGTCCCCGGCGGCTTCAAGCCGCCGGGGGCGCACGGCCCGCCGCCCCTGGGTGGCCGCAAGGTGAATCGAGATGCAAGAAAAGGTAGTCGGTATCATCGGGGGCATGGGGCCGGAAGCCACGGTCGACCTGATGGCCCGCATCATCAAGGCCACCCCGGCTCTGGACGACATCGACCACATCCGTATGCTGGTCGACAACAACCCCAAGATTCCGTCGCGGATAAAGGCCCTGCTGGAGGGAACCGGCGAGAGCCCGGCCCCGTGCATGTCTGAAATGGCTCGCAAACTGGAAGAATGGGGAGTGGACTTCCTGGCCATCCCCTGCAACACAGCTCACTATTATTATGATGACGTTCGGAGAGCAGTGTCTGTCCCGGTCCTTAATATGATAGATTTAACGGTTGAGACCATCGACCGTGAAAATTCAGGCATCAAAACGGTCGGCCTGCTGGCCACGACGACAGTGGTCAATCTGGAGCTTTTCAAAAAACGCTTTGCAGTCAGAAACATAGACCTGATAAATCCGTCGGGACGGCTTCAGGACGACCTGATGGGAGCCGTCAGGAAGATCAAGACCAGCAGTTACGGCCGCGAGGTCGCGGATGTTCTGCAGGAATGCGCCGAAGAACTGATTTTCCGCCAGGCGGAAGTGTTATTGATCGCCTGCACCGAACTGTCGGTAATCGGCAATGAAATCAATGTATCGGTCCCGGTTTACGATTCGTCACAGGTGCTGGCTGACAGCATTGTGAAAGAGGCCAAGGCCATTAAGACAGTGGATGCTGAGTAATCAACAGTAGGGAATATGCCAAGAAAAAAGGCGACAATAAAGGATATAGCCGCTGCTGCGGGAGTCACCGCAACATCCGTATCCAATGCATTGAATAATCGTCCGGGACTCAGCAAGAAGACTCGGAAGGTAATTATTGATATCGCCAATGAGCTTGGGTATCAGCCCGACCTGGTGGCCAGAAGCCTTATAAAAAGGAAAAGCCAGACCATCGGTCTTCTGATCAACAACACCAAGGACCCGTTTTTTTCGGTTCTGGTCGAGGATATTGAAAGAGCCGCCCGGCAGCATGGCTACGCCGTAATAATCTGCAATGTCAATAACGAGCCCGAGCTTGAAAAAAAATACATCAATATGCTGATGGGCAAGCGTGTCGACGGCATCATCATCTCCTCGGTAAATCATAAAGCCTCTCATATAAGGGACCTTGTTGAAGATGAATTCCCGTTCGTACTGGTCAACAGGCGCGTCTATGATCCGGGAATGCAGGACCGGATAAACACTGTGGTTCTGAACAATTTCGAGGCTGCGTATCAGGCCATTCGTCATTTCTACCGTCTTGGTCATGACCGGATAGCCATATTGAAAGGCTATCACGAGGCCTCGACCATGATCGAAAGGACCCAGGGCGCGATCAACGCTCTCCAGGACCATGGCCTGTCGGCAGATCCCGATATGATAATCGAGTGCCGTTTTTCGGACGAAGAGACTCGCCGGGCGATAGAGGCGCTCATGTCCAGGGACGAGCCCCCCACGGCGATTTTCGCCGAAGATGACACAATAGCGCTCAGCGCCAGGGAGGCCCTGTTGGCTAGGGGAGTGAGAATCCCCGAGGACGTGGCCCTGCTGGGCTTTGACAACATCAGACTGACGGGGCTTACGGGTATAGATTTATCCAGCATCTGGGAAAAAAGGGAGGCCATGGCCGAAGTCAGCGTTGATCTGTTGATGGATACAATCGACTGCGTCGACAACGGGGAGCCGTTTCAGGCGAGACAGATTGTTTTGGAAACCGAGCTGGTCGTCCGCAAGTCATGCGGTTTTTTCAGGACCGGCTATGTCCGGTGATGAGGATTGCTTTTGCTGTGGCTGCTTGGTCCGAGCGTTTTGTAATTGGTATTATGTGTTGTTATAATTAAATTATTTTGTGCGGCATGATCTTGTGCCGTATTATCTGACCAAAAAGCTTTAACGTTAAAGCATGGTCGGATCAACGCCTCACCATCATCTCGGCTGCTTGGTGGTGAATGTATCTTCATAGATCCGTTAAGGAGGAAATATGGCTGTCTATATCAAAAAAGCGGTTAAGGACGGGCATTCCGTCCCTGAAACCGTGACTAATACAGTGAAGAATATCCTGGCCGATGTGCGGGCCAGGGGAGAAGAGGCCGTGAAGGAGCTGGCTTCAAAGTTCGACGGCTGGAATCGCGATTTTGTGGTCTCCGAGGAGGAGATGGCCCACCTGATCAATCTCGTCCCGCAAAGGCAGAAGGACGACTTCAGGTTTGCCTATGAGCAGGTCCGCGGTTTTGCCGAAAAGCAACTTCAGTCCATGAAGGAGTTTTCCACGGAGCTCTATCCCGGTGTTCAGTTGGGGCAGCGGCTGATTCCCTGCGACTGCGCCGGCTGCTATGTGCCGGGCGGCCGTTTCGCTCATGCCGCTTCCGCGATCATGAGCACGGCGACCGCCAAGGTGGCCGGCGTGCCTCTGGTGGTGGCCTGCACCCCTCCGCGAGGAGACTCCATAAACCCGGCCATAGCCTATGCGCTCAATCTGGCCGGAGCCGATGTGGTCATGGCTTTGGGAGGGGTGCAAGCCGTGGCCAGCATGGCCTTCGGACTGTTCACCGGGAAAAAGGCGGACATCATAGTCGGACCGGGCAACGCCTACGTGGCCGAGACCAAACGCCTTCTCTACGGCGAGGTCGGCATTGACGTCTTTGCCGGTCCCACCGAATCCCTGGTGCTTGCTGACAAGACAGCCGACCCGGTTTTTGTCGCGGTCGACCTGGTCAGCCAGGCCGAGCATGGTTTCGATTCCCCGGTCTGGCTGGTCACCGATTCCCGGGAACTGGCCGACAGGGTGCTTGAATTAATGCCCAAGATCATAGCTGAGATGCCCAATCCCGAGGTGCCCCGCAGTTCGTGGGCTGATTATGGGGAGATCGTTCTTTGCCAAGACCGCGATGAAATGGTCAAGGTCAGCGACGAATACGCTGCGGAACACGTTCAGGTCATGGCTGAGGATCTGGACTGGTGGCTGGCCAAGCTGAAGAATTACGGCTCCCTCTTCCTGGGAGAGGAATGCACCGTGTCCTATGGCGACAAGACTTCCGGCACCAACCACATTCTGCCGACGATCAAGGCGGCCCGCTATTCCGGAGGTCTTAACGTCCAGAAATTCGTCAAGGTCCTCACCTGGCAGCGCCTGAACAAGGAGGCGGCCCGCCAGATTGCCGGGGTGACTTCCCGCATCTCCCGCATCGAGGGGATGGAGGGGCATGCCCGGGCCGCGGATCTGAGGCTCCGCTCTTACTTCCCGGACGAAGAATTCGATTTTGAAGTCTATAACCAGAAACGCGACTGATTCCGCACAAACAGCAATGGAGCGACAAAGGAATGACTGAAAAAAATACTCCGCTGGTTTTTACCAAGGAGTTCACCAAGCAAGAGCCGATCCCGGAGCAGGGCATTGAACGGGCCGTGGAAATAATGCGGTCAGGTAAATTGCACAGATATAACGTAGCCCCGGGCGAAGAGGGCGAAGCGGCCTTGCTTGAGAAGGAATTCGCTGAATACATGGGTAGTAAATACTGCCTTGCCACTACCTCCTGCGGCACGTCCATGTACATCGCCTTGAAAAGTCTGGGCGTAAAGCCTGGAGACAAAGTCCTTTGCAACGCATACACCCTGGCACCGGTTCCAGGTGCCATTGAAAACGCCGGAGCCAAAATCGAGCTGGTGGAGATCACCAAAGACTACACCATCGACCTGGATGACCTGGATCGCAAGGCTGCATCAACCGGCGCTAAGTGGTTTCTCATTTCTCACATGCGCGGTCACATGGTGGATATGGACCGGCTCATGCAAGTCTGCAAGAAGCACGATCTGCGACTCATCGAAGACTGTGCCCACACCATGGGCGCAAGGTGGGAAGGTCGGCCCAGCGGCAGTTTCGGCATAGGGGCATGCTTTAGCACCCAGACATACAAACACATGAACTCTGGCGAGGGCGGGCTGTTTATCACCAACGACGATGAGGCAATGGCCAGGGCCATCGTCTATTCCGGATCCTACATGCTTTATAGCAGGCATCTCGCCCGTCCGGACCTTGATGTCTTCGACCGGATAAAATACAACACAGCCAACTACTCAACACGTATGGACAATCTCCGAGCTTCGCTTCTCAGACCTCAGCTGCGCATACTCGACGAGCAGTGCCGTCGCTGGAACGAGCGCTATCAACTTCTGGAAGAGGGGCTGAGAAAAATACCGGGTCTATGGCTTCCGAGCCGCGACCCCAAGGAAGCTTACGTGGGCAGTTCCATCCAGTTCAATATACCGGAAGCCGACGAAGCCACTATCAGGTCTTTTCTGGCAGCGGCCCTGAAGCAGGGCGTGGAGCTGAAATGGTTTGGCAGCGTTGAGCCCGTGGGCTTTACCAGCGCCTATCACAGCTGGCGGTATTTTGGTCAGCTCCCTGATCTTCCCATTACCAACCGGGTGCTGGCTACCATGTGCGACATGCGCATTCCACTGACATTCACTTTGGACGATTGTCGGCTGATCGTCGATATCCTCGGGGATGTCGCCGGTCGCATAATCAAATCTAATCACTAGATGTTTGGTCAGGTTCGCCTCGATACAAGAGGTCGATCATTGTTGGCACGTCCAGTAGGGAGATTAGGCAATGTTTGAAACCATTATCACAGGTGGAACGGTAATCGACGGGAATGGTACGAAAGCCATACGTTGTGATGTTGGCATTACAGACGGAAAAATAGCCGCACTGGGAAAGCTGGAAGACGCCGAATCGGCTCAGAAGATATCTGCGATAGGCTGCGTAGTGGCTCCTGGGTTCATCGATGTGCATACGCATACGGATGTTTCCATTCAGATAGACAGCCGTTCTGAAAGCCAAATCCGGCAAGGAGTCACCACTGAACTGGTGGGCCTGTGCGGCTACGGTTTCGCCCCTTGCACAGACGAGACACGCCGGATGCTGCTTGAGGTCTGGAGCCCTGGTGAAATCGATACGGTCTGGCATACCTTCAACGAGTATCTATGCGCAGTGGAGAAGGCGCGTCCAGCCACAAATATCGCTTCGCTGGTCAGCCATGCCGCGTTGCGCCACATGGCCATGAATAATAAATGCGCACGCGAGGCAACGGCAGAAGAAATTCAGGAGATGGTCTCCCTGCTGGACAGAAGCCTTGAGGAAGGAGCCTTTGGCCTTTCCACAGGACTGGAATACTATCCGGGGAAGCAGGCCGCAACCAACGAGCTTGAAGCATTGTGCCGTGTGCTTGGGCGCCATAACGGCATGCATGCCTCACATGTGCGCAATCGAGATAAATACGCTCTGCTGGGTTTTTGTGAAGTGCTTGAAGTGGCTCGAAATACCCGGTCACGGGTACAGATCTCCCACATTAATCCTAAATACGGACGTGCCGATTCGACCATCTACAATACTTTGTCGCTGATAAAGGCGGTCCGCCGGGAAGGCGTTTATGTCGGCATAGACGTCATGCCGACCAATTGGAACCACACCGGCGGAAAAGCCTTGCTCCCCATGTGGGCACACGATCTGGCCCACACTGAACTTGTGGAACTTTTACAAAACCCTGAAGGGCGGGCGAAGCTCTTTGATAACCCCACTCCCATCTGGCAGCTTGCCGCAGAGGGCAAGTGGGATCGCATTTGCCACTTCAACGGTAACCGCACCATGCGCCATGCCGGAAGGAGCATAGCTGAAATCGCTGAGGAACTAGGCTGCTCCGGATGGGATGCGCTTTGCGCTCTGCTGGCGGAAGAAGATCTGGACATGGGCAGTCTGCGTCTGAGCAGTAATGCATTCTTCACAGAAGATATTGTCGAGGTTCTGCAAGATCCGTTCTGTTCCGCCTGCTCGGACGCCATCAGTGCCGGTATTGATGGTCCCTTTAAGAATCTGCGTGTGGCCCCCAATTCGTACACGTGGTGTGAACGGTATTTACGCCGCTTCGTCCTTGAAGAAAAAGCGCTTTCCCTAGAGGAAGGCATCCGCCGCATCACGAGTCTTCCCGCTGAGCAAATTGGCCTGAAGGATAGGGGGCGTCTGGCCCCGGGCTATTGCGCCGACGTGGTTATTTTCGCTCCGGATGAACTCAATGACAACGCCACCATGAAAGAACCTAATGTTTACCCTTCCGGCATACAGACGGTTTTAGTAAACGGCGTCAAGGCGTTGCACAATGGTGAAAGAAACAAGAATCATGCGGGGCAGGTGCTCCGTTCGTCATAATGATTTGGCGGCATTTGTATTGCCGTCATAGGTGTGGCCGATTCCATAAATCTAAATTTGTTTGAGAGGTATCTATGAAAAAACTACTTTCATTCCTGCTTATCCCCCTGTGCCTGCTGGCCTTCGTTCCCGACTCTTTTGCCGCCGACCAGAAGATTATGCGCGTTGGTTGGGCAACGCCGGAAAATCATCCATACGGTCTGCTGGCTGAACGTTTCAAGGAGTTGGCGGAAAAATACACCAACGGCTCAGTGAAAGTAAAATTATTCCATTCCGGACAGCTCGGCACCGAAGATGCAGCGTTCAAGGCCCTTCAGTTGGGTTCGGTAGATAGTTATATCATTACAATGAGTAACCTGTCTCCCCACTACCAACTCATGGATGTCTTTTCTCTGCCATATTGCTTCGAATCTATGCAGCACATGCAGAAAGTGCTCAAGAGCGATGTGGCGAAAGATTTTTTCACGGAATTTGAAAAGGCAACGGGTGTTGCGGTATTGACCTACGGTTCGCTCGACACTCGTGATCTGTACAATACCCGTAAAGACATCAATAGCTTCAGCGATTTCGCTGGCTTGAAATATCGCGTTCCAAAGAACGAAGTTATGATCGCCACCTTTAAGGCGTTCGGAGCTGAGCCTGTGCCGCTGGCCTGGTCTGAGACACCCTCTGCTTTGCAGACCGGCACTGTAGACGGCGGGGACAACGGGACGTCCGTTATTCGCCAGATGAAGTTCTATGAAATGGCTAAACACCTCACCATTCTTGATCATTTCCTGGCATTCTCGCCGTTGCTGGTGAGTGACCGCTTCATGAAAAAGCTGAGCCCTGAAGAGAAGGCCGCTCTGTATCGTGCCGCCGCCGAAGCCAATGAATACACAGACGAACAGAATTTCGCCGAGCTGGAAAACACCCGCAAATTCCTGGAGGAAAAGGGTATGAAGGTGACGCGCCCTGACAGGACTCCATTCATTGAAGCCGCCCAAAAGGTTCAGGAAGAGTTTGCGAGTAAGAAGGGGGCCGAATTTAAGGAACTGCTTCAAAAGATTCGTGCGATCAAACCCTAACATTAAACTTCTTGGTCGAGGCCGCCCCTCCACAGGGGACGACCTCGGCCAATACGTCCGATTTTCGTGGGCTGAAGATAACTCAGGTATGCCGATTTTGACTGCTGTTCAATTTGTTAAATGGGCCGACTGCCTTGAAGAAAGTGAATTTTATGAACGTTGTCATTAAGGGCCTGCGCCTCTTTGATAAGTATTTCGAAGAAGTGGTTTGCGCCATCGGACTTTCGACTATTGCCACATGTGTGTTCCTGCAATTCGTGACGCGAAGTCTTTTTGGTTCAGCAATGGCTTGGCCGGAAGAAGTCGCCGCCTATGGCATGGCATGGTCTATGTACATAGGCGGATGTATGTGTGTGCGGGAAAAGGGCCACATGCGTGTACTCGTCGGTGTGCGGCGCCTGCCGCGCCGTTTGGCTGTGCCGGTAATCATTGTTGCCGATCTTGCATGGTTCGGTTTCTGTATTTTCATGGTAGTCGTGGGTATTGACTATATCAGCCTTCTAATTGACCAACCCATGATTTCACCGGCACTGGGCATAGACCAGCGCTGGCCGCAAAGCATTATTCCTTTCGGTTTCGGACTGATGGCTTTTCGGATTATCCAGCACTACATTCTATGGTTTAAGGATGATTGCCCAGACCTACCCGCATGATTCTGAGTAGACGCAAAGGAATACGTCATGGAAGAATACGGCAGAAGTATCATGTTCATTGTCTTTTTTGTGTCAATTCTGATTGGTGTGCCCATCCCCATCGGTTCACTCATAGCTACTGCTATCGGTCTGTTTTTTTTGGACATACCTTTCGGAATGCTTGCCCAGTCAGCCTATCAGGCCTTTGAGCCTTTCCCCCTGCTTACCGTGCCTTTGTTCATACTGGCCGGCAATCTCATGCTGCGCAGCGGCATGGCTGAGCGTATCATCAACATCGCTGACGTGCTGGTCGGCTCAAGCAAAGGCGGACTCGGACAGATCAGTGTACTTGCCAGCGGCTTTTTTGCCTCGCTTTCCGGGTCTGGTTCCGCCACATCTGCGGCCATCGGTTCCATCACTATTCCCGCCATGCAGGAGCGCAATTATTCGCCGCGTTTTGCCGGCGGAGTTGTGGCCACCAGCGGGGCGCTGGGCACCATGATTCCCCCCAGCAATATGATGGTCATGTATGCACTGGTCGCCGGGGAATCCATTCCACGACTTTTTCTGGCCGGCGTTTTCCCTGGCATCGTTCTGATCATGATGCTCATGCTGGTGGTGCGTATTTATGCACAGCGCTGCAATTTTGGCGGCACAGGCTCCTTTTCCTGGAAACGTCTCTGCAATGTGGCCTGGGATGGGAAGTGGGCCGCGTTTACGCCCATACTGATCCTTGGCGGTATTTACATGGGGTATTTCACGCCGACGGAAGCGGCTGCCGTAGCGGTATTCTACACCCTTTTCGTGGGTATTTTCATCTATAAAGAGTTGAGGCTTAAGGACCTGCGGCAAGCTTTACGCCACACGGCATTATTCGGCGGTATTCTGCTTGTCATCGCTCCCACCGCCGCCTTCGCGCAACTGCTGGCCTTATATGAAATACCCGACTTGATCTACCAGACCATTTATCAAGTAACGGACTCCCAGACAGGCGTTCTCCTTTTTTCCGGCTTAATTTTTCTGATTGCGGGCATGTTTGCGGACTCCCTGGTGCAGGTGGTCATTCTGGCACCTGTGCTGTTGCCGGTTGTTGTGCAATTTGGGGTGGATCCTGTCTTTTTTGGCGTGTTCATCGCCTTGACATGTGAAATCGGCTTCTTCACACCTCCGGTCGGCGGCAACCTTTTCATCGCCTCCCGCATTTCCGGAGCACCCGTGGAAGAAATAGCAGTTGGCGTGCTTCCCTTTCTCGGCGCGTTCATGGTCATGCTTTTGATTTTCTGCTTCTTCCCCACCGACTGGGTAACGTGGCTGCCTGATCTTATCTATGGCGTGCAGAACTGACTCTGAGATCTGAATATGTTTAAAATCATCTGGACATAGATGGAAGAGTGAAATGGAAAAGAAAATGCAGACCATAGCCATAATCGGGGCCGGTAACGGCGGCTTCGCCGCGGCGGGTGATTTGTCGCTTGCCGGGGCGGTCGTCAACCTTTTCGAATTTCCTGAATTTGAGAAAAACATTGAACTTGTGAGAAAGCTCAAGGCGATCAAGATATCAGGCGCTGCTCGAACCGGTACAGCTAAACTCAACCTGGCGACTTCGGATCTTGGCGAAGCATTGGACGGCGCTCACATTATTATGATTACCACCAGGGCCGACTCCCATGAACGTGTCGGCAAGGAGTTGGCACCGTTACTGAAAGAGGGGCAGAGCGTCTTTTTCATGCCCGGATCAATGGGGGCGCTGTTTTTGTATCATGAGCTCGAGGCCTTGGGTAAAAAGGAGATCATGTTGGCAGAGACTCTGACTTTACCCTATGCCGCAAGAAAAACAGGACCTGACTCGGTCATGGTTCACCGGCGCACGGGCAATCTGGGGCTGAGCGCTTTTCCGGCCAGAGACACGGCACGGATGTTCGGTATTTTTAATGGGTATTATCCTGCATCGCACACTATGAAAAATATTCTCGAAGTGGCGCTTTGCAATACCAATATTATTGCTCATCCCATTCCCACATTGATGGGCGCAAGCGCCATTGAACGTGCCAATGGCAAATTCAATTTCTACGGTGACGGCCATTCCCCCTGCGTGGATCGCGCCATTGAGGCACTGGACAAAGAAATAGGAAGCTTGCTGCAAGCTTTCGAATGTAATGTCACGTCCCCTATAAAAGCGGTCGAATACCGTTTTTCAAAGACCAGCAAAGAAATTCAGGAAATGCGCGCCGCGTGGAATATTACTGCTGCCATCGACAAGGATATGCGTTTTATCGCGGAAGATGTGCAGGAAAGCCTGGTTTTCGTGGTGACGTTGGGGCGACAGTTCGGAATACCTACCCCTATTACAGAAAGCCTGATCTGTCTGCTTTCCCTGTTTGTGGAGGGGGCAGACTACTATAACACTGGCCGAACGATGGAAAAATTAGGCATCGCTGGCATGGATAAGGACACTTTGCTTAATTTTTTACAGAATGGATGCTGTTAATTTCTTTTCTGTTTCAGGTCACTGCTGTTTCAAGACAAGTTAAAAATAAAGCCTGACCTCCTCTGCTTTATGGTGTACCGATTTTCGGTAAAAACACTGTAAAGCAAGGGAGATGTCGGGCTTTTATTCATAATGATGCCATATTCGCCCAGCTCCTGAAACTGGTTCCGAGACATGAATTTGAAGCGTTGGCCGAGAAGCATCATCACGGCGGCCGCCTGCGCAAGATGAACCGCTGGTCGCAGTTTGTCGCCATGTCCATGGCTCAACTGACCGGACGCGCCAGCCTGCGGGACACGGTTCCCAGCCTCGCGGCCCAGACCGGAAAGCTCTATCATCTCGGCTGCCGGCCCGTCTTCCCGGGCCAGCCTGGCCAGAGTCAACGAGCGCAAGACCTACACCCTGTATGAAGACCTGTTTGCCGCGCTCCTGGCCCGATGCCGCTCCTGCGCCCCCAAGCACAAATTCCGCTTCAAAAACAAACTCTATTCCCTGGACGCCACCATCGTGGACCTGTGCCTGTCCGTCTTCCCCTGGGCCCGTTTCCGCCGGGCCAAGGGGGCGGTCAAACTTCATGTCGGCCTGGACCACGACGGCTATCTGCCGGCCTTCCTGACGGTGACCTCCGGCAAGATTCATGAACTCAAGCCCGCCCGCTTCTTCAGGTTTCCGCCAGGCTCCATCGTTGTCTTCGACCGGGCCTATATCGACTATGATTGGTTTAACAGCCTGGACAATCAGAAAATATCCTTCGTGACCCGCATGAAATCCAACACTGGATACAGGGCCATCCGAAACCAGCAGGCCATGCCGGACAAGGGCGTCCTGGCCGACCAGACCGTGGAACTGACCGGTCAGCCCCGCTCCGGGGAGGACCGGCTTCACCTCCGCCGTATTGAATACCGGGACAACGAGACCGGCCAGGAGTATGTCTTCATGACCAACAATTTCAAGCTGGCCGCCCGGACTGTGGCCGATATCTACAAAGAGCGCTGGCAGATAGAACTCTTCTTCAAATGGATCAAGCAAAACCTCAAAATCAAAAGCTTTCTGGGCACTTCATCCAATGCCGTCAAAACACAGATTTGGGTGGCCATGTGCATGTACCTGCTCTTGTCCTTCATCAAATTCATGGCCCGAATCGGTCTCTCCCTGCAGCAGATGCTGCGTCTGATTCAGCTCAACCTCTTTGAAAGAAGAGACCTGATTAAACTACTGAAACCAGACCCGGAGACCATGAAACCGAAAACATCAAACACACAACTCAACCTGATTTAGACGAGTGAGACAGCAGTCAATTGCAGTGTTTTTATAAATTATTTAAGGGCATTATTCTGTTTACCCTCGCGAAGGTCAATATGTATGATTTGTATGAAATTGATTTCATGAATCGGACCATTTTTCATCCAATAGAAACCATTATCTGTATGTTTTGAAAAATGTTACCCGGTCCCTTCCTTCCGCATTTAAGTATCTTTCTAATACCTATCCGCCTAAAAAACACGATTTTCACGTTTTTGGGCAATAGACCAGAGGCCGTCCGATGAAGCAATCATATGTATGATGACATGTCAGTAATCACTGAACAGATCATCGGGAAATTTAATAATGATTTGTATGAATTTGCTGTTTTAGGTGATTGTATTACCATTTTATTATGCTATGATTCGAACGCCCCTGGGATATTACCGATAAGCCCAGGAATGGTCCCATCGTCTATCAATGTTATGAACCATCCGCTCCCCGAGAAAATAATGGGGGAGCGACTGCGCATGTGCAGCTGTTTTGGTCCGAAAAAGGTTTCTTGGGGTGAAAGCCGGGTAAGTTGATTCCGGCTGTAGCTCAAAGAGAACGGTTTTGGGACTTAGGGGTGAAGTACGCTCATCATGTGTCGAACATTGACTTAATTTGGGAGGATGTCATGGCTTTTGGCGTGAAAAAAATCGGATTGGCGAACAAGATTCTTATCGGCATGGTTTTGGGACTCATCATCGGGTTCATATCCCCGAAATTCGGAATGTCCCTGCAACCCATCGGGATGCTGTTCATGAAACTGCTGAAAATGGCGGTGGTCCCCTTGGTTTTTGTCAATGTGGTCTTCGGTATCAGCCAGATGGATGATGCCAGAAATTTCGGCAAGGCCGGCAGCAAATTGATGGTCTACTATATGATGTCCACGTTTGTCGCAGCACTGATCGGCGGTCTGATCGGCAAGCTGTTTCGACCCGGGGCGGGCCTCAGCCTGGACAAGGGGGTTGAAGCATCCAAAGTGCAGACCATGTCCGGGTTCTGGGATACGCTGTCTTCATTTGTGCCGGACAATATTTTCAATGCCTTGACCCAGGGCTCTCTGCCTCAGGTCATATTGTTTGCGATTTTTACCGGCATTGCCATTCTCCTGATCGGCGGCGAGACCAAAACCAGGCTGAACAACGCGTTTCGCGACATTTCCGCTCTGATGCTGAAAATCATCATGATGGTGATGGAAATGGCACCCTATGCGATTGCGGCTCTGATGGCTTGGACCGCCGGCAAATTCGGTGCGGACATCTTCGGTCCCTTCGCCCGTTTTTTCGGCAGCGTCTATACGGCCCTCATTCTTCAGATCTTTTGTGTATACCTGGGTGTGATCGTCCTTTATGTCCGGCTCAATCCATTAACCTTCTTAAAAAAAATTAAGCCGATATGGCTGACGGCTTTTACCCTGTGCAGCAGTGCAGCTACCATACCGGTGTCCCTGCGGGTCACGCAGGAAGATTTAGGGCTGCCCGCCAAAATCACCAATTTTTCAATCCCCCTGGGGGCCACCATGAATATGGATGGCAACGCAATTTGGTTCGGCATCATGGGTATGTTTGCCTCCCAGATTGCCGGGCTTGATGTCACATTTGCGATGATTCTCCAGTTCTCTTTAATGGGCCTCATTCTGACCATTGGAAGTCCGGGCATCCCGGGCGGGATTTTTGTTTCCACCACCATCTTCCTGGCCTCTTTCGGACTTCCCATTGAAGCCGGTGCCATGATGATCGGCATATTCCGGATTCTGGACATGGGAATTACCTCCACCAACATAATAGGTGACGTCGTAGGGGCCACACTGGTCTCGAAGTCGGAAAAGCTGTTTGATGCCAAGACTTCGGAATGCTGGCAGGAATAGTCCTGTTAGGATAATTATGGGTCTAATTCGTTTAATTCAGCTACAAAAAAGGAAATGGATATGCGCTACTCCAGTTCAATGTTAGATCTTATCGGCAATACTCCGTTGGTCAAGCTTAACAAAATATCGGACAACGCCTTTCTTTTGGCTAAATGTGAATTCATGAACCCCATCAGCGTCAAAGACAGGCCCATGTTCAACATCATCAATGAGGCGGAAAAAGCCGGAAAAATCAAACCAGGCGACACCCTGATTGAAATGACCAGCGGAAATACCGGTATGGCTTTAGCCTATATCGCGGCTTTGAAAGGCTACAAACTGATCCTGTGTATGTCGGCTATTCAGAGCATTGAAAGGCGCATGGTCATGAAGGCGCTTGGTGCCCAACTGGAACTCACCGATCCGGCCTTGGGCACAAAAGGGGCTAAAACCCGGATGAATGAAATACTGAAAGCCCATCCGGAATATTTCTATGTGGGTCAGCATATCAACATGGATAATCCCAAAGCCCACTACAAAACCACAGGACCTGAAATCTGGAAAGATACCGAAGGAACGGTGGACATCCTGGTGGCCGCTCTGGGGACGGGGGGAACCATCTGCGGTACTGGCAAATATTTGAAGGAGCAGAATCCGGATATTAAGCTGTTGGCCATCGAGCCGGAAAGCTCTCCGTTCATCTCCAAAGGGATTTTCACCCCGCACCGCATGATGGGCACAGCTCCGGGGTTCGTACCAGAAACTTTGGACAGACAGATCATTGACGAAATCCTTTTAGTCAAGGAAGAGGATGCCTTTGCCATGTGCCGCTACCTAGCCTGTAACGAAGGTATCCTTGTGGGCATTACCTCAGGGGCTGTGGCCTGTGTATTGAAGAGGGTCGCAGATAGTCCTGAAAACAAGGGCAAAACCATTGTCGGCATATTTGCCGATTCCGGGGAAAGGTATCTGAGCGTCGATGGTCTGTTCAATAATTAGAAGTGGAAAAATGGAGTGAATTATCTATGAAAACCATGAAGGCGCTTCTCAAGGCGTTGCCCGGACAGGGCCTGGCGCTCCAGGAGGTCCCGATTCCCGAGATTTCCCATGACCAGGTGCTGATCAAAATTCTGAGAACAGCCATCTGCGGAACCGATGTTCACATTTACAACTGGGACAAATGGTCCCAGGCGAATATCCCGGTCCCCCTGGTCATCGGCCATGAATTTGTGGGAGTCATAGAAGCGGTTGGCTCCCATGTCATGGATTTCAAGCCCGGCGACCTGGTGTCCGGGGAAGGCCATCTGGTCTGCGGACACTGCCGGAACTGCCTGGCCGGCCGTCGGCACCTGTGCCCTAATACCTCAGGAGTGGGTGTAAACCGGGCCGGTGCATTTGCCCAATACCTGGCCATCCCGGTCACCAATGTCTGGGCCTGCGACCCTTCCATTCCCCTAGATGTTCTGGCCTGCTTTGATCCTTTGGGCAATGCCGCCCACACAGCCCTTTCCTTTGATCTTTTGGGCGAGGACGTGCTGATAACTGGAGCTGGTCCCATCGGATGCATGGCCGCAGCCATCGCCCGCCATGCCGGGGCGCGGCATGTGGTGGTCACGGACTTCAATCCTTTTCGTCTCAGCCTGGCCCAAAAGTCCGGCGCCACCCTGGCCGTAGATATCTCCCAACAGAATCTTGCCGAGGTCCAGAAAAAGCTGGGCATGCGGGAAGGCTTTGACGTGGCCATGGAGATGTCCGGCAACCCGTCCGCGCTTCAAGGCATTTTGGACAATATGTGCCATGGTGGAAAGATCGCACTTTTGGGTATCATGCCAGATCAGTCCAGCATAGACTGGAACCAGGTTGTGTTCAATATGCTCACTATAAAAGGCATTTACGGCCGAGAGATTTATGAAACCTGGTACAAGATCACTACCATGATCCAGAGCGGCTTGGATATTGCTCCTTTGATTACCCACAGGTTCCATTACACGGAATTTGAAAAAGGATTTGATGTCATGCGGTCCGGATTGTCCGGTAAAGTCATCCTGAACTGGGATGAAACCGGTAGATGAGCGCAGTGGCAAGAAGCTGATTTTTGCCAATTTAAGGAGAGGAATATGTCCAAAAGCAAACTGGACGCCGGGTTGGAAATAGAATTGGCTCTTCTGAAACAAGAGGGCAGGGCCAAGCCTCCGGAGCGGGTGATCACCGCCTGTGTCCCGCCTGCGGGCAATTGCGGCCCCCGTTATCGTCTGGCTGGTCAGGACCTTGATTATATCCGGCTGAATTCGAATTCTTATTTATCCCTTTCTTTTCATCCAGAGGTCCTGGCGGCAGCCGATCAAGCGGCGCACGCATTCGGAGTGGGGCCAGGAGCAGTTCGGTTTATTGACGGTACATTTTATCCACATATCCGATTGGAAGAGCGCATAGCCGCTTTTGTGAACAAACCGGCTGCAAAAATTTTCAACTCGGCGTACACGGCCAACTGCGGCCTGGCCCTGACCCTGTCCAACAAAAAGACCTATTGGATCGGGGACCAGCTAAACCACAACAGCATTATCCGAGCCATGCGCATGGCTAATATCCCGAGTCATCACAAAGCTATATTCAGGCACAACGACATGGAGGACCTGAAGAAATGCCTGGATGCGATCCCCCAGGACATGGAACGGGTTGTGGTGGTGTTTGACGGCGTGTTTTCCATGCGCGGTGATTGGGCGCCCATCCAGAGAATTGCAGACCTCTGCAAAGACTATGATGAACGCTTTACTGACGGCGTGGTGACAGTGGTGGATGATTCTCACGGCATCGGAGCCTATGGTGAAACAGGCCGGGGCACGGCGGAACATACCGGCGCCTGGCCGGACATCGTGGTCGGCACCTTTGGCAAGGCATTCGGAGTAAATGGCGGATTTGTGTGCGGAACCCACACCCTGGTGGAAGCGGTCCGCCAAAAGGCCGATACCTATATCTACACAAACCCATTAAGTGCTGCTGACTGTGCCGCAGCTTATACGGCCATCGATATCTGCGATAGCTCTGAAGGCCGTGATCGCCTGGCCGGACTGAGCGCTATGACACAAAAATTTAGAGCAGGACTCGCATCTCTCGGACTGGAATCACTGCCCGGCCCCCATCCAGTGGTCCCGCTTTTCATCCGGGATACAAGCAAAACACATGCGCTTGTGAACCACTTGTTCGAATACGGAATTCTGGCGGTCGGCCTGACCTTCCCGGTGGTTCCCGAAGGAGATGAAACAATTCGGTTCCAGATCAATGCCGGGCACAGAGAACAAGATCTGGACTATGTGCTGGGTGTGCTGGAAAAATTCATCTCCTCTTGGTCAAAGGCATGAATCATTATGGAAAGGAGACGCAGATGAAAGCGATCGGCCTGCTGGGAGGAATGAGCTGGCAAAGCACTTTATTATATTACCAGTGCATTAACCAGGAGATTAAAGAAAGATTGGGAGGTTTTCATTCGGCCAAAATCGTGATGGTCAGCCTGGATTTTCACGAAATAGAACTGCTTTTGAAGGCCAGGCAATGGGACAGAGTCCTGGATAAACTGGTTAGCGATGCCCGACGTATCGAGGCAGCCGGAGCGGATTTTTTACTGATCTGCACCAATACCATGCACCGCTTAGCTCCAGAGATTCAAGCCCGGATTTCGATTCCTCTGGTGCACATTGCCGATGCAGCGGCAGAGCATATTTTGTCCAAAGGTATTCGCCAGGTCGGGTTGCTGGGGACGCGCTTCACCATGGAAGAAGATTTTTATAAAAAACGGCTCATGGAGAACCATGGCATCGAGGTAATTGTCCCCTCAAAGGACGACATAACGATTGTGGACCGTATCATATTCGAGGAATTGTGCCTGGGGATCGTCAACGATGCCTCCAGGCGGGAATATCTTCGTGTAATGGACCAGATGCACAGACAGGGGGCTCAGGGAATCGTTGAGGGATGCACGGAAATCGCTATGCTGGTCAACCAGGAACATACCCCGATTCAGGTTTTTGATTCCACGGAAATTCATGCGAAAAAAGCCGTATCGCTCGCTCTCGACGGATAACTGGATAGCCTGCGCGCACCGGCAATCTTGACCCGCTTGGGGAAAGCGGTTCTCTGCAAAGCCGATTCTCCCGAGTCAGGCGCATGGATCGAAAAGACTGACGCATTCTCCGGTATGCGGCCGCATCCGGCATAGTATTACGGTATGCGGCCGCATACGATAATGAATTACCAGGCACCTGATTATAAGCAACCATGCATGACGTGGCATTGGGGAGACGGTAATGGATCAACTTGTCTGACTTCCCACTCTTTCCCAGTTCAAAAAAAATCCCGAATATGCCCCCGCTGCTATTTGGGGTCGCTGTCTTGTGAACAAATCCTGATAGCTGCCCACTGTCCCTTTGCCTTCCGGATCGTTGCTAATCAGCACTTGGTCGGCCGGATTTAAGATTTTGTGAGAAAGCCATGAAACAATCAGGCGACGGGATTATTCAGTCCCAACACGGATCTTTCCGGTCCAGGATGAACTCTATACTCGGCTTCCGATTCCACTCGTTTGCACATGTTTCCACCGGGTTCACCGTCTATCAAATGGAAATCGAAGCAAACAGTGTTTTGCACAAGCCTTGCGGCTATTGTCATATCATTTTTTTCCGATAGGCTTGAGGGGTCATATGGTATTGCTTTTTGAATTGGCGGCCAAAATAGGTGCTTGAATTGAACCCGCACAGTTTTGCAATTTTTGAAATGGATATCTTTTTATCGTACATAAGATCGTTCGCCTTTTCCAGCTTTATTTTCAGAAGGTATTGGGTAAAGTTTAGCCCTGAAAAACGGCGAAACAAGGTGTTGAGGTAATCCTGGTTTAATCCGAGTTCAGCCGCAACTATTTTCCTGTTTATTCCCAACTGGAAATGTTTATCGACATAGGATTTGGCCTTGTAAAACGTCGAGTGCGACCCTGTGGGTTGGCATTGTTTGATCAGTGTTTCAGTGACATGCGCCCAGGTGAGCATTGCATAAAGCCGCAGCAAGTTCTCATGATCAGAAAATTCAACCGCCTGTTCAAATAGAATGCTCATGGTCTTTTGAACGTACCGGATGGGCAGCATGAAGCGGTGCCTGTGGCCGCATCTGTGGTCATTGGTAAAATAGTCGATGGAGAAGTCCCTTAACAAAATGCCGCATGTTTCATAGGGAATGCAATTGATGCTTTTGATAAATGCCCTGGGTTTGATGATCATGGCATCCCCTTGGCAAAGGTCGAGTCTGGCGGGCACTCCCTGCTTGAAAACTTTATACTCGGCTTGGCCGGAAGTGCAGAAAACTATCCGGTAAAAAGGATAGCTGAAAATAATCTGGTCTTCATAGAATGCCGAAGGTTCCGACACCACTTTAACATGTTCCGGATACCGGGCGGCTGACACGGCGTGAGCAATACGGATTTCAGCTTTTGCATCAGGAAGCGGCTTGTTCATGATTCAAAACTTTCTCCAACACAAGATCCATGCTTTGGGTAACCTTAGCTCAGGAAATATCGATCCCGCGTTTGTTTACCTCAACACTATTGTCGGATTCAGTGTCCCGGCCGTTTAAAACGCACCTCCATTACTGGTCTCTGCGGCCAAGACCTTTCCCCAAAGGCATCGAGATAGATTGCCTTGAACTGGATAGTGATCTTCAGTCCAAACCGATTCATGATCGCCTTGGCTGGTTGTCCGGAGCCAACTGCCGCTACCAGCATGTCGTTGTCAAACTGTAATCTTGCCGGAATGATGGTCTCCTTTTGAGTTGCAAGCGTCGACAAAACCAGGAAAACCATGGAAAGAATTGAAATTATCAGAATAATTATGCCACAATTTTAAATTGATCGTCAATCAGACATTAAGTTCGGATGCCTTATTCCGCTAAAAAAATACACCCAAACCCGAAAACAGAGCCGCAACTTTTCTTGGGGGGCAGCGACCAGCGGGGGCGCGGGAGAATACACCCCGAGCGGGTCCAGGCGCAAGCCTGGGGCTGTCCCCCGGAAATGCGTCCAGACGCAGCCTAATCCAAGCGACAGCCAGGGGGAAGCATCCCGCCTGAAAGCTATTTTTCCAACGTCTTATTCTTCGCCATTTCTTCACACAGCCGGCACACATTCTTGCCTTCCGGGGTGTATTAAACACTCCAATGAACAGCCGCGAAAAATATCCGAACATAAACGGCAGCCCGGTTTCCTTTTCGAGCGCCGGGCTTTTTTGTCTGAAGCAACATGGGAGGAAAAATCCATGATCGCCGTACCTCTGAGAGGCCGGGCCGACGGAAGGTCGCCATCCCCGGCGGAAATGATGTCCCGCCTGGGAGTGACCTCCGGCAGAGAAGAACACCAGTTATCCAGCCTGCCCTTTGTCCTTGATGACGCCACCTGCGGCACGGAAAACGAGTTGCAGGCCGTAGTCTCCGGGAGCCGGGAGAAAATTGATTTACCCAGAATCATAGAGGAATCCAACTATTTTCAGAACATCATCAAGAGACGCCGGCGCGGAGAGGTGCCTAAACGGGTCCTGAGCGACCTGGAAGGGTGGCTGGCCGGGAACCGGGACAATACCTGGGAAAATAGTTGGGTCAGGTTTCCCCGGCGACGGCTGAGCGTGTTGGGCGACAAGGTGCTGGAAAGGGACCTGCTGGCGGACAAGGCCTGTCCCGAATCGGACCGGAGGGGGGATGCGGACCAATTTCTGCTCCGGGAAGAAGGGGAGGACTGCCTGAGAATCCCGGTCAGTTATCTGCTGAAGCTGGCTCTGGCGGACGCCATGGGCGTCCAGGACCGGGCCCCTGCCTGGCTCAAGGAGGCCGGGCTTAAACTGGCCGGACACTTCCTCAGCGACAATACTTCGCCGGAGACTTATTCCCTCCATGTCGTTCCGCTCCGCATGGAAAGCGGTCAGGGCCGGGCGGTCGCCGACGAATCGGCTCAACGCTTCCTGCTGAGCCAGCTTCTGGTTCAGTATGCCGGAACCCGCTTCGGACTGACGGAGTCGGGACAGCGGGTTCTGGTCTACATGGCCCCCCATCCGCCTATCCGCCAAAAGGAGCTCAACGACTGCATCACAGATTCTTTCTACCGGGAATTGTTCATGAATCCCTGTCTGTCAGGTTGGGACAAGGGCGAGGAGAAACACCGGTACATGCACCTTTGCCACCAGGTGATGTCCAGGGCTCAGCTAAATTCGCTGGCCAGGCTGAAAGAAGCGGGGATCATCAACAGCAACCTGGTGGTGATGCCTTCAACCTCGAATATCAGCTTGGCCAACAACGGAGTGCACATATCCCTGGGCAGCCGGAAACTGACCGAGGCCCTGGCCGATCCGGCTTCAGGCTTCACCGCCGGACACGAGAAGTACCTTGGCGACCTGGTCATAAAAACTGTGGAGCACTTTCTGCCCCTTTTCGTAGGCACTTACAGCGCCGCCCCTTACCGGCTGGATTTCGCCGACTTTCACCCGGAAAAGGTGCTGAGCTTTCTGCCTTATCAACTGGACTACACCCACTTGCGTATGATCTGGCGGCGCTGGAAGAAAAAGGCCGATTTAAAGATAAAGGGATTGGGGCTCCGCCTGACTCCATTTGGCCCGCCCTGGCTCGACTCGGCCTTGAGCCGGGCTTTCGCCCTGCGGGGAGACTTTGTCCCGGATTTCCGGCTTATTGATTACTTGGTGGCGCTGATGAGCACGGATCAGAGCCCGGCTCTGGACGGCAGGGAAGGCAACCAGCAACGCCTCAAAAAAGATTTGGCCGAACTCGGGGTCTTCGATCCATCAATGAGCACCTATCTCCCCTATCGCCAACGCGAGTTTTCTAAAATGGGGTTTTCCGGTTTCGAAGGACGCTATTACAGTCTTTTCGCAGGACTGAGAAGGGACCTGGCCCCGGCGGCTGAACTTCAATGCCTGGTGACTGCCTTGGCCTGCCGTCTCATCGCCGCTGGAAGGTTGACTCACGGCCACATCCCGGATTCACCAGAGACGGAAAGCGAACGCCGCCAGATATTTTTCGGGGCGGCCATCGGGCTGCCCACATTTTTTGTCAAAGCCGATACGGGCAACCTCTTTTTGAGGCTGATACTGGAAAAGACCGGCGGCGTCCGGGCCAGCCGCCGCTATCCGGGGTATCTGCGAGTGGGGCACCCTGAATTCCGGGCCGCCCTGTTCGACTACATTTGCCGGGAAGCGGCTGACCTGATCGAAGCCATGGGGCTGGAGCGGACGGTTCAGGATCTCAGGTGGAGACTGGAACGGCCGGAACACCGTTCTGTCCACGAAAGGCTGACGCGGGGAGTGCTTTCCGAGATGGGCGTCAAGGATCCGCTCAAGGCCCAGGCCCGTGATTTCAACCTGGCGGCCGAGTCCTATTACCGGGAGACCTTGAGGCGGCAGCATATGGAGGAAGCCTGGGATGTCCTGGAAGAGGATCTGAGCGGCCGGGAGTTCCTCTATTCTCTGTCGAATGCCGGATTCCGGGAGGCTGCGGAGCACACGCTGGACGGACGGAACGGCCTGGAATACGTCCAGAGCCTCCGGGGGCTTGTTCTCAGGGAAGAGGCGTCCGAGGAGGATATGCTCAGGCTTATCAATCTTGTGATTCTTACGGTCAAGGCCAGGGAGCGGCGGGCCGAAGAACTGACGAGCCAAAACGGCAGATATGAGGGAGAAGATGAAACCGGCGACTCACCAGTACGTCGCGCGGCGCTCCGGTGAAGTCCGGACCGAAGGCCTCACGGCCGACCGCCTGGTCAATTTTCTGTACAACGAGATTCGTGAGAACGTTCCGGCGGTTTTCAAGGCCCTGACCGGCAGCCGGGCTTCGGGAGTGCTGGGGTATCTGAATTTCGATTCGTTCTTGGGGGCGAGGTTCCGTTCACCGGAATCATTGCGCCGGGCCTGGGGAGTGGATGAGCGGGAATGCCTGGACCCGCCCGAAACCCTGGATACGCCGGACAAGCTGTTCCGCCGGAAAATAAAATACTGGGACTGCCGTCCCATGTCCGCGGATGAACGAGTGGTGACCGCTCCAGCGGATTCGCGGATGCTTATAGGCTCCTTCAGGGAGTCTTCACTCTTGCATATCAAGGACAAGTTTTTCGACTTCGCGGAACTGCTGGGCCCGGAGAAGACGGGTTGGCTGAAAGAATTCACGGGCGGCGATTTCGCCGTCTTCCGCCTCACCCCGGACAAGTATCACTACAATCACACACCTGTAGCCGGGCGGGTGATCGATTTCTACGAAATTGACGGCGAATATCACGCCTGCAACCCCGGAGCGGTTATCAGCCTGGTTACGCCTTTTTCCAAGAACAGGCGTGTGGTGACCATCTTCGACACTGACCGTCCTGGCGGAACCGGGGTGGGCCTGACGGCCATGGTGGAAGTGGTGGCCCTGATGGTAGGTGATATAGAAAACTGTTACAGCCGGGAAGCATACGATAATCCCCTTCCGGTAAAACCAGGGATGTTCTTGAAAAAGGGGCGGCCCAAGAGCCTCTTCCGGCCGGGCAGCAGCACTGTGGTGCTTCTCTTTCAGGCCGGGCGGATGGAGTTCGACGAGGATCTGTTGAAGAACCAGCGTTCAAGCGGGGTATCGAGCCGGTACAGCAAAAATTTCGGAATGCCGCTGGTAGAGACTGAAGTTGAAGTGCGCAGCGGTATTGGGCGAGCCCTCGGGCCGCCTGAAAGGAGACTCGGGAATGACTAACATTATTCTAATCAGCGGACTGGCGGCAGCCTATCTGGTCCTTTTGTCCTGGGCCTGCCGCACTCTGCCGGGGGAAAAATGGCAGGTCCTGGCGGCAATGCCCAAAGCCAAGAATATGGGCGGTTCCTGGGACGGGGTCAATCTGACCTATTACGGTTTCTTTTCGGCCACGGCTTATGCGGCGGCAGCGGCCCTGATGGTCATGATGCTGGGGGCGTTGGGGGTCGCGCCTGTTGAGACCTTGTCCCTGGCCGCGCCGCTGCTTCTCGTCTGCATACCGGCGTCCAGCCTGGTCGCCCGGGTAGTGGAAAAGAAACCGGCCACTTTCACCATAGGCGGGGCTTCTTTCGTGGGGTTGATTATCGCTCCCTGGATAACCCTGTTGATAGGCGTCCTGACAGGGGAAAGAAGCGGCGGCTTGCAGGTTGCTCCTGTAATGGCGGCCCTTGCCGTCGCATACGCCTTTGGCGAGGGACTGGGACGGTTGGCCTGCATCAGCTTTGGGTGCTGTTACGGCAAGCCGCTGGATCAATGCTCGGCGTTAACTCAATCAGTTTTTCGGGGAAGGGTTTTTATCTTTCGGGGTGCGATGAAAAAGGCCGCTTACGAGGGCGGTCTGGAAGGACGTCCTCTCCTGCCTGTTCAGGCGATGAGTTCGCTGGTCTGCGTGGGGGCGTCCCTGGGCGGATTGTGGCTTTTCCTCAGCGGTTTCTTTGCGGCCGCGCTGTGGCTGGTTTTGCTCGTCACCCAATCCTGGCGAGCCTATTCGGAAACCCTGAGACGCGATTACCGGGGCGGAGGCAGAATGTCGGCCTACCAGGTCATGGCTCTGGCAGGCATTGTTTACGGCGGGCTGGCGGTTATGGTTTTTCCGGTTTCACCCTTGCCGATCCCGAAGGCCTCGGCTGGTCTGGGAGCCCTGTGGAGCGCCGGTGTGCTGATATGCCTGGAGAGTCTGTGGCTCTTTATCCTGATGTACATGGGCCGGAGCAAGGTGACCGGCGCGACCATCAGCTTTTATCTGAACCAGAACCAGATATGAATAAGGATCATTCCAAGGGAAGGAAAATACTCAGGCAACAGCCCCCTTTTCATGGGGCTGCTGCCGGTACGCGGCCAGCAGGCCCACTTCCTTCTACGGCCAACCTGTCAGGTAATTACCAGCTCAATTAAGGGCATCAATCTTCCACCGCCGGAGATGCCTTCCTTTCCGGTAATAAATGCCCCTTTATATGATAATCACCCCCCGGGTCCCTGCAATTTTGAAAGGGGCCGCGAAGGCCCCCTGGTATCAGTCGGCAATACCTGTTTAAAAATCACCGAAATCGTCATCCATGGGAATCATTTCTTCCGGAGTGACAACCTTGGCCTTGGCTGGAGCGCCCGTTGCCCTGGCCGGGCCGTGAGGCGGCGCACCGGCTTTTCCCTTGAGCCTGGGCGGAGCCGGATGGCGGTCTCTTTCCGGCGTTTTTTTCAGTTGGCGGGACCTTCTGGCGATACTGGCCTGGTCCCCGCCGCTGACCAGCTTCATCAGCTCGCCCACCGAAGAGTGCATGCTTTCGGCCTGGGCGTTAAGCTCCTCGGACGCACTGGCCGACTCTTCGGCATTGGCCGCAGTCTGCTGGGTCACCTTGTCCATCTGGGTGACTGCCGTATTTATCTGTTCGATGCCCTGGGCCTGTTCCTTGGAGGCCGCGGCGATTTCCCCCACCAGTTCCCCCACTTTGGACACGCTTTGAGACATTTCGCCGAAAGCGGAATTGGTCCTCTGGACAAGTTCCGATCCCGCACCGACTTTCTTGACCGTGTCTTCGATCAGGCTGGCCGTGTTCTTGGCCGCTTCGGCCGCCCGCATGGCCAGATTGCGGACCTCATCGGCCACCACGGCGAAACCGGCTCCCGCCTCACCGGCCCGGGCCGCTTCCACGGCCGCGTTCAGGGCCAGCAGGTTGGTCTGGAAGGCTATTTCATCTATGGTCTTGACTATTTTCGATGTGTCCTCGCTGGCCCGCGAAATTTCATCCATGGACCTGGTCAGGCTGGTCATGGAATCGCTGGCTTTCAGAGCCACACTGCCGGCTTCGGCCATCAGCATGTTGGCCTGATCCGCGTTGTCCGCGTTCTGCCTGGTCATGGAGGTCATCTCTTCCAATGACGAGGAAGTCTCCTCTATGGCTGCGGCCTGTTCCGAAGCTCCTTCGGCCAATTGCTGACTGGCACCGGAAACCTGTTGAGAGGCGGATGAAACCTGGTCGGCGCCCGCGGTCAATTCCTCGATGACTCTATGGAGAGGCCGGTTGATGGAGAGGCTCAGAACCACGCCCAGGATCAGGGCCACGAAGAAGCCTATGAACATGCCGGCCAGGGCCACGCCCTTGGCCAGTGTAGCAGAAGACGTCGCCGACTGCCGACTGTCCTCGGCCATCTTTTCATTGGCTTGAACCAACTGGTTCAAGAGCGACAGAGCCAAATCCTGTTTTTCCCGTGCCTCCACCATGCTGTCCTGATTCATGCTGGCCAGAATCCCTTCCACCCGGGCCGACTCAGCCAGCATTTTGTCGAAGATGCCGAATGTCTTTTCAGCCATGGGCTCCAATTCGTTCAAAAAGACCGCCTTGGCTTCTTCTATCTGCTGAGCCGCGACCAGACTCTTGATCTTGGCCACTCCGGCATGGAATTGCTGATGGTAAGTGGTTGATTCCTCCAGCCCTGCTTTCATGGCGGCATTGCTGCGCGCATAAGAAACCTTCCATTGGCCGAAATTGCACTTCTGGTCGTCCTCGCCGCCCTCGAAACTCTGGCCGGTCATTATCAGTTTGACCGTGTTGCAGAGCAGCTTATAGTGATCACCTTGGAATCTCTGCAAATCTCGCCTAAGGGCCATGGGGTTGCCTATGTCCGCCTTGGCCAGTTCCTCGGCTTCGGCAAAGAATTTGTCGTTGACTATCTTCCATTCCCCGACAGCCTTGACGAAATCCTGCCAGATTTTTTCCTGGTCGGCCGTTTTGTGCAGAGCCTCGTAGACCTTCCAGGCCTCACCGTAAAGCTCGCGAGCTTTGGCGACGTTGTCGAACTGGCGCTGAATGGAGGCGGTGTCCAGATCGGGGTTGAGCAGCGTGCGTTGAGCTACCCGCAGCTTCTCCATGCCCCAGCTTATGGTCAGAAGACTCTCAACCGCCGGCATCCTTACGCCGCTGATTTCTTCAAGGCCCGTACCCACCTTGCTCACGCCCAGCCAGCCGGTGAAGCCCACCACCAGACAGATCAGAGCCACCACGGCAAACCCGCCGATCAATTTGACTTTCAAACTTACCTGTTTCATCTGCCCCCCCTCATGAACCTGTATTGCGGAAAAATTATGCAAAGGACCCGGACGCTCCCCCAAGCGCTCAAGCCACGCTGTCCATCATGGTCATTTCTTCATCAGTCAGCACCCGGTCTATATCCACCAGTATTTTCACTCCGCCGTTCTGCTTGGCCATGCCCAGGATGTATTCGGTATTCAGCTTGGCTCCGAAGGTCGGTGTCTTTTCAATCTCCGCAGCCTTGATGTTCACCACCTCGGAGACGGAATCAACCACGATGCCGATCTGTACCAGACCAGACCCACTACTGACATCCACGACCATGACGCTGGTCCGGTCAGTGTATTCCTTCTCCGGCATGCCGAACTTCAGCCGCAGATCGACCACAGGGATGACCTTGCCCCTCAAGTTGATGACCCCCCTGACAAAGTCGGGTGTCTGCGGGACGGAGGTTACCGGCAGCATACCGATAATCTCCCGGACCTTCAGGATGCCGATGCCGTATTCCTCACCGGCCAGGGAAAAAGTCAGATACTTGCCTTCAAGGTTGGATGCGCTCCACAGCTTCTGGCCGTTTTGGCCCTGGTTATTATCCATTGAGACTACCTCCTGACTGAAACAGGCCTGGTCCCCTGATTTCAGCGGTTCCAGACAAAACTCCACCTTGCCGCGAGCTGGCTTCAGCCTCACGATTCATGTTTCAGCGCGAAGTCAGCCCCGAAGAGGCGGCCGGAGTGTTCCCATTTTTGAAAATTGTTGGTGCCAGCAATCTGATTATAACCCAAAAAGTGTGTCAGACAACCGTTCTGCCTGTTTTTTGTTTAATAATCAGTGAATTGAGTGGAAATATGCCTGCTTGGCCGTATTTTTTTTGTCCATTTTTTGTGGACCAGTTCCTTGAGCAGCGGATAATCTCCAGGAAAAACGTCGGTTAACAGGGGTGATGTAAGGCATCTGTAAAAAAGTCCGATCTGCTTCAAGGTCGAGGCGGGAGTGTTTTAATCTCAGGAAAATTCAGCATATTTCGAGTTTTACGCTTCGAAATTACGCGGGTCCAGGCGACAGTTTGGGGTGAAGTATCCCGCCTGAAAGCATTTTCCCAAGGTCGTCTTTTGCCTTAAATATTTCTTGTTTTTGGGGGGGCAGCGACCAGCGGGAGCGCTGGGGGCGGCCAGCCCCCAGAGAGGGTCCAGGCGACAGCTTGGTGGGGTGTGGCCAGGCACAAGCCAAGTATAGCCTGGCCGGGGGGCCGAAGCCCCCCGGATTTTATTCAGGATAATGCTGGTCAGAAATCTTGGAAGTCATCGTCCAGGGGGATGATTTCCTCCGGTTTGACCGCCTTGGACTTGGCCAGAATCAACTGCCGGGAAGCCGTGCCCGATGAGGCATTGCCGCCTATGCGGCCGGTTTTCTTAGCCTGGCCCGGTCTGGCCTGAGTCTTCCGGATTTTTCGGCCGTTGGAGCTGCCGTCCCCGTCAACCAGCTTGAGCAGGTCTCCCACCGAAACGTGCATGCTTTCGGCCTGAGCGTTCAACTCCTCTGAAGCGCTGGCCGATTCCTCGGCGTTGGCCGCCGTCTGCTGAGTCACCTTGTCCATCTGGCTCACCGCGGTGTTGATCTGGTCGATGCCTTGGGCCTGCTCCCTGGAAGCCGCCGCTATCTCGCCCACCAGTTCGCTCACCTTGACCACGCTGCGGGACATCTCGCCGAAGGCGTCCGCTGTCTTGTGCACCAGAGTCGAACCGAAACCGACCTTCTTGACCGTATCCTCGATCAGGCTGGCCGTATTCTTGGCCGCCTCGGCCGAACGCATGGCCAGATTCCGGACTTCGTCGGCCACCACGGCGAAACCGGCCCCGGCTTCCCCGGCCCGGGCCGCTTCCACGGCCGCGTTCAGGGCCAGCAGATTGGTCTGGAAGGCTATCTCGTCAATGGTCTTGACTATTTTCGACGTATCTTCGCTGGCCCGGGAGATTTCATCCATGGATTTGGTCAGGCTGGTCATGGATTCGCTGGCCCGGGCGATCATCTCGCCAGCTTCGGCCATGAGTACGTTGGCCTGGTTGGTATTCTCCGCGTTCTGCCTGGTCATGGAAGTCATTTCTTCCAGTGACGAGGAAGTCTCCTCGATGGCCGCCGCCTGCTCGGAAGCCCCCTCGGCCAACTGCTGACTTGAGGATGACACTTGAGTGGAAGCCGAAGCAACCTGCTCCGCACCGGTAGTGAGGTTGTCTACGATGAGCCTGATAGGCCTGGTGGTGCTGCGCGTAATGAAAAAAGTCATGACAATGCTCAGGATAAAGGCAAAAACCAGTCCCCAGAACATCAGGCTGGAAGCCGCAGCCAAGCTATCCGCCGCCGCGCAGGTTACATTGGCGGTATGATCAATCCCTTCGTTGACCCCTTCCGTGACGGCGGCCAGCACTTTTTCAACGGTTTTCTCTCGTTGTGTGGCCAGTTCCTGAAGGGCGTCCCAATCCACGAAGAGCTCTTCCATGGCTTTGCGGTAAGCCGCCATCGCGATTCTGCCTTCTTCAATAAATTGTTTAATTTCTTTTTGGTCGGTTTGAGATTTCAGTTTTGTATAATTAGTTTCGATATGGTCAAAATTGACCAACGCAGCTTTGGCTATGCTCATATCGCGCTGAGCCTGTGCCCGCCAAACAGCCTTGACGATACCGCCGGCAAGAATTAGTACCTCATTGGCAAGGTTCACCTTGATCAGACTATCAGCGGCCTCTGTAACATCGCTGGCGTTGAAAACAGCTGCCTCCGCCTCCTGGTTCTCCAGGTTGAGCAGGGTGGCGCAGCTTGTACCAAAGGTCTCGGCTGCCTTGTCCATATCCTGACGGAGATGGCCCAGATCCTGCACAAGAGCTTCGGTCTTGTTTATCAAGGCCAGGTAATCGGACAGTTCTGTCCGGATCTGGGTGAAGGCGCCTTTCCTGTCGGCCAATTGCGAAGACTTGGCGACCAAAGCCAGGGCCTGCTCAATATCCTTTTCAGCACCACTCAGATATTCCTTCCCTCTGGAAAGATACTCCGGTTCGCTGATTAGTCCGTAGCCCCGGATTTCAAACATCGTTAAAAGCGTGTTGCGCTGCAACTCCAGGGTATTCTTGACGTCTGGCATGTATTCGCCAGCCAGAATCGCAGCCTCATCGGATGCGCTTCTCATTTGATATGCAGTCGATCCACCTAGCAGCAATATGATGAGAATAAGTGAGCCATAACCCAACGTGATTTTGATACCGAGTCTCAGATTCCGCATGTTGGCTTCTCCTCATGATTAATGCTATGAAACATCTAATCTACAGGGTTAACAAATGTATCACGGTGAAATAACATCATAATTCCGGTCGGTGTTTATGTTGGGTCTAAGTATCACCACCTTTTGACAAGAGTTCCAAATTCGACTGACGCTGCAAACACCTTTAACCCTCTGCGGGCTTTGCCGAAATTATGTTCGCCAGATCAGAGCAATAACCGTTCCTCCTTGGCGGATATTAAAAAAAACGCCAGCTATTCAGCCGGCGAATACGTTGCAAACGTTCATGGGAACCAAGCTCGTCTATCAGGGCATTCAGATTAGGGTCTTTTATGGGAACTGCGTTCTGGCGGCACTGCCTGGTCAAAGCTGCCCCCTAAAGAACTTTCACAGCTCGGTCAAAAAAGGGTAAACATTAAGGAGTCAAAAGGCAAGGTGTTTTTTGTAAAGAAAAGGCCCTCTATTTATTTTTTCCTCAAAAAAGATATATTTGATTCATAAATAAATCGAATATTATTCGAGTGTTGATGTTTTCCGAAAAAAACAAGACATTATTTCAGGACAGATCATGATGCCCATGATCTGTCCGAGCGTAACCGGGGGGCCGAAGCCCCCCGGATTTTATTCAGAATAATGCGGATCAGAAATCTTGGAAGTCGTCGTCCAGGGGGATGATATCCTCCGGTTTGACCGTCTTGGACTTGACCGGAATCAACTGCCGGGAAGCCGTGCCCGATGAGCCATTGCCGCCTATGCGGCCGGTTTTCTTAGCCTGGCCCGGTCTGCTCTTGGTCTTTCCGATACTCCGGACGTTGGATGCGCCAGCCCCGTCCACAAGCTTGAGCAGGTCTCCCACCGAAACGTGCATGCTCTCGGCCTGAGCGTTCAACTCCTCTGAAGCGCTGGCCGATTCCTCGGCGTTGGCCGCCGTCTGCTGGGTCACCTTGTCCATCTGGCTAACCGCGGTGTTGATCTGGTCGATGCCCTGGGCCTGCTCCTTGGAAGCCGCCGCTATCTCGCCCACCAGTTCGCCCACCTTGACCACGCTGCGGGACATCTCGCCGAAGGCGTCCGCTGTCTTGTGCACCAGAGTCGAACCGAAACCGACCTTCTTGACCGTATCCTCGATCAGGCTGGCCGTATTCTTGGCCGCCTCGGCCGAGCGCATGGCCAGATTACGCACCTCGTCGGCCACCACGGCGAAACCGGCCCCGGCTTCCCCGGCCCGGGCCGCTTCCACGGCCGCGTTCAGGGCCAGCAGATTGGTCTGGAAGGCTATCTCGTCAATGGTCTTGACTATTTTCGACGTATCCTCGCTGGCCCGGGAGATTTCATCCATGGATTTGGTCAGGCTGGTCATGGATTCGGTAGCCCTGCTGCTCACCTCGTTAGCCTCGGCCATGAGCACATTGGCCTGTTCGGCGTTTTCCGCGTTCTGCCGGGTCATGGAGGTCATTTCTTCCAGTGACGAGGACGTTTCCTCGATGGCCGCAGCCTGCTCGGAAGCCCCTTCGGCCAACTGCTGGCTGGACCCGGAAACCTGCTGGGAGGCTGAAGAAACCTGGTCGGCGCCGGAAGAGAGTTCCTCGATCACCCGCTGGAGGGGGCGGCTGATGGACAGGCTGAGGAACACCCCCAGGAGCAGGGCCACGACAAAGCCGATGACCATGCCGCCAACCGAAAAGGTTTTGGCCAGCATTCCGGCCGATTCGGCCTTTTGCCCACTCTGGGCGGCCATCTTTTCGTTGGCCGAGATGATCTGATTGCCCACGGCCAGGGCGGCTTCCTGTTTCACCCTGGCTTCGTTCATGGCTGTGTTGTTCATGCTGGTAAAGATATTCTCTACCCGGACCGCTTCATCGTTCATTTTGGCGAAAAAGGCGAAAGTCTTTTCGGCCTCAGGCTTCAGGACGTTCAGGTAGTGAGACTTGGCCTCTTCGGTCTGGCCGGAGGCCATAAGTGCCTTGATTCTCCCGACTTCTTCGTGCAGCTTGTCGTGGCTGGCGGTTATTTCCTCCAAAGCCTGCTTGAAGACCTGGTTTTTAGTCGATACCGTGGACTTCCATTGACCGAAACGGCATTTCCCCGCGTCCTCCCCGCCTTCGAACCGGGCTCCGGTCAGTATCAGTTGCAGGGTCTGTTCCATCAGTTGGTAATGCTCGCCGGTGAAGGATTCGAGGTTGCGGCGCAGGGCCAGGGGATTGCTCACATCGGAAGCAATAAGCTCATCGGTCAGAGCAAAGAAACTGTCGTTGACCGTCTTCCATTCCGCCAAGGCCGATTTGAATTCAACCCACTGTCTCTCTTGATCCTCCGACTTGGGCAGCTCTTCGTAAGCCTGAATGGCCTCGGCATAGGTCTTCCGTTCCGCATCCACATTGGTAAACTGTCTCTGCCGCTCCTCGGCGGTCAGGGCCGGATTCAGAAGTGTCCGCTGGGCCACCCTGATCGATTCGATGGCCTTGAAGGCCGTCAGCAGATTCTGTATGGCCGGCATACGCTGTTCGATGACTTCAGTCACCGCTCCGCCGACGGATGTCAACCCCAGCCAGCCGGTCAGGCCGACCCCCAGACAGATAAGGGCCACCAGGGTGAAGCCGCCTATGAGTTTCATTTTCAGACTCATCTTTTTCATCGCAATGTGCTCCTTGAACTGCAATATGGAATAATTGAGAATGAGTGGTCGTGTGAATCAGCCAGAGGCTTTTTTCAGGTCAGGCCACGTTATCCAGTAAAAATGTTTCGTCGCTGGTCAGGACCCGGTCGATATCCAGCAGGATTTTCACCCCGCCGTTCAGCTTGGCCATGCCCAGGATGTAATCCGTGTTCATCCTGACCCCGAAGGTCGGAGCTTTTTCGATCTCCGCCCCCCGGATATTCACCACTTCGGAAACAGCATCGACAATGATGCCTATCTGCACCGTCGTGGAGCTGTCGGCGACATCAACCACAATCACGCTGGTCCGGTCGCCATAATCCTTTTCCGGCAGGCCGAACTTCAGGCGCAGATCTATCACCGGAATGACCTTGCCCCTGAGATTCACCACACCTTTGACGTAATCGGGCGTCTGCGGCACGGTCTTCACCGGCAGCATGCCGATGATTTCCCGCACCTTCAGAATACCGATGCCATAGTCTTCGCCAGCCAGAACAAAGGTCAGATACTTGCCCTCAATGTTGGAGGCGCTCCAGTCCTTTTGTTCTTCCCGGCCCTGGTCGGCTGTCATTGAAAACCTCCTCCTTTCATCACCAGTCGCTGTTCATGAACCCAAACAAGCTTATCCAAGCAACTTATTCACGTCGCGCAATGCCCCGAACGTCTTCGGAGCGGCGCGAAAAGAAAAAACCTCCCCGTCTCCGCTCTGCAGCTCCGGCTTTTTTTGAAACAAAGCAGGATAAGACAGACCTGGGCGGATGGGTCGCTTATATATAAGGCAGAAAGCGTGCCAAATTTTTTTTGTTAGCTAATTTCCCCTATTTAACTATTCAAATATCATTTCTTATTTCACTGAGGACAGCCGGAAATCCTGTCAGACAGGAATGAGTCCGGAAAAATTGGACGGGAATCCGAAAAACAGGAGAGCAGGGGAGGCTGCGATTGCTCCTCTGAGCCTAAAAGAACGGGCGCTTCAGCAAGGCCGGCTGTATGGGCGGGTGTATCGGGATTCGCTTATTTTGCCCCGAATTGGTTCAGACGGTAATCCGGTGAATCATAGACGCGGTCTCGTGGGGGCAGCGACCAGCGGGAGCGGCAGGGGGCGGCCAGCCCCCCAGAGAAGGTCCAGGCGACAGCCTGGGGGGGCCGAAGCCCCCCGGATTTTATTCAGGATAATGCTGGTCAGAAATCTTGGAAGTCATCGTCCAGGGGGATGATTTCCTCGGGTCTGAGCGCCTTGGACTTGGCCGGAATCAACTGCCGGGAACCCAGACCCGATCCGCCATTGCCGCCACTGTCGGGTAGGCCGGTTTTTTTAGCCTGGCCCGGTCCGGCTTGAGCCTTCCGGATGTTCCGGCCGTTGGAACCGCCGGCCCCGTCAACCAGTTTGAGCAGGTCCTCGACCGAAACATGCATGCTCTCGGCCTGAGCGTTCAGCTCCTCGGAAGCGCTGGCCGATTCCTCGGCGTTGGCCGCTGTCTGCTGAGTCACCTTGTCCATCTGACTCACCGCAGTGTTGATCTGGTCGATGCCCTGGGCCTGCTCCTTGGAAGCCGCCGCTATCTCGCCCACCAGTTCGCCCACCTTGAGCACGCTGCGGGACATCTCGCCGAAGGCGTCCGCTGTCTTGTGCACCAGGCTCGAACCGAAGCCGACCTTCTTGACCGTATCCTCGATCAGGCTGGCCGTATTCTTGGCCGCCTCGGCCGAACGCATGGCCAGATTCCGGACTTCGTCGGCCACCACGGCGAATCCGGCCCCGGCTTCCCCGGCCCGGGCCGCTTCCACGGCCGCGTTCAGGGCCAGCAGATTGGTCTGGAAAGCAATCTCGTCGATGGTCTTGACGATTTTCGACGTATCCTCGCTGGCCCGCGAGATTTCATCCATGGAGCGGGTCAGGCTGGTCATGGATTCGCTGGCCCGCGAGGTCACCTCGTTGGCCTCGGCCATGAGCACATTGGCCTGTTCGGCGTTTTCCGCGTTCTGCCGGGTCATGGAGGTCATTTCTTCCAGGGAGGATGAAGTCTCCTCGATGGCCGCCGCCTGTTCGGAAGCCCCTTCGGCCAACTGCTGACTGGCTCCGGAAACCTGCTGGGAGGCGGAGGAAACCTGCTCGGCTCCGGAGGACAGCTCGTCGATCACTCGGTGCAAAGGCCGGCTGATGGAGATGCTCAGGAAAAAGCCCAGAAGCAGGGCCACGGCAAAGCCGATGACCATCCCGCCAACGGCCAGACTTTTGGCCGCCAAGGAGGCCGTATCGGCGTTCTGCCGGCTCGAATCGGCCAGTTGAATATTGGCGGCAATAATTTTGTCGCTCAAGGCCAGGGCGGCTTCCTGCTTCACCCTCGCCTCATTCATGGCCAGCCGGTTCATCTCGTTGTAAATGCCTTCGACCCGGTCGGCTTCCTGCTGCATGCGTCCGAACAGGGCGAATATCTTTTCCGAGGTCGGCTGCATCTGGCTCCGGTATTTCATCTTGGCCTGGTCCAGCAGAAAGCGGTCCATCACTTCCTTGATATAGGCCACCTGCCCATGAAAGTCCCGATGCAGTCCATCAACCTCCTGCAAGGAGGATTTAAGGACTTCATTCTGGGTGGAGAAGGTTTTCACCCACTGGCCGAACGGGCAGGCGTCCGCATCTTCCCCACCGTCGAACTTCTTGTTCGTCAGTATCATCTGGAGAGTGCTGGCCATCACTTTGTTGTGCTGTCCGGTGAAAGAGGCCAGCCTTTCCCTTAATTCAAGCGGATTGTGTATGTCCGAGGCGATCAGCTCGTTCACCAGGGCAAAAAAACGGTCGTTGACCGCCCGCCATTCATCCAGGGCCGCTTTGAACGCCGCCCACTGAGACGCCAGTTCCCCGGTCTTGGGCAGGGAGTCATAGGCCTTGATGGATTGATCGAGGGCAGCCCGTTCGTTCTCCATGTTGGTCAACTGCCTGTCCCGGTCTTCCACGGACAAGCCCGGATTCAGCAGAGTCCTTTGGGCCACGCGGATTGATTCAATGCACTTGGCCCCGGTCAAAAGGCTCTGAATGGCCGGCATCCGGGCCTCGCTGATCTCATCCAGGCTTTTATCCACCGAATTCAGACCGATCCATCCGGTCAAGCCGACCACCAGGCAGATAAGGGCTACCAGAGCAAACCCGCCCATGAGCTTCATCTTCAGACTCATCTTCTTCATCGAAACGTACTCCTTGAACCTCAAACGTGATAGCAAAGAATTTTTCCCAATCAGCCCCGCAACCGAACCGGGGGAACTTCATAACCCTGACCACAATAGGCAGGACCCTGCTCAAAGGCAAGGCCCAAAATGTTGTTCCTGACGAGCTGAATCCTCATCCTCAAATCTCTTCTATCTCACCCACCTTTTCCGCCTAACCTTCGCTTGAAAAAGGGGAAAGCGCCTTGTCCGGCTCTCCGGAAGGCCCTTGAGCACGGGACAAAGCTGTTCAAACAAGACCATAAGCTGATGCGAAATGACAAACAAATATCGTACCAATGGTATTGATTAAAATTTATTTGTTGTTTACAGGAGTTAAAAAAGTTCATGTTTCCTTTGAAAACGATCTTGTCCGGCCTGGCAGGAATGTGTCCGGTCTGGCAGGATTATTGTCCGAAAAAAATGAATGATTGTCGGCCGGGAGCCTTCCCCCGGCCGATCAGGATTACTCTTCCTCAGAAATCGCGGAAGTCATCGTCCAGGGGAATCAACTCTTCGGGCGGCACAGGCCGTGAGTTGGCCGTCACTAGAGTCGAAGTGCCGGAACGTCCGGAAGCTCTTCCGTTTCCATTGCCCTTCGGCGCAGCCAGCCTTGGGGGCTGTTTTCCCTGGGGCAGACTTGCCCGGCCTTTGGTCCGTCCGTGTCCGTTCCGGACGCCTCCGACCAGGCTCAGCAGCTCATTGACCGAGCCATGCATGGTTTCGGCCTGAGCGTTCAATTCCTCGGAAGCGCTGGCCGATTCCTCGGCGTTGGCCGCCGTCTGCTGAGTCACCTTGTCCATCTGGTTGATGGCCGTGTTTATCTGTTCGATGCCCTGGGCCTGCTCCTTGGAAGCCGCCGCGATTTCAGCGACCAGTTCACCCACCTTGACCACGCTTTGCGACATCTCTCCAAAAGCAGCCCCGGTTTTCTGGACCAGTTCGGAACCGGCCCCCACCTTCTTGACTGTGTCGTCTATAAGGCGGGCTGTATTTTTGGCCGCTTCCGCCGCCCGCATGGCCAGATTCCTCACTTCGTCGGCTACCACGGCGAATCCGGCCCCGGCCTCCCCGGCCCGGGCCGCTTCCACGGCCGCGTTCAAGGCCAGCAGGTTGGTCTGGAAGGCTATCTCGTCAATAGTTTTGACGATTTTCGAGGTCTCCTCGCTGGCCCGCGATATTTCGTCCATGGAATTGGTCAGGCTGGTCATGGATTCGCTGGCCCGGCCGCTGACCTCGCTGGCCTCGGACATCAGCGAGTCGGCCTGGTCGGCGTTGTCCGCGTTATGCCGGGTCATGGAGGTCATTTCCTCCAGTGAGGATGAAGTTTCTTCAATGGCCGCCGCCTGTTCCGAGGCCCCCTCGGCCAGTGACTGGCTGGCCGAAGATACCTGGCTGGAGGCTGAAGCCACCTGCTCCGCCCCGGAAGTCAGGTCTTCGATGATCCTGTGTATGGGCCGGGTGATGCTGCGGGTAATGAAGAAAGCCAGAACAAGCCCCACGGCCAGAGAAACGACCAGGCCGATGATTACGATGGTGGTGGCCGAGGACAGGTCGGCTGATGCCGCCGTGGCTATGTTGGAAGTATGGCCGATGCCGGCATCGGCGGTCTCCTGAGCCGCATTCAGGACCTTGTTGGCGCTCTTTTCCCTTTCCTTTCCAAGCTGCTGCAGCTCGTTCCAGTTGGCTGCCAGCCGCTCCATGGCCTCCCGGAAAGCCTTGGCCGCTCCCTTGGTCTTTTCAATCTGGTCGATGTTGGCCTGCTGGCGGGTTACGCCTCTGAGTTCCTGGAGTTTGTTGTCGATAAGGCCGAAATTGAACATGGCCGCGTTGATGATCTCGGGATTTCTTTCGGCCTGAGCCCTCCAAGCCGCCAGGGTGACGGCATGCCCCATCTCCATAATGTCGTTGACCAGATTGATTTTGTAAATCCGTTCATCCAGTTGACCCCGGTCGACGGCTTCTTGAGACAGTTCGGCCTTGGCCGCCTCATTCTGGCTTTTGAGAAAGGCCAGGCAGTTGCTTATATAAATCTCGGCAGCCTTGTCCAATTCTTGCCGGTTCCTGGCTATATCATGGGTCCGTCCCACGGTTTCGTCGACCAGTTTCTCATATTCGGCGACGGCTGACTTAGCTTGCCCGACCTGCTCCTTCAGCTTGACCAGATGAACAGATCTGTCGGACAGGGCCTGGGCTTCTTCCAGATGCTTTTTGACATCGACCAGATAGGCCTTTCCCTGGGACAAGTAGGCCTCGTTTTCGCTCAACCCGTACCCCCGCATGGAATACATGGTCAACAGGGAAGTCCTTTCCAGGGCGTTGGCAATGGAGACTTCCGGCACATATTCGTCCGCCAGTTTGGACGATTCCCCGCAGACCGTCCACATCTCGAGAATAGCCATGCCCCCCAACAATACAGTGATGACAATCAACGCGCCGAAACCAAGACCGATCTTGGCCCCCAGTTTTAAATTTTTCACCTGCCTACCTCCCTGTAAAACGCCAAACCTGATAGGTTGTGGCGGTTGACATGTCAAGCCTGATCGAGGACGACCATCTGTTCCACGGACAGAACGCGGTCCATGTCAAGGAGTATCTTAACGTCGCGCTCTGTCTTGGCCATGCCCAGGATGTAGCCCGTGTCAACGGACGCCCCGAATTCCGGCGGCGCTTCAATCTGGTCGCCGGTCACGTTGACCACTTCCGAGACATGATCGACCACAATGCCGATCTGAACCCGGCCCACCCTGGAATACGCATCAACCACCACCACACTGGTCCGGTCGGTGCAATCAGCTTCCGGAAGTCCGAATTTCAGCCGCAGATCGACAATGGGAATGACCTTGCCCCGCAGATTGATCACCCCCTTGACGAAAGACGGAGTCCGGGGTACTGAGGTCACCGGCATCACTCCGATTATTTCGCGGACCTGTAATATTCCGATTCCGTATTCTTCACCGTTGAGAGAAAAAGTCAGGTATTTCCCCGCCAATTCGTTCTGCTCGATTTCAAATATTTCTTCTCTGGCCAAACTGGATTCCATGTGATTGTAGCCTCCCCCTGTGATTGCCTGTTGCCTGGCCCATAAAAAAAGCCGGCTACGAGCCGGCTTATTTGTGCAGAAGGGTTGAGCCCCCCTGCCTGTTTCCTGGGCGCGAAATATTGATTTTTTTTCTCCGCACTGTCCGCCGCCGAAGGTGTCTTCCTCTATGTGAGGATATGAAGCTGACACGGCAGTCTTTGCGGTCGGTATTTCTTGTAAACAAGAAATGTACCAACCCTCGCGTCAGTGGAAATTTCTGATATTTTCCAATAAAATCAAGTAGATTATTTTATGGGGACTTTATCAGGGAAGAGTGGCGGTTTGTCCGGAAAAAAGGAATCCGTCCAATGATTGTGGATGGTCTCCGATAAAAAAGGACGAAATTACGGTGTGCAAGTAAAGATAGTTCATTGCGGGAGCCCTTTGCCGCTGGATCAGCCGCCGGTCTCCCAGCCCCTTGGTCTGGGCAGGCTGTCGCCAGCCCCCCTACGATTACTTCAGTACAAACCTGGCCAACGTCTTCTGGATTCCGGCCAGATTAGACCCTTTCTTGAACTGTCTGCTCACCGGTTCGGCGGTGCTGGAAACCCAGATTTTCAGCTCCGAATCCATATCGAAATGCCCGGCGGTCTCCACCGAAAAATGCGTCACGGCCCGGTAAGGTATGCTGTGGTATTCTACCTTCTTCCCGGTCATGCCTTGTTTGTCGATCAATATGAGCCTTTTGTCCGTAAAAATAAACATGTCCCGGATGACCTGGAAGGCCGCCTGGATCTGTTCGCCGTCCACAATGACCGGTTCCAGCTCCCGGCTCAGCTTTTCCACATCAACTTCGCTGGCGTTGCCCAACAGTCCGCTCAAAAGTCCCATGTCCGGTTCTCCTTCTCCAATATTGTTCCGGCCTGAACCCCGGCCGGATTTTTACCGGTTCGGATTACAGCAGATTCGCGGCGAAAAAACCACCTTCAGACTGTTGACAAACCTCTTTGTTGTCTTTATCAACCTGCTCTGCACCCCTAAGGCCGATTTCCCGGTTTCTCTTTTCTTAGGCGAACATGGATGTTCGCCCCCCGGCGAAGGGCACGGATGCCCGTTCGACGGGTTAAAAAAGGCCGGGGGTTCCAAGGGGACGCAGCCGATTGGGCGTCCCCTTGGTCTGGGCGGGAAAGACTGTCAGAATGTCGCCGCCGTTCGCGGCAGGGGCGAAGCACCCCGCCTGTATAGTTGCTTTCGGAGCCTTCTTCTCTTTCAACGGCCTTTGATGGGACTTTGTCAACAAGCTCCTTCTTTCCGGTTTCAAAGCACCTTCCCGGTCGGCTCATTTCAACATAATGGCCTGTTCCGGACACATTTCCTGGCAGCAGAAACAGGTGATGCATTTTTCCGGATCGACCACAGGAATATCGTCTTCGTTCATGGACAGGGCGGAGACCGGGCAATGGTCGATGCAGACCCCGCAGGAAATGCACGATTCCGGGTCGGCCTTGGGCCGGACGGTCAGGCGTTGGCTCATGAATTCCTGCATGGCCTTGTTGTTCTGGATAGCCTCGCCGCTCAACGGCGGCAGTTTGAAATCCGGCAGAACCCTCAATTCGCCTAGTATTTCCAGCTTGTCCAGATCGTAATCGCCCAGACCTTCGGCCCTGGCTTTGTGCAGAAAGCCCAGCTTGGCCGGATCGAGGCCCATCATGTGAGCTACCACCGCGTCCATGGCCACGGCGTTGTTTGAGGCCAGAATCAGCCCGATATCGTCCCGCAGGTCCGGGGAAGCCGGACCGTTGCCTTGCATGCCCACCACGGCGTCCATGATGAAAAAGTCCGGGACACGCAGTTTAAACACATCGACGATGACTTCCCGGAAGCGTTCCGGCGAACCGGCCAGCTTGTGCAGCTTGGCTTTCTGTGCTCCGGGCAGGAACCCGTAACTGTTTTTTATGGCTCCGGTCAGAATGGTCAGGCCGTGGGTTTTGAACTTGCACAGGCTGATGACCACGTCTGCGTCCATGATGGCTTTGGAAACAAAGACCTGGTCCAGGTATTCCGGGTTGAAGGGCAGAGCAGTGGTCTCATTGCCGATATTGCGGTAATAGCCCTTGGACGCCTCGGTCAGCCCGGTCCGGGCGAAGGATTCTTCATTGGCCCCGTAGCTGAATACTCCAGGGTTGTCCCCGACGACGATTTCGGCCGGGCCGAAGGATTCGACCTTTTCAACCACCGCCCGGAGCACGGCCGGATGGGTGACAATGCCTTCCCCGGCTTCCGAAGACCGAAGCACGTTGGGTTTGAGCAGAACCTTTCTGGCTTTCAGGTCTAGCGGAAACAATTCAAACGCTTTGTCCACCGCTTCGCGGCAGTTTTCGTAAGTAGCCTTATGCAGCATTACCCTGGTCATTTTCCCTGTCCCCCGATCTTGAAATGAGCAGCTGGGCTGTCCGGTTCGGAAGGACGCCCGGTGCGTATCAGGATAGAATATAAATCAAATCCGCCGTGTTCGCCACCCGGGCCGCCGATCCCGCCGGAATATCCCGAACATCCCGTTCACGCCCGGAGCCGAGCGCTCCGGCACGTCCCGGCTTCATTGAGTCCCCGGCCTTGCCGAACAGTTAATCAACAACAACAAGATGTTTTGTACAAAAACAACCAGAGCCCGCCGAAGCGGGCCCTGGCCTGAGGAGGTAAAAGGATGAAGTTTTGCGGCTATTGTTCTCTGTTCTTCTGGGTAAAACAGCTATATATCTTCAAGGCCGGCCGGTTCATGGTCCGGAAACTGTCCGGGCGGGCTTCTTTGGCCGGGAAGCACCGCGTCCGGTCTTCCGGTTGTCTATGGCCGTCGGCCTTGTTGGTCAGGGAAGGAGGATTTTTTTGTGTGTTCGTATTCATGCCAACTCTAACAGCAAAGCCCGTGCCAGCCGATGCAAAAATCATTTACTACAACTTAACATGTTGTTATTTAGCCATTTATTTTTTAAGGCAAAGAAAGGGCGATGTCTGCGGCTCAGGAAAGGCCTCAAACTCATGGATGATTTTTAGACACTTAAATTTTAAGTGTTAAAAAAATAGTCAATGCTGACCGGAAGGAGTGCAGAAAAACGGCGGGAAAGTGTTCAAAACAGGTCTGAAGTTGTAAAAGACACCTCAGAACCTGAGAAAGACCTCTGAGCAAAGTCCCCCGAAAGCCAATTCCCGACTGCTCCCGGAACCAGTCGGCCTACCTGGCGCGGCACCACCGGATTCAGAAAAACCGGCTGGGAACGTGGATGATTCTTAGACAATAAAAAGACCGGCTTCCATTCCGGACCCGGCCTTTTATCAATCAGGCGTATAACTATTTGACTCGGCGCAGCCCGGAGCGGCGGTCCGAATTGTCGCCTTGGCCGTCGCCGTCAAGCGGCTCGGTGGGCGGAACAGCCAGATCCACGGCCTTGATGAAGACCTTCCGGCCGCCCATGGTGAATATTTCTCCGGTAAAATGAGGGCGTTGGAGGATCAGCGTCCGGGGCTCCGGCGGGATGGCCAGAAAGGTCAGGCTGACGAACCACCATTCATCTTTCTTGGCCGGATCAGGCTCGAAACCGTTGATGACCGCGTAGGCCACGCCAAAAGGCGTCTGCGGTTCTTCGGTTTCATTGACCATGAGAATTATGTCGCCCACATCGGTGGAGTCCTTGAATTTGACCTTGTTTCCCAGCTCTTTGATTATCTGTTCAATTTCCATCAGGTTGTCCTTGCACGCCGGGCCTTGCCCGGTTTCGATGGCCCTGAACCTACAGTAAATCGCTGCAAAGCGCAAGCCCGCCAGGCTTGCGCCTGGACCCATTCTGGGGGCTGACCGCCCCCAGCGCTCCCGCTGGTCGCTGCCCCCGAAGACTAAAAACCGGAGGCGAGAGCCTCCGGAGCATGATGCAGGCGACAGCCTGCCCGCCAGGCTTGCGCCTGGACCCATTCTGGGGGCTGACCGCCCCCAGCGCTCCCGCTGGTCGCTACCCCCGAAGACTAAAAACCGGAGGCGAGAGCCTCCGGAGCAGGGTGCAGGCGACAGCCTGCCGGGGATCAGCCTGTCGGCGGTTTGGGCAGGTTGGTGGCGGCTTGCAGGCCCAGGGCCACTTCGGAGATGACGCCCTTTTCCACATAGACCGGGCGGACGATATCGCGAAACACGGGCAGGCGGCGGATGAACAAGCCTGCGGCGGCCAGACAACAGATTCCGCCCAGAAAAATGGTGGCCTGAGCGCCGATCCTCGCGGCCAAGGCTCCGGAAAGGAGACTGCCGAAGGGGACGGTCCCCATGAAGAACATGACAAAGATGCTCATAACCCGGCCGCGCTTGTCGTCGTCGACCACGGTCTGAATGATGGTGTTGGCCGAGGCATTCTGGACCATCATGCCGAAACCGGTAAAAAAAAGCAGAAGCATGGACAGCCACTGATGAGGCGACCAGGCGAAGCAGACCAATCCCAAACCGAAAAGAATGGTCATGCCAGGCAGAACGCTTTCCAGCCCGGCCACGGTTTTCCTCGAAGCCAGATAAACCGCCCCGAGCAAAGCGCCTCCCCCCGCCGATCCGGTGAGAAAACCCAGTGTCTGGGGGCCGCCGTGCAGGATATCCCGGGCGAAAACAGGCATGAGTACCAGGTAAGGCATGCCGACAATACTTATGACCATCATCATCAGCAGCACGAACCTGATGGGTATGAAACGGAAGGCGTAAGCAAAACCTTCACCGATGCCCTGGATGACGTTCTGTTGCCTTTCCGGCCGGGGTAAGGGCTTGATTTTCATCAGCAGCAAAGCAGCGATAACCGCCAGATAGCTGAGGCCGTTGAGCAGAAAACAAAGGCCGTCGCCCAAGGCGGCGATGACCAGCCCGGCGATGAACGGACCGACCAGGCGCGCCCCGTTGAACATGGCCGAGTTCAAGGCTATGGCGTTGCTGAGGTCTTCCTTCTTTTCAATCATATCCACGGTAAAAGACTGCCGGACCGGGTTGTCAAAGGCGTTGACCAATCCGAGAACCGCAGCCAGAATCATGACATGGTGGGTTCTGATGAGGCCGCTCAGCACCAGAAAGGCCAGCAGCAGGGCCTGAAGCATGGCCAGCACCTGAGTGGCAATCAAGACGCGGCGGCGGTCAAACCGGTCGGCCACCACTCCGGCGAAGGGGGCCACCAGAAAGACCGGAAAAAGACCGAGAAAACCGACCAGGCCAAGCAGGAATTCCGAGTCCGTCAGGCGGTAAACCAGCCAGCTCATGGCCACTTGCTGTATCCAGGTCCCGATGAGGGAGATTGTTTGTCCGGCGAAAAAAAGCCGGTAGTTCCTGGCGGACATGGTCCGGAAAATCAGGCGCAGATTACCGGTTCCGCCTTGTTTGAAATTAAGTGCCATATGGCTCCGGCAAACCGTCTCCAGAAACCGGAAGCGGTTCGACTTTATACCGAAAGTTAAAATATTCAATATACCCTTCAAAAGAGAAATACAACTCCCCAGGCTTGCGCCCCAGGCTGTCTCCTGGACCCTCTCTGGGGGCTGGCCGCCCCCGGCGCTCCCGCTTAACATCGAAAAATAAAACCGGAGGGGGCAGCCTCCGGAGAGTTTGTTGACAAACCCCTTTGTTGTCTTTATCAACCTGACCTGTCCCCCCAAAGCCGATTTTCCGGTTTCCTCTTTCTCCGGCGAACACGGACGTTCGCCCCCGGCGAAGGGCTGATTTGGGGTAGCGACCAGCGGGAGCGTAGGGGACAACGTCCCCTCGTGGCGTGCAGGCGTAGCCTGCCGTTTCCAGAAATACAAATTATGTCCGACGAACTTTGGGGGCTTTGTCAACAGTCTGTGGCGGCGGAATACCGCTGTCCCGGCAAGAATAAGGGTTGGTTTCAGGCCCGCTTTTCTTCCAGAAGCTGCAGCAGATACAATCCGTATCCGCTGTTCTTCAGCGGAGCGGCCAACAGCCGGAGCTGTTCATCGCCGATGTATTTCATCCTCCAAGCCACTTCTTCCACGCAGGCCACCTTGAGGCCCTGCCGCTTTTCCAGCGTGGCGATGAAAGAAGACGATTCGAGCAGGGATTCATGGGTGCCCGCGTCCAGCCAAGCGAAACCGCGGCCCATGAGCTGGACCGAAAGGCTCCCCTTGCTCAGATAGGCGTTGTGGATGTCGGTTATTTCCAGTTCTCCCCGGGCCGACGGCTTCAGCGAAGCGGCGATGTTCACCACCTCGTTGTCGAAAAAATAAAGCCCCGGAATGGCATAGTTGGAACGGGGACTGGCGGGTTTCTCCTGGATGCCGATTACCTTGCCGTCCTTATCGAATTCCACCACCCCGTAACGCTCGGGGTCCCGGACCCAGTACCCGAAAACTCGCCCGCCCCGGTCCATGGCTACCGCCCGCCGCAACAGTTCCTGCAGGCCGCTTCCGTAAAGTATGTTGTCCCCGAGAATCAGGCAGACCTTTTCCGTTCCGATGAACTCACGCCCGATGATGAAGGCCTGGGCCAGTCCCTCCGGGCGGGGCTGTTCGGCGTAGGTCAGCTTGAGCCCCCACTGTGAGCCGTCGCCGAGCAGTTTCCGGTACGCAGGCAGGTCCTCCGGGGTGGAAATGAGCATGATGTCCCGGATGCCCGCCAGCATGAGGACGGACAGCGGGTAATAGACCATAGGCTTGTCATACACCGGCAGGAGCTGTTTGGACACCGCACGGGTAGCGGGGTACAATCGGGTGCCGGAACCACCGGCCAGAATAAGGCCTTTCCAGCCGGGGGCCGACTGGGGGACGCATTCGCCAAAGTCGGGAGAAGCCGAGGTTACGTTCATCAGTCCTCCTGGTCCGGGGTCGCCTCCACGAGAAGGTCGACCATGGTCTCTGCGGCTCGGCCCTGGCCGAACTCCGGAATAGGCTGTCCGGTCCCGGCCCGGCTTACCGCGTCAAGAATAGCCTCCGTATCGGCTCCGGCCAGAATGTTCCAGCCTTGCTCCACGGTTTCGACCCACTCCGTTTCGTCACGCAGGGTCACGCAGGGCACTCCGTGAAAATAGGCTTCCTTTTGGACCCCGCCCGAGTCGGTCAGAATAAGCGCGGCCGATTTTTCCAGGCGGACCATGTCCAGAAACGAGGCCGGAGGGATGACGGTCAGGCCATCCAGAAGGCCGCCCAGGCCGTGCAGGTCGATATACTTGCGGGTGCGCGGATGCAGGGGAAAGATGACCGGCGTCTTTTCCCTAACTGCCCCCAGAGCCGTCAATATGCCCCGCAGCCGACCCGGATCGTCCGTGTTTTCCGCCCTGTGGCAGGTGGCCAGGCAGTAGCCGCCCTGCTTGACGGCCAGACGGTCAAGCACGTCCGAACGCTTTTCCGCCAGTTCGCCGAAAACCAGGGCTGCGTCGTACATCACGTCCCCTACGTGGTGGACCCCCTTGGTCACCCCTTCCCCGGCCAGCGTGCGGACGGCCAGATGGGTCGGGCAGAAAAGAAGGTCCGAGATGTGGTCGGCCACCACCCGGTTTATTTCCTCGGGCATGCGCCGGTTGTAGGAACGGAGTCCGGCCTCCACATGGGCTACCGGCACGTGCAGCTTGGCCGAGGCCAGGGCTCCGCCGACGGTTGAGTTGGAATCGCCGTAAACCAGGACCCAGTCCGGACGGCGGTCCATGATCTCGGCTTCCACGCGGGTCAGCATGAGGCCGGTCATTTCGCCGTGCAAGGCTGATTTTACCTGAAGATCGGCCACAGGTTCGGGGATGCCCATCTCCTCGAAGAAAATGGCGCTCATCTCGCGGTCGTAGTGCTGGCCTGTCTGGATTATCTCTTCAACCAGCCGGGGATAACGTTCATCTGCGTTGTGGTTGATTATGGCGCGGCTGACCATGGCCGCTTTGACGAACTGGGGTCTTGTCCCGATGACGGTCAGTATCTTGACGGTCGGCATAAATCTCCTTGCGGGCCGTTTTCATTATGTGAGGAATTTAGCCTCTGGACGGATGCCTGTCAACACGAGAGGCGGCCTTCCCTCTGGGGTGGGTATCTCCGCATACCACTTTCTTGACTATGCCCCGGCGATGGGATAGGGTTTCTCTTCAAAATGGTAATCGGACCAGCCCCAAGCAGGGCGTGGACCAGCCCTGGACAAGGCGTGGTTTGTAAAAATATTATCGGAGTATTCACATGAACGACGGATTCTGTATATGGTTCACCGGATTGAGCGGAGCCGGCAAGTCCACTTTGGCCAAACTTCTGGAAGACAGCCTCCTGGAACGCGGTTTGCGCGTGGAGGTCCTTGACGGAGACGCCGTCCGGACCAATCTCAGCAAGGGCCTGGGTTTTTCCCGCGAGGACCGGGAAACAAACCTGCGCCGGATAGCCTTTGTGGCCAACCTGCTCTCCCGTAACGGCGTGGCCGTCATTGCCGCGGCCATTTCGCCTTACCAGAGCATCCGCGACGAAGTCCGGGGCATGGTGAATAATTTCGTGGAAGTTTTCATCAACTGCCCCGTGGAAGTCTGCATAGAGCGGGACCCCAAAGGATTGTACAAAAAAGCCCTCTCCGGCGAACTGAAGCACTTCACCGGCATAGACGATCCTTTCGAACCGCCGCTCAAACCGGAAGTCGAGATCCGCACCGCCGAGGAAACCCCGCAGGAAAGCCTCAACAGGCTCCTGCTGACCCTGGAAATACTGCGGCTCATCCCGGCCATGCCGGGCCAGGGGTACTCGGATGAAGAAGCTGCGGTGCTGCAGAAACGGCTGAAGGACCTGGGCTACATTTAGGACGCATGCGGCTCGCCAGCCGGGCCGCATTCTCCTGTTTCCGCCATTCTTTCCAATCGGTCCAGCAGCTTTTCAAAAATCTGCCCGGCGTTTTCCACGGCGTTAAGCGAGCCCATGATCTTCTGCAGATACTTTCTTTCACGGAAGCGCTGAAAGGCATACGGGAAGTTGAGGTCGTAGATCCAGCAGGCCTGGAGCATCTTGAAATCATTGAGATTGCTCATCCCGGCCGCATCTACCAGATGCTCCGCTTCCAGATCGGCCAAGACCGACGGCGAAAGCCCCGGAGTGTCCGGCAGGCCGTGGACCAGAGTCCCGTTAGCCGATGCATCAGGCCTTGAATAGTACCCGGCCATAACCCGGAGAATGTCTATCTTGTCGGCGTCCCGCAGAATTCTGGCATGCAGAAGCGTATCGGCAGGCAGTCCCGGTGGAGGCGCCAGCCGGTTGTGGCTGCGTATAGTCTCCAGGACCAGAACCCTGAACTTCTCGGGCAAAGGGGCCAGAACGTTTTTCTGAACCAGGATTTCCACTCCCAGTTTTGCGTGGTCCACGGAAATCCGGTCCAAAAACGTCTTATACCGGGCGTACTGCTCGAAACGGCCCACGTCGTGAAGCAGCCCGGATATTTCGGCCAAAGCCTCGCCGTCCGGGCCCAGATTGAGGCTGCGGGCCAGGCAGAGAGCCTCCCAGGCCACGCGCAGGCTGTGCTGTTCCTTGATGATAATGTTGCGCTGGTATTCGGGACTGCCGCTTTTATACCCGGTCACGTAGCAGAGAAACCAGTCTTTCAGTTCAGCGACAAGTTTTTTCACTTCTTCCTTCCCCATGTGAAGGTCCCGGTTGGGGCGGTCTTGGAAGGCAGTTTAGTCTTTCAGGCCCCGGAGAGCAAGCCGGGTTTTCAATTCATCCGGGATGTTTTGCGCGGGAGACCCTTTCCAGGCGGCGGTAGAAAAGGACGGAATCCGCGCTGTATATGGCCACGGCCAGCCAGATGAGGACAAAAGTCCAGGTCCGGGCCAGGGACATGGGCTCATGGTACACAAAGACGGCCAGCAGGAATGTGGTTGTGGGAGCGATGTACTGGGCAAACCCCACGGTGGAAAGGGTGAGTCTTTTGGCCCCGGCGTTGAAGAAAAGCAGCGGCAGCGCGGTCAGCAGGGCCGTCCCGATGAGCAGCAGGTCCAGCATTGCTCCGCCGTGCAGGAAGGCCGCCGCGCCGGTTCGGTCGAGGAACGCCAGATAGGCCAGGGCCGGCACGGAAAGAAGCAGGGTTTCCACGGCCAGGCCTACGGCCGGGCTGACCGGAGCAGCCTTGCGGATAAGGCCGTACAACCCGAAAGACAGTGCCAGCGTTATGGATATCCAGGGAAAACGCCCGCCCGCGATGGTCAGATAGACGACCGCAACGACGGCCAGCAGTACCGCGCATGTCTGGGGAAAACGCAGTTTCTCCTTCAGAAACACCAGGCCGAGAAGGATATTGATCAGGGGGCACATGTAGTATCCCAGGCTTGTCTGCAGAATCATGTTCTGATTGATGGCCCAGATGAACAGGAGCCAGTTGCCGCTGACCAGGATGGAAGTCGCAATCATGATGAGCAGCAGCCGGGGGCTGGTGAAGACCGCAATGAATTCCGGCCACTGCCGCCGGACAGCCAGGACCGGGACCAGGAAAAAAAACGACCAGACCATCCGGTGCATGAGTATTTCAAATGAAGGAACCGCCTTGAGGGCCTTCCAGTAGACAGGGCTCAGCCCCCAGATAAGGAAGGCCGTTACGGTCAGCACCACGCCGATAACGGCCTGGGCGGCGGTCTGGTCTCTGTTGCTTTTCATGCCCGGTAATCCAGTCTTCTCCCCGAGGATGCAGACAACTCCGCACCGGTCTCTTCCCGCCGTTTATAGCGATGAATCGTGGCTGCCTCAGGCCCGTTTATTTCTCTTTTCAGCCGTCCTGGTAGGTCTTGCGGTTCAATCCCAGCAGGCAGAAAACTTCATAGGTAATGGTGTCCAGACGGCGGGCCAGCTCTTCCGCTGTGACGAAGCAGTTTTCCGGGCCGCCCAGAATAAAGGCCCGGTCCCCGGCTTTGACCTCCACCCCGGTCACGTCCACGACGGTCGTCTGCATGCAGACTCGGCCGACCACCGGGACCATGCTCCCGTTCAGAGACATGACGCCGTTGTTGCTGAACCTGCGGCTGTAAGCGTCCGAGTACCCCGCAGCCACCACGGCCACGCGCATGTCGCGGGGAGCGGTAAAAGTGCGCCCGTAGGAAACAGTCCGTCCCCGTGCCAGGTCGTGGACTTGAATGACCGGCGCGGTGACTTGCATGGCCGGCCGAAGGCCCTTTCCCAGGTCCGCCAGATCGGTTCCGGCCAAGGGATTGGCCCCATAAAGGCCCAGGCCGGGCCGCTGAAGGTCGTGGCGGAGTTCCGGCCAGGCCATGAGCCCTGCCGTATTGGCCAGGCTGGCCTGAAAACAAAATCCCGCTTTGCGGAGCCCGGCCGTGATCTCCCCGAAAATCCGGCCTTGCTCAAGGGTGAATTCCCGGCCATCAGGCTCATCGGCCACGGCCAGGTGAGAACCGACCACATCCACGGCAAGACCAGGCATATCGCACAGACGGCTGATTATTTCCGGCAGGTCGCGGATGGTGAAACCCAGCCGGGCCATGCCCGTGTCGAACTTCAAAGCGATCTTCACCGGGCGTTCGCGGCGGCGTCCGATCCTGTCCAGCACACTCAGTTGCTCAAAAGACACAATAAACGGAACAAGGCCGTGTTCAGCCAGATCCTCGTACTCCTCCAGGTCGAGCGGCCCCATGAGCACGAGAATCCGTCCTTCATAAGGCATCTTCCTGAGCCGGACCCCTTCCTCCACCGTGCCCACGGCCATGTTTTTCGCCCCGGCCTTGGCCAGTGTCCGGGACACCGCCAGGAGCCCATGCCCGTAGGCATCGGATTTCACTACTGCGGCGGCATTTCCGCCAAGACGGTTCAGTATCTCAAAATTGGTTTTTATCCGGTCGAGGTCCACCCGGACCGTTATCTTGTTGTAGTCGATTGGCATGGCTCTACCTGTTCAGTCCCGCGGCGGTATGAACGTCGTCAGGGCGGGTGGGTGGATAATTGATTGACGGGGCTTCCGCCACGCCAATCCATAATTTATATCCCCAAACCCTCTTTCAGGCCAGAACTTCTTCAACCGGTACGGTGGAAAGGCCGAAAGCCTCCCCCACGGCCGGATAGGTAAGCCGGCCCTGATACGTGTTCAGCCCCTTGGCCAGAGACGGGTCCAGGCGCAGGGCAGCCAACCCCTTCTCGGCCAGTTGAATGGCGTAAGGCAGCGTCTGATTGACCAGCGCGAAAGTGGAAGTCCTCGGAACCGCGCCGGGCATGTTGGCCACGCCGTAATGCACCACCCCGTCAATAACGTAAGTGGGGTCCGCGTGCGTGGTCGCTTTGATGGTCTCCACGCATCCGCCCTGATCCACAGCCACGTCTACGATCACAGAGCCCTCTTTCATCTCGCCCAGCATTTCCCGTGTTATCAGCCGGGGAGCCTTGGCGCCGGTGATGAGAACCGCCCCGATAACCAGGTCTGCCTGCTTGATCCAGGTGCGGATGTTCGGTTCGGTTGAGCTGACCGTGATCAGGCGTCCCTGAAAAACGTCGTCCAGGTATTGCAGGCGGGCATGGCTGACATCCAGAACCACAGTCCGCGCTCCCATGCCCACGGCTATCTTGGCCGCGTTCGCCCCCACCACACCGCCCCCGAGGATGACCACCGTGGCCGGATGCACTCCCGGCACTCCGCCCAGCAGCATGCCCCGGCCGCCCTGGGGCTTCTCCAGAAAATGCGCGCCGACCTGAGTGGCCATGCGCCCGGCCACTTCGCTCATGGGAGTCAGCAAAGGCAAGCTGCCGTTGGGAAGCTGGACCGTCTCGTAAGCCAGGCCGGTGACTTTTTTCGCCAGGAGTTCATCAGTCAGAGGCCGGTCGGCGGCCAGATGGAGATAGGTGTAAAGCAGCAGCCCGTCCCGCAGATACTGATACTCAGGTTTGATCGGTTCCTTGACCTTGACGACCATATCCGCCGCCCAGGCTTCGGCCGCGCTCACCAGTCTGGCCCCGGCGGCCGCGTACTCGGGGTCCCCCAGTCCCGAACCGGCTCCGGCCCCGGCCTCGACCAGCACAACATGGCCGCGGCGGACCAAAGAATCCACCCCGCCGGGAGTCATGGCCACTCGGTTCTCCAGAGTTTTGATCTCCTTGGGAATACCGATTATCATATTGCTTCTCCTTTCAAACCTGCTGCCCTGATGGTGCAAACGGCCGGAGCCGCGCCTTGATTGTCCGGGGCTGAGCGCCCGGAAACGTTCCCCGTCATTCCATAAAATTCACGCCGCCTCCGGCGAATTTGCCGCCCCCCCCCATATCTGCGTCTTTTTCTCCGTTGTTTTCCACCGGAGGGAATATCCACTTGCCGTTGGTTTTCAACAGAATAAAGGATTCGGTGGCCCTCACCCCCCCCAGTGTCGGCAGACGGTAGGCCAGAAAATTGTAAAGGTCGGTTTTGCCCCCCGGACAGACCACCTCAGCGATGATGTCATACCGGCCTGTCACCACCCCGGCCCAGCTAACTTCGTCCAGCGCGGCTATCTGGCTGAGCTTCTCTTCCAGATCTTCCTGACGGACCAGAACCAGCCCCACCAGAGCCAGCGTAACCCGGTCGACTTTTTCCGGATCGATGAGTCCCGCCGTCCGCAAAACGCCGGATTCGGCCATCTTCTTCAGACGGCTGCGAACCGTGGGTATAGCCACGCCTAAGCGGTCGGCCATTTCCTTGATGGATATCCGGCCGTCTTCGGCCAAAAGGCGGACCAGGGACTTGTCCAGGGGATCAAGAGTGCTCTTCTTCACTGACAACCTCCGCTACGCCGGTTCAACTGCCTGTCCCGGTCTGATTTTTCTCCGCCCACAGCTCCCGGCAACCTGCGAGCAAAACTGGCTTGGGATATTCATTATTCTATTCTGAAAATTAGTTGACGATATATTTTATAAAAGGGTAAATAAGTTGTCAATTTTTATATCTTTCACGACCATCATCCTGCCCGGCATCCCAACCGGAACTATTCCCGGGGCACAAAACGGTCAACAGTCAAATTGGGTTGAAGGAAGATGCGGGCGATTTCCTGACCCCGGCAATCTTGCGGCATATTTCGCGAATTGCAGAACGATGCCCAACAAGGAAATTGGGCCGGAGAGGCTTTTCTATAGGTTTCAGCGATGGCATTGGGTGGGTTGGTTTTGGCGGGATGCTTCGCCCCAGGCTGTCGCCTGGACCAGGCTTGCGCATGGACGCTTTTCTGGGGGCTGACCGCCCCCAGCGCTCCCGCTGGTCGCTGCCCCCGCGCAAAGCCGGAGAATAAAACCTGAGGCGGGAGCCGAAGGAGACTGGTGTAGGTGAAAGCCTGTCAACAGGATGAAATCACTCCATTTTTTATGAATTCCCGGCAGCGCTTCACGAAGCCGGTCCCCACTCTGAAGACGTTAAGGGTTCCCAATTCGGCGATGCTTTCAGGGTGCGGGGAGTTTATCTTGGCGCGCCCGGCAGGATTCGAACCTGCGGCCTACGGATTAGAAGAGCCTCAAATTAGGGATGGTAGAGTAGCGGTTTTATTGTTTTTTTCAAATGATAACAAATAAGTATGTTAGAAGTGGTTCGACCTGCTCATACCTCATTTTCCCTCCAAATCCCCCAGAATTACCACCCGAGTGCTCCCATAGTGCTCCCAATTTGAGTGGGAGCGACAGGGCTTGCCTATGCCCAAAGGGGAGGTTGCGAAAAAGAAAAAACAGATTGACAGTCTAACATGTATGATGTTAATACCTCATACAAGTCGTTTGACTGAAAGCCTGGAAACTTGCTTATAGCAGTCGCTTTTGAGGGCTTTGGTGCTTTAGCTACCCTGGATGACCAAAACAAGCTATTAATAAAGCCCAGTAACGAAATTGGGAGGATCAGCGTGAGAGTCTTAACAAAAACCAGTCTTTCGAAAGAGGTCTCCAGGCAACTCTTAGGCATGATTCAGTCGGGAGAGCTAATAGCCGGTAGCAAAATCCCTTCTGAAACAGAACTTTGTCAGGCTCTGGACGTCAGCAGGACAGCCGTTCGAGAAGGTATCAAGGCGCTTGAGGGGATTAACGTCCTAGCCACTATGCAGGGCAAGGGTACATTCGTGCAGGAGGATCCGGACATTATGGTTCAAGAGGACGCTCTTCATATGAATCTGTTCCGGGAGACTATCGAGGACATTTATGAGGTCCGCTCCATACTTGATTTAGGGTTGGCCAAAAATGCAGCTCTGAAAGCTGACGAAATGGACATCGTGCAGATGGAACTTGCCTTGGTCAACACAGAGAAATCAATTTGCTCTCCCATAGACAAGGAAGGGGCTTTAAAGGGTGATGAAGATTTCCACCGGGCCTTATGCCGGGCCACCCACAACAGAATTCTGGAAAAACTGGCTTGGCCCATCATCAACCACATCGTTTTGAATAGAAGTAAGAATGCCAGATTCTCGCTGCTCCTCATGAAGCAAGCCGTGGAGGAGCACGGGAAGATATTGGCGGCCATAAAAAAACAGGATGTAGCGGAGGCCATGGACAAGATGAAGGAGCACCTCGTGAACTCCTTTGAAAACTTCTATATGGTCTAAGCGCATGAGTGAAAGGAGCGTGGTATCGAATTTCGGCAGGAGGCCTAATGTAGTAACAAGTAGTTGGGTTGCCTAAGTTTATTCACGTGGACTTTTGGGCGATAAGGAGACTGACTGGGATGAAAAAAAAGTGTGCCTTGCTTTATTGGTTGGTCATTTGTTCTGTTATCTGCAGTTTCTCCGGAAACACGGCGATAGCAGCTGAGACAGGGCCGTTCAAGGTTGGAGTGATTCTGTCCGTCACCGGCGTTGCAGGTCCCTTTGGTACAGGACAGAGAGACGCGATAGAAAGTCTTGTAGATAAAGTCAACAAATCAGGCGGTATAAATGGTCGCTTGGTAGAAATCTTTATTGAGGACGATCAGTCCCAACCTACCAACGCAAATATTGCAGTCGCCAAGCTGATAAAAGATAAAAAAGTGCACGCCGTTGTCGGTTCCACGCTGACCAGCTCTACCAAGGCGATGATCCCCACCATGGAAAAATACAAAATCCCCAATGTTACCTTGGGGGCAGGTATTGAGCTGGCCAGACCCACAAAAGAGTGGGTGTTTCAGAATGCCCCTTCCGATGAAGCCTTAGCTCCCGAGATGCTCAAATTCGGGACAAAAAAGATGGGAGCCAAAAAGGCAGCCCTGCTTTACGCTGCCGACCCTCATGGGAAACTGGGAGCCGAGAAAATTACCGGGGAAGCCGCCCAATACGGTCAGGACATAGTAGCCGCTGAAGAGTTCGATCCCAACGCGACCAGCATGGTCACGCAATTAACCAAAATAAACCGTCTTGCTCCCGATGTCCTCTATGTCTACGCTACGGCGGAACGGGCAGGGATCATCGCCAAAAATATCAAACAACTCGGCATGAAAATACCAATCGTGGCCAGCCATGGCGTTCCGATGCCCCGGTTCATAACCGTGGCTGGGGATGCGACCGACGGTTGGATAATGTTTACTCAGAAAGCGAGTATCGGCAGCAGCATAGATCCGAGCGATCCGTGGCGTGCTCGTTATGACGAGTTTGTACAAACCACCAGGGCTTGGAATCCCAGCTCCGCCTGCGATACTTTTTCGGCCAATGCGTGGGACGGAATGAGCATTCTCCTAAAGGCCTTCCAGACGGCTGGTGACGACGGTGAAAAGATCAAGAATGCACTTGAACAGATGGAGCACAAGGGGGTCAACGGAAACTACCGGTTCAGCAAGGATAATCATGCCGGTTTTGACGCCAGCGACGAAATAACTGTTGTCGTGAAAGATGGTGACTTCGTGCTGTATGACCTGAACCAATAGTCTCTTCTTCCGCCGAGAAGCTGTCCTCCGGCCCCGAAGGACCACCTGAGATGGTTTTAGTGTTAGCCCTCCGATTGAAACGAGCGGGGCCGTAGGACAGTCTTTTCTGAAAAAAACGGCGGGTAATTGGATTTGTGGTGAAAAGAAGGTTAGTCTTTTGCCTCCATTAATCCTAAAGATGGCGGGCAATCTGGGTAGGTATCGGCGACGTTTTTAGTGCCATAATGCGGTGCTTCAAAAAAAATAAGTGCAGGTGCATTATCACATGTTTGGTTATCATTTTTCCGACTTTCTTCAAATAATCTTTGCGGCCATCTGTGACGGATCCATATATGCCGTTGCTGGCCTGGGTATTATTATTATTTACAGGACTACGGATATCCTGAACTTTGCCCAGGGAGACTTCATAATGCTGGGCGGGGTCCTCATGGTTACCTTTGTCCAACTCACCGGACTTCCCTTTATCATCTGCTTCTTCCTGGCTGTCATCAGTAGTGTGGTTATAGCCCTATGCTTCGAGAGGTTGGGGAACCGGATCTTCGTCAAGCGAAACGCATCTCTTTCCGTGCAGAGTTTTGCGACCATAGGGGTCTCAATGATACTTGAAACCGCCGTACTGGTGGCTTGGGGTCATGATCCATTGGCGCTCAAACCATTTACCGGAGATACGCCCGTATTTATTTTCGGGGCAGCCATAACTCCACAGATTATATGGCTATTCGTGATTTCCGCAATTATTTTTGTCGCAAGTAAGCTGTTTTTTGATTTCACAAAATTCGGTAAGGCAATGCGTGCATGCGCGGACAATCCACTTGGCGCTTCTGTCGTGGGATTGGAAAAGTTCAGGATGGCCCAGTATTCCTTTGCTATCAGCGGGGCATTATGCGCTGTCATAGGAATCGCGTTGACTCCCATTTATTTTACGGGTTACGCCGTCGGGCTTCCTTTCACCATCAAAGGGTTTATAGCGGCTGTCATCGGAGGGATGACCAATCCGTTCGGTGCAGTCATCGGAGGATTATTGCTTGGACTTTTAGAAAACTTCGGAGCTGCGTTAATAGATTCCGGGTACAAAGACATCATAGCGCTCGTCGTGCTTATCGTGGTGTTGCTCATGAAGAAAACCGGTCGCCCTGGGCTGGAGGCAAAATAATGAACAGCTGGGAAATCAAACTATCTTTAGCCATATTCGGCGTAGTGATTATTATTCCGATTCTATCTGACAGCTTTTTTTTCCTCAGCACTATGGTTTATATCGGCATCTATTCGCTGATAGCCCTAGGGTTGTCTCTTTTAATCTGTTATGCCGGTCAGATTTCGATCGCGCATGGCGGATTCATGGCCATCGGAGCCTATACGACTGCGATTCTAACCACACGATACGACTGGTCTCCCTGGCTCGCCATGATAGCCGGTGTCGTCATAACCGTGGCGATATCTTATGTGATAGCCGTCGCCTGCCTCAGGCTGACCGGACATTATCTGGCCATGGCTACTCTCGGTTTGGCGGTTATTGTCAATGCTCTGTTAATTCAGATGCCTTCCCTGACGGGGGGAGTGAGCGGCATTGCCGGGATTCCCGGCTTGTCCCTTTTGGGACTCGACTTTTCCAGTGATACTGCGATGTATTACCTGATTTGGGCACTTGTGCTAATAGCTGCTATCATTTCGTGCAATATTGCAAACTCCAAAGTAGGCCGCGCTGTTAAGGCTATTCAGCACGATGAAATAGCCTCTCTGTCCTTTGGAATAAACGTCCAACGCGAGAAAATCATAATATTCCTGTTCAGTACTGGATTGGCCTCAGTTGCCGGGAGCCTGATGGCCCACTTCATGGCTTTCGTCGCACCGGAATCCTTTACCCTCAATATATCCATTTTCTTCCTTCTCATGGCTCTCTTAGGGGGCGGACTGAGCCCTATCGGAGGGATCATCGGAGCCGTTATAATAGGCGGGCTTCCTCAGGTTTTAAGCGGATATCAGGAATTTTCGGTGGGGATTTTCGGCATATTTCTTATGCTGATAATGCTCTTCCTGCCAAAGGGTGTTCTCAGAATCATAGTGCCAGGACGTTCAGGCAAGTAGCGAATAAGGGATTCCGAGGCACTCAGTGGGGTGCCGCTCGGAGGAGGATGTAAATGTCGTTGTTAAAAGTTTGTGACATACAGAAGCGATTCGGAGGGCTGAATGTCATTGAGGATTTTTCTATGGAGGTCTCACAGGGACAGATTCGTGCACTAATCGGTCCCAATGGAGCTGGCAAGACGACGCTTTTCAACATAATAACGGGTCTTTTGAGCCCTTCTGGTGGAAAAATACTCTTTAAGGGACAAGATATCACCCAGTTGAGAGCCAACAAGATTGCAGCTTTGGGTATTAGCCGTACTTTTCAGGTCAGCAAACTTTTCGAGGATATGACGGTCTTGGAAAACGTCCTTGTGGGGATGCACCTTCGGTATCAGAGCCAGTTTTGGGCCAATGCGTTACGGTTTCCTTTGGCGCGGAAAGAAGAAAGGGAGGCTGTTGCGTCGGTCCGGACTTACCTGGAAATTGTTGGTCTGGAGGAGAAGGCGCTGGTGCCGGCCACGAGTCTGCCTCACGGGGACCGGCGGCTTCTGGAGATAGCCAGATCTTTGGCCAGCCAACCCACGCTATTGATGCTGGACGAGCCAGCGGCAGGGCTGAATGACAGCGAGTCCGTCACGCTCATGAAAATATTGCGGAAAATAAGCGATAACGGTTGCACCATTGTGCTCGTGGACCATGACATGCGCTTCATCATGGAACTGAGTGACCAGATCACGGTTCTCCACAGGGGGGTCAAGATCGCTGAGGGAAAACCGGAAGATGTTCGGGACGACGCGGAAGTCATTGAGGCCTACCTCGGGAAAAAATGCGAACTGGGAGCACAATAATGCTTGAACTTATTGCTCTGAACGCAGGCTACGGATCTGTAACCGCCCTTCATGATATTTCACTGAAGGTGCTGAAGAATGAGATTGTCACCATTATCGGTGCGAATGGGGCGGGGAAAACCACATTACTTATGGCGATTGCCGGGTTGCTGTCCCAGGTATCGGGGTGTGTTCGTTTCGAGGGGGCTGAAGTCGGCCGGATGCGGGCTTCCATGCTGGTGACCATGGGGATTTCCTTGGTACCAGAGGGACGCCAGCTTTTCCCGAACATGACCGTTGAAGACAATCTATTCATGGGGGCATACAAGAGGCGAGAAAACAAGAAAAACCTGATTCCGGAGATGGAGAGAATCTACGAATACTTTCCAAGGCTTCGAGAGCGGCGGCATCAGTTGGCGGGAACACTCAGCGGTGGTGAGCAGCAAATGGCGGCCATTGGCCGTGCGCTTCTGGCCAGACCGAAAGTGCTTATGCTGGACGAGCCATCCATCGGCTTGTCGCCTAAATTTGTCAGCGTAATTTTCGAAGTGATTTGTCGTTTGAGGGAGGAAGGAGCCACAATATTGCTGGTTGAACAAAACGCCATGGCCGCTCTTGAAATGTCCGACCGGGGATATGTGCTGGTTAATGGGAGGGTCGAGATGACAGATTATTCCAAGAATCTTCTATCAAACGACATAGTCAGAAAAAGTTACTTGGGTTTTGCTTGAGACGGTCAGCCAGACTGTTTCCCTGTTCGGATGTGTGCTTAAGGAAAAATTTCTTCGCATGTCCGAACTCCACATAAAGAACAAGAATCAATTTTAGGAGGTTTTGTCCCAATGAGTGCGGATGCATACAAAGATCTTGAACGTGCAATTCTGGAATACGACCTTAAGCTGGCCGAAAGCACGGCGAAGCGGGTTGTTGAGGAAAATCTGGATGTCATGAAGGCTCTTGACGTCATGACTGTAGCTGTCAGGCAGGTAGGCGAAGCCTTTGGCAAGGGCGAATTGTGGCTTCCCGACCTTATTGGAGCCGGCGATGCCATGTCAGCAGCTGTGCCCGTTCTTGAAGAGGCAATCAAAAAAGCAGGCCAGACGAGTAAAAGCCAAGGCAAGGTTGTTCTGGGGACGGTTTTCGGTGATATCCACACCATTGGGAAGGCCATGGTCGGAACCATGCTGGTCGCTGAGGGGTTCACTGTTTACGATGTGGGAGTCAATGTGATGCCGCAGGCCTTTGCTGAAGCGGTGCAAAAATACGATGCGGACATCCTAGCTATGTCGGCTCTCCTGACCACTACCGCCCAGGAACAGAAGAAGACCATCAATCTCCTCAAAGAGCTTGGGTTACGGGACAAGGTCAAAGTTCTTGTCGGAGGCGGGGCTATTACCCAGGCTTTTGCGGACAGCATTGGGGCGGATGGTTATGATCCCACGGCACCTGGGGCGGCGGCCGTGGCAAGACGCCTTATGGCTGAGAAATAAGGAACAGGAAGATGTTGAAAGGCTGGAAAAGGAATATTAAACCCCTCGAGGTGCTCACCGAGGGGCAGGTCGAAGCGATCTGGGCCGGTGTTTTTGACGTTCTGGAAAAGACTGGTCTGGTTATCGAGTCATTGGAAGCTCTCGATATATTTGAAAAAGGTGGCTGTGAAGTGGACAAGGAAAAACGGCGAGTCCGTTTTCCTACAGCCCTTGTGGAAGAATGCCTGCGGCATTGCCCTAGCAGTTACCGGGTCGAGGCCCGGGATCATGAAAATGACCTGCGGATCGGACCTGACCGGGTTTATTGCCAGCCGGGTCCGGGTATGCAATACGTGAATCTTGACACTTTTGAACCCAAGATAGCTACACGCAAGGAATTCTACGACGCGGTCACTGTCTATGACGCGCTACCCAACCTGCACTTGCACCACAACAACGGCCCTATGTTCTCTTTTGAGGGAATAGAGGACGCTCGTATGTCCCCTGTGGAGAGCTATGCCGCTAGGGCGCGTAATTCAAGTAAGGCCAACTATATGGTTGGCGGATTTGAAAACGAAATATTCAACATCCAGATTGCCCAGATTGTGGGTGCCAAGGGCTTCTATGGCGTGGGCGGAGCTTCTCCTCTGGCGTGGAGCACGGATATGATGGATGGTGAGATCCGGGCAGTTCGGGCAGGTATCCCGATAGGTATTGGATGTGGTGCAGTCTGGGGGGCTTCCGCGCCAGCCACTATGGCCGGGGAGTTGATAGCCAATTTAGCGGAGGATATAGGACCGGTGATGCTCGCCCAACTGATGTCTTCCGGACACCCCGTGCGCGTGGGCACCTTCACCTTTCCGCAGAATATGAAGACCGGCTCACCTTTCTTCGGCAATATCACCATTGCCCTGTCTTCTGCTGCTTTTCATCAGTTGTGGCGGAAGTACAAGATTCCGTCGAATAATATTGAGGCTGGTATACCGAACTCCAAATGCATGGATTTCCAGACCGGTTACGAGAAAGGTATGTTGGCCCTGGGGCAAGCACTTGCCGGCCCAAGCAGCATATGGATTCACGGAGGGGTTCATGGAGAACTGACTGCTCATCCGGTTATGGCTATCATGGATGAGGATATAGCAGGCATGGTGAAAAGGTTTCTGGAAGGTATTCAGGTGGACGATGAGACACTGGCCGTGGATCTCATTCACCAGGTCGGCCCCAACCCAGGACACTTCCTCGGCACCTCTCACACCCGGAAATGGTGGGACAAAGAGCAGTACATACCATTGGTAGCGGATCAGACTACCATTCAAGCCTGGGTTATGAACGGTAAAAAGACTTGCATGGATCTCGCCAAGGAGAAAATGGAAGAGATTCTGGCGACACATAAGGTGTCCATACCTCTGACGGACAGCCAGGAAGAAGATATCGAGAGGGTTCTCCGGGAAGCGAGAGAATACTTCAAGAAAAAGGATAATAGATAAATTGTCCATTCATTAACGACAAGCCTGTAGAGTGTCGTTTAAATAAGTCCCCCGTCCCTGATAGTTCCCGGCAGAGAGGCCTGTTCCAAAAGTGTAAAAATTTTTGGAACAGGCTCAGGGGGGAGCACACACCGGATCATAGAGAAGCACTCTATGTTGATAATAGCAGGATGGATAAATGGAAACAGTAATATCACGAGGAAATAAGCACGTAATCATAAGTTATGACAACCCCGTGGCCGTTATCGGCGAACGCTTGAATCCCACTGGCCGCAAGAAGCTTACCGCAGCTCTGGAAGCGGGAGACGTGAGTATTGTTGCCTTTGAGGCCAGTTCGCAAGTTGAGGCAGGGGCACACATTCTGGACGTGAATGCTGGAGTCAGCGCGGTTGAAGAAGCCAAGCTTCTTCCCAGAGTGCTGCAAGTGGTTATGGAGACGGTCGATGTGCCTGTATGCATTGACAGTAGCGATCCCAAGGCTCTTCGTGCCGCACTTGAAGTCTACGACGGCAAAGCTCTGGTGAATTCAGTCAACGCAGAAGAATCTTCCTGGGAGGAAATCCTTCCTCTGGTCAAGGAATACGGTGCCGCTGTTGTCGGATTGCCCATGGATGGAAGAGGTATTCCCGACGTGGCCGAGAAGCGGCTCGAAATGGCTGTCAAAATTGCGGAAAAGGTTGCGGCCTTTGGAATCCCCCCTGAGGACCTGGTAATTGATTGTTTGGCCACGGCCATGGGAGCCGATATGAATGCCGGCAAGGTGGCGTTGCGGACAATTGAGCTTGTAAAGAAAGAGTTAGGCGTCAATATGACCATGGGAGCCAGCAATGTCTCTTTTGGTCTTCCCGAACGCCCCTTGATTAACTCAGCCTTTCTTACCATGGCCATCCGTGCTGGAGTCACCTGCCCAATAGTGGATGCGGCTAAAGCACTACCCTGTATTCTCGCATCTGACGTGATAATGGGGCGGGATGCCTACGCGCAGAGATACATTCAAGGATATAGGTCACGTCAAAAGTCGCAAAATAATTGAAAACAATAAGAACATATTGCAAAAATGCCCGCGTTATTTCGCGATGATATTTTTGCAGTCATGGAATAAACCGGACGAAGTGTGTGGGAAAAAGGGTTCACTGTGTGATGCTTGTTTCATCAACATGGGAGTCAAAAGGAGTTAAAAGATGAAAAAAATTGTGGTGTTTTGTCTGGCTATGTTGTTAGTTTTCTCTTTCGTCACTCTGGCTGCTGCCGAAACAAAAGTGGATTTCTCGGGTTACTATCGTGTTCGCGGTTTCTACAACAACAATTTCAATCTGGCCAACGACAGCGACAATGAAAGCAAATCCTCTTACTTTGACCAACGGTTCCGGCTCGGCGTCAAACTCCGTCCCGCCGACAATCTGGTCATGAACCTTAATCTCCAGGCCCTCAAGGACAACAAGTGGGGCACACAGGCCAGCGGGTTGACCTGGAAGAACAAGCCAGGAACGCTCGGTAATGGCGCTGGTGATGCAGAGTACAACAGTAGTTTTGAAGTTTACCGCGCTTATATGCAGGTCAAAACCGGTTTCGGGCAATTTGACCTCGGCCGTATGTCAGCCGGTACCGGCGGTTTGGCTTTGGCTGGTTACGGTGCTTCACCCATAGGAGCCGACCGCTGCCCCTTCGACAACGAGGGGCCGCGTCATCGTATCAAATACACCATGAGTTCCGGTCCGTTCTGGATGACAGCCGGTTATGACAAATTTATCGAAAAAGATTCAGATCCGGCTTTGAATCCCGGTGGTGAGCAGGAACTGGACCAGGACGGTATTTTCATCCTGCCGAAGTACACCTTTTCCAATGGCAGCGTAAACTTACTGTTTGTGTACAATATCAACAATTCCGTGCCCGGTGAGAAAATCAAGTTCTATCTCATCAATCCCGGTCTCCGCATGGTGTTCGGTCAGTTCTCCATCAACACCGAATTCCAATACATGTCCGGCGACATGGATGTGGCTGACGTCGACCTGGAAGGGCTGGGCTTCTATTTTGACGCCAACTGGAACTATGGCCAGGGCGAACTCGGCGCATGGTACCTGTGGGTGCAGGGTGATGACGATCTCGCCGACAACAAACGGAAAGGCATGTTCGGTTCCGGTGTCGATTTCTGCCCGCTTCTGCTGGCCTACGATATCGGGGGACTGGGCGTTCTGGACCTGAACAACGCGGCTAACCACTGGTCATTGGGCATGTGGCTGGACCACAACATCACTGAGAAGCTGCTGCTTCACGCGGCTGTCGGTTACATCAAAATGAACGAGACCAAAGCATACGGCGCCAATATTGATAATAACTATGGCAGCGAGTTCGACCTTGGTCTTGTTTACAAAATACACGAAAATCTGACTTACGAGGCCTTGTTCGGTTATTTCATGGCTGGCGACTTCCACAAAGACGCGCTTGGCACCGACGTGGGCAATGCCATGGCATTCAGGCATGTCCTGACAATGAGTTTTTAATCGACTGACCTGATTATGAGGGAGCTCCGGATGAAAAAGCGGAGCTCCTTCATATTTTTTGACAGATTGTCAGCCGCTCGTATTGTTATTTATATGGAAAACAATATCTTCACTCAAGCTGTTACTTTAAGTGACGTGTGCTTTGTTAGTGCTTCCGATGTGACTATAATGCATCTCAAAAAAAAACATAGACATTTAGGTCGTCTGTTTTTATATAACCAGATGGACTTAACTGACGAACAATGGACGCTGCTGGAGCCCTTGATACCGCAGATACCAAGCCGATCCGATTCCCGTGGCCGCCCCCGGCGAAATCCCAGGGAGGTGCTCGACGGCATTCTGTGGGTGCTTCGCACCGGAGCGCCCTGGAAGGACCTTCCTGAGAGGTATCCGCCATACCGGACGTGCCACCGCTGGCACCAGCGATGGTCGCAGGAAGGAGTCTTTGAGGACATCCTCCTGGCCTTGGCCGAGGACCTGAGAGATCGGGGAGGACTCGACATCCGGGAAGCCTTCATCGACGGGACCTTCTCACCCGCAAAAAAGGGGGGGCTGGAGTTGGGAGGACTAAAAGGGGCAATGGGACCAAGATCATGGCCATTGCAGACCGCTCTGGTCTTCCTTACGCCCTCCACGTGGACAGCGCTACGCCGCATGAAGTGAAACTGGTCGGAAAGACGATCGAAGGCCGCTTCCTGGTCCAACTCCCGTTCAAAACTTCCTCGGAATGGTACAGCTCGGATGCATCACCATCCTAAGGTTTTTTGAGATGGCTTTTAATACTACAAGCAAGGAGCGAAATCGAAAACACGGTTCTGTCGCTCTATTTCAATTGAATCAGATTTGAAATCGGTAAAGTCAAGCCAGTGTCGTGGCCTGTTGCATAAATGTCCTGATGCATGTCTCTTTCTTTGTGCACAGACAGGACAATATATTTTTTGGAGATGCGTCTTTCCTAACGGTTTTCCTTCGGACAGAAGGTGTTGAGTTTGTTTCGATGAAGGTTGGAAATTGGCTTGACGACTGCGAGTCAGCACTGTTCATCGAACCGGGCGTGCGTGCCATAACGGCTAAAAGGAGCTTTTAACAGCGGTTTGGCAGGGCTCATGTACTGGAAGTGACCGGGTGGGGGCACGACCTTAAAATACTTCCAGAAATGCGAGGCGTTTTTTACGGCGGCAAATAGATATTATTGGTTGGATGTGATTTTTCAGCAACAACAAAGCCATATCAACTGATTGTAGGCTTTTGTCATAGAGGGTTTGAAGATGAAGAAACTCAAATTAGGGGCTAAGATAGTTTTAGGGTTCGGAACGTTGATTTTCATAACGCTGCTGCTGGGTGGAGTGGCGATTTTTGAGATGAGGGCTGTCTGCGGGGAGTCGGCTACGCTGGCGGAGGAATCCTTGCCGGAAGTTTCCATTGCCAACGATCTGGAAAGAGCTTCCTTGCAGACCATGTATGCCATCCGTGGGTATGTTTTCTCTGAAAACGAGGATTTTCTGTCTGAGGGGCGCAACAACTTGGCTGAAGTCAAGAAGCAATTGAATTTGGCCAGAGACCTGGCCGACAAGTCCGCCGACCGGGTCAAACTCAAGGAAAAAGCAGGTCAAGCGTTGACGGCTGTCGCCGAATATGAAGGGACGCTCAATGAAACGATAACCCGGATTCAGGCCATTGCACAGAACCGGAAAGACCTGGATGCGACAGCTGAAGTCTACATGAAAAATTGTCTGGCTTTTCTGACGAGCCAGAAAGAGGGTGCCAAGTGGGATCTTTCCCAAGAGCCTGTCGATCCGGCCAGAGTGGAAGAGCGGATTTTAAAAATCAACATGGTCAACGACATCATTGAGATGGGGCATGCCGTGACGCTGGCGGCCTGGAGGGCTCAGGCCGAAAGGAAGCCAGAAGTCATAACGACGGCCATGTCCAATTACGAGTTGATTGACGGTAAGTTTCAGGAATTGAAAGCCCTGACCAGACAACAGATCAACATCGAGCTTGAAAAAGCCCTGGGGGCGAGCAAAGAGTTTCGGCCAACCCTGGAAAAGCTGGTGGCAAACTGGTTTGAGCTCCAGGATATTGACCAAAAAAGAGAAGAGAGCGCCACCAAGTTCCTGGCAGCTGCGAGGGGGATCGCTGCGGCAGGCATTGAGCGGACCTCGGGCATAGCCACCTCGGCGGCGGCCAACCTGTCGACGGCGACAACCATAGTTATGGCTGGTCTGCTCATAGCCCTGGCCTTGGGAGTCGTGCTGGCTATTTCTATCACCATAAGCATTACCCGGCCTGTACGCAGGATCATCAAGAACCTGAGCACTGGGGCGGAGCAGGTGGCCTCGGCCTCCAGACAAGTTTCGTCTAGCAGCCAGTCTCTGGCCGAAGGGGCTTCAGAGCAGGCTGCTGCCATCGAAGAGACGTCTTCCTCTCTGGAAGAAATGGCCTCCATGACTAGGCAGAATGCGGAAAATGCCGGACAGGCCAATGTGCTCATGGCCGAGGCCAAAGCGGTGACTACTCGGGCCAGTGAGTCCATGAGCAGCTTGGCCAGTTCCATGGGCGAAATTTCACGGGCCAGCGAGGAGACATCTAAAATTGTCAAGACCATAGACGAGATAGCCTTTCAGACCAACCTGTTGGCCTTGAACGCGGCCGTGGAAGCGGCTCGAGCTGGTGAAGCTGGAGCGGGGTTCGCCGTTGTGGCCGACGAAGTACGGAATCTGGCCATGCGCGCCGGTGAGGCGGCTAAGAATACAGCCATCCTGATCGAGACTACCGTTAAGAGGGTCGAATGCGGTTCAGACCTATTGCATAAGACTGAGACGGCGTTCGGCGAAATGTCCCAGAGCGTGTCCAAGGTGGGCGAACTGGTAGCCGAGATAGCCGCTGCGTCCAAGGAGCAGGCCCAGGGTATTGATCAGGTCAACACAGCGGTGAGCCAGATGGACAAGGTGACTCAACATACTGCGGCCAACGCCGAAGAATCGGCCAGCGCGTCCGAGGAGCTTAATGCCCAGGCCGGAACCATGCGTATTTCGGTCGAAGATATGCTTAAGCTGGTGGGCGGGGCTGTCGGCTCCAACGGCCAGATCGTTGAGAAGCCTGAGGCCAAGCCGAGCAAAAACTGGAAAATAGGCGATGGCGGCAAAGGCTCCTCTGACCAGCTTCAACGTCGGTTGATCTCGCTTAGAGCCAAGAGTGTGAAGCCTGAAATTATTCCCATGGACGATGAATTTCGCGATTTTTGAAACATTTTCCAGTTAGACCTACCGCTGTCTCAAGATAAGGTAATATGGATATCTTGCGCAGGCGGCCGCCGTGATGATGCTTCTCGGCCAACGCTTCAAATTCAGAGGTGGTCCCGAAAAATCGGACCGTGTTGTAAGGGGTTAGGCTCGACGATAATGGAGGTGTCACCGAGATGAGCAAGCGCAACCGGCGAGATTTTCAGCGGATTTCAAGGCCAAGGTGACCCTTGAGGTCTTGAATGTGTGCGCCCCTGGCACCCAGATACTCGGGACAAGGTGTTCGGACAACCATGTCTGTCTGAACATATCGTGGTCGTGATTTGAAGGGCATGGACAACGATGCGTTCAGGGGCTGTATTTTGCCGCGCCTTATTTTGCCTGCCAAAAATCCGGTAAAAACCGGCATCAATCCCCGATAATCCCGTTTTTTATCCATCGTGGTCGGGATGTTCACACAGCGCCGTGTGTGTGCAACAGGGTCCTAAGGCCTGATCCTCTTTACCGACTTTTCCAGAAAGATTATAGCCCCCTGCCTGATCGTGCATTCAGCTTCATCTTGAGTCCCATCTTTTCGACACCAACCCGATTCCTTAACCGATCTTTAAGGCCAGGCTCTCAAGCCCGGCTATCAATATCAAGCAAGGAGTCGTCAATGGCAGCGATCACTTTGAACGAAAAACAGCAGCAGGCCGTGTCCCATTTCGAAGGCCCCATGGTCGTGCTCAGCGTGGCGGGTTCAGGCAAGACGCATGTCCTTACGGAACGTATCGTCCATCTTATCCAGGAGCACAGCGTACATCCGGCCAACCTTCTGGCGATCACCTTTGCCAAAAAGGCAGCCCATGAAATGCTGGACCGGCTGGCCTGCAAGCTGAACGGGAGCAGCGGCAGACTGACGGTCTGCACGTTTCATTCCCTTGGCTACCGCATCCTGAAAGAGAACCGCTTTCCTGTAAACGGCTTCAAGGTTATCCAGAGCGGCAGCCAGATGGAGCTCTTCTGCCGGGCAATCCAAGAGACTGGCGTCCTGGATGAGCCTACCGGGCTTTTGGCCAGAATGTCCATGGCCAGAAGCGGGTTGGTGTCCGTCCAGGAGCTCTCCGCATCGGAAAACCAGGGCGACCAGACTCTGGCCGTGGTGTATCGGCAATACGAGTTGCTGAAGCGCAGAGAGCACGTAGTCGATTACGACGACCTGCTCTGCCTGCCTTACCAACTCTTCAACAAAGACCCGGCCCTGCTTCGGCATTATCAGCAGAGGTTCCGGTTCATTCTGGTGGACGAGTTTCAGGACTCATCCAGGGTCATGGTGGAGTTGCTCCGTCTCCTGACCGATGACCACCGCAACCTCTGGGCTTGCGGGGATGACGATCAGGTTATCCACGAATTCAGAGGTGCGGCGCCGGATGTGTTCGTCAGCCTTGGACGGTATTACGGCCGGGACCTCCAGATGGTCACCATGGACGAGAACTACCGTTCCAGCCAAAACATCCTGAAGGCCGCCAACAGACTCATCGCTCATAACGGGACCAGGGTCCGGAAGGAGATGAAGACCCGCAATGGCGACGGCGAGCCGGTCAGGATGCTGGAAGCTCCGGACGAACTATCCGAAGCGGCGCTGATCGTGGAGGAGGTTTTCAGGCTCAACGGGAAACAGGTGCCTTGCGGCGAGATAGCCATTCTTGTTCGGATGCACCGGATCATGCCGCTGATCGAAGCCGCCCTCATTCGCGCCGGTCTGCCTTATGAATCCCGAAATGGACTCCTCAGCCGAAGCGAAGTCAAAGCTGCCTTGAAGGTCATGAAATACCTGCTGACCGAAGAGACGCCGGACGGCCTGGAGGTGCAGAGGATCGACCGGCTCCGGGCTGAACTCTTCCCGGAAGGTGGCGCGCTTTCCCTGAAAGACGCCTTTGATGTAGCCCGCAGTCATGTCCTGACGGCGTTTTTTCATCCGGTCATAGAGGAAGAGCCGGGTCTGGCTCCGGTCTGTCTCGATGCCTTCGGAGAGGTGGTCTCCGAATATGTGGACCTGGCCGGATTGCTGTCCGGGCTTGATTCCCTGAAACCGCATGGTGAGAAGGGTGTTCAACTGCTGACCATCCATCAGGCCAAGGGCTTGGAGTTCGAGGCGGTGATTGTCCCAGGGCTCAACGAAGGCATCCTGCCGCATGTCAGGTCTCTGGAGACCGGCTCCGGCATCGAGGAGGAACGCCGCTTGCTGTATGTGGCCATGACCAGAGCCCGGAGTCATCTCACCATCACCTGGAGACGGGGACAAGGGCTCCTGCCGTCGCGGTTCATATGGGAAATGCAGGACCATCCGTGAGGGTAAGCGGGAGTCCATTGGTTGCCTCGCAGCGCAATCATCAGACTGGGGCGGCCGGCGCAAGCTGGCGGCCTCTTTTTTATTCTTTCTACAGAAAAGGGAGGTTGGTTATGGGAACCGCAATGAACGGCTTCCGGGAAGACGAAGTGGTTGTCCTGTCCCATTGGGACAAGAGAGAGTCGCGCTGGATTGAAACCGTATACCCCAAGGTGGGAGGGCGCTTGAGGCTGGCGCATGAAGAGAATGCCGAACTCTCCGTCACCACGGAGATCGTGCGCTACGACGAACAGGTTGCTGTGGTCAAAGCGGTAGCGGCGACCCGCAAGGGAGTATTTTCGGGCATGGGCATGGCCAGCGTCGAGCGGGATCAGAAGATTGCCCCGGCCATATTGGAGTTGGCCGAGACCCGCGCCATCGCCAGGGCTCTGCGCTTTGCGGGCTACGGGGTGGAGTTCTGCGGGGCTGAGGAAATCAGCCACCTGTCCGGCAGCCAGGGCCGGGACGATAATCCGGAGAAGCCGACAGAAACAGCGCAGCCCGCTGGCGGTCAAGAACCTCCTGCTCCATCCAACGGCAACGGAAACGGCAATGGCGGCAACTCGGGACGCATCACCAACAAGCAACTCAACTTCATCGTCAACCTGGGCAAGGATCTGGGCATGCACTCCAAGGAGTTGGACGAAGCAGCCCTGTCCCTGTACGGGGTGCGCATGGCTCATCTGAGGGTTCTGGAGGCGTCAGGCTTTATCGACCATCTGCAGGGAATGCGCAACGCCGCTTAAAGAGCAAAACAATTTCCATCCGCACAGGCGGTGAGGAGTGTCCTCATCGCCTTTTTCATTTCTGAAAGGAGACCAAGCGTGTTGGAACTGATCAAAACAACCCCGCGAGGGGATATGGACGTGGAACTGCACATCAGCTATTCCCAACTCAACACCTTTCTGACCTGTAGCTTCAAATACGCCCACCGCTATGTCTGGGGCACCAAGCCGGAGACCAAGCCCATGGCTCTGGTCTTCGGACGGGCCATTCACCGGGCGGTGGAAGAATATTACCTTCACCTCAAGCAGCATGGAACAGTCATGCCTCTGGAACAGATGGTGGCCGTGTTTGACGACACCTTCAAGGCAGAGCATGACCTGACCGAGGAGGAACTGACCTTCAAGAAGGGGGAGAGCTACGCCTCATTGCGGGACAAGGGTATTGAGCTGGTCATGATTTTTTATGACCACATCCATCCGCAGACCATTGTGGACGTGGAATATCCCTTTGGGGTGAGTGTGCCCGATCTGGTGGGTGGCGGCTGGCTGCCGATTCGGTTAGTCGGGGTTTTCGACCTGATCGAAAGCGATGCCGCCGGCAACAACCTGGTGGGTGAACTCAAAACCTCGGCTCAGAAATACTCCAACCAGCATCTCGACTTCGACCTGCAGGCCACGGTCTATTCGTATGCCATGACCCAAATGAAGCTGGCTTTGAAGCCTCAGTCCTGCCTTGTCCGCTACGATGTGCTCCTGAAGACGAAAAAGCCGTCCCTGGAACGCTACTTTGTCACCCGGAACGAAGCGGACCACCGGAGGATGATTCATCTGGTCAACGAAGTGCTGCGGGCCATCAATCAGCGCATCTTCTACCGCAACACGGGCTGGCAGTGCGGCGATTGCCAATACAAGAAGGCTTGCCTGTCATAACGGCACCACAAGGAGAAACCATGTGCGACTTCGATGAGTTTTTCGATGACCTCGACCTTGAGGACATGTTCATCATCGGCGGCGTTATGGGCTTTGTCGAGGAGCAATCAGAAGACGGACTCCTTGACCGAATCGACGAAGGCTTAGAGCCAGACGAAGACGGAGCCCTGTAGCCGCCCATTCATTTCAAGCAGCCCCTTGGCCTTGTGCCAGGGGGCTTTTTTGTTTCTGGAGGCAAGCGCCATGCGACTGCTCGTTTACTGCGCCCGCTGCAACGGGTTTATCAGATCAATCGAAGATTCTCTCGAACCGGATCAGCCCTCAGTCAGCCCCCGTTTGTGCCCGCACTGTCAAAAAACCTTGATCGAAGATGTCAGAATCGAAAGGAGTTCATCATGAGAGGAACAGATTCCCTGGAAAACGTCATTGGCAAGGTGCATGAGTTGTCCCTGAGCCACTATGACCAAGCCGTGCCGGTCGCGGATATGGAGTTCGACAGCCTGGACAGGATGAAGATCGCCGGGCAGGAAATCGAGGTCATGCCCAGCGCTCAGCGGCTCTTCAGCAACCGGCTGCGGGTGCCTTACTCTTACCTGACCCGCTGTCCCGAGGACCTCCAGCGCGAGAACCTCAACCACTGGCTCCGGGAGGAAGCAGGGGAAAGGGACACGCTGTTCTGCCGGTTTGCCGGAGACAGAATCAGGGCGGTCTTCACCGAGCGGTACGAGCCCCTGGACCATATGGAGATCCTGTCCCGGATGCTGGAGTCTGGCTTTGCCCCTGACATGGAGATTCAATACGTGCTCGACGATTCCATCATGGTCCTGAAAGCGCCGGACTATGAGCGCCGCTTCAACTTCGACGGCGACCAGATCGTACCCGGCGTCGGCATCGCCAACTCGGAAGTGGGCATCCTGGCCTTCAGCATCGAAGCCTACTTCTATCGTCTGGTCTGCTCCAATGGCTTGATGGTCAAGACGTCCGTAGCGTCGAGGTTTAAGCACATCAGCCGCAAAGGCATGGACGAATTCCCCGGTGTGCTGAACCAGGTTGTGCTGGAGTCTGTGCGCAGCCAAGGCCAACTCAGACTTTCCGTGGATACCCCGGTTGCTGATCCCGCTGCCAGCATGGCGATGTTTAACCGCCAGTTTCAGGTTTCTAAGGAAGGGGCGGAAGCCGTGGAGTGGGGATTCAGCCAGGAGCCGGGCAACAGCATGTTCTACGTGATCAATGCCTATACCAGGGCGGCTCATTCAAATAGGCTGAGTCCCGAGGATTCCTATCATCTGGAACGAGTGGGCGGGTACATCCTGTCCATGGTCAAACACTAAGCGTTCGGGGGTGTCGCTGCAAGGCGGCATCCCTGAACCGAATTTTTTTTGCATGGGGTTTTATCGTCTCAATGCTTGTGATAACCAAAACTTATAATAATGAGGGGATTGGGGCGGCTAAATCGTCTGCTAAAATTCCCAAGCTAACGTCATACTGATTTCTCTGGATATCGCCGAATGTATTGCGTAGCTTGGGAGCCGTAGTTGCCATATAGGCTTAAGCCCAGATACTAAATATTGTACCTGTTGTCGGGCTTTCTGACCATAATTACTGTGGAGATATCTCCCATCTGGCATCTGCCCACAAGCAAAGTACTGAGAGGTTATTGATGAGGCAACCGGAGAAACAACACTAAATATTGTGTACGGCTTAGCCTTGAATACGACATCTATTGACAGGCCGGGGGAGTTATGCTATCGTAGGGGAGTTAAAAAAAAGACCGTAGCTGGTGCAAACAGCTACGGTCCCGGTTGGAAACCCGAGGTGGGGTTTGGTTCCTTTAGGGTGGCTTTCATACTACATCTTGTAGCAGGGCGTCAACAAAAAACGACGCCACCAGCCAATCTCATCCTATGGAATCCAAATATAGCCGGTAGAGGGTGGTGATTTTCAGATGGGCGATAGCCTGAAACCAGGACAGCGAGCTCCTATGACTGGGCAGCACGAGATCTATGCCCTATAGGTAGATCAACTGGTGAGGAACGCACGGTGACCAAAGGAGAGCCTTTGCCGCCGACTCCCAAACCCGGCCAAAGGTTTACCCTCGTAGACCCTATCAAGCACCGGTCTGGCAAGTAACTCTATTTACCCTCCCTGCAGGCCAGGGAGGGCAGCTAATCCAAGGGGATGAGAATGGCTGTAGTAACTAGTGAAAAATACAATGATATTCTACGGCAGTCGGCAGAAGACCTCGATATTTCTCCTACGAAGTATAAAGAAGCTGTCGACCATTACACTGCTGTAGGAAGCTGGCTTGATGATGGCAATTTTGGAGTCTCAGTATCCCTCTATCCACAGGGGTCTTTCAAGTTAGGCACCGTCGTTCGCCCATTGAAAGATGGGAAGGAATGCGACTACGACATCGACCTGGTCTGCGAACTTCAGGCGGATAAGTCTTCGACTACCCCTAAGACCATCAAGCAGGGGGTGGGATCGCGCCTGCAAGAGCACGGGACCTATCGGGAGATGCTGGAAGATGAAGGGAAAAGATGCTGGACCCTGAACTATGCAGAATCCGACGGCATTGGATTCCACATGGATGTCCTGCCAGCAACGCCGGAAGATCGCCAGGCGATAAGTCAAATCTTGGCTTCTGGTGTCACTCCCGACCAGGCTGCCCAGGCAATTGCAATAACTGACCGGAACGGGAATGGCGGCTATGCGTGGTCTACAAGCAATCCCAAGGGATTTGCCGATTGGTTCCAGGAAAGGCAGAAGGCCATCTTCGAGCAGTTGTTCTTTGATCAGAAGCAAATTCTTTTCAGCGAGAATCAAAGGGCATTTGCTTCTGTTGAGGATGTCCCGGACCAACTCGTCAAAACGCCGCTTCAACGAGCGATCCAGCTTCTGAAACGGCACAGGGATCAACGATTCGTAGGCCATGGTTTGGAAGACTCCAAACCGATCTCCATGATAATCACCATGCTGGCCGCCAGCCTGTATCAGGGCGAACCTGATGTGCTTACGGCTCTCTCCAACATAGTCAGAGCGCTTGATCAGCACGCTCAGCTCCTTAATCCTGGCTTTACCTTTTCTGAACAGGCCAGGGAGGAATTCAGTCTGATCACAAGGACGGATGACGGGAAGTGGCATATCCCCAACCCGGTAAACAGGAATGAGAATTTCGCCGATCGGTGGCATGAGAATGGGGACAAGCGGGCCAGAGCCTTTTTTCAATGGGTTAGTTGGGCTAGGCAGGACCTGGTCGATGTTGAGTTCAATGTCGAGTTCTCAGAGATGACACCGCTCCTTGAGCGTGCGCTGGGAGCTCAGCCGGTTAAGGCCGCCGGAGAAAAGCTGGGATTGGCGGGACTCGGAGCTCCAGCAATCATCGTTTCGTCACGGAAACCGGAAACCGTCAGGCTTGAAAACCCGAGCAAGCCCTGGAGACGCCTTGACTGATAAACCGAGAGAGGACCTCGTTCGGGCTCAGTATAGTGAGTTGGCCGGTAAATATCCCGGCCTCTCACTGTCTGACTTCGAAGAGGATAAGGGCTGGACGATAGAAGGCATACTTGATTTCTGCGCCGAGTTTGAGGGCGTGGAGATCTGTGATAATTTTCAGATTAAATTAGCTATTCCGACAAACTACCCTGACATACCTCCAGTGGCGGAGGAAATAGGCGGGTTAATTCCGTATGATTTCCACAAGAATACTGACACTCAACTTTGTCTTGCTGCACCTGAAGAAATTTATCTGAAATTTTTTCAAAGCCCTACTTTACTTGGTTTTGTGAATTCGCTTCTGGTGCCTTATTTATATTCGTATTGCTATTTCATAAAATTCGGTCAAATGCCTTATGGGGAATTATCTCATGGTTTTGAAGGACTAATTGAATATTACCATGGGTATTTTGAAACTGATGATTTTGAAGAGGTTATTTGCCTGTTAAAAATTCTTGTTGACGACAGCTACAAAGGGCACCATGACTGTCCTTGTGGAAGTGGATTAATGCTGCGTAAATGTCATGGACCCAAATTAATTGAATTAACAGCACTTTTTTCTCAAGATTATTTTCTCTTTCTATATGATCAATTTGTCAGGCATTACTTCAGCGATTACGATGCTCTCCCTGATCGAGATTGTATCAGTAAAAAATTAATCAAAGAATACAAAAAGCAAATGAGGAAAAGAAATGAGCGCAAGGCCTAAGATTCCAGACAAGACGTTAATCAGATTATGGACTTTGTCTGGCGGCAGGTGTCAGTACGCAGGCTGCAATGAGGTCCTATGGAGAGACGAGTTGACAATGGCCGATATGAATAAGGCATATATTGCGCACATTGTTGCTGCAGAGCCTAATGGGCCACGGGGCGATACAGTCTCGTCTCCGTTACTGGTTTCTGACATCAATAACCTTATGTTGATGTGTGACAAGCATCATCGCCTTATAGATCGGGAGGGCCGCACAGGACATCCAGTAGATTTACTCCAGCAAATGAAGCAGGCCCATGAGCAGCGAATAGAGCTTGTCACTTCGATGAAAGAGGAGAACAAGAGCTATATTCTCCTATATGGTGCGAATATTGGGCAGCATAGCACTGCTGTCACATGGGAGAAGGCAACGCACGCGATGATGAAGGGATGGTATCCCGCTGAATGTACACCTATTCAACTTTACTGGCAGGACAGCCCATTTTGCGATCACAAACCGGAATTCTGGACACTTGAAAAGGAGAACCTGGACACAAAATATGCTGAGCGGATCAAGCCGAGAATAGCTTCCGGTGAGATTACCCACCTTTCTGTCTTTGCATTTGCCCCCCAACCCCTACTTTTCTACCTCGGCCATCTGCTTTCTGATATCACCGCTGCCGAAGTATACCAGCTTCATCGGGAGCCGCAGAACTGGCTTTGGCAGGACGGCCCGGAAGATTTCGGTTTCATCATAGCTGAGCCTGAGAAAATCCATAAGAAAGTAGCGCTCAATATGTCTCTCAGCGCCACTATCAAGGAAGATAGGATTAAGACTGTTCTTGGTGATAACGTTTCCATCTGGACAATGTCCATTGATGAGCCCTTCAATGATTTCCTGAAAAGTCCTAACCAGCTTTCCACTTTTCGAGATCAATACAAAAAGTTGTTAGACCGGATCAAGGCCGTCCACGATGAAGACGCTGTTCTTCATATCTTCCCTGCAGTCCCGGTTTCTGTTGCTTTTGAGATGGGCAGAGTTCGTATGCCTAAAGCAGATTTGAAGATGGTTGTCTATGATCAAAACGCACAGATTGGTGGTTTTATCAAGGCCATTGAGATTGGCTAATATCTGCTTCCCTCACCATACCCCATATCGACTTAACGAACAAGCATCGATAAATAGAGGTGACGTCTGTTTTGCATGATGAGTGCGATCCCAATGTCGCGGCCATTTTCGAAGCGCTCCGAAAATGTGAGGAGGAAGAAAAATATTACGGGATCAAAATGGTCTTGAATATCCGGTAAGCCAGTCTGGTTTGTGATGGATCAGCTCCAGCCAGTAAATCCATCAGCTCTTTTCTGATCTCTGCATCAGAAAGACGCTCCGGTTCGAAGTCAAACAACTGATTCAGACTGACCCCTAAAACTTCAGCCAGCTGCTCCAGGCTCGAAAGAGTCGGATTGCCCCGTCCTCGCTCGATTTCACCCAGATGCTTAAGGGAAAGATCGGCTGTTTCGGCGAGTTGCTCCTGGGTCAGCCGGGCCTTAAGCCTCAACCCCCGAATCCTTTGTCCCAACGCTGTCAACACTGGTGTCATGCTGTTTGATCCTTTGGGAAACAATAGGTCATTCCGGACCAAGCAAAAACCAGCTGGTAAACCTTTATGGATTGACAATGTGTAATTTATTACCTATTATACCCCACCAGAAGAAAAAATACCTGAATGCGTATTGTCAGCCAGGCAATATGGGGGGTGACCCAATGAGCGCTTCGTCCGTGAATTATCTGATTGTGATGCTTCTGGCAATACAGGTCTTGACGATTTGGGGTTTGGGCATTGGGGTGCTGATGTGGGTAAATGGGGGACGGGACAAAGCCGCAAGCCCCATAGAGCGCCAGCAGGATAAGCCCTCTGAGGCTTTCCGTGAGCCTGCCCTGGATTCTCCATGTCCTGCTGGAGTTGAGGATTCTGGGACTCCCCAGGAACAAGGCAATCGACGCGGTATTAATCTTCTCCAAGGTCATCCTGGCAAGCTCGCTTCAGATGATGGAGCAGAGGGAGAAAGGCCCACGACTGCCCCGGAGAATCCGGTCGGGGATGCTTCAAAGGGCCGGCAAGGTGCCTATTACATAGCATACAAAAAAGGACTTCTTGCCCTCCACCAAAGGAAATACGCGGAGGCGATCCAGCATTTCAGCCGGTCCATAGATCTGAATCCGGATTACAAGTTGGCCTACAGGTTCAGAGGCGAGGCCTACCTCTGGAATGGAGACAAGGATAAGGCCTTGGCGGATTTGCAGAAAAACGGGTTCCTGAAAGGGAACTGATAGATAGATTTCCCCGGATGATCTGTTTCAGATTCCCTGGTCCCCAGCCCTGAGTCCCCGCCGGTTCGACACCTGTCATTAAAACAAGTATGAGGAAGTAGCTGGAAGTAGCAAGTGTTTAGGCGACTAAACAGCGGCGAGTATGCTCGCAGACGTTTTTGAACCGATCTCAGTATAACAGCGCCCCAAACAGGAAGAAAAAGCCTGGACGTATTGAGGTGATAGACTGCTGGTTGCCGGGTTGCGTCCTGTCGGTATTGGTCATAAATACAATAATATAGTATTATCAGTATGATATGCTATCAGCAATACAAGTATCCATCAGGCGCTCATATCTACCAACAGCACGTTGTCCGAACTCCATCAGGCTGTCCTGTCTCTCTTCCATCGTTATTGCTTGCTTCATCGGACTGCTTGCTGCTGGTCCATCCCAACGGACAATCTACTGGTAGTAGATACTGATGGTATAAAGTTCTTATATTATCAATATGATATACGCTATGCTCTGCACCGGCACGGGCTTGTGCGATCAATTTTGCTTGACATTTGCGTGTTCTGAATTCTTCATGATGCTGGAGGAAGACCCGTGCCATTGACCTATAAGGACCTCAAGCGGAAAGAATACTTTGACGCCTCCAAGGACTTTGCCGCGTCCCGCCTTGGTATAGACTTTTCTCACGGGAACAGGGCTTACTGCCCGTTTCATCACGACTCACAGGATTCTTTCCGGATTTTTATCAGCGAGAAAAGCGAGGTCCGCTTTCACTGTTTTGGCGTGTGCAGCGGTGATTGGGACATCTATGATCTGATCATGCTCAAGGAAAAGTGCGGCTTTGCCGAAGCCCAGTCCATTTTCGCGGACTTCCTTGGGACAGAAATCATCAAATACAACAGACACCAACCGCAAGAGCCCATTCCGGAAGAGCCGGATGAGCCGGTTATCGAATCCAATAAGGAAGGGCTTACCGACCAGCACCGCCAAGTCATGGGGGAGGCCGCTGCTTTCTACCATGAGCTTCTCACGGCCAATCCGGAGCCTTTTGCAAAAGTCCTTAAATATCTCTTCAGGCGTGGTCTTGATCTGGCTGTTCTGGAAAGGTTTCAGATCGGCTACTGCCCGCCGTTCAATGACGAGGCTTATAAAGGGCGGGCGTTTTTAGGGCATATCCAAGACCAGTTGAACGAAGACTGCCAGAGATTCAAATATTACCGGGAGACCGGGCTGTTGCGTCTGCTGGATGACGAGACTGTTTCCGGGCATATGTATTTCAGGCAACAGATTGATTTCACCGCCGGGATATGGGGCCGGTATGCGGATTATTTCGCCGGGCGGATCACTTTTCCCGTGCGCGATATTGAAGGCCGGATTCAAGGTCTGCTGGGCCGCCGTCCTGACAACCGGGGTGTCAGATGGATGAAGCAATCCGGCGAAGGCACCCTCATCAGGCCCAAGGGGTGGCTGTATGGCCTGGACAAAGCCGCCCGCTGGATACGCGATTACCAGACCGTGATCGTGGTGGAAGGAATTTTCGATTACTTCGCATTCTACAATCTGGCCGAGAACAAAGAACGCCCCATAGTGGTGTCATCCTTGGGCGTCAACCTGGATCATGCTGCGGTGAAGCTTCTGTCCGAGCTCGGAGCGAAGTATTTCATCATTGCTTATGATTGGGACCCGGCTGGCCGTAAAGGCATCACCGAAGCGGTATCCCGTATTGAGCAAGGCCGGGTTTCCTATCTGGGCTCTCTCAAGGAAGGGGAAGATCCGGCTGAATGCCTGAAAAACGTGGTCGGCTCTTTGAGCAGTTTCGGGATTCGCCATCTGCAAAAGGGAATGGAAATCGAGTCGCCGTCAGGCAGACCGGTCATGGCCAGTTTTCTGGTGCAGCGACAAGAAGGAAAGAAGACGTTTTCCAAGGAGATCCTTTTTAAGGCCAGCCCTCCGGTCAGTCCCGGTGAGGTCAAGGCCAAAGACTTTGAGCCCGGCACGCTGTGGTATAAGGCTTCCGATTTCCTGCCCCTGCTGACCTATGACCACGGCAACCACGCGGAGCTGACCAGGAAGCTGACGAAGATAAGGGCCTTGCTGGATGCCCCGTCCGAGAAAGCCGCTGTCGCAAAGGATGACTGTTTTTCATTGCCGGTGAAGTTTATCGAAGACGAAATACATTTTCGGCTGGAAGCCGCTTTGATCCTGCATCTTCGTTTGGCTATCGAGCAACGTCAACGGAGACGCCATATCAGGAAAAGCGACGCCACGATAGCCAAACGGCTGAATACATCCAGAAAAACAGTGCAGAAATATAAAGCTGAATTGCGTCGGCTTGGCTTACTCAATATTCGCATCAACGGCGTCCAGCAGATCCTGTCAGTCAGGTATTTCTCTGGCATAAAAGACAAGCCGGTTACTCCGAGTAAGGCGGAGTAATCATGGTGAGACAGGCTGTCAGTATTGACTGTCAGCTTAAGCCCGGTAGAATTGAGCGCACATCTCTTTAAAGGGTAAAATGTATTGGTATAAGCAAGATTAGAATAAACATAACAAGCAGTTATGTGATTATTTCTGCATCAAACCTGTCACCTGCAAGTTAGAGTCTGGAATACTGACACGCGACCAGAGGCGGGAAGAGCGTGGGATTTTCAGGAAAGGCTATTATGGATAACGACTCCAAAGACCTCGAAGACATCAATGCGTTGCTCTCCGTCATGGTTGCCGAGTGTCATGACGAGAACTGCCGGGCCAAGGTGTTTTTACCCGAAGCGTTTAAAAGTTTCGGGGCCATCTTCCTTCATGGCCGTGAAAATGGGTTTGTGGGGTTCGTCTGCCCGACATGCAGGCAAACAACGCTGTTGTTGAAGGAACGGGACGCCTTTGAGCGGATCAAGGAGCTTTTTGTCTGTTCGTCCCAAGACTCTTCCCATACCTTGCTGAGATACCGGTCTTTTCCCTATTCCCTCGACTATCACCAGGATTACCGCCGATTTTATCAATTGGCCTATACCAAGTGCGCCTACGATAAGGAATTTTCCATCTCGGAAATGGATATCCGCTTGGATCTGCGGCGGAATGAAAATGACGATCCTGGAGAATTGCCGTCTGGATACTGTTCCTATGGTTTTGGCGACCGGATCATGGGACCGGCGGCGACAATCTGGTGGTATGAAGAGGCGCAGATACCACGGCTTCTGGAAATAGAGCATGAAACAGGGGCGAAGGTATTCCCTCGATACTTCCCTTACGCCCCTTTGATCGAGAAAGCCGATGACTTCACTTTTTCCTACTACCTGTCTCCGGACTTTGAGCAGTGGCAAAGAGCATCCTGGAAGGCAGCGGTTGTGAATCCCCTCAACATTTACAAGAGAGACATACACAAACACATTCACTACCTCAACATCCTGGATTCCATGGTTCAGCCAGCGGGTGGCGATAATGGTTGCGGGGGCACAATCCGCACCCCTGAAGAAATGGGCGGAATCGCCACCATGCCTGCCGATGGACTGCCCCAAGCGGCGGAGGCGGGCCGCGAGCAGGAGAGACTCCGGATCCTGGACCACCTCTGGGACAATTTTTCCGAACGCGATGTCCAGTCTCTCCTTTCTCGAACTTCCGCCAGGTTTGCGGCTGAATATCCAAGGCTGAGCCAACGGAGCGATTTTTCTTTTACGCTTTTCTGGAAGTTGAAGGAAGGGCTGCTGGGTGAGATATCCCGTTATATATGGAAGGAAAGCCTGTCACGTCAGCGGTATGCCCTATATAAGGATGGGGCGTCTTGGACCCTTGTGTTCGACGGGAAGAAAATAAGCGGCCTGCGGGGTTCCGGATTCAAATACATCCAGTATCTGGTCCAGCATCGCGGTCGCCAATTTAGCACTGAAGAAATCTCCATGTTGGATGGCGTCACATCAGGCAAAGCAGACCGGAGTTACGAGAACCAGGAAGCATTGCGGGCTGTGGAGGCTGGTTCTCCCGACGTATCTCAGGAGATTGGCGACAGGCGGGTCATTAGCGATCTAAGAAAAGAATTGGGCGGCCTTCACCAAGACCGGGAACAGGCCGCCGAGAACAACGATGTCGGGCGGTTAGAGAAAATCGACGAGCAAATCACCCAAGATGAAGAGTATCTTCGTGAGTATATCGGCATTGGTGAGCATGGGAGACAGTTCAACAATGAATCAAAGCGAACACAGCGCCGAATTACCAAAAGCGTGGAAAGAGCCGTCAAGCAACTGGAGAAATACGATCTCCGGGTCTATCGCCATTTCATTACGGCCATCCACCCCATAAACTCATTCTCTCTCTCCTACACCCCCCTTGAGCCTCTTGATTGGCACACCGGATAGAATCATTCCGAGCCGTGCCCTATCTGAAGAACCGCCCCTCGTGGCGGTTTTTTTTCGTCTTTTTTTTTGTTGCGACGCCTGATGTCGCGAATACGACGCCTTTTGTCGCGCCGCTCCTGGTGAGAGGCAGCCGCCGCAGGCAAAAGCGGCCAAATCAACTGCCTCTCGAAAGGAGTTTTTCATGGAACAGAAAGAGACGGATCGGCAAGAGGCAGCTTTCGAGATGAAGGTCGAAAGTCTCAAGGTGGAAACCCTGGAGGTAGTTTACCACCCCAGGAAGAACCTGAAGGACCTGGAGAGCCTGCAGAACAGCATTCGACGAGACGGTCTCCAGGAACCCCTGCTGGTGTATCCGGTCGGGGAAGGGAAATTCGGCATCATCGACGGCTACCGCAGATTAATGGCGATTAAGGAATTCGGTTGGAACTTAGTCCCGTGCATCATCAAACCGGTCAACCTGGTTGAGGCCGCTCATCTCTCCTACACCAAGAACGTGGAACGCAGCGCCTTTGACCCCATAGAGGTCGCCCTCCACTTGAAGGCCATGCAGGATGAGTTCGGGTTCAGTCTCAGAGACCTGGAGATGAAAGGATACGGCTCACCAGCCGCAATATCCCAAAAACTGAAGCTGATCGAACTCCCCGAAACGGTTCAGGGGAAAATTCAAAGCGGTCGGCTGGGCCTGGCTCATGGTTTAGCTCTAACAAAGCTGGAAAGCGCTGATGAGCAAGAAAGATGGGCCGAGCGGATAGTCGATGATGACCTAACCGCCAGGCGAGCTGAGAACCAGATTGAACGATATTTGAAGAAGGGCAAAAATGCCAAGCCTGCCGGACGACAGATACCAGAATCAGACATCCCGGGAGTCTACATCAAAGATTCGCGGGAGATGACAGAGTTGCCTAAAGAATCGGTTCATCTGATTGTTTCAAGCCCTCCGTACTTTGTCGGCATGGAATACGAAAAGGGAATGACCTACGAGGGGCACCTCGAAATGATCGGAGATGTCTTGAAAGAGTGCTCCCGCGTCCTGGTGAAAGGCGGAGTGATAGCGCTCAACGTAGGGGACATTCACAACTTCAAAGGGCCTAAGGGGAGCAACGGGTTCCGTCAAGTCCAGCTGATGGGGCACAAATACCAATCATTTTTGAGAAAGTATCAGGTATTCCTCAGTGATGTCATCATCTGGCACAAGAAGGAGGCCTGGACGAAGAATTTCGTGACTTACAAACCGGAAACTCTTCACGCATCATATCGGATGATGCTCAACTGGGAGCCGGTATATATCTTCCGAAAGAAGGGTGAACGGTCGGTGCCGTCTGAGGAAATAGTCCTCCAATCCAAGCTTTCCAGGCAGCAATGGATTTCTTGGGTGCCCAGTGTCTGGAAAATTGATCCGGTTCAGAACATGGACGGGCATCCTTCGATCTATCCCGACGAGTTAGTCCGCCGCTTGGTGCTCATGTTCTCCTACGTCGGAGATACGGTTCTCGACCCCTTCCTGGGAAGCGGCACTACGGTCAAAGTTGCCCGCGAACTCGGACGAGACGCCGTTGGGTATGAACGCGATCCCAAATACAAAGAAGTCATCATGAGAAGACTTGGAGAAGAAGCCCTGACCGCTGAAGTCATCCTCAAACAGATGGGGGAGAGTATCGCGGAAATAGGAGGACTGTCCCTGCAGGGCGATGAGGAGACTCCGACGCCTGAATGGTGGGAACCAGAGGGCGAGCAAGAGGTGGAGCAAGCCGAGGCCATGGAAGCAGGAGAGTCCGAATAGGGGCCGGAACAGGCGGGGCCGACAGGCCCCGCCTGTTCAAATGCGTGCCATGGAGTTGCCGCATGAAACGGATGCTGGACATAAATGAACTCTCCGAGCGCATTGGCCTGAAGCCGCAGACGGTCCGAAACAAGCTGAACTGCGGCACCTTTCCAATAAAGACCAAACGAATCGGGAGGAAACTGCTCTGGGACCTCAAGGACGTTGACCGCTTCCTTGACAACCTGAAACCGATCAATTGACACTTCCAGGGGTGGGGGGTAGGCTGTTTGAAAAAGGAGGTGATGAAGTCACCGCCTCACGCCCTACTCTACCATCCCTTTCTTTTAAACAAAGAAAGGAGACCACCAATGGGTGTGTATCAGAAATATCGGGATGCTACCGGCAAGGCCACCGGGCCATGGTTTGTCAAGTATCCCTATCGGAAGAACCCGGCTACCGGGAGGATCAAGTACAAGATCGAGAAGGCCGGACCTTCCAAAAAGCTGGCCCAGCGGATTTATTCCGCCAGATACGAAGAGTATAAGAAAAGGGAGCATCTGGACTGGGTTGAAAAGCAGCCGCTGACCTTCAACCAGTTGGCCGATTGGTATCTGGAACTGCCGAGCGTCAAGGACCGGCGATATTACTCAGATGTCGTTCGCTACACCGAAGGCTGGCGCAAGTTCTTCGAGAACCATTTCGGAGAAATACTGGTCGAGGACATAAAGCCGAGCATGGTGGAAACCTACCGGCAAGAGAGGTTGAAGCAGACGTCCTTTCGGGGCAAAAATCCGACCAGGCACAAGGTCGCTCCGGCCACGGTCAACAAGGAAGCCGCCACCTTGAAGCGGATGTTCAACTTGGCTATCAGGGAAGACCTGGCGGACAAAAATCCTTGCTGGAAAGTGGAGAAGCTTCGCGAGGACAATGCGCGGACTCGCATCCTGTCAAAGGACGAGTATGAACGTCTCATCGCCGAACTGCCCCAGAATGGACGAGACGTTGTGGTAACCGCCTACTACACGGGCATGCGGGCCGGAGAGATCCTGAACCTTACCTGGGACAGGGTGCACCTCGATGAGGGGTATGTCCAGCTGGAAGCCGAGGACACCAAGACCCGGAAGGCCCGGCGCATATATCTGCATCAGGAAGTGGTGGAGATTCTCCAGCGGCTCCGGAAGGTCAGGCATCTTCAGCATCGCTATGTCTTCACCTATGAAGGCCACAGGCAGAAGAGCGTGCAGACCTGCTTCACTAACGCCTGCCGCCGAGCCGGTATTGAGGACTTCAGGTTTCACGACCTCAGACATACGTTCAATACCATGATGCGGAAGGCCGGGGTGCCCCAGAGCGTCATCATGCAACTGACCGGACACCGGACCAGCGCCATGTTTGAACGCTACAACACTGTGGATGAAGAAGACGCCATGGAGGCCCTGAAGCGGCTGAACAGGTTCCTCGATCGGGAAGAGCCTGCAAATGCTCCCGCCGAGCGAGTGCTCCCATAGTGCTCCCAAAGCAGAAAGGGGTCAGGCCGATTGACCTAACCCCTTGATTTCTTGGTGCGCCCGGCAGGATTCGAACCTGCGGCCTACGGATTAGAAGTCCGTTGCTCTATCCAGCTGAGCTACGGGCGCGTGGGAAGCGCGGTTGCCGGAACCGGTTGCATGGGTTATACCCTCACCAGAGGCTCCAGTCAAGGCTGTTTCCTGGGAGTGCGGCTTGACGCCGGAGTTTCTTCGGCCTATAAGACTTCAAGCCGAACCGACTAATATATGGAGGAAAGCCAAGACCATGGAGAAATCCGAACAGCGGCGTGACGAAAAATTTTATCGTGACGTATCCAAAATCACCGTTCAAGGGCTGGCCGAAATACGCTCCGTCTTCGATCAATTCTACGACGAACTGGCCAACAAGTTTCAACCTTATCTGGAAAACATGGCCAGCAGCGAATTGCCCGAGGCTTCTGACCAGTTGGCCGCCATCGTCGAAGCAACGGAGACTGCGGCGGCCAACATAATGGATTCGTTGGAAGACATGCAAAAGGACCACGACCGGGCCAGAATACTGCTGACCTCCATGCTGGAAGATCCCGCCTTGGCCCCTGCCCACCGCCAGGCTTTGACCGAAGTGCTCGAATCAGGCGAAACCAACGGCAAGCGCGTCGTCAATATTTTTGAGGAACTCAGCTTCCAGGACCTGACCGGGCAGCGCATCAAACGCATAGTTTCGCTGGTCCGCAATGTGGAGGACCGCGTTCAGGACATGTTGGGGGCGCTGGGACGTAAGGTTCATGATATTGAAATAACCCAGGAAAGTGAACAATTGGAACTCAAGGGACCCCAGCGGCCCGGCCAGGCTCTGGACCAGAACGACATCGACGCCCTGCTGGCCGCTCTCTGAAAAACCGCCCTTTCGCAGTTTTTACGGGGGAAATGTAACCTTTTTTACTCCACAGGCTCTACACAAAGCAGAAAGGGTGATTAAACTTATAACAAGGTCACTCGAATTGGAGTAACGGAAATGCCCATATATGAATTTGTCTGCCTCGACTGCGACAAAGTCTTCGAATCTCTGGTCATGAGTTCGGACAGTGAAGTCAGGTGTCCAGGCTGCGATTCAACAAGGCTGGAAAGACTGATGTCCACCTTCGCTCGAGCCGCCGCGGAATCCGCCTCGTTGGGTGGTTGTTCCGGTGGAACGGGCGGATTTTCCTGAGGTTGATCCCCTTCGGCCGTGCGCCGAAAAGGAGTGCATAGATGTCGCTGTTCTGGCTTCTTGTTTTTGTCGGTATTTATTTTCTTCTCCAGGCGGTTATCCTGCCCCGCCTGGGAGTGTCCACCTGAATGAGTCCGGCCTGCCAGGTAGGCGGGAAAAAAGACGGCTCCAAGGGCAAGGACATTACAACGGGACCGACCGGCACGGAACCGCCGGCTGAAACATAAACCTTCTACCTCTCCTCTTTTGCCGCACGCCGGCCGCGCCAACTTCCCCTGGGCGGCCGGCGTTTTTTATCAAGCCTTCTCCATTGACAATCAATTTTCAGTCCAGCAGAATAAGAACCCTCACAGCTTTTCACCAAAGGTCAAAAAGCATTTTACCGACATAAGGAACTCGCCGGTTCCCGGCGGTCGGTCCTGTCTGCCACTCTCAGCCAAGGAGCGGGCCATGGATTACCAGACTATTGCCTTTGACCAGCCGGAACCAGGCCTGGGCCTGCTGACGCTCAACCGGCCGGAGCGTCTCAACGCCATAAGCCTGGATATGCTGGATGAGCTGCACGATCTTTTGGGCCGTCTGGCCGACCAAAAGGAGCCTCGGGTCATTATCGTGACCGGAGCCGGGCGCGGTTTCTGTTCCGGTGCGGATCTGCGCGACGAAAGAATGGCCTCCCGCTTCAGGGAGCTTTTTTCCCACGCCTCGGTCCACCTGACAGAAGTCCAGAAGAAATACTCCCGCCTGGTCCTGGAAATACGCCGTCTGCCCCAGCCGGTGATTGCGGCGGTGAACGGACCCGCCGCCGGTGGAGGCTTCTGCCTGGCCCTGGCCGCCGATGTCATCCTGGCCGGCCCGGAAGCTGCTTTCACTCCTTCGTTCATCAATATCGGCCTTTCGGGAGGCGAGATGGGTTCCACCTATTTCCTGCCTAGGCGGGTAGGATTTTCACGTGCCGCGGAAATCCTTATGACCGGCCGCACCGTGGGCGCGGCCGAAGCCGAAAGGATCGGCCTGGCCAGCCGTCTCGTCCCAGGAGACGGCCTGCTGGGCGAGGCCTTTGACTTGGCCAGGGTCATGCTGGATAAAAACCCCCTTGGCCTCAGACTGACCAAGGAAAGCCTGGCCCTGAACCTGGACGCCCAGTCATTTGAGGCGGCCGTGGACCTGGAGGACCGTTGTCAGGCCATAGGCAGCACCAGTCCGGATTTTCATAAAGCAGTCATAAATTTCGCTCAACGCCGTAAGTAAGCCGCAAATTCAACGCCAAGGGAGGCACGCCATGTTCAAGACCAAAGTCACCGAAATGCTGGGCATCAAGTACCCGATTATCGGCGGAACCATGATGTGGATTTCCAGTCCGGAATTCATCACCTCCGTCTCCAATGCCGGGGGGCTGGGCATACTGGCCTCGGCCATCTACCAGAGCCGTGAAGAATTCGCCGCCGCCCTGGACCGCTGCCATGAACTTACAGACAAGCCTTTTGCCGTCAATCTGAACTTTTTTCCTTCCATGCGCCCCATAGACAACAAGGATTATCTGGACGTCATGATCGACAAAGGCGTCAAGATAGTTGAAACCTCCGGCCACCACGCTCCGGAAGACCTCTGCCGCCGCTGGAAAGAGGCGGGAATGACCTGGATTCACAAATGCGTGGGCGTGCGTTACGCCCTCAAAGTGCAGGAACTGGGCGCGGACATCGTCACCGTGGTCGGGTATGAAAACGGCGGCGCGACCGGCAAGCTGGACATCGGCACTCTGGTCCTGGTGCCTAGAGTGGCCGAAGCCGTCAATTTGCCGGTTATAGGAGGGGGCGGAGTCTCGGACGGGCGGGGCTTCCTGGCCGTCCTGGCGTTGGGCGCCCAGGGCGTGATCGTGGGCACCCGCATACTCTGCACCAAGGAAGCCCCCATTCACGACAATCTGAAACAGGCCCTGCTCAACGCCACCGAACTGGACACCATGCTGGTCATGCGCTCCATCAACGCCACTCATCGGGTCTGGATAAACGCGGCCGCCCAAAAGTGTGCCGAAGTCGAAGCCCGTCACGGCGAACTGGGGGAAGTCCTCAAGATCGTGGCCGGAGCCAACGCCAAAAAGATGTATGAGCAAGGCGATCTGGACGCCGGAGTGGTGGCTTGCGGGCAGGGCATCGGCCTGGTCCACGACATACCCACCATGCAGGAGCTCTTTGACCGCATCATAGAAGAGGCCTCGGGCGTGGCTCGAAAGCTGGCGGCTGAATAAAGAAAAGAACCGGACGGGGAAATTATTGGCAAGGTCCCCACTGGAAAACGGTATCTCATTATCATCCGGATTTCCTTTCGCGGGTTTGTCTGTACATCGATGGATGATAAGGAAAACTGAGATGACTGCGGGTAAATCTGCTCAGGCGGGGTGGTGGCTTTTATAAAATATGCGGGGGCTTGAGTCCGGTGATCCAGGGAGGAGAGTCCTGGACTTCAAAAAACAGAGGGGCGGTTTAAGCCATTTATTTTGAAGGGTATAAAGCTCCGGCCGGGGTTCATCCGGCCGGAGCCTGTCCGTCACTCTATCAGGAATTCCTCACCGGCCGGAGCGGCGTTCTTTTTTTTCTTCAGGCGCGGCTTGCGCCATAATCCGCCTTCACCGAAACAGTTCCAGCCCCATTTCAGCCACTTGACCAGGGACAAGGCCAGCCAGAGTGCCCAGGCCAGCATGAGCAGGTTATAGACCAGCCGGGGCAGGCTCAAAACCCAGGGCTGGGGCAGAATTTCACCAAGACGGTCCTGGGTCCAGCGCAGCGTGAAGTTGCTGGAGCCGTTACCGGCTATCTGCATGTCCGGAATGCCCAGAAGTCCCTGCCGAACCGCAAAATACAGTCCTGTCAGAGCGGCTAGGGTGAAGAAGGCCAGGAATATCTGCGCCGTGTCGTAGGCCAGCCAGTTTTCCGGCGGGAGGTGGTCTTTGCGAAGCCCCAGAGTCAACAGCCAGCCGACTATCATCAGGGCGGCCAGAGGATGAATCTGGGTCAGGCCGAGGCCCAGGAGAAGCCAGTGCCTGGTTTTCAGGGGAGTCCAGGAGATACGGCCCAGCCCCAGGGCGGCCAGAACGACCACAACCACGTAGCTCCAGAACAGCACCGCCGGTCCCAGGCGCGGCCCGGCAGCCCAGAGTATCCACCGGTTGCGGGGCATATTGAAGCTGATGAGCGCGTTGACCGCGGGTGATCCGATGTTCACTTCCGGTCCGGTCAGGCTGATGTTCGAACCGGACGGCTGGTGCCATTCGACAAAGATTTCCTGTCTGCCCGGTTTAAGGGGAACAACAACTTCGTGTCCCCCGCGCCCCAGCGGCTGGCTCCGGCCGTTGACCGTCACTATCTGCACCTTGGCTTCCAAGGGCATGGTTATCTTGTGCTGCCCGCCCTGGCTGGCCCTGATGACCAGCTTCAGCCCGGCCTTGTCGAACCTTTCTCCGGGAGTCAGTTCCAGATTGGCTTCGTCGATGGTGAGAGCCTGGCCGGGTATGGGCTTGGGCCTGGTCACCGTCAGGGCCACCGATTCCCCCGGCCACGGCCGCCATTCAGGACGCCACTGACCGGCTGAATCCTGGTGGTGAATGACCGGCAGTCCGGAAGGCTCCACATGCCAGACCGGCCCGGCGTTCAGAATCCAGGTCTCAGTCCAGGCCGGGTCTTCCGGGGCGGTCAGCCTGATCTCCGGTATCATCTCCAATGCGGATGTCCAGGAGATTGTGTCCTGCAGAGGGGCCATGTTTATCAGCGCCTGCCCTTTTTCCACCCGGATTCCCGCCGTGGTTACCGATTCCCCGGACAGCAGAGGCACGGAGAGCGTCACCGGTTGTCCCAGCGGTGTCACCCGGCGCACGGTTGTCACGGCCTGCCACTCCAACCCCAGATTAAGCACCCGCTCAACATGCAGGAAGGGCGGCAACTCGGTCCCGGCCGAAGGCGCGGCTTTTTCACCGGCGGCCCTGATCCGGGCGAATTGCACACTTGCTTCGGTCCTCCCGTCCGGATGCACTCCGCGGACCTCCCAGCCTTCGGCCCTGGCCTGAGCCCGGCGAGGCTGCAAGGGAAGCGGGGTCTGGAAAGAATCCCCAGCCGGGACGCGGCCGGTCAGAACCACGGTATGCACTCCGGCCGGGGCCAGCATCCATAAGGAACCGGCCTGGTCACGTTCCAGACCTTCCGCTGGCCTGTCGTCTAGCAGAACCAGTTCGGGCATCCAGCTTCCGGCCGAGCCGGGCAGAGGCACGGCCGTGTCCACCGCCGCGTGCAGTTCCAGCAGGATACGCAGATTTTCCCCGGTCAAGGTCATTTCCATGCGTGGTATTTCCGCACAGTAAGGCAGGCAGTCCGGAGGAGTCAGCAGACGGTCCCGCAACTCCTGCAATATTTCCGGCGGCGGGAAAGCCGTGCCGGTTTCCGCAGCCTGAAGCTGCGCGGGGAGCATCATCAGGACCAGCGCCGCCGAGACGGCGGCTTTTTTCATATCCAGCAAAGACCTCCAGCGACGCCAGTCGACCAGGCCGCCGATGAGCAGGGCCAGCAGCACCACGCGCAGAAAACAGAGGAGCATGTTGGCCGAAGGAGACAGAAGCCACAGACGGACCTCCTGGCCGGATTCCACGGGGCCGTTCCAGGACATGCGCAGAGTCCGCCAGTGCCAGCTCGGCAGTCCCGGTCCGGTCTGGATGACCGCGTTGGGGTCCTGCTGCATCAGGGCCTGCTGAGAGTATCCCTGCTCGGGACCGGCTCCGGAGCTCAGCATTGACCGGGCCTCTTTTTTATACTTCACGGCTTCGTCGCTGATGGCCAGATCCGGCCGCTCCATGAATTCCACGGGAGCCTTGGCCATGGGCGCCGGGGCATGCAGGCGGGCCAGCTCCACCGGCGCTCCGCCGGTTCTTTCCAACTGAGGGTAAACGCCCAGCCTGACCTGCTGAACCACAAACGGTATTGATACGGCCAGCAGAAAGACTATCGAGGCCAGCCGCCAGAGACCGGCCAGCCTGCGAGCCAAGCCTTCAGGCAGTACCCTTACCAGAGCCGAGGCGGCCAACAGGTTGAGCCAGACCAGCCGGGGAGCGCCGGGTTCGTGGTAAGTCAGGGCCACGGCGGCCAGAGCCAGAAGGCCCCATATCCAGCTTTGCAGCCGGAAGGCGGCGATGGCGATTATCAGCACCAGAAAGAAGTCCAGCAGGGTCCACCGCTGGAACCATGTCCCCGGCAAAACGTCCACACCCCTGGCCGCCAAAAGACGCCAGCCGGGGGGCAGGTTCAGTTCACCCGAAACCGACTGGAAATCATGGTCCCAGCCCACGGCCGGGATGAGCGATCGGTCGCCTTCGAATCGTGAATCCGCCTCAAGATTCAGTTCGCCCCGGCGGAGCTCCACGCCGGGCTTCCGGTCAGTTCCCTGCTCGGTGACCAACTGGTCCTGACCATCCACGGAAACCCGGCCCAACTGGCCGGGAGCATTCATGGCCAGAAACCACTGACGGCTCATGGCCCCGGTAATGTTGTCCCGGACAGTGAAGCCTTTTCCGTCGAAATCCAGCCACCAGGTCCGGCGCAGATTCAACCGGTCCGGAGCTGGATCGGGATCGCCCCGCCTCATCTCCCGAAAGGTCAGTCTGGTCCCGCTGTCTATCAGATAGACCGGCAGATTGCTCCATTCCTGGGGGGCGTCCGTCTGGGCCGGGTCCACCGAAGGGGCGCCTTCCACCTTGACCATCCTCAGATGGTTCTGAGCCTGGAAGGCCCATATTTCCTGACCGTAAGGCACGGTGGCCGGGCCGAGTTCCGCAACCGGTCCGGTCAGCCGGACGGTCAATCTGATCTCCCAGCGCCCCGGCCGGGCCTGAACCTGCAAGTCGCCGTCAGGTCCAAGACGGGCGGGCAAGGGGCTGTCCATGAACATGGGCAAGGCTCCGGCCAGCATCAGTCCGGGGAGTTTTATTTCACGGGAGCGCCCGGCCACATTCAGCCTTATGACGTTTTCCACCCGCATGGGAACTTCATCGGACAACAGACGGAAGACTTTCACTTCCAGGCGGTCGGCTTCGCTTTCCGGAGCGGCCCGCTTCTGGAGCCACAAGCGGCCGTCTGAATCCAGCAGGGGGAAATCCACCGTCCGCCCGTTGATGGTCAGGCTGACCAGGCCGCTGGAGGGTGGAACCTGGATAATCTCCGGCAGGTTCGTCCAGGAGAAACGGCCCTCGATGAGGTGACGGCCGGGTTGCAGTCTGACTTCCGGAGCATCTGACCGGCCGGCTACGGCCGCCGGTTCCCCGTCAACGGTTATTTTCTCCGGCCATGTTTCCGAACCGCCCGGCAGCGGCGTCCAGCCAGGAGCCAGCACCAGCCATTCCTGGCTGAAACTGCCCCCGTCGGCATTCAGGTCCAGCCGCAAGCGGGAAGGCCAAGCGCAGTGGTATGTTTCTCCGTCGTTGTAGCTGGCCGGGCAGTTTTTTTCGTCCAGGCCGTAAAGAACCCACGGACGCCACTCATCAAGCCCGTTTGGCAAAGGCCCGGGATCGCCGGTCAGGGCCGCCGCCGGGCGCAACCCCGCAGGCAGAATGAGCAGCGCCGCCAGCAATATCAGACATAGCCTATGTTTTAGGGTCATCTTTTACTCTCCGGTGTGTTTGCCTGTATAAACGCCTCAGACCGAACTTGTGGTCTCCCCATGCCCGACTTTAACACGGATATGCCAGTACCCGCCACTTTGTCCTTAATAACGTATTGCCTGAAGGCGAGGCTGATATATAATTATTGTAACTGGTTGCTTGGCGTGAGCCACTGCTGGCCGGTATGTTTCGCTTGGCTTCAGGTCCGTAACCGAAGGAGGGAGACCGGTGAAAATCGAGTTGCTTGCGGGGCGCCTGTTTTATTTCAATCCCGGGAAATCGCTTTCCAGTGAAGTCATGAAGGCGTACTTCGCCGCCCTGGATCAGTCACCGGAGGTTCGGGAAGGACGTGCGAACCGCTTTACCGATTTCAGCCACGTGGAAGAAATCACGCTGGACGGGGAAGAATACCGTGAACAGGCTGCCCGGCGGGGACGCATGGCCGCTGGCCAGAGACCAGCCAAGGCGGCTCTTTATTCATCCACCGACATCGGTTTCGGCATGGTCAGGATGTACGAAAGTGTTTTCCAACAGTATTCAAATTCAGTGGACCTGAAATCCTTCAAGGACCTCAATATCGCCCTGACCTGGCTGGACGCCATGGACCTCCTGCCCGAGCTTCTTCGCCTCGGCGTCCGTCACGCCTGAATCAGTCGCGGAGAAAAAAAAGACCCCTCCGCGGCGCGTCCGCCGTGGAGGGGTGAAGGTGGTTAAAAATCGAAGAAGTTTTGTGTAGTTAGTGGTCTATCCGATCAGTCGACGTAATCCATGCCGCCGCCGACTACCCGGCCGTCTCTGATGATGAAATAACGGTTGTCATAAGGAAAACCGTTGGCGTGCCGGTCGAAAACCAGAATCCGGCTGCCGTCGTCCAGGGAAACCTGACTCACCGGTTGACCCCAGACCTTGCTCAAGTCGTCCAGACTGGTGGGGTGATTGGCGTAATAAGCCTGGTCGCCGAAGGCCAAAGCCGAGCCGGCGCACATCAGACCTATGAGACTCAACACGGTCAGCATGGCCACCATTCTTTTCATCGCTTCGCCCTCCTTTATCGTCCCAGGGCTGACTCCGCCCTCTGGAACCGGTGTAAGATTCAAGAGCCTGGGCCCCTGTTGTTTCATTCCTGTGGGGAGCAATTGTCGTGCCATTGAGTCCGGACAGGAAAAAGGCTGAAACACCACGGGTTAGCCCGGCAGAGATATTTAACAATGAAAAAAGGTCTTGTCAAAATGAAGGATGGCATTTCAAAATGATGACGACCCCTTTCGGGGGCCGCCTTTTTGCAAAGTCATTTTCGGAAGAAGAGACTGAAGGCCGGAGTTTGCTGACAAAGTGGTTTCCCAAGCCGTTGAAAGAGAAGAAGACTCCGAGAGCTACTTTACAGGCGGGATGCTTCGCCCCTGCCACGAACAGCGGTGACTTCGGAGAGTCTTTCCCGCCCAGACCAAGGGGACGCCCAAGCGGCCGCGTCCCCTTGGAACCCCCGGCCTTTTTTAACCCGTCGAACGGGCATCCATGCCCTTCGCCGGGGGGCGAACGTCCATGTTCGCCTAAGAAAGGGGAAACCGGAAAACCAGCGTTTGAGCTCTTGGGGTGCCGGTCTGGTTGATAAAGACAACAAAGGGGTTTGTCAACAGTCTGAGGCTGAGGCCGTATTTTATTCCTTCAGCCGACGCCACAGAGTGCTTATGCTCAGCCCCAGAATCCGGGCTGCTTCCGATTTGTTGCCGCCAGTATGCTCAAGGACCAGGCTGATGTAGCGGCGCTCCAGCTCTTCGGCCGACGGCAGGTCCAGGGCCAGGTTGCCCATGGGATTCTGGGCATCCTGTGGGGATGATATGGGCAGGTGCTCCGGCAGGATGCGTTCGTCCCCGGCCAGAACCACGGCGTATTCAATCCAATTCTCCAATTCACGCACATTTCCCGGCCAGGTGTAAGCTTCCAGCTTGCGCACGGCCTCGGGCGAAAAACCGGGGTGTTCCTGCCGGAACTTGCCCAGAAAATGGCGGGCCAACAGCAGTATGTCTTCCCTGCGCTGTCTGAGGGGCGTGACCAGCAGGGGGAAGACGGCCAGCCGGTAGAAGAGGTCCTCCCGGAAAGTCCCTTCGGCGACCATGGCCCGCAAATCCCGGTTGGTGGCCGTGATGATGCGGGCCTGAATGGGGATGCCTTTGAGGCCTCCCACCTGACGGACTTCTTTTTCCTGGATGGCCCGGAGTATCTTGGCCTGCAATTCAAGAGGGAGTTCACCCACTTCGTCCAGAAAGAGGGTGCCCCGGCCCGCTTCCACGAAGAGGCCTTTCTTATCCGAATCGGCGCCGGTGAAAGAGCCTTTGACATGGCCGAAAAGCTCTGATTCCAACAGGTTGGGCGGCAAGGCTGCGCAGTTGACCGCCATGAAAGGTTCACGTCCGCGGCCGGATTTTTCATGAATGAAGCGGGCCAGGATTTCCTTGCCCGTGCCGCTTTCGCCCTGGATAAGAACGGTCGCACCGGTGGGGGCCACTTTTTCGGCCAGCACCAGCAGCTTGGCTATTGACTCGCTGCGGAAGATTATCCCGTGCTCGTCGCTGCCCGTCCGGCGGACTCCCCCCTGCCGGCGAAGTATCTGCACTTCGGCGTTCTGGCGGACCAACTCGGATCTGACCTGATGAAGGGCGTTCTGTAAACGGTTTATTTCCTCACCCAGGTCGTTGACTGCGTAATAATTGCGCATTTCTTCCGGGTCCAGGCCCCATTCGGCCACCGGGCGGCCTTCAAAAGTGCAGAAATCATCGCCTGCCCCGTGACAGCCGGTCTCCCTGACCAGAACTTCCGTCCCCAGAATGGCGCTGGCGTAGCCGCTGGCCAGGCCCGTCAAAATACTGCATACAGGGGTGGGATTAGGTTCATGCTGTCTCCGCCACAACAAGGCTTCGAAGGAATCATGCCAGACCCCGGTGAAACGCAGAACACCCCTCTCCCGGTCGACTTCCACCGAACCGATCTCCTCGTTCGCCAGCCCGGAAAGTTTGCGCAGCACGCCGCCCGCTCTCAGCCATTCTTCCGGGTTTTCAAAATCATACAGCCCGCCCATGGCCGTCGCCTGTCCCAGACCTGCCTCGTAGCCGAAGCGGGCGAAGATGACCGCCATTTTCTCCTGCCCCAGGCTCAGGGCCAGGTCCTCCTGAAGCCTGAGCAAGGTGGGCATGCCCATGACCAGAACCCGGACTCCGCCAAAAGTGGGAAACCCGGTTGTCGGCTCCAGGCCGACTAGTTCAGTCATTCTAAGGTCTTTGGCGCGCATGTTCGTCCTGCCTCCTGTTCCGCTGTCGCTGTTTTTTGTTCGAGGGCCGATTTGATTAACATATTATCTTATAATGAAAGGGGTATTTTCAATATGAAAAACAGGTAAAATTCAGAAATCCCGGTTTGAAAAATGAAACGGCCTGATATAATAAAAAATACACGGCGTTCAGTGACGTGGCACAGCAGTTGCTTTAGCGGGGCCGGGGGGCGCAAGCCCTTGATGTTTTAACGATGCCCGGGCCCGAGATCCCGGCCGCCGTTATCGGGAGTCAGCCACGAAGGCGACCGCTCAGCCTAGGTGCCGCGGAACCTCTCGTTGGGATGATCAGCCCGTGGCTGGCGGCCGTTTTGCGTCCGGCCCCGGCTTGCATTGACCGGGATATGGTGATACATATCCCGCTCCGGCGGCCACCCTGCTTACAAGGAAACGCTCCGGCCCGTTCGCTCAGGGAGGTTTGAGTAAATAAAATGACTAAAAATATATGGATGTTCCGGCCATGGTTGTCGGCCAGGACGGTCTGCTTCGTCCTCGGTCTGCTACTCTGTCTTGCCGGTCCGGCGACATCGGCTTCAGCTGTGGATCTTACCTTCGAGCAGGCCCTCAAAGGGATGCTGACGGACAACGAAGCGGTTCAGGCCGCCCGGGCCGAGACCGAACAGAGGCAGTATGAAGCCAAGGCCGCTTGGGGGCTGCATCTGCCCAAGGCCTCCATCAGCGGCCGGGCCACCATGATAGATGACAGCATCTATCTGGACCTCGATCCCATCAGGGAAGTCATGCTGGCTCTGCACCCCGCTGTCCCCGGAGCCTTGGTGCCTTCCTTCAAGCAGGAAGTCCAGGGCAATACTTTCTGGAAGGCTCAGTTCAATGTGGTCTGGCCCCTTTTCACCGGCGGCCGCATAACCGCAGCCAACGAGGCCGCCGCCGCCGGAACCCGTGAGGCCGAAGCCAAGATGCGCCGGACCACCGAGAATCTGACCGCCGATCTGGTCCGAGCCTATTTCGCCGTTCGTCTGGCCGATCAGGTGGTCGGCGTCCGCAGTGAAGTCAAGGATGCGCTGGACCAGCATCTTTTCCAGGCCCGCCGTCTTCAGGAGGAAGGTTTCATCGCCCGGACGGAACTGCTCCACGCCCACGTGGCTCAGGCCCAGGCCGACAGGGAACTCAAGGGTTCCCGCCGGGATCTGGATCTGGCCCGCACCGCCCTGGCCAACGTCCTGGCTTCCGAAGAACCGGTCACTCCGACAACTCAGCTTTTCATGCTCAGTAATATCGAACCGCTGGACGGCTTTGTTCAGCAGGCCAGGACCACTCACCCCGCCCTGGACCAGTTGGAGGCGGTCAAGGACAAGGCTCATGAAAAGCTGCGTTCCGAAAGAGCCGCGTTTGCCCCGGAGGTCTATCTGTTCGGTATGAGGGAACTTCACGAGGACGACCTGACGGCCCTGGAGCCCCGGTGGGCTGTGGGGGTTGGGGTCAACTTCACCCTTTTTGAAGGCCTGGCGCGGCCGAACCGCGTCCGGGCGGCCATGAAGATGGAAGAACAAGCCGGATTGATGAAGCGTAAACTGGCCCGCGACCTGGAGACTCTGGTGAATTCCAAATATCAGGAGCTCATGAAGGCCAGGGAGCAGTTCGACGCTTTGCAGACATCTCTGGACCTTTCCGGCGAGAACCTGCGCGCCCGCCGCCGCGCTTTTGAGGAAGGACTGGCCACATCGCTGGACGTGGTCGACGCCCAGCTCTCCTTGTCCGCCGCCAAGGTGGAAAGACTCCGTGCGGCGTACAATTTTGACGTGGCCCTGGCCGAGCTTCTGGAGGCCAGCGGGCGGGGGAGTGAGTTCCCCCGTTATCTGGAACATGCTGAAATGGAAGTGGAACAGTGAAAAGCAAACGGATATTTTTTGAGCCCGTTCTGGGCCTGCTGATACTCCTGGCCCTTGTCGGAGGCCTGACCTGGCTGCTCAAGGAACCGGACGTGGTCTATATCCAGGGCGAAGTCGAGGCCGCTCAGGTCGATCTGGCGGTCAAGATCGCCGGCCGGGTCGCCGAGGTCATGGTCAAGGAAGGCCAGTCCGTGGCCAAGGGCGACAGCCTCCTGGCTTTGGACAGTCCTGAAATACAGGCCAAACTCAAGCAGGCTTCGGCCGCTCGTCAGGCGGCCGATGCCCAGAGGGACAAGGCCTACGCTGGCGCCCGCAGTCAGGAAATACAAGGTGCGCGAAATCTCTGGCTCCAGGCCCGGGAAGCGTCGGATCTGGCCGAAAAAACTTACCGGAGGGTGGAGAGGCTCTTTGCGGATGGAGTTGTTCCCGCTCAGCGCCGGGACGAAGCCGAAGCCAGGTGGAAGGCTTCACGGGAAGCCGCTGCCGCCGCCCACTCCCAGTACGACATGGCCATGGAAGGGGCACGGGAAGAAGACCGCCGGGCGGCTTCCGCTCTGGCCGACCAGGCGGGCGGAGCTGTCAGCGAAGTGGAAAGCTACCTGAATGAAACCCGTCTCATCGCTCCTATCGCCGGGGAAGTCGTCCATGTGCTGGCTGATCCCGGAGAGGTGATAAACGCGGGCTACCCCGTGGTCACCCTGGTCGATCTGACGGATGTCTGGGTCACTTTCAATATCCGCGAAGACAACCTTTCCGGCCTGACCATGGGCCGGGTTTTCAAAGTCAGCGTTCCGGCCCTGGGCGGCAGGGAATGCGAAGTCAAGGTCAGTTATATTTCAGCCTTGGGCGATTTCGCCACTTGGCGGGCCACCAGCGCCATGGGAGGGTTCGACCTGAAGACATTTGAAGTCCGGGCCAGACCCCTCCAGCCGGTCGACGGCCTCCGGCCGGGCATGAGCGTCATCGTGCCTCTGGCGGAGCTGTCCCATGAAAGAAGCTGACCGGAGCAAAGAATACCGGGACCTGCGCACCGGTTTCTGGGGCGTAGTCCGCCGGGAGCTGCGCCACATCCGCGGCTACTGGCGCAGGTACGTCATGCTCGTGCTGATCCTGCCCCTGGTTTCCTTCGCCCTGGTCTGGGGACTGTTCTACAATCAGTACCCCCAGGAACTGCCGGTGGCCGTGGTCGACCTGGACCACTCCAGCCTCTCCCGCAAACTGGCCAATATGATCGACGCCACCTCGACCATGCGGGTCGCCTGGCAGCCCACAGACCCTGCCGCCGCACATGAACTGATTCTCAGCGGCAAGGTTTACGCCGCTATAATCATTCCCCGTCAACTCGAAAGAGACCTCAAAAGAGGTTTGGGCGGGGAAGTGACCGGTTATTACAACGCTCAGATGCTCATGCCTGGCAGCATTATCTCCAGCACCCTCAGTTCGGTCGTGGTCACCGTCTCGGCCGGAGTCAACTATGATTCGCGCCAGCGCCGGGGCGAAATGCCGGAGGCGGCCATGGCCCACCTGGAGCCCATCCGGCTCGAACGGCACGTGGCCTTCAACCCCCAGCTCAATTATCTTTACTTTCTGGCATCCGCCCTCTGCCCCACTTTCCTTCAGATATTCATTATCATGACCACTGTCATGACCGTGGGCGGAGAACTTAAAGACGGCACGGCCCGGGAATGGCTCGGCCGCGCCGGCGGCAGCCTCTGGCGGGCGGTCATGGGCAAGCTCCTGATCTATTTCTTGGTCTTCAGCGCGCTCTCGATGGTTATGCTGGCCTTTATCATCAATGCCTTCGGCGTCCCGGTGCATGGCTCAATAATCTACATGGTCGCGGCCACCATACTTCTCGTACTGGCCTACCAGGCCTGCGGCCTGATCATGGTCGCCCTGAACCCCAGCATGCGCATGGCCCTCAGCGCTTCGTCGTTCTTTTCCGGGGCGGCTTTCGCCTTTGTCGGACTGACCTTCCCGCTGGGAGGCATGCCTGCCCTGGCCAAGACCTGGAGCAATCTCCTGCCCCTGACTCATTACCTGCATGTCTTTCTCGAACAGGTCATCCGCGGAGCAGATGTGGCCGCCTCCCTGTACGACATGCTCATGCTCTGCGGTTTTATCGCTCTCGGCCTTCTCCTCATGCCCCTGCTCAAAAGGCACCTGGCCGACAAACGTTACTGGGGCCTGCCGTAATGAAAAATTTCCTCCACAACTTCCTGACCGAACTCAGGGCCATCTTCGGCGATAACGGCGTTCTCCTGATTATGGTCGCGGCCGTGATTGTCTATTCCTTTGTCTATCCGCTGCCCTATGCCCGCGAGGTCCTCCGGGAAGTCCCCCTGGCCGTCATCGATCAGGACAATACCGCCATGAGCCGTCAACTCATCCGCATGGTCGACGCCTCTGATCTGGTCAGGGTGGATCGCCGCGCTCAGGGGCTGGAAGAAGCCCGCCGGTTGATCTCCGCCGGAAATCAGGGCGGGGCGCTGGTCATACCGGCCGGGTTTGAAGCCGACATACTACAGGGCCGGGCCGCAGATGTGGCCGCTTATGTCGACGCCGCCTATTTTCTCACTTACCGCCAGGTCATGACCGGCCTGGTCAAGGCTGTCCGCACCATGTCGGCCGGCATACAGATACGCAGATTCGAGGCCCAAGGCTGGACAGCGGAAAAGGCTATGGTCGACCGTTCGCCCCTGAACTTCGTCGACCGGCCCCTCTTCAACCCATACCTGGGCTACGCCACCTATATCGTGCCGGCCGTCTTTCTGCTCCTGCTCCAGCAGACCATTCTCATCGGCGTGGGCATGATCACCGCTACAAGACTGGAAAGGGCGCTCGCCGAGAATGTTGAAGACACGTTGCGCGGAGGGCCGGGCCTGCGGATACTTTCCCGGACAGCGGCCTGTCTGGCCTTGTACGAGATTCACGTGCTTTTCGTCTATGGAGTGGCCTATCCGGCCTGGGGCCTGCCCCAATTGGCCGGACTCGGGAACATCTTCCTCTTTCTTCTGCCCTACCTCCTGGCCTCGATCATGATGGCCCTGGCCTTGGCCGGGTTGTTCAAAACCAGGGAAACCTCCATTGTCATGATCGTTTGGGGCTCCATGCTGGCCGTCCTGGTTTCCGGCTTCTCCTGGCCCGTGGAATCCATGCCCCACTGGGTCCGGGCCTTTGCCATGCTCCTGCCCAGTACCTGGGGCATAACCGGAGGACTGCGCCTGACCCAGGCCGGAGCCTCTTTTCACCAGGTTCAGACCGAATGGTTCTGGCTCTGGGGATTGACCGGCTTCTACTTCGTCCTGGCCTGGCTCTCCGTCCGTTTCCTGCAAAACCAGCCGCTAAGACAGGCCGATTGAACCACCCCCCTTTACCCCCGCTCCGGCTTCCGGCATAATGGGCGGAGATTTCATGGGACAAAGGGAGGGCATGGGTGCGCCGGATCATCATAAACAGCCTTTTTCTTATGGCCGCCGGACTGCTCCTGGCCTGTTCGGCCGGGGATGTCTATCAGGCGGCCCGGATAGCTTCCACGGGAAGCCTGGCCTCCGTCCCGCGATACGCGGCCGAAAAAGCCGTGGGGTACGCTCTTAATCCCAAGGCCTTCGAAAGAGACCTCAAACGCTTCGCCTCCGTCTTGAAAGCCTTCCGGCGGGCCGTCGGCGGGGAATGGGGCGAAGAGGAAATAAAGGTGCCCCGCCCCAAGGAATACATCAAATACACCCAGAACTATCTTTCCCGCGCTTCGGTGGATTTCGACGCCGGACTTATCACCGTGGAAACCGTCGATCAGGAAAATCCCCGGAAAAGCCTGAAGAACGCCATTGTCACGACCTTGCTTACTCCGGACGATCCGAGAGCCGTGGACCTTTATTCCGCCGGTGAAGTCAAGCTCGGCGACGAGCCTTTTCTATACCGTGAAGTCAAGGACCACGAGGGCCGGGATATCCGCTGGGCCTGGCGGGCCGAACGCTTTGCCGACCATCTTCTTGCGGACTCCATCCAGACCCGTGAAGTCAAGGCGGGCGGCCGTCTGAAGACGGTTACCTACGTCCTCATAGGCATGGTCGGCGACCACCACCACGTCCGGGCCGCCAAATACCGGCCTCTGGTGGAACGTTTCGCGGGGGAATTCGGCCTGAGCCGCAACCTGCTCTATGCGGTCATCAGGACGGAAAGCGATTTCAACCCCTATGCAGTCAGCGCGGCTCCGGCTTTCGGCCTCATGCAGATCGTCCCGCAGAGCGCCGGCCGGGACGTGGAAAAATTCCTCAACCGCAGCGACGGCATACCCTCCCGGGAATTCCTCTTTGTCCCGGAGAACAACATCAGATACGGAGCGGCTTATCTGCATCTGCTTATGAATAAATATCTTGACGGCGTGGCCGATCCGCTCTCCCGGGAATACTGCGCCATCGCGGCTTACAATACCGGTTCGGGCAATGTCCTGCGCACCTTCGACCGCGACCGGAGCAGGGCACTGTCCGCCATTAACGCCTTACCCCCCCTGGGCCTGTACCAGACTCTCCGCGAGAAACTGCCCTATGCCGAAACGCGTGATTACCTGGCCAAGGTGCTGGACGCCAAGAAGGATTTCGTGGCTTTTTGAAGGGGTAAAGTTTCAACTGGTTACAACCACATGCTATTTGACCTTTGTTCCGTCACATGGTATATTGATCTCATTCTCCTATCATCCTGGTCGGCCGCAAAGAGGCTGAGCAGGGTTTCCCTGAAAATAATGTAAAAAAAATCTGGCAATTTTGCCGACTATGGTCATTTTCAGTTTGTCTGTTGACTGAATCAGCAGAATACAATAGGATGATCGTGTGTGGCGACCACACGGGCGGAAGAAAAAAAACTGTGCAGTGGAGCCTGCGGCGAATGAAGATAGACGAAACGACTCTATCCATAATCAAGCACCTGCGCGACGGTAAGAAATCCCTCAAAGAAATTGCCGACGAACTTGGTGTCTCCGAGAACACCGTTCGGGCCAGGGTCAACCGTCTGCGGGATGAAAACATTATGGAAATTGCCGGCCTGGTCGACCCGGAAGCCATCCCCGGCCATACGGTCATCTTTGTCGGCATCAGTCTCCAGACCCCTGAACTGGTAAAAAAGGCCGAAGAGTTCAGTAAACTCAGGGGTGTGGTTTCATCCTGCGTCGTCACCGGCCGTTACGACGTCATTATGAAGGTCCTTTTGAACAAGGAATTCGGACTGCTCGAATTCTTCACCCAGGAGATGGCCCCGGTGTCCGGTGGTGTTCAATCAACCGAAACCTTTGTCGTTTACAAGGGTTTCAATCTCATGGTTCCCTATATTCTCTGAGTCAGGGGCGGAGGTTCCGCCCGTCTCCATCATCTGAAAAGGCATACAGCCGCTCCCCAGCGGCTGTCTTTATTCCTCCCCGCAGGGGAGCCGGGCAGCGGACTATACACCCGTGCCCTGTTGTGCTATTTTTTTGCTCGTCAGCCGGGTGCGCCCGGCCTTTAATCCATGATGTCAGGAGAACACCCATGAGCCGCCTTATGGAACTGGTAAAGGAAGCCCCGGTCCACGAACGCCGCCTCGAATTCAAAAGTTTCCCCGTTGCGGACAACCGCCTGGTCGTGGAAGGCTGGCTGCATGACGAACGCTTTGCCGACGGTTACCACTGGAACGGCTCAGCCCGGCCGGCCGGGGTTGTTCACTGGATGTGCGTCCGCCTGCTTGTCGGCGGCTGGCCCCTGAGCATACTGGACGCCGAAGCCGAAATGCCCAACGTTCCCCATGAACTCTGCCCGACCACCCTGGATTCGGTCAAAAAGGTCATCGGCCTCTCCATTGCCCACGGCTACTCCGAGGAAGTCCGGCACCGCCTCGGCGGGACCCAGGGCTGCACCCATATGACCACCCTTCTCATTGCCATGGGACCGGCCGCCATTCATGGATACTGGACCCAGCTTTCCCGCCAGCCCCGTCCAGCCCCTCAGTCTCTGGAAGATCTGCCCGGATTGGCGGCCGTCATCAACACCTGCGCCCTCTGGACCGAGGACGGCCCATTTCTCACCGCCCTGCGCGAAACAATGGGCGGCGGCCCCAAGGAATAACGGGGCGTCATGAAGGCCGCCAGGCCTGACCATGCCTGCGGAGGCACAGAATGAGCGCGCCAGGGGGAGAACACGGCGCAGGCCAACCCGGACGTGGACCGACCAGCTTTTCCCTGCATGATCCGGAACGTGTTTTTGCGGCCTTAGACCTGAAAAACGGGGATGTTTTTGTTGATCTGGGCTGCGGTCCCGGAGATTATTCCCTCCATGCCTCGGGCCTGGTCGGCCGGGAGGGGGCTGTCTATGCCTTGGACAAATGGAAAACTATGCTGGATCGGCTGAATCTGAAGGCCTCGGACCGGGGAGCAGGGAACATTCTGCCTGTGGCGGCGGACATCACCAGGCCGTTGCCCTTGCGAAGCGGCGGAGTGGATATCTGTTTCATGGCCATGGTCATGCATGCACTCAACCTGCCCAAGGCCGGTATGGGCCTTTTCCGCGAAATGCGGCGGGTTCTGAAACCCGGCGGCCGGGCGGCCATACTCAATTTCAAGAAGGAAGACCGGACTTTCGGGCCGACGAAGGATGAGAGCTTTTCGCCCGGAGAGGTCGAAGATATTATGATGCCTCAGGGGTTTACGAGAAAGTCTTTGACTGGCCTGGGACACGCATACCTGATTCAGTTCGGCCTGGGCTGAGTGTTTTTGTTTGAAAAGGCCGGTTGGCCGGGAATTGGAAAGGGCGCGTCCCGTGCGGGAAGCGCCCTTGTTGCTGGTTAGTATCGGCCGGGGATCAGTCTTCGGTGGACAGAGGCATCTTGAAGACTACCTGGTCCCGGATTGATTCGGCGGCCCTGCGGCCGGCTTCCACAGCCTTGAGGAATGATTCCCTCAGCCGGTCAGAAGATCGTTCAGCCACGGCGGCTTCAACAGCGGCTGGATCAAGGAGCGGACAAATGGCTCCGATTGCGCCGATGGCGACGACGTTGGCCATGCGGGCCTGTCCGGTGGATTCGACGGCCAGCTTGGTCAGGGGGAGTTCGGCCACCCAGCCGCTGGGGGCTCGGGGGACGAGTTCCGGGTCCTGGATGATTAGCCCCTGCTCCTTCATCAGCGGCGGCCCGGCGTTGGCCGCTTCCTGGGTGAAGGGAATGAGAAGGTCCAGTTTTACGGGTTTGGGATAGTCGATGCTTTCGTTGCTGATGACCACTTCGGCGCTGCTGAGCCCGCCGCGGACCTGGGGTCCGTAGCTGACGGTCTGGACAACGTATTGCCCTGATTTCCAGCGCCCGGCCGCTTCGGCCAGAATAATGCCGGCCAGGACGACGCCCTGGCCGCCGGTTCCACTGAGACGTATTTCGTAACGACGGCCCATGTCAATTCTCCCTGCGCCCTGTCAGTAACATTGGTTGGACTCCAGGATTCTGGAGACTTCCTGGGGATCTATCCGGTATTCCCCGGATTCCTTGGCCCGGCGTCTGACCTGCTCGTATTCGGTCTGATAGTCGGGAAGGTCCCGGTCGACGATGACGCCGATACGGAATTTGCCCTGGAGTTCCTCTTCGGTCATGGAGTTGGCCTTCTCAACTTTGACGGCGTGGTCCTTGATCCAGCGCATGTGGTCGACCGATGAGCCGATGGCGTTGAGCTTGTTGAAGTGGGTCGGGCAATTGGAGATTGTTTCCACCACGGAGAAGCCTTTTTTCTGGACGGCCTTTTCGAGAAGCTGGTCCAGGAGGTTGACATGGTAGACAGTGCCTCTGGAGACGAAGGCGCCGCCCGCGGCTTCGATCAGCCGGGATATATTGAAGGCGTGTTCAACGTGGCCGAAGGGCGCGGTGGTGGCCTTAAGCGAATACGGAGTGGTCGGCGAGAATTGTCCGCCGGTCATGCCGTAGATGCTGTTGTTGACGATGATGGCCGTGAGGTCGACGTTGCGGCGGGCGGCGTGGATCAGGTGGTTGCCGCCGATGGCCGTGGCGTCGCCGTCGCCCATTATGACGATAACCTTGAGCTCCGGCTTGGCCAGCTTGACGCCGGTGGCGAAGGTCAGAGCCCGTCCGTGGGTGGTGTGCAGGGTGGTGAAGTCCACGTAAGCGGTGACGCGGCCGGCGCAGCCGATTCCGGAGACCAGAACGATATCGTCCTTGGCATACCCGAGTTTATGGATGGTGCGGATGAGGGCTCCCAGGACGATGCCGTTGCCGCAGCCGGGGCACCAGACATGAGGGAATTTCTTGTCGTGCCGCAGATACTGGTAGATGAGGTGTCTGTCCGCTGTGCTCATGATTCTTCCCCCTTGATGGCGGCCAGGATTTCATCCGGCCTGATCAGACGGCCGATGATGCGGTTGACGGTATCGACCGGGGCGCGTCCCTGGACGACGCGTTTTACTTCGCGGGAAATCTGGCCCATATTCATTTCCGGCACGACGAATTTTTTGTACCGGGAGATGTGCTTTTCCACGGCCTGCCGGCAGAACGGCCAGATGGTGACGAGTCTGAGCAGTCCGGCCTTGATGCCCTGCTGCCTGGCCTGAACCACGGCGTTCTTGGCCGAGCGGGCGACCGAACCGTAGGCGACGACGCAGACTTCCGCGTCATCGAGCATGAATTCTTCCCACGTCTGGATGTCGTCCAGATTGCTCCATATTTTCCGGAAGAGCCTGTTCATGATGGATTCTACTTCGTCTTCACGCAAGGTGGGGAAGCCTCGTTGGTCGTGGATGAGTCCGGTGACATGGTAGCGGTATCCGCCGCCGAAATCGCCCACCGGCGGGACGCCGAATTCGGTGTCTTCGTACGGTATGGACCACTCCGGCGGGACGCTGGGCCTGATGCGCTGGAATATTTCGAATTCGCTCGGCGGGGGCAGAACGATATTTTCGCGCATGTGCCCTATGACTTCGTCCATGAGGAAAATGACCGGGGTGCGGTATTTTTCGGCCAGATTGAAGGCCCTGACGGTCAGAGAGACGCATTCGCTGACGCTGTCCGGACAGAGGGCGATAATGGGATGATCGCCGTGGGTGCCCCAGCGGGCCTGCTGAACGTCGCCCTGGGCCGGTGCGGTGGGCAGACCCGTGCTGGGGCCGCCGCGCATGACGTTGACCAGAACGCAGGGCGCTTCGGCCATGCAGGCGAAGCCGAGGTTTTCCTGCATGAGAGAGAATCCGGGACCGGAGGTGGCGGTCATGGCCTTGGCTCCGGCCAGGGAGGCGCCGATGACGGCTCCCATGGAGGCTATTTCGTCTTCCATCTGGATGAAGGTTCCGTCCACCGCGGGGAGGCGGTAGGAAAGGACTTCAGCGATTTCGGAAGAAGGGGTTATGGGGTATCCAGCGTAGAATCTGCATCCGGCGATGATGGCCCCTTCGGCGCAGGCCTCGTTGCCCTGTATCAGCCTGACGGCTGGCGCTTGATTATTTACCGGCATTGACCTTCTCCTTCGTGGCATCCTTGACGACTTCGATGGCGAAGTCCGGGCAGCGGAGCTCGCACATGCGGCAGCCGATGCAGAGGTCGGGGTGTTTCCAGACCGGGTTGCCGGCGGGACCGATTTCGAGGGCCTTGGTGGGGCAGAAGGCGGCGCAGATGCCGCATTTCTTGCACCAGCTCTGGTACACGCGAACGTCTTTGGGACGGCGATTGGCCGCCGGTTTGGCGGTCTTGACGGGTTTGTCTCCTGATTGCTCCGGGACTTTCTCCGTCCGGGACCTTTTCGGGTCCTTTTCCTTAGTCTTTGACTGGCTATCCATGTCTTTGCGGTCCACTTTTACAGCGGTCCTCCTTGTTGGGGTGAAGGTTTCTGGGTCGGCTGGAAACCCGCCCGTCCTTCGGTTTTCCAGCCGGTTTGTCTGAACCATTCAGGCCGTCACGATGGGGCCTGCCCGTCCTTGCGCTTGAACCAGCGGGTGACGCGCAGCACGCCATCCTCGGTATTTTCCGCTTCGTAGTCCCCGCTGTGTCCGAAGACCCTGAGCATGGGGACATTATCGGAAAACAGGTAGCCGGAAACGCCGCCGAAGCCCATGCGCTGGGCGTGGCGTTCCAGGTTTTTCTGCAAAACAGAGCCGAGCCCGCGGCCCTGATAATCTTCATGTACGGTATAGGCGACTTCGACCAGCCCGGGCCGGTCTTTTTCCTTGGCGTAGCGCCCGACGCCGATTATGCGCTCCATGCCTATATCGCCGATGGTGGCGACAAAGGCCATACGGTCCCGGTAATCGACATTGACCATGGTCTGGGCTGTGGCGTGGGACATGGCCCTGACCGAGCGGAAGTAGCGCCGGTAGATGGTCTCGTCGGAGTGGGAGTAGAAGAAGTCCTGGAGGAGCGGCTCGTCGGTAGGCCTGATGGGTCTGATATTGATACGGGTGCCGTCGGCCAGGGTGGACGTGGTTTCTTCGGCCTGAAGCTGCACGTCCGTGATTTCAGCCTGGACCAGAACCTGGTCGGGGTAAACATAAGCCCGGCGTTTGGCTTCTTCCAGCAGGGCCGGCCGGAATTTGGGGTGCGCGATATTGATGAGGGCCATGGCCCTTTCCCTGACGGATTTGCCGTGCAGATAGGCTATGCCGAATTCGGTGACGACGTACTGGACGTCGCCTCGGGTGGCCACGACTCCGGCGCCTTCCTGAAGCTGGGGGCGGATGCGGGACTGTTCGCCGTCACGGGTGGTGGAGGGCAGGCAGATGACGGAGCGGCCGCCTTCGGCCATGGCCGCGCCCCGGATGAAATCGAGACGTCCGCCGACTCCGGAGTAGAAATGGTAGCCCAGGGATTCCGAACAGATCTGGCCGGAAAGGTCGGCTTCCAGAGCCGAGCCGAGGGAGACCATGTTGCTGTTCCGGGCGATGGTCATGGGGTGGTAGACGTAATCGGCCGGATAGAAACGGAAGGCCGGGTTTTCGTCGACGTATTCGTACATTTCCCGGGAGCCGATACAGAAACTGCAGACCACCTTGCCGGGATGCAGGGACTTTTTTTCGCCGGTTATGACGCCTGATTCCATGAGGTCGATTATGGCGTCGGAGACGACTTCGGTATGGATGCCCAGGTCGGAGCGGTGGCTCAGGTGTCCGGCTACGCCGTAGGTGATGTGGCCGAAGCCGAAGTGGACGGTGTCTCCGTCGTTGATGAGCCTGGCGGCGTTGGCGGCGATTTTGTCTCCTACGGTATCGAGGCCCCGGTAACGGAATTCGGGCAGGGGAGAATCGTATTCAACGAAATGATGTATTTTGCTGACGTGTATGTGTGATTCACCGCGGGTGCGGGGCATGTGCCGGTTAACCTGCGCGATGACGCATCTGGCCGATTCAACGGCTGATTTGACTATGTCGACGGATATCCCCAGGGAAACGTACCCGTGAGCGTCCGGCGGGGTGGTCTGGATTAGGGCCACGTCGATGGGGACTAGTCCGCGCCGGAAGAGTCCGGGTATTTCGGAGATGAAGACCGGGGTGTAGTCGGCCCTGGCTTCATTGACGGCTTCGCGGGTGTTGGGGCCGATGAAGAAGGCGTTGTGCCGGAAGCGGGGTTCGAAGCGTTTGGCCGTGTAGGGGGCGTCGCCGATGGTGACGAAGTGGAGAATCTGGACATCGTGGAGACGGTCGGCGGAGTCGATGAGCCCCTGAACCAGGTGTTGGGGTTCGGCGCACGCAGTACCCAAAAAGACCTTGGCACCCCTTTTCACGGCCTGCAAGGCCCTGGAGAGGGATGAGCGCCTTTTCTCGTAAATGTTATGCCACGACCTGTCGGTCATTGCGTCCGTCCCCGTGTCGGCGGGGGTGGTTCTTGATTATGCCCTTTTTCGCTGCGGCCGCCTGTCAGGCATAATCCGGTTTGAGTTCCCCAAGGCCGGTCGGGCGCACGGTCGTGCCGACTGTTGTCCGCCGGCCCTCTTGCCTGGGACCTGAATATTCAAACCCGTGATCAGGTCTGTCTTCTTTCCACGGGCAGCTTGAATTCAATCTGAGTACCAGAACCGGGCTGGCTGGTCAATAGTATAACACCATCATGGTCTTCGATTATCTTTTTTGTCATGGCCAGACCCAGGCCCAGAGCATGTTCCTTGGTGGTGAAGAATGGGTTGAAAACCTGTTCTTTCAGTTCAGGGGCAATGCCCGGTCCGTTGTCGCGGCAGAGTAAGGAGAGGCTGTCCCAGTCGCGGCGGGTGACGATCCGGAGCTGTCCCCCTTGGGGCATGGCTTCCAGGGCGTTCTGGATAAGACTCAGACAGACCTGTTTTATCAGCACGGGGTCGAAGAGAGTTTTGAGGGAATCCTGGTCGAGGCTGACATCCAGATTGATTTCATTGCGTTTCAGGTCAGGTTCGAAAGCGTTTACGGCTTCGCGGACCACGGCGTTGAGATCGGCCTCCCGGCGGTTCAGATTCAGGGGCCTGGTCAGATCGTATATTTTGTGCAGAACCTGTTCGAGCCTGCGGGCTTCATCGACGATAACCTGAGCCCGCCGCCGGCACTGCTCGTCCTTGAGGCCGTCCATGGCGATGAGGCTCTGGGCAAAGCCGCCGATGGACATGAGCGGGTTGCGGATTTCGTGAGCGAAATACTTGGACATTTCGGCCACCACCGCCATGCGTTGGGCGTGGGCTTCACGCCTGGCGCGGTCCAGGCGGGCCTGAAGCTCGGTCAGTACACGCCAGACGGCGGACGAGGCCCGGGCGTCCATGAGGGAGACTCCCGGCGGCAGCAGCGGGCGCAGTTTTTCCGTTTCGCTCGGGTCTCCGGACAGGTCCACGACGAGTTCAAGGCCGGGAAAACCGGACAGTTCGCGAGGATCAGTCAGCAGGACGGCTCCGAGCTGGCCGGCCATTTCGGCGGCCGGGGCGTCCGGGTTTGCGTCGACCACTGCGGCCAGGGCGAGCGGAGCCCTGCCCGAGGAGGCCTCCAGGCTGACCAGAAGTTGAAGGAGCCTTTTGAGCGGGGCGTCGGCTCCGATGAAGGCGACTATTGGCGGAGATTGTTCCTGATTCACGTTACAGGCCTCCGGGTCGGTGTGGTCGGACAGCAAACGTCACAAGATTTCAATAAAAATCATCCTTCACATTTTCTTCTTATTATAGTATATTCAAGCATCAACCTGACGCAACACTCACGCCCTTTTATCAGCTAGGAGTATTACCCGGATGTTTGTGGACGAGATCAATCCTGATCAGATCACATCGGCGGAAATAATCGTGAGTATCCCTTCGTATAACGAGGCGGCCACCATAGCCTACCCTGTGACGAAGGCCAGCGAGGGGCTGGTGCAGTTTTTCGGCGACCGGAAGTCGGTCATCATCAACTGCGACAACAATTCCAGCGACGGGACGCGGGAAGCATTCCTGGCCACTCCCACGGAAGTGCCGAAGATCTACATCAGCACTCCGCCGGGCGTCAAAGGGAAAGGCAATAATTTCAAGAATCTTTTCCGCAAGGTGCTGGAGTTGGGGGCCGAGTCCGTGGTGGTGGTGGATGCGGATCTGAAGAGCATTACGCCTCAGTGGATCAAACACCTGGGGGAGCCTCTCGACAATGATTTCGGTTTCGTTGCTCCCTTGTATGTTCGCCATAAATACGACGGGACCATTACCAATTCAATCGCCTATCCCTTGACCCGGACGTTGTACGGCCGCCGCGTTCGCCAGCCCATCGGCGGAGATTTCGGTTTTTCCGGCCGTCTGGCCGAGATTTACAGCCTTTCGGAAACCTGGACTGATTCCATAGCCAATTTCGGCATAGATGTCTGGATGACGACCTTGGCCATGAACAACGGCATTCCTATCTGCCAGGCTTTCATGGGGCGTCCCAAGATCCACAAACCCAAGGACCCCGGAGCCGACCTTGGCCCGATGTTCCGGCAGGTGGTGGGGACTATTTTCGATATGATGATAGGTTACGCCCCTTTCTGGAAGCGGGTGAGGTGGAGTAAACCCTCGGCTATTTACGGGTTCGGCCTGGGCGAGGTGGAGATGCCTCCGCCGGTGAATGTGGACCAGAAGAAACTTTATGACAAGATGGCTGCGGGCTTTGACGAGCACCTGGATCTTTGGCGGGAAGTCTTTTCCGAGGAAAACTTCAACAAACTGCTGGAGATTCGTGGCCTGAGCCAGGATAAATACGACTTCCCGAGCGTGCTCTGGGCCAAGGTTCTGTATGACTTCGCCTTGGGGTACAAGCGGAAAGTGGGCGGCGACACGGACGCGCTTCTGGATTCACTGATCCCTCTTTACTTCGGGAAGACTTTATCCTTCGTCAAGAAGACGGAGCGGATGTCCATTCAGCAAGCCGAAGAATTCATTGAGAACGAGGCTATGGTTTTCGAAGAGACCAAGCCCTATTTAATCGAACGCTGGCCAGTCTAGGACCGCGCCGGGGAGGTTAATCCATGGCTGATGCGAAAAAAAAGAAGAAGATCCTCATCGTCGACGACGAAGAACATATTCGTTTCCTGTATTCGGAAGAACTGGCCGACGAGGGTTACGACGTCATCACGGCTGATAGCGGTTACAAGCTGCTGGAAAAGATAGAAGACGAGAAGCCTGACCTGGTGGTGCTGGACATAAAAATGGTGGATTACAACGGTCTGGACATCCTGCAGGATATCCGGAACAAGTATTACGATCTGCCGGTGATTCTGTGCACGGCTTACGATACGTTCAAGGAGGATATGAAGTCCATCGCCGCTGATTATTACGTCATCAAGAGTTTTGATCTGACGGAACTTAAAAACAAGATTTCAACAGCCCTTGACGCCCAGGTGCCGGAGGAATAAGTTTTTCGCCGTCTGCCGCCAATTTCGGACTGTCCGGCCAGTAACCCGGCATGTCGTCGATCTGCCTGCCCAAACCCGGAACCGATGATATCTTTCTACTCGGGAATCAATGAAGATGAGAAACGTTCGTGAAGAGACAGAGGCCAGGGAACGGGCTATATTGGCCCCGTTCGCGACCCTGGCGGCGGAAAGCCGGGGCCGTTTGCGGCCCGAGGACGAGTGCAATCTGAGGACGGCTTTTCAACGCGACCGGGATCGGATCGTACACTGTAAAGCCTTTCGCCGCCTGAAACACAAGACTCAGGTCTTTCTGGCTCCGACCGGAGACCATTACCGGACACGCTTGACGCACACCCTGGAGGTGTCCCAGATTGCCCGGACCATGGCCAGGGCTCTGCGGGTGAACGAGGACCTGACCGAGGCCATCGCCCTGGGACATGATCTGGGACACACGCCTTTCGGTCATTCGGGGGAGGCGGTCCTGAACGCTATTTTTCCCGGCGGTTTCAGTCACCATCACCAGAGCCTGAGGGTAGTAGAGCACCTGGAAAAGGACGGCCAGGGGTTGAACCTGACTTTCGAGGTGCGCGACGGCATACTGAAGCACTCGAAGGGCAAGGGGGCGATTTTGTCGGATTCCCCGGAAGACACACCAGCCACGGTGGAAGGCCAGATGGTGCGGGTGGCGGACATAATCGCTTATATCTCCCACGATGTGGACGACGCCATCCGGGCCGGAGTGATAAAAGAGTCGGACCTGCCCGGGGACTGCGTTTCTGTCCTGGGCGACCGGACTAGCGTGCGCATAGACACCATGGTACGGGACCTTCTCGAGCACACCGAGGAATGCGCGGCCGGCCTGAAGGTCTGTTTCTCGGACCGGGTGGCCGAAGCTATGGTCGGGCTGCGCGAGTATCTCTACCAGCACGTCTACGAACTGGACAAGGTGCATAAAGACTTCATCCGCAGCGCCAAGGTCGTGCGTGAGCTGTATGAGATTTTCCGGGACGACGACCGGGAATTTACCGAGGAAATCGGACCATTGCCGGAGGGGGAGGGTGAGCGGGTCAGGATGGTCTGCGATTTCATCGCCGGGATGACCGACCGGTACGCCCTGGATTTGTACAACAAGATATTTTTGCCCCGGCCCTGGGGAGTCTGACCTGACCGGGATGAAACTTGGCTTCCATCTGAGCATCGGCGGCGGCCTGCTGAAGGCAGTGGCCCAGGGGATACGGACCGGTTGCGAAGCGGCCCAGATTTTTTCCAGAAATCCGCGCGGCTGGGCGGCCAAGCCCCTGGAGCAGGCTTCGGCGGTTGAATTCGGCCGGGCGCGAAGGGATGCCGGTCTGGAGCCTCTGGCCGTGCATCTGCCTTACCTGCCCAATCTGGCCTCGGAAAAGGACGATTTGTACGAAAAATCGGTTAGTTCCCTGGCTGATGAGCTTCTCCGGTCGGAAAGTCTGGGCGCGGAATATGTCGTGGCTCACCCTGGACACGTCGGCCGGGATTTTCCGCTTGCCGCGGCCCTCGAAAGGGTGGCTTCGGGGGTGGTGCGGGCCTTCAAGGCAGCCGGGCCGGATCTGCGGGTGCGGCTTCTGCTGGAGAATACTTCCGGGCAACGCGGAGAAGTTGGTTCCGATCTGGCCGAGTTGGGGGACCTGGCGGCGGCTGTCGAGTCGGCGCTGCCTGGAGCCGGGGTCGGGTTCTGTCTGGATACGGCCCACGCCTGGGCGGCCGGGTACGATCTGCGGAGTCCCTCCGGTCAGGAGCGGGTGCTGGCGGAAGTGGACCGGTTGCTAAAGCTGGATCGGGTCTGCCTGGTGCATCTGAATGATTCTTTGTCGGAACTGGGAGGACGCCGGGACCGGCACGCGGCCGTAGGCTTGGGCCTCATCGGTTCAAGAGGAATGGCCCGTCTGGTGCGGCACGAGGCTTTTGCTCATCTGGCTGGTATAATGGAGACTCCCCGGCAGACGGAGGCGGACGATCTGGCCAACATGGCGAGGGCCAAAAGCTGGCGTTCCGCCTGACCAGGCTTTCTTGACATTGTTGAGGCAGCGTGTTAGGTTACGTTATTTGACCCCGTCTAGACCTTGAGGAGGCTTGAGGTGGCAGAGGACAAATACAAACGGTCCCCGGATGAGACCGACCTGAACGTGACCAATATTCTTGACCCGGACATAATGCGAGAGGAGTTGGACATGAAAGGGGAGGATCTGGATTTCGAACTGGATGAGGCTCTGTTGGATTCCGGGGCGGACGATCCGGCCGCTGAGGACGTGGATGATGAGGAAATAATGAACATTGACGAACTCCTCATGGACGACGCCGAAGAAACGGAGTTGTCTTTTGAGGGCACGTCCGAGGATGACGGGGTTGATTTCGAGCTGACCGATTTTCTGGACACCGAGGAGCCGGGCGAAGGTCCTGCGGTTTCTTCGTCCGAGGAGATCGACGACGATATTGATTTCGAACTGGTGGAACAGATCGAGTCCGCGCCTGCGGATGGTTCTGTTGCTGCCGAGCCTGAAGAAGACCTGGAATCGGCTCTTGAGAGTTTCCTGGGCGGCGTTGAACCTGCGCCGTCCGGAGAACCGGGGACAATTATGAATTTCGAAGAGCCTCTGGCGGCCGGCCGCATTCTGGAGGATACGGTCATTCCTGATGCTCCGGCAGAGCCTGGATTACCATACCCTGCGGCGGGTCCGGAAACTCCGGTCATAGACCAGGAGCGCCTGGAGGCCCTGGTGGAACGGACGGTCCGCGAGACGGTGGAGAGCGTGGTGACGCGCCTGCTGCCCGGACTGGTGGAAGAGGTTTTGACCCGGGAGTTGGAGAAGCTCAGGGAAGAGTTGGACGCGGAATGACAAATCTGTTTTACAGCCGCCTGTTTTTCGTACGTAGCCCCTTTTAAGGGGCTTAAAGTCGGCGGGCGGCAATCCCTTGGGGATCGGCGGAGGCCGGTCCTTTTTCCTTTCCTGGGCGGCCGGGGCCCTGATTCATCCCGGACACCGTCAGGCATTATGAATTCAGAAGACGGGGGGCGGCTCCGGGCGGACTTATTGCGCCGCGGCTGGAGTTGCGGGGGGACTTGCGGAACCGGGTCCATTGGGCTATTTTAGCTTGACCTGAAAAAGGCACATTGTTGACGGAGAGATATATATGACCACAGAACAACTGGACAAGGCTTACGAACCACAGAACGTTGAAGGGCGATGGTACGATTACTGGGAAAAGAACGGACTCTTCCGAGCGGACGAGAACAAGGCCGGGGAGTCTTTTTCCATAGTCATTCCGCCTCCTAACGTGACGGGCAACCTGCATATGGGCCACGCCCTGAACAACACCATGCAGGATATGCTTGTCCGGTACCACCGCATGAAGGGGCACAATACTCTCTGGCTGCCGGGCATGGACCATGCCGGCATAGCGACCCAGAATGTGGTTGAGCGCCAGTTGGCTGCGGACGGGACGAACCGCGAGGCGCTGGGCCGGGAGAAGTTCGTGGAGCGGGTCTGGGAGTGGAAGGAACAGTACGGCGGGCAGATCATCAATCAGCTCAAGCGGCTGGGGTCTTCCTGCGACTGGAGCCGTCAGCGCTTCACCATGGATGAGGGCCTTTCGCGGGCGGTCAAGGAGGTCTTCGTCAGGCTCTATGAAGAGGGCCTGATTTACCAGGGCGACTATATCATCAACTGGTGCCCGCGCTGTCATACGGCTTTGGCCGATTTGGAAGTCGAACATGAGGACCTGGACGCCAAACTGTATTACCTGAAGTACAAGCTGGCCGACGGCGACGGTTGCCTGACCATCGCCACGACCCGTCCGGAGACTCTGCTGGGCGATACGGCCGTGGCGGTGAATCCCGAGGACGAAAGGTTCAGCGCCTATATCGGCCGCGAAGTCATTCTGCCCGTTCTGGGGCGGCGCATCCCGGTCATCGGCGATGGATACGTGGACATGGAGTTCGGCACGGGCGCGTTGAAGGTGACCCCGGCTCACGACCCGAACGACTTCGAATTGGGATTGAAACACAACCTGCCGGCCGTCAAGTGTATTGACGACGACGGGCGCATGAACGACGAGGCCGGGCCTTATAAGGGCCAGGACCGTTTCGAGTGCCGGAAGAACATAATGAAGGACCTGGAGGCCCAGGGCCTGGTGGACAAGATCGACGACCTGCGGCACGCGGTGGGGCATTGCTACCGTTGCAAAACGGTGGTGGAGCCCAACCTGTCCAAACAGTGGTTCATCAAGATAAAGCCTCTGGCGGAAAAGGCCATTGCGGCCGTGGAAGACGGCCGGACCCGTATCGTGCCCAAGGTCTGGGAAAAGACCTATTTCGACTGGATGCTGAACATCAAGGACTGGTGCATATCGCGTCAGCTCTGGTGGGGGCACCGGATACCGGCTTACTACTGCGAGGACTGCGGCGAACTGGTCGTTTCGCGGGAGGACCCGGCGGCCTGTCCCAAGTGCGGCGGCTCCATGCGGCAGGAAACCGATGTTCTGGACACCTGGTTCTCTTCGGCCCTGTGGCCGTTCTCGACCCTGGGCTGGCCGGACAAGACCACCGAACTGGGTGTCTACTACCCGACCAGTGTGCTGATTACCGGCTTTGACATCCTGTTTTTCTGGGTGGCCCGTATGATGATGATGGGCCTGCATTTCATGGAGGATATACCCTTCCATGATGTGTACATCCACGCCCTGGTCCGGGACGCGGAAGGCCAGAAGATGTCCAAATCCAAAGGTAATGTCATCGATCCTCTGGAAGTGATGGACAAATTCGGTACGGACGCCTTCCGGTTCACCCTGGCCGCCCTGGCGGCCCAAGGCCGGGACGTGCGCCTCTCGGACGAACGCATCCAGGGTTACCGCAACTTCGTCAACAAACTCTGGAACGCGGCCCGCTTCACCTTGATGAACCTGGAAGGCTTCGAGCCTTCCCGGACAGAGGGACCGCCGAGGCTGGACGAGTCGAAGCTGAGCCTGGCCGACGCCTGGATACTGAGCCGCCTGGAGACCGTGGCCGAAGAGGTGGAAAAGCACCTGAACGGCTACCACTTCGACCGGGTGGCCGGAGACCTTTACCAGTTTGTCTGGCATGAGTTCTGCGACTGGTACCTGGAAATGGTCAAGCCTGTGCTTTACGGCGAGGATGAGGCGGCCAAGAAACAGACTCAGGCTGTGCTGGCCCACACTCTTTCGGTGATACTGCGCATGCTGCATCCGATCATGCCTTTTGTGACCGAAGAGATCTGGTGGAAAGTTCCGGGCGTAGAACAGAGCATCATGATTTCGCCCTGGCCGGGCACAGGCATCGGCCGTCCGGACGCCAAGGCCGAGCGGCGCATGGAAATGCTGCAGGGCGTTATCACCACGGTGAGGAATATCCGGGGCGAGATGAACGTACCGCCCAGCCAGCAGGTGGAAGTGGTTATGATGTCGGACAACGCCGAGGAGCGTCTGGTTATCGACCAGCAGGAGCACCTGATAAGGCCGCTGGTCCGGGCCAAGTCCCAGCAGGTGGTTCCCATGGGCGAGAAGCCCAAAGGCGCGGCGGCCCATGTATTCGGCGACGTGGAAGTATTTGTTATTCTGGCCGGTTTGATCGATTTCGAGGAGGAGGCCAAACGTCTCCAGAAAGAAATGGACAAGCTGGACAAGGACATCATCAAGGCCAATAAAAAACTGGCCAACGAGGATTTTCTGGCCAAGGCGCCGGAAGATGTGGTGGCCAAGGAGAAGGAGCGCCTGGAGGTTCTGAACGCCAAGCGGGACAAGCTGTCGTTGAGCCTGACCAGGGTGCTGGAATTGAGGCAGTAGTGAATTTCGCGACCAATCCGCAGATTGTGGAGATCGTCCGGCTGGCTCTGGCCGAGGATCTGGGGCCTGGCGATGTGACGACCAGGCTGACCGTTGACCCTCTGTCCTTGGCTAGGGCGGAGATTGTGGCCAAACAGGACCTTGTGCTGTTTGGAGTGGCTCCGGCACGGCTGGTTTTCGGCCAGGTGGATCCTATGGTCGATTTCAAGGCGGTGGCGGCTGACGGGCAACGGCTGTCGGCTGGCGAAGTCGTGGTGGCTTTGAGAGGTCCGGCAGCCTCGATACTGATGGCCGAACGGGTGGCCTTGAATTTCATGATGCGCCTGTCCGGTGTGGCTACTTTGACGGCCCGATATGTGGAGGCGGTGCGCGGTCACAAGGCCCGCATCGTGGACACGCGCAAAACCACGCCGGGTTTGCGCGCCCTGGAGAAGGCCGCCGTCAAGGCCGGAGGCGGGGCCAACCACCGGGTGGGCCTTTATGACGGAGTGCTGATCAAGGACAATCACATAGCGGCCGTCGGTTCGGTGGGGGCGGCTGTGCGCAAGGCCAGAGCCGGGGCGGCTCACACCTTGAGAATCGAAGTGGAAGTGGAAAACCTGGCCGAGCTGAAAGAGGCTCTGGAGGCCGGGGCCGACGCGGTGTTGCTGGACAATATGAGCCCGGCCATGATGGCCGAGGCGGTGAAGATAAACGCGGGCCGGGCCATGCTGGAGGCTTCCGGCGGTATCACTCTGGCCAATGTGGCCGAGGTCGCGGCCTCGGGCGTGGACCTGATTTCCGTGGGGGCTTTGACCCATTCAGCGTCGTCCGTTGATCTGAGCCTGAATTTTATATAGGCCTCAAACTGTTTTAAAAAACAGCGTGTGAACAGGGCGGAGCAGTCAGGCTTTTCGCCCGGAAATTTAAAACCCCGCCGACACCTGCGGGGTTTTTTAATGAACGAGGCCTCCGGCGAAAACCGGAGGCCCTGTTAATTCAGAATTCCAGATGTCTGGGAGTGCGGGGGAAGGGGATGACGTCCCGGATGTTGCTTATGCCGGTGACCAGCATGAGGAATCTTTCGAAACCCAGCCCGAAACCGGAATGGGGGGCCGTGCCGAAGCGGCGCAGGTCCAGGTACCACCAGTACGGGGCCTTGTCCATGCCCAGTTCGTCCAGGCGGCCTTCCAGCACGTCCAGCCGTTCTTCACGCTGGCTGCCGCCGATGAGTTCGCCGACGCGGGGCACCAGCAGGTCCATGGCGGCCACGGTTTTGCCGTCGTCGTTGCACCTCATGTAGAAGGACTTTATCTCCTTCGGGTAATTGAAGACAATGACCGGCTTCCGGAAATGCTCCTCGCAGAGATAGCGTTCGTGTTCGGTCTGGAGGTCTATGCCGTATTTGGGTTCGTATTCGAAGGCCTTGCCGGACGATGCCAGTATCTCCACCGCCTCGGTGTACGGCAGCCGGACAAAGGTTTCACCTGCCACCTTTTCCAGGGTGGCCCGGAGGTCCTTGTCGACGAAACGGGCGAAAAGGTCCAGGTCTTCGGCGCAGTGGTCCATGATATGGGCGGTCAGGGTCCGGACGAAATCCTCGCCCAGGTCCATGTTGTCGTTGAGGTCGGCGAAGGCCACTTCCGGCTCGATCATCCAGAATTCGGCAGCGTGGCGGGGCGTGTTGGAGTTTTCGGCCCGGAAAGTCGGACCGAAGGTGTAGACCGCGCCCAGGGAACAGGCGTAAGCTTCGGCTTCAAGCTGGCCGGAGACCGTCAGGTTGGCTTCCTTGCCGAAGAAGTCCCCGTCATACAATGTTTCGCCTTCCTTGGGCGGCGGGGCCTGGGGCGGCAGGGTGGTCACCCGGAACATCTCTCCGGCTCCTTCGCAGTCGGAGCCGGTGATGATGGGAGTGTGCAGATACTGAAAGCCCCGGTCGTGGAAATATTTGTGCACGGCAAAGGAGGCTTCGGAACGGATACGGAAGGCCGCGCCGAACTTGTTGGTCCTGGGCCTCAGATGGGCTATGGTGCGGAGGAATTCGTCGGAATGCCGCTTCTTCTGGAGTGGGTAGGTGTCCTGGGGGGCCTGACCGAGCACTTTCAGGTCCGTGCATTTCACTTCCCAATGCTGCCCCTGGCCGGGCGACTCCACCAGCGCCCCTTCCAGTTCCACTGCCGCGCCGGTGCTGACGTCCTTGAGCATTTCAAACGCCGGGACGCCTTCGTCTATGACCACCTGGATGTTCCTGAGACATGATCCGTCATTCACTTCTATGAATGAGAAGCCCTTGGAATCGCGCCTGGTCCTGACCCAGCCCTTGACCATGACCCGGTCCTTGGGGGCGTCGGCGGACAGAGCATCAATGACTTTAGTCCTTATCATTACGGTTTCCTCCGTGAAAACTTGCAACCATATCCGCAGCGCGGCGGTGCTGGGCCGGTTTACGCCCGGCCCGCCGGCCGCCGGCGGGTAATTATTCTTCGAGGCGGCCGCCGTGGGCGGCCGCTTCGTTTTCAGTCATGTTCAAACAGGTCTCTTATTTCGTCCATATCCCTGGTAACGGTCAGGGCCAGCATCAGCTTGATCCGGGCCTTGGGACCGGCCAGGCGTCCGCCGAGTATGACGCCCTTTTTCCGCAGGTCGGCGCCGCCGCCCAGGTAGCCGTAGACCGGCGAGACGCCGCCTTCCACGCAACGGGTGGTCAGAACCACCGGTATTCCGTCCTTCACCAGGGCTTCCAGTGACGGGGCCAGACCGGGAGGCACGTTGCCCGCGCCGAAGCCTTCGACGACCAGCCCGGCCGGGCCGTTGGCCCGCAGGCAGTCGATGAGCGCTCCGTCCATGCCGGTATAGCAGGTTATCAGCGGGACGTTCAGTTCCAGTGCCCTGGCCTGGAGGGATTTCCATCTTTCCTTGCCGGCCGAACGCGTAGGCCGGTGGGTGAGCTGAATGATTTCTCCGGCTACATAGGCCACCGGGCCGGAGTCCGGCGCTTCGAAAGCGTCGACGTTGAGCGAATTGATCTTGGCCACATCCCTGGCTGCGAATATCCGGTCATTCATGAGCAGAACCACGCCGGTTTCCGGCGGGATGGGCAGCAGGCAGGCCTTGATGCTGTTCAGCAGATTTCTGATGCCGTCGTACCCCAGCTCGCTGAGAAAACGCATGGAGCCGGTAAAGACGACCGGTTTGGGTGAATTGACGGTCAGATCGGCCATATAGGCCGATTCGACCAGCACGTCCGTGCCATGGAGGACCACGGCCCCCAGAACGCCCGGCTCGGCCAGGACTCTGTCCACATCCATGGCCAGGCTGAACATGAGTTCAGGGGTCATGTGGGGGCTGGGGTGGTCGCCCCAGGGTACAGGCCTGAGTTCGACCCCCTGGACATGCCTTTTCAATTCCGACACGAGCCGGTCGAAATCGCCGGAGGGCACGACACTATGATCTTCTGAACGGGGGCGCATGCAGATTGTGCCGCCCGTAAAGAAGATCGCCACTTCGCCGTGAAGATTATTTTGTGACATATCTCCAGTTTTGAGCGTCCATGCGCTTGACGAAATCCACCAGGTAATCGACCAGAACCTTCTTCATTTTTCGGCCTTTTTCCGGGGTGGCTTTCTGGGGGGCTCCGCTGGCTCCGAAATCGGTCAGTTCTTCAAAGTTCCAGACCAGCTTGACGTTGTTGTCCATGTCCGGAATCATGCCCTTGGCGCGGCTGAGATCGCACAGTTCGGGGAAGATGGCCAGGCCGATGGAGGTTTCTCCTTCGCCGCCGTGGCCCAGCCCGTTCCAGACTTCAAAGGTGTCTTTGGGCAGCAGGCTGCCGGCCGTGACCCACCAGGCGTCCAGCACGGCCAGACCCATATCCGGGTGCTTGATCTTGGCGTCGCGGGCGGCGATTTCAATCGGGGCTATGTTGCCGTCGTGGCCATTGACCACCAGCACTTTTTTGATGCCCCAGTGGACCAGTGAATCCAGGACTTCCCTGATGACCTGGGTCAGCGTGTCGCTGGTGAGGGTGATGTTCATCGGTTTGTGGCTGTAGTGCTGGCTCATGCCGAACCACATGGGCGGAACAACCACAGTGTTGTCCAGGCGTTGCGCCGCTTCCAGAGCCAGATCGTAGGCGACGAAGGTGTCGCAGCCGTAGGGCAGGTGAGCCCCATGGCTTTCGGTGGAACCGACAGCCAGGATGGCCTTGTCTATTCCGGCCTCTTGAAACGAGTATTCGTTGAACTCTTCCAGTTTTACCCTTTTCATTTTTTCCCGTCCTCACTGAAAGGTTTTCCGTCCCTCCGCCCGAAGGCGGAGGGACGGTTGGTTAATAGTTGTCAGTTGGCTGGTGTCCAGACCTCTTCGACCTTGTAAACGCCGTTCTTGACGCTGATGACGGAAACACCCTTGACCGGCACGCCTGAGGCGCGGGAATAGGTGATTTCGCCGGTCACGGCCTTGAAGCCCTTGGTGGTCTTCAGGGCGTCGCGCAGGGCGGGGCCGTCGGTGGTGCCTGCTCTCTTGATGGCGTCGGCGATGAGGCCCACGGCGTCAAAACCCAGAGCGGCAAAGGCGTTCTCGGGCGGCCGGCCGTATTCCTTTTCGTATTCCTTGATGAAATTCAGCACTTCCGGACGAGTGTCTTCCCGGTAAGTGTGGGTGGAGAAATACACGTCATTGGCCAGTTGGGGGCCGGGAACCGTGGTCACCAGCTCGGTGTCGAAACCGTCGCCGCTGACGATGGGCAGAGTCAGACCGGCTTCACGAATCTGCTTGACGGTCAGGCCCGCTTCGTTGGGAATGGCGGAGATGAACACGCAGTCGACCTTGGGGTCGGCATTCTTCAGGCGGGCGATCTGGGCCGAGAAGTCCTTGTCGCCGGTCATGAAGAAGTCTTCGAGGATGATCTTGCCGCCGAGTTCTTCAATGCGCTGTTTGTAGAACTTGGACAGGGCCTTGGTGAAGTCCATGGAATTGTCGGTCCAGACGGCCACGTTCTTGGCCCCCAGGGTCTTGACCGAGTAGTCGGCTATGGCGAAGGACTGGTCATCGTCGCCGAAGCAGGCCATGAACATGAAATCGCCGACCCACTGGGGCAGCATGGGGTGAGTCGCGCCGGAAGTCACGAAGGGGTGCTGTTTTTCCTGGAACAGGGGTGCGGCCGCCATGACGTAAGTGGTGTCGCCGTAGCCCAGACCGGCTATGCAGCCCATGGACAGGGCTTTCTTGGCACCGGTGGCTGCGGCTTTCTGGTCGGTCTTGGTGTCAATGCCGACCACTTCGAGTTTCTTGCCCAGCAGGCCGCCGGCTTCGTTGATGAGTTTGGCCTGGAGCTTGGCCCCGTTCAGACCGGGAGCGTCGATGGACGACATGCCGCCCGTCAGGTTGAAAAGACCGGCCAGCTTGATGGTGTCTTCCTCCGCCACCGCCGGAAAGGCGAACATGACGGCCAGAAGCAGCACTCCCAATGTCAACATAAACCTCTTAACCATTACTACTACCTCCTTGCGTTTGATTGCTTTCATTGATTCGACGGGAAACATTACCCGTTATTCAAGCGTTACGTCCGGTCAGGAAACGCGGCTCCCTGCTGCCGAAAAAACCCTTGGGCCGGAAGATAAGAATCATTATCAGCACCAGGGCCAGAAATATTTCGCCGATTCCAAAGACTTCCAGGGATTCTTCGAGCGGGCGGAAGACTTCGGTCAGCAGGGTGAAAATAATGGCCGCCAGAAAGGACCCGGATATGCTGCCAGCTCCTCCGACCACAACCATGACCACGATGTTGAAGGCCATGATGAGGGAAAATGAATTCGGCGTTATGGCCGTTATCAGATGAGCCCACAGCCCGCCTGCCACTCCGGCGAAAAAGGCCCCGATGACCAGGGAGGCTATTCTGGTCCGGAAAAGGTTGACTCCCAGGCACTGGGCGGCCATTTCATTTTCCCGGACGGCCAGCAGGGTTCGTCCGTACGACGAGAATTTAATTTTCCAGCTTACGTACAGGGCGGCCAGCACCCAGGGGTAGACCCACCACAGGTTGGTATAGGCCGGGAGCCCGTTCAGGCCCAGTGGACCGCGGGTCAGGCTTTCCATGTTGGTAATGAGAACCTGAACGATGATCAGGAAACCTATGGTGGCCACGGCCAGGTAGTGTCCCCGGAGGCGGAGGACCGGGACGCCGACCAGCAGGGCAGTCAGGGAAGCCATAATCCCGGCTATGAGCAGGGCCGGGAAAAAAGGCAATTGCAGCCCGGCCAGCCAGGAGGGCAGATCAGGCAGAAACATGGCCTTTTTCATGACCGGGAGAGTAAGAATGGCCGTGACGTATCCGCCGATGGCCATGAAGGCCGGATGCCCCAGGGAGAAGAGGCCGGTGAAGCCGTTGGTGATGTTCAGGCTGACGGCCAGGATTATATAGATGCCCACGAAATTGACGATGGAAACTATGTATTCGTTCATGGTCCGCTGCATGGCAAAGATCATGACGAAGCCCAGGATTGCTGCGGCGAGGAAGATCAGTCTGGTCCGGTCTGTTTTCATCAGGCGCGCTCCTCCGTTTCTTTACCCAGCAGGCCGTTGGGCAGGACCAGCAGGATAATGATGAGCGTGCCGAAGACGAAGGCGTCTCGGTAGGCCGAGTAGATGGGGGGCAGGAGGCCGACGAAAAGCACCTCCGCCATACCCAGTATGTAACCGCCCAGAATGGCTCCCGGAATGGAGCCCACACCTCCGATAACGGCGGCCACAAAGGATTTCAGTCCGGGGATGAAGCCCATCAGGGGGTCTATCTGGCCGAATTTTCCTCCCCACATCAACCCGGCCGTGGCGGCCAGCCCGCTGCCTATGGCGAAAGCGGCCATTATGGTCCGGTTGATGTCAATACCCATGAGGCGCGCTACGTCCAGGTTTTCGGCCGTGGCCCTCATGGCCACGCCCAGCCTGGTCCTGTGAATGATGAAGAGGAGCACGGCCAGCAGGAGCGGAGTGGCCAGCATGATGCAGATATCGACTATCCTGATGCCGATCGGGCCGATATTGACCAGTTGCTGCAAGTAAGCCGGGAAGGAAAAGTTTCTGGGCTGGGCGGTCAGGACCATGATGCCCAGGTTCTGGAGCATTATGGATATGCCCAGAGAGGCGATAAAGCCCGTGACCTGTGGAGCTCCGCGCATCGGCCGGAAGGCCGCCCTTTCGATCATGACGCCAAGAACGGCTCCCAGGGCCAGGACAGCGGCCGCGACCAAGGGAAAGGGGAGGCCCAGGATCTGGAAGAGCCCCATGGTCAGGAAGGCGCCGATCATGACGACTTCACCATGAGCGAAATTTATCAGGCGGCTGATGCCGTAGATCATGGAGAAGCCTATGGCCACCAGAGAATACATGCTGCCCAGAATAAGCCCGTTGGCGCACTGCTGGGCGATATAGGCGAGACTCATCAGTGCCCTCCCAGGTAGGCCCGCCGGACATCGGGGTTGCAGGCCAGTTCCCGGCTGGGACCGGAAAGGGTCACCCGGCCGTTTTCCATGACGTAGGCTTTGTGGGCCAGGTCAAGAGCCATGACGGCGTTCTGTTCCACGAGCAATATGGTCACTCCTTGAGAGTTTATTTCGGCCAGCATTCTGAATATCTGTTCGACGACCAGGGGGGCCAGTCCCAGGGATGGTTCATCCAGGAGCAACAGCCTGGGGCTGCTCATCAGGGATCTGCCCACGGCCAGCATCATCTGCTCGCCGCCGGAAAGCAGGCCCGCCGCCTGCCCGGATCTTTCCTCCAGTATGGGGAACATCCGGCAGACCTTCTCGTAGTCCTCGGCGATTCCGTCGCGGTCTGTCCGCAGGTACGCCCCGATGAGCAGATTTTCCCGGACCGACAGGCTGGAAAAGACGCCCCGGCCTTCGGGGCAGTGGGACATGCCCAGACCGACAATCTGCTCCGGCTTCAGGCGGCTTATGTCCACCTGTTCGCCGCCGGGTTCGGGGCGGAAGAGAATCCGGCCCTGCTTGGCCCGCAGAAGTCCCGAGGCCGCCCGCAGAGTGGTCGTCTTGCCCGCGCCGTTGGCCCCTATAAGGGCCGCGATTTCCCCTTGTCCGACATGAAGACTGACTCCTTGCAGGACGTAGGTCTTGCCCCGGTAGACATGAATATCCTGTATTTCAAGCATCGCATTTTTCCTTGGGAGAGCCGAGGTAAGCTTCTATGACGCCGGGGTTCCGTCGGATTTCTTCCGGCAGCCCTTCGGCCAGGACCCGTCCCCGGTTGAGCACCTGGAGCCGTTCGCAGAGCGACATGACCAGGCTCATGTCGTGCTCCACCAGCAATATGGTCAGATCGTATTCCTTATGGATCAGACGGATGACCTCGATAAGCTCGTCCGTTTCCTGGGGATTCATGCCGGCCGAGGGTTCGTCGAGCAGGAGCAGCTTCGGGCCGGTGGCCAGGGCTCGGGCTATTTCCACACGCCGTTGAGCGCCGTAAGGCAGGTTGCCGGCTGTCTCGTCCAGGACGTCGCCTAAGTCCAGGATGTCCAGAAACTCCCTGGCCCGACGGTCCATTTCCGCCTCGGAATGGCGGAAGCCCGGAGAATGCAGCAGAGTGGTCCAGAATCCGGACCCGAGACGCATATGGAAAGCTGTTTTCACATTGTCCAGTACGGAAAGATCGCTGAAAAGCCTTATATTCTGGAATGTCCTGGCCAGGCCCAGGGCGGCGTTCTGGTCGGGACGAAGCCTTGTGGTCTCACGGCCGTCAAAGACTATCCGGCCGGCGGTCGGACGCAGGACGCCGGAAAGGAGGTTGAAGACCGTAGTCTTGCCCGCCCCGTTGGGGCCTATGAGGCCGACCAGTTCACCATGGGCAACCTCTATCCCGTAACCGCCCAGGGCTTCGAGACCTCCGAAACGCTTTTCCAAACCTTCCACTTTCAGTAAAGGTTTTCCTGAATGACTCAAGGCGAAAAGTCCTCCTGTCCTGACTTGACGGCTAGACCTCTGGAAGCATGGTGGATACTTTCCTGGCCAGATCGATGAGCACCGGCGCGAATTTTTCCTGGAAGGAGTCGAGAGTATGCTGAGCCGTGGAAGTGTCGAAGCTCAAAGCCCCGACCACCCGGGATGTCTTGAGGCTTATCAACGGGGCTCCAATAGCCAGCAGGCCGGGGATGAATTCTTCGTCATTAATAGAATAACCCCGCTGGAATGTTTCTTCCAGATCGATCAGCAGGGATTCCTTGTCGGCGATGGTCCGCGGGGTTTTGCGTTCCAGGTCGAGGTCTTCGATGATTCTGAGCCGTTCCTCCTGAGGCATGAAGGCCAGAGCCGCCTTGCCGGTGGCCAGGTAATGCAACCCCTTGGACAGGGTGAAATGCCGGAAAGTCAAGGTGTCCTTGGCTTCCCGGCGGTAGATGACAAACATGGCGTCGCCCTGAAGCAGGGCTACGTCCACATGGACCTGGTATTTTTCGTGGACTTCATCCACCAGAGGCTTGATTACATCGAAAGAGACGGAACTCTGGAGAAAGCTGTGGGCCAGGGCTATGCTGCGGGGTCCGAGTTCGAGGTGTTTGCTCAGCGGGTCGCGCCTCAAGTATCCCAGTTCGCAGTAAGTATTGACAAATCGGTAGACCGTGGTCTTGTTGACGCCGATGGCCCTTGAGAGTTCAGTCAGGCTGTAACCCTGTTTGTCCTGAGCAAAGATCTGGAGGATACGGAGGCCTTTTTCCAACGTATCGGAAAAATGCGGATTCTTTTTTTCCGTCATCAGGCCTATTCTCCTTTGTGGGGTTCGCTCAGGGGATTGAACATCCTCTGAGAGGAATGTACCGACTGGCCAGCCCGGTGTCAAGATTTTTCCCCAAGGTCAGCCAACGGCACCAGACGAATCCCGTCTGATCGCACGACCCGGCAACGGCCGGGACTTTCAGCCAGAGCCCGATGAACCTGAACAAGACGCCCCCTTGACAAGGCCTATCCTCTGCTTAACTTATAATCGTAAAACATAGGAAAGGTGGTGGCAGTTATGTTGGACCTTATGCGTTATGAACCTTTTGAAGGACGTTTGCCTCGTCTGTTCAACGGATTCTTCTCAGGTCCTTCGCTCTTTCGCCGCCTTGAAGAGAGCGAAGACTACCTGACCCCGAAAGTGGATGTCTCGGAGAACGAGAACGAATACCTGGTCAAGGCGGAAGTGCCGGGGCTGAGCGGTCAGGACATCAAGGTTGAAATCGAGCGCGGCCTGCTGAAGCTCAGCGGCGAACGCCGGGAGGAGAAAGAGGAAAAAGACGAGACCTACCACGTGCGGGAACGCCGGTACGGTTCATTCGTCCGGACCTTCATCCTCCCCGAGAATGTTGATGAGGAAAAGATTTCCGCGGTCACCCGGGATGGAATTCTGACCGTGACCATTCCCAAGGCCGAGAAGGACAAACCAAGACATATTGAAGTCAAGGTCAACTAAAAACTTGTAACATGTAACACCAAACGGCCCCTCCACGGGGCCGTTTGCCGCTCAAGCCCCTCCCCCGTCCGCAGTTTTTTTTCAGGCTGCCTCAAGCCATGGTTGATCCCGAGGATGTTTGCCGGTAGTCTGGAGCTGTAAGCATTTTGCCGGTCACAGCCGGTCCGGAAACTCCTTTTCCGCACAGGGGGATGCTCATGAAAGCCATGGTTATGTCCAGAATCTGCGATCTCAGCCGCGACAGGGAACCGTTGTCGCTGGTGGACCTGCCGACGCCTCAACCCGGACCCGGAGAGGTTCTGGTCCGGGTTTCCGCCTGCGGAGTCTGCCATACCGAGTTGGATGAGATAGAAGGCCGGACTCCGCCGCCCCGGCTGCCGGTGGCTCTCGGCCACGAGGTCGTCGGCCGGGTCGAGCTCTGCGGGCCCGGCGTCAGGAAGCTTAAGGCCGGGGACAGGGTTGGCATAGGCTGGATCAATTCCGCCTGCGGCGTCTGCCCTGCCTGTCTGGCGGGAGAAGACAACCTGTGCGCTGATTTTCTGGCCACCGGCCGCGATGTCCATGGCGGTTATGCGGAATACATCGTTGCGCCGGAAAAATACTCTTTCCCCATACCAGAAGTATTTTCCGACGTGGAAGCCGCGCCTCTGATGTGTGCCGGGGCCATAGGCTACCGTTCGCTGCGGCTTACGAGACTGCGGGACGGCGACAACCTGGGCCTGACCGGGTTCGGGGCTTCGGCTCATATAGTGCTGAAAATGGCCCGCCACAGATTCCCGGATTCCCGGATATTCGTTTTCGCCCGCAGCCGGGAGGAGCAGGTTTTCGCGAAAGAAATAGGGGCGTTCTGGGCCGGAGATACGGATGAGGAGCCGCCTGAAAAACTGCGGGCAGTCATTGACACTACTCCAGCTTGGAAGCCGGTTGTCCGGGCTTTGGGCGCTTTGGAGCGCGGGGGGAGGCTGGTCATCAACGCCATCCGCAAGGAAGATCGGGACAAGGATTTTCTGCTCAACCTGGACTACGCCGGACATCTCTGGCTGGAAAAAGAGATCAAGAGCGTGGCCAACGTGGCTGGCCGGGACATCCGGGAGTTTTTGGCCCTGGCGGCCGAGATTGGCCTCAAGCCGGAAGTGCAGACTTTTGCTCTCGATGATGCCAATCGGGCTCTGCTGGAACTGAAGGAACGCAGAATTCGCGGGGCCAAGGTGCTGGTGATCTGAAGGGCCGCTCGGAGGCCCGTTGTCATGGGGTGTCGCAAGGCCAATCGTCAGGAACTCGAACAGGGAAGGAAAGGCCTGAGATCATGAAGCCTTACTGGAGAAAGATGGACCCGTTGGGCAAGGCTCTCAAGGAGAACGTGCTCAAGCGCATGGAGGAGAACCGCCGTCAGATAGAGGCGGTGGAAGCTGATCTGGCGGCGGAGGTTGAGAAGGTCAGGCAGGCCGGTCTGCCGCCGGAGGTTATCCGCAAGCGGGGTCAGATGACGGTCTGGGACCGGATCGATTATCTGGTTGACGAGGGGACGTGGCGTCCTTTGCATACGCTTTTCAACCCCAGGGAGAACGAGGAAGGGACGACGGGGGTGATCGACGGCCTGGCGCGTATTTCGGGGCGGTGGGCTGTGGTGATCGGCTTTGACAACAAGGTCTTGGCCGGGGCCTGGATACCGGGCCAGTCCGAGAACATCCTGCGGGTGACGGACATGGCCAAGCGGCTGCATGTGCCTCTGGTCTGGCTGGTCAACTGCAGCGGGGTGAAGCTGACGCAGCAGGAGGAGGTCTATCCGGACCGGCGTGGCAGCGGGACGACATTTTTCCGTCACGCCGAGCTGGAGAAGCTGGGGGTGCCGGTTCTGGCGGGCATCTACGGGACGAATCCGGCGGGCGGCGGTTACCAGGGCATCAGCCCGACTCTGCTTATCGCGCACAAGGACTGCAACATCGCGGTGGGCGGCGGGGGCATCGTGGGCGGTATGAGCCCGAAGGGTTATTTCGACCTTGAGGGTGCGGAGCAGTTGATCGAGGCGACGCGGCACTTCAAGGAGGAGCCTCCCGGGAGCGTGCGCATCCACCACGAGTCGACGGGCTTCTTCCGTGAGGTCTACGAAGAGGAGACCGGGGTTCTGGACGCCCTGAAGAAGTGGATGGGGGACATGCCGGCGTACAATCCGGATTTTTTCCGGGTGGACGAGCCGAAGGATCCTCTCTATCCTGTGGAAGACCTGAACTCGATCATGGCCTTCAACCAGAAGATGGTCTACGACTTCGACAACCTGCTGGCGCGTTTGGTTGACGGGAGCGAGCACCTGGAGTTCCGTCCGGACTACGGTCCGGAAGTCTACTGCGGTCTGGCCAAGATAGACGGTTTGCCGGTGGGTGTGCTGGGCAACCGCCAGGGCTTTCTGCCCAAGGACTATCCCGGTTATGCCCACGGGGCCTATCAGGGCATCGGGGGGAAGCTTTACCGTGAGGGGCTTATCAAGCTGAACGAGTTCGCGACTCTCTGCGGGCGCGACCGCCTGCCCATGATCTGGCTGCAGGACACTTCGGGGATCGACGTGGGCGACACGGCGGAGAAGGCTGAACTGCTGGGTCTGGGCCAGTCGCTGATCTATTCCATCGAACAGACCGACGTGCCTCTGATGCTGGTGGTTCTGCGCAAGGGCACGGCGGCGGCCCATTACGTGATGGGCGGCCCGAACGCGAACAACAACAACGTTTTCACCCTGGGCACTCCGACCACGGAGATTTATGTCATGCACGGCGAGACGGCGGCGGCGGCGACCTATTCGCGGCGTCTGGTCAAGGAGAAGGACGCTGGGCGTCCGTTGGAACCGGTCATCGAGAAGATGAACGAGCTGGTCAAGCTGTACTACGACCGGTCCCGTCCGGCCTTCTGCGCCAGGCGGGGTTTTGTGGATGAAGTGGTGCCTTACGGAGAACTGCGGCGTTATATGCAGGCCTTTGTCGGGGCTTCATACCAGAATCCCACTTCCATCTGCCCCCACCACCAGCAGATGCTGCCCAGAATCATAAAAGGATAAGGTCCTCTAATTTTCTGAAACCAGGGCTCCGCCGTCCTTGAGCGACCGGAGCCCTGGTTTTTTTAATTGCAACCGCATTTCCGCCGGGACAAGGAAAAGATCAGATTCGGTCAGTTTCCGGCGGGAAGGGGAGCAGTATTGAATCTCGTCCGAATTGCAGTTCCACGGGAGAATCCGAGACTTCCAGCCGGGGATTGCTCCCGAGTTCCGGCAGCAGGGCGCGGGAGGCCCAGAAGCTTTCCAGGCGAAGTGTGTTTCTTATCCGCACAAGACGGACATGTTCAGGGGCTGGAGCTTTGGACAGGGCCATCTCCAGGGCGGCCCTGTCGTTTTCCAGGGCGATAGGCAGCTTGGCGCTGGCCCATATGCCGGTGGCCAGGGTGTTGGCGTAGGTGGCCTCGATGTCTATTGATTCGATGAGGCGGCGGGTGGTCAGGTCGGCGAGGCCTATACCAACGGCGTTGCCTCGTGATTCGGGCGTCAGGTTCAGGACCACAACGGTGCGGTAGTCGGGCAGGCGGGGGCCGCCTTCGCGCCGCCACATGCCGATAACGTTCGGGTCCATGCCCACTCCGCTGATGTTTTTGCCCATCTCGTCAACCAGGAGTATGTCCAGACGGTCCAGCGGGAGGGAGGGGAAAAGGTCGTTGGCTTCCTTGAGGAGTTCGGCGTCTGAAAGGAGGAACCGTTCCGGCGGCACGAGTCTGACGGAGTGGGTTCCGGCCAGGGCGTTTTCCAGCACGGCCAGTCCGAACAGGACCGGGGTTCTGGAGAGTATCAGCCGGGCGGCGTCGATAATGGATGAGGCCAGCCCGTATTTGTGCATATTGACGGCACCCTGATGCTTGCCGCAACCCACGGCCAGCATTTTGCAAAGTCCGGACTCGATTTCGCCGCGAAAGGCGGTATGACGCTTGACTCGGTTGATGAGCACCAGATGGTCCGCTTCCAGTGCGTCTCTGGAGAAAAAGACTTCCGCCCCGTTTTCCAGAAAGCCAAGGGAGACGACATCCATGCTGGAGACGACCGGAGCTCCGGCGCTGTCTTCGGTGACTCCCAGTTCCGCCAGCACGGCGGCCTGCCCCTTGCCGGTGGCTCCGCCGTGGGAGCCCATGGCCGGTACGATGTACGGCCGAAGTCCAAGGAGCCTGAGCTGCTGCACCGTTGCGGCGGTCATCTCCCTTATGTTTTCGATGCCCCGCGAACCGACCGCCACTGCCACGGACTGTCCGGGGTGAACACGGCCGGCCAACCCGGCGGCCTGAATCTCCCTGACCACCGCCCCGCGTATATCGGGTTCGAAAGAGTTGTCGAATTTCTGTCTGATGTTATACAGCGGCGGAAACGCCATGCCATCCCACCCGGTTTTTTATCTCATTATCGCAGGAAAAGCGCCTGCCCCCCAGGCTGTCGCCTGCCCCACTCTGGGGGCTCTGCCCCCAGCGCTCCCGTTGGTCGCTGCCCCCCGGAGAGGCCAAGGAGAAGACAAAATACCGGAGGTGCAAGCCTCCGGACAGGCTGTTGACAAAATTTTTTATTGTCTTTATCAATCTGGCCTATATCTCAAGGCCGATTTTACGGTTTCCCCATTCTTTGGCGAACATGGACGTTCGCCTGCCCGCATCAGGGCACGGATGCCCGTATGCGGGATTCCAAGGCCGGGGGTTCCAAGGGGACGCGGCCGCCTGGGCGTCCCCTTGGTCTGGGCGGGAAAGACTGTCCGAAGTAGCTGCCGTTCGCGGCAGGGGCGAAGCATCCCGCCGAAACAGTCATTCTCGGAGTCTTTTTTTCTTTTGCTTATCTTCAACTTTCTGTCCCACTGCTTTTTCCGGAAATGAAAATTCTATCAGACGGCCTTTGGGGGCGTTTTCAACAAACTTAAGCCCTCCCGTGGGGAAGGGCTCGGCGTAATCCTTGTTGAGTGTCCGGGGCTAGCGGAAAGACAGGTATTCGCGGTCCCGGCGGTTGATGAGCTGGGCATACCGGTATTTCCTGGTGGCGGACTGGGCTTCCTCATACATCCGCAAACCCTCGGCCCGGCACTTGTCGCAGGCGTCCACAGGTATCTGAATGGCCGCGCTCATGGGGTTGCGGGTCGATTTGGTTTCGATCTTCAGCACGCCTCCGCAGTCGTCACACAGCCTCAGCCATTCCGACTGGTTTTCCCGGATCATATCCGTATCGTAGAATATTTCCCTCTGCCTGAGCATGAAATCGCCGTGCCGTTCACCTTCTATGGCGTCCCGGGGGGGATTCCGGTAGAGCTTGACCATCTCGTCGCACAGCCGCTTGATGTAATCAGTGACCTTGGGGGCCTGGCGCAGTTCTTCCGGGCGGTAATTCGGTTCCCGCACGTGGGAAAAATCCAGCCCGGCCATGGCCAGAATGATGCCCAGGTTGACATAGGGCAGGGCTCCCTGAATGGCGTAGCCTCCCTCAAGCACGGCGATGTCGGGGTTGAGCTTCTTGTTGAGGAGCGCGTACCCTTGGGCCGAAAAATTCATATTGGTGATGGGATCGGTGAAATGGTTGTCCTGTCCGGCCGAGTTGATAACGAGATCCGGCTTGAATTCTTCCAGCATGGGCAGCACGGCATGGTCGATGACCGTCAGGAAGCCTTCGTCGCTGGTCTGGGGCGGCAGGGGGATGTTTATGGTCCGGCCCAGGGCGTTGGGACCGCCTAGTTCCATGGGAAAGCCGGTGCCGGGGTACAGGGTGCGGCCGTCCTGGTGCAGGGAGATGAAGAGCACGTTCGGGTCGTGCCAGTACACATCCTGAGTGCCGTCGCCGTGATGGCAGTCGGTGTCGACGATAGCCAGTCTTTTTACTCCGTATATTTCGCGGAGGTGCTCCACCATTACGGCTTCTATATTGATGTTGCAGAAGCCGCGGTTGCCGTGGACGACCTTGTTGGCGTGGTGTCCGGGCGGCCTGACCAGGGCGAAGGCTTTTTCCTCCTCTTTTTCCATGACCAGTTTGGCCGCCTTGATGGCCCCGCCGGCGGAAATGAGGTGCGATTCCGTGCAGACGGCTTCCAGGTCCGGAAAACAGAAATGGGTGCGCAGGACGTCTTCACGGGAGGCCAGATCGGGTTTGTACTCCCGCACGCCGTCAATGTCGAAAACGCCTTCCTCCCTGAGCTGGTCCTGGGTATAGAGCAAACGTTCTTCGCGCTCCGGATGAGTCGGGCTGATGGCCCAGTCGAAGGCGGGGAAGAATATTATGCCCAAGCGGTTTTTTGCTTCCAGCATGTCGATCTCCGCCGGCCGGAGTCATATGGCTCCAGCCGGTATCTTACAGTTGAGAAAACCTCATGACACCGGGCCGTATCTGGCTCTTGACCCGGATGTTTTTACCCGTGGAATAATAGCCGTCCACCATGTTGAAGGCCCCGGATTCGGTCACTTCCACCGAGGCTTCCAGGTCTTTGACGCCCATCTTCTCCAGATATTCCAGGAGGTGGCTGCGGGCGTCTTCTTCGGCCTGTTGCAGGCTGTATTCCCGGGGGACCTTCAGGCTGACGTCCAGGTTGGGGATGAAGAGGACGCCTTTGGCCGTGTCGGCGAAAAGTTCGACATCCATAGTCGTGCGGGTCAGAGCCGCGCCGACGGCGTTGGCCACCTCGTAGTGTTCCGGCACGACGACTTCCATGCCCAGGGCTTCGGCAAGCAGTCCGGCGAAGGCCTGGGCCGGTCCGCCCATGATATAGACTTTTCTGGGTTCTATTTTTTTGCCCTTGAGCAGTTCGTGGACAGTGTAGACCGGTTTGGAATTTATCTCGTCCAGCAGGTCGGCCACAGCGTAGCAGATTTCGTCCACCGCGTGCTTGACGGCCTGTTCGCACATCTCCCGCATGTCCAGGCCCCAGGCCTGGGCCAGTTGGCTGAGTCCCTTTTCGGAGGCTTCCCGGTCGCCGAAAGAAGTGATGCCCAGAACATTCATGGTGTCGGTCAGGGCCGGGGCGCAGACCGTGCCTTTGAGGGCGTGGGAGAGCGCGCCTTTGCCTCTGGTTATGTCGCAGGCCATGGCTCCGGAGCTGTAGCCAGCGGCCAGGGATGGGCCCTGGCGGTCCGGTCCCACTCGGATGGCGTCGGCGATGTAATGCAGGGCCGAGTCGCCTCCCACTCCGATGGAGCGCATCTTCAGGGAGCGCACCAGGGTCGGGTAGGAACCCACGCTTATGCCTTCTTTTTCGATAACCGGAGAACCGTCGGCGAAGACCGCTATGTCGGTGGTAGTTCCGCCGATATCCAGCATGACGCAGTCTTCCCGTATGTCGCAAAGGGCGATAATGCCCATGACGCTGGCCGCCGGGCCGGAGAGTATGGACTCAACAGGCCAGTTTTTCGAGGCAGCCAGGGGCATGGTGCCGCCGTCGGCCTTGAGGATATTGAGTTCGGCGTTCAGGCCGAAATCAGCCACGCTCTCTTCCACGGCCCAGGCGAAGTCGTTGTAAATCCGCCAGACCGCGCTGTTGAAATACGATGTGGCGATGCGCCGGGGGAAATTGAGCACCCCGGACATGGTGTGGCCCATGGTGATGAAATCCGCGTCCGGACCTATGGCTGCGGCAATTTCTTTTTCGTGTTGCGGGTTGCGGGTGGAAAATTTGGTGACGGCGGCGAAGGTCCTGAGTCCGGCCTCGCGGCAGGCCTGAACGGCCGCTTTCAGTTCCTCGCTGTTCAATTCCTGGATAATCGTGCCACGGTGGTCGATGGAACCGTCCAGGACATAGTAGTGACCGCCTGTTCTCTGGTTTTCCGCATCCAGCCCCGGACCGGCCGAAACGATGACGCCCACATCCTCGGTCTTGCCTTCGATGATGGAGTTGGTCGACAGGGTTGTGCTGAGGTTCAGCCTGGTTATGGCGGCCGGATCAATATCTTTCAGGACGCTCTGAATGGCGGTGCGGATAGGGCGCAGAAGGTTGTCGTGGTCCGTCGGCACTTTGGCCGAAGCCCTGATGCCTGATCGGTCAACCACAACGGCGTCCGTGTGGGTGCCGCCGACGTCAATACCCAATAGCATAAGCCGGTCCTTTGTTTTTTTAGAGTGTCGAGAATTGAACTACCAGAAGCCTCTTACCCACGTCCATGATTATTAGCCTAACAAAACTGCCGCGTCAATCAGTCTTTGGACGATTAAAAGGCAACCCGAGGCCGCCGCTCCGGATAAACAGCCTAAGATCATATGATGACGGTGTAATTCAGACGGAAACGGGCGGATTGGCGGTAACCTGGCGCAGCAGCCGCCGCGAATAAAAAAAAGTCACGGCCACGGCGCTCCAGTTTATCACGAAGATTCCCCACCAGACGCCGGTAACGCCGAGCCCAAGGGTGAAGCTGAAAAGATAGAAGACAACCAGGGGGGCCGCAATCTGGCGGTAGAGGCCTATCCAGACGGCGAACATGGGCTTTTTGACTCCCTGCAGGGCGGCTACGTGCACGAAAAGGATGACGTAGGCGTACAAAAGCAGGGCGTCTATGCGCAGGTAATTGGTCCCGTGGCGGATGACTTCCGGGTCATCGGTGAAAAGGCTCATGACGAACCTGGAGAGAAGGAGAAGAATCACGGTCCCGGCCCCCATGAGTATCCCCCCGTATTTCAGAGCCTTGGCCAGGGTCTCGTATATGCGGCTGTAAAGTCCCGCCCCGTGATTCTGAGCCACTATGGTCAGGGTGGCTACGTTAAGCCCGATGGTCGGCAGAAGAATCATCTGTTCCACCCGGACGGCTATGCCGTAAGCAGCCACGCCCTCCTTGCCGAAACGGCTGACAAAGTAAGTGATGACAAAAATACCGAGCCCCACGGTGACCATGTTCAGGCTGGCCGGAAAACCCTGTCGGGCGATATCCCGGAAGCAGGAGAGCCGGGGAATAAAATTCCGAAGTCCCAACCCGGTGCAAAGGCCGGTCTCCCTGACCTTGAAGCCGAGGTAGAGGCAGCCGACAACCTGGACGAGGACCGTGGCCAGGGCTATGCCCGCGACGCCGAGCTTCGGCAGACCAAATCCGCCGTAGATAAACCAGGGGTCCAGGACGCAGTTGAGCAGAAAGCCAATGATGAGAAAGTTCCTGAACGACCGGGTGTCGCCCAGGGCGTTGAGAATGGCGTTGAGCATGTAGATAATCATGAAAAAGACCGTGCCCATGAATATGGTCACGATGTATTCCAGGCCGGTGACCAGATAATCGCCGGTTGCCCCGAGAAAGCGGAAGAGGTAAGGCGATAAGTAGATGCCGAGCAGGGTCAGAATGATACCGGCGGCTACTCCGAAGGACAAAGCCTGGCAGGACAACTGGCGGGCTTCTTCGCGGCGGTTGGCCCCCAGGGCCGTGGCCATCAGGGCTGTCGCGCCCGTGCCCAGTCCCGACCCCATGGCCACGACAATGAAAAAGACGGGAAAAGACAGGGCGAGGGCTGCCAGAGCCCCGGTGGAAATAAGGCCGGCGAAATAGGTGTCCACCATATTGTACATGGTGTTGAAAAAGAAACCCACGCTGGCGGGCACGGCCAGTTGCCGGATGAGGCCCGGTATGGGTTGGGAGGTCAGTTGAAAATCTTTTGTCATTCTTCCTGCCTTAGTGTCTGTCCTAAATACCCAGGTTAGTGTATTATACCTCTATGGCAGCCCGCCAAACAAAAACAGTTGGACGAATCCTTCAATTCTGCCGTACACGCGAAAATTGTCATGGGGATTACAGCGTTTACAAATAAAGGAAAAATGTTGTCTTTTTTCAGGCGGTCGCCCTTGCTGGATGTTGCCAAATATCTCCTGCTGGTGGGCTTTCTGACCTGGCTGATGTGGCGCGGTTCCGAACAGCTGGGCTACAACTGGCAATGGTATCGCGTACCGCGGTACCTTTTCACCTTTCAGGACGGCCACCTGACCGGCGGGCCTCTCTGGAGCGGTCTCCTGGTCACTTTCAAGATCACCGGAGTCAGCCTGCTGCTTTCTTTCGCCTTCGGCCTGCTGGCGGCCCTCTTCCGGCTGTCGGAATCTTTCATGGCCCGGCTGGTTGCCAGGGGGTATGTGGAACTCATCCGCAACACGCCCCTGCTGATCCAGCTTTTCTTCATCTATTTCGTTCTGGCCCCCGTGCTGGGACTGGAGCGTTTCTCTTCGGCTGTGCTGGCCCTGAGCCTTTTTGAAGGGGCTTACGCCTCGGAAATCATCCGGGCGGGCATTGTGTCCGTCCATAAGGGGCAATGGGAGGCGGCTTACAGCCTGGGCCTGAGCGGCCTGGATACCTACCGCTTCGTCATTCTGCCCCAGGCCTTTCGCCGGGTGCTTCCCCCGTTGACCGGACAGGCCGTTTCTCTGGTCAAGGACTCGGCCCTGGTCAGCACCATCGCCATATACGACCTGACCATGAACGGCCAGTCCATCGTGGCCGAGACCTTTCTGACGTTCGAAATATGGTTCACCGTCGCGGCCGTCTATCTGGCCGTCACCCTGTCGCTATCCCTGGCTGTCGCGGCCATGGAACGGCGGATGAAGATTGAGTTCTGAGGAGTTTCCCCGGTCATGGAATGCAAGATACTGGGCGACTGTATCATATCGGTCGATAACGTGGTCAAGACATACCCTGGCGGGGTCCGGGCTCTGCGGGGAGTTTCCCTCGAAGTCCGCCGCCAGGAGGTTGTGGTGGTCATCGGACCGTCCGGATCCGGCAAATCCACCCTGCTCAGGTGCCTGAACGGGCTGGAGGAGATAGATTCCGGCAGCATCGTCATTGACGATATAACCCTGGATCACCACAAGAAGAACCGTCTGGCCATCCGCAAGGAAGTGGGCATGGTCTTCCAGTCGTTCAACCTTTTTCCCCACATGACCGTGCAGGAAAACATCAATCTGGCTCAGCGCCAGGTACGCCGGAAGTCCAAGGCGGAAGCTGTCCGGACCACTATGAATCTCCTGAACAAAGTTGGCATAGCCGATAAGGTGGACGCCTACCCCGGACAACTGTCGGGGGGGCAGCAGCAGCGGGTGGCTATCGCCAGGGCCTTGGCCATGGAACCGAACGTCATGCTCTTTGACGAAGCCACCAGCGCTCTGGATCCTGAGATGATCGGCGAGGTTCTGGAGGTCATGAAGAATCTGGCCAAGGAAGGGACGACCATGGTCGTGGTCACCCACGAAATGGGCTTCGCCCGTGAAGTGGCCGACAGGGTTATATTCATGGAGGACGGCGGCATAGTCGAGGAAGGGCCGGTCGGTCATTTTTTCAACACTCCTCAGGAAGACCGCACCCGGTTGTTTCTGAGCAAGATTCTGTAATTAAAGGGGGGGCGGGCCGTGCTGCCGCCGGGCCGCCGCATTGTCAAAAGTGGAGCAAGAATTCAGTACAGGAGGATTGTCATGAAAACCAGGGGTTCCATAGCTTTGATAGTCGCTTTGGTCGTGCTTGCGGCTCTGACCTGCCCGGCCTCCGCCCAGGACATCCGGCAGCAGATCAGCCAGGCCAGCACCATCGAGCAGGTTCTCAAACGGGGAGTTCTGAGGGTCGGGTTCGACACTTTCGTACCCTGGGCCATGAAGGACAAAAAAGGCGAATTCATCGGCTACGAGATAGACGTGGCCACCAGACTGGCCCAGGACATGGGCGTCAAGGTCGAATTCGTGCCCACCAACTGGAGCGGCATCATTCCGGCCCTGCTGACCGGCAAGTTCGATGTCATCATCGGCGGCATGGGCATCACCCCCGCCCGCAATATCAAGGTCAATTTCACCTTTCCCTACGAGTTTTCCGGCATGTCCATAGTGGCTCACAAGGAAAAGGCCGCCGGATTCCAGAGCCTGGCCGATTTCGACAAGCCCGAAGTGGTCGTTGTGGCCAAACTCGGCACTACCGCGGCCGAAGCGGTCAAGCGGTTCATGCCCAAGGCGGAACTGCGGCTGTTCGACGACGAATCCAAGACCGTCCAGGAACTGCTCAACGGCCGGGCTCACGCCATGGTTTCCTCGGCGCCCCTGCCGGCTCAGCAGGCCTATAAATACCCGGACAGGCTCTTTCTGCCTCTTCAGGATACTTTTACCAGGGAACCCATCGGCTTCGCCATTCGTAAGGGCGATGTGGACACTCTGAACTATTTCAACAACTGGATCAGTGTGGTCGAGGCCGAAGGCTGGCTGAAGGAACGCCAGGATTACTGGTTCAAGACCATGGACTGGGAGAGTCAGATCAAGTAGGTTGGGCATTGAGGACGGCGGCGGACGCCGCCGTCCGGGAATCCGCAGAGGCGTCTGTTGATCAAGAAGAAAATCAGATTCACCCCGCTGGACTTCGTCATCCTGCTCCTGCTGGCCGCGCTGTCGGGGTATATCATCTACCGGGCCAAGGCCCAATTGAACTACAGGTGGGAATGGTCGGTCATCCCCCAGTATCTTTTCCGCTATGACGAAGAGACCGGTTCCTGGGTGACCAACCTGCTGACTCAGGGCCTTTTCACCACCATACGCCTGAGTTTCTGGGCGACTCTGCTGGCTACGGTGCTGGGCTCCGTCATGGGGTTTTTCCGGGTCAGTCAGAGCCTGTTCAAGCGTATGGTCGGCAGGACCTATGTGGAGACCGTCCGCAATCTGCCTCCCCTGGTCCTGGTCTTTCTTTTCTTCTATTTCTTCAGCGATCAGATACTGCCGGTCCTGCAACTGGATGATTTTGTCCGCAACAGCTCGGACGCAACCAGATCGGTCATCACTTTCCTGTTTTCACCGCCGGACCGGCTGGCCGGATTTCTGGCCGCCGTGATTACCCTGGCCCTTTATGAAGGGGCTTACATAACCGAGATAGTCCGGGCCGGGATTGAATCGGTGGAAAAAGGCCAGTGGGAGGCGTCCTACGCCCTGGGCCTCTCCTGGTGGCAGCAGATGCGCTTTATCGTCCTGCCCCAGGCCCTCCAGAGGACCATACCGCCTCTGGCCGGGCAGTTCATTTCCACCATCAAGGATTCGGCCATTGTCTCCGTCATTTCCATCCAGGAACTGACGTTCCAGGGTCTGCAACTGATGGCCGCCACCTACATGACTTTCGAGGTCTGGATAACCATCATGCTGCTCTACCTGGTCCTGACCCTGACCTGTTCCCTGGGCGCACGCCGTTTGGAAACCTACATGAACCGGGGGCAGGGATGACCTTTCGTCCCTGTTTCAGAACCGTCCGGGGAAGTTGGGCGGCCTCTTTTCCCGTTGGGCCTGCACCCCTTCCCGGGCGTCCCGGCTGCCGAAAACAGGCAGGCCGATTTCCCGCTCCAGATTGAAACCATCCTTATAAGTCAAGTCCCGTCCTTCCCGATGGCAGCGGATGATTCCTCTGACGGCCAAGGGGCCGTTGGCCGCTATTTTTTCCGCCATGGCCATGGTTTCGTCCATCAGCTTCTCTCCGGGAACGACCCTGTTCAGAAAGCCCCACTCATACAGCCGGTCCGCGCTGTAATTATCGGCCGTCAGCAGTATTTCCAGTGCCCGGCAAGGGGCCACTGTCCGGGGCAGATAGATGTTGGAGCCACCGGTGGGCATTATTCCCAGGCTGGCCTCCCTCATCTGGAAAACCGCGTCTTCCGAGGCCAGACGCAGATCGGCCCCCATGACCGTCTCGAAACCGCCGGTCAGGCAGTAGCCGTGAACGGCGGCCAGCACCGGTTTGCTCAGAGTGTTGGGTTTGAGCATGGCCAGGTCGGCGGCTTCCGGATTTTCCACTATCCACCGCTCGGCCTCCGTCTCCGGTCCCCTGGCCCTGGTCAGGATGGGGATGAAAGACTTCAGGTCCATGCCCGCGCAGAATATGTCCGGCAGCGCCGAATAGAGGACCACGGCGCGCACCTGGTCGTCCCGGTCGGCTTCCCGCCAGGCTTCGAGCAATTCCATCAGCAATTGCGGGTTCAGGGCGTTTTTGGCCTCCGGCCGGTTCAGGCCGACCTTGGCGATGAAACCGTCCTTTTCGTAAAGCAGACTCATCTGGAACCTCCTGCAAGAGAGCCGGTTAATCGGGTATATTCTTTTCCCGCCCGGACGGCGTGCTTTAAACCGGGCCGCTGGGGAGCTGCCCCGGCAGCGGCTATTCCTTCCGGCTTCCGGGAAAGGCCTTTTCCAGGAAAAGGGCGAATTCAGCCAGGGAAAGCTGCTGGTTGGCGTCGCTCAAAGCCTTTTCGGGATCGGGATGAACTTCCACCATGACTCCATCCGCCCCGGCAGCCAGGGCCGCGGCCGCGATTGAGCCGGCCACGTCCTTGCGGCCTGTGGAATGGGAGACATCGACGATGATCGGCAGATGGGAAATATTCTTGATGATGGGCACTGCGCTGATGTCCAGGGTGAATCTGGTCCAGGGTTCGAAGGTGCGGATGCCCCGTTCGCAGAGCACCACGTTTTTATTGCCGCTGGCGTAAATATACTCGGCCGCGTACAGCAGTTCCTCAATGGTGGCCGCATAGCCGCGCTTCAGCAGGACCGGCGTGCCTGCCCGGCCCAGATCCCGCAGGAGTTCGAAGTTGGACATGTTCCGGGCGCCTACCTGCCACATGTCCACCACTCCGGCAAATTCTTCGATGTGGCGGGAGGCCGTGACTTCGGAGACCACGGCGAAATCGTATTTTTTCTTCAGGCGGCTGATTATCTCCAGGCCTTCCCGGCCCAGACCCTGAAAACTGTACGGCGAGGTCCGGGGCTTGTCCAGGCCGCAGCGGAAAAGGAAACGTTCCGAGGGCAGACGGCTGGTGAAGTAATCCAGCAGCGTTTCGGCCTGGGCCCGGGATTCGAGAGAGCATGGTCCGGCCAGCAGGACCGGCGGCAGGCCGCCGCCTATCCTGACCCGGCCCACTTCGACCACGGTCGGCCCGGAACGGTTGGAGGCATGAACGCCCAGGCGGCTCAGACGGGCTTCGTCGATGAGGTCGCGGGCAATGGAAAAGACATGCCGGAAGATGGCCCGGATCTGGACGTCGGTCAAGCGGCCTCGGCTGCGCCCGAGCAGGGCGGCCAGCATTTCTTCCTCCCTCCGGCTGTCCAGGGTGGGCAGTTGGGCCTGTTCCTTGACCAGGGCCACTTCCTTGACCAGTTCGGCCCTGTCTTCCAGCAGTTCCAGGAGCCTGGCGTTGATTTCATCCAGGCGGCTCCGCAATTCCTTGAGTCTCTCCGGCATTGCTTCCTTCTTCTCCGGCGGTCCGGCCTTTCAGAGCTGATCCCAGACTTTCCAGAAGTCGGGAAAGGACTTGCTGACGCATTTTTCGCGGTCTATCCGGAGGCCCGGAACCTTCAAACCTGCCACGGCCAGGGCCATGGCCAGACGGTGGTCCTCGTGGGAATCGAGATCGGCCGGGGCCAGCCTGCCTCCCCCCCGGATAACCAGACCGTTTTCAACTTCCTGCACCCCGGCCCCCAGTTTCCCCAATTCGGTTGCCAGATTGGTCAGGCGGTCCGCTTCATGCAGCCTCAGGTGCGGGACGTTGTAAAGGCGCGTCTCGCCGGTGGCGAAAAGGGCTGCAACGGCCATGGTCGGAACCATATCGGGCAGAGCGCGCATGTCGGCTTCCAAGCCGGTCAATGGCCCGCCTTGCACGGTGACCCAGTCCAGTTCGCGCCTCACCCGGCAACCCATGGCTTCCAGGAGTTCCAGAAGGCCCATATCCCCCTGCCGGCTGGTCAGACCCTGGATGTTGCGGGTGGTGACCGTTCCGCCGGTTACAGCCGCCGCAGCCCAGAAGTAGGAAGCCGAGGCCGCGTCGCCTTCCACGAGAATGTTCGCAGCCTGGTAGGGATTGCCCGGCGGGACCCGGAAAAACCGGTAACCGTCCCTTTCCACTGCCACGCCGAACTGCTTCATCATCTCCAGAGTGACTTCCAGGTAAGGCCGGGAGATCAATTCGCCCCGGACTTCGATTTCCAGACCGTTGGCCATGCAGGGAGCGGTCATCAGGAGCGAGGAGACGAACTGGCTGCTCAATTCGCCGGGAAGGCTGACCTTGCCTCCGGCCAGTCCCGCAGCCTTGATGAAGGCCACAGGCGAATCCGTGTCCACCGTTAGGGCCGCATCGCCGCCGAGCTGGTTGAGGGCGTTCACCAGTTCTTGCAGACGGCCTGGCTTGAGTTGAGAGGCTGCGGTGATCGAATACCTGCCTTGCCCCAGGCAGAAAACAGGCAGGAGAAGGCGGAAGCTGGTGCCCGAATCACCGAGATGTATCTTTTTCAGCGTCCGGTTGGGGAAGAACTTGCCGCCCGTGCCTTCCAGCTCCAGGCCGTTGTCCACGGCCAGCATGCGTACTCCCATCTCGCCCAGGGCGTTACGGGTGTACAGGGTGTCGGTGCTTTCCAGGAGGCCGGTCAGGCGGGTGGTGCCTCTGGCCAGTGCGGCCATGATGAAAGCCCGGTGAGTCGCTCCCTTGGAGCCGGGCATAGTCACGGTGGCATCTATATTGTTGCGTGGTTTTATCTCTTGCATTATTCGTCCCTTGTTTCTGTTCCGGCTGTGTCAGTCACGCACGCCCGTCCTGATGTCCGGAGGCCGGTTGGGGGGCCTGCATGTGACATTTTTCAGGAATTGTACACCGGATCAGCGGCCATGGCCCGCAGCGTTCTTACCCGGGCGGCCCCGGCGGGATTCTGGCACAGATGGAGAGATAATTCAAACCGGTTCGCGGGGCGGCGGAGGTTCAGTAGATGCCTGCCTGGCAGCCGGCCGCCAGGGTCTGGCCGAGAATGCGGCAATCTCCCAGTACCTTGTCGTCGATTTCGCCACGGGCCATGACCGGATCGTATACCTTCTTCAGTGGATACCCCAGGGCGATTCTTTCAATACTCTGCAAGGTCCCCCGCCCGTCGTTGCCTGCCGAGATGAAGACGACGTAGGGCTTCTTGTGGACTCTGCCGGAAGCACGGGCCGGTTCGTAGGTGCGGTCGAAGAAGTCCTTGACCGCGCCGGACATGTACCCGAAGTATTCGGGAGAGCCGATGGCCAGCCCGTCGCAGGTCAGCAGGTCGTCCAGGCCTGCTTCTCCGGCTGTTTTACAGAATACTTCCACGTCCTCGATGGACGAGGCCCCTTCGGCCACAGCTTCGGCCATGCGCTTGGTATTGCCCGACTGGGAATGATAGACAACCAGTATCCTGGTCATGACAGTCGCCTTGAAGATGAGATGCTTAGGAGTAAAGCCGGGGCCGGCCATGGGGCCGGCCCGCCGGAATCAGAGTATCTGCTCCAGGAAACGCTTCAGCCTAGGATGTTCGGGGCTTTCGAAGAAATGCGAGGGAGTGCCGACTTCCAGCACCTGCCCCATGTCCATGAAGACTACCCGGTCGGCCACTTCCCTGGCAAAGCCCATTTCGTGGGTGACCACGACCATGGTCATGCCTTCCTTGGCCAGCGCGACCATAACTTCCAGAACCTCGCCGATCATCTCCGGATCAAGGGCCGAGGTCGGCTCGTCAAAGAGCATTATCTTGGGGTTCATGGCCAGGGCCCGGGCGATGGCTACCCTTTGCTGCTGTCCGCCGGAGAGCTGGGCCGGGTAATTGTCGGCCTTGTCGCGGATGCCGACCTTGGCCAACAGCTCCAGACCGCGCTCATTGGCTTCCTGTTCGGGTACGTTTTTGAGTTTCACCGGAGCCAGCGTCAGATTTTCCAGAGCCGTCTTGTGGCGGAAGAGGTTGAAGCTCTGGAAGACCATGCCCAGTTCGGTCCGGACCTTGTTGATGTCAACCTGAGGGTCGTAAAGGTCCTGGCCGTCCACGATTATGGTGCCGCTGTCAATGGTCTCCAACTGGTTTATGGTCCTGAGCAGGGTGCTTTTGCCTGAACCGCTGGGGCCTATGATGACGACTTTTTCGCCGGGATTGACTTCCAGTGATACATTGTCGAGAGCGGTGAGCCTCCCGAAATGCTTGTAGACGTTTTCTATTTTTATTATGGGGTTAGCGTTGGTCATACTGCCCCAACCTTTCTTCCATGATGCTTACGAGTTTGGACAGGACGAGAGTGATCAGCAGGTAGAGCAGGGCGACCATGGTATACGTCTCGAAGTAGTCGAAGGTGGTGGAGGCGAACTCCCGGCCCCTTCTGAGCAGGTCGGCCACGGCCAGTATGGAGACCAGGGAAGTGTCTTTGAGCAGCGCGATGAACTCGTTGCCCACCGGCGGCAGAATGGTCCTCCAGGCCTGAGGCAGGATGACGTAGAACATGGTCTGACGGCGGTTGAAGCCCAGTGAAAGAGAGGCTTCGGTCTGGCCGTTGTCGACGGACTCGATGCCCGCCCGGAAAACTTCGCCCATGTAGGCGCCGTAACAGAAACTCATGGCCAGAATGGCCGCGAGCATGGCCGGAACCTGAACGAATTTGGCCAGCGCGTAATAAATATAGAAAAGCTGGACCAGCAGGGGAATGCCCCTGACCACTTCCACGTAGGTGGAGGCGACGAGGTTGATGATCCTGTTCTGGGAGATGCGCCCGAGACCGGTAAACAGGCCGATAACAATGGCCAGGCTGATGGATGAGATGGTGACTTCGAAGGTGACCAGCACACCGTCGGGCAGGAATTTGATAATCTCCCAATAAGGGTCGGAATGAAAAATGAGCAGATAGGCCAGGGCCGCCAACGCGCCGACGAGGGAAATCCGCCAGGCTGAGACCAGGCCTTTATCTTTTGGCGTCGGGATCGCCGCCCCGTCGCCTACGTCTATCTTAACCGTCTTTACTTTATGATCAGCCATTATCCTGATTAACGGCCGGGCCGGGGCCGTGCGGGTCCCGGCGGCTCAAGTTTAAGGCATTGTAAAAACCCGGGCCGGATGGAGCCGGCCCGGGTGAGGTCTATCCTGCTAACGACCAATCCACTTGGTCAGCAGCTCCTTGTCATAGCCGGAGGCCTTGACCGCTTCGATGCCCTTGTTGATGAGTTCCAGGGCTTCAGCGTTGCCTTTCTGTACGGCGATGCCGTAGTACTCGACCTCGGTCGATTCGATGACCACGGCGATCTTCAGGGCGCCCTTGTACTTTTCGTTCTGCAGGGCGTAATTGGCGGCAACCGGGTCGTCACAGACCACGGCTTCCAGGCGGCCGTTGAAGAGGTCTTCGATGGCCAGGCCGACTTCATCGTAAGTCTTGGATTCGATGCCCTCGACGGCCTTCACGGCAAAAGTTCCGGTGGTGCTGATCTGGCTGCCGACCGGTTTGCCTTTCAGCTCCTCCAGGCTCTTATAGGTAGCGTCCTTGCGGACCACAACAGCCTGTTTGACCTGGAAATAGGGCACGGAGAAATCCATCTTGGCTTTCCGTTCTTCGGTTATGGAAACCGAAGAGCAGATAGCGTCGTACTGTCCACCGGCCAGACCGGCGAAGATGCCGTCCCAGGCCACATTCTTGAATTCAGCCTTGAACCCGCCCAGTTCAGCGGCTTTGGTCATGTAGTCGATGGCAAAGCCGACCATCTGTTTGTTGGAGTCGACGAATTCCATCGGCGGCCAGGTGGCGTCGGAAGCGAAGGTAATGGTTTTCATCTCCGCGTAAGCAGAGCCGGTCAGCAATACAAACACCATGGCAAACAAGGCAAACTTCTTGAACATCTGCAACCTCCATAAGTTTTTCAATTTTTTGGAAACGCACCAAAACAGTCTGAATTTGTAACACTTTTTTCAAAGATAGTGCAACAAAAAGTTCCACTGTCCCCAGGCGGACACTCCGGTCACGCCTCAAAACGGAAAAACGTCAGACCGTCTCTTCACGCTTGCGTGATGCTTCTTTCTTCAATCGCTCAATCAATTCCTGGATAACCGGGAAGACATGGTCCCGCGTTTCCCCGGCTACGGCCGCCACCATCACCGGGTCGCCCGGTTTGAGGCGGCCGGCATTCAGTTCTATAACTATATCAACAATCCCCGGCCGAGTCAGCAACTCCCGGCGAATGGCTTCGGCCTTTTCCCTGTCGGGTTCAACCTCGAGAACCGTGACCGTTTCACCTTTCAGGTTGAAAGAACGAACAAGCCCCAGGTGGGTCAGAACCATGCCCGCGTCCAGGATGCGCGGATGAGAGAGTGCACGGTTCAATACTTCACTGACATTCATGCTTTTCACCTCAAAGGCCTTTCGGCCCGGTTTCAACAGAGAAAATCAAGCGCCGTCCTTATGCCTGCGGGCCATGACGATCTGGCCCCGGCCCAGGGACTTGGCTTTGTAAAGACAACGGTCGGCCAGGGTCACCAGGTCTTCGAGGCCGTCGGAATACCTGGCCACGCCGCAGGAGATGGAAATATCGGCGGGGTAATCCCTGAACAGGGTATCCAGAGCGCCGGTCGTCATGGACGCAACCAGTTTCTTGGCCACCTGTCCGGCGTCCTTGACTGAACATCCCGGAAGAATAACGGAGAACTCGTCTCCGCCGTAACGGAAAGCTATGTCGGACTTACGGATGCTGGCCTTGATAGCCTGGCCCAATACCCGCAAAAGCTTGTCCCCGGCCTGGTGCCCATGGGTGTCGTTGAACTTTTTAAAACCATCCACATCAGCCATTATAAGAGAGAGTTCTTCTCCGCTCCGGCTGGCCCTGTTCACTTCCTCGGCCAGGCGCATCTCGAAATGACGTTTGTTGTAAAGCTGGGTCAAGGCGTCGGTAATGGCCAGTTCGGACAGCTTGACGTTGGATTCAATAAGTTTCTGCGAATATTCGTTCAGAAGGCCTATCTTGTCCTGAAGCTCGCTCTGAAGGCCGTCAAAAATATGCCTGATGGCCACCATTTCGTTCTGAGAGTGAAATCCGTCTTCGTCGGAGACAACCTCCAGCGACTTGTTCCTTATATCTTCGGTCAGTCTTTCCAGGGAATTGGTCCACCAGATCATCAGGGCAAAACCCAGCAAAGGCATGGTGAACATGGCGACCAGCCCATAGGTGAATGGGTTTATCATCGCCTCGGTCTGCTCATGGGACAGAATCGGGACGGCGTACTGCAGAATGATGAAAATTAAGATGAGCAAAGGCAATATGGTGCCCAAGGCAAAAAAGGCCAGCGCGGTTCGCCGGAACCTTTCACTGGTCAAAGATACACCTGGCTTCATCGCGGACTCCCTGACTTCACCCGTGGGAATATTCATTGGCCCAAACAGATAGTTGCAGCAATCGTCCGGCCGCCTGGCCACCGGAGGAGGCTTTCGCCGCCATGCCCGCAAGCACTCGTTCAAGTTACCGGCAGCAGTTCTCTTGGCTGGTTAACCCTGGGGCTGAAGGTTGATGAATTGAAAAGCCGCCATCTCCTGAGCCGGTATGGCCGGTATATTCTGGACAACCGAGTGCGCTGTCTTCGAATGCCCCCTGACCAAAGACCGCCGTAACTTTAGCACAATAGCAAGGACTTCCCTGTTTGGCAACTGCGAGTAGTTGACTTCAGCACGATAATCGCTGTCTGTCAGCGGCCGGTTTCCATACGAAGCTTCATGAGGCCGGGCAGAGGCCTGGTGTGGAAGAATCTCCTCGTAAGCGGCCAATCGTAAATGCTATTATCCGCATGGGCGGTTTCGGACGGTTTCCGCCGGCCTGCTTGCCGCGCCGGCGCATGAGCGTCGCTGAAACAACCGCCATGGCCGATTCAACCTGCCTTTACAACGTAATTCACTGTGGAAAAAACACCGAAAGACCGTGGAGGACCGACTTTGAAAACTACGTTCAACAGACCTGCTCAACGGGCCTTGCTGTTCGCCTGTCTTCTATTTTTATCCGTCTTTTGCCTTCCCGCCGGAACTGTTTCCGCCCTGGACCAGCAACCGGTCTCCCGCCTGGCCTTTCTGGACGGGCAAAGGATTCACTATCTGGACTATGGTTCCGGGGTGGAGGCTGTGCTTTTCATCCACGGCTGGAACTGCGACGCCCGTTTCTGGCGCTTTCAGGCTCCGGTGGCCGAAAAGGCCGCCCGGTTGATAATGATCGATCTGCCCGGCCACGGCTTGAGCGACAAGCCGGAAACCGCCTACACTCAGGAACTCTTCGCCCGGTCGGTGGATGCGGTGGTCAGAGACGCCGGGCTTGAGAAAGCCGTCCTCGTCGGACACAGCATGGGAGCTTCCGTGGCCCGGCATTATCTGCGCAATTTCAAGAATCCGGCCACGGCCTTTGTCTGTGTGGACGGAGCCTTTCCCGACCCGCTGCCGGGGATTCCGTCTGATGAATGGGAAAAGCAGATGACCGCCTTTGCCGGTTTTTTTCAGGGACCGGGTTACCGGGATTTTACCAAGGGTTTCGTTTCCTCCATGCTCGGGCCGGACATAACCCCTGATCTGCGGGAGGAAATTCTGGTCCGCATGCTGGCCGCGCCTCAGTATGTGGGGGCTGATTCCATGAAAAATTTCGTCGACCCGGTCAACTGGGCCGGTCCGCCGGTTCAGACCAGGACATTGGCCGTTTATGCCGCGTCGCCCCAGCTGCCTCCGGATTACGGAATGGAACTAAAAAAGAGTTTTCCGAATCTGGACTACAGGGTCTGGGACGGCGTGGGCCACTTCCTGATGATGGAACAACCTGAGAAGTTCAACCAGGCCCTGATCGAATTTATCAGGGGAGAGTAAAAAAATCATGGCCGGTCGGGGCCGTCGACCCGCACCAGGGCTACGGCCTCGCCCAGGTAGATATTCAGAATCTCGCCCGCCGCCCCCTGACCGGCCAGAAAACCGAGCAGACCTCCACCAGCCAGGAACTCGCGGTAATTGCGAAAGTGTTCGCCACCGGCCAGACGTTCCACCAGCGACGAAACCCTCAGGCTTCGGGCGGCCTTGCTCCGGCCCTGCGGCAGGTAGTCGATCAGCAGAAGGCTGCCGCCGGGTTTAACTACTCGCCGGGCTTCTCCGAAAACAGCCTGGCGCGCTTCAGGTTGCTGTTCGTGCAAAGCCAGGGAAATGACGGCAGCGTCGAAAGAGGCGTCCGCAAAGGGCAGTCCGGCCGCATCTCCCCGGAAATAGGCGATTCCGGCTGGACTCTTCCGGCGGGCCACGGCCAGCATGGACGGCGATGAATCAACCCCGGCGGCCTCGAACCCCAATCTTTCCAGCATAATCAACTGTCTGCCCGTCCCGCAACAGATGTCCAGAACCCTGCCCGGCCCGGAGGCCAGCAGCGTGCGGCAGAGGTCACGCCTTATGGGATCAAGAAGGAAGGAGAGCAACAGGTCGTAACACCTCGCAAATACGGCGTAATCGTCTGTGCCTTCAGTCAATGGCGCCTGTCCTTCTCCTGTAAGTTATCTTCTTACAGCCATCCCTTGGACCTTATGGCCAGGTAGAGTTCCCGGCTGACCCAGGCGTCGGTGGCCGCGTAGACGATCTGCTGGTCGGACAGGTCTTTTCTGCCCCAGTTGGAACGCTGGGCGCTTTTGGATATACGGAAGCCCAGAAGGTTGGCGGCCAGATTTCTCAGGCCGTTAGTCTGGAGATCAAGACCCCGCGAAACATCCCCCAGGTCCACAAAACCGTTCGCCTCGAAGGGCGACAACTGCTGAAGCCCCTTGACGTCATCCCAGACGGCCACACCGGCCTTGACCACGGAAGGATCGGCCAGGATGTCCCTGACTTGCTCGGGGAAAGGCAGAAGGTTGAACTGGAAGATGAAAACAGCTTCGGACGTGGCCAACTGCAACAGGGCGGGCGGATTGGCCGTCCCTTTCTGGAAAACCGGCTTGCTTTCGGTGTCGAAACCCAACAACCCGGCTTCGGCCAACCTGGGCCAGGCGTAAGCCAGTTCCTGCTCCGACCTTACCAGATGAATAGGTCCGGTAAAACGGCGCAAAGGGAGTCTGTTGATTTCTTCCTTGGTGTATTTTCTGGTGTATTCCTCAGGTATATCCATATGTTCTCTTGAAAATGCAATTATTATAGCCGACCGTATCCGGCCCGAAGGCAATCTCCTGTCGATTCCGGGCTTCTGGTCAATCGGGAACGACCGGGGAAAGCACGTCTTTAGTACCCCAAAAAAGGCCTCAATGCAACGCTGCGTTTCATCCCGCGCCCACCTTGGAACCCAGCCGGATGAAAAAAGAGGCCAATTGATACAACAGGTAAAGCAGAATGGCCGCGCTGCCGATTTTGAAACCCAGAACGGCCCAGCGGAAGAAGGCCTCCGGGTCGACCCGTGGACGGCATTTTTCCGCTTTTCGCTGCTCGGCCTCGGCCTGGCGTTCCAGAGACTCCCTGACCAGACGGTCCATGCTCAGCGCATAGCCCTCACGTCCGGCCAGCCCCGCCATTTCTTCACGCTTCAAATCCACGCCCAAGCCGAGGACCCTGTTCACGAAATCCTCCAGCACCTGGTACTGGGCCGAATGCAGGCTGATGAACCGGAGTCCCACGCCCTTGCGCTGATTCTGGCGCATGGCCACCCTGGCCACCTCGGCCTTCACTTCAATGGCCTCCTGCCAGCGGAGGTTGGGGATGGGAAAAGAAAGGACAACGGCTTGGCCGGGATTCAGCTCTTCACCTGTCAGCAGCATCATGCCCGTGGAACTGACGTCGCCGGAACGGGCTGCATACCAATGCCTGCCGTCCAGGGAAAATCTGACATCCGTGTCCAGACGGACTCTGGCGTTTTCCCTTTTTTCGTGTCCCTGCACCATTGTTTCACCCCTGGAACACAACCGTCCGGCCGGACAGTCCACCGACCGGGCAATAAGGCTCACAGGCCTCCGGCCGACGGCAGGAAGATACTTCACGCATTGCCCCCGGCCGGGACGAGGATAAACCGGTTAATTCTTGTCCGGCGCTTGCAATTATCTGGAGATGATATGATATTAAAGTATTAATACTACAATTCGTCGTAAAAGTGTTCCCGAATCAGATTTTCCTGTCTGTTTCGAGAGATGATACGGTACCCTGCGCGGGCTCCGTGGCGCCCGCTGCAAAGGGAGGTCGGCATGGCGGACAGAATAATAAAGACCGATGAGGAATGGAAGAGTCTGCTGACCCCGGAACAGTTCGAGATAACCAGGCGGAAAGGGACCGAAAGAGCCTACTCCGGCCGGTATCACGACTTCAAGGGGCATGGCCTCTACAAATGCGTCTGCTGCGGGCAGCACCTTTTCGACTCCTTCGACAAGTTCGACTCCGGCACCGGCTGGCCAAGCTTCCGGGCTCCTTTGGACTCCGGGGTGGTGGAGGAAAAGGAAGACAATTCATTTTTTATGAAAAGGACGGAGGTTGTCTGCGCACGGTGCGACGCCCATCTCGGCCACGTCTTTCCGGACGGCCCGCCGCCCACGGGACTCCGTTACTGCCTTAATTCACTCTCCCTGGATTTCGAACCGGCCGAATGAATCGGCCGACTAGCGGTCAGACCACTTCCAGCCAATGCCGGAAAGCGGCCCCCGCCGTACCTGCATTACTTATTTCGATCATGGTCACCGCCATATGTTCCCCGGAGAACAGATTCGTGGACTTGTGGGAAGAAACGATCAGGGGAACTCCGTAACTGTCCCGCCAAAGGCCGTAAGCGTGTTCGTGCCCGAAGAGAAGCACCTCGCAGCGGTTCCCGACCGCGGCGAGCAGCCTTTCCGAACCGTGCAGCGCGGTGAAGAGGCCGTCGGTGAACGGGTGATGGTGCAGCAGGGCCACCCTGGTTTTGTTTTTATACTTGTCCAGCAAGGCGGCCAGAGCCGTGGCCAGGTTCTGGCTTATATAACCCCTGGCGCTGACTTCCTTGTCCTCGGGATCACCCGAGTCTATACCCAAGTAGACCACCGGTCCGTCCTCCCAGACTCCCAGGCCCTCTATGCCTTTGGGCTCAAAGGCCGGTCCCATCCACGGCACGGGCGGTTTGGGCCAGCCAAGGGGCTGAGACAGCACCTTTACCCAGTTATTCCAACTGTCTTCATTGAAGAAGTTGCCTTTCCAGCCGTAATCGTGATTGCCGGGAACCGTCAGAACGGGGTTGGTGGCGGCCAGTCTGTCCAACTCGGCCCGGGTTTGAGTGAACTGGCCGAGCGTCCCTGAGTCCGTCAGATCGCCGGTGATGAGCACCGGAAGTCCGGGGTGCCGGGAACCGATGAAAGAGACTAGGCGGCCCATGCGCTCCAGTTCTCCGGGACCCCTTCCCACGTGGATGTCACTCAGAAGAATGATTATTCTTGAAGCCATCTCGCACCTCCCTGTCGAGCGGAAGACCGGTGCACGGCAAGCCGCCGTACAGCCTCGCCGTTTTTCGAGTCAAATAACTCATTAAAGCAATAATGATGCCTTTTTAAGATAACTTGTTGAAATTAAGCGTTTAGCCGGTGCGGAACTTGGCTTGTCCGTAATCGGGGGGCGCTGATCGGGAAGTTTCGTAACAGTATATCAAAGGAGCGGCGTCCGAATCGGGTATTTTCGTTACAGTCTGGCGGTGTCTGGACGGCTTAGACCGTTAGGTTTGCTGGTATTTTTCCGGTCTTGGAAGTGCATTTCCATTGTGGAATTTAACTAATTCAAGTAAAAAAATTGCGGTTGACAAGTAAAATCCCTCACTGTAATGTTTAGTTACTCAAATTCGTTTAGGGGGAAGTCGTGACGGAGACGCCTGTAAAGCTCAATGAGTTGAGGAGCGCCTTCAAGGATAAGGTTCAGGGCATCCTGGCCAACGGCGGGAATCTGGACCTCTGCTACACTTGCGGTACCTGCGCAAGCGGCTGTCCGGCCAGTGGTCTGGAAGGACTCGACCCGCGCAAGTTCCTGAGGATGGTGCTTCTTGGAATGGATGAGGAAGTCCTTAATACCCCATGGGTCTGGATGTGCACCATGTGTCAACGGTGCGTCAAGGCCTGCCCCATGAGCGTGGACATCCCGCAACTGGTTTACCAGGCCCGGGCGGCCTGGCCCCGCGAAAAGCGGCCTATCGGCATCGTCAAATCATGTGATGTGGCCCTGGGGACCGACACGTGCAGCGCAATGGGCGCATCCGAGGAAGACTGGAGGTTCGTGGTTGAAGACGTGGCGGAAGAGGTTCGCGAGAACCAGCCCGGCTTTGAGGACCTGCAGGTGCCCATGGATAAGGAAGGGGCCGAATACTTCCTGAACCAGAATTCACGCGAACCGGTCACCGAACCAGACGAAATGGTTCCGCTCTGGAAAATTCTGCACTCGGTCGGGGCCGACTGGACTTACGGTTCAAAAGGCTGGGCGGCGGAAAACTACTGCCTTTTCGCCGCCGATGACGAATCATGGGAGCGAATCGTCAGACTCAAGGCCAAGGCCGTGGATGATCTTGGCTGTAAATACTGGCTGAACACTGAGTGAGGCCACGAATTCTTCGCGGTCCGGTCCGGACTGCAAAAATTTAAAATTCCTCACAACTTTGAAATAGTCAGCATCATTGAACTCTATGCCAGGTGGATTCGGGAAGGCCGGCTCAAGGTCAGTTCCGACTGGAACAAGGAACTGGGCATCAAGTTTACCGTTCAGGATCCCTGTCAGTTGGTCCGCAAATCCCTGGGCGATCCCGTGGCCGAGGACTTGCGGTTTGTGGTCAAATCGGTTGTGGGTGAAGAGAACTTCGTCGACATGTACCCCAACCGGTCCAACAACTTCTGCTGCGGCGGCGGCGGCGGTTTTCTGCAGTCAGGCTTCCAAGAGGCCAGACGTCAGTACGGCCGTCTCAAGTTCGACCAGATACAGAAAACCGAAGCCGCTTACTGCATTACCCCGTGCCACAACTGCCATGCCCAGGTGCATGACATCGGGCACCACTTCGGCGGCGAATACCAGACTGTCCACCTCTGGACCATCATCTGCCTGTCCATGGGCATACTGGGTGAGAACGAACGGGAATACCTCGGTCCGGACCTGGCAAGTCTGGGGCTGGAAGAAGAGTAACCCCGGGGCCGTTCAGACGGCTCCGAACCCAAGGCATACCGCATAAGCGATCCGACCCGGAAGGCCTCCCCTTCCGGGTCTTTTTTTCAGCCGGTAATTCACGCGGCCGGCGCGTCAGACCGGCACCTCCAGACCGTCGTAAGCTCCTTCAAAGACCGTGTCCGGCAGGCGCTCCAGCATGTCGCGGCTCATATGGGTCAGCAGGACCCGCCCTGCGGCCAGTCCGGGCAGCTTCTCTTCCAGTGTCACGCAGTTGAGATGGTATTTGACCGGCTTGTCGTAAAAGTAGGCTTCGGCCACCACCAGGTCAGCCCCCCGCAGAAGCGGGATCAGATCGTCGGTCCAGGCGGTGTCGGCCGTGTAAGCCAGGGAACGCCCTGCGGCTTCCAGACGGAAGGCGAGGGCGGGCGCGCCCGATGGGTGGAGCATGGCCCGGGAGTGCACGTTGACATCCCTGAACTTCCAGGGAATATCAGGTTCCAGCTCGACCGTCTGAAGCTCGAAGCGGCGGGTCACGCCCGATGATCCGGGAAAGTTGACCTCCATGGCCTGCCTCAGTCTTTCGGGTGTGCCGGCCGGACCGGCCACGATCAGCGGTTCGGTCCTTTTGCTATGCAACTGGGCGTCCAGGATAAAAAAAGGCAAACCGCCGAAATGGTCGCCGTGCAGGTGGGAAACCAGCACCATGTCCAGGGAATTGGGTTCTACGCCGAAGCGGTGCAGAGAGATCATGGCCGTGGCCCCACAATCGAGCAAAAAACGGGTTTGCGGAGTATTAACCAGCAGGCATGGCTGGAGACTGCCTCCGTGTCCGAAAGCGTCGCCCGAGCCGAGGAACTGAAGGGTGACCTTGCCCATGTTGGAACACCTCCCTTGTTCGCCCCTGACAGATTAAACGATTTTTCGGCGGATGGACAGCCCGAAGACGGGCTTATGGATGCCGAAGGCCAGGGGCTTGGCTGCGAAATTTATTATTGACCGCCTGTCCGGTGTTGTGCTTATATGTAAACACTGTTTACAAAAATAAATAACGTTTAGCATGGAGGTGGGCCCAATGAAGTTCAACGCCGGACAAATGTTCACCAACCGCGCCTGGCTCTCACCCGAGATGGACGCCTGTTGCGGGGAAAACTATTCCTACAACTATCGCCAGGCCAACCAAAGACTCAACCGCTTCGCTTCTTTCCTCCAGGCCAACAACATCGGCCAGGGAGACCGTATCGCCGTGCTCTGCAAGAATAACGAGCACGCCACGGCCGCCCTGTTCGGCGCGGCCAAGATCGGCGTAGTCACCGTCCTGCTGAACTGGAGGCTGACCGCTCCGGAACTCGATTACATACTCAACGACTGCGCCGCAGACCTGCTGCTCTATGACGCCGAATTCTCGGAAACCGTAGAAAAAATCAAGGGGGCGATTCCGGCCCGGATATTCCTCGCCGCCCGGGGGGAGGCTTCAGACATGGCCTTCGAAGCCGCCCTTGAACAATCATCCGCCTCCGAGCCCGCCATAATCGGAGGGGGTTCCGATCCGGCCCTGCTGATGTACACATCAGGCACCACGGGAAAGCCCAAGGGAGCCATGCTCAGCCACGATAACGTCTTCTGGGCCTCGCTGGGACTTACTCACTCTTTGCGCTGGGCTTTGCACGACCGCTACCTTCTGGTCGCTCCCCTCTTTCACATAGGCGGGCTGGCTCCCATCCTGGCCAATGTCCATGTGGGCTGCACCACTTATTACATGCCGGATTTCCATCCTGGCAAGGTCTGGGAGACAGTCGTCAGGGAAAAGATAAACTTCATGATGACCGTGCCGCTGATGCTGGGGGCCATGATGATGATTCCTGGTCTGGACAAAATGGACCTTGGATCGTTGCGGCACATCATCTGCGGAGGCTCGCCGGTGCCGCAGAATCTCATACTGGCCTACCATAAACTGGGAATCAAGGTTTACCAGGTCTACGGAGCCACCGAATACACCGGAGCCATCACCTTCTGGACCCACGACATGGATCTGAACAAATCGGATTCCATGGGCAAACCCGTTTTTCACGGCGACGTCAAGGTGCTGCAGCCCGGTGCGGCCACGGAGATGCCTCCGGGTCAGGTCGGCGAACTCTGTCTCTTCGGCCCCCAGGTTTTTTCAGGCTACTGGGGCAATCCCAGAGCGACCCGCGAGGTCCTGACCGATGGTTACTACCGTTCCGGAGACCTGGGGCGCAAAGACGAACAGGGCTACGTCTATGTCATGGACAGGCTGAAGGACATGATAATCAGCGGTTCGGAGAACATCTATCCGGCTGAACTGGAAGCGGTTATCCAGGGCCTGCCCGGCGTGGCCGAAGTGGCTGTGGCCGGACGCCCGGATGAAAAATGGGGCGAGGTGCCGGTGGCTTTTGTGGTCCGCAAGGGTGAAAACACAGTCGGGGAAAACGATGTCATCAATATCTGCCGGCAGAGCCTGGCCGGTTACAAGTGTGTCAAGGAAGTAATGTTCGTTGAGGCTCTGCCCAAGAACGCCACCGGAAAGATAATGAAAAAGACGCTTCGCGAACAGCTCAGATAAGGAGGCCAGCATGGCTTTACCGGACAGAAACAATCCATATAACTTCGATTCCTTCCTGGAATGGCGCTCCGGTGCGGATTTCTACGGCGAAGACACCTTCGCCCGCGAAGCCATCCGGCATTACACCGGCGAACAATGGGAGGAAGTCGACCGGGCGGCCAGGGAAGTATCGGCCAAGGTTTCCTTTCGCTGGAGCCGGGTGGCCGACGCCATAGCCGTTCCGGAGAAGAAGCCTTACCTGGTCAATTACGACGCCCATCGGCACCGCATCGACCGGCTGGTAAGGCCGCTGGAAATGGAAACAATGGAAAAGGAGGTCTTCGGCGAAGCCCTCTTTTCGAAAAATACTCCGCCCTGGGTCAAGCTGGCCAAGATGTTCGTTATCTACCAGATGGGGGAATCCTGCCTGGCCTGCCCGCTGACCTGCACCGAAGGTCTGGTGGCGGTCATGGAGCAGTTCGCCGATTCGCCCGAGGTCCGGGACATTTTGGCTCACTGCCAGGAGGGGCGGGACGGTGACTTCGCCATCGGAGCCCAGTATCTGTCGGAGATACAGGGCGGTTCCGATGTGCCGGCCAACCTGCTTGAGGCCGTGAACGAGAACGGCGTCTGGCGTCTGTACGGGAGCAAGTTCTTCTGTTCCGCGGTCCATGCCGACTATGCGGCCGTCACGGCCAAGCCGGCCGGGTCCGAACAGGTGGCCCTGTTCGTCATGCCTTCCTGGCTGCCCGGAGACAAGGTCCGGGAAGTCCGCAACGGGTACACCATTGACCGCATCAAATGGAAAATGGGCACCAGCGAGCTGCCTACCGCCGAAATAACCTTCAACGGAGCCGTGGCGTACCCCATCGGTCCCCTGGAGCGCGGCCTGGCCAATGTGGTCGGAATAGTACTGACCTATTCCCGCCTGACCGTTGGTCTTTCCAGTGCGGCTTTCATGGTTCGGGCCGCCAGGGAAGCCAGAAAATATGCCGAATTCCGGGAAGCCTTCGGCCAGCGACTGGACCGCTTTCCCATGGTCGCCGGACAATTGGACCGCTTGGATCTCTTCGCCCGGCGGACCACGGCCGGGGCTTTCAGGCTTTACCGGGACTTTCTCGAACTGGACGGCCTCAAAGGCGGGCTGGTCACCGATGAGCCGGAAGATATCCGGCGCAAACGCTTCGATATTCGTGAGCTGATAATGCTTCAGAAGATCACCGCGGCTTGGGACGCACCGGAAGTCGGCCGGTTGGCCATGTCCATTTTCGGCGGCCATGGCGTCATGGAGGACTTTTCCTGTCTGCCCAGGCTTTACCGTGACGCGGCGGTCAACGAACTCTGGGAAGGGCCGCGCAATGTCCTGCTGACCCAGATACACCGCGACTTGCAGAGAGTGGCCGCCTGGTATCCTCCCGCTGATTTCGCGGCCAGCCTTCTGAAGGGAGCGGAAGCCGGGCTTGTCAGTGAAATGTCCCGCGAGATAACCGAACTGGTCGCCCATCCGTCACTGCTGACGCCGGACGCGGCGACCAGGGAAGTCTGCCTGCGCTGGGACGATTTCTGCCATCGGCTGGGGCATGCCTGCCAGGATCTGGCCCTGGCCGAAGTTCTTCACGGAGATTCCAAGGCCTGAGCGGAATCCCTGACTCATCTCCGTTCCGGGCGGGGGCATGGCGGCTGGCCGTCCCCCCGGCCGGGTTCAATATTTGCTTGCTTACAACCTGTTGATGGGATAGCTTTTTCCCGCGAAGCCCATTCGTCTCCACCGGAGGTCTTGACCCGTGGCCGGTTACGGCCCTGGTTCGATCCGGTGCGGGACGAAAATTCAGAGGCCCAGCCGCCGCCTGAGAACGCGGTCTGCACCGGCGGCGTTTTTCGAGAGTCAAATGACCGAAAACAATACATTCGCCATGCTTAAGGAACGGGAGAGGGAAGCCCGCCGCAAGCTGATAATCGACGCGGCTGAAAGAGTTTTCGGCTCCAAGCCGTTCAATAAGGTCAGTATGCGGGACATAGCCCGTGAAGCCGGCATCTCACCAGCCTCTATCTACCGCTACTTTCCGGACCAGCAGACCCTTTTCGTCGAAGCCTTTCTTCTGGGGGCCCAGAGGCTGGTATCATTGCTCAGCCGCCGGATCCACAGCGGATCTGAAGTTGACGCCGCTGACGCGGCTGAGGAAGTCATTGTTTTTCTGAATGAAAACGACCACTATTTCCGTATGATGACCAACTTCATGCTCGACGGTCAGATCAGCGGTGAAATGCTGGACAGGCTCAACACCATGGAGCGCTCCGTCCTGGATCAGTTCGACGAACTTTTCCGGCAACTCGGCCTGGGACGGAACGTCCGGCTGGTTTCACATGCCTTTTTCGCCGCCATAAACGGCGTCCTGATTACTTTTCGCAACTATCCCGGCCGGACCGAGGAAGAGGTTCGCCGCCACATGTCGCGGGTAGCCCGGACCATAGCCGCCATCTTCAGCCTGGCCATAAAGTCCGGCGGTGCTTTTTGACAAGGATTTTGCGGGGGCGGTTGTCATGGCCGCCGCTAACCTCGTCAGGGTTAAAAAAAACGATGCCCTTGCCCACCGCCGACCTGGTTGAAATCAGGGGCTATTCCGCGTCAAAGCGGCAAAACATCAATTTTCGGTCCAAATAAAATTCCATTGCCCCTGACTTTCAGCCATTTCTGATGTTATCCTTATTACCATGTTGACCGGCCGCCTCGCCGGAGGCTCCCGGGAGACGGGAGCAGGGAAGCTGGATGGTCAATATTCCAAGCCAAAAATTTCGGGGAAATCGATGGGGACAACCAAGGCCTACACTTGTGTCGACTGCGGAGCCGAGTCGCTTGTGGACGTCGGCGACGGAATGACCTTTTTCAGTCTCAGGTGTGAAGACTGCGGACTGAGCCATTGGGTCAGTTACGAAGACATTCCCAGCGGGGTCAAGGTCTGGGAGGACATTGAAGACCTGACCCCGAACTGCCGTTGCGGCGGACATTTCCGGCGCGAAGCCCCTTTGCGCTGCGGTGAATGCCATTCAACCAATCTGAGGCAGTCCCAGATAGTGATGTGTTACGATTGATCCGGTCCGGGCCACCGGTGCCTGTCCAGGTCCACCCGGCCTTGCCGGTCAAAGACAACTCCTTCCAATTCCAGCAGGCGTCTCTGGATCGAATCGCCGTGGCCTGATGATCTGGGGCTGACTTCGCCTTTGGCGTTGATGACCCGGTGCCAGGGGACGTCCAGGTCTTCAGGCAGGGCAGCCATGGCGTAGCCGGCCTGCCGCGCAGTGCAGCCTCCGGCCAGTCCGGCTATCTGTCCGTACGTGGCCACCCGGCCCGGAGGGATTAGGCTGACCAGGCGGTAAATCCGCTGATAAAGAGGTCCGGCTATGGGAACCTCCCGGTTCTCAGAGGTGGCCGTATTTGTCCAGGGTCGCCAGCAGCATGGCGCCCTTGCGGATGTCCTCGCGGGCCTGGGAGTCGTCGTTGGCCCAGGCTGCAGCCCGGCGGGCGAATTCGCCGACCATGTCCGCCGGGATAACTACCACGCCGTCCTCGTCGGCTACCACCATATCTCCGGGATTGACGTTCACCCAGTCCTGCAAAGCACCTCTGACCCTGACCGGTTTCTGGTAAGATGTCACTCTCCAGCGGCCGATGGCCTGGCTGGGGGTGCGGTATCTGGCCAGGATGGGGAGTCCGAGCTTGCTCAGATAGGCCGTGTCCCGCACTCCGCCGTCCACCACGACTCCGGCGCAGCCCCGTGCCTTCATGGCCTCGCAGAGAAGATCGCCGAAGCAGCAGACGCCTTTGATGTCGCCGCCGGCCCAGATCGGGACCGCGCCCGGCGTCATCCGGTCGATGGCTTCCAGCTTGCGGCGGTCGCCGCTACCGTCGCTCCAGGACAAGGTGGTCCCGGCGACCGTATAGGCCGGACCGGCGAACGGCTTGGGCGGAAGCTGTATGTGGCCCAGGTTGACATCAAGGGATTGAGGGAGACGCCCCAGGCTGTCGAACACGTCGGAAATAACCGCCGTGCCCGCCGCCAGCAGGGTCTGCATGTCGCTGTTCAATTTTTCGTCGGTCATAATGCGGCTCCAGGGAAATATGTGATGACCGTCATTTGTCGAGAATGACGGTCTGCCAAACAGAACACTTATCACTTCCGCCCGTGACCGGCAAGCCCGAAGCGGCGGTCAACGCGCCTCGGACCGGATTCAGCCGCGGGCCGCCGACTTCTTGTCCGACTCTTTCATCCTCAGGCGGATGGAGCCCGGAGTCACTTCAACCAGTTCATCATCATTGATGTACTCAATGGCCTGTTCCAGGTTGAAGCTGCGGGGAGGCACAAGGCGCAGGGCTTCGTCCGCGCCTGAAGCACGCATGTTGGTCAGCTTCTTTTCCTTGGTCATATTGACCCACATGTTTTCCCTGCGGGAATTTTCCCCCACCACCATGCCCGGATAAACCGGATCGCCCGGCTGGACGAATATGGTGCCTCGCGGTTGCAGGTGGAAGATGGCGAAGGCCACGGCCTTGCCCGAACGGTCGGAAACCAGGGCTCCGTTGGGGCGTCCGACTATCTGGCCTACATAAGGCGTGTAGCCTATGACCAGGGTGGTGAGTATCCCCGTGCCCCGGGTGTCGGTCATGAACTGGGAACGGTAACCGATGAGGCCTCGCGTGGGCACCTGAAATTCGAGACGCACCCGGCCGGTGCCATGATTGACCATCTTGACCATCTTGCCCCGCCGGGCCGACATCTTTTCCGTGATGACGCCCACGTATTCTTCCGGCGTGTCGATGACAGCCAGTTCCAGGGGTTCGGAGAGGACGCCGTCGATCTCCTTGGTGATGATGCGGGGCTTGGACAGGGTCAGCTCAAAACCTTCCCGGCGCATGGTCTCGACCAGGACGGCCAGTTGCAGTTCCCCTCGGGCGCTGACCGAAAAAGAATCGCGGCCTTCCCCCTGCTCCACCCGGATGGAGACGTTGTAAAGGGTTTCCTTTTCCAGGCGGGCCTTAATCTGGCGCGAAGTCAGCAAAGAGCCTTCCTTCCCGGCCAGAGGCGATGAGTTGACGGAAAACTCCATGGACATGGTCGGCTCTTCCACGTTGATGCGGGGCAGGGCCATGGGATTTTCGGGATCGCTCAGGGTGTCGCCGATAAAGGCTTCTTCCAGGCCGACCACGGCCGCTATTTCGCCGGCCGAGACTTCCTTGCAGGGCACCCGCTCCAGACCCCGGTAGGTGCAGACCTGGCTGATGGTCCCGGTGGAAATCTGGTCGTCCTTCTTGATAAGGGCCGTTCTGGCTCCCACCTTCAAGACCCCGTTGACCACCTTGCCCACCGCTATCCGGCCCACGTAGTCCGAATAATCCAGGTTAGTGACCAGAAACTGGAGCGGCGCTTCCGGATCGTAGACCGGAGCCGGAATGTACTTCTTGATGGCGGCGAAAAGCGGCTGGAGGTCCTTGCCTTCGCCGTCCGGATCGTGCAGGGCGATGCCAGCCTTGGCGTTGGTGTACAAAATGGGGAAATCGAGCTGCTCCTCGGTGGCGTCAAGGTCGATGAGCAGGTCGTACAGCTCGTTGACGACTTCGGCTATGCGCCGGTCCGGCCGGTCTATCTTGTTGATGACCGCGATGACGGGCAGCTTCTTGGCCAGGGATTTGGAGAGGACGAAGCGGGTCTGCGGAAGAGGGCCTTCTGAAGCATCCACCAAGAGCATGACGCCTTCAACCATGTTCAGCGTCCGCTCGACTTCGCCGCCGAAATCGGCGTGTCCGGGGGTGTCGACAATGTTTATCTTGACGCCTCCGTACTCGATGGCCGTGTTCTTGGCCATGATGGTGATGCCTTTTTCCCTTTCCAGGTCCATACTGTCCATGACCCGCTCGGCCACGTGCTCATTGTCCCGGAAGATGCCGCTCTGCCAGAGCATGGCGTCGACCAGGGTGGTTTTGCCGTGGTCGACGTGGGCGATGATGGCCAGATTTCTTATATCGTCGCGAGTTTTCATGACATGTCCATTTCGGTGCCTGCCAGGCACGGGCGGCCCGCACGGCCGCCTTGAAGATTCTTTTATTTGTTCGTCCGGCGGCACGTCAGACACTTCTGCGGCCTCCGGTGATCGTCCCGGTTTCGGTCTGAACTTCACGCCACAAAACGTTCACCCTTGCGGAAAGACGTTTCTGGGGGCGAAGCTGGTAAGTCTGTCAACCTGGAATGCGGAAATGGCTTGTGGTGTTGGAATATCCGGACGTTGTCAAGCCGAAGAGGTCAGGTTGAAGGATCATAATCAAGATACAGCCCGACCCGTATAAATACTACCACATCATATCCAAGGCAAGTCTTATTTTTGAACGCGGGCGGGGAAGGGAATGAAGCAGGTGGTTTTCTGGTGAGACCGTTGCAGGCGGGGTGCCTCCGAGCTGAGCAGAAGAAATGACCATCCATGTCTGCACGACTTCAATTGACAGCCGCGCCCCGGCCGGATTACCATCAGACAGGTGCAACATGGTCATACCAGCCGGGCAAGGGGCGGCCGCAACAAGGCCGGTCGGCCTGGACGTGCTGATATTATTTCATAAACCAAGGAATCAGGCATGGCAGCGAAAAAGACTTCATCAGGCGGCGAAGGCCTGGAAAAACTTCTGACCGAAGCCCAGCGCAGCCGCGAGCTGCGCGAACAGAACTACCGGGAGCAGGCCCTTAAACTCTTCCCCTGGGTCTGCGCCAAGTGCGGCCGGGAATTCAGCGGCAAGAAGCTCCGGGAACTGACCGTCCACCACCGCGACCACAACCACGACAACAACCCGCCGGACGGCAGCAACTGGGAACTGCTTTGCATCTACTGTCACGACAACGAACACTCCCGGCTGGAAGTCGCCGACGCTTACGCGGACGAAACGCCCGGCTCAGCGCCTGCCGCCAAGCCCTTCAACAGCGGAGCCTTCGCCTCCCTGGGCGACCTCTTCAAAAATAAGAAGTAGGCACCTCAGGCCCCGTCGCCAGCGAGCAGGTAACGGGTCATCATGTCGGTTATTTCCTCGATGAACTCCGCTTCGTCCAGGTCAGACGGACCGGCCAGTATGAACCGGTGAGTCATGGACTCCACCACCTGGCTGAACAGTTTGAGTGAATTATCCGAACGACCCCTGCGGCGGTTGGGCGTTTTCTCCAGCAGATCAGCCAGCTTTTCCACCACGTAACTTTCGTTTTTCCTGTACCCTTCCAGAAACGGCGTGAAAGGGACCTCTTCGAAAAGGACCCTGTGCAGTTCAGGGGCCTTCCGGTGTAGAGCCACCATGGTCTCCACCATGGTCCTTATCACCCCCCGGTTGACCAGCCCGGCCTTTTCTATCTCCGCCATGGCCCTGACGATCAGTTCGTAGCCCTCATCGATGTGTCTCTCCATCAGGCTGAACAGGATCGCATCCTTGTTCGGAAAATACTGGTACAGCGAGCCGATGGACACCCCGGCCCGGCGCGCTATGTGATTCGTGGTCGACGCCGCATACCCCAACTCCCCGAAAACCTGAGCCGCCGCCTCCAAGATGATGTTTACCGTCTCCCTGGCTCTGGCCTGAGCCGGTCTTTTTCGCGGACTCAGCCCGCCTTTCCGTTTCATCCCGCCCCCCGAACCAATGCGAGTAGACAATATGAATAATTGCTCATATTTTAGGTCTAACACAGGCACGGGCCGCCGCCAAGTGTTTTCCACCGCCGGCGGCCCGTGACAAACCAAATCGCCCGGCCGGACCGTCCGGCCGAGTCCAAGGAGCGCAGCCATGTCTTATAAACATTTTGTCCCTCTGACCAACCTCAATTTTCAATTCAACCGTGTCTTCGCTTACGGCGAGGACGCCTGTCTGGAAAGCGAACTGCGGGAGATCGCCCCCCGGCTGTCCCGCTTCGACCCCTCCGCCTGGTTTGCCGCGTGGCGTGAACTGGCCCTGCGGGCCGAAGGGGAGGGCCGTCTCATGCACGCCGCGTACTATCACCGGATGTCGGAATTCTTCCTGCTTGAGGATTCCCCGGACAAGGACGCCGCCTATCGGGACTTCCGCCGCTGTTTCTACCGGGCCGTGCCTCCCGGAGTGCTCGAAACCTTCGAGGTCCCCTGTCAGGGCCGGACCCTGCCCGCCTACCGTCTCAAGGCCGCCCGGGAAAAGGGCGTGGTCCTGCTGCACGGCGGCTTCGATTCCTTCATGGAAGAATTCTATCTCGGCCTGAAAGACCTGCCGGAGCGGGCCGGTTACACCTTCATCGTCTTCGAAGGTCCGGGCCAGGGGCGGACCCTGCGGGATGGGCTCAAAATGACCCGCCAATGGGACCAGCCGGTTTCCGCCGTGCTGGACTTCTTCGGCCTGGAGCGGGCGGCCCTGGTGGGCATCAGCCTGGGCGGCTGCCTGGCCCTGCGGGCGGCGGCCCTTGAACCGCGAATCACCGAAGCGGCCGCGTACGACATTGTCTACGATTCTTTCGACTGCTTCACCCGCAATTTGCCGGAGCCCGCCCGGGTAAGCCTCCGCCGGATGGTGGAGGAAGGCCGCCGGGACGAGATCGAGGCCTTGGCCAGAACCCTGTTCCAGGGGGGCGACGGTCAGTTGGAATGGATGCTGGCCCACGGCAAGTACATCAGCGGCGTGGACACCCTGTTCGACTACTTGCGGTTCTGGATGGATTTCAACACCCGGGATGTGTCTCCGCTGATAAAACAGGATGTCCTTCTGCTGGCCGGGGAAAACGACCACTTCATCCCCCTGGAGATGTTCCGCCTGCAGAAGGAGGCCCTGGTCAACGCCCGTTCGGTGCGCGGCCGCATATTCACCGCTGCCGAAGGCGCGGACCAGCATTGCCAGGTGGGCAGGCAGGACCTGGCCTGGGACGAGATCCTGGACTGGCTGAACGGGTTCTACGGCTGAAGGCGTGCGTCTGGACGGGGCGGGGAGATCAGCGGGGCGGGGCCACCAGGAGGTCCACCGGGGCGTAGTCGTCGGTCAGCAGCGGCCCCCCGTCGTCGGGGCCGGGTTCCAGCAAGGAAGCCGCCAGCAGCCGGGTGATCCCTGGCCGGGGATAGTCTTCCTCCCTGATTCCGGCCCGCAGGACTTCCGGTGAAGGCAAGGGGGCGGCGCTGAGCACCAGGATGATGTTCCGGGGCCTCCGCCGCTCATCGGCTCCGGCCAGCGGCGGGACAGGCGAACCGTCCGGGAGGACCGACGGAACCGGCCACAAGGCCGAGTTAGGCAGGACTGCCCGCCAGGTCCGGGCCGCCGCCTGCAAGAGGCGGCTGTCCGGACCTTCGAGCGCTCCGGGCAGGTTCAGGACAGCCAAACCGTCCTGGCTAAGGTGATCCCGGACCAGGCTGGCGTATTCCAGGGTCAGGAGGTGGAAGGGCAGGGCATCGCCCCGGTAGGCGTCGACAATGATGATGTCCCACCGTTCATTCCGCCCGGCCAGACAGGCCCGGCCGTCCCCCACCCTGACCGGGACCAGGCGATGGTCGAATCCGAACCACTCAGAGGCCGTCCGGACCACCTCGGCGTCCAGTTCCACCGCTTCCACCGCCAGCCTGGGGAAACGCCTGCTCAGGGCCATGGGGCCGGTCCCGGCTCCTAGGCCGATGAATAAAACCGTTGCGGCCTGCGGCCGCAAGGCTGGCAGAAGCAGAAAGGCGTGGATGTAGCCCGAAACGGCCGGGGGGCTGTCAAGCAGCACCCGGCCGTCGCCGACGGCCGCCAACCCGTTGGGAGCGCCGTTGAGAAGCAGAAAACGTTGGGCCTGGTACCCGGGCTCGGCGGCTGGAAGCTCCCAGACGTCTATCTTCTGATAGGTGCTGCCGGTGGAAAACAAGGCTTGGCCCGGCGGTTGATCCTGATGATTCCCCAAGTCGGCGGCTGCTGGCGACCAGGCCTCGTTGTGCCGGAATCTGGCGGACTCGGCCGGGGCGGCGCACAGGACGAAAACCGCCGACAATCCGCAGACCGTGGCCGCCGCCGCAGCCCGCAGGCTCCGTCCGGCCAGGGCCGCAACCAGGGAGAGCATGGCCAGAAAACAGGCGACAGCGGCTATCAGTTGAGTGGTGGACAGCAGGGGAATACCGATAAAAGACGCGCCCAGAGCGCCCAGGATGCCGCCGGCAGTCGAAGCCGCCGCCAGCCGCCCTGCCGTCCGGCCGAACGAATCCGCCGACGGGCCGGACAGTTTCAGGGCCAGAGGCGGGACAGCTCCCAGGGCCGCGCAGGGACCGGCGAAAAGGACCGTGGCCCCGGCCAGGGAAAGCCCCCTCACGTCGGTCAACAGTTCGGTCAGTAGACTCAGCACAGGCGTGGTGGCCAGAGGCACGGCCGCCGTCAGCAGGGCGCTCAGGCCTAACAGTCCGGCCAGGGTCGAGGATCTGGGGCGTCGGTCGGCCAGAATCCCTCCCCCGGCGGCTCCCAAGGCGGCCGCTCCCAGAAAGACCCCGATCAGGCTGCCCCAGACAACCACGGAACTCCCGAACCAGGGGGCCAGCACACGGCTGCCCGCCACTTCCAGGGCCATGATAGCCGCGCCGGAGCCGAAAGACAGAAGAACCAGACCCCCTCCCGTGATTTTGACCGTCATTGCCAAAGATGGACCGCTACTTGCTGCCGGACAGCAGGGACTTGACCGTCTCTTCGCTTATCGCCGTGTTACCCCTGTTGCGGGCCGCCTTCTGCCGGAGCATCTGGGCCAGTTGAAGAGCGGCGGAAGAATCGGCCTGGCCGAGAGAAAGCACTTTGCCCCGCGACTGGACGGACAGGTTCTGCAACAGGGCGGACAGCTCTGACGTGTCGGCCTTGGCCAGGCTCTTCATGTCCGCGAAACCGGCCCCGGACAGGGCCCCGGCCAGGCTCTGGGTGTTGAGCACGAACACGCCTCGCGACAGGCGCATTTCCAGGTTCCCCGTATCGCCGGGTCTGATGATGATCATGGCCAGGGCGCCTTGGGCCGTAAAAAGAGTCAGGACCAGCAGAACGGTGATTATGGGCAGGGTGCGTCGCATGGAATCCTCCACCGGGTTCATCCGGACCGGTTCCGGTCCAGGCCTTGGTTATCTCTGTATGTTGTTGCGGAACGATTCAGAAACCGGTCCGTTCGGTCCGGATGCCGCCGGAATCAGATCGGCTGCTTTTCATTATGCTGGACCGGTGAACCGGTCATCAAGTTATTTTCCTTCAACTCGGCCGGTTTTCAATTATCTTTTCACTGAAACGTCCGAGCTCTGAGGAAGGTTCTGAAATTATTGATCTGGCCTGTTTTTTTTCGCTGTGTCTGGTATGCTTACAAAAGTCTATAATGCGCAAAATGCTTGGCCGCATCGCCCCGAACGGCCAATAACCCTGCTCCACAGGAGTAACAGTGTGAAAGACAGGATCATCACGGTGACGCTGGCTGCGGTCATGGCCTTGGCCGCCTGCGCCTCGGCAGCTCAGAAAAATCCCGAAGACATTGCCGCACAGCTCACAAAAATAGATGCCGAACAGGCCATGGCCTTGGCCAATGAATGGAAATGGTCACGGCCGGAAGTAAAAAGCCATGTCACCAACAGGGCGGTCGTCTTTGAAACAGCCGACGGCCAGGTGACGGAAATTCCCCTCCCGGCCGGCCGCATGGTCGTCGCCGTGGCCCCGTACCTGGAACGGACCTACGGGTGAATGATCCATTGCATGTCCTCCTGTCAGGGGGAACTGCCGGATGAAGAATTTGACGTCAAGGCCGTGGACCAGGAAGGGCGGGTCCTGTACGATGGAAAGATCAGGACCATCCGCAACGGGTTCTTCGACTATGGCTGCCCAATGGTAAGAAGGTCGAACAGACTGTCAGATACGGGCAGTATTCATCAGTCGGCCGTATCGGCACCTTTGACGACAGCGAAACCTGCCTGACTAGGTTTCAGTTGCGGTAAACCCCGCTCCAGGCCGGTCCGCCCCTTCCGGGTTTTTCAGAAAACCAGGTTTTTCTTGACCAGCTCCACATCCTTGATAAAAACACTGCCCTGCCCCGAGGCCAGGACGTTCAGCCGGTAAAAGGCCGGGGCATTCCTGGAAAACACCCGGAAAGGCAGCTCATACGCCGTCCAGGCCGTGGTCTGGCGCAGGACGTGCTCCATGTCCCGGACCTTCTCCGGCGGTTCTTCGGCAAATTCGCAGACCATCTCGGGAAAGGCCCATCCCGTCAGGCCGTAGGTCCTCATCTTCAGGCGGAAAACCACTTCGCAGTCACGCAGGTCCGGACAGGAGGCCTTGAAGAACCTGGTCAACTGGACCTCGTCCGGCCGCAGCAGCCACATATCCTCGCTGAGGACCACCCTGGAAGCCTCTATAAGAGGTTGCCCGAGGTCGAAGCGGCGGATTATCGTTTCATGCTTCTCCGTTTTGGGTACGGTGAACAGGCCGGCCAGGCTGTCAAAGACAGGGGAAAGATCGAAAAAACTAGCCAGTCTGCTCAACGAAGCCCAGACCTGGTCCGAGCTTTTCCACTTCTTGTCATTGTTGTCCGGCAACAAAGGATACATCTTCAACCAACCTCCTGCCTCGCGCTGTGCATCGGCCAAAGCGTTCTACAGATCGGCTGCCTGTATTCTGGTCTGTCTGGATATGGGATAAATCTGAGCGAAAACAAAGCGAACAGCCGGCAACGCGGCGTCACCTGCCATAGTTGTCAATTGAAAAAGGCTGGACGACAAGGGGAGTTCAAATGTCGGGTTCATCTTTGGCCGCCGTTCCTTCTCGCCGAAGATACATCTTTACCCTCGGCATAATCGAATGCTTCGGATAAAGGTCTCGCCAAGCAGGCCCATAAGGCCGGCTCTCTCTCCGGGCGGTCGAACCGCCGTCCTGACGAAGAGTTGACCGCCATTCCTCCGGCGGAAGCTACTCCCCTCTATCTGTTTGAAACATAAGTGGCCCTCCGGCTTATGTCAAGGTCATTTGCTGGCGGACAATCCCGGACGCCCCGGCCGCCGCAGCTCGGTTGCCGGAAAAAAATTGGCTGACCTGAAATAGGCTATGATTGGTTCTTGTGAACGGCCAATAAAAACCATATCCTGCGGCTGTCATCTAAACGGCCTTCGGCCGGACAGGGGGGACTCCGCATGGGGCTGCTGATAAAAATGGACGAAACTTCCGATAAACCGGTCTTCCGCCAGATCATGGACCGGATCATCGCCATGGTGGACAACGGGACGCTCAAGCCCGGCGAACACCTGCCATCAACCCGGCTGCTGGCCGACCAGCTTTTGGTCAACCGTTCCACCGTGTACCGGGCCTACCAGGAATTGTGGGCCCTGGGCTACCTGGAAAGCCGCCCCGGCTCGTACTCCACGGTGCGTAAAAGGGCCAAGGTCGCTGCTGCCACCGACCGGCCCGCCGAACCTCTTATCGACTGGGCCGCCAGAACCACCGCCCCCAGCCGCGAACTCTACCAGGCCCAAACAAAGGAGCAGGCCCGGTTCCGGTCGACGGAAGGGGAGTCGGTCATCGACTTTCTGCCCCTGTCCCCGGACAGCCGCCTCTTTCCCCTGGACGCCTTCCGCCAGTGTCTGAACCAGGCCCTGGCCGGACGGGGGGCGGAACTGCTCCAGTACGGTCAGCCCCAGGGATACCGGCCCTTGCGCGAACTCATCGCCGACCGGATGAGGCTCCACAGCGTGACTGTTTCGGCCGACGAGATCATGGTCACCACCGGCGCCCAGAATGCCATGGAGCTGCTGAGCCAACTGCTGGCCGCGCCCGGCGGCGGAGTGGCTTTCGAAGACCCCACCTATTCGCGGGCACTGGATGTCTTCCGGCTGAATAACCTCGATATGACCGGTATTCCCATGACCGGTCAGGGACTGGACCTCGAAGCCCTGGAAAGCCTGCTCCGTTCCCGGCCGCCCGCCTTTGTCTACACCATTCCCAACTTCCAGAATCCCACAGGACTGACCACCGATCAGCCTCACCGGGAGAAACTGCTCCGCCTGTGCGAACGGTACGGCACGCCCTTGGTCGAGGACGGGTTCGAAGAAGAGATGAAATACTTCGGCAAGGCGGTTCTGCCCATCAAGTCCATGGACCGCTCCGGTCTGGTCGTCTACCTGGGGACCTTTTCCAAGGTGCTTTTTCCCGGACTGCGTATCGGCTGGATAGCGGCCGACCGGGAACTCATCCGGCGGCTCATTCCCCTCCAGCAGGCTTCCATACTTTCCGGCAGCCACCTGCTGCAGGCCGCCCTGCACGCCTTCTGCCAGGCCGGACATTATGATCTGCACATCCGGCGGATGCACCGCATCTACCGCAGACGCATGCAGACCGCCCTGAAAGCCATGCACCGCCTCCTGGACAGGCCGGAAGTGGTCTGGAAGGAACCCACCGGCGGATACATCATCTGGCTGCGGCTCAAGGATGCCGGGCTCGGTGAAGACGAGGCCGTGGACCGCCTGTTTCAGCGCGGAGTCAAGGTCATGCCCGGCGGCTCCCACTTCTTCGGACCCATGGAGGATGTCTTCATCCGGCTGTCCATCGCCCACCTGGACGAAGACCAGATCGAGGAAGGCTTCTCGCGTCTCGGCCAGGGCCTCCAAGACATCTACGGCGCGGCGCCAAAACCGTTGAAGAAAGCGAGGCCATGAGCCATGCGGCAGATTCAGAATCAGGCCTGCCCCGAGTGGGCTCCGGAGCGGATCACCGGGTTGAACGCCCTGCCCAGAGTCCGGCTCAACTTCCTGCCCACCCCCCTGGCCGAAATGAAGAGGCTGTCCGAGCGGCTGGGCGGGCCGCGCATCTTCATCAAAAGGGACGACCTGACCGGCCCGGCCCTGGGCGGCAACAAGACCCGGAAGCTGGAATTCCTGCTGGGCGAAGCCCTGCACCAGGGCTCCGATACGGTCGTCACCGGCGGGGCACTCCAGTCCAACCACTGCCGCCAGACCGCGGCGGCCGCCGCGGCCGCCGGACTGGAATGCCACTTGGCCTTGGGCGGCGAAGCGCCGGACCATCCTACCGGTAACCTGCTCCTGGACGACCTGCTCGGAGCGCGGGTGCACTGGTGCGGCCGATACAACCAGGGAGAACTCATCCCGGACATCGACGCCGGATTGAGGGCTTCCGGCCGCAGACCCTACCTCATCCCCTACGGCGGCTCCAACGGAGTCGGAGCCTTGGGTTTTGTGGCCGCCATGACCGAAGTCAGGGAACAACTGGAGCGCCTGAACCTGAAGATCGACTGCCTGGTCACGCCTTCCAGTTCGGGAGGCACTCAGGCCGGTATGGCCGTAGGGGCCGATCTCAACGGGCTGGAGACCAAAGTGCTTGGAGTGGCCATTGACCGGGGCGAACCTGGCTGGCCCCCGTACGAAACCGAAATGGCCGTTATCGCCAACCAGGCCGCCGCCCGTCTCGGCCTGGAAAGAAAATACACAGCCGATCACTTCCGGGTCCGGTACGACTACCTGGGCGGCGGGTACGGCGTGGTCGGTCCGCTGGAAAAGGAAGCTATCCGGCTGGCCGCTTCTTGCGAAGGGGTGCTCCTGGATCCGGTCTATTCCGGCCGGGCCATGGGCGCACTGATCGACCTCATCCGCCGCCGGGAATTCTCACGCGCCGACACCGTGCTCTTCTGGCACACCGGCGGCCTCCCCGCCCTGTTCCAGTATTCCAGGGAACTGGCGTGAAAAGGGGGGATGTGAACAAAAAGTGGTAATGATAGGGGTGAGACCGTTGAGGAACTACCTAATCTACCTCAATCTCGAAACCTCTTGGCGGCGTCACAGGGATGTTTACAGACTTCTTGAGCAACCTTCGCTGCGGGCAAATCCTGGGTGCGCATTCTTTTACTCATGGCTGGCTGTGAAATGCCCAGAATGCGTGCGGCGGCAGTCTGGTTTCCGTCGGCTCTGGAAAGGGCCGCTGTGGTCATGATCTTTTTCATGTCCGAAAAGGAGGGCATGTTTTCCATTTCCAGCAACAGTCTCAGGAGGGCGTTTTCATCAGCCAGCCCACGCTGTTCTTCAGCGGTAAAGGCAAGCAGATCACCAAAGTCGTCCTGATCAAGGCTGTCTCTGCCCTTACTCACGGCATGGGTTATCATGGCCTGAAGTTCGCGGATATTGCCGGGAAAATCGTATGTTGTGAGCATAAGCATCAACTCGCCGGCAATGTGAGGCGGCCTGCGCCCGTATTCTCCGGCGGCCCGTTCAACAAAATACCGGGTCAGAAGGGCGATATCCTCTTTGCGTTCTCTCAGCGGCGGGACATGGATGTGGTGGGTTTTCAGGCGATAGTAGAGGTCGGACCGAAAGGACCCGTTTTTCTGCCGGGCGACCAGGTCCTGATTGGTGGCCAGGACAATGCGGGCCTTCACCCGCTTCGGCCTGTCGCTGCCAAGCGGGTAATATTCCCCTTCCTGCAGAAAGCGCAGCAGTTTGGCCTGAGACGAGGGGGACAGTTCCCCTATTTCATCCATGAACAGGATGCCGTTGGCCGCTTGTTCCGCCAGACCTCCACGGGCCTGCTGAGCGTTGGTGAACGCTCCCCGCGCATGACCGAAAAGGGTGTCCTCCAGCATGGAGTCATCGAGGCTGGCCATGTTGACACTGACAAAATCGCCCCCGGTGTTGCTTACCGCATGAATGGCCCGGGCGATGAGTTCTTTGCCCACTCCGCTTTCGCCGGTGATAAGCACCGGGTGGCGCGAGGATGAAATGGCTTCTATGTAGCAGAATATGTTGCGCATGCTCTGGCTGGCGGTAATGATATCCGCAAAGGCTTCGGGGGCGGCCAGTTCCTGGTTCATGATGCCAAGGCTCACCTGGCGGCTCTGGCGTTCCAGTTCGGCCACCCTGACGGCGTGGAGAATGCCCGTGGTCAGGCGTTCTTCTCCCCAGGTCTTCACATAATAGTCAAAGGCTCCGGCCTTCAGGCAGCGCACAGCATCGTCCACGGTGTTGAGTCCGGTGATGATAATGACCAGGGTGTCCGGGTAGTCGGCGTGGATGCGCGTCAGCAGTTCATCCCCCTGCATATGGGGCATGGTGAGATCCAGCAGCACCAGGCCTACGTCATGCGAGGCCATAAGGCCCATGACCTGGCGGCTGTCCTGGCAGGTGAGCACGTTGTTGATGGCGGTGGTCCGCTGCAGCATAAGCTGGAGCGAGCGAAGCCAGGCGGCTTCGTCATCGACCAGAAGTACTGAAAATGCGGGATATGCGGTCAATTGCAGTCTCCAACTGGATTATTCCGGGGGCATCTGGGAATGCTCACAACAACCGTTGTGCCTTCATTGAGCACAGAATGTATTCTCATTGTGCCTCGGTGCGCCTTGACAATGGTGTCGCTGATGGAAAGACCCAGGCCCGTGCCGCCCTGTCCCCGTTTGGTGGTGAAGAAGGGATCAAAGAGGTGGGGCATGTCGTCGGGATTGACGCCCTGTCCTTCATCGCGGACGGTCAGGCAGTCCTCGCTCCGTTCCCGGTCGAAAGAGGTGGAAACGGCGATTCCTCGGCTTCTGTCCGGCAGCGCCTGGCATGCGTTGATGACCAGGTTGAGCACCACCTGTTCGATTTTTTGGGCGCTGCCGTGTACCAGGGGCAGGTCCCGGCCATAATCCACCTGAAAGTTGTCCGTGCTTTTTCTGAGCATGCGTTCGAGGAGGCGCAGAGCTGTCTGCACCACGGCGTTAAGATCGAAATCCTCATTCCAATCCGCACTGTCCGGGCGGGCGAAATCGTTGAGGTCTTTCACAATTCTTTTTATGCGCAAGGCCGCCTGGAGCGTGTCGTTCAGGGCCGGCTCCAGGTGTTCTTCCAGCATATCGCCGGGGAGTCCGGCCACCAGAATTTCGCCGTTGCGCCGGCAATAGTCCTGCATCATTGGCTTAAGGTCCGTGAAGGCCTGCTTGAGAAAGGACATATTGAGCAGAATAAGGCCGTTGGGATTGTTGATTTCGTGGGCTACCCCCGAGGCCAGCGTACCCACGGCGGCCATTTTGTCCGCCTGAATGAGCTGGGCCTGGCTGAAGAGCAGTTTCCGTTCCGCTTTTTTCCGCTCCGCAATTTCCGCCTCAAGATCCGCCGTGCGTTCTTTGACCTGCTGTTTCAGAGTGTGCGACCAGAGAAAAAAGGCCAGCATGATGCTGAAGGCCACCACCAGGCCCAGGGCGACGTAAATGATAAAAGTGTCCCGGTCGCTCTTGGTGTATAAAAAACGCTTCTCAAGCCAGCGCTTCTGGATCTTGTCGAACTGTCCGGTGTGCCTCAGGTAAGCCATGCCTTCGCTGAAAATCTTCAGCACTTCCGCGTTGCCCTTGGCGGCGGCAAAGGCATATTCCACTTTTTCACTGGTTTCCTGGAGGCGGGCCACGTTGCCCAGGCCGTGCCGTTCGATGATCTGATCGCCTATATATGTCTCAAGAACGACATAGTCGAATTCTCCCTCCGAAACCTTGCGAAGCGCCTCTTCCGCCGAAGCGGCTTTGGCACAGTAGAGCTGGTCCAGTCTGGCGCGGTTGAGATCGTAGTAGACGCCGTCTTCGTTGATCACCAGCCTTGGGTTTTCCATTATGCGTTCCGGGTCGACCGGAGACGTGGCGTCTTTGCGCCCGAAGATGGTGAAGGAATGGATGGCGTAGGGAGGCGAGAAATCATACATTTTGCTGGTGGCGGCTGTTTTCACCATGCACAGGACCACATCCGCGTCGTTCAGGGCCGCATATTCCTGGGGATCGTTCAGCTTATGGGAGAGCAGGACGATACGGGCGCTCATAACCCGGCTTATGGCCTGGGTGAGGTCGATGACATAGCCCTCCAGCAGGCCCCCTTTGTCCAGGAAAGCATAGGGAGCGTAAGAGCCTATGCGGGCAGTGATGGTCTTGTCGTAATAAGTATAGGGGTTCTCCGACAGGTCCGGCGGCGTCCTTATCTCATAGTAAGCAAGCAGCCCAGCGGCCAGGCCGCAGGCCAGCGGGACGACGAGAAAAAAGAGAAGTTTCCTGTTCGAGAAACGTCTTAACCAAGGAAAAGGCATACAGTCTCCGCAATTTTCGGCTTGCCGTCGGCTCTTATTGTGTTTTTTATGTGGTTCCGTCTTTCAGGCAGGTTGGCGGCGGAAACAGGGCGGCAAGCCTTTATGGTTAAAAGTTTTTCCTTCGAGCGTGACTCAGCGGCCGAAGGCTTTGAATGAGTATCCCTCCTCTTTCACTGTTCAGCTTACCAGCTTAATGCACTGTCCGAATTTTGGGAACCACCTATTTTCTTTTGACGGGAAATTTTCAAAATAAAACCGGCACCATAACTTTGGTTATGGATATATAACCGGGGTGATAAAAAACGGCGGGCGGAGCAAGGCTGTGTCATCCGTTGCGCTGATCGGTTTTTTTCGCTATGCGTAATAACCTGTTTTATGCCCGCTACTAGGCAAGAAAGAGTGATATGCGGCAGAAAGACAATTAATTTAATGCGTTACTTGTTTGGTCCATGATTTGCTTTATAAGAAAGCAGATAGGTGAGGACCGAGTCATCCACCGATCAAGAGTACGCATTATCAATTTTAAGTTAAGGAGACGCGATTATGCAGAAACGATTCATCCGGCCTTCATTGAAACTGTGGCTCGGCGTCATGGCTTGCGCCCTGCTGCTTTCTTTGTCGCAGGCCGCCTGGGCGGTAAGGGGCAACCCCAATGCCAAAATAGGCGAGCCGTCGAAAGCGCAGTATGAGATCACTATTGATTACGATGTGGAAATTCCCTTGCGGGACGGAACCATCGTCAAGGGCGATGTGCATCGTCCCAAAGCTGACGGCAAGTTCCCGGCCCTCATGGAAGGGACTCCTTACGGGAAAAAGCAATCTTCCGAAATGTCCAAGGGGACACATGAGTTTTTCGTGCCCCGGGGCTATGTCGTTGTGACCTGGGAGTCTCGCGGCCGCCTCAATTCCGGCGGCGTTTTCAATCCCCATGCTCAGGAACAGAACGACTGTTACGACGTGGTCGAGTGGATGGCCAAGCAGCCCTGGAGCAACGGCAAGGTTGCGACCATCGGCGTCTCTTACATGGGGCAGGTTCAGTTCAACACGGCCATTTCCCAGCCCCCGCACCTGACCTGTGCGGTGCCCGGCCTGACCGCCGCCGACCTCTGGCGTGAATGGTATTATCGTGGCGGCGCCATGGAATATGTTTTTGCCGCCTCGTGGTCTTCTCTGACGCTGGGCCCCGATCTGGCCAAGCGCAACATGTCCGCCGAGGCCGCGCAGGAATGGACGGACAGCATGGCCCTGGTCAAGGCCGACAAGGAAACTTCCTATTCCGTGATTCCCGCCGCCAATTTTGAACTGTGCCAAATCGGAGACGTGAATCTGCTCAAGGAATGGGCCCAGCATCCTACTGATGGCGTGTACTGGTGGAAAATCAGCCCGAAATCCTACTACAAGGAAATCAACGTGCCCATGATGCACATGGGCGGCTGGTACGATATCTTTCAGCCCGGTTCCTATACGTCCTTCAACGAAATCCAGGGTAAAGGCGCTTCCGAACTGGCCCGTGACAATCAGCGTCTGATGATGGGGCCGTGGCACCACTTGGCGCCGGTAAGCACTCAGCAGGGTATTCTCGATTTCGCCCCCGGCCTGAGCACCAGCGACTATCACACCGCCCGCCTGGAATTCTTCGACTACTGGATGAAGGACATTCAGCAGAAGACATTCTCACTGGACGATCCGGTCAAGATTTTTGTCACTGGCGACAATGTCTGGCGCACTGAAAAAGAATGGCCTCTGGCCCGCACTCAGTACACCAAGTTCTATCTTGGCGACGGCAAGAGCAAAACCATTGCATCCCTCAACGACGGCACCCTGTCCACCAAGGCGCCCGCCAAGGCTGCCGAACCCCAGTCATATGTCTATGATCCCATGAATCCCACGCCTACCCGTGGCGGCAACACTTTGTATCTGTTCCCCTATGGCCCGGATGGTTCACCCGGGGCCGCTGCGGAAGATCAGCGTCCCGTGGACCTGAAAAGCCTGACTTTTACCACGAGCCCTCTCGATAAAGAGATGGAAGTCACCGGTCCGGTGAAAGCGGTTATCTATGCCGCGTCTTCGGCCGTGGATACCGACTGGGTCGTGCGCGTTTCCGACGTTGCCCCCGACGGCACCGCCATCAATATCGCGGACGGCATCCAGCGCGCCCGTTTCCGTGAATCCGGCGTTCGCCCCACGCTTATCGAACCCGGAAAGATCTACGCCTATGAAGTGGACCTGTGGGCCACCAGCCATGTGTTCAAGGCCGGTCACAGCATCCGCGTCACGGTCAACAGCAGCAGCTTCCCCCGCTGGAGCCGCAACATGAACGTGGCCGAACAGCCTGAACTAGCAACCGAGTGGGTCAAGGCCACCAATACCATCTACCTTGATCCCGAGCATCCTTCGCACGTGACACTGCCGGTCATTCCCCGCTGATCCGGCCCTGTTGCCGTTTCATCATGGATATGACTGTGAAATTTCGATTAGTTGAGGTTATTGCAATGAAAAAGATTCTTTTCTGCCTTTTTGTCGGCCTTCTGGCTTTGGGCGTGACCGGCGCGGCCATGGCCGAGGATATTCCTGCGGCTTTTCCAAAACTTCAGCAGCCGGTTCTCCTCACCTCGCTGGGGCAGGCCGCTGATGTGCACACCATGAGCGTGCTGGCCAAGCGGGCCAAGCTGCCTGTGGACTACAAGACATTTGCCACACCGGAAGATGCGGCCAAGGCGAAGACCATAATCGTCAATGTCGGCGTCAGTCTGAAGGGTTTTGGCTCGGCCGGAGTGAACCTGGATACCGAAACCGCCCGTGCCAAGGCGATTTTCCAGGCCGCCAAGGAAAACGGCATCCCCGTCATTCTGACTCATATCGGCGGGGAAGAACGCCGTGACAATATGAGCAATCTCCTACTCGAAGCGGCCGTGCCTATGGCAGACGCTTACATTGTCTACGACGGGGGCAACAAGGACGGCTATTTCAACAAGGCCGCCGGCGACAAGCCCATCATTTTCATCGATAAGACCATGAAAATGATCAACGTGCTTACAAGTCTGACCCAAGGCAACTAAACGACTTCAGCCAAACCGGCGATAAGAATCAGCCGGTTTGGCTGAAAATCCTGACTTGCCAAGGGGCCGCCCGAATTGCCCGGTGCCTGCTACCATCGGGAAATTTTCGGAAACAAGCTAAAAATACAAAGAGGGTTTTTCGCATGTTCACCGCGTCCACTCACTCTCATGCCGCAGGTATGTACATCACGGCAGGAACCGCCCTGGCTGCCATGGCCATAAGCTACATTGCCATCATCCTGCTGGGAAAAAAGCTGAAACAAGATATTCCCATAGCCATAAATCTTTTTGTCTCCGTTGCCATAAGCGCCGTTGTTACCGGCTTCGGTTTTCCTTTCCGCCATCTGTTCGAGGGACCGGTCTGGTATATCTATATCAACCTTGTCATCTTCACCGGCATGATGTTTCTGACCTGCATGAAACAGGCGGGCAATCTGGACTGCATCGCCTACGATATTCTCACCAAGTTCCGCACCAGACCCGCCCTGATGTTCTGCCTGATCACGCTGCTTCTTTTCTTTCCCGGCATGGTTACCGGCGTGGGGACGGCGGCAGTGCTCAGTACCGGCATGGTGGCCATTGCCATTCTGCGGGTGTGCGGCATTCCCAACGTTAAAATCGCCGCCATTCTGACCATGGTCACTTCCATCGGCGCGGCGGCCCCGCCGGTCAACCTGCCGGCCATTATCATCGCCAGCGGCATTAACATGCCTTATGAAGGATTCGGACTGATTCTGCTCGTCATAACGGTTCCCCTGGGGTTGTTCAGTATCTTTTTTCTGGGTTACCGCGATTTCAAGGTCCCATCTCTGGAAGCCATCGAAGCGGCCCTGCCCAAACCTGAACGTAAAAACGCCATCATGCCCTATGTCCCTCTGCTGGTGGTGGTGTCGATCATGGTGCTTATCCGCGTTTTTCCCGGTGAGTTCCCGGACATCGTCACCCCCATGGTCTTCATGATCGGCACCTTTGTCGCCATGTTCTGCGGTAAGAAGTTCAAATACGTGGATGCCTGTAAGGAAGCTCTCCGCGGCGGCGTGTTTTCCACCGTGGCGCTCATCTTTGTGGTGGGCGCGGTGGTGCAGGTGACCACTCTCACCGGAGCCAAGGGCCTTCTGGTGCTGGGGGCCATGGTCATCGGCTCCATGGCTCCGGCCCTTATGTATCTGGCCATGGGCATCAGCCTGCCGCTGCTGGGCGGCGTGCTCACCCATCTGGGGGCCTCGGTCATCCTGGGTATTCCCTTCACTCTGGCCATGATCAGCAGCAACCAGATTGCCATTGTCACAGGTTGTTCCATACTCTGCGTGCTGGCGCAGGTGATTCCGCCTTCCGCCCTTGGCGGCTATTTTGCCCAGGAATTGACGCAGGAACCCAGCTACACGCCGGTGCTGAAGCAATGCCTTGTGCCTCTGATCGTCTGTATCGTTTTCACCATGGTGGAACTGGTCTTCGCCAATCAGTTCGCTTCCTGGTTTGTACCGTTCTAAGCCATAAGGAGTATCAATTATGCCGCCTCTGTATATCACGGTCATGGGCATGTACACCGTTCTGACGGCGTTCATTCTCTACCTTGTTATTGACAACACAGTGAAGTCAAAAAGCATCTGGGAACAGCTCATGGCGATCTTCGTCGTTGTCCCTTTCCTCATGCGACTCTTTTTCATCAAGTAAGGGGAAAAGCAACATGGCTATCAACCACAAAAAATCGGGCTGGACAATCATGGCGCTCTGCGTGCTCATAAGCGCCCTGCTGACCGTGAACTACGCCCGGATGTGGAAAGACGATACGATCATACCCGGTCCGGGCGTGACCGAGACCAAGTGGCTCAGCGACTACGTGCCCGAACTCAGGGGCACCCTGGGGGACACCCGTGTTTTCATCATGGAGGGTGAAAAGCCGGGCGGGACCTTCCTCGTTCTTGGCGGAACCCATGCGGACGAACCGAGCGGTTGGACGGCGGCCCTGATTCTGGTGGAACACTGCAAGGTCGACACAGGCCGGGTCATTGTTCTGCCCCAGGCCAGCAATACCGGCTTTACCCATAACTACCCGCAGGAAGCCCATCCGCAGTTCATCAGCATCACTCTGCCGGACGGCAGCAAGCGGACTTTCCGCCACGGCTCGCGCACCGGCAACTCGGCGGAGCATTGGCCGGACCCGGAAGTCTTTATCCAGTATCCCCACAAGCAGAAGTATTCCGGGGAGGAATGCCGCAATCCCAACCGCGCTTATCCCGGCCGTCTTAACGGGACCTTTGCCGAACGGGTGGCCTTCGGAATCCAACAACTGGTGCGCACGGAAAAGGTGGACATGCAGGTGGACCTGCACGAAGGGCAGCCGGAATATCCCTTCATCAACGCCCTCAGCGGCCACCCCCGCGCCCAGGATCTGGTCACCATAGCGACCATGGAAATGCAGATGTATGACCTGGCCATCGGGGCGGAAGTATCCCCGGATTCCTTCCGCGGCCTGAGCAACCTTGAGTTGGGGGACATGTTCCCGAATCTTCTGGCCGTGACTTCAGAGACCGTCAACCCCACTCAGGGAAAAATGCGCGGCATCACCGATGAAAACCTGCCGGTGGACGGCATAGACGCTTTCTATGACAAGGCCGCCAAGCTGGGGTACCTGTTCGCGCCCTGGGAAAACGGCAGCCCGCTGAAGATGCGCGTCGGCCGTAACATGCAAGAGTTTCAGGCCCTGTGCGTGGCCTTGCAAGAAGTAACGGGAAAGGAGATTACGTTCGAGGAACTTCCTTCCTATGCGGATCTCATGGAAAACGGTGTTGGCTACTACTTCAACCCGTTGCCCAAGGAAGGCGTGCCGGACCCGGGCTACCGCGCCCTGCCCGGTGTCTGGAGACTCATAACCCAGGGCTGACCAATCATCCTTGCCTCCAAAAGCGTGCCCGCCCTTTCTGTTTCGCCAGGGCGGGCACGGTCCGGGGATTCGCCATGCTTTACTGGATCTGTCTTCTTCTGGTCCTCGTCACGCTCCTGCTGGAGCGATATGGACTGCGCCGCCGCCGCGCCCAAGTGCCCGTGCGGGTCCACGTTCACGGAACCAGGGGCAAAAGCAGCATCACCCGGGAACTCGCGGCCACTCTGCGCAGGCAGGGACTTCGGGTGCTGGCCAAGACGACCGGAGACAGGCCGGATTACATCCTGCCGGACGGTTCCACCCAGCCTTTGCGCAGAATCGGTCCCGCCCGTATACAGGAGCATATCGGCATACTGAAAAAAGCGGCAGCCATGGGGGTGGACGCCGTGGTTGTGGAAGGCATGGCTTTACAACCTGAAACGGTCTGCCTGTCCGAGGAGATTCTCCAGGCCACCCATTCGGTCATAGCCAACACCCGGCCCGACCACGCCGAGACCATGGGGGAAGGGCGCGCAGGCGTGGTGCAGACCTTGCGGCACATGATCCCGCGAAGGGGAGAGCTTTTTACCGCCGACGAGCCGGGCGCGGACCTGCTTATGAAGGAAGCTGCCTACAGAAATGTTCCCTGCTCCTTGGTGAAAGCCCCGGCGGCGGAACAGGCCTGGCCGCTGGCTTTGGCCGTGGCCGGAGCGGTGCTTCCGGGGAGAGATTTGTCACTTGGGCAGGATTCAGAACATGTTCAGCCGCTTTCCCAGCCTCACGGAAGCTATCTCGCGGGATACCCGGTAGTCATTCATGATTTCCTTTCGGCCAATGACGTTGTTTCCTCGCAATTACTGCTGGATGGATGCACCCTGTGTCCGGATCATTTCACCGTGGCGCTTCTGGCCACAAGGGCGGACAGGCCTCTGCGTACCCGCGATTTTCTGGACTGGGTGCTGGCTGAAAACCGCTTCGACGCGGTGGCCGCTATGGGCGGCCATGCCGGGTATGCCATGCTCCATGGCTGGCTAACCCGTTCTCATAAGCGATTTCTGTGGGTAACCCCCTGGTGCCGCCCGATCCGTCTGCTGGAGGCCATGAGAAAAGAAGCCCTGACCCGGGGCAGAAAAGGCCTGACGGTGGTCGCTCTCGGCAACTTCCACGGCTATGGTGAAAAATGGCGCGCCGCGATGCAGGATGAGGCGGCTTTCGCCTCTGGAGGCGGCCGGAGTGCGGAACGAAGTGCAAGGAAAGATATATGCTGATTGAAGCCATTGCCATCGGACTGGCGTACGGGTTTTTCTTTTTCGAGTGGACGGGCCTGGTGGCTGGCGGCCTTATCGCTCCCGGCTATTTCGCCCTGGCCTTTGACCAGCCCTGGGCCATAACTCTCTGCCTGCTGACAGCCCTGGCGGCCATGATCCTGGTGCGCGCCATCTCCTTTTTCACCATCCTGTACGGACGGCGGCGCTTCATTGTCAGCGTGCTGGTGGCCTTTGCCCTGCAATGGAGCGTGGGGGCCGTGGTCATGGGCACGGAACTGGCTCAGGGGAGGGTGGAAGTGGTGGGGTACATCATCCCCGGTCTGGTGGCCCACGAGATGGATCGTCAGGGTATAGGCCTGACTTTGCTGGCTCTCCTGGTTCTCTCCTGCCTGGTCTTTTTGTCGCTGCGGGGTCTGTCGTGGTTGCGGGCCTTCTGAAATCCCCTCTTTACTCACCGAGACCCGGCCGCAAGCTCCTCCGGGTTGTTATCTTGCTGGCCCTGGTCTCAATGGTCATGACGCTGGCCGTGTACCTGCTGACCCCTGCCGTGGCTCTGGACGGCGATGCCCGGCGGGCCGTCAGACAGATGGAAAGGGGCCTGGCGGAACTCAAAGCCATGCGGCAGAGCCTGGGAATTCCCTTGGATCCGGCCCTGGATCCGGACCGGTCAGGACTCATCGGCGCGGACTATTCGGATCTTACCACCACCATCGGCGATCTGCGCGCCAAGCAGACTTCTCTGAACCCCCGGTTTGCCGGGCTGCTGGTTGTGTGGCTCAAACAGGCAGGAGTCGAAAAGGGCGACGATGTGGCTCTTTCCTTTTCCGGCTCCTTCCCGGCCCTCAATCTGGCCGCCCATTGCGCCTGCGACGTACTGAACCTGAAGACTTTTATTATCAGTTCCGTCGGGGCTTCCACCTACGGGGCCAATATTCCCGGCTTTACCTGGCTGGATATGGAGGCTTGGCTTTTTGAGAAGGGACTCATCCGGTCGCGCACCAGGTACGCTTCTCTTGGCGGCATCATGGATACCGGCGGAGGCCTCGACGAGACGGGCATAGAGGCCGGGGAAGAGGCCATCAGACGGCACGGGGCCGCGTATCTCAAGGAAGGCACGCCCCGCACCGTGATTCCCGATGTGGAGCGCCGCATGAAGCTCTACACGGCGAATGGGCTGCCCAGGGCCTTCATCAATGTAGGCGGCAACGTCACCTCGCTGGGCTGGGTCAGCGAGGCCGCCCTGCTGGATAACGGCCTGATAACGCGGACTCCCGCCTGTTCCAGCCCCCAGAGAGGGACTCTTTTCCGCATGTTTGAAGCGGGCGTCCCCGTCATCCATATGATCAACATAGAACGCCTTGCCGCCGCGTATCATCTACCCGCCGCTCCGGTCAAGCTGAACCGGGAGGCAGAACCGGAGATGAACATGGACTCCGCCCGTTGCGGACATCTGCGGCAACTGGGAGTTCTTCTGGCGGTATGGTTTGTTCTGGGCTCTCTTCTTGTGGCCTATGAGCTTTCACCCCGCTGCCAGCGGAGTCAAGGCGAACATCTCCCTGAAGCCCGGGGAGAAGATTAATCAGTTTCTATGCCTCGGCCTTGAATGGAATCAGGGCGTTTGCCGAGGCTTCATCTCTGTGCTTACTCTCGTTTTTCCTTGCTCCTGACGATGGTGCGTGCCTCCGGGGGAATGGGCGGAGGCGCCGGTTCACCGATGATCTTGGTCACTGCTCCGAAGCGGTCCGGACAGGCTTCGAGGCAGGTTCCGCATTTTATGCATTTATCCTGGTCAATAACGTGAATCTTGCTCTTCCCTCCGATAATCGCCTCCACCGGGCATTTCCTGAGGCAGATCATGCAGGCCTGGCATTTGTCCGGATCAATATGATAGGAGACGACTTCTCTGAACAGCCGGTCTATCTCGTCAAGGGTGTAAAACCCTTCATGGTCTTCTTCTTTTTCCAGGCGCGTGGCCAGCTTCTCGCTTTTCTCCATTTTGATGTACGGAATCAGGCGGGCTACCTCGGCAAGTCTGGCCCGGAGTTCATTTTCCTCCAGTCCCTCGCTGCTGCCCAGAGGCCCCAGGCCCTTAACCTTCCGGCTGAATTCATCAACAATCTCGGTGAAGAGTATTCCTTCACCGGCGGACATGAAGCCGATGCTCAGCCTTTCCGGGTTCAGCCCGATGTGTTCCATTATTCTTTTACATAGCAGCACCATATTCAGGGCATGGTAATTCCCATGCGTAACGTAGTTGCACTCGTTAAGACGGCAAGCGCCGATAAACACGCCATCCATTCCGTTAAGTAAGGACCTGATTACAAACTCCAGGTCGACCCTGCCGGAACACATGACGCGAATCAGCCTGATTTCAGTCGAATATTGTAGTCTGGAAACTCCAGCTAGGTCCGCTGCCCCATATGCTCACCAATGGCAGACAAACCCTAAAACTCTCGGCTTGAATTGAAAAGCGCCGCTCATTCGCAATCACCTCCTTTACCGGTAGTCAAGGCTTCACATGCTCGTTCGGCTTTGCATGCCTTCAGCCGCCGCATCAATCTGGCTCAGTATCTCTTGGTCGGTAAAATGCTTCAGCACGATAGCCCCGGTGGGGCACTTGGCATTGCAGAGACCGTCGCCTTTGCAAAGAACGGGATTGACCAAGGCCTTCTTGCCCTGCTTGGTCTCACGGAATTCGATGGCTCCATAGGTGCAGGCCGCAATACAGGCCCCGCAACCCATGCACTTTTTCTCATCCACCTCGCAGACAGAGCCCGAGACGGTGACTATGTCGCGTGAAAGAAGGGTCAAGGCCCGGCCCGCGGCTCCATAAGCCTGGTTGATCGTTTCCGGTATATGTTTGGGATAGTGGGCTATTCCGCAGAGATAAACGCCGTCCGTGGCAAATTCGACCGGCTTCAGCTTGACATGGGCTTCCTTGAAGAAACCGTCCGGCCCCACGGCCACCTTGAACAGATTGGCAATTTCCCTGTTCCCCTCCGAAGGAACAACAGCGGCGGCCAGGGCTATTATATCGGCGTCTATCGCCAGCTTCTGCCCCAGAATATAATCCGGTAGGGTCACCCTCAATACCGGCCGGCCTTCCTCCACCGCTGCTTCAACCTGAGGCATCTCTTCCGGCTCATAGCGTATGAACTTCACATCCTGCTCGGATGCTTCCCGGTAATAGTCCTCCAGAAAACCATAGGTTCTCATATCCCGGAAGAGAATGTGGATGTCCATTCCCGGGTTCTTTTCTTTCAGATTCAGGGCGTTCTTCACTGATTCGCCGCAGCAGACCCGGCTGCAGTAGTTCCTGTCTTCGTTCCGGCAGCCCACGCACTGAATCATCACGAGGCTTTCCGCGTTCATTATCTTCTCGTCTTCCCGGCTTATCAGCTCCTCCAGTTCGAGCTGGGTCATGACCCGGTCATCTTCCCCGTAAAGGTATTCGGTAGGTTTATATACTTCAGCCCCCACAGCGATGACCGTTGCTCCATGCTTTATCTCCGCGGGGCCTCTTTCAGATTTCACCTTGGTGACGAAATTTCCCACATAGCCGGTCGCCTCGGTGATGCGGGCCTCCATATAGACGCGTATCAGGGGATGCCGGTAGACCTTGCGGACAAGGTCGCGCAGAAAGGCCTGAATATCCAGCCCGTCCAGGGTGTAATGGATTTTTCGGAGCGTGCCCCCCAGTTCGGCGCCTTTTTCCAGCAGGTAGACCTCATGGCCCTGGTTGGCTATGGAGAGTGCGCAAGTCATGCCGGCCAGGCCTCCGCCGACCACCAGGGCCGTCTTGTTTACCGGCAGATCAATTTCCCTTAATGGCTCAAGGTGGCAGGCCCTGGCCACCGACATCCTGGTTATATCTTTGGCCTTCCTTGTCGCTTCTTCCTTTTCCTTGGAATGAACCCAGGAGCAATGCTCCCTGATGTTGGCCATGTCGTAGTAATACTGGTTTATTCCCGCCTCCCGCAGCGTGTCCCGGAACAACATTTCAAGGGTCCTGGGAGAGCAGGCGGCAACAACCACCCGGTTCAGACCCTTTTCCTTGACCATGTCGGTTATTTCCTGAGCCGAATTGGTGGCGCATGAAAAAAGCTGTTCCTGGGCGTGGACAACATGGGGCAGGGTCAAGGCATATTCGACCGTGGAAGGAACATCCACCACCCGGCCGATATTGGCTCCGCAATGGCAGACAAAAACTCCTATCCTCGGCTCCTCCTGGGAGACATCCCTTTCTTCCGGGTAAAGCCTTTCCCTGGTCAGTTTGCCGCGCCTGTAGTCCAGGAATTCGGCGCATTGGGAACCGGCTCCGCTGGCGGTGAAGACCGACTCGGGGATATCCATGGGACCCTGGAAGGCCCCGCTGACAAATATCCCTGGCCGGGTAGTTTCCATGGGATTGAACGGAATAGTCTGGCAGAATCCGTGCGGATTGAGTCCTATGCCGAACTTGTCCGCCAGTTTGCCGTTACCGGCGGGGGGCTTCAGTCCCACGGACAGGACCACCAGGTCGAACTCTTCTTCCTTAACTCCATCATCCGGAGTGGCATACCTGATAAACAGGTTATTGTTTTCCGGATTCTCCCTGGCCACCGTCGCGTAGCTTCTGATAAACCTGACGCCGGGCATCCGCGAAGTTCTCTGGTAGTAAAGCTCGAAGTCCTTGCCGTAGGAACGGATATCGTTATGGAATATAGTGCATTCGGCCAGCAGATCATGTTCCTTGGTCAGAATGACCTGTTTCTGGGTATAGGTGCAGCATACGGCCGAACAGTAGCTGCTGTCGCCCGGAGTGACCCGCCGGGAGCCTACGCATTGAATCCAGGCTATCTTGTGAGGATGCTTGCCGTCGGAAGAACGCAGTATCTCGCCTTCGTACGGTCCGGTGGCGCATAGCAGGCGTTCAAAGTCCAGACTGGTCAACACGTTCTGGTATTTCCCGTAGCCATAGTCGCTCTTGACCTTGGGGTCGAACACCTCATAACCGGGGGAAAGAAGGATTGACCCTACTCTTATTTCCATCTTCTCCGGCTTCTGCCGGAGATCTATGGCGTCATTTTTACAGACGCCTTCGCAGATACGGCATTTCTTCTCTTTAAGATAAAGGCAGTTTTCATCAATATAGGTGATAAGGGGAATGGCCTGGGCGAAGTAGATATGGACGGCCTTATTCTCCGATATCGCCTGGTTGAACGGATCAGGGATCATGACCGGGCAGTACTCGACACAGACAGTGCAGCCCGTGCACCTGTCCTCTATGATATATCTGGGCTTTCTGGTCAGTTTTACGTCAAAATCGCCCGCCTCTCCTTCTATGGAGTCGACTTCCGTGTAGGTAAGGACCTCTATGTTGGGATGCCGGCCGACCTCGACCAGTTTGGGTGAGAGTATTCACATTGAGCAGTCGTTGGTCGGATAGGTCTTGTCAAGTTGGGCCATATGGCCGCCGATGGCCGGGCCTTTCTCGATCAGATAAACTTTGTACCCCGCCGTGGCCAGATCAAGAGAAGCCTGGATGCCGCTGATCCCGCCGCCGACGACCATGACATCCCCGAAATTGCCGTCCGCTGGAATCCCGAAAATCCGTTCTTCAACCGGTTCTTTTTCCATGTCTCTATGGCCTCATCAGATGTCTGTGGTTCATTTAATCACTTCATAAATAATTTCCGTGATGTCCTTGATCTCTATTTTATCTGTAGCATCAATGGTTAATCTGCTGTCCTCGAAATTGGAGATGCAATAGGGGCAGGAAGTAACCAGTACCTCGGCCCCGACCGCGACCGCCTGCTCCAGCCTGAGGTCGGACAGCCTTTCACCCTTGGGCGTTTCCATCCAGATCCGGCCGCCGCCACCTCCGCAACAAAGGCTGGCGGACCGAATGTCGGGCATTTCGGTGAATTCCAGACCGGGCACTTTCCTCAAGACGGCCCGCGGCTCTTCGTATATCCCGTTATGCCGCCCAAGGTAGCAGGGGTCGTGATAGGTGGCTTTCCCGGCATACTCCCCTTTGATCTCGAGCCTTCCGGCATTGATAAGCTCACAAAGATACTGGGATATGTGAACCACCTCGAATTTAACCATGAATTCCGGATATTCGTTTTTGAAAGTGTGGTAGCAATGAGGAGAGGAAACGAGGATTCTTTTCACCCCGTTATCGATAAATGCTTTGATGTTTTCTCTGGCCAGGCGCTTGAAGAGTTCCTCATCGCCCGTCTTGCGGATGCTCTCTCCGCAGCAGCTCTCCTTGGAGCCAAGTATCCCGAAATCCACCCCGGCCCGTTTGAGGATTCCGGCCGTGGCCCTGGCCACTTTTATCAGCCGCGGGTCGTAGCAGAAATAACAGCCGGGGAAATAAAGGATTTCCATCCCTTCGGTGAAGGCGGGAACGGAAAGTCCTTCCGCCCATTTAGCCCTGTCTTTCCTCTCTTCATTGAGCGGGTTGCCTTCGCCGATCAGGCTTCCGACCGCCGTGCGGATGGGCGTAACGGATTTGGGAAAGACTCCGTATTCGGTGGCAATCCGGCGCAAGGCCACTCCGGATTCTATCTGCCTGACGTCCCTGGGGCACTTCTCTGGGCATAATCCGCAGGTGGTGCAACGCCAGATGTCTTCACTCTCGATCTCGGTCAGACCGAACGCAGCCTGGCGGACAAGCCTGCGCATACTGAAAGTCGTAACCCTGTTCCAGGGGCACACGGTGTCGCACAGTCCGCATTGAAAACATCTTTTGAAGGCGTCGCCGCCGCTCTCCTTTATGACATCTATTATCTCTTTGTACGGGGCTACGGTCTCCACTTTCTTCCCTGCGCCTCTTCCTTCCCCTTATGAGACCCTCTGCAGAAGGCCTCCATATTGCTGCTTCAAGCCTTCTTCGAGTTTGACATGCGGGCGAGAGTGTCCATTATCTTGTCCAGACCGAATTTGTCGGCCAGGAATTCCAGCCCGACCTCCAGATCCTCCGGCTTCTCTTCTTCTTCGGTTTCTTCTTCCCTTTCTTCGTAGATCAGGGCATCGACCAGGCACCATTTGACGCACAAGGGTTCTTCCTCGCCTTCACACATATCGCATTTCAGAGGGAGCCCTGAATCCGGCTCCTTGAATTCATTTCTGGATGGGCAGGAAGCCCGGCAGAAGGCGCATTCTTCGTATTCCTTGCCGTCGATGATATACTTGCCCCGGCCCATGCATTCAGCCGGGGCATATTCCCCTGCGTAGATCGGAATATAGATATCCCGCAACGGTTCGCGAATGACCCGGATGCGGGACCTCGCCGGATTGTTGCTGCTGTATTTGGGCGTGGCGTGAAAGGCGGAGCAGATCATCTCGCAGGCCCGGCAGCCGTTGCATTTATCAACATCTACTCTTATCGTTTTGACTATTTTTTTCTTTTTTTCACCCATAGCGGTTCACGCTCTCAACTCTGCTTCTTCCGGTTTACCGCCCGACCCGGCCAGTGCGGCGGCACCCTCATCATCCGTCAGGATTCCCCGGCGTATGAAGTCCTCGGCCACGTAGTCCAGAGACAGTTCATGCAAGGATTCTTTCGTGGGAACGCCGTCGTTGTTCCAGCCCTTGAAGCTGTAATAGGTATCGAGAAGTTCCTTTTCAAGCTCGGGAAACCTCTTCTTCCAATGGTTCTCCGGCGGCTTTTCATCCTTTCTTCTCATGCCTCTTCTGATATTGTTGGCTCTGACCAGGGTCCGGTATCGTTTGGCCGCCAACGACAGTTTTTCTTCGTCCATCTCTATCCCTGCGCCCGCCGAGATGAATTTCGGGTAGTTGTGGATATGATAGGGCGGCTTAAGCGGAAAAGAGGACAACCCGGAGCACATCCCGAGAGCGTCGTCGATGTAGTGCATCTTTTCCTGCCAGTCGACAATATCGCAACACATCTGAACCGTCGGGTAGAAAGGCATGGATTTTTCGCCGCGCAGTTCCCAGTCCAGCAGGTATTGTTTGAACTTTTCATCGGGAACCTGGAACCAGTCCTTGACGAACTCTTCCCTTTCCTCTCTCGTGGGAAAGGGCGACTGCGGGAACTGCCCTTCGATCTGGGTGATGTTTATCTTCTCTCCCGTGGCGTACATCAGGAAGTAGATGGGATTCAGCATACTGAGCTTGAGCGGCAACTGCTCATGCTTCTTGATGTTGTTATGGGCGTATGCCTCCGCGCCCTTGCCGATCTGTCTGGCCGCCCAGTAGGTGCCGTTGGCCAGGACGTCGCCAATGCCTTCCCGCCTGACGATTCTGTCGAGCAGCCAGTAGAATCTGCCCTCGTTGTCCTCGGGCATGCCCGGGAAGTCGTCGTCGGTCAAAATGCCGTCTTGGTACAGCTCAAGGGCGAAAGCCATGACCTGGGGAGCCGAGAATCCGTCCACTCCATACTCGGTCGCGCTTTGCGCGATGCCCAAACCGAATTCCAGGTCCGACATGGCCGCCATGGTATAGGTGAGCTTCGAGAAGCATTTCATCATATAAGTGGGAATGCCGGGGACGGAAATGGTCGCTCCGCATTTCAACGGGCAGTTGTAGCAGCTTATCAGCCGCGTCCGCATGTTTTCCAGAGTCTCCGTCCATTCCTTTTCAATTTCCTCGTTCCAGAAATCCCTTCTGCGGAGGCGGGAATTTCCCCACATGAAATTTTCTGTGTGCCATTTTTCGTCATGGGTCTTCATTTCCTGGGGCGATCCGAGACCGGCCAGAATAGGCATTACCCCCGGAATGGGGTGGTCTTCGCGGAATTTGATGTATTGCAGCACTTCGCTGCAAAGCTCCATGAATTCTTCAGGCCGGGCGATATTGATGTCCTTGGTGCCGCGGACGGCAATAGCCTTCAAACCCTTGTCGCCCATGACCGCGCCTATGCCGCCCCGGCTGGCGCTGGACCGCCCCTGTTCTATGGACGCATAATAAACCCTGTTTTCCCCGGCCAGGCCTATGGCGGCTACCTGGGCTTTCGGTTCGTGCAGCTCCTGGCGGATTATTTCCGCGGTTTCAATGGCGCCTTTCCCATGCAGATGGGATGCGTCGCGTATCTCCACCTTGTCGTTGTTGATCCACAGATAAACCAGGCTGGGGGATTGGCCGCGAATTATGACCTTGTCATAACCGGCGTACTTGAGTTCCGGCGCCCAGAAGCCGCCCATCATGGAAAAGGCCATAAGCCTGGTCTGAGGGGAAATGGTGGTGACGATGGTGCGGTTGCAGCCTGTGGCGGGGGTGCCGCAGAGAAGGCCGGCGCTGAAGATAAGGAGATTTTCCGGCGAAAAAGGTTCGACTTCGGGTGGAACCCGGTCCCACATTATCTTGGCGTTGGTGCCCAACCCCCCGAGGTACAGTTCGGTCCAAGCAGGGTCTGTCTCCACCCGCTCGATGTTTCCCCGGGAAAGATCAATTTCCAGGTTGAACCCTGTTTCTGCATATCTCATCTTGTTACCCTTTTCTCTGAACCTGCGATATGGCCGCCCTCATTGCCTGCAAAACTGAAAAAAGAAGGGCTCTCTGGAGTTTGAGGCGGCCGTCTCGGCCATCTTTCCGCCGCATCCCTCGGCTTTGGTCTTTTCTTTTCTACCGGAGCAGTAACATGTCTTTGCCGACAGATTTTGCGTCCAGCCCCGCTTCGGATATCAAAAGCGCCGGAATAAATTCAGGAAAACAACAGGGTTAGGTCGATTGTGCGATTATTTAGTTACATAGTAGCCATATTGTAACTATTTGTCAAGGGCAAATCTGGATCGGCGCTGATCACCTCGGCCGCAGCGCCGAGGCGGCCCGTCCGGAAAACGCAGCAGGCAGGCTTGGTTTCGGGCAGAAGACGGGCGGCGGGGTTGTTACACCCCGCCCGGAAAGACACACGCCGGGAGAGGGTCCCGGCGTGGAAGGAGGTTTGATGCTGAAGGTGCGTTTGAGGTTTGGTAGGGTGAGATTTTAGGGTTTCACGTAGCTTCTTGGATACCCGTTTCGCTCGAATGTCCGGCGAACTCCTTTCAGGTTTTGTCGTTGCGACTCTGCCGGGGATGTCCGCCAACCGGCTGGACTCAAGTTTCCCGGGAATCCGTTGCGGCTTTATACACAAGCAAGTCTGTTGCCAGTTCCGGGGAAATTTTTCCCGGCCACATTTTTGTTTGGCAACACCAAACCAAGGCCGCTAAATGACGGGGGTTTCCGATTTTCGTGGACAAGCGGCAACGTTTTCCTTTTCGTCCCGCCCGAGGCCGCTGTCCGAAAAAAATGTCAGCTTATTTATCAGTGGCTAAAATTTTTTTGCACCCCTGGTGTCAGACCTTTTGACAACGCCGGGAATCTTGACCGGCGGCCCGGAACCGTGATACCCATCGGGCATGATGCACCTGAATGGAAGAATGAAATTGGCGGCAATGGTTCTGGCCTGGGTCCTGGCCTCCGGGACGGTCTATGCCGGTTCTTGGCAGGATCGGATAAAATCACTGGCCGGGGCCGGGGCCGTGGCGGCGGCTCAACCCGACGGCCGGATGCTGTTCAGCCATAATCCGGATAAGCAGCTCATTCCGGCTTCGACCCTGAAAGTAGTCACGGCCGCAGCGGCCCTGGACACACTGGGGCCGGGTTACCGCTTCACCACGGATTTCCGCCTCTCGGGTCAAGGCGACCTCTATGTGGTCGGCCGCGGCGACCCTTATCTGGTTTCCGAGGAACTCGAATTCATCGCCGGGGTCCTGAGGGAAAAAGGCTTGACCCGGGTCAACAACATCAGGCTGGACAACGGTTTTTTCCCGCCGGGGCTGGTGCTGGACGGGACGGCCCGGACCCTGAACCCCTACGACGCCTATAACGGAGCCCTTTGCGTAAACTTCAATACCATTTTCGTCAACGTGGACGCCAAGGGGGGGGTGACTTCGGCCGAGCCGCAGACGCCCCTGACCTCGCTGGCCCGCGAAATGGCCCTGAAGAATATCAACCGGGGCGAAGTGCGGATAAACCTGACCGAGAGTCCGGCTATGTGCCTGGAATACGCGGGAGAACTCATCCGGGCCTTTCTCGAGGCCAAAGGAATCGAAGTTGCCGGCCGCATAGAGCGGGCGGCTGATGATTCTTCGATAGTTCCGCTTTTTTACCGGCACGAATCCCGGCGCGATCTGCGCTGGCTGATCGGGCAGGTTTTTAAATACTCGAACAACTTTATGGCCAATCAGATATTTCTGGTCATGGGGGCGGAGAAATACGGAGCCCCGGCCGACCCGGAGAAATCCCGGCGGGTGGTCAAGGAATTTCTGGCCAGCCGTGGCGTGGAGGCTTTCCACGTGGAGGAAGGTTCCGGTCTGTCGCGCCGGACTCTGGTCACGGCCGGACAGATGATCCGGGTGCTCAGGGTCTTTGCGCCTTACCGCGACCTTATGACCGAAAAAGGCCCGGCTGTGTTCAAAACCGGGACTCTGAGCGATGTGAAATCCATGGCCGGTTTTCTCAACGCCGGGCCGGGGGAGCCCTTGCCCTTTGTCATCCTGCTGAACAATGAGCCCGGTTACGCGGCCAGGGCGAAGATTCTGACGCTGCTGGAAGAAAATCTGCTGTAGCCTCAACCCTCAAGCAGGGCAATAAAAAGGCCCGTCCCCGCCGGTCAGGCGTGGCCGGGCCGCCAACCTTGGTCCATGATCTGTTCTATTCTTCGATAATGAAATTACGTCCCATGTCCTTGGAGTAGACGGGCATTGGGCCTGCGGAATCGGATTCGGGGTCGTACCTGTGGCGGTATGAACACTTGGCTTTCATGGTATTGTACAGGTGATCCCAGCCTCTAACGTAATACTGGCACTCGTCGTTGAAACAGACATACCAGATGCTCTCCCCCCAGCTGCTTTCTCCCGGAGCCTTGAACTTGCTCATCTTCTGGCCGCAATGGGGGCAGATCGTCTTGTCCTCCGTCATCGATTCCTCCTTGAGGCTGTTCCGGTTTTTCCGGCGCGCCTTTTCTGCTGCCTTTAATACTAAGTCCCCCTGCGGGGGTTGTCAATGAGGCCGGATGAGTCTCCCCCTGTTGGCCGCCCTGTTTTTTTAGATGCCGCTTTTTGCTTACGGAAAAAACGGAATTAATAGATATTTTTTTACGCCTGCCTTGCACGGTATTCCTTGGCTGTTTTTCGTTTTATTGCAAACGAAAGAAAAAACATTCCGTTGCAAATCATGTCCGTTTCTTTCATCTGTCCGGGCTGAAGAGCAGGCGTTCCGCAATAATGTGATTTATTTAACAAAGCCTTTCTACGGGTTCTCCCGGTCGCAGAAGTATCAAGAAACAATATGACTTTTTGTTTGCTCCTTACCGCGAGTTATGATAATCACAAATGTTGATTCACCCCGTTTTGGAGCGGACACCATAAATGAGTAAACAAGAGCAGGGCCGGGAACAACGTGACTGAGAGGGAGCTCTGTCTCTTCACGGTGCTAAGGTTTGAATATTTTTCCAAGGAGGATGAGTATGGAGAACTCTACCACCCAGAGCATCCTGGTTGTCGGCGGAGGGATGGCCGGAATGACCGCCGCCATCGAAGCAGCCGAGGCCGGATACGATGTCTACCTTGTTGAAAAGAATCCCTACCTGGGGGGGCGGGTGGCCCAGCTTAACAAATACTTCCCCAAACTGTGCCCCCCGAACTGCGGCCTGGAAATCAACTTCCGCCGGATGAAAATGAACAACCGGATCAGGTTCTTCACCATGGCCGAGGTTACCGCAATTTCCGGGGAGCAGGGCAATTTCAAGGCCTCCATCAAGGTGAACCCCCGGTACGTCAACGACAAGTGCACCTGCTGCGGGAAGTGCGCCGAGGCCTGCGGCATGGAAATCGACAGCCAGTTCGATTTCGGCATGAAAAAGATCAAGGCCGCCTATCTGCCCCATGTCATGGCTTACCCCATGCGTTACGTCCTGGACCCGGCCCTGGCCGCCAGCGGCGCTGAGGCCCAGAAGGTCAAGGATGCCTGCCCTTACGAGGCCATCGAACTGGACATGCAGCCCAAGGCCATGGATCTGAATGTAGGGGCGGTGGTCTGGGCCACGGGCTGGAAGCCTTACGACGCCGCTAAGCTGGACACTTACGGATTCGGCCAGTATCCGAATCTGATCACCAACATGATGATGGAGCGCATGGCTTCCTTCGCCGGTCCCACCGAAGGCCGCATTCTGCGCCCCTCGGACGGCGAAGCGCCCAAGACCATCGGCTTCATCCAGTGTGCGGGTTCCCGCGACGAGAATCACCTGGGGTTCTGCTCCGGCATCTGCTGCCTGGCTTCCCTGAAGCAGGCCACCTACATCCGTGAGCAGTATCCCGAGGCCAAGATAATTATTTTCTTCATCGATATCCGCGCCACCGACCGCCTGGAGGACTTCTACGCCAAGGTCAAGGATGACGGCAATATCGAGTTCATCAAGGGCAAGGTGGCCCGGATAGCCCAGGACCCGTCCACGAAGAACCTGCTGCTCAAGGTGGAGAATACGGCCACCGAGGAACTGCTGGAAGTCAATGTGGACATGGCGGTTCTGGCGACGGGAATGGAGCCGAACACGGCCAAAGCGCCTCTCCCCACAAAGGTTGCTTACGACGATTATGGTTTTGTGGCCCAGAACTCCGGTGTGCCGGGCATCTGCGGCGCGGGTTGCGCCAGGACCCCGGTCAACGTGTCGGAGGCGGTGCAGGACGGCACGGCCGCCGCGCTCAAGGCCATTCAATCCATCGCGGGGAGGAGGTAAGTCATGGACAAGAAACTCGGAGTATATATCTGTTCCGGATGCGGAATCGGTGATGTGCTGGACATCGAGGCCCTGACCAAGCTGGGCAAGGGCGAACTCAAGGCCCCCATCTGCAAGACCCATCCCTACCTTTGCGGCCCGGAAGGGGCTGAACTCATCAGGAACGACATAGCCAACGAAGGCGTCAATACGATCATCGTGGCGGCCTGTTCTCCCCGGGCCAACTACGATGTCTTCGACTTTCCCGGCTGCATAGTGGACCGCGCCAACCTGCGCGAACAGGTGGTCTGGAGCCAGAAACCCAACGAGGAGCTGGACGATCCGAACGAGGATATCCAGATGATGGCCGAGGACTATATGCGCATGAGCGGGGCCAAGGCCGCCAAGATGCAGTTGCCTGAGCCTTTCCGTCCCGAACAGGAGATGTCCAAGGACATACTTGTCGTGGGCGGCGGCATCTCCGGCCTGACGGCGGCCAACGAAGTGGCCAAGGCCGGTTACAATGCCGTGCTGGTGGAGAAGGAAAAAGAACTGGGCGGCTTCCAGAAGGGCGTGGCCCGGCGGGTGAGCTTTCCGTACAAGGAAGCCCAGGACAACCCCCTGCCCAAGCTGATCGAAGCGGTCACGGCCAACGACAGAATCAAGGTCTATACCGGAGCCAAGGTGGAGAAGACCGTCGGCGGGCCTTGCGTCTTCCAGGTGACCATCAAGCAGGGCGAAGAGGTTTTCGAACACAACATCGGCGCGGTGGTCATGGCCGCGGGCTGGAAGCCTTACGACCCGAAAAAGCTGGACCCCAAACTGGGCTTCGGCCAGTCGCCAAATGTCATCACCAACACCAAATTCGAGGAACTCAACAAGGCTGGCAAGCTGGCCCGGCCCAGCGACGGCAAGGCCCTGAAGAACGTGGCTTTCCTGCAGTGTGCCGGTTCCCGCGACAAGAAACACCTGCCGTATTGTTCGACCATCTGCTGTCTGGCCAGCCTCAAGCAGGCCGTCCAGATCAAGGAGAAAGACCCGGACGCCAATGTCTTCGTGGTCTACAAGGAACTGCGGACGCCGGGCCAGGCCGAAGACTATTACCGCAAGGCCCAGGAGGCCGGGGTGCTCTTCATCCGCTGTCAGGACCCCCAGGTGCTGGCTCAGAGCGGTACCTTGGCTGTGGAAGCCCTGGATGAACTGCTGGGCGACACGGTTGTTCTGGACAACCTGGATATGGTCGTGCTGGCCACCGGCATGGTGCCGGCCACGGCCTTCGGGCAGGACTACAAGGAATGGCTCAAACACCAGGCCGCCGGAGACGAGGGTGAAGACGCGCCGAAAAAGGAGGAGGAATCGGAAGTTCCCCTGGACCCCATCCGGGTCTCGGACATCATCAACCTCCAGTACCGCCAGGGGCCGGAGCTGCCCGAACTGCGCAACGGCTTCCCCGACTCCCATTTCATCTGCTTCCCCTATGAATCCCGCCGGACCGGTATCTACGCCGCCGGTTGCGTGCGCCGCCCCATGGGATCGGCGGCGACCATGGAGGACGCGGCCGGCGCGGCCATGAAGGCCGTCCAGTGTGTGGAATTGACCTCGCTGGGCAAGGCCGTCCATCCCCGGGCCGGAGACATGACTTACCCCGAATTCTTCATGCAGCGCTGCACCCAGTGTAAACGCTGCACGGAAGAATGTCCTTTCGGGGCCATCAACGAAGACGAGAAGGGCAATCCTCTGCCCCAGCCCACCCGCTGCCGCCGCTGCGGCGTCTGCATGGGCGCGTGTCCGGAACGTATCATCTCCTTCAAGAACTACTCCGTGGACATCATCGGTTCGGCCATCAAATCACTTGATGTTCCTGAAGAGGATGAAGAAAAACCGCGCATCCTGGTCCTGGCCTGTGAGAACGACGCCTACCCGGCCCTGGATATGGCCGGCCTGAACAGGATAACCTATTCCCCCTGGATCAGGATTCTGCCTTTGCGCTGCCTGGGGTCCCTGAACCTTATCTGGATCGCGGACGCCTTGTCCAAGGGCATAGACGGCATCCTGCTGCTGGGGTGCAAGTCCGGCGACGATTACCAGTGCCACTTCATCAAGGGCAGCGAACTCGCGGACATACGCCTGAGCAAGATCAAGGAAACTCTGGACCGCCTGGTTCTGGAGTCCGAGCGGGTGCGGTATGAGCAGGTTTCCATCATGGATTACCACAGCCTGCCTGCCCTGCTGAACGAGTTCGCGGAAAGCATAGAAGCGCTCGACCCCAACCCTTACAAGGGATTTTAGGCGAGAGGCCCAACGAGTGTCAGGTTCGCGGATTCCCGGCTTCCGTGGCGACCGGGAATCCGAACCGGGACACTGCCGGACGGTAACTGATTCTTCAGGGAATGTTTGATACGCGAGGAGGCTTGAGGATGAGTATCAAAGTTGATCCAAATTTAATGAAGGAGCTGAAGGAATTCGGCCTGAAAGACGCCAGTAAATGTTTTCATTGTGGAAACTGTACAGCGGTCTGCCCGCTGTCCACGCCGGATAATCCCTTCCCCCGCAAGCTGGTCAAGTACGCCCAGATGGGCCTGCGGGACAAGCTTCTGCAAGCGCCGGAGCCCTGGCTCTGTTACTACTGCGGCGACTGTTCCGACCGTTGCCCACGGGGAGCCGATCCCGGCGAGACCATGATGGTCATGCGGCGTTACCTGACTTCTCTCTACGACTGGACAGGCTTCGCCCGCCGCTTCTATATATCGGAGGCTTTTGAGATAGTGGCCGTGACCATTGTGGGCATGCTCGTGGGCCTGGCTTTCCTGCTCTTCCACGGCGAGGTCATCACCGACAGGGTGGCCCTGAATGTCTTCGCGCCCAACCACTTCATCGAAATCGCCGACCTTATCATGGCCGCCGTTCTCAGCACCGTCCTCCTCAGCAACGTGTACCGGTGCGCCAGATTCGTCATGGGCGATCTGCTGCACAGGATCCCTCTGGGGTTCTATGCCAAGGAAGCCAAGGACCTTATTCTGCACTTCCTGACCCAGAAGCAGTTCAACAAATGCGAGGACAAGACCCAGTGGATAGTCCACCTGCTCATCATGACCGGGTACAGTTCGGTCTTCCTGATGGTCGTGGTCGGCATACGCTGGTTCCAGCGCGACTCGGTCATCGACCCGTCCTATCCGACCCTCAGCGTTATCATGAGCCTGGTGGGATACTACGCCACTTTCGCCATCATGTACGGCACAACCTACGCCCTCATCGGCCGCATCAGGAAGTCCAAGGCTCCATACAAAAATTCTCACGGCACGGACTGGATGTTCCTGATTCTCCTGCAACTTACCACTCTGACCGGCATCCTGGTCCACTTCGGCATCTGGCTGGAATGGCCCCTTTTCACCTACACCATCTATGTCATTCACCTGATGGTGGCCATCCCCATGCTGGTCCTGGAAGTGCCTTTCGCCAAGTGGGCCCACCTGGCCTATCGCCCGGTGGTCCTCTGGCTCATGCAGGTCAAGTCCAAGTGGCAGGCCGAGGCTTCACGGTAACCTGAACAGTTTTTCAACCGTAGAATACCCAACTACGTCCCAGAGGGCGGCCGCGAGGCCGCCCTCTGATTGTTGACAAACCCCTTTGTTGTCTTTATCAACCTGACTTACACCCCCAAAGCAGATTGCCCGGCTTCTCCTTATCTTAGGCGAACATGGACGTTCGCCCCCCGGCGAAGGGCATGGATGCCCGTTCGACGGGTTAAAAAAGGCCGGGGGTTCCAAGGGGACGCGGCCGCTTGGGCGTCCCCTTGGTCTGGGCGGGAAAGACTTTCCGAAGTCGTCGCCATTCGCGGCAGGGGTGAAGCATCCCGCCTGTATAGTTGCTCTCGGAGCCTTCTTCTCTTTCAACGGCCTTGGGTGGGATTTTGTCAACAAGTACACGGCGGCCCGAAGGCCGCCCTCGCCTTTTCCTGAATACCCGTAAATTTCGAGAGCGTTCGCCCACAGCAGCGGGCGTCGGCCGGTCCTTTTCCTGTTGACTTGACCGTGAGGCGGTCTTAGTCTCTGACCTTGTGCCGAAAACGCTCCGAAGGTGGCTTTTCTCATGAAAAACGCAGCTAAAGACCCGATGTACCGCTATCTGCTGATCCTGACCATTGCCTGCACGGCCGGCCTGCAATCCTGGCGGACCCTGTTCGACAATTTCGCGGTGAACATGGTCGGCCTGGACGGCCACCACGTGGGCATCATCCAGTCCGTACGCGAAATACCTGGTTTTTTGTCCCTGCTGGCCGTCTATTTCATGCTGATTATGCGTGAACACACCCTGTCGGCGGTCTCGGTGCTGACCTTGGGGCTGGGGGTGGCCTTGACCGGTCTGATGCCCAGCTTCGGCGGCCTGGTCCTGACCACCCTCATCATGAGCTTCGGCATGCACTACTTCGAGACGACCAACCAGTCGCTGACCCTGCAGTACTTCGACAAGGGTGTTTCGCCCTGGGTCTTCGGCCAGCAGCGGAGCGCGGCCGCAGCCGCCAATGTGGGCATAGGGCTGGTCATATATTTCTCCGCCGCCTTCATGGGCTACACGTGGCTGTATCTCTTCTGCGGCGGCCTGGTCGCCCTGGCTGCGGGCTGGGCTCTGCTGCAAGACCCGACCAACCGGAACCTGGTCGCCCAGCACAAGAAAATGATTTTCCGCCGCAAATACTGGCTGTACTATCTGCTGACCTTTCTGGCCGGGGCCAGAAGACAGGTCTTTGTGGCGTTCGCCGTGTTTCTGCTGGTCAAGAAATTCGACTACACAGTCCAGCAGATAACTGTGCTTTTCATTATCAACAATATAGTCAACTTCTTCCTCAGTCCCTACATCGGCAAGGCGGTCATCCGCTACGGCGAACGCAAGGTTCTGAGTCTGGAGTATTTTTCGCTCATCATCGTCTTCGTCGGCTACGCCTATGTGGAATCCCGGCTGCTGGTAGCCGTGCTCTATATCCTGGACCACATATTCTTCAATTTCGCCATGGCCATCAGGACCTATTTTCAGAAAGTGGCCGACCCGGCCGACATAGCGCCGAGCATGGCCGCCGGTTTCACCATCAACCATATCGCGGCGGTGGTTCTGCCCGTGCTCGGCGGCATGCTTTGGCTGGTGGATTACCGCATCACTTTTCTGGCCGGGGCAGTTCTGGCCCTGGCCTCCCTGGTGGCCGCCCAGATGATCAGGATACCGGACGGGGACTGAAAAATAACGGCGGCCCGAAGGCCGCCGCTGGAATAAGTAAAGCCCGGCCGATGAGGCCGGGCCTTTTTTCTACAGGTCCTTGAAGGGATTGAGCCCTATCTTGTCTATGGTTTCCATGAACTCCCCGATAATTTGGGGGACGCGGTCCCAGTCGGTGATGCTGATCTCCTCGACCCGGATGCGCTCTTCTTCCAGAGAGAGCCTGGTCAGGGTTTCGGAAATTTTGCTCATGCGCGTCTGAGCCAGTTCGGAACCCTTGATGAAGTGGCACTGGTAATCGTCGCCGGGACGGCAGCCGAAGAGGATGACTCCGTCGAAGCCGGTGGACAAAGCGTCGGCGATCCAGACCAGGTTGATGGAGCCGAGGCACCTGAGGGGGATGACCCGGACATACGGGCTGTATTTCAGGTGGCGCAGACCGGCCATGTCCAGGGCCGGGTAGGCGTCGTTTTCGCAAGCCAGTATGAGTATCCTGGGTTTCTCCTCGTCTTCCTCGGGTATCTCCACGTTCTTTATCATGGAGCCGATCACATCCACCGAGTAGTTCTTGAAGGAGATGATACGTTCCGGACAAGCGCCCATGCAGACGCCGCAACGGCGGCAGCGGGTGGGCTGGGGCAGGGGATTGCCCTTCTCGTCTTCGTTGATGGCCCCGAAAGGACATTCTTCCGTGCAGCGTTTACATTGGGTGCAGCGCTGCATGAAGAATTCCGGGAAGCTGAGGTCTCCGGCCCGGGGATGAACAGCCCGTCCGACGGCCACGGATTCCATGGCCTGGATGGCCTTCATGGCCGCGCCGGCCGCGTCTTCTTTGGCCGTGCCCATGGTCATGGGCCGGCGCACGCAGCCAGCGGCGTAGATGCCGGTCCTGCGGGTTTCGTAAGGGAAGCAGATGAAATGCGAATCCGGGAAGTCGTATTTGAACGACGGCAGATCCGGGCCCTGGCGGTAAGCAAGCTTGAGGACGCTGTTTTTGACCTTGGGAGGCGCGGCCGGGCAGGCTTCGCCGTCCTTCTTCTCTTCGGCGGCCGCTTCGGTGGCGGCGTCCGGAGAATCCAGCCAGTGAGCTGCGTTGGGGACCATGCCGGTGGCCAGAACGACCATGTCCAGCTCTTCCACCTGGACCGTATCGTTGAGCAGGGCGTCTACGGCCTCTATGGACAGCTTGCCGCCTTCGGCGGTTACGGAAGCCACCTTGTCGGGCACCCGGATGAAGATGACCCCGGCCCGCTGGGCCTGCCGGTAGATTTCCTCATCCTGCCCGGGCGTACGGATGTCCTTGTAGAAGATGTAAACGGCTGTTTCCTCGTTTTGCTGCTTGAGATACAGGGCGTGTTTCAGCGAGGCCCGGCAGCAGACGGCCGAACAGTAGGGCAGGTGGTTTTCGTCACGGGAGCCGGCGCACTGGATGAAGGCTACGGCGGCCGGTTCGGACCCGTCGGAAGGACGGGTGATTTTCCCCGCGGCGGCCATTTCCTCAAACTGGACGTTGGTGACCACGTCAGGGGAAGCGCCGTAACCGAGGTCTGCCAGCTTGCTGGCATCGTAAGGCTTCCAGCCTGTGGCCTGAATTATGGAACCGAACCGGTTTTCCACCAGGCCGCCGTTGGCCTTGATCTTGGCGTCGAACAGGCCGGGGCCGCCTTTGATTTCCTCGATTTCCGCCGATTTATAAACGTCTATTCTGTCGTTGGCCTCGACTTCGGCAATCAACGCGGCCATGCCGGTCTCTTCCAGTTCCTGATACGGGGGCTTGCTGGGCGTGGTGAGCTTCAGCTTGGCCACGAAGCCGCCGAGCTGAGCCTCCTTTTCGACCAGGGCCACCTTATAACCGGCCTTGGCCGCGTCCAGAGCGGCCGAGAGGCCCGCGACGCCGCCGCCGACAACCAGCACGTCCTTGGAGAAGACGGTGGCTTCCCCGTCAGGTCCGGCGTAAGGCACGGGCGGCTCCATCTTGCCGACCTTGACCATACCCATGCGCAGATAGTCTTCGGCCATCATCTGGATATCTTCGTTCGGGTCGTCCAACTCATCATTGGGTTCTGTGCACCAGACCACCTGCTCCCGCAGGTTGACCCGGTCCAGGACGACGTTGCCGAAATCGAAAACGTCATAATTGACCCTGGGCGAACAGGCGGCGATGACGATGGTGTTGACGCCTTCTCCGGCCATGTCGGCCTTGATGAGTTCCACGCCTTCGGGGCTGCAAAGGAAGGGGTGATTCTTGCAAATGGGGGCCTTATACTCCCCGGTGGCGACCTTGGCCAGGGCTTCCGCATCCAGAGCCTCGCCGATGCCGCAACCGGTGCATATGTAGCATGCGGTCTTTTTTTCCATGGACCTTACCTCCTCGAAATGGACTGGATGGCCTTGATGGCCGCGGCGGTGCCGCTTTGCACGCAGGACGACACGTCGTTGGGCCGCTTGGCCGTGCCGACGCCGAAGATACCCGGCACGCCGGAGTCGGAAGCGATGAAGCCGTAATCGTCATAAGCGATATCGGCCGGAACCTTGGTTTCCAGGGTGTTGGGAACCATGCCGGTGGCCAGAACGGCCATATCGGCCTGGATCTTGATCGGTTTTCCGGCCTGGGTGTCTTCGCCTTCGAGGATGACGTCGCCGGTGGCGGGGTCCTGGGTTATCTTGGCTATCTTGGACTTGACGAAGGAGACGTTTTCATCGGCCTTGACCTTGGTGTAAAAGTCCTCCAGCCGCTCCATGGCCCTGATATCGATGAAGCAGATGGTCACCTTGGCGTCGGGGTACTGGCTGCGGACGTAGGTGGCCTGCTTCAGGGAGGCCAGGCAGCAAATGCCCGAGCAGTAAGGCAGATGATTCTCGTCGCGGGAACCGGCGCACTGGACAAAGGCCACGTGTTTGACTTCCTTGCCGTCCGAGGGGCGGAGTATCCTGCCGCCGTTGGGGCCGTTGAAAGCGGCCAGGCGCTCCAGCATCATGTTGGAGACGACGTTGGTATTTTTGTTGAAATTGTAATAATCGATCTTGGCCGCGTCGTAAGGGGTCCAGCCGGTGGCGTAGACAATGGCGCCCACGTTGAGGGTGAAAGTCTTGGGCTGCATGTCCAGTTCGATGGCCTCGTAAGGGCAGGCGTCCTTGACCTTCTGAGCCTCAGCGCCGCTGGCCAGGGCCGGATCGAGAACGTAGCGCATAGGGAAGGCCATGTCATGGGGCAGGTAGGCGGCCTTGATCTTTTTCATGCCGAAGTCGAAGGGGTTGTCTATTTCCATTTCACAGACTTCGGCGCATTTTCCGCAAGCGGTGCACTTTTCGTTGACAAAGCGCGGATTGACTTTGACCGAAACGTCGAAGTTGCCTTCCTGACCGGAGATGGATTCCACTTCGGCCATGGTGAAGAAGCGGATGTTGGGGCTTTGCTTCATACGCCGGAAGTTGATTTCCAGTCCACAGTATGGCGGGCAGAGCTTGGGGAAATACTGGTTCAGTTGGGCCACTCGGCCGCCCAGGTAGGGATTCTTTTCCACCAGCACGACATTATAGCCTGCTTCGGCGGCTTCAACGGCCGTGGTGACGCCGCTGATCCCTCCCCCGACGACGAGGATGGTTTGAGTGGTTTTCTCCTCTCCCATGATTTACCTCCGGGGTTACTAGTTTTTCGTTGAGAATGAAATTCCGAAAAATCTTTGAGAATAAGGGGTTGGTCTCGGCCTGAGCCGTAACATTGTGAAATTATTAACTACTACGGGCAAAAAAAAGAACCTCAAAACACCGTCAAGGCATAAGCAGCCTTTCCGTAATTTGTACAACCCCTTATCCTGATATTGCATCATCAAACCTTCTATCACAACGGCATTTTTTTGCAAGCATTTTTGACGCTTTCCCAAGGCTGACGGGAAAAAAGAGGCGCCCCGGAAAGGGGCGCCTCAAGCAAGGCTTATTCAGCCAGACCGATTAGTCGATCAGCTTGCCCACGGGAACCTTGCGGGCCGACCATTCGGCTGTTTTGGGATCGTACTTCACGTTGGCGAAGACGAGCCAGTTGTCGTTGTCCATCTTGGGCGTGTCGGCGCGGAAGTAGTAACCCGGCCACCTGGTCTCTTCACGGAACAGGATGGTGCGGACGTGGGCTTCGGCCTGCCACATACGGTGGACGTTCTCCCAGCAGCGCTCCAGCTCGTAGACGTTCGCGGCGCCGAGTTTCTCCGCGTCTTCACGCAGGAACTCCAGCAGCTCGAGACCGCGGGCGCAGAGGCTCTTGGAAGTCTTGAACGCGGAGGAGACGCCGCCCGCGTATTCGTCCATGATCTTCTGCAGCCGGAACATGAACATGAACGGCTTCAGGAAGTTGGGGTTGATTTCCGGGTCGGAGGACAGACCGGAGAATTCCGCGAACCTGTCCAACGGAGCCAGTATCTTCTTCTTCAGGTCGTCCACGCCGGCGGCGGCGGGCAGGGTGTTGTTGGCCAGGATCCATTTGACGGCCTGCATGCCGGTATAACGACCCTCAGTGTACGAACCGGAAGAGAACTTGTGGCTGGAAGCGCCGGAAGCATCGCCAGCGGCGAAGAGGCCGTTGACGGTGGTCATGTTGCCGGCATCGCCCCACCAGTATTCATCGGGCATGCTCACGCCTTTGCCCTTCAGATCCGGGGGACCGGAGACCCAGGCGCCGGAAGCGCCGGAGTGGGAACCGATGAAATACGGTTCACAGGCGGCGATCTCGGAGTGTTTCTCTTCGGGGGCGATGTTCAGGGACGCCCACAGCAGAGCCTGGCTGATGGTCATGTCCAGGAAGTCTTCCCAGGCTTCGGACTCCAGTTCCTTCATCTTTTTCTTGAAGGCCTTGGGGTCGTTCTCATACTGCTTGGCCAGGTTGCCGATGGCTTCCGCGGTCTCCATGTACAGGGGGCCGAGGCCGGCGTCTACGTCCAACATGCCCAGGTAGTTGCGCAGGTTGGCCGGGATGGGTTTGGCCAGGCCGTAGGGAGCCCAGTTGTTGAGTTCGTCCTTGCGGACGACCATGTACTCGCCGCCTTCAGCGGAGACTGCGCGGGCTTTGAACAGCAGGAACCACGCGCCGACCGGGCCGTAAGCGTCTTTGAAGCGGACCGGGATGAAGCGGACTTCCTGACAGGTCAGTTCCGCGCCGGCCATGATTTCAAAATAAGTGGAGGAACCGCTGTTGAAGGGCGGATACCAGGAACGGCCCAGACCTTCACCAGTGGACCGCGGACGGAACACGTGGACCGCGCCGCCCATGGCGCAGACGACCGCTTTGGCCTTGAAAACGTAGAACTTGTCTTCGCGGGTGCTGAAGCCGACGGCGCCAGCGACGCGGCTGCCGTCTTCGCTCATCAGCGGAGCCACGATGAAGACACGTTCGTAGATTTCATTGCCGGCTTCGATCATAGCATTCTTGGCCGCTTCAGCAACGATCACTTTGTAGGATTCGCCGTTGATCATGATCTGCCAACGACCTTCGTTCACGTAGTTGCCGTTCTCATCTTTCCAGATGGGCAGGCCCCATTTTTCAAACATGTGAACGGTGCCGTCAACGTGGCGGGCGATGTTGTAAACCAGGTCTTCGCGGCTGATGCCCATAAGGTCCTGACGGACGTAATGGACATACTGCTCGACCGTGTTCACGTTCTTGCCGTAGTTGACATACTGGTTGATGGCCGAAAGGCCCATGGCCACGGCGCCGGAACGATCCGGAACAGCCTTGTCGACCAGGGTGACCTTGAGGCCGTTTTTCTTGCCCCAATAAGAAGCTTCCAGAGCGGCGCCGCAGGCCGCCATACCGCCACCGACTATAAGGAGGTCAGTGGTAACCTCGACCGTTTCAAAGTTCGCCATTAATGCACCTCCTCAATTACATCTGGGGGAGATCGTCAGAAGTCAGACAAGCGGGCTCACACATCAAGTAGACGCCGTTCAGGTCGCCGCCGCCTTCGTCATATCCGCCTTTGGGTTGCGCCTGGCCTTCCGGAGTCGTCCGGATGGGGAACTTGAAGCGCTTGACGGAGCCGTTGCGGAACTTGACTGTCCACATAATGTCTTCGGAACCCCTCAGAGGCACGGTGCTGGCGCCCATGGGCATGAAGTCGGCATAGCCGCGGACATCAATGGCCTGCTGGGGGCAGATTTTTACGCAGTTGTAGCATTCCCAGCACATCCAAGGGTCGCGGTTGTAGCCCTTCATCGTTTCCTTGTCAAGGAACATAAGGTCGTTCGGACAAATGTGCATGCAGGCGGTCTTATCCTGACCTTTGCACCCGTCGCACTTTTCCAAAATCACATAGCTCGGCATCTATTTCCTCCTGTTTTTGTGATCGATCCCTAAATCTTGGTGCATGTTTTAAGGATGCAAACAAAGAAAAATTTCCTTACCACCTCCTTGGTCCATCGTGAATTTTTCCTGCGGTTGCTTGAATATTGCTGTGGTTGATCCCATCTTGTATTAGCTGATTACAAAAGAACATGATGGGCGCGACAAATTACAACTCAGCGCGAAACACCTTATTTCAAAGCAGAAAGCGGCGTCGCGGCGATGATGGGAAACCGTTTTTTACGAACATGAAAGATAGTTGGGCTCACTTCAGGTATTGCAGGCCTCCCTTGATCGTCTTTGAGTCAAGGTCTTTGTGCAATTTGGGACAATCTATCCCAGCCGAAAAACCTTGTCAAGTAAAAACGGAACTCGAACAGTCTCAAATAGGCAATAAAATTGGTTAAAAAAGGTAATGCTTCCTGCGGTTCGTCTCTCGCCTCACCGCAACAAACACCGGGATAAACAACAAAAACTTAAATAAATCAGTCTTCCAGACCGGGATAGTCATCCAGCAGGCCTGTGGTGTTAAACACTGGCTCGACGCGGGATTCCTCCAGTTGAACTTCCAACATCAGATATTTTTGATGAAAACGACAAGAATATGTTCGCCGGTCCGCTCTGGGCTCGAAACCGACTTTCCGCAGAAAATCGGAAGCGTCCAACAGACCGGTAGCGCCACCGTCACGGCCGGGGAGTCTCTCTATTCTGTAAGGCGGATTATCCTCGTTGCGCATCAGCCGTATGCCCAAAGCCCGGTCCTTGTCGTTGAACCACAGCTTGCCGCCTGGAGTGTGCATGACCACTTCGGCCATAAGTCTTTCCGGAAACAGGATTCTGCCATCAGGTTCAATGGTTATCTGCATGTCGGATTGTGCTTGATCGGTCATTTTGAATTAACTCCAATAAGGGACAATTAGTCATAACACACCTTGGGCATATTGTGAAGATTTTTTCTATCCCCCATGTCAGGCATGGCTGCTCCGGATCAAGGGCCGGAAATGTTCTTCAAGACTGCTCCGGGCGGAGGCGGCCAGCGACTTCCGTGACGCGGACGGGGGCACTGGACGGCAGAAAAAAACGTCAGCCTCAATGGGGCCGGCGGCCAGCAGACGCCAGGCATGTTCTCCGAAGGCTGTCCCGTCGTACCAGCATATTAAGTCTCTGGTCTCGGGAGTCAATGGACGCCGGTTCAGGGCGGAATACCTGATGAGCAGAGGCTGAATCACCGCTCCGGCCCGGGCCGGGGCTTCGAATAACCCGGTCTTGAAAGGCAGCATGGCCTGCCCGCTGGTCGAAGTGCCTTCCGGGAAGACCAGCACCCTCGCTCCCCGCTCCAGAGACCTGACCACCGAATCGACCAGGGCGCGGCTGGATAACGGCTTGGCCCGGTTGACAAAGATGGTGCCGATCATTCTGGCCAGAAGGCCTATCCCGGGCCAGCGGGCCACATCGTGCTTGGAAACGAAAGAAAGAGGGAGAACCGAGGCCAGGACGGCGATGTCCAGATAACTGCAATGGTTGGCCACGAGAAAGAGACGCTCGGCCTCGGCCGGGGGCGTTCCGTGGATTCTCACCTTGATGCGCATGGCCCGGCAGAGAGCCCGGCCCCAGGTCTGGAAAATCAGGCCTTTGAGTCTGGTCTGGAATCTTGGAGGAAGCCCGGCGGTCAGGAGCAGAGCCAGGATCGCCGGAGCGGCTACGGCCAGGGTCACGGCCAGGGCGGTCAGCAGTCTGATGAGTCGGACGGACATCGAAACAATCTCCATGGGCGCGGCTGGGTTGTTGGTTTGCTTCCGCCGCCAAGATTAACTCAGCCGCCCGGAAAAGTCCACGCCCGGCCGCGCTGAGCCGTCCCCGGATTATTCAGGCCATGGCGGGAGAGCAGTGTTTGTGCTATATTTTTTCCCCGTCGCCCCAAACATCCGCCGTAAGGTGATTTTATGAAGCAAATCAGTGTGGAAAATGCTGTCGGCACCGTTCTGGCTCACGATGTCACCCGCATCCTGCCCGGAGAATTCAAAGGGGTGGCCTTTAAAAAAGGCCATGTGATCCGGCCCGAAGACATCCCCGAACTGATAGGAATAGGAAAAAAGCACCTCTATATCCTGGAACTGTCCGCCGGTGAACTGCACGAGGATGAAGCCGCTCTGCGCATCGCCCGAGCCGTCTCCGGCCCCGGACTGACCTGGACTTCGCCCAGCGAGGGCAAGTCCTCCATCATCACCCCGGCCGCCGGGCTGCTCAAGGTGGATGTGGCTGGACTCAGGCGGATCAACCGGCTTGGAAGCCTCATCATCGTCACCCTGAAAAACAATTATCCCTGCCGGGCCGGGCAGACCGTGGCCGCCACCCGCATCATCCCCCTGACCATAGCCGCCCGGAAGATAGAGAAACTGGAAGCCGCCGCCGCCAGATTCAACCCCGTTCTGGCCGTCAAACCCTTTCGCCCGGCCAGGGTCGGCGCGGTCATCACCGGCAGCGAAATATATGAAGGCCTGATGCCCGACGGCTTCGATCAGACCGTCGGGGCCAAAATCAGGCAGATGGGCTGCGAACTGGCCGCTAAAAGGCTGGCCCCGGACGACCCCGCTTTCATCGCCCGCACCATCCTCGAACTCAAGGACCTGGGCTGCGAAATCATCCTGACCACCGGAGGATTATCCGTCGATCCGGACGATGTCACCCGGCAAGGTGTCCGTAAGGCCGGCGCTCGAACCGTCTTCTACGGAACTCCCGTTCTGCCCGGAGCCATGTTTCTGTATTCCATTCTGGACAATTGCGTCATTCTGGGCCTGCCGGCCTGCGTCTATTATCACCATGTCACCGTCTTCGACCTGATATTCCCCAGAATCCTGGCCGGAGAATCAGTTTCCGCCGCCGAAATCTCCGAAATGGGCCACGGCGGCCTCTGTCTGAATTGCGAGGTCTGCCGCTATCCGGCCTGCCCCTTCGGTAAATAGCCGCCGCACTGTCCCCGCCTGATAATCAGGGCCGGTCCTTTGTCCTGTTCCGCAAGCAGATTTCCGTTTAATAATAATTATATTATTGTGAAAAAGCACCTTGGCAAAACTTGCTGATTCTGCTTAATATACCTCCTTGTGTTTATTTTTATACAAATATGAGGTGATTGATATAATGGAAGATTTTCATTCAAATGCGAAGCCGCGTGACGGCTTCGCCACCAAGATGGGGGTGCTGGCCGCCGTGGCCGGTTCCGCCGTCGGACTGGGCAACATCTGGAAATTCCCCTACATTACCGGCGTTAACGGCGGAGCCGCTTTCGTTCTGGTCTATCTGGGGTGTATTGTCGTCATCGGGTTGCCGGTCATGCTCTCCGAATTTATCATCGGCCGCCGTTCCCAGGCCAACGCCGTAGGCGCTTTCAAGAAGCTCGCTCCCGGCACGCCCTGGTTCCTGACCGGTATCATGGGTGTCTTCACCGTCTCCTTCATTCTGGCCTACTACGCCGTGGTCGCCGGCTGGACCCTGGAATACATCGTCCGTTCGTTGACCAACTCCTTCGCCGGGCATAGTCCCGAGGAACTGGGAGCCATGTTCGGCGGATTCATCTCCATGACCGGCCGTCCCATCTTCTGGCAGGTGGTCTTCATGGCCATTACCTCCCTTATCGTCCTGGCCGGGGTCAAGTCCGGCATCGAAAAGGCCAGCAAGATACTCATGCCTCTCCTGGTGCTGATCATCATCGTCCTGGACATCCGCGCCCTGACCCTGCCCGGAGCCTCCGAAGGACTGGCCTTCCTCTTCAAACCCGAGTGGTCCAAGCTGACTGCCGCCGGCGCTCTGGCCGCTCTGGGCCACGCCTTTTTCTCCCTGAGCCTGGGCATGGGCACTCTCATCACCTACGGCTCTTACATGCGCAAGAATGAAAACCTGGGCAACACCGCCCTGCAAGTGACCATCGCCGACACCGTTATTGCCCTGATGGCCGGCATCGCCATCTTTCCGGCCGTCTTCGCCTTTAATATAGAACCGGCCGCCGGGCCTGGCCTGGTCTTCATCACCCTGCCCAACGTCTTCAACCAGATACCCGGAGGCCAGTTCTTCGCGCTGCTCTTCTTCATCCTTGTAGCCATCGCCGCCCTGACCTCGACGGTTTCCATACTTGAGGTCGTCGTGGCCTATTTTGCCGAAGAACTGAAAATGTCGCGGGCCAAGGCCACTCTGATCTCCGGCGTGGGCATCACCATCCTGGGGCTCCCCTGTTCTCTTTCCCAGGGAGTCCTGTCCGATTTCAAGATATTCGGCCGCAACTTTTTCGACACCATGGACTTCCTGACGGCCAACATCATGATGCCTCTGGGCGGCCTTCTGGTCACCGCCTTTGTCGGCTGGTATCTGAGCCGGAAGGTGGTGGAAGACGAAGTCACCAACTCCGGGACCAGAAAGGCTGGCTACGTGCCGTTTTTTATGTTTCTCTCCAAGTTCGTTGCTCCCCTGGCTATAGCCATGGTCTTCCTCAACGGCATGGGATGGTTCTGAAAAGCTTCTAAGATGAGATGTCCGGGCTGAACCCCATTGCCCGGCCAGGTAAAAGGCCCGCCCCCATCCGGGGGCGGGCTGAGTTTGTTGATAAACCTCTTTGTTGTCATTATCAAGCTGACCTGCACCCCAAAACGCCGGTTTTCCGGTTTCCCCTTTCTTCAGCGAACATGGACGTTCGCCCCCGGCGAAGGGCTGATTTGGGGTAGCGACCAGCGGGAGCGTAGGGGACGAAGTCCCCTCGTGGCGTGCCCATGCCGCCCATGCCGCCCATTCCGCCCATGCCGCCGGGCATGGCCGGGGCGGCGGAGGCCTTTTCGGGCTTGTCGGCGATGGCGCACTCGGTGGTCAGCAGCAGACCGGCCACGGAGGCGGCGTTCTGCAGGGCGGTGCGGGTGACCTTTTTCGGGTCGATGACACCGGCCTTGAGCAGGTCTTCGTACTCGCAGGTGGCGGCGTTGAAGCCGAAGCCGCCCTTGCCTTCCTTGACCTTCTCGACGACGATGGAGCCTTCCAGGCCGGCGTTCGCGGCGATCTGGCGCAGGGGTTCCTCCACGGCGCGGGCGATGATGTTGATGCCCGCCAGCTCGTCGTCGTCCAGGGCCTTGACCTTGGTGGCGACCTTTCCGGCGCGCGCCAGGACGACGCCGCCGCCGGGCACGATGCCTTCTTCAACGGCGGCGCGGGTGGCGTTCAGGGCGTCTTCCACGCGGGCCTTCTTTTCCTTCATTTCGGTCTCGGTGGCGGCACCGACGTTGATGACGGCCACGCCGCCGACGATCTTGGCCAGGCGCTCCTGGAGCTTCTCGCGGTCGTAGTCGGAGGAGGAGTCGGCGATCTCGGCGCGGATGGTCTGGATGCGGCCCTTGATCTCGTCGGCCTTGCCCGCGCCGTCGACGATGGTGGTGTTTTCCTTGTCGATGACGATGCGCTTGCAGGAGCCGAGGTCGGCCACGGTCAGGCTTTCCATCTTGATGCCGAGGTCTTCGCTGACGACCTGGCCGCCGGTGAGGGTGGCGATGTCTTTGAGCATGGCCTTGCGGCGCTCGCCGAAGCCGGGGGCCTTGACGGCGACCACGTTCAGGGTGCCGCGCAGCTTGTTGACCACGAGGGTGGCCAGGGCCTCGCCCTCGATGTCTTCGGCGATGATCAGCAGGGGCTTGGACATTTTGGCGCACTGCTCGAGCACGGGCAGCAGTTCCTTCATGTTGGAGATCTTGGTCTCCTTCAGGAGGATGAACGGCTCTTCCATTTCGCAGGTCATGCGCTCGGTGTTGGTGACGAAGTAGGGGGAGAGGTAGCCGCGGTCGAACTGCATGCCTTCGACGACGTCGAGGGTGGTGTCCAGACCCTTGGCTTCCTCAACGGTGATGACGCCTTCCTTGCCGACCTTGTTCATGGCCTCGGCGATGATGTTGCCGATGGTGGCGTCGTTGTTGGCGGAGATGGTGCCGACCTGGGCGATACCGAGGGTGACCTTGACGGCATTAGCCAGAGCGTCAACGCCGCGCAGCATGGCCTCGCGGGCCTTGGCGTCGTATTTGATTTCCTTAGCAGACATTATAAATATCCTCCTTGGGAGTTATATATCTTGGGTGATGGATTGCTGTGGACGCGGGTTAGGCGACCACGCCGAGGATGTCGTCTTCGCGCATGATCAGCAGTTCTTCGCCGTCTATTTTGACTTCGGTGCCGGCGTATTTGCCGAAGAGGACGGTGTCGCCAGCCTTGACGTCGGGTTCGACGCGGCTGCCGTTATCCAGAATCTTGCCTTTGCCAACGGCTATGACTTTACCCTGCTGGGGTTTTTCCTTGGCGGTGTCGGGGATGATGATACCCCCTTTGGTGGTTTCCTGTTCTTCGGTTCTCTTGACAATGATGCGGTCCTGCAAGGGACGAACTTTCATTTTACCAATCTCCTTTCCTCAATGCACTTTGTAATTAATTCAGAGCCTTAAACAACCAGACCTTCAGTCTTCCTGCTTTTTTTCACATCCGGTCCGGCCAGGCTCTCTTATTAGCACTCGCCATACTTGAGTGCTAATATAAACAGCGCGGAACTCTTTGCAAGGGGTAAAAGAGGTGGGAGGCATTTTTTTTTCGTTTTTTCACGGCACGGGGCGGAGATGACCGAATTGTGCTGGATATGCAATTATTTCGGGGTGTTTTTCCCCGGCGCCCTACCAGGAATCCCAATTGCATATTTCCCCCGGCTTGTGCTAATAATTTGTCAGGTGGAGGTTAAGGTCAAGGGATTTGACGAAAACCAGGGCAAAAGACCCGCGCAGGGTCAACGATTACTGGACCAGAAAAGCCAAAGCGGAAAACTATCCGGCCAGATCCGTCTACAAGCTGGAGGAGATTGACGCCAAACACGGTCTTTTGCGTCCCGGCCAGCGGATACTGGATCTGGGGGCGTCGCCCGGCTCCTGGTCCCTCTATGCGGCCGGCAAGGTTGGCGCGGGCGGCCGCGTGGTCGGTTTGGACCTGAAGCCCCTGGAAGGCGTGACCAAGACCAACATAGATTTCATGGTTGCCGACGTCTATGATATCTCCCCGGAGAGCCTGACGGCGGCGGGGCTTTTCGACGCTGTTCTGTCGGATATGGCCCCGGCCACGACCGGCATCAAATCCACGGATCAGGTCCGTTCCGAGGAATTGGCCCGGGCCGCCCTGGATATGGCCCGGCGGGTATTGAAGGGCGGCGGCGCTTTTCTGGTGAAGATATTTCAGGGTCCCGACGTAGACCAATTTTTCAAGGAAGTAAAGGCCGAGTTCAGGGAAGTCAAGCGGCTGAAACCCAAGAGTTCCCGCAGCATCAGCCCGGAAATATTCATCCTGGGTCTTGGTTTCAAGAACCGGGGTGAAGAGATAGGGTAAGTTTTAACAATTTTTTCGTATAGGGGAGGACAAGGAAGTGTCCGGTCATAACAAATGGAGTACGATCAAACATAAAAAGGGGGCGGCTGACGCCAAGCGCGGCAAGCTGTTTTCCAGGTTAATCAAGGAAATTACCATTGCGGCCCGCATGGGCGGCGGCGACGCCGACGGCAACCCCCGGCTGCGTTCGGCTCTGAACGCGGCCAAGGCGGCCAACATGCCCAAGGACAACATGGAGCGGGCCGTCAAGAAGGGCACGGGCGAACTGGAAGGGTCGGCTTACGAGGAATTCAACTACGAAGGCTACACTCCCGGCGGGGCCGCCGTTCTGGTCGAGGTCCTCACGGACAACAAAAACCGGGCTGCTTCTGAGGTCCGGCACGTTTTCAGCAAGCACGGCGGCAACCTGGGCGAGTCCGGCTGCGTGGCCTGGATGTTCAACAAGAGAGGCTTGATAACCTTCGACCCCGAGGAGGTTACCGAGGACGTGATTATGGAGATCGCCCTGGAAGCCGGGGCGGAAGACGTCAGTTCCGACGAATCAGAGATAGAAGTGGTCACCGCGCTCGAGGATTTCGAGGCTGTAAAAGCCGCCTTTGAAGAAAAAGGCCTGAAGTATTCCGAGGCGGAGATAAGCATGATCCCGCAGACGACCGTGGAACTCGACGCCAAGACTGCCACCCAAACGATGAAACTCATGGACGCCTTGGACGATCTGGAAGACGTTCAGAAGGTCTGGTCTAATTTCGACATCCCCGACGAGGTCATGCAGAGCCTGTGACGTGAGGCTCGCACTGGGAATCGATCCCGGATCAAGGTTCACCGGTTACGGCCTGGTGTCCCGGGACGGGTCGCGCCTGAAATATGTGGCCGCTGGCCGGATCAGCACCAAGCCGAAGGCCCCTCTGCCCGAACGCCTGCTGCAGGTTGCCGACGGTCTGCGGGAAGTCATCAGCCGCTATTCGCCGGATGAGGCGGCGGTGGAGGATATCTTCTACGCCAAGAATGTCCGTTCGGCCATTCGGCTGGGGCACGTGAGGGGGGTGGCGCTCTGCGCCGCGGCTTCGGCCGGCCTGCCCGTTTACGAGTATCCTCCGGCGGAGATCAAACTGGCCGTGGCCGGTTACGGCCAGGCGGAAAAAAGCCAGGTATGCCTGATGGTCCGGAGCATACTGGGAATAAAGGACGAGCTGGCCGAAGACGCTTCGGACGCCCTGGCCGCAGCCATCTGTCATCTGAACAAGACTTCCTTACTGAAGGTGAATAAATGATCGCCCGTCTTCGCGGGACACTTGAAGAAAAAAACGCCTCGTCGGTGGTGGTGGCGGCCGGTGGGGTCGGTTATGAAGTATTCATCCCGCTGAGCACCTTCTACAATCTGCCGGAGGTGGGCGCGGAGGTCTCCCTGTACGTCAAAACCGTGGTCAGGGAGGACGCTTTCGAGTTGTTCGGTTTTTTGAGCCGCGAAGAGAAGGAAGCTTTCCTGCTTCTCAATTCCGTCTCCCGGGTCGGCCCCCGGCTGGCCCAGAGCATCCTTTCGGGGCTGACTCCGGCCGACCTGGTGGAGGCGGTGACCGGCGACAATCCGGCCCGCCTGAGCGGAGCTCCCGGCGTAGGGGCGAAAACGGCTCAACGCCTGGTCATGGAACTGAAGGACAAAGTGGCTCACCTGGCCGCCCTGCTGCCGGACAAGCGGCCGGCGGCGGTGGAAATGGAACCGGAGGACGGTGTGAGCCGGGACGTGATTTCAGCCCTGCAGAACCTGGGGTATACCAAGGGCGAGGCGGAAAAGGCGGTAGCCCTGGCCCGCCAGGAGGACGGCGGCGAAGATCTTTCGGCCCTGTTGCGCCTGAGTCTGCGCCACCTGCGGAAGGCCTGAACCGATGCTTGACCGTATAGTCGATCCCGACCGGCACGACGAGGATTATTCCTTCGAACCCGGCATCCGGCCCAAGACCTTCGGGGAATTCATAGGGCAGGATGAGGTCAAAACCAACCTGGGCATTTTTGTGGAAGCGGCCAAGGGCCGGGGCGAAGCCCTGGACCATGTGCTTCTTCACGGCCATCCCGGTTTGGGCAAAACCACCTTGGCCAGCATCCTCTCCCAGGAACTGGGGGTCGGTTTCAAAACCACTTCCGGGCCGGTGGTGGAACGCCCGGGCGACCTCGCGGCCCTGCTGACCAACCTGGAACCGAGAGACATCCTTTTTATCGACGAAATACACCGCCTCAATCACGTTGTGGAGGAAATACTCTATCCGGCCATGGAGGATTTCCAACTGGACATTATCATCGGCCAGGGGCCTGGAGCCCGTTCGGTGAAACTGGACCTGGCCCCGTTCACCCTGGTTGGCGCGACCACGCGGGCCGGTCTGCTGACCCCGCCCCTGCGGGAACGCTTCGGTATTCAACTGAGGGTGGATTTTTACCGTGTGGAGGACCTGATCCGCATAGTGACCCGGGCCGCCCGAATCCTGGGGGTGGTTCTGGACCAGAAGGGGGCTGAAGAAATCGCCCTCCGGTCGCGGGGCACTCCACGGGTGGCCAACCGCCTCCTGCGCCGGGTGAGGGACTTCGCCCAGGTCAGGGCCGAGGGAATCATCACCAGAGAAGTGGCCGACGAATCGCTGAAGATGCTGGCGGTGGATGAACGCGGTCTGGATGAACTGGACCGTAAAATCCTGCTGACCATCATCAATAAGTTTGACGGCGGCCCTGTCGGGCTGGACACGGTGGCCACCAGCGTGGGTGAGGAACGGGACACCGTGGAGGATGTTTACGAACCTTTTCTGATCCAGCAGGGTTTTCTGAACCGGACTCCCAGGGGCCGCATGGCCACGCGGCTGGCCTATGAGCATTTCCGTATGGATATGCCGAACTGCCGGGACGAAGGCAAGCTATTCTGATTGTTATTTAATTCATAACTCCACGACAAAGAACCACCATCAGCCGCCGATTCGGGCCGCCGGGATTCTCTATAATAAGGTCCTGCGGATTCTTGCGGAAAAGCATGGGGAAAATCTCCCCATCCCCGAAATTCCCTCTGCCGGGCGGGGCGGGTGAAAAGTCAGTCCATGACGACCGTCGCCCCCAGGTCGATCTTGAACTTGCCGAAAAACAGGCTTTTTTCTTTTACTCCCGCAGCAACCTCGCCGTAGTTCAACCCCATTATTTCCGCGTTTTCCACGGTGGCTCTGCGCACGGTTTCTTCAAAAGCCAGGCCGCTGAAAGGGCTGTTCCGGCCTTCCAGGCCCTTGAATTCCGGGTCGGCGGCGGCCACAAAGGATTTCCCATCCAGACATTTACGAATGAATATAACGTCCATAATACCCTCCTGGCGGAATACTTGATAATAAGCCGAATAAGCCCCTTGAATCAAGAGACAATCGACGTTCGCCGACAGTCGTAAACCCTTGATTTAGGCGGCTGGCTGGGGTATTTTGTAAAGTTATGAAAGTGCTTTTAACCAATGACGACGGCATACTGGCCCCCGGACTGACCGCCCTGCACGCAAGTCTGAGCCGAGAGCACGACGTTTTTGTGGTAGCCCCGGAATCGGAGCAGAGCGCAGTGGGCCACTCCATCACCCTGGCCGACCCGATCAGAGTGAAAATATTCAGGAAAAACGGAATGCGCGGTTACGCCATTTCCGGGACGCCCGCCGACTGCGTGAAGATCGCCGTGACCGAACTGATGGAGGAGCCGCCTGAGCTGGTGGTCTCCGGCATCAATCAGGGCGGCAACGTGGGCATCAATATCCTGTATTCCGGAACTGTCTCGGCGGCTACCGAGGCGGCCATAGCCGGACTGCCGTCAATTGCTGTATCATTAAATACTTATGCCGAGCCTGATTTCGCCGTGGCTGCGGATTTCGCCTTGCATCTGACCGGTATCCTGCCGGAAATCGGCCTGCCTGCCGGGGTCTCCCTCAATGTCAATGTCCCTCCCCTGCCGCGGGAACGGATAAAGGGAGTCGTCTGGGCTCACCAGTGCCAGGCGCCTTTTGAAGAGACTTTTTCGCGACGGCAGGACCCCAGGGGAAACACCTATTACTGGCGGGGGGGGGAACGCCCGCCGGGCGATCTGGACGAACGTTCGGACGCGGCTCTTCTGTCCCGAGGCTTCATAACCTTGACCCCGATCCGTCCCGACCTGACCGACCATGAGGAATTGGCCCGCCTTGGCAGCCACAATATAGCGATTTAACCCTTCATAAAACATCCATATATTGTACTGGAAGCCATTTTCGGGGCGATTTGTTCCGTCACCCTGGGGAAAATCGCCCCATGATATATCAGGGGCCGGGGGCTATATTGCGAACAATTGAACAATCGGAAGCCTGGAAAGAGCCAAATCCTGCGTATTCCGCACCTTTTTTTCACTTCCGGCTGGCGTAAGGGCAAAAAACAGTCCTGCATAAGGGGCCTGCGGACAGCGCCTGGACATTCTGGCACGGCTATTGCCTTATAAGTTGGCAACTTTATAATGGAGGTTCACAATGCCACTTTATTCATACAAATGCCGCGCCTGTGATCTGGATGAAGAGCGGGTGGCCGGTATCGACGACCGGACCCTCATCTGCACCGAATGCGGTGAAGTCATGGACCGTCAGATCAGCGACGATGAAGCTCTGGCTTTCTACTGGAACAACAGCTCGGTCGAAGAGCTGGGCAACATTGGGTAGCTTCCGGAGTGCGGATCCATCACTGGGTCCGCACAGAGCTTGAGTTCGTCTCCTTCCTTTCCGCCGGCCGGTCCGGCGCGGGTCAGTCTCGTTTCAAATCCGGTTATATTCAATACTTGTAGCGGCGCGGCAAGGGTCCGGTTATAATACTTGCAAAGCCATTGTTTGCGCTCGTCCGGGCGCCAAACCGCAACCATTCACAAACAGGAGGTATTGAGATGACCGATGGAAGAGTGGCCCGGGTAACGGAGATCATCGCGGCTTCCCCCAAGGGCTTCGATGACGCCGTAAAAAAAGGGTTTTCCAGGGCGAAAAAAACGCTCCGCGGTGTTACCGGCCTGCGAGTGGTCGAGCAGCGGGTGGCCGTGGAAAAGGATGAGATCGTCGAATACCGGGTGCGGATGGAAGTGATTTTCGTTCTTGAGGATTAGCCGGGCATGAAAAAAGAGCCGGGAAGGAAGGCTTGCGGCCTTCCTTCTGCTTTTTTGGCTCAAAATATATTTCCTTTTTCAGGCGGCTTTGGCTTCGCTCTTCTCGTCGGCTTCAAAATCAATGGCCCTGATCCATTCGTCCAGTTCCCCCCAGGGAATCACTATTTCCTTTTTTTTCTTGGCCATGTTCAACCTCCTGTTCTTCAAGCACCATTAAATTAATCACTTGAGGCCGCGCTTCAAGGGGAGTCCCGCCGAGTGTCTTTGGCCTGAACGGCCGCAGGGCCTGCCTCTGGTCTTTCTTTCTCCTTGAATGGCTGAGGATTCTGTGGTTTTTTACCTCGGCCTCGTCTAAAATCATGTTTAGATAATCCGAGGGTTGAGCGGGAGTTTGTATGGCGGCGAAAAAGAATCCTTTTGAAATATTCGGTCTGACCCCGGAGATGACCGGGCGTCTGGACGACAAGGATCTGTTCGCCATCGTCAAGTCGATGTACCGGACCCTGGCCAAGGTCTACCATCCGGATACCAAGGCGGGCCGGGCCGGCAGGGCCGGCTCCAAAGATGAAGCCCTGGCCGTTGAACTGAACCTGGCTTTTGAAAAGCTCAACCTGGAAAAGGATTCGGAATCTTTCCGGCACCACCGCCGCCTTTACTCGGCACGCCGGAAAAGCAGCCTGAGAAAAAAAATAAGCGCCCTGCGCGGAGAGATGCAGGCCATGGAGGACAAACAGGCCAGCCTGGCCGACGGTTTCATGGATTATCTCTTGCGGGGCATGGCGTCGGCGGGCAACGGCAGGGACTTCTGCGGCATGCTGCTAAACCCGACCAATCTGCGTCTCGGTTTGAACGATGTGGCCATCAATCAGAATGTGCGCTCAAGCTCCTGGCATATCGGCAGCAACTACAAGGAAATCACCTTTGACGCCCTCGGCGGCATGCTTTACCGTCCCGTGGGCCGTTCCAAGGCTTTTCCCATCAACTACATCCATCTGCTGGGCACCATAGACGTAGGGGCCGTCGACCTGGTTTCTCTCATGGACAGGGTGCCGCCGCGAGAGGGGTTTTTCAAGTATCCGGCCCTGGACAGCCGCTACGGCATCGACGGGGCCAAGGTGGAAGTATTGAACACAATCACCCTGGAGAAGTTCAAGAAACACTGCCTGCCCCTGCTGCGGCCGGAACTCAAGGAGCAGGCCTATCTCTTTTCCGCCAACCGCCCGTTGCTGGAGCAGGAAGGGCGTATTTCCATCGAAGGCTCCATCGTCAAAATGAGCGGCCTTTAAATACCCGCAAGGCCTTGCCGGAGGCCTGAACAAGGCGGCGGCCTGTTGATTCCGAAACCTTATTAACCGACACCAGACAAACTTTTCACCAGAAATATTCACTTTCATATCTTGAAAAAGGGGACTTCGGCCCCTATGTTAAAAATATCTGACTTCTGTTATCCATCTTTTGATGTAACGAAGATTTTTACTTTCCGGATAGTGAATTTTCCGGATAGAAGAACTGAACAATCATTGATATCAGTCAGATAAACAGTTTTTCCCGCAAATAAGGCGACCAGCGAACCTGCTTTTGTTCCCGTGGAACTGGCGGGAAAAACTCATAACCATAAACTACGGGATATAATTAATTCTAGGGAGGAAACAAATGGCCAGTTTGAAAGGTACGAAGACGGAAAAGAATCTGCTGACGGCTTTCGCCGGTGAGTCTCAAGCGCGCAATCGGTACAACTATTTCGCGGGACAGGCCAAAAAAGAAGGTTTTGAACAGATCTCGTTCATATTCGCGGAGACGGCGGATCAGGAGAAGGAGCACGCCAAACGGTTCTTCAAGTTTCTGGAAGGCGGCGACGTGATGGTGGAAGCGGCCTTTCCGGCCGGAGTTATCGGAACGACCGCCGAAAACCTGAAAGCGGCAGCCGGCGGCGAGCACCATGAATGGACGGACATGTACCCCGGTTTCGCCAAGGTGGCCCGGGAAGAGGGGTTCGAGGCCATCGCCAAGGTTTTCGAGGCGGTATCCGTGGCCGAGAAGCAGCATGAAAAACGCTACCTGGATCTGCTGAAAAATGTGGAACAGGGTCTGGTTTTTAAGAAGAACGAGAAAACCGTCTGGCGTTGCCGCAACTGCGGTTACCTGCATGAAGGCCTGGAGGCGCCCGAAGCCTGTCCGGCCTGCGCCCATCCCAGGGCCTATTTCGAGCTGCTGGGCGAGAATTACTGAGAACCTGCCGGGTTTCGGTTAGGACCTGCTTGCGCAGACATAATGAACACTAAGCTATTCAAGGAGGAATTCCATGGCTGAAAAGCTGGAAATTTACAAATGCGAACTTTGCGGCAATATCGTCGAGGTCCTGCATGGCGGGAAAGGCGAACTGGTCTGTTGCGGCCAGCCGATGAAGCTGTTCAAGGAGAACACGGTTGACGCGGCCAAGGAAAAGCACGTGCCCGTGGTCGAGAAGAAGGCTGACGGCTACCTGGTTAAGGTCGGCGGCGTGGCTCATCCGATGGAAGAGAAGCATTACATCGAGTGGATCGAACTTATTGCCGACGGCAAGGCTTACCGCCAGTTCCTGAAACCCGGTGAAGCGCCCGAAGCCTTTTTCAAGGTGGATGCGGCCCAGGTCACGGTTCGGGAATACTGCAACCTGCACGGCCTCTGGAAGGCCTAGCCCGCGGTTTGCCGCCTGAGTCCGCCGGGGCCGTGCGCCCGTCCGGCCGGGAATCCGGCCGGCCGACGGCCCCGGCTTTTTTGAGCCGGTTTTTTCTCCAGTCAGGAGTGCATGGAATGATCAGCGACAAGATACAGTCGGCGCTGAACAATCAACTCAACGCCGAGGCTTACTCCGGTTACCTGTATCTGGCCATGGCCGCCTACTTCGAGGACAAGGGCTTGCGCGGCATGGCCAGATGGATGGCGGCGCAGGCCCGGGAAGAGTTTTTCCATTCTTCCAAATTTTACAATTTTATCGTCGACCGCGGCGGCCGGGTCAATTTGCAGGCCATAGAAGCTCCTCCGGCCGACTGGACTTCGCCCTTGGCCGTCTTCCAGGACGCCCAGAAACATGAAGAGAAAGTAACCGGCCTAATCAACAGCCTGGTTTCTCTGGCCCGCGGCGAAAACGACCATGCCACGGAGATTTTCCTGCAATGGTTTGTGACGGAGCAGGTTGAGGAAGAGGCTTCCGTGGGTGAAGTTGTCCAGAAGCTGCGTATTATCGGCCAGGACGGCCAGGGGGTGCTGATGATCGACAAGGAACTGGGAATCCGGGTCATTTCGCCCTTGGTGGCGGCAGCCCTGACCGGCGCTCCCGCCCCGGCGGCCTGACCGGGAAGGCTCCGGGGGAGGAGCCGGGCGTCATTTATTCACAGGTTTATCGGCGGGCCGGGCGGGCGTTTCACTCGCAAGCCCCATGGCCCCGTTTTCAGCGGCCGCGCCGAGCGCGGTTTCAAGACAAAGCAGGGAGGATCGGCATGTCCGAAGATCGTGGCAGGTGTCTGCTGATGCTGTCCACCGCTCTGGAAATGGAGAGGAAGGGCCGGAAGTATTACGATGAAGCGGCTTCGACCTGCCGGTTGGAGGTGGGACGCGAGGTCTTCGAGCTTCTCCGTGATTACGAGGTTAAGCACACCGAACGCATCCAGGAAATATACGGCTCCCTGGCGGGCGGCGGCGGCTGGTCGGAGGAACTCGCCTCTTTCGCGCCCAGCCAGGATCTGGGGGCTGTTTTCCGCAAACTGGCCGCGGCCCGGTCCGAGCATATCAGGGCGGAAACCGGCGACATAGAGGCTTTGGACGTGGGTATTGATTTCGAGTCGGCCAGCGTGAAGTTTTACGAGGAGCAATTGCTCAAGGCGACGGACCCGCTGGAAAAGAAATTCATCGGGCATATGGTCGCCGAAGAGCGGGACCACCTGCGGACGCTGACCGACATGCGGTATTTTTACACGGACCCGGAAGGCTGGTTCATGGAAAAGGAACACGCTGGATTGGACGGAGCCTGATCATGAACCGCCAATTCTGCAACATTATGATCGGCGGCGAGGCCGGGCAAGGGCTCGTGACCATAGGTGATCTTCTGGTCAAGAGCCTGGTCCGCGGCGGTTACGGTCTGGTGGTCACTCAGGATTACATGTCGCGTATCCGCGGCGGGCACAACACCTTCACCGTCCGGGCCGGAGCCGGTCCGGTGCAGTCCCCACGGGAAGCTGTGGACCTGCTGGTGGCCCTGAACGAGGAGACCGTGGAACTGCACCGCCATCAGATGTCTCCGGACGGTCTGATCGTGGGAGACGCATCTCTCACCCTGCCCCCCGGCAACTCATTGCCTGTGCCTTTCCAGGATCTGGCCGAAGGCCGTTTTTTCAACATCACGGCCCTGGGCGTGATCGGCAGCCTGATCGGCCTGGACGAGGCCGTTATCGCCGCCCTCCTGGAAGCGGCCTTCGGGAAGAAGCATCCGGAGACGGTTGCTCCGAACAAGGAAACCCTGGCCAGAGCCTACGAATGGTGCGCGGAGCACGATTCCGGCTCAATGCGTCTGGATAAGGGCCGGGGCGGCCCGGGGCGTCTGGCCATGAACGGCAACGAGGCCATCGCCCTGGGGGCCATGGCGGCGGGAGTGAAGTTCTGTTCCTTCTACCCCATGACGCCGTCGACCTCCGTGGTGCTGAACCTGGCGGCCCGGGCAAAAAAGATGGGGCTGGTGGTGGAGCAGGCCGAGGACGAAATTGCGGCCATCAACATGGCTATCGGAGCTTCCTTTGCCGGTGCGCCGAGCATTGTTTCCACTTCTGGCGGAGGATTCGCCCTGATGAGCGAGGGGGTCAGTCTGGCGGCCATGGTCGAGACGCCGGTGGTGGTGGTGGTGGCTCAGCGGCCGGGACCGGCCACGGGCCTGCCCACCAGGACGGAGCAGGCCGATCTGAATTTTGTTTTGCACGCCGGGCACGGCGAATTCGGCCGGGCCATCTTTGCTCCCGGCACGGTGGAGGAATGTTTTTATCTGACCCGGAAAGCCTTCGAGACCTCCGAAAAGTTTCAGAGCCCGGCCTTTGTCCTGACAGACCAGTTCCTGGCCGACTCTTTCCGGGCCGTGGAGCCTTTCGACTTGGATTCCGGCCCGGTGATCGACCCGGCCGGGGCCATGGCGGGCCTTCAGGGGCCTTATCAGCGATACGCCCTTACCGCCGACGGCATTTCCCCCCGGGCTCTGCCGGGCCTGAGCGAGCGCCTGGTGGTGGCCGACAGCGATGAGCACACCGAGGACGGCCATCTGACCGAAGACCTGGCGGTGAGGCGGCTGATGCAGGAAAAGCGCCTGAAAAAGGCGGAAGGACTCCGCCGGGAGACTATGCCGCCGGAGTGGTCCGGGGACTCCGCTCCCGACCTGCTGCTGGTCTGCTGGGGATCGACCAGGGGGGCGGCTCTGGACGCGGCCGAACAGCTCAGGGCCGATGGCCGCCGTGCGGCGGTTCTCTGCTTCGGCCAGGTCTGGCCGCTGGTTCCGGAACAGTTTCTGGACCGGCTCAAGGAAGCCGGATTGGCGGTCTGCGTGGAAGGCAATGCCACCGGACAACTGGCCGGCTTGATTCGCCGGGAATCGGGTTTTGCTTTCGAGCGTCTGGTCCTGAGATCGGACGGACTGCCTTTGACCCCGGAATACATCATCAGGGAACTGGCGAGTTAGGGGGGCCATGATGGTCAGTATTGATGATTACGGACATTTCGAACCGGCCTGGTGTCCGGGCTGCGGAAATTTTTCCATTCTGGAGGCGGTCAAGAAGGCCCTGGTCAGTCAGAACCTTGCGCCGCATCAGGTGCTGTTCGTGTCGGGCATCGGCCAGGCGGCCAAGGCCCCTCATTATCTCAAGGCCAATGTCTTCAACGGGCTGCACGGACGGGCCATCCCCGTGGCCACCGGGGCCAAGCTGGCCAATCCGGATCTGCAGGTCATTGTCGAAAGCGGCGACGGCTGCAATTACGGCGAAGGCGGGAACCATTTCCTGGCCGGACTCCGGCGCAACGTCAACCTGACTCTGCTGGCTCACGACAACCAGGTCTACGGCCTGACCAAGGGACAGGCCAGCCCGACTTCGCCGGACGGCTTTGTAACCAAGGCCCAGCCTTTCGGGGTCATGTCGGCCCCCTTCAACCCCGTCGCCATGGCCGTGGGGATGCGGGCCGGTTTCGTCGCCCGCGGTTTTTCCGGCCTCGTCGACCATCTGGCGGGCCTTATCCGGCAGGCCATGGAGTATCCCGGTTTCGCGCTGGTGGATATCCTCCAGCCCTGCGTCTCTTTCAACAAGGTGAACACCTTTGCCTGGTACAAACAACGCTGCAAAGTCCTGCCGGAAGACTATGACCCGGCGGACTGGGCGGCGGCCATGGCCAAGGCCTACGAATGGGGAGAGACCATACCGCTTGGAGTCATCTACCGGAATGACGGGCGGGTCTCGTTCGATGCCCGCATGCCGGCCTTGCAGGACGGCCCGCTGGTGGGCCGGGGCCTGGACCGGACTGCTCTGCGGGAAGTAATGGATTCCTACGCCTGAACCGGTTTTTTTGACTAAGGGCGCTTGGCGCTTTAAATAAAGGAGGAAACGACATGGGACAGTGGAAATGCACGAATTGCGGTTATACCCTGGAGGAACAGAGGCCTCCCGAGGAATGCCCCAATTGCCATGAGAAATGCGATTTCGTGGATGTGACCTGTTACATTCCCGAATGCGGCGGCCCCGGAGCGGGCAATCCCGACGGCCGCCTTGGTTCCTGACCGACTGACGTATTCATGAAGAAAACAGTGCTGTTCGCCTTTAACGGCGATTTCATGTGCTTTATTCACGTGCTGCTCAACGCCCTGGACATGAGTTCCAGGGGCGGCGAAGTCAGGATTGTCATTGAAGGTTCGGCGACCAAGCTGATTCCGGAGATGGCCAGGGAAGGCAATCCTCTTTTCGGCCTTTACAGCAAGGCGAAGGGCGAGGGTCTGATTGACGGAGTCTGCCGGGCCTGTTCGGCCAAGATGGGCGTGACGGCGGCGGTTGAAGCGGAAGGCCTGCCCTTCCTGGGCGATATGTCCGGGCATCCGGGCATGGCCCGTTATCTGGCTGAAGGCTACGAACTGATTACTTTCTGAGGAGGTTTGGGTATGCCCAAAAGCAGGATTAAGATACAGTCGGAGTGTCCGGAATGCGGCTGCGGACTTATCGAGCACATGACCCCGGACGAATACAGGGAAAAATACGGGCCGACCGCCAGGGAAGTCGAGCTGAAATGCCCCGACTGCGGCAAGGTTCACAAGGCCGTGGTAACAGAGGAGTAGATTTCGCGGGCCTTGAATTTTACCGGAAACCAGCAATCGAAAAGACTAAGGAGCATCGGGAATGTCCAGAGTACTGGTAGTGCACGCTTCGCGGACCGGCCATACGGAAAAAATAGCTGAACTCATCGGCGAAGGCTTGCGGATGGAAGGAGTCGATGTGACCCTGGAACCGGCGGCCAAGATAACCAAGGAGGAGGACCTCCAGGGGTACGACGGCTATGTGTTCGGGTCGGCCACCTATCACGGCGATATGATGCAGCCCATGAAGACCATGCTTTTTCTGGCGGACAAGGCCGGTCTGGCGGGCAAGGTGGGCGGCTCTTTCGGCGCTTTCGGCTGGAGCGGCGAGGCTCATGAGCGTATCTTCAACACCATGCTGCATGTCCTGAACATGAACATGGTCAGCGATTCCCTGCGCCTCAAATCATCCGCTCTCGAGGGCGGCAGACAGATGGCTCAGGAGTATGGCCGCCAGGTAGCCAGGAAATTAAAGGGTTAGTTTAAATCGGCCCTGTTGTCCTGTACTTATCTCCGAGAGGCGATCCCGCGGCCGCGCCGGATTCGCCTTTCTTGTTTTGACTGGCCTTATTGTCTTTTCAGGGGAGCGGACCCCGGCGTCCGTTCTCTTTGGGGAAAGGGTTTCAGACTGTGTCCAATCGTTTGAGCAAGGAAAAAAGCCCGTATCTGCTCCAGCACGCGGAAAATCCGGTCAACTGGTTCGCCTGGGGAGAGGAAGCCTTTGAAAAGGCCAGGGCGGAAAGGAAACCGGTTTTTCTCTCCATCGGCTACGCCACCTGCCACTGGTGCCACGTCATGGCCCACGAATCCTTCGAGGATCCGGAAGTGGCCAGGGTCCTGAATGAGTCTTACGTGGCCGTCAAGGTGGACCGCGAGGAGCGGCCGGACGTGGACCAGGTCTACATGACGGCCTGCCAGGTTATGACCGGCCAGGGCGGGTGGCCGTTGTCGGCCTTTCTGACCCCGGAGGGCAAGCCCTTTTTCGTGGGCACCTATTTCCCCAAGACCAGCCGCTTCGGCAGGCCGGGTCTCCTGGACCTGTTGACGCAGTTGGCCGACAAATGGGGCGCGGAACAGGAGACCGTGCGCAAGGCGGCGGACCAGTTGATCCGGGCCATGAAACGGCCGGTGGAGCCTTCCCGCGCCGCTGAAACCCCTCCGGACCTCAGCGTGCTGGAGGCGGCCTACGGACAGCATGAACGTTCCTTTGACCAGCGCTGGGCCGGGTTCGGCCAGGCGCCCAAGTTTCCCACGCCTCATCACCTGACGTTCCTGCTGCGCTGGCACCTCCGGCGTCCCGAATCAAAGGCCCTGGAGATGGTGGAAAAGACCCTTCAGGCCATGTATCAGGGCGGCATCTTCGATCAGATCGGCCGGGGCTTTCACCGCTATTCCGTCGACGCCCAGTGGCTGGTGCCTCATTTCGAAAAGATGCTTTACGACCAAGCCCTGCTGGCCATGGCCTGCACGGAAGCCTTCCAGCTCACGGGCAAACCCCTGTATGAACAGGCCGTCAGGGACATTTTCACCTACGTGCTGCGCGACATGACGTCTCCCGAAGGGGCCTTCTACGCGGCCGAGGACGCGGACAGTGACGGACGGGAAGGCCTTTTCTACGTTTGGCGTCCGGATGAAGTCCGGGCCGAGCTGGGGGACGAGGCCGGAGACCTGTTCTGCCGTTATTACGGCATAACGCCGGCCGGCAATTTCGAGAACGGTCTGAGCATTCCTCACGTACCCGTGCCGTTGGAGTTTTTCGCCCGGCGGGAAGGCCTGGAGCCCGGCGACCTGGCCCGGCGGCTGGAAGAAGGCCGGGCACGCCTCTTCACCCGCAGGAACGGGCGGGTGCATCCGTTTAAGGACGACAAGATACTGACCGCCTGGAACGGCCTGATGATCGCGGCTCTGGCCAAGGCCGCTCAGGCGTTGGACGAACCGGAGTATCTTCTTGCGGCGGACCGGGCCTTTGATTTCATCGCAGACAATCTCATGCGGGAGAAGGGGCGGCTGATGCGCAGGCACCGGGACGGCGAAACGGCCTTCCCCGGTTTTCTGGACGACTATGCCTTTCTGGTCTGGGGCCTCATCGAATTGTACGAGGCCGGTTTCAATGTCAGGCACCTGGAAGAGGCTTTGAAGATCAACCAGGCCATGCTGGATCTTTTCTGGGACGAACCGGCGGGGGGCCTCTTTTTTTCGGGCAAGGAAAACGAATTGCTGATAACCCGCCAGAAGGAGCTTTATGACGGGGCGCTGCCTTCGGGCAACTCGGCGGCCGCGCTCAACCTGCTGAGGCTGGCCAGAATGACCGGCTCCACCGTTCTGGAGGAAAAGGCGGACAAGCTGATCCGCTTCATGGCCCCTCAGGCGGCCCCTTATCCCATGGCGCACTCCCATTTCCTGACGGCCCTGGATTTTGTGGTCGGGCCTGGCCAGGAAATGGTCATTGCGGGCGAGCCGGGGGATGAGGCGGTGGCGGCCATGGCTGGAGCGGTGCGCCGCCGTTTTCTGCCCAACAAGGTTCTGCTTTTGAAATCCGGAGGCGCTAGCGGCCGCCTCCTGGAGAAGTTGGCCCCGTATACGGCGGAGTTGGGGGCATCCGGAGAGCGGGCCGCATTTTATCTTTGCCGCGGTTTTGCCTGCCAGCGCCCCATGACGGAGACGGCGGAGGTGGAGGCGGCCCTGACGGAGACAGCGGCCGTCTGAGGCCGGAAAACAAAGGAGCGATCATGTCGGACAAGGACAATCTTATCAAGGTGTTCGAATACGCCCTGAACCAGGAAAAGACCGGGATGAGTTTCTTTGAAACCTCCATCCAGCGGATGGGAGTCGGTGCGGCGGTGACGGCCTTCAGAAAGCTGGTTGAGGAGGAACGGAAACACATCGAGTTTATCTCCCGCATTATCAGCGACCTCAAGGAGGGCGGCGGCCTGACGGCCGGGGCGGTCCGGGCGGTAGCCATAGAGTCCACGGATTTTTTCGACCAAAGGGCTCAATCCGAGTTTCTGGAAGAATGCGTGGTCGGTTCCATGGTGCCTGATGTGACGGTCTTCAACGTGGCTTGGCTCATAGAGAAAGACCTGAGCGAGTTCTACGGCGGTCTGGCCCGGCAGACGGAAGGCGAGGCCGGAAAGGCTTTCGGCATGCTGGCTTCCTGGGAAAAGGGCCACGAACTCTTTTTCCGGGGCTTCCGGGACAAATTGACCGAGACCTACGCAAACATGCCCTGGGGCGGTTGACATTGAGCGCAGAGAACTCAAATTAATAAAACGGAACGCTGACGGCTTCCGGACTTTGTGGATGTGAATACGAATTGTAACCCGGCGGGTCAGACGCCCCTTCGGAGGTTGAGCAATGAAAAAATTCGAGTATGAAGTTACGCCTTATCCGGCCAGCACTTTCAAGCAGGTGGCTTTTTTCTGCGCTGAAAACGGCACCTGCAACCTGGAGGAAGTCCCCAGGGATCAGATCGGCCGCCTGACGGAGATACTCAACGAAAGAGGCGAGCAGGGCTGGGAACTGGTCCAGGCCGCTTTCGGCAACGGCGGCCTCCTGGCCTTCTGGCGGCGCGAGTTGAAGTAAATCGTCCGGAGTGCGCCCTCGGGCGCGGGTCATTGCTTGAACAACGGCCGCCCATGGTTTAAAGTAAGCAAGGAACGTTATCGTTTTCATGTCAGACAGAGAAAGAAGAATGGACGCGGTTCCGCCTGGAGCGGTTCCGGCTTGGTTTATTTAACAACGGAGGTTCGATTATGGACAAGTACGTGTGTTCGATTTGCGGTTATGTCTACGACCCGGCCAGCGGCGACCCGGACAACGGAGTGGCTGCCGGTACGAGTTTCGCCGATGTGCCCGAGGACTGGACCTGCCCGGTCTGCGGAGCTTCCAAAGACCAGTTCGAAAAAGAATAAGCTGTCAAGGAGTCAAGTGATGCTGTACGGTTTCAACGCGGCCGAGGTCTTCAAAATGGCCCTGGAGATCGAGGAAAACGGCCGTCTCTTCTATCAGAAGGCCCAGGAAAAGACGGGCGATATTGAAGTAAAAAAATTCTTCGCCGGCATGGCCATCGAGGAGGAAGACCACAAGAGGCGCTTCACCGAGATGATGAAAGAACTGCCGGCCGAAAAGGCCACGGTTTTCGACCCCAACAACGAGACGGACGCCTATCTGAAAATGATGGCCGGTCTGCACGTTTTCCATTCCTGCGACGCGGTGGACGCCTGCGTGGCCACGGTGGGCAACGAGATTGAGGCCCTGAAGCTGGCCATGCAGTTCGAAAAGGACACCATCGTCTTTTTCGCCGAGATGCAGAGCCAGGCCGAAACGGCCCAGGCCAAGGAAAAAATCGGCCTGCTGATTAAGGAAGAGCAGGGCCATCTGCGCAAGCTGGCCCAGCAGCTCAAGCGTTTCATTTAGACGGGCATAATCCTGTCGGGAGGGTTCATGGCGGCCGTGGTCAGGATATACACCAGTCCTACCTGTCCTTATTGCAGGAAGACCAAGGAATTGCTGCACGAACAGGGCGTGGACTATGAAAATCATGAAGTGACATCCGACCCCGAGGCCATGGAAGAGATGTTGCGGGTGTCGGGCGGAGTGCGCAAAGTCCCGGTCATCGCCGTCTGCGACGAAGTCATCATCGGGTTCGACCGTGATCGTCTCCTCCAGGCGGTAAGCTGCCTGCAGCAGAGCACCCCGGTTTAGTTGACTTGACGGGTTTCGGTTCCGGGCGGGTCCCAAGTCCCCCGGAGCCGGGCCTGTCTCAAATCGAACATGCCAGTCAACCCGGCCCGGGGCCGGGTTTAGCAGACGAACCGGCCGGTCCGGAGGGCGGATCCCCGGTTTGCATATATCCCACTTTTCAAAACCGAATTCGAGACGGCAGGAGGATGAAATGAATCCCGTCGAAGTGAGCAAGGGCGTCTACTGGGTAGGGGCCATAGATTGGAATATCAGGGATTTTCACGGTTATTCCACCTATCAGGGCACAACCTACAATGCTTATCTGATAATGGACGAAAAAATAACCCTGATAGACACGGTCAAAAGGGAAAAATTCGACCAGATGCTCGAACGCATCCGGCAGGTTGTGGACCCCAAAAAGATTGATTACGTCATCAGCAACCATACGGAAATGGACCATTCGGGCAACCTGCCCCGGCTTATGCACCTGATCGGGGAAGACAAGCCGGTCTACTGCTCCAAGGTCGGCCACAGGAACCTTTCCAACCACTTTCCCCAGAAACTTAACTATCAGCCGGTGGAAAACGGCGGCACCCTGAACATCGGCAGCCGCAACCTGCATTTCCTGGAAACGCGGATGCTGCACTGGCCGGACAGCATGTTCACTTACTGCCCGGAAGAAAAGATGCTTTTTTCCAGCGACGCCTTCGGAGAGCATTATGCCGGGGTGGAGCGCTTCGACGACGAACTGCGCACGGACATCATGCCGCATTGCGCCAAATACTACGCCAACATCATCCTGCCTTATTCGGCCCTGGTTTCCAAGCTGCTGGTCAAGGTGCAGGAGATGGGCCTGGACATCAAGGTCATTTGCCCGGACCACGGCATAATCTGGCGGAAAGATCCCGGCCGGATAGTAAACGCCTATGCCGAATGGGCTCAGCAGAAGCCCAAACGCAAGGCCCTGGTCATCTACGACACCATGTGGCACAGCACCGAAAAAATGGCCGAAACCATCACCGAAGCCCTGGGCGAACTGAACGTGGACGCCCGCCTGATGCATGCCCGGTCGTGGCACCGCAGCGACATCGTCACCGAGGTGCTTGACGCCGGAGCGGTCATTGTCGGGTCGCCGACCCTGAACAACGGCATGTTCCCGACTATCGCCGACGTGCTCTGCTACATGAAAGGCCTGAAGCCTCAGAACAAGGTGGCCGCGGCCTTCGGCTCCCACGGCTGGAGCGGCGAAGGGGCCAAGCTGGTCCGGGAAGAACTGGAAAAGATGAAGTTCCAGATCATCGACCCGGTGGTCAAGAGCGAATTCGTGCCCGGCGAGGATGTTCTGGCTTCCTGCCGCGAACTGGCCCGCCTGGTGGCCGAAGCTCTCCCGGCGGCCTGAGACTGAATGAAGCGACCGGAAATAGACCTGTCCCTGTGCAGCGGCTGCCAGGGCTGCGAGGCTTTGTGTCCGGAGGTGTTCCGCATGAACCCGGCGGGGTACATGGAAACGGCCGACCTGCCGGAATACCCCGCGGACTGCATTGATGAAGCCATCAGCATCTGCCCGGAAGATTGCCTGGCCTGGGTGGGAGAGGATTAGCCCCTCATGAAGAAATGGAAATGCACGGTCTGCGGCTACATACATGAAGGCAAGCAACCGCCGGAAAACTGTCCGGTCTGCGGTACGCCCAACTACCGCTTCATCCTGTTCGATCATCTGCCTGAGCAGGTGGAAGCGGACCTGAAATTCGCCCTGGGGGCCGAAGCCAAGGCCCAGGTCAGAAATCAGGCCTTTGCGGAAAAAGCGGAGGCGGAAGGCTATGCCGGAGTGGCGCGCCTTTTCCGGGCCGTGGCCGAGGCCGAACGGGTGCACGCTTCGGAGTATCTCAAGTATTTCGAAAACCTGATCGGAACCACGGAGGAAAACCTGCAAACAGCCTTTGAAAACGAAATCAGGGCCCATAACGAAGGCTACGCTCCCCTCATCAGGAACGCTCTGGAGGCCAAACGGGAGGACGTGGCCTGGAGTTTCAGCCGCTCGCGCGATGTGGAGGCCCGGCACGCCAAGCTGTACAAGGAAGCCTTGACAGCCATGGTCGTGGACCGCGAGGTGGACTACCATGTCTGCCAGGTCTGCGGGTACGTTTTCGACGCCGAGCCGCCGGACGTCTGCCCGGTCTGCAAGGCGGTCCGGTCCAGTTTCCGCCACGTCCCTTGAGCGGCCGGATGGTGTTTTGATCCGGGGAGGCCGGGACTGTCCGGCCGCCCCTCATCGAAAAAAAGTCAAACAAAAGCGGAGGAATCGGCATGACAACCTGGAAATCGGTGGATGAAGTTTTGAATTTCGCCATGGAAAAGGAACAGGAGGCGGCTGATTTCTATACCGACCTGGCCGGGCGCATGCAGAAACCATGGATGGCCGATCTTTTCCGGGGATTCGCCCGGCAGGAGATGGGGCACAAGGCCAAGCTGGCCGAAGTCAAGCAGGGCCGCCGCCTGCTGCCGTCCGAACAGAAAGTGGCCAATCTGAAGATAGCCGAATACACCGTGGACGTGGCTTCGGCACCGAACATGAGTTTCCAGGACGCCCTGATTCTGGCCATGAAGAGGGAAAAAGCCGCCTTTAAGCTGTATATCGACCTCTCCTTGTCCACGGAGGACGAAGGACTGAAAGGCGCATTCCAGGCCCTGGCCCAGGAAGAGGCCAAGCACAAGCTGCATATAGAGGTCGAATACGACAACCTGATATTGAGTGAGAATTAAGACCGAAAAGGGCGGCCGCCGGGCCGCCCGAGTTTTTTGACAAAGTGGTTCCCCAGGCCGTTGAAAGAGAAGAAGGCTCCGAGAGCAACGATACAGGCGGGATGCTTCGCCCCGGGCTGCCGCCTGGACCCCAGGCTGCCGCCTGGACCATCTTTGGGGGCTGACCGCCCCCAGGGCTCCCGCTGGCCGCTGCCCCCGCGTATAGCCGAACAATAAAACCGGAAGCGTCAGCCTCCGGAACAGGGTGCAGGCGGAAGCCTGCCCGCCGAGCGCTTTTCCCATTGGATAAAAGAATAAAAGTAAGATAGGAAAAAAACGGCTGCGAGGAAGCCAATTCCGGCGGGGTGCTTCGCCCCTGCCGTGAACGGCGATGACTTCGGCTAGTCTTTCCCGCCCAGACCAAAGGGCCGGAAGGCCTCGCCCCTTTGGAATCCCCGGCCTGATAATCCCGCATACGGGCATCCGTGCCCTGATGCGGGTGGGCGAACGTCCGTGTTCGCCGGGGAAAAAGGCAGGGAGAGAAAGCAGCGGAACAGCCGGCATCGGCCAACAAATCGGTCATGCACGGTTGACCTGGCCGCTACTCAGGAGGTATGATAAAAAAGTCCGGACCGGGGTAGCGGGGGAAGACCAAGCGCCCGGCCGGATCCGAACCATGTCTTATATTTTCCTCTCGTATTTATAAGGAACTCCAAGTCCCCCCTGCTCCACGCAGGCGGCCGGTTCCAAGCTGGTCGGTTGGTCGGCATGGGCGCTTCGTCAAATCAATACTTCAAGGCTTCTGCGAGACATTGTTTGCCACGGATTTGGTTTGATGGGCAGTGAATTTGGGAATAAATCCGGAAAATTGCTATTGATGATTGATGGTTGGGCGATGCTGCGATCTCGCGGCCCAAAGTAATTTGAAGAAACTATGTAAGCATTGTTGGGCAACTTGAATAGACAAGGATCACTCGGGGCAAAGCTTAGATAGGAGATAATGATGGCTGATATCGTGTCGAATCTGGCCGAAAGACTGGGCGAACCGGAGTTGAGTGAGCCGTTGCAAGAGGCCAGTCGGAGGTTGACATCGCTTGTTGAGGACAGCGCGTACGTCGGCGAAGTCTACTCACTTGGTTACGACGAAGCCCTTGTCCAGATACACGACTTCCACCGCCAACGGGTAGGCGGCATCCCTGCGCTTTCTTTCCTGATCGCCACACGTGTCGGTCCTGGAGCTCTGTCTGACGTTCGACAGGAGGACGCATCCATCGTGCTCCTGCGCGTCCTCGACAAGGCCGACCTCCCAAACGCGGACGAGGCCTTGCGCGTCCGAGTTGAGACGGCCCAGCGGGTCAGCGGTGAAGTGGCTCGGCACTGGGACGACAGGGCCGTCATGGACCCCACGACCCATAACCTGCTCAGCTACGCCGGAGTCCGATGCCGAGTGCTGGGAACCTACTACATGGTCAACACCGACTCCAGCGCCTCCGCGTTCCGCCTCTTCTTCGGCTCGGACCTCAGCAACTACTACCCGAATCGAGGGCTAAAGGTCTTCAAGCCTCGGGGCAGAGTGCTGGAGGCAATCGTCAACTTCCGTGACCCCAGGCTGACTGTTTCAGAACAAGACGGGCATGTCCCCGTCGGGCAGGTTCGTTACGCTTCGAGCCACCGCCCCTTCCAGGGCATCGACGGTGTGTCCGTGCAGATAACACCGACGGACCTTCTCGGCCAGAAGACTGCTCTTTTCGGGATGACCCGCACCGGCAAGTCGAATACCACAAAGATCATCTTGAAGTCGATCTTTGCCCTAAGATGGAGACACAACCCGATTCGCATTGGGCAGATCGTTTTCGATCCGAACGGCGAGTACGCCAACGAGAACGAGCAAGACTCCGGTGGCCTCGGCCTCAACGCCGAAGCAATCAAGAACGTTTGGAAGTGTGGTCCAGCCACTCAGCACCAGCAGTTACAGGAGGAGGTCATAACTTATGGTATTATGCGGCACCCGTACGATCCAAAACGGCAGCTAATGCTGCTGAACTTCTACCTTGAAGATAACCTGCAGATCGGGAAAGAGATCATTAATGACGCTTTGTTTGACCAGAAGACGATCTTCATCAGCAGTTTCCGTGATGTCATATTTGACCCGCCTGAGCCAACCGACCGATCAGCCTCGACCCGGTACAGACGGAGAGTCCTTGCATACCGAGCCCTCCTCTACAAGGCAGGACTTCGCCCGCCAACAACATTGACTCCCGAGACGCGAGGATTGTTCAAGAAGGAATTGATCGATGCGATCAAGTCCGATGGCCAGAACAATGTCGGCAAAACACCGTCTGACTACGTAGTTTGCGCAGAGATCCTGGCGAAGCCCTCACCGGAATGGGCCGAGATTGTTCAGGCTTGTAGGATATTGCGAGATTATATACACGATGGCAAAGCCAATTGGGGCTCGTTTGACGCCCAGTATGTCACTAAAAGTAGTTCTGGCTCTTGGGCCGATGACGACCTTAAAAAGATCTTAGAGATGTTCGCTTACCCGAACGGCTCCAAGTTAGTTGGCCGGGTCAAGGAACAGCACACGCAGGACACAGTCTCTGACTATGCCGTTGACATTTACGAGCACCTCAAGCAAGGTCGGCTGGTTATTGTCGATCAGTCCAGCGGTAACCCCGAAATCAACAAGGCGGCCGCAGATAGGGTGATGAGGGTGGTGTTCGAGGGCCAGCAGCAGCAGTTTCGTTCGGCGCAGACACCGCCCGAGGTGCTGGTCTATGTTGAGGAGGCCCATAATATACTACCGTCGTCGCAGGAGCAGGACTTTCGGGACATTTGGGTCCGCACAGCAAAGGAAGGGGCCAAGTATCACATCGGGTTGGTCTATGCGACTCAGGAGGTCAGTTCGATACAGAAAAACATCCTGCGTAACACGGCCAATTGGTTTATCGGTCATCTTAACAACACGGACGAGACACGTGAAATCCGCAAATTTTACGACTTCTCGGACTTCGAGGGCAGCATTCTCCGCGCCCAGGACAAGGGCTTTATACGGGTTAAAACATTGTCGAACCCGTACGTCATACCCGTGCAGGTGGAACAGTTCCTTATTGAAGACACCTCTTATCCCCAGGGGGCCTGATATGCCATATGAAGGCGAGTACGCAACATACCGCCCCCTGCATCGCATCTCTGAATGCCAGAGGGTAACCAGCCTCTTGGCACGGTCGAAATACTTGCAGACTACTCCGTCCACTAACACCCCGAAGCCCATCGAAGCACCGCCGCAATCGACAACCCTGCCGAGGTTCATCATTGCCATTGATGGCAGCTACGCCGAGGTAGAAGTCAAAATCGGCTATCCGGGGGCTAAGGTCGGCTACTGTACCGCGGCAAGTGTTCTTCTTGACCTGCGCCTCATAGGCGAATTAGATGCCGAGCGCCCAGTTGATCCAGTGGAGTTCCGTAAGACAGAGCAGGCCGCGAGCGTCGATGCTGCGTTGCCGGGCAGCAACGTGGTCACACATAGACAGAACTCCGCTCGGGCATCCTTCCGTGAGGAACTATACGACCTTTTCACCGACATCGTCGTTGACGAGGACGATCGCAAGAACTTGCTTTCAACCTACGAAGCTTTGCTTGCGCTGAAGCCCACAACCAATCCCCAGAGTTGTCCGTACAAGGAGTCGCACGGTTGCACTGGCAAGTTGACAGTCAGCCCTGGTTGCACGACGTGTCCAACCTGTGGGCGTCCAGTATACTCGACCGATGCGCTCCGCATCGATGAGAGGTTCAGAGACATCGGAACAAACGGTGAGGTGTTCGGTTTGGTGATTCAGGTCATGGAACGGCTGCTCTTGGTCCATTTCCTCCGATGTTTTGAGCGGCGGAATATGCTGCAACGTCTTACTTCACTCGCTTTCTTTATCGACGGCCCATTAGCAGTATTCGGACCACCGGCGTGGCTGAGCGCCGGTATCAGCCAGGAACTCAAAAGGCTCAACAAGAAGGTTCAGGCGGCAACCGGCCAAGACCTGTTGATTTTGGGCATTGAGAAGACTGGTTTTTTCGTGCAGCACTTTGAGGAAATCGACCAGACAGAAACACCGGGGCAGCAGCTCTTCTCCGCCCGGCAGTTCATGCTTCTAACGGACAGCTACATCAAGGAGCGCATCCTGCATTCCGATAGCTCGAAGCGGTACGGTGAAGATACCTACTTTGGCCGCAAATTTTTCTATAAGACACAGAGTGGGGCACGGATAGTTGCCAGCATTCCGTTTCTAACCGACACTCAAGACACCATCGATAGTGACGACATCTCCCTTTATCCACAATTTGCCGCCGTCTGCACACTTTTAGATCGCGTGGTGTCTTCGAGATACGCGAACGCGGTGTCGCCGTTGATTTCTGCGAATGCCCAGGCCGCTATTCCGCTGCAACTAGGGTCGAAGGTACTGACGCAACTGGCCAGGGCGCTTTTAGGGACAGCCGAAAATGGCAGATAACGGCAAAACGTTCGGCACTGCGGCGAAGAGATGGGAGGGAATCGGCCCATACTACGCTATGTTCCCGATCAGCTTTGCCGAGGCCGTTATTAAAGAGCACACTGCCGAGGGTGATACGCTGATTGATCCCTTTGCCGGCCGTGGAACTGCGATCTTCAGCGCGGCGGCTCTGGGTAGGCGTGGCTTTGGCATTGAGATCAGTCCTGTCGGATGGATCTACGCAAAAACCAAACTCGGTCCCGCGCCCCACAAGCAAGTTGAGGAACGACTGCTGGAAGTTGCCGAAGCTGCCAATCAGTACAACGATCAGGCCCTATCCCTGCCGATGTTTTTCCAGAAGTGTTTCTCTCCATCTGTTCGGCGTTTCCTGCTTGCTGCGCGGGACAGCCTCAATTGGCGCAAGCGCACATGCGACAGGACGCTCATGACGATCCTCTTAGTCTACCTCCACGGCAAGGAAGGTCAAGCCCTCTCGAACCAGATGCGGCAGACGAAGGCAATGTCTCCGTACTACGCTATTAAGTGGTGGGCGGAGAACGGAACAAAGCCGCCCGACCTCGACACTGTGGAGTTCATGCAGCAGCGAATCCGCTGGCGGTATGCGAAGGGTGTGGTTGCGGCACACGATAGCCGAGTCTTTCTGGGCAACAGTATCTGCCTCCTTCCACAACTAGAACGGCGCATAAACAAGAATAACCTGCCGAAAGCCAAGCTCCTGCTTACTTCTCCGCCATACTTTGGCGTCACAAACTATTATTACGATCAATGGCTTAGGCTCTGGTTGCTCGGGTTTGAGACGGATGCCTATGTCACACGCGGACCGTACCAGGGACGGTTTACGCACCATGACCGCTACAAAAAACTTCTCGAAAATGTTTTCTGCCGCACGTCCAAACTCATGACGGACGATGCCGTCGTCTATGTACGTACGAGCAAGGACCCTTTCACCAAACAAGCCACGCTTGAGGCCCTGCTCTCGGCGTTCCCAAAGAAATACTTGATTGAAAGATGCCAGCCATTCCGAAAGGCGACTCAAACGCACTTGTTCGGTGATAAAACGCCGAAGGCGGGGGAAGTTGATTTGATATTGACGCCATCGTGAAATACGGAGACACAAAAGGGGCCTGGCGCCCTACGAAAAGACGCCTGACCCTTTCAGACTGTCCTTGAAGAGGTGTGCGATTTGGCGCACTTATTGATCTAAACAATTGGGAGCCAAGAAAGGCGATTGTATACGGGAATTCGTGTGTGATCTTTTTGAAAGTCATGAATCCGGTGTTACGGAGGCTATCCAATAGGACGACGGCATAATGCGGGGCGGCGAGCTGGAAAAGCTGCTGGCACACCCGGAGCGAGCCAAGGAGGATTGGAACATAGCTCTGGCTGCGGGCCTTCTGACGTAGGCCCCAACAAGCCAAGCCTTTTCGGCGAGGACGCGCTGACAGTGAAAGAAGTTTGAGGCGTCAGGGTATGCTGAAATGAATGATGAGGACAGGAGGAACGTGGTTTGAGAATAGGTTTGACAAAAGCCGATGTTGCGGATATTCTTTCTGTACATAACACCCCCTGCGGTTTCGACCCAGGGTGCGGGGCTGCTTCGGCGGCCCTTGCGTTTTTAAAATCATGAAAACCTATATCTACGTGGACGGTTTCAACTTCTACTACGGAGCCGTCAAGAAGACCGCTTATAAGTGGCTTGATTTCAAGAAATTATTCACCCATATCTTATCGTCTCAGAATCAGATAATCAGCATCAAGTATTTCACGGCTCTTGTCTCCGGGAAACTCGATCCGGACCAACCGATACGCCAGCAGACATATCTCCGTGCACTCGAAGCATATTTGCCTGAAATAAATATATATTACGGCCATTTTCTTTCCCACGAAGTCAACGCTCCGTTGGCCCGTCCCACCCTCAACCGGCGATTCGAGCGAGTGATAAAAACAGAAGAAAAGGGTTCGGATGTGAATCTTGCCGTTCATCTGTTGAATGACGCTTGGCTCGGGCTATATGACTGCGCTGTTGTTGTCTCACAGGACAGTGATTTAGCCGAATCCATGCGGCTCGTGAAGACCCAACACAACAAGGTCATCGGCCTGGTTCTTCCAGACCCGAAACGACCATCAAAGCAGTTGGAAAAATACGCCGACTTCGTAAAAAGCATCAGAAAAGGAGCTCTGGCCAAATCACAACTTCCGAGCCCCATCCCGGGAACCAATCTCCGGAAGCCCGCTTCCTGGTGAGGAGAGCCTTTGCAGTGTGATTCGGGCCGTAAAAAGGTTGTCTGAACGAATTATCCACGCGCCTTCTTTGGTTTTTTTGCTCCGCCTAATCCGTTTTTTAATCCTCTCACCATGCCTTGCCCGCCAAGGGCGAACATCTTCATTAATCAAGTCAGGTAATTACGTGGCGGCCAGTTACGGAGGCGACGGCGGCGGTGAAAATATATCAAGATAGACATAATAAAATCTTGACTGACTGCGACAATGAAGCTATTTTGTAGCTACCGATACGAGAAAATTGTCCAAGCAGCAGGAAGGCGGGAGTCCCTTTGCGGGGCGGAGGCGTTCGGCGTGTCAGCCTAAAGGCTGTGCGCAGAATCATCCGCGCCTGTCCGGACGCCGGAAATCATCCGGACCGGGCCGAAGCTGTCTTCAGGCTGCCGGATACAGCGGCATGCGCGATGGTCCCGGCCGTCAGGCGGAAAGCGGCCGGGGCGCTGGCCGGGCATACGTCAACCAGGCTGGAAGGGAACAATGAGGTACGCAGAGACCGGATATTATCTGGAAATTGATTTGGCCAGGGGAAACATCGAACGGGTTGAATCCGACCCGAGGTCCATCGAACTTTTTCTCGGGGGGCTGGGGACGAACGTCAAACAGCTCTGGGACCGGGTTCCACCTGAGACAAAGCCTTTTGACGACGGCAATCTGCTTATTTTTGCCGCGGGTCTCTTGTGCGGCACGCCTGCTTACAGTTGCAACCGGACGATAGTCAGCACCGTTTCGCCTCAGAACGATCTGCTGGCTTATCCGATGATGGGGGGTTTCTGGGCGGCGGAACTGAAATATGCCGGTTACGACAAGGTGATCCTCCGCAACAAATCGCCCGACCTGGTTTACATCTGGATCAACAACGACAAGGTGGAAATCCGCGATGCCAGGCATCTGCGGGGCAAAGGGGCTCTGGAAACCCAGGACCTGATACGGCAGGAACTGAACCAGCCGAACGCGCAGGTGGCGGCTATCGGGCTGGCGGGTGAAAACCGGGTTTTCACGGCGTCCATAGAACAGGGGCGTTCGAGCGCCAGCAGGCTCGGCGGCGGGGCCGTTATGGGCGACAAGGGGGTCAAGGCCATTGCCGTTCGCGGCACCAGGGATATTTACCTGGCCCGCGGCTCCGAGTTCATGGAGCACATGAAGGAGATCACGGAATACATCAAGTTCCGGAACGCGAATCCCCTGCCCGGAGTCATGACCATATTGTCGGGGATCGGGTCGCCTCAGGAGATGAAGCATACGGACGAGAAGTGGCACACCGAGAATTTCGCCTGGGGAAACGCCCGCGTCCGCAGGAAGGATTTCTGGACCCCGGAAATCGACGAGGAATGGTCGAAGACCCAATTGAGCGCAATCAAACGGCTGATAAGCTGTTTCAACTGTCCCCAGCAGTGCGGGGCGCTGATTTCGTATAAAGAAGTTCCCCGATACATGATGAAGTGCTTTTCCAAGCTGACCTATTCGATGGCGGCCTATGTGGACAATCTGGATTTTGCTTTCAGAATCGTCCAGCAGGCTTCGGAATACGGGGTTGACGGGTTTTCGACGCCCCAGATACTGGCCTTTGCGGTCGAACTCCGCGAGGCCGGAATTCTGACGGACAAGGATTTTGCGGGATGTCCGTCCGACAAGGAGGGCCGTTTTTTCTGGCTGCTGGACCGTTTTGTCCGGCGGGAGGGAATCGGTGATGTCCTGGCGGATGGCACTTATTTCGCGGCCAAGACGATTGGGCACGGCGCGGAAGAATTTGCTCACAACACCATCAAGAAGCATGAACAGTTGCCGCTCAAGCTGGGCATGCTGGACCCGCTCTATTACCTCATGTATTCCACCAACGAAAAAATAAGCATCACCCAGATCGAGGGTAACTGGCCTCAGGCGCCTTTTCCGACCAGGGAGGAGCGGGAGGCCTTTGTCAAGGACTGGCCGCAGCTTCCCGAGGCCAAGTTCAAGCAGTATCTGCTGGACTGGGAGCCTCGGGGAGAGAATTCGAATCCCTATTTCCCGACCCCGGAAATGTGCTGTGAAATAGTGGACTGGATGGAGATGGTCCACAACGTGGACGACGCTCTCGGGTTCTGCGCCGGTATGGGGTCGTTCTGCCTGAAGCCTCCCTATCACATACACAACTACCCGAAACTGATTTCGGCGGCGACAGGGATGGATGTGGATGAAGGCGGGTTGAGGAAGATAGTCCGGAGAAGCCGTAATCTGCACCGGGCCTTCAACATAAGGCGGGGGATGAGGCGGGCCGATGAAAAGCCGCCCGACGACCATTGGAAACGGAGATTTCCCGAGCATGAGGAAAAGCTCATGGATACTTATTACAAGTTCAAGGGCTGGAACAACGAGGGTATTCCCACGAAGGAGACCCTTGAGGAACTTGACTTGGCTTATGTTGCCGAGGACCTCGACCGGAGGGGGATTCTTTAGATGGCCAAAATCGTGAAAAAGATCAAAACCGTGAAGATCAAGGCCGATCAGTGCAACGGTTGCCGGGCCTGCGAAGTCATATGCTCCGCGTTTCACTCTTCACCGCCGTACAGCAGCATCAATCCGGGCAGATCCCGCATCCGGGTGATCCGATATCCGCTGCAGGACATCTGGGTTCCGGTCTTCGCCGGGGAGCATGCCGTGGCCGAATGCATGGGGCGGGACAAGTATGTGATTGACGGGAAGGAATACGAAGAGTGCGCCTTCTGCCGGGCTGCCTGCCCGTCCAGGGACGCCTTCAAGGAGCCGGATTCTGGCCTGCCTTTGAGGTGCGATATGTGTGAAGGGGAAGATGAGCCCTTGTGTGTGACGCATTGCCTGAACGAGGTCCTGATCTACGAAGAGCGGGAAGAGGAAGTGGAAGAGCAGGATTATCCGGAAAGCCTGGAGATCGGGGTTGAGGCGCTGGCCGACAAGTTCGGGATGAACAAGCTGCTGAGCGCCGTGGCCCGCATGTCGGCGAGGGGCTGACTTTCCGGTTGCAAGGTCCCGGCGACCGCAAATCCGAGGTATCGAACAAATTATGTCCCCTATTGTCGGAATTACCAGCCAGATTGTCCGCCAGGCGAAATGGTACAAGTATGTCGGGGAGTTCGGCGTAGAGGCCGTAGAAATAAACCGCCAGAACTCCAAACTGCACTTCAATCTGTTCTTTCTTGAAAAAGTCAAAAGGTACATGGAGGGATTCGATTTAAGCATTCATTCCGGGACGGCGGGTATTTTTCAGCCATATGAGACATTCACCAAGGCCAACCTGTCGATACTGACCGCCGAAATCGACATGTGCCGTTTCCTCGGGTCCAAGCAACTGGTTTTTCATCTGAACGACGGCTTTCTTACCCCGGAAAACAAAAAGCGCCTGAAGCAGGTGATTGCGTACTCGGCGGACGCGGGCGTGGAAATGCTGTACGAATCGAACAGCAACCTGGTTGCCGCCTACGCTTACGATCTCCTGGAAAGCTTTCCTGAACTCGGGTACGTTCTCGATCTGGGGCACCTCAACGCCGGGTACGGCCGAGGGAAGCTGGGATGTGAAATAGATGAATTTGTGGGCCAGGTGAGAAACCGGGTTGTTTACGTCCACGCCAGCAACAACTCCGGCCAGCGCGATGAACACAGCGGATTGGAGAACGGCACCCTGGACTGGCGGCATGTCCTGGATATGCTGGATTTCTCGAAAATCATGAAGATTATCATAGAGGTCAGATATCTGGATATGGTCGAGGATTCCAGGGAGGCGCTGGTGCGGTATCTGGAGGGAGATTTCCCGGCCGTGGCCGTGGGCGCCGGAATGTAAGGATAGCCAGGGTGTTGCAGCATCCGGATGTGCGGCTCCGGGACCTCAGCATCAAGCCACAGCCTGCTGTGCAGCAGGTCGTCGATCCGCAGATGCAGCTTTGTGTCTTTTTCCTGATAACTGGCGATGATGTAGGGCATCTTTTGGGCCGGGCAGGGCTACGGTCAGATATGAGCGTGGACGGTCGCGATCATCTCTTCCAGGGTAAAAGGCTTGGAGAGGTATCCCAGGGCGCCGAGGGCGATGAAATCGCTGCTGTGGGTGTCCTTGGCGTAGCCGCTGGCGATGAGGACCTTGATGCCGGGGGCGATGGTCAGGAGCTCGGCCAGGCATTTCTGGCCGCCCATGCCGGGCATGTTCACATCCAGTATGACCAGGTTTATCCGGCCTTTTTCCCTGCGGCAGATATGCAGGGCTTCTTCGCCCGTTCCGGCCAGAAGGACCCGGTAGCCGAAGCGGGTCAGAATGTCCTGGCCGAGGTCTCTGAGGGCTTCTTCATCATCGACCAGGAGAATGACGCCTTGACCTTGGAACAGGCTTAAATCCAGGGAGCTGTCTTTCTTCCGGTCGTGGGGCCTTTCCCCTGAAATTACCGGCAGGTAGACTTCGAAGAGCGCCCCCTGTTCCGGATGTGAAGTACAGACGACGTGGCCGCCGTGGCTTTTGAGGATGCCGAAGACCATGGAGAGGCCGAGCCCTGTTCCTTTGCCCACTTCCTTGGTGGTGAAAAAGGGATCGAAGATTCTTTTCAGGTCGTTTTCGCTGATGCCTTTGCCGGTGTCGGCCACGGATATTTCGACAAAGAATCCCGAGAACAGGTCGCCGCAGGCCGTGCACTGCTTCCCGGCGACATGGATATTCCTGGTCGAAATGGACAGGACGCCGCCGTCGGGCATGGCGTCCCGGGCATTGGCGGCGAGGTTGAGCAGGACCTGCCCGAGCTGGTTCGGGTCGCCTTTGACCAGACTCAGTTCATCGGCCCGGTCGAGCCGGATTTCTATCATCCTGGGCAGAGTGCTCTGGATAATATCGATGGACCGTTTTACTTCCCTGTTGATATCCACAGGTTTTGACTCGGTTTCGGCTTTCCGGCTGAAGGTCAGTATCTGCTTGACCAGGTTTTTGGCCCGGTGAGCGGCCTTGAGCACCTGTTCCAGTTCGTTGCGGTTGGGCGAGCCTTCCTCGCCGTTGATGACGGCCATTTCCGAGTATCCGATGATGGCGGCCAGGATGTTGTTGAAATCGTGAGCAATGCCTCCGGAGAGGGTCCCCAGGGCTTCCATTTTCTGGGACTGCCGGAGCTGGTTTTCCAGGCGTTTTTTTTCCTCTTCGGCCTTGACCTGTTCGGTGATGTTGTGAATGGCGCAATGGGTCTGGATGAAGCGGCCTTCGTCATCCCGGGCTATGCGGCCGTTCAAGGAGATGGTGACGGAATCCCCATCTTTTTTACACACCTGGAAGACTACGCCGATGATTTCCCCGACGGATTTGAAGACGGGGAAGTTTTCCTGAAAGTGTTCTTTATATTCCGGGTGGAGGAAGTCTCCGAAATTCCGGCCGATGACTTCATCTCTGGTATAGCCCGTCATCTCCAGCCAGGTTTCGTTGACTTCGATGATGTTTCCGTCATAGTCCAGGGACTGATAGCCGATAGGGGCTTTTTCGTAAAGGGTGCGGAACCTTTTTTCGCTGTTTTCCAGGGCCAGGACGGTACGCTTATGCCCGGCAATTTCCCGGGAGAGCCTTTCGTTGACGTCGAGGAGTTCGGCGGTTCTTTCGCCTATGCGGGCCTCAAGGGCCTCCTGATCCTGGTGGAGCTGAAGAGACATGGTATTGAGGGCGATGGCCAGATCGTTCCATTCGCCTGTGAAGTCGGCGGGTATTTCCGTGCCCAGGGCTTCGGGATTTCCGGCCAGGTCGTTTGCCCGGTTTCTCAGGGCATTGAGGGGGGCGACAAAGAGTTTTCTGTTCAGGGCAAAGAAGACCAGGCAGAGAATTGTCAGGATGAGGACCAGAATCAGGGACAACTGCAGGGCGAAGCGGTTGGCATTGGCGTAGGCCTGGCTGACGGGTATCCTGATGGAGACGGCCGAGACAAGTTCGCCGGACTGGCGGTTGAAGCTGCGGTCCGGGCCGTATCTGTCCACCAATTCACCCGGAGCCTGTTCGGGAGTGGAGTGGCAGCGCAAGCAGCTCTCTTCCATGGCTTCGCCCCGGCGCAACACTACGTAGAAGGCTTGGCCGTCGATGGTTCTGATGCCTGCTTCCATCTGGAGATTGGGGTCAGACCCGGCCCGGCGCAGAAAGTCGGCTTCGTAGCCCGAGGCTTCGTTTTCCGGGTAGCGGGCGTTGATGGCGCATTCCTTGTAATAATAGTTTGAATCTGATATCTGCTTGTAATACTTGTCTATTTCCCTGACAGCGAACGTTGATGACATCCAGGCGGGATCAAAGTATTCATCGGGGACAATACCTTCAACCAGCTTGAAGACCGATGGTTTGAGCTGGTGGGTGAAGTAGGTGTGAGTGGCCAGATTTCTTTCCAGCAGCAGGGCTGCCTTGGCTTCAGCTTCCTGAAGGGCTTGAGTATGGGACCGGCCATGGATGAGCCAGACCGCCGTTCCGGCGGCGATAAAAAAGAGTATCAATCCGGCCAACAAGAAACTCTGCCCGACTTTCATATCACCTGGTCAGACTCCTTGGAATAAATATGCCAACGGTTATCCCGGCGAGGAGGATTCCTCAATTCGGGGACTGTAATAAAGTTTACACTCGATTTTGGAGTAATAAAAGGGTGGGACCGTTATTGTTGGGTCTGGAAACGAGATTGCCGGTCGGGCCCGGGCGGTTGAGGTCCCGGTGTAACCGCATTGACCGGAAAGCGTTTTTAGTGTTTTCTGGAGAGAGAACAGAAGTCGCCGTTGCGTTCAGGCCGGCCGCAAGAGACACAAACAGCCGTCAAAGGCGGGGAGGTTGGACAGGGAGATGGCGGAACCGGAAGCAGCGGAAAGTGGAACCGGGCCGGAGCGGCCGCGAGGATTCTCCAGCGGCTTGAGCCGCCGTTCGTTTCTGAAAACCTGTGCGGTGCTGGCCGGGGCTTTTTCGGTCCCTGGAACAGCCAAGGCCGCAACATCGGAGAAAGCAAGGCCCATGAAACCCATGACGCCCGAAAAAGCCTTGGTATTGTGGTACAGCCAGACAGGACACACTCGGAGAGCGGGACGCCTCATGGCCAGCGTCTGGGAAAAACAGGGCCTGAAGGTCAAGGCTGCGGACATCCGGAAGGTCAACCCCGGCGAAGCGGCGGGCTACGATCTGATAGCCCTGGGCAGCCCGGTGCATTACATGGAAGCGCCACGCAACGTGATGAAGTGGCTTGATGCTTTGCCTGGTCTAGAGGGGATACCGGTAGCGTCTTTTGTCACTTACGGCGGACCCGGCGACGGCCAGGAGAACACGGCCCGTGAGATACTGGAGGTTCTGGCGGAAAAGGGCGGCCTCCCGGCCGGACTGGGCCTGTTCGGCAACATGTCGACTTTCGCCGTGACCTGGTCCACCGGTTACGAAAAAAAGATCCTGAAATACAGGCATCTCCCCGATGAAAACACTTTCGTCCGGATCAGGGGCTTCGCCGAAGAAGTGCTGGACCGGGTCAGGGCCGGGGAGTCTTTTCGGGCCGAGCGCCGGTTCGATCTGGACGGGTTGATGAAACACCTGCCCCAGTTGTGGTTCACCAGATTACTGATATCCAGACACGCCATTAACGGCAGCCTGTGCATGGAGTGCGGGATTTGCGAGGATCTGTGCCCTGCGGAGGCCATTTCGGTGGAGCTGAAGGAGATAGATCACGGCCGCTGTCTGGCCTGCCTGGGCTGCCTGAACAACTGCCCCACCGGAGCCATGGAGATGGAGTTCATGGGCAAGAAGCTGTATGGCTTCCGGGAATTTCTCAAGCGGCAGGGGCTGCGGATCAAGGAGCCAGAGGAGCTTATGGCAGAGGCAGGCGCGGGTGGGAAATTGCGGACGGAGTGATATAATTACCGGCGAGCCTCGCGGCAATATGTCGGCAGGCGGTTTGTAAATTCATTTTTCAAGGAGTGGACAAGGTGGCTCTTATAAAATGGAATGACGGCCTCAGTGTCGATGTGGCCATGATCGACAAACAGCACCAGAAATTGATAGACATGATAAACGAGCTTCATGACGCCATGCGTCAGGGCAAGGGCTCGGCCGTGTTGGGCCGGATTCTCAATGGACTCATCAGCTACACTGATTCGCATTTCAAGACGGAAGAAAAGTATTTCGACCAGTTCGGGTATCCCGACACGGAAGCCCACAAAAAGGCGCACGAGGCTTTCGTCAGGAAGGTTTCGGACTTCAGAGACGGATTCGAACAGGGTCGGACAGGATTGTCCATCGAAATCATGAATTTCCTCAGCGATTGGCTCCGCCAGCACATCCAGGGCGTGGATAAAAAATACGGGCCTTTTTTCAATGAACACGGTCTGAAATAACGCTCGGGCCATTCCGGCCGGGTGAGCTTGTTGACAAAGTCCCCCCAAAGGCCGCTGGGCATAATTTGCATTTCTGGAAACAACAGAGGGATAGAAAGTTTAAGATAAGCAACAGAAAAGAAGACTCCGAGAATGACTGTTCAGGCGGGATGCTTCGCCCCTGCCGCGAACGGCAACGACTTCGGCCAGTCTTTCCCGCCCAGACCAAGGGGACGCCCAAGCGGCCGCGTCCCCTTGGAACCCCCGGCCTTTTTTAACCCGTCGAACGGGCATCCGTGCCCTTCGCCGGGGGGCGAACATCCATGTTCGCCTAAGAAAGGAGAAACCGGAAAATCGGCTTAGGGAGTACCGGTCAGTTCGATAAAGACAACGAAGGGGTTTGTCAACAGCCTGTCCCGGCCATTCCGGCCGGTTTTTGCGCCGGAGAAAGGCGTCTTGAACAAAACGGCCGCTCATTCGGCGTTTTTTATTCGAAGTTCCAGAAGACGAAGCATGTTCGGCAAGCGGTCAGGTGAATCCTGCTTACAGAACCCGGATGTGCCCTGTTTCCGGGCGGATGGCCCGGAAACAGGGCATAATGGCCAAGGGCTTCGCCCACAGCGGGCGATGCCCCGATGATTATTGTTTGACCAGTTCAACCCGCCGGTTTTTGGCCCGGCCTTCTTCCGAATTGTTGTCCGCAACGGGCTTGTCCTGGCCGAAACCCACGGCTTTGAGCCGGGAAGCGTCGATGCCCGCGCCGGTCAGGGCGCCGACCACGGCGGCGGCCCGTTGTTCGGAAAGATTCCTGTTGGCAGCCGGGTCTCCGACATTGTCCGTATGGCCTTCCACGTCCAGGCGGAGGTCCGGGTTGTTCCTGAGAAGGGCGGCCACTTCACTCATGGTGGATTGGGATTCCGGTTTGACCAGGGCTTTGCCGGTGTCGAAATGGACATACAGGGTCACCCGGCCGTCCCGATTGAGGGAGGTCAGCATATCCGTGGCGCTGACGTCCTGGACCATGGCCTGCTTTACCAGAATCGATAGCAGATAGGTCGCGCCTTCCCCGTCAGGGGCGACCTTGACCCAGACATCCTGGCCGTCGCGGGATATCCTGCCCACCACCCCCCGGTGGAATTCGTCGCTTTCACCCTCCACCAGAATCGTGCCGCCGAGCTGCTTAACCGCGTTGGCGTAGTTGCGGATGATCTGGATCTGGCTGGGGCGGGAAGCGCCGGAATCATCATCGTAGTAATAGACGAACCGTGTTTTCTGCCCTTCAAGGGTTTCGGATTTGTCCGGGGCCACGGGAAAGGTTTCTTCGTCGAAGTTGTCGGAGTATTCCCCAATGTAGTAGTTCGGCATGCGGGAGAACATGGGATGGTCCTTGGACCCCGGTTCGTCATTTTCATGGGAGGTCATGGCGAACAGGAATGGCAGGCAGACCAACACCAAGAGGATACGAAGTCTTTTCATCACAATTGCTCCTTGGAATGTGGTTGTTCGGCGGCAGCGAAAAGAATTCACCGGGTCTGACTGCGCCGCCTTATTTCTCTGAAACGTATAAAAGGCGGGTTCGGGTCTTTTATTTCCGCTAAAACCGTGTTGCTGTAATCCGGTGAAAGATTATGGAAAATGGGCTATCCAAGAGATACTAAAAGATTTCTCCTCTCCTGGCCAGTGAAAAAGCGGAAGACGCCTATTCTGATGGCGGTTTTGAGGGCTTCCGGGAGCGTCATTCCCTCAATCTAGGGTCGAGTGAATCCCTGATGCCTTCGCCGAGCAGGTTGTAGCCCAGGACGGTTATGAGGATGGCCAGTCCGGGGTACAGGGAGAGCCACCAGGCGATGGAGATGTTGTCCTTGCCTTCGGTGAGGATATTGCCCCAGGAAGGGGTGGGCGGCTGGACGCCGATGCCGAGAAAGGAGAGGGCTGATTCGGTGAGGATGGCCCCGGCTACGCCCAGGGTGGCGGAGACCAGCACCGGGGCCAGGGCGTTGGGGAGTATGTGGCGGAAAATTATACGCAGGTCCGAGGCGCCCAGGGCTCGGGCGGCCAGGACGTATTCGCGGTTTTTGAGGGTGAGGAATTCGGCGCGGACGAGCCGGGCCACGCCCATCCAGCCGGTGACGCCGATGACGATCATGATGTTCCAGATGGACGGTTCGAGGATGGCGATGACGGCCAGGATGAGGAAGAAGGCCGGGAAGCAGAGCATGAGATCGACGAAGCGCATGATGACGGCGTCGGTCCAGCGCCCGTAGTATCCGGCCAGGGCTCCGAAGAAGATGCCGATGAGGGTGGCCAGTCCCACGGCGACAAAACCGACCTTGAGGGAGATGCGGGAGCCCCAGATCATGCGGGAGAGCACGTCTCGTCCTAGTCCGTCCGTGCCCAGTGGGTGCTTGTGGGACGGAGCCTGAAGCTGGGCGGTGACGTCGATGTGGTCCGGGTTGTACGGGGCGATGTACGGGGCCAGAAAAGAGACGCCAAAGAGGGCCAGCACGACCAACCCGCCCATGACAGCCAGATGGTTGCGCCGGAAGCGCCGCCAGAATTCCCTTGATGGAGTTGCTTCCCTGGTCACCGTGTTTCCCTTATGCGGGGGTCGGCCAGGGCGTAACCCACATCGGCCAGGAGGTTGCCCATGAGGGTAAGGACGGCTCCTATAACCAGCCCGCCCATGACCAGGGGGTAGTCGCGGCTCATGACGGCGGCGTAGAAGAGCTGGCCCATGCCGGGAATGGCGTAGATGGATTCGAAGATGACGCTGCCGCCGATGAGTCCGGGCACGGAAAGGCCGAGTATGGTGATGACGGGCATGAGGGCGTTGCGCAGGGCGTGTTTGTAGATGACGGTCCTTTCGGTCAGGCCTTTGGCTCTGGCTGTGGTTATGTAGTCCTGACGAACCACTTCAAGCATGTTGGCTCTCATGTAGCGGCTCATACCGGCCAGCCCGCCGAAGGCGGAAAGGAGCACGGGCATGAGCAGGTGGGCGGCGCGGTCCCAGACTTTGCCCATGAAGGAAAGCTGGTCGTAGTTGAGCGATTTAAGGCCGGAGATGGGCAGCCAGTCGAGCTGGACGCCGAAGAGAATCATCAGCAGCAGGGCCAGCCAGAAGGTGGGCGTGGCGAAGCCGATGAAGACGAAGACTGTGGTGCCCCGGTCGAAGAGGCTGTTCTGGTGGGTGGCCGAGTAAATGCCTATGGGAATGGCCGCCAGGAAGATGAGAGCCATGGAGAGCAGGTTGAGCATGATGGTGATGGGCAGACGCCGGGTGATCTTGTTGACGACCGGTTCACGGTCCGGGGCGAAGGAACGGCCGAAGTCCAGCACGGCCAGCCTTTTGACCCATTGCCAGTACTGTACGTGAATCGGCTGATCCAGTCCGTAGAGTTTTTCCAGACGCTGCTTGGCTTCCAGGGTGGCGTCCGGGTTGAGGCTGGTGGCCATGTCCGTGGGCTTGCCCGGAGCCAGATGGATGACGACGAACGAAACCAGCGTGATGCCGATAAGGAGCGGGATCATCAGGAGTATTCGTCTGGTCAGGTACTTGAGCATTTTTCAGGCGGGAGAATCATTAAGATGAATCCCCCGGCCCCCTTTCCAAGGCTTGGCCGCGTCTTCCGTTCCGGAAGTGCGGCTCTTTCGCTTCAAATCCGGTCACGGCCCGGTCCGAAGCTGTTGTTCAAGGCTCGTGTCAAGGTTCAAAGTGGTATTTCTGCAAGTTTTTGGGCACCCACCATTTGGTGAAGTTGTAGGAGATGCCGGCCGGAGCGGGTTTTATGCCCTTGATGCGGGAGGCGACCACGGGTAGGGCGTCCGGAACGTAAAGAAAGACATAAGGCGCGTCTTCCTTGAGGATTTCCTGTATGCGGAAGTAGGCTTGGCGGCGGACTTCGCGGTCAAAGGTGAAGCGGCCTTCGTCGATGAGCCGGTCGACTTCGGGGTTGGCGTAGGAGACGAAATTCAGTTCGCCTTCGCGTGTCTTGGATGAGTGCCAGACATTGTAAAGGTCCGGGTCGATGGGGATGGTCCAGGACATGATAAGGGCTTCGAATTTCTTTTTGTCGATGAATTCCTTGAGGAAGGCGGCCCATTCGATGGCCCGGAACTTGACTTCGATGCCCACTTCCTTGAGCCTCTGCTGGATAATCAGGGCGGTCATTTCGCGATTCTTGTTGCCCTGGTTGGTCAGCAGGGTGAAGGAGAAGGTCTGGCCGTCCTTGTCCAGCAGGCCGTCCCCGTTGGAATCTTTCCAGCCTGCTTCGGCCAGGAGGGCTTTGGCTTTGTCCAGGTCGAAGGGGTAGGGGGTGACGTCCGGATTGTAGGCCCAGTGACCGGGCTGGTAAGGCCCGTTGGCCGGGGCGCCCATGCCCAGAAGGACTCCGGCGATGATTTCCTGCTTGTCGATGGCGTAGGCGATGGCCTGGCGGACGCGCTTGTCCTGGAATTTGGGGTCGAGCAGATTGAAACCCAGGTAGGTATAGCCAAAGGACATATAGCGATATTTGACGAAATTGTTTTTGAATTCCGCATCGTCGGTCTGGCGCTGGTACTGAACCGGTGTCAGGCCCATGGAGTCGATGCCCCCGCTTTTGAGTTCCAGAAACATGGTGGCCATGTCCGGGATGACGCGAAAGATGTACCGGGAGATGTACGGGCGGCCGTCGAAGTATTCCGGGTTGGCTTCGAGGACGACTTTCTGCCCTGCTTCCCATTCCTTGAATATATAGGGACCCGCGCCTACGGGTTTCCGGGCCAGTTCCGAAGTGGTGACGTCCTTGCCTTCGAGCAGGTGGGCGGGCATGACGTCAAAGGCCCAGGATAGGAGCGCACGGGCGAAGGGCTTGGCGTAGGTGACTCTGAATGTATAATCGTCGATGATTTCGGCTTCCTGGACGGTCTTGAAGATTTCGGCGTAAGCGGTGGGCGTCTTGGGATCGATCATGAGCTTGTAGCTGAACATGACGTCTTTGGCGGTCAGGGGCTGCCCGTCGTGCCACTTGACGTCCTTGCGCAGGTGGAAAGTGATGACCAGCCCGTCGTCCGAAATTTCCCAGCTTTCGGCGAAATGGGGGACAAGGTTAAGGTCCTTGTCGATTTTGATGAGTCCGCCGTAGATCATATCGGAGATGCCGGTGGAGGCGGAATCCGAGGCCAGGGCCGGAATGAGGGTGGAAGGTTCACCGATTGAGGCTTCGACAATGGCGTCGCCGTATTCGGGCTTTTCCTCCGGGGGCTGGGCGGCCGGTTGGGCGGCTTTGGCAACCTCGGCCTGTTCTCCGGACGGTTTGGCGGCCTGGTCGTCGTTCTTTCCGCCGCAGGCGGTGCAGAAGGTCAAGACGGCGAAAACAATCAGCAAAGCCAGGATTCTCACTCGGGCCATTTTTTTGTTTCCTTGGTTAGAGTTCAGAAAGCAATTGTAGTCGAGGGGCGCAGGGTATTCAACGTCAAAATCGTTTGCCCGGTTGAAGAACTAATGATACATATAGAACAAAGGGGCGTGGTGATGGTGTGGGGATCATTTTCGCGGAAATGGTCCTTTATGTTTGCCCGCTTCGCTCCGGGAGAGGGTTTTGTTTTCCGAAGACCTTTTTAAGCGGGATATTCTTTCTGTCTCCGGCCTGACCGCCCGGATCCGGGACCTCCTCGAGGGCGAGCTGGGCCAGGTCTGGCTGGCCGGGGAGATTTCCAACCTGCGCCGTCCGTCGTCCGGTCATTACTATCTGACCCTGAAGGATGAGTCCGCCCAGATACGGGCGGTCATGTTCCGCAATCAGCAACGCTACCTTTCGTTCGAGCCCGAGGACGGTCAGGAGGTTCTGGCTCGGGGCCGGTTGTCCGTGTACGAGCCTCGGGGGGAATACCAGATCATACTGGATTACATGGAGCCTCGGGGCGAGGGAGCTTTGCGGCTGGCTTTCGAGAAGTTGAAGGCCCGGCTGGAAGCGGAGGGCCTTTTCGAGCAGTCCCGGAAGAAGGGCCTGCCTTTTCTGCCGGACCGGGTGGCTGTGGTGACTTCACCGACCGGTGCGGCGATTCGGGATTTCATCCGGGTGGCCCGGCGGCGATTCGGGAGCGTGAATCTGGCGGTGTATCCGGTGCGGGTGCAGGGCGAGGGAGCGGGGCTGGAGATTGCCGGGGCGATAGAGGATCTGAACCGCTGGGGCGGCTTCGATGTGATTGTCGTAACGCGGGGCGGCGGTTCTCTGGAAGATTTATGGGCTTTCAACGAGGAGGTTGTGGCCCGGGCCGTAGCGGCTTCGGAGATTCCCGTGGTTTCGGCCGTAGGGCACGAGGTTGATTTCAGCATCTGCGATTTTGCGGCCGACCTGAGAGCCCCGACACCTTCTGCTGCTGCGGAGATAATATACCTGGAGAAGGCCGAATTGCGGGCCTATCTGGCGGCCCAGGGGCGTCGTCTGGGTTCGGGCTGCCGCGGCGTGCTGCGGACGACCCGCGAAAGGGTCTCTCACCTGTCCACGCGCTTGGGTGATCCGGGGCGGGCTCTGGCCGACCGGCGTCTGCTGCTGGACGATCTGCTGGAGACCCTGGTCAGGGAGACTCGCCTGGGTCTGACTGTGCGCCGTCAGGAACTGCGGGCCACGGCGGCCCGTCTGTCTCCGGCCGGGCAGAGGTCCCGCCTGGAGGCGGACCGGTCGCGCCTGGCCGTGCTGGTCCGGGACCTGAGCCGGGCCGCCCTGACGCGAACGGAAAGGTCGCGGGAGCGTCTGGGCCGGTTGGCCGGTCGGTTGGGGGACCTGAGCCCTTTGAACGTGTTGCAGCGCGGGTACGCGGTGGCCCGGCGTCTGCCCGAGGGAAAGGCTTTGAGGTCGTTCCGGGAAGCGTCACCGGGCGACCGCCTGGAAGTGCTGCTGGCCGAAGGTAGCATAACGGCTACGGTGGATGAGGTGATTTCGTGAGTGTAAAGAAAGACAAGCCGAAGGAGCCCAGTTTCGAGGAGGGATTGGCCCGCCTGGAGGAACTGGTTGACGAGATGGAGAGCGGGGATCTGGCGCTTGACCGTTCCCTGGCTGTGTTCGAGGAAGGGGTCAAGCTGAGCCGGGACCTGAGCCGGAAGCTGGATCAGGCCGAGAAGCGGCTGGAGATACTTATGAAGGACGAAAACGGCGAACCGCTGGCCCGGGATTTTGCCTTGGAGCCCGAGGATTTTGATGAATAATTTCGATCTGAAGAGTTACCTGGCCGAGCGGCGGGAATTGGTGGAAAAGGCTCTGGCGGAGTTCTTGCCGCCGGCCGACGATTACGGCCGAAACCTGTTGGAAGCCATGCGCTACAGCCTGTTCGCCGGGGGCAAACGTCTGCGGCCGATACTCTGCCTGGCGGGCTGCGAAGCTGTGGGCGGTTCCCTGGAACAGGCCATGCCCGCTGCCGTGGCCCTGGAGATGATCCATACCTACTCCCTCATCCATGACGATCTGCCGGGCATGGACGACGACGACCTGCGCCGGGGACGGCCGACCAACCACAAGGTTTTCGGGGTGGGCATGGCGGTCCTGGCCGGTGACGGTCTGCTGAATGAAGGACTGGGGCTGCTGGCCATGGCCGCGGTCTCCGGGCGTATCGACCCGGTCCGGGCCATGGCGGCCCTGGACGTGATAGCCCGGGCTGCGGGCCACCGGGGTATGGTCGGCGGGCAGGCGATGGATATAGAATCTGAAGGCCGGGCGGTGGATGGCGGCGTGCTGGAATATATCCACACACACAAAACCGGGGCTCTGCTGATCGCCTCGGTGAAGTCCGGGGCTATTCTGGGCGGCGGCGATCCGGAACGGGTGGCGGCGCTGGAGGCTTACGGACGCGGGATCGGCTTGGCCTTTCAGATAGTTGATGATATTCTTGATATCGAAGGCGATACGGCCAGTCTGGGTAAGACGGTCGGCGCCGACCAGGCCCGGGGCAAGGCGACCTATCCTGCCGTGTACGGGCTGGACGCGGCCAAAGCCGAGGCCCGGCGGCTGATCGGTGAAGCTCTGGCGGCCCTGAACGGTTTCGGCGGAGAGGCGGCCCCCTTGCGGGCTATCGCCGATTATCTGCTGACGAGAAAGAAGTGAGATGTCCAGACTTTTAGACCAGATCAACGGTCCAGCGGACCTGCGGCTCCTGCCCGTGGAGGATTTGCCTCAACTGGCTCAGGAGATTCGCGAAGAGATTATCAGCACGGTATCCCGGACCGGCGGTCATCTGGCCCCGTCTCTGGGGGTGGTGGAGCTGACCATCGCCCTGCACTACGTTTTCAACACTCCGGAGGACCGGGTGGTCTGGGACGTGGGGCATCAGGCTTACGCGCACAAACTGCTGACTGGCCGCCGGGAGCGTTTCGGAACCTTGCGCCAGCGGCACGGGCTTTCCGGTTTTCCCAAGCGGGCGGAGAGCGAATACGATTCGTTCGACACGGGGCATTCCTCGACTTCGATTTCGGCTGGCCTGGGTATGAGCGTCGGGCTGGAGCTGAAGAAGGCCGACCGGCGGGTGGTGGCGGTCATCGGAGACGGTTCCATGACGGGCGGCATGGCTTTCGAGGGGCTGAACCAGGCCGGTGAGCTGAACAAGAACCTGATTGTCATACTCAACGACAACGAGATGTCCATATCGCCCAACGTGGGGGCCTTGTCGTCTTTTCTGAGCCGCCAGTTCACGAAAAAGGGTTTTCTGGCCTTCAAAAAGGAAGTCCAGGAGTTTCTGAACACCGTGCCGGGCATCGGTGAAAACATCATCAACCTGGTCAAGCGGAGCGAGGGTTCGTTCCGGGGCTTTTTTTCGCCGAGCTATCTTTTCGAGGCCTTCAAGTTCGAGTATATCGGCCCCATCCGGGGGCACCGCTTCGACCGCCTGCTGGAGGCCTTGAACAACAGCAAGCATATCCAAGGGCCGGTGCTCATCCATGTGGTGACCAAGAAGGGCAAAGGCTACGAACCGGCAGAGAAGAATCCCACGCATTTCCACGGGGTGGGGGCTTTCGAGGTCGAGACGGGCGAGTCGAAAAAGGCGGCCGGGGTGCCGCCGACCTATACCAAGGTGTTCGGAGATTTCCTGATCCGGGCCGCCCAGGCCGACGAGCGGGTGGTGGCTATTACGGCGGCCATGCCGGAAGGAACAGGGCTAAGCAGTTTTCAGAATCTTTTTCCCGAGCGTTTTTTCGACGTGGGCATTGCCGAGCAGCATGCGGTAACCTTTGCCGCCGGACTGGCCGCCGAGGGTTTCCGGCCTGTGGTGGCTATTTATTCGACCTTCATCCAGAGGGCTTACGACCAGATTTACCACGACGTCTGCCTCCAGGATCTGCCGGTGCTTTTCGCTTTGGACCGGGGCGGGCTGGTGGGAGAAGACGGGCCGACTCACCACGGGGTCATCGACCTTTCTTTTCTGCGGTGCCTGCCGGGCATGACCGTGATGGCTCCCAAGGACGAAAACGAATTGCAGGGGATGCTGGCCCTGGGGCTGCGGCACAACGGGCCCATTGCGGTGCGTTATCCCCGAGGACGGGGCTTGGGGACCCCTCTGGACGAGAAAGTCGAACCGGTGGAGTATGGCCGTGGCGAAATTCTGCGCGAGGGCCGTGACCTGTTGATACTGGCCGTGGGCAACACGGTTTATCCTGCCCGTGAAGCGGCTGAAAAGCTGGCGGCCGAAGGCATTGAAGCGTCCGTGGTCAACGCACGTTTCATCAAGCCTCTGGACGAGGAACTGATTCTGCGTCTGGCCGGAGAGACGGGCCTGGTGCTTTGCGTGGAAGAAAACAACGTGGCCGGTGGTTTCGGTTCGGCGGTGAGTGAACTGCTCTGCGAAAAGGGGCCGGACGGCATCCGGGTCAAGAGGCTGGGCATTCAGGACGTTTTTGTGCCTCACGGGACGCAGGCCGAGTTGCGGGCCGAACTGGGTCTGGATGCGGCGGGCATCGCCCGGACGGGTCTGGAGATGCTCAAGGCGCGGGGGCGGGTATCGGTTTCATGAGTGGTCACGCGGGCAAGATCAGGGCTGACAATCTCCTGGTGGAGTCCGGACTGGCGGAGAGCCGGACGCGGGCCCAGGCCATGATCATGGCCGGGGTGGTGCTGGCCGGGGGAGACCGGGTGGAAAAGGCCGGGCAGATGCTCGCGGCCGGGACGGTTCTGACGATCAAGGGACAGGGGCCGGTTTTTGTGAGCCGGGGCGGTGAGAAGCTGTCCGGCGCCTTGGCGGACCTGGGAGTGGACCCGGCGGGCCTGCGGGTGCTGGATGTGGGGGCTTCAACCGGTGGCTTTACCGATTGCCTCCTGAGAGCCGGGGCGCGGGAGTCCGTGGCTGTGGATGTGGGTTACGGCCAGTTGCACTGGAGCTTGCGCCAGGATCCGCGGGTGACGGTTCTCGAACGGACCAACGCCCGATATTTGACGCCCGAGCAGGTGGGCGAGCCGGTTGATCTGGCGGTCATAGACGTGTCGTTCATTTCCATCAGGCTGATACTGCCTGCGGTGGCCGGGGTGCTTCGGCCCGGCGGGTTGATTCTGGCCATGGTCAAGCCTCAGTTCGAGGCCGGTCCCGAAAAAGTCGGCCGGGGCGGAGTGGTGCGGGACCCGGCAGTACAGGCCGAAGCAGTGGAAGCAGTGGCTGCGGCCGGCCGGGAACTGGGCCTGGAAGTGCGCGGTTCGAGCCCGGCCCGCATCAAGGGCCCCAAGGGCAACCAGGAACACTTCCTGCTGTTTGTCCGGCTGTCCGGCGACTGACCCGTCAGACTGACGAGCTCAATTTGCGCAGGGATTCCCGCAGTTTTTGTTCTTCCTTGCGCAGGCGTTTCGTTTCATAGATAACGGAGCCGACAAGAGCGGCCAGGCAGAATCCGGAAGCGGCGATGTACGACATATTTATTTACTCCCCAATGGTTTTTATGGTATTAGGGCAAATTCGGTGCCAAAAAGAAGAAACCTGTAACGTCCCGTTAACGCGGGATTTTGCGTTGCAGAGTAAAAAACGGCCCCCGTCATTTTATCGGCAGGTGGGCAAATATTTCCGGGTAAAGCAGAAAGGTACAGGAAGATGGAATTAGCCAAAAGAATGGGTTTGATCAAGCCTTCACCGACACTGAGCCTGAATGCCAAGGCTGGCGCTCTGAAGGCGGCGGGGGTTGACGTGGTGAGTTTTGCGGCCGGTGAGCCGGATTTCCCGACTCCGGACCATATCAAGTCGGCCGCGATCAAGGCGATTGAGGACAACTTCACCCGTTATACCGATGTGGGCGGCATCCTTGAGCTCAGGCAGGCAGTGGCGGCCAAATTCGAACGTGACAACGGCCTGAAGTACGAGCCGAACCAGATAGTGGTTTCCTGCGGCGGCAAGCACACTTTGTACAACCTGGCCCAGGCCCTTTGGGGCGAAGGGGACGAGGTCATCGTGCCCGCGCCTTACTGGGTGTCTTATCCGCCGATCGTTCTGCTGGCGGGAGCTGAGCCGGTGATCGTGACCACCGAGGAGTCCAACGGCTTCAAACTGACGCCTGAGGAGCTGAAGGCGGCCATATCACCCAGGACCAAGGCCCTGATTCTGAATTCACCTTCGAATCCGACCGGCGGTGTCTATTCCAGGGAGGAACTGGAAGCCCTGGCCGAGGTGGTGCTTGAGCACGACCTGACGGTGATCTCGGACGATATTTACGAGAAGATACTTTATGACGGGTTGAAGTTCCATAATATGGCCAACCTGGGACCGGAGATGGCTTCCCGGACGATTATCGCCCACGGTCTGGCCAAAACCTATTCCATGACCGGCTGGCGCATCGGCTTCATGGCTGGTCCCAAGGAAGTGGCGGCGGCGGTGAACAAGGTTCAGAGCCAGAGCACTTCGAACGCGACTTCCATCGCGCAGAAGGCGGCGGTGGCAGCTCTTAACGGTCCGGAAGATTCCGTTGACATGATGCGCAAGGCTTTTGACGAGCGGCGCAGATTCATTGTGGACGCGCTGAACGCCATTGACGGGGTGACCTGTCTGCTGCCCGGCGGGTCTTTCTACGTTTTCCCCAATTTTTCCGGCTGCTTCGGCAAAAGTTTCAATGGCAAGGTTATGCAGGGTTCCGGCGACCTGGCCGAGTTTCTGCTGGAGGAAGCCCGGATCGCGGCGGTGCCGGGCGTGGCTTTCGGTGAAGACGCCTGCATCAGGTTCAGCTATGCCACTTCGATGGAGACCATCAAGAAAGGTCTGGAACGTCTGGCCGAAGGCCTGGCTAAGCTGTCCTGACCGGCTGGCTTTTCCGCGAGATTGACTGAAGATAACAAGTCCGGTCCTTCGGGACCGGATAAAAAATGGCGCAACCGGTCCGGCTGCGCCATTTTTTATCAGACTCAAAAGGGTGCTATTTCTTGGCTGCTCTCTTGGAGGCCTTGAGGGGGTTCACGAACCCCTGGGCCTTGACCTCACTCTTCATGTGAGTAGCCATGTTGCAGGTGCCCCTTCTCCATTTTGCCGCCGGGTCGGGAAAATTAACGCAATACTGCCCTGTGGGGTACTGCTTGGCCCGTTCACAGCCGACGCAGGCTTCGACAATAGGATGGCAGGAGCCACCGTTGAAGGAACATCCTTTTTTGGTCATAAAGGCGCATTCCGCGCCCTCTTTCACGGTTGTGCAGATCATTAGATCCACCTCCACTTACTAAGCTGCGTTTAAGCGTTACTGCAGGGCATAAAGCAGACACCAAACCGGGGCCTTATAAAATGGGAATCAGGTTTGTGTCAATAAAAAAATGAGGAAGGCGATATTTTTTTTGAGGGCCGGGCTGTGCGGTGATGATGTTTGATGGTGGAACCTATTGAACTTACTTGACTGAATGGTTTTTTACCACTAATATGCGAAAGGTAATAAAGGGGCAAATCAAAATAGTACGGAGGCAGCTATGCCTGAGTTTATCTGGCAAGGTGTCAACAACAAGGGCGTGAAGAGAAAAGGCAAGATGGAGGCCGACGACGAGCGTCAGGTCGAGGCTCTCCTCAAGCGGATGCGCATTACGCCCTCCAAGATAAAGCCGGCGCCCAAGGACCTTTTCGCCAACCTCAAGTTCATGCAGCCCAAGGTCAAGACCCGCGACGTCATGATCTTCACCCGTCAGTTTTCGACTATGATCGACGCGGGCCTGCCGCTGGTGAGCTGTCTGGAGATTCTGTCGAACCAGCAGGAGAACAAGGCCTTCAAGGTCATCCTGCGTGAGATAAATTCGATGGTTCAGGCCGGTGCGACTCTGTCCGAGGCCATGAAGAAGCATCCCAAGCTGTTTGACGACCTTTTCTGCAACCTTGTGGCCGCTGGCGAGGCCGGCGGTATCCTGGACACCATTCTTCAGCGTCTGGCCGCGTACATCGAAAAGTCGGAAAAATTGAAATCGAAGATCAAGGGCGCGCTGATGTATCCCATCATCGTCGTCATTGTGGCCGTGCTGGTCATCGCGGTCATCATGATCTTCGTCATTCCCATTTTTTCTTCGATGTTCGCCGATTTCGGGCAGGCTCTGCCCATGGTGACCCAATTGGTCATCAATCTGTCCAATTTCATAAAATCAAACGTGATTTATATGTTGATAGCCTTTTTCGCGGCGAGCTACGCTTTCAAGAGGTTCATCAATACCGAGCGCGGCCGGGTGGTCTGGGACCGGATAACCCTGCAACTGCCCATATTCGGAGACCTGCTGCGCAAGGTGGCTGTGGCCAAGTTCAGCCGCACCTTGTCGACGATGATGAGTTCCGGCGTTCCGATCATGGCCAGCCTGGACATCGTGGCTCACACGGCCGGCAACAAGATCGTGGAGGAAGCGATCATGGACACCCGGAGTGCGATATCCGAGGGCCGTTCAATTGCCGATCCTCTGACCGAGAGCGGCGTTTTTCCCTCCATGGTCGTGCAGATGATTTCCATCGGCGAGGAAACGGGTGCGCTGGACGCGATGCTGGAGAAGGTGGCGGATTTCTACGACGACGAAGTGGATACCGCGGTTGAGGCCATGACGTCCATGATCGAGCCCCTGCTGATGGTTTTTCTGGGCGGGGCTATCGGGACGCTGGTCATCGCCATGTATCTGCCGATCTTCAAGATGGCTTCCATCGTCGGAGACTGATTTTCATTCAATAGCGGCCGCAAGGTGAACCCCGCCGAGTCCCGAGGGACGGCGGGGTTTTTTCCGGGCGGACGGTGGTCTTAATGTATGGATAAGGCGGCGGAGAATACCCTGGTCGGCCAACTCAGGTGGCTGATGTTTTTCCGGGTGGTTACGTCCACGTTTCTGCTGGGCACGACCATCGTGGTGCAGTGGCGCGAAATCGGGAGCGCGGATGACGCGGTTCTGACGGCCCTGTACATGCTGATAGCCGCCACATACTTTCTGACTGTTGTTTACGCCTTGCTTCTACCCCGTTTTCTGCCTCCCAAAGTGCAGGCCTATTTCCAGGTAGCCGGGGACATTGTCATTACAACGGTAGTGATTTACATGACCGGCGGCGTGGAGAGCATCTTCTCCTTCATGTACATTCTGACCATCATCAACGCCGGGATATTGCTGAAGATGCGGGGCGGGATGCTGGCGGCGTCCATGGCGACTATTTTTTACGGAACCCTCCTGGATCTGCATTATTACCATTACATTCAGCCTTATCTGACCCGGTTCACCTTTACCGTGTTTTTCCGGGCTGCCGATGTGCTGAACAAGCTCCTGGTCAACACCGGAGCTTTTTATCTGGTGGCCTTTCTGACCGGGTATTTATCCACCCAGGCCGAAGAAAGCCGCTTGAAGCTGGCGGCCAAGGAGTCCATCCTGGCCCGGCTGGAGCGTCTGAACGAAAGCATCGTGGAGAATATCGAGTCGGGCCTGATGACCCTGGGGCCGACCGGGGAGATACTGTCCCTGAATCCGTCCGGCGAGCGCATAATCGGGATGAAGCTGGAGCGGGTGCAGGGCAAGCCTTATTCCTCTGTCTTTCCGGACCTGGAACTGCCTGCGGAGAGCCTGTTGGAGACGGGAGAGTCCCCGGCATGGACGATGCGGTTCCGGCATCCTGGGGGGCAATCGCTCTTTCTGGATCTGACCTTGCAAGGTCTGCGGGACAGCGAAGGTCCGAACTGGGGGCGCCTGCTGGTCATCCGGGACAATACGCGCATGCGGCAGATGGAGGAGGAAGTCAAGCGGGTGGAGAAACTGGCGGTGGTGGGTGAATTGGCCGCCGGTATTGCTCACGAGATCAGGAATCCTCTGGCCTCCCTGAGCGGTTCATGCCAGATGCTGGAGGATGAATTGGGCGAGGGGGAAGTGCCTCGCCGCCTGATGAAAATAATCAGGCGCGAGATCGACCATCTGAGCCATATAGTCAATGATTTCCTCATGTTCGCCAGGCCGCGCAGCGCGGTTCAGGAGCGTGTGGATCTGTCCCGGGCTGTGGAGGAGACTCTGCGGAGTTTCGAAAGTCAGGCGGATCTGAACTCCGGCCTGCGGCTGGTCCGGGATATCCGGCCGGGGGTGGCGGTCTTTTTTGCTCCTCATCAGTTCGAGCAGGTATTGTGGAACCTTCTCCGCAATGGGGCCGAGGCCATGCCGGAGGGCGGAGTGCTGACGGTGCGGGTCGGCAAGGATTCGGCTGTTACCGGGATGGGGGTCGTGACCATTCAGGATACCGGACAAGGCATCAGCCCGGAGGACAAGGACCGGATATTCGATCCTTTTTTTACGACCAAGGAGCGGGGCAGCGGCCTGGGGCTGTCTATAGTCTATCGGATTCTTGAGGCTGGCGGCGGCCGGGTCTCTGTTGCCTCCCAGCCGGGACAGGGGTCTTTGTTTCAGGTGTTTCTACCTTTGGCCGACGGGGATTGACGAGGGATTTGTCAGTATATTACTTAGTAATATCAGGTGATTAACGTTGTGGGTCCAGCAGGGGGGCGACGGTCTAAGGTCTTGACTCTGCGTGGGAAATGGACTAAAAGTCTATATTTCAACTTTGAGCAGCCAGCTTCGGCGGACCCGGACGGGCCGTTACGGCGGCGGCGGAAAAATATGGTGTTTGGGGAAATGAACGACGAACAGCAGAGTCAGGTTATCAAGCAACGGCAGGACAAGGCCCTGAGCCTCAAGGAACAGGGCATCAACCTGTATCCCAATAGTTTTCAGCCATCTCACGCGGCGGCGGATCTTCAGGCCCGTTTCGAGGGTGTTCCGGCCGAGGACATGGAGGGACTGGAAGAGTCTTTCCGCATCGCCGGCCGGGTGATGGCCCGCCGTGATTACGGCAAGTCGGTCTTTTTCGACGTGCGGGACCACAGCGGCAAGATGCAGGCTTATATCCGCAGCAATGCGGTTCAGCCTGAAGTCTTTGAATTTTTCAAGAAACAGTTGGATATCGGCGATATAGTCGGTCTGGAAGGCCGGGTTTTCCGGACGAAGACCGGCGAATTGACGCTGATGGTTTCCCATCTGGAGATGGTGACCAAGTCGCTTTTGCCGTTGCCGGAAAAATACCACGATATGAATGTGGAACTGAAGTACCGGCAGCGTTATCTGGACCTTATCATGAACGATCAGGCTCGGGAAGTGTTTCTGAAGAGGGCCAAGATCGTGGGCCTGCTGCGGCGTTTTCTGTCCGAGCGCGGCTACGTTGAGGTCGAGACTCCGATGATGCAGGTCATTCCCGGCGGAGCGACGGCCAAGCCTTTCGAGACTTACCACCAGGCCCTGGACATGAAGCTTTTTCTGCGGATAGCTCCGGAGCTTTTTCTCAAGCGGCTGCTGGTGGGCGGTTTTGACCGGGTTTTCGAGTTGAACCGCAACTTCCGGAACGAGGGCCTGTCGACTCAGCACAATCCCGAATTTACCATGATGGAGTTTTATCAGTCCTATTCTACTTATGAGGACCTGATGGACCTGACCGAGGAGATGTTCACTTATGTCTCCCGGGAGGTGACCGGCGGCGAGCAGGTGGTTTATCAGGGGCAGGAAGTGAATCTGGCCCGTCCCTGGCGCCGGGTGAAATTCATGGATTCTCTTTTGGAGATCGGCGGAGTTCCGGCGGAGGTTCTTGCGGATCAGGGCAAGGCCCTGGAATACTGCCGGGGATTGGGCGCGGATGTGCCTTCGGGTGAGAAGCTGGGCAAGATTCTGGCCAAACTCTTCGACCTGGTGGTGGAACCCAAGCTCACCAACCCGACCTTTGTGACGGCTTACCCCACGGATATCAGTCCCCTGGCCCGCCGGAACCAGGATGATCCCAGCCTGACGGATCGTTTCGAACTCTTCATCTGCGGCCGGGAAATGGCCAATGCCTTTTCGGAACTGAACGACCCCCTGGACCAGCGGGACCGTTTTCTGGCCCAGGTGGCCGAGCGCGAGGCCGGTGACGAAGAGGCTCAGTTCATGGATGAAGATTATGTCCGGGCCTTGATGTACGGCATGCCTCCGGCCGCCGGAGAAGGTGTGGGCATCGACCGCCTGGTCATGTTGCTGACCGATTCCGCTTCGATCAAAGACGTTATCCTGTTTCCGCACATGCGTCCGGAGAAGTGAGGGATTAACGCGGGTGTCATTTGAAACCTTCATTGGCTGGCGCTACCTCAAGTCCAAGCGCAAACAGACTTTCATAAGTCTGATCTCGTTGATATCCCTGGCCGGAGTTGCTTTGGGGGTGACGGCCCTGATAGTTGTTCTGGCCGTGATGAACGGTTTCGAGGAAGACCTAAAGGGCAAGATACTCGGCGTCAATTCGCACATTGTGATTCTGCGGTACGGCGAGCCGATGGATGCTCATCTGGAGTTGATGAGGGAGGTCGGCCAGGTCGAGGGCGTTTCGTCCGTGGAACCTTTCATATACAGCCAGGTGATGATAAGCGCTATGGGCGGGCTGTCCGGGGCCATTCTGCGGGGTTTTGACCCCGATGTGCCGGTGTCCCGGGAGCGCCTGGGGGCGATGGTGAAATCCGGCGGTATAGATGGGCTGGCCGATGACGCGGAGGGCAAGCCGGTCAGGGGAATTATGCTCGGCGGGGAACTGGCCCGTCAACTGGGCGTGCTGACCGGAGACACTGTGCGGGTTGTTTCGCCCATGGGGGAAGTGACTCCTCTGGGCGGCCGGGCTCCCAGGACGAGAAACTTCGAGGTGGCCGGCATTTTCGAGTCGGGGATGTATGAATACGACTCCACTCTGGCATACCTCTCATTGCACGAAGCGCAGGATTTCCTGAACCTTGGGCAAACGGTGACGGGTCTGGAAGTCAAGGTCAAGGACATCTATCAGGCGGATCAGATACGCGAACGCATAATGGCCAGGCTGGGGACCTCTTACTGGGCCAAGGACTGGATGCAGATGAACCGGAACCTTTTTTCGGCCTTGAAGCTGGAGAAGGTGGCCATGTTCATCATTTTGACCCTGACGGTTCTGGTGGCGGCCTTCAACATTATTTCGACCCTGATAATGGTGGTGATGGAGAAGACCCGCGATATCGCCATACTCAAGTCCATGGGGGCCAACAACCGCAGCGTGATGAGGATTTTCGTTTTTCAGGGGTTGCTGGTCGGTTTGGCCGGGACGCTGATCGGTCTGGGCAGCGGCCTGTTTCTGTGCGAGCTGCTGGCCCGGTACAAATTCATCAAATTGCCGTCGGATGTGTACTACATGAATACCCTGCCGGTGCTTGTGGATTTCCGGGATGTGGCCGTCATCACTTTTTCGGCGGTGATTATAAGTTTCCTGGCGACTCTGTATCCGGCCTGGCAGGCGTCGCGTCTGAACCCGGTGGAAGCTCTGCGCTATGAATAGTTTATCCGGCGGCGACCGCTACCTGGACGTATCCGGCCTGAGCATGTCCTACACTCTCGGGTCGTCCCTGGTCGAGGTTCTGAAGGATCTTGATCTGGGCGTCGCCCGCGGCGAGTCTCTGGCCGTGGTCGGGGCCTCGGGAGTGGGTAAATCGACATTGTTGCATGTTATCGGGGCGCTGGAGCGTCCGACGGCCGGAATGGTGCGGCTGGACGGGGTCAATCTGTCCGGGCTGGCCGACAGGGAACTGGCGGAATTGCGGAACCGCCGCATCGGTTTTGTTTTTCAGTTTCATCATCTGCTGCCGGAGTTCAATGCGCTGGAGAACGCGGCCATGCCTTGCCTGATAAACCGCATGGCCCGGAGCGAGGCGTTGGGGCGGGCGGAAGCCATGCTGAAACGGGTGGGGCTGGAACACCGGCTGCGGCACCGGGTGGGCGAGATGTCCGGCGGTGAGCAGCAGAGGGTGGCCGTGGCCAGGGCTCTGGTGATGGAGCCGGACCTTTTGCTGGCCGATGAGCCGACCGGCAATTTGGACACCCGGACCGGGCAGATTATCAATGAATTGATTCTGGAGATGCATAAGGAACGGGGTCTGACCTCGATAGTAGTAACCCATAATCTGGACTTGGCCCAGATGATGTCCCGTCAAATCAGGCTGGTGGAAGGCCGGGCCGTTGAGGAAAGGCAATCATGAGGAAAGCGATACTATTGGTGCTGACGGCGCTGCTTCTGATACCGGGAGCGGCGAAGGCGGAGAAGGCGATACGCGTTGGTGTGGCGCCTTTCGCGGTGTACAGCCAGGAGGATCTGGGCTACCTCAGCCAGGGCCTGCAGGAGATGGTGGGTAATCACCTTATGCAGCGGGGCGTAGAGGTGGTTTCGCAGCCGGAAGTGGCCGCGGCGATGAAGTCGCTGGGACTGACTCAGGTGGATGAAGACGGGGCCCGCCGTCTGGGGCTGGCCTTGAAACTGGATTATGTTCTGATCGGCAGCCTGACCAAGGTCGGGCAGAGTCTTTCTCTTGACGGCCGGATAGTGGACGCCATCGGGTTGAAGAAGACCACGGCGGTATTTGCCCAGGGCGAGGGTCTGGAGAACCTGGCGGCGGCGGCCGAGGATCTGGTCAAGGACGCGGCCGTGGCTATATCCGGGCGGCAGAAGATAGCCCAGGTCAAGGTTCAGGGCAATGAGCGTATCGAGCCGGACGCCATTACGAGCGTGATAAAGAGTCAGACCGGGGACATTTTTTCGCCGGACACGGTTTCAGAGGACCTGAAACGGGTTTACGGCATGAACTTTTTCGACGACGTGAAGGTTGATGTGTCCGATTCTCCGGACGGCAAGGTCATCACCTTCATCGTGGACGAGAAGCCTTCGATCCAGGCGGTGAATTTCAACGGCAACCGCATGCTGGAAACCGAGGACCTGTTTGCTGCCCTCGGTTACAGCCTCTATTCGATCGTGGATGAGGCCAAGTTGGTTGACAGCATTGAAAACCTGAAGGCCAAATACCGCGAAAAAGGTTATTTTAACGCGGAAATAACCAAAAAGATGGAAGACATAGGTCCGAAGCGGGTGTCGGTGACATACGACATAGTCGAGCACGGACGTGTGTATGTGCAGGAAATATCTTTCGAAGGCAACGAGCAGGTTTCGGACCGGACGCTGAGAAAACAGCTTGAGACGAGTACCGAGGGCTGGCTGTCCTGGCTGACGGACTCGGGCATCCTCAAGCAGGACGTCCTGCGCAACGACCTGTCGAGCCTGAGTTCATATTATTACAACCACGGCTATATCAAGGCCAAGGTCGGCGACCCGGATGTGGAACTGAGGGACGACGGCCTCTATGTCAAGGTGCCGATCGAGGAGGGCCCCCAGTACAAGGTGGGCGAGGTCCAGGTCACAGGCGACCTGATCGTGCCGGTTGAGGAGATACAGGAAAAGCTGGACGTGGACAACGAGGAGTATTTCAACCGTGATCTTCTGCGCAAGGATGTGCAGACGATTTCGACGATTTACGCCGACCATGGTTTCGCTTTCGCGGCTGTTTCGCCTCAGGTTCATGAGAACGAGGAGGAGAAGACGGTTGACGTCAACTACACGGTGGAAAAGCGTCAACTTGTGTATTTCGAGCGGATTTCGATCATCGGCAACACCAAGACCCGCGACAAGGTCATCCGCCGGGAGCTGAAGGTCAGGGAAGGCGATCTTTTCTCGGCCAGCGGACTGAAGAAGAGCAATATCAATCTTCAGAGGCTGGGCTATTTCGAGTCGATCAACCTGACCAACAGCAAGGGCAGCGCGGAGGACAGGATCAATCTGGATGTCGAGGTGAAGGAACGTCCCACCGGGGCTTTTTCTGTTGGCGTGGGCTACAGCTCCTTCAACAGCGTTTTCGGTATGGCCAAGATAAGCCAGGAGAACCTTTTCGGGACGGGTCGCCATGTGTCGGTCCAGGCGACTCTGGGCGGCAAGTCGACCGAGTATGCATTGAGCTTTACCGAGCCCTGGCTGTTCGACATACCTTTGGCGGCCGGTTTTGACATCTTCAACCGCCAGGTCGACTACGACGATTACGACAAGGAGTCGGCCGGTTTCGACATCCGGGCCGGTTATCCGGTCTGGGAGGATACCAGGCTGTCCGGCCGTTACATGTTCGAAGACATTACGGTGACCAACGTGACGGAAGACGCATCGGCCGTCATCAAAGAGATGGCGGGAGATTCTTCAACGAGCAGCATCCTGACCCAGATAGAAAGGGACACCCGGAACCGTTATTTCAACCCGACGGAAGGTTCGGACAATTCGTTCAGCGTCGAATACGCGGGCGGATTTCTGGGCGGCACGAACTATTTCACCAGGTATATTGCCGATTCGGGCTGGTACCTGCCCCTGTGGTGGAAAGAGCATGTTTTCTTTGTCCGGGGCAAGATCGGTCTGGTGCAGCAGCGCGACGGCGGCAATCTGCCCTCCTATGAGAAGTTTTCCCTGGGCGGTCTGAATTCCGTGCGCGGTTACGAGTGGGGTTCGATCAGTCCCAAGGACCCGGTGACCGGGACGAAGCTGGGCGGCGAGAAGATGCTGCTGTTCAACGTGGAATATATCTTCCCGCTGATCAAGGATTCAGGTCTGGTCGGTCTGTTCTTCCTCGACCAGGGCAATGTCTGGACCGACGACGAGGAATACAACGTGGGCGATCTCCGTATGAGCTACGGAGCTGGAGTCCGCTGGTACAGCCCGCTTGGGCCGCTGCGCCTGGAATGGGGCAAGGTTGTCGATCCACGCGATGGCGAACCGGAAAGCAACTGGGAATTTTCTGTGGGAGGCTTTTTCTAAGCCTCGTGCGTATAGTCTGAAAGGGTCCCCTCTGTTTGCGCGGAGGGGACTGAACATAGCCATGAACACCTGATCCGGTTTTGCCGGATAGCGATGGTGTCAAACTTTCAAGGAGGAAGCAGATGTTGAAAAGAATTATATTCACTGGTCTTATGGTCGGTATGGTTCTGGTTCTGGCCGCCGCGTTCCAGCCTCGTCCGGTTCAGGCCGCAGATGTGGTCAAGATAGGCGTTATCGACCTGCAGACGGCCATCAACGATTCCAAAAAGGGGCAGGGGGCCAAGGCCGCTCTGGTGAAGAAGTTCGAGAAGCGCCAGAACGAATTGTCGACCCGTGAATCGGAACTGCAGAAGATGCAGGAGGACCTCGAACGGCAGTCGGCCATGCTGAGCCCCGAGGCAAAATACGAAAAAGAAAAGACCCTGAAGCGGAAGATGCGCGACTTTCAGGACATATACCGGGATTACTCGGAACAGATGAAGAAGGATGAGATGGAGAGCACTCAGCCGATAGTCGAGGGCATTCTGCTGGAGGCTCACAATTACGGCAAGGAGAACGGGTTCACTCTGATTCTTGAGGCCAAAAAGGCCGGTGTTCTGTATGTTCCGGATTCCATGGACATCACCGCCGAGGTGGTTAAGCGTTACGACGCCAAGTAATTTTCGGGCGGCCGTTCCCGCGCGGGGCGTCCGTCGCGCATGGAGGGAACCGAATTGAAGTTACAGCCTGCCCGCACCCTGGCCGAAGTGGCCGAGTATGCGGATCGTGAGATCAGGAGCCGGTTGGCCGACCTGGGCAGTCCGGACCTGGGCCACGAAATACTGGTCTCGGGCGACGGCGGGACGCTGATCGAAGCCTTGTCCACGGTGGAGGAAATAGAGCCTGGGGCGCTGACGTTCGCAACGAACAAAGCGTTTCTGGCGCGGGTGGAGGATTCGCCGGCGGCGGCGGTTATACTGCCGCCGGGCCTGGTTTCGGAGAAGAAGCCGTTCCTGACGGCGCCTCTGCCGAGGCTGGTTTTTTCGACGGCCCTGGAGCTGACTGTCTCGGGGCCGTCGGCCATTCCGGCCGCTGAAGGCCGGATCGGTTTCAAGGACCGGTCCAGTGTGGAAATCGGCCCGGACGTGGTCATCGGGGACGGCTGCTGGATCGGCGCCCGGGTGAAGATAGGCCGAGGATGCCGCCTGTATCCCCATGTCTATATCGACGATGATGTGGAAATGGGAGAAGATTGCCTGATTTATCCCAATGCCGTTCTTTTCCGCAAGACCCGTCTGGGTCGCAAGGTTACTGTGCATGCCGGGGCGGTGATCGGCGACGACGGCTTCGGTTACAACCAGTATTTCGATCCCGCTCGGGAGCGTCTGCACCATCTGAAGAACGTGCATGTCGGCGGGGTGGTGCTGGAGGATTTTGTCGAAATAGGCAGCAATGTCTGCATAGACCGGGGCCTGGCCGGGGATACGACCATCGGGGCCGGGACCAAGATAGATAATCTTGTTCAGATAGGCCACAACGTCCAGGTGGGCCGCGAGAGCATCATCGTGGGCATGGTCGGCGTGGCCGGGACGGCCAAGATCGGCAGTCAGGTTTTCCTGTTGGGGCAGTCCGGGGTCGGCCAGGGCCTGACCGTGGGCGATGGAGCCCTGGTGACTGGGCAGACCATGGTTTCGACGGACATTCCCGCAGGGCGGAAGCGCTGGGCCGGGCGTCCCGTTCAGGACGCGGATACGGAGTGGCGCCAGGTGGCGATTGCCCGCAAGGAACTGCCCCGGCTGCGTGATTTTTTCCGTTTTTTCAAGAAGGCCGAATCGTTTGATGACCTGAAGGCCCTGTTTTTCAAGAAAGACATCTCCGGCGAGCCGGAGGGGAGAGAGTGATGAGCGAGGAGATAGACGTCAAGCAACTGGACATAAACGCCATACTCAAGGTGCTGCCTCACCGTTACCCGTTTCTGCTGGTCGACCGTGTGGTTTCCCTGGAAGCAAACAAGCGGATTCTGGCCTACAAGAATGTGACTTACAACGAACAGTTCTTTCAGGGACACTTCCCTCAACGGCCGGTGATGCCGGGGGTTTTGATAATTGAGGCTCTGGCTCAGGCCGGGGGCATACTGGCGTTTCTGTCGGTGGCTCCGGAGAAGGCCGGCCAGGTCATGTATTTCATGTCCATGGACAAGGTCAAGTTCCGCCGTCCAGTGGAACCCGGAGACCGTCTGGACCTGGACGTGCAGGTTTTGCGCCTCGGCGCCCGGTACTGGAAGATCAGGGGCGAGGCTTTTGTGGACGGCAACCTGGCGGCGGAAGCCGAGATGGTGGCCGGTCCTCCGAACGGTTGATTTCAATTGCGCCCGGGCCTGACCGGCGGGGAATCCGGCGGGCCGGGCGATAGACAGGCGGGAAACAGAATGGATATACATCCGACGGCGATAGTTGATTCCGGGGCCGAACTCGGGGCCGGGGTCAAGGTTGGTCCATACGCGATAATTAAAAAGGGCGCGGTGGTCGGCGACGGCACCGAAGTTATGGCGCATGCCTTTATCGACGGGCAGGCGCGCCTGGGTTCGAACTGCCGGGTCTTCCCTTCGGCATCCATCGGGACTGATCCTCAGGACCTTAAATACAAGGGCGAACCGACGGAGGCGGTCATCGGCAACGATGTAATCATCCGTGAGTTCGTGACGGTCAACCGCGGGACGCCGGACGGCGATGGTGTCACCAGGGTGGGCGACGGCTGCATGCTGATGACTTACGCTCATGTGGCTCACGATTGCCAGTTGGGACGCAATGTGGTCATAGTGAACAACTGCGCCATGGCCGGCCATGTCCATATCGACGAGGGCACGACTATTGGCGGCCTGGTGGGCATCCATCAGTTCGTGCATATCGGAGCCCACGCCTTCATCGGCGGTTACAGCCGGTGCACCAAGGACGTGCCGCCGTACATGCTGGCCCAGGGGGTCGAGGATTTCAAAATTCACGGCCCTAACAGCATCGGCCTGCGGCGCAAGGGCTTTTCCCGTGAGACTATCAGCGCCCTGAAAGAGGCCTACCGTCTGATATTCCGTAATCACCGTCCGTTGCAGGAGGCTCTGGAAGAGACTCTGGCCGAGTACGGCGATTTCCCGGAAGTACAGAACCTGGTGGAATTCATGCGGTCCTCGAAAAGAGGGGTGACCAGATAGATTCCGAAAGGAAAATAGGGCTGGTGGCCGGTGGCCGCCAGTTCCCGCTGCTTTTCGCCCGGGCCGCCAGGGCGAATGGGGTGCGGGTTTTCGCCGTGGCTCATGAGGGCGAAACCAGTCCGGAACTGGGCGAACTAGTGGAGGCCGTCGAATGGGTCAAGGTCGGCCAGTTGCGGCGGATACTGAAGTTCTTCAAAGCCAACGGCATCAGCGAGGCCGTGATGGCCGGGTCCATCACCAAGGTGAACATCTTTCGGAACTTCCGGCCGGACACTCGGGCTCTGGCCATGGCGGCGCGCCTCCGCCACATGAATGACGACCATCTTCTGCGGACCATAGCCGCGGAGTTCGAAAAGGACGGCATAGCCATCAGGCCGTCGACCCTTTACACTCCGCAGCTTCTTGCACCGGAGGGTCTTCTGACCAAAAGGGCTCCATCCAAAGAGGAGCAGGCTGATATCGAGTTCGGCTGGCGGATCGCCAAGGAACTGGGCCGCCTGGACATCGGGCAGTGCGTGGTGGTGCGTAACCTGTCCGTGCTGGCGGTGGAGGCCATTGAGGGCACCGACGAGGCCCTCAAGCGCGGCGGCGCGCTGGGCAAGGAGAAGTCGGTGGCGGTCAAGGTGAGCAAGCCGACCCAGGACATGCGTTTCGACGTGCCCACAGTGGGAGCCCAGACGGTAAAAGTTATGGCCGGGGCCGGGGTTTCGGCACTGGCCGTGGAGGCCGGACGGACCTTGATTTTTGACCTGGAAGAGATGATAGCCGAGGCCAACAGGGCGGGGATAACCATAGTGGCCAGGAACGGAGAATAGTGAAGATGCTTAGGACCGCGGTCATAGGGGTGGGCCATCTGGGGAGATTCCACGCGGAGAAATACAAGCTGATCGAGGGCGTGGAACTGGTCGGCGTGGCCGATATTTCGCGCCGGAGGGCCGACGCCTTGGCGGAGAGCCTGGGGGTGAAGGCCTTTTACAATTTCGAGGACCTGATTGGTCTGGTGGATGCGGTCAACGTGGTTGTTCCGACTCAGGACCATTTCGCGGTGGCCAGCAGGTTTCTGGCGGCCGGGGTTCATGTGCTGGTGGAAAAACCCATCACCCGGACCATCGAGGAAGCGGACGGCCTTATTACCCTGGCCCGGGACAAGGGCCTGGTGTTGCAGGTCGGGTTGCTGGAACGTTTCAATCCGGCCATGGTGGCGGCGGGTCCGATGTTGGGCCAGCCGCTGTTCGTGGAAGCCAACCGCATAAGCCCTTTTCCCGAGAGAAGCACCGATGTGGACGTAGTCCTCGATCTGATGATCCACGATTTGGACATACTGCTGAATCTGACCGGTGAAGAGCCTTCTTCCGTGCAGGCTGTGGGCGTTCAGGTGGTTTCTCAGAGGGTGGACATCGCCAATGCCCGGCTGGAGTTTCCCGGAGGGTGCGTGGCCAACCTGACGGCCAGCCGGATATCGGCCAAGAGCATGCGCAAGATCAGGGTTTTCCAGCGGGACGCCTATTTATCCATTGACTGCGGCCTGAAACAGGTCAATGTGGTCCGGCGTCTGCCGGCGCCCGATTCCGGCCTGCCGATGCTGCAGGGCGAGGAACTGGAGGTTTCCCGGACCGATGCGCTGGAAGAGGAAATCCGTTCCTTTGTGCGGGCTGTGCAGACAGGCGGAAAACCGGCGGTCAGCGGTGAAGAAGGCCGGCTGGCCCTGGACGTGGCTTTGCGCATCATGGGCGATATCAAGGCCCGCCAGGGCGACTGGTTTGATGGTTCCTTCGTTCCGTCGGCCTGACAGACAGTCCGCCGCGCCCGGCCCCTGCGCCGGGTCCAAACCTGGCATCGGACTTCCCATCCGGACAAGAAAGGATATCTGGTGGCGCTGAGCCGAATTATGATTGCGGCCGGCGAGGCCTCGGGGGACCTGCATGGCTCCAACCTGGTCAAGGCGGCGAAGGAGATGTCCCCAGGCCTGGAATTCTTCGGCATGGGCGGAGAACGTCTGCGTGCGGCCGGAGTGGATCTGCTGGTGGATCTGGAGCATATGTCGCTGATGGGCGTGGCCGAGATCGTCTCCAAACTGGGACATGTCTGGTCATCTCTCAACCTGCTGAAGGCGGCCATGGCCGAGCGCCGTCCTGCGGCTCTGGTGGTTATCGATTACCCGGATTTCAATCTTAATCTGGCCAAGGCGGCTCATCGTCTGGGAATACCGGTTTTTTACTACATAACCCCCCAGGTCTGGGCCTGGAGGCGGGGCCGGTTGAAGACCATGGCCCGTTATGTGGACTGCCTGGCCGTGATACTGCCTTTTGAGGAGAAATTTTTCAGGGGGGCCGGTCTGAACGCCACTTTTGTGGGCCACCCGTTGCTGGACGCCCTGCCGGAGCCCCGCCCCAGGCCCGATGTGCGCCGGGAACTGGGTCTGGACCCGGACCGGCCTTTGCTGGCCCTTTTTCCGGGCAGCCGCAAGCCGCTGGTGGGGCAGTTGATGCCCATCATGCTGGAAACAGTGAGACTGCTGCGGCAAAAGAGGCCGGAACTGGCTGTGGCCGTGGCGCAGGCGGAAACACTGAACCGGGATTTCCTGGATGGGTTTCTGTCCGGCGCTCCGGATGGAATAGAGATTATCCACGGACGGAGCCACCAGTTGCAGAATGCGGCTGACGCGGCCCTGGCGGCTTCCGGGACCACCACCCTGGAAACGGCCCTGATGCTCACGCCGATGGTGGTGGTTTACCGGCTCAAATGGTTGAGCTGGCTCATCGGAAAGCTGCTCATCAGCGTGGACCATGTTTCTCTGGCCAATCTGATCGCCGGGCGGCGGCTGGTACCCGAATTGTTGCAAAATGAGGCCCGCCCCGATAAAATTGCGGCGGAACTTGAACGGATATTAAATGACCCGGCAGTAATGAGCGACATGGTTGCCGGGCTGCGCGAAGTACGTGAAAAACTGGGCCGGGCCGGGGCCAGCCGCCGGGCGGCCGGATTATTGCTGACGACGGCTGGACTGGAAGTCCGGCCGCTGGGCGAAAGTGCGGGATGAATTTATACAAACGGGTTCTGGAGGAAGTCAAGCCTTACTGGCTGCGCCTGCTGCTGGCCATGATCTGCATGTCCATGGTGGCCGGGGCGACGGCGGCCATCGCCTATCTGATCAAGCCTCTGCTGGATGAGGTTTTCATTGCGCGGGATGTGAAGAAACTGACCCTCATCCCCGGCCTGGTGGTGGGCGTCTACATATTGAAAGGCGTCTTCGCCTTCGGGCAGGGGTACTGGATGTCCTGGGTGGGCATCACGGTGGTCAACAACCTCCGGGTAAAGCTTTACACCCACATGCAGACCCTGTCGCTTTCCTTTTTTCATCGCAATTCCTCCGGCGTGCTCATGTCGCGCATCACCAACGATGTGAACAACATCCAGGGCGCCGTGTCCAACGTCATCACCGGCATGATTATGGACGTATTCACTGTGCTGGGGCTGGTTTTCGTCATTTTCTACCGGGACTGGAAACTGGCCACTTTCGGCATGCTTATCATCCCCATGGCCATATTTCCTTTGTATTATTTCGGCCGTAAGCTGCGGAAGCTTTCCCGCGAAGGCCAGGTGACCATGGGGTCGCTGACGAACATTCTGCACGAGGCCCTGCAGGGCATACGCATCGTGCAGGCTTTCAACATGCAGGCTTTCGAGAACAAGCGGTTTATCGACGAGGCCACCAGGCTGCTGAATGTTTACATGCGGACGGTGGTTGTGCGCGTGGTTTCGTCCCCTCTGATGGAGGTCATGGGCGGCTTCTGCACGGCGGGCATCATCTGGTGGGGCGGATATAACGTTATCAACGGCACTTCGACGCCCGGTTCCTTTATCTCCTTTCTGACTGCGCTGCTGATGCTTTACGAGCCTATCAAGCGCCTGACGCGGCTGAACGAAGTCATTCAGCAGGGGATGGCCGCAGCTGAACGGGTTTATGCAATTCTGGACACCAAGCCGGAGATAACCAGCAAGCCCGGCGCCGAGCCTCTGCCGGGAGTGACCAGGGAAATCGAATTTCGTGACGTCCGTTTTGGTTATGACGAAGGCAAGGAGGTGCTCAAGGGCATCAATCTGAAGGTCAGGGCGGGCGAGGTTCTGGCCATTGTGGGCACTTCTGGGGGAGGCAAGACGACTCTGGTCAATCTGATCCCCCGGTTTTACGACGTCTGGTCCGGGGCGGTTTTTATCGACGGCCTGGACCTGCGCGACGTGACGGTGGAGAGCCTGCGGGACCAGATAGCCGTGGTCAGCCAGAATGTGATTCTTTTCAACGACTCGGTCCGGGACAACATCGCCTATGGCGACATGGCGGCTCCGATGGAGGAGATAGAAGAGGCGGCCCGGGCGGCTTATGCCTATGATTTCATTATGGAGATGCCAGACGGCTTCCAGACGGTCATAGGGGAGAGCGGGGTCAGGCTGTCCGGCGGCCAGCGCCAGCGTCTGGCCATGGCCAGGGCCATCCGCAAAAACGCCCCTATCCTCATCCTGGACGAAGCGACTTCTTCCCTGGACACGGAGTCGGAGATGTACGTGCAGAAGGCCCTGGAGAACCTGATGAGGGGCCGGACGACTTTCGTCATCGCCCACCGACTTTCGACGGTGCGCAACGCGGACCGGATCATCGTCATGTCCGAGGGGCGCATTGTGGAGGAAGGCAACCACGACCAGTTGATGGAACTGGACGGTGAATACCGGCGTCTGTACGAAATGCAGTTTCTGGGCGAGGATACCAAAGGGGACGCAGCCTGAATGCCGCCCAGAATCGTAAATAAGTGGAATCGGATCTGGCTTCTGACAGCGGTGGGCCTGATTTGCGGCGTGGCCGGCATCTATGACGCGGCTCTTTCCCGGACTCTGACCGTGCATACCGGTCCCGGAGCCTGGGCGGCCGAGGCGGGCTACTGGCTGGGGCATGGCACGGTTCAGGCTTCCGTGCTGGTAGCGCTTTGGTTGCTGGCAAGGATGATTTCACGTCCGCTGCTTGGGCGTGCGGCGGTGGAGGGTCTGGCGGCCTTCGCCCTTTCCGGTGTGGCGACCCAGGTCATCAAGCACCTTATCGGGCGGCCCCGTCCCCGCCTGTGGCTGGAGGGAGTCAGGCATTTCGGGCCGACTCTGGCGGACGGGCTGGAATCTTTTCCGTCGGGGCATACTTCGACCACGGTGGCCATCGGCCTTGTAATCGCCTTGCGCTATCCTCGGCTGATGCCCGTCTGCCTGGCCGGGGCTGTTTTCGTGGGGGCGGCCCGCATACTGGGCGGGGCTCATTTTCCCCTGGACGTGCTGGGCGGAGCGATTGTGGGAGTTTATTCGGGCTTGGCGGTAAAAAGCTGGTCGGACCGGCGTTGGCCGTTGTCAGCCGGGGAGTCCGGTCTGTGAGTACATTCAGGAGACGAAGCGGTTTTTCACGGCCCGCAGTCTGGGCGGCTTTGGGAGTTTTAGCCCTGACGGTCTTTTTCGCCGGTCTGGGGCAGGGGCCTTTCATTGACCGGGACGAGGGGGAATACGCCACTGTGGCCCAGGAGATGATCAACCGGGCAGACTACGTCATTCCCCACGTCAACGGCCGGGCTTATTACGAGAAGCCTGCACTTTTCTTCTGGATGCTGGTCGGCTCTTTCAAGGTTTTCGGGCAGAACGAGGCGGCGGGGCGTCTGCCTTCGGCGTTATGCGCCCTGGCCTTGACGGCTCTGCTGGGCTGGTTCGCCCGGCGGCACGGGGACGAACTGACGGCCCGCCTGACTGTGCTTTTTTCGCTGACCTCATTTCTGGTGGTCACTCTGGCCAGGGTGGCTTTGCTGGACATGCCCCTGACTCTCTGGACCACGCTGACCCTGATACTTTTTTACGAGGGGTATGTGGCCGGAGAAGGCCGTGGCCGCCGGTGGTTTCTGGGGGCCTGGGCGGCCATGGGGCTGGGGTTCCTGACCAAGGGGCCGGTCGGCGTGGCCGTGCCGCTGATGGCGGTTTTCCCGGTAGTGGTTTTGAACCGGGATTTATGGCGCACCCTGCGCCGGGCCGAAATTCCTCTGGGCCTGCTGGTTTTCGTGGCGGCGGCTGCTCCCTGGTATGTGCTGGCCTTTCTGCGGGAGGGGCGGCTCTTCTGGGAAGGTTTTTTCATCAGCCAGAATGTGACCAGGTTCACCGAAGTGCTTCTGGGCCACGGGGCTCCGCTGTGGTTTTACCTGCCTGTGCTGGCCCTGCTGGTCTGGCCGTGGTCCTTTTTCGCCGCTCCGTCTCTTTGGCGGGGGCTGGCGAGAACCCGCCGGGCTGAGCGGGCGGCCGACCCCGAGGCGGCCCGGGATTTCTTCCTGGCCTGGTGGTTTGTGACGGGATTCCTGTTTTTTTCGGCTGCGGCGACGAAGCAGCCCAATTACATCCTGCCCTGCGTGCCGCCTCTTCTGCTGCTGGCGGCCCGCTGGTGGCGCGACCGCCTGACGGCGGCCAAGGCCGGTGAAAGGGAAGCCTTGGCCGCGACAGTATCGGCGGGGTTGTTCGGTCTTGTTCCTGTCGGTTTTCTGCTGGCTCTGGGCTGGATTCTGCCCCGAGCCTGGGCGGAAGCCGTTGCGGGGATTAATCCCGATTCCTTTGAATACGCCCTGGCCGCTCAACCGCCGGAACTGGGCTGGGGCGCCTCGGCGACGGCTTTGCTGCTGGCAGCCGCCGTGCTGGCCGGACTCTATTTTCACCGCCGCCGCCGGAGGCGGGGCCGGGTTCTGGCCTCCCTGGCCCTGGGGGCGCTGATCTTTCTGGGCGGCATGTGGGGGGCGGTACTGCCGGAGATGATGGATTATCTGCAAACGCCGGCCCGCGCCCTGGCCTGGTCGGTGAGGGCGGAGATGGGGCCGGATGACCGGCTGGCGGCTTACGGCCTGTACAAGCCGACTCTCTGGTTTTATACCGGCCGCCATATCGAGAGGGTCCGGTCTCACGAGGATGAAAAGCTGAAAGAGACCCTGGCCTCGGAAGAAAGGGTCTTCATGCTGAGCCGCCTGAGTCTGCTGCCCCGCCTGCAGGAGGAGCCGGACTTCCGCCTGTTCCGGACCGAGGGCGGGTATGTCCTGGGCGGCAACCCTGCTGCGGCTGGCGAGACCGTCCGATGAAGCGCGTCATCCCCCTGTACATCATCGAGGAGATTGTTCCGCCATTTCTGGTGAATCTGCTGGTGTTCACCTTTATTCTGCTGCTGGCCAAGGTTCTGGAACTGACCGAACTGGTGGTGGTCAAGGGGGTGCAGCCGGGGACGATCATCAGGCTGCTGGCTTACAGCGTGCCTTTCATGCTCAGCCTGACCATTCCCATGTCCACGCTGCTGGCTGTCCTGCTGACTTTTTTGCGCCTTTCCGGGGACAACGAGATAACAGTGCTCAAGTCGGCCGGGGTGGGGTTGTACAAGCTCCTGCCGCCGGTGCTGCTTTTTTGTCTTTGGACTTACCTGTTGACGAGTTGGATAACCATGAGCGTGGTTCCTGCCTCCAACCGGGCTTTCCGGAACGAACTGCTGGCCCTGGCCAAGGCCAGGGCGGACGTGAGCGTGAAGGAAAGGGTCTTCAACGAGGATTTCAATAATCTGGTCCTTTACGTCAATCATATTCCTATCGGGTCTGACCTGATGGAAGATATTTTCATTCAGGATGAACGTGATCCGGGAGTAACGAACGTGATTGTGGCCCGGCAGGGGCGCATTGCCACGGACAAGACCAACCGGGCCTTGGTTTTTCAGCTTTTTGACGGCTTGATCGACCGGGTTGCGGAAGACCTCGGTTCGACGGAAACGATAGATTTCAAAAGCTACGATCTGAAACTGGACCTGGAGAGCGAGCTGGGCAAGGAAGGCCTGAAGGCGCCGGACCAGTATGAGATGGAGACGGACGACCTGTGGCGGGCCATTGACGATGTGAAGGCGTCGGACGGGGAAGAGGACCGGACCAGACTTTTTATCTACCTGATGGAGGCCCACAAGAGATTTTCCCTGCCCGCGGCCTGCCTGGTTCTGGGGCTGGTGGCCGTGCCCCTGGGGGTTCAATTCCGGGTCAGGGGGCGCAACTGGGGCATCACCATGGGCCTGGGAGTCTTTCTGGTCTATTATATTCTCCTGTCGGCAGGCTGGAGCTTCGGGGAATCCGGCCTTTATCCGCCGATTCTGGGCATGTGGATGCCCAACATCGTTGTAGGCGGGGCGGCTTTGTACATGCTGCGCCAGGCCAACCGTGAAGCGCCCATCGGTTTTGTTTCCCTGCTGAACAGAATAATGTTCTGGCTTCGTCCGGACAACGGAGAAGGGGATTCTCCGTCATGAAACTGATATCCCGTTATGTGCTGACCGAATTCTTCCGGATCCTGGCCATGACCCTTATGGGGCTGGTGCTGGTTTTTCTGATTGTGGATTTCCTGGACCGTATCGACAATTTCATGGAAGTGCACATGTCCCTGGGCCGGGTCGGGTATTACTACCTCATGTCCATCCCTGCTGTGGTTTTTCAACTGGCTCCGGTGGCTGTTCTGATTGCGATACTGATATCTCTCGGCCTGCTGGCCAGGCACAGCGAGATTGTGGCGATGAAGGCCAGCGGGGTGAGCCTTTACCGTGTTTCCATGCCGCTCTTCGCGGCCTCCATCATGATTAGCCTGCTGGTTTTCGGCCTTTCGGACACGGTGCTGCCGAATACTTCTTCAGAAGTCAATACCATCTGGAATGTGGAGGTCGAGCAGCAGCGCGATTCTGCTTCACCGCTGCGAAAGGATGTCTGGTTCCGGAGCGAGGACGGGATCATCAATTTCAAGATATACAACCAGGAGACCAAGCGGGCTCGCGGGGTGAGCCTGAGCCGTCTGACGCGGAATTTCCGTCTGGTGGAACGCATCGAGGCCTTGTCGGGCGATCTTCAGGACGGGGTCTGGGTTTTTCATAATGGACTGGTCAAGACTTACCCGCCCAACGGCAAGGTTTTTGTCCGCCACTTCGAAGCTGAGCGTATTCCATTGCCGGATTTGCCGGAGGAGTTCGCTCAGGTCCAGCGTGCCGCCGACGAGATGAGCTTTGCCGATCTTTCAAACTGGATTCGGCGGATGGAAAACGAGGGATACGACCCTCTGAGATACCGGGTAGACCTTCAGCTCAAACTGGCTTTTCCTTTTCTCTGCGCCATCATGGCCCTGATCGGACTGCCTCTGGCCCTGTGGAAGGAGAAAGGGGGCGGTACGGCTCTGGGCATAGGTGTGGGCATCGGATTGTCTTTTGTCTATATCGTCTTTCTCGGACTATCCCGCTCGCTCGGGTATTCCGGCCTGCTGGCCCCGGTGCTGGCTGCCTGGATGCCGAACATGATTTTCACTCTGCTCGGCCTCTTCCTGTTCACTCATGTGAAACAGTAGCCAAGGGTGGGAAGGGTTGACTTGCACTCGGGCATCTGGTAGATAAATGTCAGTAAAATTGAGTAATTTCCTTCGTGGGTCCTTGACGCGGCCCACGATGGGTTTTTTTGCGGCCGGAGTGTATGGCCGCGGACAATTATGAGGCCGGGCCGGATGGATCGGCATTCAGCCCGGAGTGAGGCGCGGAAGTGACTTACCTGTCCATAGTGATACCTGTCTACAATGAAGCGGAAAACCTGCGCGAACTGAACAGCCGCGTTCTGGAGGCGGCCCGGACGATTGAACGCCCGTTTGAAGTCATCTATGTGGACGATGGCAGCCGGGACTCATCCTGGGAGATTCTGGAAAAGCTGCACGAAGAGAGTCCCGGAGTGGTTCGCCTAGTCGGCTTCAATACCAACTACGGCCAGCACAATGCCGTGCTGGCCGGTTTCGAGCGTGTGCGCGGCGAGGTGGTTGTCACCCTGGACGCGGACCTGCAGAATCCGCCGGAAGAGATACCGAAACTGGTCCGGAAGCTCGAGGAAGGATTCGACGTGGTGGCGGGCTGGCGCGAGGACCGCAAGGATTCGATTCTGCGGACCTGGCCGTCCCTGCTGGTAAACAAGGTGGCTTCCCGCGTGGTCGGGGTCAACCAGCACGATTACGGCTGTATGCTGAGGGCTTACAGCCGGGCGGTGGTGGATCAGATCAACAAGTGTGAAGAAGCCTCGACCTTCATTCCCGCACTGGCCAACACCTTCGCCCGGCGGACGGCCGAGATTCGGGTGAAGCATTCCGACCGTTCGGCGGGCCGCTCCAAATACAATCTTTTCAAGCTCATCCGTCTCAACTTCGACCTGATGACCGGTTTCTCGCTGCTGCCTCTGCACGCGGTCAGCCTGCTGGGCATGGTCATCGCCCTGATCGGTCTGGCCTTCGGTATCTTCCTGTTCGTCCGCCGTCTGGTGGTCGGGCCGGAGGTCGAGGGCGTCTTCACTCTGTTTTCCATCCTTTTTGTCTTCATCGGATTGCAGATACTGGTGACCGGCCTGCTGGGGGAATACGTGGGACGCATATACCGGGAAGTCCGCCGCCGTCCCCGGTATTTCATCCGCCGGGTTCTGGAGTAGAAAGCCCATGCGGCTGGTGGTTCTGGCTTACCAGGAGATCGGATACGTCAGCCTGGAAGCCTTGTTGCGGGCCGGTGCGGACGTGGCTCTGGTCCTGAGTCATGAGGACGACCCCGGCGAGGAGGTCTGGTACCGGTCGGTGAAGGGTCTGGCCGAGGCATGGGGGATTCCGGTTCTGTGTCCGGAGGACCCGAACGGACCGGAGATCCTGGAGACGGTCAGGGAGATAGCCCCTGACTTTATTTTTTCTTTTTACTACCGGTACATGCTGTCGGCGGATCTGCTGGGTCTGGCCCGGCAAGGGGCTTACAACCTGCACGGTTCCCTGCTGCCCCGGTACCGGGGGAGGGCTCCGGCCAACTGGGTCCTGGTCAACGGCGAGAGCGAAACCGGGGTGAGTCTGCACCGGATGACTCCCCGTCCCGACGACGGTCCCCTGGTGGATCAGGCTCGGGTGGAGATAGCCGAAACGGACACGGTCAGGGAGCTGTATGTCAAGATGGCGGCGGCCGCCGCAAGTCTGATGGCGGATACCTGGCCCCGGATGGCGGCTGGCGATTATGAGGAAGTTCCCCAGGACAAGTCACGGGCGAGCTATTTCGGACGTCGCCGTCCGGAGGACGGCCGGATAGACTGGGCCTGGGAGGCGAGGCGGATTTACAATCTCTGCCGGGCCGTGACCCATCCCTATCCGGGGGCTTTCACCGAAATGGGCGGCCGGCGGCTCTTCATCTGGTCGGGTTGGTACGAGGGAGAGGCGTCATCCGGGGCGCAACCCGGAACGGTGCTGAATTGGGAACCGGGCCGGGGGCTGGGCGTGGCCTGCGGGCGCGGGATTTTTTATATTCGGTCGGCCCAATGGGCAGGCGGGGCGGAGACGGACGACCTTTCTCCGGCCGGTCTGAATCTGGCCTCGGGGTCGGTATTGGGCGAGATTCAAGGAGAATCAAATTGAAAATTCTGATACTGGGCGTGAACGGTTTTATCGGCAACTCGCTGGTCAGGCGCATCCTGCGGGACACTCCGTGGGAAGTCTACGGCATGGACCTGAGCTGCAACAAGCTGGAGCATTCTCTGGATAATCCTCGTTTCCGGTATGTGGAGGGCGACATATCGATCAACAAGGAGTGGATAGAATATCACATCAAGAAATCCGACGTCGTGCTTCCCCTGGTGGCCATCGCCACTCCGGCGGCTTACGTGCGCGACCCCTTGGGCGTCTTCACCCTGGATTTCGAAGAGAACCTCTCCATAATAAGGCAGTGCGTCAAATACCGTAAGCGGGTTATTTTTCCTTCGACATCCGAGGTTTACGGAATGTGTCCGGACGAGGAGTTCCGAGAGGACGAGAGCAACTACGTCCTGGGACCCATTCATAAGCAGCGCTGGATCTATTCGGCCTCGAAACAGTTGATGGACCGGGTTATCTGGGCTTACGGCCAGCGGGGCGAGCTGCGTTTCAGCCTGATAAGGCCGTTCAACTGGATAGGTCCGAAGCTGGACGACATAGACGCGGCCAAGGAGGGCAGCAGCCGGGTGGTGACCCAGTTCATCATCAACCTGTTCCGCCGGGAGCCGATCAAACTGGTGGATGGTGGGACCCAGATGCGCTGTTTTACCTGGGTTGAGGACGGCATCGACTGCCTGATGAAGATCATCGAGAATCCGGGCGGGAAGGCCGACGGCCAGGTTTTCAACATCGGCAATCCGGCCAATGAGTGTTCGATCCGGGATCTGGCCTACAAACTGCGGGAGATGTTCATCGCCCACCCGGATCATGTGGGTGAAGGCCCGTATTCGGAGATTGTGGAACTGGGGCACGAGGCTTATTACGGCAAGGGTTATCAGGACATCATGCACCGGAAGCCGTCGGTGGAGAAGGCCCGGACCTTGCTGGGCTGGGAACCGAAGACCGGCCTGGATGACGCCTTGCGCATGACTCTGAACTACTTCCTGGAGGAGATGAAGGCCTGAACGGGCCTTGTGTCCGGGAAGGAAGTCTGGTGATGCCGTGTCCGAAGTGAAGCTGGCGGTAAAAGTGGATGTGGATACGCGCCTGGGGACCATCGAAGGGGTGCCCCGGCTGCGGGAAATGTTTGCTTCGCGGGGTGTGGGAGCTTCCTTTTTCCTGTCCCTGGGACCGGACAATTCGGGCCGGGCTATCTGGCGGGTCTTTACCCGGCCGGGTTTTCTGGCCAAGCAGCTCCGAACCGGCGCACCGTCGGCTTTCGGCTGGAAGACTCTTCTTTACGGGACCCTGCTGCCCGCGCCGATAATCGGCCGGGGACAGGAAGAACTGGTGCGCAGCCTGGTGGAATCTGGACAGGAAGTGGGCCTGCACGCCTGGGACCACGTGCGTTGGCACGACGGACTCTGGCGGATGGCTCCGGAAGAGGTCAGAGCGGAAGTGCTGCGGGGTCTGGAGGCTTTCGCCCTGACGGCCGGTTTCCGGGCGCGGAGTTTCGCCGCTCCGGCCTGGCGCATCAGCGGTTCGGCCGTGGAGGCGCTGGAAGAGGCCGGGGTTTTTTACATGTCGGCCACGCGGGGCCGGGGGCCTTACCATCCGGTCCTGGACGGACGCCGGTCCCGGCTGCTGGAAGTGCCGACAACTCTGCCCACGGCGGATGAGGTTCTGGGCCGGGACGGAGTGACGGCGGAGAATCTGCCCGAATTTTACCTGCGCCGCCTGGAGATTCCCGGCCTGCATGTGCTGACTGTGCATGCGGAGATGGAGGGCCGGGTCCTGGCCGGGCCGTTTGAACGCCTGCTGGATGGAGCCCTGAAGGCCGGGGTTGAGTTATTGACCCTGCAGGAGGCGGCCGAGGAGGTCATGGCCAGGCCCGAACAGGTCCCGGTCATGCCGGTGGTGAGGTCGGAACTGCCGGGGCGGCCGGGAGAGGTTTCGCATCAGGGGTGATGAAGTTTCCCTTTTACACCATGGTCTATGCCGGCTGGGTGCTGGCGGCGGCCCCTTTCTATATGGCCCGTGGTCTGCGGACGGGCAAGTATCTGTGGAACTTCGCGGACCGGATGGGGCTGAGGCCGTTGCGGATACCGGCGAAGACCGGACGGCGGGCCTGGGTTCACTCCCTCAGCCTGGGAGAAGTCATTTCCTCGGCCGAACTGGTCCGGCGTCTGGCATCGGACGGATGGGAAGTCTGCCTGTCCACGACAACCCTGAGCGGCCGCAGGGTGGCGGAGGAGAGAATAGATTCTTCCGTGCCAAGGCTCTGCTTTCCCCTTGATCTGCCCGGCGCGGTGAGGCGGATAACCGGCGCGGTCGATCCCGATCTTTTCGTGCTGGTGGAGACGGATATCTGGCCGAACATGCTGGCGGTCCTCGCTGACAGGGAAACTCCCGCCGTGCTGGTAAACGGGCGGGTTTCGCCTCGTTCTCTCCGGGGATACCGGCTTCTGAAACCTCTTTGGTCAAGGGTGCTTGGCCTGTTCACCTGTATCGGCTGCCAGACCGAACTTGACCGGGAACGCATGCTTAGCCTGGGGGCTCCGCCCGAGCGCACCGTGGTGACGGGGAATCTGAAATTCGACCGGCCCGCGCCGCCGACAGGTCCGGAATTCCGGGCGGCCCTGCTGGCTGAGGCTGGCCTGCCCGATGGTCTCTGGCTGGCCGCCGGAAGCACCCACAAGGGCGAGGAAGAAGCCCTGCTGGACATGTTCCTCAGGCTCCGGGAACGGTTTGCTGGGCTCCGGCTGATGCTGGCCCCTCGCCAGGCCGAGCGCTTCGAGGCCGTCTGGCGCCTGGCCGGAGCCACGGGGCTGAAGGCGGCGAGGCGTTCCGGCGGACGGCCGGCAGCGGAACCGGACATCTTTCTGCTGGATACACAGGGCGAACTGGACAGGTTTTACGAACTGGCCGATCTGGTTTTCATGGGCAAGAGCCTGCCTGGGGCGGATGAGGGCGGGGGACACAACCTGCTGGAGCCTGCGGCGAGGCGAAAGCCGGTGCTCTTCGGTCCGCTGATGCAGAATTTTGCGGAGATGGCGGCGGAGATGACCGCTGCCGGGGGCGGTTTTCAGGCAGCCGATGCTTCCGGATTGGAGATTCTGGCGGCGGGCTTGCTGGCTGAACCAGAGCGTCTGGCCGAAGCCGGACGGCGGGCCTATGGGGTTTTCGACAGCCACCGGGGGGCTCTGGAAAGGACGCTGGAGTTGATCCGGCGGGCGGCTGGTGAGAGGCGATGAGTTCCGGACCGGTCGATCTTTACGCACCGAACCCGCGGGCCTGGCTGAGGCTTTTGTCCCGGCTTTACGGCGGGCTGGCGGTTTTGCGGCTGGCGCTGCACCGGCGGGGCTGGCTCAAGTCTAAGCCCTTGCCTGCCCGGGTCATCAGCGTGGGCAATTTGACGGTGGGCGGCACTGGCAAAACTCCCACGGTCATAATGATCGCCGGAAGTTTATTTGAGCGGGGCCGCCGGGTGGCGGTGCTCAGCCGTGGGTATCGCGGGAGCAGCCGGGAGCCGGTGAATGTGGTTTCGGACGGCCGGGAAATATTTCTCGGCCCGAGCCAGGCCGGCGACGAGGCCTATCTGATGGCCGAGGCTTTGCCCGGAGTGCCGGTGCTGACCGGGCGCGACCGCTGGCTGGCTGGGCGGCGGGCTGTGGACGATTTCGGGGCCGAGGTATTGGTCCTGGATGACGGTTTTCAGCATCTCGGTCTGAAGCGGGATGTCAACCTGCTGCTGCTGGATGGCCGGAATCCCTGGGGCAACGGCTGGATGCTTCCGGCCGGGGCTCTGCGGGAGCCCCGGAGCGAGGCGGCGCGGGCGACGGCCTTCCTGCTGACCAGGGCCGAAGGGGGCGCGGTGGAGGCTTCGGCGGAACTGGCGAGGGATTTCCCCGGACGCCCGGTTTTCACCGGGAGGCACAGGCCGGTGAGAGTGGTGCGGTCCGGGGACGGCCGGGAGGAGGCGCCTGGATTTTTGCGGGGCCGCAGGGTGGTCGCTTTCTGCGGTCTGGCCCGTCCGGATTCCTTCCTGCGGACGCTGACGGAACTGGGCGCGGAAACAGCCCTTTTCATCAGGCGTCCCGACCATCACCACCCTACGTCCGATGATTTGCGCCTGATCGAGGGCAAGGCGCGGGAACTGGGCGCGGAAGTGGTGACCACGGCCAAAGACGCGGTCAAGCTGCGGGGCCGCCTGGATTTTTGGGTGTTGGAAGTGGAAATGGAGATTCTGACCGGCGCGGATGATTTTTCGGCCATGCTGGAAGCCTGGACGGCGGGGGAGTGAGATGCTGGACACCGGAGGCCGCAAGATAGAACGCATTCTGGTGCGGGTGACCAACTGGATAGGAGACGCCCTCCTGAATACCCCGGCCATAAGCGTGCTGAGGGATAATTTTCCGGGAGCGCGGATTTCCGTTCTGGCCAAGCCGTGGGTGGCTCCGGTCTTTGCCGGGCATCCGGCTGTGGACGGCATAATCCTGTTCGACCGGGCCGGGCGTCACAAAGGACCGGCCGGGTTGTGGGTGCTGGCTTCGGAACTCCGGCGCGAACGCTTCGATCTGGCGGTGCTTTTTCAGAACGCTTTCGAAGCGGCTCTGCTGGCCCGTTTGGCCGGAATACCTTTGCGTCTGGGCTACAACACGGACGGCCGCGGCCTTCTGCTGAACCGGGCTGTCAGGTTGACCGGCGGCGACAAGCAGGTGCACGAGACCGAGTATTACCTGCGCATGCTGAAACGGGCCGGACTGACGGCATCCAAGACCCGCCCGGTTTTTTACCTGTCCCGTGAAGCGGAGTCGCAGGCGGCGGCGCGTTTGCGCGAACTGGGTCTCGAAGGTGCTTTCCTGGTCGGGTTGGCTCCCGGAGCGGCTTACGGAACGGCCAAGCGCTGGCCCGCCGAGCGTTTCGCGGCGGCGGCGGATATGATTCTGGCCGGGCGTCCCGGTGCGGCTCTGTTGTTCGGCAGCAAGGGCGAAGCAGCGGTGACGGCGGAAGTGGCGGGGAATATGAAATCGCCTGTCTTCGATCTGGCCGGGCGGACCGATCTGGCCGAGGCGGCGGCCCTGATAAAGCTATGCCGGGTTTTCCTGAGCAACGATTCCGGGCTTATGCATACGGCGGCCGCGGTGGGAACTCCCCTGGCCGCGATCTTCGGTCCGACCAATCCGGTGACTACTTCGCCTGTGGCGGAGAGGTTTCGGCTCATCCGTCATCCTGTCGAGTGTTCGCCTTGTCTGAAACAGGAATGCCCCCTGCCGGAACGGATCTGCATGGAGACTGTGACAGCCGGGGAGGTGGCGGCGGAAGCCATGGAACTGCTGGAGGAGTCTGGACATGGGCGGTAGGCCTGCGGTTTTTCTGGACCGGGACGGGACAATCAACGAACAGATGGGGTATGTCAACCATCTGGACCGGTTTGTGCTTCTGCCCGGCGTGGGCGCAGCCATAAGGCGTCTGAACGAGGCCGGTCTGCCGGTGGTGGTTGTCAGCAACCAGTCCGGGGTGGCGCGGGGCTATTTCCCCGAGGAGCTGGTGGGCCGGGTCAACCGGAAGATGATTGACGAACTCGCAGCCGAAGGGGCCAGACTGGACGGCATTTATTACTGCCCCCACCACCCGAGGGCGGAGTCGCCTGAATACCGGATTGACTGCGACTGCCGCAAACCCCGGCCCGGCTTGATTTTGCGGGCTTCGGAGGAACTGGGTCTGGACCCGGCCAGGTCTTTCGTTGTGGGCGACCGCATATCGGACATAGAAGCGGCCCGCCGGGTGGGGGCGCGGGCCGTGCTGGTGCTGACCGGTTACGGCCGGGGCGACCTGGAGTATGTGCTGCCGCGCAAGGAAGTCAGGCCGGACCATACGGCGGAGGATCTGGGCGCGGCGGCGGACTGGATTCTGGGGCAGGTCGGGTGAATATACTTGTCGTCAAGCTGAGCGCGGTGGGCGATGTGGTTATGAGCCTGCCGTTTCTCGATTCCCTGCGGCGGGCTTATCCCGCGGCCCGGATAACCTGGCTGGTGGAGGAGGCCTCGGCGGATATCGTGCGGGGACATCCGGCCCTGGACCGGGTGGTGGTTTCCCGCCGCAAGTCCTGGTCGAAGGATCTGAAAGCGGGTCGATGCAGGCGGGCCTTGGCCGATTTGAGCGGCTTCCTGCGGGAGCTGCGTTCCGAACGGTACGATCTGGCGGTCGACTTGCAGGGACTGTTCAAGAGTGGTATTTTAACCCTTTTAAGCGGCGGGCGGCGCAGAATCGGATTCGACCGGACGAGGGAACTGAGTTGGGTTTTTCTGAACGAGAAACTGCCGCCGTACGACCCGGACCGGCATGCCTTGCTGCGGTACCTGGACATGGCCCTTTATCTGGGGGCTGACGGGGTTGCCCCGGAAGGCGCGTACTTTCCTGTGGACGAAGCGGCCTCGAAACAGGCGGGGGGGTTGCTGGCCGGATGCGAAGAAGGCTTCATCGCCATGAATCCCGGAGCCAAATGGAAGACCAAACTCTGGCCTCGGGCAAACTGGGTTGAACTGGCCGGACTGCTGGCGCGGGCATCCGGCCGGAAACTGGTCCTGACCGGCGGTCCGGACGAGGTTGAGGCCAACCGGGCCGTGGCCTCGGCCGCGCCGGAAATACTCGATCTGACAGGCCGGACGACCTTGAAGGTCCTGGCGGAGGTTTACCGGTCGGCCGGTTTGCTGGTCTGCCCCGATACCGGGCCGATGCATCTGGCCGCGGCGGTAGGCCTGCCCGTGGCGGCCCTTTTCGGCCCCACCGCCCCATGGCGGACGGGTCCTTTCGGTTCCGGGCACATGGTCTTGCGCACGGAAGAAGAGTGCAGTCCGTGTTTTCGCAAGTCGTGTCCCGACCCGCGCTGCATGACCGGGCTTACTCCGATGAATGTTTTCCGGGCGGTGACGGCCCGGTTGGAGAAGAGGGATTTTGAAATTCAAGATACTGCACACTGAATGGTCCAACGGCTGGGGCGGGCAGGAACTCAGGATTCTGCTGGACGCCGTGGTTTTGCGGAAGATGGGCCATGATGTGACGATAATGGGCGTGCCGGACGGCCAGATGGTAGTCAAGGCCCGTGAGAAGGGCGTTCCGGTCATCGAACAGACCATGCGGCACGCTTACGACCTGCCGGTTTTGTGGAAGCTGGTAGGGCTGTTGAAAAAGGAGAGATACGACGTCGTCAACACGCACAGCTCGGTTGATTCCTGGCTGGTATCGGCGGCGGCTAAACTGGCCGGGACCCCCGTACTGGTCCGGACGAGACACCTTTCCGTCCCTCTGGCCACTCATCCGTTCAACTTTGTCTACAAGTGGCCGGACGCCATTGTGACCACCGCCGAAATGATCCGCCAGTCCATGATCGAAAGGAACGGGTACGACCCGGACCGGGTGGTTTCCATCCCCACCGGAGTGGACCTTGGCCGCTTCAATCCCTGGCTCGATCCCGGCGGGATACGTGCGGAGCTGGGGCTGCCCGAACAGGGAAGGGTGGCGACCATGGTGGCTGTGTTGAGGAGCTGGAAGCGCCACGAAATTTTCCTGGAAGCGGCGGCCATGATGAGCCTTCAGCGGCCGGACCTGTGTTTTCTGGTGGTGGGCGAGGGGCCCCGGCGCAAACAGGTGGAAGCCAAGATCTCCGAACTGGGGCTGGGAGACCGGGTCATCATGACCGGGCACAGGAACGACGTGGAGCGGATACTGGCTGTTTCGGATGTCTGTTTTCTGACTTCGGAGTCTTCGGAAGGCGTGCCCCAGTCGGTGCTTCAGTACCAGGCCATGGCCCGTCCTGTGGTGGGAACCACGGCCGGGGGGATTCCCGAGGTTATCGAGGACGGCCGCACCGGTCTGCTCTGCCCGATAAACGATCCGGCGGCGCTGGCCGAGGCGGGCGGGCGGCTTCTCGATGATAGGGAACTGGCCGCCGATCTGGGGCGGTCGGCCCGGCGCCGCGTGGAAGAGCGCCACAGCCAGGAGGCCATGGCCGAGGCTACTCTGGCCATGTACGAAAGAATATTCAGGGCGAAGAAAGACAATTTGAAATAAATACAGGGCAGGGAGAAGTATTTTGAAGTCTTTAGTGACCGGCGTGGCCGGCTTTATAGGTTCTCAGGTAGCCGAAGCCTTGCTGGCGCGGGGCGACGAAGTTATCGGTATCGACTGTTTTACCGATTATTACGGCCGTTCTTTCAAGGAGGCCAATCTGGCCGGTCTGCAGGGCCGCCGGGGCTTCCGGCTGGTTGAGGACGATTTGACCGGAATGGATCTGGCCGGGCTGCTGGACGGCGTCTCTGTGGTTGTTCACGAGGCTGCTCAGGCGGGGGTCAGGGCCAGTTGGGGGGCCAGTTTCGAGCATTACACCCAGAACAATGTTCTGGCCACCCAGCGGCTTTTCGAGGCGTGCCTGAAGGCTGGCGTGAGCAAGGTGGTCTATGCGTCCTCTTCCAGCGTTTACGGGGACTGCGACGACCTGCCCGCCCGCGAGAATTCAGTTACTCGGCCATTGTCGCCTTACGGGGTGACCAAGGTGGCCGTGGAGCATCTGGGCTATCTGTACTGGAAAAACTACGGCCTGCACACGGTTGGGATGCGTTATTTTACGGTTTACGGGCCTCGCCAGAGACCTGACATGGCTTTTCACCGCTTCATCCGGGCCGGACTGGAAGGCGGGGGAATCCGCATTTTCGGCGACGGCCTGCAGAGCCGGGATTTCACCTACGTATCCGACATAGTGGCTGCCACCCTGGCTGCGGCCGATTCCGGCCATGCGGGCGGAGTCTATAACGTGGGCGGCGGAGCGCGGATAAGTATCCGTGAAGTCCTGGAGATGCTGGAGCGTCTGCTGGAGACCCGGCTCAATGTCTCTTACGAGGGCACGGTCAAGGGCGACGTGCGGCACACGGCGGCGGATATTTCCCTGGCTCGGGAGCACTTTGGCTATGAACCTCGCGTCAGGATCGAGGAAGGCCTGCTCGCGGAAGCCGCCTGGCTGAGGACGCTCATAGGGTAACGCGCCTGCGGCGCGGAGAGCTTTTTTTCAGGCCGCCCGGCGGTCGGAGGAGAACCGATGACGGTGAACAAGGATCTGCTGGATATTCTGGTCTGCCCCAAATGCAAGGGCGAACTGCTTTTGTCGGAAGAAGGCGACGGCCTTATATGTGAGGCCTGCCGCCTGCTTTATGAGATCAGGGAGGACATCCCGGTGATGCTGGTGGAGGAAGCCCGACGGCTGGATTGATCATGTCCTGGTGGTTTTATCCCACAGGTTTCGCGGCGGCCGGACTGGCCCTGTCGCTCCGTTTCACTTTCTGGCGGCGGGACATTCCCGGCGTGCCGGTCCTGATGTACCATTATCTGACGGATGACCTCTCCGGCACGGGGCTGCGCCAGTTGCGGGTGAGTCCTGAAGCCTTCGCCCGGCAGATGGCATATCTGCGGAAAAGCGGCTACCGGACCATAGCTCCGTGGGCCCTGTGGAAGCATTTCACCGAGGGTTTGCGCCTGCCCGAGCGGCCGCTGATAGTCACTTTTGACGACGCGGCCAGGGAGAGTCTGATGATAGCGCGGGACGTCATGTCCCGTTTCGGTTTTTCGGCGACGGTCTTTGTCCCGGCCGGCCGGGTGGGCGGGACCAATGACTGGGACCGGGGCAAGGGCGAACCCGAAGTGGCTCTGGCGGACTGGGAAGATTTGCGGGGACTGGCGTTGTCCGGTTGGGAGATAGGTTCCCATTCACTGAGCCACGCCGACCTGACTTCTCTCGGAGATCGGGAACTGGCCGGGGAACTGGCCGAGTCGAAACGGCTCATCGAATCGGAACTGGGAAGGCCGGTGGTTGCTGTGGCCTATCCTTACGGCGCGGTTGACGGCCGGGTGCGCCAGGCGGCCCGGGAGGCCGGTTACCAACTGGGCTTCGGCACGAGGCACGGCAAGAATACCCGGGAAGACGATCTTCACGGCCTGAAAAGGATTATTGTGAAACGCCGGGACACCCTGCTGGACCTTGGCTTGAAGCTGAAAAAAGGGCGGAGCACCGTCTGACGGGAGCGGTTGATGGAGACTATCGCGGCGGTCGTCATCACATACAACGAAGAAGACAATATCGGGGCCTGCCTGGAGAGCGTCGCCTGGGCCGACGAGATTGTGGTGCTGGATTCGGGCAGCACGGACCGGACGGAAGAAATCTGCCGCCGCTATACGGACAGGTTTTTTCGCCGGGAATGGGACGGCTATACCGGTCAGCGCAACGCGGCTCATGAACTGGCTTCCACCGACTGGATTCTGAGCCTGGACGCCGATGAGCGGATCACGCCGGAGCTGGCCGCCGAAATCAGGGCGGTCCTCTCCGAAGGCGGACGCGGCCTGGTTGGCTTTCACCTGCCGTATAAGGTGTTCTACCGGGGCAAATGGCTGCGCCACGGCGGTTTCTACCCGGAAAAGCATCTGCGGCTCTTCCGGCGCGGCCGGGGGGCGTACGGAGAACGGGCCGTTCATGAGGCTGTCCGGGTCGACGGTCCGGCCGGGGACCTGAAAAATTACGTGGAGCATTATACTTACAAATCGATAAGCGATTTTCTGGACCGGATGGAACGTTACGCCAGTCTGTCGGCCGAGGAATACCGCCGCCAGGGGCGGACTACCGGCCCGGTCAGGATGGCCGGTCACGCGGCCGGTAATTTCCTGAAGATGTATGTATTGCAGAGGGGATTTCTGGACGGTTACGAAGGTTTTCTGATGGCCAGCCTTTACAGTGTTTACACGTTTGTCAAATACGCCAAATTGCGGGAACTGACGCGGGGGTGATGGTGGCGGCCGAATACCGGAATATTCTCATTGTCAAGCTCAAGCATTTAGGGGATACCCTGACGACCACGCCGGTCATCGGCGGGATACGGAAGGCCTGGCCCGAGGCTCGTATAAGCTACCTGGTCAATCCGGGCTCGCAGCCTCTTGTGTTTTACGACCCTGCGGTGGCTGAAGTTCTGACCGTGCCCAGGGAAGGCGGGATTATGCGGCACCTCCGCTTCATCCGGGAACTGCGCAGGCGGCGTTTCGACCTGGTGCTGGAGCTGTCGGGCGGCGACCGGGGGGCCTTCCTGGCCTGGGCCAGCGGAGCCGGGACGAGGGTGGGATACCGCCCTAAGCGCAGCAGACCTCTCGACCGGCGGATGTTTCTCAATCGCCAGGTGACTTCAGTCGTGGAGAGCAAGCATACGGTGGAATACCACCTGGATGCGCTCAGGGTGCTGGGAGCCGAACCGGGATTCCAGCCCATGCGCCTGTTCTGGCCCAATGAGGCCGGTGAACGGGTCCAGGATTTGCTGCGGGCCGGAGGCCTGGACGACGGGCGGGCCTATGCTGTGGTGCATCCCAGCTCGCGCTGGATGTTCAAGGCCTGGCGGCCGGAAGGCAACGCCGAGGTCGCAGATTTTCTCTTCGAGAAACTGGGGCTGCCGGTGGTGCTGACCGCTGCGCCGGAGCCGAAGGAGCTGGATTTTGTGCGCCGGGTCAGGGCGGCCATGAAGACGGAGCCGTTGGACCTGAGCGGCCGTCTTGCCCTGCCGGAACTGGGGGCGGTGATCGCCGGGGCCAAGGTCTTTTTCGGGGTGGACAGCCTGCCCATGCATATGGCCGCCGCGGTCGGGACGCCTTCTGTGGTTCTGTTCGGTCCTTCCGGTGAACATATGTGGGGACCCTGGGGCGAGGGACACCAGGTACTGACCAAGGATTTCGATTGCCGCCCCTGCGGCCGGGACGGCTGCCAGGGGACCAAGATCAGCCGGTGTCTGACGGAAATCGGCGCGGACGAGGTTTACCCGTTGTTGGAAAGGGCGGTTGGCCGGGAATGAAAATCGCCTTCATCCGGCAGAAATACACCGGATTCGGCGGAGCCGAGCTCTACGTCAGCCGTCTGGCCGCTCTTTTCCTGGACCGGGGGCATGAAGTGCATATGCTGGCCAGGGAATGGGGCGCGGCTGAAACCGGCGGCCTGATTTTTCACCGGCTGAAGGCTGGCAACGGACCGGCTTTCGTGCGTCTGGGACGATTTGCGAGGGAGGCTGCGCGGGCCATCGAGTCGGGCGGCTACGACCTTGTTTACAGTTTCGAACGTACCTACGGCCAAGACATTTTTCGGGCCGGCGACGGTTGCCACCGGGAGTGGCTGGCGCGGCGGGCCGTGGCCCTGGGGCCTGTGCGGGCGGCGCTGGACGCCGTCAACCCCCGCCACCGGGCCTTTCTGGCGCTGGAATCGCGCATGTTCGCCGATCCCCGGCTGAAGGTGGTCATCGCCAATTCCCGCCAGGGCAGGGAAGAGATCATCCGGCATTACGGCCTGCCGGAGGACAAGATCAGGGTCATTTACAACGGGGTGGACCGCCAGCGTTTTCATCCCGGACTCCGGGAGTTGCACAGGGATGAAGTTCGCCGCGAACTGAAGCTGGAGGCGGACGAGCCCACGGCGCTCTTCGTCGGTTCCGGCTACCTGCGCAAGGGCCTGACGGATCTGCTGAAGGCGTTGACCGGCTGGCCCGGCAGGTTGATCGTAGTGGGCAAGGACCAGGCCGGGCCTTTCGAGAGGATGGCTTCCAGATTGGGGGTGCGGGACCGGGTTCTTTTCCTGGGACCCCGTTCGGACGTGGAAAGGTTCTACGGCGCGGCCGATGTCTTTGTGCTGCCGAGCTGGTACGAGCCGTTCGGCAATGTGGCCCTGGAAGCCATGGTTTCCGGCCTGCCCGTGGTCATCGGCCGGGACATCGGCATGGCCGAGGCTGTGCGGGAAGGATCGAACGGCTATCTGCACGGATTTCCTCCCCGGCCGGGGGAACTGGCCGAAAAGATCGGCCTGGCCCTGAAACTGGAGACCGGGCTGTTGAGGCAGACAAACGAGGAGGCCCTGCGGCCCTACGATTGGGACCGGAACCTGGCCGAGACCCTGGAGGTCTGCGGCGGCATTCTTGGGCGCAGCGCGGCCTAGGAGACGGAATTTTGTTCAACCGGATTGTGCTGAAGCTGATAAGGGCGTTTTTTCTGGTCTGGCATGGCCTGTCGGGGCGCGGTCCCAGGCCCGTTCCGCCGCCGGAGTCCGTGCGGAGCGTCCTGCTGATAAGCACAACCGGTCTGGGGGATACGGTGATTTCGACTCCGGCCGTGGCTGCGGCACGTAGAGCCTGGCCCGAGGCGCGGCTGGCCCTGATGGTTCACCGGCGCTGGGCGTCCCTTCTGGAGGCCTGCCCTCATGTGGATGAACTGGTAGTCTATCCGGGGAAGTTTCGCCGGGTGTTCAGCCTGGTGCGGCGCTTGAGGAGTCTGAAGCCGGACCTCGTGCTGATTCTCCACGCCAACGACCCGGACATAGTGCCCCTGGCCTATCTCTCCGGCGGCCGTTTCCTGGCCGGTTGGGCGACGAGCCGCCTGGCCTTTCTGCTGGACAGGAAGGTTGAGTATCCCGACAAACGGCGTCCTTTCATCGAACGCCGTCTGGACGTGGTCCGGGCGGCGGCCGGACCTTTGACCGGATCTGGGGAAGAGCTTTTTATCCCGGAGGAGAAACGTAAATGGGCGGCCGAGTTCTGGCGCGGGGCCGGACTGGCCGACGGGGAGCGTCTGGTGATTCTGAATCCCGGCGGCAGCCTGCAGGCCAAGCAATGGCCGGCCGGGCATTGGCGTGAACTCATCGGACGTTTCGCCGGGGCGGGCTGCCGGACGGCCCTCTTCGGTTCACCGGCCGAACGGGTATATCTGGAAGAATTGGCCGGAACGGCTCCGGGAGAGCCGCCCGTGGTGGTCACGCGGGGGGAAGTGCTGGAGGCCGCGGCTTTACTGGAAAGGGCTTTGGTCCTGATCGGGCCGGACAGCGGTCTGGGGCACACGGCGGCGGCTCTGGGAGTGCCGATGGCCATTCTCTTCGGCCCGGACAGTCCGGCGGCCAGCGGACCCTACCTGACCAGGTCTCCTTCGGTGGTGCTGAGGGCCGAGGCTTCGGTCTGTCCGGAGCTGGGGCGCTGCAAGCGGAAGGAATGCCGCCCCAACCGCTGCATGGAAGAGATAACACCGGCCATCGTCTGGTCGGCCTTGGAAAGGAATCTGGAAATTTCTCTGGATTCCGGGGCTGAGATGCAATAAAGAAGAGTCTTATGGGAATTATTTACGATATACCCCGTTTATTGGGGGCGGTTGATGGTTTCGCCAAGGTCAAGGTGCTGGTGATCGGCGACGTGATGCTTGACGAGTTCGTCTGGGGCAAGGTGTCGCGGATATCGCCGGAAGCCCCTGTGCCCGTGGTCGAGGTGACCGCCGAGGAGCGTTTGCTTGGCGGCGCGGCCAACGTGGTCAATAATATCATTTCGGCCGGCGGCGGGGCCTTGATTTCCGGGGTGGTGGGCGGCGACGCGGCCGGCCGGGAAATCGGGCTGATGCTGAAGGGGCTGGGCGTGGACCCTTCCGGCATGATCGAAGATCCGGACCGTCCGACTACCATCAAGACGCGGGTGGTGGCTCACGCCCAGCAGGTGGTCCGCTATGACCGGGAAAAACGTTCTCCGATAAGCCGGGAAGTGATGGACCGCCTGACCGCCTATCTGGCCGAGGCCGCCGAGAGCGTGGACGCTGTTATCATCTCCGATTACGGCAAAGGCGTGGTGACCGCCGGGCTGATGAGCGCGATCCGCAAGGTTTTCAGGGGCGCGGGCAAGATAGTGACCGTGGACCCCAAGGTCAGCAATTTTCATTTGTACAAAAAGGTGTCGGTCATAACCCCGAACCATCACGAAGCGGCCCAGGGGTCCGGTGTGGAGATAGATTCGGATCGTGCTCTGGGCCGGGCCGGCCGGAAGATCATCAGGGATCTGGACTGCGATTCTGTGCTCATCACCCGTGGCGAACAGGGGATGAGTCTTTTTGAAAAGGATGGCCCGACCACGCACATCCCGACTGTGGCCCGTGAGGTTTTCGATGTGACCGGGGCCGGTGATACAGTCATCGCCATTCTGACTCTGGGCCTGGCGGCCGGTCTGAACCGGACCGAAGCTGCCGTGCTGGCCAATTTCGCGGCAGGCATAGTCGTGGGCGAAGTGGGTACTTCGGCGGTGACAGCGGATAAATTGAAGGTGAGTGTGGCCAATGGTTCGCGGCGTCTGAGCGCCCCCGAAGCCGGGACGGTTGCGGGGGCGTGAACGGAACCGTTGCTTCTCCATTGTTTATCAAGGAAGACTGACCGGGCAGAGAACAGCATCCGTCTTTTCCAAGCGGAGGCGGAGGATTGTTTTTCGTTGCGGCGGACAGCAGCCAAAGAGGAATAGATAATGCACATCTGTATAATCGGCGTTGGATATGTCGGTCTGGTTACCGGGACCTGCTTTGCCGAATTCGGTCTGGACGTGGTCTGTGTGGATAACGACGGGAGCAAGATAGAGTCATTGCGCGCTGGCCGGGTGCCTTTTTACGAACCCGGGCTGGAAGAACTTGTGGTCAAGAATTCGCGGGAAGGCCGGCTGACTTTTGAAACGGATGTGGAGAAGGCCGTCCGCGAGTCTTTGGTCATCTTCATCGCCGTGGGCACTCCTTCCAGCGATGAAGGAGCGGCGGACCTGCAGTACGTGCGGGAAGTGGCTTCGACCATCGGCCGCTGCATGAACGGCTACAAGGTTGTGGTGACCAAGAGCACCGTACCGGTGGGGACAGGCCTTTGGGTTGAGGGTCTCATCCGGGAAGCCCAGACTCATCCCTATCCTTTCGACGTGGCCTCCAACCCCGAATTCCTGCGGGAGGGTTCGGCACTGGAGGATTTCCTGCGTCCGAACCGGGTGGTTATCGGTACGGAGAGCGACCAGGCACTGGCCATCATGAAAGACCTTTACCGGCCTCTTTACCTGACCGAGACGCCTTTTGTGCTGACCAACAGGGTGACGGCCGAGATGATAAAGTATGCTTCGAACGCCTTTCTGGCCACCAAGATATCGTTCATCAACGAGATGGCCAATCTTTGCGACCTGGTCGGCGTGGACGTCCATCAGGTTTCGCGGGGGATGGGGCTGGACGGTCGGATAAGCCCGAAGTTCCTGCATCCGGGGCCGGGGTTCGGCGGCTCGTGTTTTCCCAAGGATACGCGGGCGCTGGTGCATCTGGCCCGGGAGAAAGGTTACGAATTCAAACTGCTGGAGTCGGTAATGGCAGTTAACCAGCGGCAGCGGGAGCTGATGCTGGAGAAGATAGAAAAAGCCGCCGGCGATGTTTCCGGCCGGACGGTGGCCTTGCTGGGGCTGGCCTTCAAGCCCAACACGGACGACATCCGCGAGGCTCCGGCCATCTTCATCGCTCAGCAGCTCATGGCTCGCGGAGCCAGGTTAAGGGCTTTCGACCCGGCCGGCATGGATAACGCACGGAGTTTGCTGCCGGGCGCCGAGTTCGCCGAAGATTTGTACGACGCGGCCGAAGGCGCGGAGGTCATGGTCATCGCCACGGAATGGAACCAGTTCCGCAATATCCAGTGGGACAGGATAAAAGGGCTGATGAAGTCCCTGGTGGTTGTCGATCTGAAGAATATCTACGAACCGGCGCGCATGCGCCAGCTTGGTTTCGCCTACACCTGCGTGGGGCGTTGAGGTCCGGGGCGTGAGCACGCTGCATGAGGCCGAACCGGTCAAACCCGTGGCCTCGATTTTTTCGGCCGACCGGGCCGCGCTGGCCGAAGCGGCCCGGCGTCTTGAGGAACGGACTGGCTGTTTTGATTACGTGAGTGAGGAGTCGTTCTTCGACCGGACCGATTATTACGAGCCGGAGATGGGTTCGGGACTGGTGCGGCGCTTTTTCGCCGTGGAAGAACTGATGGACCCGATGGGTCTGGTGGGCCTGAAGGTCTTCTGCGCGGGGCTGGAAACGGAATTGTCCGTTGACGGTCGGCGGCGGGTGAACATCGACCCGGGTTATGTTTCGCCGGAACGTCTGCTGCTGGCCACCGGCAAGAACTTCACTCACAGGGTTTATCTGGGCCGCGGTGTATACGGGGATCTGACCCTGATGTACCAGAACGGTTGTTTTCAGGTTCTGCCCTGGACCTATCCGGACTACGCCACCGAGATAGTTAGGCGGACCATGGCGGACATTCGGGCCAAGTTGATGGAACAGCTTCGCCGTCGCAGACAGGAGAAGAGATGATACAGAGCATGACCGGATTCGGCCGGGCGGCCGGGACGGTTCTTGGCCGCGAGGCCACGGTGGAAATCAAAACGGTCAACAACCGTTTTCGTGATGTGTTTGCGCGCCTGCCGCGCCAGTTTTCAGCTCTGGAGGAGCCTTTGAAGAAACTGGTGGGCGAGCGGATATCCCGCGGCCGGGTGGATCTGAGCGTCCAGGTCGCCGATGGGGGCGAACGCGAGAAGAAGGTAAGCCTTGACCTTGACCTTGCCCGGGCTTACCATGACATATTGACCAAGCTGAAGGACGAGTTTTCCTTGTCCGGCGAGGTGACTCTGCAACACCTGTCGGGCTTCAGGGATATAATTGTCTTTGAAGAAGAGGAACTGGACCTGGAGGCTTTCCAGGCCGAGTTGGGCGTTGTGGTCAACGAGGCCCTGGACCGCCTGATAGAGATGCGCACAGTGGAAGGGCAGGCCATTGTCGATGACTTCCGGTCGCGCCTGGCGGCCATGTCCGGGTGGGTGGACGAGATAGACTCCAGCCGGGGTACGGTGCTGGAAGAGGCCAAGACCCGCCTGGAGGAGCGCATCAAATCTCTGGCGGAGGGAGTGGAGTTGGACCAGGGCAGGCTGGCTCAAGAGACGGCCTACCTGGCTGACCGGAGTGACATAACCGAGGAAATAGTGCGGCTCAGGAGCCATTTCAACCAGTTCGCCGACGTGTTGAACAATGGTGGAGTGGCTGGCCGGAGGCTGGAGTTCATGTTGCAGGAGATCAACCGGGAGGTAAACACCATCGGTTCGAAATCCAGCGAAACGGCCATAACCAACCGCGTGGTGGATTTGAAGACCGAACTGGAGAAGCTGCGGGAGCAGGTTCAGAACGTAGAGTAGGAAGCAAGCAAGATGGCTAAACTGATTAATATCGGATTCGGTAATTCCATTGTCTCAGAGAGGGTAATCGCCATAGTCTCACCGGCTTCGGCGCCGATGAAGCGCCTGAAGGACGAAGCCCGTGACAGCGGGCGGCTGGTGGATGCCACCCAGGGGCGCCGGACGCGGTCGATCATCATCATGGACAGCAACCATGTGGTGCTTTCGGCCATTCAGGCCGAGACAATCGCCCAGCGTTTCAACAACGAAGGGATACAGCCCGAGTAATCTCCAATGGGTAAACTCTTTGTAGTGTCCGCCCCCTCCGGGGCCGGCAAAACGACATTGTGCCGCAGGGTGCTGGAGGCTGTTCCGGACCTGCGTTATTCCGTGTCCTACACGACTCGTCCGCCCCGTCCGGGGGAAGAGCACGGGCGGGATTATTTTTTTGTCAGCCGGGAAGTATTTCAGGGCATGATCGACCGGGGCGAGTTCCTGGAATGGGCTGAGGTCTTCGGCCGTTATTACGGCACCGGGCGGGGCTGGGTTGAGAGCCAGCTCGAACAGGGACTGGATGTGCTGGTGGACATCGACATAGCCGGGGCTCGTCAGATTCGGGAGCGTATGCCGGAGGCCGCCTTCATTTTTGTGATCCCGCCCACCTTCCGGGAACTGGTCCGCCGTTTGGAAACCCGCCACACGGAGACGGATGAGCAGGTGCGGATTCGTCTGGCCAGGGCCCGCGACGAGTTTGCGGCGCTGGACATGTACGACTACCTGGTGGTCAATGACGATCTGGAGCGGGCCACTGCGGATCTGGAGTGCCTGTTCAGGTCCGAACGTCTGCGTCTGGAACGGCAGCGTGGTTTCCGGCGGAGATTTTTTGAGGACGCAGACTGACGGTCTGCGGCTCCCGGTGAGATTATGACGGAGATAATAGGCGGTATAAACCCGATTCTGGAGGCCTTGCGGGCGCGTGGCGAAGCCTTTCAGCGCCTGTATGTGGCCAAGGGCCGGTCCGGGCCAGAGCTGGAAGAGATTTACCGGCTGGCCCGCGCCTGCGGAGTCAGGGTCCAGCGGGTGGAACGGGAGCAGTTGGACCGTCTGTACGGGCGGCGCGGCCACCAGGGGGTGGCGGCCGAAGTCGGGCCTCAGAAATATTACACCCTGGAAGACGTCCTGGAGCGAGCCCAAGGCCCCCGGGCGCTGGTAGTTGTTCTGGACGGGGTGCAGGACCCGATGAATCTGGGGTCCCTGCTGCGGACGGCCGATGCGGCCGGCGCGGCTGGTCTGGTGGTTCCCCGTGAACGAGCCGCGCCCTTGACCCCCACGGCGGTGAAGGCCTCGGCCGGAGCCGCCGAATACGTGCCGGTGGCCCGGGTGGTCAATGTGGCCCGGACGCTGGAAGAGATGAAGGATGCAGGCTTCTGGATTATCGGGACCGAGGCCGGGGCAGGCCGGACTATCTACGAAGCGGATTTGAACCTCCGGTTGGGCCTGGTGCTGGGCGGTGAGGGCCAGGGGCTGCGCAGGCTGGTCCGGGAAAAGTGCGACCTGCTGGTATCCATTCCCCAGCGCGGGCGCATCAATTCACTGAACGTGGCCGTAGCCGGGGCCGTGGCCATGTTCGAATTCGTCCGCCAGACGGGTTGTGAAACGGCCGGTCAGGCCTTGCTGCCGTAATCCCTGGGGCCGAAAATAGCCGTGCCTATCCTGACCAGGGTAGCGCCTTCCTCAGCAGCCACTTCATAATCATCCGACATACCCATGGAGAGTTCGGTCAAAGGCTGGCCTATCTTTTCCTTCAGTTCCCGGAGGGCGGCGAAATAAGGCCTGGAATCCTCTGGTTCATCGGCTGGCGGGGGCACGGTCATGAGGCCGCGGAGTTCCAGGTTGGGCATCTCCATTATACGGGCTGCCAGTTCGGGCGTCTGGTCGGCTGTCAGCCCCGATTTTGATTCTTCTCCCCCCAGGTTGACCGAGATGAGGACGGGTTGGCGGCGGTCGATGTCGGCGGCCCGTTTGTTGATTTCCTGGGCCAGCTTGAGGCTGTCGACGGAGTGAATGAGGTCGAATATTCTGACGGCGAATTTGGCCTTGTTGCTCTGCAGACGGCCTATAAAGTGCCATTCGACCGGATGGCCGATGGTTTCTATCTTGGGCTGGGCTTCCTGAATATAACTTTCACCCAGTATTGCGACGCCGGCCTGGATTCCTTCGCGGAGAAGGTCGACGGGCTTGGTCTTGCTGACAGCCACCAGCCGGACGTCTTCCGGACGGCGTCCGGCGCGGCGGCAGGCCGAGGCAATACGTTCCTGAACATCGGCCAATCGTTCGGCCAGGGTTGATGACATTGGTTCTCCTTGTCCTAACTGATAAAATACTGCTCGGGCACTATACCGTACAGCGCGGGATCAACCACATCAATAATCTCACGGTCCTGCAATTGCTGCTCTGAAAGGTCGATGATCTTTTTTTTGTCCAGCAGTCTTGATTTGGTGTCGATGACCAGGCAGATCCTGGGTTTGAGCAGGGAAGCGTGGTTGACTTCGAAGACGACGCCTATTTCCCCCGTGTTGAGTTTGACGGTAGTGCCGGCGGGGTAGATGCCGAGGCAGTGGATAAAACGGTCGACCAGCAGAGGCGGAAAGTGCTGCCCCCGGAGCGAGAAGACCAGTTTGAGGGCCATATGAGGCTGCATGCCCTTGTGGTAGACGCGGTCAGAGGAAACAGCGTCGTACACGTCGGCGATGCCGCTGATGCCTATAACGTCGGTCAGGTTCGCCCCGGACAGATGGTCCGGGTACCCGCCGCCGTCCAGGCGTTCGTGGTGGTGACGCACCACGGCCAGGGCCGCTTCCGGAAAGCGGCCGTGCTCTTCGAGCATGCGGGCTCCGATGACTGGGTGCTGCTTCATAATGGCGAATTCATCATCGGTCAGGCGGCTTGGCTTGTTGAGAATATTGTCGGGAATGCCTGTCTTGCCTACGTCATGAAACATGCAGCCCAGGCCCATTTCGCCCAACAGGGTTCGGTCAAAGTCCAGATGGCGGGCGATGGAGAGAGCCAGAACCGAAACGTTGAGTGAATGGGTGAAAGTATATTCGTCGTAGTTCTTCAGCTTGAGCATGGTCAGCAGGGCGTCGCGGTTGCGAAATACGCTGTCGATCATGCTGTCGATGCTTTCCTGAACCTTGGCGACTTCGACTTTATGGCCCAGGCGGATGTCATGCATGAACTCGCGGGTTGTTTCCAGAGCCTGTAAATAGGCGCGGTGAGCTCTCGGGAGTTCATCTTCCAACTGCGCCGTGTCCGATTTGGTTTCCGGGCGAACCTGGCGGCGGCGTTCAGCCTGATGGATGGAGGGCTGGGAAGGCTTCCCGGTTGGAGTGACCTGCTCCGATACTTCCTGGGGCGTAACGGACCGGGCTTCGTCAATAATGACTTCGCTGATGCCCAGTTCCAGAAGCTGATTGATTTCCTGAGGGGAAGTTATAAGCTTGCTTTTGGTCGGCCAGGGGTGTCTGAGCCAGCCTCGTCCGACATCCTGTACATACATGCCGACCCTTAGGTCCCGGGTCTGCATGGTTTTTAATTCGCTGTCCTGTCTGGCCAAGTCCGCTTCCTCTCGTCAGAGCTTTTCCCCTTTCTGCATGGCATAAGGGTTCATGGTGACGGGTTGACAAAAAAACGATTCGGGCGGTCTGGAACCTGGATTTTTCCTGACCCGCAATGGTTATGCTTTTTTTGTCCGGTCCTGATTGAAGCGCGATGAGGTGTCAAGCTGGTTCTTGTTGCCGACCGGCCACCTCTTTCGTCTATGCCAGAACAATATTAACACAATGTCGTCAACAATCAAGGTGCTTGGGCTTCGGCGGGTATTGATAACCGTGTTTTTTTCAGGCTCTGATCTGAAGGGTTTCCAGTCGCTGCAGAAACTGGCCGACGCGTTCGAAGCCCGGATGTTCAGGAGCGGAGAAACTGACGCCGAGCAGATACTCTTCTCCTTGAGTTTCGCAGCGTTTGACTTCTACCGGCAGGTCAATTATCCGGCCGAATTCCTGGAGGTTGACGGTTATGAAGATATGACGGCCTTTTTCGAAGGCCGTGGGGCAGCGGATGAGGCCTCCGCCCAGCGAAATGTTGAGCATCCGTCCCTGGGGTGCTTTGTCGGTGGACTTGACCCCGGCGTCCGGGGTGCAGGTTGTTTCGATGTTGACCGGATAGCGGTCGGCCCGGCCTATCTTGGATGTCTCCACTTCCTTCGGGTAGGTCAGGAAGAGCAATGGATACGGTTTTCGGAGGGCGGCGACGACCTGGCTGCGAAAGCCGATTATCCTCCCCTTGTGAATGAAGCGGACGACGCAGGCTGTTTCCTGAGGCAGGTTGACGGGCTGTCCCTTGTGAGACGGGTGGTCGAGGACAAGGTACTGGTCCGATTTCAGGCCGCGCAGGACAGTCTGAAATTTTATTTTATGGAGATCAGGGGCCTCCATGATGAGCTGGAGGCCTGGCTGAAAGGATTCAGCAGCAATCATGGCTTGTTACCGGACTTTTTGTCCCGTATGACCACACCGGCATGACCAGGGCGGACTCGGAACGGCCGGGCTCGTCAGACCCGGCTCTTCAGGATTGTCCAGTCCCGTCCGGGGGTGCGGTCCGGGCGGTGCGAGTGCTTTCTTTGAGTTTAACTCGATTTGTACCGAAATAAACCTGTGAGGGTCAAGAAATATTTACCCGCCTATGCGTCCGGTCAGGCCGTGTTTACGCAGAAGCCTGAGAACCTGGCTCAGGGGCAGGCCGACCACATTCGTGTAAGAGCCGTTGATGCGTTCGACCAGGGCCGCGCCCAGATCCTGAATGGCGTAAGCGCCGGCTTTGTCTTGAGGTTCCCCCGAGTCGAGGTAGGCGTTTATCTGGTCTTCGGTCAGCGTTTCGAAGGTGACCTCCGTTACGGCGTGGTCCAGGTGGAGGATGTCCGCAGCCAGGTTGACGAGACAGTATCCGGTCAGCACTTGGTGGGTCCGGCCGGAGAGGAGGCGGAGCATGCGGCCTGCCTCTTCGCGATCCCTGGGCTTGCCCATGACCAGATTGTCGATAACCACCAATGTGTCGGCCCCGAGGACCCAGTCTTCGGGGCGCCCTTCGGCTATGCCTAGGGCCTTGGCCCGGGCCAGCCTGCGGACCTGATCGGCCGGAGTTTCACCGTCGTGCTGAATCTCGTCGACATCGCCGGGGATGACCGTGAAATCGAGCCCGGCCAGGGCAAGAAGTTCACGGCGCCGGGGCGACGCCGAAGCCAGTATAAGACTGCTCACGGCTGCACCGGTTCGGGCAGGCGGAAGAGCCGCCTGGTGTTGGCCGTGGCAGCGGCGGCCAGTTCTTCTACGTCCATATTCCGCACCCGTGCCACAGCCGCGGCCGTATGGGCGACAAAGGCCGGTTCGTTGCGTTTGCCGCGATAAGGCAGAGGGGCCAGATATGGCGCGTCGGTTTCCACCAATAGCCGGTCCAGGGGGACGCGGGCGGCCACATCCCGGAGCTCGTCGGCTTTGGGAAAGGTGACCGCGCCGGTGACGGAGATGTGGAAACCCAGGTCAAGGAACCGTCTGGCCAGGGCATAGTCGCCGGAGAAACAGTGAATTACGCCTCCGATCCTGCCCGCGCCGGCGTCGGCCAGGTGCCGGTAGACTTCCTCATGGGCGTCGCGGTCGTGGATTATGAGAGGAAGATCAAGCTCGATGCCGAGTTGGATAAGTTCGGCGAAGGCTTCATTCTGGGCCTTGACCGGGGAAATATTGCGGTAGTAGTCTAGTCCTATTTCTCCGAGCCCGACAATTCTGGCCGAGGAACCAGCCAGTTGCCGGAGTTCGTCCAGATCGCGGCTGCTGAAGCGGGCGGCTTCGTGAGGGTGGAACCCGACGGCGGCGAAGACGGAGGGGTTCTGCTCTGATATCCTTACCGCCTGGACGGAAGTACTGATGTCTATGCCTATGGTTATCATCTGGACAACACCGGCCAGGGCGGCCCGCTCGATAACGCCGGGGCGGTCCTGGTCGAAATCTTCCAGATCAAGGTGGCAGTGGCTGTCGATAAGCTGCAAGGTCCAATCTCCTTGGGCGCACCGGAAGGCAGGCGGCGTTCCGGGGTTTGTTGTGGAAGAAGCATAGCCATTACGCACGGAAAGTCAAGGCGGCAGGCCCTTTTTGATCAATTTGGAGTGCCGATTGTCAAGGGCGCGGCAATGATCTATAATCAGGTCCGTCATGAAGCTTGATCTTTACGATATCCGGGATCTGCTGGACGAGGACGAGGCCCGCCGTTTTTCGGAGCGGGCGGCCTTGAGCCGGGGAGCTGTGCGCCGCCGTCCGGACGACACTGCGCAGCGTGACCACCGGCAGAATTTCGCCATAGACACGGACCGGATACTGCATTCCCTCTCATACACGCGCTATATAGACAAAACCCAGGTTTTCTATCTGGTCAGGAACGACCATATCACCCATCGTGTTCTGCACGTGCAACTGGTGTCGCGTATAGCCAGGACCATCGGGCGGAACCTGGGCTTGAACGAAGACCTGATAGAAGCCATCGCCCTGGGGCATGACTTGGGGCATGCCCCTTTCGGGCATGATGGAGAGCAGTACCTGTCGAGGCTCTGCCGGGAGGCCGGTATCGGCCATTTCTTGCATGCGGTTCAGAGCGTCTGGTGCCTGGAAGGCATAGAACGCCGGGGCCGGGGTCTGAACCTGACCTTGCAGGTGCTGGATGGGATACTGAGCCACGACGGCGAAGTGGACAACACGGAGTTGCAGCCGAGGCCGGACCTGACTTTTGCCGACCTGGACCGGCGGATGGCCCGGAAGAAGGCCGACCCGCACACGTCTCTGACGCCGATGACGGCCGAGGGTTGCGTGGTGCGGCTGTCGGACACCATAAGCTACATAGGCCGGGATTTCGAGGACGCCATCCGTCTGGGACTGGTCGGACGGGAGGAAATGCCGAAGGAATGCGCCACGGCGCTGGGGGACACCAACGGCAAGATCGTCTATCGGCTGGTGACCGACCTGATTACGACCAGCCGCGAAAGTTCATTTGTGGCTTTCAGCCGGGAGAAGGCTGCGGCCTTGACGGCGCTGAAGAATTTCAACCGGGAACGGATTTACTATAACCCGAAGATCAAGTCCGAGGGGGCGAAGATAGAGAGCCTTTTCCGGCTCCTGTTCGAGCGCCTGCTCAAGGACTACGAGACCGGGACCTGCTCGCTGCCGGCCTTCCGCGACTATATCGACGACAAGGAGCCCGCCTATCTGGAGCGCCTTCGCCCGGCCGAGGTGGTGCGCGATTTTTTGGCCGGGATGACCGACGAATTTTTCCTGAGTTCCTGCCGGGAGATGCTGCTGCCCGAGTATCGCCGGGGAGATTTCGGTCGTCCGCTTTGAGACGTCTTTACCAGGGGCAAATATAATCCTCTTGACATTTATCAATATTTTCGGTTAGAACATAAACTAAGCAATCCAAACAACAGAATATCGGCCTTTTCCCGTGGCGAGGAGTTTTCTCCGCTCTTGATCGTCTGAAGACGTCAATTCTGCGGAGTGGGAGACTTATCCGGATGCCGCGGCGGGTTTTTGTTCCCCGCTGTGGATATCTGGGCGGTCTTTGTCCCGCGGCGGGCGGGACTTGTCTTTTCCGGGGGCTCGGCGAGGCATTTTTCACGCCGGGCGGGCTTCGGCCATTTTCATCTCCCAACGGTCAAGGAAACATCTATGCCAGACTATGATCCTCAATATCAGTTGGAAGTGCAGAGGCTTACCCTTCATTTCGGGGGGCTGGCGGCATTGAACGGCGTCAGCCTGGGGGTCAAAAAGGGTGAAATCTACGCCATCATCGGCCCGAACGGGGCGGGCAAGACCTGCGTTCTGAACTGCATCTGCCGGTTTTACAAGCCTCAGAGCGGCCGGGTGATCTTCGAGGGCGAGGATATTTCGCGCCTGGCGACTCACCGGGTGGCCGGCCGGGGCATCGCCCGGACATTTCAGAACATCGAATTGTTCAAGGGAATGACGGTGTTGGACAACATCAAACTGGGACGTCATGTCCATCTGCGGACTGGGCTGATGGCCAGCGGAGTGTGGTGGGGGAAGGCTTTCCGCGAGGAAATGGAACTGCGCAAGGATATTGAGGAAAATATTATCGATCTGATGGAGATAGAGGCTATCCGCAAGAAGGTGGTGGGGACTCTGCCGTATGGTTTGCAGAAACGGGTGGAACTGGCCCGGGCGCTGGCCATGCGGCCGAAGATACTGCTTCTTGATGAGCCCATGGCCGGGATGAACCTCGAGGAAACCGAGGATATGGCCCGTTTCATCCTTGACGTGAACGACGAGTGGGGGGTGACGGTGATACTTATCGAGCACGACATGGGGGTGGTGATGGACATCAGCGACCGGATCTGCGTGCTGGATTTCGGGCACAAGCTGGCCGAGGGGCGTCCCAAGGAAGTGCAGAAGAACGAGGATGTGGTCAAGGCGTATCTGGGTGACACCGAATCGGCTTACTCCAAGCTGGGCACCTGAACGGGCGGAGGTCTACGGAGATGGATGAAAAGACATTACCGGCTCTTTTGGTGCGCAATTACCGCAAATACGGCGACGGCCGGATCGCCATGCGGGAAAAGGAATTCGGTATATGGCAGTCTTTCACCTGGGGCGATTACTACCGCCATGTCAAATACTTTGCCTTGGGTCTTTACAGCCTGGGGTTTCGCGAAGGTGACAGTCTGGCCATCATCGGGGACAACCGTCCGGAGTGGGTCTGGGCGGAAGTGGCGGCTCAGTCGCTGAAGGGGATGCCTCTGGGGATCTATCAGGATTCCATTCTGACCGAGGTCGCTTACGTCATCAAGCATTCGGACGCCAAGTTTGTGGTGGCCGAGGACCAGGAACAGTCGGACAAGATTCTGGACATGAAGGATGACCTGCCCAACGTACTCAAGGTTATTTATACCGATCCCAAGGGGTTGCGCGGATACGACGATCCGCTTCTGGCCTTTTTCCCGGAAGTGGAGGAACTCGGCCGGGAATTCGAGGCCGGGAATCCCGACTTTTTCGAGAAGATGGTGGGCGAAATCACCGAGGAACAGGTGGCCCTTATCGCCTACACCTCGGGAACGACAGGTTTTCCCAAAGGCTCCCTGCTGACTCACCGGAACATGCTTTCCATGGCTTTGAGCCTGAACCAGGTGGACGCCAAATACGAGTCCGACGAGTTTGTGAGCTTTCTGCCTCTGCCCTGGATCGGTGAGCAGATGATGTGCGTGGCCAGCTCGCTGGCCATAGGGTTCACGGTGAACTTCCCGGAGGAGCCGGAGACTGCCAACCTGGATACCTATGAGATCGGGCCGAACGTCATGTTTTCGCCTCCCCGGGTCTGGGAGGGGTTGTCGCGTTCGGTGATGGTCAAGCATCTGGATGCTTCCTGGCTCAAGCGGATGGTTTACAAGGTGTGCATGCCCATAGGCTACCGCATAGCCGATTTCAAGTTTGAGAAGAAGCCGGTGCCCGCCGGATGGAATCTGCTTTACTGGGTGGCTTGGGTCTGCCTCTTCCGGGCCTTGAAGGATCGTCTCGGTTTCACCCGCATTCGCTCGGCGACCACGGGCGGAGCGGCTTTGGGGCCGGACGTCTTCCGTTTTTTCCACGCCCTGGGCGTGAATCTGAAGCAGATTTACGGACAGACGGAGATTTCGGGCATTTCCTGCATACACCATGACGGGGATATTGACGCGAATACCGTTGGCAAGCCCATACCAGGGACTGAGATCAGAATCGACCAGCCGGACCCCGACGGGGTGGGCGAGATCATATCCCGGAGCGCGGCCCTGTTTACGGGGTATCACAAGAATGAAGAGGCCACGGCGGAGACCATCGGGGACGGGTGGCTGCATTCCGGCGACGCCGGGTACATCGACGAAAAAGGTCATCTGGTCTGCATCGACCGGGTCAAGGACCTGATGCACATGGTCGGGGGGCGGAAGTTTTCGCCCATGTTCATCGAGAATCGCCTGAAATTCTGCCCGTACATCGTCGAGTCCTGCGTGCTCGGCCATGAGCGGGAATACATCACGGCCATGATCTGCATAGACTTCAAGCACACGGGCAAATGGGCCGAAGATCACCGGATATCGTACACGACCTATACGGACCTGGCTTCAAAACCGGAGATTTACGATCTGATCGAGCGGGAAGTTGTCCGGGTTAACCGGACTTTGCCGGAGGGAGCCAGAATTCAGAAATTTCTGCTTTTGTACAAGGAATTCGACCCGGATGACGGGGAATTGACCCGGACCCGGAAGCTGCGGCGGCGTTTTATTGCGGAGAAATACGCCAAGGAGATAGAAGCGCTTTATTCCAAGGCCGACAAGGTCCATATCGAGAGCGAGATTCAGTACCAGGACGGGAAAAAGACGACGATTCGGGCGGACCTGGGCATACGCAAGATGAAGCCCTTGGAGAAGTACGAGGAAAAGAAGCGCAGATGGTGGCAAATCTGGAGTTAGGCGGAGGGAACTGATGAGCGACGAGCTGCTGAAGTTCAGCCAACTGGTGGTGACCGGTCTGGTGACCGGAAGTGTTTATGCCCTGGTGGCCTTGGGATTCGTGTTGATCTACAAGGCTACGAGCATCATCAATTTCGCCCAGGGCGAGTTTGTCCTGGTTGGGGCTTACGTCTGTCTCTGGCTGGTGGTGGACATCGGAGTGCCTTTCATCCCGGCCTTCGCCCTGACCATGGTCGCCTCGGTGATACTGGGTATCCTGGTGGAACGTCTCGTTCTGCGGCCGATGATCGGAGAACCGATCATTTCGGTCATCATGGTGACCATCGGCCTGGCTACCCTGCTCAAGGCGCTGGTTACCATACTGTGGGGCGTGGAGATACAAGTCTTTCCAGCCATTTTTTCGCAGGAGCCCATCCGTCTCGGCCGGGTGGTCATCTCCGAGGTCTATGTCTGGACGTTCCTCTTCGCCTTCTTTTTCCTGGGGATTTTTGCCGCCTTCTTCAAATTTTCGCGGGTGGGCATCGCCATGCGGGCGGTGGCCAACGATCAGATGACGGCCCAAAGCATGGGCATACCGGTCAAATTCGTCTTCGCCGTGTCCTGGTCCATCGCGGCTATAGTGTCGGCCGTGGGCGGGGTGCTCATCGGCAACATCAACGGCATCAACATCAGCCTGGCCAATTTCGGGCTGAAAGTCTTTCCTGCGGTCATCTTCGGGGGGCTCGATTCGATCCTGGGAGCGATCATCGGCGGGCTCACCGTGGGCATCCTGGAGAACCTGATGGGCGGTTACCTGGACCAGTATTTCGGCGGCGGGGTGAAAGAAGTGGCTCCTTTCATCGTGCTGATACTTATTCTCATGGTCAAGCCTTACGGTTTGTTCGGTATTGAGGAGATAGAGCGGGTTTAGCGCGGAGCGGCGGCCGGCGGCCGGTAGGCCGGCCGGGGAGGTCATAAATGCCCTGTGGACTTTTTCATACCAGCTACAAGAAGGACGACGAGGTTTTCAAGACCCTGTGGGTGAGATGCTGGCTGGCCGGTTTTCTGGTGTTCATGTTCGTGTTCCCGATTTTCGGCCAGAGCGTCAGCCAGGCCCTGAACACCAACGTGACCAATCTGATGGTCATCATCATGATCTACATAATCGGGGCTCACGGGTTGAATATCCTGACCGGGTTCACCGGCCAGATATCCTTGGGGCACGGGGCCTTCATGGGCGTGGGGGCTTACACCGCCGGCATCCTGGCCGTGAAAATGAACCTGCCCTTCTACGTGACACTGCCTGCGGGGGGGCTGGTCGCGGCGGCCGTGGGCATGATATTCGGGATTCCGTCGCTGCGTCTGAAGGGTTTGTACCTGGCCATAGCTACCATGGCGGCCCAGTTCATTCTGGAATACGCCATGCGGAACTGGACCACCCTGACCGGCGGCTCCTCCGGCCTGAACATACCTTTCGCTTCCGTCGGAGGTTTCGAATTCAATACGGACAGGCGTTTCTACTATCTGGTGCTGGTGCTGGTCATTCTGGCGACCATCTTTACCAAGAACCTCACCCGCAGCCGGACAGGACGGGCCTTTGTCGCCATCCGGGACAGGTATCTGGCGGCGGAGGTCATAGGGGTCAACCTGTTCAAATACAGGATAATGTCTTTTGGCATCAGTTCCTTCTACGTAGGCATTGCCGGCGGTCTCTGGGCCTATTACATCACCATCATCAGCGACGAGCATTTCACCATCTGGCTCTCCGTGCAGTACCTGGCCATGTGCATCATCGGCGGTCTGGGGCACGTCATGGGCGCCATATTCGGAGCCTGTTTCATGGTGCTTCTGCCGGAGCTTCTGCGCATCCCGGCCGAAGCCTTGAGCGGGACCTATCCGAATCTGTTCGAAATTTTCGGCACATTGCAGGAGGGTGTTTTCGGCCTGATCATCATTCTGTTTCTGGTGTTTGAGCCTGATGGGCTGGCCGCACGCTGGCACACTATCAGGTCATACTGGAAGCTGTGGCCGTTTTCCTATTAACCGCTTTTTACGGAATACGCCGAGCCCCTGCCGCCCGGATGGGCCTGAGCCGCGTTACCGGGCGCACGGTTCGAAAAGACAGGGGGAAAGCAGTCGTCATTCCGGGCTGCCGCGGGCCATGGAGCCGATTGGGGATGATAATCAGTCTCCGGCGGCCTGTTATGGCGCCGGGGTTCGGTTTTGCTCAGGCGTCCGGCTTGAAGGGAGGTGGGTTTGACAATGGCCGGTTCGCCGATGTTTCGAGGTTTGGTTTTGGTTAGGGACGGTTCAACCAGATAGGGGGGGATTTTATGAAAATGAGATTATTGGCCATTCTGGCGGCCATGGTCCTGGTTCTGACAATGCTGGGAGCCGGGGCGATGGCGGCTGATCCCAAGGAGATCGTGATCGGCGGCATTTTCGACATCACGGGTCCTACGGGTGACGTGGGCAAGGATTATGGTCAAGGGGCGGTGGACGCCGCCGAGTTTATCAACAAGAACGGCGGAGTGGACGGGATTCCGGTCCGGTTGATCCCGAACGACTACGCTTATCAGATTCCCAAGGCGGTCAACTTGTACAAAAAGTACAAGGATGTGGACAAAGTCTTCATCATCCAGGGCTGGGGCACCGGCGACACGAACGCGCTGACCCCTCTCATCAACCGGGATCAGATCGTCTACATGTCGGCTTCCTATGACGCCAATCTGAACGATCCTAAGAAGACGCCTTACAATTTCTTCATCGGTTCGAGCTACTCCGACCACATCCGCATGGCCATGCGCTACGCCAAGGAACAGGGCGCGAAGAAAGTCTGTTTCATTTATCCCGACCATCCTTACGGCAAGAATCCCATTCCGGCGGGCAAGGACTATGCGAAGAAGATGGGCCTGGAAGTAGGTCCCGACATTTCTGTGGCCCTGAATGCCACCGACGCGACTTCCCAGCTTCTGCAGATGAAGGAATTCAATCCGGAATTCGCCTGGATCGGCGGCACGACCTCCTCGACCGCGGTCATCATCAAGGACGCGGCCAAGCTGGGTCTGAACACCAAATTCCTCATCAATACATGGGGTATAGACGAGAACCTGCCCAAACTGGCCGGAGAGGCGGCCGAAGGCCGGGCCATGGGCTTCGTGGTCGTGAGGCCTTTTGGTTATGACGTGCCCGAGATGGCCAAGATCAAGACCATCGCCGGGGACAAGTCCTACACCCTGCATTACAACAAAAGCTGGACCTCGATGATGGTCATGTGGGAGGCCCTGAAGCGGGCCAAGGCCGCCGGCCAACTCACCGGTCCGGGGCTGAAGGCGGCGCTGGAAACCATAAAGGATATGGATACCGGCGGGTTGACGCCGCTTCTGACCTACACTCCCACCGACCACAGGGCGACGACCACTTGCGGCCTTTATGTCATCAAGGACGGCAAACTGACGTTGGTGGACGATCTGAGCATAGAACGGACGGACGAGTACCTGGGCTGGTAACCGGGGCTTGGCGTGCGGCCGGGCCCGCATAAATCGGGCCCGGCCAAAAACTTCCAGGGAGAGGATGGGCGATGGGCGCTATTCTTAAGGTCAACAACATCGAGGTTATTTACGACGACGTCATCCTGGTGCTGAAGGGCTTGTCCCTGGAAGTGGAGGAGGGGAAGGTCGTCTGCCTGCTGGGGGCGAACGGAGCGGGCAAGACGACCACCTTAAAGGCCATATCCGGCCTGCTGAAGTCCGAAGAGGGCGAGGTCACTGACGGTTCCATCCTTTTCATGGACGAGAGAATCGACACCATGGAACCGGAGAAGATAGTCCGGCGGGGTATCTTTCAGGTCATGGAAGGGCGCAGGGTTTTTGAGGACCTGACGGTTGAGGAAAACCTGATAGCGGCTTCACATACCCAGAAGAGCAATCAGAGGATGCGGGAGAATATGGACCGGGTCTGTTCGTATTTTCCTCGTCTTAAGGAACGCTGGCGCGGGTTGGCCGGGTATCTGAGCGGTGGAGAGCAGCAGATGCTGGTCATCGGCCGCGCCCTGATGGCTCAACCCAAGCTGGTCATGCTGGACGAACCCTCGCTGGGGCTTTCTCCCCTGCTGGTCTCGGAGATATTCGAGATTATCAAGCGTATCAATCAGCAGGAAGGGACGACCATTCTGCTGGTCGAGCAGAACGCCAGGATGGCCTTGAATATCTCCAGCCATGGTTACATAATGGAAAACGGCCGTATCGTTCTGGACGACACGACGGAGAAGCTGAAGAACAACGAAGACGTCAAGATGTTTTATCTGGGCCTGACCGACGTGGGTACCAAGCGCAGCTACCGCGATGTTAAGCACTACAAGCGGCGCAAGCGCTGGCTGACGTAGGACGGTCCGGAGAGACACAAAGGGGAAGGGGCGATATGTCTGGGGAGATGGAGCGCACTACCGGCCACTACCATCCGGAACTGGAAACCATGCCGCCGGAGGTTCGGGCCGAATACCTGAACAGCCGCCTGCGGGAAATCGCCGCTCACGCATATGCAAAGGCTCCGGCCATGAAGGCCAAATTCGACCGGGCCGGCGTCAAGCCGGAAGACCTGCGGACGGTCAGGGATCTGGAGAGTCTGCCGCTCACGGAGAAGTCGGAACTGGTGGCCTTGCAGCAGGCCGCTCCTCCCTTCGGCGGGCTGGTGGCGGCCAAGAATCGGGAATTACGGCGCATATTCGCTTCTCCCGGCCCCATCTACGAACCATACGAACTGGTCTACGACGACGACCGGTGGACTCAGGCTTTCTATGCGGCCGGTTTTCGGCCCGGCGACATCGGCCAGATCACCTTCAGCTACCACATGGTGCCCTTCGCCATGATGCTGGATGATTCCCTGCACCGCCTGGGCTGCCTTTCCGTTCCCACCGGGGTGGGTAATACCGAGCTTCAGGTGGGCATAATGCGCGACCTCAAGGTTACGGCCTTTCTGGGAACGCCCAGCTTTCTGCTGGCCGTGGCCGACAAGGCCGAGTCCCTGGGGCTGGACCTGCAAAAGGATCTGCGCCTGAAGTCCGGTTTCGTGGCCGCCGAAATGCTGCCCGAATCGTTGAGGGCCGGTCTGGAAAAAAGATTTGGCATGATCATCCGCCAGAGCTACGGCACGGCGGATGTGGGGTGTCTGGGGTACGAGTGTTATCACCTGACCGGCATGCACTGGCCCGACAACGTCATTGTGGAGGTGGTGGACCCGGAGACCGGACGGCAGTTGGGGCCGGGCGAGATCGGCGAGGTGTCGGCCACGGTTTTCAACAAGGCCTACCCGCTCATCAGGTTCGGGACGGGGGACTTGTCATATTACACCGACGAACCATGTCCTTGCGGCCGGACGGCCAATCGTCTGGTAAAGATCGTGGGCCGGGTCGATCAGGTTACCAAAGTCAAGGGCATGTTCATCCATCCCGGCCAGGCGGACGAGGTGGCGGCCAAGTTTCCGGCTGTGGAACGCTATCAGATCGTGGTGACCAGGGAGCAGCACAAGGACTGCATGACTTTTCACTGCGAACTCTGCGACGCAAGCGTCGACCGGGAAGCCCTGCGGAGGGAGATAGAATCGACCCTGCAGGAAATTCTGCGCCTGAGAGGCGAGGTGTCTTTTCAACCACGCGGCACGCTGGCCGAAGGAGCGAAAAAGATCGACGACCGCCGCCAGTGGGACTGATAAGGTCCCGGCGCTACTCCTCCCGCCGACGCCTGTCTTTCCGGGCGGCCCGCTTCCAATCCGGGCCGTCCTTTTTTTTGCTGTATGCGGTTTTGTCCCGTTCTTCGCGGATGGGGCGCCTGGTCGCATCCGGGTCCTTTTCCACGGCCAGAAAAAAAGATCCGGGCGCTCTGGTGTCGGTTTCCTGGTCCCGCTTGGGCTTGGCCTTTTTGTCCTCGGCCGGTTTTTCCTTGGGCAGAGGCGGTCCGGTGAAGAGATCCGGGGCCAGGGAGTCCACCAGATAGATAAGCTGCTGGGGGCGGGTGAAGACCACGCCGCGCCGGTTGGCCTTTTCGGTCAGCACGGTCACCAGGACCGGCTGTTGGTCGCGGCGGCGTCCGAAGCGCAGGGCCAGTTTTTCGTCGGTGAAAAGCGGCACCCAGGCCCTTCCGCCCGGAGTGAGGCCGTTTTCCAGGGCGGCGGGGTAGGCCTTGCGCCGGACGGCGTGAAAGAGTTTGACCGGCGGTTCCACCACCGGCGGGGGACCCAGGGCGAGTTCGGTCATGGCCGGATTGACCCGGATGAGCTTGTCCTTGACTTCTATTTCGGAACGCTCCGGTTCGCGGACCAGGTCCATGATGTGGCTTTCTCGGACAAAGGTCCAGCCGTCCTCTTCGGAAAGGGCGGCCAAAAGGTCCTTGAACGGCACATAACCTTCCTCGTCCGGGACCAGTCCGAATTCATCGGGGCGGACTCCGAGAACATAAAGGAGAAAACGGCTGATGGATTCACGCTGCTGCTTTGTCTTCTGACGGCTCATTATCGAGCCTCCTCCCACATGGCCCGGACCTTGCGCAGGCTGAGGGCCAGATAGTCGCTGTCCGGAGAAAAGACCTCCAGGGTCATGGTCTGGTCGTATCCGGCCGCCTTGAGCGCGGCCAGGGCTCCGGCGATGTCTATTCCCCCCGCCCCCACCGGCAGGTGATCGTCGTCCCGGCCCGTATTGTCGCTGACGTGAAGGTGCCGGATGCGGCGTCCTCCGGTTTCGATCAGGCGGCGGAGCCGGTCAGGGGGCGCTTGTATGGCCGCGTGCCCCAGGTCCAGGGTCATCATCAGGCCGGGGAAACGTTCCAGGACCATGGCGAATTCCTCGGGCTTGTACATCCAGCCGGACCGGGGAAACATGTTTTCCAGGCATATGGTCACGTCGCGGGTCGCTGCCGCGTCCAGGACCTTGGCCAGGCTGTCCAGGGCCAGCTCCCGGCCCTTGCCCGGCTCATGCCGGATCATTCCGGTCAGATAACCCGGGTGCAGGACGGCCTTGGGCACGCCGAGATGGCGGCAGATGTCCAGCCCCTTGACGGTCTCTTCCACCGCGACCCTGCGGACGCCGGGGTAGGCGTCGGCCAGCCAGACGAAGGTCGGCAGATGGGCCACGGGAATGGTCAGGCCGGTTTGGACCAGGGCGTTTTCCAGGTCGTCCATGACCGGTTTGAGTGACTCCGGGTCAGCGCCGGGCGGGTCCAGGCACAATTCCAGATAGTCGAAACCCAGCCCGGCCAGGCGGCGGATTTCGTCGATCACGTTTCCCAAGGGAGAATTGGTAGCACCAAAGATCATGTCGGGCAAGCCTTTTCCTTATTGAGCCCAACCGGGCTTCAGTCTTGTATTTATTTCCGCAGATGATAGCATAGTGCAGGCCGGAAAGTGAACTGTCCGGCGCACGGTTTTCCAATCAAGCCAAGCCAATAATGAGTGAATAAGCCGACTGGCGCGGGGGGCTGAGCCACAGCCGGAAAGGCCGGAAGGGGACCGGGGAGCTGATATGGCGAAGAAGAAATTCATCGCGTTGGCGGTCGCGGCTGCTGCCGCCCTGCTGATTTATTATTTCTGGGGCCAACTCAGGGACGGTGATGGAACGATCCGGACTTCCGGGCATATCGAGGTTACCGAGGCTGATCTTAGCTTCCGCCTGCCGGGTCATGTGGCCCGTATCTCCGTGCAGGAGGGGAGTCCTGTCCGTAAGGGCGATACCGCCGCAGAGCTGAAAACTTCGCTCCTGGAATTGCAGAAGCGTCAGGCCTCGGCCAAGGTCCGGGAACTGGAGGCCAGGACGGCGTCCCTGGAACTGGCTGTGGAGATCAAGCGGGAGACGGCCGAGGCGGCGGTGGAACAGTCTTCGGCCGGGGTGTTGGCGGCTGAAGCCCGGTATCTGACCTTGAAGCGCGGCTCCCGCCAGGAGGAAATTCGGCAGGCGGAGGCTGTCCGCGAACAAGCCCGGACCGAGATGGAAAAGAGACGGCTCGATTTCGAGCGGATGAACCAGCTTTATCAGCGCAAGGTGATCGCCAAGAGTGAGTTCGACGCTGTCGCGGCGGCTTTCGAGGCGGCCAAGTCATCCCTGGCGGCGGCCGAGGAAACATACAATCTGGTCAAGGCCGGTCCCCGGCGGGAGGCCGTGTCGGAGGGCAAGGCCAACCTGAGCGGGTCCAAGTCGGTTTTGAGCGCGTCGCGGGCCGCTTTGAGGGAAGTGGACAGGCTGGAGATGGAAATGGAAGCCTCCCGGGCCCAGCTCGAACAGGCGCGGACCTCTCTGGCCGTGGCCGAGGATGATCTGCTGGAATCCCGCCTGCTGGCGCCGTTCGACGGCTTTGTCACCGTGAAGAATGTGGAGGAAGGGGAATTCGTTCAGGCCGGGACGCCGGTGGTCACGATAGCCGAACTGGACCGCGTCTGGGTCAAGACCTACGTGCCGGAGACCCAACTGGGCCGGGTCGGGCTGGGCCGGAAGGCCGTTGTTTTCAGCGACACTTACCCTGGCAAGGAATATCCCGGAGAGGTAACCTTCATTTCCCCCGAGGCCGAGTTTACGCCGAAGAATGTCCAGACCAGGGAAGAGCGGGTCAAACTGGTCTACCGCATCAAGGTCAGCCTGGAGAATCCGGGGCAGGAGCTCAAGCCGGGCATGCCGGTGGACGTGGTCTTGCAGTGACGCCTGCCACGGTGGTCAAGGCGGATGGGCTGGTCCGCTCGTTCGGACCGGTAACGGCCGTGGACGGGGTCGGCTTCGAAGTAGCCGAAGGCGAGGTCTTCGGTCTGGTGGGGCCGGACGGTGCGGGCAAAACCACCTGTCTCCGGATGCTGGCCGGGCTGCTTTCGCCTGACGGAGGCGGCGTGGAGGTTCTGGGCACCGACGTGGTCCGGCAACCGGAGGCTGTCAAGAAGGATATCGGTTATATGTCCCAGCCTGCTGGGCTGTACGAAGACCTGACCGTGCGGGAGAACATAGAATTCTATGCCGATCTGTACCAGGTCCCCCGGCGGGAAAGACGGGAAAGGCTGGAGAGGCTGCTGGAATTTTCCGGCCTGGGTCCTTTTACGGAGCGTCTTTTCCGTAACCTGTCGGGAGGTATGAAGCAGAAGGCCGGGCTGGCCTGCGTCCTTATCCACCGGCCCAAGGTGCTTTTCCTCGACGAACCCACCAACGGCGTCGATCCTGTTTCGCGCCGGGATTTCTGGAAAATTCTTTATGAACTGCGGCGGGACCGGGTGACCATCATCACGGCCACGACCTACCTGGACGAAGCCGACCGCTGCCACCGGGTGGCCCTCTTCGACCGGGGGAAGGTCCGTCTGGTCATGTCGCCCGGCGAGATGCGGAGCCTGATGAAGACCGGCCTGTACGATCTGGCCGCGGCCAACCGCCCGGCCGCCCTGAAAGTGCTCAAGGGGCTGCCTTGGGTGGCCGGGGCGGCCGTCTTCGGTTCGGGCATCCATTTCAGCCTGGCCGAGGGGCGGGGGCTCGGCGATGTCCGGGAGGCCCTGCATGAGGCCGGGGTGGAACCCGGACGGATTGAGGCCATTCAGCCCACCCTGGAGGATGCTTACCTGGCCTTGGTGGAAAACGAAAATAACGGACCGGGGACGGCGGCCTCATGAGCGAACCGGCGGTCATTCTCAGGGATGTGGTTAAGCGGTTCGGCGATTTCACCGCCGTGGACCGGGTTTCCCTGGAGGTTTATCCCGGCGAGATATTCGGTTTCCTCGGTCCCAACGGAGCGGGCAAGTCTACCACCATACGGATGCTGTGCGGCCTGCTGACGCCGAGCGAGGGAGAAGGCCGGGTGCACGGCCTGGACATGGTCACCCAGGCGGAAGAGATAAAGCGGAGCCTTGGCTACATGTCCCAGCGCTTTTCCCTGTACGCCGACCTGCGCGTGGAAGAGAACATGAGGCTCTTCGGGGGGATTTACGGACTCGAACCGGCGCGTCTGGAAAGGCGTATCGGGGAGGTCCTTACTCTGACCGGGCTGGCCGGGCGGCGGCGGGCCATGACCAGGGAACTGCCGGGCGGCTTGAAGCAGCGGCTGGCCCTGGGCTGCGCCATTCTGCACGAACCGCCGATTCTCTTTCTCGACGAGCCCACTTCCGGAGTCGACCCCAGGACGCGGCGCAATTTCTGGGACCTGATCTACACCCTGGCCGACCGTGGCGTCACCGTCTTCGTGACCACTCACTACATGGAGGAAGCCGAATACTGCCACCGGATCGGCCTCATCAACCGGGGCCGTCTGATCGCTCTGGGCTCACCGGCGGAATTGAAGCGGGATAGGCTGGACGGACGCATCTACGAAGTGGAAACCGAGGATGCCCTGGCGGCGGTGGAGGCTTTGAGCGGTCAAGCCCGGGTCTTCGAGGCGGCGGTCTACGGACGGGTGACCCATGTCCGGGTGGCCTCGGAAGCGGACGGCCCGGCACTCTTGGCGGACCTGCTCTCGGCGGCGGGCCAGCCCGTCTCCGCCGTCCGCGAGATTGAGCCGACCCTGGAGGATGTCTTTGTGGCCCTGGTGGGCGGACCCATGGAGATGGTCGATGAGCATACGGCGAATCAGGGCTCTGGCGCGTAAGGAGTTCATCCATATGCGGCGGGATGTGCGGAGCCTGATGGCCGGGCTCTTCATCCCTTTGCTGATGATCTTCCTGTTCGGGTACGCCCTGAGCCTGGACGTGGACCGCATCCCCATGCTGGCCCTCGACCTGGACGGAACGCCCGCCTCGCGGGACCTGCTGCACCGGCTGGGGGATTCCCGCTACTTCGACCTGGTGGGCGGACTCGACCGCCAGTCCGATATCGACGAAGCCATGTTCCGGGGCGAAGCCCTGATGGCCATGGTCATTCCGCCCGGTTACGCGGCCAGGGTCAAACAGGGCCTGGAGTCGCCGGTGCAGGTGATTTTCGACGCCACAGATTCGAACACGGCCTCCATAGCCATCGGTTACCTGAAGGCCGTGACGACCGGGATTGACCTGGAGTTGAAAGCCGGCCGTCTGCGCCGTGCGGGTTTTCAGATGGCCGATCAGCCCCTGGAGCCTCGGGTGCGGGTCTGGTTCAACCCGGAGATGAAGAGCCGTAATTTCATCATTCCCGGACTGACTGCCGTCATCATGATGGTCATCTGTACGGTCATGACGGCACTGACCATATCCCGCGAGCGCGAAACCGGGACCATGGAACAGTTGATTTCCACTCCGGTGACCAGCGGCGAGCTCATTGTGGGCAAACTCCTGCCTTACATGTCGGTGGGGCTGGCGGACATGGCCTTGGTCGTGGGGGCGGGCATAATAATTTTCGGCGTGCCTTTCCGGGGCAGCTACACCACGCTGTTCGTGGTTTCGCTGATCTTTCTGGCCGGAACCCTGGCCTGGGGCCTCTTCCTGTCCGTGGCGGCCAGGACCCAGCTTCAGGCCAGCCAGATGGCTATGATCTCCGCCTTTCTGCCGGCCTTTCTGCTGTCCGGTTTCATCTATCCCATCGAAAACATGCCCCTGGTCCTTCAAGCCATAACCTACTTGGTCCCGGCCCGCTATTTCGTGGAGATTCTCCGGGGGCTTTTCCTCAAGGGCGTGGGCTGGGCGGAACTCTGGCCCCAGATTCTGGCCCTGGCCGTCTACTCCTCACTGGTCCTGGCCATAACCGTGCGGCGCTTCAGCAAGAGGTTGGGGTGATGCGGCTTTTTCTGCTCAGGGTCAAGGCGCTGATTGTCAAGGAACTCCTCCAGGCCGTCCGGGACCCCCGCATGAGAATGCTCATCCTGGTGCCGCCCCTGTTGCAGTTGGTTGCTTTCGGATACGCCGCCAACCTGGACATCAGAAACATTCCCACGGCCCTGTACGACGAAGACAACACCCCCCTGTCGCGGGAGGTGGCGGCGGCCTTTTCGGCCTCCGGGTATTTCGATTTCAGAGAGACCATAAGAGGTCCCGCAGAGATAGCCGAACTGATGGACCGGGGCCGGGTGGAAGCCGTGGTGCATTTCGGCCCCGGACTGGCCGGCCTGGTCAAGAGCGGACGGACGGCCCAGGTCCAGATTATCGTGGCCGGGACCAATTCCAACACCGCCTCGCTGGTGCAGAGTTACAGCCTTCAGATTATCGAGGGCTTCAACCGTGCACGCATGCAGGCCAGAATGGACCGGCGCCCGGCTCTCAAACTGATCCTGCCTTCCGGCACGGCCCCCGTCATCAAGACGGAGATACGCTCCTGGTTCAACCCCAATCTGGCTTCCCGCAATTTCTACGTGCCCGGCATCATCGCCCTCATTATCATGCTGGTCACCCTGACCCTGACCGCCATGGCCATAGTCAGGGAAAAGGAAATCGGCACCATGGAGCAGATCATGGTTACGCCCATCCGCCCCGTGGAATTCATCCTGGGCAAGACGGTGCCTTTCGCCATCATCGGAGTGATTCAGGTGGCCCTGGTCACGGCCCTGGGCGTCTTCTGGTTCGATGTCCCCATGCGCGGCGGGCTGGTCTGCCTCTTCGGCTCGCTCTTCGTCTACCTGCTCTCCTGCCTGAGTCTGGGCTTGCTCATCTCCACGGTCAGCCGGACTCAGCAGCAGGCCCTGACCACCACTTTCTTCTTTTTCTTTCCGGCCATTCTTTTGTCCGGATTCATCTTTCCCATCGCCAATATGCCCCTGCCCATCCAGTACGTGACCTATATCAATCCGTTGAGGTATTTCCTGGTCATCATCAGGGGCATATTCCTGAAAGGCGTCGGGCTGGACATCCTCTGGCCGCAGCTTACGGCTTTGCTGGCCATCGGACTGACGGTCATGACGGTGGCGGTAAAACGGGTGGGCAAGACCCTGGATTAGCCGTCCGGGCCGGGCGCGCTTGTGCCGGGCCGGGACATCTGTTATAAGGCCGTTGACGAGGGGGCGGCGCTTTTCAATGAACAAAGCGGACAAGGCCAGAATCTACAACCGGATGAAGCGGCGGCTTTCCTACGCCGAATTCGCCTTGACTGTCCTGTACCTGGCGGCCCTGCTGGCCACCGGCTGGACTTTCGGCCTGCGCAACGCGGCGGTGAGCCTCGGCGGCGGTCCGGCGGTCTGGCTGGCCTCGTATTTTCTGGCCGGTTTCCTGATGCTGCAAGCCCTGACCCTGCCTGTGGCCATCATGTCCGGCTACCATCTGGAAAAAGCCTTCGGCCTCCTCAACCAGACGCCTAGGGCCTGGGCCGGGGACTACCTCAAATCCCAACTGGTGGGCTTTGTCCTGGGCCTGCTGTCCGTGGAACTGCTCTACCTGTTCCTCAGAATGGCCGGACAGTGGTGGTGGCTCTGGGCCGGTGCCGCTTTTTCCGCCTTTTTCGTGGTCCTGGCGCAATTGACCCCCGTGGTGATCCTGCCCCTGTTCTTCAAGTTCAAGCGCCTGCCCGACGATGAATTCACGGCCCGGCTGCTGAGCCTCTGCCGCAAGGCCGGAGCCGAAGTCCCCGGCATCTACGAGTGGGGCCTTTCCACGCGCACCAACCGGGCCAACGCCGCCCTGGTGGGCCGGGGCCGGACCCGGCGGGTGGTCTTGTCCGATACCCTGCTCAAGGACTTCAACCCGTCGGAAGTGGAAGTCGTTCTGGCCCACGAACTGGGCCATTTCCGCCTGGGACACCTGACCCGCCTGCTCATCGTCCAATCGGCCTCCGCCTTTCTGGCCTTCGCCCTGGCCGACGGCGTGCTCAGGGCCGCGGGCGGCCGCCTGGGCCTGGCCTTTCAGGGCGATGTGGCCGGTCTGCCCCTGCTCATGCTCATCTTCGTATCCCTGGGCGCGGCGGCCATGCCCCTGCTCAACTGGTATTCCCGGCGTCTGGAAAGACAGGCCGATAATTTCGCCCTCGAACTGACCGGTTTGTCCGGCTCGTTCATTTCGACCATGGAAAGGTTGGCAATTCTCAACATGGCTGAATTCGACCCTCACCCGCTGGTGGAATTCCTCTTTCACGCCCACCCCTCGCCGTCCCGGCGCATCGCGGCGGCCAAGCGATTCTCCGCCGGAAAGACCGGGCAAGCGGCATGAAGTTCGTCTCCCGCCTCAAAGCCTCAGACGCCTTCGGACCTCTGGTCAGATGGCATGAAGACATCCCGCCCCGGCCCGCTGTCTGCGGCGACCCGGCCCGGCCCCTGCCCCCGGCCTTGCGGGGAATCCTGGCTTCGCTGGGGATTGACCGGCTCTACCGCCACCAGACCGAAGCCATCGACGCCGTCCGGGACGGAAAGCACGTCGTCACCGCCACCCCCACGGCCAGCGGCAAGACCCTTATCTACAACCTGCCCGTCTTCGAAGCCATTCTCGAAGACCAGGAAGCGCGGGCGCTTTACCTCTTTCCCCTCAAGGCCCTGGAACAGGATCAGCTCAAGACCGTGCAGAGAATGGCCTCCCTCCTCGGGCTCGGACGGGTCACCGCCGGGGTCTACGACGGGGACACCAGCCCTTACCAGCGCAAGAAGATGAGGGACAATCCGCCCAACATCATCCTGACCAACCCCGACATGCTGCACCTGTCCATGCTGGCCTATCACGACAAATGGGCCGACCTCTGGCGCAACCTCAAATATATCGTCATCGACGAAGTCCATACCTACCGGGGCGTCTTCGGCAGCCACATCGCCCAGGTCATGCGCCGCCTGCACCGCGTGCTCGGCCACTACGGCAGCCGCCCGGTCTTCATCCTGTCTTCGGCCACGGTGGGCAACCCGGCGGAACTGGCCGCAGCCCTCACCGGCCTCGAATTCACCGCCGTCACCGAATCCGGAGCCCCGGCGGCGGGCAAACACTTCCTCTTCGTCAACCCGGACGCCAGCACCGCCGTCACCGCCGCCCGGATCTTCACGGCAGCCGTCAAGGACGGCCTGCGGACCATCGCCTTCACCCAGTCGCGCCGTCTGACCGAACTCATGCACCGCTGGGCCATGCAGATGGGGCCGGGACAGGCCCGCAAGATCAGTTCCTACCGGGCCGGTTTTCTGCCCGAAGAACGCCGCGAAATCGAAAAGCGCATGAACTCCGGTTCCCTGTTGGGCGTGATCTCCACTTCCGCCCTGGAACTGGGCCTGGATATCGGAGCCCTGGAAGTCTGTCTGCTGGTCGGCTATCCCGGCAGCGTCATCAATACCTGGCAGCGGGGAGGCCGCGTCGGCCGGGCCGACCGCGAATCCGCCGTGGTCCTGCTGGCCCAGCCGGACGCCCTGGACCAGTATTTCATGAAACACCCCCGCAAGTTCTTCGAACGCGGCTTCGAACCGGCCGTGCTCGACCCGGACAACGAACCCATCACCTCCGGACACCTGGCCTGCGCCGCGGCCGAACTGCCTCTGCGTGCCGACGACCCGTACTTCCGGCCCTTCGACCGCCCCGCCCTGATGGAAGACCTCTGCCGGCGCGGCCTGCTGCTCCTGGACGCCGACGGCCAAAACTACCACCCGGCCCGCAAAAGGCCCCACCGGGATGTCGATCTGCGCGGCACGGGCGAAAGCTTCACCATCCTGGACGAAGCCTCGGGCCAGGTCATCGGCAGCATCGATTCCGCACGGGCCTTCAAGGAATGCCACCCCGGAGCGGTCTACCTGCACCGGGCCGAAACCTGGGTGGTTTCGCGCCTCGATCTGCCCCTCCGCAACGTTTACGCCCGCCGCGGCGACGCCGACTATTACACCCGGCCGTTGTCCGAAAAGGAAACGGACATTCTCGAAGTCCTCGCCGTCAAGCCCGTGGCCAACTTTCTGGCCAAGCTCGGCCGCCTGCGGGTCAGGGAAAAAGTCACCGGGTACGAAAAGCGCCTCATCCGGGGCCAGGAACTCATGGGAAATTACCCCCTGGAACTGCCCGAAACGGTCTTCGAAACCGTGGGCCTCTGGTTCGAATTCGAGGACTTCATCCCCGCTTCCCTGGACCAGGGCCAGCACTTCATGGGCGGCATCCACGCCATCGAACACGCGGCCATCGGTCTTTTCCCTCTCACCGTCCTCTGCGACCGCAACGACATGGGCGGCATCTCCTATCCCCGCCACCCCGAACTCGGCAAAGGCGCTGTCTTCATCTACGACGGATACCCCGGCGGCGTCGGGCTGGCCAAGGCCGGTTATGCGGTGCTGGAAGACCTGTTGCGGCGCACGCTGGAAACCGTGGAATCCTGCGAATGCGAGGCAGGCTGTCCTTCCTGCATCTATTCCCCCAAGTGCGGCTCGGGCAACAAGCCCCTGGACAAGGCGGCCTGCGTCCGCATCCTCCAGGTCATGCTGGGAGACAGGCCTCTGGACATGAGCGCCGCCGCCCCTGAACCTGAAATGCAAGTGATGGAGAAAATGGAAAAAAACCGCCAGCCGGAAAAACGCCTGGTGGTCTTCGACGTGGAAACCCGGCGCTCGGCCCAGGAAGTCGGCGGCTGGGACAAGGCTCACCTGATGGGCCTGGCCGCGGCCGTGGCCTACGATTCCCTGGACGGCCGATACCATGTCTACGAAGAACACCAGGCCGCGGCGCTGGTGGACAGGCTCCTGGCCGCCGACCTTATCATCGGTTTCAACCACCTGCGCTTCGATTACCAGGTCCTTTCCGCCTACACCCCCAAAGACCTGCGGCAGAGGCCCAATCTGGACCTCCTGCATGAGATTCACCAGGTGCTTGGCCGCCGGGTGGGCCTGGGCCACCTGGGCGAAATCACCCTGGGCCGCGACAAGACCGCCGACGGCCTCCAGTCCCTCAAGTGGGTCAGGGAAGGACGCCTGGACCTGGTCATCGAATATTGCCGGGAAGACGTCCGCCTGACCTGGGACCTGTACGAATTCGCCCGAGACAACGGATATCTGCTCTATCAGGATAAGGAAGGCCGCAGGCTCCGCGTGCCCCTGGACCTGGACCTGAAAAGGTTTCTCTGATGGTTGCCTCAAGGCGCGGGAACTGTTCCCACTCTGAGGGCTGGCCGCCCCCAGCGCTCCCGCTGGTCGCTGCCCCCGCATAATGCCGAACAATAAACCCGGAGGCGTCAGCCTCCGGAGCCGGGTGCAGGCAGATGATTTGTGGTAAGGCAGGGATAATTGAAAGATGAAAGACGGCTTTGAGTCGGTTGGTTCAGGCGGGATGCTTCGCCCCTGCCGCCGACGGTAATGACTTCGGAAACTCTTTCCCGCCCAGACCAAGGGGACGCCCAAGCGGCCGCGTCCCCTTGGAACCCCCGGCCTTGTAAATCCCGCATACGGGCATCCATGCCCTGATGCGGGCGGGCGAACGTCCATGTTCGCCCATGAAGTCGAATAGAAGTGATTCCGTGACTCCCTCTTGGCTCCAGTCGCTGTCTGTTCATGGACCTGAAAAAGAAACAGGGAAGGGAACAGGCCTTGGAAGTGTCCGGGGACTATGGACGCTTGCCGGTCATGATTGGCGGTAAGGCAGGGATAATTGAAAGATGAAAGACGGCTTTGAGTCGGTTGGTTCAGGCGGGATGCTTCGCCCCTGCCGCGAACGGTAATGGCTTCGGAAACTCTTTCCCGCCCAGACCAAAGGGCCGGAAGGCCTCGCCCCTTTGGAATCCCCGGCCTATTTTAACCCGTCGAACGGGCATCCGTGCCCTTCGCCGGGGGGCGAACGTCCGTGTTCGCCTTGAAAACCAAATCAAAAGAATCCGTGTAACCCAGGGGGCAGACGCTATCTGTTTAAGGCTCAGGCCTGTTTGGCCAGGAGAGAGCATTGCTGAAAAAAAACAGACTCTTGAAATTACCAGGCCTATTGCAGCCGGTAACGCACACACCAAGGCCGGAACATGAACAGCCGGACGCCATACCAGGTCTTTCTGGAAGGACTCCCGGCCAAAACATCGATGGACACGAACATGGAAGAAGCCGCTTAATAAGTAAACCCGGCAGGGGCGGACTGTCAGGTTACTACCAGCGCTGTGCAGGCTGTATCCTCATCTTGCTAAAAATCTTCCAGCGATACCCTTTCCCGGTGTTATCAATAAAGTGTTGACCCGTCCCCCAACAACTGGAGACATTTTTGTATAGTTCTGAAAACCAATGGTGATATTCATGAGATATTCCGTTAGGCTTGCGGCTTTTTTGATAGAGATTTTTGAAGGAGTGAACAATGCATAATTAGAGCCGTACGTTTGATGAACAAAATTCACCAATGCGTTACATATATAATAAAATCCATTAAAAACCATTGCAAATGGCGGTTCGTCAGAATATTGAGATTCATTATTGCTTTTGAATAGATTAGGGTCCTTTTGGTTTGGATCTTTGTTGTCATTAGGGCTTAAACATATATGGCGAACTCTTGCCAAATATGCCCCATGAACATTATCGTATCCTGCCAGATGTATCCCTACTGGGGATATTTTTTTTAATTCTTTGATATCAACTATATTATTCAGGTGGTCGCGAAGCTTCTCAGAGATATCATCAACGGTGTCATTAGGAGTAGTCTGAGCTGCAAATTCGTCAAAAAAATTTGCATCAAGCATTTGTCTTTTCCCATTCTTAAGGGGTATTTCAATCAGTCCCCAAATGGAAACGGCAAACTTGAACTGATCGTTACATTTTGGAGCAAATATCTTTTCACATCTTCTATGTGCTGTTTTCAATTTTTTTGTCTTAGGGTCGAAAGATGACAATTGCCTATCCGCTGACATGACAATGCCGTTGCTAACTGCCAAAGTGATAACCAGTGTCATATTGGACTCCATCAGCCACTTGATGGCTAAAACTCTGTTCACAGGAAAAGTCGCTATGTTTTCTGGTTACTATAACGGGAAGACGAAGGGATTTCCTTCACGGCATAGCTTACCATTAACGGCATACGCGTATTAGTGAAGCTCAGAATGGGCGAGCCTCATTGCTCTTGGCTGATATTGCTACTCGTCATTGTCCGCCTTGCTGATATCAATTCCTTCAGTAGCTCTGATTGTCTTTGCAGGATCTGCACTATGTGTAGTATAGTTCGGTCCTATCGTGCCGATGGGGCCGGCAGGACGATCTACATCAGGACCTTTACTATCCGATCCCGAACCCACTGGGAGCTTCTTAGCATCATTTCCCATAATTTTTTTCCTCCTGTGTTATGGGCATCTTTATCTCAAATTTAGACATAAAGACTGAAGTAGCGGCTAAAAGAGAAAAAGATAGTGAAGCAATTAATACCCATGAAATTACCCGTAGCTGTTTGGCCCTTGATTGGTTAGTATTTGCATTGTGATGAACACATATGTCAGTTCTATCAATTAGTTTATTAATTAAATTGCTGTAAACATAATGTTTTTTGTCACATAGATACGTATATGCCATCTGGCTGAACTCACCCCAGCTAGGGTTTGCGATAGAAAGATAACCTTTTCTAGCGGGAATAGCATACAAGCAAATACCAAAGGCCGATATTGCCAAAACTATACCTATCAAAAACATTAATACTTCAAAGCTATTCAGAGAAAAGTCATTAGCTTCAAATTGGGAATAAGCAGCAGCATAAGCGCCCAGAAGGGCTGCCGAAACCCATAGATAAGTCTTGCCCACATTAACTTGATGTCTATTGATGTCCACGTATTGTGTCCAATAGTCTTTTTCAGTCATGGCAAGAATACGTTCAAGAGACTTTTCATACCCATCATAATCGTATGATTCTTCAGACATCTGTCTATGTTCCATAGGACTATTGTCTGGTTGAGTCCCGGAGTCTCTTTGGTCAACTGATTGCTCTTCGCATTCTGGGCTCACAAGTGTTTTCTCCTAAGGTTGCCGGAGAGAAAATCAAAACGAATAGATAGAAAAATGTTAATCCATAGCATATCAGGTCGTCAACTATCTAATTTGACTAAATACTCTCTATTTCAGGAACGAAGGTATACTCTAAAGGGGTTCGTGTTTTTCATGGTTCAATTCCGTGCAAATAAGATACGATTTGAAACATATCCAATACAATCCCGACAGCCTGAGCTACTTGATGTGTGATTCATAGACGTCCTTTCAATGTGTTATAAGGGATCACTGCTGTCTCACAACGAATCAAAAATAATGCCTGACTCCCCTTGATTTATGTTGCAATGAGGTTACGCAAAAACTCTGCAAAACAAGGGAGATATCAGACTTTGAGTCATCATGATACCATATTCGCCCATCCCCTGAAACTGGTTTCGAGAGATGCATTTGTAGCCGCGTCACATCGACCAAGTCTCCAGCCTTTGGCGAACACGGATGTTCGCCCCCCGGCGAAGGGCACGGATGCCCGTTCGACGGGTTAAAAAAGGCCGGGGGTTCCAAGGGGACGCGGCCGCCTGGGCGTCCCCTTTGGTCTGGGCGGGAAAGCGCCACCCGCAGCCTCCGCCACTCGCGGCAGGGGCGAAGCACCCCGCCTGAACAAACTATCCCGCAGCCGCCTTCTTTATTTTCCGATCAATCCGACCAAGGCCAATTCACCCGCAGCTGCCTCTTTATCCAATTCCAATTGTCTTCGCAAAAAAAGCTTAACCCTTCCCTCACGAAACATGGCCCATGGCGCGTATAGCGGCAGTAACTTTTTATCCGGTTCCGGGAAAATATAAGACAAGACAAAAAAAGGGTAAGTCGGCGAACACCGAGCCTACCCTTTATTGTTGATTTTATGGTCGGGACGAGAGGATTTGAACCTCCGACCCCCTGAACCCCATTCAGGTGCGCTTCCAGACTGCGCTACGTCCCGAAAAACAGGTGAAGCTTATACCGCTGCCGCGGCAATGTCAAGCCCTTCCCGGACCAGGACGAGCTTTTTCTTGCCCTGGCGGCAAGACCCCGTAATTGCCCGCTAATCAGCCTTTGTCCCCGCGCAGGACGCGGGCCTCTCCCACGCGCATGGTCCAGCCCTTGGCGTCGAAATGCTCCAGAACCGGGATAACGTACTTGCGGCTGAGGCCGGTCAGGTCCTTGAACTGGGGAGTGCTCAGTTCGCCGTTCTTCTGCATGAAGGCTTTGGCTTCGGCCCACAGGCCTTCCACGGCGGCGGCGGCGAAATAAAGGTCCTTGACCTTGACCAGCAGTCCCTTTTTCAGCAGATGCTCCAGGACTTCCTTGTGCTGGTCCGGCTTGCCCGGCAGGGCCGCGGTCACGTCCTTGAGGTTGGGCGGGGTGACTCCGCCGGACCGGAAAGCCTCCATCAGGCCGTCTTCTATCTTCTGGAGGTCTTCGGCCAGGTTGGGCTTGTGCTCGGGCAGATGCACCAGGTCCCGTTCCACCACCAGCTTGCCGTCTCCGGACATGTGGTCGAGCACGAACCCCAGCAGGCGCTGGTCGGCAAGGCCGGGCACGCGGGTCTTGAGTTCTTCCTTGCCCAGGCCGGGCCGGACCGGGAATTTGAGGTGGTAGTCCCGGAGCACGGAAACGACCGATTCCACCAGCCGGTCGAAGGACTGGCGGCCGATGATGCGGCCCTTTTCCTTGTCGAAGGTGATGGCCGCCCGCTGGGAAAGTATCTGGGCCAGGGCCGTCTTGATCTGCTTGGCCGGCATGTCGATCAGTCCGGCCAGGGCCTGAGCCGACGAACCGAGCGGCCCGGCGCTGTCGATGAGCACCTGGAGGCATTCCACCGGGTCCCGCCGCCGCAGGGCCTGGAGGTCGGCCATGACTTTTTCCTGAAAACGCTTGTGCCGCATGGGGTTGGGGTTAAGTATCTCCCCGCCGCCCACGGTCCGGACAGGAGAATAGCTGCGCAGGACGAACCGGTCCCCGGACAGGCAGACGCCTTCCTCTTCCAGCAGCACCTGAGCCGGGCCGGAATCGCCGGGGGCCATTTCTTCCCGGTCCAGCAGGAGAATCCGGCCGAGTATCTCCACCGTGCCGATGTGAAAACGGACCTGAACCCGGTTTTTGAGCGGTTTTTCGTTCGAGGAAAGATGCTCCACCCAGACGTCCATGCGGCGGGAAGGCTGGAGTGTTTCCGGCGGAGCCATGACCTGGCCCCGGTTGATGGCCTGCTTCTCCACGCCCTGAAGGTTGACCGCCGTGCGCAGACCGGCCCCGACTTCTTCCACGGTCTCGTTGTGGACCTGGAGGCCGCGCACCTTGGCCGTCAGCCCGCCGGGATAGACCATGACCGTATCGCCCAGGCGCACCGAACCGGACAGCGCCGTGCCGGTGACCACCGTGCCGAAACCCTTCATGGTGAAAACCCGGTCCAGGGGCATGCGGAAAAGGCTCCCGGCCTGGTGCTCCACGATGTTGCCGATAAGGTCGGACACGGCCCGGATCACGTCGTCCTTGCCGGTCCCGTCGGCGGCGGAAAAACGCACCACCGGCGCGTCTTCCAGAAAGGTCCCGTCCACGAACTCGGCTATGTCCTCCTCGACCAGGTCCAGCCATTCCGGGTCGACCATGTCGATCTTGGTGACCACCACCAGCCCGTAACGCACGCCCAGAAGCTGGCAGATTTCCAGGTGTTCGCGGGTCTGAGGCATTATGCCTTCGTCGGCCGCCACCACCAGAGCCACCAGGTCTATACCGGCGGCCCCGGCCACCATGTGCTTGACGAACTTTTCGTGGCCCGGCACGTCCACAATGCCCACCCGCGTGCCGTCCGGCAGGGTCAGGTGAGCGAAACCGAGTTCTATGGTGATGCCCCGGGCCTTCTCCTCTTTGAGCCGGTCCGTGTCTATGCCGGTCAATGTGCGGACAAGACTGGTCTTGCCGTGGTCTATGTGCCCGGCCGTTCCGAGGATCACCTGTTTGGCCATGTTCCGAAAACCCCGCTCTGCAAAAATATCGGGCGTCAAGGCCCTCAGGCCATTATAAGGGCTGAGCCGGGACGGTCAAGGCGGATTTTCGCTTTCCGGCCTCACGGCATGAACAGAGGCCCGGCCATGGGGCGGGTGGTGGTTTTTGGCCGAAAATCCGGACCGCGAAAACTGGTGAAAACCGGTTTTTCAGACTGTTGACAAACCCCTTTGTTGTCTTTATCAACCTGACCTGTACCCTCAACGTCGATTTTCCGGTTTCCTCTTTCTTAGGCGAACATGGACGTTCGCCCCCCGGCGAAGGGCATGGATGCCCGTTCGACGGGTTAAAAAAGGCCGGGGGTTCCAAGGGGACGCGGCCGTTTGGGCGTCCCCTTGGTCTGGCAGGCTTTCGCCTGCACCCGGCTCCGGAGTCTGACGCCTCCGGTTTCATATTTCGGCTATACGCAGGGGCAGCGACCAGCGGGAGCGCTGGGGGCGGCCAGCCCCCAGAGTTGGTCCAGGCGACAGCCTGGGGCGAAGCATCCCGCCTGTATAGTTGCTCTCGGAGCCTTCTTCTCTTTCAATTGCCTTGGGAAGCACTTTGTCAACAAACTCGAAAACGGGGGAAAACCGGTTTTCGTCGTTTTTTACTCCATTCAGAGCGGTTTCAGACATGTTTTGACTCGTTTTAAACACTGCCTCCGGCCGGAGTGTCTGTTTTTTTGACACAGAAAAAAACGACTGTCTGATTTTCATCCACCTCCTGACCCGGCCAGGGCGGGCCGCCTGCGTCTTTTGCCGCCCAAAATGCTGTTTATACGCAATTTTTCTCTTTACAAATATTAACATTGCCCGGCGGCCTTCTTGCACCTGTTTTTGCCGATTTTTCGACTGACACCTTGAAGAGAGTTCTTCAAAAAAACGGCCTTTGCCCTATAATGGTGTATTGGGATCAAGGTTTTCCCGGACGAAAAAACGGGGTGTCTGTATTCGGACGGGAAAAGAAAAATGAAAAAATCCCGCTTCAGGCGGAAGAAATATTCCGAGGACAGACCATGCGCCCCAGAAATGCAGTCATTTTCAGTTCACTGCTATTGCTATTAATATCAGGATGTTCACCGTTCAAGCCGGTTCAGAGAAACGCCTCGCCGGACCGGATGCCGACTTCGTTTTCCCTTTATTCGGAAGAAGCCCCGCCACCGTCCCGCTGGTGGGAAAGTTTCGGCAGCGAGGAGCTCAACTCGCTGGTCGCCGCGTCCCTGGCCGGTGATTTCGATGTCCGGACGGCCTGGGCCAAGCTCAAACAGGCCGAAGCCGCCGCCGAAGCGGCCGGAGCCGATCTTTATCCGGGCGTGACGGGAGAAGGTTCGGTTTCGCACCAGCGTTCCGAGACATCGGCCGGAGCGGTCCAGACCACGGAAAACCACGCTCTCGGCCTGGCTGCGAGCTACGAAGTCGACCTGTGGGGCGGTTTGAATTCCTCGGTGGAGGCCGAACGCCTGACGGCGCGGGCTTCGAGAGAGGACCTGAACACGGCGGCCATGACCGTGGCCGGGCAGGTGACGGAAAACTGGATCGACATCATTTCGGCTAGGGAACAGTTGCGCCTGTTGGGCGAGCAACTCAAGACCAACGAGGATTACCTGGATCTGCTGGAGACCAGGTTCAAGAATTCCCAGGCCACGTCGCTGGATGTTCTGCAACAGCGGGAGACGGTGGCCCAGGTCAGGGCCCAGTTCCCGGCCCTGGAGGCTCAGGAGAAGGTGCTGGAGCACGAACTGGCTCTTTTGCTGGGCCGGGCGCCTCAAGACGGACCGGCCATCACCACGGGGACTCTGCCCGAGCTTTCGCCTCTGCCGGCCATAGGGCTGCCTGCCGACCTGCTGGCTGCCCGGCCCGACGTCCGGGCGGCGGGTTTGCGGCTCCGTTCCGCCGACTGGTCGGTGGCCGCGGCGCGGGCCGACCGCCTGCCTTCACTCAGTCTGACCGGTTCACTGCAATACTCTGGCGCGGGGTTGAGCCAGATTTTCGACAACTGGCTCTTCAAGCTGATCGGCAGTCTGACCGGTCCGGTTTTTGACGGCGGCCGCCGGGCGGCTTTGGTGGAAAAAGCCAGGGCGGCGGCTGAGGAGCGCCTGTCCGTTTATGAAAAGACCGTGCTGACGGCGGTCAAGGAAGTGGAAAACGCCCTGGTCAGGGAGAAAAAGCAGGCCGAGACGGTGGCGGCTCAGGAAAGACAGCTGGCCGCGGCCAGGCAGGCTTTTGAAGAGGCCCGGCGGCGTTATATCAAGGGTGTGGACAACTACAGCCGGCCTTTGTCGGAACTGGTGAGCGTGCAGTCGCTGGAGAGGCAACTGGTCCAGAGCCGGGCCGGTCTTCTTCAGTACCGGGTGGCTTTGTTCCGGGCCCTGGGCGGCAACTGGACGGACAATCTTTCTCCGGACGGTCTGAAGACCGGAGAAGCCGTCGCGAACACCAGCGAAAAACAAGAGAAAAGATAGTTTCCCTTTACGGGTTCTGAAAGGATATTGAGATGGCTGTCGCGGACAACAACCAGACATCGTTGAGCACCAAGGCTTTCAAGCTGATTATTATCATAGCCGTTTTCGCCATTGCCCTGGGCGTGGCCGGTTATTTGTACGCTTCCAAGCCGGAGGTTCAGAAGAAGAGGCCGCCTCAGTCGGCGCGGACTGTGGAAACAATGGTCGTCCGGGCTTCGGACCAGCCTGTTGCCTTGAGCCTGATGGGCACGGTCAAGGCTTCCCGCGAGGTGACTCTGAAGGCCAGGGTGGGGGGCCGTCTGGTCAGCCTGTCGCCCAAATTCATGCCCGGCGGGCGCTTTGCGGCCGGTGAGGAGATTCTGCGGATCGAGCCTGACGATTATGATCTGGTGCTCAAACAGAAGCAGGCGGCTCTGACCAAGGCCCAGGCCGCGCTGCGCCTGGAAGAGGGGCAGCAGGAAGTAGCCAAGAAGGAATGGGAGCTTCTGAGCGACAGCCTGTCCACCAATGCTTCGGACCGTGAGCTGGCCATGCGGCAGCCTCAACTGGAGCAGGCGCGGGCGGCGGTGGCCGAAGCCGCTGCCGCCGTGGAGGCGGCCAGGCTGAACCTGGAGCGGACCTCGGTCAAGGCCCCGTTCAACGCCATCGTCAAGGATGTTTCGGTCAACCTGGGCTCCCAACTGGCCGCCCAGGAGACCCTGGCGACTCTGGTGGGGAGCGACGAGTATTGGGTGGAGGTTTCCACTCCGGCCGACCAGTTGTCCTGGATTATCTTTCCCGGCGAGGACGGTCAGGGCGGCAGCCCGGCCCTTATCGTGCCCAAGGGCGACGGTCCGGGACGGAGCGGCCGGGTGATCCGCCTGCTGGGCGAGGTGGAATCCGCCGGGCGGATGGCCCGTCTGCTGGTCAGCGTGCCGGAGCCTTTGGGGTCCGAGGGCCTGCCGTCCGGAACTCCGCCGCTTCTGCTGGGCCAGTATGTCACTGTGACCGTGGAAGGTCGGGCGGTCCGGAATGCGTACAAGATACCCCGAACAGCTTTGCATGACGGCGATACGGTCTGGATCATGGCGGACGGCGACACTCTGGACATCAGGCCGGCCGGGGTGGTCTGGCGCGACCGTGAGACTGTCCTGATAGACAGCGGCCTGACCGACGGGGTCAGGCTGGTGGTTTCGGACCTTTCTTCGCCGGTTCAGGGCATGGCCCTGCGTCTGCCGGGGGCAGGGGCTTCCGAAGGCGGCAAGGTTAAAAAGGAGCAGAGCGAAGGTTCGGCCAGGAGCGGATCATGAGCCGCCCCAAGGAAAAAACAAACATGAGAGGCCCCATCGCCTGGATGGCCGGGAACACGGTGGCGGCCAACGTCTTCATGGCTGTGCTGCTTATCGGCGGCCTGCTCTTCGGCAGCCAGATCAAGCGTGAAGTCATGCCGGATTTCGTCGCCGACACGGTCCGGGTTTCGGTTTCTTACCCCGGAGCCAGTCCGGAGGAGGTGGAACGGGGGGTGCTCCTGGTCGTCGAACAGGCGGTGCAGGGCCTGGACGGGGTGAAGGAAGTCACGGCCACGGCCAGCGAGGGTAGCGGTTCGGTGACGGTAGAGGCGGTCGATGGCGTGGACCTGCAGAAACTGTCGGAAGACATCCGCAGCGAGGTGACGCGCATCACGTCTTTTCCGGATGAGGCCGAAGAGCCCGTGGTGGCCATTCCGACTCACCGCCGGGAAGTCATGTCCCTGATCCTTTACGGGGATCAGAGCAAATGGACTCTGCGGCAGAAGGCTGAGGAAATCCGCGACACGCTGATCCAGGACCAGGACATTACTCAGGTTGATCTCCAGTCCGTGGACGATTTCGAAATCAGTATCGAGGTTCCGGAGGAAAACCTGCGCCGGTACGGTCTGACCCTGGCGGAAGTAGCCGGCCAGATAGAAAAGGCGGCGGTGGATCTGCCCGGCGGCGCGGTCAAGACATCGGGCGGCGAAATCCTGGTGCGGATGAAGGAGAGCAAGGATTACGGGCGGGAATTCGCCCTTATTCCCATCATCACTGCCGCCAACGGGTCCAAGGTTCCGCTGGAGGACCTGGCCGTAATCACGGACGGATTTGAAGAGACGGACATGGCGGCTACTTACAACGGGCAGCCTGCCGTGGAAGTGGAAATCTTCCGGGTGGGGGACCAGACGCCTGTTTCGGTGGCTTCGGCGGTCAAGCGTAACCTGGTGGACATCAAGGAATCACTGCCGCCCGGCCTGAACATCACTATTTTGAACGACATGTCGGAAGTTTACCAGCAGAGGATGGACCTTCTGCTGGGCAACGCTTACCTGGGGCTGGCCCTGGTCTTCATCCTTCTGGCCCTTTTCCTGGAAATCCGGCTGGCTTTCTGGGTCAGCCTGGGCATCCCGATTTCCATTCTCGGGGCGTTCCTCTTCCTGCCCTCCATGGACGTGAGCATCAACATGATGTCCATGTTCGCCTTTATAGTCACCCTGGGCATAGTGGTGGACGACGCCATAGTGGTGGGGGAAAACATCTACAGTCACCGCCAGAGGGGATTGCCTCTGCTGGAGGCGGCGATAGCCGGGGCGCGGGAAGTGGCCGTACCCGTGGTCTTCAGCGTTCTGACCAACATAGTGGCTTTTCTGCCCATCGCCCTGGTTCCCGGCACCATGGGCAAGATATTCAAGGTGCTGCCCCTGGTGGTGGTCACGGTCTTCACCATTTCCCTGGTGGAATGCCTGTTCATCCTGCCTGCTCACCTGAGCCACCAGAGACCGCGCCCGGAGACGGGGATCAGGGCCAGCCTGCACCGGCGGCAGAAACGTTTCAGCGAAGGCTTCAGCCGGTTTGTCACCAACAAATACGGGCCTTTTCTGAATTTCGTCCTCCGGAACCGTTACGTCACGGTCAGCGTGGGCTGCGCGATTCTGATTCTGGCTTACGCCTACGTGGGCAGCGGCCGCCTGCCCCTGATCCTGTCGCCGACCATCGAATCTGATTACTCTCAGGCCACGGCCACCCTGCCTTACGGTTCGGCCTGGGAGAAGACCAACGAAACGGCTCAGAGGCTCATCCGGGCGGCTCAGGCCGTGGGTGCGGAGAACGGCGGAGAGAAGCTGGTGGAGGGCATTCTGGCTCAGATCGGGACCAGCGCGGGCAGCCACGTGACCAGGGTCCGGGTCTTTCTGACCGATGCGGAAGTGCGGCCCATCAGCACTTCGGCCTTTACGGACGCCTGGCGGAAGAAGGTCGGGGACGTGGCCGGACTGGAGAGCCTTTTCTACCGGGCCGATTCCGGCGGTCCGGGCGGCTCTCATTCATCCCTGACCGTGGAACTGAGCCACCGGGACATGGAGAAACTGGAGTCGGCCAGCCAGGAACTGGCGCACGAGCTGACCATGTATCCCCTGGTCAACGACGTGGACGACGGTTTCGCTCCAGGCAAGAAGCAGATAGATTTTCGGCTAAGTTCCGAAGGCCGGGCCCTGGGCCTGACGGCCGACGACGTGGCCAAGCAGGTGAGGTACGCTTATTACGGGGTTCAGGCTTTGAAGCAGCAGAGAGGGCGCAACGAAGTCACGGTCAGGGTCCGTCTGCCCAGGGAGGAGCGGGAGTCCGAGCACGGGCTGGAACAACTGCTGGTGCGCACCCCTTCGGGCGGTTTGACGCCCTTGAGTGTGGCTACGGAATCGACGGTCGGACGGGCTTACACCAGTATCGACCGCCGTGCTGGCCGCCGGGTGGTGACTGTTTCGGCCAACGTGGTGCCGAACGAGAAGACAGATCAGGTTATCGCTTCGCTGAAGGCGGATGTGCTGCCCGGCCTGCTGGAGAAATACCCCGGACTTTCCTACAGTTTTGAGGGCCGTCAGGCGGAGATGCGGGAAAGCGTGCAGAAGTTGATAAGCGGCCTGATTGCGGCCATGGTGGTGGTCTTCGCCCTGCTGGCCATTGTCTTCAAGAGCTACGCCCAGCCGCTTATCATCATGATATCGATACCCTTCGGCTTTGTCGGAGCGGCCCTGGGCCATATCCTGATGGGGTATTCGCTGAGCCTGGCCAGCCTTTTCGGGTTGGTGGCCCTGTCCGGGGTGGTGGTCAACGACTCGCTGGTGCTGATCGACTTCGCCAACCGCCAGCGCCGGGACGGGGAAAGCACCTGGCTGGCCATCCAGAGTTCGGCGGTCAGCCGGTTCCGGCCAATCATGCTGACCACCCTGACCACTTTCGGCGGCCTGGCTCCCATGCTGCTGGAGACTTCGCGGCAGGCCATGTTTCTTGTCCCCATGGCCATCAGCCTGGGGTTCGGTCTGCTCCTGGCCACCGGAATAACTCTGGTTTTGACGCCGTGCTTCTACATGGTTCTGGAGGATATGGGCCGGTTCCGGCGGAAGCTGGCGGCGCGGCTGCCGGGGACGGCAGCCGGACAGGCCAGGGCTCTGGCCGAACCCACTACGCAGGAATAATCCAGTTCCCGCCGCCTGCCCGGTCCGCATGCCGGGCAGGCGGCAGGATAACATTGATGGGGAAATTTTTCAGACAGCCACGATGGACGCAGACACTTCCCGGGCCTTTTCCGGGCCGTACAATACTTCCACCAGCTTGAGCCCGAAAGCCACGGCCGTGCCGACTCCCCGGCTGGTCACCAGATGGCCGTCCACGACCACGGGCATGTCTACGGCCGCACGGTTGCCCAGACGGTCGGCAAAGGCCGGATAGGCTGTGGCTGTTTCATCGGTCAGAATCCGGTGATGCTGGAGCACGACCACAGGCGCCGCGCATATCGCCCCGATCCAGCGCTTGGCTTCGTGCTGCTCCTTGAGCATGCGGGTCAGGTCGGCGCTGTCCCGGAGATGCTCGGCACCAGGCAGGCCTCCCGGCACGGCTATCAGATCGTAGGTTTTGTCCAGGCAGTCGGTCAGAAGACAGTCGGCCACAATCCGCAGGCCCCGCGAAGCGGTGATTTGCATGTCTCCCACAGAGGCCGCCGTAACCTCTGCCCCGGCCCGCCGGAGCAGGTCGATGGTACAGACAGCCTCGGCTTCCTCGGTTCCGTCCGCCAACGGCACCAGCACCATTTTATTCATGACATCCTCCTTGCAAACCTGCCGGCAGGTTTGTACACCCCCAAGGCCAAGTCAAAGGCCTCACCCTATAATAATAGTCTGTCCGGGGCAGCCTGGCCCGTCAAGCCTAATCGACCAAAAATCGGCCAGGCCGAGGCCGGAGCGGTATAATATAGAGAGTGGGGTGCTGGCCCTGTGAGTTTGTTGACAAAATTGCTTTCAAGACCGTTAAAAGATGAAGAAGGCTCCGAGAGCAACTATACAGGCGGGGTGCTTCGCCCCAGGCTGTCGCCTGGACCAGGCTTGCGCCTGGACCCTCTTTGGGGGCTGGCCGCCCCCAGAGCTCCCGCTGGTCGCTGCCCCCGCGGAAAGGCGAAATATAAAACCGGAGACGTCAGCCTCCGGAGCCGGGTGCAGGCGACAGCCTGCCGGTGAAAATGAGACATTTGAAGACGAGAAGGAGTCACCACATGTGCGGCAGCAAGAATTCAGGCGGGAAAGAGGCTCCGATTCCTGCGGGCAAGGTCCCGCCCGACCTGCTGACCAGCCTTCTTTCCATGCCCAGGCTGACCAGCGGGGATATCATCGTCGGCCCCAGGCTGGGGGAAGACGCAGCCGTGGTCAATCTTCAGGCCGGAGCGTTGGTGGTCACGTCCGACCCGATTACTTTCCGGACGCCCAAACCGGGCTGGTACGCCGTTCACGTCAACGCCAACGACCTGGCTGTGACCGGGGCCAGGCCGCTCTTCTTCACCCTGACTATCATAATGCCGCCCGGCACGAAACCGTCGAGCATTGAAACCTTGATGGCCGAGACCATTCAGGCCGCCGACGCCCTGGGCGCGGTCCTGATCGGCGGGCATTCGGAGATTTCCGAGGCGGTCAGGCAGCCGGTGATTTCGGTGACCATGCTGGGGCGGCTGATAGGGAGCAAACCCGTCGGCACGGGTGACGGCCGTCCGGGCGACGCAGTTATTCAGGTCAATCCCATGGCCGTGGAAGGGACCTCCATCCTGGCCGCCGAGCACCGGGAAGCACTGCAAGCCGAGTTCGGCCGGGAATTGGTCGACCGGGCCGGGGATTTTCTGAACCATCCCGGACTGTCCGTGGGGGTTCCGGCGCGTCTGGCCGTGGAAAATCTGCCGGTCGGCGCCATGCACGACCCCACCGAAGGCGGTCTGGCCACCGGTCTGCGGGAAATGGCCGAGGCTTCCGGGTGCGGCCTGACCGTGTGGAAGGAGAAGCTGCTGCTGGCGGAAGAGACGGAGAAAATCTGCCGTTTCCTGGGTTTTGACCCGCTGGGGCTCATATCGTCTGGTTGTCTGATTTTCACCGTGCCGGGCGGCCGGGCTGAAGAGGCCGTCAGTTTGATGGCCGGGGCGGGTCTCGCTGCCGTGCAGATAGGGGAGTTGACGGACAGGCCGGGAGAGTTGGCGATGGTGGATGAAGCGGGGAAAAGGGAGGCGTGGCCGATTTTCGGGGCTGATGAACTGACCCAGGCCTGAGATAGGCTGCCGCCTGGACCAGACTGCGTCTGGACGCATATTTGGGGGACGCCCAGAGGCCAACCAAGGCGAAGATGAGAACCGGAGGCTGCTGCCTCCGGTTCTTATATTTTGGTTTTATGCGGGGGCAGCGACCAGCGGGAGCGCTGGGGGCGGCCAGCCCCCAGAGAGGGGCCAGGCGCAAGCCTGGTCAGGCCGCCGTGGCTCTGGCCCTTTCTTCCTGGGGCATGGCTGCCAGGCGTTCCACTTCCTTCAGGTCCAGTCCAAGCTCCGTGCCGATTCGGCGTCCGTAATCCGGGTCGGCCTTGAAGAAGATGGCTGTCTGGCGGAGCTGGAGCCGCTTCTGCGCGCCGCCCAGGTGGCTGACAATATTGCCGATCAGGTGATTCCGGTCTTCATCGGTCATGACGTTGCGGTAGAGGTTGCCCGCCTGAACAAAATCGTCGTTGGAATGTCCGTACGCAGTGCGGGCCGCCGGGCCTGAAACTTCGAAAGGCGGTTCGGACGCGGCCGGGTCGGGGCCGGGACCGCCGAAGCTGTTGGGCCAGTAGTTGGGGCCGCCGCCACCGTTGCCGTCCACACGCATGAAACCGTCCCTCTGGTAGCTATTTTCCGGCCCGTGCTTGGGGGCGTTCACCGGGATGAGGTGGTAATTCGGTCCCAGGCGGTGCAGATGGGTGTCGTGGTAGGAAAAGAGCCTGGCCTGAAGCATCTTGTCCGGTGACGCGGCGATGCCGGGCACCAGGTTACCGGGGCCGAAGGCAGCCTGTTCGACTTCCGCGAAATAGTTGACCGGATTGCGGTTGAGGACCAGCTTGCCGACGGTGACGGGCGGGACTTCCTTATGAGGCCAGACCTTGGTGATGTCGAAGATGTCCCAGCGGAAATCCCTGGCCTGTTCGGCCGTCAGTATCTGCATCTCCAGGGTCCAGGACGGGTGTTCGCCCCGTTCGATGGCTTCATAAAGGTCGCGTGTGGCGTGGTCCGGTTCTTCGCCGGACAGCCGGTTGGATTCGGCCAGTGTGAGGTTTTTTATGCCCTGGTCGGTCTTGAAATGATACTGGACCCAGAAGTATTCCCCCTGGCCGTTGTACCACTTGAATGTGTGGCTGCTGTACCCGTTCATGTGGCGGTAAGTGGCCGGGGTGCCCCGGTCGGAAAAGAGAATGGTGACCTGATGGACTGATTCCGGGGTGAGAGACAGAAAGTCCCAGAACATATCCGGGTCCCGCAGGTTGGTGGCCGGATGCCGTTTCTGGGTATGGATGAAATCCGGGAACTTCAGAGGGTCGCGGATGAAAAAGACAGGGGTGTTGTTGCCCACCAGGTCGTAATTGCCGTCCTCGGTGTAGAACTTGACGGCAAAGCCCCTGGGGTCGCGGGCCGCGTCGGCCGAGCCCTTTTCGCCGCCGACGGTGGAAAACCGGGCGAAGACGTCGGTCTTTTTGCCGATTCGGGACAGGAATTTCGCCTTGGTGTATCGGGTGACGTCCGCGGTCACTTCGAAGTAGCCGTATGCCCCGGCTCCCTTGGCGTGGACCACCCGCTCCGGGATGCGTTCCCGGTCGAAGTGCCCCAATTTTTCCAGCAGATGCACATCCTGCATCAAAACCGGTCCCCGCTGCCCGGCGGTGAGACTGTTCTGGTCGTCTCCCACGGGTATGCCGAAGGCTGTGGTCAAGGTCTTTTTTCCCTCTGCCATTTTGTCTTTCCTCCTGAAATAGGCTCCGGCCGGTTCAGCCGTCATGGCCGGTTCCGGCCTGATTGTGCCGATTTGATTGTTCTGTGTTCAGGGGCGTGGGGATATGGAAATGCGATGCCGTTTTTCCGCAGCCGCACCCCGGTTGACAGGCTTCCAATTATCCCGCTGATTCTGTGGCGTTATAACTGTATGATACAGGGTGTCCGGTCTTTTGCAAGACCGCCTCTTCTGATTAAAGCAATATTTGCACTGCCGGGCTGGCGGAAAGGTGCTTGGCGGGGTGGTGGAAATCAGCCCCTCGCCCGGTCCAGGGTGCGGTAGCCGATGGCTTCGCTGACGTGGGTGGCGGCGATGGTCTCGGCCCCTTCCAGGTCGGCGACGGTCCGGGCCAGCTTGATGATGCGGGTGTAGGCCCTGGCGGACAGTCCCAGCTTGCGCATGGCCGTTTCCAGCAGCGTCCGGGCCGCTTCCTCCAGGGGGCAGAACTGGCGCAGGTGCTTGTTCTGCATCTGGGCGTTGGTGAATATCCTGGTCCGGGCCAGCCGTTCGGTCTGCCTCCGCCGGGCCGCCTTGACCCTTTCCCTGATGACCGCCGATGATTCGCCGCTGGTTTCGGTTCCCAGTTCCTTGTATTTGACCGCCGGGACTTCCACGTGCAGGTCGATGCGGTCCAGCAGGGGGCCGGAGACGTGAGCCCGGTATCGCTGTATCTGGGTGGGGGTGCAGGTGCATTCCTTGGCGATGTCTCCGTAATAACCGCAGGGGCAGGGGTTCATGGCCGCGACCAGCATGAAGCGGGCGGGGAAGGTCAGGGACATGGCCGCACGGGAGACGGTCACCCGGCCGTCTTCCAGGGGCTGGCGCATGACTTCCAGGACGTTTTTCTTGAATTCCGGCAGTTCGTCGAGAAAAAGCACACCGTGGTGAGCCAGGGAGACTTCTCCGGGCCGGGGCAGAACGCCGCCGCCGATCAGGCCCGCGTCCGAGATGGTGTGGTGGGGCGAGCGGAAGGGCCGCACGGTGACCAGGGCGCGTTCCGGGGGGACCATCCCCACGGCGCTGTAAACGCGGGTTGTTTCCAGGGCCTCTTCGAAGCTCAGCGGCGGCAGGATGGAGGGCAGGCGCTGGGCCAGCATGGTTTTGCCCGAACCCGGAGGGCCGATCATGATGAGGTTGTGTCCCCCGGCGGCGGCCACTTCCAGTGCCCGCTTGACGTGTTCCTGCCCCCGCACGTCGTTCAGGTCGGCCAGTTCGGCGTGACCGTCTTCGAATATCGCACCCAGGTCGACGGACAGCTTCGGCAGATCGCCTTCGCCGGTCAGAAAATCCACCACCTGGGGCAGAGTGGCCGCCGGGCGGACCTGTATTTCCTGGACCACCGCCGCTTCCGGACCGTTGTCCTCGGGCAGGATTATGCCTTCCAGCCCGGCTTTTCTGGCGGCCATGGCCAGGGAGAGAGCCCCGTGGATGGGGCGCAGGCGTCCGTCAAGCGAAAGTTCCCCGGCCAGCAGGTAGGGCGGCAGTCCCTCGGCGGGCAGCAGTCCCTGGGCCGCCATCAGGCCCACGGCCATGGGCAGGTCGAAGCCCGCGCCGGTCTTTTTCACGTTCGCCGGGGCCAGATTGACCGTGACCCGTTCCCTGGGAAAGGTGTAGCCGCAGTTTTTGAGAGCCGATTTGACCCGGTCTTTGCTTTCCCGGACCGCGCCTTCGGGCAGACCCACAGTGGCGAAAGAAGGCAGGCCCCGGGCCAGGTCCACCTGCACTTCCACTACATAACCGTCAATGCCCAGCAGGGCTCCGCTGATCACTTGAGAAAGCACGGCGACAAGCCTCCATGGAATGATGGAAAAAACGGAGAAAGAAGAAAATGGGGACAAATGATGCTTCGGAGATGTTTTTTTATAGCAAATAAACGGGAAAATTGGCAAGCCTGGAAAAATGACAATTCCGGGGCGGCCGCTGCCTTGGCAAGAACTGAGAAAAGACGAGGATAAAGGCGGCAGTTGGACAAAAGAAGACCGCTCCGGATAAATTTGGACAGGCGGGATGGTTCGCCCCGGGCTGTCGCCTGGCCCAGGCTGTCGCCTGGACCCACTCTGGGGGCTGGCCGCCCCCAGCGCTCCCGCTGGTCGCTGCCCCCGGAGAGGCCAAGGAGAAGGCAAAATACCGGAGGTGCAAGCCTCCGGACAGGCTGTTGAAAAACCCCTTTGTTGTCTTTATCAAGCTGACCGGCAACCCCCAAAACCGATTTTCCGGTTTCTCTTTTCTTAGGCGAACATGGATGTTCGCCCCCCGGCGAAGGGCACAGATGCCCGTTCGACGGGTTAAAAAAGGCCGGGGGTTCCAAGGGGACGCGGCCGCTTGGGCGTCCCCTTGGTCTGGGCGGGAAAGACTGTCCGAATGTCGCCGCCGTTCGCGGCAGGGGCGAAGCACCCCGCCTGTATAGTTGCTCTCGGAGCCTTCTTCTCTTTCAACGGCCTTTGAGGGGACTTTGTCAACAAGTTCACCGGAGGCGTGAGCCTCCGGAGCCGGGTGCAGGCGCAAGCCTGCGGCTGAAATTGAAGAATTTTACGGGCGGTGGTGCCGGACGGGCAAGGCGGTGGGCTCTTGACAGGGTGAAACAGGGTGTAAAAAAAGAGGCTTGGGCCTTGCATCGGGCGAAAAGATGATTATTCCTTTGAACAACAAGTCGGATATGCGGCAATGAACAGTTGCGTCTTCAATATTCTCAGTCAGGTTGATGATCGGAACCGTGCGGGAGGTTTCAGCTCCCGGTCCAGGGAATGGAACCGGGGGGATTCTTCTTTACAGAATGGCCGAAATTTGTTAATAAAAACGATTTGTTGATTTTGGGCTGGCTGATCGGCCCATCTCGGCTAAAACGGAGTGGAAATGATCGAGGTTGAGCACGTCTCCAAGTCTTTCGGCCAGTTTCAGGCTGTGCGCGACGTATCGTTTCATGTCGCCCGTGGAGAGATACTGGGCTTTCTCGGGCCGAACGGCGCGGGCAAGACCACGACCATGCGCCTGCTGACCGGTTTTTACCCTCCCACCGCCGGTTCGGCGCGGGTGGCCGGCCTGGATGTCTTTGAAAACTCCCTGGCCGTGCGCAGGAAAATAGGGTATCTCCCGGAAAGCGTGCCCCTGTACCCGGACATGAAAGTCAGGGAATACCTGGGTTTTGTGGCGGAAATAAAAGGGGTGGAGCGGGCCAGAAGGAAAACGGCCGTGGGCGAAGCCATGGCCGACTGCCAGCTTGAAGGTGTGGCCGGGCGCTTCATCAAGAAGCTTTCCAAGGGCTACCGGCAGCGGGTGGGGCTGGCTCAGGCCCTGATCGGCGACCCGGAAGTGCTTATCCTGGACGAACCGACCATCGGGCTCGACCCCCGGCAGATAACGGAAATAAGAAATCTTATCAAGAGCTTCATCGGCCGCAAGACCATCATTCTTTCCACCCACATACTGCCGGAAGTCTCCATGACCTGCCAGCGGGTGGTCATCATCAACGAAGGCCGGGTGCTGGCCGAAGACACGCCGGACAACCTCAGCGCCCAGCTTTCCGGAGCCAACCGCCTGCGGCTCAGGATAACCGGTCCGCAAGAGGATATTTCCGTGCGCCTGGCCGCGACGGCCGGGGTGCGCCGGATTGTCCGGGCTGACGGCGACGGGCTTTTTCTGGCCGAAGTGGACGAAGGGGCCGCTCCCGGACTGGCCGCCGCCATCTGCGCGGCCGGTTGGGACCTGCACGAGATGAGCCCCCAGCAGGCGACTCTGGAGGACGTCTTCCTCAAGGTGGTCACCGAGGAGGTTCGCGATGAATAACTTCCTGGCCATCTTCAAGCGGGAACTGCGCGGCTATTTCACTTCACCGGTCGCCTACGCCCTTATCGCCATTTTCCTGGTGGTGGCCGGATATTTCTTTTTCAGCAGCGTGTCCTATTACTCGCTGCTCAGCCTTCAGGGCATGAGCAACCCCTATCTGGCCAAGCTGAACCTGGTGGACATGGTCATCAGCCCCATCATCGGCAACATCTGCGTCATCATGCTCCTCATGCTGCCTGTTCTGACCATGCGCCTGTTCGCCGAAGAGAAGAAAACCGGGACATACGAGCTGCTTTTCAGCTATCCCGTGCGCGACGTGGAGGTCCTGCTGGGCAAGTATTGCGCCGCTCTCTGCGTCTTCGCCCTCATGATCGGCCTGACCGGCTTCTACCAGCTTATCCTCTACGCCTTGGGGCTGAGTGAACCGGGGGTCGTGCTGAGCGGCTACCTGGGGCTCTTTCTGACCGGCGCGGCCTTCATCTCGCTGGGCGTGCTCGTGTCGTCCCTGACCGAAAACCAGATCGTGGCCGCCGCCGTCAGTTTCGGCCTGCTTCTGCTCTTCTGGGTCATCGGCTGGGCCTCCTCGCTGGTCGGTCAGCCCATGGGGAATTATCTGGAATACATCTCCCTCGTCAAACACCTGATCAATTTCGCCAGAGGCGTCATCGATACGGCCGATGTGGCTTACTATCTCTGCTTCACCGCCTTTTTCCTGTTTCTGACCTTGCGCAGTCTGGAATCCAAGAGGTGGAGGGGCTAGTATGAAAAGAGTAAGCAGACACTTCGGACCGGCCGGACTGGCCTTGATAATTCTGGGCGGGCTGGGCTACGCCATGGCTCCCCAGTTCCCCGGTTTTTACGTTATACCCTGGGCTTTGGCCGCGCTGGCCCTGATTCTTTATGCTCTTTTCAACCCGCAGGCCGTCCGGGGAGTTTTTTTCAGCCGTTCGGTCCGTTATGGCGCCGGTTCGGCCTTTTCCGTGCTCCTGGTTCTGGGCATCCTGGTCTTTGCCGCCGCTCTGACGGCCAAGCACTCGGCCCGTCTCGACCTGACTTCGGACCGGCGTTTCAGCCTGGCTCCCCAGACCCTCAAGATTCTCGCTTCCTTGCCGGATGAAGTCCGCGTGACCGGCTTCTTTCAGGGCCAGGGGGCGGGAGAGGCCGCGGCCCGGACCCTTTTCGAGCAGTACGCCCATGCCTCGGACCGGTTCAAGTTCGAACTGGTGGACCCCGACCGCAACCCTGCCCGGGCCAAAAACGCCGGAATAAACAGATACGATGTGACCTTGATCGAGGCTTCCGGGCGGAGCGAAAAAATAAGCAAACTTTCCGAGGAGATACTTACCAACGCCATCCTGCGGGTTATCCGCCCGCAGAAGAAGGTTATCTATTTCCTGACCGGGCACGGTGAAAGAGATATCGAAAACGAAGCCAAGAACGGCCTCAAGGAGGTGAGAGACCTCCTGGCCGGACAGAATTACGAAGTCCGACCGCTGCTGCTTCTCCGCACCGACAAGGTGCCTGAGGACGCGGCCGTGGTGGTCGCGGCCGGTCCGCTGAGGGATCTGGTGGATCAGGAGACGGAGATGCTCGACCTGTTCATGAAGCAGGGCGGGCATATTTTCTTCATGCTGGACCCGGAGACCGCTCCGGGGCTGGCCCGGTTTCTGGCCGGGTGGGGCGTGCGCCTGGGTGATGACATTATCGTCGACAAGATGAGCCGTCTCTTCGGCGGCGACTATCTGATGCCCCTGCTCTCGAAATACGCCGACCATCCCGTGACCCGTGACTTCAATATGGCCTCCTTCTTCCCTCTGGCCAGGTCCGTCTCCGCCGGGGACAACGCACCGGCCGGAGTCAAAGTGGAGCCACTGGCTTTCACCGGGCAGGACGCCTGGGCGGAGACCGACTTGCAGAGGCTCAACGCTGAAGGCAAGGCCGCACCGGATGAAGGGCAGGACCAGTTCGGCCCGGTTTCCCTGGCCGTGGTCGGCACGGTCGCGCCTGCGGGCGTCCGGGATAACTCCGGGCAATCAGCCGATATTCCGCAAGGGGAAGGCAAATTCATCGTCTTCGGCGATTCGGATTTCGCCACCAACGCGTACCTTAATCTTCAGGGCAACAGCGACCTGTTCCTCAATTCCCTGAGCTGGCTGGCCGAAGAGTCGGACCTGGTGGCCATCCGGGCCAAGGATACCGAGTCGAAGCCGCTGCTGCTGTCGGCCACCCAGGCCAGGCTGGTCTTCTGGCTGCCCGTGGTGGTGCTGCCTCTGTTTGTCTTGGCGTTCGGCCTGTTCATCCTGGTCCGGCACCGGAGAGAGCAGCCATGAAATTCCGGAGCCTTCTGGTCTACCTGGCCGTCTTTCTTCTCCTGGGCCTTTTCTATTACTATTACGAGGTCAGGCTGGGGGCGGAGCGGGCTGAAATGAAGACGGCCCAGGCCAGGATATTCAACCTGGAAGCCCAGCGGGTCACGGCGGTCAGGCTGGTCAATGAAAACGGCGAATTCGACCTGGTGCAGGATGAAGCCGGTGAATGGAAGCTGACCAAGCCCATCGCCACCCCGGCGGACAGGTTCTCCGTGGCTCAGCTTATCGACCGGGTCTTGTCCTCGGAAAAAGACCGGGTTTTTGCGGAGCCGGTGGAAGACCTGGCCCAGTTCGGACTGGACCGGCCCGTGGTGTCTCTGACCCTGCTGTCCGGAGAACAGCCTCTGGTTCCGGCGCTCCATATCGGCGGCAGGAACCCGGCCGGTTTTCTTTCTTACGGACGCCTGGGCGATTCCCGGGAAGTCTTCACCGTGGTGGACGATGTCCGCAGCGGACTCAACCGGAAACTTTTCGACCTGAGGGACAAGTCCGTTATCCTGTTTCCGGGGGAAAAGATCGACGGCCTGAAAATTACCGGCCGGGAAGCCGTTGAACTGAAAAAGGAAGATCTGAGGCGCTGGGCATTGGTCAGTCCGGTGCAGGCAGCCGCCGACAACGACGTGCTGGAGAAGCTGATTTTTCAGGGACTCAAGGGACGGGCCGCCTCTTTCGACCAGCCTGAACCGGGCCGGGATTACGGTTTCGATCAGCCGCTGCTCAAATTGCAGGTACTGGCGGCGGGCGGGCAGGCCGCGGAACTGGTGGTCGGCCGGGCCGAGGAAAAGCCCTCGGAGCAGGGCGGTTCCGAGCCCCTGGCCTACTGGGTCCGTTCCAGCGAACGGCCCGAAATCATGATGGTCCCGGCTCCGGTGATCGAGACCCTTAATTTGACGGTCTTCGACCTGCGCGACCGGCGCGTCATGGCCCTGGACCGGCGCTTTGTCAAGTCGCTGGAAATAATATCCGGCGAAAAGGTGTTGCAAGCCTCCCTTTTCAAGGGTATTTGGGACGTGACCGAACCGGCCGGGGCCGTCAGCCAGGATTTCCAGATAAGCGCTTTTCTGATGGACCTGGAAGGATTGCGCTATCGGGAGAAAATTGACGAAAACGGCGAAAAAGCCGCGGAATACGGGCTTGACAAGCCGGATATCACCGTCAGGCTGAACCTGGAAGACGGGACTGCCGCGGCTCTGTCCGTCTCTTTGTCCCCACTGGATAATGACCTGCTGGCGGCGAGGGCTGGCGACGGACCGGTTGTGCTTGTGGAAAAAACATATATACTGGATCATCTGCCCGAAGAGGTCCGGCCGCCCGAAGGCGGGACCGGTGAGAATAAACAGTAAGACCTGAAAGGAGGTCACGGATAAAATGGCGCGTGTAACCGTAGAAGATTGCATAGAGAAGGTGGAAAACCGTTTTCAGTTGATCCACCTGTCCGCCAAGCGTGTGCGGCAGTTGCGCAAGGGAGCCAAGTCCATGTCCGACCGGGACAACAAGGACATAGTGCTGTCTCTGCGCGAGATAGCCGCGGGGCAGGTAACCCTGCGCAATATCGATGAACTGGAACCCAAACCCAGGGAACATTTCGAAATAGTGGAAACCTATGACGATGATGACGATGACGATATCCTGGAAGTAGAATTGCTGGAAGAAGACGAGGAGTAGCGGTTTCGCTGGGATTATGAGTGCTGAACTGAACTGCATACAACGCCGGGCCTTGCTCAACGCCAAGGACGGGACTCCCGCCAGGCTGTCGGAAGCGGCGAGCCAAATGGCCGCCGACGGCTTTCTGCCCGAGGCTGTGGATTTTTATCACAAGGCGGGCGACGAGGCCGGGCTGAAGGGCTTGTTGCCCAGGATGATCGAGGAGGGGGATTATTTCCTCTTCAACCGGATAAACACATTGCTGGGGCGTAAGGCTTCCCCCGATGAATGGGATACTCTGGCCGGGAAAGCCGCCCTTCTGGGCAAGCAGACATTTGCCGCCAAGGCCGGGGAACGTGCGGAAGCATCCCGCGCCGGTCAGACCGGGTAAGTATTGATTATGGAAAAAAGAGACTATTACGAAATTCTGGGTGTGGCCCGGACCGCCAGCGAAGACGAGATCAAGAAGGCTTACCGGAAGATGGCCCTCCAGTACCACCCGGACCGCAATCCGGGGGACAGCCAGGCCGAGGAAATGTTCAAGGAAGCGGCTGAAGCCTACGAAGTCCTGCACGATCAGGAAAAACGCCGCATCTACGACCAGTACGGACATGAAGGCTTGAGGGGAACCGGTTTCAGCGGTTTCGGCGGCTTCGAAGACATTTTCTCCAATTTCGGAGACATTTTCGAGGAATTTTTCGGCGGCGGCCGCCGTCGGCGGTCGGGTCCGGCTCGCGGCCGGGACCTGCGCTATGACCTGGAAGTAGATTTTGTTGAAGCCTCTACCGGCAAGGAAGTGGAAATCGACATTGTCCGCGAGGAAGAATGCGCGGCCTGCGGCGGCACCGGTTCGCAAACCGAGGGACGCCAGATCTGCCCCACCTGTCAGGGACAGGGGCAGGTGCTCCAGAGCCGGGGCTTCATCCGGATGGCCCAGACCTGCCCGACCTGCGGAGGCTCCGGCCAGATTGTCGAGGACCCGTGTCCGGAATGCCGAGGCCAGGGGCGGGTAAGGATGGAAAGAACCGTGGCCGTGCGCGTGCCTGCCGGAGTGGACACCGGTTCGCGGCTCAGGCTGCGCGGCGAAGGTGAAGGCGGACGTCTGGGCGGACCGCAGGGAGACCTTTATGTGGTCATCCATGTCCGGCCCCACGAATTTTTCGAGAGGGAAGGCGACCACGTCATCTGCCGCATACCCGTTTCCATGGTCGATGCGTGTCTGGGCGCGGAGATAGACGTGCCCACCCTTCAGGGCGAACGCAAACTCAAAATACCCAAGGGGACGCAGACCGGCGAAGTCCTGCGTTTCCGCAATGAAGGGTTTCCCAACCTGAGAGGTTTCGGGCGCGGCGATCAGGTCATGGAGATTCATGTCACTATCCCGACCAACCTGAACAAGCGCCAGGAAGAGATCCTGAGGGAATTTGCCGAAGAGGAAAGCAAGAAGAAGGGCCGCTCCTGGGCCAGAAAAGTGGGCGATAAGGTCAAGGAGGCCTTGGGTTGAGCAGTCAAGGCGGACGGGATGGAGATCTGACCCACGTCGATGAGACCGGAAAGGTCACGATGGTCGATGTGGGCGGCAAGGAGATAACCTCCCGGCGGGCGGTAGCCAGGGGGCAGGTCCTGATGGCGGAGGAGACCCTTGCCATGATTGTCGACCGGAGCCTCAAAAAGGGTGAGGTTCTGGCCGTGGCCAGAGTGGCCGGCATCATGGCCGCCAAGAAGACCGCCGACCTGATCCCCCTCTGTCACCCTCTCAGCCTTTCCCGGGTCAGTCTGGAACTCACTCCCCGCCCCGGCGAGGGCAGGATCGAGATAACGGCCGAAGCGGCCTGCGAAGGCCGGACCGGGGTGGAGATGGAGGCCCTGACGGCGGTGGCGGTGGCCGCCCTGACTGTTTACGACATGGCCAAGGCGGTTGACCGGGGTATGACCATCTCGGGAGTGGAATTGGTGGAAAAATCAGGAGGACGCAGCGGTACCTGGAAACGGTGATGAATTTTGTGTTTACTTTTTGTCAATCTGCGCTATAATTCGCGGATTCCGAAACCGACCCTCACATGCTTCAATTTTGGTCCAGTCTTTCAGTAAAGGCTGACTCTATGATCGAGGGGGGAAGCTGAGGACCCATGGACGAAAAACAGATCGAATATTTCAAAGAGTTTCTCACCAAACGCCTTGAAGACTTGCATGGCCAGGCCGACGCCACGGTTATCGAAATGACCGATGAGCGGGCCAATTTTCCTGATCCCACGGACCGGGCCTCCATGGAATCGGACCGTAATTTTACTTTACGGATAAGGGACAGGGAAAGAAAACTCATTGGCAAGATCCGGGAGGCACTGGAGAGAATCGAGGACGGGACCTTCGGCATTTGTGAAGTCTGCGGCGAAGAAATAGGCGCCAAGCGGCTGGAAGCCCGTCCCGTGACCACTCTGTGCATTGATTGCAAGACGAAACAGGAGGCCAGCGAGAAAGCCCGCGGCGAGTAGGCTGCTGCGATTTCCGCCGTTTTTGTCCTATCTTGCTTTGTCGATGACCGCGCCTTGGAGACATGAGTTTCAGGGCGGAGGATGCTGCTGACCGTTGCTCTTCCGCCTTTACTTTGTTCGGCGTCGCATGACCGCTTCCCGGCCCGGGCAAACAGACCCTGTTGCCTGAGGCCGTTTCCGCCAGTTACCGGCTCCGTTCGGCCGTGAAAATACCCTATTCCTCGCACGACTTTCCTCATCCGGCCAGTGAGACCCTTGACCGGCTCTGGCTCGCTGGACTCAATACGCGCCGCAGCCTCATCGGCCTGGTCTTTTCCCTTGCAAGGCGGAAGCTGTCCATTTAGAGTATTGTCAAGACTGGAATAAACCTGCCGCGTTCGTATTTCCCCCTGTTGGTTGCGCCAGGCGGCCGGAGAGCAGAGGAGTCCAATGCCCATTGAGAAACAGGTTGCTGGCAGCGGGGCCGCTGAAAACGGCATAAACCAGCACGCCCGGAAGCTGATAGAGGAGATGAATGGCCTGCTGCAGAATATTTATGCGGACCTGGAGGTTTCCCGGGCCAGTATCCGTTCCCTGACCGACAAGGGCAAGGCCATGGCTGAAGATATCGAGTCCTGGCCGGGCGGGGATGACGAAGCCCGGGAGTTTCTGACGGTTCTGGAAGCCCTGGACCGTAAGATCAACCAGACTCTCGATCTGAAGAAACTCAAGGACGCGGGTCTGGTCAAGACGGTAAAATTCTGAGGGGGCAAGGCGCTTCCACTTTTCATGAAGGCCAATGCGTCCTTGATGGGTGACGACAATTGGTTTGGCCTACCACCGACATCTTCCGTATTGCGCCTCTGGCGGCTGTGGACCGCGATTTCCTGTCGCGTGTTCAGACAGGTTTTGCCGCCTGGGGGGGTAGCGGTCTGACCTGGGACGAACTCCTGGTCATTATTCTTGTTTTCGTGGCCGCAGTCCTGATTATTCTGTTGTTGCGCCAATGGTTCCGCCCGCAAAAGATTCGCCTGGCCGCCGGGGAGATGGATGAAATAACGGACGCCGGCAATATCCTTCAGATAGTGGAGAAATCCGTCGAGTTACGGGCTGTCTACGATATTGAAGTTTACGACCGCAACTATCAGGAAATATACAAATGCCCGGTCATGCGCATCAACCGCGACGGTTTCATAGAGGCCGGGCTCTCCTCCTTCACCGATCTGACCCTGGACTTCCGCGACAAGAACGTGGGCGTTTCCTTCCGCATGTCCCGCCGCGGCAAACAGGAGTTTTATCATTTCGAAACCATTTGCCACGACCTTGTCTACACGGATTTTCGGGGACTCAGGGAAAAGGCTCTCCTGCTGTCAATGCCGGGCCGGGTCACCGTGGCCCAGAAACGCCGTTTTCTGAGAGTTCAGCCCGAAGGCGAATACGTTTTCAACGTGGACCTTGTCGCCTTGTCCCGGCCGGAGAATCCGGCCCCCCTCGGCGCTTTCCGGCTTCTCCACCGGACGAGGATACTTGATCTGAGTATCGGCGGACTTCAGGTCGTGGTCATGGCTCCGCTGAAAGGCCCGGGGCTGGAACTCAAGCAGCAGCTCTATCTCCGCCTTCGCCTGCCGCTAAGGGAACTGAATGTGGAACGGTTGCCCGATCAGATGATTATTCAGGCCAAGATCGTCGGTCTGGAGCGCCAGGAACCGGAGACGCCGCCGGTGGCCGCCTCGCCGGGCGAGGTCCTGTTGTGGCCTTACCATGTCAGGTTTATGTTCACCGGCCGGGGACGGATTGATGAAGCCAAGCAGACCGTTCTGATTCAGGATGCCAGGGAAATAAGTTTCGAGGATGTGGCCCGCTGGATTCAAGCCTACCAAAGGCTTCTCATTCAGGAAGACAAGGGCACCAAGCCGGAGCCGGTGGAGACTTTCGACCTGTTCCGCCGCCGGAGCCCGTTGCACCCGCCCGGAGAAGCGGGGGAATAAAGGGCGGAGACAGGGCGCGGCCTGAAAGGTTAAGCACCTTTGACGGGCGGGCCGCCCATCCTCCCAGGGCCATGGAAACAGCACCACCGCAGGGGAGGTCAGTCGTGACGTTGTTTCAAACCATTGGCAAATCACCGCAAATTGTCGACGAAATGCTGGCCGGCCTCAACCACGCCCTGATTCTGGCCGAACCTGACGGCACGGTGGTCTTCGCCGCCAGAGCCGTGGAAAACGTTCTGGGTTACCGGCAGGAAGAACTCCAGGGCGGCCCCCTGTCCGCTATTTTCACCCCCGAAGACCTGAGCTACCTTTATCCCAACCTCCTATTTCTTTCCGGCAGGGGGAGTTCCTTCGAGGGCGAGGTCATGCTGAGGCGCAAGAACGGGGCGAACTTTTTCGCCTACCTGACCGTGCATCCCTGCTCCTCCAACGGTGACGGGCATTATTTCGTCGCCTGCGGGGTCCACGACATCGACAAACAGAAGATGCTGGAAAGGTCGCTGCGGGAGACCCATTACGAGGACCTGGTTAAAGTGGCCAACAGCATCGCCCACGAACTGCGCAACCCCCTGGTGGGCATAGGCGGTTTTGTCACCCGGCTCTATAATTCCAGCCCCATGGGTCTTGAGCAGGACAAGTATTACCAGTTCATCATCAAGAATCTTCAGCGCATAGAGAGCCTGGTCAAAAATATCGAGTTCCTGATAACTCTGCCCAAGCCGTATTTCACCCCGGAAAAGGTCGACGATCTGGTGGACCGGGCGGCCGAGCCTTACCTGGAGCGCATGTCCGGCGGCAACGTGGAGTTTGTCAACGATGTGGAAGATGACACGGTGATGGTGGACCGCGAGTTGCTGGCCCTGGTTTTCTCCATAATGATAGAGAACTCCATCGAGGCCATGCCCAAGGGTGGGCGGCTCAGTTTCTCCGGAGGCATCAACGGCGATTACTGCCGGATAGCCGTCTCGGACACGGGGGTTGGCATCGCTCCTGAAGACATGCCGCACATCTTCAGCCCGTTTTTCAGCACCAAGGCGGATGGGGAGGGGATTGACCTGGCCGTGCTCAAGAGGATAGTCGAAAGCCACCTGGGGCGGCTGGAGGTCGAATCCCGTCCGGGCGAGGGGACCACTTTCATTCTCTGGTTCCCGCTGGAGCGCCGCCGCAGGATACGCACCGCTCTGTTGCAGGACTGACGCCCAGCGGCCAATAAAACGTCCGGCCTAGTTGGATAATCCCTTTTGCAGCGAGGTGGCCATCACTTCAGGCAGGTCGGTGGCCAGTATGGTTCTGGCGACTGTTGCCAGATCGTATTCCACGCGGCGGATTTCCGGTTCGATCCCGTCCGGGGTCAAGGTCAGTACCAGATACCCGGCCCGGGGGTCGCCGTCCTTGGGTTTGCCCACGCTGCCGGGATTGATGACCAGACCACGGCCCGCCTTCCTGATCATGGGCCGGTGAGTATGCCCGCAGAGGAGCAGGTCGCATCCGGCGGATGCCACCGCCTCGGCCAGCATTTCTTCCGGAGTGTCCGGATACAGGTATTCCCGCACATCGTCCGGCGAGCCGTGCACCAGGGTCAGCCGGTGTCCTTCAATCTCCAGGTCGATTCTTTCCGGCAGGCCGAGCAGGTATTCCCGGTCCTTTTCCGGGACATGACTCTCGCTCCAGCGGTATGCCGCCCAGCCATTGGGGGAAATGGGCTCCTTGAGGTAGGCCGAAGCCGGATCGGGGACCTTGGCGGCCACGGCCAGGTCGTAATTGCCGCGGATGCCGGGCAGGCCGCGGCGGCGCACAAAGTCCACCGCTTCCTCGGGGTAAGGGTTGTAACCGACCAGGTCGCCGAGATGATAGACCTCGTCCGGGGCCTGGGCTTCCAGATCTCTCCAGACCGCTTCCAGGGCCGGCAGATTGGCGTGAATATCCGAAAGTACGGCTATCTTCTTCATGGGAACCTATTGCATTCCTAATAGTTCATTCCGCGCAGATTTCGAACAGGGGTCCGCAATAGGCGTCTGTTTTGACCGGCGCATCGGCCAGACCGGCGGCGGCTCGGTAGGCTTCCGCGAGGTCGGCGCCGGGCAGCATGTATCCGGTCAGAGTCAAAGCCGGTCCACTGTCCGCAGGTTTTTCCAAATGCATGGCCTTGACCATGGCCTCGGCCTCTGTCCGTAGCAGAGGAAGCTCTTCCGGGTTCCATGGCTTTTCGGCTATACGCGTCAGCAGGCTGAACAGGTTGTCATCCTTCAGCCGCCAGGGCTCCAGGCCCGCAATGTCCATTCCCGGCGGCGGGGCGGGCACGGTAAGTCTGATAAAAGGCTCCAGCACGTCCATGTTCCGGCCCGCGCCTATAGCCCGGTCCGACTTGACCCGCCGGACCAGATTCATATCCAGTTGAGACGCGGCCTGGGGCCGGTCGGTGAAAAGCGCCGTGCGCCCGCGTCCATGATGACTGAGCAGATGGGCCCAGGCGGCCAGACGCTGGGGCATGAGTTCCACGCCGCTTTCCTGCATGGCGCTCAACTTCGGTCCGGCCGGGGCGGCCGGGTCCAGGCCGTCTTCTTCACGGTCGATATCGCCGACGCCCATGATCCGGCTCAGGCCGTTTTCCCTGGTTTCCACCCTGGCCAGGAGTTCCCGGACTTCCTCTCTCTGGCGGTCCAGGTGGCGGGCGAAATGCAGGAAGACCTGGGCGTCGCGGGCCGGTTCCCTTTTCAGGGCCGGGTCCGACCAGCGGCCGCGAATGGCGGTCATCAGACGGGATGCCGTTTCGTCGGTGTCGCGCAAGGGCTGGTTTTTCAGCAGGGACAAGTATGCCGGATCGCGGTACATGTCCGCCCATTTGGCGAAATCGGCCATGACACGCTTCAGCTCGGCCTGATCGGCGATAAAATCGACCTCGACCAGCTCGAGCATTCCGGCCTCCACGGCCCTGACCAGGTGTTCTCCGGGCTGGTCACCGGGCAGCCGATACAGTATAATCTTCCGGAAAAAGCACAGGGCTTGATTAAGCCCGGCGGGCGTAATATCCGTCCAGGGAAAATAACAAGCGGTCGGGGCAATCATTTCGGGTCCTCCACCGGCAGGAGATTTAGATGGATGATCATTTTCACGCCGTTATGGATCGTAACATTTTTAAGCTCGAACTAACCGTCGAAGCCACTTCCGCGTACATCGTGGTCGCTTCATTGCTGGACGACAACGTCCGGCCGTCGATGGATCTTATCAGGGCACGCTGGACCACATCCGATCAGGAACTGGACGACGCCCTGGACGAACTGGTGTCTCGCAACGTCGTCCGCAGGCAGGAGACTCCGGACGGGCAGCCGCTTTATTATCCCAACCCGTCCTCGGTCTGGAACTGACCTCCCGGACCTTGTCCGGACTATAGGGGAAAGCCCCCGCTCTGTCAATCCGCGCCGGTGGTCTTCCCCCGGCGCGGGTGGAAGATGATCGACAAACCCTTGACTTGACGTTCAATCTGGCCTAATCTTACTCCGTAAATCCATTTTCCCCGCAAAATCAAAGCAGAGAGGAGAGCCGGCGCATGACGACTCCACTTTGGACCCCTTCGCCTGAACGGATCGAGCAGGCCAACATGACCCGTTTCATCAGGTACGTCAACCAACGTTACGGTAAATCGTTCTCGAATTACGACGAGCTTTACCACTGGTCCATTGACGCCATTGCCGACTTCTGGGCTGCTCTGTGGGATTTCGTCGGCGTGCGGGCTTCCCGGCCCTGTGACGAGGTTGTCGACGACCTGCGCAAGATGCCCGGCGCCAGATGGTTTTCCGGGGCGGAACTGAATTTCGCGGAGAACCTGCTCCGCTACCAGGACGACCGCATGGCCCTGATCTTTAAGGGCGAGGGCCAGGCCCTGCGGCAAATTACCTACGCCGGACTCTTCGACCAGGTGGCCCGCCTGGCCAAGGCGCTCAAGAATTTCGGGGTGGGCAAGGGCGACCGCGTGGCCGGGTTCATGCCCAATATGCCCGAAACCATCATCGCCATGCTGGCCGCCGCCAGCCTGGGAGCTGTCTGGTCCTCCTGCTCACCGGACTTCGGCATCAAGGGCGTCCTGGACAGATTCGGACAGATCGAACCCAAGGTCCTCTTCACTGCGGACGGGTATTTTTACAATGGCAAGAGCTTCGACTCCCTGGAGCGGGTGGCCGGAATCCTGGCCGAACTGCCCGCCACCCGGAAAGTGGTCGTTGTGCCCTATGTCAACGAGCATCCGGACCTGAGCCGTTTGGACCGGGCCGAGCACTGGGCCGATTTCCTTTCACCGGAATCAGGCCTCGAACTCAGCTTCGAGCAGGTGCCTTTCAGCCACCCTCTTTACATCATGTATTCCTCAGGCACCACCGGCAAACCCAAATGCATGGTTCAGAGCGTGGGCGGCATACTGCTGCACCAGCTCAAGGAGCTCATTCTGCACACGGACCTGAAAAGGGACGACGTCATCTTCTATTTCACCACCTGCGGCTGGATGATGTGGAACTGGCTGACCGCTTCCCTGGCCGTGGGGGCGACCATCCTTCTGTATGACGGTTCGCCTTTCTATCCGGACGCGGAGTCCCTCTGGCGACTGGCCGAGGAAACCGGCGTGACGGTTTTCGGCACTTCGGCCCGGTATATCGCCGCCCTGGAGCAGGCCGAGGCCAAGCCAGGCCGGAACTGCCGCCTGGACCGGCTCCGGGCCGTGCTCTCCACCGGCTCGCCTCTGCCCGAGGAAGGCTTCGCCTATGTTTACCGCGAGATAAAGAGCGATCTGCAACTGGCGTCGATTTCCGGCGGCACGGATATCAATGGCTGCTTCGCCCTGGGCAATCCCATAGGGCCGGTCTATTCCGGGCAGCTTCAGTGCCGGGGGCTGGGCATGAAAGTCATGGCCTTCGACGAGGACGGCCATCCCGTGGTCAACCAGAAAGGCGAACTGGTCTGCGCCGCGCCCTTCCCGTCTATGCCCATCCATTTCTGGGACGATCCGGACGGCGAAAAATACCTCAACGCCTACTTCCGCCGTTTCCCCGGCATCTGGTGCCACGGCGACTTTATCGAGGTTAAGGACAACGGCGGCGTGGTCATCTACGGCCGCTCGGACGCCACCCTCAACCCCGGCGGAGTGCGCATCGGCACGGCCGATATCTACCGCGTGGTCGAGACCCTGCCCGAAATTGCCGATAGCCTCGTCGTCGGTCAGGACTGGGAGAACGACGTGCGCGTCATCCTCTTTGTCAAACTCTGGGAAGGCGTGGAACTGACCGGCGAGCTTCAGGCCAAGATAAAAAAGGCCATCCGGGACAGCACCAGCCCCAGGCACGTTCCGGCCAAGATCATCCGGGTGGACGACATCCCTTACACCATCAACATGAAGAAGGTGGAACTGGCGGTGCGCAACATCATCCATGGCAAGCCGGTCACCAACCGCGACGCCCTGGCCAACCCGGCCGCCCTGGAGTTGTACAAGGACCTGCCCGACCTACAGGCCTGATTGAGCTTTCATCTATATCCGCCGCCGCGGCGAGGAGCCGTAAAACTCCCCGTGGCGGCGTTTTGTTCGGTCTGGCCGAGCCCCCCCCTTTACCTTTTCTGTCAATGGGGTTGCCACGGCTTGTGGGGAGGAGTATAACTATGTTGTGTTGTTTTCAGGAGCAAAAAGGAAATGAGTGAAGACAGCGGTAATTTAGACCGAAGTAGCTGATCCCCCCCTTGATACGGGCCAAGTCCGCCCAATCAGGGGTGGGCGAAGTTGAACAATGGCCCGTGTGCATCTTACCGGCGAATCGGCCCGTCCGGCCGAAAGCCGTCCTCGTGATTCCCGCACACGGCTGAACCGATACATCCGGATTATCCGGGTTGAGGAGGTACGGCCATGACCGTGATGGCGGCCCAGTACGACCATAACAAGATACTTTCCCTCGAAGACCTGTGGGATCTGTGGCAGATACTGTCCGCTGAGGACCGGGTCTACGGATTCCGTTCATTGCCCCGCGAGGATGCCGAAGACTTTTTTCTGAGTCTGAGCGCCCAGGAACAGGCCGACCTGATTGGACTGCTCCCACAGGGAGAGCGCCGGATGTGGATGAGGCAACTGGCTCCCGACGATGCCGCCGACGTTCTGCAGGCCGTGGAAGGGCCGCTGAAGCAGGAGTTTCTGGAACTGTGCGACGAGCGGACCAGGCGTGAAGTGACGGCCTTGTTGGCTTACGCGGAAGACGCAGCCGGCGGTTTGATGAGCCCCCGTTTCGCCAGGCTGCGGCCTGATTCCACGGCGGATGAAGCCATCCGCTACCTGCGGCAGCAGGTACAGAACCAGTTGGAGACGATCTACTACGCTTACGTCCTGGACAGCGGACAGCGCTTGCAGGGAGTCATCTCCATCCGGGAACTTTTCGCCGCACGGGGAGACAAGATCGTCCGGGAAATCATGGAGACGGACGTCATCACCGTGCCGGAGGACATGCACCAGGAGGAAGTGGCCCGGCTGATGTCGCTCCACGACCTGATGGCCATTCCGGTCGTGGACGCCGAAGGCCGGATGAAGGGCATCATTACCTTTGACGACATCGCCGATGTTCTGGAAGAGGAAGCCACCGAGGATATCCAGAAGCTGGGCGGCATGCAGGCTCTTGAGACGCCTTACCTGCAGGCCAGCCTCATGGACATGATAAAAAAGCGGGCGGTCTGGCTGTCGGTCCTGATGATCGGCGAGATGCTGACGGCCACGGCCATGGGGCATTACGAACTGGAAATAACCCAGGCCGTTATCCTGACCCTCTTCATCCCCCTGATTATTTCCAGCGGCGGCAATTCCGGGTCTCAGGCCACGACTCTGGTCATCCGGGCCATGGCCCTGGGCGAGGTCAGGCTGAAGGACTGGTGGCGGGTGACTTACCGGGAACTCCTGTCCGGCCTGGCCCTGGGGAGCATATTGGCCGTGATAGGCCTCCTCCGCATCATGGGCAGCCAGGCTATCTTTAAGGGCTATGGCGACCATGCCTTTCTGGTGGCCCTGACGGTTTCATTCAGCATTGTCGGCGTGGTGACCTGGGGTACGGTTTCCGGCTCGACCCTGCCGTTTCTGCTAAAGCGCCTGGGCTTCGACCCTGCCAGCGCTTCGGCCCCGTTTGTGGCTACCATGGTCGATGTGGTTGGGCTGATGATCTATTTCAGCCTGGCTCAGATAATTCTGCGGGGGACGCTGTTGTAGACGGGGTCTGGCGATTCCGTTCTATTTAGGCATATCGCGAGAGGAAATAATCGGGCAACAGGCTTCCAGGGCTCTCAGTTTCATCAAGCCATGCACTGTGTTTCCCTCGGACAGGCCCATGCGAGTCCAGTCCTCGGGAGTGGTTTCCACCCTGAGTATCGCACTGTTGACATCAAGCAGTATCATGGCCGAGTCGTCATTGATTTTCACCTGGCGAATCAGGCCGGTAAAACGGTTGATGCGAGGTCCGGCCGGTGGCGCCGGACCTATTTCAACACCCCGGCGTTTGACGGTGAAGCTGGAAAAGGGCTGGCCCTCATCGGGAATATGGAGTATGCCCCCGGCCCATTCGGCTTCGACCAGGCCGTTGCCCAGATTGCGGATGGGACGGCAGGTCAAAAGATTCGGGGTCTCCAGAAAGAGTTCGACCGGGTTTCCTGCCTGTGAGTCCTGGCCTGTCCGGCATCCCGAAACGGTCAGCAGACCGGAACGCATGACAGAGACGGTCCGGGCCAGGTCCGCGGCTTCTTCAATATCGTGGGTGACGATGATGGAGGTCAGCCCCAGCTGAGCCTGAAGGTTCTTGAATTCGGCCCGCAGGTACCGGGCCGTGCGGAAATCCAGTTTGCTGAATGGTTCATCCAGCAGCAGAAGCCTGGGGGCGGAAGCCAGCACCCTGGCCAGGGCTGTCCGCTGTTTTTCTCCGCCGCTGAAAGTAGCAGGCTTGCGGCCCGCCAGATGGGTTATGCGCAGCAATTCCATTAAGTCCGAAACTCTCCGGCGGCGAACTGTCCGGCTGCAATCGGAGCGGCTCATGGCCAGAAACAGATTGCCTTCCACGGTCAGATGGGGGAACAGATGCAGGTCCTGACTGACCATACCCACAGCCCGGCGGTTGGCCGGTACCGACTGGACTTCGCTCCGGTCGATGAGAATCCGGCCTTCATGTGGCTCAAGACCGGCGATTATCCTGAGAAGACTGGTTTTGCCCGCGCCGGAAGGCCCGACAATGGCGAAGGTCTCGCCGTCGGGGACATGCAGGTCCGTCCGCTGGACAAAGCGGTTCTTTACGCCTATCAATTCCAGTTCGGCCAACTTGATCGCCTCTGGTGCAAATGGTTTTCCGGTTGCGGCTTGTTGAGCAGGCGCGTACTAAGCAGAAGCAGAAAGGCGGCGCTCAGAAGAACCAGTGAGCAGGAGACCGCGATTCCTGTTTCGCCGCTGGAGATGTTCAGATAGACGGCGATGGGCAGGGTTTCCGTGCGGAACCTGGTCGCACCCGCGACCATGAGTGTCGCGCCGAATTCGCCCATGGTCCTGGCCCAGGCCATGACCAGGCCGGAAAGCACACTCCGGGCGGCTAAAGGCAGGTTGACCCGGATCATGATCTGCAGGGAAGATAGTCCCAAGGTGGCGGCCGCTTCCTCGTAACCCCTGTCGACAGAGGCAAAGGCCGCCTGGGCCGAGCGCAGGACTATGGGCGTAGCCACGAACGTCTGGGCTGCTACCGCTCCCCAAGGGCTGAGGACCAGGTAAAAACCCATCCGGGCCAGGTGGCCGCCCATCATGCCCTGTCCGAAGAGGAAGAGCAGGCCCACCCCCGCTATCAGCGGCGGCATGACCAAGGGAACGTCCAGCAAGGTCTCCATGAAGCCCTTGCCCGGAAAGTCGTGGCGAGCCAGGAAATAGGCCGCTGGCACCCCGAGCATCGTGGCTGAGGCCATGGCCGCGCAGGAGGTGAGCAGCGAAAACCTCAGCGCGTACAAAGTTTCCGGGTGGACGATGGAACCGAGCAGTTCAGCCGGTGTGACCTCCGTCACAAGGGCGGCGAGCACACCGGCCACCACCAGGCCGAAAAGGACCAGCGGGATGGTCAGAAGACGATCCAGGCGGCTCAATCTGGGCTCCGGTGACCTTTCCTATTTGACCGGCAGAAATCCGTACTTGCCGAAAACCTCCACAGAAGCCGGAGAACCGAGAAACTCGGCCAGCTTCCGTGCCTCCTCCGGTTGGGGGGAAGTCTTCAGGACGGCGGCGGTGACGATGTCCGGCTTGTACCAGGACGGGTCGACGCCAAAATAGACCAGCTTATCCTGGTTCTGGCAGCCGTCGGCCCGTGCGATGATTCCGGCATCGACCTCGCCCTTGACGATGTACAGCGTCAGTTGCTTGACCGTGGCCGTCCGAACCACGGTGTTCTTTAAGACAGCCTCCCTGAGTCCGCTATTGTCCAGGATGTCCTCGGCTGTCCGGCCCAGGGCCATGGCCTTGGGGTCCCCCAGTCCGACGCGAATGCCCGGTTTAGCCAAGTCTGCGAAAGTCTTGACCTTCTCGGCCGAGCCTTTGTTCACCGCCACCACCGGGATGTGCAGGACCACCGGCAGAGAAAAGGTCACCTGCCCCATTTCCTTCAGTTGATCGACATAGAAATGGGAGCCGGGCAGGAAGATGTCGCCCTGACCCGTGGCCTTGAAACGGGTTATCTGCTGCCCCGAACCGCCGAATTCCACATTAACCTTTTTCCCTGTCTGCTGAAAATACGTGTTCAGCAATTCATCAACCGGCTGCCTCAACCCCGCTCCGCAATACATGAACAGGTCCTGAGCCGCGGCCGGGCCGGCCGGGGCTATCAGCAAGAAGGCGAACAATGGGACGAACAGGATTCTTCGCAGGCCATTGGAGACGAAAACGTGTTTGGACATAGCAATACCTCTGCAATTCTGGTGGTCAGATAATGAACTGGAACGCCGGTAACCATCAAACTGACTGCATAAGGCCAATTCAGCATTAGTGGCGGATAAAAAGCCGCTTCACCAAGCGCCCATTGCAGCCTGTATTCAGGTGAAAGGGAGACTGGCGTGCTGATTTATGCTGGAAAACATGACACATGTAATATGTCATAAAAAGCATATTAATTGACCAATTTTCGCCTGTCAAGCGAATTGGCAGGTGGATCAAATAACTGAAGGTACATTTGCTTCGGGAAGGATCAGGCCGGAATTAATCATTCCGGCCTGACTGTTGAAAAAGCCCCCCAAGTCCGTCGAACATAATTTGTATTTCTGAAAACATCAGAAGGACAGAAAGTTGAAGATAAGACGTCTTCGGGTCTGACTGTTCCGGCGGGGTGCTTCGCCCCTGCCGCGGACGGCGACGACTTCGGCCAGTCTTTCCCGCCCAGACCAAGGGGACGCCCAAGCGGCCGCGTCCCCTTGGAACCCCCGGCCTTTTTTAATCCGTCGAACGGGCATCCATGCCCTTCGCCGGGAGGGCGAACGTCCATGTTCGCCTAAGAAAGGGGAAACCGGAAAATCGTCTTTGGGGGTGCAGGTCAGCTTGATAATGACAACAAAGAGGTTTGTCAACAGCCTGGGGCCGGAATTAATTATTCCGGCCCGGTTTTGCGGGGCAGCCGGAGACTCCCTGGGTAAACGGGAGCCTCCGTTTCTGTTTATTTCTTGCCGAGTTCGGCAGCTTTGCGGGCGGACTCAATCACCGCGTCCATGACCAGACCGCGAAAGCCCGCTTTTTCCAGTCCGTGGAGGGCGGCTATGGTGGTGCCGCCGGGGGAGGTGACCATATCTTTCAGTTCCGCCGGGTGGCGGCCAGGTTCCAGGGCCAGCCTGGCCGAGCCGAGAACGGTCTGATTGGCCAGGAGCCGGGCGGTCTGACGGGGCAATCCGAGGCTGACTCCCGCATCGGTCAGGGCTTCGAGGAACAGAAAGACATAGGCCGGGCCGCTGCCGGAGAGGCCTGTTACTGCATCCATGAGACGTTCTTCCACTTCCACGGCCAGGCCCACGGACTGGAAATAGTTCATGACCAAGTCCATCTGTTCGCCGGTGGTGTGGGTCCCTCGGGACAGGGCCGACGCGCCTGCCTGGACCAGGGCCGGGGTGTTGGGCATGACCCGGACCAAAGGAACCGGCTCGTGGAAGACGGCCTGGAGGCTGTCCAGGGTGACGCCCGCCGCGATGGAAACAACAATCTGGGAGGATTTGGCCAGCGGGCCTATTTCCGCGAGCACTCCGCTCAGGAATTGAGGCTTGATGGCCAGTATCACCAGGTTGGCTTTGGCCATGACGTCGGTGTTTGTTTTTGCCGGGGTGACAGCGTAGGTCTCCCGCAGGTAATCGAGCCTTCCCTGGGCGATATCATGGACGATAATCTGGGCAGGTCCGGCCAGCCCGCCGAGAATGAGCCCTTTTATAATGGCTTCGGCCATGTTGCCGCCGCCGATGAAACCTATTTTGCGCGTCTTGGGCATAAATCTGACTCCTTTCGCCAGTGCGACATCTTGAATTTACTACGAAAGAGATGCCGGGAAAAGGATTATTCCAGAAAGTGCGAATGTTGACGGACAGAAAGGGGGCAGATAGTATTAAAACAGGAGGAAAGCCATGTCCATTCGTTTGCTGGCGCTGGAACTTTACCGGCTGGAACGGGAAGTGGATGCCCTGGAAAAGGCCGTGGCCGTGGCCGCTCCGGCCGAGAGGGACGACCTCGAATGGCGGCTCCGCCAGCTCAAGGCGGAACGCGGCCAGATGCGGGGCAGGCTGGCAGCCCGCAAGGAGACGCCCGTCCGGCGGGTTTTTTAGGCCGTCTCCACCCGGCGCTTGCCTTGCGTGTTGGGGGAAACGGCTTCTGCGGGGCAGATGCAATTAATCTTGATAGATAATTAAAGCATGTATGACAATAAAAAATTATTGACAAACGATAAATGAGGTGTTAGCGTCCTGCCATCAATTCAAAACGATCCTGGAGGAATCGGAGAGATGGACAGGATAAGAAAAGTGAGTCTGATTTTTAGGGGAATTTGCCTTTTCATTCTAGCTGCACTGCCTGTGCTGCATGTGGTGCTCTGGGCCAACTTCAACAGCCTGGCCGACACGTTCGCCCTCATGGGCGGCGGCCCGGCCGGATTCAATCCGCCGTGGGCGTCGTTGCCCATGCCTCTCAGCGACGCCACGCTCTGGCGGGCGGGCTTGGCTACCCTGATCCCGCTGGCCATCAGGATGACCGTCTTTTATTTTCTCTACAAATTGTTCGATCTGTACGCCCGAGGCGAAGTCTTCTCGTCCGGAGTCGTCCGCCGCATCAGGCAGACCGGTTACGCCTTGCTTGCCGGACAGATATGGAACCCTTTCAACCAGGCCCTGGTTACTGTTCTGCTGACCCTGGAGAATCCGCCGGGCCAGCGTATGATCTCCCTGGGAGCCAGCAGTTCGGACGTCGGCGGCTTGCTGGTGGCCTTCGGCATCATCCTGGTTTCGTGGATCATGGATGAGGGCCGCAAGCTTCAGGACGAACAGGCCCTGGTGATATGAGGGGGCCGATATGTCTATAGTGGTTAACCTGGATGTGATGCTGGCCCGGCGGAAGGTGGCTTCCAAGGAGCTGGCCGAGGCGGTGGGGATAACCCCTCAGAATCTGAGCATACTGAAGACGGGCAAGGCCAAGGCTATCAGATTTTCGACCCTGGAGGCTATCTGCCGGGTCCTTGATTGCCAGCCCGGGGATATTCTGGAGTTTCAGGCGGAGGAAGAGGAGTAATAAGGAGATGGGGTTGCTGGCCGTGCTTTTTTTAGGCCGTCGGCTGGAAGAAGGAATGTCCGGCCGGAGAGTTACCGAAGAAAAAAAGGATAACCTGGCAAGGCTTGAGCGGAAGAAATAAACGCAGAGCTTTGGGTAACGTTCGAAGCGCCCGGAACTTTCGGTTCCGGGCGCTTCTTTTTCGAGGATGATACAGGCTAAGGATTATGATTAAGGCGGTCGGAGGTTTCGGCCGCGATGGTCAGTATTCTGTCCAGTCGTTCGGCAGACGGTTTCTCGAAAGCATCCACCCATTCCTCTTTGGTCATGAGCCGCCCGAGGTACTCATGGACCGGGAAATGGTTCTGCCAGCAGATCAGGGACCGGGAGCAAGGCAGGTTGTCGGCCGCGTACCGGCAGTAATGGAAGGTGACCGGTCCGCCAAGCCTGGGGCAACGGGTTTCCAGATTGTCGAGGACTGTGCGGACCGTGTTCATGGCTGCTCCTTTCAGGCGGCCGCCTGGGGGATAACCCTGATTTCTTCCAGTGCCTTGGCGATTTCCGCTTCCGGCAGGGCGTAGTTGGTCAGTTTTCCGGAGAAATAGGCGTCGTAGGACGGCAGGTCGATGACGCCGTGTCCGGAGAAGCTGACGACGATGGTCTTGGACTTGCCTTCGGCCTTGGCCTGGCGGGCGACTTCTTCGACTGCGGCCAGGGCGTGGTTGGTTTCCGGCGCCGGTATAATACCCTCGCTGCGGGCGAAATTGACGCCTGCTCCGAAGGTGTCCAGGTTGGTGTAAGACCTTGGTTCGACCAGACCTTCCTTGACCAGGGCGGAAACCAGGGGCGACATGCCGTGGTAACGGAGGCCTCCGGCGTGGATGGACGGGGGCACGAAGTTATGTCCCAGTGTATACATGGCCATGAGCGGGGTCATGCCTTCGGTGTCGCCGAGGTCGTAGGCGTAAGGGCCTTTGGTCATGGTCGGGCATGAGGCCGGTTCGGCGGCGATGACCTGAACGCTTTTGCCGTTCATTTTATCCCTGAGGAAGGGGAAGGCCAGCCCGGCGAAGTTGGACCCTCCGCCCGCGCAGCCGATGACCACATCGGGATACTCGCCGATGGAGTCGAACTGCTTGATGGCTTCCTGGCCGATGACAGTCTGGTGGAGCATGACGTGATTAAGGACCGAGCCGAGGGCGTACCGGGTGTCCCCGTTGGAGGTGACGGCGGCTTCGACGGCTTCGCTGATGGCCATGCCCAGGGTGCCGGGGGAGTCGGGGGACCGCTGCAGCATGCGGCGGCCCGCTTCGGTCTCATTGGAGGGGCTGGCTATGCAGTTGGCGCCCCAGGTCTGCATCATGAGCTTGCGGTAGGGCTTCTGTTCGAAGCTGACCTTGACCATGAAGACCTTGCATTCCAGGCCGAAATAGTTGCAGGCGAAAGCCAGGGCCGAGCCCCACTGTCCGGCTCCTGTTTCCGTGGTCAGTTTCTTGACCCCGGAGATTTTGTTGTAATACGCCTGAGGCACGGCCGTATTGGGTTTGTGGCTGCCCGGAGGGGAAACGGATTCGTTTTTGAAATAGATTTTGACCGGAGCGTCGAGCAGTTTTTCGAGCCTTTCGGCGCGCACCAGGGGGGTGGGTCTCCAGATACGGTACACATCCATGACAGCTTCGGGGATATCGATGTAGCGTTCCTGGCTGACTTCCTGTTCGATGAGAGGCATGGGGAAGATGGGGGCCAGGTCATCGGGGCCGACAGGCTGTCCGGTGGCCGGGTGCAGCGGCGGGGGCACCGGGTTGGGCAGGTCGGCGGCGATGTTGTAATAGCTCCTGGGCATTTCGCTTTCGGGGAGCATGATTTTCTTGGACATTTCGAGATCCTCCTTCTGGATGTGCTGATAATCTTTTTTCGGCGGCCGTCCTTGCGGGAGGCCCGCCGTTTTCGGCAAATAAAAAGGCCCACCGTCTGTCGACGGTGGGCCTTGGTTTTTCCGTATGTTATGAAACTAGTGCATCACACCACGGACCCCCACCGTCGAAGAGATGCACCACCACCAATTGCGGACGACAACGGAGCTGTCCGACAGAAGGGCGGCGTCGCGGAGACGGAGGGATTTATGTGCGAAGCATTTAACCATAGTGTTAAAAAAAGACCACGGACCCGGCTGATTGTCAAGGGGAATTTTTTGGTTCCGATGAAAAAAGTTCTCAGGGTAGCCGCGAGATGAGGGAATTAAACAATGGTACCGCATGGTTGAGGTCTGTCAGCCGGGAAGAGCACAGAACATACCGGCCGTGAGGCGTCAGCAGAAGGCCGCCGCGCTGCCCCAGATCCAAAGCCGTCCACTCCGGCGGCAGGCCGGGCGGGTTGACTCGTTTGGCCCTTTTGGCCGAGATCTGTTCCTCGACCGTGCGGTCAAAGGCGGACCGGGCCAGTTCCGGTGAGTCGAAAACCGCCAGGCCCAGGGAAACATGCCGGTCTCCGGCGTGATAATCGGCCGAAAAGCCGAAAGGAAGAAGGCTCAGGCGCAGAACGCCGTCCTTGACCAGCCGGTAGGTGGCTTCGTCGCGGTTCTCCACCGGCAGCCAGTCCAGTTCCGGGGGCAACGGGCCGGACGGGATAAGGACCGAAACCGATTGCAGCAGGCCGGTGAGCAGGTCCGGCGAGTCCGGTCCCGGGTGGTCCGTGGAGACCTGGAAGAGATAGGGGCCCTTGACCAGGGCGGCGGAATACTGGTCCCCGGATGACGGGCCGCCAAGCCCGAGGCGGTCGGCCAGGCCTTGTCCCTGATCCAGGTAGAGGCCGTGAGCGTTGAGCGGTGAATCGGTTTCATACGCGTCCAGGACCACGGTGCGGCCGTCTGGGGAAGTGTAACGGAAATGGTCGAGCTTACGGCAGCCGTAAAGAATGTACCAGGCGGCCTGGCCGTCTATATATTCGGACAGCTCGGCCGGCAGGTAGGTTCTCTGTTCAGCAAGAGTGAATCTGTCCGGGGGCGCGGGCGGATCGACAGCCCGGACCGGGAGAGGGAGCAGACAAAGAACAAGGCCAAGGAGAAAAGACCATTTAGCGAATTTCATGCCCTCATTTTACCAAGGAGGGTAAAAAGGGGCAACGGGATTCGGCGGAGGACAGGGAGACCGCTCAAGCAGGGGGGAATCTATAGCCAAGTCAAGTGTTATCATTATCTCCATTACGGTTAAGAAGTTCATTGAATTGCTCTATTTCACCAGATAGGTGAGGGTATTTTGTAAAAATTTCGGTCACAATCGCTCTGTCACTTGCGAGGTCAGTATAACGACCTAACCGTTTTAAATTGATCATACGAGTTTTAAAAGCTACTAAAAGTTGTATGGTTGGGGTGGGCTTCTTTAGCTCGGCGTCAATAATCGCAGTAAATTCATCTATGGCAGCTTCCGTTTTTCCTGCTCTACTAAGTGCGACTCCGTATTGGTGGCGTAATACGTAGTCTCCAGGAGAATATTCTAACGCTTTCGCGAGAGCTGCGACACGTCCATTACGATTTCGTTGTACATCTAATATCCGGGCTTTAATTGTATAACACAACGCTCCAGTTGCTTTGGTGACTCTTGAGCAAGCAGTATCAATAAATGAAAGCGCGTTTCCAACTCGGTTTCTTGCCAGTTCATAGCTTGCACTCATGGCATAAACGTAAGCACTCTGCGGAGCGGTGTCTCTGGCCTGCTTGAAGAGCATGTCGGCAGTGTCCACGTTGCCAACAAACATCTCTGACTCTCCTCTTTGGCAGAGTATGGTTGCCTTCTTTTCGTTGTCTGTTACTAACCCAAATTCTTGAAACCTACTACGGAATCTATATATCTCTGATTCCTGAAGCTCAATCTGCTCAGTATATTTCTGAAAGCGTTGACGGCATTGGATTTCAAATTCCCCCATTTCTCCGAGTTGATTTCGAGAAAAAGCAAGAGTGATTGGTAACGCAACATAAGTCACTCGTCCATCAACAGTACTTGTCACTCTATTTATTAGTGTCACATCAACCAATTCTCCAAGAGCCTTTTCAACTCTTTCCGGTGTGAACGCGGTCGCGATACATAAAGACTGAGTTGTAGGAGGGTCATCGAAGATCGTGGAAATTGCCAATATAGCCTTAGAATCAGGTGAAAGAGCTTGCCATATATTTCGAAAGCTAAATTCTAATACGGGGGAATCCTTTGCGCTAACCGATCCAGTAATCTGGGAGATATCAGGTTTCATGCGATAGCGCCCCAAAACCCACTGAATGGCCAAGGGGAGCCCGCCGGTTGCGATTCTCACCTTTTCTGTGGTGACAAAATCAGTAGGAAATGAAATTCCCATTTCTTTAGATCTAATTCTAATGAAATCTTGGACCTCATTAGCCTGTAATTCGCTTATTGGAAAAGGGAGTTCCCAGCCTCCGGTTTTTTGTCGGCTCGTCATCAATACCTTTGCTTTTGTATCCTGTGGCAGTGACTGCACAAAGTTCAGGATTCTACCATCTTGAATAGTCTCCATATTATCAAGAACTAACAACGTACTCCAGGCAGATAGATACTCTGTTACTATTCTTCTTTTCTCCTCTAATTCCGATGGTGGTGTTTCATCAAATGCTCTTAGTATGTGGTCAAGGAGGTTGTCCAGAGAGTACAAAGTCCGACCAAATTTCTCAATGCCTTTCGTAGTCAATACTGTATCTTTCGCCGTCAGTTGAATAATTGCTTCAAATTGACGCTTTTCAAAGAACTCATAGACAGCCCAGTTGACAAGGGCAGTTTTTCCTGATCCTCCTGGTCCGTGAACGTTAATGATCCAAATTCTTGGATCTCTTGTAACGGCCTCCAGCAGATCGGCACGGAGGGCATTTCGTCCAATGAACTGTTCAAATCCTTTCTCTAACAAGAGATAAGTGCCTTGATGGACAGTAAAAGGGGAAGCATGACCAGTTTGGGTGAGCACATCAGAGTCGGCCTGCTCCTCTAACTGCTCTAGAAGGTCATCCAATTCCTCACGTGTACTAACACGAATTGTTGCGTCACCTTTTCTAAAATAGATTTCTCCTCGGCGAAGACCACAAGATAGAGCAGTGCAAAAATCTTTTGCAACAAGAGTTGGAGAACGCCTTTTTGAACGTTTGCGACTGGAACGAATGAAGATGATTGCAAATAATCCCGTTGAATTTGGGACGTGTATTTCGTGATGAACGATATCAATCGCAATGTCTATGCCGGTAGCTTTGCGGATTTTGTCACGTATCATTTTTGTGTCGAAATGTAATTGCTCTTTTAAACCGACGGGTTTCCAGGACTTGTCTTGAACTCCTACGACTATGAAGCCTCCACCGACATTTTTGATGGCTAAAACATCCCGTGCAAAATTACACAAATCTTTGTCCTCAGTTAACTGAATGTTTTCCTTGAAATCCAAACATTCGCATTCGCCTTTGCAACTAAGGAAATAACGTAAAGCATCAACACTCATATCACCTTCACGAGCCATGCGTTCTAATACGGAAAGGTTCATATTGGACCGTCCTTTTGCATCGCAAAAACAATACTTTTCGTTAATTCCCGGCTAAATTTTAAAACATAATTACAATAGCCCAGCGTTGGGACAAGATTATTAATTATTTTAATAAAGACAGGCGGTTGTCAAGAAAATACGGACGGAGGATGAAAGCTTTGAACCGGGGGCAAGCCCAGAAGCTGGTGTTGTCCGCCGGTCAGGCAGGTTCTGTCCTTTATAGGGGGGCTTTCACCCTTCGTTCAGCTCCGGGTTGTTTTCCAGTTCCTCGAGTTCCAAGGCGGCTTCCTCCCAGGCGGCGGAGGCCTTGTCCAGATCGGCTTTGAGGCGGTTGTACTGGAGATGAAGTTTTTTGAATTTTTCGGCGTCCTGGTATGTTTCGGGCAAGGCCAGTTCGGCGGAAACCGCATCTATCTGAGAGCCCAGGCCGGAAACCTGGTCTTCCAGTTCCCTGACCTTTTTCTCCAGCGGGGCTTTGAGGCGGTAAAGTTTCTGGCGGGCCTGGGCCTCGGCTTTCTTGCGGGCTTCTTTTTCAGCCCGGGTAAGACCCTGGGCCTTGGGCTGTTCAACCTGTTTCACGGCCACATGGGCCGGTCTGGCTGCGGCATCCTCGGCGTCCAGCCGGTCCTGCCAGACGCGGCGGAAGTCGTCGAAATTGCCGGGGAATACTTCCGGCCGGCCGTTGCGCACGACCAATACCTTGTTGGCCACGGCATTGATGAGGTGCCGGTCGTGGCTGATGAGGCAGAGCGTGCCTTCGTACTGAAGCAGGGCCTGTTCAAGCATCTCCCGGGCGGGGATGTCCAGGTGGTTGGTTGGCTCGTCCAGCAGGAGCAGATTGGGACCGACGAGCATGATCTTGGCCAGGAGAAGGCGGCTCTTTTCGCCTCCGGAAAGCACAGCCACCTTTTTAAAAACATCATCGCCCCGGAAGAGGAACGAGCCGAGGATGGAACGCAGCCGACCCGGCGTCAGGTCTCCGGCGACGGTGTCTATTTCCTCTAGGACCGTGCGGTCCGGGTTCAGTTCTTCAAGCTGGAACTGGGCAAAATACGACAGGAGCACGCCGTCGGCCTGGCGGCGCGTCCCGGCCTGATAATCTGTGGCCCCGGCCAGGAGTTTGAGCAGAGTGGTCTTGCCTGCCCCGTTGGGGCCGAGAAAGGCCAGCCGGTCGCCCCGGCGTATGGTCAGGTCCAGGCCTTTGTACAGAACCTTTGGGCCGTAGGCCTTGGTCACGCCCGAGAGCTCCACCAGGTTTTCCGGAGAGCGGGCAGGTTTGGGCAGGGAGAACCTGAGTTTTTCGTTGGGCCGCACCGGTGCATCGAGTTTTTCCATCTTGTCGAGCATTTTGATGCGGCTCTGGGCGCGCTTGGCGGTGGTGGCCCGGACCTTGTTGCGTTCGATGAATTTTTCGACCTGTTTTATGCGGTCCTGCTGGCTGGCGTAAGCCGCAGCCTCGGTGGTGAGACGTTTTTCCTTTTCGATCAGGTACTGATCGTAATTTCCGGCGTAGGAAACGACCTGACCGCGCTCGACTTCGATGATGCGGCCGACGACGTTGTTGAGAAAGACGCGGTCGTGGGAGACGAGCAGCAGGGCCGAGGGGCAGGTTTTAAGGTAGTTCTCCAGCCAAAGCAGGGAGTCCATATCCAGGTGGTTGGTGGGCTCGTCCAGGAGGAGCAGGTCCGGTTCGGCCACGAGCAATCGGGCCAGGACGGCGCGCATGATCCAGCCGCCGGAGAATTCTTCCACGCGGCGGTGGAGGTCGGTTTCGTTGAAGCCCAGGCCGGTGAGAATCTTGCGGGCTTCCGGTTCCAGGGTATAGCCGCCGAGGTTTTCGAAGAGCTCCATAAGATGGCCCTGGCGGTTGGTCAGTTCGAGCAAGGCGTTGCGGTCGTGTCCGGGGGCGGCGGAGAGTTCTTCGATATCCTGGTTTATCTGCTCCAGTTCGTTCTGGACGTCGCGAATAGCGGCGGCGGTGTCCATGACCATTTCCAGGAGCGACTGCCCGGAAAAGGTCATGAGGTCTTGGGGCAGGAAGCCCAGGCGGAGGCCTTTGGCCATGTGGACCTGGCCGTCGTCCGGGGTCTCGCGGCCGAGAATCATGCGGATGAGGGTGGTTTTTCCCGCGCCGTTGGCCCCGATGAGGCCCACCCGTTCGCCGGAGTTGATAAACATGGAAGCCCCGCGCAGGACATCCTGGCGGCCGTAGAACTTGGTCAGATTTTCGCAGGTCAACAGGGACATTTTTCTTTCCCGGCACTAATAAAAATGGACCCGGAGAAGGTCTCCGGGTCCTGGAAGGTATCACAATTTTGCGAGGAAAGAAACTCTCCGCCTAGGCGGCCTAAAATTCCATCTCGCTGATTTCGAGGACGTCAACGTCCTTGAGGTCGTCGCCCAGGTATTCCCTTTCATTGGGTCCCAGAACACCCATGGAGAGGGCAATCAGGGTCCAGAGGTGGACGACCGGAAAATTGCCTTCGTAGTGTTCCGAGATATCGTGAATCTGAGCATGGCAGTTATGGCAGGGAGCTATGCAGTAATCCGCTCCGGTGGCCATAATCTGGTCGAACTTGGTTTTGCCGAATGAGCGCCTTTCCTCCTGGTAACCGGCCTGGAGGAAACCGCCGCCGCCGCCGCAACAGTAGTTGTTGGAGCGGTTGGGGTACATGTCGACAAAGTTTTCTTCACCGACCACGGCCTTGACGACAAAGCGCAGGTCTTCGGCAACCGGATCGCCGAGGGACTTGCGGACGAGCTGACAGGGGTCCTGGACGGTGAACTTAAGGCCGAGTTCCTTGTTCCAGTCGGAGCTGACCTTCAGCTTGCCTTCCCTGATCCATTGAGCATACATCTCAATGATGCTTTTGATTTCAAACTTGTGAGGGATTTTGAACTTTTGCAGTCCGGACCGGACCGCGAAGAATACGTGGCCTCACTCGGTGTTAAGCCAGTATTTGCAGCCGAGACCGTCGACAGCCTTGACGACGTCCTCGCACATCCTCCTCCAGGCGTCGTCGTCGGCCAGGAACATACAGTAGTTTTCACCGGCCCAGGCGCTGGAAGGGTAGGTCCAGTCCGCGCCGACGGTGTGGAGTATTTTCCACAACGGAATCATCTCGTCCGGTTCGGTGACCGGTTCGCGGGAGTTCTGATTCAGACAGAATACCGCGCCTTCCTTGTCGATGGGGGCTTGCAGTTCCTCAAAGCCGGGATGAGTGGACCGGACTTCTTCGGCCACGTCCTCGACCACGAACTGGTAATCTTCCTGGTTGGCGCCCATGGCGGACCAGGTGGGAGTATTCGCGGAGATATCGCATGATTTGAGGATACCGGTTGGTCTTGTTTCACGAGGCCAAGTGGCCCGGGCCTGGTAAACCAATTGCGGGATATCCACGCTCATGGGGCAGGCTTTGATGCACCTCTGGCACATGGTGCACATCCAGACCCAGGGAGTTTTTTGAACCTCTTCATCCATGCCCAGGAGCACCATCCGCAGGAATTTCCTGGGATCCATGTCGTGCAGTCCCGTAGCCGGGCATCCGCTGGCGCAGGTGCCGCAGGTGAAGCAGAGATCCAGATTACCTCCCTGAGGGATGAGCTCCATGGCTTTTTTCTTGAACACGCTTTGTTGTTCATCGAGCTTGACAGGCTCAGCCATAAACTTCCTCCTCCGGTCAGTCTTCGGGGATTATGGGAACCAAAATAGCCTTAAGCCGTTCGGTTGTCAACCGCAATATAGTTTACTTAGTTACGTTATCTCAAGTTGTAAAAGCAAAAAAAGTATCATTATTGTGAAAGAAGGAGCAAATGAAGGCCGGAAGGCGGCTTGGGCGTAAAGGAAGCGGCGAAGCGCTTGGAAAGGGGCCTTGCTTCTGGTATGGTAGAAGAAGCCGGGCGCAAAAGGCTTTTTTAAGTCAAGGCCGTGGCCGGGCCGGATTCGCGCTATGTTCTGCTTTTCCCTGAGCGAATCACTGCCCTTGGAGATTATGATCCGTATTTTCCGTTTTTAAGATAGCTGAAAAGCAAAACAATTCCCAGGGGGGCGGCAAGATGAAGTGGTTTGGCAAAAAGGCTTCGCCGGAATCGGAAGCGGAGCCGCCGACCGACGGAGTGAAGAAATTCAGGTTGCGCGGCGGGCTGGCGGCGGTTGTGGTGCTGCTGCTGGTCGCGGCTTGTCTGATTATTATGGTTGTCAACTACCGGTTCCCGGAGATGTTCGACATACAAGGGGCGAAAGACAAGCAGGGGCAGGTGTTCACTGAGGCGCTGATCGCCATGTCCGAGGAAATGGCCTCGAACTGGCTGCCCAACGACAAGATCTACCCGACCATTTTTCTGGACAATCCGCAGAATTTTCAGATGGGCCTTCTGGAAGCTGTGCGCTACAGTTCCCGTGTTCTGCGGGACAAGTTGAGCCGCATGCGGACCACGGACAAGATAGATCCGGATGTCGAGGCGGCTTTCGTCTATTTTTCCAATGATCCTTATAAATGGATTCTGCCCTCTGCCGAGAGCAAATTCCGGGACGGAGTCAAGAGCCTGCGGGCTTATGAGACGCGGCTTCTCGCCGGTCAGGCGGATTTTTATTCACGGGCGGACAACTTGAACGAGCTGCTGGACCAGTATGTTTCGTTGCTGGGCGGGGTGACGACCCGGCTGTCCAACGCCCCGCGCCGGAAGACCCAGGTAGTCAGCGAAGAGACTTCCGGGGACGCCTACACCAAGGGCGAAAAAAAGGTTCAGGTGGAAATTCCCTGGACCATGGTCGACGACAATTTCTATTATTCTAGAGGCGTGGCTTACGGGTTGCGCCAGATGATGCTGGCCGTGAAGTATGATTTCGCCAACATTCTGGAAGTGAAAAAGGCGGAGGAACTGGTGGACCGTATTCTGGAGGTGCTGGACCAGTCCCAGTTCGAGCCCTGGGTGGTTCTGAACGGACGGCGCGGTTCTGTTTTCGCCAATCATTCGTTGCAGCTTCAGTCTGTGCTGGAAGACGCCAGACAGAAGATGCGCAGTTTGCAGGATATGATAAGGGACTGAGCGGGGGCAGGGGAGTTTTCTCCCTTTGCACACTTGTTTCACCGCCGGGCCGGGGATGCTGAAAACGTCCCCGGCCCGGTGCTGTTTTGGAGAACCATCCTGTTTACCAACTAATGTGTAGGAAACAGGCCATGGTCAGGAGAGATTTCGCGGCGGGTCTTCCACCAGGCGCGCCCCCTGGAGATACCGCTCCGGGAGCTGCTGGTAGAGTTTGAGTCCCGCCCGGGCCATTTGCAGCATCTCGTCCGAGACATCCTTATGGATGCGGGCCGGATTGCCGACAACTATTTTCCTGGCCGGGACGACGAACCGTGGGGCGAGGACTGCTCCCGCCCCGACCATGGCTTCCTCTTCGACCACTGTGTCGTTCTGGAGGATGGAGCCCATGCCGATGACGGCTCCGCGCCGGACGACCGCGTCGTGGAGGATGGCCGCATGGCCGACGATGACGTCCTGTTCGACGGCGACGCTGCCGCCGGGTCTGACATGGCAGACTCCGTTGTCCTGGATATTGGAGCCGTCGCCTATGGATATCCGTCCGAAATCGGCCCGGAGCACCGCTCCGGCGCAGATGAGGCAGCCCCGTCCGATGTTGACCGCCCCGATAAGGACGGCCTGGGGATGGATGTAGGAGCCTTCGCCTATTATCGGGCGAAGGCCTTCAAATTCGTAAACCGCCATGGTCTGTCTCCCTGTTTTCAACTGCTGGGTCTGGAGGTTCAGTCATCGCCGCCGCTGTCTCCGCCGCTGCCGCCTCCATCGCCGCCTGCGCCGTTGCCGGAATCATCTTCTCCCGAGGAATATGAATCAGACTCGAGGGCGTAAGGGGCCATGGGGTCTTCCGCCGGGCGGCGGGTCTTCTTCGGCCGTCTTCCGCCGGGACCTCGCACGGCGCGGAAAATCTTGCGGTTGAAATAGAAGGTCACCAGGATGACCACCACGCCGAAGGAGCGGACAAGCATATCCTTGTTGCTGGAGAAAAGGGCCACGCCTATCGAGACTCCGGCCAGCAGAATGACCAGGCTCAAAGCCGAAGCGAGGGCCAGCCGGACATACCGGGCCGGACCTTCCGGCGCTTCCGGAGGTGCGGAAGCCGGTCGGCGGTCGACCGGAGGATGGGCTGCGGTGAATTCGGCCAGAGAAGTGTTGCCGGAGGCCAGCATGGCCGCTTCGAACGGCCCCGCGTAGGCGGCGGCTTCCTGGACGTAAAGACGTCCTTCCCCGCCGATGAAGTTGAAGACGCCGGAGGGGCCTTTGACACGGATCTGGGGCGGATTGGAGGAGCCGCGTGATTCCCTTTTGGGAGGTTTCATGTCGGCGGTTTTCTGAAGCAGAGTCAGGAGTTCTTCGCGGGACATGCGCCCTCGGCCGACGAATTTGCCGCTGCCGTCCGCCCGGATGAGGTCCTTGCTGATACCACGGGTGTTGATCTGGAAGGTTTTCTTCACTGATTGCTCCTGGTAACCTGGACTTTGTTGTTGAGGCGGCCGGGCCCGGCCGAAGCCGCGCCCGCTCCGGGAACGATATTAAACCGAAACGGCGTGCAGGGAAAGGGGGCAGGTTCATTCAAAGGCAGCCGAATCGGCGAATTGAGAAAAATTACGGCGGAAACTGCCCCAAATCCGGTTCTTACTGCCTGTTCGTCCTTTGGACCAATGACCTTATGGTCAGGCCCTGGACGAGTATGGAGAAGGCGACCACGGCGTAGGTCATGGTCAGGAAGAGTTCCCGGTTGTGACCATCCGGAATGGTCAGGGCCAGGGCGACGGATACTCCGCCTCTGAGTCCGCCCCAGGTCATTATGGAAAGGGCTCCGGGAGAGAATTTCCGCCAGCGGCTGAGGATGCCTATGGGCAGGCCGACACTGACCAGCCGGGCGGCCAGGGCCACGGGTATGGCCAGGGCTCCAGCCAGCAGGTAGCGGCCGGTTGTGGTCAGGACCAGGACCTCCAGGCCGATGAGGACGAAAAGGAGGGCGTTGAGTATGGCGTCGACCAGTTCCCAGAAGGTGTCCAGGTGTTCGCGGGTGTCGTCGGACATGGCCAGTCTGCGTCCCTGGTTGCCGATGAGCAGTCCGGCGGCGACCATGGACAGGGGCGCGGAGACGTGAAGAGAGTCGGCCAGGGCGTATCCGCCTAAAACGAGGGCCAGGGTGACCATGACCTCGACCTGGGACTGGTTGATGCTTTTGAGGACCAGGTAGGCGAGAAAGCCGGCCGTCAGTCCGAAGACGATGCCGCCCAGGGCTTCCTGCAGGAAGAGTCCGGCCACGTGCTGAGGGGTGATATGGACCTGGCCGACGGCCATTTCCAAGAGGACGAGGAAGACGACGACGCCGAACCCGTCGTTGAAGAGGGACTCCCCGGCGATTTTGATTTCCAGGTCCCGGGGGGCTCGGGCCTTTTTCATGATGCCCAGGACGGCGATGGGGTCGGTTGGGGAAATGAGCGCGCCGAAGAGCATGGTGTCGATAAGGCGCAGGTCCAGTCCAAACCAGGGGCAGACATAATAGAGGGTTCCGCCGACCAGGACCGTGGATGCGAGCACGCCCAGGGTGGCGAAGACGCCTACTTCCAGGCTTCGCTCGGCCAGATCGTTAAGGTTGACGTGGAGAGCGCCAGCGAAGAGAAGCAGGCCGAGCATGCCGTCGAGAAGGACTTTGCTGAAATCGATGGATCTGACCAGTTCGTCGGCATAGGCCTTGACGGGCAGGCCCATAGCGGAGAGCAGGATAAGCAGAAGAGCGGAGGCCAGGGAAAGGAACATGAGTCCTATGGTCATGGGCATTTTCAGAAAACGGTGGTTGAGGTACGCGAAGGCCGCGGCCAGTGTGCTCAGGATGGCGATGGTTTGTATGGGTTCCAAGGCAGAACACTCCGATTTCTTTTTTCAGGGTGGGGTTATCCTGTCGGACCGATTATAGCCTATGAGACCCCTGTGTCCAAGCCTTGGAAGACGCCGGGGGGCAGATCTGGATGATGCCTGGAGGCAAATTCCCCCGGTCCCGAGAAAATCATGGGATGGACATCAGGCAACATGCCGGATAATAAGTGAAAAAAAGTCTAAAAACTTCAGGCGTCCCGGCGGGACGGGATTATCATTAGGTGTTGACTTGAGCAAAGCCAAACAGTTAAGGTTCCGTTGTTTGACGTGTATACAGCTAAGAGGACAATTTAGTGCGCAACAAATCCAAGTTGTTTTTAATAGCGGCTTTAGCCGTATTGAGCATTTTGCCTTTATTGGCCTATTTGAACGAAGGCGACAGCCTGGGACCGCCGTCCTTTTCCCTGGACAAACAGGAGGCCCTGCAGGCGTCACTGGAGAGCGCGGTCAAGGAACTAAGCCTTCCCGGTGCGGTGGTCGGCATTACCGGCCCTGACGGAGGTGTCTGGACGGGCGTCTGCGGTCTGGCCAAAACGGAAAAATTAACCGGGACTGATCCTGCAGGCTGGTCAGGCCGGCCGATGACGGCGGATGAGGTTTTTCCTGTCGGCGACGTGGCCAAAACGTTTACGGCCACGGTAATCCTGAGACTGGCCCAAGATGGCGTGCTTGGGCTGGATGATTCCGTGGAGGACTGGTTGCCGGGAACTGCGCCTGGCGGCCGCTTGATCAGGATCGTGGATCTTCTGAACATGTCCAGCGGCCTTTACGATTTTTCGGTTTTTGAAAGCGGCTTGGAATCGTCCCGTCAGGACCCTTCGTCTCATCTTTCGGCCGGTGAGTTGCTGGCCATGTCCAACGAGATGTCCGGCGGGGTGTTGAAGTTCGACCCCGGCCAGGATTGGGATTACTGCCAGGTCAACTATGTGCTGCTGGGCATGATAGCCGAGAAGGCGACAGGCCGGAAAATGAGGCAGCTCCTGTCCGAGAACGTCATAGTTCCTCTTGGTTTGAAAAATACCTATGTGGGTAATCCCGGTGACGGCAAGCAGCCGCCGGCCCATGGTTATCAGCATGCCCGCAACGGCTCCTGGCACGACTGCGGCGATTCGGCGGCCTGGTCCAGCCCGGACGGCGATGAGTTGTTTTCTTCTTCAGGCGACCTCATGCTCTGGCTGAAGGCCATGCTGGACGGCCGGTTGCTCAAAGAGACTTTCCAGCAGCGGATGTTTGATTTTCAGGCGGTTGAGACCGGCCGTGAAGGGTATTATTATGGTCTGGGCGTGGAGATGAAAGACGGTTGGGTGGGGCATTTCGGCGCCCGGCCGGGATACGCCTGCGCCTTGTACAGATACAACGGGTATGATTTTGTGGTTCTGGTCAATACGGATGCCTTTTCCTGCGGAGGAATCGATCCGGCCTGGTCTCTGATGACGCGCCTTTCAGGGGTGCTGCTGACTTGACATCGCTGCATTTTTTTGCCGATGTCTGGTGAGGACGGCGGGAGACCCCGTCCTTTTTTCTTTTGTCGGCCGGGCTTGCGTGCGGCCTGGTTGTGAAGTAGACTGGAATCTAATCAACAGGGAAAAACGCGGGTACTGGCCATGGACAAGAGCCGGGTAAAGATAATGGTCGTCAACGACAAGCCGGAGTTGCGTTCGATAATCCGCAACTATCTGCGCGAGGATGGGTATACGGCCCTGACCGTATCCGAAGACGGACGCTCGGCTTTGAAGAAGGCCCAGTATGATCCCGTGGACCTTATTGTGGCCGATTATGATCTTTCAGGGATGAACGGCCTGGAACTGTTGCGGGAAATACGCACGGTCAAAGCCTTGCAAGATGTGCCCTTCATACTCATGTCGTCCGACGGCGAACAGAAATATGTGGCCAAGGCGGCTGAATTAGGGGTCAGCGGCTACCTGGTCAAGCCGTTCTCGCAACAGACTCTTCTGGAAAAAGTCAACCGGCTCCTGATTCGTCAATTGAACCCCGAAGAAGTGGATATCTACTATAGGGAGGCTAACCTGCTGGCCCAGTCGGGCGATCTGGAAGCGGCCCTGGAAAAGTACCAGGCGGCTCTGGATTCAACCAAGCAGACTGTGGCGGCCATTCATTACCGGATGGGCCGGGCGAAGGAGGAACTGGGCCGGGAAGGGGAGGCCGAGTCCGATTATCTGGAGGCGGCTGGTTTCAGCAAGATGTATGTAGATCCTCTTGACGCCTTGGGCAGTATGAGCCTGCGCCGGGCCGAACCGGAAAAGGCCATGGAGTATCTGCGCCGGGGCGCTGATATCAGCCCCTTGAACGCGGCTCGGCAACTCAAGCTGGGGGAGGCTCTTCTGGAGGCCGGGGAGTTTGAGGAGGCTGAACGGGCTTTTAAATTGTCTCTTAATCTGGACCCCTCGCAGACTCACATCTTCAACCGCCTGGGCATCAGTCTGAGGCGGCAGGGCAAATTGGCCGAGGCCTGCGGATATCTGGAACGGGCTCTGGAAGCGGCCCCGGACGACGAGAATCTCCTGTACAACCTCAGCCGTGTTCATTTCGACCAGGGCGACCAGGCGGCGGCCTTGCGTCATCTGAAGAAGGCGCTGGAAATCAATCCCGGATTTGTTGAGGCCCGCGAACTGGCTGAACAGATACGGGCGGGAGGCGGAGCTGAGTCTCATGCCGGAACTTGATTTTCACGAACGGCCTGTGTTGCGGTCGCCTGATCTGCTCATGGGGTTTAGCGGCTGGCCTAATGCGGGCGAAGTCTCCTCCGGCACTGTTTCTTTCCTTAAGCGCAGCCTCAAGGCTAAGCATTTGGCGACCATATCTCCGGACGGATTTTATGATTTTACCAAGGACAGGCCGACAGCGAGGATATCGGCCGGGCGTCTGCGGGAGAATCGTTTGCCCAGGAACGAGTTTTTTTACGCCCGTTCCGAAGCCTGGGACCGGGATCTGCTGCTTTTTTCCGGAGTTGAGCCGAACCTGCGCTGGAACGAGTTCTGCGGCCTGGTTGTCGAAACCGCCTTGGAAATGGGGGTGCGGGCCATATTCACCCTGGGCGGGACATACGATTACGTGCCTCACTGGATGGAACCCCAGGTGATGGCGGTCTATTCCGACGAAGCGGCCGAACAGTTGACAGCAGGCCTGGAGCGGCATGTGCGTCCGGCCGACTACGACGGTCCGGTGAGTATCCACACCATGCTGATGGTCAAGGGGCGTGAAGCCGGCCTGCCGGTGGTGGGACTCTGGGGCCGGGCGCCGGTCTACCTCCAGACCGGCAACGTGAAGATAAACCTTTATCTGGTGGAGATGCTCAAGAGGATGTCCGGTTTTGATCTGGATACCAGCGAACTGGCGGGACAGATAGAGGAGATGGACGGGCATATAAAGGAACTGGTAGCGGGCAATCCCCGATTGAAGAAATATGTTGATGACTTGGCCCGTGAGTATCGCGGGCGGGAGAGCGGGAGCGGAGCGGACGCTGTCCGGACGGAAACCGATAACTCGGAAGGCCGCGGCAAGGTAATTCCCTTTGAGCAGTTTTTTCATCGGGATGATGATTGAAGCCTTTTTTGCGTTTGGCCGCCGGTGGATGGCTGCCGGGAGCGGCCAGGCAGCGAGGCCGGAATGCCGGCGGATGTTGGGAAAACAGTTGCCTCTGACGGTCTGGCCCCTGATCTCCCTTCTTTCCGGAACATGTTTAATTACAGTGCTGAATTGTTACCGGTTGTTTTGGCTTGATGGATTTCACATTCCGTGAGCTATTGCGATTTTTGTCTCCGTACGTCAAAATTAGTCCGGTTTTTGGGATTTGATCTTGTCACCCGGAAGCGTATGGTTTAAGGTGCGCGCGAGTTCAGAAATATGTCGTCATTGTGGCAAGAGGCCTGTTATTCCGTTGGGGAACGCATTGACCACGGTTTATCCCTGAACAACTCGGGATGAAATTCGGGGCCTTATTCGAACTTCTAAGCCGTGATCTGATCGCCTACTTGCTTGTTTTACAGGCAGTTATCAGTTTTTCGTCAGGGATGGACCGAATCCGCGGGATGACGGACCCGGACGGGAAGCCGGAGCAAAGATGAGTTACTCTTATGTAGTTTTGCATACAATAGGCGGGCTGGGGATGTTCGTCTTCGGAATGAGGATGATGTCCGAGAGCTTGCAGCACGTGGCCGGGGACCGGATGCGCAAGGTCCTGGAAGCCGTGTCTGCCAACCGGGTTGTGGCTTGTGTCACCGGGACTGTGGTGACGGCGTTGATCCAGAGTTCAAGCGCAACAACGGTCATGCTGGTGGGTTTTGTCAATGCCGGTCTGATGAGCCTGAACCAGGCCGTGGGAGTGGCCTTGGGGGCCAACATAGGCACCACGGTGACGGCTCAGCTCATTGCCTTCAAAATAACGGATGCGGCCCTGGTGGCCATAGCCCTGGGCGCGGCCATGCGCCTCTTCGCCCGTCGCCGGCGTTACCGGGAACTGGGCAGCGTTCTGCTGGGATTCGGCTTCCTCTTTTATGGTATGGCCGTTATGAAGATGGGCGTGTCCCCATTGAAGAATTCCCCTGTTTTCATAGACTTTTTCACCAGATTTCAAGCCGACAGCCTGGGCGGCATCCTGTTCTGCGTCCTGATCGGAACAACCGTCACCATGCTGCTCCAGAGCTCTTCGGCCACGGTGGGTCTGACGATGACTCTGGCGGCCCAGGGGCTGCTGACTTTTCCCGGAGCGGTAGCCCTGGTTCTGGGGGACAACATCGGCACGACCATCACCGCCGAGCTTTCGAGTATAGGAACGGGGGTGAACGCCAAGCGAACGGCCCGGGCGCATACCATGTTCAATGTTCTGGGTGTGGCTTATATGGTTGTGCTTTTTCCCTTCTTTATCGATCTGGTGACCTGGGTGACATCCAGCCTGATGGGGCTGGGGGATGCCGATTTGCTGGTAGGCGGAGAGAAACCGAATATTTCACGCTATATAGCCAACGCTCATACACTCTTCAACATAGTCAACGCCATGGTTTTCCTGTCTATACTGCCCTTATTGACCAAGGCGGCTTCTTTTTTGACGTTTACCAGGGATAAGGAAGAAGATCAGGACATTTTCAACCCGCAATTTCTGGACAAGCAGTTTCTGGATATGACACCCGTGGCCTTGCGGCAAGCCCGGCGTGAGATCATCCGTATGGGCGAGATAGCCGAGGAGACCATGGTTCATGTCATTTCGGCGGTGCAGGAGAGAAAGATAGGCTCCCTGGGGCAGTGGCGGACCAAGGAGGAGGCTCTGGATTCCCTCCAGCGTCACATAACGGATTACCTGGTTCAGGCTTCTCAGCGGGACACCAGCCTGGAGGAGTCCAAGGAAGTATCTTCTCTAATCAGGATGGTCAACAATATCGAGCGGATCGGTGATTCGGTGGAAAACGTGGCCGAATTGATCGAGGAGATGCTTGAGAACTCGATTGTCTTGTCGGATGAGGGCATCAGGGACTATCAGGAGATATCCCAGGTCGTGGTGGAATTCTTCCGGCTCATGCTGGAAAGTCTGCGGACAGGGCGGACGAACGTCATGTCCGAGGCCCGGCGCATGGAAGAGACCATCGACTTTATGCGGGAAGAGATGCGCGACCGTCATTTGAGCCGTTTGAGGGCCGGGACCTGCACTCTGGATCCGGGACTCATCTTTACCGATTTGCTGACCCAGTTTGAAAAAATAGGCGACTACACGTTCAACATCGCCCAGGGCGTGGCTGGCGTGAAGTAGTTTCAGGCTTCAAGGCGGAATACGCCTGCCCGTCGCCGGCTTTGGCCTGCGGCGGGTTTTATTTTGCAGTAATGAATTCGCTTAGTGCGGAACGGTTAATTCTTCCAGCAGGCTGGCGAGTTCTTCTTCCGTTCTCGGCCCCTTGAGACGCCTGGTTTCCAGGCCATTCTGAAAAACCATGATGGTGGGCACGGCTTCGATGTCGTAGCGGTAGGCGACGTGGGGGTGGTCTCTGACGTTGAGCAGGCCCACCTGGGTCCGTCCGGCGAAACGGCCGGACAGGTTATGGAGAATGGGCAGTTGATCCGGCAGACTTCGCACCAGGGCGTGCCGAACCCCACCACGGCCAGGGGTGAGGCGATGATCTGGTCAAAGTTGCCGGAGTCAAGCATATTCTCCTGTTTCATCCGGCATTTTTCTTTTTCCGGCCCCCAAAGCGAAAGTAGGTGGCGGCCATTATCAGAAAGGTCATGGTCCCGGCCACATGGGTGAAGGTGGCGAAGACTATTATCTGGGGCGGAACGTGAATCCAGGGCAGGTTGCGGGCCAGGAGCACGGACCCCGTGGCGATCATGATGGTAAAGATGACAGTGCGGACCCAGGCCGGTCCGTTGTCCGGCCACAGCCGCCTCCTGGCGGCCCTGATGACGACGTAATAAGTGCTCAGGGCCAGAAAGGCGGCTACGGCCAGGTAATGGATAACCAGGGTCACATAGTAGTCGGCCGACCAAGCCATACCGGGCAGGTCGGCCAGATAGTAGCGTTTGAATATGGGCATCTGTCCGAACCCAGAGAAGACCAGGGCGGCCAGGGCCAGTATATAGAACAGCTTGAACGGACGGCCCACGCCGTTTTCCTGCATTTTACTCATTGGAGTCCTCCTTGTCGGGGCCTTGCTTGGTCTGGCTGAGGAATTTTCTGGCCTTGCCAAAGGCTGCGGCCGCTCCGGCGATGGGGGCCAGGACTACGGCTGCGGTCAGGTTTTCGGCCTTGGCCATGGAGTTTTCCACCGGTCCGAGGTGAGGTTTGCCGGGACCCTTTTCGATAGCCTTGTTCAGTTCTTCAAAGGGAACGGGGGAGACATAAATGGTATTGGTGCCCCCGTTTTCGTGTTCGCCGTAGATATAGCCGTTGATTTCCTTGGCCCTGGCGTGGGCCTGGGCGATGATTTCTTCCCTGGGCCCGATGGTCTGGACGCCTTCGGGACAGATTTCGACACAAGCAGGCAGTTCACCGTGTTCCAGCCGCTCATAGCAGCGGTGGCATTTGAACATGACGCCGTTGCCGCCGTAGGCCGGGGCGACATTCAGGTACAGGCCGACGCCGCTCTGGCGCTGGGGTATTTTCCAGGGGCAGACATCGCGGCATTTGGCTCCGCCCAGGCAGAGATCCGGATCGATATTGGTCAGGCCGTTGTCCAGTTTGCGGGCCGCGCCCCAGGGGCACAGATCGGCGCAGGGCGGATTCTGGCAGTGCATGCACCGCCGGGGAATGAATATTTCTTCCTCCTGGCCGTTCACTGTTACCGTGGCGGACTGGACAAAGAGCCAGTTGTACGGTGTGAGGCGGTCCGTGACGTCTTTGTCCTTGGACCAGTCTTCGGTTTTGACGCGCTCCGGGAACATTTTGGGAATGGGATCCACAGGGTCGCGTTTGTATTTATCGTTTACGTCCTGGCAGGCTTCGACGCAGGCTTCGCAACCGATGCATTTCGACAGGTCGAGCATGGTGGCCAGTTCCTTGCCCGAAGCCGCCTGGACCGCTTGCGGCAAAGGCACACCCGAGGCCGCGGCCGCTCCGACCGCCGCCAGGGCGCCTTTGAGGAAGGCCCGGCGATTGATGTCTTTAGGCATTATCAGATTTCCTCCAAATAATTCAGCCTTGCCCCTAATGAGCCGAATAGGAAAAAAAGGTTACATATTATTCATGATGAAAATCGGGAAAGGACATCTGCGGAATCAGTTTAGCATAGCTAATTTTTTAAATGAACAGGCCCGGCTGTTTTCCGGAAAAACGAGACGCGGAGACGCGGAAGGGGCGACGGGCGACAAACGCTTATCCGCCTCGCCCGGAACCATTCTTGAGGCCGGCAAGGGGCTATGAGCAGATGCCTCGACCAGGCTTTAAGGACCTTTGGTTGCCGTTTGGGGGCTATTCATACGCGTTCCTTGAATTCGGTGCCCAGAAGTCCTTCCGGTCTGAAAAGGAGGACGACGATAATGATAAGGAAGGCCAGAGTGTTTTTGAAGGCCACGGAAACAAAACCTCCGGCCAGTGCTTCGGCCACGCCCAGTATGAGCCCGCCGACGATGGCTCCGGGGAGGCTGTTCATGCCGCCCAGAATGGCTGCGGCAAAGCCTTTGAGAAAAGGTTCAAGCATGAAAAAAGGGTCGAGGAGCAGGGCCGGAGCGAGAAAAAGGCCCGCCAGGACGCCGAGAGCGGCGGCCAGCCCCCAGGCCAGAGCCAGTATGCTCCGGGTGGGGATGCCCAGGGTTTGGGCGGCGGGGAGGTTCTCGGATATGGCGCGCATGGCCAGGCCTATTCTGGTTTTCTGGATGAGCAGGTAAAAAAGCAGGGCGCCGGCCAGTCCGACGACCAGGGTGCCCAGGCTGAGCTGGTTGGTGACGATGCCGCCGAACTGGTAAATCTTGACATCGGACAGGGGAAAGGGAAAAGACTGCGGTTCGGTGCCGCCGAAACGGGCGACGAAGCCTTGCAGGAAGAGCCCCAGTCCGAGGGTGAGGATTATCTGGCCGAGTTGTGTGGCATCGCGTCTCTGGGCCGGGACGAGTATGACAAAGTAGAAGGCCATGGAGAGAATCGCGCCGAAAGCCAGGGCCAGAGGAAAGGCCAGCCACCAGGCCATGTTGTATTCGAGGATGAAAAAGGCGACAAAGGCTCCGGCCGTGGCCACGTCACCGGCGGCAAAGTTCAGGATGCGGCTGGATCGGTAGATAAGGACGAGTCCGAGGGCCACAAGGCCGTAAAGGCTGCCGCTGGATAGTCCGGTTATGAAATACTGGAAGAGTCTTTCCATGTGTTTTTCCCCTGTCCATGCTTTATCTGAAGGGCCAGTTACGGAAATAGAGCCTGATCTTCATCCATCTTCCATAAAGTCCCAGAGGTTCGAAGATAAGGACTACCAGGATGACCGCCCCGTAAACCGTGGGGACCATATCCCTGTATTCGCTGAAGACCTGGGGGATGAGTATGACAAAGGCCGCGCCCATGAGCGAGCCTTCCACGGACGCCAGCCCGCCGACGATGACGGCCACCAGGACGGTTATGGTCTCCATGAAGGTGAACATATTGGGCTCCAGATACCCCATGAAGAGGGCGTAGAGCCCGCCCTGGACCCCTGTGTAAAAGGAACTGACGGCGAAGGCCGTGAGCTTGTATCTGGTGAGGTTGACCCCGATGACTTCGGCGGCGATGTCGTTGTCACGGATGGAGATGAAGGCCCGGCCGAGATAGGACGAGATGATATTGAAGGCGGCCAGGACGCCGATCAGGGCGAAGAAGAAGTTGAAATAGTAATTGAAAGTGGTGCCGGACATTCCGAAGAGGGGGGCGACCTTGGGGATCATCAGACCCATGCGTCCGCCGGAGATGGTTTCCGAATTGAGGAATATCTGATAGACGGCCACGCTGAAGCCCATGGTGGCGATGGCCAGATACGGCCCTTTGAGACGGAGCGAGGGGAACCCGACCAGAAGACCGCAGAGACCGGCGGTCAGTCCGGCGGCGGGCAGGGCCAGGGGCCAGGGCAGCCCGGCCCGCACCATGTGGCCGAAGGCGAAGGCGCCGATGGCCAGAAATCCGGCCTGTCCGAAGGATATCTGGCCGGTATACCCGATGAGTAGGTTCTGGCCCAGGACGCCGATGGAAAAAATGGCTATATAGGCGGCGATGTAGACCAGATGCTCCGGGGTGTACAAAGGCAGGAGCAGCAGGGCCAGGACCACGGCCCCTACCCAGACCCCGGTCCAGGGTTTGCGGATGAGGCGAAGTTCTTCCTTGTAGCTTTCTACCAGATCCATACTTTGTTCAGCCTTTGTAGAGTGAGTCGATCAGTTCGGCGTAGCGCGTTTCCAGAAAACGTCTTTTCACCTTTTTGGTCGGTGTGACATCGCCGTCCTCCTCATAAAAGCGGCGGGGCAAGAGGGCGAATTTCTTGATGGTTTCGACTTTGGAAAGGGTCTTGTTGACGGCACTCATTTCCCTTTCAATAAGCTTGTGGATTTCCGGGTTGCGGGTCAGATCGGCGAAAGTGGTGAAGGGAACCCTGTTGTCCTGGGCGTATTTGGTGACATTGTCCTCGTCGATGAGGATGAGGGCCACCAGGAATTTGCGCCTTTCGCCTATAACCACCGCGTCCTGTATGTAGGGGCTGAACTTGAGCTTGTTTTCGATGAAAGCCGGAGTAATGTTTTTTCCTCCGGCGGTGATGATGATGTCTTTCTTGCGATCCATAATTTTCAGGAAACCGTTTTCCAGCGCCCCGACGTCCCCGGTGTGCAGCCAGCCGCCGCGTATGGTTTCGGCGGTAAGTTCCGGGTCTTTATAATACCCTTGAAAGACCCCCCCGCCTCTGACCATGACCTCGCCGTCTTCGGCGATTCTGACTTCCATGCCCGGAACAGGTTCGCCGACGTAACCCCAGCGGGGGCGGTCGAGCCTCTGCAGGGCTATCACTCCCGTGGATTCGGTCTGCCCGTATCCCTCGCGCAGCGGGATGCCCAGAGCGTTGAAGTATTCAAACAGTTCCGGGGAGGCCGGGGCCGCGGCGCAGACGGCGTAGCGGATTCGTTCGAAGCCGAGTTGCCTCTTGAGGGGGTAGAGGACCGACCAGTACAGAGGCTTGTAAAGTAAACCCCACTTGGCCCGCCGGGACGATTTTTCCGGACTGCGGACGTATTCCAGGCCGGTTTTGACGGCCAGCCTGTAAAGAAGCCTTTTTACATAAGTGGAGTCGGACATGCGGATTTCGATCATTGAGGCGAATTTTTCCCAGATCCTGGGCACGCTGGCGAAGACCGTGGGGGCGACTTCCCTGAGGTTGTGGGACAGCGTGTCGAGACTTTCGACAAAATTGACCGTGCCGCCCGACCAGACGGCCTGGAACACGGAGATGAGGTTTTCGTATATGTGGGCCAGGGGCAGATAGGAGAGCATCTCGTCGTTGTCCCTGGGGGGAATGGACATGACAAACGATTCCGTTATGGACAGGATATTCCTGTGGGAGAGCATGGCCCCCTTGGGGCGGCCGGTGGTGCCGGAAGTGTATATTATCATGGCCGTATCGTCGGGTTTGACGGCGGCCAGGGCCTGCTTGAGGCAGTCGGGATTACTTTCCAGGTATTCCCGGCCGTCGGCCATGAATTCATCGAAAAAGGCGACCAGCGGATGGGTGAAGCCCCAGAGTCCTTTTGAGTCCCAGACGATCACCCGGACTACCTTCAACTGGTCGACGATTTCCAGGACCTTGTCGATCTGTTCCTCGTTTTCGACAAAGAGGATTCTGGCTTCCGAGTGGCCGACCACATAGGCTATCTGGTCAGGGGCGGAGGTGGGGTAGACGCCGCAGGTGGCTCCTCCGGCGGTCATGGCGGCCAGATGGCAGACCAGCCATTCAGGCCGGTTGTCTCCAAGAACGGCCACACGGTCGCCGGGTTGCAGACCGTGGGCCAGCAGTCCGGCGGCGGCTTCACGGACCATGACTCCGTATTCCCGCCAGGATATCCTGTTCCAGACGCCGTAGTCCTTGCGGCGGAGAGCGACCCGGTCGGCCAGGGCTTCGACCTGCCGGAAAAAAAGACCGGGCACATGGACGGCCTGGGCGTTCATTACCAGGTCCTCCTTTTTTTGTACAGACGCCAGCCTTTGGGGGAAGCAGCCTCTCCGCCCAGCCCCAGATATAGTTCCCGGACGTCTTCGTTTTCCTGGAGTTCGGCCGAGGCCCCTTCCAGGACGATGCGGCCTGCCTCCATAATGTACCCGTAGTCGGCTATGCCCAGGGCCATTTTGGCGTTCTGTTCGACCAGGAGTATGGTGGTGCCGATATGGCTGATTCTGGTCAGAGCTTCGTACACGCTGCGGGCCACCAGCGGGGCCAGCCCGAGGGAAGGTTCATCGAGCATGAGCAGTTTTGGCCTCCGCAAGAGGGCGCGGGCCATGGCCAGCATCTGCTGCTGACCCCCGGAAAGGGTCTCCGCCTGCTGTTTGGGACGTTCCTTAAGGATGGGAAAGAGATCGTAGACAAAGTCCATATCTGCCTTGACTTCCTTGTCTCGTCTGCCCCAGCAGCCCAGTTCCAGATTTTCGCGGACAGTCAGTTCGCGGAAGAGGCCACGGTCCTCCGGAACATAGACGATGCCCAGTGAAGCGACCTTCTCCGGGGCCTGGCGGTGGATCGCCCGGCCTTCGAATTCGATAAGGCCTTTTTTGGGCTGGTCCTTCAGGAGTCCGGCGATGGTTTTCAGCAGGGTGGTTTTGCCCGCTCCGTTGGGGCCGAGCACGGCGAATATCTCCCCGGCCTTGACCTGGAGAGAGAGTCCGTGCAGGGCGTAGATGCGGTCGAAGTAAAGCGTTTCTATATTGGCAATTTTGAGCAGGGGCGTCATGGCGCGGCGGTTCTCCTTGATTTCGCTTTCAATCGTCGCCCAGATAGGCCTTGACGACCTCGGGGTTGCGCTGGACCTCTTCGGGGCTGCCTTCGGCGATTTTGGCCCCGGAGTCGAAGGCGATCATCCGGTCCGCCAGGCGCGAGGCCAGGCGGAGATCGTGTTCCACAAGTAGAACCGCCGTTTTGAAACGCCCCCTTGCCTCCATGATGCGGTAGGCTGTTTCCTCTTTCTCCTCGGAGGTTAGTCCCGCTATAGGCTCGTCCAGAAGAAGGAGTTTGGGTTCCAAGGCCAATGCCCGGCCCATTTCGACTCTTTTCTGAACTCCGTAAGGGCAGTCGGAGACCCGGGCCAGGCGGTAGGCCTGGAGGTCGAGAAAATCAATGAGCTCTTCGACGAAACGGCGGTGCCGCAATTCTTCGGCGCGCAGCCGGAAGAGGGCTGCGAGGATGTTTTTTCTGAACTCGATATGCCTGCCGAGCATGAGGTTGTCGAGGACGGTCATGTGGAGGAAAAGCCGGAGGTTCTGGAAAGTGCGGGCGACGCCCCGGCAGGCGACTTCGTCCGGGGAGAGCCCGAGCAGGCTCTCCCCGTTGAAATCGACGCGGCCGGAGTCTGGTTTATAGACGCCGGATACACAGTTGAAGAGCGTGGTCTTGCCCGAGCCGTTGGGGCCGATGACCGTGAGTATCTCTTCGGGTTCCAGGTGCAGCTCCACTCCGGCCAGGGCCTGAATGCCGCCGAAGCTGACGGCCAGGGCGCTTATATCCAGCAGGGCCATGGCCTAAAAGTGGGCCGGGTGGATGGTGAAGGGGGCCATCGGGACGATGCGTCCTTTCTGGGCCTGCCCTATACGTGATGCGTTGTTGCCGTGGTGGCGGTTCGGTCCGTAGGTTACGGGGGCTCCCACGCCTTCCGGCATCCAGTCCTTGATGGCCTCCATGCCGTTGATGAAAGTGTCGATGTTGAGGTCAGGTCCGGCGTTTTTGATCCCCTGGGCTATATGCATCATGGAGACGGCTCCGAAGAGGGCCAGGTATTCCTTGCCCTGGAGCTTGGGATTGTATTTCAGCAGTATTTCGACGACCTTGTCGGCGGCGGTGTCCGAACCGGGGACCCCCGAGTTTCCGGGCAGGGCGATATAGGTATTTTCCCAGGCTTCGCCGGCGACTTTGTACATGATGGGATCGCCGAGAGTAAAGGTTGTCAGGACTTTGGGCAGAAAGGCGACCTTGGCCATCTCCTTGACGATGAGGGCTCCGTGGCTGGGAGTGGCGTAGACGATGACGGCGTCGGCCCCTGATTCCTTGATTTTCAGGGCGTGGGTGCCAAGCGCCCTTTCGGTCACTTCATAGGGGACGGCGGCGGCCAGGGAAGCCTGATCCTTGTACTTTTTTATGGTTTCCTCGACTCCCTGCAGGGCCATTTTCCCGTAGTCGTCATTCTGGTAGAAAAGGGCGATTTTTTTGGCCTTGAGGGTGCGGATGGCATGGGTGGTCAGGTAGTCGGCTTCATCCATGTAGTCCGGATAGGCGACAAAGATATAACGGAGCTTCTCCTTGGGCAGGCGGCTCCAGATGCGTATGTCTCCGTAAGGCGTGATGACCGGCATTTTGTTGTCCGGACAAAAATCCTTGGCTGCATTGAGCACTGCTGTTCCGAGCAGTCCGCCGATGCAGAAGACCTTGCCCTTCATCTCCTGGAGATTGGCCATGGCCCGGGTGGGATTGTACCCGTCGTCCATGAGAACTATCTTGATTTTGCGCCCGTTTATGCCGCCTTGGTCGTTGAGGTAGTCGGCCCAGGCCTGAGCGCCCACGCCGGTCGTGCCCCAGAGTGCGGCCGGACCGGACAGGGGGGTGGTCCAGCCGATGACGACTTCCGTGTCGGTGACGCCGGGTACGTCGGCAGCTTGCAGGGCGGCCGGCAGCAGAAGCAGGCAGGCCGCGGCCCAGAAAAGCATTCTCTTTAAGGTCATGATAGTTTCCTCCTCGCAAAAGGTTTGACGATAGTCCGGGGCCGGCACGCGGGCGCGGGCCTTGTCTCGAACGACGAAACGACCAAACCAAAAAGGCCCGGGGCCCGGACGAGAAACGACGCCGTGGGACGTCCTGGTCATCCGGTCGAGGAGCGGCGGGAGGATCTGGGGCCGCCAATGGCGGCGGCCATCGGACCTGCCGGGTTGAGGGCAGACGCGCAGTGACGCGGGCGCGCCCAGGCCTGAACGTTTAAATGGATTTACTTGTGCTGAATATTCTTAGTATGCCCAAAACTAACGGAAAGATCAACAGAAATTCAGGCCGGGACCGCTTTCGGAGAGAACAGCCCCGGCCCGAGGCGGGTCAGATAATCCTTTTGGAGATGATTTCCTTCATTATTTCCGTGGTGCCTCCGCCGATGGAGAGGATACGGCTGTCGCGGTAGAGCCTTTCCAGCGGGTATTCTCTCATGCACCCGTAACCGCCGAAAATCTGGATGGCGGAGTGGCAGACCTTGTCGCACATGTCGGTGGCGAAGTTCTTGGCCATGGAGACTTCCTTGATGGCGTCCCGCCCGGCCTGCATCATGGCGGCCACCCGGTAGGTGAATTCGGTACTGACTTCGACCAGGGTGGCCATGTCGACCAGCTTGTGGCGGGTGACCTGGAAGCCGGCCAGGGTGCGGCCGAAGGCTTCGCGGGTGCGGGCGTATTCCAGGGAGAGGTCCAGGGCCAGGCGGGCGGTGGAGTTGGCCATGAGGGACAGGTAAAGGCGTTCCTTCTGGAAGTTGGCCATGATGCCGTAGAAACCCGCACCTTCGCCGCCGAGGAGGTTGGCGGCCGGGACCCTCATGTCTTCAAAGGTGAGTTCGGCTGTGTCCGAAGCCCACCAGCCCAATTTGCGCAGTTTCTTGGAGACGTGGAAGCCGGGGGTGGCCGAATCGGCCACTATGAGGCTGACGCCCTTGTAACCTTCGCCGCCGGTGCGGACGGCCAGAGTGACCTGGTCGGCGCGGCAGCCCGAAGTTATCATGGTCTTGGAACCGTTGATGACATAATAGCCGCCGTCGCGCACGGCGCGGGTGCGGAGATTGGCCACGTCCGACCCTCCGCCGGGTTCCGTAATGCCCAGGGCAGACACCTTTTCTCCGGACAGCACAGGCCGCACGAAGCGTTCCTTCTGCTCGTGAGTGCCCAGGGCCATGATGGGGGGCAAGGCTATGCCCAGGGACATCAGCCCGGCGGCCAGTCCGCCGGAGCCGGCCCTGATCAATTCTTCGGTCATGACCACTTCGTGAAAGATGTCGCCGCCGCTGCCGCCGTATTCTTCGGGGAAGCCGACACCGAGTATTTCCGCTTCGGCGGCACGGGAGAAGAGCTCGCGGGGGAATTCACCGGCTTCTTCCCATTCTTCGACATGAGGTTTTATTTCCCGTTCGACGAAACGGGCCAATGACTGCCTGAGGATGCGGTGGGATTCGTCAAAATAGTCGAAAGCGTTGCCCATATAATGTCCCTCCGGCCTGAAAAACAAAAGGGGGCCTTGGTGGCCCCCTTTTGACAATGAATTGTGCGAAAGTTTCTTACAGTTGGAACAGCGTGGCAAGGCGCTGGGCGAGCATGATGTCGCCGGAAGCCTTCAGCTTGCCGCTCATGAAAGCGGTCATGCCGTCGAGTTCGCCGTTGGTCATGGCGACGTAGTCGGAGTCAGCCATTTTCAGGGTGACGGTGGGGCTGGCGTTCACGCCCTGGGCCACGTTGCAGGCGCCGTCTTTGATTTCAACATTCCAGTCGCCGCCATTGGCGCCTTCGAGGTTGAACTGGAAGACGGCGTTCAGGCCTGCGGCGGCTCCGGCGTTGAAGGCTCCGGGCATAGCATCGAAAATTTCTTTGGGTGTGGTGAAAGCCATGGTGAGATTCCTCCCTTTGGTTTTGTTTTCCGATTAGTTTTCGCGGCTTCGCCGCGAGTGTTACTCCCGCGATGTTTATCAACGACTTTTTTTGGCGGTCTGGCCGCCTGTTGCCTGAAAGGACCCCGGAGGGCCGATGACTGAATGGTCAATCATTATCACAGGGCCGGGAAAATTGTCAACCATTCAAACACCCAGGCAGCAAAAAAATCACGCGGGTGCAAAGTATTTAATGTCCAGAATATGTCCTTTCTTCTCTTCGGACCAGACGGCCCGGACTCTCATGCCGTTTCTGACCTGCCGCCGGACTCCTTCCAGACTGCCCATATCCACCCCGCCTATGAGGTGCAGAAAATTGACATCGGCGCCGTCCAGTTTTATGAGGCCGGATATGAAGGGCGGCTGGATCGGCTGGGCGAAATACTGGTAATTGGTCAGAGACCAGGCAATGAGTTCTCCCTCCTGGGCGCACTCGACCCACTGGTCGGTGTCGATGAAGCAGCGGGGACAAAAAGTGCGGGCGGGAACGAGCACCCGCCCGCACTTGGAACAGGAGGTGCCGAAAATTTTCTCCTGCTTGAGTCCTTCGAAGAACCTGGTCCAGGTCGGGCCGTAGGCCAGGCGGTACGGCAGCCTGACTTCGGTCTCGAGAACGCGGTGTTCCTTGCCCATGGTTGAAAGCCTCCAGTGGGTTAAAGTTCGGAACCTAGTATGACCACGCCGTTGAACTGGTCTACGCCGCCCATGGCGTGGGCCAGGGCCGTTTTCGCACCGGGCACCTGGTGGTCTTCGGCCTTGCCCATGACTTGCAGGGCGGCTTCGGCCACGCGGATGAGTCCGGTCGCGCCGATGGGATTGGTGCAGAGGACCCCGCCCGATGGGTCGCAGGGCAGTTCTCCCTGCCGCGAGAAAGCCCCTTTCAGCACTTGGTCGGGAGCCTGGCCGAAGTCGCAGAAGCCGAAGCATTCGTAAAAGAGCATCTCCTGATAGGTGAAGGGGTTGTAGACCTCGGCCACGTCCAGCTCGCGCCGGGGATTGGTTATTCCGGCCTGGGAGTATGCCTCCTTGGCCGCTTGGATGGCTGATTGCCAGACGGCCTTGTCGCTGTCGCCGAAGAATGTTTCTTCGCCGCGGTACCCGACTCCTTTGACCCAGGCCGGTCTGGCGCACAGGCGGCGGGCTTTTTCCTGGCTGGCGAAGATGACCGCGCAGGCGCCGTCGGAATTGGGGCAGACATCGTAAAGCCTTATGGGATAGGTGATGACCCGGGCGTTTTTGACTTCGTCCATGCTCAGGTGAACCTTGACGTGGGCGTAGGGGTTGTCGAAGGCCGCTTCGTGGTGCTGGACGGAGATATGGGCCGCGGCTTCCCGGACTTTTTCTTCGGGGATGTTGAAACGGACTGACCACCCCTGGCTCTGCATGGAGAAGACTCCGGGCGCGCCGGAGATGAAATACCGCTGGTAGAAGGGTTCCAGCACGGTAGTCATGGTGGCCTGGCTGTCCCCTTCGTTCATTTTTTCGTGTCCCACGGCCAGGACTACGTCGGCCAGACCCGAGGCCACCCAGTAGTAGGCGGTATGGGCAATGGAGACGCCGGTGGAGCCGCAGGTTTCCGTTTTCAGTATGGGCTTGCCCACGGCCTGGAGGGCATCGGCGAAGTAGAGGTGGGTCATGGCCACGCCTTCCATCATGGAGGGCATGGTGCCGGAGACGACGCCGTCGATGTCCTCGGGAGACAGCCCCGTATCGTCAAAGACGGCCCTTACGGCTTCGCGGACCAGATCGGGATAGCAGACATCGAAACGTCGTCCGTGCCTGGTCTGGCCCACGCCGATAATGGCGACCGGTCTACCCATGATCTGTCTCCTTTCTAATCCCGGCCCAGGATGGCCACGACATGGCACTGTCCGGCGAAACCGTGGACTCCGTGGGCGAGAGCTTTTTCGGGTCGGCCGGGGATTTGGTGCGCGCCTGCCGCGCCTTTCAGTTGCAGGGCGGATTCAGCCACGCGCTGAAGGCCTCGGGAGACGTAGGCGTTGGTGGCCAGTACGCCTCCGGAGGGATTGACCGGCAGGTCGCCGTCCATGGCCGTGGCGCCGCTGGCCAGGAGTTGAGCTCCTTTGCCCGCATCGCAGAACCCCAGTTGCTCACACCAGAGAAGTTCCTGAAAGGCATAAGGCTCGGAAATCTCGGCCACGTCGATTTCGGCCCTGGGGTTGCGGATTCCGGCCATGTCGTAAGCGTTGCTGGCGGCCTTGCAAAGCTGGGACTTGAGCAGATTCCGGTCTCCGAGGAAGAAGGTATCCAGGGCGCAGCCGTAGCCTTCCAGCCAGACCGGACTGGACGTGAGTTTGCGGGCCGTTTCTTCCGAAGCCAGAAGCACGGCGACCATGCCTTCGGACCTGGGTGCGCACTGGAGCTCTGTCAGCGGGTCGGCGGTCACCGGCGAGCCCAGGACATCGTCCACGCTGAAACGGCCCCGGCGGTGAGCCTTCGGGTTCTGCATGGCGTTGCCCAGATTCTTGACGCTTACAGCGGCGCACTGTTCCGGCGTTACGCCGTATCTTTCCATGTAGAGACGCATCTGCAGCGCCGCGGCCACGGTCTCGTTCAGCCCGACCGGTCTCTGGTAAAAAGGGTCGGTATAGAAATGGGTCAGGGTGTCGTTCTCGGGATTTTCCGATCCCTTGCAGAGGGCCACAGCCAGGGCGGTGTCATACTGGCCGGAAAGTATCCGGATGGCGGCGTAGTAGAAAGCCAGCAGCGATTCGCCGTCCTGCCGGGTGCCGTTTTTCAGAAAGGACCCGACCGATTCCCAGTAATAGGCGTTGGCGCAGGAGATGCCTCCGTGAAAGATGTCCGAGGCCGCGCTGACCACTGTGCCGACCTGCTCCCGGTTCAGCCCAGCCTTATCCAAAACTTCCCTGGTGACCCTGTAGGCCTGGTCGTAGAAATTGTCCGCCGATTCGGGACCGGCCAGTTGGGCCACGTCGACAATGGCGACTCGTCTGTTCATGGCGGCCTCTTTTCAGCCTTTCAGGCCGAGTATCTGCCGGGCTTCGTCCGGGGTGGCCGCTTCCAGGGAGAATTCACCAAGAATGCGGACCATCTTTTCGACCAGCTCGGCGTTGGATTTGGCCAGAACGCCCTTGGACAGATAGAGGTTGTCTTCCAGGCCCACCCGGCAGTTGCCGCCCAAAAGCACGGCGGTAGTGCAGACCGGGTATTCTTGGCGGCCGGTGCCGAAGGCGGACCAGAGATACTTGTCCGGGCCGAAGAGGCGATCGGCGGTCTGTTTGAGGTGCATGAGGTCATACAGCGTGGCTCCGATGCCTCCGAGAACGCCGGTGACGAACTGGAGATAGACCGGCGGGTCGAGCAGCCCTTGGGAAAGCAGAAAATGAGTATTGTACAGGTGGCCGACATCGTAGATTTCCAACTCGGGTTTGACCCCGTTTTTCCTCATGAGCAGGCAGATGCTCTCCAGGTCGGCGAAGACGTTCTGGAAGATGAATTTTTTGGTGCTTTCCAGCATGGGTTTTTCCCATTCGAACTTCCAGTCCTTGATTCTGGCGGCCAGGGGGAAAAGTCCGAAGTTGATGGAGCCCATGTTGAATGACGCCAATTCCGGCTTGAAACGCGGAACCACGGCCGTGCGTTCCTCCACGGTCATGCCTATGCCGCCGCCGGTGGTCGTGCAGATAATGGCGTCCGTTTCGTTGCGGATGATCTCGATGATTTGCCCGAAAAGTTCCAGGTCCGAGCTGGGCATGCCGTTTTCGGGGTTGCGGGCGTGAATGTGGAGTGCGGCGGCCCCGGCCTTCCAGGCGTCGACAGCCTGCCGGGCGATGTCTTCAGGTTTGTAGGGCAGATAGGGTGACAGCGTGGGCGTGTGTATGCTGCCGGTGATAGCCGCTGAGACGATAACTTTCCCTTTCATGGCCACTTTCCTCCTTGATTTTGATGGTCAGCGGCGGTGTCGCCCGTCAGGGCATGGCTGGGGGCGGCATGACCAGAGCCGAGCCTTCGGCCACAAGTTCTCCTCTCTGATTCGTCCAGCGCAGGTCCAGGCGCACCCAGCGTCTCTTCTCCAGCTTTTCCGACACGGTAGCTACGGCGGTGACTGTATCGCCGAAGCGGGTCGGGGCCTTGAATCGGCAGGTGATTTCCAGGGCGACCGTACCCAGGCCGGGGAGCTTCATGCCCAAGACCGGGGCGATGAGGCTCTGAGGCAGGGCACCGTGGGCGATGCGTGTGCCGAAGGGGGTCAGCTTGGCGAATTCCTCGTTGACGTGCATGGGATTGAAGTCGCCGGAAATACCGGCAAAGAGATATACATCGGTTTCGGTAATGGTTTTGGTGAAGGAATCGGACATGCCTATTTCCAGTTGATCGTAAGAATAACCGAGTTTGAACATGGGGTTGACGGCATTCATAAGGCACCTCCAAAGGCCGGACGGAGCGGCCGGTGGTCGGAAGGTTGGGGTGACGGCCCGATCCGGCCGGGTCCGGCAAGGAGGCCTCTCGCCTTGCCGGCCGGATCGGGCGTCCAGCTCTTCCAGGTTTTTCTCCGGCTTTTTTTAAACGCACCTTCAGCCGGACTGTCGGGCGGAGCCGGCTTTTTTTTACCGGTGAAAACCCCGGAGAGCCTGATCAGATGTTGACCAGCGCCAGGCGCTGGCGGCATTCTTCAACAGTGGCTACTTCCCGGTCCTGGTCGCGGACCATTCGGGCGGCCTTGGCGACGAGTTCGCCGTTGGATTTGGCCATTTTTCCCGATTCCAGATAGAAATTGTCTTCCAGGCCGACGCGGATATTGCCTCCCAGGGAGATGGCCGCGGCTGCGAGCCGCCACTGGTCGCGGCTGATGCCGATGACCTCCCAGTCGCTCTGGGGCGGAAGCTGTTCGACCATGCGGACCAGGTTGGGCGTGGTGGGCGGTATGCCTCCCAGGACTCCCAGTATCAGGCTGTACTGAAACGGCGGCTTCAGCAGGCCCATGTCCATGAGCGGGAAGGAATTGGCCACATGGCCCAGGTCGAAACATTCCATCTCCGGTTTGGTGCCGACTTCGTTCATGGCTTCCACGATGGCCTGGATTTCCGAAAAAGGATTGGGAAAGACAAAGCCGAAGACGAATTTCTTCTTTTCCGGCGAATACTTGGCGTAATTCATCGACCCCATGTTCAGGGCCCCGACGGCTGGTTTCAGGGCCTTGATGGGTGCTGTCTTCTGCTCCGTGGAGATGCCAACCGCACCGGTGGAGAAGTTTATGATGACCGGGCAGGCTTCTGTTACGGCCTGATAGATATTCCGATAGTCTTCTATTTCATAACTGGGCGAACCGTCCGGTTTGCGGGCGTGGATATGCACGGCGGCGGCTCCGGCTTCATAGGCCCTTCTGGCTTCGGCGGCGTATTCTTCCGGGGTGTAGGGAATGGCCGGGCATTGAGCCCGGTTGGCCACCACACCGGACAGGGCGCAGGTAATCATGCAGGGGCGTTCGAAATTCTGGTTATCCTTTATCCACAGCGACGGCATTGGCGTCCTCCTCCGGCTATCGGTTTTTCCACTCCGGGGTGCGTTTCTGAATGAAGGCGGCGAGGCCTTCCCTGGCGTCTTCCGAGGCCATGACTTCACCCAGCCTCTCGCAGAGGTGGTCGAGGGCTTCAGGCAGATCCATATCCTCCACGGCGGCCAGGGCCTGACGGCCCACGCGCACGGCCAGGGGACCCTGGGCGGCGATGGTCATGAGAGTCTGTTCCACGGCCACGTCGAATTCCTCGGCGGGCAGGGCTCGGGTGATAAGCCCCATGTCTTCGGCCTCGGCGGCGGAATAGGTCCGGGCGGTGTAGATCATTTCCAGGGCTTTCTTGCGCCCGGCGTTCCGGAAGATGAGCGCCCCTATCATCATGGGGAAGAGTCCCACGGAGACTTCCGGCGTGCCGAATTTGGCTCCCTCCGGGGCGTAAACCACATCGCAGGAAAGCATCAGCCCCAACCCTCCGGCCAGGCAGTGCCCGTTGACCCGGGCCACCAGAGGTTTGGGAAATGCGGCCAGCCTTTTGAGCAGAGCGGCGTATTTCCTTGCCCCGGCGGCGGCTTCCGGTCCGTCCATGGACCCGGCCAGATCGGCCCCGGAACAGAAGGCCTTGTCCCCCGCGCCCGTGATGCAGACGACGCGTATCTGGTCGTCCTGCTCGATGGCGTCCAGGCGTTCGGAAAAAAGGTCTATCAGGTCGAGGCTGATGGCGTTGCGGCGGGCTGGCCGGTTGATGGTCAGCCAGGCCACCGGGCCTTTTATTTCATAAATGAGTTCGGGTTCGTTCATCACGACTCCTCCTCATCGCCGCCTGTTGCGGCCGGTTCGATTTCCACCAGTATTTCTCCGGGGTTGACCCGGGCTTCCGGCTGGGTATTGACGGCGGTTACGGTCCCGGCGTACGGGGCGGAGAGAGTGGTCTCCATCTTCATGGCCGACACGACCACCAGGGGCTGACCTGCTTCGACCTGCTGCCCGACTTCGGCCATGAGCCGGACCACCGTGGCTGGAGTGGGAGGAGTGACTTTGTCCGGGATCCGTCCCACCGGCCCGTTGCCGCCGCGCCGGGCGGCCTTGTCGGCGTCCTGCAGCAGCCGCGCCCGGCCCCGCGACCAGATCCAGGTTCCTTCGGGAGAACGTGCGGTGAAGATGTCTGTCCCTCGTCCGTCGACCTCCAGGTGGAGGTGGTTGGGAGAAACGATGGTCACGCTCAGGGACGCTTGTTCACCGGCGATATCCACGGCGGTGCGGCCCCGGCTGTCCAGGGGAACGGCTGATATCTCGTGGGTCTCATCGTCGAGTTTTACACGCAGGTCCATGTTTATTTCTCCATCAGCGGGCCAGGTCCCAGGCGCTGAGAGTCTGCCAGGGCGAAGGCCACCCCTGTTCCGCCGGGCCGGCGGCGGGACCGGAAACGTTTTTGACTCCCGTCAGTTCATCGGCGGCAAAGCCGAGCAGCATATTGCGGTTCTCTTCACTACCGGGTTGCCAGGACGGGAAATGTTCGTCGATGAAATGGGTGTGAGTCCGGCCCGCCCGGAATTCAGGGCTCTTCAGAACGTCAATCAGGAATTCCACCGGCGTCCTGACGCCTAGGACGGCGCATTCCTCCAACCCCCTGATCAGGCGGTCGATGGCGGCTGGCCGGTCTTCGGCCCAGGCGATGAGCTTGCCCAGAATAGGGTCGTAATGGACCGGCACCTGGGAACCCGTCCGGATACCCGTGTCGTAGCGAAGGCCTGGACCAGACGGTTGGCGGGCATACAGGACCGGGCCGGGGGAAGGCATGAAGCCGTTGGCCGGGTCTTCGGCGTAGATGCGGCACTCGATGGCGTGGCCGCGCCGGGAAACCTGTTCCTGGGTGAAGGGCAAAGGCAGGCCTGCGGCTATATCTATCTGGCGGCGGACCAAATCCAGCCCGGTAATCATCTCGGTGACGGGGTGTTCGACCTGGAGCCTGGTGTTGACTTCCAGAAAATAGAAATTGCCCGTCTGATCCAGTAAAAATTCGACAGTGCCCGCATTGACGTAGCCGGCGGCCTGGGCGGCGGCCACGGCGGCGGCCCCCATCCGTTGGCGGAGGTCGTCGTCCAGGGCCGGCGAGGGCGTCTCTTCTATAATCTTCTGATGCCGTCTCTGGACGGAGCATTCCCGCTCGAAGAGGTGAAGGCAGTGCCCGTGGGCGTCGGCCAGAACCTGGATTTCCACGTGCCGTGGACGGTCCAGGTATTTTTCCAGGTAAACGGCCCCGTCGCCGAAGGCCCTGAGAGCTTCGCTGGCGCATGTCCGGGCGGCTTCATCAAGATCGGCGGGAGCGGCGACGACGCGCATGCCCTTGCCGCCTCCTCCGGCCGCGGCCTTGACCAGCACGGGATAGCCCAACTCGGCGGCGGCGGCGTTCAGCCGGTCTGGATCGGTTTCCGGTTCCGTCAGACCGGGGATGATGGGCACGCCGCTGTGGGCCATGAGGCGTCGGGCTTCCGTCTTATCGCCCAGCTTGGCCATGACTTCCGCCGGAGGTCCGATAAAGACCAGCCCGGCCTCGTCCACGGCCCTGGCGAAGGCCGGATTTTCGGCCAGAAACCCGTAACCAGGGTGAATGGCTTCCGCGCCCGTGCTCCGGGCGGCTTCGATTATTTTGCCGATATTGAGGTAGCTGGCTGCCGGGTCCGGTTCGCCCAGACAGACGGCCTGATCGGCGGAGAGGACATGCAGGGCTCCGGCGTCGGCCTCGGAGTACACGGCCACGGTTTCAATGCCCATCTCCCTGGCGGTGCGCATAATCCGGACGGCGATTTCCCCCCGGTTGGCTACAAGTATTCTGCCGAACATGATGGTCCCCCTCACATGCGGAAAGTGCCGTGTCCCTGGTGGCGGCCCGCCAGGGTGGCGTTGAGGGAGGCGGAAACGGCCAGTCCCAGCACGTCGCGGGTCAGGGCCGGGTCCAGTATGCCGTCGTCCCAGAGCATGGACGTGCTGTAAAAGGCGTTGCCTTCGCGGAGCGCCGAGTCGATTATTGGCTGCTTGATGGCCTTGGTCATTTCCTCGGGCAGAGGGGGTTGGCCTTCCCGGGCCAACTGGTCGTTCTTGATGGAAACCAGCACTCCAGCCGCCTGCTCCCCGCCCATGACGCCGATCTGGGCGTTGGGCCACATCCAGAGAAAGCGGGGGGAGTAGGCCCGGCCGCACATGCCGTAGTTGCCAGCCCCGAAGGAAGCCCCGACGATGACGGTGAATTTGGGGACGGTGGCCGTGGCCACGGCGTTGACCATCTTGTGGCCGTCCTTGGTTATGCCGCCCCGTTCATATTCCCGGCCGATGATGTAACCGGCGATGTTCTGCAGGAAGACCAGGGGGACGCCCTGGCGGTCGCAAAGCTGGATGAACTGGGTGGCTTTGAGGGAGCTGTCCGAAAAGAGAACGCCGTTGTTGGCCAGTATGCCCACCTGATAACCATGGATATAAGCCCAGCCGCAGACCAGGGTGGGGCCGAAAAGCGCCTTGAATTCGTGGAACTCGGAACCGTCGGCCATACGGGCGATTATTTCCCGGCAGTCGTACGGCGTGGAAATATTCCGGGGGACAATGCCGTATATCTCCTTGGCGTCATAAACCGGAGGGGCCGGAGCCCGGCGGGGGATGGAGGCTTTTTCCGCCGGAGGCAGCAAGGCGACTATGTCGCGGATGATCTGCATGGCGTGGGCGTCGTCCTCGGCGAAGTAGTCCGAGACCCCGGACTCCGCGCAGTGGACCATGGCCCCGCCCAAGTCCTCGTAGGTCACGTCTTCGCCCGTGGCCGCTTTGACCAGCGGAGGGCCGCCCAGAAAGATGGCCCCGGTCTTGTTGACATGGACCACGTGGTCCGACATGGCCGGAACATAGGCCCCGCCTGCCGTGCAGAGTCCCAGGACGGCGGTTATCTGGGGCAGGTTCATTTTGGACATGATGGCCTGATTGTAAAAGACCCGGCCGCCGTCGTCGATGTCCGGGAAGATTTCGGACTGGAGAGGCAGATACGCGCCGCCGGAATCGACCAGGTTGATGCTGGGCAGATGGTTTTCCATGGCGATGGTCTGGCAGCGCAGGGACTTCTTTACCCCCAGAGGGTAGACTGAACCGCCTTTTATCATGGGATCGGAGGCGTGGATAAGGACTTCCCGGCCGTTGATGACGCCTATGCCGGCGCGGGCTCCGGCGCTGTGGACCTTGCTGTCGTACTGTTTGTACGCGGCCAGCGGGGCGATTTCCAGCCAGGGCGTGTTGCGGTCCAGGAGCAGGTCCAGCCGTTTCTGAAGAGGCAGTTTGCCCTGTTCCTCGTTGCGTTTGCGGGCCTTCTCCGATCTTTCTTCGCGGGCGCGCCTCAGTTCGGTTTTCAACTCCTCCACCCTGGCTTCCATGGCCTGGTAGTTGAGCTGGTATTCTTCGCTGTTTTTGTCAATGCTGGTCTGGATTATTTCCATTTTCACACCGGATTCCGCCGGATCATTTCATCGGCGATGTTCATGCGGGATATTTCCGAAGTGGTGCCGGCCAAGGCTGCGTATTTTGCTTCCCGGTACCCTCTTTCCACCGTGTTTCCGGCCAGGTATCCTTGTCCGGCCATGATCTGCATGGCCAGGGCGGCGACTTTTTCGGCGGCTTCGGCGGTGAAGACCTTGGCGCAGGCGCTGACTGTGGCGGCTTCGGCGTGATCAACGGCCTGAAGCCAGACAGCGCGGCGGTTCAGGAGCTGGGAAGTCTGCAGCAGGGTGACCATGTCGGCCAGTTTGAAACGGACTTCCTGGTGGGCATAGATGGGCTTGTCGCCGCGATGGTAGGTCCGGGCGTAGCGGTTGGCCGCGTCCAGGGTTCTTTCCATGAGCCCGACTGAATGAACTGAGAGTATCTGATCGTGCCTGATTCTGAGCTGGTCCAGCGGGGCTGACGAATCGAAGGGACCAAGAACGTGGGCCGAGGGCACGTGAACCTGGTCAAGTTCCAGGGCACAGACGGCCAGACCCTGATGGCCGAGGGTCTGGAGCCGCGGGCCGAGGGCCAGTCCTGTCTGGCCGGGGCGGAGCAGAAAAACAGCCGGGCGTTCACCGGCCCGGCCGGTCACGGCTATCCAGTCGGCTATCGGGCCGTTGGCGACAAAGCTTTTGCGGCCCGAAACAACATAATGGTCGGCTTCGAAAACAGCCGAGGTCAGGCATTCCGGAGTGGGGCTGTCGCCGCCCTGTTCGGCCATGGCCACGGCTCCGATGATACGTCCGGCGCGGAGCGGGTCCAGTATTTCACTGGACAGGACAGACCAGCCGTGATTGGCGACAAGAACGCCGAACAGGCGGGCCGTGGTTTCGGTTGAGAGGAAGAGCGACGATGACAGCCGGGCCAGTTTTTCACGTGCGGCCAACATGGCCATCATTTCGCCGGAGGGTTTGGCTCCAAGCCCCATGGATAAATACCCGGCCTCGGTCAGGCGCTTCTGAAGGCCGAGAGTCAGGCGGCGGAGTTCGGCCGGGTCGGCATGTTCCAAGTCCTCGACGTCAGCCAGTGCGGTCTGGTCGAAGGCTTTGTCCAGCAGGCTGGATTGTTCGTTGTCTTCTGGCAGCCAGTCAAAATTCATGGTCGTTCCTCACATCAGCCGGGAGATGAGGAGACGCTGGACTTCCGATGTGCCGCCACCGATAGGGGCCAGGCGGCTGTCGCGGAAGATGCGCTCCACATCGTATTCATGGCAGTAGCCGTAGCCTCCGTGGAGAGTGACGGCGTCGTTGGCCGGTTGCAGCGACCAGTCGCCGATGAAGAGCTTGGCCACGGCTGCTTCCAGATGATTGAGCGGACGGCCCTGGTCCTTACACCAGGCTATGCGGTAGACCAGAGTCCGGGCCGCTTCCTGGAATATCCTCATGTCGGCGATCTTGTGCCGGACGGCCTGGAATGAGGCGATTGGACGCCCGAACTGTTCGCGTTCCTGGGCGTAACGGGAGCAGCGCTGGATAAGGTAGGAGACGGCTCCGAGAAAGGGGGCCATGAGGGCGCTCCGGTCCCATTCCACCGTCTGCATGGCCATCAGGAAACCCTGTCCCGGGGCGCCGATGATGTTTTCGGCCGGAATGGCGCAGTCCTGAAAGGCCAGTTCGGAGGTTGGGGAAGTGCGGCAGCCCATCTTGTGGAGGTTGCGGCTGACAATGAAGCCTGGGGTGCCTTTCTCCACGATAAAGGCCGACATGCCTGCGTGTCCGGCTGCGGGGTCGGTTTTGGCGTAAATGACGGCTACGTCGGCTATGGAGCCGTTGGTGATGAACATTTTGCTGCCGTTGAGGACCCAACTATCGCCGGCTTTGTCGGCTCGGGTCCGCATGGAAGCCACGTCCGAACCGGCATTGGGCTCGGTCAGTCCCATGCAGCCGACCCATTCGCCGCTGGCCAGCTTGGGAATGTACCGGCGGCGCTGTTCATCGGTTCCGTGGGCGTAGATGGTGTCGGCGCAGAGATAGGTGTGGGCCTGGCAACTGAGAGTCAGGCCGCCGTCCACTCCGGCCTCGCCCAGGGCTTCGGCGGCGAGAATGGAGGTCATGACGTCGGCTCCGGAGCCGCCCAGTTCTTCCGGAAAATGCAGGCCCAGGAGTCCGAATTCGCCGAGCTTCCTCCAGGATTCCCAGTCGAATTCACCCCGTAGTTCGTGCTCCTGCACGCGGGGGACGATCTCCTTGCGGGCGAACTTCAAGACCTGCTCCTTGAACATGAGCTGCTCTTCGGTCAGGGCGAAATCCATCGGCTCCCTCCTGGGGGCCCCGCCTCTTCAAAAAAATCTTATTGGTCAGGATCGGCGGGCGTAGGCCCCTTCGCAAAACATGGTGAGCAGGGCCTTGGCCAGGCGCTGCTTCTGGGCTTCACCTTTGAGATGTTGATCTTCAAGAACCATACTGGAGAGAAGCGCCTCTATTGAACCGAGAAAGGTGTAAGTCAGATAGCTGGCCTTGAGGTCCTTGCGGATGGCGCCTTCCTCCTGGGCCTGGGCTATCATCAGTCCTGTCCTGTTCATGAGGCTCTTGAAACGTTTGAGATTTTCCTGGGTGAGATTGCTGGATGAGCGGGAGAATTCGGTGATAAAGACGTGGACCAGTTCGGGCCGCGTTTCATATTGATCGAGGAAATAATTGATGATGGCGCATAGCCGTTCTTCAACGGGGGCCTTGTTGTTCATCTGTTCGTCTATGGTGGCGTTGAGTCCGTCCCACCATTCATTGATGAGGGCCTCGAGAAGTTCGGCCTTGCTGTTGAAGTAGTGATAGACCAGTCCATAGGAAATACCGGCTTCGTTGGCGATGTCGGCCATACGGGCCTGGTGGAAGCCGCTTTTTCTGATGACGCGGCAGGCGGCGTCGAAGATGGCGGCCTGCTTGCGTTTTTTGTTTTGGCTGGCTTTTCTTGGCTGGGTCATGGTTGCTGTTTAGCAAATATTGATTGACATGTCAATCAAAAAAATGCGGTAGCGCCGCACCAGTGTCCTGAAAACAGAAAAACAGCGGCTATCGTCCGGTTGCGGCTGCTGCCTCCGGCCAGCCGCGGCGGCGGCCGTCGGAAGCGCCGGAGGCGGGCATTCACGCTCGACGAAAGAACGCTGTTGTCGTATATTGAGCCCGACCGGGACATCTTTCGGCTCGGTCTTTTTGCGAACAATTTGGCCTCGGGGGGAACAATGACACGCAAGCAGTATTATCTGACCATTGTCTTACTGGTTACGTCCGGTCTGTTGGGCGGTTTTCTGGGCGGATGGTATTTTTCGGCATCGGCGGAAGCTGACACGGCCAAACTGCTGGCGGCCCAGGAAATACGCCTGCTGGATGAAAGCGGAAGGACGCGGGGGCTGCTGTCCGTGCTCCGGGGCAAGCCCCGCCTGCTGATGAGCGATCCCAACGGTGAATTCCGTCTGGAGATGGGATTCGATTCGGAAGGACGGCCGGGTATATGGCTGCGGGATGAAAAAGGCAGGGACCGTGCGGACTTGTTTCTGGCTGATGAAGGTCAGCCCGCCCTGGATTTCCGGGATGCCGACGGCCGTTCACGGGCCAGTTACAATCTGGGCAAGGACGGGGCTCCGACTCTTATCCTCCGCGACCTGGAAGGCCGCGACCGGGTGGCTCTCTGGCAGGAGACCGCCGACCAGGGGCTGGCCTTGGCCGATGGGCAGGGGCGTCCTCGGGCCGGGCTGGTCATGACCAGGGATGACAGGAGTTCCCTGGCGTTTTATGACGAGGAGGCCAAGGTCATGTGGTACGCCCCCAGGTAGGGGATGCTTTAAGGCTGGTGGCCAACCAATAGCCTGGCCCTTTGGCAGGATGCCGCCGATACAAAGTCGATTGTAAAAACTTCTTTAATTTGTTATGCCTTAGTATTACTTGGCTGAGGTTTCCGCCTTTTTTTCGGGAATCATGGCCGCCTGCATCAAAGACACCCAGGGCGAGCGACCCGGGATTCTGCCGCGGCCGGACGATTGTCGCCCGGCACAGAGGAACAATCCTTGACCGGACGGGCTTGTGGTCCGCCGGGGGAAAGGTCTGAGGGGATGGGGAGCCGGCTGAAAAGGATTTTCTCGCTCAACCCATTGATGTTGAGCGTTATTCTGGTCGTCATTCTGGCCGCCCTGTACGGGGTCGGACCCCGTTTCTTGGAGGTCCTGGAGTACAAGGCCCTGGATATCCGCTTCCTGATGCGCGGCCCGGTCAAGCCGGGACCGGAAGTCGTCCTGGCGGTAATAGACGAAAAGAGCGTGGACAAAATCGGTCGCTGGCCCTGGCCGCGTTCCCGGATAGCCGAGTTGGTTTCCAAACTGAGCCAATCCGGGGCAAAAGCCGTTGCTCTGGACATAGGTTTCTTCGAGCCTGACACCAACACCAATCTGACTCTGATCGAACGTCTGGATCAGGAAATTCAGCGGATGGGGGTGAACAGCGGCGAAGTCTCCCGGCTCATGGATAAGGAACGCGAACTGGCCGATTTCGACCGGCTCCTGGCCAGGACAATAAAAGACGCCGGTCTGCCCGTCATTTTAGGCTATTTTTTTCATATCAATCAGGATGACACCGTGGCCCACATATCGCCGGAGGAGGTCCAGGCCAAGATAGACGCGGTGGTCAACAGCCATTACGCCTTTGTCCGGGCTCCTTCCGAGGCCGTTCAGATAACTTCCGGCACCTTTCTGCAGGCCTATATGCCCGAGGCCAACATCCCGCCCCTGACCGAGGCGGCGGCCGCTTCCGGCTATTTCAACATGTTCCCGGACGCGGACGGCACGGTTCGCTGGGTTCCCATGGTTATCCAGTGCCGGGACAAATATTACATGCCCCTGTCTCTTCAGGCTCTGCGCTCATATCTGGGCGGAGTTCCGGCCAGCCTGGACGTGACCGAAGTAGGACTGGAGAGGGTGGCCGTGGGCGACCTGGAATTGCCCACGGACGAAGTCGGTCGGCTCCTGGTCAATTACCGGGGACCTGCGCAGACCTTTCCCCATTTTCCCGTGGCCGATATCCTGGACGGTGAGACGCCCGCCGACGCTTTCAAGGACAAGATTGTGCTGGTCGGGCCGACAGCCGTGGGCATATACGATCTGCGGGTTACGCCTTTCGACAGTGTCTTTCCCGGCGTGGAAATACACGCCAATGTCATGGACAATATCCTGCATAAGGATTTTCTGGTCAGGCCAAACTGGACGGTCATCTACGACCTGGCTTCTATCGTCTTTATCGGTCTGGTCCTGGGGTTGGCCCTGCCCAGGCTCTCGGCTTTCACCGGGCCTCTGCTGGGAATAGGACTGCTGTCTGTCTGGACTGCGGCCAATTATTATTTCTTCCTCCGGGGCATCTGGGTCAATATCATCTACCCGGTGATGACCCTGATCCTTGTCTACACGGCCATCACCATCTTCAGGTATATGACAGAGGAGCGGGAGAAAAAGAAAATCAAGGGTGCTTTCAGCTCTTACGTCAACCCATCGGTCGTCCAGGAACTGCTCAAAAATCCTGATATGCTCAAGCTGGGCGGAGACAAGCGCATAGCTACCGTCCTCTTTTCCGATATCCGGGGCTTCACGACCATATCCGAGAAGCTGGACCCCGAAGACCTTGTCTCCTTGCTCAACCGATACCTGACGGCCATGACCGACCTGGTTTTCAAGTATGACGGCCTGCTGGACAAGTATATCGGCGATGCCATAATGGCCGTCTGGGGAGCCCCTCTCTCTCAGCCGGAACACGCCTTCCTGGCCTGCCGGACCAGTCTGGAGATGCTGTCGGAACTGGACAAGCTGCGGCAGGAACTGGTTGCGGAGAATCCCGACGTGCCTTACCTGGACATCGGCATAGGTGTGAACAGCGGTCCCATGGTAGTGGGCAACATGGGTTCCCAGAGCCGCATGGACTACACGGCCATGGGGGATTCGGTCAACCTGGGCTCCCGGCTGGAAGGGGCCAACAAACAGTATGGGACGAACATCATCATCGGAGAGATGACCTTCGAGCAGGTTAAGGACAGGATGTACTGCCGTGAATTGGATTCGGTGGCGGTCAAGGGCAAAGACCTGCCTGTCCGGATATTCGAGCTGATGGGGGAAGTGGAACAGGTTTCCGAGGATAAGATAAAACTGGCGAGGGCTTTCGCCCGTGGCCTTGCCGCTTATAAGGCTCAGCAGTGGGACAAGGCTGAAAGGACTTTCGCCGGCATCCGCCATTATTTTCCGGACGACAAGCCCACCCAGATGTATTTGGCGAGAGTGGCCGAGTTGCGGGATAATCCGCCGCCCAGGGACTGGGACGGCGTCTTTGTCATGAAGACCAAGTAGACTTGAGATGATAAACTTTCTGGAGACCATCGGGAAATATGTCATCCGGGCCATTGAGGAGATGGGCCAGATACTGATTCTTTTTATCAACGCCGTTATCTGGACTTTCCGTCCCCCCTGGCGGGTGAGGGCCATCATCAAGCAGATGGAGTCCGTGGGCGTGGATTCGCTTTTCGTCGTCCTGCTGACCGGTGCTTTCACCGGCGGCGTTTTCACTTTACAGGTCTACTACGGTTTTTCCATGTTCGGGGCCGAAAGCATGGTCGGTTCCACCGTGACTCTGGCCATGACCCGTGAGTTGGGGCCTGTGTTGACCGCCCTTATGGTGACCGGACGCTCCGGCTCGGGCATTGCCGCCGAACTCGGGACCATGCGGGTGACCGAACAGATAGACGCCCTGTACGTGATGGCGGCCAATCCGGTTAAATATCTGGTGGTGCCGCGCATCCTGGCCGGCATAGTCATGTTGCCCCTGCTGACGGCCATATCTGATTTCGTCGGAGTTATCGGCGGATACATCGTCGGGGTCAAGCTGCTGGGAGTGAACTCCGGCCTGTTTATCGGCAAGATCATCGAATATGTGGACCTGTCCGATATTTTCAACGGCCTGTTCAAGTCGGCGGTCTTTGGCGGCATATTGGCCCTTATTGGCTGTTACAAGGGCTTCTACGCCAAAGGCGGGGCCGAAGGCGTGGGGCGGGCGACCACGGAAGCGGTGGTTCTGGCGTCCGTCCTTATTCTGGTTTCAGACTACATCATGACGGCGATCATGTTTTAGGTGGCGCGTGTCGGATCCCATCATCAGCATAGTTGACCTGCACAAGTCTTTTGCCGGATTTCCGGTCTTGCGGGGGTTGAACCTCAATATCGAACGGGGCCGGATAACTTTTATCATCGGCCGCTCCGGCGGGGGCAAAAGCGTGCTGCTTAAACATATAATCGGTCTGATGAAACCTGATTCAGGGCGGATAATGCTCGACGATGTGGACATGGTCAGGTTGAGCGAGAACAGGATGAACCGGGTGCGCCAGCGTTTCGGCATGCTGTTTCAGGACGGAGCCCTTTTCGATTCCATGTCGGTGGGCGACAACGTGGCTTTTCCCCTTAAGGAGCATTCGCATCTCAGGAAGAAGGAAATCGAGCAGCTTGTGCGGGATAAGCTGGCCTTGGTGGGCCTGGAAGGCATCGAAGACCTCATGCCTTCGGAGATATCCGGCGGCATGCGCAAACGGGTGGGCCTGGCCCGGGCCATGATTTTGCAACCGGAGATACTTCTTTTTGACGAGCCGACAACCGGCCTTGATCCGATCATGTCGGAGCAGGTGGACGAACTGATAGTTCAGACACAGGAAAATCTCGGCGTGACCAGTATCGTCATCAGCCACGACATACCGGCCACTTTGCGTATCGCCCACCGTGTGGCCATGATTTACGAGGGCGAGATAATCATAGACGGGACACCCGAGGAGGTCCGTAATTCGGACAATCCGGTGGTGCAGCAATTTTTGAAAGGGGAAGCCGACGGTCCCATGCATCTGGGGGACTGAGGCTCGGGAGTCAAGATATGGCAGGATTCACCACAGAGGCCAAGGTCGGCGCATTTGTTCTGATCGGACTGCTCATTCTCGGATACATGTCCGTCAGGTTGGGGGGATTCAAGATCGGTCAGGAAGAAAGCTACGAGGTTTTCGCCGTTTTCCCCACGGCCTCGGGACTGAAAATCGGGGTGCCGGTGGAGATAGCCGGTATCGAGGTCGGCTTGGTCAAGGGCATCGCCCTGGAAGACGGTCAGGCCCGGGTAAGGATGAACGTCCGGGCGGATGTGCCCCTGCCCATAGACAGCCGGGCGGTGATTCGGACCAAGGGCGTGCTGGGCGACAAGTATGTGGAGCTGTCGCCCGGGACCAAAGGCGCGCCGATGATAGAACCGGGAGGGCGGTTGGTGCAGGCTTCGTCACCGGCCGACGTGGATCAGCTCATCAGCAAAGTTTCGGCCATAGCCGAGGACATCAAGCGCGTGACCAGCTCTCTCAGCGACGCCATAGGCGGCGAGGAGGGCTCCAATAATATCAAGCAGACCGTGGCCAACATGAGGGAGATGAGCGAAACCCTGGCCAAGCTGGTCAAGGAAAACAACGAGTATCTCAACACGACCTTCCAGAATTTCGCCGAGTTCTCCTCCGACCTGCGCGGTATGTCGGCCAACAACAAGGACAACATCCAGGCCATACTGGTCAGTTTCCGTGATGCTTCCGACAAGATGACCCGGACTCTGACGGCCATGCAGGATATCACCGAGAAGATCAACCGGGGAGAAGGGACCATCGGGGCTCTGGTCAACGACACGACCACCGTGGAGAGCCTGAATTCGACCATGGCTTCTCTGAAGGATATTTCAGAAAAGATTAATTCCGGGCAGGGAACCATCGGCAAACTGGTCAACGACACGACCACGGCCGACAAGATCGACGAGGCCCTGAGCGGGGTGAACGATTATCTTTCGGCCACCAACCGCTTCAAGTTTTACATAGATTACCGGGGTGAGTGGATGATGGCCCACGAGGACCTCAAGTCCACGTTGAACGTGCGTATACAGCCCAGGGAAGACAAATACTACCTTTTGGGCGTGACCACCGATACCTGGGGCACTTACCGCAAGAGCGAGAAGACCTACACGGTCAACGGCGTATCGACCACCACGGTGGAAGAGACCCGCGACAAGGGCGGCATCAAGTTCAACGCCCAGATCGCCAAGCGCTATCACGACTTCGTCTTCCGCGGCGGTTTGATCGAATCGTCAGGCGGCTTCGGCATCGACTATCTGATGCTGGACGACTCCCTGAAAGCGACCTTCGAAGCCTTCAGCGGCGACGTGGACAGCAACATGCACCTGAGGTTCGCGGTTTCTTATGACTTCTGGAAGTATTTCTACATGACCGCCGGGTATGACGATTTCACCAGCGATCAGGACCGGGAATCCGGCTTCTTCGGCCTGGGACTCAGATTCAACGACGAAGACCTCAAATACCTGCTGACCAGTGCGCCCATACCCACGGGTAATTAAGTTTCATCGAACCGGGAGGTCCGGCCGCCGGGCCTCCCGCTTACACCGGTTCATTCCGCCAGAAATTTGAAGTAGTAATAAGCGATTTTCTGGAATTCCAGAACCGCCCGCTTGGCGTCGGCTGGCCTGGACCACCAGTGGGCAGGGTCGAAGGGATCGTATTTCGAAGGCAGGCTGATTATGTTGATGTCTTCACCCAGGACGTGCCTCATGGCCATTACCGCCCGCCGGGAATGGTACCTGGATGTGACCAGAATCAAGGACTTGGCCCCTTTGGCGTCGAGGAAATCCTTGACCCGGTAAGCTTCTTCCAGCGTGTTGTCCGCATGGGCCGAATCCATAACCAGGGCCGAATCAGGCACTCCGCGTGAAGCCAGAATACGCCGGGTCAGGCCCCAGTCCCCCGTGTCGTCGGTTCTCAGTCCTCCCAGAAGCGAAGCCTGCTCCAACTGGCCCCGGCAGATGAATATCAGAGGCGCCAGGCCTTCCTGATAATAGTCCGCCGCGGCCATTCCGCGGACCGCCGGGCTGCCCCCCAGGATCACCATGACCTCGGCCTTGGCCGGCTGATCCTCGACGATCAGGGCTCGCCCCAGAGACTGTAAAAGCGGCCCCCGCAGGATAAGCATAAACACGACCAGGAGAAGCAGCAGGTTTAAGGCGAATTTCACCCTGGAGAGCGATGGCGGCTCCAGCGGTGTCGGAGTGGGTTCTCCGGGCGATTTGGTCATCTCAATGGCTGGGTCCATATGTATATTGTAGAGATTGCGGGTAAAAATTCAACGCCCTTTTGCCATTGCCCTCCTTGGACCTACTGAAAAAATCTCTTTTCCCAAGGCGTGATGTTGCGGATGGGCTTGCCAAGCAGGACAATTTGATATATATACTCACGAAGTTTTCGCCGGCGTAGCTCAGGGGTAGAGCAGCTGATTCGTAATCAGCAGGTCGCGGGTTCAAATCCCATCGCCGGCTCCAGTAATTTCAAGGGGTTACGAGTTTCGCTCGTAGCCCCTTCGCCGTCTGTGTGAGAGTCTGTGTGAGACTTTTGACGGCGAGCTTCCAAGACTCGCATCGCTTCGCGCTCCAAATCGTCCATGCTGTGCAGGTAGATTTCTGTCGTCCGACGGCTCTCATGCCCAAGGATTCTTTGAATGGAGCCCATCGTCACTTCCGGGCTGTTGTCCAGAAGGGAAGCCCCCGAATGACGAAAAGCATGGAAACGGAAATATGGAACTTTTGCTTTTTGACACAATGTTCGCATGAACTTTTTCCGATCCTTGTAAGGTCCTACTTGTGTTTCGCCGGTTTTGGTGCTCCGATAGGAATGCCAAAATACCCAGGGCTTTTCTTCATCGCGAATTTGGTGCCGCAGAGATAACACCTCGAAAAGGGTATTGGTCATAGGAACCTTCCTTGGGGTAAGAATACCTCCCTTTTTCTTGCGGGTGTAGAGAATCACATACCGGTCAGGGAAGGATACATCATCCCAAGTCAGCCTATTGATTTCACCCATCCGCCCCAGTGTCTCCCTCAGGGTGATGAGATAATCCTTGGTATCTGGGTCCGCCAATGAAATTACCTTGTCGATATGTTCCGGCGGCGGAACATATCTTGGCCTTTTTTCGACAGGGAAAAATTCGAGCCTGTCGACGGGATTATCATTGATGTGTCCTCTTCTCTTTCCCCAATTGAAGAGCGCTTTCAGGTAAACCATATCTTGATTGGCTGCGTAAGCCGATGAGTTTTGCTTGCGCTTGATCATAAATGCTTGAACCATATCAGTGGAAATGTCTTTACAGGGTAACTTTCCCCAAGACTTGGTCCACCTGCGACCATGATGCACATATGTTTTGTAATGTCGCTCTGACCTGTATTCCTGAACAAAGTCAAGTCTAAGATTCAGGAGTTCCAAGAAGGCCATGTCTGTCGGGGTTTCCTTCTCCCTGGGCTCTTCCTGTATCGGATTTTCGGCTTCCTCCTTTCTTTTGGCCTCGGCTGCCGCAGCCTCCTTTTTGGTTTTGAACCAAGCCGCGGTCAGGCGTTGTCCGTTGTGGGTGAAGTCGTATCTCCACCCCTTTCCTTTGACCGAATAGACGCTCATAAAGGTCCTCCTTACTTGGAAACAGAAGAGAACCCCTGAGCTTCACACCGCCCAATATCTTCCAGTTCTTGTAGACCCAGCTGAGGCTTTTACGAAGATATCGGGCGACCTCCTCAGGAGTAAGGATATCAGAAGGAGCGTTTCCGTCAAGGGCATTTTGATCTAACTGCATATTTTGACTCGGTAAATGCCACGAGTTGCATTTCGGGGCTACTATCGGGAAAACCCATGACGCCGGAAGGAGTCCCGCCTTGGCCTGATCCGGCCCGAGGCGGCGCAGTTCGGGTCTCCCAGGGATGGGTTTCAGGCGAGTAAGCCCCTTCAGCTTCACGCTCGAAGCGATTGAGTGAGATGATCTCATCCAACAAGGACTCCCCGGCTTTCGGGAGCGAGCAAAGAAAGTCCCACTGGTCGGGATGAGGCTTGAAAGTTCCGGGGTCGACAAAGAGCGTTTGGCCAACCACGGCCGCCGGGCCAAACAGGGGCGCCTCGACAAAGCATTCTGGAATGTCTTCCTTTGAGCCCAGAGCATTTGGAAAGACACTCACCCCCTTGGCCCGGATTTCCGCGACCAGGCAGGTGGAGGCCATCCGGGCCTTGGCGGCTGATACACCAGGGTTTTCAAGGAAGATCCAGGAGCGAAAGGCACCGGAGCGGCTGCGTTCGATGGCCGTGGTCAAGCCATGGCTTCCAGCCCTGACCAAGAGCGCCATGGGCGGCAGTTGTTCAGGTCCGGTAAATTCGAAGACCAGGGCTCTAGTCCGACCGGAGGCTGACAGGCAGGGGCTGAAAAGTCGGCGGCCGGCCAGGTGATCCAGGATGACTTCGGCAGGCGCCGGCCCTTGGAATCTGGCGATCCGGCCGGTTTGCAGATCGGTAGTCAGGTAATGGTTGGGCTGCCCGCCGAAGAATCGACGAAACAGCCCGACTTTCTCCCTGGTGTCTCTTGGTCGGCGCGGGTTCATTTGGGGCTTTAGCCTTCACTCGCCGCTGGATTTGTTGCAGCAGACCCGCCCATGGGCCTGCTGGAAAACTCGTCCGCCTTGCCTTGAGCTTTGCGAGCGGTTTTTGGGGTCTTTTTCTTTAGCCCTGTCGGGCTGTCCCGATGCCGCCTGAGACTGCGGGCCTGTTCGTGGAGCTTGAGTTCGAGCCGGGTCAGTTCGATGACGGCCAGGCTCTCCGGATTCTCCCTTTCCAGCCTGGTTCTGAGTTCGGAGAAGGTATCGATGGTTTCTTCCAGTTCGTTCAGTTCGTTTTGGAAAGGCATGACCGTCCTCCTTGGGTTGGGTTCGTAACACTGGGTAGGCCTGGAGACGACCGGAGCCGAAGTGTGTGTTCTCGTGGTCGCCTCTAAGACTCATGCGGCGGGCTGCCGGGCTTTGTTTCAGGAGAGGCCGGGAATGCCTTGGGGAGACAGAAAATCCTGGATAATCCGATCCGACCTGGTTACGAGACCAAGAAGTGCGGGCAGGTGAGCGGCCAGTTGGTCTGGCGACCTGGCCGCCAAACGGGGCGGCAGAACGTCGCCCCATTGTTCGAGGACGATTTGGGCAATCCGTCGGCGAAGGGGCCAATCTGCCGTTTCCAGGCGAGCGGCCCAGACCCAGACAAGATATCTCTGACGGCAGCCGTCGATGAAGCTGATCGTCATTTGCCGGATAATCTGGGTCAATCCAGCGGTATTGGGTTCCGAGGCCTCAAGGTAGGCGGCGTGGTAACCATCACCCCCGGGATGGGCCTTTTCCAGGATATCCACCGCCTCCCCCAAAGCCTGGTCGGAAGTCAGGCCAAGACGGATGGGCAGAGCGGTGCGATAAAGGTGAGTCACGAAATCGCTGACGACCTGAAGAAAATACTGGTGGTCGACCGACCGCTCCCGATCGAACTCAAACAAGGCCGCCGCGGCTTCAATGGGCTCGTCAATCAGCCGCCGCAGCCTGTCCGGGTCGGTCAGTTCCTGGATTTCTATCATCAACGTCCTGGCTATTCTGTCGGATTCAGAATTCGTCATAGTGGAAATCCTCGGGATTGGGCGGTCCCGCAACCTGGCATTCGGCCGTCAGGGAGCGAAAGGGCACGAGCCAGCGGTCGCTCCGTCTTCGAATCCATTTCCGAATTTCAGGCGCCGGCCGGTAATACCTGGCTCTGGAGGTCTCGATGATGCGGTCCTTGAAGTGGTGCTCTGGGATGGCGAGGGGCTTGAGGGTCCTGACCCTGACGATCTCCGTTCCGATCCGGGCGATGGCCTCGCCCATCCCGAGGGAAGTCAGGTCTTCCATGGCCACCAGGTCCTGAAGGTCCTTGGTCAGATATCTGGCGTCTTTGGAGTCCACGTTGAAAATCAGGGTCTCGCCGACGCTGGAGAAGGCATCGACCTTGCTCTGCCCGAACTGGCTCATGAACTGGTGGGCCAGGCTCAGGCTGACGCCGTATTTGCGGGTTTCGGCGATCATGTCTTCGATGGTGTCGGTCATGATGAGATGGGCTTCGTCACAGTGAATGTGAAACTGCTTCCTCTCCTCCTTGGGACGGTCGCTGCGGCTCAGGGCGCTCAGATGCAGCAGGGAGAGGATGAAACTGCCGATGACACCGCGCAATGAGCCGCCCACGCTGGAAAGGTTGACCAGCAGGACCTGCCCCTGGTCCATGATCCGCCTGAAACTGAAGCTGCTTTCCGGCTGGGAAAGCATGAGCGCGACCGGGCCTGAAAGAAGCAGCTTGCTCAGCTTGTTCCTCGGCGGGCCGAGGTCATCCTTGGAGTATTTCAAATAGTCGTGTTTCCAGAAGCCGATGGCGCTTTCGTTGTCCAGATGCTTGACGATTTCGGCGGCCAGACGCTTGCTTTCCTCAGTATTGGGCCGGAGGAGGTTGGAGAGATCCAGGAAAGTGCTGTGGGGCAAATGGATCAGCCCGAAGATCATGTTGCGCAGCAGGTGCTCCAGACGGTCTCCCCAGCCGCCGCTGGAGACGAAGCTCTTGATGGCCAGGACCAGATCGTCGGCCATGCGGCCGATGTCCTGGCCGGGAATGCGCTCGAAAGGATTCCAGATCGGTATCCAGTCCGGGTCGCCGGGATTGAAATAGATGGTCCGGTCGAGGTGACGCTCGGGAATCAGGCAGAGCAGCCTCTCGACCAGGTCGCCGTGGGGGTCCAGGACCGCTACGCCGTGGCCTTCCTCGATGTCCTGCACGATCATATGCTCCTGGGTGGAAGTCTTCCCGCTGCCGGGGCGGCCGATGATGTGGGTGTGCCGGGCGCGCTGCTCATCCGGAAGATAGACCGGCAGGGCGCACCCGGCATAGTCACAGTACCCGATCAGGGTGCCGACATGCAGCAAGGTGGTTCTGACCGGGAGTGTTTCTAGACTATCCATGACAATCCGGCGATGCTGGCCGATGGCGAGCGGCGGGACGTGGACCAGACCGGTCAGTTCCCAGGAATTGACGATGAAACCAGGGCGATGGGCGTATGCGCCGAGGAGCATGTCCCGGATTTGTTCCACCGTCAGGAGTCCCCGATAGGTCCGTTCCGACATTCGCTCGAGGGGCCTTCCACCATGCTGAAACAGGCCGGTGAACGAGGAGAGGGAGAGCATATAGGCCCAGGCTTCCCCGGCCGCGCCGATCACGGCCAGGCGCAGGGCCATGGAGAAAAGGGGCTTGTCGTTGTGGGCTTTGTTTTCCACTTCGTAAGACATTTGCCTCAGGTCGCCGGAAGGCGTCTGTTGGGCGAAACGCTGGGAGGTCTGAAACCAGTCCTGAAGCTTGAGCGCGTATTCGAGGTCCAGCAGGACCTGGATATTGCGGTGCCAGTCGTGTTCGGGCGGGACGGGTTGAAAGAGCACCTGGCAGAGTCCGACGGCAGGCGGCCTGATCTTGGCCAGGGCCACGATCAAGGGCTCGAAGGTGGAGACCTTGACTTCCTCCGGCCGGGTGAGCAGATGCGAGTACGGCGGCGGTGGGTAATAATCGGCCAGGAGCAAATCATCCCAGGAGTCAGGTGAAAGCCCGGATAGAGGCCCCGAGGCATCCTCGGTCAACTCGCAGTAATCAAACTCCCCTTGGAAGGCCGCCCTGACCAGGGGCAGATCAGGCGACTGAAGCACAAAGCCTAGGGAGACCCCCATGTCATTTCCGGCGATCTCGAACCCGATACGGTATGAAGCGGTTTGGAGTTGCTTGATGAAGCGCTCGGCACGTTTCCAGTCAAATGCCTGCTCCGGAGAGATCCAGATTCTGGTCCTGACGAGTTCGGTCGGAGAGGGGGGCTGCTCCTGGGTCCACATGGGCTGGGGCTGCAACCCACCCAGGCTGGCATTCGAGCCGATTGGCTGATAGCAGGGTTCCAGGGAGACAGGACACAAGGAAAGGTCCGGGCGGCAGCCCTTGCCGATTTCCTCGCTGATCAGTTCTCTGAGCCTGGCGGCGACGACAAAGGGCTGAGCCCGATTGATAAGTGCGCGCTCGACAGACACGGCCCCACCTCCTGCTGACTGCTCTTTCCAGAAGGTATGCGGCCGATTCGGGCGCCTGGTTTCAGGCGCGAGCAAGATGGTGATATTGAAGCGTTATCTCCCCGCGTTTCTCAACCGCTTTATTAGGCGGGGATGCTCTTCCAGCACTCGGGTGAAGTTAATTCTGATCCTGATCGCGCTGCCTTCGGTCAGCTCAGAAGGCAGTAGATGCCCATACTTGGCCAAGTATTCATCCATCACCTCGAACATCTCATTATTAGAGAGGTTATTCCAGAAACGGCAGATCCGTGCGGATATCTCGTTGCCCGAATATTGGTTCACCATCCCAGCAGCCACATCTTTAAGCACGGTGTAGATGCCGCCCTTGAGTCCGGTCCGGGCCATATCAAAAGCCACCTTGTCTCCGCTCGGCCCATAAGCCTTTCTGAGTTGTTCCAAACAGCGGGTCCAGTCGGTTGCAAAAGGTTGTTTTTCGATTCCGAGGATCATGTTTTCGACGTGGCAATAAAAGTGAGTCATGAGTTCCTCGAAGTCAGGCCAGCAATCGATGATACTCACATTCAGACGTAGTGAGTTGAGGGCACGATCCACTCGCTCCGATACCTTGTCGATGTTACGGGACGGATCGATGCTTTCCAGCAAATGGTCAAGTGGCGTCATCATTTTTCCCTCCTTTACAGCCGTCTAAAAATGGAAGAGGTCTGCTGCAAGCCCTGCACATAGGCCCGAATCAATTCCTTGTAATCGCGGGCGTATCTTTCGGGCTGGCTGGTCCTGATCGAGGCGGAAAGGTAGAGTCCGCATCGGCCGATGAATTGGCGGATAATCTCCACCTTGTCCTCCCAGGAGTTGTAGCTGACATGACGGTCGAAGGCGTCCTCGATGTAACGTTCCACGGATTCGGCCTTCAAGGCATCGGCGATGGTGTCTAGGATGACCCTCAGGCCGCCGTTGGTCCCGTCGGCGGCATCGTTGTAGGCGGTCATCAGGTCTTCTTTTCGGCGCTGGTAGATTTGCTTGATGATCTCCCTAGCCCGGCCGGAGGCTTCCGCTCGAGACATGCTCCCGCCGATGGAGACGCAACTGCTGAAATGGTAATTGTAATACTCTCCGACGACATCCATGAATTCGTCAAAGCTCGAAACCGTGTTCGAGTGCAGATGAAAATTGATCCGGGCATGGTCATGCCGGCTACCGACTATCCGGGCCAGGTTTCTCTCGTCCAGTTCCATCAGCAAGGCGTCGATCTGGGGCATGGCGTCCTCCTATTTTGATGAAAGAAAGGTCTTGAGTCTATCCTGCGCCGTGACATAGGCCATGACCATCTCGTCGAGATGCTCGGCCAACTGGGCAGGGGGTGGCGATTGCGTTTCGGGTGACAGGACGCCTCCCCAGCGTTTGATGAGGGCGGCGACCAGTTTGGTTCTTGTTTCCCAGTCATCCGGGTCGATCATTGTTCTCAGGGTCTGCAGGACGTGCTGCTCTTGTTCCTTCTGTTTGTATTGTTCGGTCATTCGGTCCAGGACCTGCCTGAGCCCGCCGTGGGCGCCGGTGCGGGCCTCGGCCAGAGCGCCTTTGTACCCACCCTCCCTGGCGTATGCCTTGTCCACCAGAGCAAAGGCTTCGGATGCGTCGAATTCCCCGTCTATGACGCCGATATAAGCGCGGCTATGCCGAAGCATGTGGAGATAGAAGGCGGTGACGGTTTGGTTGAACGCCTCGTACGCGTCGACAATAGTCGAGCCCAGTTGATAGGTGGCCCTTGCCTCGTCTATAGGCCGAAGGAGGCTGGTCATGGCCTCCCTGTCCAGCTTGAAGAGGATGCGGTCGAGCAGGTCTTCAGCCGGGTCGGAGTCAGTGACCGAATCAACGGCAGGCCTCTTTGCCGAGGCCAGGGAATAGCTCCTTTCACCGTGGGCGGCTTTCATCAGCCAACGGACGTCCTCATGATCCCGATCCGTAGCCAGGCGGCTGAGGCCGAGACAATCGGACATGGGCAGAATAGGAAAGGATATCTGATAGCGGCAGATATCCGGGGGAAGGGATTGCACCAACTGCATCAATCGCGAGCCCATTCCTTCAGGGTATCGCTCCCGTTCCAGATGGAAGCGGGCGTATGAGCGAAGCAGCCTTTCGGCTTCAGGCCTTTGACCCGAAAGAAGATGGCTTTCCAGCGCCGACCAGAAGCGCGCCTCATGGTTTGCATGGAGAAAGGATAAGGCTCCTTCCACAGTCGAGCCGCAATCGTTATGGGGAGTTTCGTGCCGGTAGAAGCCGCTTTCGAGTGCGGCCAGGACAATCCGCTGATCGGAAAAGACGAAACGGATCAGTTCCTGTATATCATGGACGGCCGCCAGGCGAAGGTTGGCCTTGGCCTTGCCGATGGCGCCTTCGAGTCGCGCCTTGCCGGCTGGCAGGAGGGTCGGCAGGGACATGTCCCGATCCAGGGCCGGGTAAACGAACGTTTCGATATTCTTGTCCGAGACCGCCGCGGTCAGCTTGGCTTCGAGTCCCTCCACCATGCGGATATCCCCGTCCGGCGAGGCGATGTGGCCGGTGGAAACGAGGTCCTGCGGCAGGGCTAGGCCCAGCCCGGCCGAGAGCAAAGCCAGGAAGACCGGCGCATCGGCTGAATAACCGGCCACCGTGATTTCCCGACTGGAGAAAGAAGCCGCGCCCAGGTTGGTCAAGGAAAGTTCGAAGCGTTTTTTACTCAGGCCCAATCCCGATAGGATGCGGTCGACCAGCGGTAAAACGACTTCGGAGAGATGCTCAGCGGCACGATTCTTGAAGATCCCTGGCCCTTTGAAGCAGAGTTCCGCCGGGCCTTCGGTCTCGGTCGCTTGGACGCATAGACTGGTGACGACCGCCATGTCCTCCACGAGAAGGACCGTGTTGGTGCGGCCAACGGTATGATGATGACCCAAGAACCTGCTGGTCATGATCCTGCCTGCGGCGCCAGCTTCATCCGCCCGCTTTCGAGGCCCGGAAGAACCAGCAAGGTCCATTCCCCCTCAAGAATCCTGGCTTTTCGCGTGGCCGGCTGCTCGACATCACCGGTGTCCGCGGCCAAAGCCAGGGGCTGGTCGGGAAAGGCTTCACCCCAAATCAAGTCTTTTTCGGTGAGCCGGTCTTCCCATAATTCTCTTCCGGTATCGAGCAGAACCGCATAGTGCCCGGCTACCAGCCCCTTTATAGTCAAAGTGGAGAAAGGTCTGGAAAGCTTCATGGAGCGCCAGGGGCGTCCGTTCAGGTTGATGATCAGGGATAGCTCGCGAAACTCCGCCTCACTGGTGGAAAGGTCTGCTTCCAAAGCTTGCAGATTTTCCGCCAGCTCCGGCTTTGTCTCGATGATGCTTCTCAATTCCGACCACTCCAATGCCCGCTCCCGAGTAGGAGTTTCTCCCTGCGTTTCAATCAGCTGCGCCAGCAGGTCTTCCAAGGCCATCGAGGCGTTCCGGCTCTCTTCCATGAAACGCTGAAACTGCCGGTAGCCGCGCTCGTATTCCGGCTCGCGACTTAAGGACTCGATAATCTCGACGGCCGCTCTCAGCGCCTCTTTCGGATTGGCCTGCTTCAGCGCCTGAACGATTAACGGGATGAAATACAAATCCTTGGTCATGGTTTTAGCCCCTCCTCAGACGAGACGGCTGCCTGGTCGAGAGCATCACCTTGTCCCAAACCCCTGCTTCCTGGGCCGCTTCCGCGAACACAGGGTTCTGGGCCAGGACATGGGCTGTGTTGCACCACAGGTCAGGGATGTCCCCTTGGGTCTCGGGCCACTTGCTGCCGGCAAAGCGGCTGAATGTGGCCTTGCTGATGCCGTATTTTTCGGCCATGCGGCCGTCCTCCAACTCCCCTTCCTGAAGTTCATCAAAGATGCTCAGAATCATGCTGCGCAGTCTGGCCTGGCCCAACTCCTGGATCGCCGGACGTTGGAGCGAGATGTTCCGTGCCTTTTCCTCAGCCACCAACTCGGCCAAGGACTTGGTCGCCACATAGGACTCTTTCAGAAGGACTTCGTCGACTGGTGATTCCGGTCCAGGTGTTTCCATGGGTAGGCAAACCTCAAGCGGCAACAGACATTCCCGGACAAAATACTGGTCGATCAAATCCTGCACTCGTCTCCGTTCACCCGGTCGATCAGGATCAGGCTGCTCTACATGGTTTGTCAGCCATTGCCCCCTTGCTTGTCCTGGTATCGTTTTCGGCATCCAGACCCGGAGGGGTTTTCCCGATACTGTCCATTCATACCTGGACCAGAATGGATTCGATTGTCGTTCTGCTTCCAGCCTGCACCGGCTAAAATTGTATCTAACCAGGCCTTGCAGTATCTGCGACGCTCGAGACTCCGCCTCCAATTGGTCAAGCGGAGGTTTTGTGAGAAAGGATTCATCTACTATCTGGAGGAAAGCGCCGTAGTACTTCCGGCAGTCTGGTCCGCCCGAGTCTTGGGGTAGATTGCTGAAGCGATCCAGGGCCAAGTCATAGGCATGATCGGCGATTTCTTGGTAGTTCCGACCGGGCCATTTTCTTTTGGCCGCTTGCTTCCGCAGTATGTCCAGAAATTCCGCCAGAAGCAACGGGTCGCTGTTTCCGGGCTTGAAGACCGGGCGTTTGTTGTGTAACTCGGCCAATGCCAGATGATCGCCAGCTGAGACGATTGGCCGGATGAGCTCGATCAAGGACAGATACTGGTAGCCGATACTTGGGGCGTCGAAATCGCTTGCAGAAGATTTCAGATTGACAGCCATTTTCTCACCATCCCACCGAAGGTGTGGATGCGATCAATTCCTGAACCATGAAGTCAACCATTGAGGCCAAGCGGGTAGCGGTTTCGAAATCACCACTGGCCAAGGAATGGTCGATGGAATAGCGTTTTTCTTGGATATTGTCTAGGCACTCAATGATCTGCTTGACGTTCCCGGCCACTCGATTGACGGCTTGGACTTCACGAAACTGAAGCAGGGCCGTTGGCCAGTCACCCCTCTTCAGGGCCTCGAGGCCGCTTCCCATGGCTGTGGAAAAGCGGTTGGCCTGCATTGCCGCCTTGGTTTGCACGGTGACCGCAGCCGGATGATCCGGATACAGATTGCAGGCCGCTTCGATCAGGGACACCGCTTCGGGCAGGATTCCCTCTTGCAGCTTGTTTGCCGCTTCCAGGTAGATCTGCTCGGCTTGGAGATAACGGACCTCAATCTTTTGTTTCAGGTTCGAGGCCAGACCGTGGCCGGGGCAGGCGGCCAGTATGGCGTTTATTTCCGCCAGGGCCTCTGCCAGGTGGCCTTGATCGACAAGCCGGGAGGCCTTCCCATACGATTCGTCTTGAGTCGGGATAGTCACCTCTTCTTCTTGGTCAGCCCCGAGGAAGTCCTGAAACGCTTCGACCAATTGGTAGGCCGAGGCGAACCGGTTTCCGGGCTGCTTGTCGAGACATCGGTTCAGGATAACGGTGAGGCGGGCATCAATGCCACCCAGGGTGGGAACGGGTTCATGCAGATGGGCATGCCGGACCGTGGCTGGCGTTCCCAGGAAAGGCGGCGAGCAGACCGGGCTGACGAGTTCGAAGAGCATCACGCCCAGGGAGTAAATATCCGAGTTGGGCGCGAGGCTTAGACTGTCTGGTGCGAGGAACTGCTCCGGACTCATGTATTCTGGCGTTCCCGAGACCCCAGAGGAGGCGTTTCTCGGCGAGCCGCCGGACCTGCCTGCCTTGAACAGGTGGGAGGTGCCGAAATCAGCTACCTTGGGGCTGCCGTTCGAGAAGATGACGTTTTCCGGCTTGATGTCCAAGTGAACGCCTCCGGCGTCATGAATGGCCCGTATGCCCTTGCAGACCTGGATGAAATACTCCAGCCCCTGGTGGGACCTGCGCTCTAGGTCATGCCTGTGGGCATTCAGCCAGGAACGGAAATCACCGCCCTCGGCATACTCCATGGACAGAAGTAGGATCTTTTGACCGCGCCAGTTCGTCTCGTGGATATCGAACAGTTTCACGATGTGCCGATAGTCGTTGATCGCCAAGGCCAAATTGAGCCCTTGCTTCACGGCGCCGGACAGGTCCGCGTCTACCGACATTACCTTCAGGGCTACGTCCATGGCCCGCTGAGAGTCCTCGGCCAGGTAGACGAAGCCCGAGCGGCCCTGGCCCAACTCTCGCTGGATAGTGAAGCGCCGATTGGCAACCGTCGCCCCAATAGGGAGCCTGAGTCGGGTCGCCGTATGACCAAGCATCCCTGACAGGAAGGCGCTACCGCCTGTCGTTTCACGTCTACTGCCGCAGGCCGGACAGGCGGCCTCATGTCCGCCGTAAACCTGGCCGCAATCGGGGCAGCATTTATAGGCGTCTGTCATGGCTGTATAACCTCGCATTCTCCGACTCGGTCAATAGCAGGCGGAGGGCTTTGATTACGACCTGGTATTGCGTGTCGAGCTTGCCGGTTAGTCCCGATCCAGCGCACGCATGGTCAACGGCCTGCATAGCCGCATGGTTCGAGTTTTTCGGGGTGCCATTAGCATTCCAGCGAAAAAGGATCAATGGGTGGACTGTTGTTCGGGCTTCCGTACTGGCGACCCAAAAGACGATTTGCAGGGGATCGTGTGCCAATTCCTGTCCCTCGAAGACCAGCATTTCCGATTCCTGGACACTATTCGGGGAGAGCCAAAGCATCCTTTGTGCGGCAGCCGTCAATTGTCCGCCTCCATTGCTGCGGCCGATTTCCTGATTGCATTTTTCGGCGATGCGCTGCGGTGAGATATTGCCTCGGTCACAAGACTTGGCCTGAAGCCTTCTTCGCAGATACTGACCGTGGAAGACCTGCTCCACGATACCGGCCGCTTCGATGGCCTCGGCCAGTCCGACATCAATTTCTATGATTCTCCGGTTATCTTCCGGGTAGGCTCCGATCCTGATCAGATCCGAATACAAAGCCGGGTTTTCAAGGTCATTCGGCGGCGGATCGCCCTTGAGGAAAGAGCAGGCGTGGTCGAAAAGGCCGAAGCGAACCAGCAGGCCGATATGGCGTTCATATGAGCTTGCGGATCGCGGATCGCCGGCCGGAAGCAGGGCGACCAGTTGGTGGCTGTATTTCAGGGCAGCCAGATAGTCCTGAACCTGAAACGCCAATTCAGTCCTGATAGCCAGGGATACGTGTTCGTAGCCCAGCTCTGTGAGTTCCTGATGCAGGGATTCCGCCTCGGCCATTTCTCCCGCCCGCACACAGACCTCAAGACGCCGGACCAACTCGGGGATCCTTTCGTCCGCGGATGGTGTTTGATCAGGCGGCGCTGTGGATAATAAGACCCGATACTGGCTGTCTGGAACAGCGGAAACGAGACGAAGGGCCGAGTTCTGGAGCTCGAAAGTGCCGGCTTCGCCACTGTCGGATATCAGAAAGACTCTGAGAGGCTGGGACGAAGCCAACTGAGCTGCAAGCACACCAGATGGAGCGCTGTAGTCGTTTACAGGGCGCTCTGTCCAAGCCCGCCACTCCCGGCATCGTCCGTCGCTTCGGCCGAGCGTGAAAACATTCCCCTCATGTACAAACAGCGCCTGGAACCCCCCTTCGTGGGCGGGGTATTCTTGCAACCTTTTGCTTCTATCGAAGAACACCAAAGAGCCGCTCAGGCCAGGATAGGCAAATGTGCCTTCCGGATGGCAGGCGATCAATTTCACCAAGGCATAGGGAGAAGAAGGGGCCAGCGAATCCATGGTACGCAGGCATCTGCCGGTCGCTGCCGACCATTCATAGAGTTTTCCTTCCAAGGCGAGCCCTATCAGGTTTCCATCATCTGTAAGGGCAAGAGCGCAGACCGGTGAGCGTGGCGATTCGAAGGCTACAGGCTCAACATCATCCTTAATTTCCCAGGACAAAACCCGGCCTTGGTAGTCGGAGGACGCCAGGCGCCGATCATCCAGCCAGCAAAGCGAGAGAACCGGGCTTCCAGGCAGGAACGGCATTGGCCTGATGCCGATGCTATATGCACTTTCATTACCGGGCATGGGCAACACGGCTATCATGCCGCCCTTGGTGCCTGCGGCCAGCCTGGCCCCGCTCGGCGAGAGGGTCAGAGCATAGATACTGTGTCCCGGGGTAAGCGAAAGAAGCCTGGTCAACTGACCATCGGCGTCTATGAAGCTCAAGGACGGGTTTGGCCCCCCGCTTCCCAGCAACAAACCTTTTTGTCCTTTAGCCCGGTCCATGTTTCACTTTCTCCCGGTTAATGGCCCTAATTCCATCAGCGCAGGGATAGGATTCTTCGATGCAAGAGGTGGGGATGTGGAAGGAGGGGATGCTGCTGGTTTCTCTATAACGCTGAAGTTTGGCGATGGACCGTTCAAGGTGGGATTCATGCCAAAAGAAAAGACCGGCTGTCGAGTCCTTTTCGGTAGTCTCTCCCCATTCTTGATCTTTTCCCGGGCGAGTTTCAGGGCCTCCCCTGCTTGCTTGATAAGCGCGATAAGGTCTTTACGTTCCTGAGACCGTTTTTGGTAGTGGTATTGGCAGGCACTCAAGGCAAAATCATACTTGCGCTGGGCGCTCTCATATTTAAAAAACGCCTTGTCAGCGGCTATTTTTTTTGCGTTCTCCCTGAGTGCAGCCAGTTTTTTTGCAATGACTGGCAGGAAGGTTTTCAGCTTTTCAATCCGTTGGGCCACCGCTTGGTATTCTTTTTCCGCCCTGTCATAAAGCTCTCTGGCAAACGAACATTCCGAGTTCCCTTTTTTATCTACCGGCGGCAGAACCTTGATATTATCCTGAAGCGTGTCGAGTGCTTTTTTCATGAACTCCATGGACGACCTGAGCTCATCCAGGCTCGGCGGCTTGGGCGGCGGCTCCATCCTGCCATTAGGTTTATTGTTTTGCACCATTTGGGTTACCTCCCCCTGACCGCCTGGACCCTGGCCCGCAGTTTCTGCTCAGCGTCCTCGCTTTGTTCTCCGGCCTTGCGGGTGACCTCAAGCTGCTGGTCGAGAAATTCCTTGCCGCGCAGAGCCGCCTCCCTGGCCTTGGCAATGCCGTCTTTGGCCTCCAGGCTTTCCAGTTTGGCTTCGCCGAGTTTGCTGACGTCCGATTCGGTCTTTCCTTGGCGCTCATCGAAGTCTTTTTCAATTTCCTTGTTTTCTCCCTGTAAACGCTCGAGTTGTTCGTTCTCCTGATCGAACCGCCCCTCGGTAATCTGCTCCGCCTGCTCGATGGCCCCTTTCACATCCGAGATGTCTTCCTGCGCACCGAATAATTCCAGGCTTTCCAGAGTTCCCCTTGCGGTCTCCACGTCACCGGCGTACATATCCATTTCCGTCTCTTTGTTCGTCATCTCGGTTTTGCTGCGCTCGACCTTTTCGATGAACGTTTTTCGGCTGATGCCTTCTTTCCTAACGGGCATTGCCCACCTCCTTTCTTTCGCTTTCCAGGCGGTCGATCAGGTCGCCGAGAATCTTGTTGCTTTCCGCAAAGCCTGGCTCAATCACCTTCTGAAAGCGGTCGATAAGTGAGTTTCTGAAATCTGCCGTCGGTTCATCCAATAGGTCGACGCCGGTCGCCTCCAGGATGAACGGGTGATAGGACCCGCGCTTTAGCTTGCGCATTTGGGTGGTCAGGCGTTTTTGGCATTCAATCGCCCGCCTGTGAAGGTCTGATAGCAAACTTGGGCGATGGCTTGTCTCAGCCGATTCGATCTCCGTGTGTCTGTCAAGCAATGACGATATCACCACGGCCACGCCACGCCAGGATCGATCATAATCGTCCATGGCCGCCTTGAGCTGAGTCAGCTCCGAGGCGGCTCGTTCCCGGGCCGCTTCTATAAACCAGGAGTCCGAGCGGATGAAGGGGAGAATGCGCTCTCGGCCGACCTTGGCCGAAAAGTCCATCTTCTGATGAAGATTTGTGGTCCTGATTCGGCGGGGGCCGTGTAACCCCTCCGTGTAAATATAGGCCTCGCCGGTTTTCAGCCGGGCGATTTCCTCCATTTCAATCGGGCCAAACACCATCGAGGCCCCAAGGTCCCGGCGGTCGTCCTCCGAGACTTGGCGAAACGCTATTTTCGTATTGGTACTTTTGATGACCGCCGGGGCCACGACCGTCGGATGCTGATCGAGGATGATGACGCCAACCCCCATGGCCCTGAATTCGACCAGCATCCGGCAGATCGCTTCGGCGGCAAAGGCTTTCGGGTCTGCCGCGACTTCGGAGGGCCTTGCCGGATCGCTTCGTCCAACGAGGTTGTGCGCCTCCTCAATGACGATTACCAGGCGGGGGGAGCGGCCGGTCCAGTCTTGGGTGATCAACTGCTCCCTGATGGCCATGAGCAGGAACATGGTTAGCAGCGCTGCGTTCTCCGGAGATAGAAAATCCATCTCGATCAGGGTGGGAACCGAGATCATCTCCCTTACCGGCGGGACAGAGCTGCGGCTTTGAAATATCCTTCCAAGGCCCCCGAGGGTCAGTGAGCCGAGCCTTACGTCCAAGGCGGCAAGAAAATCTGAAGTCGTCTCTTCAGAATAGCCCTTGCCCAGCAATACATGGCGTGCGGTCAAGGCCAGATCAGTTATCAGGGGCGGATCGAGCACCGGATCGTGACGCTCGTAAATCCGTTCGAGCGCCTCCAGGAGAATCGGCGGCAAGGGCGGGAGCATTGGAAAAGCGCCCATGAAACAGGCCAGGACGCTGCCAGCATGTTCATCCCGGTCGATACCTGCGCACGATTCCAGAGGATTCAGCCGAAAGGGCGATATGGAGTCCTTGCCGAGGGAATATACCTGGAGAACTTCGGCCAGCCTCTGAACTCCCGGGGCATCGTTTTGTCTGAGCGCCTTGAGGATGCGATATTCGGTCTTGGCGGGCTCAAGCACGATGAAAGGGATGCCCTGATCGTGGAGTTGGATCAGGATATTCAGGGTAGCAGTTGTCTTTCCAAACCCTGTCATTCCAGAGAGAAAAAGATGCTTCACCAGGCTGCTTATGGATATGCCCATCTGGGCCAAGGCCAGCCCCCTGTCATCCTGCCCGGCAGCCAGTTCCTGATCTACGCCCAGAATGATGGCGTCTTCGAGCGTGGTCAGGGGAGGATCGGTGTTTTTCCTCAGGCAGCGAGGCGAAGAATAAGAGCCCATGGGGAGCCGAAACACCCCTTGTAGTTCCTCCACCGTGGCCAGGTTGACCAGCCGCTTGAATTCCGGGTAGTGGCGGTCCAGTTCAGGCTGTTCCCTTTCGAAGCCCGTTCGCAGGATTCGGTACGAGCCCTTTTCAAAGGCCGCCTCGGACATCACCGTTGCCAGCAGCAAGGCGGCGCCGTCCGTCTGGGCTTTCACTTCGAAGCGAAACAAGAGGTTGGGGCGTTGCAGTTTTTCGTGAAACCGTTGCTGGCTTCTATGGACCTCGTCCGCCATAGGATCCTGGTAGCGCAGCGGTTTGACCCGCTGGACGGATCTGTTGGACCAGGTTTCGGACTCATCAACAGTCATCAGTTCGCTTGGCCAGTCGCTGATTAACTCGTCATCATCCCAGGTCCGGTTGACCTTCTGAAGCCGGGCCAGATAGTGGGTATGGAATTTGAGCTCAGGAGTCAAGTCTGCCGGACTGATGTCCAGCCGAATGGAAACCTTTTCCTTGACCTGGTCCAAGACGCTGTCCAGGGCGAGGTAGTCGTTCCCTTCATCCGCTTCAAAGGACTGAAGGCTGTAATAACTACGTGGGATCCGGTCGTTGAATTCCGGGCCGTGCAGAGGCTCGATCAGGTCGGCCCGCCGGACAATTTCGCACCTGGCGGGATAGGCTTCCTCGGTTTCCGTCTCCTGTGGATCGCATCGCTCGAAATCGTAAAAGCGCCTGAGCGGTCCGTGCTCTACAAGAAGCCGGAACGATTCCAGGGTCGCCCGATCCGTGGATGAGATCTCCACCAGCAGGCTCAGGCGGGATTGAATGTTCTTCCCTTCTTCAGGGGAAGGAGAGTAGAGCATCCGGATAGCTATGTGCAGGCTATCTGGAGGATACATACCCACCGCCCTGACCAGGCTCCGCCAATGGCCGCTGATGGCCCCTCGCACGTCGCCATCAGTCAGAACCTGGTAGGGGGTGTAGGTCGGGTCGGGAATTTCAGGGACCCGATATGTCAAAGACAAGGACGTCATTGCTCGGCCTTGGGCAGGGACATTTCCTTGAGGCGCCCCAGTTGCTGAAGGGAACTTTCAAGGTCCGGATCCTCGAAAAGCAGCCTGAAGTCGCCGCAAACCGGACATCCAGGATGCCTTTGGATATCGATGCCATACCATCTGAGTACATGCATGCCGTCGACTTTGTTTTTCAGCGGCTTCAGATTTTCGAATTGGCTTCCGATCTCGCGGCGGTTCAGCCAGAGATACCAACTGGCCGACAGGTCTTCATTCAGAGAGCCGAGCGTCGTCTGCCGTCCCTGAAGCAGTTCCTGGATGGCCAACTTGATCATCATGAGACTGATGGGAGCGATATCGGTGGACAGGCCGGGCTCTATTGACACCGCACGGTCGCTGTAGGCGATGGCCTCGGCTTGTTCCTCGTTGGAGATTTCCTGGTCTGCCGCCCTTTCAGGGAGAAGCGTGGTGAAGCATTGATAGCAGCATGTTTGCCCGGGCCTGATCCGCAACACATGACCGCCATAGGCGCGCCGATAGGCCCCGCCCGCGATACACGTCACCCCGGCTTCGACTGCTGCCTTGTTGATAACCAGTCTGGAGCGCTGGTTGTCCGTGGCGATAATGCAAAGGTCAGCATCAGCAAGGTTTTTTTTTACTTGGTCGTATTGATCCCAATCGACCTTGAGCGGGTAGCAATCTATGGTCGCATACGGATTCTTTTCCAGGATGCTGTCCGCCACGGCATCTATTTTCAGCCTCCCCACGTCGGAGAGTCCGCAGTGGTGCCTGACTACATTGCACACCTCGAGACGGTCGAAATCGACTAGCTGGTAATAAGTGACGCCGGATTTGGCCAAGTCCACGGCAACCTGGGAGCCGACCGATCCCAATCCGAAGATCGCCACCCTCTTATCCGCAAGAGCATCCGTTTCCAGGAGCCCGTGGTGCCTGGAAAAAAGCTCGATTTTCATCGGCACGATCTGGAGGGGCAACTCTTTCCAAGCCCCATGATCGCGCACCCAGCCTTTGGCCTGCTTGCTGATTTCTTTGAGAGACAGCGCCCTGTCTGAGGCGTGCGGGATCAAAACCCGGATCAGATCATCCTCGCGGCCGAAGGCTTCGACTGCCCGAGACGTGCCCTTGGTCACCAGGATGGTCCCAGGGATATCCCGTTTGGAATTCCGGATATCCATCAGACTGAAGAACATCTCGTTCCAGTTCCCTCGAAAAGAAACCGAGGTAGGCGCCTCCGGGTCCATGGCGGTCAGCGATTCCTGGAGGATTACGATTTGACCTGGATATTCTTCATTTGACGCGGAGAGTATGCCATCGGTGTTGTTGATGGTGATCTGACCGTCCGGATCCGGGTCATATCTTGAATAGAAAGGATTGCTAAACGTTGGCTCAACTTTCTTTGATTTGGGGGAGAATCTGAGATTTGCCCCGTGTGCGTTCCCCTTGGCCATTTCTTCCATCAATTTTGAGAGTCGCTCACGTTCGCTCGTCATGACTGCCTCCTCATCCATTCTTTTAAAATGTTGTTAATACTGATCCCCGTGGCCAGATAGGTGCAATAGGCCTCGAGCCAAAGACAGACCTTGACCATTACCCCGATACATGTTTGGGACGAATCCCACATCGATTCTGAAAAATGGCAGATTTGAACGCAGCCCCGTGGGCCATTAGATCGGGTGTGGTACTCATGACTGCTCCCGAGAGAGTTGATATAGCCTCGATAGTCATACTTTCTCAGCGATATCGGGTCCATAACATAGGCCTTAGGCATCTCATCAGGATAGTCACGTGGGATACTCAATTTGATTTCAAAACGTTTCCCCCCTGAAGTGGTGGGACAATCTCCCTTGAAATAGGGCAGATCGTCCCAGGTATAGAAGCTCATATAGGGGAAATAGTTCGCCATAACTTGGGCTTCAAAGGCTAGCCGATTGCTGACGGTCAGGGCCATTTCATCTCACTCCTTTCTTGGCTTGTCGATTTGTTGCCTCCAAAAAGATAAGAAAGCAATCGGAGACAACCCATCCTTTCATGCTCGTCGTCGCGTGCATACCTGGTTTGGTGCCAAAGGTTGGGATAACGGTTTCCACGGAGTAGGCGACTGGCTTCATGGTACATGCCGGGTATGGTCTGGTCTGCGAGCTTGCTGCCGATCCGCTTTCCAAGATCAATGGGCTGGCAGCCTGGCTTGCTTGATCCAATCCAAAGCGATACGATTTCCCATTTGGGTTTGACGACAATGCCAAAGACGAGGTTGGCGGTCCTGGTGACGGGCAGAGACAAAATGAATACTTGGTTCTGGTGTTCGTACCGAATGTTGCGGTTGACTTTATAGGGTAGGGACTGGAGTTCTACGGCGAGGCGTTGGAGAAACTGTCCAGTGGCGTCTTCTGTTTGATGCCGGTGAGGCATTGCTCGCATCTGGGGTTGGTGCCTTTGGTAGCGTAGAGAAGGGGACTGAAAGCCGTGTCTGAAGTGGAACTCGAATTTCCGGCCATATGCGCCGAGAGCTTGACGAGCCGGGCTCATGCCTGGAAGAACCTTGATGGCGCAGATGGCCGGGGCCTGCGATTGTGCGTTCTCGTAAAAATAGGCATTGATGGTGACAGAAGCCGGATGCTTCGGTGAAAAGACCAAGGCGTTTCCGTAGTGAGCTGCCTGCCGCTGGTTAAAGGTCACCAGCAGCTGGCACATCTTTCGATAGCCGTTTTTCCTGGCCAATACCTGCATGCTGTTGATGTCTCCAGGGCTCAACATTTTAAGTCCCAACTGGTGATGGCTGTGGTGGTTTCCAATGAATTGAAGACCCATCATTTCTCCGAGGGTGTCACTCAATTCCCTGGTGATGTCTGGATTCTGTTGGAAATGAACCTTTTCGTGCCTCGATCCCGGACCCGGCGGGCTGGCCAGAAAGATGATTGGCCGCCCGGCATGGGAAAATGTCCCGAAAAGGTCGCCACCTGTCTCCATTGCCCCCCAATTGGCTGCATTTCCGGCAATTAGGTTAAGTTCGCTTTCAAAGATGCTGACATACGGCGTGCCTGCATGATCTACGTGACCAGCATCCATTGTTTCACCTCCCTTTGGGCTTAAGTGTTTTTGTTTTGAAGGATGTTTTGCAAAAAGGTTTTGGTTGCCGTCTTAAGATCATGATAATAAAATGGCGTTTGATGTCAATAACCATGGAAAATAATTGACAAAAAAGATATATTGACACCGCATGGACAATATTGTATTGAAGAAAAAGCTCCAGACAGATCGGAATAAATCAGATACTCAAAATCACATGTTAACCGTTGCAGTTTTTCCTGAAGGGGGTATTCTATGGGAAAAGATGGCGGGGCGTTTAGGGTCTGGATAAAAACCAATCTGTTGGCTAAAATGGGATTTTCATACCAGTCTTACGCACGGAGGGCCCCAAAAAACGTCGATGGATTCGATCCAATAGATGAAATTGTATTAATGGCTGCCTCCCGGATGGACGAAAGGCATATCGTTCCGTTCATATTTATGTATGAATTGGATAACCAGCAGACAACATTGGATAAATTGAACAATCATGGCTTTGCCGTCAAGAAGCCCGGCACGGTTCAGAAATACTTGAGAGAAGCAAAAACCAGAGTCATTGAACTTGTCTTGACAGAAAAGGACCTCATGCAAAGGCTCAAAGATGCTATTAACGGTGGTGGAGGGACAAATGGCTAATTTGGTGATCACCAACAGTTCTGAGCTTCTTTTTTACATGGCAACCCAGAACATACTTAAAAAGAATTTCGCCAAGGCTGCCCAATATGTCGTCATGGCTGTGGCGGAATTCAGAGAAAATGTTGATTTGGTTGAACTAATGTCTGGTCAGCTAAAGGAAATGAATCACGAGTCGATAGGTCATTTTCTGCACGAGATTATCCAGAAGACTTCGGACCTCAGCAATCGGTCGGGTGTATCCGGGGAATCAATTGATAAGGTGTTAGATTTTATAGAGGAAATAGCGCCCTTGGTTCCGGAGTATGGCTGGAACATCACTTTTAAGCAGACTCATGCTGAAGGAGTTCCCCGGAATGAAAGGCCTCGCCAGGCTCTTTCATTTGGAAACAGTTCCGGAGTTGTCAGTAGCGTCCATATTTTTTGAGAGTTTATGAAAGTCAACTAGTTGGCTTATAGGTATCAGACCACGATAAATGGATCTGGTGACAACTGCTTCTTTCGCTCAATTTAGTGGCCGATTTGAGTTACACCATCCTTATGGACACGGAGTCAGACTGATGCCAATCTCTCTCAATGCGCCATTGTAACACGACACAAAGGAAGAGGTGAAACCGAAAAGTTTAAATAGATGGACTCCCTGACGGGACCCATGAGCCCCGGCCTCCTCGGACCCTTCGATGTAATAAGTCCTCAGCAGATTCTTACCCAATACTCGGACTGGCTGTATTTCACACTGGTCCTGATCTTCTTCATCGCCGTAGCCGGCCTGACGCTGAGGCGGCATTTTGATCAGCCCTACGTCAAGCCTTTGATCATTTCAGTCGGCCTCATGCTCACCGTTGCGCTTTTCATGAAACGGGATTGGCTGCTCATGCTTTTTGACGGCTGGGGTGTAGTGGGCGCCCTGCTCCTGGTGATCGTGGTCGCCGTCATCCCTTACGGTTTGGCCCGGGGTTTCGGTATGTCCGCGGGCAAGGCTTTTTATCTGACCTACATCCTTTTCTACATCCTGTCCTGGGTCAAATTCTCCGCCTTCTATACCGGTCTGGCCGAGCATCGTTTGGGCATAGTCAATGTGGCCTTTCTGCTGTTCTTCTTCTATTCGATCTACAGGTTGCTGGCAGGCTCGGCAAAGTCTTCCCTCAGGGATATCAAGAGCAATATTTCACCCGCCACGCCTGAACTCCAGAGGGAGATAAAAGAGCAAACTCATGAGGGCCAAGCCCTGACCAGGCAGGCCTGGCCACTGACCAGGCAGGAAATCAAGACCGTCAAGGACATGGAAGAAGCCTTGTTTGGCGTTCAGAAACTGGTCGAGCATGGCGAGAACCGCCTGAGTAAGGGAGACCGGGACAAAGCCGTGCTTTTACTGAGGCAGCTTGTGAAAGGTGAGAATGTGCTGAAAGGCGACCTGGTCAAAATCAAAAGGCTGCTTGCTGGAATCTCCAGCCTGGACGCCCGGGAACTGGACAGCAAGCGAAAGCGCCTGAATGAGGCCAAGGGGGATGAAAAGCAAGTCCTTCGGGCCGAAATTCACCGCCAGGAAATGAAGCTCCGGGCGGAGAAAACCATCCAGGGTTATGAACAGCGCCTAGTCCAAGGTGTTGAGGCCTTTCAAAACGCGCTTAATGGCGTGATCAATATTCTCAGCCGCTCGCCTTACCCTTTGGATGCCAGGCCGCTGCTGGTTCAGGCCAGGACAATATTGAACAGTATCAAGGAAGTATTGTCTCAGATTGCTCATGTGGAAGAAAAATTGGTCGATTTTACCAAGGAAGAGCAACGGCTGCTGAAACAAGAACAGCGCCTGGCGAAGGCCCTCTAAGCCTTTGTTGGCCCCACGTCAGCATCGTCTCTTCTGATTAGCGCCTTGCTCTCGCGTCACTGGTAGCAGCCTTATTTAGATTTATGTGTGCCATTTTATATGTAGGCGCATTTTAGTTTTGTAAAGCATTTACATTGACATTAACATGGCGGGCGAGTAAGCTCTTTTCAGGAGGGTTCGCCATGTCGCCTATTTTGTCTGAAAAGCAGGAAGCTTTGCTGGGGTATTTAAGGAGACAGGTTAACGAGACGGGAGAAATACCGTCTTTGCGGCGGGTGGCTCAGGACCTCGACATCAGCCATACGGCGGTCCTGCAGCAGCTCCGGATTCTGGAAAGGAAAGGCTTCATTCGGCGCGAAGGCCGGTACAGCCGCAATATTTACCTTCTCAACCAATCCGGAGAGACTGCCGCCATCCAACGTGGCCGGGAAGTTCCAATCATCGGGCGGATAGCCGCCGGACTGCCTTTGTATGCCCAGCAGGAATGGGAGGGGGCGGTTTTGGTGGATTCCAGCGTTTTTAATGGTTCGAATCTGTTTGCCTTGCGTGTCCGGGGGGATTCGATGGTGGAGGTCGGCATTCTGGACGGTGACTTGGTCATTTGCGAGCCTCGCCAGTTCGCCCGGAACGGTGAGATCGTGGTGGCGCTTATCGGTGACGAAGCCACGGTCAAATTGTTCTTTCTCCATGAAGACCGGATTGAGCTGCGCCCCGCCAATCAAAATTACAGCCCCAGAAATTATGGGCTGGGCGAAGTTCTGATTCAGGGCAAGGTGGTGGGTATTCAGCGCGGCCTGGAAGGGATCGAACGTGCGGCCCGCCAGTCATCATCGGAACGCTGAAATGTCCGCCGGTACGACCGAGCGAATTTTCGTAGGCACTTCTGGCTATTCCTATACTGAATGGGTTGCTTTCGGATTTTATCCGGCGGGAAGCAAGCCCGGCCAGATGCTTGGTTCCTATGCACAGCGCTTTGCCGTAACCGAACTCAATCACACATGGTACCAGATGCCCAAGGCTGAGGCCATCGAACGCCAGCGCGGACAGGTCCCGCCCGACTTCCGATTCACCGCCAAGCTGAATCGGATTTTTACCCACGAAGAGCTTCCGGATGACTGGAAGCAACAGGTGGCCGTCTATCGGCACGGTCTGGCTCCTCTGATCCAGTCCGGGCAACTCATGGCGGTTCTGATGCAGTTCCCGGCGAGCTTCGACCGATCGGTGGCAAACCGCCGCCGTCTGGCTGCGCTGCTGGATGAAATGAGTGGTCTGCCTTTGGCTGTAGAGTTCCGGCAGGGCTCCTGGAACACGGGCAAGGTGTTCGCCGAACTCGAAAAACGCGAAGTCACCCTTGTGGCTGTGGACGAACCCCGCCTGCCAGGTCTTTTCCCGCCTCTGGAGGTAATCACTAACCCCAGCCTGTTTTATGTCCGCTTTCACGGCCGCAATGTCAAGGGTTGGGGGAGCGGCTCCAAGCAAACCCAGTTTGATTACGACTACAGCCTGGAAGAGCTTGAAGAATGGGTTCGGGAGCGCATTGCCCCCATGGCCGCCCGTGCAGGGGAAGGCGTGATCTTTTTCAATAACCATGTGCGCGGACAGGCCCCTCGAAACGCCATGGTCATGGCGCAGGTTCTGCGGGAACACGGTCTTGCCGATGGGCAGATCTGACGAACGAAGCATCATTCATCTGAATGTGGCGGACTTTGCTGTGGAGGTAGAGCGGGTTATTGATACCCGCCTGCGCGGCCGCCCGGTCATTGTCGCTGCTCAGGCTGCTTCCAGGGCAACTGTCTACGACATGAGCGAAGAGGCTTTTCAGGCTGGAGTGCGCAAGGGGGCGCCGTTGCAGCGGGCCAGGCGGGTGTGCCGGGACGCTGTTGTGATTCCGCCGCGCCTGGATCATTACGAGCGGGCCATGCAGGTTTTTCAGAAACACGTCCTGCCGTATTCCCCCTTGGTCGAACCAGGCGAGGGGAACGGCCATCTGTTTATCGATCTGAGCGGAACAGGGCGCCTGTTTGGTCCGCCAGCTGATGTGGCCTGGCGTATTCGGAAAGCAGTCCGGGCAGACCTTGGACTGGACCCCATCTGGTCGGTCAGTCCCAATAAGCTGGTCTCCAAGGTGGCTTCTCGTCTGGTCAAGCCAACCGGGGAATACATAGTTGAACCCGGTGAAGAACAAGCCTTTCTCAGCCCGCTGCCGTTGCACCTTCTGCCGGGCATCGAACGGGACGACCTTCTCTGTTTTCGCGAGTTTCATATTTCCAGGGTAAATCAAGCCATCATTTGGACCCCTGAGCAACTCGATATGGTTTTTGGACGGAGGGGAGGGCACATCCACCGGGTTCTCAGAGGCATCGATCCGTCGCCGGTCATGCCAGTGGGCCGTAAGCCTGCGGCCGTGACAGGAGAACACGATTTCGGAGACGACACCAATGACATCCGTCGGGTGGATGCGGTGCTGTTCGCCCTGGTGGAGCAGGCTGGGTTTCAACTCCGGGAACGCGGCATGGTTGCACGGCGCAGCGTAATTCAACTCGACTATTCTGACGGCGTCCGTATTATCCGCCAGAAATCCGACGCACAGGGTACGGCCATTGATTTTCGCTTATACCAAATGGCCCATAGCGCCCTCGATCTGGCTTGGAAGCGTCGGGTGCGCCTCCGCCGTCTGCAACTGATCTGCGACCGGCTCACCGATCCGCCCTGCCAGATGTCGCTGTTCCCGGAAGAACAGAAAACCGGCGAGCGGTCCGAAACCCTTTTGACCGCGCTGGACCGCATCCGAGTGAAGTTCGGCAGGGAGGCGATCCGTCTGGGACGCACCTTGGCCGCTGACGACGCATGATTCCCTTGGTTGTCCGTTCTCATTATTCCCTGATGTGGGGAACAACTCCGGTGGAGCGTCTCTGCCGAGCGGCAGCCGAACGAGGCTTTACCCACCTGGCCCTGACCGATACCGACAATCTGTATGGACTTTGGCCTTTCCTGAGGGCCTGCCGCCGTCATGGCCTCACGCCCATCGTCGGCGCGGAAGTCACCGATCCGGGGCAGCCTCTTCGTGCAGTTTGTCTTGTCGAAAATCAGGACGGTTACCGTAACCTCTGCCGCCTGTTGACCCGCCGCCGGGAACCGGGGTTCTCCCTGCAACATGTCCTGCCCGCTTATGCCGTCGGATTGACCGTGCTGACCTCCTGCTCCAGCCTCCTGGAAGCCTGGCGTGCCGATGGCCTGAATGTTACGGCCGCCATTGCCCGGCGGCCGGACAGTCCGACAACCGGTATCCGCCGGTCGGCCAAACGCCTTGGTGCGCCGGTAGCCGCTGTCCCCGGAGCTTTTTTCCTCGATCCGGAAGACTATGAAGTCCATCGGCTTCTGCGAGCCATCAGCCTCAATACATCACTTTCCCGCTTGAAGATCCTCGATGCCGCTCCGCCGGACGCATTTTTGGCTACACGGGATGAGTACAAGCAGAGGTTCAGCCTGATGCCGGAAGCGATCGAGACTACATATGTGTTGGCCGAGCGGCTAACTTTCACCAGCCCGGACAACACAACGGTCATGCCTCCCTGGGAAGATACAAGAGGACGGAGCGCCCACCAGGTGCTCATGGATGAAGCCTATCAGGGAGCTGTGCGAATTTACGGTAATGACTTGCCCGAAGCCGTGGTGGAGCGCCTGGAACACGAACTGGCATTGATCCGCGAAAAGAACTTTTCCAGCTACTTTCTGGTGGTCCGGGATATTGTCCGGCGCAGCCCGCGCATCTGCGGCCGGGGGTCGGGCGCAGCCTCTCTGGTCGCCTACTGCCTGGGAATCACCAATGTCTGCCCGATCAAACACAACCTTTACTTTGAGCGCTTCATCAACAGAAGTCGCAAGGACCCGCCCGATATCGATGTGGATTTTGCCTGGGACGAACGGGACGCTGTGCTCGAGTCTGTCTTGCATCGATATGAAGGAAGGTCGGCCATGGTCTCCAGCCATATATTGATTCAACCCCGCATGGCCATTCGTGAGGTGGCCAAGGTCTTTGGTCTTACAGAGACTGAGATCGACCAAGTTACCCGGCGCCTTCCCTGGTTCTGGCGAGGCCGCGAGGAAGAAACGGATTTGAGGAACTGGCTTGGGACGCTCCCAGAAACCCGCGAACTGGATTTTGCCGAGCCTTGGCCGGAGATCCTCCGCCTGGCCCAACGCATCGTGGGGACCCCCCGCCACCTGTCCGTGCACCCTGGTGGAGTGGTCATCACGCCCGGTCCAATTACGGATTACGTTCCGGTTGAGCCAGCCCCCAAAGGTGTTCCCATCATCCAATGGGAAAAGGACGGGGCGGAGGACGGGGGATTGGTCAAAATAGATCTGCTGGGCAACCGTAGCCTTGGCGTCATTCGGGATGCAATCAGCAATATCCGGAAAAATGGCCATCAATTTGATGAATCCAGTTGGGAACCTGAAGACGACCGCGAAACCCAGGACTGGATCGCCTCCGGTCGGACCATGGGCTGCTTTTACATCGAGAGCCCAGCCATGCGCCTTTTGCAACGTAAGGCAGGTGTGGGCGATTTTGATCACCTGGTCATTCACAGCAGCATCATCCGGCCGGCAGCCAATGACTGCATTCAGGAATACCTGAAGCGGCTCAAAGGCGAACCTTGGGAACCGCTTCATCCCTTTCTGGAAGATATCCTAGATGAAACCTTCGGAATCATGGTGTATCAGGAAGACGTATCCAGAACGGCCGTAGCCTTGGCTGGTTTTTCCCATGAGGACGCTGACCGGCTCCGCAAAATCATGACTAAGAAAGACCGGGAATTTTTCCTTCGGGATTATATGGAACAGTTTTGGGATGGCGCCAGAGCCAAGGGCGTTCCTGACTGCTGTATTGAGGCAGTCTGGAACATGATGCTCAGCTTTAACGGCTATTCTTTTTGCAAGCCTCACAGCGCCAGCTATGCCCGAGTCTCCTTCCAGGCTGCCTACCTGAAGTGTTATTACCCGGCCGAATTCATGGCCGCGGTCATCAGCAACCGGGGTGGGTTTTACAGTGAGTTTGCCTATGTGTCGGAAGCCCGGCGTCTCGGCGTTAACATTCTTCCTCCTGACGTCAACTTGAGCGAAATTAACTGGCAAGGCAGGGATCGGGCCATGCGGGTAGGGCTCCAGTCCATCAGGGGACTGAATCATGAGACCATGCGCCGGATTGTGGCCGAGCGCCGGATTCAGCCCTACCGAAGCTTTGATGATTTCTGCCGGCGTGTGAATCCTGCGGAAGACGAGGCCCGTGCCTTGATACACTCGGGAGCCTGTGACGGGCTTGGCGGAGGGCATAAGAGGACGGCACTGCTGTGGGTGCTGGCTCGAATCCGTCAGAGCAGGGAAAGGAACGCCGCCGTTCTTTTCAGCGATCCTCTTGATCTCACCCCTCCGGAACTGCCACCTCCGGATGAACGGGATGAATTACGGCGGCAATACAACGTGCTTGGATTTTTGCCTGACCGGCATCCGATTGTTTTGTTTAACGAGGTGTTGGCAAAGAGAAAACTCATCAAGGCTGCTGAGTTGGAAAAACATATGGGGAGGCGGGTCAGTCTGGCAGGATGGCTCATCACCGGCAAAACCGTTCGTTCAAAGCATGACGACCCCATGCAGTTTCTGACCTTTGAAGATGAAACAGGGATCATCGAAACAACTTTCTTCCCAACTGCTTACCGGAGGTTCTGTAGTCTGCTGGATTGGGGACGGCCTTACATCATCTCCGGGCTGGTGGATGAGAATTTCGGGGTGGCAACATTGAGTGTGGATCACATCTGGATTGTGCCTGCCCAAATGTCATGTGATCGTTAATATGGCAGAGGCCGCTTGCAAAGCCTTTCCAGCAGCCTTAAGCAGCTTACAAGCAGCTATCAAAAGAGCGCAGCCGCCGTTTCAGGCGGCTGTGCCAAGAATTGGCTTTGCCCCTTCAGGCAAAGCCAGCCCCAAGGACCGGCAGCCTGTCCCTCAAGATGGTTGCTGCCGTCCGAGGGAAAAAAAAGTATTTCCGCAAAAAGAGCAGCCTATCCCCAAAGCCCAGCCGCCAAAATCCCTTCCGCCAAAAGAGCAGCCCCAGCTTTCAACCCAAAAAAAACAACCCCAAACCGCCATCAGCCCCAGACCAAAGCCCCCGCCTACCAAAAAAAAACACCCCAAAAAACCCCAAAAGCCATAAATCATAATCAAATCAGCCAAATAAGCCAAACCAAAAAAACCACAGCCAAATCTAAAAAAGCCTTTACAAAAATCAACCAGCCTGCTATCATAGGAGAGCATAAGGATAATTAGTATTTTCCCAATAAAAACCATTCAAAAAAATTTAATTTTTACAGTCGTCAAAACCACTAGTTCACTAACTAGTGGTAAAACCGAAACATTTATATATCAGTACTGCCTTACATAGGGCTATGAATAGCAATGCTTCCATCGACGGATTGGTTGAAGAATATGTTCCTTCTAATCAGCAGGATGAAAAAAAGGGCCTGATGCAGAGCATAAGAGACTACGCAAAAAACAAATACGTATCAATAGCATCAGCTCTTGTCATCGGCGCCGGCATGATGTATGGAGCATTAAACCCAAGATACGCAAATGCAGAAGATGAAGCGCATGCGGCGACAATGCCGCTGCAAGACGAGGGCAAGCAGTGCTTTTCTGTTCCAGACCTTTCAAATTATGTTCTCGACAAGACAGATGACCGAGATTCATTTTCCGACGAGGCTTTTCAAAGAACATACCCGCCAGAAATAGCTCAGCTTGTCGAGGGAAAAGAAACCTTTGCTAAGCTTTTTAGAAAAAAAGATGATAGATATGATGCAATTATTTTAAAATACGCCGGAAAAGGCGGGCAGTTGTATGGTTTTGTCCTTGCAAAGAAAAACCTACAGACAGGAAAATATGACAAAACCAACTATCTTGATTTCAAAGGGGATGGATGCTTTGAACAAACAACAGCCGGAAAATCATTGTATATAGATGTTAATCACTATTTCGGACACAAAAAGACCCTCCCTGCAATAGCTTCAACAGAGTAGAGCACGTCAAAATAGCAGATTCTAAATACCCCTTTACAAAATCTCATCAAGAAAAACAATAAGCTTTCTTGTCTTTTCCTTGTTTGAATCATTTAGTATCTTTGAGACCTTTATTATCAGGTCAGTATTCTGTCCTGCATTGCTTAAGGGAAACAAAAAAGCTCTTCAATGGAAATCTCCAGCGCATCTGCAATCTTTTCTATTGTCTGGAGAGTTATGTTTGCTTTTCCTGCTTCAATCTTCTGGTAGTATTTGTAGCTTATTCCAAGGCTTTCTAGGTCTTCCTGCCTTAGGCCCTTTTGTTTTCTTGCCTGCCTTAGCCTATTTCCAAGCAGCTCGGGTAGTTTTGCCATAGGAGTTCCCTTCATACCTCTTTATAAAGGGATGCCTGATGCAGTTCCACCTATGCATAAGTATGTATTTCTGCTTGACATGCCTACCTATAGCAGGGTATTTTGAAGAAAAATGCCTATTTAAAAGCGCCTGATAGAGCTCCAATTGCATGATTTTAAAGCGATTTGCGGATGTTAACTACTACCTAGTCATCAAAACCGAAAAATATAAATATAGGCTGCTCCATAAACTATTAATATTACAGATGTTTACCTATTTTTGACGGAGGCTGATACAAATGGCAGAAGGGCTCGAAACAATAATCACTGATAATCAAAAGGAAGGTTTTTTATCAAGAATTGCAGGCAGGGCAAAAGATTCTTTTGGAAAGCTCATAACAATTGCTGCAGCAGTTCCTCTTTGCTATGCAGTTGCAACTGCGGACATAAAGAAAGGAAATGAAGGATACCCTGTAATTGGAATCCAAGAGGCGTATGCAGACAGTCTTCCAGCAGACAAATATGCCACAAGAGGAATAGAAGTCACAGAAGCTAACTTTAAAGACACTTTAAGAGGGGAAGGAGTGGTATGGGTGATGTATGATCACTATAGCCCAAATATCTCTGCTGTGGATCATCAAAAGGCTGATAGATTCTGGGAAGTATTGAAAAAAGCATTCGGAAATCAGGTTGATGCTTTTATAAGGATTGATGCGACCGAATGGAATAATTATGCTAAAGCAGCTGCAAATGAAATTACTAAAAGCACATTTCCGTCATTTGTTCTGTATAAAGATGGTGTTGTTGTTAATGATGGTACAGATAAAGATATTAGATTAATTGGTCCCCCAAAAGCAAGTCCTGATGGTTATCTCAATTATATTAGAAACAACAGCTCCTTGAAATAGATACATTTAAATATATTTTAATATGTTACATGATGCTATGAAAGTAGCATCAATTTTCCTATTATCATTTGTAATAGTAGTTCTTTCTTCAATAGTATATGCAGCTAGTTCTGAAGGTCAAGGTGGTGACCCCTCTGATGGAGGCGGCTCCGACGGCTCCCCTTCAGAAACCCCCGCAGCCCAGATTGAATCAGCAATGGAAAATCCTTCTCCTGCTGCTGAGGTTGAGACAGCAGAATTGACAACTCCAGCAAACATGAATGTCAACGGAGTCGATGTTGATGTTGGAGTCGGCGCTGCAAGCGCAGCAGAAGAGGCGTCTGAAACTGCCCCAGACCCAAATGCCGAGGCTCCGACAGCTGAAGAAGAGCAGGCAGGGAATTGGGATGAAGATGATTATGGGTTTCTAGACGATGAAGAAGAATCCCCAGAAGCAGAGCCTCCGGAAGGTGAGCCTGAAGGCCCTGGAGGAGAGGATGTAGCACCGGAAATTTCAATACCTGAGATAGTCCCTCCAAATTTTGCTCATGTAAATTCTGAAGGAGAGCTTACAGCAGGAGAGGTCAGTGTCCCTCAGATTGAGCTTTATTCTGTTATCAATCTGGAGCTTCCTGAGGCTGGGGAAGTTATTGTTGATGGAAATGTCTTTATTGCAGAGCCGGCAATAAACACGCATATCCTCTTTGAATCTGTCCATACGATGATAATTAATCCAGGCATGCCAAATGAGTACGTGCTCCACTACCTTGGGGAGTCTGAGTTTATTGTAAACCATGAAGGAACTGTGGAGTATGCAGAGATAACATCGCTGATAAACCAGAACAATTTTGTTATCGAAGGATACAACGTAACCCTTAATGCTGATGATGTGCTTATGCTTATTTTGCTTGAGAACGGAAACTACAATATTTCAATACATTCTGATTTTGGTAACATCACAGACCCCTTCCTCCAGACCGAATGCATTGTACTCGGAAAGACGTCAAGATACATCTACAGCGGCCTTGCAAATGACAAGTTTTCATTCTACATACCAAGCTTTGGTGCTGATTACAGCTTATGTCTAAGGACCCTTCCAATGCAAAACTTCCAGCGCTCATGCAGTTCCTGTGGCTATATCGACTTTTTAAATTCCAACATGAGCCTTTCAGGGATATTTGACTATGAACTTCCATCACTCCTTGTTCCTGCATCAGGCAGCGCGTTTCTGTCTGAAAAGGCTATTCAGTCAAAGGTTTCTGGTAGCACTGTTGTAAAGGAAACAAACAGGACAGTTTTATTTAATTCCAATCCTGCAAATGTGATGAAATCAATCACATCTTCTGCAAATTTCATGTTCTTTGAGTACAAGACATACACGTGCGCAGCGCAGAGCCCGTATGAAAAGAACCACTTTGCACACTACTACCGAGGGGACCCAAAAGTAGAAATTACAGAAGATTACATCTATCAAAAAGGCATTTTTAGTGAATTCAACATGACAAAAGAAGGAAGCGCAGCCCAAGCTGCCCTAATCGAAAAGCACTTCAAACGCTTCGAGGGCATGATATAAACCAATATTCATGATGTAAAAAATTATACACGCATAAACAACAAGCAGACAGCCAAATTGAGCCCCGGTAAAAGCGCCTTCAGACAGAAGGCGCCAAGAATACAGGCGCCCCCTCAGGGCGCCGTCATATAAGAGGGGCTCAAAACATTAGAACAACAAAAAGCAAAAAAAACTACATATTCCAAAAAGGCATATTCACAAATTTCACAATGACAAAAGAAGGCTCACCAGAGCAGCAAGCCCTAATCGAAAAGCACTTCAAACGCTTCGAGGGCATGATATAAACCAATATTCATGATGTAAAAAAAATATACACGCATAAACAACAAGCAGACAGCCAAATTGAGCCCCGGTAAAAGCGCCTTCCTTTCAGAAGGCGCCAAGAATACAGGCGCCCCCTCAGGGCGCCGTCATATAAGAGGGGCTCAAAACATTAGAACAACAAAAAGCAAAAAAAACTACATATTCCAAAAAGGCATATTCACAAATTTCACAATGACAAAAGAAGGCTCACCAGAGCAGCAAGCCCTAATCGAAAAGCACTTCAAACGCTTCGACGGAATTGTTTAGGTTGCCATCGCTCATAGTGATTGCCAGAGCTCTCGCTACTTCCCAAAGGCTACATGAGAAAGGGAGACCGAAAAAGATCGGCCTCCCGGTAGAATTAAAAAGAATTGAATCAGAATAGAGCGAATTGAGCAATGATCGAACTTTTCGAATCCGAGAGCATTTGCTCAAGTTCAGCTTGCCTGACCTCCACCCTGGTCACTTTCTTTGGACGCTTGCCGCTGTATTCGATAAATTCAACCGTCACCACCTTGTCTCCGATCTGCTCGGCATCGAAGCTGACGGTTTTGGGGCTGCCCGGCCTCGAATGGTTGTCATTAGTGCTTCTGGTGTCTACCTTTCTGACATCTTTGATGACCGATTCGATCATCACTTCCTTTTTACGATAACCAGCCCACAGGTCCTTGATGCTCCGATTATCCTCCACCTTCTCAACCAGCATCCGGGCTAATTCCCTGGCCATGGAATCGGAGGTATCCGAGAGCGCGGCCAGGCCCTTGTCGGTCAGTTCGCCTTCCACGGCCAGCGAGCATGTCAGCTTGTCGGCCATGAGCTTCATGGCCCGTGTCTGCATGGTGTTTTGGTAGCAGAGAAAATAGACCTTGACCGGCTGATTCTGGGGAATTCTCCAGGAGCGTCTGGCCGCCTGCCGGAGGGTGTAGGTGCTGTATCCGCACTGGTAGAAGACGATGGTCACGGCAAAGAGGAGGTCGAGTCCGACTTCCACCAGCTTCGGGTTGCAGATCAGGACATCGATGCCGTCTTTTACCCAGGCATCGATTCGCTCCCCGCGGCTTTCCGTGTTTCCGGCCCGCAGCACCTTTACCTTATGGCCCTGCTCCTCCATCAACTGTTTCAGCCGGGGACTGATGTCTGTCGTGTTCGAGTTCTGGATATAGACCAGGACCCTTCTGCCTATCGAGCACTCGCGGCGGATGATATCCAAAAGCTCCTGTTCCTTGGGCATGACACCGGCAAGAAGATGCCCATAGGCGACCAACTCATTCGTATGCGGATGAAAGACCTGCAAGCCCTGGTAGATCCTTTCCGGATAGCTCAAAAGCGAATTGAGGTAGCTTCCAAGAAGGGAATTGTCACCTCTTGCCAGGGCCTCAAGCAGGGCTTCCCTCATCTCGGCTTCGAAGTCCCGATAGCAATCCGCCTGTTTAGGGCTCATGGCGATCTCACAGACCTCTTCCTTGTAGGGCGCAAGATTCGAGGCAAAATCCGAGAGGCGGAGAAAGACCGAGTTTGGCAGCAGCATCTTGCCGAGGAGAAGCGGGCTGATGCCCGGTCTGGCCCGGATCACGGTTTTTTTTCTGGCCTTGGTGGTCAGGCCGTCCTGATCGGAAACCGTGGTGATGCGTTCCAGGACCCCGTACTTTTCCATGAACGCGGTCTGGTTTCCCCATTTGTTCCCGTCTTCCACCATGAGTCTTGGGTGGGTGCGAAAAAGCAGGTAGTAAAGATCCGAGGCATAGCCGCCTGCCAGAGTGCCGGTCAGGCATAGGGTGTGACGGCAAGCCTTGACCAGGGCGGCAAAGGCCCAGCCCTGTCCGGTCTGGTTTTTGAACATGTGACACTCATCGGCGATCAGGAGGTCGAAGACGCCTCTCAGTTTGTCCTTGATGTATTGCGCCGGCATGGGCCGAGGGCGGTTTTTCTTGCCGCCGTCCGCCTGCCAGAGCTGCTCTTCGCAGGGGACAAGGTGCTTGACGTGCTTGCCCTGGGCTTGGTCCCATTTCCATTTGGGCACCAGGTTGGCGCAGGAATACTTCTTCTTGAATTGCCCCTGGGTGTTCAGTTCGAAGATGGGCATGGGCACGCCGTCGTGGTCGAGCAGCTCTTGTCCGCATTTGGGGCAGAGGTAGCCGTAGCGAGTCCTGATCGCAGCCGGCCGCCACCTGGGACCGGTCTTGGCTCGTTCCTTGCCGATTATGTAAAACTCCGGTCCGGCAGGTAGCGGGGCATCTCTCAGGGCGCGCAGCCTGTCGAGACAGTGTTTGCCGTTGAGGTTGACGGCCTTGGCAGTCGGCAGGGCGTCTTTGATTTCCAGAATCCACTTGCGGACCAGGTGGGGCGGGCAGAGGACCAAGACCCTTGGATTCTTTTTCAGCAGGCAGGCGGCGGCAATGGAGATCAGGGTCTTACCGACGCCCATTTCCGCGGTGACATATATGCACCGGTTTCCGGAACGGAATGATTTGAAGACGGCCTTGGCCAGTTCACGCTGGGCGCGGAAGGGATCCTTGTGCAGCCGACCCATGATCCGGTCCAACTCTTCCTCCCATTCCTTGTCCGGGTCGTGAACGACTTTGAGTTCCGCAGCCGCTTTCTCGGCCAGGGACTCGCCATACTCATCCAGGAAGGTTTTGAGGGTCAGGGTATTCTTCATGTTTTTCCTCCCTAAAATGCTGCTCAGCGATTTGCATGGTCTGCCGCGCATCCAGTCCGATCCGGTCGGCCAGGTGGCAGAGATCGGCCATCAGGTCGACAATGTCTTCCCGGGTGATGTCGGCAAGGTCGATATTGGCGGGCCTGTGCTCATCCGGGGGCAAACCGCCGTCCGCGTATTCATAGGCGGCCTTGGAGGCCGTTTCCGCCCGCTTTTGGTTGGTCCAGCCAGGCTTTCCTTCAAACAGGTTGCTGACGCCCATGATCTACCTCCTTTCCCTGGATTACGAATTCGATTACGTGACCGCTGTAGTCGCAGGAGGGACATCGGCAGCCACTGTCAGCGCCCCAGCGGGGCTGGTCATCCGTATCCATGGGCACGTAGGCCCCGTTTGCGGTCAGGGTGGCGACAAAACGGCAGCCGATCCAGAAGTCGTTGTCGGTCTGGCCGCAGGCCGGGCATTTGAAGCGCTGAAGGGTTTCAAAGGGATAACGCCGGTCGAGTTCCTGCCCGGAAAGCTCGATCAAAGTAATAAGCTGAGCGTCGGACAGATGCTCAAACAAGAGGCGGTCGAAATGCACATGGGCCATGGCCCGCTCGTTGTCCGTCATGATTGCTTCTCCTTTGGGGTGGTGGATGAAATATTTCGGCCCGATTGGCGCATACAGGATGAAATCTCCGGATCCCGATCCGTTAGCGCCGCGCCGATCAGTCCTTGCAGCTTTGCCTGGTCGAGATTCCCGGCAAACCCGCTGAAGCTTCCAACCAGGGTCCTTAGCTCCCGCACCCACTTCTTTTCCAGGCACTGCCGCCAGAGCCAGGCTGTCCAGGATGGGTGCAGGGGCAGATCGGTTTTGAGCTCCACGTGGCGGTAGAGCATGGCCTGAAGGCGGCCTGGGTCCCGGCCGATCAGGAAGATGTCCAGGGAGGATTCATCATCGACCTGAGATGGCAGGGCGCTTTTTGGAAACGCCAGGCCGTGAGCGAGGCCGGAAGGCAGTTTTCGGACCTTCATGTGGTAGTTGTTAGGCAGGCGGCGCACTTGGCGGAAACGGCCATCCGGCATGACGGTCAGGGATGCCCCTTCCAGGAGATTGGCGAGCAATCCCTTGACCGCGGCCTGAGGCCCGGCCAGGGAGATGAAGCAGACGCCGTCTTGGCCAGCGGGGTGGACGATCAGATCGGCGCAGTACGCGGCAATACCGCCGGCGCTGATTTCAAGCAGCATCGGTGGCCTCCTTTCACTTAATGGTGATCAGGTCGCCCTGGCCGTTGAAGGCCTTGATGGTTATAACCAGGCGCTGGTTCTCGATCTCCTTTTCCTGCCCGTCCTCGATTTCCACCCGGGTCTCCGAGACCTTTTGGGTGCGGCCTTTGACCACGAGGGGATTCCGCCCGTAAGGGCCGAAGACCACGCCGTTGACAAAACCGCAGGCGATGAGCTGGGCCATGTGGCCATGGCGGAGCGGCATGACAGCCGTGATTTGTGCGCTCAGGCCGGGCGGGTCGAGGAGGGCTTCCAGGTCCGGGTAAAGGCCGTGGGCGAGAATTTCCGACTCGAGTTCCATGAGATCGATGCGGGTGGAGCGAAAGACGAATTTTCCGGTCAGGGTCGAGGTTGGAACGGGGTAGACGATCTCCGGCTCTTCGGGCAGCCAGGGGACCAGGGCCGAGCCACGTCCGGCCTGCTCCAGAAAACTACAGAGCGCCGTATCCATAGCGGGCTTGTCCTTGAGCCGGCCAAAGATTACGGCCTGCCGAAAGCGTTGGAAAAGTTGCTCGGGGAACCTGTAGATCCGGACCTCATCGAAACGGTAGGCCAGGATGCGGGCGATATGGGTATCGAGCCTTGCCAGGGGGATCAGGTAGACCAGAACGCCGCCGGGAGCGAGATACTTGATGGTGTCCCGCAGAAAGGTGCGTTCGTATCGCTCTGGGCTTTCGATTTCGCCCGGCCTGGCGCTCCAGTCATAGGGCGGGTTGAGGTAAAGCAGGCCGAATCTGCCGTGACTGACCAGGGCGGACTGGTAGTCGGCGATGAGACACTGGGTGAGCTTGTCTTTGGCCGCCAGGCCGCGCTCCCGGTCGAGCTCGATACCGTAGGTCTCAGCCTGGAGGTGGCGGCCGATATGCTGCAAGGCCGCGCCTTTACCGGCGCAGGGGTCCAGGATTCGAACCAGGCCCGGCCGGTCTCTCTGCAAATGCAGGGCGATCAGGGGAGTCAGGTCTTCGGGAGTTGGGTAGTAGCCCATGCGGGCCGCGGAAACGAGTCTGGCCATATGACGCCTCCTTATTGAAAAATGAAAAGGGCGGCCTCCCTGAGGAAGGGAAGCCGCCCGTATTGGTGAATGGATTGCTCTATTACCGAGTCAGTCCAGGACGATTTTTCGCCGAGGCCGGTTGAAGACCTCGGCCATGGCCTCTTCCACCTGGGCCATCTGGGCCTGGATGGAGTCCTTGAGGCGGTCGCTGCTCCTGAAGTCGTCGGCCGTGCGCCCGCCCAGGATGGCTTGGGCCCTTTCGACCAAAACCGACAAATCTTCATCCTTGAAGATGTTCCGCTCCTTGAACGTCTCGAAATACTCGTAAAAGCTGTCCACGGTGGCATTTTTGAATACCTTGGGTTTTCCGTCCGGCCCGGTGGTGAAGCGCTCGCTGATCCGTTCCAGCATGGCGGCGAATTCCTCCCGCAGTGATTCGACCGCCATCTGCCGGGCCTCTTCCATGGTCTGAATAAACTTGGCCTTCTCCCGCTCATACACGGCCGGGGCCAGTATCCCGGCCTGACCGTTGGGCACGTCCATGATGACAAAACGCCAGTTCAAGGAAAAACGGCGGCGGATATCGGTCGGATAATCCACTTCGGAAAAGAGTTCTCCCAGATAGAGCATGGCGCTTTCCCTGAGCTGGTCATACTCCCCTAAAAAATCATTCACCCGGCTGTTGAATTCAGACCGGAACCCTTCCAGGCGGTCATCGATGCGGGAGATCAGGTCCTTGGGGACAAACAAGAGGCCGGTCAGAGGAAAAGGCAGGCTGACGCTTTCCAGATATGAGCGGGCGGAGTTTGCGACCTTACAGATGGGCTTCAGGGCCTCCGGGTCCACCAGCTTTTTCGTCGCCGTGACCCAATCGGCATCCCCGTTGCTGACCAGTTGGGAGAGTCTGCTTTTGTCGATCTTCTTGACGCCGCCCCACTTGCTGATGGAGAGCTGCACCAGGCAGCCTTTTTCAAACATGTTTTCCATGGCTTTCTTTCCTTTCTGAAAGTGATGAGGTTTGGAAAAAGAAAAGCCCCGAGCGGGACTGCTCGGGGCTCTTGGGGTGGGTTGTTTGGTTTTTGGAAGCCCAGGCCTATTCCAAGGCTTCCTCTTCAGGTCGCTTCGTTCAGCCAGGCATCCAGGGACTGGTCATCGACCATGGCGTAGAAGTCAATGCCCCTGATGGAATCCTTGGTGACGGCATACCCCCTTGTTGATCAGCCGCACAGGGGCAGATACTTTTTCACGGCGGCCTCTTCGGTCTGGAAGAAGGCCGGAGTGGGCATCCGCTCGACTTCGCATCCGAGCACGTCCTTGATGAACTGGGTTTCCTTGATGCAGGAGGAGCCTTTGAATCCCCTGGTCTCGATTTTGACTTCTCCAGCCATGTCGATGTCGATGATGATTTCCTTCATGGCGAGTTCCTCCTCAAGCCGCGACCCTGACGCGCAGGCGCGTACCGGTCTCGGTCTGTTCCTCGGTTACTGAATACCCTTTGCGCCGTGCTTCGAGTTTGGTCTTTTCCACACCGTAGGCCTGCTTGAGCAGGCCGCCATTCCGGCCGATCCCTTTCTCCAACATTGGATCATACCAGTCGCAGTTGAGCTCAAAGGTCCGGCTTGTTTGAACCACCCCGATCTGGTACGAGGCGCCTGGGATCTCAATGGCATGGTCGCAGGCCCCGTCCTCGTTTCCAAACCACTTGAAAGTCTTCTGTTCGTTCTTGAACGACAGGCCCAAACGCTGGCAGGCCGCCTTGAGCGTGGCCAGGTCCCTGACCTCGATTTCTATCCTGGAAATGTGGCTCATCAGAGTACCCTCCTGATTTTTTTCCCGGAATCCGGGGTATCGGGCTGGCCAGCCCGTCGAGCCCTGGTCCTGGCCCAGTCGGTTAGCGCTTCGATTTCTTCCTTCATGGTCTTCGACAGGGGCACGATGGCTTCCAAGGCCTGGTCCAGTCCGTCAAAGAGGCTGTCCTTGGCCAGTTGCTCGATCTCGGCCCCGGTCCAGCCCTGCAATCGATCTGCATAGCCTTCGGGGATGTCCGATCCGTACCGGTTGTTCATGATGCCGATGATCTGCCGCCGTTCCTCGGCATTGGGCAGGTCCACGAAGAACATGGCGTCAAAGCGCCCGGCCCGGAGAAACTCGGGCGGCAGTTCGGATATGCTGTTGGCCGTGGCCATGACCAGGATGGGGCTTCTGGTCTCCTGCAGCCAGACCAGCAGGTGTCCAAACATGGATGAGGTCGTGCCCCCGTCGGTCCGGCCCGAAGACTTGACCCCGGAGAGCGCTTTTTCCACCTCCTCCAGCCAGACCACGGCCCGGCCGAAGGCGTCGATGGTGGAGGTGGCCAGGCGGATGTTTCGTTCGCTCTCCCCGACCAGGGAGCCTTTCAGGGCCGAGATGTCCAGCCTGATCAGGGGCCAGCCGAGGATGGAGGCGGCGGCCTTGCAGGTCAGGGACTTTCCTGTTCCGGGAATCCCGACCAGGAGCAAGGCCTTGGGCTTGGGCAGGTGCTCGTTTCCCGGCTCAAAAGCGGTCTTGCGGTTGTGGATGTAGGATTTGAGCAGGTCCAGGCCGCCGACCTGGTCGACCGGCACGGGCGGCCAGAATTCCATCAGGCCGGTGCGGCGGATCATCTGCATCTTCTGCCTAGTGATGATCTCCGGGCAGAAACGCTTTTCACGGACCAGGCTCAGGGCAAAGGCGGTCTCCGCCTCGAACTCGGTCAAACCCCGAGCGGCCTCCACGGCCGCGGGTTCGGGAGAAACCCCCACGCTTTCGCCCAATTCTTCCTGGAGACGCAGCAGCTCGCGAAGCGAGGGCAGTCTAAACTCCAGACTCGTAAAGAATTTGGTGATCTCCGGGGGGAAGGCGATCGGCGGTCCGACAATGACCAGGCAGGAGCCCTGGGCCTTCCAGATGGCAAGTCCGTTCTGGATCTCCTGGATGATCTCCACCGAGCCCAGGAAATGATGGAAGTTTTGGACCACCAGGATGGTGTCGGCCTTGCCGCCCAGCCATTTGAGCGCCGCCAGGGGATCGTAGACGTCCTCGAGCGTTCGCCCGGTCCCGGGATCGGTGATGCCGCGCAAACAGTCCCAGGAATACTTGCTCCAGCCTTCGGCCGCAATGGTCAGGGTGGCTCGCTCGGCCTCTTGGGTGATGACGTGCAGGGCCGGGTACCCGGCCTTGAGATAGCTTTGAATGTCCATGAAAGCTCTCCTTTCAAATTGATGGATGGTGTTGGTGGGATGAAAAAAACGGCCGGAGCGCTCCGGCCGTGGCCATGGGAAGTTTCGAGACCGTGGCTACTCGATGTGTTCCTCGACCAGGGAAAAGTCGAAGTCTTCGACCCAGGCATCGAGGTTGTAGGCTTCCACGGCCTGGCGGCCCACGATCGGCCTGTCGACCGGCACGGCCTCATAGAGCTTCAGGTGCATTCCCGCCTTCTGCCTGAGAAAACCCAGTTCCGAAACCGCCTCGGCCGGGTCTTTGAAGCCCAAGGGATCGTCGGTCGAGACGACCATGAACCCCAGGCGATGCTCGGGATTGCCGATGATGAAGACCGGTTTTTCCGCCTCGGTTCGTAGATATTTCTCTGCTTCCGGCTTTTTGGTTTCTGTCATGTCGTTGCTCCTTTCGGTTGGATTGGTGGCAAAAAAAAGCCGCCTCGGATTTGCCTGGGCGGGCTTCTTTTGACTCTCGGCCGTCAGGCCGTTCTTTTCGGTTCTTCAAATACCGTCGGCCCTCCGGTGAGGCTCTGCTACTGCCTCCTTGAACACGGACTCGTGCCATTTCAACAGGTGGTCGGCATTGGCGACCAGACCCTCGGGGCTGAACACGGCCCCGTCTTCCTTTTCGCAGTTCATCTTGGCGGCGAACTCGGCCAAGGCCAGCACCGCTTGGCCTGGGTCGTCAAAGAACTCCACGTCCCTGACGTAGCCGCTTTCCACCGTGACAAAGGCGTATTTCATGACTCTGCCTCCTTCAGATCAAGCCGGACTCGATCAGTATGTTTCTGACTTTGACCACCCGGCCGCACTGGTCGCACCAGGCGGTCTCGGCATCGGTCTCGCACTGGATGGACAAGCCGCAGATGAGGCATTCCGCCTCGATCACCCCATCCAGAAGGGCCGCGTCCACCAGCCGCTCGAATTCACGCTCGTTCATGCCCGGCTCCTTTCCGTATTGAGTTTTTGCATTTGAGCCGGCGCTGGCGCGTTCCAGCCCTGGGCCTTCCTGAGCAGATCGACTTCCCTGGCCGGCCGGATCTTCCAGCAGATTTCACTTTCGCAGTCCACTTCCAGCCATTTGAGCTTGAGTTCCTTGAGCTCGCCAAAGGAGATGTAGCCCCATTCTGCGTTCTGGAGGTCGCCATTCAGCACGGCAAAGCCCCAGAACAGGTCTTCCCCGTCGTACTCGGCCACGAACCAATCGCAGCCGGCCATGAAGAAGTGCAGATGGATCGCTTTCTCTTCCAGGGGGATTTCCTCGGTTTCATAGAGCCTGGGGATTTTGCTCAGACGCTCCCTACTTGGTTCATTCCACATTTTTCTCACCTCTCTTTTTTGGTCGTTGGTTGAAAGGAAAAGTCCCTTCAGCCCAAATTAGGCTGAAGGGATCTGGGTTCTTTTCAGGGATGGGTTTGGGAATGGAGTCTTGTGGAAACGGGTCTTCAGCCGCAGGCGCTCCAGCCGCAGGCCGGACAGAAAGAGCAGCGGCCCTCCGGAATGACTTGGCTGCCGCAGTCAGGGCAGCGCCCTGCGGCCGGCTTCACCGGCTTGAGCGGTTCCCGCTGATTGCTGGAGTAAGCCAATCGCCTTTTGAATGGTCTTTTGTCCTTGCGTGAATTCATGGATCAGGGTCCTCCTTTCTTTCAGGTCTCGGGTCCTTTCCACCTCCTTGACCACCAGGTGCAGCCGGACCAGGCCCAGAAACAAGGCGCAGTGAAACTGTCGGCTGGGATTGGTTTCCCGAAAACAGGCCATCAAATCCTGTCTGAGCTTGGTCAGGTCCCGGCGCGGAGAACAAAGCATCTCTTCTTCACCCCCTTTCCGGTGAAATGGGTCTCGCCTAAAGAAAATGCGGGCGAAAAATCGCCCGCGTTTCATGAGCAGGGCTCCGCCTGACTCAATCCGATTTCCCGAGGGAAACCGCTTTCCAGGTGGCGCCAAGGTCGCTATTCGTCGTTCGCCGATAATAGGGCCCGCGTGTTCCTGTCGCTTTTGGTCGTCAACACGTCAGGCTCCGTTTGGTGGGAGCGTGATTATTCGGGGATGTTCTTGATGAAGTCCCGGGCCATGAGCACCTCGATGGTCTCGGGATGGGGAATGGCGCTGGCGCCCATGACCCGCCGGATTTTGGCCCAGGCCAGGTCACTGGCCGCCAGCATTATCTTGCGGTCCGCTTCAAAGAGAGACAGCTTTTGTGCGTTCTTCTCGGTCTGCTCGGCCTTGTTCTTGCCGGTCTCGAGCTCGATGGCCAGCACCCGGTCGCCCTTTTCCAGGACCAGGTCGATGTCCGCCTTTTCCTTGAAGGGAAACCAGCCGCATTCCAGGTACAGAGCCTTTATCCGCTCGATGAAGTAGCGGTGCTCGAGTCCCTGGTTTTTTTCTCTTGGGAACTTGAGCCCCAGCCTTTGGGCTTGTTCCTGTCCGTATTCGGTCAGCTCGAAAAGCTTCTTGCGCTCGATGCTCACCACCTCAATCAGGCCGGCTTCGATCAATGTGTCCTGAGTCTCCACCGCGTCCCGCGGGGAGAGCCCGAGCCTTTTTCTCCGCTGGTCCGCCCCGTCAAAGGGATGGAGGGCCAGGTCTTCCAGGAAAATTCGCGCCAGGGGCGAGGGGGTAAACTGACGAGTAGGAATCCGGACAGAGGCCGTTTCCGCTATCGGGGAAATCTCCGGCCGGTAATCCTGGTAAAAGTCCTTCATCTGGCTTTTCAAAGCCTCATCGGACATCTTCAGGCCGGAATCGAAAAAGGGAATGTCGATCAGGAAAGGATGCGGATACCGCCCCATCAGGCGGCAGACGGCTTGGCCGGTTTTCAGCAGGCCGATGAATCTCATTTGCTCGCGGTCCATGTACATGGCGCTGGTGACCGCGGCGATGTTTCTCTGGTGGCTGAGGGCGAAGCTGATCTTGGTATACAGGTTTTCATACACCGCGTTGGGAATGAGAGACGGCGTCTGGTCGATGACGATCAGTCCGGTCCCGTATTTCCTGATCTGGCGGAAGATCTTCTGGACCAAGTCGTCACCCTTGCTGTTTTCAACGATGTTGTGAAACTCTTCGAATAAAAGTACGTGACGCAGCGACTCGTGCTCGATGCCCTGCCGCTCCATATAAAGCCAGTACCACAAGGTGAAGATCTCGATGAAGAAGCGCTTGTCGTTGCTGCTCGCCAGCGCGCCCAGCTCGAAGACGACAAATTCTCCCATCAGCTTTTCCAAAGGAAAGAACTCCGTGACGTTGTAGAGTTTGCCTGTCCCCCCGTAGCTCATGAACTGAAGCATCCTGAGTGAACTCTGTTTCCAGAGCATCTCTCTCCCGCGTAGCTTCTTTGCGCCCATCTCGCCTTCTAATATCTTTCTGGCATCCTCCACCGTGGGCAGGCCGCGGCTTTGGTAGGCTTGGTCAAAGACCTTCAAAAGCACGCTGTCCGAGCCCACCCCGCCCAAATAGGACCGGTTGAAGACCTCGATGATGTTTTTGATATACTCCCGGTAGGGAATGCCTTCCGGGCTCTTGAAGAAATTGAAATACAAGGGGGCGATATCCGAGCCGATGGTAAAGACCTTGACCCGGTTGTCTTCGGCCGCCAGATCCCGGTAGCTTTTCTCCCAGTCAAAGACGATGAAGGGGATCTGCCGCTCGATGAGTTTTCTCAGGATGTTCTTGGCCAGGGTGGTCTTGCCCGTGCCCGTGCTGCCGAATATCCCGGTGTGCCTGGACAGCTCCGAGAGATTGAGGCCGAAATCCTGCCCGGCCTGCTCAAGGTACGACACCCTGCCCACCGAAATCTCGCCCGCAGCCTGCTCTCTATTCGGAGGCGGAAGGACGATGGTCTCTTCCACAGGGTCGACCTTGTACTTCTGGGCCAGCATATGGATGACCCTGGCCCATTCATCGCGCTCCTTATAGTCCGCGAAACTGTACCGGACCCACAGGCTGTCCGCCTTTCTGCCGATAAACGGCTTCAGTTTCCTCAAGGTTTCCTTGATGTCCTCCATCTTGATTCACAAAATCCCTGGCGCACCAGCCGCCGCAGGTGCAGGGGTAGTCTTCTTCCTTATCTGACGAGGTCAGGGCGCGGGTCTCCCAGCACAGGCGTTTGGCTTTCTCTATAAGGTTTTCGGTTACGGGAAAGCGCTTCTCCGTGCCGGTCTTCAAAAAGTCGATGGCCACGATATCCGGCCGGACGTTGAAACAGTCCTCGTAGAGCAGGGCGTACACGGCCATCTGCACCTCGATCTCCGGCGTGATCTCGTCCCGGGCGCTGGTCTTGTAGTCCACGAGCGCCACTTGGCCGTCAACGAGGTGGACGGCGTCGATGACGCCCATCACGCCGTGCTGTCTCGAAAAGAGCTTGACCTCGGTCCGAGGGCTGGCCAGGCCTGAAATGGGCGACGCGGTATATCGTGGGATCCATGCCCTGAGCATGGTCTGGCTTTCCTCATAAAACCGGTCCACCTTGCCCGGCGGCAGGCCGAGAGCCGCAATCGCGCCCGCTTGGCGGCGCCAGTTTTCCTTGAAGATGCCGACCAGGGCGGCCTGCATGTCCGAATGGCTCTTGAAGGCGGTCAGCTCCAGGCTGTGGAAGCGGGCCAGGGCTTGATGCACCGCCAGGCCCCGGTACAGGTAGATATTGGGCTTCTCCTTGAGCCGCAGGATGTATTTCAAAAAGTATTTCCGGGGGCAGCGCAGATAGGTGTTGAGCGCCGTGGGGGAAAGATACTTCGGCGGCATTTACGGTCCCCGCCTGGCCCGCTGGCGCTCCATCTTGACTCCGACCAGTGTGACGATGATTTCCTCCAGTTCCTCGTCGTCCAGCCGCAAGGCCAGGTCTTCGGCGTAATGCTTCAGTTTCCACACGTCTTCTTCATTGATCATTTTTCATACCTCCATATCCATGAGCAGTGCGCTCTTCTGTGTTTCGCCCAGGTATTCGAGCAGCGACTCCTTGAGCTCTTTGTTCAAGATGGCCGTGTCCTTGAAATACCCGACTGCTTCCATTCTCTTCTGCCGCTCCAGGTCAAACTTCATGCCCTCGATATTCAATCTCTCGCGGTTGACGTGGTAGCCCAGCGGCCCCATCTGGATGAGCAGATTGTCCACTTTGACCGAGTCTTTCTCGATCTCATACAAGACCCTCTGGTGGATTTCCTTGCGCCAGCCAAGCTGGAGCAGGGTCATCTCGACCTTGGAGCGGATCAGGTCCATGCGGCCGGACATGATCTCATCGATGCCGTCGCCTGTTGCCGCAATATTCGCTTGGCTCCTCCGGGAATAAGACAGTGCTAAGTCCACCATCTCGTTTTCCAGGCCGAAGGGCGAGTAGCCTCGGTAAGGCGCAGGCAGGCCGTAACGCGGGCTTGGGCTGGAAGTGCTCTCGCCGAAGTACACCGTATATTTCGGGTCCAGTATCATGGGCAGGCCGTAAAGGGATGAGCTTTTCATTTTTCACCAGACAGGGACGATTATTCCCCTCAACTGGGCAGTGGTAATACGAACTCCTATTTATACTTTTCGGTTTTGGCGATCATAGAAGGCAGGCGAATAGCTGGGGCAGGGAAGACTATCAGCTCAATGGGAAACGGAGAATAGAAGACATGGATCAGAAAGATCTGCAATGGGCAAGGCAAGCATAGAGCAGGATCACTCGGAATGCAGAAATGGCGGGGACAATGTGGTCGGCCTGACGCGGAAAAGCGTGGCGGGAAAATTCTCAAGGAAAAGCACCTACAGGGTTTTCCGCCTCAAACGGGGGCAATTCGAGCGCTTGCAGGGTTTTCCGGCCTGTTCCAGGGTTTTCCGGGGTCATCCATGGGTTTTCCGGGCTCTTCTGGCCACTCTGGGTTTTCGCTCTATTTTGACATTCCCGTTTCCGCGAATTCTGCTTGCGGCCGCGTCGATAGTTGACCTTGAGGGTTTGTGTGCGTGCGCCATCCGAGATAGAGCAGGTTTTGGGAGCCGATCCTTGCCCCCTGAGCCTAAGCGGCCGCAACAGCCTAATTAATCGCCAGTTATTTCCAAATATGATTAGCTTGTTGATATATTGGTTGAAATTGGTGAGAAATGTCGTATATTGACAAGTAAGGAGAACGGCATGAGCGCGATTCCTCTCGAAACCCGGATTCTAAAAAGAATAGACCGCAAGCGCGGTGACGTGTTCGTCCGCTCGGATTTCAAGGACCTGGGCGGTTACGACCAGGTCGGCCGCGCCCTTCGTCAGCTGGTTCGCAAAGGTCGTTTGGTGAAAATCGGGCAAGGCCTCTACGCCCGGGCGACGGAGTCGCCCTTCGACGGCACGCCGTCGCCGGTCAAAGGGCTTCGTGCGCTGGCCTCCGAGGCCCTCAAGCGGCTCGGCATCGAGAGCACTCAGACACGACTTGAACAGGAGTATAACTCGGGCCGGACAACGCAGGTTCCGGCCGGCCGGAGCATCGGCGTGACCAAGCGTGTGCGCCGGAAGATCGGTTACAACGGAATCTATGTGAGTTTTGAACGTGGTCGATCGGAATCTCGTTGAACAGGTGGCGGGGGCCCTGGCCACAGGCGAGGGCCTGGTCGAAAAAGACTGGCACCTGGTTCGGGCCATTGCCGTAATTGCTTCGCTTGGCCAAGAGGAGGCAACAGCGGTCTTTTCAGGCGGCACGTCGTTATCGAAGGGGTGGGGGCTCATCAAGCGGTTTTCCGAGGATATCGATTTCAAAGTCGAGATGCCGACCGCAGAAAGCGGCGCGGTCGGTCGCAAGAAGCGTCGGGCGTACCGGGAACGAGTCGTTACGGCCCTGGAGGGAAGCGACTTCAAGTTGGTCGGAGACCCGTTGGTCGGCAATGAAGGACGGTTCTTCTCGGCCAGCTTCGCCTATCCAAGCCTATTCGACCCAGGGCAGGGTCTCCGGCCCCATATTAGAATTGAGATGTCTTTCCATTCCCCGGCGCGACCGCCGATCAGGCGTCCGATTCAATCCTTAATTGCCTGGGCGCAGAAAAACCCGACGGAAGTGGCGAGTTTTCCATGCGTCGATCCCGTGGAGACCGCCGCCGACAAACTGAGTACGTTGGCTTGGCGCGTTTGCTCACGGGTGAGAGGCGGCGCGCATGACGACCCGACAATCATCCGGCATCTCCATGATCTGGCTGCATTGGAAAAGTTCATTGCAGGCGTGGGTGGTTTTTCAGGTCTGGTGCAAAAAACGGCCAAGGACGATACCGGGCGGGGTAGCGAGGCGGTGCCTCAAGATCATAGGGAACGATTCGCCGCCATGCTGAGTATACTGGATGGCGATCAGCGATGGGCCAAGGAATATCAGGACTTTGTGCTTCAGGTGTCTTTTGCCAAGCCGGGCGAGAAGATCACCTTCGCCGAAGCGCTCGCGGCTGCAAAGAGACTGGTGCGCATGACCTGTGATTGACGGAACAGGGCTCATTGAATGCAGTAGGCCAGCATCGCCGGCAAGGTATTGAGCCTCGCCCAATACTTCCTGGATTTTGCCGCTCACGCATACCCGCCCCCTTGAGCCATACTTAAAAAGCCGGAGACTGAGGCATTGCCGTCAGAAAAAGAAGAACTGGCCGAAAGGCCGTCGGGCCAGTCGGCGTATTGCTTCCAGATTCGGTTGCAGGCCAGGATGGCCTGGTTGAGCTTCCACAGCTCGCGAGAAAGCTTCTGCCGGTCATGCTTTGGATGGCCTCTTTCAATGGCCTCGGCCACCATCAGGGCCCGCTCGCGAAACTCGCGCTCCACCAGGGAGACAAACTTTTGATGGACGTGACGCCTGCTTTCCTCTCTCGTCAGGCAGCTGAAGCGGATGGCGAGGTCCCGGGCCTGCTCCAGTATCTTGGACATCCGGTAAGCCCCCTTGTCGAACTCGAACGGATACTGGCGGGCGAAATCCACGGTGTTGAAGGCGCTGCCCGGCCGGCTCAACTCGGCAAAAGGTATCTGCCAGAAATCAGCTTCTGAATTGTGGCTTGGAATGCTTTTGAGCCCCGCGACGTCCTGCTCCAGCACCCAGGAAATGAAATCCCAGTAAGCTTCCCGTTCCAACTCGTCCTCCGGATAGAGCCCGTCGAAAAGGCCTATCGGTCTCAGGTCCGCCCGGCCGGGCAGCTCTTCGATCGCTATCGGTTCGTTGTATTGTCTTTTATGTATGCATATCTGCTGTGTCTTCATTCCAATCACCTCTGGCGCGGGGCTTTTGCCCGCTCCCTCTGGCTGGTCGGGAGCGGGCCGTCCTGGTCGTTTTTGGTGGCGAAGACAAAGACGCGGCTTCCGGTAAGAAAGAAGTGCGAGGGTTAGCCTTGGGTAAGCTACGGTCATAGGCGACCCTCGCTTGGCGAGGGGAAAGGTTTAAAAGGGGAGGTCTGCGCCATTTAGCGGACCTCCTTTTATTCCTTTAGCCGTATGGTGGCCCAAGACCGGTCCGGACAGCAAATAGGGACGCGGATCGATCCGGCTGAAGCCTTGAAGAAGAGCCAAGGTCTCAAGGCCTTCAGAATCAGTAACTGAAAAACGCCCCCAGCTTCATGGCGCGGCCGATGTTGGTAAGGCCTTCGTCCATGATCTCGGTTTCGCTCAAGACCTGCTCGCTTTCATCGATATAGTTGTGGATAATAAAGACCTGCGTCTCTTCTTCCCACTTGATCCATTTGGAGCTTCTCAAATGGAAATTCAGCAGTATGAAAAACTCCGCTCCATCCCTGCTCTCGGCTTTGAGCTCTTCGAGTGTCTGTATCCGCTTGGCCTGCTTAGCCATTCGCATCACCCGGGCCGCATTTGTCGCGATTCTTCGGCTCCAATGGCCTGCCTGTCTGCCCACTCATGGGCGCATCCAGAAAATCCCAATCCCTGGTCCGGCAGGCCGCACAAAACGGCTGGTAGGCGTCACCTTCAGAAACCCTGTTTTCATAGGCCTTCTCTTTAGGGAGCCACCTCCAGAACAAAGTGATGCGTTGACTTTGGACGACCACCAGGGGTTCGCGGCAATAGGGGCAGCGGGGCTGGCGGTTTTCCACGTCGGCTTGCCTGAATTCCGCACGGACAAGGCTTTCAGACATCTTCATCCCTCGTTATGGCCGAATGCCTGCCGCCCTTGATCTTCCCGGCTATTTCCGAAAAGAGGCCATAAGTCTCAATGGTCGCTTTAATGAACGGCTGGCGCTTCTCCGCCCAGATGTCCTGCCCCTTGGCGGTCCAGAGCCGAAAACACTCCTTCATGGCCAGGCCCAGCCGCGCCTGGTTCACTCTGGATGCGCCTGATTGCGGCCACTCCTCGGTTGAGGAATAGCCGTGTGTCTTTTGGACAATCAGGTCGGCTATGCCCCCCGAAGCCTCGAATCCGGTCAGGCCCTCATGAAAGCCTGCTGATTGACCTTGTTCGCCCGCTTCTGCCTGAAGCTGCCTGATGAATTCCAATTGCCGGCCCGCCGCCGGCCTGCCCATGGATCCCATTTCAATTGCTGCGGTTTCGATTCATACCACCTCCATTATCTCCTCTTTTGTATGCACTCCTTATCTGTTTTTCGGTTTTCTCAAGGAACCCGACAATCCGAGAGGCTGTAATTGTCCGCCTGGAAAAGATGCGCCTGGCTGGGCTGTTTTCTGAAATACCAGGCAGTATTCGTGCCGTATAGGAATCAGGAACGGGCTCGTTGACCGGTAAGTTCGCCGGTCGCTTTTGCAGTGGTGCTGCAATTTGATGATGATGGCTTTCAATTCACCCGTTCCGCCGTAATCGAGCAGCTTCATGAACAGGGGAAAGTAACGGCCGCTTTTCCGCTTGTCTCCGATCAGGACAGCCAGCACCCCGCCAGGACGCAGCACCTTATAAAGCCTGGCCACCGACAGGGATAGCCGCTCCTCAAATTCTTCTAAACCTTGGCAGGTTGACAGGACGGCCGGGTCATCCGAATAACGGATCATGTCCCAATATGGCGGGTGATACCAGACCAGGTCGAATTGCCGCTCCGGAAGCGGACTCGAGAGGATGTCCCAGCCCTTTTTCAGGTCCCGCCCTTCGTAATCGATTCCCAGCCGCTTGTATTGGTTGAGGCCTAACACCACCTCCCGGACCGTGCCGCTGCCCTCGGCTGGGTCAAAGACACTCCCTGCCTTGAACCTCAAAATAAGGTCCTTTACTAGCCACCCGCAGCAATTGCCCCGGTAGCTCGGGTCTCCCCACGGCCCCCGGTCCGGATAGGAGACGATGCTGCACAGCCCCGGATCTTCTTCATACAAGCCGTAGAATCCTAGCCCTAAGGCTCGGAGTCTCTGCTCGAGATCATGGCTTCGGCTCATCTCCGAAAGCCTGGCCCTGACCGTATGCTGCGGCACGTCCGGCCTGAAGTCCTTCACCCAGAGGTGGATTTCCTGGATATGTCCAGGCCCCTGGCCGCTCACGAACTCCAGTATCAGGGTTTTTACGCTTTGGATCATTTTGCATCTCACCTGAAAAAACGGCCCGCCGGGGCCGCCTCAGGCCACGACCTCTTCGACCACCGGCCTTTCAAGCGGATTGAACAGGCCGCTCATGGCGGGCATTGGGCTCGGGGCGGTTTGTCCGCTCACGGAAAAGGCATGGTGTCCGCCTTGTGGCTGATGTGCTGCCGCCATCGGCTGGGCAGGAGGAATTGCCATAACTGGAACTGGAGCCGGGGCTGCTTCTGAAGCCGGGACCTGCTGCGCTGTTTTGGCCATGCCAACACTCTCGCTTGGAAAGACCCGCTCGCCCAGCAGCTTCACATCGTAACGGAACATCCCCCGGAAGTTTGGGAACCTCTTTTTCCACTCCGCGTCCACGCGCACCAGCCTGATTTGAAAGATTTTGTTGTTGAGCGGTGCATATTTCTTGAGCTCGGAAAGAAGCGAAATCTGGCTGATGGTCCAGGTCCTTTTTTCCGCCTTGAAGCTCTTGAAGCCGCTCGGCTCCACCACCTCTTTCACGTAGTGGATGTCGAACCAGCAGTCGATGGCTTGAAGGTTGAAGCGGTTCTGCGACTCCCTCCTCGGAACCGGGCTCAGGAACTGCACTACAAAGCCCCGGCTTTTCATATCCATGTTGGGCGTAAAGAACGGCAGCGCCTCGCCGCTTCCCCCAAGCCTGTCCCACAGCCCGAAATGCGGGCTCCCAACCATTTCTCTTATCTGCGCTCCTGGCTTTTCTCCGATATTTTCAGCTGTCATGTATTCCACCTCGTTCATTATCTTTTTTATGGGGGCAGTCTCCCCTCAGACTCTTGAGGGGAACTGGCCCAGGCCCTATGGAGCAGGCGGCATCGGGCGCGGGCTCAGCCTTGCCCTTGTTCTTCAGGACGTCCAGCAAGGAATCCTCGATGATCAGGGGCCAGTTCTCATTGGCCCACTGAAGTCCTTCCTTGAACTGCCTGGCGATCTCCCGATAATCATCCGAAGTAAGTATTGAAGGATTGATTCCAGCCCTCACCGCGACCAGGTCGATATCCTCCTTGGACAAGGTCCAGCATTCCCACTCGGTCGTTTTGGTCATGCGGCCACCTCCTGGTCCGGGGCTCGATAATTCAGGGCTCTGTCGAACTGGTTGTCCCGCCAAGTTTCGAAAATAATATCTTCCCGGCCGCAGGATGGCTCAGGCAGACCGTCCGGGCTGTAGACGATGGTCACGGATTCAAGTTCACCGCCGTTCAACGGATTACCTGGATGGCTTTCTTGACAGGTCATTTCACATCACCCCGCCCCTGAACCTCTTCTGCCGATCGGCCCATTGCTCGAAGACTACCTCTTCATCGCCGGGGCTCAGGTCGTATCGGCAAAGCTCGCGGGCCGCAAGCTCGGCGTCCACCACGTCCCGGAAGGTCGGGACCCGGTCAGCCGCCCCGTGAATCAATCCAGCTATGACATGCAGGATTCTGTCGTAGCCGGCTTGCCTCTCCATCAGCTCTCGGGCAAACGACTCTTCGAAGCCAGGGACATGAACGCAATCCAGTTCCAGGCCGCCCATATTTCTATTCCTGTTCATTCTGCTCACCTCGTTTCGCACCTTTCTTCAAGTGCTTCTTTTTCAACAAGGAAAAAGAAGCACGATTGGTGAGAGGCACAGCATGTCTGATAGCAAGTGGCTGAGGCTGAGATGGGAGCGTCGTAAATAGGAGCGTTCCAATTTGGTTTGTTGGGAAGAAAAGAGGAAGAAAAATGATTGACAGCCTATCTAATTGACCCCTAAACTAAAATTGACTCAAAATCCCAAAAGAACAATATAGTTGGAACTCTAAGACCTTCACGGCTGGTTCCGCCTTGATGCTCAGGGCAGGCGTGGAGGTTTTTCTTTTGGGGCGATTACATCGTTTCCGAAGCAAACTAATCAAAAAAAAGATTTGAGCGAAATGAGGATAAAGCCGAGTTGGACCATACCCTTAAAGTTTTGAACATGGCATTCCCATCTGACGGTTATCCGTCTGAATTGCTGGAGCCATGCGGCGAGGCGTTCCACTTCCCAGCGTCTTCGATAGCGTCGAAGCGGCCGCCTATCCTGGGCCTTCGCTCTCTTCCGTCCAGCCCTGTGCGGGGCGATCATTTCAATGCCCAGTCCGGCCATTTTCATCATCCAAGGGGCGCTGTCGTAAGCCTTGTCTCCAATGAGCCGGTCGGGAAGTCGTATCAAAAAACGCCCTTCGAGGATCTTTCCGACCAGTTTCACTTCATGCGCCGTAGCGATGTCCACGTGGAGGGCGTAAGGAAAACCAGATCGGTCTGCAATGGCCATGATCTTGGTCCCCTTGCCCCTTTTAGTTTTCCCAACTCCAGACCCCCCTTTTGGGCGGGAGAGCAGGTCCCGTTGATGAAGGCTTCCCGGATGTCTAGTCCTCCCCGATCTCTCGGGTCCTCGGCCAGGGGTAGGAGAATGACGTCGAAAATGCCCTCTTTGGACCACGATTGGTGCCACCAGTGGTATGCCTGGTATGACGGATACCGGTCCGGAATATCCTTCCAGGGTGCTCCGGTGCGCAGTATCCATATAATCCAATCCAACACCTCAACCATTCAATCTAATAAAGAGATTACCAATGGACCCTATGGATATACTGGCATCCCATGAGATTTTGGTACTACTGGAAAAAATCTGCAAGCGTCGTTGTCGTGATCAGAATGAGGCAGACGAACGCTTCCTTTTTATCCTTGAGAAATTACAGGAAAATGACTGCGCTCGTCTGAGGGCTTTTGAAGGCCGAAACAACTGCCAACTCTCCACCTACATCACCACTTTAGCCAACAGATCAATTTCAGATTATTCTCGCGAGAAGAAAGGACGCTTCAGGCCGCCCGGTAAGATTGCCGCGCTGGGGGACTGGGCCAAGGCGATATACAGGTATATCTGTCTTGATCTCTGTTCCCACAGTGAGACCTACGAAATGGTCGCCCTGGACGGATTGTTCGAAGGGACTTATGAAGAGTTTCTGCAAAAGGCCTCGCCGGTACTGGAAACACCTTGTCCTGAAAAAGTGCGGTTCAGTTCCCTGGATGAGAATATCGAAAACCGGGATGATGGGTCGCGATCTAAAAGGGTGCCCAGAGAATTTGCCAATCCCTCTTCCGAGGCCCCGGATGGCAGCTTGGGGCTGTCGGACAGTTTCGAGGAGTCGCCCAACCCACTGCTGCTTTTAATAGATAGACTGACCCAGGCGGAGCAAATCCGGGCAGGCCGCATCATCCGGAAGGCTGTGGAAGAACTACCTTCGCACGACCAGAATTTGGTGCGTTTGATTTTTTGGTCGGGCCACTCCCGGGCCAAGGCTGCCAGGGTTCTTGGTATAAGCTCCAAGGCGGCAAAGAAGAGGCTGGACATGATTTTGAGACTCATTCGGAAAAAACTTTTGAAAGAAGGGATCCGATAACCATGAGCTGTCCGTCTAACAACAATATGAACACGAAAGCGGGCAGACTTATGAACCACATCCTTAGAGTACCGGAAGGCCCGGTCGACGGACCTCACATTCCCGAGATCGATCTGGCCAGACTGGTCGACGGCCAGGTGACAGCTGAGGAAAGAAGCTGTTTTATGGCCCACCTCGCCGGGTGCGCCGAGTGTTATGAGGTCCTGGCCGAAACCCTGGCCGACGTCCCGGAGACACCGGCCGAGCAGGAAGGGACGAAGCGCACGTGGCGCATTCCCTATGCCCTGGCCGCATCCATTGCGGCCGTGGTGTTGATTGGAGGGGCCCTGCTGCTCGGCCCTTACTGGCTCTCGGGCCCAATGACGGCCGAAGTGGCCATGACCGACCCGATCCGGTTTCTGCTCATGGAAAATGACCAGCAGACCTGGCAGTCGGCTCAGCGGATAGACCGGCTGGCCCAGTTGCTTCGGGAACAGGGGCTTGAGGTCGAAAAGCTGGACAAGGTGGTCATGGTCGCCGCTTACCAGCCTAAGAAGAGCTTTTTCGGCCCCAGGGAAAAGCTGAAGGTGAAAATCGAAAAGGGCACGGCTTACCTGGAAGTTGAGGAAGAAAAGGAAACAAAATAGGGGAAGGAGTATTTCGTCTTGAAGATTCGAGTTCTTCTGCTTTGCCTGGCGTTCTGTATTTTTCAGGTGTTTCCTTCACATATCACGGCGGCGGATCGGGCCATCCAGCGTGATCCGGCCTCGGCCTCGGAACGCCGCACCGCCCTGGTCATCGGCAACGGGGATTATCAGTATTCGCCCCTGCGCAACCCGGCCAACGACGCCCGGCTCATGGCCCAAGTCCTGAGCCGGATGGGCTTCGAGGTCGTTCCCCGGACCAACCTGAACCAGAACGAGATGAAACGGGCTATCATCGATTTCGGCAACCGGCTGGCCCGGGGCGGGGTCGGCCTTTTCTATTATTCAGGCCACGGCATGCAGGTCAACGGCCGCAACTACCTGATCCCGGTGGAGGCCAAAATCCAGTATGAGGAGGACGTGGAGGTCGAGGCCGTGGACGCCAACATGATCCTGGCCAAGATGGCCGGGGCGGACAACCGCCTGAACATCGTCATCCTGGACGCCTGCCGTAACAATCCCTTTGCCAGCCGGTTCAAGTCCCCTTCCCAGGGGCTGGCCTACATGAACGCGCCCAGCGGGACCATCGTGGCCTATTCCACGGCTCCGGGCACCGTGGCCAGCGACGGGAGCGGCAGTTACGGCCTGTATACCGGCGCCCTGGCCGAGGCCATGGCCCAGCCGGGACTACGGATCGAGGATGTGTTCAAGCAGACCCGGGTGGAGGTGCAGAAGAAAAGCCGTGGGCGGCAGGTGCCCTGGGAGTCGTCTTCTTTGACCGGAAATTTCTTTTTCCAGACCGGAGCTGGCGTGCGGATAGAGACGGCGACCCTGACGCTGCAGGACCGTAAGCGACAGGAAGAAGAACGCAGACGCCTGGAAGAAGAGAGCAAGCGTCTGGCCGAGGAAAAGGCCCGGCTGGAGGAGAAACAGCGCCAGGCGGCGCTGAGACAGAAGATGGAGGAAGAGAAACGGAGACTGGCGGAAGCGAAAAAGTGGCTGGCCCAGCAGCCCGTACCCCGGCCATCCGGCGAGACCCTTACCAACTCCATCGGTCAAAAGTTTGTGCTGATCCCGGCCGGAAGTTTCATCATGGGCAGCCCCTCCGACGAATCAGGCCGGGATGCAGACGAGGGCCCCCAGCACTTGGCAACCCTGTCCCGGCCATTCTTTATGCAGACCACGGAGGTGACCCGAGATCAGTGGGAGGCGGTTATGGGCGTTGACTATTTTAACCCGCGCCCAATATCACGACCGTGTTTTGTTACGGCCGCAGGCGCCAATTCGGTGGGGGCGATATCCGGCTCTGGAAATCTACCTATCGAAGGAGTGTCCTGTTACGACGCGCAGGAGTTCATCCGCCGTCTGAACCAAAAGGAAGGGACGGACAAGTATCGCCTGCCGACGGAAGCGGAGTGGGAATACGCCTGCCGGGCTGGATCAACGACGGCTTTTGCTTTTGGTTCTTGTCTTTCCACGGAGCAAGGCAACTATGACGGCAACTATCCGCTGGCAGGTTGCAATAAAGGTGTTTATAGAAAAAAAGCTGTAATGGTTGGCAGTCTGGCCCCGAATGCCTGGGGCCTGTATGACATGCATGGGAATGTCTGGGAGTGGTGTAGTGACTGGTTTGATGCCTACCCGTCGGGTAGTGTGACCGACCCGGCTGGTCCTTCGTCGGGCTCCAACCGGGTGTATCGCGGCGGCAGCTGGAGCTACGACGCCGGGCGCTGCCGGTCAGCCTATCGTGGCAGGTTCGACCCGGGCAGCCGCGGCAACGACCTGGGCTTCCGCCTAGCCAGGACAAAATAACCTTTTGTCTTATAACCTTTTTACCTTTTGGACGCCGCTGAAAGCGGCCCATGGCGCAGCCGAAGTTCTGTTGTTTTAATGCCCGGGCAGCCGAGCGGGCGTCAGCCGCGAAGGCGAAGGCCGGGCCGGATTAGGGTCCAGGGCGCAGCCCTGGTCGCGGCAAAAAAAAGAATCCGGGGCGGGTTTTGCTGAATGCTGTTTTGGATGCTGTCTTTGGCTATCAGCATGGTCGTTTCCGTCATTCCTGCGCAAGCAGGAATTCAAGCATGCCTGGCACCGAAGAAGAACGGCTTCCCGCGTTTGCGGGGATGAAGGGGAATAAGGAACTGCAAGCTAACCGCCCGGTCGAAACGTTAAGCGGCCAGACTCATGGAAAGTACAGAAGGGTAATATGGGTAGAGTATTCAATACCGCACCAGGCTTCTATTACCAGGCCTCGCCCCTGATCAGGCACTGGGCCGTTATCATCCTCGCCGTCGCCGTTCTTTCATTATTCGCCTGCGTGCCGGTCGGGCAGCAGATGCGCACGGGCGGGACAGGACTTGAGGGAGCGAACAACGACGGCCAGGCCAGCCGGGCCGTGGTAAGGGATTCGTCCGGGACTGGTCGGCGGGTGGCCCTGGTCATAGGCAACGGAGAATACCGGTCCGGGCGGCTGCTGAACCCGGTCAACGACGCGACGGACATGAGCAATGCCCTAGGCAGGCTGGGTTTTCAGGTCATCATCCGGTTCAATGCGGACAGGCGGACCATGATGGAGGCCATGGACCTCTTTTACCGGGAATTGGGACAGGCCGATGTCGGCCTGTTCTACTACGCCGGGCATGGCATGCAGGTGGGCGGCGAAAATTATCTGGTGCCTGTCGGGTCCACGATGACGGTGGAGCGGGACGTGGAATACGAGGCCGTGCCTGTGGGACGCCTGCTGGGGCGGATGGAGGAGGCGCAGAACAGGACCAACATTGTCATCCTGGACGCCTGCCGGGACAATCCTTTTGCCCGCAGTTTCCGCAATGCCGGGCAAGGCCTGGCCCGCATGGACGCGCCCGTGGGGTCCTTCCTGGCCTTTGCCACGTCTCCCGGAGCCACGGCGGCCGACGGCGGCGGCCGGAACGGCATATTCACCGGCGCGCTGCTGCAATACATGACGCAACCCGGCCTGAAGATCGAGGACGTGCTCAAATCCGTCCGCCGCAAGGTGGTGGAGGAATCAAGCGGCCGGCAGATCCCCTGGCAGGCCTCTTCACTGATGGGCGATTTCTATTTTGCGTCGGGCGCCGGCGCATCGGAAACCGCTTCTTCCACGCCGCAGACTTCTTCGTCCCCTTTGCCGGCAGCCCCTGTTTCGCCCTCCGCCCCGGCGCCGTCGAGCGTTTCGGCTGACCTGGCGCAGTTGGTCAAGCAGCGTGAGCAGTCGCGGTCGGAGTGGGCGGCGTGGCAGTCACGGATGGAGTCGGAGTTCAGGAAGCTGGAGGGTTATGAGAAGCAGTCTCTTTTGAGCGAGGCGGAAAAGGAGTCTGGGTGGGCGTCGTTTCTGTCTTCGTATGCTTCGGACAACGAGTTCAGCGACCAGGACGAAGCGCTGAGGCAGAAGGCTAGAGCGCGGGAGTCTTACTGGAAGCAGAAGGCGTATGAGGCCGAGCAGGCGAAGATATCGGCGGAACGCCAGAAGCTGGATCAGGAGCGGCAGCGTCTGTCCGAGGAGCAGGAGCGTCAGCGGCTGGAGGAAGAGCGGCGTCGTCTGGCTGAGGAAAAGGCCCGTCTGGAGGAGGACCGGCGTCAGGCGGCGCTGGCGGCCCAGCGCCGGAAGCTGGAGGAAGAACGTCTGAAGTTGGAGGAGGAACGATCCAGGCTTAATCGGCCATCAGGTCCGTCGTTCACGAACTCCATTGGTCAGAAATTCGTGCTCATACCTGGGGGGAGTTTCCTGATGGGGAGTCCGGCAGGTGAAGCGGGCCGGGACGATGATGAGACGCAGCACCGGGTGACGCTATCGAGTCCGTTCTATATTCAAACGACGGAGGTGACGCAGGGCCAGTGGCAGGGGGTGATGGGGCGCAACCCCAGCCGTTTCAAGGGAGATCCGAACCTGCCGGTGGAGTATGTCTCTTGGAATGACGCGCAGGAGTTCATCCGCCTTCTGAACCAAAAGGAAGGGACGGACAAATACCGGTTGCCGACGGAAGCGGAGTGGGAATACGCCTGCCGGGCGGGATCAACGACTCTCTGGTGCTTCGGGGACGATGAGAACCGCTTGGGGGATTACGCCTGGTATGATGACAACTCCGGAAGAAAGACTCATCCGGTGGGCCGCCTGAAGCCCAACACCTGGGGACTATATGACATGCATGGGAACGTCTGGGAGTGGTGTATTGACCGGTATGGCGTTTACCCGTCGGGTAGTGTGATCGACCCGGCTGGTCCTTCGTCGGGCTCCTACCGGGTGTTTCGCGGCGGCAGTTGGGGCAACAACGCCAGGATCTGCCGGTCAGCCAATCGTCATGGGTTCGACCCGGGCTACCGCTTCGGCTACCTGGGCTTTCGCCTTGCCAGGACAAAATAACTTTTTATCTTATAAGCTTTTTACCTTTTGGACGCCGCTGAAAGCGGCCCATGGCGCAGCCAAAGTTTTTGTTTTAATGCCCGGGCAGCCGAGCGGGTGTCAGCCGCGAAGGCGAAGGCCGGGCCGGATTTGGGTCCAGGGCGCAGCCCTGGTCGCGGCAAAAAAAGAATACGGGGCGGGTTTTGCTGAATGCTGTTTGGGATGCTGTCTTTGGCTATCAGCGTCGCCTTATGCCGTCATTCCTGCGAAAGCAGGAATCCAGCGGGCCCGGCCATTCAGAAGAATGGCTCAGACTGTTGACAAACCTCTGTGTTGTCTTTATCAAGCTGACCTGCATCCCAGACGCAGATTTTCCGGCTTCTCCTTTCTTAGGCGAACATGGATGTTCGCCCCCCGGCGAAGGGCACGGATGCCCGTTCGACGGGTTAAAAAAGGCCGGGGGTTCCAAGGGGACGCGGCCGCTTGGGCGACCCCTTGCTCTGGCAGGCTTTCGCCTGCACCCGGCTCCGGAGACTGACGCCTCCGGCTTTATATTCCATCTTTACTCGGGGGCAGCGACCAGCGGGAGGCGCTGGGGGCGGCCAGGCCCCAGAGTTGATCCAGGCGACAGCCTGGGGCGAAGCACCCCGCCTGTATAGTTGTTCTCGGAGCCTTCTTCTCCTTCATCGGCCTGGGGAACCACTTTGTCAACAAACTCGGCCATTCAGAAGAATGGCTTCCCGCGTGCGCGGGAATGACGGGAAAAGCGAGGCAATGAAGAGGCCCATATGACTTCCCAAGCGGGTCGGCATCCTTTGAATTCACTCAAAGCCAGAGGAGGGATCCGCCTGCTCCGAAAAAAAACGTCCGGTTCGCAAAAAATCGGGCCTGAGACTCATGGCGCGTCCGTCAAACAAAACAAGGGGCGAAGAAAAGATCAACATAGTCGCAACTTGTGGAGGAAGAAGGATGCTGTACAGACTTTACCGGATTTTCATGGCGGCGTTTCTGCTTGGGGCCGGGGCGCTGTGGGCTGCGGATCGGATGGACCACCCGATGGTTCAGCCTTCGAAGCCGGCGGTTGAGGTTGGAATAAACGCGCCCTCGTACACGAAAACCGCTGCGAGACGAAGCGAAATTGCTTACGGAGAGTGGAAAATCATGTTCAAAGACGGGGCCGAAATGAAAAACGACCGTCTGAAACAATATGGGCAGGAAGGATTCCTGCACGATTCGTAAAAACCCTTTGCCGATGATTGACAAAAGATTTTCGGAGGTGTGCGATGAAAAAGATCCTGGCCTTGACGATGGTTGTTATCAGTGCGGTCCTTATTTTCTTTCCCGGTGGGACCTTGGCCCTGGACATCCAGCAAGCTGGCGTGAGCGATGGTGATTTTACGCTGTTTTTCCAGCCTGACAAGAAGACGTTTGAAGTGGGTGAACCGATTACTTTTTCGGTCAAAGGGACCAAGGATTTCTATCTGTATTTATTCACTATCGCTCCCAATACTGGCATCGGTCATGTAATTCTACCTAACAAACTGCAACCTGATACTTTTTACAACGCAGGCCAAAAGCACTCAGTGCCAGATGAAACAGCCCGTTTCGTCAATCAGCACGCGGGTAAGGAAAGAATTCTGGTTGTAGCCAGCACAGAGAAGCTGAAGTTCTCGATTGATCAGTTCAAAATGGCGGGTAATTTTGCCATGGCTGGAGCCGGAGAAGTCGAGACTCAGGTTAAAGCTCTGAGTTTAAGCGGAATTGAACAGAAGCGCCAAGTGGTTTCCCAGGAAGTGGAGTTGGATATTGTGGACGCTCGCACCGTTCCGGCTCCCGGCCCTGCTGCTGCGGCCGTTCCCGCCCCGGCGCCTGCCCCGGAAGCTGCTCCCTCTCCTGAGCCAGAGCCCTCTCCCGCCCCAGTTTCACAGCCGTTGGAAGCCTCGGCCTTCATTTCCTCGGACCGGACCCAGTACCGGATCGGGGACGTTATGACCATCACCTTCGGCGCGGACAAGCTGGGCTATGTGTATCTCTTTCTAGTGGGACCGGACGGAGAACGCAGCCTGCTCGGACCGCCGGTTGAAGTGGACGGCCAGCGTTTCTACCAGGTCAAGGGTAAGGTCACCAACCCGGGCGGCCGGCATATGCTGGTGGCCGTGTATGGCGAAAAACAGGACCTGCCGGAAGAGAGCTTCATCATCCCCGAACCGAAGGAAACCTACAGTAAGGGCATTGTCCTGTTCGACCAGAAAATGCGTCCCTATGCCGTGTATCACCTGAACATCAAAGACGGGGAGAGCAGTGATGCGCAGTAAATGCTGCTGGATTTGCCTGTGTATCCTCTTGCTTCTGTGGCCCACCGCCGCAGGGGCGGAGGATCGGGCCCTGCTCATTGGGGTGGGCGACTATCAGGTGACGGGCAAGGATTTGCCAGGCATCGAAGAGGACCTGTCGGCCATGGAAGAGGTGTGTCGGCTACTGGGGTTCGTACGGATCATGAGGCTTAAGGACAGTGCAGCTACTTGTGACGCTGTCAAACAGGCCATGAGTAGCTTTCTGGTTGACGGTGTAGGGCCGAAGGATCGGGTCCTGTTCTATTTCAGCGGTCACGGTTCCCAGATCGCCGATCGGAACGGAGATGAAGAGGACGGTAAGGACGAAGTCCTTTTGCCCTGCGACGTGTCCCCACATGACGCGACCTTGTCCAAGGTGCTGATCGACGATGATTTCGGAAAGATGTTGGCCGCCATTCCGGCCGGGATGGTTCTGGTCATGATTGATTCCTGCCACAGCGGGACGGCGACCAAAGGATTTCGCGGGGTGACTTGGCAGGAGGTTGGGGAAAATTCGGGCATGTTCTATAAATTTTTTTACTATCCCGGCATGCCCGAGGGGACGGCTAAGGATGGATTCGCTAAGGAAGTTGACAAGGGTTCGGGAAACTATGTTTCGCTGAGTGCGGCCAGGGATGACGAAAAAGCCATCGCAACCCCGAGGGGGAGCGTTTTTTCACAAGGTATCCTGAATGCCGTCAAGAAGGCTCATTACGCCCATGAGCCGCTGTGCATGACCGATCTGGAAAAGAAAACCGGAGAGTTCATCGCCGAATCACTCCATAAGGAGGACAGGATTCAGCACCCTCAGCTTTTTGGCAATCAGAGTTTGGCCAAGGTGAACCTCTTCAAGGATGCGGTGGAGACGGTCACTCCTGAACCCGCCCCTCCTGCCGCCGTTACTGCCGACACCCTTTGGAACAGGCTTGAAGACATGGCGGACAAGGCAGGCTATCCGGTGGATGTTTCTATCAATCAGGACCTTTTCAAGGTAGGGGATCTTTTGAAAATCACCTGCCGAGCGCCCAAAACCGGCTACCTGAACGTACTGAATCTTGATCCTGAGGACGGTAACGTCATAGTGCTTTACCCAAACAAACACCATCCGGACAACTTGGTGCAGGCTGGGGAGACTGTGACCATCCCCAGCGAGGGGGACGCTTTTCGGTTAAGGGCCAAGGGCGCCGCTCGCCAGACTATGATCATGGTGTTTCATTCCGAGCGAAAGATCAATGCCTTCTCTGATGGTTACGGTCGGAATGAGGATCTGTTTCGGATGCTGTCCGACAAGTCCATGTTTACCTATCAGGTTGAGCGAGGCTTTTCGGCCAAGCCCACCCAGGAAGTTAAAGCTTACGGGGCCGGAAAAGTCATCACCGTTATTGAGCCATGACAGGAGTTAGAATGATGATTCCGCGAATCAGCTTGATTGCAACTCTCTTGCTGATATTTATGATTGCTGCCTGTGCCGGTCCGGATCACAGCCATAGGGCGGAGAGGCCGCCTTCGCCACCTCCTCAGCAACAACTCTCCAGACCTCCGCAACTAGTCCCTCACCCGGCGGTTACGACGGCTCCGGCCAGACCGCAGGCCGCACCCGGCGAGATCTGGCAGAACCTGGCCGTTATCGCCGAACGTTCCGACTATAAAATAGAGGTCACTGCCAACAAGAAAAGGTTCCGGATCGGCGAAAAACTGACCGTTGCCGTCTATGTGGACAAGCCCGGTTACGTGAACGTCCTCAATGTTGGTCCATCGGACAAGGAAGCCACGGTCCTATATCCCAACAAATGGCATCAAAACAACTTTGTGCGGGGCGGGTCCATCGTCTACATTCCAGCGCCCGGCGACCATTTCTATCTTGGAACCGACCCTCCGGCCGGGGAAAGCCTTGTGGTGGTCTTCCATACGGAAAAAGACATCAACGCCTACCGGGAAGGCACCGACTCCATAGGCGCGGCACTCAAAACGATGTCCCGGAGCACGGCCAAGGAATTCGAGGTCGAATCCGTCGAGCCCCAAACAGTAATGGGGGCGGGAAGCCTCGTCTTTACCATTGAAGAGTAGCAAAGGAGCTCAACCATGAAAAAGATCATGCCGATCATGCTGGGTCTGATTCTGGCATTGGGGCTGGTGGGCTGTGCCACACAGCAATACGTCCACGTGGGAGAAAACTGGGCGGCGCTCAATAACCTGGAACCCTCCGGCAACGTATTCCGCGTTATGGCCTGGGGGCCGGAGACAATTCAGGTGGGCGAGCAGATCAATTTCCGAATACTATCGGCCGAACCCGGCCGGCTCTGGGTGGTTCAGGTCGATCCCGAGGACAACCTGAGCTTGCTGTTTCCAAACGATTTGTCCAGAAATAACACAATCAATGACAATGTCGAAGTCCACATACCGCCCGCTGATGCGGCCTATTCCATTGAAGCCAGCGAACCTGCTGGACGGAGCGTGGTAGCCTTCATCGTCACGCAGGGTTCCACGGATCTGAACGAGGCGCTGACCCAGAAGGACGGCTTGGCCAAGGCTCTGGAACTAGTCCGGGATGATCCGGCCTGGGGGCTCAGGAAACTGGTCATCGATGTCAAGGGGGCCGGGAAGTGATGACAAAGAGAATCATGACCATGGCAGGACTGCTGCTGATCCTGCTGCTGATCCTAACCGATGGCGTTGGGGCCGGGGTCCTGTTGTTGTCCGAAAAGGGCCGAGCAGCCTCGGGCGGGATGTTCGATCTGTATGAGCAGAACCGCAACCAGGGAATCCCCAACTACATCACCGAAGACTTTCTGGTGTTGGCCTACTGCATGACCCTCAACGGGGCGATAACGGATATCGAGGAAAAGACCCTGCTGCCGCACTTTCGCAGCCTGGTTGAGGGGCTGGCCGTGGCCGCCTCGAAAACAGACGAACCGGCCGGAGACAACCTTGATTTTCTGGCCGTGCTTTCGGCCCTGTTGTCCGGCAAGGACGCGCCCCAATGGGCCGCCGATCGGAAAAAGGTGAGCGAGGAATTGGCCCGGGTTCGCGAGGCCAAGGGGCTGAGCCGGTCGGAACTGATGCTTCAGACCGTGGATTACAGCCAGTTCCTGCCGAGGGGGAAATACACGCGCAGCGAAGAGTTGGGCCACTATTTCCGGGCCATGCGCTATGCCGGAACGATTCTCTTCCCCGTGACCGCCAGTGCCGCGACCGGCATCTCGGACACGCAGGCCGACCGGCTGACCGGACAGGCCCTGGCAATGGCAGGTCTTATCAGCAAGGACGAAAAGTTGTCAGCCCTTTATGCTTCCTTTGAAAGCAACCTGACCTGGCTGTTCGGTCCGGCCGAAGATTTGACTCTGGTCGATTATGTCACTGCGGCCCAGTCCAAAAAAGAGACGCGCAATATCCGGCAAAACCTGCTGGAAACAGCCCGCCGGGAGGGGCGGCAGCCGGAGATCATCGGCGGGTTGGTGGATGTGTCCAGACTGGAAGAAGGACTGACCCCTGCCGACGTCTTGACCGGCTGGCGTTTTCTGCCCCAGCATTTCAGCCCGGACAGCGCCGCATTTCAGAACTTGGTTCATGACCGGGTTGGCGAGTATTCAGGCAAGGAGAAGAAACCATTTTCCCTGACCATGATAGACGGCAAGGCGGTCAAGGGCTATCCATTATCCCTGGAATTGATGGCCATGTTTGGCTCCGAAACGGCGTCCAATTATCTGGCGCAAGCCGGAGAAATATTCTACCAGGGATATTCCGAGGCCGCCGAGGGCGCCCGTGAGCAATTGCTCAGGCCAGCCGGCCTTCCGTCCGCCCACCTGCGCGTCATTGATTACTGGCTGAGCCGGGGGCAGACCGATGATCTGAGGAGGCTGAACACGGCCCTGTCTTTCTGGACCTGGCACCGGTATATCAATATACTCTATGCCAAACAGTCCTATACCGTCACCGGCAAGGGCATCACCATGGACAACCGGGAACGGAAAACAGCCTGGCTGGAGCCCGCCCCTGAACTTTATCTTTACCTGGAAAATCTGGCAGGACAATTCACCTCACGGTTCCCGTCCGCCATCATGGAAAGCCTTCGCGGCATTCTGGGCCGGTGCGGGGAAATCGCCCATCGGGAACTCAACGAACAACCCCTGACCGAAAGCGAAGTCTCTTTTCTCAACAGCCTTGACCAGTCCCTGCTGCCGCTGACCGGCGGCAAGGACGGCCCCATCGTGGTGGATGTCCACACCGAACCGAATGACGGACAGGTGCTGGAGGAGGCCATCGGGTGGCCGACATCCGTGCCGATAAAGCGAGACGGAGCCGAATGCCGGGGGGCCTTGTTTACCTACGCCGAGTTCAAACAGCCCATGGACGACCGCTTGACCGACGAGGCATGGACAGACTTGCTGAAAAAAGCGGAGCGGCTGGAAAAAATGGAATTCTCCTGCTTCAGCCTTGCTGTGCCGGGGGTGGGGAAATGATGCCTCGTTTAATACTTGCGCTCCTGGCCTGCCTGATGGCTTTTTCCTCTCCGGCGCAGGCCGGGTGCTCGGAAGGTAAAGTCTTGTTTGAACAAGCCAGGAAGGCTCGGGATACACAAACCCGCATCGACCTCTTGAGACAATCACTGATTGAATGCCGGACCTTCGCCGCCACGTATGAATTGGGAGCCGTTCTGGCGAAGGCCGGGCAGTCAGGAGAAGCGGAAAAGGCCTTTAGGGACGCAGGAGTCATGGCCCAAAACGAGAGAGAACTGGCCATGGCCAAAAGCGGACTCGGGCAGGTCTTTCTGGAGCAGGACCGAAAGGCTGAAGCGATCAGTTGTCTACGCGAGTCACAAAATCTTTTTCCTAACCCCAATACCCAGGACTTGTTAAAGAAAGTTGAACAGGAGCAAGCCAGGCGTGTAGTCAAAGCAGAAGAAATCGTCAGGGCATTCAGCGTAGAACCTATCGTAGCCGGAACCGCGGCCTCGGCCGCCATTGCCGGATCGTCAATTCCTGTGGGAGGGCAAGTTCAACCTCCAATCTCAATCGCGCCCTCAATGAACTTTCAACAGATAAACTTCGAATTCGACAGCGCCGACCTTACGGAAAAAGGACAGGTTCAGGCTGACGAACTGGGCCGGGCCCTGACCAACAAGGCCTTGGCCGGCAAGCATTTCCTGATCATCGGCCACACCGACGAGCAGGGCCCTACTGACTACAATCAAAGGCTGTCGGAACAGCGGGCCGCGACAGTTTCGCAATATCTCAGGAGCAAGTTCGAGTTGGGGGCCGACCGCTTGTGGACCGAAGGCCGGGGCGAATCCGAACCTCTTTATCCCGGACATGCGGAAGAAGACTACGCCTTAAACCGGCGGGTGGAGGTTCGCCTGGAACGGCCATAAAACGGAAAGAGCAAGAATACATAATAAATACGGAGTTGTCAGAGAATGAACAGGATGACCATCTTCAAGATTGGACTGATTTTTTTATTCGTTCTGATGTTGTTTGCCTCATGCGTGCCTCCCGGTGGGATCTCCTCACGGTCCAATGTCCGCAATGATCCAAACCCCGAACAGGGGATAGACCGGGCAGTGGTTCGGGAGAAGGCCGAGGCGGCCGGTAAACGTTATGCCCTGATCATCGGCAATGCGGCCTACCGGGAACATCCATTGCGTAATCCGGTTAATGACGCCCGGGAAATGGCCCGGGTTCTTGCGTCTCTGGGCTTTGACGTCCGCCATTACCCGAACGCCGACCACAGGACCATGGAAACGGCGGTGCGAGATCTAAACCGGAGATTGCGTTCCGGCGGGGTGGGCTTGTTTTACTACGCCGGGCACGGCATGCAGGTGGGCGGCGTCAATTACCTCATCCCTATCGGCGCGGATATCGCCAGCGAAGCAGATATCAAATACAAGGCCGTGAACGTCAATCAGGTTCTGGATCTGATGGCCGAATCGGGCAACCGTTTGAATATAGTCATTCTGGATGCTTGCCGGGACAATCCCCTGGGGAGGGGTTTTAAAAGATCGAGCGGGGCGGAAGGTTTGGCGCCGGTATACACTCCCGGAGGTCGCGGGGCCTTCGTGGCCTTCGCCACCGCACCCGGCCAGACCGCGGCAGACGGATCTGGTGTAAACGGAGTCTTTACCGGGCATCTACTGGAAAACCTGGCCCGGCCCGGCTGGCCGCTGGAACGGGTGTTCAAGCAGACCCGGGAGGCGGTTATGGCGACAACCGGCCGCCGGCAGGTGCCCTGGGAGTCTTCCTCCATCGTCGGCGATTTTTATTTCAACCAGGGTGAGACGCAGCAGGTCGAGGCCGGCGCCGGGTTGCCGCCGACTTCTTCGTCCCCTTTGCCCGCAGGCCCGGTTTCGCCCTCCGCCCCGGCGCCGTCGAGCGTATCGGCTGACCTGGCGCAGTTGGTCAAGCAGCGTGAGCAGTCGCGGGCGGAGTGGTCGGCGTGGCAGTCACGGATGGAGTCGGAGTTCAGGAAGCTGGAGGGTTATGAGAAACAGTCTCTTTTGAGCGAGGCGGAAAAGGAGTCTGGGTGGGCGTCGTTTCTGTCTTCGTATGCCTCGGACAACGAGTTCAGCGACCAGGACGAAGCGCTGAGGCAAAAGGCTAGAGCGCGGGAGTCTTACTGGAAGCAGAAGGCGTATGAGGCCGAGCAGGCGATGATAGCGGCCCAGCGCCAGAAGCTGGATCAGGAGCGGCAGCGTCTGTCCGAGGAGCAGGAGCGTCAGCGGCTGGAGGAAGAGCGGCGTCGTCTGGCTGAGGAAAAGGCCCGTCTGGAGGAGGACCGGCGTCAGGCGGCGCTGGCGGCCCAGCGCCGGAAGCTGGAGGAAGAACGGCGGAAGGTGGAAGAGGAACGATCCAGGCTTAATCGGCCATCAGGTCCGTCGTTCACGAATTCCATTGGTCAGAAGTTTGTCTTGATTCCAGCCGGGAGCTTCATGATGGGGAGCAAGTTGTCGCCTGAAGAAGTGAAGAAGAAACTTGGCGGGGATCTCGACTGGTATAAAGACGAGCACCCCCGTCATCGTGTGACGCTCAGGCGTGATTTTTACATGCAGACGACAGAGGTGACGCAGGGCCAGTGGCAGGCGGTGATGGGGAGCAATCCGTCGAATTTCTCATCGTGCGGCGACGACTGTCCTGTGGAAAGAGTGTCCTGGGATGAGGCGCAGGAGTTCATCCGCCGTTTGAATCAGACGGAAGGGACGGACAAGTATCGGTTGCCGACGGAAGCGGAGTGGGAATACGCCTGCCGTGCAGGGTCAACGACGCGTTGGAGTTTCGGGGATGATGAGAACCGCTTAGGGGATTACGCCTGGTATGGTGACAACTCCGACCAAAAGACGCATCCGGTGGCCCGGAAGAAACCGAATGCCTGGGGCCTTTACGACATGCACGGGAACGTCTGGGAGTGGTGTAGTGACTGGTATGGCGATTACCCGTCGGGTAGTGTGACCGACCCGGCGAGTCCTTCGTCGGGCTCCTACCGGGTGAATCGCGGCGGCAGCTGGGGCTACTACGCCAGGCGCTGCCGGTCAGCCTATCGTGACAGGTTCGACCCGGGCTTCCGCGGCTCCATCCTGGGCTTTCGCCTTGCCAGGACAAAATAACCTTTTGTCTTATAACCTTTTTACCTTTTGGACGCCGCTGAAAGCGGCCCATGGCGCAGCCGAAGTTCTGTTGTTTTAATGCCCGGGCAGCCGAGCGGGCGTCAGCCGCGAAGGCGAAGGCCGGGCCGGATTAGGGTCCAGGGCGCAGCCCTGGTCGCGGCAAAAAAAAGAATCCGGGGCGGGTTTTGCTGAATGCTGTTTTGGATGCTGTCTTTGGCTATCAGCATGGTCGTTTCCGTCATTCCTGCGCAAGCAGGAATTCAAGCATGCCTGGCACCGAAGAAGAACGGCTTCCCGCGTTTGCGGGGATGACGGGAAGAAGAACCGGGGCGGGTAAGATGGTCTGACAATCGTCCCAGCCCGAACTCGTCATTCCTGCGGAAGTAGGAATCCAGGCGAACAGGCAACGCAGAAGAATGGTTCCCGCGTGCGCGGGAATGACGGGGGCAAATGAAGCCCCTCAAACGGGAATGACCAGAACCTCAAAAACGATATAAAACGCTTTACAGGTATTCCATGAAGCAAAAAATTCATCGGCACCGATTGAAAAATGCCACCCTTGTCATTCTGCCTCTGATAGTTTTAGTCAGTGGCGTTTCTTCGGCCCTGGCGGCCAGCCATGCCTTGCTGATCGGCATAGGCGACTATCCCGGCCTGTCGACTTCTTACCAGCTTAAAGGCCCGGCCCACGATGTCCGCGCCTTGGAAGGCCTGCTACGCTCGGCCTGGGGCGTGCCTCGTGAAAACATCCGCACCCTGCTCAATGGGCAGGCCACGCGCAAAGCTATTTTGAAAGGGATTGAAGACCTAACCGCCGAAACTCGGCCGGATGATTTTATTTTTATCTATTTCAGCGGACACGGCTCCAGCGGTCACGATCCCCACAACAAGGCCTTGGCGCTGGAGCCTTACACCGGTGCACTGATTCCCGCCGACTTCCGCAAAGGAACGACAGCCGAAATGCAGTCCCGGCTCATCATCGGCAGCCGCGACCTGCAACCGATTCTGAAAAAGCTGGAAAAAGGCCGCCAGGTGCTGGCGGTCTTTGACGCCTGCTATTCCGGCCAATCGGTCCGCTCAATTCTGGAAAGCCCAACGGCCGCCAAGCCGCGCTTTGTGGACCTGTGGGGCAAGGTTGAGTATCCTGAGGTTGGCGAAAAAACTACGGACCTCCCTCCCTACCCTTACCGCAACGTGATCTATATCTCGGCCTCGTCCCGCCTCGAGCAGGCCCTGGACATCGATCCCGGCGGAGGCGACCCCCGGCTCCAGACCTGCGACGGCAGGCCTCACGGCGCCATGACCGATTCCCTGCTCAGAGCCCTGCAAGGGGAGCGGACACCAACCACGATCGCCGGATCAGCTACGCCGAGCTTTACCAGTTTATTCGTTCTTCGGTTACGACGCGTTTTTGCCAAACACCCCAGTTTTTGCATGCCGAAAACCGATCCTTGTTGGACCAGCCCGTCTTCGGACGTAAAGTCAAAACTTCCCCCTGCCTGACTTCTCCGGATGGCCCGCTTCGTATCAGATTGGACCATGGCCTGGAAAATCAGGCCGGAGCCCTGGCTCGTCTGGATGGTGTTGAAATCAGTGATCGTGAAGCCGACCTGTTTGTCATGGCAGGAGGCAACGGGTACCGTTTGTATGCCGCCAATGGTTTTCTACTGACAGAAGCGGTCGATCAGAATGAACTGGTGAAAAAGATCAAGCGCCGCCTGGAAGCCAAAAAACTGGTCGGGCTGACATTTCCGGATCAGGATTTTAACGTCTTTCTGGACCTGATCGGCCGCCAGGGCGTGCTTGTGGAAAAGGAACGAGTCGGGTTCAAGATCCGGACCGAGGCCGATTGCTATGTGCTCCTGCTCAACGTGGCCTCCAATGGCGAGATCAACGTCATTTATCCGGCATTTTCAGACGAATTGGGCATCCTGCCGGCTGGCCGGGAGCTTTCCCTGCCTGACATCGGCCGGGTGGTGCCGCCCTTTGGCACGGACTATCTTAAAGTCCTGGCTTTCAGACAACGTCCACAGGAACTGGAAAGATATCTGGGGGTGACCATCACCCCTGAAGACCCCGGTTACGCCGACCTGCTGGCCTTGGCCCGCCGGGCTTCGGCCCAGACCACGCTGCAGGTCCAGACCTGCGAGGGAAAGGAAATCGCCAATCACTGAAAAATGTTCCGGGAACCTGGCCCGGGAAGGTAGCCGAATACCTGTATGCACACTGAAACTGAACACCGGGAGGTGGAAACGTGAGCGTTGAAGAGAAGCTTGTGACGACCGAAAAGGTTGACAAGAGCCGTCGCCTGCTCAACTACAGCATGTCCGTGTTCTACATCCTCTGTTCGCTGTTCCTGATCGTTTTCGTCATCTCGGTCCTTCCGGCCCTGAAATCGAGCCGCGAACTGATCGACCAGACGATCAAGGCCGTCAAGGAGACCAGGGCCGCGGAAAGCAGGATGACCCGTTCGCTGCAGGATTTTTCCATAGCCATGAACCCCGTTCTCGACTCCAGCGGTTCGTTTCTGACCGAGCTGACCCGCACCCTGGAGGAGTACCGCGCTGCCAACGCCCTGCTTGTCCAGAAAACGAAAGACTAGCAGGAACTGATTTCGGAGATCGGACTGGGCGTGGCGGCCGCCGTTCTTTCCGAACAGGGTGTGATGCCGGCCTACGAGGCCGAGGAAATGATCACCCAGTCGTTGGATGGCATCGAAAAAAAATCCCCCAGGCTCGGTGAACTGGCTCGGTATGTCAACGATACCAGGATGGGGAAAAGCGGCTGGCAACCCGAATACAGCCAGAGAATATTCGACACGGCCGCCAAGTCGGCCCTGAAAAATCTCGCTACGGCGGAAGAGAACTATTACGAGGAAAACAACACCTACACGCCTGACCTTTCCGATCTGGCTGCTTCGTACCAGGAGGACCCGGCCATCCGGGTTTACATCCTGTCGGCGGACAACCGGAAATGGAAGGCCGTGGCCAGGCATGTCGGAAGCCGAAAGGATTTCGTTTATGACAGCAACAACGGCGGCCTGCAGCCGTAAATCCTGATTTCAGAATCAATGTCTTGGGCGGAATTAATCGAGAGTAGGAGCTTGCTGTCAGGAACGTATAGAAACAATATGCTGACATCTGCATCGATGAAAAGCAGCAACCTTATCTGATAAACCTCTAAATTATGTGGAAGGAAAGGAATGATTATGAGCAAGTCCATGCGGATCAAAAATTGCTTCTTTTTAAATACGTTTGTCGTTGGGTTATTATTCCTGGTCCTGTTGTCGTCATGCGGAGATAAAAAAGAGATAATCAACTCCATCGGCCAGAAGTTTGTGCTGATTCCTGCCGGGAACTTCATGATGGGAAGCCCTCCCAGCGAAGCTGATCGACGCGCTAATGAGCGCCAGCATTCTGTGACGATATCCAGGGCGTTTTACATGCAGACCACGGAAGTGACTCAGGGGCAATGGAGAGCCGTGATGGGGAGCAACCCATCTTTTTCATCCTGCGGCGACAATTGCCCTGTGGAACAGGTGTCCTGGGATGACGCCCAGGAGTTCATCCGGCGTCTGAACCAGAAGGAAGGGACGGACAAATATCGCCTGCCGACGGAAGCGGAGTGGGAGTATGCCTGCCGGGCCGGGAGCACCACGGCCTGGTGTTTCGGAGACGATGAAAGGCAATTGGGGGAATACGCCTGGTATAAAGATAACTATAAGGATAACCACGTCGAAAGAATGCACCCGGTGGCATCCAGGCGCCCCAATGTCTGGGGGCTGTATGACATGCACGGAAATGTCGGGGAGTGGTGTCAGGATTTCTATGGCGATTATACTTCTGGTTCGGTGACCAACCCATCGGGTCCGTCTTCAGGCAAAATGCGTGTTGCGCGCGGCGGGTGCTTGGCCTGCAAACCAGCTGACCTGCGTTCCGCCCGTCGTGAGAAGGGCCCCCCTGACACCCGTAGCAACATCGTCGGATTCCGAGTCTCCAGGGTTTTGTAGTCACTCCTGGGGCCTTTACTCCTTTACTCCTTACTGGGGTGCAGGGGCGGAGCCCCCCGGATCAAGTCCGGGGCAGGCTCTGCCCGACGCTGTTTGAGTTTCGTGGCGCGCCCGCCTATGTCATTCCTGCGAAAGCAGGAATCCAGGCAGGACCGGCAGCACAGAAGATGGATTCCCGCGTGCACGGGAAAGACGGGACCAAGAAGGAAATAGCAATGGAGAAAAGTCAGCTCCGACCGACACAATCCAGGAAATCGTCATTAAAGGAGAAATGACATGAAAAAGCTGATGACCGCCTTGCTCATCGGCCTGTTCCTGATCCCGGCGGCAAGCGTTTTAGCCGGAGATACCATCACAAAGAGCCTTGTGAATTCCATCGGCCAGAAGTTTGTGCTGATTCCTGCCGGGAGCTTCATGATGGGGGGGCCCGTCAACGAATTGCACAGGAGCGATGCCGAAAGTCCCCAGCACAGAGTGACCATTTCAAAACCGTTTTATATGCAGACCACGGAAGTGACGCAGGGGCAGTGGAAAGGGGTGATGGGGCACAATCCATCTCATAATAGACCCTGCTGTGACTGTCCTGTGGAAAATGTGTCTTGGGATGCCGTCCAGGAGTTCATCCGGCTGCTAAATGTGAGTGAAGATACGGGCAAGTATCGCCTGCCGACGGAAGCGGAATGGGAATACGCCTGCCGGGCGGGGAGCACTACGACCTGGTGTTTCGGAGACGATGAGGCGCGCCTGGGGGAATATGCCTGGTATTCGGATAACTGCCGCGAGACCCATCCGGTGGCCAGCAAAAAGCCGAATGCCTGGGGCCTGTATGACATGCACGGGAATGTCTGGTAGTGGTGCTGGGACTGGAAATAGGACTATCTGTCAGGCCCGGTGACCGACCCGGCCGGGCCTTCATCGGGCTACAACCGGGTGTTACGCGGCGGTAGCGGGAGACGCCCCGCTTGGAACTGCCGGTCGGCCGAACGCGGCAGGAACAGTCCTGACTACAGCTGCAACGATATGGGCTTTCGCCTCGTCAGGACAGAATAGCCTTTTGGTTTATTACCTGTTTACCTTTTTGAAACCGTCTGAGGTTGTGGATGAAAAAGTATGAAGCTGGGCAGCCGAGCGAAGCGATGGCGCGGGCCAGCTTCGGGTCCAGGGCGGGCACTGCCCGACGTTTCCGTCATTCCTGCGAAAGCAGGAATCCAGGCAGGCCCTGCGGCGCAGAAGAACGGATTCCCGCGTGCGAGGGAATGACGGGGAAACGGAAAGGGATGAGCCGAAAAAAAGCTGCGCAGTGAATACTCGTTGCTTAGGGAGCGACCAGCGAACAGCGAAAACAGGTGAAGGGCGGAAAGAGCAAAACCGGAAATGAAAATATGGACTGGCAGCGGAGCAGGCGGCTCCGTGCAAGAACCCAATCAGGACAGGTGAAACGGATGAACATCAGGAATGGATTCAGATGTGTCGGGGGTGTTCTGGGAATGTTTTTTTTGGTCACGCTGCTTGCGAGCGTGTCGGCGGCCCAGGCGGTGGACCGGGGCATCCAGCGGGACCAGCAGGAAAAGCGTGTGGCGCTGGTCATCGGCAACGGCGAATACCAGTCCAGTCGTTTGCTGAACCCGGTCAATGACGCCAAGGACATAACTGCCCTCCTAACGCAGCTTGGTTTTGAGGTAATAAGCCGATACAATGCGAACAGGCGGACCATGATGGAAGCCATTGATCTCTTTTACCAGCAGTTGGCGCGGGCAGATGTGGGCCTGTTCTATTACGCCGGGCATGGTATGCAGGTAGCTGGCGAAAATTACCTTTTGCCTGTCGGGTCCAAGATGACGGTGGAACGGGACGTGGAATACGAGGCTGTGCCGGTGGGGCGACTGCTGGGGCGGATGGAGGAGGCGCAGAACAAGACAAATATTATCATCTTGGACGCCTGCCGCAACAACCCTTTTGCCCGCAGTTTCCGCAGTGCAACGCAAGGCTTAAGCCAGATGGAGGCTCCCACGGGATCGTTTCTGATCTTTGCCACGGCTCCAGGCGCCACGGCCGCCGACGGAAGCGGCCGGAATGGCTTGTTCACCGGGGCGCTGCTGCAGTATATGGCTGAGCCTGGTCTGAAGATCGAAGAGGTAACAAAGGCTGTGCGCCGCAAGGTAGTTGATGAATCGGGCGGCCAACAGACCCCTTGGCAGACGTCCTCGCTTATGGGTGATTTCTATTTTATTCCAGGTGCCATCGCTTCTGGATCCGGAACTTCAGCACCGGAGCCGGCTATGGCCTCATTGACGGTCGTTCCCACTTTTCCGATCCAGCCGGCCCCCCAGGCGCCGCCAGCAGATAACTCGAGGGATAAGGATGATATATTTAGATCAATATTGACAAATTTTTATCAGGCATGCGAAAATAATAAAATTGAAACCGCCCTAAATTATTGGACATCTGAGAACAGAACACAAAATAAAAGACATATGTGTGAAAACATAATGCATTTCTCTGTTCAATATTTTGAGTTAATTGATTGCCAGGGAGAAAACGAATGCTTGGCAAATGTAATTACAAAAGGACTAAGCCGAGGCGAGGCGGAAAAAGCTTGGGCGTTTAAAGTTCAATATAAAAAAATCGGGAATGAATGGAAAATGGCGAAGTGGAGCAATCTTCACGAAATGAAACCAGTTGCCGGCCAGGTTAAGTTAGAGGAAGCGCATTATGATGAGTATAGAGTCCGTTATATTCTAGCAGACATCACTACGGGTGGCCCGGTAAGTTACTATGCTGGCTATCCGAATGATCCGAGTGCTGTTGAGGCGGTACGGCGGTGGAAGTCCGGTGTACGAGTTAAAAATGCAGAGCGTTTCGACAGAAAAATTATACCAGGTAAGGGCTGGACGATAGTGTACCGTGGTTCTCAACGACCAATCGAAGGTATGGACGTTTCATTAACAGTTACTGATTATGATGAACAATTAATCCAAAATAATAATAAGATAGTTCAGCAAGATAATTCAATGGATAAGAATGATATATTTAGATCAATATTGACAAATTTTTATCAGGCATGCGAAAATAATAAAATTGAAACCGCCCTAAATTATTGGACATCTGAGAACAGAACACAAAATAAAAGACATATATGTGAAAACATAATGCATTTCTCTGTTCAATATTTTGAGTTAATTGATTGCCAGGGAGAAAACGAATGCTTGGCAAATGTAATTACAAAAGGACTAAGCCGAGGCGAGGCGGAAAAAGCTTGGGCGTTTAAAGTTCAATATAAAAAAATCGGGAATGAATGGAAAATGGCGAAGTGGAGCAATCTTCACGAAATGATATCCGATACAGAAATTCCGAGTTTGCCCCTTCAATTCTCCAGCAAGTTCAAATATGGCTGGGACGTTACGTTGAATTCGCTGGCCATGTCTAAAAAAGGATCAATTTTAGAAGTAGCAACAAGCGAATATAGTGAAAAAATAACTATTAGAGATACGTTTCAATGTTATAGCTATTTTGTTAAGAGCCCATTTGATGAAATTGATTGCACAGATGGTATTCCAATGGTTGATGAAAAATCTACGCTTATACCATTTGCCTCGAAAAATTTAAAGGAGATTCCTTTCAAAACATATTTATTCCCATTCTTCAGCGAACAGGCTACCACATTGGGTATACTTGTTGGATGTGCAGGAGCTTCAGGAAATAGCGGCCTAACACTGTACCTGTTTGACACTAAGTCATATCGTCATGCGATAATTGACTTTACCGGATGCGCATTTCCTTATTGGATAGATACTGATATGTATCCACCTCGTTATGCTCACGTTACGCGTGAATATTGGGTTGGCGGTCATGCCTCTGGCATAGGATATGGAACCAGAATTGACCAGATATATAGTTTTGATGAAGGTAAAAAACAATATATAAGGGATAAAAGAATTGAAAAAGATTGGTTTGACAAGCTGTTCATCCAATCGAAGCTTACCGCCTCAGAATTTGAAAAATTCAGGCGCTTAAGCTACGATCAATTAGCTAGTGCAGAGAGAGATATAGCTGAGAAGTTTATGGACTTTATTTTCTACGCTGCCAAATCAGGAAATGAAAAAATTGCTCTTTCTGCAATTGACAAGTTGCAGGGTGAAAAAAAGGAAGATTTTCGCGGGATATTGGGTTCCGTGATGGACGCTAATATTAAAAATTAACTCAGACTGTTTAGAGCCTATTTAAAAGTTCCCCGAGGTGGGGATAAGAGATGCCTTGCGGGAAAGAGCCTGGTGAACCTTTTTATCGGTGAATGAAAAATTGAATCCTGAGCCAATATCACTAGAATTGGGGGATGATACATGAAAATAGGGCGTCAGATATTTCATTTAATCACGGCAATTTTACTGCTGGTTAATTTGACCAATTGCAGAACTGTCCAAAATGCACAAGGCCCATCAGCTCCAACGGCCATGCCTGGGAATGAAAAAGTATTGGCCGAACCGGAAAACTCGCAGCCATGCAGTGCAGAGCCAGAAACGAAAGCCACTACTGCGCATCCTGATGACAAGGCTGCCCTGTTCGAGAAAATGCTGGCGTTTGAATCGAATAGAGCAATGTCTGCGCCTGAAAAATCCAACCGCTGGTTTGCTTACATCAGGCAGTATTATTTTGCAGACACTGAGACGATTGCCAGAAATGATTATCTTCCGACTACTCAAGGGGAAAATAGCTTCCAGAGTAATGTCGATCACCAAGCCGCCATAGACGGGTTACAATCTCCTGCACCAGCAGCCGCAGAAATTCTCGGTAACTTGGATTCAATGTCGAGAGGTAAAATCACCCATTATTACGCCTTTATGCCGTTATCGCCAGAACCGATGGCAAAATTCCCGATATTATACTTGCTTCATGGCGCATACGATGATTATTCAAGTTGGCCGACTCATTGCCGGGAACAGCTCAAAAATATGGCAGTTCAGTACGGAATGATCATTATTTGTCCCGATGGAGAGCCGTTTGGTTGGTATGCCGACAGCCGTTCCGATCCTGATAGCAAAATTGAGTCATACTTTATCAATGAACTCATACCAGAAATTGATCACCTATTTCCTGTGCAACCTGAAAAGAGAGCTATCGCCGGATTGTCCATGGGCGGTCATGGGGCTCTGGTCTTGGCCTTGCGCCACCCTCGGATCTTCTCTTCGGTCAGTTCGATGAGTGGTATTCTGGACATCACCAGGCATAAAAAACAGTGGCATTTGAGCGAAGTCTTTGGTCCCTATGAAGAGAACAAAAAGGAATGGAGCGAACATTCGGCTTACAGGCTATGTTCCGTCAATAATGGGGCGCTGATTTCTTTTCCTCTCATGGTCACGGTTGGATTAAAGGATACCCTGGCTTTGGCCGAAAACCGAGCCTTCAACGAGTTGCTAACCAAACTATCCATTAATTATTTCTATCAGGAGTCGGAAGGGAATCATGACTGGAAATACTGGGCCAGCCAATTACGGAGGCATGTTGAGTTCCACGCCGGGAATATGAACGCACAAATCGATAGGTTGGTGCCAGCGTATTTGAAACAGTGACATCGGTTCCGAGGAATGGACCTGACACAGACCGACTTCTCCGGTATTCTGTAAACTCGGAAGATGTAATATTGGGAAAATATCCGGAAAAGTTCAATTAATAAATTCTCAGATTTTTCGGCTAGCTTGCACAACACAAAAAGGCCCGTGGGCGAAAACTAGGCCTTTGGATTGATCTATTCAGTTGTTAGGACCGTTGGCGGTCGGTTGGTTGATTTCAATAGGGTGCTTATATCTACTCAATATTCAAGCTATGTTGCCAAATTGTCAAGATAATTTGCTATGAGTGTGCGCAGTAATGTAGCCAGACTTTCGATCGTCTCAAAAACGAGGACCCTTAAAGAGTTCACTTCACCCAATGTCCTGCCGAAGGCCTGTCAATGCTCTATTAGCCTAAAAGTGGCTGTCCCTCAGCACAGCCGCCTTTCAGGCGGCCTGTGCCAAGAATTGGCTTGCTCCAATCAGAGCAAGCCAGCCCCGAGGACTGGCAGCCGTACCCTCAAGATAGTTGCTGCCGTCCGAGGGGAAAAAAAGAATAGAGAGAAATCGAAATAAGCCCTCAATCCTTCATCAAACTGACTCCCGATAATGTCTTACGGAGCAGAACGCTTCCACCAATCTTAAGTTTTCAATACCACAGCACCTTTCTTGGCCGTCAATCAGGGAACTCGTTGCCCCCAACCGAACAGGCAGAAGCAAAAATGCCCATCAGCGAAAGAAACCGGGCTCATAATCAGGATCAAACCAGGTGGGAAGATTTCCTATGGAAAAATCAAAAGTAGAATGTTACCTATTATATTATATTTTCTATATAGAAATAAATAATATAATAATATTAAGCAATTGAAAAGAAAAATCTCCACGCGAAACTTACCCACCCACCCCGCCTTTCACCAGCCAGTGATGCGAAAGAATTAAATAAACAGTCCCCTATCAAACCTCAGGAGGCCCGGAAAATGTCCGGTGGAACATGGAAGAAGGCGAAATCACCCTATCTGAAGCATCAAAAGACAGCACGGAAAGCCTGATCGAAGCGGTCCATTCATCCAGAAAAGAACGTTTCCTGGTTCTAAACCCCAACTACCTCGATGATGAAAAGCTGCCGGAAGAAGAACGAACCGCGGTTCTAAGGGAAATCTTCAACCGAAACATCCGGGAAAAGCAACTCAGCCGGATCATCTCCCACATCACGCCGGTCCTGGACGGCGGCCACCCAAACTCAGCTTTGGTTTACGGCCCGACCGGATCGGGAAAGACCGTCACCCTGATGCACCTGCTCTCGAGCTTTCAGAAGGTCACCGAGCGCCGCGGAATAGGATTTCGCTACGGCTATGTTGACCTGACCTCTCCAAAGACCTTCTTTGGCGCGCTCAATGAAGTCGCCCTGACCCTGGAAGGGACCGACCGCCGGTACAGAAAAGGCATACCGATAGAATACATGCAGGAAATCATCATCAAGGCGCTTGGAGACTACAAGGGCTTTCTTTGCCTTCTGATCGACGAGGCCGACAACATCCAGCCAAACCCGGATTCCTTTCTGACCTTCCTGGCCAAGACCCTGCCCCGAAAGGTCGGCTGCCGGATTATCCTGATCCTGCTGACCAACCGCCTCGATTGGGAAAAGACCCTGGACCCAAGGATTCTGAGCTTTCTAAAGAAGGCCGACATCATCTTTGAGCCCTATGACGCCATGGACCTGCTCGAGATCCTCCGTCTTCGGGTCGAAAAGGCATTGGACAGATCAAAAGTTGAAGAAGCCGCCCTCAACAAAGTTGCGGCCTACGCCTCAAGGGAGACCGGCGATGCAAGAAAAGCGGTCGAGCTTCTGGTCAAAGCGGTGCGGATTGCCGAAGGCACAACCGGCATGGTGACTGAAAAGGAAGTCGACCTGGCCGAATACACACTCGAAGTGGACAAGACCGAAGAATTGATCCGCTCATTGGCCGCGCAGCAGCGCCTCGCGCTCCTCTCCTGCTACCGGGTGATTACGGGCGGCGTTAGGAAAGCCTCCACCGGCCAGGTGTATTCCGTCTATATCGATCTGTGCGGCAAGGAAATGATCCGGCCCCTGACCCAGAGGCGCTTTTCCGACATGATCAGTTTCCTGGACCTGTACGGCCTCGTCAACGCCCGCGTAGTTTCAAAAGGGCGCTATGGCAACACGCGGGAGATTTCCGGGGTCCTCCCCGAAGAAGTCGTCGCAAGGCTGCTTGGAAGGATTCCAGGCCGACAGTTCAGACCAGGCCAACTTCCTTGAAGGCCATTTTGAGCTCATGCTTGCAGAGTTCCTTTCGGGCCGCCTGAAAAAAGGCCCGCTCCTGAAGAACGTCCTCGGAATCATCTGGAAGCGACAGCAAAAGATTTCGGATGCGCTCATCCGAAGCCTTCAAGAAATCATGCAGATCGGAAATCCTCCGTAGCTCCGCTATGGCATCATACGAGCCCCAATCCCTCGGCGGGTCATCAACCTCAAACATTGCCGCCATCATTACTCCACCCTGGCCCTGGTCGTAAATTTGCGCTTGCAGGTCTTGCACCGCCGCAGGCGTACTTTCCCCTGACTCAGCTTCCGGCAGCCTTTCCAGATCGTATTCGTGCTTCCGCAGTATGGGCATTTGTAGGGTCTTCCCAGTTTCATCACCTGGGACATTCAAGGAAACCAAAAGGTATTTATACTTTTCGGTTTCTCTCCACATGAAAATCACTTCCCGATGACCAAGCTCAATCCTCTCTTATCCGGCATTCGGACCATCGAAGCCAAGGTGCAGGAATTCAAAGGCAGGGCCAAAGGCTTCTACTTCCAGGTCCTGCTCGGCCAGCACTCTTGCCCTGTTTGCGGGGAAGGTCTTTGCATGACCGGGCCGAGCGAATGCCGCTGCCAGAGTGGCCACCGCCTAGATCCGACCATTGAGTTTCAAAAGAGCCTCTGCTGCGGAGCAGGGCTCAGGAAAAGGCTGCTGCATTATGTCTGCGCTGCCTGCGGCAGTAGCCAGGCTTCGCATTTCCTTTTTGACGAGCGGCTGTTTGACCCGGAATATTTCCGCACCAAGATGGCAGAGCACCGGGCCCGGGCCAGGGCGCGAAAGGAAGCTGCACGGCAGGCCTTGGCCGAGAGCCGGTCCGGCGCTTTCAATTTAATGGAAGAGCCAAACCTGGAAAGTTTGCCTGGTCTTTTGCATGACCTCGATTCGTTTATCGGCCTTTCGGAAGGAACAGCCACCATATCGGCCCTGGAAGAAGACCCGTTTGACCTTGAATCCTATCAGGCGCACATCGCATCAAGCCTCGGCTGGTCGCCGGTCCGCTTTTCAGAGATACCATATCTCACGGACAATCAGCGCCTGGACAAAGTCCGGCGCTTTATGACGCTTCTGTTCATGGAGCAGGACCGCGAGGTTTGCCTGAGCCAGAGCGGCCCGGAGATCTGGGTTCAGAGAAGGCAAAATGAAGCTGACCAATAAAGACAAGGATTTTTTGGAAACCCTGAAAGCCATGTTTGAAGAGCGCGAGCTCTATGTCCGGTTGAAAGAAGACGGCACAAAACGCCTGGTGCTTCAAAAGAATTACGGAGAAAAGATTGAGCAGGCCTTTGGTCTGACCCGCCAGGGCGTGCGCTGGCGTTTCCATCGGCTGTTTTCAGAGATCTACGTGTCAGCTTACGAGACCATCTATGTCATAGAGAGCCTCTTTGGAAATGGGCTTCGAAGTGAGGCCATGGCCATTGCCAGAGAGCGCGTCAGGCTCAGGCGGGAAGCAAAAGAAAATGGCCGGATCAGGTTTTGTCGTCGGTAACACGGCTGCCGCGACCACATAATCCAGCATCCAACATTGTAAAGGGATTTGCCCTTCGTCATTCCATGATCCTTCCAGGGATCGTTACCGGGTGAAAGACCTTCCTTCCGGAAACATACCTTGATTAATCAGGCCTGCCGCGCACCGCCGGCAAGGAATCGCACGGTTTTCGGGGATGGGCGTTTTTTTCGCCGCCAGCCTGGGAAGCGGCGGATGGATTTTAACAAGGCCTCGATGCATGCATGCTCACGCGAGGGCCATATTTGCACCAAAAAGGCAGGGGTGAAAAAGTTGCCAAGCACCAAGATCGAACTGAGCCACAACATCGTAGGCCGCCTCCAGGGGCTCGATGACCTGGCCCGGATTCTTTTTCCAGGGAGCAGGCTCCATCAGAAAGTCTTCCTTACCATCTTTATCGAGCTGAAATACGCACCAGACCAGTTCCTGCCGAGCCTGAATGATCTCTGCGTCCGGTATGATTTTTCTTCGCGCACATTGGAGACGGTGCGCAGCAAGATGCGCCGCCTGGGGCTGATCGATCATGTCTGCCGCTTCAACCACGCGCACGGCTACCGGGAAGGGTGGGTGTTTTCCAGCCGCTTTGCCCGGACCCTGGCGCGACTGAGCGCCAAAGCAAACGACTTCAAGGAAAGCAAAGAACCTACGCAGGAGCGAAAGGACCGGGATCTGTTTCGATACCTGTGATGGCAAATCCATCAAGGATGGTGATCCGGAAGGTTTCGCGGAAACCTTCCGGTGGGTTTCGAGTGTGAAACCGACGCCGGAGAAGTTAGCGGACATTTTTCATGGGAAGAAAATGGGAAGAAAAAAACCACGGGCGCTGGCCCGCTGAGCTGCACCACCTTTACGCCGCCGAGAGCTCCTTGGGGTCGGCGGCCGGAGTAATGACATACCGATCCTTGCCTTTGTATTTGGGACGGAGCTGTTTGAATGCTTCGTCCACCGGCACCAGTTGGATGAAAAAGAATTTGCCTCCAAGCGGCTCATGCTTCTTGAGCTCGAGAAGCAGACTGATCTGGCTGATGGTCCAGGTCATAACCTGACCATCAAAGACAATGTCAAACCAAAGCTCATGCGCGCTCGGGTTGAACACACTTGGCGACTCCTTTCTCGGTTGGTCGGACAGGAAGCGGACCGTAAACCCGCTGCGCTTCATTTCTTCATTTGGGCTGAAGAAGGGCGGAAGGTCATTGCCCACTCCAAGCTTCTCCCAGGTCGGGCACAAAGTGCCAGGCTGTGTTTGCCCTATTTCCTCTGTGCCGACTTCGGCTGGATAGATTTCATTTTCTCTTGCCATGCTGCTGCACCTCTTGTTTGATCCGGGAACTCTTCCCGGTCGAAGCAAGGGAATGAGTCAGGGTTTATGAATCTTTCGGCTCAGGGCACCGGAGCCTGAAAGCGGAAGAGATAAGACCCACGGTTCCAGGACACTGGAATCGTGGAGTAGAGTTGGGTGGGTGGGTGGGGATATAAATGACACTATTGCTGATTGGTCGAGGAATCTCAATCGATCAGCATTTGGAAATCCAGGTATCGATGTCCGCCATTCTTGCAAGGCGATTTGGCTGCTGCTGCTTGCATGTGATGACGATCTCGGGTCCGCTTTCAGCCTCAGGGCGATAGTAGATACTCTTTTCTGGAAAGTAGTACCCACGGCAAGAAGCGCAGACTGCAAAGCCGGCCTCTACATCGCGTTCTGCAACTTCCGCTTTGCAAAGAAGACATACGCACTTGATGCTATCTCTTGACTTGTTGTTCATGACGATCACCTCGATCAAACCTTTTCACTCGGGAAAAGGTTTGATCCAAGGCTAACGGGTTTGGGGCGCCTCTGAGCGGACCCCTCGATAAATTTTTCGGTTCCGCAGAACCGAAAAATTTACGATAAGGGGTCTGCGTGCGCCACGAAACCTGCACGAACCCAGCCAAAGCAAAGTCGTGGAGATGCCGAGGCGAAAGCGGCCTAGTCAGAAAAGAAAACTATGTTTGGGTGCGCCGAGCGCGAGGCCCGCGGATGCGTAGAAGAAAATCGACACGCCACGGTGGCAGCCAAGCTTTTTATACTTCCTGTGGATTCCTTGCTCTGGTGATGCAGGATGGTTCAAAATTTGGAGGCGGAGCTCAATGGGGCGCAAGAACAGCGTTTCAAGTCGGACGGAGAACGGCGGATAGCCTATTTCCTGGACAGTCAGTTAATCAGGTATCAATATGAACATCCGGTGCTGGCCCTATCATGCGACAACAAACCTCGAATCGTCTATCCGGACTTCCATCTGCCTGAACTCAAGACATATATCGAATACTATGGTCTGGCTGGACATCCTGAATACGACCTGGGCATCAAAAAAAAGGAAGCGATGTATAAACGTTCTGGCATTGATGTGATTCCAGTCTATCCGTGGATGTTTGGCGAGGACTGGCAGGGCTACCTGATGAACGAACTTGATGCCATAGGTCGGCAGCGCTACCGGCAGCTCAAGTCAAGGCCTTACTGGTCCCAGCGGAAGTCTTCCAGCTATGGCCGCCGCGTTCCGGTCTCTTCAGGGTATCGGTCTCGGTCTGGGCGGCGCTATTGAGGCGGCTTGCTGCTGCTCTGCTTCTCGATGATTGAGATGGATGGGTGTTTTTGTATATAGTCGACTTTTTCCACACCGGCTAATCATTGGAAATATAATGATAAATAACGATATCTGGCGGGGAATAAAGGCACAGTTTGGGGGTATTAAATCCACATTTCGGCGAATTAACCCACACTTCCGGGCTATTTTTTCCACACTTTGAGGGAATAAATCCACACTTTGGCCGATTAAATCCACACTTGGAGCTGAATAAATCCACACCTCCGATACTGACCGGGCACAGGAAGGACCAAGGCCATCGGCCTGGCCTAAGCCCCGGATGACACCGCCTCGGTTTGAACTTGTCGGCTTTTAATGGGTAGACAGAGCGGTTTGCTCAGTGGCCAGCCTGCCCAGGAGGGATTCGGGCGGCCTATGGTCCTTGCCGCCTCTGGCCCAGATCCTGGCGCCCAGGCCTTTGGCGAACATGCTTTCCTGGTCCGTTACCCAGATGAAATCCGAAGGATGCATCTCCTGGACCAATCGGCACATGGCGGTCCTGCGAGCGGAGGTGTTGGTCAGAAAGAGAAGGCGGAATCCGGTCAAGTGGCAATTCCAGACCGGCTCATACCGTTTGTAGCTCTGGCTCCGGAAGTAGGATTGATAACAAAGGATCTTCTGGCGGATGTCCTTTGAAGGATTGTTGGTGCTGACCAAGGGCTCGGTGTCCATGTCCACTTCCAAAAAGAAGAGCAAGGCCTTGCCCTGTTCACTCATTGTATCCTTGATCATAAAGACCCCATCCGGGATGAAATCGATTTGTCCCGCAGTATCATCAGTAAGCGTCACTCGGTCATAGATCAGTGGCTTCCCCTCGTTGTCTTTTCCGAGAAAAGGTGAATTCGGTGACAAAAACCGAACCGATAGTCGAGGAACCAAGCGTTCGAGCTGAACCAAATGAACGCGGAACCAATTAACCAGGAGTTGGTGGTCGATGAACAACATGTCCAGGTCGATGACCTTCGCCTGCGCGGCTCCGCTTCCGACGGTGCCTTCGGCGACTAGTTTACCAAGCCCTGCATCAGTCAACGAGAAGATGCTTTCCGGCCGGCCCCGCCCCCGGCCAAACCCACGGCTCGTCTTTTGGATCAGGCCGGTTGATTCCAATTGAACCAAACGGCGGGACAACGCCTTGGAGTTTCTTAACAGCAGGGCCGAGAGCTGGACTAAAGTCAGAACTCGATGCTCTGCTACTATCTGGAAGATCTGGAGGTCATGCCTGTTCAATTCGGAGTCTTTCCTCGTTTTCATGAATACCTCACTTTGCCGTTGGGACAGACGCATATTATGCGGCGGCATCGAAGATGGAATTTCTGTCTATTTAAGGAGAATATTTGATTGATATGAGATAACCATGCAAAATAAAAGGAATAATCGATTGACAATTTGCATCTCTCTGGGGTATTATCGCCCTGATTGTCTTAAGTTTGCCAAAATGTGTGTTGTTTTCGAAGGATGGGACCCAAGCAAACGGCAAATGCCGGGGCGCAAGATTGGTCGGCTTTGAAAATTCAACCAGATGGAATTCGACGAATGGGCAAGAAGTGGCGCTTCGAACACTTCTCCGCAAGATTATGAACATTCTGAATCCAACAAAAGTGAAGTATAATGGCTAGACTCGAAGAGCTTAAGCGCGGTGCGACTGTCAAGGGCATTCTGCCCGATGCCTTCATCACCATTGTCGATGTGTCTTGGATCGGTTCTGTAGCCATCGAGCTGACTTACAAGGACAGCAACGGAAAATTAGCCAACGAACTGATTTATCGAGACCGTGAGGGCGACCTCGAAATATTGGAATCCGGTAAACCTTGGAGCTTTGACGGGGACTCGGATCTGTTTCGTCTTGTTTCCGAGGCCCACCGCATACAACTTGCTTACCTTTTCGATCCGCTCCTGGCGGTCCATACCTCGCTTGTTGAGCCGCTTCCGCACCAGATCACAGCTGTTTACGAGTCAATGCTTTCTCGGCAGCCGCTTCGTTTCCTGCTGGCCGACGATCCCGGGGCTGGGAAGACCATCATGGCAGGACTGTTGATTAAAGAGTTGATCGCGCGGGGCGACCTGCAACGGTGCCTCATTGTCTGCCCGGGCAACCTGGTCGAACAGTGGCAGGATGAACTTTATCGGCGCTTCCACCTGCCTTTCGAAATCATGACCAATGACAAGTTCGAGGCGGCCCTGACCGGAAACTGGTTCGCGGAGAACCCGCTCTCCATCTGTCGTCTCGACAAGCTCAGCCGAAACGAGGACGTACAGGAGAAACTGAAGGCCACGGATTGGGACCTTGTGGTCTGCGACGAAGCCCACAAGATGAGCGCATCCTTCTGGGGCGGCGAAATCCGCAGGACCAAACGCCACCAGTTGGGACAGATTCTTTCCGCCCTCACTCGTCATTTTCTGCTTCTGACGGCCACGCCGCACAACGGAAAGGAAGAGGACTTTCAGTTGTTCATGGCGCTGCTCGATGGCGACCGATTCGAGGGCAAGTTCCGCGACGGCGTTCATTCCATCGATGCCAGCGATCTGATGCGTCGGATGGTTAAGGAGGACCTACTCAAGTTTGACGGTCGTCCGTTGTTCCCGGAGCGTAAGGCCTACACTGTCGAATACGAGCTTTCCGACGGTGAAGCGGACCTGTACCAGCGTGTGACGGAGTATGTTCGCGATGAGTTCAACCGCGCCGAACAACTGGCCAACGACGGCCGCAAAGGCACGGTTGGGTTTGCCTTGACGGTCCTGCAGCGTCGTTTGGCCTCTTCGCCAGAAGCCATTTATCAATCACTCCGTAGGCGTCGGGAGCGACTGGAGAAGAGATGCCGCGAGGAAGAACTCCTCAAACGTGGCGCAGAGGTCCGTATCGATTGGCACAAGGATGTCCCGTCCCTGTCCGAAGATGACCTTGAAGATCTCGAAGACGCGCCGGATGAGGAAATCGAGAACACAGAAGAGCGCGTTGTCGATCTGGCCTCGGCGGCCCAGACAATCGCCGAGTTAAAGGCGGAGATCGCAATTCTCAAGAATTTGGAGCAAGTGGCCCTGCGGGTTCGTCAATCACGCACGGACCGCAAGTGGGATGAACTTTCGAGTCTACTGCAGAACCAGACGGAGATGTTCGATGCCCATGGTCATCGCCGCAAGCTGATCGTTTTCAGCGAGCATCGCGACACCTTGAACTACCTTCATGATCGGATTGGATCGCTGATCGGGAAGCCGGAATCAGTCGTGACCATTCACGGAGGCATGGGTCGTGAGGAACGAAAGAAGAACGAATCGCTCTTCACGCAGGATAAGGACACAGAGGTGCTCATCGCCACGGACGCGGCGGGTGAAGGTATCAACCTGCAACGGGCCCATCTGATGGTCAATTACGATCTACCCTGGAACCCGAACCGTCTCGAACAACGGTTTGGCCGCATCCACCGCATCGGGCAGACGGAGGTCTGCCACTGCTGGAATCTCGTCGCATCAAAGACGCGGGAAGGCGATGTGTATCGCCGCCTGCTTGAGAAGTTGGAGGAGGAACGTAAGGCGCTGGGCGGAAAGGTATTCGACATCCTCGGCAAACTGCTTTTCGGTGATAAACCCCTGCGGAACCTCCTCATGGAAGCCATTCGGTACGGAGACCGTCCGGAAGTGCGTGCGCGGCTGAACCAGGTCGTCGACAACGCCATGGATCGGGACAAACTCCGCGATCTGATCGAGGAACACGCCCTGGCGCACGACTCCATGGATGCCTTCCGCGTCCGGGAGATTCGGGAAGACATGGAACGGGCCGAGGCTCGCCGTCTCCAGCCCCATTTCGTTGCCGCCTTCTTCAATGAATCCTTCAAGCGGCTCGGCGGTACCTTGCGTGAAAGGGAGCCGAAGCGTTACGAGGCAACCCACGTTCCGGCCGTCATTCGCAACCGGGACCGGATCATCGGCATGCGCGATCCCGTCCTCACACGATATGAACGTCTGTCGTTCGAAAAAGAACTGATCAGCGTCCCTGGCAAGCCCCTGGCAGAGTTCATTTGTCCTGGCCATCCGCTTCTCGACGCCACCATAGACCTAATCCTCGAACGGCACCGGGACCTCCTGCGACAAGGTGCCATCCTGGTCGACGCGAACTCCCTGGACGAGGATGTGCGGGCGCTCGTGTACCTGGAGCACTCCATCCAAGATGCGCGCACGGATCGGAGTGGAAACCGGCGCGTCGTCTCTCGCCAGGTTCAGTTCGTGGAGGTGAATGCATCCGGCGATGTTCGTGGTGCTGGATATGCGCCATACCTCGACTACCGGCCGCCCACTGAATCGGAACTGGCCCTGATCCAGCATATGGAAGAGCCCGGCTGGCTGCGCAACGAGATCGAATCTCGCGCCCTCGACTATGCCGTCCGGAACCTGGTGCCCTCCCACCTGCAGGAGGTCAAGGGCCGCAAAGAGCAGATGGTCGACAAGACCATGGCCGCAGTCAAGGAAAGGCTTACGACGGAGATCAGCTACTGGGACCATCGGGCGGAACAGCTAAAGCAGCAGGAACTGGCGGGCAAGGTCAATGCAAAGATCAACTCCGGCAAGGCCCGTCAGCGGGCCGACGAGTTGACGACGCGGCTACAGAGGCGGATGGAGGACCTTCAGCAGGAACGTCGCATCTCGCCGCTTCCGCCTAACGTCATCGGCGGAGCACTGATTGTCCCGGCAGGACTTCTCATAAGGCTGAGCGGAGGGCAAACCGCCACGTTGCAGGCCAAGGAGACCAAGCGCGTCGAAATGGTCGCCATGAGGGCTGTGGTTGCGGCCGAACAAGAGCTCGGGTTCGAGCCCCGCGACGTGGCGGCCGACAAGTGTGGCTACGATATTGAGTCGCGCGATCCGGCAGGCGAGTTGCGGCTCCGCTTCATCGAGGTGAAGGGACGAGTTCAGGGGGTGGATACCGTGACCGTCACCAAGAATGAGATTCTGACCGCACTAAACAAGCCGGATCAGTTCATTCTGGCGATTGTGCAGGTCAACGGCGAGCAGGCGGTGGACATCACCTATGTGCGGGAGCCGTTCGGCCGGGAACCCGACTTCGGCGTTACGAGCGTGAATTACCGTCTATCAGAGTTGCTGAGCAGGGGAGGCCCGCCACGATGACGGATGCGCCTCCTTATTTCGAGGATGTCCGGGCAACTGCTGCCAGGCGTTGGGTTCAGCTTGAACAGGACCCTGTATTGGCCGGACCTTGGCACCAGTTGTTCAAGCAGGTGCAAAGCCCTCGTCATGTCGTTTCCGAGCTTCTGCAAAATGCGGACGATGCGGGCGCAACCATGGCTTCGGCGGACATCCAAGATGGGGAGTTCATATTCATTCACAATGGCGAGGACTTTACCGAGGAGCACTTCATCTCCCTTTGCCGGTTCGGGTATTCCAACAAGCGATCCCTTCACACCATTGGATTCCGAGGGATCGGCTTCAAGAGCACATTCAGCCTTGGGGATGAGGTTCGGCTCAGGACTCCTTCACTATCGGTGGCCTTCCGGCGTAGCCGTTTCACCGAGCCCCTATGGATGGCCCGGAACGGAGTCCCGGCCCGTCACACAGAAGTTCGTGTTACGATTCAGGACCCACACCGCCAGCGAGAACTGAAGAAGAACCTTGATGACTGGACGAAGAGTCCGACATCGTTGCTTTTCTTTCGTTCCATCCGTTGTTTGAACATCGGCGGCCGCGAAATCCGTTGGGAGTCAGAAGCTGCTGGGCCTGTACTCGGATCGAGTTGGTTCTCATTGGCAGGAACACCAGACCAATGGGTACTGCTGATCCAGTCCGATCCAGAGCCGTTTCCAGCCGAAGCCCTAGACGAAATCCGTCAGGAACGCATGGTCACGGTTGACGAGGAAACAGCCTTACCTCCTTGCAGCGTCGATCTAGTTCTCGGCATGGAAGGCCGCCTTTTTGTCATTCTTCCCACAGGAGTGCTGACCAAACTTCCGTTTGCTTGCAACGCACCGTTCATTCAAGACCCTGCCCGCGTGAAAATCAAGGACCCGGAGACGTCGCCGACAAATCGTTGGCTCCTGGATCGTGTAGGCAGATTGGCAGCGGAGACTCTGCTTCATTGGGTTGGAACGGCGGACGCGGGAGTTGAGAAACGATGCGATGCTTACGCGCTGCTACCTGATCTTGATCGCGATGACCATTCGCTGGAAGGTGACTGCGGACGGATCGCAGAAGAGGCATGCGAATCAGCACTGGCAGGCAAGCCATTCCTTCTGCTGGAAGACGGGTCGTTGGCAAAGGAAAAAGGCTGTGTTGCCGTGCCTCGGGTTCTCCTCGACGTATGGCCGAACGATCTCGTCTCTCGTCAGTTCACCGACAGCGCCCGACCGATTCTCTCTCATCACATATCAGCCGAGAACCGAAAGAAGCTGTTCAACTGGAACAGCATAGACCAAATCAGCAAGGACGATGTGCTGACCACACTCAAATCGAAGCACCTGCCAAAACCGGATTCCTGGGCGCAGCTCCTGCTGCTGTGGACCTACGTCGCGGAAGATGTTGTCGGTTGTCACTACAATCGAAATCATAAGGCTGTTCGCATACTTCCGGTCCACGGCAAGGATGTTCTGTATGCCGCCAACGAAATCGTGCGCCTGGGAGAGAAGAAACTGCTCCAGTCTCAGGAGGATTGGGAGTTCCTGGCGGCGTGCCTGCTTGTGCTCAATCAGAACTGGCCGCGATTCCTGGCTGAACAGCGCCGAAGGGCCGAGCAGGACAAGGACGATGATCTTGGGCGGCAAGTTGAATTCGCCTACAAGGTCTTCGACGCTGTGAGCCTTGGACAGGCCAGCGACGTGAGTCAGGTGATCCAGCAAGCCGCTGAGAAGTTTTTCAGTGAGCAAGAATGCGATATAGAAGACTGCATTCGGTTGGTACAACTGGCTGCAACTTTGGGAGCTTCGGTAGCGGAGAGCTTTCAGTTCGTAACCCGTGATGGTTATCGCAGGCCAGTCAGCGAACGTATTGTTTACGATACACACAATGACCTTGAAGCATTCGTTCCCGATCAATGGTACGAAAGCCACGTTCTACACGAGGACTATCGTGTTCTTTTGTCTTGCACCGGAGAAGACTGGCGGCAATGGGTGGCATCGGGGCGAAGCGGACTTCTGACCTTTGTGCCTTTGGTTCAATCTGAGCGTTGGGAATGGAACCGCAATAAGATTGTGAAGTTACTGGAAGAACGAGGGATTAAAGGTGCTCCTCATTTTCCTTACAAAAGCGGGAATTTTACAATCGAAGATTGGGATTTTGACGAGGACCACTGGCGTTTTTGGCAGGAATCTGCCGAACAAGACACAGAAGTCTGGGGGCGTATTTTTGCACGTGTCCTGGCCCAATCAAAGGAATACTGGGCAAAATCGCTCTCGGCAAAGGTATGGCAGAACGGCAATAAATATAAGCAATTAGTAACACATGAAGAACTGTTGCCGTCTTGGGTCATCAAGTTTAGCGATTTGCCTTGTCTGCAGGACACACGGGGCCATTATCGGCAGCCCGCAAAACTGCTTTGCCGCACGCCGGCCACCGAACCTCTGCTGGACGTTGAGCCCTTCGTCCGGGCCGCGTTCGACACCGAAGCCACGCGTCCGTTGTTGATCATGCTCGGCGTCCGAGACACGCCGACCGGACCTGACCGCTTGTTGGATCGACTCCGTGCACTGGCCACGGTGGATAATCCTCCGGTCTACGAGGTGGAGAAGTGGTACCACCGCCTCGACCAGTTGGTTAACAAGTGCTCGACCGACGAGTTCGAGGAGGTCAAGGATGCCTTTGCAGACGAAAAGATCATCCTCACCGAAGGCAACGGTTGGGGCACTGCCGCCGAAGTGTTCCTCGCGGCGGATGAGGAAGACGTGCCCGATGCAGCCCTGGTTCATCCCTCAGTACGGCCCCTCACGCTTTGGCACAAGGTCGGCGTCGCGGATCGTCCCACGGCCGACCTATCCATCAAGTGGCTCGCCGGCCTTGCGTCCGGCCAGGGCCTCACGGCCGACGAAGTACGGCGCGTGCGTTCGTTGCTGCCTCGCTACCCCGAGCGTATCTGGAGAGAGTGCGGCCATTGGCTGAACATAGAAGGAGAGTGGACACCCACCGGAGATCTCGTCTACTCGCTGACGATGCAGTCGCTCGTGGCCTGGAAGCACCTTTTCAAGCCGATCAAGCAGAAGACCGCTGACCTCCAAAAGCTCTCGGCTGACGTGTGGGAACAGCACCCATTCTCCGCGCTACGGCCATTGGCCCAGAGCTTAGAAGACCGGTTCGAAGATCAACTCTACGGCCTGCCCGACCCGCAGAAGATGCCCTGGCTGAACGCACTTGGCGCTGGCCTGCGCCGCATCGCCCTTGACGACCAGGACGAAACCCGACGGGTCCGCGAGCTGGCCGACCGTCTGACCGGGACCGGCTGGCAGGTTGCCTCAGGGCTTCAGACCGTCCCGTACATCGACGGCACGCCCGCCGGTACGCCTCGCCGAATTGACGTGCTTTGGAAAGACTCTCTGCTCTACGTCGAGGACCGCTCCGCCGCGAAGATGGCCAAGGCGGTCGCCCAGGAACTCGGCCGCGTCTTCAATAAGCCGGAGATCACCGACGCCATCAAGCTCTGCTACGACCGTCCGCCGGAGTTCGTGTTGGAGTACCTCGAGGAGAATTTCACGCTCCTGCCAAGAGAGCAAGTCGGCCCGATCCGCGGCACGAGCAAGCAGGCCGACAAAACTGGGGAGCAGGGCGAACTCACCAATGACGAAGAAGCCACATCAGCCGACCAGACAGACGCCGATGCAACCCGGCAGACGGAGGGCGACGACCATGACACAGAGTTCGCCGACGAACCGGACGTCGATGAGGCATTCGAGGACGGTGACCTCGACGAAGACCAGGACGATGACAAATTAGACGAAGAAGACAAACGCGAGCCCGCACGCCGCAATCAGTTCAAGCCAGCCACCCCGAGCCTGATGGAACGTTTTGCCAAGGCCAACGGCTACGCCAAGGACGGCTCGGACCGCTTCTATCACACCGACGGCAGTTGGATCGAAAAGGTCTCCGGAGGCCACAGCTTCCCATGGGAGCGTCGCTCAGCCGGCGGCGAGCTGCTTCAGTGCTACTGGGACAAAGAGCACTGCATTCAGCGCGACTCGCTCCAGCTCGACGCGGATGTCTGGAAACTCTGCGATCAGCACCCCGACAAGTACACGCTTCTGCTGGTCGACGCCGACGATACCCCGCTGGAGATCACCGGCCGCCGCCTCCGCGAGATGTGCGACGGCGGCGAACTGACGCTGTACCCGGCGAAGTACCGGCTGGTGTATGAGCATGACCGAGCGAAGGAGAAGTCCGATGAATGACCTCAACGCTTGGTTCAAAGATCGACCGAGGTGGATGCAGGAAGCCGCCAGCCTTCTCCTTACGAAAGGTCGTCTTACAGAGGAGGACATTGTTGCCCTCCTCGACAGGTGCCTGCAGGAGGTTGATTCAGGAGACCCGGCAAATAGAGCTTCCTTCCCCGCAGACGCTTTCCTTGCCCAAAGTGCGTCCGCATTGCGCTTGTGCACTATCGGCAACGTAAATGGCATCAACGCGCTCGCGCCTCGGAGCCCCCTGGACTTTGGACTGGACAACATGGCCGTCGTCTACGGCGGCAACGGCTCCGGTAAGTCCGGCTATGTCCGCATCCTGAAGCACGTCTGTGGTGCGCGCAATCCTGGCGCGCTCCATCCGAACGTTTTTGCGGACGACGGGACTACACAGTCCGCAGAGATCAAGTACAGCATCGATAATCAGGAACGCCAGGTGTCCTGGAGCACCGGCGACGGGGTTCAGGCTGACCTTCGTCCCGTGGATATCTTCGACGCCGATTGTGGCCGCATGTATTTGGAGAGCGAAAGCGAGGTCACCTATGAACCACCGGCACTGCTGTTCTTCTCCGATCTGATCGCTGTTTGCGAACTGGTTGCGCGGCGAATTGACGGCAAGTTGGGAAGGTGCTTATCGAAAAAGCCTCAGATGCCTTCGGAATACGCCGACACAGCGGCTGGCAAATGGTACTTGTCTCTGACCGCCATGACTTCCCCTGAGGATGTAGCATCAAACACGAAATGGGACGCCGTGGACGATGGAACCATTTCCGATTTGGAGAAGCGTCTTGCCGAGAAGGCCCCTGCCGACCGGGCCAGGGAGCTGCTTGCGAAGAAGAAGCATGTGGAGGAAATGGTCCAGGGGATTGAAGACCATCTTCTAAAGCTCACCGATGAGAACTGCCGCCGCATTCTGAAGCTCAAGAAGGACAAGCTCATCAAGCGTGAGGCCGCACAGGCTGCGGCCACCAAAGTATTTTCCGGCGCTCCTTTGGATGGCATCGGAACGGACGCATGGAAACTGCTGTGGGAACACGCTCGGCGATACTCTGAAGACCAAGCCTACCGTGGTCAAGTATTCCCGTATCTTGATGCGGAGGCCAGATGCGTTCTCTGCCATCAAACTTTGTCAGATGATGCCCGGCAACGCCTCGCATCCTTCGAGGAGTTCGTGAAAGGGCAGGCCGAGAATGACGCGAAGGCGGCGGAGAAGGCCCTGGAAGATGCGATGACCGCTCTCGGGGACATCCCGACCGGCAAGGCAATCAAGACGCAATGCGACGCAGGAGGATTGACTTACCAGGGGACCATGCCTCCGATAGTCAGATCCGTAGATGCGCTTCGGCAGCGGAAGGAAAATCTGTTGGAGGTCGAGGCCGTCGATGAGTTGCCTCAGGTCCCTGATTGCGCAGCCTGGCTGCAAGAGACAAAGAAACTGGCGTCTGTATACGCCGATGATGCGAAGAAATGCCAGGAAGACGCGGCGTCTAATACGCGGCCGCAACTTCAGAGCCAACTGCTCGAACTCAAAGCGAGGAAGTGGCTCTCCGAACAGCGCGATGCCGTCAAGGTGGAGATCGAAAGGCTTCAGGCCGTTGAACGCTTGGATAAGGCAAAGCGGCTGACAGACACACGCGGGCTTTCCCGCAAAAAAGGCGAGATCGCTGAGGCATTGATCACGGAGGCGTTCGTGAAACGCTTCCGTGACGAACTGGCAGCCCTCGGGGCTTCACGGGTCAAGGTGGAGCTGGTCAAGAAGCGGGTGGAACATGGCCGGGTTCTTCACGAACTGAGGTTGGCGAAAGCCCGATCCGGTGCACCGCGTGATGTGCTGAGCGAAGGCGAACATCGGGTTGTGTCCCTGGCGGCCTTCCTTGCGGACGTGACGGGAAAGCTGCAACCCGCACCATTCGTGTTTGACGATCCCATCTCTTCATTGGACCAGGATTTCGAGGAGGCCGTGGTGCAACGACTGGTGCGCCTGGCTTCGGATCGACAGGTGATCGTATTCACGCATCGCGTGTCTTTACTGGTCCTGCTTCAGGAGTACGGCAAGCGCGAAGGCCGCGAGCCCAAGGTTACCTGCGTCAGATGCGAGCCTTGGGGCACTGGTGAACCGGGCGACACACCGCTATTTGCGAAGAAACCGGACAAGGCGCTCAACGCTCTTCTGAACGAGAACTTGGCGAAGGCCCGAAAGGCACATGACGAAGGGGGCCAGACCGCTTATGCGCCGCTTGCGAAAGCCATATGCAGCGATTTCCGGATTCTGCTCGAGCGCATGATCGAGTGCGAACTGTTGGCGGATGTTGTTCAGCGCTTCCGGCGCGCAGTGAATACCCAGGGCAAGCTGGACAAGCTGGCACGCATCACGGCAGCGGACTGCAAGTTTTTCGACGACATGATGACTAAGTATTCCCGCTATGAACACTCGCAGCCGAATGAAGCTCCGGTTGCCCCTCCCACGCCCGATGAACTGAAAGCGGACTTGGAGGCATTACGGGATTGGCGAACCGCATTTGTGGGGAGGACGACCTGATGACCACACCGCTCTTCGACAGCCTCGAAATACGCCAGTTCCGTGCGTTCAACTACATCCAGATTGACCAACTCGGCCACATCAATCTGTTCCTGGGTAAGAACAACGTAGGCAAGTCCACGCTGATCGAAGCATTGTGCCTGCATGCCAACCTCGGTTCGCCTCAGACCATTCAGTGGATTCTGGACGGCCGGGACGAGCCCGGCGAGGTGCATCACGGCAATACCGTCGATCCGACGGTTTGGAGCCTGTTTCATGGGCATCCGGCCCTTGAACGTATCAAGGAATCCATCCAGATCGGCCGTGTCGGTGCGCCGGACAGCGCCCTATCTCTGTCTATCACTTGGCTTCGCAAGACCAGTGACATGGATGCCTCCGGTGGATTCGGAGACGGCAGCGGGTACGGCGGCGGCGTGCAACCTAACCAGCAATACGTGGAGGTCGGGCCGCCCGAGGCGACGGACGGCGAAGGCCCTATCCCGGCACTTGTAATAAAGTTTGGCTCGATGCGGAGGGTGCTGCGTCTGGATGAGGCTTATGACGACCTCTGCCGCCGCTGGAATCTACAGACCCGGTCCCATCGTGATCTCGCAACGCCGTGCGTTCATGTCGGTCCGGGTGGCCTCGACGATGCGGGGTTGCAGAGCCTCTGGGAGAAGGTTGTCCTGACTGACGCCAAGAAGGATGTCATTGACGCGATGCGGATCATCGCGCCGGAGACGGAAGACTTCGCCCTTCTGCATCCCCACGAGCGCGTCTCGTCGCTTCGCCTGCGCGTCAAGGACCGTGAAGGCCCGGTCCCGATCAAGACCATGGGCGACGGCATGAATCGCCTCTTTGGGCTCGGTATTGCCTTGGCGGGCGCGAAGGGTGGTATCCTGCTCATGGATGAAATCGAGAATGGCATTCACTGGTCGGTGCTTCCAGAGGTCTGGAAGTTCGTTGTGAAGGTTGCCAAGCGGCTTGAAGTCCAGGTCTTCGCCACCACGCACAGCAACGACTGCCTGAAAGCCTTCCAGATGGGTACAAAAGGCGACCCGGACGTGGACGGCGTTGCAGTTCGGATCGAGAAAAAGAACAGCGAGTTCAGCGCCGAGATCTTCGACGAGGAGAGGCTGGCGGTCATCGTGAAGGAGGCGATTGAAATCCGATGATGGTCAACCGGCTCCTATTCGAAGGCCCTGATGATATGCATGTCGTGAGGAATCTCTTGTTCAATCACAAGCATGAAGGTAAACCTCTATGCGACCAATTCGGGAAGAATGACTACAAGGTCAAAGAAGGCATAGATAACCTGATCGGCACGTTGAGCGAGGAATTGAAAGCGACCGATCTCGGCAGCCTCGGAATAATCCTCGATGCCGACACAAACGTTGCCAGCCAATGGGCGCGCGTGACGAGAATACTGGACGAGCACGGATGCCGCTCGGTTCCAGCAGCACCGAGTACTGGGGGTACTGTCATCGAAACGACCGACGGCAAAAAAATCGGCATCTGGGTGATGCCTGACAACAAGAGCGCTGGGGCGCTGGAGGATTTTGTCGGCAAGCTGATTGCCGAGGGTGACACGCTGTGGCCGAAGGCCCAGGCCGACGTGAACAGCATTCCCAAGGCGGACAGGCGATTCAAGGAAACCTATCTAGTCAAGGCCCATGTTCACACCTGGCTGGCTTGGCAGGAGGAGCCGGGCACGAGGATGGGCGAGACTTTCAAGAAAAAGTATCTCGACCCCAACCATCCACAGGCAGCCGCCTTCGTGAACTGGATCAGGAGACTATTGGCATGAAGGAGATTTATTTATGAAACTCTCCAAGATCGAAATAACCAACTTTCGCTGCTTCGAGTCGTTTGCCATCGAATTTCGCCCGGACATTAATATCGTGGTAGGTGTAAACGGCGCAGGGAAAACCACGATCCTGGATGCAATTGCCACCGCCCTCTACGATGTTGTCGCGGCTAATGGTGGCAGCGGCAAGCGTCAGCGCGGATGGCAGAAGGTGACCCTTCAGCCCTCCGACATCCACATCACGCCCGGTTCGGAAAGCGCTGCCGCAGGCAGAAAGGATTTTGTCCAGTTCAAGGCCGCGGCGAAAGATTTCTATGAAATTCTGGGTTTCCCCAACAAGACACCGACGGGTGAAACGGCGTTTTTGGAATGGACGGATCACATCAAGTATCTACCTCCGGACAAATTCAGCTACGAAACAAGCCAGTCCGGAAATCTGTCCTCGATCTACCAGTATTTCGCCTCCTTATGGCAGGAAATTCGAAAAAGCGACTCTTCCGCATTAATCCCGCTTCCAGTAGTTGCCTATTACCGCGCAAGCAGGCGTCTAAACGAAATGCCGAAGATGGGTAATGTCTTCGAACTTGAACTTTCCCGCCAAGGTGCTTATCACCAAGCCCTGGATGCGGGGGCCAACTACCAGGCTATGTGCCAGTGGTTCTACCTTAGGGAAAACGCCGAACTGCGCGAGAAAATGCAGGTGCGAAGTGATCCGGACTTTCAATTCCAGGACTTGAAGGCCGCTCGCGCCGCATTACTGAAAACGATTGAGGGCGTGAAGCGAATCTATTTTGACGATAACCCGCCGAGTCTGAAAGTCGCTTTCGACCGGATCGGGCGGGCGGACGAGACGCTTGAATTGATCCAACTGAGCGACGGTTATCGCAATCTACTGGCTCTTGTTCTGGACTTCGCCCGCCGATTAGCGCAGGCGCATCCGAATTGGCCGAATCCGCTTGAATCGCCTGGTATTCTGCTCATCGACGAGATTGAGCTGCATCTACATCCGAAGTGGCAACAGACCGTCATTCCGAATCTGCGTGCGGCATTCCCGAACACGCAAATCATCGCCGCCACCCACAGCCCTGAGGTTTTGACCACCGTGCGACGCGAAAACATCCATCTGCTTGGCTCGGACCATGCCATAGAGCAGATGCCAGCCGATGTGGGCACTTTCGGGGCTGAAAGCTCGCGTGTGCTACAGGAGGTATTCGCAGCTCATTCCAGGCCGCAGCAGATCGAAACGGTTCAACTACTCGACGAGTATCTTGCATTGGTCGAGTCGCGGCAGCAGGACTCCGGTCGCGGCCGCCAACTGCGGGCCGCGCTCGAGAATGCTTTGGGCCGGAGCGACCCGGACCTTCTGCGAGCCGACATGCGGATCAGTCAACTTAGGGTACTGGGGGTCATATGAGGACGATCACCCGCAATCCAAATCCGCCGGCCTGCCTTGCTCAACAACCGCAGGCGCAAGACTGGGGTGCTTTTATGAGCACGACCTGCCATCAGCAGGTGGGCGACTCCCTGCGCGAGGAACAGCACTATGTCTGTTGTTACTGTGAAGTCGAAATCACGGCCGACGACAGCCACATCGAGCACATGGCACCGCGAAATCCAGGTCATGGCCTGCCGTCCGGCCCGATCTACGCCTACGCCAACCTAGCATCATCGTGTAACGGCGGCGCTGTTGAGCATTGCGGACGGTTCAAGGACGACAGGCATCACAATCCCGGTTATCGATATAACCCAACGCTGTTTTGCCCGCCTCATGATCCTGACACCGCGCGCCTGTTTCAGTACCTGCCAAATGGCACGGTCCAACCGGCGGATGGGATTGATGGAGAAGACGCTCTGAAAGCAGATTATACTATCGGTTACCTGGGTCTGAAATGCGCCCGCCTGACCGGAAGGCGATGCACCCATGCTCGGCAGTTAATCGACACGCTTGGGGACAATCCCGAACCTGCTTTGATCGAATGGGCGATCATATACTACTTGAATCCCGATCCGCAAAACAGATTGCGACAATTCACGTCACTGTCAAGGAAGATACTGGACCAATGAATACTGCTCGTAAAAAGCTAATCGAAGTGGCGCTGCCGCTGGAAGCCATCAATCATGCGTCAGCCAGGGAGAAATCGATCCGACATGGGCATCCTTCCACGCTCCATCTATGGTGGGCGCGGCGGCCGCTGGCGGCGGCCCGGGCCGTCATTTTCGCCCAGATGGTGGACGATCCTGGATCGGTGCCTGAGGAGTTTCCCACACCGGAAGCTCAGGAGAGGGAACGTAAACGGCTCTTCCGACTGATTGAAGAACTGGTGCTCTGGGAGAACACCACCAATGAAGAAGTGCTCGACCGAGCGCGGGCCGAGATCAGGCGTTCCTGGGCGCGCTGGTGCAAGGGGTCGGGCGAAGACCCAGAGAATCTGCCGCCATTTCACGATCCATTTGCAGGTGGTGGAGCCCTTCCCATGGAGGCTCAGCGTTTGGGGCTGGAAGCTCACGCCAGCGACCTGAATCCCGTCGCTGTGATGATCAACAAGGCCATGATCGAGATTCCACCGCGGTTCGCCGGACGGCCGCCGGTGAACCCCGAGGCGCGCCGGGATAAGAGGCTCTTCAATAGGGGTTGGAGTGGCGCGGCGGGGCTGGCCGAGGATGTACGCTACTACGGCAAATGGATGCGCGACGAGGCGGAAAAGCGCATCGGGCATCTCTACCCCAAAGCCAAAGTAACGGCAGAGATGGCCAAGGGCAGGCCCGATCTGAAGCCCTATGTCGGACGAGAACTAACCGTTATCGCCTGGCTTTGGGCTCGGACGGTAGAAAGCTCGAACCCGGCCTATCGGGGGTGCAATGTGCCGTTGGTCTCGTCATTCTCGCTCTCAACCAAGGCGGGCAAAGAGGTTTGGCTGGAACCGGTGATTGACGGCCTGAATTACCGGTTCGAAGTCAGGACCGGAAAACCGCGAGACAAGGCTGCCGTAGAGGCCGGCACGAAACTCGGGCGCGGCGCTAACTTCCGCTGCCTCCTCTCCCAGTCCCCGCTGTTGCCGGATTATATCCGTTCAGAGGCGCAGGCCGGACGTATGGGTGCACGGCTCATGGCCATCGTTTGCGAGGGCGACCGGGGACGTGTTTATCTACCGCCCACCGACGAACACGAAGGGATCATCATGCGAGCGAGGCCGGGATGGAAGCCTGAGGGAGAGGTTCCATCGCGCCTAACAGGTGGAACATGTTACGGGTACGGATTGACAACTTGGGGTTCGCTTTTCACCCCTCGTCAGTTGGTGGCGTTGACGACGTTTTCCGATCTGGTGGCCGAGGCGCGGGTGCAGATTCGGCGTGATATTGGGGGAACGTTGGACATTTCGAACGATGACCACCGCCCTCTGCGGGACGGTGGGGCCGGCTTCCACGCTTACGCCGAGGCGATCAGTGTGTATTTGGCGTTTGCGGTGGATCGTAGTTGCGACTATTGGAGTTCCATCAGCACATGGGTGCCCGGTGGTGAATTCATCCGCTCAACATTTGGCCGTCAGGCCATCCCAATGGTTTGGGACTATTGTGAATGCAATGCATTCTCCGAATCCACAGGCGCTTGGCTTTCAATGCTATCTTGGGTGGAAGGCGCATGTAAATCGTTTCCCAGCCGTGGTAGGGGAAATGGAATGCAGGCGGATGCTGCACAGATAGCAGAACCGAAAAACGTAATAGTTTCAACTGATCCTCCATACTATGACAACATTGGTTATGCCGATCTCTCCGATTTTTTTTATGTATGGTTGCGACCAGCTTTAAAGTCGATATTCCCCGACTTGTTTTCTACACTGCTTGTTCCTAAAGTAGAGGAACTTGTAGCGACAACCTATCGACACGGTTCAAAGGATAAGGCGGAAGAATTCTTCCTCTCGGGTATGACCAAGGCGATCTCCCTAATCGCGGTGCGCACCCATCCCTTATTTCCAGTCACCATTTATTACGCATTCAAGCAGGCGGAATCGGAGGAAGCCGGCATTGCATCAACTGGATGGGAAACATTCCTCAATGCCGTCTTAACCGCAGGTTTCAGTTTGACTGGAACATGGCCAATGCGAACCGAGAGACCTGGTAAAATCACCGCAAGAACAAACATCCTTGCCTCCAGCATCATCCTTGTCTGTCGGCCGCGCCCCGCTGGCGCGCCGATGGCTACAAGGAAAGAGTTCCTCGCCGCGCTGCGCCGGGAACTGCCGCCGGCCCTGCGGCACCTTCAGCAGGGAAATATCGCTCCGGTAGACCTAGCTCAAGCGAGCATCGGTCCGGGGATGGCAGTTTTTTCCCGTTACAGCAGGATTCTGGAGGCCGATGACAAGCCCATGACCGTGCGGACGGCCCTGCAAATGATTAACCAGACCCTGGACGAAACGCTAGCCGAACAGGAAGGCGATTTCGATCCGGAAACCGCCTGGGCCGTAGCTTGGTTCGAGCAGTTCGGATTCAACGATGGACCGTTCGGTGACGCGGAAACGTTATCCAAAGCAAAGAACACCGCCCTGAATGCCCTTTCCGAAGCCGGTATCGTCAAAGCAGGGGGCGGCAAAACACGTCTTCTGCGGGTGGATGAATTGCAGAAGGATTGGGACCCCTTAACAGATAAACGTGCGACCGTGTGGGAGATGGTCCATTACTTAGTCCGGGTCTTGGACACTGGCGGCGAATCAGAGGCGGCGAAACTGGTGGCCAAATTGGGCGGCAAAGCGGAGTCGGCCCGGGAACTGGCCTACCGGCTTTACGGCATCTGCGAACGCCGCAAACGCGCCAATGAAGCCCTGGCCTACAACAGCCTCGTGCTGGCCTGGCCGGAACTGACCAGACTGGCCCAAGCCGGCCCGCGTGAAGAAAATGGGGAACTGTTCGATTAGGATAAATACATACTGATGAGGGCATACCATGGCGAAAAGTAATCACAGTAGGGTTGGAGAAGCGCTCGAACTGCTCAATAGGGGGTTGCGCCCCTTTGTGGAACGGGAACTCCGGGCCGTCCATGGAGAACAATGGCAGGAGATTGTGGCGCAGACGCTCCGGGAGGATCGCGGCGGCGTGAAGTCGGCCAGGACGGGGGAGCTCAACTGGGACACCCACAACCTACTGACCATCATGTGGGATCAATGGAATGCCGTTTTCCGCAATACGCTGGGATTCGCCGAACGCTCGTTGGTCAGCGAATTACGGGACGTGCGCAACCGCTGGGCGCACCAGACGCCCTTCAACAGCGACGACGCCTATCGGGCGCTGGATAGCATCGGCCGTCTGCTTACCGCCATCTCGGCCCCCGAGGCAAAGGAACTGGAAGAGCAGAAGATGGCGCTGTTGCGCGTGCGATTCGATGAGCAGCGCCGAGGCGAGATGCGCAAGCACGCCGTGGCCCCCACCGAGGGCAACCCGCAGAGCGGCCTCAAGCCCTGGCGCGAAGTCGTCACCCCGCACCGGGACGTGGCCAGCGGCAAATACCAGCAGGCCGAGTTCGCGGCCGATCTGTGGCAGGTGTACCTGGGCGAGGCGGCATCCGAGTACCAGGACCCCACCGAGTTCTTCCGGCGCACCTTCATCACCGAGGGACTGCAGAAGCTCCTCAGCAACGGCGTACGCCGCATCGGCGGGCAGGGCGGCGACCCGGTGGTCGAGTTGCAGACGAACTTCGGCGGCGGGAAAACGCACAGCATGCTGGCGCTTTTTCATCTCTTTTCCGGCACACCAACGACCGAACTTCCCGGTACTGAGCAGGTCCTGAAAGAAGCCGGATGTGAGGTGGCATCGACGGTTAATCGCGCCATTGTAGTCGGCACCAAGGTGTCGCCCGGCAACCCGAGCACGAAGGACGACGGGACCGTCATCCGCACGATCTGGGGCGAAATCGCTTGGCAACTGGGAGGCAAAACCGGTTATGAGATGATCCGCGCCGACGACGAGAAGGCCACCAACCCCGGCGACAAGATGAAGGAGCTGTTCAACAAGTTCTCGCCCTGCCTTGTTCTGATCGACGAGTGGGTAGCCTACGCGCGGCAACTTCACGAAGGCAGCGTGCTTCCCGCCGGCACCTTCGACACCCAGTTCACCTTCGCCCAGGCACTGAGCGAGGCGGCCAAGGCGGCCAAGAACACCTTGCTGGTGGTCAGCATTCCAGCATCCGATAACGAGATCGGCGGTGAATGGGGCCAACGTGCCTTGTCCCGACTCAAGAACGCCATCGGCCGCGTGGAATCGAGCTGGCGCCCGGCCAGCCCGGACGAGGGGTTCGAGATCGTGCGCCGTCGGCTATTTGAGCCACTGCATGAGAAGCAGGCCTTCGTGGCGCGCGACGCCGTGGCGCGAGCCTTTGTGGAGATGTACGGAACGCAACACAGCGAATTTCCATCCGAGTGTCGAGAGGCCGAGTACGAACGTCGCATCAAACTGGCCTACCCGATCCACCCGGAACTCTTCGACCGGCTCTACAACGACTGGTCCACGCTCGACAAATTTCAACGCACGCGCGGCGTGTTGCGCCTGATGGCGGCGGTGATCCATTCCCTATGGGAAAGACAGGACGGCAACCTGCTGATCATGCCCGCCACCATCCCCATCGACGACTCCGCGGTGCAGTTCGAGTTAACCCGCTACCTTGACGACCAATGGACCCCTGTCATCGCCAAGGATGTGGACGGGGAGCATTCCCTGCCGCTCAGGCTCGACCGGGATGCGCCGAACTTGGGCCGCTACTCCGCTTGCCGCCGCGTGGCGCGCACCATCTATGTCGGATCGGCCCCGACCCAACGGGCCGCCAACCGGGGTATCGACGACCGCCAGGTGAAGTTGGGTTGCGTTCAGCCCGGCGAAACCGTGGCTACCTTCGGCGACGCCATCCGCCGACTTACGGATCGGGCGACCTATTTGTATGTGGACGGCAGCCGCTATTGGTACTCGACCCAGCCCACGGTCACACGTCTTGCGGAGGACCGTGCGAACCAGCTCCACGAACACGATGTCATGGACGAGATCGTACGCCGCCTGAGGGATGAGGCGCGCAGCCGTGGCGATTTCCACCGCGTGCATGCCTGTCTGAGCAGCAGCGATATCCCGGACGAGCACGAGGCGCGGCTGGTGGTCCTCGGTCCGGAGCATCCGCACAGCAAAGGCCAGGCAGACAGCACCGCGCGGAAGGAGGCGCAGGCTATCTTGGACAGTCGTGGTAGCAGCCCCCGGTCGTACAAGAACACCTTGGTGTTCCTGGCGAGCGATGCGAGTCGGCTCAAAGACCTTCAGACCGCCATCCGGCAATTCATGTCCTGGAAGTCCATCTGGGACGAGCGGGAGCAGCTCAATCTCGATCCGTTCCAATCCAAGCAGGCAGACACGAAACGCAAAAACGCCGACGATACGGCGAACGTCCGCATTCCCGAGGCCTATCAGTGGCTGCTCGTTCCGAACCAGCCAGATCCCAAGGGATCGCCCGAGTGGACGGAAACTCGCTTGCAAGGGTCAGACTCGCTGGCGCTTCGCGCTTCCAAAAAGCTCAAAAGTGAGGAGATGCTCCTCGTCCAGATGGGCGGAGTTCGGCTACGCCTTGAACTGGACCGGGTACCCCTCTGGCGCGGGAATGACGTGCTGGTGAAGCAGCTTGTCGAAGATTTCGCGACGTACCTGTACCTTCCCCGTCTTCGCGACTCGGACGTACTGATCGCCGCCATCCGGGAAGGGATCACGCTGCTGACCTGGCAGTCTGAGACGTTCGCCTACGCGCAGTCCAAGGACGCCGACGGCCGCTATTTAGGCCTCGTGGGAGGCGGCTCTGCCGCTGTTCAGAGCGAGGGTGGCTCGATTGTAGTGAAGCCCGACGTGGCAGCCGAACAGCAGCGCCGGGATGTTGAAGCGGCGAAAGCAAAGGCCGGAAACGGTTCGGCGACGGTTGCGGAAACCGAACAGACCGGGGAACAGGGTCAAGCGGCCGGGGCGGAAACAACGCGTGGAGCGGACACAGGCACACCGCCCCCACCCGCCCCCACGTATCGGCGTTTCCATGGATCGGTGCAACTCGATTCACTCCGGGTCGGACGTGACGCCAGCCGAATTGCCGACGAGGTCATCCAACACCTGTCGAAGTATATCGGGGCCAACGTCGAGGTGACCCTGGAAATCCGGGCCGAAATGCCGGACGGGGCCACCGAGAAGACCATCCGCGATGTCACCGAAAACTGCCGCACCTTGCGCTTCGACTCTTTTGGGTTCGAAGAGGAGTAGAGGCAAACCTATTGGAGTAAAGAATTGTGAAGGCTGGCACCACGATGCGTATTCCGGAGCCCAGCGGCCAGACTCTAAGATTAAATTCGCCAACTGATTCAAACGCATGCCGGTATAGAGTCGTTTTGTGCAAATAATTTTGGTTCTAATCTGGGGATAGCAGCGCAGGACAACCTCGGGCTCATTGCTCGTCCGCGGGGATTGAAGCCTCCTTTTCGGAATAAAAGCGGTGAAAAGCCTGAACCATGTTCACATACCGCTTCGTCTCCTCAGGCAACCAACCCCTCGACCGATCCAAGTTCGCCGGCCCCCAGTTGTAGGCTGCCAGAGCTTTCTCGAGATCGCCGGAGTAGCGGTCCATCATCAGCCTCAGGTATCGGGCTCCGCCAAAGACGTTTTCCGTGAGATCAAAAGGATTCTTGACACCCACCTCCCTGGCGGTTTGCGGCATTAGCTGCATCAGCCCCATGGCGCCGGCAGGCGACACGGCATCGGGATCGAAATTGGACTCGACTCGGATAACGGCTCTGATCAATTCAGGGTCGAGTTGATATGCATCGGTGGCTGCCTTAATCAGTAGATCAAGGTCATTAAATCTAGTTTCATAGGTGCATTGAAACTCCGGTGGCAGAGTAACCCTTTGGCTGATAGACGGAAGAGGCGCGCTGCTTCGTTTGGTGGGGCATTGAGGCTCCTCAATACCACCCGGCCAAGGGAGACTCGGGAGCCCTATTTCAAATGGTAAAAGGTTGTTCAGAGCAAAGGCCTGTCTGATGGTCGTCCTGGGTTCATCGGCTGAGCCAAGCATAGGAGTTGCTCCCATATTGTGGACAAGGACGACGGCAATGGAAATACAAACTATGGCCATCCAAGACCTTGGAAAAGATCCGTTGGCCCACCCTTGAGCAAGCCCCGTCAAAGCCATGTTCTCCCCCCTTTTCTGTGTGAGAGTTGTGTGAGACTTTTTTACAAAATTGGCAAAAAACGGCCAAAACATGAAAAAGTAGAGAATTAATTAAATGCATTAAATCAAATAGTTAAAACAATATGAGGAGGTTGTGAAACCAAGAGGTTCCGATTCGTAATCAGCAGGTCGCGGGTTCAAATCCCATCGCCGGCTCCAGTAATTTCAAGGGGTTAAGCCGATATGGCCTAACCCCTTTTTGATTTTAGTAAGCATATAGTACGCAATTGGAAAAATTTTCGGGCTGGTTTCAAGGGGCGAGGAGGGGGGGGCGAAAGTGTTACCACGGTAACACTCATATCGGGGCCGGGACTGGCCCGGCCCCCCTGTGGCGACTAATGAGACCGAATCGCCTTGCCGATATGCTCCAAGGTATCCCGGACGTGGTCCAGAAGGAACTGGACACCTTCCATCAACTCATCGTCAGCCGCGTAGCCTTCCGGGTCGATGTTCCGTATTATGGCAAGAAACTTCCGGCATTGAACCAACCCCTCCAGACAATTCGCCCCGCTCTTATACGGGTTGTAGAGGTAACAGTAATCGGGGTTTGGTGCCTCCGGGTCGGTCCAGTTCCAGGCTTTCCGGGCCGGGAAGGCCCGTTCTTCGAGTTTTTTCGCGGTCTCAGTCATGGGGCCACCTCCGCTGCTTTAGGCGCGGGGAATTCCGGGGACCCTGTTTGGGGGATTTGAGACCCACGGGTCTCAGGCGTTTCGGAAGCAGGGGACTTCGGCCGGACGCCCCGGACGGAATATAAAACCCCCTCGGACCGCAGGCAGATTTCAACGGGGGCGTTTTCTATCAGTCCCGTGGCCAGTTCCATGAGTTCCTTCTCCAGCCTCCGGACAAGGACCGCCGTAACTGTCCCGAGATGGTGTTCAGGTTCATCTCCGGCGTCATTGTCGCGCAGTCCGATGAGGCACTTCAAGGGTTCCAGTAGAAAAACAAACGCGTCAACGGGGGCCACGATCAGATGATTGCCGTTGGTCCAGGGGTCACGAAACATGAGTCACCTCCGGCGCTTCGGAATCGGGGGTGACGAATTCCCCGGAAGGACAGCCCCCCGCCGCTTCGTTGGAGAACTGCCCGGCTATCTGGATAATCTTCTGAAAGTCCCGGTCGATTTCCTCGTGCATGGCCTCTCGCACCTTCTCCAGCCATACAGCGGGGCCGCTCATCAGTTCGTCAATGGACTCATAGTCCTTGATAATCAGCCGTCCAAGATGTTTGTAGGTGTCATAAAACGGCCCGGAATCCTCGGGAGAAACCAGCATGGCCCTGATTGCGTCTATCGCGCCCAAGGCCATACGCGTGTTGTTCTGGAGTCGCCGCACGAGTCCCTTTTCGTGACAATCAAGGTTCTCCGCCCCCAGTTCGATTTCAAGGCTGTTTTCTGGTGTGATGTTGAAGCGTCGGATGTCAATGTCATGAATGTTGCTTGCCATAACATACCTCCAAAATGCAATTCCCGAGACTTGCTAACGGCCAATACCAACCGTCGAGGGCCTCACGGACACCTCAGTCTCGGGAAATTTATTTCTTCGGTACAAACAATCGGTCATCTTACGGGTGACCTCGCCGGGTATTAAGTTTTAGCATGTTAATTATATCCCGGCTCAGTTGAAAAAGGCAAGTTTTTTTACACATAGTATTGAAAATCGGCGATATTTGTCTGGTTCGAGAGAGGTAAGCGGGCGGGTTTGGGATTCGGTTTGGGGTTTTTGCGAAATGTTGCCAATTGGCAACAAATTGTCGGTTGTCTCTGTCGCCTCGATGAGGTGATGGGCATAAGCCCATCCCCCACCTAGGCTTCAGATGCGTTGTTCTCTTTAGGGTTTGGACGGTAAGAAGTTATCCCCATAACAGACCCCGCCGCCGTTGCCCGGTTAGAGTTGCTGTTAGAACCGCAGGGGCCTCTGCGAGTCCCTGCGGCAAACAATCACGCATCATACTGAACTTGAATAAATGAATTATATCCCGGACGCTTGGTTATGACAAGCTTAAAGCCCTCCCATCCTCGTCAAATCTGCCCTCGGGGAAGGCTTCCAGAAACCGGGCAGGGGCCATATCCATTAAAATTTCAATAGCTTTTATTGGGTCCAGGTCAGGAAGGTTGTATTTCTCAATCAGTATCCCAAATATGAGGGTGGACCTCGGGGACAGTTCGCCGTCCAGGCGGACACGCTCCGGCCATGGGAATTGGGGGAGCACAATTTGAGGTTTCGGCGGCCGCTTGGCATTGCTGACTATTTTACTGATAAAAGCCGGGTCCAGCGCCCCTTCGAGGGCCTTCAGTCCGGGTTCAAAGTCAATCAACGTTCTCCCGTTAACGCGCCGCGTGGCCTTCCCGAAAGCCCCGTCCTTCAAGAGGGCGTTGACCCTCTGCCGACTGACGCCCGCCCGACGGGCGAACTCGGCTTGTGTGACCAGTTCCATTTCAAATCCTTTCGTGTTGTAAAGTTTCGTCAACTAATTTTCCGCCGTTTGTATCTGGCGGAATATCGGGGCTTGGCTTATCCGTATAAATCGAAACCTTCTGGAAGGACCCGTCCACCTTTCGCCCCTTCACCCCGTCCATTTATCGCCCCGCCAAGGCGCTCAGGGCTCGCCGTGCGGGGTTTTTGCGGTCGGGGTATAGTTCCGTGTTGCCGCTCTGCCTCCCTATCCCTTGTGGTGGAAATTTCACCGGTCATAACCTCGCCGCCGTTCGAAATTGGTTTGTGTGCGCTACCCAGTGAAAAGACAAGTCGCGGGTCGGTCCATTCCTGTTTTTTCGGATTAACAGTTCGGCTTGGCCCGCGTTGTCAGCCGTCGCCCCATAAACCTCAGGCCGGTAGACAAACCCGATAATGTCCGCGTCCTGTTCAATGGCCCCGGATTCCCTCAGGTCGGACAGGTTCGGCCGCTTATCGTTGCGGGATTCAAGCGCCCGGTTCAACTGCGACAGGGCCAACACGGGAACATGGAGTTCTTTCGCCAGCGCCTTGAGCCCCCTGGATATCCCGCTGATCTCCTGTTCGCGGTTCTGACCGTCGCCGCGCATCAATTGCAGATAGTCCACCACGACCAAACCCAGGCCGCCACGTGAAGCAATCCGCCGGGACGTCGCCCGAATCTCGTTCACGGTCAGGGCGGGCCGGTCGTCAATGTGAAGCGGAATACCAGAGAGCCGGGAGGCCGCTACAGTCAGGGCCTGAAGGTCCGAGTCTCGAAGCCCTCGGCCTGTTCGGATCGCCTGAAGGTTCGCCCCGGAGACGGCCGACAATAGCCGCTCATTGAGTTGTGCTGTTGACATTTCCAGGGAAAAGAAGGCCGCAGGGGCCGCCGGGTAATCCTTGGCCGTTTCTCTGGCCCAGGGGGCCGCCGCAGCCAGGGCGATATTCAGGGCCAGGGCCGTCTTGCCCATCGAAGGCCGCCCGGCGATAATGGCCAGGTCCCCAGGCTGTAGACCGCCGGTCAGGTCATCCAGGTCCGTGAAGCCGGTCGGTGTTCCTGTCGGGCCGGTCGAGGTCATGCGCTTTTCAATTTCCCGCAAGGATGCGCCCAGGGTCGCGCCTACGGTCCCGCCCGCATCGCTCTGGTGTCTGGTGTCGCGCAGGGCGAAGATTGCGCCCTCGGCGGCTTCAAGGGCATCATGGGCGGTTTCGTGGTGGCCGTTGCCGCTGGTCTCTGCAATCTGTCTGCCTACATCAACCAGACGCCGCCTCAAGGCCGCGTCTCGAATCTGTCCGGCATAATGGGTGATACCCGCCGATGTCCCGGCCCGGTCGGCCAATTCAGACAGGTAGGCGGGTCCGCCAGCCTTTTCAGCTTGTCCAGCCCGTTCCAGGGCTCCCACAACAACTACCAGGTCTATGACCTCGCCCCGGTCAAACAAACCCCGCATGGCTTCGTAAATGTGCGCGTGGGCCTTTTTGTAAAAGTCGCCAGGTGTGAGACCGCCCTCAATGGCCCGGCCAATGGCCTCCGCTGGGTCACAGGCCGCGAGCACAGCCCCCAGGATGGCCTGTTCCGCTTGAACGGAGCGCAATGAATCAGACAAGGCGCATCCCCCTCGTCAGGAAAGCTTGGAGCGGGTCGGTTTTCTTGAGTTCCTCGTGGCGAGCAATGGCCTCACGCTCGCAAATGTTCTTGCTTTCAGTCTCGGACACCTGTTTTGCATACGGCCACGGTGACCGAATGTGGCCAATGGTTTGGATTTGGGTCAGGGCCTTCAGGACCGCTTCCGGCCGGAGCCCGTCTCCCAAGGAGCGGTTCACGAACTCAAACGCTCGTCCGAAAAGGGGCTTTCCCTCGGGTCCGGGTGTGCTGACCAGTTCCCGACAAACTCTTTCCAAAGAAGCCCGGACGGCTTCATCCGGAATCCTGTCGAAGCCTGGTGCAGATGGTGGGTCGGTGGAGGGTTCGGGGGCTGGTTTCTTAGTCTTTTTTGTTAAATCATTCTTGTTGTATTGCCCAAGCTCGGCCAAGCCCTCTGCCCCAGGGTCTGCCCCAGTATAGGTGTCCAGACTTTGGTATATGTCGTAATTACAGACTGTTATCCTTATCCCGACGTATGCCCCAGTCTCTGCCCCAGGGTCTGCCCAAGCTCGGCCAAGCCCTGATTTTGCTGACTTTAGACCAATTACCGTAATCATTCCCTGCCCGGAAAGCCACGCCAGCACTCGACGAACCTGTTTCAAGGTCGGTTTTATGGTTTTGTGGTTTTCGGTGTAGGCAAGGGCGTTGATGACCTCTTGGTACGTCGTGGTGAATTCGCCCCGCCGGTACACTCGCCCCCCCCGCTCGATATGGGCGTGGTTCGCGTGCCCAATGACCCATGTCCAGGCTTTCAGATAAATTGGCGGCTTGCGCCAGATTTCGGATGAGAACACCTGTCTGGCGACGATGAATGCCCCCCCGGTTACCCTTGTCATGCCTCACCCACGGGCTGGATGTCCATGGCCAGCAGTCGCGCCAACAGCCTTTCGCCCACGGGTCGGAGCCTGGTCTCTTCGGACTCATTGCGGGCCAGGAGCCGCAGATAGACAAACCTTCCGGACTCGTCGAACGTGGCCACAAGGGGGTGTGTATCGGCGGTTTTCATGTGGCCAACCCCACCAGGAAGTCAGCGCCCTCGGCATTGGCCCGAACCTGAATAGCGCTCAGGATTTCGAACATGAACGCCTCAAGGTGCGGCTGTAATCCAGTCCCGTCTATCTGCACCTGTGCGTCTCCGCGCTCATAGGCCGCCTGCCTCGCCCTCATGAGGTCGATTTCCGCCGCCGCTGTCTCGCGGGTCAGTTCAAGCGTTTCCTCGCGGATGGCAAACTCCCGCTCGATGAATTCCTGCATGCTGATCCACAGGGGATTACTGGCGGACATTTCCGCGAACGCGCCCAGGGCGGTTGATAATATCTCGCCGGATGACGAGAAGGCCGCCGTCAGTGCTGACATAATTGCCTCGATTTTGGCCGCGTTGGCCTCAACCTCGGCAATTTCCAATTTCGCTTCCCATTCGACTTGGCTTTGAATGGTCTCGAAATAGCCCTTTGTCAGGGCATCAACCACGGACAGCTGGGCCTCAAATCTCTTAGTTTCGAGCTCGTCCAATTCGGTCTTGACCTTGACTGTCTTGTCGGACGGCAACGAGGCAAGTTGATTACGGACGATTTCAATGGACCCGTCGCCCCTGATGGTCAGAACGTAGGGGCTTGGATTGGCGGTTCTGTTTTCCAGGTCGTCAATGACGCGGTTTGTGGCCGTCACGGACTGCCCGTCTGTGGCAACGGTCAGGGCCAGCGTTCTGGCGCGGGCCGCTTCGTCGGCGTCCTCGCCGAACGTTGACAGGTCGGCGGCCGCCCGTTGCGAGTTGACGTAGATTTCAACCTCGCGGCTGTTGGGGACGCGGGCATGAATCAGTTGCTGGGCATCCTCGAAACTCAGGATGTCGGCATCGGCGGCCAGTTTGATGATTTTGGCATCTGGCAGGTCGGTGATGTCATAACCAAGTCCGAGCAATTCGGCCCGGAGTTTGGACAGGTCGTAGGTGTAATCATCCGTCGTTTCGGCCAGGGTGTTTATGAGACGGTCGAATATCTCCGTCTCTTTCCGCGCCCGTTCCTGTTTGCCGCTGAAGTCGAGCAGGTCGTCTGCCCAACCAATGACCGCTTGAGCGGCCCTACCGACGGCGGGAACATGGTCATTTATCAGTGTTCCAGCGGTCCAGCCAGCCACGGCGGCAAGCCCGAGTAAACCAACTTGACCGGCCGCTGAACCGATGGCTGTGGATACCGATGTCGCCAGTGAAGTTAAGGCGGTCCCTGTCAGTTTTATGGACGACACGAATGCGTACGTTTGCCGGACGAGGGTCAATGTTAAAAGCCGGTTCAGCCCGCCCAGGGCAGTGTTGAAATTCTCGGCGATCCGCGAGACGACATTCAGTTCCTTCCCCAGGCCGAGCATGTTTCCAATCGTGTTGGCCGTCTCTTTGTCCATCTCGCCCAGGCGCTCGACTATCTCACCCAACCAGCGCGACCAGCGTTCCCAGTGCTCAATTATGCCCTCGGACACCTCGGCCAGCTTGGTCCCGGCGTTGACTATTTTCTGTATGGCAGCGGCCAGGCCCTCAGGCGTGGTCAGGTCGATTTCGCCGAAGAATGCCTTGAACAGGTTGCCAGTCTCGGCAACCACGGCCTGAATCGCGCCGACAAACCTGGAGAAATCGACCCGGTCCAGTGCGGTCGGCAGGTTCGCGGCCACGGCGATAAATACGGCTTCCAGGTCCACGCCGAACGATTCAATGGCGTTGAATATCTCGTCAAAAGACCCAGCCCTGATTTCGCTGTTTATGGCCCGGATAAGTTCCGCCATGCCTTGACCGGCTGGAATCGCTCCGGCTGCTATGCGCTCGCCGATTTCGATGGTCACGGCCTCGACAGACGAACGGATAAGCCTGATTGTCCCGCCGATTCCCGATTCCATCTGTTTGGCGATGTCATCAGTGACGCCGCCAAGGGAGCGGATTTTGCTTTCCATGCCGGAAATGGCGGTGACACCCTGCTCCAACAATGCGGCCATTTGGGGACCGCCGCGCTTGCCGAAGATTTCCATCAGGACGGCGGTTCGGTCGGCCTTGTCGGGTATCCGCTCAAGCCCCCGCTGTAACTGCGCAAGGATATCCGTCAGTGGCCTCATGTTGCCGTCGGCGTCTTTGACGGACACGCCCAGGGACCGAAGCGCATTAGACGAACTGGCCAGGTTGACGCCCATCTCGGACGTGTCAATGCCGAGTTTATTAAACAGCTTGCCCATGTTCCCGGCCGGTTTAACCAGGGCAACCATGATGTTTCGGAGCGCGGTCCCGGCCATATCGGCCTTATATCCGGCGTTAGCCAGGACGCCGAACGTGGCCGCCACTTCCTCAATGTCGAAACCCAGGGCCTTGGCGACTGGTCCGGCGTATTTGAACGCCTGCCCCAGTTCCAGGAGGTTGGTATTGCTGTTTGTGAAGGTGGCCGTCAGAACGTCGTTAATGCGGGTCAGGTCATCGACCGACGCGCCGTAGCCGGTCATGATGTTTGTGGAAATGTCGGCGGCTTCGCCCAGGTTGATGGCGGCAGCTTGGGCGAGGTTGAGCATATTCGGCAGTGCGCCGATTGCCTCTTCCACGTCCAGCCCGGCCATGGCCAGGAACCGCAAGCCCTCGGCGGCTTCCGTCGCCGTGTATCTGGTTGTCGCGCCAAGCCCCTTGACGAGTTCGTTCAGCCGGATGTAGTCCGTATCACTGGCCCGGATAATGCCCTTGACGGCCAGCATGACGTCTTCGAACTCGCCGAACTTGTAAATGGAATACGCCATGCCGCCCACGGCAAGGGCGGACAGGGCCGCATCCACTTTCAAAATACCGTCGTGCCAATTAGCCAGGGGTTCAGTGATGTCTGCGACGTTCGACGCCATGCCGGACATTTTAGACTGCATGCCGTTGATGAGGCCGCTGACGCGGTCGGAGCCCTCAAAGATGATTTGGACTGTTTTTTCCAGGTCGGCCATTGGCTACTCCGGAGACTGGCCGGGGTCGGAAGTCGACAGCCGGACACGGGAGTCCGCCCAAGCGGTCAACTCGTGTTGGTCATACAAAACCGCCCCGCCCAGCTTCCGGAATTTCGGCCCTCCCCCGACAACCCGCCACTTTTCAAGTGTCTTGGGGGACAGTCCCAGGAAGCGGGCTGCGTCACGGGTTTTAACGAAAATGCGTTCCATTTTTTCACCTCTCTGCGGCAGATTTATTCATTGCCTGGGTAAAACCGTAGCGCACGAGAAGGGATTAGAAAAGATGTGTAATTAATCTTTTTTTGAGGTAATTAGACCCCAATGGAAAGCGTGATGTTTACAGATTTTTGGGAAAAAGGGGAGGGGGGCGAAGGGAATTATTTGTCCTGTTTGGGATATTCCAAATGTCTTTTCCAGGACTGTATTTTCTCGGGCCAAAAGGCATCATCGTAATCGGCCCCTTGTGCATCCTCGAGACAAGCGCACAAAAAGCGTTTAAAATTTTCCTTCGTTCGTTCTTTATGAGTAGAAGGGACCAAACCCGAATAGCCATGAAACATACTTTGGATAAACTCGTCCGCGCCGGTATACTTGTCTCTTGGCCCTCGGCGGGTTTCGCCCTTCAAGGTCTTGATAGCCGCCTCCAGCCCTTCATATATCGTGTGTAAATCGCTTTCGCCTGCCGCAAACCGCCGCCAGACATACAATGAATCCCTATGTGGGACAGAAAACTTAGTATTGACGCCGCTTTCCGTCGTGGTCTTGTCGATAAGTGGGAAGGTTTCCCGGATGCCCTTTTCGAGGTTATCGAAGGGTTGCGGGTAGCCCCAAAAAAGCGGCTCGGCATCCAGTTTGGTCAGTTTTTTTATGGCATTGCGGACGGCCTTGTGTGCATCTTTTAGTCGGTCCATCCGGCCACTTGGAAGCATTTTAGACACATGACTATCTTGATTCTTTGATACAAAATCATCAATGGTCCATCGAATACTTTCAAGCCAAGCGGTGTCAAAATCCGTGACGTTCAGGAGTTCTTTTATTTGAGATAGCGCCGCATCAGAAAATTGATACATCTCCCGGCCTCGTTACTTCCTTCCCGGAAACGGGACAACTTTTTTCGCGGGTTTTTTATTCATGTGTTCCTGAATCTTTCCCGCGATCAGTTCCGCCGCCGCCTTCAGGGGATCCATTGCCAAATGGCTATAACGCGCCGTAGTCGCGGGCTGGGTGTGCCCCAGGAGCGCCCCAATTAAGGGTAAGCCCAAGCCCTCAGCAGCCGCGACACTGGCATACCCATGTCTCAGGTCATGCAACCGAACGTCGTCTATGCCTGCGGCTTTCCGAATTCGATACCAAGGCTTTGCCACCCCGACAATATGTGAACCGGGTCTGAGACCGTGACAGACGTAATCATTTCCTTGAAGGCGGCCGGCGCTCAACAGGAGATCGGCCGCCGGCCCCGGTATCGGAATCGTTTTTGCGCCGGTCTTTGAGTCGGGCAAATTTATCACGCCGGACGCGAAGTCAACATATGACCATTTTAAGGTCATTATCTCTCCCAGGCGGCACCCCGTCGTCAACAGTAGGCGCAGGCACAAGATAACGGATGGATGCTCCGTCCCTTTCTGTTCGGCCTCCGTCAGCGCTGCGCCCAGGCGTGACAGTTCCTCACCGGTTAAATATCGCCGGCGCGGTTTTTCGGTGTTTTTCTGTATGTGCCGGGTCGGGTTGGTGCCCTCGGCCCGGAGCCCCCACGCCTCGGCCAGATTGAAAACTTTACTCAGTAAGGCCAACAGCCGATTAGCCGCAGTTGGCCGGTCTCTGAGCGAATGGTGCAGGCGGACCACGTCGGCCCTCGTGACGGACGCAATAGACAGTGTCCCCAGCGCCGGCTTTATGTAGTCCCGAATGAGCCATTTATCACTGCGAATCGAGGATGCTTTTTTTCGAAGTTCGGCGTGGTCCGTGATGTATCTGTCGCAAAGCTCCGCGACGGTGTTCTCACGGCGCTTGTCCGCCTTCTCCTGTGCCGGGTCTCGCCCAACCGTAGCCGCTGCTAGGGCCTCGATAGCCAAACCCCTTGCGGCGTCCACGGTTAACGGGCCATATCGGCCCAGGGTCAACCGCCGGGACCGGCCGTGCTCGTTCCTATATTGAAGCACAAACGATTTGGAGCCCGAGGGGTTTACGCGAACGCCGAAGCCGTGAAGGTCGTCGTCCCATGAAACGTACTGCGCGGGACGTGATTCAAGCGCATCAACCGCCTTCTTCGTGATCTTCATTTTGCCCCCTCAGGCTTTAGTAAGCATATAGTACGCAGAGACCGACTTTTCCCTCATGATTTCGCCAAAATATAGTAAGCATATAGTACGCAATTGGTATCAAATTTGAGGGTATTTTAACATATCAGAGCAAAGGGTGTCAACAGATAAGCGCCCGATTTAAATACTTAATCGTAAAATAGCAAACATGGGCAAAACCCGAAAAAGTGATTCGTAATCAGCAGGTCGCGGGTTCAAATCCCATCGCCGGCTCCAGTAATTTCAAGGGGTTACGAGTTTCGCTCGTAGCCCCTTCGCCGTCTGTGTGAGAGTCGTGTGAGACTTTTTTACAAAATTGGCAAAAAACGGCCAAAACATGAAAAAGTCGAGAATTGAGAAAATGCATTAAATCAAATAGTTAAAACAATATGAGGAGGTTGTGAAACTCGTGGTCCTATATTCCGGAACCAAAGGTCGCGCGTTCGAGTCGCGCATCGCCCACCATAAAGAAATCAAGGGGTTAGCTCAAGCAGCGCTAACCCCTTTTTAATGCCTGTTTTTTAGTTTCCTAACCGTATTCCTAACCCCGATATGGCAAATTTGCGCCCCGTGTCCCTTTTCGTTCCGGGGGCGCCCATTTTTCTGGGCGTGCTTTCAACGATTAGCTCCTTAAGCCGGGCCAAGCGGCGTTTTACCGAAGCCTCAATGTGCCAGCAGGCAGGAGAAGGCGTAGCGTCCCCTGATTGTTTCATCCTCCGTTTTGTCATCCTCACTTGAGGCATTGTTAAGCAAGAGCGTGAAGTCGAGACTATCCTGAAATCTTTTTTGCCTGGTGCGGCTGGTGTCGAGGGTGTAGCGGCACAATTCCCCGGGTCCTGCCAGGACTTCTTCCCAGCGGCCGTGGCCTTCCGGATACATCCATACGCCTCCCCCATCGGGGGTGCAAAGAGCTACGGCCAGGTTTTCTATAGTGCGTGCTCCGGCCAGCAGGTTTGTTTCCGGAGAAAGGTTTTCGCCCAGGACAACGGCCAGATCGGAGCCTCGTTTGGCGGCGGCCAAAAAAAGTTCAGGGTGAGCCAACCCATCGAAGGGGGGGCAGGCAATTCGGGCCGGACCATAGCGGAATTCCGGGCAGACCCCGTATCCCGGACTGGTTAAGTCTTCGGCTGTGAAGAATATCTGGCTTTTCCTCTCGCTTCTTATCCACCTGGTAAGCACATCCACCCCGTGCTGCTTGGCCGTGGCCTCGATAGCGGTTATGGCCGCTTCTTCATAAGGAAAAGGGGGGAGCAGGAAAAGCGTTTTGGATGGAAAGGCGGCCGAGGCCAGAAGCCGGGACAGGGCGTCGGCTGGATGTTCCGGAGATTGAGGCGTCAGACAGGAGATTTCCAGGCGTCCCGGAGCGGGAAGACCATGCAGAGCGGTCAGGTCTCTTATCTGGCGCAGATTAAGATAGATGTCGTGGTATTCGTCAGGACGGCGCTGGGCCAGGCGCTTGAGCCTGTGACCGTTTTCCAGACATCCGGACGCATTCAGAGGTAATTCCACCTGGAATATTTGGGACAGTTCGCTGTTTCCTCTGAACAGCAGACGACCGTCCGGAGCATACAGACAGGACTCTGAGGCCCGGCAATCCATACTGAGGTCCCGGCCTGTGCGGTTGCAGCCAGCCACGTAGAATCCATTTTCGATGGCCCTGGCACCCCAAAGTTCGACAGGGTTGAGACCGGACGGGGGCCAATTAGCTGGAATCAAAAGCAGATCAGCTCCGCGAAGGGCGGTGAGGCGGGGCATCAGGCTGTGGTAGCTGTCGGAACATATAAGGACGCCGACCCTGCCCCAAGGCGTCGTGAAGGTGTTGTCCTGCATAGGATCACCAGGGCAGGCCCAGCGGGCTTCGCCATTGATCTTGTTGTACTGGAGCACTACCTGTCCTTCAGGATCAAGGGTTACGGCGGAGTTGAAAAAAATGCCGGTTCCTTCCTCTTTCAGGGCCAGCCCCACGCAGATGTAAGCGCCCAGGCTGCTGGCCAGGGCCGACAAGGCCGAAACGGTCGGGCCGTTACGGGCTTCGACAAAAGGTGAGATATCGTCCCTGTTTTCAAACGAGTAGCCGGAGAGAACCATTTCCGGGGCCAAAATTATGCGGGCGCCTCCATGGGCAGCCTTGCAGATCAATGCCAGCAGTTCCTCACGGTTGCGGTCCGGTTCCTTGTGGTGGATATTCAGATGAATCAGGGCGATCCTAAGAGTTTTCATATTGCTCCTGAAGGATTGTTGGACAGGGTTGGGAAAGATCATTGTCCGATGGACAACATGTCTTACCGGAACATAATCGGCTCTGTTCTCTGCCCCGAAGGCAATTCCAGAGGGTTTTATACAGGGTGCAGACCAAAGATGCGCAGTCAGGCGTGTTGTAATGCAGCCGGCTGGGGCATTCTCCGGGGCAAGCCCCGCCTATCTCGCAGTCGCGGCAGTCGGCGTTGGTCAACAGGCGGCCAGACAAGACATGAAGCTTGGCCGGATCCGGATTCCATACATCACCGGCAGCGAACTTTTCGTCACCCAACGTTTGACCACAAGGGAAAATGCGTCCATCGGGATGAATGGCCACGCATTCGCCGAGGCAAGCGTGGCAGAAGGAAGCGACGCGGCCAGCCCCTCCCTTCCGCAGCAGCATTTCCATTTCGCGCAGCTGAAGAGGGTGCTCACGTTGTTTGTTGATAAAAGCCAAGGCGTTGAACATGGCGGCGACCGCCTGGGACAGGGCTTCGGGATGGGCGGGGGACGGGCCGTTTATGCTCGCAGCCCGGCCCTTGCCGACCAGGAGGTCCAGACCAAGCCCCCTGGCCTGACGGAAGCCTGAAAGAAGCAGGGCCAGTTTGGGCAGATGGACGACATTGATCTGGCTGACGACTGTTGTAACTCTGAACGGAACCTCGAAGTTTTCCAGAAGTTGGAGCCCGCGGTAAGTCCGGTCCGCCTTTCCGCGAAGAATCTGTTGAATATCGGGAGGTCCATCCAGGCTGACACCAACCTGTATCCGGCATTTCTTAAAGAGGGCAAGCAAATCCGGGGTCAGCAGCGTGGCGTTGGTCTGGATAGCCAGACTTGATTCCGTATGCCTTGTGCGCAACAGCCAGGCTGTCTTTTCAATAAGTTCCGGAACAAGAGTGGGCTCGCCTCCGGTCAGTTGGACATGGCATGGCTGGCCGGGCAAGATCATGTTCAAGGCCTTTTCCAAGACATCCGTCGACATGTCGGTTCCGGCGGAAGAGGCCGCCATGTAACAGTACCGGCAGCTCAGGTTGCACCTGGTGGTCAGAACCAGAATAAGCATGCGAGGAGGCTTCATCCTGCCGCCTCTCCTTGAATGGCAGTTACCGCAGGGCATGCCGGCGGCAACACCGTTGGCGTGCATTTCTGTTCATCGCTTAAAACCGGGCGGCGGTTTGTCGCAAACGAGTATGCAAGCCGGATGACTCCCATCAGAATTCAAGCCCCTTTCGGGCGGGAGTGCCCTGATGATAAGGATGCTTGACCGCCTGGATGACCGAGACCATATCCGCCATTTCCATGAGAGCCTGAGGGGCGTAACGGCCGGTGATCACGACGTGAGTCCCGCCCGGAAGGCGGCCCAGGGCTTCCAGGGAATCCTTCAGGTCAATCATGCCGTATTGCAGTGGGTAGGTGAATTCATCTAGAACAACCAGAAAATAACGCCCGGAATCGATGCGTTGCTTGGCCAGCAGCCAGGCTTGGAGGGCTTTTTTTCTATCCTCTTCCAGGTCGCTTGATTTCCAGGTAAAACCATTGCCCATTATGTGAAAGTCGATCAGGTCGTTCAGGCGGCCGAGAGAGGTTGTTTCCCCGCTTCTGCCCGACGATTTGATGAACTGAATAAAACAAACTTTCAGGCCATGACCGGCGGCCCGCAGGGCCATGCCCAGGGCAGAGGTTGTTTTGCCTTTGCCGGGGCCGGTGATAACCGTTAGTGAACCATTTTCCATTGGTCTGTTTCCGTTCCTTAATACAGCCGCAGAAAACATTCCCATCAATGTTCCATGTGGCCATCGGTCTTGAATTATTTGATCTTTCCAGCGACAGAGACCGGAAAGTCCGCTTCGGACGGCCGGCAATCGTCCCTTCCAGATATTCCGGACAGGGACGATGCCGGAAACTTTTTCAGATCGGTGGTTTAGAATGTATACGAGAGCCCCAGGCGGAAATTCCTTTCAGCCATGGGGTACCCCCGCACCCATTCAACCGTGTCGTTGAAGATATTCAATACGGCCAAACTGGCCTCCCAGGAATCCAGGAAGCGGTAGCGCATGGTCAGATCGCAGAAGCTGAACTCCTCCTTTTTTTCCGTTCGATACGGATAGGAGTCGTAGTTGTAAATCATCTGGGGGCCGACCAGGGTGTAGGTGAATTGGGTGGAGAATCCATCATAGGAGAAATCAATGCCTGACTTGATTTCGTAGTCCGAAACCCACAGCAGGTCTTCTCCTGTTTCCTTGTCTTCGCATTTGGTGTTGAAAGTCGTATTGGCCCAAAGGTTCAAGCCGCAGGTCCAGCCGAAGGTGCGGCCTACTGCCCAATTCAGGTTGATATCGAACCCGGCGATTTCGGCGTCCCCTGAATTCTTCCAGGTTATCCAGTTCTGACCGTTATAGGCCGTGGTCGTCTGAATGATCTTGTCCCTGTAGTCGGTATGGAAATACCCGACATTGACGGTAAAATAGTCATGGAAAAGATCAAGGCCTAGGTCGTAGGTCATGCTTGTTTCCGGGTTCAGATCTGGGTTGCCAAGATAGCGCTGGCCGTTCATGTTCTCATACATGGCCGAGAGTTGGTCGGCCGAAGGCGACTTGAAGCCTTCCCCAAGATTGGCCCGGACTCGCAGGAGTTCATCTAGGAACTTGACGCCGATGCCCAGTTTTGGTGAAAAATGACTGAACTCCTCCGTTCTTTCATTGATATTAAGGAGTTGTCCTGTCGCCGGTTTTTTGGTGGTCAACTCAAAATTGTCATAGCGTCCGGCTGCAATGATATTGATCCTGTTATTCAGCAGGTCCATGGAATCCTGGACAAAAAGAGCCTTGGAGGTGTATTCCATGCTCGGTGTATAGGGCAGAGCCGGCAGATTGTTGCTGATGGCTTCGGATTCTTTTTCAAGTTTTTCCAAGTTGAAGCCGAACAGGAACTTGTTCCAGGAAGCCAGACGGTAGGTGAACTGCTGGTCCGTTCCCAGGGTTTTATCGGTGTATTTAGTCTGGTCGGCATCCGCGTCCGTCGCCCCCCAGTACCAGTGGTTGCGGTCCCAGAGGTAGTATCCGAGTCCGCGCCAAGCCAGCTTACCGCCCAGAAAACTGCCGTTGTATTCCAGGTCGGCATATCCATGGCTCTTGTCGTAATGAGCTCCGTAATCCTCGTCGTAGTTGGAGTATGTCCCGTTTTCCCAACTCGGATATTCGCCGGTCAGATCGCCGAAATTCCCCCCCAAACGCAGTTCGTGGTTGTCGTTGAAGGCATAGGTGATGTTGCCGCCGATATTCTTTTTGTGTTCGGCGGTGTTGTAGACCTGCCCGAATTCAGGGTCTTTGTAGTCGTCTATGTCCTCGTTGCTGGCCGTGAGGTGAAACCTGACCTTTTCGTTGATTTCGGCCTGGGTTGACACCTGGCCCTTGACGTAGTTGAAGCTGCCGTACTCTGCACTGACGGTCCCCTGCAGATCTCCTTCTCCTTTTTTGGTGATGAGATTGACTACGCCGCCGATGGCTGCTGAGCCGTAAAGAGCCGAGGCGGGCCCTTTGGTCACCTCCACCCGTTCAATCCTGTCCAGGTTGATTTTGGCCGCGTTGCCCGTTCCGACCCGATGACCGTCGACCAGGATCAGGACATAGCCTTTGACGTCGTCGCCGTGTGCTTCGGTCTGGAAACCTCGCAGTCCGACCGGGCTGAGCAGTCCGTTATATTTCTGGTAATGGCCGGTGACATACTTGGCCAGCAGGTCCCCCAGGTGGGTGGTGCCGGACATTTCAATTTTTTCCCTGGTTATCACTTCCGTAATTACCGGGACGTCGAGCTTCCGCTCGCTGCTTCTGGTGGCGGTGACGACCATTTCATCCAGAGACTGGGCTTCGCTGTTGTCTTCGGCAAGAACCGTCGCTGTTGCTCCAAGCATGACAGTCATGGCCAGCATCAATAGAATAACCCAAACACCTTTTACACTCTTCGAGCACATTTTTTTCCTCTCCAACCGTTGATAGTGATTTCAGAGTCAGCATCAGCACGAGGAAAAAAGAAAAGCCCCCGAGGGCTTAGCGGCGTCACTTCACTATGTTGAATCCGGCCGGTTTTTACAGCCGTCCACATTTCAAGTGAGACCGAATCCTCGTCAGTCCATTCCTTGCTTCATATCCGGCAGGTCTTCTGACTCCTCCGCCCTACCGGCGGCCTTCCCGTTTCCCTTGCGAAACAGTGGCCACAACAAGGCCGGCAGGGTTCTCCGTCCAAACGGCGGACAGAGCAGAGTAACAGCGGCGGGACCGTTCCCGATTCACACGGGATTCCCTCTTAGCTCGCGACGGGTAATAAGAAGCTCTTCCGTCACGAGCACCGGATACTGCTCCGTTTAATTAAATAATCAGTCCGCCTCCTTTCCCGCCACTTTCCCCGGCAGAGGGGGTGTGTGCGTCCATTTTTCCTCAAACCCCAGAGCCATGGCCCTCCAGACAAGTTCCAGAAATGCGTCGCTTCCGGATTCCCGCCCGGCTGGGGCAAGTTGATTTCGGTAATACTCCATGCGGTGGTATTTCCCGCTGACTGCGCAGGCAATCTGGGCGGCGTAGGTCCCCATTATTTCCGGAGAGCAGGAGGCCGGGAGTAGGCCCCAGGTCAACTTGTCCCGCAGGTGAACCAGGGCGGCTACGGCCGCCACTGTTAGCGGATCGCGTTCAATGGCCGTAAAATTGCCCGCGAGGAGTGTGGATTTTTCACCGCTCAGGTAACGGCTTATTTTTTCCGGAATTTCTTCTCTGCTTGCGCCGAAGCGCTGTAGATGGATGGCCGACGAGCATTGTCCGGCCGGAGTCAGTTTGTTCTGGAGGGCCAGAGTATGTTTGACGGCCCGGCCTACGGCCCGGCCGATCAACTCTCCGAGCTTGGCATGCTTGCCCGCGCTGGTCAGGGGAGCGCCCTCTGTCCGGGCTGCGGCCACTGCGATCTGGTCCGTGCCCGTGCCTGTGGCCAACCCTTCAGAATAACGGGAATTGACGGCCAGTTCCTGCAGGGCTGCGGTCTTGGCCTCGGTGGCCGTCATCACCGCTCGGGTCAAGGCGCCGGGAATCAGGGGCTTGCTGATGAAAAGCATGGTGTTGATTGTGCCGGGGCCGGGCTCGCTGGTTGCTGGCGGGATTTTTTCGAACTCTCCGGCTGTTTCGAAAAGCGTTGCCGGATCGCCGACGCGCCCGGCGTTGCCTTCCACGCCTCCGGTGCAGACCGCCACCACTTCGAGGTCCCGGAAGTGTTCGGAAACAAAGGCCGCGTTGTTCATGTTGGCCGCGGTGCCCAAGGTTACGCATTCTTCCGGCGGCAGGCCGTGCCGTTCGGCGATAAGGCGACGATAGGTATCATGGTCCCGGTAGATGCTTTTGTCCACGCTGTGCATGTGACCGACGGGCTCCACGCTTTGATGGTTGAAGACGTAGTTCATATCCGATTGGAATCCCCCGGCGGCCCGGCATGTCGAGAGCACGTCATGGGGAATCAGCAGGCGGACATAGATAATCTTTTCTTCGCGATGAACCTCAATGCCTTGGTAATAACGTTCTATCAGCATGAGCAAAGGTCTCCTTGCCGGAAGAATCAATCTCTGGCCCTGTTCACGCAATTCAGGGCCAGGAAAAAGAACAAGGCGCCGATCAGAGCCAACAGAAGCGGCCCAGACCAACTCTGTTTTTGCCCCAGGGCGGCCGCCCGGATCGCTTTGGAGGCATGGGTCAGCGGCAGCGCGAGAAGCAGGCCCTGAACCCACTCGGGCAATCGTTCCAGCGGAAAGAAAGTCCCGCCCAGAAAGGCCATGGGCGTGATAATGAAGCTGTTCAGCAGGGACTGGTCCGCATGGGACTTGACCAGCATGGCCAGGGCCACAGCCAGGGCGGCGAAGACGAAACTGTTCAGAATTACGGCCAGCCAGAAGCAGAATCCGTAATGGAGCATGACCCCGAATGGCCAGCCCAGAATAACAATGACCAGCACCGAAAGCAGGGCTCTGGTCATACCGGCCAATACTTCTCCGGTTACGTAAGCCAGGTTGCTGATGGGGGCGGCCTGAAACTCTTCAAAGATGTACCAGTAGAAACGGGCCACGTTGATGTCCGTAGCTATGCCGAAGGCCTGGGTCATGCTGCTCATGGCAATAAGACCGGGGATGAGAAACTCCAGGTAGGAGCGCCCGTCGAAACGGATCAGGCCGCCGACGGCATAACCGAATGTAATCATGTAAAGAAGCGGCGAGACGGCCATCCCGGCGAGCTGGCGCCCGAGCCTTCGCCTCAGAATCAGCATTTCCCGCAGAAATACAGCTCCGCAACCGTTCATTGTTGAACCTTTTTCCCAGTCAAGGCCAGGAAGGCGTCTTCCAGGTTGGCCCTTCTCAAAGTGAAGCCTGACTCAAAGCGGGAGGCGAAATCCCGGGCCTCTTCGCGCCGGTGAAAATAGTCGGTCGTCATTCCAGTATCGGTCAGCCGGTCTACAGCCCAGCCTCCGACTTTTTCCATCAGAGCCGTGGGAGTATCGACGGCCACGATAAGTCCTTCATCGAGAAAGGCCACCCGGTCAGCCAGAAATTCGGCTTCTTCTATATAATGGGTGGTCAGAAAGATGGTCGTTCCGTTCTGACGGATTTTTTTAATCAGACCCCAGACCCGGCGGCGAATGCCGGCATCCAGACCCACTGTGGGTTCGTCCAGGAAGAGTATCCCGGGGTTGTGCACCATTGCCCGGGCGATAAGCAGCCGCCGCTTCAGGCCGCCCGAAAGCTCCCGGACCAGGCTGTCCTTCCGCTCCTCCAGATCGACATAAGCGAGCAACTCCCGGATCCGGTCTTTGCGTTCGGCCGGGGAGAGGCCGAACAGGCGGGCGTGGATGTCCATGTTTTCCAGAACGGTCAACTCGCCATCGAGGTTGAGATGCTGGGGGGCCAGGCCGCAATTGCGCTTGGCTTCCAGTGCTTCGAGTTGAATGTCATGGCCGTTCAGGAAAGCGTTCCCGCGTGTCAGCTTGGTCAGACCGGTCAATATGCGTATGGTCGTGGTTTTGCCTGCCCCGTTGGGACCGAGATAAGCGAACAGTTCCCCGGCCCGCACCTGGAGATCGACACCTTTCAGCGCCACATTCCTGCCGTAGGATTTTTCCAGCTTTTCCAGGCGGATCATGAAAAACTCCTGTTCAGGCATGGGGTCTGTTGTCGATTCGGTTTTCCCGCAACGCCTGAACATTGTCGGCAATTTCCATGAGCGGTTGCCGCCGCACCCGATGCGGCAGGGCCAGTTCGGCCGCCGTCTGGACGTCTTCCGAAAGAACCTTGTCGCGTCCGGCATATGCGGCCAGGGTCTTGGCTGTTTTCAGGATGATGATGTCCCCCCGATGTCCGTCAACACCCACATCCAGGCAGTAGTTGGCGATCTCATACAGCAGGGACCGCTCGGTCTCCACTGTGGAATAAAGGGTTTTGGCCCTGACGATTCTTTCCGCCAGAACCGCCGATTCATCCTCCCACCGGGTGGTGAAGGCTTCCGGGTCTTCATCGAAAGAGGCCCGCCGTTCCATGATGGCCACCCGATCTTCCGCTGAATGAATGCCTTCAACCTGGACGCAGAGCCCGAAACGGTCCAGAAGCTGCGGCCGCAATTCACCTTCCTCCGGATTCATGGTCCCCACGAGGGTAAAACGGGCCGGGTGGGAAAATGAAACCCCCTCTCTTTCAATGGTGTTCACCCCCATGGCCGCCGAGTCGAGCAGAACATCCACGACATGATCGTCCAGCAGGTTGACCTCGTCGACATAGAGAATCCCACGGTGGGCCGCAGCCAGCAGACCCGGCTCTACCCGTTTTTCACCTTTTTTCAGGGCGTGTTCCAGGTCCAGAGAGCCAACCACACGGTCCTCCGTGGCCCCCACCGGCAATTCCACAACCCGGACTTTACGCAGGACGGTTTCAGGTCGGACCGCTGGTTCCGGCGACGGGCAGTCCATGGTCCGGGCCATATCGAGGTATATTTCGTATTCGTCATCAGGGGACAACTGGAACGGATTATCCCGGATAACCCGGATTTCCGGCAGGATGTCGGCCAAAGCCCGCACGGCCGTGGATTTGGCCGTGCCTTTTTCCCCGCGGATGAGGACCCCGGAGAGACCGGGATTGATGATGTTCAGGATCAGGGCCAGTTTCATCTTTTCCTGGCCGACGATGGCGACGAAAGGGTAAATCGGTCTTTTGTTGTTCATTTCCATCCCTTGGCAATACTTACAAGTTCTCTTGTTTTCAGATCTTCGATCTTGAAATAGTCCGCTTCCAGGGTGGCCGCCAACCGGCGGGCCAGGCCGAAAGTGACCATGCCCGGTTCCTCGGTGTCTACGACAATGAATTTGATTCTGCCGTCTCTGGCCATGGCTTCGCCCAGGGCCATCGCTTCCTCGACAGGATTGCGGGAGCCCAGGGCGACGTTGCTCTTGCCGTCGGTGATGAGGATGACTATGGGCCGGGCCGTGGGTTCCTTGAGCAGATAGTTCCGCACCTGTTCGTAGGTCTTGGCCAGCCCTGCCGACAGAGGGGTGCGCCCGCCTACCGGCATGTCGGCCAGGAGTTTGCCGGCCAACTCAACCGAAGGGGTCGGCGGCAGGTTGACCACGGCTTCCTGCCGCCGGAATGAGATCAGGCCGACTTTGTCCCTCTTCTGATATGCATCCAGCAGCAGAGACATGACAGCTCCCTTGGAAGCGGCCATGCGGCCTCTCGCTCCCATGGAACCGCTGGCGTCCACAAGAAACAAAAGGAAATTGCCGATGCGTTTTTCCCGCACTTTTTCCCGGACATCCCTCGCGGTCAGGCAGACGGCCAGTCCGTTTTCCGAACGCCTCTCGATCTGGTAAGGTGCGGCGGCCCGCAGCGTGGCGTCCAGGGCGATATCGCCGGTGCCGTTGGCGAAGCTGCTTTTGACGTATCGGCCCTGTTTCTGTGAGACCCTGGTCCTGGAGCGCCTTCCCGAGCCGCGCCTGGAAACCCTGTCCTTGGTCGCGGAGATGCTTTTGACTTTGAAGGTCGCACCTATTTCGAAAGTCTTGTCATCGGCGTTGCGGGGCTGGGGAGGCGTCTCCCTGGACGGCTCGCTTTTTTCTTCGGTATCCTGGCTTGCTGCAGGCGGGACCTGTCTCGGCTCCTCCTGTTGCTGCTCCTTGTCCGGGGGTTGTTCGGATTGCGGCTGATCTTCCCGCTCGTCCGGACTGTCGTCGGGCGGCGGTGGCGGGGGAGGCGTCTGAGCGTCACGACGGCGGTGCAGCAGAACCAGGGGGGCGACCCGCCCGATGTGGTCGACAGTCACCTGCGGCTGATTTTGCAGCGCAGCCAGGGCCCTGGCCGCCTGTTCAATGACCAGGTCGGCCCGATGACCGGATACGTGGTTTTCGAGACAGAGTTCGCTGATAAATCCCCGCAGTTGACGGGGCACGCGCACTTGCGGCAGCCTGGCCCTGCCCTCTGCTATCTGGCGTGCCAGGTCGGCGCTCTGCTTTTCGAAGCGGCGGCAGAATGATGCTTTGTCCTGGTCGTATTCCTCGCGTTCTATCATCAGGCGAACCCTTGCTTCAGGGGCGGTTACGCCGCTGATTTCCACACACAGCCCGAAACGGTCCAGAAGCTGGGGCCTGAGTTCTCCCTCCTCCGGATTCATGGTGCCGATAAGGATAAAAGCGGCCGGATGCGAGAAGGAGACACCCTCCCGTTCCAGACGATTCTCCCCGGAGGCGGCGGCGTCCAGGATGACGTCCACTATGTGGTCGTCGAGAAGGTTGACCTCGTCCACGTAGAGAACGCCCCGGTGGGCTTCGGCCAGAAGACCGGGAGAGAGCGCTTTGCATCCGTTCTTAATAGCGGCAGCGAAATCTATGCCTCCAGCCACCCGGTCTTCGGTTGCGTTGAGCGGCAGGTTGACGACCCTGACCTGACGTTGAAGCACCCCGGCTGCCGGCGCCTTTTTCCGGCAGACAGGGCAGTATTGGTCCGGCTTGGCCGGGTCGCAGGAGAAGGCGCAGCCCTTGACCACTTCGATTTCAGGCAACAGCGCGGCCAGAGCCCTGACCGCCGTGGATTTGGCCGTGCCCTTTTCGCCGCGGATCAGAACTCCTCCCACGCCGGGATTGACCGCATTGAGCATAAGGCTCAATTTGAGCTCATCCTGGGCGATGAGGGCCGATAACGGGAAAACATTACGGTACATACTCATATCTTTATGTTTATTCCTATTATCCAGGTCATCGGCGGGGCAGAAATGCCATCCGCGTAGCAATAGGCTTGATCCATGACATTTTCCACTTCGGTGAACAGGGTAAAGCGCCTGAAGGCATATTCAGCTCTTAGATCGGCAATGAGATAACCCGGTATGGTTTTGGTGTTGGCCTTGTTGTAGAAAACCTCGGAAACGCACTGGGCTGAAGCTGCGACAGAAAAGGATGGACTTGGCCGCCAATGAACGTTCAGATCGAATCTGTGTCTGGCCTTGGAAGGCAGCCAGAGGCCGCTTTCCAGATCTTTGGCTTCCAGATAAGTGTAAGCTCCCTTGATGGTCAGACTCGGTGAAGCCTCCCACTTTACGGACAGGTCTCCGCCCGCATAGCTCACTCTGCCGAAATTCTGGTATTGGCCGACGCCATCCTCGCCCGAGACATAGGTTATCCGGTCGGTCAACAGGTTGTAGAACAGGTTGACTTCGCCGGTTAGGTCCGGGTGTAAACGGGTGAAGAAGGTCAGGCTGAAGTTGTCGGCGGTTTCCATGCCTACGTCGGGATTGGGCCTGGTTGAACTGGTTTCGTTGTAGCGCTGCAGAAAAGACGGGGTATTGTGCGTCCGGCTGTAAGCGGCTGTTCCCCGCCAGGCCTTAGCCTGGTAGGAAACTTTGACTTCTGGGCTCACCGTGTCTTCAAATGCCGAATTCGAATCCAGGCGCATACCGGCGCCGAACGTCCAGGGACTTTCCGGCCTGTGAATGGTCTGCGCGGCGAAAGCGGAAACCGTGCGTTCTTCCTGATTTGCAAAATTGCTGCCGGAAGCCTCCGCCTGCCTGTAGCCTGCGCCGCAAACGATTTCCCCCCAGCTTCCCGTGGCGAAGGCTTTCGATAAATCCTCGCCCATCTCAAGCACATCGATGTGATTGTCCAGAGCACGGCCGGGATCGGTATTGTGCTGACGGCCATCATTGACAAAGGTCGTGCTGATCAGCCCGGAGAGTTTGCACCGCAGCGACTGGGTGCTGGTTCTGCTTTCCTTGCGGGCGAAAGGTGTCGGATAGCCAGGCATGCCGTTCAGGCCCCGTTCGTCGTGCAGATAATCGGAAGTCAGACAGACGCTGTTGCCTTGTTCGCCCTCATAGGTCAACCGCAAACCGGCTTGTTCGCGCTCCTTGTCATTGTTGACATCGTAGCCTTCGACGAATTCCCTGGTTCCGTTCAATGCGAGCCCTAAGCGTTTCAATCCGGCCCGGAGGTTGGCCGAAAAACCGGGAAGAGTGTAGTTGCCGCCATACAGTTTCACGTTGCCCTGGACCAGCCTGATGCGTTTGGTCGTGATCAGGATGACCCCGCCGCTGGCATCCTGGCCGTAGGCCATCCCCCCCTTGCCCCTTAGTATTTCTATCTTTTCCACGTCTTCCGGCGAGACCAGGCCCCAGTTGACGCCTCCGCTGTGAGAGGTGGCGTCGTTGATGGGACGGCCGTCCAGGAAAACCTTGACCTTGTACGAACCATGAATACCCACCGATGAGTCACCGGCCTGAATACCGGGGAAGTGGTTCAGGACGTCCGGCAGTCCCAGGGCGTGCATGCTCCGTATCTCGTCCTCGCCAATGACTATGCGGTCCCCGTCGTTTTCCGCCTGGACGGCGGCGGGGCAGACAAGAAAGATGAAAAGGAAGAGACAGACTGCTTGGCAAGCCGGTGAAGGCTTCACTTTTCGCTCCACTCTTCGATTTCGCCCTCGATTTCCAGATAGGTCTCCCTCAACTCCTTTTCCATCTGTTCGTCCGCCTGCCACATGCCCCGGCCGATAGCCTCCAGGAGCTTGTCCAGGATGTTTTGCAGGGCGTGCGGATTGACTTCCTTCATCCAGTCCTGCATTTCCTTGTCCAGCGCGTAGGCTTCGGCGATCCTGGCGTACATCCAGTCGTCAATGACTTCAGCCGTGGCGTCCCAGCCGAGGACCACGTCCATCATATGTGAAATGTCCCCCGCGCCTTTATAGCCGTGGCGTTTCATGCCCGCCAGCCACTTGGGGTTGACCAGGCGGGCCCGGAGAACGTGCTTGGCTTCCTCGAATGTGGTGCGGATTTTGACCCGCTTGGGATCGGATGTATCTCCCATGACAGCGAAAGGCAGTTCTCCCCTTACGGTTTTGGCCGCCACGATCAGCCCGCCGTAATAGTTGTAGTAATCCGTGCAGGACATCATGTCGTATTCACGGGAATCCTCGTTTTTCACCGTGACGTCCATGCGCGAGAGCATCCGGCGGAAGGCTGCGGGTTTCTGCTTGCCGTAACTGCCCCTTCCATAGGCGTGGGATGAGTAGCGGATATAGTTTTCACCCAGATCGGACTGGTTTTTCCAGTTTTTGGATTCCACCAGTTCGGCTACGCCGGCGCCATAAGTCCCCGGCGGACAGCCGAAGACCCGAAAGGTGGCTTCCCGCCAGGCTTCTTCTTCGTTCAGTCCCTCCTGACGGTAAGCCTCCAGGTCAGAGTAGACGTTCCGCCTTATCAGGTTGCTTTCCGGCGGTTCGTTCAGCGCCGTCACCATGCGCACCGCTTCGTCTATGCGCTCGACAAGGTTGGGGAACGAATCCCTGAAAAATCCGGAAATACGGGGCACCACGTCCAGACGGGGCCTCTTCAATTCGCTCAAAGGGATGACTTCCAGGCCGCTGACATTGCCGCTGCCTTTCTGCCAGACCGGTCTCAGCCCCATCAGGTAGTAAATCTCGGCTATGTCGTCTCCCCTGGTGCGCATGGTGGTGCTGCCATAGACCAGGATGCCGATGCTGTCCGGGTACTTCCCTGTTTCTTCCAGATACCGGGCAATCAGCGCGTCGCCCAGCTTGACTCCCACTTCCCAGGCCGCCGGGCTGGGGATTTTGTTGGGGTCCACCGAATAGAAATTGCGGCCGGTGGGTAGTATGTCCGCCTGTCCCCGGCTCGGAGCCCCCGAAGGTCCCGGCAGCACGAAACCGCCGTCGAAGGCTTTGAGGCTGGCGTCGATCTCTTCCGTGGAGCGGCGGATATTGGGGACCAGGGTTTCCGCTATGTAATTCAGAACCTCAAGAATCTCCGCCGAAGTCTTCCCGCTGTGTTTGGACATAACTGCGGCTGCCGCCTCGGGAGCGAAATCCCTGGCGGCCATTGACCGAATCATATCCACAGCCTTCTGGTGGGCCTGGCGGATGATTTCGCCGCCAGTCCGGTTTCCGAAGCGGGCCAGTCTGCGGCCGCGGTTTTCCAGCAGGTCGTCATAGTCGAACCCTGAATCGGCCACGATAGCTTCACGCAGGGAAGGAACGCCTCCGTTGGGCAGACGGGTGAGCTGGGCCGCAAACTCCGACAGCCGGTCGCCATCGGGCGGAGAGCCCAGCACATGCAAACCGTCGTTGATCATCGTGTCGGCCATGTCCTGGAGATAGGCATGGAGCTTTTCCAGAAAAGCATCGAATCCGGCCATGGCTTCTTCCCGGGTGATCTCCAGGTCCTTGTCCAGTTGAGCTGTGGCGACCGCTTCCCAGATCATGGGGCGGATGATATCGGCCTTGCCCGGGTCTTCCTGGACAGAAACATGGTAATCGGCCAGCAGGTTTTCCACCTTGCCCATGTCGTCGTACAGGTCGGCGTTGGTGAAGGCCGGAGTCAGGTGGTCGATAATGCAGGCGTAGGAACGGCGCTTGGCCTGCGTGCCTTCGCTGGGATCATTGATGATATAAGGATAGACGTTGGGCAGCTCCATGATAGCCAAATCGGGGTAACAACTCTCCGAGAGCCCCAGGGCTTTGCCTGGCAGCCACTCCAGCGAGCCGTGCTTGCCGACGTGCATGACGGCATCGGCCTTGAATACGTCTCTGATCCAACGGTATTGCGCCAGGTAGTGATGAGGGGGAGACAGATACATGTCGTGGTAAATTTTGTCGATATTCTCCAGGTAACCCCGCGGCGGCTGGATAGTGATAAAGACGTTCCCGTTAAGGAGGCCGGCGAAATGCATCTGGTCGTCGTGGACAAAGAGCTCTCCAGGAATCTTGCCCCAATCGGCGGTCATTTTGTCGCGGATGTCCTCGGGGAGTTCTTCGTGCCATGGCTCGAAGCTGTCCCGGCCTGCGTGGGCCTCGGCGCGGGCCGCCATCTGATCCGGCGTCAGCCAGCGCCGGTCCGCCGTCATGCGGCTCAACATCTCCCTGGCCAGTTCGTCGCCGTCGGAGAAGGTCCTTTCGATTCCGTAGCCTTCCGCCTGCATACGATCCAGAAGGAGCTTGACGCTGCTGAAACTGTCCAGGCCGGCGGCGCACCCGATGCGGTCGTTGCGAGGCGGATAATGATGAAAGATGACCGCCACCCGCCGTTCGGAATTGGGTATCCGTTGCAGCCTGGCCCAGTTCAGGGTCAGACGGGTCATTTTCCGCACACGTTCCGGTATGGGCATCTGCTTGGCCAGCAGCGCTCCCGTGATGGGATCGATGGTTTCCTGTTCTCTGGTGGCTACCGCCACGCTGATGAGAACCCCGTCGAATTCAGGTTGCGCGGCCGAATATGAGACGTCCATGGTGTGCATGCCCTGCAGGCTGTCCCGCCACTGAGCATAGGGGTTCAGGGAAAGCATGGCTTGGATGCAGGGAACATTCAGACGGGGCAGAAGGTCGCAGTAATCTGGTGCGGCCAGGGTCAGCGAAAACATCAGGGGATTTATCAGCGCCTGGATGCGCGGCCTGTCCCCGTCCATGAAGAAATGCTCCACAATATGGTCCGCGCCCCTGTTGCCTCTCTCGGCGTCGCGGTACCGCAGGTGAAAGACCGGTATGACGTTGGCCCCCTGAGACTCCACGGCCCGGATGATGTCGTCGATGAAGGCTAGGTTGTTGTTTACCCAGTAAGACTGGTAAAACCACAGTCCCACGGTCAGTTTGGACGGATCGACCTTCTGGGCCAGGTAATCCTCCAGGGACGGCGTTCCTTCGATATCCGGGTGATAGATACCTTCGTTGGGCAGTTCGGCCGCTTCCCGGCAGGGGCGCTCAGCCTCGAAAAGCAGGTTGTAAAGATAGATGAGCATTTGTTCATAATTGGCAAAACCGCCAAAGCTCAGATACCTTTTGATGGCGTCCCAGTGCGGAGTGCCGAAATCCGGCGAGTTTTCCTGGGCCGCCAACACGGAGTCCTCATCGCCGCCGGTCGGCTGGATGTGGAGATATGGCAGCCTTTCCCTGTCACTGTTGTTCGAAAAGGCTTCGATGAGGGCATCATAGGCCGGACAGGAGGCGCGGCCGCCATGAAGGGCCACAATTACGGCGTCGGCCTTCAAGGATTCCTGGATAAAGGCCTGACAGCGGGCCTGATCGAAAAGCTGGGTCTGGGTCCTGGCGCAAACCTGGATCTGGCCGCCATTTGACTGATATTGCCGCACCCCCTCGCTCAAAGAAGGCAATTCCATGGCCGTGGCCGTGAAATAACAGAGTTTATAAGGTTTCATGACTCCTCGCTTTTCGCATCCTGTCCGTTTTGATGATCCAGAAAGTTTTCCAGGCTGTTCAGAAGGTGAACCGGGTCCGGGCAGATGAACAGCCGGTCCGATTCCATTCCCGCCAGCTCCGTTACTCCCTCGCTCCTCAGGGTAAAGACCGTTTTGCCGCTTTCCTTGGCTGCTTCCAGTAAAGACAGGTTGTCTCTGGTGGCCGCCCCTATTCCGAAGCCGGCGTCGATGACCGTCTCGCAGTCCTTAAGACGGTCGAGGGCTTCGCGCAACAGCTCCCCGTTGGTTGGCTCCAGGAGATTTCTGACGACGCAGTCAGCTCCCAGGGACCTGGCCACATAGCAGTCCAGGTCGTTGCTCGGCAGTATCCCGGTAACGATGGAAAAACCTCGCTTGGCCAGCAAGCGGAAGATCAATGCTCCGCTGCCGAATCCGGCCGCGACAAAGACTTTCCCTCTGCTTCCGTCGCTTCGCATTTCAAGGCTGCCCAGATGCTGGTCGAAAACCGCTCCGGAAAAATCGTACAAGGCATTGACCGCACCTGACTCCAGTATTTCTTCAGGAGACCCGAAACCGACACAGGATCCATTCTTGATCAGCCCGACTTTGTCCGAGACCTTGGCCGCGATGTCCACGTCATGAAGAGAGGCAACCACGGTGATCCCTTGCGAACGGCACTGTGTGCGCAGGATGTTCATCACCTCGATGCGGTGTTTCAGATCCAGATGTATCGTGGGTTCATCCAGCAAAAGCAGCCTTGGTTCCTGAGCCAGTGCTCTGGCCACCAACGCTTTCTGCCTTTCACCGTCACTGAGATTGGCAAACTGCCGGTTGGCCAGGTCTTCGGCGTGGACCGCCGCTAAAGCCCCGTGAACCGCGGCTTGGTCTTTGGAAGTCAGGCGCCCCAAGAGATCGGTGTGAGGATAACGCCCCAGGGACGCGAATTCGAAGACTGTAAATAGGGGCGGGGTTACCTTGTCAGTCAGGACCACGGCCATGATCTTGGCCAGGTCTGACTGCCGGATGTCTTGCAACGGTCTGCCGTTGATGTGAATTTCTCCCCCGAGAGGCGGAAGATGGCGGGACAGGGTCCGGAGCAGGGTGGTTTTACCCGCGCCGTTCGGTCCGAGAAGGCTGATGAACTGCCCCGGCTCGAAGGAAAGATTCAGGCCGGAAAGTACAGCCTGGTCCTTGTAACCCACGGAAAGTTCGCGGCAGCTCAGAATGGGGAGGGAAACCGGCGTGGTCATAGTTTAACCCTTTTTTTCAACAGCAGGACGATGACGATGGGAGCGCCGAAAAAGGCGGTGATGGAAGAGAGGGGCAGTTCCACCGGTGAAAGGATCATTCTGGCGATAAGATCGCACAGGCTGGTCACCACCGCCCCTGCCAGGCAGGAGCCCGGGATCAGTATCCGGTTGTCGGAGGTTCCGAAAATCAAACGGGCCATGTGCGGTACGGCCAGACCGATGAAAGCCACCGGTCCGGCCATGGAGGTGATCATCCCGGTCAGGGCGCACGAACATAGAAGCAGCAACGTGCGGAAACGGCGGATGTTGACTCCCATGGAGGCGGCGTAGTCTTCGCCCAGAAGAAAGGCGTTGAGAGGCTTGCTGAGGGTGTAAATGAAAACAAGTATCGCGCCGCCGCCGAAAAGCAGTATATGGATTTCGCTCCACTTCAGACCGGAAAAGCTCCCCATCTGCCAGAGCACGAACCCCTTGATTTTTTCCTTTTCGGCCAAGGCCGTCAGGATTCCGGTGACGGCATAGCAGAGATAGCCCATCATCAGGCCGATAATGAGCAGGGTCACTTCGCCTTTGACCTTGCGGGAGACGGCTATGACCACCAGCATGACGCCGTAGGCTCCGATAAAGGCGGCCAGGGTGCCCACAAAAGGTGTGTAGACGCTCAGTCCGAGTGCAATGGTCGTCAGCATTACGAAGGAGACCATGACCGTGGCTCCGGCGGAGACGCCCAGGATATACGGCTCGACAATCGGGTTGCGGAAATAGACTTGCAGAAGAAGGCCGGAAACCGCCAGGCAGGCTCCGCCGAGGACGCAGGCCAGGGCCCTGGGAATGCGGATTTTCCAGATGATGAAGCCAAGCGTCGATTCCCCGTCAGGATTTACGAGCACCCTCCAGATGTCGCTCAGGGGAAATGACAGCGAACCCGTGACGATATTCAAAACAATCAGGGCGGCCAAGGCAATCCCGAGCAATAGCGAGAAGCGGACGAAGCGATTGTAATTAACGGACTGAGTATCGTTCATGATCTTGCTTCGGCCGGGACAGGGTCCTTGTCCGGCAGTTCAATAAAGTAATGCAGCTGGAAATCAGGGTATAATTCCGGATGCAGGATGGCCGCGATTTCGGTCAGTATCTCGTCCAGCTTGTGTCCGGACTGGGAAAACTCGGGTCGGGGACTGTAGACCCTGCCTTCGCGAAGCGGGCGGATACCGCTGAAAAGGCTGTTCGTGCGGGCCAGGGCAGCCTTGGATGTGGCCCCGTCAGCCGGCGTGCGGTAAGTGAAATAGATTTCGGCGTCTTCACCGCTGTACAGGAATCTTTCCACCGAAATTTCGATGCAGGAAGTCCCGAAGACATCCTCGAAAAGATAATCGCTCTGGGCCAGACCGACCAACTCTCCGACCCAGGCGTTGCCCGGTTCGACCAGCACTCTCTTTTCATAAATATCGCCCCACATCACTTTCGGATTTTCAGTCGCTTCAGCCGAAATTTCCCTTATTTCCCTGAGGGACTCGGAAACCTTGGCAAAAAAAGCCGACGCCTCTTTTTCGCGTTGAAAGAAGGGGGCCAGAAACTGAACAAAGCGCATACGGGCGCTCAGGCACATGGCCACGGGGGTGGTGGTGATGACGCAGGGTATGCCCAGTTCGCTCATCAAGGGCAGAATAGACGGATCCCAGGTCAGCACCAGCTCCGGCTGCCGTTCTTTGACCCGTTCAAAATCAATGGCGGACGAGTCCCCCACGAAGGCGATCTTGCCGGACTCCATGCCTCGCCGGACTTCTTCGATGTGCCAACCATCCAAAGGCGTAGTGACTCCGACCAGGACATCATCCATGACCCCCAGCGAGATCAGGGTCGAGACATCGAAATAACTGTAGGCGACGACGCTTCTGACCGGCACTCTGACTATCTGGTCGGGCGCATAACCTTCCGGCTGCGTCACCCCCCTGGGAACCAGGGCCAGGGTCCGTCCGGCACCATCCCTTACCTCGGTCAGTTCCGGAGAAACATAATGGACCGCGAATTCTCCGACTTGCAGGAATGACTGTTCCGGTTCGCTTTTCGAATTGCTGCATCCGAATAATACGGCGACCAGAAGCAAAGACACCGCCATGAGACCGACCGGCTTAACGCGAATGGCCAAGTCTTTCTTCTCCTTTCAGGAAAAACCGTTGACAGAGATAGAGGACCAGCCCCAACAGAAACAGGAGCATGCCGGTGAAGTAAAAATAGACTCCGGGGTCCCGGCGAATAGTGAGCTCGATATAGGCTCTTGAAATCATGGAGTTCTTGTAGGCAGGGGCGTAACTTTTAAGAAACAACCCGTAGCTTCCGCAGATTATCGGCCTGTTGACCGCGATGGTCTCAATCCATTCCCGGTCGCCGGAGGACAAAAGCAGACGGGCTGAGGCCTGGATGGCCCGGCCATTGAAATAGTCCAGGCGGTCACCCTCGTAATAGCGAAAGTCGGTGGAATCCAGCCTGAGGCTGATGCCGGTTCCAGGGATGGTCACGGAAGAATTTCGGGTCAGGGTTCGGCTGGGGTAGACCTCTGAAAACAGATAACTGCCCAGGTAGCCTGCAAGGATGATTATAAGTGCGTAATGCATGATATGGGGAGCCAGCTTGAAGACGAATACGGCTTTCGTGAAATGGGCCCGCGACCTGGCCAGGGCGGCGACGCGGCTGGTGGTGCAGACGAAGGTGTTCAGCGCCAGAAGGGACAGCAGGATGAAAAGCACAAAGAGCCAGGCCGTATGGCCCGGGTTGTGCCAGGCATAGGTTTGGGCCCACTGAAGCAGGCCCAGGTCGTTTAATGGCTGGAACAAGCCTGCTCTCCGGTTGAGGCAGAGGTAACCAACGGCAGTGTCCGCGGTCAGCAGAAGCAGGATAAAGACCGTCAGGCGTATGCCGCCCAGCCAGCGCCAGGTCGTTCTCAGTAGGCCACTCATCTAAAACGGCATCCTTAATGGTCCCAGATCGGGGAAACAGTTAAGAACTAGGACCAGCAAACCACCCCAGGCCGCAAAACCGCACCGCGCCTTTTGATTCCATGTCCCGGTCAGATGCAGATGCAGCAGGCAGATATAAAAGAACCAAGTCGACATAGTCGTCGTTATCGCCGGATCGTCCCAGACCACAGGCGTGCCCCAGCCCCGATACGACCAGAATTCTCCAGCGAACATGGACACGGTCCAGCAGGCGAATCCCCTGACCACCCAGTTGAAAATTCCATTCCCCGGACCTTGTTCCGCTTTGTTCCGCCCGTTTTTCCCCAAGGCCCTCAAATGGACAAAGGCCTTGATCGCTGCGATGAAGAAACAGGCCTTGCCGATCACCCCGGACCACAAAAAAAAATGGGAGAAGACGGTTTTAGATTTTATGAAGGGAAGATAATAGTCCTTGGGAAACAGCAGGGTCAGCAAGGTCAGCAGAAACACCAGCGCGATTATCTGACGGCGTTCAGTTTGGTCATAAAGTGCGGCCACAGATGGAAGGAACAAACCGCTGACCAGACACAGAACGAGAGGCAGGGCTGCGGCGCCCAGGTGCATGGGCAACATGGGCCAGGCCGTCCAGTAGCGCAGGCCGATGTAAACGGCGTTGGCCGACATGCCGGCCAGCAGGAAGCTCAACGAGCATAAGCTCTTCTCCTTGGCCGGGAAGGAAAACAAAAGCGCCATGGCGTAACATCCTGCTGCCATGGGCAGAATAAGTTGAGTCGCTGTCATTGCACCGTAACCTTGGCCAGACTGCTCATGGCTTCCAGCGCTTCCTTCTTCTGGCCGGGGAAACCTGAGGCGTTTCGGAAAGCCTGACGGCTGACTTCCATTTCCTGGGCCTGCCAGGCCGCGTATCCCGCCATCAGCCAGGCGCGTCCGGCCTGAGGGGTGTTTGCTTGGGCCGCCTGCTGATAGGCCTCTGCCGCTTCTTTATAGCTGGACACGGATAAAAGGAGATCGCCCTTGAGCATCAGAATCTCCGGGTCTTTGAGGCCGAACTGCTCTATCCTGGCCAGGGCTGTTGCCGGACGGTTGATCTGGCGATAGGCGGCGATCAGGTTTTTCAACAGCCTTTTATCCGGCGTGCGCTTCAAGGCCTCTTCGTAAATCGGCGCAGCTTTGACTGGAATACCCACCTGCATGTTCAGGTCGGCCAACAGGCGATTTTCCTCATCACTCAGCGGCGTCAGCCAACTGTAAACAGTCAGTGAAGCGAGTGCATCTTTATGACGACCCATATTGAGCTGGACATGGGCCAGCCCCTTCCACCAACGAGGCTCCATGGGGTGCTCCGCAGTCAATTCAAGCGCGAAAGCCAAAGCTTCCCGGGCCATGTCCAGTTGCAGATACTGGGCGAGCAGTATTTCCTGCCACTGAATCCTGGCGGTTCCTTTCGAACGGGCGGCCAAGTCCCTTATGAATGGCAGGGCCTTTCTGGTTTGCCCGGCCCCCAACAGAGCGTGGACCAGGTTTTCTTGCCATTCCTGCTTAACCTGGTCCGGATGAGCCCGGAGCAGGCGTTCGAAAAGGGATATGGCCCGTTCGTTTTGCCCGGCCATAAGATAGGCTGCGGCACTGCAATAGAGATGATCGGCCTGTTTTTTTTCTTCGGCCTCGTACGCCTTGCCGAAACACTTTCCGGCTTCGGCAAAGTCTTTCAGCTCGTAGCAGGCCTTGCCCAGATTCAGCCAGGCAAAGACGTTTCTTGGCCGGTCCTTCAACGCCTGGCGATAAGCGGAGGCCGCGCTGGCATACTGGTTCAGGAGCAGGTAGCAATTGCCCAGGGCGAAGTAGACATCGGAATGCCGGCGGCCTTTTGCGTCAGGAACACTGGAGTCCGATGCGCCTCCATCCTGCTTCTGAAATTCAAGCAGGGTTCCGAGGGCTTGCTGATACTGCTTTTTATCTATCAGGTGGTAGACTTTCTGGAGAACAACGCGGGCGGGCAGGGGGGCTTCATCCCGCGCCGCCAGAGACGCTCCGGGAAAAAGGCCTGACAGAAAAAGGGCCAGGCCGACAGCGGCGGCTATCGCTTGGTATCTGTGCTTCTTGCTGTGGTTCCCCATGATTGTTCCGCCTTGATGATTATTGGAGTTCAAAACGGATCGTGGTTTCCGCCCAGGCTTTTACCGGAACACCTTCGATTGTTCCGGGTCTGAAGCGCCAGCCCGAAACGCAGCGGACGACGCTCTGCTCGAAAATATCGCGGGGCTCGGCCGAGACAATCGAAACATCGCTTACTCCACCTTGCTCATTGACCAGAAATCGGACCTTCACCCAGCCTTCGATCCCTCTACTCTTGGCCCGCAAGGGGTAGAGAGGCGGCATCCTGGTCAGAACCATGAGCGGGGCGTCCAGGTCGCCACCCTCGAATACCCCCTCAAGGCCTTCAGCTCCCGGAGCGGTTGACGCGCCTATTTCCAGCTCGGGCAGGGTCAGATCCGAGGGAGCGGCCGGCAGCCGGGTATTGATCTCAAAAGGCAGAGTCAATTTGGTTGAGACCGGCTTCACGACGGTCTGGTTCAGCCTGGGTTTGACTTTCCTGGGCTGGGCTTCCGGCGGCCGCTCTTCTTTTGGTCTCGGCGGCGTTTCGGCCCTTTTTATGCGGACTACATTGACCTGGGAAACAGGACTCTCCGCAACAGGCCGTCCTGATTCCGTGCTTTGCAGCCAGGGCATCAGGCCGAACAAGACCAGATTCAAAGCAAGGGCCGCAAGCAAGGGCCATATCCAGTTGCCGTTCCGGCTGGGAGGAAAAGTCCTGACAAACGTGGCCCTGTTGGCGATCATGATGTGAAACTCCGTTGCTCCGGTTATTCTTCTTCAGGCAGTTGGGCTGCCAGGGAAACGCTTTTCGCTCCCGCCATGCGGCAGCCGTCCATGACGGTGATAGCCACGCCGGTGTTGCTGGCCTTATCCGCCACCACCACCACGGCCCCCTCAGGGGTTTCGGCCAGGATTCTTTCCATGTTGGCCCGGACGGCGCGGACGTCTATTTCCCTGCGGTCTAAAAAGACGCGGTTTTCCCGGTCTATGGCAATCAACACCGTGGCCTTGGCGTTGCTGACAGCCGTGGAAGCCGTGGGCCGACTGATGTCTATACCGGTCTCCTTGACGAAACTCGTGGTTACCAGGAAAAAGATCAGCAGGATAAACACCATGTCTATCAATGGCGCTATGTTCAGTTCCGCCGTATTGCGGCGGCCTCGACGGGCTGCGGTTTTCAGCACGTGTTCGACTCCATTTGGATATCCGGTTAAAGTCGCCGTCTGAGGTAACAACCCAGGGCGGACAGTCGCAAATCCAGGTTGTGAGCCCGGCGCTCCAGAAAACCTTTCAGATAAAGTCCTGGAATGGCCACGAAAAGACCAGTTTCCGTTGTTATCATCGCTTCGGAAATACTCCCGGCCATGGCCTTGACATTCCCTGCTCCGAAAACGGAAAGAATATCGAAAGCGCCGATCATACCCGTGACGGTGCCCAGCAGGCCCAGGAGTGGAGCTATGGCCGCCAGGACGCCAATTGCCGCGAGGTGCCTTTTCAGGCTGTTGCTCAACCGTTGCAGCGTTTCATCCAGGATGAAACGATCCAAACCGCTGTTTCCGGTCCGGTAGTTCAGAAACTCTCCGACCAGAATCGCTGTCGCCCCCGCAAACCTTTCCTTAAGAGGAAAACTGTTTTCGCGGACATGTTCCCAGGCTTCACGGGAATTCATATTTTTCCGGTTGAGCCGCCTGAAAAACAGAAGCCTTTCGACGATCAGCACCCACATGACCAGGCTCACCAGGGCCAAAGGCGCCATGACCGGGCCTCCGGCGGACATGAACTCACCTAGGCGGAAATGGAATATTTCCAGCAGGCCGGTCATGCACCCAGCCGCGTTTTTTGCAGTATGTTGATTACCGTGACCGCTTTTTCTTCCATCTGGTCGATCAGATTGTCGGCTTTCCGGCTCAGCAGGGTGTGGGCGAAAAGCAGCGGTATAGCCACAGCCAGGCCCAGCATAGTGGTAAGCAGGGCTTCAGAGATGCCCCCGGACATCATGCGCGGGTCGCTGTTGCCGTACTGGGTTATCATGTGAAACAGATTGATCATGCCCGTGACCGTCCCCAGCAGGCCCAACAGTGGAGCTATGGCGGCCAGCATGGCCAAGGTAGAGAGGAACCTTTCCGTGGCCGGCATTTCCTTGAGAATGGTTTCCTGAAGGGCGCTTTCCATGTCTTCGCGGCTCAGATCTCGGCAATCCAGTCCGGAGGCGAGCACTTCGGCTACCGGCCTGCCCCGAAACCTGGCGACAGCTTCCCGACAGGCCTCCCATTGTCGTGCGGAGGCCAATCCCGCGACGGTCTGGAGCAGCCCGTCGCCGTCGCATCTCTTTCTCAGGAAAAACAGGCTCCGCTCCAGAATCAGCAGGAAACCCAGGATGCCGATTGCCCCGATGGGCAGCATGATCGGACCGCCCTTGGGAAGCTGTTCCCATAGGCTCAGTCTGTGAACAAGCTGGCTCAGCGCTCCGCCGTGGGAGACGTCAACAGGCGCATCCTCGCTCCGGCCGTCAAGATACCGGGATATCTTCTTCCGCAAATCCCTGGACGGCAGTTTGGACAAGGCAAACAGTTTTCGGCTGGCCGGGGAATAATTCAGAAAGCCCTCTTCATCACCCAGACGGTAGGCCGCCGTGAAACTTCCCAGCATGAGAATCTCCGCTTCGGTTTCCCGGCCACTCCGGTCCACGATACGGCCTTTCCCGGCAAAGACCTCGCCGGTTTTCCTTATTTCCCCCTGTAATATTTCCGACATCCTGCGGATGTCGTTCATACCGGGGAAATTTTCTTCCCCGGCTATGGATTCCAGAAAAGGGGTTGGGGGATCGTCCATAGCCCACTGGGGATTCTGGGCGATCAGGGCGGCGATTTCCTTGGCGTCAATCCTTATGACCCCGACCAACTCCCGGATTACACTGTCTGTTTCCAGAAGCTGGCCGCTAAGTTCTTCCTCTCTGACATTTAGTCCGGCCGCTTCAGACTCGAGGCGCTCGATATCCTCCGCCAGCTTCCGTTTTTTTGTCTCAAGATCAGCGACGGCTTCGGTGAGGGCGGCTCTGTCGTTGAGAATCCTGGTCCGGCTCTCGGCCGCGGCTCTTTCTGCCTCCCGTTTTTCGGCCGAGGCCTTGTTTATCAATTCCTGCCTGATCCGGCGCGCCTCGACATTCACGTCCCTCATATCCTCGGCCCTGGTCGAGAGAACCGGCAGAGTCAGGAAAACAAGAACCATGACCACGGATAGAAAATTGATCTTCATTTGACCTGCATCCTTCCAATCGGCAGGCTGAGAATATCCACAGGACGCCGTTTGGTTCCTATTTCGATGGCCTCCTGAATGACGCTGTTGCAGGAAGACGGCAATGTCCGCCAGTCCGATGCGGCCACGTCATACAGACCGGATACTGTTTTGTCCTGTGTCTGATAGAAGAGGCTGATTCGCCCCAGACGAAAGATGTTGACCAGCCTGGTTTGGCCTTCTATCCGGATGTTGTCCTGATAGACTTCAACGGTATTGCCGTATTCCGCCTCAATCAGGAAGGCTTCCATGACCTTGTCGAATTTTTCACTGACGGAAATGCCGGGGGTCTCCAGCAGGCGGCTCAGCTTTTCGAGGCGCCGGTTTCTTTCTTCCGGCAGAAAGGGCATGTCGGCGGCAACAAGCTGCCCGAGCTTGTCCAGAAGCTCCTTGAGAAAGGGCTCTATCTGGCTGGAAATCAGGGTGACTTCGGCTATCTGGCTTTCCTTGGCGGCGACCCGTTCCCTGGCCGACTGGACTTGGCTGGACAATTCCAACTCTTGCGATTTCAGAGACTCCAGTTCCATCTCAAGCTGTTCATATTCCGTCTGGAGTCTCTGGCGTTCCAAACTCCAATCGTCTTCCGCTTTCTGGGCCGCCTGGCGGATATCAATGGCCTCGCTGACCGGCTTCTTTACCTGGGAATTCAGATCCATGCTGGCTGCCGCCGCCGAAGTTGCAACGGGCAGGCACATCAGAAAGCAGCAAAAAGCAACGGAAGACCGTTTCAAAATATCCCCCCAGTCGTCCCCTGGCTGGCGACGCGACAAATTGTCTGTGCCGCAACCGGCTGAATAAAATAAAAAATCCCGGACCGATAAAAATCGATCCGGGATATCCCATTCTTATCCACAGATTTATGTTGCGAGCATAGCGCCGTCCTCGCGGCTATTGCTCATTCGTCCAGGCAGGTCTTCTGACTTCCGGATCATCCTGCCGACTGCGCCTTCCCAGCCTTGCGGCCAGTGGCTTTTTGCAGCCGGAGTCCCCGAATACAGCGGCGGGCCCGTCCCTGATTCTCACAGGGTTCCCTATTAAGCCCCGAAGGGCACCTGAATTACTAATTCGGAATTAGCAAATAATCAGTATCGCGTCAACAACAATCACCAAGCCAGGATGAATCTTTCCATTTTTTTCGGATTTAACTGTTCATCCCCTTTTTCTTGACAATCATAAGCGAGAGATAAGGCACGTTCTGGCCGCGCCTGGAGCCAACATCATATTCGACCCGCTGGCCGTCCTGACCGCAGTGGGAAACCAGAACGGCCTTGTTTTCCAGGTCCAGCTCGGACAGAACGTCCAGTATCTGGTCAAACTGCTTGTAGGTCTTCAGTATGACCGCATTGTCGGAACGGGTCAGTTGATTCCGTAAATCATCGCCGCCCGTGATGCCGGACACTACCGTCAGGTTTTCGCCGGATTCGGCCAGGATCGTCCCGGTCAGGGCCGCCGCCGCCTGATAGGAGGTTATTCCCGGAATTATCTCGCAAGAAATGTCGGGAAAACACTCCTGCATCGTCCGCAGAATGTAGCCGAAAGTGCTGTAGAGCAATGGATCGCCGATGGTGATGAAGGCCGCATTTTCCCCGCGTTTGATTACCTCGGCCGTTCTTTCGGCGTTCCGGCGCCACGCCTCTTCAAGAACCGACTGGTCCCTGGTCATGGGAAAACCGAAATACTCCACGCGGGCATTGTTCTTCAGGTATTTTTCGGCGATGGACAGGGCAACCGAATAATCGTTTCTGGTGGACGAGGCCGCAAAGACCACATCCACGTTTTCCAGAGCGCGGACCGCTTTGAGGGTGATAAGCTCCGGGTCTCCCGGTCCCACGCCGATTCCGTATAAAATGCCTGGCTTCATGGCTTGCTTGCTCCTTTTTGGTCATCTGCAAAGGTGGCGGGATGCAGCAGGGTGGCCAATTCCTCGACCGCCTCAATGCTTCTCGGACCTGGCCGAGCGTATTTCAATTCTTCTACAACGTGGACCCGCCCGTTTTTCAGGGCCTTGAGGGTCGAATAATGCGGGCGTTCATCCAGTGGCGTGGGCTCCGGATTCATGGGACCCCTTTGTATCAGATAGACTTCCGGGTCGAGATGCAGCAGCTTTTCCTCATTCAGGCGGACAAGCTTTTCCGGGCTGTCCAAGCAATTGCGTCCACCGGCATGTTTTATTACATCCGAAATCATTGAACTGCGCCCAGCCGCCAGCAGATTGGGGTAACGCACCTCGAAAAAGACGCTGGGAGCTGGTTCCAGCGCCACCATCCGCCCGATGTTGTTCAGGCGTTTTCTCGTCGAAATTATCAGGCTGGCGGCTGGCTCATCTGCTCCAAGCAGCACCCCCAAGCGCTGGAACACGGAAAGCAGTTCCGGGAAGGAGGCAGCGTGGAAGAGTGCCGTTTTCAGACCTAATCTATCCAATGCCTGGAGGGCTTCCTCGGATTCGCGGCGTCCGGCCATCTGGACGACCAGGTCCGGGTTAAGCCCCACGATCATCTCGATGTTGGGCCGCATATGGGTGCCGATAACCGGTTTTTCCGCAATGGACGACGGATAGCGGTCGGCCTCGGTCCGGGCGATCAGTATCTCTTCACGGTCCAGGGCCGCGACAGTTTCGTTAAGGGCTCCATACAAAGCAATGACCCTTGCGGCAGGCTTGGCCAGACTGACCGTCACCCCCCGGTCATCTTGAATGGAGACTTCCCCCAGAGCCGGGCATGTCCAGGCGGTAAGCAGAGTCGCCAGAAAGACCGGGCACAAAATGGGCTTGAGGTTGTCCCGTAACAGGGTGAGAAACGATTTTGATCTCTGTTTCATATAGTTCCGCCAGGTTTTTTTCTGTAAAAACCGCTTGCGTTGGTCCGTCGAGAACTACTCGCCCCTTCTTCAGAAAAACTAACCGAGGGCAGTAGAGCGAGGCCAGGTTGAGGTCGTGAATGGCCGACAGGATAGTCGAGCCGGTCTCGTGATTCCTCTGCAGAAGGTCGTAGATTTCGACCTTCCGGGCTACATCCAATCCCGAGGCCGCTTCGTCGAGCAGAAGTATTTTGGTCCGCTGGGCCAAAGCCCTGGCGATGAAAACCCGCCTGTACTCGCCACCTGACAGCTCGGAGGTCAGCCGGTCCTGGAGCTGCGAGGTGGCGGTTTCGGCCATCGCCCCTCTGGCCATGTCGATATCCCGGGGGCCGTAACCTCCCCAAAAGTTGATATAGGGATAACGCCCCATTAGTACGACCGAAAAGACGGTCATATCGAAGGCCGTTTCCAGCCGTTGCGGCACAGAGGCCATGCGTCCGGCCTGAGCCTTGGGATTCATGTTGGCGAGAGGCTCGCCATCAATGATGATTTCTCCGCGGGTTACCGGCAGAACTCCCGAAAGGGCCAACAGCAGAGTGCTTTTGCCGCCGCCATTGGGACCGAGGAGGCCCACCATCTCGCCCTGTTCGATGTTCAGAGACACGTCGTGGAGCACTTCCCGGCCTCCATAACCGGCGCAGACTCCTTCCAGACGGATCACTGCATCTCCTCGCGGGATTTTTTCCGCAACAATATGCAAAAAAAAGGTCCTCCAAGTAGGGCCGTAACCACTCCCACCGGCAGTTCTGCACCATTGGGCAGAATGGTGCGGGCGGCCAGATCCGACCAAAGGAGCAGGAGACCTCCGGCCAATCCGGATGTTATGAGCAGCGGCCGATGTTCGGCTCCCTGCAGCAAGCGGACCAGATGCGGGACAACCAGGCCGACGAAACCGATTACTCCTGAGACAGCCACGGCCGCGCTGGCCGCCAGACTAGCTCCGACCAGGAGCATCACCCTTACTCGGCCTACGTTCACCCCCAACTGCCTGGCCTGAATGTCGCCCAGGGAAAGGATGTCCATCTCGCGGGAATAACGCCAGATCACTAATAGTCCTGCAAGCAGGTAGGGCAGAAATAGAAGAACGTGGCTCCAACCTCGGCCTTGAAAGCCGCCCATGATCCAGAAGACAATATTTGACACGGATTCTTCGTCCAGGGATTTGATCAGGGAAATCAGGGCCGAAAGGAAGGTGGCTACGGCAATGCCAGCCAGAACAAGTGTCTCGCGCCGAATGAAACCTCTCACCCGGCTCAGGGCCAGGACTGCGGCCAGGGCCAGGAGGGCGCCGGTCAGGGCCGAAGCTGGCAGCAGGTTGCTTCCCGCCAGTCCGGCGGAAATCCCGGTCAGCCCCCCGTAGATGACTACGGATGCTCCAAAGGCCGCCCCGGTGGATACGCCCAGAGTGAACGGATCGGCCAGAGGGTTGCGCAGGACGCATTGATAGACCACACCGGCAGAAGCCAGGGCCACTCCTACCAGCCAGGACAAGATAATGCGGCTCAGCCTGATGTCCACGATGACCAGCCTCCGCGCCTCGTCAATTTGGGAAGCGCCGGTGAGCCCGACTGCGGACTTCAGAATGGACACGGTTTCGGCGGCTGGGATGGGGTAAGACCCGACTAGGACGGCCAGGAACGCGGAAACAACAGCGGAAAGGGCTAAGGCGAGCAGCAGCCCGGTAAAGGTGCGGGTCCGGCAGCTGCCGCCTGTTTTTTCCCCTCTGGTTCTTTCCACGTTCCCGGCCTCGCGTGTGGCCTATTTGAAATGGGACATGACGTCCTTGAGGTGATCGACCCAGAGGCCGGCCACGTTGTCGTATTCCGCCGTTCCCTTGAGGACGGCTTCACACTTGATGCCTGCCTTGGTCAGGATGGATTTCCAGGAGTCTTCCTCCGGTCCGGCCATGTCGTTCTGGGCATGGTCTCCGGCCACGGACATGAAGGGAATGAGCCATGCTTTCTTGATCTTTTTAGCCTTGAGCTGGGCAAGCACATCATCCAGGGATGGCTGGCCTTCAACCGTGCCGACAAATACATTGGGATCCTTCTGCCAGAATATATACTGCATGGCCGGATACACGCTGTTGCCCGGATGATGCGTGCCATGCCCCATCAGCACCACCGCCTCTTCGGGTTTGCGCTCTTTGGGCAGGACAGCCATCATGGCCTCGGCCGTCTTGTTGAGATCGTCCGGCAAAGACAGCAAAGGAGTGCCGACGATGACCTTTTTCAATCCCTTGGGTAGACCGCTGAAGGCGCGGGCTGTTTCGAGCAGGTAATCATACTCTTCTCCCGGAATGGTATGCAGAGACTGAACTGCCACCTGGGTGAAGCCTTCATCGGCCATTCTGGCCAGGGCCACGGTGGGAGAGTCCAGCACTTGTCCTTCCTTGGCCAGTTTGTTGCGGATGATTTTTGAAGTATAGGCCCAGCGCACTTCCACTCCGGGAAAAGCCGCTTTGACCTTCGCGTCGATATTCTTGAAAGAGGCTTGTGCTTCGGGAACGGTGGTGCCGAAGGCGACCAGAAGTATGCCTGTTTTGTCGGGCCGCTTGTCGCCGTGGGCCAGGACCAGGGCCGTAGGCATGGCCAGAAGCAATACCAGGAGCGAGGTGAAAAATACGATGCTTTCCTTCATTTTTGTTCTCCCTGCGATCTGCTGTTTTCCAATCTGCGTGTCGGGGCCTTGCTTCTGACGCAGGGACAAAACAAAAAGCCCTCTCGCTCACATGAAAGTAAGCGAGAGGGCGCCCGTTTTCGTCCCCAATGCTGTTCGATGAAAAACCCCGTCCGATCGAACAGTCCTATGTATTCAGATTCCAGGCAGGTCTTCCGACTCGTCCCGTCTGCCTCCGGCCTTCCCAGGGTGTTCCAAACCCCAGTGACCATGGGTGGAGGCGACTTATTGCAGGACTTACGGCGGCGGGTCCGTTCCCGATTTGCACGGGATTCCCTATTAAGCCCAATAAATGGGCACCTGAAGCGTATTCCTTAAAACATAACAGCCAATGCTTGACAAGCTTTTTTTGACGAGCCGGCCTGTACGGCCGGCGGACAGCCGGAGTTAACGGCCGCCGCCGTATTTGTCCAGGTAGCCGCGAGGAGTAACCATTCTGTCTCCGTATATGAAGGAACGGCTGGAGCCGATTACCACCGTCGTCTGCATGTCCACCTCTGCATTGGCTGCCTCCGAGATGGTGGTCAGTCGAATCGACTCTCCTTCTCGCATGGCCCGGCTGACCACGCCGACGGGAGTGGATGGCTCACGGAATTCGGCCGCCAGCCGGATCGCTTCCCCGTAATGCCAGTCACGTCCTTTGCTTTTAGGGTTGTAGAGCACGATGACGAAATCCGCTTCGGCCGCCAGCCGCAGGCGCTTGGTGATGACTTCCCACGGCGTAAGGCGGTCGGAAAGGCTTACGCAGGCGAAATCGTGAGTCAATGGCGCGCCCAGCAGGGCCGAAGCCGCGGCCAATGCCGGAATACCGGGAACAACCTCGACGGACAACTGTCCGGGACCGTCGCCCAGCACCACTTCACGGTTATGCGCCACCTCGAACACCACGCCGGCCATGGCATAGACGCCAGGGTCGCCGCCCGATACCAGGGAAACACGATGTCCGGCCAAAGCCAGGTCAATGGCCTGCCCGGCTCGTTCTATTTCGTGCATCATGCCGCTGGCCTCGACCCGCTGGTCATCCAGAAACGGCCGGGCTTGTTCCACGTAAATTTTGTAGCCCAACACCACGTCAGCCTGCTTCAGGGCTTGGCGGGCCTGAATGCTTATTCCTTCCGGAGAACCCGGTCCCAGACCGACGATTTTGAGTCCGCCCTGGCCAAGGCCAGCGTGACGTTCCCTGTCTTGGTCTTCGGCACCAGCAGCCGGTTCGGTCCGGCTGCCAGAAGAGCCGCAGCTTCGCATACGCTTCTTACCCCCATGAATTTTTCGACAACGGCCGAAGGATGTGGCGCATCCACCTGCGCCAGTTCCGCAGCCGGATAAAAGACGGTTTTCATGTTCAAGCGCCGGGCCGCCTCCAGCAGGCCGGGCTCATCCTGTTTGGCCTCGATGCTGGCCAGCACGGCCAGACAACTCGCCGACAAGCCCTGATCATCCAAGGTGCGCCGGAGCAGCGCCACTATCTCGTCGGCAGGCGTTCCCCGGTTGCAGCCCATCCCGGCCACCAGACTCGGGGGCCTCATGATCAGCCAGGAATCGGGAAAAGGCCGCAACTCCTCGCCCACCCAGATGACCGGATCGTCCCCGGCAGACGGAGCGTCCGCAAAGCGGAACAATTCGGGCCAGCCCTCTATGGCAGGCTTCAGCCAGCCGTCCGGGTCGTGAACCGTCACTGTTTCGCCCTCCAGAACGGCTCGACTGATCCCGGGCATCGCCTCCCAGTTTTCCACGCCCAGCCCCAGGTCGCGGGCCAGCAGGTCCAGACTCGGACGGTCCATTGCATCCGTTCCAGTGGTGATTACGGCCTGCCCTCCCAGAATACCGGCAACCCTGCGGGACAAATCGTTGGCCCCGCCCAGATGCCCGGCCAACAGGCTGACGGCGTAATGGCCGTTCGTGTCCAGGACCACCACGGCCGGGTCCTGTTTCTTGTCGGTCAGCAGAGGCGCCACCGCCCGCACTACCACTCCGGCGGCGGCCACGGCTACATGTCCGGCGTAATGGCTCCAGTTTTGGGCCAGGATATCGGCGAACTTCGAAAAACTCCTGGAACCTGTCGAAGCGGCGGCCAGGCGTTCCGGCAGGAAAAGTTCGGCGGAATGCAGTCCGGCCGTGATCCGCCCGGCCGTGGCTGCTCCCGGAGCGGTCAGGGCGTAGACGGCCACCGGCCGGGCAAGTTTATTTGCTCGCGGTCCGGCAGCCATGACTGAACTTGGCGTCATACAGCTTGGACGCGGGCGGCTTGTTTGTCGATTTCAGCATGCTCACGGCCGGACCGGCCAGGATGAGAGCGTGTTTGTTCACGCCTGCCCGGGTCATGTCTCTGGCCAGATCGCGGACCGTGGTCCAGACGATTTGTTCCTCCGGCCAGGTGGCGCGATAGACCACGCAAAGCGGCGCATCCGGCCCCAGGGCCGGTTCAAGCGACTGGGCGGTCTTTTCTGCCAGCGCTCCGGACAGGTAAATCGCCATGCTGGTCCTGTGTGAGGCCAGGGATTCCAGAGCTTCGGCTTCCGGCACCGGAGTCCGTCCGGCTGCTCTGGTCAGGATCAGTGTCTGGCAGACTTCGGGCAACGTAAATTCCAGCCCCAGGGCGGCAGCCGCGCCAAAGGCTGCCGTCACGCCTGGAATCACCCGGTAGGGAACTTCCGCCCGATCCAGTTCCTCAATCTGCTCACGAATCGCACCGTAGAGCGAGGGATCGCCGGTATGCAGCCGCACCACGCGCTGCCCCTTCCGGTGACCTTCGAGCAGGATTTCGACGATGGCTCCCAGATCCAGGCTGGCCGAGTCTTTGGCCTCTACACCTGGCTTGGTCCAGGAAAGCATTTCCTTGCTGACCAGGGAACCGGCGTATACCACCACGTCGGCCTCTTCCAGTGCCCGGCGTCCGGCCACGGTAATCAATTCCGGGTCTCCGGGTCCGGCTCCGACAAAAACAACGGGATGAAGTTCGCTCTGTGTCATGAAACACCCTTGCGGCCGGCTAACAGCCAGACCGGATTTTGAGCTTTGAAATATTGATCCGTTCCCAAGGGTTCCGCTCGCGAAACCTGAACCTGGACCGTCTTGCAGTCCAACCCAGCGTCGGCCATGGCCTGATGAGCCGAAGCCAGACTGGCCAGTTGCACCACGGCCGCGACCAGCACCCCGCCTTGAGGCAAACGCGCCGCCGAACGCGTCACGATTTCGGTCAGATCGGCTCCGCCGCCCCCTACGAAAACCCGGTCCGGGTCGGGCAGGACGTCCAAAACGTCCAGGGTGTCGCCGGACACGATTTCCAGATTGGCTGCACAGAAACGGCGCCTGTTGGCCGAAATCATGGCCGCTCTTTCCGGCCGTTTTTCCACCGCCGCCACCATGCCCCTGGTCAAGACAAATGAGGCCTCAATGCCCACGGAACCGCAGCCCGCCCCCAGATCCCACAGCACGTGGTCAGGCTGAAGGTCCAGCTTGCCCAGGGCTACCGAGCGGATTTCCGTTTTGGTGATCAGCCCCGCTTCGTGTTCGTATTCCTCTTCCGGCCGGCCGATGCTCCGGGCCGGCGGCTCGGCCAGCCTCTCCATGACCACTACATTTAGGGCCGAAAAATCGGCTTTCTCCGCCTGGTGCAGGCTGTAAGTCCCGCAACGTTCGCTGTCCTGCCCCAGGTTCTCCATTACGTGCATCTTCCACTGGTCCAGGTCCCGCTCCAACAGCAGACGGGCGATGGCCGTCGGCGTATGAACCGGATCGGTATAGGCCGCCACCAGCGGATGGGTGCTCAGTGCCGCCCGAAATCGTTTCCAGTCCCGGCCGTGCAGGCTGACCGTGGCCACCTCGGACCATGGCCGCTTCAGCCGGGCCAAGGCGGCCTGCATGGCGGTTACGTTGGGATGAATAATCACCTGCTCCGGAGCGAAACGCTCCATCACCTTGGCGGCTACGCCGAAAAATCCGGGATCGCCGGAGGCCAAAACGAGCACCGGACCGTTCTCCGCCGCTTCGGCAACACGCTCCAGCCAACCGGAAATATCCCCGTCCAGAAGCAGCCGTGCGCCGCTGTGTTCGGGAAAAAATTCCAACAACCGGCGGCCGCCCGCCAGGGTCCGCGTCGACTCCGCCAGTTCTCTCAGCTCCGGGGTGATGTGCATCCGGCCCATCCCCACGCCAGCCACATGGACAATATGCATCAGGCCTTGCCTCCATCTTCGGAGGAGCTGTACAGGATCGTGTTGTCAAAATCAATGATTCTGACCCAGACCGCCGTATCCTCACGGGAACGCCTTGTCACGCAGGCCGTCATCCGCCGGCCGACTTCCGCTACCAGTGACATGCTGTTATGGGCTCTTAGAATCTCCAGGGCATGTCTCGCCGTGTTGGCCAGGGTAATCTCGTCAGCCAAGTCCTTGTCGGCCCCGGCTTCAGTCAACCAGCCGGCCAGACTGGCCAGATCCATGGGCGAAACGCGGGCATGGGTGTTGTCCAGATCACGGGCCTGCTTGACCGCCTTGCCGAAAAACGAGACCAGGCCGAGGCGCGCAAAACCCCGGCGCTTGACCTCGCCCAGGGCGAAACCGTAATAATCGGCGATCTGTATGAAGGCCGGTTCAGGCAGGTCTGGCCTCATCTTCATGGCCTGTTTTTCGCTTTTGCCGCCCGTGGTCAGCACCACTTCCCTCAAGCCCAAGGCCTGAGCCACGCTCAGGCCGCTTTCGATGGTCGAAGTGTAGGCCTCATGGCTGTAAGGCTTGACCAGGCCGGTCGTTCCCAGGATAGACAACCCACCCATAATGCCCAGACGGGGGTTCAGGGTGTGCCGGGCCAGCTTTTCGCCGTCGGCCACGGCTACAGTCACTTCCGCCGCCAAGGCGCGGCCTGACTGACCCGAAACGGCCCATGCCTGGCGCAGCCCCTTAATGATCATCTCGCGGGGCGTGGGATTGATGGCCGGTTCGCCTACCGGAACCGGCAGTCCCGGCCGGGTCACCTGGCCTACGCCCGGTCCGGCCGAAAAAACGATCCGCTCCTCGTCCGCTTCCGGGTCAAGCGCCACCGTGGTGGTGATGAACGCGCCGTGGGTGCTGTCCGGATCGTCTCCCCCGTCTTTGATCACAGACGCCTCGGCTGTGAAGGCGGAAATCCTGGCGGCTGATTGAATCGGGATGGTCAGTTGCCCTCCCTGGGGCAGGGTGACCTGGATTCTGTCCGGTATGTTTCCGGTCAGCAGCATTTCCAGTGCGGCCTTGGCTCCGGCTGTCGCCGCAGTGCCGGTGGAAAAGCCGGCTCTCAATCCGCGTCCGGCCATTTTTCCAGAACCATGACAGCCAACTGGTTGATGACAGAAGCGGCCAGGGCCGAGCCGCCCTTGCGGCCTGCATTGGTAATGAACGGCGAGGACAGATCCAGAAGGGCTTCTTTGGATTCGGCTGCGTTGACAAAGCCCACCGGCAGGCCGACGATCAGCCGTGGATTCACCCGCCCGGCCTTGACGTGTTCGATCAGACGGAACAGAGCGGTAGGGGCGTTGCCTATGACATAAATGCCGTCCCCGATAGTGTTTATAGCTATGTCCACCGCCGCCAGGGCCCGGGTGGTGCCGTTTTGGGCGGCCAGTTCGAAAGTTTCTTTCTTGTCCATCAGGCAGGTCGATTCGCAACCCAAACGGTCAAGCCTTTTTCGGGAAATGCCCGTCAGGGCCATGCGCGTATCCGTGAAAATGGGCGTCTGGTTGCTCAAGGCTTCCAGGCCGGCCCGCACCGCCTGGGGATGCATACGCACCGACGAAACGAATTCAAAATCGGCGGTGGTATGAATCATGCGGCGAACGATTCGCCAGGCCTCCGGCGGCCAGTCATGGGCTCCGGCTTCTTGGTCGATGATGGCGAAACTCTGATTCTCAATATCCTGCGGCGGCAGATTCCAGGCAGTGGTCATGACGATTGTTCCTTTGATGTCAGGCAGGTCGCGACAAACCAACGGGCGATATCGGGATTGCTGCCGAAATGAAGATGAACATAGCTGCCCAGGACGTTTCCGGCCAGAAAACTTTCGGCCGTAGAGGCCTGGCCAACCCGGTCTGTTCCGGTATAAATCTGGCGGGTCTCGTCCATCCGAGCGATTTCCGAGTAATGAAATTCGTGTCCTCTGGCCACCATTCCTGGCGGCCCCAGTGGTGAATCCTGGATCTGGGTAATCTCCCGGTAACCCAGAAAATGCGGCTTTTTCAGCATGCGGAAATCCACAGGAAACAGGTCAGCCATCTGCCAGGCCCGGCCGTCCGCGTCTTCGATCTTCCGGCCAAGATACATGAAGCCTCCGCACTCGGCATAAATCGGCCGTCCGGACAAACCGAAGCGCCTGATATCCGCCAGCATGGTCCGGTTGCCCTCTAACTCAGCTGCGAAAAGCTCCGGATAACCCCCGCCCAGATACAACCCGTCCAGATTTGGCGGAACATGTTTGTCTAGCACAGGAGAAAAGCAGACCAGTTCGGCCCCGGCTTCCTCGAGTCGTCTCAGGTTTTCCTGGTAATAAAAACAAAACGCCTTATCCCGGGCCACGCCGATGCGCACGCTCGGGGCGGCTTTCCCGGAATCGGAGGGGAGGGGTGGGCAGGGTTGTAGCACCGGCAGATCATTCAAAAGGCTGTCCAGGTCCAGTCCGGCTTCCAGCCAGTCTGCCAGTTCGGACATCCTCTCGCCGGAAAGGGGATTTTCGTCCGCTGTCAGCAATCCAAGATGACGTTCCGGAATGCCGATTGATTCCGTCCGGATCAGTCCGCCGCGAAATGGAACCTCGGGCACGGCGGTCATGGCCTGGCGCAGATAATCGATATGCCTCGTCCCGCCGGTCCGGTTGGCCAGCAGACCGGCCCAGGTCAGATCCGGGTCGAAACGATGAAAACCCAGGGCCTCGGCGGCCAGGCTGCGGGCCATGGCTTTGGCGTCCACGCAGAGCAGAACCGGCAGGTTCAGCCATTTGGCCATCTGGGCGGTGGAACCGGCCTCGCTCAGGCCGTCGAATCCGTCATAAAGCCCCATGACCCCTTCCACGACAGCCACGTCGGCGTCCGAGGCATAGCGGCTGAAAATGGTCCGGCTTTCCTCCCGAGACAGCATCCAGCCGTCCAGGTTGTGTGAAACGCGCCCGGTCACGCAGGCGTGATATCCTGGGTCGATGTAGTCAGGTCCCACCTTAAAAGCCTGCACACGCAGTCCACGGCGGTCCAGAGCGGCCATCAGGGCGGTCGATACGGTAGTTTTTCCCGCTCCGCTTCGAGTCCCGGCGATCACAATCCCCTGCATGAATCTCCCGTTCTTTCGCACGTTAGCTTCAGGTCGGACGAAGGCAGCCCTGACAGTTTTTTGTTTTAAAACGCAAGAGCTGCTTGAAAAATATGAACGGCCTTTTGACATCTTTGCCGATTTCGGCCTACCATAAAAGTACCGGGACGGCAAGTCAATCGCCCTGAAACAGCTCGGATGTGCGTAGGACCGGATTCGCCAATCGAGTCCAGATATAGAGCAAAGGAAAGATAAAATTTGAAAATAACTGCGAAAACAGTCATCTTTCTGGGGACGGGCTCCGATGTGGGCAAGTCCGTCGTCACCACCGCCTTTTGCCGGGTGCTCAAAAGAAAAGGCTACAGCGTGGCCCCCTTCAAGGCCCAGAACATGTCCAACAACTCCTACATCACCCTGGAAGGCGGGGAGATCGGAAGGGCTCAGGTGGTCCAGGCCGAAGCCTGCGGCTTGGAGCCCGGCAACGATATGAACCCCGTTCTGCTCAAACCCTCCTCCGGTGTGGGAGCCCAGGTGGTGGTTCAGGGACGGGTCTACGCTCAGATGCAAGCCAAGGACTACCAAGCCAGAAAAAAACACTTGGCCAGGGCGGTCATGGAATCCTTCCATCGCCTGGCTTCGGCCTATGACGTGGTCGTTCTCGAAGGGGCCGGCAGTTGCTGCGAAGTCAATCTGAGGGCAAACGACCTGGTCAATTTCGCCATGGCCAAAAAGGCTCAGGCGCCCTGCGTGCTGGTGGCCGACATTGATCGGGGCGGTGTCTTTGCCCAGATCATCGGCAGCATGCACCTCATGACCCCCTCGGAACGCAAGCTGACGGCCGGTTTCATCGTCAACAAGTTTCGTGGAGACATCGGCCTGTTCCGCGACGGTGTCGATTTCATCGAACGCAAAACGGCACGGCCTGTTTTCGGCGTGTTGCCGTATTACCGCCACATCCGCATCGATCCCGAGGATTCGGTGGCCGTGCAGGCGGACAAACGGCCGGTGCGCGATCCTCGCCCGGACCGTCTGAACGTGGCCGTCGTTCATCTGCCCAGCATTTCCAATTTCACGGATATGGAAGCTCTGGAAGGAGAGCCTGATGTCCTGCTGAATTACCTGTCGTCGCCCTCCGCTCTGAGCCCGTACGACCTGTTGGTCATTCCCGGAGCGAAAAACACCATGGAGGACGCGGTCTGGCTGGCTGAGACCGGTTGGAAGGACGCTGTCCGGAGTTATGCCGAATCGGGCGGATTCGTTCTGGGGGTGTGCGGAGGATATCAGCTTCTGGGCCGGACCGTGTTGGATCCCCTGGGGGTGGAATCGTCCCGCCGTGAAGCGCCCGGTCTGGGCCTGCTGCCTCTGGCGACCACCATGGCCGGGGACAAGGTGTTGCGCCGGGTGGAAGGTGTCGATCTGAGAAACGGACTGAAAGTCCAGGGTTATGAAATTCACATGGGCCGGACTGAGCGGAGCGGCGAACCCGCTGAGGCCGAACCATTTCTGGAACTTAATCTGCCGCAGGACAGAACGTCGTGGCAAGATGGCTGGCGGCTTGAAAATGGTCGGGTCATGGGGACCTATCTGCACGGCCTCCTTGACGCCCCTCAGTGGCGCAACGAATTTCTCAACCGCATCCGGCGCGGCAAAGGCCTGCCGGAAATGGCCGTGGCGGCCGACGGGCGAGGCGACCGCTTCAGGCAATACGACCTTCTGGCCGACCATTTTGAAAAACACGTCGATGTCGGGGCCATCATGAACGCCATGGGACTTTGACCGGTCGGAATGTAGTTGCATTCTGCTGAAGAAACATAAGGGATTGTGTTGGAAACTCTCGGCGGAGGGGGAGCGCCTCTGTTCTGTTGACAAGTGAAGCAAGGAGATGAAGTCCTTCTTCGGGGAGAACGATCATTTCGAAGAGCTGCGGCCCGCTTTTTTCAAGGAACCAGTTACTTGAAAGGCTTAGCCGAAGCTTGCTAAACCCTGGTCTTTGATGCCGTTCAGTCAATTGAAAAGATGTAGTTCACCCATTTTCCCCCTGCCGTTGGGGCGAATCAACGAATGGCGAGTCTCCATATTGTGGTGCAACTAGATAGTTCGTCGTCACGAGCCTAACTAGACAACCGTATACCGACCGGCTCAGACTTTTGACAAACCTCTTTAGTTGTCTTTATCAAGCTGATCTGCACCCCTATAAGTGGGTTTTTCGGTTTCTCCTTTCTTCGGCGAACATGAGCCTCGCCCCCCGGCGACGGGCTGATTTGGGGCAGCGACCAGCCTCAGTAGCCGTGGGCAGGCGACAGCCTGCGGGAGCCTTATCTGATCCTGGCGGCTACCAGGGCGGCGGTCTTTTTACCTATATCCAGCCCGCCCGCCCAGGGTGACGACCGGACTACCACCAGGAATCCGTTCTTGTAGAAGGCGATGAAATGGTTCATGCCTCCGGCGCGGGTGGCGACCTGGACATAACCTCCCTGGCCCAGGCCGAGGTTTTCGATGGCGGAGAAATCACCGGATTGGCCTGAGCCGATATTCTGTTTCTTGAAGTCGTAGTCGTCGGTGAAGAACTTCCTGATCGTGGCCGGGTCGCCGTGGCTTATGGAAACAAAAACCGAATAGCTGTATTCGTTCTGCGGGTCCGTGGTGTAGTCCACATTGATGTCATAGGCATACATGAGCTTCTGGAAGCCGGTCAGCGATTCCTTCTCCTTGTAGCTGGGGAAGGTCTCGTTGTTGGAAACATACCATTCCTGGGACTCCTTGGACGGCTCGCGGGACGGCGGCCGGGGCAGGGCCTTGCCAGCGGGCATGAGGCTTTCCAGGTAGGCCCGGTCCACCCTTGCTCCGCCGGAAGCGGCGGGCTCTTCGGTCCGGCCCAGTTCTTCGGCCAGCTTGATAATGGCCGCTCTCTGGCTGCGCAGTTCCTTCATTTCGCGGTCCATGGCCAGGACCAGCTTGCCGCTGAGATTCTTGATGACGTTGAGTTTGCGGGTGGTCAGTTCGATTTCGTCGTCGGCTGAGCCGTCGCCGGGATAGCGCCACCAGGCCTTGGCCGAGCGCAAGGGCGGCTGGTCGTCGTCGAATCTGGACAAGGGCGCGGCCATGATGGCGGCCAGATCGGCCGTGAAGCGTTGGATGCGGCCGCTGCTTTTCAGAGCGCTGACCGCCATTTTGTCCAGCCCGGCCTGTTCGGCGGGGGTGGCCTGGCGGACGCCCCAGGGATTGAGGGCCGGTTCCACCCAGACCGACTGGACGGCTTCGAAGGCCAGACTGACCGCATCGGCCCAGCCGCCGGGAGCGGACACCCGGCCGTAAACGTCCAGCACGCCTTTCATGAAGACCTTGTAGGCATTATTCTGAAAATTGATGGTGGAAACATGCCGGATGTTTTCGATCCGGTCGCGCATAGCCTGCAACTGTCCATGAGCTTCGGCGAGCTTGTCCGAGGCCTGGCGCAATTTGGCTGCGGCCGCTTGCCTGGCGGCGTCGGGCGCGGACTGGGCCGGTTGGGTCAGCAGACAGAGGGAGAGGATGAGCAGCAGGGTCAGATAGCGTTTCATGTTCTTGTCCTCCGGCGAAGCTATTCGAGAATCAGGTTGGCCAACCTGGCAGCCAGTTTTTCGTCCGGAGCAGTGACCTTGATGAGCGCGCCGGATTTTTTGAACCAGATGACTGCGCGTCCGCCGGTGGAGCCTTTGACGCACCATTGGCCGAAATGTCCCGGCCCGGCTTTCTTGCCCAGCGTCTTCTGTGCGTTTTCCGCAAGCTGGCTGAGAGCAGCGTCTCCTCCGGTATAGACCTGCATGTCCACTTCCGGTGAATCAGCGCCGACGGGTGTATAGGAGGCGTAGGCCAGACGGTATTTGGCTCCCCCGGCCAGAGAGCGTTCCTCGGCTCTGTCCAGCAGGGCGTCGGTTTCCCATTTTTTTCCGCCCAGGGCGTCGTCCAGGCGGGTGTCCGACAGCAGCAGAGACGCCGGGTCGGCCAGCGAGCTTTTCACCGGCGGGGGCGGCGTGATCCGGGGCGGCTCATCCACGGCGGCAGCGACAGGGGCAGCGACGGCGGCGAGCGCGGCGGTTTGACTTTGTGGACGGGGCTTGAAGCTGTTCAGGCATTCTTCAGTCAGCTTTTCCAGCCCCGACCCGACCACGGATATGCCCTGCACCAGCATGGCCTGTTTATCGTAATACAAAAAGAGCAGCACGCTCTGTTGAGGCAGTCCGTTGTAGTGCCCCGAATAGGTACGTCGGACGGCCGGGACTCCATTCAGGGAAACCTGTTGCGAGGAGAGGCGCTTCAGGGCATAGGTCAGCCCAAGGGCGCGAATGGCGTTTTCCTGAAAATCCGCCTGCTGTTCCAATTCCATCCGGGGAATGTTGTAAGAGTAGACTTCCACCAGACCCGCGAAATTAGGCCCGGCAATCTGCCTCAGCATATCCGGTTTGAGGTTGGTGGTGTTGTCAAGCCAGCCTGGCGGCGGGGTGAGGTCAAAATCAGGTCCGGCCCAGACCATGGGGGGATGGAGCAGGAGCAAGGAGACGAAAAGGAGCAAAACGGCCGTTGACAACAGAGCATTTCCGCGGGTGTCGCTTCTCAGCTTCATGTGGGGCCTCGCATGGTTGAATATTGCGCCAATCCGGACATTGGCCTTGTGCGGTCAAGAATAACGGAAAGGGACAGCCAAACCAAGGCAAAAACAGCCTGATGGGGCCGAAAAACGGCTGGGAGTGGTTGAGGGAGGCTGGTGATGATGAAAAAGAAAAACAGTCGGCACAGAATAGTCTTCATGGACGATGGCCGGCCATGGTCCCGGGCCGTTCCCGGACGGGCCGGGAACGGTCATTGCTTATCGGCGGCGTTCAGAGCTTTCCGGCGAGAAAAGCATCCATTTTACCGCTGTCCGTAGCGATATCCAGGGACACCAGTTCCTGGTTGAAAAGAACATTGGTGGCGCTCCGGAACTGGTATTTCATAGCTTCCATGGAATCCAATGTGTAGATATGCAGTTCCAGGGCATCACCATATTTATTCTTCATTTCCTCGGCTACGCCTATAGCCTTCCTGCAGCTCATTCAATTGGGCCGTCCGCTGTGAAATACGAGCAATTCAGCCATATCAACCTCCTGTTCACCTTTTGAGGCGTCTGATTTGCGGCCGGATAACCCGGGCAACCCGGCCGGTAAGGGTATCCGTTCAGTAACCACTATCAGCCTGTTTCCAGCGGCCGGTCAATCAGTTTTCCGGGGGCACCCGCCAAGCGGTCCGGCTGGCGGATACGGGAAAAAAGGCGACCGGCCGAAACTCTGATAAAATATTTCATTTATAGGTCTGCCGGGGCAGTATCTTCATGCCTGGCTGATAGCCGTTCTTGCGTTCATCCAGCAGGTTGGAAGTGCTGGAGACCGTCTCGGGAAAACGTTCCGGATGGGTGGAGAAGTATTTATGCAGAAACTCCTCGGCCCACTGATGAGCTTCGTGCTGGGAATCAGCCCAGCCTACCACCTTCCAGCCGGAATCGTCCCGGCCGAAGTTCAAAACGGTCCGCCGCCTTAACCCGGCCACTGAATCGAGAAGATCGATATTTATGAGGTTCAGGGTGCTTTCGGCATCCTGGTTGAATTCGATGAGGTAAATATCCTGCGGCATGATCTGCTCCTGTGAGTTGTTCCTCGGACGCCGGATAAACCGGTTCAGGCGAGAGATTACCACAGAGATAGACGAGGCGACAACCAGGCCTTGATTTCTCCGCCGAAATGGTGAAAAAATGCTGGATACAGGGAGTGCGTCGCCCGGACGCAAAAGGCGTTTCAGTCGTCTATGTTGTTTCATATCAACAAGTTAATGTCGTCACAAGCATCCAACTTGTTGTTTGTTTTATTTTATTTTGCCTTAAATGATTATTTGTCTTGCCAGAACATGGTTGGACTGGTATAGTCCCCAGCATATTATTCGGAATGGACGAAAAGAGCCGTTCCGGGGCAAAGAGATAAAGCGCCGACCGTGCCCACCTAATTTACCTGGTATTCCCAAGCATGAATCTCGCTGAATTTTTTGCTCAGACACAGTTAGGAGTGTTTTTTTTATGTCGATGAATCTTTATGTGGGTAATCTTTCTTTCAACACCACGGAAGCCAAGCTTAACGACTTGTTTTCCGCGCATGGCCAGGTCGAGAGCGCTAAGATCATTACTGACCGTTACACCGGTCAGGCCAAGGGTTTTGGTTTTGTGGAAATGGCCGACCGCAGTGCCGGTGAAAAAGCCGTTGCCGCGTTGAACGGCAAAGATGTTGATGGCCGTCAGATCAAAGTCAATGAAGCGAAGCCGCGGGAAGACAACCGTGGCGGCGGTCGAGGCGGTTTTGGCGGGGGCGGCGGCTGGAGATAGTCCTTGCGGGCCATTTCTAAATAGTCGTATATTTTATAGGGGTTAGGCCTCAGGGCCAACCCCTCGTTTTATTTGCAGCGTGGATTGTAAACTTTACCAAGCGAAGAAATTGTGGACAGAGTTTTTCTTTCCCTACCTTTAAAAATTTCAAACCGCTTTTTGATGGACGGTTGCCCTGTGCAGCCAGACAGAAAAGGTCATAATCGCGCAGGGCGCCAGCCTGTTTCGGGTTTGGTGCATTTATTTAACCATCAGGGCAGGTGCTTTGACGCAGCCGAGCCCGGAGCAGAATCAGAAAGCGCCGTCAAGGTCTGTTGAAGTCGTAAAGCCGATGCGTACAATCTTGATTTTCGCCCATGTTTTTGCTCAATCAATTTAGATGAGGAGTATCTAAAAATGGCTTCTATGAATTTGTATGTGGGGAATCTTTCCTTCAGCACGACCGAATCAAAACTTAACGACCTTTTTTCCGCCTATGGTCAGGTGGAAAGCGCCAAGATTATCATGGACCGCGACTCCGGTCAGTCCAGGGGATTCGGTTTTGTCGAAATGGCCGACCGCAGCGCCGGTGAGCAGGCCATGTCGGCTCTGAACGGCAAGGATGTCGACGGCCGTCAGCTTAAGGTCAACGAAGCCAAGCCTCGTGAGAGCCGTGGCGGCGGCGGCGGTGGCGGCGGTCGTGGCCGTGGCGGTTTCGGCGGCGGTGGCGGCGGCGGACGCGGCGGTTTCGGCGGCGACTGGAGATAACCGGATCGTTTTTTTGACGAATCGTGAATATAAGGGCTCGGCTTTTAGCCGAGCCCTTTCTCGACCTAATTATCCATGGACAGCACAAGATGCTTGACTTGTGCACTGTTTATTATTAAACGTTCATAATGAACCGAGGCCAGCCGATAAATTGTTGCACGGCTATTCGGGGGGAACGGCGGGGCATCAGTTCAAAGAGGGCGAGGTTTGGTGGTCGCCCGGTTTTGGGATTTCGTTCCATGGCCGACAATAGTCGGCGGCATGGACGGATGATCTTCCTTGATTTTATGACGAAGCGAACCGGGGCGGCGGCAACGTTGTCCGGGCGGCATGGTTGACAGATAATTCTGACAGAGATGACAACCAGGATTCCAGTTCTGACCAAAGCGCAACTTCACTGCGGTCATTCCGCCGATTTTCAGGGGAGAGGTTTGTGTTGAGCCTTATCTTTTCTTCCACGTGTAATTTGAGACGATTTGTTTTCCCCGCTGTCTTCCTTCTGGCCTTACTGGGCGTTTTCTTATCCGGGCCAGCCCACGCATCCCAGGGCGAAAACCTTATTTTTATCATGGACGCTTCCGGCAGCATGTGGGGCCAGATCGACGGCCGAAACAAGATAGTCATAGCCAGGGAAGTCCTGGCCGGGCTGATCAAGGAATTACCGGACGACCTTAATGTGGGTTTAGTGGCTTACGGCCACAGGAGCAAGGGCGACTGCAAGGATGTCGAAACCCTGGTCCCGGTCGGTCCCTTGAATAAAGACAAGCTCATCAAGACCATCGACGCCATCAATCCCAAGGGCATGACGCCTATCACCCACTCCATCCAGTTGACCGCCGAACTGACCCGGAAGATCAAAGGTTCCACCACCATTGTCCTGGTGAGCGACGGCAAGGAGACCTGCGACGGCGACCCGTGCAAGCTGACCAGGACCCTGGTTGAATCCGGTGCCCGGTTCGTCATGCATGTGGTGGGTTTCGGAGTAGGCGACAAGGTCACGAGCCAGTTGCAGTGCATCGCCAGGGCCGGAGGCGGCGAGTATTACACCGCTTCCAGCGCGGCCAAGCTCAAGGAGGCCCTGGGGGCCATCATCAAGAAGAGCCTGGCGGAAAACCTGGTGGTCACGGCCCGCACGGACAAGGGCAAACAGGTCCAGGTGAAGGTCTCGGTTATGACGGCCGGTTCGGATAAAGCCGTGGCCGAACAGGAAGGCAATCGACTGGGATTTCTTCTCCCGGCCGGTAATTACGATCTGCTGGTCAAATGCCCCGGCTATGAGGACCAGAAGGCGACCGGCCTGGCCCTGGTTCAGGACAAGGGCCTGGAAAAACAATTTATCTTCAAGCAGTCGAGCCTCCGCGTAACCGTGAAGGACCACACTGGCGCGCCTCTGAAGGCCCATGTCCGGGCGTTCCGGGAAGACGGGACGCTGGAGAATGAGGCTCCGACCCAAAAAGGCGTGGCCACCCTGGAGACTCCGGCCGGCGCCTACAAGGTCGAAGTGCTCAACGAGGCTACCAACGAATATAAGACCATCAATGATGTAGTCATTGAACCTGGCGCTGAAAAATCCCTCGAAGTTGGTTTCACCCAGGGCGGTCTGACCGTGGCCGTCAAGAACGACCAGGGGCAGATGCTCGACGCCCATGTCTGGGTTGAAAAGGAAGACGGCCAGATATTCGATGGAGAGACAGGGAAAAAGACGGTCGTTTTCGATCTTCCGGAAGGGACTTACAAGGTCACCGCAAATTACAGCGAGACCGGCGAGGAAAAGTCCGTTGAAGGCCTGGTGATGGCTCCGGGCGAGGAAAAAAAGGTTGAACTCGTCTTCGCCAAGGCCGGTTTGAACGTGACGGTAAAGAACGACAAGGGTGAGATGCTCGACGCTCATGTCTGGATCGTCCCCGAAGACGGAGCGGTTTTCGACGCCCAGACGGAAAAAGGCCGGGTCTCTTTCAATACTCCCCCGGGGAAGTACCGGGTTGAAGCGCGTTACGAAGCCACCGGCGAATACAAGGTGGTTGAGAATGTGCTGATGAAGCCCGGCGAAGCCAAAGAGGTTGAGATAGTTTACGGCGTCAAATCAGGTCTGACCGTGGCCGTGAAGAACGATCAGGGACAAATGCTCAATGCCCACGTCTGGGTATCGCCGGAGGAAGGCAACGTCTTCGACCAGCAGACCGAGGGCCAGGCGGTCAGTTTCGACATCCCGGCCGGGACCTACAAGATTGAGGCCCGTTACGAAGATACCAGCGAGACGAAGATACTAGAAGGCGTGGTGGTCCAGCCCGGCGAAGCCAAAGAGGTTGAGATAGTTTACGGCGTCAAATCAGGTCTGACCGTGACGGTGAAGGACGGTCAGGGCCTGATGCTCGATGCCCACGTCTGGGTATCGCCGGAGGAAGGCAACGTCTTCGACCAGCAGACCGAAGGCCAGCCGGTCAGTTTCGATATCCCGGCCGGGCTCTACAAGGTTGAGGCCCGTTACGAAGATACCAGCGAGACGAAGATACTCGAAGGCGTGGTGGTTCAGCCCGGCGAAGCCAAAGCAGTGGAAATCGTCTTCGCCCAGAAATCCGGCTTGACCGTGGACGTGAAAACGGATAAGGGCCAACCGGCGGAGGCTGTAATATGGCTCACCGGGGACAACAATATGTCTTACAGCGAGCAGAACGAGAAGAAACCCGTGACCTTCGATGTCACACCCGGCAACTACCTGGTTGAAGTGAAATACGACGACACAGGGGAAATGAAGACTTTCGAGGGTGTGCCCGTCGCAACCGGCGAAGCCAAAAAGCTGGATGTCTCCTTCACCAGGGCTGTTCTGACCGTGGTGGTGAAAAACAGCGATAATCTGCCCGCTCAGGCCAATGTCTGGGTGAACTGGAACGAAGGCAACCTGTCCGACAGCGGTTCCACGGAAAAGCAGCCCCTGTCCTTTGTCGTTCCAGCCGGAAGCTTTAATGTGGAAGTTCTTTACGAGGCTACCGAGGAGACCAAGACCGTGGAAAACGTGACCTTGGCCTCGGGTGAAGAAAAGACTGTGGAAGTGATTTTTGAGTAATAATTTTGCTCAAAATAGTTGTATGCTGACGCGTCGCCGACCAGGACAGCGGGCTGGATTTCCGGCCCTGGGTTTCGGGCGGGCGTCTGACCAAATAAACCGGCCGGCGAGGCTTGGGACGGATACAGCCTCCCCGCCCGCCAAAGATTCCTGCCGCCCGGCCGTGGAAGATCGCTTCGGCGCATCTGTCCGCAGGCAGGCAGGTTGTTCTGGAATCCGCTGCTGAGCGGGTCCGTCTTGTTCATTAATCATCGGGGCCGGCCCATAACCTTGGCCGAGCCCGGAGCAGATTTAGAAAGCGCCGTCAATGCCCTATGAAGTCTGTATGTCCGGACTTTCCCAGCATGGCCTTCGCCGACGAATTTGCTCAGTCTAATCAAATGGGAGAGTCTTAAATGTCTTCAATGAATCTGTACGTTGGAAATTTTTCCTTCAACACCACGGAAGCCGACCTGGAGAGAATGTTCTCCGCTTATGGTCAGGTTGACAGCGCCAAAGTCATCACCGACCGTGAAACCGGCCGCTCCCGCGGCTTCGGCTTCGTGGAAATGGCCGACCGCAGCGCCGGCGAGCAGGCCATTGCGGCCCTGAACGGCAAGGAAGTCGACGGCCGTCAGATCAAAGTCAACGAAGCCAAACCCCGCGAAGACAATCGCGGCGGCGGCGGCGGCGGTCGTGGCCGTGGCGGCTTCGGCGGCGGCGGCGGCTGGAGATAGCCTGAACGCCTTCTGATCTGTTGTGAATGTGAAAAGGCCCGGTAGAAATACCGGGCCTTTTTGTTGCGAAAAAACGAAAGCAGAGAGACTATTCCCCGGCTCCGGGCATGTTGAGCACCATCAGCCGGGGTTCGGTCATTTCCTCTATAAGATATTTGGGGCCTTCCTTGCCCACCCCGGAAGCCTTGACACCGCCGTAGGGCATATGGTCCATGCGGAACGTGGAAACGTCGTTGACCTGAAGGCCGCCGACCTGGATTTCTTCGAACGCCCTCATTATGCGGCTGATGTTCTGGGTGAAGATGCCGGCCTGGAGGCCGTATTCCGTATCGTTGGCCCTGGCTATTGCCTCGTCCCAGGTTTCGTAGGGCGAAACAGTGATGACCGGTCCGAAGATTTCCTCGCGGTTCACCCGCATTTCCGGCGTAGTCCCAGCCAGAACAGTGGGCTCGAACATGGTTCCCCGGCATTGGCCTCCCACCAGCACCGTCGCCCCTTGAGCCACGGCTTCGGCGACCATGTCCATGGCTTTGGATGCGGCGGCTGCGTCGATCATGGGCCCCACTTCCGTGGCCTCCAACCCGGGATCGCCGAACTTTATCTCCCTGACTTTTTCCACAATCCTGGCGACGGTCTCTTCATAGACGCGGCTCTGCACCAGAACCCGCTGCACGTGAATGCAGTTCTGGCCTGAGTTGGTATATCCGCCCATGACTATGCGGCCGACCGCATATCCGATATCAGCGTCATCATGGACTATGACTGCGGCGTTGCCGCCGAGTTCCAGCCCCACCTTTTTCCGTCCGGCGATGCTCTTGAGATGCCATCCGACCTGGGAACTGCCGGTGAAAGAGAGAAAAGCGATACGGTCGTCGCCGACAAGTCTTTCCAGGCGGGCTCCAGGACAGGCGACCACGCTGACGGCCTCGGCCGGATACCCGGCTTCCAGAAGCAGTTCACCCAGAATCAGGGCGGAGAGAGGGGTGGCTGTGGCCGGTTTGAGGATTATGGAATTACCGGCGGCCATGGCCGGACCTATTTTGTGGCAGGCCAGGTTAAGGGGGTAGTTGAACGGCGTGATGGCCAGAACCGGGCCGAGGGGAAAGCGGCGGATGATGCCGAGGCGGCCTTCCCCGGCTGGGGTCCAGTCCATGGGGACAATCTCTCCGCCGATCATCTGCGCCTCGGAGCCGGAAGCGCGGATGACTTCCATGGCCCGGCCCACTTCGACCATGGCCATGGAATAAGGCTTGCCGGTCTCCTTGTGCACTGCATCGGCCAATTCCAGGCGGTGTTCGCCGATGAGTTCCCTCAGTTTGCCCAGAATGGCTGTCCTCTGGTGGACGGGCAGCTTCCTGGTGGCCTCAAAGCCCCTGACGGAAGCGGCCACGGCCTCTTCCAGGTCCGCTTCACCGGCCTGACAGACTTCCGCAACGACTTCGTCATTGTACGGAAAACGCACTTCTTTCACTTCAGCGGTCCGGCGTTTTCGGCCGGCGACAATAATTTCGTATAATTTGCTCATTTTTTTCCTTTCAGCGCTCGGGCCCAGGGGCATTATTTTGAGGCGATTCGGTGTAAACCTCTCACCGGATAAGGCCGCGTCGGCAATTCGGGAGGCTGGATAATTCCGCCCACGGAGGTGTCCGCTGCTTACGCGAATCTAAGTATGTCACGCATAAGATATCAGTCAAGGCGCATTTTACCCGCCAAGGCGGGTGTATCCTGTAATGCCCGGTGCGGCCTAGGCCTGCCGCAGTGACGATATAGCCTGTTCAGTCTTGGGCATCCAATATGGACCGGACCACCCGCAAGAGTTTCCGATGCTGGTAGGGTTTGCCGATGAATCCGGCGGCTCCGGCTTCGACAACGTCCTTCAGTGAGCCGCCCAACGAGTAACCGCTGGCCACCAGAACCTTGACTTCCGGGTCCAGTCTCAGAAGCTCTTCCAGGCATTTCCGTCCGCCCATGCCCGGCATGCCCAGGTCGAGCAGGACGAGGTCTATCCGGTCCCGGCCGGTCCGGTATTTTTCCAGGGCTTCTTCGCCGCTGGCGGCCGTGAGCACGGTATAGCCGAAATGCCCCAGCATTTCGGAGGAAAGTTCCCTGATGGCCGCTTCATCATCAACCAGAAGTATGGTTTCGCTCCCCCCCCGTGGAGCTTCCTCAGACCGCGACATTTGGGTGGGTGCGCTTGAAGCTTCACCGGCCGGAAAATAAATCCGGAAGGTTGTTCCTCTTTCCGGTTCGCTGTAACAGAGTATGTTGCCGCCATGGCCCTTGACAATCCCGAAAACAGAGGCCAGTCCCAGTCCCGTGCCTTTGCCGACGCCTTTGGTCGTATAAAACGGCTCGAATATGTGCGGCATGGTCTCCGGGGCGATGCCCTGCCCGGTGTCCGAGACAATCAGCAGTACATAATCGCCGGGGTGAGTGTCCATGTGTGTCCGGCAGTACTCTTCATCCAGTGTGACATTCCGAGTCTCAATGGCCAGCAGCCCCCCATCCGGCATGGCGTCCGCGGCGTTGCCGCCCAGGTTGAGCAGCACCTGTTCAATCTGGACCGGATCGGCATCTATCGACCGGAGGTCTTCAAAAAGCTGGAGTTCGATCCGGATCATCTTCGGGATTGTCCTTTCGAGGACCCCCGCAACCTGGATAATTTCGTGATTCAGATCAACGGGCTTACGGGTGCTGTCCAGTTTGCGGCTGAAGGTCAGGAGCTGCCTGACCAGCAGGGCGGCGCGGTCTCCGGCCTGGCGAATACCAGCGAGTTCGTTGTATTCGGGATCGCCTTCATTTTTGGACAGCAGCAGCATCTCGGCGTAACCGTTGACAGCCTGGAGCAGGTTGTTGAAATCGTGGGCGATGCCTCCGGCCAGGACCCCTACGGCCTCCATTTTCTGGGCCTGACGAAGTTGAACCGCCATCTGCTCCTTTTCCTGCTCGGCCTTTTTGAGCAGAGTCAGGTCGTGGACCACGGCCGCAGCCCGCACGGGACGGCCATCCTCGAAATAAAAACGGGAATTGACCAGTATCCAAAATTCCCGGCCGTCCCTGCCTCTGAGCATATATTCCATGGCCGGTGGAGATTCTTCTCCGGAATTGACCCTGGCTATCAAATCCCGCAAGGCGGACCGGCTGTCTTCGCTCAAGAGCTCGAATGGATTCAGCTTCAGGAATTCCTCACGTGTATAGCCGGTGTATTCGCACATGACATCGTTGACATCGGTGAAGCGTAATTCCGTCATGTCCATCTCGTAGATGCCGGCCGGGGCGAACTGAACCAGTTGCCGATATTTTTCCTCGGATTCCCGCAAGGCCTGTTCCGCCTGCTTGCGCTCGGTGATATCCCTCCCCAGGCCGTGAATAGCGGTCACTTCGCCTGACTTGTCCAGCAGGGCCGTGTCCACCCAGGCCAGCCAACGCCAGCCTTTCGTGGTCATGGCCCGCTGTTCCACGTAAACGGAATAAGGAGGAGCGTACAAACCTTTCATGGCTTCCAGGGTGACCGAGATATCTTCTTCGTGGACCAGGGGCATGAAAGTCCGGCCCAGCAGCTCTTCGGGAGTCTTGCCGAACATTTGGCAGTAGGAAGGGCTGACAAAGAGGAAACGACCCTCGGTATCCACCTTGACCACCAGGTCGCTCTGGTGCTCAACCAGGAGGCGGTAATTTTCCTCGCTTTCACGAAGGGCCTCTTCGGCTTTCCTACGCCGCACCACATTGGCCAGCATGATGATAATGGCTATGGTCTGGAGAAGGAGAAAGATGCCGATAGTCCAGGTCAGTCCCTTATAGCGGTAAAAGAGAGAGACAGGTTCGTTGATAACTACCGCCCCGGCCGGCAGGCGGGACATGGCCAGCGCGTGCCGCTTGAGTTGTGGGTAATCGAACATCGGCCTGTTCGGGCTTCTTTCAACGATGGGAATCTGTTCCGCTTTTTCTCCGTTGAGAATGCGCAAAGCCATCCGGGCGGCCGACCGTCCGTGGGCCGTTCCGCTGGTTATCATGCCTCCGACAATGCCCAGGCCCATGTACTGATCCCAGCAGGAGTAAACCGGCAGTCCGCAGTCGGCGATCCGTCCGGTCGATTCGGCCACGTCGTATATCCGGCCTCTCTTGTCCCGGTGAAAGGAGAGGAGCAGAACCGCGGCTCCAGCCGGGAGTTTTTTGAGTGCTTCGGTCAGGCTTTCCTGGTCCATTTCGGCGAACTCGACAAAAGTCGTCCGGCCCTCGAAGCGGGCAGCAGTTTTCCGGAACTCAGCCAGATGGAGACGGCCGGTATCGACAACGTCGGTGACGACCGCAATGGTGGAGACATCGGGTTGAAGGCGGAAGATTATGTCAATGGTGGCAAACAGGTCGAAGTCTTCCAGTATGCCGGTTATACCGGTTCTGTCCGGCAGCATGGACGGCGTGAAATTGTTCAGGCCGCAAAAAACCATGGGGACACCGGGGAAAAGGGCCTTGCGGTTGGCCAGAACGAACTCAAAGGCGTTATTGTCGGAGACGATGATGGCGTCAGGCTGGTTGTGCTTGTATTTTTTCAGAAAGAGGCGGAAGAGAATCGGAGACAGGGACTCGTCTTCATAGCGTTTGGTGTCCATGTATTCGCAATTCAGTTCGATGTGCTGTCCGGAGGCGGCAATTTCTTCGCTGATACCCTGGGAGACATTATCCGTCCAGCAGTAGCCATGATGATAGGAATGGAGGACGAGAAGACGCTTGAATTGGCCAGGCTGCGGCCGAATATCAGCCGGGGCGGCTCCGCAGGCCAAAGCGGCCAGCAGCGGGAAAAGGAGAGCAAACCAAATTTTTCTGCCTGGCTTCTTCACTCCATTCCCTACCCATTCCCCGGCTGCCTTGTTCCCCGGCCTGAGCGTAGAAACTCTCTTCAGGATTACGCGCCGGACGCGGCAAAGGCTTATGTTGTATTACTCATGGACGGATACGCCATGGCGGCTCCATCGACACTATAAGTGAAAGGCCTGCCAAGGGCAAGCCGGTTGGTTTTGCGGCAGCAGGAAAAACCCAAGAGAGGTTTTACCAGGCCCAGGCGGATATTCAGACGGCTGAAAGAGGTTCTGAAGGGCGGCACTGGAGGCCGCTCTTCAGAACACACACGGTTCAAAGTTCCTTCTGCATCCAGACCTGGTCGAAATCACGGCCGAATTTGCGGCCAACTTTTTCAAATCTGCCGCATTCCCTGAAGCCGTTTTTCCGGTGAAAATTGATGCTGCCCTCATTCAGCGAGGATATGTCGGCCAGCAGGCGCTCAAGACCGGCGTTACGGGCTTCGGTTTCAAGGCGGTCAAGCAGGAGCCGCCCCAGTCCTTGGCCTGTCCGTTCAGGGGCGATGAAATAGGTTATTTCCGCCGTATGCCGGAAGGCGGGCATGGAATGATACGGCCGGAGCAGGGCAAAGGCGACGACCTGCCCGGAATCATCCCTGGCCACTACGGCGGGGAATTTTTCGGCCACGTTCATGAGCATGTGGAACAGCTCATAGGGAACCTTGTTTTCCAGATAGGCGGCGAAACTGTGTTCGATATAGTGATTGAAAATGTCTATGACCGGCGTCTGGTGTTCGGCGGTCATCTTTTCCAGGGTAAAAACCATCACTGCTCCTTCTGTTTTTGTGCTCCGCGAATCAGCTCAAAACCGAATGACCCTGACCGGCAAAATGCCTTTTGTGCTTAAAGATAAAAAGGGCCAATCAGTTCAGCCTGATTTGCCCTTTTCCTGATTATCCGCGAAACGGGTCAGCCGTGGGTCAGGGCATGCCCATGACCTGCTTGAAATCCACCTTACGGAATCCCGACGGCGGCTGGAACTCGGCCTCCGGAATATCCTTTTTTTCGAGGGAAGTCACCAGAGTCATGATTTCCGTCTCGCCGCCCTCGTGGGAGACGCTCTTCATTTCCCAGCCCCTGGCCGTGGCGGCCAGGTAATCGGGACTGGCCTCGTACCCCAGGCCCCCTCCGCAGGCGGCGATTTTTCCAATGGCTTCCGGGCTGCCCATCTCCTTCATCACTCCGGCGTCCTCGGTGAGCCAGAGCTCTTCCACCAGTTCGCCGTCAGCCATAATTTCGTACCGGATGGTCTTGAACCCGGCAATCTGGCCGCCGTCTCCGGCTTTCTTTACCTGGACTTCCGGGACAGCCATATCGGCTTGAGGCAGGCCCATTTCCTTCATCTTGGCCATCATGCTTTCGCGGAGATTCTTCATGAATCCGCAGTATTCCTCGATGGTCCCGCTGGCGTAAGCCTTGACGGCCGCGTTGATCATCATGATCTCGCCTTTGTTCAAGTCCATGACAAACCAGACTTCATCGCCTGCCTGGGTCACGTTTTTTATTCTGCCGTTGGATAACAGGGTGCGATTGCCGTCCTGATCCACCTGTTCCCAGCCAGCCCAGGCGGTGGAAACCGCCAGCAAGGTCAAAAGAAAAACAAGGAGAATTCTGCCAATGGCCAAATGCGACTTCATAAAACCTCCAATAGTATCTGCTGTTTCAAAGATAACGGTCCGAGACCGGCCGTCCCGGTATTTAAAACACTACTTTAGATAATAATGACGGCGTTGTCGAAAAAAAGTTTCATGTCCTGGTGTTTTTGCGAAGAAAAACGGCTGGGGGTTAAAGTCCGAAGAAATGCGGTTGCGGCCGGAGCGCCGTCTTTCGCCTGGTTCCCGTCATTTTTGTTTTCGCCTGGAGACGGGCCGTTGCGTCCGGCGCTGAGCGGCCCAGGAGGCAATCATCATGCCCAGACCCGCCAGCAGAATAATGGGGGCTCCCCTGACTTCGTCCCGGAATCCCTCATTGAAAACTCCGAGGGCGCCGATGAAGAGAAACAGACCTCCGGCGATCATCAGTAGAATCAACAATAACCTGAAAAGCAGATCCCCGACTCTCTGCCACATGGGAACCTCCCCGGCCCTGCCGACCGGCCGTTGTCCGCAAAACGCCCGGATGGTCTTGATGATGGATGAAAAGTTAGAGGCATTATAGCAGAAACGGGCTCGGGAATTAAGGACCTAAGCGCCCTGAAGACGGTTCGCCGAATGTCGCGGGGAAGGGCCGGCGGAAAGGATTACTCCTTACCGCCGGCCGTGTTCGGTGTGAGTCGTTGAGGCGGATGTTTCGCCCCGGCCGAATCCGGGGCGGTTGGCTTGTCTTCCGCCGACAGCCCAGATCCCTCGGATGGAATATGGGATATCCGACCACGGAAGGGGCCGGAACGGGCGGAAGACCGGGATTCTTCAGACCGGGAAACGCTTCATGCTTTTCAGCAATGGGTCGTGCATGGGCAGAATCACATCGGCCATGTCCTTGACCCTTTTCGCGCTGGCGTAGGCGGTCTCCATGTCCAGATGAATACCAGGCGGAATCACTTCCACCGGACGGTCGGAGACCCAGGCCGAGGCCTGTTCCGGTTCAAAATTCTCCTTGACGCAGCAGAAGCCGGTTATGACCGCTTTGCCGGCGTCTGTCCTTACGGCCACAGATTGACAGCCGGGACTGTGTCCCGGGGTGTGGATAAGGTCAATTCCGGGCAGGAGTTGGTGGTCGCCGTCCACGATCTCGAAATTCAGGTCCTTGAAAAGCCGCCGGTGATAAGCCCCGGCCAGGAGAGGATGGGGATTCATGGCGTATTCGAGTTCGCTTTTCTGGACGACGAATCTGGCGTTAGGGAGTTTAGAGGCATTGGCGCAGTGATCGTACATGAGGTGGGTCAGGACCACCAGCGAGATATCTTCGGGTTTCAGATCGACCTGAGCCAGAGCGTCTTCAAAGGATATGAGGTCCCGCACTGGTTCGGTTCTCATGCCGGACATGTCTTCAGCCGAGCCGCTGGTATCGACCATGACCGTCCTTTCTTCATCCCTGATGATGAAGAAGGGGCAAGGCAGCCATTGCGACCGGCCGTAGTTGCGCAGGTAGGTCATCCGGCCCAGTTCGATGACGAGTTCGGATGGAATGAGAGGGTATATTGTCCACGACATGGGGTTGCTCCTTTCAGGCCGGTGGCGGCTATTTATAGGCCAATGACGGCAGCCAGGTGACCAGCTCGGGCCAGATGATTATCATGGCCAAGCCGACGAGCTGCATGATGACAAAGGGTATGACGCCTTTGTAAATATGCCCCAGGGTTATTCCTTCGGGAGCAATCCCCTGGACGAAGAAGATGGCGAAGCCCACTGGAGGGGTGAGAAACGACGATTGCAGGGTCACGGCCATGAGAATGGTGAACCAGACCAGGTCCGGATTCTCGACCACGCCGTAACCGTTGATATTGAACCCCATGGTTTTGATGGCCGGAGCCAGGAGGGGAAGTATGATCAGGCTTATCTCTATCCAGTCCAGGAAGAATCCCAGCAGGAAAACCACGGCCAGAATCACGACGATGATGCCGTAAGGTCCAAGAGGGATGCTGCCGAGCATGTGCTCAATGAACTCGTCGCCGCCCAGCAGACGCATGACCATGGCAAAATAGGTGGCGCCGACAAAGATGCCGAAAACGTAGCCGGTGGTCTTGAAAGTATCCAGGGTGACATCCTTGAAGACTTTGAAATTCAGCTTTTTTTTCTGCCAGGCCAAGAGTACTCCGCCGATGGCGCCAACGCCGGAGGCTTCGGTGGGGGTGGCCAGACCGGCGAAGATGGAGCCCAGGACCACGAAGATGAGCGCGGCCGGGGGGAGAATGGACATGAGCAGTTCGCCTAAGGTTCGCCAGGTCAGAGCGCGCAGATCCTTGGAAAGAGGCGCGCCTTGCGGCCGGACAAGTCCGTAGATGAGAATGTAGGCTATGTAGAGTCCGCCCAGCAGGAGGCCGGGGAAGAGTGCTCCCATGAAGAGATCGCCGACCGAGAGGGAAAGCTGGTCGGCCATGATAACCAGCATGATGGAGGGGGGAATCAGAATGCCCAGGGTGCCGGAAGCGGCCACGGTTCCGACGGCCAGGGACTTGTCATAGCCCTGGTGCATCATGATGGGCAGGGACAGGACCCCCAGCAGCACGACCGATGCGCCGATGATGCCGGTGGAAGCGGCCAGGATGATGCCGATGGCGGCCACGGTCACGGCCAGTCCGCCCCTGACCTTGCCGAAAAGGTTCTGCATGCTGTTCATCATGCGTTCGGCGATACCGGAATGATCCAGCATCAGGCCCATGAAGATGAACATCGGTACGGCGACCATGACCCAGTTGCACATCAATTGAAAAATACGGCCGACCACCATACCCACGGTATTGAAATCAATACCAGTGGCCGTGTCCAGATAGATATCCGCTAGGTATCCGACCACGGAGAAGAGACAGGCCGTGCCGCCCAGGACAAAAGCGATGGGATAGCCGGTGAACAACAGCCCGATGAAGGTGGCGAACATCATAATGACCAGAATGTATTCAGTCTGCATTGCTTACTCCGCTTTTCCCGGTAAAAACCAGGATATTCACCGCACGAATCACACGGGATATGGCCGCGATCCCCACGAAGAACATGCTCACGGGTATGACGCCCTTGAAGAGCCATCGGCAGGGCAGGCCCAGGGGAGAGTTGGAAGATTCGCCGACGTGGAAGGAACTGACCGTGAAGTCAATGCCGTGGATGAAGGCCACCAGGACCATGGGCATCAAGAGGAAGGTTATCCCCAGTATTTCGACTATCTCGCGTCCCTTGGGCGAGAATTTTCGGTGCAGCAGGTCGAGACGGACATGCCTGTCCACCACCAGGTCGTATGAAATGCCGAACATAATAAGGACGCCGAAGAGGTGCCATTGCAATTCCTCAAGGGTTACCAACCCCAGGCCGAAGGCGTATCTCAGAACCACCTGCACCACAATGATTCCGACCAGAACCACGTTCAGCCAGGCCATCGCCGTTCCCAGGCGAACGATCAGGTTGTCCGTGAATCTGCATATGGCTGGCGTCCGGTCATTTACCGAATCCATATTTCCGATCCTTTTCTCTGCTGTTTGCTCTTTTGCCCGGCCGGCCGGACAAAAGGGGCGCCCGTTTCAGCGGGCGCCCCACATTTTCAGACCGTCTTATTTGTTTTCCGGCCCTACGTGGCGGGGCAGAAAGGCGAACCTGGCCCAGTAGGAGTAATCCTTGCGAAAGGCTTGCAGGTCTTCGTAGACTTTTTTGAAGAACGGGTCCTTTTCGGACTGCTCAACGGCAACCTCTCCCCAGGCCTTCTCGAATTGCTGGATCATATCCTCGGAAAAATACATGTTCTTGACGTCCAGTTTTTCGGCATTGTTGCGCAGGACGGAGGCCTGTGAGGCTTCGCCCTTGGCCAGCATGTTCAGAACCGTGGCCATGGAACACATCTCGATCAGAGTCCGCTGGCTCGGAGTGAGTTCCTTCTCCCAGTAGTCCTTGTTGATGATGAGTTCGTTGATTGTGGCCTGCTGGTGCCATCCGGGGAAGTAGTTGTATTTGCAAACCTTGTAGAAACCGAGATTCTTGTCCACCAGAGGCATGGAAAACTCGGTGGCGTCCAGAGCCCTCTTTTCCAGGGCAGGGAAAATTTCACCGGCCGGCATCATGGAAACCGCCGCTCCCAATTTCTGCATGGCCTCGCCGCCCAGGCCAAAAAAGCGTATTTTGAGTCCCTTGAGGTCGTCGACCGAATTGATCTCCTTGGTATACCAACCGGCTGTCTCGGGCGGCACGATGTTGATCGGAAAGGCCTTCACGTTGTACCCCGCCCGGTCATACATCTCCTGATACAGCTTCATGCCGTTGCCGTGATACATCCAGGCGACAAATTCCGGGGCTTCCGGACCAAAGGGAATGCTGGAAAACAGCGGTCCGGCCGGCAGCTTACCAGCCCAGAAACCGGGGTTGCTGTATCCGGCCTGGATGCGCCCCTTGGAGACGGATTCCAGGATTTCGGAAGGCGGCACGAGCTTGCCGGGATCATACAGCTTGAAGACCATCTGGCCGTCGCTGGCCTCTTTGACCTTGTCGGCGAAATAGGTGATGGTTTCGCCCAGGATGGGCATGGCGGCGCTGTAACAGAGTTGGGTCTGCAACACCGCTTTCCCGGCCATGGCCTGACCCGGGGCCATGACGAGCATGGCCAGCAAACCGGCCGTCAGAATAGTTGTCGCTTTCTTTTTCATTCTTGTACCTCCCGGAGTGTGGCGGTTTCCTGCCGCCGTTTCGAAACAGGTTGCCTCAGTGTTTTTTTAAGCCGTCAATCATCCAGCCATTGACAGGCAAGAGCGATGGAACGGGCAAAGCCGCGCCTGACCGCCGCAAGCCTGAACAGAATTGAGCGAAGGGCCAAATCCGGCCGCTGATCATGCGGAGGCGCCCGGACGAGTGCCGCCGTTTTCCCCGAGGGCCTCAGCCTATCAGGTTCGCCCGGCCTCAAGCGGACAACCTCGCATACTGTATGCCTATATGACAGGCATACAGTAATATTGACTTGTCCGAAGTTATGTGTCAAATAAAAAATGAATGAAGGAGATACACATGAAACTGTCGAAGCAGAACGTGATAAAACGTGAACCAGCCCTGGCCGAGCAGGTTGCGGATATATTGGCCCAAGCCATCACCAGCGGAGAGTTTGCCCCGGGAGCAGTCTTTCCTTCCGAAGCCGAACTGGCCAAGCAACTGGACGTGAGCCGTACGGTGGTCAGAGAAGCCATGGCCAGAATGAAGCATGACGGGCTCCTGGAAACACGCAAGGGAGGCAGGACCAAGGTATCTCAAGACACCAGCGGCCTGGTCTTCCGTCTGGACGCCGACGCTCATCAGGACCGGGCTTTCCTGGACCACCTCTATGAATTACGGGCCATAATAGAACCGGAAGCCGCAGCCCTAGCGGCGGCACGCGCCACAAAAGACACGTTGTCCCTGATCAGAAAACGGTACGAGGCTTTGAAGAAAACACTTGAATCCGGGGGGGAGGGGACGGACGAGAGCCTGGCTTTCCACAAGGCCGTGATAGATGCCAGCGGCAACCCTCACTTGGCCAGCCTGATCAACTGGGTGGAAAAAAAACTCTGGTCTTTCATCAGAAACAACGACCTGGAACACAGTGCCAAAATGATCCTGGAGGCTCAGGTCGAACACGAGGCTATTGTCAAAGCCATTGAGAACCGAGACATCGGGGAAGCCCGGCGTCTGGCCCGGAAACATGTGTCCGGTGCGGCGCGGAGGCACGGCCTGGAGATTGGCGACATCGGCCAATGCGCCTGATGGGGGGCCTGCCCCTGGTCGCCCGGTTATAGAATGGAGCGGGGCCAAGGGCATCCGGGGCGCGGCGCCTTTCCGCGACGCCGGGTGCTCCCATGGCACGCGCCGAAGCCAGCCGCCGAGAAAAATCCCCTGACGGCCCGGAAAAAAGGAAAGTCTAATCCATGTTCAGAAGCGCCCGGTTGAGTTCATCCAGCCGGGCCGGGTCAACTCCCCCGAACTGGCCGGCTTCGTGGACCAGCCACTTGACCACGCCCTTCACCGGCCAGCCGGACTTTCTGATATGTTCGACAATCTGCTCGGAAGGATACTCAAAGAGCAGTTCAATGCCGGCCCGGGCCGTGGCCACATGATTGTTCCAGTCTCCCCGGCCGCTTTCCATTTCCTTTATAGTGGTTTCCAGATCAGACCAGACGGTTTTGATATTCATTGTTACTCCCCTTCTGATAAAAAAAGCCCCGCCGTGCGCCATGGGCGCGGCTGGGGCCGCAAAATGAAACTGATACTTCAAGCTCCACCACCTTGTACCTCGAAGGCGTCTTGTGGAACCCTGACCGGCCGGTCTCCTGACTCGTGGATCATCCTGCCTACCGGTCCTTCCCGGACTACGCAGAGTCCAGTGGCTTACCGGTATTCGTCCCCACTCACAGTGGCGGGCCCGTAGCGGATTTGCACCGCTTTCCCGATTATCCCCGAAGGGCTCCGGACAGGGGCCAAATTCAGATTATGGCAAAGAAGCTAACCTTGACCTGAACAGGTTGTCAAGAAAGAAACATGAGGCGGAAGCTTCGATGCCTTCAACCTGTCACCGGGTGGAAACGGCCATCACCTTCTCCACCGCTTCGGCGGCCTGGCTCATGTCGTCCTCGGTCAAGGTCGGATGGACCTGCAGCATAAGGCTGTTTTCTCCCAGGCTCTTGGCCACGGGCAAGCGGCTCCGGGGCCGCCACTCTTCCGGAAAGGCTTTTTCCAGATAAATCTCGCTGCAGAAGCCGGAGAAACAGGGGATGCCTTCCTTTTCCACGGCTACCGATATTCTGTCCCGGCTCCAGCCATCCTGCAGGCGGTCAGGATTTAAAAGCATAAGATATTTGTAGTAGGCATGCCGGGAGTCATCCGGCGGAACAGCGATACTCAGGCAGTCCAGCCGGTTCAGTGACGCAGTGAGCAGGGCGGCGTTTCTTCGCCTTATTTCCACCCAGGATTCCAGTTTTCCGAGTTGCACCCGGCCAATGGCGGCCTGAGGTTCGGTCAGACGCCAGTTGGTACCGAAGGATTCGTGCAGCCAGCGGAAACCCGGTGGATGCTGCTTGTTGTAGACAGCCTGATAGGATTTGCCGTGGTCCTTGTAACTCCAGGCTTTTTCCCACCAGGATGAATCATCCATGACGACCATTCCGCCTTCTCCGGCGGTGGTGATGATTTTGTCCTGACAGAAGGAGAAGGCGGCGATGTGACCCAGGCTGCCGACCGGACGGCCCTTGTAAACGGCTCCATGAGCTTGAGCGCAGTCTTCCACGACCAGAAAACCGTGGCGGGAGGCCAGTTCGAGTATCGGGTCCATGTCGCAGGGCCAACCAGCCAGATGGACGGCGATGACGGCCTTGGTCTTGGGCGTGATCAGAGGGGCGATGGTTTCAGCGGTTATGGTCTGGCTCAAAGGGTCCAGATCGGCCACGACCGGCCGCGCACCCCGGGCCACGGCTGCGCTGGCCGTGGCGATGAAGGTCCGGGACGGGACGATGACTTCATCTCCGGGGCCGACGCCTAGGGCGTAAAGGGCCAGTTCCAAGGCCAAGGTCCCGTTGGCCACGGCCACGGCATGACGCCGGCGGCAGAGGGCGGCGAATTCCTTTTCAAACTCGCGGGCTTCGTCGCCGGTCCAGTAATTGACCTTGCCGGATCTCAACACGGCCTCGGCGGCGGCGATTTCATCATCGGCAAAATGCGGCCAGAAAGGCCAGGGCGCCGTGCGGACGGGAGTTCCACCATCCAGGGCCAGCTTGTTTTTCATTTCTCGCGCCATAGTTCCTTTTTCCGGGAATTGTTTTCCGTCAAAGAGGCCGAGCCGGTACTCCGGTCACGGTTGAATTGTCCGGGATGTTCCTTGTCACCACAGATCCCGCGCCGACCACCGCACCGGCCCCGATTTCTATACCGGGCAAGACCACGGAGCCTGCCCCGATGAGTGTGCTTTCACCCACCGAAACGCCTCCGCAGAGAGTGGCTCCCGGAGCTATATGAACATGGGCGGCTATGCGGCAATCATGATCCACGGAACAATTGGTGTTCAGAATACAGTTCGGGCCTATGGCGGTATCGGTATTCACCGACACCCCGGCCAGTAGCACGGTGCCGCCCATCCAGGTTACGTCCCGGCCGATATTGGCCGACGGGTGCCTGACTGAAAACAGAGTAAGCCCGGCCCCCAGGATTCTTTCGGCCAGGGCGGCCCGGACCCGGTTTGCGCCAATGGCCACCAGGACCGATGAAATGTCTTCAAGTTGAATGCGTTGCAGAGATCTTTCGAAACCCGTGACTATGGGATAGCCCAACAGCGACCGGCCGGCCAAGGCGGGATTGTCGTCACAGAGAAAAGCAATGACAGCGGCGTCCTGCTTTTCAATAGCATCAATCACTACTTTGGCGTGTCCGCTGGCTCCATAGACAGCTATTCGTGTTTTTTCCCGCTCAGGCATGGTCACAGCCTTCGACCGGCCGCAAAGAACAGCCGGTGATTCCCCCCACAATATTCCGTTTCGCAGTCAATTTTTTGTCCCGGTAAATCTGGGCATGGTGACGGAGTCCCCGTGAGATATTCCCTTACGGCCAAACACGGCCAGAAAAGTCTTCAGGATTATCGAGATATCCAGGCGAAAGCCGCAATTCTCGACATAATCAAGATCGTATGCGAATTTTTCTTCCCAGGTCAAGGCATTACGCCCGTTGATCTGAGCCAAGCCCGTGATGCCGGGCCTGACATCGTGCCGGTGCGACTGCCGCTCTGAATAAAGGGGCAGATACTCCATCAGCAGAGGTCTGGGACCGACCAGGCTCATTTCCCCCTTCACTACGTTTATCAGTTCCGGCAGTTCGTCCAGTGAGGTGCTCCGCAGCAGCTGCCCCAGGGAAGTGACCCTGAGACTGTCCGGCAGCAGATTGCCCTCTGTGTCGCGGGCGCCGTTCATCGTGCGGAACTTGAAACAGACAAACGGCCGCCCATGAAGACCGGGGCGCAACTGGCGGAAAAGCACCGGGCTCCCCATCCGCCGCCGGATCAAAACCGCCAACAACAGAAGAAAAGGGGCCAGGACGATCAAGGCCAGAAAAGCCGCCGTGATGTCGAAGGCTTTTTTTCCCAGCGTCCTGTACAAATTATTTGTCCCGGAGAAATACATAATTCATTTAACGACGATTCCGCACGGCGGTCATGAGGACGGCTTCCAGTTTTTCGGCCAACATATCCCGGTCAAACATGGAGCGTCCCAGTTCGTTGGCTTTCCGCCCGGCCTGATTGAGCCATGCCCGATCCCGGAGAGTCTTAACCAGGGTTTCCGCAGCACCCTTGTGGTCCTGCGAATCCAAGATCAGACCGGCTCCGTAATCCCTGGCCAGAAGCGCCGACCAGCCTTCAAAATTGTTGGCCACCGGTCTCCCGGCGGCCAGAGCATCGAAGAATTTGTTGTTGACCGAATCCTGCCAGACGATGCGGGGACCGGAGATAAGGATGACGGCCAAGTCAGTGGCCGACAGCCAAACCGGCACATCTCTCTTGGGTATGGCGTCGAACATGAAAAAATTCCTGTCCAGCACCCCCAGCTTGCCGGCCATCTTCCTGACGTTTACCTTGTCTTTCCCGTCACCGACCACGGCGAATCGAATATCGGGATCGAGTTTCCAGGCTTCGGCTGCGACTTGCGCCAGGTACCCGACGTTGGTAACCGGTCCCACAGTGCCTATGTAGGTAATCAGCGGCCGGTCCCCCAGCCAGGCAAGGCGGCGGCGAATTTCCATTCCGGGTTCAGGGCCAATCCGAAAAAGGCTGAAGTCCGCGCCGTTCGGTATGATATGCACCTTCCCGGCGGGATAACCCTTGGCCACGATTTTTTCGCCCATGCCCGGCGCGAGGGCGACGATCTGCGAAGAGTGCCGATAGGCGAATTTTTCCAGCCAGAGTGCGGCCCTGACAGGCAAGGGATTTTTCAGGACGCCCAAGGCTATGGGCACGTCCGGCCACATGTCCCTGACTTCGAAGACCATGGGTATTTTCAGCCGCCATGAGGCGTAGACCGCAGGCAGGGCGATGGTCAGGGGCGTGCTTGTGGCGAAAACAATGTCTCCTCCCAGGGAGACGGCCTTGGGCCCGGCTCGCAGGGCGAACTCGAAAAAGGCCCTCAGCCTCCGTAAATAACCCATTTTATTATCGTAAGCCACAGACACCCAATGGACATGAATTCCGGCCTCTTCCGACTGACGCCATCGGCCGGAAGGAAATCCACGGGCCGGATTGCCGCTGGTGATCATATGCACTTCATGCCCTTGGGCAACCAGGCGGCGAGCCATTTCGTAAGATCTTGTTCCACCGGCCATGTCCGGTGTATTGAAATATTGATGCAGGTAGATGATTTTCATCACATGTCACATACGTTCCCAATGTTCTGTTGTCAACGAACGACCCGCTTGACCTGCCGGTTCCCAAGCAGCTTTTCGTAAAAGGCGATCAGTTTCGACGCTTCGCTCTCCCAGTTGAACCTTTCCTCCACGGCTTTCCGGCCGCGCCGCCCCATGGCCGCTGCTTCTTCCGGATGGTCCAGCATCCATTGCATGGCCCGGGCAATGTCTTCCGGGTTGAGCGGATCGGCCAGAAGGCCGCAGCCGGTTTCCTCGACTATGCCGCGCCACAAGGGAAAATTCGAAGCAATGACCGGCAGGCCCGCGGACATGTATTCGAATAGTTTGTTGGGATAAGCCTCCAGGTGGGCCTGGGTCGGATGATAAAGAACCAAGCCGGCAACGGCCGAGTTCAAGAGTTCGGCCAAGGCAGGGCGGTCGAGAAAACCTTTTTCATCCACCTGGTTCCAGCCTTCCATTTCCATGCACTGGCTTCGCCACGACTCCGGCGACCATTGACCGGCCAGGGCCAGACGCGCATCCGCGCCGGCCAGAGGCAAGGCCTGAATGGCCTCCTGGACGCCGCGCAGAGAGGAAATACCCCCGGCATAAACGAACGTCGCAAGGCTTTCAGTCACACGAAAATTCCTGGGCCGAGCCAGTTCATCCAGCAGCGGAAAGTTCTGAACCATTACTTGATTGGCTGACTTGGTCAAGCGCCGCGCAATAGCCGGTGTGGCGGCGATTACTCCAGCCAGCCGAGGAATAACCATGTCCTCGCAGAGACCTACGCCAAAGGCAAAGGGCTTGCGCATCACTGGAGAGAGCCAAGTGCGGCTCAATAGATTGAGACGCACGTCTTCGTGGGCGTCGTATATGACGGGCCGTCCGACATAATGCTGAAAGAAAGGAGCATAGGGCAGAAAATCAGGATCATGAAAATGGTAAATATCTACCTTGAGAGCGGCCGCGACTTTCAACACCCTGCCAACCAGTTTCAAGACACGACGGATTCTGTTCTGGCTGACCGGCAGATAATGCATCACCACCCCGCCCAAGGTTTCCTGACCGACCCCTTTGTCGCATGGCGCCACAATATGGACTTCATGGCCAGCCTTGACCAGAGTGGAGGATATCTTGCCGTAAATACGAACATCCGTAGGCGAATGGACCGATGTCAGTTGGGCTATGATCATGAGTAAGTGCTCTCGGAAAATTTCTCCACTGTTGTCCTGTCAAGCAAGCATTTCCCCGGACGAGTCCGGCATCATGGTCAGCAGGCAAACAGTCCCGGACCACGTTAGGGCGGGTTAGTATTCGAAGCCCCCGCAGACCTGTCGTCTGGCACCGGCTGAGACATGGGCCGCCAGTTTTTCAATCTTTCAGCAAGTGAACTGTAAGGCCCAGCCGGACAGTCCCGCCCTTTAGATGGTGAACTGCCATCAGATAATTGAAATTAGCACAACAGAGGTCCACCTTGCCACAACTTGCGGCAAAGGAAAAACAAAAGAATGCCGCCGCTAGGGCGCGGCAGGAACATTTACATGGCACTGCTGTTTCGCAACGAGTCAAGAAGAGGTCTGACGCCCCATGTTTCATCTACGATGAATTCAGCAGAAACACTTTAAAAAAGGGGGGATGACGATAAACACAACCCCTCTGCCTCAACCGCGTTTCGCCACATCCGTTGCCCGAATGCCGGAAAATCAGACCATACTTCCCCCACTGATGACAGACGCCGCTCTTCACGGTAGAATGACAAAGTGCTAAACGGGAATTTACCACAAAGGATAGCCGGAACAGGCGCGGTTTGGTATAAGAGGCATATCATGAAGAATAACGAATACGATGTCATCATTGTCGGCGGAGGCCCGGCAGGCATGTTCGCCGCCTACCATCTGGCCGAGTACTCGGACCTGAATGTCCTCCTCCTGGATAAGGGGCGTCCCATCGGCTCCCGTTCCTGCCCCATCAAAAAGACCGGCGAATGCGTGGACTGCCAGCCCTGCAACATCCTCTGCGGACTGGGCGGAGCCGGACTCTTTTCCGACGGCAAGCTCAACTTCATCCCCAAACTGGGTAAAACAGACCTTACCCAGTTCATGCCCCTGCCGGAAGCCCAGAAACTCATCGACGAAACCGAAGCCGTCTTCACCCGCTTCGGCATGGACGGCCCCGTCTATCCCACCGACATGGAAGCCGCCCGGAATATCCGCAGGATGGCCATGAAACACGGGGTGGACCTGCTCATCATCAAGCAGAAACACCTGGGCAGCGATTACCTGCCCGCCCATATCGCCAAACTCTTCAGCCACATCGAGGCCAAAGGCGTCACCGTGAACACCAAGGAAGAAGTCCTCGACGTTCTGGTGGACCAGGGCCGGGTGCGCGGAGTTGTCACCGGCCAGGGAACCTATTACGCGCCCAGCGTCATCCTTTCACCCGGCCGGGTGGGAGCCGAATGGGTCGGAAGGCTGGCCGCCCGCCTGGGCCTGGAAGTCACCCACCGCGGCATTGAAGTCGGCGTAAGGGTAGAAGTCCACAACGACATCATGGCCGATCTCTGCCGGGTTATCTACGACCCGACTTTCTTCATCCAGACCCAGAAATACGACGATCTGACCCGGACCTTCTGTACCAACGCCGGGGGCTTCGTCTCCCTGGAAAACTACAACGATTTCGTCTGCGTCAACGGCCACGCCTACCGCGAGGAAAAGTCGGAAAACACCAACTTCGCCTTCCTCTCCAAAGTGGTCCTCACCGAACCGGTCACCGACAACCAGGCCTACGGAGAAGCCATCGGGAGGCTGGCCTCACTCATCGGGGGAGGCAAACCCATCCTGCAACGCTTCGGCGACCTCAAACGCGGCCGCCGCAGCACCTGGAACCGCATCAGCAAAGGCTTCATCTTACCCACCCTGACCAACGTGGTCTGCGGCGATATCGCCATGGCCTTGCCCGAACGCATCCTGACCAACCTGACCGAAGGCCTGGAAAAACTCAATATGGTCGTCCCCGGCGTCTCCAACGACGAAACACTGCTCTACGCGCCCGAAATCAAGTTCTTCGCCACCCAGATCAAAACCACGCCCGACCTGGAAACCGCCGTGGCCGGGCTGTACGTGGCTGGAGACGGTCCCGGCGTGGCCGGCAATATCGTTTCGGCCGCAGCCACCGGACTCATCCCGGCCAAGGCCATTGCCGCCCGCAACTGACCATCCCGGCCTCGGGAGGCCTGACGGAAAAACATGGAAGCCCTGAGTGCGCTCATAAATCTGCTCGTCCCGCTGGTCATCATCATGGACCCGCTGGGCAATCTGCCGTTTTTCCTGGCCTTCACCCGCCACAATACCCCTGATGAAAGACGCCGCATGGCCGCCATCGCCGCCGGAGCAGCCTGCCTTATCCTGGCCTTCTTCGTCCTGACCGGCGAAGCCGTCCTCAAATTCTTCGCCATCAGCCTCCCCGCCTTTCAGATAGCCGGAGGAGTCATCTTCTTCATCTACTCTCTGGAAATGCTCGGCCTCATTTCTCCCGGCATCAGGACCAGCGACGAGGAAGAAGAAGAAGGTATGACCAAGGAAAACGTGGCCCTGGTGCCCCTGGCCATCCCCATGCTCGCCGGTCCGGGAGCCATCACCGCCGTCCTGGTCTGGCAGCAGAATCCGCCGCAGCCCATCGGACTGCCCCTGATCTTCGCCGCCATCGTCCTGGCCTGCCTCGCCGCCTACCTGGTCTTCCGCTTCGGAACCATCATCGGAAAAGCCCTGGGAGTGGGAGGCATACGGGTCATAACCCGCCTGATGGGGCTGCTGGTGGCTGTCATCGCCGTGGAATTTATGGTCAGCGGATTTAAGCAGATAATCGGTTAGGAAGCGCCATAGCTGGTGGGGAGAGTGGGGATTGGAATGTGAAGGGAGAGGCTTCAAGCAACACTCTTCCGGCGGGATGCTTCGCCCCAGCCTGTCGCCTGGACCCCAGGCTTGCGCCTGGACCCACTCTGGGGGCTGGCCGCCCCCAGCGCTCCCGCTGGTCGCTGCCCCCGGAACGATGAGAAGGAAAGCAGGAATCAAGACGGCTTCGTGCAGGTCTGTTCAGGCGGGATGCTTCGCCCCTGCCGCGAACGTCAGTGACTTCGGATAGTCTTTCCCGCCCAGACCAAAGGGCCGGAAGGCCTCGGCCCTTTGGAATCCCCGGCCTTATTAATCCCGCATACGGGCATCCGTGCCCTGATGCGGGCGGGCGAACGTCCATGTTCGCCGGGGAAACCTATGAAAAAACGGGGGAGGCGACAAAGATTATCGCGCTATGAGATTTCCTGCTTGATGTCTCCAAGATGAGGCGAAGCACCCGGTTCACAAGGAAACAACTCCGCGAGAGTATATGGGTAGTATTTTATGAGACCATCGCGGATAATTCGTCCCGATGGTTTTTCAATAATCATATCAAAGAAATCTCTGGGGTTTTGAGGAGAAATAACCAGCACCTGTAACCCATGACTGCGCACTGCTTCGGCTATCACTTCATTGATGTGTTCATCACCAAAACCATAACCAATAACGAATAACCTTACGTTTCCAGAAAACAAAACCTTTTTGAAAACATCAAAATAATAAGAAAGCAGGGGCTCGTTTTGGATTAAATTGGATTTTTGCGTTCCGATCACCAAAGAGTTTTGGTCCTGAGAGGTCTTCCAGATACAAGAGCCGTGAAGCTTTATATATTGAAAGTTTTCTTGTTTGCGGTATGATTGCAATTGGTTGTCCAGTTCCGTTTTATCTGGCAGAGGAAAAAAGTCTTCTTTTGCTATTTTGCTTGCACTGATAGATATGGAATGGGGCGGGGCGGGCAATATAGGCAAATGAGGTATCTCTATCCTCTGGCCATTGCAATAGTGTCTTTCGATAAATAAATCCTGGTTGAGTGTAAAAAAATACCCGACTGAATTATTATCCCCGGAAAACAATTTAATAAAATTGTTTAACCCGTATTTATCTACCCTATGTGAAGGCTCAATGCTTGTTGTGTAACTTATTACCATGTCATCTATTTTGTAATAAGCATCCATGGTAATTTCATTGATGGCCTCTTTAACCCTTGGCGAATAGTCTCCTCCGATGATTCCCTGATAGACTGACTCGTAGCTATAGTCTGCCAACAAGGCCTGCCTGATTTCCCGAAACTCAGAGGCCAGGGGGTGATTGAAAAAAAGAACCCACATGCCATCGGCAAGAGGCGTACCGATGTTGTGAGTAAAACCGGCTCCTGTGAGCAATACCGATTCTCGGCAGCTAATTTGCATGTTACAGATAATACACAACCATACCCTTTCCGCAACACATTGTTTTGCTTTTCGCGCGGGGACGGCGTTTTCATTTTCTTGACAACGGTCCTGGGCGGAGCGAGAATCCGGGGATTCGAACAGGGCTGCAACTGTGGCCGAAGGATAACCTAAAATGACCTGGGAAACCGCTTTGGGGCTTGGACTGGCCCTTTTTGTCTTTTGCGCCATACCCGGACCCGGCGTGCTGGCCGTGACCGCCCGCGCCCTGTCCTCCGGAATGAAGCCTGCCGTGGGCCTGGCTGTGGGCATGACTGCCGGAGACCTTTTTTATGCCACGGCGGCCATGGTCGGACTGACGGCCATCGGCCGGGTAATGGGCGAATTCTTCATGATCGTCCGCGTGGCCGGGGCGGCGTATCTGGTCTGGACCGGGTGCCGCCTGTGGCGGCAGAGCGGCGGGAGCATCGAACCGGCCGTCTTTCAGCAGGGCCGGGGCCTGGGGCGCGACCTGGCTTCCGGATTCGCCATCAGCCTGGGCAACCCCAAGGTCATCCTTTTTTATCTGGGATTTCTCCCGGCCTTTATGGACCTCGGCAGGCTCGGACTGGCCGACGTGGCCGTGGTGGCCGGGCTGATCATGCTGGTGATCTGCGGCACCCTGATGCTTTACGCCTTTGCGGCCGACCGCATGAGGGGCTTTTTCCGCAGTCCCGTAATCATGAAAAGGGTCAACCGCACGGCCGGAGCGGTCCTTATCGGGACCGGCGCTTACCTGGCCGTGGAATAAAAAAACGACCGGGCAGGCAAACGCCTCCCCGGTCAATCATGTGGCTTTATGCAAATGACCGAACCAGAGGTCCGGTTTTTCTTCCGCGCTATTAAGGAATTACCTCTCCATTACTTCCGACGCCTCGAATTCCGGCGAGGTAAATTCCCTTTTCAATGATTCCAGGATCTTTTCCGGTTCGTACATGATTTCGTATCCGCCCGCCGCCAGCAGACTGTAAGAATTGCCCCGGTCCCATCTGGGAGCCAGGTCTTCGGACATCATAAGCCTGTTTTTTTCCAGTCTTATTTCCCCGAGTTTCCTCTTTTTTCCGTTCCTGCTGTCGTAAAATTCCACATACTTCATGGCGGCCCTCCCTGTTTGCGGCCAATTCCGGCCGACGGTGATTCCGCCGAACGGCACTCTCTTTACTTTTATAAGATAAGCATGATTACGGTATCGGCAAGTCCGGCCGAAGAGGAGGTGCAGGTTTGATAACCTTTGCATTCCGCACGGTTTTTTTATAATCTGACTCAGGGGATCATCAATTTTGGGAAACAACGGCGGGTTGCGGTCCGGAAGGATCATGTTTTGTCCCGGACAGCCGGGGTTCCGGCCTTTTACTGAACTGGAGGATTTATGAAGAGAATTTTCTCCGCCGTCCTGCTGCTTGTCCTGCTGGCCGGGAGCGGCTCCGTGCTGGCCGACGGCGGCCTGTTCGGACTGGTCCGGGACAAGACCTTGCCCGGTCTGCCTTACCAGCGGGCCGTTATCATCCATGACGGGGAAAAGGAACTGCTCTGCCTGCAAGCCATGTTTCACGGCCGGGGCAGCGTTTTCGGCTGGGTGGTGCCTGTTCCGGCGGAACCTGTAATCGCCCGGCTGCCGTCGCGGGAAATTGAAAGCAATCTGAAAGGTCTGGCCTGGACTCTCAGGCCGGTGGAAGTCAGCCTGACCCGGTATCTGGTTTTGCTCCTGGCTTTTGTCCCGGTGCTTTTCTTCGCGGCCGCCCTGGTGGCCTGGGGCCGGGGGAAGGGGATGTATCCTCCGTCGCCCTGGCCGAGGATGCTGGCCGGGTATGGCGTGAAACTCCTGGTGCTGGGGGCGCTCCTGGGGGTGGGGGCGTATTTCTGGCAGGAATATCAAGACCGGGGCGCGGCGGAAGAACTCCCTGTGCAACCTGTGGCCCTATACGAAGTTCAGGCCGTCAAGGGAGAAGCCTGGCCGGCCGTGGCGTCCTGGGTCAAGGCGAACGGTTTCGCTCTGTCCGATGCGGACCGGGCCGTGCTGGAAGATTACGCCCGGCGGGGCTGGCGGTTTGTCACGGCCAGGGTCAAGGCCGACCGGGACGGGAAGCTGGAGGGACTTTCGGAGCCGTTGGTCCTGAGTTTCTCCGCCCAGCGGCCTGTTTATCCTCTGGCTCTGAGTGGAGCCGGCAATTCGGCGGCGGAAATAGAACTCTTTGTCTACGCCCCTCACCGGATGGACGGCGATGCCCGTCTGCCTGTCAAATACTCAGGCGGGGCCATGGAACTGGTCTACGCTCCTACCGTGACCAGCCTGAAGACCTTTCAGCAGGATGCCGTACTGGAAGGCTTCAATCTCTGGCAGAAAAGCTATCTGACGGTTTTTCACGGAAGTCTGACGCCGGACAGTATGAAGGAGGATTTTTCCCTGAAACCGGCTGCTGTGGATGAGGAATTCCGCAGGGTCGTTTATACCGGCCGGGAAACGGCCATTATCGGCGGTTGCGCCGTCCTGCTTGTCCTGACAGTCGATCTTTTGCTGCTGCGCCGCCGGGGGCGGCGGAAAGGGAATTGATTTCCGGCTGGAAAAACGCCGGGGCGGGCTGGTCTCCGGCCCCGGCGCGGAGAATCAATCCACCGGCAAGGCGTAAATATAACCGAGTTCGCCTTCCGAAACGTAAAGGGTCTTTTCGTCCGGACTCAGGCTGGTGTTGGTCGGGTTGAAGCCTTCCGGCAGATAGACCTGGCGCAGCATTTTACCTTCCGGCGAAATTACCACCACCTTGCCGCCACGGTAGTGGGCGACCCAGAGGTTGCCGTGGCTGTCCCGGCACATGCCGTCCGGCCCCAGTTCATAGGCGTACTGGTCTTCGGCCAGGCAGTTGTTGTCCAGTCTGAAAAACACTTCTCGTTTGGAAAGGCTGCCGTCCGGCCTGACGCCATAGGCCAGAACCCGATTTTTCCGGTGTTCGTTAACGTAAAGCCGTTTGCCGTCCAGAGAAAGACTCAGGCCGTTTGAATAGCAGAGGCGGCTGTCAACCAGGGTTAAGCGGCCTTCCGGAGTGATGTAATACAAAGCCCCGGCCGGCCGGCCTGTGGCCCAGTCGTCTTCGAAATTGCCCGAATCGGTGAAGTAGACCCCGCCCCGGGCGTCCACGGCTACGTCGTTGGGGCCTCTGAATTCAGCGCCGTTATAATTGTCGTAAGTGGCCAGTACCTTGCCCTGACCGTCCATCCGGACCACTTTCAACGAGCTGTACATGGCCACCCAGAGATCGCCGTTTTCGGCCTGGTCCATGCCGCACGGCCCGTCGCCCTTGGCGTTTTCCAGGAAAAGGCTCTTCTGGCCGTCCTTGTATTTCCACATCTTGTCGCCGCCCCACTCAACATAGTACAGACAGCCGTCTTTTTTCGACCAGAACGGAGCTTCCGGGAAGTTGAGGTTTCTGTCCAGGATAACGGCGTCCAGGTTTCCGCCGCCGGGCACGGGTAAAGGCAGAACCAGTTTCTGGCCATTCCGCAGGCGGTTGGGGTCTTTTATAAAGCCGTAACCTGGATCGTCGCCGTGTCTTGCGTTGGTCGCCTTGATGATCTCTCCGGCGGCCTGACGGTTTCCCAGGTAATTGAGAGCCAGCCCTGAGAGGGAATCCCCCGGCTTGACGATGTAAGTCACTCCGGCGGCGGGAACAGACCGGGCAAAGGCGAGAATCAGCACGATAGTCAGGATGGCCGGCAAAACCTTTTTCATGGGACAATACCTCCTTCTGCGGCTTGATCGTTTGGGGTAAGGGAAAACTTGCTCCGTCATCGCCGAATTAACCGCCGCCGCTCTGCGACCGGAGCAACAACTCCGGGCACGCGGGAACGTCATCCATTCGAACGGCGGTTTTCAGTTCTTACTTTCGGGAGCTTGCAAAATGGATGCGGTCAGGGCATGCTGCGGATGCCCGCCGCTGCCTGAAATGGATACCATCAAGGCGGGAAAAACAGATAGAATGGGAATGACGAATACTTGAACGGGAACGACAGCCGGACGCCCCGGGCCGGACGTTGGCCTCTGACGGCGATTTTCCGGAGAAGGTTGTCCCTTCACCCCTCTTGACATCCATACCTGTTGTTACTATTTTCAGTTGAAGACCATTATGAGCCTTGATGGATGAGACCGCCATGAGTCCCCTTGCGTTTCATTTCAAATACCTGTATACCCTGTTACATTTGTTTGGTTAATTCTACCTCGGTGGAGAATGGTAATATGACGACAAAAAGAGTTGTGACGTTTTTCCTGGTTCTCGTTATGGCGGCCGTGCTGAACGCCGCTCCCATGGCTTCGGCCGCTGACAAGCCGGCCCGCGATTTTATCGCCGCTCTGCGTTATCCCGGCCTGACCATCGGGGTCGATGAAGACGTCCGGGTCGATCTGGTTGTCAAGAACACCGGCCGCCAGGACGAAACCATCATGCTGGAAGTGGTGTCTCAGCCCGAAGGCTGGGAGACCATGATTCGTAGTTACGGCGACCAGGTTACCGGCATATTCGTAGCCGCCAACGACGACCGGGCCATGAATTTCGTGGCCAAATCCGCCGTCAGGGGAGCGAAGCTCACACCGGGCAAATACCATTTCGCCATCAAGGCCTGGACTCAGGACAAGGCCATCAGCAAGACCACGTCCATTGACGTGACCGTGGTCGAGGCCGAAAAGAGGGACGACGTCATCAAGCTGACCACCTCCTTTCCCGTCCTGCGCGGTCCTTCCGATTCCAAGTTCGAATTTTCCCTGGACGTGAAGAACGACGCCGACGACGACAGCCTTTTCAACCTGCTCGGGGCCGGTCCCGAAGGCTGGGAAATATCCTTCAAGCCGCCTTATGAAGAAAAACAGATCAGTTCCCTGCAGATAGAAGGACGTCAGAACAGTGCGGTCAACGTCCAGGTCACTCCGCCTCCCAAAGCCGAGGCCGGTGAATACCCCATCAAGGTCAAAGTCAAATCGGCCAAGGGCGACGACGAAGCGGAAGCCGTGCTCATGGTCGTTCTCACCGGAACTTACAAGTTGAAGGCCGGCACCACCGACGGCCTCCTTTCGCTGACCACCCAGAGAGGCAAGGCCGGTACGGTCTCCCTGTATATCCAGAACGAAGGCTCGGCCACCCAGCGCGAAATATCCTTCCTTTCCTTCAAGCCCGAAAACTGGAACGTGGAGTTCAAACCCGAGAAGATCGAAGGCCTCAAGCCGGGTGAACTCAAGCAGGTGGAAATAGCCATCACTCCGGGCGATCAGGCCCTGGTCGGAGACTACTCCGTGGCTGTGTCGGCCCAGGGGGAAAAAGAGAGCAAGGAAGTCGAATTCCGGGTGACCGTCAAGGCCTCGTCGGCCTGGGGCTGGATCGGCGTGGCCATCATCATGCTGGTCATCATCGCTCTGGGTTTCATTTTCAGGAAGCTTGGCAGGCGCTGATATGGCAAATGTCATCGAGACTGAAAGGCTGACCAAGCGTTACGGCCGTCAGACGGCCGTCAACGAACTCAGCCTGGAAGTCGGCGAGGGCGAAATATTCGGTTTCCTCGGTCCCAACGGAGCGGGCAAAACCACCACTCTGCTCATGCTCCTGGGGCTGACCGAACCTTCCGGCGGCAAGGCCAGGGTGCTGGGTTGCGACCCGGTCCGGGAGTCGCTCAAGGTCAAGCGCCAGGTCGGTTACCTGCCCGAAAACGTGGGGTTCTACCAGGACCTGACCGCCCGTGAAAACCTGACCTTCGTGGCCAGGCTCAACGGGTTGGCCGAAGAGGAATACCGGGGCCGCGTGAGCCGGACCCTGGAACTGGTCGGTCTGGGAGGGGAAGCCGACAAGCTGGTTTCCGCCTATTCCCGAGGCATGCGCCAGCGCCTGGGCATCGCCGAACTCCTGGTCAAGGAGCCCAAGCTGATCTTTCTGGACGAACCGACCCTGGGTCTCGATCCGGACGGCATCAACCGCATGCTCGATCTTGTCGTCGCCCTCAGCCGCGAACAAGGCATAACCGTGCTCCTGTCGTCACACCTCCTTCACCAGGTCCAGCGCATCTGCACCCGGGTAGGCATCATGAACAAGGGAACCCTGGTCGCTCAGGGGACCATTGCCGAACTGGCCCGGGGCGAGACCGGCGAAGGCGGCGGACAGTTGAGCCTGGAACAAATCTACATGCGCTATTTTACTCAGGAGGGTTGAGCCATGCTGCATATCTACCGCAAAGAGCTGGCCGACCACTTCACTTCAGCCCGGTTCCTCATCATATTCTGCCTCATCGCCATGATAGCCCTGGTTACGTCCTACATGGTCGGGGCCAGCCTGAAACAGCAGTTGTCCGGAGTCAGTCGGCCGGATTACGTCTTTCTCATGCTTTTTACCACTTCCGGCCAGTTTTTTTCTCTGGTGGACTTCATCGCCTTCTTCGGCCCTCTCATCGGGCTGATTATGGGCTTTGACGCCATCAACCGCGAAAGGAATTACGGGACTCTTTCCAAGCTGGTCGCCCAGCCCATCTATCGTGACGCCATCATCAACGGCAAGTTCCTGGCCGGGGTGACCACCATCAGCATCATGCTGGCCAGCCTGGTGCTTTTGGTCACGGGCCTGGGCCTCATCACCGTGGGCGTGGTGCCCGGAGCCGAGGAAGTCGCCCGTCTGGCCGTCTACCTGGTGCTCAGCATCGCCTATGTGTCCTTCTGGCTGGGACTGTCCATCCTGTTTTCGATATTTTTCCGTTCCGTGGCCACTTCGGCCCTGGCTTCGGTGGCCCTGTGGATATTTTTCTCCTTTTTCATCGCCTTCGGGGCCAACCTCGTGGCCAACACCCTGGTTCCCCAGGACAACGCCGAAGACGTGCAGCAGGTATTGCGGCACAACAAGGTGGCTCATGCGGTTTCCCTGATTTCTCCGGCTGTTTTATACTCGGAATCCACCGAAACCATACTCGACCCATTCAGCCGCACCACTCAGAAACTGGTCATGGTCGGGACCATGGAGCGGATATCCATGAGCCGCTTCAAGAACCCTCTGCCCCTGGGCCAGTCCATCCTGGTGGTCCTGCCTTACCTGGTTTTTCTCCTGGGCCTGACCATCATCTGCTTCGGGGTTTCATACATTACCTTCATCAAACAGGAAATCCGCTCGGTCTGACCGGGCAGGCATTCGCCTGCACCCGGCTCCGGAGGCTGACGTCTCCGGTTTTATATTTCGGCTATACGCGGGGGCAGCGAACAGCGGGAGCGCTGGGGGCGGCCAGCCCCCAGAGAGGGTCCAGGCGACAGCCTGAAACCCCGCCAATTTCGGCGGGGTTTTTCATGTAGAGGCCCAACTGTGCAAGTCAGGCCGGTCTGTCCGGTAAAAAAGCCGGTGAGCCTGCTTCGAAGAGCCAAGCATTCCGGCTTGATGATGTTCCGGTAAAACTAGACCTCCGGGCGTTCCCGGCCGGCTGTTTCGCTGTCCGGCGGTTCGGCCAGACTCCGGCTGATGAGTCTGAAGCGCCGGAGCGCGGTCCAGTTGGCTCCCGCGGCCACCGCGAGCACGGCCAGAAAGACGATCCTCCCCGGGGCCAGAAAATCGAAAAAGCCGCCCGCAACCATGATGAGCAGGCGTTCCGGCCGGGTGAAGCGGCCCTGGTCGCAAGAGACGCCCAGGGCCTCGCCTCTGGCCCTGGTGTAGCTGACCATCAGCGAACCGGCCAGAGCGGCCATGACCGCTACGCCTCCCGGCACGAGCAGGGCGGGGAATCCGGCCAGATGGCCCCAGGCCCCCATTAAAAGGAATGATTCGCCGTAACGGTCCAGGACGGAGTCCAGGAAGGCCCCCCGGCGGCTGACCCGGCCGGTGCTTCGGGCCAGCAGACCGTCCGCCGTGTCGCAGAGTCCGCCCAGGGCGGCCAAGAGGGCGGCCAGCAGAGGCGAGACCAGAAAAGACAACCCGGCCAGGGCGCTCAACAGCAGGCCCAGACCGGTCATCTGGTCCGGGGTTATGCCCTGGCTGAGCAAAAAAGGCAGGGTCCGCTCTTCCAGGAACCGGTACAAAACCTTGGCCGGGCCAGAGTCGCGGCGCATGTCAGAGGCTCGGGTCCGGGGCAGGGCCCATAGCGAACCGGACCAGCATGTCCCGGGCCTTGTCGTCGCTGAACTGTTCCAGCGGCGATTTGAAGAGATAGGCCGAAGCCTCGACGATGGGACCGGCCAGTCCACGGTCCAGGGCTGTTCTGGCGGCGCGGATCGCGTCCACGATGACCCCGGCGGAATTGGGCGAATCCTCGACCGACAGGCGCAGTTCCAGGTTCATGGGCACTCCGCCGAAGTGCTCGGCCTCCATGCGCAGAAAACAGACCTTGTTGTCGTCCAGCCAGGGCACGAAATCGCTGGGTCCCACGTGGATGTTCCGTTCCGGGGGCTCGTGCCCGTTCATCTGGCTGACCACCGACTGGGTTTTGCTCAGTTTCTTGCTCTGGAGCCTTTCCCTGTCCAGCATGTTGAAGAAATCCATGTTGCCGCCGACATTGAGCTGGTAAGTCCGGTTCAGGGGCATGCCCCGCTCTTCGAACAGGCGGGCCAGAACACGGTGAATGATGGTCGCTCCTATCTGGGATTTGACGTCGTCTCCCAGCACGGGCAACCCGGCCCGGCGGAATTTTTCCCCATAAACCCGGGAAACAAAAACCGGTATGGCGTTGACAAAAGCGCACCCTGCTTCAATGGCGCAGTCGGCGTAGAAGAGGGTATTTTCTTCGCTGCCCACCGGCAGATAATTCACGAGCACTTCCACGCCGTTTTCCCGCAGATAGGCGGCCAGGGCTTCGCGGGCCTGGTTTCTGCCGAGGTAAATATTGGGTTGGGGGTGAAAACAGGCTTCATCGTCCTCCCGGTTGTGTCCGGGAATGCTGTCGATGATGTAACCCATCCGGACCGGGCAGTCCAGAAAAGGTACGTCGGGAAAAAATGTCCTGGTGCAATTGGGTTTGGCGAAGATGGCCCGGGAGAGATCCTGGCCGACCTTGCGTGCGTCAACGTCGACCGCCGCCGCGAATTTTATGTCCGAAGCCAGATAACCGCCGAAATCACGGGTAATCAAACCGGGGATAAAGGAATCGGGATCTCCGTAGTAGTAACGCCCCTGAACCAGGGCGCTGGCGCAGTTTCCGATTCCTATCAGTCCTACCCTGACAGGAGCCATGTAATACGCCCTCCTTTCCGCGGGCCGGATTAAAGCAACCAATAACGAACGAAACGCCTTGAAAGGCGATTCTCGGGATCAACTCGACGCGTCAAGCCCACAGTCCGAAATCCCTCCGCCGCTTTGAGGCTCCATTGAGGATAAGGGAGCCCCGGAACGGCGGCCTGAAAGGCATTGTATCCCTTTAAGGCCATAACATCCAGTCATTTTCCGAGGTTATGGCGCGGGTCATGACTGTGCGGCTTGAGGCTCTCATGGGCTGGCCCGGATGAGGGGGACGGCCGGTTTTCCGGTGCCGGTGACACATTGGAATAACCGATGTATGGAGCGCAGCATTTGACCGGTTTCCGGTTGACGGTGAATGACGGGATGAATTAGTATGTTTTTAAGAGTTAAATCGGCTTGATTGGCAATGAGATTGGCCGGAAGCCGCCTTTGGGGGAAGGCGGCGCAAATTCTGTCGGCGGTCTCAATAAGCATTCAAAACACCAAACCATTCATGGTCATAAAGAGAGAAAACCCGGCTGACGCTGCATCACTCCGGTCAAATCGTTTTCAATAAGAAGATTGTTGCCGCAAAACCAGGCGAGCAGCAAGGCAAGTGGAGGCAGTAATGAACGAGAGGCATCTAAGGATCAGGAAGTTTGGGCTTTTGTTACTCCTTATGCTGGGCTTGCCCCTGCTTTTCCCGCCGTCGGCGTCATCGGCCATCATACATGTCAATCCCATGGCCAGCCCGCCCAACAACGGCTTGAGCTGGGCCACGGGTTATACGGATATCGGCACGGCCCTGACCATGTCCAGCCCTTTTGACGACATCTGGGTCATGGCCGGAACCTATGTCGAGTCGATCACCATGCGGGCCAACGTCTATCTGTACGGCGGGTTCAACGGCACGGAGACCGATTTCTACCAGCGGGACTGGATAACCAACGAAACCATCATCAACGGCGACGGAGCCCTGCACACCGTCATCGGGGCCACCAGCGCTTCCTTGGACGGTTTCACCATCACCGGCGGCAATGCGGCTGGCGGCGGCAACGTCGGCGGCGGCTTCCTGGCCGACGGCACCACCCCCATGGTCTACAACTGCCGGATAACCGGCAACACGACCAACAACCTGGGCGCAGGGATCGGCGTGCTCGGCGGCGGGACCCCGATCTTCCGCAACTGCATAATCTCCGCCAACACTTCGGCCTTCGCCATCAATGGCGGCGGGGTTTACGTCTTCGCCAGCAGCCCTATTTTCGTCAACTGCACCATTACCGGCAACGGAGGGGGGAGCACTTCCGGCGGCGGCATCTGCCAGGCCAGCAGCGGCACGACCAGCCTGTACAGCTGCATTCTGTGGGGCAACCTTTCCTCGGCGGCCGCCAACAAGGATACGTTCATTTCCGGCGGCGGGACCATAACTCTGACCAACTGCGATGTGGAACAGGCCGGTTACGCCGGTTCGAACGGCAACATTACCCAGAATCCCCTGTTCGTGGCGGCTGATTCCTATTACCACATCGAATCAACCTCGCCCTGCGTTGACGCCGGGACAGAGGTGGTCCCCTATACACCCACGACGGACATAGACGGCGACCCGCGTGTGGTCGGCGTCGTGGACATAGGAGCGGACGAGTTTTACGACCCGCTTACCCCCGGCGATTATTACGTGGACATTGCGGCCGGAAGCGACGCCGGCAGCGGTGCGGCCGCTTTTCCCTGGAAGACCCTGCACCATGCGCTGGACAAGATCAATTCGGGTCTGGCGGGCATTTACAATCTCCATGTTCAGCCCGGCACGTACAACGTGGCCAACGGTGAAACGGATACGATCCTTTCCATAACCAGGGACGGCCTGACCATCACCGGTCCGGCCACCGGGACGGCCGTTCTGGACGGCAGCGGCAATGCGGTCTGGCTGGAGGGACTGCTGGTGCAGGCCGACGACGTTTCGATCAGCGGCCTGGAAATCAGGCGTTTCCCCTTTGCCGGAGTCTCGGTGGACAACGCCTTCAACGGCACCCTGACCGGCCTGGTTCTCTGGGACAACGGGGATTCGGGTTCGCCGGGCGTGGGCGGCGGTCTGGTTCTGCAGGGCGGTTCGGAAGGGCACGGCATTCACGGCAACGAGATATATGCCTCGGGAGATGCCGCCCATCCTCAATACAAGGGGATAGAGATTCAGAGCACGGCCGGACCGGACAACTACATCTACTCGAACAATATCCACGGGCATTACGGGAGCGCGAATTTCAGCGGCATTTACGTGGACAACAACAGCCCGCAGATATTCCGCAACGAGCTACGGGACAACTATTACCACATCAAAATCCTGGCGCCTTCGTCCGGGGCCTCTCCGGAGATCACCAACAACCTGATTTATGATTCCAGCGGCGTCAGCGAGTACGGCATATTTCTGGACGCGGTCGCTTCCAGCACCCCGGCCATCGAACACAACACCATTGCCGGAGGCAATAAGGCCGGGATTTCCAATGCGGGGGCTTTGGCTCAACCGACCGTCCGCTACAACATCATAACGGGCTGGGGCGAATACGGCATGTACAACGTCGACGGGACCATTCAGTCGGATTACAACTGCCTGTGGGACAACACCCCGGGAGATGCCTTCGGTGCGACATTGGGCAGCCACGACCTCCAGACCGATCCCCTGCTGGCGGCCGACTACCGGCTCGAATCCGGCTCGCCGTGCGTGGACGCCATTCCGCCGTCGGCGGGGGACGGGGCGACCATGGACAAGGACGGCTTCACCCGGCCCATCGGTTCCGGCTTCGATATGGGCTGTTACGAACAGACGCCGTACAGGATAACGGTTACTGTTTCTCCTGAAGGCGGCGGCCGGGTCACGGGGACGGGCATCGACTGTCCGGGCGACTGCGTGGAAGGTTTCAGCACGCCGACAGATGTCAGCCTGACGGCCGCTCCGTCCGCCGGATTCAGTTTCCTGGCCTGGGAAGGCGATTTGAGCGGTACGGACAATCCAGCCAGCGTTTTGGTGGACGCGGCCAAGAGCGTCATTGCTTCGTTTTCCGACGCCGGCAGCCTGGAGGAGGTCAGCCTGAACATTCCGGCCGGGACGACCGCGGCGGAATATCTGATCTTTTCCATCCCTCTTGAACCGGTGGACCCGCGTCCCAGCGTCATGATCGGGTCGCAGATAGGTTCTTACGACCCGACCCGGTGCCGGATCGGCTTTTGGGACGTGGATACGAACCAGTACCGTGAATACCCCTTCGACGATCCGGGCAAACCGGGGGACGCCGCGTGGATACTGTCCCGCTATCCATTGACGCTGACTTTCAAAGGCGCGGCTACGGCCACAGAGACGGGTCCCTTCGGACTTCAGGGCTACGCCTACGACCTGGAGCCGGGCTGGCAGCAGGTCGGCAACCCCTTCCAGTTTCCGGTGAATGTCGCCGATCTGGTGGTGGAAGACCTGGGCGGTGCGCACTATTATCTGCTCGATCCGGCCAACAGCATCACTCAGCAGGTTTTCTGGGTCTATCTGGACGGGCGCTACCAGGCGGCTACGCAACTGAAGGTGGGGCAGGGCGGCTGGATCAAGAAACTCACCCCCAATACCGGGCGCATTTTCTTCCCGGAAGGAGGGACTGGACCGGATTACGACGAACCGGCCGTGGACGCCCCGGCCGATCTGGAACAGCCTCCGGCTCCTCCGGGCGGATTGGTGAGCGGAGGCGGTTCCGGCGGCGGGGGAGGCGGTTGTTTCATCGACGGTTTGCAGGCTGAATAAGCCGAACAGGGCGTAAAAGCAACGGCCGGGGTCCATGGACCCCGGCCTGTTTTATTTTATGGTCATGGGCTGAGGTTCTGATCGCCTTCTTCCGGTGCGCGCCGCCGTCTCCGGTTCAGATTGTCCCTACCCACAGGATGACGGCCGTTCTGCGGCCGGTGTTGGTAATGCTCTGGTGTTCGGGGTCGGACCAGACATGCACGGCGTCGCCATCCTTAAGGGGGACTCTCTGTTCGCCGTGGATCAGTTCCACTCTGCCCTTGAGCACGCAGAGAATTTCCTGGCCGTTCTTGACGTCCTTGCGCACGGGGATGGATTTGGCCGGTTCCAGGAACAAAACCGCACTGTCCAGCACCGCCCTTTCCTCCGGCCCGCAGAAGCGCCTGGTGGCGAAACCGGTGTGAGGTATCTCCACGTCCGGCCAGTCCTGACGATGTATGGTGAACAGACGCTCCTGGTTGTGCAACTGGTTGAGCAGGTCTCCGGGGTTGGCGCCCACGGCGGCGGAGATGTTCAGCAGAGTATCCAGGGACGGGGTCTTGACGTTGTTCTCCACCTGGCTCATGAAGCCCTCGGAAACACCGGCCCTCTCCGCCACTGCTTTCAGGGTAAGTCCCTGTTCCTTGCGGCGGCGGCGCAACAACGACCCCAGGTTCATGGAGGTTTTCTCCTCTGACCACCCGGCCGATTCAAGTCCTTCAAGATGTAAGGGATTAATTTTTACCATAGGTAAATTGTTTACTTTTGTCAAGGGGTTTCGTGCAGCCGCAAGTCCTGCGGTGTTGCCCATACGGCCATGTCCTCCGCGATATTTCCTCGCCGGCCAATACCGCACAGGAACGGGAAAAGCAGGCGTCCGGGCTATGAGGGAGGGTTTATGGGAGATGCTTATATAGATATTGCCTATACAAACTATAGATAATTCGCTTGACAGATGCGGAAGGATTAACCATATTCAGGCCCTTGAAACGAATCGCGCAGTTCTGAAGAATCCGATGCGTCATCAATTTACTTTTCTTTGATTCAAGGAGGTTTCGATGCAGCCCAAAACCCTGCTCACAATCCTGGCAGCCGCCCTCTCCTGCGCCCTTATCGCCCCGTTCGCGGCCTGGGCCGGAGAAGTCTCTTTCCAGGACCACTACGGGAACACCGTCACCCTGGAGCAGCCGGCCGAACGAGTCGTCACCATTCCCAAGCCCGCTCCGTCCATGTTCATGGCCGTGGACGGCAGCAGCCGCAAGCTGGCCGGCATCCATCCCGGCTCCATGGAAGCCATTGAAGAAGGCATCATGAAGACCATCTTCCCCGAGGCTCTCAATATCCGTTGCGACATCGGCAACAACGGCGACTACACGCCCAACGTGGAAGAAATGGTCAGTCTCAAGCCCGATATAGTCTTCCAGTGGGGCAATCAGGGTGCGGGCATAGTCGATCCCATCCGCAACGCTGGACTCAAGGTGGCCCTGGTCAAATACGGCGACCAGGATTCCCTGGAGACCATGCTGACCTCCTTCGGAGCCGTTTCCGGGCAGGATGAAAAAGCCGCCCGGATAATCGCCTGGCACAGGGACACTCTGGAGCTGCTGAAAAAGGAAACCGCCGCCATTCCGGATGAAGCCAGGCCCAGGGTCATGTTTTTCATCCGGGCTTTGTCGGAACTCAAGGCCGCCGGCGGCGACACCTACCACAGCCTCTGCATCGACATCGCCGGAGGGCGCAATCCCGCGGCAGAACTCAAAGGCTACAAAGTGGTCAGCCCGGAACAAATCATCGCCTGGGACCCGGAAGTCATTTTTCTGAACAACTTCGAGCCCCAGCTATCGCCCAAGGATCTGTACGACAACCCGCTGCTGGCCGGAGTCAGCGCCATAAAGAACCACAGGGTTTACCGGGCTCCCCTTGGCGGTTATCGCTGGGACCCGCCCAACCAGGAATCTCCTCTCATGTGGAAATGGCTGGCTATGGTCTTCCATCCCGGCAAATACCAGTGGGACCTGCGCGGCGAGCTGAAGGAAAAATACGCCTTCCTTTATAACTATCAGGTCAGCGACGAGGAAGCCGATTCGATCTTCCGTATGGAGATGCACAAGGATTCAGCGGATTACGGGCAGTTCGCCGGCAGGTGATTCCGCGAAATGAACGCTGAATCCACGGCATACCAACGCGGTTTGCGGTCCGGGAACAGGCTGTGGCTGGTCTGGATAATCCTGCCGGTTATCCTGATTCTGGCCGCCCTGGTCTCCCTGGGCGTGGGCCGCTTCCATATCCAGACGGCCAAGGTGGCCGGACTGCTGGCTTCCCATTTCGTCAATCTGGAATCCTTCTGGAGCGAAACCGACGCCCGAGTGGTTGAGCTGATCCGCCTGCCCCGCATCATCATGGCCGTGGCCGCCGGTGCGGGGCTGGCCATGGCCGGGGCCAGCCTTCAGGGCATCTTCCGCAACCCCCTGGTCGGACCTCAGATCATCGGGGTCTCTTCCGGCGCGTCATTCGGCGGGGTGCTGGCCATACTTCTGGCCGAAAGCCAGATACTGACCATCTCGTTTTCCTTCGCCTTCGGTCTGGGAGCCATGTTCATCGTCTATGCCATGAGCCGCGTCGGCGGCCGTTCGCCCGTTCTCATGCTGGTTCTGGCCGGAGTGGTTACCTCCGCCTTTTTCTCCGCCCTGGTTTCGATGATAAAATACGTGGCCGATCCTTACGACAAGCTCCCGGCCATTGTTTTCTGGCTTATGGGCAGCCTGGCCACCGTCACCCACCAGAAGGTCCTTATCAGTTGCCTGCCCGTCCTGGCGGCCGGAACCGTCATTTACCTCATGCGTTTCCGCATAAATGTGCTTTCGCTGGGGGATGAGGAAGCCGAAGCCTTGGGCATCCGGGTGGAACTGACCCGCTGGGCCGTGCTCGTCTGCGCGACCATGGTAACTTCCGCCCTGGTGGCCGTTTGCGGCGTCATCGGCTGGGTCGGCCTGGTCGTCCCCCACATCGCCCGCATGCTCGTCGGTCCGGACCACCGTGTGCTCCTGCCCGCCTCGGCCCTGCTGGGGGGCATATACCTGCTCGTTATCGACGGCCTGGCCAGGGCCCTTACTCCCGCCGAAATACCCATCGGCATCATTACCGCCGTGATCGGCGCTCCGGTCTTCGGCGTTCTGCTCAAAAAGACCCAGGGCAAGGGGTGGAACGGTGCTTGAAGTCGAACAGGCCGGTTTCCGTTACAACGGCGGCGGCTGGGTTTTCCGCAAGCACAGCTTCAGGCTGGAACCCGGAGAAATAACGGCCATACTAGGTCCCAACGGGCGAGGCAAAACCACCCTGCTCAAGACCGTTGTCGGCCTGCTGAAGCTCGATGAAGGCCGCATCAGTCTGCTGGGCGAAACAGGTTACGTGCCCCAGGACTCCTGGACGCCCTTCCCCTACAGCGTCCTGGACATGGTCGTTATGGGCCGCGCCCGCCATATCGGCATGTTTTCCAGTCCGACCCGCGCCGATTTCAGGACGGCCCTGGAATTCCTGGAACTGCTCGGCGCGCTACGTTTCAAGGACCGTGTTTTCACCAGCCTTTCCGGCGGCGAACGCCAGATAGTCCTTATCGCCCGTGCCCTGGCCTCCGGCTGCGGCTGTCTGCTCCTGGACGAACCCGCCTCGGCCCTTGACTTCAAGAACCAGGAAGTCATACTTAAGACGCTCCGCCTGTTGTCCAGGGAGAAGGGCCTGACCGTGCTGCTGACCACCCATTACCCCCAGCACGCAGTGCATATAGCGGACAAGGCCCTGCTGATGTATGATCCCGAGCACTACGAATTCGGACCGGTAGGCCGCGTCATGAACGACGAAACCCTGGGCCGTCTGTACGGCATGGATATCCGCAACATAAATTTTCAACATGCCGGCCGCGAAATCCACACCGTGGTCCCGGTCTTTTCCTGAAAGGAGCCTCCCATGCCCGTGCTCATGGAAACAGCGGCCTTCAAGGCCATCCTTTACGGCACCCTCTCCTGCCAATGCCCGGTGACCGAAGAGACAGAACGCGCCCTTTTCGCTGAATACTTCCGCTGCCGGGACCGGGAAATAGTGGATTTCGCCCCGGTCAGGGCCATCGCCGACCGCAACCCGGCCCGCACCCCCGTCCACAACATGTTTGAAATAGCCTCATACGGCCACGACGACCCGGAGAGCTTTACCATCACTACCGGCGACGCCCTGCGCGCCCTGGGCTCCAAGTTTCATTTCAACAACCTGGCTCGCGGCCTGGATCACCTGACCGTCAAGGACGCCCCGTCCTTTCTTGTCAGCCACATGCTTGTCCCGGTCCGGCTGACCGGCCGCAGCGACGGCCTGGATGCCGTCTTCAACTTCGCAGGCCGGGAAATAACCTTCGAAAACGTCTTTTTTCCTCCCGGACTGGCCAGAGCTGACCAATGCCTTTACGCCGTCCACATGGGCGCGGTCATCTGCCGTCTGACGGAAGACCAAGCTGCCGGGCTGAACAGGCATTTGGGACTGATCCCGGAATTCGCTTTCCTCTGCGCCCAGTTTTCCCGCGTGGATTTCCGCGATTTCCAGTACTACGGCGACTACTTCAGCCAGATTGAAGGCCGCTTCCGCAGGCATTTCAATTTCTGATTCTCCCGAGGATGCGAGATTCCCGGCCTGTCCTTACGAGGGTTCCATCTCCGCTGCCGCGCTTGCGCTTTTCCGTGTTCGCTGCACTTGACCAGGACCGCCGTCCGGCGTAGGGTGGGCAGTGGATCCGTCCGGATTTCCCGGCCGGTCCAACCCGCGACAAGATGCGGCCCGGTCCGGCGGCCGGACGCAGCCGGAAAGAGCGTTCCATGTCCAGTGATTCGCTCAGAAACTGGGCCCGGCGGCTGAAGGTCGAAACCTATGCCTTGTACCTGGCCTACCGCGACCCTCGCGTCTCGTGGCCTGCCCGTATTTTCCTGGCGCTGGTCGTGGGGTACGCCTTCTCGCCGATCGACCTGATTCCCGACTTCATTCCCGTTCTCGGCTACCTGGACGACCTGATCATTGTCCCGGCCGGAATCTGGCTGGCGCTGAAAATGGTTCCCCCGGAAGTCATGGCCGAATGCCGGGCCAAAGCCAGGGAATATTTCGGCCATGGCAAGCCAAGAAACTACATTGCCGCCGTGGTCATCGTCATTATCTGGCTGGCGGCCCTGGTTTTGACATTCCTGCTGATCTTCAAGTAAAGGATTGCGGCGTGCCGTGGCAGGCGGGGCTTGACAAGGCCGGCCGGGAATGTGTCTATTCAGCTAAGGATGATCGAGGGGCCGGGACCATGCCAGCGGCCGCCATCAACAAGACCGAAGGAAGCCGGACTGTTTTATGGAGCCTTTCAATTCTTTGGGACGCGGTTTGCTGACTCTGGGGCTGGTGCTGGTTGTCATCGGCGCGGCTCTGATTTTCTGGGACAAACTGCCTCCGGGCAGGTTTCCCCTGGGGCGCCTGCCCGGCGACATAATCATCAGGCGGCCGGGTTTCACTTTCTATTTCCCGTGGGTGACCGGGCTGGTCATCAGCGTGGTGGTCAGCCTGATTTTTTATCTTTTCAGGCGCTGAGCCGCGGTTTACAAAGGCCAGCCCGGCCGGAGAGCCGGTCCGGGGCGCGATGGTCAGAGCTGCCGCAGGGCCAGCAGGACTTTCCCGGCGATGCGCACGTCGTCGCCCGGCCCGTAGATCATGGGCTGGTATTTCGGGTTGGCTGGTTCGAGGACTATCCGGCCGCCCTTGCAGCGGACTTTTTTGACCGTGGCTTCATCACCGATCAGGACCACGGCTATTTCCCCGTTTTCCACGCTGGGCTGCGACCGGGTGAGGACCATGTCTCCGTCGTTGATTCCGGCTTCCACCATGCTGTCGCCCTTGACCCGGAGCATGAACATATCTTCGCCGTCCAGCATGCCTTTGAGGTCCAGGTAGTCTTCGATATTGCCGGTGGCCAGCAAGGGGACTCCGGCGGCCACCCGGCCCAGGATGGGAATCCCCGGCGGCGGGAGGTATTCGCCCAGGAGTTCCATGCGGCCTGCGGACCTCTGGAGGACGCCCTTGCGTTCCAGGGCCTGGACGTGCTGGTAGGCCGAACGGACATCGACGCCCAGGTGAGCGGCGATGTCCCGATAAGTGGGCGGACTTCCCTGGCGGCGGACGCTTTTCTGGATGAAGGAGAGGACGCGGGACTGAAGTTCGGTCAGACTGATCATGTAGCGATGCTCCTGGTTGTTGATACTGCGGGCAACATATCAACTAATGGTTGATATGTAAAGAGCGAAATGCGGATTTCGGCCGAAGGCGTGGAAAAACATTCGGAAGCGGTGAAACGGGCGGGCTGGCGTGGTATAGTGAAGGAAGATGCAGGTGTTTGATCTCTTTTATGAAAAGGAGGCCGATAAAGATGCCTGTCTACGATTTTGTCTGCGAAAACTGCGGCAAGAAGTTTACCCGGACGATGTCGCTTGCCGAGCACTCCAAGGGGCGTTTCAAGTGCCCCAAGTGCGGCAGCGGCAAGGTCAGACAGCTCATTTCCTCTTTCCAGGCCGTGACTTCGCGGAAAAGCTGATCCGGCCTGTTCCGCCTTTCCCCCGACCGTGCGGCCGGATGGATTTCGTCTGCCGCCGCCGGTCCTGCTTGACAGAACAGGCCTGACCGGGTATAGAAAACCCAAGCCGGGCATGAAGCCCGTTTGAGCATTCGGACAAGTTAAGCAGTCTGTGAATCCAAACGCCACGAAGGCGGACGTCTCGGTATGAGGCGACGTGTCGTGGCGTTTTCTTTACCTGACGGACAGCCTTCTTCTTCCGCGTCCGTCCCGCCGCGACAGCCGCCCTCCCCGCTGATTAGACATACATCCTGATTACTGGAGGTCCGCATGAGACGCTTGGTTTTTTTACTGTTCGGTCTGTTGATTACTGTGCTGCTGCTGGTCGGCGGCTCGCCCTGCCCGGCCGAGGCGGAGTCCATGGATATCCGTATCGGCGACAGCAAGGGGGACTGGGGCTATCCCAATCCTTACCGCCATTATCCCCGCGGCCCGGGTTATGTCCGCATGAGCTGGGTCTTCGACACTCTGATCTGGAAGGACAGAAACGGCTACATCCCGGCCCTGGCCGAATCCTGGTCTTTCAACCCGGAAGAAATGTCTTTCACTTTCAAACTGAATCCCAAGGCGGTCTGGCATGATGGCCGCCCTGTGACCGCGCAGGACGTGGCCTTTACCCTGGATTATTTCAAAAAGCATCCCTATCGCTGGATTTCGGCCAAGTACGTGGACCGGGGAGAAGTCGTGGACGACCATACCGTCATCCTGCATCTCTCCCGGCCCTATTCGCCGTTTATTTCCGATATCGGCGGCACCATGCCCATCCTGCCTCAGCACATCTGGGCCAATGTGGACAACCCGGAAGCCTTCGACGATCCCGGGGCCTTCATCGGCAGCGGACCCTATCTTTTCCGCGATTTCAACAAGACTCAGGGGACCTATCTTTTTGAAGCCTTTGCCGATTATTACCAGGGCCGCGCCAAGGCCGACCGCCTGATCTATGTGAAGACCGGCAAGCCCCTGATCTCCCTGACCAGCGCCCAGGTGGACCTGGCCAACATCCAGCCGGAAATGGCCGAGGCTCTGAAAAAGAAGGGTTTGACGGTCATCAAGGACGAGTGCGGCTGGAACAAGAAACTGATGATCAACCACCGCAAGCCGCCTTTCGACGACAGGCGTTTCCGTCAGGCTCTGGCTTACGCTATCGACCGGCGGGAGATCATCGACAAGGCTCACCGGGGGCTGGGCACGGAGGCTTCTTACGGGCTTCTTAGCATCGACCACGAGATGTACAATCCGGACACCCCGACCTATCCACACAACCCGGCCAAGGCCCGCGAGTTGATCGAGTCCATGGGTTTTACCAAAGGAGCGGACGGGAAGTACGCCAAGGACGGGCAGACTCTCAAAATCGAACTGCTGGCTTCGAGCCTGACCGTGGCCGGTGAGAGCGTGGCCGACCGGGACGGCGAGATCATCAAACAGCAACTGGAAGATTTGGGGCTGACTGTGGAACTGTTCAATCTGGAGCAGGCGACCACGGACAGCCGGGTGAAGAACTGGGATTTCGACCTGGCCGTGTCCGGCCACGGCGGCATAACCGGCGACGCCCGGGTTCTGAACGAGATGATCTCCTCCGCTTACAGCGCGGGCTCGGTCAACAGCGCCCGGTACGACGGCAACGCCGAACTGAACCGCCTCATGGATGAACAGATGACGGCCATGGACCCGGCTGTGCGGCGCGAACTGGTTTTCAGAATTCAGACGCTGTATGCCGAGGAAATGCCCGCCATCAGCCTGTATTATCCCGATTCCATGGCCGCTTACCGGCCGGAAAAGGGCGTGGAATGGTTCTACACCAAGGGCGGGATAAGCAAGGGCATTCCCATTCCGCAGAACAAGATGTCTCTGATAAAGTGATGAACCGGGGGAAGTCCGGGGCTCCGGCCGGGCCGGACCGGGCTTCCTCCTTGATACCTCCGGGAATGCCATGAAAATATTCAGGAAGAGAATTCTGACGGCGGTGGCGGCTTACCTGCTGGCCGTCCTGGTTATGGCCTATCTCAGCTACAGCCTGCCTAGGCTGCTGCCCGGAGACTTTGTCACGGCCATGTACGCCAGTTCCCACGTCACCCTGAACGCGGAGCAAGAGGCCGAGCTTAAGGCCTATTACACCCAGCGGGAAGGCTTCGGCAGTTTTCTGTTGAATCTGTGCCGCCTGGAGTGGGGATATTCCTATGTCTTTCTTGCACCCATATCTTCCCTGATCCTGGAGGCTTTGCCCTGGACGCTGCTGCTCATGGGCGGGGCACATCTGCTGTCCATGTTTTTCGGCTTCATCGCCGGGGTCGAGGCGGCCTGGCGGCGGGGGAGCATGTGGGAGAAGGCCGGGGTTGGTTCCATGACCGTGCTGGAAGGCGTGCCGGAAATCGGTTCCGGGGTTCTGCTGCTGCTGGTATTCGCCCTTCAGCTGGGCTGGTTTCCGGCGGCAGGCGCGGAAACGGCCTACGCCGAGCAATCGGCGGCCTCCTGGCTCCTGGACGTGAGTCATCATCTGGCCCTGCCTCTGGCCACTCTGGTGCTGGCCTATTTCCCCGGCAATTTTCTGCTGGCCCGCGGCAGCCTGGTTATGGTGCTCAAGGAGCAGTACGTGCAGACGGCCAGGGCCAAGGGGCTGCCGCCCCGGCGGGTGCGGTACGTGCACGCGGCCCGCAACGCGCTTCTGCCGATGGTCACCCGCTTCGGGCTGCGGCTGGCTTTTATGGTGGCCGGAGCCCTGGTGGTGGAGACCATCCATTCTTATCCCGGACTGGGAACCCTGCTTTTCCGGGCCATAAGCCAGCGCGACCTGCCCCTGATACAGGGCATAGTGCTCTTTTCTTCCCTGACTGTGCTGATGGTCAACATGCTGCTCGAATTCGTTTACGTCCGCCTGGACCCGAGGGCCGGTCATGCATCTTGACGTGCGCAATACTCTCGGACGGGACCCCTGGTTCATCGCCGGGCTCATCCTGAGCCTCGGCCTGGGGCTGGCGGTGCTGGCCGGGCCGCTGCTTACCCCCTATAATCCCCACGACACTTCCTTCATCCCCTTGAGCCCGCCTTCCGCCGGACACTGGCTGGGCGTGAACGACGGCGGCATGGACATTTTTTCCGAACTGGTCAGCGGGTTGAGGAACACCGTGGTTTTCGGTCTGCTGGCCGCTTCGGCCGGCCTGATTCTGGGCGTGGCCATCGGGCTGGTTTCGGCTTGGTTCGGCGGCCTGACAGACCTGATCCTGATGCGGGCGGCGGATATCCTGCTGGCTGTGCCGGGGATTATGGTCCTTATTCTGCTGGCCGCTTTTTTTCGTCCCACGCCGGTCTTTCTGGCCCTGGCCCTGGCGGGCATGTCCTGGCCGACCACGGCCAAGGTGGTCCGGGCTCAGGCCCTGGTTTTGAAAAACAGCCTGCATGTGCAGGCGGCCAGGCGCATGGGGGCTTCGCCGGGGTATGTCATTATTCGGCACCTCATGCCCGAACTCTTCCCGCTGTACCTGATAAGTTTCGCGGCCAAGGCCCGTTCGGCCATGTTCATGGAAGCCTCCCTGGCCTTTCTGGGGCTCTTCGACCCGGCCCGCAAGTCGTTGGGGATGATGATAAATTTCGCCCTCCGGTATTATTACATGGATATCTGGTGGAATTGGCTCATCCCGCCCATCATCTGCCTGACCCTGCTGATAATGGCCGTGACCTTTCTGGCCGTAAGTCTGGAGAAGGTCTTCGATCCAAGATTGAAGGAAGCGTTGTGAGCATTACCATAGAGGAACTGAGTGTCATTTACCGGGACGGCGGCCATGCCCTGTTGGCCCTGGACAAGGTTTCCCTGGAACTGAAGCCGGGCCGGGTGACGGCCCTGGTGGGCGAGTCGGGATCGGGTAAGACGACCCTGGGCAAGGCCCTGATGGGGCTGCTGCCTGAGAACGCGGACGTCAGCGGTCGCATCTGCCTGGACGGCCGTGAGTTGACCGGCCTGAACGAGGCCGCCCTGAACGGGCTGCGCTGGTCCCGAATCGCCATGGTCTTTCAGAACGGCCAGGCCAACCTGAACCCGGTCTACACTGTGGCCGCTCAGGTGGCCGAGCCCCTGGTGCAGCACCGGGGGCTGGACCGGAAAACCGCCCTGAAAGCCGCAGAAGAAGCCTTGGTCCGCATGGGCCTGCCGCCGGAAGCGGGATGCCGGTACCCGCACGAACTCAGCGGCGGTCAGGTGCAGCGGGCCCTGTTGGCCATGGCCATGATTCTGGACCCGGAAGTGCTGATACTGGATGAACCCACCGCCGCCCTGGACGCTATGACCAAGACCTTTGCCGGCGGCCTGGTCGCCGGGCTCCGGGACCGGGGCAAGGCGATTCTTCTCATCACCCACGACCTGGATGTGGCCCGGACCTGGTCTGACGACGCTGCGGTGCTTTATCTGGGACAGGTAATGGAAACCATGCCCGGCCGCGACCTGCTCCTGCACCCGGAACACCCCTATTCCCTGGCTCTGGCCCGTTCCTATCCGGGCATGGACGCCGTGCGGGATCTGGGGGGCATCCGGGGCGACGCCTTCTACCGTGTCATCCACTCCCATTCTTTGGAGGACGGGGCCGGGCACAGGCACAGCCATGCAGTCGGTCCGGAGGATGTCCATGGGGAGGGGCATGCGCCGCCGGAAGGCTGCCTTTTCGTCCCGAGATGCACTCAAGCCCTGCCGGAATGCCGGGTGGGGGAAGTGGATATGCGGGAATGCGGCGGCCACCGGGTGCGCTGCCTGCGGGGCGGTATCGTCGACCTGCTCAGGCTGGAAGGCGTAGCCAAGAGTTACGGCGAGGTTGCGGCGCTCAAACCCACCAGCCTGACGCTGCGGGCGGGGGAACTTTTCTGCCTGGTCGGGGAGACCGGATCGGGCAAGACCACCCTGGCCATGGTCGCGGCCGGGGCGCTGGAACCGGACCGGGGACGGCGGGTCTTCCTGGACCGGGACATGGATGAATGGGCGCGGCGGGACTATCCGTCCCTGGCCCGCCGCATAGGTCTGATCTACCAGAATCCGGCCGAAGCGGTCAGCCACCGCTTCTCGGTCTTCGATGTCGTGGCCGAACCCCTGATCATCCAGAAGAGCGTTCGAGACCAGCAGGAGATACGGACCAGGGTTCTCAAGGCCCTGGCCGACGTGCGCCTGTCCACGGAACCGGAGTTCACCCGCCGTTATCCCCACGAGTTGAACATGGGGGCAGTGCAGCGCCTCTGCATCGCCCGGGCCTTGGTGCATGAGCCGGTGCTGATGGTGGCCGACGAACCGACCAGTTCCCTCGACCCGAGCGTGCAGGCCAAGGTTTTGAAAACCCTGCTCAATCTTCAGACAGAGAAAGGGTTGACCATGCTCTTTGTGACTCACGACCTGGGGCTGGCCCGCAAGATCGCCGACCGTATCGGAGTCATGCTGGCCGGGCGTCTGGTGGAAGCCGGACCGGCGGCGGAGGTCATCAGCCGTCCGGGGCACCCTTACACCCGACAGCTTCTGGCCGGAGCCCGGGGCGAAAGCAACGCCTTCACCATGAATATAACCGGCACGCCGAAAACCGGATGCCCCTTTTCGCACCGTTGCGGGCGGGTTGTGGATGAATGCCTGGCCGGGCTGCCTGGTGCGGTGAACCTGAACAGCGGCCGCCATCTGGCCTGGTGTTTCAACCCCGTCGCCAGGATGGGGACACTGAAGACTGGCGGCTCGTCGAACGTTGAAAAATTTTTAGCAGCACTACCATCTGAAAAAGGAGACTGCCATGGCTGAAATGAATCTGAGTCCTGAACTGATTCAGCAAACGACGGATTTTCACGGTCACTGGTGTCCGGGTCTGGCCCTGGGCATCCGGGCCGCCGAATGGGCGATGCGGGAGATCGGCCGCGCTTACGACGAAGAGGTTGTAACTGTGGTGGAGACGGATATGTGCGGTGTGGACGCCATTCAGTTTCTGACCGGCTGCACCTTCGGCAAAGGCAACCTGATCTACCGCGACCACGGCAAGAATGCCTTCACCTTCTACCGGCGGCGGGACGGCAAGGCGGCCCGGCTGGTTCTGCGGCCGGAGGTCTTCGGTGAAGACGGCCAGGTGCTGGGGAAACTGAACGCCAAGATGCAGACGGAAGGTCTGACCGCCGATGAGGAACAGGCCTGGAAAGACGTCCGGGCCGCCATCTCGGGCCGCGTCATGGAAATCGACTTCGACCGCCTTTACGAGGTCAAGGAAGCCTCCCTGCCCGCCCCGAAAAAGGCTCGCCTGCTGACCACCCTGGTCTGCGAATCCTGCGGCGAACCGGTCATGGAAACACGGACCCGGCGCTTCCGCGACCGGACCCTCTGCATCCCCTGCTTCGAGGCCGAAGAGAAACGATTCTGAGCAGTCCCTGTTCAGCTCTTGACCCTGCGCCATGGAACAACGGCATGAAGCCGTCGACGCTCAACCTCATACCAGGCCGGAAACGACTTTCAGAAGAAAGGAGGTTATTGATGAGGCCTGCTCTGAATTAGGAGATGAACTGATGATGAAAAAGTGTCTGCTGCTTCTGAGTGTACTGCTTCTCCTGGTAGTGCCGTTTTCGGCGGTCCTCGCCGCCGGGGACGGAGACTGGCTGCCGGCAGCCGGGACGGCCCTGGATGAAGCCCTGAAAGCCATTGGGGCCAACCCGGCCGACCAACGGCTGCTGCTCCTGACCAACGCCGGTTACGGCCTGATAGGCGAACAGAGCACCGAAGCCTTTCTTGACCTGGCCCAAACAAAGACCGGGTGCAGCCTGGGGCGGCGTTCTCTGGTGGCCGTCCATACCTCGGTGGACGAAGCCCTCTGGTTCAGCCTCTACCGGCCAGACAACGGCCGGATGGTCATGGCCGGATGGAAAGACGGCGGTTTTGGTCGACAGATCATCGAGGCCGCGCCTGAAAACATCCTGACCCCCGAAGGTTGGAGCCAGGCCGCCAAGGGGCCTTTTGGCGCCAGGTTGTTTTCCTGTGTGAGCCTCAGTCTTTCCTGGAAGGAAAATCCGCCTTGGCCCCTGATGACTGCGGCCGCCTTTCACGATCATTTCTGCCCAGGTGTCAATTCCGGCTTCATCGCGGCCAACATGCTCAGACGCAAGTTGCCCCTCGGTCCCGGAGACGCTTACGTCTTTGTCACCGCGCCGGGGAAATGCGCCGCCGATGCCCTGCAGGTAGTTTTCAACACCACTGCCGGCAAATCCGGCGGATATACTATGGACATAGCGCCTTCAAAGGCCTCCGGCTACGGCAGCGGCGGCGTTCCGCCCTTTACCGTTGCCATGCGTGTCAATAAAAAGGCCGACCGCTGCGACGTCATGGTGCTGGGTTTCGATTGGGCCGCAGCTTACCGGGATACCGGCGTCACAGCCGAGGAGCATTCGCCCAAAGGTGGGAACACCAACCCGCTTTTCTGGATATCCAGGGTCAAAATGTCGGCCCGGATGGCGGCGATGCCCCTGGATAAACAGATGGGCTACATAAAAATCCTGAAAACCTTTTCCGGCCAGGCCTCTCTGGTCTCCGAACTGACCGCTGGTGATCCTTACGCCGCGGCCTGGAGACACTGACCGCCGATAATCCGGGATTCCGGCCCGACTGTCCGGCGGGCCGGAATCCCGGGCCATATTGGCCCCGGGCCGTTTTCTATGAAACAGGCCTGACCCCGGCCTTTACCTTGTGCTCATCTCGTGCCCGGACGGGGCACTCGTCTCTGCCTCGAAACCAGGGACTACCAGAGACCGACCGCGCCCTAAAAATTGACCCCCAAGCCGCTGCCTGACTCCAGACTCAGCTTGGTCTGCATATTGACAGAGGGGCCGCCTTCCAGGGACCAGCGGCCCGAAAGCTCTGTCTCCAGAACTCCCCCGGCCTTGCTGGAGACGGAACTGGAAAAACCCACATCGGTCACGTCGTCGCCGGAAATCGTGATATCCACGCCCATCTTGGCCCCGCCGGAGGCTATCGGTCCCCGGAACTGAGCGCCTACGCCGACCCCTATGGTGGTTTCGTGTTTGGTGAAGTCTCTCTGATACGAGACCAGCAGTCCCTCTCCCGCTTCGATTTTGACTTTCTCGCAGTCCAGTTCGAAACTGACCACGATGACCTTGACGCTCAGGGGGCTCTTGAAGGGGCAGTCCTTCGGCTTACGGTCCTGGCTTTGCGGTGAATCGGTATCGGCGGGTTGCGGGGGCTTAGGCGGCACGCACTGGAGGTTCTGGTACCCGGCCGCCATATCCGGCAGGTTCAGGCTCAAACCCACCGCAGCCTTGTAATGCACAAGAACCCGCATCTCGCGCTTGGCGTTGAGCAGTTCGTTCAGGCTGGGCGAATAGACTTTTTCCAGCAGCGGGGAAGTGAAGGCATAGTAGTCGCGGCCGGCTTCCTGCACGGCCTCCATGTATCCCTTCCACGCCCGGAAGCTTTCGCCATATGACTCTTCCAGCATCCTTTTCTGTCGCCGGCAGCTCTCATAGTTCAACTGCTCGAGTTTATACTTCACTGCGTCGATCTTCTTTTCATACGCCCGCCGGCAAGCTTCGTTGCTGCCGCAGGCCAGGGCCTGCTCGCCCAGCCGCTGAATCTGCTCCAGATACTCCTGCCCCTTCTCCATATCCTGGATGAACTGCGGATTATAGCTGTCGATATTGGCGGTCAGAGCTTCCAGGTGCCCGCTCGACCTGTTCCCCGCCTTGGCCAGCAGGCTGTTTTCGCCGAAAAGTATATTTGTGATGTCCGCGAACATGAAGAGTTCGCGTCCGAAATCGCGGTAAAGTACGACGGAATTGCCCGGATCCTGCTCCCCTCGGGCCTGTTGCCGGGCCACGACCCGGCTCAGTGAGACGATGTCGTTGCCTAACTGGCGGATCCTGTTGTCCAGGGAGGCTTGCAGGTTTTCCAGCCCCTGATCGGCATCTATGACGCTTTCCGGCGAAGGCGATACCGGCAGGTCCGGCAGCACGATTTCCTGATCCGGCGACTTTTCGCGGCTGACCGGCTCCTGAGGCTGATCGCCCCCTTCCGACTCTGCCGCCCGCGCCTGGACCATGGCCGCCGCCCCGGCCACCGAATACTTCCTGGCCAGAGCCTCGGACAATAACTGTCTGGCCAGGGCGTGATTTCCCCGGCATTCCGCAATAAGGCCTCGCCCCAGTTTGGTCGAGGCCGCCTCCGGGTCAAGGGTACCGGCCCGGACAAAATACTGTTCCGCCCGGTCCAGGTCGCCCGCCTCGTAAAACAGCCAGCCCAGATTCACCGCGGCCAGAAAGGAATTCGGGCTGAGGCTCTCCGCATATCGAAGAACTTTGAGCGCCCGCTCATAGTCTTCCATCCCCTTCAGCACCACCCCCAGATTGTTGGCCGCCAGAAAATCATCCGGCTTCCGCAAGGCCGTCCAGGCTGTGGCGTAGATGGAAGCCGAACCAGCGCCCATGGACAGAAGAACAGCCCCCAGATCCGATCCGTCGCCGGGATTCTGGGCCATGCCCAGCATGGAATCCACTTCCCGCCGGCCGTCCGCATCCCTTTCCCCGTAAATTTCGGCCGTCTCCCGGACCAGGTCCAGGTAAGCCTCCCGGCTGATGGTTTCGTCCGGCACGGACAGCTTTTTTCTCGCCGGGCAGGGAGCCTTTATACCCTCCGGAGAAGGTGAAGGAGGCTCAGCCATCTCATATGGTCCGCCGTCGCCGGACTCTTGGCCGCCATCGTCGCCGGCCTGGCCGTAAGCGTCATCTCTCCGGCCTGGCGCCATGGAGGCCGACCACTCCATCATGGTCTTCTGTTCCTGGCTGGACAGAGCCTCGCCTCTCTGAAGTTTCTCCATGATTGCCTGAATTTCCGGGGGGAACATCTGGGCTCCGGCTGTCTGGCCGTAGAAGAAGCCGGACGACAGAAGCAGGGCAAGCAGCAGCAGAAAGAATCGAATCCTCGCCATAGCGGTCAACTCCCTGATGATATGCAGTCCCGGCCGCGATGTCAGTCCAACAATTCCGGCAGCGCGATCTGTTTGACAAGGAGGCCCTATTCGGTCCATACGTCTGGAAAAGCCAGCCGCAGCCAAATGGAAATCATCGTATTTCATTCGTTTCTTAACAGTCAACAGTAAACCTGGAACCTTCAGGCTTCCTGGAGAGCCCGCCCCCGTGGAGGCCTCAACTCGGGCAAATCACTGACGCCCCGGCTTCTTTAGCTTGTATCTGTAGCCCCGCCAGCCAAATAGTTTGCCATTTCCCTCCCGGCGGTTTAAAATGAATCCCATTCAGTATCTGGGCTCGCCAGCCCGAAGGCTGAAAAAATCTCCAAAGCTGTGAGGACATCCGACTATGGATCTGAACAGAATGAACGACTATATAGAAGGATTGTACGCGTGCGTTGAAGGGCCGTCATGGGAACCGGGAGAAGTGAAAAATGGCCTTGAAGCCAGCCCTGCCGGGAATGATTTGGCCCGCATGCTCCGTTTGCTGGTCTACGTAACCGGAGCCGGGAGAATACTGGACATCGGGACCGGACTTGGAGTTTCCGCCACGGTGATGGCTCAAGCCCTGAAGGATCGGGGAGGCCGGGTGGTTACCATCGAATTGGATGAAGATTCGGCCGAACGCGCCGAAGACAATTTCCGGCGGGCCGGAGTGGCCGGGATGATCGAGCTTTTTATAGGCGACGCCCTGGCGGTGGCTCCAGAGCTGCCCGGCGAGTTCGACCTGATTTTCCTGAACGTGGATAAACGCCTTTACGCCCATCTGCTGCCTGACCTGGTCCGCCTGTTGCGGCGGGGCGGTGTTCTGGCTGCTCGCGACACCCTTTATCCGGCCCTGGCCGACGAACCTTTCAGACCTGAGGCGGCTGACGCAGTTGAGGAATTCAACTGCTGGGTCCGCGATTATCGTGATCTGGAGAGCATTATTCTGCTGGTAGAGGGAGGTTTGACTCTGGCTGTGAAAAAGTAACCAGACTGCGTCTGGACGCGTCTCCGGGGGCTCCCGCCCCCGGAACTCCCACTATCCGCCGCCCCCGCCGGAAGAAATTCATTCGCATCCTGCTTTACAGACCTGTTTATTGCAGCCGCCTGTCCTGCCGGTTATCATGCTGTTAAAACAACGCTGAAAAGGCCGGGGCCCGCCGCCCGGCCGTGCAGTAATAAAAGGGGGGACCATGTCCGGGAGTAAAACACCCTGGTTAATGGGGCCGCGCTGGTACCGCCGGGCTCAGGACCGTATCTACCGGCATTACCGCCGCGAGATGAGGACATTGACCCGGTGGGAATTCTGGAGGCTGAAAAACCGCATGCTGGTGGCCTGCATCATGGCCAATTTCTTCGGCGTGCTGGTCATGGACCGTCTGCTGATGCGAGGGGCCTGGGGCCGGGTTGCGCCAGATCTATCGGATATTTTTGGGCAAAGCCATCTCTGGTATGCCTTTTTCGCCCTGCTGGTGGTGCTGGTGGTGACCAGGATGTATGAACGCCCTGTGCGCCGGATGGCTCAGGCCATTTTCGAAGGCCGGGAAATTCCGCCGGAGACGGCCGTGGCGGCCAGGCGGAGGCTGTTGAACGAGCCGTTTTTCGTTATCTTCGTCTCACTGGCGGTCTGGATGGCGGCTGGCCTCTTTCTCGGCTGGCTGGTCTGGTCGAACGGCTGGAGGGGCCGGGCGGTGATGGCTCCAATTCTGGGCAGCCTGAATTCTGGGTTAATTATTTCCACTCTGGTCTTTTTCCTTTCCGAACACATCGTGCAGCAGCACATGTCGCCCTATTTCTTTCCCGAAGGGGGGCTTTCCCGGACCCCGGGAGTCATTCGCGTCCGGATCATCGTTCGTCTGGCCGCTCTTCTTTTCGCCTGCAACATAGTGCCTTGCATAGCCTCCATTCTCCTTCTCAACGCACCGCCGGAAATGGTCCCAGGCCTGAGCGGACTTTCCGAGCAACTTCGTTGGACGATGACGTCCAATTTTCTGGTCTTCATGGCGGTGGGCGTGCTGGCGGCGGTTTTTGTGAACATGAACCTGAGCCTGCCTTTCTGGGATGTGGTGGAAGTGTTGCGGGGCATCAGCGCGGGGCATTTCGATCTGCGGGTGCGGGTGGTTTCCAACGACGAGTTGGGCTACACCGGGGACATCATTAACGAGATGGCGGACGGTTTGGAGGAAGGGGAACGTCTGCGCCATTCCCTGGCCCTGGCCCGGGAGGTTCAGCAGAGTTTTCTGCCTTCCGGACCGCCTGCGGTCCGGGGATTGGACGTGGCCGGACGCAGCGTCTACTGCGATGAAACAGGCGGTGATTATTACGATTATCTGATTCCTTCAGAGCCAGGTTCGGGCCGTGTTGGGCTGGTGGTGGGGGATGTCTCGGACCACGGGTTACAGTCGGCCCTGCTGATGATTCTGGCTAGGACGTCCATCCGGCATCACGCCTTCCATTCGGCGGACCTGGCGGAGATAGCTTCGGATGTGAATGTCCATCTGGCCGAGGATTTCGGCGAAAGCGGTCATTTTATGACCCTTTTTCTGGCTTCCGTGGATACGGACAGCGGCGAGCTGACCTGGATAAACGCGGGGCACGACCCGGCTCTCCTGTATGACCCGGCCGGGGGCGAAGGCGGCGTTTTTATGGAACTGGGCGGCCGCCATCCCGCTCTGGGAGTGTCTGCCGAGGCGGTTTTCAGAGTCAGCCGAGGGGAGATTCACCGGGGTCAGGTGCTGGTTATCGGAACGGACGGCATCTGGGAGACGGAGAATGAAGTGGGCGAGTGTTTCGGGAAAGAGCGGTTGAAGGCGGCTGTGCGGCGGGCGTCGCCGGGCACGGCTGATGAGATTCTGAGCGCTGTGTTCGCCGATCTGGAGAGTTTTGGCGGCCGTCTGGCCCGGCGGGACGATGTGACTCTGGTGGTGGCCAAGGCCGTGGGTGACAAATAATTTCCTGTGACCGATTCCGGCGGTTGTTCGTATAAGTCAATAGACGGGTTTTTCCGGCGGACGTTCCGGTGAAAGAGAGAATGAACCCCGGCTCATGGGTGCGGCAGAAGACAGATTGACCGTTGAAGCGGTGCTTCTGGGGGACAAGGAAGCCTTCGGGGACTTGGTACGCCGCTACCAGGGGCCGATCTTCAATCTGATGCTGCGTGGCTGCGGCAGCCGTGAAGAGGCCGGAGACCTGACTCAGGAGACCTTTATCAAAGCATACGAAAGGCTGGAGTCCTTCAACCGGGACCGGGCCTTTTTTACCTGGCTGTATTCCATAGGGGTTAATCATCTTCGCGATTATCTGCGGCGGGTAAAGGCCGGTCCGGTCTGGTCGGATGAGGACCCGGAAATGGAATCAGTGACGGATGAGCCGGAGATGACGGAGCGTCTGAGCCTGGTGGCGGATGCGCACTGGTTGGTGGAGGCCCTGAAAGTCCTGCCTCTGGATTACCGCGAGGCGGTGACTCTGCGTTACCGGGAAGAACTGTCCATGGGCGAAGTGGCCGAGGCTTTGGGGTTGAGCCTGAGCGGGGCCAAGATGAGGGTCCATCGCGGGCTGGACAAGTTGAGGCGTATGTGGCGAGAGGAAAGCCATGGAAAAAGAAAAAAAGACAAGCAAAGCAGGCAATAGGCCGGTGGATGCCGGTCCCTGGGAAGATCCCTGGCTGGACGACCGCGAACTGGGCGATCTGGCCGGGCTGCTTCGCGGACTCAGGACCGAGGAGCCGCCGGCCGGTTTGGCCGAGGCTGTTCTGGCCGAGGTCGCGCCCAAGCGGCCGCCGCTCTGGCGGCGCTGGTGGCTGAGTCTTGCCCGGCCTCGGACGGTGACGTTTTCACCGGCCAGGCTGCTCCCGGCCGCGGCGGCGTTGCTGCTGCTGGTGGTGGCCGGCCCGCTGTTTCTGAGCCAGGAGAATGTTCCGGTGGAGACTCCGGCCGTGGTCGGCAATCTGGCTCCGGTGGTTTTCACTTTCCAGGGCGCGGCCAAGTCGTCGGTGCAGGTCATCGGCAATTTCAACCTGTGGAACCCTCAAGGCTACGAAATGAAAGCCGACCCCGAGCGGGGCGTCTGGACGCTTGAAGTGCTTCTGCCTGCCGGACGTTACGAGTATTCGTTTTTGGTGGACGGCAAGCAGGTGGTGGCTGATCCTGAGGCGGTTTTTAGCAAGGATGACGGTTTCGGCAACCGCAATTCGGTTATTTACATAGACAATGGCGCGAATATTTAAGATATCGGCGGCTGTTCTGGTGCTGCTGCTGAGCACTGCGGCCTGGTCCGCCTCATTGGCGGAGCCCGGAGATGCTTTGGGCACGGCTCTGGAAGAGGCCCGGGCGGCCGGCGTGGCGGAAGATGATCTGACCCGTCTGCTGTCTCTGGCCGGGGAAGGAAAACTGTCCCCGGAGTCGGCTGCGGTGCTTGTCCGGACCATTCAGACGGCCAGGGAGCGAGGTGCGCCGGCCGGGCCTTTGCTGGCCAAGATCGAAGAGGGGCTGGCCAAACAGGTGCCTGTGGCGCGTATTGAGCCGGTCTTACTGAAAAAACTGGACAATTTCTATTTCGCTCGATCCCTGATTCCCGGTGCCCGGCCGGAGGAGGTTTCCGCCTTGGCCGAGTCTCTGGATCTGGGTTTGTCGCGGGACGATCTGAAGGGTTTTCTCGGACTGGCCCCTGGAGCGCCGCCGGACATGGCGGCCGTGGCGGCAGAAAACCTGGCCTTATTGAAACAACTGGGTTTTGAAAAGTCCCTGGCGGAGAAAGTTCTGTCCGTGGGGCTGGAAGTAAAGGCCTTGACGAACGGCTGGCGTTATTTTTCACGGGCCGTAGCCGCGGCCAGGGCGCGGGGAGAAACCGATGAGGCCATAGCCTCGGCTTCCATGGAGGTCCTGCGCTCGGGAGGCAGCCCGCGTGATGTGCTGGATCGTCTGGGATTTACGGGCAGAAACATGGAGAGCGGACCGGTGACTTCGGAGTCCGAATCTTCGGGCCGGGTCGGGGGAGGTGTCGCGCCGTCTCAATGATTTTTATTGTGACGCCGGGCGCACTTGTTTCGTATTTCCAGACAAGAGCTCTTGAAAGCGGATCGCTGGAGGCCGGCCGGCCCCGGCGAATAAGTTACCGGCGAAGAGCCGGATGATAAACGGAGGATGATTTGAACCTTAAGCGCCGCAATCAATCAATGGTCTTCATGGTCATAGCGCTGACAGGACTGTGGCTGATCGGATGCGCCACTCTGGGCCTGCAAACTCAGATGCAGGGAGAAAAATACCTGTCCAGCGGGGATTACAAGACCGGGATCGAGGCGTTTTCGGTCAGGGTCAAGGAGAACCCGGAAGATGCGGCGGCGCGGTATTATCTGGGACGCTGTTTTCTGGCGGAGAAGAGGGCCGAGGAGGCTTCCATCCAGCTTAAGAAGGCGGCGGCCTTGAATCCCGGCAAGGCGGAGTATCATTTCTGGGAGGGTGTTTCCTACTGGGCGCTGCTTGATTTCGACAGCGAAAGACAGAGTTACCAGCGGGCCATAGCTCTTGCCCCGAATCATGTTCCGGCCCACGTATACCTTGGTCATAACTACCTGGACAAGGGAGAGACGGCCAAGGCCTTGAGCGAATACGAGACGGCGCTGAAACTGGACCCTCAGCATCCGGAAGCTCTTTTCAACCGTGCTCTGGCTCTCGGAAAGCTTGGCCGCAGCCGGGATGAAGTTCCGGCCTGGAAGGAGTATCTGAAATACTATCCAGATGGATCGCTGGCCAGGAAGGCGGCGGAGAATCTGAACAGGCTGGGCGATTTCACTTACCGCAATCATCTGATCGGTATAAGGCTGGTGACGCTGGACTGGATCAGATTTCAACCGGGTGAGAGCACTCTGGACAAGACCGCCGAGCCTTCGTTGCGGGTTCTGGGGTCCATTCTATCCATCAACAAGACCATCAAACTGGAAATCTCCAGTTATTGCAAAGGCGATGCCGCGCTGGCCGAGGCCCGGGGAATGAGCGTCAGGAAGTTTTTGGCGGATGAGTTTCCCTCGGTGGACCCGGCGCGTCTCAATGTGTCTTTTTCCGGCCAGCCGGAGAAGATTGTGGCTGGCGGCAAGGTTTATGCCTTGAATTATTCCATCGCGTTCAGAAACCTGAAGAAGTGAGCGCTGGTGGTTTGCGGGAGGATTAACATGATTGAAATATTGAAGAAAAATATATTGGGTCTGATCGTTCTGGCTCTGGTCATGAGTCTGGCTCTGATCGTAGACACAACTTTTCTTTGGGCTGAAGAACAGGCTGGAGAGGAAGAGAGCCCCGTGGCCGAGGAAATCGGCGCTTTCAACGCCGTGCAGACGCTTCGGGCCGAGGAACTGGCCGGAGCTCTGGAAGAGGCGGCTGAGGCTGCTCTGGCCGAAGTAGCCGAGCTCGAAGCCGCGTTGGCCGAGAATCCCGATGATGCTGAATTGCAGGCGGCTTTGGAAGAGGCGACTCTGGCGGCCGAGGAAGCTGTCGCTCTGGCTGCCGGGACCACGGTGGAGACCATCGAGAACATGAGGCTGGAAGGTCTGGGGTGGGGCGAGATCGCCCATGAACTCGGCGTGCATCCCAGCGTGCTTGGTCTGGGGCACCAGTATGCTTATGGCAAGACGACCAGAACCGCAGCCATGACTTCGACCGGCGAAGAGGCCGAAGTCAGGACGACGGCCCGGAATATGAAAGGCGGAGTAGCCAACGGACACGGTTTGAATGCCAATGGTTCTTCCAATCAGGGCAATGGACTGGGCCGCGAAAAAGCCAATTCCGGTCAGGGCGGTCCCGATGAGTCCAACGGCCATGGTTACGGCAACTCGGGTGGTAACTCGGGCGGCAATTCCGGCGGCGGTAACTCCGCTGGGAACTCGGGTGGGAACTCCGGAGGCGGCAACTCGGGCGGCAACTCGGGTGGTAACTCCGGCGGTAACTCCGGCGGTAACTCGGGCGGCAACTCTGGCGGCAATTCTGGCGGCAATTCCGGCGGTAATGGTGGAGGCGGCCGCCGGTAAACGGATGGATAGTAACGGTTTTCCCGGCATGGTAGCCTGCACGGGCGGCAGTTAGCAGCAAAACAGCCACCCTGACACCCCCACATCCCTGTCGGGAAAAGAATGGAGCGGACCAGTAAAATGGTCCGCTCCTTGATTTTTCTGAGCCCCTCCCAACCATTCGGGTAGTGAGGAAGGCCGTTTTCCGAATAGCGGTTTATTGTTTCGTCAAATTCTGTATAATGAAATATTCGGGCTTGGGGACTGCCCTGAGCTGAATCGTCTTTCCGCTTGACACTGTGTGGACAAACGGTTAGGCACATTGTTACCCCAAATAAACAAGAATGCCTTTACAGCAATACTGTAGGATTGGGGGGAAAGCTGTTTCCGGAGGCCGTAACGGGTTTTCGGGCGGGTATAATCGGCAAGGAGTGTGCTCATGATAGATAATGACAGTTACAACGGCGAAACCGCGACTCTGATCGTCGGCGGCAAGAAGATAGAGTTGCCCATTATCGAGGGAACTGAAGGCGAAAAGGCCATAGACATATCGAGCCTGCGGACCAAGACCGGGTATATCACCATGGACCCAGGCCTGGCGAACACGGGGACCTGCCGAAGCTCCATTACCTTTATGGACGGCGAAAAAGGCATATTGCGTTATCGGGGCATCCCGATAGAGCACCTGGCCGAGCATTCGACCTTTGTCGAGACTGCGTATCTGCTCATTAACGGACGTCTGCCGGAGGCCACGGAACTGGTCCGTTTTTCGGATCTTCTGAACGACCACTCCCTGGTGCATGAGGACATGCGGACTTTTTTCGAGAATTTCCCGCGTGATTCTCATCCGATGGGCATTTTGTCGTCCATGGTCAACGCCTTGCGCGGATTCTACCCGGCTCTGGACGGCCTGTCCAAAACCGAGGAGGCGACCATAACCCTGACCCGTTTGTTGTCCAAGGTCAGGACCATGGCCGCCATGTCTCACAAGATTTCCCGCGGCCACAAGGTGGTCTATCCCCGTCCGGACCTTTCCTACTGCGCCAATTTTCTGAACATGATGTTCGACACCCCGGTCCGGCCTTACATCATAGACGAGGATTCGGTGCGGGCTCTGAACCTCTTCTGGATACTGCACGCCGACCACGAGCAGAACTGTTCGACGGCGGCGGTGCGCCTGGTGGGCAGTGCGAGAGTCAACCCTTACGCGGCTATTTCGGCTGGTATCGCAGCCTTGTGGGGGCCGCTGCACGGCGGCGCCAACCAGGCGGTCATCAAGATGCTGGAGGAGATACAGGCCAGCGGAGGGGACGCAACTCCATTTTTGGAAAGAGCCAAGGACAAGCATGATTCTTTCCGGCTGATGGGTTTTGGGCACCGCGTGTACAAAACCTATGATCCGCGGGCCAAGATACTCAAGGCCATGGCGGACAAGCTGCTGGCCAAGATGCAGCGCCACGATCCGCTGCTTGACCTGGCCATGGAGATCGAGGACAAGGCCCTCAAAGACCAGTATTTCGTCGACCATAATCTCTATCCGAACGTGGATTTTTACAGCGGCATTGTCCTGAGGGCCCTGGGCATTCCGACCAATATGTTTACGGTTCTTTTCGCCATCGGCCGTCTGCCGGGCTGGCTGTCTCACTGGATGGAGGACTTCACCGATCCCAAGTGGCGGATTTACCGGCCCAGGCAGATATATATCGGTCGGAGGGAGACCCACTATGCTCCTCTGGAGGAGCGGGAATAAGGGCGTCGGCCGGGCAACGGCGTCTTGACGTCCGGCCTGGTCCTTGATATACGGTTCTGATAACGCCGGTTTTAACCAATCAGATGCGTGGAGATCAAGACAGGCCGGAGCGGCTTGCAGAAGGAAGGAGCTTGCCATATGGAACTGGGTCAAAAGGTTGGTTCGGGGATAGTCATGGGTGTTCCGACCCTGGTCGGGTCCATTTATCTTGGCGACGTGCTGGGCAGCTGGCTGGCTATTTTCGTCTGGATAGCCTTGATGGTTGGCGTATACGTGGCCATGATAACCGGCCGTTTTTCCCGGCGGAGGGAAGAATAGCCGCTGGCTGGCATCTGACGTCTGTCTGAAGCATTGTTGAGCCTCCGCCGGCCGTGGCGAGGCTTGTTGATCGGGATATGAACAGCCGCCCTTTTTGCTGTTGGCGAAAGGGCGGCTGTTTTTTCTGCAACCTCGGAGAAGCTGGCCGGGAGCGAAACAAGGCGGTTTATTGATTTTGGGCTGGCAAAAAATCAGGAGGCTGGTATGATTCGCCGGTCTTCGTCAACCTTGCGGGCAACGGAAGGGGACGCGGACCGATGGAATGCGGACCGGTGGCCGACAGGCCGGCTGTTCGGGGCCATCAGTGGAGATAAACCTTCTAAACCGGCGGTTCCGGCAAGTGGCCGGGGGCTGGAGCCCGGCAGGCAAGAGAAGGCTTTCGAACGGCGGCCCAGGCCGCCGATGTTTATTTATGGAGATAATTCGAACCCCCGGAACTGGACTTAATATTATGGAGATACATAGTTTACTGGGAATATTCCGCGAATCGCTGGCCCCGTTTGTGCTGATTTCCGGCATAGGCCTGCTTCTTTTGTCCATGACCAACCGGTTGGGGCGTCCCATCGACCGGGTTCGCCTTTTGTGCAAGGAGATTCAGACGGCTCCGCCGGAGGATTATCCTTTTCTGCTGGAAGAGATCAAACAGCTTCACAAGCGCGCCCATATCCTGCGGGTATCCATCGCCCTGGCCACAGCCAGCATACTGGGAGTCAGCACCATAGTGCTTTTGCTTTTCGGCAGTCTGGTGCTCAAATGGGGGCAGGTTTACGTGGTTCCGATTCTCTTTGCGGTATCCCTGGTCTGCCTGATGCTTTCCCTGGTGGCCTTTCTGGCCGATATCTGGGTGACTCTGAAATCCCTGAGGATCGAGATAGACCGCCAGCTCAGAAAGACCAGCGTCTGACAGGGATCCGGAAGTTTACCGGCGCAAGCCCGGTTGCCAGGCTTGCGCCCGAAACCATTTCCATTCAATCAGTCCCTCGCGTTCCTTTCTTCTTTTTCCACGGTTTGAAGACCGAGATGTAGACGGCCAGAATGAGGGTGCCGACCTGGACCGGCCCCCAGATTATGTTCATAGTTTTGTTGTAGATGTACGAAGGATCGGCCAGGGCTTCCAGACCCATGGGGCCGGAAAGGGTGGGCAGATAGTTGAGCCAGGGGCCGAGGAAGAAGGTCCCGAAAAGAATGCCGCCCACGTTTATGATCCATTTGATCGTCACCCAGCGGTGTTTGAAAAAACCCCAGTTGGTGAAGAGCGAATAGATGAGTCCGGTGATGAGGCAGCCGAAGGCCCCCGGAATGATGATGAAGTCGTCGACGAATTTCATGGAGAGGTCGATTCCGTAGAGTGCCCCCCCGCCGGAAGCTTTCAGAAACAACTGCATCAGTATGAGTGAGAAACCAGAGCCGACCCAGAGAGCGGCGAAGGTGATGTGAAAACCTTTGAGCCATTTCTGACCCGTGGCGCCCATTATTTTCATATACAATCCTCCAGAACAAGTATTGATGACAGCTTGAAGAGCATGCCGGATTTCAGTCGATGAGGAAAAGGCTCTGATTAGTCAGGCCCTTGGCAACTGAAGCGGAGACGCTGCCCAAAAGCAGCCTTTTGATGCCGGACAGGCCTCTTTTGCCCATGACCACTACTCCGCAATCCTGCTGACCGGCTATTCTGAGTATGTCGGCGGCCACATCCCCGCCGGTGGGGACAAGACGGAGGCGGAAGTCGGCGGGGAAGTCCAGCAGATGCATCATCTCGTCCCAGCGGCGCATGGCCTGACCCGAGGGGCCTTCGAGAACATGGACAATATCCAGAAAGAGTCCGGGTTTGCCCAGCAGGGCGTGGCAGACGTAGCTCAGGACCAGCGGCGACATGTCGGAGAGGTCCAGGGGGACCAGAACGCGGTTGCGGCGAGGATGAGGGCCGAGCAGGCCGAGGACCTTGCTTCTCTGTTTGTAAAGAAAATGTTCCCTCCATGGCTGCCCCGGATTCCGGCAGAGCAGGACTGTCCCATAGCCACCCCGGTCGACTTCCTCACGCAGACGGTCGTCAGGTTTGTCGGCGGCGCGGGCGACTTGATGGGCCAGACGTCCGCCGGAAAAGGGGCGCCGGGTCCAGGACTGCCGGTTACGGCGTCTGAAATCGGCCCAAGCTTTTTCCAGTGTCTGATCTTCTTCCCGGGCGGCGAGGAGGAGGAAAGAGGCGGAGATGCCGTGCCTGTCGGGCAGAAAAAACGGGACTGTTTCCGACAGCAGGAGCATGTCTTTTTCATCGGCGGCCACCACCAGGTCGTGAAACCAGCCCCGGCTGAGGAGTTTATGTTCCAGGTCGGTCTTTTCCTGACGCCAGCGGGGCCAGCGGCTGCACGTGAAGGCCCGGCCCAGGGTGACCTGCTTGAGGCAGTGGTTGCAGTTCAGGCATGGAGTTGTTTTGATTCCCTTTGAGGCTTTTTGTACCCATTCCGAATCCACGCGGAGAGAACGGCCTACTCCGATCAAGGGGGCTGCGCCCCGGCGGAGAATTTTTTCGGCCAGCTCCGGTTTTGTTATGCGACCGGCGATGATGGCCGGTACTTTTACCGAGCGGGTGAGGGCGGCCACATCCCGTTGCAGATAGGCCGGTTTGGCGGTGTTGCGCGCCACCGGTTTGAGAAAGATGGAGTTGTAGGTGCCGGCGGCGGCGGAAAGATAGGCTGTCCCCTTGGCCTCCAGCCGGGCGGCGAAAGCCAGGGCATCTTTCAGTTCTATGCCTCCCGGGACCCATTCCCTGAGCATGAGGCGGAAGCCGACCGGAAAATCCGGGGGAATACGGTGCCGGACTTCGTCCAGGACTGCCAGGGGGAAGGCCATGCGTATTTCAGATGGATCGCCTTCATGCGGGTCGACTTTGTGAGTGAAGGGCGAGAGGAACTGGGCCAGCAGGTAGCCTGTGGCCCCGTGGAGTTCAATCAGGTCGAAACCTGCTTCCACGGCGCGGGCGGCGGCCGAACCGAAGGCGTCGATGGTCCTTTCCTTTTCTTCCCCGGTCATGGCCCTGTTCCAGGTCAGAAAGCGGCGGAGTAGGTCCTGGGTGAGGCCGAAGCGGCGGGCCAGGGGGAAGGAGTTCATGAAATCCTTGAGAGAGGAGACGTTGAAAGTCAGGTTGGCCCCGTCCAGGGGGGAGGGTTGCAGCGGGTGTTCGGTTTTGGCGAAGCGGCCGGCATGGTTGAGCTGGAGGCAGGCCAGGGCTCCGTTCTTTTTCAGGTTGCGGGCCAACCTGGCCAGTCCGGGGATAAAATCGTCCCGGTCGGCCCTGAGGTTGTAGGGCGAGGTGACTCCGTCCGGACTGACGGCTGCATTGGCGACCACGACCATGGCCGCGCCGGAACGTCCCAGTTCGGTGTAGTGATCCACCAGCATGTTGCTGACCCGGCCGTCGGGCAAGGCATACCCGGTGAAGACCGGCAGGGCGACTATCCGGTTTTTCAGGGTCAGGCGTCCCAGTTGGAATGGCGTGAACAACATAGTTGGCTGTCTCTGGTTCGGCGACCGGGAGAAAACCGGCCGTCAGAGAGATTCCGCGTTTCTGATCATGTGTTCGTGAATACGCTTCATGGTTTTCAGGTCGTCCCCGTCAAGTCCGGCCAGGATTTTTTCCAGATAATTAACGACGATGGGGGTGAGTTCACTTTGCAGCCTTTTGCCATGGCCGGTGAGGAAGACATTCTGCCGTCTCTTGTCGTCCGGATCGTCCCGGCGGACGATGGAGCCGTTTTTTTCCAGGAGTTGCAGAATCCTGGTTATGTTGTGCCGGTCCTTGAAGGCACGCTGGGCCAGTTCGGCCTGATGGATGCCGTCGGCTTCCCAGAGCCGGCTGAGGACCCCCCATTGTTCCGGGGTGAGGTCGTAGCCATGGTTCTGGAATTCGCGGTGGAGTCCGGCGGCCAGCACTGTGTCCAGCCTGTGAATGATGTGGCCTGGCGACCTGTCGAGAGGGAAGACCGAAATTTCCATGGCTTGGCTCCGCGATTAATTGTTGTCGCAACAACATAAATCATATGTACAGCCGGACCATGGTTTTGTCAAGAGCAACTCCGGAACCCTCGCCGGTCCAAGAGATTGGCGGATGTGGGGGAACTACTTGTTCATATTATAAATTATGATGCGGCGGTTCTTCGGCGGGGCTGCTGAAGCACCAGGGGCAGCCTATGGATATCTTAAAGAATGGAAAGCAGGTTTATTGTTGAGGGGAGAATTATTGACTCGAGGCTTATGGACTTTTGGCCGGAAGCATTGTATAAAATGCTTTTTCGTTCAGGACGGTTTGTACTGTTTAATGATGAACTATTTTTTGAGGAGGATGTGATGATTAAAAAGGGGCTTCTGTTTTTGGTCGTCGCCGCGTTGGCGCTGGGCGGCGTCTGCGGTGTGGCTCAGGCCGAGGATAAACCTTTTACTTTCGGCATACTGATGGTCGGACCCTATAATGACAAGGGGTTCAGTCAGGCCCACTACGAGGCCGGCAAGTATGTTGAGGAAAAGATTCCGGGCGCGAAGATGATTTATCTGGACAAGGTCAACCCGGCCGACCGTCCCGGTTTTACCATTCCCCAGCTGGTGGACGATCTGGTTTCCAAGGGCGCTCAGCTCGTCATCGCCAACTCGGACGATATGAAGGACGGCATCCGCGAGGCTGCCCAGAATCATCCGGAGATTACCTTCATTCACATTTCCGGCGACGATGTTCTGACGGGCAAGGCCCCCAAGAACCTCGGCAACATCATGGGCCGGATGGAATACGCCAAGATGATGGCCGGTTTTGCTGCGGCCATGACCACCAAGACCGGCAAGATCGGCTACCTGGGTCCCCTGGTCAACGCCGAAACCCGCCGCCTGGTCGTCTCGGCCTACCTGGGTGCCAAGTACGCCTGGGAGAACGTGCTGAAGAAGCCTGCTTCCGAATTGCAGTTCAAGGTCAGCTGGATCGGTTTCTGGTTCAATATCCCCGGCGTGACCGCCGATCCGACCCAGGTCTCCAACAAGTTCTTCGACAGCGGCTATGACGTGGTCCTGTCCGGCATCGACACTCCCGAAGCCACGGCCGTGGCCCTGCAGAAGCGTCAGGCCGGAGCCGAAGTCTGGTCCGTGCCTTACGACTACAAAGGCGCCTGCCAGGGTTTCGAGCCGGTCTGTCTGGGCGTGCCCTATTTCAACTGGGGCCCGGCCTATCTGAAGCTGATAAAGGACGTGCAGGCCGGGACCTGGAAACAGGCCTGGGACTGGAACGGTCCTGACTGGAAAGACCTGAACAATGCGGATACGAGCAACGTCGGCTACCTGGCCGGTGCGGCTCTCTCCCCGGAGGCTCACGCCGAACTGGACAAGTTCATCGAAGGCCTGGCTTCCGGCAAGATCGACCTTTTCACCGGTCCTCTGAACAATCAGGACGGCACGCCTTTCCTGAAGGCCGGCGAGAAGGCCACGGACCAGCAGGTCTGGTATATGGAGCAGCTCCTGGAGGGCATCGAGGGCGTCAGCAGCGCCAAGTAAGCCGGTCTGATGGAGATTGCTCTAAAAGATATTCACAAGTATTACGGCCGGGTCCACGCCAACGCGGGCATAACCGTGGGCCTGGAGCCCGGCCGTATCTACGGTCTGCTGGGTGAAAACGGGGCCGGCAAGAGCACGCTGATGCGTATTCTGGCCGGCCACACTCAGCACGACCGAGGCGACCTGATTTTCGACGGCCGGCCGGTAGGGCGTTTGAAACCTGCGGCCGCCCTGTCCCTGGGCGTAGGCATGTTGTACCAGGACCCGCTGGATTTTCCGGCACTGACGGTCCTGGAGAATTTCATGCTGGGCGGGGTGAAGCGTTCCAACAAGGAGGCTGTTTCACGCCTGCTGGAGCTGGCCGAACGTTTTCATTTTCAATTTTCTCCCGAGCAGAGGGTCAGCGAACTGACTGTGGGTGAACGCCAGCAACTGGCTTTGCTGCGTCTGCTGGACCTGGGCGTCAAGGTTCTCATCCTGGACGAACCGACCACCGGTATCTCTCTCATTCAGAAAGAGCTTCTGTTCAAGGCCATGCGGGACCTTTCGGCCGAGGGCGGCCGGATCATCATCCTGGTGACTCACAAGCTGTCCGAGGCTCTGGATTTATGCCACGAGATTCTGGTCATGCGCCAGGGACGGCTGGAGGGCAAGCTGAGTCCGCCTTATGAGGCCGACGATCTTTTGCGTCTGATGTTCGGACCTGACGTGACTCGCGAACAGGGCAAGGAAGATTCTCCCCGCGTGGGCGGCGAGGTTCTGGTCGCTCTGGATGACGCCGAGATAGTGGGCGAAAAGTTTTCGCTGCCCCATGTATCCCTCGCTGTTCATACCGGGGAAATAATCGGTCTGGCCGGGTTGGAAGGGACGGGGCGTCAGGTTTTGCTGAAAGGTCTGGCCGGTCTGGCCAGGCTCCGGCACGGGCGTCTGGTCTTTCAGAACCGGGCCATGCAGGGACAGCCTCGCCCGGTTTTCCGGCGCGAGGGGATTCACTTTCTGCCTGCGGCCCGTTTGGAAAAGGGACTCTTTCCCGGCTTGACTCTGCATGAACATCTGGCGCTGGCTTTTCCGGAAGAGAAGAAACGTCTTGATGATTTTCATCAGACCCAGTGCGTGGATCGCTTCCGGCTGATGGCTCACCCGGCGACCCTGGCACAGGCCCTTTCCGGCGGCAATCAGCAGCGGTTGCAGTTGTCGTTGATACCTCACCAGACCAGACTGCTGTTGATGGAGCATCCGACTCGGGGGCTGGATCTGGGGTCGGCCCGGCAGGTCTGGAGCCATCTTGAAGAGCGCTGCCGCCAGGGGGCGGCCCTGTTGTTTTCATCGGCCGATCTGGAAGAGATTATGGAGCACAGTCACAGGGTGCTGGTTTTTTACAATCAACGTGTCGTCGCGGATCTTCCCGTGGAGTCTCTGACCATCGAGGCTTTGGGCGGACTGATGGCCGGACGCGGCGAGGCGGCTTGACCATGTTGAGACTCGGCCGGACATTCGGACCTTTGATCCGCCTGGCAGCCGCCCTCGGGCTGGCTTTTCTTTTCACGTTTCTGGTTCTGCTCATATCCGGAGCTCCGCCATTGAAGACGCTGGTCATTCTGATCCAGGGCGGAGTCGGGTCGCTGAACAAGGCGGCGCAGACCGTTTCGGTCTGGGTGCCCCTGCTTCTGGTCTCGGCGGCCCTGCTGCTGACTTTTTCGGCCGGTCTGTGGAACATCGGCGTGGAAGGCCAGATCCTTATGGGGGCCATATTCGCTACCGGCGCACTCCGCCTTTTTGAAGGCGGCGGTGGGGGAGGGGTCCTGGCCCTGGGGCTGGCCGCGGGACTGCTCGGCGGCGCTTTGTGGGCGCTTTTGGCCGGCGTTTTGCGGACCTGGGGCGGGGTGAATGAGATATTCTCCGGCCTGGGCCTCAATTTTGTAGCCCTGGGGATGAGTTTGTGGCTGATTTTCGGTCCCTGGAAGCGTCCGGGTATAGCCTCCATGAGCGGCACCGAGCCGCTTCATGAATCGTTGTGGCTCTCCCGCCTGCAAGGATTGCCTCTGGCCCCTGTCAGCCTGGTGCTGGCCGTAGCGGCCTTTCTCCTGGTGGCCGTGCTGCTGCGTTACACCAACTGGGGGTTGAGCCTGCGGGCCGTGGGGCAGAATATGGAGGCCGCCACTTTGATGGGCATGCGGCCCAAGCGGAGGATGCTTGAGTCCATGGCCTGTTGCGGAGCGCTGGCCGGACTGGCCGGAGCCTTACAGGTGGTGGGGGTCTATCATCGACTTTTGCCTTCCATATCGAGCAGTTACGGGTATACTGGACTGATGGTGGCCATGCTGGCTTCGCTGCGTCCCAGCCTGTTGCCGCCCATATGCCTGTTTTTCGCCATTCTCAACGTTGGGTCCATCCAGTTGCCCATGCAGCTCAATATTGATTCATCACTGAGTGGAGTCATTCAGGGGGCGGTGGTGCTCTCCATTTTCGCCGTGCACGGGCTGGAACAGGTTATCCGGCGGAAAAGGAGCCTGGGCTGATGGATTTTCTGCTGGTAATCCTGGCTGGAATACTGTCGGTCGGCACTCCTCTGGTGCTGGCCACTTTGGGGGAAACTCTGGCTGAGCGGGCCGGAGTCATAAACCTCTCCCTGGATGGAGCTATACTGCTGTCGGCCATGGCGGGGTTCGCCGCGGCCAGCATGACCGGCAGTCCCTGGCTGGGGCTGGCGGGCGGCGCCCTGGTCGGCGTCGGCACGGCTCTCGTTCTGGCCACGGTGGGCCTGGTGCTCAACCGGCCTCAGGTGGCCGTGGGGTTCGTCCTGACTCTGCTCTACCGCGATCTGGCCTATTTTCTCGGTCATCCTTTTTCACGGCAGCCAGGCCCCCAGTTTGAAGTCTGGCACCTCCCCGTCATCAAGGATATTCCAGTTCTGGGGCCGGTGCTGGGGCATCACACCCCGGTGGTCTACCTGAGCATTGCGCTGATTTTCCTGAGCTGGTGGTGGGTATACCGCACCGATGCCGGGCTGCGGCTTCGGGCGGTGGGGGAATCATCCAAGGCTGCTTTCGGCCGCGGATTGAACGTGCGGCGGCAGCGCATCATCTACACCCTGGTTGGCGGAGCCATGGTGGGTCTGGCCGGAGCGGCTTTTTCCCTGGCCGTCAAGCCGGGCTGGGGACGTCCTCAAGGGTGCGAAGGGGCAGGCTGGATAGCTTTGGCCATAGTGATTTTCGGCGGCTGGCATCCGCTCCGGGCGGCCTTGGGGGCCTATTTCTTCGCTTTGCTGCAGGTTCTGGGCATCTATATGCAGGACGTGCTGCCCAGTGTCCCGGCTCCGGTGTTTCAGGTCGCGCCTTTTCCGGTCATGATTATCACTCTGCTGCTGGTCAACCTGGGCCAGTCCAAGTGGCTCCAGGACCTGGCCGATCGCTATCCGGGCCTGAAAAGATTTCTCAACCGTTGGAACGTGAGCGCTCCGGCGGCCTTGGGGGAAGATTTCATCCCGGAAAAAGAATTGTAGCTTCTCAACGGAAGCGTGCCTTTTTTTCGCCGGTGACCGGGGACTGCTGTGCATCTTAGGAGAAGGGGCCACGGTCGGGTTTTATTTTTGCGCTTTTAGTAACAAATCAGGTTGACGGGAGAGCGTTATGCTTGACATCCCGTCCATCACATCGTAAATTTGAGGCCACTATCTGGCCGGGGGAGTGGCTTAAGCGTTTCAATTATCTTTCTTACCGGCTGTTTTATGGGGCCACCGGCCCCGGTTTGCGGCGCTTTGAGGATAACGGGCTGAGCTCGTGATGTTTTTCATAAAGATTTGAGGATACTGGCCGGAATTCAATAAAACTGGCAGTTTCCGCTCACGATCATGTTCATTTTAGGAGGGCCAATGTCCGCTTCCAGGAGTATAAAGACCTTAGCGATTATGCTGGCCGCGGCGTTTTTGCTGGTCGCGGGCCAGGCGGTTTGGGCTGATGACAGCGAATGTATCAAGTGTCACACCGATGCCGACCGTCTGCAGGAGCTGACCAAGGGGCTGAAGAGCAAGGGGATTGAGGGCGGTCCCGTGGAGCCGATGACTCGTGCCGAGCGGGTTCTGATTTCCGAGGACCTTATGGAAGACGAGAACCACGGCTTCCTGGGGTGCGAGGAATGTCACGGAGGCGATCCGGCCAATTCCGATTTTGATACGGCCCATAAGGGCGTGGTCAAGGACCCGTCCTACGCCGCGCCGGGCGTCTGTAACGACTGCCACGATCAGACCGAGTTCTATGCCCAGAGCCTTCATTATAATGTCAAGGGCATGAAGGACGGACTGGCCAAACGCTCCAATCCGGACCCGGCCGTGCAGGCTCAACTGGACAGGGCTTTCGGCCATTGCGGCGCCTGTCATTCCAGTTGCGGTCAGTGCCACGTGAGCCGTCCCACTCATGCGGGCGGCGGCCTTCTGGACGGACACAAATATGTCAAGACCCCGGAGACGGATACGACCTGCGTCTCCTGCCATGAATACAGCGTCGCGGAATACTCGGGCCGGATAAAGGGCAACGAGCCGGATGTCCACGCGGAAGCGGACATGGGCTGCCTGGATTGCCACTCGGTCAAGGAGATGCACGGCGGCGAGGAGCGTTACGATTCCATCCACGCGGCCAACAATGGCCCTGAATGCATGGAATGCCATGAAGATATCTACGCGGACGGGGCCGACAACAAGAAGACCCACGATTCGCACAAGGACAAGGTAAGCTGCCAGGTCTGCCACGCTCAGGCTTACACCAACTGCGCCAACTGCCACCTGGACCAGGATTGGTCTTCACCTAAAAAGGTCGAAAGCTGGACCGATTTCAAAATCGGCTACAATCCGACTCCGAACGAAACCAACCCCGAGCAGTTCGTCACGGTCCGCCATGTTCCCATATATCCGGGAATGTTCGACCGTTTCGCCAAGAACGCCTTGAGCAACTTCAACAGCGTTCCGACCTGGAAGGCTGCTTCGCCTCACACCATCCGCCGGCAGACTCCGCAGAACAGCGACTGCAACAACTGCCACGCCAAGCGCGACCTCTTCCTGATGCGGAAGGATGTGGCCAGGGACCTGGTCAAGGCCAACCACGGGGCCATGGTTCCGCCGTCGGAAGTCCCGCCCCGGATCAACCAGTAAAGAAATCAACTCAGAAAAAACCGCAAGGGCCCCGTCATGGGGCCCTTGCGGTGTTGACAACCCCACCCGTTTTCGGCGGGGTTTATTGTTGGTTCACCATACAGCCGGAAGTCCGTTTTTCTCTGGTCCAACTCTTCTCCCCGGCGAACACGGACGTTCGCCGCCCGCATCAGGGCATGGATGCCCGTATGCGGGCAAAAGGCCGGGGATTCCAAAGGGCCGAGGCCTTCCGGCCCTTTGGTCTGGGTGGAAAAGAGTCTCCGAAGCCGGTGCAGTTCGCGGCAGGGGCGAAGCATCCCGCCTGAACAGTCATGCCCGAAGACGTCTTCTCTTATTCTTATCTTCAACTTTCTGTCCTTCTGGTGTTTCCAGAAATACAAATTATGTCCGACGAACTTTGGGGGGCTTTGTCAACAAACTCAAGTGCCCCGTCATGGGGCCTTTTCTTGTGGGGGAAAAAATATGGGGCCGCGAGAAACGGACAGTGGAGCCCAGGAGCCGCTGTGCCCTGGTTTCAATCCTCTCCGTTGGTTTTTGTCCACAGCTCGTCTATTTTCGCGGGAATGGCGGGCAGGGTTACGGCGAGTCCCACTGTGGCCGCTATCCAGAACGCTGCTACTTCAAGGGGGGCCCGCCCCATTCCCCCAACCCGGAAGAGCAGGACAAAGATGAATACGAGGATGGCGGAGCAGAAGGCACAGTTGGTGAAGCTGTTGTAGAGGTGGGCGAGAACGGTCATGCGCGGGTTCCGGCCTCTGGCCAGGCCGATCATTCCCGCCAGCACGCCCAGAAAGGCAAGCCAGGCCTTGAAGAAGAGAATGGTGGCGGTCATTCCCCATATTGCGCAGATTATTACGGCCGCCAGGTTGTTCATCGTCGCCCCCCGGGAGATTGGTGGACTTGATCTGCAAAATGATATTGGCCTGATAATATAATTGTGCCCTGGAAGGTTGTTTCAGACAAGCCAAATCGTTTCAGTAGAAGTTTTCCGGGGCGCGGTTTAAAACTGGGTGCGACGGTTGAGGCGTCTGATGGCGCTGTTGAAGATGGCAGCTCCGGCCAGCAGCGGCAGAAGTCCGGCCAGAAACCAGACGATGGCGAGGAGCCAGGGACTGAAGGAACTCAATTCATTCACCCAGAGACCGGCGGCGAAAAAGAAGGTAATGAGGCCTCCAAAGGATACGCCGAGCCCGCCGACCAGTAGGCCGGCCAGTCCCACGATGTATTTGTTCCCATGCAGGAAATGCCTGGCTACGGAACGGGGGGGGCGGCTGCTCAGACCTATTTCGAAGGCGAAGGCGGCCGTCTGCAGCTGTTCCCGCCGCATGGCGTTGACTATGCGCACTCCGATGATGAATTCCAGTGCCAGCACGGCCAGGGACGAGGCTATGAGGCCCCAGACGAGGTCTTCGCTGAAATGCAGCCCCAGGCTGTCGGCGGCGTCGAGGCTGAGCAGCGGGAAGTCGTACAAGCCATGGAGAAGTATGGGGATGGCCAAGGCTTGTAACAAGTGCGTTTTCCTGGCCAGCGGATTGAATCGGGCCCGGCTGATGTAGTACCCCATAATGGCCCCCAGCATGGCGTGGCCGGGCACGGCGGTGGCGGCCCGGACCATGGCGACGGGAAGTCCGCCCTCAGCGACGTAAAGGATGTTTTCGAGGGTGGCGAAACCGAGTGAGGCCGTGACTCCGTAGACTACTCCGTCCATGGGTTCGTCGAATTCCCGCCGGCGGGATGTGTAAAAAAAGAGAACAAGGAATTTACATAGTTCCTCGGGGGCGGCGGCTGAAAGAAAGGCGCGTGAGAATCCGTCGGCGAATGGACCTTCCATGGCGGCTATATCTATCAGCGTTTCGACCGCTCCAGCCAGCAGAACGACAGGAAGCGTGGCACCCAGGCCCAGAAGGAAGGTAGCCAGTATTATACGTGCTGGTTCCCGGTACACATCACGGGAGAGAATGTACCAGAGCAACAGCAGAGACGGCAGAACCGATGAAAGTTCAAGCAAGATGTGTGGCAACTGTGGCTCCGTGCCGCGGACTTGACATCCCGACCCTGATACCCCCGGTTCAGGCCGGTGTCAAGCATTATGGCCCTTGGGCCTCTGCAAAAGCCCCCCATTGGACCAATTTATTTGTTATGCTTGTATTTTAATCCGCTAAATTGGCCAAAATATTCCTGCGGTAAAAAACTCGCCCGCCTCGACCCTGAACCAAATCAGACCTGTTGCAGAGAGCCTCAACCTGTGAGAGAGAAGATTATCGTTTTTTTCTTTGTCCGTCCACGGCCTGGACTTACCGGGAAGGCCCCCCTTGGCGCTTCACCGGACAAGCCGGGAATAATCATGCTCAGTCGTCGACCGGAATATCGCTGCGTATTCTTTTTACGGCGGCCCGCCGTTTTTTGCTTTCCAGCCTTCTTATGCGGGCGGCCGGGGAGGGGACTGTCTCCTTCCTGACCGCAGGCCTGACCGAGGCCCTTCTTATCAGTTCGACCAGTCTTTCCAGGGCGTCCTTGCGGTTCTGTTCCCTGGTCCGGTGTCTTTTGGCTTCTATGATTATGATGCCATCGACTGTGGCCCGGCTGCCGGCCAGGGTGAGCAGCCTGCTGCGGACATCGTCCGTCAGGGAAGGGGAACCGGCTGCGTCAAAACGGAGCTGCACGGCCGTGGAGACCTTGTTGACGTTCTGGCCGCCCGGTCCGGAGGCGCGGATGAAATCCTCCTGAAGCTCATTTTCGTCTATACTTATTTGCGGTGTTATTCTTATCATATTTTCAGCGCGCCCAAGGCGTCTTGGTGTCGGTGTTTCTCCTGTGATATCACGGCCTGAAGGCCAGGTCAAATCAGGCTTGAGCGCGGAAATGAAAAAAATGGGCGCCGCCTCGGGATGACGCAAGGCTGTTTGAGTTCATTTGAGGTTTGCCCGGCGGCCCGGCTTTTAGTAATATGTTTTGAGGAGCGGGCGCTTTCCGGCGGCCCGCCCACGAGTCAATTTTTACTGGAGTGTGCTGATGAGGTCACGCACGAAATTCTGGTTCAGCCTGACCCTGGTCTGGGGGCTGGCCGCATTGTTAATTTTCGGAGCCGGACAGGCGGTCCAGGCTGAAAGGAGTTCTGTTTTGGTAAAACTGGAAACAAGCATGGGGGAGATAGTCCTGGAGTTGAACACGGAAAAGGCGCCGAAGACGGCGGCCAATTTCCTGGACTACGTTAAGGAAGGTTTTTTCGACGGCCTCATTTTTCACCGGGTCATTGACGGGTTCATGATCCAGGGCGGCGGTTTTGACGCGGCCATGAGCCAGAAGGCCACTCACGGCAAGATAGAGAACGAGGCCGATAACGGTCTGAAGAACGATAAATACACCATCGCCATGGCCCGGACCATGGATCCTCACTCGGCCACGGCCCAGTTTTTTATCAACACGGCCAACAATGATTTTCTGAATCACAAGTCCAAGACTCCGGACGGCTGGGGATATGCCGTTTTCGGCAAGGTCGTGTCCGGCATGGACGTGGTGGACAAGATCGGCAAGGTGCCGACCGGCCGCAAGGGCATGCACGATGACGTGCCCAAGACCCCGGTGACCATCGACAAGGCTTCGGTGGTCGAGGAGTAACAATTCTCTCCTGAAACCCCTGGGCGGCGTTCTGCCGGCCCGGACGAACAGCCACGAGCGCCGTCTCTAAAGCAGGGACGGCGTTTTTTTTCGGGACGGCGAGGGTGCGTAAGGAGGGTCAGCTGTGGCTGCGGGGGAGACCCTGCTTTGGACTCGGCCGCAAGGCGGCCTTTCTATGTGCCTTAATCTATTTAGAAAAGAAGTAAATAGTAACGGGAGGCTTTTTTTGCTTGCTAAATTAAATAATACTTACCGATAATAATAAATACTTAAATCGCGCGCGTGCCTCAGCCTGTCACAATTAAACCTATGTGGAGGGTATCATGAAAAAGTTTTCCATCATTATGTTGGCGGCTGTTCTGGCCCTGGCCTTCAACGCTGGAACAGCTCCGGCTGCCGATCAGATTGTTTTGAAACTGGCCCATATCACGGCGCCCGGCGGAATGCTGGACAAGAGGGCTCAGAAGTTCGCCGAACTGGTTTCGGCCAAGACCAACGGGCAGGTCAAGGTAGAGATTTTTCCGGCCCAGCAATTGGGCAACATCAAGGAGATCCTGCAGGGCATCTCCCTGGGCACCATCGACATGGCCCAGGAGTCTGAATCATTCATGGATGCTTTTGACAAGGATTACACCATATTCGGTACTCCATTCATGTTTTCTCGCGACGAGTTGCGGCAGAATCAGTACATTGATGAGGTCCGCGAACGTGTCCTTCAGAAAACCGGCATACGGACTCTGCCCGGGTTTGCCTTCCGGCCGGCTTTTCATCTATGGACTCAGAAGGACCAGGTCCTGACTCCCGACCAGCTCAACGGCATCAAGCTGCGCGTCTGGCAGTCCAAGGCCCTGGTTGACACCTGGAACGGTCTTGGCGCCACAGCGGTTCCTCTGGCCTGGGGCGATGTATATCTCTCCCTTTCCCAGAAGGTTGTCCGGGGCATGGTACACAATATCGTACAGGTGCGGGACGAGAAGTTTTACGAGCAGCTCAACTACTGCACCAAACTCGATTTCATGCAGCTTTATGACGTGACCTGGATCAGCGAAGCCAAGTGGGCCACGCTGCCGGCCGAAGTGCAGAAGGCCTTGAGCGAAGCGTCCCAGGAATCGGCCGACTGGTTCGTCGATTTCGGCCAGAGCCTGGAAGAAGAGGCTCAGGGCCAGATGGAACAGGCCGGTATGAAGTTCGCCGACGGCCAGCGTGACGCCTGGGTGGTCAAGGCCAAGGAAGTCCACAAGAAACTCGAAGCCGACGGTCTCTGGTCCGAGGGACTGCTCAAGAAATTGGGCAAGGAATAGTTACCTCTCTTTTCATGAATAAACTGTCGGGCCGCCCGAACGGATAACGCCGGGCGGCCTTACGGCACCAGAGAAAAGAAGCATCGAGGCGCATATGTCCCTTCTTTATCTGAACAAGATTCTGGTTAAGGCTCTTGACTGGTTCATCGGCCTGATCACCGTGGCCGTGGTGCTGATACTCTTTGTCGGCGTCATTCTGCGTTATGTCTTCAGCTCTCCTCTTTTCTGGGCTGAGGAAGTTACGGTCCTCGGCCTCATCTGGATGACCTTCATAGGCGGGGCCATCCTGGTCAGGCAGGACAAGAATGTGACCATTACGGCCGTCTACGACCTTCTCCCGCCGAGAGCGAGGCGCTTCATGAGGCTCCTGAGCGACTCTCTGGTCCTGCTCATGGTCGGAGTTATGGTCTACCTGAGCTGGGCTCTGACCAAACGGCTGGCTTTCAGCACCACCCCGGCCATCAGGCTTTCCGAATCATGGTTCGGCTACGCCATGATCTTCGGATTCGCGCTGATGTTCTATTACCAGGCACAACGAGTCATCGCCCTTTTCCGGGGGCGGGAGCCTTTTGCGGAAGAAGCCGAGGGGCCGGGACGGGGTGAGTCATGAATGCATTGATACTGATAATTTCTCTGCTGTTCCTCATGGCCATACGGGTGCCTGTGGTTTTTTCTTTGCTCCTTTCCTGTCTGTTCTACGTGGTTTTCCTCAAGCCGATCCCCATGGTGATCCTGGCTCACCGCATGGTGGGCAGCCTGGAGATATTCTCCCTGCTGGCCCTGCCCCTGTATATTCTCGCCGCCGATATTATGAACTCCGGCCGTATTTCCGAAGAGATGTTCCGCTTCGCCCGCAGCCTGGTGGGGCATATCCGGGGATCACTGGGCCACGTCAACGTGGTGGCTTCCATCATATTCGCCGGAATGTCCGGTTCCATCACGGCCGATACGGCAGGGTTGGGGCGGATCGAGATACCCATGATGACCAACGCGGGTTTCGACAAGAAATTCGCTGTGGGCGTTACCGGGGCTAGTTCCATCATCGGGCCCATCATGCCGCCCAGCATCCAGATGATTCTTTACGGCATGATCGCCGAACAGTCGGTGGGACGCCTTTTTGTGGGCGGGGCCATTCCGGGAGTGATAATGGGTCTGGCCATTATGGTCGCCATCTATATCATCTCCGTCAGGCGGGGTTATCCTTACGACGCGCACCGTGCTCCCTTTTCGGTCATGTGGGACAGTTTCAAAAAGTCCTTCTGGGCCCTGCTGACCCCGGTCATCATTCTGGGGGGCATCATCTCGGGCGTTTTCACTCCGACCGAAGCGGCCGTGGTGGCCGTTGTCTATGCGTTTTTCATCTCTTTTGTGGTTTACAAAACGTTGCGGCTCAAACAACTGCTGCCCATGGTGGTGGGGTCAGCCGTTACGACCGCGTTGATTCTGGTGGTCATGGGAGCGGCCTCGGTCTTCGGCTGGATTGTGACCATGGAGAACATTCCCGTGCTCATCCGCGACCTTATTGTCGGGGCTACCGACCAGCAATGGGTCGTTCTGCTGATACTGAACATCGTTTTTCTGATCGCGGGCTGTTTTTTCGACATCTGCGCCATAATCCTGGTCTTTACCCCCATGATCCTGCCCGTGCTTCAGGCCTTTCAGATAGACCTGCTGCACTGGGGCGTGGTGGAGGTGTTGAACGTCTGCATAGGCTTTCTGACCCCGCCTTTTGGCGTGGGATTGTATGTGCTGGCCGATCTGGCTGAAATGGAAGTTTCCGAGGTCATCAGGGCTGTGGCGCCTTTTCTCGTCCCGCTGCTCGTTTCACTTTTCCTGATTACCTACATCCCCCAACTGGTGCTTTGGCTGCCCACGGTCGTTTTCGGTTGAGCCGGCGGCTGTAAATATATTTGAGGTGAAGGAAATATGACGTCGAAAGAGAGAGTCCTGGCCGCATTGAATCATGAGGAGCCCGACCGGGTGCCCATTGACCTTGGCGGCTGGGTGACGACCATGTCCGTCAAGACTTACAACAAGATGCTGGACGCGCTCGGCCTGAATCGTGAACGCGAGGTCTTTGACTGGCTCAGGCAGAACGTGGCCCCCGAGGAGGACGTTCTGGAGCGGCTGGGTGTGGACACAAGATATGTACACCCGGGCAAGCCTCATTCCTGGACCTTCGAGCCCCGGCAGACCGACCGGGGACTCTATGTGACGGACGAATGGGGCTGCGGTTTCATCAAGCCTCCCAGCACCCTTTACTATAATCTCATCGACAGTCCGTTGAAGGACGCCCGGATCGAGGACCTGGACAGCTATTCCTGGCCGGACCCCCGCGACCCCGGCTACTTGGACGGCTTGGTCGAGAAGGCTCGCCGTCTTTCCGAAGAGGGACAGTACGCCGTGCTGGGCAACTTCGCCTGGGAGACCTGGTACGAAAGGGCCTGGAAGCTGCGGGACATGACCCGTTTCTATATGGACATGGCTCTGAACCGGGAGTTCATTCACGCCTTGCTGGACAAGACCCTCAGCCTGCACCTGGAATTCCTCGATCATGTTCTGTCGGCTTGCGGCCAGTACCTGGACGTGGTTATTCAGGGCGGAGATCTGGCCGGTCAGAAGACCACCCTGATGTCCCTGAAGGATTACGAAGAATTCATCAAGCCTCGCCAGGCCAAGGCCATCGAACTCATCCGGAGCAAGACCAAGGCGAAGATTTTCTATCATTCTTGCGGTGCGGTTTCGAGCCTGATCCCCCATTTCATAGATCTGGGCATCGATATACTGAACCCGGTTCAGGTCCGGGCCCACGGCATGGACGCGGCCACGCTCAAAGCCAATTACGGAGACAGAATCGCCTTCTGGGGCGGCGTGGATTCCCAGCAGGTCCTGCCGACCGGTTCGCCCGCCGATGTCGAGGCTGAAGTGAGGCACCTGCTGCGGGCCATGGCTCCCGGGGGAGGACTGGTGGTCTGCGCGGTGCATAACATACAGGCGGATGTCCCGCCGGAGAACGTGCTGGCCCTTTATGATGCCGTGCGCAAGTGGGGCCGGTATCCACTGGCCTCGGACCTGTAAGGCGGGAATGGAGTTTATATGCAAGCATTGAAAGACTGTATCAAGGCGGGCGATTCGGCCGGTGTGACCGATAACCTGAACAGGCTTCTGGAGCAGGGTCTTCGGGCGGAAGAGCTGCTGCATGAGATGATCGGCAGCCTGCGGGAAGTGGGGGACGCCTTTTCCCGGGGCGACGCCTTCATCCCGGAGATGCTCATCGCCGCCCAGGCTATGCAGACCGGGGCCGATATTCTGAAACCCATTCTGGCCGGCGGCCGGGCCGAGCGGGTAGGCCGGTTCATGATCGGTACCGTGGCCGGTGATCTGCATGACGTGGGCAAGAATCTGGTGAGCATGCTCTTCGGCAGCAATGGCTTCGAAGTGGTGGATCTTGGTGTGGACGTGGGTCTGGAAAAGCTCATTACTGCCTATGACGAGCATCAACCGGACCTCGTGGGGCTTTCGGCTCTGCTGACCACGACTATGGGGGCAATGGAGAAGGCTGTGGCGGCCTTGAAGGAGAAACATCCGGCTTGCCGGGTCATTGTCGGAGGCGCGCCCATCACCGGGGAATTCGCCGAGCGGATCGGCGCGGACGGGTATGCGGCCGATGCGGCCGGGGCGGTTGAGTTGGCCAGACGCCTGTTGACATCCTGACGGGCCGGTCGTATTGTTTATTGTCTTTTATAGCCATGGGGGCGGTTGCGGCCGCCCCGTTTTTTCCGATTCAGCCGGGCGGGCAGGGCATGGATATAGGGCCGAAAATCAGGGAATTCAGGCTGAGTAAGGGACTGTCCATGCGGCAGGTGGCGGAGAACTGCGGCATTTCGGCCAGCATGATGAGCCAGATTGAGACCGGCAAGGTCGATCCTTCGCTGTCCACTCTGCGAAAAATAGCCCTGGCCCTGGACGTGCCTCTCTTCTATCTGGTCATGGATGATTCGGCTAACCCGAGCCGTCTGGTCAAGCCTGAACAGCGTCGGAAGGTTTCTTTTCCCAAGGCTGGACTGTACTACGACATCATCCATTCCGATCTGCAGAAGAAGATGGGGATAATGATCGGCTCTCTGAAGCCGGGAGGCGCCACGAGCGAGGAAAAACTGGCTCATGAAGGCGAGGAATGCCTCATTGTCCTGGATGGCGCACTGGTGGTTGAGACTGCCTGGGAAAGGATAAAACTGGGTGTGGGCGACAGCCTCTATTTTGACAGTTCCGTGCCTCACCGGTTGGTCAACGAGGACTCCACGGCCTGCCGTTTCTATCTCATCATTTCCCCGCCCAAATTCTGACCCTTCTGGACACGGGCCGAGAAATCGGCTATCGGTGTAGTCTCCCCCGGCGGTTTTACCCGGCGGGTCGGGTCTGTGGGACCTGCCGCCCTGAAGCCCTCCGGCGGTGATTTCTTATGGAGATGGTTGGCGAAAATGGAGAAAGCAAGCGATAAAAGCCGGGTGACCATAATACCCATGGGGCTGGAAGCGGAAGCCGGTCCGGAGCAGACTCTGGCCGAAGTCCTGGCGGCCAGGGAGATAGGACTCAGACTGGACTGCGGCGGCAAGGGCCGCTGCGGGCAGTGCCGCGTGAGGGTGACGCCCCTGTCCAATGCTTCCCCTCTGACCCAGCAGGAAGCCGCCGTGCTGACCCCGGCCGAACAGGAGACCTCTTGGCGTCTGGCCTGCCAGACAAAAGTGAACGGTCCGGTCGAAGTTTACGTGCCTCCGGAGAGCTTGGCCGAGAGGGATATCCTGGGCAAGACAGGCCTTACCGGACGCCTGCCCGTGGACGCTTCCGTGGAACGCCTTTTGATGCACCCGCCGTTCGACCTGCCTGAAGAGGCTTGCGAAGACATGGCCTGCTGGACGGCGGAAATGGTCAGGCAACGCACCGGTCGGACGGTGGCCTTCGGCGATCCGGCCGGCCTGGCCGGGGTGACCGATGTCTTCCGGAGTTCCGGGCCTTTTACCGTGGTCTGTCACCGTGAACGCGGCGTGACGGCTCTGCTGGAAGGGGAACAGCCGGAATCGCTTGGCCTGGCCGTGGACATCGGCACGACCACCATTGCCGCCTATCTGTGTGATCTGCGGACCGGGGAGATGCTCGCTTCGGCTGGAGCCCCCAATCCTCAAAGGCGTTTCGGCGGGGATGTCATCAGCCGGATATCCTTTGCTGCGGAACACCGGACAGGGCTGGAAACCATGCGGCGTCTGGTGGTTCAGTCCATTAACGACCTTCTCGACCGTTGTCTTAAGACAGCCGGAGCGGAGCGGTCCCGGGTGGACGAGGTCAGTATTGTCGGCAACACGACCATGCAGCAGATTTTCTGCAACCTGAACCTGGCCGGTCTGGGCCGGTCTCCTTTTCTGCCCGTCAGCCGTGTTCTGCCAGACTATCCGGCCCGTGCTACGGGACTGCGGCTTCATCCCGGCGCCAACGTCACGGTCATGCCCATGATTTCGGGATTTATCGGGGGCGACACGGTCGCCGCCGTCCTGGCCGAGCGTCCTTACGAGAATGACGAGATGGTCCTCATCGTGGACATCGGCACCAACGGTGAACTGGTCCTGGGCAATCATGACGGGCTCTGGGCGACCAGTTGCGCCACCGGCCCGGCTCTGGAAGGGGCCTGCATCGAATGCGGCATGGCCGCGGCCGAAGGGGCCGTGGAAAAAGTCAGATTCGATACTCAACAGCAAGCCATTGCTTGCAGCCTCATAGGCGGCAATAATGGTGCTCCGGCCAGGGGGCTCTGCGGTTCCGGCGTGATAGACGCGGCCGCGTCCATGCTGGAATCCGGCGCGCTGGAGACCAGCGGGCGGATAGCCGCCGGGGTTGCGGGCGTCGAGGATGTTGACGGCGGACGGCGGTTCATGCTCGTGCCGCCGGAAAACAGCCTCTCCGGGCGCGGGGTCTACCTTACCCAGAAGGACGTCAGGCAGATCCAACTGGCCAAAGGTGCTTTGCGGACCGGAATAGAACTTTTGCTCAAACACGCGGGCGTATCCGGAGTGGACCGGCTGGTTCTGACCGGGGCTTTCGGTTCCCGTTTTGACTGGCGCAACGCGGTCCGCCTGGGGATGTTGCCTGTTGCGGCCGTGTCCGGGCGGGTGGATGTGGTGGAAAATTCGGCCGGGACAGGGGCCATGCTGGCTCTGCTCGACCGCCGCCAGCGCCGGGAAGCCCGCGATCTGATGGAAAAAATACGGGTCGTTGAGCTGAACAAGGACCCTGACTTTCTGAAGACATTCACCGAGTCCATGATGTTCCCCGGAGCGGGGGATACTGATTTTAAGCCGGAAGGGTAAGAAATGGAACTGCTGCAAGATATCAGGATAGACCTGGATGCGGAAAAGCTGACAAGGGAACTGCTGCACGGCCGTTCAAGACCCACACTGGTCGAAGCGGCCTCCGAGGCCATTACCATGGGCATTGAGCTGGTGCGGCCGGCCGCTGTTTATGACTGGTTCGATCTGGCTGCTTATGAAGACACTGCCGTGACCGTGTCCGGCAACGGCCTGCGGGCCAGGTTTGAAATCGGTTCGAAAAGCTTTCTGCTCAAACAGTCCCGGACCGTGCTGGTCGGGGTGTTGACCATTGGCAAGGCCATTGAAGAACGCATTGCCGATCTGCGCCAGTCGGGCCTGGACCTGGAATCGTTCATGCTGGACAGCGTGGGCGTGGTGGCTCTGGGCGAAGTGGGACAGGCCGTACGCCGGGTGGCCGAGGAGAGGGCGGAGAAACAGGGGTGGGGAGTCAGCCCGTCGCTCAGTCCGGGGTCCCTGGCCGACTGGCCTTTGAGCGGTCAGGCCGATATCTGTTCCCTGCTGGATATCAAGGCCATAGACGTGGATATTTCGGACTCTTTCCTGCTGAGACCATTCAAATCCGTGACTTCAGTCATCGGCCTGGGGCCGGAATTCAAGTCCACCATGGTCGGTTCTGTCTGCAAATACTGTCAGTTGCAGAAAAGTTGCTGGAGACGGAAGAAAGATGTTGATGAGTAGGAACAGATTTTGAAACAGACCGTAGAAACAAATCAGACGCCTCAACAATTCAATGCCGGCGGGGTGTTGGCCATATCGGCCTGCCACTTTGTCCATGACGTTTACGCCAGTTTCCTGGCTCCTCTTCTGCCTCTGCTCATAGAAAAACTTTCCATGAGCCTGACTCAGGCCGGTTCGCTCACGGCGGTCATGCAGCTCCCCTCGCTGCTGAATCCCCTAATCGGCAACCTGGCCGACCGTTTCAGCGTCCGCTGGTTCGTCGTGCTGGCCCCGGTAATGACGGCCTTGCCCATGAGCCTCATCGGCGTGGCCCCCAATTATGCCGTGTTGGTCATACTGCTGCTGATAACCGGTCTGAGCACGGCCGTCTTTCACGTGCCTGCGCCGGTTCTGATTTCCCGCTTATCCGGGGGCCGGGTGGGCATGGGGATGAGTTTCTACATGACGGGCGGGGAACTGGCCAGGACTGTGGGGCCTCTGACGGCGGTCGGAGCTGTTTCGCTCCTGGGGCTGGAGCATTTTTATCCCATCATGGTTTTTGGTGTGGCCGCTTCGGTCTGGCTGTACCTGCGTCTGCGCAATCTGCCGGACATCACCCGTGAAAAGGCCGCCCGGACCACCCTGGGACAGACCTGGCGGGAAGTCCGGGGGGTGTTGCTGCCCCTTATCGCCATTCTGGTTGGGCGGGCTTTCATGCACGCTTCCATGTCCACTTTTCTGCCCACCTTCATCAAACAGGAGACGGGCAACTTGTGGCTGGCGGGCGTAGGGCTGACTGTGCTGGAGGCGTTCGGCGTGGTCGGAGCGCTGACCGCCGGGATGACCAGCGACCGATTAGGACGGCGCCGGGTGCTGATGGTGTCCCTGCTCGGCGCGCCTCTGGGAATGACCCTGTTCGTCTTCGGCGGAGGCTGGCTGAGGTTCGTGGCCCTGATGATAACCGGACTGACTCTGCTGTCCACCACGCCGGTCATGCTGGCCGTGGTTCAGGAGAACGCCAAGTCCAGCCCGGCCGGGGCCAACGGCCTTTTCATGATGTTTTCGTTCCTGGCCAGGTCTCTGACCGTCATTCCCGTGGGTATTTTGGGGGATATGATGGGCCTGCGAACGGCCTATCTGATAAGCGCGGGGCTGGGCCTGCTGACCCTGCCTTTCATTATGATGCTGCCCAAGGACAGGACTTCCGGGGAGTGAGACCGCCCCGGCAGGCTTTTCCCATGAACGGGGGAAAGCCTGTCGGCCCGGCCGGGCCAAGGTTGGTCTTCCCGATGATGGTCACCAGGTCTTGTCCAGGATCAGACCGAAGAGTTTCCACATCAGGGTGAAAAAAAGGACCATTGCGGCCAGTACCGCCATTTTTTTCAAACCGTCTCCGCCTTTCATATGCGCCTTTTCATCCTTTGTTCAAAAACAGCCGGTTCCAGCCATCGAATACGGGCTCGAGACGTGCCGTTTGAGCTTAATGCTTTCGGTCAGGTATAACACACCGGCACTGTCTGGGAAACCGGCAAAGCCGCCAGGATATAAAACGGCTGATCGCCTGTCTGTCCTCCGGCTTCCCGATTGGAGATATGGAAACCGGACGGCCTTCAATTTCCTCTACGTCTGTGCTATTATTGAATCTTTATAATCAATGAATTCAAGGCTGAGGACGGCCCCGATGTCGGCCGGACTTGGCGGGACAAGGAGAAGGCCCGAAAGAATCAAGACTGATTACGTCCGGGCCGTGAAAAGAAAATGCTATCGTTAGTCACTGTTATTCTTTGCGTCGTCTTCACCTGTATATACGCGAACGAGATGCGCCGCAACCACAGGGCGGGCCTGCCTCTGGTCCGAGTCTATTTCAACAGATTCTTTATCTTCGGCTTCATCGGCATCACCAGCCTGCTGGTCTTTTTGCTGCAGATGATTTCCTGACCGGCCTTGCTTCCGCCTGTTTTCAGGCGGCCACCCAGACGGCCATGTTTCTGGCCAGATGGATGAGCTTGTTGCTGACCCGGCCCATGGAGAATTCATTGACTTCGGAAAATCCCTTGCGTCCGACAATGATGCTGCCATAGCCCACCTTGAGGGCTTCCTGGAAAATAGCTCCGGAGCGGCTGGCCACCCCTGTGACCATTTTTACCTCCAGCCGTTCGGGTGATACGCCGTTGTTCTCGAGAAACTCCCGGGCCTGTTCAAGGCTGGACTCTACACGTTTCTTCACGTCGGCCCGCCTGGTGTGCCAGAGCTCGCGGACTTCCTTGCCGTTGCCGTTGGCCGGGAAGTCTTCGTTGTTTCCGCGCAGGGCATGAAAGACGGTGATCCGGCATTGGGAGTCGGACAGCAGCCGGGCCGTCAGATTGAGCGCCCGCCGCGACCCTTCCGAACCGTCGTAGGCCAGAAGAACCCGGTTCGGGGCGGGGCGGCCCTTGACCACGATCATGTTGACGCTGGTCAGGTGGTCCAGAAGCTTGTTGGCCGTGCTGCCCACGGTCAGGTCCTGCAAGGTGGTGGTGCCTATGCCCCCCATAACCAGGGCCAGGTAGCCGTCTTGGGCTTCGTAGGCAATGTCCCGGGCGACATCCTGCATGCGGTCCTGCACTTTGACCTTTATGGCCCGGCCCGGCAGACCGGCTTCGGTTACCCGGCTTTCGGCTTCGAACATGAATTCCCGAACCGCATCCCTCCGGCGGCTTTCCGAGACGGCGGTCCTGATGATTTTGTTGGTGAAGGCCGGTTCCGGCTCCAGGTCCCAGTAGTCGTCGGGGATGGCGCTGAAGACATGGAAGAGGACCACTTCCAGCCGTTCGGGGCGAAAGAGGCCGGTGACGTAGTCGACCACGCCCAGGGACTGTTCGGAACCATCCAGGGATAACAGAAAACGTATCTGCCGGGAATCTGTCATGTGAAGCCTCCTCGGTCACCATGCCTGCGCCAATGAGTCCAGCGGGGAGGGGTAAGGATTGTGCTTCAGTGGAAGAGGCGGTGTTCTGGCGCCATAGAGTTGTTATTCGCCGAAATCTCCTCCCGAAAAGTCCGGACCTTTTCGAAATATCCCCCTGGCGGGCCGGTTTTCGCCCCCGGTCCCGGAGGGCTGACCGAGGCGTGGCCGGTTGTCGGAGGTAAAGCGCTGAGGGTAACAGGCCCTCAGAACATCGGCCACGGTCCTTTTGAGGCCGTCGATATTGTAACCTGTTTTTTCGACTACGGCGGCGGCTTTCTGGACAGCCGGATGGTTGAGGTGCTGAGTCAGAAAAGTGTGGACGATGACCGGAGCCGGACGCTCATTTTGCTCAATGGAATCAAGCACCGACAGGCCGTCGACAAAGGAGAGATCCAGGTCCAGGACAAGGAGATCCAAAGGCTCCCCGGCCTGCAACTGGCGCAACACATCCCGGCCGTCGCCGGTAGTCCCCACCAGGTAGCCTTCACCACTGAGCTCCCTGTGCAGGAACCTGCGGATATGGGGGTTGCGGTCGGCGACCAGAATGTGAAATTTCTTATCTTTGGGCATATCCATCTTCAATAGGACCGGTTAGTGAGCCGAAGACTCTGCCGTCTCCCGGCCGTCCTTCCTTCTGAGAACCGTATCTTCCGGCCCGATTTAAATGGTATCTATCAGACCGGTTTTGCCGGCCGGCGTCCGTAATAGGGCTGATCCGGCATTTGACAAGGTTGCTAGAGCAAGGGGAATGCCAACAAATTGCCGACAGTGAAAAATAACGTAATAATCTGATATGGTTTGACAATCAAACAAAAATCCCGTTTTTCCCCGGTCCCGGGGCCTGATTTGGTGTCAGGATTCTTGTTGGTCTGTAAAGCTGAAAATGGGCCGAAAGAGGCTCGGAATGCCTATTCCGGGCCGTGCTCATTGAACTCCCCGTTCCAGAGGCGCAGATCCACTTCATAGTAATACAAACCGTCCCCCATTCCGGTTGACTTCCAGCCGGCCTTACGCAGCATGTCGCGCATGGTTCTGTTTTCCGGCAGGATGAAACCGCAAAGCCTTTCCAGTCCCCGTTTTTTGCTCACATCCATGATTTCCTGCAACAGACAGGCCCCCACCCCTCGCCCCTGCCAGGCGTCGGCCACCACAACGGCGAATTCGGCCGTGCGGCCGTCCAGGCTGTTGATGGCCCTGGTCACCCCAAGGATTTTTTCCGGGCCGGAGGCCGCATCCAGAGCCACCAGGGCCAGTTCCCGGTCATAGTCGATCTGGGTGAATTTGACGAGCATGTCGTCGCTGAGCGTCTTTAGCGGGTGGCAGAAGCGCAGATAGACGCTGCGCGGGGAGAGGTTGTGAAATAGTTCGAGCAACAGGGGCGCGTCCTCGGGCATGATGGGGCGGATATGAAGCGCCACCCCGTCCCTGGTGGTGAGGTCCTTTTCATAATCATTGGGATAAGGGCTGATGACCAGATGCAGCGGTGAGAGGGCGAGCGGTTCGCCCACGAGCGCCCGGACTCCTTCCACGGCAGGCCTTCCGTCATGGAGTGTGATCGGATCAATATGCAGTTCCCTGATTTCCGGGCAGTCGCTCACGAGTTGTGAGAGTCTGACCAGGAGTTCTTCCAGAGCGCCCTGGTCGGCGGGAAATCCTTTTTTTCCTCCTTGCAGCAGCGGCCATATTTTAGTGTCCGCCATCATGCGCCCGGCCAACAGTCTGTTGAGAGGGGGCAGACCCAGCGCCGAATCCCGGAAAACTTCCCTCAGTTCTCCACCCAGGCCGAAGTAAATGAGCGGCCCGAAAGCTTCATCCGTCCAACTGCCCATCATGAGCTGAAGATAAGAGGCGGGGGAAGGGGACTGCCCGGATTGTTCCTCGGGAGAGTCTTTGCGGCCGACGGGAAAACCGTAGGCGAGGAGGAGTTTCCGGGCTTCGGAATCGGACATCCAGCCGTTTCCCTGTTCCGTTTTTTGCCGCAGCAGATCCCGCGCCCGTTCACGCGAGAAATCGAAATGCCTGGTGAACTTTGGCGGCGTCTGCTGGAGCATTTTCAGGTTGCGGTCGTAAAGATACATGTGCCAGAAGGCCCGCACCGCCCTTTCCGGAGACGAATAGGTAGGAATGCCTTCTTCGCTGAGAATGCGGCGTCCGGCTTCCATGTCGTTTCCGCCCATCCAGACCGTGAAGACCGGGAAGAAGCGGCCTTTGACCGTTTCCCTGAGACTGGCGGCCACTGCGGCCGGGTCGAGCCTGGCTTGAGGGGCCAGGATGACGGCCACGGCGTCAACTTCCTCGGCGTTCAGACATATCCTGACCGTCTTGGCGAATACTTCAGCCGTACCGTTTCCGACCAGGTCAATGGGGTTGCCTCGGCTCCAGAAGGGCGGCAGCAACTGGTCCAACTGGTCCAGGGTCTCCGGCGACAGGTCCACCGGTTCCAGCCCGAAGGAGGCCAGTTCATCGGCGGCCATGACCCCCGGTCCGCCTGCGTTGGTGATTATGGCCAGCCCCGGTCCCCGTGGGCGGGGCTGTTTAGCCATCATTTCGGCGCAGTCGAAAAGGTCTTCGATGGTGTCGACCCTGACTATACCGGCCCTTTTGAAGGCCTCTTCGTAGACGGCGTCTTCCCCCGTGTCGGCTCCCGTATGAGCCGAGGCCGCCCTGGCTCCGGCCCTGGAGCGCCCGGCCTTGAGGGCCACGATGGGTTTGACCCGGGAAACAGCCCGGGCCGCGCTCATGAACTTGCGTATATCTGTCAGGCTTTCCACATAAAGGAGGATGCTGGCAACCTTGGGGTCGTTCCCGAGGTAATCGATGATGTCTCCGAAGTCCACATCCAGCATGTTTCCGACGCTGACGAAATGGCTGAACCCGATGTTTTCCGAGCGGGACCAGTCCAGGATGGCCGTGCAGATGGCCCCGCTCTGGGAGACGAAGGCCAGGCGGCCGGGCAGGAGCATGTGGTTGGTGTACGAGGCGTTTAACTTGTTGGCCGCCCTGAGGATTCCCAGGGAACTGGGACCCAGTATGCGGACGCCGCCTTCGGCGGCCGCCCCGCGTATTCTTTCTTCCAGCTTCCGCCCTGCCGTTCCTGTCTCCCTGCCCCCGGCGGATATTATCACGGCCGCGCCGACGCCTTTGCTCCCGCAGTCCCTGATGATGTCCGGGACAGCGGCCATGGGCGTGGCAATTACAGCCAGGTCCAGAGTTCCCGATACTTCCCGGAGCGAGGCCCGGCATTCCAGACCTTCCCAATGACCCGGGTTGGGATTGACAGGGATAATTCTGCCTTGGTAACCGGCCTCCAGCAGGTTTCCGACCACGGCCCCGCCGACACTCCCGCTTTTCCGGCTGGCTCCCACGACGGCGACGGACTTTGGCTCAAAGAACTTTTCCAGGTTCAGGATGCTCATGGATGGACTCCCCCCGCACTTTCAACTGAAGCCGGGATTGGCCTGTCTGCCACCGGCCGATCTGAAAACATCGGCCAGGCACGGCCCTGGGTTCGAGCGAAGATAAATTTTCACGGTATGGGCGGACCCCCGAACCTGATGGAGCGGCGGCCATTTTTACCTTTGCCTGAGCAACCATTGTGCCATGGAGCCGTTTCAGATTCAATCGGGTCAGCGCATTGATATTCAACTGGAAAGCCCTTACTTTGAACGGATATTTAATGAACCGGATGGACAGGGCCTGTCAGCTTTCTTTACAGTTCGTCGGGAATTGAGTTTCCTTAAGACTGGAAAGACCGCTGGAAGACTCAGCCCCGGAAGTGCTATGGTAAAAAAAGGCAGAGAAAATAAATGCCGCCAATTGAGAATACGGGGATAATTTTATGTGGCGTCGAGTCAGTCTGCGGACCAGGATACTTATGATTGTGGTTTCCCTGACAGCGGTGACTGTCGGCGGCGGACTGCTGTCTTTCTGGTACAGTTTTCAGACGAACAGTTTTTTCGATGTGGTCGTTAACGAGAATCTGGCCGCTTTGCAGGCCGCGGATGGTCTGGAGACGTCCCTGGTCATGCAGAAGGGCTACCTGACCTATTTTTTTCAGGACGGTGATGAAGGCTGGCTGAAGGACCTGGAAGCCAGGCACCGTGGGTTCCTGGAATGGCTGGCCAAGGCGCGCCAATGGGCGGACACCCCGGAGGACCAGGCCGTTCTGGGCGAGGTCGAAGCCGAATACGCCAAGCTGAAGGCCCTGCGGGACCGGGTGGTGTTGCTGTATAAGGATGGGCAGGCCGAAAAGGGATATCAGCTTCATCAGGAAGCCCGTCTGCTTTTTTTCAAGATACTGTCCCTGGCCCAGGAATTCCGCCGGGGACACGAGGACCGCATCGAGGCTGCTCAGAAAATCATCTCCCGGCGGGCCAGGATGATGAGCGGACTGGCGCTGGCCGCGACCCCTCTGACCCTGTTTCTGAGCGGTTTTCTGGCTTTTATGCTGCTCCGGCAGGTTCTGGGCCCGATCCGGGTGCTGGCTGATCAGGCTTCGTCTCCGCACAACAGGAGCGGGGACGTTGACGAAGTCAAGGCCTTGCGGCACGGGCTGGCCAACCTGATTGAAGACGCGGACCATACCAAATCCGAGCTTCAGTCCAGCCGCATGCAGTTGATGCAGGCGGCCAAAATGGCTTCGGTGGGCAAACTGGCGGCCAGCGTGGCCCATTCCATCCGCAATCCTTTGACTGCGGTTAAAATGAGGCTTTTTTCCCTTGAACGGAGCCTCAGTCTGTCGGAAGTCCAGCGGGACGATTTCAAGGTTATATCGGACGAGATTCGCCATATCGACACCATTGTCCGCAATTTTCTGGAGTTTTCCCGCCGCCCGAAGCTGAATATGCAGGCGGTCAGCGCTTCTGCCGTGGTGGACGCGGCCTTGGAACTGGTCCGTCCGCGAATGGAGTCCTACTGGATACAACTGGCTCTGGAAAGGCAGGACCGCTTGCCGGTGATTAACGCCGATGTGGATCAGTTGAAGGAAGCTCTGGTGAATCTGCTGTTCAATTCATCCGAGGCGGTGGCCGAGGACGGCCGCATCACGGTGGCGGAGTCGCAAGACCCGGATTCGCCCCTTGGTCCGGCCGTGTTAATCAGGATAATGGATAACGGTCCCGGCGTGCCTGAATCATTGCAGGGGCAGATTTTCCAGCCTTTTTTCAGTACAAAGGATGAGGGCACGGGCCTTGGCCTGAGCATTGCATCGCGGATAGTCGAAGAACACGGCGGTCTGCTGGATTACGTCACTCCACAGGCGGGTGGAGCCTGTTTCATCATAACGTTACCTATTAGGGAGGGTTCGGTTTGGACACGATCCTGATCGTCGATGACGACCACGCCCTGGCGCAGAGTTTCAAAAAACTGATGATAGAAGAAGGCTACGCTGCGTCGGTAGCCACGTCCGGCGAGGAGGCTCTCCGTTTCGTGAGCAACAGCCAGCCCGACCTTCTGGTTATGGATGTCCGCATGCCGGGCATGAGCGGCTTGGAGACCTTGAAGGCTTTGCGTGAAATCGCGCCGAAGCTGCCGGTTATCATCATGACCGCTTACGGCAACACAGAGACGGCCATCGAAGCGACCAAGCTCGGAGCTTTTGACTATGTTCTGAAACCTTTCGAAATTCCGGAGATGTTCAAGCTTATCGAGCAGGCCCTGGACACGGGCCGGCTCATGCGGTCCCGTGTGGAGATAGATCAGGACCCCAAGACGGCGGCCGAAGCGATTATCGGCCGTTCCCGGCCCATGCAGGAGCTGTACAAGGCCATAGGCCGGGTGGCTCCAACGGATGCGACAGTGCTGATCCGGGGCGAGTCCGGGACGGGCAAGGAACTGGTGGCCCGGGCTCTCTATCAGCATTCACTGCGGGTAGAGAAGCCGTTTCTGGTCATCAACTGCGTGGCCATACCCGAGACTCTCCTGGAGAGCGAACTCTTCGGGTACGAGAAAGGGGCTTTCACCGGGGCGGTCAACCGCCGGGTGGGCAAGATCGAGCAGGCCCACGGCGGAACTGTTTTTCTCGATGAAATCGGCGACATGCCCATGAGCATCCAGGCCAAGATCCTCCGCCTGCTCCAGGAAAAGAGTATCGAACGCCTGGGGGGCCGGGAGCCGATAGAGGTTGACGTGCGCATTCTGGCCGCGACCAACCGCAACCTCGAAGCGGCCCTGGAAGAAGGACGTTTCCGGGAAGACCTGTATTACCGGCTGAATGTGGTCACCCTGAATCTTCCGCCCTTGCGGGAGAGGCCGGATGACGTGCCGCTGCTGGCCGACTATTTCCTGAACCGTTTTGCCCGCCATATGGGCATGATTAATCCCGGGATAACTTCGGAAGCCCGGAATCTGCTGGCTGCTTACACCTGGCCGGGCAACGTGAGGGAACTGGCCAACGCGGTGGAAAAATGCCTGATATTCAGCCGGGGGCGGCCCATAGGTCCGGAGGATGTTTCAGCTCAGGTCATCGGTCCCGGCGGAAGAGTCGGAGAGACGCCGGAGCCTCCGGACGAAGTCATCCGCAAATGGGTGTCCAGGGCCTTGGCTGCGGCGGGACCGAACCTGTTCTCCGAGCTTTCCGATCATCTGGCCCGGCTGATAATTTCCGAAGCACTGATGATGACCGGCGGCAACCGGACCCGGGCGGCGGAGATACTGGGGCTGTCCCGTCCTACCCTGCTGGCCAAGATGGACAAACTGAACCTGCGCACCGAGACTTCGGTCAAGGTGGATTGAAGTTATTCTTTACGATCTGTAAAAAAAACCGACAGGCTTTAGGCCTCCATATCTGGAGTTTTCGGTTGCTGTTGTCCATTTTTCCAACAGCAGCCGAATAACTCTCAATCTGTCTTTTGGCCGAAATTAATTAAAAACAGACAATTACCATATTTTTTGCCGGAACCTCGTCAGATATCATGAGGAGACGGACCTTGGCACAGGGGTTGCTGACTAGAAAGCCGGAACCACTTTCAGCCTTGACCGGAGCAGAGAACAGATTGACTTCAGGCGAGGACTGGTTTATGTGAAATAAGTAACGAAGTCTTGGCCGGTTAACTCTCACGCTACAAGCAGTCTGCAAACGGAGAAAGAGCCAGGTTGATGTCCGGAGACAACAATCATAATCAGAAGTATTACCGCAGGCTGGCCAACCGGATGATTCTGATCGTGGTCATCGTGTCCTTTGCCCCGCTGCTCCTCACCGGCGGAATCATCCTGGAAAGATTCAGCGCCGCCTACCATCAGAAGGTTCTCGAACATGCCGGAGAACTGCTGCAGAAGCACAGTCAGAATATCGACCGCTTTCTGACGGACAGGCTGGGCAACATCCGTGTTCTGGCCCGTTCCTACAATCTGGACGAGCTGGGGACGATGGCTTTCGCCGACCAGGATCCCAGCTTTCTCAACCGCAAGCTGAAACTTCTCCGCGAGGAATACGGCGGGGTCTATGTGGACCTGGGACTGGTGAATGAACAAGGCATTCAGGTTTCCTACGCGGGTCCTTTCAATCTGGCCAACGCCAATTACGCCGAGGCTTCCTGGTTCAAGGAAGCCATGTCCAGCGAGCATTACATCAGCGATGTTTTTACCGGATTGCGCGGAGCGCCTCATTTTATCGTCGCGGTCAAGCAGACTTACGGCGGGCAGACCTGGATTCTGCGCTCGACCATCGACTTTGAGGCTTTCAATTCCCTGGTGGGCAATCTGCAGATAGGCCAGACAGGTTTCGCTTTCATCGTCAACCGGCAGGGGCAGTTTCAGACCATGCCGCGGCGCGAAGTCAGCCTGATCATGGAGCCCTATAAGAGCCTGCTGGCCGGTGAGCTTCTGCCCGGCAAATTTTCCATCTTTGAAGGTCCGGACGCCACCGGCCGTCAGTTGGTGGTGGGGATGGCGGGCCTGAAGGGCGGCCACTGGATTCTCTGTTTCCAGCAGGAAGCCGGGGACGCTTTCGTCGACCTCCGCCGGGCCCAGATTATCGCCTTGGCCGTTATTCTGGTCGGCGGCCTGATTATCATCCTGGTTTCTTTCCTGCTTTCGCGGGGAATGGTCAACCGCATAGCCGAAGCCGACCAGCAGAAAGAGGTCATGAACGAGCAGGTCATTGAAACCGGCCGTCTGGCCTCCATCGGCGAGTTGGCTTCGGGCATAGCTCACGAAATCAACAATCCTGTGGCCATCATGGTTGAGGAGGCCGGTTGGATCGAGGATCTGCTGGCGGACGAGGACATCACGACGCCGGAGAACATGGCGGAATTGCAGCGGGCGCTGACCCAGATCAGGACCCAGGGACGCCGCTGCAAGGAGATAACGCACAAGCTGCTCAGTTTCGCCCGCAAGACCGATCCCCGCTTGCTGGACGTGGATATGAACGAGTTGACCCGGGAAATCGCCGGGCTTGTCCATCAGAAATCGCGTTATGCCAACGTCCGGATAGAAACGGACCTCGGCCCGGATCTGCCTCATGTCGCCGCCTCTCCGACCGAACTCCAGCAGGTGCTGCTAAATCTGGTCAACAACGCAGTGGACGCCATCGGGCCGGCCGGAGGCCTGGTCAAGGTAACGACCCGCGTGCTTGACGGCAAGGTGATTGTGCAGGTGGCGGATACGGGGCCGGGTATAGCGGAGGCCAACCTGAGCCGGATCTTCGACCCCTTTTTCACGACCAAGCCTGTCGGTCAGGGGACCGGCCTAGGGCTGTCCATCTGTTTCGGGATTGTCAGTAAGCTGGGCGGTGAAATAACCGTCCGGAGCCAGTTGGGCTTGGGCACTGTTTTCACCGTGACCCTGCCTGCGGTCCAGGCCGAGGAGAACCCGGCCCAGGGCTGCCCGGATGATTCAACGCTGGAAGTTACCGGCTCTGCCGGGGATTCTAATTTAGAGGAGGATTTGTCATGACCCCTACCGTCACTCTTCTGGTGGATGACGAGACTGCTTTTGTCGAAACCATGAGCAAGCGCCTGAGCAAGCGGGGTCTGGAAGTGCAGACGGCCTTCAGCGGTCAGGATGCTCTGGACAAGCTGGCCGCAGACCGAAGCGACAGGATCGACGTGGTTGTCCTGGATGTCAAGATGCCGGGCATGGACGGCCTTGAAACCCTGATGAATGTCAAGCGCGTCAAGCCGTTGGTGGAAGTTATCATGCTGACGGGCCATGCCACCATCGAGTCGGCCATCGAGGGCATGAAGCTGGGTGCGTTTGATTACCTGATGAAGCCTTCGGACATGGAGGTGCTGCTTTCCAAGATAGACCAGGCCTGCCATAAGAAGCGCCAGCACGAGGCCAAGATCACTCAGGCACGGGCCGAGATGATCGCCATGAGGCGTGGCGACTGAAGACATTTTCATGAGCATGGGGCCAAAAATCAAGCTTCTGCTGATTGACGACGAAGAGGGCTACCTTGAGGTTCTGGCCAAGCGCCTGGCCAAAAGGGGCCTTGAGGTCATGACCGCCGAGAGCGGTGCGTCCGCAATCCAGGCGCTCCGGCGATACGAATGCGACGTGGCCGTGGTTGATTTGAAGATGGAGGACATGGACGGCCTGGAGGTCCTGAAGATATTCAAGAAGATGGACCCCACGCTGGCCGTGATAATCCTGACCGGACACGGCTCCGAACAGGCGGCCCGGGAAGGGCTGTCGCTCGGCGCCTTCGATTATCTGACCAAACCGTGCGACCTGGAAGAGCTGTTGTTCAAAATTCAAGAAGCGTACGAGGCGGGAAAACAATTGGGTTGAGAGGCTGTTATAGTTTAAGGAGGAGAGATGTTCTTAAAAAATCGGATAGTGCAACTGCTTATTGCCGTCGCACTCAGTATTGTGGTCATTCTCCTGCCGCGGCCGGAAGGAACGAGATACGAAATCACCGGCGACCCCGAACAGAAAATTCTCCAGCAGGTGAAAAGCGATTTCAAGCTGATGGAGAAAGAGGGCCCTAAAAGCAAGGGCTATTTTTTAGAGGTGATCGAGCCAGGCAAGGCCGGGGCTGACGGAAAGGCCCTGCAGAAGGCCGCCGCCGATCTGGGGCTGACCAAGGCCGAAGTGGCCTGGGACAACGGCCTTTCGCCAAAGGCCCAAAGATTTCTGGCCATTCTGGTCGCTCTGGTTTTTCTATTTGTCTTCGAACCCATTCCCCTGGAAATCACGGCCATCTGCATCGGTGTCTTCCTGGTCCTGCTGGGCATAACGGACGTCAAGGACGCCTGGGCTTCGTACATGCACCCGGTGGTCCTGTTCATCATGTGCTGTCTCATCTTTGCCATCGCCCTGGACAAGGCCGGCCTGACCAAGCGTCTGGGGTACGCCATCACCCGCCGGGCCGGGGACAGCGTCATCAGGTTCACTTTCCTTCTGTCTATCGGCCTGGGCATCGCTTCCAGCGTCATGCATGACGCCGCGGCCACGGCCATCGGCATTGCCACCATGCTTCCCCTGATGAGAGCGGCCGGTATCAAGCCCAATACCAACACGGCCCGCTTCATGATGCTCTCCCTGCCGTTCGCTTGTTCGGCCGGAGGCATGGGGACTCTGGTGGGCGGCGGACGCTGCATGGTTGCGGCGGCCTTTCTCAAGGAGTTCACCGGCGTCGAAATCAATTTCTTCGACTGGTTCCTGTATGCCTTTCCCGGTGCCCTGCTGACCGTTCCCGCCGCAGTGGCCATGGTCTATCTGGTCTTCCGCCCCGACCCCAGTATCAAACTGCCCAAGTTTGAAGAGGAGATCGGCCCCTGGACCTCACTGGAGAAGAAGACCCTGATCATCATCGGGCTGGGTTTCGTGGGGTGGTTGACCAAGGGCATTCACGGTCTGGATTACTCCATTACCGGTATGCTGGCCGTGGGCGCTCTGGTCCTGTTCGATGTGCTCAAGTGGGACGACATCCACACTCACCTGGAATGGGGCACGGCCCTTTTCATCTTCGGCGGCGGCATCTGCCTGGGCCTGGCCATGGACTATTCGGGCGCGGCCAGGTATTTCGCCAATCTCTTCTTCCCGCTGGTTAAGGGCGGCGGCTGGGTGCTGCTCTTCGTGGGAGTCGCCGTGTTCGGCGCCCTGGTGACCAACGTCATGGCCAATGTGGCGGCGGCGGCCATGATTCTGCCCATTGTTCTGCCCTTGGCCAGGCTGGAAGGCGTGGACCCGAGGATACTGGCCCTCTGCTTGGGCATGTCGACTTCCTTCGCCATGCTGCTGGTCATCGGCTGTCCGCCCAATGCCATTTCCTACTCTTACCGGCAGTTCAAGTCCTTCGACCTGACCAAGGCCGGTTTGATTGCCATGCCGGTTCTGCTCTCCATTCTGGTGCTGGTGGCCGGGGTCTGGTGGAAGATACTGGGGTTGGTCTGATCCCCTGGGTGGTGTGAGCGTGAGCATGGACGAAAACAGAACCAAGGTCCTTCTGGTGGACGATGAAGCCGACTTCCGGCGGCCCGTGGCCAAGCGCCTGGTTCGCCGGGGGCTGGATGTCCGGGAAGCCGGCTGCGGCCGGGAGGCCTTGGCTCTGCTCCGGGACGATCAGGTCCACGTTGTGGTGCTGGACGTGAAGATGCCGGAGATGGACGGTCTGGAGGTCCTGAACCTCATCAAGGCCGGATATCCGCGCATCGAAGTCATTCTCCTGACCGGGCAGGCCACGGCTCAGGACGGGGTGGCCGGCATCAAGGCCGGGGCTTTCGACTATCTCACCAAACCCATAGAACTGGAACATCTCTTGAGCAAGATAAATCAGGCCCGGGAGACTATCAGGCATCAGGAGGAGCAGGAGCAGGCGGCTGATTATCAGGCCAGGATGGAACAGCGGATGACGGTGGCTGAGCGGCTGGCTTCCCTGGGGACCATGGCCGCCGGTATCGCTCACGAAATAAATAACCCGCTGGCCATCATTTCGGAGTCGGCGGGCTGGCTGAATGGGCGTCTGGCCAGGGACGATTCCCTGCCGAGGGATTTTCGCTCCAACTGCGAACTGGCTCTCGGCAAGATTTCGGCCAGTGTGGACAGAGCCCGCCGGATAACCCACCAGCTCCTGGATTTCGCCCGTCAGACGGATTCCACGGTCAAGAGGTTCGATCTGGAATGCCTCCTGGCCGAAGTGATCGATCTGACGAAAAAGTTGGCTTCCGACGCAGGCGCTGAGTTAAGCTACAGTATTCAGAGCGAAGCAATTGAATTGTGGACCGATCCGTATCAACTGCGCCAGGTTTTGATAAACCTGGTTACGAATGGGTTGCATGCGGCCGGATCGGGGGGGCGGGTGAGTTTATCCGCCGTGCTCGAAGGGCCGGATGCCGCCATCACGGTTGAAGACAATGGCCCCGGTATTCCGCCTGAAAACCTGGACCGCATCTTCGAACCGTTTTTCAGCACCAAACCTCCGGGACAGGGAACCGGCCTGGGCCTCTCTGTTTCCCGTGGGCTGGTGGAGAAACTCGGAGGCCGCATCGAAGTCCGAAGCCGCCTGGGTGCCGGAGCTGCTTTTAAGGTGGTAATTCCTAGGCAATTGTTAACTTCACTCGACAGGGTCGCTGGCCCGGTCGGGAAATGAATCGGGAGTTACGCGCATGGTCAAGTTACCGATAGATATTCTCATGGTGGATGACGAGAAGGATTTCGTGGAAATGCTGTCTATGCGGCTGACCGACGAAGGGCACAGGGTCCAGCCCGCCTACAACGGAGAGGAAGCCTTGAAGGCCCTCGACGAGATGGAGCCGGACGTGGTCCTGCTGGATATCAAGATGCCCGGGATGGATGGTATTGAGGTCCTTAAAAACATCAAGACCAAACACCCCATTGTCGAAGTCATCCTCCTGACCGGGCATGGCGCAGTGGACACTGCGGTTGACGGACTCAAGAGCGGAGCCTTCGACTACCTGCTCAAACCGGCCGATTTCGGGGAACTGGTGAAGAAACTCGATGCGGCCAGAAAACGTAAGATGGAGCAGGAAACCAGGATCAGGCAGGCCGAGGCTCAAGCCCTGATGCGCCGGACAGGCGACATATAGGGCTTCTGTTTACGCGCCGATAAGAAACGGCTTTCAAGGGACCCCGCCAAGGCCTTGGCGGGGTCCCTTCTTTGGCGGCCTGCCTGCTTGCCTTTCATTCCCCGCTCTTTTTCTTTATAATCAGTTCAATTTCAACAGCCGGGGACTCAGCCATGTTTGACAATCTGCATGTCGATATCAGAACCTTGTTCGATCCGAACACGGCCCTAGGAGCGGTCGTGGCGGCGGTGATCCTTTTCTTTCTGGCCCTGATAGCCTCCTGGATACTCGGCCGTATCATCAAGAAATGGGAAGACAAGCTGCGCCCCGTTTTCCGGGGCATGGACGAGACGGCCTGGCGTTTCGTCCTCCATCTGAAGACCCTTGTAGTATTTCTGGTGGCCTTCGGCGTCTTTTCCTCGGTTGTGCCCAGCCTGAGGACTTTCCTGGGAACACTGGTCGCCGGGGCGGGTATCACGGCCGTGGTTATCGGCTTCGCGGCCAAGTCGACTCTGGCCAACCTGGTCTCCGGTGTTGCCTTGGCCGTGTACCGGCCCATTCACCTCGGCGACATCGTTACCATCGAGGATTATTACGGGACCATCGAAGACATAACCCTCCGGCACACCATACTGCTGACCTGGGATCAGAGACGGGTGGTCATACCCAACGAAAAGCTGGACAGCATGACCCTCGTCAATTACAGCCTGCGCGATCAGCGGATTATGCAGCCGATAGAGATAGGCGTCAGTTACGATACCGACATCGACCTGGCCAGGCGCCTTATGCTGGATGAGGCCGCCAGATGTCCCCACCGCCTGCCTGATCACTTGGCTCCCCGAAAACCCTGGGTCAGGGTCATAGATCTGGCCGATTTCTCCATAGTCCTGCGGCTGTATATCTGGACTCCGGACATGAACGAGGCCTGGCAGGCCAGGTTCTGGATTCTGGAGCACGTCAAGAAGCGGTTTGACGCGGAAGGTGTGGAAATACCATTTCCCTACCGGACGGTGGTCTTCAAGAAGGATCTTCCCGCTCCTCCCAGAATGCCGGCGGATCTGGAACGGGAAGACGAGTGTTCCCTGGACTCGGGACCGGAGTCGGCGGCCTGCCTGGAGCAGGTCCCCGAACCTGCTCCGCCGGTGGAGACCGGGACTCGAAAAAGTAGGGGGCTGGCCGGAAAATTCTCCGGTTTCTGGTCGAAGATTCGCGGCGGCCGGGAATAGCTGCCCCAGCATCGCCGCTGGCTGTCAGGTCAGAGCCATTTTTTTCGGCGGAAAAAGGAACGCATGCCCAGACCAATACCCAGCATGACGGCCAGCAGGGCAGGATAGGCCCATGGTATGGCCAGTTCCGGCATGTGCTGAAAATTCATGCCATATATACCCGCCAGAAAGGTCAGGGGAATAAAGATGGTGGACACGATGGTCAGGACCTTCATGACCTCGTTCATGCGGTTGCTGACGCTGTTCAGATAAAGATCGATCAGCCCGGCCAGATTTTCCCTGAGTGTTTCGGTGCTTTCGATAACCTGAATGGTGTGGTCGTAAACGTCACGGATGTAAGGCAGAGTCTCTTCTGAAATAATCGGGAACTCCCCTCTGACCAGGGACGAGATAAGTTCCCTGAGAGGCCAGACGGCCCGGCGCTGTTCCAGCAGTTCGCGTTTCAACTGGTAAAGCTGGTTCAGAACGGCCCTGTCCGGTTCGGCCAGGACCTGATCTTCCAGGTATTCCATGACGTTCCCTAAATTTTCCATCAAAAGGAAATAGCTGTCCACAACCCCGTCCATCAGGGAATAGGCCAGGTAGTCGGCTCCCATGCGCCGTATGCGGCCTCTGTTTTTGCTGATTCTCTCGGCCACGGCCGCAAACGGGTCCGGAGGGCCTTCCTGAAAGGATATGACCCAGTCCGGTCCGAGAACCAGGCTGATCTGTTCGTTGGTGAAACTCAGTTCGGCTTCGTTGAAATGAATGAGTTTCATGACGATGAAGAGGTAATCCCCGAACTCCTCGACTTTCGGCCGGTGGTGCGTGTTGAGGATATCTTCCTGGACCAGGGGATGAAGGCTGAAGGCCTCCCCGATTTGACGGACGAGTTCGACGTCATGGACGCCCATGATATTTATCCAGTTTTTTTTGCCGGGACAGATCAGCCCTTTGACCTTTTCTGTCGGGACATTCTCATTCATTTCAACATGTTCGGAGTCATAATTCATGACCCAGATATAGGGCTTTTCCTCACGCGGCCTCCCGACGTGAATCAGGGAGCCCGGCGGCAAGGCGGCTTTGGCGGATACGGTGGCGGCGCTTTTGAACATTGTCCCTCCATGATCTTTGGGTTAGACAGTCCTTGAAACAAAAAAATTATGATGATAATAGCAAGTTACTACACTTTATAACAACTTGTCGGCTGAGGAAAAATGTGATTGTCATTTTTCCTTAAAAGGCGTAACGAGTAAGGCAATTTGTTAATACGGGTGAAGGTGATGAGCCGAAAACACATACTGGCTGCTTCCGCCAATCAGGCGCTTATAGAAAGCGTTCGGGCCTGCTTGGAGAAAGACTTCAAGGTGGATGTGGCCACGGATCGGCGGACCAGTCTGGAAATGTTCCGGCGCAAGAGATACGAGTTCACCTTTCTGGACATCGGCTTTCTGAAAGACGAAGCCAACGCCGCCGGACGCCCCAATTTCAAGGAAGCTCTCCTGCCTTTCTGGCAGGCCTTTCCCTCTGCGGATATTATAGTCCTGAGCCCTCCCTCCGGGATACGCGAAGCTGTGGCTGCGGTTAAGGCCGGGGCCAGCAATTATCTGACCTACCCCCTGGACCCTCACGAAGTCTGTTTTGTCACGGAAAGTCTCGGCGAGATGCACAAGATCGAATCGGAGTTGCTGCATCTTCGGGACACGGCCTGGCGGTCGGACGTGGAGACCGGTCTGCGGACCAGATCGCCCAAGATGATGGAAGTTCTGGAAAAGGTCATGTCGGTGGCACCGACCAAGACTTCCGTTTTACTGACTGGAGAGACCGGGACGGGCAAGGGAGTCATGGCCCGTTTGATTCACGCCCACAGCAACCGGGCCGACAAACCCTTCATCGCCGTTCATTGCGGGGCCATACCGGATACGCTGCTGGAAAGCGAGTTGTTCGGGCATGAGAAGGGGGCTTTTACCGGGGCCATCCGGCGGAAGATGGGCAAGTTTCAGATTGCCGACGGCGGAACCATTTTTCTTGACGAGGCAGGGACAATTTCGGCGGCTGCGCAGATAAAGCTTCTGCAGGTGCTTCAGGAGAAAACCCTGACCCGGGTGGGCGGTGAAGCATCCACGGAAGTGGATGTCCGTATTGTGGCCGCCACGAATATGGACCTGGGTCGGCTGGCCGAGGAACGGGTTTTCCGTAAAGACCTTTTTTACCGCCTGAACGTCTTTCCCATCGTCCTGCCTCCATTGCGCGAAAGGCCCGAAGACATCGCACTGCTGGCCGAGGATTTTGTGGAGAAGTTCAACCGGACCTACAACAAGGATATCCGGGGACTCGATCCGGAGGTCATAGAGGCCCTGGTCCGCTATCCCTGGCCGGGCAACATACGCGAACTGGAGAACCTGGTCGAGCGTGCCTACATCCTGGAGAAGGAACCCATTCTGACTTCCCACGGTTTTCCCGTGGAACTCTTCACCATGGAAACCCTGACCGGCCCGGCCAGACCGGACAATGTAACTCCTCTGGCCGAAGTTCGGCAGAAAGCAGTGGAGCAGGCGGAAAAGAGATACCTGCGCGATCTGCTGACCATGAACAAGGGCCGCATAGACAAAAGCGCGGCTCTGGCCGGTGTGACCCCTCGCCAACTGCGCAACCTGCTTGTCAAGCACGGTCTGCACAAAGAAGACTTTCGCTGATTTTCCCGCTGGATCAATTATTTTCGTTAAGGCCCGGGCGGAATAGGAAATGCGGCTTCCTGAATGAGTATTTAGGGGAAATGGTGTTTCCTGTTCTGTATTAATGTATAATAATAACATGTTATCTTGCTGAACCCTCCGCTGACGTCTCTGCATGTTCGTGTCAAGTCCGTAATGCGGAAATTGCATTTCCGATACATTTAGAGCTCAATTGATAAAAATAAAATAAAAACAGTAGTTTAACTGATTGGCACGCCGGTTGCCATAGGTAAAGACCAGTAGCGAACGGTCCGGGCGTTTCGGACCAAGGAGTTTCATATGGTCGAAGATGTGGCGCCGGCGAATGAACCCATATTGATCCGAGGCTTGGTTATACCGGCCGGATGGGATGAAAAGGGACGGGTGAAGTCGGTGAAGATTTCGGCCTTTGACGAGACGGATTATGAAGTTGAAAACGGGGCCGGATCCCGTGATTTGCTGAAACTGGTGAGGCGGGAGGTCGAGGTGGTCGGTTGGGTCGACGATCTGACCGACGGAGTGAAACGCATCAGGGTCGGCAAATGCCGGAGTGTTGGGGCTGAGGTAAAGGTTTGAGTGTGGGCGGAAGGAGATTGGGAAATGAGGAAGAGTAAAACGATTTTGTCTTGCCTGTTGATTCTTGGACTAATCCTGGTTCTGGCCGGTCCTCTTATGGCCACGGAATCGGTGACTCTGACCGGGTATCTGCAGGATTCCGACGATGGTCTGGTTCTGAAGGCCGGCGGCGAGACCTATCTGGTGGAAGGCAATGTGCCGGACTGGCTGGTTGGCCAGCAGATCAGGGTAATCGGCCTGGTCGAGACCGACGACCAGGGCTATAAATATTTTATTATTGATGATTTTGAAGAGGTTCAAAACTAGTGTACTACCGCCCGGGCGAGGTGAACGACCCGTGCGGGCTATCCGTTGCCGTGAGGCAATAAGGGGAAGAAAATGCATCAGACGACAACTGTCGGCAAGAAATCATTGGAGCCTTTGACGGAGGAGTTGGAGCCTCCCTCCGCACAGGTCGGTGCGGCTTTGGCCGCTGCTGATACTGATGTTCCTGTCGCGGGGCATTTTTCGGGTCACGAGCCTGGCCTGCTTTTGAGTGTTAAAGAGCAGGCCACTTCTTTGCGGTCGACCACCAGTTCGTCAAGCCTGGCCTTTCGCCGGCGCTTTTTTCCGGGCGTCGGCAGGACCGAGTGGAACGACTGGCGCTGGCAGATACAGAACCGGATTACTTCCCTGGAGAAGCTGGAGCGTTTCATCAATCTGAGTTCCGAAGAGCGCGAAGCTCTCGGGGAAGGCGGCATCAACCTGCCCCTGAGCATTACCCCTTATTATTTAAGCCTTGTGGATCGGGACGACCCGAATCAGCCTGTCCGCCGCTGCGTTATTCCTGTTCCGGCTGAGACGGTCCTCAATCCCGGCGAGTCTTTCGACCCATTGGGCGAGGACCATGATTCTGTGGCGCCGGGTCTGGTCCACCGTTACCCCGACAGGGTTCTCTTTCTGGCGACGGATTTCTGTTCGACCTATTGCCGGTACTGTACGCGTTCCCGCCTGGTGGGGACTCACAGCCAGGCCGGCCGTTACGACCGCAACCGTCTGGAGCAGGCCCTGGCTTACATCGAGGCCACGCCGGAGGTGCGGGATGTTCTGATTTCCGGCGGGGACCCCCTGACCCTGCCTGACGACAAAATCGAATGGCTGCTGCAGAGGCTGCGGCGGATCAAGCACGTGGAAATGGTGCGTCTGGGCTCAAAGGTCCCGGCTGTGCTGCCCCAGCGGATCACCCCGTCCCTGGTTCGGATGCTGAGGAAATACCATCCGCTCTTTGTCAGCCTCCATTTTACCCATCCGGACGAGTTGACTCCGGAGACGGCCCAGGCCTGCGAAAGGCTGGCCGACGCGGGCATACCGCTGGGCAGCCAGACCGTTCTGCTGTCCGGGGTCAACGACAATGTGGAGACTATGAAGTCCCTGATGCACGGACTGCTGAAAATCCGGGTCCGTCCGTATTACCTGTACCAATGCGACCCCATCGCCGGGTCGGCTCATTTCCGGACTCCCGTCTCCAAGGGGCTGGAAATCATTCAGGGATTGCGGGGCCATACGACCGGTTACGCCGTGCCGAATTACGTCATCGACGCCCCCGGCGGAGGAGGCAAAATCGCTCTTTACCCCGAAGCAGTGGTCGGCCGTCAGGGATGTGATCTGCTGCTGCGCAACTATGAAGGCCAGACCTTCACCTATCCCGATACGGTCGGTTGCCCGGCCCCGGCCATGCATTAGCCCGGCGGGAAAATGGAGGACTTGCCAATGAAAATCGGTCTGACCTACGACCTGCGGGACGATTATGTGGCCATGGGCTTCGATTCGGAGTCCGTGGCCGAGTTCGACAGTCCCAGGACCATCGAGGGCATTGAGGACGCCCTGCGGGAGCTTGGTTTCGAAACCAACCGCATAGGGCATATCCGCAGCCTGGTGGGGCGGCTGGCGGCCGGGGAACGCTGGGACATGGTCTTCAACATCGCCGAGGGCGTGGGCGGTTTCGGCCGTGAAGCCCAGATACCGGCCCTGTTGGAGGCGTACGGCATTCCTTACACCTTTTCGGACCCGCTTGTCCTGAGCCTGACCCTGCATAAAGGGATGACGAAAAGGGTTGTCCGGGACCTGGGGTTGCCCACCCCGGATTTCGCCGTGGTGGAATCCGAGGCCGATCTGGCCTCAGTTGATCTGCCTTACCCACTTTTCGCCAAACCCGTGGCCGAGGGGACGGGACTGGGGATTTCTCCCGCCTCGCGGGTCAACAGCCGGGCCGAATTGCCGGGCGTCTGCCGGGGGCTGCTGGCCAAACACCGTCAGCCTGTCCTGCTGGAGACCTATCTGCCCGGCCGGGAGTTCACCGTGACCGTCACCGGAACAGGGGCCGAAGCTGAAGTCCTGGGCGTTATGGAAATCACCCTGCTCGAAAAGGCCGAACCGGGCGTGTATTCCTACCTGAACAAGGAATTCTGCGACGATAGGGTTACTTACAGCCTGGCTGATGACGAAACCGGCCGCGAAGCGGCCCGGGTGGCTCTGGCCGCCTGGCGGGGTTTGGGCTGCCGCGACGCCGGCCGCCTGGATCTGCGCTGCAACGAAAGCGGCCAGCCAAGTTTCCTGGAAGTCAACCCCTTGGCCGGCCTGCACCCGGAGCACTCGGATGTGCCCATAACCTGTGCACTGGCCGGAGTCGGATACACGGAACTCATCGGCCGCATCATGAAGTCGGCCTGCAAGCGTCATGGACTCTCCTGCCCGGCGGACCGGAGAGCGGCCGCCTGACGGCGGTCCGGGGCTTGACGGTGAAAATATGTGTCCTTCATGACCAGGTACGGCCTGATGCCGACCCGGATCAACTGGACAACCTGGTTCAGGCGCAGGAGGTCGCATCGGGTCTCGCTCAACTGGGGCACGAGGTCTGCTCCGTCCAGTTTGATGACCGTCCGGCCGTGACCAGGGCCTCCCTGGCGGATTCCCTGCCCGAACTGGTCTTCAATCTGGTCGAATCCTCACGCGGCAGCGGCCGTTACATTCACCTGGCCCCGGCCCTGCTGAACAGTCTAAGGCTGCCTTACACCGGGGCCGGGGTCCGGGCCATGCTCTTCACGTCCAACAAGCTGCTGGCCAAAAAGAGCCTGCGGGCGGCCGGACTGCCCACGGCCGACTGGGTTTCTTTCCGCGGCTCCAGTTTGACCGGGGACAGCGGCGTCTATATCGTGAAGTCCGTTTGGGAGCATGCCTCCATAGGCCTGGGGGACGATTCCATAGTGCGGACCGGCGACCCGGCTGTTCTGCGCGGGGTCATGGCGGACCGGCGGCAGCTTCTGGGCGGCTCCTGTTTCGCCGAAGCCTTTATCGACGGGCGGGAATTCAATCTGGCCGTTCTGGCCGGTAAGGACGGCCCGGAAGTGCTGCCTCCGGCGGAAATACTTTTCGAAGGCTACGCCGAAGAGAGGCCCAGGGTCGTGGATTACCGGGCCAAATGGGAGACTGATTCCTTCGAATACAATCATACGCCCCGGCGGTATGACTTCCCTCCGTCGGACGCCCCCCTGCTGGAGGAACTCAGACAATTGAGCCTGAGCTGCTGGCGCCTTTTCGACCTGCGCGGCTGGGCCAGGGTGGATTTCCGCGTGGATGGAGCCGGGCGTCCCTGGATTCTGGAGGTCAACGCCAATCCGTGCCTTTCAGCGGATGCGGGTTTCGCCGCCGCCGTCCAGCGGGCCGGTCTGGAATTTTCGGCCGCCCTGGAAAGAATCGTGGCCGATAGCGGTATGAACTCTTCAGAGGCTCGAAGCCGGTCTGGAATAATTTAAAACATGTTCAGAATCAGGCGCATCTTCGACAGTATCAGGCCCAACGACCGGGAAGGCATCCGGCAGGTCCAGGAAATCCTGCGCTCCCAGTTCAGCGGGGCTCCGGAGGAGGACATTCAGGCCCTGCCCGGCCTGATGAACGATCCCCTGGAACACAAGCTCGTCTACACGGTCTTTGCCGCCGAAAATTTCCGTGAACAGGTCAAGGGGGTCGCTGTGGTGGCCCACGCGACGGATCTGAAGTTTTTTTTCCTGGACTATGTTTCCGCCGCGCCCCGATGACCGGGGGAGGCATCGGCGGAGCCTTGTATGAAAGGGTAAGGGAAGAGGCCCTGGCGGCCGGAGTTCTCGGCATCTTCATGGAATGCCTGCCGGACGACCCCGCGCTTTGCCGTGACCAAGACGTCCTGGAACAGAACCGGTCCCGGCTGAAGTTTTATGAAAGATACGGCGCTCGACCAATTATCAACACGGCCTACGAAACCCCGGTGACTCCGGGAGGGGACTGCCCGCCGTATCTCGTCTTCGACAACCTGGGCCGGGAGACTCCTCTGCGCCGCAATACCGCCCGCCGTATAGTCCGGGCCATTCTGGAGAGGAAATACGGTGAATTATGTCCCCGGGAATACAACGACATGGTCGTGTCTTCCTTCCGGGACGATCCGGTCAGGCTGCGTCCGCCCTTGTACATCAAGCGCCGGAACGAGGCTGGAACGGCGCTTAACGGCGCGGGCGTTGGCTCGCAAGTCAGCCTGGTGGTGAACGACCGCCACGAGATTCACCACGTGCGGGAACGGGGGTATGTGGAAGCGCCGGTGCGCATAGATTCCATAGTCAGGGAATTGGAGCGCATGGATGTCTTCAGGAAACTGCCGCCCCATAATTTTCCGGAAAAATATATCACCCTGGTTCATGACCACAAATTTGTCAGCTATTTGAAGCGGATGTGTTCGCTTCTGGATCCTGGCAAATCGGTTTATCCCTATGTCTTTCCTGTCCGCAACGCCGCCCGGCCGCCCAAGGAACTGCCTGTGCGGGCGGGTTATTATTGCATAGACACGTTCACGCCGCTGAACCGGAACGCCTATCAGGCCGCCCGGCGAGCCGTGGATTGCGCCCTGACCGGTGCCCAGGCTCTGCTCAGGGGCGAACGTCTGGCCTATGCCCTGGTCCGTCCTCCGGGACACCACGCCGAAAGGAAGGTGTTCGGCGGTTTCTGTTATTTCAACAGTTCGGCCATCGCTTCGGAATTTCTCAGCGACCATGGCCGGGTGGCCGTGATCGATCTGGATTATCACCACGGCAACGGGACTCAGGACATTTTCTATGACCGCGAGGATGTCTTCACCGCCTCCATCCATGGGCACCCCAGTTTCGCCTACCCTTATTTCTCCGGTTTCCGCGAGGAGATAGGGGCCGGTCCGGGGGAAGGTTTGAACTTCAACCTGCCGCTGGGGGAGAAGCTGGATGGCGCAGGATACCGGCTGGCCTTGCAGAAGGTGATGAAGAGGGTGGTCCGTTTCAAACCCATGTACCTGGTGGTGGCCTTGGGGCTGGACCCGGCCAAGGGAGATCCCACCGGGACGTGGAGTCTGAGCGCCAAGGATTTTGAACAGAACGGCCTGATGGTCGGCTCGCTGGGGCTGCCCACTCTGGTGGTTCAGGAGGGCGGATACCGGATCCGCTCCCTGGGCGTGAATGCCAGGCATTTCTTTGCCGGTCTGCTGGCCGGGGCCGATCTGAAAAGGAGCAGATGAGTTTGGATTTCGAACAACTGATCTGGCGGCGGGAAGCCCGTGAGGCTGACCTTGAGGCTGTGCCGCGCATGTGCCGGGAATCAGGTTTTTTTAATCCGGATGAAGTGGCCGTGGCCGCCGAATTGGTTCAGGAGAGACTGGACAAGGGTCCGGCTTCGGGGTATCACTTCCTTTTTGCCGACCACCTGGGACAACCGGTGGGTTACGCCTGCTACGGTCCCATCATGGGGACCGAAAGCAGTTGGGATCTGTACTGGATCGTCGTGGCCAACGGTTGGCGCGGACAGGGGCTGGGCGGACTGATACTGCGGGAGACGGAAAAAAACATGGCGGCTTCCGGCAGCGGGCGGGTCTATGTGGAGACTTCTTCGCGGGACCAGTACCAGCCGACCCGGGCTTTCTATGAGCACCAGGGCTACCTGTGCGCGGCCAGCCTGGAAGATTTCTATGCGCCCGGCGACGCCAAGGTTATCTATGTCAAGGTCCTGGACCGGTTTATGAAGAGCAGGCCGGTTTCGGCCTGAGACAATATATGGAGAAAGTGATGCCTGAAACAGTTGACGACCTGACCACAAGGCAGGCAGAGCCCTTGCCGCCCGAACCATCCGGTGATGACGGCGCGGCCGCCGGTCCCTGGACCAGAAATCTGACTTCATTCCAGCGGATTCTGCTCAACATGGGCCTTATCACCGCCGGCAGCATAATTTATATAATCGGTCTGAACAGCATCCTGGTTCCGCAGAAGTTCCTTAATGGCGGCACCATGGGTATATGTCTGATAATTCATTATCTTTTCCCTGTCTGGAGTCTGGGCCTTCTTTACGCCCTGGTCAACATCCCCCTGTTTTTGCTGGGGTGGTTCTCGGTGAGCCGCAGCTTCATCTGGTACACGGCTTTCGGCATTGTGATCTTTTCCGTTCTGACCGATCTCATTCAGGTGCCGGCCCTGCCCATAAAGGACACCATGCTGTCGGCCATTCTGGCCGGGACAATCTGCGGCATCGGGTGCGGAGTTATTCTGCGCTCCTCGGGTTCCGCCGGGGGACTGGACATCGTTTCCATCTATCTCTACAAAAAATTCGAACTCAGACTCGGCTGGACCTCATTCTTTTTCAACGCCGTCATTCTGGTGCTGGCCGCCTTCATCTTCAGCCTGGAAATGGCCCTGTACACGCTGGTATTCGTTTTCACCCAGAGCAAGCTGATCGATGCGGTGGTTACCGGTTTCAACCAGCGCAAGATGATTATCATCGTCTCGGACAAATCCGAATCTATCGCCGCCCGGATACTGGAGGCCCTCAATCGCGGAGTGACCTATCTGGACGGGCAGGGCGCGTATACAGGAAAAAAGACCAAGGTTCTTCTGAGTGTTACCTCGATGTCGGAGCTGGCCAGGATGAAGGACCTGGTTTTCGGCGTCGATCCTCACGCCTTTGTGGTCATCAACGATACCATGGAGGTCCTCGGTCTTCGCCACGGCCAAAGGAAGGTTTACTGACGCAGCCTGTCTGTTCCGAATTACATGGCTTTTCCGGCCATTTTTCCCCTTTTTGTCTTGTTTTTGTGGTATTTTTTTACTTGCCTGTCTGAAGCGGCTGCCGCGTTGCCGGGAGACTTTCCTCCCGGCCGGGCGGCCTCGACGGTCGGCCTGGATGCTTGAGTTTTGCTTTCGGGCAGGTATAATAAAAACCAACCTTGGAGAACGGCCACACCATCAACGGGGATTGCCATGTCGTACATAACCTGTCGCCGCTGTTCGGTCCTGAGAGTGAATACTCTGTGCCAGCTGTACGAAAAGGCCTATGAAGGGGAAGATAGGAAGGCCAGGGAGGATTTGACCAAACTGGTTCAACTGGCCCTGGACCGGGGTTACACCCAGGGGCGGATTCTGCTGCAGCCGGGGCTGGCGCGGCACCTGATCCGCCCGATATGCTGGAACGTTTCCTCGGTATTGACGGATAACGATCTGGAAGCCATGGGCTACAAAGTCTGACAGGAAGCGGTCCGGTCTGTGCGAGACGACACCCTGCAAGATGAATTTGAAGAGTTGCCGCAAGGAGAGGCCGTTCTGGCTTTATCCTCTCAGGGTGATGTTCTCGTCGCCAATCTTCCGGCCGAAAGGCTGCTGAAAACCAAGTTGGATCCCGGCAGCAGACTGAAAAGGGAAACCCTTTTCACCAGCAAATGCCTGGCCCAGGCGGAGCTGGCCCTGCGGGAAGCCTTGCAGGCCGGTTCGTCCCGTTCCGGCCTCAGAGGGGAGATCAACTCTGGGGACGGCACGACCAAATCTGTGGAATATTCGGTCTTTCCCCTCAGAAGTCCGCAGGGTTCGATAATGGGGGCTCTGCTGACGTTCCGCAGTCTGGACAATTTTTCCCTTCAGCATTTCGCCCGGGGCATCGAGGTCCTGGATTTCAGCGCCCTGTTCGACAACATGGCCGAGGGCATCTTTACCGTCAATCATCACATGCGCATCACCTCTTTCAACCACCGGGCGCAGAAGCTGACAGGGTACCAGACCGGGGAAGTTCTGGGACGCTTCTGCTGGGAGATATTCCAGAGCGACCTGTGCCAGACCAACTGCCCCCTCAGGATGACCATGCAGACCGGCCAGATGAGGACCGATCAGGATGTCCGCATCGTCGACAAGCTGGGGGAAAGAGTTTCCATACTGGTCAACACCTCGGTTATCCGCGACCGTGTGGGCAAGGTTCTGGGGGCGGTGGAAACCTTCCGGCCCTTGAGTACACTGGACCTGTCGGGGGGTGAACAGGCCGCCGACTTGCGTCATCCGGCCATAGTCGGGCAGAATCCCGCCTTGCGCAGGATTATGGAAATGCTGCCAGATGTGGCGCGCAGTGAAGTTTCTGTGGTCATCGAGGGCGAATCAGGCACGGGCAAGGAACTGATAGCCCGGGCTATCCATGACCACAGCCCAAGGTCCGCCGGACCATTCGTGGCGGTCAATACCTCGGCTCTGGCGGAAACCCTGCTGGAATCCGAGCTTTTTGGCCACGAAAAAGGCGCTTTCACCGGGGCTTCTTCCACCAGGGCCGGGCGTTTCGAACTGGCCCGGGGCGGGACCCTTTTTCTCGACGAAATAGGCGAAATAAACCCCGACATCCAGGTCAAGCTGCTGCGCGTACTCGAGGAGCGGCAATTCGAGCGGGTTGGAGGCAACCGGTCCATCACCATGGACTGCCGCATCATCTGCGCCACCAACCGGGCTCTTCAGGAAGAAGTGAAAAAGGGCCGTTTCCGGACCGACCTGTACTACCGCCTGCACACCGTGCCGCTCACCCTGCCTCCCCTGCGGGACAGGATGGACGATCTGCCCATGCTGGTCGATCATTTCATCGGCCGCCTGAACGGTAAGTACGGCAAGGATGTCCGTGGTGTGGACCCCAAGGCCATGTCCCTGTTGAGAAGGCATCCCTGGCCGGGCAACATCCGGGAGCTTCAGCGCGTTCTGGAATACGCCTTCGTCTTTATCAAGGGGCCGGTCATCACCGCGGCCCACCTGCCGCCCCTGAGTGACGATTCCCCCGATGAGGCGCCTGAAACCCTCAAGGCGCCCCTGTCGTGGGATGATGAAAGGCAGACCATTCTCAAGGCCTTGCAGAAGGTTGGCGGGAAGAAACAGGAGGCGGCCCGGATTCTGGGCATCAGCCGCAGTTCCCTGTGGCGTAAGATGAAGGAATACGACCTGTGACTCCGGCTTTGTTCCCTGTTTTGAAACACTGCCTGCCTTTCCGTGGCAATGCTTCCGGGTATTTATTAGTAAATTCAACAGATAGCGGCATGCGGCTTCTTCGGCCGACTGTCGCGTCCCGCCGTGAAACATATCCTCTGCCTGAAACAAAATGTAATTAGGTAGAAAAAAGAAGAATTTGCGTTAGTGAAATTATGTAATGTTTCAACCGTGAAACATTATTTGATGGAGAAGGTCTGCGCTCGATTCGGGTTTTTTACAAATGTGTAGTGAAATAAGCATGTTGAATATTTGGCACGTGGATTGCTCAAGTCTGCCCCCGCTGCAAGATTGTTTGCAACGATCAATACAAGGAGCGGTCATGAGCAAAGATAAAATTGATTTGGATGAGATTTTGGATCGTTATCCAGAAGATTCGCGATTTCTCATCGCCCTTCTCCAGGACGTCCAAGCCGAATACAACTATATTTCTCCCGAGGCCATGTCTCTGGTCTGCGACCATGTGGGGGTGCCTTTGACTCAGGCCTGGGCAGTGGCGACTTTTTACAAGTCTTTCAGTCTTGAACCCAAGGGCGAGCACGGGATAAAGGTCTGTCTGGGCACGGCCTGCCACCTGAAAGGCGGCCAGCGTATCAAGGAGGGCCTGGAGCGGGACTTGGGCATCGAAGCCGGGAAGACCACCGCTGACCTTAAATACAGCCTTGACGTTGTCAACTGTCTTGGTGCTTGCGCGTTGGCGCCGGTTATCATGGTGGACGAGAGTTACATCGGCGGCGCCACTCAGGGCAAGGTTCGGCGTCATCTGAAAAACTTGGATCAGGAATAAGGCGGAGAGGAGATATTCATGAGACGCGTGAACAGCGCCCAGGAACTGGAGGCTTTGCGCCAGGAGCTGATTGAGGCTCGGGATCAGGAGAAGGTAGTGATCCGGGTCTGTCTGGGCCCCGGTTGTCTGGCCCAGGGGGCCGACAAGGTCGCGGATGCCTTCAGAAAAGTCATTGCCGAAAAGGAATTGGATGTTGAGGTCGAGCCTCTGGTCAAGGAAACGGGCTGCCACGGACTTTGCAAGCAGGGTCCCCTGGTCAGCGTAGACCCGGCCGGTTTGTTTTACGTTCAGGTCAAGCCTGAGGATGCGGAAGAGATAATCGAAACCACCGTGGTTCAACGGCAGGTGGTTGAGCGTCTGCTGTATTCGGAAAACGGCGCTCAGTACAAGTCTTCCGAGGAGATACCCTTTTACAAGATGCAGACCAAGATAGCCATGAGGAATCTTGGTAAGATCGATCCTTTGAGCTTGGAAGACGCCTTGATAGCCGGGGCCTACAAGGCGGCCGCCAAGGCGCTGACCGGAATGACTCCCGAAGAAGTCATCGACGAGGTGGAGAAATCCGGCCTCCGGGGCCGTGGCGGGGCGGGTTTTCCCGCCGGCCGCAAATGGCGGACCGCCTATAACGCCAGGCTCAAGAAGCCCGGTCCGGCTTATTTTGTCTGTAACGGCGACGAAGGCGACCCGGGCGCTTACATGGACCGCGCTATTATGGAGGGCGACCCCAGCGCGGTCATTGAAGGTATGATCATCGGGGCTTATGCCATTGGCGCCAGCCAGGCCTTTATTTATGTCCGCGAGGAGTATCCCATCGCCATCCAGCACCTGCGCCGGGCCATCGAACAGGCCCGTGAGCTTGGGTTGGTCGGACAAAACGTGCTCGGCACAGATTTCTGCCTCGAATTCCAGATCAACCGCGGGGCAGGAGCTTTTGTCTGCGGCGAGTCGACCGCTTTGTTCGCCTCGATTGAAGGCCTCGCCGGTGAGCCTCGCCCCAAATACGTGCGCTCGGCTGAAGAGGGGCTGTGGGGGCGGCCGACGGTTCTGAACAACGTGGAAACCCTGGCCAACCTGGCTCCTATCATCAACAACGGCAGCCAGTGGTATTCTTCCATCGGTGCGCCTAAAAACAGCGGCACCAAGGCTTTTTCCCTCGTGGGCAAAGTCAACAATGTCGGACTTGTGGAAGTCCCGATGGGGGTTCCCCTTTCCCGCATAGTCGAGGAGATCGGCGGCGGAGTCCCGGGCGGCAAGCCTTTCAAGGCGGTTCAGACCGGAGGCCCTTCCGGCGGCTGTCTGCCATACAGCCAGAAGGGAACTTCGGTTGACTACGATTCCCTGGTCGCGGCCGGTTCCATGATGGGTTCGGGCGGCATGATCGTTATGGATGAAAAGGACTGCGTAGTCGACATCGCCCGTTACTTCCTGCGCTTTCTGGAAGAGGAATCCTGCGGCAAATGCCTCCCCTGCCGCCTTGGCCTGAAGGCCATGCTGGAAATACTGGACCGTTTCGCCAAAGGCGAGGGGTCTCTTGAGGATATCGACGAGCTGGAGAGTCTGGCCAAGGCTGTGCAGGACGGCGCTTTGTGCGCCCTGGGCGGCAGCGCTCCCAATCCGGTCCTGACCACTCTCAGGTATTTCCGCGAAGAGTACGAGGCTCATATCCTGGAAAAACGGTGCCCGGCCGGGGTCTGCAAGGACCTGATCACCTACAGCATCGACCCGGACAAATGCACCGGCTGCGGTGTCTGCGCCAGAGGCTGTCCCCAGGGTTGTATCACCGGGGAGAAAAAGCAACCACACGTCATCGATTCCTCAATGTGCATTCGTTGCGGAGTCTGCATGGACGGGTGCAAATTTGACGCCGTGGTCGTCAGGTAGCGAGGTATTGTCATGAGTGAACAGAAAACCGACCTGATTAATTTCACTATCAACGGGAAAAAGGTCCAGGCCAAGCCCGGCTGGACTGTTCTGGATACAGCCCGGGAATACGGAATTCACATCCCGACCCTCTGCCACCACGAAGCGGTCGAGCCGAGCGGCGCCTGCCGTCTCTGCGTGGTTGAGGCCAAGCAGGACAAGTGGTCCAAGGTAGTCATTTCCTGCATGTATCCCCCGTACGAAGGTGTGGAGATACTTACGGACAGTCCCAGGGTGATCAACACCCGCAAATGGATACTGGAAATGCTCCTGGCCGAGTGTCCGGCCAGCAAGGAAATCCGCGAACTGGCCGCCGAATACGGAGTGACCTCTTGCCGTTTCACCATCGAGAATCCGGAGGAGCAGTGCATGCTCTGCGGATTGTGCGTCCGGGTCTGCCGTGAGGTGGTCGGGGTTCAGGCCCTGAGTTTCGGTTCGCGCGGCACGACGAAGCACATCGCCACTCCTTACATGATTCCGAATGCGGCGTGCATCGCCTGCGGTTCATGCCTGTCAGTCTGCCCGACCGGGGCCATGAAGGTCCGTTTCGACAAGGTCCGGGGAGATATTTCAAAACGCACCGGGCACGGGCACGCACACTACTAGGAGGAGAGTCAGCCATGACAAACAAGAATAAAACCAATGCCCGGACAGGCGTCTTCGTCTGTCAGTGTGGGGGCAAGATCGAGGGCAAGGTGGACCTGCAGAGCCTGGTGAAGCAGGTCAAGAAGAATCCGTTGGTCACCTACGCCGATATACTGCCTTTTTCCTGTATGGCTCCGGGGCTTGATGCCATCGAAAAGGCCATCAAGAGCTACGAACTCGACCGCGTGGTGGTCGCCGGCTGCGAAGCGCGGATCATGCTCAAGAAGTTCGAGAAGCACCTGGCGGCTTCCGGGATGGAGAAGGGCCAGATCGAGATGGTCAACCTCCGCGACCACGTGGCTCAGGCCAATGAAGGCCAGCCAGAGGAACTGGCGGCCAAGGGAGCCAAGCTGATCGCCGCTTCGGTGGCGGCTATGAACGCCCTGATCCCCTCGGCCAAGACCACGATCGTTTTCGAAGGTCCGGTCATGATTCTGGGCGGCGGCATAGCCACCTACCCGGCGGCCCTGGAACTGGTGCGGCGGAACATCGAAACCATCATCGCGGTCAGCACGGAAGATCCCGAGGATGAAATACGGATGCTCCATGAACAGTACCCGGGCGAGCGTCATTACCACGACCGCCTGCGGGCCATCATGGAGGAAGTCCACGCCAGCCCCCTGGTCAAGAAGATCAGCGTGGGTGAATTGAGCCGCGTCATGGGCCACACCGGCCACTACACGGTGACTTTCACCAGCGAGGACGACCGTCCGCCCATGGTTTTCGAATGCTGCGCCATCATCGCCGCCCTGGACGGCCAGATGATGAATCAGGGCTCCGATTTCGGCCATGACGGGGTGCGGGTGGTCTGCCACACGGAGATGGAAGAATACCTCTGGATGCACGGCGCGCCTCGGGGCAAGACGGTTTTCTGGATCAACGACCTGGAGACTCCGGGCCGTCCCTGGGCCGAGCTGGCCGCCCGTTCGGCCTGGCGCATGGCCCAGTACATCAAGGACAAGGCGGCTTCGGCCGAGATCAGCATCCTTTACAACGAAAAGATGGCCGTGCCGCTTTCCGCCGCCGAGCGGATCGAGGCCAGGCAACTGAACATCAAATGGGTGCCGTACAGCTCAGACATCCGGCCCACGGTTCAGGACGGTTTCATCACTTACACCGCTCCCGACAACAGGATAGAGGCCGAACTGGCCTGGGACATGCTCTGCCTGTCTCCTCTGCGCCGTGTCGGGGTCGAAGCCATCCGGACGGCTCAGATACTGGGACTGGACATCGCCGAAGGACAATTCCTGGAGCGGAATCCGCAGATGGTCCGGCCGGAGCAGGTCGGCCATGATGAAAAATTCCTGGCCGGTTCCGCCCGCAAGCCTTGCGACTTGAGGGAAACTCTGCGGCAGGGCCGCCGGGCGGCCAACAATGTGGCCGGACTGCTGAAGCAAGCTGAAGCGGGCCTGCTGTTCGCTCCCCGCATGGTCTGCACCGTGGACGAGTCGAAGTGCATCGGCTGCGGCTTGTGCAACGAAATCTGCGACTGCGGCGGTTTCGAGCCTTTCGAGGGCAAGGGCGGGAACATTCCCCGGGCCGTTGACCCCATGGTCTGCACCGGCGGCGGCACCTGTGCCGCTTCCTGTCCTCACCAGGCGATCACGCTCCAGAACAACACCACCCGCATGCGCGAGGCCAGGATCGTCACTTTGACCAGTTCCCTGGGCGCCGGAGAGATCCCCGGTTACGGCTGCAACTGGGGCGGGGCGGCGGCCGCCGACCACGCCGGCCTGAAGGGCATGAAGCATGACAAGCGTTTCCACATGCTGCCCGTGGGTTGTATCGGCCAGTTGGATCCCTGCCTGTTCGGCCGGGCCTTCCTGGAAGGGGCCAACGGCCTGCTGCTCCTGGGGTGTCCGCCGGAAGAGTGCCACCACAGCTATGGCGTCGACCATGCCTGGAGCCGGGTCAACCTGCTCAAGAAGCTCTTCAGCCTATGCGGAATCGAACGCGAACGGGTCGCCCTGGCCCATTGCGACATAAACAACCCGCAAGGCTTCGTCACGGCGGTCAACAGTTTCATGGCCCTCATGGACAATATGGGACCGATCGAAAGGACTCCGGACATCGTGAGCCGTCTCAAGGCCCTGCACGACACGCTCCTGAATCCTCGCGTCCGCTGGGTGCTGGGAGCCAGCCTGCGGCGGCCTTTTGAGAAGCATTATCCTTCCGACCAGCGCAACGCCCTGGCCTACGACCAGACCCTGCTGGACGTGCTGACCGAGGAGTTCCTCCGCGCCCGCGTGCTGCTGCTGCTGAGGGAATCCAAGGCGGTCATGCAACTCAAGGACATCAGCCAGTCATTGGCGGAAAACAGTCAGGCTGTTTCGAACTGCCTGTCCGAACTGGCAGGCGAAGGCGTTATTTCCAGAATTTATAAAGACCGGACGCCTTACTACGTTCTGCAGTAAAGCGTCATAACCGAGTAACCGAATTGAAGCCGGGCGAGGTCCGAAGTGTCTCGCCCGGCTTCTTTTCGTTTATTTCCTGATTTGTGTTCGGCCCTCTCCAGATACTCCGGAGGCTGCCGCCCAGCCATTCCCCGCAAAGCAAATCCTGACCGGCAGATTTAGCGCAATCTCCACCCTGAGATTTTCCTTGTGGAAGGCCTAGGCATTCTTCCGGGACCGCTTCAGGTGAGTTCGAACTGAATGGTTACCTGGAGAGATATTTCCTCGGAAAAGAAGGCCGGGGGAGGCGGCGGAAAAGGGGCCGAATCCCGCACGGCCTGCAGGGCGGCCATGTCGAGCGATTCGTGGCCGGATGATTGGGCCAGGCTGGAGTCCTTGAGGGTTCCGTCGAGGCTTATGGTGAAGCCGATAGTGGCCGAACCTTCCACTTGGCGAATCCGGGCCGAATCCGGGTAGCGCTTATGGCTCTCTATGCGAAGCTTGACCATGGCCAGATAGTTCTGAGCCGTGTCAAAATCCTGAGCCTGCTGAACAGCGGGGGCGGGGCTCCATTGGGCAACCTCGGGGATAGGTGCGGTAATTTGGCTTGGCGCTTCAATGGCGGCCGGCATACTGGGTGCGGCTTGCACCGCTGGCGCGGCAATATCCGGGGGGCGCGGCGTCAATGGGGTTGGGAGAAGCGGTTTGGACAAGGCCGCGGGGGGCGGAGGCGGCAGTTTCGGCTTGGTCCGCGGGCGGGGGAGGCTGCGCTGCGGAACCGGCTGAGTCAGGGTCAGTTCGATGTAAGTTAGAACGTTGGAACGGTAAAGACCGGCAATGTGCAGGAAAATGAAAAAATGGACGACCAGCGAGGCCAGGATAAGGCCTCTCAGGAGCCAGTTGGGCTGGCGAAGTCTTTCCAGCGAGGCCGACATCTATGGCAGGCCTTTCTCCGTGGCCAGACAGAGTCTTCCGGCTCCGGCGGCCTTGGCCAGGTCCATGACGCGGACGGCCTTGTCCAGCATGACTTCCCGGTCGGCCTTGACCACCACCAGACGGTCGGTCTGGCCGCCGATGCGGCGTTTCAGTTCATCGAAGAGATCGGCTTGTCCGTATTCCCGGCCGCCCAGAAAGGCGCGGCCCATGGTGTCGACATAGACGGTCAGGACTTCCTCTGTCTGCGGGGCTGAAGCCTGGGCCTGGGGAAGTTTGACCTTGATACCCTCCTCGACCATGAAATTGGTGGTCAGCAGGAAATAGATGAGCAGCAGGAAGACGATATCTATCAGCGATGTCAGGGGTGCCTGAACGGTCAGCCGCGCACGGTTGCGTCTGGTCCTGAGCATGAACGCGGCCTCCTTCAGTCTTTCCGGCCCAGGGCCTTGAGGAAGGCCACCGCGCCGCGCTGCAACTGGGCTTCAAAGGCGTCAACGCGGGCCAGCAGATAACTGTGAGCCACCATGGTCGGCAGGGCCACGGCCAGGCCCAGGGCGGTGGTCAGCATGGCCTCCCAGATGCCCCCGGCCAGCACGGCGGCGTTGACCTTGCCGCCCATCTGCTGAATGACCATGAAGGCCTTTATCATGCCCATGACCGTGCCCAGCAGGCCGAGCAGCGGGGCGATATTGCCGATGGTGGCCAGGGCCTGGAGATAGCGGGAGAGTTCCCGCACTTCTTCTTCGGTGGAATTGGCGATGACCGTTTCCAGGGTTTCGCGGTCCTGATCGACCACATCGACAGCTTCGCCCAGGACCCGCCCCATGGGAGATCCGGAAGCTTCGGCTTCCTTGACGGCCAGATCGGGACGTCCGCCCCTGACCAGTTCGCCCACCTTGCCGGCCAGTTCCGCACCCTTGTTTTTCACTTTGGCGAATCTGAACAGGCGTTCCAGGAAAATGGCCAGGGCCAGAACCGAGCAGAGAAGGATCGGTCCAACCAGAATGCCGCCTTTGGCCAGAAAATCGAACATTATATTAGGCCTCCACTTTTCATCCGTCCGGTTGGCGTCAAGTCCGGACTATTTGTCTTCGATATCGGGCTTTCCGTCGAAATTGAGGTCGCGGGATCTTTTGACCATGACTTCGGACCGGTCGTATTCTTCCCAGACATCGGCCCGGCCGTCGCTGTTGGTGTCTTCCTCGACACGGGTCAGGCGGCCGTCGGCGTAAAAATACCACATGTCCGTCCGTCCGTCGCCGTCTGAATCGTCTTCGGCCCGGACGGGTGTTTCCCGCCCTTCGTAAAACCAGGTGATGAATCCGTCACGATTATCGTGCTTCTCTATACTTTTCAGAAGCTTGTCTCCCCGGTAGTATTCGCGGACTTCAAAAACGCCGTCGCCGTTTGCGTCCGACTCCTTCAATGAGAGGTCATCGCCCCGGTAGCTGAAAACGGATTCCGGGCGGCCGTCGCCGTCGGCATCCTGTTCCACCACCATGGTATATGGCGGACGGTTGAAAAACTGGGCTGTTTCAAATCGGCCGTCCCCGTCCGTGTCTCTGAGGGCTTTTATCTGGACGCCCTTCTGATAGAAAATACGCAGATCCACCCGGCCATCCCGGTTTTCATCTTTTTCCAGTCTGACCTGTCGATCATTTTCATAATACTGCCAGGTATCTATTCGCCCGTCCAGGTCGCTGTCCGTTTCGGAGCCGACTTTGCGCCCCTGAGCGTCGAAACTTATGGAGACTTCGGGCCGTCCATCCTGGTTCATGTCCCGAGTCTGCCGGTACAGCAGGCCGTTTCGGTAGGCCGAAACGGTTTCCAGACGGCCGTCTCCGTCCGTATCCTGCTGTATTTCGGCCGGTTGTCCATGCTGGTAGACTATGATTTTGTCAATTGCGTCCCTTCCGGGAGACTTCTCTTCGGCTCTGGAAAGGTTGCCTTGGGCGTCATAAAAGGCGCGTATATCCGGCTCTCCGTCAAAGTTAACGTCCTTCTCCTGACGCTCCGGCAGGCCGTTTTTATAATAAGTAGTCACGTCGAAACGGCCGTCACGGTTAGTATCCTGGCGGCGCTCTTTGAGCAGGCCTTTGCTGTAGAGCAGAACATCTTCCGGCTGGCCGTCCCCGTCATCGTCCCGGCGTGTTTCCGCGGGATCACCCTTGGAATCAAAGACCGTGACAACTTCCCAATGCCCGTCCCCGTTTTCGTCCTGGAAACGTTCCGCCGGTTTTTCATTTACATACGTCTGTTTGATGTTGGGGCGTCCGTCGCCGTCGGGGTCTTGAGTCGAAAGGGAAAGACGGCCGTCCTTGAAGAAATAGACGGTATCCAGACTGCCGTTTCCGTCGGCGTCCCGGTCCATCCGTTCGGTCCTGCCCTTGGCGTCGAATAGTATTATCCGGCCCGGCTTCCCTGTTTTCGAGGAGATTTCCTCGGACCTGACCCGGAGGCCGTTCTCGAAGAAATCGCGGATATCCACCCGGCCGTCGAAATCGGCGTCTTTTTCCAGGCGGACCATTTTTTCGTTTTCGTAATATTGAAACTGGTCCATCCGGCCGTCGCCGTTGTTGTCGATACGAAGTTCAAGCAGCCTGCCGAGCTCATCAACGCGGGCGGTCTGGTCTATCCGTCCGTTCCGGTCCGTGTCGGTTTCCAGGAGCCTTTCCTGGGACCAGGCCGGGAAGACCAAGGTCAGAAGCAGGCAGGCGGCGGCGCAGAGGTGGAAAAGATGCCGTTTCATGATTCGTTCTTCCATGGACGTATTGAAATATGTCTGAAAAAACAAGACTAAGATGCAACGTGGTTAGGCAAAGGTCAAGAGTTTGTCGCCATATTTCGCTTTGATCCGTGGATGAGTTGCGCTTGACCTAGGGCTTTGGCTGTCGGATAATCATCCTACAGCCACGATCAGGGAGAGCGTACATGAAGAAAACCAGCTACTGGCCGGATGATTACACTAACAAAAGAAAGACCGCCTCCGAAGCCCTCAAGATGCTGAAACCCGGCAATCGGGTCTTTATCGGTTCATCCTGCGGTGAACCCCAGCACCTGGTCAGGGAGCTTGTGGCGCAGACCGCCTGTTATGCGGACGTGGAGATTGTCCGTCTGCTGAGTCTGGAAAGTTCGCCGGTGAGCATGCGTGCAGCCGAAACAGACTGCCAGAACCTGCGGGTCAGATCGTTCTATCTCGGTTCGGCCAAACCCCGCAGTCTCTCCCAGAATAAACGCTTCATCACGCCGATCAACCTTTCCGCCGTGCCCATGCTCTTCAAAAGCAGACGCCTCCCCTTGCACGCCGCCCTGATCCAGGTGTCTCCGCCGGATGATTTCGGCTGGATGAGTCTGGGCATATCGGTGGATGTGACCGCCGCCGCCGCCCAGTCTGCCGATCTGGTCATCGCCCAGGTCAATCCCAAAATGCCCCGGGTCCTGGGGCGGTCCTTTATTCACGTTAATGAAGTGGATTATATCGTTGAATACGAGGAAGACCTGATTACCGTGGCCCAACAGCCGGAGATAGAATCGGCGCACCAGATTGCCCGGCACGTGGCCAAGCTGGTTGATGACGGTTCCACCATGCAATTGAGCCTGGGGGCGACGCCTCAGGCCATTCTGCTGGCCCTTTCGCAAAAAAACGATCTGGGCGTGCATACCCAGTTCCTGAGCGACGGCATCATGCACCTGGTGGCCATGGGGGTTATCAACAACCGGAAAAAAGGCCTCAATGAGGGCAAATCCGTGGCCAGCGGCGCCATCGGTTCGGTCAACCTTTATGAATTTCTGAATGACAACCCCGGTATCGCTTTCTATCCTTCCGACTACGTGAATGATCCGGCCATAATCGTTTCCCACAATAAAATGGTTTCGGTCAATCTGGCCATGGCCATGGATCTGACGGGGCAGGTGGCTGCGGACGCCCTTTCCTATAATCTCTATTCCGGAGTCAGCGGCATGATGGATTTTGTCCGGGGGGCTTCCCATTCGCCGGGAGGAAAGTCCATCCTGATGCTGCCGTCCACGACTCTGGACGGCAAATCCAGCCGGATTGTCCCCATGCTCGACAACCTGGCCGTGGTCGTGCCGAGAGGCGACGTGCATTACGTGGCCACCGAATACGGAGTGGTCAATCTTTTCGGCAAGACCCTGGAAGAAAGAGCCATGGCCATGATCAGCGTGGCGCATCCCGACTTCCGGGATGAACTCTTCATGCAGGCCAAGGAGGCGGGATTGCTCGGCAGCACCAGGACCCTGGCCGAATCCCTGCATGGCATCTATCCGCTGCGCCTGGAGGAAACCAGGGTCATTGACGGACAAAATGTCTTTTTCCGGCCCTCCAGCCCCGTGGATGAGCGGTTGATTCAGGAACATTTTTACAACCTTGACCAGAATGACGTCGTCCAGCGCTTCATGCATGAAAAACGAGTCTTCGGCCGCAAGGATGTGGCCGGTATGTTTGAAGTGGACTACATCAAGGACCTGACCCTGGTGGCGGCCATAGGCGAGATGGGTTTTGAGAAGGTTGTCGCCGTCGGCGGCTATTACCTGGACCCGGCGACCAATATGGCCGAAGTGGCTTTTTCCGTGGCCCGTGACTGGCAGCGCAAGGGCATTTCCAGAATCATTCTGAAGAAGTTGTCCGAGGCGGCCCGCGATAACGGCGTTATAGGTCTGGTGGCCTACACCGTGCCCCAGAATCAAGGCATGATTAAACTTTTCAATACGCTTCCTTACAAGGTGAACACCCATTTCGACGGGGAAATGATGGTCCTGACCATCCGTTTTGACCGGCCGGCCTGAGATGGCTCGGCATGGTTGCAGAATATTCGGCAATAACCTCCCATACCTGCACTGATTGACGAGGAAACCGGCCATGGAAATCAGCTCTGCTTTTGTCGGAACCGCCATACCTGAAACCGGAATTGAACTGACCTGGCGCCGGACGACCAGTTACGCGGCTGCGGTTGGGGACAACAATCCCAGATACTTTGACGACGAGTCGAGCCAAGGGCTGGTTGCTCCGCCCATGCTGGCCACGGCTCTGACCTGGGGAGTATCTCTCCGTCTGCCCAACATCCTGGCTGAGGCAGGCTTTCCTGCGGAGGTTTTTTCCACTCAGGTGCACTATTCGGAGCGTCTGGATTTTCACAGGTTGATGAAGCCGGGCGACTGTCTGACCATATCCGGGCAGGTGGCCGAAATATCGCCCCATCGGGCCGGAACCCATTTTGTGGTCAGGTACGATGTCCGGGACAAGGGCGGGGAATTGGTCTTTACCGAGTACAGCGGCGCCATGCTGCGCGGGGTAGGGTGCCCTGACGGCGGGCGCAAACTGGATTTGCCGGACGAACCACCATTGACCTGGGACGCTGACCCGGCCTGGGAGTCTGAATTGTTCATAGATCCATTGGCTCCTTACCTTTACGACGGCTGCGCCGACATAGTGTTCCCTATCCATACCTCGCCCGCCTTCGCCCGCATGGTCGGTCTGCCCGGAATCATATACCAGGGGACGGCCGCGTTGGCCGTGGCCTTGAGAGAGATAGTGAACCGGGAGGCCGGGGCTGATCCCGGACGGATCAAGTCCGTGGGCTGCCGTTTTACCGGTATGATCAGACCGGGGAGTACGATCAAGCTTATTTCCCGTTCAGCCGAGCCGTCCGGACAGACGCGCCTGCTGGCCTTTCAGGTTGTCAACGGCGAAGGCGTTACGGCCCTGAAGAAGGGTTGGGCGTTGGTCGTGTGAGCCGACAGGAAGGAATCAGGCTTAATCCTATGGCGGTCAGCCGTTTCCTGGACCGGGCGCCATGGTTCTTTGCCGGTCAGTGCTTGCCCCGGGAAGCGGGAGAAGAAGAATGAAAAAAAATCCGCATAGTGTTATGCTGGTGTTGTCTGGACGATAAGACTGGTCGACCAAGATTGGAGACTGCTGTTTATGCCGGGTAAGGAAGTCATACGCAGGGAAACCAAGGGACTCAGACTCACACTGGAGTTGGGGACCAAAATGCTGGTTTCCTTCAGAAGTCAGGAAGAGCCGGTCAAGGCCGTGTTTGTCGGCATGGAACCGGGCGGGTACCTGATCCTGCGTCTGCCGTCCGGGGCGGGCATGAGCGATCACCTTTATGAAGGCAACAAAGCGGTGGTCAAGTATGTCTCTTTCGGCAATGTCTATGGTTTCCAGTCTGAAGTCTCCAGCTATCTTTTCAAGCGCAACCTGGTGCTGGTCATTATGACTTATCCCTCGGCTGTGGAAGTCTACGAACTCAGAGGTGAGCGCCGGGTGGAAGTGCACCTTCCCGCCGAGGTCAAGACCCCTGCCGGAACGCACCGTGGATTCATCCTTGATCTGTCGCCCAGCGGTTGCCGGTTCGCTTTCCGGGAAGATGAGCAGCCCCTGCCCGACCTTGAGGCCGGGGCGGAAGTCTCGGTGTCCGTCAGGCTTCTGGGGATGCAGGGCCAGCAGAACATCATCTGCCGCGTGCGTAATGTCTTTCAGGGTTCAATCAAATCCGAACTGGGCTTGTCCTTTAAAAAATTGAGCGATGAAGTGCTGGAAGCCATAAAGGTCTACGTGGATGAAGTATCCGATTTTCTGGAGTTGCACTCGCTGTAGTGCCGCTGACCGTGGTTCCCCCGTTTCAATTCTTATTTCAGAAAAGTATGCCCGCGTAACCGACGAAGCTGTCGCCCGGCATGATGTCATGGCTGGTGTAGTAGTCCAATAGTCTTCCCTCGGTCGCACCCCGGACGGCGCAGGCTGCGCAGGCGGCCGCGACGGCCCCCGCGCTGCAGGCGCTCATGTTGCGGGAAGCGTGGCCGAGCAGGCCCTCCGCGTCCATGGCCAGAGTCTGGTCTATAAATCCCCGGTCGTTGACATTTCTGACCCACTCGACGGCCGCAGGTCCCGAACCGTGGGGGGCGAAGCCATAGTTGGGGCCGTAATGGGTCAGATCCGTGGAGCCGAACACCAGCAGGCTTTTGCCCTGAGCGGCCGCTGTTTCAGCCACGAGCTTGCCCAGGGTTATGGCTTGAGATGTCTGAGGGGCCCGCAAGGCCAGCAGGCGGCTTTCGGGGAAGTAGTGCTTGACCAGAGGAAGCTGGATTTCCACGGTGTTGTCATTGGTGCCGCCTTTTTCCCTGACAACCTTGCCCTGTTCGAGCAGGACGCCGGTCATGTCCTGATCTATTTCCAGGTCGCCCAAAGGGGTCTCCCAGGCGTCGTCGGCATAGAGCACGGCCGGTCCCGTTCCCAGGTGTCCGCCGAAGACGGCAACCAGGTCCGGTGAGCCCGCAGCCGCGCACTGGTGCATGACCAGGGCGGCCAGGCGTCCTGAAAAATACCAGCCTGCATGGGGAATGACCCCCCCGATGGCGGCAACCGGCGGTTGTTCGAATTTTTTGATATAATCATTGAAGCCATCTATTTCCCGGCGGCAGTCCCCAGCCCGGCCGGGGTACCAGCCCGGGGGAAGAACCCTTGTTCTGAGTGTCATGGCGTCCTCCTGGCGAATGGTTGTCTAATAGTTTAACCGGAAAGAAACGCCGGGGCCAGAAATGAATGCGCCGCATCAGATATACAGCCCCATATTTGCCCTTGACAGGTTCATGGCGAGTATTCAAAATCAAATTTTGGTCCCGGCAGGGACTGAACAATACGGCTAAATTATGCGTTCCCAAGGCCCCCGGTCAAGCAAAACCGGCTGCCAGACTCAGGGGCTGGGCATTACCGGGCAACCAAAACCGGCCGCACTGGCTGGTGCAATTCATATTGGAGAAGGGAGTCTATTTATGCTGAAGGGAAAACTTAACCGTCTGTCGATGCTGGCCGTTATCGGTCTGGTCCTGGCTGTGACAGCGGCCATGATCAATCCCGCTCAGGCCGCTGACTTTAAAAAGGAGTATAAACTCCAGCTCAACGTCGGCCCCACTTACTACTGGGGCATGGGCGCGGCCAAGTTCGCGGAACTGGTCGGCCAGAAGACCAACGGCCAGATCGTGGTCAAGCCGTACTACGGCAGTGCGCTGCTGAAGGGCGCTCAGCTCAACGCAGCCCAGATGGTTTCCAAGGGCGTAATCGATTGCGCCATGGAATCGACCATCAATATCGCTCCGGTCATTCCGTCGGCCAACCTCTTCCATCTGCCTTTCTTTATCAACACCTTTGAGAACCTGGACAAGATCAAGAACGGTCAGGCCGGTGCCGCCATTTTTGCCGACATGGAAAAGGTCGGCCTTCAGCCGTTGGCCTGGGCCGAAAACGGTTTCCGTCAGCTCACCAACAGCAAGAAGGCCGTCCACATGCCCGAGGACATTGTCGGGTTGCGGGTCCGGGTGGTCGGCAGCCCCATCTTTGTCGACACCTTCCGTCAGCTCGGGGCCGACCCGGTCAATATGAACTGGGGCGACGCCGTGGCCGGTTTCCAGCAGGGCGTGGTCGATGGCCAGGAAAACCCTGTGGGCGTGCTGGTTCCCGTTCAGATATTCCAGTACCATAAATATGCTTCCTTCTGGAATTATCTGGTCGATCCCCTTATTTTCTATTGGAACAAAAAAGACTGGGACGCCTTCCCCGAGGACATCAAGAAGGCCATTCAGGAAGCCGCCGTGGAAGCCGGCCGTTTTGAAACGGCTCTCTGCCGGGCCGGTCTGGACGGGGAAACCTCCCTGGGCATTCTGAAGAATGAATTCAAGTTTGAAATGGAAGTGCCCGAACCCGTCAAATTCATGGAGAGCAAGGGCATGGAAGTTTCCTTCCTGACCGATGAACAGCTTCAGGCTTTCATCAAGGCCACCCAGCCCATTTATGAAAAATGGGTTCCGGAGATCGGCCAGGAAGTCTACGAAAAGGCCAAAGCCGATATGGCCAAGTAAACCGGTCCGTTCAACCGCCCCCTGGGAACGGATCTCGTTTCCAGGGGGCTTGCTTTTCCCGGGATTAAAATGAGCGACAAGAAAGAAACATTCAGGATTGACTATCTTCTGGCCGCCGGGTTCCTGCTGGCCATGGCCGCCATCGCCTTTGTCAACGTCCTCAGCCGCTATTTCGCCAACTTTTCCTTTGCGGCCACCGAGGAAATCACCATCAATCTGTTCGTCTGGATGACAGTTGTCGGAGCAGGCATCGCCTTCGAGCGGGGCGGACAGATGGGCATGGTGACGTTCTACAACATTTTTCCAAAAAGATTCAAGAAGGTAGTCATTGTCATCGGCGGCCTGCTCAGTGCCGCGCTTTTCCTCGTAGTCAATATTTACATGATTCAGGCTATCTACGACGAACTGACCCTTTTTCACGCCAAGTCGGGCGCCTTGGGCATCCCGGTCTGGATTTACTACATCGGGGTTCCGGTGCTCTCGCTCTACGTCTTTCGCGGCATCTTCCGCCAGACCAGGGTCAGGCTCCGCGAGCTCGACTGCTGATCGGTCTTAATCATGGAAATACTGCTTATATCCGGCGTCTTTCTCGTCCTCATGTTCCTCGGCATGCCCATCGGCACCTCCCTGGGTGTGGCCGCCGTGGTCACCATCTGGCAGTTCAATCTGGGCATAGAAATGCTCGGCGTCAATTTTTCCGCCGGCATCGCTTCTTTCCCGCTGCTGGCCATTCCTTTTTTTGTCCTGGCCGGGGTCATCCTCGAACGGGCCGGTCTGGCTGCCACCATCGCCCGTTTCTTTGAACTGCTTGTCGGCCGCATGGTCGGTGGGCTGGCCGTTGTGTCCGTCCTGACCTGCATGTTCTGGGGAGCGCTGTCCGGCTCCGGTCCGGCCACCACCGCCGCCGTGGGTCTTATCCTGCTGACCCCCATGATAAAGCACGGGTACGACAAGTCCTTTGCCGGGGCCACCATCGCCAACGCCTCGGACTTGTCCATCATCATTCCGCCCAGCATTGCCTTCATCATTTACGGCAACATCACCTCCGTCTCGGTTTCGGCCCTTTTTCTGGCCGGTATCATACCGGGACTCATCACCGGCGCGGGAACAGTCCTCGTCGCCTGGCTCATTTCCCGGAAACGCGGCTATCACGGCACGGAGCGCCGGGGCACCCCTAGGGAGATACTGGCCGCTCTCCGGAAATCCATCTGGGCGCTGCTCAGCCCGGTAGTTATCCTCGGCGGCATCTACACCGGCGTCTTCACTCCCACGGAAGCCGCCGTCGTGGCCGTTTTCTACAGCCTTTTCGTGGCTGTCTTCATCTACCACTCCATCACCTGGCGGGATTTTATTCATATTTTGGTCGACGCGGCCGTCACCTCATCGGTGATCATGTTCATCGTCGTCTTCGCGGGCATCTTCACCTGGGCCGCCTCCGTCATCGGCGTGGTCGACCGGGCCGCCGCCTTTATCGTCTCCATCTCGCCCAACGCCGTGGTCATGATAATCCTGGTCGACCTGCTGCTTCTGGCCCTGGGCATGATCCTGGACGCCATTTCCATTTCCTATCTCATCATGCCCATACTCATTCCGGTCCTGACCGCCTTCCACCTCGACCCGCTGTGGTACGGTGTGGTTTTCATCTCGGCTCTGGCCATCGGGCAGGCCACGCCGCCGGTGGGGGTGAATCTCTTTACAGCGGCGAATCTGATCAACGGGGATATCGATGCGGTGGCCAAGGAGGCCATACCTTTTGTCCTCATGGATGTGGTCGTGCTGATAATTATCTCCATCTGGCCGATCCTTTCCCTGTACCTGCCGGTCAAAGCCGGTTTGTACGTTCCCTGAGGCGGTCCGGATCACACCATGGAAACGCTTGCCGCCATTTTTGCTGAAATTTTCCAGGGCCTTACCCTGGCCAAAATACTGGTTGCCGTGGGCATGGTCGTCCTTGTCGCCTATCTGGCCGAAAACGTCAGCCCGCGTTTCGCCGGCATCTTTGCCGGCTTCCCTCTGGGCTCGGCCATAAGCCTGTTTTTTATCGGTTACGAACTCGGCCCGGACTTCGCCGGCCAGGCCGCGGTTTACGCCATCTCCGGCCTGACCGCCACCATGGCCTTCTCCTACTTCTATTACCGGGCCTCGCTGCCTCTGGAAAAACTGCCCAGAATACCGGCTATCGCCCTGGCCACCCTCCAGGCCCTGGCCGGGTATTTCGTGGTCATCTTTCTGCTGAGGCTGGTCGATTACAACCGCATCACCGCCTGCGCCGTCTCCATTGCGGCCATCTTTCTCTTTGACCGGCTGTTCAGCAAGATACCCAATGTGCTCATCGCCGACCGCTCCAGGCTCAGCGTTGCTCTGCTGGCCGCCAGGGCAGGCACCGCCGCCGCGATCATCATCCTGGTCACCTCGGGAGCCAAGCTCATCGGACCCCGGTGGGCCGGTCTCTTCGCCGCTTTTCCCATGGCCATCCTGCCTCTGATAGTCATTATTCACTTTACCTACCGGCCGGAGCATGTGTATACAATCCTCAAAAATCTGCCCCGCGGGATGGGTTCACTGGTCGTTTACGGACTGGTTGTCTCATATGCCTATCCGGCTTGGGGCATTTATCTGGGGACGCTAATCGGCTACGCTTTCGCCACCGTTTTTCTGATCCTGCTCACCATGCGCTACCGGCCGCCGAAGAAAAAGGCCGCAGTCACCGGAAGATAAAAATACACCGGCCGCCGGGGCCGGACGGCATCCACACCATCATCTGGAGAGACGATCATGAATCAGAGCCGCCGACTTCGTATGACCGTATATGCCGCCCTCTTGGCCGCATTGACCGCCGTGGGCGCTTTTATAGCCCTGCCCATAGGGCCTGTCCCCATAGTCCTGCAAAACATGTTTGTCCTGCTGGCCGGTATACTGCTCGGCCCGCGCTGGGGAACCGCCGCCGTGGCTCTGTACCTTCTGGCCGGAGCCGTGGGGCTGCCCGTCTTCGCCGGAGGAGCGGGCGGATTGGCCCGTTTTGCCGGACCAACCGGCGGGTATCTGGTCAGTTATCTGCCCGCAGCCGCCCTGGTCGGCCTGATCGCCAGCCCCCGCCGCCCCCTGACCGACGCCGTTGCCGCCCTGGCCGGAGTATTGGTCGTTTATTGCTTCGGCGTGCCTTGGCTCAAGTTCCTCACCGGCATGTCCTGGGGCAAATCCCTGGCCGTGGGCATGTACCCCTTCATCATCGGCGACCTGCTCAAGGCCGCCGCCTGCGTGCCCATCGCCCGCGCCATCCGGCCCATCATGGAGCGCTACGGAGACGACGCCTGATAACCCATGGACGTTATTCTCATAAAAGACCTGTCCCACGCTTTTCATAACGGAGCCAAGGCCCTTGACGGCCTCAACCTGACCGTGCCCAGGGGGCAACTCCTGGTGGTGGCCGGGCCCAACGGCTCGGGCAAGACCACCATGCTCAGGTGCCTCAACGGCCTGCTGATACCGAAGCAGGGAACAGTAAGTATAATGGGGCGGCAGGTGGCCGAAAACCCGGCCCTGGCCCGCCGGGCCGTCGGCATGGTTTTTCAGGATCCGGATGCCCAGATCGTCGGGGAGACCGTGCGCGACGACTGCGCTTTCGGCCCGGAGAATCTGAAGCTCGCCGAAGAAGAGATTACCCGGCGGGTGGACGAAGCCTTGGCCGTTGTGGGGTTGAGCCACATGGCCGACAAACGTCCCCATGTGCTTTCGGCCGGAGAGAAGCGGCGGCTGGCCATTGCCGGGGTTCTGGCCATGGGGCCGGAAATCATCGTCTTCGACGAGCCTTTTTCCAATCTGGACTATCCCGGAGTCCGGCAGGTTCTCGGTCAGATCGTCGAACTGCACGGTCAGGGCCGGACTATCATCATCACGACCCACGACCTGGACAAGATAGCCGCTCACGCCGAGAGGCTGGTCATCATGCAGCGGGGCCGCCTGGTCCGTGACGGCAGGCCCGAAGACCTTCTCCCGGAAGTCGAAGACTTCGGCATCCGCATGCCCAGCGCAACCCGGCTCGGTCTCGAGGTGCCTTCGTGGCTGAACTGACCTCCTTCGCCTACCGGCCGGGATCAACAACGCTGCACCGGCTTGACGCCCGCTGGAAACTGGCCGGACTCATCGCCCTGTCAATGGCTTCCCTGACCGCCGGATTTCCGCTCCTGGCTGTTTTCTCTCTGGTCCTGGCCTCGGCCCTGTTTTCCCTGAAACTCCCATTCGGGGCCGCCGTCCGCGAACTCAAATGGTTCGCCGTGCTCCTGTTCTTTGTCTTCGTCTCCCGAGCCCTGACGGAACCAGGGCCAGTCGTTTTTAAAATAGGTTTTCTTGAAATCACCGCCTCCGGGCTGCATGACGGGCTTCTCGTCTGCTGGCGTCTACTCTTTGTCGCCCTGCTCGGCCTGGCTCTGGTCGTCTCTACCCGGCCCGGCCAGATCCGCCGGGCCGTGGCTTGGTTTCTCCGGCCCGTACCCTTTGTCCCCCATGACCGCGTCGCCGCCATGCTTTCTCTGATGGTCCGCTTCATTCCTCTGATCTTTGACGAGTATAAAAAGACCGCCGAGGCTCAGAAGGCCCGGGGCGTGGAAAACCGCAAAAATCCCATCTACCGCATGACCAGGCTCGCCGTGCCCCTGCTCAGACGCATCTTTCTCGACGCCGACAAACTCGCCCTGGCCATGGAAGCCCGCTGCTACGACGACGAATGAAGATTGTTTTTCTTCAGAGTGAGCCTTCCAATATCCCGGTTTTCTTTTTCCTTTGCGAAACCTCACCCTGAGCATCGGCTGATTCAGTCAGGCTTGACCTTTTCCCGAAGCATGTATAAACTCACCATCTTTGGCGGTTCAGAGTTTTGCGGGCCGTTGATACACCGTCTGAATTGTTGCGCGGAGTTCTTAAACCTGAATACACCTGAAGGCGGTTTAATCATGAGTTTGAAATTAACGGAAAACGAGGCCATTCTTTCCCGGCAGTACGACCCCAAACTGTCGGCCAATGAAGTCCAACACACCATCTCCAAGCTGGGAATAAAAAAAGCCAACACCAAGGCCTGGCAGATCCTGCTGCTGAGCCTCCTGGCCGGACTCTACATCAGCATCGGAGCACACGTCTTTCTGGTGGCCCTGGAGCAAGGCGGCGGAAAGATCCTCGGAGGATTCGTCTTCAGCGTTGGACTTATCCTCGTTGTCATTGCCGGAGCCGAACTCTTTACCGGCAATATCATCCTGATTGTCGGAGCGATTTCCACCCTTATCAGCGTGAAAAAAGTGCTCAAGAATTGGACCCTTGTCTATCTGGGCAATTTTGTCGGCGCCTTTTTCTTCGCCTGGCTGATCTACCAGGCGGGCCTGCTTACCGCCGGAGATATTCCAACCCGGCTGGGGGAGGTTGCGGCCAAAGTGGCCGAGGCCAAACTGGCCCTGCCTTTCGCCCAGGCCTTCATCCGGGGAGTTCTCTGTAATATCCTGGTCATACTGGCCATAATCATGTCCTATTTCGCCAAGGACATCATCTCCAAGGCCTTCTGCTGCGTTTTTCCCATCGCCGTTTTCGTGGCCTGCGGGTACGAGCACTGCGTGGCCAACATGTTTCTCATCCCGGCCGGTCTGTTCGCCAAGGGTCTTCCTTTTTACGAACACTATCCCATGTTCGCGAACATCATCCCGGTCACCCTGGGCAATATCGTCGGCGGGATTATTATTCTGCTCATCCACCCCAACCGGGTCAGGCAGATCATGATCCTGCTGAACAGAAAGAAGTCCTCGGCAGCCTGAACAGACTATAGGAAGAAGAGCGGCGAATGGGCTGACGGTTTGCAAGGAAAGATTGCGTCTTCAGTCCGAACCCGAGCGAATCTTCTTGACCCGGCCAAAAAAGCGGCTATGATGCCGGGCAACGAATCGGACGCCGGAACCGCAGTGCTCAGCACCCTTTCCCGCGGCCGGTTCGTTTTACTTTGGCCGAAACCCGAAAGGGATGAGGTGAAAAAGGGGCTGGCTTCGGGTCGGCCTCGATGTGTTTTGGGAGCGGAAAAATTGTGAAGACTCTGGCTTATTCCGGCATACTGAGAGGGGTATTCACCCCGTCTGCCGGGAGTGATGAATATAAAACCTCGGCGCCTGGGCGGCCTGGTGCGGGGCCTGCCTATGTCCTGATTGCTGCGACGCTCTGGGGGACGGTGGGCACGGCCCAGGCTTTCGCGCCCGCGGAGGCTTCTCCGCTCGCCGTGGGCGCCCTGCTGCTTGTCATCGGCAGTCTCGCCCTGTTGCTGGCGGCCGGAACGAGCGGGGCATTCCGGGACCGCAAACCCTGGGACTACCGCTTGGTTCTGGCCGGCGGCCTGGGCATAGCCGGTTTCCAGATCTGTTATTTCTATGGTGTAGCCCTGACCGGCGTGGCCTTGGGTACGGTTGTGGAGATCGGCTGTGTGCCGGTTATCGCCGGACTGTTGGGGGCGGTCATTCTGGGGGAAAGACTTACCGCAAGGTGGGGCCTGGCTACGGTGCTTTCCGTGGCCGGTTGTGCCATTCTGGTGCTGGCCGGGAGCCGGGGCAGCATGGACATTGATCTTGGCGGACTGATCCTGTGTGCGGGCGCGGGCGCGGCTTATGCTTTTTACGCCATCATCACCAAGATGCTTTTAAACGATCATCCCGTTGACGGGGTCACCGCTGTCCTTTTCACCGTCGGCGCGGTCATCCTCATGCCCGTGCTTTTCTTCTGCGATCTCTCGTGGCTGAAGAATCCGCACGGAGTTCTGGTGGTGGCTCATCTGGGTCTGGTGGCCACCGGAGCGGCTTACATGTGTTTTGTACGGGGACTGTCAATGGTTACGGCCGGGACAGCGGCCACGCTTTCCCTGGCGGAGGTCATGGTGGCGGGCCTGCTGGGAACCTTTCTGCTAGGGGAAAAACTGGCCGGACCGTCTTTCCTGGGCATCGTTTTCATCCTCGCCGGCATCGTCATCATCACCCGGCCGGTGCGTCCGGCCCGGCGGTCCGGGACGGTCCGCTAGCGTCCAGACAGTCTTCCAGGCGGGAGTAACAAAAAAGGGGAAGGAGACCGGATTGTACCGGCGGCTCCTTCCCCTCATTTTTTCAAGCAGCCGTGCTTTTCAGCGAACCGAGTGTGCCGGAATCCCGCCGATCCGCCCGGATTTCGGTTGATTTTCACGGGCCAGTAAGAGGGTCCCGGAGAGGACGGCCAGTATGCCCAGGGCCATTCTCGGGGTCATGGGATCACCCAGCACCGCCGTTCCCAGAAGGGTGGCCGTCAAGGGTTCGGCCAGGGCCAGCGTCAGGGCCGCCGGAACGGGGGTGGTCTTGAGCCCCTTGGCGAAAAGCGTATAGGCCATTCCAGTGGCGGCCACTCCCAGGTACAGGAGCACGGAAGCTCCGCGCCAGGTGGCCGCCCAATGCAGGTCTGCCCGCCACAGCACCGGCAACATTACCACCGCTCCGATGGCGAAGAGAACGGCGATGACCGCGTCGGCGGGGTGTTCTTCGACCAGACGCCTGCTGAATTCCGCATAAAAGGCGTAAGCTGTTCCGGCGGCCAGGGCCAAGGCTATCCCCGGCAGATTGAAGACCAGTTCTCCTTTGCCCAGGGAAAGCAGGGCACAGCCGAAGACCGACAATATGGTGGCTGCGTACCAGACCGGCCGGGGTTTCTGCCGGTGAAACAGATAAGCGATCACCCCTCCGGCCACGGGCGTGAAGCCGATGGCCGCCACGGTCCCGGTGGCCACGCCGGTCAGGGAGAGCGCCTTGAAAAAACTGACCTGGAAGCCGACAATGCTCAAAGCGGCCAGCAGCGTGGTCAGGCGGGGCCAGCGGGCGCTGCCGAAGAGGGAGCCCCGGCAGGCGGAATAGAGAAGCATGGCCGCCCCGCCCACCACCAGGCGGAAAGCCCCAATGACCACCGGAGTAGACCCGGCCGGGGCCAGGGCCTGGCAGAGGCCGGTGGTCCCGAAGAGCACCGCCCCTAGCAGGACGTACCAGGCCCCTGAATTGGTTCTTGAAATACGGTTGTTCATGTTCGGATTACATACCCATCATGGCCGGAAGGCGGGAAGATATAGCTGGTTCCGTTAGCACGGACCGGCAGTGTCAGTGGAAAAGGCAATGAGCCAGGGCAAGGAGTCCTTGGGCTTCCCTTCGCCGACGGAGCGCCGGGTGACGGAAAAACCAAAACCGCTCAATACAGTCGGCGGTGAGGCCGTCTGGCCGGGGAGTGGACCGTCACTGCCCTTCAATAGCGATACAGCAGCGTTCATGACGCCAGCCAGCCGAATCTTTTCAGCAGATCCCGCAGCATATCCAAAGGCAGGGCGTAACCGGTTCTCCCCTTGATTCCGGAGATGGTTTCGGCCGCGCAGAGACTGTTGATGATGGCTTCCTCTGTGGCTTCCACCACGCCCTCGAAGAGAGGTGTCATGGAATCGTGCCCGAGGGTTTCGACTCTGTGCACCCGGCGGCCCGGGACGGCCGGTCCGCTGGGCAGGCGGTTGTGAGTGGAAAAAGCCAGGAACAGGTCGCCTGAGCTGTCCGAAGCGATGCTGCCCAGACGGGCCAGGCCCAGCGCGGCCCTCTTGGCCAGACGCCGGCACTGGTCGGCCACCAGAGGGGCGTCCGTGGCTGCGAGGATAATTATTGAACCATCCTGTTTGGCGTCAGCGGCGAAACCCATCTGTTCCTTGCCCGGAACCAGGTCCACCGGGATTTCCCGGCCCACGGGGACGCCGTCTATGCGCAACAGACCGCGTTCCCCGTAATTGGCCTGCACCAGAACGCCGACCGTGTAGACCTGACCGTCTATCTCCACCAGGCGCGAACTGGTCCCGATGCCGCCCTTGAATTCATGAGCCATCATACCGGTGCCGCCGCCGACGTTGCCTTCGGCCACCGGCCCGCCGCAGGCACTGTCCAAGGCCTCATAGACATGTTCCGGCCGGACGTGCATTCCGTTGATGTCCGAAAGCCAACCGTCCCAGGTCTCGCCCACCACGGGCAGCATCCAGTAATCGTTGCCCGCCCCGGTTTTTTCGTGAAAATAGGCAATCATGGCGTCACGGACCACACCCACGCTATGGGTGTTGGTCAGACAGACCGGAGTGGTCAGCAGGCCTGATTCGTCTATCCAGGCCGTGCCGGTCAGTTCGCCGTTGCCGTTGAGAGAAAAACAGCCTGCGTAGACAGCTTCATTCACGACGTCGAGGTGAGGGTAGACCGCAGTGACTCCGGTCCTGACCACGCCCCGCACCGGTTCGTCCGGTGAAGATTCACCGGAGATCAGGGTCGAATGACCGACCAGGACGCCTTCGACATCGGTGATGGCATTATGGCGGCCGGTTTTCAATCTTCCCGTTATTATTCCCAGATCCCGCGCCCGGCGGACAGCAGAGGGAGCGGTGGCGAGCGTACTGTTATTCATTGTCCTTTCCTCGAGATGTTTCTTTTATGTCCATGTCTTCCCAGTTGACCGACCAGTGGACGTCGCGGATATAGACGGCCAGTTCCTCTCTGGCCCCCCGCTTGAACAGGTCAATGATCCGGTTGTGCTCGCTCCAGTTGGCGTTGAGAAAGGCCTCGCCCCAGTTGGTCTTAGTGAACTGAAAAAGCCTGGTCCGGTACATAGTAATGAGTTCGGCCAGCATTTCATTGGGGCAGAGGCCGGTATATATCTCATGAAAACTGAAATTCTTCTCGTTGAAAGTCTCATGGTCGTCGGCTGACTTGAGCCCTTTCATCTCCAGGTTGTATTTTTCCATCATGGAAATCTCGGCTTCCCCGATCCGGTCGAAACTGGACAGGATCACCCGGTAGTCGAGAGCGCCGCATATTTCGTAGATGTTTCTGATTTCGGCGGGGGTGAGTTCGTTGATGAGGATGCCTCTTTGAGGCAGGAAAGTTATGAAGCCTTCAGCCTGGAGCTGAAGAAGGGCGTCTCTCAGAGGCGTCCTCTTGATGCCGGTTTCTTCCGAGAGGTCGTTGATTCTGATGATGCTTCCCGGAGTCAGATTACCCAGCCGCAACTGCTCCCGGATGTAATCGTAAACATGAACCCTCAACAGACTTATGCTTGGTGGCAGAACCATTTCACCCTCCCGCCTGGGCTGATAGGAAACCGGGCTGGTGTCGAGACCCTCATGCCCGGCCTTCCGCGATTTTTGCCGGTTAACGTCATATCGTCTCTCTCCGCGACCGGTCTAGTCACCTGGTTCGCGGTCATCTGCCTGATTTCAGCCGGCGGCTGGCCGCCAACTAATGCACTAATACATTAGTGCATTAGCTAATGTCAAGGGGTTTTGCCGGGGAAGGTACTCAGCCAACCCAGCCCGGGTCTATACGCAATTCCGGGAACAACCGCCCCGGCGCTTCAGCCCGCTGCTGGCCCCGGGTCGGTTCACATAGCCTAACTAAGAGAAATTATTAGCTTCATTGCCCGGCGAACATCCATGTTCGCCTAAGAATAAGGGGAAACCGGAAAATCGGCTTTGGGGGTGTAGGTCGGGTTGATAAAAACAACAAAGGGGTTTGTCAACAGCCTGGAACAAAATCAGATCTTTGGCGGAAGCTTCGGGGATGGGAAAAAAGATAGATTTATGGCCGGTAAAGAGGCCAAGCCCGCGGGTATCAGCGGGCTTGCCCAATCATTAAAGACACCTGGAAAGTCCGGCTGTCACTCACCTTTACAGTATTCGGGATAAAGTTTCCTGGCGCAGTCAGGACAGATGCCGTGACTGAAGCGAACTTCCGAGTGTTCCATGATGTATTTTTCCACCTGTTGCCAGTAACCGGCGTCATTCCGTATTTTTTTACAACTGGCGCAGATGGGAAGGAAGCCCTTGAGAGTCTTGACTTCGGCCAGGGCGTCCTGCAGTTCGCCGATAATCCGTTCCCTCTCTGTCTCTGCGTGAAAACGCTCCATCATTCGCCGGTGGATGCGCCGGGCCAGAAAGGACAGAACGGTCAGGCCGGTAAGCCAGAGCATCAGGTGGGTCATGAAAAGAACCGACTTCTGACGCCCGGCAATGTCCATAAACGGATTCAAAGGCACGGACACGCTTATCCCGCCCCTGATCTGCCCCAGTTTGTAGCCTTGCCTGGCATGGCACCTGAGGCATGACTCCTCGGTGATCAAGGGGCTCATCAAGCGCAGATACGGTGTGCCGTCCATGATCTGTTTTTCGCTGACTTCTTCCGAACCCTTTTCCAGAATTTCCAGGGCGCGTTTTTCCCAGTCGTCCGGGGCGTTTTCGGCACGGATGGGCTTGAGGCTGGTCAGGTGGCCGATCACTCCATTGGCCGAGGCCCCCAGTTCATGAACCTGTCTGGTCATATAGGCCGGGTTGACCATGGTCAGGGCCTTCCCGCCCGGTGTGGTCAGGTCCCGGTCTTCGACGTCCAGATAGGGATTGGGGTACGTTTCCGGCGTTATGGGGGCGTACACTCCGCCCTGCATGGCGTTCCAGCGGCGGTAGAGGACATCCTTTTCGAAGGCGGTCCGGGCCTGTATATGGGCTGATTCGATGGCCGTTCTGTCCACCCGGTAAAGGTTCCACGCCAGGGAGCCGGACAGCGTCGCCGTCCAGGCCAAGGCAAAAAACAACCCATACAAAGCGACCCTTGCTGACGGCGCCAACGTGGGCTTTAGGCTCATAAGTCTTCCTATATCTGAAGAGGCGGACCGGCGACAGCGGCAGATGGCAAATTGCCTCGGCCCGGCCCGTCCTCCATAGCACACCTGATCTGGTTCCAATATTATATTGGCCGCGAGTCAGGTCCGCAAGTGAACGTATTTTATATCAGCAGCCAAATAACATATACCACGTAGCCGCTCAGGAGCAGTGCGCCTTCCACCCTGTTCAGCTTAAACCCTGTCCAGGCCATGGGCAGGGCGACTACGGCGGCCAGGGTCATGACGGCCAGACTGCCGAAGGTGATGCCTCCGGCCGGAACCGGAGTGACCATGGCGGAGGTGCCGATGATGAGCAGGATGTTGAAAATGTTTGAACCAACCACATTGCCCACGGCTATGTCGGCTTCGTTTTTGACGGCGGCGACGACGGATGTGGCCAGTTCCGGCAGGCTGGTGCCCACGGCGACCACGGTCAGGCCGATGACGGCTTCGCTGAAGCCCAGAGCTTTGGCGATGCTGACCGCTCCTTTGACCAGCAGGTCGGCGCCTAAGACCAGGAGGGCGAGTCCGGCGATGATGAAAACGATGTTGAGCCAGGTGGGCCGTTGGCTCTGAGGGGCGGCGTCAGGATATATTTCCTGAACGGTCTCGGAGAGCTGACGGCGTGAAAGCCAGTAGCTGCCGAAGTTGAAGGCGGCAAAACCCATGAGGAGAAGCAGGGCTTCCGGGCGGGAGATCACTCCGTTGAGCAGGAAGAGCCAGAGCAGCAACGAGACGGCGATCATGGTGGGGATTTGTATTTTGACGATCTGGAGTTCCACTTTGAGAGGATTTATCAGGGCGGCCAGGCCCAGGATGAGCAAAACATTGCAGATATTGGAGCCGACCACGTTGCCCAGGGCAATATCCGAGCTGCCGGACATGGCGGCGCGCAGGCTGACCACCAGCTCGGGTGCGCTGGTGCCGAAGGCGACTATGGTCAGGCCGACCAGGAGCGGGGTCACGCCCAGGCGCAAGGCCAGTGCGGCGCTGCCGCGAACCAGGGCCTCGGCCCCGTAGTACAGAAGAACCAGGCCTACTATCAAGAAGGCGATGTTTAAGACCAAGAACGGTACTCCTTGTTACGATTGTTACTTGATTTCCGGCGAACCTATGAGGCCGCCGGAGATGACGGCGTTGAGGGCTTCTTCGACAGTCCAGCCCGGATCGCGGGTGTCGCTTTCACGGACGATAATCATGGTTCCGGAGGCCGGGTTCGGCGGGGTGGGGACGTAAACCTTGAGGAGAATCTCATCGTTGTTGCGGCGGTCGATGACTGTGCCGGTGACGAAGCCGACGGTCCACATGCCGGGTTTGAGAAACTGAACCAGGACGGCGCGTTTGAAGTAGGCCTGTTCGGCCCCAGAGAGTGTGGAGGCCAGTTGACGGCCGACGTTATAGGTGGTTTTCACCAGGGGAATGTAATTGGTGATCTTTTCGACCAGGCTCAGCACCTGTTTACCCAGCCAGTTTGAGGTGAGCAGTCCGAGCAGATAGAGGACGGCCAGGACGAGGAGTATGCCCATGCCGGGGAAGGTGAATTCCAGATGCTTTTCCACCAGGCGCAGGACTCTCTGGTCGATGGTCGAATAAAGGAGCCGGACGGCCAGCCAGGTCAGGGCCAGAGGGATGACGGCCAGAAGGCCGCGCAGCATGTATTTTTTCAGATGGGCGGCGAACCTTTTCATAGAAACTTTCTGATGCTCCGGTCCCGGCCGGCGGCTTCGTCGTCTGCCGCCGGTCCTCCAGCGGGGGACCCAACGGGGCCAGAGTACGGTAATCGGGGTGCGGCGTCAAGCAAATCCGGTCGGCCGGGGAAAGGCATCCCTTCTTTTATTCCGGCGAGTTAGGCCGCTGGTCCAGGCGGCCTTGCAGGAAGTCGACAATAAGCTGATTGACGACATCGGGGCGCTTCATAGGGGCGGTGTGTCCGGTGCCGGGAACAATGTAAAGCAGGGCGCCTGGTATGGCCCGGTGCAGGGCAAGGGTGTGTTCGCGGCGGATGAACTCTTCATCTTCTCCGGCCATGACCAGGGTGGGCGCCCGGATCGCGGCTAGGTCGTCTTCCGTCCACTGGGGCTGGGTCAGCCAGAGACGGTGGATCAGGCCGACCATGATCGGCCAGCGGTCCGGCGTCCGTGCGTGCAAGCGGTGAAAAACCCTGACAAGGAGATGATAATCCAGGGAGCCTGTCCCCTCGGCAGCCTCCAAGGCCTGAGTGGTCAGGCCGTCGGGGTGAAAGTTGGCCCCGATGGCCACCAGGCGTTCTAGGCGTTCGGGATGGCGTCTGGCCAGATCCAGGCCGATGATGCCGCCGTCGCTGAAACCGACCACGGCGGTGCGTTCTATGTGCAGATGGTCCAGGAGCCTGATCATGTCGTCAGCCATCAGTTCGTATGTGAGAGGTTCGTCCGAGCCGGTGGAACGACCCTGGGCGCGGCTGTCCGGGGCGATGATAGTGTATTTTTCGGCCAGCACCGGTATCTGGCGGAAGAAGGTGTCGGAGAAGCCGAATCCGCCGTGGAGGAGCAGGAGGGGGCGGCCCCGTCCGTGGATTTCGTAGTAAATCTCCGCTCCATCGTCCAGTTTAAGCCTGCCGGTCCGGCGGTCGAAGGAATGAAAGGCCTTCCAGGCGTAATACCCGGCAATTTTCGGCAGAGCCGGTTCGTATGCGGCCGCGGCGGACAGCAGGACCAGGAGGATAAAGGCGGCGGCCAAGGCGGCTTTTTTCCCGGTGATTTTGATCCGGTTGGACGGAATGTTTTGCAGACTGTGGCTTTTCATCGGACTCACCCTCTGCCGTCTCACTCGGCGAGATCAAAGAGATTTGTGGATTTGCTCTTTCCGTCCTCCGGGCTGGTAGGAGGAGTTGATATTATTTTTCTTCGGTCACGGTGATAGATTTTAAGCGGCTCACCCGAGTTGGACAAGTCATTTTGGCCATATCGGCGGCATTCCCAGTCGGGCTGACTGAACCCTGAAGGCCTTGAAAAGACAAGGCTTCAGCAGAACAGATTCAGACAATCTTCGAATCGTATTGACTGATACATCAGGTAAGGTATATGTACTTGTTCCTATTCTTGTTGGCCATTTTTTGGGCCTCCGGAGCGTGTCAAGCACCGGGGAGTCGGTCGGGATGAGGACAGAACCGAACGCCGGGCGAGTTTATTGATTAATCTCAAGGCCATTGGGGCCGCGGCTAGAAGGAGTTCTGGTATGAACCGCAGGCAATTCCTGGGCGCATCGGCCAAGTTGTTGGGGGCCGTGGCGCTGCTGCCTTTAGGGTGCGCGGAGTCGACCACGGGTAATCCTCAGCCTCTGCCGAGTTACGTGGCGGGGGAAGAGGATTACGTCTGGGACAACTTGGGTAATCTGTACGAAATCGTGTCCGAGGAGCACGTGATCCGCCGTCTGGCGCCCAACGGGACGGTCATGTGGGAGATCGGGGGTCTGGAGGACCGGGCCGGGGACCTCAATTATCCCCTGGAGATGCTGGTGGGTCCCAACGGCCTTTTGTACGTGGTGGACCACGGCAACGGGGAGATCGACGTGTTCGACAGCAACGGGGAGCATCAGTTTTCGATCGGGGCGATGGGCACGGGGGACAACGAGTTCAGTTACGCTCGGGACGCGGCTTTTGACGACCTTGGCAACCTTTATGTGTCCGACAGCCTGAACCACAGGGTGCAGGTCTTCAGCGCCCAGGGCTCTCCGCTGCCGGATATCGGCCTGTTCGGCGTGGACGAGGGGCAGTTGAACTGTCCGGCCAGCATGGCCGTGGACAGCCGTCAGGACATTCATATCGTGGATGCTGGGAACGCCCGGGTGGCGGTGTTTTCATCAGCGGGCGAGTATCTGATGTCGTACGGCTCGTACGGCACGGACCCCGGTCAGTTCATCCGGCCGCGGGACATAGTGATCGACGCGAATGATTTCAGCTACGTGGCGGATTCGGTGGGGCAGTCCATCAGCGTGTTCGACGCCAACGGACAGTTCGTGACCCGTTACGCTGTTCAACTTAGCGACGGTACGCCCGCTCACCCGCTGCACCTGAGCTTCCGGACTGTCCACGCGCTTTACGTGCACGCCATGCCTGGATACGCGGCCTAAACACGGCCGGAACTGAGGAGGAAGAATAATGGATCCTTTTTACGGAGAAATCAGGATGATGGGGTTTAATTTCGCACCTCGGGGCTGGGCGTTTTGCGACGGACAGAGTGTGTCCATATACCAGAACTCGGCCTTGTTTTCGTTGCTGGGAATCCAATTCGGGGGAGACGGCCGCAGCTATTTCAACCTGCCCGACCTGCGGGGCCGTATGCCGATGCATCGGGGCTCCGGGACGGGCTTGACGCCTAGAGATGTGGGAGAACGCGGCGGGGCGGAGAGGGTGGCTCTGACGGAGCCCCAACTGCCGCCGCACCGGCATTCTCTGCTGGCGTCCGGAAACGGGGCGGGTACGGCGGACCCGGCCGGTGCGGTTCCGGCTGTGGCTGCGGCCAATGTGTACGGCCCGGCCAATAACCTGGCCCCGATGGCCGAAGCGGCCGCGGGGGCCACGGGGGAGGGGGCGGCTCATGAGAACTTGCCTCCGTTTACAGTGGTGAATTTCTGTATTGCCATGTGGGGAGTGTTTCCTTCCAGGAGTTGACGGCCGAACGGGTCTGTTCCCGTCGGCACCGGAGTACCGAACATGGATCCTTTTATCGGCGAAATCCGAATGCTGGGGTTTAATTTCGCGCCCGAGGGCTGGGCGTTCTGCGACGGGCAGTTGGTGCCCATATCCCAGAACGAGGCCCTGTTTGCGTTGCTGGGGACCCAATTTGGAGGGGACGGCTATAGTTATTTCAACCTGCCCGACCTGCGGGGCCGGATTCCGGTGCACCGGGGGGCCGGGATGGGGTTGAGGCCTAAAGATATGGGAGAATCCGGCGGGTTGGAGGCGGCGATGCTGACGGAGTCCCAATTGCCGTCGCACCGGCATGCGCGGCTGGCGTCCCTAAACGGGGCGGGCACGGCGGACCCGGCCGGTGCGGTTCCGGCCTTGGCGGCGGCCAACGTGTACGGTCCGGCTAATAACCTGGTCCCGATGGCCGAAGCGGCTGCGGAGACCACGGGGATGGGCGAGGCCCATGAGAACCTGCCGCCGTTCACTGTGGTGAATTTCTGTATCGCCGTGTATGGAATCTGGCCGTCGCGGTCTTAACGGCTGCGGGTGCTGATGGGGACGGTTGATGGCAGGCGTGGAACTGCGGCGGGCGACTGACGCGGACGGCGAGTTTCTGTTCCAGGTTTACGCCGGGACCAGGGCCGAGGAAATGGCCCTGGTGGACTGGACGGAGGCCGAAAAGCAGGCTTTCGTGCGCCAACAGTTCGAGGCCCAGTCCCGGCATTACAGGGAGTATTTCACCCGGGCGGAATTCCTGGTGATCGAGCGGGACGGACGGCCCGTGGGCAGGCTATATCTGGACCGGCGGCCGGACGAAATCCGCATTGTGGACATTTCGCTGTTGCCTCACGAGCGCAATACAGGGGCGGGATCGGCCTTATTGCGGGATATCCTGGCGGAGGGCCGGGAGCGAGGGGTGCCGGTGAGCATCCATGTGGAGCAGTTCAACCGGGCCATGAACCTTTACAAGCGCCTGGGATTCGTCAAGATCAGCGATTACGGAATCTACGACCTTATGGAGTGGCGGCCGGAGCCGGCGGGCGCACCGTCGACGCCGTCCTGATCCGTATAGGTAAACGGGAGCATCATGGTCTCATTGGAACATCTGACCTGCGGCGATTTTTCAACTCGGCTCAACCAGATTTTTCGGTTGACGGCTGAGGACGGCCGGGAGATCGACCTGGAACTGATCGAAGCGACTCCCCTGGGCGAGGGCCGTCTGGACCCGGCGGCCAGCTCGAGCTTTGCTCTGGTGTTTCGCGGCCCGGCGGGCCTGTATCTTCCGCAACGTATTTATCCCCTTGATAACGCAGGGATGGGCCGGTTGGAGATATTCCTGACGCCTGTTTTCCCTGACCAGACGGGGGCTAGGTTCGAGGCGGTGTTTTCCCGGAGATAGGCCGGTTTGGGGCGGGGCGTTTCAAGGCTCTATCCCGGAATCTGGCCCAGGGTAGAGAGTTTTCGATAGCATGCTTTGTTGATTCCGAAATGTCTTTTCAGACCGCGCGGTCATCTCCGGCCATTACGGCCGCCACGCCTATATTCTTACAACTGATTTTCACGAATATTTTTCCTTCCCCTATGCATTGCGAGTAATGGCTGCGGTTCAGGCCGCCTTGGCCTCGCGGACAAGACGGGACGTGTCCCCGTCTTATTACCGGGGCTGTTCGTTCAGCTGACTTATACGAGCAGACTTCAGCGATCTCTAATCAGCAGATTGACTTGTCGGGACCGAAGGACCCAAAGATTGGCGGGGCGGCGCTGGGGTCGCCCGCCCGTTTCGGGCGGGCGGTGTTCATTCCTGTTCGGTCTTTTTATTTATCCCATTTGCCTTCCGTGCGCAGATCGTCGACGATTGCCTTGGCCTTCTGTTTGAGAGCCATGTAGTCGGTTTTGGCCACCCGGTTAAGGGGCAGTTCGCCCGGTTTCAGTATTTCCACGTGTGAGGGCCGGGAGTATGAGGACATCTCGCGGGCGGCTTCCATGACGTCGTCCTTAGTTACTTCGGAGCCGTCGGCGGCTTCCACGAAGGCCATTATGGCTTCGGAATAGACTTCATGCTCCACACCGACCACGGCTACGTTGAGGACCTTTTTCTTGATGTGGCGGGACAGGAAATATTCCACGTCATCCGGGTAGACCTGGTAACCCTTTGGTTTGATGACCAGCTTGGAGCGTCCGGCGAAATGGAGCCCGTCGTCGTCGTAATAGCCCAGGTCCCCGGTGTAGCAGACGCCCTCCTTGGAGATGGTCTTGGCCGTATTGGCCGGGTCGCCCAGGTAGCCCAGGAATATCTGGGGGCCGGAGAAGCAGATTTCGCCCACTTCGCCGGGGGCCTTTTCCGCTCCGGTCGTCCCGTCTTCCTTCATGGGCTCCCGGATGCTTATGGGGCAGATGGGCAGGGCGTAGCCTATGCCCTTGGTCAGGTCGTCGACCGAGGCTTCCAGCGGCGTGTAAGTGCAGAAGCCCGCGGTTTCGGTCAGGCCCAGGCCGGTGCCGATAGTGGGGGCCATGGCGGCCATTTTTTCCAGAAATTCACGGGAAACCGACTGGCCGCCGTAGATGGCGAATCTGAGAGTGGATATGTCGTACTGGCTGTAATCGGGCAGCCGCCATTCCAGATTGAAGAGGGCGGGTATCTGGCCTAGGGTGGTGACCTTGTGCTTCTGGATGGCTTCAAGGCTTTTCTGGGGATCGAAAATGTGGAGTATGACCGAAACGCCTCCGCCGAAGATGGTCGTGGCCAACTGCTCGGTGACGCACCCCACGTGGGAGGGCGGCAGGTTTATGAGCATGCGGTCGTTCCGGCCCATTTTGAAGGATGTACCGAGCCCGATGTTCTGGGTGAGGATGTTTTCATGGCAGAGCAGGGCCGGTTTGGGCGAGCCGGTGGAGCCGGTGGTGAAGATGATCAGGCAGGCGTCTCTTTTGTCCACGGCACGGCGGGCCTTGCCGATGGAGCCGGTAATTTTGCTTTTGATAAAAACCCACTTGATATCCTTGGTAAATTCGGTAATGCCCATGGCTCCGGGCATGATGAGATCGGGTTCTTTCTGGAACTGAATCCAGTGGCGGACGTACGGGGCGTTGGGCATGACCTGGGCGATCATGGGGCGGAAATCGGCCAATGGAGTCTGGCCGAGGAAGAAATAAGCCTTGGGTTTGATCTTGTCCAGACAGTATTGGATTTCCTGGGCCTTGAGGCGCAGGTCCAGAGGTGCGGCGATAAGGCCGATACGGTAGCAGGCGTACATCAGGTAGACGTGTTCCTTGAGCAGGGGCAGGGAGGTGGCGACCACGTCGCCTTTTTTCAGTCCGATGGAGAGGAGCTTGGCGGCGAAGGCGGAGATGGCCGTGTCGAACTGTTTCCAGGTTACTTTCTCGTCGGTGTTGTGCTCGATAATGGCCAGGTCGGCGGGACGCTCCTTGGCGTATTTTGCCGGGTAATCCGCCATGTTGGGCAGTAGCTGGTCATACATCTCCAATGAGCTGGCCGCTAATTTTTCGTCAATCATGGCCGGGCAACCTCCAGTTGTAGAGTCGTCGGTCCGGGGCCATGGGCAGGCCGCCGGGGGTGTGGTATTGGGAACGGTTTGGTGCGCCGGTGTGCTCAATAATGCCGCACACGCCTGTGAACAGTGTTTACCTGTGGGAAAATAATAAGAAAAGACGGGCTGTGTGTCAAAGGAAAACGGTTTGACGGGCTTGGATTCCGACCGGAGTCCGGCCGTTGGAGCCTTTATGGAAGGTAATGAATTTTTGGCGATTGACATGACTGGTTCATTTTTTCATAAATATGTACTCAGTTTAACAAGCATGTGTCTTCAGGGTTGCGAAGGCTGATTTTCCGCCCGGGTCCCTGGCCGGCCGTGGCCTTGCGGTTCGGGTTTGATAGAGAGTGAAAAAAATTAAGCAAAGGAGAGAATGTATGAAGAAGTTTATATGTCTGCTGGGCTGCCTGGTTCTGCTTTGCGGGGCTGTGACGGCCACCGCAGCGGTGAAGAATCCGGACACGTTCGTTTTCGCCACTTACGGCACTCTGCGGACGCTGGATCCGAGCGTGGCTTACGACACTACTTCTTCTCAGCGGTTGTGGAATCTCTGCGAGACACTGGTGTTCTTTGACGGTTCGCATACCGACAAATTCGTTCCCGTTCTGGCCACCGAGGTGCCGAGCCTGGAGAACGGCGGCATATCCGCCGACGGCCTGACTTATACCTTCACCATCCGCAAGGGCGTGAAATTTCACCAGGGCGGTGAAATGACCCCTGAGGACGTGGTTTATTCCTTCAAACGGAATATGATTTCGGACTCGGACGGCGGCCCGATGTGGATGCTTCTTGAAGCCCTGACCGGCGAGGGCAGCACCCGGGACGGCGACGGCAAGATCATCCCCGGCATTTTCGACAAGATAGACAAATGCGTGGAAGCCAAGGGCGACCAGGTCATTTTTCATCTGCCCAAACCTTACCCGCCTTTCATGGGCATTCTGACCTACAGTGCTTCGGTTGTCATGCAGAAGTCCTGGTGCGTGGCCAACGGCTGCTGGGACGGGGACATCAAGAACGCGGAAAAGTTCAACAACCCCCAGCCCGGCCATGAGCCCCTGCAGAAGATCGAGAACGGGACCGGTCCTTATTTCATGAAGGCCTGGGAACCGTCCAAGGAGTTCGTCTTCGAGCGCTTCGACGGATACTGGGGTCCCAAGCCGGCCATCAAGACAGCCATAATCAAGTATGTGAAGGAATGGAGCACCCGCAAGCTGATGCTGCAGAACGGCGACGCCGACCGGGTTACCGTGGACAATCAGTATGTGCCGGAAGTGGAAGCCATGGCCGGCCTGACCATCTACAAGGTTCCCCAACTGGCCTGTTCCGGGGCTTTGTTCTGCGAGAAAATCAACCCGACCGGCAACCCGAACATCGGCAGCGGCAAGCTGGACGGCGAGGGCATTCCGCCCGATTTCTTCTCCGACATCAACGTGCGCAAGGCCTTCATGCATGCCTTTGACCGCGAGACTTACAAGAAGGACGTTTTCAACAACCTGGTGATCATGCCGACCAGCCCCAACATCGAAGGCCTGGCTTTCCACAAGGACGCACCGATCTACGAGTTCGACCTGAAGAAATCCGCCGAGTACATGAAGAAGGCTTGGGGCGGCCAGGTCTGGGACAAGGGCTTCAAGATGATCATCACGCACAATACGGGCAACGAGATGCGCGAAGCCGCGGCCATGATGCTGGCCGAGAACATTTCCAGCCTGAATCCCAAGTTCAAGATCGAAGTGCGGAACGTGGAGTGGAAAGACTACCTGGTGCAGTACCGGAACTTCATGTATCCCATTTTCCTCATCGGCTGGGGCGCGGACTATGCCGATCCCCACAACTTCGTTTACACCTACATGCATTCCCAGGGCGTGTACGGCCGTTTCATGGCTTATAAGAACGAGGAAGTGGACAGGCTCTGCGACGAAGGCATCGCTACTATCGATCCGGCCAAGCGGAACGAAATTTACTCCCGCTTGCAGGACCTGTGGTACGAGGATGCTCCGGGCGTGATGCTGTACCAGCAGATAGTGGTCCGGGCTTACAAGGACTACGTGAAGGGCTATGTGCCCAACTCGATGCTGGACGACGCCTACGAAGGCCTGAAGGATCTGAGAAAGGAATAACCGCCGCCTGAGCGGCCCGATTGTGACCGCCGGAGCGCGCCAAGCACTCCGGCGGTCATGAATATAACCTGGCAGGGAGTTTGATGCGAGCTTACATTACCAGAAGGCTGTTGTTTCTCATCCTGGTTCTCTTCGGGGTGTCTGTACTGATTTTCGGAATCCTGATGACTTTCAGCCCCGAACGGCGAGCCGCGGCCTACGTAACCACGCCGCAGCAGGCCAAGGACATTCCCCGGCTCGTCAAGGAATTCGGACTGGACGACCCGTTTTACGTTCAGTATGTGCGCTGGGTCAAGGAAGTCTCCCAAGGCAACCTGGGCTGGTCGCTGGTGGCGGCCAGGCCGGTCAATGAAGCCTTCTGGAATTATTTCCCGGTCACTCTGGAACTGGTTCTGTTCGCTTCCCCGCTGATTATTCTGATAGGCATATGGCTGGGAACGGAGGCCGGCATACGACGAGACACCTGGCTGGACCACGGTTCGCGCATTTTCGCCATCGTGGGCTGGTCTCTGCCGACCTTCCTCTTCGCCCTGGTCCTGCTGATGATCTTTTACGGTTATTTTCACATGTTTTCTCCGGGAGTGCTGAGCGACGATCTGAGCCTGTACATCGTGGGGCACCCGGAAGAATTTGTCAGGTACACGGGCATGTATACCGTGGATGGACTTCTGAACGGCCGTTTGGACGTGACCATGGACGCTCTGAGCCACCTCGTTCTGCCGGTCATCACGGAGATCATCGTTATCGTGGCCCTGCTGATGCGGGTCATGCGCTCGGGGATGATAGAAGAGCTGTCGCGTGATTATGTCATCACGGCCCGCGCCAAGGGGGCGGACAAACGGACCGTCCACATCAAGCATGCGCGGCGCAACGCCATGCTGCCGGTCATAACCGTGGCCGGGCAGTTGGTGGCCCTGTCCATGGAGGGCAGCATAGCCGTGGAGGTGGTCTTCAACCGGCAGGGCATAGGCTGGTGGCTGGCCGAGTCGGCTACGCAACTGGACATGCCGGTGCTGATGGGCATATGCCTTTTCATGGGCCTGGTCTTCGTGGTGACCAACCTGACGGTGGACCTGATGTACGGGTACATAGACCCCAGAATCCGGCTGAACTGACGTGATGATATGAACAGCAAGCATCCGAGGCTCCGCGAGTTAAAGTTTACCCTGTACCGGATATTCCGGAATCCCTCGGCCATCATCGGGTTCAGCCTGCTGCTGATGTTCGCCCTGGTGGCCGTGTTCGCTCCCCAGATAGCTCCCCCAAAATCCGCGTACAATCCTTACATGATGCCGCACCAGGGTTTTTCGCCGACGCCGAAAGCCCCCAGCGCCGAGCACATTTTCGGGACGACATCCGGACAATACGACATATTCTATGGAGTGGTCTGGGGGACGAGGACCGCTTTCACCATCGGGCTTTTCGTGGTGGGCATAGCCGGGCTGGTCGGTATCTCCCTGGGGGCGGTAGCCGGATATTACGGCGGAATCATAGATGAAATTCTGATGCGGGTGGTGGACATCATCTGGGCCATTCCCACTCTGGTGCTGGCCATGGCCATTGTCGTGGCTTTCGGCCGGGGCCTGGACAAGGTGATGATCGCCCTGGCCATGCTGCAATGGCGCTGGTACGCCCGGGTCATCCGCTCGGAGATACTGACCCTGCGGGACCAGGATTACGTACACGCGGCCCGGACCATGGGCGTGTCCGATTTCATGATAATTTTCCGGCACATCCTGCCCAACGCCATATATCCCGTGCTGATAATGGCTTCCATGGATATGGGTTCCATGGTCATCACCGCTTCTTTCATGAGTTTCGTCGGCCTGGGCGCGCCCAAGGGCTTTTCCGACTGGGGGCAGATGGTGGCTCTGGCGAGAAACTACATCGTGGGGCCGCCTGACGATCCGCTGAAGTTCTGGTACACCATCGCCATTCCCGGTGCCTGCATTATCCTTTTCGTTCTGGCCTGGAACCTTATCGGCGACGCTCTGCGCGACGCCTTTGACCCCAAGTTGCGGCGGAGGTAGGGGCGTCATGGGCAGATTGCTGGAAACCGTCGATCTGGTGACTAATTTCTATACTTACGAGGGCGTGGTCAAGGCCCTGAACAAGGTCAGCCTCGTGGTGGAACATGGCCAGACCTTCGGCCTGGTCGGCGAATCCGGCTGCGGTAAAAGCGTGGCCGTGCGTTCCATCATGCGCATTGTCCAGTCCCCCGGCCGGATTGAAGGCGGTAAAGTCGTTGTTTTTCTGGACGGCGATGAACAAGAGGCCGGGGTTGATCTTTTGCAGCAGTCCGAGGCCTACATGGAACAGCTTCGGGGAGACAGGATATCCATGATCTTCCAGGAGCCCAATGCGGCCCTTAATCCGACCCTGACCGTGGGATACCAGGTGGCGGAGAGTTTTCTCTTTCACCAGCAGGCGGAGATGGCGGCCCAAATCCTGGCGGACAGGAAAAACGGCGGTCCGGGCTTCTGGAAGCCGTTTTACGAACTGGCGGCCGAAAATCCCGAATCACCCCTGTTGCGTCTTGCCTCAAGGACGCCCTTTCTGAGCCGGTGGCGGAAGCCCATGGAGGCCGAAGCCCTGCGGCGGGCTGTTGAGATAGTGGGTAAGCTGGGCATACCCAATCCGGAAAGGATAGCCGGGCAGTATCCGCACAATCTTTCCGGGGGGATGAAGCAGCGCATAGTCATAGCCATGGCCCTGGCTTGCAGCCCGGTGCTGCTGATCGCCGACGAGGCCACTTCCAACCTGGATGTGACCATTCAGGCCCAGATACTGGATCTGCTGTGCCGTCTGAAGGAGACCGAGATTTCTTCGATTCTTCTTATCACCCACGATCTGGGCGTGGTGGCCGAAACCTGCGACCGGGTGGGCGTGATGTATGCGGGCAATCTCTGCGAGGTCGCGGATGTGAAAGAGCTTTTCGAAAAGCCTTTGCACCCCTATTCACGGGCATTGCTGGACGCTGTGCCCAAGATGTCGACCATTGGCGAACTGCGGAGTATCGAAGGCAATGTGCCCAACCTGGTTGACCCGCCGACCGGTTGCCGTTTTCATCCGCGTTGCCCCCATGTCATGGATGTATGCCGGGCGGAGCGTCCCGAACTGGTCGAGTCTGGCACCGGCCACCTGGCCGCCTGCCACCTGCTGACCGGGAAGGGGGGGCGGTCATGAGCAAACCGGATGTCATCCTGGAACTGCGGGATCTGAAAAAGTATTACCCCATCCTGGGCGGGGTCATGCGCCGGGAAGTCAATACGGTCAAGGCCCTGGACGGAGTGGACCTGGATATCAGAAGGGGCGAATGTCTGGGGGTTGTGGGCGAGTCCGGCTGCGGCAAGACGACCACGGGCAAGGCCATCATCCGCCTGCACGATCCGACAGCCGGGCACATCTATTATCGCGGTCTGGGCAACAACGGGGACCGGCTGGATATCGCCTCGGTCAGCAAATCCGAGTTGAAGCGCCTGGGTGTGCGCAGCCGCCTGCAGATGGTCTTTCAGGACCCCACCACTTCGCTGAATCCCCGGATGCTGGTCAAGCACATTGTTTCGGAACCGATCAAGGTTCATGAGCGTCTAGGCGGACGCGAACTGGAGGAACGGGTTATCGGCCTGCTGGAGCTGGTGGGCCTGACCAGGGACCATCTGCTGAGGTACCCTCACGAATTTTCCGGCGGGCAGCGGCAGCGCATCGCCGTGGCCAGGGCCATTGCCACCAATCCGGAGTTCATCGTGCTGGATGAGCCCACCTCGGCCCTGGATGTGTCTGTTCAGTCGCAGATTCTCAACCTGCTGAAGAGGCTTCAGGCTGAACTGAACCTGACCTATCTATTCGTGACCCATCATCTGCTGGTGGTAAAATACGTCAGTCACCGCACGGCCGTGATGTACTTAGGCAAGATTGTGGAACTGGGCGGGACTGATGAACTTTTCCGGCGTCCCCTGCATCCTTACACCCATGCGCTGCTTTCCGGTATCCCCATACCGGACATGGAACAGAAGAGGGAGCGTATCGTCCTGACCGGGGACGTGCCCAGCCCGGTGAACCCGCCTTCCGGCTGCCGTTTCCACACCCGGTGTCCGTTCGTGCTGGACGTGTGCCGGGAGAAGGAGCCTCGACTGGAATCGGCCGGCGGCGACCATCTGGCCGCCTGCCACCGCCGGGATGAAGTGGAAAAGCTGGTGGCCGACCGTTTCGGCCCTGGGCGGAATTGCCTGGTCTGACTGCATGGGAGCAGGAGCGGCTGGGAGCCCGGCGGTCAGACTTCGCCCGCCTCCTGAACAAGCTTGTCCCGCAGAATATATTTGGTTATTTTCCCGGTGGGAGTGCGGGGAAGTTCGTCCACGCATTTTATCCGGAACGGCCATTTGTTTTGGGCTATTTCCCGTGATTTCATGTATTCCCGCACACTTTTGACCGTCAGAGGCTCCCGGTCCTCGCGCATCTGGATATAGGCGAAGACTTTTTCCCCCGTGACCCGGTGAGGCATGCCGACCACGGCTACGTCGTAAATATCCGGATGCTTGTGCAGGACTTCCTCGACCTCCTCCGCGCTGATGTTCACTCCACCGACTATGATGAAATCGCTCTGCCGGGTGACAAAACGGTAGTAACCCTCGTCGTCCAGGAAGCAGGCGTCTCCGGTGTGGTAGTAACCTTCCTCGTCCCATTTCCCGGCGTTGAGATCCGGCCGTTTGTAATACCCCGAAATGATGAAAGGGGCTTTCTGGCAGTATTCACCGACTTCTCCCACGCCTAACCTGCGGCCTTTTTTGTCGACTATCTTGATTTCGCTGTAAAGCTGCCGCGTGCCCATGGTGCTGGAAACCAGCCGGGGTTCGAAACCGACCTCGGTAACGTTGAGGTACCCTTCATTGGAACCGAAGCCCTGCCAGACCTGGCAGTCGAAGCTTTCCATCATCTGTTCGATGAGCACGGTGGGGCAGGGGGCTCCGCCGGTGCAGACAACCCGAAGTGAGGCGAAGTCGAATTTGTCCAGATCCCGGACATTGAGCAGGGCGCGGTGCATGGCCGGGACGGCCGGGTAGAGGGTGATCTTTTCACGCTGGATAATTTCCGCTACGGTGGAAGGGTAGAAATGGTCGAGGATGACCAGCGTGCCGCCGGTCATGGCCATGGGCAGGATGCAGACCGACTGGCCGAACATATTGATCCAGGGAATGGGCATCATGACCCGGTCGTTGACGTTGGCCTGAAGATGGGTGAGAAAGCCGGATCGCTCAAAAGATTTCCAGTGGTTGTGGGTGCGGGGGCAGCCCTTGGGGTCGGCTTCCGTGCCCGACGTGTAGCACAGGGTGAAGACGTCGTTGGGGCTTATGGGGCAGTTGGCGTCGAGGTGGTCCGGTCCGTATTTTTCTTCCAGCGGATTATCCCACATTTCGGCGAAGGAAATGCAGCCGGGCGGAACGGTTTCGCCGACTATGACAACATGCCTCAGCATTGGGTGTCTCTTTTTCAGCCGCAGGGCCAGTCCGGCATGGTCGAAGGCTTCGGGGTGCGAGTAGGTGATGATGACCGGTGAGTTTGCCTGTTCCAGGACGAAGCCTATTTCGTGTTCCCGCCACTGCATGGCCAGAGGCACGACACAGGCTCCGATGCGTCCGAGGGCGAATTCGGTGATGACGGCTTCAACGCAGTTCGGCAGTTGCGTGATGACCAGGTCGTCGCGTCTGATGCCTATTTCCAAAAAGTTCAGGGCCAGGCGGTCCATGAAGCGGCCGTAGTCGGCCCAGGTGAGCCTCTTTTTGGCGTCGATCAGAGCTTCTTTTTCGGGGAAGGCGCGAGCCCAGCGCTTTATGTAGTCACAAAGAGTCCACTTGTCCCAGAATCCCAGTTGCGTCCACTTCCGAATTTCCTCCGCAGTCACATTACTTTCAATAGCCATGATGTGTTCCTCCTTGAGGGCAAATCGGCCATTGGCGGGAAGCATTGAAGTCCGGCATGAGAAAGAACTCTGATTCTCAACTATTATGGCAAGGTTTATTTTTTGAAGTCAATGCTGCTCCGGGCTGTTTTTCAAGGGAAAAATATTTTTTTGTCTGTCTGGGGCTTTATTCCGAAGTGGTTACGGTCTATAATCCCTTGTTTTGAAGAAGGCATGAATCGAGAGTTTTCATGCTGGGGATTGTGATATTGTGAATGAGGCGAGGACATACCGCGAGCCCGCGGCAGATCTGTTCTCCCCGCCCGGGGGGAAGGTGCGTTTCTGCGGGCTTAATTCATCTTCGGCCGCCTTTGTTCTGGCCGAGTCTATCCGCCGGCGTCCGGCGACTTATCTGGTCTATGCTCCAGCCCCTCTGGAAGCGGAGGATTTTGCCCGCGACCTGGAATTTTTCTGGCCCGAGGGGGCGGCCTCCGGTGCCGTGCTGCTGCTGCCCGGCTACGAAATCAAGCCGTTTTCGGGGGAGTCTCCAGCCAACGATCTGGTCTTTGCCCGCCTGACGGCCCTGTACGCCCTGCTCTCCAGACGCAAACCGCTGGTCGTGGTGGCTTCGGCTCCGGGCGCCCTGCAGTTGGCCTTGCCGCCCAAAGCCCTGTCGGAAGCTGTGCAGTTGCTGCAGGTCAACGAGGAAGTGGAACGGGACGACCTGCTGGGCCAACTGGCCCGCTGCGGTTACTATTCGACTTCCCTGGTGCAGAATCATGGCGATTTTTCCGTGCGCGGCGGTATCCTGGATATTTACCCTCCCGGCCTTTCCCGGCCGGTCCGGGCCGAATTCTTCGGCGATATGGTGGAGTCCCTGAGGACCTTCCGGACCCTGGATCAGCGTTCCGTGGGAGAATTGTTCGAACTGGAACTGCTGCCGGCCAGCGAAGCCATATATGGGCCGGGACGGGCCGTGCGGGCCGCTGACCTTCTGCGTGAAATGGCCGGGAAGACCGGGTGGCTGGATCTGCTCTGGAAGCCTCTGGAGGAAAAGATCGGCCAGGAACAGTACTTCGACGGCCTGGAGTCCTTTCTGCCGCTTTTCTACGACGGGTTGTCATCGGTGGAGGACTATGCCGGTCCCGAGACCGTGCGTGTCCTTTTCGAACCGGACCGCCTGATCGATGAGGGCCGTAAACACCGGGAGCGCCTGGATGGTCATATGGCCAGGGTTCAGGCCGAGGAGCGGCCTCACCTTCCGCTGGACAGCCTTTACCTTGATCCGGAATCGTTTTTCGGTTCATTGGCCGCAAGGCCGTCCATTGAGTTGCGGGATCTGGAGTTCGCTGACCGGGTGGACGACGTTGAGACTCACCGTTTTCGGGTGGAGACCAATGAGGACCTGAGGGCTCTGATCGACCGTTCCCAGTCGGCGGCGGGTCTGCTGGGGCCGCTGGCCGCCAGGGTGCGGACCTGGCTGGACAGGGGACTGAATGTTGTTTTGTCCTGTCATACCAGGGAGCAGGCGCGGCGGCTGGGAGAACTTTTCGAGAATTACAGTCTTTTTCCCGCCCTGGATCTGGACGGCCGGAGCCGGTTCGGCCTGGATGGCGAAAGGTTCCGGGTGACGGTGGGCTTCCTGTCGTCCGGTTTTGTCCTCGAGGATATGGGCCAGGCCTTTGTGACCGAGGACGAACTCTTCGGCAAGAAGCGCCGTTTCGCCCGGCGGGCTTCCGAAGAGGTCAAGGGAATCCATCTGTCCAGTTTTCAGGATCTGGGCGTGGGGGATTTTGTAGTCCATGTGGACCATGGCGTGGGGCAGTACCGGGGTCTGGTCACCATTGTGGTGGAAGGCCGGTCCAACGACTATCTGGAGCTGGCTTACCGTGACGGCGACAAGCTGTATGTGCCGGTGGATCGTTTTGACGCAGTGCAGAAATATGTGGGGTCGGATGATAATCCGCCGTCCCTGGACAAGCTGGGCGGCACTTCCTGGGAGCGTGTCAAGGCACGGGTCAAGGCTTCTCTGCGGGAGATGGCCGAGGAACTGCTGAAAATTTATGCCACGCGGCAGGTGAAGGAAGGGCATTCCTTTTCTGGCCGGGACGATTATTTCCGGGAATTCGAGGCCTCCTTTGATTACGAGGAGACTCCCGACCAGATGAGCGCCATTGACGAGGTCCTGCGGGACATGGCGTCGACGCGCCCCATGGACCGGCTGGTTTGCGGAGATGTGGGGTACGGTAAGACAGAAGTGGCCATGAGGGCCGCCTTTCAGGCCACCCTGGACCATAAGCAGGTGGCCCTTCTGGTGCCGACCACCATTCTGGCCGAGCAGCACTATCAGACTTTCGCCAAGCGTTTCAAAAATTACCCGGTTACAGTGGAATCCCTGTCACGGTTCAAGAAACCGGCCGAGCAGCGGGAGATACTGGCCAGGGTGGCTTCGGGGCAGGCCGACATCATCGTCGGGACCCACCGCCTGCTGCAAAAGGACGTGGTCTTCAAGGACCTCGGCCTGGTCATCATTGACGAGGAACACCGTTTCGGGGTGTCTCACAAGGAGAGGCTGAAGAAGCTGCGGACCGAGGTGGACGTCCTGACTCTCACGGCTACGCCCATACCGCGGACTCTGCACATGTCCCTGACCGGCGTGCGGGACCTTTCGACCATCGAGACTCCTCCCCAGGACCGCCGGGCGGTGAAAACCTATCTGCTCAAGTACGACGAAGAGACTGTTGCTGAGGCCATCGCCAGGGAACTGGACCGGGGAGGGCAGGTCTTTTTCGTCCACAACCGGGTCAAGGATATAGAGATTCTGCGTCTTCGTCTGCAGAAACTCATGCCCATGGTGCGTTTCGGCGTGGCGCACGGCCAACTCAAGGAAACCGAGTTGGAAAAGGTCATGCTGGCCTTCATGCGCCGGGAAATAGACGTGCTGGTGACGACGACCATCATCGAATCCGGCCTGGATTTCCCTTCGGCCAATACCATTATCATCAACAATGCCGACAGATTCGGCCTCGCCCAGATATATCAGCTCAGGGGGCGGGTGGGCAGGTCCACTGAACAGGCTTATGCCTATCTGCTGGTGGCCAGCGAGGAATTCCTGACGCGGGACGCACGCAAGCGCCTGCGGGCCCTGATGGATTTTTCCGAACTCGGAGCCGGATTCAAGATCGCCCTGCACGATTTGCAGATACGCGGGGCCGGGAACATGCTGGGGGCGGCCCAGTCTGGTCAGATTGCGGCTGTCGGTTACGAAATGTATGTCCAGTTGATGGACCGGACTATCCGGGAGATCAAGGGCGATGAATACGTGGAAGAGGTCGAGCCTGAGCTTTCCCTGAACATGCGGGCCTATCTGCCCGAGAACTACATCCCGGACACGGAGCAGCGGCTTATTCTCTACCGGCGTCTTTCCGGAGCCGGGTCGGGGGCCGACCTGGAAGATCTGGCCGATGAGATGCGCGACCGTTATGGTGCTCTGCCGGAGGAGGTGGAGAACCTGATGGAAGTGATGGAGGTCCGCCAATGGCTGAAGAAGGCCGGCGTGGGAAAGATGGAGATGGGCAAGGGCGGCCTGACCTTGACTTTTGTGGAAAACGGCCGGGTCAAACCGGACAAGGTGCTGGCTATCATCGCCAAGCGGCCAGACCGGGCCAGGCTGTCGCCGGAAGGACGGCTTTTTCTGGCTTTGTCCGGCCTGGAAGGCACGGACGGCCTGCGCCAGGTAAAAAACATCTTGCAAGAGCTGGTATGACGGGCTAATATGCTCAAGTTAATGGCTTTTTTAGCTAAACCATTGTCAGGGCTGAAGAAATCCGGGCAGTTCGGCGGCTTTCAGTCCGCCGTTTTTCCGAGGTTGCCGGCGGTCGCTGCTCTGATTATGGCGGTGATGTTGCTGTACGGTTGCGAGCCTCGTTTGAGCGACGATACAGCGGCTGTGGTCAATGGCAGGATCATAAGCATGGCTTCCCTGGAGGCGGCCATCAGGGCCGGAAGCGGCGATCTGGAAAAGATTTCGGAGCCGACTCCACTGAAAAGGCATATCCTGGAGCAGTTGATCGAAGAGGAACTGGTCGTCCAGGAGGCGGAGAAGAGAGGCTTGAAGGTTTCCTCCGCTGAGTTGGAAGACCGGGTGGCGGAAGTTAAGGCTGACTATCCGCCCGGCGCCTTCGAGGAGATGCTCCTGCGCGATTACATAGATTTCGAGTCCTGGCGGGAACAGCAAAAGCGCAACATACTGGTCGGTAAAACTATTGAGGCTGAAACAGCGTCCCGCCTCCGGGAGGATGCCCGGGGATGGACGGATTTTTTCGAAGCCAACCGTTGGCGTGCCGACGAGCCGTCGAGGTATGAGATTCGTCATGTGACGACAACGTCCCGTGAAGATGCGGAAATGGCCCGCAAGGCGGCGTTGAAGGGCGGAAGTCTGGAGGCCGGGCTGAAGGTTCTCGGCCAGACGGTGGAGAAGAATGACGGTGAAAGCCGTTGGGTTTATCTGGAAAAGCTGCCCGACCCGATGCGGCGGGCGATAGCCGGGACCAAGGCCGGCGCTTTCAGCGATATAGTGGAGACGGAGTTCGGCTTCACTTTTTTTCAGGTAGTGGCGGTGGACAGGCCCGGGCCGCCTGATCCAGCGGAGGAATTACAGCGAATTCGCCGCTTGTATGTGGAACACTTGAAGAATATGGCCTATGATGAATGGATGTCCGAGTTGAAGAACGCGGCGAAGATAGTTATTAATCCGCTGTTGAGAACGGATGATGACCGGGCTGAAAAATGAAAAAAAGAGGTGGCTGACTATGCGCAGAGGTCTGAAGGCTTTTCTGCTTGCCTTGATTGCCGGTGCTTTCTTTATGGTGAGCGTTGCTTCTGCCGAGATAATCGATAGGATTGTGGCCAAGGTTAACGGCGACATCATTACGATGAAGGAAATAAACGACCGCTTGAAGCCTTTCATGAAGAGCGGTGAGGTCCCGGAGGGGCAGATCAACGATCTGCGCCGGGAGATACTGGAGCATATCATCGACAGCCGCCTGGCCCTTCAGGAAGCCGAAAAGCTCGGCATTCGCGTAGGTGAGCGGGATGTGGACTCGGCCATTGAGCAGATCAAGACCTCCAACAATCTGACGGAGGAACAGTTCACCAAGGAGTTGGCCAAGCAGGGGCTCAGCGTGGAACTGTTCCGGAGCGATGTGCGAATCGATATTGTCCGGGCCAAGCTGATCAATCAGGAGATAAGAGCCCGGGCTGCGGTTACGGATGTTCAGGTTGATAAATATTTTCAAGAGCATCTGGGCGAGTATGATGTGAGGTCCGGTTGCCGGATCAGGAATATATTGCTGGAAAGCTCGGACGGGGCGCGGGACAAGGACCGTGAACTCAAACTGAAGATGGCCAGTGATATTGTGGAGAAGATCAAGGGCGGGCTTTCTTTCACTGAGGCTGCGGCTGAGTATTCCGACGCTCCGAACGCCAAGGACGGCGGCAACATGGGGGTGATCTGCTGGGAAGACATGAACGAGAGTATTCGTTCTGTTCTGGATGGTTTGGAGCCTGGTCAGGTGAGCGAGCCGTTGGAAACTCCCCAGGGCGTGCAGATATTCCAGATGGTGGAGCGTGTTGACGCCGACGCCAAGGCTTCGGCCGAGATTAAACAGAAGATAAGAGAGAAGCTGACGGAGCAGCTCCTCTCTGATAAATACCAGGAATGGGTGAAAGGACTGCGGGCCAAAGCCAGCATTCAGGTCACTTTTTAAGACGGGCAAACTGTATGACCGGGGCGCGCCGATATCGGGTGTTGCAGGTCTGTTAATATTCAGGGGGCGCGACAGGCAGGGGAACTGGCGCAAGCGGCAGCGGTTAAATCGGGGGGCTTTGGGCTCCTTGATTCAAGCGGTAATTGAAGCGGCGACGGTACTGAAAAAGGCGCCGGTCCGGGATTTGTTAATGCTTTCGGCCGGTGACAGACCGGCTGGATTTGGACCGTGCGGGGGTAAGCGTCGGCCCCTGAAAGGCGGAAGTTTTGATGCGGGAAAATGTGTTTGAAGTATTGGGCGCAAGCCTGAAACAGCAGAGAGAACAGCGTGGGCTGGAGCTGAGCGATCTGGCGGAATCGACCAAGATATCGCTGCACCAGCTTGAGGCTCTTGAGGCCGGCGACGAGAGTCGTCTGCCTGCGCCGGTTTTCATAAAAGGTTTTTTGCGGACTTATGCCCTGGAAGTCGGGCTCAATCCTGTGGAAGTCCTCAGGGAGTTCAATTCGCTTACGGCGGGCCGGGTAGAGACGGTGTCTGTTCCGGTTACGGCCCGCAAGGAGCCGGGCTGGGGTACATGGCCCTGGGTGGCGGCCATTATTACGGTTTTCATCGTTCTGATGGCTTGCGTGGGTGTTTATTACTTCTTTTACTGGCAGCAGCCTCAAGCGCCGGCTGAACCTGTGGCCGTTCTGACCGAAGGCGTTGAAGGGCCGGCGGCCCCGGTTCCGGGCGGCGATGATGCCGGGCTGACTCCGGCCGCTTCGGAGACGCCGCAGGAAGCGGCTCCCGACGTGGCTGCCGGGGAGTCTCAGACTCCCCAGGAGACGCCTGCGGACGCCCCGGATGCGGCCGTGGATCAACCCGTGGAGCAGCCAGCCGTGGAGGAAACGTCTGCAACCTTGCCCGAACCGGCGGCGGAGCCAACCCCGCCGGCGGCCCCGGCTGCTGTTCAGGCCGAGGGCCATGAATTGAAGATAGTCTTCACCGGTGAAACCTGGGTGCAGGTCCTCATTGACGGCAAGACTTTGCAGCATGGTTTGTACCGGTCAGGTATGACCGAGACCTGGACGGCGAAAGAGGGATTCGATGTTCGTCTTGGCAATGCCGGCGGCGCCGAAGTGTTTTTTGACGGCCAGTCGCAGGGCGTACCAGGGCAGGAAGGCCGCGTCATAGACATGAAACTGCCTTGAGGCTGCTCCGGGCGGAGGGGATGAATCGATGAGGAATACTCTGGCCCGCAACCTGCCCAATCTTTTACAGCCTGAACGGGAAGAAGAACTGCTTCGTTTGCTGGCGTCAGTGCATCCGGCCGATTTGGCCGAAGCTCTGGCGCCTCTTGATGCCGAAGACCTGCTCAGGGTCTTTGGTCTGCTGGGTTCCGAGGCCGCTTCCGAGGTCCTGGTGGAGTTGTCCGATGCGGCCAGGGAACAGCTTTTCGACCGGCTTCCGGTGGAGAGGCTCTCCGAACTGGTGGCCGAGATGGACTCGGACGACGCGGCGGACATCGTGGCCGATCTGTCGGACGAGGATCAGGCCGCGGTCCTGGAAAGCATCGAACCCGCCGATTCCGCCGAAGTCCGGCAGCTTCTTCTTTACGATGAGGACACAGCCGGCGGCATCATGCAGATCGAGCTTGTGTCGGCCGGGCTGGGAGATTCGGTCGCTGCGGCCGTTGAGAGCATACGCCGGCAACGGGACGAAGTCGAGGATCTCAACTACGTTTTTGTGGTGGACGAAAAGAATCGCCTGGCCGGTCAGGTGAGCCTGCGCATGTTGCTTCTGTCTCAGCCCGAGCAGACCATGGCCAGCATCATGACCGACTGTGAGCTGATAATACGGGTCCACGAAGACCAGGAGGCGGTAGCCCGGAAATTCCTCAAGTATGACATCAGATCGGCCCCCGTGGTCGACGAATACGGACGCCTGCTCGGCCGGATTACCGTTGATGACGTTCTGGATGTCGTCAACGAAGAGGTGGACGAGGATTTCTACCGCCTGGCCGGAACAAGCGAAGAGGAAATATACTCGGACAAGGTCTTCAGGATTTCCAGATTGCGTCTGCCCTGGCTCATGGCCAATCTCGGGGGCGGCCTGATCACGGGATACCTGGTCTGGCTGTTTAAGGTGGCCCTGCATGATGTTCTGGCCCTGGTGACTTTTATTCCCGCCATCATGGCTCTCGGCGGTTCGGTGGGTATTCAGTCCTCAACCATCGTGGTGCGGGGTATGGCTCTGGGGCGTATCCCCCGGTCCCAGGTGAGACAGGTTTTGTTCAAAGAGTTCCGCATCGCCATGATACTGGGCGTTACCTGCGGACTGGGCGGAGCGGTTGTGGCCAGGCTGTGGCACGGCAGTTCATTCCTGGGGCTGGTGGTCGGATTGTCCATGATGTCGGCCATAACCATGTCCTCCTTGCTGGGGACCGTTACTCCGGCGCTTTTCAGGCGTTTCAACATAGACCCGGCCCTGGCTTCGGGCCCGTTTGTCACCATGTGCAACGACATTGTGGGTATACTCATTTATATGGGCATTGCCACGGTCTTTCTGAAGTTGCTGGTCTGAGATGGAAACGGGTAAACATCGTTTACAGGCCGTGGTCCTGAACCGGACACAGTACGGGGAGGCTGACCTTATTGTCAGTTTCTTCACCCGCGAATTCGGCAAGATCAGGGGCATGGCCAAGCACGGCCGGAAGAGCCAGAAACGATTCGGCAACATTCTTTCCGGACCGGCGCTGGTCGAACTGTCATTCACCAACAGTTCCGGCCGCGACCTGGTCAGGCTTGAAGAAGGCGACCTTCTGAGGTCTTTTGACGGCCTGAGCGCGGATGTGAGCCGGTTGGCCATGGCCAGTCACGCCCTGGAGCTGATAGATGCCTTCTGTGCGCCCCTGGACCCGTCGCCCGAGGTTCTGGATCTTCTGCTCTGGGCACTCGAGCGCATGGATAGCGGACTCCGGCCTGAGGAAACACTTTTCCTGTTCCGGTTGAGGATGCTGGGCTTGGCCGGTTTCGGCCCCAACTTTTCCTCCTGCCCGGTTTGCGGGAGTCCTCCCTGTGCCGGTGAAGAGATCGAACTCAACCCGGACAGGGGCGGAATGACTCACCGGAAATGCGCGGGAGGCGGTTTCTGCGTCAGTTTGGGTACGCTGAAGCTCATGGGCCTGGTCCAGTCCCTGGCTCTGGACAAATTGGACAGGGTCAGGGTTAGCCCGTCGGCCGTGAAGGAGACCGGACTCTTTCTGATGTCTTTTATGCACCATCTCCTGGGCCGGGAGCTGAAGACTTCCCGCTTCATGGAGCAGATGGCCCGGTCGCATGACCGGGACCATAGGCCTGGTTTGTAGCTGTTAACCTGATTAAAGACTGAAAAGCCGGGCCTGAAGGCCCGAAGCGAGTTTTTTGTGGGCGTATTCAATTCTTGCACCAGGGAATTTGTAGGGACAGGTTCTTTTGTCGTCAGCCGGGCAGCCTCCCTTGTCCTTCAGGCTGTGCTCGGTTCATGCGTGGGCGTGGCCATGTGGGACCGCAGGGCCGGGGTGGGGGGCCTCATTCACCTTTTACTGCCCGAGCAGGTTGGCGGAGACGGGCCTTTCCGGTCCAGTCTTTACGCCAGGACCGGCATTCCTATCCTTATTGAGGCCTTGGAACAGGCCGGGGCGTCGCGGGAGCGGCTGGAGGCCAGCCTGGCCGGCGGAGCCCTGGTGGGGCAGGTCTCCGAAATAGATCTGCGCCTGGACGTGGGGGGAAGGACCACTGATATGGCCAGGCGTATGCTGGCTGCCGAAGGCATACCGGTGAGGATGTCGGAAACCGGCGGATACCTGGGCTGCCGGATGCTGTTTGATCTGAGAAACTTCACCACCAGCATAGAGCCCACCTTCGAGGCAAAAGAGACGCCGCCCGAAGCCATGCCTCCATTGACCAGGGAGAGCATCGAGGAGGCTGTCCGGTCTGTGCGTCCCATCCCGCAGGTGGCCTTGAAAGTGGCCAGAATGCTGGCCGAAGGCGGATATTCCTGGGCAGGAGTGGCTGAAGAGATCCGGCGGGATCAGGTTTTGGGTGCGCGCATCATACAGCTCTGCAACTCGGCCATTATGGACCTGCTGGTCAAAGTCGGCTCCATCGACAGGGCCGTGTTGTTGCTGGGTGAACGGCGGCTGCTGCAGGTGGCCATGTCCGTGGCCTTCGAGGAATTTTTCCAGGTAGGCGAGCGCGGCTATTCGCTGATGCGCGGCGGGCTCTACCGGCACTCGGTGGGGACGGCCGTTCTGGCTGAGAGAGTGGCTCAGATGACCAAAGTCTGCCCTCCGGATTTGGCCTATACGGCCGGTCTTTTGCACGACATAGGCAAGGTCGTGCTGGACCAGCATGTGGCCGAGTTTTACCCGTTGTTTTATTACCAGGCCGAGAAAGGCAACCGAAGCCTGATTGACATTGAGCGTGAGTATCTGGGGACGACCCATCCCGAGGTCGGCGGTCTGTTGGCCGAGAATTGGGGGCTGCCCGTGCCTCTGCGCGAGGCCATTGCTCTCCACTATGCCCCGGCCAAGGCTGAAGTCAACCGGCCGCTGGTGGCCATTGTATATGTATCCAGCCTGCTGATGTCCCAGTTTCATGCTGGGCTCGATTTTGGACGCACCCAGGGCGAATGGCTGGTTTCCAGTCTGGAGGAACTGGGGCTGCCCCCGGACCGCCTGCCGGAACTGGTTCAGCTCATTCCCCAGGAGATATTCTGAAAGGATAATATGGAAGAAAGATTGCAGAAGATTCTGGCTCAGGCCGGAGTAGCCTCCCGGAGGGCGGCGGAGCGGATGATCCTGGACGGAAGGATCAGGGTCAACAGTGAAGTCGTCACCGAACTCGGGACCAAGGCTGACATCGAGCAGGATGTCATAGAAGTTGATGGGGTAGTCATCGGATCGGCCGAGGAAAAGGTTTATTTTGCCTTTTACAAGCCCGTCGGTTTTCTGACCACGATGAAGGACCCTCAAGGACGGCCGACAGTGGCCCAGTTTCTGAAGGATCTGGGCTCTCGTGTTTACCCTGTGGGCAGACTGGACGGGGATGCCGAAGGTCTGCTGCTGTTGACCAACGACGGCGACCTGGCCGCCCGCCTGATGCACCCCAGGCACCATGTGTCCAAGACATACCGGGTGAAAGTCCGGGGAGTGCCTTCCGAGGATGCGCTTAGGCGGCTATCGGCCGGGACCATCATGCTGGGCGACCGTCCGGCGGCCCCGACCGAGGTTTATCCCATCAAGACCGGCCCGGACCGGGCCTGGCTGAAGATGGTCCTTCATGAGGGCCGCCATCACCAGGTCAAGCGGATGTGTTCCCAGATCGGACACCCTGTGCTGAAGCTGAAACGCACGGCCTTTGGTCCGGTGGAACTGGGTCGGCTGAAGCCCGGGGAAGTCAGGCCGCTGAAAAAGGACGAAGTGAAGGCCCTGATGGCGGCGGCGGGTTTTTCCAAGACGGGTCGGCGGCGATTGGTTCAGGATTGACCTTCGGCTGATTCCGGGGCGACTGTCCCGCAGATGCCGACAGAAAAAGGGTCCGGCCTTACGAGGCGGACCCTTGAAACATTAAAAAAAAGCGGCCCGTCAGGGCCGCGTGGAAACCGTCTTGCGGATTATCAGGCCTGAGCCTCGGGCTGAACCGCAGGCCTCTGGCTGGGTTTGCAGATCAGACCCTTCTTGATGCACTGGGTGCAGACTTTGATACGGCGGACATGGCCGTTTTCCTGGTGACGGACGGTTTGCAGGTTAGGAAACCAACGCCGCTTCGTCTTGTTGTGGGCGTGAGAGACGTTGTAACCGACCTGGGGCCGTTTTCCGCAGATATCACATACACGGGCCATAAGGATCCCCTCCCTTTGCTTACTTCAACGAAAAAGATTTAATGTCATTTTTCGAGCAGGATTGCAAGTATTTTTTTTGAAAAACCATGATTATCCGTTGCCGCCCGGACGGCAATCAGCCTTCAACCGCTTGATTTGACGCAAATCTCCACGACATCCAGGCCTGCTTCCAGTAAAATCGCGGCGGTGACGCCCCGGCCGCGCCGGCGTCCCTGTTTGTCGATTCCGGGAGTGAGTCCGCAGGAGGGGGAACGGTCCTTGAGGCAGCAGACGCTCACTCCCAGACGCCGGGCTATCTCCAGGGTCAGTCGGGCTCCTCTGACAAACTGAGCGGTCACATCCTCATCCTGGCTGTTGACGAGGCGGCCCCGGCCAGCCAGGACATCGGCACCGTCGCCTCCGACCAGGCGGGCCGAAGGGCGTGGCGTGGGCAATCCGCCCAGTTGCTCGGGGCAGACAGCCGCCCAGCGCCGTCCGGACAGCATCTCCAGCAGCGGGCGGCTGGGGGCGCGGCGTCCGTCGTAACGGCAGGGGCGTCCGGTCAGGCAGGCGCTGACCAGGATGATGCCGTGGTCGGGAAGAAGTATCATTTATGACTCCCTCAGGCCATGGAGGCCCGGAACCAGAGCCAGCCGGCGGCGGCCAGCAGGGTGAGCAGCGTCACCGGCAGCCCGATTACTGCGTGCTGCCTCCAGGATATGTGGATGCCCAGCCGGGCGGCCTGGTCGATAACGATTATATTGGCTATGGAGCCAACCACCAGCAGGTTTCCGGCCAGAGTGGAGGAGAGCGCCAGGATCGGTCCGGACCAGGGCTGATGGGCATAGGGCAGGAGAAGCATGACCGCCGGGACGTTGGAAACCAGGTTGGAGAGCCCGGCGCTCAGTCCGAAGAGCCAGACCGGGTGGTCTATACGGAATCCTGCGTCGATTAAGGACCTGTTGATTGTGTCCAGGCTGCCGGAAGCGCTCACCGAGTGGTTGATGATGAAAAGACTGAAAAAAAGCAGAAGCAACTGCCAGTCGACCAGACCGAGCATTTCCCGGGAACGCATGTGCCGGGAGCAGAGAAGAAGTCCGGCTGCGGTCAGGGCGACTACTTCCCTCGGCCAGGGCGCGAAAAGAAAACAGAAGACCACTCCGGAGACAAGAACCAGTCCTTTGGCCGTCTGCCAGGCGCTGTACGGCGGGGCGTCTATTTCCGGCAGTGATGTGGCCCTTTCCCAACGGCCCCGGTAGGCGTGACGGATGACCAGCCAAACCATGAACAGCCCCAGCAGGGCGGGGGGACCGGCGTCGAAAAGGTATTCTGTGAAAGGCAGCCGGAGAACCTGACCGATGAGCATGTTCTGAGGGTTGCCGATGAGCGTGGCCGCGGAACCGACATTGGCGGCGCAGGCCAGGGCCAGCAGGAAGGGGATGGGGTCAAGTCTTCTCCGGGCGCAGCCCTCTACCAGAATCGGAGCCACGGCCAGGCAGACGATATCGTTGGCCAGCAGAGCCGAAAGCAGGCCGACCACGGCGATAAGGAGGGCCAGAAAGGCCTCCGGTCCGACGGAGAGCCCGGCCAGACGGCGGACTATGTGGGAGTAGAAGCCGCCGAGCCTGAACTGGGCGGAGACCACCATCAATCCGAAAAGCAGGGCCATGGTCGGCAGGTCGACGGCTGAACAGACCTCTTCCGTGCCCGTCTTGCCTGCCGCCAGCAGGAGTATGGCTCCGAGAAGGGCCAGTCCGGTGCGGTCCAGGGCCAGACCGGGCACGCGGCCCAGGATAAGGCCGAGGTAGACAAAGGCGAAAACCGCGGTTACCAGCCAGTCCATCGGGCTCCATCCAGGTAAGTTGTCCCCGGCTTCCTTCGCCGGGGCTGAATCTGATGGTGTTTACTCCGGGCTCAAGCCCAAGTCAATGGAATCTTTGAATTGTGACGAAGAAAGGCCGGAGTCAGGAAGCCAGGGGAGGGTTGACCAGGGTGACGCCGTCCAGGGAGTGGTCGGCGGGCAGTATCCTGACGCGGCGGCCTTCCAGACGCACACGGTCTTCGGCGATGAGCTGGATGGCCCGGGAATAGATAAGGTGTTCCTGTTTGAGTATCCGGGCGGCCAGGGTGTCGGAGTCGTCATCGTCCAGGACCGGGACCACGGCCTGAATGATTATCGGGCCGGTGTCCGTGCCTTCGTCCACAAAATGGACGGTGCAGCCGGAGAACCTGACGCCGTGGTCCAGGGCTTTCTGCCAGACGTGGGTTCCGGGAAAAGAAGGAAGCAGGGCCGGGTGTATATTTATTATTCTGTTGGGAAAGGCGTCGAGGAAGGTCCTGGTTATCAGGCGCATGAACCCGGCCAGGACCACCAGTTCGACGCCCTGATCCTTCAGCAGGCCGGTCAGGGCCTGGTCGAAATCGTTCCGGGAAGGATAGTCCCGGTGGTTGACCACAAAGGTCTTGAGGCCGTGCCTGGCGGCTCTGGTGAGTCCGTAAGCGTCCGGTTCATTGGAGACGACAGCCACGATTTCGGCGTCAAGACGGCCGGCCTCGATGTTGTCGATAATGGCCTGCATGTTTGACCCGCTGCCGGATACCAGGACTCCCAGTTTGAGTGCGCCCATGATAATCGCTCTGGGCTGGTCAGACCAGAAGGACCACGGGGGCTTCTTCGGGTTTTTCCCTGATCTCTCCGATCAGGTAAGCCGATTCGTCCATGCCGTTCAGCCGGTCGAGGATTTCTTCGTGCTCATTGTCCCTGACGATAAGGGCCAGGCCGATTCCCATGTTGAAAGTGCGGAACATCTCCGTTTCGGCCACATTGGCCTCATCCTGAATGAACTGGAAGATGGGCGGCCGGTCCCAGGATTCCTTGTTGATGTAAGCCTGGCAGCCCTGAGGCAGGATGCGGGGGATGTTTTCCAGCAGCCCGCCGCCGGTTATATGAGCGATTCCCGTGATTTTGAAATCGCGTATGAGCATGTGGACGGTGTTGACATAGATTTTTGTAGGCCGGAGAAGTTCTTCGCCGACCGTGGTGTCGAATATCGGGTCCTTGACATCCATTTTCAGGTCGTCCAGTATGACCCGCCTGGCCAGGGTGTACCCGTTGCTGTGCAGCCCGCTGGAGCCGAGACCGATGATCTTGTCCCCCACGGACACATCCGAGCCGTCGATTATTTTGTCGCGTTCGACCACTCCGACCACGAAGCCGGCCAGATCGTATTCGCCCGGAGCGTAAAACTCGGGCATCTCGGCCGTTTCACCGCCGATGAGGGCGCAGCCGGATTCCTGGCATCCCGCGACTATACCTTTGACGATATCCTCGGCCAGGGCTGGCTCGACTTTGGACATGGCCAGATAATCAAGGAAGAAAAGGGGTTTGGCGCCTTGGGCCAGAATGTCGTTGACACTCATGGCCACCAGGTCGATACCTATGGTGTCGTGACGGTTGGTGAGGAAAGCCAGTTTGAGTTTGCTGCCCACGCCATCCGTTGAAGAAACCAATATGGGGTTTTCGTACTTGGCCACATCCAGGCTGAATAGTCCGGAGAACCCGCCGATATCGGTTATCACCCTGGAATTGAAGGTCTTTTTGACCAGAGGGGCAATGCGCCTGACCATTTCGTTTCCGGCGTCGATGTCCACTCCGGCGTCTTTGTACGTTGAGGTGATTTTGCCGTCTTTGCTCTTGTTTGTCATTTTCATCCGGGATTTGCTCACACCTTCGGACCGTTTCCCCTGGGAATCTTTTGTTTTGGTCACTGTATTCCTCAATTACTTAGGGCCGAAGGTTGGCCTGAAGTTAAAAATTAAGCTATACTGCATATCCCCGAAGTGGGGTGTTGTCAACGAAAATTTTATTATCTACGATAAATTGCGTAGCTATTTCACAAGGATAAAATGATACCTTTACCTAGTCATCCCGGCCTCTCCCAAGGCATCCGCAACCTCAAAGGGGTAGGGCAGCAAATAGAGAAGGCTCTTTACGAAAGAGGTCTGCGGACCGTCGGCGACCTGGTGACCCTGATGCCGAGCCGTTACCAGGACCGCCGCCGCCTGGTGCCGTTGAACGAACTGGTTCCTGAAAGCGAAGTTCTGACCGGCGGGGTGATACAGGACACCCGCCAGGGCGTCGTCCCGAAAACATACCGCCGTTATTTTGAGATTATCCTGTATGACGAAGATGCACAAGTGTCGGCCATCTGGTTTCGTCTGCCCGCTCACCTGAGAGAGACGACGAGCAAGGGCCGACGGGTCATTTTATTCGGCCGGGTGCAGAGTTACAGGCACCGGTTGTCCATTGTGCATCCGGAGCTGGTCCCCTGGCCGGACGGTTATCTGCCCGAAGCCGAGGTTCGCCCGGTTTATCCTGAAATCGAGGATGTGAAGCCGGGCGCGTTGCGGCGGATCATGGCCGAAGTCAACCGGCAGCTTGCGAGCCTGCCCGCCATATTCCCTCACGCCTGGCTGATGGAAAAGAAACTCTCCGATCCGGTGGAATGCCTGCGGATACTCCATCAGCCCCCGGCCGACCGCCCCGGACCATTACCCAAGCCCCAGGATTCCAAGGCCTGGGCCAACATGGCCCTTTTCGAACTCCTTTTTCTGCAACTTGCCCTGGCCCGTTCGAGAGCCCGGCAGGCGGTGCGTGAAGGATTGGCCTTTCCCGAACGTTCCGTTCTGGCCGAGACTTTTCTTTCCGGACTGCCCTTTGAACTGACCGAGGGACAGCGTTCGGCCTTGGGCGAGATCGGCCGTGATATGGCTGCGGCCAAGCCGATGAGCCGCCTGTTGCAGGGAGATGTGGGCAGCGGCAAGACCGTGGTGGCTCTGGCTGCGGCCATGACGGCCGTCGACGGCGGCCGGCAGGCGGCCATCATGGCTCCAACCGAGATTTTGGCCCGGCAGCATTTTGAGACCCTGCTCCCCCACGCCCGGAGGCTGGGGGTGGAAGCCGACCTTCTGGTGGGGGGGCTGCCCGAGGCGGAAAAAGCCGCCCGGCGTTCGGCCCTGGCTTCCGGCCGGACCAGGATAGTGGTGGGAACCCATGCCCTGATTTCCGAATCCGTGGAATACGAGTCTCTGGGGCTGGCGGTCATAGACGAACAGCACCGCTTCGGAGTGGGACAGCGTCTGGCATTACGGGCCAAGGCCGCTCAGGCGGACATGCTGGTCATGACGGCCACGCCCATCCCCCGCACTCTGGCGCTGACTATTTACGGCGACCTGGATATATCGACTATTGCCGGTATGCCTCCCGGACGGAAACCCGTGCGGACCGAGGTCTTCGGGCCGGAAGAGCGGGTGGCGGCCTACAGTCTGCTGGCTGCCGAGGTGGCCGCCGGCGGGCAGGCCTATGTGGTGGCCCCACGGATAGAATCCCGGGATGAGTCGGTTGACGGGAATGGCGACGATCTGGCTTCGGCCATGGACCTGCTGGATTACGTCCGGCGGGAGGGTGCTCCCGGTGCTCCGGCCGCTCTGGTTCACGGGCGGATGAAGCCGGATGAGCGCCAGACGGTCATGGATGATTTCCGGCGGGGAGACATTCGAATCCTGGTGGCCACCACGGTCATTGAAGTCGGAGTGGATGTCCCCGGCGCTTCGGTGATGCTGGTCGAGGGGGCGGACCATTTCGGTTTGGCTCAACTTCATCAGCTTCGCGGCCGGGTTGGCCGTGGGGAACGTCCCTCCCTGTGTCTTCTGGTGGCCGGGACCGATGAGGCCGAAAGCTCGTCCAGGCTGCGGGTCATGGCCGGAACCAGTGATGGGTTCGAACTGGCCGAGGAAGACCTGAAAATTCGGGGACCGGGCGACGCGGCGGGGCTTCGCCAGTCCGGTCTGCCCGGATTGACCTGGGCCCGGCTGCCTCGCGACCTGGAAATGCTTCTGAAGGCCCGTGAACTGGCCCGGGAGATAATCGATAACGACCGGGAGCTTGCCGAGCCTTCCTTTAAACTGGTCAGGGAAGTGGTGGACGAACTGGACCGGCGCATTCAGGCCGAATTGGCCGAGGCGGGCTAGGCTGCCGGACGCTGCATCTTTTTTCAGTTCAGGGTTTCGGAGAAAATTGACAAGCTTGTTTTGTTGAGATAATTATATCCTTTTCACCGGTTGAGCCCGGATAAATTTTAAATTGCAGTCGAGGAAGAAAAATGAATCAATTCGAATTCCGGCGGATGAAGAGGCTGCCTCCCTATGTTTTTGCCACGGTCAATGAGTTGAAGACTTCAGCCCGTAAGGCTGGTGAGGATATCGTCGACCTGGGCATGGGCAACCCCGACCTGGCTACTCCCCAACACATAGTGGATAAGATGGTCGAAGCGGCAGGCAAGGCCCCCAATCACCGGTATTCGGCTTCCCGAGGCATAACCAAGCTCAGGCACGCCATCGCCGGTTGGTACAGGCGGCGTTACAACGTCGATCTGGACCCCGATTCCGAAACCGTGGTCACCATCGGAGCCAAGGAGGGTCTGAGCCACCTGGTGCTGGCGACCATCAGTCCCGGCGACGTGGTCTTTGCGCCCAACCCGACCTATCCCATTCATCCCTACTCGGTCATCATCGCCGGAGGCGACCTGCGGTCCATACCGGTGGCGGCGGACAGGGATTTCTTTGAAGATCTGAAGACAGCGGTCAAACAGACCTGGCCCGCTCCCCAGATGCTCATCATCTCCTACCCGCACAATCCGACGGGACAGGTGGTGGATCTGGCCTTTTTCGAGAAAGTAGTCGGTTTCTGCAAGGAACACGACATGCTGCTCATCCACGATTTCGCCTATGCCGACCTGGCCTTTGACGATTTTCAGCCGCCCAGTCTTTTGCAGGTCAAGGGGGCCAAGGATATAGCCGTGGAACTCTTCTCCCTGTCCAAAAGCTACAGCATGGCGGGCTGGCGGATCGGTTTTGTCAGCGGCAACCAGAAGATGGTCAATGCGCTGACCAGGATCAAAAGCTATCTGGATTACGGCGCTTTCCAGCCTCTCCAGATCGCCAGCATCATCGCCCTGAATGAGGATCAATCCTGCGTGGCGGATATCCGGGAAGTGTACCGCAAACGCCGCGACACTCTCTGCGGCGGACTCAACCGCATAGGCTGGGAAATCGAACCGCCCAAGGGAACCATGTTTTGCTGGGCCAAGATACCCGAACAGTTCAGCCACATGGGTTCGGTCGACTTCTCCAAGATGCTCATCCAGGAAGCCAAGGTGGCGGTCAGCCCCGGCCTGGGCTTCGGAGAGTACGGCGAGGGATTCGTTCGTTTCGCTCTGGTGGAAAACGAACACCGCATCAATCAGGCTATCCGCGGCCTGAAACAGGTAATCCAGAAATGAAGCCCATCGGGGTCGGCATAATAGGCTGGGGCACGGTAGGCAGCGGAACGGCCAGGCTTCTGCAAGAGGACAACCTGCTTATCGAGCAGAAACTTGGCTGGCCTCTGGAGCTGAGGAAGATAGCCGACCTGGACATAGAGACTCCCCGGGCCTTCCCCGTGGACCGTTCCCTGTTGACCACGGACGCCGGTGAAATCATCCGCGATTCCGATATAGACATCGTTGTCGAAACCATCGGCGGTTTCGAACCGGCGCGGACTTTCATTCTTCAGGCCATTGCCGCGGGCAAGCATGTGGTCACGGCCAACAAGGCCCTGCTGGCCACTCACGGCAAGGAGATATTCCGGGCTGCGGCCGAAGCCGGAGTGGATGTGATGTTCGAAGCCTCCGTCTGCGGAGGGATTCCCATCATCAGGTCTCTGAAGGAAGGCCTGGCGGCCAACCGGATAGAGAGATTCTTCGGGATTCTCAACGGAACGTCGAATTATATCCTGACCAAGATGACCCAGGAGAACGTCGATTTCGCCCAGGCTCTGAAAGAGGCTCAGGAGAAGGGATATGCGGAGGCGGATCCGACCTTCGATGTGGAAGGCATTGATGCGGCTCACAAGCTGGTCATCCTGACCGCCCTGGCTTACGGCCTGCAAGTGGAGATGGGCGAGGTCTTTGTCGAGGGCATCAGCCGCCTGGAGCAGCTCGATATTCAGTTTGCCGACGAATTCGGTTACGTGGTCAAACTGCTGGCCATCTCTTCCCGCATCGGCGACCAGATCGAGACCCGGCTGCATCCGACCATGCTGCCCAAGGAGCACCTGCTCAGCAACGTCAGCGGCCCGTTCAACGCCATCCATATTAACGGGCACGCCGTGGGCGACATACTTATGTACGGCGCGGGCGCGGGCATGATGCCCACGGCCAGTTCCGTGGTCGGCGACATCATGGAACTGGCGCGGGCCATCAAGTCCGGGGTGTCCAACCGGGTGCCGTCCCTCGGCTGGCCCAGGGTGAACGGCCAGGGGTTGCGGCTGCGTCCCATGGATGAGGTCCGGACCACCTATTACGTGCGTTTCCCGGCCGTGGACCGTCCGGGAGTATTGTCCAAGATTTCCGGTGTGCTGGCCGAGCACAGCATCAGCATCAGTGCGGTTATCCAGAAAGGCCGGGACAAAGCGGGCGCTGTGCCCATAGTCATGCTTACTCACGAGGCCCAGGAGGCCGATGTGCGCCAGGCCCTGGCCGATATTGACCAACTGGATGTCATAATGGGCAAGGCCGTGGTGATTCGCGTGGAGGACAGGCTCTGATGAAATACGTGATACTGGTCGGGGACGGCATGGGGGATTATCCTCTGCCGGAGCTTGACGGACGGACGGTCCTGGAAGCTTCCCGGACGCCGAACATGGACAGGCTGGCCCGGGGCGGCTTGCTGGGGCTGGCCCAGACCATCCCCGCGGCCAAGGAGCCTGGTTCCGACGTGGCCAACATGGCCATTATAGGATACGACCCGATGCTTTACCACACGGGCCGAGGGCCGCTGGAAGCCGGCAGCATGGGCGTCAAAGTGGCCCCGGATGAACTGGCTTTCCGCATGAACCTGGTTACCCTGGTCTTTGAGGAGGACGGCCGGATTGTCATGGGCGACCACAGTTCCGGCCATATCACCAGCGAGGAAGCGGCTGAGCTGATCAAAGCTCTGGACGAAAAGATGCCTCTGACCGACGGCCAGAAGCTTTTTCCCGGCGTCAGCTACCGGCACCTGCTCCTCTGGTCCGGTCTGCCGGACGGCCTGCCGACCGTGCCGCCTCATGACTACCGGGATCAGGACGTGGCCTGGTATCTCAACAGCAGTAACCCGGAACTGAAGCCCGTTCTGGACCTTATCAGGGCTTCCTGGGAGATACTCGGGGAGCACCCGGTCAACAAGGCTCGGGTAGCCCAGGGCAAGCGCCCGGCCAATTCCATCTGGCCCTGGGGGCAAGGCCGCCCGCCGGCCATGGCCACTTTTCAGGAGAGGTGGGGCTTGACCGGGGCGGTGGTTTCCGCCGTGGATCTTATAAAGGGCCTGGGAGTTTACGCCGGACTGGAAGCATTGGACATACCCGGCGCGACGGGTTTTCTGGATACCAACTTCGCGGGCAAGGTTGAGGCTGCCCTCAAGGCCCTGGAGACCGGCGATTTTGTCCTGGTTCATGTTGAAGCCCCGGACGAAGCGGCTCACCAGGGAGAGATCGACACCAAGATCAAGGCCATCGAGGCTTTCGACGAGAAGGTGGTCGGCCCCATGATGGAAGGTCTGGAGAAGATGGGCGATTTCCGGGTGGCGGTGCTTTGCGACCATTTTACTCCGGTTTCGGTCAAGACTCACACCCGCGAACCCGTGCCTTTCCTGATCTATCCGGCCAGTGAGCCTTCAGGCCGCAATTTTTCCGAAGCCGAAGCCTCCTCGGCGGGACTTTATCTGGAGCAGGGCTGCATTTTCATAGACCTTCTGCTGGGAGCGGCAAAATGACTTCCCGGGACGGGGCGGTACAGACCAGATACAGGGTGCTTTACGGCGACGTGGACGCCATGAACGTCATGTACTACGCCAACTACCTGCGTCTTTTCGAACGCGGCCGGGCCGAGTTGATGCGTGACCGGGGCCTGGCCTACAAGATCATGGAGGCGCAGGGCTTTCTGATGCCGGCCACCGAGGCCCACGTGCATTATCTGAAATCGGCCAGATACGACGATCTTCTTTTGGTCGAAACCAGGGCCGAGCAGGTCAAAAGAGCCAGCATCAAGTTCTGTTACGAGGTCTTCCGGTCCGAGGACGGGGAAGCGGAAAAGCTGGCCGACGGCTGGACCCTGCACGCCTGTGTGACTCCGGAAGGCAAGGTTGTCCGTCTGCCGGAAAATGTCTTGAAGGTGCTTAAGGGCGAATAGCCAGTCCGTATTTTCTTTTTCAGCAAGCCCCGCCGATTGGTGCGGGGTTTTTTATTTGACTCTGCTCAGATACGGCGGGCGCAGCCAAAGCTGTGTATGTCTTCTGTTTCCCGCGCCCCTGCCTTGCGGCCGATTTTTTCGGGATACTGGAATATTTTCCCGGAAAATCTCCGAATGGCGTAAAGGGGCTTGACCAAATCTGTAATACGTATTACAAGAAAAGTTAAGCAGTTAAAGAAAAAAAGGCGGATTTAATGAGCACCGATTTCACTCAAATTCCGAGGTCGACTAACCTCTGTGACGACGTGGCCGCCCGCATCAAGGAAGCCATCATTTCAGGACAGGTTACGCCTGGAGATCCCTTGCCGGGAGAGATAGAACTGGCTTCCCAGTTCGGGGTCAGCCGTCCCGTGGTCAGAGAGGCTCTGAAGACCTTGCAGTCCACCGGTTTTATCGAGATACGCCGGGGCACCAAGGGCGGGGCCTTTGTCACCGACCTGAGCCGGCTGAACCTGGTGGACAACCTGACCGACCTGGTGCGCCTCAGGCGGATGACCGTGGACCATATGTTTCAGGCCAGAATGCATCTTGAGCCGGAGATGATGCGCCTGGCCGTGGAAAGAATTTCCGAAGAAGAAATAGAAAAGCTGACGGAACTGGTGGCCGAGAGCGAAACCACCACCGACGACTACCGGCGTATCGAATTGAACAGCGAGTTCCACCGCATTATCGGCCGGGCCTGCGGCAATCCCTTCTATGCGCTGCTCATGGAGAGCTTCATGGATTTTGCCCGCAGCTTCAGGCTGACCGTGGAGCCGTTGTCTCACAATATCCACCGCCGGGGGGATCACGGCGAGATAGTGGCCGCCATGGCCGAGCGGAACGCGGAGAAGGCGGCGGCGTTGGCCATGGACCACCTTCTGTACATGCACAAGAAGATGAAGGAATTCGAGGATATCTATCTGGATAAGGCCGGTGTGGCTGAGAACGGGTCCCCAAAGGCGGCGGACAGGAAATCCCAGGCCGTCTGACGGGAATCTTCGTCATTATGAATATGGATGCCGACATTGCAAGGGGCGCTCAGCGAGCGCCCCTTGAGTTTGTTGACAAAGTGGTTCCCAAGGCCGTTGAAAGAGAAGAAGGCTCCGAGAGCAACTATACAGGCGGGATGCTTCGCCCCTGCCGCGAAGTGTGATGACTTCGGCTAGTCTTTCCCACCCAGACCAAGGGGACGCCCAGGCGGCCGCGTCCCCTTGGAACCCCCGGCCTTTTTTAACCCGTCGAACGGGCATCCGTGCCCTTCGCCGGGGGGCGAACATCCATGTTCGCCTAAGAAAAGAGGAGACCGGAAAATCGGCTTTGGGGGTGCAGGTTGGGTTGATAAAGACAACGACGGGGTTTGTCAACAGCCTGAAGGGGCGCTCAGCGAGCGCCCCTTGCAGTTGTTTCAAGAAAACCGGTCAGGCCTTTTCAAAAGCCCTGGCGAATCCGGGCAGAGAATTCTCAATAGTCGTGTCGGGCACGGCATAGGAGAGCCGGAAGTAACCGGGACAGCCGAAGCCGGACCCCGGGACGGCCAGTATCCTTTCTTCTTTCAGCAGCCCGATGAAGCGTGCTTCGTCTCCGCCAGGAGCCTCCGGGAAGAGGTAAAACGCGCCTTTCGGCCTGGTAAACCGGTAGCCGATGCGGGAAAGGCCTTCGCAGATCATGTCCCGGCGGCGGCGGTAGATGCCGATGTCCACGGTCAGGCCCTGCAGGCGGCCGACCAGGTGCTGGGCCAGGCTGGGGGCGTTGACGAAGCCGAGAACCCGGTTGGCCACGGCCACGGCTCGGGCCAGCCGGACGGAGTCTTCGGCTTCGGGGTGAACGGCTGCGAAGCCGATGCGCTCGCCGGGCAGGGAGAGTTCCTTGGAGTAGGAAGTGACCACGACAGAGTGTGGGTAGGCCTTCATGACGGAAGGCGCGGCCAGCCCGTCATAGATGATGCTCCGGTACGGCTCGTCGGAAACCAGGTAGACCCGGCGGCCGGAATCGCGGTAATGCTGTTCGAGCATCTCGGCCAGGGCTCTGATGGTCTGCTCCGTATAGACCGCGCCGGTGGGGTTGTTGGGCGAGTTGATCAGGAGCACCTTGGTGGCCGGGGTCAAGGCCGCAGTCAGAGCCGCCACGTCGGGCTGAAAGCCCGGCCCGGTCCGGACGGGGACCAACCTGGCCCCGTGGTTGGCCACATAACCGTTGTACCCGACAAAATACGGTGCCGGAACCAGCACTTCATCGGCGGGGTCCAGCAGGGCCTTGAAGACGCAGTTGAGCCCGCCTGCCGCACCGACGGTCATAATGATCTGTTCGGCGGTCAGATGAGCGCCCATGATTCCGGAAAGATAGGCGGCCACGTTTTCCCGGACATAATGGTGTCCCGCATTGGGCATGTAGGCATGGTTGACGGACGGATCGTCCAGGAGTCCGGCCAGGACCTCCTTGACCCGCGGCGGGGGCGGGACATCCGGATCTCCGATGGAAAAATCGTAGACGTTTTCAGGCCCGTAAAGGGCTTTCAGTTTGAGCCCGTCTTCAAAGGCGTCTCTGATGGCGGAAGGCCGGCTCATTATTCCGGCCATTCTTTCGGCTATAGGCATGAATAAACTCCTTGCATCAAAGGGAAGATAACCGGCTTACGCATCGCAGGCCGCTTTGAGGCCTCAGTTATGGAAAGTCCCTTTCCGGCGTGCACCGGAAAGGGACGGTTTGTCTTGGCTTCTCCCGATACCGTGGCCCCTGTTTCAGGGCTTCAGGCGGCCAGAGCCTTGCGGGCCGAAGCCTTTTTCCAGTCCATGAAGAGAGGTACGGCCACGATGAGAACGGTCAGGATGAGGATGCCCAAGGTAATCGGCCGGGTGAGGAAGATGGCCGGATTGCCCTGGCCCAGGCTGAGCGATTCACGGAGCCGCTGCTCGAATATCTCGCCCAGGACGACGCCCATGACCAGATTGACCACCGGCCACCTGTAGCGCAGCAGGATGTAACCGATTATGCCGCTGCCTATGGCCACCGCAGCGTCGAAGACACGGCTGTTCACGCTGTAGATGCCGACCAGCGAGGTGACCAGGACTATGCTGGCCAGCAGGGTGTTGGATATCCTGACCGTCATGGCGAATGGCCGCAGCCAGAGGGCCAGCATGACGAATCCGATGACGTTGATGAGCAGCATGGAGATGTACAACTGATTGATGAGCACGGGTTCCTTGACCAGCAGCAGCGGTCCGGGATAGATGCCGTTGATGGTGAAGACGCCCAGGAGAACGGCGCTGAGTGCATCGCCGGGTATGCCCAGAGTCAGCAGGGGAATCATGGCCCCGGCCGGAACAGCGTTGTTGCCGGCTTCCGAGGCCAGGCAGCCTTCAGGAGTGCCCTGGCCGAACTCTTCGGGATGTTTGGAGGAGCGCTTGGCCGCTTCGTAGGAGAGAAAGGAAGCCAGCATGGAGCCGGTTCCGGGCAGCAGCCCCACGAAGGTACCGATGACGCCGGAGCGTATAAGCGTCTTCCAGTAGCGGAGGACGTAGATTATCTTGCTGAAATCCAGTGCCCGGCCGGACAGGTTCATCGAGTCGGTCTGGAGAATTTTCCTTTCCACCAGGATGAAGGCCTGGCCGATGCCGAAGAGTCCCAGGCAGACCGGGACGATGCCCAGGCCATTCTGCATGCTTAAGGAGCCGAAGGTGTACCGGGCCGAAAGAGTGGCTCCGTCCAGGCCCACTGTGGACATCCAGAGGCCTATGCCCAGCAGGATCAGGCCTCGCGCCAACTGTTCGCGGTAGGCCATGACCACCAAAGTGACGCCGAAAAAGGCTGCGGCGAAGTATTCAGGCGGTCCGAAGCTGGCCGCGACCCTGGCCAGCATGGGGGCCAGAAAGATGAGGATGATGACGCTGATGATGCCGCCGCTGAAGGAGCCGACCAGGGCGGCTGAGAGGCCGGTCTGGGCCTCGCCTTTCTGAGTCAGCGGGTAACCGTCCAGGCTGGTGAAGAACGACGAAGGAACGCCTGGCGTCCTGATGAGCACGGCCGGTATGCCGCCGCCGAAGTAGCCGCCGCAGAAGACGCCCAGCAACAGGGAAAGGGCCAGGTCCGGAGGCATGGCAAAGGTCATGGGCAGCAGCACGACCATGCCGACCATGGGTCCCAGACCGGGCAGAATGCCGACGATGATGCCCACCACGGAACCGGCGGACAGGGCCAGCAGGTTTTTCAGGGAAAGCGCTAATGATAGGGCTTCGGTAAAGTGTTCAAACATGAATCACTCCGTAAACAGGCCGAACAGTAGCGGCGTGGGGAAGTAGATATCCAGGAAGTATTTAAAGGCGACGTAAAGAATTACGGTCATGATGACGGGAATGCCGAAAAGCTCGAACTTCGACCGGTTTCCCAGGTAATACAGGGCCGTGGACATGATAAGGAGCGTGGATATCTCCAGACCGATCAGAATCAGCCCGGCCAGGTAGAGCACTATCAGGATGAGCATGACCAGGGGTTTGGCCGGACGGCCGAAACCGTCCAGGGTCCAGACCGCTCCGGCGGGCGGCTTGAGCAGCCTCCAGGCGGAGGGCAGGGCGGCCAGCACGATTATGCTGAGAGCCATCAACGGGAAAAGCAGGGGACCCTTGTAAAAGGGATTGGGGTCGTTCATGTCCACCTGCCAGGGACTGCTGATAAGAATAAGCAGAGCCAGGGCGCCGAGAGCGGCGGCCAGCATGTCGTGGGCTCTGCTTTTGGCGTTGAATTCTTGCGGCATGGTTTTGAGGCTCCGGAAGAGAGTGAGGGCCGGGAGGGCGGACCCTCCCGGCGCGTGCAATTACTGAAGGAGGCCGGCTTCTTTCATGATGGCCGTAAACTCTTCTTTTTCGGCCTTGATCTGATCTGTGGCTTCCTCGGGAGTGCTCGGGTGGGGAATGACGCCCACTTTTTCAATCACGTCGAGGATTTCCGGCATGGCCATAACCTTGAAGAAGACTTCGCTGAGTCGTTTGACGCGGTCGTCGGCAACCTGGGCGGGAACGAAAGCGCCGAACCAGATGGAGTAGCCTTTGCCGAAGCCCTGCTCGGTGACGGTCGGGACTTCGGGATAGTTGGGCAGGCGGGTGGGCAGCATGGCCGCCAGGAGGCGCATCTGGCCGCTGTCAACGTAGTCCTTGAGGGCCGGGGTCGAGAAGGTGATGACGTCCGCGTCGCCCTTCATGACCAGCAGCGGGTTCAGTTCCTTGTAGGAGGTTTCCAGCCATTTGAAGCCGCCGACGTTGGCCACTTTCATGGCGATCAGGGTGGGCACCGCGCCCAGACCCCAGTGGGCCAGCTTCAGCTCGTGGGTCTTGGCGTATTCGCTCAGTTCCTTGAGGTCTTTGTACGGGGCGTCGGCCCGGCAGGCCAGGGTGAAGGGCGAAGACCAGGTCAGGCCGAGGGTCTTGAAGTCTTCGATCTTGTAAGGAGTCTTGCCGCGGATGACCTGGGTCATCATGGGGCCGATGGAGATGATGCCCATGGTGTAGCCATCGGGACGGGCCTGGGCCAGATCGTTGGTGCCGAGAACGCCGCCGCCGCCGGCCTTGTTGACTATCTTGACCGGGACGCCGAGTTCCTTGGACATCAGGGGAGCCATGGCCGTGGCCACCATGGTGGACGGGTCGTTGCCAGCGGGCCAGGGAACGATGATCTGGATGGGTTTTTCCGGCCAGGCCGCGGCGGCCGGACCGGCCGCAAAGACGGCGGTCAGGGCCAGAATCATGAACGAACAAACCAGCATTCTTTTCAACATGGATTCCTCCTTGGGTTGTGTATCCCTGCCGAGCAGTCGGCTTTCATCGGGGATATTTTTGTGACAGAACCAGATACAGCTATCATATTGGCCGGGTCATTGTGCACTGACCCGGTGAAGTTCGCAAGCCTGCCTGTCCGGGCGGAGCCAGGTTGGCCGGGGAAGATGTTATTCTGCTGATTATGGTAGAAAATCGGGAAATTGAACGAGCGGTGCCGGGAGGAGTTTTCCGGAGATGGGAAGGGAAGCCTTATCAGCCGGTCCGTGCCGGCCTCAGGTTTTCCCATGAAGGCCTCCGACCAGAGTCCGGGGCGCTCAATGGCATTTATACCGGAACCCCGCAATTGCTCCGCCCTTTCTGCTGGTCCTGGCTGAATCCGAAAAGGTGGACCAGTTTTTCTTGACGGAAAATATAAAATGTTTTACATATACAGTCAAGCACTGTTTAACGCCCCCGGAAAAAAGTTCGGAGGGGGTGGAAAGGGCCGAAAGATTTGAGCCGGCCGAAAATGAGAACCGGGCGATGGTTACCCCTTGGAGGGGGCCTGGAAATACTCGCTGCCGGCTCAATATGTAAAATGTTTGACAAATGAATTGCCGGGAGTCAGACTCCCTTAAAGCCCCGGATGAACCGGGACGAAAAAACAAGGATTACACCGCCGTATGAAGACGGTTGCACCTCACAGCATCAAACCTAAATTCACCACTATCGGAGGAGTATAGACATGGCTAAGCTTCCCAAGAAGGTTGCCGTCATAGGCCTTGACTGCGCCTTGCCTCATCTGATCAAAAAACACATCCAGGAAGGGTATCTTCCCACTTTCAAAATGCTCATAGAAAAAGGCTGCCTGGCCGAAAACTGCCTGGCTCCTTATCCCACGGTCACGCCGCCCAACTGGGCCGCCCTGGCCACCGGCGCTTTCGCAGGCACCCATGGCATAACGGATTTCCACGGCCACCGGCCCGGCGACCAGCTCGACAATACCTTCATCACCCAGAACTGGTCCAGCGACCGTTTCCAGGCCGAAACCATCTGGGAAGCGGCCGAAAGGGCCGGCAAGAAATCCATCATCTTCACCTATCCCGGTTCCTGGCCGTCCAAGATCAAGAACGGCATCGTGGTTGGCGGCTCGGGCATGACCGTAGCCGAAGACCGGACCGACCAGCCCAACCTGGACAAGGATTTCTTCCTCTGCACGGACTTCCTCATCACCACCGACTATTTCCCCAACGCCGTCCACGGCGAATTCGAGGAAGCCGATGAATGGGAGAACGTGGACGAGCTTGGCGAAGAGCCCCTGGAGATGGAAGCCAAACTCAACTTTCCCATGGCCGCCGAGCGGCCTGCCGACGCGAGCTGGTACGTTCTGGCCCGCCAGATGGGCGGCGAGGGTTACGACACTGTGACCCTGTCCCCCTCCAAGGACTTCGCCCAAGCCTTCTGCACTCTCAAGGTCGGCGAATGGAGCCCCAAGATCAGCACCGGCATAAAGATGCCCGACGGCAGCGAACGCCATGTTTTTTTCAAGACCAAACTGATGAAGCTCGACCCGGAAGGCGAAGAGATCACCATGCTGGTCAGCGCTCTGGCCGACAACGAGATATGGACCTACCCGGCAGAAATCGCCAAGGAGTTCAAGGATGCGGAAGGCTGCATCCACTTCTCCGGCGGCATGGTCATGGCCATGCTCAAGCAGGTCGATCTGGACACTTACGTCGAGATGAACGACAACCTGTCCACCTGGAACGGCAACGCCGTCTCCACCCTGCTCAAAAATCACGAATGGGATCTCTTCTACATGCACTCCCATCCGATCGACTGGATGTATCACGTGCTGATTTCCCAGCTCGACAGTGAGGACGAGGCGGTCCGCAACAAGGCCTGGGAAGTGCACCGCAAGATGTACGAGGTCGAAGACCGCATGCTGGCCAAGATTCTCGAAGTCATCGACAAGGACACCCTGGTCTGCGTGGTCTCCGACCACGGAGCCACCCCGGACGGCCCGACCTTTGATCCTTACAAGGCTCTGGTTCCGGCCGGATTGTCGGTCCTCAAGGAAGCCGAAGCCGAAAGCGACGGCACCGACATGCGCCGCCGCGTGTTGAGCCTGTCCACTTCTATTCCCGACTATTCCAAAGCCAAGGCCATTCCCCAGCGCGAGATTTATATCTACATCAACCTCAAGGGCCGCGATCCTGAAGGCATAGTCGAGCCCGAAGACTACGAGAAGGTGCAGCAGCAGATTATCGACTCCCTGCTGACCTATGTCGATCCGGGAACCGGCATGCGTCCGGTGGCCCTGGCCCTGAGCAAGAAGGACGCCCGCATCATCGGTCTGCACGGCGACCGTATCGGCGACGTGGTCTACGCGGTTTACCCCTGGTTCGGAGCCCAGCACGGCCAGATTCTGCCCACCGGCGAATTCAAGTCCGGTTCGCTCAAGCCCCTGATGCTCTTCTATGGTCCGGGGGTGAAAAAAGGCCATGTCATGGAGCGCACCTGCTGGCTGACCGACCTGGTGCCGACCATCTGCTATCTGGCCGATTTCCCGATGCCTAACGAGGTTGAGGGCGCGGTCCTCTTCCAGGCCTTCAAGGACCCGGATTTCAAGCAGAAGGAAATGCAGAAACTCAAGGAAGGCCTGGCCCGTATGGAAGCGGCTATGCAGCGTGAATCCCGGGAGCCCTGGGACCATCACGACTGCGCCTGATGCTGGTCAAAGCCTGACTATATAAGAACGAGCGGCGGGGGGCTGAACGGCCTCCCGCCGCCTATAATCCAGGAGGCACGATGAGTATAGAGGCAAGACTAACCAGGACCGGACCGGACGGTTACCGGATAATTACCGGTGCCAAGGGCGTGGCGGACATCGTTGTTGATATCGCCGGTGTTTCCGCAGAAGACAAGTCCAACGAGCATATAGGCGGCCGGCTTCTGCTGTCGGCCTGTCTCTCCTGCTTCACCAACACCCTGTTCAACGACCTGACCAAGGCGGGCGGGACGGTCAATTCCATCGAGGCCCGGGCGGCCACGGAGAAGGCCAAGGACAGCTCCCTGAGGACCAAATACGACAATATCGCCATTGAGGTGGATGTGGACGTGGACGGTCTGGATGACGCGGCTTTCGAGTCGGTGCGCTCCACCTTGCTTCGCGGTTCCCTGGTGACCTATTCCCTGGATGAGGGAATAGAGATGGATTACGAGATAAACCGGATCTGATCCGGCGCTGATTTTCGCGGGGGATAATATGCTGTTTCTCATCAACAAGACCCGTCACGACGTTTTCGACCGGATTCGTCTCTTTGGCGGAGATGACGACAAGTCGGTGCTGCTGGTCGGAGATGGGGCGTTTTACGCCTCGGCCGCCGGTAAGGAGTCTTTCGACGCCCTGGACGTGGATGATGTTTTTGTGGCGGCCGACGCCCTGGAAGAGCGGGGCGTGGAACTGGCCGGGGGCGTGGAAGTGGTGGATTACGAACGCATGGTGGAACTTATCCTCGAAGACGGGGAAAAGGTTCTGACGGTCTAGGCGGGGAGTATGGCGAAACTTACCATCGTGCTGACTTCGGGCAGCCAGGAAAACGAGGACGCCGTGTTCGCCTGCAAGCTGGCGGAAGCGGCTTTGAAAAAGGGCCACAAGGTCAATATGTTTCTGTACGGCAACGGTTCCAACCTGGCCAACAAGGAACACCCCTGGACCGGCCCGGCCGGGATACAGCCGGAACTGATGGCCCATATCACCGGCCTCAAGGTGGGCGGCCGTCTGACCGCACTGGCCGCGAGCGGCGCTGATATCATCACCTGCCACACCACCGAGCAGGGGCGCGGCACCGAGGGCGATGAATACCTCGACGGCGTCAAACGCAGCGACGTAGGCGCCGGCTTCGTTCCCTTCCTGCTGACCACCGACGTGGTCCTGACCCTCGGGCACTGAAGAGGAGGGGCAGGATGATCAACAGCATTCTGATTACGGTCGAGCGTCCCCATGGCGAGGAAAAGGCCGCTCTGGGCATAAGGATGGCCTGGGCTTCCCATTCCGGCGGCCATGAGGCTCAACTGCTGTTTATGGGCGACGGGGTTTACAACCTTTTGAAAAACAAGGGCTACAACCCTTATCTGCTCAACCGGTTCATAGAGGCTGAAGGCGAAGTCTTCTGCCTGGAATCCAGTCTGAAGGCGGCCGGGCTGAGCCCGGACCGGCTCATTGACGGCGTGGAAGTGATCGACGAGGCCCGGGTGGCCGAAATGGTTGCGGACGCCGACGCCATAGTGGGTTTTTAGCCGGTCATGGCCGGCCGCCGGCCTCTGGGGCTGGCATTACATTTTGAGATGCGGATTGTCCGTCCGCCGCACACGACCCAAGGAAAATCGCGGCGGAATGACACAGCCGTGGAGCATAGCCTGGTCCGCGGCTGAAAAGGCCCGGTTGCAGAAGCAGCCGGGCCTTTTCATAATGTTGAAAGCCGTTCGCCTGCATGCAGGCTTCCGTCTCCGGGCAGGCTTTCGCCTGCACCCGGCTCATGGGGGGGCAGCGACCAGCGGGAGCGCTGGGGGACCTCCCCCAGCAATGCGTCCAGACGCAGCCTGGCGTCCAGGCGCAGTCTGGGGTGAATCAGTGCTTGAAGGCCCTCTGGCCGGTAAAAACCATGGCCACGGGCGGGTCGGCTTCGTTGCAGGCCTGGATGACCTCGTAGTCGCGGACCGAGCCGCCGGGATGGGCGATGGCCGCTATGCCTTCCTTGATAGCTACGTCCACGCCGTCGCGGAAAGGGAAGAAGGCATCGGAAATCATTGACGATCCCGGCAGTCCGGCTCTGGCCGTCCTGGTTTCGGCCTCGATTTCATCCACCAGAGCCTGTTCGGCCCGGCCCTGTTCCACGGCCAGTTGCAGGTCCTTGTACGGGCGGCCATGACGGTGGAAGCAGAGGGCGTCCGCATATTTGGTGTAGGCCTTGTAAACGGCTATCTCGGCCACTCCGACCCTGTCCTGTTCGCCCGTGCCGATGCCCACGGTGGTCAGGTCTTTGACGTAGAGGACCGAATTCGAGGTCACGCCCTGTTCCACGGCCCAGCCGAAGAGCAGGTCTTCGTATTCGGCTTCGGTGGGCTGACGGCTGGGCCGGTAGGCTTGCCCCTGGTATTCGGCCTCGGCCGGTTTGAAGTCCTGCCGGGTGCGGATGGGGTTGAAGGACGACTGCTGGACGACTATGCCTCCGTCGAGCAGGCACTTGAAGTCGAGAAAACGGGTCAGGGCGTAGTCACCAAGCCTGTCCATATGCTTTATGCGCACCACCCGCAGGTCTTTTTTGCGGGAAAGAATATCCAGAACGCCTTCCTCATAATCCGGAGCAGCGATGATTTCCAGATAGTTTTCCATCAGGGCTTCGGCCGTGGGTTTGTCTACGGCCCGGTTGAAGGCCGCGCCTCCGCCGAAGGCGGCCACCCGGTCGGCCATGTTGGCCCGGCTGTAAGCCGTCTCCAGGGTTTCGGCCGAAGCCACGCCGCAGGGGTTGTTGTGCTTGACGATGACGGCCGTGGGACGGCCGGTCAGGTAACGGAGTATGCCCAGGGCCGCGTCCACGTCGGTCAGGTTGGTTTTGCCGGGGTGCTTGCCGAAACGGAGCATGGCTTCTTCGTCCAGTCCGGAGACCAGATCGCGTCCGGGGCCGATGAATTCCACCCCGCCCAGGGCCAGGCAGCCGTTGACCAGGCGGTAAAGGGCGGCCTCCTGGCCGGGATTTTCACCGTAGCGTAGACCCTTTTCCACGGTCTGTCCGTTTTGATCCTTAATCTTCCAGGTCTGCTTCTGGTAGACGAGGGTAGTTTCGCCCATGGTAATGGTCATCTGGTCGGGAAAATGGTCGTCCATGACGCGGCGGTACATGGCTTTGATATCGGTCATAATTTCTGTTCCCTTCTTCTTCGGGGCTGATCCCGGAACCGGGTCGGGAACAGATTAAGATATCCGCCGGACAAAAGCAAGACCAAGCCCGTGTCGGCAGGCAGGTTACGGCAGTCCGGCAAATCCAGATAAAAAAACGGCCATTCATCAGGGCCGCAGCACGGGATGGTTCATATTTTCCAAGTATGCCTTAGGATGATAACAAGGGTTCAGAAAGATGATTGCCGTTTTAGGGAATGTACTGTAATTTAAACGTAAAGATTGGAGCGCCAGTTGTCCTTTCCGCGAGGATACAGAGAGCAAGGAGCCCCATATCTGACCCATAAAAGTAAAATATTCAGTAGTTTGGAGCCTATTTAAGAGCCGGGCCGCACCAGGGGGTGAGGTTTGGCCTGAAGGACTTGGCGTCTTTCGTGTTTGATGCGGAGGGAATCACTGCCTGCGGAGGCGGTGGTTGAGTCAAGCTGACTGCTTGATGTTTTGTTTGGACTGAACGAGATGCTTGCTGAAAAAAGGAGATTGTATGAGTTTCTGGTCTGAAAAAAACAGAGTCTTTTTGGTAACCATGTTGCTGCTGGCCGCGCTGGCAGTGGCTCTGACCGGTTGCGGCGGCGGCGGTGGCGGCGGCGGCGGAGCAGCCCCCACCCCCACTCCTGCGGCGCAGGTAATAGACGCTTCCAACATCATCGGGGCGGAGGGCCTTTTCGACGGCGCGGCCGTGCGCAACGGCACCCAGAATGTCACCGGCACTTTGCCCAACCCTGGCGGCGACACGGCGACCACTTTTGAAGGCACCGCCTACATGGTCATCAACGGCGACCGCATTCCGGTCAACATGACTGCGGCCGACGCCCTGAACCGCGGATCTGAAAAAGTCATCTACAAGGAAGGTAAGGAATACCCTTACGGCGGTCCTTCCGCCGAAGCTGACCTGCTGGCGGCCCAGGCCAAGGCCGACGCCACCACCTGGGTCTTCAGCGCCACCTTCTCGGTGAACGCCGGACCCAACACGGTCAGCTTCGAGGTCTATGACCTTTCCGACACCCTGTGGGCAGCCACCAACCAGTGGACCATCATCGGGGCCATCGAGCCGACCGACCTGGTCGTCACCCTGTGGTGGGACACCAACCTGACGGACATCGACCTGCACGTCAATGACGGTACGGACCATTGCTACTATGGCCACACCACGGCCGGGGATGCTTCCCGGGGTATCATGGTTCTCGATTACGACGACACCAACGGCTACGGTCCCGAGCATATCACCGTGGACAGCGTGGTCGGCACCCAGAATTATGAAATCCGCGTCTACTACTACGCGGACCACAACGAAGCGGACCAGACCACTCCGACCACCTGCCATGTGACGGCCCAGGTGGCTGGTGAGACCGTCCTGCAGGAGACCTCTTCCCTGTCCTCCGAAAGCACTTCTTCCGGCTGGACTACCGGCGATCATGTCTGGGAAGTCGGCACGGTGGAAGCCACCGGCGTGGTGAGCTACACCATCACCCTGGGCGACCCGGTCCTGACCTCCTACCCCACGGTCACCGTTCCCGTGACCGTGCTCGACCCGAGCAACAACAATGAAGGCGTGGCCGGTCTGACCGCCTCGAACTTCTACCTCATCAACGCGGGCACGGCCATGTCGCCGGTGACCGTATCGGCCGACCGTGCGGCCGGTGAATACACCTTGACCTATACCGACATAACCGCGGGCAAGCGCGACGTCTACGTCTACGTCTACGCCCCCAACGCCGACGGCGAAGGTTTTGCCGGCGGCCTGTCCGACACCAAGACCTACGGCACCAACTACGCCGTCCTGACCGCTCTGAACGAATACCCGCCCTCCACCCAGGCGGTAGACCAGTGGTACGATGCGGCCGGTCCGGTTCCCCACATCAAGACCACCATCCGTTCCACCCACAAGGTTCCGGACGGTGCTGGTGATTTTACCGCCACTTTCACCGATTCAACCGGCGGCACCAACCGGCCGACTGTCACGGTCACCGGCAGCTCCATGACCGCTCCTGGCACGGCCAACGGCTTGGGACAGTACGACATAGCTTTCCCGGCTCCGGCCAACTACTTGGATTACGACGGTGTTTCGCTGAAGTTCAAGAAGGCTTCCTGGCTGTCCAACTCGGTCAACGACATCGACGACGTGGAAGCGGCCCTGAAGGCCAAGGCCACCCTGACCAGCAACTCCATGTGGGAGGCGGGCAACATCTTCCGCTTCACCGACGCCGGGGCGACCGAAGCGGCGGTGCTGGGCAAGATCCAGGAAGTGGCCGGTCTCATGCAGAAGTATGACATGCTGTACTTCCACTATTCCGGCCACGGAGCCGACGGCGCGACCGACGCCAACCAGTACCTCTGTACTTACGAGGACGCCAACTGGGTGTCGGTGGACGATCTGAAAGCCAAGCTGGCCCTGGTTCCCAATCCGACCGGCAACATAACCAACGTGATCGTGGCCCTGGACGCCTGTTTCGCCGGCAACTTCATCGACAAGGGTCTGGGCGACGAGGCGCTGGAACTGCCCGAGGACGTTACCGAGAAGAGGCGCGAGTTCCTGCCCCAGGCCGAGGAAGCCCTGGACTACGGTCTGGCCTTCCAGGACATCGCCAAGGGCATCACCGGGACCAACTACTTCATCATGACCGCGGTTGACGGCGATCATTCGGCCTGGGACGTGGGCGCGCTGCAGAACGGCGTCTTCACCTACTACCTGGTCGAGGGCATCGACGTGACGGGCAAGGCCATCACCTCGGCGGCGGCCAACGCCAACCACGACACCTGGGTGACTGGCGAAGAGGCTTACAACTACCTCCAGCCCAAGGCCAAGACGTATGTGGAAACCAACATCACTCCGTCCAGCGCCGGAGCGGCTGAGGAAGCTCAGTTCTATCCGGACCTGACCACCAACAGCCGGTTTATTTACAACTGGTAGACCTTAATTGACCCCCGGCCCGTTTTCTGTACTCAGGAAACGGGCCGGTTTTCATTTCCGGCCTGAGAAATGGAGCAAGGGTATGAATTTATTTTTTAAATTGAACATACTGGTATTCATGGCCGGACTGAGCCTGGTCCTGGCCCTGCCGTCCGCGGCTTTGGCCGGGGGGCGGACGCTTGAACCGGCTCATCCCCTGGCCGGGCAGGTTGTCTTCACCGCCTGGCAGCGGGACGGGCTGATCAACGCGGCGGTTTACAACGGTTCCGGCGGCGGCCTGACCTTGAGGATCGCCCTGGGGACCATGGATACGTCGCCTGTGGAATACGCCGGCCAGGAGGTGGAGTTCCCGGCCGGAGCCGTCAAGGTGGTCAACTTCCCGCTGCTGTCGCAAAAGACTCCTCGCGGGGACATGAAGACCGCCGATGAGGTCCTGGTCTCGGCCGTGGGCCAGCCCGGCCTGATCGGGTCTTTCCACATCCAGAACTCCGGTCCGGGGCCGCACCAGGCCGGGCTGGACGATTTTCTGGCCGTCGTCGGGGATACCAACCGTTTCTGGTACGTGGTGGAACCGGCGGACTCCTTGCGGGTGGTTTTCGTGGGCAAAGGTATTTCGGCCGGGGGGAGGATCCTTCTGACCGGAAGCCCCGCGCCGTACGGGCCTCAACCTGCCGCGATTGAAGCGGTCAAGGCCCTGAATCTGCCGGAGGCGCTGACCCGTTCCTATTCCGAGCAGATGGCGAATAATTTCGCCTACTTTTTCCTGCCGGGGGAAGGCGGGGCGGTAGCGGTCGATTATGAAATCGGGCCGGTGGACGGCGCGGCCGTGGTCACCATACCGGTGGCCCAGCACGTGGTCGATCCCGGCGGCGGAGGCGGCGGAGGCCGGGGGCTCTCGTTCCTGGTTTACGATCCGGCCCGCGCCGGAATTGAGCCGGTGCTGCCCATGAGCAGCGGCACGGCCAAATCGACCTCACTCAAGTCCAACTGAGCTTGGAACGTTATTGAACAAAGGGGGCGGCGACGCCCCCTTGAGATTGTTGACAAAGTCCACTCAAAGGCCGTTGAAAAAGAAGAAGGCTCCGAGAGCAACTATGCAGGCGGGGTGCTTCGTCCCAGGCTGTCGCCTGGACCAGACTTGCGCCTGGACCCACTGCCCCCAGCGCTCCCGCCGGTCGCTGCCCCCGCGTAAAACGGAATATAAAACCGAAGGCGTGAGCCTCCGGTATCCGGTTCCGAAACAGGGTTATTCGGTTATACAGAAAGCCGGTCAATCTAAGCGCCGCCTTGGTTCCAGAGCGCCGTAAGGGGGCATGGGTTTGTCGGTGAACTCGATCTCGACCAGGTCCCTCAGCCTTTTTTGAATTATTATGGACTTGCATCGTTTTGCCCCCTCCTTCATAGGTTTTTCCCAACCGAAAGCATAATACTTTCAGTGAGTCAGGGCAAAACGATGCTCTTTTTCACAACACAAAAGCATTATTTGGGTTTAATATGCCCCCCATGCGTTCGATCCTGCGCCGGATATTTTTCTTTATTCTGACTGCGGCCGCCGTCATGGCCGCCTTCAGTTGTCTTCAGGTATTGTCCCTGCGCTGGATCAATCCGCCTTTTACCGCTTATATGGTCTGGGAAAAGCTGGAACATTGGGACAGGGTTCATCTGGGCCTGGATTGGAGAGCCGCCCCGGATCTGTCGCCCAACATGGCCCTGGCGGTGCTGGCGGCCGAGGATCAGCGTTTCTATGAGCATCAGGGCTTCGACTGGGCCGAGATACGTTCGGCCCTGGACCGGAACAAGACAGGTAAAAAACTGCGGGGGGCCAGCACCATCACCATGCAGGTGGCCCGGAATCTCTTTCTCTGGTCGGGACGCTCCTGGCTGCGCAAGGGGCTGGAGGCCTATTACACGGTTCTGCTCGAACTCTTCGTGCCCAAGAACCGCATTCTGGAAATATACCTGAACGTGGCCGAATTCGGGCTTGGCCTTTACGGGGCGCCTGCGGCATCAATGAAATACTTCGGACGCCCGGCCGATGCTCTGAACCGGGATCAGGCGGCCCGCCTGGCTGTGGTCCTGCCTTCGCCCAAATACCGGTCGCCGCTCAAAATGACATCCTATCTGGCGGCCCGCAGAAATTTCGTCCTGAGCCAGATGAGAAATCTCGAGCTGCAGAACTGGCCGAAATAATGGATATATCCTGGTCTGCCGGTTCGATGGGCTGAACCAGAGCCGTCAGCGGCTGGCCGTTCAGCCGAAGAGCTTTTCCGGGACGTAGTCGGCCGGCCGGACCGCTTCCATGGACACAGCCCCGGAAGGGCAGGCGACCTGGCAAAGTCCACACCCCAGGCATTTTTCCGGATTAACTCCCGCATACTGGCCGGTATCCCGGTCGTCGTCCGGGACCATGGCTATGGCCCCGAAATAGCACTGCTCAACACAGGCCTCGCAACCTATGCAGAGTTCCGGGTCTATTTGCGAACGGAACCGGCTGGGCTCGATTACGGCCACGCCGTGCTTGATCAGCACCGGCATGGTCTGGCAGCAGCAGGGGCAGCAGTTGCAGATGAAATGATCGACGCTGCGCTTGTTCATAACCACGTGAATCAGTCCAGCTTCTTCGGCCTTCTTCATCAGGTCCAGAGCTTCTTCCCTGGTCAGCCTGCGTCCTGTCCCCCGGGCCAGACTGTATTGGGCCGCGTTGTTTATCTGGAGGCATGTTTCCAGAGGCCGGTCGCACTTGTGTGCGATGGTGCGGCAGGTGCAGTTGGTCACGGCCAGGGTTTCGGCCTTGTCTATGATGGTCTTGATGTCTTCGTAGGCCAGGACGTGGCTGGTGGCTGTAACCGCCGCGCCCACGGGGATGACCCTGGTCACCGTGCGCGGGGTCATCTGACTGACGAATCTGGCCACGTCCGGCCATTCTGTTTCCATGAATTCCTGCCAGAGATCCAGAAATTCACGCGGCGCTTCCGGCCAGAGAATGGTGGCGTCATGGAACTGAATAAGATCCCGGCACATACGGTAAGTGGGCGGGTCGGTTTTTGACGAAGGAAAGACCAATCCTTTATGGAACAGTCTCTCCAGCCTTGCGGCTGCTTCGCCTTCCGTCAGCCCCAGTTTGCCGGACATGGCCGCGGCGTCGCCAGGCAGGGACAGAAGCAGGTCCGCTTCGTCTGGTTCGGCGATCATGGCGAACAGCCGGGGGATGCGTTGAGTGTGTCCCAGTCCGATACGCTTGGCCAATTCCAGGTATTTTGCGTCCATTCCTCCGCCTCCACGGTTAAGATTACCGGCCGCTCGGGCCGTGTGTGAACCGGGTTGACGCCGCGTTTTCGGCAGCGCCGTTTTCCAGGTCAACCGCTTATCCTGATGGCCGCCCTGTTCAGTCGAAAAGAAGATTAGGCAGCCAGAGAGAAATCGCCGGGACGAAAGTCACCAGAAAGACGCAGAAAAGCAGGATCAGAATGAACGGGGTCACCGACCTGGCCACCTGGACCAGCGGCTTGTTGGTCAGGCCCATGGCCACGAAAAGGTTTATGCCGAAGGGCGGAGTCAGGAAGCCGAATTCGATGAGCAGGACCATGACCACGCCGTAATGAATGGGGTCGATGTGAAATCTGGCTAGGGTGTCGGCCAGCAGGGGCGAGAGTATGAGCATGGCCGAGACATCGTCCATGATCGTGCCCATGAACAGGAAGATAATATTGATGAAAATGAGGAAGACCCACCAGCTGTCCACGTGATTGATGACGAAGTCGGCCAGCTTGACCGGGACCTGGTTGGAAGTGAGCAGCCAGATGAAGGTCATGGCGCAGGAAAGAATGAACAGCAGGCAGCCGGAAAGGATGGCCGAATCCTTGCAAATCCTGGGCAGATCTCTGATCTTGACCTTTTTGTACAGAAACAGCTCCACGAACAGGGCGTAACCGACGCTGACCGCCGCCGCTTCGGTGGGCGTGAACAGGCCGGAGTAGATTCCTCCCAGTACGATAACCGGCAGAAAAAGGCCCCAGATGCCTTCCCTGACGATGGTCAGGGCTTCGCGGGCCGTGTGGGTCTGGCGCACCCGCCACTTGTGGCGGCGGCTCTTGTAGTAGACGTATCCGCAGAAAGCCAGCCCTATCAGCAGGCCCGGCCCTATTCCGGCCATGAAGAGCTTGGCCACCGAAACATTCATGACCATGCAGTAGAGTATCATCGGGATGGAAGGCGGAATGACTATGCCCAGGGAGCCGGCCGTGGTCAGCAGACCGATGGAGAAGTCTTCGTCATAACCCGCCTTGTTCAGGGCCGGGATCATGATGGACCCTATGGCCACCACCGTGGCCGGGCTGGAGCCTGACAGGGCCGAGAAGAACATGCAGGCCAGGACCCCGGCGATGGCCAACCCGCCGAAGAAATTGCCCACCAGCAGACTGATGACCTTGACCAGGCGTTCGGCCATGACCCCGGCGGTCATGATCGAGCCGGCCAGGATGAAGAACGGTATGGCCATGAGGACGAAATTGTCCAGGGCGTTGAAAAGCTGCTGAGGCAGGACCAGCAGCGGTATGGACGTGTGCAGTTCCAAGGCCAGTCCGGTGATTATGCCCAGCATGATGGAGATGGGCATACCGGCCAGGAGAAACACGAAGAAGCCTATAAGTATGGTGGCCAGCATGCGTCAGCTTTCCGCCTTTTCGGAAGAGCAGGCTTCCTGGCGTTGGGGACCTCTGAGCGCGTCAGCCAGGCCCTGCCAGCTTTTTACCAGGCAGCGGAAGGCCATTACTCCCGAGAAAAGGGGGATGGAGAGGTAGGGGACATACATGGGCAGCCGCAGGGCGGCCGAAGTATTGCCGTATCTGAACTGCCTGGAGCAGTGTTTGATTCCGTAGTAGGCCACGATGACAAAGAAAATGGCGCTGGACAGGTAGACCAGGGCGGAGACGACATTGCGGGTCCGGAACGGCAGCCGGTCGACCACGGCCGTCATGCTGAAATGCGTGGAATACTTGATGCCCAGGCTGGCGCCGAGAAAAGTTATGAAGACGCAGGCGAACTGGGAAAGTTCCTCAAACCAGGTAAAACTGTAGTTCAGGACGTAACGGGTGAAGACCTGGACGCAGGCGAAAAGGGCCAGGGCCAGCAGAGTCAGGCCCAGCGTGTATTCTTCTATACTGTTCAGAACCTGGACGAATTTTTTCATGGATGCCCGGCGATCATTAAAAAAGCCCGGACGCCGGTTTTGCGGGAGCCCGGGCTTCTGATTTCATATGCTGACTTACTTCTTGTACTGTTCGATTTTCTTCATAAAGAAGTCGTAAAAGTCCGGGCCGGCGGATTGGCGGTATTTTTCCCAGACAGGCCTCATGGCCTGAGCCCAGAGAGCCCTTTCCTCGTCGGTCAGCCTGACCACTTCCACTCCTGCATCCTTGAGGTATTCGTCGATGGATTTGTCGATATTGGGCAGCTTTTTCTCATGCTCCGCGTTGACTTCCCGGTTGACCTTGATGCACAGGTCGGAAGCTTCACGGAATATCTGCTGCTGTTCCGGGGTCAGGCTTTCCCAGAAATCGACGTTCAGGACAATGAGGCATTCGGTCAGGATGTGTTTGGTCAGTGTGGCGTATTTGTTGACTTCCGGCACCTTGATGAGGATCGAGGTGTAGATGGGGTTCTCCTGGCCGTCTATGACGCCCTGCTGAAGGGCGCTGTAGATTTCCGGAAAAGGCAGTCCCACCGGGTTGGCCCCGACCTGGGAGAAGGCATCGAGATAAACCGGACTTTTCATGACCCTGATTTTGAGGCCCTTCATGTCTTCTGGCTTGTGGATGGGCCTTTTGGAATTGGTCAGGTCGCGGAATTCGTTTTCCGTGTACCCGATGGCCACAAAGCCTTTTTTCGGAAAGAAGGAGAAAAGCCGGTCCTGAAATTCCTTGTCGCCCAGGACGCCGTAAGCGGTTTCCCGGTTGGGCCAGACAAAAGGCAGGTCGAGCAGTGAACATTCCGGCACGAAGTTCTGAAGCACGGCCGTGGTGATGGACGACATCTCCAGGGTGCCCCCCTGAACCTGTTCGGCCATGGATGTTTCGCCGCCGAGCTGTCCCATGGGGAAGACCTTGACGACTATTTCACCTTTTGTCTTTTCTTCCACATACTTGGCAAAAGCCAGGCTGCCCTGATTCTGTCCGTGGAAAGGCGGCGCCACGTGGCCGAAACGGACTTCCCTGGCCGCCGTGGCCGGACCGGTCAGGAAGGCCAGAACCAGAGCCGCAGTCAACAGGAATACCCAGTGTTTTTTCATGATGATCTCCCCCGGATGTTCACGGTTCTCAAGTTACAGAATTCCCCAAACCGTGCTTTTCAGCGCGGCCAAGGGACTGAGGTCCGGCAAGCTTTCCCCTGAACCTTGCGTATGAGAAAATGGTTTCGGGTACGGTCCTTCCATAACATAAAACCCGGACCCATGGAAACCAAAAGTATCCGTCCGTCAGGCCTTTTTCATGGCCACGTCAGCCGCGTTCAGAATGGGGTCCCAGACCGGTGAAAAAGGCGGCGCGTACGCCAGGTCCAGATTATATATCTGTTCCAGGGTCATGCCTGCGGCCAGGGCGGCCGCGAAAACATTGATGCGCTGAGCCACTCCGTCCCGTCCGGCCATCTGGGCGCCCCAAAGCTTCTTGCTGTCCTTCTCCACTATCAGCACGGTCTGGACCGGAGCGCCGCCGGGGTAGTAGTGGGCGCGGGAACGCCCGGTCACTGCCACCTTGACGGCGTTCAGTCCGTGCTCCCTGGCCTCTTTAAGCCCCAATCCCGTGCGGGCCACGGTCAGGTCGAATATCTTGCAGACGGCCGAACCGAGTATGCCCGGAAATTCGGCGGCTAGCCCCGCCACGTTGCCGCCGGCGATGCGGCCTTGCCGGTTGGCGGTCAGAGCCAGCGGGATATAGGTGTTTTTATTCAGCAGTGAATGGTAAGCCTCGGCGCAGTCGCCCGCCGCCCAGATGCCGGGGTGGGATGTCTGCTGCCGGCGGTCGACGCTTATGGCCTTCTTGACTCCCAGTTTCAGACCGGCTTCGGCGGCCAGGGAACTGCGGGGGCGGACTCCGGTCCCGAAAAGAACCAGGTCGGCGGTATGCACTCCTCCTCCGGTGAGAATGACCTTGAGCCGGGAACCTTCCCGTTCTACCCTGTCCGCCTCGGCCTGGAAGACAACCTCGACTCCGTGGGCGGTCAGTTCCTCGGCGGCCAGGGCCGATATTTCGTCTTCGTAGATGGGCATGACCTGGGGACGGCGGCCCATCATGCGGACCTTAAGACCGGCCGAGGTCAGGGCTTCCGCCATTTCCACACCGATATAGCCCGTGCCGACTATTATGGCTTCCCGGCAACCGTTGGCCGCTGTGTGCCGCTTGATGGCTTCGGCGTCAGGCAGGCCCCGCAGGGCGAAGACTCCAGGCATATCGAGATCGACCGAGGGCGGAACTATCGGTTCGGCCCCGGTGGCTATGAGCAGGTCGTCGTACTTGACTTCCTTGAGGGCATCGGTAGCCAGGTTGCGGACCAGGACGGTCTTCTCCTCCGGGACTATCTTTTCGGCCCGGTGGCGCATAAAAACCCTGATGCCTCGTTTTTCCTCGAATTCTCGAGGCGTGACGACGACCAGGTCGTTCAGTTCCGGCACTTCGCCGCCGACATAATAAGGCATGCCGCAAGCCCCGTATGAAGTGAAATCGCCCATCTCATAGGCCTCTATTTCCATATAGGGCTTGCGCCGTTTGGCCAGGCTGGCCGCACTCATCCCTGCGGCGTCTCCTCCTATGACCACGAACCTCTGGTTTGCCATATTTCCTCGCTGTCGACGCGGGGCTGTCCAGCCGCGTGATGTGTTGGAGTTTCCGGTCCCGGATTTCTTGACAGGAATCGACAAAGGCGCGGAACCAGGGTTGCCGGTTGCGGAGAGAAGCGCACGGGCGATTGGATTCAACCGGCGAAAAAAGGATGCGCCTGATGCTGCGGTTCAACCGCGACGGTTTGGGCTCAGAGGTTGAACTCCATGCCCTCCCGCAGGAAGATTACTTCCGGCACCGGCTTTTTGAGCCGCCGGTTGTAACGTTTGGCCCTGGTCTCCATCCGGGCGAGGGTCCGGTCGTCGTGGCTGGGATCGTGGTGAGTTATGCCCAGCCTTTTGGCCCCGCATTCCGAGGCTTCCCGGACGCAGGCCCTCGGCGTGCTGTGGCCCCAGCCCTGCTTGCTGTCCGCCCTGTCGGGCGACTTGCCTGTATACTGGTCGTCTTCATACTGGCCGTCCAGGATGAGCAGATCGGCGTCGCGGCCCAGTTTCTGGACATTGGGATTGGTGCCTTCGTAATGTTCTGTGTCCGTGGCGATGCTTATGACCGCTCCGTCGTACTGACCGGAAGGACCCCGTTCTTCAAAACGCCATCCTGCGCAGCCTCGGGGATGGTTCAACTCGACCACCCGCACCCTGGCCGTCTCGAATTCCAGGGACTCCCAGAACCTGACATTGTGGAAGGCCTGTTCGCTGCCGTTCTCGCCGGCTATGGAAGGCATCTGATCCAGGTGGCGGGGAAACTGGATGCCGTCGTAAAGGCCTGCCAACTGAGCGTTCAGATTGGTTATGGTGGCCGGCATTTCCAATGTATAGAACTGGACGTTATGTCCGGGCATGAAAAGCGGGGCGAAAAAGCCCATTCCGAAGGTGTGGTCGAGATGGATATGGGTGATGAAAATCCTGGCTTTTATCCGCGGAGTCTGGCCTGCAAAATACTCTTTGAGCAGTTTGTTGCCCAGGCCGAAGAGCCCCGTGCCCATATCGACAATGAAGAGTTCTTCCTTGTCTTTGTACCGTGTGCGGATTTCAAAGCAGGTGGTGTTGCCGCCGAAACGACGGGTGTCGAAATCAAGTCTGGCCGGTGAAGGCAGGCTGCCTCGACAACCCCAGATACGACAATACATGCCCCCTCCTAAATCTTGTCCCCCTGGATATGCCCTCAAGAGTCCACGGGGATGGAATCATCCGCGCCGGAATGGTTTGGATACACAATTTTGAGTTTGAAACACCTTTCGGAAACATATCACCATATACAGTTTCGGTCAAGGACGACGTGTTCGGAAAAATGGCGGTGAAGAGGTCGGGCTGGACTAATGCAGAGCGGCAATCATGTCGGATAGTACCTCCCCGGCCCTGCCCCGGACCACCAGTCGCGCCAGTCGGTCATAGGGGGTCCGCGCAGCGTTGATGATGACCAGGCGGCTGCCTCTCTCAACGGCCAGAGCGGGAAGGGCGGCGGCCGGATGAACCGTCAGGGATGAGCCGATGGCCAGAAAGAGATCGGCCGAGGAGGCCGCTCGGACGGCCCGTTGCAGAGCTTCCGGAGGCAACTCCTGGCCGAAGCTGATGGTGGCCGGTTTGAGCCACCCGCCGCAGCGGCCGCAGACCGGTACGGCCAAGCCGTGGCGGACCCTTTCTAATACTTCATCCGTGGGATGGGATTCGCCGCAATCGAGGCAGGAGGTCAGGTCGATGCGCCCATGCAGTTCAATGACCTTGCCGGGTGAATTACCTGCGGCCTGGTGCAGGCGGTCGATATTCTGGGTGATGATGGCGGTCAGCTTGCCCCGCCTTTCCAGTTCCGCCAAGGCCAGGTGGGCCGGATTGGGTGAGACGCGGGCGAAATCAGGGAAGAAATCCAGGTAAAACCGCCAGTACCTCGTCCTGGCTTCCTGCGAACTCAGGAACTCCTGATAATCCACCGGCCGGGTGCGGCTCCAGACTCCGCCGGGGCTGCGAAAATCCGGCAGGCCGGATTCCGTGCTTACGCCCGCTCCGGTGAAAACCACCAGTGAATGGCAGTCGGCGATCATGTCGGCCAATAGGAGTGCCTGATTCTCCATGGCGGCATTATAGCATAGCCGGGGAAGGGCAGGGAAGTCCGGACGGCCGCCGGGAGTGTCCGATCCGCCGCAAAAAAAGCCCTGATACCTCTCCCATGTCTCCACTCTGCATCAGCGGCTGTTTCCATAGGTAAAAGCCGTTTGTAATATCGCCTTCAGGGATTTATAATCCGGCCCTGGCTCCCTGGGCTTCCCGGCGGGGGGCAGGAAAAGAGAAGATTATGGATTTACCCAAACTGGCCTGCTGTAATTTTTTCGCCGATAACCGGCGGCTGCGGGAATTCGCCCTGGAACAAGGCTTCGACGGGGTGGACTGGAGTTTCTCCTTGGATAACCGCCCCTCCTGCCCGGCTGAGGAAGACGCCCTGGCCGCCGCCGTGACGGGTCTGCATCCCCTGGAAGTCAGGTTCCATTCCGCGATGAACCGGGTTGAGCTGGGGCATGCGGACGAAGCCAAGGCCGCCGAAGCCTTGCGGGTCCAGCAGAAACTGGTGGCATTGACGGCCCGCCTGGGCGGCCGCTATCTGACCGTGCATCTCGGTCTTGGCCGTGAAACCACCCACAACCTCTCCTGGGAGCGGACCGTGGAAAATCTGGGGCGGTTGCGCCGCTTCGCCGATGACCGGGGCGTCGGGCTCTGCCTGGAAAACCTGGCCTGGGGGTGGACCAGCCGCCCGAACCTTTTTGAAAAGCTGGTGCGTCTGGCCGGAACCTGGGTAACTCTGGACATCGGCCATGCCTGGGTCAGTCCGTCCGTTGAATCCAGCCTTTATGACCTATCTGATTTCGTTGCGCCTCACCCTGACCGGGTGGTGAATGCCCATATCTACCACGAAGAAAGGGAAGATGCGCACGTCGCGCCGTCTTCCCTGGACGACTTGGAAACCCGCCTGCTCATGCTCGACCGTTTGCCCGCCTGTGACTGGTGGGTGCTGGAAATTCGTGAAGAACAGGCCCTGGCCCGCACCCTGGAAGTCGTCCGCGACTACCTGCGCAAGAAACACAACGGCAGGGTCCGGCGTTACGACAGCCCGGGCGGCTGAAGGCTCCGCTTTCCACTGCCTTGTTCCAGTTCGGGCGGGACCTTTTTTTCAAAAACTGACGCCGACGGAAGCAGCTTCAAACTGCCCCAATCAGCAGCCTTTCCAGACGGGCGGCCTTTTTTCCAGAAAGGAACTCACTCCCTCCTGGGCGTCTATGGTGGTGCAGAGCCGGGCGAAGGCTTCATTCATATAGGCAAAGGCCCGGTCTATGTCCATCTCTGCCGCAACGTGGCAGGCCTTTTTACCCAGTACCAGGGCGGCCGGGCTCTTTTCTGCCAGGCGGCGGGCATAGTTGCGGGCGGCCTGTTCCAGTTCGTCTTCCGGAACGACCAGGTTTATCAGGCCGAAATCCAGGGCCTTCTGTGCGGTGATGAGGTCGCCGAAGTAGAGCAGTTCCAGAGCCTGTTTGCGGGTGACGGTTCTGGACAGAGGCACGGCCGGTCCCAGGCAGAAAAGGCCGACGTTGATGGCCGTGAAGCCGATTTTGGCCTTGTCTGAGGCCACGGCCAGGTCGGCGGCGGCCGCCAGTCCCGCCCCGTTGGCGGCGGCGGCTCCATGGACCTGGGCCACGACCGGTTTGCCGATGGACATGATAGTCTGGAGAGGCTTCTCCATCTCTTCGACCCACTCTTTGTATTCCGAAGCCGTCCGTCCAGGAAACTCGCTGACGTCTATTCCGGCGCAGAAGGCCCGCCCCGCCCCCTTGATGATGATGGCCCTGACGTCATGGTCGGCGTCCAGGGCCAGCAGTGCCTGGTTGAGTTCTACGGCCATGACGGAATTGAAAGTGTTGAGTTGGAGAGGGCGGTTGAGGGTTATGACGGCGACATGGTCTTCGCCGGTTTCACAAAGCAGGGTCTGGTAGGACATGGGCTTTTCCTCCATTGGGGCGGCCAGCGGTGTTGGTCTTGATTATGTTCGGGATTTCGTCCCCAGAATAACAAAGGACGCCTCAAAGGGCAAGCCTGCGGTTGTCCGGGGAACTTCTGTCCGGAGAACCGTTGAGTAGGAACACTGATTCCGGCAAGTGCGACAGCAGTGGTTGCAGCAGATAGTTCGCTGTCGCCGGACTGCGTTCTTCGCCTTGTCCGAAAAGCCGCAAAGAACATATTGCCGAAGCCAGCCCCCTACAGCTCGGCGACCTTTTCCTTCAGCACCCTCCGCAGGACCTTGCCCGAAGGATTGACCGGGATGGACGGGACGAAGGCCACCCTGCGCAGCTTCTTGTAATGGGCGACCTGCTGGTTGGTGAATTCTATCAGTTCCTGCTCTGTGGCCTGGGCGCCTTTCCTGAGTTCCACAAAACCCACCGGTATCTCCCCGGCCTCCGGGTCCGGGCGTCCGACCACGGCGCACTGCTGGACGGCCGGATGATGGTAGAGGACCTCTTCCAGTTCCCGTGGATAGACGTTGTAGCCCTTGTATATGATCATGTCTTTCTTGCGGTCGGTGATGTAGAAGAAGCCGTCCTCGTCTTCGCGGGCGATGTCGCCGGTGAAGAGCCAGCCGTCTTTCAGGACTTCGGCCGTGGCCGAGGGGTTGTTCCAGTATCCGACCATGACCTGGGGACCCTTAATGCAGAGTTCGCCTTCCGAGCCCGGCGGCAGGTCAGCGCCGGTCACCAGGTCCACGACCTTGAATTCCGTGTCGGCGATGGGCAGGCCCACAGAGCCGGGCCGGGCGGCGTTTCGGTCCGGCGGATTGGCCGAAGCGCCCATGGAGCATTCAGAGAGGCCGTAGGCTTCGATGACGATGCCCGGTATGACCTGCATCATTTTTTCCAGCACGGCCACCGGCAGCGGGGCAGCTCCCGAGGCGGCGATGGTCACGGTGGAAAGGTCGTATTTTTCGAAGTCCGGCAGGTTGAGCAAGGGGATATAGAGCTGAGGCGCTCCGCCGATGCGGGTGGCCCGGTATTTGCGGACGGCTTCCATGAATTCGACGGGGTCGAAGCGGGGGAAGACGACCATTGTGTTTCCGGCGACGACAGGTGCGTTGAGGTAACCCACGGTGCCCATGACGTGGAACCAGGGGACGACGACCAGGGATATTTCCTTATCCCGCACGGAATATCTCTTTTCAGGATCGACGCCGGGCGGGAAGACCAGGTTGAAGACCCCGCCGGGGCTCATCTCGGCCTGGGCTCCGTTGAGCCACAGACTGAACTGCAGCACGTTGCTGACCACATTGGCGTGGGTGAGCATAACGCCCTTGCTGACGCCGGTGGTGCCTCCGGTATAAGCCAGATGGGCCAAGTCCTTTTTCACGTCAATAGGGGTTTCTTCCTTGAGGGGCTCGTGTTCTTTGAGCAGGGCGGCCATGTCGTGGGTTTCCGGTACCGGCATCTTCGCGATAGGTTTGACGGCGGCTATGACCGGATTGTAGCAGTCGGCCAGACTGGTGGAAACGACTCTTTTGATGTTGGTTTGAGGCAGAATGCCCTTAACCACGGGGGATAGCATATCCAGAGTGATGATGGTCTCGGCCCCGCAATCCTGCAACTGGTGCAGTGCTTCTTTGGGGGCAAGGAGAGGACTCAAGGGGGTGAAGACCGCGCCCAGGCGGAGTATGGCGTAGTAGGCTATGGCGAACTGGGGGCAATTGGGCAGATGGATGGCCACCCGGTCCCCTTTGCCCACGCCCAGCGCGGCCAGGGCGGCGGCGAATTTTCTGGTCAGGAGCTGAAACTCGCCGTAAGTAAATTCGGCCCCTCCGAAGACCAGGGCGATGCGGTTGGGGGCTCTGGCCGCGGTCTGGTCCAGAATGCCATAGACGGGAAACTCGGGATAGTTCAGGCTTTTCGGCCAGCCTTCCGGCCAGGCTTTGTAATTCTTAGCCATACGCCAAACCCTCCTTTTTTTGAATAGACCTCCGAACATCGTATGCCGGGGAGCTTCGACGCCGTTTCGCCGAAGCCTCCCGCACAAGGGGAATCACGGAGATTGTTTCGAAGCCGTCGTCCGTGGGGCGAGGTCAGGGCATGATCGTTTCGAGCAGGCCGGTATGCGGATTGCCTCTGACCGACAGAACAGGCACGGGCGACCGCCGGAAGACCTTTTCGGCAGTGGAGCCGAACAGGGTGGACGCCAGATTGGTTCGGCCCTTGGTGCCCATGGTCACCAGCCCGGCCTTGGTTTCAATGATGGTTTTGAGGATTTCCTGGACCGGTATCCCCACCTTGACCAGTTTGGAGAACTTCAGGCCGTTGACGTTGAACCCGGCCACGATCTCCGCCAACTGCCTTTCCCGATCCGTAGTCTGCCGGGAGATGTAATCATCCAGGCTGATGTTGGCTCCCATCCTGGCCAGACTCTGCACGGAATCCACGTCCCGCTGGTTGAGCACGTTGAGCAGGATGATTTCCGCTCCCAGAGACCTTCCAAGCAAGACCGCGTATTCCAAAGTGGCTCTGGTGTATTCGGAGAAATCCACCGCAGCTAATATACGTTCAATTCCCGCCATCGTTCTTGCGTCCCCCCATACCCGGCTCCACAGCCGTCCGTCTTTTGACTGAAGTAATCAGAAGAGAGGTGGAGCCCTTGACGGCCACTCCACCCGCCGCATTGAACACTTCGCCTTCGGCGAAAAGGACCTTTTGGCCTTTTTTGACCACTCGCCCCCGGCCCCCCAGGAGTCCCGCCCCGACAGCTTCCAGAAACCTGAGAGATATTTCCACAGTGCTCAGCCGGTCGTCCGGACTGAGCAGGGTATAGCCGCTCTGGCCCATGATGTGGTCCAGGAAGGAGCATAGAATGCCGCCCTGGACAGTGCCGTTGGCGTTGGTGTATTCCTGGCCCGGTTCGAATTCCGCAGTCAGGCAACCGGGCTCGACGGACAGATAACGTATGCCGAGGGTCTCCCGGATGGGCGACGGCCTGAGCGGACCAATTTCCCGGTCCCGCCTTGCTTCCTGAACTCCGTTCCTCCCGTCCATCACTCTTTCAACAACTCTCTGGCGATGACCAACTTCTGGATTTCGCTTGTGCCTTCGTAGATGCGCACCACCCGTGAATCCCGGTATATCCGCTCGATGGGGAATTCCTTCATGTAGCCCATGCCGCCGTGAATCTGCAGGGCCGAATCGGCCACGCGGCCCAGCATCTCGGTACAGAACAGCTTGGTCATGGCGGCTTCCATCCTGATCGGGCGGCCCTGGTCCTTTTCCCAGGCGGTGCGGTAGACCATCTGGCGTCCGGCGAAGACTTCCGAGGCCATCTGGGCCAGCATGCCCTGGATGAGCTGAAACTGACCGATGGGCTTGCCGAACTGCACCCTGGTCCGGGCGTAGTCCACAGCCAGGTCCAGGGCTTTCTGGGCCGTGCCCACCGAGGCCGCGGCCAGGGTCAGCCGTCCTTTGTCCAGGACTTTCATGGCTGTCTGAAAGCCCCGGCCGATGAACTCTTCTCCGCCGATGACGTTTTCGGCCGGCACCCGGCAGTCTTCGAAGAGCAGTTCGGCCGTGGTCGCCCCCCTGAGCCCCATCTTCTTCTCGATTTTGCCCACTGAAAATCCGGGGGTCCCCTTTTCGACGATAAAGGCGGATATGCCGCCGCGGGTGCCCTTTTCGGGGTCGGTGACGGCGATCACTGTGACCAGGTCGGCGATGGAGCCGTTGCTGATGAACATCTTGTTGCCGTTGATGACGAAATCGCCGCCGTCGCGGACGGCTCGCGTCTTGATGCCGGACGCGTCCGAGCCCACGTCCGGTTCGGTCAGGGCGAAAGCGATGGTCTTGTCACCGCTGGCGATGCCGGGCAGGTATTTTCTCTTCTGTTCTTCCGTCCCGTCGAAGAGCAGGCCGAGGGAGCCTATGCCGTTGTTGGTGCTGAAGCGGATCCGGACGGAGGCGTTGGCCCTGGAGATTTCTTCGTAGACCACGCATTCTCCCAGGGCGGAGAGCCCCAGGCCGCCGTATTCCTCGGGAATGGACATGCCGAAGAGGCCCAGCGTGCGCATGGTGGCCACCACGTGGTCAGGGATACGGTCTTCCTCCTCGATCTGCTGGCTCACGGGGTCGATCTCCTGCTGGACAAAGCGCCGGATGGTGTTCTGCATGATCTGGAGTTCTTCGGGCAGGTTGAAATCCATGTCAGACTCCTCAGCGTCCCCGGAAGACGGGGGCTCTTTTTTCCAGAAAGGCCGAAACGCCTTCCTTCATATCCTCCGTGCCGCAGAGTTCGGCCCAGAGGCTGTTTTCCAGGTCCAGACCGCTTTCCAGGTCCGTTTCCCGAGCCGCGTTGACCGCTTTCTTGGCCGCCCTGACAGCCAGGGGGCCTTTTTTATTGATGAGCGCGGCCGTGGCCAGGGCCGCCTCCATGAGTTCGCCTGACGGAACCACCTTTTCCACCAGCCCGACCTCCAGGGCCCGGGCCGCAGTCAGGGCTTCGCCGGTAAAGATCAGGTAGCGGGCCAGCCCCGGACTTACCACCCGTGGCAGCCGCTGGGTGCCGCCGCCGCCGGGCATCAGGCCGAGGTTGACTTCGGGCAGACCCAGGCGGGCGTGTTCGGCCGCAATGCGGAGGTCGCAGGCCAGGGCCAGCTCCAGCCCGCCGCCCAGGCAGAGTCCGTTGATGGCGGCGATGACCGGCTTGGAACAGCGGCTCAGCAGGGCCAGCAGGCCACGGGCGGCCTTCACCCGCGCCAGGGCCTTTTCCGGGTCGAGTTCCAGCAGCCGCTGGATATTGGCCCCACCCATGAAGAATTTCTCCCCAGCTCCGGTGATGATGATGGTCCAGACATCCTCCCTGCTTAGCATGTCGGTGACGGCGCTCTCCAGTTCCTCGCGTACTTCCGGGGACAGCGAGTTGGCCGGGGGAAAATCTACGGTGATGATCCCGGTTCTGTCCTTCGTTTCCACTCCGAGGTGTTTCCAGGCCATGATGAACCGCCTATTTCCGGAAGAGTTCGCGGGAGACGATCAGGCGCATGATCTCCGAGGTGCCTTCGAAGATGCGGAAGACCCGCGAGTCCCGGTAGAGCTTTTCCACCAGATACTCATGCATGTACCCGTATCCGCCCAGGATCTGAATGGCCTGATCGGTGATCCAGGAGGCCGCTTCGGTGGCGTAGCACTTGGCCATGGCGCTTTCCTTGGTAAAACGCCGCCCATCGTTGGAGGCCAGCCAGGCGGCCCGCCAGGTCAGGAGGCGGGCGGCGTCCAGGCGCGTGGCCATGTCGGCCAGCTTGAAGGAGACGCCTTCGAAAGCCTTGAGCGGCTTGCCGAACTGCTTCCGTTCATCGGAATAGCGGATGGCCGCCTCCAGCGCGCTCCGGGCGATGCCCAGGGCCAGGGCTCCGACCATGATCCGGCTTTCATCGAACATGCGCATGGAAAGCAGGAAGGCCTCGCCTTCGGGGCCCAGCCGGTCTTCTTCTGGCACCTCGACATCCTCCAGGATGATTTCGGCTGTGTGGCTGGCCCGGATGCCCATTTTTTCTTCCTTTTTGCCCATGGAGAATCCCTTGGGCCGGCCGTCGATGATGAAGGCCGTCATGCCCTCCATGCCCGTGGAGCCTTCCATGCGGGCGTAGACCACGGTCACGTCGGCTATGCCGCCGTTGGTGATGAAGGTTTTGGTTCCGTTGAGGACGTACCGGCCGTCTTTTTTGACAGCCCTGGTCCGGATGGAGGCGACATCGCTGCCCGCGTCCGGTTCGGTCATGGCCATGGCGGCCAGGGTGATCCTGTCTGGGTCGGTCAGCCGGGTCAGGTATTTTTCTTTCTGCGCCTTGGAGCCCATGTGCAGGATGGGCGTGGCGGCCAGGTTGGAAGCCATCATGGCGATGCAGAGGGCCGGGCAGCCCCAGGCCAGTTCCTCGCGGACCAGGGCCCAGGAAACCCGGTCGGTCACGCCCGCGCCGCCGTATTCCTCGGGAAAGTGAAAAGCGATCAGCCCGGCCTGGTGGCCTTTGGTGATGAGTTCCTGGGGATAGGTCCCGGTCCGGTCGCATTCCAGGGCTATGGGCCTGAGCTCCCTGGCGGCGAAGTCGTGGGCCGTTTTCTGAAACATCCGCTGTTCTTCGGACAGGTCGAAACCGATCATTCTCCACCTCCGGAATAGTCGTAATAACCTCGGCCGGTTTTGCGCCCGTGGTGTCCGGCCCGGACCAGATTGAGCAAGGTCGGAGTCGGGCGGTATCTTTCGCCATAGGCTTCAAAAAGTTTCTGACGGACTCTCAATCCGGTGTCCAGGCCGGAGAAATCGCTTAGTTGAAAAGGCCCCATGGGGTGGCCGAAAGCCAGGCGGCAGGCCTTGTCGATGTCTTCAATATCGGCGATGCCTTCCTCCAGTATCCTGGCGGCTTCCGCTCCCCAGAGGGAAAGCATGCGGGTGGTGATGAAGCCTGCCGTGTCTTTCCGGCAGACCACCGTCTCCTTGCCCAGGCGGCCGCAGAGAGCCTGTGTGGTTTCCAGGGTCAGGCCGCTGGTTTCCAGACACCTGACCAGTTCGATCAGCTTCATGATGGCCGCTGGATTGAACCAGTGCATGCCGATAAAACGGTCCATCCTCGCGGTGGCCGAAGCCAGGCTGGTGATGGAAAACTGGGAGGTATTGCTGGCGAAGACCACCTCCGGGCGGCAGAGCCCGTCGGCCCTGGCCAGCACCTCCTGCTTGAGTTCCAGCACCTCGGGCACGGTCTCGATGAGGTAATCGGCCCGTGAAACTTCTTCGATGGCCGTGGTCCAGGCCACCCGTTCCAGTATTTCCCCGGGGGAATCATTGAGACGGCCCTTTTCCTCGAATTTCCTAAGGCTGGCCTGCATGGAAGCCCGAGCCTTATCGAGAGCGGCTTCGAGCGGGTCGACGGCCACGACCTGGAAGCCGGACGAAGCAGCCACCTGGACTATTCCGGAACCCATTATCCCCGTCCCCAAAACCGCTATGGTCCTTATTTCTGACATGGCAACCTCCACTTCCTGCTCCGCTCCCGGTCAAGGCTGACCGTATCTGTTTCTGAGTATTCCCTTTTTCACCTTGTGCCCCTGGGCGTCACGGGGCAGTTCCTCGGCAAAGACCACCGAAGTCGGCTTCTTGTATCCGGCCAGCCGTTCCCGGCAGTAGTCGATGACCTCACCGGCCGTCAGCTTTGTTCCGGGGGCGAGAACGACCACGGCCCGGACGGTTTCGCCCCACTTGGGATCGGGCACCCCGATGACCGCCGCCTCCCGTATGCCGGGCAGCCCTCCCAGGGTCTCTTCCACTTCGCGGGCGTAAACGTTCAGTCCGCCCGTCTTGATCACATCCTTGAGCCGGTCGACAAAATAAAGAAACCCCAGGTCATCGGTCCGGCCCAGGTCCCCGGTGTGCAGCCAGCCTCCGGCCAGCGCGGAGGCCGTCTCCTCCGGATTCCGGAAATAACCCTTCATGACATTGGGGCCCCTGACCAGTATCTGGCCGGTTTCCCCGGCCGGGACCGGCCGGTCCTGTTCGTCGGCGATCATGACTTCCAGGCTCATGTAAGGACGGCCCAGCCCCGGCCACTGCCGGGGACTGTCGCCGGGTTTGAGCACGGTCACGCCGGGCGAGGCTTCGGTCAGGGCGTAGCTGGCGTACATTTCGCCATTTGGAAAGAGTTCCCGCCGCAATTGTTCCCGGAAGTCCGGGGTGATGTCTCCCTGGGCGTGCAGCCAGGAAGTCACCCGGCCGAGATTTCTCCGCCGCCGGGAGTTTTCTTCCAGGAGCATCCGCCAGATGGCCTGATTGCCCACCACAAAGGTCCCGCCCTCCTTTTCTAGGGCATCCAGGTAGAGCGCGGGGTCGAATCTGGGCAGGGCGATAAAGGCCCCCCCGGCGAAGACCGTGGCCAGAAATCGGCTCAGCGCCCCGGAATGGTATATCTGCATGGGGTAACAGATGCGGGCTTCCGGATTGGGACTGCCGTTTTCGGCGATGACGTTCACCGCGTTCCAGATAAGATTCCGGTGGGTCAGTTCCACCCCTTTGGGGATTCCGGTAGTGCCGCCGGTGAAGAGGATGAAGGCGGTGGAGCTCTCCGTTACGGACGATTCCGGTTCCCGGTCCGCTCCCCCGGCCGCCAGATCGGAGGCTGCGGCGGCGCCGGAGGGGGCTTGGTCGGCCAGAACCAGCCGCAGACTGTCGTTAGGCAGGGCATTGAACAATTCTTCGGCCCGCTCAGCCTGGTCAGGGTGAAATACCAGGCCCCTGGGATCGGCCAGGGCCAGGAGCGCGGCCTGTTCCCCGGCGGTCAGGCGGGTGTCCAGGGGACATGGCACTAGGCCGGTCTTCAGGCAGGCGAAAAAGAACTCCATCAGCTCAAGGCAATTGTGGCTCAGGACAGCCAAGCGGTCGCCCTGTGAAATTCCCAGCCCGAGCAGGCCGTGAGCCAGACGGTTGACACGGCTGTTGAACCCTGAATAGGTCAGCCAGCCTTTGTCGTCCCGTACGGCTCTTTTGCCGGGATACCTGGCAGCGCTTCGACAGAGAGCCCGGCCCAGGGTCATTTCGTATTCAGGCTTCACTGTTCACGTTTTCATAGATTATGGCGGAGCCCTGCCCGCCGCCCACACACATGGCCGCCAGGCCGTATCGCGAATTCCGCCGTTTCATTTCGTACATCAGGGTCACGGTCAGCCGGGCCCCGGTGGCTCCGATGGGATGCCCCAGGGACATGCCGCCACCGTTGACATTCACCTTCTCGCGGTTCAGGCCAAGTTCCCGGTAGCAGGCCAGGGCCTGGGCGGCGAAGGCCTCGTTGAATTCGACCAGGTCCAGATCGTTCGCCGTCAGACCGGCAATCTTGAGGGCCTTGCGGACCGCGGGCACAGGCCCGAGTCCCATGAAGGCCGGATCGACCCCGGCCGAGGCTGTGGCCACGACCCTGACCAGAGGTTTGAAGCCGTCGGTTTCGGCCTTGCGTCCGGACATCATGACCACCGCCGCCGCCCCGTCGGTCACGGGAGAGGAAGTCGCGGCCGTCACCGAGCCTCCCGGCCGGAATATGGTCGGCAGGCGGCCCATCTTCTCCAACTGGGCCACGTCGCGGATGGTCTCGTCTCGGTCGAAGAGAATGACCGTGCCTTTGGGGCCGGGGTATTCGAAAGGAATAACCTCATCGGCGAACAGCCCGGCCTCCCAGGCTCTGGCCGCACGCCGGTGGCTTTCGCGGGCCAGGTCTTCCTGTTCCTCGCGGGATATGCCGTATTTTTCGGCCACGTTTTCGGCCGTCTCGCCCATGCTGTAGCCTCCGTACTCTTCGGGGGCCGTGGCCCGGCCTCCGGCCAGCACCCTGGGTTCGATGGGGCCGCGGGGAAAGGCCACGGAGGGCTTTTCGATGAACCAGGGCTGGCGGGTCATGGAGTCCGCCCCGCCGGCGACGATCAGGTCCGCCTCGCCGCAGCGTATGGCCTGGGAGGCGCTGGCGATGGCCTGCAGGCCGGAAGCGCAGTTCCGGTCGAGGGTCTGGCCGGGCACTTCCACTGGCAGCCCGGCTTCGAGCAGACAGAGGCGGGAAAAGCAGAGATAGGCCCCCATCACGTTGCCGAGGATGACATCGTCGATCTCCTCCGGCCGGACACCGCTTCGCCGGATCAGTTCGCGCAAGAGATGGGCCCCGAATTTTTCGGCCGGAACCAGAGACAGCGCCCCGCCCGCCCCGCCCTTGGCCACGGGGAGCCTCGCCCCGTCAACAATAACCGCATCCTGCATGTTCATCGCGCACTCCCTTCAGATAACGCCTTGTTCGCGCAGCTCGCGTATGTCTGTTTCCGAGTAGCCCATTTCGTGGAGCAACTCGTTCGTATGCTCGCCCAGTTCGGGAGCTCCGTTCCTCTCCATGGCCGGTGACTCCGAGAAAGCCAGAGGATTGCCCAGGGTCCTGACCTGGCCCAGCCCTGCGTGAGGGAGTTCCCTGAGCAGCCGGTTTTCCAGGACCTGGGGGTCCGTAAACAGCGATTCATAATCATGGACCGGTCCGCAGGGGACATCGGCCTCTTCCAGCCTGGCCAGCCAGTCGGCCGTGGTCCGGCTGGTGAAACGGGCTGCCAGAATGGTTTCCAATTCTTCCCGCCGGGCCAGCCGTTCTTCGGGGGTGGAGAATCTTGGATCATCGGCCAGGCCGGGCACATCGAGGGTCCGGCAGAGCGCCCGCCAGAACTTGTTGTTGAAGGCGGCCAGGTTCAGATGGCCGTCGGCCGTGGGGAACATGCTCACCGGGCAGGCGAAGGGGCTGGAATTGCCGAGCTGTTCGGGGAGCCTGCCGGTCAGGAGGTATTCGGTTATGGTCGTTTGTTGCAGGCACATGGCCGCGTCCAGGAGGTTGAGGCGGATTTCCTGTCCCTGGCCGGTGTTTTTCCGGTGCATCAGGGCGGCCAGCACTCCCAGGCAGGCGTACATAGCGGTGGTCATGTCCGCCACGGGGACGCCCATTCGCAGGGGGCCTTGGCCCGGTTCGCCGGAGACGCTCATCAGGCCGCTCAAGCCCTGAAAGACGTGATCCGTACCGGGCTTGAACCGGTATGGCCCGTCTTCCCCGAAAGCGGTCACAGAGAGGTAGACGATGTCCGGCCTGAGGCTGCTGACCCGGCTGTATTCGACACCGTAGGCCGCCCGGACATCCGGGCGGAAGTTCTGGATGAAGACGTCGGCCCGCGAGACCAGCTTCCACAGGATTTCCCGGCCGCTCTCCCTGCTCAGGTCCAGAGTCAGAGACCTTTTATTGCGGTTGACAGAAAGGAAAAGCACACTTTCGCCTTCCACGAAGGGTCCGATCTGGCGCATGGCCTCGCCGCCCCGCGGCGTTTCTATCTTGACGACCTTTGCGCCCAGGTCGCCCAGCAGGCTGGCGCACCAGGGGCCGGTTATCAGCTGAGCCAGGTCCAGGACCAGCAACCCCTCCAGGGGGCCGGGTTTTGTCCCTTTGGTGGCGAGGTTTTTCATTTGACCACCATGTGCCGGGGCAGCCATAGGGCCAGTTCGGGGAAGATGATGACCAGGATCAGGCAGAGGGCCTGCAGGGCGACAAACGGCACAATGGAGCGGTAGATGTCGCCCATGCTCACTTCCGGCGGGACAACGCCTTTCATGATGAACAGGTTGAAGCCGAAGGGCGGGGTCAGGTAGGCCATTTCCATGTTGATGATGAAGAGTATCCCGAACCAGACCGGGTCGAAGCCCAGGGCATTTACGATGGGGATGAAAACGGGCGTGGTTATCATGATGACGCCGGCCGGGTCGAGAAACATGCCCAGAACGAAGAAGGTCATCTGCATCACTCCCAGCATGACCCAACGGTTGGCATGCATGTCGGCCATCATATTTTCGGTGTGGGTGTGCAGCCCTGACAGGGACATCAGGTGAGAATAGGCAATAGCCCCGATCATTATCCAGAGGACCATGGTGTTCAGGCGCAGAGTGCGCATAGAGGCCTGGAAAAGATTTTTCCAGGTCAGTTTACGGTAGATCCCGCTGCAGACCAGAGCCCCGGCTGCGCCGATGGCCGCCGCTTCCGTGGGAGTACAGACGCCGAAGTAGATGACGCCCAGGACGGCGGCGACGAGAATAAGGGGCAGGATGACGCCGCTGAGAGTGCGGAACTTCTCCTTAAGGCTGAGGGATTCCTGGATCGGGGGGCCGAGGTGGGGCTGAAGCCAACAGCGCACGGCGATGTAGATGAAATAGATTATGGCCAGTAGTATCCCCGGAATGAGTCCGCCCATGAATAGCTGGCCGATGGAGACTTCAGCCATGGAGCCGTAGATAATCATGATGATGCTGGGCGGGATGAGTATGCCCAGTGCTCCGCCCGCGGCTATGCAGCCCACGGAAAGGTCCTTGTGGTAATTTCTCTTAAGCATGGACGGCAGGGCGATGAGTCCCATGGAGACGGTGGCGACGGAGGAAATGCCGGCCATGGCCGCGAAGAGGGCGCAGATGGCCACGGTGCCCAGAGCCAGGCCGCCGCGCAGTTGGCCCATCCAGGAGTAGACGGCCTGGTAGAGGTCGTCAGCCAGGTCGCTGGCCCCCAGCATATTGGCCATGAAGATGTAAAGGGGCACGGCGATGAGCAGGTAATTGGTCACTTCGCCGTAGGCCGTTGCGAAGAGCATATACAGGCCCAGCGGCCCCATGAGGATGAGCACGCCCAGTGTGGCCACTCCGCCCAACGCAAAGCTGATGGGAACGCCCAGGGCCAACAGGACCAGGACCAAAGCCAGCAGAAGGATAATTGTCGTCAGGCTAAGCACAAGACCCCTTTTCAGTCGATCAGTCCGGCCACCGGAGGATGCTCGGACTGGCCGGAAATGATCTGCAGGACGTTACGGACCAGACGCACCAGGAACTGCAAAATCATCAGACTGGTGCCCACGGGCACGGCCAGCATCGAGGGCCAGAGAGGCATGGCCAGAATGCTCATGGAGCGTTTGTCGTCGGCGATGGCCTCCCAGGAGTCAACGAAGCCGATCCAGGTGATGACGCAGAGGAAGACCAGGGGGAAGACGGAAGTGAGCAACTCACTTGCGGCCTGAGTCCTCGGCCCCATCCTGAGCCAGAGGATATCCACGCGAATATGGGAATCCGTCAGCACGCAATAGGCCCCGCCCATCATGCTGAGTATGCAGAGCAGATACTGGTTGGTTTCGTTGACCCAGGCGGTGGGAGCGTTGAAAAAATAGCGTCCGACAATCTCCCTCAAGAGGAATACCATGATGACCAGGGTGAGAGTGCACCCGATCCTGGCCGACCAGATACTGATGGCGTCGATCAGGGAAAGCGCCCGCTTGAGCCGGGGAAAGTCGCCCGTCATTTTGTCTCCCTGCCCGTCTGGAGCCTGAGCTCCCGTTTGAGGACCTTGCCCGAAGCGTTGCGGGGCAGTTCGCCGGCAAAAACGAAGCCTCCCCGAGGCAGCTTGTAGGCTGCCAGATTCTCACGCAGATAGGCCATGAAGGCCTCCTCTCCGGGGTTTTCGACGCCCGGCCGCAGCACCAGCCAGGCTCGGGGCGTTTCCCCCCAGACCTCGTGAGGCACGCCGACCACGGCCGTTTCCAGCACGGCCGGATGCCCGGCCAGGATGTTTTCTATTTCCCTCGGGTAGATGTTGAATCCGCCGCTGATTATCATGTCGCTCTTGCGGTCGACGATGAAAATGTATCCCTCTTCGTCCATCACTCCCATGTCGCCGGTGTGGTACCAGCCCCCCCTCAGGGCCTCGGCCGTGGCCTCGGGCATCTTCCAGTAGCCTTTCATGATGTGCGGTCCGCGCACCACGATTTCGCCCACTTCCCCCGCCTGCACCGGGCGGTCGTCCGGCCCGAAGATGCGGACGCGGGCGTTGATGCCTTCCTTGCCGATGGAAGCGAGCCGTTTCTCCATCTCCGGGGAACCATCCAGACGGTGGTCTTCCCGGTCCAGAAAGGCTATGTAAGCCGGGCCGGTTTCGGTGGCTCCGCAGGCGCCCATGAACTCCCAGCCCAGACGCTCCATTGCTTCCTTCAGGGTAGGCACGGGCATGGGAGCCGCGCCGTAGATAACCGTCTTCATGGTGCTCAGGTCGTAGCGGTTCAGTTCCGGGAATTGGAGAAGCTTGACGATCATGGTCGGTACGAACAGGGCGTTACTCACTTTTTCCCGCTCGATGGCCGCCAGAACCCTGCCCGGATCGAAGCCGTCCAGGAGGACGATGGTGTTGCCCCGCAGAACATTGCCCAGCATGCTGCCCAAAGCTCCGGACTGGTACAGGGGTGCGGTGACCAGGGTGATCTCCTCCAGGCTCAGGCGGCGGGCCACGCAGGTGGCCCAGGCGTCGCAGAGCAGATTCCGGTGAGTCAGCATGACCCCTTTGGGACGGCCGGTGGTGCCGCTGGTATAGATCAGCATGGCCAGATCGTCGTCGCTCACGTCCGGTTCAGCGGATTCGGCCGGACCGGATAGAAGTTCTTCGTAACCGGGCAGCCCGGTCCGCTCGCCGCCCATGACAAAGACCCTTGTCCCCCTATAGGCCAGTTCGTCGGGCGAGGCCTTGTCCAGATAATCCGCTCCGGCCAGGAGAAATGATGGTTCCGCATCGTCGATGATGGTGGATACTTCGCGGGGACTGAGCCTGACGTTGATGGGCACCGCCACGCCGCCCGCCTTCATGATTCCGAAGTAAGCCTCAACCAACTCTATGGAATTGTGGTTCAGCACGGCCACCCTCTGACCGGCCCGCAGGCCGCGTTCCTGGAGTCCGGCGGCCAGGGCTTCGGTGCGGGCATGGAAGCGGCGGAAGGTGATGCGGCGCTCTTCTTCAACCAGAAAGTCCTTGTCCGGGAAATAAATTACGTTTTTCCCGGTCAGTTCTCCCAAGAGCATCTGGTTGGCTGGAGACATGCGAGGCCTGTCCCTTTCTGGCGGTGGTCTACAGACCGAGTTGCTTGGCGATGATGTTCCTCTGTATCTCGGAAGTTCCTTCGCCGATGGTGTAGACCAGGGCGTCCCTCAGAAACCGGACCACGGGAAATTCGCTCATAATGCCGTACCCGCCATGTATTTGGATGGCCTGGCGGGCGACCTTGACTGCGGTCTCCGAAGCAAAGAGTTTGCAGGAACTGGCCTCCAGGATGCACGGTCTGCCTTGGTCGATCAGGTGGGCCGCCGAGTAGACCATGAGGCGGGCGGCCATTATCTCCGTGGACATGTCGGCCAGCATGTGCGAAACGGCCTGAAACTTGCCGATGGGCTGTCCGAACTGAACCCGTTCCGCGGCGTATTTCAGCGCACACTCGAAAGCGGCGCGGGCAACCCCGACCATGTTGGCCGCCACCCCCACCCGGCCTTCGCTGAGAGTCTCCATGATGAGCCCGAAATTGCCCTCTTGGCCGCCCAGCAGGCTTTCAGGTCCCAACTCGCAGTCTTCGAAGAAGAGTTCCCCAGTGTCCGACGAGCGGATGCCTTCCTTGTCCAGTTTTCTGATGACCAGCCCCGGAGTGTCGGTGTCGACGATGAAGAGGCTGATGCCGTGATACCCCAGAGTCTGGTCGGTGTAGGCGGCCACCAGCAGAAAGTCGGCTATGGGCGCATTGGTGATGAAGGTCTTGCTTCCACGGAGGACATAGCCTCGCCCGCTTCTCTCGGCCTTCGCCTTGATGGACTTGGTGTCCGACCCTGCGTCAGGCTCGCTCAGGGCGAAAGCCCCTATTTTTTCGCCCTTGATGGCCGGTTGCAGGTATTTACGCTTCTGCTCTTCTGTCCCGCCGTAATATATTGGATAGGTGGCCAGGTGGCTGTGGCCGGACCAGGAGGTGGCTATCCCCTGGCAGATTCGCGACATTTCCTCGCGCAGGATGCAGTCGGTGATCTTGTCCACTCCGGGTCCGCCGTATTCTTCCGGATACCTGACGCAGAGCAGGCCCATGCTCCCCATTTTAGGGAATAACTGTCTGGGGAAAGTCTGGGTTCGCTCGGCCTCTTCCACCAGTGGAGCAATTTCCTTCTCACAAAAGCGCCTGAATTGATCGCGGAAAATCCGGTGGTGTTCGGCGATGAAAGGATCCACGTGACACTCCTGCTCACGCGCACCTCGGGCATAAGCCTCCCTTAGCACGCTTCTAAGGTGTACCTGTTCCGCGAAAACCGTTCTGCTGATCTAATGGAAGGGAAAAATCAAATCAATGCGGTCCGCGCACCGCTCAGGTCGTCTCCTGACAGTCCCGCCACATCCCCACGGGTACGTTCTTGCGCATGAAATCCACCAGATAATGACCGGCGCTGATTATGTGGCTTTCGGTCAGGCGGCGGGCGCTTTCGCCGTCGCGCTGTTCGAAGGCCGCCAGAATCGCCTCATGCTCCTCAATGTTGGTGGATATCCGTCCGGGCGCGGAAAGCACGATGAACCAGTAGCTGGTAAACTGGCAGTTCTGCCTTATCATCTCGATAAGCCGCTGGTTGCCGCACTTCAGGTTGATGTCCCTGTGGAACTTGTGGTTCAGTTTCTGCCAGTCCTGGACGTTTTCTATTTCCAGCGCCCGCTGTTCGTTCAGGTTGCGTTTCAGACCGTTCAGGTCTTCGTTTTCCAGACGCTCGGCGGACAGCATTGCGGCGAAACCTTCCAGCATGGCGACCACCTGGTAGCTTTCAAAGATGCCGGCCAGTGAAATCTCGGCCACGGCCGCGCCCTTATAGGGCTCGATGGTCACCATGCCTTCGGTTTCCAGTTGCATCAGGGCCTGCCGGACAACCATCCGGCTGACGTCAAAGGTCTTGGCCAGACTGTTCTCCACCAGACGCTCCCGGGGCAGGCGGATGCCTGAATATATCTCCCGCCGGAGTTCCTTCAGCAGATTCGTCAGTTCCGCCTGAAACGGCGTAACTCTTGCGCCTTCGTTCGCCATGATGCCTTACGTCCGTCCTTCCGACCGTTGGATTTCTTCCGAACGGGCTGTCGCGAAGCCGCTTCCCTTCCGGTTCATCTTCAATTGCCGGTCTTCTTGCTCTTCATGTAATCCACAATTATTCCGACAGCCTTGCCCGAAAGAGCGCTTCGCCCGGCCACCTCGTCCCACATAGGTTTGGTGGCCGCCCGCAACTGTTCCGCCTCATCAGCGGAGAGTGTGGTTATTTGTACCTTTTTCTCCCTGGTGACTGCAAGACCTTCTTCATCCCATTTCTGATTCTGAGACCCGGTCCATTTCATGGTATTGACCGCGGCCCGGCTCACCGCCTCCTGGAGTTCCTTGGAAAGCCCGTTCCAGGTATTGGCATTCATGGTCAGATCGATGACGCAGGGGCTGTAAACGCCGGGCATGACCACGTAGTCGATGACCTCGTAGAACTTGTAGACCCCGATGGTGTACAGGGGATAGATGGTGCCTTCGATGGTGCCTCTCTGCAGGGAGGTGTACTGTTCCTCGGCCGCCAGGGAGACCGGCGTGCCGCCCAGCAGCTTGACCGTGCTGGCCTGAGGGCCGGAAGCCCTGATTTTCTTGCCTGTGAAATCAGCCATCTTTTCGACCGGGAACTTGGTCAGAAAGCAGAGGGTGCCCATGGGGATGGCCCCGAGGTAGACCACGTCATACTGGAGCATGGCCTCCTTCATCACTTCCATCAGGCCCTGGTTGAGAAAGAGATCAAGCGCCTGCTCGGAAGTCTCCCAGGTGAAGGGCAGCCATTCCCAGTGGGCCTCCTTGACGACCCCGCCGTAATACAGAAGAGCCGAATACATCCCGTTGATCATGCCCTTCTGGAGTGCGGTGAAGGCCTCCTTGGTGTTGAGTATCTGCCCGGCGTAAAAGAGCTGAATCTCGACCTTCCCCCCGGTCTCCTTGGCCACCTGGTCAGCGAAGTATCTCATGCACTCGCCGCCGTAGCTGGTTCCCGGATAGTTGACCTGGAAACGCAGGGTCTTTTCCGCGCCCCAGACCTGGCCGCCAGCAGCCATCATGGCCAGAAGCAGGCCAACCACGACCAGAACAAGCCGTTTTTTGCCCGGAACTCCTTGCATGCGCACCTCCCCCCGTCCTTGCGGGACGCCCTAAATTGTTGTGGATGGGAATGAGTAAAACAAATTGTTTACAATGTGTCAAGCAAAAATATCATCACTGAGACAATATTGTAAACAATTTTCTTGACAACAATAAGCGCTTTGAATAATGCTTTATATTGTAAGCAATCGCCAAAATCCAATAACTCAGCTAAATCAGGGGGAATCAGATGGGTAAACCGCCTAGTCGGGTCAATATCTGTGAATGCTGGGCCAGAGACGGCATCCAGGGGGAGCCGGAGTTCATCCCCACCGCAACCAAGATCGCCATGATCGACCGGATGAGCCGGATGGGTTTCCAGCGCATCGAAGTGACCTCCTTTTCCCATCCCAAACTGGTCAGACAGTTCTCCGACGCCGTGGAGGTCCTCAAAGGCCTGCACAGGCCCCCGGACACCTCCTTCATCGCCATCGTGCCCAACGAAAAGGCCCTGGACCGGCTGCTGGACTGCTGTCAGGCCGGTTATGGGGTGGACGAAATCACGGCCATCATTTCGGCCAGCGAAGCCCACCTGCTGGCCAACCTGGAACGGACCATGGACGAGACCAAGGAAGCCCTGACCCGGATCGTCCGCCGGGCCAGGCAGGGGGGCCTGAAGGTCATCGGCTGCATAGGAACCTCCTTCGGTTGCCCTTTGGCTGGAGACGTTCCCTTATCCGGGGTGGTGGACCTGACCTCCTGGTACCTCGACCTTGGCGCGGACTACATCATGCTGGGCGACACCACGGGAGAGGCCAACCCGTTCCAGGTCAGGGAGGTTTACGCCGAGATGCTCGATCGCTTTCCCGGCGTCGATTTTATCTCCCATTTCCATGATACCCGGGGCCTGGGTATAGCCAACAGCATGGCCGCTCTGGAGGCCGGACTGGTCTTTCACGACTGTTCCCTGGGCGGTATCGGCGGTCAGCCCAAGACCAGCCGCCCCAAGTATCACGAAGGCCTGACCGGCAACACCTGCACTGAGGACCTGGTTCAGCTTATGCATGAGGCCGGTGTGGAGACCGGGCTGGATCTAGAAGATGTCATAGAAATTTCCCGGCAGGCCGAAAGCATCTGCGGCCGGGAACTGCTGGGGCACAGCACCCGCAGCGGCCCGGTCCGGCACAGGGCCGCCAGCCTTTTGCAGGCCGTAAGCCTCAAGCCGGGAAGAATCATCCCGCCGTCGCTCTATTTCCACCGGGGAGACAAAGGCCTGCTCGAACCGGAACTGGCCGTCCGCATCATCAAGGAGGCTTTGGCCAACAACTGGCCTCTGCCCGCCGGTCTGGGCGTGGCCGCCGATGAGCTGTCCATTCAGGCCGGGCTCGGCGAACGGGAAGTCCTGCTGACCCGGTTCAAGGTACTGGAATCCGGCCGTGTTTCCCGGCTGGAGGCGCTCTGCCAGAAGTCCAACGGCGAAGTGGTCTTTCAGGGGCCGGTCGTCCTGACTTTCGACTGAACCAGGTCTGGAATGCGAGACAAAGGCGGTGAGAAGATGGATGAACCGAAACCGGAACTGGTATTTTCTGACCTTGAAGCCGGCCGGGGCTTTCGCCCCCTGTATTTTGATCTGACTCCGGAGCGCGTGGAGGAGTTCATGGCTACGGTAGGCGACCGTCATCCCTGTTACTGGGATGAAAACGAGGCGGAGGCAGTGGGGGGACTTCTCGCGCCTCCGGGCCTGGCCGCCGTCTTCGCCCGTCTTTCCTACCTGCAGGACCACACCATGCCTTCGGGCGGGGTTCTGGCCAAGCAGGAGTTCGAGTTTCCCGCGCCCATGAGGGTGGGCGACCGGTTGACGGTTCAGGCCAGCGTCTTCGAGAGCTACGTGGATGAAAAGGGGCGGCTGAGGGTGAATTTTCTGATTGAAGCCGCAGATGGGAACGGGGTCGTGGTCTGCCGCGTCCGCCTGTACGCCATATGGCCCAAATAAGAGGGAGGAAGCCCGTATGTGTGCAGTTCTTAAGCCTGGCGACTGTCTGCCCGCGAAGGAAAAGGAGATCGACCAGGAGCGGATCATGAAGTGGGCCGGGCTCTCCGGCGACTTCAACCGGCTCCACGTCGACCCCGAGTACGCCGCCGGGACCCGCTTCGGCGGCACCATCGCTCACGGCCCCATGTCCCTGGCCTTTCTGAATGAACTTATGATGTCCTGTTTCGGCCTGGGCTGGGCCGCTGGGGGCCGCCTGCTGGAGGTCCGTTTTCTGGCTCCGGTTCGCCCCGGAGACAGCCTGACCATCGGCGGCGTGGTCGAGCGGACCGTTCGGGAAGCTGACGGGCTCTGGGCAGAATGCCGGTTGAGCATCACCCGAAGCGACGGCCGGACCGCCGTGACCGGCGTCGGACTGGCTCGCATACAGGAGGACTGAAATGGCTTCAACCTGTCGAGCGGTCAGGGTTCCGGCGGCCGAAGCCATCTCCCGGATCGGTTCCGGTCAGAGAATCTGTCTGCCTTTGTGCTGCGGCTTGCCTCAGACACTCGTGGAAAATCTGGTGGCCCAGTCTGACCGCCTGAAAAAGGTGGAAATCGTCAGTGGCCTGCAGATCGAATACCCGTTTCTGGCCGACGGTCTGGAGGAGTCCTTCTCTTTCCGGACTTGGCAGTGCACGCCGGGCATCAGGAAGCACCTGCCTTCGGGCCGGGTCAAATACATCCCCATGCGGCAGGGGGACGTAGTGAAGGTCTTTGGGCCGGACGGTCCCTGGCCGGTGGATGTCGCCTTGATCCAGGTTTCTCCGCCCGACCGCCAGGGTTACTGTTCCCTGGGCGTCTCCGTGGGCCATGCCCTGCCCCTGGCCCTGCGGGCCGGGCTGGTCATCGCGGAAGTCAACCCGCGCATGCCGCGTGTGTTGGGCCGGGGTTTCATCCATCTCTCCCAGATCGACTATCTGGTGGAATCCGAGCGGGAGCTTCTGGAGTTTCCCTCCGGCGGGGAGCCCGGTGAAAAGGAAAAGGACATAGGCCGCCTGGCGGCCGGGCTCATACCGGACGGGGCCACAGTTCAGATAGGGCTGGGCGGAATTCCCGAGGCCATTATGACCGCCCTGTCCGGCCGGCGCGATCTCGGCTTTTTCGCCATGGGCACAGACGGGATAGTCGACCTGGTGGAGGCCGGAGCCGTCCGGACCGGCCAGGAACCGGCGGTCATCGTCACGGAGATTCTGGGCACCAGAAAGATTTTCGACTTCGTGCATGACAACCCTCTGGTGGAAGCCCGCCCGCTGGAGGAGGTTATAAACTCCCGGGCTGCGGCCGGTTTCAGCCGTTTCTGCTCGGTTCTGTCAGCCCTGGAAGTGGACCTGACCGGCCAGGTGAACGCGGAGACCATCAATGGCCAGCAGTTCAGCGCCGTGGGCGGCAGTTTCGATTTCCTTCAGGGCGCGCTGTTTTCCGAGGGCGGGGTGAGCATCATCGCCCTGCCTTCCACCACGCCGGGAGACAAGATTTCCCGGATAACCGCCCGGCTGGCTCCGGGCTCGGCCGTGACCACGCCCCGCCATTCGGTGCGGTACGTCGTCACCGAGTACGGAGTGGCCGACCTGTGGGGGCTATCCCTGGGCGAAAGGGCCAGGGCCCTGGCCGCTGTCGCTCACCCGGCCTTCCGGGAGGAACTTCAACGCGAAGCCGCCCTGCTAGGCTGAAAGGGGAAGCGGACGTGACTGATTTAGAGAGAATCAAGGAAGAAGCGGCGCGTTGGCGGGAATCCCACAAGGTCGATGAGCTGCCGGAAGTGCTGAGCGATTTGGGGGAACCGCTCCAGGCTGTGTACACACCGGCCGACACGGCCGGAATCGACTACCTGGAAAAGATCGGTCTGCCGGGAGAATATCCTTTCACCCGCGGAGTCTACCCGGCCATGTACCGTGTGCGGCCCTGGGCCATGAGGCTCTATTCCGGCTTCGGTACAGCCGAGGACACCAACCGTCGCTGGAAGTTTCTGCTGGAGGAAGGCAATCACGGCGTGGCCTGCGCCTTCGACCTGCCCACCCAGCTCGGCCTCGATTCCGACGACCCGAAGGCCGAAGACGAAGTCGGGCGTCTGGGGGTGTCCATAGACACTCTGGCCGACATGGAGGTGCTCTACCGGGAACTGCCTCTGGAGACCCTGGTCACTTCCTTCAATATCAACGCCCCGGCGGCGGTCATCCTGGCCATGTACGTGGCCCTGGGCCGCAAGCGCGGCCTCGGTCCGGACAAGCTGGGGGGGACCCTTTCCAACGACATGCTCTGCGAATACGTCTCCCGGGGCATGTGGGTGCTGGGCGTGCCCGGAGCCCTGAAGCTGACCACGGACATCGTGGAGTTCTGCGCCAGGTGGATGCCCCGATTCTATCCGTTCAACATCCGGGGCATCATCATGCGGGAAGCCGGGGCATCCATGGTCCACGAAGCCGGGTTCGCCTTTGCCAACGGACTGGCCTATATCCGCAGTGCCCTGGAACGCGGCCTGTCCGTGGATGAATTCGCCCCGCGCATCAGCTTCTTCTTTTCCACCGGCACCCAGATTTTCGAGGAAGCGGCCAGGTACCGGGCCGCCCGCCGTCTCTGGGCCCGGCTGATGAAGGAACGCTTCGGCGCGGCCAAGAAGGCCTCCATGCTCTTCCGTTTCACCGGCACGGTCGGCGGCAGTTTTTACCGGGCTCAGGAGCCCTGGAACAATCTGATCCGGGGCGCTTACGGGCTGCTGGGCAACATCCTGGGGGGAGCCCAGGGCATGCTGCATCCGGCATTGGACGAGCCTTACGCCATACCGACCGAGGAGACCGCCCGGCTGGCCCTGCGCACCCAGCAGATCTGCGCTTATGAGACAGGTGTCACCAAGACGGCGGACCCCTTAGGCGGTTCCTACTTCGTCGAAGCTCTCACGGACGAACTGGAGACCCGCATCGAAAAGGTCATTGAGGAAGTGGAAAAACAAGGCGGAGCGGTGCGGGCCATCGAAACTGGCTTCATGCAGAAGCGCATTGCCGAGGATGCTTACCGTTTCGCCCGCGAGGAAAAGTCGGGAGAGCGGGTGGTGGTCGGGGTCAACCGCTTCTGCGACGAGAAGACCGGGCGGCCTGACCTGAAGGTCCATCGCCATGATCCTTCGGCCGTGGAAAGGCAGCTGGCGCGTCTCAGACAGGTTCGAGCCGAACGCAGCCGCCGGGATGTGGAGGCCGCTCTCGCCGGAATAAGGCAGGCGGCCGCGGCCGGGGAAAACCTCATGCCGGCCCTGATAGAGGCTGTGACCGCCTATGCTTCACTCGGGGAAATCATGTCCTTACTGAAGGATATTTATGGCGAATACCACGAGCCGGTGGTCATCTGAGGGGGATTATGCAGCGTAAAGTCAGGATTCTGCTGGCCAAGGCCGGTCTGGACGGACACGACCGGGGGGTGAAGGTCATCGCCCGGACCTTTCGCGACGCAGGTTTCGAAGTCATCTACACCGGCCTGCACCAGACCCCGGAACAGATCGTCTCGGCCGCCATCCAGGAAGGAGTGGACGTGGTCGCTTTGAGCATCCTGTCCGGGGCCCACCTGAGCGTCTGCCGCAAGATAACCGAAGGCTTGAGACAGGGCGGAGCCGAAGACCTCATCTTCATCGTCGGGGGCACCATTCTGGAGGAAGACATCGGGGAACTCAAGGCCATGGGTGTGGCCGAAGTCTTTCCTCCCGGTTCGCCCCTGGACGCAGGCCTGGACTTCCTGCGGGTCCGACTGGGGAGCAGCCCGCCGGATTTTGCGGACGATCTGGACAAAGCATAGGAGAAAGCCATGGTCAAGCTGACCCTGCCGGACCTGCTTGCAAGGTGCGCGGCCAAGTTTCCCGGTAAGGAAGCCATTGTATCCGAGGAAGGCCGCTGGACTTTTGCCGAATGGAACAGCAACGCCAACCGCCGGGCCTGCGCCTTGGCCGGGTTGGGCATAGGCAAGGGCGACCACGTGGCCACCCTGTTTCTCAACGGCCGGGATGTGCTGGAAACCTATCTGGCCCTGATGAAATTGGGGGCGGTCCCGGTTCCGCTCAACGCCCGGCTCTCGCCACGGGAACTGGCCTACATAGTCGATCACAGCCAGGCCGCCAGCCTGATCTTCGGTCCTCAGTTCAGAAATGTAAGCGAGCAACTGGCCCGGGAGGTTTCCGGCGTGCGGCGATGGATAGCCTGCGGCGGTGGTGACGGAGAGCAGACCGACCTCAACCGCCTGCTGGCCGATTATCCGGCGGACGAGCCCGACGCGGCGGTCGACGAGAACGATCTGGCCTGCATTCTGTACACGGCGGGTACCACTGGCCGCCCCAAAGGGGTCATGCTCAGTCACGGCAACTGCCTGTGGGCTTCGGTCAATCTGGCCCAGGACAGCGAATTCGACAGTTCTTTCCGGGTCCTGCTGGTCTTCCCCCTGTACCACGCGGCCGCTTTCAGTCTGATGACCACGTGTCTTTACCTGGGCTGCACCCTGATTGCCATGTCCGAATTCAACCCGCAGAAGGTCATGGAGGTCATGGTCCGGGAAAAAGTCAGCAAGATGGCCTTTCCGCCCACGGTCTGGAATTTCATCCTCCAACTGCCCGGCCTGGAGCAATACGACACATCATCTGTCGAATCGGTTTCCTCCGGCGCGGAAGCCATGCCTCTGGAGACCAAACGCAAGCTGTTGCAGCTCTTTCCCAAGGCCAAACTGGGGGAGACATACGGCATGACGGAGACAGCCGCCGCGATCACCACTCTGAAACCCCGTTATGTGCTGGCCAAAACGGCCTGCGTCGGCCAGCCGTTCACCAACGTGGAAATCCGCCTGACCGATGCCAGGGATCAGGACGTGCCGCTCGGAGAGGTCGGTGAGATCCTGGTCAGGGGGCCAAACGTGACGAATGGCTATTTTCGGGACGAAAATGAGACCGCCCGGGCCATAAAAGACGGATGGCTGCGCACCGGCGACCTGGGCCGTCTGGACCGGGACGGATTTCTCTACCTGGTGGACCGCAAGAAAGATATGATCATTTCCGGCGGCGAAAACATCTATCCCCGCGAGATAGAAGAGGTGCTTTACACCCACCCGGCCGTCTCGGAGGCGGCTGTCATCGGACTGCCGGACCCGGTCTGGGGTGAAAAAATCCACGCAGTGGTCAGTCTGAAACCTGGCAGCAGCCTGACCGCCGCCGACCTTATCGAGTTCTGCAAACAGTATCTGGCCGGGTATAAAAAAATCCGGTCCTTGGAGTTTGTCGATAAATTGCCCCGTTCACCTGCGGGCAAGGTCCTGAAGCGTCTGCTCAAGGGAACGGAAAACACAGGCTGACATTCCGGCCGGATGAGGGCGACATCACGAAAGAGGGCAATGCTGCGCCTCGCCAACGGCCGGATAATGTCCACTGCTTTGCTGCAAGGCCGGCTTCGGCCTCTGCCTACATTTTCACCAGTTCGACCCGTCTGTTTTTGGCCCGGCCTTCTTCTGTGGTGTTGGGGGCTACCGGCTGGTCTTCACCATACCCCTTGGGTTGCAGGCGTTCCTGAGCTACTCCGAACAACTGGAGATACTGCTGGACTGTTTCGGCTCTCCGCTGGGAGAGATCAATGTTGTATTCCGGCGAACCCTGGTCGTCGGTGTGGCCCTGAACCTCCAGTTTCAGGCCGGTATCGGCCAGCAAGAGGGCAACCACATGCTGAAGCTGCTTGTCTGATTCAGGTTTGAGAGTGGCCTTGTCCAGATCGAACAGAATGCCATAAAGGATGACTCTCCCGTCTTTGTCCAGAGCTTCTTTCAACTGGGCCGGACCGAAGACCATGGATTTCTTGAAAGGTTTTTCGTCGATGATGACAAGGTCCTGTTGCCCAAGACCGGCATTGCCGGATACTTGCAGCCAAGTTACGCCTCCGTCCTCCCTGGGGATACTGATGACCATTCTGCCGCCATCTTCAAATACGACCTGCCCGCCTTTTTCCTCGGCGGCAGCCTTGTAGTTTTCAAAAAACTCCAGCTTGGAAATGTTCTGAACACGATCCCCGCCAGGCGTCCGGACTTCGTACAGGAGTCGCCAATATTCCCCCTTGATGCGTTTTTTTTCATTCTTTTTAGTCTGTTCATTGAAGAAGGGGAACTCGAAGGCCTCAAAATTTTTATTGTCAGACATGTTGGCGGCCAGAACCGAACCGGGAAATGGCCGGATCAAGGGATGTTCCTTGATGTCCTTGGCCAGGACCGGGATGGAAAAGACAAATGGAACAAGGAAAAACATCAGGCAACAAAAACGTTTCATGGGGTTTCCTCCCAAGGTCGGTTGAATCCGTCCCACGGCATGACGACTCGGCATTTGCAGCAGATATCCCGTCGCCAGGTCCGGGCGAATGGTTGAGGTAGATCTGATTGATATAAAGAGGAAAACAGACTTTGCTCCATGTTAGGTCACGGGGCGCGCGTAGTCAAGGCTAAATGCTATTCGCGGTGCGGAACCGTTGGGGATGGAAGGCTGTTACGGGGAAGACTGCCCAGGCAGCCGGAAACAGCCGAAACGCGGCCCCGAGTTCATCCGCGCATCAGAAGTAAAGAGTTCTGAGGGTTCCGAGGGTAAAGGCCAGGAACAGCAGTAAGCCCAGGGCGAACAGCACGGCGGACGAGCCGAAAGTCTGGTCGAGCCATTCTTCAAGCCTGTCTTCATCCGAGCGCAGGCAGCAAGGCAGTTTTACGGGTATCCCCCAGGCCTGTCTTATCCACTTGGCCGAAAGATAGACGTAAGCCAGACAGGAAACCACGGCCAGGGAGAAACAGCTCATGGCGGTCAGGGCCAGTTCCGTAAGAGGGAAATGCAGACTGAGTTCAAGCAGAAAACCCTTCAAGTCCGGTCCGGCCAGGTTTCTGGCGAAGAGCAGGGGCAGAGTCAGGGCGGCGGTGGAAAGCCCCAGGAGGGTGGTGACGAATTTCAAGTGCCGCTCGTTGACCTGGAGACGGCTCTGCACCTTGTCTTCACTGCGGGGATAAAGCAGCAGGGGCGGTTGTCCCGGCGCGGACTGCCTGACCACGAAGACATGACCCCGGCAGTCTTTATGTTCGCAGTACCGCTGGCCGGTGGAGGCTTGCCGGTCCAGGCAGGCGTCCATCAGCGTGCCCTGCCTCGTGGGTATGGGCCAGAGTTTCGATTCCCTCAGGCAATGGGGACAGACGGCTTTGATCATCCCCGGGGGGACCAGGGTTGGCTTATGGACCGGCCAGTACATGACGGACCTCCCTCTGGAACGGACGCGCCGGGACGCGTCCGGCTGAGCAACGTTTCAGGCGTTGCGCCGCTAGGCGGGAACAATCTGTCTCAAGGATTTATAACGAGATTATAACTTCAAGCGGCCGTCGGGAAGAAGCCTTTCTTCCCGGTGGGCGAAGCAGGGGTCACTCGCCGTTTTTCCGGCGGCCGAGGATACGGGCCAGTATGCTTTTTTTATCTTTGGCTTCCGGCCCGGCCAGAAGGATGAAGGGCAGGGCCAGGGGGCCGAAGAAGAACCCCATGACGGCCCAGAAGGTGCGGTTGGCCTTTTTCCTGGCCGCCGCGTAATAGAGCACGGCGGCGAAGACAAGGCCGAAAACCAGGGCAGGCAGCAGATTCATGGGCGCCTCCGACGGTGCGTAACAAGTCGGACAGTCATCTATCTGGCCTTGATTTCGCCCCGGAGTATCTGTTTGAGTCCTTCCAGCGTGCCTTTCCAGGCTGTTTTTTCGTCTCCGGCCATGATGGCCACGGTGACGGACTCTTCGCAACTCACTTCGAAGACGAGTTCTTCGCCGTTGACGTTGAAGACTGCTTCCCCCCACCTTTCGGCGGGCAGTCCGGAGGTTTCGCAGTCGTAATCTGTGCGGGCTTCCACGGTCATTCTGATTTCGCTCATGAGGCCTCTCCCTGGCATCGTATTATTGCCGTCATGTTACACGAGGCTTCCCGGCAGGGGAAGTATGTTCGGAATTTTTCAAAGTTCCATGGCCATAAAGGCGACTTCAAAGGGCAGGTGAGGGAAGGCTGCCTGGCGGGTAAGGCGGAATCCGAATGTTGCGTACCAGGCGATCAGTTCGGACTGGGCGGCGATGACGCCGATTTCCAGCCGTGCGGCCTTTCTCAGGCGAGCCTGTTCCATGACGTGCTCCACCAGCCTGCGGCCCACTCCGGAGCGGCGAACGCCGGGCAGAACGGCCAGCCTTTCCAGGTAACAGACCTTCTCGTCGGCCGGTTCCAGGGCTGCGCAGCCTAAAGGCCGCCCGTCCTGTTCGGCAATGTAATATTCCACGCCGCGAGACATGGCGTTGGTTATCCAGCGGTCTTCGCAGTTGGAAGGGTGTTTGGGACAGTTGGCCGGGGTCAGGGCGAAGCGCCGGGCCACATCGGCGAAGGAGTCGCGGACAATACCGGTAAGCAGAGCCACGTCGGCTCTGGACGCGGAGCGGATTTGCAGACACATGAAAAAAAAGCCTCGCCAGGATTGGTACTGAAGCCAGTCTGGCACGAAGCGGAGTTCCGGGCAAGCGGATTCCGGCGGCCTGTTTCCGCTGGTTGGCTCTGTGCTGGAGATGGATGGAAAAATGTTGTGCCCCGGACCGGTTACGGTTTATTTTGAAGGTACGATGACAGCTTAAAAATCATGGGGACAGGAGAGGCGTGAAAATGCAGAAAAAGGGTTTAAAACCGGTGCTGATTATGTTGCTGGTCTTCTGCTGGGCTACAGGGGCGGCCTGGGCCGGGGAACCGGTTTTAAGCGCCGGGCAGACTTTGTATGTGCCGGTATACAGCCATATTCTGAGCGGCGACCGGCAGGCGGAGATAGACCTGACGGCCACCTTGAGCATTCGCAACACCGACCCCCGCTACCCGGTAACTGTCGTGACCGTTGATTACTACGACAACGACGGGAAGAAGGTGCGGAGCTATCTTTCCGGTTCGGTCCAGATCAAACCTCTGGGTTCCATTCATTACGTGGTCAAGGAGACCGACCGGACCGGCGGTGTGGGGGCCAATTTCATCGTCCGCTGGAAAGCCCAGGGACCGGTCAACGCTCCGCTGGTCGAAGCGGTCATGATCGGCACGCGTATGCAGCAGGGCCTGTCCTTTGTCAGCCGGGGCTTACCCATATCCGAATAGATCCTTGCCGCTGTATGCAAATCGGCTTGACTTGCCCCCGGCTCTCGGGTAGTTGGTATGCAAAGGACAGAAAAATGAACTGGGACAGGGAAAATCTGCCGGACTGCGTGGTCTTCTTTCTGGCTAAGGCCTATCAGAAAGGTCATAATCATTTCAAACAGTATCTCAAACCGTTCGGCCTGACCAACATGCAGCACCTGGTTCTGGAGGCGCTCTGGTGCCAGGAGGGGTTCACGGCTTCGGAGCTGGGTAAGAACCTGGTCCTGGACAAGGCGACTCTCTCCGGGGTGCTGGACCGCCTGGCCGAGGCCGGATGGATAGAAAAAATGCCGGACCTCGAGGACCGGAGGGTCTGCCGCCTGTATCCGTCGGACAAGGCCAACCGGATGAAAGACGAGTTGATAGAGGCCCGGCGCAAGGCCAACGAGGAACTGCTGGCCGGTTTCACTCTTGAGGAACGCCTGCTGTTCAAGCGTTTTCTGATGGATTTCGTGTAAATTTTTTTCGCTCTAAGGTTCGCATACAAACAAAGAGAAGAGTCGGAAGGCCCGTCCGGACAGTGTCCGGAGGTGGTTTGAACAGGATTTCTGGACTTGAAGCGGCTTCATGGACACAGCCGCCCCCAATTACCTTTAAGGAAAGGATAAAAAGATGCTGCTCAATCCCAAGACCGAAAAGTATGAGCACCTGGACGAGCATTCCCGGGAGATCATGCGGAAGATGATCGGGTTTTTCGAGGACAAGGGCAAACAGAAATGCAAGCAGGATCTGATGGACCGGGTCTGGTATTCTGATTTTCTGGAGTTCCTTAAGGAAAACCGGATATTCGCCGACCTTCTGACACCTGCCGGATACGCGGGCGAACACGCCGGGGCTCGCTGGGATACGGCCCGCATCTGTGATTTTAACGAGATTCTGGCCTTTTACGGCCTTTCTTACTGGTACGCCTGGCAGGTGAGCATCCTCGGTCTCGGTCCTATCTGGATGAGCGGCAACGAAAAGGTCAAGCAGCGGACAGCCGAGATGCTGGACGAGGGCGGCATTTTTGCTTTCGGCCTGTCCGAGCGCGCACACGGCGCGGATCTCTATTCCTCCGAAATGATGCTGACGCCCCTGGGCGAGGGCCGGTATGTGGCCGACGGCGGCAAGTATTATATCGGCAACGCCAACAAGGCGGCTTATGTATCGACTTTCGGCAAGAATTCGGACACGGACGAATACGTCTTCTTTGTGGCCGATCCCCGGCATGAGAACTACGACCTGATAAAGAACACGGTCAACTGGAGCGGCTACGTGGCCGAATACGCCTTGAACGGGTATCCGGTCAGCGAGGACGAGATTCTGAGCACCGGACAGGACGCCTGGGACTCGGCTTTGAACACGGTCAACGTGGGCAAGTTCAACCTGGGCTGGGCGGCCATAGGCATTGGGACTCACTGCTTCTACGAAGCCCTCAACCATGCTGCGCACCGCAATCTCTACGGCAAGTTCGTTACGGAGTTCCCCCACATCAGACAGCTCTTCACCGACGCTTACGCCAAGCTGGCGGCCATGCGGATTTTTTCCCGAAGAGCCTCGGACTACATGAGATCGGCTTCACCCCAGGACCGGCGGTACCTGCTGTACAATCCGCTGGTCAAGATGAAGGTCACCTGCGAAGGTGAAGAGGTCGTCAACCTGCTCTGGGATGTGATAGCGGCCCGTGGGTTCGAGAAGGACATGTACTTCGAGAACGCCACCCGCGACATAAGAACCCTGCCCAAGCTGGAAGGCACGGTGCACGTGAATATGGCCCTGGTGACCAAGTTCATGGCCAACTACTTTTTCAACCCCGGCCAGTTCCCGGAGATTCCCAAAAGGTTCGATGCTGTGGACGACGAGTTCCTCTTCAACCAGGGGCCGACCAGGGGGCTGAGCAAGATCCAGTTCCACGATTACAACATCGCTTACGGCAGCCTGGACCTGCCCAATGTGAATGTCTTCAAGGAACAGATCGCGGTCCTGAAAAAATTCCTCATGACGGCCACACCGACCAAGGAACAGGCCAAGGACATCGACTTCCTGCTCTCGCTGGGCGAACTCTTCACCCTGGTGGCCTATGGGCAGCTCATCATAGAGGAAGCCAACCTGACCGGCGCGGACCAGGACCTGATCGAACAGATATTCGATTTCATGATCCGGGATTTTTCCAAGTTCGCCCTGGTGCTGCACCAGAAGCCCAGTGCCACCGAACAGCAGATGGCCCTGTGCCGCGAGATGCTGAAAAAGCCCGTGGTGGACCGGGACCGTTTCGAACGGGTCTGGGGAAAATATATCCTCTCCCAGGTAGACGCCTACGAGCAGAACGCATAAAACGCGTAACCATTAACGGGGGTTTTCCGGGGCGGCCATGGGGCCGCCCCTCATACTGTTGAGCCCCATCGTAAATTCAGACGGGTTTTATTGTCTCCAAACGTACCGCGAGGCATCTTCCTCCCTGAACGAACTTTTTCTGTTTCAACTCTATCATCCTGCGCTATTCGACCTGCCTCAAGGGAGTGATTTGCATGGTGACAGGCCACCGGGCCTGTGTTATCCAATAGTTTCATGACCGGTTCGCCATAATCATTCTCCGGAGCAATCCCCTTGGTCCTCACCGCTCGCACGGCTCACGGCTTTTTGCCAAAAACTCCGCAAGGTATTAGGATAGAATAAATAGAGGACCCGGGATGGCGTCGTCAGCTCCGAAGGTCCGGCGGATTCAAGGGGTGGCCTGATGAATCGCCGCCGGAAAAAACATAGGCTCTATCAGGCGCCTGCTTTTTAAGAGGTTCCCAAACCGCGAACCAAGGATTCGGTATTCATGCGGAACATGTCTCTGAAATGGTTGATTTTCTCCTTCTATCTCATCTTTGGCTATCTCCCGCTGATGCTGATCTCCTTTCTGACCATTACCGACTACAGCCGCTCGGTCGAATCCATCACGGAAGACCGGATGTTGAGCCTGGTTCGCCAGGTCTCCGACCAGACCAACATGTTTTACAGAATCCTGTGCAAGGACCTGGAGCTGTTGGGAGAGTTTCCCGGCACTCGCTTCGCCCTGATGAGCCTTCCGCAGGGCCGGAACCGGACTGATCTGGAAGACGATTTGCGTCTATTCAGCGAAAAAAACGGATTTTTTGATTCCCTGAGTATTTATTCTCACGACGGCCGGTTGATCGTGACTTCCGTTGCCCCCCGCGGTATTGGCGGCGGTGCGGCTCATCCCTTTTCCATTCCCGCACCGGGGGCGGGCCGGTTTCTTATTCGCGAGACCAGCCAGGGAGAAGCCTGGGACTACGAAATCGTAGCGACTTTATTCAATGACCAGGACCAGGCTAATCCCGCGGGATTTGTGGCTGCCGGGGTGGGTTTGGAGAAGTTCACGACCTTTCTGTCCAAGGCCGATATGGGCTACGGCACTGAAACCCTGATTCTGGATAATGAAGGCAAGGTCCTTTGGCAGAAAAGTTTCGGTCACGCACCCAAGCAGACTGTCCTGCAGAAGACTCGGGAATACTCGGCCAAAGTGGAGGACCTGGGCTGGCGTCTGACGGTTCGGGTGCCGGAGAGCGTTCTGCTGGGCGATGTCAACCGGCTGGTGGTACAAAATCTTGTTTTTACCGCGCTGGTGGCCTTGTTTGCCGCTGCCGCCGCCTTCGAATTCAGCCGCCGCACCAGCAATCATCTGAAAAAAATACTGCAGGGAGCCAGAACTTTCGCATCCGGCGACTTGGAACACCGTATTGATGTAAACTACGGGAGTGAAACCAGGGCGCTTGCGGATGAATTCAACCTGATGGCCCAGAAAATGAGCGAACGCCAGTCGGAACTGATACAGGCCAACAAGCTGGCCTCCCTGGGGCTGCTTTCCGCCGGAATCGCCCATGAAATAAAGAACCCCCTGGCAGGCATCAAAACCAGCGCCCAGGTCTTGCAGGAACTGGCCGAACCGGGAGGTCCGCCGGGATCAACGGGCACTATGCCTGATGAAATGGAAACCTCCACTATCCCCATGACATTGGAGGAGCGCCGCCAGATCAAGGAACTGGCCGGCGGCGTCCGTCAGGAAGTGGACCGGCTGACCAGAATCCTCAACAGCCTGCTGGATTTCGCCCGGCCCCGCCCATCCAGGCAAGCGGCTTGCAACTTGGCTGGAATTATGGACCGGGCCTTGAACCTGGTTGAAAGCGAAATCCGGAAGAAGCGGATCGAGGTCGTAAACAGCATTGAGCCGGTTCAGGTGGAAGTCGACCCGGACCAGATGCTGCAAATCATGGTAAACCTGCTGTTGAACGCCATCTGGGCGGTTGAACCGGGAACGGGACGCATAACCCTGCTGACTTCATGGAACGAGGAGAACATGCCGGTCCTTGTCATTGCCGACAACGGCCCGGGCATTCCGCCCGAGGTGATAGACCGGATTTACGACCCGTTTTTCTCCTTGAACAAGACAGGAACGGGACTCGGACTGTCCGTTGTCTATTCACTGCTTTCTCAGAACAATGTCCATATCAAGGCGGGCAATGCGGACGGCGGAGGAGCAGCCTTCAGGTTGACCTTCCGCGCCGCTTCGCCAGCCGGGGAGTAATAAGAACAAGTGACGGAAATAGCCATAGTCGACGACGAAAAAGTTCTTGTAAGCAGTCTGAAGATCGCGTTGACACGGAAAGGCTTCGTGGTTCGCGACTATTATGAGGGCGCACCATTTCTGGAATACCTGAAAACCCATTCCCCGGACATCGTCTTTCTGGATCTGCGCCTGCCCGACGCCTTCGGACTCGACCTGCTGGACCGCATCGTGGAGACGGACCCGTCCATCATCACCATTGTCATCACCGCCCACGGGAACATGGATTCCGCCATCCGGGCACTGAAAAGCGGAGCATATGATTATCTGAACAAGCCTTTTGACCTCGATGAAATCAATATCCTCATCGAAAAGGCCTTGGAAGACAAGCGTCTGAAAGGCGAGGTGGAGCATCGCCGGCAGCGTGACTATCAGGGAGAGCGGCTTGAAAACCTGATCGGAGAAAGCCCGGCTCTTAGGGACATTTTGGAAAAGGTGCGGAAGATTTCCGGAATCCGGGAAACCACGATACTCATCCGGGGCGAAAGCGGAACCGGGAAGGGGTTGTTGGCCAAAGCCATACATAACCTCAGCGAACGGGCCTCCCAGTCGTTTATCGAGGTCAACTGTGCATCCCTGCCGGAGAATCTCCTGGAAAGCGAGCTCTTTGGTTACGAAAAAGGCGCTTTTACCGACGCTCGCCAGAGAAAGACCGGTCTTGTGGAACTGGCCGACAAAGGGACCTTGTTTCTGGATGAAATCGGCGAGTTGTCTCTGCCCTTGCAAGCCAAACTGCTCCAGTTCATCGAAAGCAAATCCTTCCGGCGCATAGGGGGCGCCAGGGAGATATTCGTGGACCTGCGCATCATCACGGCTACCAACCGGGACCTGGAAAAGGCCATGTCCGAGGGAACCTTCCGGCCGGACTTATACTACCGCCTGAACGTGGTGCCGATGGTCGTCCCGCCTTTGCGCCAGCGAGGCGAAGACATCCTGGCCGTCGCCGAGTATTACCTGGATTATTTCTGCCGCAAATTCAACAAAGATGCGGTCCGTCTGACCGAGGAGGCCCGGACGCGTCTTCTGTCCTATCATTGGCCGGGAAATATCCGCGAACTGAGGAATCTCATGGAGATGCTCGTCATCATGTGCGACAGGGATGAAATACACTCCGGGGATCTGCCGCTTCATCTGACGGACATGCTTCAGGACGCCGGGATGCCGGGAAATTCGGAAGATCTGAGCCTCCCGGAAAAGGTTCGCCTGTATGAAGAGAGCCTTATTAAGGACGCACTGGAAAAGTCGGGCGGCGTGAAGGCCGACGCGGCCAGGCTCTTGGGCGTCAGCCGCTTTGCCCTGCTGCGGAAAATCAAGGCGCTTGGCGATGAAGGTCATTTTACGGACTGAACTCAACGTTCCTTCACCTGCCTGTTCCTGAAAAGACACCACGCCGCTGTTCAGTATGAGAGATGCGTGCTGCTTGCGCACTCCCGCGTGCGCTTGCCGCACGCGCTGACGTATCAGCAGATACACCTCTGAAAAGCCGCTTTAAGATTTCCAGTTATTTAAATCCAATAAATACAGCATCATAAAAACAAAAATGAGGACGGACAATCCTTGGCCCGCCTATTGCTCTATGGATAGCCGACGCCAGCGCACGGCGCGATAAACAAATAACGCAGCCGGTCTGGCCGGCCGGTACGGAGCAAGCGGGGAGCCCGATGAAAGCAACGCGAATATTTCATAACGGACGAATCCTGACCATGGACGAAAACAACCCGGAAGCAAGCGCCTTCGGGATCATCGGCGACAAATTCTGCGCGGTCGGGTCGGACCGGGATATTAAGGAATGGCAGTCCGCGTCCACCGAACTGGTGGATTTGCATGGAGCCGTCGTATCGCCTGGTTTTATCGAATCCCACAACCACGCCTCTGCCTATGCCATGAACCTTCTGCGGGTCGATTGCTCGCCCTCGGTTACTCGGTCCATCGCGGACGTCAAGGAAGCCATCCGGGTCAAGGCCGGGCAGACGCCCCCGGGCGAATGGATTCAAGGGTTCGGCTACGACGATACCCTCATTTCCGACAAGAGAGCCTTGACCAGGGCCGATCTGGACGAAGCAGCCCCCGAGCATCCTGTCCAGATCATGCACATTTCGGTTCACTTTTCTTATGTCAACTCCAAGGCCCTGGAGATTGCCGGGGTGGGGCCGGACACTCCTCAGCCCGAAGGCGGCGTCATCGATAAAGATACAAACGGTCTGCCCAGCGGCCTGCTCGCCGAAGCCGGGGCCATGGATCTGGTGAGAAAGCACATCAAGCCTTACACCACGGAGCAGCTCAAAAAGGCGCTCCTCCAAGCCATGTCCTATTTCCACAGTCACGGCGTGACTTCCATTCATGACGGAGGCATAGGCTACTTCCAGCATGGTCCGCAGGTTGTTCAGTCCTATATGGAACTGGAACAGGAAAAACGCCTGGATCTGCGCGTTTACATGACTCTGACCGAAGAGCTGTATCGGCGCCTCTACGATCTGGGTTTCCGGACCGGGTTTGGTTCGACCAGGCTCAAGCTCGGTTCGGTCAAGACCTGGCAGGACGGCTCCATCCAGGGCTTGACCGGGGCTCTGTCCAAGCCTTACCACACCAGACCGGAACTGACCGGCGATCTGCTCCTGCCCCAGGAAGAACTGGACCGGATGGTGAATAAATACCATGCCGCCGGACTGCAACTGGCTGTGCACGCCAATGGCGACCGGGCTATAGAATCGGTCCTTTCCGCCTTTGAAAAAGCCTGGGCCGGGACCCCGGCGGACGACCGCCGCCACATGATCATCCACTGCCAGACCGCTTCCGACGGGCAGCTTGACCGAATGAAGAAAATAGGTGTTATTCCGAACTTCTTCGTGAATCACATCTACTATTGGGGCGACCGGCACGAAGCCCTCTTTCTGGGACCGGAACGGGCGGCCCGCCTGGACCCGCTGAAATCGGCCCTGGACCGGGGCCTGCCGTTCTGTCTGCATTCCGATTTGCCGGTCACGCCGGTAGACCCCTTGTTCAGCATGCACACAGCGGTCAACCGGATAACCAGCGGAGGCAAGTGTCTGGGACCTGACCAGCGGGTTCCGATTATGGAAGCCTTCAAGGCCTATACGACCAACGCGGCCAGGGTCAGCTTCGAAGAGGACCTCAAGGGCTCCATCCGTCCCGGCTGTCTGGCGGATTTCCTGGTTCTTTCCCGCCACCCCCTCGAAACCCCGGCTGAAGACATCAAGAATATCGAAGTAATTCAAACATATATCGGCGGAGACGCCGTTTTTGGAGGAGGGAGCGGCAGGTAACAGTTCGTTTATCTGTCTGATTCGGCTTTTAAAAAAACATTGTAAGCAGTTGTAACGAAAGGAAAGAATGATGAAGGTAAAAGGATTGCTCTGGAAGACCATCTGTGTCGCGGCCCTGGCGCTTGCCTTTGTGTTGCCTTCGGCCGCCGTTGAGGCGAAAAGCATTATCACCCTGGGGCACGGGGTTGAGCCCGGGGAGAACTATGCTCACCTTACCTGCCTGAAGTTCAAGGAACTGGTGGAAAAATACACCAACGGTGAAGTTGAAGTGCAGATCTACCCCAGTTCGCAGTTGGGCGACGAACAGGAACTGGTCCGCTCCATGCAGATGGGCACAGTGCAGGCCGCTTTTGTGGCAGTCAACAACTTCAACGTGTATGCTCCGTCCCTCGGTTACTACACCCTGCCTTACATGTTCAAGGACGAACAGGAATTCAGAAATCTGACCGACGTCATGTGGGACCAGAACAACCAGTGGGCCATTGACGAATCCGGTGTGCGCCTGATTTCCGTCTGCGAAATCGGCTTCCGCAACCTGACCAACTCCAAGAAACCGGTCCGGACCATGGCCGACCTGAAAGGCCTGAAGATCAGGGTTCCCCGGAATACGATCATGGTCAACGCCTTCGCCAGCTTCGGCGTGGAGCCGGTGGCCGTGGCCTTTGCCGAAGTTTTCAACGCCCTGCAGCAGGGAGTTCTCGACGGACAGGACGCCAGCTACAACATCGTTACCGCCAACAAGTATTACGAAGCCCAGAAGTACGCCACGGATATCGCCTACATCATCCACTCGGGCTGTATTATCCTGGCTGACAAATTCTACCAGGGCCTGACTCCCGAACAGCAGGCCAGCGTGACCAAGGCCGGCAAGGAAGCCATGATGTACGAACGCGGCTTCTCCGACGAGATGAAGAAGAAGGACCTGGAAATCATGAAGAAAGCCGGCATGGAACTCTCCGGACCGCCCACCGATATGGAAGAATGGGTCAAGGCCGGCCGCTCCACCTGGCCTGCGGCGTACAAGATTATTGGCGGCGGCGACGAAGCCAAAGGCAAAGCCATCCTGGATCAAGTTGAAAAAGTAAGATCTGAATTAAAGTAGGCCCTCCTAACCTGTCGCCGGAACCGTCAGCACGAGGTTCCGGCGACGCTCCCGAACCTATGCCTGTTGGAGTCTTTTCTTATGAAAATACTAAAACTTTTGGATCGCCATTTCGAAGAGGTCGCCTGCTCCATCCTGCTGGTGATACTGGTCGGCTTGCTGGGCTGGCAGGTTTTCACCAGGTTCGTGCTCAATTTTTCCAATGCCTGGAACGAAGAAATCTGCCGTTTCACCTTTATCTGGATGGTCTACCTGGGCGTCAGCCTGGGGGTAAAGCGCAGGGAACACATCCGCATCATGGTTTTCCTGAAGCTGATCCCCAGAAAACTGCACAGGGGAATCTACTATATAGCCGAAATCGGTTGGCTGGGTTTCTGTCTGGTCGTTTTTTTCCTGAGCATAGACATGATGAAGACCATGTTCGCCTTCAAGTATTATTCGGCGGCCCTGCAATGGAACATGGCTTACATATATCTGATTATCCCCTTTTCCATGCTGCTGACCAGCTATCGCATCATCCAGTGCCTCTATCTGGATTGGAAAGGCGGATCTGCCGCCGCCGGAGAGGGGGCCTGACGCCATGATTCTGATCATTACCTTCATTGTCTGCATGGTGTTGGGCATGCCCATTCTGGCGACCATCGGCTGGGCCTGCATCATGTCCATGATAAACGGCCCTCTGCCCATGGCCTTCATTCCCCAGAATCTGTACACCGGCATGGACCAGTTTCCCCTGATCGCCATTGTCGGCTTCGTCCTGGCCGGTTACCTGATGGAACCCGCCGGGATCACCCAGCAGATCATCGACGTGGCCAAAAAGTCTGTCGGGACCATTACCGGCGGCCTGGCCATCGTCACCATTCTGGCCTGCATGATTTTTGCCTCCCTGAGCGGTTCCGGGCCGGCCACAACGGCCGCCATCGGCAGCCTGATGATCCCCGGCATGATAAGGATGGGATATTCAAAAGGGTTCGCTGCTGGAGTGCCCGCCACCGGCGGCACATTGGGCATACTCATTCCTCCCAGCAATCCGCTCATCGTCTTCGGCGTGGTGGCCAACTGCTCCATCGCCGGGCTGTTCATGGCCGGTTTTCTGCCTGGTTTCATCCTGACCTTATTCATGTGTCTTGTTGCCTATATTACAGCCAGAAAGAACGGCTTCAAGGGCTCCACGGACGGCTTTTCCTTCAAGGCCCTGCTCATTGCCTTCTGGCGCGGGAAATGGGCGCTGCTCACCCCCGTTATCATTCTGGGCGGCATCTATGGTGGCGTTTTCACTCCAACCGAGGCCGCCGAAGTCGGGGCTATTTATGCCTTGCTGGTGGGAGCTCTGGTCACCCGGAAACTCACCTGGAAAAACTTCACGGACGCCCTGATAAAAACGGCCTCCATGGCCGGGACGGTGACCGTCTTGGTCGGCGTCTCCATGACCTTTTCCCGGCTGATCACTCTGTACCGTATTCCCCAGGCCGTCGGGGACTTTCTGATGTCCTTTTCGACCAACCCTTCGGTCATATTGCTTCTTATCGCCGTTATTCTGGTTCTGGCCGGATTCGTCGCCGACACCATCGCCATGGTGGTCGTCCTGGCGCCCATCTTCCTGCCGGTCACCAACAGACTGGGCATAGATCCCATACAGTTGGGCATCATCTTCGTGGTCTGTTGCGAGACAGGCTTTCTGACGCCGCCTTTCGGCGCCAACCTGTTCGTCTCCATGAAAATGGTTGACGTGGAACTGGAGGAACTTGCGGTTGCGGTCATTCCTTTCATCATGGTCATATTGCTGATGGTTGGACTGTTGATATTCTTCCCTCAAATTACCCTGTTCCTGCCCAATCTGTTGCTTAAATAGACAACATATCCCGGCGTTCGGTGAAAGAAACGAACGCCGGGAACCTTTCATGTCAGTGTACAGACTCCGGAAGACTGTAAAAATATTTGACTATCCGGCGTTCGTCCTGTAGGAAATCGTTGAAATGAAGATGTGAAAGGAATTCACCGCCGGACTCGAAAGAGCGGGTTGATCACAGCAGAAAAAGCGCATGAATCCGACAGCCATCTATGCCTACGCCCTGGGCTCCTATTTCACTCTTATGATTTTGGTAGGGGTCTACCATCTGTGGAAGATTGAAACGGGCGACGAATACCTGATCGCCAACTGGAATGTGGGCTTCTGGCAGATACTGGGAACAACAATCGCCACCTGGTCCGGGGCGGCTGTTTTTATCGGTTTTGTCGGCATGGGCTTCGAATCCGGGCTGAGCGGCTTCTTCAGTTGGGTGTTGCCCGGCTGCGCCTTGACCATCCTCTTTGTCTGCCTGTTCGGCCGGATGCTGCACAATCTCAGGCTCTATACCATTCCGGACCTGTTTGCCCTGCGTTTCGGGCGAAATGCCGCTTTGGTGCCAGCCCTCTACCAGATACTCGTCTACACCATCCCCACCCTGGCCATTCAGTTCATCGGCATGGGCATCGTCTTCCGGTTTTTTTTCGGCCTGGAACTGCAATGGGGCATCCTGATGTCTTTCGCCCTGATAACCTTGTACACACTCCTGGGCGGACTGCCTTCCACCATCCTCACCGACAGCATCCAGGCCGCCATACTCATACTGGCCCAAGCTCTCATGTTCGCCTTCGGCCTTCATTACGCCGGAGGAGTGGAACGCATCCTGGACATCACCCCGCTTCATTTCTGGAGTCCCACCGGACGCGAAGGCTGGTCGGGCTTCCTGAGCCTGGCCTTTACCGTGGGGCCTTTCTACATGGTCTGGCAGACCACCTGGCAGAAGATCTATGCCTCCAGAAGTGAACAGACAGCGGTCAGCGGCGTCAACTGGGGCTTTGTCATCTGTATGATCATCGGGTTGCTCTCCTTTCTCATCGGCATCTTATCCCGCGGTTTCATCCCCTTGGACACCTCGCCTGACCTGGTCTTTACCACCGCCGTCTCCAGCGTCTTTCCGCCGTACCTGGGCGCGTTTGTCGTGGTGGGGCTGGCCGCCGCCATCATGTCCGGAGCCGATTCCTTCACCATGATGGGCTCAGCCAGCATGGCCCGGGATATCTACCAGCAGTTCTTCAAGCCCCACGCCACCCGGCGGGAGATGCTCACCGTAGCCCGATGCAGCGTTGTGCTGATGTCAGTCGCCGGAGTCGTGCTGGCCCTGAACGCCCAGGGCATCATCGCCGTCTACATCCTGGTGCTCAAAATTTACGGGGCAGGGATGGTCTTTCCTGTCCTGGCGCTGATGTTCTGGAAAAGGACAACCCGCACGGGCGTCCAGGCAGGTATGATTTCCGGGGGACTGGTCACTTTTCTCTGGCATCTGGCCGGTATCACCTTCGTCATGGAGGCCTTGGCCGGATACGGGATCAGTCTGCTGACAACCGTGGTTTTCAGCCTGCTGAGCAGCCACGCGCCGGACGAGCAGGTCAAGGCGCCTTTTTTTGAAGAGCTTGATGTCAGCGGTTACTGCCTGCGTTTCTCCAGCACCCAGCCCCCCGCCCCTAGAAAACCCTGAACGACAGCCCCGGCGATTCATAATGAAGGCCCTCCGGCGGGATGAGTGAACCCCGCCGTTTTTATCCTCAGCCTTCAGGCCTCCCGTAGGCCGTTGCGAGCGTTCGCTTTCCTCTATCCATAATCAGCCTGGCGGCCGTGTGACTTTTTCCATCCGGAAAAGGCGGATACGGCTGTTCCGCCGTGATGGCCGTCCAATCAATCCTGGTCCTCTGCCGGGACGTGGACTCCTTTGAGCTTCGCAGGTTTGAGTGATGCGGAAATGGTGTTGACACGGCGGGCCGTAATGGTATAGACTTATAAACATATATAGCAATTATCTAATAGGTAAGTAGTTTTAACAAGTTAAGAGAGATGAGGCAAGAATTGACGGCAAGGGGCATGGAAGCAGGCAGGGCAAGGATGGGGGATGACCCGAACCCAATCTATTACAAACTGCAACTTGACCTGCAGAACAAAATCGAATCCGGCGAGTGGAAACCAGGCGACATTGTGCCGCCGGAAAGAAAGATCGCCGAGGATTACGGCGTCAGTCTGGGGACGGTGCGCAAGGCGGTGCTGAACCTGGTGGCCGAAGGCCTTCTGCACCGGATTCAGGGGCGTGGAACCACGGTGACCGGAACGGTCATGATCCGCGACAACCTGCTCTATTACCGTTTTCTGACCGATTTTCCAAGCAAGGAAGCCGTCCTCAAGATAGAGCTTCTGAGCCTAAGCACGACCCCCGCCGTTCCCCGGATAAACCGCCTTCTCAAAGCCAGGCCCAAGGACGATTTGTACCTGCTCCGCCGCCGATTCTCTTCGCAAGGCCGGCCGGTGCTTTATTCGGTCTCTTATCTGCCGAAATCCTTGCTGGACGGTTTGGAGGATCTGCCGAGACACAATTTTGAAAAGGTACCCTTCTACCTGGCCGTGGAGGACAAATTCGGGATTCCCACGGTCGCCAATCATGAACTCATAGGTTCGGTAGCCGCCGAACCAGAAGTGGCCGGGGTTCTCTCGGTCGAGCCGGGGAAGCCTTTGCTGATGATAGAGATGCTTGCCCTGACGCACAAGAAAAGGCCTTACGAATACCGGATCAGTTACTGTCTGACCGATCGTTACCGGGTTTTTCGGGAGTATTGATCTGATTCCGGCCAAGGGCGAAGCCGGACCTGACGAGTTGTCTGTTTTGCGGACGCCCAGGATGAGCAGAAAAGGGCAGCCACAAGGACTTTCGCCCGAGGCCATTCTAAATAGGCATGTTTGGGCCGGACTGAGGCCAAATTATTTCATGGCTAAAACCAAGGAGAAGACAGAGATGAAAATCGGAGTTCCCACAGAAATCAAGAACAACGAATACCGTGTAGCCGTCACGCCGGCCGGTGTGAGGGAGCTGGCTGCCCGGGGCCACAATGTCTACGTGCAGGCCGGAGCCGGCTTGGGCAGCGGCATGACCGACCAGGAATACACCGCCGCCGGAGCGGAAATACTGGCCTCGGCAGCGGAAGTTTTTGCCTCGGCCGACATGATTGTCAAGGTCAAGGAGCCGTTATCGTCAGAACTGGACAATTTCAGGTCCGGTCAGATTCTGTTCACCTATCTGCATCTGGCCGCCGTTCCCGAACTGGCCGACGCCCTGCTGAAGAAAGGCGTCACCGGCGTGGCCTATGAGACCATTCAGCTTGCCGGGGGCGGCCTGCCTCTCCTGATCCCCATGAGCATGGTGGCCGGGCGTCTTTCCGTGCAGGAGGGCGCGTCCCACCTGAAAAGAACCGAGGGCGGCCGCGGCGTCCTGCTGGGCGGAGTGCCCGGAGTCGAACGCAGCCGCGTGGTCATTCTCGGCGGCGGCACTGTCGGCATCAACGCGGCCAAGATGGCCCTCGGCATGGGGGCCGAAGTCTGCATTCTCGATCTTAATACCCGCCGCCTCGAATACCTGGATGATGTCTTCGGCGGGCACATCAGCACCCTGGCCTCGAATCAGTTCAACGTGGCTCAGGCCGTGCGCAAGGCCGACCTGGTCATCGGCGGCGTTCTGGTGCCGGGCAGCCGCGCCCCACGCCTGATTACCCGGGAAATGATCGCCTCCATGAAGCCCGGCGCGGTAATTGTGGATGTGGCTGTGGACCAGGGCGGCTGCGTTGAAGGCCTGAAAGCAACCACTCACGATAATCCGACCTATGTTCAGGACGGTGTGACCATATACGCCGTGGCCAACATGCCCGGCGCGGTGGCCCGGACCTCCACCTTTGCTTTAACCAACGCCACCCTGCCTTATGTGCTCAAGCTGGCCGATCTCGGCTTCCGGGGAGCCATGGCCAATGACCCCAGTTTTGCGCTGGGCGTGAATCTGCATGAAGGCAAGGTCTGCCATCCGGCCGTGGCCGAAAGCCTGGGGCTGGACTACAGCCCTCTTGATCTGGCCGCCTGAGCCGGGTTTCGGGCAACAAACCGACAAAGCAGGAAAGATCAATGAAAAATAGCTATCCGACAATAAACGCGGATGTGCTGGTGGTCGGCGGCGGCAGCGCCGGGGCCATGGCCGCCATCCGGGCCAAGGAAGTCAACCCGGAGCAGAAAGTCGTTGTCTTCGAAAAAGGCGACTTCAAATACTCCGGCTGTATCGCCCGAGGCATGGACGCCCTGAACATAGTGGCTGTCCCCGGTAAGGAGACTCCCGCCCTGTACGTGGAATCCAACCGTATCGCCTGTCAGGGCATCATGGACGACGCGCCTTCTTACGTCATGGCCAAGCGCAGTTGGGAGATGATGCAGAAGCTCATCGGTCTGGGCGTCTATTTCCCTCAGGACGAGAACGGGGAATACGAGCGCTTGCAGGTTCACCCCAAGGGCAGGTTCTGCGTCACCATGAAGGAGCCGGAACTCAAGACCATCCTGGCCGCAAGGGCTTTGGAACTCGGCGTGCAGGCGGTCAACCGGGTCATGTGCATGAGGCTGCTGAAAGATGGCGGCCGGGTCTGCGGAGCCATCGGCATGGATGTGCGTACCGGGGAAATCATCGTCTGCAAGGCCAAGTCCGTCATTCTGACGGCTGGCGGCACCGCCCGTTTCGGTCTGCCTGAAAACGGCTACCTCTACGGCGGGTACGATTTTCCGGGCAACACCGGCGACGGCTATATCCTGGCCTACCGGGCGGGAGCGGACCTGAGCGGCTTCGAATACACCCTGGTCTATTACATAATCAAGGACATCAACGCGCCCCTTCTCTACATCACTCTCACCCGCGGAGCCCATCTGCTCAACGCCCTGGGAGACACTTTCCACGAAGACCACCCGGGGATAATGCTGATGCACGATGAGCACCAGGCCAATCGCGGCCCCATGCGCATCGTTATGAGCCATCTCCCCGAGCAGAAGATCAGGGAAGTCGAGGAACTCCTCTTCTCCACCGAGCGTCCGGTTCAGGAACGCTACTTCAAAGGGCGCGGCGTGGATTTCCGCAACGGTGAGATCGAACTCTGGCCCACCGACTGTTACCTCTGCGGCGGACACGGACTGACCGGCGTCGTTGTCAACGACAAGGCCGAAACCTCAGTGCCCGGTCTTTATGCCGCCGGTGATACTTCCCTGGTGGCCAGGGGGCATCTGAGCGGCGCTTTTGTCTTTGGCATGATCGGAGCAGAGCAGGGCAGCGAGTTCGCCCGGACAGCCCCCGAACCGGAGATAGACCCGGCCCAGATCGAGGCTTTTCTGGCCGACCGCGAAGACAAGCTTTCCCGTTCCGGTAACCCCATTACCGTGGAGGAATTCGAATTCAAGGTCCGCCGGATAATCAACGACTACGTCAAGCCGCCGAAGAATCAGTACAAGCTGGATCGCGCCCTCTGGTGGATGGACCGTTTCCGCGAGGAAATGAAAACCATGGTCAAGGTGGCCGATGTCCACGACCTCTTCAAGCTCTACGAAGTCGAGAACATCATCCAGTGTGCAACCATGAGCGCCATGGCTTCCCGGGAACGCACCGAAAGCCGCTGGGGGCTCTGGCATCAGCGCTCCGATTTCCCCAAACGCAACGATGATGAATGGATGAAGCATATTGTCCTGAGCATGGGGGAAACCCTCGAAGACGTCAGGATTTCCCACCGGGACATAAAGAGAATGCCGGAGTTGGAAAATGAGTAGGCTGAATCTTCTTGAAGCGTTAAGCGACAATATAAAAATCGACCTGGACAAATGCGTCTTCTGCGGCATCTGCGCCAATACCTGTATTCTGGACAATCTGCGGCTTAAGCTGGCCCCTTGCCGGCAGGCCTGTCCAATGGGCGTCAACGCTCAGGGGTATGTCCAGCTCATCAAGCGGGGCCAGGAAGATCAGGCCCGTGAGATCATTCTGCGGGATCTGCCTTTTCCCGAGATCATCTGCCGGATCTGCGAGGCCCCCTGCGAACAGAACTGCCACCACCGCGCCGTCACCGGCGAGGCGGTCAGCATCCGCGCCCTGAAGCGGTACCTTTTTGATCCGGCTCAGGAAGAACGGCCGCTGCCCGCCAAGTCTCCGGCCACCGGCCGGAAGGCGGGCGTGGTCGGCTCCGGCCCCGCCGGGCTCTGTGCCGCCTACGACCTGGCTCTGGCCGGACACGAAGTGACCGTGTTCGAGGCTGAGGCCGAGCGGGGCGGCCTGCTGCGTCAGGCCATTCCCGCTTTCCGCCTGCCGGTTGAGGTTATCGAGAAGGAACTGTCTGTGCTGGACCGTCTCGGCGTCAAGTGGCGTTGCGGTGTCAGAATAGGCGTCGACCTGGACCTGGAGAGCCTGGAAAAAGAATTCGACGCGGTGATACTCGCCGTCGGCCTGGGCCGGAACCGTCAACTGGGCGTCGCTGGTGAAGACCTTGCCGGAGTCTGGCAGGGCTTGCCCCTGCTGGCCGAGGCCAAAAACGGGGCCGAACCGCCGGCTCTGCCCGGACGGGTGGTCGTCGTCAGCGGCGGCAACGCGGCTGTGGACGCGGCCCAGACAGCCCTGCGTCTGGGGGCCGACCAGGTGACCCTGGTCGCTCTGGAAGCGGAAAACGAACTTCCCGCCTTTGAAAGCGAACTGGCCCAGGCCAGGGCCGAAGGCGTTCAGTTCCTCTGCGGCTGGGGCGTGGAAAAGATCAACGGTCGGGATGGCCGTGTCTCCGGTCTGTCCCTGAAACGCTGCCTCTCCGTCTTCGACGGCTGCGGCTGCTTCTCCCCCTGTTACGACAGCCAGGACACCCTGGAGCTGGAAGCCGAAGCCGTGATCGTGGCCATCAGTCAGGCCGGAAACAGCCTCTCTCCTCTTTTGGGACAGGACAAGACCGTTGACCCGGTGACCCTGCAGACAGCCCGGGCCCGGGTCTTTCTGGCCGGCGACTGCCAGAGCGGTCCGGGCTCGGCGGTCCGGGCCATGGCCTCGGGACGGCGGGCGGCCGAATCCGTCCGGCGTTTGCTGGCCGAAGAGGACCTGCATTTCAACCGGAACTACCCCGGCCCGGTCGTGGTCGATTTCCCCATAGACACTTCACGCGGGTCGGCTTCCGGCCGGGCTCAAACACCGGCCCACTCCTGTTCAGGAGCCGGGGACTGGCAGGAACTGGAGGCCTCTTTCAGTTCCGAACAGGCCAGAGCTGAAGCCGGACGGTGCTATTCCTGCGGCGCTCCCTTCGGCATGTACCGCAACTGCTGGTTCTGCCTGCCCTGCGAAGTGGAATGCCCCCAGGATGCCCTGTGGGTTGATGTGCCTTACCTGTTGCGCTGACGGTTTTCATTCCGCGGCCCGGCGGTTTGATGACGACCCGCTGGGCCGCGTGGTTTCGTTCGAGGCAAGAGATGTTTTTTGATCGGAAAATTCAAACAATGGACGTTGAACGCCCAAATGGAGGTCTTTTCATGTTCAAAAGGTTGTCGATTCTCGCACTGGTTGCAGTACTCGCCATGTCCTTTATAGCCCCCTCTGCCCTGGCCGGGGACTATCCCAACAAGCCCGTCACTATGATCGTGCCCTGGGGCGCGGGCGGCATGGCCGGAATCAGTTCCCGCATGCTGGCCGAAAAGTTCAAGACTATTCTCGGTCAGCCCGTGGTGGTAGTGAACAAGCCCGGCGCCGGCGGAATCACCGGCTTGCAGGCCGTGGCCGCCGCCAAGCCCGATGGTTATACCATCGGCTCCGGCGCCATGACATCGGCTTTCACTGCTCCCTTCTTTCTGGATGCCCAACCTTTCGATTTCAGCCAATTCAAGTTCATCGGGGGCTACATGCCCCAGGAAAGAGTCCTCTTCACCACTCCCGACAAGCCCTACAAGACCTGGGAGGAATTCATCGCCTATGCCAAGGCCCATCCCGGCGAGATTTCCGTAGGCTCCGGCGCTGCCCAGTGGGCGCTTGAAGTGATCAAAAGCGTGGCCGTGAAAGAGGGACTCAAGTTCAAATACGTCATGTTCGCCAGCGGCGGCGAGGCTTCATCGGCTCTGCTGGGCGGTCACGTGGACGTATGCGAGACCGGCACCGGCACCCCGGCCTACCAGTCCGCCCGCGAAGGCAAGCTCCTGGTCCTGGGAAACCTGGGCGCGGAAAAGGTCCCCTTTTTCCCGGATGTGAAAAATGTCCTCGATTACGGCTATCCTTTCTCCACGATGCTCTCTTACGGCATTGTGGTACCCGCTGGCCTGCCGGAGGAAATCAGGGCCAAGCTGGAAGAGACCCTGAAGACGGCCATGCAGGACCAGACCCTGATCGAGAACATGACCAAAATGGGTTTTACCCCGAACTTCATCACCGGCGCGGAATATGAAGCCGTCTGCCGGAAGGCTGTGGATTCGATTCCTTCGATTGTGAATTTCAACAAGGCGCTTGAGCAGTAAAACCACCTCAGGGCCGCGTGGGTTCTTCCACGCGGCCCACGATTCAGAAGGGCTCCCATTCCCGCTGGAACCCCTGCTGCCGGTGGGAATGAGTCCGAGGAGGCTTCACGTGAACAAAGATTTGAAACTGGGAACCATCCTGATGTTTTTCTGCCTGTTTCTGTGGTTCTACGCCATTCCCTTCCAGACCCGAGGAGGCAACCAGGCTCTATTTCCCAAATTTGCGACAATATTTCTTTTCGTTCCGGCTATTCTGCTCATCATCAAGGGCTTCAGATCACGCGGCAAATCCGGAGGCGCCGAAGCCGGAGCCGGTCAGAAGTTTTTCAGCCGGCACACCCTGCTCATTCTGCCCATGATTCTGGCCTATATCTTCCTCATCGACATAATCGGCTACTACGTATCGAGCTTCCTGGCCATCGTCTCCTTCATGCTCTACTTCGGCGTCAGGCGGCCGCTGCCCATGATAGTGACCCCAAGCGTCCTCCTGCTGGCCGTCTACATAATCATCGGAAAGGTTCTTTCCTTCCCCATGCCGGAAGGGTTCCTGTTTTAGGATAAGGAGAAAAGACCCATGTGGGACCTGATCTTAAGTGGAATATCCATGGTTTTCGTTCCGGAAAACATGCTCTGGGCCTGCGCCGGAGTGGCTTTCGGCATGATAATGGGCTCTATTCCCGGCCTCACCGACACCATGGCCATCGTGCTTCTTCTGCCGTTCACCTTTTACCTGAGCCCGATTGCCGCCATAGCCCTGCTCATGGGCCTGTCCAAGGGCGGCAACTTCGGAGGCTCCATTCCGGCCATTCTTCTGAATATTCCCGGCACGCCTCAAGCCATGGTCACATGCTTTGACGGCTATCCGCTGACCAAACAGGGCAAAGCCGGCAAGGCCCTGAAGCAGGCCCTTTATTCATCCGTCATCGCGGATACGGCTAGCGACCTGATCCTGATCTTTCTGGCCGCTCCGGTGGCCATGATCGCCCTCAAGATCGGACCGCCCGAGTACACCGCCATAATTCTCTTTTCGCTTCTGGTCATCAGCATCGCCGCCACGGAAAACCCGCTGAGAGGAACCGTGGCTACCGGTCTCGGGCTTCTGCTCGGCACCGTGGGGGTGGACCCCGAATTCGGAAATCCCCGCCTGACTTTCCATGTGCTGCAACTCTCCGACGGCTTTCAGCTCATGCCCATGGTCATCGGCATGCTGGCCTTCTCCGAGGTCCTGCTTCAGGTGGAACGCGAACTGGCGAACAGCCTGGCTGACGGCATCTGCGGCCAAACCAGCCAGGACGAAGAAGTCCGGGGAGAAAGCGGCAAGGAAGACCACAGTTTGAGCTGGGCCGAATTCAAAGGCACACTGAAGACTATCTTTCGCTCCACCGGCATCGGATCCTGCATCGGCATCATCCCGGGCATTGGCACCACTGTAGGTTCATATCTGAGCTATATAGCCGCCCGGCGGGGTTCGAAGCACCCTGAAATGTTCGGTAAAGGCTCCCTGGAAGGCATCGCCGCTTCCGAGGCCGGCAACAACGCGGTAAACGGACCCAACCTGGTGCCCCTGGTCACCCTGGGCATCCCCGGAAACCTGGCCGCGGCCCTGATCCTGGGCGCATTCATGATGAAAGGCCTGATCCCCGGCCCCACCTTCATGAAGACCAGCGGCGATATGCTCTATGCCCTGTTTACCGTCCTGCTGCTCAGCAACCTCTTCACTCTGGTCGTCGGCTGGTTTTTCGTCCGGCACGTCCGCAGCGTCACCCAGGTGCCCAAGCCCTACCTGCTCACAGGCATACTGGTATTCAGTGTTCTGGGCAGCTATGTCTTCAACTCGAGCCTGTTTGATATCTATATGATGGTGGTGTTCGGAGTGCTGGGCTATATCCTGACCAAGTTCCAGATAAACCTGCCCACCGTGATCGTGGCCTTTTTCCTCGGGCCGCTTCTGGAAGGCAAACTGCGTCAGGCCCTGGCCATATCCGGGAACGACATCACCGTTTTCGTTACCCGGCCCATTTCCCTGACCTTTCTTGTTCTGACCGTGGTGGCTGTATTTCTGCTGCTGCGCCACCGCCAGGTCCTTAAGGACTGATAACCGGAAAAGTTCCCACCAGGCTCGGTCATCAAGCCTCCGGGCTTGAAAACCTCGCCACTCCAGCCGACAGAAGCCTTCGCCCGGGGTGATCTCCGGGCGAAGGCCCTCCGGCCGCCCGCAGTCTCGAAGGTCGGGCCTTGAGTCCGGGCAGCAGGCGGCCGGCGGCCTCCACGTCTACGTGCTCGGTTAATATCCGGTCTTGCGGATATCCGTCACCAGGATGACCGGGCTTGTGCATAGGCGGTCATGAGCAGATTGACAAAACCATTGTGCAGCAGGTTGGCCTCGGCGTGCGATTCCGTTCCTTCCATATGAAAGCATTGCGCAGACCTTTCCCCATGCTCTCTGAATTTGTAGCACAGGGAACCCAAGCAACAGCCGGTTTTTTAATGCAAAAAAAATATTGGATTCTTTTGTAATTTGTTATATAAGATTACCCATAGTTCTCATAATTAAAGATGCTTGATGATTTGAACGGCAAGGGGACAGCCGTTACTTATGCAGGTTTTGTGAACGTCGTCTCTACCTGAAGCAAGGGGACTCATCTGAGTTTTTCAGGTATGGGTTGAAAATCAATTTCCAACTAACGTAAAAAATTACTGAAGCTTGTACTCCAAAAACAGCGGGGAAAGCCAGTGGCTAGGCGTGACGAAATTTCTTCTACGGAAAAATTGCTCGATGTCATCCGTGGAGACGAGGCCTCGGCGGCCGGCACAACGCCGTCCGGCTCCATGGCCTCGGCGGCGGCCAGCGGATCCGCCACCGTCAGAACGGGGTCTTTCAGCAAGAAGATCAGCGTCGGGGTAGATATCGGATACAGCGATATCAAGCTGACCAAGGTCCGCAATGTCAGCGACAAACAGCGCGAGATTGTCGATTACGTCAATCTGCCCTTTGCTCCGGACATGGACCGGAACAATCCGCGGTTTGCTTCATTCCTGGCAAAGGCCTTGTCCGGTTTCTGCGGTTCAGCCCGCACTGTGGAATTATGGAGCACCATATCGGCGGCCCAGGTGGATGTCCGTTACCTGAAAATACCTCTCGTGCCCCGCAAGCAGCTTTTCAACGCCGTCTTTTGGACTTATAAAAAGGAAGCGCCTTTCAACGAAAAAGACTCTATCTTCGATTTTGATGTGCTGGGTGATACGGTCGAAGAAGGGGTTAAAAAGACCGAAGTGCTGGCCTATGTGGTTCCTCGCAAGGAAGTGGACGATCTGGAAGAGCTTTTCGAGCGGGCCGGTTACCCCCTCACCGGAATCACCATAGTGCCCTTCGCTTTTCAGAACCTTTTCCGGGTGGGCTGGATTCAGGCCGCCGGCAACGTTTGCAACATCTTTATCGGCCGCAACTGGTCCCGCATCGATATTTTTTCCAACAACAATCTGATGTTGTCTCGGGGGGTCAAGGCCGGCCTGAACAGCATGCTGGAATCCATCCGCTCCGGCTTGAGTTCCGGACGAGATGATTTCACCTTCGACGGCCAGCCGACGCTTGAATCCGCCCCTCTGGCAGGCGTGTCGCCAGCCGTGGCCGAGGAGGCCGAACAGCTCCTCTCAGCCTTGATGGAGAGCGGAGACACCGGTGTGGTCAGAGCGGATGTCCGGGCGAGGGAAGAAGAAGTCTTCGAACTCATGCGTCCGGCCCTGGACAGGCTTATCCGTCAGGTTGAACGCACATTCGAGCATCTGGCGGCCAACTACGGAGGCCGGACTGTTTCCCGCATCTATGTAAGCGGACGTCCGGTCTCTTTCAAACGCCTGCTCGATTATTTTCGTCAGCAGTTCAACGTGCCGGTGGAGCAGGTGGACCCATTCGCGAAGCAGGCTTCTCTCGGGGCTGTCCTCGCCGGGCATATCGCCAAGCCTCCGTCGCCTTCCGAGCGCAGCAATCTGGCCCCGACAGTGGGCTTGGCCTTGTCGGCCGATGGTTTGACGCCCAATTTCCTGGTCAGTTTCAGAAACCGCGAGGAAACCGCCCGGGTCAACCGGACCAAGCGCTTCATGTTCGGTGCCCTGGTGGCGGTCATGGTCGTCCTGGGCGGCGTTCATTTGTGGCAGAGCCTGGTCAACGGCCAGAAACAGGCGGAAGTGGACCGGCTCAAGCAGGAATTGGGCCAGTACACCCCTTTGCTTGACCAGAATTACATGCTCCAGTTCGCAGCCCGCATCCAGCACAACCGGCAGAGTATCGAAGAATACGGGGAACGTTATCTGCACGTCGCCGCCGTGGCCGAGTTGTCGCGGGTGACGCCGTCGCATATCCGCCTCCTGGACGTAACCTCCACCCAAGGCCAGCCGGAGTCCGAAGACGACAAGGCCGCCAAGCCCCCCAAGACCGGCAACCAGGGGCAGGAAAAAATTTCGCCCAGGAACCTGACTATCGAGGGTTTGGTGGAAGGCGAACCGGCCGAACTGGAATCGAGGATGGCTGAATATCTTCTTCTTCTGGGCGGGTCCCCCTTGTTCGGACAGCCGAACGAGACGGAAAAATCCGTGGTCCCGTACGGCGGGCGCGAAGCCTTGAAGTTCACCGCCCGCCTGGAACTGAAATAGGAGCGCCGTCATGGCTGCAAGAACTGCTCCCAAGGTTTTCACCCCAGGCACCACAACCCTGTTTGTGATCTGTCTGCTGGCCATCATGCTGTTGCTGCTGTTTTTCATTATCCCCAATCAGCGCGCTTCGGCCCGGCTGGACATGGAGATCATTCAGACCAGGAACAACCTGGAAGGACAGAAGATTCTGTCGCCGCTGTTCAAGGACCTGACCAGACAGGCCCAGACGGAACCTCTCGAGTTGCCTTTTCCGGAAAGACAGGCCTTGCCCAGGGATAACATTGCGGCCCTCGGCGCAACCTTTGAGGATCTGGCCGGACAGAGCATGCTGATCTTCGGCGGCATGACCCCTCACGTCAATACCATGCGCCCCGAGGACGGTCTGATGATGGTGGATGTCGCGGTTCAGGGCGATTTCCCCGATCTGCGCGGATTTCTGGTCGGACTGGGCGCCTTGCCTTATTTGGATAAGGTGGAGCAGCTCCACATCAACGGCGTTCAGGCGGTCAAGCAAATGGACCTGAAACTCTGGCTGGCCGTGAAATGAGTGCCGCCAAGCCGCTTGTCGCCAACCTGTGTCCGCTGAATTCGGCTTGCGGCCGTAAGGGATGAGGCGAAGATGTCCAACCGTGAAAAGATAATCGTGTTTCTCATGTGCGCGGCAGTGGCCTATGGCGTCTACGCCTTGTTCATATCCCCGGATTCCGGTAGCGATTTGCCCGTCGTGGAAAACCGGGTCGAGGAATATAAGGCGCTGGCGGCCACGATTAACGAGAATATGAAGCAGGAAATGCCCCGGCTGAGCAAGGCTGTCTACGTAGCCGGGCTGGCCGAAAGCGCCTGGTCGGCTGATCCCTTCCTGTCTTCGGCAACCCCGGTCCAGTTCGGCCAGAAGGATAAAAAACCGGCCGGGCCGGTCGTGAGTCCCGCCGAACTGGGGTTCAGCTTCACCGGCTTCCTGCAGGCAGGCTCCAAGTTCTTGGCGGTGATCAACGGCCGCGAATACGAAACCGGAGATCATCTGGTTACGGACCAGGGGCCGGACGCGGCCGGAGCGGGCAAGGCGGCCGCCGGAGCTTATATGGTCAAGAGTATTTCACCCAGGCAGGTTGTCATTGTCTCCGATTTGGAACAGACCGAAATCGTTCTTCCTTTGGAAGACATATACTAGGATTGTTTTATGAGCGGAAAAAAAATGCTTAGACGGATGGCAGCGGGATTGTTGACTGGATCGGTCATGGTGGGGCTGCTGGCCGGTTGCGCGGCGAACCGGAACAACGACGCCAATCCTTTTTTTGACGAATGGCGCACCAAGGCCGAAAAATCCAAAGGCTATTCCCCGGAGCGCAGCGACAAAAACAGGGCCCTGGCTGAACAGGCGCAGGCGGTCGTCTCCAAACGTCCGGTCAAGGCTCAGACCATCCGGCCCCTGCCCACCAGGAAGGTCACGGCCAAGCTGCAGGACATCGACGTCGGAGTGGCCTTGAGGGCCATTGCCAAATCGGTTGGTCAGAACATCCTGATCAACGAAAAGGTCAAAGGCGTCATCAGCCTGGATGTCAAGGCCGTGCCCTGGGACCAGGTCTTCATGAGCATTCTCCGCATGCAGGGCCTCAGCTACGCTTGGGAAGGCGACATCCTGCGCATCATGACCTACGAAGACCGCCAGCGTGACATGCAGCGGGACCTCCAGACCAGGGTCATCGCCATAGAATACGCCGACGCGGTCAAGCTCAAGGACAACGTGCAGAACATCCTGGATATCACCAGCGCCAAGGCCAATCCGGCTCCGGAAGGCGGGGGGGACGCCAAGGCCGCCGCCAGCCAGACTGCCCAGTCCGGTTCGGTCATGGTGGATGAACACAGCAACTCCTTGATAATTCAGGCTACGGCGGAAGAAATAAACCGCATTCTGCCGCTGATCGCCTCCCTAGACCGGCCGACGCCCCAGGTGCATATCGAAGCGCACATAGTCGAAGCCACCAAGGATACGGCCCGGGAGCTGGGGATTCAGTGGGGCGGGCTGGCTCACGGCACCGAGTCCGGCCAGTATCTCTACTCCGGCTCCAACAGCTCCGGCATCTTCGGCCAGACCCTGACCGAAGGCGTCAACCCGACCATCGGCCAGGGCATCAATTTTCCGGCCAACCTCGGCACGGCGGGAATGGGCCTGACTCTTGGCTACCTCGCCCAGACCGCAGGCGAAACGGTGCTCTCGGTCCAGTTGTCCGCCCTGCAGGAGGACGGCAAGCTCAATATCCTCTCCAGCCCCTCCATCACCACACTGGACAATCAGGTGGCCATGATCGAGAGCGGCGCGGAAGTGCCTTTCCAGACCGTGGACGAAAACGGCAACCTGGTCATAGAATGGAAAAAGGCTACCCTCAAGCTGGAAGTCACCCCCCACGTCATCGAGGGCGACACCCTGAAACTCAAGATCATCACTAAAAAGGACGAACTGGACTTCACCCGCCCCGTTCAGGGCAACCCGACCATTATCACCAAAAACGCCGAAACCAACGTGGTCCTCCTCGACGGACAGACCACGGTCATCGGCGGACTGAACAAGGAAACGACCAATAACGCCGAAAGCGGCGTCCCCGGACTCAAGGACATTCCCGTTCTGGGCTGGCTCTTCAAGGGACGCTCCGACTCCAGCAACATGGAAGAGGTGCTGATCTTCATTACGCCTTACATCCTCAAGGAAAGGACCGCCGTGAGCAGCCAGGGGACCGTGACGCCGGAGGACGGCTCCGCAAGCCCGGAACAGACCGGCCAGGCCGGGGAGATTTCCGATTTGGCCCAGAACGATGAACTACCTGAAGATACTCAATCTAGATAGGGAACCGTTCCCGAATACGCCTGATCCGGACAGCTTTTACCAATCCAGGCAGCACTTGGGGTGTCTGCAGCGTCTGGAACTGTCAATCCGGCTCAAGCGCGGCCTCAATGCGGTCCTGGGCGAAGTCGGCACGGGCAAGACGACCCTATGCCGTCAGCTCATCCGCCGGTTTTCCGGTGAGGAGGGCTTCGAAACTCATCTGATTCTCGACCCCGGCTTTGCCGGTCCGGCGGAATTTCTGGCCGCCGTGGCCGCATTGTTCAATGAAGACCGCGTCCTGGCCGGGCTCTCCGATCTGGACATCAAGGAATCCATCAAGCACTACCTCTTCCGGCGCGGAGTCGAGGAAGGCCGCACCGTCGTCCTCATCATCGACGAAGGCCAGAAGCTGCCGGGTTTCGCCCTGGAGATTCTGCGCGAATTCCTCAACTTCGAAACCAATGATTTCAAACTCTTGCAGATTGTCATCTTTGCGCAGAAGGAATTTCAGGACGCCTTGGCCGCCCACGCCAATTTCGCGGACCGGATCAACCTTTTCGACCGTCTCGAGCCTCTGGACTTTCACGAGACGAGGGCCATGATCCGCCACCGGCTGGAACTGGCCAGCCAGACCGCCCGCACCCTGAATCTCTTCACCCTGCCCGCCGTCGCTGTTATTTATCGTGCCAGCGGAGGGTATCCACGCAAGATAATCAACATCTGCCACCAGTGCCTCCTGAGCCTCATTATAAAGGATCGCACCAGGGTGGACTATTTTCTGGCCCGGGCCTGCGCCCGCCGGTTGGCTGACGTCCAGGCCCCGCCGCCCCTCTGGTCGTGGCGGACCACGGTTCTGGCGGCCCTTCTGGCCGTTGTCCTGGTCGTGGCCCTCGGACCCTCGCCGGACCCCGCTGCCTGGTTCGGCCTGGACCCGGCCCCGGTCAAGGCTACCGCTTCCGTCGCCGCCGAACCCCGCGCCGTCTCCCGGCCCGTCGCGCTCCCGTCCCCCGAGGCCATGCCCCTGGTCGGAGACCGGCTGGCCGGTACGGTCCGCATCGAGCCGGCCGTCGATGCGCCCCCCGCGCCTCCGGCCGCCTCCAGGCCAGCGCCCACATCACTGGGCCTGGTTACCGTGCAGCATGGGGAGAGTCTCTCCGGCCTCATCCGCACCATCTACGGCCGTTTCAACGATTTCTACCTGGCTGCGGTCATGGCCGCCAACCCCGTCCTGACCGATCCGAACCTGCTGCCGGCCGGTTCCACCATCGTCTTTCCGGCCCTGCCGGTTGAACTGTCAGCCTGGCCCGAGGGAAACTGGATCACGGCGGCCGATACGGATTCTCTCTCCGCCGCTCTTCGCCTGGTGCGCCTGCACCGGCAAAACGTGCCGGAACTGAGGGTCGTGCCCCACTTTGACGAAAACGACGGTCTCAGGTTCGCCGTCGTCCTGGCGAAAATATTTCCGGACCCGGCTTCCGCCCGGGCGGCCCTGGATTTCCTGCCGCCGTCCCTGGCTGGCCCGGCCACTGTCCTTACGGCCTGGAAAGACAAGACCGTGCTCTACGCCGATCCGTTCACACGCGGCGGACAAGTCCAGAATTGGGCAGGAAGGTTGAACTAAATTGAAGAAAAAACTGGGAGAAATGCTGGTTGAGGCGGGCCTTCTGACCGAAGAGCAGATGCGGATGGCCATCATCGAGCATCGCAAGGCCGATCTTAAGCTGGGCCAGTACCTGATCCGGAACGGTATTCTCAGCGAAGCCCTCATCATGGATGCGGTCTCCAAGCAACTCAAGGTGGAAAAATATCAACCCAGCCGCTATCCCATAGATGTCGTTCTGGCCCGTCTGCTTCCCGCCGATGTGGCCCAGAAATACCAGATCGCCCCCATAGAGAGAAGCGGCGGACTCCTCCGGCTGGCCATGACCGACCCCACCGACCTCCAGGCCCTGGATACGGCCGAGGTCATCACCAATCTCGAAGTCGAACCGGTCATGGTCACCGAACAGCAGATCAACGCCATCATCTCCACCCTCTACGGCCAATACACCCGGTTGGGCGGAGTCATGGACTCAATGGAAGAAATGGCCTACGAACGGGGAGGGGAGGACGAACCCGCCGAGGCTCCGGCCGCCGTTGAGGATGTCGAGGTCAGCTCCCTCAAGGACATGGCCGAGGAAGCTCCGGTCGTCCGCCTCGTCAACTCCATCCTCTCCCACGCCGTCCGCGAAAGGGCCAGCGACATCCACATCAGCCCGGAAAAAGACCATGTCCAGGTCCGCTTCCGCGTGGACGGCAAGCTCCACCATGTGCCTGCCCCGCCCAAGTCCATGTTCCTCCCCATCGTCTCCAGGCTCAAGCTCCTGGCCAACATGGATATCGCCGTCTCCCGCATCCCCCAGGACGGCCGCTTCACCATTCAGATGGGCAAGAACGAAATCAACGTCCGCGCCTCCACCATGCCCACCATCTACGGCGAAAACCTCGTCCTCCGGCTCCTGGACATGGGCCAGGGCGTCTACTCGCTTCATCAACTGGGTATGGCCGACGACGACATGGCCAAGCTGGAGCCCATAGTCAACAAGCCCTACGGCATGATTCTGGCCACCGGCCCCACCGGCAGCGGCAAGAGCACCACCCTGTACGCCATACTCAAACAGATCAACAACCCGGATGTACATATCATCACCCTGGAAGACCCCGTCGAATACCGGGTCACCGGCATCCGCCAGGTTCAGCTCAACCGCAAGGCGGGCATGACCTTCGCCTCCGGTCTGCGCTCCATCCTGCGCCAGGACCCCGACGTCATCATGGTCGGCGAAATACGCGACGCCGAGACGGCCACCATCGCCGTCCAGGCCGCCCTGACCGGCCACCGCGTCCTCAGCACCGTCCATACCAACGACGCCGCCGGGGCCATCACCCGGCTCCTGGACATGGGCATCGAGCCCTTCCTTGTCTCCTCGGTCATGCTGGTCTCCATCGCCCAGCGACTCGTCCGCAAAATCTGCCCCCATTGCAGGGAGCATTACGAGCCATCCGAAGCCGCCATGGCCCTCTTCGGCATAAAGCCCGAGGAAAAACACCTGCTCATGCGCGGCAAGGGCTGCTTCCACTGCATGGACACCGGCTACCTCGGACGAACCGGGCTTTATGAGGTCCTGGTCATCGACGATCAGGTCGAGGACATGATTCTCAAGCGCTTCTCGGCCCGCGAAATAACCCGCACGGCCCGCCAGGCCGGAAAGCTCAAGACCCTGCGCGACGACGCCGCCGACAAGATCAGGGCCGGAATAACCACCATCGAGGAAGCCGCTTCGGCGGTTATGGCCTGAAAGAGGTATTCATGCCCAAATTCGCCTACCAGGCCATCAATCAGAACGGCAACACCGTCTCCGGGTCCATCGAAGCCGCCTCCGCCTCCGCCGTCGAGGAAATCCTCGGCAACCGCGGGCTCATCCCCGGCAAGATCACCCAGTCGGAGAAAACCGGCGGATTCTCCGTCGCGGCCCTCAACACCGCCCTGGCCAAGGTCAAGGCCCCGGACCTCATCCTCTTTTCCAAGCAGCTTTCAACCATGCTCCGGGCCGGCGTCCCCATACTGCGCATCTTTCAGGTCCTTGAATCACAGACCGAAAACCTCAAACTGCGCAAGATCGTCGGCGAGATCGTCCAGGATATCCAGCAGGGCCACAGCCTCCACGAATCCTTTCTCCGGCATCCCAAGGTCTTTTCCCAGCTCTACTGCTCCATGGTCGAAGCCGGTGAAACCGCCGGGTCCCTGCCCGAGGTCCTGGAAAGGCTCATCTACATCATTCAGCACGAATTCAAGATCAAGAACGACATCAAGTCGGCCATGGCTTATCCCATAATCGTGGTTATCGCCCTGTCCATCGCCTTCTTCGTCCTGCTGACCTTCGTCATCCCCAAATTTGTCACCATTTTCCAGGCCGCTAAAATCGAGTTGCCTTGGCCGACAACCGTGGCCATGGGCCTGTACCAGTTCCTGGCCGCTTACTGGTGGCTGGTCCTCCTGGCCGTCGTCGGCGGGCTGGTAGCCCTTTCCTGGTATTTCAAGACACCGCCCGGACGCCTGAACCGCGACACCATGCTCCTCCAGATGCCCCTCATCGGGCCGGTGCTGCGCAAAACGGCCATGTCCCGCTTCGCCAGCATCTTCGCCATCCTCCAGGCCTCCGGCGTCAGCATCCTCGAATCCATGAAGATTCTCTCCGCCACCATCAACAACGCGGCCATCAGCCGGGAATTCGACCGCATCTCCGATCAGCTCAAGGAAGGCAAAGGCATCGCCGGGCCCCTCAAGAACGCCCATTACTTCACCCCCATGGTCATCAACATGGTGGCCATCGGCGAGGAATCGGGCAACCTGGACGAAATGCTCCGCGAAGTCTCCAGCCATTACGACTCCGAAGTCGAATACGCCGTGGGCCGCATGACCACCCTGATCGGCCCCATACTGGTGGTCGGACTGGCCGCCGTGGTCGGCTTCTTCGCCCTGGCCATCTTTCTGCCCATGTGGGACTTGACGAAGCTGGCTCAGAAGCCCTGAACAATTTTCTATGCCGCGCCCTCAGATTCACATCAGCCTCTATGTGCTGTTTCCGCTCATTTTCGCCGGACTGGCGCTTGTCTCCATCCTCGGCGCGTACCACCTGACCGTCTACTGTCTGGACCACAATTCCCCGGCCGCGCCCGTCCTGCTGCTCTGGGGTCTCTTTATGACCGTCATCACCGCCGCCGCCGCCGTGGTCCTGGTCCGGCTGATTCTCCACCCCATCCGCCGTTTCATCTCCCGGGCCGCCCAGTCGCCTCTGGTGGCCGCTGCGGATGCCGCCCCCGGAGAGGCCGCCGCACACTCCGGCGACGAGATACGCCGCATGAGCCAGGTCTTCACTCAGGTCGCCAACGTGCTCAGCCGGGTGGACGCCCGGCAGTTTTTCCCCGCCGTAGTCGGCGAAAGCCGGGCCATGCGGGCCGCTTTGGGGGAAGCCGCCAAGGCCGCGCCCACCGGTGCCACCGTTCTGCTTGCCGGGGAGAGCGGCACAGGCAAGGAACTCCTGGCCGAGGCCATCCACCGCCTCAGCCCCCGCCGGGACCAGCCCCTGGTCCGCCTCAACTGCGTGGCCATTCCCGCCGGGCTACTGGAAAGCGAACTCTTCGGCCACGAAAAAGGGGCCTTCACCGGGGCCGCGGCCCGCAAAACCGGCCGCTTCGAACAGGCCCACAGCGGCACCCTCTTTCTCGACGAAATAGGCGACATGCCCCTGGAGACCCAGGCCAAGCTTCTCCGCGTCCTCCAGGAAAAGGAGTTCGAGCGGGTCGGCGGAACCAGGACCATCAAGGTGGACGTCCGTTTCATCGCCGCCACCAACAAGGACCTGGAAGCCATGGTCAGGGCCGGGACCTTCCGGGAAGACCTCTTCTACCGGCTCAATGTCTTCTCCATACTCCTGCCGCCCCTGCGGGAGCGCCCGGAAGACATCCCCCTGCTGGCCGAACATTTTCTGGCCGCCGCCCCCCGCCGCGCCGCCCTCTCTCCCGCCGCCCTGGACATCCTGCTGGGGTACGCCTGGCCGGGCAACGTGCGCGAACTCCAGAATACCCTGGTCCGGGCCGCCGTGGTCTGCGACGGAGTCATCGAACCGGCCCACCTGCCCCCGGTCCTCACCGGCGGACTGCCCCCCGGCCATCCGGCTTTCTCCCCGGAAACCGGGCTGGACGAACGCCTCCGGGAAATGGAAAAAGGACTCATCATCGAAGCCCTGCGCCGTTCCGGCGGCGTCCAGGTCAAGGCCGCCAAGGCCCTCGGCCTCTCCGAGCGCAGTCTCTGGCACCGGGTCAAAAAATATCGGATCGACGTGGCCAGCCTGAAAAACAACGCCGATTGAAGCCCAATCTACAAAATATGTAGGTTTTTCCTCCCGCCGGAAGGCCCCGGACGGGGCAGAAATGCCCCCGAAACGCCCCCCGGTCCGGCCCCATGGGACTGGACCGGCCCCTTTTGCCGGGAAGGCTCCAGAGTCTGTTGAAAGTCAACCGGTTGTTAATTAAACCTTTCTGTCTTTCGTGCCGCCGCCGGATACCCCGCCCGCCCCCGGCCATGCCGGAAAATAAGCCCGCCAAAGCCGGAAAATCATCCCCGGCCCCTGTCCTGGTCCGGATATTGCCTCTACACAGGCCAGTCAAGCCGCCGCCGGGGGGGCGGGCCGGAACGCTCCGGTCCGATCCGGCGGCTGGGTTTAAGGTCCCTGGCATCGGCCGTGGGCCGGAACCGGGGGAAATCGGGATCAATACATCTCAAAAAAGAAAGGGTTTTTAAGGAGGAAAAGATGAAAAGACTGAAAAGGAACAGAAAAGGCTTCACCCTCATCGAAATCATCGCCGTCCTGGTCATCCTGGGCATCCTGGCCGCCGTGGCCGTGCCCCGGTATTTCGGATTAACCACCGATGCAAGACTAAGAGCTGAACAAGCGGCTAAGGCTGAAGCAACAGTCAGGGTTAGCCACCGCTTTGCACAGGCTCTTATGGCGAATAACGGCGCATGCCCGCCGGAGACCGCCGCCACATACAGTGGCACTACACTGGGGACGGATGCTGGGGATGTAACATTTACATGGAGCACAGTTACTGGTTCGGCGGCAGGTGCCCCAGGTAATGTTGCTGTAAACATGAAAAGTGCTAGTCAAGCGTTTGGCGGAACTGCAGGGATTGATACTACCGTTACGATCCCTCAATGCCAGAGCACCACGGGAAACTAATACAACGATTGCCATTGTGAGACGTTAGTGAATTGCTCAGCCATTTTGGGCAGAGCAATTCACTATGCTTAAATATATTCTCCCATGACCCAGCCCCCCACCCGCTACGATGTCAACCGCCAGGTCCGCTCCGTCCTGGTCCGGCACGCCGTGGACCTCAGCCGTCTCGGCTATTCGTACAGCGGCCGCACGGTCTTTTTCTGGGGCTCCCTGCGCAAGGACCATGGCGGCGAATTCGACCTGGGCACGGTCGAAGCCCTGGTCCGCGATCTCTACTCCCTGCCCTACGGCCAGGGCCTCCAGTTCGACCTGGACGACTGGACCGTCTCTTACGAGGCCGGCAGCCTCATCATCGCCAAACGCAAGGTCCTGGCCGCCAGCGCCTCACCCGATGCCCTGGTCATCGAGAAGGAAGAGCGCATCGAGGACGTGCTCAGGGAGCTCGAAGAGCAACAGGCCGAAAAATAAGAGTTTTTTGACGAAGTCTTCCTGAAGGCGGTTGTAAGAGAAGACGGCTTCGAGGATGACTGTTCCGGCGGGGTGCTTCGCCCCTGCCTGCCGCCTGGACCAATTCCGGGGGAGGTCCCCCAGCACTCCCGCTGGCCGCAGTGCCCCTGGAAAAAAGACTAAAAGATAATTACCCCTTCAGATTGCCCTGCTGCTGGCCCCAAGGTCGAAACCTCAAAAAAACTTCTCGGTTTTCCTTATTCTTAGGCGAACATGGACGTTCGCCCCCCGTCGAAGGGCATGGATGCCCGTTCGACGGGTTAAAAAAGGCCGGGGGTTCCAAGGGGACGCGGCCGCTTGGGCGTCCCCTTGGTCTGGGCGGGAAAGAGTCTCCGAAGTCGCCGCCGTTCGCGGCAGGGGCGAAGCATCCCGCCTGTACGCTTTACCCTATTGTCGTTTTTGTCTTTTTTCTATTATCTCTATTCTTGACGGGGGCAGCGGCCATCGGGGCAGGCTTTCGCCTGCACCCGTCTCCGTCGGCTGACGCCTCCGGTATTGTCCTTCTCCGCAACTTTTCTGCGGGAGAGGGTCCAGGCGACAGCCTGGGGAAAAATAACTGCGTTTCGTTCTACGCCGCGGAAAATGCTTGCCTGCCGCGCCGGAATGTCCCATAATTACAAATGAGTCCGTCATGGACTGTCTGTCCCGGTGAAGGTAAAGGGGTGCCGGGACTTCCGAATTACACCGCCCTTGCAAAAAAAAGATACATACTCCAAGGAGGACCGCATGGCTAATATGTTCAGCCGTGTGCAGGCAGGATTTCCCCGTGTTTGGTTCCGTGCGGCCGTGCTGACCCTGGCTCTGGCCCTGCTGGCTCCGCTGCCCTCGGCCCTGGCTGTTGTCCCCACCGTGGTCAACAACACTCCGGTGAACGGCGCGACCAATGTCCCGGTCAACGCCGTGGTGACTGTCACCTTCAGCACGGCCATGATCGAGGCCACGGTCAACACCGGCACTTTCTATCTGGACAACGGGGTTACCGGGACTGTTGTCTACGACGCCCCGTCCCTGACCGCGACCCTGACCCCGGATGACGACCTGGCCCCCGGCACCGTCTATACGGCCACGGTGACCACCGGCGTGGCCGACGCCGCCGCCGCCGATCCCCTGGCCGCCGACCATGTCTTCAGCTTCACCACCGGTTCGACCACCGACAACACTCCGCCCGCGGTCTCCGGCAATTCCCCGGCCGACGGGGCCTCGGCCGTGCCGCTCAACGCGGTGGTCACGGCCACTTTTTCCGAGCCGATGAACGCGGCCACCCTGAACACGTCCACCTTCACCATGGACAACGGTGTTTCCGGGACAGTGACCTACGACGCCGACACCTGGACGGCCACTTTCACCCCGGATGCCGATCTGGGCGACCAGACCACTTACACGGCCACGGTCACCACCGGTGCCCTGGACGCCAGCGGCAACGCCCTGGCCGCCGCCCACTCCTGGAATTTCGAGACCGGGTCGGTCACCGACCTGACTCCGCCCGAGGTGGAAACCGTCACCCCGGCCGCCGGAGCCTCCGGAGTGCCGGTCAACGCCATCATCCGGGTTACCTTCAGCGAGGCCATGAGTTCGTCGACCATCAACACCAGCACCTTCTACATGGGCCAGGGCGTCACCGGCGCGGTGACCTACGACGCGGCCAGCCGCACGGCCACCCTGACGCCCTCCGCCGATCTGACCGAGGGCTGGACCTACGCCGTCACCATCTCCCGGTTGGTGCGGGACCTGGCCGGCAACTCTCTGGCCGCCGACATAGTCTGGACCTTCACCGTTTCCGGGCAGGCCGCCGCGGCCGAAGGCGACGGCGGGGGAGGCGGCTGTTTCCTGTCCTCGTTCTGAACCCTGTTCCGGACGGGAGACCGGACCGCAACGAAATCAAAAGCCCGTCTCCGGACCCTGGCCGGGCCCGGAGCGGGCTTTTTTACACAAAATACTTATGGCTCCTCAGTCCGAATCGTCGTTGATGGCTATAAGCACTTCCTGCATGGACTCCGCGTCCTCGATAACGTAAGGGCCGGTCTCGTCCCGTTCGAAGAACCGGGCCGCCGGAGTCCGGGGAACCGCCTTGTCGGCATGGACCGGCGGCGGGGCCTCCCAGCCCTGGTCCAGGACGGGCGACTGGTAGACCATCTCCGGAGTGGCTTCCTCCGAGGGTTTGAAGCTGACTTCGGGCGGGGTGAAAAAGGCTCTGGCCGCCAGATAGTCCCGCTGGTACTGGTCCATGGTCATCATGCCTTCGCCGCGTCCGGTCTGCATGGCGTTTTCGATCTGGTGCAGCCGGTCTTCCCTGATAATGCCCTTGGTCTGGGAATTGCCCCGCAGAATGGACATCAGAGGCACCCGGAATCCGGCCTTGTCCCAGTGGGACAGCTTCTGAACCACCAGTGCGGCCAGGGTGGAAGCCAACTGGCTGCGCACCATGTCCTGGGCCTCGGGAGGAAAAGAGTTCCCCAGGCGGTACAGGGCGTCTTCGGCGTTGGTGGCGTGCAGGGTGGCGATGACCAGATGCCCGGCCTCCACCGCGTTCAGGGTCAGTTTGATGGTCTCCGGGTCCCGCATCTCGCCCACCACGATGACGTCCGGGTCCTCCCGCAGCACGTCCAGCAGGCCCTGTTCGAAAGACGGGATGTGGGTGCGCAGTTCCCGCTGTTCGATGAAGGCCAGCTTGGACAGAAAACGGTACTCGATGGGGTCTTCCAGGGTGATGACGTGGGCCGGACGGGTGTTGTTGATCTCCTCCAGCATGGCCGCGATGGTCGTGGACTTGCCGGAGCCTGTGCTGCCGCAGATCAGGATCAGCCCCGAGGAAAGCTGGCAGAAATTTTTCAGCGACGGGTGCAGGTTGAGGTTTTCGATGGTCGGCGCCTTGCCGGGAAGCAGCCGGACGGCCAGACTGAGGCCCCGGGTGGTGACGAAGACGTTCAGGCGCAGGCGGATGTTGTGGATGGTCCGGGCCAGGTCCACGGACATCCGGGTACGCAGAAGGTCCAGTTCCTTGACGGTGAGCAGCCGCCTGACCAGCGCGTCGATCTCCTCGTGAGTCCAGCGGCTGGCCTTGTCGAAGCTGACCTTGCCGTGGCGGCGGAAAACCAGGGGGTGTCCGCCGGTTATGTGCAGGTCGCTGTAGCCGTCCCTGACGCCGGTCAGGATGAAGCGGTTGAACTTTTCCAGAGCCATGTAACGTCCTTGATTTTACCGGCAATTACTTCTGATGCGGAAAATAAACGAAATCGGATATGTCCGATTCGTATTCTTGATTATATACGAAGCCGGGGCGAAAGGCACGCCACTTTATCGAAGCCTGCGGGCCTTTACGGCATGTTACAATCATAATAACCGGTTGCCGGTCGCAGCAATCCCGGCGGCCGGGAAGAATAGGGGGCGCGCTGTTTCCGTCCGGGCGTTTTTCCACCTGAGCCCTGTGACATCAGGCCGTTTCGGTTGTATATGACATTAGATGAAAGGTCCATCATAGCGGCGGTCCGCCGGGGAGACACGGCGGCTTTCGCCTCGCTGGTCGAAGCCTATCAGGGGCCGGTCTTCAACCTGGCCTACCGGCTGACCGGCAGCCGTCAGGACGCCGAAGATCTGACCCAGGAGGCCTTTCTGAAGGCCTTCGCCTCCCTGGACGGGTTCAGGGAAGACCGGCGTTTTTTCTCCTGGCTTTTTACCATCGCCCTGAACCTGACCCGGAATCATCTGAAGAAGAACCGGCGGGGAGTGGGGGAAGCAGCCGGGCCGCCGGACGGCCGGAACGTCGAGGACAGGGCGGCGGACGGAGAGGCTGAGGGCGCGGAAGAACTGCTGGTCCGGCGGAGCGAACTCGACCGGCTGGACGCGGCCCTGGCCGTCCTGCCTCTGGAACAGAGGGAGGCGGTTGTGCTCAGATACTACCAGGGGCTGCCTTTCGAAGAGGTTGCGGAGATTGCGGGCGTTTCCTCCGGCGCGGCCCGGATGCGGGTGCAAAGGGCGCTGGAAAGCCTGAGGAAAATCATGGCGGAGTCCGAAGATGAACAGGCGTGAATTTGCCGCCGAAGATTTTGAAGAAAAAGACGGCCTGCGGGAGATCGCGGCCCTGCTCCGGTCCGCTCCGGCGGTTGCGCCTCCGGAAGGACTGACCGGCCGGATAATGGCGGCCATCCCCGCCGAGGCCCCCGGCTCCTGGGTTCTGGCCCGGCGGGCTTTGCTGCGTCCCCGGCGGCTTACTGCCGGAGACAGCGGGACCACGGCCCTTTGTTTTATCGCGGCCGCCTTTTTTCAACTGGTCACCGGGCTGGTCCTGATGGCCGGACTGCACGGCCTGGACCGGCAGACGGGGCTTTCCGGCTGGTTCTTCAATCAGCCGGAGATAGCCATGGTTACGGCCACTCTTTTTCTGGTGATCGGTTTTCATCTGTTGGCCGATGGACCGGCCGCCTGGCGTACGGCCAGGGCGGCTGTTGTTGTCTACCTTGGATTTGTCACGGTCAACGCCTTTGGCTTGCACCTGGCCGCCCGCAGCCCGCTCACGCTGGCCGGGGGTCTGGTCTATGCAGGCTGGGGCGTGGCCATGGGGGTGTTTTTGTATGGAACAGTCCGTCAGCCTCACCCGGACCTGGTCCGCGGCCGCGTCCGCTGATCCGGCCCGCCCCGGAGGCCGCAGCGGCTTCACGCTCATCGAGGTCGTGGCCGTCCTGCTCGTGCTGGGCATCCTGGCGGCCGTGGTGGTCAGCCGGGCCGTCAGCTCCGACAACGAGCTTCTGGCCGCCCGCGATGTCGTCCGGGCCCATCTGCGCTACGCCCAGGAACGGGCCATGAACAGCAACGCCGCCTGGTCCATCCAGTTCACCGGGACCACTTACACCCTGTACCGCGGCAACACGGCCCAGACTCTGCCCGGCGAAGACAACGCGGCGGTCAACCCCGGCGTGGGCATCTCCTGGTCCGGGGACGCTGGCGGCATTTTTTCTTTCGACGGCTGGGGACGGCCCTGTTCCGACGCTTCGGCCTCGACCCTGCTGGCTTCGGGGCGCACCATCACCCTGACCGGGACTTCGGCCAGCGCCGTCATCACGGTGACGCCCAACACGGGGTTCATACCATGAATAATACAAGTATAACTAGACAAAATCGTTCAGGGTTCACCCTGCTTGAGGTCATCGTGGCCGTCATCGTCGCCTCCATAATGGGCACCATGCTGGTCACCTACATGGGCACCAGCCTGACCCGCAGCGCCGAACCGGTGATCATGGTCCAGCGCAACGCCGCTCTGACCCAGGTTATGGAGAACATCACCTCCGACTACCGGGAGCTGATGGCCCAGGACCAGAACCCCCTGACCACCCTGACCAGCCGCATCCAGAACGGGAATATCAACGACCCTTCCGACTCCTGGCCCGATTACGGGTACTACAGCCTGGTCCAGTGCCAGGAACAGGTGCTGGAAAGCGGCGAAAACAGCCGGGTGCTCTGGGTGACCATCTCTTCCGGCAACCAGCGCCTGACCGCGCTCTTCACCCAGTAAGGACGGTGCAGCCATGAAGAAACGACAAGGATTCACCCTGATAGAAATAATCACCGTGCTGCTGATCGTGGGCGTCCTGGCCGCGGTGGCCGGGCTGGGCATCGTCTCGGCCGCCCGCGGGTATGTCCTGGCCAAGGACAACTCGGAGACCGCCCAGAAGGCCCAGCTGGCCATGACCAGGCTGACCCGCGAACTGATCGAACTGATGGACGTGACTTCCGCCTCGTCCACCGGACTGGTCTACGAGCGCCTGGACGGGCAGCACTCCATCGGGCTGGTCGGCACCGATGTCAAGCTGCGCAACGGGGCCAGCCTGCCGGACGCCAACAACGGCGACGTGCTCATCGACCGGGTGGGAGCCTTCTCTCTCCAGTTCTTTAACGGGGCCTCCCCCTGGGTGGCCGGGACCGACGACGTGAACCTTCTTTCGGCCATCTCCATCGACCTGACCGTGACCAGAACCGACGGGTCCAGCCAGCTTTTCAATACCCTGGTCAGTCCGAGAAACAACGGCAACACCGGCGGCATCACTCCGTCTTCGGAAACCACGCCGCCCGTGTACAGCGGCTGGTGCTTCATCGGCGCGGCCCGCGAGGCCCAACCTCTGGTCCCGGCCTCGGCCTGGCTCCTCCTGGCCGCGGCCCTGATCCTGGCCGGACTGGCCGTTCCGGGCTTCCGGCGTGGAAAAGCTGCCCCGGTCCGCCGTTCCGGCCTGAACGGCAACCGCCGGGGGGCGATTCTGGTGGGCATCATCGTCACCATCCTGATCTTCGCCGTGCTCGGCGCGGCCATGGTCTCCCTGACCACCACCTCGACCATGAACGAAGTGGCCAGCAACTTCTCCTCCCAGGCTTACTACCTGGCCGAATCCGGGTACCGTTACGCGGCCACGGAATTCCTGAACGAGGGGGACACCGATACGGATGGCGAGGACGAGGACGACAAGAACGTCATCCAGCAGGCCATCAGCGACCACGGGGCGTACAGCGTGGCCACGGCCCAGCAGTTCGATATCACCATACAGCCTTACTACTTTGCCACCTCCACGGCCCATGCCGCGACCGATACGGCCATTCAGACTATTCGTCCGGGCCAGGATCCGCCGGACCAGACTGTCCCCAACACCGGACAGGTCAAAATAGGCAACCATCTCTACACCTATTCCGCCTATTCCGGCGGGACGTTCACCCTGGACAACCTGGTCAACCCGACGCTGGGGACGGCTGTTTCCGACCATGTCAATGTCAATCTGGTGACCCAGCCGTCAGCGGATACCACTATGACCAACGGCGGCAATCTGACTGTGGCCAACGGCTCCATATTTCCCGACCGCAACGGGACCTTCACCATCTACAATGAAAGCCCCAGGCGCGTTTACGCCTATGAGGCCCGCAGCGGCAACACCTTGCAGAATGTGACCAATTCCGACGTCGAAACCCAGGCCTTTTCCGTGGCCTTGATCGCCGCCAACAGCCGGGTTGTGCTGGAGCCTTTTGTGCGGCTTATTTCCGTGGGCACGGTGGGGCAGGGGGTGCAGCAGGTCAGCCGCCAGGTCATGTACCGCGCCCCGGTGGGACTGGTCTACACTGCCCAAGTCGCGGGAGAAAAGCAGACCTTTGCCGACACCATGGACAACATGAACCACTGGATACAGCCCTCGGTCTTCGGCGAACACGCCATCACCGACGTGGACGGCAACTCGGCCATGCGCGTGACCAACACCTACGACTGGGGTTCGCTCCTTTACCCCAAGCGGGTCAGCCTCATCGCCCTGAAGTGGGACCAGAGCTTCGCCGACTTCAACTCCTCCTGGATCGCTTCCGGCAAGTACCTCAGTTACGACGTCCAGGCCAAGATTCGGGCTCTAAACGAGAATTATTATATGGCCGGGCTGAACATCCGTATGAACCTGGGCGGTTCGGCTTCCTCTATCGACGACCTGGAAGGCTTGGGTGTTTCACTGATGCGGGTGGATGACGGTGGTTTTCTGCTCTGGGATTGGGACGGCATACCGGATGAAGTGACCCCGCCGGTTGACAACACGCCCCTGGCGGTGCTCTGGCGCAAGACCAGCGACGGCATGGTCTGGCTGGCGTACAGAGAACTGAGCCAGACCGAGCACGCCATCGCCCCGGTCTTGTTTTATGACGACATGGAAAGCGGCACGGCCAACTGGACGGCCGAAAGCCCCTGGGCCCTGGTCACCAGCACAGCTTACAGCCCCACCCATTCCTGGCACGACAGCCCCTCGGGCGACTACGACAACCGGCTGGATCTGAAGCTGACCTCGGCCGCCATGAACCTCTCCGGCGCCTCTTCGGCCGTGCTGACCTTCTGGCACCGCCACGATTTGGAAAACAACGATGATTTCGGAAGGGTGGAGATTTCCGTGAATAACGGTTCCTGGAATACATTGGAAAGCTATACCGGCAATCAGTCCTCCTGGACCAAAGAGTCGATCACCCTGTCTTCCGCCCAACTGACCGGCAACGTACGGATACGCTTCCGGCTGGATACTGACAACAGAGTGACCCGTGACGGCTGGTATATCGACGACGTGTCCATCGAGAAGCTGTATTATCCCAGTTTCGATACCCTGCTGGTCCGGCTGGAAGAAAAGACGGCGGAAGAGAACCCCTTCAACGGGCAGCGGGTCAACGACCTGCGGGTCTACCTGGGCACCACGACTTCACGCGGCACCCCGGACGGCGCTCCGACCAACGCCCTGCGGGCGGGCAACCCGCGCTGGACCGACGGCGGAGACCCCGTGGCCCTGAGCGAAGTGGTCTGGCCGCCGGAAGACCCGGCCGACTGGGACGCGGCTCACGACCGGTATACCCTTATCCAGAACTGGGTCCTGAACACCAACTACACTTCCAATATCAGCCTGACCGGGACTACGGACGAGCCGAGCGCCATCCTGCGCCTGAACACCCACACCACCGATCCCAACGCGGACAGTTTCACCCAGCAGGAGATCGGCCTGCACACCTTCGGCAACAGCTCGACCAGCGTGTATTTCGACGACTTCGCCATTCAGATGGCGGGCACCACTACCAGCGGCAGCCGGGGCTACCGGGCCCCGATACAGGAGTAAGCTTGCTGCTGGCGCAGCATTAGAAAAGACGGCGGGATGGCTGCCAAGACCTTCGTTTCCCGGGGGGGGGCGGAGAACTTCCGGTGTTCCTGAACCGGTTACCCTTTGGCGCATAAATTGCCGGGCCGGCAAAGGAACACCATAACTTTTCTTGACAGCCTTCCCGCGACAGGGTATTTTTGGCCTTATTTTGGGCTTCAAGGGAGGCTTTTTATGACATCACAATTGGTTGCCGTTCTTGTGCCTGGCCGAAGCCACGCCCTTGGGGTCGTCTGCCCTTAATTCCCCTTTATTTTCCCTGAGCCGCAGAGATTCCCATTACAGCATGACCGGTCTTTGACCGTCGGCGTGGTCTTCGTTCCATCCGATTGGATTGATACGCCCCGGCCGGGCGGATTGACGCCGCCGTTTACACGGAACAGCCGGGGAGTCCAGGGATATTTCTGCTTATCAGGAAAGATGAGAACGTCAATGAATCTGGAAATTCTGCATAGACTCGGCTGGGAAACCTCTTTTTCCCTTCAATTGGAAGGCCCGGACGATTTCCTCCTCAAACCCTGCCGTATTATCGCCGAACAGAAAATGATGTACCTGGTGGCCTCCGAATGCGGGGAACTATCGGTTTCTTTTCCCGGCCGTCTCAGAAACAGGACAGCGGAGACCGAATTCCGGCCCACGGTCGGCGGCTGGGTTCTGGTGGATGCTGAAGATGACGCCGGACAGGGAGTCATCAGGAAGATACTGGAGCGCAAAAGCGTCGTAATCCGGGGCCAGGTCGATTCCAACCGCCGGGCGACGGTCGAGGCCGGACGTCAGGTCCTGGCGGCCAACGTGGATACGGTCTTTGTCACGGATTCCCTGACCGGGCTGAGTCCCAACCGGATTGAGCGCTATCTGGCCCTGGCGCACGAAGGCGGAGCCTGGCCGGTCGTGCTTTTGACCAAGGCCGACTTGTGCGATGAACCCGAGGCGGTCGTGGCGGAACTGCAACGCCGCATGCCCATGGTGGATATAATCCCGGTGAGCGCCAGGGAAGGGCAGGGAATGGAGCGTCTCGATGATTATCTGGGGGCCGGGCGGACCGTGGTCCTGCTGGGGCCTTCGGGTGTGGGCAAGTCCACTCTGGTCAACAGCCTCCTGGGCGAAGACGTTCAGGCCGTCGGCTCTGTCCGGGCCATGGACGACAAGGGGCGTCACACCACTACCGCACGTCAGATGTTCCGGCTGCCTCAGGGAGCCTTGGTCATTGATACGCCCGGTCTGCGGGCCGTTGGCCTGGCTGAAGGTCCGTCCGGAGTCAACCTTACCTTCGAAGACGTGATGCTTCTGGCCGTGGACTGCCGTTTCCGGAACTGCAGCCACGACGGCGAGCCGGGGTGCGCGGTGGTTGCAGCGGTGGAAGACGGCCGTCTGGATAAAGAGCGTTACGCGAATTATCTGAATCTCAAGCGTGAAGCCGAAAGGTCCGGAGTGCGCGGCGACCCTCTGGCCCGTAAGAGGGAAAACCGGCGGATGGGCCGGATGATCGCCGAAGTGAAGCAGATGGACAAGCGGAAATTCAGCCGTTGATCAACGGGTTGCCCGCCTGTGTGCATCGTCCTGCCCTCAGGCGGGCGGCTCACCTTCATGTGAGCCAAAGGGCTATGGAAAAATTCGTTCGGCCAACGAACGCCGCAGATTCCTGGACTGTTCCTGGATGGCGGTGATTATTTCGGCCGCGCCGTCGGCTCCGGCCATATGAGGCTTCAAGGCTGCGTAAAAATCCTTCTCCACCGTGTTCAACCGGTTGAGGATCAATAGAAAATCTGTCCGGCTGCGGTAAGCCGACCGGGCCAGTGTTTCGAAACTGTCCCCCGTGGCTGCAAGAAGGTCGCTGTAATAATCAACCAGGGCCCGCAGCCAGGTCCCGTAGGGCCTGGCCAGGGCCTGTTTCAGACCTGATTGACGGACTGTCTCGTCTTCGTTGCGCCTCTTTCCGGTCTCGACGGCTTCCAGCGCCAGCTCCATGGCCTTCTGTCTTATGACCATGAATTCCTGGCTGAACTTTAACCGCCCGTTTTTTATCTTCTGCAGCCGGAAAAAAAAGTAAACCAGAAGAATAGGCAGCATAATCATCCAGAATGTGACCTTGGGGCGTTCGAAAATAACGGTGCCGATAGCGTTGGCGAATGCCTTTTCATTGTCGAGAATGATTTCTTTTTTTTCGAACAGATCGGTCATGCGTTTGTTCCGGAAAGCCGGGCCGCCTCAAGGAGGCGGCCCGGGGTGTTCATTCCGTTTTCCTGCCGGGGGGGTAGGTTAGGCAATTGTGTATATACTCAGCCCCGTCGGCGGATTCCTTAAAGTCGGTGTAGAAGATCGCGGTTGCCCGGAGGTTTCGCTCGTCGATGACCTGGGCCATGTGGCGAGCGCCCGGGATGTATTCGGCCAGTGAGCCTATGCCAAAGATGAAAAAAAGGACCAAACCTATCCCGGTCAGCAGTCTGAGCCAGGGGTTGAGCCCGGTCCGCGGGGCCGGTGCCCCGCGGACGGTTTCGAGACATTTTATGGTCTGTTCAGCCATTACCTCAGATACCGGCGGTGATTTCGGGGAAGACCAGGTAGAACATGATGTACGCCACCAGCAAGGTCAGCCCCAGTTGGAACGATTGGCCGAAGACATAAAGCGTGATGGGCTTGCCGCCTTTGAAATAAGGTTTGAATTCCCTGAAGTTGGTCTCCAGACCGATTGAGGTGAAGGCCAGGGCGAAGAACCATTCACGGAAGAGTCGGCTGAAGTTGCGCAGCACGCCATGATCGAGAAGGGCTGAGCTAAGGTCGGCGCCCATGCTGGAATCAAGCATGGAGAAGACGATGGAGGCGAAGATGAAGCCGAGGACGAATTTGGGGAAACGCCACCAGACTTCCCACCAACTCACCTGCTGACCGGGAGCGCACTCGACCTTGGCGCACCAGTAGACGGCGACGCAGAAGGCGGTTACGCCGATCAGGATGTTCTGGATCATCTTGATGGTCGCGGCCACGTAGAGGGCTTTGTCTCCATAGAAGGCGCCGGCCGCGGCCACGGCTCCCGTGGAGTCGATGGTGCTGCCCATCCAGGCTCCGGCCAGGATCTGGGGCATGCCGACCAGTTTGGCGAAAGCCGGCTGGCCGACCATGCAGACGGCGGTGAAGACCATGGAGAGGCCGATGGCCAGGGTCAGTTCCTCTTTTTTGGCCCGGCAGGCGGCGGCGGTGGCGATGGCCGCCGAGACGCCGCAGACCGACATATCCGCCGAAATGGTCATATTGAGGGTCTTGGACGGCATCTTGACTATCTTCTGCCCGAACCAGTAGGTCAGAATCAGGGTGATGGGCGTGCAGACCCAGGCCACAAAGATGCCCGGTTTTCCGATGGCCAGCATCTTGCCGAACAGGATTTCCGCTCCCAGCAGAACCAGGCCTGTTTTGATGAAATACTCGGTCTGGACGGCGGGCATGACCCATTTGGGCGTGCCTATGGTGTTACTGATGAGCATGCCGAAGATGATGGCCCACAGAGGGAAGCCGAAGCCCCAATGTTTCATCAGGGACTGCATCTCGGCCATGTAGGCCAATACGGCAAAGGCAAAGACGAACATGAAGCCGGGGAGAAACTGCGCGATGGACGACCCCATTATGGCCCTTCCTATGCCGAAAAAGATGCCGATAATGATGGCCGTGCCGATGAGGTAGAAGATGCGGTTATACGGTTTGGTGGAAGCCTTGCTCTTGGCGCTGGAAGCCTTGCTGGCGGCAGCCTGCCAGGCCTTGATTTCCGTTTCAGCCGCCGCATTCAGGCCCGCGTCCTTGAATCCAGCGGCTTCGGCGGCCTGCTCTGCCGCTTTGGCCTTGGCCATGGCTTCATCCGCCGTCGCCTGGGCTTTGTCGTAGGCATCCTTGGCCTTGGCGTTCATGGCGTCGGCCGTGGCCTGGCTGCGATACAGGGAGTCCAGAGGGTTATTTTTCCAATCCGAAGGAGCAGCCAGGAAGTTTTTAATAGTTTTGGCGAAGGATGATTCGGAAGCCCGGATCTTTTTCTTGTCGCTGGAGGCTTTATGCCAGGCGATGGTTTTGAAGGGGGCCTTGGCCGCCTCTTCCGTCATTATGGCGTTGTATTTGGCCAGATTTTCAGTCATGTTCGCGGGCGGGTTAGGCAGGAAAATCAAAAGCCCGACGATCAGGATGAAGAACCCCATCCAAATGGCCATCCAGTCTTCTTTGGTGTAAAGGTCTTTTAATGTTGTCTTTCCGCTATCAAGTACCACATAGTCAGCGCTTGCCTCCGGTTTTTTGACGGATTCGGCCATACACCCTCCTCATTACAATCATTTCGTATGCCCTGTTGATGAATACCGCCTCCTGCCCGGACCTGGAATAACCCTGCCGGCCCAAGACAGTTTGCCACAAAACACCTATGAAAATCAGGATTTTGTCCAAACAACGCCTCCAATTCGCCAAAAAGCCACTGGATGAACCGGTGGCTTATATTGATGAACCGAAGTTGTGCGGTCTGAGATGCAATACCCCGAACTTTCCAATACGGAAAACACGAGCCACTCAGAAAACCACGTCTCCGGACGACAAAACAAAAAGGCTTACGCTCGGCTGACTATTGACAATAAAGGCTGATAATAATTTTTCTACATGGGCATATATTATAGGATGGAAATCTTTTTTTAGTCAATATGAATATCAACCTCTTTGGGATAATGAAAAAAATCTCAAACTCCGTAAGGCGGGGTTTAAACTGCCGCTGAATGGCACTAAATAGTGGCCATAAGTCTGGTTTTTGCCGCAACAGAGATGCTGTTTTCCGCGGTCCGTGGAATAACGTTGGCGCAGGGAGGCAGGGACCAGGCGCACTTGGCAGAACAGGGAGAGAAGGCCAACGGGGACCTTTGCAGAAGCCTCGAATAACCTGCAGAAATACTGACGCAACTCCTCATCGCTGCCTTCAGCCGTCCCTTTCCGGGGAAGGCGTCCGTCGGGTCGTCTGCCTCCACCTCCAGGTATGGCCGTCCCGGTCAGGTACGATGCAGAGTTATACGCAGGATTTCACCGTTTTTCCAGAGACGCATGCGTGGCCCCCATGTTCCCGCGCCCCGGCTGACGATAACTGAGAGGGAGCCCACTTCATAGCGCCCCGCCAGCAGCGGGTAGCGGAGGCTGACCAGATAGCCGAAAGGCCATATCTGCCCGCCGTGAGTGTGGCCGGAAAGCATCAGATTGACCCCGGCGGCGGCCGCCTGTTCCGTTTCCCAGGGAGTATGCGAGAGGAGAACCGTGGCGCCGGGAGGCCTCCCAGTCAGCGCTCTGGCCAGCGAATCTTCATCAGGGCCGTAGCGGCGGCGGGCTGTCAGATCGTCCACCCCGGCCAGGATGAAGCCGGGCCGCAGTTCGACCCAATCGTCCCTCAGCAAATGGAATCCGGCCTGCTGAAAAGTCTTGATGCTGCTGTCCTTGCCTCCGTAGAACTCATGATTGCCCAGCACGGCCCAGGAACCGAGAGGCGCGGAGAGACGACGCAGGAGCGGGACGAGTTCATCGTGCCGTCGGCCATGGCCTTCAAAAATGTCTCCCAGCAGGAACACCATGTCGGGATGCAGACCCTTCACCTGGTCGACGAGAGCCGAAAGCCAGGCTTCACCTAGCTGAGAGCCCAGGTGCAGGTCTGAGAGGGCCACGATAACCTTGCCTTCCATCTCCTGAGGAAGTCCCGGCAGACTGACCTGGTAATCGGTCACCGTCGGCGGCCGCAGCCCCTGGACCAGCGCCGCCATCGACAGCAGAAGGCCAGCGGCTAGCGCCCAGCCGCGCAATCTCGGGGCAAACCGGGGCAGCAGCAGGCCGAACCCGGTGACAACGTCCATGCAAAGCAGGGTTACGGTGGTGAGGAAAAGCACGGCCATCCAGGTCATGCCGAGCATTTCCAGCATGCCGGCCAGGGCTCCGTCGCCGCCATGCCCGAAGACCCGGCCCAGGACCAGGAGCAGCCAGAGAAGAACGGCCATGGCCAGAAAAAGACGGAGGGGAATGCGGCTGTTCAAGACCGGCACGGAGGCGGCCCGCCAGAAAACGTATATATGCATCAAGGTGCATGCGGAAATCAGTATGGTTCCGAACAAGTTTCCTCCTGAAAGCCGAAAGCGATACCCGCCGACGTGATCCGGCCTTTCGGCGGGCGGGTCCGGCGGCGCTCGACAGGGTTGTTTAAGCCTCGCCTGAGAAGTCGAATCGGTAATCCCGAAAGCAGCGCCCCTCATCGAGCATCATACACTTGAGCACTTCGGGGGAGACGGAAAACTTCAGGCCCAGGGCCTCGAACCAGCCTTCGACCCGGTGGAATATCCCGCACTCGTATTCACGCTCAACACCCAGACGGCGCATACCTGCCAGGGCGAAACAGCGCTTACCCATACGGCATTGAAGAAGATCAGGCTCCCGGAACTCGTAATCGAAGTCCATGAAATCCGCCGTGAGCAGATGGACAGCGCCTTCAAAAAGAGTTTTGAATTCCGCGAAGCTGCTCACTCCGGACAGTCCACAGACCTGCATGACCCGTTTTATTTCCACGGCGGCCAGCGAACGCGATGCCGCTTTGTTCAGCCGGTTGGTGGTCTCGATACCCAGTTCATTCAGGCAGTGGTAAAACCACATGCCGTCGTGGGTCATCCAGCATTTGTTCAGAAGTTCCTTGATTTCCTCGGTTTTGAGAGTCTGCATGGCTTTCCTCTTCCGTCACCGGAGCGTCTTGGAACCACCCTGGTTTTGAATGCTTACTGTCCGGTTCACTCCTGTACTGCTTTGCACCCACCGCCCGGTCATGGGGGGCGAGGCGGTTGTGGCGGGGATTGCCTGATTGAACTGGAATCTTGAATTGATGAACCTGACGCGGCAATCCGGTCCGTTTGGCGCATCAAACCGGAATTTTCCGGTGCAGCGAAGTATCAGTCCCGGGCCGCCGCCAGGCTGCTGCAACTAAAGACGAATTGTAGGGTAAAAGCGGCGCGCCGGTCAAGGCCGGCGGGAGCTTGTTGAGAAAGTCCCCTCAAAGGCCGTTGAAAGCGAAGAAGGCTCCGAGAGCAACTATACAGGCGGGGTGCTTCGCCCCTGCCGCGAACGGCGATGACTTCGGAACCTCTTTCCCGCCCAGACCAAGGGGACGCCCAAGCGGCCGCGTCCCCTTGGAACCCCCGGCCTTTTTTAACCCGTCGAACGGGCATCCGTGCCCTTCGCCGGGGGGCGAATATCCATGTTCGCCGAAGAAAGGGGAAACCGGAAAAACGGCGCTTTGGGGTGGAGGTCAGCTTGATAAAGACAAGAAAGGGGTTTGTCAACAGTCTGGCGCCGGTCAAGGCCGGCGGTTCCGTGCTGACCGGTCCGGCGGGCAAGGGGAGGCCGTTTCGCCCTGCCTGGGGCAGTTTTCTGCTCACTGGCCGGGCACGAACGGTTTGGTTTATAATATAACAGACTTGACATATTATAATGCCTTTGCACCGCCTTTAGCCGGATGAATTACTCACCAGGCCCGAGCCAGCCCGCGAAAACACGTCATTTGACTATGGTTAAAATATGTCAGGCAAGACATAATTAAATCTTGAATCCTTCTCTGTAGGCATATATAAAAAGACCATCCGTTTTTTCACCACCACTTGTTTGGAGCAGCCCCATGAAGAAAGAAAGCGCCATCATCAACGGCCGGAAAGTGGAGTTCACCAGCGGGCAGACCATTCTCGAAGCGGCCCGCGGACACGGTTTCAAAATCCCCACCCTGTGCAAGTACAAGGACGCCAAGTCTCTCGGCGCCTGCGGCGTATGCGTGGTTGAAAACGCCGCCGACGGCCGCCTGCTGCCTTCCTGTTCAACCCCCATGGCCGAAGGCATGAATATCCGGACAGAGTCTCCTGCCGCCGTGCAGGCCCGGCGGGCGGCCCTGACCCGCCTGGTCGGCTCCGGCCAGCACAATTGTTTTGTCCTGGACATGCCCGGCCGGGAATGGACGGAGTATCAGCTTCAGGTCATGTCCCGCCCCTGGCATGACCAAATCTGTCCTGCCTGGGGGCATTGCGAACTTCAGAATCTGGTGGTCAAATATGGCATAGAGCCCGCCCTGCCTTCCGGCGAAGAGATTGATTATCCCCTGGATGATCGCTCTCCCATGTTCGTCCGCGATTACAGCCGGTGCATCCTCTGCGGCCGTTGCATTCAGGCCTGCAATGATGTTCAGGTCAACGGAGCCATACCTCTGCCGGAAGGCTGGACAGGGGAAACGCCTCCGCCGGCCGGAGCCTATCCCCTCTTGGACCATGCTCTCTGCGTCCACTGCGGCGAATGCGTCCAGGCCTGTCCGACCGGGGCTCTTTTTGAAAAGAAGGCCTTTTCTCAGACCTCCGGCAACGACGAACGCAAGATCCGGACAACCTGCCCATACTGCGGGGTGGGCTGCCAGTTGTGGCTGCACGTCAAGGACGAGCGCATTGTGCGGGTGACCGGAGTGGAGGAAGGCAGTCCGAACAAGGGACGCCTCTGCGTCAAGGGCCGCTTCGGTTACGATTTCATCTATTCCGGGGAAAGGCTCAAAACTCCCCTTATCCGGGAAAACGGCGGCTTCCGTGAAGCAGGCTGGGATGAAGCCCTGGATCTGGCGGCGGCCAAAATAAAGGAAGCTGTGGAGCTTTACGGGCCGGACAGCGTGTCCGGCGTCAGTTGCGCCCGCAGCATCAATGAAGACTCTTACCAGATGCAGAAGCTCTTTCGCGCGGTGATCAAGACCAATAACATTGATCACTGCGCCCGGACCTGACACGCTCCCACCGTCGCCGGTCTGGCGACATCTTTCGGTTCCGGAGCGATGACCAATTCCTTTGCCGACTTCCAGAAAGCCAGGTTGTTTCTGGTCATCGGCTCAAACACCACGGAAGCCCATCCGGTGGCCGCCACTTTCATCAAGGAAGCGGTGGCCGGGAACGGGGCTGAGCTGATAGTGCTCGATCCGCGAAAAACAGGCATAGCCGAGTTCGCCAGCCTGCATCTGCCGCTTAAGGTCGGCAGCGACATAGCCCTGATCAACGGTCTGATGCATGTACTGATCACCGAGGAGTTGTACGACAAGGCTTACGTGGAACGCTGCACGGCCGGTTTCCGGGAACTCAAGGAAAAGGTCCTGGAGTATCCGCCGGAAAGGGCGGCCGAAATCAGCGGCATCCCGGCCGAAACCATCCGCGACACCGCCCGCCGGTTGGCTCGGGTCAAGCCGGCCATGCTGATTTACACCCTGGGCATCACCGAGCACACCTGCGGCGTGAATAATGTGCTTTCCTGCGCCAATTTGCAGATGCTGCTGGGCAACGTAGGGTTCGAGTGCGGCGGAGTGAATCCTCTGCGCGGACAGAACAACGTCCAAGGCGCCTGCGACATGGGCGCTCTGCCCAATGTTTTCCCCGGATACCACAAGGTGACCGACCCGGAGGCCAGGGCCAAGTTCGAGCGCTTCTGGGGCGTGGAGGGCCTGCCGGATAAGAACGGCCTGATGCTGCCTCATATGCTGGACGGCCTGGCGGACGGACGGGTCAAGGTTTTTTATGTTTTCGGCGAGAACCTGGCCAACACGGAGCCGAACATAGCCCATGTGGAGAAGTGTCTGGCCTCGGCGCCCTTCCTGATCTGTCAGGATATCTTTCCCACCGAAACCACCCGCTTCGCTCATCTGATTCTGCCGGCCGCGGCCTGGAGTGAAAACGACGGGACCTTCACCAATTCCGAACGCCGGGTCAGCCGGGTGCGGACGGCTTCGCCTCCACCGGGATTGGCCAGACCCAACTGGTGGATTTTCCGGGAGATAGCCAGGAGGATGGGCCACGAGTGGGTTTCGGACAGCGCTCAGGCAATCTGGGACAACGAGATATCCGTGGTTGCCCCTCAACTGGCGGGAATCAAATACCAACGCATCGAAAACGACGGGCTGCAGTGGCCTGTGCCTTCCCTGGAACACCCCGGTACGCCCTTCCTGCACCGTGACGGTTGTTTTACCTGCGGTCTGGGCCGGTTCACTCAGGTGGAGTGGACGCCTCCGGCCGAGGTCCCGGACGAGGATTACCCGTTTGTGCTGAGCACCGGGCGGCGGCTCTATCACTACCACACCCGAACCCAGACAGGCCGTGCGGGCGGGCTGAACGACCTTCTCGGCGAAGAAACAGCCGATATCTCCAAGGTGGACGCCGAACGCCTGGGGGTTGGCGACGGCGATTACATCAGGGTGCTTTCCCGCCGAGGCCGGGTCAAAGTCAAGGCCCGGGTCACCGAGCAGGTGCCTCCGGGGCTGGTCTGGATGGCTTTTCATTTCCGGGAAGGCAACGCCAACTGGCTGACCAACCCCGCTTTCGATCCGGTCAGTCTGACGGCTGAATACAAGGCCTGCGCCGTGAGGCTGGAAAGAATCTGAGCGAATGTCGCCCCGCCCTGGTCCACGGACTCGGGCGGGGCGTTTCCTCGCGCTTAAAGGCCTTTCAGAAAAATGCTGTTTCATCACGTCTCCAATCCTTCATGTGCATGAGGCCTCCGCCAAGGGGCGGAGTCTCCTCTGGCTCTCCCGCCAGTACAAAATCGCCTTGACACCTCTGAAACGACTGTGACAGCATCAAGAGTTCCGGGGGGAATGTTGACTTCAGGCCGTCTGTTCAGGCGTGCCGAAGACCAGACCCGGAGATATCGCCGGCTGTAGCGTCTCTATTGCCCGGTCCACCGGTCATGGCTCGGGAGCCTTTGGAGCGGGTGGATTGTCCCATAAGGTCCACTCATGGGCAGATGCCGACATGGATTATAGAATACTCTACTGGTTGCCCTTTTTTGGGGCCGGGGCCTCGATTTTCGCAATTGCCGGATATACCTGGCTGCGTCGGCGGGTTCCCGGAGCCAGATGGCTGGCCGCAACCTGTCTGACTTCATCCTGGTGGTCCATCTGCGAAGGCCTGCTGTATTTCGGTTTCGACACCCAGACCAATCTGCGCATAACTCAGCTTCAGTATCTCGGCCTGGTCTGGGTCGCCCCGCTGACCCTGCTTTTCGTCTTGAAACTCTTTTCCCAGCGGGACTGGAGCCGGCCCGGCCACTATTGGCCGGTCTTCCTGATACCCGTGGCCGTTCTGGTTCTGGCCTGGTCCAATTCCAGCCACGGCCTGATCTGGAGCAGATACTGGACCATTGACACGGAGAACTTTCCCATGCTCGGTCTGGAGCATGGCTTCATGTTCTGGGTCTTCATCGCCTATAACTACCTCTGCCTGCTGGCCGCGACCATTGTCCTGGTTCGTCAGGCCCTGTTTTCGGCCCAGATATTCCGGGGCCAGGCCTCCGTCGTCCTGGTGGCCATGCTTGTTACCTGGACCGGCAATCTGGTCTATATCCTGGGCCTCAGCCCGGTGCGCAATGTCGATCCGGCCCCGCTGACCTTCAGCGTGACCGCAGCCATCATGGCCTGGGGCTTTTTCCGCTTTCAACTGCTGTCGGTTGCGCCGGTGGCCAAAGAGGCCGTCTTCAACGGCATGCTGGACGGAGTGGTCGTGCTGGACCGTTTGCAGAGGATCGTCGACCTCAACCCGGCCGGGGCCGAGATCATAGGCCTGCCTCGCGACCAGGCCGTGGGGCGCCCTGCCGCGGCGGTCTTCCCGGATCACCCATGGCTTTTCGGACGCGAGGCCGCTCATGAACTCAACCTCGTGGAATTCCACCTGAACAGGGACGGGGAAGAGAAAACCTATGATCTGCGGATTTCCCGCCTGCGGAGCAGGCGGGGGCGGACTCTGGGACGACTAATGGTCTGGCGGGACATCAGCCAGCGCAAAAAGCTGGAAGTGGAACTGCAGCGCCTGGCTTCGATCGATACCCTGACCGGTGCGCTGAACCGCCGGAGTTTTTTCGAGAGGGGAGCGGCAGAGTTGGCCAAAGCCAGGCGCTATGGACGCTTTCTGACGGCGCTCATGCTTGATATAGATAACTTCAAACATATAAACGACCGTTTCGGACATCATGCGGGCGATATGGCCTTGACGGATTTCGCCCGCGCCATACAGAAGGAACTCCGGGAAGGAGACCTGCTGGGGCGTTTGGGCGGTGAGGAATTTTCTATCCTGTTGAGTGAAACGGATTTGTCTCGCGCCGTTCTGGTCGCCGAGCGCCTCCGCCTGGCCGTGGCCGCTTTGACCCTGGAGTCGGATGGACAGGCCTTCGGCTTCACGGTGAGCATAGGCGTGGCCGGTCTGATCGGCGAGGCGGATGAAGAACTGGAAGAGGTGATAAAGAGGGTCGACCGGGCTCTTTACGCAGCCAAGGAACAGGGGCGTAACAGGGTCGTCGTCTGTGAGTCCTGAGTTTAAACGGGAGAGGGGAGGGAAAGACCATGCCCATGAAGACAGCCGGGGAATATCTTGAGAGCCTGCGACGGCTAAACCTCAATGTTTACATGTTCGGGCGCCGGGTGGAAAACCCGGTGGATGATCCCATCATTCGTCCCTCGGCCATGGCCGTGGCCAAGACCTATGAGATGGCCCATGATCCGGAGCACGAAGACCTGCTGACGGCCGTCAGCCACCTCAGCGGTAAAAAAATCAATCGTTTTACCCATATCCATCAGAACCGGTCGGATCTGGTCAAAAAGAGCAAGATGGGCCGGTTGCTGGGCCGGGCCACCGGGTGCTGTTTTCAGCGCTGCGTGGGGATGGACGCCCTGAACGCACTCTCCATAGTAACCCACGATATCGACCGGAAGCATGGCACGGAATACAACCGCCGTTTTCTGAAATTCCTGGAATACGTCCAGGAAAACGACCTCGTCTGCGACGGGGCCATGACCGACCCCAAGGGCGACCGGGGACTCGCGCCGCACCAGCAGGAAGACCCCGATCTTTACCTGCATGTGGTCGAGGAACGGCCCGGCGGCATCGTGGTCAGGGGAGCCAAGGCCCACCAGACCGGAGCAGTGAATTCCCACGAGATCATTGTCATGCCGACCATGGCCATGCGGGCCGAGGACAGCGACTACGCTGTGGCCTTTGCCGTTCCTTGCGACACGGAAGGCATTACCTTCATCATGGGACGGCAGTCCTGCGACACGCGGAAGCTGGAAGGCGGTGTCCTGGATCAGGGCAACGCTTTCTTTGGCGGTCACGAAGCCCTGATAGTCTTCGACGATGTCTTCGTGCCCCGCGACCGGATTTTCATGCTGCGGGAATACGAATTCACCGGCAAGCTCGTCGAGTCTTTCGCCGCCTATCACCGGCAGAGTTACGCCTGCAAGGTCGGAGTGGGGGATGTGCTTATCGGAGCCGCCCAACTGGCGGCAGAACTGAACGGGGTGGACAAGGCTTCGCACATCAAGGACAAGATCATAGAGATGAACCAGCTCAACGAGACCCTCTTCTGCGGCAGCCTCGCCTGCGCCGGAGAAGGCTTCCGGGAGCCTTGCGGGACGTGGTGCGTCAACATCCTGCTGGCCAATGTTCACAAGCAGAACGTCACCAGGTTTCCTTACGAAATAGCCCGGCTGGCCCAGGACATCGCCGGCGGGCTCATGGTGACCATGCCCTCCGAACAGGATCTGCGTTCGCCCGAAGTGGGGCACTGGCTGAGCAAATACTATCGGGCCAAGGCCGGATCACCCGCCGAAAACCGCCTGAAAGTGCTCCGGCTCATCGAAAACCTGACCATGGGCACGGCGGCCGTGGGCTACCTCACCGAATCCATGCACGGGGCCGGTTCGCCTCAGGCTCAGAGGATCGTCATCTCGCGGCGGGCCAACATGGATGAAAAAAGGAAGGCTGCCGGGAAGCTGGCGGGACTTGATTAAAATCGGTTTGAAATACTGCGGCGGTTGCAATCCGTTGTACGACCGCAAAGCCGTGGCGGACCTCCTGGCAGACGAACTGGCTGGGCTGGCTGAAATTGTTTCATACCAACAGCGGCCCATGGACCTGATTCTGGTCATCAGCGGTTGTCCCTCCGCCTGCCCCGATCTGGCTGAATTTGCCGGGATACCCTTGATCCGTGTCTGCCGCCCGGAGGACGCCGCCGCCGTGGCGGCCGAAATAGCGGCGGCGGAAAACAGCTTCAAGAAATGATAAGGCTATGGATCTTGGGAAGGCCTGAATTGCTTTAGGGGAGCCGCCCCGGCGGCCCTTTGGACCGCCGAGGCATCTTTTGGTGCAGGAGAGCTGTTATATTTAATCAAGGCCGGAGAGAGAGGCCCTGTAATCGTCCGGTTGAGCCCGGCAGCCGCACCTGCCGCCGGGCTTTTTCTCAACCCTGCCGAGCTAAAACAGATTCACGCTGTCGGAATCCGCGATCAGTTCAGCTATGGCTTCCCTGTCCAGGATTTCCGTTTCGGGAAAGATAAAATCTTCCTTCTTGATACCCCTGCTGGCCAGGCATTCCGCGAAACAGGCCAGCCGGCCCTCGCTTTCCAGAAACATGCTGATCATATTTTTCAGGTAATCGGGTATCTGCCCTATCAGGCTGTAAACGCCGTCCTCCAGCATGACCAGGGATGTATCGTACCCACCGGCCTGGGCAGCGTAGGCCGTCCGGATGCCGATGGTGTTGCGTTCGTCGCCCACAGGACGTCTGACAATACAATTTACTTCGCCAATCATGATCGCTCCTTGTCTTTCAGCCGATGGTGAAGGCGATATCGGATTTGATAAAGAACTTGGTCAGCGACACGCCGACGTTGCCCCGCTGGACGCCGTCCAGATAGGCGCAGCCTTCCGTGCCTCTGGCGTATTCCGTGGTATGGCAGGTGGCGACCTGTGCTCCCTTGGCCATGATCTTTTCCAGCCGGTCGGCCAGGCGGAAGGTGTCCATGTACGCGGTGAGGGCGTCGTTCATGCCCCTCTCGCCAGTCCAGGGAACTTCCTTGTTGGCGATATTGCAGCCATTGGCGATAAGGAAAAGGTTGACCTGGTGCCCCTTGCTCAAGGCGGCGTCGGCAAAGCGGATGACGAAATCGGCGTTTTCGTTCTCCACCGCCCCGGAAAGCAGCGTTATGGTTATGTTGGCCATGGCGACTCCTAAAGGTTGACCACTTTTTCGTTGTCGATAATGATGTCCACTATTTCTTCCATGGACACCGCCGAACAGTCAGGGGCGAGAGATATCCCCCGGTCGGAAACGGCCTTGGCCTCGGCGTAAATCTCGTCAAAGCCGTGGCTGGAGAGCGCGGAAAATCCGTTCTCACGGCCCATGTAAACTCCGTCGCTGATGAGCAGTAGTTCCTTGTCCTCGTCTCCGGCCAGCAGGTCAACCAGTTTCATAGCCTCGCCGTCCGGTCGGCTCATGATGAAAAGCATATGGATTCCTCCGGGAGGCGCCGCGTCAGACGGCCTCGATGTTGTAGTCGACGTCTATTTCTTCTTCCAGGGAATAGGTCACCAGCGAGCCGTGAAGCAGACTGTTCCTGACAGCCTCGAAAAGGGCCTTGTCCGCTTCGGCCACTTCGGTTTCCACGTTGATTTCAATATGAGTGTATTTGGTCCGCAGGTTGGCGCCCTTTTCCTTCTGGATCTCCGCCTCTGCCCTGATCTCAGCTATCCGGGAAGCTTCCCCCCGTTCCAGATCGCCGGCCATGGTGTTGACATAGCAGGCCAGGGCGGCGGCCAGGAGCAGTCTGGCACCCATGTGCTCTTCCTTGCGGGCGGCCGGGTCCAGGGTCATGGGGTCATACTTGATTTGAGGCAGGGCGGCCGATCCCAGGTCGATGGTGAAACCACCGGCCTCCGAACGGGTCAGGGTCACTTTTACGCTCATAACATCTCCTTGAAAGGTCTGTTTCAGGGTTAGCCGAAGACCTCTGCTCCCGGCGTCCCTTGGCATCTGGGGCATATTTCATCTTCAAGTGTAAGCAGGAGGCGTGCCAACTCTGTTAACTGGTAAATATTTGAATTAGTTGGCATATCAAGATGGGGCAGAGCGCCGCAGGATAGTCCTGTGAGTCAATATCGCGCACTGCCCTAATCACCTATCATGAAAGATGTTGTATATTCAGCTTGTTGAACAGATGGGTCATAATAGCGCACCAATTGAGTCAGGTTGGTCAAAATCGGCCGGTTCGGCAAGAACTTGCTGCTTGTTTTCACATCCGGCGGCGGGCTTTTACCCAAAAGACGCAAAAGGCTCCGGAGAATGCCTCCGGAGCCTTTATCACAGGGCTGAGCCCCTTAGAAGCTCATGGTCAGGAGGTGACGGAAGGCGTAGGCGTTGCCCACGTCGTAGCCAAGGACATCCTTGTGGAAGTCTCCGGCCATGAAATAGCCGAACAAGGCTTCGTAGGACAGGTTTTCGCAGATCTTGTAGACCAGGCCGGCGTCAAATTCGCTGCCGTAGCTCTTGTCCACGTTGGCCGGGGTCTCGTTCATCTTGATGAAACCGAAGGAGGCATGGAGCATCAGTTTTTCGGTGATGTTGTGATCAAGCCAGAGACCGGCCGACCAGTGGTTGGCGGAGTTGTTCAGGTCCATCGCGCCCACGCCCGCGATGTCGTAGGCCACCAGCAGGGGGCAGAAGTCCGCGCCGGAAGTGACTTTGCCTTTGATGTTGTTGTCGGTGGCGTCGTCGTCGCCCTGGGCCCACAGATACCAGGCGCCCAGTTCACCTGCGCCGTATTTCCAACTGGCGTCGAAGTAAAAGCCCAGGCCTTCCATGTCCTTGTTCGCCACTTCCATGTCGCCTGAGAAATACTTGACTTCGGCGTTGAAAGAGAACTGCCCGAAGTTGAGGCTGAGGGCCGGGTTCACGATGTAGAAGGTAATCTTTTCGCCGGGAATGGTGCTGTTGAGGCTGTACACGAACAGGCAGTTGACCGCGCCGTTGCCGAAGGTGTACTTGGGCAGCAGGAAGACGGAATCCTGGTCGAGTTCCTCTTCGCCTGCGGGGTTCAGGGCCGGGAGGGAATCCTGTTCCGCATTTTTCTCATACCCGGCCACCACGAAGATCGGACCGTTGTTGTATATGAACTTGATGCGCTGTCTCTGCTCTTCGCTGTCGAAAGCATAGCGGTCTTCACCGATGGGGGAACCGCCCACGCCGTTGGTGATGAGGCCCGCCGCGCCGGCGGTCATACGGCCTATCTGGAAGCGGCCGTAAGCGGTCTTGATATCCATATAAACCCGATACAGCTCGAAGCTGCTGTTATACTCGGCGTCGCCCGCTCCATTGCCCAAGGCTCCGGGTTTGTTTTTCCAGGTCAGGCCGCTGGACTGCGTGCCCCATTTATTGTCCTTCAGGGCCTGGAGGTTGAGGTTGAGAGTCAGATTATCGCTGGGGGACAGTTTGACGGCCAGGCGGAAGCGCTGGTCGAAAAAGGAAGATTTCCCCTCGTCGTCGCTGGAATCGGCCAGGTTGAAATTGTTGTTGTAAAAACCACGGACACGGTATGAACCGGAGAAGGCCACTTTGGTTTCCGCTGCGGCGGCGGCGGCGAAGGACAGGACCAACAGAGCCGCGAAGGTGAAGACTAAGAATCGTTTCATCACTTTTCTCCTCATTACGTAAATGCAACCCAATTTAACTGCAAACTCTTTAACTCCTTCCTCAAATCAACCGTTTTGCCTCTTAACGAGCGGCCACCCCCTTTCACTGATACAGCCCGGAACCCGGCCAGCCTCGCCGGAAAAGGACTGCGGCGAATTGCTTCCACACCCAAATGAAAGCAGCATAAAAGGAAATATCTGAGATTCATGATTTGATAGCCGACTGCGGCTGGCAGGAATGATGGCTGGCGATAAAGCCTGACCGGTATGACTGGCCGCGCCCGGCGGAGGTGTTCCGAGGATTTCGAATCCGGCTCTGCCCAATGATCCGTTGACCCGGTTCATCGGCGTCCGCCAAGAAAATAGGCAAGGGGAGCGAAGATCGACAGCCGCACAGGAGCATATTCCTCAGGAAGCACTATTCCGGACCTCACGGTTGTATCGGCAGGGTCAAACCACCGGGTGGTTTAGACCTTTTTTCACACATGAGTAACAGTGCAATATGTCCGCCAAGAAGTCTGTTGTGATTAACTTGTTGAATTAACTAGGCAAAAAACTGATGACTTACTTGTCGGAATTGATTCTTCAGGAGTCAGAAACGCGCATTATACTGGGTCATAATTAATTAATTTGTTGATAATAATAAATAAAATCGTGATGGGACATCTGTGGCCGGTGATTGAGGGCGGGTCAAAATCGCTCTGCCGGGAGCGGGAGATTTTGGGGGCACCGCCTCCGTTCCGGGGCGGTTTAGTGGGGGCCGTGCTCCATCCAATCCGGATGCCTGGCCAGTGGTTGGTAAAGAGTGATTCTCCCCCGAAACAGAAAAGTTGAGAGGGCCTTGTTTACAGGCTCATGACCGCTCGCTCGGCGGCGGCAAGGGCGCCTTCAAGATAACCCCCGTGGAGTTCGGCCGTTTCCGTTCCGGCAAAATGGACCATGCCGTTCCAGATGGAAGTCTGGCCTGCCGGTGGAGCATAGAGAGGATGTTCGTACATCGGCGGCTGGTCGTACCGGGTGGCCGTATAGCGCTCGCGGGCCCAGTCCTGATAGAAAAAGGTTGTCGGCTTCTTCGCCTGTCCGCCGTAAATGACGGCCAACTGGTCGAGAATAGCTTCGGTCAGAAGCTCTTGGTGGGTGCGCTGCACCGCCGGAAGGCCGAGAAAACCGGTCAGACCGAATGGGCCGTGACCGTTGTTGGAACCGTCGTGGATTTCGCCCATTGGTCCTGTCTGACTGAAAGCCTGGCCAGAAAAGCCCGAACGCCGCCAGAACGGCTCGTCGTAAAGGGCGCAGAATTTGGCCTGCCCGGCCATCCAGGTGCCGGTTTTCAGCATCGCCTGGGTCAAGGTATGAGAAAGCTCGGGATTGAAGAGAATGGTGGCGGCGGCAAGGCGCGGCGGCAGGGCGAGAATAATCTTCTTGGCGCTGATGCGCGTCCAGGGTTCTTTGTCCAATTCGCCGATGCTGACCAAAGCGCCGGAAGACTTCTTTTCAATCATGCAGACAGGGTGATTCAGTCTGATGGTGTTTTCGGGGATACCTTCGCACAGCTTTGTGATCAGAGCCATCATGCCGCCTGACAGTCTCCAGGAAAGAGGCTCCATGGGGTAGCCGCGAACAGATTGGACGTATTCAGCGGAAGTCTGAAAACGGCCAACTCCCTCTTCAAACTGGCGGTAGCCCTCAAGGCCGAGTTTTCGAATAAGGGCCGCCATTTTGGGATGAATTTCCGGCCAGTACCAGGATGGGCCGAGATCGGAAAAAAAGCCTTCATGTTCAGGGCTCAGTATCCTGCCGCCAAGACGATTACGAGCTTCGAGAACGACAAATGATTCCGTTCGTTGGGAGAGCAGGTGGGCGGCGTAGATACCGCTGAGGCCGCCTCCGATGATAATGGTGTCAAAAAAATCAGGGTTCATGAGGATATTCGGTGTTCCTGCGGCCGTCTGTTTTATTCAGATTCCGTTGATGACCGCCGCCTTTTGTTGAGTTTGTTCAGCCGCTGTTCAACAGGCGCCAGACTTGGTTAAAGCGTCGTCGGCAATGGTGCCAATCCTGAGCCTGGCCGTCAAGGCAATTCCCGGTTTTTTTGCTGACAGACTGAATCTGCGGACGGCCCCGGAGGAATCCGGTTCGGGCGGCAGAGTGAGGACTCTGTAAACGGTTTATTTTGGTTCAAGGTCTGGACTGGATAGCTTTTACCCTCAGGACTATTGAGGCATATTTCGAGGATGGCAAATTAGCCCGGTCAAACAACTGGGACAATGGTGGCTTGCAGATATTTCCGGCTGGTATGCGGGCGAGTGCAGATGAGGGCTTCTCCGCAGGATAATCCAGGCTCCCGAGTCCGGCTAGTCGATTTCCAGTTTCTTCATTTTTCGGAAGAGGGTCTTGCGGGGCAGGCCGAGAGCGGCGGCGGCATGGGAACGGTTGCCTTCATGGCGTTTCAGGGCTTGCAGGATAATTTCCCGCTCGTACATATCCAGGGCGTCCCTCAGATTCAGACCGTCCGAATCAATCAGCCTGCCGCGTCCGCCGGAACATCCCTGCGTGGCAATATTGAGGAAATCCAGGTTGCCGAAGGCCACGTAGCGTTCAAGGACGTTCTGCAGTTCGCGGACGTTGCCGGGCCAGTCGTGTTCCATCAGGCAGGTGAGGTCCTTGCTGGGCATGCTGCCCTGGGCGTTCATTTTACGCAGTATGTGCTCGACCAGGAACGGGATGTCTTCCTTGCGTTCACGGACGGGGGGGAGATAGATGGGCAGGATATGCACCCTGTAGAACAGGTCCTGGCGGAAGGTTCCTCTTCTGACCATGTCTTCCAGGTTTTTGTTGGTGGCGGCGATGATGCGGAAATCCGCCTGCCTGGGGACGGAATCGCCCACGGCCGTGTATTCCCCCGAGCCCAGGGCGCGCAGCAGTTTTGCCTGGCTGTTCGGGCTCAATTCCCCGATTTCGTCCAGGAAGAGGCAGCCTCCCTTCGCCTTGTCCAGCAGGCCTGCCTTGTCGGCGTTGGCACCGGTGAAAGCCCCTTTGCGGTAGCCGAAGAATTCGCTTTCAAAGAGTTCCTCGGGTATGGCACCACAGTTTACCGGGACAAATGAACAGGCAGTGCGTTCGCTGAGAGAATGGATGGCCTTGGCCACCAGTTCCTTGCCCGTGCCGGTTTCGCCATAGATGATGACTCCGGAATCGGAAGCGGCCGCACGCAGGATGGAGTCGAAGACCTCCTGCATCTTGAGGCTCCGGCCGATGATATTGCCCAGGCGGATGCGGGTGTCTATGGATGATTTCAGGCGGACGTTTTCCAGGCGCAGCTCATGCGACTCCTGGGCCATGAGCTCTTCCCTGTGCTTGAATTCCGTTATGTCCATGACAAAAGACAGGACAGCCGGGCGGCCGTTCCATTCTATCGGCATGGGACGCCCTTCAAACCAGAGCTTGCGGCCGTTCTTGTCTATGCCGGTCCACTCGTACCGCGCTCCGGCGTTTTCCTTGGTCAGGGTCTGGATGAGCTGAATATGGCGGCCGCGCTGTTCTTCGACCAGCATATCGGCGCTGGGGCGGTCTATCAGTTCCGCCGGGTTTTTGTAGCCGAACATGGTGCACATGGTCTGGTTGACAAAGACCATCCGGCCGTCCTGGATGAGGGTAACCCCGGCCGGGACGTTTTCGGCCAGGACTCTCATGCCGTCGAAACGGTCGCTGGAGACTCTGGCCCAACTGGTGATGTGTTCGATCAGATAAACGGACTGGACTACGCCCCCGGAATCAGGATGCCATGAGGCCTTGGCCAGAATTGCATGGATGTGGCCTTTGGCGTCCAGGCACTGGCCCACGGCCAGCCATTCGCGGCTCTCTTCCAGAAGCCAGACCGTGTCGGTGCCGTACTGGACGCAAGCCCCTTCAAAGTCGCCGTCCAGAAAAAAGTCGGCCAGAATAGGGCGGGGAGAGGAATGATAGGCCCTCCACTGGTCCGAGGTTCCGACCATCTCGGAGGCTTTCAACCCCGTCAGCTTCTCCAGTCCTTCGTCCCAGGCCACGATGACGTGGTTAGTTTCCAGAACGAACTGGCCGACGTTGATGTGGTCGTTGGCGCTTTCCATAAAAAACCCGCCCGGCCCCCATCTGTGCATGGGCTGGCCAGGATTTTTTGCGGAATCGAAGCTCTGTTTTACATGGCGCATAAGATTCAGGCCCCGGCTTCCACGGCGGTACTAATTATACCGCCGGGAGCCGGAAATTGGAAGTTATCCCGAGGCCGGTTATGTTCAGAAGAATACATTGACCAGCCAGGTGGCGATGCCCGGGAACAGGATGATGAGCCCCAGGACCAGCACCATACAGATGAAGAACGGAATTATACCGATGAATATCTTGCCCATGGGCACTCCGTCGGCCACGCTGGACAAGGCGAACACGTTGACCCCTATGGGCGGGGTTATCTGGCCCATCTCCATAATCATGACCGTCAATACGCCGAACCAGATCGGGTCGAAGCCGATGGCCTGGACCGTGGGAAAGATGGCCGGCAGGGTCAGAAGGATCATGGGGATGACGTTCATCAGGCAGCCGAGGACGATATACAGGCCGATAATGCCGGCCAGGACCACATACTTGCTCAAGCCTGCTGCGGTGACTATCTTGGCCAGGTCGAAAGGCAGGCGGCTGGCCGCCAGGAAATAACCAAGCACGCCTACGCCGATCAGGATCATCAGCAGTTTTGTCGTGATGTGGACTGTTCTTTCACAGGCCGTCATAAAGCCCTTGAAGGTCAGTTTGCGCCGGAAGACCGAGATGATGAAGGCTCCGGCCACACCCACGGCTCCGCCCTCTGTCGGACTGAAAATGCCGCCCAGGATGCCGCCGAGTATCAGGACAAAAAGGACCAGCATGCCCAGAACGCCTTTCAGCGACACCATTTTTTCCCTGAAGGATACGGCTTCGCCTCTTGGAGCCAGATCGGGCCGCACCGAGGCGATTATCCAGATGGCCGCGATAAAGCTCAGGGCCAGGATGAAGCCGGGGATGATTCCGGCGATGAAGAGTTTGCCCACCGATTCCTCGGTGACAATGGCGTAGAAGATGAAGCCCACGCTGGGCGGGATGAGAATGCCCAACGTGCCGCCCGCAGCCAGAGCCCCGCAGGAGAGGCCGGGCGAGTAGTTCTTTTTGCGCATTTCCGGCAAAGAAACCGAACCCATGGTCACGGCGGTGGCCATGCTGTCTCCACAGACGGCCGCGAAACCGGAACACCCGGCGATGGCGGCCAGAGCCAGCCCTCCGGGAAATCTGCCCAGCCATTTGTAGGCCGTGTCAAAGAGTTCCTGGCTGATGCCCGCTTCCGAAGCCAGTAATCCCATGAGGATGAAGAGGGGGACGACGGCCATGATGAAGCTGGCTGTGGTGCTGTACGGAGCGACGCCGATGGAACTGAGGGCCGGAGTCAGGCTGAAGCCCAGCACGCCGATGCCCAGGAAGCCGACCAGGCCCATGGCGAAACCTATGGGCATGCCCGCCAGCAGCAGGACCATCATGAAGCACATACCCATGATGCCGAACTGAAGGCGGCTGGGATGCCAGGGCAGGGCCTTGACCCAGAACGGGATGGTCAGGACGGCGGCCACGCAGACAAGGGCCAGGAAAAGGCCGAAATAAGACTTGTCCTTCAGGTTGTTGGAAAGGCTTTTGATGAACTGCTGGAAAAGGGTCAGGACCAGCAGAAAAATGCCGAGCGCCGAGAGGGCGATGAATATCCAGACCGGTATTTTCAGCATGACGCTGTATTCACCGGCTTTTTTCAAAGTTGTCAGGACGATTCGCCAGCCCATCAGAGAGAAAAAAATCGAGCAGGTCAGATAATTGAAGGTTTCGAGCAGGCGGCCGATTTTCTGAGGCAACTTGCAGGTCAGCAGGTCGATGACTATGTGCCCTTCCGTTCTCTGGCTGTGCGCCAGGGAGAGAAAGACAATGACGACCATAAAAAATTCTTCCAGTTCGATAATACCTGGTACGGATTTGCTCAACGCGAACCTGGCCAGAACATCCAGGACTATCGGAATGGACATGAGGGCGACCGCGATGGTGCTGATAAGGAAGGCTTTGCTGGTCAACGCTCCCAGGAGCCCGTCCATCCTGGCCGCCAGCCTGTCGAGAAAGCTGTCCGCACCTGATTGCACATCGGGAATCTCGCAGGAGCGAGAAAAGGACATTTCGGATCTAGTTACCATAATGGTTTCCGTTCCTCTGAAAAAGGCGGGGTCGGTGACCCGGCCCCGCCTTGACGATTACTGCTTGAAACCCCGGCCGGTAGTCTTGGCGTACTGATCGCTGAGCCGGAAGGCGTCTTCCATGATAGCCCGGGCGTTTTTATAGCCCTTGGCTTCCATGTCCTTGACCCACTTGTCCAATAGTCCGGAGGTGGCCTTCATCCAGGCCTGGCGCTCGGCCGCGGGCAGGACGTAGAAGGTGTGTCCTTTGCCCGAAAGCTTTTCGGCGTCATGCACCGCGCCCTGGTCCAGGGTCAGACCGCTCTGCTTGGCCATGGCTTCGCCGGTGGTCTTCTCGAAGGCTTCCTGGGCCTTGGGGCTGAGGTTGTTCCAGGTGTCGTGGCTCATGCCGGCCCAGAAGCCGTTCAGGAAGAGGTCGCAGACGGTGGTGTACTTGGCCGCGTCGCTGATCTTGAAGGATATGATCGGAGCCAGGGGGCAGAGGACGCCGTCGGCCATGCCGCGCTCCAGGGCCAGGTAGCTGTCCGTCGGAGGAGCCTGGATGGGGTTGGCGCCCAGGGCGTTCAGGATTTCCACGGAGACCCGGTTCCAGGCGATGATCTTCATGCCTTTGAGGTCGTCCAGAGTCTTGACCTGTTTCTTGGTCGTGTGGAGCTGATAGGTGGCGCTGGCCCAGAGCCAGAGAATCTTGACTTCCTTGAACTCGTTCTGGAATTCCGGGTACTTCTTGAACAGTTCGTAGTAGACCAGGGAACCGCATTCTGCGCTGGGGGCCATGCCGGGCAGTTCCAGGACCGTGCTGAGGTCGAACTTGCCGGGGTTGCGAGACGTGTCGTTGCCGCCGATGCCGATCATGCCCGAGATGGTCGAATCATAGTGATCGTTCAGCGGGGTGAGGGTGTTGGGGTTGAAATAGGAAATCTTCACTTCCCCGTCGGTCAATTTGGCCATTTCCTGGAACCAGGGCTCCCAGGCATTGACCACGGTGGGATGGGTGTTCATGTAGACAGTGGTCATCGGCAGTTCCATCTCGGCCGAAACAAAGGCGGCGGAAAAGACCATGACCAGGGCCAGGGCCGAAACAGAGAACAATTTGCTGAACCGGCTCATCTTTAACTCTCCTTGGTTACCATTAATCGGTTGATCGGATAAATCATGCACAATCGTGGTGGTCCCACGGCTCCCGACTATCGCGAGCCATTGCTGCTTCCATGCGCTTGATGCCTTCGCTCAAACGCTCTAATTCCTTGTCCTTGAAATTCGGGTCCTTCATAGCCTGGTAGAGAACCGCGCCTTCGCAGGTCGGAGGCACCGGGACGCCGGTCAGGTAGCAAATGGTCGGTACGATGTCCCAGAGCCAGCAGGTGCGGTCCATCTTGTTGTTTTTCTTGATGTTCGGACCATTCAGTATGAGCAGGGGGGCCAGGGCGCCCGGAGCCTTTTCCGCCGTGGGCAGCATATGCCCGTGCTGGCCGCCGAATTCCGGATACAGGGCGTAAACAACATCGCCAATCCTGTCGCCGTAAAGGCCGAATATCCTGGCGTCTTTCTTGGGCAGAGCCAGGGCCACCGGACGCTTGCCGGAGTCCGGGTCCACGTAGGTCAGCAGGGCATCGCAGATTTCCCGCTGCACCTTTTCATAATCTTCAGGCTCCACGATGCCCTCGGGGTCGCGGCCCTTGAGGTTCACATAGATGTAGACTTCGCGCTGGGGAACCGCCTTGGCGCGGGCGTAATCGGGCTTGTTCCAGCTCACGGCGATGGGGGAGACTTCATTCTCCACGGAATTTTCTTCGAAACGGTAGGCCAGACCTGCCGGTTCCAGAGCCTTGTAAGGATCGAAGACCGGACCGTCCGGGGTGGCTCCGTGGTCCGAAACGACCACAATCAGGGTGTCCTTGTCCGCCTGGGAAAGAATCCGCTCTATCATCTTGTCTTCACATTCGTAAATCCGGCGATGGACTTCCCAGGCTTTTTCCCTGCGGGCAGGGTCGTCACTTATCATATCAGTAATGACCAGATGATACATCCAGTCAATCGGATGGGAGTGCATGAAGAACATGTCCCATTCATTGTTTTCCATCAAGGCCACGGCGCATTCGGCGTTCCAGGTGGAGAGGTTCTCGTTCATCTCCACGTAAGTGTCCAGGTCGATGCTGCCGAGCATGCCCATGATCATGCCGCCGTTGGAGTGGATGGAACCCTTGGTGATGTCGATCCCTTCGCCCTTTTCAGGAGGATTGACCCAGCCCTTGGTCGGGATGAGAGCGCCGACCAGCATCTTGAAGGCACCCAGGTCGTCGTCGAGCTCAATGAGTTTGCACCGGGTGAAGACTTCCTGTTCGGAACCGTCGTCCATCTTGATGGTGGTGATTATGCGTTCGCTCCACTCGCCCTTTTTCAGAGTGCAAAGCGCCTGATCCTTAGTCTTGCCGGTAGCCAGGGTGACCCGGTCGTAACCGTCTTCGCCTTCGTGGGCCAGAAGCCACCAAGTGGTCGGCGCGGGCTTTTTGACCGCCTTGGGGAAGGGCAGATGGACTTCCATCTCCTGAGGATCGTTGCCCAGGTCGTCGAAGCCTTCCCAGCCGTCAGCGTCGGAAAAATCGCCGTGAAAACCGTTGGGGAAGATTTCTGTGGAGATGATGAAGTCTTCACAAACAAAAAAGATGGAGTCCAGGCCCTTCTGGTCCTTGCGGACTTCACCGACATGGAAGCCGTCGCCGCCGACGATGATGCCGTTCTTCATCCTGGTGGGAGCCGAACCGGGGTACGTCAGGACGATGCACTTCTTCCCGGCCTTGTCGGCTGTTTCCCAGATGAATTCTGACTGGATACGGTCGCGGTCCCAGTTCTGGGTGATGTTTTCGTTGCCAGGGTTGGCGCCTTCCGTGGGGTTGTGGAAATCGGTCACTCCATGGGTGCCGGGAAAAGAGCCTGTGCCGATGGCGGCCCAGTTGGGCGGCGTGACGGTCGGATAGGGGGCCAGGCAGTTGGTGGCCAGCGTGCCCTTTTCAACCAGTTTCTTGATGTTGGGCAGACAGCCTTCGTCTATGTACTTTTGCACCATGTGAGGAAGTGCACAATCTAGGCCGATGACCATTACCTTCTGAGGGTTCTTTGCCATATCAAATTCCTCCTGATTATTTTATACCGCGACCGGCGTCTTTTCCCGCCGGGGAGATACGGTAATCATTCACCTTGATTTGAATGCAAAAGACCCGCCAAAGGTCTGTCTATGATAATATGCTGTAATAACATAAAAAATAACCTGGTGTGGCTTGTGGCTTTTTTCTGATGCTGGGTCAAAAACGCGCACATGTCAAAATAGCGCATGTTCAACTGGCCGAAAATAATAGACTAATGAGATTGTGGGACATATTCGCGCATGCTGCTTCACGGGTTTTTACGCATCTGTCCCACTTGACGATCTTCTCCGCCGCCCGGCCCGAGGACCTTTATTCCGGGAAAAACTTGAACAGGCCAATGCTGGAAAACGCCGTCAGATCAATGTATGGCAGTGATAAACAGAGTTAAATAAGCAGGATATATCATGTCATCATGGCGGCTGGCTGCGGTTGCCGCCCAATTGTTGCAGCCTTTCGCTCCCATCCTTCCGGCCTTTGCGTCAGGGTGAACCGCCAAGACAAATTGAAAGAGTTGGGACGTTATAGTCCCACTCAGACTCTTGACATGGCAGGCTTTCGCCTGCACCCGGCTCCGGAGGCTGACGCCTCCGGTTTTATATTCCGGCTATACGCGGGGGCAGCGACCAGCGGGAGCACTGGGGGCGGCCAGTCCCCAGAGTTGGTCCAGGCGACAGCCTGGGGGCAGGCTTTCGCCTGCACCCGGCTCCGGAGGCTGACGCCTCCGGTTTTATATTCCGGCTATATGCGGGGGCAGCGACCAGCGGGAGCTCTGGGGGCAGCCAGCCCCCAGAGTGGGTCCAGGCGACAGCCTGGGGGCAGGCTTTCACCTGCACCCGGCTCCGGAGGCTGAGGCATCCGGTTTTATATTCCGGCTATATGCGGGGGCAGCGACCAGCGGGAGCGCTGGGGGCGGCCAGCCCCCAGAGTGGGTCCAGGCGACAGCCTGGGTGAGGCGTTATAGTCCCGCTCTTTGCGGCCGGTCCCCGGGTCCCCTCATCGTTCAAGGCGTATTCAGTCAAGAAACCCTGTTGACTTAGTAATTCCTTGACTTTCGCCCTGATTTCCTGCTTCAAATTGACTCTGGAAAACGTCGGCCTGCCGCGCCCCCGGTCTGAATCCGGCTGGTCATCGTCGGGGTGCGGCCCATCTGCCCGATCCATTACGAAAAGTTACAGCTCGATCAAATCCGCATGTGGAGTTGAAGATGAAGAAATCGTCGGCAATAGCGTTCTCCGTCCTCCTGATTTTATTTCTGAGCATTCCGGGTTTCACCGGCGAAGTTCTGGCCGGCAAGGGCCCGGCCGAAATTCTGAACAAGAACATCGATCCCGCACCTGTCCTGGCCTTGGCCGATCAGTACATCGCCGAGTTCGAACCAGGGCTGACCGGCGATGACTTCCTGGCCGTCAACAAGCTGAAACATCTGCTGGAACAGGCCAGCCGGACACCAGCCCAACTGGACAAGACCATTGAAGAGATGGTCAATACCATAACCGTCGGCCTGGCCGGCGGGCGGGACCTTGGCGCGCTGCTCACCGGGGCTGCCTATACCGTCAAATACGATCCTCACAGCGCCCGGGCCGTCAACGCCATGGCCGCCATCCTCCACACCGGAGAAAGGATGGAACAGGCTGTCCAGCTTTTGGAATACAATCTCGAATTGGCGCCTTTCAGCACCCTGGCCATGCTCAACCTGGCCAGCGCCTACCTTGATGCTGAAGAAGATGACAAGGCCCGCGAAATGGCCGAGCGCGTTCTGCGCACTGACGACGAAAACCGGCAGGCTTACAAACTGCTGGCCGCGTACTGGTTCAAGATGAAACGGGATGACAAGGTCATCGAGTGCCTGATGAAAGCGGCCGAGTTCGGCGGTGTGGTCCGCAGGAAGGGCCGGGATCAGGCCAAACAGGTCAGGGAAGACGAGGTCCGGCCGGAGGATTCGCTCGATCAGATGCAGGCCAAGACCGAGAAGCTCAAGGACATGGTTCCCTTGACCACGGCCGACATCATCGAAAAGGAATTCCCGGACGCGGCCCGTCAGATTCGCGAAAAGTTCGGCCGTCTCATCGACCGTGAAGTCATAAAGATGCCCAAGATCCCGCAGTTCAACAGCGTGGACAACAAGGGATTCACGGAAAACGAACCCCTGGTGGCCGAATGGGCCAAGGTTTTCGTGCTCCGTCACGGCGAATTCATCAACCGCGAGAAATTCAAGGCCAATATCGAGGAGACGGACAGCGACGCGGTAGCCGACCGCAAGGGCCGGGAAGCCGGGCTGGCCTACGCGGGCAAGAGTATGAGCGACGCCAAGCAGATGCTCCAGGGTATGAAAAACCTGAACATTCCCGGAGTGAGCCAAGCGGAGCTGGACGAGGCCATGGCGGAGATGGATCAGGCCGCCAGCGAGGCAGGCATCGTTCTGACCGAGGAACCCGTGGACCCGGACACGCCTCCTGGTTTCGACTCCGGTTCCATCTTCGCCCAGGCCAACTATTCGAACTACCTGGTCATCTCCAGGTCCCACGAGACTTACATCCACAAGTTCTTCCAGAAAATGCGCGGCGAAGTCGCGAATATCATCCAGGTTTACTCGTCCAAGGCCATGGCGGAAAGCCTGAGGCATGCCGCGGCGATGAAGGAGATGGAGGAATCGGAAGGTGACACCGAGATACCCCGGCTGAGGGAGGAGCTTCGGTACAAGAGGGCCATGAACACCCTCGGAGATACCTACTACAAGAGCTGGGCCGGGCTGTATTTCCCTCAGTACGCCCGGAAGATTAAACCGATGCTGGACAACTACTGGTATGTCTCCACCCTTTATATAAAGAACATGAATGATCCGAAGGTCATGGAGAGAGAATACCTTAGGGTCAAGGACTTTTACATGACCCATGCCATGGAGGCTGGCACGGGCATATTGAACGGCACGACTTTCGTCTACCTGGGGCCTACGGACGAGGAGGAAGAGGCTCTCCGGCAAGCCCAGAAAGCCTCCGAGGAGGAGGCTGTGGCCAAGGGGCCGCAATTCCTCCAGGATTTCGACAAGCCCAAGGACGACTGGGTCAAGTGGATAGAAGACCATCTCAGCCTGGAGGTGGGGACGCCGGTTTTAGGTTTCAAAATCACCGCCAGGACGATTGAATTCAACGCTTACGTGCCGGGCATGATCGCCGGGGTCAAATGGGACATGGTGGACAACAAGGTTCAGACCAACTGGGGTTACGGCCTCAAGGCTGAACTGGGGGTCAAGTTCATGGGGCTTGACGCCAAGTTGTCAGCCCAGAGTGACTTTATTTCCAAGGTTTGTGAATTCGATTTTGACAACAACGGGTACAAGGAATCCGTCACTCCCCCGAAAACCGAAGTCAACGGCAGTTTCGGGCCGGTCTCGGCCGGCGTGGAAGCCCAACTCGACGCCCAGTTGATCCCCAAGGTCTTTGTCAAAGGCAGCCTGGGCAATATGCTCAAGGCCAGCGACCAGATTCAGGTCTATTGACCGCCGGTCGGCCATAGGACGGGCGAAACCGCCTTGTACCTTGAGAAGACAGGGGACATGGTGGAGCAGATAATGCCATAGTTGTTGCCTCGGAAGGAAGAAACGATGCTGGATTCCGGCGAACGCCGGAATCCAGTCACGTCAGGCCCGATATGGATAAATCCCCAGGTAGCCCGCCGATGCTTCGGAAAATTGTTTCTGGTTTAAAACTCGCACCTGAACAGGCGGCAAGCCCTCGCCCCCGGAAATAGGCCCAGGCGACAGTCTGGGGGACAGGCGACAGTCTGGGAGGCTGGTTACCGGGGACGGAGCGCGGCCCCGTCCCCGGCCGGGAGAAGCAAATCCGATCAGGCGGAAGTCTGACGATAGATGGGGTCACCCATCTCTTCGAAGGAGAACAACTCGAAAACTCGGTGTCCGTTGTAGTCCAGGCAGCGAAGGTCTTCCTGCTGTTTGACATCTTTGAGCGTGGCGTCGAAATGCTGTCCGTAGCGGTTTTTGCACATGTCGAGATCAACTTCGTAGGCTATGAATTTCTTGAGGCCTTTTTCGGCCAGCCAATGGGCCACCTCTTCACTTCCCAGCGAGTCGCTGGTGGTGAGGATGAGGATGGGCCCACTCCCGGAAAAAACAATTCCCGCTTTCATGAAGACCCCTCCTTGGTTGAAGGTTGCGGCCAGACCGGTCCCACTCAAGGGCCGGAGATTCAGCCCGGACCGGAAACAGAGTTTCCGGGACAAGACAACCCGGCAGAGGAGTCAAAAACTCTTCCTGCCCATTTTATAAAGCAATATTCAAGCCAGGAAAGATACTGGATTGTTTGTTGCAACCTGCTGAATATAAAGCATAAATAAATAAAGCCCTTTTCGGGCGAAGGGCGGGGTGTCAGCAAGTTTGACGAAACGTAAAAGGTTTCGGGCCGGGGAAAGGCTGGCCTCTCCCGGCGGCGGGGCTTGGATTTCCGCCGCCGGGAAAGGGTTGGCTTTATCTTTGCCGGTCGTATTCCTGGATGTATGACCAGGAGAATATTACCGTCGCGCCGGGCCTGGGCGGCCGGTGAGGCCAGGGCTGGACGACCGGGTAAGGGCAGGGAGGGACGGGCGGATGAGGCCGGTAGTACGGCCCGGCCGGATGATAACCCGGATGGTGATAGCCGCCCGCCGGGTAATGGGGATACGCATGAGGCCTGATGTAGCTGTAAGGAACTCGCGAAGGCCGGTACCCATGGCCGCCGTAACCGGGATGATGGCCGGGGAATCTCCGGTCCTGTTCGGCGCTCTGGTTCGAAGGCGATTCCGCCCGGACAGGGGCGGCCACGGTCAGGGCCAGCACTGCCGCCAGCAGGCAGGATAATACGATTATTCTTTTCATGACGACTCCTTTGAGCCGGCTCCGGCTGACCGGGCCGGTTAACAGCCTTTGTTCGTTTTCAGAGGACCTGTGTCCTTAATGGGGTAATACGTCCGGCGGAGGAACAAAGGTCTAAAGGGAGGTACACGGGGGGTATACCAAAAAACGGTCGGCTAATTAAAATAACCGACCGTTTTTATTGCTTTTCCCCCTTGGAGGTTGCGTCGGCTTGGCGCAAAACAGTCTCCACCCTCGACTTTCCCCGCAACTTATTGATGTAAAATGAGAAATAATGCCAGCCGACATCCGGCGGCGGTTCATATCAAAGGAAGCGATTTTCTTCCCCGATTTCCCTGCACCGGACGAGGCTAACGGGTTGGCAGTTCAACCGGATACCGAAAATGGCACTCCAACTTCCCCGTCTTATTGCCTCCCACCGACATCGTTTCGTTGTAATTTCACCCGATCCGTGGCATGGATTGTCGGTTTCTTTCCGGCCGGATCCGCCGGGAGAGCGAATTCGGCTCTTTCCTAGGGGTGCGGAAACATATGCACCGCTTAAAAAATATTGAAATCAACAGTATATGACTACTGTGCAGTATTGTTGGTTGGGCATGAAATTCAACCTTTTGTTCGTTCTTTTCACCTTTCTGGCGCATCGGTTCCTGCCGAAATACGACGTCCGGATGCAGCTGCTGATGTTCCAGATCAAAATGCTGCGCGACCGGATCGACGACCAGCGCATTGTCCCCACGCCCGAGGAGCGGGCCGGGCTGCTGCGGCAGTGAAACGAAATCAACCACGACGTTGCCGACGTCATGCTGGTGGTCAAGCCGCAGACCTACCGCCGCTGGATGAGTCCGAAGGCCATAACCCGCAGCCCGAAACCGGCCGGACGTCCCGGCACCGCTGAGGACATCGTGGCGCTGATCCTGCGCATGGCGGCCGAGAATCTCTCCTGGGGCTGCAAGCGCATCCTCGGCGAACTGAAAAAGCTCGGTATTTCCGTGGGGCTGACCAGCATCCGCGACATCCTGAAGCGCTCCGATTGCCCGCCGCCTCCCGAGAAGACCAAGAGCATGCCTGCCCTTCCCTGGTCGAAATTCGTCAGCGCTCACATGGAATCGCTGGTGGCCTGCGACTTCTTCACCAAGCCGGTCTGATGAAACCATCCCCGTGGGCTTTGGAACCATCCAGGTGGTGCCGGTCTGGCGGTTTCTGCTGGAGATGGAGCCGCGAGGTTAAAATAGCGGCTTGTCTTATTTTATGCTCGCGCCTGTTCCTGAAATAACGGTCTCCATCGGTTTGATCTCGTATCCCATGGCCCGGTAGCCGCGCTGGCGCTTGTCCCACATGCGGGCGAGTTGCGGCTGATCGGTCTCGGCATAGTCGCAGATACGGACATCCTGCTTGTCGGCGTGTTCCCGGTGCAGACGTCCGGCGTATTGCTGCAAGGTTCCCTTCCAGGAGATCGGCATGGCCAGCACCAGCGTGTCGAGCGGCGGATGGTCGAAGCCTTCGCCGATCAGGCGGCCGGTGGCGAGTAACACCCTCGGTGCCGAATCATCCAACGCATCCAGTTCCGCGAAAACCGCCGTTCGCTGTTTCTTCGACAAGCGGCCATGCAGGACAAAGCAGTGCTCGACCTCATCCCCCAGCGCCTCCTGTAAAAGCGGCAGATGATCCGTTCGCTCGGTAAGCACCAACACTTTTCGCCCATCGCGGTAGGAGGCCAGCACATCCTCGGTGATGCGCCGGTTGCGGGTCGCATCGCCCGCGAGGGTGCGGAACACATCCTGAATCGGTGAATCCGGCGGGATCTCCGGCGCGGGTAACGCCTTCGGCCAGACTTCCAATTGCGCCGGGGCGGTTTCCGGTCTGGAGGCGCTATGTCGGATCGGCCCGCACTGCATGAAGATGATTGGCTGATGACCATCCCGGCGTATCGGCGTGGCGGTCAGCCCCACCACGAATTTCGCCTTGGCCTGTTTGAGGATTGCCTCGAAGGAAAAGGCCGACAGGTGATGGCATTCATCAATTATGATCTGCCCGTATTGGTCGAGCAGTTCGCCCAAATCCTCCCGACGGGAAAGAGACTGCATAACGGCGATATCGATCTTGCCGGACGGTTTCTTCTTGCCGCCGCCGATGGCACCTAAACTTCCTTTCGGGAACTCAAGAAATCCAGTCAAACGCTCCTGCCACTGGCGCAGCAGTTCGGTGCGATGGACCAGCACCAGTGTGCTGACCTTGCGCCGTGCGATCAGGGCGGCTGCTGTAACTGTTTTGCCGAAGGCCGTCGGGGCGCAGAGCACGCCAACCTCGTGCTTGAGCATTTCCCTCACTGCCGTCTTTTGGTCCTTGCGCACGGTACCGGTAAACTTGACCGTCACTTTCCGTCCGGCCAAGCGTTCATCCTGCAGCTCCGGATGGACATCGTTCTCCTGCAACATGTCGAGAGCCGCATCGAGGCAGCCTCGCGGCAGGCCTATATGCTGGGGGTAGTTCTCGGCACAACCGATGATGCGCGGTTTGTTCCATACCGGCAGGCGCATGGCCTGGGCCTTGTAGAACTCCGGATTCTGGAATGCGGCGAGCCGGATCAGGCGGTTAGCCAGCGGCTGCTGCAGATCGGCCTTGGCGATGAAAATCTGGTTAGCCAGCACCAGGCTCAGTGATTTCGGTAGTGGACCGGCAATCCGGGCGGATACAGGTGATGGTCGCTGCCATGGCTTGCTGTCTTTTTCCTCGGTGGCAAAGGCCACATCCAAGGGATGGCGGCCGCCGCTGGCCCGCAAAATGGCGTCTTCCAAGGCCCGCCGGGACATGGGGCGTATGGATGCCAGAAAGGCCCACTGGTCTGGATAGGGTTGCAGGTGTTCATCGACGAACACGCTGCTCCCTGATTCCCTCGGCTGTTTCTGCAGGGGCAGCGCGATCAGGTTACCGAAGCCGCCTTTGGGTATGGTGTCCTGATTGGGAAACAGGCGGTCGTAGCTGGCCAGGGACAATTGCCGGGTGCGGTCGCAGGTGTGGCTGATTAGTGCGGCCCCGAGTTGCCGGGCCTCGCGGGCCGGAACCGGCTCGGCAAAAAAAATCCAGGCATGAGCACCGTTGCCGGAGCGTGAAATCTCCAGCGCCGCCGGAATGCCAAGCTCCCGGCAGGATTGCAGGAAAGCCTTGGCATCCTCCCGTCAGTCCGCCTCATCGAAGTCAGCCGCCAGAAAGTAGCAACTGTCGTCGATCAGGAGTGGATAGACGCCGATGGTCTGTTTTCCGGACAAGTGATCATAGATCACCTGATCGGTCACGGGCAGCAATTGGCGTTGGTTGCAGTCGCCGCATTTCACCCGGGGCTTCTGGCAGATACCGGGCTTCCACTCATTGCCGCAGGCCGGTGAATAGCCGGATGTGTCCTTGGCCGACTCCCAACGCTGCGGATAGACATCCTCTCGCCCCCGGAACAGACGGCGGAACAGGACAATCTTATCGTCGGTGGTGAAGTGGGTAGGGGCTGGTGCCGATTCCGTTGGGGCAGGGACGGGGGCAGTGGCGGTCGGTTCTTCCCAGGCGATACCGTGCTGGGTCAGCAGTTCCTTGAGGCGGGCGTTCTCCTCGCGCAGTTGCTGCAGTTCATCTTGTTCATTCAGGCTCTTGTCACTCTTCGGCAAATCCATACTCCGCCATCAGATCGTTCATGTCATCGCCAACGCCCCAGTCCCAGTTGTGGCCTTCGCTCCGGACACGTTCAAGCCGCTCGACAAAGTCTTCCTGCTGGTCTGGCTCAAGCGCAACAATTGCCTTCAGCGCCTGCTCGAACATGCGCACAAGAGCATTGAAATAGCCCTCGTCATCCATGCCGCAATAATCGAGCAGATTCTTACAGCATTCGCAATAGAACACCGTCAGCTCCGCCAATCCTTCCGGCCGTCCTATGGCTTTCTTGTAATCGGAGATCGCCTTTTGGGCCTTGGCAACTGAGATATCTTGATTGCGCATCACATCCGGACAAACCCAGCGGTCGATGGTTGTCTTGTATGGTTCGAGCACATCCTCGCCCAAGGCGAAGCGGGCATGGAGAAAAACCTGATTGTTCTTGCTGGCGGCGTACAGGTCCTGAATCAGGCTCAGCAGAGCCGGTCGGTCGAGATCGGCAAGTTGGCGCTTGAGATCGATCCAGGTCGGTTTTTTCTTGCTCAATTTTTTCATGGGACCCACTATTGGCTCTTGATGGCCCGAAAGGCGGAGTCGTCAGCCAGATGCAGATAGATGCGGCCGCATAGTTCGCCATTTCCGATGGCGCCGCAACCCCGGCCGCAGACCGGATCGTTTTCCTCCTGCCCGGACCAGGAAAACTCGAAGCGTGGCGCATTAACGCATTGTTCCGCCCGGCCATCGATGTCCCCGGAGACCAGGCCGAACTGAAAGTGTCCGGTGCCGTCCGAGCCGATGCGGATAAATCCTGGCACCTCCATATCGACGTAATCCTGACCCCAGACCTCCATCTCGACGATGCGCCATTTTCCGGCAAACGGTTTCATCTGCTTCATGGGATGTCTTTCGGTTAGCTCACTCTGGCCCACCAAGGTGTCACAGCCCTTGTCATAGCTTTGTCACAGCTCGATGTCACAAGCCGTGTCGCGAGTTTGTCGCAAGTTATCCACCGCCATTCTGCGCCAGCCACTGACGGCCCTTGTCGGTCAAGCGGTATTTCTGCAAGCGGCTGTTGGGCTTGTCGGGAATGGTCATCTCGATCAGGCCGTCGGCCAGGGCAGGTTTCAGGTAGCGCTCGCGGAAGGATTTGCGGTCCGAAAGCCCCAGGGCGGATTGCAGTGCCTCGCGGCCCATCTCGCCCCGGATCGCCGCCAGAAGTTCGCCGACTTGGGGGGTGACTTGAGGGCTGACTTGGGGGGCGGAGGTGGTCACGGTATCCAGAATCATCCGCAGCATGAAGGCGATGAAGGGGGCGGAGTCGGTCTGACGGGTGCTCTCCTGCAACGCTGCGTAGTACTCGGCCTGGTGTTCGAAGATCAGGCTTTCCACCGGGGTGTCGGCGAACAGGGGATTCCAGCGGGCCAGAATCAGGCTCTGCCACAGCCGCCCCATGCGGCCGTTGCCATCGGCGAAGGGGTGGATGAATTCGAACTCGTAGTGAAAGACCGAACTGGCGATGAGCGGGTGTGCGTCGGTGGCGGCCAGCCAGCGGAACAGATCGGCCATCAGATGCTGCACCCGGTCGGCGGGCGGAGCCATGTGAATTACTTGGCTTCCCGCCATCACCCCCACGCCGCCATGCCGATACAGCCCTGCCTCGTCGATCAGGCCGGACATCAGAATCCGGTGCGCCTCCAGCAGGTCCTTTTCTGCATCAGGTTTCCAAGCGTGAAACCGGTCGTAAGCGGCCAGGGCGTTCTTTACCTCCTGCACCTCGCGGGGCGGGGCGATGACCCGCTTGCCCTCCAGAATCGCGGTGATCTGCGCCTCGCTCAGGGTGTTGCCCTCGATGGCCAGCGAGCCGTGGATGGTTCGGACACGATTGATGCGCCGCAGCTGCATGGCTCTCGCCTGATCGGTGAGCACGGTCAGCCGCCCGATGGCCTCGCTGATCGCGGCGACGCGGTTCAGGATCTCGGGGGTGATGGTGTAGGGTGGCTGGTAGGTGGATTTCGTCATGCCGCACCTCCCCCGAGTAAAGCGCCAGCGCTTTGCAAGATCGATTCAAGTTCCGGCGTCAAGCGGTTTGGAATTTCTGCCGCCTGGGTGATGGGCACGTATTTGAAGGTGTTCAGGTCGAACGGCACCTGGTCACCGGCACCGCTTGGTTCGAACAAGAAGATAAGCCGATTACTCTCGTGGTGTTTCAGGGCGTAGCCCGCCTCAACGTAGACATTCGGCCGGTGGCTGGTCAGATCACAGATGATGATGTCCGAGGAGGTGATGGCTTCGTACATCCGGCTGTGAATCGGGAAGGTGCCGCCTTCTTCCGTGCCCATGTCGATCAACTCAAGACCGATGCCGTGTTGCTGCTGGAGATTGGTCAGGGTTTGCCGAAGCTGTTGCAGGCGCAAATTGGCTCTGTTGTGTGCGTCATTCGGGGCATCCTGTGGCGGGTACCAACGGGCAAGAAAGACCCGTTTCGGAATACGTGACTGAGCTGCCTTGAAGGTTTTGAGCAGTTGCTCTGCCGGGGAGAGCGGATCGAGCAGGTTGGTGATGCCTTGGCCGCCGAGCCAATGGCCGATCCGGTCGAGATAGTCCACCGTCCAGCGGAATTTTTGCTCGTGGTCGTCCCCCGCCGAATCGGGCCAGACCCGCGCCGCCAACTCGAAGAAACCGTAGGTTCTGCATAGCGATGGATGGTTGACGGTCAACCGGGTGGCGATGTCCGCCAGCGCGGCAAACAGGTTGTCGGCAAAGATGGTCAAGGCTTGCCGGTCCTGGGCGATGGCCCCGTCCATGGCAATCAGATTGCGGGCCGCCTCCCACAGCGCCGTCAACGGTCGCTCGCCGAAGCGTTGACGGGCGCGTGCGCCTTCATCCACTGGTCGATCTCTTCCCGGTCGAAACGCCACTGGTTGCCGATCTCTATATCTTCCGAATAAGGTTTGCAGTTCATTGCTCCCCCTTTTTGTGTTCAAGTTGCTTTTCGATCCGCTCCAGCTCGGCGATCTCCTCCACATCAGCCTGTCTGGCCTCGGCCAGGCGGCGGTTTTCGTCGAAGGCGTCGAAGCGCTCACGGGCAATACATTCCATGGTCTCGCGAGAGACGCTGCCAGCGTGGGTGAGCACGACCTTTTCGTTGAAGTCCAGAAGGCGGTCCACATTCTGCCGCCAGTAGTCGAGGGTGAGCTGCTTGCGCTCCTTCACCCGCAGTTCCGCCTGCTCCAGGAAGATGACCACCAGCCGGTTGAGGGTGTCCACTTCGTCGGCGCTGAGGTAGTTCTTGGCCACGGTCACATCGTGCTTGCGCACCCGCGATCCGCTCCAGTTGGTCAGAGCCATATTGGAGGCGTTCGGGTCGGCGCGGGAGACGACGATCTCGGCGGCAGTCTGGTGAGTGACGGCAAACAGCAGCTTGTTCTGGGTTTCGGCGAAGAAAAGCTGGGCGGCGCGGTCGTCGGAACGGTAGTCGGAACTGAGAGCGAAGAGGTCGCGCACTTTCTGGTAAAAGCGCTTCTCCGAAGCGCGAATCTCGCGGATGCGGGCCAGCAGCTCGTCGAAGTAGTCCCAGCCGCCGGGGTTCTTGAGCCGTTCGTCGTCCATGACGAAGCCCTTGACCAGATATTCGGCCAGATGGGCGGTGGCCCATTGGCGGAACTGGGTGCCGCGCGGCGACCGGACCCGGTAGCCCACCGCCAAGATCATGTGCAGATTGTAATGCTTAGTCTGGTAACGCTTGCCGTCCTCGGCAGTTGTCAAGTATTCCTTGACAACTGAATACTCTGGCAACTCCCCTTCCTTGAGGATGTTCTTGATGTGCAGGCTGACGTTCTGCTTGGTGATATCAAACAGCTCGGCCATCTCGCCCTGATTGAGCCAGACAGAGCCATCCAGGGCTTGCAGCTGGACTTCCGCCTGTCCATCCTCGGTACGGTAAACGATCAGTTCTCCCCGATCCGGCGTGCTCATGCCATGCCCCGCCGAAACCGGTCGTAGATGGACAAGATAAAGTTGGCCATTTCGCTGTGGGGTTCACCGTTCATTGTTTCTGGTCCTTATTGTCAGATCCGGCATTTCCGGTCGCGTGCGCCTTCATCCACTGATCGATCTCCTCCCGGTCGAAACGCCACTGGGTGCCGATTTTGGAGGCGGGAACCTCGCCGCGCTGGGCCATGCCGTAGAGCTTGGTCCGGCTCATCTTGATGTAGCCCGCCAGTTCATCAATGGTCAGCCATTTGTCGATTTTATTCATGACCTCACCGTTCGGAAGAGATTCGTAGTGAAAATTTGATAAAGAACGATAACCTTGGGCATCCATAAAGACAAGAAGAAAACTGGAAATCTAGCCAGTTGCAGGATTTTTCCCGACACAAGCCACCGCTCCCCGGTAAGTAAGCCCCCAGAAGGCTGTCGCGAAAAAAATTCAGCCACCGCCCGACACTTTGATTCGCGCTATCCCTGGCGCTCACCCTGCGGGCGTCCCGGCGGACGTCCAAATCCGCCGTCCTGCGGATTTGTCTCCGTCTCTCCGGTAAGTAAGGGCAGAACCCACAACGAGGAGCCACCGGCCATGGACATCAACGACCTGTTTGACGTAATCATGAAGAGTATCAACCACTTTGTCTTTGATCACGCCGAACAGCGGTTGCAGGAAAAAATGCAGGACACCGGACGCGGTCCGGAGAATGGGGGTAAGAATGCGGAGAATTTTGAGGCGAAAGAGAAGCGGGGTACGATGGATTTCCCGAAAAGGGAATGATCGGAGCCATAGCGCCGACACCCAGGAAGCGACGCAACCATCTGACAATAAGCAGAAAATAAATGCGCCCAGTAGCCGGACGCGGTAGTGGACGGGTCTGTCTTTTTAAAATGGTGGAGGCGGCGGGAGTCTCGTTTTTTGAGCTTCCGGGACTGGCTTGCTGGCCGTTCAACCACCACTAATTACTACTAAATCCAAATCTACTGTTCTGCGTCAATATCCTCTGTGTGTATCAGCCATGTGTATTAGTTTGTGGTGGAGGCGCAGAACGGCTTTCAGTCCACCACGGCTGATTCCAACTCAAAAAACCTGGGGTCTGACAGAGCCTCCCAGGACTTCACGGGAGGTTTTTTCTTGCCTGCCGCGAATCAATGATACAAAATACCCAAGGTTTGTGTCACCTGTTTTTTAGGTAATTTCAACAAGTACGGAAATAGCCAGCAAACACGGGGAGAAGAACGTTTTTCCCCTGTTTCATATGAAAGCGAACCCGGCAAGCGGAGGATGACCTGCTGTGAACAACCACGGAGAGAAAGTCAGTTTTATATGGTCGGTGACGGGTAAGATAGACGTGAGGGAGGAGACGGCCTAATGAAGCCTTATCAGCCGGACACGTTGCCTTTGGAGACAATTGACTGGAGCGGCCTTGTCTCCCTGATCGGTCAGGCCAATGCAGCCCTGGCAAGGTATGACGGCATGTTGCAGAGCATTGTCAACCCGGCGGTGCTGCTTTCACCCCTGACCACTCAGGAAGCGGTGTTGTCTTCCCGCATAGAAGGCACTCAGGCCAGCATGGAAGAGGTGCTGGAATACGAGGCCGACCCCAGGGAGGATATTGATTCGGCCAAGCACGCCGACATACAGGAGATCGTCAACTACCGGCGGGCCATGGGGCTGGCGGTGGAGAGCCTTAAGGACCGGCCCCTTTGTCTGAACCTTCTGCGGGAACTGCACGCCATACTTCTGGACAGTGTGCGGGGCAGGAACAAGGCTCCGGGGGAATTCCGGCGGATTCAGAATTATATAGGCCTTCAGGACAGGCCCATAGAGGAAGCTACTTTTGTGCCGCCTTCTCCCGAGCAACTCCTGCCAGCCTTGGACAACTGGGAGAAGTATTGCCATTTTGAGGAAAAGGACAGGCTGGTCCAACTGGCGGTGATCAAGGCCCAGTTTGAGCTTATTCACCCGTTCCTGGACGGCAACGGCAGGATAGGGCGGATGCTGGTGCCGGTCTTTCTTTTCGACAAGCAGGTCATTTCCAGCCCCATGTTTTATATCAGCTCATACTTTGAAACCCACAGGGAGACCTATTACCGGAAGCTACGGGGGATATCACGGGAAGGCGACTGGAATGGCTGGATAGACTTCTTCATGAGGGCGGTCATCGAGCAGGCCGTGATCAACACAGGCAAGGTGAGAAGCATTCTGGAGCTTTATGAGCGCATTAAAGGCGAAATCCCGGAACTGACCGGTTCCAAGTATGCGGTCAAAGCCATTGACGCCCTGTTTGACCGGCCCATATTTCAAAGCGATGATTTTGTCAGACGTTCAGGCATACCTCGTGAAAGCGCTATGCGGATTTTGAGAAAGCTGAAAGAAATAGGTCTATTGAGGGAAATACGCCCAGGACGGGGGCGGCGTCCTGCCATTCTGGCTTTTCTGGAATTGATTGGCATCACGGAAGATGTTGGTTGAAAGTCACCTATGATACGCAAACTGCTTTGTGTGTCATTAATTGATAATTTTGACACGCAAATAGTTTTGTGTGTCATGGATGCCACTCAACCGGAAAAACCTGCCCGCCCAAGACCTGTGGAGCGCTTATCATGACCACCGACCACAAGGAAAAGGCTTTTGAAGCGGTGATAGAAGACCGGCGGATCATTCACGGATGAACGCCTGTCTTGACCCGGTGGTAAAGAGATTCACCGGCATTGAAGAAGACAAGCGGGAGGAGTTCAGGAAAACCCTGGTGGCCTATAAAAGCCTGTATGCCTTTCTTTCCCAGGTTATTCCTTTCCATGATACGGACCTGGAGAAGCTGTATTCCTTTATCCGCTTTCTGCTGACCAAGCTGCCCAAGGGAGATTCGGGGCCGAACTACAACTTTGACGATGAGGTGGCCCTGAAATATTACCGGCTGGAAAAAATCAGTGAAGGAGATATTGCCCTGGAGGCAGGAAAAGACGGTGAAGTCTCCGGCCCCACTGCGGTAGGCACCGGGGTCAGCCATGATCAGCAAATAGAACTGTCTCAGCTTATTGACATCCTGAACGAGCGCTTCGGGACCGATTTCAGGCCCGGCGACCAGCTCTTTTTTGACTCCATCAGAGAAGACGCAGTGGCCGACGAGTCTTTGAGACAGGCAGCCAAGGCCAACACCATGGAGAACTTCGGCTACGTCTTTCTGAAAGCCCTGGAAGGCCTGTTTATCGACCGGATTGACCAGAATGAAGAGATGACGGACAAGTTCATGAATGACCGGGATTTTCAGGATACTGTCGGCCGGAAGCTGCTGGTGGATGTTTACAATCAGATCAGGAATGAAGAGCAGCCAAGGGCATGATGATTGCCAGAAAAAAAATGGTCAATCAAATGAATAGCCAATTGTGCGGAGCTGTGACGGCCCCTGAAAATTGATCAGGAAACCGCCACAGCCGTGGATCACAGAGACCTTCTGAAATGAAAATTCGGAATTCAGCCCCTATATAGAGACCGAATTCCGAATTGTTGTTTCGGGTGCAGGGTTGAGGTCAGAACATTGCCGCCGGGTGGATGTTGTCAATTGCCGCCGTTTGATCAGCCGGGAAATAATCTTCAAATCTCTCCTCGCTTTCTTCAGCGATTGATTGAGCATCTTTAAAACATTGATCCCAATCCTGGTTCATTATAAGCCGAAGTTCAAGAGCCTTCTTTTTCCGGTCAGTCAGGGTGGCTTGGGATATATGTAAGGCATTGGCCAGCTCTTTCTGAGTAGTATACTGCCGTGATTGGACCATATTGACCATAGTCTGCAATTGGTTTTCTTTTTCGCCTTCAACTACCCATGCGGGGAATCCTGTTTCCTCATTCAGTACAAGTCTGACCTCGATTTCCCGTAATGCAGAATTTGGCCTATTTCTGAATTTATCCCAGTGCAGTTTGAAGGCTGTTCCCTTAAGTTCAATTCCTGTTGACAACTTGTCCAAGCCAATCAGAACTTCAAAGGTGGTAGCCAATTTGGATGAGCCTCTAAAGCTTGATTTGCTCTGTTCGCCATTTTTCCCCGAATGGTGGACAAGGATGCAGGCAATGCCTTCCTGTTTAAGGTCCATCAGCAACCTGATGAAATCGTTAAAGGCTGACGCTGAATTCTCGTCATCAATAGTGGCCAAGGTTGATAGGTTGTCCAATATCACTAAGTCAAACTTAGACGGACCATGCCCCATCTCTTCACTGACAGTGCCCTTGGCATAATTTAGAAGTGAGGATTGCCCTTCCTTGGTGTTCATATCTGGAAAGATAGTCCCTGTTTTCTGGTGTTGCCTTGAGAGGATATGAAAGTTCTTATTGGCTTTTTCAATATTAATGTCTGAAATGGCCATAGTCAGTAATTGAGCCCTTTCCTTAAGGTCTGATAGATACATCTCGCCATCAACAAACAGCACTCGAAGGGGCTTGGCCGCTTCCCATCCAAGAACGCTTCCCCCGCCTGCTATGGCCAAACCAATGGTCATGGCCAGCATTGACTTGCCTACTCCGGTCGGCGCATAGAGCAAGGCGCTTTCACCTTCCCTGAGCCATGGCGAAATCAGATAATCACGGCTCTCAATTTCAATTTGGTAAAGTTCATCAAGAGTTAGGACCTGTAAACGATTTTCTTTCTGCATAACAAATGCTTTCCTATAGGAACACTATTGATTTGATGACCAGCCCCAACGGGCAGGCCGAAGAAGACAGCGGGTGTGTATTCTTCTATAGGTGCATTTTTGCCTAACGCATTGATATGACTGTCTTTAGCTGATTTTTGTAAATATATTCTTTAGATTTTATTGACATATGTAGGCATAACGTCTTAATATCGTGCATCTTTGTTGGCAAATTTACAGACAAGGAGGTTGATATGGGTATGGAAATGGAGTTAACAACTGGATATGCTTATGGATATCTGAGGGTGTCCGGTAAGGGGCAGATCGAAGGTGACGGATTCAAGCGGCAAGAGGAGGAAATAAGAAGGTATGCAAGCAAGTATGGTATCGGAATAGCCGAAGTCTTCAGGGAGGAAGGTGTATCAGGAACCACGGAGGAAATTGACCGGCCTGCTTTTCAGACAATGGTGACCAAGATATTGAAGAATGGTGTGCGTGTGGTCATAGTCGAAGGGCTTGACCGGCTGGCAAGGGAATACAGGGTTCAGGAAGCCCTCCTGATCTATCTTGCTTCCAAGGGCATAGAACTGATCTCCGCCAGGACTGAAGAGAATGTGACACAAGCGGCAATGGCGGACCCCATGAGGAAGGCCCTCATACAGATTCAAGGTGTATTTGCGGAGCTCGAAAAGAATCTATTGGTCAAGAAGCTGAGTGAGGCCAGAAAAAGGGTAAGGGAACAGGATGGGAAATGTGAAGGCCGGAAGTCAATCAAAGAAGTCGATCCTGAGCTCCTGGAAGCCATCAAGAGGCTTCGCAGAAAGAAACATGTATCGAAACCTATGAGCTATGCCAAGATCGCTCAGAAGCTGAATGAGGAGGGTTACAGGACGATTTCAGGTAAGCTCTTTACTCGGGCTAATGTTCACCGCATTTGCAGCACCTTTTGATTGACACCCAATGTCATTTGAAACGATGATATCCAACCGATTCAACTCTGATCTTGAATGACCTCCCATTCCTCCACTCACCTGAACACCCCTATGGGGGGATTTTTGTTGCGTGACATCTAATAATACCCTCTCAAGTTTTTGCAACAAAAATTATTGACATATTATTGAATGACAACAGCTCCATGATCTGCTCTTAACGATCTAAAAGAATTTAAACATATCAAAATCAATTTCGGCCACTCCCAAAAGTAGCTAAATAATTGTATTGTATGGGTTAGCCTGATTTCTTGGATTAGTAATGGAGGGAATACAAATATCTTACAATAAGAAGTGTATAATAGGGAGTATTGGTGATCTATGGTTGTTGCCTTTTTTCTTCCTGCCTTTAGCTGCCATGGCTGGCAAGCCATAATTATAAATTAAAATATATAAAGAAAATAATAGTTTAAATTTACTACTATTTAACTGTAAAAATAAAATTCTAAAAATTAAATCTATTATTATCTGCTTGCGCAGCTACAGCTAAAGGCAGGAAGAGAAAGGCAACAATTCGGTTATAACTAAGGGTTTGAAATAGTTCAAATAAGGACTGATTTAAAATGGCCTGTCAATCTTCAATCGGCTGTGATCTGTTGTCATCTGTATCGGTTTAGAATCATTTCTTTAATGTCATTAGGTATTGACGACCAAATTTACACAAGATAAATCCCGTTAATATCCAATAGCCTGCAATTAATAAAATCGATGCAGCAGTGGGAGATATGTGGATAATTTAAGTATTCTATTATTTTCAATACTCCGTTTTTAAATGCGCTAAATCTGGTTTGCATGCTTAAAAGATCAATGCTTTTATTTTTAGGTCATGGTCAATTTTACTAATGGCTTCAGTAAATAATTGCGGCACTTCGTATTTTTTTGCATAACGCCCGAATGTTTCGCTTTCCTCCTTGTGTCCGGCAAGTTCTTTAAGCATAATCTCTGGTACAGACTTCTTTTTCAGATCATTAATGAATGTGTGTCTGAAGCTATGGAAGGCCTTGTCATTGTCATTGATTCCACAAGTTTTTTTATAACGGCCAAACCACTTTGACGCACTGGTGCCGTATCCGTCCCTGCTGCATTTCAGCTCAGGGAAAAGCCGCTGCTCTCCCGTTCTGCGAAGATGATCTACATATTCCGGCAGATGAAGTTTTTCTGTAAGAAAGGGATGAAGTGGTATAAGTCTTTTTGATGATGATGACTTCAGCTTTTTATCATCCTTATTCATGTTTACATCAATTGTCCAAATACCTTCTACTTGATAAAAATCGTCTAAATAAAGCTGGCATATCTCGTTAATCCTCATCCCCGTATAAAGACCGATGATAGGTAACCAATAGAAATAGCTATGTTTGAACCTGTGTTCAATGAAAATTTTACGATTAAAGAGGATGGAAAGATCATCAGGAGTAAAGATTTGTCGCTCATCTTGTTCGCTGCGTTTTTCTTTGACAACCATCCCTTCAAGAAAATTTTGTTTCAGGTAGCCATTTTTGACAGTCCACTTAAGAAAACTGGAGGTCTTTTCGAGGTTCTTGTTAATTGTCCTAACAGACATAGGGGTAATATCTTCCATAAGCAAAATATCGTCAATGGACTTTTCTCTACAGGACTTGATCTTGTTTCTATTGGCTGGAATCTTCATTAGCTTCTGCTTGTAATCTCTGGCCTTTTCATAATTGAACATCTCAATAGGAATATCTCCTACTATATCCTTGAAAAGTTGAAGAATTGCTTCAATCTCAGATCTTGTTTTGGCTGTCCAGTTTCCGCCAATTTCCTTTTCATCCATGTATTCAGGGAAAACATCTGAAAAACGTTTCGAGGTCTTCAATTTACCAGCTTGCGAAGAAGCGTGAGTTGCTACACATAGTTGATAGCTCTCTGAGTAATCGCCTAATTCCCGCTTTTGATTGAGCGTGAGATAGTTGATCAGTCCTTTAAGCATCTCGCGGCATAACATTGAGTAGATATCTGATTCCTTCGGACAATCCAAACCAACCTTGGAAAGTAAATTGTCCACATAGAGGTTAGCCTGAGAGAGATCGCTCAAGGACAATGATTCTTTGATATCAGCGATCAGCAAGCTACACGTTTGGACAATTTCATCACGTTCTATGGTCTGCAAAGGTTTGGACCGGCGTGCCCTGCCTTCCTCATCTTCCTGTAAGAGTCTTTCGAAATACTGGTTAATTAACTGTGGAATCTGTTGTTTTGTGACTTCTGGCATCTTTCCGGCTTTCAACTTCAAGAATAAGCGCTGAGACCACGCAGCCAATCTATTAGCACTCCGTTTGGCTTCACGCAAGTAGCCAGTTCTCAGGGAGCACCGTAGTTCCTTGCGGCCGACCTGGGAGACCAGTTCTTCGGGAACCCTGATCCTGAAGTAATAGACAGGAGAAGATGCTTGTTTTACGAGGTAGGTAGGGGAGGCTGTCATTGTTCCAACTCCGGCACGCAAAACAGGCCATGTGTATGACCTATGTGTATGAGTTTGCGTTGGAACAATGATTTGGAGGGTGGGCCTAAGTGAGGCTTTAGCCATTCCGGCCACTTAGGTGTAATCTGGTGGAGGCGGCGGGAGTCGAATACTAACAGCCACCCTTACGCAACACTCTGACATTACGGCGTTTTTCAATATATTCAGCAGGTAAGCCCGGCTTTTAGATTGTTCAATTGTGAAAATATACTCGATTTTTTGACCCAACACGCTCATATTTTGACCCAAACTAGACCCAAGGATATTACATCGAATCTCCCACCTCAAATCAGGAATCGTGGGCCACGCTTCCCTTTATCGCGTCTATGCTTAGGCGAAAGCAAGTGCGGAGCCCAAATGCATCCACTCGGGCAAGCGCGAAAACTCGCCGCACTGATCCTTTGTTCTTGTGAGTTTGCCAAGCATGCCACTATCATTTTTTCTTGCTTCCTATGAGCCAACGTATTACAAAACGCATGTACTTATGAACAAGTATAAACGTTTTGTTGCGATGGGCACCATGCCGAATGATTACGAGAAGAAGATTCTATATCTAGCCGGTGATTCAGCCGGAGTCAGTCCCAGGGATCTAGAAGGGGAAGGGATTCCTCGCCACTACCTTTACAAGCTCCACCGGCGAGGCCTCATCAGGCGTGTGGCCAGGGGGGTGTATTTCCTCCCGGATGTTGAGCCATCAGCATACCAGACCATTGCTGAAGTGGCCAAACGCGTCCCCAGCGGGGTCATGTGTCTGCTCACGGCGCTTCAGCTTCATGAAATGACCACCCAGATGCCTCACCAGGTCTGGCTGGCTATTGAGCCCACCAAGCGGCGGCCGAAGGAACCGAGCCTCCCCATACGCCTGTTTCACTTCTCCGGCGAATCTTTCCGTGCGGGGATTGAGGAGCGTGAAATCGAAAGGGTCAAAGTTCAAGTTTACAACCCGGCAAAGACCGTGGCGGATTGCTTCAAGTTCCGCAATAAAATCGGCCTGGATGTGGCCATAGAGGCTCTGCGGGATTGCCAGCGTCAGCGTAAATGCTCCAATGACGACCTATACCATTTCGCCAAGGTCTGTAGGGTCTGGAATGTGATGCGTCCTTACATGGAGGCGATGTCTTGAGTAGATCTGTGAAAAATGTGGGCGCCTCTGTCCGTCAGCGACTCTACGATCTGAGCCGAGAGCGGCGAGAAGACTTTCAGCTAATCCTGACACGCTATGGCTTGGAGCGACTCCTATACCGGCTTGCGAATTCGGAATACACGGGCAGATTCGTCCTGAAAGGGGCCATGCTTTTCGCCGTTTGGACCGAAAAAGTTCACCGGCCGACCAAAGACGTTGACCTGCTTGGATACGGGGATGACTCGGCGGAGGCACTGAAGGCCCTGTTTCAAGATGTTTGCCGAGTTGAAGTTGAACCGGACGGCATTACGTTTGACCCCGATAGCGTCCAGGTGGAGGAAATCCGGGAAGACCAGGAGTATCAAGGTCAACGGGTAAAGCTCAAAGGTCTGCTCGGCCAAGCGCAAGTCAACCTCCAGGTCGATATAGGGTTCGGGGACGTGATAACCCCGGAAGCCCAGGAGATTGAGTATCCCACACTGCTGGAACTACCCGCGCCCCGGATAAAGGCCTATCCCAAGGAGTCGGTAGTTTCTGAAAAGTTCCAAGCCATGATTGCCTTGGGAATGCTAAATAGCCGAATGAAGGATTTCTTCGACCTGTGGGTAATGTCCAGGCAGTTCCAGTTTGACGGAAAAATTCTGGCAAAGGCCATAACGGCGACGTTCGAAAGGAGGCGGACAGATATTCCAGTGGCAACGCCGCTGGTGTTCAGCCGGGAGTTCACCAGGGACCGAGACAAAGCCATCCAATGGCGGGCTTTCCTGAACCGAACAGGATTGACGGTGGAAGGCATGGGGTTACCGGAGGTAGTAGAAGCGCTGCGCATTTTCTTGGAACCCCCCATGATAGCGGCCGCCGCCAAAACAGACTTCACCAAAACCTGGAATCACACCGGGAAATGGGAGTAATGGCCGAAAACAGGTAGACATTTTGGTTGTCGCTGCCTACTCATTCAGCAGAGGAGCAGGGTTGAAAATACTCCCTATCTATTCGGTATGCTTCATAAAACCGGCAACAAACAGAGAACAAGCCGATTTTTACTCTTCGAAGGGGCTTAACTCGCCTTTTTGCGGCCAGTTTGGGATATTTCCCCACATGGATGTCCGCCCCCGGTTCACTCTTATCCTTTCTGTGTTCTCTAAGGGTGCACGGAGACCGGCCCTCCAAGGGCCGCAAGAGGCGACAAAACGGCGGGGAGCAGGTCTCTTTCTCACATCCAATCAAGCCCCAAGGCTCAATTTATCCTGAATCTCAAAACGGCCTGCTTCGCAGAGTCCTTCATTTTATAATTAACATGATAGCCTACTAATATGCTATAGTTAGATTGCATAGGAGCTGGCAATTACATAGCTATGAATAGCGATATCAAGGATCCAGGTCATAGATCTCGGGTCCTTTTGTCTTTTGAAACAGAGCGGCCGCTCGCTATTGTTTCACCATCCGCAAAACGGAGCCTCCGTATGGAAACCATGAGCCCCACCGACCTCAAATCTATCCTGCATTCCAAACGGGCCAATATCTATTACCTGGAACACTGTCGGATATTGCAAAACGGTGGCCGCGTGGAGTACGTGACCGATGAAGGGCGGAAGCAATTTTACTGGAATATTCCCATAGCCAACACTACGTGTCTGTTGCTGGGCACGGGAACTTCGGTTACCCAGGCCGCCATGCGCGAATTGGCCAAAGCGGGGGTCATGGTCGGTTTTTGCGGTGGTGGCGGCACCCCTTTATTCAGCGCCAATGAGATTGACATTGAAGTGGCTTGGTTCTCGCCGCAGAGTGAATACCGTCCGACCCAATACCTCCAGGGATGGGTCGGCTTTTGGTTTGACGATGAAAAACGCCTGAAGGCAGCCAAAATCCTTCAGCAAGCCCGCCTGCAAAGGCTTCAGAGGCTCTGGCTAAACAATCATGCCCTGCATGAAGCGGGCTTTGAAGTTTCCGGACAGGAACTGCACCCGTTGCTAAACGGCTGTCTGATGGAAATCGACAGGGCGCGGAATACGTCTGAATTATTGACGGTTGAAGCCCGCTTGACAAAAATGTTGTTCAAGATGGCCGCACGCATTGTCGGGTATGGTGAATTTGTCCGCTCCAAACGTGGAACAGGAACCGACCCCGCCAACCGGTTTCTTGATCATGGGAATTATCTGGCTTACGGCCTTGGTGCCGTGGCAACCTGGGTTTTAGGTCTTCCCCACGGTCTTTCCGTTTTACATGGCAAAACTCGCCGTGGCGGACTCGTTTTTGACACAGCAGACTTGGCCAAGGATGCGACCATACTTCCCCAAGCTTTTATTTCATCCATGACAGGGCATACTGAGCAGGAATTTCGCCAGGCATGCATTGAAAGCTTGTCGAGCACTGAATCGCTCGATTTCATGATAGATACGCTGAAATCCTTGCCTAACCAACTATCGGACTGTCGCGAATGAATGTCATCATCATCTCTCAGTGCAGCAAAAACGCCTTGCGGGAGACCAGGAGAATCCTGGATCAGTTTGCCGAAAGGCGGGGAGACCGAACCTGGCAGACAGCCATCACGCTTCAGGGGCTTAACACCCTGCACAAGCTGTTGCGCGGGACAGCCAGAAAAAACACAGCCGTGGCCTGCCACTGGCTTCGCGGTAGGAATCGTAGCGAGTTGCTTTGGATTGTGGGCGATACCAGCCGGTTTAACGCCCAAGGTGCGGCTCCAACCAATACAACGAATCGTGATCTTTTGCGCTCAAGGGACGAAAACGACTGGCATACCCTGCAACTAATCTCTCTGCTTTCACTATTGGCGGCCTTGTTTCACGACATCGGAAAGGCCTGCCTTGCTTTTCAGAATAAACTCAAGAGCAAACGGCCGCTGAGCGACGCCTTCAGACATGAATGGGTGTCGTTGCGTATCTTTCAGGCTTTTGTCGGCCAAAGCACCGACGAAGAATGGCTTACCAGATTGCGGAACTACCAGGAAGAAGATGACAGTTGGATCAAGAACCTTTTCAAGGATGGTATTGACCGTTCACGGATTCAAAGTCCATTTGCCGGTATGCCGCCTCTGGCCCAGGCTGTCGGATGGCTGATTGTCAGTCACCATCGCTTGCCGACCCAAGGGCGAGACGTGCCGATTCATTCCAGCGCCTTGCAGCACTTGCCTGAAAGTATCGAAGATCAATGGTGCGGTTCACTTCCAGACGCGGACGAAAAAGCAGTCTCGGCATGTTGGACATTCAAAAAAGGTCTGTCCTTTGACAGCTCGTCATGGCGGAAACAAGCAAGCAAAACCGCCGTGCGCTTTCTTGATCGACAGCATCCGCCAATCACGGGGCTGATGGACAATCACTATGTCTTGGCCATATCCAGAATGGCCCTGATGCTATCCGATCATTACTATTCCAGCCAACTTACCCAATCCAGGTATGGGGACCCCGGCCATGCCCTGTTTGCTAATACCCAGCGCGCCTCCGGCGAACTGAACCAGCGGCTGGATGAACATCTGATCGGCGTTTCGGTGAACGCCAAGCGGATTGTGGGGACTCTGCCGCATTTGGAGCAAAAACTGCCTCGCATCGCCCGCCACAAAGGATTTAGGCAGCGAAGCCGGGACAAGCGTTTTCATTGGCAGGACAAAGCCTTTGATTTGGCTGACGGCGTCCGGAACCGCACCTTCCAGCAGGGTTTCTTCGGAGTTAACATGGCCTCCACCGGATGCGGCAAGACCTTGGCCAACGGACGGATTCTTTACGCCTTGTCGGATCCCCAGTTGGGGGCAAGGTTCAGCATGGCTCTTGGTCTGCGCAGTCTGACCCTGCAAACCGGAGACGTCTACCGGGAAAAATTGGGGCTGGGGTCGGAAGACCTAGCGGTGCTTGTCGGGGGAAGCGCTGTCCAGCGTCTTCATGAGCATAAGAAAAGCCTGGAGTCCAATTCGGAGCCAACCAATGAAACAAGTCTGGAACTGCTTTCCGAGCATCAATATGTCCACTTCGAAGGCAGCATAGAAGACGGCCCGCTGAACCGCTGGCTGTCGCAAAATCCAGATGTCCGAAAGCTGTTGAACGCACCAGTCCTGGTCTGCACTATCGACCATCTTATGCCGGCAGTGGAAAGTACTCGAGGTGGACACCAGATTGCCCCGATGCTGCGGCTGATGACTTCCGATCTGGTTCTCGATGAACCCGACGATTTCGGACCGGAGGACCTGCCAGCCTTGGCCAGGCTGGTGCACCACGCCGGTCTGCTGGGCGGCCGATTGCTGCTTTCTTCCGCCACCCTTCCGCCTTCCATGGTGCAGGGTTTATTTCAGGCCTATCTGGAAGGCAGGCGCATCTACCAGAGTAACCGGGGAATTCCGGGACAACCGGTCAATGTCTGTTGCGCCTGGTTTGATGAATTCAGCGCCCAAAGCTCAGATCATGGCTGCCTGGAAAGTTTCCAAGAATCTCATAAAACTTTTGTGGAAAATCGGCTAGGCAAACTGGCCAAAGCGGAAGTACGCCGCCGTGCCGAAATTCAGGATGTGCCGATTTCCCACGGTCAGACTTATGACCTTGTTTGTTCTGAGTTGGCTGAACTGCTGCATCGGCATATCCATACCTTGCATGAGAGACATCATGACACGGACCCTAAAACCTGCAAAAGAATCAGCTTTGGCTTGGTCCGTATGGCCAATATCACCCCTTTGGTGGATACAGCGCGCCACCTCTGTCAACTGGGGGCAAAGGAAGGCGTCCATATTCATCTTTGCGTCTACCATTCGCAGCACCCCCTTTTAATCCGCTCAGGCATTGAGAGGCATCTCGACCGACTGCTTCTCCGCAAAGACCCGGCAGTGATATTTCGCCAGGAGGATATCCGGCGGCAACTGGATGTTGCACCAGAGCAGGATCATATCTATGTGGTGATGGCGACCGCCGTGGCCGAAGTCGGTCGGGACCATGATTATGACTGGGGCATTGTCGAACCTTCCTCCATGCGGTCAATCATTCAGCTTGCCGGCCGTATACGCCGCCATCGCCCCGGTCCATGCACTTCTCCCAACCTTCTTCTCCTGAATGCCAATTTTCGCCACATATTAAATGGTGAAGGCGCAATCGCTTTCTGCGGGCCTGGTTTCGAAAACCGCTCATTCCCCCTGGAAACGCACCACCTGACCGAACTGCTCACCCCAGAGCAGCTGGAACGGATTGATTCGTCCAGCCGCATCAGGGAACGCACAAATCCCCAGCCTCGGAACAATCTGGCCGATATTGAGCATGAGCACCTTCGCGCCCTGATGCTCGGTTCTTCCGAAGGAGATCGGCTTAAAATAAAACCAGTCAGTTGGTGGTGGACTACACGCGCCCCCCTCAGCGGAGAACTCCAACGCAAGCAGCCGTTTCGCTTCGATCCATTGGGCAGGCAGATGTACGCCCTTCTGCCCGACGAAGACGGCTTGCCGCGTTTTCATCGTTTTGAAGAGGAGGGGGCCCCAACGTCCGTTCACGGGAATTTGTTGCATCCATTGAGCGTGGAACGGGGGCCGCGCCTATCCTTCTGGGGAGAACCGGATTACCTGGAAGCCTTGGAGAATCTCGCTGATGCCTTGCAGATGGAAACCAGAGACTGCGCTTACCGGTTTGGCGCCGTCGATCTGCCAGCCAAGGAAGCGAAACAAGGCTGGCACTACCATCCGGCTTTGGGTTTTAGCCGTTACTGTTAAAAGGAACGCTTAAGGAGGGAGTAATGAACGAAAAAGAAAACCTGTCCGAATCGACCGAGGACCGGATCAGAACGGTCATCAAGGAGTTCATTCAAGCTCAAGTAAAAAAGAAACAAAAACAACTTGATAACCACCAAGCTGAATCATGGATAGCCACTGTCGCCAACAAAGCGCACCATATTCAGCAGGCCACACACGTTCTGAAATACACTCATCCCGACGCACGCGGGACCAGCCTGAATGTTCCCGGCAACCCGGCGGCCGGAGACCTGACCGTGGGCACCCATACGATTGCTGGAGATTATCAGCCCGATTTTGATCGAACTGCCTCTTTTGCTTCCTTTTGTGGGTTTCTTTCTTTGGAGATTGAAGGCCAGACTCTTTTGAAACGTGCGATGGAAGGTGACCCTGCCTTGAAGGCCGCGTTAACGGACGACCCAGAATTATCTGAAAAATGGATGGCGTCGTTCGCGGCCGTCGCCAGCGGCAAAGATGAATTGAAATCTCACACCCTGGCCAAACAGGTCTACTGGCCTCTTGACGACGGTTCGTATCATCTTCTGTCCCCGCTCTTCCCGACTTCACTGGTGCATGCAGTCTGTGAAGCACTAGACCCGGACCGGTTTTCCGAGGAAAGCAAGGCGTCCAGGATCGCCCGGGACGAAGGGGTTCCACATGAACGGGGCTACCGTAAATACCCGAACCTGGCCGTTCAGCATTTTGGGGGAGGCAATTCCCAGAATATAAGCCAACTGAATATTGAACGCCATGGTCAGATTCTTCTGTTGCCTTCCGGACCGCCAGAATGGATTTCCCAAAAAGTCAAGGAGCCGCTCAAGGTCAAAAGCGTTTTCGGGCCTCTGCTGGAAAACCGCACAAAAATGCGGAACCTGACCCGGATTCTGCGCGAGTTTCTTTTAAGCGTCCAGGATGTAAACAACATACGTATTCGGAACAAAAGAGCTGAGTTGGTCGCCTATATCCGTGACGAACTCTTGCAGTTCGCCGCTGAAATTCAGGATTTGCCGGCCGGGTGGAGCGCCAAAGCCGAATGTCGGCTCAATCCGTCCGAACAGTGCTGGCTTGACCCGGGACGGGCGGTTGAAGACGAAGCCTTTGCCGCCTTGCGGCAAAAGGAAGACTGGAAAAACGAAATATGCCGTCGGTTCGGCAACTGGCTCAATGCCCGCCTGACAGACAAAAAGCTGCCCATGGGCGAAGACGAGGCGCGGGAATGGAGTGTTTTTCTGAATGAAGAACTGCGCATGCTGCGTATGGAGGTGGACATCAATGAATGAACCGTTTGCCTTGATGATTCTGCCCCATCTGCAGGTGCAGAATGCCAACGCCATCTCCGGCCCTCTGAGTTGGGGATTTCCTGCACCTTCCGCCTTCCTCGGCTTCGTTCATGCTCTTCAGCGCCGGTTTTCGGCCGAACTGACGGCCGGATTAGGCGGCGTCGGAATTATCTGTCATCAATTTGCGCCACAGGTGACAAGTGTGCAGCGGGGGCGCATCCAGGCTTTCAACCTGACCCGCAATCCTTTGAAGAAGAAAGGGGAACCGGCCTCTTTTGTGGAGGAAGGCCGCGCCCATATGGAGGTGACTCTGTTGATCGCGGTCAATGACTACATGCCGCAAAGGAGCGGGGAATTTTTTGCCAGTGAAGTCATGCATACTGCTCACGGCATGCGCTTGGCTGGAGGCAGCCTCCTCCCGATGGGACAGGGGAAGCGCTTCGAGGCCGCGTGGCATCCCCTGGCGGAAGATGAAGAAGAACAAGCTGAGCAATTCCGCAAAATGCGAAAGCGCCTCTTGCCCGGATTCGCCTTGGTGCACCGTGAAGACATCCTGGCCGAACATATTGACCAGATGCGCCGGAAGCAACCCGAAGCCGCTGCCCTGGACGCACTGCTGGACCTGTCAGGACTTAATTTTGAACCCGACCTGCCGGACCCGGACCGCCCCGGTGAAACCGCTTGGGGAATCCGCCGCAAACCGGGATGGCTGGTGCCGCTGCCCATAGGCTATGCGGCGCTCTCGCCCCTTTATCCCGCCGGTGAAGTAAAAAACGCCAGGGACAATGACACTCCATTCCGGTTTGTCGAAACTCTTTATTCCGTAGGAGAATGGGTCAGTCCCCACCGGATGACCAGCTACAACCAGTTGATCTGGCGCTATCAAACCGACTTGGACAAGGGTTTATACCTCTGTGTAAATCATTTCAGAACCAATACAATCAATACCTCGGCAGAGAAGTGCAAGGAGGAAGAACATGAAGGAGAATAATCTCAAGCAACCATCAGTTTTGGCTTTTGAACGCAAACTGAACCCTTCCGATGCCTTATTCAGCGCTGGGCTCTGGCCTGATCGTGACAACGGGGCGGATTGGCGTCCCGTTGAGGTGAGAGTCAAGTCTGTAAGAGGAACGCACTCCCATCGTCCGAAAACCAAGGGCCAGGATCCGGCCAAGCTGGACGCTTCCATCGAACAACCGAACCCGCAGCCCGTGGATGTGGCGGCCCTGCCCAGCAACTCAGACTCTCTTTGCGTTCGCTTCACTCTTCGGGTCCTGGGAGGAACCGGCGTCCCTTCAGCCTGCAACAACGCCGCTTACCAGGAAAAACTGCTATCCGCTGTCAAAGACTACACCGAACGCCACGGGCTCGGCGAACTGGCCCGCCGCTATGCTTTGAACCTGGCCAACGGCCGTTTTCTCTGGCGTAACCGGTTCGGAGCAGAGGACATTGAAGTCCGGGTTCGGCGGATGCAGGACGGCAGAGCCGCCCAAGACTGGTCTTTCAAGGCCCTGAGCTTCAACCTGCGTAGTTTCGATGCGCCTGCTGGAGCCGAGTCCGCGCTGAACGAACTGGCCGGGGTGATAGAAAGCGGGCTTCTTAGCCAAGCCCACGTCCTATTGGAAGTCACGGCCTATGTGCGCATGGGATACGGGCAGGAAGTCTATCCGTCCCAGGAATTGATTCTAGATCGGGGCGACAGGAAAGGTCAGAAAAGCAAAACCCTTTATACCGTCGACGATGTGGCAGCCATGCATAGTCAGAAAATCGGCAACGCCCTGCGCACCATCGATACTTGGTATCCGGCCGAGGAAAACCTGGGTCCCATAGCCGTCGAACCTTACGGATCAGTAACTTCACAGGGCAAGGCCTACCGCCAGCCCAGACAGAAGATGGATTTTTACACCCTTCTCGACAACTGGATTCTGAAAGACAAGGCGCCTGATGCGGAACAGCAGCACTATGTTATGGCCATTCTGATACGCGGCGGAGTTTTCGGAGAATCGGAAAAGGAATAAGCCATGGACTGCTATATGGATTTTTGCCTGTTGCCGGACCCGGAGTTCACGGCTCCCGTATTGATGAACGCCCTTTTCAACAAGTTGCACAGGGCGCTTGTTGAGATGAACAGCCGTGAGCTGGGTGTGAGTTTCCCGGAGTACCAAGAAACGCCGCGGCAGCTCGGAAACTGCTTGCGGTTACATGGCCGTGCCGAGTGTCTTAATCGTCTGATGTCCGAGGATTGGCTTAAAGGCCTGCGCGACCACCTGGAGGCCGGAAGCATTGAGCCTGTTCCGGAAGACGCCTTGCATTGTCGGGTGCGCCGGGTTCAGCCCCAAAGCAGCGTCGAGCGGCTGCGACGGCGTTATATCAAAAGACACGGCGTCACTGAAGAAGAAGCCGCCAGCCGCCTTCCCGACGAAATCGAAGAAAGGGTGAAGCTGCCGTTCCTCCGTGTGCGGAGCACAAGCACTGGTCAGGACTTCCTGCTTTTCCTTAAGCACGAACAGCCGCAGAGCCAGCCGGTTGAAGGCGAATTCAACACTTACGGTCTCAGCCGTGAAGCCACTGTGCCCTGGTTTTGACCCTTTTTTCAGCGCAAGTCGCAACTATTTGTTTATTCATGATATTAACCATAGGGTCTTTATTAGGGGTTGTTTTTCTCTTTTGGTGAGAAACGCTTGGTATATTTAAGTATTAGCATCACGGCTGTGTAGTTCACTGCCGCACAGGCAGCTTAGAAATGCGGATAGGGCAGTCGCTCGAACGCCGTAACGTTCACTGCCGCACAGGCAGCTTAGAAATTGACAGTTTCGTCAAGTGTCGGTTCCGGCTCGTTCACTGCCGCACAGGCAGCTTAGAAATCGATAAAGACCAGGCTCCCCTTGCTCAGATAGTTCACTGCCGCACAGGCAGCTTAGAAATGGGTGGTAATGGGTATCGAACCGAACGCCTAGTTCACTGCCGCACAGGCAGCTTAGAAATGGAGGTCAACCTCTATCGGATTGTCCGGGAAGTTCACTGCCGCACAGGCAGCTTAGAAATGCTCCCTGGGTACACTCTCATCACTAATATTGTTCACTGCCGCACAGGCAGCTTAGAAAGAAACAGCAAATAACGTTATTGGTCAAATAGAAGTTCACTGCCGCACAGGCAGCTTAGAAACGGCGGGACTGGTTGCGCGCGACACACCAGAAGTTCACTGCCGCACAGGCAGCTTAGAAAATCATCTGCTTGTGTTGGCTGCACCAACGTTTGTTCACTGCCGCACAGGCAGCTTAGAAATGCATGGCGCGGCTAATTACCCAGTCCCGCAAGTTCACTGCCGCACAGGCAGCTTAGAAATCGCCATAGACCACGAAGCTGATTGTCTCCTCGTTCACTGCCGCACAGGCAGCTTAGAAAAAAACGATTTTGGCCAGGAAATACTCGTCCGTGTTCACTGCCGCACAGGCAGCTTAGAAATCGTAGCCGCTGACGTGTATCCAGTCCTGGTCGTTCACTGCCGCACAGGCAGCTTAGAAATGAAGCACCAGCAAGCCGCGTATTACCTGCGGGTTCACTGCCGCACAGGCAGCTTAGAAAACGAAAGCTGGATAAACATTGAGCGCGAGCGGGTTCACTGCCGCACAGGCAGCTTAGAAAAGTACGACAAAAAAAATGAACGGGCTACCCGTGTTCACTGCCGCACAGGCAGCTTAGAAATCAAGGCAGAAGCCAAGCACGACAGACTTTTTTGTTCACTGCCGCACAGGCAGCTTAGAAATGCAGCAGAGCCAAACACGGATGGGGACTGTCGTTCACTGCCGCACAGGCAGCTTAGAAACTGGGGAACACGATGAACCGGCGGCTGGTAAAGTTCACTGCCGCACAGGCAGCTTAGAAAATGACAAGGTGGTTTACCTCATAGATGAATGTGTTCACTGCCGCACAGGCAGCTTAGAAATCCTGAGTCAATTCTGTACAGATGAACATGGTGTTCACTGCCGCACAGGCAGCTTAGAAAGAGTTCAATGGAAATGTCTCTACGGAGGATGTGTTCACTGCCGCACAGGCAGCTTAGAAAAGGAAGCGACCTCATCAGCCGCGGCTACTATGGTTCACTGCCGCACAGGCAGCTTAGAAAACAGCAGATAAACGTTGACAGTGGCCTATAAAGTTCACTGCCGCACAGGCAGCTTAGAAAGTATCAATAAACAAATGCCAATGTGGATGCCCGTTCACTGCCGCACAGGCAGCTTAGAAATGATTACCAACGGCTTGTAGAGTCAACTGACTGTTCACTGCCGCACAGGCAGCTTAGAAAATCATCACCGGCCTGGCTGTGATGTGGGGAATGTTCACTGCCGCACAGGCAGCTTAGAAAAGTACGACAAAAAAAATGAACGGGCTACCCGTGTTCACTGCCGCACAGGCAGCTTAGAAATGCGTAATGGCGGTGCAGGTTTCAAGCTGGTAGTTCACTGCCGCACAGGCAGCTTAGAAATGTGAACTCACCGACTGAACCCGTATCTGAAAGTTCACTGCCGCACAGGCAGCTTAGAAATATGCGGGGGATGAGATCGGGCGGTGGTCACGGTTCACTGCCGCACAGGCAGCTTAGAAATTGTCCCCATCAAAATAACCCTTGCGACCGAAGTTCACTGCCGCACAGGCAGCTTAGAAATCCCGAAGGCGCTTCGCCGGGAGTAGTGGTTAGTTCACTGCCGCACAGGCAGCTTAGAAATCAGACTGACTAGCATATACGCCAAGAACTGCAGTTCACTGCCGCACAGGCAGCTTAGAAAATTGTGGACAGAGCTCCATAAGCCTCAGACTGGTTCACTGCCGCACAGGCAGCTTAGAAAATCCACCAAGGCCGGTAAGTTCGATGAGGTAAGTTCACTGCCGCACAGGCAGCTTAGAAACAAATAGTCCAGCCGATACGATACCGGCAAGAGTTCACTGCCGCACAGGCAGCTTAGAAATATCAAAAAAAGTTTCTTCTTCACCATGACAAGTTCACTGCCGCACAGGCAGCTTAGAAATCAATATCAAACCCGTCAGCAATGGCCGCCAGGTTCACTGCCGCACAGGCAGCTTAGAAAGTATGTAATTGAATTTCCTTTTCTTTTACCATGTTCACTGCCGCACAGGCAGCTTAGAAAGTTCAAAAAGGCATGGAACGGCCTCAATATCAGTTCACTGCCGCACAGGCAGCTTAGAAAATGACAAGGTGGTTTACCTCATAGATGAATGTGTTCACTGCCGCACAGGCAGCTTAGAAAACAGCCAGAGCTGAGGCAACTACGACAGGAGCGTTCACTGCCGCACAGGCAGCTTAGAAACAGCAAAGCCTCCCCGCCGCTGTCCGTCCAGAGTTCACTGCCGCACAGGCAGCTTAGAAAAGAAACTCTGTTGAGCCTCCGCCAGCTCCACCGTTCACTGCCGCACAGGCAGCTTAGAAAGGACGGCCAGCCCCCGCGCCAGCCACATGATCGTTCACTGCCGCACAGGCAGCTTAGAAAGGGAATACGAGTTCATCTGCAACGGCAAACACGTTCACTGCCGCACAGGCAGCTTAGAAAACAACGCGCCGCCCATAGTCGCTGTCATTGGCGTTCACTGCCGCACAGGCAGCTTAGAAAACAAACACCCCCCCGTTGGGGGAACGCGAACTAGTTCACTGCCGCACAGGCAGCTTAGAAAATTGAAAACATAATGGACACATTCGAAGCGGAGTTCACTGCCGCACAGGCAGCTTAGAAATACCCGGCGGGCGATTTCGGGAATACTCAGGCGTTCACTGCCGCACAGGCAGCTTAGAAACGATGATCGCCGAGATCGCCGAGATGCTGAAAGGTTCACTGCCGCACAGGCAGCTTAGAAATCCGCCGAGCAAGCAAAAACAAAATACATTCTGTTCACTGCCGCACAGGCAGCTTAGAAAATCAATCGGAATCGGAGAAAAGCCCCGGAACCGTTCACTGCCGCACAGGCAGCTTAGAAACATCCGGGCCACCGGCAAGGCGTCCAAGGGCGGTTCACTGCCGCACAGGCAGCTTAGAAATGGCAAGCAACCCGTGGTGTGTCGAGTGTATGAGTTCACTGCCGCACAGGCAGCTTAGAAATTAAATACTCTTGGAGCTATAATATTGTCGGTGTTCACTGCCGCACAGGCAGCTTAGAAACAGGAAGTCGGCCTTGACGTTGACGTTCTGTCGTTCACTGCCGCACAGGCAGCTTAGAAAGTTGCCAGCCGAGTATCAGGGCCGGTTCGATTGTTCACTGCCGCACAGGCAGCTTAGAAATTGTTTGGGTCGTATGTTTCAGCCGCTTCAACGTTCACTGCCGCACAGGCAGCTTAGAAATGGCAGGAGTTTGTTCAATTGACGGCCATGGCGTTCACTGCCGCACAGGCAGCTTAGAAAAGCCCGATGTTTCAGCGGCTGGCCAAGACCGAGTTCACTGCCGCACAGGCAGCTTAGAAATATTTGTCGTCGTGATTTGAAGGGCATGGACAACGATGCTTAAATATTCCATTCATTTCATTCGAAACGTTTCGAATTTTGGTGTCCAAGGAGGCTATGAGAATAGACAGCGGACAGACAAGCGTCCGAAGCGTCCAAAACATGAAATGTTCTATGATATCCAATAAATATAACTGGACGCTTCCTCCGGGAATGGACGCTTGAACGTCATAGTCCCCATTGGAAGCGCCCAGGTTAAAGTTAAATCAATTCGATCCGTTGGACGCTATGGACGCTTCAGACCCTTCTTTTGCGCAAAGTGATGGTTCTTGTCCCGGACTTGGCGAATTCCACCTCAACATCTCTTGCCCGGAGGTAAGCGGTCGAACGCTTGATCCTGCCGGACAAGGTGTGAGGAGCCTTCGGCCAAGAAGCCAGCCTGCGCTGTTCAACTCGCACAAGCTCCGAGAGTATGGTGAGCAGCTCGGAAGCCGTCCCAACCCATTCCTCCCGGTCGGTCATGAATTCCAGAATCGCGAGAGCAACCGGCTCAGCTTCCAGGGCAAGCTCTTGCACATGAAACCTGTTGCGTGCGTATTCGTCCAGGAACCGGCCATTTTCCCACGGCAATCCCGACTCAGCGGCGGTTACCCAGAGGGCGAAATCCGCCATTCGTGGGGGATTGGCCAAGGTTGTCTCGTTTAGGTTTCTCAGACCTGCTGACACGGCATCGCACAAGGCTCCAAGAGCCCCAGGTCTGACCGACTCCCACTCACGCCAGACTTCCCTTTCGGGTCTCCTGTTTCTCTCGGTGATGGTCGGCATGTTGACGACAATACCTCGATCCATCAGGTCCTGGCGCTCGGCGAAGTTGGTGATCCCGTTCATGATGACTGGACGCTTGGAGGTCAAGATGACCTCTTCAGCATCGGTGTAAAGCTGCCTCGTGGCAAACCCTCCACCGGTGGCCAATCTACAGAAAGCATCGGAGAGCTTGGGCGATAGGTTGGAGACGTTGTCATAAGACAGCATCCAAGCCCTGGTCGCGGCAATCGCCAGGTCTCGCTCCGATCCGGGAAGCGTCCGAAGTGGGATGGTGGACGGGTCCACCAAGCTGCGGATTAACCTGGTCGCCGTGCTCTTGGCGCTCCCTTGCTCGCCGTAGATGAACAGAATAGGATATGCCCCGGCAGGCTGAAACAGACCAACCAACCAGGATGCCAACATCATCCATTCGTGTTCGTTCCGGTCAAGGTTGAGGACATCCCGAATCGCTTCGAGCGATCCTCCGTTTTGGGGGATAGGTAGGGGCAGCATGCCATTGTGCCTGATGAACTTTACCGGGGATTTCAAGCTGGAAATCACGGACCAGCCATCGGCCGTAATTCTGACTTGCTCCCACTGGGGTCCACCTAAGTCGAGGTATGCTGCGCCTCCATGCCCGGTGAACCGGACATGAACCTCGTGCTGCTCATCGGTAAAATCCGACGCTGTTGTTAAGAATTTACGAATTTGTGCGTTGCTGGGCACTTCTCTTCGCTGCAAGAACATCTTTTTTCGAATAATTCTGAAGACCTGATCGCTGAAAAGCGGCCAGGTTTCCAGGTGATCGCCAATGAACATTGTGATGAAAAAGTTCCCGCAGGAAGTTTTAAAGCAGGAAGCACCATCAACAACATCTGCTCCTTGCCTGTGATGCTCGTAATATGAGTATCTCTTGTTAATAGGGTTAAGGGTTGCATCATCACAGGGGGTTGTCGCCTTGATGGCTAAAGCCACAATGGCCTCATCGGTGATGACAGGGTTCTCATTTTACAATACTTACTCCTTTCGTTTTTGTTCCGGACAATCAAGGGGTGCCCGGATTTGCCCCTTGTCCATAAACTTTATTTTGTCAGCGCCTTCTTTGTCAATACGGGGAGATGTGCAGTGAGTGTGTGGGCTGAGCTCCCGTTGCTATATGTAAGGTGTTCGGACAACCATGTCCGTCTGAACACATCGTGGTCGTGATTTGAAGGGCATGGACAACGATGCGTAAAGCGCTTGTATTTTGCCACGCCTTATTTTGCCTGCCAAAAATCCGGTAAAAACCGGCATTAATCCCCGATAATCCCGTTTTTTATCCATCGTGGTCGGGATGTTTATGCCGCGCCGTGTGTGTGCAACAGGGTCCTAAGGCCTGATCCTCTTTACCGACTTTTCCAGAAAGATTATAGCCCCCTGCCTGATCGTGCATTCAGCTTCATCTTGAGTCCCATTTTTTCGACACCAACCCGATTCCTTAACCGGTCTTTGAGGTCAGGCTCTCAAGCCCGGCTATCAATATCAAGCAAGGAGTCGTCAATGGCAGCGATCACTTTGAACGAGAAACAGCAGCAGGCCGTGTCCCATTTCGAAGGCCCCATGGTCGTGCTCAGCGTGGCGGGTTCAGGCAAGACGCATGTCCTTACGGAACGTATCGTCCATCTTATCCAGGAGCACAGCGTACATCCGGCCAACCTTCTGGCGATCACCTTTGCCAAAAAGGCAGCCCATGAAATGCTGGAACGGCTGGCCTGCAAGCTGAACGGGAGCAGCGGCAGACTGACGGTATGCACGTTTCATTCCCTTGGCTACCGCATCCTGAAAGAGAACCGCTTTCCTGTAAACGGCTTCAAGGTTATCCAGAGCGGCAGCCAGAGGGAGCTCTTCTGCCGGGCGGTCCAAGAGGCTGGCGCCCTGGATGAGCCTGCCGGGCTTTTGGCCAGAATATCCATGGCCAGAAACGGGTTGGTGTCCGTCCAGGAGCTCTCCGCATCGGAAAACCAGGACGACCAGACTCTGGCAGGGGTGTATCGGCAATACGAGTTGCTGAAGCGCAGAGAGCACGTAGTCGATTACGACGACCTGCTCTGCCTGCCTTACCAACTCTTCAACAAAGACCCGGCCCTGCTCCGCCATTACCAGCAGAGGTTCCGGTTCATTCTGGTGGACGAGTTTCAGGACTCATCCAGAGTCATGGTGGAATTGCTCCGTCTCCTGACCGATGACCACCGCAACCTCTGGGCTTGCGGGGATGACGACCAGGTTATCCACGAATTCAGAGGTGCGGCGCCGGATGTGTTCGTCAGCCTTGGACGGTATTACGGCCGGGACCTCCAGATGGTCACTATGGACGAGAACTACCGTTCCAGCCAAAACATCCTGAAGGCCGCCAACAGACTTATCGCTCATAACAGGACCAGGGTTCGGAAGGAGATGAAGACCCGCAATGGCGACGGCGAGCCGGTCAGGATGCTGGAAGCTCCGGACGAACTATCCGAAGCGGCGCTGATTGTGGAGGAGGTTTTCAGGCTCAACGGGAAACAGGTGCCTTGCGGCGAGATAGCCATTCTTGTTCGGATGCACAGGATCATGCCGCTGATCGAAGCCGCCCTCATTCGCGCCGGTCTGCCTTATGAATCCCGAAATGGAATCCTCAGCCGAAGCGAAGTCAAGGCTGCCTTGAAGGTCATGAAATACCTGCTGACCGAAGAGACGCCGGACGGCCTGGAGGTGCAGAGGATCGACCGGCTCCGGACTGAACTCTTCCCGGAAGGCGGCGCGCTTTCCCTGAAAGACGCCTTTGATGTAGCCCGCTGTCATGTCCTGACGGCGTTTTTTCATCCGGTCCTGGAGGAGGAGCCGGGCCTGGCTCCGGTCTGTCTCGACGCCTTCGGAGAGGTGGTCTCCGAATATGTGGACCTGGCCGGATTGCTGTCCGGGCTTGATTCCCTGAAACCGCATGGTGAAAAGGGTGTTCAACTGCTGACCATCCATCAGGCCAAGGGCTTGGAGTTCGAGGCGGTGATTGTCCCAGGGCTCAACGAAGGCATCCTGCCGCATGTCAGGTCTCTGGAGACCGGCTCCGGCATCGAGGAGGAACGCCGCCTGCTGTATGTGGCCATGACCAGAGCCCGGAGTCATCTCACCATTACCTGGAGACGGGGACAAGGGCTGCTGCCGTCGCGGTTCATCTGGGAAACGCAGGACCATCCGTGAGGGTAAGCGGAGGCATTGGTTGCCTCGCAGCGCAATCATCAGACTGGGGCGGCCGGCGCAAGCTGGCGGCCTCTTTTTTATTCTTTCTACAGAAAAGGGAGGTTGGTTATGGGAACCGCAATGAACGGCTTCCGGGAAGACGAAGTGGTTGTCCTGTCCCATTGGGACAAGAGAGAGTCGCGCTGGATTGAAACCGTATACCCCAAGGTGGGAGGGCGCTTGAGGCTGGCGCATGAAGAGAATGCCGAACTCTCCGTCACCACGGAGATCGTGCGCTACGACGAACAGGTTGCTGTGGTCAAAGCGGTAGCGGCGACCCGCAAGGGAGTGTTTTCGGGCATGGGCATGGCCAGCGTCGAGCGGGATCAGAAGATTGCCCCGGCCATATTGGAGTTGGCCGAGACCCGCGCCATCGCCAGGTCTCTGCGCTTTGCGGGCTACGGGGTGGAGTTCTGCGGGGCTGAGGAAATCAGCCACCTGTCCGGCAACCAGGGCCGGGACGATAATCCGGAGAAGCCGACAGAAACAGCGCAGCCCACTGGCGGTCAAGAACCTCCTGCTCCATCCAACGGCAACGGAAACGGCAATGGCGGCAACTCGGGACGCATCACCAACAAGCAACTCAACTTCATCGTCAACCTGGGCAAGGATCTGGGCATGCACTCCAAGGAGTTGGACGAAGCAGCCCTGTCCCTGTACGGGGTGCGCATGGCTCATCTGAGGGTTCTGGAGGCGTCAGGCTTTATCGACCATCTGCAGGGAATGCGCAACGCCGCTTAAAGGGCAAAACAATTTCCATCCGCACAGGCGGTGAGGAATCCCCTCATCGCCTTTTTCATTTCTGAAAGGAGACCAAGCGTGTTGGAACTGATCAAAACAACCCCTCGAGGGGATATGGACGTGGAACTGCACATCAGCTATTCCCAACTCAACACCTTTCTGACATGCAGCTTCAAATACGCCCACCGCTATGTCTGGGGCACCAAGCCGGAGACCAAGCCCATGGCTCTGGTCTTCGGACGGGCCATTCACCGGGCGGTGGAAGAATATTACCTTCACCTCAAGCAGCATGGAACAGTCATGCCTCTGGAACAGATGGTGGCCGTGTTTGACGACACCTTCAAGGCAGAGCATGACCTGACCGAGGAGGAACTGACCTTCAAGAAGGGGGAGAGCTACGCCTCATTGCGGGACAAGGGTATTGAGCTGGTCATGATCTTTTATGACTACATCCATCCGCAGACCATTGTGGACGTGGAATATCCCTTTGGGGTGAGTGTGCCCGATCTGGTGGGTGGCGGCTGGCTGCCGATTCGGTTAGTCGGGGTTTTCGACCTGATCGAAAGCGATGCCGCCGGCAACAACCTGGTGGGTGAACTCAAAACCTCGGCTCAGAAATACTCCAACCAGCATCTCGACTTCGACCTGCAGGCCACGGTCTATTCGTATGCCATGACCCAAATGAAGCTGGCTTTGAAGCCTCAGTCCTGCCTTGTCCGTTACGACGTGCTCCTGAAGACGAAAAAGCCGTCCCTGGAACGCTACTTTGTCACCCGGAACGAAGCGGACCACCGGAGGATGATTCATCTGGTCAACGAAGTGCTGCGGGCCATCAATCAGCGCATCTTCTACCGCAACACGGGCTGGCAGTGCGGCGATTGCCAATACAAGAAGACCTGCCTGTCATAACGGCACCACAAGGAGAAACCATGTGCGACTTCGATGAGTTTTTCGATGACCTCGACCTTGAGGACATGTTCATCATCGGCGGCGCTATCGGCTTTGTCGAGGAGCAATCAGAAGACGAGAGACTCCTTGACCGAATCGACGAAGGCTTAGACCCCGACGAAGACGGAGCCCTGTAGCCGCTCATTCATTTCAAGCAGCCCCTTGGCCTTGTGCCAGGGGGCTTTTTTGTTTCTGGAGGCAAGCGCCATGCGACTGCTCGTTTACTGCGCCCGCTGCAACGGGTTTATCAGATCAATCGAAGATTCTCTCGAACCGGATCAGCCCTCAGTCAGTCCCCGTTTGTGCCCGCACTGTCAAAAAACCTTGATCGAAGATGTCAGAACCGAAAGGAGTTCATCATGAGAGGAACAGATTCATTGGAAAACGTCATTGGCAAGGTGCATGAGTTGTCCCTGAGCCACTATGACCAAGCCGTGCCGGTCGCTGATATGGAGTTCGACAGCCTGGACAGGATGAAGATCGCCGGGCAGGAAATCGAGGTCATGCCCAGCGCTCAGCGGCTCTTCAGCAACCGGCTGCGGGTGCCTTACTCTTACCTGACCCGCTGTCCCGAGGACCTCCAGCGCGAGAACCTCAACCACTGGCTCCGGGAGGAAGCAGGGGAAAGGGACACGCTGTTCTGCCGGTTTGCCGGAGACAGAATCAGGGCGGTCTTCACCGAGCGGTACGAGCCCCTGGACCATATGGAGATTCTGTCCCGGATGCTGGAGTCTGGCTTTGCCTCTGACATGGAGATTCAATACGTGCTCGATGATTCCATCATGGTCCTGAAAGCGCCGGACTATGAGCGCCGCTTCAACTTCGACGGCGACCAGATCGTACCCGGCGTCGGCATCGCCAATTCGGAAGTGGGCATACTGGCCTTCAGCATCGAAGCCTACTTCTATCGTCTGGTCTGCTCCAACGGCTTGATGGTCAAGACGTCCGTAGCGTCGAGGTTTAAGCACATCAGCCGCAAAGGCATGGACGAATTCCCCGGTGTGCTGAACCAGGTTGTGCTGGAGTCTGCGCGCAGCCAAGGCCAACTCAGACTTTCCGTGGATACCCCGGTCGCTGATCCCGCTGCCAGCATGGCTATGTTTAACCGCCAGTTTCAGGTTTCCAAGGAAGGGGCGGAAGCCGTGGAGTGGGGATTCAGCCAGGAGCCGGGCAACAGCATGTTCTACGTGATCAATGCCTATACCAGGGCGGCTCATTCAAATAGGCTGAGTCCCGAGGATTCCTATCATCTGGAACGAGTGGGCGGGTACATCCTGTCCATGGTCAAACACTAAGCGTTCGGGGGTGTCGCTACTAGCGGCATCCCTGAACCAATCTTTTTTGATCGTCAGAAGGAAAGTGATCTCGAAACGTTTCGAAGAAACGAGGCTGGGAAATCAGGCTACGGGATCAAAATGGTCTTGAATATCCGGTAAGCCAGTCTGGTTTGTGATGGATCAGCTCCAGCCAGTAAATCCATCAGCTCTTTTCTGATCTCTGCATCAGAAAGACGCTCCGGTTCGAAGTCAAACAACTGATTCAGACTGACCCCTAAAACTTCAGCCAGCTGCTCCAGGCTCGAAAGAGTCGGATTGCCCCGTCCTCGCTCGATTTCACCCAGATGCTTAAGGGAAAGATCGGCTGTTTCGGCGAGTTGCTCCTGGGTCAGCCGGGCCTTAAGCCTCAACCCCCGAATCCTTTGTCCCAACGCTGTCAACACTGGTGTCATGCTGTTTGATCCTTTGGGAAACAATAGGTCATTCCGGACCAAGCAAAAACCAGCTGGTAAACCTTTATGGATTGACAATGTGTAATTTATTACCTATTATACCCCACCAGAAGAAAAAATACCTGAATGCGTATTGTCAGCCAGGCAATATGGGGGGTGACCCAATGAGCGCTTCGTCCGTGAATTATCTGATTGTGATGCTTCTGGCAATACAGGTCTTGACGATTTGGGTCTTGGGCATTGGGGTGCTGATGTGGGTAAATGGGGGACGGGACAAAGCCGCAAGCCCCATAGAGCGCCAGCAGGATAAGCCCTCTGAGGCTTTCCGTGAGCCTGCCCTGGATTCTCCATGTCCTGCTGGAGTTGAGGATTCTGGGACTCCCCAGGAACAAGGCAATCGACGCGGTATTAATCTTCTCCAAGGTCATCCTGGCAAGCTCGCTTCAGATGATGGAGCAGAGGGAGAAAGGCTTAAGACTTCCCCGGAGAATCCGGTCGGGGATGCTTCAAAGGGCCGGCAAGGTGCCTATTACATAGCATACAAAAAAGGACTTCTTGCCCTCCACCAAAGGAAATACGCGGAGGCGATCCAGCATTTCAGCCGGTCCATAGATCTGAATCCGGATTATAAATTGGCTTACAGGTTCAGAGGCGAGGCCTACCTCTGGAATGGAGACAAGGATAAGGCCTTGGCGGATTTGCAGAAAAACGGGTTCCTGAAAGGGAACTGATAGATAGATTTCCCCGGATGATCTGTTTCAGATTCTCTGGTCCCCAGCCCTGAGTCCCCGCCGGTTCGACACCTTTCACTAAAACGAGTATGAGGAAGTAGCTGGAAGTAGCAAGTGTTTAGCCGACTAAACAGCGGTGAGTATGCCCGCAGACGTTTTTGAACCGATCTCAGTATAACAGCGCCCCAAACAGGAAGAAGAGGCCTGGACGTATTGAGGTGATAGACTGCTGGTTGCCGGGTTGCGTCCTGTCGGTATTGGTCATAAATACAATAATATAGTATTATCAGTATGATATGCTATCAGCAATACAAGTATCCATCAGGCGCTCACATCTACCAACAGCACGTTGTCCGAACTCCATCAGGCTGTCCTGTCTCTCTTCCATCGTTATTGCTTGCTTCATCGGACTGCTTGCTGCTGGTCCATCCCAACGGACAATCTACTGGTAGTAGATGCTGATGGTATAAAGTTCTTATATTATCAATATGATATACGCTATGCTCTGCACCGGCACGGGCTTGTGCGATCCATTTTGCTTGACATTTGCGTGTTCTGAATTCTTTATGATGCTGGAGGAAGACCCGTGCCACTGACCTATCAGGACCTCAAGCGGAAAGAATACTTTGACGCCTCCAAGGACTTTGCCGCGTCCCGCCTTGGTATAGACTTTTCTCACGGGAACAGGGCTTACTGCCCGTTTCATCACGACTCACAGGATTCTTTCCGGATTTTTATCAGCGAGAAAAGCGAGGTCCGCTTTCACTGTTTTGGCGTGTGCGGCGGTGATTGGGACATCTATGATCTGATCATGCTCAAGGAAAAGTGCGGCTTTGCCGAAGCCCAGTCCATTTTCGCGGACTTCCTTGGGACAGAAATCATCAAATACAACAGACACCAACCGCAAGAGCCCATTCAGGAAGAGCCGGATGAGCCGGTTATCGAATCCAATAAGGAAGGGCTTACCGACCGGCACCGCCAAGTCATGGGGGAGGCCGCTGCTTTCTACCATGAGCTTCTCACGGCCAATCCGGAGCCTTTTGCAAAAGTCCTTAAATATCTCTTCAGGCGTGGTCTTGATCTGCCTGTTCTGGAAAGGTTTCAGATCGGCTACTGCCCGCCGTTCAATGACGAGGCTTATAAAGGGCGGGCGTTTTTAGGGCATATCCAAGACCAGTTGAACGAAGACTGCCAGAGATTCAAATATTACCGGGAGACCGGGCTGTTGCGTCTGCTGGATGACGAGACTGTTTCCGGGCATATGTATTTCAGGCAACAGATTGATTTCACCACCGGGATATGGGGCCGGTATGCGGATTATTTCGCCGGGCGGATCACTTTTCCCGTGCGCGATATTGAAGGCCGGATTCAAGGTCTGCTGGGCCGCCGTCCTGACAACCGGGGTGTCAGATGGATGAAGCAATCCGGCGAAGGCACCCTCATCAGGCCCAAGGGGTGGCTGTATGGCCTGGACAAAGCCGCCCGCTGGATACGCGATTACCAGACCGTGATCGTGGTGGAAGGAATTTTCGATTACTTCGCATTCTACAATCTGGCCGAGAACAAAGAACGCCCCATAGTGGTGTCATCCTTGGGCGTCAACCTGGATCATGCTGCGGTGAAGCTTCTGTCCGAGCTCGGAGCGAAGTATTTCATCATTGCTTATGATTGGGACCCGGCTGGCCGTAAAGGCATCACCGAAGCGGTATCCCGTATTGAGCAAGGCCGGGTTTCCTATCTGGGCTCTCTCAAGGAAGGGGAAGATCCGGCTGAATGCCTGAAAAACGTGGTCGGCTCTTTGAGCAGTTTCGGGATTCGCCATCTGCAAAAGGGAATGGAAATCGAGTCGCCGTCAGGCAGACCGGTCATGGCCAGTTTTCTGGTGCAGCGACAAGAAGGAAAGAAGACGTTTTCCAAGGAGATCCTTTTTAAGGCCAGCCCTCCGGTCAGTCCCGGTGAGGTCAAGGCCAAAGACTTTGAGCCCGGCACGCTGTGGTATAAGGCTTCCGATTTCCTGCCCCTGCTGACCTATGACCACGGCAACCACGCGGAGCTGACCAGGAAGCTGACGAAGATAAGGGCCTTGCTGGATGCCCCGTCCGAGAAAGCCGCTGTCGCAAAGGATGACTGTTTTTCATTGCCGGTGAAGTTTATCGAAGACGAAATACATTTTCGGCTGGAAGCCGCTTTGATCCTGCATCTTCGTTTGGCTATCGAGCAACGTCAACGGAGACGCCATATCAGGAAAAGCGACGCCACGATAGCCAAATGGCTGAATACATCCAGAAAAACAGTGCAGAAATATAAAGCTGAATTGCGTCATCTTGGCTTACTCAACATTGACATCAACGGCGTCCAGCAGATCCTGTCAGTCAGGTATTTCTCTGGCATAAAAGACAAGCCGGTTACTCCGAGTAAGGCGGAGTAATCATGGTGAGACAGGCTGTCAGTATTGACTGTCAGCTTAAGCCCGGTAGAATTGAGCGCACATCTCTTTAAAGGGTAAAATGTATTGGTATAAGCAAGATTAGAATAAACATAACAAGCAGTTATGTGATTATTTCTGCATCAAACCTGTCACCTGCAAACTCGCAAAAAACATTTCGAACTGTTTCGAAATAAAAACAGCTCATTTAGTGATGACAAGACAGACTTGTCCCTCTTTGTCCTCAAATTTTATATAAATATATGGATTTAATTGACGAAAATATTCAATCGCCTTCAGGGTCATTGATAGCGCAGATATCAAGCCAATATGATCACTTTTCCTCACTAAGTTTTTCTTTTACTAAGATTGCATTTTAACCTCAAAATCTGTCTAGCAAAAAGTGTTTTTTATTCTATAATATGAGTGAACATGAAAAATGTTCCTTCAAAAATGCAGAAGTTTTAGCTCGTCCTCTCCAAAAGGGCTGAGTGAAAAACCTCAGCTCAAACAGGGTGGAGACCCCGGAGCGGCAACGCCGTCAGATTAGCCTGGGCCTCCACGTTCATCACACGAGATGTCTCACTGTGATGGACACTAAAGGAGTGGCGATTCATGAAAGTTTTAACAATCAAGCAGATCACTGTTGGGTATCACCCCCGGCGAGAGATCAGCGGAAAGGACGAGCTTAAAAGAAGTATTGAGAAGGATGGCCTGAGAGAGCCCGTTACCGTCCGGCGAGACGGAAATGGGTATGTATTGATCGATGGCTTGCGGCGGCTGCAGGCCATCCAAGAATTGGGCTGGACCGAAGTCCCGTGTATAGCATTGGACGCGAACGAGAAAGAGGCGGCCCATCTTTCCTGGAGCAGAAACACCGAAGAATACCGCAAGAACCTCAATCCCATGGAAGAGGCGTATCACCTCCAGGCCATGCAGGACAGGTTCGGGTATAGTGTCAAAGAGCTCGTTGAGCTCGGCTACGCCAGTCACCATCAAACTATCTACAACAAGCTGAGCCTGTTGTCTTTGCCGGAGTCCGTCCAGCAAGAGGTATCCGCTGGCAGAATTTTGCCCTCCGCCGGGTATCAACTGGCCAAGCTTAACGATCAACCAGAGGTGCAAGCCAAGCTGGCTGAGGAGGATATCAGCCGAAGAAGACTCTCCACCCGCAATATAAAGCACAAGGTCCGGGAAATCCGGCAGGCGCAGAAGCGCCAGGAGGAAAATCCGGCACTGGATATCCCCAAGGGAGAAATACCGGGAGTTTTCTTTAAGGACTCCAGAGACATGTCTGAGTTGGCCGACAGCAGCGTCCACTTGGTCCTGACCTCGCCGCCATATTACGTAGGTCTGGAATACGAGAAGGATCTATCGTTCGAAGAGCACCAAGCCATGTTGCAGGCCGTTTTTGCCGAGTGCGCCAGGGTCCTGGTTCCGGGCGGGGTCGTTTTCCTGAACTTCGGAGACATTCACAACTACGGCAGCAGGAACGGCGGCGCACCAGAGGTTCTGCCGATGGGTGGGTTTTACAATGACCTGTTGCGCAAGCACGGCCTCAGGTTGACCGACACGCTCATCTGGGAGAAGAACCTCAATTGGGACAGCTGCCAGCAGGTCATGTATTCCGGACGGTGCCCTCATACCTCTTACCGGACCTTAAACAACTCGGAGTACCTCTGGGTCTTCCGCAAAGACGGGAAGCGCGAGGTGCCTCTGGACCTGGAATACGAATCAAGGCTCACTAAGGAGGAATGGAAGGAATTGGTCCCGGGCGTCTGGAAGATCAGGTCGGTCCCCAGTCAGGACAAACACCCGGCCCAATTCCCGGAGGCGCTGGTGGAACGTGCGGTCAGGATGTTCTCATACAAGGGCGACGTGGTGCTCGACCCGTTCCTAGGCTCAGGGACCACGGTGAAAGTGGCCCGTGCGCTGGGGCGCAATGGCATCGGGTATGAACGCATGGAGAAATACAAGCCGGTCATCATGGAAAAGCTGGGAATCGAATCTCCTGAGACCAGGCCCTTCAGCGCCGCTCCTGAGCAAAGCAAAGCCTCGTCACCGGTTGATGACGTGGTGAATCGGGTCAATGACCTGGTCAAGGCGCTTCGGCAAAAGGGACGGGACACCAGAAAAATCCAGGCCATCACCATCCCTTACTCGTCGCTTGACCACCGCCCTGCCGAACCGATCGCGGTCTGGCATGACGATGAGGATGATGGTGGCCGCGAGAATGCCTCATGCGAACTCCACTGGCACGCAGATTCAGTTGTGGGGGGATGCTGATGAAAGAGCAATGCCGCTGATCAGACCCAGAGGGGCTGTCGCGTGAAATAGTTGAAAAAGCCCACAGGGCAGCTACTGCGGTGAATATTGCCAAGGCTCCTTCTATGGTGGGAGCCAAACACCTGGATTGATTCCCACACCGATTGGCGAGGGGACAATCCAGCCCCCAGATCACTCCGGGGGCGGTGCCGATAGGCGGCGCTGGGAGTAGAAATAAGGAGGAAGAACAAATGGTTGAAGAAAGGAGTGCGAATGAGGTAGAACGAGGGTATTTTACGCAGCAAGAAGTCGCCGACCTGTTCAGGGTCGCACCAGCCACGGTCAAGAATTGGCGTGATGCTGGTTTGCTGGAATATCTTCAAGCGCCGGGAAGCAGCCGGGTGCTGTATCCAAAGGAGGCAATCGAGGAATTTGAGCGGAAGTTTACGAAAAAGGCAAAAGCATTAGAACCGAAGAAACCTGCTGAAGTGAGGAAAACGCCGGGAATGTCAGCCAGACCACAAAAGGAATGGAGGATATAACCCATGGCGCAAGACAAGAACCATCACCTCATCAAGCGAGGTGAAACCTGGTATTTCCGCAAAATGGTCGACGGCCGGTTGATGAAAAAAGCGCTTTCCACTTCATTGACCGAGGCCAGAAGGCAGCGGGACCAGATGCTCAAAGAAGTTGCGGTGTTTGGAGGCGTTCAAGCCCCCGTACCCGCCGACGATGGAGGCCCGGTGTTTGGCGAGGTCGCCCAGGAATGGATAGAAATCAAGCGCAGGGAAATCAAGTCGACGACCCTGCGGGATTACCGGTGCTCGATGAACCATTACATCCTACCCCGTTTTGGGAATATGTCTATCCGCACAATCGGCTTCCTGGAAATCAAGCGCTTCATCACCACACTGAAATGTTCAGCCAAGCGAGCGAATAATGTTGTGGTGCCGATGCGTTCCCTGTTCAGGCATGCCCTGTTAGCCGGATACATAGAGAAGAACCCGATGGACATGATTGAGAACCTGAAAATCCAGAAGCCGGACATCAATCCTCTGTCGATGGAAGAGGTTCGCTTGTTCCTGGAACACGTTCGGCCAGAGTATCATGACTTCTTTGTGGTGGCTTTTTTCACCGGTATGCGCTTTGGCGAGATGGCAGCGCTTAAATGGCGGAATGTGGATTTCCAACACGGGTTCATCAGAGTTAGGGAGACGCGAGTCAACAAGGAAGAAGGCAGGCCCAAGACGAAGGGTTCCACCAGGGATATCAAAATGCTCCCACCGGTCGTGGAAGCGATGCGCAGGCAGCGCAAGGCAACCATGGGGAAGTCGGATTACGTCTTCCTGAATAAATACAGTCGGCCCCTGTATGCGCATTCCGTAAGGCAATGGGCTTGGACGCCCGCCTTGAAGTCGGCCGGACTGGAATACCGTACTCTGTATCAGACCAGGCATACCTTCGCCACTCTGATGCTGGACGCCGGAGAACTGCCTGGCTGGGTTCAGAAGATGCTGGGCCACGAATCGCTGAAAATGATTTACGACCGCTATTACTCGTACATCAAGAATTACCAGCGGGATGAGGGGTCGGCGTTCATGGAGAACGTGTATATGTCTGGTGGGGTAGTGCCCGAGAAAGCGGACGAGCCGGAGGGCTTGGATGGAAAATTTGACCCAAATTTGTCCCAAACGAAAAATGGAGAGTCGGGCGTCAACCCTATCTCTCCAATATCGTTAAGAAAATCGTGAAGTAATCTGGTGGAGGCGGCGGGAGTCGAACCCGCGTCCGGGAACCTTTCCCTGAGACGTCTACATGCTTATTCCATGTTTTGATCTCGTTCGCCCCGTCCCCCACGGAACAGGTCCGGAACGAACCAGCGGAGGATTATTTCGCCATCCGAGGGTCTCCGCGCCCCCCATCGGCTAGCCTGCTAATCGGCGCCCTATCTTACCTCACAGGCGAAGGAGAGAAGGACGCTGGCCTACGCGGCCAGGGCGTACTCGTAAGAGTCTGCCTTTGTGTTTAGCCCCGCCTGTTTTACGAGAAAGGCGAGAACCTCGGCATGCAGCCTCAAGTTCAACTGCCCCCGTCGAAGCCGTTTCGCCCCCACGGATTGAATATCATTATAGGGGCGACCGCCGTAAAAAGCAACGTATTCGTCCACGTATTAGTCCATGTATTCGCCCGAGGAAAGAAAGAGGCCGGGGCGAGGGAGCGGCGGCCAGCAGAAAACAGGCAGCGGCGGGGAGTATCAGCAAGGAGGTCCCCCCGGATTTGACCAGGGCGGCTCCGGCCAGTGCACTGACCAGATAAACAGAGGCCTGCCAGCCCGAGGTCAAGGCCAGGATGCGTCCTCTGAGGTGAAGAGGGGCCATAGTTTGAGTCCAGGTGATCAGGATGAGGCCCGTGGGCTGTGAGGCCAGGCCGAAGAGCAGAAAGGCTGCGGTTATGGCCGGCGGGGAATCTAGGGCGGTCAGCGCCAGGCAGATGAGTGCCGAGAGAGTCAGGGCGAGCCGGTACAGCCGTTCCAGAGTGAGCCGGCCTGTCAGTCTGGAGACGGCCCAGGTGGCGGCCAGCGAGCCGAAATTGAAGGCTCCGGTAAGCAGCCCCAGCCAGAAAACGCTCTGCCCCCCGGTTTGAGTCGCATCGGCGACAAGCAGCGGGGCGGCGTAGGCGATGAGGCCTCCGCCGGAGACGACCATGGTCCAGTGCAGGCAGAGCCGGATGGCTTCGGGAGTGCGGAGGAAGGGGATGAGGCTTTCCTGTTTTATCGATTGGGGCAGTGACTCTGCCGCGGTGGGGGAGTGTCTGCTGGGGCCAGAGCCGAAAAGCGTTCCGGCGGCCAAGGCCAGCACAGCCGCTGCGGCCAGTCCGGCTTGGGGGCCGCTCCAACCGGCCAGGGCTCCGGCTGCGGGGGGGCCGATGATACGGACGGCCAGGGAGACTCTTTCGTTGAGGGCGTTGAGGCTGAGAAGTCCGGAAGCCGGGGTCAGGGAGGGGAGCAGGACCATCTTGGCCACCAGGTAAGCTTGTCCTGCGGCCCTTTCGAGAAGAAAAAAGGTCAGAATGAGGCCGTTGCCGGACGGTTTGCCGATGAGGAATGCCATGATTATGACCAGGGCGGCTTTCAGAAAGTTGAGGCAGAGCGGCCAGGACCGGCCGCCGTATCTGTCCAGCAGGGGGCCGCAAAGGGGGGCGACAAGCAGGGAGGGGACGTAACCGGCGGCCATGAGAGCGGCCAGCCGCCAGCCGTCTCCACCCGTCTGGAAGACCATGCTTTGGATCAGGACCAGCAGGAGCAACTGGTCGCCGAGGGCGGCTGCGGCGTCTCCAGCCAGCAGGCGGGCCACTCTCCCCCTTATTCTATAGGGAATCCTGTCCCGGGCCATTATTGTTACAGGTCGAGCCAAGATGCCGCGAGATGTTGATTACGGCCGGTCAATCGCCGTTTTTGAGCAGGGCGTGCCTTATGTAGGCCCTCAACAGGTGTTCATAGACTCCCCGCAGACAGTTTATGCCGTCGAAGTTCCCGGTCCTGACCAAAGCCTGCTGGCGGCAGCCTCCATCGCAGAGCGGGGCCATGGCGCAACCGCTGCGGCAGATTTCAGGGAGTTCGCGGGCCAGCAGTCTGGCTTCGCGCCGGAAATCAACTCCCCTCGCCGCATCCCCGTAGTCCAGTTCGGATTGTTCCATCATGGAGGGGCAGACGGTTATGCGGCCATCCATGTCTATGACCATGCTGTTGCGGTAATTGGCCAGACACCGGTTGCTGACCGGACCCTGCCAGGCCGGATAGCCCTTGGCCTCGATCTGGTTCTGCAGCCAGACCCAGCGTCCCGGGTCTTCGTCAACCAGACAGTCGGCCGGGTTGCCAGGGATGATGGAGGGCAGGCTCTCGAAGGGGACTATGGGGGTGAAACAGACATCGGTGACCGCTTGCTTGAGGCCCCTGGCGGTCAGATCGTCGAGGAGTTCCGGGAAGCGCAGGTGGTCGCCGTTCTTCGTGTCATATTGTCCGTTGACAGCCAGTTCAACCAGTCCTGCCGCGTCCTGGAGGTTGGCCATGATTCTTTCATAGGTCGGTTTGCCGTCGCGGGCAGGCCGGAGCCGGTCGTGGATGTCCGCCGGGCCGCTTATGGTGACCCGGACGCGGCCCAGTCCGAGGGGCACCAGGGCCTTGAGCAATTCCGTGGTGAGGCCCAGACCGTTGGATATCAGGCCGACACGGAAATCAAGCCCCTTGCCCCGGCAGAAGCTGGAGAGCCCTTCGGCCAGCCGGAGCATGGCTTTGGAGTTGAGCAAGGCTTCCGCTCCACAGAAATCGAGGCCCACTCCCAGTGGGCGTTTCGCTTCCACGTCGGCCATGATGAAGTCCAGGACCGCCCTGGCGGTATCCGGGGACATGTGCTCGGCCTTTTTTTTCGCCCCGTGAACGCAATAGGAACAGGCCATGTTGCAGGCATGGGTAGGGCTGACCAGGTATTCCAGGCGGGTCAGGTCGTAGGCCTGGCTGGCTCGCCAATGGGCCAGGATGACGTCTTCATCCGCGCCGCCGTCAACCAGGAACCCTTGTCCGGCCAGTTCCAGGCTTAAAGGAGTATCAGCGCGGCCGCGGAGCGCCTTCTCCCACAGCTCTCTGGGCAGGACGCCCAGTGCCCGAGTCAGAGTGTTGAAGACTCCCGTCCGGCCGCCGGACAGTTTTTCCACGAAGGTGAAACGCGATATTTTCAGGTCCATTTATTTTCATCCAGAGTGGTAGAGATGGAATCCGGCCGCCGGGCGCGAACCCGGAAGCCGGATGGTTTTCTCCGCTGCTTCCAATCAGCGGGGGGTGGCGAAAGGACCCCAGATGCAACAAGCGCTGGCGGCGGCCTGCCGATAGTCGAGGTCGCCTTTTCTGATCAGGGTAAGACTTGTTTCCTTCATGTTTTTTCCTCCTGTTTTTCCGGCGTTTGTTTTCCACGCCGCTTCTGAAGGGGCAAGCAATCAAACGGCGGTCCAAAATGAGGAATTAAATTTAATATATGTAAAAACAATATGTTGTTTGTTGTCGCATCTGGATGGACAGGGCAGGAGGTCCGGATCTGTCCCTGTCTGATACGGACATGCTCCTGGCAGGTCCGGACGCGAGGCGCCGGGTTGCCGGTGTTTGGGGAGGAGAGGTGAAGAGTTGCCCGGCCGGGCGGTTAGTGGGCCAGATCCTGGCGGGGAATGAGCCGGGCTTTACGCAAGGGAAAGGTCACAAAGAAGTCGGGATCGGGTTGGGCCAGGTCCATGAGGCGGCGGGAGAAGGCATGCACTTCGTATTTTTGGTAAAGCCATACAGCCGGCTGATCGTCCAGTATGAGCCGCTGGATTTTCCTCAGCAGATCGGCATATTCCGTGGTGCGGTCTTCTGATGTCAGTTGTTCGAGGGCCTGATCCACTTCGGGGTTGCTGTAACGGCCTACGTTTCCCCAGCCTTTCTCCGTGGATGACCAGAGTATGGGCAGGTGAAAAAGAAGCCTTGGATTGACGCCGTGTTCGGTCAGGCAGGCCTGAAAAGAGCCGGGGAGGAGGTCTTCTTCAACCATGCGGTCAAAACGCTTGTCCACCAGTACAGCCTTTACGCCGAACTGATTCAGGGATTTCTGGATATAGACCGCTGTTTCACGTTCGGTCTGAAAAGTCAGAGGAACCAGTATCTTGAATTCCAGGTCCCGTCCGTCCTTGTCCCGGTATCCATCGCCGTCGTGGTCTATCCAGCCGGCTTCGGCCAGGAGGGCGTTGGCCTTTTGAGGGTCATAGCCGACCGGGCCGCTTTCCGGGGGCAGGTAAGGGGACAGAGCGCCCAACGGTCCGGGGCAGGGTGCGGCCATGCCCCGAAGATCGCTGTCTATATGATCGTGTATGTTCAGCATGTGGCCTATGGCTTTTCTGATGCGGCGATCGTACAAAACGTCGTCCCGGTTATTGAAGAGCATGACCGTGGCGGCCCTGGAGAGGCCGCCTTCCAGCCGGTAGTAATCCGGTTCAAGCCTCATGAAATGGGTGTTTTCCGGCGCGGCGGCCAGGCACAGCTGGATCCTGCCGTTCATGAATTCTATCCAGAGTTTTTCCTTGTCCGGGATATATTTCATTTCCACCGCAGCCAGGGGAGGCGGCCCGTCGAAATAGTCTTTGAAGGCCGCCAGGAGTATCCTCTCGGTCCCTTCGCGGTAAACCACCCGGAAAGGTCCGCTGCCGATTGGCTCGGTGTTCTGATCCTTTGCCCCGGGCGGAAGCCTTGGAATTATTGGTTCCAAAGCCAATTGGAAGAGAAAATAAGGGATGCTGTGTCTGAGCCGGATTACCAGCTTATGAGGTTCGGGACATTCCAGGGACTCGATGGCCTGATCCAGGACTTGGTTGATTTGGCGCAGTCTGGATATGGAATAGGCTGCGTCCTGGGCCATGACGGGACGCAGGTCATGGAAGCGGGCGTCCGGCCTCAGTATGAAGGTCCAGGTTTTTTCCTGGTTGTCGGACCACCAGCTTGTGGCCAGGTCCGGGGCGAAAGTTCCGTCTGCCCTTGGCACGACCAGAAAACTGTAAATCAGCGGAAAGACCAGACCCTGGGCGCCGTATTCGGTCTGATGAGGGTCCAGGGTGAGGAAGGGCATGGAGAAACCCAGGGTCAGCGTTTCCCGCCCGGCAGTGTCTGGTTTATTCTGCGGCCGGCAGGAAAAGAACCAGCAGGCGGCCGCCGCCAGCAAGGCGAGCAACATTATCATCAGGACCGGATGTCTTTTTGTAAACGTTGTCTTCAATTGTCTTTTCCGGGGTCCACGTTTTCGGGAGCCAGTCCAACGCCAGCCAGGCGGTAGCGTGAAGCCTGGGCGCTTCTGCCATTGTGTTCGAGAAAACCACCTTGATGCAAGGTTTTTAATATTCGTCCGGCCAGCTTGTCCCGGCGCCTTTGGCTGGCATGGCCAGAGATTGCTTCGGCGAATTCCCTCGGGGCAAAAAAACGGCCCTTGGTCAGCCGGAAAAAATCGGCCATCAGGCTCATGGGGACGGTGCGGCCAAGGCTGGCCTGTTGAGATACGGCCCCGTTCTTTCCGCCGAGGATGGCCGTTATTCTGTCCGCCAGCCGGTCTTGTGGTGACGGCGGTCCGCCTGCTGCTCCGGGTCCAGGCCCCTTCACTTCGTCCGGAAGATGTTCCGGCTGAATCAAGCCTTGCCGGGCCAGGACGACGGCCCGGTGGATGACGTTTTCCAGTTCCCGGATGTTGCCCGGCCAGGAGTGGGCTTGCAGCTTCGCCAAGGCTCCAGGGGAAAGGCCTGAGACATGGGCGTCATTTTCGTCGTTGTACTTGGCGACGAAGACTTCGGCCAGCCGGGGCAGGTCCTCGGGGCGTTCCCGCAGAGGCGGGACGTGGAAGTGGAAGACGTTCAAACGGTAATAGAGGTCCTGACGGAAGCCGCCGCCAGCCAGTGCCGCCTCCATATCCCTGTTTGTGGCCGCCAGAACCCGCACGTCCACCTTGACCGGCCTGACGGAGCCCAGGGGAATGAAGGAGTGATCCTGCAGGAAGCGCAGGAGTTTGACCTGTAGTCTGGTGGTCATCTCGGCGATTTCGTCAAGAAAGAGGGTGCCGTGATCGGCCTGAGTCAGCAGTCCGGGCTTGGTTTCCCTGGCTTCGGTGAAGGCGCCGCGCATGAAGCCGAAGAGTTCGCTTTCGAGAAGGTTTTCGGGCAGGGCCGCGCAGTTGATCGGAATGAAAGGCCCGGCGGCTCTTGGACTCCTGCGATGGATGTATCTGGCCAGTATCTCCTTGCCGACCCCGCTTTCGCCGCTTATGAGCACCGGCGCTCTGGACCAGGCTGCTTTTCCCGCCGTGGACAATATTTCCTTCCAGGATGGGCTGCCTGTTTCCAGGACGAGGCTTGTTTCTCCGGCCGTGCGGAGACTGGAGCGGGCGGATATTGAATCCGGCGTTCTATCGAGGTGCAGGCTCCGGCAGATTTCGTGCAGCTTGCGATAGGCCTTCCGGTCGGGGACTACTTCCGGGAAGTAAGTCCCTACGAAGCGCTGGAAGCCGGTCTGGCGGAATTTTTCTTGCGCTTCTTTATGGTGCTGGAGGCCTTCCGAATTGATGAACTCCTGGAACATCGCTTCGATAATCAAAGGAATAAAACGGCCTGACGGCCGGCCTTCGGCCAGGGTGAGAGACAATTGGTCATGTTGCATTTGGACTGCCTGATCCCTGTCTGAAGGATCTTATCCCCATGTTAAAAACCGAGACCAGAGCGCGGAGGCGTGATGCCGGAGCCAGCGCATCCGGTGGGCAAGCGGGCGGTGGAACACCGGGGGAACTTAACGGCATGAGCCAACACTGAATCGTTGTTCCTGGCGATTTTTGTGAAGCCTTTTCGCTCAAAACAAAGCCGAAAACAGAAAGGCGTTTTTCCAGTTCAGATTTTCGAACCGCCCGCAACCCCTCATGTAACACCCATGATATATTTTAAAAAAATATTCCCCAGGCATCTTTGAATTTATCCAAGCCCGGGCGCTCAAGTCAAGTTCCCCGCAGACCGGATAAACCGGCTGGGGCCGGGCGTAACTCAGCTTATGAATCTTGGAAGGCGGGAAACGCCGGCCTTGGAGAGAAAGCCGTCTTCAACAACCGAGGCCAAGGCAAGATCATTTCTTTTCCGAGCTCATAAGCATAGTCTTTTGATAAAGGAGTGTTTCTTTTTGCGCAAACAACCGCTGATTTGACATTGCTTTGAAGCAAAGTTCAAGACGACCGTCTTCTCAATGTTTTTTATGCGTCACGGGGAGGGTGGGCACAGCCTTTTTGACGCCTGTCCCGGGTACGCGGGAAAAAATCATCTCCTTGACAGAAAAAGACTGGGTGTTATTTTTAATCAAGCGTTTCTGGTCAAGACAAGATTCCATTCGCCTGTGTTTCAACCGGCGGCGGAACATGGATAATAACGCCCGAAGGAGTATCAGGTGCCGGAACTGCCTGAAGTTGAAACCATCGTCAGGGACCTTCAGTCCCTGGTTGTCGGCCGCAAGGTCAAGTCGGTTCGGACAAGTCTCGAAAAGATAGTCAAAACAGGGGCCGAAAGACTGGTTGCCCTCCTGACCGGGGCCGAAGTCCTGGCCGCCACGCGACGCGGAAAATTCATCGTCCTGAGTTTCACCGGAGACCGTTATCTGGTGGTCCATCTGAAGATGACCGGTCAGTTCCTGTGGGGGCCTCCCCCCGATGGCTGGCCCAGGCATGTCCACGTCATCATTGAGTTTGAGGGCGGAATGGCTTTGCAATACCGGGATATCCGCCAGTTCGGGTACCTGCTGGGATTGACCGGCCAGGAATACAGGGAATGGCTGGAGACGACGGACATAGGTCCTGATCCGTCGACCATCGGCCCGGAAGAGTTCAGCCGGCGCCTGCTTGGCAGGAAAGGCAAAATCAAGCCTGTTCTGCTGGACCAGAGCCTTGTCAGCGGGCTGGGAAACATATATGTGGACGAGTCTCTTTTCGCCTCAGGCATCAATCCGCTGACCCCTGTCCAGGAGATGGATGAACAACAGGCCTGTCTCCTGCATGAAAAGATGTGCGGCATACTCGCGGAAGCCGTCAAGCTGCGCGGGTCCACCACCAACAATTATGTGGGGTTGAGCGGTGAAGGCGGACATTTTCAGAACAATCACAAAGTCTACGGCCGCAAGGGGGAGCCTTGCCCTGTCTGCGGAGCCGAATTGGTCAGAACAGTGGTTGCGGGCCGCGGAACGCATTACTGTCCGTGCTGCCAGCCTGAAAAATAGATTCTTGAGCCGGGGCGCGCCGGTCGGGTGGGCTTATATTGGGTAACTGCGGGAAAAGGTTTTTTTTGCTCGTAATGGCCGCGCTTCTGGGATGCGGAGCGGTGGAACCGGCTTCGGCTCAGACCATGGCCGTCGGGGATTCCCTGGCCGGCAGGCTGGATGTCAAGGTTGTCAGCCGTGTCCGGGCCGTAGGTGCAGCTTCGTTGTCCTGCCGGATCATCCGGCCGCCGAACCTCAACCGTCCTGCCGTTCGCCAAAAAATCGTTAATTTCCTTTATGAGGCCGACCCGTTACCGTCACGGACGCAGACAAAGCGTCAAAGAGACGGGTCGGCTGTTCACATTCTCGACTTCCGCAAACCATCCGTTCCCATTACTATAACAAGGACTTATCAGGTTGAGACGGAACGCCGTTCACCGGTTCCGACCGGCTGGTATCCCTTTCCCGCGCCCGGTGTCTGGTCCGGCGGCGAAAAGTATCTTGCCGGTACCGGCCATGTTCAGGTCGGGCGGGAGCCTGTGGCCGGATTCAGCCGGATACTGGTTCAGTCATGCAACAACCAGAATGAGGCGGTGTGTCTTATTCTGAACTGGATTGCCGACAATATCCGGCTGGACCTGAACGCGGACGAAAGCGACGCCCTGAGCGTCATGCGCAACCGCCGCGGCTCCGATGAAGGAGTTGTTCATCTGGCCGTGGCCATGCTCAGGCAGGTGGGCATACCGGCCCGAGTGGTTGTTGGGCTGGCTTCGGACGAGCCCTGGCGGGTTGAGGAAAACGGCGGACGTTCGTGGGCGATAAAGGCGGGCCTAGGTCGGCATTGCTGGCTTGAGGTCCACTATCCCGGTTACGGCTGGGTCGAAAGCGATGTCTACGTCAGCCGGAATTTCGTTTCACCCTACTACGTCAGGCTCGGGACAGGCCTTGATGCAACCGGAGCCGCCGACGGCATCTGGAATTGGGGGGGCGGCCCGGAAGATGTTCAAGACCTGCGCGAGGAGATATCCATCGAATGCAAGTCGCCGCCGGTCAGAGTTAAATCAGTTCAAATGTGGGAGAGGCCTCGCTCCATGGTGCTGCTGGCGGAATCGGCTCGGAACTCAACGGAAACCAGGGAACCCGATTATCGGCCGGAAGAACGCCCCCGGTTTCAAGCGGCTGTTCTGGACCGGGCCGAGGTTCTTGACATGCCTTTGGGAGAACCTGAAGATATCGGTTTTCCGGGGTTCTCCGCGTCAAATTCACAATTCCTGAGCCGAAAAGACGGGGCAGGGGTTGAATTTCAGCCCCGGCTGAGTTCCGTGCAGGATGCGGACATCGGACCGGAACAGATGGCTGCTCAGTGCTTTGTGGTGGATTTTCCCTTCGAGGCGGCGGAAGTCTTGCTGCCGGTCCGGCGCTCCGCCGAAGCCAAGGGCGGTGTCATGGTCCGAATCCGCCGGGACGCCGGAGGCCGTCCGGGCGAGGTTGCGGCTGTCAGCGTCTGCGGAAAAGCTGGCCGGGATTCCGTTACGGCGGAGGAAAACCGGGTCCGTCTGCCTTTGGACGCAAACGGTCCAGTGCTCCTGATGCCCGGCTTATACTGGCTTTGTCCAGTGGCCGAGTCCCCCGGTTTCTCATGGCCTTTCACCCCCGGCAACCCTTACGGCTGGGCTGATGATTCCCTTATTACCGACGAACACGGCATCCTCGCGGCACTTTTCAGCGGTGATTTTCATTTCGGGATTTCAGGCCGCCGCCGCATTCCCCGTCACCTGGGCGAGGCCCCGGAAAAGAGAAACTGACAATCCGCCGGGCTGCGTCTACCCGTCCGGGACTGTTGAGTGCGCGCAGGAATTCATGGCGGACGGGAGATTAATGCTTTTCTCCGTCTGCCGCCCCTTGATAAACTGATCCGGATTCAGACCGCTTCAGCGGTCAGGAAAATTCCTTCAGGAAACGATTATGCCGCTAGTCAAAACCGGTCTGGAAATACTGACCGCCAATCCGCCCGCCAGCCTGGCCAAGGCCAGACTGGGCCTTCTGGCCAATCAGGGTTCGGTCGGGCCAGGGTTCGAACACGCCGTCACCCTCATAGATCGGGCTCTGCCCGGCCGCTTGCGTACTCTGCTTGGTCCCCAGCACGGTTTCGCCGGTGAAAAGCAGGACAACATGGTCGAATCGGATCATGCCGAGGAAAAAGGGACCGGGCGGCCCATATACAGCCTTTACGGCCGGACTCGGATGCCTCAGCCGCACATGCTGGACGGACTGGACGTTCTGCTGGTGGATTTGGTGGATGTGGGGACACGTGTCTACACTTTCGCCCAGACCTTATTCTACTGTCTGGAAACCGCAGCACTGGCCGGCGTCAAGGTGGTCATCCTGGACCGCCCCAACCCCATCGGCGGGAGTGAAGTGGAGGGCAACCTGCTCAAACCAGACTGTGCCTCTTTCGTCGGTCTGCACCCCATCCCCATGCGCCATGGTTTTACCCTGGGAGAACTGGCCCTCTACATGACCGGCCGCCTGGGGAAGCCCCCGGAGTTGGAAATAATCAGGGCGACCGGCTGGAACAGGGAGATGTATTTCCGGGAGACCGGGCTGCCCTGGGTTTATCCCTCGCCCAATATGCCGTCCCCGGAAACCGCCTGGCTCTATCCAGGGCAGGTTCTCTGGGAAGGCGCCAACATTTCGGAGGGCCGAGGCACCACCCGGCCGTTCCATCTGTGTGGAGCGCCTTTTATTGACGCCCTGTCGGTGAAAGAGGAACTGGATTCATATGACCTGCCCGGCGTGGTTTTTCGTCCGGCCGTTTTTGAACCGACCTTTCACAAGTTCCAGGGCCAGGTCTGTCAGGGGCTGGAGCTTCATCCCATGGACAAGCGGTCTTTCAAACCCTATCTGACTTCGCTGACCATCCTGGAGGTCCTGCTGCGCCGTTATCCCGAACAGTTTGCCTGGAAGCAGCCGCCGTACGAATATGAGTATGAAAGAATGCCGATAGATCTGATATTGGGCGACAAGTCGGTCAGGCAGGGACTTGAATCCGGGCTGAGCGCGGTTGAAATGGAAAAAAAGTGGCTTCCGGAGCTGGAGGGATTCATTAAACAAAGGGCGGAATACCTGCTTTACTAAGCCGGGAACAGCGTTATATTCGCTGAAACCCCGCCGGATTTTCGCTCCTCCGGCGGGAAACGCCTGTTGGCCGGCTTATTTCTTTTCTCCGTAACCCAGAAGCCGGGAAACTTCGGCGGCAGCTTCCCTGACCCAGGCGCCGAAGACGGGCAGGCGTTCGTCGGTGAAGCGCTGGCTGGGGCCGGAAACGCTGATGGCCGCGATGACTATACCCTTATTGTCCAGGATCGGGGCGGCCAGACAGCGGAGGCCTATTTCCATCTCCTCGTTGTCATAAGCCAGCCCTTCCCGGCGGATGAGGGCCATTTCATCATGCAGTCTCTCTAGGCTGGTGATGGTGTTGGAGGTAACGGGCTTGAGGCCTCGTTCGGCGGCCACCCGTTCCACCTCCTCGCGGCTCAGGCCGCTCATCAGGGCTTTGCCCACGCCCGTGCAGTAAAGGGGCAGGCGCTGTCCGGCGTGAGTGACCATGCGTATGGAGCGGGGTGAGTCTATTTTGTCCAGGTAATAGCATTCGTCGTCTTCTATAATGCAGAAGTGGGCGGTTTCCTGGGTTTTTTCCACCAGCCATTCCAGCCAGGGCCGGGCCGCCCGGACCAGGATGGAATTCTGGGAAGCCACCTTGGCCAGCAGGAACAACTGCAAACCCAGACCGTAGTAGTAGCCTTCCTTGGTCGAACGGGTTTTTTCCAGAAAGCCGACCGCTTCCAGGTTGGTTATAAGGCGTTGGACGGAACTGGGATGATAGCCGAGCCCCTCCACTATTTCCTTGGTGCTCCACTCATCCTTGCCCGATGTGAACAGTTTGAGGAGGTTGACCCCTTTGATCAGGGATTTCAGCTCAGCTCCGTTACCTTGCGCTTTTTTCATCTTGTTTCCGCACCTGAATAACTATTGATCGATGTCCGAGTCAGCCGCCTGAAAATATTTATTGCTTATCATCTTGTAATAATTAGGTAATAAGCCGTATATCCCGAATAGTGCCTTATCCTAGTTGCAGGTCTGCGGCGTGTCAAGACAAAATATCAGGCTGAGCGCGGAGTTTTGTCAGGCGTCAATCAACGGCGAGTATGGCTGGATTCAGGTCGGTCCGGCGGAAAGATGTTTCCTGTTCCTAGCGGGACTTTCAGGTTATGATGTCAAGGACGCGTCCCTTGGTTTCGGCCATGGTCCGCAAGGCCCTGGCGTTGGCCTGAAAGTAGCGTTCGGTGGTTATCATGTCGACCATTTCGCGGGCCAGGTCCACATTGGAGCCCTGCCTGGAACCCGTGGCGGGAGACGAGCCTTCAGCCTCGGGCAAAGGGGCTCCGGGAGACAGATCCCGGCTGATGGTCACCGAAACGCCTCCCCCCGGCACTTCGACCATATGCACCCGCTGGGCCTTGTATCCGGCGCTCTGGACATTGGCCACATTATTGGCCACGGCCTGCATCCTGGTGGAAAAAGACCTTAAAGCGGTCATGCCCGGACCGTACATATCCATTTCGCCGTCACCTCCCTGCTTCCAATTTTAGTGGGCTTGCCCCAGGAAAGCAAGGGCCGTCAATTACTTGAGGCGATCAAGATGATATGGCCGGAAGTAAGTCCCTTCCTGGAAAGCGAAAATTCCGGCCGTTCCACCGAAAGGCGGAGTTAAGCCGCCTGGAGACAGCAAGTTGGATTACCTGGCCTGCGTGAAGAAGAGAATCGAGGAGATTGTCCGCCGCTCCGGAGTGCCGGAAGATCCGGGACATTCGGTCAATACGCTGGAATGGCTGCTCAGGCTGGACCCCGCTGCCGATGAGGCCCTCCGTATCGCCGCTCTGGGACATGATATTGAAAGGGCCTGGGAATCGCGCCGGATTCAGAAACGCGATTATCCTGATTTTGATTCCTTCAAAGCCGCCCACGCGGCCAACAGCGCTGAAATAATCAAAGAAATTATGGATGAATGCGGGGCTTCTCCGGCTCTCTCCGCCGATGTTCACCGGCTGGTCGGCCTGCACGAAACAGGCGGCAGCCGGCGGGCCGATCTGTTGAAGGAAGCGGACAGCCTGTCCTTCTTTCAGCATAACCTCCCTTTCTACTATCTTCGCCATGACCGCCGGACCGTGCTGCGCCGGTGCCGGTGGGGCTATGAGCGGCTTTCGCCGCGAGGGCGTTCACTAGTGGCCCGTTTCGCCTATGCCGACCCATCGGTTGCTGCGCTGGTCAAGGAAGTTCTCCAGGGCTGACTGTTTCGGAACAGAAAATCAGCCTGCGTCCGTTTTTCCGCCGAGAGGCGGCCGGACCCGTTGAGCCGAGGCCAGAACGCCCAGGCCGCAGAGCAGGGTGAAGACCAGAAAGGCTATGCCGGCGCTTTTCAGAAACTGTTCGTGCCGATCAGGGGTTATCTCGACCCGGCCTATGACCATGGCGAAGATGAGAGTGACTATGCCCATGGAAACCATCTGCCCCAGCAGGCGCATCGTGCTGACCGCGCCGGAGGCCAGGCCGAGATGGCGTTTTTCCACACTGCTCATGATGGCGTTGGTATTGGGGGAGGAGAAAAGGGCGAAACCCAGGCCGATGAAGAAAAGGGTGCCGACTATGAAGGCCAGTGATGTTCCGCGGCCGAGGAAGGTGAAAGCCAGGAGTCCCAGGGCTGTCAGTCCCATGCCGCAGGAGGCCACCAGGCCGGGCGAGACCCTGTCGGAGAGCCGCCCGGCCACGGGAGAGAAGACAGCCATGACCGCAGGTTGGGTGACCAGTATGAAACCTGCGCTTTGGGCTGAAAGTCCTTTGATGTACTGGAGATAGAGGCTTAACAGGAAGGTCACGCCGAAAGTGGCGCTGTAGTTTATCAATGCGGCCAGGTTGGAAAAGGCGAAGACCCGGTTGGTCCGGAAGAGCATTATTTCGAAGACCGGCGAAGGCGTTTTGCTCTCCCAGACCACGAAGCCCAGCAGACCGGCCAGACCGGCGCAGATGAGCAGGATGCTGACCTGGTCGGGAAGCAGGGTCAGTCCATAGATCAGGCTGGTCAGGGAGACGCTGTAAAACAGGGAACCGGGCAGGTCGAATTTTTCTCCGCGTGCATCGGCCCATTCCGTTTTCAGTTTGGCCAGAACCAGCAGGAAGGCGGCCAGAGTCAGAGGGACATTGGTCAGGAAGATGCTCCGCCATCCCAGATGCTGAGTCAGCAGGCCGCCCAGCACCGGCCCCATGGAAAGGCCTGTGTAAACGGCGGCCACGTTGATGCCTATGGCCCGGCCGCGTTCGCCCGGAGGAAAGACTGAGGTGAGAATGGCCAGGCCGCTGGCGAAAGTCATGGCGCTGCCCAATCCTTGCCCGATCCTGGCGGCTACAAGCATGGAGGAAGAGGCCGCCAGCCCGGCAAACAGGGTGCCTGCGGTGAAGACGGCCATTCCCGCGGCGAAAGTCTTTTTCCGCCCGTGAATATCGGCCAGTTTGCCCATGGGGACCATGCAGACGGCCGCGGCCAGAAGATAAGCCGTCTGTATCCAGCCCAGCCTGACGGCGTCCAGGCCGAAGGTGGCCTGAATGGCGGGCAGGGCGATATTGATGGAAGCGCCCATGAACGGGGTCATGAAAGAGGCCAGGGTGACTACGGAAAGCACCGCCGCCCGGCTGATCGGCTGTTTTGGGTCGTAAGCCTGCATGCCTGAAACCTCTGCCGCCGGCCGGTCGGCGGGCCATTTCCGTAAGGCCCGTCACAAAACCCGCACGGTGGGAAGAGACTATAGCATAAAGCCGCCGGGCAACGGTAATCCTAGGTGCTCAAGGCGGAGAGAGCGGGGGAATATTCCTGTCTATCCGCAGAGATTCAGGTCTTACATATTTCCTGTGGAGAATCGCTCTGACAAACGGTTAGGCCGTTTTGGCTTTCGGGGCACAAGGGGCCCCGGCGGTCTCTTACGTAGACATTGCCCGGAAATGACTTGGCGTATCTTTTGACTTCCGCCGCCCGGCGGCTGATGAGGCTGAGATCGGAGACTCCCTGACAGTCGATGATTCCCAGGGAGACCGTAACCAGAGGGTATTTACCCGGCTGGCCGTCCCGGCCCTTGCCCAGGACGTAGCCGAGTTCCAGGTCTTCCCGCCGGTAAAGTTTTCTGACCAGACGGGCGAAACACCTGATCACGCCCCGGCATATCCGGTCGGCTCTGACCGGTTGGCAGATCACCACCAGATCGTCACCGCCGATATGGCCGACAAAAGTGTCGCTGCCGCCGTGGCGCTGGGCCGACCAGACGAGAATGTCGGCCAGAAGACGGATCATCTTGTCGCCCGAATCGAATCCGTAAGTATCGTTGTAGACCTTGAAATTGTCCAGGTCCACGTAGATTATGCTGACATTGGCGTCTCCGCCGCAGCGCCTTTCGATTTCCTGTTCCAGGGCCACGTTTCCGGGCAGGCCGCTCAGCGGGTTGGCCCCCTTGGCCATTTCGACCTGCACTCTGGCCAGGGTGTCCAGCATTTTCTGGACACTGACCACGCCGAGCAATTGACCGCTTTCCGTAACAATAATGTGGTCGAAAATCTTGAAGCGTTCCCGGGCCATGGCTGTCCCGGCCACTCTTTCGGCCGGGGTGTTGCCTTCCACTATCAGCGGACTGGAGTCCATCAGCTTGCTGACGCTTCTTTCCCAATACAAGGCGGTGCCGTAATAGGTGCCCAGTTTCCGGTCCAGTGTGTGGCTCATGACCAGGCCCACCGGCGTCTGCTCTTCCACGACAACCACCCCGCTCATGGGTTGTGAATCAAGTATGTCCTTGACTTCTCTTACCTTGGTTTCCAGGCCGACCTGAGCGACTGTTTCCACCAGGTCGCGGACAGGTATGGAACATTTGAAGTCGGTAGCGCCGCGTTTTTTCATATCCAGGAGCAAGGGCATGTTGCAGGCCGGCTGCGGCTTGGGGCTGGCCGGGCGGGCCAGGAAAAAACCCTGGCCGTAATGGACGCCCATGGACATCAGGCTGGAAAGTTCGGTGGCGGTTTCAATGCCTTCGGCGATTATCGAACTGCCGGTTTTTTCGGCCAGGGTGACCAGGGATTCCAGCAAGGCCCGTTGAACCGGATTGGTGTCTATACCGCTGACCAGGGACATATCCACTTTCATGAAATCCGGCCGGAGCTCGGCGATCCTGCAAAGTCCCGAATACCCTGTTCCCACGTCGTCTATGGCCACCAGATACCCTTGGTCGCGGTAGTGTTCGAGGGTCCGGTGAAAGAGCGTGAAGTCCTGGATGGAATGCCTCTCGGTTATTTCAAAGACCACATTGCTCGGCTTCAGGCCATGGCGTTCAATCAGGCGGAGGGTTTCACCGGAACGGAATCCCGGGTCGCCCATGGTCTGGGGATGGATATTCAGGAAGAGCTTCTGGCCGGGTTTGAGCGGTCCCACACCCTGTACGGCCTGTTCCCGGCAGGCCTGTTCCAGGGCGAATATCGATCCGACTTCCTCGGCGAAATCGAACATCACTTTGGGCGAGGCGAAATTGCCTTCGGCCGGTCCGCGTGCCAAGGCTTCCCAGCCCATGACCTCGGCGCTGCTCAGGTTGACGATGGGCTGGTAGACCGAATAAAGCTGCGGGGTCCGGATAAGTTCCCTGAATTCCGACATCAGGGAGAGATCGCTCAGGTTAAGGGTGCCTTCGGCCAGGCGTCTGGCGTCGCAAAGCGCGTTGAAGACCTGGGCTTCCAGATTCTGACCGGCTGACGGGGCTACCAGGGAACAGCCTACGGCCACATCCAGATTCTGCCCGGTCAGCTTGACCACTTCCTGGTTGACCTTGTGCCTGACGCTCAAACGCAGTCTCATGGCCATGTCCTTCAAGGATTCCAGATCCAGGGGACCGTTGTAGAAGAGCACGATGAAAGAGGCTTCATCCACTTTTTCGACAAAGAGAAAACGATAAGCCCTTATTTCGGCTCCGGCCAGGGATTTCAGGGCGTTATCGAGGTTGGCGGTGATGCCTCGAGCGATATCCTCTCCGTATAACCTGACGAAAAGGGAGAGGGCGGGCAGCGTGGCCCAGATGAGCCCGAGACTGCGGCCTTCCAGCAGGGCTTGTTCCAGTTTGTACCTGACCGAATCGCTCAAAAAATGGAATTTTTTGGGGGCGGTGCGAGTTCCAGCACCCTTGGCTGCTGTGACTGATGGTCTGTAATTGGGTTTCAATTTGATTTTGATGGGCTTCACGGTTGGCGGATTTTCCTCGCTGTGCGTATGTGTGGGGAGTTCAGGTGGTATATCTCCCGACGCCGTGAAGCCACCTTAGTCCGTTTATGTGACGAAACAGGTCCGGTTATGTGAAGATGAGGTGAAGAGGGGAAAAGCAGTACCGGGCCAAAGCCTTGCCGCCGGCAGGCGGCATGGCCGGTCAGGCCCGGCTGGAAACGAGGCAGTGAAGGCGGCCTTGAAACGGTTTACGGGCGAGCCCCACCTGGCCGCCGTTGCTTCAACACGCCGCTTAAAAACCGAAATTCAGTTTGACGCTGAAAACGGAACCGTCCTCCAGATTGATTCTTTCCTGGTGGCGGTCGTCATAGTTTTCGCCTTCAAAATACATCCGGTCGAAGGCCTGCCCTGCGGCGATTTCCAGCTTCACGTTCGGGTTTACTTCATAGTCGAAGCCGATCATGGCCGTATTTTCATAATAGAAAAGCCGGTTGTCTTCGTTGGGACGGTCGGCCAGACGCCAGCTTTCGTGGGCCATGGCGTATCTGACGAACAGTTCGAGCGAATCCGAGAGATGCCACCCCGCCCTGGCGTTGACCGTTCTGGGCAGGACGTAAGTCAGGGCCAGATTGAGGCTGTCCACGGGTTGATAACGCAGCGACATTACCGGCAGACCCAGCATGAGCGTCATGCGTTTGGAAGGGGTGTACATCCAGGCGGCGCCGGGCAGCGGAACAGAGTCGAAATAGGGATTGTCCGGGGAGTAAATCACCGAAAAGAGCCAGGTTTGGTGTTCGCCGTAAGGTATCCTGACAAAGGCCATGGCTCCAGGGCTGGTTTCGTCGCCGCTGTTGAAGAGCTTGTCGGAGGAAGAGCCGATGCTCAAAACGCCGCCGTAGATCCAGCCGCTTGCGGCCCGGTGGCGGTAAACGCCGCCGATATCCACCTGTTTCAGATCATCGGGAAAGCTTCGGCCGCTGTCCGGGAGAAGGGCCTTGGTGTCAAAATTCCGGACCGCGCCTTTGATGGTCAGGGCCGCTTCGTTGGCTGAGTTCTGCCATATCGGAGCCAGAAAGGCCAGACTGTGATGGGAGTAACCCATTTCCACGCCGTCCTGATCTTCCACTTGCCGATCCGGTGCGTAAGAGCCTTCCAGGTCGGCTGAGAATTTCAGTTTTCCGATGGCCGGACTGAAGAGCATGCTCATGTCCGACATGGCCGTGGCCGGTGCGGAAGATAAGAGCATCATGAAAACGAGGGCGACAACCATTGATGTGAATCTGGTCTTGAAAAGCATTAACTATGAGCCTCCCTGTGCCTAATGCTTGGAGTGTATGGTTTGTAATTCATCATACCCGCCGGGCAGGGTAAGGAAAAGGGGGGAATTGCATTTTGATGCGGCAGAAAGATAATTGGCGGGATTCAGCAAAGCCGGTCAATTTCTGAGGGTCCGGTTGACCTTGAGCAGAAAAGAGCGCAGGTCGAAGGGTTTGGAAAGAACCCCCGCCACGCGCTGGTCGTTGAGCACGGCCTCAAGCTGGTCTCCCCTGTGGCCGGTGACGATTATTATCCTGACTTCGGGGTCCAAAGCGGAGAGTTCTTCCAGGCATTGGGCACCTCCCATGACCGGCATGGCCAGATCCAGGATGACCAGGTCGAAAGGACGCCCTTCGTTCATGGCTTCCTGATAGAGCTGGACGGCCCTCTGGCCGTTGGAAGCCTCGGCCACCTGGTACCCGTAGACGACAAGGGCTTCGCGGGCCACTTCTCTTACGGTCATCTCGTCATCAACGATCAGTATCCGTTGGCCTCTTCCGGCTGGCAGGCATTCGGCCTTGGGCGGTGATTCCTGTCTGGCGGCCAGGGCTTCGTCGGCGGGGAAATACACGCGGAATCTGGTCCCATGTCCGTCTTTTGAGTCCACGACGACTCCGCCTGCATGTCTTTTGACTATGGCATAAGCTACGGCCAGACCCAATCCCGTGCCGCGTCCCGGCTCCTTGGTCGTAAAAAAAGGTTCGAATATACGGCTGATTATCTCGCTCGGGACGCCATGTCCGGTGTCTTCGATGGAAAACTCCACATAGAGGCCCGGTGCGGCCCAGGGACGTGAACGGCAGAAGTCAGCGTTCAAAACGGCCCGCCGGCTGCGGAAGGTGATGGTGCCGCCGTCCGGCATGGCGTCCCTGGCGTTGACGGCCAGGTTAAGGATGACCTGCTGCAACTGGTTGGGATTACCGGATACAAGAGGAAGGCCGGCAGCCAGGTCTTTTTCGACTTCTATCCCCACCGGGAAAGTCTGGCCTATGAGCGACATGACGCCTTCAAGAACCTGGTTTATCTGGACCGGAACCTTGTCTCCCGTATCCGTTCGGGAAAATGTAAGCATACGGCCCGTGAGTTCAGCGGCCCGGCTGGTGCTTTCATCTATTTTCCTCAGGTATTCAACCACGCGGGGCCGCAGCTCCGGCTCCATGGAAAGCAACTGGCTGTAGCCTCTGATGGCCATGAGGATATTGTTGAACTCGTGAGCCACGCCTCCGGCCAGAGTCCCCAATGCTTCCATCTTCTGGGACTGCTGCAACTGCTTTTCCAGCAATTCCCGCTCCGTGACATCCCGGACCACGCCCTGGATGGCCGGTTTGCCTTCATAGGAAACCATGGCGCTGTTTGTTTCGGCCCTGAACCGTGTCCCGTCCTTCTTAAGAACAGTGAAGACATGGGAGGCTGTAAGCGGAAGCTCGCCTCGGGACCTGGCCAGCATTCTCTGCTTCATGATGTGTTTCTCGTCCGGCAGGACCAGATCGTCGAGATTGAGCCGCAGGGTCTCCTCAAGGCTGTAGCCCAGCATCTCGCAAAGCCGCTGATTGGCGTAAAGGAGGCCTCCGGATGGGGTTTCGGCGATGTAAAGGCCGTACAGGGGGTTTTCCACCAGGAAACGGTAACGCTCCTCTCCCTGGAGCATGTTTTCTTCGGCGGTTTTTCTGACCGTGACATCGGCAATGAGATTCAAGGTCGCCGGCCGTCCTTGCCAAAGGAAAGCCACGGAACTGATATTTACCCACTTGATCTGGCCGTTCCGGGCAATGATGCGGAAATCGTAATTATGCTCCTCTTCCGAGCCCCGCAACCTTCTGCGGTATTTTTCTTCCACCTCTGGACGATCTTCGGGATGAATAAGGCTGAAGGGAGATACTGTTTTGAATTCCGCATCGGAATAGCCCAGGATTTCCAGGGTCCGGCGGTTATAGAACTTTGACGTTTCGTCCTGCACGACGATGACGGCCGCATGGGCGTTTTCCACTAGCGTGCGATAGCTTGGAACGCCATCGGGCTCGGCGGCATCAGCGATCATCACCAGCAGGTTTGCAACCCCGGCGCCTTCAGCGCAGACAGGTTTTATGGCGATTTCCAGGGAGCCGGAATCCGTCAGGGCCTGTATATCGTAAGGCTGGCGTTTCGACTGGACTTCCCGTAATCCGGCCTCAAAAAGCCGTGCTGTTTCCGCCGGGAGAAAGCCGGCCAGCCGGGTGCCGGTCAATCCGGACTGCTCCAGGCCGAGAATTTTCCGCGCCTTGTTGTTGATGGCCAGTATCAAACCTGTCTGGTCGATTATTGCCGCCCCGCCGCCAAGTTCCGCCAGAACAGCATGAAAAAGGGGTTCGTAATTTTGGAGCATCTCCGGGGGGGCGTAAGGTTGGGCCAGGCTGTCCGGCACGCCGAATATACTTCTCCGCCCAGCTTCTTTGCCCTGAAAGACTTGATCCGGTGTTTTCTTTTTTCCGCTCATCGGTTTGAATCCGCCGCCGCCGCTGAAAGTACACTACATGAGGATGGATACGGGTAACATATACGCTAAAAAAAGTCTATAACCGCCGAATATTTTTCCATAACGATTGTATTCACATCCAATGACGCCTGCTGATGCGTCATGATAAGGCGCATTGTTGATTATGCTTTTCTGATCAGTGGCGCAAAGGCTGCTTTATATGGAACTATTTTGGCTGTTCCAACCTCGGGAATCAGTGTTTTTCGGTTCGGCCGGTTCAGACAAGCAATAGTACCATGTCCGGATGGACGGCGAACTCCATTCCGGCTGCCTGGCGAATTGTGTGTGACAAGGTCCACAGGCATCAATCCGGGAAAAAGGTATCCAGAATAAGGCGGAATTCGTTCGGTTCGATGGCCGGGCTGAAATAATGCCCCTGGACCTGATCGCAGTCCAGACTCTGGAGGAAATCCAGTTGAGCCTGGTTTTCCACCCCTTCCGCCACGACCAGGAGGCCGAGATTGCGGGCCAAAGTGACCACGGCTCGGGCTATGGCCATGTTGTCCGAATCCTCGGGGATATCCTTGACAAAGGACGGATCTATTTTCAGCGAATCAATGGTGTATTTCTTCAATACGGACAACGAGGAATAGCCCGTGCCGAAGTTGTCCAGAGAAATCATGACTCCGAGTTCGTGCAGCCGTTCGATAGTCTCCACGGCTCTGTCCGAATCGGCCATGACGACCGCTTCGGTTATTTCCAGTTCCAGACTGGACGGGGCCAGTCCGCTTTCGGCCAGTATTCCCTTGATGCACTCCACCAGATTCTCGTTGTTGAATTGCCGGGCCGAGAGGTTGACCGCCACGGTCAATTCCGGAAAGCCTTCAAGTTGCCATTTTCTGGTCTGACGGCAGGCCTGCCTCAGGACCATCTCCCCGATGGGGACCAGCAGTCCGGTTTCGTCGGCCAGCGGGATGAAGTCGGAGGGCGGGACCAGGGCCTTGCCTTTGCGCCGCCACCTGATAAGGGCTTCCGAGCCGATGATGCGGCGGGAAGGAAGGGCCACTTTCGGCTGATAGTGCAGGATGAATTCTGAACGTTCCAGTCCCTTGCGCAGGTCGCGCTCCAGGGCCACTCGCCGCTGGACTTCACGGTCCAGGGTCTGGGTATAGAGCTGGTAGTTGTTGCGGCCCTTTTCCTTGGCCCGATACATGGCCAGGTCGGCGTTTTTGACCAGTGTTTCCAGGTTGCGGCCGTCGTCGGGAAAAACGGTGATGCCGATGCTGAAACTGACAAAGAGTTCATGGCCCTTGAGGTGGAAAGGTTTTTCCATGGCGGCGATGAGACGCTTGGCCGTTCTCGGGGCGTGGCGGCTGTCGTCCAAATCCGGCAGTATGATAATGAACTCGTCTCCGCCCAGACGGGAGACCGTGTCCACGGCGCGAAGCGAGCCCGAGAGGCGTCTGGCCACTTCCTGCAGAAGCAGATCGCCCACCGCATGGCCCAGGGTGTCGTTGACGTTTTTGAAACGGTCCAGGTCGAGAAAGAGTATGGCCACTTTCAGGCCTGAACGGCGGCAGCGGGCCATGTCCATGTCCAGGCGGTCGTTGAACATCAACCTGTTGGGCAGGCCGGTGAGAGCGTCATGAAAGGCCTGATGCCTGATCTGCTCCTGGGTGCGCTTCGCTTCCGTGATGTCATGGAAAATGGCCACATGGTAGCGTGGTTCCCCTGAAGGGGTTTTGATGGATGTGATGGTCAGCCACTCCAGGTAGGCTTCCCCGTTTTTCCGGCGATTCCATATTTCGCCCCGCCAGTGGCCTTCCTCTTTCAGAGAGCGCCAAAGATTCTCGTAGAATTCGGGATCGTGGCGTTCTGATTTCAGAATGCTCGGCCGGCTGCCCACGGCTTCTTCAGCCGTGAACCCGGTAATGCGGGTGAAAGCGGGGTTGACCGTTTTGATGACGCCGTCGGCCCCGGTGATCATTACGCCTTCAATGGTATTCTCAAAAACCAGAGCGGCCAGCCTGCTTTGTTCCTCGGACTCCTTGCGATGGCTGATGTCGCGAACCATGGCCAGAAGTCTTTCCTGGCCGTTGATGAAGGCCCGGTTGAGACTGGCCTCGACCCAGAAATGTTCGCCGTCCTTACGCCGGGCCAGCCACTCAAAATGCAGGGATTTGCCTTGCGCTGCCGCGGCCAGCAGACTGTCCGCTTCAGTCTTTCCACAAGGCGGGACGCCGGCGTTGATGTCGTTCAGGGAGACGCCGGGCATTTCTTCGGCGGAATAGCCGAACATCTCGGTAACCCGCCGATTGACATCGATGATGCGCCCATCCTGAATATCCAGGAGAAAAACCGCGTCTTCAACAAAATCGAGGAGCGCTCGGGCGTTGGCCTCAGATTCCCGCAAGGCCTGTTCGAAGCGCCGCAGGGCGGTGGTTTCGTGTCCGTAGAGCAGAGCCAGTCCGAACTTTGACACTGGGACGAGGGTGAATGAATAAGCCCGGTTTTCTACTTCTGATTCAAAGGAAAGCTGTTTGCCGGTCGTCATCAAGTCGGGAATATGGGTTGTTTCGGGCAGCGGAAACGGTTGCGATGGGGCGCCCTTCAGTTCAGCGAGGATTCTTTCGCCGACAGGGTTGGCGAACAGAACAAGGCCGGAAGGATCAAGGGCAAAAACAGGGCTGGGGTTTTCCCTGGGGAACTGGGCCAGTATTTCCGGAATTATCTTACCAGCCACCTTGCCGGAGAGTCTTGCGGACGCTACGGACCCGGCCGCATCCTGCGGATTGGGGCCCCCGCCGCTTGACCCGTTCTTTATGGATTTGTCCCCCATTCAAACACCACCAGGACGAGGCCGACAGGCATGACCTTGACTTATCCGTACAACTGTAACCTAAAACAGCTCAAAAGCAAAGGGGAACAGTAGGCGGCGAGCCTGGTATATTCTTCATTCCCGGCCGGGAGCGGAGTATCCGCACGGTTTCCGTGTCTGAGGCCCGATTCATCAAGGCAAGGAGTATGTTTAGATGTTGCCAAGGCCGTTCGGATATGTAAAATAAACCGAAAAAGCAGGCCCGCCGCGGCAAGTGAAGCGGCGGGCAGGGGGATCGGGGTAACGTGTCTTTGGGTTCCATTTTCCGGGATACACTGCTTTCAGTCTTTTTTGCTCTCAATACCGCTCTGCTGGGTGCGTGTTCACTTGCGGCAAGTCTCTGGTCCGGTAGGGCTGCCCGCTGGTTTGCCTCGATCTGGGCCAAGATCAACATGAAAGCCTCAGGTATCAAGGTCAAGGTCGAGGGACTGGAGAATCTTGAAGCGGCCAAGTCCGGCGGAGGCGGAGTCATTATCGCCTCGAATCACAATTCGGCCGCCGACATTGGAGTGGTCCTGGCCCATATACCCCTGGATATCTGCTGGGTAGCCAAGGACGGACTGCTCAAAATCCCTTTCATCGGCTGGCACCTGAAAAGGGCGCATATCCCCATTTCCAGGAAAAAGGGCGGCAATACCGAAAAATTTCTGATTGAAGGCGCGGAAAAGATCAAAGCCGGGGCCAGTGTGACCATATTTCCGGAAGGCACCCGCAACCGCACCAATGACGTTCTGCAGCCCTTCAGAAAAGGCGCTTTTGTTCTGGCCCTGGCTTCCGGCCGGCCTGTGGTGCCGGTGGCCATCATCGGTTCAAAAGAAATCTGGCCTCCCCACGCCCGCCTCCCCAAAGCGGGGATGGTGACTCTGCGCATGGGGAAGCCTATTGATCCAAGTCAGTACGCCGGGGAAGACCTCAGCCGCCTCGCCGACGACACGCGCCAGGTTATCCTGAATCTCCTGGAAAATTGAAAATCAGCCGGAGAAGAGGGATTTCAGCTTCATGAGCAGGCTGGCATCGCCTTCCACCCGATATTGCCCCGACATGAAGGCTTTCGCCCCGTCCAGGCGGCCCTGGGACACCGCCAGCCAGACCTCGGCCGGCGTCCTGATGACCACATCCGGAGCTTCGGCGGGCCCATCCGAGAATGCAGCCTCGCCCCCGCTGATCCGGAGATGACCGACAAACTGCTCCTCGCCGCTTACTTCAAACTGGTAGACCACGTTCAGACCGGCTGATTTATCCTTGTTGAGGGCTGCCGGCATGGACTCCAGCAGGGCCCGCAATGTGGATGGGCGCTCCATTGGGGCCGCCTTCTTTTCTGTTTTCGGCTTGTTTGCATCCGAGGCCTGTTCCCTGCTGGTCAGGCTTTTGAACCAGGCCTTGCGCATCTCCGGGTTGTTCCAGGAGCTGACGGTCCTGGTCTGGCCGACGTATTTTTCAAAACTCTCGTAAAGCCCCTTTTTCTCCCAGTGCCTGTGGTCGGCGGCCATGAGGCTCTGGTTTTCGTTGACCAGCCACCCCATGAATCTCCAGAAGAGCAGATCCTGGTCGGTGGCCGGGTAACGGCGCTTTTCCCTGACGGCCGTGGCCAGGGACCCGGCCAGTTCCGCCGCCCTGGCTTCCACGGCTTCCTTGCCCAGGAACTCGCCCGGCCCGACGGCTATGGCCGTTAACTGGCCCACCGGGAAGGCGCCGAATATGCGCAGGGTATTGCTCAGATACTGGGCGGCCCAGGTCTCTCCCATGCCTGCCGAAACGGTGACCGCCAGACCGGGCTTCCAATTTTCCTGGGGCCGGTGGCCATGGCCCAGGGAACGGTCCAGAAAGGTCTTCATCTGGGCCGTCACATTGAAGACATAGACCGGGGAACCGAGGATCACCGCGTCGGCCTCAAAGACCTTCCGGGCGACTTCCTTGTAATCATCCCGCAGCCAGCAGACGCCCTTGTCCAGACACATGCCGCAGCCGGTGCAGTATTTGATGTCCCTGCTGCTCAGAAAGACCTGCTCCAGTTCCAATCCCGCCTCGGCCAGGCTGGAGCCCAGCAGGCCGATCATCAAGGCGGTGTTGCCTATTCCTTCGTGAGGCGAACCGTTGATGGCCACTACTTTGGGTTTGTCGGACATATCTCGTGCACCTCCTTGGCATGTTCCGGTGAAGGTTTTATATGGTTGAACCGTCTATGGTTTATCAGCGTTTTTATTGCGAAGCAGAGTAATACCCCGCCGCTTGCGGTGGGGCAGTTCATTGTCCTGCCGCCACTTTTCTTCCGCCTGCCTCAGAAGGCCAAACGGGCGGTCATATCAAATCTTCGGCCCGGAGAACCCCGGGCTCCGGGCCGAAGGCGGAAAATCCGCGGGAAAAACCGGCTATCCGTATCAGAGCAGGGTGGCTCCCATTTCGGCGACCTGGGACCGTTCGCCCTTGAGAAGGGTGACATGGCCGGTCAGGCGCTCCCTCTTGAGTTTCTCAATCAGTATGGTCAGGCCATTGCTGGCGGAATCCAGATAGGGATGGTCGATCTGCTGGATATCGCCGGTGAAGACGATTTTGGAGCCTTCTCCGACCCGCGTCAGCAGGCTTTTGATGGTGTGAGCCGTGCAGTTCTGGGCTTCGTCCACTATGATGAACTGACGGGCTATGGAGCGCCCGCGGATATAGGACAGGGCTTCCAGGTCGATGCGTCCGGTGTAGGACAGGTACTCTTCCACATTGAACATCTGGCTTTCGTTGCCTTTTTTCTGGCCCTTGCCCAGGGGCAGAAAAGGTGGATGGGAGGATCTGAAGAGATACTCCAGATTGTCGAAGATGGGCTGCATCCACGGCCTGATCTTTTCGTCCTTGTCTCCGGGCAGATAGCCGATATCCTGCCCGTCCAGCGGAATGACGGGCCTGGTGACCAGCAGCTTGCTGTAGGTGTTGTTTTCCAGAACCAGTTCCATGGCGGCGGCCAAAGCCAGCAGAGTTTTCCCGGTTCCTGCCCCCCCGGCCATGGTCACCACCCGGACCGATTCGTCCAGAAGCAGTTCAAGGGCGAAAAGCTGTTCCTTGTTTCTGGGGCGTAAGCCGAAGCAGTCGGACAGAGACTGGACCGTCAGGGGCAGGAGATGGCTGTCCAGCCGGCGGGCCAATCCGGAAACAGATGAATTTTCCGCGCTTTTCATCACCACGAACTGATTCTGGCAGAGTTCGGTGCCTTCCGGCAAAGGCAGTATCTTATCCCGGTAAAAGGCGTCCAACTGCTTCTGGGATACGGCAATTTCATATTGGCCTGAATACAGGGCGCTGAAGTCTACTTTGTCGTTGTTCAGGTCTTCGGCCCGGACGCCCAGCACATCGGCCTTGACCCTGAGGTTCAGGTCTTTCGAGACGAGAATCACCGGGCCGTTGGCCTCGTCCCCGGCCAGATTCAGGGCCACGGCCAGAATCCGGTTGTCCGGCTTGGCCGGGTCCAGAACGTCGAGATGTCTGGGCAAATCTTCCCAGTGGCTGTGGTTCACCTCCACCCGTACGCTTCCGCCATCAGGCAGGGGAATGCCTTCGGCCAGATGCCCCTGGCTGCGCAACTGGTCGAGAATCCGGGATACCTCACGGGCGTTGCGGCCGATTTCATCCTGCCGCCGCTTCTGGTTGTCAATTTCTTCTATAACCGCCAGGGGAATGACCACGTCATTGTCTTCGAAGACAAATATGGATTGAGGGGTATGCAGGAGGATGTTGGTGTCGAGGACGAAGGTCTTGCGCAGATGCGGTTCAATCTGGAGAGCCGTGGGAAAGCTGTTGGCGGCCGACGGCGCCGGCATTGGTCTGCTGAAACGGTTCTGGGGCATTATGGAACGACTCCTTTCCTGGACGGGGGCTCCGCTTTTCTGTTGCGCCACGGGCGGACAGGCTGCGGATAGGCTGGCCGAAGAAGAACGTGCGGGCGTGAAACAGGGCCGGGTGACCGCAATGTATGGACGAAAGAAATCGCCCGGACGCCTGGATCGGCGGATAAAGTTCGGTTATGTCGAATTTTTGGGGAAATATGGTTGGAACCGGAAAACAGCGGACCGGATAATTCAAGAGGTCTGTCCGCGGCCGGATAATCTGAAAGACTGTTCTGAAAATCCCTGGAGGCGAAGCCTTTCAAACTTGCTCCTGTTCTCCCGGCAGGCCTTTCCAAGGGTAAGCCGGAAAAGCGCTGGAAAAAGGAGAAAAGCATGAGAAAGTTTTTGTCTCTGAGCAACCATACTACATGTAGATACCGATTATTGCAAGTACACTTTTTGTAGCGATTATGTGACACTGGTTTTGAATAGGGTAATCTGGCGGACGGGCCTGCTCCTGTCCGGTCTGCGAGGGACAGCCAGCCGGGCCGGGGACCCCCGTGCTCATCCCAGTAACCATTCCTCCAGCAGGGGCGGGGTTTTGAGAAAGCCCGAGCAGGGGTTCCAATCGCACTGCGCCGTCAGTTCCACTCCGCCTTGGATGATGGATACGGGTCGGTCTGATGATACCACCACCACGATAAGGTCCCGGTGTTCGGCCGTGAAGCGGAGAGCCGAATTGAAGCGCGCTCCCCGTGCCCGGTTTTCCCCCGGCACGGCCTGGCCGTCAAGCAGGCAGGCGAAGCCGTGCAGGCGCAGGCCGGCGGAGATGTGAAGAGCTCCGTCGATCTTGGCCAGAGACTGGGCCAGTTCCAGACATTCATTCTTCTGCAGGTCCAGCGGAGCTGCCAGTTTCTGGCCCGAAATGTTTAACGGCGGGTCGTTGAAATCCACAACCAGCGTGCAGCCGTGTCTGGCCTCTCCCGCGCAGTGGACTATCTGTTGGATTATTTTGAATAGTATGTGTCTGGACGTGGAATCCATTTCTCTTTCCAGAAGAGCTTCTTCAACCTGGACCAGATTGGCCCGGCGCGTGGATGAATGGAAGCCTCCGTCGGAGAAGCTGCAAACCAGTTCATTATCAAGGTGGAGAAAGCCATGGCTGCCCCGGAAGTCGACACGGATGCTGCAAGGCGGAGGCTCGTCCGCGGAGATGCCGATGATATGCCGTCCATCGGAAACAAGCAGCCTCGGCGAGTCTTCCACGGACAGCAGCAGCTTGCGTACATGCTTGTGATTTTCCAGGCCGGGCCTTTCCATTCGGGGGAAGACGGTCAGGAAGTCCATCCGGGAAACCGAGGACGGTTCCACGAAGATCAGTTCGCCCCTGGGCCAGCGTCCTTCTTCCAGGGTTTTGGACACCCCCAGCACGGCGTCCAGAATCGGAAAAATCCTGAGGTTGGTGTCCCACCCCATGCGCAGGTTGCGCTGATCCACCAGGTGGTCGCGAACGGCGTGCGTGGCGTATTCCTGCAGAACATAACTAGAAGTGCCGATGTTTAGCGAAGGGCTTATGGCCAGGTTGCGGGCCAGCATCCTGGCCGCGTATTCCAGCCAGCGTTCCGTCGGACCCGTGGAACAGATGTCCGGGTGATGTTCCGTGTACCACATCTGGAAAAAAATGGACGGCGAAACTCCCCCAAAGGAGATCAAGCCGGCCAATTGCTGGAGGTATTTTTCCAGGCGGACCTGCTCCAGGGTGGGGAGTTCGGCGGCCCTGAGACCTTCGGCGCGCCAGTCTTCGGACAAAAGGTAAAGCTCGCGCAGCTTCGGTTCGTGACCGCGCAGCAGATTCTGCGGATCATGAACCCGGAGAGGGTCTTCAGGTTTTATGGAGTAGATAAAGGCGGCGCGGCTCGGAGGGGAGAAATGGGACAGTCCCTCGCGCAGGCCTTCCAGCACATCATGAAGACATTGGACCTCGAAAGGCACCCCAGGCATGTGAACCTCCGCAGGTGTAAAAGAGTCAGGTCATGACTCGTACAGTCACGAGTTTCGCCTCTGGTTTCTTGCGGTTTTTTGGCTCTGTCGGGTGCTCCCCACGTCAGGGAGCCCCCTCTTATATAAGCAATATTTTTACAAACTGTAAAGAAAGCTGACGCCGGAAAGCCGGTTGGATGGATTGTTTCTGGATCAGGCGGTAAAATCCTTTGACAGCATTGACAATTCCCGGCTCGGGCCATAAACTAGTAATGGTATTGATTTTGCTTGAATGAATTGTCATCGCACTCCGTCTCAACCATTTATGCGGCCTATAGTGGCTTCCGAGAAGACTCGCGAACTTCCAGATTCATCTAACTGGGTACTGATTCAAAAAGTCAACGATCAAATCCGGGGATACGGAAATTCAAGGACTGATATCAGCATGGGCATGATCGGCCGATTCAGACGTTGGGAGGCTGAAGGATTGAGCCTTACGGGATCATCCGGAACAGACACGGGCCATGGCCGGCGGCATGGCGGCGGAGTATTTGTGGGCAAGGTGCTCATAATCGACGACTATGTGCCGTTGTTGCTGCTGTACGCCGACGAACTGGAGAAGGACGGATACAGAGTGATCGCCAACGCTGATCCCGGCCGGACCATGTCCCTGATCGAGGCCGAGCGTCCCGACGTGGTTGTTCTGGGCATCAAGATGGGCCGGGTCAACGGGCTGGATATTCTCCAGGAGATAAGGAACAAACACTACAATCTGCCGGTTATACTGCACACGGTCTATCCCGGATACCGTTACGACCCCAGGGCCATGGCCGCTGATTACTATGTGGTCAAGGATTCGGACACTGAAAAAGTGAAATCCCGTATCCGGATGGCTCTGGAATGCGCCACCCCGATAAATGGATTGTCTTATCCTCGCTGCGTGGTCCCCGGCAACTGCTGATCCCCCCGCATTTTTTTTAAAGATTGACCAGAGGAAAATCTGTCCGTCAACCGGCTGACATACCTGTGGAGTTCTTTTCCTCTGCGGGACTTGTTTCCGCTCCGTCGGAGCAGCCGTCACTCCTGTCCTGCCGGATGCCTTTCAAGTCAAAAGTTGATACCCTGAAGAAATGGTGATAAACACTCCTGAATCTTCATGGCCGTGTATTCGATGATAAAAGAGTCAGGGCCGACTCCGGCGGACGGCTGAAGACGGGGGTTGGCCGAAGAAAGGTCTCAGACAAGAGTGGAACAGATCATTCGTGATGGGTCGGCCGGGGCTGACCGGCATAAATGGCTGGCCATGGCCGGCGTCGGTCTGGGCGTGCTCATGGCTACGCTGGATGTCAGTATTGTCAATATTTCCCTGCCCACACTGGTACAGGAACTGGACACCGATTTCGCGACCATTCAGTGGGTTTCCATCGGCTATGTCCTGGTGGTTACGTCTCTTATGCTGGGAGCCGCCCGGCTGGGGGATATTGTCGGTCCAAAGAAAGTCTATCTGGCCGGTCTGACATTTTTCACCCTGGGATCATTGCTCTGCGGCGCTTCGCCAGGGGTGGGCTGGCTGATCGGCTTCCGGGGTTTCCAGGGGCTGGGTGCGGCCATGACCCAGGCCGTGGGCGTGGCCATCATAACAATGATTTTTCCTCCCCAGGAGCGGGGCCGGGCTTTGGGCGTCATAGGCGGCATTGTCGCGGTCGGCCTGGCCATGGGACCGGCCATGGGGGGATTGATAATCGGGTTGGCCGGGTGGCGCTGGGTTTTCCTTGTCAACGTGCCCATAGGTTGCATTGCCGGACTAGTCGTCTGGAGATGCGTTCCCAACGTCAGGACCGGTCAGGACAAACAGCAATTCGACGCGGCCGGAGCGCTCATGCTGCTGGTCACCCTGGTCGCCTACGCCCTGGGCATGACCATGGGGCAGCGGACAGGCTTTTCCACTCCTTTCGTGCTTGGGCTGCTGTCGGCGTCCGTGGCCGGTCTCCTGCTGTTTGTTTACTGGGAAGCCCGAGTGTCTCAGCCCATGATAGATTTAAGCATATTCAGGGATTCCTTGTTCAGTCTCAATCTGCTCATGGGCTTCCTGACCTTCGTTATGAACGGAGGCATACTGGTCCTGCCTTTTTTTCTGGAGCTGGTCATGGGGTTCTCCACGGAAAAAGCCGGGCTTTTCATGATGGTTGTGCCGGTCTGCATGGGGCTGGTTTCGCCCTGGGCCGGTAATCTTTCGGACAGGCACGGGTCCCGCCTCATTTCCCTGTTAGGCTTGATAGTCCTGGTCTGCGGATGTCTGGCCGTGGGCACTCTGCACGCGGGCGTCTCCAGTCTGGGTTATATATTACGCATAGTTCCCGTGGGCATAGGCATGGGGCTTTTTCAGGCTCCCAACAACAGCGCGGTCATGGGGCGTGCACCGAAAAATCGCCTCGGCGTGGCCTCGGGCCTGCTCAGCCTCTCCCGCACTCTGGGCAACAGCACAGGACTCCCGCTCATGGGCGCTTTGTTTACCGCCCATGTGGCGGCCTTGGGCGCACTGCCATCCGGGATAACCCTGACCGCTTTGCCGCCTGAAGCCATTGCCGCCGGAGTTGCCGGCGCCTATCGCACCGCCGCCATATTCGGCCTGGTTGTTATCGCGCTGGGCTGGTCCGCTTTCAGGCTGGGCCGCCAGGACGGTCAATAACGGAAGTTGGGCGTGAAAAGGAACGTAGGGAACAGAATATCAGGGTAGCTGAAGGGCTGTTATTTCAGGCGGGCGCACGGCCTTGCCTTCTTTCGCGTTTGTGAAGGAAGGGCTTGAGACCGTGCGCCTAAATATTCCTCAGCCTGCGCCGTTTAGTTCTTCGAGCAGGTTGTTTTTCTGGAGATAGGCTTTTATTTCTTCGACACTCAAAGCATCTTCATTGGCTGATACGTATGATTTGTCGAGTCGGTCTGAAACCAGTTCGTCGTAACGGTAATCGATGTCGCCGTAAATGGCTCTGAAGGCCGGGGTGACGACGAACATGTCTTTCAGCTCCATCGAACGATGAACTTCTTCTTCGCTGAGCAGCTCCTCGTAAAGCTTTTCGCCCGGTTTCGCCCCGATGTGCTTGATTTTTATATCGGACGGGTCGTAGCCGTACCGGGGAGCCAGCAACTCTATCATGGCCTGAGCCAGGTCGGGGATGCGGGCTACGGGCATTTTCATGACAAATACTTCGCCGCCCTTGGCGATAATAAGTGATTTCAGGACCAGCCGCGCCGCTTCCTCCGTCGTCATGATGAATCTGGTCATGCGCTCGTCGGTAATCGTGACCGGTCCGCCTTTGCGGATCTGCCTCATGAAGAGAGGGACGACCGATCCTCTTGAGCCGATGACGTTGCCGAAACGGGAACTGGTGAAAACCGTTTCGCCGTCGGCCACCATGGAATTGGCCGCCGTGACCAGCCTTTCACCCATGAGTTTGGATGTGCCCATGACGTTGGTGGGGTTGACGGCTTTATCGCTGCTGGTGAAAAGCATGTGAGTGGCGCCGGAGTTTCTGACGGCGTTAACGATGTTTTTAACCCCGATGATGTTGGTCTGGACTACGTCGAAAGGGTTGTATTCCGACAGAATGACATGTTTGAAGGCGGCAAGATGAAGGACTATGTCAACGCCGCGGACGAGTTTCTCCACCTTTTCCTGGTCCCGCACGTCGCCCAGGAAGCAATGGACGTTTTTATGCCCGCCAACTTCTTCCAGCAGGTAGAAAACCTCGGTTTCGTTGTTGTCCATCAGGCGGAGTTCGGCCGTGTTCATGGTTAACAACTGATTGACGATTTCCCGTCCCACAGTGCCCGCCGCACCGGTAACCAATATCTTTTTACCTTGGTAAAAACTATGCAATTCCATGAAATATCCTTCTCGTAACAGTAATGGCTGACATATTCGAACGTCCATCCCCCTTTCTTGACTATTTAAGGAGATGGTATTCGTTGGCGAACGCTAAGTATGGTCCAATAGCACGGCTGATGCAAGCGGAAAACGGGCTGTTGGCAGCCTGTTCCGGCCTTGACAGGAGCGGTAAAAAAGGCAGAATGGGGTCACCGCGAAAATATGGAAAAAGCGTCCTTCGGCGCGTGAAGGGGGATCAGCATGAGCTTGGAACTGAGCGAAGCCCGAAAGCGGTTTGTCCTGAGCGAATACGCCAAGGGTTTCATCGCCTATTGCGGTCTGGAGGCTGTGGAGGTCGGTCCTGGCTGGCTGGAAGCGCGGGTGGTCATCCGCGACGAGCACCGGCAGCAGGACGGATTCATACATGCCGGGGTCATGGCGACCATGGCCGACCACACGGCCGGGTACGCGGCCTATTCCCTGGTTCCGGAGGACCGGCGCATCCTGACGATTGAATTTAAGATAAACTTCCTCCGGCCGGCTTACGGCGACTTGCTCATCTGCCGGGGGCGGGTCATCAAGCCGGGCCGTAAGGTGCTCATCTGCGAGGCCGAGGTATTCGACGTCAGAGCCGGAGGAGAAATCCTGGCGGCCAAGAACCTGGCGACCATGGCGTCTGTGCCGGTGAGCGACTTGCGGCGGGGCGGTTGAACCTTTCCGGCCGGAGCGTCCGGTCCGGACAGAATCCGGTCCGGTTGCCCCTCTTGCCAGACAGGGTTCCGTTGCTCAATAGTAATACCAGATGCTTTTGTAGTCTTTCAGGTCTTCCCCCACTGATTTCAGACGCTGGAGATATTCATGGATGGACACATCCGTATAGACGTATGTGTCGACCAGGGCGAGTTTTTTTTCCCAGGGGTGGAACTCGTACACCCTGCGTCCGTCAGGCAGGATGGCTATGACGTCGTGGTGCTGTTCGGCTCTCAGGTAGTTTTTGCCCATCCTGGGAACATTGAAGACAATTTCATCCGTCCGGACCGTTCCCGGCATAAGGCGGGCTTCCTCTTTCTGTTCCTGCAGGAGCCGGGCGATGGGGACGCGGAAACTGCCTGTTTCTTCTTTGCCCTTGGTGTTGAAGGTGTAGTAGGGCGTGACGCCGGTGAGGCGCAGTTTGTGCCGCAGGTCGGCTGCTTCGAATTTGCGCGAATTGTAAAAGGTATAGACAAGCTGATTATAGACTTCAAGGCCGTACCGGCGCAGTTTCTGCACAGCTTCCAGGGATTGCGGGGTGACTTCGTACTGGTGTTCGAAGTGGGTGATGATGATCAGTTCGCGGCGGCCGGGGACGTGGAAACGGTTCAGAGTCCGGGCCAGGGTTTCGGTGATGCGCATGGGCATGGTCACCGGGGTCCTGGTGCCTATGCGGATCCGGTCAATGTGGTCTATACTGGAAAGCCTTTCCAGGATGTATTCGATTTTATCATCCGGCAGCAGAAAAGGGTCTCCTCCGGTGACCAGGACTTCCTTGATTTCTCCTGTCCGGGCTATCCAGTCGATAGCCTTGTCCAGCTTGTCGCGCGGGACGGCCGCGTTGGCCGAATAGACGTCTTCTATTTCCCAGTTGCGCTGGCAATAGACGCAGATCTGCGGACAGGTCATGACCGGTTTGAGTATGCATATCATGGGGTAGCGCCGGGTGACGCCGTCTATGGGCGAGGTGTCTCTTTCCAGCATGAAATCCATGGAATGATCCAGGCATTCCTTGTGGGCTTTCATCTGCCGCACATAGGAAAGGGGCGGAATGACCTGAGCGCGGGTGGCGTAATCGAAGGGGCTGTCTGATTCATGGTCGAGCAGCGACAGGTAGTAGGGAGTGATTCCGAAGGGGACCTTGGAGGCCTTGGCCAGTCTGACGGCTTCTTCCTCTTCTGGCGTGAGCTGGATGATCTGGCCGAGTGTTTCCGCGTCGCGGATGACGTGGCCGACCTGCCATTTCCAGTCGTCCCATTCGTGGTCCGTGGCTTCGAAGTAGGCCAGAATGCGGGCTTTGTTCTGGCTGCGGCGGCGGATATGATCATCGTCCAGGCCTGAAGGATAGCGGTCCATGAAGGCTTGAGCCTTGCCGGCCATGACCGAAAGGTCTTTCGACCGGGCCAGGGCGGCCTTGCGTCCTCCCTGTTTCAGAAAGGCCGGGACGCGGGGGGAATACATGCCTGTGGAACCGGTGACCGCCTTGAAAAGATGCTCCATCTCGGCGAAAAAACCGGCTTCGGGCTGAGGATGGTCCGTGGGGTGTTCCTTGTTGAGCAGATCGTCGAAATACTGGAGAAAACTGAATCCGGACAGCCGTTCGCTGCGCTTGGAGACTATGGTCCGGAAGACCCTGATGGCGTCCCGCTGTTCGACCCACTCCAGGGGAGGGATGTCCGGGTTGTCGTCAAACGTGGTGGCCAGCAAGCGGGTCAGTTCCACCCTGATTCCGGCCCTTTTTTTCTCCAGCGGGTCGGAGGACAGGAAAATCTCCCGCAGTCCGGGAGCGTTGTCAAGGATTGAAGTCATCTTCTTTCTGATGGAGTCTCTCTTCATCTATAATTCACCTCTTCTGTTTTTTTGAGCCTCAGCTTGAATGATCCGCGCAGGTGTTTCATTCATCCGGCTTGATAGGCGGCGCCTTTCTGGTGGTTCTTCACGTTGGTTTTGCGATGCAAATAATAAGCAGACGAATTTTTATCATGCAAAACGATATGGCGAAAAGATACCCGGCAACGGGTAAGTCTGACCGATTGCCTGTTCGGAGCGCCTGATTTTTTTGCCTCAATAGGAGACTAAGCGGCGGGGCTTATTGGCGGCGCTGTCGTCATCGGCGTCCGGCTGGTTTTGCCGGACGCTTTAAGGCCGTAAGCCAACTACGGCTTCAATGATACCACAAAAACAGCCGGATAGGAAACCCATTACTCGCAAAGACTCCCTGTAAGCTGTTCAGCGGGGGCATGTGCCGGAGCGGATTTGTTTTCCCGGTTCCTTTTGACAACTCCCTTCGCCGGTGGTAATTAGTTGTTAACGAAGGAATGATTGAGGAGATCTCTGACCAATGGTTAACCCCTACGATCTGTTTGTGGACCGCGGCTTTATTTACCAGTGCACGGATGAAGAAAACCTGCCGAAGCTGTTTGAGCAGGAAAGGGTGACGGCTTATGTGGGGTTCGACGCCACTGCCGACAGTCTCCATGTGGGCCACCTGACGCCCATTATGGCCCTGGCCTGGCTGCAGCGCCTGGGACACCGGCCCGTGGCCATCGTCGGGGGAGGCACGACCATGATCGGCGACCCGAGCGGCAAGACGGAAGCCAGGCAGATGCTTTCACCCGAGGATATCCGCCGCAACATGGAGGGGCTCAAGTCTCAACTGGCCCGTTTCATGGTTTTTTCCGACGACAATGCACTGATGATAGACAACGGCGAATGGCTGTTGGGCTTGAACTACATAGAATTTCTGCGGGATATCGGCAAATATTTTTCGGTCAACCGCATGCTGGCCGCCGAATCCTATAAAATGCGCCTGGAGACGGGGTTGACATTTATCGAGTTCAACTACATGGTCTTGCAGGCCTATGATTTTCTGGTGCTGAACAAGCAGCACGGCTGCCGTCTTCAGATGGGCGGACAGGACCAGTGGGGCAATATAGTCTCCGGTATAGACCTTATCCGCCGGGTCAATAGTTCTCAGGCTTTCGGTTTGACCTTCCCCCTGCTGCAGGACCCCAAGACCGGCACCAAGTTCGGGAAGACTCACGCCGGCGCGGTCTGGCTGAACGCCGACAAGACCTCCCCCTATGATTTTTTTCAGTTCTGGCGCAACACGGACGACCAGATTGTGGAAAAGTGTCTGGGGCTGTTCACTTTTCTGCCTATGGACGAAGTCCGTTCCCTGGGGCGTCTCGAAGGCGGGCTCATCAACAGAGCCAAGGAGATACTGGCCTACGAAGTCACGGCCAACAACCATGGTCACGAAGAAGCGGCCAAGGCTTATCTTGCTTCCGTTCAGGCTTTCGGCTCGGCCGATCCCGAGGGCGTCGTCAATACCTCCTCCCGGATTGCCGAAGTGGCGACCGACAGGAGCGAAGATCTGCCCACGACCGTCATTTCTGCAGGGGACTTGAGCCAGGGCGTGGCCGTTCCGGACCTTTTCATTATGTCTGGCCTGGTCAACAGCAAGGGCGAGGCGCGCCGTCTCATCCGCCAGGGCGGCGCTTATGTGAATGACGAGCGGATAGACACGGAAGACCGGGTTTTCACATCGGCCGATCTCAAGGATCAGGCTTTTGTGCTGCGGGCGGGAAAAAAGAGGTATCACCGGCTGTTGGTTGATTAATAACTCCCGATGGCTGGCGGGACTTCTTGCCCGTATCCGGGTTCGATGCTATAATATATTCGATTATTATTGGCAGGGCCTTGTGATGGAACGGCTTTTCCATAGCGGAGAGGCGCAATCGGAACGGCTTTGCGGATATTTATCCATGTTTTTCCACTGCCAACCGTTCAGCAATTCTACGGGAGAATGATTTCGCGAGCTTGAAGAGCCTCAAGTCAGTTTCAGGGCAAAGGGTTTCGTGGGTTTTGCCCGGCTGCTGGCGAAGGAAAACGGAGCTTTCAGAGCCCGCCCTTTTGCGGATACGATGTGACCGCCCATGGTGGTTCAGATAGAGTGTCAAGAGGTTTGCGTTTGTTTTGGGTTCCCCCGGAGACTTGGAGTTCATCAATAAATTTATTTCTCATGTATACTTGCCGATAATGGCGAAGACGTCACCTGGTCCGGGCGCGCCGCTTTCCTCCATTTGGTCCGCGGGGGAGCGGGATGGAAAAGGGGCTGAAGCATCGTCGCTGTTTCTTTTTGCCCCGGTTCGGATCGGGCGGGTTCCGGGCCGCCTGAAAGTCAGGCGTGTTTCTCTGGTCCGAGAATAATGGCGGGTGCTGTAATTGCGCAGACCCGCAAAAGGGCCGTTTGAACGGCCGGCCAGGAAGGAGGGAACGGGATGAAAGCAGGAGTGGTTTTTACGGGGACCGGGCCGATTCTCATCCTGACGACTTACGATTCTTTCCTCAGTGACGAGTTCGCCGAGAAATTGGCTCAGAAGGGGATCGCCAAGTACATCGCCTGCGAAGTTGACGTGGAATTGTGCAAGAAGCGCTACGGGCAGCACTTTGACGCGATTATGAAGGATGTCAAGCAGACGGACGACCTGCGTGTTCTGGATTACAACGGGCACAACGTGTTTTATATTTTTTCGTTCAGAGAGCTGGGTAGTCCTCAGTTTCGGGAGACGTTGAAGTAGTTGTTGGTTTCGGCAACGGCCGGCCGCCGATGGCCGCGGTGACCGGCCGAATTATATTCCGAGGAGGGAAAAGGTATGTTGGTCAAAGATTGGATGTCCAGTGACGTAGTGACGGTGGATGATGAAGCCTCAATCATGGAAGTTACGCAACTGATGCGGGAGAACAATGTTCGCCGGGTGCCGGTGATGAAAGAAGGCCGCCTGATAGGCATCATATCCGACCGGGACATCAAGGCTGCGTCGCCATCCAAGGCCACCACGTTGGATGTTCATGAATTGTACTATCTGTTGTCCAAGCTCAAGGTCAAAGAGGTGATGACCAAGAACCCCATCACTGTCGGGCCTGATGACACCGTGGAAAAAGCAGCGGTGGTCATGCTTTCCAACAAGATTTCCGGTCTCCCCATACTGGATGTGCGCGGCCAGTTGGTCGGCATACTGACCCAGGGCGACGTTTTCCGGGTCCTGACCAGCATTACCGGAGTGTATCGCGGAGGCGTTCAGTTCGCTTTTGAGCTCGAGGATCGCCCTGGCTCCATCAAGGAAGTGGCCGATGTAATCCGAGCCGCCGGGGGGAGTCTGACCAGCATTCTGACCTCCTACGATACGGCCCCCGAGGGTTTTCGCAGAGTCTATATCCGGGCCAGCGGCATTTCCAAGGAAATCCTGCCTGAAGTCGTGGACGAGCTGAAGAAAAAAGCTCAGTACCTGTACCACGTCCAGGACGAACTCAAGAATATGTAATCAACTTTTGAGCGGGAAGAGTCTATGCCGCCTTCACCGGAAGGAAAGGCTTGAGTTCCGTCCACCTCTTTCGATCAGGGAAGGAGATCGCCAGATGCCGGAAGTGAGCTTTGATTTGAGCGGACGAGTGGCCATCGTCACCGGCGGCAGCCGGGGGATCGGTGAGGCTATAGCTCGGGCTTTTGCAAAAGCCGGGGCCAAGGCCGTCATAACCGGACGCAAAATGGATGCTCTGGAGAGAGCTGTGGCGGTCATTGCCGCGGACGGAGGCGAGGCGTCGGCTATTTCCTGTCATATGGGGGATATGGTCCAGGTAAAGGATCTGGTTGCCAAGACCGTGGAGAAGTACGGGACGGTGGATATTCTGGTCAACAACGCCGCTACCAATCCTTATTTCGGGCCGCTGATAAACGCCGATGAGCGGGCCTGGGACAAGATCATGGACGTCAACCTCAAGGGAGCTTTTTTTCTGGCCCAGGAAGCGGCCAAAGTTATGATCGGCAAGGGCGGAGGCAGCATCGTCAACCTGGCTTCTGTGGCCGGTTATTCCCCCGGCCCCATGCAGGGCATTTATTCCATGTCCAAGGCGGGCGTTATCGCCATGACCAAGGCCCTGGCCAAGGAACTGGCCTTGCAGAAGGTCCGGGTCAACGCGGTCGCTCCGGGTTTGACGGAAACAAACTTCTCGGCTTTACTGATAAATACCAAGGAGATACTTGATTACGCTCTTCAGGGTATCCCCATGAAACGCTATGCCCAGCCTTCGGAGATAGTGGGGGCTGTCCTGTTTCTGGCTTCGGACGCGGCTTCCTATGTAACCGGAACCGTAATAACAGTGGATGGCGGCAGCCTGGCCTGAGCCGGGCCGTTGATAAGAGACGGGGCTGGTCAGAGATACAAGTCGACGAAGATACCTTTATCTTCAAGGACTTCCAGCCCACGGGACTGTTCAGGACGGCGGAGCCCCGGGACCGCCGGAGGCGGCTCTGGAAAGTCGGAACGCACGGCCGGGCTGACCCCGTGGAGGGCGGACGCAGGGCGTGTCCGGCGTGATTCACCGGCCCGGCCTGCCTTCATGTTTACCGCCTTGGTCTCCATTGCTTTTCCTATCAACCGGCCAGCAGCCGGTCCTGATTAAAAAATCTAAACCAAAACTCGAGGTTTGACAAGTTGAGGAAAATTCTGCCCTGGTCCATGGCCGGCCGGAAAAAGGAACTCGAAAACCGGATATTTTCGGTTGAAACCAGAACCATGATTTCACCGACCAGCGGCCGGGAACACGATTTTTTTGTGCTGGAAGCAGGCGACTGGGTCAATGTCATACCGGTGACGCCTGACGGGCAGGTGGTCCTGGTCAGGCAGTTTCGTCATGGCACGGGCGAAATGACCCTGGAAATACCCGGCGGCCTGATTGAGGACGGCCAGACGCCGGAGCAGGCCGCGGCCCGGGAACTGCTGGAGGAGACCGGATTTGCCGGAAGGGGCCTGAAGCTGCTGGCCAGGGTTCGGCCCAATCCGGCCATTTTGACCAACTGGTGTTACATGTTTCTGGCCTGCGGGGTGGAGAAGACGGCCGGGACCCACTGGGACGAGACCGAGGAGATTGAAGTGGTTCTGGCGGATCTGGCCGCCATACCGGAGATGGTCAAGCGGGGAGAGATAGACCATTCCCTGGTTCTTTCGGCCTTTCTGTTTTTTTATCTGAACAATGGAGAGAAGCTGGTGGAGTTGCGCGACTCATGATAGAATCCTGATTTCGCCGCCCGATAACGTGGTGTTGGCGTCGTCGGGATAAGGCAGGTGTATTGGCTGGTCATTATTTTATGAAACTTTTTGGGGAGGTCTTTTCGATGAAGAGAATTGCGTTGGTCCTGCTGGGCCTTCTTATGCTGTCCGGGTGCGCCACCCAGGTGATGAATCTGGATTATTCTGTGGCTCAAAAGCCCATACTGAAGATCGATCCGGTCTACATTCAAATCAAGGATGTCAGGACCGAGAAGTCCATTATCAGCCCGGCCGTCAAGTCGAAAGAAATTTTTGCCGGCGGTGAGATCGGTCTGGTCAACCTGACCACCAAGGCCCCCTTGGGCAAAACCACCACGCTCAAGGACGCCAAGATAACCGACGTTTTCCGCGAGGCTTTCCGCTCCAAGCTCGAAACCATGGGCGTGGGCATTCTGCCTGAGCCTGATCCGGACCGGGCGGCCGTGACCATAGAAATCGAGAGGCTCTGGCTCGATCTGGATGGTCAGAGCTTCAAGGCCGAAGTCAGCTACTTGGCCAGATTCTATAACGGCGGCAAGGAATTTCATAAGGAACGCATTTCCGGCCGCGCCGAGAAGTTCAAGATACTGGCCAGGCAGACGGCTGAAGACTGCATCGGCGAAGCGTTTTCCATGGCCATCAACAGTCTGGACTTTGAAGTCTTGGCCAAATAGCTTTTTCCCGGCCTGATACCATCAATGGAGTCCGTCTTGGAGCCCATGGCTTCAAGACGGACTTTTCAATTCATGTCACAAGCCCGGCATCTTTAACCACCCGGCCGGGAAATATTTGACGCAACATGGTTTCCGGGCGGAAGCGGATCTTCGGGATACGCTGTAATCTTGCGGGTGATTGCCAAATAAAGGCAATTAAAACAACATGATGAGCATAGGCGCTCCTCCTGGCGTTCCAGTGGTTGCGATGGCATATTCATTGCTATCCAATCAGATTAATGATTTCGCGCCGGGAGGACATATATGGACATATTCAGGACGCTCAACAACAATCTGAGACACGACATCTGGGGCAACTACCTGATGTCCCGTCAATTGGGCATGGCGGCCGGGTACGGTTATCTGGCCAAAAAGTCTTGGGCCTTGGCACGAGCCGTGTTTCAGGGCAAGGTGGTGGTCTTCAACGGGCGTGAATTTTTTGACACCTGGAGCTAACCCTTTCTGACTGGTCTGAGCAAAACAGATCGGGCCCTGCCTGCGGCGGGGTCCGGTTTCCTTTTTTAACTAATTCAAAAATGCCAGTGTTAACGATAAGTTCGCTTGACAGAAGCGGCAAGGCCTATTAGAATCTACACCTTTAAAAAGACGGTTCAGCCGCCGCGCCAAGACAGAACGGAAAAACGGGGCTAGACCGTATTTTTGCGGGGCCTGCTTGACATCGGGCGCCTCGTGTTTACGTTTATAAGCAAAGATTGAAAGAGCTCGGCGGAGAGTTCAGAAAGGGAGACATTAATGTTAGAGGTAACACACAAGGCTCAGGAGAAGCTGAGCGAATATCTGAAGCAGAACTCGCTGGAGTCTGCTGTAAGGGTCTATTTATCCGAAGGCGGCTGAAGCGGTCCGGCTTTGGCCTTGGCTCTGGACGAGCCTAAAGACAGCGATCACAGCCAGGAATTCGGCGGAGTCACCTACTTGATAGAAAAGGCTCTGGTGCAACGGGTTGGCGATGTGAAAGTTGATTATTCCGAACAGGGTTGGCGTTCCGGTTTCATAGTGTCTTCCTCTATTCCCATAGCTGCCGGTCCTTCATCCTGCGGCGGCTCCTGTTCCTGCTAATAAGATACTGAAGAAATGATCGAGGCCCGGACCTCTGGTTCGGGCCTTTTTTATTTATGCGCTCCTTGGGGGGAAAAATCTCTTGCGGCGGCTTCAAAACAGTTATAATCAGCATCAGTCATCCAGCAGAACAATTTCGCGGAAAAACGGATTATTCTTATTCAACGGAGCTAAGGCATGTCCCTTAAAAAGATTATTATCAACGGGCTGCTCATAACCATCGGCAGCATCATTGTGGCCATCGGCATCAACGGGATACTTCTCCCCCACCGGTTTCTCAACGGCGGAGTGATAGGCGTGGCCCTGATCATCCATTACCTGGCCGACGTTCTCGGTGTGGGAGCCCTCTATTTCATCCTGAACATACCCTTTTTTCTGCTCGGCTGGTTCAGTGTAAGCCGTAAGTTCATGTTCTTCACGGTTTACAGTGTGGCCATATTCTCGCTCCTGACGCAGTTTCTCCAGGTGCCGGCCTTTCCGGTCACCGACCCGATACTGGCGGCTGTGCTGGCCGGCGTAATCTGCGGTCTGGGGTCCGGCCTGATATTGCGTACGCCCGGGTCTTCGGGCGGTATCGACATTCTGGCTGTTTATCTGAACAAGCGCTTCGGGCTCAGGCTGGGCTGGACCCTTTTCATGGTCAACGCCTTGATTCTGGCCGTGGCGGCCCTGTTGTTCAGCCTGGAGATGGCTTTGTATACGGCTATTTTCGTTTTTACCCAGGGCAAGCTGGTTGACGCGGTAGTGACAGGATTCAACAAACGCAAGACCATGATCATCATTTCCGACAAGGCCGCCGAAATATCCCAGGATATTCTGGAGAAACTGAACCGGGGCGTCACCTTTCTGGACGGCAGCGGAGCATATACCGGGCAGTCCAAAAAGATCATCTTCAGCGTGGTGACCATGACGGAGATGCCGCGCATCAAGGAGATGGTCTTTTCCCGCGATCCCAACGCCTTTATGGTTATAAACGAGGCCCTGGATGTCCTGGGGTACCGTCACGGACACCTGCGGGTCTATTGACAGGTTTGAATAGGGCAACCGAGTTCCGGAGAATCACCGCTTCTGGCGCGGCCGGTTTGCCGGAAAACAGGGACGGGTCTTTGCAGGCAAGGAGAAGTCATGCCTGACAGGCAAGCTGTCGATCCGGAAGAAATAACTCTGTACAGCGGGGTGGAGAACCTGCCCTCGGCCTTGTGGGACGATCTGGCGGCTCTGAAGCCTGAAGTTGTCTGCCGCCGCACCGGGGCGTTCAGGCTTGAGGACGGATACGCTCTGCCGTTTCTGGGGGTGGAGCACTTGGTCCGTCCGGAGGAACGCACCATATCCGTACCGTCGGGAGCCCGGAGACCGGGGTTTCAGGCCGGACTGGTGCTGATCGGGTATCTGCTGCACGCTTCCGATGAAGGCTTGGCCGGGCGGATGGTCACTCCCCGTGAACTGGAAGGGGGGGCTCTGTTTTTTCAGGGGCCCCACGCCCTGAATGTCAAGCCGGTGGCCGACCGGTACGGTCGGGATGGAAAGAGTTTTCTGGCCAGGGCCGCGGAATGGGACGCTACAAGAATCAGTGGCGGCGACGCGGCTTTCCGGGTTTTCGCCCTGCCGAAAGTTCTGCTGGCTTACATACTCCATGAAGCGGATGACGAGTTTCCGGCCGACGTGACGGTGACTGTTGACGCCAACACGGACCGTCACCTGCCCCTGGACTGCATCTGGGCTCTGGTCAACGTGGTTTCCGCCCGTCTGGCCGAGTGAGGTAACTTCTATGCATGACGAAATATTCGGCACCGGGGCCTGCGGCATCAACTGCCTGACCTGCCGTCTGGCCACAGGCGGCCGCTGTTCCCCCTGCGGACCGGGCACAGGCAGCCAGGCGGCCAGAAAACTGGCTGTTCAACTGGAACGCCTCGGAGGATTCTGCCCCATACTCAAATGCGCCGTGGAGCGCAAAGTGGCTTTCTGTCTGCGCGACTGCGACGATTTTCCCTGCGGTAATTTCCGGGGCGGTCCCTATCCCTACAGCGAGGGATTTCTGGACATGCAGCAACGCCGCCGTGAGGCCCCCAAGCCTCCGGGGCGTGGGTAGAAATAGAAGGGACGGCACCGGCCCTTTCAGACTGTTGACAAACCCCTTTGTTGTCTTTATCAAGCTGACTTGCACCCTCCAAGACGATTTTCCGGTTTCCCCTTTCTTCGGCGAACACGGACGTTCGCCCCCCGGCGAAGGGCATGGATGCCCGTTCGGCGGGTTAAAAAAGGCCGGGGGTTCCAAGGGGACGCGGCCGCTTGGGCGTCCCCTTGGTCTGGCAGGCTTTCGCCTGCACCCGGCTCCGGAGGCTGACGCCTCCGGGTTTATATTCCATCTTTACGCGGGGGCAGCGACCAGCGGGAGCGCTGGGGGCGGCCAGCCCCCAGAGTTGGTCCAGGCGACAGCCTGGGGCGAAGCATCCAGCCTGTATGGTTACTTTCGGAGCCTTCGTCTCTTTCAACGGCCTTTGGTGGGACTTTGTCAACAAACTCAAAGGGCCGATGTCGGCCCTTTTTCAATTTATCTCCACGGCGACCCTGTCCCTGGCCACTTCCCGGCCGTTCGAACAGGCTATGACCGTGAAAGTCTGCCTGCCCTGACTCAGCGGCCAGAAGAGCCGGGGCGCATTTTCCGGTGACACCGGCACCCTGTCTATTTCATTGCCGTTGACCAGCCAGACCAGACTGTCCACACCGGGAGGCGCGAGTGCTTCCAGGGCCAGGTTCTGGAACTCCTTCTCTATACCGGGGTCGAAGAGATAGCGTTCACCGGGGCGCGGATTGATTATGGTCAGCCGGGACGGCTGCTGGCGGGGGAGTTCCGCCTGCCGGGTCCTGAGGTGCCGAAGGCAGTAGGCGTCCGGTTCAGAGCCCCTGATAAAGAGTTCCGTGCGCCGTCCCGGGCAGTCCGGGCCTGCGAGAAGTCCGCTGTCCGGACAGACGTCCAGCTCGGTCAGGCCGTCCGGCCGGGGAAACTCTCGCGGTTCATAGCGGCTGGCGGCCAGGCGCATGACCTGACGCCAGAGAGGTCCGGCTCCGGAAATGCCCGAGACCCGGCCCATGGGCCGGGCGTCAAAATTTCCGGCCCAGACGGCCACCACCAGGGACGAAGTGTACCCCACCGTCCAGTTGTCGCGGAAATTCTTGCTGGTGCCGGTCTTGGCGGCGGCGGGGAAGGGCAGGGACAGGAGGCTGTCCCGGCCGAAACCCGTGGCGCGGGCGGCGTCATCGGACAGGATGTCGGTGACCAGGGCGGCGGCCTGGGGTGAGAAGACCTGCACGCCCGGCTCCTCGGCCAGGCCGGAGCCTTGCCCGAACAGAACCGGCGGCTTGTACACGCCGCCTGCGGCCAGGGTGGCATACGCGTTGGCCAGTTCCAGCAGCGTGACTTCTCCGCAGCCCAGAGTCAGCCCGAGTCCGTAATAATCGGGCTCCTTGTCCAGTGATTTCAGCCCGGCGGCTTTCATTTTTCCATACACTTCCACCAGTCCCACCTTGTCCATGACCTTGACGGCCGGCACGTTGAGCGAACTGGCCAGGGCGGCCCGGAGGGATATTTCGCCGTGAAATCTGCGGTCATAGTTCGCGGGGCTGAAGATTCCGGAGCGGAGCCGGTAGCTGACCGGGGAGTCTTCGATCATGTCGGATGGAGTCAGGCCTGCGTCAAACGCGGCGGCATAGGTAAAGGGCTTGACCGTGGAGCCGGGTTGCCGGAGGGAGAGAACCCCGTCGTTCTGTCCGTCGCGAAGATCGAAAAAATCCGCCGATCCCACCCAGGCCAGTATTTCCCTGGTCCGGTGATCCATGACAAGCACGGCGGCCTGGGAGATATCCTTGTCCTTGTTTGTTTCCATGGTCCGGGAGACCAGATTTTCCACCTGGGTTTGCAGTTCCAGGTCAAGGGTTGTGCGGACCAGGGAAGGAGGTGGCGACGGGAGCAGGTTTTTTATATGGGTGACGAAATGGGGAGCGCGAAAGCGGCTGGCCTCCCGTGTCACCCCCAACGGTTCGGCCTTGGCCCTCGCGGCCTGGCCGGAGCTGATAAACCCCAGTCTGGCCATGCGTGAGAGAACCTGATTGCGCCTGGCCAAGGCGGCGGCCTCATTGCGGTAAGGATTCAGGGCCGTGGGGGCCTTGGGTAGGGACATGAGAAAGGCCGCTTCGGCCGGGGAGAGGACGGCCGGGGATTTGCCCAGGTAGAGCTCGGCCGCGGCCGGAATCCCATACGTCAGGTTCCCGCAGGGAACCCGGTTCAGGTATTCCTCCAGTATTTCCTCTTTCGAGTGACGCCATTCGATCATCAGGGCGCGCCGGGCTTCAAGAATCTTGCGGCCGAGGGTGCGGGGGCCGGGCTCCAGCATGCGGGCCAGCTGCATGGTGATTGTGGAGGCTCCACTGCGGACGCGGCCTGATTTCAGATTGAGCCAAAAGGCCCGGCAGACGGCCAGCGGGTCTATACCGGGGTGACTGAAAAAACGCTGGTCCTCGGCAGCCAGGGCGGCCTGGACAAGGTGAGGCGAAAAGGATGCCAGTCCGGCCCATTGGCTGCGCGTATCCCCGGCGGAAAGGAATTCCCTCAGCAGGCGGCCATGCCGGTCTTCCACCCGGATGGAGGGCTGAAAGCCCGGACGAGTCCCCGCCAGAGGGTCCTGACCGCTGACCGCCAATCCGAACAGGGCGGCGCTCAGAACGGTCAGCACGACCCCTGACAGGAGAATCGTCCGGTGAATCTTCTTAGTTGTTTTCAACCTCAAGCCGCATTCCCGCGCCTCTGCCGAAGACTTCGGGCGCATACATTTCCTCGGCCCGGGGACCCGGAGCGGCAAAGGAGCCCGGAGTCACGACCCTGGCCAGATAAGAGAGCGTATAGGCGCCTTCGGTCAGCACACGGGCGAAAACAGCTACCCGGTCGGAGCGGATTTCGCGGTGTTCATACCAGTAGCGGCGGAAGTACTCTTCAGGTTTATAGCCCTTGTTCAGCAACTCCTGCAAGTGCTCGGGAGCGGTGGCCAGATTGAAGTTGATAGGTTCCAGGCCGGCGGGCAGGCAGTCTTCCAGCACCACCCAGTGGCGCTGAGCGGGGACCAGCAGGGTCACGTCCACCCGGACAATGTCGCCCCGGCGCAGTCTTGCGCCATCCGTGATGGGCTGGTCTGAGCCGTCAACCCTGGTGTAGGTGCGGGTTACCGCGAAACCGGCCAGTTCCTGGGAGATGTCCAGGTCCATGGGCGCATGATCCAGTTTCAGGGTGTAATAGGCCGCACCTGTTCCGTCCAGTTTGAGTTCCACCGGAATCTTGCGGCCCATGGCCAGGTTGGGCATGGGGACGGTTCTTTCCAGCGGGGGAGTTTCGAAGCTGCGGAAGTCGGCTTCGGCCAGAGGTTCGTAGTCCACCACGGCCAGCAGGCTGAACTGAGGCGGCTGTTCCTCCATGACCCGGATATATTCCGTCAGGGCCATGAGGGCCGAAGCATTGTTCTGGGTGCTGCCCCAATGACCGTCGGTCCTGGACTGGACCAGCCAACCGGCCAGGGCCGTGACGTGCGGGTCGTCGGGGACGGCATGCAGCAAGGCTTTCAGAGCGAAAGCGTTGGTCCTGATAGTGGAGGCCATCAAGCCCCTCGGACCGCCTTTCTCTTCAAAATGAACTTCACGGGAGGTGATAACCGCCCGTCCGAAGAGACGGTCTCTGACGTCCTTGATCTGCTGGTCCGTCAAATCTCCCTCCCCGGTGCAGCTCAAGGCGTCCATCAGACAGGCCAGGGCGAAGGGGGAAAGGTTTTCTTTCTGGTTGTATATGTTTTCCACCAAAGGTAAAACTGGTTGCCCTGTTTCGGTCAGGACCAGAGCGATGTAGGCCCGCGTGTCCGACTTCTCGCGTTCTCCGAACCAGACGGGCCATTTTTCCGTGTTCACCAGCGTGGTCAGATAGGCCTGAGCCTTGGTCATTATCCTGCGGTCCACGGGCTGTCCCGAGTTGAGCATGATGTTCATGGCCTGAAGCACATAGGCCGTGAGGTAAGGGTCGGCGGCATTGGTTTCCGGCCAGAAAGAAAAGCCGCCGTCAAAGCTCTGGAAAGCTTCCAGTCCTTCCAGATAGGTTTTCAGACGGGCTTCCCGGTTCGGATCGGCTTGCGCCGGAGTCTCCAGCCTATTCTTCCAGGAGAGAAAATAAAGGTCTCCCAAGGCCCGCGAGGTCTTCTGTTCCAGGCATTCGTATGGATAGGCCTTGAGGTAGTCAAAGGCCGCGGACATGGTGCCCACGATGGAGGTGGACACGGTCAGGGTCAGACCGCCCCGGTCCGGGTCCGTGCCCTTGGGAACCAGGACGGTTTCCTTGGCCGCCTGGGTCAGGCGTCCGACGGTGGCTGACGTTTCTAACCGGTTGGGGAACCTCAGGGGCACGCGGAATTCGGCCGCGTCGTGTTCGCCGCCCAAGGCGGCGTCGACCAGGAAAACCGCCTGACTGCCGGGCAGGACGCGGACGGGAAAGCCGAATTCATGGCTGGCTCCGGGGGCCAGTTCGGCGGTCAGGGCTTCAGGATTGAGCAATGTGAGGTTTTCGCCCGACAGGGTGACCGTGGCTAAATCTGTGCGGTCGCTCCGGTTGTGGACAACCACGTTGGCCGTGAATTCATCTCCCACACCGGCGAAGTTGGGCAGGGCGGATTGTATGACCAGGGGCTTGGTCACGCGCAGGGAGGCCGTGCCTGTGCCGAACTTGCCGCCGTCGGTGTTGGCTACGGCGAATATTTTGAAGGTGGTCAGGTTATCCGGCAGGGTGAATCTGAGCTTGGCCAGGCCGGAACCGTCGGTAACCACGTGGGGTTCGAAGAGGGCCAGAGAGACGAAGCGGCGGCGATAGCGTTCAGCCGCCGCGCCCATTCCTCCGCCGCCGGTGTTGGCTCCCTTGAGGCCGTAATGCCGCCGTCCTATGAGGTTGAGACGGGAGTCCGTGGTCCAGACCGAGAGGCTGCGGGGGGCGAAGAAGAGCCTTTCAGGATAATAGACATCTTCCGAGGCCAGTTGCAGCAGAGAGGCGTCGGCCACGATCAGGGCCACTTCGGTCTGTTGCTTCATGCCGGTCCCGTCGGTGACCTGAACGGTCAGTTCCACTTCTTCGCCGGGCCTGGCCTGGGGACGGTCCGGTTTGACCTCGACTTTGAGGTGAGACTTGACGTCAACCACCTTGACCTGGGCGTATCCGGCCTTGAAGGCCGGTTTGCCCGGATCCCGGCCCTGCTTGTCCAGGGCGTCCGAGATTCTTCCTCTCACCAGCAGGACCGAGATGAAAACATTGGGACCGTCGCCTTCCTCCAGCTTGACCTTGACGGCGGCCGAAGGGGCGTCCAGGTTGAATGTTTCGTAACGGCGGACTCCGTTGCGTTCCACGGTCAGGAGACCGGCGGCCTGAGTGAAGGGGCTTTTAATCAGGATGGTCGCCGTGTCGCCAGGGGCATACTGGTCCTTGTCCGGGACCAGGTCTATGCGGTCGTGATCGTAATGCTCCCAACCTGCGGGGCCTTCACCGTAAGCATAGAATCCGGTGGAACTGGCGGCGGTGCGGCCTGCCTGGTCTTTCGCTTCGGCCGTCAGGTAGTAGAATCCCCCTTGTTCCAGGGTGAAGTCCAGTCCCGTGGGCTGTTCCAGTGTCCTGGTGCGGATGCGCTGAATCAATGTGTCGGTGGCCTTGGAGACATAGTGATAATAACCGCCGACTCCCTTGATTCTGACTGTCTGCCAGGTCCGGCGGAATAGAGCCAGGTCCGTGGTTACGCCGGGCATTAGATTGCCGTCGGGTGAAGCGGCGATGAGGCTGACGGTCATCTTTTCGCCGGGACCAACCACATAACGGTCGGTTTTCAGGCCTAGATAAAACGAAGCGGGATGGACCAGAACGGAGCCCCTCCGGCTGACAGTGCGCTGATCGACATCGGTGACCGTTGCTTCGATCTGGAAGGAGCGGGGCTGGGGACGGCGGGCCTGCTCGGCGGTAAATGCGATGCTGAAGGCGCCACGGGCATCCAACTGGCCCCGTCCGCTGGCAACGGTAGGCACAGGCTCGGCTTCTTCTTCGGGCTGGCTGTACCAGTCGATGACCGCATAGTCTTCAAACCGGGGCAGAGTAAAACCGGCCGGTTCGGCCGTGACTACGTAGTCAACGGGCTGCCTGGAGACAGGCGAGCCGAAATGGTAATCGGCCTGAACAGCCGCGGTCAGCTTTTCTCCGGCCAGGACTTCCGGGGACGAGGGCTTTATTTCCACGGCAAAGGTGGGTTTGCGGTACTCTTCAACCTGAAAATCCCCGGCATACTGCAACTGCTCTTCATTGACGCCGACGCGAATGGCATAAGAACCCAGAGGGGCGTTGCGGGGCAGAGTCAGCAGGCCTGAGGCCGTTCCGAAGCGGTTGAGCTGAACTTTCATCGCTTCGATGTCCTGGCCTCGGCTGTCCTGAACCTGAATCAGAAGATTGTTTTTCTGCGGGGGCCTCAGTCCTTCCGGATTGCTGGACCTCTGAATCACCTTGAAGCGGACTTCATCGCCGGGTTTGTACAGGGGCAGGGAAGTCATGACCCAGGTCATGGTCTCTTCCTCGGATTCCAGTTCCCGGCTGGGCAGCCCGAAATTCCACGGGGCGATGCCTTCGTTCCAGGTCGTGCTGACTACGCTGAAACTGTCTTTGTAGTTGGCCATGACGAACATGGAAGGCTGGCCGTATCTGTCTTCCTGGCGCTGGATTTTGAGCTGGGTGGCTCCGGGAGCCATGGCCAGCCCCTGTTCGTCGGACTGACCGCGCCAGAGTACATGGTTGCTGGTATTGCGAATTTCCAAGTCTGCCTTGGGCAGCGGTTTGCCCGTCGCCAGCTCCGTAGCCCAGATAAGCGTGTTCGACTGGCCGAACTTGACCGACAGCCCCACATCGGTCACCTGGACCAGCGCTCTTTCGTAAACCGGTTTGCCGGTCTTGGCGTCGTTGGTTTCCGGGGCGTTGAGGTCGAAGTAGATGACTCCCCCTTCGGCCTCCTTACCAAGGAGCTGCTTCAATCTGACCGGCTGGTAGGTCAGGGTATTGGGCGGGGTGTCGATGGGCAGGACGGCGGTCTTGATCTCATGAGGCGGAATGTCGGCCAGCAGATCATCGGACGAACCGCTCAGGTAGTCATACAGTTCATGCTTCATGATGAAGGGTATGAGGGTTTCCGGGGTGAGGAAATAGGCCCTGGCGGTGACAGAGGCCAGATTGCGGGCGCGGAAGGGATAGGACGGATTGGAATCTGTTTCCAGGACGCCCTGTCGGCCAGGCAGCTCCAGAACCGGCCTGGACGGCCCGAAAGCCACCCGGAAATTGTTCTGCCCGGTCAGGGGCTGCCCGAACTGGTCTTGCAGGGAGGGGTCCAGATTCAAGGTATACAGGGTAGCCGCTTCGAACGGGCCGGGTATCCAGATGGCGCTGACGGGCTCGGATTCTTCGTCCGTCACTTCGGGGATACGGGCCAGATCGTAATCGGGGCTTATCTTGAGCCGGCCGGACAGGTCCTTGGGCTTGATCTGATTGGTGAACTTGAGCCAGAGCCCGCTTTCCGGATCGTAAGGGCCTTCTTTTTCCAGACGGTATCCGGCTACTTCCTTGATTTGGAAAGGCCCGTAAGTGCTGAAGAGAATCCGCATTTCCCTGGTCGAGGGCAGCGGGCCGCTGGCGGAGGCCAGACCGGCGGTCAGAGCCAGTTGGCAGGCCGAATTCGGCGGCAGATCGGCGGCCGGGACGATGATGGCCGACCAGTCTCCGCCGGGCAGGCGGTCCCGGTTGGCCTCTTCGTCGTTTTTGACCACGGCTGCCACGCGGCCGCCGCTGCCGGTCTGGAAAAAAACCTGGTTCTGAAGTTGGGGCAGAAGCAGGGGCTGGTTGAAACGGACGTGGAATTCCGGACGCAGAGGCAGCCCTTGGGAGCCTGCCTCGGGATAGGAACCGAGCACCTGGATGTCCGGCAGCGCGAATTCAGTTTTTTCGTCATTGCGCAGGCGGGCTCCCGAGAGGGCTTTGGTGTTCTTTTTGACTGTTATCGTACCCTTTTGCGAACCTTCCAACGGGCTGTCCGGTTCAAAAACGAGGGTATAGACATTGAGCCAGCGGTAGCGGCCCTTGATTTCCGGTTCGAAAACCACGGGTACCTGCTCCGGAGGCCTGCTCATCTCGCCCAGGGGGACCATGGGTTCACTGAACGTGACGGTTATCTGTTTGACTAGCGGCACCGGACCGGTCGGATGGACGGCCAGGACGCGCAAGGGTTCCGGCGCTGCGGCCGCGGCATATGGAACCGCTCCGAAGATGAGAGCGAGAGAAATCAGCATGATAGTCGGAAACATCAGTCGGCGGAACATCTTTTCCTCCTCCGAGAGGCAAAACTTAACTAAAGGCGGTTTCCGGGCTTACATTAGCCCGCTATGGAAGCCGCCGTCTATTTGAATCGAAACGCCGGTGATATAGGCGGCCTTTTCCGAAGCCAGATAGGCCACAAGATCACCGACTTCCTCGGGCGAAGCCAGCCGTCTCATGGGGACGGAGCGGTTCATCCGGGCGACAATTTCATTTTCGGTCAGGCCTTCCCTCTCGGCCTGAGACCTGGCCAGCCTGCGGACCCGGTCCGTGGCCGTGTAGCCGGGAAGGACATTGTTGACGGTCACTCCAAAAGCCGCCGTCTCAGCGGCCAGACTCTTGGCCCAGCCATGCACCCCGGCCCTGATGGAATTGGAGAGCATCAGGCCGTCGAGAGGTTGTTTCACGGCGATGGAGGTCATATTGACAATGCGCCCCCAGCGGCGTTCCTTCATACCCGGCAGGACTTCCCTGGTCATGTTGACCGCGCTCATGAGATTGAGCCGGAAGGCCTGGTCCCAGGCTTCGTCGGAAAAATCGGCGAAATAACCGGACGGAGGACCTCCCGCGTTATTAACCAGAATGTCCACGCGGCCGAAGGCCTCCAGAGTCTCCCCTGCGGCCTTGCGGGCCTGCTCGGGAACGGACAGATCGGCGGCTACCGGTTTGACTGTGCGGCCGGTGGAAGCGGATATATCCCTGGCCGTTTCCTCAAGCACCTGCCTGTCCCGGGCCACAATGGCCACGCGGGCTCCTTCCCGCGACAGAGCGGCGGCAATGGCCCGGCCCAGCCCCCGGCTCCCCCCTCCGACCAGGGCGGTCTTATCTGTCAGTCCAAGGTCCATGGATGTCCTCCGACCCGCAGTTTAACGGATTATATTACTATCGCGTGTGGTTAGCCAACCGGTTTTCCCGGTATTGCAGGAGGTGGAGGTGATGGTAGAGGCCGTGAAGAGAGAGAAGCTCCTGGTGGGTCCCTATTTCGGCGACACGGCCTTTGTTCAGGACCAGTATCTGGTCGGCCCGCTGGATGGTCGAGAGACGGTGGGCGATGATAATGGAAGTTCTTCCAGCCGTCAGGCGGGCCAGGGCCGTTTCAATCAGCTTCTCCGTTTCCGAGTCTATGGAGGCCGTTGCTTCGTCAAGGACCAGAATCCTGGGGTCGCGGGCCAGGACGCGGGCGAATGAAAGCAGTTGGCGCTGGCCCACTGAGAGGGACAAGCCGCCTTCACCGATGGGCTGGTCGTACCCCAAAGGCAAAGATTCTATGAATCCGGCGGCGTTGACGGCTTCGGCCGCGCTCCTGATCCTGTCCATGGGGAGGTCTTTTCCGGCCAGGCTGATGTTTTCCCTGATAGTGCCGGAAAACAGGAAAACGTCCTGCATGACCAGCCCGATGCGGGAGCGGTGCCCGGCCGGATCCAATTCCCTGACATCCCGGCCGTCCACCAGAACCCGCCCTGCGCTGACGTCGTAAAACCTGAGCAGCAGGTTGATGATTGATGTCTTGCCCGCTCCGGTGGCTCCGACAATGGCCAGGGTCCGGCCTGCCGGGACCCGGAAGGATACTTCTCTCAAGACCGGTTCACCGGGACGGTAGGCGAAACTGACCCGGTCGAAAGTGATTTCCCCTTTTGACTCGGGCAGGGGAGTGGGGACGGAAGGAGGCGGCAGGGCCGAACGGTCGTCCAGGAGGCCGAAGATGCGTTCCAGTGAAGCCATGGCCGACTGGAGGATATTGTATTTTTCAGCCAGGTCGCGGATGGGCTGGAAGAACTTCTGAGCATAGGCGATGAAGGCTACGACCGCGCCGAGAGTCATGGCTTCGCTGAGGACGGACAGGCCGCCGTACCAGATGATTACGCCCATGGCCAAGGCCGAGATGAGTTCGATCAGCGGCATGAAAACCGCGAAAATTTTTATCTGGCGCATGCCGGCCAGGTAATTGTCATGATTGAGACGGGCGAATTCGCGGCTGTTGTATTCCTCGCGGCGAAAGACCTGAACGATGCGGATCCCGGCCATGTTTTCACTGAAGGCGGTGTTTATCTGGGCGACTTTGCCGCGCAGTTCCCGGAAGACGTCGCGGGCCAGCCTGCGGAATATTCCGGTCACCAGCAGTATGGGCGGCAGCAGGGCGAAAGTCAGCAGGGCCAGGCGCATATTTATCTGGATAAGTATGGCCATTATTCCGGCCAGGATGAAGAAATCCTTGAACAGGGTCACGGCCACGGACTTGATCATTTCGTTGAGGTTCTGAATATCGTTGGTGACCCTGGCCACCAGGACCCCCGTGGGCGAGCGGTCGTGGAAGGAGATCGAACGGGTCAGGACATGTTTGAGCAGATCCTGCCGGATATCGTGGGACATGCGCTGCCCTGTGGTTTCTAAGAGGACGACCTGGGCGAAATTGAAGAAATAGCCGAGCACCAGCACCGCGCAGCAGATGACGGCTATCCAGGCCAGCCCGGCCACATCTCCGGCCCTTAGCCGGGCAAGCTGGCTTTCATCCAGGCGGCTCAGGTCTGTCGAGGCTATCAGCGCTCCTGCCGGAAAGACCTGGAAAAGGCCGGGATTCTCTCTGACCACGTCCATGGCCGTGCCCGGCTTGTTGGGGACAAGGTAGTATTGCTTTGGCTGGAGCAGTCCGCTTTTCTTCAGCCTGGCCGCGTCCAGCGGGTCCAGCTTGCGGGCGTTTTCGGCGGAAAGGAAGAAAACCCCGTCCCGGCCGGAGGGAATGAAAAGCCCGTGTGACCGTGCAAACAGTTCCCTGGTTGCCTTATCCGGCGATTCGGTCCGGACTATCTGATGGGAGACGACGATATAGCGGTCCACGGCCACCTTGGTCAGATAGGGCAGCACAAGTTCGGCGGCCGTGGCGGCGACGATGAGCAGGCTGGTCAGGACCAGCAGGGAAATGTAGGGGCGGACGTATCCGGTCAGCCGGAGCATCAGCTTGAAATCGTAGGGCTTGACCCGTTTTTCCTCTTCTATGTATCCGTAATCCTGCCACATGGTCAGACGCCTGTTTTCTTTTCCGCGGTCCCGAGGTCGTAATTGGCCTGAATCTGCTGGAGCCGGTGAAGCCTGGCGAAGTAGCCGTCCCGGGCCAGGAGTTCGGCATGGCTGCCGGATTCTGTCAGCCGTCCGTCCTCGATAACATGGATGAGGTCGGCCAGATTGAGGCTGGTCAGGCGGTGGGCGACGATGACCGTGGTGCGCCCCGCCCTTTTGGCCGCCAGGCTGGCCAGGATGGCTTCTTCCGTTTCCGCGTCCACGGCGGAAAAGGTGTCGTCCAGGATGAGCAGGGGCTGATCCAGGAGAAGGGCGCGGGCCAGGGCCAGCCGCTGGCGCTGGCCGCCGGAAAGAGTCAGCCCGCGTTCGCCGATGTGAGTCCCGTAACCGTCGGGGAAAGAAGCTATCTCCCGGTCCAGATGGGCGGCCCGGGCCGCTTCGGCTATGTCGGACTCGGCGGCGTCCGGCCTGCCGAAAGCGATATTTTCCGCTACTGTCCCGGAAAAAATGTAATTGTCCTGCGATACATAACCGACTGTCCGCCTCAGGTCAGAAAGAGAAAGTTCTCTAAGGTCGACCCCGTCAAGGAAAACGGTTCCCGGCGGCGGATCGAAGAGTCTGGGAACCAGATTGAGCAAAGTGGATTTTCCGGCCCCGGTCCTGCCAACCAGGGCGGTGATGGAGCCGGCCGGGCAGACCAGGGAAAGGTCCTTGATGACTTCCCGGGAGCGGCCGGGGTAAGCGAAGGTCAGACGGCTGATTTCCAGGCGCCCATTGCTTTTCTTGAGCCTGACCGGAGCCGGAGGATCGGTGATGGAGGGCTGTTCTTCCAGTATGGTATTGATGCGGTCCAGTGAAGCCGCGCCACGCTGGACCAGATTGACCACCCAGCCCAGGGCCATCATGGGCCAGGTCAGCAGCCCGAGGTAGCTGATAAAGGCCACAAAATCGCCGGGGCTGATGGCCTGAAAAACGGTCAGCCTGCCGCCGAAATAGATGACAATGGCCAGGGAGAGGTTGGTGAACATGACCATCATGGGCATGAACGAACCGGAAACCTTGCTCAGGCGGATGTTTTCTTCGACGAAATCCCGGCCGACCCGGTCCATTTCGCTCAAGACCAGATCTTCCCTGACGTGAGCCTGGACGACGCGGATGCCCGAAAGAAATTCCCGCACTCTTTCGGTCATATTGCCGAAGAGGTTCTGGACCTTGCGGTAACGGCGGTGCATGACCCGGCTCAGGCGGCGGGTCAGTATGGTGATGAGGGGCATGGGGATAAGAGCCAGGAGGGTCAGCTTGAAGTCTATCCAGATCATGAACCCAACGGCGGCCGTGCCCAGCAGTACGGAATCCACCAGGGCCACCAGCCCGAAGCCCGCGGCCATGCGAATCGCGTCGAGGTCGTTGGTGGCGTGGGCCATGATGTCGCCGGTGGTTCTGGTGAGGAACCAGGAAGAGGGCAGGGAGAGCAGCCTGGTGAAGATGCGGTTGCGGAGGTCTTCTTCGACGATGCGGGAAAAGCCCAGAATGAGCAACCGCCAGAAATAGCGGAAAAATCCGATGCCCGCGGCCAGCAGGACGATCATGAGGGCATAATGGACAAGACCCCGAGGCGTCGCGCTCATGGTGCTCAAATCGTCCACCGCGTGCTTGACCACCCGGGGAATGACGAGTTGGAGCAGGTCCACGACGATCAAGGCGAGAAGGCCGAAGAAGAGACGCCACAGATGGCGTCTGAAATACGGCCGCATGGTTCGGTAACTGCTCATCCTGAAATTATATAAACGTCTGCCCGTCTCCGGTCAACGCATGCTTCATGTAATGGCTCATTTTCCGGAGCCGTAACCCTTTTCAGAAAGGACAGGCTGACGAACTTGCCGGTCTTACCCGGTACCGGCCTGCGCACGGGGATTATTCATCTCGCACATGGTTCAGTTATTTTTATGTTGTCAGCACAAGTTGCGTCCTCCCGGTTGACAGGAGGCGGGTCTCCTGATAATTTCATTTAATTTTAACGACTGGAGATATATGGAACCGGGCAGGGTGGTTGAATTCATAGAGGGACGGAGATTCATCACCGCCGTGGTGTCCCGGCCGGGAACGAACAGACTCCAGGTTTTAAGTGAAACCGACAGAGAAATGAGTGTTTCCAGCGGGCGGCTCATGCATGTCGCCTACCCTGGCCTCAACCCTTCCCAATCCCGCAACGATCTCGTCCGTGCTCTACGGGAAATTTCCGCCCGCCGCGCCAGGCTGTCCGAGGAAATAGGCTTGGTCGAACTCTGGGAACTGCTGGAGGGAGAAGGGGAAGAATTCGACTACGCCTATCTGGCCGAACTCTGCTGGCCCGCGCCGGTGAATCCAGATCAGGTTGCGGCCGCTATGAGGGCCGTTTTTAACGACGGGTTGTATTTTAAAATGGGTTCCGACCGGGCTCTGCGCCACAGCGCGGAAAAAGTGGAGCAGATCCTGCTCAACCGGTCCCGTGAGGAGCAGAAGGAAAAGGAACTCTCCGAAGGCGGGGAGTGGCTCAGGCAGGCTTGGGCCGACGCTCCCTATGACGAGCCCGAGAGCCGGGACAAGACGATCCAGATTCTTAAGGAAATGGCCGTGTTCGGGCAGGATGCGCCCGATTACAAACTGGGCCAGAAGCTTCTGGAAAGGGCCGGACTGGGGACAGACCCCTGGAAACCGTTCGATCTGCTGGTCAAACTGGGCGAATACAGCCCACATCAGAATCTTGAAGTAATCCGTGAACAGATAAGTCTTCAGTTTCCGCCGCAGGTCCTGGCCGAGGCCGAAGAAGTCATCAGCAGGGCCGCATGGCGGGACGAAGAGCGGAAAGACTTGACCGACCTCAACATCCTGACCGCTGACAGCGGCGGGGCCAGGGATTTTGACGATGCGGTCAGTCTGGAGACCAAGGGCGATCATTTCTGCCTGGGCGTGCACATAGCCGATGTGTCGGCGGCGGTCAGACCGGGGACGGCCCTGGACCTGGAGGCCCTGGAAAGGGCTACTTCCATCTACATGCCGGACATGCGCCTGCCCATGTTGCCCGAATGCCTTTCCGAGGAAATGCTCAGCCTCAGACAGGGACTGGAGCGGCCGGCCTTTTCCCTGCTGGTCGACCTGACCGATGACGGAGAGATTCTGGATTACCAGTTCACCCCCAGCGTGGTCAAGATCCGCCGCCAGTTGAGCTACCAGGAAGTGGACGAGTCCGTGGCCACGGATCTGATGCTCATCCGCCTGAGGGCCTTGAGCAAGGCACTGAAAGCGAGACGGGTGGCTCAGGGCGCCTTGATACTGCCTCTGCCCAAGCTGAATGTTTATCTGACTCCCGAGGGGGAATTGGGCGTCAGCCTGACCTTGTGGGACAATCCCGGCCGGGCCATGATAACGGAGTTCATGGTTTTGGCCAATCATCTGGCCGCCAGGTACCTTATGGATAATGGCGCGGCCTGCTATTACCGCTGCCAGGATGAACCGACCAAGAGAGTTGTGTCCGGCGACACCGACTGCCAGGAGCTGTTTCCCTGTCTTGAGCAGCGCCGTTTTCTGCATAAGGTGAGTTGGAGCCTGGAGCAGCGGCCGCATTCCGGCATGGGGCTGGAGTGTTACACCAATCTGACTTCTCCCTTGCGGCGATACATTGATCTGGCTATGCAGCGGCAGGTCCGTTCCGTGGCCGCCGGCGGCAGCCATTTATATTCGCAGGAAGATTCAGCGGCATTGATGTCCAGGATCGAAATCGGCGTGGGCAAGGCCATGCGGGTTCAGTTCCGCAGGCGCAGATATTGGCTGCTGCGGTGGTTCGAGCTACAGGGCAAGAAGGAATTCGAGGCCCTTGTGCTGGAGAAGCACCCCCGCCGCTGGCGGGTATATCTGACCGAGCTGATGATGGATGTCGACCTGCCGGACCGTTCCGGGTTGACCATAAAGCCCGGCGACTGCATATCTGTCCGGGTCCAGAAGGTCGTCCCCAGGGACGACGTGCTGAGATTCGAACTGGCTTAAGATTCCTGTTTTTTTGACCATTCCGGCCTGCTTCAGAACCAATTCATCCCTTGAAACCGGATTATTGTCCTTGGGGCGAACTTCTTTGTCCCTTCCCGCCTGGCCGGGTCCGCGCTCCCGAATCAGCCCGGCGCGGCTACCGGCTGGCGATGCTTTCGATAAGCTCGACCGTCCGGGCCAGGTTGTCCCGGCTGCCTAAGATACGGCCGACTTCCGCCGCCCTCTGCTTGATGGTCCGGTCGTTGACGGCCCGGCGGATGGCCAGGGCCAGACCGGAGGCCTTCAGCCTGCTGCGCGGCAGGGGGCGGGGACCCAAGCCGGTTGCATGCACCCTGTGAGCCCAGTAATACTGGTCCATGATGTGCGGCACCACCACTTGAGGCACGCCGGCCCTGGCCGCGGCCGCCGTCGTGCCGCCTCCGCCGTGGTGAACAACCGCGGCCAGCCGTGGAAACAGGCGGTCATGCGGCGCTTCGCCGACAACCAGAACGCCCGGCTGACTTTCGGGCAGATTCAGTTGCCCCCATCCCTGGCTGAGGATAAGCCTGACCCCCGCCTCGCGGGCCGCTTGAAGGACCAGACGGGCGGTTTCTTCCGGTTGCCGGTTGGGCATGCTGCCCACGCCGAAATAGACCGGCGGTTCGCCTTGCCGCAAAAAGTCTTCAACCTCTTCAGCCAGTTCAGCCTTTCCGGTCAGATGCCACGAACCGGTCTGGAGGCATTGGGGCTTCACATCCGGCGGTATGGGGGCCAATATTTCATCGGCGGCCACGATGATCCGGTCCCCGAGATAGTAGCGCCATAGGTTCCGCTGCGGTTTGACTCCCAGTTTTTTCAATTCGTAATTCAACAGGGTTTTCAAACCCATGGGGTCGGCGGCCGAGGTTGCCAGCCAGGAGAGGCGGTTGAGCCAGGCCGGCAGCGTCTGCTGACGCAGGCCCCAGAACGGGTGATGGCTGGACGGGATTATCTGCGGGCAGAAGAGAGTGGGCAGATAGGGAATCTTAAGCGCGGCGGCCAGGCCGGGGGCGGCCACGGCCAGGGAAGCCCCCAGTACAAGGTCGGCTCCCTCAAGCAGGGCCGGCAGTTCTCTGAACTGATGGACCATCTGCTTTTTGAGGAACAGCAGAAAAGGCAGGACCGCCTTGATCTCATGCGGGTTGGGGAACCTGTCCAGCCGGGCCTTGAAATCATCCCCCAGGGGCCGGTAAGGGCAGCCCAGTTTTTCGGCCGTGACCGAGTGTTCCGGAGGACCGGCCAGAAGAGTCTGGTGCCCGGCGGCCCTCAGGGCCAGGTTCAGGGCCAGGCAGGGCTGGAAATCTCCCCGCGTGCCATAGGTTACGGTGACAATTTTCATATTTCGGACCGGATGACTTATCTCATTGAACGTAAGGTGAGAAGCTTCAGCGGGAACGGCTGACCGGTGTCACGGGCGGCGCAGTCGGATGACCACGGTGTTGTCGCGGTCCGGGCATTCTAGTCTGGTTTCATCGTTCTTCTGCCAGGGGTAACGTCCGCCGAACTGCATCAGGGTCAGGGTCGGGAAGATGTCGTGATAGAAATACCCGCACAGTCCGCCCGTATCCCAGCATCCGACCTCCAGTATTTCGCCTGTCTTGTGGCCCGCGCCGCATTCGCCTCTGACCTCGATGACTTCGGCTATGAGAGGGACAAAGCCGGGTGGTTGGACAGCCATGAGACACCTCCGTGTTTATTGGGTTTATTGTTCACCGGGCGATTCCTCGCCGACCTTGGCCAGGAACGCGGTCCGGCGGTCTTTGCTCCATTGGGAGCAGTAGGCCGGGCGGCCGGACATGATCCTTTTCATACACAGGGAGCAGTTCGGCTCGCATTTCACCAGGGCCTGCCCTATACGGCCTTGAGCCTTCAAAGGCCAGAAGGGGTCGGCCAGCAGAACACGGGCCAGGCCGATGAGATCGGCGGTTCCTTCCCTTACGAGGCGTTCAGCCGTCTCCGGCGTCTGGATGCGTCCCGCGGCTATGATGGGCGTATCCGGAGCGGCTTTCTTGATCGCTCCGGCGAAAGAGGCCATATAGGCTTCCTGTTTTTCCTTTTCGCGGTAATCGGGGAGCATGAAGGAATCATAAGTTCCGGCCATGACCGACAGATAGGCCAGGCCCAGTTTGTTCAGTTCCGCCGCGAACAGGGAAGTCTCGTCCAGGTGCAGGCCGTCAGGCAGTTCCTCGTCGGCCAGAAAACGGTAGCCCACGGGATAGGAAAGCCCCACTTCGGCCAGCACGGCGTCCAGAACACGCATGGGGAAAAGCATGCGGTTCTCCAGCGGACCGCCATAATCGTCCGTCCTTTGGTTGGTGCGGGCCGACAGGAACTGGACCAGTAAATACCCGGTTCCGCCGTGGATCTCCACGCCATCGAAACCGGCCGCCTTGACCCTGCGGGCGGCCGAGGCATAAGCCTGGACGGTCAGAGCTATATCGTCCTTGCTCATCTCCCTGGGAGCGACTCCCCCCGTGGCGACCGGAGAAGGAGCCAGCCGCTCCGGAGTGTAAGCGTAACGGCCGGCGTGGTTGATCTGCAAAAAAGCCCTGGCCCCCTGATTCTTGATAGCCTTGGCCAACCGGGTCAGGCCGTCCAGAAAACGGTCGTCGTCGACCCTGAGAGTGAACGGCGAGCCGGAACCGGAAGGGGAGGCTATGGAAGCGTTTTCGACCACGACCAGGGAAACCCCGGAGGCGGCCATTTCAGTGTAATGGTCCACCATCAGTTGGCTTACCGTCCCATCCGGGTTGGCGTATCCCAGATACAGAGGGGCCATGGTCAGCCTGTTTTTCAGTGAAAGGCCTTTTATGCTGAATTCTTCAAAAAGCAACGGCGTTCCGTTCATGGTGAACTCCTTCTGTTTGTTGACCAGGGCCCAAGGGTATCCACCGCCGAAAGCGCCTGGGCGTGAAGCCGGACCGGCCTGACTCTGGCTGAGCATGTGTTTGATTAAGCCTTGAAGATCGGCTTATTCCTATCTTTATCATAACACGAACCGGCCAGCCAAGGACGGAGGATGGGCACCGGCTGTTTTTTTCAACGGCGGCGGGGCGCCAATTTGAGCAGGCGCGCAGGTTCGCTGGTTGAGACAGCCCGGCAAGGCCGAGCATTTCGGATATGGTCAACCGGCATTCAGGGTTGATATTCAATGGCGGTTTAACTTATTTTGGGTATCATAATGCCGGATGGTCTCAACCCCCAGAGACTTAAGTTGGAAATCTCCGGATTCAGAAAGGGCTATGGGTGTCGTAATGATCGAAAAACTGTCGGTTACAATTGTCGTCAACAACTGTGTGAAGCTGTCCGGATTATGGGGTGAGCACGGCCTGGCTCTGCTGGTTGAATGGCGGGATCAAGGCCGCGAAGGCCGGATACTGCTGGACACGGGGCAGTCGGGAATGCTGCTGCACAACCTTGATGTTCTGAAGGTCAAACTGGACCGGCTTGAGGCTGTTATGCTCAGTCACGGGCATTACGACCATACCGGCGGCTTGCTCGATCTGCTGGCCAGGTTGAACCGCCGGGTCAAGATAGTGGTGCATCCGGAATTCTGGGGTCAAAGGCTGGCTTGGGGCGACCCTCCGCGCAGCATCGGATCAGGCCTCGACCCTGAGGTTGTGGCGGAGCGGGGCGGCGATGTTGCGGCTTCCGCTGAGCCTCTCCGTCTGCATCAGGCCATTTTCACCACAGGCAGTGTTCCGCGCCGGGAACCGTTGGAAATAAGCCGGGGTTTTCTGCGGGAAAGGAACGGAGAGCTGACGGACGACCAGGTGGAAGACGACATGTCCCTGGCCGTGGATCTGGGCGAAGAAGGGCTGGTCGTTTGCACCGGATGCTGCCACGCGGGATTGATCAACACGGTTGAACATAGCAGGGCTGTCAGCGGGAACAGAAGGGTCAAGGCCATTATCGGCGGTCTGCATCTGTTGAATGCTTCCCCGGAGAGGCTCGAACGGACCGCCGCTTATCTGGCTGAGCTGAAACCTGAAATAGTGGCCCCGCTGCATTGTTCCGGCCTGGAGGCTACTTCCTACCTGAGCGGGAAGCTGGGCGGTGCGGTCAGATTTCTCGGCGCGGGACAGACCATTGACCTGCTCTGATTCCCGGCCGCAGGCCCCGCAAAGAAAAAGACGGCCTGATGGCCGTCTTTAATGGAAAACTGCTGAAGTCGGTCCTGATAAGAGACTTACTTGGAGTCCCCCGCCTTAGTTTCAGTCTTGGCCGCCTTTTCAGGTTTATCGGCCTTGGCCGCCTTGGGCGCACTGGTGTCGGACGGGCTGTTTTTGTGGGCGTAGTCGGTCACATACCATCCGGAACCCTTCAGGTGGAAGGTGTTCATGGACATAAGCTTGCTGAGTTTGCCGCCGCAATTGGGGCATTTCTTCAGAGGTTTGTCGGAGACCTTCTGAAGTGCTTCTGTAACCTGACCGCAGTCGCTACACTGATATTCGTAAATGGGCATACCCACTCACCTCCATTGCTTCTTTCGCCCCCTAATTTAATCACTATGGTTTTCTTGTCAAGTGGAAAACCGCTTTTTTACCGTGGAAAAAAAACGGAACTGCCTCAGTCGATCATCTCCCGGTGACGTGAATACAGGTCGAAAATCATGGGCAGATCGGCGACCCCGGTGGCCTTCAGCATGTCATAAGTCAGGACATGCACACGGGACTCCTCCTCGGCGCGTTCCCCCGCGTCGGCGTGGAAGAACTGAAAAAATTTGTAAAATCTGATGATGTGGACCAGTTCGTGCGTCAGGACATAGACCAGCAACGGGCGAAGCTTCAACTGTTCTTCCCGTTCCAGCGCACATAAAATATTCTGGTCCTGAAGACAGATACGGTAGAAATCGCCCTTGCGCAGCCGGTCCGTCCGTTCGGCCGGGCCGTATCTGAGAATCTGGGCGAAAACATCCGGGACAATTTCATCCTTACTCAGATGACGCCGCGTTTTCAGCTCGTAACGGTACTTCTTCCAGTCGTCCAGAGTGAGCTTGAACCAATCGCTTATCACATCCTCGGCGATGGTCATTGCCTGGTCTGCCGTGTGTAACTGTTCGGAATTAAAATAAATATTGCGTGAATTCCGAGTCATGGCCGTAATTATGCCCTAATGCGCCTCGATGTGCAAGGTCCTGGAATCAGGCGTTAACAGGCCGGGGAGCCGGAATAATTGTTTTGACTTAACGGGTGTCATCGTCTGTTTCCCTTATGCTATAATGCTGAAATACAAATACACCGCATCGGGGTTTCAGTCACGCATATGGGCGAAGTGGTCAGCATTAAGGAGTTCAACACGAGGAAGGCCATAGAACGGGCCCAGGGCCGCTGGCGCAAGATTTTCCCGGAAGAACTCACCAACAGGACCATGACAGCCGACCTGTCCGACATGACTCTGCTGAGGATGGCCCGGCTGGATGAGGACGTGACCGCCTTGCTTTACGATTTGATCATGGCGGTGCTCGGTCTGGGACCGGGGGCCAAATTTCATCATCTGATGGGCGAACCCAAGCTGCGGGTACTTGACGCCAACCTTTTTTTCATCGATCAGATCCGCTGGGAATGTATGCGCCGTTTGGGCTGGTTGACCGGTTTTCCCGGCGAGGAGTATCCTTTGGTTGAATTGATTATGGATTGCCGGGAAATCAAGGCCGGTTTTTCTCCGCCTTTTCCCCGGCTGGCCCCCAGTCACCCCGACTATGATGAATTCCTGCGGCGGGGAAATCTGGACGGCGAATCGCTGGTGCGGGGGCTGATTCCGGCGGCTCTGGCCGCTTTCGGCGACAGAGAACAAAAACCGTTGTAGGCGAAAAAAAAAGAAGACCGGGGTCACCGGTCCTCTTGTCTGCAAATGGGATTTGCCGTCCGGGGTAATCCGTAACAGCGCCCAAAATCCCTTGTAGTGAAAAACAGAGCAGCAGTCAAGACGTTTCTGATTTTTTCGGCAGAATATCCTGAATCAATTTTTCGGCCAGCAAAAATCGGCTTGAAGCCGAAAAAGGTCTCGGGCGCCCCAAGGCCGTCTCATCTGTTTCGTTATCCGGAATAATTTTTGTTTTATCAGTCTTTTTCCAGCTTGTGAGCCTGCTTTCAAAACAACAGACAGAAAGTTGGAGGCAATCCCATGGCGAAGAATAAGCCGCAATCACAGTTTTCGGGGAGCGGCCCGGTTCGGGCGGTGATCAAGAGCGTTCAGCAGGCCCTGGAAGTGCCGATTGTGGAGAATGAGGTTCTGGAAAAGATCAGGAGCGGATACCAGGCATTGTCCAGAGAGGAAAAATCGGCTTTTTTCGTTTCGTTGCTGCACACGGTTGAAGTCCCGGCCGAGACGGCGCTGCCTCTGCTGGCCCAGGCGGCCGACGCATCGGCCGACCCGGCGGCCTGGCGGGATTTGCTGGTCCGGATCAGAGCGGCCGTGGAATCGCCCCGCTGGAGACTGCTGCGGCATTTTGTCACCCTGCCGGGCGGCCTGAAATTCCTGCTGGATCTGCGGGCCGATGTCCTGTCGGCTCACCGGCAAGGTGCGTCCGACCTGAAGCCTCTTGACAGCGATCTGGTGAGGCTCTTCGAGTCGTGGTTTCAGCCGGGTTTCCTGACGCTTAAAGAGATAACCCTGGATTCTCCTTACCGCCAGATCGAGATTATCCGGGACAGGGACATGGTTCATCCCATGACCAGCCTGGAAGAGGTTGCTCATCGTCTGGGCCGGGACCGGCGCTGCTTCGCCCTTTATCACCATGTCATGCCGGACGAGCCGGTTGTCTTTATCGAGGCCTTTCTGGCCAAAGGACTGGTCAGGTCGATTCAGAAAATAATCGGTCCGGGGCGGGAAGAGAGCGCGAACAACGGACGGAAGGACACGGCCGTCTTTTATTCCATAAACAACACTCAGAACGGCTTGTCCGGTCTGGGCCTGGGGAAGCTGCTTATTTTCCAGGTTGTGGAGCATCTTAACCGGGATGTGCCGGAGATAAGGAATTTCTGCACTCTGAGCCCCATGCCCGGCTTCTGGCGGCGCTATCTGCTGCCTATTCTGGAAGGCAAGGGAAGCGGTTTCAGACTCAAAACAGAAGAACTGACCAGATTCTTCGACAAGAATGTCCGGGGTCTCCTTGAGGCTGAATACGCGACCCAAGGGGGGAAGGCGGGCGCCGATCTGGCCTCTGTGCTGCTGAAAGTGTTTTCTTCGGCCGGGTGGGCCGAAAAGCCGGAACTGGTTTCGGCCCTGGGCCGTCCGCTGAGCCGCCTGGGCTATTACTACCTGGCCGAGGAAAAGGCCGGGGACGGAAGGCCGCTGGACCCCGTGGCCAATTTTCATCTGGGCAACGGGGCCACTCTGGCCCCCGGAGACGTGAACTTCGGAGCCAACTGGTCGCCCAAGGGCATAGAGCGGTCCCTGAGTCTCATGGTCAACTATGTCTACAGCCAGAGCTGGCGTCAGCAGATACGCTCTTCACTCTCCCGCCTGGGCGGCTGGCTGCCCGGCTTGTCCTGGCCCTGGACCGGGCGTCAGCAGTGAGCCCGGAGAGCCGTCCTATATCAGCGGGTCCAGCCCGGAGTAACCCCACCAGTCCGCGGCTGTCTGGAGGAAACACATCTCGCCGGGGCCGAGAAGGTCCCGGGCTTCATCGGACAGGTCTTCCGGATTCTTGAGGTTGTAAACCTCGCCGCCCAGACCGGACCGGACCATCAGGACGACAAGGCTCTGCACATAGCTGTTGAAGCAGTGAGTCACTTTCATCGACCATGATTCCAGCAGATCGGGCGCGGCTGCCCTGGTAGCCTCATGAATGGCCTGGTCGTCCGGGCCGTCCGGTTTGAGGTCGAGCCCGTCTATGCCGGCGGCCAGGAGGTCCACGGCGTCGGTTATCATGGATTTCCTGGTGTAAGCCACGGCGGCGGCTGCCGGATAGTCGCGACGGACGGCGGCCAGGTTGCCCATGCCGTATCTGGTGTTCTGTCCGGCGGCCCGGGAGGCGCTGAGGAAGGCTTTCCGCCACGGGTCGGTGATGTGAAAGAGCCGTTTGAGAAACTCATTGGTCCGGATGCCTTCCGGGACAAGTTCCAGTCCGCCATAAACCCTGTCCAGGGAACAGAATGACTCGGTAGCGGCCGACAATTCTTCCCTGGACATGATGCGGGGCGAGGTTATCTCAGGGTCCTGTCCGTAAAGATCCAGGAGAAAAAGAGAAGGGTAGCGTTCGCCCAGTCTGGATTTCACCTGTTCATAGGTTGATCCGAGGATGAATTCAATGCCGGGGCTGGCCGGTATTATGCAGTCCGAGAACACTTGCAGCTCGAAAGGTGAATCATCGATAAAGATAAAAACAGGAGGCATGTCCAAATCCCCATTTCAATGTTTGGCGGCCGCGGAAACCAAGGTCTCCGGTTTCAGCAGAGGCAGCTCCACGGTTACTGTGGTTCCTTTGCCCACTTCACTGGCCAGTTTGATACTGCCCAGGTGGGCTTCGACAATGCCCTTGACGATGGGCATCCCCAAACCAGTGCCGGAAATGGCCCTGTTCCTTTCGTTTCTCACGCGGAAAAACTTGTCGAAAACCTTGGGAATGTCATCTTTGGCGATTCCATATCCCGTGTCGGTCACCCTGACGCGGACGTGATCGATGGTGGCGTCGGCCGCCACTTCAATGCGCCCACCACTTGGAGTATACTTAATGGAGTTACTGAGAATGTTCAAGAAGACTTCGTCGATTCGCGGCGGATCAGCCGAAATTTCCGGCAGCGATGCCGGGATGGCCGTGGTTAAGGTCAATCCTTTCGCTTCGGCCTGGGGGAAGATAAAATCCACGACGTGGCGCAGCAGAGGGGCCAGGTCCACGGGCTGCTGTTCGGACATGATGAGCCCGGCCTCTATGCGGCTGAGGTCCAGAAGCTGGTTGATGAGTGCTATCAGGTTCCTGGAGCGGTCCAGCGCCCGGTTCAGGAAATGGGTCTGTTTTTCGGTCAAAGGCCCGGCCATGCCTTCGAGAATCACTTCAACCTGTTGTTGGATGGCCGCTAGGGGGGCTTTGAGTTCATGGGAAACCATGGCCACGAACTCGGATTTGGCGCGGTCCAGTTCCTTGAGTTGAGTGATGTCCTGGAGCACGGTGACCGTGCCCAGCATCGAACCTTCCGGGTCCCGGACAGGGGCGGCCCTGGCCCGCAGAATAATTTTCCGGTCTGTTTCAATTTCCTGTTCCAGCGACGTAAGGCCTGCCTCTCCTGTTTCAAAGAGCCGGCCTATCATCTCCACCAGTTTGGCGTCGGGAATGACTTCCGATACGGGCCGTCCGACAATGGAGGACGGGTCGATGCTCAGCATGCGAGGGGCCATGGGGTTGAACAGCACCAGGTTCTGTTCATCGTCGGTGACCAGAATGCCGCAGGCCATGGAGTTCATTATGGTCCGCACCCGGCTTTGTTCGGCGGCGATATCCCTGAGACTGCGGGCCTGTTCCAGGCGCAGTTTCTCCATTTCGGCGGCCAGACGCAGATGTTCCAGCGCCCGGTTGACGGCTATGCGCAGGGCGTCCGGAGAGAACGGCTTGAGCAACAGGTCGTAAGCCCCGGCCTTCATGGCTTCGACAGCCGTCTCGACCGTGGCGAAGCCGGTAATGACCAGCACCAGCATGTCCATCTGGTGGCGGCGCAGGATTTCCATGACCTGCATACCGTCCAGGGCGGGCATCTTGATGTCCAGGAGCAGAATGTCGAAATGCCGGTCGTTTATCATGTCCAGCGCCTGCCGGCCATTGTTGGCGGTCAGAACCTCGTGGCCTGCTTTCTGCAAAATGCGGGCGCACCCTTCCCGTATGACCTTCTCGTCATCGACTACCAGTATCCTGGCCTCCTCCAGCATCAGTGTTCCTCCGTGGGCGTTTCCGCTACCCCGTTCTGCTTCGTAATTCTCTTCACGGCGCTGCGTAGCTGCGCGGGCGAGAAAGGCTTGGCCAGGAAGTCGTGAGCCCCGGCCAGGGCTGTTTCCGCGGCTGTCTCCTGAGTGCCGTGGCCGGTGATGATGATTATGCGCAAATCCGGAAACTCGCGGTTGACCGCTGCCATTACTTTCATCCCGTCCATGGCCGGCATTTTTAGGTCCAGCAGCAGCAAGTCGTAATGGTCGTCCCGCAAAAGATCCATCGCTTCCCGGCCGTCAACAGCCACATCAACCTCGTAGCCCATGCGTTTGATGATGCGGAAACAGGCCTCTCTGATGACCTCCTCGTCATCGGCTATCAGTATCCGCTGAGGCGGGGCCATTATTCCTCCTCCAGGCCGGCCAGGGGGAGGTGAACGGTGAACGAGGCTCCCCGGCCCGGCTCGCTGTCGATCTCAATCCGGCCGTGGTGTCTTTTGACGATGCTGTAGCTGGTGGAGAGGCCGAGCCCCACCCCTTCGCCCACGGGCTTGGTGGTGAAGAATGGTTCAAAAAGTCTGGGCATGACCTCCGGGTCTATTCCGCGGCCGGTGTCGGCAAAGCGGACGGTGACTTCTTCGGCGGCTTCGTCCAGTTCCGTTTCGATGGTCAGTTCACCTTCGCCTTCCATGGAATCTATGGCGTTGATTATCAGGTTGGTGAAAACCTGGTTCAGTTGGCTGGCGTCGCCCATTATCTGAGGCAGGCGGGGGTGCAGCCGTGAATTAACTTTAATATTCTGAAAGATGGCCTGGTTGGCGAAAAGGGCTATGCCTTGCTCAACCGTGCGGTTGATGTCTATGAAGGTGTAGTGGGTGCCGGTCATACGCCCGAATTCCAGCAGGCCCTTGACGATTTCCTTGCAACGCAGGGTCTGGTCCCTTATCTGGAGCAGGTCCGGGCGGATGACATCGCCATCGGGTATCTCTTCCAGGATCATTTCGCAGAAGAGCAGTATGCCGCCGAGAGGATTGTTTATTTCGTGGGCCACCGAGGTGGCCAGCTTGCCCAGGGAGGCCATTTTCTCCGAATGCATGAGCTGCAACTGGGCTTCCTTTAGCTGCGCCTGGGTGGCTCGGAGTTCAATCTCGAAACGTTTCTTTTCGGTGATGTCCTTGCTGATGCCCACCGTGCCGATTATCTGGCCGCTCGGGCTTTTCAGATGGGAAAGGGTCAGATCTATGTCAACCACCGACCCGTCTTTAGCGCGCAGTTGCGTTTCGTAATTGACGGCAGCCTCCTGATCGCTCAAATAACGGGCCAGGGCCTGCCGTTCCTCTCGCTCCACATACAGATCTTCTATGTGAACCCCCAGTATTTCGTCCCTTCGGTAGCCTAATATCCGCTCCGCCCCACGGTTGAAGGAAACGATGCGTTTGTTCAGGTTGGTGGTGATAATCATGTCTGTGGCGTTTTCAACAATGGCGTCGAGGTAGTCCTTGGTTTCCTGAAGAGCGGCTTCGGCCTTTTTACGGGCCGTAACGTCCTTGCTTATACCCACCGTGCCGATAACCTTGCCCTGATTGTCGGTGAGCAGGCTCATGGTCAGGCTCATGTCCAGCAGTTCGCCGTTCTTGCACCTCATCCTGGTTTCATAGTTGCTCACGGAACCGTCAAAGTGCTCCAGACGCCGCAGAAGGGCGGTTATTTCAGCCGGGTCGGCAAACAGATTATTCAGCTTCCGGCCGATTACCTCTTCCCGGTTGTAGCCCAGCATCCGCTCGCCGCCGCGGTTGAAGGAAACAATTACGGAATCCGTATCCGTGGTTATTATCAGATCAAAGGCGTTTTCCAGGACGTTGTTGAGGTAATCACGGGTCTCCTCAAGGGCTTTTTCCATGGCCACACGGTCGCGCAGATCGGTGAATATTCCCACCGTGGCCACTTCCTCACCGCCGTCGAAGATGGTGGCGGCGGAAAGGTGGGCCGGGAACTTTTCCCCCGACCGGCTCTTCATAGTCACCTGGATCGGGTGCAGCATGCAGGCCGGGCCGTCATGAGGATCGTCGCGGCGGAGTCTCTGCATTATTTCTTCGGCCTGTCCTGCCTCCATCAGGTCGCGTACATGCATGCGCCCGATTACATCCTCTTCCGCCCAGCCCAGCATTCTGGCGGCTCCATGGTTGAAAAGCAGAATAGTGCCGGATATATCCGCCGCGATTATGCCGTCCACTGAGTTCATGATGATTTTGCGCAGGAACTGGTTGCTTTTGACCAGTTCCTTTTCCATCATTTTGGATAGGGAAATATCCTCAAGGCTTATGAACAGATATCCGTCCGCCGGCTGCCGGATGATATGGACCAGGACCTCCATGCTTCTGCCCCAGGCCGGGGTGACCCTCATTTCTTTGGAATGGCGCCGGCCGGGCTCGTGGTCAGCCTTGGTCAGGAGAGAAGAGAAGGCTTCGCGGCTCCCTGAAGTGAATATGTCGGACGGGCCTTTGCCGTACAGCTCGTCCTGGTTCAGGCCCAGCAGTTCAACCGCCGTGGCGCTGGCGAACACGATCCGGTCTTCAGCGTCGAGCATAAGAAGACCATCCGTGGCCAGTTCGGCGGCGGTTTCAAATCTGCGCCGGAATTCGTCCGGGTCGGACTTGAGCTCTTCGGCTTTGGCCCGGCCGTTTTTGACGGACTCAAGATCCATGTCGACTCCGATTTTTGAGGGATTTATACTGTTAATATTAACGAAAAAAACTTTGGGGGTCAAACGGAGTTATGCGGCAAGGGCTCTCGTATGACGAATACTTCCTGCCCCGGAGCTTTTTGGTATAATATTCATGAGATGAAAAAACAGCAAAAAACAAATATCGTTTTCCTGGCTGCTCTTTTTATGACCGGACTGTTTCTGGCTTCCCCGGCCTGGGCTTTGACTCCAGCCCAGGAGGAGGAACTCGGAAAGGCCGGCCTGTCCGCGCATACCGTCGGCGAATTGGCGGCGCTGCACGCTTCCGCCGAAGGAGGCCCGGCGGCCGGGGTGACCTTCGAAGAGGCGAGCCGCTTGGCCGCCGAGGGAGTTCCCGACGATATCATCAGGCTGCTTATCCGTCTGGAGAGGGTTTCCGGAACAGCGGAGGCCGCGCCGTTTACCCCGGCTCAGCTTCGGGAACTGAGGGAGCATGGCGTCCACTGGGAATCGATCCGCCTTTTGCTGTTGTCGGAAATGCGGTTGGTCCGCGAGAAAAGGAATGGTTCCGGGAGTCAGTCCCTAGGGCGCGAGGAAGTTACCAGGCCTGACGGTTCGAGAGTCATCGTATATCGCTCGGGAGATCCCGGCGCTCCGGACCAGGACGTTCTGGACGAGGATGAACAGCGCCGGACCCTGGAACTGCTGCAACTCCTGCAGTTTCATTACTTCCCGCAGAAAAAGAACCGGAACTGATAACAAGCCTCGTTTGATGGCTCAACTCAGGATGCCTTCTTCCCGGAGACGGGCCAGGACCATCTTGATGTCATCCCAGGTTTCTCTCTTTTTGGCCGGAGTGCGCAGCAGGTAGGACGGGTGGAACGTGGGCATGACCGGGATGCCCTCCAGATCGTGGAAGCGGTTGCGCAGCCTGGCCACCGATTCTTCCGTGTCCAGCAGGTATTGAGCGGCTACCCGGCCCAGCGTGATGATGACCTTGGGCTTGACGGCCCTGATCTGGCGGAGCAGAAAAGGCAGGCATGTCTTGGCTTCTTCGGGCAACGGATCACGGTTTTCGGGCGGGCGGCATTTGACCACGTTGGCTATGTAGCAGTCTTCCCTCCGCATCTGCATGCCCTTGACGATGATGTCGGTCAAAAGCTGGCCCGAGCGCCCGACAAAAGGCCGGCCCTGCAAGTCTTCGTCGTGTCCCGGCCCTTCACCGACAAACATGACCGCCGCCTCGGGAGCGCCTTCCCCGAAAACCAGTTTTTTCCTTCCCTGGTGCAGGAGGCAGCGGGTGCAGTCGCCAAGTTCGTCCCTTATGCCTTCCAGTGTTTCCAGCCGGGGCGCTGCTGGCTGCGGGGCCGTCTGCGCGGCTGGGGGCTGCACGTTTTCATTAACCGCCGGGGCTGGAACTTCCACGCGGGGGAGCCTGTCCACGCCCAATTCCCCCATGTATTCGAGATAGTTTTTGACTTCGCGGGCCAGAGCGGCGATTTCGGCGGAGCGTTCCAAATCAGGCCTTTCTTTTGCCAACCAGGCCGCTGACCCGGTCCCAGATGACATTGGCCACCTCCTCCTTGTCCTGGAGGGGGACCTGCTGGACCTGACCGTCGCGGTCCAGGATGGAGACCTGGTTGGTTTCCGCGCCAAAGGCCGCGCCGGGTGCGCCTATCTGGTTGGCCACGATCAGGTCGAGGTTCTTGGACTCCAGCTTGCCCTTGGCGTTTTCCAGAAGGTTGACGTATTCGGCAGCGAAGCCGACCAGGATGCGGTTTCCCTTGTTCTTGCCCATCTCGGCCAGGATGTCGGGATTGCGGGCCAGCTCCACCGGTTGAGGCGTTTCGGTTTTCTTGACCTTGCCTTCCACCCGGTTGGCCGGGCGGAAATCGCCGGGCGCGGCGGCCTTGACCAGTATGTCGATGCGGCCGAAATTGTCCTTGACCGCTTCCAGCATGTCCACGGTGCTTTCCACCGGGATGGTTTCCACGCCGAAAGGCGGTTCCGAAGCGACCGGTCCGGAAATCAGGATGACCCTGGCCCCACGGCGGCGGGCCGTCCGGGCCAGGGCGTAGCCCATGCGCCCGGTGGAGCGGTTGCTGAGGAAGCGTATGCTGTCCCATGGTTCCCGGGTGGGTCCCGCCGTGACCATGACCGACAGGCCTTCGAGGTCATGGGGCGAAAGGGCCGCTCTGACCTCCTCCAGAATGAGAGCCGGTTCGGGCAGGCGGCCCTTGGCTTCCCAGCCGCAGGCCAGATACCCGGTCTCGGGCTCGACCACCCGGCGACCCAGTTCCTTGAGCCGGGCCAGATTGGCCTGCACGGCCGGGTTTTCGAACATGTTGACGTTCATGGCCGGACAGACGACAACGGGAGCCCTTACCGCCAGCAGGAAGGTGGAGACGAAATCGTCGGCCAGACCGCAGGCCATCTTGCCGATTATGTTGGCCGTGGCCGGGGCTATGACCACCGCGTCGGCCCAGTCGGCCAGACTGATATGGCCTATTTCGATTGCCGGAGCCCACATATCCACGGCCACCGGATTACCCGTCAGAGCTTCGAAGGTCAGCGGAGTGACGAAGCGGGTTCCGGCTTCGGTCATGGCCACCCGGACTTCCGCCCCGTCCCTGATCAGCAACCTGGCCAGCTCAGCCGCCTTGTACGCGGCGATGCCGCCGGTGACGACCAGAACCACCGCCCTGCCTTTCAACACGGACATAATTCCTCCAGGAACCGTCAGACTGTGGGGGCCACCCATATCTCGACGTGTGTGAAAACCATCTTTTCTTCCACGGTGATAATGCAGACCCGTTCCTGTTTCTCAAAAAGGATGATTATCTTGGGAGACTTGAAAGTGCTGCGCAGCCTCCAGCCGTCCTTGACCATGGCGTCGGAGAAAAAGGCGACCAGGGAATCTATTTCCACGTACCCGGAGTACGCAGCCCGGCCGGCCTTGAACCCGGAGGTTTCATAAATAAAGGACTGCTTGGGCTCATACTTCAGGTCCGTGGGGATGAGGATGTCTTCAAACTGGTCATATACCGAAGACGGCCCGGAATTGCCGCTTCCGGTCAGTTTTTCAAAATGGGCGCAGCCGGTGGCGGCCAGGACCAGAACGAGACCGGCCATGACCATCCATGTTTTCAGGCGAGCAGTCATAAAAAGCCTCTCTTTCTCAATCCGGGAAGGAATCATGAGCCGGGAATGGTCTCTTCCTTGGGGCCTTGGCCTTCAGGCGCGACCAGGGGCAGAGTCCCGGTCTGGGTCTGGCCCAGAGGAGGATTGGCCGAGGTGGACAGGCCGGGAGCCTGGCTTTTCATGACATCTTCGGCGCCCGGCTTGAGAGGCGCTACCCAGACCTGGACCGTGACGAAATTGATGCCCTTGGGCTCGTTGATCATGACCAGGCATATCTTGCCCGGCTTGGTGTAGATAAGTATATTCTTGTTGTAACGGAAACTGGACATCATGGTCCATCCGTCGCGGGGCATGTTCATTTCGAAAAAGGCCAGACTGTCCACGGTGGTCTTGCCGCCGGAAAAAGACAGAATGCCGGTCTTTATAGTCTCGCTCTGGTAGACAAAGGAATCGTCCCGGTTGAGCTTGAGGCTGCCGGGAATCTGGATGTCTTCGAAATCGTAGTAAACTCCGTCGGAGACCGGAGGCGCTGCTGTATAGGTCGGCTCTTCTTCCACAACCTCGCTGGAGCCCAGTCCCAGACAGGAAGTCAGGAGGAAGGACGCCGCCAGAAGAAAAGCAACCATCATAAGTCTGCGGGACTTTTTCATATTCAGACTCCTTTCACATACGGATTGTATTTTTTTTCTTCGCCCACCGTGGTCGACGGCCCGTGACCGGGAAGGACCCGCACGGCGTCGCCCAGGGGATAGATTCGTTCACGGACAGATCTGGCCAGAACTTCGAAGGATCCGCCGTTGAGGTCCGTCCGGCCCACCGAACCGGAGAAGAGCAGGTCGCCGACGAAAACGGCCCGGGCCTCCTCAAGATAGAGGCTTATGCCTCCGGGAGAGTGGCCCGGCGTCTCCATGACCTTGAGCACATGAGGGCCGAAGGTCACTTCGTCTCCCTCGGCCAGATATCCGTCAGGCGTGAATCCCCGGCACTCTTCGGCGGCGTGAATGAGTATGGACCCGCCTGCCTTGGTCTTGAGTTCGGCGTTGCCGCCGGTGTGGTCCCAGTGGCCGTGGGTGTCAACGATGGATTTCAGCACCAGGTCGTGCTTTTTCAGAATTGAGACTATCTCGCCCACATTGCCGCCCGGATCGATGACTATGGCTTCCTGCGATTCCTTGTCGCCCAGGATGAAGCAGTTGACTTGCAGAGGCCCGGCGTTGAGATGCTGAAAGATCATTCCGTGCTCCGTTGAGTCTCAGAATCGGCCCACAACCACCTGATCCAGGGGCTGCCTGCCGGAAGTCTGCTTTTCGTGATAAGGATGCCCCAGAGCCACCACGGCATGGAAATGATAATTCTCCGGCAGTTCCACGGCCATCCGCACCTTGTCCCCGTTCTTGTAGATTTCGCCCAGCCAGACCGCTCCCAACCCCAGGGAATGTATCGTCAGAAGCATGTTCTGGATGCAGGCGCCCACGGCCTGGGAATCCTTGATTTCGTGGTAACAGACATTCCTGTCGGCGAAAACCACGATGCATACCGCCGCTTTTTCCATAATCTTGCCGTAATGGGTGAACCCGCCCAACTCATTCTTCTTGGCCTGGTCCCGGACGATGACGAAACGCCAGGGCTGATTATTGGTCCCCGACGGCGCCCATGTCCCGGCCTCGATAATGGTGTTCAGATCATCGTCGGAAACCGGCTGGTCGGTAAATTTTCTGACGCTCCGGCGGCTATGGATAGCCTCAACAACCTGATTTTTCATGGCTAAATCTTTTGTCTCCATGGAATTCATATTAACTGCACCCCCCTGTTTCGTCAAGTAAAAGCGGGCTTTCAACGGGCCGGGGATTTGAGGGCGTGCAGGACTCCATGGCAGCGGCAGGCCGTGGCCAGCAGGAAGTGTCCGCCGGTGGACAGAACCGACTCTTCCAGGGCGAAAAGGTCGGCCGGGCGGTACCCGCCCAGTCCTGGGGCCATCTGATGGCTTCTCTGCACCAGCATGGTGAAACCTGGCCAGTTGGTTTCGGCCAGATCCCTGAAAAGCGTCCCCGGTCTTGGCTGTCCGGTGTGCGTGCAGATATTCGCCGGTTCCGGGCAGTCATCCGGGCAGAGGAAATCGGCATGGCTCATGTAGAACCCGCCGTCGTCGGCCGGCAGCGGGTGAGGCAGGCAGGCGGCGAATTCCGGGGGAACCGGGATGGTTTCGGCCCGGCCGCCGAGGCGTCTCATCAGCCAGCGGTAAGCCAGGTGGAAGGGTGCGCAGGGGATTATCCAGTCCGGTCCCGAGTCCGGGGCAAGGTTTTCGGTCAGGAAATCCAGGCCGTCCAGGCAGACGGTTTCGGCTCCGAGGCGGACGGCAGCCGCCAAGGCCTCCTGGTCGCGGTCCACCACCAGGAGGCTCTCTGCCGGGTGCAGGAGGCGGAGCTTTTCGCAAGCCTTGCGGCCGAAACGGCCGCCGCCGATGATCCAGAATCCGGCCACTGTCCAGGCCTATTCCATCTTGGCCAGACGGTTGACGTCTTCCCGGCGGCCGATGACGATCAGGACGTCCGAGTCCTTGATGACGAAATTGGCTTCCGGGTTGATGGAAATCTGATCTCTGAGCACGTCCTTGATGCCTATGACGTTGACGGCGAAATCACGGCGTATGTTTGTTTCGGCGAGAGTCTTGCCCATGAAATCCTTGGGCGGGGCGACTTCTATGACGGAATACTCGGGACTCAGATCAAGGTAGTTGGTGATGGTCGGGGAACTGACGTAATTGGCCACTCGCGCCGCCATGTCTCTTTCCGGAAAAACCACTTCAGAGGCTCCGACCTTCATCAGTATCCGCCCATGGTCCTCGCTGACGATTTTGGCGACTATACGTTTGGCCTTGAGGTCCCGCAGGTGCAGTACAGCCAGGATACTGTCGGCCATCCGGTCTCCCAGGGAGACGAAAACGGCATCCAGATCGGCGACGTGGAGCGATTTTATCAGGCTCATGTCCGTGGCGTCGCCGACCAGCCCGAAGGTGCTGTATTTCTGGGCCTCATTGATAAGATGCTCATTCTGGTCGAGACATATCACGTCGTGTCCCAGATCAAAGAGCACCTGTGCGACGCCGCTGCCGAAGTTTCCCATGCCGATTACGGCGAATTTTCCCATTGCAGATCTCCTTAACCGACCATGACCTGTTCGCTGCCGTAGTGGTAGTTCTTACCTTGAGCGGAGCGTTTCATCAGGGCCAGTGCGGCGGTCAGCGGGCCGACCCGGCCCAGAAACATGGTCATGATAATTATGAGCTTGCCCCAGACCGAGAGATTGGGGGTCTCGCCCAGAGAGAGGCCTACCGTGCCGAAGGCCGAGACCGTCTCGAACATAAGCTGCATGAAAATATCCCGTGTCTGCGTATGGTCCACATCTCCGGTTTCCGTAATCATCAGCAGGGTCAGAGCCGCGATGATGACTACTATAGCTCCCAGGACGATGGTGAAGGCCCGGGAGACTATTTCGGATGGAACCCGGCGTCGGAAAAGGTTCACCTGGGTGAACCCCCGGAAGCGGCTGACGGCCAGACCGGCGATGAGGGCGAGGGATATGGTCTTGACCCCTCCGGCTGTGGAGCCGGGCGAGCCGCCGATAAACATCAGAATCATGGTCATCATGAGCGTGGCGTTGGTCAGGTGGGCGAATTCCACCGTGTTGAAGCCCGCCGTGCGCGGAGTGACCGCCTGAAATATGGATATCCCCAGCTTGTCGTTAAGGCTCATACCCGCCAGAAGATTGTGCCATTCGAGGGTCAGGAAAGCGGCTGTTCCCCCGGCCAGCAGAATCAGGGTCGTCCAGAGGACGATTTTGGTGTGCAGGGAAAGGCGGTAGCGGCGCTTACCCCGGAACAGGCCGGCGAGTTCCCTGATAACAATGAACCCCAGTCCGCCGGTGATGATCAGAGCTATGAAAATAAGGTTCACGCCCAGGTCGTTGCGGAATCTGGTCAGGCTGTCCGGCCACAGGGCGAAACCAGCGTTGCAGAAAGCCGAGGTCGAATGAAAAACGGCCAGCCAGAGGGCCTGCAACGGCGGAAAATCCCGCGACCAGTTGATGAAGAGCAGCAGGGCTCCCAAGCCTTCGATGGTCAGAGCGTACAGAATGGCCGACCGCACCAGCTCGGAGATGTCGTGGGTGGGCGTGTAGCTGAGGCTGTCCCGTACGGCCAATTCGTCGCGCAGGGAAACATTGCGGCCGACCAGGCGGAGAAAGAAGACGGAGAAGGTCATCAAACCCAGTCCGCCAAGCTGGATCATGGCCAGAACGACCGCCTGCCCCGGCAGGGAAAAAGCCGTTCCCGTGTCCACAACCACCAGCCCGGTGACGCAGACCGCCGAGGTGGCGGTGAACAGGGAGTCAATCCAGGATATCCCGTCAGGGCCGGTGCAGCCCGGCAGCTTGAGCAGAGCTGTTCCGGCGGCTATCAGCAACGCGAAGCTGACCACCAGGGCCCGGGGCGGAGTGATGTTCCGGCTCAGTTTTAACAGCAAGGGCATTCTATATGAGACTGCCGGCAAATCGCCACCTAGACTCGAACCTGAACCTGGTCCAGAGCGGCCAATTGATCCAGAACACGCCGTCTGATCCGGGCCGGCGCGGGTTTTTCCTGACTCGGCGGCTGCATGAGGGCGGCCCATCTGCCGCCGCAGGCACAGGGATCGGGCGTCTTGCCCTGCGGGGTGACCACGCCGCGCAAGCAGCCCTGGCAACGAAAAACATCTTTCGCCCCGGATTTCTTGCCGCGTTTGGCCAGAGGTCTGCCGTCCACTTCCACTATGTCCATGGAAAAGTCCACCACCGGGGCGTTGCTGATGACCGTGCCGACTCCGAAGCCGTCCACCAGGGGGGCCAGTTCGGCCACGGTCTTTTCATTCAGCCCGCCGCTGGCCACTATCCTGACATGTCCATAACCGGCCCTGTCCAGTTCCCACCGGACTTCTTCGATGATTTTCGCAAAGTCTCCCCGGCGCGAACTCGGCGTATCCAGGCGGACGCCCCACAGACGGTCGCCCATGGCCTCGGCGACCCGCAGAGCCTCGAATTTTTCGTCCTGAAAGGTGTCTATGAGGGCGACCCTTTTAATGTCCCGGGGCATGATTTCGTCAAACGCCTCCACCGCGGCCAGAGTGTCGCCCATGGCCAGTATCAGGGCATGGGGGATGGTGCCGACCGGCTCCTGCCCGACCAGGGCCGCGCCCAGGCCCACGGCCACGCCGTCGCAGCCGCCTATCCAGGCGTTGCGTTCGATCATGGGGGCTATGGCCGGATGCATGCGGCGGGCGCCGAAACTGAAAAGACTTTTTTCCCCGGCGGCCCTGCGGCAGCGGGCGGCCATGGTGGCCACTCCCGAGGCCTGACAGATGAGTCCCAGAATGGCGGTTTCAAGATGACCGAACTCCAGGTAGCGCCCTTCGATTTCCAGGACCGGCTCGTACGGCCGGAAAATGGTTCCTTCTTCCATCAGGCGGACCCTGATGTCCAGTCCGGACAAAAGGTCGTGCAGTTCTTCCAGACCGGCCAGAACAGCCCAGTCCCACCCGGCGGGGAGCCCCTTGGCCGCGAATTCGGCGCGGACCCGGACATCCAGGCCCCTGGCTTCCAGTATCTGTTTGGTCCGGGTGAAATAGACATCGACGACTTCACCCTTTTTGACCGATTCAAAATCAGCAATATGAAACACTTATCAGCCTCCAGCTATTGTTGTCGGGCACGCATTATAGCACTCATCGGCGAGCGATGCTAATCCGGTCTTTTCCGGGAACCATATTTACCGGTTGGCGGCTTCCGGGGAAAGAAAAGAGATTATTCTGTCCACATACAGACCGGCCTGGGGACTGTCCAGGGCGTCTATGTGACCCACTCCGGGAAGAATCAGCAGTTCCTTGGGGGCGGCGGCGGACGAGTGCATGCGCTGCGAATGGGACAGGGGGACAACTGCGTCGGACGTGCCATGGATGAAGAGCTTGGGCGTCCGGCTGCGGCTCAACGGCTCAAGAGTGGAGAATCCATCGGGAACCCTGATGTCGGCCTCGGGGTAGGCCTCTATAAACAGGTCGAGGAAGGAGACCAGACCGGCTTCCAGGATCGCCTTGTCCACTTGAGGAAAGTCGGGCAGAACATGGGCCGAGGTGAAAGCCCCCATGGATTGCCCGAAGATGGCCAGCCTTTCCTGCGGAGCGGGCGGATTCTCCAGCAACTGCCGGAGAGCGGCCGAGGCGTCGGCGATTATGCCCTTCAATGTGGGATATCCTTCGCTGCGTCCATAGCCGCGATAGTCGAAGGTCATCAGACGAAAGCCGTGCCGGGCCAGAAAAAAGGAACCAAGCAGGTGGGCGCTCATATTCTGGGCGTTGCCGTGGAGGTGGAGGACGGTCGTTGATTTGTTGGGGCTGTCCCGGCCGGGCTGGATGTGCCAGCCGGTCAAGAGGCGCCCTTCCGGTGAAGTGAAGTCCCATGGCTCCCAGTCCAGGCCCCAGCGGTCCGGGAAGAGGTAGTCATGGGAATCCGGATAGAAGCAGTTTGCTTCCGTGATGACCAGAGTCATGACAGTCTCCCTGGCGGCGATGCCTGCTGATCGCCCCTTCCGGCGTGTCTCAATATGCGTCGAAGAAACGGGCGCTGGTCCCCTTGCCCGGGTCTATGGGGATGCGCACCCGGCGGCCGCACTTGGGGCAGCGGCCTTCATAGGCCGTCTCTTCCCGGTTGATGTAGACCCGGTAATAAACCTGGCAGCAGTTGAAGTGAATCCCCAGGTATTTTCTTCCCTTTACAGCGCCCATACCCAAGATTATCCGAGGCGGAGTTCAAGTTGTCAAGCCGAATTATGGCCCGGATATTGCTTGTATTTCCTGGCGAAGATTTGTGCGTTTACTGGATCGCGTTGTATCATTAAGTCATAAAATCCCGCCGGTTGATGATTCTATATGCGACCGGTTGGCTCCGGGGGAGATTCAATGGGCCGAAAATACGGCATTGCCTTGGCGTTGACCCTTATGTTCTGCGGCATTTTTCTGACAGGATGCTTCTTCGGCCTGTTCGGCCAGGATGATCCCGGTCTGCCAGACGACCCGGTTGAAAGGGCGGCCGTGCAGGGACTGGTGCATTCCTTCCGGGAGAGCGCCATGTGGGAAATCAGAAATCCCGAGGTATTGAACGTTCAGCCCATGGTGCCGACCAAGGGGTTCGTCCGCGAGCACGATCCCAAGGAGGTTTACTGCGTCTGTATCAGATACGAGGCCCGCTACAAGGTGCCTTGGGCCACCGAGGACAGCAGTCCCTGGGATGAAGCCGTCCGGAATGTCCTTGTCATAAGGACGCAGGGGGACCAGTACATGGCCTTGAGGCCGTCGGGTATATGTCCTTCTTTCTGTCAGTAGAGCTGGGTTGGCAGAGAAATGATGGCGGAGAAAGCAGTAGCAGGACCCGGTCAGAGCGATCCTGTCGAACCAAGACGGCCCACTTTTTCAACCCATTTAAGGCGTTTGAGCGTCTGGAGTATCTGGCGCAGATGATTCTTGTCCACGACTTGCAGAGTGAATTCGTGGATGCCCTTGTGATCCGGCGTCACTTCCACGGCGGCCTGGGTGATGTTGGCATTGGCTTCGGCAATGGCTCCGCTGAGTTCGGCCAGCGCGCCGGGACGGTCCTGAGTGATGACTTCGATGCGGACGGGGTAGGTGACGCCTACCTCCAGGTCCCAGTCCACGTCGATGCGCCTTTGCGGGTCGGCCTTGGTCAGGTTCTTGCACCGGGCCGAATGGACGGTGACGCCCCGGCCCTGGGTGATGTAACCGACTATTTCTTCCCCTGGCAAGGGGTTGCAGCATCCGGCGAATCTGACCAGAACGTCGTCCACCCCTCTGACCTTGATGCCCTCACGCCGCTTGCGCCGCATGCGGCTGACCATCCGATCCATGAATGACGGGCTTTTTTCGTCCTGCGGCTTCAGTTTGCCCGCGACCTGACGAGCGCTGAGTTTGCCGAAACCGATGGCGGCCAGTAGGTCGTCCGAACTGGTCAGAGAGAATTCCCGGGCGATGCGGTCAAGGCTGCCGTCCTTGATGTGCTGTTTGAGGTTGAGTTCCTCCCGCCGGAATTCCTTCTCGATGATTTCTCGTCCCAGGGAAATGGCCCGGCTGCGCTCTTCCACCTTGAACCACTGGCGAATGCGGTTGCGGGCCTTGGGTGTGACGACGAAATTAAGCCAATCCTTGGTCGGAGAATTGTTTTTACTGGTCAGTATCTCTATGGTGTCGCCGTTGCGGAGCTTGTATTTCAACGGGACGATGACGCCGTTGACCTTGGCGCCCACGCAGCGGTGGCCGACTTCCGTGTGGATATTATAGGCAAAATCAACCGGGGTTGCATTTCGCGGAAGTTCCTGGACATCGCCAGCCGGGGTGAAGACGTAGACTTCCTCGGCGAAAAGGCCTTCCTTGACACTGGTCAGAAACTCGGTGGGGTCTTTCAGGTCTCTCTGCCATTCCAGCAGCGACTGGAGCCAGACAAAACGCTGACTCTCGGATTCGGTCAGCCGGTCGCCCTCCTTATACCGCCAATGGGCGGCAATGCCGTTCTGGGCGTAATTATGCATTTCCTGGGTCCGTATCTGCACTTCCATCCGTTCGGCGTGCGGTCCGATGAGGGTCGTGTGCAGAGACTGGTAACCGTTGGCCTTGGGCAGGGATATGTAATCCTTGAAGCGGCCGGGGATGGGTTTGAACATGGAATGAATCACACCCAGGGAGGCATAACAATCCTTGATCGAATCCACGATCAGCCTGAATGCGGTAATGTCATAAACCTGATTTATGCTCAGATTCTGATCCTGCATCTTTTTATAGATGCCGTAAACATGCTTGGGCCGGCCTTCCAGTTCGCAGTTGATATTGAACTCCTGCATCTTGGCCGAAATAAGGGCTATGACTTCGCGGATGTAGGCTTCGCGCTCTCCCCGGCGGCTGGTGATGCTGGAGACTATCTCCTGGTACTGATCCGGCTCCAGGTAATAAAGGCAGAGGTCCTCCAGTTCGGACTTGATTTTGTAGATGCCCAGCCGACCGGCCAGAGGTGCGTAGATGTCTATGGTTTCCTGAGCAATAAGAACCTGTTTTTCAGGGCTCAGGAAGCCTAACGTGCGCATATTGTGAAGCCGGTCGGCCAGTTTGACCAGGAGGACGCGGATGTCCGTGGCCATGGCCAGAATCATTTTCCGCATGTTCTCGGCCTGACGTTCGGCCCTGGTCGAGAAGTTCATCCGGCTTATTTTGGTCACGCCGTCGACAATCTGGGCCACTTCCTGGCCGAACAGGTCCTGAAGCCCTTCGGACGTGGCTACAGTGTCTTCGACTGTATCGTGAAGCAGCCCGGAGGTCACTGTGGCCACATCCAGCTTCATATCGGCCAGCAGACCCGAGACTTCGAGAGGATGGGTCATGTAAGGCTCGCCGGAGAGACGCATCTGGCCCTGATGGGCCTGCGCCGAAAATATATAAGCCCGCTGAATCAGGCCCAGGTCGGCCCCGGGGTGGTAGAGCTGAATTTCTTCTAAAATATTCTCTATACGGCGCACTGTGTCTTATTCCAGCGGGTCCAGCCCGGCGGTCAGCCCTGGACCGCTTCAGTCATGAGACGGTCACGGATTTCCTTGATCTTCGCCGGTGCTTCGGCCAGATCGAAGAATTGCATCTCACCGCCGCGTCTTTCCTTGAATTCACAACGGTTTTCGGCCAAAGTCTTGCGGCTGACGGCCAGACGCAAGGGAATACCGATGAGATCGGCATCCTTGAACTTGATGCCGGGCCGTTCTTCCCGGTCGTCGAGCAGGGCTTCCACGCCCAGGGCCAGCAACGCCCTGTACAACTCCTCGGCTGCCTGACGCACTTCATCATCCTGGGCCTGGAGGGGCATGACAACCACCTCGAAGGGGGCCAGGGGCATGGGCCAGATGATCCCGTTGTCATCGTGGTTCTGCTCGATGGACGCAGCCACGGTCCGGCCGATGCCAATACCGTAGCAGCCCATGATTATCAGTTGTTCCTGGCCGTTGGCGTCCAGGAATTTCGCCCCCATGGACTCGGAATACTTGGTGCCCAGCTTGAAGACGTGGCCGACCTCTATGCCGCGTTTCACTTCCAGCGGCTGGCCGCATCTGGGGCAGGGGTCGCCGGAGTGAGCCAGGCGCAGGTCGTGGTAGGCTTCGATCTGGAAGTCCCGGCCGGGAACGACGCCGGTCAGGTGGTAGTCGGCTTCATTGGCTCCAACAACGGCCAGTTCCACTTCCTTGACGCCATGATCGGCCAGTATGCGGACCGTCAAGCCCACCGGTCCGGCGAAACCGACCGGTGCGCCGGTGGTCTTTTCCACGGTCGCCTGGTCCGCCAGTTCGGGCTCATGCCCGCCCAGCAGGTTCTTGAGCTTTATCTCGTTCACCTCGTGGTCGCCGCGAATCAGGACCGCCACAACGCCTTGATCCGTCCGGTAGATCATGGTCTTTATAAGACCGGCCGGTTTGATTCCCAGAAAGGAAGTGACTTCCTCCACCGTCCGCATGTCCTTGGTCAGGACCTTGGCCGGGGCCGGGGCGCCGGATGCCTGAGCCTGATCGTCCCGGACCGGTTTCAACTCGGCCTTTTCGGTGTTGGCCCCGTACCCGCAGCCCGGACAGTTGACAATGGCGTCTTCGCCCGTGTCGGCCAGCACCATGAATTCGTGGGAATAACTGCCGCCGATGGCCCCCGAATCTGCTTCGACAGGCACGAAAGCCAGGCCGCAGCGCTGGAATATGCGGGTGTACGCTTCAAACATGGCCCGGTAGCTCTTTTCCACGCCTTCTTCGTCCATGTCGAAGCTGTAACCGTCCTTCATCTCAAACTCGCGGCCCCTCATCAGGCCGAAGCGGGGCCGGATTTCATCACGGAACTTGTTTTGAATCTGGTAAAGATTCACCGGCAGGTCCCGGTATGACCTGACTTCCCTGCGGATCAGGTCGGTGATGACCTCTTCGTGCGTGGGTCCCAGGCAGTAGTCGCGGTCGTGGCGATCCTTGAAACGGAGCAACTCCTTGCCGTAAAACTCCCAGCGCCCCGATTCCTTCCAGAGCTCGGCGGGCTGGACTCCCGGCATGAGAATTTCCTGAGCTCCGGCCCGGTTCATTTCTTCGCGGACGATTGTTTCCACTTTGCGCAGGGCACGCAGCCCCAGAGGCAGATATGTGTATATACCGGAGGCCAGCTTGCGGATAAGGCCGGCTCTCATCATTAGTTTATGGCTGACAATTTCGGCTTCCGCCGGGTCCTCCCGCAGGGTGGGCAGAAAGAGATTGGAATACTTCATTACCGTTATGCTTCCTTTTTTTCCTCAAGCAGACACATGACCTCGGCCACCAGGACGTCGGCCAATTCCGATTCAGGTATTTTTTTTATCAGTTCACCGCGCCGGAACAATATGCCGTGTCCGCGGCCTCCGGCCACGCCCACTTCGGCGGTGCGGGCCTCGCCCGGCCCGTTGACCACGCAGCCCATGACCGCGACCTTGATAGGTTCGGCCACGCCGGCCAGGCGTCTTTCGACTTCATCGACCAGTGAGAATAAATCAATCTCAGTACGTCCGCAGGTGGGGCAGGAGATGATTTCCGGCCCGCGATGGCGGATATCCAGAGCCCTGAGTATTTCGTAGGCTACTTTTATCTCATCAACCGGGTCCCTTGTCAGCGAGACGCGGAACGTATCGCCTATGCCTTCAGCCAGCAGCATGCCGATGCCCAGGGCCGATTTGACTGTGCCGGATATGAGCGTCCCGGCTTCCGTGACGCCCAGGTGAAGGGGGTAATCCGTCTTTTCGGCCATGAGCCGGTAAGCCGCCACCATGTCCGTCACGTCCGAGGACTTCAGGGATATCTTTATCTGGTCGAAGCCGCATTCTTCCAGCTGGCCGATTTCCCGCAGGGCGCTTTCCACCAGGGCTTCAGGCGTGGCCCGGCCGTATTTGGCCAGCAGATCCTTCTGCAGTGAACCGCCGTTGACGCCCACCCTTATGGGGACGCCCAGGTCCTTGGCGGCCTCGGCCACCTTGCGGACCTCCTCACGCCCGCCTATGTTGCCGGGGTTGATACGCAGTCCGTCTACCCCTTGCTGCAGGGAAATTAGAGCCAGACGGTGGTCGAAATGGATATCGGCCACCAGGGGCAGGCTTATTCTTTCCTTGATCCTTCCAATGGCCAGCGCCGCGTCTTCGTCCGGCACGGCCACCCGGACGAGTTCGCACCCCGCCTGGGCCAGGTCATTTATCTGTTCGCTTGTGGCCAGCCAGTCGCGGGTGTCCGTATTGGTCATCGACTGAACGGAGACAGGCGCTCCGCCGCCGATTTTCAGGCCACCGATGCTGATCTGCCGGTTTTTTTTTCTGGTAATCAGGGCCGGACTCCTTTGGGCGAATTATTCGCACAGTTTTCCCTTGGAAAGAGTAGCTTTCCATCAAACAGTATTAGGCTTGGACCCGGATTTTGTCAACCACGGGTGTCAAGGGCGGTAAAAAAAACAGTCCGTCCGGTCGGGTGGGGAAAATCTTTCCGGCCGAAGCGCCCTGGCCGGGAGTCTGTCAGTTGCTTACCAGGGTCAACCCGAAAGGTTTCAGGCGGCCCATGGTCGGGGGGGCTGCGGTTGGATTCTCGTATCCGCCCAAGCCTTTTTCAAGAAAAAATTTGCAGGCAGGACAGAGTCTTGTCGACACTCCGACCACTTCGGCGTTATATCTGGTCATACGTCCGCATAACGGGCAAAACAGGTTCATCGCGGTCTTTTCTCCTTGCTTGACGGCAGATTTTCGTAATAGAATCTGGCAAGTGCCGTGCCAATGCGCCGTAGCTGTACGTCATACCTCGGGACTGGTAATCTCGTTGATTTATCTGTATGAATGGGGTAAAATATTTTCGATAAAGGTTTATTTTTTATATTCCGGGCTCGTATCGACCGGCCCGCTTCTTTGTTTTGCCGCCAGGTACAATGGGAACCCCTGCGAGGGAAGGTGAAATGGCTGACCCCATAAAACGAAAATCCAGCCTGTCCGGGACGATCCGGGATGGAGCTACCGAGGAATACCAGTTCAAGATTGGTGAAATCCTCAAGAAGGAAGGCCAGATCACTTCGCGGCAGCATGACGACGCTGTGGCTCATGTCAAGAAGAACGGCGGCTTCGTCGGATCGTTTCTGCTCAAAAACGGCGACATTGACGAAAACACCATCCCCAACGTCCTGTCCAGGAAATACAACTACGCGATAATCAACATAGCCGAGCGGGATATTGAGCAGAAGGTTATCAATCTGCTGCCGTTCGAGATTGCCAAGAAATATTTCGCCTTCCCGGTCAAGCTCAAGGACGGCTCCCTACAGATAGCCATGACCGAGCCGACCAACAACCATGCCGTGGACGAGATAAAGGCCACGGTAAGGGTGCCGGTCCAGGCGCTGGTGGCCAAGGAAGCCGATATTGTCGAGTCTTATAGGAAATACTACAAGATAAGCGACGAGGAATATAGGGCCTTTGTCGGCGTGCTGGCCGGCGAAGAAGAAGACCAGATGAGCGTCGCGGAGATAGACGACTTCGGTTCGCTGGTTTCCGAAGCCGCCGACGATTATATCATTTCGGACGACGGGGACGACGATCAGGTCCAGGACCAGTTTTCCGCTTCCGACGCCCCCATCATCAAGCTGGTCAACGGTATTCTGGTCAAGGCCGTCAACGACGGCGTTTCGGACGTTCACATCGAGCCTTTCGAGAAGGCCTTTTATGTCCGCTACCGGGTGGACGGCGCTCTGTACAAGAGCATGAATCTGCCTCTGGAAATCAAAAACGCCCTTATCGCCCGTTTCAAGATTCTGGCCAATCTGGATATCACGGAAAAACGTGTGCCCCAGGACGGCCGCATAAAAATGAAGCTGGGACGGAAGCGCGAAGTGGATTTCCGCGTCTCCTCCCTGCCGACTCTGTTCGGCGAATCGGTGGTTCTCCGTATTCTGGACAAGTCCGGCCTGAACGTGGACATGACCAAACTGGGCTTCGCCCAGGAAGATTTGGCCAAATTCATGCGGTCCATCTACCGTCCTAACGGTCTGGTCCTGGTCACCGGTCCTACCGGTTCGGGCAAAACGGTCACCCTTTATTCCAGCCTGAATATCCGCAACACCGAGGACGTCAAGATACTGACCGCCGAGGACCCGGTCGAGTTCAACTTCAAGGGCATCAACCAAGTCAACGTGGTCAAGGAAGCCGGGATGACCTTCGCCAAGGCCCTCAAGGCCTTTCTGCGGCAGGACCCCGACATCTGTATGATCGGCGAGATTCGTGACATGGAAACCGGTGAAATAGCCGTCGAAGCGGCCATGACCGGTCACCTTGTGCTCTCCACCCTGCACACCAATGACTGTCCCTCGACGGTCACCCGTCTGGTGGATATGGGCGTTCAGCCGTTCAATGTGGCCGCTTCGGTGGTCCTGTGCTCGGCCCAGCGTCTCATGCGGCGCATCTGTCCTCACTGCAAGCAGCCTGTAACAAAGATGAGCGCGAACAAACTGCTGGAGGCCGGTTTTGACAAATCGGAATTCGCCAGTCTGAAGCTTTACGAAGGCAAGGGTTGCGCCAAGTGTTCCGGCACCGGGTACAAGGGGCGTGTGGGCTGCTTCGAGATCATGGAGATGACCCCCAATATCGCCGACGCCATAACCTCCCAGGTGCCTGAATCCCAGTTGAGAAAAATAGCTATCAAGGACGGGATGAAGACCCTGCGGCAGGACGGTCTGCTCAAGGCCAGGCAGGGCCAGACCACCTTGGATCAGGTTCTAGAAAAGACGGTCCTGCAGAAGGAATCCCTGCCTGCCTACCTGCTGAATCCCGACGAAATGGTTTTTGAGAACGGGGACACCATAATCAAGGAAGGCAACTCCGACAACAACTTCTTCAAGCTTATCCAGGGATGTCTCGAGGTCATCAAGGGCAGCGAGAAGATAGCGGAAATCTCCCAGCCTGATTCATATTTCGGCGAGATGAGCGCTTTGCTGGGCGGCAAGCGCACGGCCACCATCAGGTCGGTGGGTAAAAGCATCGTCAAGGTTTTCCCCGGCGATAAACTGATGGAAACCCTGGAAGGTTATCCGGAAATCTCCAAACAGGTCATTACGACCCTGGTCAGGCGTCTGGAAGAAACCAACCAGCGGCTGATTCAGGTGACCAACCAGAAGGCTGATCTGGAGCGCATGATAAAATCAACGGCCAGCCAGGCTCCCCGCCGGGTGGCTCCGTTGACCAGACCTTCCGGCGATGGTCCGATGTCGTCTCCCGGCCAGCCTGCCATCAACCCGGGTCCTACTCCTCTGAAGAAACCAGGCGATGATACGCAGACCATCCGGGTGGCCCCCATGCCCGACGGGACGTCGGAAGCGGCTCAAGCAGGGGGCGGCGGCGCTTCCTGACCATACAAATCGACGCTTCGAAAAAAAACACCCGGACTTTGACCGGGTTTTTTACGCCTGCCTTTATGTCTCTCCGGCTCGTAATCTTGATTAACACTCCGGAATTATGCCTCTATTTGTCAGCCCCATATCCGGCCATGGTCATGGGCAGGTCCGGCCGAATTATCTCCCCTTTGTTGAGCCGCTCGAAACGTTCCAGTTGCTCGGCTACCGAAATACTTTCGGGGCGGGTTCCTTGAGCCCGGCAGGCGTGGCATCTGGAGTCGCTGCACATCTGGCAGAAACCGCAGTCCTGGCAATTGTGCTTTCTCTCGCCGCTATGCGGGGCCTGTTGAAAGATAACTCCCACGGTCTCACCCCCCTTCCTTACCTGATAAATTAATTACGGACGGGCGCGAAGACAAGTGAAGTCCCGTTATTATTTCACGCTCTTTCCTTCAAGGAAAAAGGTTTGCCTGTCCGGCGGCCCCATGTTAGCCTTATGACCCAGCCGACAAAGACGCCGCTCCTGTCATGAGCGGCCTCGATTTTTCAGGATATGGCATTGAAATTAATGATAAAAAAATTTGGTAATCCGGCAGCGGCCGGACTGGATCCTCGGTCATGAGCGGTTTAGCTTTCGGTATGGCTTACCTGCTGGACCTGGTTGTAGGCGACCCGCAAGGCTGGCCTCATCCCGTCCGTCTCATCGGAAAATTGGTGGCCTGGTTGGACGAATCGGCCCGGCGCATCTTTCACCGCCCGTCAACCCTGAAGCTGGCCGGACTGGCCATGGTGCTGATCGTCGCCGCGCTGACCTGGCTGACAGCCTGGGGGCTCATCAAGGCGGCCGGTTTGCTCTTGCCGGGTCTGGATACGGCCTTGACGGTTGTTCTGGCTTACACCACCCTGGCCACGCGCAGCTTGTACGATGAAACCAGGCGGGTGACCCTGGCGCTCCATGAAAATGATCTGCCGAGGGCCCGGCAGCTGCTCAGCATGGTTGTGGGCCGCGAAACAAAAGAGCTGGACCGGAGAAGCATCCTGCGGGCCTTGCTGGAGACCGTGGCTGAAAACCTGTCCGACGGCGTGGTCGGCCCGATGTTTTTCCTGGCCCTGGGCGGTCCGCCTCTGGCTCTGGCTTACAAGGCCGTCAGCACCATGGATTCGATGATCGGATACAAAAATGAAAAGTATCTGCATCTCGGCTGGGCCGCCGCCCGGACCGACGATCTGCTCAACCTCATCCCGGCCAGACTGACCGCTGCTTTGATCGCAGCATCCGCCCTGATCCTCGGGCTCGATTCGGAAGGCGCGGTCAGGATCTGGTTCCGGGACGGCGGCCGCCATTCCAGCCCCAATGCCGGAAGGCCGGAAGCCGCCCTGGCCGGTGCATTGGCCGTTCGCCTGGGAGGGCCTTCCGTGTACCACGGTCGTCTGGTGGAAAAACCGTTTATTGGCGACGATATCCAGGCTATTGAAGAACGGCATCTTAATCAGACATGGCAAGTTCTTTTCATATCCAGCGGACTGCTCTGTTTCATCCTGTTGCTCATGTTGGGGAAATAATGACCACAAACAGCGAAATCCACGGCGGCGACGTATTTGCGGCCGCCCGCGAACTTGACTGCTCCTGGAAGGACATTCTGGATTATTCGGCCAACCTCAATCCCCTGGGTCCGCCGCCCGGCCTGAAAAAACACCTTTTTCAGAATTTTACCCTGGCGGAAAACTACCCCGACCCCGAAGCCCTGGCCTGGCGCAGTGAACTGGCGGCCGACCACGGGCTGACTCCGGCCGAGATCGTGGCCGGCAACGGCAGCACGGCCCTGATGTATCTTCTGGCCCGTGTCCTCAGACCTCGAAGGCCGGTCCTGGCCGCTCCGGCCTTTGCCGAATACGAAAAGGCCCTGGCTCAGGCCGGGGTCAGGCCGGAATATGAATTCTGCCGCCCCGAGGATGACTTCGACCTGACTCAGGAAGTGGTGGAACGGATTTTCGCCCGCCGCCCGGACCTGGTCTTTCTGACCAACCCCACCAGCCCGGCAGGGCGGCTGATAGAGCCGGAAGTCCTGGACCTGGCCCTCCGTCTGGCCGGGCGGAACGGTTCAACCCTGGCTCTGGACGAAGCCTTTCTGGATTTTACGGATGCCGCCTCAATGGCTGCGTCGGTTCGGGAACACCCCTGCCTGGTCGTGCTGCGCTCCCTGACCAAGATATACGCCCTTCCCGGATTGCGGCTCGGCTACCTGACCGCCGGAAAGGAACTGGCCGGACGGTTGCTGGAGTCTTTTGAACCATGGTCGGTCAACTCTCTGGCCCTGGCCGCCGGTTCATTCTGCCGGGGCCTGAACGGTTACGAAGACCGCACCAGAAAGGTGATTGCCGGAGAAAGGCGTTGGCTGACGCGCAAGATCGAAGAATCCGGACTGGGGCGCGTAATTCCCGGAGAGGCCAATTACCTGCTGGTTAGGCTCGATGCCCCCGGCTGGACGGTGGAAACCTTGAGCCTCGCCCTTCGGAAACGTGGTATACTGATCAGGAACTGCGCTTCATTTCAGGGAATACTCAAGGGATACCTCAGACTGGCGGTCAAGGGACGTGCCCAGAACACCAGACTGGTGAACGCTCTGCGGGAGGTGCTGTCCCGGCCGCTGTAAAATGGTTTTGAACGGCAAACAGGCTTGAGAGGAGGAACCGATGAATCCCTGGCCGATTCCGGACAAGGAAACTCTTGTCCGCTGGATAGCGGACGCACTCAGGCGGACGGTGCTTCATTACGGGCTGTGGTTCAAGGAAGTGGAATACCAGCTCGGCCTGGACACGGCTCTCCGGATCGAGCGTGAAGCCGGGGACCAGAGCCTGTCCCTGCAGATGGGCCGCCTGGCCAAGGTCCTGGGCTTTGAACTGAAGGACGGATTACCAGCAACCCTGTGGGGAATGAGCGAAGAAAAACTGGTCGAACTGCTCGACGCCCTGTCGGTCAACTGGCTGGCCAACGACGGCGTCTGGTTTCAGGCGGTTGAAAGAAACTCCGGCATGTTTGACGCCAAGCGCTGCAACGATACCTGCTGGACCAGATTCTCGCCGCTGGAAGCCTCCCGTATCGGGGAACTCATGGAACTGCCCGAAAATGGCGGGCTCGATGCTTTGAAAACCGCTCTGGGGTACCGCCTGTATGCCAGGGTGAACAAGCAGGACATTGTCGAAGAAGGACCGGATTCTTTTATCTTCCGCATGGTGGAATGCCGTGTTCAGACGGCCCGGACCCGCAAAGGCCTTGAGGAATACCCCTGCAAGTCCGTCGGCCTGGTGGAATACGGCACGTTTGCCCGGACCATTGATCCTCGCATAAAAACCGAATGCCTGGGATGCCCGCCTGATCCGCATCCCCGGGACTGGGCCTGCGCCTGGAGATTCACCCTGGCTTGAATAATTGAAGATTATTTTCGCTCCGGCAGGCTGAACTCCCACCACTCAAGGGGGAAAACATGACTGAAAAGCTCCGGACCCATTGCGGGCGGATGGACCATGGGGGGTGCACTCTTCTGGTTGAAGTGGAAGACGGCCGGGTGACCGGGGTGGGCCCCGACCCTGAAGGCGTTCTTTCGCGAGGCCATATCTGTCCCAAGGCCCGCGCCTTGCCTGAACTCCTTTATCACGAAAAGCGTCTGCGCAAACCCCTGCGGCGGACGGGCGCACGCGGCTCCGGGAGCTGGGAGGAGATTTCCTGGGACGAGGCTCTGAGCTTTGCCGCCGAAGGTTTTAACCGTATCAAGGATGAGTACGGCGCACGGGCCGTGGCTTTCTGCCAGGGCGCGCCCAAGGGGCTGGAGCATTTCGTCCTGATTCGGCTGGCCAATACGTTCGGTTCGCCCAACGTGGTCGGCCCCCAGAACGTCTGCCACATGCCCCGCGAAATCGCCGGTATGCTGACCTGCGGTTTCTTCCCTGTGGCGGATTACGATCAACCGACCGGCGCGGTCCTGGTCTGGGGCTCGAATCTGACGGCCACCAACGAGGAAGGCGTCATCTGCACCAGACTCCTTACCCGCCTCAAGGCCGACCATCCTCCCCTCATAGTGGTTGATCCGCGCCGCACCGAACTGGCCCGCCGGGCCGACCTGTGGCTGCCGGTGCAGCCCGGCACAGATCTGGCCCTGGCTCTCGGCTTTCTCCGCGTAATCATAGAAGAAGAACTTATGGACAGGGAATTCACCGCCCGTTATGTCCACGGTTTTGATGAACTGGCCGCCCATGTCCGGGACTGGACTCCTGAAAAAACGGAAACCGTTACAGGCGTCCCCGCGCCGGACATCCTCAAAGCCGCCCGCCTCTACGGTCGGGCCAGACCGGCGGCCCTGCAATGGGGCAACGGCATTGAACAGACGGTCCATAATTTCGACACGGCCCGCGCTCTCATTGCCCTCATGGCCCTGACCGGCAATCTGGACGCGCCGGGCGGCAACATAGCAGCTTCTCCGCCGCCGGTGGTCCGCTTGGGCGAATTCGTCAGGGGGGACCTCATGCCCGGCCGGGGCCGGGAAATGGTTTCCGCCCCGTACGGCCCGGCTCCGGGGTTCGTGGTCGTGGCCCCCGAATACTTCAAAAGAGCCGTGCTGACCGGTGAGCCTTATCCTGTCCGGGGCGCTTACGTCCAGGTCAGCAATCCCGTGCTGGCCTGGTCGGACAGCCGGGGCACCCATGAGGCCATGAAGGCTCTGGATTTTCTGGTGGTGGCGGAAACATTTCTCTCGCCGACGGCCGCTCTGGCCGACCTGGTGCTGCCCGCCGCCACGGAGCTTGAGTTCAACGACCTGGGGCATTTTGGCCTGGCCCACGGCTTTGTGCTGGCCCGCCCTCAAATCGTCGATCCGCCCGGCGAATGCCGCCCCAATATCAGGATACTCAACGACCTGGCCCAGGCCCTGGGGCTGCATGAATTATGGTGGGACGACCACGAAGCCATGCTGGATGACATCCTGCGGCCCTCCGGCCTCGATTATCGAGGACTGGTCAGGCAGGGAATGCTTAAGGCTCCCCCACGCTACCACAAATACCGGGACAAAGGCTTCAAGACTCCGACGGGCAAAGTGGAACCGCTGCTCTCCGTGGCCGAAAAGGCCGGGCTGAATCCGCTGCCCGCCTGGGATGGGACGCCGGAGCCTGCCGACCCGGATTACCCGCTTATTCTGACCAGCCATAAGAGCCGGAATTTTTTCTGTTCCGACCACCGTTTTCTCGCCAGCCTGCTGAAAAGAGAGCCCTTGCCCACTGTGGAACTTCATCCCCGGACGGCTGTTTCCTGCGGGATTGGCGACGGAGATTCCGTCTGGGTGGAAACCTCCTCCGGCCGTATCAAGGTCCAGGCCCGTCTGACCGAGGACATACGCCCCGGAGTTCTGAGCGTGGTTCACGGCTGGTGGCTGCCGGAACTGGGGGGAGAGAACCGGGAGAGCTGGATGGAAACGACCTTGAACGAACTGACCTCCAGCCGCCTCTTGAACAAGCCGCTGGGGACACCCAATCTGAGGGCCCTGCCTGCCCGTCTGGTCAAGGCCTGACCATGCGTCAGACGGAGTTGAGGCTACAGGCAGACTGATGAAATCCTTTCCGGTCATGATTATTACACGTTTTTTCATGGCCTTCGCTGTTTTGGCCGTACTGACGGCCTGCGCCGCGCCGGGGCTGCGCATTTCCGGGATGGAGGGTGTTTTGCAGCCGGAACAGATTGTTGAAGTCGGCAGCGGAGTCATTCTCACTGCCGACGCCCTGGTCAGCCGCCTGGCCTCGGCCAGAGTGGTTTTTCTGGGGGAATACCACACCCACGCCCTCCAGCACCGCCGCCAGCTGGAAATAATACAGAATCTTTACGCCATGGATGGAAACCTTGCGGTCGGTTTGGAAGTTTTTGCCAGGGAACAGCAGGGGCTTCTGGACGATTGGACAACCGGCCGGATTGCTGAAGAGGAATTCAGGGGCAGAGTCGAGGGAGACATTCTGAACTCCAGTGTCTTTGAAGTCTATTACCACTTGCTCCTCTGGGCTCGTGAGAACCGGGTCAGGCTTTTGGGGCTTAACGCACCCAGGGAAGTGACGGCCCTGGTGGCCAGAAAAGGGCTGGCCGGTCTGGAGCCGGAACAGAGAGCCAGGGTGGCTGGCGATATCGTCATAGGGCCGGAAGCCTACCGCCGCCGTGTAACCGAGGCCTTTCACGGTCACTCCATGGGCGGAAACATGGACAATTTTTTTGCCGCTCAGGTTGTCTGGGATGAAACCATGGCCGAAACTCTGGCCGGATACTTGAATTCCGCCGAAGGCCTTTCCGGCAGAATTGTGGTTATCTGCGGCAACGAACATATTATGTATGATTTCGGCGTGCCCGGCAGGCTGGCCCGCCGTCTGGATGTTTCACAGCAAAGCGTCATCATGCTTCTGGGGCTGGAAGATGAGCAACTGACCGATTCCGCGGCCGACTACGTCTGGGTTACCGCGCCCGAGCCGCCGCGCCGGAGAATGCGTCTGGGAGTGACGCTCGAATCCGGTCCACAGGGTGAACTGCTGGTCACCGGCATCACGCCGGGCAGCGAGGCCGAGCGCATCGGTCTGCGGCCGGGCGACCGTCTGGTCGGCATGGACGGCGTTGACCTGACCTCTTTCATGGACCTGCATCGCGCCGCCGTCGACGGCGGCGCCGAACGGGAACATGCCCTTGTCGTGGAACGTTTGGGCCGTATTATTGAATTCAGCTTCAGGTTTCGGGAAGAATGAAGGCTGGTGGACGCCCGAGCCTCTTGACATTACCGCTTAAAAGAAAACCCGCCGTACGGCGGGTTTTCAGTGTTCAATTCAGAAAACGTTAAAAAGTGAAACCAAAATTCAGGGTCAACAGGTTAGAGTCGCTGGCAAAAAGATAGCTGACCCCTATGCGCAGATCGCGCATGGTATTGACGATGTATTCGGGCATTTCCTTGATTGAGAACTTGCTGAAGCCGAAAGCAAAGCCGATTTCATCGTAGGAATCTATATAAAGTTCGCTGCCGAAAAAGCGGGTATCGGTGGCAAATACTTCCACAAGGGTGTCCTTGTAAAGTCCGTCCGTAGGTATGGACAACATCAGGCCGTTGCGCAGGACGGTGTTCTGAATATCGGGGTCGAACTCGTAGTCCTGGTACTTGAACTTCATGGTTTTGTAGTAACCGATCATGTTGCCCATGCTGAGACGGTAATTGCTGCCCAGATCCCAGGTGTAGGCGCTGGTCACCGAACCGGCGACCATCTGGGCCGCCGAGCCCATCTCCAAGGAGCCCATGAAAGCATACTGCAAGCCCGGAGTGATGGACCACTGGTTGTTTATCGGCAGGGTCATCGAAGCGCCCAGACCGATATTGTAGCTTTTGGCCCCGTCCACTTCGACCATGTGAATGGGCAGTTTGAGCGTGAAGGATTTCCTCGGGTCGTCGTTGGACCTGAAGGTATAAGAAAGCGGGAGAGAATAGTAATTCCCTTCCAATCCGCCGGCCTTCAAGGTGCCGAAGCGGGCGCTGACTCCGATCAGGTTGGAATTCCGGGAATTGGGCGTGACATTGACCGATGAATCGCGGAGCTGCGTCGTGTTGGCCGCAAAGGCCTGTTCGAAGGCCGAACTGACCAGGTTGCTCTGCAAGCTGGTCGGGTTACCGGCAACCGGGTCGGTGGGTGTGTGTTCGGCCAGATACTGGGACATTCTGGTCAGAGCGTCCCCGCCCTTGCTTTTGAACCACTCTTCCAGCATATTCACGCTGGCGTTGCGGTCGGCTCCGGCAAAAGTTTCGCTTACGCCGATGGCCGGGATACTGAAATACATGGTCGGCGAATTGGCATCAAAACGAACCACGACCGGCAGACCCCGGAAATTCAGGCTGGCGCGCATGGGGTCGCTGTCTGTGTAGCCGGGGATGTGTTGCTGGATGGTTTCCAGGGAAATCTGGTTGTCAACTTCTTCAGCGCTGTTGAAGTTGATGACGTAAGAGTAGCCCGGGTGAGATGTGGAGTTGATGCTGATTGAATAAAGGCTCTCCGCATTTGCCGGCTGACTGTTGCAAAACAGCAGGCCTGTGCAAATCAGGAGCATGGCCGCCACAAAGTTCAACGTGGTCGTTTTCGTTCTGACAGCGAACACTGATATTCCCTCCAGTAATGTTTTGTTTGCGCTCAAAAAGCCCCGGTTTTGAGCAGGATCGGTGCTTATTATAGTTACCGCGAGCCGCAACTGTCAAGACGATCTGTAACTAAAGGGCAAGACAGGCATGTCGCCAAGACCTTTTAACCAGAGCCTGAATTGAATAAGCGGAAAGCGTGTTGCGGATAAGACAAAACGGCGGTTTTGGAGCAAAAGGTCCCCAACGCGCAGATTTCGCGGAGGGGACCTTTCAGTCCGGGCAAAAGTTTCTGGTTTTCAGATAAGGCCGGGGATAAAGCGTCTGGTCCTGTTCTGGTATTCTGCGTATTCGTTTCCGAACTTCGCCAGATTCTGGCGTTCCTCGATGATGGAGGAGAGCACCAGGGACAGGACGGCCAGGGCGCAGGTCGAGGCGGACTGGGCGGAGACGTCTTTGAGCATGATGCCGGCGGCCAGCATTATTAGGGCCGAATTGAGGGGATGGCGAATGTAATGGTAAATGCCCTGGGTGACCATCTTGGTTGTTTCATCCCAGCGGCCGGCCGGGGCTCCGAATTCCTTGAGGCTGTAGTAGGCGCTGACGGCGAAGATGGGGGCGACCACCAGGACAATCCAGGAGGCCGCCTGGTAGATCAGCGATTGCTGGCCGGACCAGTGTTCAAGGTTGATGAAGAGCAGGAGCAGCAGGGCCTGATAGGCGAAAAAGAGATAAAACCTGTGCGAAGCCGGAGCGAAGATGTCGCGCCGGAAAAGGTAGACCAGAAGAAGGACCAATAAGAGGTAAACGGGACTGACGGTCAAGATGACATTTCCTTTTCTGTTATGGTTTTTCAGGCGCCGCCGGCGGCTTGGCGCTTCAGTTTGGCCAGCCTTTCCATGACGCCGAATTCGACTTCCTGGAACGGGCGGCGGCGGATGCGGTGAGGCAGGGCCAGTTCGGCGGCCCGGTCCACGTCGGTTTCCAGGACGGAGTCCCGGCCTTCAAAGGCGGCCAGGGTGATGGCTGTTTTTATGACGGTCAGATCGCCCCTGTGTCCGTCGACTTCCAGAGCCAGCCCGATATTGACGGCCCGGCGCAGGGCCTGATCCGGGAGCGCCACCGACGGCAGAAGCTGCCGGGCGGCTTCGATGCGGGCGGCCAGTTCACTGCCAGCCTCGCTCCAGGAACGGGTAAAGCCTTCCGGGTCGGCATCGAAGGCCAGCCGGCGGATGACCACTTCCCGCCGCAGATCTGGATCGGCCAGGGCCTCCACCTTGACGCAGAGGCCGAAACGGTCCAGGAGCTGCGGCCTGAGTTCGCCTTCCTCCGGATTCATGGTGCCGACCAGGGTGAAGCGGGCGGGATGGGTGAAGGAAATGCCTTCGCGCTCCACGATGTTGACCCCCATGGCCGCGGCGTCCAGCAGGACATCGACCAGGTGGTCGTCCAGAAGGTTGACTTCATCGACATAGAGTATGCCCCGATGGGCGGCGGCCAGCAGGCCGGGCTCGAAGCGCCGGACGCCCCCGGTCAAGGCTTCTTCCAGATCCAGGGCTCCTAAAAGCCGGTCTTCAGTTGCGCCCACCGGCAGCTCGACCACTCTGACCCGCCGGGCGGAGATTTCCAGGTGCTCCCGATTCCGGCATTCGTGGCAGAGACGGTCCGGATCGGCCGGGTCGCAGGAGAAGCGGCAGCCGCGAATGACCGGCAGGTCCGGCAGCATATCGGCCAGGCCTCGAACCGCCGTGGATTTGGCCGTGCCTTTTTCACCGCGAATGAGGACTCCTCCCAGGGCCGGATTGATGACGTTCAGCACCAGGGCCAGTTTCATGGTTTCCTGCCCGACCAGGGCGGGAAAGGGATAGACGATAGGGGCGTGGTTTTCCGTGGTCATGTTCACACCAGTTTTTCCAGCCAGGCGTTGAGGTCGCCGCGCCGGAGGTCTTCAAGGGTCAGCTTTGGGGCGCGGAGCTTTTCGGCCAGGTCGTGGGTCAGTTTGTAATCATTGTAGTATCCGTTGTCCGTGTCGACCAGGAGAAAACGGAGTCTGGGGTCGCGGCCCAGGTGGTCGGCCAGGTTGAGGGCTTCTTTCCAGGGATCGGTGTCCGGGTCCAGCGGCAGGTTGGGGCGTCCGTCGGTCATCAGGACCACCAGGGGGGTGAGGTCCGGGGCGCGGGCCAGTTCGGTGCGGACTATCTGGTGAGCGGCGACCAGGGCGGCGGCCAGGGGGGTTTTGCCTCCCGTAGGCAGGTCCTGGAGAAGCCGGGAAGCCATCTCCACGCTGTTGGTCGGCGGAAGCAGGACCGAGGCCTTGACGCCGTGGAAGGCCACCAGGGCGACTCGGTCCCTTTTGCGGTAGGCTTCTCCGAGCAGGGCCAGGACGGCGGATTTGGCTTCGGACATACGGTCCAGGCTGCCCACCGATCCGGATGCGTCCACGACAAAAAGGACGAAACGGCCGGTCTTCTGCCGGAAAACCTTTTCGTGCAGGTCGCGGGAGCGGACGATAAAGTTGTTGTTTCCCTGAGGCCTGCGTTTGATCTGGTGAGGGGCGGCGGCCCGGAAAGTAGCGTCCAGAGCCACCGGGCGGCCAAGGCGTTCGGGCGAGGAACGGAAGTAGCGGCCTCGTCCCGTGTTGGTCCGCCGGGCCGAGCGGCGGCCGGAACGGCCTCTTGGTCCATGATCGCGGCGGTGGTCCGGGGTAATGAGTTCGAAGACTTCGTTGGGATTGAAGACCCGTTCGGCCAGCGGCTGGCCTGTCTCGCTTTCTGCCGTCGCCATATAGACATATTCCGGCTGGCCGGAAGGCTGGTAAGGCGTTTCGTGGTGCTGGGACGGGGGAGTTTCCGGCTTGGCGGCCGCTTCGGGGGAGACCAGCAGTTTTTTTCCGGCGGTGCGGCGGTTGTTCAGAGCCGGTTCCGAAACTTCCAGGACCAGGGCTTCGTCGGCTTGAGGCAGATTTCGCCAGGCGGCCAGAGCCAGGGCTGCCCGGGCCAGGGCCAGATCGCCCCGGTGGCCGTGAACGCGGTTTTCCCTGACCAGTCTGGAAACCAGGGTCCTGGCCGGAGAGGTCAAAGTCAGACCCGGCAGACGGAATCTGGCGGCGATTATCCGGTCTGCCAGTTCCCGCGAAGCCCCGGCCCAGCGTCGGCGGAAGCCTGCGGGGTCGGCTTCGAAAGCCAGTCGGCGGCGGATTATCTCCGCCCTGGATTCGGGGTCGGTTTCGGCGGAGACGTTGACGGTCAGGGCGAAACGGTCGGCCAGTTGCGGCCCCAAAGGTCCTTCTTCGGGGTTCATTGTGCCGATGAGACTCAGGCGGGCCGGGTGCCAGAGAGAGAGCCCTTCGCGTTCGACCCTGACCCGGCCTGATTCGGCCGCGTCCAGCAGGAGATGCCCCAGATAAGGTTCAAGGAGATTGACTTCGTCCACATAGAGAAAACCCCGGTTGGCCTGGCCGAGCAGTCCCACGCTCAGGCTGCGGCGGCCGGAGCTGACGGCCGTTTCCATGTCCAGGCCGCCGATCAGGCGGTCTTCCGTAGCCCCCAGGGGCAGAGTCAGAAATGGCGTGGGTATGGCTTCGCGGGGCAGGGAAGGGCGCCCGTTCAGGCGGTCCCGGCAGTCCGGGCAGAGTGAGTCCTGATCGTCGGGCTGGCAGTGATAGGGGCAGCCGGGAACAGCTTCGATGGGGGGAAGCAGTTCGGCCAGAGCGCGGACGGCCGTGGATTTGGCCGTGCCCTTCTGGCCGACAAGGAGGACTCCGCCAAGGCGCGGGTCAACAGCCAGGAGCAGCAGAGCCGTCTTCAGCCTGTCCTGCCCGGCCAGGGCGGCCAGAGGGTAAAGCGCGACAGCCTCGGCCTGGCCACTGTAAGAGACCGGGCGGGTTGTGTCTGTTTTTTCGCTGGCGGCTGACATACTGCTGGAATTGGTAGCTTAAACGCCGGGCGGTGTCAAATTGAAAAGAGGCAAAACCGCCCCGGCCATACTTTGCTTCTTGACATCCTGCCCGGCCTTGAGTAAATTCTGGCTTTTGAAGGGCGATTAGCTCAGTTGGATAGAGCGTTGGTCTCCGGAACCAAAGGTCGCGCGTTCGAGTCGCGCATCGCCCACCAATGATTTCAGGGGGTTACAGATGATGGTCTGTAGCCCCCTTCCTATCTGTGTGAGAGTCTGTGTGAGACTTTTGGCTGGCGCGCTCGAAGGCGATCATGGCTGCCCGCTCTTGATTCCCTGTGCTGTGAAGGTAAATTTCCGTGGTGCTCCGGTTCTCATGCCCGAGAATACTCTGGATGCTGCCTATGGGAACACCATTCTGTTCCATGGTCGTCGCGCCAGAATGTCGGATGGGATGGAAACGGAAGTACCGAACTCCGGCTTTTTCACAAAGCGACCTCATGAACTTCTTCCTGTCATTGAAAGGCCCATCCACTTTCTGGCCTGTCTTTCTGCTGGTGTAGGTATGCCAGAATACCCAGGGCTTGGACTTGTCGCATTCTCGGTATCGGAGTCCCCTTGGTCTGGGCGGAAAAGAGTTTCCGAAGTCGCAGCCGTTCGCGGCAGGGCGAAGCACCCCGCCTGCATAGTTATTCTCGGAGCCTTCTTCTCTTTCAACGGCCTTTGATGGGCCTTTGTCAACAAGCTCTTTTTCTCGCCTGTTTCTATGGCATTGTCCCCACGCACGTGGGGAGTGTGTTGGGGCAGGAGAGCAGGGTGTGACTCTCCCATCTCCTTCTGCAGCGTAGCTGGAGTCTCTTTTTGAATATAATCATCTTAAAATACGGTTATAATTGTTAAAATTTTGATGCTCCATTCATCTGGTGCGATATTGAGCTCTGGCATTATTCAAAAAAAAAGAACGCAGTATAAATAAAACGAAAAAAATTAGGATAGGGCTTGACAAACAAGGCGGAAATTTTTAATATCTAAATAAAGGAACGTAGTTCAAATAATAAGAACACGAGATAACAGCTCTTGCTCTAAGACGGAGACTCTGAGCATGCGGACCATAAACTTCCCTGCAACACAAACACCTCATAACAGCGACATGGCGCCAGCTTGCTGTTCGGAAAGCCATGAACACGCAAATTATGTCCAGTGTAATTCTCCGGCGGTGGAGCGAACAAGAAGTTGCAACCGGGCAGACAGCAAGGAGTAGAGGGTGGCTAAAGAAATAGTCTGTACATGCCATGATATTTCGAGAGAAGACATCGTTCGTGCAATACGCGAGGGCTATGACCTCACGGAGACCCTGAAACGCTTTACCGGGGTTTTCATGGGACCTTGTCAAGGAAAGATGTGCGCTCTCAACGTGCTTAGGATTTTTGCCGAAGAAACCGGAACCCCGATTGAAAAGTTGCGGGTGCCGACAATGCGTCCCCCGGTCGAGCCTGTTTTCATGGGCTGGCTGGCTGCGGAGGATGAATAACGTGTCTGTGAAAAAAGCATATGAAGTAATCATAATCGGCGGAGGCATACAGGGACTTTCACTGGCCTACCGCCTGGCCAAGGGCGGCCAGAGAGATGTTCTGCTGGTTGAGAAAAATCACCTTGGAGTGGGGGCCAGCGGCCGAAACGGAGAAAGCGTCCGCTCAAGTTTCGGCAGCCCGGAGTGGATCAGGTTGCATCACAGAAGTGTCAGGCTTTGGGAAAACCTGGCCCATGAACTTGATTTCAACGTGATGTTCGGGCGCCACGGATTTCTCGTGCTGGCTTCAACCCCGCAAGTATGGCCTGAGTACGCGGAGAGGGTCAAACTCCAGAATTCCCTGGGACTCAAAACAAAGCTCCTAAAGCCCGACGATATCAAGTCGATTATTCCGGAGCTTAACCCTGATGTCATCTATGGCGGCTACATGCAGCCTGAAGCCGGTTCAGCCCGCCACGACGGAGCTGTGTGGGCTTTCGCCAAGGCAGCCAAGCGCCTTGGTGTCACGATCCGTGAAAATACGGAAGTGCATGAAATTCTAATAAAGAACGGAGCAGTGCAAGGCGTTCGGACTCCGGCCGGTGATTTTTTCAGTAAAAAGGTAGTCAACGCCGCCGGTGTAGCTGACCGGAAAATAGCCGCCCTGGCCGGGATTGAGCTGCCTTTGACCCCGATTCGGGACGAAGCCATGGTCACCGAACCGTTGAAGCCTTTTCTCCCGTGCTCCCTTTCCGCTCCCGGACACTGGTCCTACATGCACCAGACCGCTCGAGGCGAATTCGTGGGCGGTAGTCAGTGGCCCCAGATGAGCAACGGGGACTATTCTTACACTTCCCTGGCCGCCATGAGGAATATCTGCCGCAATCTGGTTGATCTCTTTCCTGGTCTGCGCGGAGTCAAGCTCATGAGGATATGGGGCGGAGGCATTAGCTGCACGCCTGACAAAGGTCCGATTCTCGGGCCGGTGAATGAGCTGGAAGGTTTCATATTGTCGTGTGGTTGGGGCGGTTACGGGTTTATGGCCGGCCCGGCAGGCGGCGACGTGGTGGCGGAGTGGATGCTGACAGGCGTAATGCCCGAGGAGATGCGTCCGTTCACGTTCGACCGTTTCAGGACAGGGAAATTGGTCAGGGAACCATCAATCATCGGAGAAGCACAAAAGTCAACGGCTGTCTGAGACTTGCGCCAAGGCTAAAAAGCGAAAGTAGTATGAGGGGATTTATCAATGGATAGTGGCTTGCGGATTACATCGCATCCGATACTGAAAGTTCCGCAACGGCAGGAGATCAGTTTCCGGTTTGACGGCAAGGTATATCGCGCTTTCGCCGGCGAAACCGTGGCCTCCGCGTTATTTGCAAATGGAATAAGGATTTTCAGCCGCAGTGAAAAGTATCACCGTCCCAGGGGGCTTTTCTGCGTAAGCGGCAACTGCTCTCACTGTCTGATGCGTGTTGACGGCGTGCCCAATACAAGGGTCTGCAAGACGCCGGTCACGCCGGGCATGATTGTTGAGTCTCAGAATGCCTGGCCGAGCCTGAAGCACGACGCAGCTTCAATATCTGTTCTGTTTAGTAGATTCATAAGGCCGGGATTTTACTATAAATACCTCAAAAGGCCCCGCTGGGCTTACCTGATATACGAAAATATACTGCGCAAAATGGCCGGTTTCGGGCGGATTGCCGACCACGGCGTCGTCCCGCGCACGGTCCGCAAGACCGCTGAACCACAGATCGTGGTGGTTGGTGCAGGAATAAGCGGTATGCAGGCGGCCTTGGCTGCGGCCGAAGCCGGGGCTGAGGTCTGGTTGATAGAAGGTGAAGAAACGCTTGGAGGGCGCAGCGCCTGGGACACTGCCGAAATCAGACTGGATGCAGGTTCCAAACCTGTCCGGCCCTTTATGCAGGCCGGGAGGATGGCGGATTCGGTCCTCACGCACCCCGGCATCAAGGTCCTGACTAAAGCCAAAGCCATTTCATGGCACGTGGATGAAAGTGCAATGGTGGTTGTTGCACCCGGCATTTATTGGGAGTTGAGGCCAGGGCGGACCATAGTCGCCACGGGCGCCTATGAGACGCCGGTCCTTTTCGGCGATTCCGACTTGCCCGGCGTGTTTCTGGCTTCCGGGGTTCAGCGGTTGATGCACCGTGACTTTGTTAGACCGGGACATTCCGCGCTGGTGGTGGCCGAATCGGACCGAGGCTATGCCATAGCCCGGCAATTACAAGAGGCAGGCGTGTCCATTAAGGCCCTGGTCGACCATAGAGCCAACGGCGGCCCGTCGGCCGAGGCTTTTGAGAAGGAGAACGCCGGTGTTGTTTACAAGGGATACCGCGTCGAAAAAGCGGTTGGCCGCAAGGAGGTCAAAGGTGCTGTTCTGGCGGCCGCCTCTGGCGGGCGCAAGCTTCAGGTCACTTGTGACGTGATCGTGATTGACGGAACAGACATGCCGTCCAACGAACTGGCTTTTCAGAAACGCTGCCGGGGTATGTATCTCCTTGAAAGCGATTTCCAAGTGACACGTAAGGTCGCAACCAGAGATGAAGTCCGGGTTGACGACGAGATGTTCATAGTCGGCGGAGCCAATGGCTGCCGTGAACCGGCGGAGAAGGCACTTCAGGGCCGGTTGGCAGGTTTGATGGCTGCGGCCGATTGCATGTCGCCCACGGAAGCCGTGGAGAGGCTTATTAATTCGCTCAAGGAAGAACTTACGGTTTCATTTTAAGTAGCTGATCACAAGACCATTGGAAAATGGAATTAGAAGGTGGAGAAATAATGAACAAAAAAGCAGTAATCGTCCTGGGGAAGACACCTTTTCTGGAAAAAGTCGAAGGCCGGGAAGGCGGTGTCATCAGCGGCGACCCGACGACCAATGTCTGGAAATATTTTGTTCACCCTTCGGGACAGATGAATGTCGGGATCTGGGATTGCCAGGCCGGCCAGTGGGAGATCGCGTCTCACCCGAACAATGAATTGTGCGTGATTCTGGAAGGCGAAGTCAATGTGACCGATGAAACCGGGGCTTCGAACGACTTCAAGCCTGGCGACGCCTTTGTTCTGCCTCAGGGCATGAAGGCAACCTGGACGGTCAAGGAATACGTTAAAAAGATTTTCGTCGTCGTCTACGGTCTGCCTGAAAAGTAGCGCTGGAATCAGCCCGGCTTCCGTGGCTATGCCGCGAAAGACGGGTCTATGAGGTTGTTGAGATTGCTTTCAAGGCCCGGAGGTTGCCTCAAATGGATGGGTGTACGCGTCGTCAGGCCTGGATGAAGACGAGGGACAGGGATTAACCAAGGGATCGGAATAGAATGGTCTTTCCTTTGAAAGGTAAGGCTGAGCTAACGACTTAATGGAGAGAACAGTGGGAGAGAGTGTGGACAAACGGCCGGTCAAGATTGAGGTCAGACATATGACCAAGCAGTTCGGGGATCTTCTGGTTCTCGATGATATGAATTTCAACATCAGGAAAGGTGAGTTTCTGGCCATTGTCGGCCCCACTGGTTGCGGCAAAACCACTTTTTTGAACTGCCTGTCCAAATTGCTGCCGACCTCAAAGGGTGACATCTACATCGACGGAGAGGTAGCCGACCCGAAGAAGCACAATCTATCCTTTGTTTTCCAGGAACCGACCTGTCTGCCCTGGCGCACGGTCCGCGAGAACGTGGCCTACGGTATGGAGATCAAAGGCTGGCCCAAAGACAAGCTGGAAGAGAAACTGGACAAGATTCTGAAGATGGTTGGCCTGGCCGATACGGCCGATCTATATCCGAATCAGGTTTCGGCCAGCATGGTTCAGCGTATAGCCGTGGCCAGGGCTTTTGCTGTGGAACCAGACCTTCTGATGATGGACGAGCCTTACGGTCAGCTTGATGTCAAACTCAGATACTACCTTGAAGATGAGTTGGTCAAGTTGTGGCAGACGCTCAATTCCACGGTTCTTTTCGTAACCCACAACATTGAAGAAGCGGTCTATGTGGCCGAAAGAATTCTGGTCCTCAGCAACAAACCGACGAATATCAAGGCTGAGGTCCATGTTGATCTGCCCAGACCACGGGATCTTATAGCTCCCGAATTTGTCGAAATAAGAAAGAACGTTACCGAACTTATAAGGTGGTGGTAAGGGCCGGGGTTTGTAATTCCGGTTTTTTACTTATTGAAGGGGCCCCAGGCGGGCAGAACGGTCCCTTCCGGGAAGTGTGGTTGAAACCACGAGGTTTTCAGCCTGGAAACGGTTCAATTTACTATTTTTGGAGGTCCGAGATGAAGAGATTGAGTATTGCCGCCCTGCTGATAGTCGCCGCAATGATGTGCTTCGGCGCGTTAACCTCGACTGCGGTTGCCGGTGACAAGCCGTACAAACTGGATGTATGCGCCATGCCCGAGCATGAGACCTTCATGTTCTGGTGGGCGCACGAACAGGGATGGGACAAAGAAGAGGGCTTGGATTTCAACATTCAGTTCTTCCAGACAGGCATGGACCAGATGGAAGCCTTGCCCGCCAAACAGTGGGTGATCGGGGCTACCGGCGGTGTTCCCATACTGGTCGGCGCTCTCCGCTATAATGCCTATATGATTGGCATAGGGAACGACGAATCAATCGTCAACGGGATCCAGGTTCGCCCGGACAGCCCGATTCTCAAGGTGAAGGGCTGGAACAAAGATTACCCGAATGTTTACGGCAGCCCGGAGACGGTCAAGGGTAAGACCGTCCTCGTCACCCCCGCTTCTTCGATGCACTACTCGCTGTCCGAATATCTGAAGGTTTTCGGACTGACCGAGAAGGATGTCACTTTGCAGAACATGGACCCCGCTCAGATGCTGGCCGCCTTCGACTCGGGCATCGGCGACATCGCCTGTATCTGGACTCCTTGGCTGTACACGGGTCTCATGCGCGGCAACAAGATCATCAGTACGCCAAAAGACGTGGGCACCACTCTGCCTCTGGTGCTGGTCGGAGAAAAACAGTTCTGCGACGAAAATCCGGAACTGGTTGTGAAGTTCCTGCGTGTCTACTTCCGCGGCATCAACATGCTCAAGTCCGAAATCGGGGCCTCCGGAGCCAGTGAAAAACTGATCAAACAGTACATCCGCTTCTTCGATGAATGGGCCGGCCAGGAATGGACCGCCGATATGGCCAAGATGGACCTGGAATGCCATCCGATATTCGACTGTGACGAACAGGTTGCCATTTTTGATGAATCCAAGGGAACCAGCGAAGCCCAGAAATGGGAAGAGGGCATCCTGAACTTCTTCCACAAGCAGGGCCGTTTTGAGGATGCCGAAGTCCAGAAGATCAAGAGTACTAAGTTTGTTATGGGCAACTTCCTGAAGGCGACCCAGGACTCGATTAAGGAGAAACCCCTGGGCGGTTATACTCTGCCCTAGCAAGAACACTCGATGAGGCAGGGGTGCGTCTTGGCTCCATCCGCAAGATGGGGGCCCGGACCCGCCGCCGCAAGCGGCCCCCATTCAATGTCGTCAACGCGCCCCTGCCTGCACCCCGTGGTCATGTATAAGGAGAAAGGCTGCAACTGCGGCACAGATAGTAAGGATTAACCATGAGTTACGAACAGGTAGTAATTAAAAAGTCTCGTTCCATGATCCTTCTTCCTCTCATCTCTTTAGGCTTGTTTTTTCTGTCCTGGGAGCTGTTGGTGGATTTGGGGTTCGTTCCCGAGACTCTTCTGGCTGCACCATCCGATGTCGTCAAACTGTTTTTCTATAAATTGACGAACACAAAACCGGACGGCCTGATGCTTCACATGCACGCGTGGATAAGCATTCAGGAGGCATTCACCGGCTATTTCTTCGCGCTTCTGGTAGGAATTCCCCTGGGCCTGGCCATGGGATGGTTCAAAAGCGTGGAAGGGCTGGCCAATCCGATATTCCAGCTTATCCGTCCCATACCGCCGATCGCTTGGATTCCCCTGACCATCTATTGGTTCGGCATAGGACTGACCGGCAAGGTTTTTATTATCTGGATAGGCGGAATTGTCCCCTGTGTAATCAATTCCTACGTCGGGGTAAGAATGACAAACCCCGTATTGCTGCAGATGGGCAGACTTTACGGCGCGTCGAATTGGCAGTTGTTCCGGACCATCTGCATACCTTCAGCTCTGCCCATGGTCTTCGGAGCTCTTCAGATTGCCCTGGCCTGGTGCTGGATGAACCTGGTCGGAGCCGAATTGCTGGCAGCCAATGGCGGTTTGGGATTCCTTATTCAGATCGGCCGGAAACTAGGCAGGCCGGACCTGGTTGTTCTCGGAATGGTCACCGTGGCTGCGACCGGTGTGATCATTGGCATCATCATCGATATGGTCGAAAAGAAATTAATGGCCGGCGTTAGGAGATAGAACACCGTGAACGATATCGCCAACGAAGTTAAGCAAGACGTAAGGGAAAGACAGCAGATAACGCTGGGGGCTGTCGTTACCAACCGGTGGTTTATGTACACGGTATCGATCAGCTTGTTCATAGGCCTTTGGTACTGGGTCGTCTATATGGACTTTCTGGGCCGCGGGCTCTGTTATCCTCATCTGGTCGTCGAGCAACTGGGAATAATGCTGCATAAGAAGCTCGCCGGAAAGATACTGTGGGAGCATATGTGGGACAGCACCAGAAGAGTGCTGATAGGTTACACCATCGCCTGCGCCATCGGCATCCCTCTTGGTTTTTTCATGGGCGTAAATAAATACGTCAACGCCTTTGTGAAGCCTATTTTCAACATCATTAAACCCATGCCTCCCATTTCCTGGATATCCCTTTCCATCCTCTGGCTTGGAATCGGTGAACCTTCCAAAGTCTTCATTATCGCCATAGGCACCCTTGTTCCAATTCTGTTGAATTCCTACAACGGAGTCAGGCTTATCGATGAAGAACTGTATGATGTCGTCCATATGGCCGGCGGCGGCCGTAAAAGTGAAATCTTTGAAGTTTCGTTCCCGGCGGCTGTTCCTTCCATCTTTGCCGGGCTGCAGATATCCCTGAGTGGCGCATGGAGCTGCGTTATGGCAGCCGAACTGGTCAGCGCCCGCTCGGGGCTTGGCTTCATAATCGTGCAGGGCATGAACTTGGCCAAACCGGAGATGATAATCGGCGGCATGTTGTTGATAGCCCTGATCGCTTTCCTGACGTCCTACGGCATAACGTTGATCGAAAAAGCCATCTGCCCTTGGCGCAGAGAGCTGAAGAACTCTTAAGGAAACTGTCGGGGCCGGAAAGCCGCAACGTGTATTGAAATAAGGTTTAGTTATTCAGGAGAACAGCCGGATGGACAAGAAAAGCAGCAGCAAAATAGTCTGTGAAGGAGTCAGCAAGACTTTCATTCAAAAAGGAAACACCAGGGTTCCAGTCCTCAAGGATATCAGTCTTGAAGTCAAAAATAATGAGTTCGTGGTAATACTTGGACCAGGTCAATGCGGAAAGACCACGCTTCTCAGAATGATCGCCGGATTCGAAAAACCAACCGAAGGCGGCGTCTACCTGGATGGTAAGGTCATTGACGGACCTTCCCATGAAAAAGGGGTCGTCTTCCAGTCTTACATGCTCTTTGCCTGGCGAACGGTCAGGGGCAACGTGGAAGTCGGACCCAGGGTCAGGAAGATGCCTAAGGCCGAAAGAAGAAGGCTGAGCCAGCAATATATAGACATGGTCGGACTGAAGGGGTTCGAGAAACACTATCCCCACCAGCTAAGCGGCGGCATGAAGCAGAGGGTCGGTATAGCCCGGGCCTACTGCAATAAACCCGAAATTATGCTTCTGGATGAACCCTTCGGCCAGCTTGACGCTCAGACGCGCCTTTTCATGGAAAAGGAGACGGAGCGTATCTGGATGCAGGAAAAACGGACGGTTATTTTCGTCACGAACAATATTGACGAGGCTCTTATACTCGGGGACCGCATATTCACCATGAAGGAAAAACTCCCCGGAAAAATGTTCAAGACCTACAAGGTCGATCTGGAACGGCCCCGGGAGCCTACGGACAGGGATTTTCTGGAATTGAGAAAACAAATCATCGACGAATCGGAACTTCTTATTTGATCGTAATGATAAAGGTGAAGAAGTGGGCGACGCCAAAATAGCAATTGTGACTGGAGCCAGCAGCGGAATCGGGAAAGATGTAGCTTATGGATTGGCGGAAGATGGATACCTCGTGGTTCTGGCGGCCAGAAACGGGCAGAGGTTGAAGGAAGCCGCCGATGAAATGGTTCAGAGACTGGCACTTGACAAAGACCATGCCCCTGTGGTGCGGCCGCTTGACGTTACCGATGAAGCAGGGATCAAGAACCTTGTCGAAAGCATTGATGAAAAATACGGCCGGATTGACGTTTTATTCAACAATGCAGGATTAGGCGCATCGGGAAGTCTGGAACTTGATTTGGAAAAATTGGACCAGCTTTGGGCTGTCAACCTCAGGGGACCATTTACTTTCATGAAATACGTGGTCCCCATCATGAAACGCTGTAAAAGCGGGTACATCATCAACCTAGCCTCTAAGAACGGCAAAATAGGCGTCACGGGGCTGGGCGGATACACCGCAACAAAGTTCGGCCTTGTCGGCCTGAGCGAAGTCATCTACCGCGAATTGGCGGCTCTGGGCATCAAAGTGACCACTATCTGCCCTGGTTGGGTAAATACGAAGATGGCCGCGGAAGAAGGAAATAAGCATGATCCTTCGGATATTATACAGACTCTGGATATCCTGAAAACCATTCGTTGGCTCCTGGGCCTCGGTCAGTCCGTCAGCATTATGGAGGTTATGCTCGAATGTTCATTGGATGTCGAGCGCCGTTCGACCATATAGGCAACGAAAAGACTTCGTAAAAAAATACCGGCCGTTTCGCCGGTAAAGAGAATAATCGTGAAGGACGTTGAAACGCTGATTGAGAGATTCGAGAGGGAAGCCAAGGCGGTCAGCGCCGTGACCCGCAGGGTGTCCGGTTTTGACGAGGCCGTCGGCTACGTGGCCGGATTGTGCCGCCAAGTGGATTTTTCCAGGGGCGGCTGCCGGTTTGAAGAGGCCGGAGAAGCAGGGGGCCGCGGGCGCGAACTGGTGGTGGCCGCCCCGGCTTTCAGCCGACAGAATTTCCAGGCGCTGGCCGAAGCTTGCGGGAGTGCGGGAGCCGTGGCCGTGGAACGGGGACTCCGGGACTATCCCGGCGGGGTGGCCCTGGCCGTGACCATGGCTGATTATGGAGTAGCGGAGACAGGCACCCTGATTCTGGATTCATCTGACGAGGAATTTCGTCTGGCTACCATGCTGAGTCAGATCCATGTGGCTGTTCTGCCGGAATCGAAAATGAGATTTTCGATGCGGGATCTGGTTGAAGAAGTGGCCGAACTGACAAGCCGTGACGGTTCCTATGTTGCATTCATCACCGGCGCCAGCCGGACCACGGATATCGAAATGGTTCTGGTGCTGGGCGTGCATGGCCCGCTTGAACTGCACATACTTATTCTTGAGGGCCAGTGATGAGTAGAAAAGCCAGACTCAAAAACTACAAGAAGCGGGTCGATAGGGCGCTTGGAGACTCCTTCCTGGGCGAAAGCTTAGACAGATACGTGACTCTCTACCGTTCCAGGACTCGGCTGGTCACGGAGGATATTGACGTCGCCGCCCTGGTGGCGGAAATATCCGGGATCAAGGAGCGGGCCATCGCCGATATGGACGTTCTTTTCGAACGATTCAAACAGAACGCCGAACAACGTGGCGTAAAGGTCCATCTGGCCGAAGATGCGGAGGCAGCCAACCGGATTATCGCCGATATCGCCGAAAAAGGCGGCGTGAAATCCATTGTGAAGTCCAAGTCCATGACCTCCGAAGAAACAAGGCTCAACAAGCATCTTGAGGCGGAGGGTTTCGAGGTCAACGAGACTGATTTGGGGGAGTGGATAATTCAGTTGCGTGGAGAAGGGCCTTCTCATATGGTCACCCCGGCCATCCATCTCTCCCGTTTTCAGGTGGCCGAAGATTTCAGCAAATTTACCGGTCGGCCGTTGGAGCCGGATGCTGCGGTCCTCAGTCAGGTGGCCCGCAGGTATCTGAGGGGAAAATATTTCGAAGCCGGCATGGGTATCACCGGGGCCAATTTCGCCGTGGCCGACACCGGGGCTATCGGATTGGTGACCAATGAAGGTAATGCGCGTCTGGTCACGACTCTGCCGAAAATTCATGTCGCCCTGGTAGGTCTGGAAAAGCTCGTGCCCACCATAGGCGATGCCCTGACCATCAACCGCCTTCTGCCTCGCAACGGCGCCAGACAGAAGATAACTTCCTATGTAACATGGATAAATGGAAGGGTGCCAAGCGCCTCCTCACCGGGATGGGCAAAAGAACGCCACATAGTCTTTCTGGACAACCGGAGGCGGGAAATCGCCGCGGACCCGGTTTTTGCACCAATCCTCAAGTGCGTCCGCTGTGGAGCCTGCGCTACGGTCTGCCCCATTTACAGGCGCATAGGGGGCCATTCCTATGGTCATATATATATCGGGGCCATAGGCTTTCTGCTGACCTATTTCTATCACGGGGCCGAATTTGCCGAGCCTCTTCTTGAGAATTGCATAAATTGCGGAGCCTGCCGGGAAGTCTGCTCCGCCGGTATCAATCTGCCCAATCTGATTATGGCCTTGAGAGAGAGGATGCCGAAGAATGGCCTGGAAAAGGCTGTCGGCACGGTTATGGCCGGAGTGATGCCCAACCGCACACTTTTTCACGGCGCGTTGCGAATGGCCGAGGTAGCCCAAAAGGCCTTGACCGCAGGTTCGCCATATCTGGAGCGTCTCCCGGCCTCAGTCGCCAGAAGCGCCCGTTTCAGGGCTGTCCCGGCCCTCGCCCAGAAACCGTTCCGGGATATTTGGAGGCAGGCCGATCATCCGCTTCAAGGTGACGGCCCCAAGGTGGCCATATTCGGAGGATGTCTGCAGGATTTTGTCTATCCGGAACAACTTGAAGCCGGAGCAAAGGTTCTGGAGGGTTTGGGCGCAAGACTGGTTTATCCCATGGCTCAATCATGTTGCGGGTTGCCGCTCAGATCCATGGGAGAAAAGAAATCGGCCAGGGACATGGCTGAAAAGAATCTGAGAATCTTTGCCGAATCAGGGTGCGATTACATTGTGACCCTGTGTGCATCATGCGCCTCATTCCTCCAGGAAGCATATCCGCATCTTTTTGAAGATTCACCGCAGATGCTGAAAGCGGCGCGGGAATTCGCCGGGAAAGTACATCTGTTCAGCGAGTTTATCAACGATGTGCTGGATGTATCGGCGGAAGACTTCAGACCGGCTGGCCTCAGGACCACCTATCACTCCCCCTGTCACACCAGGGTTTGTCTCCGTGATCGTGAAACGCCCAGGAAACTGATCAGGAAAATGGGACTTGATTTTGTCCCTGGAGACGAGGAGGAAACCTGTTGCGGATTCGGAGGAACATACAGTGAAAAATTTCCTGTGGTGTCCGCCAGAATTCTGGATAAAAAACTGGACGATATAAGGAATACCGGGGCCGGGCTGCTGTTGACCGAGTGTCCTGGTTGCATCCTGCAACTCAGAGGCGGAGCCCGTAAAAAAGGTGATTCAGTCAGAGTGGAACACTTGGCCGAGGCTTTGGCCGGGGCCTGGATCGGGAACAGACGGAACAGACAACAAACTAAAAGGAATTAGGAAACGATTCTGATGTCGGATAAAAAACAGGTGATTCTGCTGAATCCAGAAGACAGCGTAGCCGTGGCTGTCAGGGAAATTCAAGCCGGTGAAGAGACAACTCTTGAAGGCCTTGTGTGCAAAGAAACTATCCCCGCCGGCCATAAGGTGGCGGTAAAGAATGTTGCCGCGGGAGAAATCCTGAAAAAATACGGGCAGCACATAGGCGTTGCCAGCCAGGCTATTGAAGCGGGGTGTCATGTTCATGTCCACAACCTGAAGATGCAGAATCTGGACAGGGTGGATTCCGCCGGTGAAGGCGCCAGGCCCACGCAATACGTGCCAGAAGGCGAGCGGGCCACATTTGAAGGATTCATCCGGCCCGGCGGCCGGGTAGGCACGCGGAATTATATCGGCGTCATGGCTACCTGCAACTGCTCGGCCAGCGTGGCCCGGTTCATTGCCCGGGCCTTTGGCGATGACGAAATGAAAGCCTATCCCAATATCGATGGAGTGGCTGCATTCGTCCATGAGGCCGGATGCTGCCAGACACCGCAAGGCGAAGGTATGGTGTATCAGCAGAGAGTTTTCGGCGGGTACGCCAGAAATCCCAACCTGGCGGGGATCGTGCTGGTGACGCTTGGCTGCGAAGTGAATCGGGCTGAATTCCTTATGGCCTCTCAAGGCCTTGAAGCCGGGCCTGATTTCAGGGTGGTGGACATCCAGAAGGAGGGCGGGACGCGAAAGGCCGTGGCCAAAGGCGTCAATGAAGTGAGAGAGCTGTTGGCCAAGGCCGGCCGCTGTCACCGGACTATTGTTTCAGCCGAGCACCTGGTTCTCGCACTTGAGTGCGGAGGTTCGGACGCATATTCCGGACTGACCGCCAATCCGGTCATGGGCGCAGTGGCTGACCGGCTTGTCCGGCACGGGGGGACAGTCATACTCGGGGAAACCCCGGAAATATACGGAGCCGAACACCTCTTGGCCCGCCGTGCCGTATCCGGAGAGGTCCGGCGTAAACTGCTGGATCGAATCAAGTGGTGGGAGAACTATACCACCTCCCTGAACGCCGAGATAAACAACAATCCGGCTCCCGGCAACAAAGACGGCGGCCTGACTACTATCTACGAAAAATCTCTCGGCGCTATACACAAGTCGGGCAGCACCAATCTTGTGGACGTCTACCAGTTTGCCGAGCAGGTAACGGCCAAGGGCCTGGTTTTCATGGACACCCCCGGCTATGACCCCGTTTCGGTGACCGGCATGATCGCGGGCGGAGCCAGTCTCGTCTGTTTCACCACGGGCCGTGGCACCGTCTGGGGGACAAAGCCTTCGCCCACGCTCAAGCTGGCCACCAACACCGCCATGTACGACCGGATGAAGGACGACATGGATGTCAACTGCGGCCTCGTGGCCGACGGTTTGGAAGACATAGAAAGCTTGGGCGGGAAAGTTTTCAACCTGCTGCTCGAAACAGCCTCGGGCAAGAAGACGAAGAGCGAGGAACTTGGTTTCGGCGGCGAAGAATTCGTGCCCTGGCACCTGGGCGCACAGTTGTGATTCTTAACCGGAAAATATAGTGGTAATATCGGTTGCCTACGGGTAACGGGCGTCCCCTAGGCCCCGATAATTGAGCATGGCAACACCAAAACAGAAGAGGAAGTGTTATGGGAACAGCCCAGTATTCGAGGGTTCTGACTCTTGAACGCGGACTGAAAATCTTGGAACTGATTGTCGAACGGCAATCGGTTACGGTCACCGAGGTGGCCAACTATCTTGGAATCCAGAAAAGCGCCAGCCATCGCTTCCTGACGACCTTGAGAAGCTTGGGGTATGCGGATCAGGATCATAAGAACAACTACTATCTCACTTCCCGGTTGAGCAACTTGGCCCAGGGAATAGTGCCTCGGGTCGAAGTCGCAAACATAGCCCGGACACATCTGGAGGAACTGGTCAGAATGACCGGTGAAACCAGCAACTTGGGATATTGGGACGGCCGGGAGATAACTTACCTGGTCCAGAGGACAGCCAGCCGCCTGATAGAAGGTTATACCGTCGGCAACAGGATCCCCGCCTATTGCTCGGCTCAGGGCAAGGCCGCGCTGGCTTTTATTCCGGAAGAAGAACTGGATAATTACCTCGAGACCACCACTCTCAAGGCTTACACACAGTACACCATAACCGATCCGCAAAAGTTGAGGGAAGAGCTGAAACGGGTAAGGGAAGAGGGCTGTGCGGTAATGGCCGAGGAGATGACTCTCGGCCTGGTAGGCGTTGCCGCTCCGGTTTTCAATAAAAATGGTTATCCCCGTTACACCTTGAGCGCGGCCGGGTTGTCTTTCAAGCTGACGGACGAACATATCGACCAGATCAAGATCAGCGTCAAACGCATTGCAGGAGAACTGTCAGAACATCTTGCCAGCCATCAGACCATGGAGGAACTCTGAGCCGGGATTAACTTTTAAACGACTTTTACTGACGCCCGAGGGGCGTCAGGGCGAGTTGGCCGGCTGACGGACGAGGTCGTTGGAGTAGACAATTACTCTGAGGCACGGGATTTTTGTGCTTATGGTTGAATAATTTGGTACATAAAAACCCGTCGGATTATATTTTATGAGATTTAAGATGTCAATACAAAAGGGTTTGTCATTGGCCGCGGGCCGTGGAAATGGGCAGCGGGAACTGCACCAGACTGTCGGGTGCAACTGTGACTACCGGCAGGTTGACGCTTTGTTCATCAAAAAAACGCAGGAGGTTTGTTAGTGATGAAGACGTATCAGCAGTATATCAACGGTGAATTCCGGGATTCACATTCCGGGGAACAGATCGAGGTTATCAACCCTTTCAAGGAAGAAGTGGTGGCCTTGGCTCCGAATGGAGATGTTGAAGACGCCGAGGCTGCTTTGGAAGCAGCGGAAAAATCTCAGCCGGACTGGGCGGCCAAGCCTGTCTGCGAGAGGGCCGGATACCTGAAAAAGATGGCGGAAGCCATCAGGGCAAATCGGGTGGAACTCGCCAGAACTCTGGCCGAAGAGCAGTCCAAGGTTTCAGGGCTCGCGCAGGTGGAAATCGACGCCACAGCCGAATATTTCGATTACTACGCAGGATGGGCTCGAAAATACGAGGGTGAAATCATACAGAGCGACAGGCCCAATGAAAACATCCTGCTTTTCAGACAGCCTATAGGTGTTGTGGTCGGCATTTGCCCCTGGAACTTCCCCTTCTTTGTCATGGCCCGCAAAGTCGCGCCCGCTTTGCTGACAGGCAATACCATCGTCGTCAAACCCAGTAGCGAGACTCCTAATACCACTTTTGAATTCGCCAAGCTGGCCCATGAGCTTGGACTGCCCAAGGGCGTTCTGAACTTCGTTTCCGGCAGAGGCAGCACTTTGGGCAACGCCCTCGTCAAGAGCCCCGTTACCGGTATGGTCACCCTCACCGGCAGTGTTGAAGCCGGACAGCGAATCATCGAGGCCACGGCGGAGAATATCACCAAAACTTCTCTGGAACTCGGCGGCAAGGCTCCGGCCATTGTTTGCGCCGACGCAGATCTGGACCTGGCGGTCAAGGCCATCGTGTCTTCCCGGGTAATCTTCAGCGGCCAGGTATGCAACTGTGCCGAACGTGTTTATGTTGACTCGGCGGTCGCCGACGAATTCATGGATAAACTGACCAAGGCCATGAGTGCGGTGACCTACGGCGATCCGTTTGCCGATCCGAATCCGGATATGAGTTGCCAGATCAGCCAGGAACAGCTTGAAAAGATCGAGGCTATGGTCATGCGGGCCAAGGCCGCTGGTGCTGAAGTGCTGGTGGGAGGGGAAAGGCCTGACAACATGAAGACGGGTTTCTTCTACAAACCGACCCTGATGGTCAACTGCACCCAGGACATGGAAATAATGCGGCAGGAAATTTTCGGGCCTGTCCTGCCGGTCATGACGGTCTCCGGTTTTGACGAAGCTCTGAAACTGGCAAACGATTGCGAATTTGGGCTGACCTCATCCATCTTCACCAACAACATCGCCCTGATGATGCGGGCCTGCAACGAACTGAAGTTCGGTGAAACCTATGTCAACCGGGAACACTTTGAAGCCATGCAGGGCTTCCATGCAGGATGGAGAAAATCCGGTATCGGCGGTGCCGACGGCAAACACGGTCTGTATGAATACCTTCAGACCCACGTAGCCTACATTCAGCACTAAAAATATACTGAGCAATTGAAGGTCCGGCCGTGACATCGGCCGGACAAGCAGAACAGGTCTCATCAGATATTCATGATCTGTGTGGCCGCCCGCGTCTTCTTCAGGAAGAAGCGTTTTTCATACTTGCCTAGGCGCATTGTGCGCTCTTCATCCAATGGGGGTGTCGCCTGCCGGTTACAAAACCTGAAGGCGACTCCCCCTTACCTTTGCAGAGTCAACCTACTATACTTCCTTGCTCTGTATCCCGTTGTATCCTGCTTGTCTCTATGTGCCTTTGGGATTCTGATGGGCGCATGCCATGGCGGTTCGAAGCCGAATTCGCGGTCAGTGTTCGTCTGTCAGCAAAGCCGGTGGTGCCCCTTTTCAGCTTTTAATAAGGCAGGCAGCGTCTGACTTCGGGAGGTTCCATATTTAAACGGATGCTCATGGTCATGCTTATTCCTGTTAGACATTTCATGTTGATCCGGTCATTCTGTGTGAGAGTTGTGTGAGACTTTTTTACAAAATTGGCAAAAAATGGCCAAAACATGAAAAAGTCGAGAATTGATAAAATGCGTTAAATCAAATAGTTAAAACAATTTTAGGAGGTTGTGAAACTCGTGGTCCTAGTCTCCGGAACCAAAGGTCGCGCGTTCGAGTCGCGCATCGCCCACCATAAAGAAATCAAGGGGCTACAGGTTGCGATCTGTAGCCCCCTTTTTGTTTGAGATTTTTAACAGCCAGACAAGCAATATGAGAATGGACGCGGCCGCTCAGAATACGTGCGAGCCGAAGGCCGTAAAATTCCCGCTCAATTTTTGCCAGGTTAATCGGCTATACTGTTTGAACGCTTGGGAATAGTCAATCCAGCGGCAGTCGGGAGCCAACTGCCTTCCAGCGGGTTTGCTGCCTCCATAAAGATGAAGAACGCTCAGGTTGGAGTGTCTGTGGCCGAGCCGTTGCCGGGGAGTGGCTGCAGAACATGAATCCCCCCGGAAGCAGGCTTCCGGGGGGCGGCGGGTCCGCCGGAGTTATCCTGCGGATTAAGAGGGCATGCGGGTTGGAGACTCGTGAGGATGTCGTATCTATTTAGCCTTTTCTACGGCCAGATGAGCATACTCGGAATGCAGTACCTGGTTCAGTTCGATCATGGCCTTGTCTGGCAGGGTTCTGTCACCCATGGGGAAGGTGTGGCCCAGGTATTCGTACTTGGGCTTGCCCAGGCGGTGATAATGCAGCATTTCGTATTTTACATTGGGCATGTCCCTGATGAAATCCATGATGCGCCGGACTTCCTCCGGACTGTCGTTGATTCCCGGAATTATGGGGGTGCGCACCCTTATGGGCAGACCTGGAAACTCCGCGGCGACCATCTCCAGGTTTTCCAGGATAAGTTTATTGCTTTGTCCGGTGACCTGGCGGTGTTTTTCCGGATCCATGACCTTGAGGTCGTACATAAGGGTGTTCAGGAAGCCGCAGGCAGCCTTCAGGTCGTCCGGAGCGCAGTAGCCGCAGGTTTCCATGGCCGTGTTGATACGCCTTTTTCTGGCTTCTCTGAGCAGGGCCAGGGCGAATTCCGGCTGCATCATAGGCTCTCCGCCGCTGAGTGTCAGTCCTCCGCCTGAGCGCGAATAGAATATGCCGTCTTCTTCCACCGTGGAGACGACTTTGTCCACGGACATGGTCTTGCCGTAGACGATAAACGCTTCCGAGGGGCAGACATCGGCGCAGGCCATACATCTGTCGCAGATATTGCGGTCCACGCGGACCCGGTTGTCGTCATCGCGTTTGATGGCCCCCGGCGCGCAGACTTCCACGCAGCGGACACAGGCGTCGAGTGTAAGGCATTTCTGGCGGTTGTAGGCCAGTTCCGGCTGGGGGTGCTGTGATTCCGGATTGCTGCACCAGAGGCAACGGAGCGGGCAGCCCTTGAGAAAGACCACGGTCCTGATGCCCGGTCCGTCATGCACTGAATATTTCTGGATGTTGAAGACCGTGCCGGTCTGTTTTACGTCATCATTCGCCATTTTTTTGATTTCCTCGCATGAACACGCCGGAAGAGCCGGGGCCGGAGAAAAAAAGACGGCGGCCGGCAAGACCGCCGTCTTTTTCGTCAGTGTCAGATATAGCTGTGTTCGGTGCGCCTGATGATGTCGTCCTGCAGTTCGGGCGAAAGGTCCACGAAGTAGGCGCTGTACCCGGCAACGCGCACGATCAGGCTGCGGTATTTTTCTGGTTCGCGCTGGGCGGCCAGCAAGGTTTCCTTGTTGATGATGTTGAATTGCAGGTGCCACAGCTTCAGGTCGCAGAAGGTGCGGATAAAGGAGACCAGCTTTTCGGTGCCTTCCTCGCCGGCCACGCATTTGGGCGACAGCTTGATGTTGAGCAGCCTGGCCGCCCGCTCCCGGTAGTCATAGTTCTTGGACTTGAAATTGGAGAGCAGAATGGCCGTGGGGCCGTTGACGTCCGCGCCGTGCGAGGCCGAGGAACCGTCGGCCAGAGGGGTCCAGGCCTTGCGGCCGTTGGGAGAGGCGCTGACGACCTTGCCGAACGGCACGTGGGAGGTGAAGGGCACATAACGCAGGTCGAGGTGTACGCCCAGTTCCTTGGAATACTTCTTGGTGAACTCCAGGGCCGCCTTGTCTATGTCCCTGGCGATGACATCGGCATAGGGATCGTTGTTGCCGTAACAGGGGCACTTCATCAGCATGTGCCGGATGTCTTCCTTGCCCTCGAAATTGTTTTCCAGCGCGTCGATCAGTTCGGCCATGGTGAGTTTTTTATCTTCGAAGATCAGCTTTTTGATGGCGGCCAGGGAGTCGATGACCGTGCCGTAGCCGATGCACTCGAAATAGCCGAGGTTGATACCGCCCTCGATCTGCGGAGAGTGCAGATCCTTGCAGTTCTGCATGCACAGGTCATGCAGGGAGGAACCCAGAGGCGCGGCGAAGTGGCGGTGCCTCAGGTTGATGATGATGTGCTGCTGTATGAAGGCGTGTTTGATGAAATTGGTCTGCTGTTTCAGGTAAGCATTCCAGAAATCTTCCCAGGTCTTGAATCCTCTGGGGTCGCCGGTTTCCAGGCCGATTTTCTCGTCTCCGTAGATTTTCATGCGGCCGTTATAAAGGGCCATTTCCACGGCGGCGGCAAAGTTGATGTACGCACAGCCGCTGGTATAGGTGTCGCGGTTGGGCATACGAATTTCCGCGCAGCCGGAGACCGCGTAGTCCAGGATTTCCTCAAATGTGGCCCCCTTGGACAGGTGGAGGGGGATGATCTCCTCATCGTTGATGAGCTTGGGGAATCCGGAGCCTTCCTTGATGGTCTCGGCCACTTCCCACAGGTAGCGTTCGGGAGCGCGGGAGTGAATCCTGGCCGCCAGGTCGGGGTAGTTGAGGGGGAACTGGCGTTTGGACTTCAGGAAGATGTAGGTCAGGTCGTTGGCGGCGTCGAGGCCTTCCTTGGTTTGTCCGCCGACAGTAACCGCTTCCCAATGGGCGTAGCCCTCGTTGAAAGCCCCGCCGGTGGGGGAGATATAGAGATCGATGAACTGGGCCATGGCCACCCACATGCACTCGATCAGTTCCGTGGCCTGGTCTTCGGTGATACGGCCCTCTTCCAGATCTTTTTTATAGAAAGGATAGAGATACTGGTCCATGCGGCCGTTGGAGATGATGGTCCCGGTCTTCTGTTCGATTCGGGAGAACATCTGGGTGAACCACTGGGACTGCATGGCTTCCCGGAAGTTCCGGGCCGGGTTTTCCGGCACCCATTCACAGGTCTCGGCAATCTCCTGCAGCTCGGCCTTGCGGATCGGGTCTGTTTCCTTGGCGGCCATTTCCCTGGCCAGCCTGGCGTGCCTTTTGGCCCATATGACGATGGCGTCGCAGACGGTGATAATGGCTTCCAGGAAAGGACGGCGCTCCACGTTGTCCACCGGGCTGAGCGGATCCAGCGAAGCCAGGTGTTCTTCGGCCTCCAGGCGCAGGGACTTGAAACCGCGATTCAGGACTTTCTCGTAATCATGGACCCACTGGAGGGAAGAACGGAACGAGGCGGTTTCGTTGACGATGAACCGGGACAGGAGCACGTTCTCCGGGTGATAGGTCAGCTTCAGCGTTTCCTCCGGCAGGGAAACGGCCAAATCCTCGTGAAAGGTTTTGCCTTTCCAGTAAGGGGCGATTTCCTTGATGACATACTGACCATCCTCGTCATCTATATTAAAGGGCGACTCAATCCGCTGGGGAAGCTGCTCGATGGCCAGGTCCAGAAAGTCGCCGTCCAGTTCCGGATAGACTATGCCGTAGCGGCCATGGCAACCGGCGCGGCCGACCAGAAGCTGGTCTTCGTCGATATACACGGCGATGTTTTCGGCCACCTTTTTCAGCGCCTTGGCCCAGCGCAGTATGAGCGCCTGGCCTTCGGTCTCTTTCATGGACTGGGTAAAATACTTGGCCCTTTCTATGTCTATCTGGGGCCTGAGTCCCTGAAAACTATTCAGTATCTTGTGAACTCTGGTTCTGGACTTCAGATATTCGTTTTCTTTCCCCAGGAACTCATCCTGAAGTCTCTGTTCCTGCGGGGACAAAACTTTACAGCATTCCATCATGCATCTCCTTGGCTGTCCTTCGATCGCTGACCACCTTGCTCCTTGCGGTCATCGGTGGATGGTTTACTTCTTTACTATGCGCCGGCTTGATGGCCCTGCCTGACCGTCAGGTTCTTACCTGGCCGAGGGAGGCCAGGCCTCAAGCCTTTTACCTTCGACAGAAAGCCTCTGCAAGGATCGCGCCTGTTTTTGAGGAAAAGCCATAGGGACTGCAAAATAGACCGTTTGAGTCGCTGGAAGTCTCTGGAGGACTGCCAATTTGTTTGCCTGCCTTGTTGCATGACGGGTTGTGAACTGAAAAAGTTTACGGCCTCCCGGTTGTTTTAGCGTCAAAACCGGATAGTGGAGTCCGCTTTCTAGTGATCGTCTGCGACAATGTTGCAGAAACGAGACCTGAAGCATTGCAAATTTGCCCCATGGCCCTGTTTTTTGCCTCAAGTTTGAAGGTTCTGTTAATATTCCGGTGGCCGGCCTTCTGGTTCCGGAGCATCCGTCTGAGGGGCCAGGCCTAGGTATGAGAGTCAATGCAAGGGGTTATGCCCGTCCTGAAAAAAAAGACCGGCCAGCCTCAGCTTAAAGCAGTATCTCTGGGCCTGCATATTGCATATTGAGAGCCACGGTTGGATTGTGCATTTTGGTTCAGGAAAAGTCGCGGTTACCCGTCGGCTGTTCCTATATGGAAGAAAAAATCTTTTTAGGAGGTTGCGGAGCAGTAGTCAATATTTTTTTCAAGTCTATGTCGTTTTGTTGTTTCCAAATTCTGAGGAGGATACAGAAGACATGATGTTAAAAAAGAAGGTTTTCGTCGGCGTTATGACTGTTGCCCTTATCGTGGGGCTTTTCGGAGCCTCGGCGGTAAAAGCGGAAGACTACCAGTTGAAAATCCAGACGGCGGTTCCTAGTGCCAGCATCTACTTCCAGTTGATCGAAAGAATGGCCAAACGCATAGACGACATGTCGGCCGGTCGTTTGAAGATCGAAGTCCTGCCGGCCGGAGCAGTGGTCGGGGTTTTCGAGATCCTGGATGCCGTGGACAAGGGCATTGTCAACGGCGGCATGGCCTGGACTCATTACTGGTCGGGCAAACATCCCGCAGGTCTGCTTTTCTCCGCTCCGACCGCCGGTCTGGGCATGGGCCTCGACCAGATGAGCACCGTTTCTTGGATCTATGACGGCGGCGGCGACGAGCTTTACCAGGAATACTTCACCAAGGTCCTGGGCGTTAACGTCAAGGGTTTCATCTGCATGCCCATGGGGCCTGACCCGTTCGGTTGGTTCGCCAAACCGATCAGTTCCCTGGAAGACCTCAAGAAAACCAAGTTCCGTTCACCTCCGGGCATTCCCTCCGAGTCTTTCAAGGAAATCGGCATTCCGGCCGTTTCCATGCCCGGCGGCGAGATTGTGCCTTCGGCCCAGCGCGGCGTTATCGACGCGGCCGAGTGGATCAGCCCGGCCGATGACCGCAATCTGGGGCTGAGCTCCGTTTGGAAGAACTACTACCTGCAGGGCCTGCATCAGGCCATCGACATCGGCGACATATACGTAAACCTGGACTGGTGGAACAAGCTGCCCAAGGACCTCCAGGCCATCTTCCAGGCCGGCATCATGACCTGTATCGCCGACTCCTACAACTGGAACGCCAGCCAGAACGGCAAGGCGTTGCAGGAACTGGTGGAGAAGGAAGGGGTCAAGGTCATGGACACTCCGGATGATTATTACCCCGCCTATATGGCTGCTTCCCAGAAGATTCTGGATAAATACGCTGCCCAGGACGCTTTCTTCAAGAAGGTCCTGACCTCCATGCAGGAATGGGCCAAGGTCACGGTTCCTTACCAGGCCAAGGCCAACGGTGTCTTCTACAAGATGGGCCAGACGGCTCTGGAAAACGGCGTTGTCGGTTACGGAAAATAGGCTATGACCCGGTAACACTGTGGGGGAAGGGCGCGGCATGGTCCGCGCCCGATCCTCCACTTTTGCGACGGCCTGTCGAGAGGCCGGGAGACGCCGGGCCTCCGGGTCCTGCCTTCCGGGAAACGAGAACCTGCTGGCCGCGCAATGCAAGGAGTGTCAATGGCGCAAGAGAATCCCACTAATGCCTTTTCCGGCGATGGGGCCTTGACCGTGCCCGCACCTGGATGTGAGTTGCAGAACAACCTCATCAAGGCCTGCAAGGTCATCGACACCATCAGCATCTGGTCGGGCAAGGCAGTGTCGCTGCTCATCTTTCCCATGGTTTTCAGTCTGGTGTATGAGGTAGTGGCCAGATATTTCTTCAACGCTCCCACCATCTGGGCCAACGACGTGGCCACGATGTTGTACGGCGCATTCTACATGGTCGGTTCGGCCTATGCCCTCCAGCGTCAACAGCATATCCGGACAGATTTTATCTATGAGAAGTGGTCGACGCGGACCAAAGGCATCGTCGATTCCATTCTCTACATTTTTCTCTTTTTTCCCGGCATGGGAATATTTTTGTGGATTGGCTGGGGTTACGCAGCCAAGTCGGTCAATCTCCATGAATGCATCGTTTCCAGCCCCTGGATGCCTTATATCTGGCCGTTGAAACTCTGCATTCCCCTCGCCACTCTCCTTCTGCTGCTGCAAGGCGTTTCGGAACTGATCAAGAGTCTGTACGCCGCTTCCACCGGTGTGGACCTGCACGAGGAAACTGAAGGCGTTGAAACGTAATAAAGGAGAGTGAACCACATGAGTCCGGAAATTCTGGGACTCGTCGGACTGGCGAGTCTGTTCATCTTCATCTGTGTCGGGTTTCCCATATCGTTTACCCTGATCATTCTCAGTATGGTCATCGGTTATATTGGTATCGGACAGGTTGTTTTCTACCTGATGACCCTCCAATTCTATTCGGTCATGACCGACACGGTCTTATCGGCCGTGCCGTTTTTCCTGTTTATGGGGTATATACTGGAAAGTTCTGGCCTGATGGATCGCCTGTTCAAGGCCTTTCAGTTCCTGCTGGCCAGGCTCAACGGTTCCTTGTACCTGGCCGTGACGGCTACGGCGACCATCTTCGCCGCAGCCACCGGCATCGTCGGTTCTTCCATCACTCTTCTCGGCGTGATGGCCGCTCCGACCATGCGGGAGAGTAAATACAACGTGCGCCTTTCCGCCGGTTGCATTTCGGCCGGCGGCACCCTGGGCATCCTCATTCCCCCCAGCATCATGCTAGTTGTCATGGGGCCTGTGGTGGGCGTGCCGGTTACGGACCTGTTCGCCGCAGCTATTCTGCCAGGCATCATGCTGGCCACACTGTACATTTCCTATACGCTGATCCGCTGCTGGATTAATCCTTCCCTCGGCCCGGCGCTTCCTCCCGAACTCAGGGCTCCTTCCATGGCCTGGGTGCTCAAGGAGCTGCTCATCGGAGTGGTTCCGGTCATGTCCTTGATTCTGGCCACGCTGGGCAGCATCATGGCCGGCCTGGCCACCCCCACCGAAGGCGCCGCCGCCGGGGCTTTCGGCTCCCTGATCCTGACTCTGCTCTACAGGCGGCTGAGCTGGGAAGGACTGACAAAGTCCATGTTCCGGACCGTGGAGATATCGGCCATGATTCTGCTGCTGGTGGCCGCCTCCAATTTCTTCGGGGCCGTCTTTTCGCGTCTGGGTTCAGCGACCATGCTGACCAACGTGCTCCTGGGCATGCATCTGGATCCGATCATCATGCTCGTACTCATCATGATGCTCATCTTCGTGCTCGGATGGCCGCTGGAATGGGTGCCCATAGTCCTTATCATCGTGCCCATTCTCATGCCTCTGGTCCGCCAGATGGGCTATAACCTGCTCTGGTTCTGCACCCTGGTGGCCGTGACGCTGCAGACAGCCTGGCTGTCTCCGCCCGTGGCCCTGTCGGCTTATTTCCTGAAGGGTGTAGTGCCGGACTGGCAACTCAAGGATATTTACATCGGTATGATGCAGTTCATGGTTCTCCAGATGGTGGGCCTGTTCCTGATTATCTTTTTCCCGCAGATAGCCACTTGGCTACCGGCCTATATGGCCAACTAAGCCGATTGAAAGTGGCAAAAGGTCGCCCGGCAGGGCGGCCTTTTTTTATCGGCCCCTGACGCTAAACCTGGAACGTGATTCTTTGCGGGCAGAACAAGGTTGCAGAAGTGCAACGTGGTTGAAGAGGAATTGGCCCCCGGAGTGATGCTTTATTGAGCACCGGGGATGCGCCGGGGGGGATGGCGAAAAAAGCCGGATTTACACGGAAGATGCATGTGCAGATTTGCAACGATAAATTGTATGAGTAAACAGGATGTTGGCTGATTATACGATGCGCGGAGCCTTGACCGTGGTCGCAATAGTGCATCATTGCTCGCTGAATCTTGGCGCTTGAGTCCCCAAAAGCCTGCCGGAACAGGGCGTGCACCGTTCAAATAGGGCCTTATGACAAGGCTTAGGCTGCGCTTGAATGTCTTTGTAGGCAACCAGGAGAGCTTTATGGGTTCCAAAAGGCGTATCTGGAATTTGCCGCCCTCTGTTGGCATTGTCTTTGCTCTATTTTTAACAAGATTGAGAAAGGTCCTCCGGTTCTGGCTGCATGGGACTGCTCGGAGTTGGTTCGGCCTGGGTTATGGCCTTACCCTGTATCGCCCGCCCAACCGGAGAAGCTGCGCAATATGATCATCAGCGCTCCGTCAGGCCGCCGGGCCGGCGGGTTGGTTGTTAAGGCAACGCCAAAAAGGGGTTCAGCAATGAAGGTGATCGATTTCCGATTTCGGCCGAATACGCCCGAGACTATTTCCGGTATCCAGAACAGCAAGATGTTCAAGGGGCTGTGTGAGAGCATCGATTTTTCCAAGATGAAGCCCCAGACTCTCGCGGAAGTGGTGGCGGAGCTGGACCGTCATCAGGTTGAACGGGCGGTGATAACCGGCCGGGATTGCGAAACAACCTACGGCGCCAAGTCCAATAACGACAGCGTGATCGAGTTTGTCAAAGCCTTTCCCGACAAATTCTTCGGTTTTGTCGGCCTGGACCCTCACAAGGGTATGAAGGCGATTGCGGAACTCAAGGCCGCCATAACTGACCTGGGGCTCCACGGCGCGGCCGTAGATCCTTACCTGGCCCAGATTTACGCCAACGACGCCAAGTATTATCCGATTTACAGCAAGTGCTGCGAACTCGACATACCGATTGTCTTTACCACCGGTCCGGCGACCCTGGTGCCCAACGCCATAATTGACCATGTGGCTCCCCGCTATATCGACATCGTGGCCCGGGACTTTCCCGAGTTGAAGATAGTCATCAGCCATGGAGGGTATCCATGGGTCAACGAAGCCATCATTGTGGCCCAGCGCAACAGGAACGTCTACATCGACCTGTCCGAATACGAGTTTTCACCCATGGCCGAAGCGTATGTCGAAGCGGCGAACACCATGATCGCCGACAAGATTCTGTATGCCAGCGCCCATCCCTTTGTCGATTTCCGTCAGGCTCTGAAAACCTATGAGGAACTCGGCTTCAAACCAGAGGTGCGGCGGAAGATCATGTATGACAACGCGGCCAGACTGTTGGGCCTGAAAACGGCTCCGGCTGTCATAGGGACGGAGGCTGTCCAGATTCAGGACCTGGTCGGAGATATCGTTCGCGAAGTCATGGCCCGGATTCAGAAGTGACCGGTCCGGGCGTCCGCGTTATGGGAAATGGAACACGAAGCTTCGACCGGACTCGGGAGGTAAGGCATGGGTAAGCGCGTCATCACCCAGGCGGATATTCAAGCCGCGGCACGGGCTGGGAACCGGACCATATTGGCCCCCCCGGGAGAATGCATCATTACCCCTACGGCTCTGGACGAGGCGGAGAATCTGGGGATCACCATATGCGGCGAGGCCGCCGGGCTGAACGTTTCCGGGGGCCAAGCGGGAGAAGCCGTTTCTGCCTTCAGCCAGCCGAATCAAGCCGATTCGGCCCAGACTGAACAGGTGGTCAGCCAGGTATGCAGCCTGATGAAGGAAAAACTTCCTTCCAGCGTGGATGCCGGGGAACTTGAGCTGCTGGTGCGGCAGGCGGTGTCGGCCCGGCTGACGGCAGCCTCCGCCCCGGCTCAACAAGGACTTGATCCGGCCGTTTCGCGGGTGGGCGGAGTGTGCCTGGTGGATGCCGGGAAATTTCTGGAGGGCGGCACCGGCTCCATTCCCGTTTCCGAGAAGGTCATGGTGGCCGATGCGCTCAGGTGCGGCGACGACGCCAGGATGGGCGGCTGCTATATGGCCTGGGAAAGGGCCTCTTTCAACCGGACCGTCGAATGCCCGGAAATAGGCATTGTGATTGAGGGTGAACTCCACCTGACCGTGGGCGGAACCACCCTTATAGGCAAGCCCGGCGATATGCTTTATCTGCCCAAGGGCGCGGAAGTAGTTTACAGCACGCCGACCAAAGTCAGGCTGGCCTGTGTCGACTGCCTCAGATAGCAGGACAGAATAAGCGGCGTCGATTTTCCTCTATGGCGCGGTGGAGTTCGAACTGAAGCATGGACATATTGGAACTTTGCACGGAATCATGCCGAAAACAGCCCGGCACGGTGGTCTTTCCTGACTGCCTGGATCAGAGGGTGCTGGAGGCGGCGATCCAACTGAAAGACGAACGGTTGGCGGAACCGTTGCTGGTCCAGTCTCCTTTCGCCGTGCGAGGCAAAATGCGTGAAACCGAACTGCGCTCTTACGGCCTGAACGTGGTCGATTACAACAGCCCGACTCTCCTGCGGAAGAATGCCGAGACTTATTTTTCTCTGCGGCGGGACAAGGGCAAGCCTGTTTCCGAGGAAGAAGCCGTGAAGGCCGCAAGCAATCCTTTGACGGCGGCGGCCATGATGGTCAGGAGCGGAGATGTCGAAGTCGGCGTAGCCGGAAATCTCTCTTCCACCGCCGACGTGCTGAAGGCCGGCTTGAGCATTCTTCCCCGGAAAGGCGACATCAAGACCATTTCGAGTTTCTTTTTCATGATCTCGCCCCAGGGTGACAAGCAGTATATCTTCGCCGACTGTGCGGTTGTTCCTGAACCCACGGCCGACACCCTGGCGGATATAGCTATAGCCTCGGCGGAGAAAGCCCGCAACCTGTTGATGCAGGAGCCGCGTGTGGCCATGCTCTCTTTTTCGACCAAGGGCAGCGCCAAGCATCCCAGGGCCGAAATGGTCCGCGAAGCTGTGGAAAAAGTCCGCAAGCGCGCCCCGGACATCCTGGTGGACGGCGAGTTGCAGTTCGATGCGGCAGTCGTCCCGTCTGTGGCGGCCTTGAAGGCTCCGGGCAGTATCATTGAAGGTCAGGCCAACGTGTTCATTTTCCCGTCCCTGGAGGCTGGCAACATTGCTTACAAGATGGTGCAGCGGCTGGCAGGCTATACGGCTATCGGTCCTTTTTTACAGGGATTCGAGGGCGGTTGGCACGACCTGTCCAGGGGATGCAGCGCCAAGGATATTTTCAAGGTGGCCGTAATCGGGATGTGCCTGAGGCGCGGCAACCTGCTCAACTAGGAAACCGAAAGTCATCTGCGAGACTTATTTCAAGGAGAATGATTATGGAAAATTCGGGCATGGACGCTTTGGGCATGATTGAAACCAAGGGTTTGACAGCATTGATCGAGGCCTCGGACGCCATGGTCAAGGCGGCCCGGGTGCAGTTGGTCGGCTATAAACAGATCGGCGCCGGTATGGTGACCGCTCTGGTCAGGGGCGATGTGGCCGCCTGCAAGGCTGCCACCGATGCCGGAGCCGCCGCAGCCAAGCGCGTGGGCGAATTGGTGGCTGTGCATGTCATCCCTCGTCCTCACGGCGACCTGGACGATGTTTTTCCGATAACCAAGAAGTAGTTGCGGGAACGCCCGCCGGGGGCCGCAATAGTCCGGCCTGCCGGAGCAGGGCCGGTTTCCCGGCCAGGTGTTTCAGTCAGAGCACACGACATGGATAAAAACGCCTTGATCCCGTGTATACGCGACGCCGGAGTGGTCGGTGAAGGCGGGGCCGGTTTCCCGGCCCACGTCAAATACGACACTCGGGCGGAGACGGTCATAGCCAACGGCTGTGAGTGCGAACCGTTGCTTTACACGGACCAGCACATCATGCTCACACGGACCGGCGACATAATCCGGGCTCTTCTGGCGGTCAAGGATGCGGCCGGGGCTTCTCGCGGTGTTGTCGCGATCAAGAAGAAGTACAAGGAAGTAGCCGGGGTGCTGGAGAAAGCCATGGCCGGGACCGGTCTGGAACTGGCCCAACTGGACAACTTTTATCCGGCCGGCGACGAGCAGATTCTGGTGCATGAGATAACCGGCCGCAGCATCCCGCCCCTCGGACTGCCCCGCGACGTGGGGGCTCTGGTGGCCAATGTAGGCACTTTGGCTTCGGTCAGTCAGGCCATGGACGGAAACCCCATGACCCGCAAGGTGGTGACGGTGACCGGCGAAGTGCTCCGGCCGGGGCTGTTGCGTGTGCCCATCGGAACGGGCGTGGACGAATGTGTGGCCCGGTGCGGCGGCGTAACCGTGGACGATCCGGTCTATATCATGGGCGGCCCCATGATGGGACGTTTCGTGGATTCGCCCGAGGCTCTGCGTGAAGCCGTCATAACCAAGACCAGCGGCGGGATAATCGTCCTGCCTCGGGGACACTACCTGCATGAGTCGGCCACGCTGCCCTTGCAGGTCATGCAGAAGAGGGCGGCCACGGCCTGCATCCAGTGCCGCTTGTGCACCGACCTCTGCCCCCGCTACCTTATCGGGCACAGTTTCGAGACGCATAAGGTCATGCGGGCTTTCAGCGCCGGAGAAGACGCGGCCATGGGTGCGCTTCAGGCCTCCCTGTGCTGTGAATGCGGAGTCTGCGAACTCTTCAGTTGCCCCATGCGTCTGTCGCCTCGGCGCATCAATGCCTTGTTCAAAGCCCGCTTCAGGGAGCAGGGCCTCCAATACAGCGGTCCGAAGGAAGTTCGCGGGGAACAGTCCGCTCTCCGTTCTTTCCGCAAGGTTCCGGTTCCCCGGCTGGCCATCAAGACCGGGATAGACAAATATATGGGTCTTCATCCGGAATTCGCGGGCGACTACCTTCCCGAGACGGTCCGGATTCCCTTGCGCCAGCACATCGGCGCGCCCGCTGTCGCCCTGGTCAAGGCCGGTGAAAGGGTCAGGCCCGGCGACTGCATCGGGGAGATACCCGAGGGAGCCCTGGGGGCGAGGGTCCATGCCTCGATCGAAGGCGTCGTCACCGAAGTAGGCGGCTCCATAGCCATCAAGGGAGCGTAAGGTGCCAGTCATACTCCAAGCTCTGGGAATGATAGAGTTCAACAGTATAGCCGCCGGTATCGAAGCCGCAGACTATATGGTCAAGGCCGCCATGGTGGAGCCGTTGTTCCTGAAAACCATCTGTCCCGGCAAATTCGTCGCGGCCGTGCATTCCGAAGTGGCTTCGGTGCAGGCTTCCGTGCAGGCCGGCCTGGAATGCGGGCAGGACGCGGTTGTGGATACCTTTGTGATTCCGAACATTCATCACGGGGTTATTGCCGCGATGTCCTGCTCTGTGGAAAACGTGCGCGGCGCGGCCCTGGGGGTGATAGAAACCTTCACCGCGGCCTCCAGCATCGTGGCCGCCGATACGGCGGTGAAAACGGCGGATGTGGACCTGATCGAGGTGCGTATGGCCATGGGGCTCGGCGGCAAGGCTTTTTGCACCCTGACCGGAGACGTTGGAGCGGTGAAGATGGCTGTGGAGGCCGGGGCGGCGGCGGCGGCGGCTAACGGCCTGCTGGTCCGCAAGGTGGTCATACCGAGCATATCCTCTCAGGTTTTGCACCGCATCATGTGACGCGGTTAAGACGGAAGTCGGGTAACAATGGCGGAAAAAGAATCCCTGGGTTTTGTGGAAACCATCGGTCTGGTTACGGCTATAGAGGCGGCGGACGCCATGTCCAAGGCAGCCAGGGTTCGCATCAAGACGGTGGTCAACGCCGATCTGGGGCTGTTGAGTGTAATCTGCGAAGGCGATCTGGCGGCCTGCAAGGCTGCTGTTGATGCCGGCAAGGCTGCTGCGGCCATGGTGGGGGACTGCGTTTCCAGCAATATCATCGCCCGTCCCTATGAAGATACGGACGAGCTGATAACCGGATATATCGGTTCCAGCATAACCAGGCAGCCGCTTCCGGCCGCCGGGGCCGGGACAGCCAAGGGCAAGTCCGGGGGGCGGAGCCCCAAAGGCAAGGACAAGAAATAGAGACTGCCGTATGACGGCATAACATTACCCCTGACGGGAAAACAGACGGAGAGCAGACATGATGGATGCATTGGGAATGCTTGAGACAAAAGGCTTGACGGCTTTGATTGAAGGAACCGACGCCATGGTCAAGGCGGCGAGGGTTCAGTTGGTCGGGTACCAGCAGATCGGCGCGGGATTCGTGACCGCCCTGGTTCGCGGCGATGTTGCGGCCTGCAAGGCGGCTACGGACGCCGGGGCCGCCGCAGCGGCGCGGGTGGGCGAAGTCGTCGCCGTGCATGTGATACCCAGGCCTCACGAGGAACTGGACGCTATCTTCCCGATCAAGAAGAAGTAGTTCATTTCAACCGTCCGGTGGCTGCGTGCGGCGCACGCGCAGCAGGAAGCATCACCCGGCCTGGATACAATTGTTTTGACGGCCGGGCGGCGGACAGCGCGGGAGGAGGATCGTTATGGAATTGGGCAGAGTGGTGGGCCAGGTCGTTTCCACGGTGCGTGATCCGGGGTTGCCGAACCTGACGTTCCTCCTGGTGGATATCGTGGATCAGCACGGCAATGTCTTAATGGGCAGCCAGGTGGCCGTGGATACCATTGGGGCCGGAGAAGGCGAATGGGTTCTGCTGGTTCGGGGAAGTTCAGCCCGTCTGGTAATGGAATCCAAATCGCCGTTGGACCTGAGCGTGGTCGGCATAGTGGATCAGGTGACCTCCGGCAGAAACGCCATTTACACAAAATAAGGCCATCAAGATAGCGGCACGTTGGAGAACTGATGGAAATACGACGTGATGAGATAGAATCCATTGTGGCGGAGGTGCTCAGGGGACTTCAGACCGCTGCTCCGCAGGTTCGTCAGGGCAGCGGCAAGGGCGACTGGGGAGTGTTTGAACGCCTCGAAGACGCCGTGGCTGCGGCGGACGAAGCTTACAAGGGCATCAACACACTGGCGGTTCGTGAACGGGTGATCGAAGTCATCCGCCGTTCGGCCAAGGCCAACGCCAGACGGTTGGCCGAAATGGCCGTGGACGAAACAGGCATGGGGAGGATAGAGGACAAGGTCAAAAAGAACCTCCTGGTGGCCGAAAGGACTCCGGGTCCCGAAGTCCTCAGCCCCAGCGCCATGTCCGGCGATACGGGCCTGACCCTGATAGAAAACGCACCCTGGGGCGTCATCGCTTCGGTAACGCCTTCCACCAACCCGGCGGCCACGGTCATCAATAACGCCATAAGCATGCTCTCGGGGGGCAACTCGGTCGTTTTCGCTCCCCATCCCAATGCCAAGAGGACCACCCAGGAAGCCATCAGGATTCTGAACAAGGCCGTATTCGAAGAGACCGGCGTCGCCGACCTTCTGACCTGCGTCAAGGAGCCCAGCATCCAGATGGCTCAGCAGCTTTTCACCTATCCGGGAGTGCATCTTCTGGTGGTCACCGGAGGCGAAGGCGTGGTGGAAGCGGCCCGCAAGACGACCAACAAGCGTCTTATCGCCGCCGGAGCAGGCAATCCGCCCGTGGTGGTGGACGAAACAGCCAATCTGGCTCGTGCGGCCCGGAGTATCTATGACGGCGCGTCCTTTGACAACAACATCATCTGTGCCGATGAAAAGGAAATTATCGCGGTCGATTCGATAGCCGACGGGTTGAAGCGCGAACTGGCGGACTGTGGAGCCGTGGAAATCACCAGGGAACAGGCCGAGGCTGTGGCCAAGGCGGTCATGCTCAACTATCCCGGCCCTTCCTGCCGCCCAAATCCCAAGTGGGTCGGGCGTGACGCCGCTGAACTGGCTATGGCGGGAGGCTTCAAGGTGCCCGAGGAATGCCGGCTGCTGTTTGTCGATGTCGGCCGGGATGTGGATTATGTCTTCGCCAGCGTTGAGCAGATGATGCCTCTGTTGCCCGTTCTCAGGGCCAAGGACGTCAACGAGGCCATTGACTGGGCTCTGCGTCTGGAAGGGGGCCGCCTGCATACCGCCGGGATGCATTCGCGCAATATCGAAAATATGGACGCCATGGCCAAGCGTGTGAACACCAGTCTGTTCGTCAAAAACGGCCCCCATCTGGCCGGACTGGGCGCGGGCGGTGAAGGCTGGACTTCCATGACCATATCTACTCCGACCGGTGAAGGGGTGACCAACGCCCGCACCTTCGTGCGCCTGCGCCGCTGCACTCTGGTCGGAAGTTTCCGGATAGTCTGACCCATGGGCATCACTCTGGAGCAGGCGGCTTTTCGTCTGAACCTGGCCGCCAAGGTGCTCAACCGGACCGGGCGGATTTCGGCCTCCGGGCCGTTCCATGCGGGTATAGATCTGGGGACCGCCGATGTGGTTCTCATGGTGCTGGATTCTTCGGGCGAACCGGTGGCCGCTTTTCTGGAATGGGCCGAAGTGGTGCGCGACGGAGTGGTGGTAGATTATATCGGGGCGGTGGACATAGTCCGCCGCCTTAAAGCCCGGGCGGAAGAGCGGCTTGGCGTGGAAATTACGGCTTCGGCCACTTCATTTCCGCCCGGCACCGATGCCCGCCTTTCCACCAATATACTGGATACGGCCGGGTTGGATGTGGCCGCCGTGCGGGACGAGCCTTCCTGCGTGGCCGCGCTGCTGGATCTGGACAAAGCCGCTGTGGTGGATGTCGGCGGAGGCACGACCGGGACCGCCGTGGTTCAGAAAGGGGAAGTGGTCTTCAGCGGCGACGAGCCGTCCGGCGGGAGGCACATTTCCCTGGTCATTGCCGGGCATTACGGTATTTCGCTCGAAGAAGCCGAAGAGCGGAAGCGGCAGTGGGACCGCTACGATATCCTCAATCTGGCCAGGCCAACCCTTCAGCGCATCAGTACAATTGTGGCCGGTCATATCAAGGGATGGGAGGTTGAACGAATTTTTCTTTCCGGCGGGACATGCTGCCTGCCCGGCATAGAAAAAGTCTTTAACCAGGAGTTGGGATTACCCGTATACCTGCCTCCCCAGCCTCTCCTGCTCACCCCTTTGGCCATCGCTTCCCTGACCCTGGACTGAGAAAATTGAGATCGAGGCCCCCCATCCTGTGTCTTCAGCCAGGCCGGGGGCCGTTATGAAACCGTGCCGCCGTCCGGCCCCCGGAGAGGGAAGGGCCTCGGCCGTGGTCTTGTCCAACTATGACGAAACTATGATATTTGGCCTTTTCCCTTGCCAACAGGCTTGCGTCTGCGGGAGAATTCGATATTGTCAAGTCCATATGCGGTCCTTGGCTACGGACCGTTGTGAATAATTTCGCCAACAGCAGCCGGGGGGGATATGGCCCATAACGGAACAAACAATCAATTAACCATCGAAAAAAATATATTCCACATCCTGGACCTTTTGAGCGACGGCATTTATATATCCGACCGCGAAGGCCTTACTCTGGCCATCAACACCATGTACGAGAAGATTACCGGACTCAAGAAGGAGAATCTGGTCGGCCGCAATGTGGAGATACTGACCAAGGACGGCATATTCGACACTATTCTGAACCCTATTGTCGTCAGGACGGGCAAGCCCGCGTCGTCCGTCCAGACGGACCGTAAGGGCAACAAGCTGGTCCTGAACGGCTACCCCATATTCGATGACAGCGGCCAGGTGGCCCTGGTGGTGACTTTCGCCAGGGACGTTACGCTTATGGCTCAGCTCAAGGAGCAGATCGCTTCCCAGCGCGAGCTCATCGAAAAATACCGGTCGAATGTGCAGTATATCAACGAAGAATCCGTTCAGCGGCATCCTCTCATTGCGCATAGCCGGGAAATGACCGAACTGAACAGCTTCATCGGCAAGGTGGCCGAAACCGATGCCACCGTGCTGCTTCAGGGCGAGACCGGCGTGGGCAAGGATGTCCTGGCCCGGCAGATTCACCGCCTCAGCCAGCGCAACGGAAGGCCTTTTTTTAAAGTGGACTGTCCGACAATACCGGAAAACCTGATCGAGTCCGAGCTGTTCGGCTATGTCCCCGGAGCCTTTTCCGGGGCCAATACCAAGGGTAAACTGGGCTTCTTCGAAATGGCCGACAAAGGGACCATTTTCCTGGATGAGATCGGCGAACTGCCCTTGAGCATGCAGACCAAGCTGCTTCGCGTTCTGCAGGATCAGGAGATACTCCGCATCGGCTCCACCAAGGTACAGAAGGTGGACGTGCGCATAATCGCCGCGACCAACAGGGATCTGGAAGATGAGGTCAGGCAGGGCCGTTTCCGCAGCGATTTATACTACCGCCTGCATGTGGCCGTAGTGACCATCCCGCCTTTGCGGGACCGGAGGGAAGACATCCTGCCCCTGGCCGAACACTTTCTGCAAAGGTATACAGCCCGTTACAAGAAGACTATCGGTTTTGGTCCCGGAGTGGCGGACGTCTTTCTCGGTTATCGCTGGCCCGGCAATGTGCGGGAGCTGGAAAATTTTATTCAGAGCCTGGTGGTGACCAACGAAGACGGGGATATCCTGGTCTCCGACCTGCCGAGCAACATGGTCGGCCATTTGTCCCAAAAATGCCGGGAAGTGGCCCTGTCCGCAGCCGGAAGAGGACCGGAGGCGGTACCTGTGGGACCTGGCGTTCCCGGCGCATCGCTCTATGAGGCCTTGGACGCCGAAGGCATGTCACTCAAGGAAATCATGGCCGATATCGAACGCGAGATTCTCCAAGGGGCCTTGAAGGTGCACGGCTCCATCTCCAAGGTGGCCGAGGTGTTCAAAATCGACCGCTCGACCATCTTCCGCAAACTGAAGAAGGACAACTGAGCAAAAATTTCATGCGGCGGTCGAACCGGGTGATTCGCCTTCGGCGGTTCTGGGTATCCGGAACAGCAAAGGGGAGAATCGGCCTGCCGTAAAATTTTCGGACGGCAAGTCAATCGCCCTGAAACAGCTCGGATGTGCGTAGGACCGGACTCGCCAATCGGGTCCAGATATACAGCAAAGGAAAGATAAAATTTGAAAATAACTGCGAAAACAGTGAACGCAAAACGGCACGGCCTGTTTTCGGCGTGCTGCCGTATTACCGCCACATCCGCATCGATCCCGAGGATTCGGTGGCTGTGCAGGCGGACAAACGGCCGGTGCGCGGTCCTCGCCCGGACCGTCTGAACGTGGCTGTCGTTCATCTGCCCAGCATTTCCAATTTCACGGATATGGAAGCTCTGGAAGGAGAGCCTGATGTCCTGCTGAATTACCTGTCGTCGCCCTCCGCTCTGAGCCAGTACGACCTGGTGGTCATTCCGGGAGCGAAAAACACCGTGAAGCGCCCGGTCTGGGCCTCCTGCCTCTGGCGACCACCATGGCCGGGGACAAGGTGCTGCGCCGGGTGGAAGGTGTCGATCTGAGAAACGGGCTGAAAGTCCAGGGTTATGAAATTCACATGGGCCGGACTGAGCGGAGCGGCGAACCTGCCGAGGCCGAACCATTTCTGGAACTGAATCTGCCGCAGGACAAAACGTCGTGGCAAGATGGCTGGCGGCTTGAAAATGGCCGGGTCATGGGGACCTATCTGCACGGCCTCCTTGACGCCCCTCAGTGGCGCAACGAATTCCTCAACCGCATCCGGCGCGGCAAAGGCCTGCCGGAAATGGCCGTGGCGGCCGACGGGCGAGGCGACCGCTTCAGGCAATACGACCTCCTGGCCGACCATTTTGAAAAACACGTCGATGTTGGGGCCATCATGAACGCCATGGGACTTTGACCGGTCGGAATGTAGTTGCATTCTGCTGAAGAAACATAAGGGATTGTCTTGGAAACTCTCGGCGGAGGAGGGAACGCCTCTGGTTTCTAAACAGATGAAGCAAGGAGATGAAGTTTTTTCGAGGAGAACAATCCCCTCGAAGAGCTGCGGCCCGCTTTTTTCAAGAACCAAAGGCCGCACGTTCGAATCGCGCATCGCCCACCATAGAAAATCAAGGGGCGCAGGTTGCGATCCGTAGCCCCTTTTACTTCCCGGTGAGACTTTGGGCTGGCTCGCTCGAAAGCGATCATGGCTTCCCGCTCTTGATTCCCTGTGCTGTAAGGTCCATCCAGCTTGACAAAGACGCTGCATGTAAAAAAGCTATTCAGATACAGCTTGTTGCCAACAACAGCCCTTGCCGCTCGCCTCCCTCGCCCCGCAAAATTTTCGCCTTTCCCGCTTGTTGAATATTTCCACCTCTCCGGCTCCTGTCCGCCGCTCTCCGGCCCTGTTTTTCGCTTGACATTTTTCCGGGATTTTAGTATAATTCCCTACAATTGATTTTGGTGCCCGCCGCTGGCGGGTATTTTTGTTTCAACGGTCAGGGCTGCCTTTTCCAGGCGGCCTTTTTTATTGGCCCCGAAAGAGAACATATGTTTTCTGGGCGGGCCGGGAGAACCAAAAATATGACCGAAAGCAGGCAGGAAAAAATACAGCGCGAAATGCTCTATCAGCGCGCCTTCAATCTCTTCAAACAACACCATTCGCCCCAGGATATCGCCGACCAGCTCGGCATAACCCCGGCCCAGGTCGTCCGCGTTGTCAACCGCCGCCTCAAGGACCATTTCCATCTCAACGGCCCGGACAAAGTCCGCGCCGCCATCGCCATCAAGCAAGACCACCTCGGACGCCTCAACCGGCGGCTCGAACAGATACAGAACGGACTGACCGAGATAACCACCAAGGAATCCCCGCGAGGCTCCGAGATCAGCGAATCGGAAAAATTCTACGTCTCCGCCGAAGTCAGCCTGCTCCGGGAAATCCGGGCCACCGAAAACGAGATCAACGAACTCAAGGGGCTGCTCCAGCTCAGCCGTGACGATCTGCCCGAAAACGACGGCATCAGCGTCACCATCAAACTGGACGACCCGGCCGAAGAACCCTCCGGCGACCGGCCCGGAGAACTGTAAGATGCCCGTCCGCACCTACGAATACCTGGCCCGGCCTCACCAGCACCGGGTTCTGACCTCCCCCAAGAGGCTCATTCTGCTCGGCGGCGGAGTCGGCTCGGGCAAGACCGACGTGGGTTCCGTCTGGGCGCTCAACAAAACCCTCCGCTGGCCGGACGCCCTGGGGCTCATCGCGGCCAACACCTACAATCAGCTCATAGACTCCACCCTGCGCAACTTCTACCGCAAAGTCCAGGCCTACGGGCTCCAGGTCCAGCCCGCGGAATTGCCCCGCGCTGGGCGGGCTTTCACCCTGAAAGTCTTCAACGGCCGCCGCTGGACGGAAATACTCTGCCGCTCCATGGACAATTTCGAAACCCTTTCCGGCCTGGAAATCGGCTGGTACTGGCTGGACGAAGTCTGGCAGACCCAGAGGGCCGCTTTCGATCTGGTCAACGCCAGGCTCAGGGACCGCCGCTGCGGCCAGCCTCAAGGGCTCCTGACCACCACCCTGGACGAACCCACGTCCTGGCTCTACGACGTTTTTGTGGAAAAGCAGCAGCCGGAAATATCCGAAACCGTGTACGCCCGCACCACCGACAACGTGAAAAACCTGCCTCCAGGTTACCTGGACCTGCTCAAGAAGACGTACGACCGGCGCCTTTACGCCCGCATGGTCGAAGCCAAATGGGTCTCCCTGTCCAAGGGCCGCATCTATTACCAGTTCGACCGGCGGGAACACCTGCGCCCCCTGTCCGCCGACCCGCACCTGCCCTTGTGCTGGTCCCACGATTTCAACGTCAACCCCATGTCCTCCCTGATCGCCCAGATCAAAGGGCCGAAAGTCGATGTCATAGACGAGATAGTCCTGGAAACGTCCTCCACCCCGGAAGTCATCGCCGAATTCAGGAACAGGAAATACCACCTCCACCCGGCCGGAACCGTTATCTACGGCGACGCCGCCGGGCGCTCCAGCGACACACGGGGCAAGACCAGCGACTATCAGTTGCTCCGCCAGGCCGGATTTCCCCGGCAGAAAGTCCCTCAAGCCAACCCGGCCCTGAGAGACCGCCACAATGCGGTGAACACATGCCTGAAAAACGCCGCCGGGCAGGTGAACCTTTACATAGACCCCGGCTGCCGGACCCTGATAAAGGGACTGGAAACCACCAGCTACAAACCAGGCTCGCAACTCGAAACCGAGTCCTTCGAACAGCACATCACCACCGCCCTGGGGTACCTGATACACCGGGAATTTCCCCTGCGCGGCCGTTTGAAGGGCTTCAGATACTGAGAGCCGGGGGAACCCTTTTTTTGAAAAAAAGGGTTCCCCCGGACCCCCTCCGAAAAAACAGCGTTTTGTCAAGCCGCCAGACCCATAGTTTTTCGGGGGGTGCGGGGGGGCTTTTTTAAAAAAGCCGCCCCCGCATCTCCATCCCGGAGAAAAAACATGAACAAGCCCGATCTGAACCAGCGCCACCCGTCTTACGAAGCCTCGGCCGCCCACTGGCGTTACTACCGGGACCATTACCGTGGCGGGCCGGATTTCCCGGCCCTGGGTTACCTGGTCCGGCACCACCGGGAATCCCGGCAGAGCTACGCCGCCAGGGTCAGCCGTTCCACCTATGTCAACTACTGCGGCCCGGTCATCGGACTGTACCAGGCCCAGCTCTGGCGCAAGTCTCCGGCCCGGAATCTCCCGCCGGAACTGGAACCCCTGGCCGCCGACGTGGACCGCCGGGGCGCGGACATGGATTCTTTCATGAAAAGGGTCTCCACCACGGCCCAGGTCGAAGGCCTGGCCTTCATCCTGGTGGACTGCCCCCGGCAGGAAGGAGCCCTGACCCGCCGCGACGAAATGTCGGCCGGTCAGCGGCCTTACCTGGTCCATCTGCCCCCGTCCCGGATACTGGACTGGCATTTCGCGCCCGCCGTGCCCTGCGGCCCGTCAAGGCTGGCCTATGCGGTCATTGAAGAAACCGTCCACCAGCCCCGGCCTTTCGGCGGACGCCTCTCCCTGACCCGTTACCGGCTCTGGCGGCCGGACAGGTGGGAACTCTGGGCGGATTCCGGGCCGCCGGGAACCGGGCCGGTCATGATTGCTCAGGGAGAAAACCCGCTGGGCGAAATACCGCTGACGCCGGTCTATAACCTCAAGCTGGACGACTTTTCCGGCGAATCTTCCCTCAAGGACATCGCGCCGCTGAACAACGCCCTGTATCAGAAAGATTCCCTGATCGACGAAGCCGAATACTGGGCGGGGTTCCCGCAGCTGGCCCTTTATTCCCACGACGAGATAGGCGAACTGGAACTTTCCCAGAGCCGGGCCTTGCAGCTTGCGCCGGGAGACCGGGCCGAATTTCTGGAACATTCCGGCCGGGCCATGGATTCTCTCCGGGAATCCCGCCGGGAAATAAAACGGGACATCTTCCGCATCGCCCTCCGGCAGTCCCACGAACCGGGCAGCGGGACTCGGAACGAAAGCGCGGAAAAAAGGCGTCTGGACCGGGCGGAATTCATCTCATCTCTTCAGGAAAGGGCGGCCAATTTCGAAGCAGCCGAAAACCAGGTCTGGCGGCTCATGGCCGCCTGGCTGGAGCTGCCCGGGCCGGGCCGGGTTGCGGAATACAACCGGGCCTTCGACCTGGAAGCGGTCAACGCAGACCTTGGCCGTCTGCTGCTGGAAGCCGGAGACAAGGGCTATATCGCCCCGGAACAGGTCAAGGCCGAACTGGCCCGGCGTGGTTTCATCGGCGGGCAGGAGAAGGGATAACCGGGGGAACCCTTTTTTTGTAAAAAAGGGTTCCCCCGGACCCCCTCCGAGAAAACAATCTGCTTTCTGAATCTGCCGGCCATGGGCCGGCAGGTTCAGAAAGCATTTTTGGGGGACGTTTCTGGCGAGCTACTTAAGCATTGTCTTCCGGCCGGACGGCCGGAAGACAATGCCGGTGTTTTTCGGGGGGTGCTGGGGGAGCTTTTTTAAAAAAGCTCCCCCAGCCATTCTTCCCCTCTTCAAGGAGGTTCCATGACCGAAGAAGTTGATCTTCTGCGCGACAAAGTCACCGGGCTGGAAGCCGAACTGCGGTCGGCCCTGATCGGGCGGGCCCTGGAAGCGGCCGCCGCCGAAGCCCGCGCCGTGGCCCCGGCCCAGGCCGCCGTCCTGCTCAGGCAGGAACTTAACCTGGACCTGGACGAAAACAGGAACGTGGTGGTCAGGGGACCGGATGGAAATCCCCTGCTGGACCAGGCTGGCCGCCCCGTCACCCTGGCCAGGGCAGCGGCCGAATGGCTCTCGGGGAATCCTCATCTGCTCCTGCCCGCCGGGCGTTCCGGATCGGGAACCCCGGCCGGAGCCGCTCAGGAAGACCAGGCCTTTACCCCGGAACAATTGGCCGACCCGGCCTTTTACCGGGCCAACCGCGACCGCATCCACAAATTCTTCAACAGGAGGTAGCGCCTTATGACCTACGGCGGACAAAGCAGCGCCGATCTGCAGAGTGTTTACGCCCCGGAATTCTGGGCTCAGGAAGCCCTGATCGTCCTGGAAAACAACCTTGTCCTGGCCAATCTGGTCCACCGAGATTTTGAACAGACCGCGGCCAGGGCCGGAGATGTCATCAACACCCGCCGCCCGGCCGGATTCATTGCCCGGGATTTCGAGGAAACCGCCGGGATAGACCTTCAGGACGCCAGCGCCGTCAACGTGGCCGTGGAACTGAACCGGTACAAGGATGTCAGTTTCGCCCTGCCTTCCAAGGCTTCGTCCATGTCTGCGGCTTCGCTGGTGGAAGAATTCATCGTCCCGGCCATGTCCGCTCACGCCCAGGCCGTCGATGCCGATCTGGCCGGGCTGTACCGTGACCTGTACCACGTTCACGGCACGGCCGGGACCACGCCGGACGGCGTGGAAGACATCGTCGGCGTGCGCCGGGTCCTGAACGCCAACAAGGTGCCGCTGGAAAGGCGGCGGCTGGTTATCGACGAGGAGGCGGAATACAGGTTCCTTCAGATACCGGCTTTCCATGAAGCCGACAAGGTCGGGGACCAGGGCACCGCCTTGAGGGAGGCTTCCCTGGGCCGGAAATTCGGCCTGGACGTGTACATGGATCAGAACATCGCCGCTCACCAGCCGGGAACCTGGCTGGACGATTCCGGCTCGGCGGCGGTGAACAGCGCTTCCTGCGCCGAAGGCGGCTCATCCTGCCCCATCGACGGTCTGACCAGCGGCGGAACCATCAAGAAAGGCGACCTCTTCCGGGTGGCCGGGGACAGCACGGCCTATACGGTCGCCGAAGACGCCGTGGCCGCCGACGGGGCCGCCGTGGTGAAGTTCGCGCCTCCGGCCCGCACGGCCTGGGCCGACAACGCGGCCATAACCGTCATCGGCGCGCACAAGGCCAACCTGGCTTTTCACCGGAACGCCTTCGCTCTGGTCACCCGCCCCCTGGCCCCGCCCCTGGGCGGGAATGTCAGGTCTACGGTCATGTCTTACAACGGCATCGGGCTGCGGGTCTCCATCGGCTACGACATGCAGTTCAAGCAGGACGTGGTCTCCATCGACCTGCTCTATGGGGTTAAGACTCTTGATCCGGAACTGGGCGTGCGGTTGCTCGGATAAAGGCGTCTGAATCTCAATCCCGGCTGGGGGCCTGGTCTTGACCGGCCATCCGTAAGGACCGCCCGGACTCCTCGTCATATTAGTAAGGAATAGGGACGCCAGCGAGCCGGGCGGCCGGCCGGGGTTGAGCGGAGGGGAGGAAACCGGGGGGATTCTTTTTTGAAAAAAGAATCCCCCCGGACCCCCAAGAAAAACAGCACGGAAGCCGCAATGGACATGAGAAAAGACGTTGCGGAAAATTCGAGGGAACAGCGATGACTTTGAATGCCGATCCGGCCGGACCGTCGGCCGACAGCTACGTGACTATAAGCGAAGCCGACGCCTATTTTTCCGCCGACTATGAATACGCCGGCATCTGGAACGGACTGCCGGAAGAGGACCGGACCAGGCTGCTCGTCAGCGCCGCCCGCCGCCTGGACCGGACCGCCTTCAAAGGCCGCCCCTTCGACGAGCGGACGCCTCAGGCCCTGGCCTTTCCCCGGCTGATAGGCGGTCTTATCCATGCCGTTGACAGTGACGGCCGGGTCTCGATTCCCCTGAAAGTCAGGCAGGCCGTCTGCGAACAGGCCCGTTCCCTGCACCAGTCCGGGGACGGCGAAGACCTGGCCTGCCTGGGTCTGGAATCCGTGCAGGTCGGCCGTCTCAGGATTGCCGGGGGAGCAGGACGAGGCCGGGGCCTCTGTCCTGCGGCCCGGCGGCTGCTGGCGCCGTACATTCTTCATTCCGTGGAGGTCAAACGGTCATGAACGTTTCCCGCGCCCTCAAAACCGCATCAGGAGCCCTGGACCGTCTCTTCCGCGACCGGGGTCTGGCCGAAACCGTGGTCTACCAGAGACTGACCGGCTCTGACTATGATCCGGCGTCCCAGAATGCGGCCGAAACCAGGGAAGAAAGAACCATCCCGGTCATCCAGGAAGAATACTCGGCCGGTCCGGAAATAGCCGGCTGGAAGAGCCGGGAAAGGCGACTGCTGATAAGGGCGGCGGATCTGGACGCGCCGCCCGGTTCCGGAGACCGGATTTCCGGCCGGGACGGGCTCTGGCTGGTCGAAAAAGCGGAAAAAGAGGCCGGAGGGCTGGCCTGGCTCGTCTCCATCAGAAGGATATGAACATGGCCGGACTGGCGGGAATAAAACCGGATCTGAACGGTTTCCGGCGGCGGATGGACCTTCTGAATCTTTCGTTGAAACAGGCCGTGCATCGTCTGGCCGGAGAGACAGCTGTGGAGCTGCTGACGGAAGTAGTGAATTCCACGCCGGTGGATACCGGGCGGGCGAGAGCGGGCTGGCGTCTGGAATCTTGCCCTGATTCACCCGGCGAATACACGGCGGAAGGGCCTTTTCCCGGACCGGACGAAACAATCGAAAACGGCAGTCGCGTGGTTGAACGGAATCCGCCCGGCCAGCCGCTTTTCCTCATCAACAACACTCCCTACATAGTCGGTTTGGAATACGGTTCCACCCGGCGGGCTCCGGCCGCCATGGCCGGGACGGCTCTGGCCCGGCTGGCCGGAAGCCTCGGTAAAAGGACGCTGAGAGGAGGCGATACCCGGTGATTACTCTGGAACCTGAAGCAAAAGTCGAGAATCTGAAGAAATCGGTTGAGTCATACCTGGCGCTTTTCTTCAATTCACGGGGATTGCCCGTGGACTGGGAAGGCGCGGAAACTCTGCCGGGCGAACCGCCTGAATGGGTCCAGGTAAGGCTTCAGCCGGTGGAGCATATTTTTCATCGTCAGGTCGGCCGGGACCTTTGGGGCGAGTCGGTTCATTTCTTTATTTCGTTCAATTTCTTTGTCCGCCCCGGACCGGGCGTCAACGCGGCCCGGACTCACCAGCTTCGGGACATGACCCTGGAAGCCGTCAGTCCGGGCGGTTTTATCGTGTTGCGCGATTTTGCGGCAGCTCCGCCGCTTGAAATCGGCCGGATAAAGATCCTGAGTATAACCGCCGACAGGCCGGTGCCTGTCAGACCGGCCGATCCCCGGCAGTACAACCTGACCGTGCGGGCCTGTTTTCTTGCTCGCTGGCGTGCTTGACAGATGGAGGACTGATTATGAAATTCACCAACAAGGACGGTGAACTGCGGCTGTACGACGGTTCGGAGACGCCTTTGTACCTGCCGGTCTTCTTTTCCGGCGGCGATTTTGCCGGGCCTCTCGGCCCGCCCAAGGTCGAGGAGGTCCTGGTCCTGGACCGCCGCAGGATCACCGAGCAATCCCATTATATTGAAGGTTCGGACGCCGCCCTGCTGGAACCGGCCCCGTTGAGCTTTTCGGCTCTGCTTCATGATGCCGCCGCCTGCGGCTGCCTCCTGGACTGGATAAACGGCGGCCCGGTCAATAGCCGCTCCCTGGTTTCCACCAAGGGTTCGACCAGCCGGAACGGAGTCCGCAACAATCCGCTTTTCGCCGATCCGGCCAAGAAGACTTTCAACGTGGAATTTCGTCTTTCCGGCGAAACACCCCTGGTCTGGCGGTACGCGGAAGTCTATTTTCCGTTGTCCGAATGCCGCATTCAGGAATCGGATGAAGGCGTGCTGGCCAGCCTGACCGGTTCGTGGTACGGAACCGTCGTGAGGAGCATGGAGTTCACCAGCGGAACGCCGGTGTGGGAGTAGGATAAACCGGGGGGACTCTTTTTTTGAAAAAAGAGTTCCCCCGGACCCCCTCAGAAAAAACAACCTGCCGCCTGAATCGGCGGGCCGATTCAGGCGGCTGTTATTCAGGCAACCCTGTTTCCTTTAAGTAAACAGCCTTGTCTTCCGGCCGTCCGGCCGGAAGACAAGGCTCATTGTTTTTCAGGGGGGTGCGGGGGGAGCTTTTATAAAAAAGCGCCCCCCGCGTCTTTCCCCGGGAGGTTGATATGGATTTCAAGAACACGCCGTTGGAACGGCTGTCGGCTATTGTGGAAGGAGACGAGCTTTTTCATTCCCGCGGGGTGTCGGTAGTCAAGATCACCCGTGACGGGGAAAGCCGCCTGCTGGAACTGCCCATCAGGTCCGCAGGCATCGGGGAGCTGATGGAGGAACTCTCGCGCCGGGCTCCCCGGCCGCCGGTCAGGACCGACATGGTGCGCCGGGATTCACCGGAAGGAAGGGCTTTGCGCCTGGCCCGCGATTCCCTGGTCCGGATGCCGGACCTGGCCGATGAAGGTTATGTCCGGGCCCTGGCCGAGCATGAGCGGGAATTTGTCTGGGCCGTGGCCGTCCAGGCTCTTGACATTGAGTTCAAGGATTCGTCCGGGACTCCGGTGACCGATCCGGTCCGGAAGAGGGAAATACTGCGGGCCGGGGGGCTGACCACCGATCATCTGACCGGGATACTGAAGGATGTCCGGGAACTTACCCGGCTGGCGGAAGAGGAAGAGGATTTTTTATCCGGGAGCGGCTCGGCCTGACGGACGCGGACCTGGCCCGGATCAGGCTGCACGGCGAGACAATGGCTGTGACCGGGTTGTTCGTGGACATGGAGACGGCCCGGTCTTTCGGTCTGCGGCCGTCCGAGGTCAGGGCCTGGCCGAGGGCTGAGCGACGGGCGGCCGCTTATTTTCTTTTGCTCAGGAGCCATTTTCAGGCCGAAGCCCTCCGCCGGGCGGAGAGCGGGAGGTTTTGATGAGGGAGAATATCGTCATCGGGGTCAGCGCCGATGTGTCCATGTATGAGAGCCAGATGGAGCGGCTGACCAGGGAGACGGACAGAAGCTGGAGCGAGGCGGCCCGCCGGGTGGAGAGTCTGGCCGGAGACATGACCGGGGCTCATGAGGAGATGTATTCAGCGGTCCGGGACCTGGCCGGTGAGACGGCCGCTTACCAGGTCGAGCAGACCTGCGGCTGGCAAAGGGCCTGGGAAGCGGCGGCGGCCGAGGGAATGCGGCTGAGCCGGGAGGCGGCCGAGGCCCATGTTGATGCGGAAGCAGAGAAAAGCCGGGCGGCGGAAGGCTTTTTCGACGGGGTGCGCCGGGGTTACGACGATCTGCGGAACCGCCTGGTTGACTGGGCCGACGCCGGGGAGAGGGTTTTTCAGACCTTTGTGGGGCAGTCGGCGGCTTTTTTTGAAAACGGACTCTTTGCCGTCATCAAGGGCCGGTTCGACGACCTGGGGGACGCCTGGCAGTCGCTGGTGGATTCCATGCTGCGTTCGTTCCTGTCTTTCATCGCGGAAATGGCCGCCCAGAATCTGGCTCAGGCCATGCTGGGCGGACTGGGGGCGATCCTGCCCGGCGGCGGTCTCTTGGGAGGCCTGGCCGGCCTGTTCGGCGGCGGCGGATTTTCGGGAATCATCAGCGCCGGGGCGGGCCTCATCAGCGGGGCGCTGGAAGCGGTGGGGGGCCTGCTGGGAGGATTGTTCGACCCGGTCAGGCCGGAAACGGAGCGGATATTCCGTCCGGTGGAAGCGGCCGCGGTCCGGGCGGAGCCGGAGCGCCGGGAGTCTTCACGGGGCGGGCATGGCGGAGCAGGAAGGAGTTCCCGGGTGGAAATCCACATTCACGGGGACACACTGGCCGACCCGGCTACTCTTGAGCGGGTGGCTTTGCAGGTGGGCGAGGCCTGGGAGCGGCAGCGGCGGTTCGTCTTCACGGCCTTCTGAGAAGGCGAAAGGGGTAAGCGTATGACCTGGCGTTGGATAAAGGCCGGAATGAACGCCATTTCCTCGGCGGAGATGCTGCGGCCGTCCTCGGAGAAGCCGGGCTGGACCGGGCTGGCGGTGAAGTTCGGCACGGGTTGGGCCGATCTGAGGCCGGGCGGGGCTTACGGCGGGCCTCTGGATGCCTTGTACACCGTGGAGATAGATTCCACGGCCGCCGGTTCGGGGATCGGCGCGGCCACTTTCCGCTGGAAGGAGAACGGCGGGGCCTGGGCGGCTTCCGGAGTGCGGACAGGGGATGCTCCAGCGGCCCTGAGCCACGGAGTGACGGTCAAGTTCGTCAGCGGCGGCGGGAGGGATTTCGTTTTGGGGGACTCCTGGGAATTCGCGGCGGTCAAGCATTTCGGACGGGAGAGGCTGCTGGATTTTGACCGCGGCACGGCCTGGCGGAGCGCCGGTCTGGACGAGAGCCATTTCATCGAGGCCGACCTGGGCGCGGCCAGCCGGGTGACGGCGGCGGTCATCGGAGACCACAATTTTTCGCCGGAGGCCCTGATAAGATTGCAGGCCAATGATGTGAATGAATGGTCCGTTCCGGAGTTAGACTTGGCAATCGGCTGGCAGCCGGGGATGCTGGCGGTGTTTCCGGACGAGACCTTCCGGTACTGGCGGTTGAGCGTCGCCGATCCGGGCAACCAGGACGGATTTCTGTCGGTGGGCCAATTCTTCATCGGTTCGCACCTGGCTCCCTTTTCGGCGGTTGTGACAGGAGAGGTGGTTTCGGAGCTGAGTGCGGACAGGGACGGGGCGGGAGTCAGGCGGACCAGGGAGGCTGAGATTCTGGTCAGCGATCCGGCCGAGGCTGCGGCCCTGGAGGCCTTTTTCCGGGATATGACTTACAGCGCGGAAGGGGTTTCAGAGCCTTTTATTTTCTGCCCGGAACCCTCGGCCGGTTCGGCCGTAATGGTCCGCCTGGGCCGGTCCCTGTCGATGGCCGATACGGGCAAGGGCGTTTTCCGTTTTCAGTTGAGGCTTATGGAGGAGGTCGTGGGCCGTGTATAGAGCTTCGGCGGTTTTTCTGGAACGTCTGCGGGCGGGTGAGAATCCGCTGCTGGTGGTGGCGTTGAGCAACGCGGCAGGCACGCGGCTTTACGGGACGTCAGCCCCTCCGCCCGATGCCTTCGGCTGGGTGGAACCCAAGATGGCCGACGGGAGCGGGACGGCCGGGGGTGCGGTCATGGCCGGTTACGGCACGGCGGCTGTTCTGGCTCGGCGCGGGGCTCTGCGCGGGGGCGGCAGAATCAACGAGACCCTGACTCCTCAGCGCGGGGGGCTGGCCGGGTCGCTGGGCAGCCAGGAGGCCGGACGCCTGACCGCGAGGCTGAGCAACGGAATGGAGGCCGAAGGAACCAGACATTTTTCCCGGATGGCGGCGGCGGAAAACATTCTGGGCGCGGAAGTTCTGGTGCGGGCGGTCTTTCCGGGCCTCACCGGCCGGGAGGACGGTCTGGACCGTTTCCGGGGCCGGGTCCGGCGTTACCGTCTGAGCCGCGAGGAACTGGTTATCGAAGCGAGGGCGGTCTGATGATCGACATGACGGCCATGTTGGTTCTGAAACGGAGCGGGTTGTACGCCCGGCCCCGGTCGGCTTCGGCGGTGCTGCCCCTGGTCTACGGGCTCATGAGCGGAGGGAATGGCGGACTCTGGGAATGCCCGTGCCTGGACACGGAGAATTTCATTTACGGCCTGGCCGGACACGCTCTGCCTTCGGAGACGGAAGGGAACGTGCCGGTCCTGTACGGCCGGGACGGGGCTGTGCTGGACCCGGCGGGCTATGTTTTCAGCCCCGGCCTGGATCTGGAGGGGCAGGGAGTCATAGCCTCGGTGACTTTCGTCGAGGACCAGTCGTCAAGGGAACCGCTTACGGTGCGAAGCCGGGGACGGTCGGAGGCAGGGAGTGTGCTGGAGAATCCGGCCGACGTGGCGGCGGATTTCCTGACCGGCCCGGCCGGGCTGGATGAATCTTTTCTGGACGGGACGTCTCTCTCCAGGCTGCGGCGCTGGGCCGAAAACGCGGGGATAAGGCTTTCCGGACTGGTGGACCGGGAACGCCCGGCAGGGGCGGTGCTGACGGAGATGCTTTACCCCTGGGCCGGCTGGTGGCTGGACCGGGAGGGACGTCTGCGCCTGCTGGCCGAAGGCGGACAAGGCTCCTGGCCGGAAGACGGCATCGGGGCCTTTTTCCGGGCCGGACCGGGGGATGACGGTTATCTGGAATCGGATCTGGACGACGTGGTCAACCTGGCCGCCGCTGATTACATGTTCAATCACCGCCTGGGGGTATTCGAGGGCTGGGACGGCGGAGAGGCTGTTTGCGACCGGGCTTCGCGGAATATTTACGGGGAGCGCCGCCGGGTGTTCGCCTTGAAGTGGGTGCGGGAGTCTTCCGTGGTTCGGGCGGTGCAGGAGAATATTGCGGCCCGTTTCGGACGGCCCGGCGGAGTCTTCAGCCTGACCTGCCCGGACCTGCGGCGGATACGGCTGGAAAAAGGCGACCTGGCCGCCTTGTCGGTGGACTGGCTGTGCGACGAAGGCGGGAAGCCGCTGGCCAACGAACTGGTCCGGGTGCTGGAAGCTGAATTCGACCTGGCCGGGGGCAAGAGTTTTTTCCGGTTCATGCTTCCCGGACAGGCTCTTTTTCTGACCAGGGCCTGGACGGCTGACGGGTCCCGTCCGGCTGACGGTGGAAGCAGGGCCGGGTCTGACCGGGACCGGACGAATTATTAACCAGTGAAAGACGACTGCGGAAGCGCCTTAAAGGCGGGATGTTTCACCCCAGGCTTTCGCCTGGACCCTCTCTGGGGGCTGGCCACCCCCAGCGCTCCCGCTGGTCACTGCCCCCGCGTATAACCGAAATATAAACCCGGAGGCGTCAGCCTCCGGAGCCGGGTGCAGGCGAAAGCCTGCCAGACCAAGGGGACGCCCAAACGGCCGCGTCCCCTTGGAACCCCCGGCCTTCTTAATCCCGCATACGGGCATCCGTGCCCTGATGCGGGCGGGCGAACGTCCTTGTTCGCCTGAGAAGGGGAAAAAAACAGAGAAATCGGCTTGGGGGTGTATGCCCGGACAATATAACCCATCAAAAAAAGAGGTGTTTCAACAGTTTTGGGCGAACATCCATGAAGATGACGGGGACGAGGAGCAATCTGGAAGCAGTGCCGGGCCGGGTCTGACCGGGACCGGACGAATTATGCGTGAAAGGAGCGGAAGTTGAGCGATCTGCGGATACATTACAACGAGGAAATGGTCGGGGCCGCGCATCCGACCAAGGAAGACACTCTGAACCGGCTGGTTTTGGCCGGACACAACCCGGACGGCGGGTGCCGTTTGCGGCCCGGCTGGATAAGAGGTTTCCGGACGCGGTACAAGGATTCGACGGGGTTTTACGTGGGGGCCGGCGAACTGGCCGTGGGCGGCGGACTGAGGTGTCTGGACCGGGAAAGAGGCGTCGGCCACGGGCAGAGTTCGGGGATGGCTCAACCGGTTTTTCTTTACGTGGACCCGGAAGCGGCCGGAGGGGCCGAACCTCCGGGACTCAACGAAGAGAACCTGATCTTTTCCCCGGCCGCGCCTGTCTGGTCGGCAGCCGGTCAATTCTGGCGGCACCCGTCGGAGGAAGCCTGGAGATGGGCCGAGACCTCGGCTTTGGTTGACGGGGCGAATCAGGCCGTGGCTTTTTCGGCCAGCCTGGACGGCCGGGTTTTCTGGCTCGATTCACCGGTGGAGGTCCTGAGCGGAGGCACGGAGCTGGCGGCGGCCGATGTGGACCTTTCGCCTTACGTACCCGCTCTGGAGGGCGTGGAGGCCCGGCTGAGCGTTAAGCTGACCACCGGCGCGGCTGAAGACAAGGCCGGTTTTTTGAGGAAAAAAGGGGCTTCTGGCTGGCGGGAGGCGGGGAGGGTGGATGCGGCGTCCGGGCCTTCGGCGGTTACGGAGATGCTGATACCGGTGGATTCCGGAGCCAGGGTTCAGTACCGGGTGGAAAGCCTGGATGTCAACATGTGGATCCGGCTGCTGGGTTTTTCGTTGGGCCGGCCCTGACGGGCCGTTCCGGAAAGGGACGGAAGATGGGCGAATGGTTACAGTCGCTGATCTCGGGATTTTTCTTCGGGCTGACCGTTTTTGTCATCAAGCGGGACATCGGGCGTCTGTCGGCCAAGGTTGACGAGGTGGCGGAGCGGCAGCAGTCCTGCCGGGAAACCCTGTTCAAGGATTTCGTGGCCGGGGAGTTCTGCCGGGACCGGCGGAACGAGTCCGAGGAAAAGATGGGCAACCTCTTCGGCCGGATCAAGGAAGTGGAAGGCCGGACCAGTCACCTGACCGGGCTGATGTCGGTCGGCAGAAGGAAGGCCCAGTGAAACTGTCGGAGCATTTTGATCTGGAGGAATTCCGTGTTTCGCAACGGTTTCCGGAACTGGCCGCCCGGATTGAATTCAGCGGGCACGACCGCCACAAGTGTTTTCTGCTGGCCCGGATGATACTCGAACCCGTCAGGGAAAGGCTGGGCTGCCCGGTGCGGATAACTTCCGGCAAGAGAACGGAGGAACTCAACCGGGCCGTGGGCGGAGTCCCCGGTTCGGAGCATCTTTTTCGGGATTTCAGCGCGGCCGCGGATTTCACGGTCGATCCAGCCAGGCGTTCCTTACTGCATGAAGTCCCGCCCCTGCTGCCCGCCTGGTCCTTCGGACAGGTGATACTTTATCTGGGGGAAGACCGGCGGCCGCGATTCGTTCATGTGTCGCTGCCCACTCCCGGACGATATGGGGAGCGGCTGCTCAAGGACGGATTTTTCCATTATTGGAAAGACGGGAAAAAGGACGGAAGACGGACAGAAAGTTGAAGAAAAGAAAAAGAGAAGACGACTCCGAGAATGACCGTTCGGGCGGGGTGCTTCGCCCCAGGCTGTCGCCTGGACCCCTATCGGGGGGCTGGCCGCCCCCGGCGCTCCCGCTGGTCGCTGCCCCCGCGTAAAGACGGAATATAAAACCGGAGGCGCGAGCCTCCGGAGCCGGGTGCTTCAAGGGAACTCAGCCAATCCTTTCAATGCTGTGCTTTCATTAAATGCCCGAACTTTCCTATCCTGAGCTTATCTTCTCGATCCTTGAAAAAACGTGCGTTGATTTGTTCAGGTCCAATATCTTCAGCCTGCGTGAAGCCTATATTTTTCAGATCCATTGCCAGTGCATTCGGATCCGGAAAATTAACCCAAGCCTCTCCGAAACCTGCGAGTTTGCTGGCCAGCAAGCGGAAAACCAATCGACGTACAAAATTCTGCGAAGAAGGTGGAACCGCATAGTCGAATATAATCACGGTTCCCGGAGGGGTGGACGAGGCAATGTATTCCAGCGTTGCCATCATTGTTTCCCAGGTCAGGTACATCGTTACGCCAAGCCATGAAAAAATGGACGGTTCATCTGTTCTGAACCCGGCTTTTTGCAACTGGTCCGCCAATGACTGACCGGCAAAGTCTACTGGAGTAAAAGTCAATGTTTCAGGTACGGGAATATTGGCCTCACTAAGCAGTTGGCGCTTCCATTCCTGGGTCGCTGGATGGTCAACTTCAAAGACTTTCAAACCGGTAGAAGAATACGGATTGCGATAGGCAAATGTATCGAGTCCGGCACCAAGAATCACATACTGACGAACCCCCTGCTTAACCGCTATAGAGAGTTCATCCTCAGCAAACCTGCTGCGTGCGACGACAATAGCTCGAAGATAGCTACGCAATCCTGTTTTGAACTTTCGTTTTTCCGAGTTAATTTCGGAAGCACCTTGATTGCCGACAATCCTCAACGCTAACGGATCATCGAATACCTTTGGATTGTCCAGAATCTGATGTGCCGCCCGCATTAATGCGACCCTATATGCGGATAGGCTGGGGCTGTTTTGTTTCAAATATCCCTCCTGACGACAGGCCTGCCAAGAATGTTATTCGGCTTCTTCATGAACCCAACTGACCGAAAAGGCGCAGGATGGCATCCCGGAGCCTGAAAAGGCATGCAGTGTTTAATGAGAGAGAGCAGAGAGGCTGTAGCCTCAGGGAAAAGTAATATGTTTAATCAGGCGGCAAACGCCGTGAATTCCTTTTACCGGTCCGAAGAATTGACAGTCTTCCTTCTTCATGGAGTCTGAATACGGGGTTGCGGGCGGTGTTTCGGGTATGGAAAAAGGTTCAGGCGGGTCCCGGAGCGGGCCCGCCATTTTTGTTGAAGAGCCGGGGGAGTTGCAAAGCGGTGAGATACTTCTCCCGCCGATGCAGCCCGGCGCTGGTTCTGTTTTCAGCTTTAAGCGGTTAGCCCTTGAGGCGGTAGGTGATCAAACCGTGGGTGGGGTCGTAAGGAGAGACCGCCACCTCAACCCGGTCACCGACCAGGACCCTGATCTTAAAGCGTTTCAGGCGGCCGGACAGCATAGCCCGTATCTTGACGCCGTCCTCGGTCTCGACCTCCATATGGCCGCCGCCTAGGGTCCGGGTGACCGTGCCTTCCAGTTTAATTAGATCGTCGCGTGCCAAACTTTTTCCCTTTTCGTGCCGGACTCGGTGTCCATGACTTGATATAGTAATCCCAAATTATTTCACGATATTCCGAACTTGTCAATAACTATTCTGAATCCCCTTCGGCCGGGAATGCTTCCCGGACCTGTTCCAGGAGATAGGCCAGACTGGGGCTGTCACCGCTCTGCAACTGCTCCCGCACCACGATGACCTTGTTGCGCAAGGCGGAATCCTTGCCCAGAAACCGGCAGGCGGTCACAAATCCCAGATCGCTGAAATGCTTGACGGCGAAAGCCTCGGCCAGAGCGCCCAGGCGATGGTCCAGGGCCTGGACATCCAGGCGGGCCGATTCCAGAACCCGGTCGTCCAGTTTGCGGTCGTCCAAGGGTTCGACTTCACGGCAGTATTTGACCTGAAAATTGACCACCTGGCGCGGCAGCCTCACCCCGATGGCGGCCCAGGCCTTGTCCACCTGGCGCTTGGCCGGAATTCCGGCTTCGGAGCGGCTGCGGTAGCCCCAGGGAGACCAGAGGCCGTAGGCCCGGCATCCGAACGGCCTGACATCATAGACCAGGCAGTTTTTGTTTTCCAGGAAGGGGCAGCCCATCACCCTGACGGGGTTAAGAAAATAATACTCTATGGTCTTGAGGTTCAACTGCTCCCGGCGCTCGCGGGGCAGGCGTTCCAGGAAGTCGTACAGGCGGCAGGCTTCGGTCAGGGTCATTTCCGGCAAGAGGGCGCAGCAGGCCGCCTGCCTTTGGCAGGTTGTCGGAGGCAGGCGGTCCAGTATGCCGGAGAGTTCCGGCCAGAGTTCCCGCGCACCAGTCATGGCCGCCTCGATTATGTCTACCTTCTCCTGTTGCAAAAAGCCTGCTTTCCGCTGGTGAGTTCCAGGGTGTGGACCCTGACTTCCTTTATGCCGCCGCGTTCGGGGAAGTCCCGCCGGAGAGTGCCTTCGCAGAGAAACCCGGCTTTTTCCAGGACTCTGGCCGAAGCCGGGTTTTCCATGAAGGTATCGGCGGTGACCCGGCGGACGCCTCGTTCCCGGGCGAAGGCCAGCACCAGAGAGGCTGCTTCCGTGGCGTAGCCCCGGTTCCAGTAGGGTCTGGCTATCCAGTAACCGAAGCCCACTTCGGCCAGGGGGCCGTGAAAACCCATGCAGCCGATAAAAGTTTCGTCCCGTTTCAGAAGCACGGCGAAAAGATGCCCGCCGGGCCTGATACGGAGTTCTATCCAGTCCTTGGCCGCTTCCACTGTGCAGGGCCAGGGCATGCGCGACATGCGCATGACTGCTTCCTCGTCCGAACCGAGCAGCCGGGAAAAATGCTCCGCGTCATCCAATTTCATGCGGCGCAGTTTCAGGCGCTCCGATTCCAGCGGCGGACGCCTCAGCCCTTGCTCCATAACAACCCTCAAAAAGACGCCGCTGTAGCAGCGGCGCAGTTTCAACGGCCAGCAGCCGGAATATTAATAAATATCATCCACGGGCGGGGTTGTCCATTACATATTCCGCCTGTACTGACCGCCCACTTCGAAAAGGGCCCGGCTGATCTGGCCGAGGGAACAGCAGCGGACGGTTTCCATCAATTCGGCGAATATGTTTTCTCCGCTCAGAGCCGTCTTTTTCAGGCGCTCCAGAGCGGCCGGGGCTTCGGCGGCGTGTCCGGCCTGGAATTCGCGGAGCCGCCTCAACTGGGAAGACTTCTCTTCTTCGGTGGCCCGGGACAGCTCGACGGCGCAGGCGGCTTCTTCATGATCGGCCGCGGGGCTGGTGAAGGTATTCACTCCGATGATGGGCAGGGAGCCATCGGTCTTCTTCATTTCGTAATACAGCGATTCCTCCTGTATTTTAGCCCTTTGATACCCGGTTTCCATGGCGCCCAGCACGCCGCCGCGTTCGGAGATGCGGTCGAATTCGTCAAGGATCGCTTCTTCCACCAGGCGGGTCAGTTCCTCGATGATGAAGGCCCCCTGGGTGGGGTTTTCGTTTTTGTACAGGCCGAATTCCTTGTTGATGATGAGCTGTATGGCCAGGGCCCGCCGCACGGATTCCTCAGTGGGCGTGGTTATGGCTTCGTCGTAGGAGTTTGTGTGCAGGGAGTTGCAGTTGTCGTAGAGCGCGGTCAGGGCTTGCAGGGTGGTCCTGATGTCGTTGAACTGGATTTCCTGGGAATGAAGGGAGCGGCCGCTGGTCTGGATGTGGGCCTTGAGTTTCTGGGAACGTTCGTCCGCTCCGTATTTGTTCTTCATGGCCACGGCCCAGATGCGGCGGGCCACCCGGTTGATGACCGAGTATTCCGGGTCCATGCCGTTGGAAAAGAAGAAGGAGAGGTTGGGGGCGAAGTCGTTGATGTCCATGCCACGGGAGAGGTAATATTCCACGTAGGTGAAGCCGTTGGCCAGGGTGAAGGCCGTCTGGGTGATGGGATTGGCTCCGGCTTCGGCGATGTGGTATCCGGAGATGGAGACCGAATAGAAATTGCCGACTTCGTGGTCGATGAAGTAAGCCTGGATGTCGCCCATCATTTTCAGGGCGAAATCGGTGGAAAATATGCAGGTGTTCTGGCCCTGGTCTTCCTTGAGTATATCGGCCTGGACCGTGCCGCGAACGTTCTTCAGAACCGTGCTTCTGATCCGTTCGGCTTCGTCGCGGTCCGGAGCCCGTCCGTGTTCGGCCTCGAATCCGGCTATCTGCTGATCCATGGCCGTGTTCAGAAACATGGCCAGCATGATGGGGGCCGGGCCGTTGACGGTCATGGATACGCTGGTGTTGGGCGAACAGAGTTCAAAGCCGTCATACAGGGTTTTGACATCGTCCAGGGTGCAGACCGACACTCCGGAGTTGCCCACCTTGCCGTAGATGTCGGGCCGCTCGTCCGGGTCCCAGCCGTAAAGGGTTACGGAGTCGAAGGCCGTGGAAAGCCGCTTGGCTTCGTAGTTGCGGCTCAGGTATTTGAAGCGCCTGTTGGTTCTGGCCGGGTCGCCTTCGCCGGCGAACATCCTGGTCGGGTCTTCGTCGGTTCTTTTGAAGGGGAAGACTCCGGCGGTGAAGGGGAAGCGTCCCGGCACGTTTTCCCGCAGAAGCCATTTAAGCAGGTCGCCGGGGTTTTCATAGCCCGGCAGGGCCACCCGGGGTATCCTGGTCCCGGCCAGGCTTTCCCGGTACAGGGGCGTCCGGATTTCCTTGTCCCTGACCCGGTAGACGAACTCGTCGGCGGCATACTGGTCCCGAAGCCGGGGGAACTGTTCCAGAAGCCTGGCGCAGCGCGGGTCCAGGCGTTCGGCCAGTCCGGACTTCTTCTCTTCCAGGGCCTTCCTGAGTCCGGAGGTTTCCGGTTTATCTTCGTCCAGTTCGGCCAGGGCTCCTTCTATCCGCCATATTTTCTGGGCCGTTTCGGCCTGTTCGTCCGTCCAGCGATGGTAAAAACGGACCGTTTCGGCTATTTCGGCCAGGTAGCGGCTTCGTTCGGGCGGAATGATGACGGTTTTGGAAGAAGGTGTTCTGCGGCCGGTGACGGGCAGGGAGGAGACCCAGGAGACCCCGGTTTTGCGGCCCAGTTCGTCCAGTACGGCCTGGTACAGGGCAGTCACTCCGTCGTCGTTGAAGCGGGAGGCGATGGTTCCGTAGACCGGCATCTGTTCCAGCCCGCGGTCAAAGAAGCGGCGGTTGCGCTGATACTGCTTGCGAACGTCCCGGAGGGCGTCGTCCGATCCCTTGCGGTCGAATTTGTTGATGGCGACCAGGTCGGCGAAATCGAGCATGTCGATCTTTTCCAGCTGCGAAGGCGCGCCGAAGTCGGCTGTCATGACATAGAGGGCCGTGTCCACCAGCGGGACAACCGCCGCATCGCCCTGGCCTATGCCGGCGGTTTCGACTATGACCAGGTCGAAACCGGCCGCCTTGAGCACCATGATGCTCTCTTCCAGGGCCTCGGAAACTTCACCCTTGGCCGCCCGCGTGGCCAGCGAACGCATGTAAACCCTGTCCCTGAGGAGGGAGTTCATGCGGATGCGGTCGCCCAGCAGGGCTCCGCCCGATTTACGGCGCGAGGGGTCCACCGAGATGATGGCGACGTTCTTGTCCGGAAAGTCATTGAGGAAACGGTTGACCAGTTCGTCCACCAGGGACGATTTGCCCGCGCCGCCGGTCCCGGTCACGCCCAGAACGGGGGTGCGGCCCTTCAGCCGGGCTTGGAGGCCCTGCCGGAGTCTGGCCAGCCAGCCGTCGTCCCGCGCCTTGGCTGCTTCCGCCGCCGTGATGAAACGGGCCACGAGAGGGAAATTGTCCAGGCTCAATTCCCCGGTTCTGGCCAGGGTTTCTTCCAGATCCAGCGGCTGGTCGAGGGACTCTATCATATGGTTTATCATGCCCTGCAGACCCAGCCGGCGTCCGTCTTCCGGCGAATAGATCTTGGCCACGCCGTAGGCCTCGAGTTCCATGATCTCCGGCGGCACGATGACTCCGCCGCCGCCGCCGAACACCTTGATGCCGGGCGCGCCTTTTTCCCTGAGCAGGTCCACAATGTACTTGAAGAATTCCATGTGCCCGCCCTGATAGCAGCTTACCGCGGCGGCATGGGCGTCTTCCTGTATGGCCGCGTCGACGATTTCGGCCACCGAGCGGTTGTGCCCCAGATGGATGACCTCGGCCCCGGTATCCTGGATGATGCGCCGCATGATGTTGATGGCGGCGTCATGGCCGTCGAAAAGCGACGTGGCGGTGACTACGCGGACATTGTTCTTGGGACGGTAAGGGTCGGTGATTATGGTCATGGTATTCCTCCCACTGATATTGCTGCCGGGATGGCGCCGCCGGCAAAACGGCCGGTCAGGCCGACAATTCGCTCAAGACCAGAGAAGTTTGCAGTTGGATGAATTCGTCCAGGGTGTAATGGCGGCCGAGGAACCACCGGCGGAAGGTCCACATGTGGCCCAGCACGGTGATGTTGTGAGCCATCAGTCCCAGGGCCTTGGCCCCGTCCAGGGTAAAAAAGCCCTCGGCCTGGCCTTTCTTCAGTATTTCTTCGAAAATGGCTGTAATCCGTTCCTCATTGGCCAGAACAAACTTGAGCGATTCCGGCTTGAGCGAACTGGACTCCTGGTAGATCAGGAGGATATGGTCCTGAAGCCGGTCGCAGACCCGGATGTAATTACCGACGGCGCTGACCAGGGATTCCCTGACCGTGCGGCCTTCCTCGATGGCCTGGATCAATTGAGTCTCCACGGCGGAGTGTATGGCGTCGCAGACCAGGTAGAGGACGTCTTCCTTGGATTCGATATATTCGTACAGGGTGCCGATGGAGAATCCGGCTGCCCTGGCAATTTCGCGGGTGGTGGTCAGGTGGAATCCCTTGTTGATGAAGAGGCCCACCGCCGCTTCGACGATCTGGCGCCGCCTTTTTTCCACCAGGTCCGCGTCCTTGACCAGGGTAGGGATGTCCCTGCGCTGGGAAACCGGTTTTTTCACACTGTGTCCTTGTTGTGGGGTGTCTCTGACTGAGCGCTCGTTCAGATTATGGAGCAAGCACGCGCAACTGTCAAGAGCAGAAGCAGGGACTCGTTTGTTCCGGTACAACAAATTGTTGAGAATTGCGGCCTCCGCAAAAGACCGCCTTGGCCCAACTATTTTGTTGGGCTCGTCCGGCGATTCTTGGCTCAAGGCCGGTTATTGAATCCGTGTCGGCCGGAGGCCGGTAGGCCGTGTCCGGCGGCTCTTTCAGGTGACCGCCGGACGCTGTTCGATTTTAGGATAATTCCTTAACGAAAATTCCCAATTCCTGGTTAAGCTTATCCGTCTCTTCCAGAAAGGGGAGATGTCCGCTTTCTTCAAACAACACAGTTCTGGACACGGGCAGGTGTTTGGAGAGGTATTCGGCTCCGGCTATGGGAATCAGTTTTTCGTCACGGCCGAAGCAGAGCAGGGTAGGCACATTGATTTGAGGAATGACCGGGCGGTAATCCTGGACAGTCTGGTCGAAGATAATAGATGAGGCGATGGTCGCCGGCAGTCTCATGATCTCCTCAAAAATCCAGGACTCCTCGTCGGCCGGGGGAGTATCTTTGTACATCTCGCCTATGAATTCCCGGACAAAAGCAGCCCGGTCGTCGGGAAACTGGATTACGCGCATCATATCGCACAGGGCGTTGAAGTCGGCAAAACCTAACGGCCAGTCCGGCCACTTGAAATCAGAGGGAGTTTCCTCAATGACTACGGTCGCCTTGATGTTTTCCGGGCCGAATTGCTTGAAATAGTCCCAGATGACAAAGGCCCCCATGGACCAGCCGACCAGGATAACCTCAGTGAGCGCCATTTCCCTGATGAAAGCCCTGATATCACGGGCATAATTGGCCACAGTATGTCCGCTGTGAATATGGCTTGACTGCCCGTGGCCCCGCAGGTCAACGGCTATGGCCCGATTGTTCTTTCCGAGGAAAGAAAGCTGCCGGTCAAAAAAACGGCCGCTCATCCAGACCCCGTGAATGAACAATATGGGTTGCCCTTGCCCTTGTTCCTCGTAATGCAATTCAGCTCCATCTTCCATTTTCAAGAAAGGCATGTTTCGCGACCCCTTTCCGCCGCTTATCGCGGCTCCACGCAGATGAAACAACTCAGAGGCTATGTGCAAATCCCCAAAAAGAACTGGGGAACATGACCAAGCTCAGGGCTGGCTACCAGCGTCTTGCAGGCAGAAAAAGTTTTTTGAAAGAGCTTCGGCATTCGCTGCCGATTCCGGTCTTTGTCAGTCCGATGGCTTCATATGGCAAGGTCGGTCCACCCTGGAAGACCGGTGAATAACTGTTAGTAGTTTATCTGTAAATCCAGTCCCCCAGACGGACTTGATAATATTCGTCACTCCGAGGTCCAGGCCCGTTTCTCCATGATCCCGCCGCCGGTTGCAGGGGAAAGCCAGGGCGTCTTCATGCACGGAAAGCACCGGGCGGGGTTTTTCGGTCAGGGAAAGAGGCCAGAGCAGGCAGCCCAGGGGCTTGACGGCGGCCGGTTCCAGGTTCAGTTCCAGGGCGGCCGAGTGGAGCGAGCAGAGGGGGGATTTCAGGCTGTCGCGGTAGGAGAACCAGCAGGAGCCCTCGGGTGTGGCGTCAATGGTGAAATAGTTCGGGGATTCTTCCTCGAAGATATTGACGAATTCGTTCCCGTCCTTGAGATGCGGGGCGAAGCGGGCGGCTTGAGGCAGGAGGCCTATAATGCGGTTCAGTTCCCGCCGGTCCAGGCCGATTTCATAGCAGGCGCAGCAGGAAACGGCGTCCCGGCAGAGTTCCGGCCGGCATTCGTGGGCAAGAGCCGTCAGGGCGGCCAGGTCCACGGTTATCCCGCTGATGACGGGAAAAAGGAGGTTGTCTCCGGGTGCGTTTTTCATCATGATTCCCCTCTACCCTGGTTATCATGAGCCGCCGGGATGGTCAACTGATTGCAGCCGGAGTCAAGTTCAGGTGCTTTATCAGGGCGGGTCTTTCCGGAGAATGCTCCATATCCGGGCAGCGGCCAGAGCATGAAGAGAGCTTTTAATTGATTTTTCCAGCATAGCTTGAATTTTTCTTGTTGACAGATGGGTGTTCGAGAGGTATTTTAACGAGATTAATAACTGTTCCTGGAAAAAAACGAAGAAATCGTCGGCCCTGGAATGCATCCAGGGCTTTTTATTTGGAACACGGAAAGAAGGAATTAATGAGTTTCGAATCGTTCAATCTACACCCCGGCGTGAAAGCCGGCGTCACGGCGGCGGGCTATGACTCGCCGACCCCCATCCAGACTCAGGCGATACCGCCGGTCATGCAGGGGAAAGACGTGATGGGACTGGCTCAGACCGGCACCGGCAAGACGGCGGCTTTTGTGCTTCCGATCCTGAACCGGCTAATGCAAGGCCCCCGCGGCCGGGTTCGCGCCCTCATCATCGCTCCGACCCGCGAACTGGCCGAGCAGATACACAAGGAAATAGAAGTCCTCGGCCGTCAGACCAGACTGCGCAGCGTGACCGTTTATGGAGGAGTGGGTTTCGGCCCTCAGGTTCAGAAGCTCCGGCGGGGCGCCGAAATAGTGGTCGCCTGTCCCGGACGCCTTCTGGATCACCTCGGTCAGGGCACGGTCAATCTCTCCAAGCTGGAAGTTCTGGTCCTGGACGAAGCCGATCATATGTTCGACATGGGTTTTCTGCCCGACATCCGCCGGATCATGCAGAATCTTCCGCCCAGCCGCCAGACTCTGCTTTTTTCGGCCACCATGCCCGCGGAAATACGCAGGCTGGCCAATGACATTCTGGTTGAACCGGTTACGGTCCAGGTCGGAACGACCGCTCCGGCAGATACGGTCAGCCATGCTCTTTACCCGGTCGCCCAGCATCTCAAGACAGCCCTGTTGCTGGAACTGCTGCGCAGCACCGACACCAAGTCGGTTCTGGTCTTCACCAGGACCAAGCACCGGGCCAAGCGTCTGGGCGAGCAACTGTCCAAGGCCGGGTACCGTTCGGCTTCCCTGCAGGGCAACCTATCCCAGGGACGCCGTCAGGCGGCTCTGGACGGTTTCAGGTCCGGCCAGTACCAGGTGCTGGTAGCTACGGACATAGCCGCCCGAGGCATAGACGTATCGCGGGTTTCCCATGTTATCAATTATGATATCCCGGCCACCCCCGACGCCTACATCCACCGTATCGGCCGGACCGGCCGGGCGGCGCGGACAGGCGACGCTTATACCCTGGTGACCGGCGAGGACACCCATATCGTCCGCGCCATCTGCCGGGTCCTCGGTTCGGATATCGAGCGCCGCACCATTGAAGGCTTCAACTACGGCGTGCAGCCAACCCGTGAAGAACGGGATGAAGAGCGCGAATACCGCCAGGCTTCCAGATACCGCCGGACGCCTGCCCGCAGCGACCGGCCGCGCAGCGACAGGCCGCGCAGCGACAGATCCATGGACAAAGGCTCGGGGATGAGCTCGCCCAAGTCTCCTTCGGCCGGGCCTCAGAGGCGTTCATCCGGGCAGCCGTCCGGACCTTCGGCCGGCCGCCAGCAGCGTTCGCGTTCGCCGCAATACTCCCGCTGAACAACCGGGGCCGGTTCGCCGGTGCTTGATAAGTAAAAGGAACAGCCGGAAATTTTTCCGGCTGTTTTTTTTAGTCCTTCAATCAGGGAAAGGGCTTTCCCGGCTATTTCAGCGGCAGCAGTATCTCCACCATCAAGCCGCCGTCTTCGGCGTTGGCCGCCCGGACCGATCCGCCGTGGAGGCGCACGGCGGCTTCCGTTATGGCCAAGCCCAGACCCGCCCCGCCGGTCTGCCTGTCCCTGTTCGCGTCCACCCGGTAGAAGGGCCGGAACAAGCGGGGTACGGCTTCCTCAGGCACACCTTCCCCATGATCCCGGACGAGGATGACGGCCCGCCGGTCAACGCCGCTTTCCAGGCAGTGAAGACTGATTTCCACTTCGCCGCCTTCCGGCGAGTAGTGCACGGCGTTGCGCACCACGTTTTCAACCGCCCGGTGCAGAAGCTCCGGATTGCCTTCCACGCGGCATGCTTCCAGGGTTTTGACACTCACCCCGCGGTTCAGGCCGCTCGCCTCAAAACCGGCATCGTCAGCGATGGACCGGACCAGTTTGTCGAGTTCGACCGGGTTTTTATCCAATCCGGAAACGGACGCGCCGGATTCGGCCCTGTTGACCAGCAGCAGTCCCTCGATCAGTTCGTTCAGCCTGTCGGCTTCACGTCCGATACGTTTCAGGTCGCGTTCGTCGCCGGGCTGGCAACGGCGGCGGCATAATTCCAGGGCGACATTCAGGCGCGCCAGAGGAGAGCGCAACTCATGGGAAACATCCCGCAGGAGGTTTCTCTGAGACATGACCAAGGCTTCCAGCCTTTCGGCCATGCGGTCGAAATCATGGGCCAACTCGGCCATTTCGTCTTGCCTTCTTCCCACGGAAGGACCCACGCGGGTCGAAAGATCGCCCCGGGCCAATTGCCGGACAGCCTCTCCGACCTTGATGATGGGTCTGGTAAGATAGCGGGTCAGCAGGTAGGAGAGGAGCCCGGTAACGATGAGGACCGTGGACAGCTTCAAGAAGGAGAAAGGGGGCGGGCCGAAGAATGGCGGCCCCGGCCTGTCCGGAGGCGGGGAAGGGCGGATGTCGATTGCAATGATGTAATTGCCCCCGGCAGGGCTTTTGAATGGTCTTGCCGCCTGCATGAGAGGTCTTTCCAGCCCGTACTCGGTCGTGCCGCTTTTTCCGGCCTTCTCCATCAGGGCCAACAGGTTCCCCGGCTGATTACTGCTGATAAGCCTGCCTGCATCCATGTCCATGATAACCGAATTTGTCCCTGTCGATTCATCCATACGGGTGACAAAATCACGCAGCTCGGACCAGCCTTTGGCGGCCAGAACCTCCATCGAAGACTGACCGTAGAGCTCCAGGGTCACATCCAGGTTGCGCTTGATATGTCCCAGCCAAGGCCTTGATTCGGTGACTCGATCCACGGCGACGATGGTTGCCATCATGAAGATGGTCACCAGCCAGAACCAGAGGTATATTTTGATGAACAGCTTAGTTCTGGCCATGATGTTTTTCTGCGCTAACTGCGATATTTTGCGTTTCTTCACTGTCAGCCGGGGGCGATGACGGGACCAGATAGATATACCCCGTGCCCCTGACGGCCTTTATCCTTGGCGCGCCGTTTGTTTCACGGCCCAGTTTTTTCCTCAGTTTGCTGATATGAACATCGATGCTGCGGTCATAAGGGGACAGGTCCCGGCCCAGAACTTCGCTGGCCAGTTCCTCGCGGGGCACCACGCGGCCGGCATTTTTCAGCAGGAGTTCCAGAACGTCAAATTCCATACCGGTCAGATCCACCGTTTCGTTTTTGCGTCTGGCCACGCGCAAGCCGCAATCCAGTTCCAGGTCGCCCACCTTGAGCCAACCGGTGTCGCTCCGGTGCGGCAGGCCGCCGGATCTGCTTCTTGAACGGCGCAGGACGGCGCGGATGCGGGCCAGCAGTTCGCGGGGATTGAATGGCTTGGAGAGATAATCGTCCGCGCCGGTTTCCAGGCCGACAATCCTGTCCACGTCGTCTCCGCGTGCGGAAAGCATCAGCACCGGAGTTCCGGTTCCGGCCCTGATTCGCTGCAGAACCGTGAAACCGTCGTGGCTGCCGGGCAGCATGACATCCAGAACGACCAGGCTGTAAAGGCCGGTCAGGGCCTTCCCGGTTCCGGTCTCGCCGTCAAAGGCGGATTCAATATCAAAGCCTTCAGGTGTCAGATACTCCGTCAGGAGTTCGCATAGCTCCCGGTCGTCGTCTATCACCAGAATCCGTTCTCTCGGCACATCCATATTCATTTCTCCAGCAGGCAACTTTGTTCACCGGGTAAGGGGGCAGGGCAGGTAAAAAATTCCCTCCTGGCCTCTTCCCGGAAGGCTTTCTTCGTTTCCAAGCCCATGACGTTTTGTAATTAATTGTAAAGCAGTCAAGAGCACGTTTTTATCTCCGTATTTTTCCTTGAAGCATTATGACAAAAAAAAGCCCGGCGTAAACGACCTTTACGCTTTCGTCTGTTAATAATTGTAAAGCTCGCCCCATCCGTTAAGAGGCGAATTTTGCTGGTACAATTATTGCCCGATACGTACCCGGCGGAAGGAGCCCAAACGGTCTGAGGGCCGGTGGCACCGACGCTGACGAGTAAGGCCGCGCCGCCTCGGGAGCCGCCGGTGTAACCCGGATTCAGGCCCGATTGACGGAGTCTCGCGGGCAAGCGGCTCCGGCGAATCATTGTCTGCCGATTGGAGGCCGGAAAGATTCTCGGGCGGCCATTTCAAACCCTGAAACCTGACGAAAGGAAAGAGTCATGGTAAGTGGAATCGGCGGCTATAGCGATTACAGCACCGCCTCCATTGCTTCCACGGGGCGGAGCATTTTCCAGGGCCTTGACCAGAACGGCGATGACAGTCTCGATCTTAGCGAACTGAGCGTCATGGCCGGAGACAAGGGACCGAGCGCCGAAGAGCTCATGAAGGTGATGGACACCGATGAGGACGGGCTGGTCAGCAAGACCGAATCGGACACCTTCATGGCCAAGCTGGAGGCACTGATGATCAGGGAAGGGGCGGGATTCGGTCCGCCTCCGCCGCCTCCCGAGGCGGGGCCGAGCGCAGATGATCTCTTCGGCAGCGGCGACGCCGATGAGGACGGGTCCCTTGACCTTGAAGAGCTGACAGCGATGCTGGGGCAAAGCGGATTGGATGCGGGCACCCTGTTCGATGAGCTCGATTCCGACGGGGACGGGCTCATCTCCAGCAGCGAATTTTCCAGCGCGCTTGAAGCGAAGCAAGCCGCCGGGCCTCCTCCGGGCATGGGTGCTTCCGGAGGCCAAGGCCAGGATGATGAAGATTCGGAGGATGTTTTCAACATCGCCGATGTCAACCAGGACGGGTATGTCGACGCCGAGGAACTGGCGGCCTATCTGGGAGAGAGCGGCCTGAATGCCCGCGAGATATTCAGCGGGATCGACACCGATGGCGACGGGCTGATTTCCCGGGCCGAATCGGAGGCGGCTCAGGAGAACAGACCGGCCGGGCCGGCCGAGGGCGCTCCCCCAGGGGCCGGGCCGAACAGCATGGGACAGGACTGGAAGACCCGGATGTTTTATTCCATCCTTTCCCGGTTCGCGGAAAGCGCCGGCGATACTGAGGACATCTCGTCTTTTTATGTCTAGCGGGTTGAGCTGACCCTTGTGGTTCGGGAACGGCCCGGTGTTTTCCGGCCGGGCGTCTCAGTCAGGGGGCAGACTGTTTCAGGCCCGGCCAATTGGGTCGGCAGGCATCCGGGCGGGCGGTCGGCGTCCGTCCGGGGCTCGCTTTTTTTGTTCCGGGAAAGCGGTCCTTTCGGAAAGAAAGGTGGAAAAAATCACCTTATTGATGAGGCGTATTCAGTTCGGGATATAAGGACTTTACGCAATCGGGGCAGATGCCGTGGCTGAATTGCGCCTCGGAATGCTCGCTGACATACTCCTCAACCTGACGCCAATAACCGGCGTCGTCTCTGATTTTTTTGCATTTTGCGCAGATAGGCACAATGCCCCGGAGGGTTTTGACTTCGGCGAGGGCTTGCCGCAGTTCCGCGATAAGGCGTTCGTGTTCAGCTTCCGCCTTTTTCCTCTCGGTAATGTCCCGCACGTAAGCCAGCAGTCTCTGCTCACCGCCGACCTGGAAGAGCTTGGTGCTTATTTCCGTGGGAAAGACAGTCCCGTCTTTTCTTCTGTTTTTCCGTTCGGCCGGCACATCGCCGGTGGTTTCTTCGAGGGTTATCTCTTCCGGCAGGCTGGCCGCGAAATCCTCCGGCACCAGGTCCCTGATGCCCAGTCCGGTCATTTCCTCGCGGCTGTATCCGAACATGCGCAGACCAGCTTCGTTGCAATCCAGGATTTCGCCGTGGACCGTTTCCAGAAAAATGCCGTCCGGGCAGCATTGGACCAGGGCGCGAAACTTTTCCTCGCTGGCCCGCAGTTCGGTAAGAACGCGGCTCCGGTCTTCCTCCAAGCGCCGCAGGCGGTCCTGTTCCGGATCGGAACAGGCCGGTCCCGATGCAGGTTTTATCTCTGGTCTATCTTGTTCTTCCATGAGGCTGTCTCCAATGCCGAATGGTCCATGACGAATGTCATGGCCAATGAATATGGAAGCATTTAGTTTCCTGACAAAGTGGTTCCCAAGGCCGTTGAAAGAGAAGAAGGCTCCGAGAACAACTATGCAGGCGGGATGCTTCGCCCCTGCCGCGAATGGCGGCGACTTCGGATAGTCTTTCCCGCCCAGACCAAGGGGACGCCCAAGCGGCCGCGTCCCCTTGGAACCCCCGGCCTTTTTTAACCCGTCGAACGGGCATCCATGCCCTTCGCCGGGGGGCGAACGTCCATGTTCGCCTAAGAAAGGGGAAGCCGTAAAATCGGCTTTGGGGGGTGCATGTCAGATTGATAAAGACAACAAAGAGGTTTGTCAACAGTCTGGAAGAATTATTCCCTTGTCAATGAGATACGACAGCCAAGGAGGTGGCTGGCCGGGATCGTACCGGATGGCTCTGTCAGGGAAAGGCGCTCAGACCGGTATGGGGGCGATAACCTGGGACGAGGCGAACATCCAGGCTACGAGGAGCGCGCTGAGGATGGCTCCCAGGAATATGCGGCCGGTGGCCTGAAACATCCAGGTGGATATGGGGAGGATAATGGCCAGCACCAGGATTATGTGAAACAGGTTCAGGATGAAGGATACGAACATGCCGCCCGGCCCCACCAGGGGGATGAAGCCGGAGACCAGCAGGGGAACGTACTGGACGCAGAGGAAAAGCAGCAACGGCAAGGTCAGGGCTGCCACGTTGGCCGCCGACCACCAGAGCCAGGTCCGCACGGGGCCGTTCAGTGCCCGCAATCTGATCTGGCCGTGGAGAAAGGCTCCGGTCTGGAGGAAACCGGCCAGCAGGAACGGCAGATAAGTCAGCATTATCAGGAAACGGTCCCCGGTCAGGTCGCTGGCAAAGGGGAATATGAAACGCCAGTCCACGATGAACAGGCTTTCGAGGCCGTGCTCCAGGCCGTAGACGATTGCGAAGATAACCGCAGCCAGCAAGGCTGTCCGGGCCAGTTTGCCCCGGTTGATTCCGAATCTGTTGCGGCTGAAGGAGACGCCCAGTTCACCGGGCGTGATTCCGGCGGCCCGAGCCTGGCGGCGGTACCAGCGCCGCAAGAGGAAAAAGCCGAAAACGTTTATCCAGAAAAACCACCAGACTATGCCGTTGACCATCATCATGGGGAAGGCCCTGTCGATTTTGACCACGTATATGTGCAGACCGAAGAGCACGAATATCAACGGCAGGTAGAGCCACATCAGCAGGCCGTTTATGGCTGCGTGCCTTACCCAGCATTCGCGGGGGCAGGCGTACTTCCAGGTTCTTTCGTTCCGCAGGCCGCTGAAGAGGGGGGTCCGCAAAAGGAGGCTTCCCAGGGGCATGGCCAGGCCCAGCCCGGCCAGCATGGCCGCCAGAGTGGCCCATTCCTTGACCGGCCAGGTCTGATCGGCCGGGTCGATCCACATATCCTCCGGGGGATGCAGGGCCAGCCTCATCCAGTTCACGGCTTCGGCTATGGCCGGACCGTTGTGTGATTCCTGGAAATGAATCGTTTTCGGAACAAAGACCCGGCGGGCCGTTCCGGTCCGGAAATCACCGTAGGTCACCCCCAGCTCGGGACTGTCGTCCGGGATAACCCGCCCGGTCCGTTCCGTTTTCATCCATTCCTGTTCGATGTCTCTGACTCCGGTCATCCTCTGGCGGAATTCATCCCAACGTCCGATAATCATGAGCATGTTTTTCGGCCGCTGGAAATCGGCCTTGTCCGTGTAGGCGAAACCGGTCAGCACCAGGGCTTCGACTCCGGGGTCGGCCAGGGCCGCTTCATAGGCCATCTCGGCTCCGAGGCTGTGCCCCATCATCCCCACCCGGCCGGGGTCGACAAACCCGAGACTCCGCAGGTACTCCAGGGAACGGCGTCCGCCGTATGTGGCGTCAAAGCCGGGCATGGCCGGGTCGGAGGGCCGTCCGGAATTGCCCCGGCCGATGGCGTCTATGTTCAGCACGACCAGGCCCCGCCGGGCCAGTTCGAGGCAGCAGGCGTCGCCTGTTTCCCGATTGTTCTGATACCCGTGGATATAGACCACGCCCGGTCCGGGAGAGGCTTCCGTGGCCGACAAAGGGCGCATCAGCTTGGCCCGCACCAGGATGCCCTGCTCGTTATTGTAAGAAACGTTGCCGACTTCCACCCGGCCGAAGTCGCTCTGGACTTGCGAGGCCAGCCATTCCGCTCCGACCAGCACGGCCAGGCATAAGCCCAGCGCCGCCCAAAGCCGGCCCGCGCCGGAAAGGTTTTGCCGCTTCATCCCCGACCTCCAGGTATTTTCCGGTTTGAGGCCTCGGCAAACCTTTCGCAAAGGCCTCGCTTTCGGTCAAGTTTTCCGGGCTCAAAATGTTTCGGCCCGGACCGGAAACCGGCCCGGGCCGCCGGGTCGAATCACCGCCGCCCTGAACGTGCGCCCGGCAAGGCTATACTCTTTTCTCCAGACGCCGCCGTTCCTCCTCGCGGAGTTCCCGGCGCAGCACCTTGCCGATCAGGGATTTGGGCAATTCGTCCCGAAATTCGACCATGCGGGGAATCTTGTAAGCCGCCATGCGTTCGCGGCAGAACTCCATGATTTCCTCGCCCGAACACTCCCGGCCTTCCCGCAGGACGCAGAAGGCCTTGACCGTTTCGCCCCGTTTGGCGTCGTCCACGCCGATGACGGCGGCTTCCAGCACCTTGGGATGTTCGTAGAGAATGGCTTCCACATCCGCCGGATAGACATTGTATCCACCGGCGATTATCATGTCCTTTTTACGGTCGACTATGTGGATGTAACCTTCTTCATCCATGTACCCCACATCCGCGGTGTGAAACCAGCCTCCCTGGCCGTCCGGTCCAAGGGTGATGGATTCGGCCGTCTGCAGTGGGTTGTTCCAGTATTCCTTCATGACCTGCGGCCCCTTGACGACGATCTCGCCGACTTCTCCCAAGGGGGCTTCTTCGGTCAGGTTGTCCAGATCAACCACTCTCACTTCGGTGTTGGGCATGGGTACGCCGATGGAATTGTGCCTCCGGCGTTCCACGGGATTCATGGTGGCCACCATGGTTTCCGTCAGGCCGTAAGCCTCCACCAGCTTGGCCCCGGATATTTCCTCGAAACGTTCGTGCACTTCCGGGGGCAAGGGCGCGGCGGCGCTGGCCGCGAATCTGAGCGCGCTGAGGTCGGTTTCCTTGGTCTTGGGGTGATTGTTGAAGCCCACGAACATGGCCGGCACGGCCAGGTAATAGGTCGCCCGGTGCTTTTCCATGGCCAGCAGGACATGTTCCATGTCGCGGGGATTGGGGATCAGCACGCCGGTCAGGCCTCCGGTTATGGTCGTGTTCAGGACTTCGGCCAGGCCGTAGATATGGAAAAACGGCATCACGGCCAGCATGACCTCTTCGGCCTTGCGGCTTTTGGCCCAGATGTTCAGGACATTGGCGTTGTAAACCTGGGCCGAATGGGTATGCACTGCGCCCTTGGGGCCTCCGGTCGTTCCTCCGCTGTAGATCAGGGTGGAAACATCGGCCGGGTCTATCTTCACCGGGGCGGGACGGTCCGCGCCCCGGCCAAGGACATCCTGGAACCAATATGTCTCCCGGTCGCCGGAGATGTCCACCCTGTGGCCTTCCTTTTTTTCCTTGGTCAGGGTGAAGAGCCAGCGGAGGCCGAAGGGGAAGTATTCCTTGATATTGGCCACGATCACCCGCTTGATCCCGGTCTCGCCGCGTACGGCCCTCACCCGGCCGTACAGACTGCTCAGGACAATGAAGGTTTCGGAGCCCGAATCCTCGACCAGGTGGTGAACCTCCCGGTCCACGTAAAGCGGGTTGCAGCAGACCGCCACCGCGCCTATCCGCCAGACGGCGTAGAGAGCGATGACGTGCTGCGGGCAATTGGGCAGCATCACCGCCACCCGGTCGCCCTGCCTGACTCCCATTTTCTGCAAGCCGGAAGCGAACCGGTCCACCAGTGCGTTCAGTTCGCGGTAATTCATGGCCGCGTCAAGCAGGCGCTTCCCCACTCTCGCCCCGAAGATCAGAGCCGCCCGTTCGGGGTGTTCGGCCGCTCCCCGCGCCAGGGCGGCGTCAACCGATTCCGCGGGCCATTCAATTTCCGCCGGCACTCCCGGATCGTAATGCTCCAGCCAGGGCTTATCCATAGTGGAATCTCCTTGCATTTGTGGCGGATAAAAAATGCTCCGGCCGGAGACGCCTGAAAACGCCACCCCGGCCTGAACCTTTGACTTTCTTTTCGGGAATTAGTTGATTGAGGGATAATATATGAAAATGCATTCCAGGTCAAACACGGAAATGAGCGCACCCCGTTGACGCGCCGCCGCCGGGGAGATAGAATCATTTTGTTTTCTTTTCGTCCTGCCGCCGGAGGTTCGAATTTGCCGGAAGTCATTCTGATTGAGATGGCCTGCCCCAATTGCGGGGGGGCCATTTTGGAACGGGCTGTTCAGGTGCATGGCCGGGCCCGGGTGGTCTGTCCCAACTGCGGCCTGCGCCTGGCTCTGGAAGACGGGCGTCCCACGGACGCGGCCAGGGAAATCATGAAACAGGCTCTCCGGCAAGCCGCCAGACGCCGTAACCGATAGAGACGCCGCACGAATCCGGTCGTTCCGGGGCCGGGCGAGGGTGTGGGCCAGACGCCCCGGACAAAAATGAGCAGCGGTTCACTTAGGTGTTTTTTCACAATCGTCTTTGTGGTATATACAAGTTCGAGCCTTGGGCCCCAAGACAAAACCTCAGGTGCAAGGCTTGAATATTTCCGGACATTTTTGAGTCATCCCCTGTTTGATAGTTGTGTGACATTCATGCGGCAAACGTACAACACGGAACCCCGCCGTTGGGTGCGGATGTTGTATACTTCGTTTAGCAATTAATTGAGACCATCAACAAAGGAGGCTATTGGATGAGAAAACTTACGTTTTTACTGGTGGTTGCGCTGGTTGTGGCCCTTGCGGCTCCAGTCTGGGCCGGCGAACCCAAGAAGGGCGGCACCATTGTTTTCGGCCGCGGGGGGGACTCGGTAGGTCTGGACCCGGCGTACGAGACCGACGGCAACTCCTTCATGGTCTGTGACAACGTTTTCGAGGCTCTGGTGGCGTACGCCGACGAATCGACGGCTCTGCTGCCCGGTCTGGCCAAGAGCTGGGACATCAGCGAAGACGGTCTGACCTACACCTTTCATCTGCAGGAAGGCGTGAAGTTCCACGACGGGACGGATCTGGACGCCAACGCGGTGGCCTTCTCCATCGGCCGCATGATGAAAGAGCGGAAGATCAAATGGGACGGCAAGGGCTATGAGATTCCGGCCCAGGAACGTCCGCCGGAGTACTGGGTGTCCATGGAAATGGACGACACAGTGGACTCCATCGAAGCCAAGGACAAGCTGACGGTCATCTTCCATCTGAAGAGGGTCGAGGCTCCTTTCCTGGCCAACATGGGCATGGACTTCGCCAGCATCATCAGCCCGGCGGCTTTCTTGAAGAACCCCAAGGAGTTCCTGCGCAACCCCGTGGGCACGGGTCCTTTCAAGTTCGTCAAGTGGGTCAAGGACGATCATATTCTCCTGGAAAAGTACGCCGACTACTGGGACAAGACCGGCGGTCCTTATATGGATAAGGTCATCTTCCGCTGCATTCCCGAGAACTCGGTCCGCTTCCTGGAGCTGAAGGCCGGCAACATCCATATCTGCCAGTTCCCCAACGCGGCCGATATTCCGATGGCCAAGGCCGATCCTAACCTGCAACTTGTTTCCCAGCCCGGCATGAACATCGGGTACCTGGGCTTCAACCATACCAAGCCGCTGTGGGAAAACGTCCACCTGCGCCGGGCCGTGGCTTACGCCATCAACCGCAAGGCCATTGTGGACAACATCTACCAGGGCATGGGCCAGGTTGCGGCCAACCCCATTCCTCCGACGATGTGGGGCTACAACGACAAGATCGCGGGTTACGAGTATGACCCCGAAAAGGCCAAGGCCGAACTGGCCGCGGCCGGTTATCCGGAAGGCAAGGACCTGCCCGAAATCACCCTGTGGTCCATGCCTGTCCCGCGTCCTTACAATCCTGAAGGCCTGAAGGTCGGCATCGCCATGCTGGGCGATCTGTCCAAGGTCGGCATCAAGGCCCGCATAGTCAGCTACGACTGGGGCACCTATCTGAAACGGCAGCGCGAACAACCGGAAGACATGGACCTGTTCCAGCTGGGTTGGACCGGCGACAACGGCGACCCGGACAACTTCCTGGCCGTGCTGTTCGACGGTCTGGCTTCCGAGTCCATCCGCTCCCAGTTCAAGAACGAGCGTTACCATGAGCTGATGGGCCTGGGCAAGAGGACCCTGGATCAGGCCAAGCGGGGCGAGATTTACAAGGAAGCCCAGCAGGTCCTGTTCGACGAGGTGGGCGTCATTCCTGTGGCCCACTCGACGGTCATCTGGCCGATGACCAAGAACGTGCAGAACTTCAAACTCCATCCCACCGCCTCCATTTACATGAAGAACGTGTGGCTGGACTAAGCTGATCGAACCGGGGAGAAGGCCGAAACCTTCTCCCCGGAGTTCTGTTGACGGCTGTTTTTTTACAGTGTTTCAAGTAAAGTAAAAGAGAGGCAGTAACACGCCCCTATGTTTGGCTACATCGTAAGACGGACCTTGGTTGTCATCCCCACTCTCCTCGGCGTTTCCATACTTGTTTTTTTCATGCTCCGCATAACCCCCGGCGACCCGGCAGAACTCCTGCTGGGCGAGCGGGCTACCGACGCCTCCCTGGCGGCCATGCGGCAGTATCTGGGTCTGGAAGAGCCCCTGTACGTTCAGTATGGAATGTTTCTGAAGAGATTGATGAAGGGTGACTTAGGAGAGACGATCTGGAGCCGCCAACAGGTCTGGTATGAAGTGAAGGAGCGTTTCCCCGCGACAATTGAACTGACCGTGGCGGCCATGTTCATCAGCTGCTTTTTCGGGGTGGTGCTGGGACTGATATCGGCGGCCAAGCAATACTCGGCCTGGGACTATCTGAGCATGGTCACGTCGTTGGCCGGAGTCAGCATGCCGGTATTCTGGCTGGGCCTGATGCTCATGCTGGTCTTTTCCCTGTGGCTGGGCTGGTTTCCCATGTCCGGCCGGTTGAATGTCTCTTCCGACCTTCAGACCATCACGAATTTCTGCGTGCTGGACGCCATTCTGACCCGGAACTGGCCCGCGCTCAAGGACGCCTTGTGGCACCTGGTTCTGCCGGCCGTGGCCCTGAGCACCATTCCTCTGGCCATCATCGCCCGCATGACCAGGTCCAGCATGCTGGAAGTCCTGCGGCAGGATTACATCAAGACGGCCAAGGCCAAGGGTCTGAGCAGTTGGAATGTGTTCCTGAAGCACGCACTCCGGAACGGCCTGATTCCGGTCATCACGGTCATCGGCCTCCAGGTGGGCATCCTGCTGGGCGGGGCCATTCTGACCGAGACGGTTTTCGCCTGGCCGGGGGTGGGCAAGTGGCTGTTTGACGGGGTGGTCAAGCGTGACTACATGGTCATTCAGGGCGGCACCCTGGTCGTGGCCACGGCCTTTGTCGTGGTCAATCTTATCGTGGACCTGCTCTATGCGGTTATCAATCCGCGCATCAGTGTCAAATAGTCATGGGCTTAGTCAACCTTTTTTACAAAAATCCCGAGGACAGGCACCCGTTTTTCGATCAGATCGAGAAACTTTATAAAAACAAGACCGGCATGGCCGGGCTCATCCTCATCACCATCTTTATTGTGGTGGCCGCTTTGGCGCCCTGGCTGAGCCCCTATGACCCCATCGAGAATTCTCTCTACGACCAGTTGAAGCCGCCCGTCTTTCTGGAGGGCGGGACCATGAAGAACATCCTGGGCACGGACGATCTGGGCCGGGATATTCTGTCCCGGCTGATTCACGGGGCCAGGGTGTCGCTGGCCGTGGGTCTGGTCAGCGTGGGCATCGCCTTCATCTTCGGTTCCTTTCTGGGGGCGATAGCCGGATTTTTCAAGGGCTGGCTGGATCAGTTGATCATGCGCATCATGGACATCATCCTGGCTTTCCCGCACATCCTGCTGGCCATAGTCATAGTGGCTTACGCCGGGCCGGGTCTGCGCAACGCCATGATCGCCATCGGCATCATCAACATACCCCGTTTCGCCCGCATCGTCAGGGCTTCCGTGCTGGAAGAGTACGAGAAGGATTACGTGCTGGCGGCCAGGGCCGTGGGTGCGAGCAACGGCCGGATAATTTTCAACGCCATTTTCCCCAACTGTCTGGCCCCCATCATCGTCCAGGCTTCCCTGGGGTTCGGCGCGGCCATTCTGGACGCGGCGGGGTTGAGCTTTCTGGGGCTGGGCGCTCAGCCGCCCATGGCCGAGTGGGGGGCCATGATCGCCATGGGCCGGAGCATGATCCTGCGGGCCTGGTGGGTAATGACTTTTCCGGGAGTGGCCATATTCCTCGGCGTTCTTGGATTCAACCTTCTGGGCGACGGCCTGCGCGACGCACTGGACCCGAGGCTGAGGGATTAGCAGTGTCCGACAATAAATATTTAATGGAAATGAAGGGCCTGAAGACCTACTTCAAAGTGCGCGGCGGCGTGGTCAAGGCTGTTGACGATGTCAGTCTGAATCTGAAACCGGGGCAGACTCTCGGGCTGGTGGGCGAATCGGGCTGCGGCAAGAGCGTGACGGCTTCGACCATAATGGGGCTTATTCCGTCGCCGCCGGGGGAAGTGGCCGGGGGCGAGATAATCTTCGAAGGCCGGGATCTGCTGAAACTGCCTGAGTCGAAGATGAAGAAGATCCGCGGCAACAAGATATCCATGATCTTTCAGGAGCCGATGACTTCCCTGAATCCGGTTTTCACCGTGGGCGACCAGGTGGGCGAGGTTCTGCGCCTGCACCGCAGGCTTTCGCGGAAAGAGACGCGGGACCAGGTGGTGGAGGCTTTCAAGATGGTCGGCATACCGGCTCCGGAGAGCCGGATCAAGGACTACCCTCACCAGATGAGCGGAGGCATGCGTCAGCGGGTCATGATCGCCATGGCCCTGGCCTGCCGGCCCCGGCTGATGATAGCCGATGAACCGACCACCGCCCTCGACGTGACCATCCAGGCCCAGATTATCGACCTGATGAACAAACTCAAGGAAGAGATAGGGGCGGCCATCCTGTTCATCACTCACGATTTGGGGGTCATAGCCGAGATATCCCAGCATGTGGCGGTCATGTACGCGGGCAAGGTCATGGAATACACGGATGTCAACCGGATGTTCGCCGAGCCCAAACACCCTTACACTGTCGGCCTGCTGAGTTCCATTCCCGTCATGGGGCGGACTCATCCGGGCAACCGCCTGACGACCATCAAGGGGGTGGTGCCGTCCCTGTTCAGCCTGCCCAAGGGGTGTCTGTTCAGCGACCGGTGTTCCGACGCCTTCGAGGAATGCCACAAAACCCAGCCGCCGCTGGTGGACCTGGGCAACAATCACACCGTACGGTGCCTCAAATATGTCTGACTGGAAATTGAAAAACGGAGTTCCCCTGGTCCAGGTCAAGAACCTGGTCAAGTATTATCCCATCACCGGCGGGGCGTTTCTGCGGCAGATCGGCTCGGTCAAGGCGGTGGACGGGGTTTCCCTAGAGATACGCCGGGGCGAGACCCTGGGCCTGGTCGGAGAGTCGGGCTGCGGCAAATCGACCCTGGGCCGCTGCATTCTGCGCCTGGAGGAGCCCACCAGCGGCGACATCGTCTTCGAGGGCGAGAGCATACTTGAATACGACAAGCGCAAGATCAGGGCCATGCGCCGGGACATGCAGATAATCTTTCAGGACCCGTTTTCGTCGCTCAATCCGCGCAAGAACGTGGCTCATATCGTCGGAGAGCCTTTGCTGGTGCACGGCATGACCAACCGGAGGGAGCGGGACGCCAAGGTCCTGAAGCTCCTGGAGACGGTGGGGCTGAAGCAGGAGCACATGCGCCGGTACCCTCACCAGTTTTCCGGGGGGCAGCGCCAGCGCATCGGGGTGGCCAGGGCTCTGGCTCTCAATCCCAAACTCATCGTCTGCGACGAGGCTGTTTCGGCCCTGGATGTTTCCATCCAGGCCCAGGTCATCAATCTGCTGCAGGATTTGCAGGAGGAATTCGGCCTGACTTATCTGTTCATCGCCCACGACCTGAGCGTGGTCGAGCACATCAGCGACCGGGTGGCGGTCATGTATCTGGGGCATCTGATGGAAGTGGCCCCGGCCGTGGACCTTTACCGCAGGCCTCTGCACCCTTACACTCAGGCCCTGATGTCGGCGGCTCCGATTCCCGATCCGCTGCACAAAAGCACCCGGACCCTGCTCAAGGGCGATGTGCCCAGCCCCATCAATCCGCCCACGGGGTGCCGTTTCCACACCCGGTGCCCTTACGCCGAGCAGATTTGCAGCGACGAGCGGCCCGAACTGCGGGAGGAAGAGACCGGCCACCGGGTGGCCTGTCATTTCGCCGGGGCGCGGCCTTCGCTGTACAGGGTGGCGGTCTGATTCGGGCAGTATTTTGTCCGAAAAAAGTTCAGGAACTGAAAGCCTTTTTTGAGGGCCGCCTGGGGAGATGCCGGCCCTTCCGGAGAGGCTTGTCCTGATTCAGAGCGGGACCCGGCGGTAAGGCCGGAGAGGACCGGGTGGGCCGGATTCTCGGGGACGAACCCGGGAAACCGGGCTTTGCGGTGCACATGGTTCCCGAAAGATAATTCAGCGGCCTGCGTGGATTTTTACGAGGCGCAGTCGCGGGGGTCTCCCTTGATCTTGTCGAGGGCGTGGGGCAGGGCGGGCAGGACGGTTTCCAGTCCTTCCAGGGCGCCCTTGGGGCTGCCCGGCAGGTTGATGATGAGGGTCTGGCGGCGTATGCCGGCCAGTCCGCGGGAGAGGTCGGCGTGGGGCGTTTTGGCGCGTCCGGCGGCCCTGATGGCTTCGGCCAGTCCGGGGACTTCCTTTTCCAGTATGGCGCGGGTGGCTTCGGGGGTCACGTCGTTGGGCGACAGTCCGGTGCCGCCGGAAGTGAAGATAAGGTCCAGGCCGTCGTCGTCCACCCAGGCCCGCAGAACCAGGGTGATGGCCTCGCGGTCGTCGGGGATGATTTCCCTGGCGGCCACTTCGAAACCGGCCCTGGCCAGCCGTTCGGCCAGCACGGGTCCGGCCGTGTCTTCGCGGGTTCCGGCCGCGCCCCTGGTGGAAGCCATAAGCAGGCCGCAGCGGTAAGTGCAGCCGGTTTTGAATTCGTGTACGTGCGTCATGAAAAAATTTCCGAAAAAAAGGGGCGCTCCCTGGCGGTGAGCGCCCCGGTTTGATTATTCTTCGTCTTCGTCCTTGAACTCGGCCGTGACCTTTTCCATGAGGTGGGCCGGGACTTCCTCGAAGTGATCGAATTCGATGGTGAAGGACCCGCGTCCGCCGGTCATGGAGGTCAGAGTCGGCGCGTACTGCAGGATTTCGACCTGGGGCACGTGGGCGCGGATGATCTGGCGTTTGCCCTGGGCGTCCATGCCCAGCACCTTGCCGCGCCTGCTGTTGACATCGCCCATGACATCGCCCATGAACTCGTCGGGCACGGAGACGGTGAGCAGCATGACGGGTTCGAGCAGAATGGGGTTACACTCTTTGAAGGCCTTTTTGAAGGCCATGGAGCCGGCCACCTTGAAGGCCATTTCCGAAGAGTCGACCGCGTGGTAGGAACCGTCGACCAGGCTGACCCGGCAGTCCACGACGGGGTTGCCGGAGATGATGCCTCTGTTCATGGCTTCGACGATGCCTTTTTCCACGGCCGGGATGAACTGGCGGGGGATGACGCCGCCGACGATCTTGTCGAGGAATTCGAAGCCGCCGCCTCGGGGCATGGGTTCGAGTTCGATCCAGCAATCGCCGAACTGGCCGCGTCCGCCGGTCTGTTTCTTGTAGCGGCCCTGGATTCTGGTCTTGCCCTTGATGGTTTCCTTGTAGGCAACCTTGGGGGTTTTCAGTTCGACTTCGACGCCGAACTTGCGGCGGATCTTTTCCAGGGTGGCGTCTATGTGCACCTGACCCATGCCGGAAAGGATGTTCTGGCGGGTCTGTTCGTTGCGGACGAGATGCAGGGTGGTGTCTTCTTCCATGACCTTGGAGAGGGCGGCGAAAAGTTTTTCCTCATCGCCCTTGGTCTTGGGCTCCACGGCGTAGGAAACCACCGGGGGCAGGGAATCCAGGGTGGGGAAGACCACCGGCTTGGCTTCTTCGCAGAGGGTGTCGCCGGTTTCGGTTTCCTTGAGTTTGGCCACGGCGGCGATGGTTCCCGGCCCGGCCTCTTCCATGGGCTTCTGGCTCTTGCCTTCCAGGGCCAGCATCTGTCCGAAACGTTCCTTGAGGTCTTTCTTGACGTTGAAGAAGCCGGAGTCGGCTTTCAGCGTGCCGGAGAAGATACGGAAGATGGTCAGGCGTCCGGCGTAAGGGTCGGTTACGGTCTTGATGACCAGGGCCGAGAAGGGGGCGGCCGGGTCGGGCTGGATTTCCACCACTTCTTCGGAGCCGGGCTTGTGGGCCTTGATGGGGCCGCGGTCGACCGGAGACGGGAAGAGGTCGTTGATCATGTCCAGCAACTGGGGAACGCCGATGGTGGGGCGTCCGGCGGCGCAGCAGATGGGGACCAGACTTTTGGTCCTGACCGCATGGACCAAGCCCTTGGCGCATTCCTCGGCGCTCAGTTCGCCGGATTCCAGGTATTTTTCCAGGAGTTCATCGTCGGCTTCGGCGATGCTTTCCACCAGTTTTTCACGCCATTCGGCCACTTCTTCGGCCAGATCGTCGGGCACGTCGGCCGGGGTGAATTTGCCGTCCGCCTCGTAAATGTAGGCTTTTTCGTCCAGCAGGTTGACGACGCCCTTAAAACCGGCCTCTTTGCCGATGGGAATCTGAACGGGCAGACAGGGCTTGTCGAAGATGTCCATGATGTCGGTGGCGCATTTGAAGAAGTCGGCTCTTTCCCGGTCCATCTTGTTGACCAGGATCAGGCGGGGCAGGTCGTATTCGTTGGCGAAGTCCCAGACTTTTTCCGTGCCGACCTGGACGCTGTCCACCGCATCGACCACTACGACAGCCGCATCCACGCCCTGGAGGCAGGTTTTGGTGTCGTTCAGGAAGTTCTGATCACCGGGCGTGTCGACAAAGTGAACCTCGTGCTTCTTCCAAGGGTAGGAATGAAAGGCCGAACTGATTGAAATTTTGCGTTTGATTTCTTCCGGCTCGTAGTCCAGAACGCTTGTTTCGTCATCAACGCTGCCGTGGCGGTTGGTGACCTTGGTCAGGAAAAGGATGGATTCGGCGAGACTGGTTTTCCCCGCCCCGCCGTGTGAGATAAAGGCGATAGTGCGTAGTTTATCAGTATCTTTCATCTTTACTCCTTAGTCCAAGCACGATTTTAACACGGGAAGCACTATACTATCGAGAGGGGGGAGAATGTCAAGGCAGAAAGAACAGGAGCAAAATCACATTTTTTCCCGGCTGAAAGATGCTTCATGCGCCTTGTTTCACGCCAGTGTCCGCCATTTTTTAATTGCCTTTTCCCCCTCTTTTGTTACGATAATTCCTTTTTAAATTACTATGGTTTGAGGCGGTTGAATTGCCGGAGCCTTTGGACATCACGCTCATTGAAGAGTTTATCAGCTACCTGACCGTGGCCCGCGGCCGGTCCTCGAACACGGTCAAGGCTTATGTCCGCGATTTGACCGCATTTATAGTTTTTCTGCAAGAGACCAGGGGGTTGAAAACACTGGACCAGGCCGGGCGGAGCGACATCAGGGCTTTTCTCTTCAGCCAGAGGAGTTCGAACCTGAACGTGTCGCTGGCCCGGAAGCTTTCCAGCCTGCGTTCGTTTTTCCGTTTTATGGTCAGGGAAGGCCGCGTGGCCGCCAATCCGGCCATGGAAGTGGAAGCGCCCCGGTTCCCGAAGAAACAGGCCAGGTTTCTCGGTGTGGATGAAGTATTCGCCCTGGTGGATCTGCCCGATACGGAAGACCCCGTGGGTCTGCGCGACCGGGCCGCCCTGGAACTGACCTATTCTTCCGGCCTGCGGGTGGGGGAACTGGTGAGCCTGAACCTGGATTCCGTGGACCTCGGCGAGGGTCTGGTGCGGGTTATGGGCAAGGGCGGCAAGGAGAGGATCGTGCCGGTGGGAAGCAAGGCCATCGAGGCCTTGCGGGATTATCTGGCCGTGCGGGACGATCTGGCCGGGCCGGAGAAGGCGGCGGCCACGGAGGCCTTTTTTCTGGGACGCCGTGGGAACCGTCTCAGCGACCGGGTTTTCCGCCGCCAGGTGGAACAATACGTCAGCCGGCTCAGTCTGGAGACCGGTCTGTCGCCCCATTCCCTGCGGCATACTTTCGCCACTCACATGCTGGAAGCCGGTGCGGATATAAGGGCCATTCAGGAACTGCTGGGGCACGCCAGCCTTTCCACGACCCAGAAATATACACACCTCAATCTGGACCGCCTGCGCGAAGTCTATGACAAGGCTCATCCCAGGGCGGTCGGGATCGAGGGAAAAAGGAAAGGTAACAACAGTGCGGGAAAATGACTCCATAGCGCGGTCAACGACCATTCTGGCCGTGCGCCATCGCGGCAAGGTGGCCATGGCCGGAGACGGTCAGGTGACCGTGGGCCAGACGGTGATGAAACAGCAGGCCCGCAAGGTTCGGCGCATGTATAACGACCGGGTCATCTGCGGTTTCGCCGGGGCTTCGGCCGATGCGTTCACCCTGTTCGAAAGGTTCGAGGGCAAGCTGGACCAGTTCCGGGGCAATCTCGTCCGCAGCGCGGTGGAACTGGCCAAGGACTGGCGCATGGATAAGAGTCTCCGACGATTGGAGGCTCTGCTGGTGGCCGCCGACGCCCGCAGTTCGCTGATAATATCCGGCACGGGTGACGTGATAGAGCCGGACGACGGTCTGGCCGCCATCGGTTCAGGCGGACCTTACGCCCTGGCCGCAGCCCGCGCCCTGGTGGCTCACGCCGATCTGGACGCGGCCGCCGTGGCCCGCGAAGCCATGGGTATCGCCGCCGATATATGTATTTACACCAATCACAATATAGTCATCGAGGAATTAGATGCCGCTGAGTAAAGACATGGCCCATTTGACGCCCCGCGAGATAGTGGCGGAACTGGACCGCTTTGTCATCGGACAGGCCAAGGCCAAGAGGGCCGTGGCCATAGCTTTGAGGAACCGCTGGCGTCGCCAGCAGGTTCCGGCGGAGCTGCGGGAGGAAATCGCCCCGAAGAACATCATCATGATCGGCCCCACCGGCGTGGGCAAGACCGAAATCGCCCGGCGTCTGGCCAAGCTGGCCCAGTCGCCTTTTCTGAAGGTTGAAGCCTCCAAGTTCACGGAAGTCGGGTATGTGGGGCGGGACGTGGAATCCATGATCCGAGACCTGACCGAACTGGCCGTGAACATGGTCAAGGGCGAGGAGCGGGATAAGGTCACGGCCAAGGCCGAGGAGATAGCCGAAGAGCGTCTGCTGGACATATTGCTGCCCAGGCGGGGCGGTCCCGGCGCGGCCGAGCAGCCGACCGGGGACGGTTCGCTGGAGATCGTCCGGCCCGGCCATGACGCGGCCGACAGCCAGCACAACGCCACCCGTGAGAAACTGCGACGATTGTTCAGGGAAGGCAAGCTCAACGAGCGTTTCGTGGATATAGAGGTTTCGGACCAGAGCCGTCCCACGCTGGAAGTTTTTTCCAACATGGGCATGGAGGAGATGGACCTGAACCTGAAGGACATGTTCGGGAATCTCTTTCCGAAGAAGACCAAGCGCCGCAAGGTCAAGGTGAAGGAGGCCCTGGACATCCTGATTCAGGAGGAATCCCAGAGGCTGATCGACATGGATCAGGTCGTTTCCATAGCCCTGGAGCGGGTGGAGCAGTCCGGCATCATCTTTCTGGACGAGATAGACAAGATTGCCGGAAGGGACCACAGCCAGGGGCCGGATGTATCCCGCGAGGGCGTCCAGCGGGACCTGCTGCCTCTGGTGGAAGGTTCGACGGTGACGACCAAGTACGGCATGGTCAAGACCGACCATATCCTCTTCATCGCCTCGGGCGCGTTCCACATGAGCAAGCCTTCGGACCTGGTGCCGGAGCTGCAGGGGCGTTTCCCCATCCGGGTCGAGCTGGATTCGCTGGGCCGTGAAGAGTTCGTGCGCATCCTGACCGAACCGGAAAACGCTCTCACCACCCAGTACATGGAGTTGCTGGCCACCGAGCAGGTGGAGATCGTCTTCGACGAATCATCCATTGCGGAAATCGCCGAGATAGCCTGCCTGGTCAACGACAAGATGGAGAATATAGGTGCGCGGCGGCTGCACACCATCATGGAGCGCCTGCTGGAGGAGATATCCTTCGAGGCTCCGGACATAGCTCCGGCCAGGATAAACGTGACCGCCGAATACGTGAGGGAAAAGATGTCCGACGTCGCCCGGGACGTCGATCTGAGCCGGTACATACTATGAGCGAAAGCAAGGAAAAAGACTTGGTGGCCAACGAGGACCGGGCCAGGGTGCTTATCGAGGCCCTGCCGTACATCCGTTGTTTCGCCGACAAGACCATCGTCATCAAATACGGCGGCCACGCCATGGTGGACGAGGAACTCAAGGCCGGATTCGCCAAGGATGTCATACTGCTGAAATACATCGGCCTCAACCCGGTCATCGTCCATGGGGGCGGGCCGCAGATCGGCCAGGTGCTCAAGCGCATGAACATCCAGTCCACCTTTGTTTCGGGCATGCGCGTCACCGACAGCGAGACCATGGACGTGGTGGAGATGGTCCTGGTGGGCAAGGTCAACAAGGAGATCGTCAGTCTTATCAACCAGAACGGCGGCCGGGCCGTGGGCCTGTCCGGCAAGGACGGCGGTCTGATTCTGGCGGAGAAGATGCACATTGTCCGCCAGGAAGGCGACCTGCCGCCGGAGATCATCGACATCGGCCAGGTGGGCCAGGTCAAAGCCATCGACACGGACATCCTGGAGGTGATGAAGCGGGACAACTTCATTCCGGTCATCGCCCCGGTGGGGGTAGGAGAGCATGGCGAGACCTATAATATAAACGCCGACCTGGTGGCCGGCCGCGTGGCCGCAGCCCTGGGGGCGGAGAAGCTGATCCTGCTGACCGACGTGGACGGCGTTTTGGACAAGGAGGGCCGCCTCATCAGCTCCATTCCGGTGGAGGAGATCGAGGACCTGAAGAACCGGGGCATTGTCGGCGGGGGCATGATACCCAAACTGACCTGCTGCGCCGACGCGCTGGCCGGGGGCGTCCGGAAGGCCCACATCATCGACGGCCGCAAGCTGCACGCCGTTTTACTGGAGATATTCACTGATCAGGGCATAGGAACCCAGATCATCAAGAGCGAGGAATAATAAAATGACCATGACATCGGAGGAACTAAAGGCGCTCTCAGGCAAAGTCCTGATGAACACATACAAACGGTACGACCTGGCGCTGGTGAGCGGCAAGGGCGTCCACGTCTACGACCCGGAGGGCAACGAGTACCTGGACTTTTTGTCCGGCATCGCCGTGGCTTCGCTGGGGCACGCCAACCCGAAAGTGGCCGAGGCCTTGGCCGAGCAGGCCCGCCGCCTGGTCCATGTTTCCAACCTTTATTATACGGAGCCGCAGACCCTGCTGGCCAAGACCCTGACCGACAACTGTTTCGCCGACCGGGTCTTTTTCTGCAACAGCGGGGCCGAAGCCAATGAAGCCTCGATCAAGCTGGCCCGCAAGTATTCGTGGGACAAGCACGGGCAGGGGCGCTACCGCGTCCTGACGGCGTCCAATTCCTTCCATGGGCGGACCATGGCCACGCTGGCCGCTACCGGCCAGACCAAGCTGCACGCCGGTTTCCAGCCGATGATGGAAGGTTTCGGATATGTTCCTTTCAACGACCTGGGTGCTCTGGAAGCGGCCCTGACCGACGATGTCTGCGCTTTCCTGATGGAGCCCATTCAGGGCGAGGGCGGAGTGCGGGAGGCCGATGAAGGCTACCTGCACAAGGCCATCGAGCTCTGCCATGCCAAGGACGTGCTGGTCATTTTCGACGAGGTGCAGGTGGGCATGGGCCGGACCGGCCGCCTCTTCGCCCATCAGGCTTACGGCGTGGAGCCGGATATCATGAGCCTGGCCAAGGCCCTGGCCAACGGCCTGCCCATGGGGGCCTGCCTGGCCCGCGAGGAAGTGGCTCAGTCTTTCGGATACGGGACTCATGGTTCGACCTTCGGCGGGACTCCCCTGGTGTCCGCCGCCGCCCTGGCCGTCCTGGAAATCATGCTGGCTCCCGGTTTCCTGGAAGGAGTGGCCAAGGTGGGCGATTATTTCAAGGCCCGCCTTCAGGACATGGTGGACCGCCTGGACTACGTGAAGGAAGTTCGCGGCCGCGGTCTGATTCTCGGCCTGGAACTGACTTTTCCCGGCACGGAAGTCATGAATGAACTCATGAGGCGGGGTTTCCTGATAAACTGCACCCAGGAGACGACTCTCCGGTTCCTGCCGCCGCTGATAATCACCGAAGCTGACGTGGACAGACTGCTGCTGACGCTGGAAGAAGTCCTGGCCGATCAGGCGGCCAAAAGCGAGGGATGACCATGAAAAGAGATTTTTTGACCCTGAACGACCTGTCCGGGGCGGAGATACTGGCTCTTCTGAAATCCGCGGCGCGGCTGAAGGCCGAGAGGGCCGCCGGACGCAGGCAGAGCAGCCTGTCCGGCAAGACCGTGGGCATGATTTTCAACAAGCCGTCCACCCGGACCCGTGTCTCCTTTGAAGTGGGGCTTTACGAACTCGGGGCGGACGTGGTCTACATGGCCGGTTCGCAGACTCAGATTTCGCGGAACGAGCCTGTTTCCCATACGGCCCGCGTGCTTTCGCGGTACCTGGACGCGGTAGTCATCCGGACGTTCGACCAGGCCGAGGTCGAGGGGCTGGCCAGGCATTCGACCATGCCCATCGTCAATGCCCTGACCGACGCGTACCACCCCTGCCAGGTGCTGTCGGATCTCTTCACCGTGGCCGAGCGCCGGCCGGGCCTGGAAAAGCTGAAGTTCGCCTGGATAGGCGACGGCAACAACATGGCTCATTCATGGATAAACGCGGCGGCCCTGCTGGGCTTTGAACTGGCCCTGGCCGTCCCCGAGGGGTACGATCCCGACCCGGCCGTACTGGCGGCGGCCAAAGCCAAGGCCTCGGCTCCGATCACCGTTACCCGCAAGCCGCTGGAAGCCGCGGCCGGGGCCGACGTGATAAATACCGACGTCTGGGCCAGCATGGGACAGGAAGAGGAAGCCAAGGCCCGCATGGCGGCGTTCAAGGGTATTTACCAGGTCAATGCCGAGCTACTCAAGGCGGCCAAGCCGGACGCTCTGGTCCTGCACTGCCTGCCTGCCCATCTTGGCGAGGAAATTACCGAAGACGTCTTCGAAGGCCCCCGGTCGGTGGTTTTCGATCAGGCGGAAAACAGACTGCACGCTCAGAAGGCCCTGATGGAATTCCTCATCACCGGCCGTCTTGACTGATGAAATTCTGGAGGTTTTAAAATGAAAAAAGCTAATAAAGTCGTCCTGGCATACTCCGGCGGTCTGGATACGTCGGTCATACTCAAGTGGCTCCGCGAAGAATACGGGGCTGAAGTCGTCACTTTCAGCGCCGACCTGGGCCAGGCCGAGGAACTGGACGGGCTGGAGCAGAAGGCCCTCAACACCGGAGCCTCCAAGGTCTACATCGACGACATCCGCGAGGAATTCGTCCGTGATTTCGTTTTTCCGGCCTTGCGGGCCAACGCGGTGTACGAAGGCACTTACCTGCTGGGCACCTCCCTGGCCCGTCCTCTCATCGCTAAGCGCCAGGTGGAAATCGCTCTGGCCGAAGGCTGCGACGGCGTGTCTCACGGCGCTACCGGCAAGGGCAACGACCAGGTCCGTTTCGAATTGACCTATCAGGCTCTGGAGCCTTCGCTCATTGCCGTGGCTCCCTGGCGCATGTGGGACTTCAAATCCAGAACCGATCTGGAGAATTTTGCCAAGAAGCACGGCATTCCGGTGCCGACTACTCCCCAGAAGCCTTACAGTTCGGACCGCAATCTGCTGCATATCAGCTTTGAGGGCGGCGTGCTGGAAGACCCGTGGGCCGAGCCGGACGAGTCCATGTTCGTGCTGTCCGTATCGCCGGAGAAGGCTCCGGACAAGCCGACTTACGTGGAAATCGACTTCCAGGGCGGTAATCCCGTGGCCGTGGACGGAGAGAAACTGTCTCCGGCCGCGCTGCTGGACAGACTGAACAAGATCGGCGGGGCCAACGGCGTCGGCCGTGTGGACATGGTCGAGAACCGGTACGTGGGCATGAAGTCCCGCGGCGTGTATGAGACTCCGGGCGGCACCATCCTGCATATAGCCCACCGGACCATGGAGTCCATTACTCTGGACCGCGAAGTCATGCACCTCAAGGATTCCCTGGTGCCCAAATACGCCGAGCTGGTTTACAACGGGTACTGGTATTCTCCGGAGATGCGTTCGCTGCAGAAGCTCGTCGATTCGACTCAGGAATACGTCAACGGCACGGTCCGGCTGAAGCTGTACAAGGGCAACTGCATGGTGGCCGGCCGCAAGTCGGATGCGACTTTGTATGATCCCGATTTCGCCACGTTCGAAGAGGATGTGGTCTACGACCAGCGGGATGCCGAAGGTTTCATCCGCATCAACGGCCTCAGACTGAGGATTCAGAAGAAGTTGAGGAGCTGACAGGGACATGTCCGAACAGAAGAAGGGTGAAGCCAAGCCCTGGGGCGGGCGTTTTTCGCAACCCACGGACGAACTGATGGAGGCTTTTTCGGCCTCCGTCCAGTTCGATTACCGGCTTTACCCTTACGACATAGCCGGGAGCGTGGCTCACGCCAAGATGCTGGGGCGGCAGGGGCTGGTGTCTCCGGAGGAATCCGAGGCCATTGTCAAGGGCCTGCTGGAGATCAAGGCCGATATAGACGCCGGCCGTTTCCGCTGGGATCCGAAGCTGGAAGACGTCCACATGAACATCGAGCGGGCGCTTTCCGAACGCATCGGTCCGGCCGGAGAAAAGCTGCACACGGCCCGGAGCCGCAACGACCAGGTGGCTCTGGATACCCGGCTGTATGTCCGTGACGCCTTGCCCATGGTGGTTCAGGGCCTGCGCGGCCTGCGCCTGGCCCTGGCCCGCAAGGGCTGGGAGAACAAGGATGCGGCCATGCCGGGTTACACTCACCTGCAACGGGCTCAGCCGGTGCTGGCCGCCCATCATCTGCTGGCTTATCAGGAGATGTTCAAGCGGGACGGCGAGCGCCTGGCCGACCTAGTCAAGCGCGTGGACATCATGCCTCTGGGCAGCGCCGCCCTGGCCGGGACCGGGTTGCCCATAGACATGGAGTTCGTGGCCCGGGAGCTGGGTTTTTCCCGGATCGTGGCCAACAGCATGGACGGAGTGGCCGACCGGGATTATATTCTGGAATTCTTGGCGGCGGCTTCGATCATCATGATGCACCTGTCCCGGCTGTCCGAAGACCTGATTCTCTGGGCCTCTTCCGAGTTCGCCTTCGCGGACCTGCCGGATGAACTCTGCACCGGCTCGTCCATAATGCCTCAGAAGAAAAACCCGGACGTGCCGGAACTGGTCCGGGGCAAGACCGGCCGGGTCTACGGCCACCTGATGGGCCTGCTGACGGTGATGAAAGGCCTGCCTCTGGCCTACAACCGCGACCTCCAGGAAGACAAGGAGCCGCTCTTCGATACGGTAGAGACATTGGCCCGGGTCCTGCCGCTCATGGCCCGCCTGGTCGAACGGATGAAGCTCGACACCGGGCGCCTGCGTTCGGCGGCCGACGATCCCTTTGTGACCGCCACGGACCTGGCCGACCATCTGGTGAAGCAGGGCGTGCCTTTCCGGCAGGCTCACGCGCTAGTCGGACGGACCGTGCGCCACTGCCTGGACCGGGGGCTGGCCCTGGCCGACCTGTCGGAAGACGAGCTCTTCGAGCTTTGTCCGGGCGCGGCTCCGGGGGTAAAAAAGGAACTGACCCTGGATGCTTCAGTCAACGCCAGGACCTCCATCGGCGGCACGGCTCCGGCCAATGTGGAAGCGGCCCTGAAAAAGGTTCTGGCCGAGCTGGAACAGGAAGAGACCGGAAAGGAAGGCTGATGCGCCGTTTCCGCCTCCTATCGACCGTTCTGCTGGCCTTGGCCGCCGCCTGTCTACTGGGCTCCTGCGGAGTCAAGGCTCCGCCGCTCCCGGCCGACATGCTTTTGCCGGAAGCGGTCACGGCTCTGAATTACAGCTTCAACGAGGGAGGCGAACTGGTCATCACTTTCCGGCCGCCCACCCGCAGCGTGCAGGGGGTGGCCCTGAAGGACCTGGCCGGTTTCTATATCGACCGGAGCGAAAACCGTATCCGGCCGGAGTTCTGCCCCAACTGCCCGGTCGAATATACCCGGCGCTTCCAGATCCGGGCGGTGGAGCCTCCGGCCCGTTCCCTGGTGGCCGAAGTGACTTACACCTTCACCGACGTGCTGCGGCCGGGTTATTCATACAGCTACCGGGTTCTGGGGCACGATTCCGACGGAGAGTTCCATCCGGGCAAGGCCCGGACCCTGGTGGTCAATTATGATTCGCCCGTCAACGGACCGGACGCTCTGCGCCTCATGTCCGAGGACCGGCTGGCGGTCCTGGAATGGAGTCAGCCGGACACCCTGGCCGACGGGCGTCCGGCCTCCGACATCAGCGGATACAACATCTACCGGCGTGAGGGGAAAGGCGGCTGGATCAGATTGAACATGGGCGGACCCTGGCCCGAACCCTCCTACCGGGACACCACCGTCCGCAACGGTGTGGATTACGCGTACAAGGTCAGGACGGTCCGCAAGTGGAGCGGGACGGACATAGAAGGGCCGCCTTCTCCTGCCGCCGCCGTCACTCCGGCCGACTTGACACCCCCGCCGACGCCTGTTAATCTTGGAGCCGTTTCGCTGGCAAAAGGAATCAGCCTGTCCTGGGACGAGGTCGCTACTCCCGATCTGGCCGGGTACAGGATTTACCGCCGGATGGACCAGGAGACTTCTTTTGAGAAGATCGGCCCGGAGTTGAGCCCCTCCACCACTTTCCTGGACGTCGCGGTCAAAACCGGGCGGACCTATCACTATTACATCACCGCGGTGGATAAATCGGCAGCGGCCAACGAGAGCGCGCCCAGTCGCGAAGCTGTCTTGACTTATCAGCCCTGACGGAGTTTAGAGGGTATGCATCACTTCCACTACGAAAACGACGAACTGTTTTGCGAGAACGTGTCCCTGGCGGCCCTGGCCGAAGAAGCGGGGACTCCGGCCTATGTCTACAGCAAGGCCACGCTGACCCGGCACTTCAAGGCCTTTGACGGGGCTTTTGAAGGATTGCCTCACCTGACCTGCTTTTCGGTCAAGGCCAATTCGAATCTGGCCGTGCTCAGGCTCTTCGCCAGCCTGGGCGGCGGAGTGGATATAGTTTCGGGCGGCGAGCTTTACCGGGCACTCAAGGCCGGCGTGCCGGCCGAACGGATCGTTTTCTCCGGCGTGGGCAAGACACGAGAGGAAATGCGGGCCGCTCTGGAAGCCGGTATTCTGATGTTCAACGTGGAATCCGCCCAGGAACTGGAGGCGCTGAATACTGTGGCCGGGGAGATGGGCCGGAAAGCCCCTATCTCCCTGCGCATCAATCCGGATGTCGATCCCAAGACCCACCCTTACATCTCCACGGGACTGAAGAAGAACAAGTTCGGCATATCCTTCGAGACGGCCATGGACGTCTACCGCCACGCCGCCGAGCTGCCCAACCTGGAGGTCATCGGCGTGGACTGCCATATCGGCTCCCAGTTGACCGAAGTCAGCCCCTTTGTCGCGGCCGTGGACAGGCTGAAAAAGCTCCTGGAGAGCCTGAAGGCCGGGGGATTCAAGATCAAATATCTCGATGTCGGCGGCGGCCTGGGCATCACCTATCAGACGGAAGAGCCGCCCGAGCCGGATGAATACGCCAAAGCGCTCCGCGACGCCCTGAACGGCATCGGCCTGACCCTGATTCTGGAACCCGGCCGGGTCATCGTCGGGAACGCGGGCATCCTGCTGGCCAGGGTGACTTACACCAAGTCCGGCGAGGAGAAGGATTTCGTCATCACCGACGGGGGAATGAACGACCTGATGCGGCCCTGCCTGTACGGTTCTTACCATGGCGTCCAGCCGGTCAGGAAGACCGGGCGTCCGGGGGCCAGGGTGGATATTGTCGGACCCATCTGCGAGTCTTCCGACTTCCTGGCCAAGGATCGGGACCTGCCCGGTTTCGTTGCGGGCGACCTGCTGGCGGTCATGAGCGCCGGGGCGTACGGTTTCACCATGAGTTCCAACTACAATACGCGCCGCCGGGCCGTGGAAATCCTGGTTGACGGCGACGGCTACGAGATCGTGCGGGAGCGCGAGACATACGAAGATCTGATTAGAGGGGAGCATATCCCCGCATCTCTGAAATAGGGAGTTCTCCGATGGTTGGCCTCGAGTTTTTCAAGATGAGCGGCCACGGAAACGACTTCGTCGTGGTGGACAACAGGGACGGACAGGTCGGCCAGGCCGACATGCCGTCCCTGGTCAAGGCTGTCTGCCGCCGCCAGTTGGGCGTGGGCGCGGACGGCATGATCTTCATCGTCGACGGGCCGGACGGAGTCGATTTTGCGTGGAAATTCTATAACTCCGACGGAAGCGTCCCGGAGATGTGCGGCAACGGCTCGCGTTGCGCCGCCCGGTTCGCTTATATGAAGGGCATCGCCCCGGCCAATATGAGTTTCATGACTCTGGCCGGGGTCATCAAGGCCGAGGTCAAGCCGGACACGGTCAAGGCACAGATGGTCCAGCCGGGTGAACCGGACATGGACTGCATGCTCGACCTGGACGGAGACAAGGTCAGCTTCTGCAGCCTGAACACCGGGGTGCCTCACGCGGTCACCTGGGTTGATGACGTTGAAGCCGCGCCGGTCAGGGAGATGGGACGCAAGGTGAGGTTCCATCCCTATTTTCAGCCGGCCGGGACCAACGCCAACTTTGTCCGGGTTCTGGACCGGCACCGCCTGGCGGTCAGGACTTACGAGCGCGGCGTGGAGGATGAAACCCTGGCCTGCGGAACAGGGGCCACGGCCTCGGTGCTGCTTTCGTTTCTCAAGGGCGAAGTGGAATCGCCCGTGCAGGTCCTGACCAGAAGCGGCGAGGAACTGAAGGTCCATTTCAACTGGAACGGCAAGATATTCGATCAGGTTTTTCTCGAAGGACCGGTCCGCGTGACCTTTACCGGCACGCTCGGTCCGGACATAATGCTGTAACAACTTAACTATAGACATATAGCTGAGAAAGGATTTCAAGGAGGGCGTTTATGTTTTCAGGAGTTTTGGTGGCTATCGTCACGCCTTTCACCGATGGCCGGATTGACGAAGAGGCCTTCCGCGGGCTCATAAACCAGCAGTTGGCGCTGGGCATCAACGGCGTGGTCCCCTGCGGCACCACCGGCGAATCCGCGACCATGTCCCATGAAGAGCACAAGAGGGTGGTGGAAATCTGCGTTGACGAAGTCAGGGGGCGCGTGCCGGTTATCGCGGGCACCGGCTCCAACAACACCGCCGAAGCCATCGACATGACCCTGCACGCCAAGAAGGCCGGAGCCGACGGCGCTCTGATGATTACGCCTTACTACAACAAGCCGACCCAGGAAGGCGTGTACCGGCATTTCAAGGCTGTGTACGAAGCGGCGCCCATGCCCATCATTCTGTACAATATTCCCGGACGGACGGCGTCGAACGTGGCTCCCGAGACCATCGCCCGCCTGGCCAAGGAAAAATACATCGTCGGCGTCAAGGAAGCCACCGGCGACCTGAACCAGATGGCCCGGACCATCGACCTGTGCGGTCCGGACGTGGACGTGCTTTCCGGCGACGATTCCCTGACCCTGCCCCTGCTTTCGGTGGGCGGCCGGGGCGTCATCTCCGTGGCCTGCCATATCGTGGGGGCGGAGATGATCGAGATGTACAACGCCTTCATGGCCGGGGACAACAAGCGCGCCCGGGAACTGCATTACCGGATACTGCCCATAATGCGGACCCTGTTCGTGGAGACCAACCCCATTCCGCTCAAGACGGCCCTGTCATGGCTGGGGGTCTGCAAGCCCGATGTCAGGCTGCCCCTCTGTCCCATGGCCCTGGAGAACGAGGCCAAACTGAGGAAGGTCCTGACCGACTACGGGCTGCTCAAGTAGGGCGGAGGAACCAATGAAGACAAAAGTCATAGTCGCCGGCGCGGCCGGGCGGATGGGCGGCCGTATCATTCAGGCCATCCTCGACTCTGACGAACTGGAGCTGGGCGGGGCGTTCGAGCGCCCCGGCCATCCCGAAATCGGCAGAGACTGCGGCCTGGCCGCCGGACTGGGCGAATTGACGCTGCCCCTGCGCGCCTCCCTGGGCGAGGTTATCGGTTCGGGCGAAGTCGTCATCGACTTCACCCATCCGGACGCCACCCTGATGAATCTGGAACAAGCGGCGGCGGCCGGGAAGGCCATGGTTATCGGCACCACCGGTCTGAGCCCGGACCAGATCGAACGGGTCCGGGAACTGGCCGCCGGAGCGCGGGTGGTCATGGCCCCCAACATGAGCATCGGGGTAAACCTGCTGTTCAAGCTGGTCGGCGATGTGGCCCGCACCCTGGGCAAGGGCTACGACATTGAAATCGTGGAAGCCCACCACCGTCTGAAGAAGGACGCCCCCAGCGGTACGGCTCTGCGTCTGGCCGAGGTCGTGGCCGAAGCCACCGGACGCACGCTGGCCGCTGACGCCGTTTACGGACGGGAAGGCCAGGTGGGGCAGAGGCCTGAAAACGAAATAGCCGTCCTGGCCGTCCGGGCCGGGGATATCGTGGGTGAGCATACGGTCATGTTCGGCGGCATAGGCGAACGGGTGGAAATCACCCACCGGGCCCATTCCCGCGACACCTTTGCACGCGGTGCGGTCCGGGCCGCGGCCTGGCTGGCCGGACAGCCCAACGGACTGTACGACATGCAGGACGTGCTGGGATTGAGGTGAAAAGGATATGCGCCTAGTCAGATTCACCGTCCATCACGAGACGAGGATCAGGACCGGAATGATCGGGGAAGACGGCCTCTATCATGAAGTGACGGGAGACATCTTCGGTCCGTACAACAAAACCGGCCGGGTCTTCGCCGCGAACCAGGTGAGCCTCGACCCGCCCTGCGTCCCTTCCAAGATCGTGGCTGTAGGCGTGAACTACAAGGACCACGCCGACGAGATGAAGCACGACCTGCCCGGGGAGCCGCTGCTGTTCATGAAGGCCACCACTTCGGTCATCCCGGACGGCGAGAAGATCGTCTGCCCGGATATCAGCCGCCGCGTGGATTACGAAGCGGAACTGGCGGTGGTCATCGGGCGGAAGGCCCGGCGGGTTTCCAGAGAGGAAGCCCTTGATTATGTTCTGGGTTACACCTGCCTGAACGACGTGACCGCCCGGGACCTCCAGAAGAAGGACGGGCAGTGGATCAGGGCCAAGAGCTTCGATACCTTCTGCCCGCTGGGGCCGTGCATCGTCACCGATCTGGACCCGTCCGATCTGGCCGTGGAATCATTCGTCAACGGCGAACCCCGGCAAGCTTCCCGCACTTCCAACCTGATCTTCGGCGTCCCGGCCCTGATTGAATACATCACCAGGGCCATGACCCTGCTGCCCGGCGATGTCATCGCTACGGGCACGCCTTCCGGCGTGGGGCCGGTCAAACCGGGCGACAAGGTCGAAGTCAGGCTTGAAGGCATCGGTTCATTGATAAACCCGGTGGTCGGCGAGTAAGCCGCTCCGCCGCAAGACACATCCGGTAAGAGGACAGAGAGAAAAAATGTTTGATATCCACCAGGCTGAACGCCTCAAGAAGCTGCCCCCTTATCTCTTTAAGGAAATAGACCGTAAGAGAGACGAGGTCAGGGCCCGTGGTGTGGACATAATCGATGTGGGCGTAGGCGACCCGGACCGCCCCACGCCGCCGCAGATAGTGGCCAGGCTGTGCGAAACGGCTAAGGACCCGGCCAATCATCAGTATCCTTCGTATACGGGCATGAACGATTTCCGCAAGTCGGTGGCCGCCTGGTACGGCCGCCGGTTCGGCGTGGAACTGGAACCGCTCAAGCAGGTCTGCACGCTAATCGGGTCCAAGGAAGGCATCGCGCACACGCCCCTGGCCTTCGTCGATCCGGGGGATGTGGTCCTGGTTCCCGAACCGGCCTATCCGGTCTACCACATCGGCACCATGTTCGCCGGAGGCAAGTCCTACTTCATGCCTCTCAAGGGAGAGAACGCCTTCCTGCCCGATCTGGAAGCCATTCCTTCGGACGTGGCCGACAAGGCCCGGCTGATGTTCATCAACTATCCCAACAACCCCACCGGGGCCACGGCGGAGCTGGATTTTTACGAGAAGGTCGTCGCTTTCGCCAAGAAGCACCAGATCATCGTCATCAGCGACGCGGCGTACACGGAAATGGCCTTCGACGGGTATCTCGCGCCCAGTTTTCTGCAGGTTCCCGGAGCTCTGGAAGTGGGCATGGAGATTCATTCCCTGTCCAAGACCTACAACATGACCGGGTGGCGTCTCGGCTGGGCCGCCGGACGGTCGGAAGTGGTCGAAGCTCTGGGTCGCATCAAGAGCAACGTGGATTCCGGAGCCTTTCAGGCCGTCCAGTGGGCGGGCATCGAGGCGCTGGAAGGCGACCAGACCTGCGTCGAAGATATGAAGGCCCTTTACACCGTGCGCCGCGACGTGCTGGTCAACGGGCTGAGGGAGGCCGGGTTGAAAGTCAACCCGCCCAAGGCCACTTTTTATCTTTGGGTTACCGTGCCCCAGGGCTACACTTCGGCGGAATTCTGCACCAAACTGCTGGAAGAGGCAGGCATCGTCTGCACCCCCGGCAACGGGTTCGGACCTTCTGGTGAAGGCTATGCCCGGTTCACCCTGGCCCAGGAAGCCGACCGGCTTCAGGAAGCGGTCAGGCGGATCAAGGGACTGACGTTCTGAACCGGCGTTTTCAAGCCGCGGTCGGCCTTGGCGCCAATATGGGCGATAAGGCCGGCCACATACGGGCCGCGCTGGACAAACTGGCCGGGCTGGACGAAACAATCGTGCTGGCCCGGTCGCCTTTGTACCGGACGGAGCCCGTGGGCTATACGGATCAGGACTGGTTTGTCAACGCCGCCGCCCTGCTGGAAACAGGGCTCGCTCCGCAACGCCTGGTCCGGGCGCTGCTGGAGATCGAAGCCGAACTGGGCCGGGTCCGCGAGGAAAGGTGGGGGCCGCGGGTCATCGACCTTGATCTGCTTTTTTATGAGCAGCAGGTCATCGACGAAGCGGAGCTGCAACTGCCTCACCCCCGTCTGCACGAAAGGCGTTTCGTGCTGACGCCCCTGGCGGACGTGGCCCCGGACTGGCTGCATCCGTTACTGAACATGACCCCCGGCCGCATGTTGGAAAGCCTGCCCGAGGAAGGGCAGGGGGTGTTGAGACTGTGAGTTTCCTGCGCCTGCTGATAATCGTCGCCCTGTTTTACCTTATATTCAAGGTGCTCAGGGGATGGACCACGCCTGGTCCCGGACGGACCGGGCTGGAAGCGGGCCGCCGGCCCGCGCCGCCAGGAAAGGCGCGGACCGAGGAGCTGGTCAAGGACCCTCTGTGCGGGGTTTATTTTCCCCGTTCGGAAGGGCTTGCATCCATGGTTGATGGCCGGGTATTATACTTTTGCAGCGTTGAATGCCGGGACAAGTTTCTCCAGGCGCGCAACGTTAAAAATTAGGGAGGAAGAAATGAAATTTTTCGTCGATACGGCCAACCTTGCCGACATCAAGGAAGCCGCCAGCCTGGGTCTGCTCGATGGAGTGACCACCAATCCGAGCCTGGTTGCCAAGGAAAACGTCGGCATGGAGGCCCGTATAAAGGAAATATGCGCCATTGTCGACGGTCCGGTCAGCGCCGAAGTCGTTTCGGTCACGGCCCCTGAAATGATCGCCGAGGCCCGCAAGCTGGCCGGTTGGGCCCCCAACATCGTGGTCAAGATTCCCATGATAACCGAGGGCGTCAAGGCCACCAAGGCTTTGTCCGAGGAAGGCATCAAAACCAACGTCACCCTGGTCTTTTCGCCCCTCCAGGCTCTGATGGCCGCCAAGGCCGGAGCCACCTATGTCAGCCCCTTCGTGGGACGCCTCGACGACATAGCCAATGTGGGCATGGAACTGGTCGACCAGATAGTGACTATCTACGGCAACTACGGCTATGAGACGGAAATAATCGTCGCCAGCATCAGAAATCCGATCCATGTCCTGGACGCGGCCTTGATGGGCGCAGATATCGCCACCATGCCCATCAACGTCATAAAACAACTGGCCCAGCATCCGTTGACGGATATAGGCCTGAAGAAGTTCCTGGATGATTACAAGAAGGTGTCCGGCAAGTAAGACGTCCGGCTTTCTGATCTGTCTGGCCGTGGCGGCCGCGCTGGTTTTACCCGTGGCGGCTTCGGCCAGCCAGATCTACTATTACCGGGACAGCCGTGGCGGCTGGCATTTTACCGATGCGCCCACCGACACGCGCTTCAGGCCTTTCAAGGTCAAGGCCGGGGTGGGCGTCGGAGGGCAATCCGTCAGGCTGGACCCCAGGCTCGTTCAACCTTACGTCCTGGCCGCGGCCACGGAATTCAGCCTGGACCCGGACCTTATCAAGGCGGTCATCAAGGCTGAATCCGCCTTCGATCCCTATGCCGTCTCCTGGGCCGGAGCCCAGGGACTGATGCAGCTTATGCCCGGCACGGCGTCGCTCATGGGCGTCACCAACGCCTTCAGCCCCAGGCAGAACATCCACGGCGGCAGCCGTTACCTCCGCTGTATGCTGGACCGTTTCAAGGGCGACGTGAAACTGGCCCTGGCCGCCTACAACATCGGGCCGGAAAAAGTGGCCCAGGTCAACGGGATTCCCGACGTCCGCGAAACCAGGATGTACGTTCAGCGAGTCCTGCAATACCACAACGAGTTCAAAAAGAAAAAGAAATGACCACGCCAAACCAGAAAATACTCAACCTGCCCAACTGGCTCACCCTGAGCCGTATCGCCGCCGTTCCCCTGCTGGTTATCCTGATCGAGTTCGGCCGGGGCGGTCCGGTGACTTCCATCCTGGCGGCACTGCTCTTTCTGGCCGCCAGCCTGACCGATCTGCTGGACGGGTACCTGGCCCGGCGTTACCATCTGGTCACCAACCTGGGACGTTTTCTCGACCCGCTGGCCGACAAGCTGCTCAATCTGGCCGCGCTGATAATGCTTATTCCCATCGGCCGCGCTCCGGCCTGGCTGGTCTTCCTTATCATGGCCCGTGAAATGGCCGTAACCGGTCTCAGGGCCATCGCCTCCAACGAGGGAATAGTCATCGACGCCAGCGGTCTGGGCAAACGCAAGACCCTGACCCAGAACATCGCCATATTTCTCCTGCTCTGGCACTATCCGTTCCTGACCCTCAACTTCCAGTACATAGGCATGTTTTTCCTTTATCTGGCCCTCATTTTCACCTATTGGTCAGGCATTGCCTACTTCTGGAAATTCTTTAAGGTCTTCAGGTCGGAAAATTTGACAAAAGGGCTTGACAACCAGGACCGAAATGTTGATAATCCGTCCTCGTGACTGAGCGGGAATAACTCAGTGGTAGAGTGCAACCTTGCCAAGGTTGAAGTCGCGGGTTCAAATCCCGTTTCCCGCTCCAAAACAGACAACAAGCGGTGGTCGGCCACCGCTTTTTATATGTCCGATATATAAAGCCCGTCCGGCGATAAGCCGACCGGGCTTTTCCTTTGCTCAGGCCTTGCTTTTCTTTTCTTCCGCCGGCACGCGGCATGGCGCGTTCTTGTGCACCAGCCTCTTCAGCAGGGAACAGTAAAGGGCCGCGAACGTCCGGCAGGAACCGGACCCGTCCACCGCGTCCCGGCGCGGGAAATCGGCGTAAGGGCACTTCAGATCGCAGAATTTCACCGGCGGCCTCCTTTCTTCCCATTTTAAGGCATTCCGTCTTTCGGGACCAGCCCGGTGGAAAATTCTTGACAAGTCACCGCATGGTGACATATAGGGATTGCTGAAATTCGCCGACAAGGAGCCGCGATGAGCCGGGACAGTGAAGAAACAAGACAGAAGATACTGAAGGCCTTCGGACGGCTCCTGGCGGAGCAGGGATTCGAAAATGCCGGTATCAACGCCGTGGCCAGGGCCGCCGGGGTGGATAAGGTTCTCATCTACCGTTATTTCGGCGGCATGCCTCAGCTCTTGAGGGCCTTTGCTTCGGGCGGTTTCTGGCCCGCCACTGATGAACTGCTGGGACGTCCGGCGGCGGAAGCGGCGCACATGGAGGCGCCTGAGCTGGCCAGGACCCTGCTCAAGGGCCACCTCCGCGAGCTGCGCCTCCGTCCGGTGACCCAGGAAATAATGCGCTGGGAAATGATCCGGAAAAACGAGCTGACCGGCGAACTGGCGGAAGCGCGGGAGAAGGCCGGGCTGGAACTGCTCGGCCTCGAACCGTTCGGAAGCCTCACCGCTTCTGACAGGGACCTGGCCGCCGTGGGGGCTCTCATCCATGCCGGTCTGACCTACCTGGTTCTGCGGGCCAAGACGGCCGACCTTTACATGGGACTGGACTTGCGCCGGGATGAGGACTGGGAACGCCTGGAAAAGGCCGTGGACGAACTGCTGGACGCATATTTCGGACAAAGCCGCGCTTTTGGCGCGGCAGGCGGAGAATAATCATGATGATGACCCGAAGGAAATTTATAGGACTGGCGGCCATCGGGGCGGCGGGCTTGGGAGCTGTTTCATTGACTACTGAACTGGAGGGCGTTTCCAGGGCCGGTGTGGCCGCCGCTGTCGATGAAGGCCACAATGGTTCCGGACTGGACCGGGAAGCGTTGTCCATACTGGCTTACGCCGCGCTGGCCCCCAGCGGGCACAATGCCCAGCCCTGGAAGGTCGGAATAGCCGAACCGGGCCGCTGGGTGGTGGAGCCGGACCCTGAGCGGCGTCTGCCCCAGGTGGACCCGAAGAACCGGGAACTACTGCTCTCGCTGGGCGCCTTTATCGAAAACCTGGTTCTGGCCGCCGGAGCCATGGGCCGGGAAGCTTCGGTCCGGCACCTGCCCGGTCCCGGCCCTGATTCCTACAAGGCCGAAGTGACCCTGAACAGCGCTTCGGCCACCGGGTATCCGCTGGAACGCCTCGAACTCAGAAGGACCATCCGGACCGGGTACAGCAACAGGGAACTGAAGTCGTCCGACGCCTCGGCCCTCTGTTCGCCCCTGGACGGCCGCCTGACCTATTTTCCCCGCTCGTCGGAACCGGCCTCCTGGATAAGGGAAAGCACCGTGGCCGCTTTTACCCAACAGACATGGCGAAATCAGGCCCAGGAAGAACTCTGCCGCTGGATAAGGCTGAAGAATCGGGAAGCGCACCGGTTGCGCGACGGTCTGACGCCGGAAAGCATGGAAATGAGCTGGCCAATCCGCTGGGTGGCCCGGAATTTCCTTACTCCGGAGAGCATGATGAACAAGAATTCCCGTGAGGCCGGGATCAAGTCGGCCGCCGCTCAGGCGGCCGGAGGGGCCGGATGGCTGGTCCTGACCAGTCCAGGCGACGATGCCGTCACCCTGGTGGAAACGGGCCGGGCTTTTCAGAGGTTATTCCTGTCGGTCCGTGAAATGGGCCTGGCCCTGCACCCCATGACCCAGATGCTCGAGGAAGCCCCCTACAATCAGGACGTGGCCGCCACGCTGGGTCTGGCGGGAATCCCCCAGTTCATTCTCCGGGTGGGTTATGTGGAAGGTTATCCCCGCCCGGTCAGCCTGCGCCGCCCGCCCGCCTGGTTCGTGCGGGGCTGAAGCGTTCATCAGCCCCGCACTTAGGGACAGCCGCAGGGCTGTTTTTTTGACCTGTTTTCCGGGGCGGCGGCTCAAGGAGCAGGGACAGGAGGCTGTCCGGTCTCCAGTCCGTGCAGTTCCACCCGGCGGTTCAGGGCGCGGCCCCGGTCTGTGGTGTTGTCCGCCACCGGCTGATTTTTGCCGTAGGAGACCACGCGCAGACGGCCGGCTTCCACCCCGCCGGACATCAGGACACGGCGGACGGCTTCGGCCCGTCTGCGGCCCAGTTCAAGGTTGTAGGCCTCGCTGCCCTTGCTGTCCGTATGTCCGGCGATGAGCAGGTTTATGTCCGGGTTGTTGGCAATGATGGCGGCGGCCTTTTTCAGGTCTTCCATATACTCCGGCCTGACTTCCGCCTTGTTGAAATCGAAATACTGGGAGCTGGCGGCCACCCAGCAGCCTCTGGCGTCTACAGGCGCGCCTTGAGGCGTGCCCGGACATTCGTCGTTGGAGTCCAACACCCCGTCGTTGTCTTCATCGGCTCCGTCTCCGGCGACGGCTGGGCGTCTTGGGAGGAATTGCAGCTCGGGACCCAGGAAGACTCGCTGGACAAAGGAAGCCAGGGCCTCCGGCGAGCGCAGGAGCAGACAGCCGTCGTAAGACGACCCGCAGCCTCCGGCCTCGGCTGTCTGGCGGGCCAGAGCCATGCCTTCGGCGTCGGCTCCGATGAAGACCGGGTACAGGCACAAATCCGGCCCGTACCTGTTTTTCAGATCGGCGGCTCTTTGCGGGATTTCTTCCGACCCGGCCGAATACCTGAAGTCGGAGATTATTATCAAGGCCTTGCCGCCGGGCATGGCGGCCAGTTCGGCGTCCGAAGCGGCCAGAGCCGGGGCCAGGGACGGCAGGCCGGGAGACTCTTGCAGGAGGCCGGCGGTCCGCAGGAATGATTCAAGGTCGAACCGCGACACCCCCCAGACCAGGCGGCTGGAGGCTTTGCTGTCCGGTCCGGCTTCCACGGTTCTAAGCGCGGCTGAATAATCCGCCGAGGGCACGGCGGCGCTTATCTTCCTTACCAGTTCCAGCTTGGCTTCATGAAATCCGTATTCTCCGCAGACCGGGCCGCCACCATTCCGGGCCTCGGCGGGTCCGGTCAGGTCTATGAGCACCTCGAAAGCCTGGGGAGTTTTCAATGTGTCTCCGGCTGACAGTGCGGCCCTGGCGGCCGGTTCGCCGGGGGGCAGCAGATAGACCCGGTACCATTTGGCGTCCAGCACATCCGCTTCAACCACGGTGGCGGGCCAGCCGTACTGGTTAAGAACCTCGGCTTCGTCCTCGGCCAGACGCCTGTATTTGAATGAGGCCACATACTGCCCGTAGACCTTTTCCCGATAGGTCGATCCTGTGCCGCTGCTTTCCAGGGGAACGGACGGGGGAGGGGATATTTCTCCGCCCGGCTGTTCGACTTTAAGCACCTCGGCGTAAGGCGCGCCGGCCAGTCTGAGTTTCCCGGCCAGCCGTGACGCTTCCCTTTCCGAATCGGTCCGCCCGATGCAGACCCTGTGCCATAGGCCTTTACCGGCCACCGTTTCGGCCCGGTGGAAGGCTTCGAAACCCTTGGCCGCCCATTCGGCCGCGGCCGAGGCGGCTTCCCCGGCGGCCTGGTGAGAGCTCACATGTACGGTGTAATACCCGGCCGCTTCGGCCGTTCCGGAAGGAGAGGCACAGAGAATGGCCGTCAGGACAGCCAGCGCCGCCAACAGAGGAAGGACTCCGCGTGGCCGGAGGATCGCCGTTTTTATTGCTTGTAACATCCTCAAAGCGTTTTTCCTTCGGTTGCCCGGCCCGTCCGGGCCGGGGCCTTGGCCTGGCCGGTCCGAGGCATACAGAGCCGGGGAAGCAGCGGTTCCGGGAAACTTAATGCCGGGTCGTGTCGAATCCGGCCGCCATTTCGCCTTCCGAGACCTTTTCGGCCCATTTTATCATCCACTGGCCGATGGATTTGGCCACCTGAGGGGTCAGGATCATGCCCACCTGGAGTTCCCGCAGATAATGTTCGCCTTCCGGATAGCTGGGGCTTTCGGCCACCGGCCGGATTCCCTCCAGCTTCAGATGCAGCTCCTCCGGGTGGGCCGGCACTTCCACGAAAAAATCGCAGAGCACGCCGCCGGAGGGGATGGCTCCGCCGCAGACCCCTGTTACCGACACCCGGCGGTAATCGGAAGCCTTCCCATACCTTATCCGCACATCGAAATCTTTTTCCCTGTTCAACGTTCTTCTCCTGTCGTATCTGCTTTTTCCCGGACCTGGTTTGATGATCCCGGCCGGTCCGGCAAGCCGGGGGATTTGTCTTCATGCAGAAGGATGAGCCGCAGCAATGGTCACGATTATAGCCCTGTTGCTCCCCAAGGGGAACCCCGTCTTGTTGAAAGCTCCGGCCAGCCTTGAGTTTTTGACCTTTCTGGCCTATTATTGGTTCTGTCAGCGACAGTTGAGGGAGGAAGAAAAATGGATTGCCGCGTGGAACCGGACGGCTTCGATTATCAGGGTATGATTATCCGGCCGCCCAGCGAGGCCGACAGCATACTCATTCAGGTGACCCTGGGGTGTTCCCACAACAAGTGCACCTTCTGCGGCACCTACAAGGCCAAGCGTTTCGCCATCAAGGACGATGAAACCATTCTGCGGGACCTGGCTTTCGCCGCCCGGCACTGCCGCAGGCAGGACCGGGTTTTTCTCATGGACGGCGACGCCCTGATTATTCCCCAGGCCCGGCTGGTCTGGATTCTGGACAGAATCAAGGAATCACTGCCCTGGGTCAAGAGGGTCGGAGCCTACGCCAACAGCAAAAGCATCAGGATGAAGTCGGATGAGGAACTGGCCGAACTCAAGGCCAAGGGGCTGGGCATTCTCTACTACGGAGTGGAGAGCGGAGACGATGCGACTCTGGAGAAAATCCGCAAAGGCGCCACGTCCGAAAAACTCATCGCCCAGGGCCGCCGCGTCATCGAGGCCGGTATGCTGCTGTCCGTCACCGTGCTGCTCGGCATCGGCGGTCTGGAAAGAACCATGGAGCACGCCAAAGCCACGGGCGAACTCCTGACCAGGATGGACCCGCATTACGTGGGCGCACTCACGGTCATGGTCCTTCCCGGTACGGAACTGGCCGCCGAACAGGCCTCCGGAAGGTGGACCCTGCCGGACCAGATGGAAATACTGGCCGAATTGCGGGAGATGATTTACCACACCCATTTGAGCCGGGGGCTCTTCTTTTCCAACCATGCCTCCAACTACCTGCCCCTCAAGGTCTATTACCCCGAGGGAAGGGAAGAGGCCCTGAGGGTCATAGATTCGGCCCTGGCCGGCCGGATCGGGCTCAAACCGGAATGGATGAGGGCTCTCTGAAAGGGATGCGGACGCCGGACATGATTCTCCCGTCCAGCCTCGGCCGGTTGAATATCGGGCCGGAGCCGCCTCAGATTTTCTGGCTCAGGAGTTTCGGCTGGCTGGAACCGGCCCTCTTCATGGCCGTCATCTCACCCATTTTGCCCAACTGGTTGTAGGTCTGCATGCTCAAGCCGGTTTTTTCCTGATTCCGGATCATCAGGCCCGAGCCGCTTTTCTTTTCCTTGGGTTCGATGATGTTGGCTTCGGCCACTTTGCCGATGGCGAGAGCCTGGCCCTCTTCCTTGGTCATGGGAGAGTTCATCAGGCTTTTGTTCAGGCCCGATTGAGCCTGGGCTCCGGCCAGGGCGGCGGTGGTGGCTACTTTGGCGATGCTGCCGAAAGTCATAGCCATGGTAAAACTCCTTTCAAATAAAAGGGTTAACCCGTTGGCCGTCCCTGGCTTAACTGAATCAAAAAAAGACGCGCCCAAAAGCCACGTCCCATCCCTGGTTCAGCTCTGAAAGGTCTTGTCCTTAAGACCTGTTAAATTTTATTAAGAAATCAGGTTTACGTCAAGGCCTTTGTCGGATTTACCTCGAGCAGTCTCTCGGTAAGGGGCGGATAGCGAACGGCTGCCGGCCGCCGCAATTTCAGAATACCTTTTTCTCTTCGGGATTATTTCCGGAGCGGATGGACGAAAAAAGGCCCGGCAGGTTGAGGGAGGAAAGCTCCCTTGGCTGCTCGGGCCGGATTTTTTCAGAACGGATGAAAGAGGGCGCGGATTTCAGGCCATGGCCTGTTCCGGTTCCTGGCCGCCGCTTTGAGCCAGGTAGGCCAGGAAAGCCTCCACAACGTCTTCCCGCCAGAAGCGCCCGATACATCTCTTCAGTTCGGCCGCCGCGTCCTCCATGCTCATGGGTTCGCGGTAGCTGCGCCGGGAAGTCATGGCGTCGTAACTGTCGGCCACTGCCAGTATCTGGGTCAGCAGGTCGACTTCCTCGCCCTTCAAGCCGTCGGGATAACCGGTGCCGTCCATCCGTTCGTGGTGATGCCGGATGATCGGGCGGACGTCCTCCAGGAAGGCGAAAGGGGCCAGGAAGCGATCCGCCGTGGCCGGATGCTCCTTCATGAGCTTCCATTCCTCGTCGGTCAGGGGGCCGGGTTTGTTCACGTATTCCATGTCGATGACCAGCTTGCCCATGTCGTGAAGCTGAGCTGCCGTCTGCAGCAGCCATGTCTCGCGGCTGGTGAGGTTGAGGCGCTTGCCCGCTTCCAGGGCGAAAAAAGTCACTCGGCGGGAATGGCCCGCCGTGTACCGGTCTTTCTCTTCCAGAACCGCCAGAAGGCTGGTGATGACCGAAACCGAAACCGCTTCGAGCTGGGCGGCGTACTCCTTGAGCAGAATGTTGGCCCGAGCCAGTTCCTTGGTCTGCTCGGCCACCATGTCCTCAAGATTCTTCTGGTAATTTTCTTTCTGAAGCAGAAGGCTCTTTCGTTCCAGGCCTCGATCTATGCAGAGTTTGAAGGAGTCGAAATCCATGACCGGCTTGGCCACGAAATCGTAAGCGCCGCCTCGGACCGCTTCTATGGCGTTTTCGAAGGTGTCCTGGCCGGAAAGGACGATTATGGTCGTCAGAGGCCGGACTTTCGCCAGTTGCTTTATCAAGGCGAATCCGTCCATTACGGGCATGGCCAGGTCCGTCACCACCAGGTCGAAATCCTGCTTTCTGGCTGTTTCCAGGGCTTCCTGGCCGTCGCGGGCCGTCTGGACTTTGTAGCCTTTCCGCATCAGAAAATCGCGCAGAAGCTCCCTTATGGATTCTTCGTCGTCCACGACCAGAATGCGGTTGAAATCTTCTGTTGTTAAGGCCGGGCTATTGGCCAAGGGCGATCTCCATGTCAGGGGCATTATGGTTTCCCGGATTCGCGCCGCCAAGGCAGGCGATTATGTCTGTTTCGCATATTATGCGTATTTTCATGTTATCCCGTGCGGGGCTTTGTGTCAATACACGGCGGAGCGATGAGCAAAACACCGGGAAAGAGCCGGAAAACGCGGGGGTGTTTAATGCGGCGCGTCCGAGAGCCAATGCCCGGCGGCCGCAGCCTGTCAGCAGGGTTGGACTTTTACAGGAGCGCCCGGACAGCTTCTATCAGATCATTCATGGTAAAAGGCTTGGTCAGAGTCCGGTCGGCCCCGAAACCTTCGGCCATGCGCAGATACGTCTGCGGACCGACCACCCCGCCGCCGGAAATGGCGATTATTTTCAGATCGGGGTGGTTCTGGCGCAGTTCCATGATGGTCTGCAAGCCTTCCTGATCCGGCATGAGGATATCGGTGATGACCAGATCGGTCGGATCCGTCTCGAAAACCTGTAAGGCTTCGCGACCGTCGCCGGCTTCCACAACCTCGTAGCCGGACTTTTCCAGCATCTTGCGCATCACGTCCCTGATCGGGGCTTCGTCGTCGACAACCAGAATGCGCGCCATAGTGATGATTACTCCGTATCGTCTGTTTTCCGGCTGCGCGAAATCCGCCCGTTCATATCCGGTTGCATCGCGGTCAGCCGGTAAAATAGTCAGTCTTGCGGGAAATCACTTTTGACCGCTCCGCCGGTCCAATCAGAAGTCCGTCTCCGGGGAGCCGTCCGATACGCTTCAGGCCATATTCAGCCTGGCTTCCAATGCGGCGGCTTCAAGGCTCAACCTGGTCCGCTCCTCTTCGCTCAGGTCCTCTTCAGCCAGACGCCTTTTCAGAGCCAGAAGAACCAGAGTCTCCCTGTGTTCGGAACAAGTAACGCTCATCTTTATTCAGCACCCAAAAAACAGCCGATTATGCATTAAAGATAGTCTATACCAGATATTTACAGAAAATTAAACAGTCATTCGGCTATAATCATGACCGGCACAATTCTTGGCCGAGCCGCGCACCCGGTTCGGAATATCTTGAACGGTCCGCGCCCACTCTTGACAGTCCGTCGGCGATGGTGGTAATTTCCAACACTTATTTCATGTTAGGGAGTCATGCTCCATGAGCGCTTCAAAATGCTTGACCTTTCAGGAACTCATCCTGGCCCTCCAGCGGTATTGGGCCGGACGAGGCTGTGTTATCCAGCAGCCCTACGACATAGAATGCGGGGCCGGAACCTTCAACCCCGCCACCCTGCTCAGGTGCCTCGGCCCTGAACCCTGGCGGGTGGCCTACGTCGAACCGTCCCGCCGTCCCACCGACGGCCGTTACGGCGAAAATCCCAACCGCCTCCAGCATTACTACCAGTATCAGGTTCTGCTGAAGCCTTCCCCGCTCAATGTTCAGGACCTCTACCTGGACAGTCTCAGGAGCTTCGGCATCGACCCGCTGGACCACGACATCCGTTTTGTCGAGGACGACTGGGAATCGCCGACCCTGGGCGCCTGGGGCATCGGCTGGGAAGTCTGGCTGGACGGCATGGAAATCACCCAGTTCACCTATTTCCAGCAGGCTGGCGGCGTGGACCTTTCGCCCATCTCCGTGGAAATCACCTACGGCCTGGAACGCCTCTCCATGTACCTCCAGAACGTCGACAACGTCTACGATCTGGCCTGGAACGAGCACGTCAAATACGGCGATGTGCATCATCAGGGCGAGGTGGAATTTTCCAAATACAATTTCGAGACAGCGGACGTGGACATGCTTTTCAAAGGCTTCGACATGGCCGAAGCCGAGTCCCAGCGCCAGATCAAGGCCGGGCTGGTCTTGCCCGCCTACGATTACTGCCTCAAATGTTCGCACCTCTTCAACCTGCTTGAGGCGCGGGGCGCCATCAGCGTGACCGAGCGCACCCGTTTCATTGCCAGGGTCCGCAACCTCGCCCGCGCCGTGGCCGTGGCCTATGTCAATCAGCGTGAAGAAATGGGCCACCCCATGCTGGGCCGGTGGGAGGATTAACCGTGAGTGGACTTGATCTGATTTTTGAAGTCGGCACAGAAGAGATACCGGCCGGATACATGGCCCCGGCCATGGAAAACCTGAAGGAACGCCTCCGCCAGGCTTTGGACAACGCCAATCTCGGCGGCGAAAGAATGGAAGTCTGGGCAACGCCCCGCCGTCTGGCCGTGGCCGCCTGGGGGCTGGCCGGACAGCAGCCGGACACCGTCCAGGAAATCACCGGGCCGCCGGTCCGGGCCGCGTACGACGCTGACGGCAATCCCACCAAGGCCGCCGTGGGCTTCGCCAAGGGACAAGGACTGGAACCGGCCGATCTCATCACCGTGGACACGCCCAAAGGCGAATACCTGGCCGTGCGCAAGGAGATCAAGGGCCGTCCCGCTCCCGAAGTGCTGGCGGAAATCCTGCCGCCCCTGCTTCTCGGGCTGCCTTTCCCCAAATCCATGCGCTGGGGCAAGGGCGAAGTCGTCTTTGTCCGGCCTATCCACTGGCTTCTGGCCGTTCTGGGCGGAAAAGTCCTGCCCCTGTCCATCGGCGACATCGCCGCAGACAACACCAGCCGTGGGCACCGTTTCCTCCACCCCGGCCCCGTGGAAATCAATTCTCCGGACGAATACGAAGAGAAGCTGGCTCAGGCCCATGTGGTCGTTTCCCCGGCCCGCCGGGTCGAAATGGTTCGCCAGGAAATCGAGCGCATCCAGAACGAAATCGGCGGCGGAGCCCGCATACTGCCGGATGAGGAACTGGTTGAGGAAGTGGCCAACCTGGTCGAGGAACCGGTGGCCGTCTGCGGCGGTTTCGACGAATCGTTCCTTGAACTGCCCCCCCAGATTCCGACCACGGCCATGCGGGAACACCAGCGCTACTTCGCCCTGACCGACGCCAGCGGAGCCCTCAATGCCCGCTTCATCGCCGTCAGCAACACCCGCGCACGCGACCTCGATGTGGTCCGGCGCGGCCATGAACGCGTCCTGCGGGCCCGCCTGGAAGACGCCCGCTTCTATTTCAAGGAAGACCGGCGCAAGCCTCTGGCCGGATATCAGGACGAACTGAAAAGGGTCGTCTTTCACACCCTGCTCGGCACCTCCTGGCAGAAGGTCGAACGCTTCTCCGGACTGGCCGCTTTTCTGGCTGACCGGCTGGCTCCGGAAGTCAAAAACGACCTGCTGCGGGCCGCGTCCCTGTGCAAATGCGATCTGGTCACCGGCGTGGTCGGAGAATTCCCCGCCTTACAGGGCGTCATGGGGCGGGAATACGCCCTGCTGGACGGCGAGCCCAAGGCCGTGGCCGACGCGATTTACGAGCATTACCTGCCCAACCGGGCAGGAGGGGAACTGCCGTCCACCGTGGCCGGAGCCCTGCTCAGTCTGGCCGACAAGATGGACACCATCACCGGCTGCTTCGGTGTGGGCCTGATTCCCACCGGCGCGGCCGACCCCTACGCCCTGCGCCGTCAGTCCCTGGGCGTCATCAACATCATCCTTGCCCGGGGCTGGCGCCTGTCTCTCGGCGAAATCATCGACCAGGCCCTTGAAGGGCTGGGCGAATGGCTCAAGAAACCGGCCGGGGAAGTCAAGGCCGAGGTTCTCGAATTCCTGCGCCTGCGCCTCAAAAACCAACTCACCAGCCAAGGCGCTTCCACCGATGGGGCGGAAGCCGTCCTCTCTCTGCACCACGACGATCCGGTCCCCTCCGTGGCCCGGGTCTGGGCCCTGGAAGACATCAAGAAACGGCCTGATTTCGAAGACCTGGCCGTGGCCTTCAAGCGCGTGGTCAATATCATCAGGAAATTCGGAGCCCGTGACGGGTTCGACGAGACCGCCCTGGTTCAGGAAGAGGAAAAAGCCCTGGCCGCCGCGGCCGATGCCCTGGAAGCCCGAACCGAAAGCCTGCTGCGGAACGACGACTATGTCAGCCTGCTCCGGGAAATCGTGGCGATCAAGCCTGCCGTGGATGCCTTCTTCGACAAGGTCCTGGTCGACGACCCTGACCAGCAGGTCAAGAGCAACCGCCTGGCCCTGCTGACCAGACTCTCCCGGCTCTTCGATCTGGTGGCCGATTTCACCAAGCTGAGCGCCTGACGTCCGGCCGCATAATTGAACGGAAAAGGCCCCCTGAGCGGGGCCTTTTTGTTTGTTGAAAAACCTCTGTGTTGTTTTTATCAACCTGACCTGCGCCCCACAGCCGATTTTCCGGTTTCCTTTTTCTTCGGCGAACATGGACGTTCGCCCCCCGGCGAAGGGCATGGATGCCCGTTCGACGGGTTAAAAAAGGCCGGGGGTTCCAAGGGGACGCGGCCGTCTGGGCGTCCCCTTGGTCTGGGTGGGAAAGAGCCGCCTGAAACCATCACCGCTCGCGGCAGGGGCGAAGCATCCCGCCTGAACGGCCATTCCCGGAGTCATCTCTCTGTCCGTCTGTTGTTTTCAGAACTGCTAATGTCCGACAGCCTTTGGGGGGTGTCAACAAGCTCAAGGCCCCCCGAGCAGGGCCTTTTTGTTGCCTCACGCCTGAATAATCTTTCTCCTTGGCCGCGTTCTTGCCCCATTCGTTTTGGGGAGGGTCCTCATCAATATGTCGTGTATAAGGGGCTTCCCCTGCACGGGCTGTATCTCCTTCCCATTCCCGGGCAAACGCCGTTGCTCCTTTTGATGCTTCTTATGCTCAACCCCAACCGCACGGCGGGCAAGCCGCGCTCCATGGCTTTTATCTTGACTCAACCCCTCAAACAACCTTATATTTTTCCCATTATGGCGGCCGGGCGCTTGGGCTCGTCCCGTCTCTTCAGATTATTTGAGGAAATGCATGGTAACGATCGCCTCAGGGCGGTCCCGGCTTTTTTTCGATTACGGAGAGTCAAGGATGATCAAGAAAAACCCCGCCCTCTGGCTGGCTGTTCTGCTTTCCATTGTTTTTCTCATTCTCGCTTTCGTCAAGCTGGACTTTCTGGAATCGCTTGAACTGACCACCTACGATCTGCGCATGAAGCTCAGGGCTCCCGGCCCGGATACCGCTTCGGATATCGTCATCGTGGACATAGACGACGATTCCATCACCAAACTCGGCCGCTGGCCCTGGCCCCGCTCCATGGTCGCGGCCATGATCGACAAGCTCAAGAGTCAGGAAGCCCGCGTCATCGGGCTGAATGTCATCTTTTCCGAACCGGAAATCGGCGAAGGCCTCAAGATGATCGAGGAACTGAGGGCCGATTTCGTCTCCGCCTTTGCCGGGCAGACAGACCCGGCCTTCCAGGGCTACTACACCAAGCTGGCTCAGGCCCGCGACCGCCTCGACAGCGACCAGAGGCTGGCCAAGGCCATGGCCCGCGCCGGAAATGTCCTCCTGCCCGTCTTTTTCCAGGTCGGCGTCTACCCCAAGGCCGAAAGCGATCTGCCCGAATATCTTCTCCGCAACGGACTCCCCCAGGCCGGAGGAGCGGCCGCCGAATACATGTTCCCGGCCAAGAAGATGACCGCTCCCGTACAGGCCTTTTCCGAAAACGCTCTCGGGATCGGGCATATAAACATTTTTCCCGATCTCGACGGAGCCGTCCGCCGCGAATACCTGCTTCTGGATTACAAGGGCCTGCCTTTCCCTTCATACACCCTGGAACTGGCCCTCATGGCTCAGGGCATTCAGCCCGACGCCATTAAGGTGGTTTCGTCCGGCGAGGGCCGTGAAGGCATCAAAATCGGTAAAAAGTTTGTGCCGACCAACCCAAATCTCGATTTTTACGTGACTTACACGGACTCGCGGGCTTTCCCCCATTTTTCGTTTTACGATGTCCTCAACGACAAGGTTCAGGCCTCGGCCATCAAGGACAAAATAGTCCTTATCGGCGTGTCGGCCACCGGCGTGGATATTCCCCAGGTCACCCCCATTGAGACCAAGATGTCCACCTCCATGGTTTCGGCCAACACCCTCCAGAACCTTCTTGAAGGCGATTTCATCGTCCGTTCCGGGCTCATGGACCTCATCGAACTGGTCCTCATTATCCTGGTCGGCGTTTTTCTCTCGCTCCTGCTGCCCAGGCTCAAGGCCAGGGCGGGGGCTTTCGCCTCGGCCGGACTGCTGCTGGCCCTGGTCGCCGCGGGCGTCTATCTTTTCATCGGCCCCGGCATCTGGCTCAAGATCACCTATCCCTTCCTGCTGATCGTCATAGGGTACGCTGCTGTCACCACCACCCGTTTCTTCGTCACCGAGGTGGCCAAGGACAAGGTCGAAGGTGAATCGGCCGAAATCAACCGCATGCTCGGTCTCAACTTTCAGACCCAGGGCATGCTGGACATGGCTTTCGACAAGTTCCGCCGCGTCCCGGTGGACGACGGCATGAAGGACATTCTCTACAACCTCGCCCTGGACTACGAACGCAAGCGGATGTTCAACAAGGCCGTCTCCGTGTACCAGTACATCGGCGAATACGATCAGGGTTTCCGCGACATCAAGGAAAAAATCAGGAAGCTCAACGTGGCTTCGGAAACGATGATCTTCGGCGTCGGCCCGTCCGGGACCCATTCCGAGGACGGCACCCTGATACTGGACGGAGAAACCAAACCCACCCTGGGTCGGTACGAAGTCGTCAAGGAACTGGGCAAGGGCGCCATGGGCATCGTCTATCTGGGCCGCGACCCCAAGATAGGCCGGACCACGGCCATCAAGACCATCCGCTTCGGGGAGGAGTATGAGGACGGCGAAGCCGAAAAGCTGCGGGACCAGTTCTTCCGCGAGGCCGAAACCGCCGGTATGCTTTCCCATCCCAACATAGTCACCATCTATGACGCGGGCGAGGACCATGACCTGTCTTACATAGCCATGGAATATCTGGAAGGCGCCGACCTCAAGGATCATGCCAGCGCGGACAATCTCCTGCCCATGCGCCAGGTCCTCATCATCGTGGCCGACGTGGCCGACGCCCTGGATTACGCCCACGAAAAAGGCGTGGTCCACCGCGATATCAAACCGGCCAATATCATGCTGCTCAAAAACGGCATAGCCAAGGTGACCGACTTCGGCATCGCCCGGGCCACCGCTTCCAGCAAAACCAGGACCGGAGTGGTCAAGGGCACCCCGTTCTACATGTCACCCGAGCAGATCAAGGGCATGAAAGTCGACGGCCGCTCCGATATCTTTTCCTTGGGCGTGGTTCTGTACGAACTGCTCACCGGAGCGCAGCCGTTCCGGGCCGAAGACCTGACCGCCCTTATCTACAAAATCACCTCCGAGGAACCCGAACCCATCACCACCTACAACACCAAGGTGCCCAAGGCCGTTCAGCAGATCATCAGCCGGGCCCTGGTCAAGGACAGGGAGAAAAGGTATCAGAGAGCCAAGCAGATGGCCGATCATCTCCGCATGGTGGTACAGAAGATGGAGGAACTGGCCGGACGCAACTGAACCGGCGGCGGCCTTTTATCACCTGAAACCGGCGAAAGGGAACAACGCGCATGAGCAGGCTGACAGGAGCGGGGCGCTCCCATGTGGGACTGAAGCGGAAGAACAACGAGGATTCCCTTTTTTTTGACGACGAGATGGGTTTGTATATCGTGGCCGACGGCATGGGCGGGGCGGCCAGCGGTGAAGTGGCCAGCCGCCTGGTGGTGGAAGCGATAGTCGACTACCTCAAGGCCAATCTGGACAGGCCCGTGGACAGCACCCAGCGGTACGATTTTTACGACCGGAACCTCTCGGCCAGAGGCAACAGCCTCATGCAGGCGGTGTACCTGGCCAACCGTCTGGTCTACGATACGGCTCACCAACAGGAGGCCCACAGAGGAATGGGGTCGACCCTGGCCGCCATTATGAGCGACGGGGAGCATCTGCTCGTGACCAATGTGGGCGACAGCCGCATCTTCCGCCAGGCTCAGAAAGGCCCCCTGGAAAGACTCACCATAGATCACCGTTTCTCCGACGATCCCCAGCTTCGCGGTGTTATCAACCCCGAAGCCACCATTGTTTCGCAGATGGGCAATGTCCTGACCCGGGCCATGGGCATCAGGGAAAACGTCATAGCCGATCTCAAGTCGGTGGCGGTGCGGGACGGGGATATTTTTCTTCTTTGCAGCGACGGCCTTTCGGACATGGTTCCGGAAGAGATGATCGCCAAGGTCCTGGCCATGAGCAGCGACCTTGAAAAGAAGGCCGGTGATCTGATACAACTGGCCCTGGCCGGCGGCGGCAAGGACAACGTCACCGTCGTTCTGGCCGAAATTCAGCCGGTTGGCGGCTTGAAGAAGTTTTTCAGCAAGATCGCCCGCTGACCTCGAACCGTGGGAGCCCGAAAGGAAGAAATGGCCGAACAGGACAGGAAAAAAAGGGAAGCCGACCCGTTGCGCAACCTGCTGATAACCGAGATTTACACCACGGAAGCCCTGATAAACATACTGGAACGCAAAGGGCTGGTCACCCGTGGGGAAATTCTGGAAGAGGTCCGGGCCATGAAGGACAAGGCCGACGACCAGGCCCGGAATAAATAGCCCCCTTCGGGGCAGGGCCGGTCTGTTTCGGCCGGTCCGTGAACGGTTTGCACCGGCCGGCGGCCTCTTCCGCTTGGGAGAAAGGCTTCCGGCATTTGCTTGGCCATGACAGAGCGTGAACAGGACCTGACCGTCAGGCGGAAAATCGCCGAACTGCTTGCAGATCGTGAACTCGGGGTCCGAGATCTGTCCGTTGAACTGGGCCTGTCCGAGAAGGAGATTTACGGGCATCTGGAGCATGTCGCCCGTTCCGTCCGGACAGCCGGACGCAGGCTCGAAGCCGAACCTGTTCTCTGTCTGGCCTGCGGCTATACTTTTACCGGGCGCACCAGGTTCACCCGGCCTGGACGCTGCCCCCGCTGCCGGCGGTCCCGTCTCAAGACGCCGGTTTTCCGGGTGATCTGACCAATGAACGCCTGAAGCGGAAGTTTTGCCGGTCCTGACCGAACCAGGGAACGAAGGAACGAGCTTGTTGACAAAGTCCCCTAAAAGGCCGTTGAAAGAGAAGAGGACTCCGAGAGCAACTATGCAGGCGGGGTGCTTCGCCCCAGGCTGTCGCCTGGACCCACTCTGGGGGCTGGCCGCCCCCAGCGCTCCCGCTGGTCGCTGCCCCCGCGTAAAGATGGATTATAAAGCCGGAGGCGTCAGCCTCCGGAGCCGGGTGCAGGCGAAAGCCCGCCAGACCAAGGGGACGCCCAAGCGGCCGCGTCCCCTTGGAACCCCCGGCCTTTTTTAACCCGTCGAACGGGCATCCATGCCCTTCGCCGGGGGGCGAACATCCATGTTCGCCTAAGAAAAGGGGAAACCGGAAAATCGGCTTTGGGGGTGTAGGTCGGGTTGATAAAAACAACAAAGGGGTTTTTCAACAGCCTGGAACGAAGTAACGTCTTCCCTTCTGGTAAGCCATGGCCTGGAACACATAAGGAGAAACAATGCGCCTGACCGTACTGATTGACAACAACACGCTCATCGACCGCTATTTCACAGGCGAACCAGGCCTGTCCATACATATAAGCGACGGAGACAGCCGCATCCTTTTCGATACGGGCTACTCCGACGCTCTGATCCGCAATGCCTGCAAAATGGGCCTCAATCTGGCCAACCTGGATTATCTTGTCCTTTCCCACGGACATGTCGACCATACCGGCGGGTTGAGCGCCGTGGCCCGCCTGCACATGGAGAACTCCTTCGAAGGCCGCCCCCACCGGCGGCCCGTGCTGGTGGCCCATCCGGATATCTTTGTCTCGCGCCATGTCCCCGGCGTGGATGAAATAGGTTCGTTGATGTCCCAGCAGAAGGCCGGCCGCTTCTTCGACCTCAGCCTCACCCGGAAACCCTTCTGGCTTTCGGAACGCCTGGTTTTTCTCGGAGAAATCGGCAAGGCCGCCGGTTTCGAAGGACGCCACCCCCTGGGGAGGCTCATCGGCCCGGAAGTCAACGAAGACGACTATCTGATCGACGATTCGGCCCTGGCCTACAAGACGAGCCAGGGGCTGGTCATCATCACCGGCTGTTCACACGCGGGCATCTGCAATATCGTCGAACACGCCCGCCAGGTCTGCGGCGAGGAGCGGGTGGTGGACATCATCGGCGGCCTGCATCTGCTGGACGCGGCGGAAGAGGAACTGAGCCAGATAAGGGACTATCTCAAGGCATTGAACCTCCGGGCCCTTCACCCCTGCCACTGCACCGACCTGGCCGCCAAGATGGCCCTGTCCGGCGCGGCCGCTCTGAAAGAGGTCGGCGTGGGCCTGGTCCTGGATTTCGATTAGAGGCTAAAGGGACCGGGAAGGCGGCCAGGCCAGGGGATTACCGGACGCGCCGGTTTGTCTCGTATCCTTTCGGCATGCCTGCGTCCTGCACAGAACGTTGGTAATTGTTGATGGTTACATACGTTTTGCGGCATATGCGGCTACCGTGTAAGCAATCCCGGATAACCGGCTCCGCACCCATCCTGTCCTGTCCACACTGTGGGCGTCAGGGGCCGGGCCGCCCGTGCGCCTGCGCGTTGACCCTCGGGATGGCCGGTGATATCCTGCCGCCAAAGCAGGGAGGGAGCATTTGACCTTTTTCACCGGCAACAGTCTTGCAGCTTATCTTAAGGATTTTGTTTTCCTGGAGGAAACGGAGAATCTCCCCCCTTTCCTGTCCGGAGACGGAAAGACCCGGACGGAATTCATCCGGGCCGGCGGCGCGGATATCCCCCTCTATATCAACGAGTTCTGGACCTCCAGGCAGAGGCAGGCCTCGTCTGTTCACGAAATATCCTACCGGGCCTGCTTCAAGCCTCAACTGCCCCGGTTTCTCATAGAACTGCTGACCGAGGCAGGCGATACGGTCTACGATCCGTTCAGCGGCCGCGGGACCACCGTCATCGAGGCCGGACTGCTGAACCGCCGGGTCATCGCCAACGACGTCAACCCTCTGAGCCGTATTCTGGCCGAACCCCGGTTCTTTCCGCCGTCAGTGGACGATCTGTCCGTGCGGCTGGCGGAAATTCCCATGGACCCCGGAGCCCGGGCCGAACTCGACCTGTCCATGTTCTATCACCCGGATACCGAGGCCGAAATCGTCTCCATAAGGGACTATCTGGCCCGCAGGCAGGCCGGGGGGCTTGAAGACGCTCTTGACCGCTGGATACGGATGGTCGCCACCAACAGGCTGACCGGGCATTCGAAAGGTTTTTTTTCTGTCTACACCCTGCCTCCCAATCAGGCGGTGTCCCGGGAATCACAAAGACAGATAAACGAGAAGCGGAACCAGAAGCCGCCTTACCGGGACACGAAGGCGATAATCCGGAAGAAGTCGATCAGCCTGCTCCGGAATCTTTCCGCGGTCCAGGCGGAAAATCTGCTTCGGGCCGGGACAACGGCGATGTTTCTCTCCGGAGATGCCGGAAAGACGTCAGAAATCGAAAGCGGTTCCGTTCAGCTTCTGGTCACGTCTCCGCCATTCCTGGACATTGTGCAGTATTCAAAGGACAATTGGCTGAGGTGCTGGTTCAACAGTATTGATGATTCCGCCATTGCCGCCAATATCACCATGGCCAGAAAAGTCGAGGAATGGTCCACGGTAATGCAATATGCATTCAAGGAGTTCTTTCGCATAATACGGCCGGGCGGCTGGGTTTGCTTCGAGGTCGGAGAGGTCAGAAACGGTAAGGTTAATCTTGATGAAGCGATTGCTCCCATAGGTATTGAAGCCGGATTCGCTTGTGAGGGCATACTTGTAAACATGCAGGAATTTACCAAGACTTCGAATATCTGGGGCGTTAAGAACAATGCCGGAGGGACGAACACCAACCGCATCGTCCTTTTTCATAAAAAACACGCCTGACGGTCCGCCGCTTTCTCAGGAGGCCACTTCCATGGGCCGGACGGCTTCGCGGATGCGGCCGCTCTCCGTCAGCTCGGCGAACTCACCGGCCAGCCTTTCCCCGGCCAGGGCCACGGCCTTCCAGTAATCCCGGCGTTCCTCGTCACGGCCCATGAATTTCTGGAAATCCCCCCGGTCGGCTATCTTGCCCAGGGGCAGTCCGGCGGTGAATTCCGCCGAAGGACAGATCTGGACCACACGGGCCATGTTGGCCGCCGAGGGCTTGCGCCATTTGAGAGCCTTGTCGAACCAGCCCGGTATGATCCTTTCCATGAAATGGGGGAAGAGCACCAGGCCGTCCCGGATTCCGTAATCCAGGTCCAGGTGGTAGTCCACGATGGCCCCGTCGCGGTAGGTCCCGGCCGGGGCGCCGGGGATGTCCCTTATGCCTTCCATGGCCAGGGGGATGGAACCGGAAGCCAGAACGGCGTCCGGGAAGTTGGCTTCATCCAGGGGAACCTGGCGGGTGGCCGGAAAAGCCGGATGGAAAAAAGGCGGCCGGTCGCGGGGGTCGTAAAACAGCGCCCTTTCGAAAAAGAGCCCCAGCGAGCGGCGGCTGAAGAGGTTGGCCGTCAGGGCCGCGGTCAGGCCCAGGGCCAGGGGCGCGGTCTTCTCCAGGCGGGTCAGGCCCAGGCAGCGGGCCGAGATCATGTTCAGGCGCAGCCAGGGGTGGTTCAGGATTTCCCTCAACCCGTTTTCGCCCAGAATACGGCCCATGATGACCCGGCTGACCCTGGTCACTTCCTCCGGGGGCGGCCGGTCGCAGGAATATTCCTGGTGGATGTATTCCTTTTCGAAGCGTTCAAAGGCCGCCTCGGGGTCGTTCTGGGCCGCGCAGGCGAATTGCCAGGAGCCTATGGACGAGCCCAGCAGGAACACCGGTTCGGTTCGCGGCTTGAGCCATTGGCCGAAGATGAGCCTGTTCAGGCGGCTCAAAACCAGCCATTTCGGGCCTCCGGCCGCGCCTCCGACAATTTTAATCATCTCCGGTCTCAGGCCCTGGTCCCTGATTATGGAAAGGGCCTTGGGCCCGGCATACACGCTCAACGCATTTTTCATCTTGGCTGCTCCTGTAAAAAGTCAACCCGCCGGCGGAAGAGCTCCAGTTGCGGTTTGACGGGGATTCATACTAATATCACAAAAGCGGCGCGTCAACCGCTCCGGCCCAGCCCGGGAAGCGAAAAAACTTTCAATCTTTTGCGGAAGGAATCTTTTCGTGGCCGCCACAGACAAGGAAAAAAAATCCGTCAGACCCGGAACCGCTCTGGCGGTCCTGGCCCTGGTGTCGGCCCTGGCCGTCTGGGGGCTGGACCGGGGCGGGGTTATGGAACCCCTGCAGCTCAAGGCCTATGACCTCCTTTTCCGGGTCAGGGCGGCCGTCGGAGCCGAACCTGTGCGGACGGCTTCGCCCGTGGCTATTGTCGGCATCGATGACAGCACGTTCGCGGACGAGGCTTTCCGCATCCCGGAAACACTCTGGCACAAACAGTTTTCCACGGTCATCACCGGATTGGCTCAGGCCGAAGCCAAGGTGGTCGGCCTGGATTTTCTGCTGCCCCAGGCCCTGTTCGACGACCTGGTGCCGGATTACAGCCGCACCTGGCTCAAGACCCTGGTCTATGCCCGGAGTCTGGGGACGCCGGTGGTCAGCGGGCTGGTGCAGTCCGGGGAGCGGCAGCTCATGCCCCAGGCCCGGTACCTCCAGATAATCGGTCCGGAATATACCGGCCTTTTCAACCTGACTTCGGACATCGACGATTTCATCCGCCGCCAGCGTCTTTTTTTCCCGTCCGGCCAGGACCCGCAAAAAGGGATGTACAGCGTGACCTTTCTGCTGGCCAAGGCTTACCGGCCCGACCTGCAACTGCCAGCCGAAACGGTTTTTATCGACTATGATTCGGCTGAACCGCCTTTTCCCCGTTATTCCTTCGCCGATGTGCACAGGGCCGCGTCTGCGGGCGATGCGGATAAACTGCGCGGGATGTTTCAGGGCCGCATAGTCCTGATCGGAGAAACGGACGCCCTGACTCAGGACCGCCACGCCACCCCGCTTTATCACCTGACCGGAACCGCTCTGAAAAGGACCCCCGGCGTGGAGATACTGGGGCATACGGTCAACACCGTGCTGGCCGGACGATTTTTCAGGGAAACCGGCGCGGCGGCCCGGCTGGCTCTGTACCTGCTGCTGACTTTGGCCGTATCGGCCGCGACCATTTATTGGCCGCCCCGCCGCCTTTTCTTCGTCACCCCCGCCCTGCTGGCCGTTTGCGGCGGAGGTTCCGTGCTGGCTTTCAACCGTTACCTCATTCCGCCGCTGGTGGGTTCCACGGTAGCCCTGCTGCTGGGCCAGGGAGTTTCTTTCGCCTACCGGCACTGGGTGCTGGACAAGGAAAAGCGCCTGGTCCGGAACGCTTTTGCCAAATACCTGAGCCCCGACGTCGTGGCCCGGATAGTTGAAGACCCGTCCCGCCTGGCCCTGGGCGGGGAGCGGCGGGAGATGACCGTCTTTTTTTCCGACCTGGCCGGGTTCACGGGCATATCGGAAAGGCTGGCTCCGGAGGAACTGGTGGTTCTGTTGAACCGGTACCTGAGCCTGGTCACCGGCATTATCCTGTCTCACGGCGGCACGGTGGACAAGTTCGAGGGCGATGCGGTCATGGCCTTCTGGGGTGCTCCCCTGCCGGAGGAAGGCCATGCCGTCCGGGCCTGCCTGGCCGCCCTGGACCAGCAGGCGGCCATGAAGGATTTCAATGAAGAACTGGCCCGGGACGGCCTGCCCGGACTGACCGTACGCATGGGCATAAACACCGGTCCCATGATCGTGGGCAACATGGGTTCGGCGGAGCGGTTCGATTACACGGTCATGGGCGACGCGGTCAATCTCGGTTCGCGTCTGGAAGGGGCCAACAAGGCCTTCGGCACAGGCATCATGATAAGCCGGGAGACCTTTGAACGGGCCGCCGGGGCCGTGGCTGTCCGGGAACTGGATATGCTGCGGGTCAAGGGCAAGGACATGCCGGTCAGGGTCTATGAACTGCTGGGCCGGGCCGGGGATCTGGACGGGGCGCGTGAGAAACAGATGGGAATTTTTGAAGAGGGGCTGGCCTCCTACCGGGCGGCGGATTTCCAGAAAGCGCTGGAAATTTTCGAAACCGTTCTGGCCGCCTGTCCGGACGACGGACCTTCCCGGACCTATGCGGAACGCTGCCGCCGGTATCTGGACGCCCCGCCTCCAGCCGGTTGGGACGGGGTCTTTACATTGACCGCCAAGTAAATTACCCTGATGTCTGGAAAGACGCCGCAGGGCCGGAAAGGCCCGGCCGTCTGGAATCGGAAGACAAGGTCTTGGAAAGCGAGGAAGGCCATGCTGAGAAGAATTGCGATTTTGCTGACCGTCGTCCTGTGCGGGTTTTGGGCGGCCGGGACGGCCATGGCCGGTGACGCGGCCATGGTTCTGGAGGTCCGGGGCCCGGTGCTTATGGACAGCGGACCGGCTCAGGGGCAGGCCGTGCAACTGATGGATTTTCTGGCTCCCGGCGACCGTATAAAACTGGGTGGGGAAGCTGTCCTGGTCCTCAACTATTTTGCTTCCGGCCAGCGGGAGGAGATTTCCGGGCCGGGGTCCGTTCTGGTGGGCGAAACCGGCGGCACGGCCGACGGGGCGGCGATCAAGACGGCCAAGATGGACTTCGTGCCGCCGCCGGTCATGGCCTCGGCCGGGGACGCCCAGCACGCGGGCGTGGTGGCTCTGCGGGACACCATGAGGGAAAGCCCGGAGAAGGGCCTCATCAACCAGGAAGAGACTCCCGAAGTGGCCCTGCTCTGCCTGAACGGCACCGCGGCCAGGGGAGTTCCTCTGACTTTCCGCTGGCGTCCGGTGGAAGTGGCCGACACCTATGTTTTCGAGATACTGAACCCGCAGGGCGAACGGCTGGTCAAGGCCAAGACCAAGGCCGCGCAGCCGGAATTCGTCTACGATCAGGACGGCCTGAGCCGGGGGATCGAGTATGTCTGGAAAGTGACGGCCCTGGCCGCCGGAGTTACCGTGGCCGCCGGAGAGGGACGTTTTTATCTTCTGCCCGAGGCCAGCCTGAGCGCCGTGACTTCGGCCGAGGATTACATCCGCACGAACTATCAGGCCGGGGCTTCCGAGGCGGAAATCCTGCTGGCCCTGGTCTACCAGAGCAATGAACTGAACGACGAAGCCAAGGCGGTGCTCCTGTCCCTGCGTCAGAAGCATCCGGGCAACGTGAACATCATCAGCCAGTTGAAGATGCTGCGCACGAATTATCATTTTCCGGCGGCGGAAGCCGGGGCGGGCAACAGTTGAACATCCGGCCGGCCGGTAAGATGAACGGCCGGGCCGAGGAAAGGAACAGCTTTTGAAAAGATACTTCATTCTTCCGGCCATGCTTCTGACTCTTCTCCTGGTTAACGGCTGCGCTTCCGGCGAAAAGGCCGCGGCGGTCCGTCCTGCCGCCCCCATGGAGGACCTGGACAAGATGCCCGTCCGGACCCTGTATGTGGAGGCCGACCGGGTGCTGGCCGGGATACTGGCGGCTCTGCCGGATTACGACCTCATCGCGGGCGCGACCGAATCCCGGCCGGGCGGCTATCGGGTTATTCCGGTCAGGAAAGGCCCGCAATGCGATTTCCGGGAAGACATCCTTTCCCTGGTGGTCCAGGCGGAGGAAGAGCGTCTGACCAGGGTCCATGTCGTCCTTGACCGGGGTTTCCTTGGCCGGTTGTCGGGCGAACCGGACTGGATGGACGCGGTTTTCGCCAATATCCTCGACCGTATCCAGGCCAGGTGAGGTCAGATCCGGCGTTCTCTTCTTGTCCACAGGTCGAGCCTCCGCCGCCAGTCCAGGTATTCGGCGGCGTCCAGGGTGGGCGTGTGCGATTCCAGGCGCACGGGTAGACCTTTATGGCGGGCCAGGCTTTTGGCCTGGCTTATCGAGCAGCCTCCGAGCATGTCGGCTATGCCTTTCCAGCCCCTGGCCACGGCCAGGGGAAAGAGGCCGGCGGCTTGGGGTTCGGTTTTGATTTCCTTCATTACAACATTCCCCTGCGTATGAGTTCGCTCTCCAGCCGCCGCATTCCCTGGCTGCGTCTTTTTCTGAGCAGGTCCGGTCTGGTGCGGTATCTGGCGGCCACCTGATCCAGGGAGAGGTCCGGGTGGGCCAGAAGGCGGGCCAGGGCCAGCCGTTCGCCGGGGCGGAGCCGGTTCAGGCAGAGCGAGAGGGTGAGCATTGGTTCGAGGCGTTCTTCGGCCAGGGGGCGGCGTGCGCCCGTTTCCACGCGGGGTTCCAGATTGACCGAGCCGGGCTGCCCCAGTCCGGGCCGCCGGCGGCAGTAGTATTTCAGGGCCTGGAGAGCGCTGGCAAACTTCACGGCCGGGCCTCGCCCGCGGCATGGCGCCGTTTGGTCTGAATCCAGTCCAGGACCGGTTGGAGCTGTTCGGGAGCGAGCTGGTCCAGGGAGTGAAGCCCCCATTCCTTGAGCAGGTCGTTTTCGGCCAGCCCGGCCATTTTGAGAGTGCCTTTGAGGGCCAGGAGCTTGCCCGGAGCCAGGCCTCTCTTTTCGCGGGAGGGCGCGGGCTGTGCATCCTCCGGGGTCCGGAGGCGCGGCCCGAAGTCTTCGAGGTCCTGGGTGAAGAGGGCCGAGGTGGAGGTGGCCGAGAGGACTGCGTCGACCAGAGCTCTTTTTTCGGCGACCTTGAGGATGGTGTTGGCCAGGGAGTAGACATCCGGTCCGGAGAGGCGGGCTTCCCTGGTGTTGCAGCAGCCCAGGCCTTCGGCTTCCAGCCAGCCCCCGGTCTTGCTGATGAGGCTGACTTTGACCATATAATGGAAGAAGCCGCCTTCCCAGTCTTCCAGTTGGCCGACGATTTCGACACGCTTGGCCAGCCCGAAGGCCTGACAGAGCTTTTCGGCTCCGGGCTTGAGGAGTATGGGTTTGGGGGCTCCGTCGGTCAGGCCGAAGTCTTCTCCGGCGACCAGGAATTCCTTGATAAGGCTGTGGAGCTGTCTGGTGCGGTCTCTGGCCTGTTCCGGTCCGAAGAGGGGTCTGGGGGCCGGGTCGGCGGACGGGCTGGGAGCGGCATTGTTTTTCATGGGTGATCCTCCTTTGGAGATGCCTGGCTCTACAGACAAAATGTATTTTTGATGGACAAACCACAGCCCCGGCCCAATGACGCGGGGCTGACCTTGATACCCGGTTGTTGCTCAACTCACGGCAAATAATGGAGAAAAAGCGAAAGCTAAGTAAAATGACCTTCTGTTCGCGACTGATTACAGGGCTATAATACAACTTGTCGTGGAAAAAGTCAAGGCAAAAAAAATACAGATTGTATTATTTGTCTTGACCAGAGGCCGGAGGGCGGTTAAAATCGGGTTATGTTGGAAAAGCAGGACAGACTGGCGCGGCTGGTCGGCCGCCGTCTGAGCGGCCTGGGGCTGGATTACGCCGCCGCAGGCCGCCAGTGCGGGGTGTCGGCCGATTATGTTTCCAAGACGGTTCGCGGGGACCGGGTGCCTTCGGACGAGGTTCTGGTCAAGCTGGCCGAGGGGCTGGGTTTGCCTCTGGATGAGGTTTTGCTGGCCGCCCGTCTGGACACCGCGCCGTACGAGGCGCGGGCGGTTTATCAGCGCCTGACTCAACCGGGAATGGAGACGCCTGGTTCCGAATGGCCGGCGGTTCCGGTCATCGCTTATGTTTCGGCCGGGGAGCCTTTTCAGTGGACGGACGGCGGATTCGCCGCCGGCAACGGCCTGGACCACGTGGAGCCGCCACCTGAGCTGGACCAGCGCACGGCCGGAGAGATGTACGCGGTGCGCGTGCGGGGCGATTCCATGCGTCCTTTTCTGAAGGAAGGGGCGACGCTGTATATCAAGCCCGGTTCGCGCCACGAAATAACAAACGGTGATTACGTAATATTCAAGGACAAGGATTACGCCTGTTGGGTCAAGCTGGTGGAGATCCACCGGGAAGCCATAATTCTAAAGAGCCTCAACCCCACCTACCAGGATATAGTCAAGAGCCGGGGCGATGAAGTGCTGATGGAGAAGGTTTGTTTTATCAAGCCGTGACCGGCTGTTCTTGTTGTCCGGCTGTTACTGGCTTATCATTCAATTATAGTCAGGCCAACAATCCGCGGTGAGCCGAACCGGTTTTCGGGCAGGCTTGAAATCCCCGGGCCAGCGGGTATTCCGTTCCGGTTGGGACGGGCCTTTTCCGGGGAGCGAAGACTTTGTGTTGCAGGGGACTGACAATACCGGGCGGAGTTCATTCGCTACAGAGGTAAGGGCGGATGCGGGATAAAATAATGGACATGGCTGCGAACGGCCCGCTCTGGAGGCTTCCGGCCGTGGTTTTGGCAGTTGTCGAAGCCGTCACGGTGACGGCGGTGTTTGTGGCTGGCCATTTCTTTTACGGCCAGGTTTGGGCGGGGTATCTGCTGGCCGGGGCCGTGGCCGGGCTGACGGCCGGACTGGCCGCAGCGTATGGTCTTTATTTATGCATCAGGCGGCTTCGCCTGACTGAAGAGACTTTACGGGCCGGAGACGAGCGGTTCAGGACGCTGATTGAGATGACCAACGACTGGGTCTGGGAGATGGACAACCAGACGCGGTACACTTATGCCAGTCCCAATGTCAAGAAGCTGCTGGGCTATGAGCCGGAAGAGATGATCGGGCGGACTCCGTTCGAATTCATGCCTCAGGAGGAAGGTGAGCGTTTTGCTAAGGTTTTTGCGGAAGTCATGGCCAAAGGGCGATCCTTCAGGCATGTACACAACGAGAAACTGCACCGGGACGGCCGCCGGTTGATTTTCGAGACCAGCGGCAGGCCGCTGCTCGACAGGCAGGGTAAGGTCATCGGCTTCCGGGGCATGGGGCGTGATGTTACCGGTTACCGCGAGATGGAGATTTCCAGACGCCTGCTGGAGAAGCGCCTTCAGCACGCTCAACGCATGGAGACCATGGGCACTCTGGCCGGGGGCATAGCTCACGAATTGAACAACGCCTTATCCAGTGTCACTGGCCACATGCAGCTTCTGCAGATGGACTGCCCCGGCGATGAGAGCGTCCGGCGGCACAGCCGGACCATTATGGCCGCCTGCCGGCGGATGTCGGACATGACGAGGAAGATGCAGGCTTACGCCAGGGAGGGCAAGTATGATTTGCAGGTTTTTTCCCTGGGGGATTTTGTTGAGGAAACCATACCTCTTCTGCGCCATACCCTGAGCGAGGGCGTGGAACTGGCCCTGGTTTCCGAGGGGGAAGATCTGCGGGTGCGGGCCGACGCTGTTCAGTTGCAGATGGTCCTCATGTCGGTGGTGGCCAATGCGGTCGAGGCCATGGAAGGCCCCGGGCGCATTGTTGTCGATCTGGCGAAAGTGGAGCTGTCCGGGCTGGAGGAAAGTCTGGGCCTGCCTGCCGGACGTTATGTAAAACTGAGTGTTGAGGACGCGGGCCGGGGCATGGACGCGGCTACGCTGGAAAGGCTTTTCGACCCGTTTTTCACCACCAAGTTTCAGGGGCGTGGTCTGAGCATGTCCGCCGTGTACGGGATAGTCCAGAAACACGGGGGCGTGGTGAAGGCCGAGTCGTTGCTGGGCCAAGGGACCCAGATACGTATTTATCTTCCGGCGGCTGATTATGTTTTCCCGGCCGGGACGCGGGAGTGAAGGAATTGACCATTTAAAGACATTAAAATGAAAGTGCGTAAAGATTTTTTCGCGGCGTCTTTGATTAAGTCTGAATAATTTTCTTCTGCGGACAATGATTCACCTGACGGAGGAAATAAGCCGATTTTCATTGCGTATTGCCCTGACGAAAACTATCGGTAAAAATTCCATAAACAATGATTTTCTGGATTTTTGTTGAATTTTTACTTGAGTTTTTGTTCTTTATCCCGCCCCCCAAGATACCGCTTAAGTCGGAATAAATTATGCGTCATTTAATACTGAACAGAGGCGGTATTATTCGTCATTGATCAAAAAAAGGTGGATTTTTTATCGTCAATTAAGGTTATATTGAGCCGAGGTCTCTGCAAAAGGCCCTTTTGGGCTCAATTTTTTTTGTCGGGCTTGTTTTTTAATCCTCGAAATATGCCCCAATATTCCTGCGGTTAAAAATATTCGCCCGCCTCGGTCTTGAACCAAATCAGACCTTTTGCAGAGGGCTCGAATCCGGGAATTCCGTGAACTGACGGGGCTTGGTTGCGGAACATTCCGAAAATTGACGAACATTACGGCAGCCTTGGGGGGCCAAGGCTTCAAAACTGGACGGAGTCGTTCTCTGCCATGGGGATTCACACATCTATGCGCGGCCGGAAGCCGGAACCCAGGCGTTATATCCTGGGGTCCGTCCTGGGGGCTTCCTTGTTTTTCCTGTTTCTTGTCTGGGCTCTGGCCATTGTTCCGGGGCTCTGCGACTGGGCCAAGTCCGGGGGAATATGGCACTGGGAGCGCCTGCTGGCCATATACACTTTCCTCAGTCTGATTTTCATTGTCTTCGGACTCTGGCTCTGGCTCAGATTCAAGCGGCTGGTGACAGCTCTGCGGCAGGCCCAGATGGACTCGGCGGAATCTCACGAATTTCTGGGCAACATCATAAACACTCTAGAAGACGTGATTTATGTCAAAGACGAGGAGCACCGCTGGGTGCTCCTGAACGACAGGGCCTGCCAACTCGTGGGGCGGCCGCGGGACGAACTGCTGGGGAAATCCGATGCGGAGATTTTTGCTCCGGATCTGGCGGAGTCTATCATTGCTTCCGATCTGGAGGTCCTGCGGACCGGCCGGACTCTCGTCAGCGAGGAACATTTCCGGATGGGCGGGCAGTCCCTGATCTTTTCGACGAAGAAGTCCCTGCTGGAGGACCAGTTTACGGACCGCCGCTTCATAGTTTTTTCAGGTCATGACATAACGGAACGCAAAAGGCTGGACGCCCGTCTGCAGCAGGAACAGAAGCTGGCGAGCCTGCAGAGCGTGGCCGGCGGGGTGGCTCATGACTTCAACAATATCCTGTCCGGGATTCTTGGTTATACCGAGATAGCCCTGCTGGATATGGACGGGGATTCTCCCGCCAGGGAGAGCGTGGAGAAAATCATTCAACTGGGGAACCGGGCGGCCAAGCTGACGGAGCACATGCTGGCCTATTCGGGCCGCCGTCATCCCCACCTGGAGCTGCTGGACCTTTCGGGGCTGGCCAAACGGACGGTTGACGTGCTGGCGCCGGCGGCGGCCGACAAGGTCCGAGTGACTTATAGCCTCACCCCGGGCCTGCCTTTTTTCATGGCGGACGCCGGGCAGTTGGAGCAGGTGGCGTCGGACCTGGTGATCAATGCCATCGAAGCCTTTGACGAGGGCGGCGGTGAGATCGCGGTGTCCACGGGGGTGATGGATTGCGGCCAGGATTACCTGGCCAGTACCTACGTCGATGACGGCCTTCCGGCCGGACGGTATGTCTTTCTTGAGGTTCGGGATACGGGGAAGGGCATTGCGCCGGAGGATATTCCCAGGATATTCGACCCGTTTTTTACGACCAAGTTCATCGGCCGGGGACTGGGGCTGGCTGGTCTTCTGGGCATAGTAAGGGCTCACCAGGGCGCGGTGAAGGTTGACAGCAGGCCCAGCGAAGGCACTTCTTTCCGGGTGCTGTTTCCCGTGCCGGAGGAGACGGAAGAAACGGTATCGGCCAAAGTTGAAGGCGGCTCACCGGTGTTGGGCGGAGATGGGATCATTCTGCTGGTAGATGACGAGGTTCATATTCTGGATATGGACCGCCAGATACTGGAGAGCCGCGGGTACAGGGTTTTGACGGCGGCCGGCGGGCCGGAAGCACTGGAAATATTCCGCCAGAGGGCTGAGGATATCGCTCTGGTTCTGCTGGACCTGACCATGCCGCGCATGAGCGGGGATGAGGTTTTCCGCGAAATGAACCTTGTCAGGCCCGGAGTTCCTGTTCTGATTTCCAGCGGATTCACCGAGGAGCAGGTGATGGAAAAGTTCACGGACGCCAAGCTGGCCGGGTTCCTTCAGAAGCCGTACTCGCTGCAGGTTCTGCTGGACCGGGTGGAGGAATTGGTGCCGAAGGGCTGAAGGATTTTGCTCTGGCGAAGAATGAAAGGGCCTGGCGGCCCCCAGGCTGTCGCCTGGACCTACTCTGGGGGCTGGCCTGGCCGCCCCCAGCGCTCCCGCTGGTCGCTGCCCCAGGAACGATGAGAAGAAAAGCAGGAATCAAGGCGGCCTCGTGCAGGTCTGTTCAGGCGGGGTGCTTCGCCCCTGCCGCGAACGGCCGTGACTTCGGATAGTCTTTCCCACCCAGACCAAAGGGCCGGAAGGCCTCGGCCCTTTGGAATCCCCGGCCTTGTTAATCCCGCATACGGGCATCCGTGCCCTGATGCGGGCGGGCGAACGTCCATGTTCGCCCAAGAATGGGGAAACCGGAAAAGCAGCGTTTGGTGGCGCAGGTCCGGTTGATAAAGACAACAAAGCGGTTTGTCAACAGCCTGGAAGGGCCAGGCGGCCCTTTTCAGGCTGTCGCCCGGACCAACTTTCGGGTGTTGTGGGGGGGGGCGGAGTTTTCTTTTGAAAAGGCCTGGTCTTTGTTTTATGCTTCCCAAGTGCGACACTTCGCGGATTCTGTGGAGGAACAACCGATGAAAAATCCGGTTCCGAGGGTGGCGGCCATTCATGATCTTTCCGGTCTGGGCCGGGCTTCCCTGACAGTGATAATCCCGGTGCTTTCGACCATGGGCATCCAGGTCTGTCCTTTGCCGACGGCGGTGCTGTCGTCCACTACCGGCGGGTTTACCGATTACCGGATAGTCGACCTGACCCGGCATATGGAAGATTTCATCGAGCACTGGCGGTCTCTGGACCTTGATTTCGACGTTATCTACAGCGGTTTTCTGGGCAGCCACGAGCAGGTGGACATCGTGGGCCGTTTCATGCGCGATTTCAGACGGGAGGACACCCGGGTCGTGGTTGATCCGGTCATGGGCGACAACGGGCAGCTTTACGGGTCCATGGGTCCGGAGATGATCCGGGAGATGAAGCACCTGGTGAAAGAGGCTGATGTGATTACGCCGAATTTCACCGAGGCGGCCTTTCTGCTGGACGAGCCGTATCGTGAGGATGCGAGTCTGGCCGAGATCAAGGAATGGATCCGCCGTCTTTGCGACAAAGGGCCGCGGACGGTGGTGGTGACCAGCGTGCCGGGCATGTGCGGGTCCCGTCCCGGTTCGGCGGTGGTGGCTTACGACCGGGAAGACGGCCGGTTCTGGCGGGTGAATTGCGAATACATTCCGGCTTATTATCCAGGCACGGGAGATGTGTTCGCCAGCGTCATAGTGGGTAGTCTGCTTCAGGGAGATAATCTGCCCATAGCTCTGGACAGGGCTGTACAGTTTGTTTCCATGTGCATCAGGGCTTCTTTCGGTTTCAGGAATCCAGCCCGGGAGGGGGTCCTGCTGGAGCGTGTGCTGAGCAATTTGCGGGCTCCGGTGACGGCGAGCAGTTACGAGATATTGGAATGATGATCGTCGTCGAGTCTCTGCCCGGTGATTTCTGGTCCGGCCGAGGCCGGACGGAATCCATGTTCATCACGGATTTCGACGGGACTCTGCGCCTGCCTGACGGCGGTTACGATCAGGCGGATATTGCGGCGTTGGAGGAACTGGGCCGGGCCGGAGTGGTCCGGGTCATTGCCACGGGCCGGTCTCTCTGGTCTTTCCAGCGTTCCGTGGGGCGCGAACTGCCCATTGATTTTCTGGTGTTCGCTTCCGGGGCCGGAGTGGTCAGGCCGGACGGCTGGCAGCCGGTGCGCCGGGCCAGTCTTGAGCCGGAGGAAGTGGCGGCCGCGGCCGAGGCCTTGCATGCCCTGGAAATGGACTATATGATCCAGCGTCCCATACCGGATGAACATCATTTTGTCTTCCGGCGGATCAGGGAGGAGAATCCCGATTTCACCCGGCGGGTCGATTATTACCGCAAATTCGCCCGGCCTTTGGAGGTTGCGCCTGCCGATTTCGGTCCGGCGGCTCAATTGCTGGCCATCGCTCCGCCAGCCGACGGCGTGGCCGTGGTGGAGGAACTGCGTGTGCGCCTGCCCGGTCTGAACGTCATCCGGACAACATCGCCTCTGGACAATTCGTCTTTGTGGGTGGAGATTTTCCCCGGCGGCGTTTCCAAGGGCCGGACTACGGCCTGGCTGGCTGAGCGGCTCGGCGTCGGCCGGGAGGCGACTGCTTTTGTCGGGAATGATTTCAATGATCTGGACATCCTGGATTGGGCCGGGACAGGTTTCGTGGTGGCCAACGCCCCGGATGAGCTGAAAAGCCGATTCCGGTCCTTGACTTCCGGCAACGGCGGCGGAGTGGCCGAGGCCGTACAGCGCTGGCGTTCGCAGCCTGAAGGCCGCTGAAAATTCCCTATTGTCTTTTAGCCTGCCTTTTACCCTCGTCACGCTTTACGGACCGGGATATAATTTCAGAGCAGGCCGGGAGCAAGGCGGCAGCCGGACCAGACAGGGGTTCCTGCCGCGAATGGCCTCGGACCGGCCTCGGCAGGCAGGTTTTTTCAGGATTCTACACTGACTGCCGCCGCCGTTGCTTGGTGCTGATTCGGGCGATTCCTGGTTCGCCGGACCCAAGGTTCACGGCCTGAACCGGCCGCCGACAGCGTTATGATTTTTGTTCGGGATATTTTGGGAAAGGCTTTATCTGCTATGTCCGACCGGTCGTCCGTCCACTTGCTGTCTTCTTTTTAGTTGGTGGGAATCCGCGGAATTGAAACTCTTTCGCCCGCTATATCCTCATAAAGCACGCCCGACTCACGCCGCTAAATTACCGCTTGGAATTATCAGCTAAGGCAAGGGCTAGACGGTTTTTCTATCACTGGAGTCCGCAATGAGAGAACTGGAAAGAATAATCAAGAGCAAGCCGGATTTCCGTACTCTGGTCATCGAGGACCAGATCAACATGCGGCGGACGATCCGCAATATGCTGCGTCTGCTGGGGTTGTTTTCGGTCGACGAGGCCGGGGACGGGGCGGAGGGCTGGCGTAAGCTGAAGTCGGAAAAGTTTGATCTGGTCCTGTGCGACTGGAATCTGCCGGAAATGACCGGGGCCGAAGTGTTGCGGGAAGTCCGTGCGGGCGCCCGGACGGCGAATTTGCCTTTTGTGATGATTACCGGCGAGACGGAGCAGGGGACGGTAGCTGAGGTTATAGAGACGGAAGTGGACGGTTATATCCTGAAGCCGTTCGTGCCGCAGGTGCTGGAAGAGAAGATAGTCGAGGCCCTGAGCAAGCGCCTCAATCCTTCCGAAGTGGAACTGAGTCTTCGGGCGGTCGAGGAGAAGATGCGCCAGGGGCTCTACGAGGACGCTCACCAGGAGCTTGACGGGGCTGAGGAGAAAGTGGGTGCGTCGCCCCGTTTCGACTACGCCCGCGGGCTGCTTTTCGAGGGCCAGGGGGATCTGGGCCGGGCGGAGGACTGCTATCAGAAGGCCCGGCAGATGGCCCCGAAGTTCATCAAGGCCAGGGAGCGGCTAGCCGCCATGATGGAAAGAGACGGCCGAAGCAGTGAATTGGCTCAGGTGCTTAACGAAATTGTCCGTATCAGTCCGCGCAATGCCGACCGGCAGGCCAAGCTGGGCGAGGCCATGCTGGCGGCGGGCAAGCCGGACGAGGCCAAGAGGGCTTTTGTTCAGGCCATGCGGCTGGAGCCGGACAATGCTCAGCGTCTGAAGGCCATCGGCGAGTCTTTTCTGTCGGCCGGTATGACCTGGGAGGCGGAGCAGGCTTTCAAGGCTACGCTCAAGGCCGATCCGGCGGATCTGATTGCTTACAACCGTCTGGGGATAGCTTACCGCCGTCAGAAGAAGTTCCAGGAGGCCATTACCAGCTATCGCAAGGCTCTGGCCGTGGCTCCGAACGAGGAGAATGTTCTGTTCAACCTTGGCCGGGCCTATCTGGAGGCCGGTGATCGTGAAAACGCCGTGCTGTATGTGCGCAAGGCCTTGCAGGCGGCTCCTGGTTTCAAGGAGGCTGCTGATCTGCTGGAGAAGATACAAGGGGAGAAGCCCGGTGCCAATGGGGCCTGAGGCGGCCGGAGTCAGGCTTTCCGGTTTTTCATGGCTTCGGCTTCGGCGGCCAGTTCCCGGAGGAGTTCGGCCAGGGACCAGCCGGCCGAGACCGGGGTGAGGGCGGCCCAGAGCGGTCGGGGCAGTTCGGCCATGCGGTAAGCGGCCATCAGACTCTGGAGTTCCTTTTCGGTGAATCCGGACATGATGACGGCTCGGGGCAGTCCGGATTCGGCGTCGAAGCCGGAACGGTCCGGCAGATTCAGGGCCTGGACCAGGGTCAGCCCCGTTTGTTCGCCTGTGGGGCAGATGAGAGGCCGGCCGTCGAGTTCGCAGTATTTGAGCACCCGGACGAGGAGTTGTTTTTCCGGGAGAGTGAAACCGCAGACCAGGAGTCCCGGTTCGCCGAACATTCTGTTTTCGGACTGGCCGACCTTGGTGAAAGTTGAATCTGTCATTCTGTTTTTTTCTCCGGAAAATCAGTGGAGTACTCTGGGATATGCGGCTTCGTCGACGAACCAGAGGAGGCGTCCGCGGGGGATGACGCGGGCGGCCGGGAATTCACGGGCGGCGGCCATCTGATTTTCGGCCACGGCTTTGACCACCTGCCTTTTTTCTTCGCCCACGACCAGAAAGAGAACGGTCTTGGAGGTGTTGAGGACGGGCAGGGTCAGGGTGAGCCGGGGCACGGGCGCAATGGCGTCCGGCGGGGCCTGAGAGGCCACGACCCAAGGCCGGGCTTCAAAGAGGGCCGGGCTTTCGGGAAAGAGCGAGGCGGTGTGGCCGTCCGGCCCGACGCCGAGAAGGGTCAGGTCGAAGCCGGGGAACATGTCATGGGGGCCGAGGCCGAAGAAGGCTCTGAGATGCTGTTCATAGAGCGAGGCGGCTTCTTCCGGGGGCCGGACTTCGCCTTGCATGCGGTGAATGTTTTCTTCGGGCAGGGGGACCATGGCCAGCAGGTTTTTATCGGCCAGAGCGAAATTGCTTTGGCCGTGGTCCGGCGGCAGACAGCGTTCGTCGCCCCAGAAGATGTGGATGCGCTTCCAGGGTATCTGTTCGCTGCGGGGCGGTTTGGCCAGCAGTTCGTAGAGGCGTTTCGGGGTGCGTCCGCCGGACAGGGCCAGGGTGAAGGTTCCGCAACGGGCAACGGCTTCGCGGGCTTCTTCGACGATGAGGTCGGCTGCGGCCCGGCTGAGGTCGTCTTCGGATGTGAAGCGTTTCAATTCCATGTCAATCCCCCCACAGGAGCGAGTCTTTGATAAGCCTGCCGGTTTCCGCCGGTCCCCAGGTCCCGGCGGGGTAAGGTTTTAGGCGGCCGGCCGGGTCGCTGCACTGTTCACAGGCATTGATGACAGGCATCATGAAGGCCCAGCAGAGTTCCACGCCGTCCTGCCGCCAGAAGAGCATGTGGTCGCCCTGGATGCAGTCTAATAGGGCTTTCTCATACGCGTCAAGTCCCGGACCGGTATAATCTCGCAGATAATCGAAATCCATGCGGACGGTGCGCAGGCAGACTTTGGCTCCCGGGTTTTTGGTCTGGAAGGACAGGGCGATGTATTCTTCGGGCTGGATGCCCAGGATGAGCTGGTTGGCCGGGGCGTCGCCCTGCAGGACGTTGCGGAACATGGAGTGGGGTATTTTTCTGAAGCGGATGGATATCCGGGTGACTTTCCGGGGCAGGCGTTTGCCTGAGGCGAGATAGAATGGTACGCCCTGCCAGCGCCAGTTTTCGATGTAGACCTTCATGATGGCGAAGGTGGGAGTGACCGATTCGGGGGAGACTCCCGGTTCGTCGCGATAGGCCCGGCAGGGCTGCCCGCCGATATGGCCTGCCTGGTACTGGCCGAGGACGAGCAGGTCGTCGAGCCTGTCCACCGGGAACGGCCGGAGGCTGCGGAAGATTTTGACTTTTTCGTCACGGACGTGGTCGGCGGCGAAGCGTGAGGGCGGCTCCATGGCGGTCATGGCCAGGAGTTGCAGCATGTGGTTCTGAAACATGTCGCGGAGGACGCCGGACTGTTCGTAATACCCGGCGCGATGCTCGACGCCGATGGTTTCAGCGGCGGTGATGGAGACTGATTCGATGTAATTCCTGTTCCAGAGCGGTTCGAAGATGGCGTTGGCGAAACGGAACATCAGGAGGTTCTGGACGGTTTCCTTGGCCACATAATGGTCGATGCGGAATATCTGTTTTTCGGCGAAGCTCCGGCCGAGGGTCCGGTTGAGGCTGACGGCGGAATCGAGGTCGAAGCTGAAGGGTTTTTCTATGACCACGCGGGCCCAGCCGTTGCCGTCCTGTTCTTCGGCGGTTAGTCCGGTCAGGCCGAGGTGTTCGGCCACGGTTGCGTAAACGTTGGGGGGAGTAGCCAGGTAGAAAATACGGTTGCCGCCGGTTCCGGATCGGGCGTCCTGGCGGCGAAGAAAGGTGGCCAGTTCGTTTAGGGAATCGCGGGACTGGTAATCCACGGCTTTGTAGTGGATGCGCCGGGCGAATTCCGGCCAGTGGGAGAGGTCGTGGGTGGAGTGTTCGGCGCAGCCCTGGCGGAGTTTTTCGCGGAAAAGGCTGTCGTCCAGTTCTGTGCGGGCGCAGCCGATTACGGCGAACGGTTCGGGCAGGGTGCGGTTGAGAAAAAGATTGTACAGAGCCGGAATGAGCTTGCGGGCGGTGAGGTCTCCGGAGGCTCCGAAAATGACGATGGTGCAGGGGGCCAGGGGGCCGTCAATGGGGCAGGCCAGGGGCAGGCTTTGGCCCTTGGTGTCCGGCATGGTCTGATCGTCGTCGTAAGGCGGCATTACGCGGCTCCTTTGGCTTGCCTTTCAGCGTGATTCATTGGGGTCATTGTTGGTTTCACGCACGGCGTGTCCGCCGAATTCCCGGCGCAGAGCGGCCAGGACGCGGTCGGCGAAGGAGTCGGGCCTCCGGGAGCGGAAGCGTTCCATGAGGGCAAGGGTGATAACCGGAGCCGGGACGGCCAGGTCCAGGGCTTCGTTGACAGCCCAGCGGCCTTCGCCGGAATCGTCCACATAGGCCTTGAGGCTTTCAAGGCCGGGGTCCAGGCTGAAGGCGTTCCCGGCCAGCTCCAGAAGCCAGGAACGGATTACCGAGCCGTGGTTCCAGAGCCGGGCCAGATCGGCCAGGTTCAGGCCTGGTCCATAGGTTGAGGCCTGGAGCAGGTCGAAGCCTTCGGCGTAGGCCTGCATGAGACCGTATTCGATGCCGTTATGGATCATTTTGACGAAATGGCCGGAACCGGCCGGGCCGCAGTGGAGATAGCCTTGGGGCGGGGCCAGGGTCCGGAAAACCGGTTCCAGGCGGTGGAAAGATTCGGCCGGTCCGCCGATCATGAGGCAGTAGCCTTCTTCGAGGCCCCAGACGCCGCCGCTGACTCCAGCGTCGAGAAAATCCAGACCCGAAGCGGCCATGGCTGAGGATCTCCGGACGGAGTCGCGATAGTTGCTGTTGCCGCCGTCGATTATCAGGTCGCCGGGCGAGAGGATTCGTCCGAGGTCTTCCAGGTGTTGGTCGACGACAGGACCGGCGGGCAGCATGAGCCAGACGGTTCGGGGCGGGTCCAGTTTCCGCACCAGTTCATCCAGGGAAAGAGCGCCTTCCGCGCCTTCGACTACGGCCAGTTCCGTCTTGTCCGAGGTCCGGTTGAAGGCCACGATTTCGTGACCGCCCCGGAGAAGCCGCCGGGCCATGTTCAGGCCCATCCGGCCCAGTCCGATCATGCCGAGACGCATGGAATACCTCCTTGGATGTATGCCGATTGAATACCCATGATAACCTTTTAATAAAGAAAATGCCAAGGGGTGTATGAATGATGACCGTGTGTATCCTATGTGTATTTTTTCCTGCGAAAGGTGTTTTTTTCTGCGAAAATACACACCGGAATACACGCGGCGATTTCGGCAAGGCGGATAAATGCCTATAAAAAGCGACTATTCGGCCTGCTTCCCTTCTGGTAGCCGAGTGTCTTTCACGCCGGCGACAGGGGTTCAAATCCCCTTGGGGACGCCAAGAATATCAACGGGTTGCGCTAAGACGACAACCTGACGGCCTGAGCGGAAACGGTTTGCTCCAGCCGGGATATATCAGAGCCCTTCGAAGTAGCTGCTTCGAAGGGCTTTTTTCATTGGGAGTTCGACCACGTTCGCCATCGGCTTCCGTCCAAGGGAATCAAGGGCGGCGCGCACGTCTTCGGGGCCAAATCAGTTTTAGCTGGCCTCGTAGCTTTGAACCAGAAACGGCTTGGCTCGCTCGAAATCGTTTTCAGTGCCGATACGTATTTCCAGGTCGCCGGTGCCGAAATGGCCGATGTTTCTCACGTCTCTGGTGAATCCGGATTCAAGCTCAATCTCATCCGGGTTGACCTTCACATAGACCAAAAGTTGGCCTGTTTGCGGATGAATCTCAACGCAGGCAAAGTTCTTGAATCGCTTGAAGGCGAAATAGAACTTCAGCGGTTTCATCTGGACATCGTCCCCAAGCGCCATGATAAAGGCCTTGAGGGCCTCGAAACGGTCCACTAATTTTTGGTCCGCTTTTGCGAGATAATCCGAAACGGTCTTGTAAAGTTTTTTAGGCCCGCCCCCACCCGCGTTATCGCCTGTATCCTCCCCTTGGGCGGTAGTGGCGTTGACCAACTCGAACAAGAGCAATTCATTCCCGTAGCGTCTATACCTGATGAGCTCGATATTTCGGTTTATCTGAGCGACAGCGTATTGGTCGTATTTCGTGAAACCTCCAGCAATACACAGAAGCCTCGGCCCGGACCAGTCGATTTCATCGGCCGTATCCTTTCCAAGGCGTTTCATGACCAATAGTTGGTACTCGGCCTTGTGGTCCATCAGCCAGTCGAGATAAAAAAGCCCCTGGTTGATGACGTTTTCGTTCATGGCCCTTTTGTACTCGATAATGACTGGCGACTTGTTCTCGTCCAAGCCCAGGGTGTCGATGCGGCCGCCGTGCTTTTTCCCTGTGGAATACTCGGAGGCCAAGAAACGGACCCCGAGAAAGGCTTCCAGGTTAGCTTCGATTTGGTTTTGGAGGGATTTTTCGACGGCTGCGGAGCGTCCCTCGAGTTCGACGACTCCCTTGCTGTCCATCCTGAAAAGCTTGATGTCGCTCATGTGCTTTCTCCCATCAGCTTCATGTTTCGGCCAGTTCCTCTTGAATAGACATGAACTGCTCCAAGGCGGTCTGGAGATCGTCGGCTATTTCCTGGGCCAGGACGCCGGGCTCCGGCAGGCTTTCGGACTCTTCCAAGCTCTTGTCCTTGAGCCAGAAGATGTCCAGGTTGACCTTGTCCCGCTTTATCAGTTCCTCGTAATCGAAGCTCCGCCAGCGGCCTTCCGGATTCTCATCGCTCCAGGTCGCCTTTCTCTCGTGACGGTTTTCCGGATTGTAGCACTCCACGAACTCGTCCAGGTCGGAACGCTTCAACTGGTTGGTCTTTAATGTGAAATGCACATTGGTCCGCAGATCGTAGACCCAGAGTTTCTTGGTCCAGGCCGCTTCCCGGGCGGGCTTGGCGTCGAAAAACAGGACGTTGGCCTTGACGCCTTGCGCGTAGAAAATGCCGGTGGGAAGCCGCAGCAGGGTGTGGACATCGAACTGCTTGAGCAGGTTCCGGCGGACACTTTCACCGGCTCCGCCTTCGAACAGCACATTGTCCGGGACGACGATGGCGCACCGTCCGTGAATTCTGAGTATGGTCTTGACGTGCTGGATGAAATTGAGCTGCTTGTTTTTGGTGGTGGTCCAGAAGTCCTGCCGTTCGTATGCCAAATCCTCTTTCTGGAGTTCACCGCCGCCGTTGCCGATGTTGATGCTGCTCTTCTTGCCGAAGGGCGGATTGGTCAGCACCATGCTGTACCGTGTGCCGGGGTCGCTGGCCAGAGCGTCCAAACCGGAATGAATGGGGCTGGGGTCGGCGTTGATGCCGTGGAGATACAGGTTCATGATGCACAGCCGGGCCGTGGCCGGGACAATGTCCCAGCCTTCGACAAAGCTGTTTTTCAGATGCTTTTTCTGGTCCGGATTCAGGCCCCTGCCGTGCCTTTCGATGACGTGATGATAGGCGTTGAGCAGAAATCCGCCCGTGCCGCAGGCCGGGTCGCAGATGGTTTCTTCCGGGCCGGGCCGCATGACCTCCACGACGGCCTTGATGAGCTCACGCGGGGTGAAGTATTGGCCGGCTCCCTTGGACGACTCCGCCGCGCTCTTGGCCAGCAGCCCTTCATAGATGTCGCCCTTGACGTCGGCCTCCATCATCATCCAGTTTTCCGTGTCGATCAGGTCCACGATCAGCTTTTTCAGGATGGCCGGATTCTGAATCTCCGGCTTGGCCCGCTTGAAGATTTCCCCCAGCATCCCCTTTTCCCGGCCCAGGGTTTCCAGAATGTGGCGGTAATGCACTTCAAGTTCCTGGCCGTCCTTTTCCAATAAACTCGGCCAGCCCAGCTCCGGCGGCACAATCGGCTGGCGGTTGTAGGGCGTTTGGGTCTGTTCGTGGGCCATCTTCAGAAACAGCAGAAAGGTGATCTGTTCGGTGTACGCCATGTACGACAGCCCGTCGTCCCGCAGGACGTGGGCGAAGTTCCAGGCCCGGTTGACTATGTTCTGAGTTTCGGCGCTCAAGATTGATTACTCCACGGGATTCCGGCCCGCAGCGGTGTTGCGGCTTGTCTTCGCCCGGGCCGTTTGGCGGCGGGGCTTGCGGGTTACAGTTTGGGGAGCGTCTTCGGCTTTGGCTCTTTCCGCCCGGATGCGCTCCAATAGTTTTGCGGCCGGTTCGTCGCTCGGGTCCTGGGGAACGAGCTTGCCTTCAAAGGCATGTTTGAGGATGGCTTGACGGAGGCGGGCAGCTCGCAGGGCATTCCTTCGAATTTCTATTTCGGTCTTTTCAATCGTTTCTAACGAGGAGGTCAAACTGTTGACGATTTCTATTGCCTCCTCATTAGGCGGCAAAGCAACGCATAAGGTTCTGACGTTATCGAGGTTTAGTCCTGGTTTTCCCGCTCCATAAGCCAGTTTTTCAAGCTCATTACGACCTTTTGATGGACAAATGACCCAGTGAAAAACATAGTCAAAAAGAATACTCGTTACGGGATGAACTAACGCCACGTGCTGACTCACATAGGCCTCTCCTATTTCGTCTCTCACCAGCGCCGACTTCGTTACATTCGCTCCCGTGATGGTAATAAGCAGGTCTCCTTGTTGGGTTCTGGTTCTGAATTTTTCAGACGATTCAGGGACATTTACGTGGGCTATATTGGTGAGGTCCAGCCAATCTTTATTTATATCCTGGGCTCGTATGAATAGTGGGCCGGATTCGGAGTAGTACTTAGCCCAACCTCTAGACCCGCTTGTCACGAAACAGGAAATCTGGTCCACAGTCGCCCAACACCACCCCTCCGGCAAGTCCGGCAGGTCGGCGGTGTCCGGCTTGGCGGGCTCCTTGTATTTGAAGCGCCAGTCCTTGGGCGGTTTCTGGCCCTTGGCCTGGTAGTTGGCCAGTTGTTCTTCTTCCCATTTATGGCGGCGCTCAATCAGGATGCGTTCGAGAAGCCTGGAAGCCGGTTCCCGGTCCGGGTTCTCGGCCCGCCATTTCTCGGTCAGCTTGCCTTCCACGGCGGCCTTGAGCACGGAAGCCCGATACCGCTTCAGGTTGGCCTTGACCCGCTCCAAGGCGGCCACTCCCGCATCCAGCTTGGAAAAGAGCTCTTCGATTTTGGAGACGATGCGATGTTGTTCGTTCAGAGGTGGAAGCGGCAGTTGAACATTGCCAACATCAGATTTTCGTATCGATGGGACTATCGAAGCTCTGGAGTTTTCTCCGAATCGTAGAGTACAGAAAAAGTGGAACAAAAAAAACGTATTGAGAAACCTCGATTCTGCCCAAACACCCATAACGTTGTTGTCTACTAACGAAGGTTGTTTCAATATGGCTCGTCTGTTTAGGCCGATAGCAGCGCCGATTTTAGCAAATACCACAGTGTTTGGTGGTAGAGGCTGGGCTTTCAATGATTTCATTTCCTGCCAATTGAGGTAATGGTTTGCTATATCCAGCCCGACTTTATTCTTTTGCCACGCTTCCGAGATATCTCCAACTTTGAAAAATGGAATGTCGCCAACTGATTTTCCTTGGAGTTTTTTGGGGAACCCATAACCAGAAATGATTTCACAAACATCCTCAACACATGGTGTTTCCCAGCTACCGGGAATGCTTCCGATTTTACTCACGCCGCCAACCTCACATTCAGTTCATCTATGATGGCCGGCAGTTGGTCGCCAAAAAGCTGATGGACCTTGCCCAGGCCGCCCATGTTGTTGAACGGCGCGTATTCGAAGTCGTCTGTTTTGATTTCCAGGCTGCTGGCGATATGGTCTTTGATGGCGTCCAGCCATTTGCGCTGCTCCAGGGTGAACACGATTCCCTCCGCTTCCTTTTCCGCCAGCCACTCTTCGTACCGCTCGGCCACGGTCATGGCCACGGGGGTGAGGGGGTGGGCGGGATTCAGAGCATGCCGCACGATGGCGATCAAGTCAACCAGAGCTTTGCCGCCCGGCCCCTTGACCTTTTCCGGCTCCACGGCCTCGTACAGCCGCCAGAGGCGGTCTTCCGGCTGGGGAATGGATAGCGGGGGCCGTTCGATGGCGGCGGCCAGTTCCTTGAGCTGGCCGTAGCGCAGTCCGTGCCGATACGGCTTGCTGTAAAGGACCTGAAGGGCCTCGATTTCATCCCTGTTATCGTCCAGAAACTTGCGGAAATCGCTCAGCTTGGAACGGGCCTGCTCTTTGGCTGCGGCGTCGAATTCGGCGGCCAGCAGCTTGTCCTGGGTGATTTCGTCGATGACCTGTTCCAGAGAAGCCTTGATTTTGACCAGCAGGTCCCGGAGCCTGGGGTTGTGAAACGGCTTCAAAGCCTCGGTCATGTTGGCTTGCTCGGCCTGGTCAAGCTGCTCAGCGGCCGGCTCATCAGCGGGCGAAAGGAAATACATCTCCCGAGCCTTGGCCTCGGTCTTGTCCGGGTCGATGCTGCCGAGCAAACTAGCCGTCAAATCGGCCAGCGAGCGCCCACCGGCCTCGGAAGCGATGTCCTTTTCGTCCTTCTCGTCTATTTCCTGGTTCAGGCGGGCCAGCCTGGCGGCCAGAGTCGAAACCACATCGGCGTGCACGACGCCTTGAGCCACCATCTGGAGCAGCTTGTCCAGGGAAAAGGACGGCTTGCGGTCGAGCGGCTTGGAGTTGGTCTTGTCGTTTTCGCAGACTCCCACGGCATCCACGATGACAAAGCGGACTTTGTGCTTGTTGTCCGGCGTGACGGCCCCAAGGTCGTCGGAGCTGATGACCCTTGTCCCTCGGCCCTTCATCTGTTCGAAATACGAGGCGGATTGGATGTTGCGCATGAACAGCAGGCATTCCAGGGGCTTGACGTCCGTGCCCGTGGCAATCATGTCCACGCTCACGGCGATGCGGGGATGGTAGGAGTTCCGAAACTCGTTCAGCAGTTCGTCCGGCTTCCTGCCGGTGGTGCGATAGGTGATTTTCTGACAGAACTCGTTGCCTTTGCCGAACTCCTCCCGGATGACCTTGACGATGTCGTCGGCATGAAGGTCGGTCTTGGCGAAAACCAGAGTTTTGGGGACTTCGGTGCGGCCGGGGAATATTTCGGTAAAGAGCTTGTCCCGGAAGGTCTGTATCACCAACCGGATTTGGCTGGGGTTGACCACGTCCCGGTCGAGCTGGCTGGCGGTATAGGTCAGGTCGTCGTCCAGTTCGGCCAGGCGTTTCTTGCGGGTGCGCCGGTCCCGGCGCGGCACGTATCGCCCGGCCTTTTTCAGCAGCGTAGCGCCGTCCGAGCCGACTTCCGTGCGGATGCCGTATACGTCGTATCCGACGTTCACGCCGTCGACCACAGCCTTTTCGTGGGAGTAGTCCTGAACCACGTTGCCGTTGAAAAAGCCGATGGTCTGGGTGCTGGGTGTGGCGGTCAGGCCGATGAGGACGGCGTCGAAGTATTCCAGGACCTGACGCCAAAGGTTGTAAATCGAGCGGTGGCATTCGTCCACCACGATGAAGTCGAAATGCTCGATGGGGATGCGCTCGCTGTACACCACCGGCAAGGGTTTCTTGGCCAATGGGGAGTCGACTTCGAACATGGAGCGCTCTTCCGCCTCTTCCTCAAAGGCCGGTTCGCCCTTGAGGATGGAATAGAGCCGCTGAACCGTGGTGATGACCAGCTTGCTGGCCGGGTCTATGGCGTTCGAGGTGAGGCGCTGGACGTTGTATTCCTCGCTGAACTTGTAGTTGGTGTAAGGGCTGACGTACTGCTGAAACTCGGTCAAGGCTTGCTTGCCGAGGTTGTTGCGGTCGACCAGGAAGAGGATACGCTTGGCCTTGGCGAACTTGATGAGCCGGTAGCAGAAGGAACAGGCGGTGAACGTCTTGCCGCTGCCGGTGGCCATCTGGATGAGGGCTCTGGGCCGTGCCTCGGCCAGGGACTTTTCCAGGTTGAGAATGGTCTCCACCTGGACCCGCCAGAGTCCTTCCTCGTTCAGGGGCGGCAGTTCCTTGAGCTTGGCCCGGAGCTGTCCGTCGAGCTTGACCAGGCGGAGGAGTTCTTCCGGCCGATGGAAGGTGAAAACCTCCCGGCTGCGCGGGGCCGGGTCCAGGCCGTTGGTGAACTGGGTGATGGTTCCGGTGGACTCGTAGGCGAACGGTAGGGGCAAATGATAATGCGGCAGCATGTCCGGCAGACCAGATGTGTATTTGGCGGATTGGGCTTCCACGCCGACCAGGGTATGGCCTTGGGGTTTGGCTTCGATCACGCCGATGGCCTTGCCGTCCACATAAAGCATGTAGTCGGCGAAACCGGTTTTCAGGGGGAACTCCCGAATGGCCACCCCCCGGCCGGCCATGATGTTCATGGATTTGTGGTCCTGGACCTGCCACCCGCACTGCTCAAGCTGCTGGTCAATAGCCGCTCTGGCCTTTTGCTCCGGCGTCATCTCATACCCCCAGCCCTCATGGTTCATTCAGAAAATTTCGTTGGAGCCCTATCCAACTCGTGCTGCGGTTCGTATCGCCAAAAGTTCGGTGATTGGTCTGGATTATGCGAAAATAAGCCTTTTTCGGAGTTCAACGCAACCCCAAGCCTTCTTGCCTTACATTTTTTATTCAGGTAGTTCAGTATGCAGCATCTTTCCCAGTCCGCATTACTCATCTTTACAGCCTCGCCAAATCCAGGGAGACACATCTGGGAATCATCCCGCCATGAACACCATTTCTCATAACTTTCATATGAGTAGGCAGCCAAACCACTGAAAAGGTCAGCTAGTTGGATGAAGGGCTCTTCATGAGACCGACACTCGCAAAGGTCGTGAATGTTGAAAAGCTCTTTCATTCCTTCCAGTCGAAACCAGGATTGCTGTTGTTCGCCTGCCAAGTCGAACTGGATGCCCTTGTATTCCAGGCATTGCCTGATTGCGGGCCAATCAAGGGATGTGTGCTCGTCAGGATACAGATACCAACACGCTCCTTCCGGCCACCGCCTTGTTAGGACACTCCTGAACAGGTGGTAGTACATTCGACCAAGGTTGGCATTGTCATCACGTCCAATGATTTCATGTCGAGAGTCGTGCGTATCCCAGGTGAGTACGTCAAGCCGAAGTTGTTTTGTATCTGAATACTTGAAAGTGAAATCAACCAGTTTTTTAGCCGGAAACCTGTATTTCGCCTTCTTCAGCTTCTGCCACTTGAACTCTTGGACATTTGACTCATCCAAGAGAGCGACAAGCTCGTTCCTCAGATCTTCGGCATCAGTCGATTGAAGAGTAGCAAGGGCGATACTTCTGAATCGGCCTGTGTTCCAGGAAGACTCATCAGCATAGGCAAGATATGGCGCATCTTGCCGCGGTTTTTCTGTATCCGGCCCCATCTGTTGGTATACGTAAGGCATAATATTTATTACGAATACCCCTTGTATACGATTGTTCAGAAAAGATCTTCCCCACGAAAAACACTTTATTTTATTACATCAGCAATCAATCTGTCAATAAATGTGTTGTTTTTTCAAGACATTACGCTGCTATGTATAGAGGGTGAACAAGGCGAGTGCTGTAATTGGCTGGTAGTATCTGTCCCCCACTTCAGGCAAGGGCCTCCATGTATGGCCGCATCACATTCCAGACCCTGCAAACCTTGGCGAAGCGGTAAAGGTCGTCATTGGAGCATTTGCGCTGACGAAGGCAATCCCGCAGAGCCTCTATGGCCACGTCCAGACCGATTTTGTTGCGATATTTGAAGCAGTCAGCCACGGTTTTGGCCGAGGTGTACATTTTGACCGAAACGCCTTCAATGATCTGCTCCTCAATACCTTCCGTCAGTGCAGCGCCGGAAAACCTCATCACCCGTAGTGGTGGAAGGTCAATCTTGGGCTTCGCTGCCCGCCGGTCGAGCGCAATCCACACTTCAAAAGGGTTTTGGGTGCCGAGCTCGTGGAAACGAAGAGCTGACAGAAGGCAAATCACTCCATCCGGAAGCCATTTGCTCGCCAGAGCAAGGGAGTGGCTGGCCGTCAGGTCCTTGTCAGCGTCGACATAAAGCCCTCTCCCCACCTTTGTGAGCCAGCCTCTTCTGGTTAGGCGTCGTAGGTGCTCCGGGTGAATCCCCTCGGCCTTGAGGTCCTTCACCCGGATGACGCCCTTCTCTTTGGCCAGAGCAAGAAGCCTGTCCTCTTCTGTTTGCTTTTCCGTCATGTGTAATATGGTGCACAATCAGGATTATATGTCAAGCTTTTTACACCATTCAGAGGGCGATTTGGGGCCGATTTTCGGGCTTATTTCGGCTTCTTGTGGTTTTGGGGCGCAGTTAAATCCGGGGTACGAGAACACCTCGTTGAGACACGCTCTAATCCCACGCAGGTTATGCAGGTAACGAGTTGTTGTTAAGGCGTTCTGGTGCCGGAGTATGGCTTGAACGTGGCTTGCTTTTGGAGATGGTTCAAGGCATTGGCTGGCTTCAGGCCGTCAATCTTAATTTCATGATAACAGGGTTAAATTAGATCCCTAAATGCCAAGGCTTTCTCTTTATATATTTGGGCGGGGCAGGGAGAGCGATAGCCTGTCCATGGTGAGTGAAAAGGGGAGGGGAGTAAGTCCGGCGGATGCTATACTTTTGCGATACTTTTGAAGCCGGATTTCGCCAGATATTTAACTTATATAAGCTAAAGAGCGATTTGGCTTAGATTGGTTAAGCGACGGCTAACCCCTTGAAATCATTGTGGCGGAAGTGCATGGGAATCGAACCCACCGCGGACGTTTCCAGCGCCCGCCACTGGATTTGAAGTCCAGGAGCCCCACCAGGTGACTAGGCACTTCCCTTGAAGCACATGATGACAAGCCCCATAGGTTTTGTCAATGGCGTAGACTCCGTTCCTGCATTTTTAGCGCGCCCCGCCTGAATTTATGGTGTATATAACCATGTCGCTCCCGCACTGCCGCGGGGGGAAGGGAGGACTTTCGGGACCGGGATTGAATTGGGCGTCCCGATGGTCTAATATTGATTGATTTGAGGAATATGACTGATACAGGTTTCAATATCGGCGCATTGCGCCTGGACAATCCGTTGATTCTGGCTCCCATGGCCGGCATCACCAATCTGCCTTTCCGCCTGTTGGCCAAGGAACAGGGCGCGGCCCTGGTTTTCACCGAAATGGTCAGCGCGGCCGGAATGGGCCAGCGCGGTCCCAAGACCATGAAGCTCATGGCTTCCGACCCGGTGGAACGCCCCTTGGCGGTTCAGCTTTTCGGCGCCAATCCTTCCTGGCTGGTGCGTGGAGCGGCCATAGCCCAGGAGGCCGGGGCGGACGTTATCGACCTGAACATGGGCTGTCCGGCGCGCAAGGTCGTCCGTCACGGGGCCGGGGCGGCTTTGCTGAAGGACTTCAAACTGATCGAGGAAATCGTCACTGCCGTGCGCCGCGAAGTGACCGTGCCTCTGACCGTCAAGACCCGCTGCGGCTGGCGGCCTGGCGAGGGCGAGATCATGGAACTGGCTCCCATACTGGCCGGGTGCGGCGTGGATGCGGTCACCCTGCATCCCCGGTACGCGGTGCAGTCGTTCAGCGGCGAGGCTGATTGGAGCTTTGTCGCCCGGCTGGCCGAGGTCTTCCCGAAGCCCGTCATCGGCAGCGGCGACGTGACCAGGCCTCAGCACGTCCTGACCCGGCTCAAGGAGACGGGGTGCGCGGGCATCATGATCGGGCGGGGAGCCATGGGCGACCCCTGGATTTTTTCGCGGGCTCTGGCCATGCTGGACGGACGCCCGGCTCCCGAACCGGCGCTGGAAGAGAGATACCGCACAGCCCTGACCCATGCGCTCACCCTCAGGGATTTCTACGGCCTGCCCAAGGCTCTGTATATGCTGCGCGGCGTCATGATGTGGTACACCAAGGGCCTGCCCAATTCAACGGCCTTCCGGCAGTCGATCAACCAGGTCAAGGATTTTGATGTCCTGGTGGCCAAGCTGGAAGAATACTTCGCCTGGCTGGCCGATTTTCAGGAGGAAAAGGCGGCTGTGGCATGAAAGTCGTTCTGGCCAAAAGCTCGGGTTTCTGCATGGGGGTCCGCCGGGCCATGGAACTGGCCCTGGAAGCGGTCAACAACCGGCCGGGGGCCATCTATTCCTACGGTCCGCTGATCCACAACCCCCAGGCCCTGGACCTGCTGCGCAACAAAGGTCTGCGCGTTCTGCAGTCGGGCGCTTCCGACCTGCATGACCTGGAAAAGGGCACGGTCATCATTCGCGCCCATGGCGTGCCGCCCGAGGAAAGACGGAGGCTGGAAGAGACCGGGCTGGATATTATAGACGCCACCTGCCCCCGGGTCATCCGGGTTCAGATGATTATCAAGAGGCATGCCGAGAAGGGATACACGCCCGTAATCTGGGGAAATCCAGATCACCCCGAAGTGGTCGGGCTGCTGGGGTATTCAGAAGGAAAAGGTCTGACTTTCAACAAGCCGGAAGACGTGGCCGCCCTGCCTGACCGGGACAAGGTCATTCTGGTCGCCCAGACTACCCAGAACCAGCAGATGTGGGAGGATGTCGTCAAGGCTGTTACGACCCGATGGCCGGAGGCTCTGGTTTTCGACACCATCTGCGGAGCCACTCAGCGCCGTCAGGAAGAGGCCCGGCGGCTGGCCCGTGAAGTGGACGCCATGGTCATAGTCGGCGGCCACAACAGCGGAAATACGACCAGGCTGGCGGCGGTGGCCGAGGAGGAAGGGGCCAAGACCATCCACGTGGAGACCGAGGACGAACTGGACCAGGCCTGGCTGGCCGGGGTCGGCACCGTGGGCATCACGGCCGGGGCGTCAACGCCCAACTGGATGATTATCCGCCTCTTTCGGGCTCTGGAACGTTTTGCCCAGAAAGGCGATCCTTCCATCAAGGGCAAGGCGCACCGTCTGCTCCGCAACATGGTCCTGAGCAATTTTTTCGTGGCCCTGGGGGCCGGTATTCTCTGTCTGGCTGCAGCCATGCTTCAGGGGATCGAACCCCGCCCGGCCTTTTTCGGCGTAGCCTTCTTCTATGTTCACGCCATGCATATGCTCAATATGTTTCTGGACAAGGAAGCCAGCCAGTACAACGACCCGGACCGGGCCCTGTTTCTGGAAACTTATCGGCACATTCTTATCAGCTCCGGAATTTTTTCGGCCCTGGCCGGTCTGCTGCTGGGCCTGACCCTGGGGTGGGGAGTCTTCAGCCTGCTGGCTTTCATGAGCACCCTCGGCCTGTTGTACGCCGTGCCCCTGGTGCCTCACTCCCTGGCGAAGCGCATCAGGCTGCGCCGTCTGAAGGACATCCCCAGTTCCAAGACTCTTTTTCTTTCCGGCGGCTGGGCTCTGGCCCTGAGCTGCGTGCCGGCCCTTTCCCCCGAAGGCGAGTTGACCTGGTCCACGGCCGTGGTCGGTCTGATCTGTTTTCTGCTGGTGTTCATCCGCAGCGCCTTTGGCGATATTTTTGAAATACAGGGAGACCGCATAGCCGGGCGGGAAACCATCCCCATCATCATCGGCGAGGCCAAGACCATAAATCTGCTCAAGCTGGTGGTCCTTGTGCTGGCCGTGGCCCTGACCGCCGGCTGGGCCGCCGGGCTGCTCACGTCGCTGGCTCTGGTCCTGCTGGTCTGCGCCGCTTACGCCGGCCTTCATCTTTTCCTGTTCCGGCGCGACCAGATTGTCGGGGGGACCATATCCGAGGCCATGATAGACGCCAATTTCATCCTGGCCGGAATCCTGTCTCTTTTGTGGGCCGTTTTTCAGGGAGGTATGTCATGAATGTTCATGAACTGATGAAGAACCGCCGTTCGGTACGCAGTTTTCAGCCCAAACCGGTACCGCTGGATGTGCTGGAACGCATGGTCGACGCGGCCCGCCTGGCTCCCACCGGGGCCAATCTCCAGCCTCTCCGCTACCTGGTGGTCACCGAGCCGGAACTTCGCGGCATCATCTTTCCCACCCTCAGGTGGGCGGCCTACATCAATCCGGCCGGTAATCCTCCGGCCGGGCGGGAACCGGCGGCCTATGTCATCGTGCTGGTCGATGAAAGGGCCAAGGCCACGCATTATAAATACGACGTCGGCTTCAGCGTGGAAAACATGCTCATAGCCGGTCTGGCCGAAGGCGTGGCTTCCTGCGTGCTTCTTTCCTTCAATCCGCAGACCGTGACCGAGACCTTCCATCTCCCGGATTACCTGCGTCCCGACCTGGTGGTGGCCCTGGGCTACCCGGATGAAGAACCGCTTTACGTGGACCGGGGCGACACGGTGAGATACTGGCGGGATGAACAGGGAAGGCATTTTGTGCCCAAGAAGCCGCTGGACGAGGTCATGTTCGTCAACAAGCTTTGATAACGGCGGACAGCGTGCCCCTGGTCAGCGTCATCATCCCGACTTACAACCGCGCCGAAACGGTCCGACGCGCCGTGGACTCCGTGCTGGCTCAGACTTTCCGGGATTTCGAACTCATAGTGGTGGATGACGGTTCCACCGACAATACGCCGCAGGTTCTGGAGGCATACGGGCGTAAGGTTATTCCTGTGCGCCAGGAGCGGGCCGGGGTCAGCGCCGCCCGCAACCGGGGCATTGCCCGGTCATCGGGATATCTGCTGGCCTTCCTGGATTCCGACGACGCCTGGAAGCCGGAAAAACTGGCGGTGCAGACGGCCTTTTTTCAGGAGCATCAGGAAGTCCTCATCTGCCAGACCGAGGAAACCTGGATTCGTAACGGCAAAAGAGTCAATCCACGTTACCGGCACCTCAAACCCTCCGGAGACATTTTTCTGCCGTCACTCAAGCTCTGCCTGGTCAGTCCTTCGGCCGTGATGATGCGGCGGGAGCTTTTCGAGAAGGTAGGCCTGTTCGACGAGGACCTGCCTGCCTGCGAAGACTACGACCTCTGGCTGCGTGTTTCAGCCCGCTACCCGGTCCACCTGATAGATGAAAGCCTCATAATCAAATACGGCGGTCACGAAGACCAGCTTTCCCGGACTACTGTGGGGCTGGACTGGTACCGCGTGCGCGCCCTGGAGAAGATAATCTCTTCGGGGAGCCTGACTCATGAACAAGAGCAGGCCGCCCGCCGGGAACTGATCGGCAAGGCCGGGATTTACGGGCAGGGGTGCCTGAAAAGGGGCCGGAAGAGGGAAGGGGAGACCTGTCTGGCTTTGGCGGAACGGCATCGGGCGGCCCTGGAGGATTGATGATGAAACTGAGCGGCATTCTGGCCGAACTGGAAACGCTGGCTGATGAGAAAAATCTGGCCGGTATGGCCCGCTTCGGCATACGTCCGCCCAAGGGCTTCGGCGTGCCCATGCCGGTCCTGCGCAAGATGGGCCGGACCTTGGGACGGGACCACCGCCTGGCGGCGGAGCTTTGGGAGGCGGGGTACCGGGAGACTTACATACTGGCCACCCTGGTCGACCGGCCGGAGGAGGTCGGCGAAGACCAGATGGAAGCCTGGGTGCTGGATTTTTACGACTGGGAAGTCTGCGATCAATGCTGCCAGAACCTTTTCACGTTCACTCCCTTTGCTTATGAAAAGGCCGTTGAGTGGAGCGGACGGGAAGAGGAATTCGTCAAGCGGGCCGGTTTCGTGCTTATGGCCAAACTGGCTCAATCCGACAAACAGGCCCCGGATGAACCGTTTGAAGCCTTCCTGAAACTGGTGGCCCGGGACGCTTCGGACGAAAGGAATTTCGTCAAAAAAGCGGTCAACTGGGCTTTACGGCAGATCGGCAAGCGAAACCGCCGCTTGAACATGATGGCCGTGGAACTGGCGGAAGGAATGTCGGCCAGCCCGGATAAAACCACCCGCTGGGTGGCCCGCGACGCCTGGCGGGAATTGACCAGCGACAAGATCAGAGCCGCTTTGCGTGGGTGAACCAATCGGGCGCGGTGTTTTTTTCTTTCAGGAATGTTAAAGTGGAGCCATGAAACGTTGTCAGCATAACGGACTTGTCTATTACCGTTTCGATATTTTCGAATCCTGCCCGGAGTTGGTCCACGGCGTCTTTACTCGGCACGGAGGCGTCAGCCGACCGCCTTGCGCGGGGCTGAACCTGGCTTTCATGCCTGAAGACGCAGACGGCAACGTCCGGACCAATATGAATCTGGCGGCGGAAGCCCTCAACTTCGATCATCTGGCCTTTGCCGGTCAGGTCCATGGCGACCAGGCCCTGCTGGTGACCGGCAACGGCAAGCCAGCACCGGCGAACAGGGATGAAGTGGTTCGCGGGTACGACGCCCTGATGACCCGTGAAAGGGGGATCGGCCTGCTCATCAAGCTGGCCGACTGCCAGGGAGTGATCCTTTACGACCCGAAAAGACAGGTGGTGGCTGCGGTTCATTCGGGTTGGCGGGGCAGCGTGGCCAATATCCTGGGCAAGACCGTGGCCCGCCTGGAAAGAGACCTGGGGGTGGATCCGGCGGACCTGCTGGCCGGAGTCGGCCCGTCGCTGGGACCCTGCTGCGCGGAATTCGTCAATTTCCGGGACGAACTGCCAGCGGAGTTCCATGATTTCCGGGTCAGTGAAAATCATTTCGATTTCTGGGCCATCAGCCGGGCGCAACTGGCCGAGGCCGGAGTCCGGCCGGAGAATGTGGAGACGGCGGGCATGTGTACGGTCTGCGGCTCGGAAGGATTCTTTTCCTACCGCCGCGAGAAGGTCACCGGACGTTTCGGCCTGGTGGCCGGTCTGCAGAAGGAGCAACAATAGTGTCGGCGACATTCATGGGAGACTGTTCCGTCCTGGAAAACCGCAAGCTGGCCCGGGACACTTATCTGCTCAGGTTGGCCGCGTCCGAACTGGCTGCGGGAGGCCGTCCGGGCATGTTCGTCATGGTGCGTACGGGGCCTGACCCGGAAAAAGGCGGAAGCCCTCTGCTCAAAAGGCCCTTCGGCCTGCACAGGATCGGTCCGGACGGAGAAGTTTCCCTGCTTTACCGGGTGGTCGGCGTGGGAACCGGTCTGCTTTCGCAGGTGCGGCCGGGTGAAAAACTGGAGATTCTCGGCCCCCTGGGGCACGGTTTCGACACGGATGTCAAAGCGGCGTCAGCTTATCTGGTGGGCGGGGGCATGGGACTGGCCCCTCTGCTGGCCCTGGCTGAAGACCTGCACCGCCGGGGTGTCGAGGTCACGGTCTTTTATGGGGAGAGAGAAGGCGCGTACGTCCTGGCCGAGGACCATCTGGCCCTTTTCCCCGGCCGGATGGTGGTGACCACCGAAGACGGCGCGGCCGGGCGGCAAGGCTTGGTTACAGCGCCCCTGGCCGAAGCCCTGGCCGCCCAAGCGGCTCCGGTCCTGGCCTGCGGCCCGAAGCCCATGCTGGCCGCCGTGGCTGGAATTGCCAACGAATTCTGCGTTCCCTGCCAAGTTTCTTTGGAAGCCAGTATGGCCTGCGGCATGGGCGCCTGTCTGGGCTGCGTGACCAGTCATGCTCAGGGCGGGTACCGCCGCGTCTGCGTGGAAGGCCCCGTGTTCGAGGCGGAGGAGATAAAATGGTGAAAAAACCGGACCTCAGCGTCAAACTGGGCGGCCTGACTCTGAAGAATCCCGTCATGTCGGCTTCCGGCACCTTCGGCTACGGGCAGGAATTCGCTGAATACGTGCCTCCGGCCATGATGGGGGCCGTGGTCACCAAGGGCATTTCGCTCAAACCACGCCACGGCAACCCGCCTCCGCGCATCTGCGAAACCCCGGCCGGCATGCTCAATTCCATCGGGTTGGAAAACGTGGGCCTGGAGGCCTTTGTCCGGGACAAGCTGCCCTGGCTGAAAGAACAGGGCGCGGTGGTGGTGGCCAATATCCTGGGCGATCAGGTTGATGAATACTCGGCCCTGGCCGAAGGACTCGACCACTCGGGCGGCGTGGACATGATCGAGATCAATGTCTCCTGTCCCAACGTGGCCGCCGGAGGGCTGGCCTTCGGCACCGACCCCGAGGCCACCGCGGCGGTGGTCCGGGCCGTCCGGAAAGCGACCGGGCTGCCTCTCATGTGCAAGCTGACGCCCATGGTCGCGGATATAGTCTCCGTGGCCAGGGCGGCGGTGGCGGCCGGAGCGGATGTGTTGTCCCTCATCAACACCATCCCGGCCATGGCCGTGGACCTGAAGACGCGCAAGCCGGTGCTGGCCAACACCATCGGCGGCCTGTCCGGACCGGCCATCAAGCCCGTGGCCCTGCGTCTGGTCTGGCAGGTGGCCCGCAGCGTGAAAGTTCCCGTGGTCGGCATAGGCGGCATCATGACCGCTCAGGACGCCCTGGAATTTCTTCTCGCCGGAGCTTCCGCCATCCAGGTGGGCACGGCCAATTTCATCAACCCTCGGGCGGCCATGGACATACTGGCGGGGGTGGAAAAGTATTTCGCGGAAAACGGCCTGCCCGACCTGTCCGCCCTTGTGGGACGGCTCGAAACCCACTGAACAGAAAGGGCCGGGATGGTCCCGGCCCCAGGCTGTCGCCTGGACCCACTCTGGGGGCTGCCCGCCCCCAGCGCTCCCGTTAGTCGTTGCCCCAAATCAGCCTTTCGCCGGGGGCGAACGTTCATGTTCGCCAAAGAATGGGGAAACCGGAAGATCGACGTTTGGGTTTTTGTGGTGCAGGTCAGGTTGGTAAAGACAACAAAGAGGTTTGTCAACAGTCTGAAAAGGGCCGGAAATGCCTGGCCCTTTTTCACAGCAGTCCCGCCGCCGGCCAGTTTCTCCGGCGGTTTTTCGTTCGTTATACTATTGCAGAAATCCCTTGATTATCCGGCTGACCGCTTCGTCGTAGTTCAGTCCTAGGCTCATCAGTTTCATCAACTGGTCGTTGGCGATTTTGCCGATGGAGGCCTCATGGGTCAGTTCGGCTTCCGGATGCAGGGCTTTCAGGGAGGGCACGGTGTTGTTGGTACCGTTGTCCATGATGATGGCGTCGCATTCGATATGGCCGAAACTCCTGGCCCGGGCCTCGACTGTGGCGTAAAAATCCTGGTTGGAGTCGCCCCGGATGACGGACCGTGAAATCATTTCGGCCCGGCTGTTGTCTCCGGCCAGGGTTATCAGGTTCCTGGATACGGCCCTCTGTTTGAATTCGGTCAGGACCCTTTCCGAGATCAGCAGGGAACTCCCCGGTCCCAGAACCGCTTCGTTGAGCCGGTCGGCTTCGTCCACTCCGCCGATCTGGGTCAGTTCCATCTCCGCCCGTGCGCCTTTGTCCAGAAAGACCTTGGTAGTGGGATTCAGGGTGCGCTTGCCCTTGCCCTCGCCCGTGGCGAAGTGTTTTTCGACGTATTTGACCGTGGCGTTGCGGCCGACCTTGAACTCGTGAATGCCTTCATGGCCTTCCGCCCGGGAAGTCCCGCAGTGGATGCCGCACCCGGCCACGATGGTCACGTCCGAACCTTCGCCGATGATAAAGGTGTTGTAGACCACGTCATGCAGGCCAGCCTGGGACAGGATGACCGGGATATGTACGGATTCGCCGACAGTGCCGGGTTTGATGGAGACAATTATGCCCGTCCCGTCGCTGTTGGATTCTATATTGATATTGGCGGACACCTGGCGGCCCAGAAGCTGGCCGTTCTTGCGGATGTTGTAAGCCCCCTTGGGCAGGCCTTCCAGGTCGGCGACCGCTTTCAGCAGATCCTTATCTAAAACATCCAGCATTGCCTTCTCCTTCGCAGACATCGGAAAAACCGCAGAGACTGAGGTCGCTCAACAACGGAGCGGCTTCCTCGTATTTCCCGGTGAAGGCCACCCGCCCGTCCCGGATCAGGATGATTTCGTCGGCGGCCCGCAGGAAAGTCTTGTTGTGGCTGACCACGATGGTGGTGGTTTTGTGTTCCTGCTGTTCCTTTTTCAGCAGTTCCACCATGGGGCCTATGGTCCACAGGTCTATGCCCGTGTCCGGCTCGTCGTAAATGGCTATTCTGGGGTTCCTGGCGATGACGGTGGCCAGTTCGATTTTCTTGATCTCACCGCCGGAAAGCGTGGCGTCCACAGGCTTGTCCAGAAAATCCATGGAGCATATGCCCACTCTCGAAAGAAGAGTGGACACTGATTCGTCGTCGTCCTTGCCCATGGCAATGCTCAGAAGATCCCGGAACGTGACGCCCTTGAAGCGGGCCGGGGTCTGAAAGGCGTAAGTTATGCCCCGGTTGGCCCTTTCCGACACGGAGAGCCCGGAGATGTCTTCCCCGTCCAGAAGGATGCTCCCGCTGGTCGCAACGTTGATGCCCATGACCAGCTTGGAGACGGTGCTTTTGCCGCTGCCGTTGGGACCGGTCACGGCGTACATTTTGCCTTCCTGGAAGGTATGGTTAAGACCGTTGATGATGGTTCTGGTCGTTTCTTGTCCGTTCCTTCCCGGGGTGGTGACTTCGAAAACCAGGTTTTTCAGTTCCAGCATGTCAAGACCTCCACATATCTTTGGGGCGGCCGTCCGCCGGACGGCTCATCATATTTGAACAAAGTTAAGCATTCAATTCGTGAAAACCATCCCATCCGGTAAATAATATCCTGTGGGCCAAGGATGGTCAACCGGATATTTAACTTTTAAATGTTAAAGCGGCCGCGTCCGGCCTCATGCAGCCAGTCTTGGCCGGGAAGAGGCCTCCCGGTCACGAATTCCGTGGCGCGGGCCCGGATGAAGATTTCTCTTGCGTTAGTCCGCGGGGTGTTGAATATATGCAGAAGGTCCGTCGAGGCGGCCGGGTGAGCCAATCGCGGCCGGATGACGGCCGGTTTCGATTCAGGCTCACTTTTGTTTATCGGGATGATTAATCACGGGACTCCCCGGCGACGGGGAGCGTTTTTTTAAGGAGATTCGTTTTTGAACGAGAAACGGGCGAACTGGCTGCCGATAATAGCCCTTCTGACAGCCATGGTGGTCTGGGGCAGTTCCTTTGTGGCCTTGAAGGTGGCTTTCCGGACCTATGATCCGATGGTGGTTATATTCGGGCGTATGTTCGTGGGCGGCCTGTGTTTTCTTTTTCTGCGGCATAAGTTCGGGGCGGTCCGTTATCAGGCCGGGGACTGGAAGCCTCTGCTGCTGCTGGCCGCTTGCGAGCCCTGCATGTATTTCATATTCGAGAGCTGGGCGCTGGTGAATACGACGGCGTCTCAAGCGGGTATGATCACTTCGATACTGCCTCTGCTGGTGGCCATGGCGGCCTGGTTTTTTCTGGGCGAAAGGACCAGCCGCCGGACGGTTGCGGGCTTCCTGACGGCCATTGCCGGGACCATCTGGCTTTCCATGGCGGGGGAGGCCACGGCGGACGCGCCCAACCCGGCGCTGGGTAATTTTCTGGAGTTCGTGGCCATGCTCTGCGCCACGGGCTACACTATCCTGGTCAAGCGGCTGAGCCACCGTTATTCGGCCCTGTTCATCACGGCGGTTCAGGCCTGGGTCGGGACGGTATTTTTCTTCCCGCTTATGTTTCTGCCTCCCACCGATCTGCCAACCGCTTTCGAAATGACGCCGGTGCTGGCGATCCTCTACCTGGGTGTTGTTGTGACCCTGGGCGGTTACGCCTGCTACAACTACGGAGTGACCAAGATTCCGGCCAGCCAGGCTTCGGCCTTTGTGAACCTCATTCCGGTTTTCAGCATCGCCATGGGCTGGGCGGTTCTGGGGGAGACTCTGACAGTGGGCCAGTACATGGCCTGTCTGCTGGTTTTCGCCGGTGTCTTCTGGAGTCAGGACCCCGGAACCAGGCGGAAGCAAAACGGCAAGACCGTGTGATTCCGTTTTTTTTATCTGGCGCTTTGACTCGGCGATCAATTCTGTTGTAGGCTGGGGGAATCAGAAATTCCATACGTAGCCTGAAAATTGTAGCCGGTCCGACAGTGACGGGACGGCGGTTCCGCCGGTAACCCGGGGCATAAACCGGAGGGCCTCGGGGGAAGGTGAGCCGCACATCCCGAACTTACCGTGGAAGGGGAGCGCCATGCCTGTGAGTTTCGTACGCCTGCAATCCGCCCTGAACAGACTTACCGTCCGCCAAAAACTCTATCTGACCGGGTTCATTTCGGTGTTCGCCCTGGCTCTGCTGGCGGGCAACACTCTATGGACCAACCTGTCCATCCAGCGGGCGTCGGCTCAGGCCGATGCGCGCCGGGAGCAGTTGGAGATGGTCAACCGCATGACCAGGGCTTACCTGCGCCTCATGCTGACTGCGGAGAGTTCCCTTATCAGCCGCGGCGAGGGAGGCCTGCCGGAAGATCGTCTGGCGACCATAAATGAGAGCGTGGAGGCTCTGGGGCGGGAACTGAATGGACTGGCCGGCGGGGCGGCGACCGATGAGGAGCGGCGGGCGGTGGATGAACTGGCCTCAGCGGTCAGGGAGCTGTCGCTGGCCGTACAGACCGATCTGGTGGAGCTTGTCAGGAACGGGGCCCAGACCATCCGGCAGGTGGACGCCGAGTTCGCTGGCCTGGCCTCCGAACTGACTTCCTTGGGCGTTGGCCTTGACGACTCTCTGGCTTCGCTGGAAGAGTCTTTGCAGTCGCGGCTGTCCCGGACGGCCGAGGCGATTAACTTGTCCAAGAGCAGGGCGGATGAAGTCAACTATCTGCGCAACGCCCTGTTGAAGATGATGAACGGGGCCTTGAACGCCCTGTTGGAAAAGAATCAGGGGTTTGTGTCCGATGAGCGGGCCGGGCTTATGCAGGAAAACCTGCAATATCTGACGGAGCGGCAGACCCGGTTGGCGGAGTCGGCCGTGGACGGCGACGAACGGGAGTTGGTGGCTTCGGTGTTGGAGGTTTTGCCGGACCTGGAGAAACTGATGCTGTCGGATTTGCCTGCCGGGATAAAAAAGAGTGCCGGAGGCGGGTCCGAAGGGATGGTGGAATCGGCCCGCATTCACGGCCTTCTGGACGGGTATGCCTATTCTGTCGAGTCCAGTCTGGCTCTGCTGGAGGAGATAATTCAGGAGAGGCTTAAGCAGTGGCGCTTGCAGGATGAGGTTTTGCGGCAGAATCTGGGGATAGTCAACGAATCGCGCCGGAGCCTTCTGAGCGTGCGTCTGGCTGCGTCCGAGGCGATTGTCGAACGCTCCGGCGGGGAGATCAGCGGGGTGCGCCGGGCCGCCATACGGGCTGGCTTGAATTACCTGGAGAGCAGTCTGGGGGTGCTGGGAGGAATAGTGGAGACGGATCAGGACCGTGCCTTGGCCGAAGATATAAGGGGCAAGCTGGGGCAGTTGGGGGCCGGGCTCCAGACACGGCTGGTCAGGCTGATAGGAGAGAGCGCCACCGAGGCGGCGCGGATCGAGCGCGAAGCGGCCGAACTGGAAGGGCGGCTCCTGGCCTTGAGCGAACGCATGGGGCGCGGCCTTGAGGGGATGCAGGGGGTGATGCAGGCGGCGCAGGCCGAGGCCGAAGGGGCTGCGCATCGTTTGATGACCGGTTCCACCGTGGTGGGGCTGCTGATTTTTCTGATTACGCTGGCGGTATTCGGGCCGCTTATCTACCTGATAGGGCGCTCCATTGCCCGTCCTCTGGCCGTGGCCGTGCATATACTGAAGGACATTGCCCAAGGTGAAGGCGACCTGACGCGCCGTCTGGATTTTTCGGGACGGGACGAGATGGGTGAACTGGCCCATTGGTTCAACACTTTTGTGGAAAAAATACGGCTTCTGGTAGGGCAGGTTTCGGGCAATATGGAGCATCTGACGGCGGCCTCCACGGAGATGGCGGCGGTATCCGAGCAGATGGCTTCCGGGGCCGAGGAGATGTCGGCCCAATCTTCCGGGGCGGCGTTCAATGCGTCGGAGGTCCGGGGGAATATGCAGACGGTGGCCGCTTCGACGGCGGAACTGAGTTCGAGCGTGGCCGGGATGGCTTCGGCATTGGAGGAGATGACGGCTTCGGTGTCCGAAATAGCCCGGCATGCGGCCGGTTCTGCCGGTACGGCCCAGGAGGCGGCGGATAAGGCTGCTGAGGCGGGCCGGGCCGTGAAGGGCCTGCATAAGAGTGCCGAGGAGATCGGGGCCGTGGTTGAGGTGATTCTGAACATCGCCGACCAGACGAAGCTGCTGGCTTTGAACGCCACTATCGAGGCGGCCCGGGCCGGGGAGGCGGGCAAGGGATTTGCCGTGGTGGCCGGCGAGGTCAAGGCTCTGGCCAATCAGACGGCTGCTTCCACGGACAGCATCCAGGCCAGGATCGAGGCCATCCGGTCCAGCATCGGCGAGGCTGTGGCGGCCATTGACGAGATTGTGGCCGTCGTGGGCAGGTCCAACGAACTGGCCCAGGACATCGCGGCGGCGGTGGAGCAGCAGAGCGCCACGGCCAATGAAATAGCTGAGAACGTGGGGCAGGCGGCCGCGGCGGCCCTTCAGGTTTCCGGGGGGACATCGGAGACGGCCGAGGTGAGCCGGGAAATGGCCGTGCAGATAAGCGAGGTTTCCCGTGCGGCGGAGAGCACGGCGGCCGGGGCGGCCCAGATCAAGGCCGCGTCCCAGGACCTGTCCCATATGGCCGACGAACTGCACGGGCTGATCGGCCAGTTCAGAATTTAGTCCCGGCGGCCGGGTTACCAGAGCAGCAGGTAGCGGACGCCGTTGCGGAGTTGTCCCCGGACCTTTTCGCCGTGGCGCAGGGCGGCGATTTCCCGTTCAAGGTCGGTGGGTTTGATCTGGAGACGTTCGGCCAGTTCGGGCAGGGTGCAGCCGCCGGTTTCCCGCAGGACGTCCAGGATGCTCTGCTGGCGGGGACTTACTTCCGGCCCGGCCCCCGTCCCCGCATCCCGGAGATTTTTGGCGCTGTGAGCGGCCCAGGGGTCGCAGGTGCGGGCCGGGGAAAGGGCGTCCATGTAACAGTCCTCGCAGAGTTTTCGTCCGTGGAAGTCCCTTTCTTCATTTGTGGGTATGGCGTCGCCGCATTTTTCGCAATTCATCCTGGCTCCTCCAGCATTTTTTCAGGTTTTCGACGCCTTTACTATGCAATGGGTTTCGTTGACCCGCCCCACTGTCCGTCCCGAGGAATCGGTGAAATATCGCTGTTCCAGATCCATGGCCCGCAATTTTTCACTCAGGCTCAAACCATATTTGCGCAGGAATAGTTCCAACTCTCCGTCTTCAATCCCGAAACTGTATGTTTCGCCGACCTTTTCCACGGCCCTGAACAGTTCTGTTCCACCATAGCAGGATTCAGGACGCCGGATGGCCGACATCCGGATATAATCAAAGGCGACGATACTGTCCCGGCCCGACAGCTCCGCAATGACCCTGAAGGTTTCATCCACCGATTCCTGTTGCAGGTACATCAGCAAGCCTTCCAACAGAAAGAAGCTTTTGGCTCCGCAGCGGAACCCCGCTTCGGCCAGAACGGATGGAAGCGATTCCCGGTCGAAATCGACCGGAACGAACTCAAGGTTGGCCGGTGTAGGCAATCCCCGTTTTTTATATTGCTTGATTTTGGCCTGTTGAGTCGTCGGGACATCCAGTTCGAATATTCTGGTCCTTCCGGCTTCGGCCTCAAAACGCAGAGCCCTGGTGTCGAATCCCGCGCCGAAAATCAGCACCTGCTCAAAACCATCGGCCAAAACCTGGCGGAAAACCGAATCGATGTACCTGGTCCTGGCGGTCGTGTACTCGTAAATACCCTTGGGTGCCATAAAACGGCTGAATATTTTCCTGAACAGGGAAATGCGCAAAGAAAGGCTCAGAAGGGTCGGAACGAGCAAGAGAGCCAGGTGGTCATTGCTGCGGTAATGGCTGTTCTTTTCGAGCGAAGAAGCCGCCCTGGACAAACAAGTCCACTCCGCAGTTCTCGATATCTTGGTCTCAATCCTTTTTTTCGTCATTTTTTTCACCGTTTTTGAGGCGGGCTGCGTTCCAACCGCATGACGAAGGAGGATTACCAGCCGGTAAATCGGCCGGTCAAAGCTGGGACAATGCATTATTATGCCTATCTTTGCTCAGCCGTTATTTTTTATCAACTCTTTTCCTTGTGGAGAAGTGGTTGCCCGGCGCCCCGATATGCTTATAATAAAAAATCGAAGGAGGTCTGCCTCATGAGCCAGTTCAGAAATGCCATGGAAGTATTCAAGCTGCTGGAAAAATCCAACTGCCGGGAGTGCGGGGAAAAGACCTGCCTGGCTTTTGCCGGGGCTGTTTTTCAGGATCGCCGGGCTTTGAGCGACTGCCCCCGGCTGGACGGCGGGACAGTTGAACGCCTAAGCGGCGGTCCTGTTGTTTCGGACAATGAGCAGGCCAGCCGGGAAGCCTTGATGGCCGGTCTGGTCGGCGAGGCGGCACGGGCCGATTTCGCGGAGGCCGCAGCCAGGCTGGGCGGGACCTGTACCGGAAACCGGCTGACGCTCAAGGTGCTGGGCAAGGATTTCAGTATTGACTCAACGGGGAAGCTTTTTTCCGACATACATGTCAACCCCTGGGTGGTTGTCCCTTTCCTCAAACACGTGTTGTATGGGCAGGGACGGCCTCCGTCGGGCAAATGGGTTTCCCTGAGGGACCTGAAAAACGGCCGGGAACTGTATCCGCTTTTCCGCAAGCGCTGTGAAGAATCCATGAAGCGGGCGGCCGACATAGAAACCGACCTGTTCGACGCCATCATCCACATGTTCAGCGGCCGGGAAGTGGAAAAGCAGTTCGAGTCGGATGTGTCCGTGGTGCTGCACCCCTTGCCTCTGGTTCCGGTCATGATCTGCTACTGGTTGCCCGAAGACGGGATGGAATCGACCCTGGGCGTCTATTTTGACGAGACCATGGACGTGAACAGCGATGTGGACTCGGCTTTCATGCTGGGGGCGGGGCTGGCACAAATGTTTGTCAAGCTGTCCCAGACCCACGGGTTTGTTTAAGGCTATAAGGAAGATAGGCCTCGCCGGGGGGCATCAGGCCTGGTACAGATGCCGGAGTCTTTCCAGTGTCAGTTCGGCCACGGTTTTTTCCTGCTCGAATCTGTTTAAGAGCCTTTGCAGGCAGGCGGCTTTGACGGCCGGGTCGCCGTCGAAGTTACGGGCGCAGGCTTCCAGGCAGAATTCGGTGAATTCGACATTGGCGGCGACCAGGGCTTGAATCCGGGCTTCTTCTTCACGCAGGGAGTTGTTGGCGCAGGAATCGAGGCACCGGCCGCAGCATATGCAGAGGTCCTGATCCACGAAGGCCACATGGCCGGACAGGGTTATGGCTTCAACCGGACAGGTTTCGAGGCAGTCGCCGCAACCGTAACAGGTATCTTCATCCACCCAGGGCATGTTTCCCTCCCGCAGACAAGGCGTCATCACTTCATATTCTACACCCCGGAGGACGGCTCAAGGCAATACTATTTTTCGACTTCACAGAGTCCGCGAGGGGTGAGGTTGAGGGGGACGGGGCCGTCTTCGGTGAGGTGGAAGGTGTCTTCGATACCGACGACGCCGAATTCGGGCATGAATATCCTGGGTTCCAGGGCGAAGGTCATATCTTTTTCCAGAACCTGTCCCACGCCTCGGGCAAGGATGGGCCACTCGTCGAGTTCAAGGCCGATACCGTGCCCCACAAAAGGGCAGATATCGCGGCCAAGCCCCATGAAGCCCTGTTCCAGGCCGAGGGCGGAGGCTGTTTTGAAGGCCTGCTCATAGATCTGTCCGCCGGTTATGCCTGGCCGGATGAAATCGGCCAGCCGGTCCATGAGTTCGTTCAGACCGTCCGAGGCGCGGCGGAGGCGGTCCGGCGCCCGGCCGGTAAAGTAGAGGCGGGTCTGATCGACAATGTACCCGCCGCTGGTTCCGCAGAGGTCGGCGCTGACCAGTTCGCCCGGTCCGATGACGCGGGGACCCGCGCCCTGCCCCAGGCCGGGGCCGACGCCCTGTCCGCCGGTGGGCGAATTGACCTTGGCGGGGACCAGTCCGTTCGGTCCGGAGAGCAGGTGGCCGAAATAAATTTCCTGATTGAAGCCGCGTGTGCGGATGAGTCCCTGATGGCCTCGGGCGCGGGCGCGGGCCATGAGTCCGGCCTCGACTTGGAGTTCGGTCCGGCCGGGTTTCAGGAGCCGGGGAATGGCCCGGAAGACGTGGTCTATTTCCCGGGCCGCCCTGTTCATCCGGGCCAGTTCGAATTTGGATTTGACGGCCCTGGTTTGTCGGATGAAGGGAGAGGCGTCGGCGATATCCAGTCCGGCTAGGGCCTTTTCGGTGAGCTTCCGGTAGAAGGCCACGGGCAGCACATCAAGTTCCAGGCCGAGCCGTCCGATGTTCCGGCCGGTATGCTGTTCCAGTCTGGCGCGGAGCTGGGGCCAGGGAGGCATAACGTCCTGGTCCGGCAGGGGGCATTCGGCGTTCAGCCGGTCCAGGGGCGGCCGGGCCAGAACCAGCGGAGCGCCTTGCCGGGGAACGAAGACCGCTTCGGCCTGGGTGGTGCCGGCCAGATAGATGAGATCGACGTTCTGGAGCATCAGGGCTCCGTCCAGGCCGTCCGAAGCCAGGAGGCGCTGGAGGCGGCGGGTGCGCCGGTTCAGTTCGCTTTTTGATGGCCAACCCTGAGCGGAAACGCCCGCCGCCATTTTATTACTCCCCTACCACGTTGATGCAGCAGATGAAGGTCAGTTGCCCTGGGCCGGTATTGGTCACGGAGTGCTTGATGCCGCTGGGGACAAAGAGGAAGTCTCCCGGTCCGATGTCGGTTGATTCGCCTTCCTGCTCGGCCCGCCCCTGCCCGGAAAGTATATACATTTCGTGCTCTTCGGGGTGCTGGTGCACGGGTATCAGCCCGCCTTCCTCAACTATGACTCGGCGCATGTAGAAGTTCGGAGCGCCTTCGGGTTTGGCTATCAACCACTGGATGCCCGCGCCTTTGGCTCCCGGCATGGTTGCCGGTATGGGTTGAACGTCTTTCTGGTTTCCTTTGATCAATTTCAATCCTCCTCAGAAGGGTGCGTCGCGTATCGCGGCCATTTTTTCGCGGAAGGTCATGCCTTCGCAGTCTGTTTTGAACAGGCGTTCCAGGAATTCCTGGACGATTTCTTGTTGTTCCGGCGGGACCGGGAGTCCCGGCAGGGGCTTGGTCGGATAGGACTTTATCCTAATTTTTCCGCCGGAGGCGTACTTTTGGAACAGGGAGTCGTCGGTGAGGGTCTGTAGCAGGTCGTGGATGCTGCCGTAGTAGCCGTCCACATCCAGGTGTTCGACTATCTGGGCGCAGACCGTGCTGATGGTGACGATTTCCGGCGGGACTTCGCCTTCTCCTCCCGGCTGGCATGTTTCCCGCGAGAACATGGACCGGCAGGTCAGGGACGCTGGTCGTAGACCAGGCAGAGATTGTTTTCCAGAAAAGGGCAGGGACGGTCGTCCGTGCCGGGAGTTTCTTCCGGGGGCTCGTGCTGAGTCATGCAGGCCATGGCCAGCCCGTTGGTGGTGATTCTGGGCCGGAAGATGTCCGAAGCGGTTATTTCCGGCAGGAGGTCGATGAGGTCCTGACGGCCGATTGTTCTGAGCCCCTGTAAGAGCCGGTAGGCTTCCAGGGTGGTGCCGGCCAGATGCCTGGTGCAGCAGACCGCGCAGCCGGGCTTGCAGGCGAGCCGGTTGCGGCTGAGGATGAAGTCTTCGAAGACCCGTTCGATGGTGGACAGTAGAGCCAGCTTTTCTTCCATGAGCGCCATATTCTCCGCCTTGTGCCGACCTTTTTTCCGGAAAGCCACGGGGTCGGTTATTTTTCTCCATATGTCCGCGGCCCCGCAGAGTGGTCCGGGAGGCAAATTATGCCGGTTTTTCGGTGTTTGCCGGGCAAAAGAGGCCTCGCCTCCCCAGAGCCGCATCTCCAACATAGCCAATCGGCGCGGATTTTTCAAACATTGAGAAGGAAAATGGACTGGCAAGGCGTTTGCAATGGGTATCCGGGTGAACATGAGGGAAAGGCGGTATTGACAATGAGTTCCACGATAAATCCTTACAGTTCCTACAGCAGTTCGGTTTCCACGTGGCTTTCGCAACAGGCCAGCAGCCCCTGGTGGGCCGGGAATACCGGATCGGATAAAAGCTCGGGCATGCTGGATTTTCTGTCCAACCGGGCCGAGATGATGGTTTCTTTTTCCATGCAGAACATCTGCGACCGGGTGACCATTGACCTGGCCGGAGAGACGGCTGCTTATCTGCAGGACCATCCCGACCTGGCCGACGATTACGTGCTGGTCATCGTGGACGGCTCTTCGGGCCGGGAAGCACGGGCTTTTCGCCGGGAGGAACTGCTGGAGCGGGTTGACGAGGATACCCGCAAGAAACTGGCCGATGCGCTGGAAAAACAGCCGCTGCTCTATATGGGCAGTTCTTCGGGCATTCCGGTTACGCCGGAGGATGACGAAGAGTTGCAGGGGCTGGCCAAAAGCGCCCAGAGCTTTCTGGACAAGAATGAAAAGGTCATAAACTTCCTGGTCAATAACGGCTACCGCCTGGGAGCCTGAGAAACGGCTCGTCCGCAGCAGTCCGCCCGGCCGGTATGCTCAGCCTGACACAGGCCGATACCGGTCCGGCGGCGTATCCATCCTTATCATCAAAAGACTGACTGCCGGGAGCGGGGCATGGAAGAGAAATCTTCCACAAGGCCAAATAACAGAAAACGGTTGACAGGCAGGCAGGTTGGGTTGAAAATCTAATCATACAGACAATTTGTTCGTGAACCAACACTCAGCTTACGGAGGAGGCCATGAGTCAAGACGCCCAGACCCGTGTCGTCTCGGAGGCTGAAGCCGACAGTATCAAGCATCTTATCATCGAAGCAGCCAGCGGACTGTACGAAAAGAAAGGTCTGCATCAGACATCGGTTGAGGAAATAGCCGCCGATGCCGGAATCAGCGTCCCGGTTACCTACCATTACGTCCGCCGTAAATCCGATATCATGCTTCTGATAATGGAGGCCTTTACACGGAAATTCCAGGAGAGGATTCTGCCCCAGCTGGACCAGTTGAAAGACCCGGCCGACAAGCTGAAAAAAGCCCTGGAGGTCTTCTTTAACCTGGTTGATGAATGCATGATCAAGGTCATCCTGGTTTATCGGGAGTCGCGCACCCTGGACAAGGATGGCCGGAAGAAGATAATGGCGGCGGAGATGGAGCACGTCAAGATTTTCCAGCAGATACTCGAAGAGGGTATCGCCCAGGGAAGGTTTTCTTCCATGGACACTGACCTGATCGCCCATAACATGATAATCGCCGGACACACCTGGGCTCTCAAAAACTGGCATTACAAAAAGCGCCTGCCCCTGCCCGACTATCTGCGGCTGCAAACCGCCTTCTTTTTAAAGGCCGTTTCCATCTGAACCGGTTCCGGCTTCCCGGCCGGACACAAGGCCCCTCATGCAGGGGCTTTTTTTATGGCTTCAACGTGAAACATTGCCTGCGGACAGGCCTGTCCGGCCTGCCCGCCGGACTCGGCTTGACAAAGAGACAAACCCCTGTATGCTTTTGGGCAAAACCGGATGATATATGGTTTGCCTAATAAGCCGATTTGCAGTATGAATGCGCGGAGCAGTCGGCCTGACCGACGAAATCCGGCCGGGCGAAACGCCGGCGACATACCGCCACGAGAGGAAGAAGCGATCATGAAAGTGCTTCCGTTCAAGCGCCTCAATATAGTTCAGGAAATAATCGACTGTCTGCAGGACGAAAAGGACGAAGTCGTCGAAGCTCTGGTCATCGGCAAGAAAAAAAGCGGCGTCAGGTTTTCCTATATGACTTTCACGGAAAATCTGCCCGAACTGATCGGCTACCTGGAGGCTCTGAAAACCGATCTCACCCTGGACATGATTTCCCTGGCGGAAACGTCCGAGGAATAAAGAGCGGCTCCGGGCGGCGGAGGTGGTTGTTGATGAAAAAAAGGCCGGTTGTCTTCTGGATGGGCTGGGGGCTGATAGCCTCGGCCATCGGGTTGTGGGTTTACCGCCTGTTATGGTCTCCGCAAGCGGCGTCCTGCCCTGTTCCAACGGCCAATGAATTCGTGCCTCTGCTCTGAGTGTCCAAGGGATCACCCGCGGGCGTGGGTTCGATACTGTTTCTGGTAGGGTTATACATGGTGTGGGGCTGGCGCAAGCAGTAAAGGGGTGATTGCCGACGTGGATGCTCCGGCCCCTTCCTGGCTTCCACCTTCATCCTTTTTCAGGGCTTCGACACCTGGAGGATTATTTCAGGCGGCAATTGACCTTGCTGACCAGGCCCTTGAACCTCCTGGTCCCTCCGCCTTCCCCGACCACGCGCATCAACTTATCCGGCTCATCAATGACAATTCCCGACAGAAGGGTCACCGGCGTATCGGCGAATGCCCTTCGGCACATGGGCGTTGAAGACCCCAGAATGACCACTTCCCGGCAGAGCCGGACGCCTTCCAGCAACCCTTCGAAAGTATGGTTAATCAGGGATGTAGCCGTCAGTAAGGTCACTTGGCATTCAGGCAGCAGCTTGGCCGCTTCGGACTCGGGCAGAAGTCCGTCGGCCCTGGCCAGGTTCTTTTCGAAAACCAGAACCTCGCCGGACATCTTGTTAAGGCGTTCCATTATGGGCGCGAAGTAGCCGACCATGCCCACCCGGTCGGTTTGGCGAATCTGGGCGAGTTCCAGGACATCGCCGCCGAAGAATTCGGGCCGGTGCCTGTTCAGCAGGGCATTGAGCGCGGCCAGGCCCACGGCCGCTTCCAGAGTTTGGGAGGATTCAACGAATTTCAAAAGTTCGGTGGCCGGAAGTCCCTGAAAATCGGTTATGCCTCCGAAAAGAGGCCTGTCATCCGGCGGTGTTTCACCGAAGTTGAAGGCCACGCCCGCCGATCCGTCATCCAGCCTGACTCCGCAGTATTTGGCCCCCAGTTGCACATCGTCTATGGTAAAAGCGGGAGCCGAATCCTCAACTCTTTCCAGAAGACGCCGCCTGGCCGGCTGCTCCATGGTTTTCCCCTTCCTTGGCAACCCAGAATCCGCTCTGAAACACCAGTCTTGCGCACGAGTATCGTTTTGTCAACATCAGAGCCGCACCGGCCCTATGAGCAGCCTCAGCCTGCTCCCGTCGAGCAGGTTTTTGAAGCATGGCCGCTGTCCCCCTTGAAGGTGGCGCCGAGGCTGGAAGGCAAAGCCTTCAGCCGCCGCCAAAGCGGTCTGATTGAAAGTATTATGAGAATGGCGGCTCCGGCCAGTTCGGCCCAGGCCGGAACCAGTTCGGCGGCCTGCCCGGCCACGGCTCTGGCCGACAGGCCCAGTCCGGCGTAGACCTGATCCACCGCCAGCCCGGCCAATACCGAGACAACAGCCACCGCAGCAAGATAGATGGCCGTGGCTCTGCGTCCGAGCAGCTTCAGGATGACCGTCAGGGAAGTCAGGTTGGTGGCCGGTCCGGCCAGAAGGAAGACTAGGGCCGCGCCGGGGCTGACGCCCTTGAGAATCAGGGCCGCCGCCACGGGTGTCGAGGCCGTGGCGCAGATATACAGGGGGATGCCGACCACCAGCATGACCAGCATGGAACTCATGCCGCCGCCCAGAAAACGGGCCATGAATTCGTCCGGGGTCAAAGCTGTGATGATTCCGGCCAGCAACAATCCGGCCAGAAACCACAGAACCATGTCGTTCCATATTTCATTCACGGCGTAGAACAGGCCGGATTTTATCTTGCGGCCGAAACTCGGGCTTGTTTTTGCCCTGGATGGGGGAAGAAGGGCTATCGCCGGGTCCTGCCGGCCAGCGGACGCCTCCGGGCTGGACAGGCCGGAAGCCGGGGCCGGCCGGGTGAAAAGGTTTTCCGCCACTCCGGCGGCGGCCGCCGCGGCAAAGGCGGCCACGGGCCGGGCCACGGTCATGACCGGGTCCATGAGGGCGTAGGTCATGGCAATGGAATCCACTCCCGATTCCGGAGTGGAAATAAGAAAGGCTGTGGTCGCCCCGTTGTTGGCGCCCTGTTTTTTCATGGCCGCCGCCGCCGGGAGGACTCCGCAGGAGCAGAGGGGTATGGGAATGCCCAGCAAGGCCGCCTTGAACACCGATTTGAACCGCCCCTGTCCCAGGTGCCGGGAAACAGCGTCCGGGTCGAGAAAGGCCCTCAGCAAACCGCCGGCCAGCAGGCCGAAAATGATATAGACTGAAGATTCCAGAAAAATATGCCAGCTTTGCGCGAGCGCTTCCGCCGCGTAGGTGATAACGTTCATCTGATTTCTACTCTCTTATGTGTTCCAGTCCGGTTTTCAGCAGATCGGCCACGTGATCGTCATCGAGGCTGTAAAAAAGTACCTGTCCGTCACGGCGGTTTTTTACCAGGGCTTGTTCCTTGAGGCGGCGAAGCTGGTGGGAGACCGCCGATTCACTCAGGTCGAGGAAGGCGGCCAGGTCGCAGACACACATCTCTCCGCCCGCCAGGGCCATGACCATCTTCAGCCTGGTCTGGTCGCCGAGGACCTTATAGGTCAAGGCCAGCCGGTCCAGTTCCTGCTGAGGCAGCGCCTGCTGTCGGGCTGCGGCTACTCGTTCGAGATGAACGACTCTGACCTGACAGCCATCCTTATGTATGAACGAGGCTTTATTTTGAGTCAAAGCATTCCTCCATATATGAGCATATGTTCAAACATACAGGAAAGAGATGGGGAGGGCAAGGACTTTTATATAATTGGCCGTGGATGGAGAAAGGCGGCTGGAAAAGGAGACTGCCGAAGCCCTTTCAGGGTGTGCGGGCCAGGCGGAAACCTATGCCGGAATCGGAAACGCCGGGAAATTCACCCAGCCTGATGCCGCAGCGCACCTGAAAATCCAGGCTGCCCCAGGAGCCTCCGCGCAGCACCTTGGTTGCGCCGGATTCCGGGCCTTGGGGATTGGTTGGCGGGGAGGTCTGGTAGTATCCCGCGTCGTACCAGTCGGCGCACCATTCCCAGAGGTTGCCGACAAGATCGTTCAGGCCGAAACGGTTGGGGGGATAGGCGCCGACAGGACTGATGGTGTGTTTGGGATCGACCCAGGTCTGGTTGAACTGGGCCAGGCCCCGGGCCGCGTGGTCCCCCCAGGGATAGCGTCTGTTTTCCAGCCCGCCACGGGCGGCTTTTTCCCATTCCGCTTCGGTCGGCAGGCGGTAAGGCTTGCCTGTCCGGTCGGCAAGCCACTGGCAATAGGCCGAGGCCCCGTACCAGTTCACGCCGTTGGCCGGATGGCCGGAACAGCCTTTCTTCGGATAGTAAAGCCCGGAAACCAGAACCACCGTGGTCTGGCTGGATGGTTCGAAATATCTGCGTCCGGGATTGCCCGCCGCATTGAGAAAAACGGCCCATTCCGCCGCCGTGACCAGATCCCTTCCCATGAGGAATTCGTCCACCCAGACCTCGTGCTGGGGAAACTCGTCCTCTTCGCCGTGTCCCGGCCTTGTGCCCATGACAAAGCCGCCGGCCGGAATTCCGATCATGACAAAAGAGCGCTTATCTTTGGCGGTTCCAGGCATTGCCCCCGTCTCCCCATAACATGATTGGCCTTTTATAACACAACCTCCGGCAAAACGGTCCACCTCATTGGTCACCTTCATTCAACCGCCGCCTGTTTCTTGCCTCAGGCGCAGCCCCAGAATTGCAGCGGGTATTTCCAGGCCAGCAGCAGCCAGGACAGGATCAGGATTAGGGTGAGCATCCGGAAGAGGCGCCGGATTATGGCCGGAGCGGTGATGAGTCTGTCCAGCAGGCCGTGACCGCTGATCTTGTCGGCTTCGGGTTGGGTCACCCCGAGGACTTGTTCGATGGCCTTGAGCCGGGCAAGGTTCTTGTCCTGAAAGGCCCGATGATTTTCCACGATGATGAGATTGGCCGTTCCGATGACCGTGGAGGCCAGGGCCGGGAAGATCAGCGGCAGACCGTGCTGCATGGCCGAGGGCACGGCGGCGATGAGACCATAGGCCAGGGGCAGCATGATGGAGGCCCCGTGCCAGATATGGCTGTTGTCGGCCAGAAAACGCTGGTTGTACGCGGTGTACAAGGTCCTCAGCCAGGACTGTCTTTCCGCTTCACCTCCCACGTCCCTGACGGCGGTGCGGGATAATTCGTGGACCAGGGCGTCGACGGTTTCACGGAAACCAGGGGCGTGTTTTCCCGGCATGGCGGATCACCTTTTTTTATGAAATTCCGATAGCTGAGATTTTTTCATTATGCCACAAAATATGGGGCGATCAAGACTGGTTTTGCCGGTCAAGGCAAGTGATCTGCGGGGGCAGGCCAGGGTAATCGTATTTGGGAATCATGCCTGAATAACGGTGGCGAGGAATTGGTTGTCCTATCCAGCTCGTAGCCTTTTTGTATTAAATATCAGTCAGATACAATATGTAATCGCCATTGTCTATATTTTTCTTTCAGAAACCGCGCTCAAATGCGATTACCCTGACAAGTGGGCCGATAGTGCTTGACTCTGTTTAATCAGTAATATAAGGATACCCGACTAATACAGCTTGATTCCATCTTCTGGGAGCAAGTGAAAAAAGCGTAACTGATGTGACAACTGATCGGTATTGCTGACTAGATTGGGTAGTTAACAGACCGTGCAACCAGATCTGTCAAATGGAATCTCGTCCAGTATATTCAGGGGCATGAAGCCTGATGGCTTTTTCCGGAGAAATGCGGACAATGGATGGCCTGGGTGTTGCGCCGATCTGACCCATGATGGACACAACTAATCTGGAGGGAAGACTTATTTATGTTTTTGCAAACCCAAGCTGATTTCTGCAGGAAACTTCGAACTTTCATAGGCTTTATTTCAATCACCATCGTTTTTCTTCTGACAATCACCAGCCTCATCACCCTGGCTCCGGCTTCGGCCCGGGCCCAGTGGAGTTCCGACCCGGCGGTCAACACCCCGGTCTGCACGTTTTCCTATATGCAGATGGACTCCCGCATTGTTTATGACGGACTGGGCGGGTACTACGTGGTCTGGACCGACGGCCGGTCGTACTCCGAAGCTCCCGGCGACCGGGCTTTTACTTCCTATGATATATATGCCCAGCATTTCAACTCGCTGGGCGTGGCCCAGTGGACCGAGAACGGTATTGTTGTCTGCACCGACGCGGATGAACAGGGACTCTCCGTGGCGGTGGCCGACGGCGAGGGCGGCCTGATCGTGGCCTGGAGCCCGATTACGGGTATGAGCAGAGACGCCTCCGGCCGGGAAATCGACTCTTATTCGTTCAAAGCCCAGAAGCTGGCCGCCGACGGCAGCAAGCAGTGGGCCGAGGGCGGCGTGCTGGCCATTGTCTCTTCGGAAATGCCGAACCTGGGCTGGGCCGTGTCCGACGGAGACGGCGGCGTGATCATGGCCGCCATGGGCGGCGAGCTGAACCGGATCAAGGCCGACGGCACTTTGGCCTGGGGAACGGCCGAAAACCCCATCAAGTTCGATGTTGAGGACCCGGTGAGGCTTTTTGCCCCTGACGGCCAGGGCGGAGCTGTGGTCGCCTGGGAATATGAGTCCATGGACTGGGATGCGCCGAAAGACAGAGACTCGACCATCGTGGTGCAAAGGATCAACGCCCAGGGCCAGGCGGCCTGGAACGGCGGCGAGCCGTTGGTGGTCGACGATACCGGCCGGGGCGATGCGCCGTTAGTGCTTCCCGACGGCGCGGGCGGCTATCTGGTCGGCTGGAGCCGTTATCCTGAAGATGTTGACGACGCCCGCAGCTGGTCGGCAGATATCATCACGGTCCAGCGTCTGGACGCCGACGGCAATGCCCTCTGGGCCGAACCCACGGAGATGGTCAACGTGGCACTGGAGCGTTATTCGGCTGATTTCGCCAATGACGGGGCTGGCGGCGGCTATATCACCTACGGCAACCGGGACGACGGCGAGAGGTATGTCCAGAAAGTCGACGCCGATGGTTCGCTGTCCTGGGATGAACCCGTCTGCCTGACCGAAGACGGCGATAGTCTTTGGCGTGCACCCAATATTTATCCCCGTTTCACCATCGAGGATGGTTCTGGCGGCGTGATCACGGCCTGGACCGAGACCAATAATATGCCGTCCGATGCGCTGCTCCCGAAAACAGCTGTGCTTTACCGGACGATGGCCCAGAGGATCGACGCCCAGGGCGAGGTGCTCTGGGAAGAGGGCGGGGCTGCCCTATCGACGAAGTTTTCGACTGCGCCCCACCTGGCTTCCAACGGCCAGGGCGGAGCCGTGGCGGTTTTCGTGACCACCGAGGAACTCCTGTATACGGATGAAATCGCCCCCAAGGACATGCCGGACTGGAATATCCATATGCAGGGCATCAACGCCCAAGGTGAACTGGGCGATCCGGGTTACGACCCCATGTTCAACATCCACAGTCCGTACAAGCCGGTCCTGGACGATCCGGACAACAACGCCTCCGGCGTCTCCCTGACCCCGGCCCTGGAAACGGAAGAGTTTTCCGATCCGGACGAGGGCGACACCCATGGCGGAACCCGTTGGCAGATCAGCCTGGATGCGGCGTTCAGCAATGTCAAGCTGGACATCACCAGCGCCTCCAAGCTGACCTCCCTGGTCGTACCCACGGCCACTCTGCTGCCCAACACGACCTACTACTGGCGGGTCAGGTTCTTCGACGCGGCCGGTAATGCTTCTTACTGGTCCGATCCGTTCTCCTTCACCACGGGCGCGGCTCCGGTGGACGCCAACGCCAACGGCATTGCGGACGAACAGGAAGTGGACGACGACGTGGACCTGGACGGCGACGGCACCCCTGACAACAGCCAGGCGGGCATGGGCGCGGTCAACACCGCCGTGGGCGAAGGCCAGATAGCCGTACTGATCGGGGAAAACGTGACTTCCATCGACGAGATGGCGGCCATCGACCCGGCGACCATCGATGATACTGATAACCGGCCGGATGAACTGCCTTTCGGCGTCATCAGCTTCAGGCTCCAGGTGGCCAATCCCGGCGATACGGCCAGGGTGACCATCTACCTGTCCGAAGCCGCTCCGGAAGGCTACGGCTGGTACAAGTACGATTCGATCAACGGCTGGCAGGACTTTTCGGCTCACGCAACCTTCAGTGAAGACCGCAAGTCGGTGACTCTCGAACTGAAGGACGGTGGGTACGGCGATGCCGACGGCGTGGCCAACGGCATTATTGTCGACCCGTCCGGCCCGGCCTTCGTGCAGTCCGATTCGACCGGCGGCACCGGCAACAGCTTCGCCGGCTGCTTTATCTCCAGCCTGCTGGACTGACAACCATAACCTGACAGAAAAGGCGGGGCCGTCCGGCCCCGCCCTCATTCTTCCGATAAACCCCGCCGATTCCTGGCGGGGTTTTTATTTCCCGTTTCCGGGCATAAGGGTCAGCCCGGTAGGGCGTATGAGCAGGCGTATCTTTTCCCCTGGTTGAGGCGGGCGGGGTTCATTGGGCAATTCGAACAGCAGAAAACACCCGGAAGAAGTTTCCAGTCCGATCTGGTAGTTACGGCCGAGAAAGGTCCGGTCCCGCAGAATCCCCTCCAGAACTGTATCGCCTGGTTCAGGTGGTGAACCGTTCGGCAGACGGGCTGCGTCCGGGCGCAGAAGAAGCACGGCCTTGTTTCCGGACGCCGGAGCCTCGTCCAATGTCCGGAACGATCCACAGGATGTTTCCACAATGCCGTCATTGGAGGTCAACCCGTCCAGCAGGTTGTGGAAGCCGAGGAATCTGGCCACCGTCGCATTAGCCGGACGCCGGTAGAGTTCCTCCGGCGGAGCAACCTGTTCCACCCGCCCCTGATTCATCACCGCGATGACGTCGGCGATGGCGAAGGCCTCGGCCTGGTCGTGGGTGACGAAGATGCTGGTCATACCCACGCGCTTCAATATCCTGCGGATGTCCACCATCAGCCGTTCACGCAGTGCCCGGTCCAGTGCGCCCATGGGTTCGTCCAGCATGAGCAGCCTGGGCTGAGGGGCCAGACTGCGGGCCAATGCCACCCTTTGGCGTTCCCCGCCGGACAGTTCGCCGACATTGCGGGCGGCGAAACCTTCCAGACCCACCAGGGCCAGGGCGTCAGCCGTGCGGCGGGCTATGGTTTCAGCCGATTCTTTCTGCATGCGCAGGCCGAAGGCCACGTTTTCGAAAACATCCTTGTGCGGAAACAGGGCGAATTCCTGGAACATCATGCCGAAGTTGCGCTGATGCGGCGGGACGGCGGACATGTCTCGCCCATCGAAAAGAACCCGTCCGGAATCGGCTTGCTCCAGACCCGCGACGATCCTCAACAGAGTTGTCTTGCCGCAGCCCGAAGGCCCCAGCAGACACAGAATGCAGCCTCGTTCCAGGTCGAGACTAACCCCGTACAAACCCGGATCGCCGACAAATGATTTGATAATATCTCTGATTTCCAACAGGGCCATTTCAGAATTCCCCCCGGCCTATCCTCATCTTTTCCAGAAACAGAAAGCCTGCCGCCGTCACCAGCATCAGCAGGCTGCTCATGGCCATGGCTTGGCCGTAATTCAGTGCTCCCGGCTGCCCCAGGAAGCGGTATATAGCCAAAGGCATGGTGGGAGTCTGGGGTCTGGCCACAAAGACCGTGGCCCCGAATTCACCCAGGCTGACGGTCAGGGCGAAGACCGCGCCCACCAGCAGGGCCCGGCCGACTATGGGCATGTCCACGTTCTTCCAGACCTGCCAAGGCGAAGCCCCCAGCAGGGCCGCCGCTTCCTTCAGGCTTCTGGGGATGCTGCGTAAGGCAGGCAGCAGGCTTCTGACCACAAAGGGAAAAGCCACCAGGGTATGAGCCAGCGGCACCAGCAGGATGGAAGTCCTCAGGTTGAGCGGCGGCTGGTCCAGAGCGATGATGAAACCAAAGCCCAGGGTGACCGCCGAAGTGGACAGAGGCAGCATGAACAGCGGGTCCAGCCAAGAGGTCAAACGGGATGACGGTTTGGCCAGGTAGGCGGCCGCCAGCAGCCCCAGAATAGAGGCCATGACCAGTGTGGCCAGGCCGAAAAGCAGGGAATTGGTCACAGCTTCCAGGGGCGGAACGAAGAACAGGGACTGCGTCCTGTTTTCAAACAGGCTCTGGTAAAAAACGGTAGAAAAACCTGAGTCTGTGGTGAAGGAACGCAGAACCAGGGCCAGCATTGGCGCGCCGAGAAGAAGTAAAATGAAAACCGCGTTCCCGCCCACCAGGAGCTTGTCCTTGAGACTTACCGGACGCCTCTCCATGACCGACCGGCTTACCGGATTCAGGGCCACGGAGGTCCGGCGCTGTATCCACGTGAAGACATACATCAGGGCAAAGGTGAAAATAATCTGGATGATGGAAAGAGCCGCGGCCATGGGCAGATTGAAGATATGAACCGCCTGCCGGTAAATCTCCACTTCGATGGTGGCAAACCGGGGGCCGCCCAGGATGAGAATGATGCCGAAACTGCTGAAACAGAAAATGAAGATCAGCAGGGCCGAGGCAACCACGGCCGGACGGAGCAGGGGCAGGGTGATCTTGCGGAAGGCCTGCCAGGCCGAAGCTCCCAGCATCTGGGCGGCTTCATTAAGGGCCGGTTCCAGGGTGGCCCAGAATCCGCCGACAATGCGCACCACTATTGTGTAGTTGTAAAATACGTGGGCCAGCAGAAAGAACCAGAAAGTGCGGTCCAGATTGAACGGCGGGGAATCCAGGCCGAACCATTCCGTCAGCCAGGTGTTGACCAGACCGCGAGGCCCCAGAAGCGCCTGAAAGGCCGCCGCAACCACCACCGTGGGCAGAACGAAAGGGACCGCCGTTATGGACTGAAGCAGTTTTTTACCTGGAAATGAATACCGGGCAAAAACGTAAGCTCCGGGCAGGGCTGCGGCCAGAGTCAGAAGTGTGGAGGCCGCCGCCTGCCAGGTGGTGAACCACAGTGTCCGGACGTAATAACTGGAACCGACCAGTTTGCTCAAGCTGGCCGGGTCCCAGGCGCCCTCGGGCCTGAAACTGAGGACAAATATCCTCAGCAGCGGATAGAAGTAGAAGACCGCCAGAAAAAGCAAGGGAATCCCGACCAGCAGGATTCCCTTTCTGGAAATGAGACGAATCACCTTAAGACTGCTTCCGTCCAGGCTTCTATCCATTGTTCGCGCTTGGCCGCGATGTCCTCGGAGGAAACCTCGGATGTCTGTTCGGCCACGCTGGAATACTTGACAAAAACCTCGGGCAGTTTGGCCGTTTTGTTGGCCGGGAAGACATACATCTGCAAAGGCACGTCCTCCTGGAATTCACGGCCGAGGAGAAAATCCACCAGCTTGCGGGCCTGTTCGGTTTTTTTCGTTCCCTTGATGATGCCCACGAATTCGATCTGGCGGAAACAACTGCTGTTGGTTACTACCGGCGCGGTGGGAGAATCATCGAGGGGTGTTTCGGCAAAGACGACTTCCACCGGCGGGCTGCTGGCGTAGCTGACCACAATGGGGCGGCTGCCCTTGCCCTTGGAGCCCACGCTGAACTGTCCCCAGTAGGCGTCTTCCCAGCCGTCGGAAACCAGCACGTCGTTGGCCCTGAGCTTCTTCCAGTAATCGAGATAGCCGCTTTCCCCGAAACGTCCGATAGTGGCCAGCAGGAAAGCCAGTCCGGGAGAAGAAGTAGCCGGATTCTCCACCACTGTCAGGCCCTTGTATTCGGGTTTGAGCAGGTCTTCCAGGCTGGACGGAGGAGTCAACCCCTTGTCCGCGAACCATTTCTTATCGTAGTTGAGGCAGACATCGCCGAAATCGACGGGCAGAAGCCGGTTCTGGGTGTCCAGTTTCAGCGAATCCGGAATCTCGGCCAGAAGAGGGGAGGCGTAAGGTTCGAAAATACCGGCCTTCAGGGCGCGGCTCATGAAGGTATTGTCAACCCCGAAGAAAACGTCGGCCATGGGATTGTTTTTGGAGAGAATGGCCTGGTTCAGGGCCGCGCCGGAGTCCCCGGCTTTCAGAAACTGAACCTTTATTCCCGTTCTGGACTCAAAACCGGCCATGACTTCCTTGCTGACGTTGAAGCTGTCGTGAGTCATCAGGGTGACCGTGTTCTCGTCCGCGGCCAGGGGCGAGACCTGGCCCCAGGCCATGATTCCGGTCATCAAAAGCAAAATCAGAAACAAACGTCCTTTCATGGTTACCTCCCGGGCGTTCCGCCGGAACAGCGGAGCGCCACGCCTGCTTTTATTCATTCCCGCGAAAACAAAAAAAGCCGCCCAATAGAGGACGGCTTATGTGATGCCTCAGGTTTCCTCCACCGGCATTATCCGGATCAGGTTCAACGGTCGGACTCGCTACATGGTAAAGAGTCCCTCTCAGCCCGGTTACTCCGAGCTCCCGACAGGCCTGCTATTCAATTTTCACTATCTAACTAATTGTATACCAAGTGTTTGTCAAGGACAATATCGCGGCAGGCCTCAGGTTGATTCGCCCATAACCGCCAGGTTGCCGCGCCGTCATAATACCGGAAGTGCAATATATTCAAATGGTCCCATGTTAAGGGATGGCAACTTGCCCGGGACTTAAATCAGTGCGCAGACAATGCCGCGCTTAGTTACAGTTTCGGTCCCCAAGGTCCGGGAAGCCCAAGGCCAGGGAAGCCATACCCGCATTTTTTGCAGATTCCTAATCAGGTGCGAAAAAAAAAGCGATTTTTCCCGAATGGGATATAATTAGAAAAAGCGTTCTTGTTCCAATTGAGCCAGCCGTTGCCCCTATCCGGACTTCGCAGGGAAACAAGGTAACAGACACGGAACGTTAGATTGTCGATTCGTCCTGGTAAATTGGCGGTCAATGGAAATGACCGGACGTAATGGAGGTTTACTCCTGGAAGCAAAAAAGACGAATTACTGTGTTTGGCCTCGGCGACCCTGGAAAACTCTTCAGAACAGGCCAGACGAAACATCCTTAATTAATTAGATAATTAATCGAGACCCCGGAGGGGGGATTTTTTTACTTGACACCGACACTGAAATCTGATGTATCAGACATCGTGAGCCGGCGTTTTCCACGGGAAAAGGCAGAGGCCGCATGCTTGTGAATAGGGTCAGATCGGTCCGGCCCAGGCCGGTCGGGACAGGGCGAACCAGTTATATTGTGGGTTACGGATTCCTAAAACGCCAAAGGAGATTGGCAGAGGCCTTGCAAACTATGGCGGGATATTCCGGGACGGTCACACAATATCGGCTTATTTTATCTTTAGCCAACATTCAACTGCAACGGGGAGTTGTGAGTGTTCGGTCCGCTGCACTCGGGCGCACGGGGCTGTACGCCGCGGCGGATACAACTGCTTCAGCTTCCATGAGTAGGATGGGGTAGCTTGGCTCTGGAGATACAAAATTTTCCCGATGATTTCGGGCCTCATTTCAAGAACTTTCATGAACTGATGGCGCGCAAGGTCAGGGAAATTCTTTTGGTGTCCAGCCTGTACGACGCCTGCATCCTGGAAGAGGACTGTCGGCTTGCCGAGAGGATAATAAACGAATATCGAGGCCTTAACCTCAGCCAGCCCCCTCGCCTGACCTGGGTGTCTTCCGCCGAGGAAGCCCTGGAAACTTTGGACAAGCAGAAATTTGACATGGTTATAACCATGTTGCACCTTGCCGACATGGATGCCTTTGCCTTTGGCCGGGAGATAAAGAAAAGAAAGCCCGACCTTCCGGTCATACTGCTCGGGCATAACGCCCTGCCGCCTGATTTCAGTCTGCGAATGGCTCAGGATGCGGGCATTGATCGTGTTTTTGTCTGGTCCGGCGATTCCGAACTCCTTCTGGCCATTGTCAAAAGTACGGAAGACGCAATGAACGTGACTCATGATACTGAAACATCCGGTGTCAGGGTCATTCTGCTTATTGAGGACTCCCCCCTTTACCGTTCGGCCATATTGCCCATACTTTATCGTCAAGTGGTCACTCAGACCCAGGCCCTTATGGAAGAGGGGCTCAATGAAGAGCACCGTCTCCTGACCATGCGGGCCCGCCCCAAGATACTGGTGGCTGAGAATTACGAGCAGGCCCTTGAGCTGTTCGAAAGATATAAACCCTATCTGCTGGGCATAATCTCCGACGTCCGCTTTCCCCACGGAGGCGAACTGGACGAGAACGCCGGTGTTGAGTTTCTGACCAAGGCCAAGCGCGAAGTTCCGGACCTGCCGATCCTTCTGACCAGCTCCGAGCCGGCCAATCGTGAAAAGGCGGACGCTATCCCGGCCCTGTTCAGCGACAAGAATTCTCCTTCACTGCTGACCGAGATAAAGGCCTTTTTTATCAATCATCTCGGGTTCGGAGATTTTGTTTTCCGCCTCCCCAACGGCAGCGAAGTGGCCCGCGTGTCCAATGTCCGGGCGCTGGAACAGATACTGCCCGGCATCCCCAACGAATCTTTCTATTATCATTGGAGCCGGAACGATTTTTCCCGGTGGCTCTTCGCCAGAACCGAGACGCTGCTGGCTTCCATCATGCGGCCCTTGAGCGACGCCGATTTTTCCGGGCAGGTGGACAGCATGAGGGATTTCCTCATCGGAAATCTGAAAGCCCGCCGCAAATGGCGTCAGAAGGGGGTCGTGGCCGATTTTGACGCAAGGGAATTCGATCCGGAAACCGATTTTCTCAAGATAGGTCAGGGTTCACTGGGAGGGAAAGCCAGAGGGCTGGCTTTTGTGGCTACTCTGTTGCAGCGTAACCCCGAACTGCATAAGAAATTTGCTTCGGTCAACATTATTGTTCCCAAGACCCTGGTGCTGACAACAGAGGCTTTCAACTCCTTCATCGACGCCAACGATCTGCGGTCTTTCGCCAAAGTGGATTTGTCGGACGAAGAAATAGCCGATGTTTTTCTGAAGGCCGACTTTCCCATCTGGGTCAGGGACAATCTCAGGGCTTACCTTGAACAGGTAAACTATCCCCTGGCCATCCGTTCTTCAGGGTTGCTGGAAGACGCGAAGTTCAGAGCCTATGCCGGACTGTACAGCACTTATATGATTCCCAACAACTCGTCCAGCCTGGATGAGCGCCTGGACGATCTGGTCACGGCCATTAAGCTGGTTTACGCTTCTACCTATTTCCGTAGCCCCAAGGCCTTCGGGAAACGGGTCGGCTTGCGGACCGAAGACGAGAAGATGGCCGTCATAGTCCAGCAGTTGATCGGGGAACGGTTCGGCGATTCCTTTTATCCGGCCATATCCGGCGTGGCGCAGTCTCACAATTACTATCCTTTTGACCGCATGAAGCCTGAAGAGGGCATAGCCACCATTGCTCTGGGCCTGGGACGCATGGTCATGGAAGGTGAGCAAACCCTTCGTTTTTCGCCCAAATATCCGCAATTGCTGCCCCAGTTTTCCGTGGTGGAAGATATGCTGAAGAATTCACAGCAGTCTTTTTACGCCCTAAACATGAGTCAGGAGTGCCGCCTGGTCAGCTTCAGCGAGGATTGTACGCTGGAAAAAAGGCAGGTAGTGGACGCTCTGGACGAACATCCGGTCAGACTCCTGACCAGCACCTATATTCCCGCGGAAAAGCGTATCCGTGACGACGGCTTCGTGCCGGGGCATAAGATCGTCACTTTTGCCCAAGTGCTGAAATACAAGAGCTTTCCGCTGGCGGAAATACTTCAGGACGTTCTGCGGACAGCCCAGGACGGAATGGCCTGTCCGGTGGAACTGGAGTTTTCGGTGCATATGCCTCAGCAAGCCGACCAGATTCCGGAATTTGCATTTCTTCAACTCAGGCCGATGAGCGCCAGGGCTGAGTTGATTGAGGTCTATATATCTGACGAAGAATTGAAGCAGTCCTTCTGCGTTTCTCACAGCGCTCTTGGCAATACTTCCCGAGACGATATGCTCGATATTATTTACGTAAAGCCCGATGTTTTCGACAAGAGCCGTACAGTTGATATCGCCAGGGAAATAAGTTTGTTGAACGCGAAATTGTTTGAAGCTGATCGACCCTATCTGCTGATTGGTCCCGGCAGGTGGGGGTCGGCCGACCGTTGGTTGGGAATACCGGTAAAGTGGGCGGATATACACGGAGTTGGAGCCGTGGTGGAGGCCGCCATGCCGGAAGCAAAAGTCGAGCCGTCCCAGGGTTCGCATTTTTTCCACAATGTCACCACGTTGGGGATCAATTATTTTACGGTGACTGAAAATGGTGAAGACATTCTGGACTGGGATTGGCTGACCTCATTGCCTTTGGCCGAGGAAACCCGTCATGTGGCCCATGTGGCCCTGGAAAAACCATTCAATCTGAAAGTCGATGGGCGGAAGTCTCTTGGAGCGATTACAGCCGCGAACGGGTGGTTGCGGTCAAAAGGCGAGTGACAGGAAGTAAGGACCTGGTGGGTATGGTCCGGTACTTTGAGACCGGGCCGGATATAAGCGGGTAAATACAAAACAGTTCTCTAAGGAGAAGTAATTATGTCCTTGGACATTATGGACATCGTAAAGGCGCGGGATCCTCATGAGAAGGAATTCCAGCAGGCTGTCGGTGAAGTTCTCGGTTCGGTTCAGCCTATTCTGGACCGGAATCCCATTTACCGGCAATCAAGAATTCTGGAGAGACTAGTTGAACCTGAAAGAACCATCACTTTCAGGGTGCCTTGGGTAGACGACCAGGGCGAGGTGCGGGTTAACCGCGCTTACCGTGTGCAGTTCAACAGCGCAATAGGACCTTACAAGGGCGGGATTCGCTTCCATCCCTCGGTCACTTTGAGCACCCTGAAGTTTCTGGGTTTCGAGCAGACCTTCAAGAACGCCCTGACCACCCTGCCCATGGGCGGCGGTAAAGGCGGTTCCGATTTCGATCCCAAGGGCAAGTCGGACAGGGAAGTCATGCGTTTCTGCCAGGCTTTCATGACCGAACTCTGCAAGTACATCGGTCCCAACACCGACGTTCCTGCTGGCGACCTTGGTGTCGGCGCTCGGGAAATCGGCTTCATGTTCGGTCAGTACAAGAAAATCCGTAATGAGTTTACGGGCGTTCTGACGGGCAAGGGTCTGAACTGGGGCGGCAGTCTGGTCCGTCCCGAGGCCACCGGCTACGGCGTGGTCTATTTTCTGGCCGAAATGCTGGCCACCAAGGGCATAACCCTGGAAGGCAAGACCATTGCCATTTCCGGCTACGGCAACGTCGGAACCTTTGTCGTGGAAAAGGCCAACGAGCTGGGCGGCAAGGTTGTCACCATCGGCGACGAGTATGGCTGCGTGTACGACCCGGATGGCATCAAGGGCGAGAAGCTTGAGTACCTGTCCACCCTGTGGACCGTCTACCGCAAGTCCGCCAAGGAATACGCGGACAAGTTCGGTTGCGAGTGGATTCCGGGCAAGCGGCCTTGGGAAGTCAAGTGCGACATCGCCATCCCGACGGCCATGGAGAACGAGCTTGATGGCAAGTCTGCCAAGGCTCTGGTGGACAACGGCTGTATCTGCGTCTGCGAAGCGGCAAACATGCCTTGTACCCCCGAAGCCATCGACACCTTCCTGGAGCATGGGATTATGTATGCTCCCGGCAAGGCGGCCAACGCTGGCGGCGTGTCGGTTTCCGGTCTGGAAATGTCTCAGAACAGCATGCGTTTCAACTGGACGAGAGATGAAGTTGACGCCCGCCTGCTGCAGATCATGAAGGGCATTCACAAGACCTGTCTGGACGCGGCCGAACAGGCTGGCGATCCCGGAAACTACATGAGAGGCGCCAACTGCGCCGGCTTCATCAAAGTAGTCAACGCCATGCTCGACCAGGGCGTGGTCTAATCATAAATTAAGGCCGCCGGCCTTCCGCTGGCGGCCTCGAACAAAAGCTGTGATTTCCCGACAAGGGGAAATTGTTTCCGGAAAATCAAAAACACACCCCTTCGGGGGCGCGAAGTCAGATGGAAGGAGTTACAAAATGGCTAAACAGAAGATGACCCCTAGCGAGGCTCTGGTCGAAACGATGGTAGCCGAGGGCGTAAAGAACGTCTTCGGTATCGTTGGTTCGGCTTACATGGACGCTCTGGATCTGTTCCCGGATGCGGGCATTCGTTTCATTCCCGTGGCCCACGAGCAGGCTGCTTGCCACGCGGCCGACGGTCTGGCCCGTGTGACCGGCAAGCCCCAGTGCTGTATAGCTCAGAACGGCCCCGGCGCTGCGAACTTTGTTTCGGCTATGGTTGCGGCTTACTGGGCTCATTCCCCGGTGGTGGCTCTCACCCCTGAGACGGGCACCATGGGTATCGGCACGGGCGGTTTCCAGGAATTGGACCAGATGCCCATGTTCGAGAAGCAGACTGTGTACCAGGTGCGCGTGAACCGTCCCGAGCGTATGGCCGAGTTGGCCCGTCGTGCTTTCTACATGGCCAAACTGGAAAACGGTCCGACCCAGTTGAACATTCCCCGCGACTACTTCTACGGTGTCTGCGAGGACGAGATTTACGAGACCCCCGTGGTGACCATGGGCGCCGGTCCGCGTAAGTCCATCGAAGAAGCGGCCAAGTTGCTGGTCAACGCCAAGTACCCCGTGATTCTGTCCGGCGGCGGCGTTTCCCAGGCCGAGGCTCTGGCCGAAGTGAAGGCTCTGGCCGAATACCTGACCGCTCCTGTCTGCAACAGCTACCTGCACAACGACACCTTCCCGCAGAGCCATCCGCTGGGTTGCGGCCCGATCGGCTACTGCGGTTCCAAGGCGGCCATGCGCACCATCGCCAAGGCCGACGTTGTTCTGGCCCTGGGCTCCCGCCTTGGACCTTTCGGGACCCTGCCCCAGTACGACATGACCTACTGGCCGGCCCAGGCGAAACTGATCCAGTGCGACAGCAACGGTAAGGTCCTTGGCTTGGCCAAGCGTGCCGACGTTGTGGCCATGGCCGACGTGAAAGAGTTCTCCGTCGAGCTGTTCAAGGCCATCAAGGCCCTGAAGCCCTCCATGGAAGTGAACAAAGACCGTATGGCCGACGTGGCGAAAGAGAAGAAGACCTGGGGCGACGAGCTTGAGCAGTGGAGCACCTCCACCAACAAGCTGATGCATCCCCGCCGCTTCCTGCGCGAGCTGAGCCTGGCCATGCCCGACAATTCGATTATGGCCACGGACATCGGCAACAACTCGTCCATGTGCAACGCTTACTTCAAGTTCGCGGGCGCCCGCCAGCACATCTCGGCTCTGAGCTGGGGCAACTGCGGCTTCGCTTACGGCGCGGCCATGGGCGCCAAGCTGGGCAATCCCGATGCCCCCGTCTTCGCCTTCCAGGGTGACGGCGCTTACGGCATCAGCGGCATCGCCGAAGTCATGACCGCTGTTCGCGAGAACATCCCGGTCATCGCCGTGGTTGCCTGCAACTACGAGTGGGGCGCTGAGAAGAAGAACCAGATCGACTACTACGACAACCGCTTCGTCGGTGCAAACCTGCTCAGCAATCCCGACTACGCCAAGCTGGCCGAGGACATGGGCGCCAAGGGTTACCGCGTGGAAGACTACCGCGACGTTCAGGATGTGGTCAAGGACGCCATCGCCTCCAACAGGCCTTGCGTCATCAACGCCATCATCCAGGGCGGCGAGGAAGTTCTGGCCGAGCCCTTCCGGCGCGACGCGCTCAAAATGCCCGTCCGCTACCTGCCCAAGTACGCCCATCTCAACGCCAAGTAAGCGTTTGAGTTAGGCCTATATGAAAAGCCGCATAGCGGGGCTCAAACGGGCCTCGCCATGCGGCGACTTCAAAAGAAGGAAAGCGGGCGGAAGAGAGATGGTTGTTATCTGGGAAGTATGGCCGAAGGAAGAGGCGAAGAGACCGCACACCCGGCACTCGCCGGGCATCTTCTCCGTGGCCATGCCTGCCAGATGGTAATCGGGGGTTTAATGAGAAATGCAGCTTTGCTGCCGGCCTTTATCGGCCCAAGACTTCAACGATGAATTATCATATGGAGGTTTTTTCAATGATCGATCTTAAAAACATTCCGGCTTCCAAGGAAGACCTGGACCGCTACGAAGTTGAAAACAATTTTGCTTCCTGGTCCTATCAGCCGGCCAAAGCGCCTCTTCGTGTGCTGTCGGCCAAGGGAATGCGCTTCACCACCGAAGACGGACGTGAGCGCCTGGACTTCAGCTCCTGTTTTGTCAGCCACAACCTGGGACACCAGGACCAGCGCATAGTTGACGCTATCTGCAAGCAGGCCAACGAGCTTTGTTCCTTCGCGCCTTCGAATTCCACCAAGGTCCGTTCCATGCTGGTCAAGATGCTGTCCGAGGTAACTCCGGGCGATCTGTCCCGCAGCTTTGTCCATCTGGGCGGCGCTGAAGCCAACGAAACGGCCATCAAAATCGCTCACCAGTTCACCGGCAAACGGAAGATCGTCGCCCGTTACCGCACTTACCACGGCGCCACCACCGCTCCCATGAGCCTTTCCATCGGTGACCCTCGCCAGTGGGCTCAGGTCCCCGGCGGCGCGGAAATCGTCAAAGTGCATCAGCCTTATTGCTACCGCTGCTCCTTCGGCCTGGAATACCCCACCTGCAACATGCAGTGCGTCAAGCATGTGGACGAGGTTCTGGAACTGGAAGGCGGCAGCGATATGATTGCGGCCATGATCTGTGAGCCTATCACCGGCGCGAACGGCGTTATCGTTCCCCCGGATGATTACTTCCCCGAACTGAAGAAAGTCCTGGACAAATACGGCATCCTGCTGATCGCCGATGAAGTCATGACCGGCTTCGGTCGTACCGGCAAATGGTTTGCTATGGAACATTGGAATGTGGTGCCTGACATCATGACCATGGCCAAGGGCATCACCGGTTCTTATCTGCCCATGGGTGCCACCATCGTGCGCAAGCACATCGGCGACTTCTTCAAGGAGCATTATTTCAGCCACGGCGCCACTTTTGCGGGTCACGCCCTCTGCTGCGCCGCCGCCATCCGGGCCATCCAGATCTATCAGGAAGACAACCTGATCGAGAACGCGGCCAAGATGGGTGCCTACCTTCTGGACAAGACATTGGAACTGAAAGACAAGCATCCCAGTGTGGGCGATGTCCGCGGCAAGGGCCTGTTTATCGGTGTGGAACTGGTCAAGGACAAGAAGACCAGGGAACCGATCATCACTGTTAAGGACAAGATCGTTCGTGGTGTGAACCCGAAACTGGAACTGGCCGCCAAACTGGGCGAACTGGGCATGATGGCCATGGCCGGCAACCCGAGCAACTGCATCTCGCTGGCCCCTGCGCTGATCGTGACCAAGAGTGAGATAGACGAGGGTATCGCCATTCTGGACAAGGCCCTCGAAGTAACCGACAAGTACGCCAAGTAGCCGGGCACAAGACGGCTGTTTTTGAAGAGGTATGGTCCGGACGCCTCGCGTCCGGACCTCCTAGCAAGTTTTCGTTTAGGAGTGGTATATGAGTACGACCGGGGAATTTTACAGGATCAAAAATTTTATCGATGGACAGTGGGTTGAGGAAACAGGCGTCAAATACGTGCCTCTTTTCAATCCCTCCACGGGGGAGCAGATAGGGGAAGTCCCCCTGTCTTCGGATGAGACCTCTCAGGCCTGCATTGATTCGGCCCATGCCGCCTATGATTCCTGGCGGAGACTCTCTGTAAACAAGAGGGTCGGCTACCTGTTCGCCATTCGGCAGGCCATGATCGACAAGACCGAGGAACTGGCCTTTTCCATTGCCATCGATCAGGCCAAGCACATAAGCGAAGCCAGGGGCGAAGTTCAGCGCGTCATCCAGATTCTGGAGACCGCTTGTGGTATTCCGACCCTGATCCAGGGTGAAACCCTGGAGGGCATCGCCAACGGCATCAACGGCCGCGTGGTCAAGCAGCCCTTGGGTGTTTTCGGCGGAGTTGCGCCTTTCAACTTTCCCGCTCTGGTCTTCGGCTGGTTCATTCCTTTCGCCATAGGCGTAGGCAACACCTTCATCTATAAGCCTTCGACTCAGTCGCCTCTTTTCATGCAGAAGATGGGCGATATATTCAACGATGTCGGCCTGCCCAAAGGCGTTATCAATATAATCCACGGCAACAGGTCGGTTCCCGGAACCTGGTACGAAAGTCCCAAAATGTCCGGCGTCTGCCTGGTCGGGTCTACTCCGACGGCCAAGAAGATGGCCGAAGCCTGTGGACGCGGCGGCAAGAGAAGCATGCTTCTGGGCGGAGCCAAGAACATGCTGGTGGTCATGGAAGACGCCGACCATGACGTCTTTATAGATAACTTCCTGAACTCCTGCTACGGTTCAGCGGGTCAGCGTTGCCTGGCCGGCTCCATCGTGGCCATTGTGCCGGAGGTTTACGACGAAATCCTGGCCAAGATGGTCGAGGCGTCCAAGAACGTCAAGGTCGGCAGCGCCATGGACCCGGATGTATATATGGGACCCGTGATTTCGGCCGACGCCAAGAGCAAGATCGAACGTTACATTGAAATCGGTATTGCCGAAGGCTCCAGGCTGGTTCTCGACGGCCGTAATCCCAAGGTCAAGGAAGACTGCAAGAACGGCTACTATGTCGGGCCCACGATTTTTGCCGAAGTGACGCCCTGCCGGACCATTGCCAAAGAGGAAATATTCGGGCCGGTTGTTTCGGTCATGAAAATACAGGACATTGATGACGCCCTGAACCTTATCAAGGCCCAGAATTTCGGCAATGGTGCTTGTATCTTCACCCAGAACCAGTATTACACGGAGCATTTCATCAGTGAAGCCAACGTGGGCATGGTGGGAGTGAATGTGGGCATCTGCGCGCCGCATCCGTACCTGCCTTTCGGCGGCATCAAGGATTCGCACCTGGGCACCGACAAGGTCCAGGGTAAAGACGGCATTGACTTCTTTACTCAGAACAAGGTAGCGACAGTTCGGTTCCACCCGCCGACCGGAATTTTCTCCGGCGGATCGGGGCAGAAAACTGCCAAAAAGGAAACAAAGCCTCAAGCGGTTAGAAGCTGCGTAGCCAGCTAGAACTGAAGAAAATGCGGGTGACGTCCGGTCCTGAATGGACCGGACGCCGCCAGCCACCTAAGGCCGTCTTGACCACCATAGCCAGAAAATTGCGTCAAGTGACGCGGATATGTGGAGGGGTGGCATGAGACCTTTAAGACGTTTTGTTGGCCTGCTGGTGTTGACTTTGGCCTTCGTAACACTGGCTTTTTTTCTCCTTTGCCCGGAAAGCCTGGCTGAGCCTAAACCAAAGCAGCTGGTAATAGGTTATCAAGGTTTTCCAACTCCGGAAATTCTGCTCAAAGACCAGGGCTGGGCTGAAGACGCCTTGGGTATTCCCATCAAGTGGATAGAATTCGATTCCGGCATGCATGTGGCCCAGGTCATGGCCTCGGGCAACGTTGACATAGGCCTGGTAGGCACAAGTCCGTGCGCGGCCGGCATCGCCCAGGGATTTCCCATCGAGGCCATCTGGATTCACGACATTATCGCGGATAATGAAGCACTGCTGGCCAGGCAGTCCTCAGGGATAAATTCGGTCCAGGATCTCATCGGCAAGACCGTGGCCGTTCCCTTCGCTTCGACAACTCATTACCACCTGATGGTGGCGTTACGGCTGGAACATATGAATCCGGCTGAAATGAACATACTCTATCTCGAGCCCAGAACAATGCTGGCCGCCTGGCAGAAGGGCGAGATTGACGCCGGTTTCATATGGGAGCCTACTCTGACCAAAATGCTTGATTCCGGGGGCAGTGTGGTGCTGACCAGCCGCCAGCTTACAGAGCGCGGCTTTCCGACCGGAGACATCTGCGTGCTCCGAAAGGAATTCGGAGAGAAGTATCCTGGAGTTGTTGTCGATTATCTCAAGAGCTTGGACAGGGCGGTTCAATACTGGCGGGACAAGCCCGACGAAACTGCCCAGGCCATATCCCGTCAGTTGGGGATGTCGGTGGAAGAAGCAGCCCGTCAGATGAAGAAGGTTATGGTTGTTTCGGGCAAGGAACAGTCGGCCGGCAAGCACCTGGGGGGTGTATATTGGAACTTTGGCCTGTATACTCTTCTAAAGGAGACGGCGGATTTCCTGGTTCAGGCGGGTGCTATAAAATCCGCTCCGCCTCGCGATGTCTTTTTGAAGGGTGTGAATGCGGCTTATCTGGTCAGGGCCACGGAGTAACGCAAATCGCTTGCGGCTTTTTGAGGCCGCAGGCTGTGTAAAGTCGGTAAATCCGGCGATGGCGGTGCCCGCCGGAACATGTGATGAATATATTCCAAGGGAGGATGAGTCTGATGAAGTTTGAGAAGATAGTTGTCGCGTTGGACAGTGAAACCAAAAGCAAAAACCCGCTGTTCCGGCAGGCGGTTGATTTGGCGGTAAAGGACGGCGCGGGTTTGGTGATGGTAAACTGTTTCAAGATGGCGACTGTCGCCGAGATGGAGAACAGGGTCGGCACCGTAGGAGAGTTGGAATCAAAAGATGCTTTTTCAACCCAGGCCCATCGCCAGGAAGTGGAAATAGCCCACCGCAAGGCCTGGCTGGAGAGCATGGCCAAAACCGCCATGGACAAGGGACTGGAAGTCCAGATCATGGTGGAAATGGGCAATCCGGGAGAACGTATTTGCGAAGTGGCCAAGCAGACCAAGGCGGACCTCATCGCAATAGGCCGGACTACCCGTGGTTCCCTGGCCGATTGTATATTGGGCAGTGTGAGCAACTACGTGGTTCACAATTCTCCCTGCTCGGTTTTGTTGCTTTTCGAAAGTTGATGTTTTCCGGCGGCCAGTTGCGCTTATCACGACTGGCCGCCGCACTCTCTGGCTGGTTGTTTGAGGTTTTGCCGGGGCTGGCGGGCCTTGGCGGCCGGGGAAGCAGTATTGAAGGCACTGAACATCTTTTGGCAGGGTTGGCTTTGGGCAAAGTGTAATTATGGTGACATGAAAATAGAGATAATAAACAGGGTGTTAGATGTTTGGGGAGTGAACCCCGGATTTTGCACTTGACAGATTCAGATGTGTAATGTATCAGATATAACATCTATGCGGGAACGTGTTAAACATAGCCCTCCATGGGCTTTGGGTCCAGAGTCCGCAAAGGGCCGCCCAAGTCCGCGACAGCCATTGTGTCGCGGTCCGGAAAATTTGTTCCTATGTTCCCATTCTTTTTATTGTTCAGACAAACGCTGCTTAAACCCCTCAAGCTCAGATCAGTCTGTTGCTTTCCATCAAATAATCAACAAACACATTTTGCCAAAAAAGGTGCGACCGCTGCTTTAGCGTGGGGATGCACCTAAGTAAAATTATGGAGTGAACAGTGGGCGATTCAGGTAGAAGAGACAAAATCGAGGTTAAGGACTTGACCAAGAGGTTTGGCGACCTCGTGGTGCTGGACAAAATCAATTTTACGGTCAAGAAAGGTGAATTCCTGGCCATCGTCGGCCCGACCGGGTGTGGCAAGACCACCTTCCTGAACTGTCTGTCCAAATTGATGCCGACGTCCGAAGGCGACATCTTTATAGACGGTGAGGTCGCCGATCCCAAGAAACACAATATTTCCTTCGTATTTCAAGAGCCCACTTGTCTGCCCTGGCGGACGGTCCGGGAAAACGTGGCCTTCGGCATGGAGGTCAAGGGGTGGCCCAAGGAAGAAATCGACGCAAAGCTTGAGAACATCCTCAAGCTCGTCGGCCTGACCAGCACCCAGACGCTTTACCCAAACCAGGTTTCGGCCAGTATGGTTCAGCGTATCGCCGTGGCCCGGGCTTTCGCCGTCAATCCCGACCTGTTGCTCATGGATGAACCATACGGGCAGTTGGACGTCAAACTCCGCTACTACCTGGAAGACGAACTGGTTCGCCTCTGGAAAGAGCTCAACAGTACTGTTCTGTTTGTCACGCACAATATTGAGGAAGCTGTTTACGTCGCCGAGAGAATACTTGTTCTTAGCAACAAACCCACAAACATCAAAGCCGAGGTGGTGGTGGACCTGCCCCGGCCCAGAAATCTGATCGATCCTAAATTCGTGGAGATTCGTAAACAAGTCACTGAACTCATCAGATGGTGGTAGTATAGAATCTTCCGCTCTCGCGTAATTGGTCCGATGTGGTTTGTAGTTAATTGATGGCAGATTTCGAAGGAGGTGTTCAGGCGGCGATTATGTTTTTTCCCAAGGCGATGAGATCGCCTGTTGGTAGTAAAAGCAGCGTTGTTTGTTTATGAACCATTATCCAAAAAAGGAGCTACAAGGATGAAGAGGGCTAAGTTTTTTACTGTTATCGTATTGGCTATCGCTTTGGCGCTGATCAGTTTCGGCCCGGCCATGGCAGTTGAGAAATTGCCCACCTGCTGGATGCCCGAGCATGAAACTTTCATGCCCTGGTACGCCAAAATGCAGGGTTGGGACAAGCAGGAAGGCCTGGACATGGAGTTGCTGTATTTTGACTCCGGTATGGCCCAGTTGGAAGCTCTGCCGGCCCGTCAGTGGGTCCTCGGCGCCACCGGCGGCGTGCCTATGACCATGGGCGCTCTGCGTTTCAACGCCCAGATGATTGCTCAGGGCAACAACGAATCAATCGCCAACACCGTATTTGTCCGTCCCGACAGCCCCATCGCCAAGGTCAAGGGCTGGAACAAAGATTTCCCGAATGTTCTCGGCTCCCCCGAGCTGGTCAAAGGGAAAACCATCCTGGTCACCACCGTGTCTTCCGTTCACTACGCCATGTCTCTCTGGCTCAAGGTTCTGGGCCTGAAAGACGCCGACGTGGTTGTGAAACACATGGACCAGTCTTCCATTATGGCCGCTTTTGAGTCCGGCGTCGGCGACGTTGCTTGTATCTGGGCTCCTTACAGCTACACTGCCGAAGACAAAGGCTGGGTCAAGGCCGGCGATCCCATGGACTGTGGCGCGGCTCTGACCATCGCCATGGTTGGCGACGAAAAATTCTGTAACGAAAATCCCGAGACCGTTGCCAAGTTCCTGCGCATCTACCTGCGCGGCGTGAACATGCTGCGGGAAGAGGGCAGCAGCGAACGTTTGGTCAAACTGTACCAGAAGTTCTATCAGGAATGGGCCGGTATGGAATTGACCGACGCCATGGCCAAGAAAGACATCGACAAGCACCCCGTCTGGACTCTGCCGGAACAGCTTGAACTGTTCGACGCGTCCAAGGGTGAGAGCACTGCCGCCCGTTGGCAGCGCCTTATCGCCGAGTTCTTCTCCGGCCAGGGCAAACTGACCGCTGACGAGCTTAAGAAGGTTAACGCTTCCGGTTACGTCACCGACAAGTATCTCAAGATGGTCGGTGAAGTTCCTTCCTGGAAGTAATTGACGACGTTTTGAACTGGTTCACGCTTTGAATTGTGGCCGTCCTGCCTCTGCTCCCTGAAGGGAACAGGGCAGGGCGGCACAGACCTGACCCAAGTGAACCTAAAGTGACCGGGGCTTGTGAGCCCCGGTCACAAAAAAATATCAGCTTTGGATGAGGGGCGGTGGACTGGCCGTGATGCCGGGAATGGCCCCGAGAACATTAACCAATCGGCGGGAGAGGTTAGATGGCGTACGAGGAAGTAAAAAGAACAACGCCCCTGAGCTTGAAGATACTGCCCATATTGAGTGTCGTGGCGTTTTTCGGAATTTGGGAGTTCCTGGTGGATTCGGGAATTGTTCCGAGCACCATGCTGGCAGCCCCATCTCAGGTGGTAAAACTATTTATCGTGAAATTGACAGACCCGAATCCCGACGGGGCCGTGCTGGCTCAGCACGCCTGGGTCAGCGTCCAGGAGGCTTTCACCGGATACCTGCTGGCTCTGCTGGTCGGACTGCCTTTGGGACTGTTCATGGGATGGTTCAAGATCGTCAGAGGCTTGACCAGACCTATATTTGAAATGATTCGGCCAATTCCCCCCATTGCCTGGATTCCATTGACCATTTTCTGGTTCGGAATTGGTATACCCGGAAAGATTTTCATCATCTGGATCGCTGGCATTGTTCCCTGCGTAATCAATGCTTACGTGGGCGTGAAAATGACCAACCCGACTTTCATTCAGATGGCCAAGACTTACGGCGCGACTAACTGGCAGATATTCACCAAGGTCTGTGTTCCCTCGTCTCTGCCCATGGTCTTCGGTGCGCTTCAGATAGCCTTGGCCTATTGCTGGGTCAATCTGGTCGGCGCGGAACTTTTGGCGGCTGACCAGGGTCTGGGTTTCCTTATCACCATGGGCCGGCGGCTCGCCTTGCCTGACATGGTTGTGTTGGGCATGGTTAGCGTGGGCATCGCAGGCGCCGTGATCGGCGTCGTCATCGACCGGGTGGAAAGAAAACTCCTGGCCGGTATAAGGAGGTAAGGACCTTGAGTTCCGTTGATCAGAATACGGCGGGAAAAGTCGGCGGCGACAGTTCCATCGCCAATGAAATAGTCAAGGAAACAAAAGAGAAAAAGCCGATTACCATAGGGCGTATACTCGGCAACGAATATTTTCTTTATGGCGTTTCCATGGTTTCCTTCTTTGTTATCTGGCACATTGTGGCCAAGGCTCAGATTCTTGGCAGTTCGTTGGCCACGCCTTTTGAAGTGCTGGACAAGATGAAGCACATGGCCGACACAAAGCTGGCCGGCCTGACTCTCTGGGGACATATCTGGGCCAGTACGCGCCGCATCCTCATCGGCTTCACGCTGGCCTCGGCCTTCGCTATCCCCCTGGGATTGTTCATGGCCCTGAACCGGTACGTCAACGCCATTGTCAAGCCTGTTTTCGACATATTCAAGCCCATGCCGCCTATCGCCTGGATATCCATAGCGATTCTGTGGTTCGGCATCGGTGAAGGTTCCAAGGTTTTCATCATTGTTATCGGAACGTTCGTGCCTTGCCTGCTCAACGCTTACAACGGTGTCAGGCTTATTGAACCCGAGCTTTACGACGTTGTCAGGGTTCTCGGCGGCAACCGTCAGGACGAAATTTTCCAGGTGAGTTTTCCCGCGTCTTTTCCGGCCATCTTCGCCGGTCTTCAGATATCCCTGTCTTCGGCCTGGACATGCGTGCTTGCAGCCGAACTGGTCAGCGCCCGGTCTGGAATGGGATGGATCATCATCCGCGGTATGAAACTTTCCGATCCGGCCCTGGTTATCGGCGGCATGGTTATCATAGCTATCGTGGCCTGGATTACCACCATGGGCGTAAGTTATCTGGAAAAGTTCCTGTGCCCGTGGCGCCGGTCCATTGAAAACCTGTAATTAACGGAGCCGTTCGAACGGGACCGTTGGAACAATAATGAAGACAGAGTTTGTGAGAAAGGAAATATCGTGACTGTCGACAAGAACAACGTCAAGATATTTTGTGAGAATATCAGTAAGACGTTCATCCAGAAGGGAACTCAGCAGGTCCACGTTCTCGAGAACATCAGCGTTGGTGTTAAGGAGAACGAATTTGTGGTCATACTGGGCCCGGGACAATGTGGCAAAAGCACCTTGCTCCGGATAATCGCCGGCCTGGAGACGCCTTCCGAAGGGAATGTATACCTGAACGGTAAGGAAGTATCAGGCCCGGGACCAGACCGGGGCATAGTTTTCCAGGGCTACATGCTCTTTGCCTGGAGAACGGTTATGGGCAATGTGGAAATGGGGCCGAAGCTTCGCGGCGTGGATAAAAAGAAGCGCCGTGAAATCGCCCAGCATTACATTGACCTGGTCGGACTGACCGGCTTCGAAAAACACTACCCGCACCAGCTCAGCGGCGGTATGAAACAAAGGGTGGGCATTGCGAGGGCCTATGCCAACAACCCCGATGTCATGCTTCTCGACGAGCCGTTCGGACAGCTTGACGCTCAGACCAGAATGTTCATGGAGAAAGAGACCGAACGGATCTGGCAACAGGAAAAACGCACCGTCCTTTTTGTCACCAACAATATCGACGAAGCCATCTTCCTGGCCGACCGTATCGTCACCCTGGAAAATAAACTGCCAGGGCGTATGGCCTCTGTCTACGATGTTCCGCTGCCCCGTCCCAGGGAACATACTGATATGGATTTTCTGAAACTGAGACAGACAATTACCGACGCATCAAAGTTGACGCTTTAGCCTCAAATGTAGTATCACTACAAAGTTACTCCGCGAAGTGATCGGGTACGGGGTGGAGCCAGAGTGACAAGCCACCGGCTCCACCAGATTTTTAAGCGGAGACTTTCTTTATAAGGGACTTTCTGCAAGCAACGGCCTTGGTGGGTGAAACCTCAATCAAGGGGACTGAGGCCGTTGACGGGCAGGTTTATCCCGCAAAAAGAACATTGAGACGATATCAAAAAAAAACAGCGAAGCCGCGGATCTGGTGAAATCCTATGATGTTGAACGTCAAAAGCCTCAGAGAACAGGTCTATGAATATCTGCGGGACCAAATAGAACGCGGTAAGCTCAAGCCTGGGGCCTCAATCAATCTGAACGCCATAAGCAAGGAACTGGGAATCAGCAAAACCCCACTTCGTGACGCTCTTATCCAGCTTGAAACAGAAGGCCTGGTCAACATCCTGCCCAGAAGGGGCGTGACCGTCCGGACGGTGGCTTTGAACGATATTAAAGACGCCTACGAGATAGTCGGAGCCCTGGAAGGCGCCATCATAGCTACTGTTTTTGACCGAATCACCGAAGATCATATCCGCCGGATGAGAAAAATCAATGAGGACATGCGGGAAGCCCTGCTCAGGGATGACTTCAGCTCTCACTACCAGATGAATATCAATTTCCACGACACCTTTCTGAGCCTGTCCGAAAACCAGTCCCTGAGCCGGGTCATAATGCCTTTCAAGCAGTTGCTTTACGATTTTCCGCGGCGCCGGTTTGTCAAGGAATGGGAACTGCGCAACTCGGATGAGCATGATGAGTTTATTGACAGCATCATCAGGAAAGACCTCGACCGGGCGGTACATGTCATGCGGGATGTACATTGGTCTTATTCCGCTCAGGAAGAATACATCAGGAAATTCTACTACCGCGAAGGTTGAAACAATTCTGGCGGGATTAGAAAGCCGTCATTCGAGTGAAGCACTCCGGGTGCTTTATTCTGATGACGGTTTTTTTATCTGAAGCTGGAAGGTCCCGGATGCTTCTAATTCCCATAACAACGTCTTTCACTCCTGATTTTGCCGGTATCAAGTATGGTTTGAAAGAGGGATATCTGGTTGACTGTGACGGATTCTCTGAATTACCATGCCTGAAGCCTCTGCAAAAGGCAAAGGCGGTGCTTGCCGTGCCATTTCCGTTGACAGCGCTTTAGGGGGCATTCAGATGACCATTGAAAATGGTTACAAGGCAAGATATGAATCGGGAAATACTCCCTGGGACCTCGGACAGCCGGATTTTAATCTTGTCGAAACGGTAACCGGTAGGCCTGTACCGGCCTGCAAAGCCCTGGATATTGGTTGTGGGACCGGAGACAATTCCATATGGCTCGCCCGGAAAGGTTTTAAGGTTACCGGTACTGATGTTGCTGACATTGCGCTGGAGAAAGCCAGGGAAAAGGCCGCCAACGCCGGCATTGAATGCAGTTTCATACTTATTGACTTTCTCAGAAGCAAAATTGAAGGCATGCCTTTTGGTTTTATTTTTGATCGGGGATGTTTCCATTCATTCAACTCGGAAGATGATCGAAAAAGATTCGCGCAAAATGCCGCCGCGCATCTGGGAGAAGCCGGCCTCTGGCTGACACTCGCCGGCAATGCCGATGAGGATCGCCTGGGTCCCGGGCCGCCTCAACGGACAGCGGGAGATATTGTCCTGGCCGTGGAACCTTATTTTGAGATACTTTCACTTGAATCCAGCCACTTCGGATCGAAGCGCGAGAACCCGCCCAGAGCCTGGAGATGCCTCATGCGGAAACGAATTACAAGCCCAGAGGCCGGGTAGGCGTAAACGTTGATACTATTCTTGACAACCTCTGGGGAAAGGTTCCCTTTGGCCCAATATTCCCTGGAGTAAAAAAACTCGCCCGTCTCGGTTTCAAACCAAATCGGCCTTTTGAAGAGGCTTCGGATCACGAAGAGTCCAAGATTAACCGGATATTTCCCAGGAGATCGGTGAGGCGATACGGTTTGCCCAGTATGCCGGCCGCGCCGGGAAAAAGAGTCTCACTGGTCCGCTGTTCGGTCAGAAGGCCGCTGGTGACAAGCACTTTGCTTTTTGCATTTATCTCAAGGAGCTGATGCATACACTTGGTTCCGCCCATTCCCGGCATATTCAGGTCCAGGACGACCATGTCGATTTCAGATCCTTTGTCCAGATAGATTTCCACAGCCTCTTCGCCGCTTTCCGCCCGCAGCACCGTGTAGCCGAACTGTTCCAGTATGGCCTGGCTGGTATCGAGAATGTTCACGTCATCGTCCACCAGCAGGATGCGTTCCTGGCCGCCGGTTATTTCCGTTTCTTTTTCGGGGGTGGTTTCCCGGTAGGTGTCCTGCCTATCGAGAAGAGGCAGATAGAGGGAGAACGTTGTGCCTTGGCCTGTTTCACTGTAGCAGGTGATTCTTCCGTTATGGTTTTTTATGATGTTGTAAACCATGGCCAGTCCCAATCCCGTGCCGTGACTCGAATCCTTGGTGGTGAAAAACGGCTCGAAAATCCGTTCGACAATCTCCGGGGACATGCCGGAGCCCGTGTCCGAAACCTTCAGCAAGGCATATCTTCCCGGATTGAGATCCAGGTGCGGCTGACTGGATTCCCCGCCGATTTCCACACGCCGCGATTAGAACACCAAATCCCCACCATCCGGCATGGCATCCCTGGCATTTGTTCCCAGGTTCAGTATCACTTGCTCCAATTGGGTGGGATCGGCATTGACGAACAGCGGCTTGTTGTCGAGGCGAGTTTCGATCCTTATCGTGCGGGGGATGGCCCTTTCCAGCAGACTGCACGTATCCTGAATCTCCTTGTTGAAATCCAAGGGCCGGAGGTCGCGTTCCTCATTGCGGCTGATGGTCAGCAGTTGGCGTATCATTCCGGTCGAACGCCGGATTATGTGGTCCACGGTTCTAAGATATTCCCTTTCCTTGTCTTCCGATTTTCTGCTTAGCAGCATCAGACTGATATAACCGGAGATACCCTGTAGCATGTTATTGAAATCGTGGGCTAAACCACCGGCCAAAGTCCCGATGGCCTCCATCTTCTGGGCCTGCCTCAGTTGGGCCTCCAGTTTTTTCCTGTCGGTTATATCCTGGATAATCACCACATGTCCGGCGGGCGCTCCGGCAAGGTCCCGCCAAGAGGCGAAACTGATGCTGACATTAAGAATGGCGCCTTTTTTATTGTAGCAACGGGTTTCACTGCCAGCCCGGCTTTCCCCACTCAGCATGCACTTGAACAGCTCCAGGAAAGCGGGGAAATCCTCGGCCGGGAAGTAGTCGGCAAGGCGGCCGGGCAATTCATCATAAGTCCATCCAAAGACCTGGGTGAAGGCCGGATTGATCTGGGAGACCCGCCCGCCCGGCTCGAAGATCGCCACGGGATGGGGGAAGGTCTTCAGAATCTTTTTATGGCGTACATCGCTTGCCCGAAGGGCTCTGACGGCCTGGTTCCGGCTGGTGACGTCCAACATGGAAACGAGCACTTTTTTAAGGCTTTTTTCGAAGCCCGGAGCCACTGAGAGTCGTACTTGAACCTCCCTGACTTCGCCGTCCAGGGTCCGGTTAACCAGTTCGGTTTCAAAATACTGGTCTCCTCGTGCGAGGGCCAGCAGTTCCTCCTTGAAGGCGTCCTTGGAGGACGAGGGCAAAATTTTGTCCAGGCCGCCGTAGAGGTCTTCCTTGGTTTTGGCCTTGAAAAGCCTCAGCGTGGCCCGGTTTACGTCCACCACCTGGATTTTTCCGGCACATTTCATGGCCTCGTCGGCATCGGTTTCGATAAACCGGGGCACGTCTTCGCAACCCGCACTTTTTAGCTCGTCAAAAAAGTTTCTGACTGCCGAGAAATCCTCTTCCCAGAGGGAGACGGGGGAATCTTCAAAAAGGGAGCGGTATTTTTTTTCACTGACCCGCAGTTCCCTTTCCACTCTTCTCCGTTTGTGAATATTGAATAGAAGGATGAGGATGATTCCGGACAGAATCAGATAAATAAAAAGGCCGGCCAGGAATATTTGCATTCTGTGGGCCGGGACGGGATATGAAACACTCATGCTGACGATGGTGCAGATGAGCCAGTCCGCGACCGGTAGCGGGCGGCGGCTGGCGGCAAACAAGTCCTGATCGATGAAGACCAGGCCGCCAGCCAGGTTGAAAGGCAGGGACGGCAAGGGCTGATCGGCGAACTGTCTGCTGGCGATCAGTTCGGTCAGCCTGGTTTTTTCAATGGGAAAGGCGGCATGATAGAGCCAGCCGGGCTGATTGCTGGCAAAGACAACCCCATCCGGGGACAACAGCGCCACGGGATCCTCGAATTGCCGCAGCAAGGCGTCGATTGGGGCGAGGGAAGCCTTATAAACCAGTACGCCTATTGGCTGGTTGCCGGGGAAAGCCTTAATGGGAACGCTGAAGTAGATGCCTCTTTCAGCGGTGGAGAGTCCAAGGGCCGGATAGATCAGATTCTCGCCTCCGATGGCCGCTTTGAAATAGGGCCGGAAGGCATACTCGTCTCCGGTCAGGGTCTCACCGCTGACCATGGGGCTGCATCCCACCACGAGACCGTTTGGGTTCATTACGTAGACGATTGAGGCTTCCGAGACTTGTCTGGCTGTTTCCAGTATGGTCAGAGCCTGTGTATTGTCGGGCGGGGTGTTACCCAAGGCCAAGTTTACTATTTCGTCATTGCGGGCCAGATTGGCCGCCTGAGCCGGGATACGGTTGAAAACCAGGCGGTCGAGTTCTTTTTCCAGTAGCCTGATATTTTTTTCCTGGTAATCGTTTCGGGCTTCATTTTTCAATGAATCTAAGACAATGAGGCTGAAGGTGACCAAACCGGCGGCCAGGAAGACTATCGCGGCGGTAATCCACCAGGATTCCTTTATAACCTGAAAGGATGTTACGCGCTTCACAGCTACCTCATTCATGTGTTTATTTAATTATGCAACATGCAAGGAGCGCTTTCAACACGGACTACAGAGGTAGCTTTCGCAGGTGGAGAATTTTGCGGCTTTCCGAGGGGGATTGGCCTTGGTAGTTTTATGACGCCTCTTGAGTCATTCCGGTTGCGGAAGAGCGTCATCATGCGGGGCTGCCGGGGAAATGCATCCTGACATATTATGACTTCTCGCGAGGAGAATAATGGGGTATAAAAAAAGAAGCATCCACCCGCGCCGGGGAACGCGGATGGATGCCATCTCGGGGCTGCCGTCAGTTCAGAATCTCCGCCGGGGGGAGATTTCTGTTTGCTAGGCCCTGAGTTTTTCGTTCATCGGGTCGTAAACCGGAGCTTCCAGTACGGTCGCTTTGCGGCGGTCGTTCAGGATTTCGATTTCCAACGCCGTGCCGGGCTTGGCGTATTCCGGTTTGACGAACCCGAAGGCTATACTCTTGTCCACGCGGTGGCCGTAACCGCCGGAAGTAACCCGGCCCACTACCTGGCCGCCGGACCAGATGGCTTCATCGCCGTAAGCGTCCGCGTCGTCGGCTTCAACGGTCATAAACACCATTTTGCTGGGAAGGCCTTCTTCCTTCTGCTTGAGCAGGGCTTCCCGTCCGACGAAATCACCCTTGTCGAATTTGACGAAGAAGTCCAGACCGGCCTGCAGCGGGGTTTCCTCGCCGCAGATATCTCCGGCCATGAGGTAGCCCTTTTCCAGGCGCATGGAGTTGAGGACCGCCCGGAGACCGCAGTTGACCAGGCCGAATTCCTTGCCGGCTTCCTGAATGTCCAGATAGACGGATCTCATGAACTGGGTTTCCACATGGAGTTCCCAGCCCAGTTCGCCGGCGAAGTTCACCCGGAGAGCCTTGACCGGAGAATAGCCGACGAGGATATCCTGGTAGGAGTAGTAAGGGAAGGCCTGGTTGGACAGGTCGGATTCGGTGATTCTGGAGAGCAGGTCCCTTGACTTCGGCCCGATCACGGCCAGAACGCCGTACTTCATGGTGACGTTTTCAACAGTCACGGAGCCGTCTTTGGGCTGGTGCTCTTCGAGGTGCTGGAGGCACTTGTGTTCGGAACCGGCGGCTGTGACCACGTAGAACCTGTCAGCGGCCAGCCTGGCGATGGTCATGTCTTCCCCGATGAAGCCCTTGGGGGTGCACATCACGTTGTAGCCGACGCGGCCGATCTTGGGCAGGCGTCCGCTGGTCAGGTGGTTCAGGTAAGCCTCGGCTCCGGGGCCGGAAACCATGTATTTGGCGAAAGAGCTGAGCTCATACAGGCCGACGCGGTCGCGGCAGCCCTTGGCTTCTTCTCCGACGTACTTGAAGTAGCTGTTGTCGCGGCGGAAGGAATAGGTGTCCACAGGTTCGACGCCTTCCGGGACAAACCAGGCGGCGCGTTCCCAGCCATACCGGGACTCGAAGATCGCTCCGGCCTGTTTCTGCAGGTCGTAGACCGGGGTGGTCTTGATGGGACGGCCAGCTTCCCGCTGGGTGTCCGGGGCGCTGAGCTGATACTGCATGCGGTAAGCTTCGTGGACCTTTTCCAGCGTGTATTTCTTGCTGGTCCAGGTGCCGAAACGCCGCGGGTCCAGCGAGGCCAGGTCGATGCTCGGTTCGCCGTAGACAATCCATTCGGCCAGATACTTGCCGACGCCGCCGGCCTGAGTGATGCCGAAGTTGCAGCCGGCCATGGAGTAGAAGTTGCGCAGGCCGTAGACCGGGCCGAGGAGCTGGGCGCTGTCCGGGGTGTAGGTGATGGGGCCGTTGACAATGTGCTTCATGCCGGATTCCTGAAGCATGGGCACGCGTTCCAGCAGTTCCATTATGTAGTCCTGGATGCGTTCCAGATCGGTCGGCAGGTCGGCCTGGTGGAAGTCCCAGGGTACGCAATGAGGCTTCCAGGCCTTGCACTTGGCTTCATAGGGACCGACCAGGAAGGTATCCATTTCCTTGCGCAGATAGAAGGGCACGTCGGGGTCGCGTACGGAGATGATTTCGCCCGCCTCGGCCACTTCCGGGAGATGTTCGAACATCAGGTGGTGGTGTTCCATGGGGATTATGGGCAGGTAGACGCCGACCATGGCCGCTATCTGGTCGGCCCACAAACCGGCCGCGTTGACCACGACCTCACAGGTGATGTCGCCCTTTTCTGTCTGGACCAGCCATTCGCCATTGGGCTTCTGAAGTATGTTGGTCACCCGGTTGAAACGGACGATCTCCGCACCGCCCATGCGGGCGCCGGTGGCCAGGGCCTGGGTCGTGCCGGCCGGGTCGCAGTGGCCGTCAACCACGTGATGCAGACCGCCGACCAGGCCGTCGGTGTGCATGTAGGGGAAAAGCTTCTTCATCTCGTCGGGAGTGACCAGGTGGCATTCCAGACCCAGATTGTGGTCCTTGGACAGGACGTGCTTGTACTCGTCCAGGCGCGCCTTGGTCTGAGCCAGGCGAAGGCTGCCGGTGGTATGCCAACCGGTGCTCTGGCCGGTTTCCTTCTCCAGGTTCTGATAAAGTTCTATGCTGTACTGATGCAGACGGGCTCCGGCCCGGTTGTTGAAATACTGGACCACGTTGCCGGCCGCCAGCCAGGTGGAACCGGAGGTGAGTTCGTCTTTTTCGACCAGAACGATATCGTTCCAGCCGGGAATCTTGGTCAGGTGATAAGCCAGGCTGCATCCGTTGATGCCGCCGCCGATGATTACTACTCTTGCATGAGATTTCATCGTTTGCTCCTTCTTACGGCCTTGCGCCGAAACTGGGGGGAAGCCGAACCGGCCATCCCCGCATATTTTTAAAACCCAAAGGTGTAACACTCTCGGCTGTCCGGGCTGCCGGGTCAGCGTCAGTTCCAAAACACTTTACAAAAAAATACCACAGGTCTTTCCGAAAGAAATGGTAATTGAACAGGTATATATTGGTTATATAATATAACCAAAAAAGAAAGCTATGGACTCTCGTATGGCTCAGGCGAAAGAACGCAGATAGGTTTTCAGATTGACCTGTTGGTTGGTCAGACCGAGTTTCCTGCGGATGTGGCGGCGGTGTACTGATACGGTGTAGGGAGATGAATTGAGCAGTCCGGCGATTTCATCCGTGCTTTTGCCGTGGCGGATCAGATCGGCCACTTCCAGCTCCGCCGGAGTCAGTTTGCTTTCCATGGAAGAGAGTTGGTGAGCGAATTGGGAAGTGATATCTATGAGGTTATTGTTGATGATCTCCAGATATGTTTTTTGTTCCCTGTCCAGGCGGCCTGAGAGAAGTTTGTCCAGATAAGGCAGAGCCAGCTTCTCCACGTTATTGACCAGATCCCGCTGCAACTGGATTTTTTCCTGCTCGCGGTGGTCGATAAGAACCTTCAGCGCCGTGTTGGCTTCTTTTAAAGCCTCTTCGGCCTGGTGCCGGCCCGTGACATCCTGAACGTGGGAGACGAAATAAAGAGGCTTCCCGTCCTGATCGCGGATCAGGGTGCTTGATGATATGACCCAGACTATCAGGCCGTCCTTCCGGATATACCTTTTTTCGACCCAGCCGAAGGGAATAATGCCGTCAAGAATCTTCTGGTCCGTCTGGATGCTTTTCTGTCTGTCTTCAGGGTGGGTCAGATCGTTGAATGTCTTGGTCAGCAACTCCTCCTGAGAGTACCCCAGTATCTGGCACATGCAGGAGTTTACTTCCAGGAACCGGCCGCCGATGCTGAAGATAATCATGCCCAGGGCGGCATCGTCAAAAGCCCCTTTGAAACGGGCCTGGGTGTCCAGAAGGGCCTCTTCCGTCCTCACTATATCCGTCACGTCCACGGCTGCGATCCAGTGTTCCCAGCCAGGAACGGGATAGCGTCCGGAAGGATCGAACCAGCGCAGGGTTTTGGCGGAACCGTCACTGGCCGTAAATGAGACCGTTTTTTCACGGAAGTCCTGACCGGGGCAGGCCAGCTCTTTCATAAAATCATGACGCTCCCGCGCAACAGGCAGCAGTTTCTTCCAGTGTCCGGTCTGCCCGATGATCTCTTCCGGCCTGTAGCCTGTAACCAGACGGCAGGCTTCGTTCCAGAAGACTATTTCCTTGTCGGAGTTGAAAGCCATGACCATCAGCGGAACCTCATCGGCCAGATTGCGGAGGAAATCCTCCCGGCCCTGTTCCCGTGGCTCCGGCGGAGCCTCGGCTACCGGCAGAGCACTCAGGCACCGCCAGGGGTGGTTGTCAACCTGAAGAAAGGTTACACTTATGTCGACCCGCAGCATGCTTCCGTCAGCCTTGCGCAGGCTTGAACGGAAGTTATTTCCCCCCCGCCCGGCTTCATCTCCGGTTTCCGGGGGCATGTGGACAAGCGGAAAGGTGGGGTCCAGCTCCAGGATGGCCAGATCGAACAGTTTATCCCTGGAGTAACCCAGTTGAATGACGGCTGTTTCGTTGGCGTAGGCTATCTGGCCCGACTGGTCGATCAAGAGGACGATATTGGGCTGGCTGTTCAGAGCCATTGTAGCGAGGTCGGGATTATTATGTTCGGCGGTCATGGCTATCCTGTCGTTTCTGTACAAGGGCTCTGACGCGCCCAGTTATTGAATATATCATACTATGCCAAGTCCTGTGACTCAAGTCGCCGTTGAAGTTCAGGTATATCGGCCGCTTCAGCCCCAAGGTCAGGGGAGTCGGGCGGGATTGCAGACAGCTCAGCCTATGGATTTTCTTTGACAGTTACTGATGTGTGATGTATCTAGCGGAAGAGTTTTGTTACCGGGACAGTTACATGGTACCCGGAGCCACCCTAGGGTGAAAACGGTCTGAGTAGAATAATGTTTTTCAACCGCCCGACCACCGTCCTTTTCCGCCGTCAATACAGGAACGACTGCTGCTGCTTCGCCATGAGGGGTGTCCCTCGCATGACTGGCAGGTTCAGCCTCGTTCAGCCACAGGAGACCATGAATGTTTTTTAACAGTATAGCCATGCCCAGCCTGCCGACGTTGGTCTTCTCTGTTCTGGCCGTATTGGTGGCTGCCTTCATCCGGGGATACAGCGGTTTCGGCTTTTCCATGATTACCACCATGAGCCTGTCGCTGGTTTTTTCTCCTTCTTTGGTGGTTCCGGCGGTCCTGCTCATGGAAATAGCCGCCAGTTCCTGGATGCTGCCCAAGGTCTGGAAACAGGTGGACTGGGCGTCGCTGCGCTGGCTTTTTATCGGCGCGGTCATCGGGACGCCTCTGGGGGTTTACCTGCTGGCCAACGTGCCGGACCGGCCCATGCGTGCGGCTATAGCCAGTATCGTCGCTATAATGGTCGTATTTCTCTGGCGCGGTTATGCTCTCAAGAAGATGCCGGGCAAGGGCATGATTCTCACCACCGGAACGGTCTGCGGGGTTCTGAACGGAGGAGCGGCCATCGGCGGACCGCCGGCCATACTGCTCTTCTTTTCCACTCCGACCGGAGTAGCCGTTTCCCGGGCCTCGCTCATCGCCTACTTCTGGGGCACCGATGTTGTCGGGACCTTGGTCTGCGCGGCCAATGGGCTGATAACCTGGCAGACGCTTCTCCTTTTCGCCATGGTGCTGCCGCCGCTGTTGGTCGGACTGATTATGGGCAGCCGTTTTTTCATGTCCACCGATCCCAAGCTGTTCAGGCGTATAGTGCTTGTTCTGCTCATGCTGCTCTCATTGGCTTCACTGGTCAGGGCCGTCTTCTTTTAACGTCATGAATCCGTCGGCGAACAGCGAACAAGGTGACGGAGAAGGAGAAGTGATCCCGCTTTGACTCTTCTCCTGCTTAATCTGTTTGTGGCCCTCGCCGCCTTCGGTTTCAGTGTCACCGGTTTCGGATTTGCCCTGGTAGCCGTGCCATTGCTGTCCCTTATTATGCCCTTGAAAGAGGCGGTTGTTCTGCAGTTTCCACTCATGATCGCCGTGGTCTGTTATCACACCTGGAAATTCGGCCGTTTGCAGTCCTGGCGCGAAATCATGCCCATGGTCCTGGCTGCTTGCGTCTGCATGCCGCTGGGGTTGCTTACGTTGAACAGCCTGCCGGACCTGGTCATGAAGAGGGGGCTGTCTGTCTGTGTCGCCCTCTTTGTCCTGACCGATTTTGTTCACCTTGAAAATTATGCCGAACGTCTGGCCAGGGTGCCGGGGGTGAGTATTCTGATGGGGCTGGTCGGCGGATGGTTTCAGGGGGCTTACACGACAGGAGGCCCTCCGGCTGTTATCTATATCATGGCTACACGCCCCGATCCGGCCAAGGCCAAGGGGCTTTTGAGTATTTACCAGTTCTGCATAAGCTTTTTCAATCTTGCCTTGTATTTATGGGGAGGCCTGTTGAGTTGGTCCTCACTGGCGAAAACCGGAACACTGCTGCCGGCCGCTATTCTGGGCATCCTGACCGGTACCGCTGTCTCCCTGCGTATGGGAGGGCGAGGTCACCGGTTTGCCGTTGATTTTATGCTTATTATGACCGCATTGGCCTTGTGGGTCAAAGCCTGACCGTGCGGCCAAGGCAGGCCCTGTGCCTGGCCTTGAAAAATACCGTTATCTGAAAGAAGGTTTTTGACTTGACTCTCTTCGTTTTTGGCATGGTTTTTTTATCAGCCTCCTTGCATGTGCTTTGGAATACGCTGGTCAAGACCTGCCACGACAAAGCCTCTTTTTCCTGGCTCACCGCCATGCTGGGTTGCGTAGCTATTCTGCCCTTTTTCCTTGCCGCTCGTTTCGCCGAACCCGGCAACATAGGGCTTGAGGTATGGTGCTGGGCGGCTTTATCCGGCCTCTTTGAATCAATTTACGTCGTCCTGCTCTTCAAGGCTTACGGACACGCCGACCTTTCCGTCGTTTATCCGCTCAGCCGGGGCGTAGCCCCTGTTCTGACCATGATCCTGGGCGGTAGTCTGGTGGGGGACTGGGTCACCTGGGAACAGGCGGCCTTTGTCATGGTCATTGTCCTGGGCGTCCTGCTGGTCAGCTATTCGGCCCGCAGGGCCGGAGAAACGGACAAGGGAGGCCTAACAGGTGTTTTGCTGGCCATGGCCACGGGAGCGACCATCGCCGGGTATCATCTGGTGGACCGCCGGGCCATGAGCCTCTCCTGGACGCCCAACCCGGTGGAATACCTTTTCCTGATGCACTTTTTTCAGGCTATCTTCGTCTCCGGGTGGATATTCCTTGTCTTCAAAAAGGGACGTTCGGCCTTCTCCGAATGGCGAACCAACCTCAGAAGCATTGTTATTGTCAGCATCTGCACGCCGCTGGCTTATTTTTTGATTATCTGGGCGTTGAAATACGGTAATGTCACCCATATCGCCGCCGGACGGAACATCGGCATTTTTGTCAGTACTCTGGTCGGCGGACTTTTTCTCAAGGAGAAGGTTACGGCTTACCGGCTGGCCGGGGCTGTACTGATAGTCGCCGGAGTCGTGTCTCTGGTTTTCCTGGATGGATGATGAGATAGCGGGTATGTTCTTAGCCCTGTATCCGTGGGGCGGGCACCCGAGCTGATCTCCGCCGTGGCCAAAACTTAGACTCTCCTGCCTGCCGCTTTTGCGGGCCTTAGGGCTGGCGCCACCGTCTCCCCGCGAACCGGGGACAGGGGACGCCGCGTTACGGTCGATTTCATGCTCGTTCAGACCGTTCTGGCCTTGTGGCGGAAAGGTTGACAGAAGCCGGGCAGACGGGTTTTGAAAAATCTGGCTGTTATCTGAAAGAAGGTTGCTGCCTTGACACTTTTCGTGTTCGGCCTGGTTTTCCTGTCTGCCTCGCTCCATGTTCTCTGGAATACCCTGGTCAAGACCAGCGAAGACAAGACCTCTTTCTCCTGGCTCACGACGATGCTGGGTTGCGTGGCCATTCTGCCTTTTTTCCTGATCGCCCGTGTCACGGCGCCCGGCAATCTGGGGCCGGAAATCTGGGGCTTGGCGGCCTTGTCCGGCTTTCTGTCATCGGTTTATATCGTTCTGTTGTTCAAGGCCTACGGACACGCCGACCTTTCCGTCGTTTACCCGCTCAGCCGGGGTGTGGCTCCGGTCCTGACCATGCTTCTGGGCGGACGGCTGCTGGGCGACTGGGTCACTCTGGAACAGGCGGCTTCGGTTATAGTTATTGTTGGAGGTGTTTTTCTGGTGAGTCACTCGGCCCGCAGACGGGGAGTGGCGGGCAACGGTTACCTGATCGGCGTAGCCCTGGCCATAGCCACCGGCGCGGCTATCGCGGGTTATCACCTGGTCGACCGCAGGGCCATGAAACTTTCGTATCCCCCAAACATAGTGGAATACCTGTTTCTGGTGCATCTGTTTATGGCATTGTCCGTTTCCGGGTGGGTTTTCCTTGTTTTCCGGAAAGGCCGTTCGGCCTGGTCCGAATGGCGAAAAAACACGAAAAGCATTATCATCGTAGGTATCTGTACCCCGTTGACCTATTTTCTGATCGCCTGGGCTCTGAAGTTCGGCAATGTCACCTATGTTACAGCCTGCCGCAACATCGGCATCTTTGTCAGCACCCTGGTCGGCAGCCTGTTTCTCAGGGAGAAGGTCAATTCTTGCCGTCTGTCCGGAGCCGTCTTCATCGTCTTAGGAGTCATCGCTCTGGTTTTTCTGGAAGGATGATGGTATAGCGGGTGTGTCCGTGACTGAAACAGACCGGCGGGCCTTGCGCAGCCCGCTCTCGGATATATAAAACTCCGCGGAGAAAAAAGAGAGGATTTGCAGGAAAAATGAAAGTTCTGGTCATTAACGCGGGCAGCTCGTCCGTCAAGTTTACCTGTTTCGACATGCAGGACAAGTCGGTTCTGGCTTCCGGCCTGGTGGAACGCATAGGCTTTCCCGGTACGAAACTCGTCTACCGGAAGACCGGTCAGGATAAATTCACCAGGGAAGTGGATGTCACCGACGCCCGTCAGGCCGTCCGGGTCATCACCCAATACCTCACCGACGCTGAACGCGGGGTCGTGGCCAGCCTGGAAGAAATTGCCGCCATCGGCCACCGTGTTCTGCACGGGCGGGAAAAAATCCACGATACGGTGTTGGTCGACGACGAAGTCAAGCAGGTCATCCTGGACTGCGTCCCCTTGGGACCGCTCCACAATCCCCACAACCTCAAGGGGATAGAAGCCTGTGAAGACGTTTTTCCCGGTGTGCCTCAAGTGGCCGTTTTCGATACGGCCTTTCACGCCACCATGCCCCAGTACGCTCATATGTACGCTTTGCCTTACGATTATTATGAAAAGGACCATATCCGCAAATACGGTTTTCACGGCACCAGCCACCGCTTTGTTTCCAAGGAAACCGCCCGTTTTCTTGGACGCGATATCAAGGAACTGAAAACCATCGTTTGCCATCTGGGCAACGGTTGCAGTATTTCGGCCGTGGACGGCGGAATATGTGTAGACACCAGCATGGGCCTGACTCCTCTGGAAGGCCTGATTATGGGCACCCGTTCCGGAGATCTGGACCCGGCCGTGGTCTGGTATCTCATGGAGCATAAGAAGCTGGACTATCACGAAATCAACGATCTGCTGAACAAGAAGAGCGGCCTGCTCGGGCTGGCCGGAATCGGCAGCGGCGATCTGCGGGATATCGAAGACGCAGCCGCCGAAGGCAACAAGCAGGCGGAAATAGCCCTGAAGGCCTTCACCTACCGCATCAGGAAATACATAGGCTCCTACGTGGCGGCCATGGGCGGTGTGGATGCCCTGGTCTTCACCGCCGGTGTGGGCGAGAATTCCGACGTGGTCCGGGCCATGGTCTGTGAAGGACTCGAAGGCCTTAACGGCATCAAGCTGGACCCGGAGAAAAACCTGGCTCTGAACCGGAAAAAAGGTGAAATCCAGGCCGTGGACAGCCGGGTCAAGATCGTTATCATTCCCACGAACGAAGAACTGGAAATCGCCGAACAGACCGTGGAGGTCCTTGACCGGGGCTGATTGACCATTTCCATTTGTCCGAACAGCCGGGCCGGAAGCATGATGTTTCCGGCCCTTTTTATCGCCTCACCTTATTAAGGTGAAATCTGTCTATCCTCCCTGGAATCCCTCTGTTCTTCCTGAATTCTTCTATTCCGCGTGTTGTTTATCGCCCTTAATATCCGGGTGATAAACACTTGACCGATAAAAGCAATCAAGTCTATTATTAAGCACTTCCGTCTCTTTGGGGGGTTCCCGAAGAGAGTATCGCTTTCCGATTGCATCCAAAAAAAATCCGCGGAGGATGAAAATGAAACGAGCACTGCCTCTTGTATTGGTAGCGGCCGCCGTGTTGGGAGCATACCTTATGAACTGCGGCGGGGACGGCGGACTGGGAGGCGTATCCGGCGTCATAGATCAGGCGACTTATGCTCTGGCCGCCGGGGAGACGGAAACTGTGGGCGGCGATCTGACTATCACGGCTTCCGAGCTGGTGCAGATAGACGGAGGCTTGCTGGCCAACGGTTCTTACGGGCAGAACATCACCATCGTCTGCGACGGGGACATTGTCATCAACGGCCGGGTTGCGGCCGGAAACGGCGAAGAAGGCCGGGACATGGCTGGCGGCGATCTGACCCTCATTTCCAACAACGGGAACATTATCCTGGGCACCGGGGCGGGCGTGTCCGCCGGGCATGGCGGCGCGGGCAAATCCCTGGACCAGGCCAGATCCGCGTCCGAGGAGGACAGGGATTACGCCCTGGCCGGAGCGGACGGCGGATCTGTCATCATCAGGGCTCCCAATGGCGAAGTCTTTATTCCGGACATTCCGGGCATAATCACCATCGGCAACGGCGGCGACGGCATGGACGTGGTGCTGGCCGGGGATGATCTGCTGGCGGAAGGCCTCCCGGAGTCATTCGAAAATCAAGGGGGAAAATCCGGAGGTCTGGACATCCAGGCCGACCGCATCACCGGTCTGGTCTACACCGAGGAACGGCTGACCGAAGACCTGACCGATCCCGAAACCGGCGAGGTGATTTTGGCGGCCGGGGAGACGGCCTACATCCTTGAGCCCACGGAACAGATCGCCGGCGGCCGGGGCGGCCGGGCGGGAGCCGTCTATGCGGGGCTGGACCAGGAGGGGGTGAGCACCTGGCCCGGCGAGGGCGGAGAAGAGTCGGCGGATTGCGGCTGTCAGGCAGTCGGGGACGATTATGAAGCCAAGGCTGCCGAGGTGAACACCTATCGCGGCCAGAATGGCGGGCATGGGTTTTTCTCCGGGGGCAACGGAGCATCCGTAACCGCTGGCGGAGAGCCCGGGGTTGATGGAGGCGGCGTTACCAATGACGGGACTGACGGCGGCAAGGTTCTCGCCATCGCCGGAGATGGAGGCCCTTGCGGCCCTCGCTCCCATTTTCCCCGTTGGCTCGCCGGCGATTGCACGCCCGGGCGGGGAGGCGATGCCTTTGCCGTGGGCGGACGTGGCGGGCACGGCGCCAATCCTTCAGGCAAGGGAGGCAAGGGTGGCTCCGCGTATGCAGAATCCGGAACTGCGGGACTCAGACTCTATAACCAGTCTGTGGAGGTGTTTCCCAGAGGCAGGAGTACGGCCGTAGGAGGTCAGGGCGGCAACGGAGGCGGCCGTTGCCCGGATGCCGTGGCCTCCCAAGGGGGAAAAGGCGGAGATGGCGGCTTGGCGGGGGCTTTCGCGTTGGGCTGGTATCTTGAGGATACTATCCGGATTGCTGGAGGCGACGGCGGCCGGGGCGGCGATTCTCTGAGCAATCCCGGGCCAGGAGGCGCCGGAGGCGAAGCCAACTGCCCGGCATATACGTTCGATCTGAGTTGTTCGTATGGAGCCGATGGGGAACGGGGCCGGGTCTGCGGGGCGACGACAACAACGACCACCACGACCACGGTCGCCACCACCACCGCCCCGACCACCACCCAGGCCACCACCACAACCGGCGGGGGCGGGACCTGTCTGGCCACCGAAGCCAGCTACTCCGTGGTCAACGGCGAATGGAACACCTGGGCAGATTGCGGTCTGGAAAGCACCATCCAACTGATCCTCTGCTACCTGCATTTCGGGGTCATCGGCCACCCGGACTGCGGCGCTTATTATGCTTCGGCCACGGTTCAGGACGGCCAGACTTACGGTTATATTGAAGATACAGGGTGGGGGTGCAAGGTTACGGCCCACTGTTCCCGCTGACGCCTGGACAGACGGATATCGGGAGAGCCGGCCGCCGCGCCGGCTCTTTTTTGCCTTGCTGACGGCGTTGCCGGAGGGATTGGGACAGGTCTTTTTCAGAGTTGATCTGGATGGTGAATGTGCCAATTTTGACATTTTGTAACTGATTAAGCCTTGACCGGTCCGGCTCGGAGCAATATTCTGCCGGGAGCAAGGTCAAGTAAAGTAGTTGCTACGCCGGTTCTTCATCCGGGATTGGGGAAAGAGGTAGGACATGCCCGAAATTATGGAAGAGATCAGAAAAAAAGTCCGGCCGGTCTGGGCCGGGGCCGAACTGCTGGCCCGGGAGATCACAGTCCGGGCCAGAACGCTGACCACCGAAGAGGCCATCGGCCATCCCGAGGGCGACGATTTTCCCTTGCAGAAAGGCAAGGAACGCTTGATGCAGGCCGAATTCGACGGTGCTCTGGGCCAGGCCTTCACCGACCGTTTCGGTGATTTCAGTGGAACTCTTCAGGAAATCCTGGAGATGCCTCTGAACAACAACTACCGCCGGGCCGTGTTTGTGGCCGCCTTGAACGCCGTCCAGCGTCATTTGGGTGAGGCCTCCGGGACGGTGCATTGCCGGGACAAGGAGCCGGGACAGTGTGCGGCCGCCATGGTGGAACACATCAAAGAACGTTACGGCCCGGTCAAGGTGACTCAGGTCGGGTTTCAGCCTCGCATGGTGGAGAATCTGGCGGCGGCCTTTCCTTACCGCATTCTGGACCTGGACCCGGACAACATCGGTCAGAAGAAATACGGGGCTGTGGTGGAAGGAGCGGACAAGACGGACGAGGCCGTGGAATGGGCCGATTTGCTGGTGGTCACCGGAACGACTCTGGCCAACGGGACGATCAACCGGTTTCTGACCGGCAAACCGGTCATTTTCTACGGCACCACCATTGCCGGGGCGGCCGAACTGATGGGCTGGGAACGTTTCTGCGCCTGTTCGCATTAATGCTTCTGCATCACCGGGGGAGCAGGCGACCCTGAGAGGACCCGGCGGTTGCTCGACCCGTGAAGTGGGGCCGGATAATTGAATTAGAGACTCCTGAGACGGTTTTGTGTTATATTTCCGGTCCAGTGTGGAGGTTCATATCCATGAGGAGTCTTTGGCCCTACCTGTACATTCCGTATCGTTACCTGATTTTCGCTCCGTTCGCCGCAGTGGCGACGCTGTTTTTCGGCACCTTGACCGTGGTGCTGGTTCAGTTTCTGCCCGCCCGTACGGCCAGCTATATCGGCGGCTCCATCTGGGCGCGGCTGATGAGCCTGGCCACTCCCATGTTTGTCACGGTCCGCGGGCGGGAAAACATCGACCCCAGGCAGTCTTACGTCGTGGTCAGCAACCACAGGAGCCAGTATGACATCTTTGTGCTGTACGGCTGGCTGGGCGTGGATTTCAAATGGGTGATGAAAAAGGAACTGCGTAAGGTCCCGGCCCTGGGCGTGGCCTGTGAAAAGCTTGGGCACATCTACATCGACCGTTCACACCCCCAGGCGGCCGTGGAGTCCATCAAGCAGGCCGGCCGGACCATTGTCAACGGCACTTCGGTTATCTTTTTTCCTGAAGGGACCCGCAGCGCCACCGGGCGTCTGGGGCCTTTTAAAAAAGGGGCCTTTATGATGGCCCTGGATTTGAATTTACCCATCCTGCCGGTGACCATCACCGGCACCGAAAAGATCCTGCCGCCCCGCTCCCTCAGGCTTTTGCCCGGCAAAGCCGCTATGACCATTCATCCGCCCATAGCGACGGAAGGCTTCAGTCATGGCAACCTGGCCGAACTTATGGAGAAGGTCAGGGGGATCATGGAACAGGGCCTGGAAGAGGATGATTCAATTTAGGGACCGCCAGCATGGCCGTGCTGGCTTGCTCCCTTGCCGAACCATCGACAGCCAGGCTTTTCCTCGCCTTATTCTCTGACTGAAGGATGATTCGAATGTCCGGGTGCAAGACAGCTTGTCATTCGTTCTGGATTCGTATTAGATAGGACGTCCGACGCATCGAGGCGCAGGGAATTCAAGCACGGAGCCGCTCAGTGATAAGACCGCGGAACTGAGTTGGGGGCGGCGGAGGTCGTCATGCTTTCTTCAGAAATTTTGGCCGTGGCTTACGGATTGGTTTCCGGGGTGGCCTGGGGCGCGGGGGATTTCACCGGTGGGATGGCCACCCGCCGTCAGCCCGTATATTCGGTCATACTTTATGTTCAGATCATCGGCGGCGTCATACTCATCTCCACGGCCCTGCTCCTGGGTGTGGAGCCTCCAACCGCCAGACAACTGATAATGGGCGGACTGGCCGGTGTCTGCGGCACCGGGGGCATGGCTGCTCTCTACCTGGCCCTGGCTTTCGGGCGCATTGGCATTGTCGCGCCCTTGTCCGCGGTTACGGCGGCCATGCTGCCGATAATTTTCGGGGCCTGTACGGAAGGGCTGCCGGAGATGGTCAATCTGGCCGGGTTCGGGGCGGCCCTGGCGGCGGTCTGGCTGCTGTGCTATCAAAAGGGCCAGGGCCGGACAGATATCAAGGCCTTGGGCCTGCCTCTGGCCGCCGGTCTGGGGGTGGGCCTGTTTTATGTTTTTATCGGACAGGTAAGCCGGGAATCGGCCATGTGGCCCGTGGCCTCGGCCCGGGTCGTTTCGGTGCTGCTGATGGCCGGATATTTCGCCTGCAAGGGCGGGCTGAAGCCCGTCAAAGGCGGCGGACAGTGGAGTCTGATCGTTCTGACCGGCGTCCTGGAAACAGGCGGCAGCGTGCTTTTCGCTCTGGCCGCCGGAACAGGCCGTTTGGATATTTCAGCCGTGCTGTCTTCACTCTACCCGGCCACCACTGTGCTTCTGGCCGGAATGGTCCTCAAGGAGAAACTCTCCGCCCGCCATTGGGCTGGGGTGGCTGCGGCCATGGCCGCCCTGGTGCTTATTTCCCTGTAAGTCCTCAGGCTGCCGCCTGAGTCCACTCCGGGAGCCGAGGCAGCACTCCTGCTGGTCGCTGCCTCAATTCCTCCGGCCGAAAATCTTCATACTGAACAAAATTTAAGAGAAGCCCTATTAGACCGTCGCAGACTACAAGGAAGGACGGTCTATCGGACTACCGTAGCAACGGTGGCTTTAACATTTATTAACTTGACATACAGTCAAACACAGTTTAAAAGACGATTCAAACATCGTATGAAACGATGAGTGTTGATGAACGGCCTAAGTGATAGACCGGGAGAGGCTGATGAGATGAGCGAAGTAAAAATTGACACCAAAACCAGGATTCTGGAGACGGCGGAAAGACTGTTTGCCGGGCAAGGCGCCGAGAAGACGACTCTCAGGCAGATATCGTCACAGGCCGGAGTGAATCTGGCGGCGGTCAACTACCATTTCGGCTCCAAATCCGATCTTATTATCGCCTTGCTTTCCAAAGTGCTGGATCCTCTGTTGGAGAATCAGACAAAGCAGTTGGATGAGGTAGAAGAAAAGACCGTTGGCGGAGCGCCCGATCTGGAAGGCATACTGAGGGCTTTTTTGGCTCCGTATTTCGAGTTCGGCCGCTCCCACAGAAACAGGCATGATTTCTTTGAAAACCTGTTCAGGGCCTATGGCGATGAGACCAGGTTCAAGAATCAGATTTCGCGGTCGCTGCTCAAGGTTCACCGCCGTTTCATGGCAGCGTTGGTCAAAGCGCTGCCGGGAAAGCCTCAGCGGCAGCTCTATTTTCGTTACATGTATCTCTGGACGGCTTGTGACATGGTCATGGAGCCCTGGCTGCTGGAGAATCTGCAGGAGACGTTTGACGTGGACCTGGAGCCGGTGGACGACATGCTTGAGGACCTGATCGCTTACCATTTGGCCGGTTTTCAGTCTCTTTGATCTGAACAATATATACCGGCGAGGAAACGGACCGCGGGTCCATTGGCAGACCGGCGGTTTTTTACTGCAAAAGGATTAAACTTGAAGATGACGAATAGCTACTTTTTCGTGAGGTGTTGCATGAAGTATCTGCTTTGCTTATTGAGTTTGTTGCTGATGCCGGGCGTGGCGATGGCCGCGGATGCTCCGGCGGGGCCGCCTCCGGCCAACGTGGTCACGGCGGTGGCTCAGGAGAAAATGGTGGCGGAAAGCACGCCCATAGTGGGCTCCTTATATTTTGACCGCACCAGCAGCCTGTCGGCTGAAGTGGCGGGGCTGGTGGCTTCGGTGGAAGTTAAGGCCGGGGACCGGGTGAAGAAGGGCGATGTTCTGGTTCGCCTGAATACTGATTTCACCGACCAGGAAATAGCGCAGGTTCAGGCTCAAATCGGGCAGCTGGATGTGCAGATAGAGCAGGTCGCCAAGGATTTCAAACGTTATGAAACCCTGTACAAACAGGAGGCGGCCAGCGAGAAAGTCTTTGACGACATAGTTTTCAGCCAGCGTCAGTTGGCCAAGCAGCGGGAGGCTCTGGGCAAGCAGTTGCAGATGGCAAAACTGAAGAAGGCCAAGAGCAGCGTCAAGGCGCCTTTCGACGGGCTGGTCCTGGAGAAGAAGGTTGAAGTGGGCGACTACGTGGGGCCTGGCGTGGTTTTCTGCCGGCTGGGATCGCTGGACGATCTTTGTGTAAAGGTGCCCGTGGCCGAGGACCTGGTGCGCTTTTCCAAGCCGGGCGACGAAGTCGAAGTAACCGTGAACGCAATGGGAGAGACGGTTCAGGGCCGGGTGGTAAATTTTCTGCCCGTGGCCGACGTCATGACCAAGAACGTAATGCTGAAGATCGGGCTGCCTCGCCTGGAGGGCATAGCGGAGAACATGTCGGCTACGGCCAGAGTGGCGGTGAGTGAGGCCAAGAATTCGCTGCTCGCTCCCCGGGACGCCGTGGTCAATTTCCAGGGGCAGACTTTTGTCTATACGATCAAGGACGGCAAGGCCGCGCTTCTGCCAGTACGTATTGTGTCTTTCGTTGGTGAGATGGCCGCGTTGGAAAGTCAGGCCTTGCAGGCCGGCATGACGGTCATCGTGGACGGCGCGGCCAGGCTGCGTCCGGATCAGCCGGTGAAGGTAGTTAACGGTCAGTAACAGTTGGTGCAACTACTGTGAATGATTCTGTGAAGAGGAGACGGAAGTTCGAACCATGGACTTTATAAAATACAGCATATCCAAACCGGTGACCGTAGCCGTGGGGGTCATACTGGTGGTGCTCTTCGGAAGCATCGGCCTGATGCGCCTGCCCGTGCAGTTGGCCCCGGACACGGAACTGCCCAAGATAGAGATATATACCATCTGGCCGGGGGCTTCCCCGAGCGAGATCGAGACGGACGTGGTCGAGAAGCAGGAGGACAAGCTGAAGAGTGTCCAGGACCTGCAAAAGATGGAAAGTTCGTCTTACAATGATTTCGCCCAGATTACCCTGACATTCAGCCTGGGCACGGACATCAATACAGCCGTGCAGCGCGTTTCCAACAAGCTGGATGAAGTCTGGAACTATCCGGACGACGTCAAGAAGCCGATTGTCAACACATCCGGGGCCAACGCCAGTCCGATAGTCTTCCTGGCCCTGAAGATGCTGAGCGGCGATCCGAAGGAAGTCGTCAAATACCAGAGTTATTTTGAGAATGAGGTTCAGCAGTATCTGGAGAGGATTGACGGCGTTGCTTCGCTGATGGTTTTCGGCGGCACGGCCGAGCAGCTTGAAGTGGTGTTGGATCCGGTCAAGATGGCCCAGCATCATATCACCATCAACCAGGTCATGGGCAAGCTGACAGCGGCCAACAAAGACACATCCGCCGGCATGCTGGGCATTGAGCGGAAGAATTACCGTATCCGGACGGCGGCCAAGTTCCAGGGTGTGGACGACCCGCTGGATGTGGTCATCTACGAGTCCGGCACGGAACGGGTTCTGCTGCGGGACATCGCCGAAACCCGTCTGGGGTATGAAAATCAATTCGTCTCCATGATGGAAGGCGGCAGCGACGGCGTCATCGCCCTGGTCCGCAAGCAGAGCGGGGCCAACACCCTGGCGGTTATCGAGCGGCTCCATGAGGCCGTGGACCGGCTGAACAAGGAGGTCCTGGCCCCGAAGAATCTGGTTCTGAAGTGGAACTATGACGAGTCGCCTTACATCCTCAAGGCCATCAAGATAGTCAAGAACAACGTGTTCATCGGGGCCTTGCTGGCTGTGATGGTTCTGATGCTCTTTCTGCGGAGCATCCGGTCCACGCTGATCACGGCCCTGGCCATCCCGGTTTCGGCTATAGGCACCTTCATGTTCCTCTGGCTGATGAACCGGAACATCAACACGGTCAGCCTGGCGGGCATTTCCTTCGCCGTGGGCATGCTGGTGGACAACTCCATTGTCGTTCTGGAGAACATCGACCGCCACCGCGTCATGGGCAAGAGAATCGCCCAGGCCGCCTATGAAGGGGCCAAGGAAGTGTACGGAGCGGTAATCGCTTCGACTCTGACCACCGTGGCCGTTTTTCTGCCGATCATTTTCATGCGGGAGGAGGCCGGCCAGCTCTTCAAGGACATCGCCATAGCCATCACCTTCTCCATCCTGCTGAGTCTGCTGGTTTCGGTGAGCCTTATCCCCACGGCCATGAAGCAGATCTACGGCAGGAAAGAACTGAAGCGCAAGAACAAGCCGGGCAGAGTTGACCGGATAGGCGGTTTTTTCGTCAATCTGATAACTTCGATATCCGATTTTTTTCAGAGGACAGTGCTGACCAGGCTGGTCTGCGTGGTCGGTTTCACGGCTTTTGCCGTGCTGATAGCCTGGGTGCTGATGCCCAAGGCCGAGTACCTGCCCCAGGGCAACCAGAATTTTATCATGAGCGTGCTGGTGCCGCCTCCGGGCCAATCTGAAGCCAAGCGGCGCGAGATTGGGGAATACATATTTAATAAGGTGAAGCCTTACATGGAGGAGGACGGCAAGGACGGCATCCCGCAGATAGAGGATTTTGTTTATCTGAATGCCGATATGTTCAGCTTTGTCGGCACGTCTCTCACAGAGGAGCACGAGACCGAAGCCCGCAAGATGATTCCCCTGATGAACGGCATTATCAATTCCATGCCGGACATGTTCGGGGTCAGCATCCAGCCTGGCATCTTTCAGTCGGACATCGGACAAGGCCGGACTGTGGACGTGAATGTTTCAGGTGATGATCTGCCGTCTATCCTGCAGGCGGCCGGGATGCTTTTCCAGGCTCTTCCCCAGGCCATTCCTCATGCCCAGATCAGGCCCGTGCCGTCTCTGGAGCTGACTTATCCGGAATGCAACATTGTTCCGGACAAACCCAGGCTGGCGGCCAGTGGATTGACGGAGACGGATCTGGGAAACTATGTATCGGTCCTGACCAATGGCAAGATAATTGACGAGTACCGTCCGGAAGGCGGAACACAGATAGACCTGGTGCTCCGCAGCCATGAGAAAGTATACCGGACGCCGGAGGATATTCTGAATGCCGCGATAGCCAACAACTACGGCCAACTGGTCCGGATAGGCGACGTGGCCGACCTGGAATACTCTCAGGGAATGACCCAGATCAGCCGTCTGGAGAAGAAGCGCAACATCCGTCTTGAGGTGACGCCTCCGGAGGAGATCCCCTTGCAGGCGGCCATGGAAAATATCAACGGGCTGGTTTCTCAATTTGAAAGCGAAGGGAAGCTGCCGGGAGTGACTGTGGCCATCGGCGGCAACGCGGACAAGCTGACTGAAACCATGGACGCTCTGAAGTGGAACTTTCTGCTGGCCCTGTTCATCACCTACCTGTTGATGTCGGCCCTGTTCGAGAACTTCTTCTATCCGTTCATCATCATGTTCTCGGTTCCTCTGGCGGCGGCGGGCGGCTTTATCGGCCTCTGGCTGGTCAACGCCTTTATTGCGCCGCAGCCTCTGGACGTTCTGACCATGCTGGGATTCATCATCCTGGTCGGAACTGTGGTCAACAACGCCATTCTGATCGTGCATCAGTCCCTCAATAACGTGCGTTTCGAGGGTATGGACGGCATGGAAGCTATTTCCCAGTCCGTCCGGACCAGGATCAGGCCGATCTTCATGAGCGCCTGCACGACTATTCTGGGCCTGATGCCCATGGTGCTTTCCACCGGTTCGGGCAGTGAGATGTACCGGGGCATCGGCTCGGTGCTGCTCGGCGGACTGGCTTTGTCCACCATATTCACCTTGTTTGTAATTCCCGCTCTTCTGGCCTTCTTCATCGGATTCGAGAAGAACAGGGAAGAGAGCCAAACCGTCTGACGGTTGGAGGCCGGCCGGCTCTCTGAAAAGGGCTGGTCGGCTTCCGTCCGGATAATGCTTGACGAAGGGACAAGATACTTCACGTCAAGTGAATGAAGGATATGCGAAGATGAAAAGACTATTATTTTTATTGACCATGGTCATGGGGTTGGCGGTCGTGCCTCAGGCCCAAGCCGTGACCCTGGAGGAGCTCCAGCGGGCGGCCGTGGCCAACCGGGATGTGGTCAAGAAGTATGAACTGTCCCTGGAACAGGGGCGTCAGGGAGTGCGCGAGGCCCGGGGCAATATGCTGCCGTCGCTTAACGCCGGTTACACTCTGACTCAGCTTGATGAAGACAATCTGCCTTATGAATACCAAAGCAACGATGCGGCCACGGTGAGCCTGAAGTGGAATCTTTTCGCCGGCCTGGCCGACAAATACGGCCTGGACAGCGCCGAAGTGCTGCGGGAAAGCAAAAAATACCAACTGAAGGGCATCCGGCAGGATGTCCTGTTTCAGGTGGCCCTGAAGTATCTGGATGTTTACCGCAACAGGGAATACCTGGGCGTGGCCGAAAAGGCTCTCGATCTGTACAAGGACAGGTACAGACAGGTGGAGCTGAAGGTCCAGGTGGGCATGCTGACCAAGAGCGACCGTTTGAAAGTCAAGGTGGAGATGGACAACGCGGCCCAGGAAACCAGCCGGGCCAGAGCCCAGCTTTTGGCCAGCCTGAACGAGTTGAGCCGTATTACCGGTCAGCAGGTACAGTTGGAGACGCTGAATTTCGATTGTTTCAAGGTCATGCCCGGCAAGGGCGGCTATGCTGATTATGAAGGAAATCTGCTGGAAAAACGCAGCGAGGTCCAGGCCTTGAAGATGGCCCGCGAAGCGGCGTCCTATCAGGCCAAAGCGGCGCGGGCGGCGTACCTGCCCCGGTTTGATGTGGGCGTGGCCTACACCAACGCCAACACCAACGACCATTTTTACGGCGATCCCTCGGCCTTCAGCGATGAATGGCGGACTCAGGCGACGCTGTCGATCAACCTTTTCGACGGGTTCAAGTCCGACGCCAGGCTGCAGCAGGCCAGGCTGGAGGAAAAGAAATACGGCCACGACCTGACCGAACTGGAGGATGATCTCAAGGTCCGGCTCAAGAATACCCTGCTCGATCTGGGCGTGGCTTTCGAAAACCTGGAGACGGCCAGGACCAGCGAGAAGGAGGCCGAGGAGAATCTTCGTGTCACCGATCTGGCTTTCAAGCAGGGCGTGGCTTCTTCCACGGATGTGCTGGATTCGATCTATTACTACTCCCGGGGCAGGTTCAACGTCATCGAAGCCCATCGCCAGGTGTTCGGCAGCTACTATCAGCTACAACGCCTGATTGAAGGATTCGCGGACCGCGAAGGAGCCTGACAGGCATTCTCGGCTCATAAACGACAAAGCAAAGGCGGCCTCGATTGGCCGCCTTTGCTGTTTTAAAGATAAGAGAAAGAGCCGCATCATTGGGGCGGTTTGGCCTTGGAAACCAGTTCCACCGAGCCTTTGGTGGCGTCTATCTCGTTTTCATAAGTGTAACGGCCTCGTTTGGACTTGGTTTTGAAAATGCCTTTAATCATGACCGTGTCGCCGTTGCGGGCCGTTGGATGGCCGAGCGCAAAGGCGGAGATGACCTTGGTCCGTTCCTGGAGGTCGCAGAGGCTGATGAGGACCCAGGGATTCTTCCGGCTGTCGGTCTTTTTCCTGACCACAAAGGCTTCGGCCAGGACCGTGACGTTTTTTAGGTCGAATCTGGCCGGATCGGCCAGCAGGGCGCTCACTGACAAGGGTTTGGAGGCCTCATCGGCTTCGGCCTTGTCCTGATAGACATCGAGGGTCTGTTCCATCCAGCGGAATGGCCCCCAAGCGCCGTTGAGACTGAAGCCCGGCCAGAAACGCCAGGTGCCGGGTTTGTCCAGTTTTCGCGAGGCTTTTATGGTCAGGGTTTCATCCGGTTGCAGGATTTTGCCTTTATAGCCATGACCGAAATCCCGGTTGTCTGCGTCCGTGGTCGAATTGGCTCTGGCCGCCACGAAGACTCCCCCTTCCTGGCCGAAGGTCATTGGTTCGCCGGAAAGATTTTTCAGGGTAAAAGTCACGGTGACTGTGTCTCCGACCAGGGCCGGAGAATCGACCTCGATCTTGAAACCCTCCAGGCTGAGGCCGTTGGGCAGAATGTTGGCAGATGCAACATGTTGGATTGATAACAAAAACAGTAACAGGCCGCCAAGAAACAGGAATTTTTTCATAAGCGCCCCCAAGCGAATAGAGTCGCACAACCGGGTTGGCAGGAATTGCCGGTTGCGGCGAGATATTGGATTGAAAAAAAGTTGCGCTCCAAGCCCCCGGAGCTGTTGGTATTTTGCTGTTTAAACGAGAAAATGTCAACTGTACCCGGCGGCTGATTGGCACGAATAATCTGTCAGGTGAACAAATTTCAGCACTAAAGGAAGTTGCCTGTTTCACCGGAAAAGGGGAACGGGCGGCTGGGGCCGCCCGTTCGGTTTGGAGGGGATCCAACTATGCTTGTTGGGTTAGGGGTTGGGGTTGCTTGATTGGTTCGTTTCTGGTTGCTTGTTCAGTTTCTTGGGTTAGCGGCGGAATCCGCAGCCGTAGCCGGAAGCGTACCCGGGGCGCACGTCCGGGTTGTTCTTGCGGAATTCCAGCATCGAGGCAAAGCGTTTTTCATCCAGGCCGTTGCGCAACTTGATGATCTCGGCATGCAGGGCCGTGGCCTTGGCTTCGTCCACCTTGGGAGCGGCCAGAACCGCGTTCAGCTCGGCCCTCTTCTGAAAGAGTTCGTCCATGATTTTGGCCGTGGCTTCATCTACCGGGTAGTTCGGCCCGAAGCCGGCGTCGCGTCCGTACCCCTGTTTGCTCATCATACCGGGGCCTCTGCCGTAAGCGTCATCGTCCATCATGCCGTATCCGCCTCCACGGCCATACCCGGGACCTTGAGCGAAAGCCACCGCGCCCAGGGACAGGACCGCGACAACAGTCAGAATGGCTATCAAAGACTTACGATTCATTCTCATTTTCATTTCCTCCTTTGGAAGTGTTTCATCGTTGCCAAGAAAAGAGAGCAACCTGTGTGCCAAAACGCGCCAAGGTTGATTTGAGACAGAGTAACTGTTTGAATAGAATAATGAAAAAAGAATTGAGCCTAATGTCGAACGGATTGGGTTGGTAACTGAGCAGATATGCCTGCCCGATTTCTGGATGATACTTTTACACCTGCAAAAAGCGCCTGCCTAAAAATTAGACAACCTCCTATAGAACGGGTGGCTTCTGTCAAAAAATCACTCCACCCCGAACGAGATTCTATGAAAGCCGTCCTGAAATCCGACCGGGATAACGATTGCCGCGTTGCTGGTGACGGTGTAGAATCAACAGGCAGAAAGGGATGTTATGAACGACTGGAAGAAAAAGCTGATGAAGGCCGCCCTCAAGGCCGGGCAAGCGGCGCAGAAGAACCCTCGCCTGGTCAAAACAGCGGAAAAGGTGGCCGGACAGATCAAGACCACCGTTGATTCATTTAAGGAAGGCTACCGGGAGTCGGCGGAGCCGGAAAAGAACGGTCTGGAGTGTCCGCATTGCCGGGCGGCGTTGCCGGAAAAGGCCAGGTTCTGCCCCCAGTGCGGAGCTAACGTAGATTAGGCGGCTGTCTTTTTTTCTTTCAGGATCACGTGTTCCAGCAACAGGACCAGCAAGACTCCGACCACCAGTCCGTTACCCAGAATTGGCCGCAATGAGCCGGGCAGCAGCTCAAGGAAAGCCTTGGGAGCCAGGCTGGCGGCCGTACCCAGCATGACCGGAATCCCCACAATCATATAATCGCGGGTAGTGAGACGGCTGCCGTTACGTTTGATTATCTCCACGGCCGCTCCGACCTGAGCGCCCATGGCTGTAATAAGGGCGGCCCCAACCACGGCGTCCGGGACAGCCGCCAGCAGAGCCGTCAACTTGCCCAGGAAAGCCATGGCCGCCAACATGATCCCGCAGACCGTGACGGTTACCCTTGCGCCCACTCCGGTCACGGCTATAACGCCGGGGCTGGTTGAATACGGCACCGTGCCTATGGAGCCGAAGAATCCGGCGGCCAATCCGCTGAGACCACTCATCATCAGACCGCGATCCAGCCTTTTGTCCATGTGGCCGGGCGACAGCATGGGCTCAACGGCGAAGAGGCTGCCCATGGCGTTGACCAGCACGGCCAGATAGGCCAGGGTAAAGGAGATCATGGCCGCCGGGGTGAAACGGGGGAGAAAGTCCCCGGCGGGCAGGGCGGGAAGGGCGAACCATGGTACGGAACGGGCTGGTGAAAAATCTACCAGTCCGAGGACGGCGAAGACGATCACGCCCAGCAGGACGCCCCAGAAGATGGCCAGACTCTGCCAGAGTCCCCGAAGATGGTGAACCATCAGGCTCATCAGCAGAATAAGGCTCAGACTCAAGGCATAAACCAGAGGCTGGCCGGCTGGATGGCCGGGGTTTATTCCCAGAAGCATGGGCGTCAGAAAGGGCAGCACCGCCAGACTTATCAGCAGAACTATGACCCCGATGACCCGGTCCGTGAAGAGCCTGGTCAGGCTGCGCATCAACCCCAGAGCCCCGCACAGGAAAAGCATGACACCGCCGAAGACCATGCCGCCGGCGATGACCGGCCAGCCGCCGTCGGCCAGGGTGGCCATGGTGACGACAAGAGCCAGGGCTGGTCCGTCCAGGAGCGGCAGGCGGTGCCCCCACACCGTCTGGACGATCATGGTTAATCCGGTTATCAGGAGCAGGCGTTGAAAGAGCGCCGCGCCTCCGGCCGTATCAAGGCCCAGCACTCCGGCCACCAAAACCGACAGTACGGTGAGATTGGGCAGAAAAATTATCATCCATTGCAGGCCGTACATGAGTGTCCGGCCTTGAGGCGGATGATCGTCCAAGCCGTAAAGCAATTTCGGCGGCGGTATGTTTTCCCGGCAATCAGAACTCATTCTGCCCTGCCACATCCTTTGAAAAGTCAGCGGACCAGCATATTCACGTCGACAATGGCCCCTTGCTCGCTCCTGATGATTTCGACGGCCAGAACCTTGGCCTCATGCTCTTTTTCAAAGACTCTCAGCCAATGACCAAGGCGTCTCTCCAGGTTGGCGGTGGAAGCTTCCAGATCTTTTTTTTCCATTTCCAAGTATCTCCTTGATATTCAGCGGCTGAAAACTCAATCAGCCGCTATCTGGCAGTTATTCTGAATTTTTCGACCAGGTGGTGAGGATTGTAGGACTGTTTGGCCTGACGCAAGCCCTCTACGCCCAGATCTTGTTCTCGATTGACAAATCTGAATTCCGCCCAGGTTTCACGGCAGAAAAAATGATTGATCGCCGCATACAGCCCCCGTATTTCCGGGTTGGCTTTTTCCAGGTGAATCACGGCGGTTTCCGGATTGAGCGGTTCACCGATGGCGAAGGCCTGCACACGGCCGTCAATAAGCACGGCCAGTCCCCGGCACCCGAGCCGGGTGTAATGGGTCAGGGCTTCAAATACGGCCAGGTCTTCTTCCAGGAGTTCCGGATTCAGGGCGCATTGCTTCATCCGGCACCACGACTCCTGCATTTCCAGCACGGAATCCAGCACGGTCCGGTCCAGGGGCGAGAGGCCGAAGACATTGTTATTAGTGAACTGATTTAGATGGTTTTTTTTCTGATGCAGCTTCCTGCCGGAGAGACTGATGAGGTCTCCGGTCAGATACACATAATCGCTCTGGTCCGGTTCAGGCGAGACTTCATATAAATCCTTGTCCAGCCACTGTTCCACAAAACGGTCGTCAACCCTGGCCGCCAAAGGCGTCAGACCCGCGTAGGCCATGGCTTTGAACGTACCAGCCAGAGCTGCGGCTTTATCTCCCGCCCCGAACGGGGGCAGGGCGAAAGGATATTGGCCTTCGGGAGTAAGCACGACTGCGAGGCAGCCATTGATTTCCGCCAATTGAGGGTGGTAGTGACGGCGCCAGATGAAAAGATTGGTAAAGGTCAATTCGGATGTCATCGGCGGGTCAAGGCGCAGCGCCTCGGACACTGCCGCCTGGTCGGTCAGTTCCAGGGGCTTGAAGCCGGAAATCTCGGGAACACGGCTGTTCACCGGCCCATCCTTCCGGCATATTCGGCCAGAAAATTGTCCATGATTTTTTCCAGCAGAGGATAAGTTTCCGGTATACGGGACGTCTGTTCCAGCAGCTTCCCGGGGTCAGGGACAAAAAGGCCGGGCGTCAGGTCCTGGTAGAAGGTTTCAATCAAACGCCGTGCCTGTTCGCGGGAGAACTCGGGATGAAACTGCAAACCCGCCACAGGCCTGGTCAGGCTCACGTATGCCTGGTTTGGGGTAGGCGGGCTGGAGGCCAGACAGACACAATCCGGAGGGAGCGAAAAATGGTCGTTGTGCCAGTGGAAGGTCTGGAAAGACCCGGGCAGTCCAGCAAAGAGAAAAGATTCCCGGCCTTGGCCGGTCAGACTGACTTCATGCCAGCCGATCTCCCTGTGCTGATTGCGAAAGAGGTGTCCGCCCAAGGCCTCGGCCAGGAGTTGAGCTCCGAAGCATATGCCGAACATGGGTTTGTCCGCCTCCAGGGCCAGACGCAGAAAACGTTTTTCTTCAACCAGCCAAGGGTATTCGGTTTCTTCCCAGGCCGCCATGGTGCCTCCTGCGATGATCAGACAATCGAAGGCGTCCAGGTCTGGCAGAGGTTCGGCCAGGTGAAGTCGTGTTCCGGAGACGGCAAGACCTCTCGATTCGGCCCATAGGATAAGGCCGCCCCGCAAGTCATCGTCTTCATGTTCGAAAATGTGCAGCCGCATCCCTGGCAATCCGCTTTCGTGCAGTTTTTCAAGGCAATATAACACAGAGGCCCGTGTTAGCCAAAGAATCAGGGGGCTGATTTCAGGCGGCCGCTATTTTCACCAGGTCCAAAGGCTTGCTTGAAGGAGTGCCTGGGTTCGCTCTCCGGGGACCTGACGGCGCGGCAAGGTTCGGATTATTCACTCTCAATATTCATAACCGGACGTTATGTACAGTTGACAGGAGAAAAGGCCGCGTCTATACTTTCACGCCATGGTGACAAATCACCCCGTCAACAGCACGGGGTCAGTTTCATGTCTGTCACGCCCCTCGAACCGATTGCCCCACAATCCGGCAAAAGGAAGTCGCGGGAGAACCGGATACGAAAAACCTCTCCGCGGGCTTAATGGAAAACTGTACCCGTGCCGAGGGTGAAGCGAGGAAAATAAAATGCTTCGTTTTTTACCAGCCCCGTTGCGTGGCGTCCTATCTCTGGTTTTCTACGCCGTGAACACCGTCTTCTGGACTACGCCTCTTTTCATGGTGGCTTTTCTAAAACTCATTGTCCCCGTGGAAACCTGGCGTAACTTATGTACGAAAATTATTTATGGCATCGCCAACTGCTGGATATGTGTCAATAATTGGAACATCGCCATGACCAGAAAGATCAAGTGGGATGTCAGCGGGCTGGAATCACTCAAGAAAAGGGGCTGGTATCTGGTTGTGGCCAACCATCAGTCCTGGATGGACATCCTGGTACTTCAGAAGGTTTTCTACCGCAAGATACCCTTCCTCAAGTTTTTCCTGAAAAAGGAACTTATCTGGTTCCCCATTCTGGGCCAGGCCTGGTGGGCCATGGATTTTCCCTTCATGAAACGCTACTCGGCGGCCACGCTGAAAAAGAAGCCTCATCTGCGGGGAAAAGATCTGGAAACCACCCGCAAGGCCTGTGAAAAGTTCAAAAACATACCCATTTCGGTTATGAATTTTGTTGAAGGCACCCGTTTCACCAGGGAGAAACATACCCGTCAGCAATCCCCTTTCAACAGCCTGCTCAGGCCCAAGGCCGGCGGCGTGGCTTACGTCCTCAGCGCCATGGGCGAACAACTCGAACAAATTCTCAATGTCACAATCGTTTACCCCAAAGGCCCCAAGAATTTTTGGGCCTTTGTCTGCGGCAAGGTCGGAGAAATCAAAGTCCGGGTCGATGCCCTGCCGATAACCAAAGAAATGTTGGGCGATTATTTCCAGGATCATGAGTATCGTGAGCGTTTCCATGAATGGGTCAACCATGTCTGGACGGAAAAAGACCGCATCATGGACAACATGATGCTTCTGCCGACTCCTCAAACGGAGGCCGACCGGGCCTGAGTTAGGCCGCAAAGAGCGAAAAAGAAGAAACCCGGCTGCATGCCGGGTTTTTACTTTTTAGGGATTCAAAGAAGGCAGCGCTTCAGAACCTGACCGACTTGACAAAGCTTTCCAGTGAATCCTTTTTGTTGTCCTGGCCGGGCCCGTTTTCCTTGAGCAGGCCGGAATTGACGGTGATCGGAATGCCTTGGTGCAGGGCCAGGGCCACCCCGTCGCTGGGCCGGCATTCGACACCCTGTTCAGGGCCGTTTTCAAAGCGAAAAACAACTCTGGCCAGGTATGTCCGATCTTCCAACCCGTAAATTTCCACACAGATGAATGTCAACCCAGTGTTTTGGAGAAGGCCCAGGTAAAGCTCGTGAGTCAAGGGGCGCGGGGTATCGATCAGTTGCTGTTCCTTGGCAATGGCCAGAAACTCCCCTTCACCAACGAACATCTGGAAATACTGCATGGCCTCTTTGTTCTCCTTCAGGACGACCATATAGCCTTCCTCCTCGGAAAAAAGAAGCACCTCGTTTATGAGCAGCATGTCGTGATTCAGCAATTGTTTTCTCCCGACTTCAACCGGCGGACACTAAAAACGCCGGCCGTTGTTTTGGAATGCTTAATTGATCTGGCTGTTCCGGTTGGCGGTCATGGCTGGCCGACCAGTGACGGGGGAAAAGAAGAGACCGTCCGCCGATGGGTTTCCGGCCGAATTTACCGGTCGAAGCAGGAAATCCCGCAAGTAATAAAGCGGGTCATCGGCCGGAGCGTTTTTTGCGGCCAATTCCTGGTGCGGATCAACGACAACGCCGGATACCGGGACAAACCTGCGTTTCCATTCATCGGCCAGGGCGATAAACTGCTGAAAATGACGGAGGAAAACATTATGGGCATACTCGGCCCGCCGCGCCACCTGGTAATCGACTACATGGAATTTGGGTGACATGAGAAAGGCGTCCGGGGTGATGATTCTTGACCCGGGAGGTAAAGCGGCTATGGTTTTTTTGTCGTGTTGTCCGACTTTGACCATGAAATCGACGAAATGTTCGCCGTACCTCTGCTTGACCGCATCAAGAACATCCTGTTTGAAGACCATGTTCTCAACCAGGGCGATGTTCTCCAGGGTTGTTTCCCTGGTCTGGAAGGGAACGGCGAGATCCTCTCCAGTCACGTCCTGCAAAAAACGCCAGACGAACTCGGTGCAATAATAACGCCTCCGCTCAGGAGTGTCGTTGTCCAGCAGGTAATCATAATCATAATCAGTGGGGGCTTTGACGTATTCGTCCAGAACCGCGGCGAAGCGTTGGCTGTCCAAGGGCTTCTGAAGCGAAGGACCAGATAATGGACGCTGTACTCACGATAATTCACATCGAAAGTATAATTGATCGGCAAGGGGCCAAGCCGCGATACCGTCACCTTGTTCGCATACCGCTTGCCTGCTAAAAAATCGGACATAGGTTCGGCTTTGATGGCCGAACGCGGGTCCAGCCCAAGACAATCCAGAATCCAGGGTTGTCCGTTGCGGATTATCACCAGACCTGCGTGGGAGAAGTGGCCCTGCCACAAGCCGGCCAGGGCGACAGCCTGCGGCGTGTCCATAAAGCGCAGCACCACATCGCCTTGGCGCAAATCCGCCGTTTCAGGGTTTTGCCCGTCCCAGGGTTCGAACCAGGTGTGAGTCAGCCTCTCCCAGTTCAATCCACAACCTGTCAGCCCCAGCACCAGCAAAGGCAGCAAGACCGTGATTATTAATGTCCATTTTTTTGTTCGCATGCAATTCGCCGCCGAAACTATTTAATATGACGACTATTAGCAGTTTATTCTAATGAAATCAAACACGGATGACAACCTGAGAAAAATACCCGCAGCTAACCCGGAGAAATTTAATATCCTTGTCAATTTTCGGCAACTCGCCGGTATTTTGCGTAAAAGGGGAGCGAAGCTGGAATAACGTCCCGGCCTTGTTCATCACCCCTGCAACAGGTGTCAAAAAAAACGCTGGCAACTTGACAACCCAGGGGAGGTTGGGCAGAATTAACTTATATACTTCAGGATTGAAAGCCTTAGAAATAGAGTCCAACGCCACAAACGATTGGTTACGCCTCAATTTAACGGCCGGTTGAAACCGGACCGGCACAGCCCAGGAGGGCCATAATGCAGAGGCACGTGATTATCGGCAACGGCGTGGCCGGCATTTCCGCCGCTGAAACCATCCGCGCACTGGACCCGCACGCTTCCATCACCATCATCGCCAGGGAGGAGCATCCCCCCTACAGCCGCCCCATGATAAGCCTGGTTCTGGAAGGAACGCTCAAGCCGGAACGGTTGTCCATGAGGCCCGGCGACTATTACGACAGAATGAATATTGAAGCCCTGACCGGCGCACAGGTGATCGGCATTGATCTGGGGAAAAGGCAGGTCGTGACCGACCGGGGCCGGGAGATTGCCTTTGACCGACTCCTGATCGCTTCAGGGGCCGACCCCCGGCCGATCAAAACTGAAGGGAGCGGGTTGAAAAACGTTTTCTTCATGCGTACTCAGACCCACGTGAGAGGCATGATCGAGGCCCTGCCGGAGGTCAGGGAAGCCCTGGTGCTGGGCGGAGGGCTGGTCGGCTTCAAGGCGGCCCACGGCCTGCTGCGCCGGGGAGTAAAAGTAACCATGCTCATCAGTTCCGGTCACCCGCTTTCCATGCAGGTCGATGAGGTCGCCGGGCGCATGATCCTGGAGGAACTTCTGGCTCAGGGCCTGGAAATCAGGGTCGGAACGGAAGTCTCCGCCTTCCATGGCAATGGCTCGGTCAGGGAGGCTGTCCTGTCCGACGGTTCCACCTTGCCCTGCCAGATGGCCGTGGTGGGGAAGGGCGTAACTCCGGCTGTTTCCTTTGTTCCGCCGGGCGGTATCAAGATCGATCAAGGCATCCTGGTCGACCGGCATATGCAGACTTCCGCTCCCGGCGTTTATGCCGCCGGCGATGTGGCCGAAGCCGTTGACTGCGTGCGCGGGCGGCCCTGGGTCAACGCCGTCTGGCCGGTGGCTGTCGAACAGGGCCGTCTGGCCGGAGTCAACATGGCCGGGCGTGCCGTACCCTACCGGGGTTCCATGGGGAGAAACGTCATTCGGGTCTTCGGCCTTGACGTTCTCACCGGAGGCCTGGTCAATCCGCCGGAGGACGGAGATTGCCGCATCCTGACCCGGCACAACCCGGCGGCCGGGACATACCGCAAGCTGGTCCTTCAGGATAAATGCCTGGTCGGACTGGCCATGGTCGGACAAATTGAACAAGGCGGAATACTCCTGTCCCTGATTCAGCGGCGGGAGACCTTGACCGTCAAGCCTGAAACACTGCTGGAACCGTCCTTTAATTTCGGGCGCCTTTTGCCCTGAACCCCTGCTGCCCAAAGGAGGTCATCTTCATGAAGAAGGTGGTAGTGCACCCCGAACGGTGCGTGGGCTGTATGCAGTGCATGGTTGCCTGCGCCGTGGCCCATTCTCAGTCAAAAAATCTGCTGGGGGCTCTCATGGAGAATCCCCGGCCAAGGCCCAGGGTCCATGTAGGAGCCGGGGCCAACAACGAAGGCTTTCCCAACCGCTGCCGGCATTGCGAGCCGGCACCCTGTCTGGCCGCCTGTCTGCCCGGAGCCATTTACCGGGATTCCGGCCACTGGAGTATCCTTATCGATTACGACAAGTGCATCAATTGCGCCTCCTGTGCCATGGCCTGCCCCTTCGGCGTCATCCGTTACCATCAGGATGTCCTTGCTCCGCCCGCCAAGGTTGTCGCCGTCAAGTGCGACAATTGCGTCGAGCGCCAGGAACACGGGCTCATACCGGCCTGCGCCGAGGTCTGCAAGACCGGGGCACTGACCTTTGAGGACGCGGACGCGGCCCTCAAGCGGAAGACAGATGAGGTCAGCCGTTCCGTTTGGGGACCGGCCGAACAGCGCCTGCCGGGGCGTTCCGAAGGCTTCAATCTGCTTAACGCCATAAAAAAGGCTGAAAAAGAGTTGGATTACCGCTGATCGCGGCGGCCGAGGAGGACGACATGGGCAAGAAATTCGATAATTACACCATAACTGAAGATGGCCGCCTCATGCTGGCCAAGGCCGAACGCGACCAGGTTGAAACCGTATGGGAACGCCACCAGGCCCAGCAGCCCCAGTGCGGTTACTGCGAGATGGGGGTCAGTTGCCGCATCTGCATCATGGGGCCGTGCCGCATAGATCCGTTCGGAGAGGGACCGCAGCAGGGAGTCTGCGGGGCGGACGCGGACATCATTGTCGCCCGGAACCTTGTGCGCATGATCGCCGCCGGAGCGGCCGCCCATTCCGACCACGGCCGGGACCTGGTGGAAGTGCTGGCCGCGGTGGCCGAGGGCAAGGCCCCAGGCTACAAAATAAGCGACCCGGCCAAGATGCGCCAGGTGGCCGCCGAGTTCGGGCTTGATGTGGAAGGCAAGGATGATCCGGCTGTGGCCGCCGAGCTGGCTGACGCCATGATGGAAGAGTTCGGCACCAGAAAGCGCAGCCTGACCATGGCCGACCGGGCTCCGGCCAAGAGAAGGGAAGTCTGGAAGAAACTTGGCATCACCCCCCGAGGCATCGACCGCGAGACTTCAGAGGCCATGCACCGCACCCATATGGGCGTGGACAACGGCTGGGTCAGTCTGCTGCTGCACGGTCTGCGCAACGCCCTGTCCGACGGCTGGGGCGGTTCGATGGTCGCCACCGAGGTTTCGGACATACTTTTCGGCGTGCCCAAGCCGGTCAAGACCACGGTCAACCTGGGCGTGCTCAAGGAGGACCATGTCAATATCTGCGTGCACGGGCACAATCCGGTTGTTTCGGAGACCATCCTCATGGCCAGCCAGGAACCGGAAATGATTGATCTGGCGCGGCAGAAAGGGGCGAAGGGCATCAACCTTGTCGGACTCTGCTGCACCGGCAACGAATTGATGATGCGCCACGGCATACCTGTGGCCGGCAACCATCTCATGAGCGAACTGGCCCTGGTCACCGGCGCCGTGGAGATGATGATGGTCGACTACCAGTGCATCATGCCCGCGCTGACTCAAACCTCTGCCTGCTATCACACCAAGATGATTTCCACCTCGGACAAGGCCCGTTTTCCCGGCATGGAGCATCGCGAGTTCCACCCGGACAACGCCCAGCGCCTGGCCCGGGAACTCATCAAGGAGGCGGTGGAGAATTTCAAGCGGCGCAATCCGGACAAGGTCTTTATTCCGGTCAAGCCCACGGAGCAGTTGAGCGGCTTTTCCGTGGAGGCCGTGGTGGAGGCTTTGGGGGGGACGGCCGCGCCGCTTATCGACGCCATCAAGGCCGGAAAGATACGCGGGGCGGCCGGAGTGGTCGGCTGCAACAACCCCAAGATCAAGCATGATTACGGTCATGTGACCCTGACCAAAAACCTGATCGCCAACGACATTCTGGTCGTGGATACGGGGTGCGCCGCCGTGGCCCACGCCAAGGCCGGTTTCAAGGTCCCGGAGGCGGCGGCCATGGCCGGTCCTGGACTCAAGGAGGTCTGCGGAGCCCTGGGCATTCCGCCGGTTCTGCACTTCGGAAGCTGCGTGGACAACGTACGCATACTGGTCCTTTGCGCCGCCCTGGCCAACGCCCTGGGCGTGGACATCAGCGACCTGCCCGTGGCCGGAGCCGCGCCGGAGTACTATTCCGAGAAGGCTATATCCATCGGAGCCTATTTTGTCGCTTCCGGGGTATTTACCGTGCTTGGCCCCATGCCGCCGGTGACCGGCAGCATGAATGTGGTCAAGCTGTTGACTCAGGGGTTGAACGATGTGGTGGGGGCGGCCTTTGCCGTGGAACCTGATCCGGAAAAGGCGGCCAAGCTGATAGTGGAACATATAAACGCCAAGCGCAAGGCCCTGGGCCTGCCGGTCTGAAAAACGGGCTCAGGAAATCCGATGGTGAGGAGCCCTTGACCGGGCTCCAACGCGGCTTTTCCCCCGGCGGGGCAGGGGATTGATTCCTGCGAAACATCGCTGTCGGATTACAATATGATTTTCTGGTTGGCCTATAAGTTCAGGTCAATCCGTTTGACACAGTCGACCCGGGAGGTGAAGGGGGAAGGCCGCTTTCGCCTGCCCGGGTTTTGTCCGTCTGAGGGGCATCCAAGACATTCCCGCAAGTTTATGGTAATATACCGGCATTTCTGACGTTAATATTGAATGAAAGCGGAGCGGCAAGATGGAGACAGTATTTCTGATATTGGCCCTTTTAGTGATGGTCCTGGGACTGGTTGGCGCTGTTCTTCCCATGATCCCCAGTGTGCCCATGGTCTACGCCGGCTTTGTCCTTTACGGGCTGGCCACGGAGTGGCGTGACTACGGTCTGAACGTCATGGTTTTTTTCGGCCTGCTGACATGCCTTATCATCGCCGTGGATTACGTGGCCGGAGCTGTCGGGGCTAAAAAATTCGGTGCTTCTCCGGCCGGAGTCTGGGGCTCCATCATCGGGGCCGTGGCCGGCGTGATCATATTCAACGTCTTCGGTCTGATAATAGGGACTTTCGCCGGGGCCATAATCGGTGAATTGCTTTACGGCCGTGACATGCGTGACGCCGTCCGGTCCGGCTGGGGGGCTTTCATGGGTTTTCTGGCCGGGAGCTTTTTCAAGATAATGACCTCTCTGGCCATGATTGCTTCATTCCTCTGGCTGGTCATTTTCTGACAACAGCGGTTTTGGGCATGGAATTTCAAGCCAGGTTTACCCTGTCTGAGTCGAATCCAGCAGCCGCCTGACTTCCGAAAGGAATTCCCCGACTTTGTATGGTTTGGGCATCAGGCTGACATTATAGGCCTGTCTGTAATGGTTCAGCCGGGCGTTGTTGGCATATCCACTGGCCACAATGACCTTGGCTTCATGCGTGATGTCCAATAATTCCTCCAGGCACCGGTAACCGCCCATGCCCGGCATGCCCAGGTCAAGCACCGTCAGGTCAATTCGGTTGAGGAACCGGTTATACAATTCCAGGGCTTCTTCGCCGCTGCCGGCGGTCAAAACTTGATAGCCGTAACTGGTCAAAGCTTCCTGGCCTATATCCAGAACCGCCTTTTCGTCATCAACCAGGAGTATTGTCTCGTTGCCTCCTTGCAACTGGCGGCGCGGAGGTTGGACCGTCCGGACTCTAACCCCTTCTTGCAGAAGCACAGGCAGATAGATGGCGAAGGATGTTCCCTGGCCCGGCTCACTGCGGCAGGTTATGTGCCCGCCATGGCTCTTGACGATGCCATACACGGTTGAAAGCCCCAGACCAGTGCCTTCTCCGATCCCCTTGGTGGTGAAAAAAGGATCGTAAGCATGCCGCAGAGTCTCGGCGTCCATGCCCAGACCGGTGTCCTCCACGGTCAAAAGGATATACTCGCCAGCGGGAACATCCGTGTCGTGACCGTCCGAGACGGCAATGTTTTCGGTTCTTATGAGCAGACGGCCGCCTTCGGGCATGGCGTCACGGGCGTTGGTGGCAAGGTTAATCAGCATCTGCACGAGCTGGTTGCCGTCGCCGTTGATGATTTTCAGGCCATCGGCCAGTTCGGTCGTTATTTCGATCATGCGGGGAATGGTGTGACGGAGCATGTCCACGGCCTGGAGTATTTCCTCGTTCAACTCCACCGGATTCAACGTGGTCTCCATTTTTCGGCTGAAAGTCAGAAGACGCCGCACAAGGTCGCCGGCCCGTTCCAGGGACGCTTCCATCTGTTCGAGATACAGGCGGCTTTTTGTTTCGCTGGACTCATTATGCAGCAACAGATGCAGATACCCGCCAAGAGCCTGGAGAATATTGTTGAAGTCATGAGCCACGCCTCCGGCCAAGGTGCCGACCGCCTGCATTTTCTGGGCGTGCAGAAGTTGTTCCTGAAGGCAGGCCTGTTCCCGCTCGGCTTTTTTGAGCGAGGAAATATCCCTGAGTACGGTGACCATGCAGTCCCGGCCGGAATACCTGATGGGTTTGGCTGAGATGATTGTGTCGCAGTATTCACCGGATTTGGTGCGCAGGCGGTCTTCCAGGCCTTTGACGCCGCCTTGCTTATGAATGCCCGCTGTCAGGTCGTTCCAGGTTGATGGATTGACCGTAAGTTCCAGCTCAGCAGCTGTTTTTCCGACTGTCTCTTCCAGGCTGTATCCAAGGCTTTCACAGAATCCCTGGTTGACTTCGACAAATCTGCTGGTGGACAGATCCGTGATGATTATCGGATCCGGCGCGCTCTGAAAGGTCGTCCTGTATTTTTCTTCGCTTTCCCTTAAGCCCTCTTCGGCCATTTTGCGTTTTGTCGCGTCCCGCACAATGCTCAAAATGACATCCCGGCCTCGGTAAACTACTTTGCGGGCTTTTATCTCGACCGGAATCAAGATTCCGGTTCTGGTCAGAAAAGCGGCTTCCATGGTGTCGTGGCCGGTGTTTTCCAGGCTGTCCTGCAACTGGCGGCAGTAATGATCCGCGGATTCCGGAGGAAAAAGCATCCTTATTTTCATGTGGGAGAGCTCCGGCCAGGAATAACCGAATATCTCGGATGTCACCTGGTTTGCCTCAATGAAAACCCCATCGGAATCGTTGATGAAAACAGCATCGGACACGACGTTGAACAACTCCTGATAACGGGCCAGTTCCTCGGCCTTTTTCAGGTTGGTCAGCATCAGATTCAGTGAAAAGACGAGGCGGTCGACTTCCTTGATGAAAGCCGCCCCCGGGTTTGTTGCGCCAGTATCGCGACGATGGGCCGTATCTAACGCCCATTGGGAGAGTGAAGCCAACGGGAGGCCCAGCTTCCGGCTCAGATAGAACGAAACCAGGGCTGCGGTCAACAGAACCAAAAGCGAAAGCACGGCGATGGTCCGAAAAACCGACATCTTGGCCTGGGTCAGGGCGCTCATGGGGGCGAAATATACTATCTGCGGGAAATTCCGGTTGGTCAGCAGAAAACCCGGCTCTCCGCCGATGGAAATCCGGCTCAGGGTTCTGAAGACGTCATAGGCTTCCGCAGGCGTGGTTGTTTCAAGAATCTGGCCAGATATCAGGTCACGAATCTGCCCTTCGTGGTTGTAGAGCAGGCGGCCGCGATAGACTTCGGCCACAGTCTTGGACGGCATTCCCGATTCTCCGAAATGGTGGACGCATATGGCCGTACCGAGCATCTCGTTTCGTCTGGTAATGGGCAGGGCGTAAGTGAAGGTCAGGCGGTTTTCTTCGTCGATTCTCATCTCCATGAAAGGGACCTTCAAATTCGCCAGTTCCCGAATGCGGAGCGGAGGGTATGTTTTTGGGGGCTGTCCCGCCAAGGTGCCGGTAGCGGCAATCAGCACAGAAAAGTTATCTCCGTCGGACGAAGCGTAAAGCTGATCGACTCTTTCCTGCACCTGGTTGTAGGCCCCGAGCATCAAGGTCACTCGAATGGCATTGTCCATGGCGAGTTCCTTGACCCGGTTCTCCACATGAAGCAGTTCCTTGTCTAATTGGAGAAAACTCTGCATGCCTTCGGCCCGGACACGGTCCCGGAATTCCGAGGACAGACGAGTACTGAGCACTACATACAGAGAGCCGGCTATGAGGAGGAGAGCTAGGGCGGCGAAAGTAGTTATGAAGATGCCGAGGTAGGTCGAAAGGTGTATTTTTCTCATCATTGCAGTCTGTTATGGCCTTGTTTGGGGTGCCCGAAAACTTCATCGGCCGCCAGAAGTATATCGGAAGGTATTTCAATGCCCAGGTCGGAAGCCCGTTTCAGGTTGAAAACCAGACCCATCCGCTGTGCGTCTTCTATGGGCAGCGTGCCGGCAGGCTTGCCTTGAAGGATGGCTACGGCCAGGCGGCCGGCCTGCTGTCCCATGGCAAAAAAATCGACGGTGGCGCCGCCCAGCAGACCCAGCCGGATAAAGTCGTAGTTTATGCCTATGGCCGGTTTGCGGGAGTTGACCAAGGTCCATTTGATGATATCCGGTGCTGAATACACCCGGCCGGTCTTGTCGCTCAGCAACAAGGCGCCGAGATAGAAAGCCCCTATATCAGGGTCGGAGTTTATTTTCTCAATCGCCCGCTGATAGCCTTCCCACGTGTCGATCACCTGGAAGTCCACCAAAGCGGGAGGGCGCAAGCCAGGATTGTCGGTGAGAAGTTCCAGATCAATCTGATGGGCGACTGCTTTTCCGATGGGGGAGGTATCCGAAAGAAAACGTATCTTGGGTACGGAGATAATTTTGGAGATGACCCGTACCGCCTCAAGGACATGCAATTTTTCGTAGACACCGGTCACGTTGCCTCCCGGCCTCTGCCGGGATTTCATGAACGGCTGCTGTCTGTTGTAATCCTCTGGCTGAATATTGAGCCCGCTGAACACAATGGGCAGGCCGGAGTCGACCAGAGGCAACGCAACAGACCTGAAGGCGTTGTCGTCAATGGTGATCAAAACGTCAGGCTTGAACGAGGCGATTATTTTCAGGGCAATAGCGGCCTGCTGCTCAATGAGTTCGGGAGTGTTGTTGGTAACCTTGGTATCCATGCAGTAGGTGGCAAATTCGATATTCAGGCCCTGCCGCCAGCCAGCCTGGTTCAAAGCGGCCACGGCTCCCTCATATTGGGGGTGCCCGCATATCTGGCCCAATTCATAGCTCTGAAGAATAAAGACTTTCTTGGGCGAGCCGGAGGCTTGAGCCCGATTGGTGCAGATACAGAGAGACAGGGAGGTAAGCAGAAACGAAAATAATAAAAGACAAAGGATTCGCCGCCGCAAGATTGTCACCTCAACAGATTCAGTTGCTGCCCGACACTACCGAGGGCGTATAGCCTGGAAGCATCAGGTCTATTTTAATTTACCTTCACGATTAAGCCAAGCCAGCCTGCATTCGCGCAAAACTGTGGCTGAAATGTGTTTCGTTGTTGACAAGGGCGGCTGCTGAGAGCACGGAACGCAGAATCAAGGCAAAAGCCGGGAGACGAGGAGAGGATGAAGAAGAAGTGAAGGCGGCTTTACAGAAACGGCTTCGGGTCTGCCTTGAAGCGGAAAACCCGTTTCCTGTCCCTGAAAAAAGGAGAAACGGGTCCTCGAAACAAAAGGCTATGCTTTGCCGCAACAACTGCCCGGTCCGGAACAGCCGGAAGCGACGCCGGGAGCGTGTCCGCAGCAGGTATGATCGCCTCGGCCCGGCAGCGCGCTGTTGCCGCCAACTCCTGAAGCAGACGAACTGGCCGAGATTATTTTCTTGACCTTCTCGCTCTGGCAGTGGCGGCAGGCCGGGCGGTCATCCGAATGGATGAGCAGAACCTCGCTGACTTTGCCGCATTCCAGGCAGAGATACTCAAATAGAGGCATAAGATACCGTCCTTACTTTTCGGAACCGCCATTCTGGGTCATATAGTCCTTGAGGGCTTCATGCAAAGTTTTTACCGTGAGGCTTATGCAGTGATGCTTCTGGGTCGGCAGGGCTCCCAAAGCCCTGAATATGTCGCCGTCATTCAGCTTGTAGGCCTCATCCACAGTTTTGCCCTTGACCATCTCCATGGCGATCATGGCCGACGAAATAGCCCCGGGACAGCCCAAAACCTGAATCCTGGCATCCTCGATGCGGCTGTCTGCAATCTTGAGGAAAATTTTCATCTTGTCGCCGCAACTGCCGGTCACTTCCTTGATTTCGTTGGCGTCCGGCAGACTCCCCATGAAGGGTTTCCTCAGATAGTAATCGACCGCTTTCTCCGAATAGCCGGAACCGACCAGCATTTCCTTAATCAGGTTGGGGTCGCTGGGATAAGTTTCGTTTTCCAAGGTCATCGCTTTTCGCCTTCCTTAAATACTGATCTTTTCACATGGGGCAAAAACAGCGCTATTCAGCTAAAATCAAGCGCCGTAGTACATTCCGCATATTTCATGAACTAGTTCTTGAACAAGTATTACTAACGCCGGGCTCGGCTCCCTGTCAAGCCGCAATCGGTAAAAAAAGCGCGAGAAAAAGGGGGAGACCTTTACATAGGATAAACCCCCTTTATCAAAGCAAATCAGCGCTGGTCAGATTTTGAAGAGATTCACCAGTTCCCGCAGGTCTTCGGCCATCTTGGAGAGCGCCTTGGAAGACCCCAGTATCTGTTCGGCTCCGGAGGCCGTTCCTCGGGCAGCCTCGGAAACCTCGTTGATGCCGAGGGTCATCTGCCTGCTGGCTGTGGCCGCCTCGGAAGTGCTGCTGGAAACCTCGTTGGCCGCGTTGGCCGCCTGAGCCACATTCTGAGCTATCTCGTTGGTGGTGGCGCTCTGCTGTTCGACGGACGCGGCGATGTCGGTGGAGAGTTCACTGACCTGCTTGATGACCTTGACGATCTCGTCTATGGCTCCGACGGCCTGGCCGATGCTTTCCTGAATGGCTTCTATCTGGGTCCTGATATCCTCGGTGGAATGGGAAGTCTGGCTGGCCAGATCTTTCACTTCTCCGGCCACAACGGCGAAACCTTTGCCCGCTTCTCCGGCCCGGGCCGCTTCGATGGTGGCATTCAGAGCCAGCAGTTTGGTCAGTTCGGCGATGTCGACGATGACCTCGATGACTTTGCCGATGCCCTGAGCGTTTTCTCTCAGCTTCTTGACGATCATGCCGGTTTCTTCGGCCAGCAGGGCGGCCCGTCCGGCCGTGTCCGCCGAATTGCCGGCGTTGTTGGAAATCTCGTTTACCGAGGCGGTCATCTCCTCAACAGCGACAGCCATGGTGTTGACACTGCTGCTCAACTGTTCCGTCGAGGCCGCGATGCCGTCCATGTTCATCTGCACCTGACGGGAGTTGTCCGCCACACTGCCGCTCTGCACAGACATTTCTTCAGCGGAGGAAGCCATCTGTTGAGACACGGCCGCCAGTTCCGACGATGATTCTGTCAATTGATGAACGTTGGAGGCCACCCGCCGGATCACATCCTGGAGTTTTTCCATGAATGTGTTGAAATGACCGGCCAGTTCACCTATCTCATCCTTGGAGGAGACATCCAGGCGGGCGGTCAGATCTCCTTCTCCCTGGGCGATGTCCTGGAGCATGAGCACCAGACGCTTGATGGGGACGGTAATGCTGCGGGAAATGGTCAGAGTAGCCAGAATGGCGATCAGAGCCGAGACGATGGCCATAATGAGCATGGTCTGGCCGGTCTGCTGCTGGGATGCTATGGCCTCGCCCACATTGGCCTCCATGGCGGGCGCTATGACCTGAGTCATGGCGGCGTTCAATGACGTCAGCATTTCCTGCTGAGCCTGGTCGACCTGTTCGACCAGAGTATTGAGAGTTTCGGTCTCCTCCCTGAATTTTTCGGCCAGCTTCTGGCCATTGTCCAGAAAGCCTTCCATCTTGTCCGCCGCCTCAACAAGCCTCGACTCGTTTTCCAGAGTCGTTCTCCATCTGGTGACCCCGCCCTTGGTCGCCCGCAAAGCCTTGCTGAAATTGAACCAGGTTTTGGCGCCGGGATCAGCCACATAATCATGAAAAACTGTCTGGAGCCTGAGGACGTTCTGGATAAGGGCCGTATTCATCTCCTTGTCTATCTTGCTCCACTTGATGACCGAAAAAACATTGAACTCCTGTGCGGCCTGCTCCACGCCGGGGTCGACTATATCGGTGACCACTATGTCTGTCTGGATTATCAACTGTTGTATGTGTTTGTCGAAATCAGCCATCAAGCCTTGGTAGGTGGCTACTCCCGCCTGGTAAGCCGCCGCCGCCTGGCGAAAAGTGGCCAGATTTTTCTGCGCTCCCGAGGCCACTTCTTCCAGCTTGGGCAACCCCTGGATGAGGGTTTGCCACTTTTTCAGGCCTTTTTCGGCTTCGGACAGGGCCTGGTTAAGGGACTGCAAATTTTCGTCGTTGGGGGCGTACCGGTAGGAAGTCAAGGCGTTCTTCAAGGACGAAAGACTCAAGGCCACGTCTTCCTTCATCTGCGAGTCGATTTTGGCCCAATGTCCAAAGTTGGTCATTTCCGAACCAACCTTGTTAACGCCGTTCCAGCCGACGAAACCGCTGGCCACGCACAGGAGTATCAGAACTCCAAAACCAATGCGCATCCTGTTGGCAATTTTGACATTGCTGATTTTGCTGACGATACTTTTGGGGAGCCGGAAAAATTTGGCCGGAGCAGATGCTTTTAGTCTCATGAACAACCCTCACATTTCAGTGTTCCGCAGTATTTTTCGGTACAACTCAAAATCAGCTTTCAGTTTTGCAGAATAACGCAAAAGTGAAACAGAAACAGGCGAACGAACCCATTAGACTTGCAAAGAACCCTCAAAGAGACCAATAAGAAAAATATGATATTTCATACATGTCTGTCAACCAATGACACAACTTGAACAAAAAAGCACCAATTGAGAACTGCGGAAAGGTTGGACGGCAGGCCTGAAAATCTCTGGCTCTGCCCGGACAGGCGGATGGCGGGAAAGGACTTGACCGGAGAAGTATCAATTAACTTCTGCGGCGATTTTGTCCCTTATCTGCCGGGCATATTCCACATTTTTTGCTATCATAAAAAAACTGTTTTTCTACGTCTCCCGGCAAGAAAGAATTTGCCCGAAGACGGGTCCTGAACAGGGAGTAGGGCAAGTGCCAACCGGCTGGTGGTGGAGGGGGGAATGGAAATGGAGAGGCGAATCCGGACCCTGGTGGAGCCCGGATTCGCGGGGAATACTATTATTCGCGTTCGAGAATGGTCGACATGCCCATGCCGCCGCCCACGCAAAGGGTGGCCAGGCCCAGAGACAGGTTCCGGCGGGCCATTTCATAAATCAGGCTTATCATAATGCGTGCGCCCGTGCAGCCTACGGGGTGGCCGAGACCTACTCCGCTGCCGTTGACATTGGTTATTTCCCTGTCCAGCCCCAGACCCCTTTCGCAGGCCAGGTACTGGGCGGCGAAAGCCTCGTTCAGTTCGATCAACTGAATATCTTTCAGCGCGACGCCTGTTCTGGCCAGGACTTTCTCTGTGGATGGCACCGGGCCGTAACCCATGAACTTGGGATCAACACCGGCGACTGCCGCGCCGACGATCCGAGCCATGGGGGTCAAACCGAGTTCCTGAGCCTTGTCGCGACGCATCAGAATGACCGCCGCCGCGCCGTCGTTGAGTCCCGACGAATTGCCGGCCGTGACTGTTCCGTCCTTCTTGAAAACCGGTTTCAGACGGGTGAGGTCGTCCATGGTCAAGCCAAACCGGGGATGCTCGTCCTGGTCCACCATCTTGGGGTCGCCTTTTCGTTGAGGCACCGGCACAGGCACGATTTCGTCCCGGAAACGGCCTGCCTTAATAGCCTCCTCGGCGTTCCTGTGGCTGCGTAAGGCCACCTCGTCCTGGTCTTCACGGGAAATACCGTATTTGCCCGCCAGATTCTCCGCCGTCTCTCCCATGATGAAAGGATCGCCCAGAACCCGGCTGCCCGAATGAAGCATTTCCCACATGGCATCCGTCATTTCACCATGGCGGAGGCGTTGGCCCCAGCGGGCCGAATTCAGGACATAAGGGGCGCTGCTCATGGATTCAACACCGCCCGCCAGAACAACCTCGGAATCTCCGCATTTGATCTGCTGGACGCCGAAAGCCACCGCCTGCATGGCGCTGGAGCACTGGCGCTGAATGGTCACCGCCGGAATCTCGACGGGAAGCCCTGCTTTGAGCATGGCCGTGCGGGCCGTATTGGCCTCGTCCGGGCACTGACAACAGTCGCCCATGATCACATCGGAAAAGATATCCCTGGGAACTCCCGTTTTTTCAATGACAGCGTTGATGACCAGGGCTCCCAGGTCATGAGCTCTTACGGAACTCAGGGAGCCGCCGAAATCGCCAATAGGGGTACGCACACCAGCCACGATCACGACATCGTCGTTCTTTTTCAAAGTCCTGCCCTCCTCGGTATTCGAATTGGAATGCTGTGTGATTGAGTTCACAGAATATAGCCGCCGGAGGGGGGCCAAGTCAAGCCCTCTTGAGTTTGAAGTAATGACAAAAAAGAAAAGCACGGCCGGGCTGGAAGAAAGCGGCTCAATAATTTCCTGGGCGATTCCTCCGGTATGGTCGCCGTTCCAGGTAATGAAGGATGGATCGGGTTTTCTCGGTAACGTTGGCTGGCAGGGGCGGGGCAGTTGAATGTAATTCACGATCCCCGTTTAGTGTTGTCAGCCCCTGGTTTTTCTCTTAGAATGAAAAACTGAGCAAGTCGCCAGATGGTTGGAGATACAATGAATCCACCTCGGGTCCTGGTCCTTCTTTTTTTTATGACCGCCTTTTTTGTCTCTTCGGCGGCTGGGCAGACATTTTTGCCCCAACAACTTCAGGTTCGCGTTGATCGCATCGCTTTTTACAGCCAGAAAAAAGACGTTTTGAACATGTCTGTGACCGTGGCCGATGAACGGGGGCGGGCTGTACCGGGTTTGGAGGCGGATGATTTTCAGGTCGCCATAGACGGACGAAGTCTGGGGCGGCCTGTTCAGGCTGAACCATTTGTCGCGACCAACCGGCGTCAGGCTTATTCTATTCTCGTCGACCACCGTGACGACGCCCCCACATCCCTGACCATGGTGGCCGATGCCGTGGATGCCTTTGCCGCCGACATGGGGTTCAGGTACCCCGGCTCCCTGATCAGCTACACCGACAGACCCCGGATCGTGGCCGGACCGACCATCGACGCCCATCTGTTGGGAACGGCGGCTCTTGCCCTCGAACCGGTTAGCGGACGCCCAAAGCTTCTTGAGGGGCTTCTGTTGGCCTTGCAGATTCTGGAACCGGAAAGACCTACGCCAGGTGAGAAAATTGAACGCAGATCAGTAGTAGTTCTGACCGAGGGCCGCGACCAGGACAGTCTTTTCTCCCGCCAGGCCCTGATAGACAAGCTGGCTGAAACAGGGGCGGCCCTGTATGTCCTGGCTTATGGGGCCGACCGCAGCCTCGACCTGGAAAAACTAGCCGCTCTCTGCCGGGACAGCGGTGGAGCCTATTTTTTCATTCCCGAGCCGGACGGACTCAAACCCGCGCTTTTGACTGTGGCCGAGCGTCTGAAAAACCCTTATGTGCTGTTCTGGAATTCGCCCGGCATTTTGGCTGATGGAAACAGCCATTATTTTGAAATTGAAGTAAAATCAGGACTGATTAAAGGCGTTGAAAAACTGAAGTATAAAGCTCCGAATCTGCGCTACGTGACTTGGATTAATTGGCTTCCCATGGCGCTGCTGCCGTTTCTTCTCTTTTTAGCCTGCCGTGGACTCCGCCGCTTCAATTCCCGGAAAATAAAAGGCCCCGAGAAGGGGCCTTCAGACTGTTGACAAACCTCTTTGTTGTCTTTATCTGCTTGACCCGCACCCCTCGAAGCCGCTTTTCCGGTTTCCTCCATTCTTCGGCGAACATGGACGTTCGCCCCCCGTCGAAGGGCATGGTCCGCCTCCAAGGCAGCCCTTTGTGACCGGTCCCGGCTTGCCAGCCGGTCCGGTCTGAATGCTTTTTCCGGGTTCCGAAAGACTATCTCCGCAGCGAACAGGACGCCGTTCCGGTCAGCAGGCCGGATTCGGTCGGGCGGCCGTCTTTCCAGAATGGCGACAGCTCCCGCAGTTTGCCGATTATTCCGGGCATGACCTCGACCAGGTAGTCGATTTCCTCCCTGGTGTTGTAGATGCTCAGGGAAAAGCGGATCGAGCCGTGGGCGGCGGTGAAGGGCACGCCCATGGCCCTCAGCACGTGAGAAGGCTCCAGGGAGCCGGAAGTACAGGCCGAACCGGATGAGGCGCAGATGCCTTTGTTCGACAGGTGCAGCAGGATGGCCTCTCCTTCAACATATTCGAAGCTCACGCTGCTGGTGTTGGGCAAACGGTCCTTGGGGTCGCCGTTTATCATGCTGTGAGGGATCGAACTCAGGATGGAGCTTTCCAGTTCGTCCCGCAGGAATTTGACCCTGGTGTTTTCTTCTTCCATCTTGTCCATGGCCAGTTCCGCCGCCCGGCCCAGGCCGATGATGTAAGGCACGTTCTCCGTGCCGCCCCGGCGTCCCCGTTCCTGATGTCCGCCCACCAGGAAGGGCTGGAACCTTGTCCCCTTGCGCACGTACAGCGCCCCGATGCCCTTGGGTGCATGGAGTTTGTGGCCGGAAAGAGAAAGCATGTCTATCTGGCTTTGTCTCATGTTGATGGGAATCTTGCCCACGGCCTGCACCGCGTCGGTATGAAAGACAACCCCGCGACGCTTGGCCAGTTCGGCAACTTCCTCCACAGGGAAAATCACTCCAGTCTCATTGTTGGCCCACATAACGCTGATGATGGCCGTGTCCTCGGCAATGGCGTCTTCCAGATGATCCATATTCAGAAGACCGTCCCGGTTAACTCCGACTTCGGTCACCCGGTAGCCCAGACGGCGCAGATGGTTGGCCATATTGTTGATGGCCGCATGCTCCACCCTGGTGGTGATGACGTGTTTTTTCTCGGGGTGGGAATGCAGAGCCGCCCAGATAGCCGTATTGTCGCTTTCCGTGCCGCAGGAAGTGTAAATTATCTCGTCCGGGTCCGCACCGAGCAGGGCCGCCAACTTCGCCCGGGCTTCCTTCAGTTTGTCGCCGACCTGACCGCCGAAAAAATGCATGCTCGAAGGATTGCCGTAAAGCTCGGTGAAATAGGGCTGCATGGCCTCGAAGACTTCCGGGGCGGTCATGGTGGTGGCGTTGTTGTCCAGGTAGACGGTTTTCATGATTTGACCTCCACCACCAGTAGTTCCGGGGTGACGAACTCCTTCAGTTTGGCTTCGACATAGTCCTTGAGGGTGAACTGGCTGGCAGCGCAGGAGGCGCAGCGTCCCTTGAGATTGACGGAGACGGTGTTGCCGTCCACGTCCACCAGTTCAATGTCGCCCCCGTCCGTCTTCAGGGCCGGCCTGATTTCCCGGTCGATGGTCTCTTCGATGAGTTTTATCTTCTGAATATTGGTCAGTTTTTTGGAGACTGGCGCAACTTTTTCCGCCTCTGCGGCCTTGCGTTTGGTCATTATCCGGTATAGCAGCGCCTCGATTTTTTCATGGCAGTTGCCGCAACCGCCGCCGGCCTTGGTGTAAGACGTCACTTCCTCAAGCGTGGACAGATTGTTCTGCTCCACCACGCGCTCTATGTCCAGGTCGGTCACCCCGAAGCATTCGCAGACGATTTCACCTTCGGCCTTTTCCACGGTCTCGCCGCGGTAATGGGCGATAGCCGCTTCCAGGGCCTCCATGCCCATGACCGAACAATGCATTTTTTCCCTTGGCAATCCGCCCAGGTAGTCGGCGATATCCTGATTGGTCACTTTGGCCGCCTCATCCAGGGTCTTGCCTTTGACCATTTCCGTCAGGGCCGACGAACTGGCTATGGCGCTGGCGCAGCCGAAGGTCTGAAAACGGGCATCCTCGATGCGGCCGTCCTCGGCTACCTGCAAAGTCAGGCGCAGAGCGTCGCCGCAGGAGAGCGAACCCACCTCGCCCACCGCGTCCACGCGGGTCACTTCCCCGACATTGCGCGGATTTTCAAAGTGATCCTTTACCTTGTCCGTGTAATCCCACATGATTAAGTCCTTTTTTATGCTTTAGCCGGCTTAATGACTTTGAGGGTACTCCACCAGCTCCGTCAATACGCCGTGGGTCTCCTTGGGGTGCAGAAAAGCCACCAGGCAACCATGTGCACCCGGCCGGGGAGTTTCGTCAATCAACTTGACTCCCCTGGCTTTCAGCTCTTCAAGCGCTCCGGCCAGATCCTCCACCTCCAGGGCGATATGGTGGATTCCTTCGCCCTTCTTGGCGATATACTTGGCAATAACGCCGTCTTCCGTGGTCGACTGGACCAACTCGATATTTGTCTCGCCCACCGGCAGAAAGGCCACCCGGAGTTCACCCAGAGACTCTTTGTTGTCCACCGTCAGATCCAGCTTTTCCTGAAAGAATGACCCTGCCGCGTCGGAATCGGTCACAGCCACGCCAATATGCGCGATCCGCTTGATCTTCATAGATTTTCTCCTGATGTTGGTTAAGGATACGGGTATTGTAACCGGATTAAACCGGGCTTGCAAACTGACTGTCTGCGCCTACTGGAGGGGCCCTGTAGGCTTCTCCTGTGCCGACACGGTCTGACCGGCCTCATCGCCACCTGATTCGACCGCCCGGTCCAGGCCCTGCGCCTCGGTCTCGGCCACCAGCGCCAGCAGCTTTCTCCTGTACCGTTCCTTTTCAGGCTCCAGCTCGGCCGCCTTGCGCAGATCGTCGTAAGCTTCACGTGTCTCGCCCAACTTTTCGTGAGCCAGAGCGCGGTAATAATAGGCCTGGGTATAGTCCTCCTTGAGTTTCAGCGCCTGGGTGAAATCATGGATGGCCTGGTCGTGGAGGTCATTATCCAAAGCCGCTTCACCCCGCAGAAAGAAGACTATGGCCAAATCCCCGGCCGGGAGTTTTTCCTCGCGCAGTATGCGGGTATATATCTCCATGGCCAGATCATTATTTCCCTGGTGATGGGCCATAAAGCCCGCTTCCAGGTCGGAATACACCCGTGCGCCTGCGGCCGGAGCCGCCGAAGTCAGCATAAATGCACAAAACACAGCCAAGAGCAGACAACCCCGGCAGGTTTTCTTGATGGCCTGATTTTCGATTGGCAAAGTGTCACCCACGCGAGCGGATGTCAGGGTCAACGTAAATATGTTCAAAGATAGCCCATTGACCCGATATCTGTCAACGGCGGCCTGGGGCCGGGTTTGGTTTATTGGCCCCGGCCAGGAACCCGGAGTCTGAGGCTGAAACGTGTAACAACTCTGTTCTCCATCTGTTTTCCGAAAAACAATGAAACACTGCCAGCCTGAAGAAGAGATAAAATGAAGTATCTCCTGCTGGCTATTTTTCCTGTGAAAGGCTAATATTGTTTCCGGGAATGAAAACCAGCCCGCAAGACCGGCATTCCGCTTCGGAGCGGTCGTTGCAGATGAGGTCGTAAGGATCAATGCCGTTTTGGGCTTTTTCCACATAATTATCGATGCAGGTGCGAGCTACCACCGCCCGGGAACCGCAAACAGGACATTCCATCTGGACCGCCTTTCTCGGGTGGCCCTTGCATCGCCACCCAATGAAGAGTAATAATATGGACCCCCGTCTACCGGACCTGTGGGAAGCATATTGGAAGTTGACGGGAAGTTTGTTTTACATGATATGTTTTTCCTGCCCTCCGTCAAGCGGCAAAACGGGGGCTGTCGTGGGGTTGTTAAGTGACTGAGCAGAACAAGGACAAGGACAGCAAGGCGCGGAACCGGCAGTCTGAAGGCCGGGCCTCGGAGAAACCGAAGCAGGGTGCGAAACCTGTTAAAAAGAAGCGCAGCCTGCTGCGGCGCTTTTTTTTCGCCATTGTCAGCCTGACCTTTCTGGGCGTGTTCACCGTGGCCGTTGGCGCGATGATCCTTTATTATCACTTTTCCCAGGATCTGCCCTCCGTGGAGATTCTCAAGAATTACCGTCCGCCCACAGTGACTTTCTTCTATTCGGACGATGGCCGGGTCATCGGAGAATACAGCCACGAACGCCGCATCGTGGTCCCTCTGGCAAAAATCCCTCCCCACGTCCAGCAGGCCTTCATCGCCGCCGAAGACTCGAATTTCTACCGTCACCAGGGCATCGACCTCGTCAGCATCGGCCGGGCGTTCGTCAAAAACCTGGAGGCCGGGCATATAAAGCAGGGCGGCAGCACCATCACCCAACAGGTGGTCAAATCGTTCCTGCTCACCCCGGAAAAGAAATACGAGCGCAAGATAAGGGAAGCCATCCTGGCTTACCGCCTGGAGAGAAACTTCACCAAGGATGAGATTCTCTATCTCTACCTGAATCAGATATACCTTGGCCACGGAGCCCATGGGATTCAATCCGCCGCCGAACTCTATTTCAACAAGAATGTCGATCTCCTGACCATAGGAGAGGCCGCTCTTTTAGCCGGATTGACCAAAGCCCCGGGAGCCTATTCGCCTTTCAGCCAGCCCGATGCCGCCCGGAAACGCCAGATTTACACACTGGGGCAGATGGTCGAGAACGGCTATATAACGGCCGAACAGGCCGCCGTGGCCAAAGATGAAAAGCTCCAGTTCCACGACCGGCCCAATGTCAACATCACGCTCACTCCTTACTTTACCGAACATGTCAGGCGCCTGCTTGAAGAGAAATACGGCGCAGAAAGCCTCTACAACGACGGTTTCAGGGTTTACACAACGGTCAATGTGGAGATGCAGGCCGCAGCGCGTGCGGCGATCAAACAGGGCTTGCGCGAATTCGCCAAGCGCCGCAGCTTCCGTGGTCCTGTCAGGCACCTGGAGAAGGATCAGGTAGACGCCTTTCTCCTTACCCAGGCTGAAGACCTGGCCCGTGAACCCCTGGCCGCCGGCCGTGAGATAGAGGCCGTTGTTACAGGACTTGACGCCAAAAAACAGACGCTGCAACTCAGGGTCGGCGGCCGTGAAGGATTCATAGCCAAAAAGGACCTCCGGTGGATGCTGGCCGCCGGCAAACCTCTCGAAAAGCAGCTCGGCGTCGGCGACGTAGTCCTGGTCATGGCTGAGGAACAGGATGAAAAATCCGGCTTGTGGGCGTTCACTCTTGAACAGCAGCCGCTGGTCCACTCGGCCCTCATGTCCATGGAAGTTAAAACAGGAGCCGTCAAGGCCCTGGTCGGCGGGCGGGATTTTCGGGAAACCCAGTTCAACAGAGCCATTCAATCGCGCCGCCAGCCAGGTTCGGCCTTCAAGCCCATCATTTACACTACGGCCATGGACAACGGTTTCACTCCGGGTTCCATTCTCATTGATTCGCCGATTGTCTACGACGACTTTGCCCACGGCCGCCGCTGGAAGCCGGGCAACTACGACCGCAAATTCTATGGCCCCACGGATCTTTACACCGGCCTGACCAGCTCCCGGAATATCATGGCCATCAAGCTGCTGGACAAGGTCGGCTATGAGAAAGTGATCGAATACGCCCGCAGGATGGGCATCACTTCGCCTCTGGCCGAGAACCTCTCCCTGGCCCTCGGTTCTTCCGGAGTCTCGCTCCTGGAACTTGTGACCGCCTATTCCACCTTTCCCAATTTCGGAGAAAGAGTGGAACCCATGTACATAACCCGTATCGAAGACCGTGACGGCAACGTTATCGAGGAGTTCAGCCCCATCAGGGTCAGGGCCATTGAACCCGATACGGCCTGCGTCATGCTCAGTCTTCTGCGGGGAGTCGTCAACCACGGGACAGGGGTCAAGGTCAAGGAACTGGGACGCCCCTGCGGCGGCAAGACCGGCACGACCAACGACCTGGCCGACGCCTGGTTCATCGGTTTCACGCCGGAATATGTTTGCGGCGTCTGGGTCGGACGAGACGAGATGAAGCGCATGGGTTGGGGTGAAAGCGGAGCCAGGGCCGCCGCTCCCATCTTTCTTTCCTATATGCAGGAAGCCCTGAAGGACAAACCGGTTCAGGACTTCGAATGGCCCACCACCGGCGTCACCTATGTCAATAACGGGTCCAACCAGATCTGCTACAAGGAAGGCACGGTCGGAACAGGTTTTTCCGAGGTGCCGTCCAGCAGCGGCCAGACCGGCGATGATTTCCTCAAATCAGATCTGAGCGAAAAGGATCTGTGAGAAGCCTGACCATAAAACAGGCAGGCGGTCGGCGGTAACTGGTCTCATGAAAATGGACGATATATTAGGGCCTTACGGAAGGCTTGCCAAAATATGGCCCGGGTACGAGCACCGTCCCGGGCAGGTGGCCATGGCCGAAGAAGTCGCCGCTGCGTTCGAGCAGGACGATGTGGCCGTTATCGAAGCAGGCACCGGCACCGGCAAAACCATGGCCTACCTTATTCCTGCCTTGCTCAGCGGCAAAAAAACCGTCGTATCCACCGGCACCAAGAATCTCCAGGAGCAGATTTTCAATAAGGATCTGCCCTTCATCCGCCGTTGTCTGGGGCAGGGATTCCGGGCCGCCTGTCTCAAGGGTCGCGAAAACTACCTCTGCCTGAACCGCTACAAGACCTTTCTGCGGGAACCTACCTTCGCCGCCGTGCAGGAAGCCGTCTTTCTGGACGCCTTGCGGGATTGGGCCGACCGGACGGAAACCGGTGACCGGGCCGAACTGGCAGCCCTGCCGGACGACTTCCTGACCTGGGGCGACCTCTCCGCCCCCGGCGAAAGATGTCTCGGCTCCAAATGCCCTGATTTCAAGGACTGTTTTCTCCAGCGCGCCCGGCGGCTGGCCGCCGCCGCCGACCTGGTTGTCGTCAACCATCACCTCTTCATGGCCGACCTGGCCATTCGAGGCGGCGGCCATGGAGAAGTCATTCCGGATTACGAAGCAGTAATTTTCGACGAGGCACATCTCTTGGAGTCGGTGGCCACCCAGTACTTCGGAGTGGCTGTCAGCTCCTGGCGTCTCTCCGAACTCCGCCACGACTGTCAGGCTGTTCTGGCCAAGAGCGGAAAGCTCAATCCCGTTCTGGGCAAGTCTCTGACGGCGCTGGGGCATCAGGCCGATGTCCTGGCCCGGCAGTATTTTACCCGCATTGAAGAGACGGAACTCTGGACAGACGACAACCCGGAAGCGGACAAGCTGCGTGCTTTCGGCCCGGAGATACTGGCCAATCTGGATAGTCTGGCCTCTCTGCTGGAACCTGTCGCGCAAAAAGACGAAGAGATAATGGCCCAGGCCGAAAGAGCCCGGCAGATCAGCGGAGACCTGAGCTTCATCCTCGACGGGACAGACTCTCAGTACGTCTACTGGGCCGAACGCAGGGGGCGGGGGCTCTTTCTCCGGGCCTCGCCCATTGAAGTCGCCCCTTTTCTGCAGGACAGGCTCTTCAGCCGGGGATTGACTCTGGTCTTTACCTCGGCCACCCTGACCGCCGACAACTCCTTCGACTATTTCAAGGAGCGCCTGGGGATTTTTCCGGAAGTAGAAGGCGGAGTCTTTGACTCGCCTTTTGACTACCGGAATCACACCTTGCTCTATGTGCCCAGGTCCATGCCTGCTCCGGGCAGCCAGTCATATCAGCCTTCTCTGGCCGCCGAAGTGGAAAAGCTCCTCGAAATCAGCCAGGGCCGGGCCTTTGTTCTGTTCACTTCCTACCGCAACCTCAAATTCGTGGCCGAAAGGCTGGAAAACCGTCTGCCCTGGCCCTGCCTCATTCAGGGGCAGGCGCCGCGCACCACCCTGCTGGAGTTGTTTCGCCAGGATACCCATTCCGTCCTGCTGGCCACCCACAGCTTCTGGCAGGGCGTGGATGTGCCGGGGGAAAGCCTGTCCGCCGTCATTATCGACAAACTGCCTTTTCCGCCCCCGGACCGGCCTCTGATCAAAGCCCGCGCCCAGAAACTCCGCCTTGAAGGGCACGACCCTTTTCTCGAATATCACGTGCCCGAAGCCGTCATCACCCTGAAGCAGGGGCTCGGGCGGCTGGTGCGCACGGCCGAAGACCGGGGGCTTCTGGCCGTTCTGGACTCCCGCCTCATCGCCAAGGGTTACGGCCGCCGCTTTCTGAGCAGTCTGCCGCCCAGCCGTCTCAGTCATAACCACGATGAAGTCTCCGTCTTCTTTTCGGAACTGGCCGCAGAAGGTTCAATAAAGGACTGAAAAATCCGGGGCTCCCGGATGGACCGGGGAGCATATGGGCAGACGCATATTCCTGGCCGGATAAATGATGGCAAAAATACAGTCAGAGGCTTGTGATATGGCGGGGTGTGAAACGAGTCTGCGCAGCCGCGATTACAGATATGCAGGCGGAACGCCGAGACCAGCCGCCGGTTCGCGTGCTTATTACCTGAATTTGGACGGCAGGCTGTCCAGTCCGCCGACAGGCATATCCGGTACGGCCATGACCGTAACCGTCCCGTGAGCCAGCAGGCGGCCGCCGCCGTCCTCCAGCCGGGCTTCCGCAAGCCCCAGGGTTCGTCCCATCTTTACGCACCGTCCGAAACCCTTCATTACTCCGTCACGGCAGGGGGCCAGGTAGTTAAGTTTCATTTCCACGGTAGTCAGGCCCAGGCCCTCATCCAGCTCGGTGAAAGCCGCCCACCAGCCGGCCGCGTCCAGCAGGCTGGCGAAAACGCCGCCGTGCACCAGTCCGAAAGGTTGCAGGTGCTTTTCCGAAAGATCTATCATCAGTCTGGATTCACCGGGAGTGAGTCCCAGTATTTGCATCGACTCCAGGCGAAAGTAAGGGCAGTTGTTGGCCGCCGCCGACATGGCCCGGACCCAGTCTTCGTTGAGTTCTCTCATGGTCAGCCTCCTGTAAAAAAACAGACGGCGGGGCAGGGCAGGGGATTATTCCCCGGTCAGTGACGATAATTCCCGCCGTTTTTCCTCCAGGCGGTCCTCCAGTTCCTCAAGGCGCAGCAGATGGCCGGGCTTCAATCCATGAGGCGGCAAGGCCGCCTCCAATGCATCCCGCTCGGTCTTCAAGGCCGCGATTTCCGACCGCAGCCGTTCCAGAATGACGGACTCAGTCGCCAAGCCCGGGAATCTCAAGGGTCGAACAAGAACCGGTACTGCACTTCTTAGTCGACGAAGACGAGTGCACCGAACTGGATCCGGGGCCAGGCTTGACCGCAAAACCGGACACGCTCAGAACCCTGTCCAGTTCTTCCGAACCACAGTGTTTGCATTTTATTTCCGCCTGGTCGTCCGTGGCTGTAAAAAGAAACTCGGACAACTCCTGGCATTTCAGACAGCGAAACTCATAGATGGGCATATTCGTATCTCCTTGGATGAAAGACTAATTTATTCCCGGCCGACTCACCTGTCAACCTCAAGCAGCCTAAAGAAGGGGTAATACCATCTGGGCGGGAAAAAGTATAGGCCATCGAAGCGGAATACTGAAAAGAAGAATGTGCCGGTCTTAGCCGATGAACTGATTCCTTTTGATTATTATCAAGCAAGGTGACTTCGATTCCCGCCTCCCAAGGCAGTCCGAACAAGGATTCCGTCCGTAAATATGATTGCGGCTGACGTTCTTGGCGTTTTACTCCCGCGCCTCTCTTGATTCCCTTGGAGCTTTGTGTTAAAAAACTAACAAAACCTTTGAACACTTGGGGCTTTCAACAGACATTGTGACAAGGAAGGAGGAGCAACTTATGGCGACATTGGTTGGCGGCATCATCGCCTTGATTCTCGGTCTAATTGGTCTTGTCTACTGGTGGGGGCTCTTCATAGACCTCCTCAGGGCGGCCATTCCCGTAATACTCATCATGGGCGGCGCCTTGGCCACCTATCTGGGCATTGAAGAATGGAAAGACGCCCAGGCCGCTTCGGCCTCGGACGCCCCGGCCCCTGGAACCGGCGACCATGATCTGGAAAAATACAAGGCCGAAGCCGAAAAGTATCGGGCTGAACTCGAAGCCATCAAACAATCCCAGACCAAGGAAGAAACAGGAACAGAAAAGGAAGCAAACTGACGCCCCTTCCGCGGAATATACAATGGCCGCGTTTTTGACGCGGCCAACCATACAGATAAGAGCCCGGGCCGGATTATGACCCGGGTTTTTGTTTATTGACTCCGCGCAGCAGACTGACTTCCCCGGAATACACGGTGGTCAGCACTCCGTCCGTTTCCCGCCGGATGACCAGTCCGCCGGTTTCGTCCACATCCTCAGCCCTGCCTTGCCAGCACCCGCCGGCTTCGGACACTATGACTCTGGAACCGACCGTGGCGCAGACGCGGCGGTATTTTTCCAGAAGACCGGCCTGGCCGCCCAACGAGAGTTCGGTATATTCTTTTTCTATATCTTCCAGCAGGGCAGACAGCAGTTCCAGCCGGTTCCAGGAGCGGCCCGTGGCTTCCAGAAGTGAACCGGCCGTATCCGCCAGTTCGGCGGGCATTTCTGATCTGGCAATATTCACATTAACGCCCATGCCCAGGACCGCGAAATCAGGGCGCGAACCCCGCATCTCCAGTTCCGTCAGTATCCCGGCCAGCTTGCGCTGTCCCCACAGGAGGTCGTTCGGCCATTTGAGAGAGGCCCGGAAGCCGGTCAACCGCTCTATAGCCTTCACGGCTCCCAGTCCCGCGGCCAAGGTAATCAGGCTGGTTGTTTCGGGAGCCAGGGCCGGTCTGAGCAATACGGAAAAATAAAGATTGCGCCCGGATGGCGAATGCCAGTTCCGGCCCCGGCGGCCGCGGCCGGCGGTCTGCCGCTCGGTTGCCACCAGCGTCCCCTCGGCCGAGCCGGAATAGCCGAGTTCCCGAACACGGAGGTTGGTCGAGTCCAGGTCCTCATGGAACTCCGCCCCGGTTCGGCCCCAGGGGCAGAATCGTGGGATTTTCCGCCAGGCGGCCAGATTCAAAGGACCGTCGCCGGGCGCATAGAATCCGCTGTTCATTGGAAAACTCTCATGATTTGGGGCTTGGATAAGTAAAGGAAAGTTCCTTTGCGGAAAAGGAACCAGGGATGGGCGGCCAACTGACGGCCGGCTAAAACGAGTCTGTCAAGTCCGGGGACAACCTGGGGCAACGGCTATTCCTCATTGCCGAAAACTTCCTCCCGGTGCTTGGAGCAGATGAAATTCCGCCGGTTTTGACAGGAACCATCCTGTTCGCACGGCTCATACCAGACGCATTCATGAATGCAACTCTGGTCTTCGGCTTTGTCCGTCAGCCTGACGGTGCCAACTTGTTTCCCAGCCATCAATTTTACCTCTCCGAACATACCCGAGCCGCCGGCATGACCAAGCCGGGAAAACGGGAACCCGGCCTTGCCAGCCTCGGTTCGTTCAAAACGGTCTTGCGTCTGTCCCGTGATTGAGCAACTCTGAATCTTGTTTTGCAGTTTTGTTCATCGGCCAAGAGAAAAAAGAAAGGAACTCTTTTTCGAGCTTTAGACCCTTTTGGGGCCGGAAGCACTGTAAGGACATCGGTGTGATTACCAGGGCTGCCGGCCGGACCAGCGGCCCATTGGCGATTCTTCCTCACAAGGTCCCCCGAGAAAGATATAGGCGGGTGAATATATAGTATTGAATCAATCTACTACCGCTGTATCTTGTGTGTCAAGCCTAAATCAAGCCAGTCTTCAATCTTTTACCGACACCTCAGTACACTGCTAATGCAACCCCTTGTGAAAGTCAAGTCAAAAGCAGCCGGTAAACAATTGATCGGCCCTGCCGGCATTGGCCGGAGGCCCTGATTGGTCCGGGTCTCCGGAGCCGTATGCGGGGTTAACATCTTTACTTCAAACGTAATTTCTGGCCTATTTCTATATGGGAACCCTTTATGTTGTTCAACGCACGCAAGGTGCTGAGCGGCACCCCGGTACGCTGGGCGATCTGGGTCAGGTTGTCCCCGGAGCGGACCACATAATAGTCGCCCGGCGCAGTCCGCCGGACTGTCTTTGCACTTTCCGAAGCCTTTCCTTGCAAAAAGCTCTTCATCGCTGCGCCCATGCCTTCTGGCACCACGATGTCGTAACGGCCGGCAGGCAGAGACCGGCTCCTTATCTCCGGGTTGAGTTCCCGCAACTTTTTATAGGTCGTGCCGATGGCCTTGGCCGCTTCGGTCATGTGCAGGTCCTTGGACAGATCGACCGCTACCCGGTCCACGGCCAATGGCGAGTAGATCCTTTCGGGCGATATTTCGTAGCCGTAAGCAGCCGGATTTTCCATGATGATCTTGATGGCGGCAATACGGAAAACGAATCTTTCCGTCTCAAACGGCAGATCCAGGTTGGTGTAGTTTCTTTCGCCCTGCTCATTGATTTCCTTGCCCACGCAGCCCTCGCCGCAGTTATAGGCGGCCAGGGCCAGGAGCCAGCTTCCGAATTGCCCCTTGAGGGTTTTCAGGTAGGCGATGGCCGCCTCTGTTGACCGTTCGAAATTCAGGCGGTCGTCGAAATCATCGCCACTGCGCAGACCATGCCGCTTGGCCGTGAATGGCATGAACTGCCATGTCCCCAAAGCCCCGACTCCGGAACGGATATAAGGCAATAGGGAGCTTTCGGCCACGGCCAGGTACTTCAAGTCATCCGGAAGGCCTTCCTCGGCCAGGCGTTTCTCTATATGAGGGAAATAGCGTCCGCTTCTTTTCAGCCACATGAGTACCTGGGGCCGGTCCCAGGCCACGATGGTCAACTCGCGGTCAAGCATCTCCCAAACATAGGTGTCGTCCATGGGCAGGCTTTCCCCGCAAAGGGAAGCCTTTTCCGGCAAAGGAAAATCCCTGACCTGGATAACCGGCGGGGAAACCACCGCACCGGAAACAGTGTTGGTCTCCTCGGCCAGGGCCGGACCCGCCCAGAGGACGGAAAGAAAAAATACCGCAAGTGAAAAAGAGGCCAGACGCGCTGGGCGAAGCATCAAAGACTCCTTGGTAAATTCATCCCGGCCGGTAAGGGCTGCGGATACCGGCCGGCAGGGTGGTTAAAGACAGGAAGGCGGTCACCGAAGACGCCGCCTTCCTGTCATAAGCTTCTGAGGCCGAGATGAAAAGCAAACGCCCGGCCTAATCAGCTAATTCAAACGCGTTGAAAAAATAACCTATCTCAAAGGCCGCCGTCTCTGGAGCATCCGAACCATGGCAGGCATTTTGCTGCTTGTCGGTAGCGAACTCCTTGCGAATGGTCCCTTCGGCCGCTTCGGCCGGGTCGGTGGCCCCCATGAGGGCGCGGTACCGGGCTATGGCCTCTTCGCCTTCCAGGACCATGACCACGGCAGGCCCGGAACTCATGAACGTAGTTACCGAATCGAAGAAGGGGCGCTCCCGGTGCACGGCGTAGAAACCCTGAGCCTCCTTTTTGGAGAGTTGGAGCATCTTCATGGCTTTTATCTTCAGACCTTCGCCTTCAATTCGGGCGATAATGCGGCCGATATGATTATTGGCGACCGCGTCCGGTTTGATTATGGATAAAGTGCGTTCGGTCACGTTGGTCAACCTTTCCGGCGGAGAGGAGGCTGCCCCCGCCGCCTTCTCATAATTCATTATCATTACGGGGGTTGAATCAGCCCGGCTAAATCAGGGCGCAAAAATTCATCCTCCCGCTTCATTCAAGACTTATTCTACTCCAGCCTCGGGACCGGGGCAATACCTGTCAATGAACCTTGGGCCGAAGGCGGAATTAAAAAGCCCGCGCCGAATCGGCGCGGGCTTCCACAATCCGTCGACGTCCGGCCCGAAAGCCGGAAGGCGATAACTACTTCTTGTCTATAAGCTGATAGTAGTCCATGAGAATCTTGGCCACTTCGGGACGGGAGAATTCCGGCGGCGGAGCTTCCCCGGCGCCCAGCATGGCCCGGACCTTGGTGCCGGACAACAGGACGAAGTCGTCCTTGGTGTGATCCGGCGCATCGCGCATCATGACAACTCTGTTCAGCTTCTTGGACCATGCGGTATGGTCCGCGTTGTAGATTTCGATCAACAGCGCACCCTTGGGCACCTCGTCGTCGAAAATGGTCTGAGCGTCAAACGGGCCGTAATAATCGCCCACGCCCGCATGGTCGCGGCCCACGATGAGGTGGGTACAACCGGTGTTCTGGCGGAACACGGCATGGAGAACCGCTTCGCGGGGACCGGCGTACAGCATGTCGAAGCCGTAACCGGTGATAAGAACCGTGTTGGGCTCGAAATAAAGCTCAACCATCTTCTTGATGCAGGCGTCGCGCACATCGGCCGGAATGTCGCCGGCCTTCAGTTTGCCCAGCAGCATGTGGATGAGGATACCGTCGGCCTTCAGATCATTGTAGGCCATGCGGCAGAGTTCCTCATGGGCGCGGTGCATGGGGTTACGGGTCTGGAAGGCCACGACCTTTTCCCAGCCCAGTTTGCCCATAGTGTCGCGGATTTCGTAGGCCGTTTTGAAGGTGTCCGGAAATTCCTTGTCGAAGTAGGAGTAATTCAGCACCTGGATGGGGCCGGACAGAAGGATGTTACCCACGGAATTGAAAGCCGCCACGCCGGGATGCGCAGGATCCTCGGTGCGGAAAACCTTCTGGGTCATAAACTTCATCTGATCCGCGGTGGCGGTCTCAACCGCTTTCACGTCCATGATGGCCAGAATCGGATTCCCGGCCACGTTGGGGTCGCGAAGGGCGATGCGTTTGGCGCCCTTGATGGCGGAATCGTCCTTGACCACGTTGAGAATCGGCACTGGCCAGAAGAGGCCGCTGGCGGTCTGCATCTTTTCGGCCACGCTCATGGCGTCGGCCAGGTTCATGTAACCTTCCAGGGGGGTGAAGTAACCGGCGCCCATCATCACGGCATTGGCCGCGGCGGCCGAACTGACCACTATAGAGGGCAGACCATCCGCTTCCTTGGCCAAAGCAGCCCGTTTGGCGTCGTCCAACACGTACAGGGGCTTCAAGACATCAGATCCATGGGGCTTAATCATCTTGGTTTCTTTTGTCCTCCTTAAAAATATTATTAATCGTTCGCTTAAGCACGAGGATAGAGCCGGCGGCGGCCCTCTCCAGCTACTCTTTTTGCGGCCACATTCATGATGCGGAGAAACGGATTGTGCTGGTTGTGAACAGGGGAAAATTGTCCGGACACCCGCAAACCGTCTTTCACCGCACAGGAAAAGCCGGTCTCCGGAAGGCCTGGCCGCGGCCCGGAGCCTCCTCCGGCCTCGTGCGAACGGGCGAAACCTTCTGTTGAGCATTTGCGCCCGCAATTTCCGTGTTGCGCCATATCCGTCTCAACTCTCATGACGGCCTCCCAGCCGGTGCCGGCGGAGGGAAGTCAAGCCCGAAGACGGAGCCCCCGGGTCTGTGACAAACTCCACGGGCGCCGTCTGGTTCAACGGTTGGGCGATGGAAAAAGACTTGTATCCAAAGCCATTAAGAGAAATGAAAATCTCCTAGTACCTTAACTTTTTCAATGATTGAAGTGAGATATATATCATGTCCGCTCTATTGTCCGACATTGTGCAATTAGGTGCAAATTATCGGCTAACAGGGTAAAAGTCAAGGAAAAAAAGCGCGAGCAAAAACCGCGGAACAGAAACAGACCGGAATTTCAAGCAGTAGCGGGTATCAGGTAAAACGCTTTCCTTCACGACCAAGCCCTTTTAACGGAGCCCACGCCTTGTCAAACCACTATTCAATTCTTATGTTTAGAAAAAGATTGACGCGGTTAAGCAGGGTTTGTTTTATAAACAACAAAAAAATAGTAAGCGTTGATTTCGGGAAAATGTTTCGAAAAGGCCCGGGAAACAGACCGGAACCTTGAGGTGATAAGATGATAAATCTGCGGATTGTCAAGGACATGTCCCCAATGAGCCAGGAGATGAGGCGCCTGCTCAACCAGTTCGGCTACAACTTCGAACCGGGGCTCTGTCCTCACGGGCAGACCTGGTCGCCCAACGTGGATGTCTACGAAACAGTGGATGCCTTCATTATACTGGCTGAATTGCCGGGGATAAAACCCGAGGATATAGAAGTGGTGGTGGACAGACGCCACGTCAAAATAACCGGATGCCGCAACAGGGGTGAAGCCGAACCGGATTGCCATGTGCACCACATGGAAATCGGCCGGGGCGTTTTCGCCCGGGCTTTTCGGCTCCCCACAGCCGTCAATCCGGAAGAAGTCACCGCCGCCGCTGAAAACGGCGTGCTGAAGATAGTCCTGCCCAAGCAGAATCCAGGCAAGACCACCGTCGAAATAAGATAACGGGATTCCCGCACAAGGAGACCTGACGGAATCATGAGTGAATATAAGAAAAAGGCCTCAAAGGCCAAAAACTCGGCCAACATCAATATCGCACCGCTGCCGGACGATTTACCCGGTACGGACAGCCCGGAGATTCCCTCCGTTCTGCCCGTCCTGCCCCTGAGCGAACTAAATCTGTTTCCACGCATGGTCTTCCCCATGCTTATTGTCGATCCCAAACTCATGGCTGTCGTGCAGGACAGTGTTTTAAAAGGTCGTGTCGTCGGCCTGTTTGTTGTCAAGGCCGAGGCCGCCGACAAGAAAGAGTTTGAGCCCGATGATCTCCACGAAATAGGCGTGGCCGCTTATGTGCTGAAAATGTCCCGTGGCGATGATGGAACCATGAGGGTTCTGGCCCAGGGACTCGGCCGCATCAGACTGCTCGAAGCCGTGGAAACAGACCCCTATATGACGGCGCGGGTCGAGCATCTCCCCGAGGTCTACCAGTTGGACAAGGAACTGGAAGCCCTTATCTCCAACGTGCGCATCCAGTTCAAAAAAATCCTGGACCTTTCACCGAGCATGCCGGCTGAGCTCTCGGTTATGAACGAGAACATAGACCATCCCGGCCTGCTGGCGGATATGGTCGGGGCCGCGCTCAACATCAAGCGTGAAGACAAGCTCGAATTGCTTTCCACTCTTGAGATCAAGGAACGCCTGGAAAAACTGCTGGTAATTCTTCAGAATCAGATCGAAATCCTCGAACTGGGGTCTAGGATACAGACCGAAATCAAGGGCCGTATCGACAAAAGCCATCGCGATTACTACTTGCGCGAGCAGGTTAAAGCCATTCAGAGCGAGTTGGGCGACGATGATGAAAACACCGTAGAAATCAATGAGCTAAGGCAGCGCCTGCAGGAAAAGGATATGCCGGAGGAAGCCCGGAATGTCGGCCGGCGCGAACTGGACCGGCTGGCCAGAATGAACCCGGCTTCGTCCGAGTACTCCGTTTCCCGAACCTATATTGACTGGATACTCGACCTGCCCTGGAACGAAATGACCACGGACAGCGTCGACATCAACAACGCCCGGAGGATTCTGGACGAGGACCATTTCGATCTGGAGAAGGTCAAAAAGCGCATTATCGAGTACCTGGCCGTGCGCCAGCTCAAGCCTGACATGAAAGGCCCCATACTCTGCCTGGTGGGCCCCCCCGGAGTGGGCAAAACTTCGCTGGGCCGTTCCATCGCCCGAGCCCTGGACCGGAAATTCATCCGCATCTCGCTGGGCGGAGTGCGCGACGAAGCCGAGATTCGCGGCCACCGCCGCACCTATGTGGGAGCCCTGCCCGGACGAATCATTCAGGGGCTCAAGAAGGCCGGTTCCTCCAATCCGGTCTTCATGCTCGACGAAATCGACAAGCTGGGCGCGGACTTCCGGGGAGACCCTTCGTCGGCCCTGCTGGAAGTCCTGGACCCGGAACAGAATTTCTCTTTCTCGGATCATTATCTGGAAGTGGATTACGACCTTTCCAAGGTCATTTTCATCACCACGGCCAACGTCCTTGACACCATACCCGGCCCTCTGCGCGACCGCATGGAAGTCCTCCACATCTCTGGGTACACCGGGGAAGAGAAACTGCTTATCGCCCGGAAATATCTGATACCCCGGCAGAGGGAGGCCCACGGGCTCAAACCTGTCAATATCTCCATTCAGGATGCTGCGGTAAAAAGGGTCATCGCCGACTATACCCGGGAAGCCGGACTGCGCAATCTGGAACGCGAAATAGCCGGTCTCTGCCGGGCCGTGGCTGTGGAAGTCGCCGGAGGCAAGAAGGAAAAGACAGTTCTCAAGGCTGCCGACGTTGCCGATATCCTCGGCCCTCCCCGCTTCGAAAGCGAAGTCCGCGCCCGCACCGCCCCGGCGGGAGTGGCTACCGGTCTGGCCTGGACCCAGGCCGGAGGAGATATTCTCTTCATCGAAGCCACGGCCATGCCCGGCAAGGGAGGCCTGCTTCTGACCGGACAGCTCGGCGATGTCATGAAGGAAAGCGCTCAGGCCGCCATGAGCTATATCCGCTCCCGGTCGGCCGATCTGGGCCTGGATGATGATTATTTCGCCAAACACGACATCCATATTCATTTTCCGGCCGGAGCTATCCCCAAGGACGGTCCTTCCGCCGGTGTGACCATAGTCACCGCCCTGACTTCACTGGTCACCGGACGCCCTGTCAGGCCAGATGTGGCCATGACCGGTGAAATCACTCTGCGCGGCCTGGTCATGCCCGTGGGCGGAATCAAGGAAAAAGTCCTGGCCGCCAAACGTGCGGGACTCAGGCAGATAATCCTGCCTGCCCGCAACGAAAGGGATTTCGCCGATATCACGGAAAGCCTCAGAAAAGGCGTGACTATCCACCCGGTCAAGAATATAGATGAAGTGCTGGAACTGACGCTCAAAGTGGAGAGAACCTGTGGAACTAATTGATTTGCACGCACATACCACCGCCTCTGACGGATCGTTGACCCCTGCGGAGCTGGTCGGCCTGGCCGCCGGAATCGGTCTGAAGGCCGTGGCCGTAACCGATCACGATAATGTGGACGGACTCCCCGAAGCCTTGGCCAAAGGCCGGGAAATCGGCCTGGAAGTCGTGCCGGGCGTGGAGATAAGCGCCGAATACAAACCAGGCACCATGCATATACTCGGGTACCTGGTTGATCCGGAAGCCGCCGGACTGGGGCCGCGTCTCAACGAGCTGCAGGAAGCCCGGCGCAACCGCACGCCCAAGATAGTGGCCAAGCTCCGCGAACTGGGGCTCGATATCACCGTGGAAGATATTCAGGCCGCCGCAGGAGGACTACAGGTGGGCAGGCCCCATTTCGCCAAGGTCCTGCAAGACAAAGGCTATGCCGCTTCCTTCAACGAAGCCTTCGACAAGTACCTGGGCAAAGGCGCTCCGGCGTACGTGGATAAATTCCGTTTCAGTCCGGCCGAAGCGGTGGGGCTTATCCATGAAGCCGGTGGACTGGCCGTTCTGGCCCACCCCTTTACCTTGCGCCAGGATGACCCGGCCGAACTGGAGGAGATGATAGTCGGCCTCAAAAACGACGGACTGGATGGTCTGGAGGTCTACTATTCCGAACACACCCCGGAAATGACCCGTCTCTATCTTGAACTGGCCGCCCGGCATGGGCTGTTGCCCACGGGGGGGTCCGATTTTCATGGGGACAACAAAAACGGTATCAGCCTGGGCCGGGGGCGCGGCGACCTGGCCGTGCCTTATGAACTGCTGGCTGCCTTAAAACGAAAAAGAGAGGAGCGCTCATGAGCAGAGTCCTGGGCATCTATTGCAGCCCCCGCGAAGGGGGGAATTCGGACCTTCTTATGGATGAATTCCTGCGCGGCTGCCGTGAGGCCGGAGCCGAAGTCAGCACGGTTTACACTCGCAAGCTGAACGTGCAAGGGTGTATTGAGTGCGGCGGCTGCGACGACACCGGCGAATGCATCCTGCTGGATGACGACATGGAGGATGTCTACCCCCTTCTCATCGGGGCGGGCAAGGTCGTTATCTCCACTCCTATCTTCTTTTACGGCCTGCCCGCCCAGGCCAAGGCTCTCATCGATCGGACCCAGGCCTTGTACAACCGGGTCCGCCTGCAACCGGAATTGCGGCGCGGCGGCGGCAAGGGCTTTTTTCTCGGGGTCGGAGCCACCAAGGGCCAGAATCTTTTCGACGGCTCCCTGCTCTGCTTCAAGTATTTCCTGGACGCCATAGGTCTGCCCAAGGAGATGGAAAGCCTGACTTTCCGCCGGGTCGAAGCCGCCGGAGCCATCAGGGAACACCCCACCGCCCTGGCCGATGCCTTCAGGGCCGGACAGGATTTCGCCCGAGCCTGAAAAGGTGCGGGGAAAGACGCATTCCGCCGTGGAAATAATCTTCCTGGGCACGGGAACCGGCGTTCCTTCTGCGGGAAGGGCCGCTCCGGCCGTGGCCGTCAGGACCGGGGGAATAAACATTCTGGTTGATTCCGGGCCGGGGACGCTCCGTCAACTGGCCAAGGCCGGCCTGCCATACAGCGATCTGGATTTTATCCTCTACACCCACTTTCACCCGGACCACACCGCCGAACTGGTTCCCTATCTCTTTGCCGCCAAATATCAGTTGGGCTTCAGCCGCCGGAATCCGGTCAGGATCATCGGGCCGGAAGGGTTGAAAAAACTGGCCGGCCATCTGGCGCAGGCCTATGGGCGCTGGGTGGAGCCGCCCGAAGAGCAGGTGTCCATGGAGGAGATTCCCGTGGGGCGGTCAACTTCCTTTGATTGCGGCGGAGTTTCGGTCGAATCCGGACCCCTGCCTCACAACCCGGAAAGCCTGGGCTACCGCTTGACCGACCCGGATTCCGGCGCGGTCCTGGTCATCACCGGCGACACCGACTACGGGCCGGGGCTGGTAAAACTGGCCCGCAACGCCGACCTCCTGGTCACCGAATGCTCTTTTCCCGACGGCCGCAAGGTCGAAGGGCACCTCACCCCGTCGCTGGCCGGGCAGGCCGCCCGCGAGGCCGGAGCCAAGGCCCTGGCCCTCAATCATTTCTACCCGGAAACAGAAGGGTGCGACCTGCTCTCCCAGGTTCGCCTCCAGTTCCAGGGGCCGGTGCACCTGACCGAGGATCTGCAGATCATATCGCTGTAGGGCGGCAAGGACATGGGGTTGAAAATGGAACGCCCCTGGCTGAAGGCCGGAGGCGTCAGGCTGTTGACAAGCCCCTTTGTTGTTTTTATCAACCCGCCATACACCCCCAAAGCCGATTTTCCGCTCTCCTCTTTTCTTAGGCGAACATGGATGTTCGCCCCCCGGCGAAGGGCACGGATGCCCGTTCGACGGGTTAAAAAAGGCCGGGGGTTCCAAGGGGACGCGGCCGCTTGGGCGTCCCCTTGGTCTGGGCGGGAAAGACTGGCCGAAGTCGCAGCCGTTCGCGGCAGGGGCGAAGCACCCCGCCTGTATAGTTGCTTTCGGAGCCTTCTTCTCTTTCAACGGCCTTGGGGGACTTTGTCAACAATCTCACGCCCCCGGCTGAAGGCCGGAGGCGTCGTTATTTTTGTGGCGCCCGGAACCTCGACTATTTATAGGCGTCCCGGAGGACCCGCAGGGCGTCTTCGTAACCGACTTCCTCGGGGTTGAGGATCAGGGTTGCGTCGCCCATGGCTGTGCGGGCGATTTCTTCCAGTTTATCCTCAGGCACCCCGGCTTCCTTAAGGGTCCGGGGCAGGCCGGAAAGCTGGTGCAGCCTCTGGAGCAGGCTCCGCACCGCAGCCACGGCCCGCCAGGGCCGGTCTTTTTCCAGGGCGCGGGCGTATTCCTCCGGGCCGGACAGGGGCAGCAGCAGTTCGCCGTACAGGGCGGCCGAGCGGTCCATGTTGTATTCCATGCCGAAAGGCAGCAGCACCGCATTGGCTACTCCGTGCGGCACATGAGCCACGCCGCCGCAGGCGTGAGCCAGTCCGTGGACTATGCCGACCTGGGCGTTGGAGAACGAGGCCCCGGCCAACAGGGCCGCGTTGGCCATGGCCAGGCGGGCTTCCGAATCATTGCCCTTGGTTACGGCCCGGACCAGGAATTCCCGGATAAGATTGATCGCCGCCACGGCGTAGGCGTCGCTCAAGGGGTTTTTCTGCATACTGGTGTAAGCTTCCACTGCGTGGGTCAGAGCATCCATGCCCGTGGCCGCGGTGATCTTGGCCGGCATGGTCAGGGTCATGCGCGGGTCCAGTATGCCCACATGGGGGAAGAGCAGGGGCGAGACAAAGAGCATTTTGACGTTCTTTTCCGGGTTGGCCACCACCGCCGCCGAGGTCACCTCCGAGCCGGTCCCGGCCGTGGTCGGGATGACGACGAAGGGCTTCATGGGTTTGGTGAGGATGTTCACGCCCATGAACTTCAGCAGGTCGTCGGACTCCTCGGTGACCACGATATTGACCGCCTTGGAGGTGTCTATGGCCGAACCGCCGCCCACGGCCACTATGGAGTCGCAGCCATGCTCCCGGAATATCCCGGCCACATGGTTGACCACCAGGTTGGACGAGTCCGGCGGCGTGTCGCGGTAAACCGCACCGATGACCGCTTCGGCTCCGCTGAAGGCCTGCACCACCAGGTCCAGCAGACCGGCCTGAACCACGCCGGGGTCGGTCACGATCAGGGGGCGGGAGGCCCCTAGGCTGTTCAGTTCGTCGGGCAGGTTGTCCAGGGCTTTGTGGCCGCAGAGTATCTTCACCGGGTTATGAAATTCGTAGTAGGACGGTATCATGACTTCACCTCCCAGGAGTGTCCTGTCTGGCGTGAAGGCTTCCCGAAGGGGATGCCCAGCAGGTAGATGATGCCCCGGTTGAGCATGACCCGGCGGAAGCCGAGGCGCGGGACTCTTTTCATGATCCTTTCACAGATCACGTAAGGGAAAAGATAGGTCTCCACAATGGTCAGGCATCGGATGAAGCGCAAAGCCTCGGCCAGATCGCCTTTCAGGTTGGCCCTGAGTTCGGAGAAGGCTTGCGGCGTTCCTATCTGGGCCGTCAGCATCATGAAGGCCGACTCGATATTTCTGAAGAGTATGGCCACGTCCGCTTTCGCCTCTTTTTCACCCCGGTAAACCATGACCCGGCCCCGTTTTTCCAGCACCAGGCACGGCCCGTGGGGCTTGATTTTGAACATGACCACATAACCTTCCGGCCAGGCCTCGATCTCCCGCTGGATGTCCGGGTCCAGTCCTGACGCCGACTGAAAACCCCGCCCCAGCACAAACATAAAGATGCGGGATACCAGCAGCTTGAACAGCTTGCGGCGGGGCCTGGGCGGTTCGCTTCTGCCTGCGTTCATCTGGGCCTCCTCGGTTTTTCGGCTTGGTGTGAAATAGACACTATTTTTTAGCATGAAACGTAGGAAAAAGACAACGGGCAAACACTTGGAAGGGAAGGGGAGAAAGGGCGGAGCCTTGCGGCCCCGCCCTGGTTGCGTCACGTTGTTTTTCGGTTCGGCTTACCGGTCAAAGGTTGTGGTGGCCGAGAAATAATAATCTATTTCCACGCTGGTAAAACCAACGATGGATTGGACGTAGAACTTGGCGTATCCGTCATGACACTTAATGACGTAAGAATGGCCTTCCTGGATCAGTATCGGAATCCCTCCTGCCAGTGCATCCCAATCGCCTGGCACCGCATGCACATCGGTCAGGGGGATGGCGCCCATGTCTTTGATATGGCTGGTTTCCAGCGGAAGCACGTTGCTGTAGTAAGCATAGTCTGTTTCCGTCCAGCCTTCAAAGAAGCCGTCCGCGGCCGGGTCGCCCGGAGTCATCGTGGTGCCTGTGGAAAAGTCGACTCCGCCTTGGTGGAAACCGCTTACGATCAGTGTTTCGTAACTGGTCGGTGTCGGTGTATACGCCGCCCAGGTGATGTCGCCCAGATCCAGGACTGCGTCTGCCGCCGAACTGGTGAAGTTGGCCGGTTCGTTGGACTGGCCGGATTTTCTGACCCATATTTCGCAGGTCGAATCCGCTTCCACGGGCAGGCCGGGGTTGGCGTCGCTGATATTGGGCGGGAATTTGCCGTCCGCATCGGTGGTGCAACTGGTCGCCCAGTTGTTCCGGGGGGCGAAGCCTCTGATGTGAACCGCCACACCGGCCAGCGGGTTGCCGTCGCCGTCCACCACCCGGCCCTTGACAAAGGAGCGGTCATACGGATGGTCCGCGTTCCAGATGGAGAAATGGTTGACCGTGCCCTTGTAGACCGGCTTGGCCGGGTCGGTCACGTCCTTGGCGGCTGTGCCCACCTGTTTCCACAAGCCGTCCGCCGGGTCGAAATACCAGAGCGGTATGGTGGCCGGAGCGGAAGCGACCAGGCTCAACGGAATCGGGATGCTGATCTCGGCCGTGGCCCCTTCGGCCAGTTGCAGGGAATTGCCTGCGTCGTCGCGGGGGGTGACGTCCATGAAGCCGTAGGACTGGAAAGGCACCGTGTCGCCGTCGGTATTGACGCCTTCGAAGTCGCCGGGAAAAGCGTTCAATCCGGCTTCCGTGGCCGGGTTGAAGGTGGTCACGCTTACTCTGGCCGTGTCGGTGTACGCATCACCGTTGGCGTCCACCAGGGAATTGGCCGCAAAGGTCACGGCTCCGCCGTCGGCTGTGGTTACCGTGCCGCCCGCCGCTGCGTCCACATCCTGGGCCGCGCCTTCCGCGGCCAGCATGGCCGTGGGAGCGTAAGTGGTTTCATCCTCGGTGACGCTGACGATCCGGCAGGTCAGGACGTACCCGGCTTTGACGAATTTGACCACCACCCGGCTCGAAGCCGGAGCTTCCAGGGAATAGGAGCCGTCGGCCCCGGTGGTCGCGTCCAGGTAAACCGCTCCGCCGTCGGCTGCTGTGCCGTCGGTGGCTGAAACAGTCACTCCGGCCAGGGCCGCGCCGGTCAGGTCCGAAACCGCACCGGCCACGGTGCCGGTGGCTGTGGGCGGAGGCGTCGGAGCTGCTCCGCCCCCTCCGCTGCTGCCGCAGGCCCCGAGAACCAGGCTCAATGCCCCAAACAGAAACAGCATGCTGATCAGATGACGATAGAAAGACGTTTTGGCCATGTTCATAAAATAGTCTCCTACATGCAGGTTAGTCGATTGTGCTCCAAAATATCCCGGTTGAGAGATAATGGCTTGTCTAACTTGAACGAAAAATGCCTTGTTTACTGACTGTAACTATTGCGAAATGTCCAGTGGGGCGGCTGCTGTCCCGCCAGCCCTATAAAAGTCCCACTTCAGGCGCTGACTTTAACATCGTGAAAAGACAATTGCCATAAGGTTTTTCCTGATCCTGCAAGTAAAAAAGGCGGACACTTATTGGTCCGCCCTTATTCGACAAGATGGAGTGTATCTTTATCTGCGGCGGGTTATGATGAATTCGGCCAGGTCCATCAGGTCGGTTTTTTCGTCCCTGTCCGGAAACACGGACAAAGCCTCCTTGGCCTCGCCGATTAGTTCCGCCGCCCGGTCCAGAGTCTGCTCTATCCCGCGGTACTTACGGATAAGTTCTCCAACTCGGGCGAATTCCTCGGCCGTGCGTGTCTTCTTGACCACCAACTCGCGGAACTCCGCCCGGTCGTCCTCATCTGCCTGGGCCAGTGTTCTGATGATGGGCAGGGTTATTTTACCCTCGTCCAGGTCATGACCCACCGGTTTGCCGAACTCTTCGGCCGTGGTCGAATAGTCGAGGGCGTCGTCGATCATCTGAAAGGCCAGGCCGATTTTGCGTCCATACTCGCGCAGCCTTTCGGCATGGTCTTGGGGCGCTTTGGCCAGGACCGCGCCCAGGTAGCAGGCCGCTTCGATCAGGGCTCCGGTCTTGCGGTGAATGACCCGCTCATACTCGGCTTCTGTTATCTCCGCGTCGTGGGCATGCAGAAGCTGTAAGACCTCGCCTTCGGCCATGCTGGCCACGGTCTTGGACAGGACGTCGGTGAAGATGACTTCACCGGTCTCCGAGGCGATGACCAGGGCCTTGGCGAACAGGAAGTCGCCCACCAGGATGACGCCCTGAGTCCCGTAGACCAGATGAGCCGCCTTGTGGCCCCGCCTCATATCCGCTTCGTCCACCACATCGTCGTGCAGCAGCGTGGCGGCGTGGAGATATTCGAATATGGATGAATAATAATATTCGTGGTTGGCCTCGTGGCCGCTCAGCCGCGCCGCCAGCACGAACAAGGCCGGACGCAGCCGCTTGCCCCCGGACATGAGAATGTATTCGCAGACCTGCCGCACAAAGGGCACATCCGAAGCCAGATGGTCGGTCAGTTGTTCTTCTACTGTTTTGAAGATTGGATCCAGTCGTTCTATGACACTTTTGTTAGCCATGAAACCCCGCCGATAGTGTATTGAGAGGCATGTTAGTCCAGCCCGGAAACACTGTCAAGGCAATCAGGTTTCATCTGTCAGTTCTCCCACCAGGTCGTAGTCATGAGCCTCGGTGATGAGCACCTGCCTGATTTCACCCGGAGAAGCCGTGCCGCTGGTGATGTAAACCTGCCCGTCTATTTCCGGGGCCTGCCCCATGGTTCGGCCGGTAAGCAGGAGGTCTGTTTCTTCGGAAAAACCTTCCACCAGCACAGGCAGTGTCCGGCCCGCCAAGGCCTGATTGCGTTCGCGTGAAATCCTTCTCTGCGCGGCCATCAGCTTGCGGCGGCGGTTCTCCTTGATCCTTTGCGGCACCTGATCCTTGGCCGAAGCGGCCACGGTTCCTTCCTCGGGCGAAAATTTGAAAACCCCTAAACGGTCGAAACGGGCCGCTTGCACGAAGTCGAGCAGGATATCGAAATCGCGGTCCGTTTCCCCCGGAAAGCCGACTATCATCGTCGTCCGCAAAGTCATGCCTGGAACAGCCGCCCGCCAGCGGTTAACCAGCCCCAGCAGGTCGAGGTCGCCGTCTCTGCGCATGCGGCGCAGAACGTCGGGAGAGGCGTGCTGCAGCGGCAGGTCCAGATAAGGGAGAACTTTCGGTTCCGAGGCCATGACTTCCAGCAACTCGTCCGTCAGCCCGGAAGGGTAGGCATACATGACCCGCAGCCATTCCAGTCCTTCAACCCGGCAGAGTTTTTTCAGCAGAACAGCCAGGTTCTCCCTGCTGCCCAGATCATGTCCATAAGCCGTGGTGTCCTGGGCTACCAGGATGAGTTCTTTGACTCCGGAGGCAGCCAGGGCCGAGGCTTCCTCCAGCAGGATATCCATCCTCTGGCTGCGCAACGGGCCGCGCAGCCTGGGAATCAGGCAATAAGAGCAGACATTGGAGCAGCCTTCGGCTACCTTGAGGTAAGCCCGGAAAAACGGGGCGGAACGCAGGCGCGGCCCGGGCCCGGCCGGCATGAAACCAGGCCTGTCCCAGAGACGGCCCGGTTCTTCAAAGCCGGTGTTTTTCCGTTCCAGAAGGCCCGGCAGAATACCGGCTTCGCCGCTGCCGCAGAAAAGGTCGACTTCCGGCAGCAACCCGGCCAGGTCGCCTTTGTACCGTTGCGGCAGGCAGCCCGCGACGACCAGCTTACGGGCCAGGCCGTTTTTTTTCAGCTCGGCCAGTTCGAGAATCGTTTCCACGGCTTCCTCTACGGCCGATTGGATAAAACCGCAGGTGTTGACAATCAGCACCTCAGCCCCTTCCGGCGATTCCACGGCCTGGTAGCCTTTTTCGGCCAGAAGTCCCAGCATGTATTCACTGTCAACCAGATTCTTGGGGCACCCCAGGCTGACCAGATGCACGGTCTTTTTATTAATGATGTTCAATGTATTCACTTGATCCGTTTTATCAATCCGCGAGAACTCTATCCACGGTCTCCATGAGCCTTGGTAAGGCTTAGGCCATTTTGTCCATATGATGATTCTCGTTCCATAGTTGTAAAGGTATACGCCTGGTTAAGCGTAAATTTTTCCTGGACGGCCGTTTTCCCGGAACATGGTGAGTATCACAGTCCGAGGGAGGAAGCCAGCGGTTAACTATAGGACCGTATCGTGAAAAATTCAATAGACCTGCCGGCCATGATGTAGATGGAAAGAAAAAGAAGAATCCCCAGCAGAACCATCAGGGGTGATGCCCCGCCCGGCTTGCCCGCATCCTTCTCGTGCCAGCCCCGGCCGTTCCGGAAGACGGAGACCGCTGCGGTCATTACATAGAGTTCCACGGCGAAGGGCGGAAAGCCCAGAAAGCCCAGGACCGGCATCTCGAAGACTTTCAGCCAGCCTACAAACGGCACTTCGTACACCCATTTGGATTCCGCCCAGAAATTCCAGAATTCCCACAGCAGGCCGCAGATAAGGCCGGAGGTCAGCAACAGCAGAAAGTTTCGCGGACTGCCCTGTTCCCAGTCCCGCATCAGGGAACGTCCGCCCCTGGCGTGAACCAGTGGTTCCAGGAGGAAGACGAAGCCGCCCCAGATAAGCGGGAAAAAATACTTGGGCCAGAAGATAGGCAGGTACAAGAACAGGCATCCGGTCAGGAAAAAAGGCCAATACCAGGCCCGTGTTTTTGAAACAGGCCTGATCCGTGCACGGCGAAACACCCCCAGCGTCTCCAGTAATTCGGTGGTCTCAAATATCCCCGGCAGGACAGTGGCGTAGGCGATAAAATACCCCAGCCAGCGGACCCAGTCATCACGGGTGACGCCCACGTAAAACCAGTTGCCCAGATAGGCGTTCAGTCCCTCGAAAGTCATCCAGAAGCAGACGCTGGTTGGAATGAGCAACCAGAATTCCCTCCGCCGATTCACCCAGAGCGAGTTTCCTTTGAGGCGGTAAACAGCCTGGTCAACAATAAAAATATAAGACCACCAGGCCAGGGAATAGAACCAGTTCGTAAAAGGTTTTACGCCGGCCAGCATTAAAGCTTCGGCCGCGCCAAGCACCGCCAGTCCTATGAATCCGTGGTATCTGTTTTTTCTTGCCATGGTCTTCCACAATGCCCTGTCTGGATCATTCGCCGGGCCTCTCAGGTCCGTATGTTTATCCTCTGAAAGGCCAGCCGTGTGTTGAGATGGGAGAACTGCCGGTAATACCTTGCTTTTTACTTGATTTTAACCGCAATGCTGTGATAATTAAAACGAAAAAACGTGTCTGGTGGTTATGAGAATACTCATGTTCAAATATTTCCGTGTCCTGATGATTCCGGCTCTGTGCCTGCCTTTTCTGACATCCTGCGCCGGGTTGCAGCCGAAACCCCAGGATGGTCCTTCCGTTATCGGATCTCAAGCCAAGGCTGTCGTTCAGGGGTGCCGTACCCAGGAGGAAGCCGAGGGGTTCAAACCTGGCCCTCAATTCATAGAAGAGCTTCGGGATAAGGTGGCTTCCGAACTCAGCGCCCTTGAAGGCCGCCGTCTGACCATTCCCCTTACATTCAACGACGATGTGGCCGCAGCCATCCAGGATCTGGCCGGAAAAAAAAGCGGTTTCATGGCCAGATCTCTCGCCCGGTCGGGACGTTATATGCCCATGATCCGGGAAGTCCTTCGTGAAAAAGGATTGCCCGAGGATCTGGCTTACTTGGCTCTGATTGAAAGCGGATACCGTTGCGAAGCCTATTCCCACGCCCATGCTGCCGGAATGTGGCAGTTTATCGCTCCAACCGGCCGCCGATACGGGCTCAGGGTCGACGACTGGGTCGATGAAAGGCTCCACCCGGAAAAATCCACCCGCGCCGCCGCCGATTATCTTGCCGACCTCCACGAGATGTTCGGTTCCTGGTACCTGGCCGCCGCAGCTTATAACGCCGGTGAAGGCAAAATACTGAAGGGGTTGAAAAAATACAACGCCACCGACTTCTGGGAGATAGCCCAGGAAGACTTTCTGCGCGATGAAACCAAAAACTATGTGCCCAAATTTCTGGCCGCCGTCATCATCGCCAAGGACCCGGCCCGTTACGGCCTGACCGGCATCGTGCCTGAGTCTCCCGATCTCTCTGATGAAGTCATTCTTCCCCAGGCCGCGGATATTTCCGTCATCGCCCGTCTGGCCGGGGTCAAGCCCGAGACCATCAAGGAACTCAACCCGCACCTGAAACAGTGGTGCACGCCGTTGGACGAAAAAAACTATCCCGTTCGCATACCCAAGGGAACCGCCACCGCCTTCATCAGCCGGTACGCCGCTCTCAAACCGAATGAACGCCTGGCTTCGTCCACCCACACTGTGGAATGGGGGGAAACCCTCTCCTCCATCGGCAAGGTCTACGGCCTTTCGGCTTCTACTATTAAAAAGTTCAACGGGTTGAGATCCACCAGCCTGCGCAAGGGCCAGGTCTTGAAACTGCCGGTGGGAGCTGATGAATACACGGCCCGCAAGCAGGCTTATTACGCCAGCATCAAGAAGGAACGGGAAAAGGCCACCCGCGACGGCAACAAACTCGTCTATACCATCAAACCTGGCGACAATCCCTGGCTCATAGCCAAGCGTTATGAACTCAGTTGGAAAGACATAGCCGCCTGGAACGATATTAAAGACGTTAAGCGCATGAAACCGGGCCAGAAGCTGGTCCTCTATCTCCAGCCCCAGAATGCCCCGGCCGCCAAGGTTGCCGGACTCTCCGCCAATACCAGGACTCAGGCGGCCGATAAGGCTGCTGCTTCCGGGGGGACCTCTTACACTGTTCAGGCCGGAGATTCGGTTTCCGTCATCGCCGCCCGTTTCAATGTTTCGTCCGACCAGATTCGAGCCTGGAACGGTCTCAAGAAGGACTTCCTCCGCGTCGGGCAGGTACTGAAAGTCGCCCCTGCCGCGCATACTGCCCAGAAAGACTCGGAACCAGAGCCGGTCCCCGCTCCCCTGGCCTCGGCTTCCGCCAAAGCGGAAAAGAAGGTCCAAACAGCCGAAAACAACAGTGCTTCTCCCCTCTGGCATACCGTCGAGGCGGATGAGACCCTCTGGCGCATTTCCATGCGCTACAAGGTCGACCTGGAAGAACTGCGGCGTCTTAACAATCTGAAGAGCAATGCCATACGGACCGGACAGAAAATCAGGCTCCGCACGGGAGAAGAAACCACGAAAACAGCGGCGGCTGTCCAGGCCTCAAAGGCTGCCCCGGCCCGGCTGGACAAGCAGGCTGCTTCTCAGGAACCCAAGCTTCGCAAACTGGACGCCTTGGCCCTGGCCGGAGCGAACGACGGCATACAATCGCGAAAACCTGTAACTTACACCGTGCAGAAGGACGACAGCCTCTGGAAAATCGCTCGGCGTTTCGATGTGGAAACCTCGCAGATCAAGGCCTGGAACTCCATGTCCGGCGACAGCATCAAGCCGGGGGACGTGCTTCATATTCACGCCGCCGGGGAGCCGGTCGCGGCAGTCAAGCCGTCAGGCCGAGCCGTTGCCTACACCGTCAAATCAGGCGATACGCTCTGGAAAATCGCCCGGCGATTCAACGTGGAACCGGACCAGATCAAGGCCTGGAACTCCATGCCGGACAATAACATCAAACCCGGCGATGTGTTGACCATCAAGAACGACAAGACATGATATTGACTTGAAACATAACCGGAAGGCGGCCTTGATGCCGCCTTTTTATTCAGGCACGATGACATAACCTGATGGGCCGGATGTGAACGGGTTGGGGCAGGCCCGCATGTTTTCAGGATATGCCGAGCACAAACATCCGGTAAACCTGCCAGCCTGACCAGAACTGCACAAGGGCCATCAGGACCAGCGCAAGATTAACCAGGCCGTGCAGCAGAGGCAGGTATTTTCTCTTGGCCTTGACTCTGTCCATGTACCAGCCCGTAGCCAGGCCGAAGAGAATAAGCGGCGCCATTGTCAGTCCCACCGCGCCGTGGTCGCCGGTAATCAGGAATCCCGGCCAGGTCAGACGGGCCATGATAAGTCCTCCGGCCATTCCCCCCAACCAGAGCAAAAGAACTGCCAGTCCAAGAGCTGCATGGCGTTTCCAGGCAAAAGTTGCCTTTTGGTTCAGGTGCAGCACTCTGAACCGCTGAAACCCCAGCCAGAGCACATACAGAGACAACAGCGTCGCGAAGGCCTGTAAGACAGGGTGAACAGCCAACATCGCCTGTCCGGTCATTGCCAGCCTCCTTTAACGGAATTCGTGAACGAGGATGAAATCGTTGGCCGCCCGGGTTCCGTGGCAGCCGATGCATCCCGCCACCTTGCCGAAGAGTTGGGCCTGACCATCGGGAGAATACTTGGCCCAGTACCAGTCTCCATCCGGAGGGTTGAAATCCTTGATTTTGTACTGCACGGTGATGGCTGCGACCTTGTTGTCCGGCGTATAATTCTCCTTGACTTCGATGCTGCCGTACGGCACCGGCGTTTTTTTCGACTCCAACAGAATATCGTTCACATAGACCTTGTGCAATGGACCATGGGGAGCCCTGCCCGGCTGCATCCCCTCGTGATCCGGCCACATCTTCCATTGCGGATAGGGCGATGTTTTGGTGATGTATTCCCACAAGGCCGCCGGATCGGGGCCGGGCATATTCTCCGCCGCCTGGAGAGGCAGAGCGGTGCCAAGAGCCAATAAGGCAAACAGGACCAAGCTGGCGTAAACCTTATTCATTGTCTCCTCCTTTATGAAAGGTATGGAAAGGAAACTGACATACCCGAGACCGGGGGCCGGTCGGTCTGATCAACCGTCCCATCTTCCGAAAGGACACTTTAAGTTTTTCCTAGTATATTCTTTCAACCGGCCATCCGCCACGGCTGGCCCTGAATGGCCCAAAAAAACCGCCCCGATGGGCGGCCATTGAACAGAATGGGGCCGGAAGTCAGTCTTCAGCATCGTCCAGATAAAGTCCAGTCATGGAGTAGGTTTCCGTCCAACGCTTTTCGCATTTCGTGCAATACTTGAATTTTCTCAGAACTCCTCCTTCCCAGTCCGTTCCATCCTCGACAACGTCCGAAGCATAGCAGTAAGGGCAAAGACCGCTGTCTGCGTATTCTTCGAATTCTTCACTAGTGGCGATTCTTCCCAAGACACACCTCCGTTTTGTCTGCTTATTTCAGGCGGACAGGGAATTTGCCCTGCCCGACGCGATTGCCGTTTTTTTCAATCAGTTATCTAAACACTGAAGCCGGAATATGCCTCCTGATTCCTCTTCCCGCAAACTCAACCAGCATGTTTGCCCAATTGCACTACATCCTTACTTTAATATAATGCAGGAGTGGACTCAGCGCCAGAGTGGCGCCGCGATAATCGCCAAACCGGAAATATCCGTCGCTTTTTCTGAATGATCTCTCCGGCTGGCTACGGGCATGGTCCAAGAAACAAAACGGGACATTCGGCGGAGGCCTCTTGCGTATTGAAGTGCAGACACGAAATTTTTACCACGAAATACACTGAAAATTAAATCTCATGTTCACACGCATACATCGGTGCGCATTCAAAACCCAATTTTCTATTGACTCGGAATTTGAGAGTGTATAATTTTAATTATTCTTGAGAGTGGGTGCCTTTATAGACAGCCTGTTGAGAATGCATAAATCAAGCAAAAACCCAGAATAACCGCTTTTGTTTTTTGAGACCTGCGGCACCCCGTCCGCACATGGTCCTTTGCTGTTTGGAACACCGGCCGAAACAAGGCGGCAGGTGCGGTAACTTGCCGTCGGCCGGTCATTAAACAATAAACCGAATTTAGGAGTTTGTTGAATGGGTATGAACATTTATGTCGGCAATATTCCCTTCTCCGCAGACGAGAATGAAGTGCGGGAACTGTTTGCTCAGTACGGTGCGGTGCACAGAGTCAGCCTGATCAGCGATCGTGAAACAGGACGATTCCGTGGTTTCGGGTTTGTGGAGATGGATGATGCCGATGGCGCTGCCGCGGTGGACGCCCTCAATGGATACCAGATGGGCGGACGGGCTCTCAAAGTCAACGAAGCCAAGCCCCGCGAGGATCGTGGGGATCGTCGGGCAAGCGGAGGGGGGCAGCGCCGCTGGTAAGACAGCGGGCTTGTTTGGTCTGATGGTTCCGCCGGAACCGTCAGGGATCCGGCGGACTTCTTAACAAGCTGTAAACAAAAAGGGGGAGCGGCGAACGTTGCCGTTCTTCTTTTCCTGATCCAAGGCCTGTTCAGGAACAAGCAACCTTGCTCATACGCATATTCCTGCTGTTCACCGAAAGGGTCGACGTATAGTTGCGCCATGACCTGACTTTTTCGATCTCCCCAAAATGCTGATTTCCATTCTGACAACCAGGGCCCAAACGGGAGTAAAGAGGCCTCTAAACGAGTTGTTCCCGGAGGATTGGCCGTAGCTGGAAGGCATGCTGTTTGGGTTTATCCAAGTGCAGATTTGGCCATAAGGCGAGTCGTATGACCGTCTCGAAAAGAGGGGTATGCTGTTGTGATTACCTGCCGGTCGGAAGTGTTCGTCCGGCGTATTTGCAGGTGATTGAGAACCGGCGCACCGGAATCATGCGGGGGAGATTAATCTATAATTGTTAAATATTGCTGAAAAAAAATAAACTGACGCATCTTCGCCAGTTAAAAAGAGGCAATTAAAAAGAGGTTGACTTTACTTAGAGCGTTAAATATACTTCACCCTGTTCGCCCATGTGCGAACAGGGATTAGTCTATAATCCCGATTTCTTCCCATCAGCCGTCGTGGGCCCTCTGTCATGCCCCCTTCAAGGCAGGGGATCACCCACGGCGGCCCCTCCATTGATACCGTCCCATAGAAAATCTGACCAATATTTCCGGTATGAAACCTGTCCGGGACTGCACCAATATCGACCTTATCGTGTAAGGTCCGTAACAGAATATGGAAAAAAAAAGGATATGGCAATAGGGGAAACCCTTAAACATGGGTTCGAAAATCCTTGTTTAATACTCATGTAAAAAACATGTAAGCGCTTGTTCATACTAAAAAACGCTGAGCAAAACTTAAATCTCCAATGACGTAAGCCCTTCCCTTATGGCGTACTTGGTCAATTCGGCTACGCTGTGAATGTCCAGCTTTTCCATAATCCTCCGGCGGTGAGTTTCCACCGTCTTGACGCTGACATTCAGGTTGGAGGCGATCTGCTTGGTGCTCCTGCCCTCGGCCAGGAGCTGCAAAATCTCACGTTCACGGGGCGTCAGCAATGAATAGCTGGAATGTTCCGGTTCCGTCAGGCGCCTCAGATAATCCTGAATGACCGGTCCGGTGATTCCAGGGCTGAGATAGGTCTGTCCTCCGGCCACGGCGCGGATGGCCGACACCAGTTCTTCAAAAGCGCAGTCCTTGAGGAGATACCCCGACGCTCCGGCCTTGAGTATATCCGCCACAAAGCGTTTATCCGAATGCATGGACAAGGCCAGGACCCGCACGTTGGCGTTTTCGCCTATTATCTGGCGAGTCGCCTCTATTCCGTTCAGGTCAGGCATGGAAACATCCATGATAACCACTTCCGGTTTCATCTGGCGGGTCAGGTTAACGGCAATACGGCCGTTTTCCGCTTCACCCAGGACATCTATGCCCGGTTCCCGGTCCAGGAGAGAACGCAGGCCTTCACGCACCATTTTATGATCTTCGGCCAGCACGATTCTTATTGGCAACACCTGACTCCTTCATTCGCCAGGTCCGAACAGCGGCACCACCAGGGTGGCCCGCGTTCCTGAACCTGGTTTGGATTCTATCTCCAGATGACCCCCTACCGGGTCAAGACGTTCACGAATACTGAAGAGGCCGAAACCCCTCAGGCTGCTCGACTTGGAAAAACCTCCCCCCGGCTGGGCAAAGCCGACCCCGTCGTCTTCCACTCCCACCAGCAGGCGCCTTTTTTCGGTCCGGATAAAGACCTTGGCCCAGGAAGCCCCGGCGTGCTTGATGACGTTCATCAGCAATTCCCGGACGAGCCGGAACAAGAGCACGCGAACGTCGCCGTCAAGGTACCTCGGACTTCCGTCGTCCTCGAAAAAGACTTCTATTCCGTGTTTTTCCTGTATCTGTTCGGTCAACCACTCCAGAGCCGCTTCCAGGCCCAGCTCGTGGAGTATGGGCGGACTGAGCTGCAATGTCAGGGAACGGGTCTGGCTGATCATCTGTTCCACCAACTGGCAGACTTCATCGACAGCCAGAGCCAGATCGGAGCCGGACATGGTCTGGCGGAGGGCCTTGAGCTTCATATTGGATATGGCCAGCGTCTGGCCTATATCGTCGTGCAGGTCCATGGCCATCTTGCGGCGTTCCCGCTCTTCGGTCAGAAGCAGTTCCGAACCCATCCGCCTCAGGCGCTGCTGGTAGAACAGCAGCTCTTCTTCGGCCCGTTTTCTGTCGGTAACATTGCGGCATATGGCTTCCAGGGCGACTATATGCCCCTTTTCGTTGTAGATGCCTTTATTGCTTTGCAGTATCCAGCGTTCACGGCCCTCTGGGTCCATCACTTTATACTCATAGACCGGAGGCACCTTGCCATTGAGCATCTCGGTCCAGATCTTGTTCAGATATTCAAGATAGTCCGGATGGATCATCTTGAGGAAAAAAGCCGGGCTTTCCATCATCTCAATGTGATTATACCCGAAAACCATTTCCGCGGCAGGTCCGACAAATTCCAGCCTGCCCGATGGAAGCGAAACCCGGATCAAGGCCTCGTTCAGTCCCTCAATCAGCTCTCTATGCTTCTTTTCGCTTTCCCGCAAAGCCTCTTCAGCCCGTTTGCGCTCGGTTATGTCGTGCACGACAACGGCTGCTCCGGTGGGGCGCTCACCTTCATAAATGAAGCGAATGATCATACTCACCCAGATCAGGCTGCCGGATTTGGTCGTCAGCTCGCATTCCACGGTTTCGAAAGTCTGTTCCCCTGAAAGCAGTCTTTTCATCTTGTCGGAAAATGCCTGACGTCCTTCATCGGTCAGAATGTCTTCCGGCTTCATCCGGAAAAGCTCCTGCCGCCGGTAGCCGGTATACTGGCTCATGACCTCATTGACGCTGACAAATAGCCTGGATTCGAAATCCACTTCAAATATTCCAGCCGGGGCGTGGTTGAGAATCTGCCGATAGCGGGCTTCGCTCTCCCGCAAGGCTTCCTCGGCCCGCTTTCTGTCGGTTATGTCCATGATTATGCCGTTGGCGAAAGCAGGGCGGCCTTCCGCATCCCTGATGGCCGTGGCTATGCAGTGCAGCCAACGCCATTCCCCCAACCTGGGATTAAAGCAGCGAAATTCCTCATTGAACTTGTCCGTCTCCTGGCCTTTCAAGTGAGCCTGCCAGACTCTCTGGGCGTCATCCTGGTGAATGTGCTCGAACCAGGCCTCATGACGCAAGGCATCGGATACGCCGCAAATGTTCTTGACGGAAGGGCTGACAAAAACCACCTTGGATCTGGTCGGCGTGGTTTCGTCATATTGCAGCCGGTAAACCACAAATTCCTGGGCATTCTCCATCAATGACCGCAAGTGCTCTTCGCTGGTCTTCAAGGCTTTTTCCGTGCGCCGGCGTATCGTGATGTCCCGGCCGATACTCAGCACCGCCGGAGATCCAGCATAGACAATAGGCATGGTCGAGACTTCCAGCGTGACTTCCTGTCCGTCCGGGCGCACAAAGCAATATTCGGTGGGCGGTAGTTCTGTTTGGGTCTTTTGCAGTTGTGAAAGGCGTTCGGCGGCTTTAGCTCTTTCCTTGCCGGCAAGAGAATCGACAGCCAGACGCCCCAACAGGTCTTCTTTACGCTCAAAACCGGATATGTCCAGGGCCTTGCTGTTCAGAAACACTATCCTGCCTTCAACCAGGATAACCAGGCCCAGAGGCGTGTAATCAACCAAACGGCGGTAGCGCTCCTCGCTCTCCCGTAAGGCCTCTTCGACACGTGTTCTGGCGATGAGAGTCGCCATGGTCGTCGCCGCCGCCCTCAGGACATCCAGTTCCACCTGAGACCAGGTCCGTTCTTTTCTGGATTCGGAGAACCCTATAAAGCCCCACCACTTACCGCCAACAAAGATAGGAGCTATAACCAGTGATTTAATCCGCCATGGAGCCAGGAACTTCTGTTCTTCATCAGGAAAATCCTTGAAATGACCGCTGACAAGGCGCCCGTCGGACAGCATGTCCCGCCATTTCCCCCAAATTTTCGAGAACCAGGGGAGGTTCCGGCTGTCCAGGGACGGAGGAAGAAATCCGGTCCCCGGCAACTGCCATTGATACCTCAGGCTGACTACTTGTGAGTCAACAATCCCGGGCTCGTGGGCATAGACGAATATCCTGCTCACCCCGGTCGTCTGGCCGAGTTCGGCCAGCACTGTCTGGATGCCCGCCTCACTAAGGCAACTGGCCCGCAGAAAACTGGTTGCGGCCGAGTCAAGGGCTTCCAGCATGCTCTCGCTGCGTTTCAGGCTGTCCTCGGCGGAGCGGCGTTCCTCTATTTCCTTCTGGAGCTTCCTGTTGGCCTCCTGCAAGGCCTGGGTCCGCTTGGCTACAATTTTTTCCAGTTCGGCTTCAGCCAGTTTGCGAACAGTGATGTCGTTGGTGAGAACCAGGGCGGCCGGGCGGCCTTCCCAGTCGACCAGGATTTCCTTGGCCTCGATCCAGCGGACTGAACCGTCCCGCATGACCACCCTGTGGTCGATGGAACAAGGCTTGCGGTCGCCTTGACCCATATCCGGGTAATGCTCAATGGCCATGGCTCTGTCATCTTCCGGTATGAACTCGTGCCACGGTTTGCTGGTCAACTCCTCCAGGCTGTACCCGGAAAAGGCGAGAGCCCTGGGATTGGCGTATCTGACAATGCCGTCCTGTATCACCAGTATGCCCTCTGTGGCGTTTTCCACGACAGAGCGATGCTTTTTCTCGGAAGTGCGCAGCGCTTCCTCGGTGAGTCGCGTTTCGGTCAAATCCCGGCCAACCTGGACAACCCCGCAAAAAACGCCCGCTGCATCATGGACCGGGTAGCTGCGAATCAGCCAGAGGCGTCCGTCACGAGTCGTTTTTTCATCCTCCGAACAGGAATGATTGAGGAAAGAAGCGGCCTGCAAGCATTCTTCGCAAGGATTATCCAGATCGTGCCATATCTGGTGGCAGTATCTGCCCGCCAATTCCGATTCATTTCCGCCCAGAGCTTTCAGCGCGGCCCGATTCGTCCAGACCACTCTTTTTTCCAAATCGTAAAAGATGAGCATCTCCGAAACGGAATCGAGAATGGTCCGGGTTCTCAACTCGGTTTCCCTGATATCTTCCCTTATCTTACGCATTTCCGACAGCCGGAACAGGCAGTTGTTCAGCCGGGCGTTCGGCGAATACTGGCCCCCGGAAGTCGAAGACGGCAGATAATACAGATTGTCTATCACTTCCCCGTCAACTAGTGCCAGCGGATGGGCGGACAATATCTGCAACAGGAGTTCCGGTTCGGCCTGACGGCGATCAAAGAGGCAGAGAATGGTCAAACTTTGTGTGCTCAGCAGTGTGTTGAGGCTTTGTTCATACCGAAAAAAAGCATCCGGCGCAATGGCCGCCGGCGTGTGGCAGACTCCGGCAATACGCAGAGCGGTGAAGCCATTATTCCTTGCTGCTTCGGCGGCCATGGTAATTTTATCAGTCAATTGGTCTTCGGCTTCGGCATGGTAGTACCAGGAGGTGTCAAGCAGGATCAGGCTCCGGGTTGACAGGCTGGCTTCAACATCCACACCTGTTTGCCTGAGATCTTCCTTTGCTTCGCTTATCAGTTTTTTTTCCGTCGCCAGAATTATCTGTTCGCCGAGTTCCAAGCCGGTTTTCAGGTAGTCCGTCAAGACCTTCCTGCGTTCTTCATCCAGGCTGTACAGAAAACAGGCGTGGTCCCCCGGTTTCATATCGCCGGGCTTGCGCAGCGTGGTTTTGGCGTGCATAATCATTACAATGTCTCCGACGACGGGAAGCCTGATCGTGTCGCGGGCATTCTTCATGCCTTGCGCCGCACAGCCCAGTGGACATACCAGAATAACAACTTTACGAGTCTAACAATTTCCCCAAGGGAGCACAAGTTTTCGCTTGCGCCTTGCATGTGGCAAGCGGGAAGACGCACACATTGCCCGCTTTTATTCACCAAGCGGCCTTGCCTACTCCCGTGGCGCGGAATATTATGCTGAATAACCGCAGAGATTGCAGAAAAAGGACGAAACATAAATCAATGGCCGGGTCAGTCATAGCTTTCAGAAATGTGGATTTCGCTTATGCCGAAGGTGAAACCCTGCTGAAAAACGTCAACCTGGAATTGGCCGATGGAGGGTTTTACCTGGTGCGCGGGCCTTCCGGAGCGGGCAAATCAACCCTTCTTCGCCTGATCAACCGCCTTGAGGAACCTTCGGCGGGGACCATTGCCTTTCACGGCCAGCCTTTGTCCGCATACCCGCCGCCCAAGCTGCGCCGTTCCATACTCTACATACAGCAGACCCCGACCGTGCTTGACTCCACCGTGCGGCACAACCTCATGCAGCCTTTCACTTTCAGAAATAACCGCGACCTGCCCGGACCGGACGAAAACAAGCTCAAACAACTCCTGGCCGGGTTCCTGCTGGACAAAGTCGGCCTGGACGACAACGCCGCCAACCTTTCAGTGGGCCAGCAGCAGCGTCTCTGTTTCATCCGGGGCCTCCTGCTCACCCCGGAGGTCCTGCTCCTGGATGAACCGACTTCCGCTCTGGACGAAGAAAGCGCCCGGATAGTCGAAGCCGCTGCCGAGCGTCTCAACAAACAGGAGGCATTGACCGTGGTTATGATAAGCCATCGTGATTTCCGGCCCCGGGACCTGAATCCGTCTCTGATCGAAGTCGGACAGGGCCGGGCGGAGCTGCGGCCGTGACGGCTCAGGTCATCGACATAGAAGCCTGGCAACTCGTCTTCGGGCTGATTTTTATCCTGATCGCGGGTGCAGCCTCCCTCTACCACAGCCTCAACCTGGAAAAAGACCTGCTTGTCGGTGCTCTCCGGACTTTTGCTCAACTCATTCTGCTGGGCTATGTTCTAAAGTTTGTTTTCAGAATAAACTCGCCCTGGCTGGTTTCGCTTCTCTTTCTCCTGATGGTTGTCTTTGCCGTCCGCACCATCCAGAGCCGGATCAAGGAACGCCAGGTGTCTTTTTTCTGGCCGGTTTTTTTCTCCATGTTTCTCTCTTATTCCCTGGTTTCGTTCATGGTCACCGGAGTTGTGGTCGGAGCCGTCCCGTGGTGGACCCCACAGTATTTCATTCCGCTGGCCGGCATGGTCGTCGGCAATTCCATGAACGCCATCGCCATCAGTCTGGAACGTCTTTTCACCGAGCTGCGCGGGAAGAGGAAGGAAGTGGAGATGATGCTCAGTCTGGGCGCGGATTACCGGGAAGCCAGCCGGGATGTTCTTCGGAACGCCATGCGGGCGGGAATGATACCTTCCATCAATTCCATGATGGCCGCCGGGATTGTCTTCATTCCCGGCATGATGACCGGGCAGATACTGGCCGGAACAGACCCTCTGCTGGCCGTCAGATACCAGATAGTGGTCATGCTCATGCTGGTCGGGTCCACCGCTCTCGGCTCCCTGCTGGTGACTCTCATCACCCGGCGGCTATGTTTCGATTCGGCCCAGCGCCTCAGGCTCAGGCCGCAGAAAAAAGCCTGAACCGATCCTCGGGCATATGAGGAGCCCGGACCGATGACTCCCGCCGCCGGGCTGTCGCCTGAACCCGCGCAGTTTGCGGGGTAAAGAGATGGGGTGGAGAGAATCGGACTGCGGGGTGTTTGGGTGAGCCAAAGAATAAACCCCGCCCAAGGGGGCGGGGTTCAAAAACGTCCCGAGGTTCCTGACGGCCCCCGGGAGCAGGCAGTTTTCAGGCTTATTCCATGATGGTTCCGGTGATAACGCAGTCCACACGGCGGTTCTGCTGGCGGCCTTCCTCTGTCTTGTTGTCGGCCACCGGCCTGGTTTCGCCGTAACCGACAGCCGTCAGTCTGGCGGCGTCAATGCCGAACTCGCTGACCAGATAGTCCCGCACCGCTTCGGCCCGCTGTTGAGACAGCTTCTGGTTGTAGGCGTCCTTGCCCACGGAATCCGTATGCCCCTCGATGACGGCTTTGGTGTCAGCGTTCTTGGTCATGAAAACGGCCACTTCCTCTATCTGCGTCCGGTATTCCGGTTTGACGACAGCCTTGGCCGTGGCGAACTTCACATGAAGGCTGATCGTCACGGTCTTGGGTGTGGGCGCGGGCGGAGCGGGTTTGGGTTCTTCCTTTTCCTCCCAGAAGATGTTCTTGGCCCAGGCCTGGACTCCACCGGGACTGCTCAGCAGATCGGCGGCGTTAACGGGTTTGGCGCAGCCGGTCACATCGGACACGGCCTCGGCCAGGGCCATGGATTCGGCGTCTCCTTCAAAGACCACGGGATAGATACAGAGGCCATGGGCGTAAGCCGCCTTTAGCTTGTTGGCCTCGGCTGCCGGATCGCCGAAATCCACGCTGCGCTTGAAATCGGAAATGATTATCAGAGCCTTTCTCGGCCCCATGTTGCCCAATTCCTGCTGGCTGGCTTCCATGGCCGGCCCCAGAGGAGTGATGCCGGTCGTTCCGGCCAGCGGGGCGATGGCTTCGCCGAGTTTGGCCTTGCTGAAAATCTCGGCCCCCCATACGCCTTTGCTGTAAGAAGACGGACCGCTTATGAGATTGGTGAAACCGAAAACCCTCATCCCGCCGGTGTAGCCTAATTCAGGCAGGACTTCATTCAACTGCTGGAGAAAATCCTTCTGCATCTGAAACTTGTCCAGAGAGCCGGACATGTCCACCAGCAACTCGAATCCGTCGACTTTTTTGACCATTTCGGCCTGAACCGGATTGATCCCCATAAGGACAATGCCCACGGCGATCAAAACAGAGCAGGATAACAAGGACATTCTTTTCAATAGCATTTAAGCCTCCATTCGTAATTGGCCGATCAGATCATCACGGCCTTTGTTCAGCGGGCTGCCGACCGACAGTCGGCACACCCGATCCTGGTCATCGGGATTGTTCCAAGGAATGTTTGGATTATATTCCGGTCAAGACGGAACGCCAAGGGCGCATTCAATATTGTCCCCAAAATTATGAGGCACTCCCGTGTCTGGGTATAATCCAATAATGATGATGGTGCGCCGGTTCTGATTTTCTCGCGCAAGCCCGGCCCTTTAAAGAAAAGATGAGGTTGAGCCCCCGGCGGATCTTGGCGGAAAAGAGTTTTTCGGACAGATAAAGCCGGTGGTAGACCTTGGCCGTCTTAATCAGTGTCTTGCATCCGTAATGCAGACAATCACCGCCCAGCCTGGGTTCCTTCTCCAGCAGCAGAGTTCCGGCGCCCAACCGTGCGGCCCCGGCGGCCACGGTTAGTCCCGCCGCGCCGCCGCCTATGATACCCAGATCGTAATCATATCCGGACATTTTCACCCTTTTCAGCCGCTAAAGGAAAAGCAGCAGGCTCAGTGCCATGACGGCCATGCCGGCTGTCAGTGAGTAGATGGATATGTGCCCCTGTCCGTACTCCCGGGCCGCGGGCAGCAGTTCATCGAGGGAAATAAACACCATCACCCCGGCTACCGCGCCGAAGGAGTAGCCGAAGACGGCCTTGGAAAAAAAGGGTCTCAGAAGCAGATAACCGGCCAGCGCCCCCACCGGTTCCGAAACACCGGACAGAAACGAATACCAGAAGGCTTTTTTCCGGCTGCCCGTGGCGAAATAGACCGGCACCGAGACGGCTATGCCTTCCGGCATGTTGTGCAGGGCAATGGCCGCAGCCACGGAAACACCCAATACCGGGTCGTCCACGGCGGCCATGAAAGTGGCGAAACCTTCGGGAAAGTTGTGGATGCCGATGGCCAGAGCCGTGACCATGCCCATACGCAGGAGGCGCGGGCTGGCCGGACTGCCTTTCATTTCCTCTATCTGGTGAGGTTCGTGGGGGTTGCCCTGCTCCGGAACAAAACGGTCGACCAGAGCCATCAGCACCAGGCCGCCGAAAAATGCTCCCACCCCGGCCCAGGTTCCGCCGACTTCACCGTAGGCTTGGGTCAGAGCCCGGCAAGCCTTGGGCAGAATCTCCACAAAGGAAACATAGATCATCACTCCGGCGGAAAACCCCATGGCCGCCGATAAAAAAGACTTGTTGGTCGTACGGGTAAAAAAGGCCATGGCCGACCCGACGCCGGTGGATAGCCCGGCCACGAGAGTCAGGGCAAAGCCGAAAAGCACATGGTCTTCCATCATTAAATTCCGCCTGATGTCGATTTAAAGCATACTGAGAAAAGAGTAACGCCTCTAAGAAAAGTATTCTCCACTCCTGTCTCTGTCAACGAGCGCGAGGGCATTATGCCGCTTTTTTTAAAAATTCTTGTGTTTTGTCCGTATCTTTTATAAATTGAGAATGGAATATCTCTCCAAGGAGAGGCCATGCCCAAAACGGTTCTCCTCATAGACGACGATTCCGACACCTTGACTTACATGGGCACCATCTTGCAACGGGGCGGTTTCCGGACTTTGACCGCCGCTGACGGACAGGAGGGAATGCGCCTGTTGAGAGTCGAGCACCCGGACCTTGTCCTGCTGGATATCATGATGCCCCGGCAGAGCGGCATATTTTTTTTGCAGCAGCTCAGACATGATGAGGAACTAAACAAGGTTCCGGTGATAGTCGTCAGCGGGGTCGGCCAGATGACCGGCGTGGATATGAAAAGATACTTGTCGGGACAGCCCACGGGCGACTCGGCCGGACCGGATGCTTTTTTGGAGAAACCGGTTCGTCCCAACCATCTCTTGCAGGTCGTCCGGGAAGTTCTTGGCGAGTAGAGTTCCTTCACCCAAAATCCTCGAATATGCTGAATAAAACAAGACATTGGACGTCGGTCTTCGGCCGGAGTCTCAGCTTCAAGCTAAGTTTTTCCGTTGGCTTGGCCGCCTTTCTGGCCATGGCTCTGTTCGCCTATCACAACATACGCAGCCAGCGGGAAATGCTTACGGAACAAGTTGTTATGGACGCCGCCCGCTTTTCCGAGACCGTGAAAAAGTCAACCCGGTGGTCCATGCTCCACTATCAGCCCGAGATCATCCAGTCCATTATCGACAATGTGGGGGAGCAGGAAGGGATTACCCGGCTGAGAGTTTTCAACAAGGACGGGCTTATCATGTATTCCAACGATCCGCCCGAGGTCGGTCTGGTGGTGGACATGAAGGCCGAAGCCTGCTACGTCTGCCATGCCGAAGACCAGCCTCTGGTCCGGGTGCCGGTCAAGGCCCGCGCCCGTTTTTTTGAATACAGGGGCGACAGGGTAGTCGGCATGATAAACCCGATTTACAACGAAAGGGCCTGTTGGCAGGACCCCTGCCACGCCCACCCCAAGGAAAAAAACGTCCTGGGAGTTCTCGACATCAGCATGTCCCTGGCTGACGTGGAAAGACGGGTCGATGAAAGCCTCCGCTGGACCATGACCTACGCCGTGATTGTCTTTCTCGGCTTGTCCACCCTCATCGGCCTTTATATAATTTTTTTCATCAACCGGCCGATAAAGATGGTCGTTCGCGGGGCCGAAGCCATGGCCGGAGGGGAGAGAGTTGAACCCATAAAAGTGAGGACCAATGACGAGCTCTCGGACATGGCCGAAGCTTTCAACGAGATGAGTGAAAAGGTCCGCCTGCGCGAAATGGCCCTCCTGCAGTCCGAACGCTTGGCCGCCATCGGCACGACCGTGGCCAGTCTGGCTCACAACATAAAGAATATCCTCAGCGGCCTGGAAGGCGGGGTCTATGTGCTGAACGCGGGTCTGGAAGATAAGGACGAGGCCGGTGTAAGAAAAGGCTGGGAGATGGTGCAGCGTAATGTGGGTAAAGTCTCCGCCCTGGCCCACGACCTTCTGACGTTCGCCAAGGAACGCAAGCCGGTCCTTGCCCACGTCTCCCTGAACGATGTTATGAAGGAAGTAGTGGAAGACACTTCAGCCATGGCCGTCAACTACAAGGTGCGGCTGAAAACGGACCTTGACCCGGAACTGGACGTGGCCTGGATTGACCGTCAGGCCATCTACCGGGCCGTTCTGAATCTGGTTACCAACGGTATTGACGCCTGCGCCGATTTGTCGCCCGACCAGGAAGCCAGGGTCACTGTAAGGACCAGGAGGCTAGGGCCTCATCGGGTCAGGATTGAAGTCTCCGATAACGGCAGAGGCATGGACCGGGAGGTTCAGAGTAAGATATTCACCACTTTCTTCAGCACAAAAGGAGCAAAAGGCACAGGCCTCGGGCTTTTGGCCGCACAGAAAGTGGTTCACGAACATGGTGGACAGATTATGGTCGCTTCGGACGTGGGGCAGGGGACCACTTTTACCATCCTCCTGCCTGACCGCCCTCCGGCGCCCAAGGATTGAGGAGAGAACAGCGATGACCGGAAGCCTGGATGCCAAAAGTGTTTTACGGGCATTGGTGCCCTATCCCGCCGTATTCGTGCCAAATCAGTTCGGGGGATACGATGTCTATTTTTCCAATTTCCCTTCCGCCCAGACCAGCGGCCTGAATTTCAATTCGGCCCACGACGCGGCCGAAGAGGAACTGACCACCCAGATATACCTGGCTTTTAAGGAAGGGGCCGAGTTGCCGCCGCCTTCGGACCCCGCCACTCTGCCGGAAGACGATGAGGAAATCACCGGGACCAGGGTCCTGATGATCGAACCGGACCGGGACTGGATCATGCGGCGTCTCGGTCTGGTCAAGAAACCGGAGAGAGTCGCTCCGGACGGTCAGCGCTACCGGCCCTGAAAGGCAGTCTTTCAGGATTCGGCCCAGCGAATGACCGGCTGTTTACGGCCGGGCAGGCGCTCGTATTTTTCATTGGGATGGCCCACCGCGATGACCGCGTAAACAGGTTCCTTGAGCGGCACGCCCGCGGCTTTTTTCACCGCCGGGCTGTTTTTCATGGCCGACACGGCAAAGCCCACCAGGCAGGTGCCCAGTCCCATGGCATGAGCGGCCAGAAGGATATTCTGAGTGGCCAGCAGGGCGTCCTCCTGCGGGCACGACGCGCCCGGAAGACTGCCGACCAGAATCGCCGCCGGAGCCCCGTGGAACATGCGGTCACGGCCGGTCTTTTCCCACTCATCCAGACCTTCCTTGATGGATTCGTAATAATTCCGGTAATAATATTCGAGCTGCCCCTTGCCTGCCAATTTCAGCAGAGTCCGCAGCCAGGCCTTTTCGGCTGTTTTGTTCGTCTTGCGGAAAAATTCCACGACGCCTGCTGCCAGGGTTTCCACAGCCTTACGGTTGGGCAGGACGGTAAATGTCCATAACTGGCAGTTGGACCCCGAGGGAGCCGTCACTCCCGCACGGATGAGGTCGGCCAGCATTTCCCGGTCCACCGGCTGATTCTTGAAATTACGGCATGAACGCCGGGATCGCATCAGGCGCACCAGTTCGCCGGTATCGAATTCACCGTGGGCCAGCCAGGTTTCGGGAGTCTGGAAGGTTCTGAAACCCAAAACATCGTTTTTCAGGGCCTTCACCGTTATGGCCTCTTCCGGGCAGGCCGCGGCGCAATGGCCGCAGTTCAAGGATTCATCTCCGGTCACCGCAGCCAGTCCTTCCCGCATGGTGATTGTTTCCGACGGGCAGACCGTTATGCACAATCCGCAGCCTAGGCAGGCGTCCTGGTTTATTACCGCTGTCACTGTCCGGTCCATGTTTCATGCCTTTCGATGAAAGAATAATATTCACCAAATATAATACCTCGGATGCTTTTCTCAAGGGGACAAATCCGGACTGCGCGGAGAGATTTTAATAAAATACCTTTGTTGCCAGCATTGGAGATGCCGGGTAGCTCGACTGTTTCCAGGCAAAGAGGCAATATCCCTCCAAAGGCTGTCGGACATTGTTTGTATCTCTTGAAACAGCAGAAGGACAGAAAGTTAAAGATAAGAAACAGCGAAGACGGCTCCGGGCATGACTGTTCGGGCGGGATGCTTCGCCCCTGCCGCGAACGACAACGACTTCGGACAGTCTTTTCCGCCCAGACCAAGGGGACGCCCAAGCGGCCGCGTCCCCTTGGAACCCCCGGCCTTTTTTAACCCGTCGAACGGGCATCCGTGCCCTTCGCCGGGGGGCGAACATCCATGTTCGCCTAAGAAAAGGGAAGCCGGAAAATCGGCTTCTGGGGTGCAGGTCAGCTTGATAAAGACAACAAAGGGGTTTTTCAACAGTCTGAAACCCCGCCGGTATCGGCGGGGCTTGTGAAAAGTCCGATGTTCGCCGGGGCGGCGGACTCAAGTTTTACAGCAGCAAGCGCCTCAGACTTCGTGCAGGATAATCCTGGCGTCGGCCACGCTGATGCCGTCGGGCCTGGCGATGACCGGGTTGAGGTCCATCTCTTTAATCTCCGGGTAAGCCTCGATGATTTCCGAGACGGTCATGAGCAATTTCTGCAAGGCCTTTTTATCCACGCCTTCCTTGCCTCTTATGCCTGAAAGCAGAGGGGCGGCCTTGATCTCTTCTATCATCATCTTGGCCGAGGTCGGCGTAATGGGCAGAACGCGGAAAACCACGTCATGCAGAATCTCCACCATGATGCCGCCGAGGCCGAACATGACGACCGGCCCGAACTGGTCGTCTATCTTGGTGCCGATGATGGTTTCCACGCCTTCTTCTATCATCGGGGCCACCAGGCAGCCCTGGATGTCCGCGTCCGCCTTGAAGGCGCAGGCGTTCTCCATGATGGTCTGGTACGCCGACCGGACCTGTTTGTCGCCGCGCAGCTTCAGAAGCACGCCGCCTGCGTCGGATTTGTGCAAAATGTCCGGCGAAACAACCTTCATCGCCACCTCGCAGCCCATGGCCTTGGCGATGGTTACAGCCTCTTCCGCCGTGCGGGCCAGTTTCTCCTCGACCACCGGTGCGCCGTGCCTTCTCAACAACTCCTTGGCTTCATGCTCCAGAAGAGCGGTCCTTCCCTCGGCCAGCGCATCCTTGATGATTTTCTGGCAGGAACGGCGGGCCTTGTGCCCCCAGTTGAATTTGAAATTGCTCTTCTGATGGTAGGTATGAAGGTAACGGCCGTATTCGGCCAACGCACCCATGCACTTGCAGGCTATGTCCAGTGAATCGTAAACCGGAATGCCGTAGTAGCGCAGGAGGTCCAGCGGGTGTGTCCTGGCAAAGTTGTACAGGCTGTGCACCACAATCGGCTTACCGGTCTTGCTTGCCAGTTTACCCATCTGGTGAGCCGCGTCTTCTTCATTGAAGGTCAGTTTTTCCGCGAAACGGATGCCGTAGCCGCCGAAGAGCCCGACGAGGAGGAGGCCGCCGACCTGTTCGTCCTGCATGATTATGCGTGCGCATTCGGCGAAGATGGCCGGGTCGGCATCGGTCCCGCCCGCCACGTCCACCGGATTGCGCAAGGAAGCATTGTCCGGCAGCAGCTTGGCCAGCTTGGCCTGGGTCTTTTTGCTCAAAGTGGGAATTTCCACGCCGTAGTCGGTCAGCAGGTCCGAGGCGATGGTCGCGTGTCCTCCGCCGTCGGCCAGTATGGCGATCTGGTTTTTTTTCAGCGGAGGCATGGACGCCAGGGTTTCGGCAACAGGAAAGAGTTCGTCCGAATTTTCAACGGTGATGATGCCTGCCCGCTTGAAAGCCGTCCTGGCCACTTCGGAAATACCGGCCAGCGCGCCCGTGTGGGAACCGGCCGACTGGCGGCCCTTGTAGGAACGGCCGCTCTTGAGCAGGATTATGGGTTTTTCCAGTGTGGTTTTGTATGCCTCCTGCAAGAACTCGCGGCCCATGCGCAGGCCTTCCACGTACATCAGAATGGCGTTGGTCTCCGGGTCATTGGAGAAATATTCCAGGTACTCATGAAACTTCAGGTCCGATTCATTGCCCACGCCCACGTAATAGGAAAAACCCTTGCGGCTCTTCAACTGGGCTTCGGTTATCAGACTCAGAGCCATATTGCCGCTTTGAGCCAGCAGGGCTATGTTGCCCGGCGGAACATTGTGGATGCCTGCCAGGTTCAGGCTGGAGTTCACGTTTATCATGCCCGAAGTGTTCGGGCCGATAATGCGGACCTTGTTCCGGCGGGCCGCCTCGATCATCTCGATTTCAAGACGGCGGCCGCTGTCGCCCATCTCCCGGAATCCTCCGGCTATGACCACCACTCCGGCCACCCCCTTGGCTCCGCACTGATCGAGGATGCCGGGAATCGTCCTGGCGGGCGTGGTTATCAGGGCCAGGTCCACCTGTTCTTCTATATCCAGAACGCTTTTGTAGCAGGGCAGCCCCAGGATGCGCTCCTCTTTGGGATTTACCGGGAATATGCTGCCCTCGTATTTGTCCTCCAGAAGTGTCCGGATAGCCTGAAAACCGCGCTTTTTCTCATCCCGCGATGCTCCGATGATCGCCACCGAGCGGGCCTTGAGGACCCTGTTCAGTTCCATGAGTGTTACCTCCCTTTGTAAACAGGGTTGCGTTTTTCGGCAAAAGCCTTGACGCCTTCATGCCAGTCTTCGGTATCCATGCAGGTCAGGATGGCTTCGGCTTCCAGGTGGAGCACCGTGTCTATGTCCAGGGCGGGCGATTGCTGCAGGCGTTTTTTGGCGAAAGCCATGGAATATGGCGCCTTGGCGGCCAGTATCTGAGCAAATGCCTTTGCTTCGTCCAGAAGTTGAGCCGCCGGATAACACCGCAAGGCCAAACCCATCTCCAGGGCCGCCCGGCCGTCAAGCACCCGTCCGCTGTAGATCAACTCCTTGGCCCGGTTCAGGCCGATGATCCTGGGCAGGTGGTAAGTCGCGGCTCCGCCTATGAAGGTGCCCAGACCGGTCTCGGGAAAAGCCAGCGTCGCCTCTTCGGCCATGAAAATGAAATCGCAGCTCACCGCCATTTCCGTTCCCGCTCCCCTGGCCGGTCCATTGACCGCGGCGATGATCGGCTTGGGAAATTCGTAAAGCAGCCGGGTGGTTTCATGAGCCAGAAGAATGTACTCCCTTTTCTGTTTGTGCGTCCGTTCCCCCGTCGAATGCTTTTTCAGATCGGCCCCGGCACAGAAGGCCTGCTTTTCCACATCGCCCTTTTTCAGGACAGAACCCGTCAGGACAAGAGCCCGAACTTCCCCGTCCTCACCGGCTTTGGCCAGGGCATCCTGGATTTCCACATACATCTCTTCGATGACCGCGTTCATCCGCTCCGGCCTGTTCAGTCTGATCAGGCCGACATTGCCGGATCTGGAGTATAAAATGGTTTCGTAACTCATTGCACCCTCCTGAAAAGCATCAAAAAATTTGATTGTACCGTCTTTCTCAAGGCACTTAGCCGACAGCCGGGTTCAAGTCAACTCTTTTCGTGCTTCTTCTGAAAAAAAAGAACCAACAGACTCATGGGAAAGCTCAATCCTGGCCAGGGATAAGGCCGCCCCGGCGGCCAGGGCGTAACAATGCGAGCAGGTTTCTCCATATGGTCTCCGCGGATAATCACGGGCTTTGATCCGGAAAACACTTACTCCAACCTCTTTGTTTCAATCGTTTTTGACAAATGGTCCATGTTTTTAATATAATGAAAAGCTGGTGATACCGGCGGGATGGCAATTCCGATACTGCTCGCTGCATATGATTCTCCACCTCCAACGGCTGTTGAGATTATCCGAAACGGCTGTTAACCGTTCAAGCGATGAATTCAGACCGCTTCGAAAACTCCGCCCTCGCAACCAATGTGACCGCGAGTGATTCCGCGCCCGGAACAGATGCACGCCGCAGGCCTGTCAGCGTCCGGGTAGTGAAGAATTCAACCAGGCCCTTTCGGGCCATTTATCATGAAGCGGGACCAGCCATGGCGCCAAGTCTGATTATCATTGCCGTTCTCCTGGCTTTTGCCTTTTTCCTTTTTCCCATGATGACCGGAGCCACAAACTGGTTTGTGGTCGGTGCTGTTCTGGTTGCCAGCGGCTACATACTTATAAAAGTTGCCATAGGGGGACGCCCGGCAGCCGGAAGGAAAAGACAGGCTGCGGCCGGGCCGGAATTAACCGATGATGCCCCGGATGACGAAATGGAGGCTGTGGCCTCCGACGACAGTTGACAAATATGATTCTCAACGGCTTTTAAGCTGCCAAGCGGCCGCAGCCCCACGGGCGGCCGGGAGGCTGCATCGGTTGACGGTGAATGGGGGGCGGTTATTTTCGGGTGTAATCCAGACCCAGTTTTTTCATCCGGGTATAAAGACTGGTTCTTTTGAGGCCCATCTTTTCGGCCGCGCCGCCAGGCCCGCCTATCCTGCCGCCGGTCTTTTCGAGAATGTGCAGGATGTAGCGCCGCTGCAATTCATCCAGGGTCGGTTCATCTTCAAAAGCGTTCCCCGCACACTCCGGGTCTGAACTCCGCAGATTCAATTCCAGCCGTCCTCCCGAAGCCAGCAGGACGGCTCTTTCCATGACATTGCGAAGTTCCCTTATATTGCCCGGCCAATGGTAACGGGTCAGACAGGACTCGTCTTCCGCTGTCAGCGACAAGCCCGGCTGATTGTATTTTTTCGAGTAATAACCCACGAAATGCCGGGCCAGCAGAATTACGTCCTCTGTGCGCTCCCGCAGGGGCGGCAAGGTCAGTTGGAGCACGTTTATCCGGTAATACAGGTCCTTGCGGAATCGCCCCTCGGCGATTTCTTCGGAAAGATTCCGGTTGGTTGCGGCTATGAGACGGAAATCCGAGGTCAGTTCCCTTGAACCGCCTATGCGGTTGAATGTTTTTTCCTGGAGCACCCGGAGAAGCTTGACCTGAATCGAAGGGGGAATCTCACCTATCTCGTCAATGAACAGGGTTCCCTTGTGGGCCATTTCCACCCGTCCGTTTTTCCGGTGGTCGGCCCCGGTGAAAGACCCTTTCTCGTATCCGAACAGTTCACTTTCGACCAGTTGCTCCGGGATTGTTGACGCGTCGATGGTTATGAACGGCTCCCTGCTTCTGAGACTCACCCTGTGCAGCCTCCTGGCCAGCAGTTCTTTGCCCACGCCGGTTTCCCCCTGCAGCAGTACCGGACTGTCCGTAGGAGCCACCTTGTCGGCCCGGGCGACCACATCTCTCATGCGGGGGCTTTCGAAAAGCATTTCCGTCCCGCCGCCCGGGTCAATTTCCACCGGTTTCTCCAGAGCCTGCCGCTTGGTCCGCTCGAGAAGCCGCCCGTATTCCAGCACATGCTCCACATAAGCCCCCAGATGACGGGCCAACTGATCCAGGGTGGTTTCGTCCAACTGGTCGAAGCAGTCGTCAATATAAGAATTGTCGTGGTAAAGAACGCCGTAAACCTGCCCCGCCACCTTGAAGGGCAGGCAGAGCATGGACAGGGTCCCCTTGCCCGACAGCCGGTTGGCCGGGTGCATGATTTTTTGCGCCAGAGGCCGGTTCTCCCGGAAAGAGATCTGGATGGCGGCCCGGCTGGGACCGAATATGGCGGCTTCAACTTCAGCCTGGTTGAGATTCCGGGCCGCCTCCAGTTTCAAAACCCGGGAGCCTTTCTCCCCAGGCTTGAAGAGTCCGCCCCGCTCTCCGCCGAGATAGCGGTTCATGACCGACACCAGCCACTGCATTATGCCCTGAGGGTCCGGGGTGGGCGAAAGCTCCTCGGTCACCTTGATGAACGGCATCAGTATCTCATCGGATTTCATCGACGGTTCCGTTTCGAACTGCTGGCTGTCCAGCAGAGGCCTGAGTCCATCCGGAAAAAGATTGGTCCAGCGCCCGGACAGCCCCTTGCGGGCCTTCTGAGCCAGCAGCCGGGCTTCCCGCCGGTTGCCTTTCATCAGTTCAATATAGGCCATGTCGATGCGCACCTTGGCCAACTGTAGTGAATCGCCGGTTGTCCTGAGATGCGCTTCGCTGGCCGTCAGGTCTTCCTGAACCTGTCCGGCATCCTTGGTTTCGGCCCAGACCTTTTCGGCCCTCAGACGCAAGGCCGCACCTTTTAAATGAACATTGGGTTCACTTAGTATTCTTCTGAACTGGCGGTCGAATTCGAATCCGGGTATGGGGTCGAATCCCATCTGTTCGAATTCGTAAATCATTTCCAGAATCCAGGGGGAGGAAAACTGCCGCACCAGTCCCGAATGCGGGGTTTCATTCTGCATCCTGACCAGCCACTCGCGGCCCTTTTCCATGCGGTTGCTCAGATAGTAACAATAAGCCAGCCCGGCGGCCGACAGATACTGGGCCAGATTGTTGGAACTGCGCTCGGCTTCCTTCCATGTTTCATGAAGATGGAACAGACCCCTGCGCTTTTTGTCGATTAGCAGAAGGACGGTTCCCAGGACCGAGCGGATGGTCAGGGCGAGGGCTTCGTTGGCTTCGCGCTTGGCCTGTCTCCAGGTATAGTCGAGAAAGCCGATGGCGTTGTCGTAATTTCCCAGATAAGCATTGCAGTATCCCAGGAAGATGGGGGCCGAGGGATTCTCCCGGCTTGTTCCGCTCTGGGATTCAAAGGCTTCGGCGGCCCTTTCCAGGTGGGGCAGGGCTTCCCGGAAACGGCCCTGCATGTAGTAATACAGCCCCAGGAACTCAGCCGCTTGGGTGACGATGTCTTCATCTCCCAACTCATGGACATGGCGCTGGCCTGTGTCCAGCAGGCGCAGAGCGTCATGCCGCCGGTCGGCCAGGTAGAAAAAGCGTCCCAGATGCAACCTGATGAGCGCTCCCGAGCGTTTGTCTCCCAGATGCTCCGCCAGATCGCCGGCGGTTTCCAGAAAACGCGAGGCCTCTTCGAAGCTGCGTCCCTGGATAAAGCAGAGATTGGAAAATGCCAGAGCGGCCGCAATGAAATGCTTTTCGTTTTCGGGGCCGGTGAGGTGCTTGCCCAGTTCTTGCAGTCCTCTTAGGTAATACTTGTGGGCGGACTCCCGGTCCAAAGCCTTCTGCCCAGAGCGCAAAGCCCACAGGGCCGCATCCTCATGACGCTCGGCCCGCGAGAAAAGGCCGGTCAGGGTTTCAGGGTGAACCTGGCTCAGCAGGTCCAGTGCGGCCAGGTTTTCCAGCAGTCTGGCAATACCGTCCGGATTGTTGAGGGATTTCAGGAAATGAAGAACTTCCGGCGGAGCTTCCCGGTCAAGCAGAAGCGCCCCGGCCTCGTTCTGCCGGAGCAGTCTCAAATCCTGGCCACGCCGCATGAGGTCCAGCAGGGGACCGGGCGGGAGGGGAACCAGGGTTCCGGCGACATCGGGAGAAACAGGTTCCCCCAACGCTTCAAGAACAGCCAGAAACGACCATTGTTCCGGAGAGAAAACAGGCAGATTCGGCGGGGAAAGTGCGTCCATATTCAGGTCCTCCGGTTGAAGAAGCAGAGCAAGACCCGTCAGCAGTTTCACATGATCGGTTTTAGCGTATTGAATTTATTTAAATAGCATTTCTGACGCGGCGGTTCAAGACATTAACGCCTGTGCCCGTTTTGATAAAGACACGAAAGTGTCTGAATAGAGTCATCTGGGAACAATCTTACATCTCATCATCTTGATATAGACAGCAATTACGCAGTGTTAACGCTTTAGTTGCAGTGGCACTGGAATTGCTCTCAGGGTCTTTATGGTGCGTTCCGGTTTAGGGTGCCGCCGCCTTGATTCCGGTTTTCCGGGCCGGATGAAAAACAATGAGGCTGGCGGAGCAGGTGTTCACTCGAATCACTCTTAGGAGGAAAAAAGATGCTGAATTCCATTGGTGTGTTTTTTGCCGACAAGTTCCGGCGCTGGCTGCCTGACTCATTCATTTTCGCCATACTCCTGACCATCATCGCTGCTGCTTTCGCCTTTATTGTCATGGACACCACACCGATCAAGCTTGCCCAGGCCTGGTACAAAGGATTCTGGATGCTTCTGCAATTCGGCATGCAGGTCCTGCTGACTCTGGCCACAGGGTATGCGGTAGCCATCTCGCCTCCGGCGGCCAAGGGAATCGACTGGCTGGCGAAGAAGATACACCGCCCGATGTTCGTTTATCTGACAGTGACCTTTGTGGGGGGGCTTTTCTCTCTGGTTTCCTGGAGCTGGATCGCCCTGACCGCCGTTCTGGGCCGCGAACTGGCTCAGAGGGTCGACAAAGTCGATTACCGGCTGCTGGCAGCCTGCGTCTACATCAGCATTCTGCCCTGGCATGGGGGCCTTTCCGGGACCATCCCGCTGGTGCTCAACACGCCGGACAATTTTCTGATGAAGGCCGGCACTCTGGCCGCAACCATTCCGGTCTCCAACACCCTGGGCAGCACGATGAACATCGTTTGCAACCTGGCCCTTATTCTGACCTTGCCCATACTGATAATCCTGATGCGGCCTCACCGCGACAAGGCGGTGCAGTTCAAGGATCTGCTGGAAGGCGGGCCGGTGGCCAGGCCGGTCAGCGTGGCCGAGGAAGCCGCTTCCATGGGGCTTCCGAGCAGGAATATTTCCGACACCATGAACAACAGCTTTATACTCCAGATTCTGATTGCCGTTCTCGGGGTCGGTTTCCTTATCTGGCATTTTTCCACCAATGGTTTCGATATCAACCTGGATATCATGAACCTGCTTTTCATCATGATAGGGATGATCTGCCACGGGACTCCTCTCAGGTATATCGTGGCCATGAAGCGGGCCTGCGCCAACAATTCCGGCATCGTCCTCCAGTTTCCCTTTTACGCCGGCATCATGGGCATAATGATTTACACAGGTCTGGGGGCCAAGGTGGCGGCCATTCTGGCAGCTTCGGCCACCGTGACGACCCTGCCTTTCGTCTCCTTCCTTATCGGCGGTTTTCTGAATATTTTCATTCCGTCCGGCGGCGGCGAGTGGGCCGTGGTGGGGCCGACCATGGTGCAAGCGGCCAGCAATCTCGGGGCTGGCATGCCTCCGGAGCAATTGACCGAACTGATCTCCAGGGTCAGCATGGCCGTGGCCTACGGCGACTCGTGGACCAACATGATCCAGCCGTTCTGGACGCTGGCCTTCTTTCCTGTCATCGCCGCTGGGGTCAGGCTTCAGGCCAGGGACATCATGGGTTACACCTTTGTGGGTATGCTCTGGTCTTTTGTTATTTTCGCGGTCTGTGTGACCTTTCTTCCGATTTAGCGGGACGGATTCCGGGGCATGGATAAAGCCAGGGGTGTTTACCTTATAGGAGCGTATACGACCCGTTTCAAAAGATGGAGCAGGATTTCCATAAAAGAACTGGCCTGCGGGGCTGTTCTCGGCGTCCTGGCCGACGCGGGACTCTCCGACGGCCGGGATATGGAATCCTTCTGGTTCGGAAGCGTTTCACCGGGGTTCACCGGGGGAGGGGACAAGCCGCGAGGCCAAGACTGCCTGTCGCCCCTGGTCGGGAATTGTCTGCTCTCCGAGCGGACCCCGGTGACCAACCTTGAAGGTGCTTGCGCGGCCTCAATGATGGGATTTCATGGCGCCTGGAAAGATATTTCGAGCGGCTGGCGCGATGTTGTCCTGGTCGTGGGCGTCGACAGGCATAACTTCATGGAAGAAGAGAATCTGTTCGATGTATCTGAATGCGGAGTCGGCCGGAGGCGGAAAGAGAGTCTGCTGGCCGCGCACCGGCAAGCGGCCCGGGAATACGGCTACGGATTCAACCCGGAAAAGGTCTTGAACCTGTTGATGGAGCAGTACGCCCTTCAGGCGCTTCTGCATATGAGGCGATGGGGGACCACCAGGGAGCAGATAGCCATGGCAGCCTGCAAGAATCATTACAATGGCTCGCTCAATCCCAAGGCCTTTTGCCAGTTCGAAATACCGGTGGACAAGGTGCTGGAGGACCAGGTGACCGCCTATCCGCTGACCAGTTCCATGTGTGCTCCCGAGGTTGACGGCGGCGCGGCGGCGATTCTGTGTTCCGAAGATTATCTGAAGAATCTGCCCTTGGAGACCGGCCGCCGGGCGGTTAGGGTCATGGCCAGTGTTCTGGCCAATGACCGGCCGCGTGACGCTTGTCATGAATTGACCGGCTGGGCCTCGGAAAAGGCCTACGCCTTGGCTGGCGTGGCCGCCGCCGACGTGGACATAGCCGAAGTCCATGATCCCTGCTCTTTTGCTGAGATAAGGCAGGTGGAAATGCTCGGTTTTTGTCCGGAGGGGCAGGGCGGCAGGTTTACCGAATCAGGGGCAAGCCGTCTGGATGGTTCTCTGCCGGTCAACACTTCCGGCGGTCTGGTGGCCAAAGGTCAGGCCGCGGCTGCGGCAGGTCTTTCCATGATCTCCGAAATAGCCGCCCAATTGCGAGACGAAGCCGGCCCCCGTCAGGTGGACGGCGCCCGCATAGGTCTGGTGCAGCATGGTGACGGCCTGCTGTCTCCGGATACCGCCGTCTGCGGGGTCGCCATACTGGGCAAGGATGTGTCCTGAACCGGAGCCAAAGCGTCCACTATTTCACTCCGGCAGCAATATCAGCCGAAGGCGAGGTCAACACAGCCTCCGGGTTGTCCGTGGCAGTCGGAATTAAGGAGGAAACCATGATAAAAGCCACTTTGGGCGATCTTTACGACCGTTGCGTTACTTATTACGGCCCGCATACGGCCATTACCTTTCGGGACAGATCCTACACCTACAGGGAACTAGGCCACAAGGCGGCCTGTCTGACCAAGGCCTTGCATAACCTGGGACTGGCCAAGGGAGACCGGGTGGCCTTTCTGATGGCCAATTGTCCGGAATACGTTTTTTCCGAATACGCCGTGGCCAAGTGCGGCTGTGTCAGAGTGCCGCTGGCTGTTCTGCTGTCTCCGGAAGACCATGTCTACATGCTCAACAAGACGGAGTGCAGTACGCTGATCTATCACGAAAAGATGGCTGACCGCGTCAGGGGGATGCTGCCAAGGCTCAGGACGGTCCGGCATTTCATCTGCGTGAGCGACAATCCGTCTTCGATCATGGATGGGCATGAACACCTTCAGAGACTCATAGAGGGCAACGAGCCCGATCCGCCCACTGTGGAAATCGACTGCGAGGATCTGGCGGGCATTTATTTTACCGGCGGCACCACCGGCAAGCCCAAGGGGGTCATGCTTTCCCACCGGGCCTGGGTCTACACCATCCTGATGGAGATGCTGGAGTTCGGTTTCGGCCGGGAGGAAGTCTTCGCCTATCTGACGCCGCTGACCCACGCGGGAGGATGCCTGTTGCTGCCTGTCCTGCTGCGAAAGGGGAGAGCGGTCATCCTGGACCATTTCGACCCGAAACTATTTCTGGAGACGGTGGAAAGGGAAAAAGTGACCATGGCTTTCCTCGTCCCGACCATGATCTATGTCCTGCTGGATTATCCGGAGCTCAAAAAATACGATTGCCGCAGCCTGAGGAATATCATCTATGGGGCTTCGGCCATTGCTCCCGAGAGGCTGAAGGAAGCCATGAACACCTTCGGGCCGATATTCACCCAGCTCTTTGGCCAGACCGAAGCACCCATGACCATCAGTTCCCTGTCACGTGAAGACCACCAGGCCGCAGACCCGGAACGGGAAAAGGAAATTCTCGGTTCGGCTGGCCGGCCGACCTTTCACGCCCAGGTCAGAATAGTCGATGAAGACGGCGCGGATGTCCAGTCCGGCCAGACCGGTGAAATCATCGTCCGGTGCGCCAACACGATGAGCGGGTACTATGAGAATCCGGAAGCCACGGCCGAAACCATACGGGATGGCTGGCTCCACACCGGGGACATCGCCCGTCAGGACGAGGAAGGCTTCCTCTATATCGTCGACCGCAAAAAAGACATGATTATCAGTGGAGGATTCAACATATTTCCTAGAGAGGTGGAAGACGTGCTCTTTGAACACCCGGCGGTCAAAGGCGCGGCCGTGATCGGGGTGCCTCATCCCAAGTGGGGTGAGGAAGTCAAGGCCGTTGTGGTGCTCCATGAGGGAGCAAAGGTGGCCGAGGATGAGCTGATAGGCTTTGTCAAGCAGAGAAAAGGCAGCCTCATGGCCCCCAAGTCGATTGACTTCCGGGAGTCTATTCCTCTGACCAATCTGGGAAAACTGGACAAGAAAACTCTTCGCCGCGAGTACTGGGAAGGACGCGAGCGCATGGTTTCATAGAAAAATTCCAGTGGCGGCGAGGACCCCGGGGCAGATAAAACCGGATTGCCCCGGGGTCCGTTTTTTGTTCCCCTGAGAGTGCGTGCGCCGTGCCGCCGCATGCTTGCCATTAATGCTGATTCCGATTACAGAAAAGGACGGCCCCTTCCGTACACAAGGCGCTTCAGGCGCAGAATTTTTCCAGCCGCTGCATGGCTTCGTTCAGGCGTTCCGCCGGATGAGTGAGGGCGATGCGGAAGTAGCCTTCGCCGTACCGGCCGTACATGGAGCCGGGTATAATCCAGACTGCCGTCTCGTCCAGCACCTTGAAACACCATTCCCTGGAATTTGTGACGCCCTTGGGCAAAGGAGCCCAGATATAGAAAGTCCCCTTGGGGCTTTCCACGTCAATGCCGCAGCGGCGCAGGCCTTGAACGACCACGTCCCGCCTTTCCTGGTACATGAGGTTCCTGGCGGCCATGAACCCGGTCGACCCGTTCAGGGCCTCGGTGGCCGCCACTTGCAGCGGATAGAACATACCCCGGTCGGAATGGGATTTGATTTTGGCCAGTCCGGCCACGATGTCCTTGTTGCCGACCATGAAGCCGGTCCGCCAGCCGCAGGCGTTGTAGGCCTTGGAGAGCGAATTGAACTCCACGCCTATCTCCTTGGCCCCGGGGACCTGGAGGAAGGAAGGGGCGCAGTAGCCGTCGAAACAGATTTCCGAGTATGGATTGTCGGAGACGACGGCGACTTCGTATTCACTGGCCCAGTCCACCAGGCGCTGGTAGAAGTCCAGGCCGGCATGGGCGGCGGTGGGGTTGTTCGGGTAATTGACCCAGATCATCTTGGCCCGCCGGGCCGTTTCGGCCGGGATGGCTTCGAGGTCTGGCAGAAAGCCGTTTTCGCGCAGCAAAGGCACCGGTTCGACCACACCGCCGGCTATCTTTACTCCGGCAACGTAGGCCGGGTAGCTGGGATCGGGGACAAGGGCCGTGTCCCCGGCGTCCAGCAGGCAGGTATGGATATGGAAGAGTCCGTCAGCCGACCCCAGGAGAGACAGGACTTCGGTCTCCGGGTCGGCCTCGACTCCGAATACCCGGTTGTACCAATTGGCGATGGCTTCTTTCAGGGGCTTCGGCGAATAGAAGCTCGGATAATGATGACTCTGGGGCGACTCACAGGCCTCGGCCAGGGACTTGCGCAGGTGCTCGGGGGGGATGACGTCCGGATCGCCCAACCCCAGGTTGATGACATCCTTGCCTTCCTCCCTCATGGAGGTCAGGATAAGATTCATCGCCGTGCCCAGGTAGGCGTCGAATTCATCAAGTCTTTTGGCTAGTTTCATGCTCAGGCGGCTCCATCAGGCCTGTTCGTCTTCGTAGACATTGGCGATGCAGCAGAGGAATTCCACCGGCGTGTCGCCGATGTTTTTCATGCCGTGGGAGGCCATACTCTTGACATAGATGAAATCGCCGGGGCCGGTGACGGCCTTCTGGGTGATTTCCTCGGTTTCGTAGTCGTATTCATAGCATTCCACGTCACCGGTCAGGATGTACATGGTCTGGTGATAGAAATGATTATGAATGGGAATCTCTCCGCCGGGCTGGATGGTGAAATACCGGAGTCCGTATTCCGGATATCCTGTCCCGTCGTCGCCGCAGCGGGAAAGCCATCTGATGCTGGTGCCCAGGACCGGGCGTTTTTCGCCTTTGAAAGGAAATTCGTTGATTTTGACATCCTGACAGTCTTTGAAGCTTCTAACGTCCATGATGACTCCGGTTCCGGCCTTGCGCGGCCGCCTAAAAGAGATAATGTTAAAAACCGCTTATTCCGATGATTTCGTCCAGGGAGACGCGGATATGGGCCAAGCTGGCCGCTCTGACCCTGATTTCATCCTTGGCTTCAAAAGCCCGGATAATATCCGAGGCTTCCTGGAAAAACCTGTCTTTGTCTATCTTGCGGGAGATGGAAAGCCAGAAACGCAGGTAGTGACACAGCATCCGGTCCAGCATTCCGGCCAGTTGCTGGTTCTGGCAGGCCTGGAAGACTATCCCGTGGAACTTGACATCCAGTTTGACTATGTCCCTGTTGGTGCAGTCGGGGGAGAGGCTCCTTATTTCCTGTTCCAATAATTTCAGTTCGGCCATCCCTTCGGGAGTGATGCGGTGCAGAGCCCAGATGTTGGCCTGGACTTCAAGGACCGAACGGATTTCGGTGATCTCGCGGATACGTTCGAAAGTCAGGGGGCTGACCACATAGTGCGAGCCCTGGCGGACAACCCATTCTTCGGCATCCAGTCTGGTCAGGGCGATGGTCAGCGGATTGCGGCTGACGCCGTAGGAGTCGGCCAGTTCGGCCTGATTGAGGGTGTGGCCGGGCTTGAAGTCCAGCCAGATGATTTTTTCCTTCAGATCGGCGTATATTTCGACGGGGTCCATTTTTTCTGTTTTGACCATCTTTCACCTTCTGCGTAGTGGGTGCGAGCCCTTGTCATGCAAAATGCACGCAACATGCGTGCATAATATGTGCGTTTAGCGCGCAAGTCAAGAGCCAAATATGCCGTTTCCGTTCCTGCCTATGGTCCGATTCAGGCAAGGCGTGCAGCAGGCTGTTGTTGGAAAAGGAGACGTTGCGCTTTCCCGGTCGATTTTAGACCCGCTTGGTGATAAGAGCGTTTACACTATGGGAAGACATTTTGTGCGGCCTGGAAAACCATGAAACCTGGCTGCGCGGGAGGCTGTTCGGCCTTGCGGGCTGCCGATCCGGCGTCAGGGGCGCCGGGCGAACGGCTTTTCGGACCGGGGGAGAATTGTATGAACAAACAGTCAGGGGAAGTCTACCGGCTCCTGTTCAGACCGGACAGTATCGCCGTCATAGGGGCCAGCAACAATAAACTGAAGCCCGGCGGCCGGGTGACCGGCAACATCAAGGACAACGGTTTCGGCGGCCGTCTCTGGGCGGTGAACCCCAAAGATTCATCGGTACTGGGATTGCCGACCTTCGCCCTGATCGAGGACCTGCCCGAGGCGCCGGACCTGGCCCTGGTGGCCATCCCGTCCCGCGGCGTCGTTTCGGCCCTGGAAGCCTTGGCCGTCCGGGGGACGAAGGCCGCCATAATCCTGACAGCCGGTTTTGGCGAGAAGGACGAGGCTGGCAAGCAGGAAGAAAAGAGGCTCCTGGAAATCGCTTCGGCGGCCGGCATGACCATCATCGGCCCCAACTGTTCGGGCTTCATGACTCCCGCCTATGCCGGAAAATTCGCCGGTTTCATTCCGCCGGTCAGGCCCGGAGGCATAGATTTCATCAGCGGTTCCGGAGCCACCGTCGATTATGTCATGGAGCAGGCCGTCATCCGGGGGCTGGTTTTCAGCAACGTGGTCAACCTGGGCAACTCCATTCAGACGGGCGTGGAAGACATTCTGGGACTTTTGGACGAAGGATTCGGCCCGGACAGTTCCCGGATCATCATGCTCTACATGGAACTGATCAGAAAGCCGCAAAAACTTCTGCACCACGCCCGCAGTCTGGCCGCCAAGGGCTGCGTCATCGTCGGCATAAAATCCGGCGTCACGGCGGCCGGAGCCAGGGCGGCGGCCAGCCACACCGGGGCCATGGCCGCGCCGGACAACGCTGTCCAGGCCCTTTTCGACAAGGCAGGCATCATCAGGGTGCGCGGCAGGACGGAGCTGGTCGATGCGGCCTGCGCCTTGCGGGCGGCCGGAGGTCCTCTCCGCGGCGGCCGGGTCTGCGTGTTCACGGACGCGGGCGGGCCGGGAGTCATGCTGACCGATGAACTAAACCGCCAGGGGCTTGAAGTGCCGGTCCTGGGCGAAGAGACCCGCCGCCGGTTGCGGGAACTGCTGCCGCCTGAAGCCTCCACGGCCAATCCCATAGACTGCCTGCCGTCGCGAACCGCCGGGCAGGTCAGGGAAATATTCAGGATACTGGCCGAGGAGGAGCGGGACAATATCGACGTGTCGGTTTTCATCACCGGTAATTCCGGGATGTCCGACCCCTGGGAGATATATCGGGAAGTGGTCCGGGCCATGGACAACAGTCCCATTCCCGTGATACCTGTGCTAAGCTCGACCTCCACCTGCGCCGGGCACCTGGAGCGGTTCCGAGATGAGGGCAAGGTCTTTTTTACCGATGAAGTGTCCGCCGGACAGGCCTTGGGCAAGATCTTCCAGCGGCCGCGAATCCTGGAGGCCTTGACCGAGATGCCGGGCTATGACAGGGCCGCTGTAGCTGGGGCCTTGAAGGAGCAGCGCCGGATTCTGTCTCCGGAGAGGGTGGAAGATGTCCTGTCGGCGGCCGGATTCAGGCTGCCGCCCCAACTTGTGGTCCGGGCTGAAGGCGAACTGGCCGGGGCCTGCGGCCGTATCGGTTTCCCGCTGGTCATGAAGGTAATAGGCCCTTTGCACAAGAGCGACGCGGGCGGGGTGAAGATCGGGCTGGCCGGCATGGGGGAAGCCGGGAAGGCTTGGAATGACCTGATGAGCCTCTCCGGGGCCGAAGGCGTTCTGATTCAGAAGATGATCGAGGGAACGGAAGTCATCCTGGGCGCGGTGAGGGAGGAAGGCTTCGGCAGCCTGGTCATGTTCGGGCTGGGCGGAATATATACGGAAGTGCTGAAGGACGTACGGTTTGCGCTGGCTCCCCTGGCCGTGGAAGAAGCCCTGCGGATGATCAGGGGAATAAGGTCCTTCCCTCTGCTGGAAGGCCTGCGTGGACAGGCCGGTGTTTCCGTGGATCTGCTGGCTGCTTACCTGGTGCGCCTGAGCCTGCTGGTTGCCGATTTCCCGGAAATAGCCGAAATTGACCTCAACCCGGTCAAGGGCGCCGGAGAGGAACTTTACGTGGTGGACGGCAGGATACTGCTGATTGAGGACAAATAAGAATTATGTCTGCATATTGCACAGGAGGAAGAGAGATTGTTCGATAATCCGGAAATTATTAACTTTCAGGCCCCGAATCAGGGAGATATCGAGGCTGATTTTTATCGCGGACCGGGCAACACAGCCCTGATACTGGCCCACGGCAAGGCCTTTGACAAGGATAGCTGGCAGGAGGAAGCCCGGCGCTGGAGTTCCGGGCTGAGCGTTCTGGCTCTGAATTTTCGCGGATATGGCGATTCGACCGGACCGGGCGGCCTGGATGACCAGGACATGCTTCAGGCCATACCGGTTTTTGCTCTCGATATTCTGGGAGCGGCTGATTACCTGGTCAGGGAAATGGGGATGGAAAGGGTCCTGCTGCTGGGCGCCAGCATGGGCGGCGGCGCGGCGGCCGAGGCGGCTTCTCTGCGGCCGGAACGGTTCGCCTCTCTCATTCTTCTTTCTCCCGTTCCCATTGATGGACCGGAGAGGATCAAAGCCGGGCATATCCATTACCTTTTCAGCCGCGAAGAGCCTCTGGCCCCCCGCATTGCCGCACAGTATGAAAAGACGGCCGGGCGGAAGACCGTCGAAGTCTTTGACGGAGCAGCTCACGCCCAGCATCTGCTCAAATCGCCGCACAGGGAAAGGCTGACGGCTTTGATAGAGTCGTACCTGAGCGGTGAAACAGCACCGGTTGCAGCTTAGGATTCAGGCAGCATATCAAGAACAATGTCCGGCCATCGTATGCCGGACTACGGGATAAATGGCTGGTTCAAGGGAACCGGCCCTTTTCATTCCTGGGCTGTCCGCCAGTGAATCTGCTGAACGCCGTGGACCAGGAAAATGGCTCGGAGTAGGGTAACTCCCCGGAGAAATACGGGCTTGCCCCCATGGCGGTTGTTCGCTGTTTCCAATATTCTGATTACGATCCACAACAATCTGCAGTGGCGGGGCGGCATGGGGAAATTCCCTCTGGTGCGCATAATGGATTTTATATCCAGGGTTTTTCCTTTCGACACACTGGAGAAGGAGGAACTGGACGGAGTAGTCGGCCATATGGAACTGGCCTACTTCCCTCGGGGCGAAACTATCATCAAGGCCGGGGGGGAACCGGCCCGGAATCTTTTCATAATACATTCCGGGTCGGTAAGGGTGACTCTGCCATCGGAAAAGGCTGAAGACTACCTGATCGACGTGCGGGGCGAGGGGGATATTTTCGGGGCGGTGAGTCTTCTGCAGAGCACCGAGGCCATTTTCTCGGTCACTGCCCAGGAAGACCTGTTGGCCTTTCTGCTGCCGGCCGCCGACTTCAAACGCCTGATAGATGAGCACGAAGTATTTCAACGGCATTTCAGCCTGTCTCTGGCCCGCAATATCCGGGCTGTCTGCGATTCGTCCCAGAGCCACCCAGGGCATGTCTTCGGTGTGGATTCCCTGAAGGAGATGGCTGTCCAGATGCGGGGACGGGTGGCGGAACTGATGAGTTCAAATGTCCTGATCTGCCACCCGGAGAAGAGTATCCGGGAGGCGGCCATGGAGATGACCCGCCGGGAAGTGGGCTCAATAGTGGTTGTCAACGGGAACGGGAATCCCCTGGGCATGGTCACGGACACGGACCTCCGGGTCCGGGTGCTGGCCGCCGGGCTGTCTCCGGACAACAAGGTGGCGGAGGTCATGAGCCAGCCGCCCCTGACCATTGCGCCTCAATCCTTTGCTTTCGAAGCCATGCTGGATATGACCCGCCATGGCGTGCATCACCTTCTGGTCACGGAAGGAGAGCGCATGGTGGGCGTTATCAGCGACCACGACATGAAGGTGGTCACTGGCAGCACTCCGGTGGGGTTGGCCCGCGAGATAGACAAAGTCTCAAGTATGGGGGAACTGGCCAGGTTTCCGGAGCGTATCCGGCGGGTATTGGAGTTGCTGGTCAACCTGGGCAGTTCGGCCGGATACATGATGGACCTGGTCAATGAATTCATGGACCGGTTGTACATAAAGCTTTTTGAACTCTGCGAGAAACAGATGGCCGAGGAGGGACTTGGCGCGGCTCCGGCGGAATACACCTGGCTGGCCCTGGGCCGGGCCGGGAGAAAGGAACAGGCTCCTCCGGTCAGGCAGGAGAGCGCCCTGGTCTTTGCCGACGTGCCTCCCGAACAGGAAGGAGTGGTCCGCGAGTGGTTCATAGGATTCTCCCGGCGGGTCGGCGAAGCTTTGAACAGATGGCGTTTCTGCTGCGGCTCTCAGGAACAATCCACGGGCGGGGCTGCCTGGTGCCGGAGCGCCGTGATTTGGCGGCGGACATACCTGGATTGGGTGAGAGACCCGGCTTTTCTTCCGGCCGGGGACCCTGGAGCGGTTTTTGATTTCCGGACACTGCACGGCGATCCGGAGTTTGGGAAGACTTTACGCGAATCTCTCTGGGCCGAGTTGGACGAAAACCCCGTTTTTCTGGAAGTTTTGTTGCGCCGGGAGACGGCCGTAAGGCCCCCATTGGGTTTTTTCAGGCAGTTCCTGGTGGAAAAAGACGGTTTGTACAGCGACCGGCTGGACCTGGAGGGGCATGGCCTGCGGCTCTTTTCAGGGGCCGTGCGGATCATGGCTTTGGAAGGGAAACTGGAAGAAACCAACACTCTGGCCAGATTGAGGGCGGCGGCCGACCGCTGGTCCATGGCCCGTCATTTTGAGGACGATCTTTACGAGGCTTTCAATTTCATGACGGTTCTGTGGATTTCCCGCTACCTGGAAACCACGGCCGCGGACGCCGCGGAAGGCGGCAGAATAGACCCGGCCAGCCTGAACATGATGCAGAAAAAGATGCTCAAGGAAAGTTTCGCGGTCATCGGCCGGCTTCAGGACCTCCTGAAGGCCCGGCTGGCCCATGGTGCTGCTGGATGAGGGAAAAATAGACGTGAACATCCTGGGACCCAAGCTGTTCAACAAATGGGTGCGTCTGCGGACCGGGCGGCGGGAGCTGAGGCCTCTGGCCCGGACCAACCTCGGTGCGCTCAACGGACTCAGTCCGGGCAAACCGGCCCGGCAGCACCGCTTTGTGGTGGTCGATCTGGAGACTACAGGGCTGGACCCCAAGAAAGACCGGGTGGTCAGCGTGGGGGCTTTCAGGGTTGTCGACGGCCGGGTCAGGTTGGGGGAAGTCTTCAACGAACTGGTCAATCCGGGCCGCAAGATACCCGTGGAGTCCATCCGCATCCACGCGATCATGCCCGACACAATCCGCAACGCCCGCATGGCCTGGGAGGTTTTTGACGATTTTCTGGCCTTTCTGGGGACCGACATCCTGGTGGCCCACCACGCCAGGTTTGATCTGTTTTTCATAAACTGGGTCATGAGAGAGCAATACGGATTCCGTTTGCAGAACCTGGTGGTGGATACGGTGCTGATGTGCCGTCACGCCCTGCTGGAGCCCGATCCATACGGACAGCGCCGGGGGGCCAAGCGTTGCAGTCTGGATGCCCTGGCCGAGCGTTATGGGATTCACGTCCCGGAGAGGCACACGGCCCTGGGTGATGCTTTGGCTACAGCCATGATTTTTCAGCGTCTGCTGCTGGAGATGGAACGGGCCGGGTGGGGGAACTTGCGTGACCTTGTCCGCCTGGCCGGTGTCTGGTGAGGTAATGAAAGGGGCCTCGGCTTCTCTCCGCCGGTGGGGATGAGCGGGCCTGACAGGTATATGGTTTCAATTTTCATCGGGTAGAGAAAGGAGCCGATATGTCCGACCATCTGGTCACTCAGAAAAACGGGTTTTTTTATCCGCCCGCCTCTTATTCGGAGCGGGCCTGGATCGGTGACTTGGACGATTACCGGAAGATGTATGACCGGTCGGTCAACGATCCCGAGGGTTTCTGGGCTGATATCGCCGAAGGATTCCACTGGGAAAAAAAATGGGACAAGGTGGTCTCGTTCAATTACCGCAAGAGCCGGGGCCCCATATCCATCAAGTGGTTCGAGGGCGCCAAAACCAACATAACCTACAACTGCCTTGACCGGCATCTGGCCAAGCTCGGCTCCCATCCGGCCATTTTGTGGGAGGGCAACGAACCCGGAGACGACAGGGTGCTGACCTACCAGGAACTGCACCGCGAAGTCTGCAAGTTCGCCAACGTGCTCAAGGGGTTCGGCCTGAAAAAGGGCGACCGGGTGACCATCTATCTGCCGATGATCCCTGAACTCGCCATATCCATGCTGGCCTGCGCCCGCATCGGAGTGATTCACAGCGTCGTTTTCGGCGGATTTTCGGCCGAATCCCTGAAGGACCGCATTGTGGACTCCAGTTGCAGTCTGCTGATTACCAGCGACGGCACATACCGGGGCGGCAAGGCCGTAACGCTCAAGCAGATAGCCGACGACGCCCTGACCGGATCGGAAGCGGCTGGTCTGAAGGTTCCGAACTGCGTGGTGGTCCGCCGGGTCGGAGAAGGCAAGGGGATTGAGTGTCCCATGGTTGAAAACCGGGATATCTGGTGGCACGATCTCATGGCCAAGGCCGACGGGCATTGCGATCCGGTCTGGCTGGACGCGGAAGATCCTCTGTTCATTCTTTATACCTCCGGCTCCACGGGCAAGCCCAAGGGCGTTCTGCACACCACGGGCGGCTATATGGTCTACACTTCGCTGACCCATAAATATGTCTTCGATTATCACGACGGAGATGTTTACTGGTGCACGGCGGACATCGGCTGGGTGACGGGACACAGCTATATCCTGTACGGCCCGCTGCTCAACGGAGCACAGACCCTGATGTTCGAAGGCGTGCCGACTCATCCGGATGCAGGCCGTTTCTGGGAAGTGGTGGACAAGTGGAAGGTAAACATATTTTACACCGCGCCCACGGCCATCCGCGCCATCATGCGGCTGGGCGACGATTTCGTCACCCGGCACAGCCGCAAGACTTTGCGCCTGCTGGGTACGGTGGGTGAGCCCATCAACCCGGAGGCCTGGCGCTGGTATCACGAGGTGGTGGGCGAAAAACGCTGCCCCATCGTGGACACCTGGTGGCAGACCGAGACCGGCGGCATACTGATAACGCCCCTGCCCGGAGCCACTCCGACCAAGCCAGGTTCGGCCACGCTGCCCTTTTTCGGAGTCCAGCCGGCCATTTTGAACGACGAGGGCAAGGAGATAGAGGGCAACGGCGTTTCCGGACTGCTGGCCATGAAAGCCCCCTGGCCGGGGCAGCTCAGAACCACATACGGTTCTCATGACCGTTTCGAGCAGGTCTATTATTCGGATTTTGACGGTTATTATTTCACCGGCGACGGTTCGCGCCGTGATGAAGACGGTTATTACTGGATTACCGGCCGGGTGGACGATGTCATCAACGTGAGCGGCCACCGTATGGGGACGGCCGAAGTGGAGAGCGCCCTGGTCAGCCATCCGGCTGTTTCCGAGGCGGCGGTGGTGGGCTTTCCGCACGATCTGAAAGGGCAGGGCATATACGCTTTCGTGACCTTGAAGGTGGGGCACGATTACACCGAGGATCTGAAAAAGGAGCTGGTCAAACATGTACGCAAGGAAATAGGCCCCATCGCCACTCCGGACGTCATACATTGGGCGCCGGGTCTGCCGAAGACCCGTTCGGGCAAGATTATGCGCCGCATACTGCGCAAAATGGCCGCCGGAGACACCGCCGATTTCGGGGACACCAGCACCCTGGCCGATCCGCTGGTGGTGGACGTTCTCATTCAGACCAAGGGCAGTTGAAAAACTGGCCGTCGCGATACTTCTAGGTGATGTGTTAGAATAGAATATCCGTCTCGAAATAGCTGTTCAGGCCGCAGGCCGCCGGGCGCGCCAACCTTCTTCCTTTCGTGAAGGGGGTGAATCTCCGTTCCGGCGGCTGCGGCTCACGTATTCTTCATTGAGACAGCTCAAAAGAAGTTGGATCAGTTTCTACTCCGGGAGCCGCCATGTCCGCTACACCAGCAGACGAACGCCTGACCCGGGAGGTTATTCGGGCTTTTCTGGAAAGCACGCCTCCCTTCAACGAACTCGATCCCATAAGCCTGGACGGCGTGACCGCCCGCTGCGAAGTGGAGCGTGCGGCCATGGGGACGGTATTGCTGACCAGGGGCAGGAGCGAAGTCACCCACTTCCGCCTGCTTTACGAGGGCCGGGTCAAGGTCTTTCTGAAGGATGACCGGGGCGAAGCCAGCTTTGAGGAAATCCGAGGTCCGGGCGAGGCCATCGGTTACCTGGCCATACTCCGGGCCAGCCTCTCCAATCTTGATGTCCAGATTATGGAGGATTCCACCTTCATTACCCTGACCAGGGACGATTTTCTGCGTCTGGTCAGGGCCAACCTGACTTTTTCCAATCACTACCTGAAAGCCCTTTCCGACGGGTATGTCCGCAAGGCTCTTGATCAGATGGAACGCCCCCGCCGTTCCACCGGCACCGAAGGTTCACTCTATCTTTTCAGCGCCCAGGTTGGGGACATCGTGCGTCGCCGTCCGGTGATAATCCCCGCTACGGAAACGATTCAGACCGCGGCGCGGCTGATGAGCGAAAGGCGTGTGGGCTGCCTGCTGATAGCCGATCCTGCGGAAAAGGTCATCGGCATAATCACCGACCGCGACCTCCGTACCAAGGTGGTGGCCGAGGGACTGAATTACCTGGCACCGGTCTCGTCGATCATGACATCACCGGTGGCCACTATTCCCACGCACATGGTCTGCTTCGACGCTTTGCTGGAAATGATGAAGCGGCGCGTCCATCACCTGGGGCTGGAGAAACGAGGGGAGATTGTCGGCGTACTGTCCGGTCACGACCTTATGGTGGTCCAGGGGTCTTCGCCGCTCATCCTGGTCCGGGACATCAGGGCTCAACAGAATATCGAAGGCCTTTACGACATCGCCTTGCAGAGTCCCCGGGTGGTCCGGTCGCTGATACTGGAAGGGGCCAAGGCCCGTCACGTTACCCGGATGATAACCCTGATAAACGATTATATTCTGGACAGGCTGCTGACTCTGCTGGAAGAGACTCTGGGGACTCCACCCGTGCCTTTCTGCTGGCTGCTGATGGGCAGTGAAGGACGCCGGGAACAGACTTTCCGGACCGACCAGGACAACGGTCTGATCTATCGCGATCCCGAGAGCGAGGCCGAGCGGCGGGCGGCCGTAGAGTATTTTGAAATCTTCGCCCAGGAGGCGGTGAGTGATCTGGTGGCTTGCGGTGTGCCCAGATGCAAGGGCGGAGTAATGGCTTCCAACCCCAAATGGTGCCAGCCCTATTCTGTCTGGCAGAAGTATTTCGACCACTGGATCAGGAATCCCGAGCCTCAGGAAGTCCTGAACGCGACCATCTTTTTTGATTTCCGTCCGGGTTATGGGAACCTGGAGCTGGGCCGTCAACTGAGGGAGCATCTGATGCGGGAAGTGCAGGGCCAGGAAGTTTTTCTGCGTTTTCTGGCCCGTGACCTGGTGAACAGTCCGCCGGCGCTGACCTTCTTCCGCCAGTTCAATCTGGAAAAGAACAGCCAGCACAAAAACAAGCTGGATATCAAGACCAAGGGCATCATGCCTTTTGTGGATTTTGGCCGGATATTGTCCCTGGGGGCCGGGATAGGCGAGACGAACACCCTGGAGCGTTTCCAGCTTCTGGGGGAGGCCGGGCAGATAAGCGAGGAACTTCAGATGCAAGCCAGTCAGGCTTATGAATTCCAGATGCATTTGAGGCTGCTGCACCAGCAGGCCATGGACGAGGAAGCTCTGGAGCCGGACAATTTTATCGACCCGGCCGAACTGTCCGATCTGGACCGGCGCACCCTTAAGGATTCCCTGGGAGTGCTCAACGACATCAAGGCCCATATAAAGGATGTTTTTCGGCTGGGCGCGGCCTAAATCGGCCGAGCTGGATGCTTAATCAAGAGCGGCGGCGGGGTCCAGCCTGGCGATGGTGGTTTTCAGCAACCGGTCATAATCTTCGGAACTGCGGCGTTGCGGGTCGCGGTAGTGCGCTATCAACGGAAGCGCCGTTTGGGCGTCGCCGATATCCTGCAGGACCAGGAGCGCTGTTTCGCCTCCGGAGAGGACTGATTCGACAAGCGCTTCTTTCACCATTGGCCCCATGTCTTCCAGCACCTCCCTGGAGCGCTCGCGCAGGCAGGCCAGACCCGGACCCGGCGCGGCCGCTCCCTGAAGCAGGGCAGGCAGCGCGTCCGGCCCCAACTGCATCAGGTATTTCCGAGCCTCCATCCGCAGGTTTTCATCCCCCAGACAGAGCCTCAGAACCAGATCGGAAGGATTTTTCAGATAACGCCAGCCGTGTTCCTGGTAAGCCGCGTCTCCGGCCAGAAGCGTCAGCCAGATGAAAAGCACTCCCCAGGTTTTAAGGGAAACCGGGTCTCCTCCTTCGGCCATGGAAACCCTGACGCCCTTGAAAACGAGTCTCCCCAGAAGCAGGGCGAAGGTGGCTATGACAAGGGCGGGTGAAACCATCACCAGCGGCATGAAGCCGCCGCCCTGTCCGTTGAAGGAGTTGGCCTGATAGTAGGCCCAGAGGGGGCGCAGGGCTTTCCAACCGAAGACCACGGCCAGCAGGGCAAAGATGGCCAAGGCGGGGAGGCCCGCCCACCAGCGCCTTCGCCACAGAAGAAAGCTCATCACGAGGATGACCACGGCGGCAGCCAGTAGGCCCAGGCTGTCCAATGCGGAAATCCTGAGCATGGTCAGGGCATCCGTGCTGATAATGATTACCAGGGGAATGACGGCCGGGGCCGCGGCGGCCAGGCTGGAATTCAGTCTCACTCTTTGCCGCTCCATGATTTTCGCCTTGTCTTGGGCCACCACGCCGACTCCTTTTAGGATTATCGCCCGCTTAAAAGCGGCGGTAAACGTTCTGAGAGTAGGCCGGGGAGACGCCGAACAGAGACGGCGCTCCCCGGCTGTACGCCCGGCCGGAGGGTCAGCCGGGCAAGAGATGCTTGAGTATCAGTGGGCTGTGGCTTCTCCCGCACCCTTGGGGATGCGGACGTTTTCCACAATCCGGCGGACGTCTTCGGGCACGGGCGAAGTTACGGCCGATACGGCAATGGCCACGATAAAATTCAGCAGCATGCCTATGGTGCCGATGCCTTCGGGGGTGATGCCGAAGAACCAGTTGGAGACGCCAAGGAACTTGGTCTGGATAATATAGACGGCGGTAAAGACAATGCCCGTGATCATGCCCGCTATGCAGCCTTCCCTGTTCGTCTTGGTCGTGAAGATGCCCAGGACGATGATCGGGAAGAAGCTGGAGGCGGCCAGGCCGAAGGCGAAGGCCACCACCTGGGCCACAAAGGCTGGAGGATGGATGCCGAAATATCCGGCGCAGATGACGGCTACGCCGATCATGATGCGGCCGACCAGGAGTCGCTGTTTTTCCGTCGCGTTCTTGTTCAGCACGCGGTAGTAGAGGTCGTGGCTTATGGATGAGGAGACCACCAGAAGGAGCCCGGCCGCCGTGGACAGGGCCGCGGCCAGGCCTCCGGCGGCCACCAGGCCGACTATCCAGGCGGGCAGACCGCCGATTTCGGGATTGGCCAGGACCATGATATCCCGGTCGACGTACAGTTCATTCTTGTTGTCGGTCGGGGCATTAGCCAGGAGGGGTTCACCGAAACTGCCGGTCTGGCCCGTGAAGTCCGGTCGTCCGGCGAAAGGCGCTCCCGGGAAGTATTGAATCTTGCCGTCGGCGTTTTTGTCCACCCAGGCGATCAGTCCCGGTTTCTGCCAGTTTTTGAACCATGACGGAGCATGTTGATATGATTGGTTGTTAAGGGTGTTGATCATGTTGTAACGGGCGAAAGCGGCCACGGCCGGAGCTGTGGTGTAAAGAATGGCGATGAAGAGCAGAGCCCAGCCGGCGCTGATGCGGGCGGCCTTGACCGAGGGAACCGTGTAGAAACGGATGATGACATGAGGCAGTCCGGCGGTGCCGACCATCAGGGCGAAGGTTATGCACAGGACGTTGAGCATTGAAGTGCTGGGTGAGGCGAAGGTGGCTGTGTACTCCGTGAAGCCCAGGTCCCTGGCGATGATGTTCAGGGTGTCGAGCAGGTATTTACCGGCGTCCGGTCCGGCCGATATGGTGCTGCCGAAGCCGATCTGGGGGATGGGGATGCCGGTGACTTTCATGGAGATGGCGATGGCCGGAATGAGGTAGGCGACAATGAGGACGCAGTACTGGCAGACCTGGGTCCAGGTGATGCCTTTCATGCCGCCCAGGGCCGCATAGAAGAAAACGATGCACATGCCGATAATGACGCCGGTGTTGATGTCTACTTCAAGAAAGCGGGAGAAGACAATGCCCACGCCGCGCATCTGACCGGCCACGTAGGTGAAGGAGACAAATATGGCGCAGACGGCGGCGACAAGCCGTGCGGTATCGGAATAATACCGGTCGCCGACAAAGTCCGGCACGGTGTATTTGCCGAATTTACGCAGATACGGGGCCAGGAGCAGGGCCAGAAGAACATATCCGCCGGTCCAGCCCATCAGATAATAACAGCCGGGATAGCCGAGGAACGAGATGAGGCCGGCCATGGAGATGAAGGAGGCCGCGCTCATCCAGTCCGCGCCGGTAGCCATGCCGTTGGCGACAGGCGGGACACCCATGCCGGCCACGTAGAAGCCTTTTACGTCCTTGACCCTGGAACGCCAGGCCACAACGATGTAGAGGGTGAATGTCAAGCCGACCATCACATAGGTCCAACCAAGAATACCCATTTTATTTCCTCCTGATTACGGGGGGGAAACAGGGACAGATGCCCCTTATTCCTCTACGTCGAATTCATGGTCGAGTTTTTTCATCAGATGACAGTAGACAAAGATCAGAACCACGAAGACGTAAATCGATCCTTGCTGGGCGAACCAGAATCCCAGCGGGAAGCCTCCTATCTTGATGGTGTTCAGGACATCGACCAGGATGATTCCGAACAGGTAGGAAACGATGAACCAGATACTCAGGAGCCACACCATAATTCTGATGTTTCTCCGCCAGTATTCAGTATGTTCCTTGGACACTCGCCGCCTCCGTTTTCCGCGATCCCCCGGGGATCGCCTTGGGGGTGAAAACATATTCAGGTGCGCGGGCCGTCCGGCAAGCTGCGCGCCCGACCCCGCCGCGACTTTGACCGAAGCCCTGAACTCCTGTGAGGAAGCCGTTGTTCAGGGGGGACTCCCGGCCGGGTCCGCCTTACTGGCCTGGTTTTAGGGATTGGATGTTATGAATACTAACTTGAGGCAGGAAAAAACATCTATGGGGGAGAACCCGCAATCGCGAGGGGAACGGCCCCACTTTCACAAGGAAACAACCCTATACAGATGGAAAGAGCGGCGTATTAAGCAGTCGGAGCCCGAACTAATCCTCCCAAAGCTCCGGGTCGATGATTCCGATGCGGATGGCCTCCTTGACCAGATCCAGCCGGTCTTTGAGCCCCAGTTTTTTCATGATGTTCGTGCGGTGTTTTTCCACCGTCTTGGGGCTGACCGAAAGCAGATCGGCTATCTTGTTGGTGGAATTGCCTTCGGCCACTAGGCGGAAGACCTGCTGTTCGCGCTCTGAAAGCAGGTCGTAACCCTTGATCGGCGGTTTCTCCTTGCGGCTGTGCAGATAGGCGGAGACCAATTCGGCCCTTATCTTTGAGCTCAGGAAATACTCTCCACGCCGGGCTGAACGGACGGCCTCTATGACGTCCTTGACCGGAGACGCCTTGAGGACGTAACCCAAAGCGCCGGAGTCGAGCATGCGGTGGACCATTGATTCCTTGCTGTGCATGCTGAGTACGACCACATCGCACTGGGGCGCTATTTCCTTGATAAGTCCGACCACTTCCAGGCCGCTGACACCGGGCATGGCGATATCCAGGATTATGACGTCCGGCCTGATGGCCCGAACCATGTCCAGGGCTTCGAGACCGTCGGAGGCTTCTCCCACAACCTCCATGTCGGGTTCCTTGGCCAGTATCTGGCGGATGCCTTCACGCACCACGGAATGGTCGTCGGCGATGAGCACTTTAATTTTTTCCATGGCCGTCCCCTTTGAGGCTTAACTGTTCCAGGTTCAGTCCGTCGAAGTGGTCTTCCTTGACCGGAATAGCCGGCAGGCTGATTCGTATCATGGTGCCTTTGCCTTCGTTGCCGTGAATGTCCATGGAGCCGCCAACCGAGGCCACGCGCTCCTTCATGGAGATCAGTCCTATGCCGCCTTTGCCGAAGCCGTCCGGTTGAGCAGATTCCGCGGAATGGAAACCCTTGCCGTTGTCGCTGATGACCATGATGACCTGCGGGTGGCTGTAAGTGAGTTGGATGGCCACGCTGGTGGCCTCGGCGTGTTTGACTACGTTGTTCAGACCTTCCTGGAGGATACGGTAGAGTGCTATTTCTACATTGGGGTCCAGTCTGCGCCCTCCGAATCCGGCGGAGCGCAGATCGACATGCAGTCCAGGAACTCTTTCCCTGAATTCGTTGACGTACCATTCCACCGTGGCGACCAGGCCTAGATGGTCCAGCATGTCCGGCCGCAGCTCGCTGCATATATTGCGCAGTGATTCGGCCAGGTGTTCTATCACGGTTATCAGTTTGTAACCGCGCACCTGAATCTTCATGTGTTCTCGCGGCAGTGAATTGAGCAGGGATTCCACCCCCATGTGAAGGCCGGTCAGGGCCTGGCCGAACTCGTCGTGCAGATCGGCGGCCAGACGCCGCCTTTCTTCCTCGATGCCGACGATTAGCCTTTGACTGAGGTGGTGTATCTGTTCCTCGGCCAGCCGCCGTCTAGTGACGTCCCGTAGATAGGTCAGAACCAGGGTCCGGCCGTGATAGCCGACCGTGGTGGCGCTGACGGCGATATAAATAAGTGTTCCGTCCTTCTTGAGTCCCTTGAAGTCGTAGCGGGAAGGAGCAGGTTTGCCGTCCTGACGGTCCCCGCAGTAGCGCAATGCTCGTTCCCGGTCGTCCGGGTGGACGATGGCCGAAAGATGCCGCGTCAAAACCTCTCGGCGGTGTTCATAGCCGAATATTTCCGCCAGGCGCTGATTGCCCCAGATTATTTTCAGGTCGTGGATCACGGCCACTCCGTCCGAGGAGCCTTCGATGGCCAGGCGATACCGTTCCTCGGATTCCCTCAGCCGTTTTTCCGCCCGGCGGCGAAGTGTTATCTGGCCTTCCAACTGGCTGACCTTTTCTTCAAGTTCTGCGGCGTGTTTTTCAATAAGTGCTTCTCGTTCCTTGTAAAAGTCTATTTTGCGCTTCAGGTCGGCCGGTCTGGCGCTCAGGTCTACCAGTATCTCGGCGTACATCTTCCGCAGTTCTTCTGATTCAGGGTGCGAGAAGAAACCGGCTCTGACCAGAGCCCGGTTCGCCGTAGCCGACCCTATGGAACCGCCTAGGGTCTTTTCCACCTGATCGTAAAGCTCGGCCAGTTCGGTGATGGAGGCCAGTTCACGGCCTGACAGCCCCACCTTGGCCACAACTTGATCCGCCATGGCTTCAGCCCTGTCGGATTCGAAATAACGCGAGAAAAGTTCCTGGATGATGAGGTGCTTTTCCTTGAGCGGAATGTCCAGCCTGCGTCCGGCCGAGGCGGGAAAGATGTAGGTCTCCGGCGGGCTGCCGACAAAAGCTTCGGCCTGGCTCCGGTTCTCCTGGCTAGGTTCATCCAGCAGGCTGCCCATGATGTAAAAGGTAATATTGAAGGCCAGGCTCCAGAAGGCGGAGTGGACGACCGGGTCCAGGCCGGTGAGTCCGAAAAGGCTTCGGGGGCAGAGTAACGTCAGTCCCAGCGGACCTTGTTCTATGAAACTGTCGGGAATCCATTCGGTGCCGGCGAAGACCGGCAGCAGCAGCGTATATATCCAGACGGCGAATCCTGTGAGAAGCCCCCAGTACACGCCCTTCTGATTGCCGCCCCGCCAGAAAAGGCCTCCTATGAGGGCCGGAGCCAGTTGCAGGACGGCGGCGAAGGATAGCATGCCGATATCGGCCAGCCTCAACCTGAGGGCGACTTGCCTTTCGAAAAGGTAGCCCAGAATTATGAAGCCGGCCACGGCCAGCCAGCGGCATTGGAGCAGGCGGCGTTCGATGATATTGAGTTGGGGTATCCAGTCCACCAGAGGGAGGAGCAGGTGATTGCTGATCATGGTGGCCATGGTCATGGAACAGATGAGTATCATGCTGGTGGCGGCGGAGAATCCTCCTATAAAGGCCACTAGAGCCATGATGTGGCTGTCCTGGAACAGGGGGAACTGAAGCACGAAAGTATCGGCCTGGGCGAGAGGGAACCCTTTCAGAAGGCCGCCCACGGCCACGGGGTAGATGAAGATATTGATGGCGAAGAGATACAGCGGGAAGAGCCACATGGACCAGCGCACATGATCTTCCCGCCTGTTTTCGACTACCGTGATGTGAAACTGCCGGGGCAGGCAGAGAATGGCGTTGGCGGAAATAACGATATAGGTGACCCAGGTTATCAATGAGACCGGCAGCGACTGCCCATGGTACAAGGGTTGAGTGACCGGATTAAGAGCGGCCTGGCTGAAGATGTCGGAGAAACCGTCAAAGACCCCGTAGACCACGAATATGCCGACGGCCAGAAGTGAGATGAGCTTGACCAGCGATTCAACGGCCACGGCCATGACAATGCCTTCATGGCGTTCGGTCGGCTCCAGGCTGCGCACGCCGAAGATGATGGTGAAGAGTATCATCAGGCCGACGACGACAGCACTGACATGGGAGGCCACCCAGCTTGAGCCCGAGCCTTCATGAGCGGTCAAAACGGCGAAACTGGCCAGAACGGCCTTGAGTTGCAGCGCCACGTAAGGGATGGTGCCGACCAGGCAGATAAGTGTGACCAGGGCGGCCAGGGTTTCGGACTTTTCGTACCTTGTGCTGATGAAGTCGGCTATGCTGGTGATCCGGTAGGTGTTTTTCAGGCGGATCATCTTGCGCCAGAGTCCTCCGCCGAAAACTGCGACCAAGGTTGGGCCGAGATAGACGGTCAAAAAGAGCAGGCCGCTGTTGGCCGCCTGTCCGACACTGCCGTAGAAGGTCCAGGAAGAGCAGTAGACGGCCAGGGAAAAGGAATAGACAAACGGGTTGTCGACCAGGCTTCTTCCGGCCATGCTGCGGCGTCTGGCCCAGAGGGCCAGAACGAACAGCAGCCCCATGTAGAGGCAGAATATGGAAATTATGGAAGAACCGGAGAGCATCCCCTTAGTCCGCTTTTCCCTGCTTGGCCCGAAAGGGAGCCAGGTTGACGGCAATCAGGATAATCAGTCCTATGATGAAGGCCCAGGCGCAGAAAAGGTACACATACCTCTCCGCTCCCGTCCATCGGTGTGACGTGGGAATAAAAGGCCAGACAAAGAGAATCAGGCCGAGCATAAACACCAGCAGCCAGAAAGCCGGACGCCGGCAGAAAGTCCGCCATCGACCCGCCTCTCTCCACGGCCCTTGGGGGTCCTGATTGAGAGACTGGTTCATCGCCATCCTTAATTTGTAGAGATTATTTCTATTTTTATCAGAAGACAGAGCGTGAGTCGAGAAGTAAATAATGGCCGGTCCACCCCGATGCAGGCAGAGAAAAAACGCCGGCAAGGAATAGTCCCCGCCGGCGCTGTTGAAAAGAGTCTACTTCTGTCCCTTGGCGTAGCCGATGGTGAAAAGGGAGGCTTCTATCTCGGTCAGGGAGGCCGGATCGTCGATGGTTGACGGAACTGTATAAGGGCTGCCGTCGGCAATTTTCCGCATGGTTCCCCTCAGTATCTTGCCCGATCTGGTCTTGGGCAGGCGGGCCACGACCACGGCTTCCTTGAAGGCGGCCACCGGGCCTATCTGGTCCCGGACCATTTGCACCAGTTCCCGGGTTATCTCTTCATGGTCCCGGACCACTCCCGCCTTGAGCACCACCAGGCCGACGGGCAATTGACCCTTGAAGGAGTCGGCCGCCCCGATGACCGCACATTCGGCCACGTCCTTGTGCTGGGCGATGATCTCCTCCATGGCTCCGGTGGAGAGGCGGTGTCCGGCCACGTTGATGACATCGTCCACCCGGCCCATGATGTACAGATACCCTTCGTCATCCACATATCCTTCGTCACCGGTGAAGTAGTAGCCGGGAAAAGGCTTGAGATAGGATTCCAGAAAGCGCTCGTCGGCCTGCCAGAGGGTCGGCAGGGTGCCCGGCGGAAGCGGCAGTCTGACCGTGACAATACCGGCCTGGTTGGGCGGAGTTTCTCCCCCGGTGGAATCCAGTATATGCACGGCGTATCCCGGAACGGCCTTGGTGGGGGAACCGGCCTTGACCGGCAGATGCTCCACTCCCAGGCAGTTCGCGGCGATGGCCCAGCCGGTCTCCGTCTGCCACCAGTGGTCGATGACAGGCCTTTTGAGCATGGCGCTGGCCCAGTGATAGGTATCCGGGTCGGTGCGTTCTCCGGCCAGAAAAAGAGTCTGGAAGTCTTTTATATCGTATTTTTTGAGGTATTCGCCGCCCGGATCTTCCCGCTTGATGGCCCGGAAGGCTGTGGGGGCAGTAAAAAGGCATTTGACGCCGTGCTCGGAAATGACCCGCCAGAAGGCGCCTGGGTCAGGAGTACCAACGGGCTTGCCTTCATAGAGAACCGTGGTGGCGCCGTAGAGCAGCGGACCATAGACAATATAGGAATGGCCCACCACCCAGCCCACGTCCGAAGCGGCCCAGTAAACATCGCCCGGCTGTATATTGTAGATGTTTTTCATGCTCCAGTACAAGGACACGGCATGTCCGCCGTTGTCCCGGACAATGCCCTTGGGAAGTCCTGTCGTGCCGGAGGTGTAAAGGATGTAGAGCGGATCGGTGGCCGCCACCGTGACGCAGTCGGCCGGAACCGCCCCGCTGACCAGTTCCATCCAGTCCAGGTCCCGGCCGGGGAGAAGTGCAGCCTTGGCCTGGGGCCGCTGCAGGATTATGCAATTAGCGGGCTTGTGCGAGGCCAGTTCTATGGCCCTGTCCAGCAGCGGTTTGTATTCGAGGACTTTTTTGACTTCAATGCCGCAGGAGGCGCTGACAATGACCTTGGGCTTGGCGTCGTCTATGCGGATGGCCAGTTCCTTGGCCGCGAAGCCTCCGAAGACCACAGAATGTATGGCCCCCAGGCGAGCGCAGGCCAGCATGGCCACCAGGGCTTCAGGCACCATGGGCATGTACAGGACTACTGTGTCGCCCTTGGTCACGCCCAGCCCCTTCAGGGCTCCGGCGAAAAGTGAGACCTGTTCGAGAAGCTCCTGATAGGTGATTTTGCGGACGGTCCCGGTAACCGGGCTGTCGTAGATGATGGCGGCCTGATCGGCCCGCCCCGAGGCGACGTGGCGGTCCAGGGCGTTGTAGCAGGTATTCAGTTCACCCCCTGTGAACCAGCGGTAAAACGGCTGCCGGGAATCGTCTAGAACCTTGTCCCAGCGCCTGACCCAGTCGATGGACTCTGCGGGTTCGGCCCAAAATGCAGCGGGATACTTGATGCTTTTCTCATACAGGTCGTTGAACTTTCCCATCCCTTACCCCTTTCTGGTGAATTCGGAATCTGTCCGCGGACGTAAAATGACGGAAAACGTGCCTGTCCGCCGCCGGACCACGCCGAACCGCTGGCTTTAACCTTGGTGAAACCGGAGATATGAATGTCAGATTTATAGCCAAATTAGCATAGGTGCGCCATGGGGGGAAACCCTTATTTCACGTAGGGCCTGTCCTACCACTTCGAACAATCTGGTGTTTTTTCTCCGGGTGCGGCGGGAGTAAAAGGTCAAGCCTCGCCTTCCTCTTGACCGTTTCATGGGCCAGGAATTGCGCTGGGCGGGATGTATCTTTTGACCAGAAGTTTTGGACGATCGTACAAAAATACTTGCCTTGCGTCCATGGTATGCATTATTCCTATGGTCAGGCGTCCTGGTTTCAGGCCGGATAAGCGAACCGGGCGTGCTTCCCGGCAAATACCAAAACGAAATTTATGGACGGACATGACTGGCCAGATAGCCTGCAAGGACAAAAAGCAGACCGGAAAGATAGTGCTGGAAGCAGCCGGGCGGGTTTTTGCCCGGCACCCTTACAATGCGGCCAGCCTCCGCATGATTGCCGCCGAGGGCGGATTCGGCCACGCGCTGATCGCGTATTATTATCCGACCAAGGCTGCTCTGTTTGAAGCCGTGTCGGCCGGAATATGCGCCGGTCTTTACGAGGCCCACGAGCGCTGGCTGGCCGAAGTCAGGACCATGAATCTGGAAGACGGTTTCGGCCGGTATGTGGACAGGGTGATTGAATTCAGCCGGAAATCTCCACTGGTCTTCCGCATCATAATCTTGAATATCGCCGGGGAAAAGATGGGGGCCGTCCCCGGACGGGACCGGTTGGTGGAAGTCTTTGAAGGCATGCGCCGGTCGTTCGCCGAGACCATGCGCCTGAACGCTTCGCCGGAGGAGGTAGGCCGATTTTCCGACAGTTTCAACGCCTTGGTCCTGTATTATCTGGGGGCGCCGGAGAGTGCGGCCTGGCTGCTTCGCCTGGACCCGGAAGGCAGTGAATACGCCGCCTGGGTCAAAACGACTTTGGTTTCCCTGTTTCTGCCCATGCTGGCCGGACTTTTCAGGCGGTGATGGTGCGGCGCGGCTTGCTGGCGGAAGCCGACAATGAAGATCAAGGGTGTAAGGAGGGTGAGATGCTGATTGAAGAGGTGAAAAAGGTGCTGATTCTGGGAGCCGGGACCATGGGGCACCAGATCGGGTTTCTCTGTGCGGCCAACGGTTTTGAGGTGGTCTTTTGCGATGTCGGTCCCGAGGCTTTGGAACAGGGGCTGGGCAGGGCTCGGAAACTGGCCGGTTATTTCTCCCGACGGGGAAGGCTGACCGCGCAGGAGGCGGCCGAAGCCATGAGCCGCATATCGTTGTCTGACAACATGGAAGAAGCGGCCCGGGATGTTGACTTGGTCAGCGAATCCATTCCCGAGGACCCGGAACTCAAGGGGCGGGTATTCGGGCAGCTGAATGCTTTCTGTCCGGCCCGGACAGTCTTCACCACCAACACTTCGACTCTGGTGCCGTCCATGTTCGCCGAGGCCACGGGCCGGCCCGACCGTTTCGCGGCTTTTCACTTTCATGACGTGCGCCTGACCAATGTGGTGGACATAATGCCCCATCCGGGAACTTCTTCCGAGACCTTGGGGCTTCTGAATGAATTCTGCAAAATGATCGGTCAGATACCTATCGTCTTGAAAAAAGAGAATCCCGGCTACGTTTTCAACTCGATGCTGTCGGAATGGTTCCGGTCGGCCCAGAACCTGGCCTCCAAGAACGTGGCCTCGGTCGAGGATATCGACCGGGCCTGGATGGGCGTCATGCAGTCGCCCATAGGTCCCTTTGGAGTCATGGACACGGTGGGACTGGATACGGTCTGGAAGATAACCGATTACTGGGCCCAAAAGCTTCAGGACCGCCAGGCCATGCGCAACGCGGATTTCATGAAGAGTTACGTCGATCAGGGGCGGCTGGGCGTCAAGGTCGGCAGGGGCTTCTATGATTATCCCGACCCTGCCTTCAAGCGCCCCGGTTTTGCCAGTGAAAAGACCGAATGGGATATTGGGGATTGAAAGAACAGAATCCTTGGAGTTAAAATCATATCAGGCCGGTCGCCCTAACCGGCCTTTTTATATCATTATTCGAGAACGGCGAGCCGGGTGGGCCGTTGCTGAGCCGTCTCGGTGAACAGTTGTCTAGTTATGGCGTTGCTGTTAAAGTGACCACGTTCGGAAATGAACAGCCCGAAGGGGGCGGCGGCGATGCGCAAGGAACTTGAAAAGGCGGCTCTGGAAGCTGCGTGGTCCGGCGATTCCGGCACGCTGTCCTGGTTTTTGGACAAGGGCGGCCAAGTCAATCTGACGGACGATGAAGGACGGACCCTGCTTCATTACGCAGCCGGGTCCGGTTCGGAGGCGGCAGTGCGTCTTTTGCTGGAACGCGGGGCGGATGTTGAGGCTTCCAACGAGGAAGAGGCCACGCCTCTGCACGCGGCCGCCGAGAGCGGTTCCCCCGGCGCGGTTCTGCTGCTGTTGAAGGCAGGAGCCTGGGTGGACGATGTCATGGATGACGGGCGGACGCCTTTGTATCTGGCTGGAAGCGCGGGCCGGATGGAGACGGTGCGTTTGCTGCTCTACTATGGAGCCTCCCCGATCACCCTGGCCGCCTGGGGCAGCCCTCTGCACGAGGCTGCTGCGGCTGGCGACTGCGAGTTGGTCCGTCTGCTCCTGACTCATTGTCCGGCGGTGAATGAGCGTGACGCCTGGGGGATGACGTCCTGGCAGTCGGCTCAGGTGCCTCGTGTGCGCGAACTTCTGAGGGCCTGCGGGGCCAATGAGGAACCTGTCAAGTGGTTGATGCTGGACGACAGCGCCGTGCCTCCTCAACCTTACGGCAACAAGCTGCAATATGCCCGGAGCCGCCGGGATGTGCGGGAACTGCTGGCAGCAGGTATGTCCGTGCATGAGACGGACTGGGCCGGGAGGACGGCCTTGCATGGGGTTTTGGCCTTGGGCACGAGCGAAGGGGCCGCGCAACTGATAACCGCCGGAGCCAAGGCGGATGCCGTGGATGAGTGCGGCCTGACGCCATTGCACATTGCGGCCGGTAATCCTCGTATAAAACCGCTGTTGGCTGAAATGCTGCTCACAAGGGGAGCAGAGGTCGATGCCCGGGACGCCCAAGGGCAGACTCCCCTCCACATGGCGGCCTGGCGAGGGCTGGCGGACATGGCCCGGATTCTTATCCGGCGCGGGGCGGACGTGAATGCTCTCACCAAGTGCGGTCTCCGCCCTCTGCATCTGGCCGTGATGGGTTGCAAGAATGACGAGGCGGCCGAACAGACCGTGGAGGCGCTGCTGGAGGCCGGGGCCGATCCGAATGGGGTTTCGACCGGAGCTGCGGCCTATGACGCTGAGCCGCCAGTGCTCATGGCCGTTCGTTTCGGCCGTGTGACTGCGGTAACGAAGCTCACGGGACGCGGCGCGGATTTGAACAAGGCCAACGCGCTGGGTGAGACGCCCTGGAGCGAGGCCGTGAGATGGGGCCGTCTGGACAGGATGGGCTGGCAATAATATCCCCTTGAACCGCCTGCTGGTTTCGCCTGGCTTCCCGGTCCCGTTTATTGGGGATGCTTTTCCCGCAGCAAGGTTTTCACTCATAATTAATCGGTTATCTCCCCCATATATCAACGAAATGTCGGCAAGGCTGTTTCTGGCCGGTCCGGCAGCTTCATCTGAGAGTCTTCTGTGAAGAATCAATCGTTAGGGAAGGTGGAGGCGACCGGCCGGCGGGTCAGGGGACCGGGGGGGCCGCCGGCCGGTCTTCCGGTGGGACGGGTTCAGGCCAGGAAGCGGCTTTTGTCAAGCCTTCCGTGAGCGATGAGGCGCAGATCCTTGCCGAGTTCCAGGAAGCAGCTTAAATCGAACCGGCAGAGGTTCGCTTCCAGAAAACGCCGGTCGGCATCTTTGAGGTTTCGCAGATAAAGGGAGAAGTCAACTCCCGGCGACAGATGGCAGGCGCCTATAAGACCCAGCAGAGTCGCGGTTTTCTTCAGGCGGTTGTCGCACATTTCCAGATAGCGGGGCGAGAATCCGCCGGAATTACGCATCTGTCCGAAAACAAGTGGCAACAGGGCTTCACGCCTGATTTCCAGGCGTGTTTCCTTTTTCAGCCAATCGATGACCCCGCCGCGCTCATCGGCTTGACAGGCGAACTGCTCCGTGAGGCATGAGTGGCGTTTTTTGATTACAGGATGGCGGCGGCCCCGGATATGGATCATGACCTGGGCCGGATTGGCCAGCAGGTCCCCGGCGGCCGAGAATTCTCCGCAGTCTGCATACTGTCCGGCGGTGAACAGGGTCAACTCGAAGAGGCGGGCCATGGTCAACAGGTGCAATTGGCCGCCTTCCTGTCCCAACTCCTGCAACTCATTGAAGAAAAGAGTCAGCCGCGCTTCGTTGAGCCTGGAAGGCAGTCCTTCCTGTTCGACCCGCCGGTTGAAATCCAGCAGATTGACGCCTTCGGGGCGGTTGTTGATTGCCTCAAGGCCCGGAGAAGGTTGGTTGATATAATTTAACATGGCATAAACATTGAATAGTAGAAATTGCCAGATATTAAATATGTCAATCTGGGCATAATTTGAATTAATACACTGTCGCCCGGAAACCGTCAACCGTTTTCAGGTCCGGCCGGATGGCCGGTGGCTGCCGGGAAACAGAGGGCCGAACCGCAAGGACAGGGCGTTCCTCGCGATTCGGCCCGTCAGGGGGGAAGGAGGTATGGAGATGTTTGGCAACAGAACGGGCGGCTCCCATCCGTCCGTCCATGGTTAAGGTCGTGGGGCGGCCGCATGTTGCCGCGGCCGGTCTTCATACTCCAGGCGCCAGGCCGGTCAGTTTTTCTTTTTCTTGACCAGCTCCAGTATGGCTTGCGGTGATTCGACGGCCTTCTGAATTTTGTCCTGCAGGTCGGCCTTTTCCTGATCGTCCTTCTTGACGAAAGCCCCTTCTATTTTGGCCACCAGCTCATCGACTTCGCACGGCTTGGTCAGGTAGTCGTAAGCCCCCAGCCGGGTGGCTTCCAAAGCGGAATCTATGGCTCCGTGGCCGGTGAGTATGAGGGTCTGAGTGAATATGCCAAGTTTCTTGATTTCCCTGAGGGTGGTCAAACCATCCATGCCGGGCATTTTCAGGTCCAGGACCACCACGTCGAAATCCTTGTCTTCCAGCATGCGTATGGCTTCGGCTCCGCTGTTGACCGGCGTGACCCTGTAACCGCGATTATTAAGAAGTTTAGACATATTATTGGTGAAAACGACTTCATCATCAACCAAGAGAACCCTTGCCAGCTTCATGTGTTACCTCCTGTAAAAAAGCAGCCGTGTTAACGTTTCATCCACCCGCTGGGAACGGGGCAGGGGGCGGGGCCGAAAAGGCCCGCGGGTGAAAATATGCGCCTGATGCCGGTCTGCCTGTCTTCAGATCAGGTGCCGGACGGATTCATCCAGGCGTTCCTGCAAATCGGCCGGCGGGGTGAAGGGAAGAAAAAGCCTGAATTCCGTCCCCTGGCCGACTTCGCTTTCCACTTCTATCTGTCCTCCCAGCCTTTTGACTATGCTGTAGCAGATGGACAGACCAAGGCCCGTCCCTTTGCCCACCGCTTTTGTGGTGAAGAAGGGATCGAATATCTTGCTCAGAATTTCGGCCGGTATTCCGCTGCCCGTATCCTTGAAGGCCACCCAGAGGCCGCCCTTGTCCGGTGCGGATTCGGTCCTGATATGTATCGAACCGTACGGCTTGTGTTCATGCGCGTCTATGGCATTGGTGATGAGGTTCAGAAAGACCTGCTGGAGCTGGGACGGGTCGGAGAGGACCGGCGGCAGATTGTCTTCGAGTTCGGGGATGAATCTGATGCCGTTGGTCCTGGCTTCCCGTTCGATAAGCTCTATCACTTCGCGTAGAAAGGCATTGATGTCCACGGTTTCTATGACCGATTCCGTGCGGCGGGCGAAGCGCAGCAGATTCTGGGTTATGCGCTTGCAGCGCTGGACCTGTATGTCCACTTGCAACAATGATTCCTGAAGCTGCTTCCTGAATTCCGCCTCCGAAACCTGTCCGTATTGCAGTGAGTCCAGCACCAGTTGCCGTTCGGTCAGAATGATGGCCAGGGGATTGTTGATTTCGTGGGCCACGCCTGCGGAGAGTTCCCCTATGGCGGCCAGCTTGCCTGTCTGGAGAAGCTGATTGTTCAGCCGGTCGGCTTCCAGGTCCCGATTCCTGATGATGGAAATCATGTGCCTGGTGATGAGGACCGTGACTATCAGTATGGTCAGGGCTCCGACGTGAAGGAATATCAGAGTTAGCCTGTTGGCGTGATTGACGTCGTCCAGGGCTTCGCTGTAGTCCTGCTGGACCATGAGAAGCCAGCGCGGTTGCTGGAGCCAGGCCTGACTGACTATTTTGCTCGGTATTTCACGGCCGCTGGAATCATGTCCGCTGGGCCGGACAGAGACCTGGATGCCCTGGTGCCAGGCCGGAACCTCGAAGGGGGCCTTGTCCATGATCTGAGCCCCGAAACGGGGGCTGGTCTGGAACTGGCCCTGATCGTTGATAAGATAGACTTCGCCGGTCTGGCCGATGCGGACGTTTTCGACCAGGGACCGGAAATACTCGGTGTCGATGGTGGCTCGCAGTATCCATTTGCGGCCGTTTTCCGTTTTGGTCACGGCGATGACGAAATGGGGTTCCTGGCGGAAGCCCATGAACATTTCACTGACGTAGATGCCTTTTTCCATGACCTCCTTGAACCAGAAGGTCTGAGCGTAATTCTTGTCCAGCAGATCATAAGGTCCGACGTACTGGAGGTGGTTGCCCTGATCGTCGATAACCCCCAGATCGGTAAAAGACCAGTTGTCCCGGTTGATAAGCTCGAAGACTGCGTGCAGGCCTTCGTCTCTGACCAGATCTTCCAGGGAATGACTTCCGGCTATAAGCTGCATGGTGGAGCGCCGTTCGTCCAGAAAGAGCTGGATGGTTTTTCTGTGGTGTTCTATCTGGGTTTTGAAATCGGAAATCATCCTGTTTCGGGCGAAGCCAGAGTAGTGGAGATAGATGCCCCAACCGACCAGAAGCAGCGGCAAGACCGAACAGACCAGGGTGAAGACGACGAACTTCCGGAATAGCCTCGAGTATGTTTGATTCCTCTCGGCCTTGATATCTATATTGACGAATGTTTCTGCTGGCTTGTTGTTTCCGTTCATATTGGCTGCACCTGTTCAGAAACCTTCAAACGTCTTCATATTGATTTAAGATGATTTTATTCAATAACTGTACCAAAAAAGTCATAATATCCCGCGGCGGCGGGGAGCCGCAAAAGCTGCCCGGATTTGCGGGAAAAGACGGGAACGTATTGCTTAACTTGTTAATTTTAAAGTTAATATGTATGGTGCCGTTTTTTTAGGGAATCTACCGGTCCTTTTCCGGCAGGCTGTGGTGACAGCAGCCTTCCGGCCAACATGTAAACAAAAGGGGGACAGGGGGTGGATATTACAATTTCCAGTATTTGCCCTGGACTTCGATGACCTTGCGCAGGGCAGGAGTCCTGGAGGGGAGGGCGTTTCTGATTCTGTCGATTTTGCGCTGGTCGGTGTCGGCCGTGCGGCAGAGGACTTTCATGACTTCCAGACCGCATTCGCGGACCCCCTTGACAGAGTAGCCGCCCTCCATGATGAAGGCAATCCGGCCATGGCAGACTTTGTCGGCCATTTCGGTCAGAAGAGAAGTCATGATCCCGTAGCCTTCCGGAGTGCCTTTCATCTCGCTGGCCGGGTCGTGGATGTACAGGTCGAAGCCGCAGGAGACAATGATGGCTTCGGGTTTGAACTGTTCGGCGATGGGCGCGGCTATGAAATGCAGGGCCTGGCCGAAGATGTAGTCGTCCTGGCGTTTGGGCAGGGGGACATTCACGGTGAAGCCTTCGCCCGCTCCTCGCCCGACTTCGCCGATGTTGCCTGTGCCCGGATAGAAAGGGAACTGATGCAGAGAGAAATACAGGACGTCGGCGGATTCGTAGAAGGCGGCCTGGGTTCCGTTGCCGTGATGGGCGTCGATGTCAATAATCATGATCCGCTTGGCGCGCCTACGGTACTGCAGATATCTCGCGCCTAGAGCGGCGTTGTTGAAAAAACAGTAGCCCATGGCCTTGTCCGGTTCGGCGTGGTGGCCCGGCGGGCGGACAAAGGCGAAGCCGCGGCGGATGCGGCCTTCCCATATCTCGTCCAGCAGGGTGAAGACTCCGCCTACCGCCAGACGGGCCACTTCCCAGGTTCTTTCCGATGTCTGGGTGTCCAGGTCGAAAGAAGCCAGTGGACGTCCGGCCGTGGCGGCTATGCGGGCGATGTGGCCGGGGGTGTGGACCCAGGCCAGTTCTTCCAGCTCGGCCTGCCGGGGAGGCAGTGAGGCGAAGCGGCCCGATACGGCCGGGTCCTGCAGAATTGCCCGGGCGGCTTCGATGCGTCCGGGGTTTTCCAGGTGGAAAATTTTCTCCAGGTGTCTGGTGTACAAATCGTCAAAGACCACACAGGCGGGGGCTATGTCCGGATTCGGCCCCGGTCCGGGCCGGACCAGACCGTAGGTCTGCGCGAATTCGAGCATTTCTTCGGCGTCGGAAATGCTGTTCTGGTGTCTGACCAGGAGCGCGGCGGCCGTGCGGGCCAGGTCCGGATGATTGCGGGCTTTCAGGCATTCCTTGATGAAGTCCACGGAGGCGCTTCTGTTCGCCGCCTGATCCGGATTCGCCGGGCTGGAAAAGAGCATTTTCTTCTGGTCCTTTATCAGGGCCAGGATTTCATCGAAAGCCCGGCCGCAATTCTCGGGCAGATGTTCGGCCATCACGGCGATGTTTCTCAGCAGACGGCTGCTGGGGCGGCGCAGGACATATTGGTAGTTGCCTGACCTGTGGAAACCAAGGCCTTTGTAGAAACGGGTGGCGGCCAGTTCCGCGTCCAGAATTATCCTCTTGGTCCGGGGGCTGAAAAATTTCCAGTACATCCAGGATCCGGCCACCAGGGTAGTGCCTACGCCCTTGGGCACGGGGAAGGATATTTCTCCCGGCTCGGCTTTCCTGCCCCGGACCGTGGCGATGAACTTGATGGTCAGGTCCGCGAAGAACAGGTCCTCCACCGGTGTAAGGAGCATCAGACCGGCCAGACGGCGGTTGACTATGGCGGCGAAGAGGTAACGGTCGTACCCGGAAATAAGGCAGTTGAGCAGGAAACGCAGATAGAAGAAATCCAGGTTGATGTCGGCGGCCTGCATGAGCGTCTCCCGGGAAAAAGGGAAACGGACAAAATAGGCCGGCGTGTCTTTGTCGACTATACCCCGGAAAAGAACGGACGGATCCCGGCCGTCGTTGGGCAGTCCCGTGGAAGATGCATCGCTGGCGATGTTTTCGAGCTTTTTGACCGCCGCCTCGCGGCGCTCGGCCTCAAGGGCGAGCCTGTTCGACTTGCCCTGGCCGCGCTCAAGCCTTTCCCGGGTGCGGTTCAGGCGTTGGCGGCTTGTTTCCAGGGCCAGGTTCAGTTCGTAATCCACGGCCGCTTTCAGCCCGGCCTGATGAATGTCCAGAGCGGCCAGGCGATAGTTGAACGAGTTGCCTCGGCTGAGTATCTGATGCTTTCTGACCAGCTCGCCGTACTTGAGCAGCAGCCTCTCTTCCAGAACCTGCGGTCCGTCGCTGAAATACTGATAAAGCCTGACCGGGACGGTTCGGTTCTGAAAAAGGAAACACGGTTCGTCCGCCGGGGTCGGGTCGGCGTCGGAAGGCACGTCTATCTGCCCGGTAGCCAGCATTTCATTCAGAGCGAAGCCGACCTCCGGGTCCTGTTTGGCTATGGCGTCTATGGCCTGTTTTAAATTTTCTCTTTTTATCATTGGTTGGCGCCGCACGGCCTCAGGGCGGGCTAGTCTCCCGTAACCTTGAGCCTGAGCCCTATTTCCACATGGAGAAACGCGCCCCGGCCCGGATCGTTCCGCACGGTCATGCTCCCGCCCAGCTTACGCAGCGCGGAGGCGCTGAAGGCCAGTCCCAGGTTGACTCCGTCCTGGTCGGCCGTAAAGAGCGGTTCGGACAACTCTTCGATTTCCTCCACCTGGTAAGGCGACCCGTTATGACCGATGGTGATCTGGATGCGGTCCTGTCCGGATTCCGTGCTCAACACGATGACTCCGTCCAGACGGACGGCGGCCAGGGCGTTTAGAAGCAGGTTCTGGAATATCAGCCTTATCTGTCCTGAATCGTTGCGGATGGCCGGTAGATCCGTCTGATACTGCCTGTCGATGCGGATATTCCGGTGACGGAATTCGCTTCCCAGCAGGTCGAGCAGATCGTCCAGAAGTTCATTGAGTCCTATATCGGTGATTATCGGCACCGGGGATGGAGGACGGGTGGCGGCCATGAATCGGTCGATCATGTGGCGGTTGCGGTCAAGTTCTTCCTTGATATGGTCGATATTTTCGGAAATGGCCGCTGGATTCCCCTTGCCCGCGGCCCGGTCCCTGATGACGGCCAGCGAGGCGTCGGCATTGGCCATGGAGGTTTTCAACTCCGTGAGCAGCCGGTTGGAGAGGATGAGCGACGAAGCCATCTGGCTGGTCCGGCGGAGTTCGCTGTCCAGGGCGCGGATGCTTTTCCGCTTATACTCCAGCCGGGAGACTAGATAATTGGTGGTCAGCAGCACGGTGAAGACGATGATGATGGACCCGAGGAGGAAAATAAGGATTCCCGCGTTGCGGACCCGGTTGAGCTTGGCGAAAATGTCGGCCCGGCTTATCTGAACAACGGACAGCCAGTGGACTTTGTCCAGCCAGACCTCGGCGATTATCTCTCCGGCCCGTTCGTCGACCCTCACACCTTCGAAGGGTTCGATTCCTTTTATTCCGGATTGTTCCATGAGAGAGCCGATATTCCGGGGTTGGCTCTGAAAGACTCCCTCGGCGTTGAGCAGGTAGGAATCGCCTTCCCGGCGGCCGGTAACTCCGGCGACCATTTCATTGAACGGGGCCGCGTCGATGGTGGCTCTCAGGATGACCGGTCCGGAAGGTTTTTCCAGACGCAGAGTCATGATGAAGTGGGGAACTTTGCGGAAACCGAGATACACATCGCTGATGTATACTTCCCGGTCAAAGGCTTCCTGAAACCAGAAGGCTTCCTTGTAGTTCCTGTTTTTCAGATCATACGGCCCATGGTAGGCCAGGTGGCGGCCCAGGCCGTCTATCAGCCCCAGGTCCACGAAATAGCCCATTTCGGCGTGGAGTTCGGTCAGGGCGGCTTCAAGCCTGTCCGTGTCGTTCGTATCGAGCAGAGACAATGTTCTGGCGGCCAGGCGCAGGGAGTAGATCCGTTCGGAGATGAAGCTGTCTATATTGTTTTTATGGGCGCTGACTTCGCTTCGCAGAGATTCAAGGGTCTCTTTCTTCAGGGCCGATGCTGCGTAGTAGTACATGCCGCCGCCGACGAGGAAGAGCGGCGCGAAAGATACGGCCAGCAGGGCGACGACCACATTATTCCAGAGTCGCCGGAAATAGGGATAATCCCTGGACCTCAACCGTCCGTTCTGTTCGGATTTTTCGGCCATGTCTTGGAATTCCTCCCGGAATGTTGCAGCTATTCTATCTCAAGCTGGATGAAATCAAAAATATCCTTGAGCCTGACAATGCCTACAACCCGGCCGTCTTCGATCACGGGCATGCTGCGGACATTGCCTTCTATCATGGAATTGGCCGCCTCCGTCAGGGGTTCATCCGGGCGGGAGGCCATGATTTCGAGACGCATTATCGAGGCCAGGGGCTGGGGCGGCAGCCAGGACGGGTTGTCCAGCAGGTCTGTCCAGTTCATGGCTTGCTCCGGATGAGCCTTTCTGGCTTCGGCCAGCAGGTCCTGTTTGGTCACAAACCCCAGCAATCTTCTTTCCGCGTCGGTTATGTACAGCCTTTCCTGGGCCATGTCTTCCGCGTCGCGTCCGTACAGGCCTAGGGCGGCAGCGAGCGGCTGATCCGCCTGGAGATGGCGGAATGATGATTTGGCTACCTGACTGACCTGGTTGCCGGTCCAGAGGACCGGGCTCTGTTTGATGGTGTCCAGTTCGTAGGCTTCGTTGATCTTGCCGACAAGGTCGTCTAGGTCGCAAGGCTTGAGCAGATAGTCGAAGGCGCCCAGGCGCAAGGCTTCTATACCGTTTTCCAGTGTTGCGTTGCCGGTCAGAATGATGACTTCGGTATCAGGAGAGATGTCCTTGATCTGTTGCAGGGCTCCCAGTCCGTCCAGGCCTGGCATATTGAGGTCAAGGACGGCCACGTCGAAATGTTCGGCCCCACGGACCGTCTCCACCGCCTGGAGTCCGTCATAGGCTGTCGAGACATCGAAGTCCTGGCGCTCCAGAATGCGGGCGATGTTGTGGACGAAGCGTTTTTCGTCGTCAACGAGAAGGATCCGGGGCTTCCGATTCATGGGAGCCTCCCCTTTCTGAAAGAAAAGAGCCTGTCGTCTTTTCGGAAAGGACGCACAGGCTCAGTTTATCATCATCCGGACCGCCCGCACCAGCTAGAGATTCCATCCGGCCGGCGGGCGTTCCGGTGTCGGTCAGATGAGGAAAAAGACTATGGCGCAGAATGTTCCGCAAGCCAGCCAGAGCGTGTGGCTGAAGACGCCTTTGCGGACAGGGTGAAAATGGGCTTCTCTGAGTCTGTGCCCTTCTTCGCAGGTGAAATAGGTTACCGGTTGTCCGGTCTTTTTGTCCTGGACCTTTTCTCTTTTGACAATGCGGCTTCCGCAGATGTGGCCATTTCCCAGAGGGTCTTTCTTGCAGGTCAGGCGGGAACCGGTGTTGTGGCTGACGAAGTTGAAAATATGGTTCCACGTGGCCGCGAAGACGAAGATGGAAAGAAAAAAAGTAAAGAAATGCTTTTTGGTTACGCCCATGCCTGCAAGGCTTTGACCTATATTGCCCGCTTCCAAAGGCCCTTCGACGCCGCCGAAGAACCCCAGGTAGTAGAGTCCGAAACTGAGGCCCATGACCATCATGGTGACGGAGAAACCTCGGAGGCGTCTGCGTAAGTATTCATCTTTCTTGCGTTCCTGGGGTGTCATTAATTCCTGAGCCTGCATGGGAGCACCTCCGAAAAAAACTGTCTGGTGGCGGCCTTCCGGGCGCCCGTCTGGACGCCCGGAAGACTGTAGAAAGACCCGGCCGGGGTGGACGCCATGTCAGGGCCGGCCTGGCGAAGCCGTTTTTGTCGCCCTGAATTCAAGCACCCGCGTTTGCACTTTATTTTCACTGGCGTCCACCGCACGATCCGGGAAAGGGTTGAACCAATCAGCCTGCCAGCTTCTTAACAACACCCGGAATAATCTGGTAGAAGGCATAAACGGCTAGGACGAGACAGTAGGCCGGTACGACGATGTTCCAGAGCTTTTCCGGGAAGACGCGCGTGGCATATGGCGCGGCTACGGCCGAGACCATGGTGGCCAGCATCATGCTGGGCAGCAGCATGTAGTCGATGGTGACGCCGCTGGTCAACAGGGCCAGCCAGACCAGGATGGAGAAACAGCTCACGGTGCCTTCGCAGATGGCGGTCACGGCCAGCATGGACTTGACCGGGACGCCGGACAGCAGACCGCCGACCGTGGTGACCGGGCCGTAGCCGCCGCCGCCGACACCCTTGTTGAAACCGGCCAGGGCGGCAAAGAAGAGCATCCTCCAGGGCCGGTAGGGACGTTCTTTGTTCGAAGCCGCCTGGAAGACGGAGACGCCGCCCATGCCCAGGAGCAGAAGAGCGACATACAGCTTGATCCAGATCTTGTCCACCTTGAAGATGCCGTAGACGGCGGTGATGGATAGCGCTCCGAAGAGGCAGCCGGTGACAGCGATAATCAGCCAGAGCTTGATCGTCTCCGACATCGGCTTTAACTTCCATTCAACGTTCTCGAACTCCCTGTGCAGGAAAGCCCCGATGAGGCCTGCCACGCCCTGCTGGATCATGACTACAGGCACGATCTGCTTGGGGTTGAAGCCTATGACCAGGAGCAGAGGTGTCAGCGCGGTGCCGAAGCCCATGCCCGCCGAGGCATCCATGAATTCGAAGAACATGGCGATACCGACGACGCTCCAGACGATATGCCATTCGTTGGTGCCAACCAGACCGTTGGCTTCACTGTAAGGGGACGCGATGCGCTGAGTGGCCTCGAACGGGTTGCCGGCCAGCCAGCAGCCGATAAGGAAGACAATGAACAAGATGAACATTCCCCCCAGGGCCGCCTTGATATGGCGCCAATCGGGGATGAGACGCTCCATGAAGGTCTTGTTTTGCTCGAGCTCCTTCGCGACTTCCCAACCTAATCGCTTTTCAGGAATTGCTTGTTCACCCATAGAAGGTTCCTCCATTTTTAGGTTAAGGTGATATTACCCAAACCGGACCTTTTTGCATGATCGGTCCAAATCAATTCCTATCCTCACGCCCCGCCGATATTCAGCGCATACTGCAGGATCACGTAGATCAGGTACACGCCGAGCAGCCAGGCACCATGGAACTTGTTGAACTTGCCGTCCTTGGCCGAGAAAATGAAGAACCGGAAAGAGTAAAGGATGATGATCATCGTCGGGAAATGGAAGTAGTAGAAGTTGGGCGGAATGGCCAGCGGCCTGGCCGTGGCGGCCGCGCCGATGACGAACAGGCAGTTGAGCACGTCCGCTCCGACGATGTTGCCGACCGTGATTTCCGGATGGCCTTTCTTGACCGCCGAAATGGCTGTCATCAGTTCCGGCAGGGAGGTCCCGAAAGCCACCATGGTGGCGGCGATGACGTCTTCGGGAATGCCGAAACGGGCCGCCACTGTGGAGGCGCAGGGCACCAGGACCCGGGCCGAGGCGACAACTCCGATCAGACCGCCGATTATCATCAGCCAGGTCACGGGAAGCCCCATCAGCTCGGAATCGTCCTCGTCCTCTCCTTCCATGGCTGCGTCGCCGCCCTGCTTGGCCCAGATGTAAGTCACGTACATATAGCAACCGAGCAGGATAAGCAGAAAGATGCCGACCCCGCGTCCGAGCATCGGTTCCCCGGATGAAGTGACCAGGCTGACCAGGGCTATGACCACCAGTAAAGTGGCCGATCCGACCTGGACCCAGCCGGTGCGGTTGAGGATGTACTTATTGACCGGTACGGCGGCCAGGAGGCAGGTCAGGCCGAAGATGAGCCCGGTATCGGCAATGATTGAACCGACACCATTGCCCAGCGCCAGGCCGGGGTTGCCCATGAAGGCGGCCATGACCGAGACGAAAGCCTCCGGTGTGGTAGTGCCCAGGGAAATAATGGTGGCGCCTATGACTATCTTGGGCAGACCGGTTCTGCGGGCCAGACCAACGACCCCGTCGATCATGAAGTCCGCGCCCTTGGAAAGGACCAGAATGCAGACGACAACCGCTACCAGAAGCATCCAGGTGGGCCAGGCGGCCACCAGGTTGTTCAGCAGCGCCTCATCGCCAATCCATTGCCAAATACTGTGCTCCATACTCACTCCTTCACAATTCGATGACTAAACGGCATCCTTGGAACAGCGTTTTGAGAACACGCTTCTATGGGTAAACAAAAGGCATGCCAAAGTTGGGATTTTGGCCATATATGTAACTCTCCGAATTAATTGCAAAACATCGGCGATATGTTTTTGTTCATGTGAACAAGTTCTCAATGTAGGGACATCGGATGGACAGTTGGCTTCTTTGTTGTCAACTGCCTGTTTACAGATAAACCCTGGAGGAAAGGTTTCGGGGAAGCCCGCAGGAAAAGGATATGCCGGAGAGGTTTGTTGATAATATACAAGATAAAAAGGCATTTACGAGAAGACGCATCCTTTGCGCCACGGCTTGGTTGCCCCTGTGGCACCACTATTGCACAAGCTAACCGGACACAACTCGGTCGATATGAAAAAATATACCGAAGAATTCACGTGGAATATTACCTCAAAAGGATTCATGGGACAGAGTGCCTGAAAAAAAAGTCAAAGAGATCATGTTACCCTTTCAGGACGATACGGCTTTGGAGCCTTTTGTCGTTCTGGAGGATTCTCTAATACACGCCATTGAGGTTATGGTCAATGAAAACCTGAACCGTGTTGTTGTGTTGCGGCGAAATTACCCTGTGGGTATTGTCCGATTGGAAGATGCTTTTCACGAACTGGGCATGAGGGGACGTTCCTCCGGGAAGGCTGCTCCCAAGCCGCCGGCGGGAATCTGCTGAAAAACATAAAGGCCTTAGAGGCCAAAAACTGACTGGAGGCATCTATCGGACGCTCAAAACCGGAACCAGCCCCGGCGATGCCTGTGAGCAAAATCGGAAGGCCGCACGTGGTCGGCAGTGACTGCGCCGAGGCATGGGCCTGGGCGGTCGGTTGTATTTTTCACGCGGGAGCGCCTCAAATATTCTGACTCCGCCGCATGCGATTCAGGAGATAAAATTCACAATCGCACCCGGGGCCGGACGCAGAAAGGTTTGCGCTTCGTAAAGAATTCTGACATGTTTTCCCTGCCCGTTAAAATACCTTTTTATTTCGAAAGACCAAATAACCAATAAAAACAGATATAAGGCTGATCGTTTTCATTGCGCTCTTGGCCTGACTATTGCTCTCCCTATGGCACGGGCAGGCCGCCCGTCGGGCGGGCGATCAGTTCAGGGCAGGATCGGAATCCGGCGGCTGCCTGCCGGAAGAAGGCATTGGGGGACTTTACTTCCTGGAAGGAAAAAGCGCCAAGATGTCCAAAAACCCGGTCAAGGGTAAATACTTCATACTTTCGGTGGCTGTTGCGGTTCTTTCGTTCGCGGCTGTAGGCGCTTTCCTGAGCACCGAAGCGCTCAATGAAATCCGGGAGATTGTGGCCAGTCAATTCAATGAGCAGCAGCTCATTGTGGCCCAGAACGCCAAGAGCCTCATTGAAAGGGAACTCGACCTGGTAAAAAAGGAGATTCTTTTCATCAAGAGGAAAGCCTTTGAATGGCCTCCGGAAAATGAAGAAGACCTGGATTATCTGCGCAACAGCCTGGCCAGGATAATGGAAAGCGGGGTTCAGCGGGTGGAACTGCTGGATCTGGATGCCGGGATAGTTCAATTGTATACAGCCTATGGGCAGAATTTCATTACCAGACCATTGGAGGCCGAAGCATACAGGGAAATAGTTTTTTCGGACATGGAAACTGATGAAGTCTGGGTTTCCTCTCCCCATTCCGCGCAAGGCGGCATGACAATGGCTCTGGGCGCACGTCTGGAGAATGGCTCAAACCGCTATCTTCTGGCCTACATTAACACGACCTGGTTTCTTAAGCCTTTCCTGAAGAATGTCCGGTCCGGGGCCACAGGTTACGCTTGGATTATAGACCAGCAAGGGATTTTCCTTTTTCATCAGGATACGACGTTCATCGGGCAAAACGCTTTCGAGGCCCGCAAGGAGAGGAATCCTGATCTCTCCTTCGAGGAAATCAACTTCATTCAGAAGGAAAAGATGCTCAAGGGCGAGGAAGGTGTGGGGTATTACCATTCCGGATGGCACAGGGGGCTGACCGGACAGGTCAAGAAACTCATTGCCTACACCCCGGTGTTCATATCCGGCCATCCGCATCAGAACTGGTCGGTGGCCGTTGTCGCCCCGGTATACGAGATAGAGGACAAGGTCAAGCAGACATTTGTCTGGCAGATGATTTTCCAGGGATTTTCCTTTGCCGGAATACTCTTCGCCGCCCTGGTTGTTTTATGGTTTGAGCGGCGCTGGTCCAGGAGCCTGGAAATACAGGTGGACCGCCGGACTGACGAACTGAAGCGTTCCGAGGAAAAGTACCGCTTGCTCCTGGAAAGCGCAGAGGACTATATTTTTACGGTCGATGAGGATCATTGCCTGCAGTCATTGAACAGTTTCACCGCCAAATTCTTCGGCGGAGCACCGGACGAACTGGTTGGAACAGCCCTCAACGGCATTTTTCCTTCGGAAATAGCCGATGAACAGGTCCGCAACGTGGGGCTGGTCTTCCAGCACGGCAAGAGCGTCCGGGACGAATACCTGTGGCGTGTAGGCGAATACGAGGTCTGGATCAACGCCAACTATATGCCGCTGAAGGACAAGGACGGCAAGGTCCGCAGCGTCTTGTGCATAGCCCGTGACATAACGGAAAACAAGAAGCTGGAACGCAGTCTGGTCAACACGGAAAAGCTGGCTTCATTGGGGACTCTGGCCGCCGGTGTGGCCCATGAGATCAACAATCCGCTGGGCGTGATCCTGGGGTTCTGCGACATTCTGCTGCGCAAGTTCGAGCCGTCCACCCAGAATTACGACGATCTCAAGGTGATTGAACGGCAGGGCGAGCACTGCAAGCAGATCGTGGAGAACCTTTTGAGTTTCGCCCGGGCCGAGGACGGCAATTTCGAGTATTGCGACATCAATGTCTGCCTGCGGGAGATATTGATGGTGGTCAGACACAATCTGGAGATGCACAGGATAAGGCTGGTGGAGGCTTACAGCGAAGGTTTGCCTCCCGTGCGCGGCGACCACCGGCGTCTCCAGCAGGTGTTTCTCAACCTTTTCAACAACGCCACGGCGGCGATGAAAGGCGGCGGGACCCTGAAGGTGCGGACCTATGCCGAACGCCCTTCACACCGGCTGGTCGTGGAAATTCAGGACGACGGGGAAGGGATAAAGGCCAAGGACATAAGTCACGTATTCGAACCGTTTTATACCACCAAGCCGCCTGGCGAAGGGACCGGCTTGGGCTTGTTTGTCAGTTACGGCATCATCAAGAACTATGGCGGAACCATCGAGTGCGTGAGCAATCCGTCCAGCAATCCAGCGCGTCAGAGAGGGACAACATTCATCATAAAACTGCACATGTATGAACAGGAGTAAAAAGTGGGCGGCAGGATACTGATCGTTGACGACGAAAAGGACATGTTGCAGCTTTTTCAGCGTATTATCGCTGAGGAAACGGACAATGAAGTGACTACGGAGTCCGATCCCTGCCGGGCCCTGGAACTTTTCCGGGAGACTCCTTTCGACATGGTCATAACCGATCTCAAGATGCCGCAGATGGATGGCATGCAGTTAATGGACGAGGTAAAGAGAATCCGCCCGGATGCGGCCGTGGTCATATTGACGGCATACGCAACCATAGACAACGCTGTCGAGGCCATTCGCAAGGGGGCTTTCGACTACCTGACCAAGCCATGCCGCCGCGACCGCATCCTGGTGACCATTGACAAGGTTATGGCTTGGCAGGAGGTCATAAAGGAGAATCGGCGCCTTAAGCAGACCCTGGCCCAGATTTCCGACGAGTATTTCATGGCGGGCTCGTCGCCTCTCCTCAAGGCCATCTGGGACAAGATACGCCGGGTCGCCCCCACCAATTCGACCGTTCTGATAACCGGAGCCAGCGGCACCGGCAAGGAACTTGTGGCCCGGGCCGTACACCGTCACAGTCTGCGCAGTGAAAAGAAACTGGTGGTCGTCAACTGTACTTCACTGCCGGAGAACGTTCTGGAAAGCGAACTCTTCGGGCATGTGCGCGGGGCCTTTACCGGAGCCTGGAAGGATAAGCGCGGTCTGGTGGAAGAAGCCGACGGCGGCACTCTTTTCCTTGACGAGATCGGCGACCTGGCTCCGGCCATGCAGACCAAACTCTTGCGGCTTCTGCAGGAGGGCGAATACAAGCCGGTGGGCAGCGTAACAACCAAAAAGGCGGACATCAGGTTTATCGCGGCGACGAACCATTCTTTGAAGGATGATATCAAGGAGAAGAGATTTCGGGAGGACCTGTATTACCGTTTGAACGTCATCCACTTCGAATTGCCGCCCCTGAGCCGCCGCAAGCAGGATATCCCTTTGTTGGCCCAGCATTTTCTCCAGAAATACAGCAGGTTGAACGGCAAGGATATCCGGGGGGTGTCTCCCGGAGCTCTCCAGGCCCTGGCCAGCCGTGATTACCCCGGCAATATCCGTGAGTTGGAAAACATAATCGAACGCGGTGTGGTCTATTGCGAGACGGATAATCTGTCCGTAATTGATCTTGGACTGGAGGATGAAAATTCTCTCTTCGATGAACTGGACGAAGAATTGGGCCGTCTTAGTTTCAAGGACGCCAAAAACCGGGTCATCCAGGCTTTTCATCGCCGTTATATCGGTCTGCTGCTTGAAGAGAGCGGGGGTAATATCAGCAAAGCGGCGGAAATCGCCGGGATTCAGCGGCAATACCTGCACCGGTTGCTTAAGGAAGCTGGCATAGACGCTGTGGATTACAAGGAAAACGGCGACTGAGCGCTGCCGCTTTTTTCAGGCTGTGAGGCTGGCGACGGCCTGACCGCCGTCCTGTTTTTTCATCCCGTTTTTTTCATAATCTTCCGTTAAATTCCAGGGCGGCGGCCACTGCCGCTCCATAGAGTCCTGATTCCTGGTTGTCGTTGATAAAAACCGGGATATTGGCCAGAAGGTGGCCCATGGTCGCTGAACGGTGAAATTCGGCCATGAACAGGGGATGGGTGACCAGAAAGGGCTGACGGGCGGCCAGTCCTCCGGTGACGAAAACACCGCCCAGGGCGGCGACTTGAAGGGCGTAGTTCCGGCAGGCCCGGCCGAAAAATCGGGCCATCCATTCATTGGTTTCCGTACCGTCAAGGTCGCATTCGGCCAGTTGTTCAGGCTTTATGTTGTTGCCGGTGAGGAAACGGTGGATAAGGTTCAGGCCTCTTCCCGAGACGACATCGTTGCAGATTACATAGGGGCGGTCCAGTTCACTCAGCAGGAAACCGCGAAAGGCCATCTCGGCCGGCGATTCAAAGGGAAAACTGGCATGCCCGCCTTCACTTGGGACTGGCCGGTACCCCCCTTGGCCGTCGGGCAGCAGCGCAGCTTGCCCCAATGCTGTTCCGGCTCCTATGACCGCCTTGGGGGCGTCGGCTTCGGCCGAACCAGGGGAGACCAGGCGGAAATCGTTGGCGAGCGGAGAGAGGCAGGCGTAGGCCTGAGCGACGAAGTCATTGATAAGTCTGGCGTTGCCCAGATTGAAACGGGTCGAGACTTCGGCCAGGTTTATTTCCCATTGTATGAAAGGCGGGCGGCTGTAGCTGCCCCTCTGAACAGGGCCGGCCACGGCGAAAACCGCTGCTTCGGCCTGGTCCGGCGGGAGTGAGAATCCGGCGGCCGGGAGCTGACTCAGAAGATCGGAAAATGATTCTGCATCGGCTGTTTTGAGCCAAACAGATTCGATTTTATTCAATGCGCCTTGCCCGTCAAGCTGGAAATAGCCGAAACGGCTGTTCGTGCCGCCTATGTCGGCGGTCAATATGTGTTTCATGTAAATTCACCTAAATGTCCGCCTTGCCTGCCCGGCGGCAGCGATATTACTGGTCTTGAAATTAAAATAGCTGAATCCTCTCAAGGTCATGTGGCTGACTATCGTTTTTGGCCGCAAGGCCGGGTTTCTTGTCGCATCCGGGATAAGTCCGGGCGGACAACTTGCGGGGCATGTTGCTCATGACCGAATAACATCATGGAAAACATTGTCGCGAATCCCCCGGCATCAGTGGGCGAAACAGTCTGCTATGATGATAAACGGAAAATGAATATTTTACACTCTCCGGAATGCTTAATTTCTCGAAAATATCACCGGGGCCGCTTCTGGTTGGGGATCTACGCCGTTTTGCCGGTCGTCATCTATGACGGTTCCGGTTGACAGCAAAAAAACATCCGCTCACCGCAGCCCGGGCCTCTAAACTCTGTTGACCAGGAATGGTTCATGTATAATGGTCCTCGGTCGGATGAGAATCTGACTCGGAACCAATATCCGCGCTACTCCGCGAGAGTGAGAAGAGGAATACTGAATCATGGACATGAACGTGGTATGGATGGTGGGCTGCGGCTTTCTGGTGGGAATAGGCGCATCGTTTACAGGACTGGGAGGCGGCTTCCTTCTGGTGCCTTTGCTTCTTTTTCTCGGCCATACGGCTCAGAAGGCCGTGGGGACTTCGTTTCTGGCCATCCTGGTAATCTCTTTTTCGGCTTTGATAGCTCATAACAAACTGGCCAATGTGGATTACAAACTGGGCATTCTGCTGGGCATCGGCGGAATAATCGGCGCTCAGGTCGGCGCCCGCCTGGTTGAACACGTGTCCACGGCCAATTTCAAAAGGATATTCGCCTTCGTTCTCGTCGCGTTGGCGGTTTACCTGTTTTTTAAAAAATAGACCCCGCTGGCCTGTTCGTGCGGGCTCTTCAGCGGCCTGCAAATCGCCGGGCTTCAAATCAGGCGCTGATTCCGCCTTTTTCAGACGGCATGCTCAGTCTCCTGAATGGATTTGGGTCTGGAAAATATCGGCCTTGCCCTTTATTCTGGTGAAGAGGCGGCTGGCAAGGATTTTTCGAGCCGTTAACGAAGGGGAACCGGTTGGCCTTTCCTTGCGGTAGGTGTATGAGTGGTCGGAAGAGTTAGATTATCCCGGTAGTTGCGCGGCTGCGGCTGTCTGAAGTTTCTTTTGTTTTCATGGTCGAGGAAATGCTTTGAGAGCTCATTGAGGAAAACGTAAAGCTGGCTGATATTAATTATGAAGTTGAGCAAACCGACTATAAACGAGTGCGTGGACGGCAAGAAACATTCATGGATGATCTTGGCCGATGAAACGGAGAAACGCGGATATCCCTGGGAACACAGGTGGTGTCAGAAATGCGGCTCTCTGATTCAGGTCACCTATGACCAGGATGGTCAGGTGACCACTGTCTTGAATCCGGATGGTTCCACATACTTCGTGGTCCCGCAGATATTGAATATAATAACCAAGCCCAATTTGTGAGCCGGGCGGAGGCGGAGTTTCCCAAGCAGATGAGAATCAATAAGACGGCCGCTGTAGCCAGCCCGCAGCGGAAGGAGCAGTCATTGATGGTGTCCATATGAACAACCAGTCCGATACAATCCCGGCGGCCGTGAGGCTGAATTACAAAAAAGGCGACCTGCTCATAAAAGAAGGTGATTTCGGGGTCGCGGTTTACAAGATTATCAGCGGAGCGGTCGAGGTCTATTGCGAATTGCCGTCTTGCCGGACCAAGCTGGCCGTGTTGGGGCCCGGTGATCTGCTGGCCGAAACAGCCTTTGTTCATCAGGGGGCGGAGCCGCATTCGGCTTCGGCCCGGGCCGTGGAAGATACCGAAGTTGAAGTCTGGCACGCTTTCCAGTTGGCCCGGGAGTTCGAGTCTGTTTCGCCCATGATCCGGCTCCTGGTGGGCCAGGCTTTGCGTCGGTTGACGCATACCAATCAGGTAATCAGTCAACTGAACGCCCGGAAAGGTGGTGCGGCCGGGGAAACTCAGGATGCGAGCCCGCCCCGCTGGGAGGACAAGCGGCGTTACTACCGCAAGGCAGTCGAGCAGTTCTGTATGTACCGGCCTGCCAAGGTCTGGGAAAAGGTGGAATTGATCGGGCGGCTGGTGGATTTGAGCCGTGAAGGCGTGGGGCTTGAGACCAGCCAGGACAATCTTGACAATTTTCCACTGGAAGTCGGAGACGCTGTTCAGGTGGAGTCAAGTCTTCCCAACGGCAAGGATTTGGTTTTTCGCGGGAAAGTGATGAACAAGAAGCCTTCCAAAATGCCGGAACACGTGGTCATGGGGGTCTCCATAATTGAAATATCCGAGAGATGCCGAAAAGATCTCGGCTTTTTCCTGATGAACTGAAGGGAGGCGCAGATCGTGACGGTGGATAAGGTTGTATATGCTTATATAGTGAAAGAAGAGAGTTTTTCGGATCACGAAATTATTGTCCAGGAGGGTGTGCGGGGCGACTGGGCCTATGTAATTCTGGAGGGCCAAGTCCAGGTCAGGAAGAACCAGGGCGAAGTGGCCGTTAATATGGGGACAATGTCCGAGGGAGACATTTTCGGTGAAATGGAATTGCTGAACCGGGCCGTGGAGGCTCGCACGGCTACCGTGGTGGCCGATGGGCCGGTCAAGGTGGGGCTGCTGGATACGGAGCAGCTCAAAACCGAGTATGAAAAAGTGTCGCCTAGGCTGAAAGGCGTTATTGCGTCTCTTTTGAACAAGATGATCGAGACGAACAAAATGGCGGTTGCGCTGCTGGCTGCCGAGGATTGAAACCTGTTCCCGCACAAAGAAAGACGCGGCTTCGGGCTGCGTTTTTTGTCTCTGTATGGCTTATTTCTTTTTGAATATGGCCCGCCAGCCGGTGGCGGGCGGCATGATGGGCGTGAACATCTTGTTGACCTGACCGGCCTGTTCGGTGGTGAAGAACGCGTCCGGGTCCAGTTGCTGGACCTGTGAAAGGATGCGGCTCACATCGCGCCTGCGGCAGACGATGTACAGAAGCTGCACCGGTCCGGCCATTCCTTCTCCCGGGATGACCGTGACGGCGAAGCCGTTTTTTCTGATTTCGTCGGCCATGTGGCGTCCCAGGGTATGGGTGATGACCCTGACAATCTGGTGGCCGTAGGCCAGTCGCTTTTCGATTTTTATACCGACGACATTGCCGCAGGCAAAGCCCAGAGCGTAAAAAACGCCGAGGATCGGTTTGACGCGGATTTCCGTCAGAACGGCTGATATGACCACCAGCCAGAGGCTTATTTCGGTAATGCCCAGGAAAAAGGCTATCCTGGTCCGGCCCTGGACAATGCTGATTGTCCGGAGCGTGCCGATGGATACGTCCGCGATGCGGGAGAACATGACCAGCACACCGACCAGCAGAGTCGCCCAATCAATAACAAAGGCCATGTAGTTCACCAAACCATGCCGAGGCGTTATACCGCCGATGAGATTATCAGCCGGTCCATCATGAATCAAGCCGTATTATTTCATCAAAGGAACTTGCGGGGCAATCCGTTGAATGGGCCGTCGGCCGGCATGGGTATGACCATGCAGCTTGCCTTGCCGAAAGCCACCAGACGGCCTGTTTCGGCTTCGGTGAGGCGGGCCGTGCCCAGGCCGAGAGTTTTGCCCGCTTTGATGATTTCACCCTGAGCCAGGAGAGTGCGGTCCGGTTCGGCGGCCCCAAGGTAGTCTATGCTCAGATCGGCCGTGGTCATGCCCAGACCGTCGTCCACCCGGGAATAGACGGCCCAGAACGAGGCCGCGTCGAGTATCGAGGCTGCTACTCCTCCGTGGACGCGGTTGAAGGGATTGAGGTGTTTTTTCGCCGCCGGGATTCTGAAGACGGCCAGTCCGTCGCTCAGATCGACTAATTCCATACCCAGAAGCTGGAAGAAGGGGGTATTTCGAAGAACCTGCTTGACCCCGGCGATATACTCGGGATTGAGAGAGCGAACGGCCACGGGCAGCCTCCTGCTGAAGCGGCGGCTAGTTCGTCCGGGCCGCTTCGGACCTGGAAATTTATCATATTGTGGGCCTGACTAGTTGGGACTATAACCGACTTCGGCTGGACGGTCAAAACAAAGAGACACCCACGGCCTTGCGAAAACGGCCATGGTTGCTTCCCGGCCGGGTCTTTGCTAAACTTGGTCTGTCAAGGGACTTTTCCGGGTGGCGGAGAGGCCATGCCGAAACAGACCCCAAGAACCTTTTCTCGGAACACATACCGAAGTCAGGATCTGGTCCATGCAATGCAGACTGGAAGATAATCCGGCTATTCCCTCTGATATCAGGGGCGTGGTCGAGTTTCTGGAGCTTGTTCTGGACAATGTCTATTCCGGCATCATTGTCTGCGACACGGACTGCCGGATAGTCTTTATGAACAAGGTTTATGGCGAATTGCTGAACGCCGACCGGCACCAGGCCGTGGGACGCCCCATAGAAGAATACTTTCCTTCGTCCCGTCTTAGCCAGGTTCTGAGTTCCGGCAGACCGGAACTGGGGCAGAGGTGCAGTCTGCGGACCCAGACACCCTTGCTGGTCAACCGTATCCCCCTCAATTACAAGGGCAGGACCATCGGAGTGATCCTGCACACCATTTTCAAGGACTACCAGGCCTTCGCCGACCTGGCCGGGCGGATGAAGCTGCTGGAAACCGAGATCAATTATTACAAGAAGGGACTGCGCGGGGTCCTGTCCGCACGCTACACCTTCGAATCAATCATCGGTCATTCAGAGGTGATAAGCGAACTGAAGGACATGGGCCGAAAATACGCCCAGACCGATTCGCCTGTCCTGATCACCGGAGCCACGGGTACGGGCAAGGAGCTTTTCGCCCACGCCGTGCATAACGCCTCGCCCCGCCGGGAAGGTCCGTTCGTCTGCGTCAACTGCGCCGCCATTCCCCGTGAGCTGCTGGAGTCGGAGATGTTCGGCTACGAGTCGGGGGCCTTCACCGGGGCGGCCAAGGGCGGCAAGCCCGGGCAGATAGAACTGGCCCACGGGGGCACGCTCTACCTCGATGAAATAGGCGATCTGCCTCTCAACGCCCAGGCCAAGCTGCTGCGGGTTTTGGAAACCAAAATGCTGGACAAACTCGGCTGCGTCAAATCCACACAGGTTGATTTCCGTCTGGTCGCGGCCACCAACAAGGACCTCAAGGAGATGATAACCCGGCGCTTGTTCCGGGAAGATCTGTTTTACCGCCTCAACACCATGACTATTTCTCTTCCGTCCCTGGCGGAGCGCCGGGAAGATATTCCCGCGCTGGTCAGCAAGCTTCTGAGCGACATGGGGCGTTCCGATGTTGCGCTGTCGGACGAGGCCATGGCGGCCTGCCAGGGTTATTCCTGGCCGGGAAACATACGGGAGCTGAAAAATGCCATGGAAAGGGCCTTGAGTCTGACCGAGGACCAGAAAATACAGGAAGAACAACTTCCTCTGGAAGTAATTAAAAATATTGATAAAAATAATAATATGTCCGATAATCCGAACAGTCCTTTGGCCGATGAACTGGCCCGCTGTGAGAGAGAAGTCCTGAAAAGAACCATGGCTTCGACACAAGGCAATATGAGTAAAGCTGCGAAAATACTCGGCATATCTCGTTCCACCCTTTATCAGAAGTGCCACCGGTACCAGCTTGTTTAGATCATAAAATCCAGCTTTTGGGGGAGAAGTGTCCGGATATTCAGACATGTATAGATTATCGGACACTTTTGGCCTCCGTTTTTACCTCTGGAAATCTCCTTTTCATCCAACTATTAAAACTAAAAAATACAGTTAATTAAAAATGTTAAGTTGATGATATTCTCTCTGTGGTCTTTCATTGGGCCTGCTGGCACTGTTCTTGTAAGAATAGAAGGCGTGTGGAATCGGGGAATGGTTTGGCCAGTATTACCCATTAAGGAGATAGGTGTATGAGTTCAATGCGTGTCCCCAGAAAGGATTTCATCGTTCCACCATGTGCGGATGCTTGTCCGGCTGGTATAGATGTGCCGAGGTACATCAGGGCGGTGAAAGAGGGCAGGTACGACGACGCAGTGGCGGTTGTCAGGGAAAAAATCCCTTTTCCGACCGTTTGCGCGGACGCATGTTTTGCTCCATGCGAGGATGTCTGTGCCTACCGTCAGTTCGGTGATCCCGTAGCCATAAGGGCATTGAAGCGGGCTGCCGTGGATAACGGCGGCGACGCCTGGAAGAAACGCAAGAAGAAGCCTAAAAAGACCGGTAAGAGCGTAGCCGTGGTGGGAGCCGGTCCGGCGGGTTTGACGGTAGCCTATTATCTGGCCACCCTGGGCCATGAAGTGACTGTTCTGGACGCCTTTCCCAAGCCCGGCGGCATGATGCGGTACGGGATTCCCAAATACAGAGTGACCGAGGAGCGCCTGGACAAGGATGTCAACGAAGTTCTGGCCCTGGGAGTGAAGTTCGAAGGCGGCGTTGAAGTCGGCAAGGACATAACCCTGGCCGAGCTGAAGAAAAAATACGACGCGGTCTTTGTCAGCTCCGGCGCCAATTCCAGCGCCCGCATATCCCTGGCCGGGGAGAACAAGAAGGGCGTGCTCTGGGGCTGGGAGTTTCTGCGCGATGTGGCCCTGGGCAGGGAGGTCGAACTGGGCAAAAGAGTCGCGGTCATCGGCGGCGGGAACGTGGCCATTGACGTGGCCCTGACTGCCAAGAGGCTGGGCGCTGAAAGCGTTGAGCTTTTCTGTCTGGAAAGCCGTGAGGAAATGCCTGCCCATCCCTGGGAAGTGGCCCTGGCCGAGGAAGAAGGCGTGGTCATCAACAATGCCTGGGCGCCCAAAAAAGTTCTGGGCAAGAGCAAGGTCGAAGGCCTTGGGCTGATGCGGTGCATGTCTGTTTTTGACAAGGCCTGCAATTTCAATCCGGTCTACGATGACGAAATTACGCACAAGGCCCCGGCGGACACGGTGATCGCGGCCATCGGCCAGACGTCTGTCCTTGATTTCCTGTCCGGCTCAAAAAAGATAAAGACCGCCCGCAACCGCATCACGGCCGGAGACGACCTGTCCACGGACGAACCGGGCGTTTTCGCCGGAGGCGATGTGGTGACCGGCCCTGCATCCATCATCGGAGCTATTGCCCAGGGGCGCAGGGCGGCCGAATCCATGGATAAATACCTGGGCGGCAAGGGCGACATAAGCGAAAAGCTGGCCGATCCCGAGACCGAGGTGCTGCTGGGCGAGAGAGCTTTGGAAATCATGCCCCGCAACGAGATGGCCCACCTGAAGGTCTGGGAAAGACTGCACAATTTCGACCAGGTTGAGCTCGGCCTGAGTGACGCGCAGATAGCAGCGGAGGCTTCCAGATGTCTGCAATGCGATGCGCGCAAGTTTGTGGTTATGGTCAAAACGGATAGCTGCAAGGAATGCGGATACTGCGCTGAAGTTTGCAGCCTCGGGCTTTTCGGCCCGGCGTCGGGTTTCAACGCCAAAGGTTACCGCCCCATGGAGTGCAAGTCTTCGGACTGGTGCGTGGGTTGTTTCAAGTGCTTCTTCAGTTGCCCCGACTTTGCCATAGACGTCAGGGAGATTCGGGCCTGAACCCGGGGAGGTCTATAAGATGAAAAGGTTTTTAGAGACGGGGAACTTCGCCATAACCGAAGGGGCCATATTGGCCGGCTGCCGATTCTTCTGCGGCTATCCCATCACTCCGGCCACCGAGTTGGCCGAGGCAATGAGCCTGAGGCTGCCCCAGGTCGGCGGCGTCTATTTGCAGGGCGAGGATGAGTGCGGAGCCATGCATGTCTGCATAGGCGCCGCCTTGGGCGGCATGAAGGTCATGACGGCCACTTCAGGCCCCGGATTCATTCTCTACGCCGACCCTTACGGCTGGGCCCTGGGCTGTGAAATGCCCATGGTGGTCATGAATTCCGGCCGCGTCGGGCCTGTGTCCGGCATCACGGGTGCGCCCGGTCAGGGGGAATTCTACCTGACCCGCTATCCCACCCAGGGAGGCAACTACGAAACCGTGGTCCTGGCGCCCAATTCGGCTCAGGAAAGCCTGAAGATGGTCTGCGAAGCATTCTACATCTCCGAACGTCTGCGCATGCCGGTGACAGTGCTGGCCGATCAGCTCATCACCGACGGTTTCGAGGACATCACCGTTCCCGAGACCGAGGAAGAGATGAAGGAGATGGGCCTCAGGACCTGGCCGCGCGTAGCCCATATGGGGCCGGACTTCTATCCCTGCACGGACGCCATGGATATCCCTCCGGTGCAGATGGGCACCAACGCGGGCGGCCTTTGTTCGGACTGGACTCCGACTGAACAGGGATACGATATCGAAGAGGTGGAAGAACACCACAAGCATGCCTACCGCCTGATCTACAAGGTGCGTAACAACCGGCATCTTTTCAACCACCATTACGAGAAGAAATACATGGACGACGATCCTGACCTGGTGGTCGTTTCCTATGGGAGCCCTTCACGAGTGGTGAACACCGTGGTGGAGAAAGCCCGGAGCCAGGGACTCAAGGTCGGCGCGCTGAGGCTGATCAACCTCTGGCCTTTCCCTGATGAGCATTTTGACCGTGCGACCAAATACCTGGTGGTTGAATTGAACTGGGACGGAGAACTGGTGCGGGAAGTGCAGCGGGCGGTCCCGGCTGGTTCGGAGGTTCACTTCCTGGGAACCTGCGGCGATCTGCCTACTCAGGCCGATCTGCTCGAGAACTTCGAGAAGGTTCTTAAGAATCAACCCCTTGCGCGCAAGGATTGGATTTTGGAGGCTTGGTGATGGAGTATTTATCCTCGCAACTAATCGACAAGTACTTGCGGACTCGCAAGATACCCAGCACCGCCTGTTCCGGCTGCGGACTGGGCATCAACCACAAGATTGTCATCCAGGCCATTGCCGAGTTGGGTTTGGAGGTCAAAGACGTAATCTGGGGGACTTCCATAGGCTGCGCCGGCCGGCAGACTTTCGCCACCTGGAAGGGCGACGGTTTTGCCGGAACCCATGGCCGGGCCTACGCCATCGCCCGAGGGCTGCGCATATCCCTGCCCAAGGACAAGAGGATAATCCTCACCGTGGGTGACGGCGACGCTTTCGGCATCGGCCTGATGCACCTGATTCACACGGCGAGGAACAACGCCGATGTTACGGTCATAGTCAACGACAACCTCGGGTACCAGTCCACGGGCGGCCAGTTCGGCTTCACGACTCCTCAGGGGGCCAAGACCGACTCGAGCCCTTACGGCATGTTCGAGCACAATCTGATGAGCGACGGCATGGATGTTCTGAACATCCTTAAGTCGGCCGGAGCGACTTTTCTGGCCCGGCACGTGGCCATGGACGGACCCCGAGCGGTGGAGAGCGTGAAAAAGGCCATCCTGAACCGGGGTTTTTCCTTGGTTCACATGCCTTATCCCTGCCCCACCAACTTCGGTTCGCGCCATCTTGGTTCGCGTAATCAGGTCAATATTTACCGCTGGATCAAGGACCACGCCGCGCCTCTTGGTGAAGAGAAGGAAGACACCGTCTGGGCCACCGGCGTCTGGCACGACGCCAGCGGTTCCCGGCCGGAGATGTCGGACCATGTCTGGGGCTGTGTCGACAAGATCAGGAGGACGGGATCACTATGAAAGACAGAGTAGAGATTGTGGCCAGCGGTTTCGGCGGCCAGGGCGTGGTCCGGCTCGGTCAGGTCATCGGCGAAGCCGCCGTGAAGCAGGGGTTGCATGTGACCATGCTCAAGAGCCACGGCACCGAGATGCGGGGCGGATACGTCCGCAGCCAGGTGGTTCTGTCGGAAAAACTGATAGACAGCCCCATGTGCGAGAACCCGGACATACTGGTCGCCCTTTCCAGCGCGGCCTACAACCGGTTCAAGGATACCGTGCCCCCGGAAGGCCTGATCCTGTACGATCCGGCCTTTGTGGACAAAATTGACGACACACTGGCCTGTAAACAGTTGTCCCTGTCGGCCAAGGAACTGGCCATGCAGAACTTCGGGCGGGCCATCTTCAGCAATTCCATAGCCCTGGGGGCTTTGGCCAGACTGCTGAAAGACACCCTGGATAAAGAGAAAGTCCTCGAAAGCATTCTGGCGATCATTCCCAAATTCCACGAAGAGAACAAGGACGCTTTCGAGGTTGGCTGGAGCAATATCTGAAGCAGCGGCGGCCGCCTCTTCGGAGAAGAAGAGGCGGGTCTGACGGGAAACCGGGCGGGATCCGGGCCAGGCTCCGAGTCCCGCCTGAAGACAAAATTCGGGAGCCTGGTGATGTAGTAATAGGTGAATTGTATCACTTGTAATTGGTTGAGGAGTGAGGCGCAGGAGAACCAGAACCGGCACGGCTGGCCGGCGATGGATGGGCTTGCCCTCCGTTTTTGTTTACTGGTGCGTTTTTAGGCGGGATTGTAATGGGTTGCTTATTGGCCAAAGACCTCTATCTCCCCGGTACTGACGGACGATTATCCGGACCCGGATACAGCCGTTTGTGTTGCGGGGTCACCGAAAGGGAGGTGACCTTACATGAGGACGATCAGGTATCACATCGACCAAAAGGCCCAGGAACAACCGGACAAAATCTACATGTTCGCGCCCGAACCGGGCCTTGAACTGACGTATAAACAACTCAAGGATGATTCGATACGTTTAGGGCAGTATCTTTATAGTCTCGGTCTGGAAAAAGGCGACAAAGTTTCTTTCATGATGACCAACGGTTATCAGACGACCAAGCTGTTTCTGGGCGTCCCGTACGCCGGTCTGGTCATCGCCCCTCTCAACCTTCAGGTTCAACCTGCGCAACTGGAATATGTTCTGAAACACTCGGACACCAGGCTGATCTTTGTCAGCGAGGCGGAAAAGGAACGCCTGGAGAAGGCGTTGCAGGGAGTGGACCGGGATGTCAAGGTCCTTCTCATCGACACGGACAGCCCGGACATTCTGCCCGAGGGCGACTATTCCGGGGTGAGTCTGCCGGAGGTGGATGAAGAAGACCCGGCCCTGCTGATGTACACTTCGGGCACCACCGGCGTGCCCAAAGGCGTTGTCCTGTGCAACCGGAACATGGTGGCCGGTGGTGAATACACCTGCCTGGCCCATGAGTTGACGGCCAACGACCGGGCTCTCTGCTCCTTGCCTCTTTATCATATCAACGGCGAGATTGTGACTACCGTGGGGCCTCTGGTCAGCGGCAGCAGCGTGGTCATGCCTCACAAGTTCAAGGTCAGCAATTTCTGGCAGTTGATATCCGATTACCAGTGCACCTGGTTTTCGGTTGTTCCGACCATCATTTCCTACCTCTGCGAAAGCCGGGAATGTCAGGAGAAATGCCTGAATCTGGGGCACGTCCGCTTCGGCCGCTCGGCTTCCTCGGCCCTGCCTCCTTCACTGCACCATGAGTTTGAGGAAAAATTCGGCGTGGGCATCATCGAGACCATGGGTCTGACCGAAACGGCTGCGCCGGTCTTTTCCAACCCCGTGGATCCGGCCAGGCGTAAATACGGTTCTCCCGGCTGCGCAGTGGGCAACACGGCCAAGATAATAGACAAGGCAGGCAGCGAAGTTCCCCGCGGCGTGGTGGGCGAGATCATGATTAAAGGCGACAACGTGATGAAGGAGTATTACAAGGCTCCGGACATCACGGCCAAAACCATCGAACCGGACGGTTGGCTGCATACCGGCGACCTGGGGTACATGGACGAAGACGGTTTCGTCTTTGTGGTCGGCCGGTTGAAGGAACTCATCATCAAGGGCGGCGAAAACATTGCGCCCAGGGAGATCGACGAGGTTCTTTATCAGCATCCGGCGGTTCTGGAAGCAGCGGCGGTCGGCATTCCGGACAAGCATTACGGCGAGGACATCCTGGCCTGTGTGCTGCTGAAAGAAGGTTGCCAATGCACGGAAGAGGAATTGATGCAGCATTGCCTGGACCTTCTGGGCAAATTCAAGGCCCCCAGAATAATCAGATTCCTTGAACAGGAGCCACCCAAGGGACCGTCAGGGAAGATTCAGCGTCTCAAACTGCGTGAGCTTATGGGATTCTGAGGCCGGTTTGTGTTCGGCCGGATGAATCCCGATGAGTGAAAATGAATCGGCGCGGATTAATCAATCGCTCAGCCCGAGGCGCGGCCCCGGGCGGAACGAGGGAGCAATGAAATGAGTGAGTTCCTGCACTATTTTCCTCAAGTCTTCACCTGGGCCAACATGATGGTGCTGGTGCTCGGCACCATAGGCGGCCTGATACTGGGGGCCACGCCCGGCTTGAGTCCGACCATGGCCGTGGCCCTGCTGGTGCCTTTTACTTTCCATATGGAACCCGTTGTCGGCCTGACTCTGCTGGGGGCCGTCTATACAGCCACTGTGGCGGGTGGAGCCATTTCGGCCATTCTCATCAACATACCGGGGGCTCCGGCCAATATCGCCACTCTGCTGGACGGCTATCCCATGGCCAAACAGGGCAAGGCTCAGACCGCCCTGTATTACTGTTTCATTTCCTCTCTGGTCGGCGGCCTGTTCGGCATGCTTGTCATGATTCTCTTCACGCCGCCCCTGGCCAAGATAGCCCTTGAATTCGGAGCGTCCGAACTCTTCTGGATCGCCATTTTCGGCATTTCGGTCATGGCCGGTCTTTCTTCCGGCAGCATTCTGAAGGGGCTTCTCGGCGGCATGCTGGGGCTGCTTATCTCCATCATCGGGTACAGTCCCATTCTGGGCATTCCCCGGTTTGTCTTTCATGACTGCCTGACCGGCGGCGTGGCCATTGTCCCGGCCCTGATCGGACTGTTTGCCATCCCCCAGGTTTTCGCCCTGCTGGAGACCATGGGGGATAAGCTGAGCAAGGTGGATTTCCGTCCGCAGAAGGGGATTCTTTTCAAGACCATCAAGGATAACCTGAAGATGGTCAAGGCCTTGAGCATAGGTTCGGTGGTCGGGGCCATTATCGGCGTCATTCCCGGAGCAGGCGGCCAGGTCGCCGGTCTGATCGCCTATGACCAGGTAAGAAAATTTTCCAGTGATCCGGAATCGTTCGGCAAGGGTAATCCGGAGGGGGTGGCGGCGGCCGAATCGGCCAACAACGCCATGGTCGGGCCGTCCCTCATTCCGCTGCTGACCCTGAGTATCCCCGGATCGCCGACGGCGGCCGTGCTGCTGGGCGGATTATTGATCCACGGTATTTTCCCCGGTCCGGATCTTTTCACCAATTACGCCTCGGTCAGTTACACCTTCATCGGGACCCTGGTCGTGGCCCAGTTGCTGATGTGCGTTTTCGGACTGATGCTTTCAAGGTACTCCCAGACCGTCATGCAGGTGCCGAATGTGCCGATGATGGCCGCCGTGACCATCCTGGCCGTCTTCGGCACCTACAGTGTCCAGAACAGCTTCGACGACGTCATCGTCATGTTCGCTCTGGGGACTCTCATGTACCTGGGAAGAAAATTCGGTTTCTCTCCGGCCCCGGTGGTGCTGGGCATCATTCTCGGGGCATTGGCCGAAGACAACTTCATCAAGGGCAGCATGATCGCCATGACCGACGTGGGCATGTTCAGGTTTTTCTTCACCGGCACGATCAATATCATCATCATTCTGCTCTGTGCGGCTTCCATCGGTTACAGCATATATAGCGAGATGCGATCTCAACTTAAGCAGAGCCGGAGAAAGGGGTAGAGCCGTGAAGAAGGAAGTCATGGTTTCCTTGTTCTGTCTGGTGGGGTCTATCGCGCTCTATTTCTCCTTGGGACACATATCCGAGGAGCGGGCCAGAAGTTTCCCCCGCGTCGTCATTTCCATAATGATCGCTCTTTCTTTCCTGATGCTGGTGCAGAATCTGCTCATGAAAAGACTGGCGGCACCCAAGGCCGCGGGCAAGCCTTACCCCTGGGGCAGCTTTCTGACTCTTTTCATCCTGATTCTGGTCTATCTGGCCGCTCTGGAACCGTTGGGATTCTATTTCACAACCTTTCTGTTCTTTGTGGCTGTCTATTTCATAGTCGGCCGCAGTGAGTTGACGGGAAAGACGGCGGGCAAGAGAGTGCTGGTCTCCGCAGCCTTCACCGGAGTCCTTTACGTCCTGTTCAAAGTGCTTTTGGTGGTGCAGACCCCGACGGGCCTGCTTTTTTGATAACCCTGAAGAGCAAGTGAAGAAGGTCTTTCGTTGGTGGTGGTAATTTTTTAACCGCTTTTCAACAGTAAGGAGAATGAAATCATGAGAGGCAAGGCTTTGGTTCTGTGCAGGTTGCTGCTTGTCGTCACTCTGGTTTTCGCCTTCACCTCAACCGCTCTGGCCGAATGGCCGGAGAAACCCGTCAGCATGATCGTTTCGTATTCGCCGGGCGGGGCGACCGATTTCCAGGCCCGCGTGGTGACCATGCTGGCCGGGAATGATGAGTTCCTCGGGCAGCCTATTGTCATTATAAACAAACCGGGGGCCGGCGGTCAGGTCGGCTGGAACTGGCTGATGGAGAAGGGCGCCAAGGACGGTTATTACATGACCGCCTACAATGTGCCCCATTTCATCGCCCAGTCCATTGTCTACGACACCAAATTCAGCGTCGACACCTTTGAACCTGTAGGAAACTGGGGCGCTGACCCGGCGGTTCTGATCGTCGGCAAAAACAGCCCGTTCAACACGGTCGAGGACCTGGTTAAATACGCCAAGGAAAACCCCGGCAAAGTTACGGTTTCCGGAGCCGGCATGTTTGTGGGGCATCATATTGCCTGCCTGCAACTGGCCAAGGCCACCGGGACAAATTTGACCTACATCCCTGAGAAGGGCGGCGTGGATGCCTTGCAGTCGGTCATGGCCGACAAGGTCAAAGCCGGTTTCAACAATCTGGCCGACTGTTACCGGGCTCAGGACAAGGTCAAGATTCTGGCCATCGCCGATCTGCAGCGCCATGAATACCTGCCCGATGTCCCGACCTTCATGGAAAAGAACATAGACGTGGATGATTCCAGCGTCAATTTCCGCGGTGTGGCTTTCGCCAAGGGCGTGCCGCCGGAAGTAATCGCCAAGGCGGCGGATGTTTTCCCGAAGATGTTCAACGCCAAGGCCACGGTCAAGCAGATGAAGGACACCGGTTCTCCGTTGCGCGTCATGTCCCGGGACGAGGTCATCAAGATGTTCAAGGAACGTCAGGAATACCTACAGGGGCTGCTGGCCGAACTGAAAGAAAAGAAATAACCACCACCGTGGCGGGGGACCGGCGGCGGTTCCCCTGAAAAAACGAAAAGGAGAGGGAGGCGCACCCTCTCCTTTTTTGTCTTCATCTGCCCTGCGCGAATGGAGTGGACAGGGGAGGGCGGCCGTGATAGGGATGATGCCGGGAAGCAGGAGTCAGGGAATGAGGTCTTAATTTTTGGAGCATCTGCGAGTAGATAAAAAGAAGCTCCGCCTTCTGGGCGGGGTTTGTTGCGTGGCGGTCGTGATTCTGTTTTTTTTCTGTTCTTTTTCCGTGCATGAGCGGGCCGGCCGGACCGACAAAGCCGGCACGGCTTCACTTAATCCTCTGATCGGCTTGTTCGGCAAGCCATAATCTTCAAAGATCGCCCCGCAGAATGTGCCCACTTATTTGGGAGCAATTTCGCTCTCCTGACAACTATCTGAAAAAATATCTGATAATTATTATTGACGACTGAAGCCGGACCGGAATCCGCTGCCTCGGGTTGCCATTGGCATTATGCAAGGAGGCTTTCGGCCATGCTGCGGGTTATTTGCCTTGACATGGGGCAGGGTGTTGGATAGTATACTAATTAAGAATAATTACGAGGTAGGTTGTTTTGAGCGTTAATGGACGCTTGATATCGTTTCAGGACATGCTCGACCAGTTCAAGGATATCTGCCGGGAAGGCGGCCTGAAGCTCACTCACCAGCGCATGGAAGTCTACCGCGAACTGGTCCTGGCCACCGACCACCCATCGGCGGAAACCGTCCATCAGCGGGTTCTGGAGCGAATACCCATGATCGCGGTGGACACGGTCTACCGGACCATTGCCACTTTTGAGCGCCTCGGATTGGTCGTTAGGGTGCATGCTTTTGACGACATCGGCCGTTTTGACGCCGATCTTTCACCTCACCATCATTTTGTCTGCACCGAATGCAAAAGCATCATGGACTTCCACTGGGAATACTTTGACAGCCAGGAATTGCCGGAGGAGGCTACACGCTGGGGGCGTGCCGACGACAGGCGGGTGCTGGTCAGGGGAGTATGCCGGGGGTGTCTGGCGCGCAATTGAAGCTGAAAAGGTGGCGCGAAATTTTTTTGGGTTTATAATAAGAATAATTACGAACAGGTAATCATTAACAACAAATATGAAGTATCAGAAACTCGACCCGCATTCCTGAAAATAGTCTGAGCACAAGAAAAAAGCCTTTTCCATAAAACATAATATCGCCAAGGAGGAAATGATGACCAAGACCGAAGAGAATCTCCAGGAAGCTTTCGCCGGGGAATCCCAGGCCAACCGGAAATACCTGGCCTTTGCCAAGAAAGCGGAACGGGACGGTTACCCGCAGGCGGCCAAGCTTTTCCGGGCCGCGGCCGAGGCGGAAACCGTTCATGCCCATAATCACCTCAAGTCGCTGGGCGCGGTCGGTTCCACGGCGGAAAACCTGCGCGAAGCCGTGGCCGGGGAGACTCACGAGTTCAAGAACATGTATCCGGGCATGATTGCGGAAGCCCAGGCCGAAGGCAACAAGGGCGCCGAACGTTCCTTTGTTTTTGCCAACGAGGTGGAGAAGGTACACGCGGATCTGTACCAGAAGGCCTTGGATAACCTGGAAAACCTGCCGGAAGTGGATTATTACGTCTGCTCCGTCTGCGGTTTTACCTGCGAGGAAGCTCCCCCGGAAAATTGTCCGGTCTGCAAGGCCAAGAAAACGGCTTTTTTTAAAGTCGAGTAAGACAAGACGTCAAGGGCGGCCCGGCAAGGTAGGCGGGGCTTGGGCCGTCAATCAGAAGGAGGGTTTTTGATGAGCGAAGAAAAAAAGAAACTGCCCGAAGCCAAGGGATTGGATATCGGGGCGGCGACAAGCTGTACGGCTACGGCCCAAATGCTGAGAAAGGCCGAACGGGACGGGGTGGAAACGGCCTTCCATCGGGCGGCCTCGATGAAGCCGTGTCCCATCGGAGCCGACTCGGCCTGCTGCAAGCACTGCTCCATGGGGCCGTGCCGTTTGAGCGCCAAGGACCCTTACGGCAAGGTAGGGGTCTGCGGAGCGACCATAGATACCATAATGGCCCGGAATTTCGCCCGCATGGTCGCCTCCGGGGCGGCTGCGCACACCGACCACGGCATGAGCATGCTTGAGCTTTTCCGTGAAGTGGTCAAAGGCAACATCAAGGAATACAGCATCAAGGACCCGGCCAAGCTGAAGGAAGTGGCCGTGGAAGTCGGCATCGAGGTCGAAGGCCGCGAACAGGCGGACATCGCCATGGACTTATATCACGAACTGGAGCGCACTTACACTCAGGTCGAGGGAGAGATTCCCTTTGCCAAGCGGGTGCCGGCCAAGACTCTGGAGACCTGGCGCAAGCACGGCGTCGTTCCCCGGGGAGCCATGCGGGAAATCATGGACCTGACCCACCGCACTCACATGGGCGTGGACCAGCATTATGAGAACATCACCAAGCAGTGCACCCGGACGGCCTTGAGCGACGGTTGGGGCGGTTCCATGGTGGCCACCGAGATTTCAGACATCCTTTTCGGGACTCCCATGCCGGTGAAAGCGGACGTGAACATGGGCTGTCTGAAAGAGGACCATGTCAACATCATTATTCATGGCCATGAACCGAATCTCTTTGAATCCATGATCGCTTCGGTCAACGATCCGACTTTGGTGCAGGCGGCCCATGACGCCGGGGCCAAGGGCATCAACCTGCTGGGCATGTGCTGCTCCGGAGCGGAGGTCATGTCCAGACACGGAGTGCCTCACGCCGGGAACTTCATGTCCACCGAGGCTGTGCTGATTACCGGCGCGGTGGACGCCATGGGCGTGGACGTGCAGTGTATCAAACAGGGCCTGGCTAAGGTGGCGGAGTGCTATGGGACTCGGCTTTTCACCACCAATCCGCGCTGCCACATCGAGGGGGCTGAACACATTGAATTTCATGAGCACACACCTCGTGAATGCACCGATTCAATCGTGGAAATGGGCATCGTCCGCTTCAGCAACCGCAAGATGCCTATTGAGATTCCTCAGGAACGGACCACAGGTATTCACGGTTTTTCCCACGAGTCCATCCAATATATGCTGGGAGGTACTTTCCGGGGGTCTTATGTTCCGTTGAATGACAATATCATCAACGGCCGCATACGCGGAGTGGCCGGGGTGGTCGGTTGCACCAACCCCCGAGTCAAGCAGGATTGGGTGCATATTGAACTGGTCAAGGAGCTGATCCGGAACGATGTTCTGGTGGTGCAGACCGGGTGTTCGCAGGTAGCCTTGGCCAAGGCCGGTCTTTACACTCCCGAGGCCGCTCATCTGGCTGGCGACGGGTTGAGGGAAGTCTGCGAGACCGTGGGGATGCCGCCGGTTCTGGGGTTGGGTTCCTGCGTGGACAACAGCCGGATTCTCATCGCCTGCACGGAGATGGTCAGAGTCGGCGGCCTGGGCCAATGCCTGGCCGATCTGCCGGTGGCCGGAGCGGCTCCGGAATGGATGAGCGAGAAAGCCATTTCCATCGGGCACTATTTCGTAGGCTCAGGAGTCTATACGGTCTTTGGCGTGACTTTTCCCATAGTCGAGGATACCAAATTCCACGCGCTGCTCTTCGACGGACTGGAAAAGATGGGCTTCGGTAAATGGGGATTCGAGGCTGATCCGCATAAGATGGCACATATGATGATCGCTCATATAGACAAGAAGCGCAAGGAACTGGGCATCGACAAGGCCCGGGAGCGCATTCTCATGGATATGGCCGACCGCCAGAAGCTGGACGCGGCTTAATCGCACACCGGCGGGGAGGCCTGCCTGACCGGCAGGTCTCCCCGTTTAAGCATCAAGGCCGGGAGATACGGTGTATTGGAATAAAATTTAATTATACTTCATAGATACCACGCCTGCCGCCTTCTGTATACCAAACCGCCTTTTTTTGCTAAGATAACAAAACTCCGTGATCGCCCCTGTACCCCGGCGACGCAGGAGTGGTATTTCTTGTCAAGAACCGTTATGTGGCGCGGTTCTGAAGGCGGATTGCAGATGAATAGCTTTACTGATGCCGAGATGATCATCCTGTTGGTGACAGATAACAGACAATATTCCGACGCGTTGGCCGAGCGTCTCCCGGCTGGATTGCCCGAATCAAAACTGACTGTTGTTGCCTCCCTGTCCGAAGCCCGCAAATATCTTGAAGTTAACAGGCCAGATCTGATTATCACGGACGTTTTTCTGCCCGACGGTTCCGGTCTGGAACTTTTGCAGGTATCCGGCTCCGATCTTCCCTGGCCGGTGCTGGTGGCTTCGATTCATGCGGACGAACTCCTGGCCCTGGAAGCCATCAAGGCCGGAGCTGTGGATTTTGTCGTCAAGTCCGCATCCATGTTTGAGAATCTGCCTCACATAATCCGGCGTTCCTTTCTTTACTGGGAACATATCAAGGAGCGCAGGTGGGCGGAAAAGGCCTTGATTAAGAGCCAGAGAACCATCCGCCAGATTCTGGACATGGTGCCTCATCATATTCACGCCAAGGATGCGGAAGGCCGCTTCATTATGGCCAACAAGGCCGTGTCGGAAAGCTACCACATGACTCCGGAGGAGTTTGTCGGTCAGGCCCACACGGCGGTGGCCATGGATGAAGAAGAAGTGCGCCGGATGCTCGAGGACGACCGCGAGGTCATGCGGACCGGCAAACCCAAGCACATCCCGGAAGAGACCTGCATCGATGCTGACGGCAAGCTCCACTGGCTGGAAACCACCAAAGTGCCGTTCGACAATGACGGCCAGCCGGCTGTTCTTATTGTGGCCATTGACATTACCGAACGTAAGGCGGCCGAGGAGGCTTTGCGGGAGAGCGAAAGCCGGTATCGCGAGTTATTCAACCACGCCCCGGCCGGGATATACGAAATCGACTTTCTGGAGAATCGCTTTGTCAATGTCAATGACGTGGCCTGCCACTACTTGGGGTATTCGAAGGAAGAGATTTTGTCCCTCAACCCTTTCGATATCCTGTCTGAAGAAAGCAAGCGTCATTTTGCCGAACGCCTGATGTGTTTTCAGGCCGGCACACCTGTCCCGGATATGACGGAATTTGAGGTTGTCGCCAGAAGCGGCCAAGTCTATTGGGTGCTCCTGACCATCAATTTCCTCAAGAAGAATGGCCGGATAAGCGGCGCCACCGTGGTCGCCCACGATATTTCCGAGCGTAAAAGGGCTGAAGAACTGGTCAGGCTCCAGCGTGATCTCAGTGCCGGTTTGTCGGCGGCCAGGACTCTTGATGAAGCGAACACCCTCTGTCTGGAATCCGTCCTGCACGTCTCTGGAGTGGATTGCGCCGGGCTTTACCTGGTAAACGAAGACGGCGGGTTGGACTTGGCCTCTCAGAAGGAACTGCCAGGCAAGTTTCTGACCGAAGCCTCTCATTATGATGCGGATTCCCCCAATTGCCGCTTGGTCATGAAGGGCCAGCCGCTGTACTTGGATTATGCCGACCTGCTGAAGATGCTCAACCCGGACAAACTGGCCGTCAACAGCGAAGGGTTCCGGGCAGCCGCAGCTATCCCTCTTCTGCACGAAGGCCGGGTGGTGGGCTGTCTGAATGCAGCTTCTTTCACTGTGGAAGAGATTGCGCCGTCCGATCGGTTGACTCTGGAAGCTATTGCCGCGCAGGTCGGTGTGGCCATCATGCGCTTGCAGACGGAAGAGCGTCTGCGGCGGACCGAGGAGCAGTTCCGTCAGGCTCAGAAGATGGAGGCCGTTGGGCATCTGGCTGGCGGCGTGGCCCATGACTTCAACAATCTGCTTTCAGCCATCATGGGGTATACGGAGTTGTCCCTGATGGACCTGAACAGCCAGAGCACGGTTTACGGGAACCTGCAACAGGTCCTGACGGCAGGTGAAAGGGCCAGGGATCTTGTCCGCCAACTGCTGGCCTTCAGCCGCAAGCAACTGCTGGAGATGAAGGTGCTCAACCTGAATGACGTGATCAGCAATCTGCATAAAATGCTGAGGCGCCTGATAAGCGAACACATCATACTAAGGACCCATCTGGAGCCTGATCTGTGGAATGTGTGCGCCGATCCGACTCAGATTGAACAGATACTGATGAATTTCGCTATCAACTCCCGTGACGCCATGCCCAACGGCGGGGAGTTGTCGGTGGAGACCTCCAACCTGGTGGTGGGCGAATCCCAGGCTGCTTCTCTGACCGGCGGCCGGACCGGGCATTTTGTGCAGTTGTCGGTTCGGGACACCGGGACGGGTATGGATGGAGAGACTCTGAACCGGATTTTTGAACCTTTCTTTACGACCAAGGAGAAAGGCAAAGGCACCGGTCTGGGGTTGTCCACTGTCTACGGTATTGTCAAGCAGCATGACGGGTTTGTCTGGCCCGAAAGCGAGCCGGGCGGGGGAACTCTTTTCCGGGTGATACTGCCTCGCGAAAGAAGCGAGATCAAGGACGAAGCGGAGTTCATCCTGAACTGCGGCGACTGTTCCGGCCGGGAGACGCTGCTGGTGGTCGAGGACGAGGAGCTGGTGCGGACCCTGGCCCGGGACATTCTGCAAGGCCTTGGATATGAGGTCTTGACGGCCGGTAACGGGCAGGAAGCTTTGCGCCTGATGATGAATCACCGTGGCCGGATAGATCTCCTGTTGACCGATGTTATCATGCCGGGGATGAACGGACGGGAGGTTTACGAGTGCCTTTGCGGCGTTCGGCCCGAACTGAAAGTGGTTTTTGTGTCCGGCTATGATGATGACATCATCGGCCGCCATGGCGTGCTCGACCCGGGCATAAAATTGCTCACCAAGCCTTTCACCGTAGGCGGCCTGACCAGGATAGTCAGGGAGACCCTGGATTCCTGAAAAGCTTTTCCGGCGGAGACAAACAGGGTATTGCCTGAAGCCTCAATTTGATGGTAACCATATGGAACCATGCACTTTGTATCAAAAGCCGGAAACAGCCGTTTTGTTCTTTTTGAAGGCGCTGTTATCGAGGGGTTGCGCCGTGACGGAACCTTACGGCTTGCCCCTGATATACTGAACGCCGGGCTGGTTTGCTCATGCAACTGACCTGGACCGGGACCGCCGGTTTTCACCTGCATACGGGAGGGGAGTCCTGGCTCATCGACCCTTACGGGGTGCTCGGTCAGACTGGGGCTGATATTCAGAACTGCGGAATAGACCGTATTCTGATAACCCACGGCCATTTTGACCACGCCATGGAAGTTCCCGCGCTGGCGGAAGGTTCCGGGGCCAGTGTTCACTGCGCGGCCGGTACCGGCCGCCGCCTGGTGAGGCACGGACTGTCCCGGGAGAGGCTGTACCCCGTGACGGCGGATGGTCAGATGTTCAATGCGGCGGGCGGAATTTTCCAGGCTTTTTTCAGCCGCCATATCATGTTTGACGCCGGTTTGGTCTGGCGAAGTCTGGTGCGCATGGGAACCCAGGCCGGTCAGGTCCTGCGCCTGGCCGCCCGTTACCCGGCAGGCCGGGTTCTGAGCTGGCGCATACGGTCGGAGGGTCTTACGCTGCACCATTTCGGTTCGGCCGGAGCCACGGATGACGAGCTGCGGAGATTGGCCGGAGAGCGGCTTGACGTGCTGCTTTTCCCCTGCCAGGGGCATACCCGGATAGCCGAAATAGCCGCCGAGGCTGCGGCTATACTGCGGCCAAGAGTCTTCGTCCCCCACCATTACGACGATTTTCTTCCCAGAATGTCGGAGTATATCGATCCTGGTCCGATTGTGGCGGTGGTCCGGCGGGCCTGCCCCGGCACAGAGGTGATTATTCCCGCCATCGGCCAGCCTTTGCCTCTTTAGCTTTTCAGACCCCGAAGAAGAACCTGGCTCCGGCCACCACGGCCATGCCCGTCAGGACAGACCCGAAGAAATTCTTTGTTTTCCAGGCGACCAGCAGAGTGGGCAGGGCGGCCAGGAGAAAAATATTGTCCGGTCTCAGGTCTATCCGGCCTTGCTGGACGATGAGGTCGGGGATCAGCATGGCGGCCAGGACAGCCACCGGGACCTGGCGCAGCCAGGCTTCAACTCTGGGAGGCAACGTCCGGGCCGAGAGCAGCCAGGTGGGGAGAACCCGGGGCAGATAGGTGACCAGGGCCATGCCCAGTATGGTCAGGAAGACGCTTTTCTGATCCATGGCTCGATGAAGACTCCACAAGTGGCGGCGATGATGGTGGCGACGATGATGTTCCAGTGTTTCATGCCCAGTTGCAGCAACAGAACCGACATCAGACCCGCGATAATTGCGACCATAATCTGGCGGCGGTTCTTGATCTGCATAACCAGCAGGGCGATGAACATGGCCGGCAGGGCGTAGTCCAGAGCCAATGGGCGGGCGTCGGCGATGAGTTCACCGGCAATGACGCCCAGGGCGGTGCCTGCGACCCAGGCGGACTGAGCCGTGATATTGGTGGCGTAAACTTCGGCCTTGGTGGGGCTGCCCGACGGCAGGCTGGTGCAGTGTACGGCGAAGGTTTCGTCCGTCATCTGGTAGCTGAAGGCGGCCAGTTCCGCCTTGGTCCAGCGTTTTAAATAGGGGGCCAGGGCCGAGGCCATGACCAGGTGGCGAAGGTTGACGATGAAAGTGGTGATGATGATGGTTATGGGCGAAAGGCCGGCCGCAAAGAGGCTGACGGAAATGAGCTGGGCCGCTCCGGCATAAACCAGCACGGACATCATCACGGTATTGAATTCGGAAAGCCCGGCTTTGCGGGCCAGGACGCCGAAGGCGAAGCCCACAGGCAGATAGCCCAGGACTATGGGGGCGGCGCGCATGACGCCGGACAGCCAGGCCGGTCTTGAATGACCCGGCGATTGATATTCCTTGCCGCTGAGTTCGTTCATGACTGATAAATTACCTTCTCCCGAGAATGCGGCCAATCCTACATTTTTCCGCTTGCCGATGCAATCCCTTGAATAAGTATTCCGCTTGCCTCCAGCGAAGAATACTTCACAAAACCTTTGAATTATGAGACTTAGAGATTGGCCGCAACGCAAGCGGCCGCTTATTTCTGCCCGATCGACTCCCTGTGAATCGGGGTAGGCAAGGAGGAAGATTTTGACGGAAAAAAGCCGCGCCGGGGTGATGGCCTGCCGGGCCCTGCGCCCCTTCGGCACATCGATATTCACTGAAATGACCTCTCTGGCCATGAAGTCCGGGGCTGTCAACCTGTCCCAGGGATTTCCGGATTTCGACGGACCTGATGAACTGAAACGGGCGGCCGCCGAGGCCGTCTGGCGGGGCCCCAACCAATACGTCCCCTCAGCCGGTCTGATGCCGCTGCGGCGTGCTCTGGCCGGGAAGATGGAGCGGTTTTACGGAGTGGAACTGGACCCCGAAACCCAGATAACGGTGACCAGCGGGGCTTCGGAAGGCCTGGCCGCCACGCTGTTGGGACTGCTGGAGCCGGAGGATGAAGTTATTCTGCTCGAACCATGTTACGACCTGTACGCGCCCATCATCATGAGGGCAGGGGCCAGGCCTGTTTATGTGAGCCTGGACCATCCCGGCCTTGGGCTGCCGAGAGAAGGTCTGGAAAAGGCCTTCAATTCGCGGACGCGGGCGATCATAATCAACAATCCGCTCAACCCCTCCGGCAAGGTGTTTTCGGATGAGGAACTGGATTTCATCGGCTCGCTCTGCGGGCGCTTCGATGCCCTGGCCATCGGTGACGAGGTTTACGAACATCTGCTCTACAACGGGCATAGCCATAAAACCCTTCTGGCTGTGCCTTCCCTGAAAGACCGTTGCCTGGTCATATCGTCCACGGCCAAGACTTTTTCCATGACCGGCTGGAAAGTGGGCTGGGTCATGGCGTCGCCCGCTCTGAGCGAAGCGGTGCGGATGTGCCACCAGTACCTGACTTTCTGCACGCCCGGACCATTCCAGGAAGCCATGTCCCTGGGCATTTCCATGGGAGACGGTTACTTTAATGAGTTGCGGGAGAGTTATACGGGTAAAAGGGAGCTTCTCTGCCGGGCCCTGGCCGATCTGGGCCTGGAAGTCTACTGGCCCGAGGGAACTTATTACGCATCAATAAACATTTCCGGGCTCGATTTTGCAGACGATCTGGCCTTTTGCCGTTTTCTGACGACTGAGGTCGGAGTGGCGGCCATTCCGTCTTCGTTTTTCTGGCAGGACCGCCGGGGCGGCCGCGATCTGGCCCGTTTCTGTTTCTGCAAGAAGGATGAGACTTTGCTTGAGGCTGTCAGCCGTCTGCGCCGCTGGCGCGGTTAGGCCTCTGCCTCTGGGTGGAATTGGAAAAGGCGCGAGCCGTTGCGGCTGGCGCCTTTTCCGTCCGGGGGGATGAGGAGGGCCTAGGCCCTGATGGGATCTTGTTTAGGCTTTGTAAGCGCCCAGGTTGGCCAGAGCCATGGAACCGGGGCTGACCGTGGTCGGGTCGGTCATGACGTTGACACAGGCCGGGAGGCCGCAGGCGAAGGCCGCTTCAAGAGCGGGCCGGATGTCTTCGGGCTTCTCGACCAGGAAGCCCTTGCCGCCCAGGGCTTCGACCATCTTGTGATAATCCACGCGGCCGATGAAGGTGCCGGTCTCGACGGCGTGTCCCAGGCGTATTTCCTGGCTGTGCCGGATCATGCCCCAGCCCAGGTCGTTGCTGATGACGCAGACGATGGGCAGCTTGCGGCGCAGGGCGACTTCAAATTCCATGAAGTTGAAGCCGAGGGAGCCGTCGCCGGTCAGGAGGCAGACGCGGCGGTCGGGATAAAGCAGTTTCACTGCGTTGGTGTTGGGCAGGCCAGCTCCGATACAGCCGTAAAGACCATAGTCCAGATAAGTGCCGGGGGCGCGCATGGTCTTGGTCATGCCCAGCCAGGTGGTGGTGTCGCCGCCGTCCGCTACGATCATGTCGTCTTCGCGGTTCATGAAGGCGTCCACTTCCCGGGCCAGGCGCATGGGATGGATGGGGGTGTTGGGGCTTTCCCAGAGGGACTTGGCCATGGCCTTGCCGTTGGCATCGGCCTGTTCCAGGCTGCCCACCCAGGGCGCGAAGGAGGCCTTGAGACTGTCGGCCAATCCGTCCTTGGCGACCAGGCGCAGAAGTTCCTTGACCAGAGCCTTGATGTCGCTGACCACGGGCAGGTCGATGGCGTGGTTGCGGCCGATTTCCTCGGGCTCGATATCCACCTGGACCATCTTGGCTTCCTTGCTGAAAATGTCGCCGAAGATGTACCAAAGGGTGATCCGGGTGCCGAGAAGGATGACCAGGTCGGCGCTCATGTTGGCCATCATGGAAGCTCCGGGGCGGATGGCCAGGGAGCCTTCGAAGCAGAGGGGATGGGTGTCCGGAACCACGCCGCGGCCCATGGCCGAGGTGAAGATCGGAACGCCTGTTTTTTCGACGAAATCGGTCAGCTCGGCTCCTGCGTCAGAGTAATAAGCGCCGCTGCCCGCGATGATGATCGGTTTCTTGGCGGCCTTGAGCATATCCACGATTGCTGCGGCCTTGTCCAGGTCCACGGGGCGTGATTCAACCGTAGTCCGGGGACGGCGGATCGGGGCCGCTGCCGCAAGTTTGCAATTGAGGACGTCCACGGGTATTTCCAGGTAGACCGGGCCGGGGCGTCCGCTGGTGGCGGCGCGGAAGGCCATGTCGACGAATTCGTAGACCCGCTCCGCCTTTTCGCAGACAAAGGTCGCCTTGACCAGGGGAGCTATGACCGGAACCTGGGGAATGTCCTGCAGGTCCATTTTTTCACAGCAGTCTATGCCCACCCTGCCGGAAATGAGAACCAGCGGAGTATTGAGAGTGCGGGCATGCGAAATGGGTGTAAGGGCGTTGGTGAAGCCGGGGCCGGCCGTGACCAGGGCCACGCCGGGACGGCGGGTCAGGCGGGCGTAGGCGTCGGCCATGAAGACTGCCGCCTGCTCATGCCTGGTGTCGAATATCTTTATAGGGGAATTCTCCAGAAACTGGTAGATGGGGGTTATATGCCCGCCGCTGAGTGAAAAGACATAATCCACGCCGTGGTCGATAAGGGCCTGTACGGTCAGTTCCGCGCCCATGCTGCATTCCATAATAAAACCTCTCTATAACTTTCTGTTAAGATTAAAGTTCCATCAATTGACCACCGGTGATGTTGATGGCCTGACCGGTGATGTAGGAAGACTGTTTGGAAGCCAGGTAAGCGACCAGGTCGCCCACTTCGGAAGGATCGGCGATTCGTCCCAGAGGAATGGTTTTGCACATTTCCTTGATCCGCTCTTCCGGGGTGGTGTTGAAGAACTTGGCTTCCAGGCCGAAACGGTGCACCTGGAAATCGGTCATGATCTGTCCGGGGCAGATGGCGTTGATGCGGATTCCGGCCGGGGCCATTTCCTTGGCCATGACCTTGGTCAGCATGATGACGCCCGCCTTGGCCACGGCATAGGCGCCGTTCATGATGGGAGGCACCTTGCCGGCCCGGGAGGCCACGTTGATAATGCTGGAGGGAGCGCCCATCATGATGGGAATGAAGGCTCTGGAAACCCGGAAAGGACCGTGGAGGTTGACGTCGATGGTCTTCATCCAGGCATCTTCCTGGTAGGATTGAACAGGACTGGGAACGCCGAAAGCGGCTCCCGCGTTGTTGCAAAGGACATCGAGCCGACCGAATTTTTCCTTGACCTTGGGGACCGCGGCGGCAATCGACTCGCCGTCGGTGACATCCATCTCAATTCCCAAGGTCTGAACGCCGTATTCGGCGGCCAATTCCTCGGCCAGGGAATGGACGTCTGGTTGGGGGCCTGCGTCGCCGCCCGCCGGGGGCAGGGCCAGGTCGGTGATGACTACGTTGGTTCCGGTGGCGGCCAGGGCCTGGGCCATGGCGAAGCCTATGCCTTTACGGCGTCCGGCTCCGGTGACCAGGGCTGTTTTGTTTTTGAGGTCTTCGTACATGTCCATCTCCTCCGCGGGTAGAAAGTATTTAAAAGTGTCTGGACCGTGCTTTTATTGTTTCCGTCCTCCGCCTCATTCTGTCTGACGGGGGATATCTGTTGGTTTATTGACCGGCAGAGTGTTTATCTTTTTGCGCTCATGACTGACCGGTCAGTCACATAGTGGGGCAAGCCGAACATTTTGTCAACACTTTTTGTGCAATCAAGCCAAGAAAACACAACTTTTTCAGGCCTCCGGATACGCGGGAAAGGCTGTTCGCCAAGGGTCTGCGGCGGAGTCCTGCCGGTTGGCTCTGTAATGGGCAAAAAAAGTTATTTCCGGCAATTTCAGATCATCGCGTCCAATCCTTCAAGTCGGGTGGGGCGGAGCGGAGCAGGCAATACCTGGCTTGCACCCGGCCTTTGTCCTTTCTGAGGCTATTGAACAGAAAACGATTTTTCGTTCTTGCTTTTTGCGCGGCACTGGTTAGACTTTCGGGAAAGGGAAGCAACATATTAACAAACGGAATGTGGGCAATGAGGAAGAAAAGGGAATTCCTCAACTATTTCGGGTCCATGGAGAAGAAGCCGCTGGCCTTTTTGGCCGCCAGGCGCGACGAGATGCTACGAGGCTGGTCGGCCTGGTTCATGGCCAGGAACATCATGGCCAAGCACCTGACGCTGCTCAGCTTTATCCTGATGCTTGCTTTTTTCCCGCTCTTTTTCCGCTTGAAGTGGTGGCCGGCCGCCTTGCTGACCGTCCTGGCGCACATTATGCTCGATGCCCTGGACGGGCCGTTGGCCAGGCACAGCGAAACCGCCTCCCAGAGCGGGGCTTTGGCCGATATGCTTAATGACATCAGTGGAATGGCCATAGTCGGCTTGACGCTGATATTTCTTGGCAATGAAAGCAATCCCGGGCTGGTGGCTACTTACATCGTAGTCTATTTATATCTGACCATTTTTGTGGTGGTGCTTAATCTGACAGGGACCCAACTGCCCTGGATAATCCGGACCAAGTATTTTCTGTTTCTGTTCGTTTTTATGAAATACTGGTTCGAGATTGATGTTCTGCAGATATTTCTTGCTGTATCAATAATTTATATGGCAGCTCATTCAGCCTTCGCCGTAATAAGGCTCTTCAGGCGGCTGGACGAGATCGAGGCGGAAGAAGATGCCTTGGCCGATGGAGAAAAAAGCAGTTCAGGGGTAGCGCGGAACGGGGCTGCTGAGATAGAATAAAAAAAGTACGAATGCCACCAAATCCGCTCTTGAGGGCGGTGAAGGATAAATGCGTGTCCGATTCAGTTTCCGGCGGGGTGCGGCCAGAAAAAGTCAGACCCCTGTTTTCCAAAGTAAATGCTTTTCCCAATGACGATATTCTTTTCGTCGACACCCATGTCCACACCACATATTCAGATGGCGAGGCTGGATTGCCGGCGGTTGAAGAGGCCTGCCGGCGTAAGAGTCTGGGCGTCTGCATTACCGACCATAACGAGATAAGAGGCAGCTTACGGCTTTGGGAAAGACGCTCGGTCCCCACGACGCCAAGCCTGGAGATCGGCTCCCGGGAGAGGATCGAACTGATTCTCTACTTTCGTCAGCCCTGGGAGTGTGAGGATTTTTTCCGCCGGGAGGTGGAGCCTTACCGCCGGAAGCAATGGTACGCCTTTCTGCCCCGCTCGCTTGATTATCTGGTGAAAGCCGCTGCGGAACGTGAGGCCTTGATATCCTTGCCTCACCCCTATGCGCCTTTGTGGAAAAACGTGGATTACGGACGGAAAAGGCGCGGGGCCATACAACGGGCGATGGGCCGGGCCGACTGCATTGAGGTTTACAACGGCAGCCTGAACCCGGGAGCCAATGAGCGGGCGGTCTCCCTCTGCCGGGAACTGGGCTGCACCCCCTTGGGCGGTAGCGACGCCCACCGGATCGAACAGGTCGGTTCGGTTGTGGTTGCTTTTGAACAAGGTGTGACTTCCGAAAATCTTTTTGATCTGATAAAGCATGGTCAGGTGGCCGGTGTGCTGGGCGAGGAAGTCCGGCCGAAATACGTTTCCAACACCTGGCACCTGGCTATTCGCCATTCCAAGAAATTCATATCAGGATATGAAGAGAATTGGGCGGTCGGACGGCTGGCCGGATGGCTGGACCGCTGAAGCAGCGAACTGGCTCTGGAAAGGACCTGGCAAAGTCCGGGGCTTCAGAAACAGTAAACAGATAAAAAAAAGGGACTGTCACCGTGGTAGTCCCTTGAGTTTGTTGACAAAGTTGTTCCCAAGGCCGTTGAAAGAGACGAAGGCTCAGAGAGCAACTATACAGGCGGGGTGCTTCGCCCCAGGCTGTCGCCTGGACCAACTCTGGGGGCTGGCCGCCCCCAGCGCTCCCGCTGGTCGCTGCCCCCGCGTAAAGATGGAATATAAACCCGGAGGCGTCAGCCTCCGGAGCCGGGTGCAGGCGAAAGCCTGCCAGACCAAGGGGACGCCCAAGCGGCCGCGTCCCCTTGGAACCCCCGGCCTTTTTTAACCCGTCGAACGGGCATCCATGCCCTTCGCCGGGGGGCGAACGTCCATGTTCGCCTAAGAAAGGGAATACCGGAAAATCAGCTTTTGGGGTGCAGGTCCGCTTGATAAAGACAACAAAGGGGTTTTTCAACAGCCTGAAGGGACTGTCACCGTGGCAGTCCCTTTTTTATTCGGTCAAATAAAGGCCTGTGCCTTTAAAACGGCGGCTGTAATGTTTATTTTTATAAGGAGTGTGTGAATAGACCGGATTTTTGCGCTAAGGACGAATACTCCGTTCCGGGAGAGAGACCGGAGCATTGGAGACACGGGGGCAAATATGCTGAAAAGGACCTGGATGGTTTTTCTGGCGGTCGGCCTGACGGCGGTGGTTTTGTCGGCGGGAACGGCCGTTGCTCAGCCCAAAGACATGGGCGGCTGGGAGAAAGACGGCGTCTATAACGGTTTTTACAAACTCAGCGAGGCGGATTCATTAAAGGCTACGATAAACAGCCTTGAGGAAGCACCGCCTCTGCCGGGAATGTCGCCGGGGCTGATCCTGGAAGTTGAGGATCGGGATGGCGAGAAGATCATGGTCCATGTGGGGCCGCTATGGTTCGTGGGCGACGCTCCGATGCGTAAGGGAGACGAAGTCAAGATTAAGGGTGTCTGGGCGGAGATTGAGGGCCGGGAAGTATTCCTGATGTCCAAAGTCAAGAAGGAAGGGGCTTACGAATACAAGGTGCGCCTGACCAAGGACGGGACGCCTTTCTGGACGATGACCGAGGATGAAGTGGCTCGGGAAAGAGCTGCTGAGTGAAGCATTTTGTTGCCAGGACCCCAAGGCGGGGTTCTCTGGGCCTCCAAATGCGGGCTTGGGCTAAAAATGAACTGTCGCCCCGGTTTTGAGCAAGCGGGACCGAAATCCGGCTGATTGAGCCGTCATGGAGAAAGTGACAGAGATTCCGGTGGAAGATAAACCTTTTGTCCGTGAGCTGAAAGCGGCCATGGCCGCCAATGAATTCTACAAGCTGGATGAAGTCAAGATAAAGATAGTGGACACTTGCAACCTGCGTTGCGTCAAGTGCAATCACTGGACCCCGGAGAGGCGCGGGACTCCCGACCAGATGACCCCCCTGAACCGGGAAGAGTGGCTGTCTCTGGCGGAGCAGATAGCCGCTCTTGGCCCGAGAAAGGTCAAGTTTTCCGGTGGTGAGCCGACTCTCCATCCGGCGCTGGCGGAATTGACCCGTTTTTTTTCGGACCGGGGCGTGACCTGTTCTGTCACCACCAACGGGACTCTGCTGGACAAAGGTCTGGGGCGGTCGCTGGTGGAGGCCGGAATGGCTCATTTCCGTGTTTCCGTGGACGGCCCCGATGCCGCGAGTCATGACCGGATAGTAGGAGTGCCCGGAGCGTTCGAAAGGGTCAAGTCCGGTCTGGCTGCCGTGGCTGCCGCCGCCAAGGACAAGGGCATCAGGGTCAAGAGGACTTTCAATACACTGGTAACCAGGACCAATCTGGAACGTTTGGCGGAAATGGTGGACCTGGCCGGAGAGCTTGGCTTGAAAGGGGTAACCCTGCTGAGGCTCCATTCGGAACACCTGCCTGGCGATGCAGGTTCCGATCTGGCCCTGAGCCGTGCTGAACAGGTCCGTTTTGAGAAAGAGATGCTGCCGGAACTGATAGAGCTTGGCAGGAAATACGGAGTTGCCGTGTCGCCGGCCGGTTACGAGGTCAGGCCGGACGGGACCGTGTTGGACATGGACCTGGAAGGCCTGGACGAGATACCTTGTTTCGATGCCTGGTACAGGGCGGCTGTTTTTCCGGCCGGGGATGTTTTTGTCTGTTGCCATTCCCGTGACCCGAGACTTTTTCTCGGAAATGCGAGAGAGGCCGCGTTGGGGGAACTGCTGCAAAGCCGGAGGGCTCGGGCAGTCCGGGAAAGATGTTTCAAACCGGGGGCCAAAGTTCCCGATTGCCGGCGTTGCGACCTGAATGCGCTGGATCGTCTGCTTCTGGCCCGCTGGATGGGATATGCTGAATAAGGCGGTGTTCAGAGCACTTTGATTATCACCAGGGTGACATCGTCCGAAGGATGGTGGCCGCCCCTGAATTCATCGACCAGCCCGACCAGGGTTTTCACCATATCATGAGCGTTCCGGCCCGCGTTATCTCTCATTATGCGGCGCAATTCATCCTTGCCGAACATCTCGCCTTTGGGGTTTCTGGTTTCCCACATACCGTCCGTGGCAATGAGAATAACCTGACCTTCGGCCAGTTCAAGGCTGAAATCATTGTATTTGTAGTTCTGGGTTATGCCTAGGGCGACGCCGGGACCGCCAAGTTCCGTGAAAGAATCCGTGCCGGGGTCGTAGAGCAGGGCCGGGTCGTGTCCGGCCCGGACCCAGGTTACGGTTCTGGCATCGAGGTTGAACTCGCAGCCGAAAGCGCTGAGAAACCGGCCGGTTTCTTCAATGTCCCTGGCCACCTGATAGTTCACATCGGTAAAGACTTCCGCCACGCCGCCGGGCAGAGAGGCTCGCTGGCGCAGGAAGGCACGGGCGCTGGCCATAAGCAGGGCGGCCTGTATGCCATGGTCCGAGACATCGGCTACAACCACGCCGAATCTGCGGTAATCACCGGACAAGTCGAGGTAATCGTAAAAATCTCCGCCGGTTTCGTCGCAATAGATAATTCGTCCGGCCACATCCAGGCCGGGAATCCGCGGGTCTTTGAGCGGAATCAGATTCTGCTGGACTTCCATGGCCAGGGCCAGAGACTGGCTCATGCGGTAGTGGTCCTTGAGGCGCGGCCCCAGACTGTTGAAGGCGCGGCCCAGATCACCCAGTTCATCATGTGATTTTATGTGAATGAGAGTGTCGAAATCTCCGGCGGCCAGGCGGTTTGAGCCTTCGACCAGTTGTTGAATGGGCCTGGTGACACGGCGGGAGAAGGTGAAGGCCAGGATGGTGACAATCACCAGCATGGCCAGGACGGCGAAGCCGGTGAGATAGAAAAGCTGATTCATCAGTTCATTGAGTCTGGTTTCCGATTCGACGGCAGGCCGGACGATTTCGGCGTAAGGCGTAATAAGGACCAGGAACGCGGCGAAGTCCGCCGATTTATAAAGCGCTGGGCCGTATACCCACAGACTGTCTTCTTTCTCATAAGACATCCGGCGGGTATTGGCGAAGCCGCCCTGCATGTCCTGAAGCATGCCCTGGTATTCCTGTTTATCAATCGAGGTCAGCCAATTGGCCGACATGGAAGTCCGCCAGCCGCGGTGTTTTACGTCTACGAACTCATGACTGGCCGAGACCTTGAGGCCCAGTTCGCCGGTTTCAGGCTCCTTGACCAGGAGAGTCATAAAGGATTTTGTCTCCGGAGGCAGGTGGTTGATCAGGCTTTTTCTGTCCAGTATTGTTGTGAGCGGGACGACCAGTGAAGTCATTCCGGCGAAGCTGCCGTCCGGCCGGTGGATCTGGCGTGAGGCGGCCATGACGAACTGTCTGGTTTCCGGATCGATGTAGGTGTTGGTCCAGGGGGGGGCCGTCTCATCGGGCTTTTCCCAATACCAGGGCTGCTGGCGCGCATCCAGATCGCAGGGGATGCCTCCGTGGCCCGGGTAGACGCAATGCAGGCCGTTTTTCAGGCTGACGTAATGCCAGAGGACAGAGTCCAGAAGCGACTGGTGCACGGTTTCGAAAAAGGGTGTGAGTGTCGCCAGTCTGGCTGCATCGGACATCATCCTGCTTCTATCGGTTCCGGGCGGGTTGGTGAAGACCATGTTTGAATAAGATACGTCCATCAACTGCTTCCCTTCCTTGGGCCTGTATCTTATATGCCACGGAGAAAGGACAGTCTGAAGGCCGGCCGTGCCGGGGGTGTCGTATTCTTCCAGAAAATGGACCGGAAAAGTGGCCGGGACTGATTCGGCCAGGGCCTGTTCCACTTCCTTGGCCTGGAGGGCCAGGGCCATTTCCACGCGGGAACGTTCGGCTCCGATGACGGCGGTGTAGCTTTCGACCAGGCGGCGGAGGTTGGTCTGCGCGTCGGCGATGAGGTTCTGATGGGTCTGTAGGCCGATGCTTCGGGCCACGGTTCGAACATTGCGGACGAATCCGAGCCGCATGACGATTATGGGGACCAGGGATATGGTTATGAGCAGGAAAAAGACCTTCCAGCGGTAGCGCATCATTTACTCCGGTGCAACTTTTCCGGCCGGAAAGCCGGAGGGAAGCAGACTGGTTAGGCTATAATTATAACAGTATAACAGGAGGCATTGCGATATTGAACCAAAAGAGGGCGGACGATCCGGGCGGTGCCGGATTTCTCCACTGCCATCACATTGGCTTATATGTCATAATCAATCAGTTTTGCGAACCAAACCGGCCATAGGTGTTCGTGAACACTAGTCATCAGCGAGGAGACCATGCCTGCCAAAATCAAAGAGCAGCCGCCGGTGGTCAAAAGGACCATTTTTTCCTGGGTGCTGCCGGGAAATATGAAGCTGCAACTGACCCTGGTGGTGATAATCGTCATCACGGTCGGAGCCCGGCTGCTGCCCCTGGAGATGCAGAAGAGGATAGTCAACGAGGCTATCAGCCTGCGGAAAATGGACCTTCTGTACCTTTATTGCGGGCTCTACCTGGCTGCGGTGATTGTGGCCAGCGGGCTCAAGTTCGCCATAACCATGTTGCAGACCTACATCGCCGAAAAGACTCTGGCCAACCTGCGCCGGGACCTGTACCACCATATTCTGACCCTGCCTCTGAGCTTTTTCCGCAGGACCCAGCCGGGCATGGTCGTGTCATCCCTGGTGACCGAGCTGACCACCACCGGGAACTTCGTGGGCATGGCCATTGCCGTGCCCCTGGTCAATATCCTGACTCTGGTGGCCTTCGCCGCCTATCTGCTATGGCTGAACTGGCTGCTGGCGCTGATTTCCCTGAGTATTTACCCCATGGTTCTTTTTCTGGTGCCTTTTCTGCAGAAGAGGGCCAACCGGGCCAACAAGAAAAGAGTCAATGTCAGCTTCGAGATGTCCAGCAAGATAGCCGAATCCATCACCGGCATCCACGAGGTTCATGGCAACGGCTCCTACCACATCGAGAGCGGAAAATTCAATCGGATGGTCAACAAGATTTTCCGCATAAGGATGGTCTGGACGCTTTACACACAGGCCATCAAGGTGGCCAACAATTTTTTCACCAGCATCAGTCCCTTCCTGATTTTTCTGCTTGGCGGCTATCTGGCCATGACCGGCAAGCTGGAACTGGGCGCCCTGGTGGCATTCCTTTCGGCTCAGGAGAAGTTGTACGATCCGTGGAAGGAGCTTATCGAATTTTATCAGGTCTATCAGGATTCTTCCGTTCGTTACAGAAAGACCATGAAGTATTTCGATTTCGAGCCGGAATTCAAGCTGGCTCCCCCGGACAGAGCCCGTTATGAACTTGACGGGCGGCTGGAGGTTCAGGACCTGTCTTTTGTGACGGACGACGGCATACGCCTGATCGAGGATGTCAATCTGACCCTCAAGCCTGGAGAGCATCTGGCCTTGGTCGGATTTTCCGGCAGCGGCAAGAGCACGCTGGCTCAATGCATCGGGCAGCTCTATAAATACAGCAGCGGCCATGTCTGGCTGGGCGAAAAGGAAGTGAAAGACCTGACCAAGCTGGATGTGGTGCAGAACGTCGGTTTCGTCTCGCAGGACCCGTTCATTTTTGATGGAACCATTGAAGAGAACATGCTTTATGCCTGCCAATCCATTATCTTGAACGACGAAGACGCCAGGAAGTACCCGCCGCCCACTCTGGATAATATCATCGAAGTATTGCAACAGACGGGCGTCTTTGTGGATGTACTGCGTTTCGGACTGAACGCCATCCTGAATCAGAATCAGCATTCAGACCTGCTGGAGAGCCTGATAAGGATCAGGGCCAATTTTCAGAAGACCTACGGGGAAGAATTGGCCGATTATGTGGAGTTCTTCAGGGAAGACGAGTATCTTTACCATTCCAGCATATCGGAGAATCTCATTTTCGGCACCCCGGCGGATGCCGCATTTCAGGATGACAATCTGTTGCGGAACGAGTATTTTCTGGCCTTTCTGACCGAAGCCGACCTGACGCGGCCTCTGCTGAGCATGGGAGCCGGTTTATGCCGGCAGACCGTGGACATACTCGGCGATCTGACGCCGGACCGGATGTTTTTCGAACAGAGCCCGCTCAAGATGGACGAGCTTGAAGACTTCAAGCTGCTGGCCGAGAGGTTGAAAGACGCCAAACTTCATCAACTTGGCGAGGAAGACCGGGGAATGCTGCTGACGCTGGCTCTGCGGTTCACTCCGGGTCGGCACAAGATGGTGGCCATGCCGGAAATGCTGAAAAGCCTCATTCTGGAAGGACGGGCTCTGTTCAGGGAAAAGGCCGGGCAGGAACGGCCCGGCGCGGTGGTCGCTTTTCACAAGGATGAATATATTTTCAGCCAGACCATACTCAACAACATACTTTTCGGCAAGATGAAGACCGGACGCGCCGAGGCCCAGGATCGAATCGACCGCAGCATAAATCATCTGCTGGTGGAAGAGGATATGCTGGAGAAGATCGTCAAAATAGGCATGCAGTTTCAGGTTGGCAGCAAGGGGGACCGGCTGTCCGGCGGGCAACGGCAGAAGCTGGCTATCGCCCGGGTTTTCCTGAAAGCGCCGAAAGTCATGATTCTGGACGAAGCGACCTCGGCCCTGGATAACAGGTCCCAGGCCCGCATACAGAACCAGTTGGATACTCGCTGGAAGGGCCGCAGCACGGTTATCGCCGTGGTGCACCGTCTGGACATAACCCGGAATTTCGATAAGATTGCGGTGATGAAAGCCGGGAAGATAATGGAGATGGGCTCATACGAAGAACTGATGGAAAGGAAGGGGATTCTTTATGACCTCGTGGCAGGAAGAAAATAAGGAATGCCTGGCCTGTGAGTTCCAGGAAAACCTTGATATACTGCGCCAGATCAGTTTCTTTTCCAGCGTGCCGCTGGAACGGCTGAAGCTTTTCGCCTACATCTGCACCAGGGAGAAGTTCAAGGCCGGAGAATACCTGTTCAGGCGCGGCGACGACGACGGCCAGGCCTTTTTCATCATCTCGGGGGCGGTTTCCCTGGTTTTCCCGGATGAGCAGAGCGAAGAGGTTCTCCGCAGTTTTGTTGCCGGTGACTTTATCGGCGGGCTTTCATTGCTCGGCAACATCCGCCGCATTTTTTCCTTGCGGGCCGAAAACGATCTGGAGTGCCTGATGCTGACCCGGGAGAAGTTCAAAACCACCATGCAGCAGTTCCCGGAGCTTCTGCCGAAGATTGTCAAGGCCCTGGTGGAAAACATCGGAGCCTGGGAGGAACGCTGTTTCGCCGGACGCACAGATGACTGTTCATCGTGCCGCAACAGCCTTGGCGTCAGTCTGGTCTGACATTCCCCAGGAGAGAAAAGTTCAACAGCCGTAACAAGACGGGGTTTGACCCGATGAGTCAGGTCCGGATATCGTTTGAATTGAAGAACCGTTTGTCGGAGTTGAAGGAACTCAGCCGGCGGGTGGAACAGTTCGGCTCGAATCTGAGGATGGATAAAAAAACTCTCTTTCAGGTCAATTTCGCCTTGGAGGAGATATTCAGCAATATTGTTTCTTACGGTTACAAGGATCTTGATGAGCACCAAGTCAAGGTGAGCCTGAGTTACGAAAACGGCGTGGTGCTCATGGGGCTGGAGGATGACGCCGAGCCTTTCGATCCCACAACGCTGCCCCCTCCGGACATTACCTGTCCCCTTGAGGATCGCGGTGTCGGCGGACTGGGGCTGTTTCTGACCCGCCACGTGGTGGACGAAATCCATTACCGTCGGCAGGGCGGACGAAATATTCTGATTATGACCAAATCCATCGGGCCGGTCTGACTATCGGCTGTCAGGCGAAATCCGATTGAACCAGGATACGGGATGAAGAACCGGCCGCGTGTCGGCCGGCGGGAGGTTTGACAGATGCAGATTTCTGAGGAAACAAAAAACGGAGTGGCTGTCTTCAAACTGGAAGGACGTCTGGATTCCAACACGTCTCCGGCTTTGGAAGAGAGAATTCTGCGGGTGATAGAAGACGGAACCAACCGGATGGTCGTGGATTTTACGCAACTGGATTACATTTCCAGCGCCGGACTGAGGGTATTGAACCTGGCTACCAAGAAACTGAGACATGCGGATGGCAGGCTGGTCATCTGTTCATTGCAGGATTATGTGCGGGAGGTTTTTGAAATAGCGGGTTTCGATACTTTCATTCCCATCGCGGCCGATTTGAACGAGGCCCTGGCCGGTCTGTAAAAGCGCCTTACCTGAGGGCCACCAGCCCCCGGCGGCCCAGTTCGCGCAGAAAGGCCGAGACAGAGGCTTCGGCCTCCAATGGGTGGAGCTGGTATTCGCTGGCGAAGGCTTCGGTCAGTCCGGCCACGTTCAGCCTGCCGTCGATGAGCTTCCAGACCGCCGCCCCCAGATGGTCCAGTTGCAGTCTCTTGACTCTCCGCCCGTCGGCCTCTCCGCCAAGGCGGCGGGTCAAGCCTGCCAGCCATGGGCGCAGAGCCACAGGGTAGGTCAGAACCACTTCCCCGGAGTCCAGCCATTGTTCGGCGGCTTCGGGGTTTCTGACCGGTATGCAGTTCAGGGCTTCCTGCCGGGTCAGCCCGCCGGTATGGTTTTTTTTATCAAACACAGACAAAATCCGCGCAGATACGGTGGAAGATTTCGATGTCCGGCCGAGAGGCCGGGGACAGGTCAACCCCGATGATACGGTTTCGGTCCGGTACCGCCCAGAGGCGCAGGAGCCGTGTCCGTTTCCGGGGCCTGAAGCGGGCCAGGGGTCCCGGTTTCCTCTCCTGGCCGGGACAGGACCATTCCAACCCCGAGGCCGTCCCTGTTTCCACGGAAACGGGAGCAAGGTCCGGCGGATTCAGTGTGGCGGCGAAACCGGCCAGGTCCCTGTTTTTGAGGAGAACCGAAGCCGGGCTCCAGCGGTAAATAGTCAGGGTTTTCCGGCCGGAAGAGAAATCAAGCCTGAAAAGTCCGGGCTGGAAGCTGTGCCGGGTCAGGGTGTAATTTTCCGGGATGCAGGTTTGAAAATCGAACAGCGACCACAAATTCCAGCCGTTCTCGGTGTGGTCCCGGAAGCTGGCCAGCACCATGGCGGCGGTCAGGTCATCCGCACAGCCGCCTTGCTGATGAAACTGAATCAGGCTGGCCGTCCGGCATTGGTCGCAGAAGAGCAGGATGCCCTTGCCCGCCAGTTCGGGTCCTTGCCAGGAAAAAGCCTCGGCCTGGAAAGTCGGCAGGGCGTCGGACCAGGCCCGAGGCAAGGGCACGGGTTTGACGGCTTTACCGAGACGGCGCAGTTGCTGTTGAGGCGAGAATCGGCCTTTGATGGGAGACCATTTTATTTCCAGTCTCGGGCCGTCGGCGTCTTCCAGCAGAAGATAACGCCGTCCGACCTGGGCGGGCTGCCAGTTGGCCGGGGCCGTGAAGCTGATCCCGTTCCAGGCTGTCAAGGGCCAGTCGGCGGCGAGGCCCGTTTCTGATGGCTTGGCGTCCGTAGGCATCAGCGCGGGATGAAGGATTCCCAGTCCGGACCGCCCTGGCCCCGGGACGTTTCTTTGTTCCGCTCTGGATGCTTTTCGCAATAGCACCGGTTTTCCATCTCCTCCAGGGTTCTGTCGGTCAACTTGATGGCGTTGCCGATCTTTTCGTCCTCATCCCTGGTGTTGTGATGGAGAAGCAGGGTTATGCGGTGCTTGTCGGCATCCACGAAAGACCACTTCCATTGTTGCACCACTTTGAAAGGGTCTCCTTTCCATTCTTCCGGTTCGCCGAATTTCTTTTTGAAACGTTCCAGCAGTTCTTCAAAGAATTCCTTGGACTGGTTGCGGTATTTCAGTTTGATCCAGACTATCCGTCCCGGCGAGGCGCAGTCTCCATAGCCGATAAGGCCGCTTTTGAAACCGGGGAGGTCTTTAATTTCAACCTCGCGGAGGTATTCGGAATAGCGGATGGGCATTGAAGTTTCCATCAGCAGGCTGTCCTGGTAGGCGGATACGTTCTGCCCAAGGACAAAACCGCCGGCTTCGTGCGGGGCCTGGGCGCGGCTCGGAGCGGGCGCGGCAACAAGAGCCGCCAGCAGCAGGATGATGAACCATCTTTTCATGCCACTAACCTCCATAAGGCCTTTTCTGTCATTTTACACTCAAACGCCCGGTGATGTCAGTAGGGCAAGCGGCTGAGCGATTTGAGGATAAGGGCGAAGCCCATGGCGAGCATGCCGGTGAGCCCCATTCCGCAGGAGAACCCGGCCAGAAGCACCGGGGCGTACTGCCGCCACATGGTTCCGTATTTTTTCAGGAAGAAGAAACGGCCCAGCAGGGCGCCGAGGACTTCCAGAATCAGTCCGTGGGGGGTGCTCTGGCCAAGTCCGCGGACCACGCCGTAGATTAGCAGCACCGGCAGGCCGAAAAGCGTGAGCAGGATGTAGACGACAAGCCCGAATCCCAGCCCGGCCGTGACGTAACTGGCGCGAAGTGCCTGGAAAAAAAGCGAATTGCCTTCCAGTGTCGATGTCTGCATAAGCAGTGTGTTCAGGGCCTGAAGGTGCCAGAGTTCCTGGGCATACGGATACTGGCTCGACGGTATCGGGGCCAGCCGCCAGATGAACTGGGAAAAAAGAAGGCTGGCGATGATGACCACGGGAAAGACGACGATTTCGGCTTTGATTATGCCCCTGAGACTGGTGCCGGTCAGTTCGATCTGGCGGAAATGGACGGTGGCTTCGCCGTAGTTGTGTATGGGGATGGGGGCGTACCAGATTTCAATGCCCTGGTATCCGAAGAATCTGGCTCCGGCGATGAAACTGGCTTCCCTGACCAGCGGCAGGCTGATGAACTGGCCGGCGATGCCTTCCATGCGGGCCGTTATGTAACTGATGACCGGTGTATAGATAAAGCCGTAGGCCAGGAAAAATATCCAGGGGAAACTGGGAACCAGCCAGACGCACAGAGCCACATAGGCCAGGGTGGAGAAGACATATATGGCCAGGGAAACATAGATGCTGATATCGCCGCGGGCCTTGTTGGGTTTGAGCAGTTCCCGGAAGCTGCCCCGGTTGGCCCCGCTGTTCCTACCGAATGACCGCCCCACGTGCCAGAAACCCACCACGGCTATGGCCAGCCCCAGGCCTATGCCGAAGCTCATGTAAAAATCGAAGTTGTTGGCGAAAACCGTATCCACCGTGGCCATGCCGGGGTGCCAGCGGTTGAGTATGCCCTGGTGATAAAGAATGGGGTTGAGGACAATGGTGATGACAAGACCTATGAGTCCGCCCATGACGGCCCAGAAGGGCAGCACCATGCCGATGAAAATGAGGCCTAGGTCGAACTGTATGCCCGTGGCCACGGCCGGGAGCAGTTCTTCCGTGTGACGGGTCAGATCCACCCAGGGTATGGGAATCAGGCGTATGGGCTCGGTGAAAATCAGTCCGGAGACCGTGGGCAGCAGAACGTAGATGGCGCCGAAGGCCAGCCCGATAACGCCGCCGATGGAAAAGACGCGCCATTTCCAGCTTTTTTTCTTGTCTTCGGTGGATTCGGCCAAGGCCATGGTGCCTAGCGCGCCGACAGGGGCCATGGGGAAAGGCAGCTTTTCCACATCGGAGGTGATCCGGTAGAGGGCATAGCCGAGGCCGAAATGGTCGATCCTCTGTATTATCTGAGCTCCCACCAGCAGCAGGATGGGAATGAGCCAGTCTCGATGGAAGAAAGTCCGTTCGATCAGTGATTCCGTGCCTGCGGCCGGGGCGACCCAACCGGGGATGTATTCCACCAGGCCGAGCATTTTGGCCGCGTCCGACTGGACCAGATACTGGCTCCAGAGCAGGCCCTGGAAAGGCGAAGCCAGAGCCGCTCCGGCCATGTAATAGAGCAGGAATATTTCCTGTTGCTTGAGTTCCGAATATGAGCGCTTGGCTATTTCCGCAAAAAGGATGATGGTGACCCATCTCGCGGCCGGACCGATTCCCGTGCCGATGACCAGTTGCAGATACATGCTGCCGGGCATCATCAGGAAGCCGATAAAAATCGCTCCGACAACGGTCTTCCAGTCAAAACCTTCCTCAAAAGAGGCTGGAGGCTTGAGCAGGTCTCTGTATTCCTGGAGTTCTTTGTCTTCATACATAGGCTTCACCCGGTATCAGTCCGGCAGGACCAGGTAGCTGGCGTCGCCGGTCAGGCCCACCAGAGCCCAGAGGCCGCCCATCAGGAAATCGCCGATAATCAGTCCTATGAACAGAAATCTCAGTTTTTTGAAGAGAAGCACTCCGCCGTAGCGCATACAGAGGGCGTTGGCCAGCCAGCCCACGAAGAAGCTGAACCAGAGGATGCGCATGGATGAGCTGTAAGCGGTCAGATAGCCGATGGGGTGCAGGGGCCACCAGTAGAAACGGTGGTAGCAGACCACCAGGGCCAGCATGACCACGGCTCCGGCCACGGCGAAGACCATGACCCACCAGCCGGGCCGGACCGGGTTTTCGATGAGGCGGTTCATGTTTTCCACGACAGTGACGGTGGTGCTGGTGGCCCAGTCGAACTGGAGCTGGCGGATGCCGAACTTGTAGCAGAGAGCCAGCATGGCCAGAAAAGAGACGGCCAGTCCGGCGATGAGGACGACAAGCAGACCTCCGAAGACCAGCCTTTTGTTTTCGACGCCCTGGTTCATTTTGCCCGCGTGGAAAAGAGATGGCATGAGGGATTCGCGCAGGTCGACAAAGAGCACCTTCTGGGCCGTGGCCGCGATGATAAGGCCGATGTTGGTGAAGAAAACCGGTCCGAAGAAGGCCAGCAACCCGTCGATCGGCGCGGCGGTCAAGGAGAAATAGGCGATGCCTCCCTGGCAGATGACCCGGCTGGAGACCAGGGCTATCATGAAGAAAGCGCCCAGTACCAGCAGGGCGACCAGCCAGGGCATGCCGAAATAGTGGCACCATACGACCACGCCCAGGCCGCCGGCCGCAAGTCCCCAGAAAGAGAGACGGAGGGAAAACCACTCGGTTTCCGGCGACGGGGAACGGGCCAGCCCAAAGGCCTGGCGCAGAACGTCCAGCAGATGATGGCGGGCCAGCCAGATGATGAAAAGAAAGAAAATGCCGTAAGCCCCGATGGTTTGGGCCTCTTCGGGCCTGGTCAGGTGCGGCCCGAAGGTCACGCCCAGGGCGGATGCCGGAATATTGTAGCCCAGGACGCCGAGCAGGCCGATTATCAGCCCGCCGAGAATGAAGAAGAACCAGATGCTGAAAGATATCTGTCTGGAGGTCAGAAAGGCGAAACCGATAAACGCCGGGTAAAAGTATATCTTCAGCTTGCTGAAGGCGGCGAAAAGCCCGTATTGGGGGAAATAGGCTCCGGCCAGGACCAGGGTTGGGAGTTTGGGCACCGAAGGGAAATAAAAATGGAGCCCGTTGAAGGCATGAAGCAGAACGGGTATGGCCAGGCCGATAAGCAGGTATTTATTGGTCAGAAAACGGGCGATGCCCTGCTTGTCGACTGTTTCTTCCGTCAGCAAGGGCACTTCCAGCAACGGGAAATTCATTCTTTCATTGACGACCCACTGCCGGCTGAAGATGTTGACCAGGCAGATCATGACCAGATAACAGAGCAGGATGAAGCCGCTCCAGACAAGCAGAGGCAACAGCCAGACATCCCAGGGGATATTGCCGAGAACTTCCAGCCACCCCATCTGCCGGCCGCCCTCCAGGCCGTTGTAAAGTCCTTCGACGGCTTCACGGCTTTGCGGGTACAGGGCCTTGGGCAGGAGAGGTTGCAGGGTTTCTTCCCAGCGGTTGCCGACGGTGGCGAAGTGAAAGGGCGCGGTCAGGTTGATGAAGAAAGTGCGGACCAGGCCGGTATAGGCTATGCCTGAAACCAGAACCATGAGTATCCAGATAATCAATAGTTCCTTGCCGATGAAAACCCTCCGGCCTCCGGATATCTTGCGCACTCCGGCAACCAGAAAAGTCAGGAGCATGAGCAGGAAGAAGGGGGCCAGGGGAAAATGTCCGCCGCCCAGCGGGGTCCCCTGGAGATAGGTATTGTTGTATGGCGTGACCGCACAGACGGCCAGGGCCAGCAGCAGTCCCAGGATGACGGCCCTGAAGCGGACGCGGATGCGGCGTCCGGAAACGCTTTCGGCAGGTGTTGGATTATGTCCGCTTTTAGTCTCGCTCACGATTCAGACTCCAGGTCGCTGTCTGGTCCGGCCGCTCCGAATGTTTTTTCATAATGGCGCTGCGCCTCGGGCTTGAGTGAACGCCAGATGAGGATTCTCTTGCGCAATTGATTGAGAAAGGCCTTGTTGACCCGCCGCCAGGCATTGGCTTCACCGGCCTGACGGATCAGGCGAATCTTGATTTCCAGGAAACCGGGATCTTCACCGGACGGGGTGAAGGTGACATAGACCCTCTGCATGATGCCGAAATCAAAGGGGGCCAGCCAGACCTGAAGGCTGAATTGCAGACAGGTTTTTTCTCCGCATTCGTCCGGAACGCATTCAGGCGCTTCATCGTCCATGGATGGGGCATTTTCGCAGACATGGTGGATCTCCATTTCACCGGTGGAAAAAATACCGTGCGAGACATCCTTATGGGAGGTGAAATAGGCGTGAATGTATCCACCCAGCCCCAGGAATTCGCGGTATTTGACCAGGACGGGCAGGGAGACTTCCAGGGAGTTGTCTCTTGCCCCCGGGAGCGTCCACGAGCGTCTGACGTCGGGAATGGCTATCTGGGCCGCAACTCGGGAAGGGTAGATGACCGAGACCAGGACGACGAGAAAGATGAGCAGCATGGCGGCTACTCCGGCCAATGACGAATAATTGACCGTTATGCCAGACCAGAGAGCCGTGCCGGCGAAGATGCTGGCCGTGGCCTGGGCGAACAGGTAGCCCAGGACCACGCTGAGCACAGCGAAAGCCATGGCTTCGGCGATGAAGAGAAAGGAAACATGCGAAGGGGCCAATCCTACCGAAGTATAGATGCCGATTTCCTTTTTGCGCTCGTAAACGCTGCCTATCATGGTGTTGAGGACGATGAAGACGGTGATAAGCACGGGGATGACAATGTTGGGCACGCCGCTGTAGCTCAGGGTGTCCGAGGCCTGGTACAGATATGTGCCGTCCCGCTCACCCAGGAAGATGGTCAGGCGGAACCGGTCGACCAGATCGTTGGCCGTTTCACTGAGCCCCTTGCTGTCCCGTGGTTTGGCGGCAAAGCCTTTCAGTTTGCCTCCCAAGGCCAGAAGTGTCCTGTAGGGGACGATAACGGTCAGGTCGCCGGACACATGCTGATAACGTCCTTGAAAGGCCTGGACCTCTTCTCCGGACTCCATGGCCTCAACCTCGACTTCGGTCAGGGCGAGGGATGATTCGCTGGGGAAGAAAGCCGGGGTGACCGGTTCTCCATCCAGGTCCTCGGCCGCGTCCAGAGCCTGGCCCGAAAAGACTCCCACGACTTCAAAGGGCAATCCGTAGATGAAGACCTGTCCCGATGGAGCTTGCGGGTTGATACCCAGTTCCACGGCCATGCGGTCAGGCAGAATGACGGCGCGGCGCTCGTCTTCCGCGATCCAGCGTCCTCCCACCAACACCTTGTCCAGACCGGTGACCATTGGTTCGGCCGAAGCAAGCCCGACCACGCCCTGGGCCTGAAATGTTTTTCCCTCCCGGCTGACGGGAACAATGGTCGCTCTGGTCCGTCCTTCGGCTTCCAGCCAGACCCTGGGGGCGACAGGCCCCATGTCTTCAAAAGCGTTGACCAGAGTGCTCAGGGCCTCGGGCGGCAGATCCCGCCAATCGGCGTTTTTCAGCAGGAATCCCTGGTAGGGCGATGAATCCTGAAAGAGAACCCTGGAGACGTGGCGCAGGGTCTGCACCGAGGTGAAACTCATTATGGTGAAAGTCAGGATGATGAGCGTGACGCAGGTCAGGACCGTCCGGAGTCTTCGGCGGCGGAGATTGCTGACGCCCAGAAGAAAGGCGGAGACAAAGGCTTGCCAGCGGCTGATCTCCGAGGCCAGCATCTGATTGGCCCGCTTCTGCAGCAGGACCATTTCCTCTTCGAAGCGGAAAAAGATGATGAGCGTGACAATGAGCGAAAGCCCCATGATGAAGAAGGCCAGTATGACCACTGTGGGGCTGTAAGCCAGTTGAAAAGCCGGATGGACTTTATAGATTACGGCGATAAGGATCAGCAGGATTGCCAGGAAGGCGATTATCCTTTTGTGGATGTCCACGTAAGAGAGAAGAAAGCGTTCCAGGCAGAAAGCAAAGGGCACGAAGAGGGCGATGTAGAAAAGGACGCCGAACAGGACGTCTTTCTGGGTTTTTTCCACGTTGTCATAGACCCGGCTGGCCAGAGCCCACGACCTGGCGGAGGCTTCGGAGAAATCGTCGTATTTTCTGTCCGCCAGGCTGGATGCGGCTTTCTGCAGGGCCGTTTCGCCTTCCTGGCGGAGGTTTTTTATCTTTTCATTGTGTATCCCGTGTCTTTCGAGATTGGCCATGCGCGGCCCAAGCAGGGTCCACATATCCCGGGCGACCATGAACTGCGTCCGGTGAATGGCCGGCCAGTCGTCGACAAGATAGCCTGCGCCTTCCGGCTCTTCCGTGCTTGAGTTGAGCAGAATCATTTTTTTGCTCAACATGGAGTCGGACAGGGTCATTTTCAAGCGGGTGCCGGGTTCGAGACAGATCGAAGTCAGGGTTGAGTCGCGGGTGTCGATGCGGCTGTACCAAAACCTCATGGGTTCGGTTTCCAGGCGGCCGTCGATGAGCTGAATCTTGGTCATGGAGGCGAAACTGCGCGGTTCCAGCAGATCGAACAGCGTGGTCTGCTTGCCTGCGAACATGACCAGGTTGGTTTCCGTCGAACGGCGCTCGATCTTCAGGCGGTAGGCGTCCTTACCGGTCTGCGCCTTGTCTATGGCCCAGACCACCCGGCCGGTTTCCGGTTCGAATTTGTAGCCTTCCAGTATGACCTTGTCCAGGACGTGCTTCTTGTCGGCCACCCCCTTGACCATGAACGTGCCGGACGAATCAACCATGGCGTAGAAGCGGGTCAGTCCCTGGTAAGCCAGGATGACGGTGCCCGGAGCAGGCTGATCGGGAAAGAGTTCGCCATGACGGATGAACTTGGCTCGTCCGGTCACCCAGGAAAGGCCGTTGGGGGGCAGATCATCGGCCGGGATTGAAGGAACTGCGGCCAGTTCCCGTAGAAGGCCGCAGACCAGGGCGTTCTGTCTCAGGGCGAAGTCCCAGTCCAGCCGGTCCGGGGTGTCGTAGGGAGTGCCCCAGGAGGCGCGGGCGTCGTTGACCGTGGCCAGGGTCAGCCCCAGATAGCCTGCCAGGGCCGTGACTTCGCCGCCCAGTTGGGGCTTGTCCGGCAGAAAGCTGTCCCAGGCGGTGAGTCTGCTCGGACGCAGAGTGTCCTTGAAAAATCCGGGCATGCCCAGCCGGGATTCAACCTCGCCGGCCGTGCGGCGCAGAAGCTCGTCCATTTCGCTGTAATTGGCCACCCGGTTTATTTCCTGGCGCAAAGGGAAAAGCCAGCCGCGGTTGAAAGCCCCCAGGCCGTCGCCATGACTGGAAAGATGGAGAGAGATGACTGTTTTCAGTTCGCCGCCTTGGACCATTTCCCGGAAATCCATGGCGCTTTGCAGTATTCCGAGGCGGCGGTCCGCGTCCTCGGCGGCTTCCTGCTGGTCTCGGGCAGCCTGAGGAGCCAATTCCGACAGCAACTGAATTTCCGCTTGAGAGATATCGCCGAATTCAGTGCGCCAGCCCAGATTGCGCAGGAGAAGGCGGCGGTCGGCCAGTTCCTTTATAAGTTCCTGGCTGGACTCTCTGTTCCGGGCCAGACGCAGGCGCATCAATTCCCGTGAAACCAGGTCCACTTCCGTCTTTATACGGTCGGACACGGCTTCAAGCAGAACCCGGTAACTCTGCTCATCCAGTTCTGCACCGGGTTCGTACGCCCGAATGGTTTCCAGATACTTTTGGCGGGTGTCCTGGTAATCGCGCAGTTCCTTCTTCATCCGGCGAAGTTCCGTGGAACGGCTGCGCAGTATCCAGGCCATGTCCCGCAGGCCGGCCAGGGCCTGGTCATGACCGGACGTGGCCGCCAGAAGGACAGGGCGGGCCGGGGGGCTCTGTTTCAGGGTGCGGGCCAGTTCGATCAGGGTGGCGATGCCGCAAGCCTGGTCGGCGGCAGGGGAGAGTCCCGGCACCAGTGAAGAGCCGTCATAAAAGGCTTCGACCATAAGCAGATCGTCGGCCAGATCGGGGTTGGTTCCGGTAATGAGCAGATAGATATTCTCCGCCGTGACCTCTCTCCAGGCAGCTTCGGATGACAGTCTGACCCGGCTGGCGGCAAGACTGCCCGCCGGGTCGGTGAAATCTCCAAAGAGTTCGCTCGCTTCTTCAAAAGACATCCAGAAGCGGGGGAACTGCACGGGGGAAAGTTCCATCTTTTCATTGAAAAAGGCCTTGGAGGTCGGTCCCCGGTCGATATAGATAAGGGCCTTGGCCCCGAGATTGGCGGCATGGAGCCAGTTCCGGCCGGAGTCCAGTTCCATGAGGACTACCGAGCCTTCTATTTCCTTGCCGTTGAAGCGGTTTAATTCGCCCGAACCTACGTAGTGGACAGGTCCTTCGAGGCCCGGCTCCGGTATGGCTTCCGGCGTAACCGCATTGGCTGTGAGAGGGTGGATGGGCACGGTCAGATTCCGGCCGGTCAAAGTCAGTCTGCTTGCGCCGTGCTGCAGAACCGGAATGGAAAAGCTGTAGACTCCGGTTTTGTCGAAGCCCAACGATTCGAAAGCCCGCCGGATGTACTCCCCTGCCCGGACTGCCCCGGCGGTGCCTGTAGCCCGGTCCCCCAGCGCCGAAAGATCGGTTACGGTTTTCCTGAAACCTGTTTCGCCGGACAGGGCCGGTACGGCGCAGAAACAGACCAGCAGGCAGACCAGACCAAAAAGGCCGCCCGGCCTGACTTTAAGCGCGTAACTGAGACAATGGGGCGATAATTTCGGCATCAACCGGATTTCCGATCCTGTTTTTCGCTCCCCCCGGTGGCTGGGGCCGTGTTTCATTCCTTGACGTCTATCTGGCCGACGGAAATGGAAAGCTCGTCACGGTCTTCGACTTTGTCGATCAGTCCGTCCCTTATCCAGACAACCTTGTCGGAGACATTGAGCATCTTGAAGTCATGGGTGGCCGAGATGATGGTTACGCCGCGCTCGTGACTCAAGCGTTTAAGCAGGGCGATGATTTCTTCGCCCGTGGTCAGGTCGAGGTTCCCCGTAGGTTCATCGGCCAGAATTATGGCCGGGTCGTTGGCCAGAGCCCGGGCCACGGCCACCCTCTGCTGCTGCCCTCCGGAGAGTTCGGACGGCTTGTGGAGAAATCTGTCGCCGAGTCCGACCAGTTCCAACAGACCCCGGCCCTTGGTCACGGCCTCGTCATTGTTCATCCCGGCGAAAACCATGGGCAGGGTCACGTTCTCCAGGGCCGTCATGACCTGGATGAGGTTGAAGGTCTGGAAGATGTAGCCGATTTTCCGGCAGCGGAGCCAGGCCAGTTCGTAGGCGTCAAGCTGGGCGATGTCCACTTCGTCGATAAAGACCTTGCCCGAGCTGGGTTTGTCCAGGCCGCCGATCATATTGAAGAGGGTGCTCTTGCCTGAGCCAGATGGTCCCATGATGGAAATATACTGTCCGGCTTCGATCTCCAGATCCACGCCTTTCAGGGCCTCAAGCTCCACCTTGCCCATGCGGAAGGTTTTGGTGACCTTGGAAACCCTGACTATGTTGTGAACGCTGGGCATGACAGGAAAGACTCCTTGGAATAATCAGTGTTCGACCCGCATGGCCTCAACCGGCTGCATCTTGGCGGCGACTATCGCCGGATACAGAACCCCCAGCAGACTAAGAAACATGCCGGTCAGGGTGGATATCCCGATGACCGTCAATACGCCCGGCCATGAAATGTTGATTACTGCGGCCAGCCCGAAACGCAGCAGACCTCCGAGCAGAGCTGCGAATGTCCCGGCCGCGGCGCCTATTAGCGCCCCGCAAGCCCCCTGCATTCCGGCTTCCAGAAGAAAAAGCCGCAGAATGAAGCTGTCGAGAGCGCCGAGACACTTCATGGTGCCTATTTCCCGGAAACGCTCTGTCACGGCCATCAGTTGGGCGTTGACGATGCCCACCACGCAGACCAGCAGGGAGAGAATGATTATCCAGCGCTGTTTGGTGCTGCTGGCGGCTGTCCGGTCCTCCGGGGCAAGGTCGTATCCGGCGGAAACCAGGGCCTGCCTGAGTTCCGGACGTCCCGTGGCCAGAAGTCCGTCGGCTACGGTCGTGCTGACCAGGACGAAGGCCAGAAAGGAAATGGCCAGGAGCAGACTCATGGTTGTGATGAGTGAACGGAAAAAGCGGACCCTAAGGCTTTTGTAGGCGATTTCCACTGATTTGCTCAAGGAAAAGACCACCAGCCGGTCCACGGATTTGGCCGCCGGTCCGCCTTGAGTCTTGAAGGCAGTGGAGGGAGTGATCATCGGAATATTCCGCCCTGTTCTGATTTTGAGAATTAATTAATATTATAGACGATAGCCTTATTTGACAATCCCTGCCGGCCCGTTATTCAGCATATCCGGCCACCCCGAGACAACTGTCTCCCTCCTCTTGCCCAAGGCGTCAAGCAGGCGGTCGAGGAAAACGAAGGCGGCTTCGTTCATGCGGGCGTGATGCAGCATGATGCCGCACTGTCCGCCGGACAGTGCTGTTTCCAGTTCAGCACCCAGCGCGGCCCATGAAGACTCTTCATCGTTTTCCTTGCGGGTATGCAGGTCGACACTGATCCGGATATCCGGCAGATCAGGCGGCGCGGGCGGAGCGGCTCCAATGCTGCGCGAAACGGCTTTGAAGCCTAGCTGACGGAGCATATCGAGCGTGGTCTGTCCGCAACGGTTCCAGGGGGGAGTGAAGACCGGAGTGAAGTCTTCTCCCATTATTTCTTCCAGGCGCTGGCGGCCCCGGGCAATGTCCGACCTGATCTGTCCGGCCTGACGTCCGGAACCGAACTCCGACTTCTTGCCCTTTGCTTCGTGGTTCAGATGACGCCAGCCGTGCTGGTGCCAGCAGAATGAACAGGCGGCCGGAGCGGCGATACTTTTCAGGATGGACCATCTGGTTACGGTGAGCCAGGTCGGCACAACGGCCAGGGCCAGAGGCCGCCCGTGACGGATAAAGAGCTCCATAAGCCGGATAAGGTTGCCGCTTATGGGGCCGACGTCGTCATCCCGGAAAAAAATCCGGCAGTATGACCCGGCCGGAGCCGCGTCGAGTCTCGACTCCAGCCAGGCGTCGAAGTCAATGCCTGGATTCCGCCAGAGGATGCAGCAGGGGTCTTTCATAAGCTGTTCGACTCCACGAAATTTTCCAGCCAGGCTGCCGTGTTTCGCGCTCCGTCCATGTCGATCAGTCCCGGTGTGGGCCGGGGGGATTCGAGCGCCCTGTAAATATGGCCGGCCAGAACCGGCGCAGCCAGATCGCCATCATCCAATACTTTGAGCGCGCCCAGACTCGCCAGCCGTTCCGCTCTGAGGCGCTGTTCGCGGTTCTGCCCGAACGGCCAGACCAGGGCGCGGACTCCTGCGGAAACAACGTTCATGCAGGTATTGTACCCGGCCATGCTGATGGATAGGTCGGCCGCAGACAGCAGATCCACGAAATGCGGCGAAAAACGGTGCACCCGCAAGCGGCCGGACTCTTGGGCTGACAGCGATTCATAGTCGCTGTCGTCCATGAACGGGCCTGTATATATGTGCAGGCGGGCGTTCTCCAATTCGTTCATCAGGGAAAAAGCCTCGGCAGCGGCCCGGAGAAGAGGCGCTCCGACCTTGCCTCCTCCGGCGCTGGCCACGATGAGCCTGTCCTTGTCGGCCAGTCCCAGTTCGCGGCGCAGTCTGAGACCTGCTTCCGGGGAAGGCTTGGGCGCGACGAAGCCGGTATGGATGACAGGTACATGAACCTTGTCCAGGCTGGAAAAAGTCTGATCGAGGCCGACCAGGGCCGGGTCGGCGTGAACAAGCAGGGCCGAAAAGAAGCTGTTCAACTGCCCTACCACGCGGGCTTCGTATTCAGCCTGATTATCCTTTTCCACCAGAATATCCCTGAGACTGCAAACCACGGGGCACGGAGGCAGGAGGCCAGCACGGATTCCTTCCAGAACCGGACCCAGTTCGAAACGAAAGGCCTTGCGGCCGAAAGGATAGAGTTCGACCAGAAAGCAGTCCGGAGATTCTTCGTCAAATATCTCCAGGAGCAGGCTGCGCCGCAATGCTTTGATCTCATCCAGGGTCCGGCCTTCGTCTTCAGCGGAAATTTCGGTGAAACCGGCGTCCATTTTCAGCCCCGGCAGTCTGATACGGCGCATATGCTCCGGCAGCCCGGCCTCGATTTCCGGTCCGCCCGTGACCATGAGTACCTCGTGTCCGTCCAGCGCCCTGGCGATTTCCAGGCTGCGGAAGAAGTGGCCTACTCCTAAAACGTGCTGGCAGTAGTGGAGGACTTTCATTGCAGCGCTCAGATTCCCGGCAAGGCCCCGGCATTGGCCTTGCGCAAATGCAAACCGGTCTGGTCGCAGGCCAGTTCGTGCCAATGGTAATGTTTTATCAGCTTCGGTTCCGACGGCAGAAATCGGCGGCCCGACAACCGGTAAACCAGGCAGCGGACCACGCCTTCATGGGCTACGACCAGGATGACGCTTCCCGGCCGTTGAGCCGCTGTTTCCAAAAGCGCGGCACTGGCCCGTTGCCAGACGGCCAGCCGCGACTCGCCTTCCGGAGGGGCGAAATCCCATCCGGCGGCCAAACCGGAGGCCAGCAGGTCCGGTTCCTTTTCCTCTATTTCAGATACTGTCCGGCCGACCCATCGTCCCCAGTCCTGTTCCCGCAGGCGTGGATCGGATGATCGGGGGAGTATCAGGGTTTCATTGATCAGATCGGCTGTCCGGACTGCACGGCCCAGATCGCTGGTCATAATGCTGTCCGGGGCTTCAGCCGCGAGGAAAGGTCCCCAGGAGCGGGCGAGTTCAATACCTTCCGGAGTCAGGGGACTGTCCTGCTGCCCCTGTATCCGGCCCGCGGCGTTCCACAGAGTGGGAGCATGGCGCATGAGGATGAAACGGGCGGCTTCAGGCATCGGGACGCCCTCCGTTGGCGGCTATCTCCTCAAGAAGGTGCTCCAACCTGCCGTAATTCCGGTTCAGGTCGTGTTCACTGCGGATACGGGCGGCGGCGGCCCGGCCCATGGTCATACGCAGACCCTGCGACGTCAGCAGCAAGGCCAGGGCTGTTCTGTAGGTTTCCGGGGAATGGAGAGGCGTCAGGAATCCTGTAACCTTGTCCTCGACCACTTCCGGGACGCCTCCATTGGCGCAGGCCACCACCGGGAGCCCGCAGGACTGGGCCTCCAGGTAGACCATGCCCAGGGATTCCCTGAAGCCGGGGAAGGCGAAGACATCGGCCGCGCTGTAATACCTGTACATTCTGTCGCGGGGAACCTGTCCCGTGAAGATGACTCGGCCGCCCAGTTCGGACTCGGCCAGAGCGCGCAGAAAAGTGCGTTCCCGGCCGTCTCCGGCAATGACCAGATGGAAGTCCAGACCTTCTCTCAGCAGCAGACCGCAAGCCCGGATAACCCAGGCCAGCCCTTCGGCCTTGACCCCGGGCCGGAACATGGCGGCGGACAGGACCACCGGCCTTTCTCCCACCCCCCATTCCTGCCGGAGTCGCTCACGGGCGGCCGGGTCGAAGCTGAATTCTTCGGGACGGATGCCGGGAGGAAGATAGGTCAGCCGGTCCGGCGGGATGATCCTGCGCAGGTTGTGCAGGTCGCTGCGCCTGTTGGTGAAAACATGTTGCGCGGCCCGGAGAGCTTTGGTGTTGAGCAGAAAACCGGGCAGGGTCTTCAGGCGTCGGCGGCGCTTGGTGGAATAGATGCCCTGAAAGATCACGTAGGGCAGTCCCAGACGGCGGCAGACTGACGGGCCGAGCACGTCCGGGGCCTTGTAATAGCTGTGATAGGTCAGCCAGAGTTGGGATGTGGATTTTCGGGCCTGATTGCGCAGCCTGATGATTTCAGCCGGAACCGAAGGCCAGAGCCAGGGTCTCCAATACAGCCAACGGGTGCGGAGCCTTGAGGCTATCCGCATTTCATGGCCTTGGCCGGCCAGAAAATCATACAAGCCGGTGGCTATGACCAGGTCGCCGGACGGATTGGGGTGTCCCAGAGGTTTGAACGGCGGATAAAAAAGTATGCGCATCTGCCCGGTCCGCCCTTTGCCTCAACTCTGCCAGGTCTGGTCGGGTTGTTCTGTTTCGCCTATGCCCTCCCGGCGGTAAATTTCCGCGAGAAGCTGGATAAGAGCCTTGTTGTCGAAGTCCCGCAGGACCTTTGCCCTGGCCTCTGGAATAAATTGTGCCCGCAATTTTCTATCGGTCAGGAGGCTGGTCATGGCCTCGGCCAGAAGATCGGGCCGGTTGGGTTCGACCAGCAGGCCGGTCTCGCCGTGTTCGATCAGCTCCGGAATGGCCGAGACCCTGGTGCCGACCACCGGGACGCCCACGGCCATGCTCTCGACAAAGACATTGGGTATGCCGTCCCTGTCCCCGCTGCCGGTAAGCTGGCAGCCGAGGACAAACAGGTCGGACTGGCGGAACTGTGCCAGGACCTCATGGTGTGGCCTGGTGCCGATAAGAGAGGTTACGTCGCTTAAACCCAGTTCCCTTATCAGAGCCTCCAGCTTCTCCCGGTCGTCTCCGTCGCCGATCAGCGTATGGCGGAAATCAAGGCCTCTGTCGCGCATGAGGCGCAGGGCCTTATATACCGTGGGCAGGCCCTTTTTCTCGGTGAGGCGGGCCACGGTCAGTATCTTGTAAGGCGGGTTGGGGGAAACATTCATTTCGTCGGGGGCGGCGAAAAGATTCAGGTCTATACCGTGGTAGAGGCGGTGAAGAGGCGTTTTGTGTCCATTGGCCAGGGAGGCCAGATGGCGGCGGTTGTATTCGGTGCAGGTGACCACAAAGCGGGCCAGCCCGATTTTTTCGGCCAGTTGAGCCGGGTCGGAAGTGTAAATATCCTTGGCATGGGCGGTAAAACTGAACGGCAGCCCGGACAGATAACTGGCGAACATGGCCACCGATGTGGGGGAATGGGCGAAATGGGCGTGCAGGTGAGTTATGCCGCTGCCGGGGAGAAAGCGGTGAACCAGATACCCGGCCTGAAGCAGATGCTTTATGGTGGCTTTCTTGCGCGTGCGCCGGAAACGCCGCCACATTATCTGCAAAGCCTCCCCATAACGCCGGGGTTGCCGACAGGCCAGCAGAAAGTTGTGATACAGGAAGCGGGGCAGAGGCAGGAGGATGGTTTCCGGGAGATAATCAACCTTCGCCTTTATCTGCTTGACGCTTTCGTGGGAGAAATTTTCCCTGGGCTGCCGCATGGAGATTATGTGGATTCTGAACCCCAGTTTTTCCAGAAGCAGGATTTCGTTGGAGATGAATGTTTCCGATATCCGGGGATAGCCCTTGAGGATCATCCCCAGCACAGGCTGCGTTTTTTCACTCATGATGCTTTTTTCCTGAAGCTGCGAAGCCGTTGGCGCATGATTTCCAGTCCTGTCAGCGGGAAGTTGTCTATAGCGTCGTGGAATCTGTCAGGATTTTCCAGCAGATCCAATATCTTGCCGTGCAGGTTGTCCGGGTTGAGAGCGCTCCAGGGAATATAGTCTATGATGTTGTTCTTTTTGAGAACCTGGGCGCGGATAAGCTGCTCTTTGCGCGGCGTTTCCCTGGGGATGATCAGGGCTAGGGTTTTGAGATCCAGTATTTCGCAGATCGTGTTGTAACCGCCCATGCTGACCACCAGATCAGCCGCGGCCATGATTTCTTCCATGCGGGGATAAAACTGCCAGCATCTTATGCCCAGATTGCGGGCTCGTTCGAATATTTCGTTGCGTTCATTTTTGGGCATGAACGGTCCGGTGATCAATACGCTGCGAAATTGATTGGAGTGCGGATGCTGTTCAAGCATCCGCAGATAAGTGTCCATGACGGCAAACCCGTCTCCGCCGCCGCCGGTGGTGACCAGGACCATCTTTTCGCCCTTGGCCAGCCGGGCTTTTTTCTTGGTCTTGCGGATGGCTTTCTTGTCCGGGTGCTGTCTGGGGATATAACCGGTAAAGGTCACCTTGCCGTTCAGGCTCGCCGGAAAGGCATATTCGCTGGCCGGGTCGTAATAATCCTTGACTCCGTAAATCCATACTTCATCGTAAAGATCGTTCAGAATCCTGTAGATGCCTTTTTCCTGCCAGTCCTGACGCACCGTCTCCGCGTCGTCCAGTATATCCCGCAACCCCAGTATGGTTCTTGTGTTCGGCAGGTTCTTTCTGAGCCATTGCAGCGTGGGCAGGACTTCCTTCTTAAGTCCCAAAGGCTCCTTGTCCACTATGAAAAGCTGAGGCTTGAAGGTTTTGGCCGTGGCTGTGATTATGCTTTTGCGGATATTCAGGGCGTGTTTGGCGTTTATCTTGATAGCCAAGGGAAAGTAGTCTTCGTTGGCTCTTTTTATCATGCCGGGAATCCGGACAAAATCCACCTGATCGGGAAAAGCGAAGCGCCCGGCGATGGGCGATCCGGTGAGGATGATGATATTGACGTCAGGCCCCTGCAGATGCGACGCAATGGCCATGGCCCGGCGGATGTGGCCGAGTCCGTAGGTATCGTGGGAATACATCAGTATGTTGAAACAAGAGCTCATGCAGCCGGGTTCCTGCGGGTGAAAAGAAGAGTCCTTTTCACTTCCGGATCGTTGTAGTCGGGCGAGATGATGGACATATCCCATCTGGGGCTGTAATAGTCCCGGATATAATCAAGAAGCAGGAATTCGCCGCCGGCCAGGTATTCTGCCGGGTAAACCTCAAGAAGGAGGTCCTCCGATATCTTCAGGTGTTCTTCGAGACCGTAAGTGTGGCGGGCCGAAACTATCATAGTCTCTCTGGCCAGTTTTTCCAGTGAGTCCAGGACAGTCTGGACGCCTTTGCGCACTTTTTTCTTGCCGATGAAATTTATCAGCATGGCGATGTCGAACGGTCCGGGCAGCGCAACCTTGGTAAAGTCCGCCGCCACGAAATCCACCCCTTCGTGCCCGTGCATTTCGCGGAGTATCCGCCCGCCCCTGACCACAAGTTCGTTGTCATCCACCCCCAGAACCCAGGCCGCCCCCAGCTTGCTTGCCAGAAAGCTGTAAAATCCGAAATTGCAGCCAAGATCCAGGACGGTTTTGCCGGTGAAATCAACCCTGGCTATGTCGTCGGGATGTCCGTCCCGCCAGTCGGCTATGCCTTGGGCCAGGAGCTTTTGGCGGTTGTCGTAAACAGGCCGCCAGATATTGCGGGGGCCGACTTCCAGCAGAATGGACTTCAACTCTGCACTCGTATTCTTCATCTATGATTCCTGATACGATCATGGCGGTCAGAAACGGTTGAAAAACATTCCATCAGGTCATCCTTTCCGGTCAGATTCCAAATTCCAGGAGAAGAATCAATTCCACTTCGCTGCGAAGACAGCCGTTCGTTCGATGCCGTCAAGGCCGCCAAGCGGTGGTTTGTCGGCCTCTTATACAGATTATAAGGCAGGCCGGAAAAATACGCGGCCTGGCGTCTAAATTTCTTTCAGGTAATCGCTGAGAGAAAATCCCGGCCGGTTGATCCGCGCCTCTATTTCTTCCGGACTCATCTCTTTTCTTTCGCCTATTTTGCGGGCTGGCACGCCAGCCCAAATTTCGTAAGGTTCAGGATTACTGGTCAAGACCGATCCCGCTCCCAGGACGACTCCATCGGGGATGACCGTGACCTGGTACAAGACAATGGCATTGTCGTGTATCCACACATCCCGGCCTATGTATTTATCCTGCCAGACCACGCCATGCTGCTCTTGCAGTTCAAGTAGAGGTCTGCGGCCGAGGTGAACATGGTCGTGAGTATAAATCCTCGACCGGGCTCCAAACATGCACCATGCGCCTATGAATATGGAGCCTGTGCAGTCCAGCAGAGTGAAGCGGCTGATATTAAGGTTTGTTTCCCGGCCTTCCGTGGTGAATGCTTCGGGCGAGATGATCAGTTTCCCCTTGTGAACATCCCCGTGCGGTCGCCGTCTCGCCTGGGCCAAGGCTTCGTCCAACTGGGCCCGCGTCATGGTCGCTTGGTCAAAGGGCATAATATTCCCCGCATCGAAAAAAGTCGATGTTTTGAGGGGTAGTATTCACATGTAGTTCCGCAAAGCTCAGGTCAGAATTCGATTGTAACTGTATCCCCCTTCGAAAGTCTATGGCCTTTAAAGGCAAATATCAAGGTCAATTCGAAGATTATTATTCTTCGGAAATAAAAAATCGGACGATTTGATGGGTTATTATTCTGAAATAATTAGGGTAAAACAGATGGCCATGTTTTTGCTTCAGTGAGCGGCTTTCAGAGTCTTTTGCCCAGGCTGATAACCTCGTCCTGTTTAAAGCCCAAGGCCTCATAAAAAGCGATGACTTCCCTGTTGCCAGCGCGGACCTGGAGATTGATTTTGGGGCAGCCCATTTCTTCAAGGCGAATCTGGGCGGCTGACATCATCCGTCTGCCCAGCCCCAGGCGGCGGCGTTCCGGGTCCACCGCCAGATAATTGATCCAGCCCCGGTGGCCTTCGTAACCGGCCATGACGGTCGCTACTATCCGTCTTTCCTGCAGACCCACCAGAAACAGGTCCGGCTGGACCTTCAGCTTGGCCTGGATATCCTTGTGAGGATCATTCTGGGGAACGACCAGTTTACTGGAACGCCAGAGGGCGATGACTTCTGCTTCGTCCTCCGGCTGGAAGGCGCGGATCTGAAATTGCGGCATGTTCATCTTGGCACCTGCGATGAAATCCTGGTCTGAAATTAAGCGGCCGGGCCGGGAGGCCCGGCCGCCAGACTGGTCGGTTGCGAACGCCCGGCGGGAGAGAAGGTTCGGCGTTCGCTTCCAATCAGGCTATCTGTTGATCCACGAAGGAGAGGACCTCGTCGATCACGCCGAGACCCTCGGCCAGTTCTTCCTCCCTGACCACCAGCGGAGGAACGACGAAAATCCAGTTCCAGCGGACCGAAGTGTAAACGCCTCCGGCCAACAGGCGCTTGTTTATTTCCTTGGCCAGAGCTGCATCCGCGCCGCTCGCGTTCCAAGGCACCAGCGGTTCCTTGCTCTGGCGGTCCTTGACCAGTTCTATTATGTTGAAGAGCCCCACCCCGCGGACGTCGCCCACACATGGGTGCTTGGCTTTCAATGACTCCAGATCGTTCAGGAGTTTTTTGCCCAGGGTTTTGGCCCGCTGGATGAGATTTTCCTCTTCATATACTTTCAGTGTGGCCACGGCGGCGCCGCAGGCCAACGGGTGAGCATTGTAGGTCAGACCGCACCAGAGCATGTGGTCCTGGAAATACTCGTTTATTCTGTCCGTGACCGCCACTGCGCCCAGGGGCACGTACCCGGAAGTGATGCCCTTGGCCATGGTCATTATGTCCGGCACCACATCCCAATTCTGTACCGCAAACCATTCTCCGGTCCGCCCGAATCCCGACATGACTTCATCGCTGACCAGCAGAATGCCGTATTTGTCGCAGATTTTCCGGACCATGGGCATGTATTCCGGCGGCGGGACGAATATGCCGTTTGAACCGGTCACGCCCTCCATGAAGAAGGCAGCCACGGTTTCCGGATTTTCGTACTGAAAGATTTCTTCCACATGCGTGGCGCAACGCATTTCGCACTGAGGGTAGGTCAGTCCGAAAGAGCAACGGTAGCAGTAAGGGTCAAAACACCTGATGACGCCGGGCAGGCCCGGTTCGACCGGCGGACGGCGGGGATCGCCGGAAAGGGTGATGGCCCCGTAAGTCGCCCCGTGGTATGAACGGTACCTGGTCATGATCTTGGAGCGGCCGGTATATTGACGGGCTATTTTGACCGCGTTCTCATTGGCTTCGGCCCCGCCCAGAGTGAAGAAGAAATGGTCGAGGTCTCCCGGCGTGATCCGGGCCAGGGCCTGGACAAGGCTGGACCGTGGTTCGCAGGCGAATCCCGGGGCGCAGAAACAGAGCCTGGCTGCTTGATCCTGGATGGCCTTTATGACCTTAGGGTGCTGATGCCCGATGTTCAGATTCATTAATTGCGAGGCAAAATCTATATACCTCTTACCGTCAGCATCCCAGAAACAGGAACCTTCGGCGCGGTCGAAGACTATGGGGTCCACCGCCCCCTGGACCGACCATGAATGAAGATGATGCTTATGATCAAGGCGTTTTATTTCAGATGCTTCCATAAAGTCTCCTTGGTGTCGAGCACAGGCTCTCGGCCTTGACGGGTGTTGCATCTCTGACGCGGTTTCGACTCTCGTTCCGGCGGCCTTCTCAGGCCATCTTTTCCAGCTCGGAGATGCGGCTGTCGCGGTTTCTGGCTACACGGTCCATGGCGCGGGGGACATCGGCCAGCAGCGAACGTGAAAGATCGGCGGCCTGCCTGTAAAAGTCGCGGATGAATTTCTCCATATCCACCGAAGCCCTGACCACATCCTCGGCCGAGGCGTTCTCGGGCAAGTCCGGAATTTCCGCCTTGGCGGTCAGGCCCTTGAAGCAGAAATTCGTTTCCAGGGCGTCCGTGACCACGCTGTAATAAGACCGCTTGATGTTCTTTTCGGTTTTCTGGTTCTCTTTGACGAATTCATCGAAGCGGGTTTTCAGGGCGGTGTGCCGTTCCGCCCATTTTCCGTAAAAATCCGCCGATCTCTGCTCCAGTTCGGAGACAAAGGAAATAACGGATGAAGCGGTGTTCAGTTCCATATCGGCTTCTCCACGCTCCGCCCCGAGAGGCGGGGTCGGCCGTTTTCGGGAAGAGGGGAGCCCGGCCCGGCCGGACTCCCCGGTGAAACTATGACTGCATCCAGCGCTGGATGACGACCTTGGATTCGGTGAAGAAACGCACGGCGTCCTTGCCCTGGCCGTGGAGGATGCCGAAGAAGGAATCCTTCATTCCGCCGAAAGGCAGAAAAGCCATGGGGGCCGGTATGCCTATGTTGACGCCGATGTTGCCGCACTGGACCTTATACTCGAACTCCCTGGCCCAGCCTCCGTTGTTGGTGTAGATGGAAGCCGCGTTGCCGAAGGGTATCCGGTGGATCATGTCTATGGCTTCACTCAGGCCGGAAGCCCTCATGATGCAGGCCACCGGCCCGAATATCTCTTCCCGGCCGATGGTCATATCCAGGGTCACGTCGGTGAAGACCGAGGGGTTGAGGAAGCAGGTGTGCGGCAGGTCGTCCTGCAATCTGATCTTGCGCCCGTCCAGAATCAGCTTGGCGCCTTCGTCCACACCCTTCTGAATATAACCGGCCACACGCTCCTTTTTGTCTCTGGACTGAAGCGGTCCCATCTGTATGCCCCTGTTCAAGCCGTAACCGACCTTGATCTGCTCGGCATGGGCGACAAAGGCGTCAACGAATCGGCGGTAAAAGGCGTCGTCGCCGACCACCAGGGCGGTAGCTCCGGCCAGGCAGCGCTGCCCCGCGTTTCCGTAAAAGGAAGTCATCATGGAGGCCACTGTGTTGTCGATATCCGCATCGGGCATGACCAGAAGGAAATTCTTGGCTCCACCCTGAGCAATGACCCTTTTGCCGTTTTCGCCGCATTTTTTATAAATGTGGCGGGCGATGGGCGTGGAGCCGACAAAAGAGACTCCGCGCACGTCGGGATGGTCCAGGATCTGGTTGGCCACGTCGGCCCCGCCGTGGATCAGGTTCACCACGCCGGCCGGAATGCCCGCTTCGTCCAGCAGTTCATGGACCTTGGACTGGCTGTTGGGCACGTTGGGCGAAGGCTTTATGACGAAAGTATTGCCTGTGGCGATGGCGTAAGGCAGGAACCAGAGCGGGACCATGAAAGGGAAATTGAACGGCGGTATGCAGGCGAAGACCCCCAAGGGCTCTCTGTTTATGTGAGAATCTATCCCGGAGGCGATATCCTGGAGGCACTCACCCATCATCAGGGAAGGTATGCCTGCGGCGACCTCGCAGTTCTCTATGCCCCGGCGGGTTTCGCCCCGCGACTCGTCGATGGTCTTGCCGTGCTCCTTGGTCTGCACCACGGAAAGCTCTTCGAAGTTTTCTTCCATGAGTTCGACGAGCCTCAGAAGATACCTGGCCCGGGACACCGGCGGGGTTGTGCGCCATTCCCCAAAGGCTTCCTTGGCCGCGGCCACGGCCTGGTTGACTTCGGCCTCGGTGGACATGGGGACCTCGCCGATGACCTCGTCCAGGGCCGGATTCTTCACCTGCCAGGCGTCCTTGGCCCCGGATTCTTTCCATTCTCCGTCAACGTAATTTTTCAGTCTGCCGAATTCCACCTTATGGTCTCCTTTGTAAGGGATTAATTTTTCTAAATAACTATGCCCCTGTCTTTGGCCAGCCTGTCCAGGCCTTGCTCAACTTCAGTGACGTGGGCCAGCATTTCCTTTTCGGCAAGCTCGGGATCTCCGGCTCTGATGGCTGCAAGAATGCGCTGGTGAGCGTTGATGACTTCCCGGGAAAACGCGGCGTCGGGCTGCAGTATCTTTTTGGCGTCTTCCAGGATGTTTTCCACAAAATCCAGCATCAGGATCAGAATGGGATTGTGGGTGGTATTGGCTATGGCCCGGTGGAATCTTATTTCGTATTTCGTCAGCTCGCCCGGAGGCCCCTCAGCGGCGATTCTCAGGCAGGCCTCGTTTATTTCCTCCAGTTTCCGGAGTTCTTCCGGCGCAATGGAGGCAGCGGCCATTCCGGCCGAATAAGGTTCTATTATTTTGCGGACTTCCGAGAGATGCCGGACGGAAAGATTACGGAAGTGGAGAAAGTTGGCCAGGCTTTCCTTGGTGATGTCCATGTCCACTTCAGCCACGAAAGCCCCGCCTGCGGCCCCTTTTCTTATTTCTATGAGCCCGGTGTATTCGAGGGCGCGCAAGGCTTCACGCAGAGTCTGCTTGCTGACGCTGAACTGTTCCATAAGCTCATTGTCCGAGGCGATGCGGTCCCCGGGGGCCAGTTTGCCTTCAAGAATGGCGTTTCTGATCTGCCGGATGATCTGCTGGGGCGCTTTGCTGTGTCTGACGGCGTCGAACATATCGACCTCTAACGGCTGGTTTTTCTGAGGTATAACCTGTGCCGGAAGAGTCGTCAAGGGAAAATATTATATATATTATAGTATTTGATAAAATATGATTAATATCAAGAAGCTGGCGTCTGTCTCCTGCTCCGCGCCGGCAAGCAGCACAACAGAAAAGGCCGGATCAGGCTTTTCGCCCGACCCGGCCTGTATATAAGGTCAAGTAAGAAGAATTATCTCGTTTTCACCATCGTCCAGGCCTCGTCGACCAGGCGGGATTTCTCGCCCAGATCGAGAGAATATTCCAGACGTTTCATGACTTCGGGAGTAGGATAGATAGCCGGGTCTTCCTTGTCTTCGGGAGCAATGTAGGGCATAGACGCCTCGTTGGGCGATCCATAACGGTTCCAGTTGGCCAGCTTGGCCCCGACTTTGGCGTCAAGTATGTAGTTGATGAACTTATAGGCTTCGGCCTTGTTGGGGGCCTGAGCGGGAATGCACATCGAATCCAGCCAGATTTCACTGCCCTCATTGGGCACAAGGAAAGCGATGTTTTCGTTCTCTTCGACGGCTCTCATGGCGTCGCCATTGTAGACGACGGCGGCCACGGCCACTCCGGCCACGACCTTGTTCTTGCCGCCGACCCCGCCTTCAAAGCCGAGGCAGCTTTTCTGGTGCTTGGTCTTGAGCAGCAGTTCCACGGCTTCCTTCAGGTGCTTCGGTTCGGCGCTGTTGAAGGGATAGCCCAGATATTTCATGGCGATGCCAATCATCACCCGCGCATCGTCAATCAGCAGGAAAGGACCGGGGTCCTGGCTCGGGTCAAAGATGGAAGCCCAGGACGGATTTTTCGGGTCAAAATTCTTGATCTTGTCTTTGTGGTACATCAGACCGACCGTACCCCACTGGTAAGGAACGGTATATTTGTTGCCCGGATCAACAGCCGCCTGAGTGAACATGGCGCTCAGGTTCTTCAGATTGGGGAGCTGGGCGTGATCCAGCGGCTGAATCAGATTGAGCGCCGTCAGGCTCGGAATGAAATAGTCGGACGGGACGATGATGTCATACTGGCTCACACCGCCGGCCTGCAGCTTGGCCATCATTTCCTCGTTGGATTCGTAGAGGTCCATTCTGACCTTGATGCCGGTTTCTTTTTCAAAATCAGTCAGTATCTCCGGGTCAATGTATTCGGACCAGTTGTAGAATCTCAGTTCCGCAGCCAACACCGCGCTGGTGCTGAAGAGAATCAAAGACACGGCCAGGAAGGCAAAAAACAGTTTGCGCATAATACGTCTCCTTACCCAATTTGCTTGATATATCCTGCTTGTCGGCGGCCTGTCCGCTATTTGCGGGTCAGGCGTTCGGTCGAGATGATCAGGATGACCGTGATCAATAGGACCATTGTCGACAATGCGTGGATTTCCGGTGTGACCCCTCTTCTTACCGCCGCATAGATGAACAAGGGCAAAGTCACGGATGTGGGGCCGGCTGTGAAGAAACTTATGACGAAGTCGTCCAGTGAGAGGGTGAAAGCCAGCATGCCTCCGGCCACGATGCCGGGCAGCAGCAGCGGCAGGGTGACGCGCCGAAGAAGGTAGCGGGTCCCCGCGTAGAGGTCGCGGCCTGCTTCCTCGATGTCTCGCCCCAGCATGACCAGTCTGCTTTGAACGACCAGGGCGACGAAGGCTATCTGAAAAGTAATATGCCCGATTATCATGGTCAGCAGTCCGGCTTCAAAAATCGACGAGAAGAACCTCAGAATGCTGAAGGCGACCACCAGAGCGGCGGCCTGGATGATATCCGGCGTGACAACCGGCAGGTGCAGTATGATATCGAAAGGATTTTTCAGCCTTCTGGGCCAGGGAAAGCGGGTCAGGCCCAGGGCCAGAATGGTCCCCAGGACAGTGGCGACGATTGTGGAAAAAACCGCCAGGAGCAGGGTGTTCCAGGCCGCTTCCAGAATGAAGTCGTTTTCAAGCAGTTTGGTGTACCAGGAAAAGGTAAAACCCTGCCAGGTCAACCCGTACCGGGTTGCGTTGACCGAAAAGACGGCCACGGCCAGCATGGGCAGATAAAGAAAGGCCAGGGTAAGCATGGCCACGGCTGTGACAAAAGGATGCGAGCGGTTCATATGAATTCCATCCCCTTGCCGCGCCGGCGGAAAACCTGTAGTCCCACCATGGTCAGGAGCATCAGCCCAAGACTTATGGCCGCGCCGAACGGCCAGTCGCGGCTGCTGCCGAACTGCTGCTGAATGAGGTTGCCCACCAGCATGTATTTTGCGCCGCCGAGCAGGTCGGGCACGATAAAGGTGCCCATAGCCGGGACAAAGGTCAGAATTATACCCACCGAAAGCCCCGGCAGCGTTTGAGGCAGCACCGCCTGTGTGAATACCCTGTAGCGCGAGGCATAAAGGTCCTGGGCCGCTTCCACCAAAGACCAGTCGAGACGCTCCACGCTGGCGTACAGAGGCAGAGCGACAAAGGGCAGGTAGAGTGAGATCATGCCCAGATACACGGCCAGCATGCCCGGATACAACGGCGCACCGGCGGAGATGAAGCCGAAGTAGGCGGCCAGCTTGGCGAAGGGCATTTCCGGGGCCAGAATGAGAAACCACGAATAGGTCCTGATGACCGAATTGGTCCAGCAGGGCACTATGACCAGGGTAAGCCAAAGATATCTGGTCCGGGCGGGCCTCGAAGCAATGAAGAAGGCCAGCGGATAAGAGAGGGCCACTGATACCACTGTGGTGACAAAGGCGATGACAATACTGCGCCACAGGATGAGCAGATAGTCTGCCGACCAGCCGAAAAGACTGAACCCCATAAGGCGTTTCAGGTTTTCCAGGGTGAACGTCCACTGGATCTGCCCGTACTGGCCTCGGGTGGCGAAACTCACCACGATGAGAATCAATCCCGGCACCACCAGAAAAGCCAGCAGCCACAACATGCCGGGAGAAAGGAAAAATAGTCCCCGGCGAGTCAGCCGTTTTGGGTCGGTGAGTTCACCGTACCAGACGAGGTTTTTACTCATTCAGGGCCACCAGACCCTCAGGCGGCAATTCGACCCAGAGAGATTCTCCCGCGTCGACGCGATGGTGGGGGGCTACCCGCATTTTCATCGGGCCGGGCTCCAGCCATAATTCCAGGTGGTCGCCCCGGTAGACCGATTGTTTGACGGTGAACCTGAATCCGTTTTCCTTGGGGCAGTCGTCACACGGCCGCAGACGTTCCGGTCTGATAGCCAGAAGTCCTTCACGCCAGGGCGGAACCTCAAGCATGGTCAGGTGGCCCAGATCTGTTTCCACGCCGGTGCCGTTGCGGCGGGCGTTGATTATGTTGGCTGTTCCGAGGAATTCGGCCACGAAACGGTTGACTGGCCTCTCGTAAACATCGCGGCCGGTGCCCGACTGGATGATGGAGGCATTGTTCATGACGGCGATGCGGTCGCTGACGGTCAAAGCCTCGTCCTGGTCGTGGGTGACCAAAACAAAGGTCTTGCCCAGCCTCTGGTGCAACTGGCGCAGTTCAACCTGTACTTGGGCCCTGAGCTTGGCATCAAGCGCACTCATGGGCTCGTCAAGCAGCAGGACGTCCGGCTCGTTGACCAAGGCCCTGGCCAAAGCCACTCTCTGCCTCTGTCCGCCGGAAAGCGAATCAGGCCGCCGGTCGGCCAGCGACTCTATTTGGAGCATATTCAGGCCGTTGACGACTTTCTGGTCGACCTCGCTCTTTCCGATTTTCCGGGAACGCAAGCCGAAGGCCACGTTTTCGTAGACTGTCAGGTGGGGAAATAGAGCGTAGCTTTGAAAAACTGTGTTGACGTTGCGCTTGTTGGCCGGCAAGGCGGAAACATCTTGTCCGCCCAACAGAATCCGGCCTTTGTCCGCCATTTCCAGACCAGCGATGATTCGCAAGAGTGTGGTCTTGCCGCAACCGGAAGGGCCAAGCAGGGTGAGAAACTCCCCGTTCTTGACTTCCAGTTCGACATCCCTTAGAGCTTGCACATCGCCGAAGCGCTTGTTTATACCACTTAAGGTTAAGCCTTTTCCATCAGCGGTGTTCACTTCTTTTATCTTTAGACCTCTAAGTGAATTTCATAAAAATACCGTTTCCGGCTTTGGTTATTGTTGATAAACCCAGGAGAACGCTGAGGGATAAAGCCTAGTAATCCCGAAACGTCCTGACCGGGCGCGAACTGCCTTTGTCCACCATTTTCCCCGCAGCGAGGGGAAAGCCTTGGCCCGACGGTTTAGGGCGGTGAGGCCCCATAAGCGCGGCTTCGATGAAAAAGCCGCCGTCGGTCGCACCGCCCGTTTTTTCAAAGTCTTCAAAATATCATAAACAGACGGCCGTGAACAGTACTTTTGAGAAAAAATGCTCCTCCCAATGCCGATTCATTATTCAAATACTTGAAAAATAAGCTGAAATAATAATCACGCCTTATGGAGCATGCATTTCAATCTCGACCATATGGTTGCCGGTACTTTTGCTGCGGCCGCGAGTGAGGTTCCGGATGAGTTCCCTCAGGGGAGATCGTTATGTCTTTTCGAGAGCCAAAGGAGACTCTCCTACAGATTATAGGTCAGTTGGAGACAAATTGACACCCTCTTATCGGGACATCTCTTGATGGACGCGATACGAAAGCCTCTGTCAGAAAAACGTGCATCGTCAGGAATTAAGCGGGGCAAAAGGGAGCTGGTTTCTTGTTGGCGCCATGTTCCGGGATTTGTCCCCAGCCATCCGGGAATGCGTGAGCGGCAGCCCAAAACCAAAGAGGAGTTTGCTGGACGCCGGCGGCTCTCCGGCTCACCCAAGCCCGGCCAGAAGGCCGGGACGTTGTTCCAGTATCGCTCCTCTTCTGAAGAAAAGATAATTGATTTCCATAAGGATGTAAAGCCTTCGCCGGAATATGGGCGGCACCCGTTGTTCGGACAGCTTGACGGCGAAGATAAGGTGTAAAGCGTTAATAGTTATGCCGCCAGTCCGATGGCCTGGCCAAGGTAGCCGGGCCGATTGATCTGCCAGTATGTCTCAGCCGGGAAAGAGGCTGTTACTCGGCTGGATTGGAGCGGTCAGGGAAAAAAGTGGACAGTATCCGCTTATGTAAGAAATGATCCTCGTTCCAGCAGGACTTCGGACTCTGGCCGGACAATCGGTGGCAAGCCGGCTCCCTTGCCACACGAGGACCTTATTAACAAATTAAATCAAACCGATGTGGAAATCAAGCCAAAGGCCAGGCGGAAAGCGGGGCGGAAAAAGGGTGTTTCCAGCGATGGCGCCGCCTTCGCAAGCGAAGGATCATCGGATGGCTGCCACCGGCAAAGCCGGGGAGGTTGCGGGTTGAGGATGCTGAAATCAAAAAGCTGAGAGATGTTTCCATTACCAAAGAAATACCCGCTGGTACCTCCCCGGGAGGTTTGGCCGAAGCCGTACTGTCGCCGGGGACCACAACAGGTATTTCTGCTATCAATTTGCGGTAGGTCCTCCAGAATGTCAAGGGTGACGATGGGAAAATTGCCCTGATTATGACCGGTTATCCCAATGGACGGTATTCAGGCCCGGATCACCCGCTTCAAACGGTCAACAAGTCTGTGCCGATATACGAGGCGCATTGTCGGCGGGTGGTGTTTCTGAACAAAAAGAAAGCCGTCCTGGTGCAGAGATCAGGCAGGCTACAATTGCCTCGTGAGATGCGCCAAGGCGGCAACTTCAAAATACTCGCCGCAGACAATGCCGTCAAGCCCGTTTTTTTAACATCTTGATGGACGATGGCGGCAGGCTATGTCAGGAAAAACCGTGAATCGTCTCTTTGTCCCGACGGGACAGGGGAGGGGGGGTACGATGTCACGGCGGCCATGATAATCAGGAAAATGCCCGGGCGAACGGCTATCCGGTTAAAAAGTATCTCCTTGTCCTTGCCAGCAAACAGCATTGGAGCTTCATGGTAAAGGGCGGTTTCAGGACAGACAGGCTTGACTTTGCCGGGTGAGGCGGGGAATATGGGGCTGAATAACGGAAACGGCGTTCTGCCCTGTTGTGATATGTTTACTGAATTTGGCGTGTTGCGAATACGGATAACTGGAAAGTGCGGGGAAAAAGGCATGGCGGTCAGTCCGGAAGAAACCAGGTTCGCTTCGGCGGAAAGGGCCACGGAGCAGGAGATTCAAGCCCAACGCCGTCTCCTGACCGGGGAGAATCTGATCAGGGAACTCCTTGACGCCTTTCCGGAACGCACCCTGGTTCTTAATGACGAGCGCCAGATACTGATGGCCAACGAAGCGATGTTCGCCGATATGTCTCTGGCCGACGACTCCCCTCTGCTGGGTCTGCGCCCCGGTGAAGCCATAAACTGTGAACATGTCCAAGACGGCCCCAATGGTTGCGGGACTTCCGAATACTGCCGGACCTGCGGTGCGCTCAGGGCTATTCTGGTGGCCAGGGAAAAGGGCCGGGCGGTTCACGAGTGCCGTATATCGACCAGAAGCCGAGGCCTGGAAGGTTCCCTGGATCTGCTGGTGTCGGCTCGGGAGGTCAATGTCCGGGGCAACGGCTTCACCATGCTGACGCTGACCGACATCAGCCATGAAAAGCGCCGCCGGATACTGGAGCGGATATTCTTTCACGATATACTGAACACCGTCGCCGCCTTGAAGGGATTCGCCCAACTCATGAACGTAAGCGAAGGGGCCGAAGCCGGACGCCTGCCCCGCACCATACTGGATGTCTCGGAAGGCCTCATCAACGAGATTGAAGTCCACAAGGAACTGATGGAGGCCGAGAACAACGAACTTCTCGTCCAGCCTCGCCCGCTGGATTCCCTGTCTTATCTGAACATGGCAGCCAAGAAGCTGCAACCTTCCGGTTCGCCGGGGAACAGCCGGCTGGTTGTGGCTCCGGACTCGGGAGCAGTGGAGTTCATTTCCGATCCGGTGCTGCTGGGGCGGGTTCTGAGCAATCTGGTCAAGAATGCTTTTGAGGCTTGCGGGGCGGCGGAAACGGTGACGCTGGGCTGCCGGAAGCTTGAGAGCGAAGAAGTGGAGTTCTGGGTGCATAACCCCGGCTGCATCCCTCAGGAAAATCAGCTTCAGCTATTCAACCGTTCGTTTTCCACCAAAGGACCGGACCGCGGAATCGGGACTTACAGCGTGCGGCTCCTGTCCGAACGATACCTGGGCGGCCGGGTTGCTTACGAATCAAGCGAGAAGGACGGGACGGTTTTCCGGGTCATCTACCCAACTCATCCCGACTTTCAGAATCAGCAGTGAAGCACCGGCCTGATTCCGGCCTTAATTTCCTAAAAAAATAACGAATATAACTCCGGCCAGAAGAGAAAAAATGGTTCGGTGAGTGCTGCCCGCGAACGATGAGGGTATGAGTTCGTCCGTGGTGATGTAGATCATAAGCCCGGCGGTGCCGCCTATGATAAGCCCGACTACTTGAGGCGGTATATTCAGGAAGACGTACCGGGCCAGCAGAAAACCGGCCAGGATGGGCAGGGCGGTCGATGAGGAGACCAGAAAGGCTTTGAGCCTCTTGCCGTGGCAGGCGTAATACGGGGCCGAAGTGCAGATGCCTTCCGGGATGTTGTGGATGGCTATGGCCAGGGCGATGGCCAGGGAAATCTGACTGTTGCTGGAAACCTCGCCAATGGCTATGGCCATGCCTTCGGGAAAATTATGGAGAAAAATCCCCATGATAAGATAGATTGATGTCCGTTTGAGGTTGCAGCCGTGCTCCTGGGCGCAAAGCCCCGGATGGATGTGAGGGATGAGCATATCCAGACCCAGCATGATCAGCGCACCCAGGATGACCCCGATTACTGTTATGCCCACGGAGGACATTCTTATGGCCTGGGGGATGAGTTCCAGAAATGATATGGCCAGCATGACTCCGGCGGCAAAGCAGAGCATGTTGGAAATATAGGCCATGGAAGGGCGTTTGATGACGCCGATGGCCGAACCTATGACCGGTCCCAGAACCGAGATAACGACTATGAAAAACAGAGAATCCATCTGAACAGGCTCCAACTGTGGCAAATGCCCGCAAATTTTACGGGCGGCCCAACATATCCGGCCGCCTCGCAAGGACTACTCTACATAATACGGATTCACCTGATTTTCCAAGATAAAATTGAAGGATGGGCGATGACATGTTTCAAGGCATGGAAAATCCGGTCTTTATGAGCTCTCCGGCCGCCTGACTGCCAGCGGGCAATTATTCTGGAGAACGCGTCTCGGCAACAGTGAAGCCTCCCCTGTTCATAGCTTATGGACGGAGGAGGCTTCTCGGTTGGTCATTCCGGTTTTCCGGTGCATCCCACCGGAAAAAGTTGGTTTAGACGGTTACCGTGGCGTCCTTGGCGGCCGCTTTTCTGGCAAACAGAATGCATTCGATAATCATCCATATTTCCAGGACAAAGACGAGCAGGCCGATAACAAAGAGCAGGGCGTTGCCTTTGGTGTAGTAGTCCTGGAGATTGAGAACCATGGCCCAGCCTGTCATGACTACCATGAAGAGCATGGGAATCATGGTGTAGACAAGAGGAGCCTTTTTCTGGTGCAGATAGATGGTAATGACCAGCAGGGCCAGAGCGCCGAGAAGCTGGTTGCAGGTGCCGAAGAGAGGCCAGAGGGCCATGGCCCCGGTGCCGGAACCATTGTAGAAGGCCAGGACGAAGGCCGAGCCCACGGCGACTATGGTCGCGGGGTGCCTGTTGGTCAGGGCCGGTATCTTGTAGGCCATGGCCAGTTCGCTGATGACGTAGCGCTGGAGGCGGGTGGCCGTGTCCAGGGTGGTGGCGGCGAAGGAGACGATGAAGACGCCCATGAGGGTCATGGTGAACTTGTCCGGAATGCCGTACGATTCGATCATATTGGCCGAACCGGTGACAAAGGCGCTGATCTGCTGGGCCAGACCGTTGGCCGAGGCCCATGAGGCGTAATGCTGGGTGAAGGCGGCGGTTCCGGTCAGGATGGAGCCGTCCTGGGTTTTCAGGCCCATGCCCAGTCCGCCGGCCACGGCGATGATGACCAGGGTGGAGAGCGTGCCTTCCATGAGCATGGAGCCATAGCCGATGTAACGGGCGTCATCCTCGGAATAGCACTGTTTGGAGGATGTGCCGGAGCTGACCAGGGAATGGAAGCCGGAGATGGCCCCGCAGGCGATGATGACGAAGAGGAAAGGCCAGACCGGCGGAGCTCCCTGGGGTGAAGCATTGTAGGCCGGGGCCACAATAGGCGGATGTGCGACCAGCACGCCCACGATCAGAAGGGCGAAGGCGATGAAAAGCTGGTGGGAGTTGATATAGTCGCGGGGCTGCAGCAGGGTCTGGACCGGCAGGGTCGAAGCTATATACGAATAGACGAACAGCACAATCATCCAGAAAATCAGGGCCGGAGTCTTGCCGATCCAGGCCTTGACGTCAACAGGCACGTAGGCGCCGATGAGCACCGTTATGTACATGATAATCACCGCCACAATACCCAGGGTGACGTGACTGGAGCCTTTTTTGTAAACCATGTACCCCAGCCAGACGGCGATGGGGACTTCAAGCCAGACCGGAATGACGGCCGAGGGGTACATGTTGAAAAGAATGGCGATGATCAGGGCGAAGACCGCGATGACAAGCCAGAGGAGAAAGAAGATGATGAGCAGGAACAGAGTCCTGACCCTGTTGTTGACCAGGTCGGCGGAGATGTCCCCGATGGAGCGGCCTTGGTAGCGCAACGACACGATCAGAGCTCCGAAATCATGAACCGCTCCGAAGAAGATGGAGCCGAAAAGGACCCAGAGGACGGCGGGGACCCAGCCCCAGATAATGGCGATAGCCGGACCGACGATGGGACCAAGGCCGGCAATGGAGGTGAAATGGTGGCCGAAGAGGACGTGTTTGTTGGTTGGGACAAAGTCCACGTCGTCTTTCAGCTGGTGAGAAGGGCAGACATTTTCCGCTGCCAGTTTGAAGATTTTTCGTCCGAGAAATTTGCCGTAGGTGTGGTAGGCCAACAAATAGCCTCCGAGCATGATGGCCGCTAAAAGCAGTGAGTTCATGATGCCTCCTTTTCCCGTTAAGAAAACGAGCAAGCAAATAAAGAGGATAAACCCAATTGCCTTTCAGCCCTTAAGGCTGGAGAGACCAATGTCGAAGATGCGCCTTCCGACTGGAAAGTGTCAGATAGGCACTCGGAGGCCGTCGGCGTAAAGAGAGGAGAATTTCCAGAAACCCTGCTTTTTGATGTGGACTATCGAGTTGATCTTGAGCTTGGGGTCGATAAAGACGTCTATGCCTTCGTGATGTTCATGGATATAGGTTTGGTCGTCCGGTTCCCCGAGAAGAACCTGAACATCCTTGGCCACGCCGACCATGCAGGCTGCTTCGACTTCCAGATACCGAAGCACGACCTTGGTGGCCTTGCGCGCATCAAGGAACTTCCTTGCCGCCTTTGAAATACGAACCGCCAAAACGAACCCCCGGCTATGATTATAGAAACAGGTCCTGGATCTGTCAACATAAAGAAACATAAAATAAATCAAAGAGATGAAGTGTTTTGAGGGGGATGCTGCGGCTATGGGGTCAGAGGGGAACCAATACGCCATCGGCATAAAGCGAGATGAATTTCCAGAATCCCTGTTTTTTGATGACCACGTCTCCCTGGCTGTTTATCTTGCGGTCGACCCATATTTCCACGCCGTCGTAATTGCGGCGCCAGAATTTCCTGGTGTCGTTCGGCGGAAACAACAAAACTTCGACTTCCTTGACCACCCCGACACAGCAAGCCGTTTCCAGTTCGACGAGTTTCAGGGTAAGGGCTCTTATTCCATTGTCTTCGATATATTTTCTGGCGCTGGGCGCTATCCTCACGGGCATGCCGCACCTCCAAGCCTGCTTAAACTATCGGGCAGGCCGGGGGGGCTGTCAAGGGCGGCGGGCTCGACTGGCCGCAAGTTCAAACAGGGGAATGCGATTTTGGCGGGCGTAAAAAAAAGAAAGGACGAACGATATGGAACCATGGTCCGTCCGCGTGGAGATTCGGAGCAAGATCAACGATTATTATCGGTTAAGCGGCCTTTTCATTAGTTTTTCACCAGGTCCAGGTAGGGCCGGTTGTCGGCGTCGAATCGTATGCGGCCGGAAAGCTTGAAATAGACAGGACGGGGATTGTCGGTGATAATCCGCGGCGGCCTGGGGCCGTGAACATAAAGGCAGCCGCTGGGATCAAAGGCCATCCAGTCGTCGATGGAAACCGGCGGATATCCTTCACAAGAGGCCTCGCCCGGACGGGCGAAAGCGCAGCGCAGGGCTACTTCACGGTCACGGTAGGCTTCGGGGTCCGTCAGTATCAGGCCGATGTTCACGGCGACCGGGGCGTTGCGTTCCTTGCTGGTTGTATCCGGAAATCCCGCAGCGGCCATCAGGAATCCCGGGTGGCATCCTGTCATGATAGTAAGTGCTGAGGCCAGTAAGACCAAGGCTGCTGAAATTCTGACCATTAAAGCCTCTTTGCCGGTAGTTTTCATGGCTGTGGTATTGTAAAAACTCCTGACTTGTTTCTCAGGATAAAGGTTTGCGCGGACAAGTCAAGCATGTTCAAAAAACGGAGCCGCCAACTGAAGCCGCCAACTGAAGATTGACAACGGGGGTAAATTTATCGACAATAGGCCCAAAATTTCAACGGGCGTGATTTTCGTCCGGGACATATTGAAAAAACAGAAGAAACAGTATCAGGGAGAGTTAATAATGGCCGAACCCGATTTGAAAACGCCTTCCAACTTCATCCGTAACATTATTGATGAAGACTTGAAGAACAACAAGAATGATGGTCGGGTCGCCACGCGTTTCCCTCCGGAACCAAATGGTTATCTTCACATCGGACACGCCAAGTCCATCTGTCTGAACTTCGGCATAGCCGCCGACTACAACGGAACATGCAATCTCCGTTTCGACGACACCAATCCGGCCAAGGAAGAAGTCGAGTACATCGACTCAATCCGGGACAGCGTCCGCTGGCTGGGGTTCGACTGGGCCGACCGCGAATATTACGCTTCCGACTACTTTGAGCAGCTTTACGAATGGGCCGTGCAGCTTATCAAGGACGGCAAGGCTTATGTCTGCGATCTGACGGCCGAGGAAGTCCGGGCTTTCAGAGGGACCTTGACCGAGCCCGGCCAGGAAAGCCCTTACCGCAACCGTTCGGTGGAAGAGAACCTGGACCTTTTCGAGCGGATGAGGAAGGGGGAATTCGAAGAGGGCACGAGAGTGTTGCGCGCCAAGATCGACATGGCTTCTCCCAACCTGAACCTGCGAGACCCGGCCATCTACCGCATTCGCAAGGTTGAACACCACCGCACCGGCGACAAGTGGTGCATTTACCCCATGTACGATTACGCCCACGGGCTTTCGGACGCCATCGAAGGGATAACCCATTCCATCTGCACACTGGAGTTCGAAGACCACCGGCCTCTTTACGACTGGTTCCTGGATCAGTTGCCGGTGCCGTACCGTCCCCGGCAGATAGAATTCGCCCGTCTCAATCTTGAATATACGGTCATGAGCAAACGTAAGCTGCTGAATCTGGTCAACGAAGGGCATGTCAGCGGCTGGGACGATCCGCGCATGCCGACCATTGAGGGGATGAGACGCCGCGGCCTGCCTCCGGAAGCGATCCGGGCTTTCTGCGACCGCATAGGCGTGGCCAAAAAGGCCAGTTGGATCGACATGGGCATGCTCGAAAAGGCTGTCCGGGACGAGCTCAATACCAAGGCGCCCAGGGTCATGGGGGTGCTGAGGCCCTTGAAAGTGGTTATCGACAATTACCCGGAGGACCAGACCGAGGAATTCGAGGCTCCGTATTATCCTGACGACCCGCCGGTGATGGGGGCGCGCAAGGTCCCGTTTTCCAAAGTCCTTTACATCGAGCGTGACGACTTTATGGAAGACCCGCCGAAGAAATTTTACCGTCTGGGGCCGGGCCGGGAAGTCCGTCTGCGCTGGGCCTATTTCATCACCTGTCAGAGCGTGGTGAAGGATGAACAGGGCCGGGTGACCGAGATACACTGCACTTACGACCCGGCTACCCGAGGCGGTGATTCGCCAGACGGCCGAAAGGTCAAAGGAACAATTCATTGGGTTTCGGCGGCTCACGCCCTTGAAACAGAAGTCAGAATGTACGACCGGCTTTTCAATATTCCCCGGCCCAGCGGCGATCCCGAGGAGATGAATCCCCAGTCCCTGGAGGTCGTTTCGGACGCCAAGCTGGAACCCAGCCTGCGCGGGGCCAGGGCGGGAGACCGCTTCCAGTTCGAACGTCTCGGCTATTTCTTCGCCGATCCCGTGGACTGGGTGGAAGACCGCCCGGTATTCAATCGTATCGTGACTCTGCGGGATACCTGGGCCAAGATCGTGCAGAAGGAACAGACTGCTTAACAGCCGTTTTGCCGATTTGTTTGAAAAGGCGAATTCCCTTGTGGGAATTCGCCTTTTTTACTGGAAGAAACGGGTTCTACCCGTGGGGAAAATAGACCTTGCGGATATATTTCTCGTTGTAGGCGAAACTCCAGTGAATTTCCCTGATTATCCGCACCGTTTCGGCCAGGTCGCCTCTTTTGATAGCCTCGGCGATCTGCTGATGTTCGGCGCAGCAGCGGAGTTCCCATTCCTGGCTGAACCCCTGGCGGGGAAAGTCCCAGAGCCGCTGTTTTATCGGCGTGATGACGCGGCGGGCGAAGATATTGCCCGACTGTTCCATGAACAGGTTGTGGAAATCCCAATGGGGGTGGTCATAAGCGAAGAAATCGCCATCCATGATGGCCGACTTCATCTGGCGATTCAATTCCTCCATGCGGGCGACGTGGATATCCTGGAATTTGTGGAAAATGGAAGTGACCAGGGATGCCTCGATGGCCCCGATGACTTCATACAGATACCGGATGTCTTCGAGTTCGAGGCGGTTGACGACGATTCCCCGCCTGGGAAGTATGGAGACCATGCCTTCGGCTTCCAGACGGATGAGGGCGTCGCGCAGAGGCGTTTTGCTGACGCACAGCTTCCGGCTCATTTCATTGAGATCTATGGAGGCGCCCGGCAACAGGCGCCCTTCCACCATTTCCTGGTGGATGTATTCGTAGACCCTGTTCCTCAGTGAATCGGTCTGGTTTGGGTTCAAAACATTGCGATGATCGTAACGAAGCGGCATTTAGGCCTATTCCTCTTGATAAATATGAAAGTTGATCCTTGCCGGGAAACAAGAAAGCAACAAGTGAGCCGGATTTTGAGGTGAGTGTTCTTTCTGATCCCCGTTTGCGCAATTCATACATTTTTTATCCCATGTTCGTCAATGTAAACAAGAAGGTAATTGCACTTTTGTGAAAAAAATCTGGCCGCCGGACCTGGAGCAGAGTCCTGAGAAGATTCTGAGCAGAGTCAGCAGGAGGACAGATGTCATATGCAGATTACGTCTCCATGGCCTGACTTGTGGAAAGGTGAAAAAAGAAAAGCCCCAGAAAACGGCTGAAGGGGTTGCGATGTGTTTCAAAATGTATTAAAGGGGAAAAAACTGCCGATAAATGACCAAGGCGGCAGCCCGGACCCGGACTGGAGCGGAGTTCAAGCTGATACGGATTTCCATGACGGTTGCGGAGCAGACACGAATAGAGGAGACGAATCACTCATGAAAATTGCCAGGATACTTGGCTTATGTTTTTTGGTTCTTGCTTTGTCAAGCACCCCCCACCCGGCCCAGGCAGGCAAGGAGGCTTATCTGTGGGGGGTGAACAACGACATGCTGGATTTCGCCAACCTGGACGCAAACGGCAATCCCACCATTCTGCGATCCGGACTGAACATGGATAGTATGAGTAATGCGGTCACCCTGTCCAACCCGGATGGAGAGCTGATTCTATACGGCGGCTCCGACAAGCTTTTCGGCTCGGATTACAACTTGCTGGAAGAAGGCTTCAAGGTCACTACTAATAAAGCCCAACCCGCCCTGATACTGCCCAAACCGGGGCAGGATGGGGTTTATGTCTATATCACATGTCTCGAGGTGGGTGACCCCGGAACCTACAGCTCCGTGATTGAGCCGGGGGCCGCTGTCCCGGTCCGGGACAAGAATACCCGGATAAGCAACAAGACGGCCGTGGCCGTCACGGCCGTGGTCACGCCTGACCGGAGCGGATACTTCATCGTCACCAAGCTGGCACAGACAGAGACCGACCTCTTCGAGGTTTTCAGGCTGGACCAGAGCGGCCTGACTAAGGTGACGGCTACGGTCCCGCCGGGAGACAGCACGCAAATATGGCCGATGTATTCCAATTTCAAGTTTTCAGCCGACGGGAACCTGCTCTGCTACGCTTTCACCAACGCCGTCAACAAAGGTTTTGTGGCCTTGCACGCCTTCGACCCGGACACCCAGACCATCACCCATATCCGGAATATACAGGTGACTCCCGACGCCGTCTCGAACATGGGCGGGGTGGAATTCAGCGCGGACAACAAGTTCATCTATACAGGACATAGGACAGCAACAGGTGTACACAAGGTTTACCAGATCGTGACGGCCACCGGGGTGAGCACCGAGATCGGGACCGGGGGAGGGGCCGTCGCCGGGTTCCAACTGGCACCCAACGGCTCCATCTACTCCTGTGTTTCCAACACATATCACATGGGACGGATCACCAATCCGGACAAGGCCTACACCGGCGATGCGAACGGCTGCCTGTATTCGCAAGAGAGAATCCTCACGGACATGGCCCGGCCGGGGCTGCCGGTCTTTGTTGCCAGCTTCCTGCGGCTCGTACCGGTGGAACTGGCTCCAGGAACGTCGGCCGGCCAGGTCCGGGTGACCTTGACCGGAAAAGGTTTGCCGCCTGGAGCGGCGGTGACCGCCTATGGAGTCTGCTGGGGTTCCGATCCGGACCCGGTGCCCGGCGCCGACAACTTCCTGGACGCGCCGGACGGGGCTGGAGACAGCTTTACCGCCGACCTGGCCGCCCGGCTGGCTCTCGGCTCCTACAAACTGCGGGCCTATGCCGAGGTCGATGGACGGACCTATTACGGCGACACCATGGACATAACTATAACGGATACGACCGGACCGGCGGTTTCCGGTTCGAGCGTGACCAACGGCGAGACGGATGTGGCGGTGGATGCGGCCCTGACCGTGACTTTCAACGAGGCCCTGGACCCGGCCACTGTGGACGGGACTTCTGTCTCCCTGGCCAAACAGGGCGGCGCGGCCGTCAACGGCACTGTGGATTACGACGGCACGGCGCACCAGGTCAGTTTCACGCCCTCCGCGGATCTGGAATATGCCACGTCGTACACTCTGACTCTGACCACGGACCTGACGGATGCGGCCGGAAACGCCATGGCTTCGGCGGCGGTCATCGGTTTCACCACCGTGGACGAGCCTTATGTGCCTACTCCGCCGGTGGTCACCGGAACCAGCCCGGTCAGCGGCGCGGCCGATATCTCGGTCGATGCGTCCTTGCGGGTGACTTTCAACACAGCCATGGATGCCTCCAGCTTCAACAACCTGTCGGTGATGCTCAAGGCCGGAACGGCCGCCTTGGATGCGGCTATGAACTACGAGGAAGCGACTCGGACCCTGGTGGTGACTCCATCGGCCGACCTGGATTACAACACCACTTACACCCTGACCATAATCGGTGTGGCCGATGCTGATGGCGACTTGCTGGCGGAGCCTTACACCCTGACTTTCACCACCGAAGACGAGGAACCTATCGCGACTCCGCCGGTGGTCATCGGGACCAACGTGCGGGACGGGGAAACCGGAGTGACGATCAATATTGTCCTGGGACTGGTTTTCGACTCGGACATGAAGGCGGACACTTTCGACAACCGGACAGTGGTGCTCAGGTCGGCCCGTGGAGCCGTGGACTGCTCCCTGTATTACGAAAGCTCCCGAAAGACCCTGGTGGCCGCACCTTTGGCCCCTCTGGACTACAACACGGACTACACCCTGACCATGACCGGTGTGGCCGACGCGGATGGCGACCTGCTGGCGGAGCCTTTTACTCTGTCTTTCACCACGGACACAGGTTTTGTGGACGAAGACGGCGACGGAGTTTCCGACAGCGAGGAGGAATTCCCGGGCGACAGTTCGCGGGTGACGGTCACGGCCACCACCAACACCGGCCAGATCGTTATTGACGCTTCGGGCATCGGCGGCGCGGTTCTGTCCGAGGTTCGCACCGTTTCCGATTACGATCCGTCCCTGGGCGCGCCGGAGAGGCCCGCCGGCGTTTTCTTTCCGGACGGCCTGCTGGCGTACAAGCTGACCAACCTGACTCCTGGTCAGACGGTTGAGCTGCCCATAACCTTTCCCACTGTGGTGCCGGGATACCTGCGTGTCTTCAAGGTGGCGGGCGGCGCTTATGCTGAGATCACCTCGCGGGTCCGCGTGGATGGCCATACCTTGTGGGTGACTCTGACTGACGGGGACGAATACGATCTGGACGGCGAGGCCAACGGCGAGATAGTGGACCCGGTGGGTGCGGCTCTGTCCGACACGGTCGTGCCGGCGGATGGACCCGGAAGCGGCGGTCCCACCGGCAACGGCATCGGCGGCTGTTTCGTGGACACGCTGCTTTGAACTGAAAAAAACAGCATAACGAAAAACGGAAGGGCGGATCCGGTGACCCGCCCCAGGTTGTCGCCTGGACCACTCTGGGGGCTGGCCGCCCCCAGCGCTCCCGATGGTCGCTGCCCCCGCTTATAACCGAAATATAAAACCGGAGGCGTCAGCCTCCGGAGCCGGGTGCAGGCGAAAACCTGCCCAGGTTGTCGCCTGGACCCCCAGACTGCGTCTGGACGCATTTCCAGGGGCTGACCGCCCCGGCGCTCCCGTTGGTCGCTGGCCAAAAGCAGCCCTTCGCCGGGGGGGGGGCGAACATCCATGTTCGCCTCAGAAAAAGGAAACAGGAAAATCGGTTTTGGGGGTGCCGGTCAGCTTGATAAAGACAACACAGAGGTTTGTCAACAAACTCAGTATCAGCTTATGCAAGAAATAATCCTCGTTCCAGCAGGACTAGTGACTCTGGCCGGACAGTCGGTGGCAAGCCGGCTCCCTTGCCACACGAGGACCTGATTAACAAATTAAATCAAACCGATATGGAAATCAAGCCAAAGGCCAGGCGGAAAACGGGGCGGAAAAGGGAAAACGGCATCTGAATGCAATTCATTGTTCAACAATCAAATCAGCAGTCCCTTAATGATGCCTGTATTCCATACTCCGAAACCCTGATTTAAGGCCGTCTTGAAAACACAGCCTGATGTCTTCATGCGGGCGTCTTAGGGTGCCATATATGATAACATCAGACGCTGATTATGCTACACTGCTCCAACACGCGGGATTGGCTGAAGAAAGACGAAAAGAAACTAGAACCTCCGCATGGCGCGGTTGACGCCGTGGGAGGCAAAGGAGCCGGGATATGGTCATCCGCAGGATCGGGCTGATCGGACGGACTTACCGCCACATCCAGAGATACTCGGAGATACTGACGGTGCTGCTGAAGTTCGGATTCGAAGACCTGGTTATCAATCTCAAGGTCGAACAGTACCTGGATATCGGACGGCAGATATTTTTCACCAGTAAAAAAGAAAAGATAGATGCTCTGAGCCGGGCCGTGCGGTTGAGGATGGTCTTTGAGGAACTGGGGCCGACCTTTATCAAACTTGGGCAGTTGCTCAGCACCAGGGCCGATTTTCTGCCGCCTGAGTATATTGAGGAACTGACCCGTCTGCAGGATGAAGTCCCGGCTTTTGATTACAAGGAAGTCGAAAGAATCCTGATAAGCGAACTGGGGGGGCCTTGCACGGATGTTTTCGCTTCGATAGACGAAAAGCCTCTGGCCGCCGCATCCATCGGCCAGGTCCACAAGGCTGTTCTGCGGGACGGGGAAACAGTGGTTTTCAAGGTCCGCCGGCCGGGCATACGACGGATAATAGAAGTGGACCTGGAAATCCTCTACCACATAGCCACCCTGATGGAGAAACACCTGGACGGCTGGGACCTGCACAAGCCCACGGAAGTGGTCGAGGAATTCGGCCGGACCCTGGAGCGGGAACTTGATTACCGTATTGAAGCGGCCAACATGGAAAGGTTCGGGGGGCAGTTCCAGAAGGAGGAACGGGTTTACGTGCCCAAGGTTTTCCGGGAAGCGACCACGGAAAAGGTCCTGACCATGGAATACGTCGAGGGGGTGAAGCCCCGTTCGGCGGAAGCCTTGCGGGCGGCGGGGTTTGATCCGAGGGAAATCGCCGACCGGGGCGCGGACCTCATCCTGATACAGGTCCTGGAAGAGGGGTTCTTTCATGCTGACCCCCACCCCGGCAACCTGGTCATCCTGCCCGGGCATATCATCTGTTACCTGGACATGGGCATGATGGGGCGTCTGGACCGGACCAGCCGGGAACTGATCCTGGACTTGGTCATGGCCATGGTCCGCAAGGATTCGCCCGCGGCCGTGGATGCCTTGCTGAAGCTGACTCACTGGGAGGACGAGCCGGACCGGCGGGCTCTGGAAAGGGAAGTTGGGGAGTTTCTGGACCAGCATTTCTACCGGCCGTTGAAGGAACTGGAACTGGGTGGACTGATGCAGCAGCTCTTCAATATGGCCGTCGAGCACCGGGTGCGCATACCGGCGGACCTGCTGCTGCTGCTCAAGGCCCTTTCGGCCATGGAAGGGCTGGGCCGGATGCTGGACCCGGATTTCGATGTTATCGCCAAGGCCGCGCCTTTTGTCAAAAAGGCTCAGATGGCCAGATACGATCCCCGGCGGCTGGCCGGAGACCTCTGGGATTTCGGGGCGGAAGCGGTCAGCCTGATTCGGGAAGTCCCTGGGGAACTGCGCACGGTCCTCAGGCTGGCCCGGCAGGGGCGTCTGAAGATAGAATTCGAGCACAAAGGCCTCGACGACATGCAGAATTCCCTGGAACGGGCCAGCAACCGGATGGCTTTCGCCATAGTGTTGGCGGCGCTTATCATCGGTTCGTCACTGGTCATCCAGTCCGGCATTCCGCCCAAGTGGCATGATATTTCCATCATCGGCCTGGCCGGTTACCTGGTGGCCGGAGTGATGGGGTTCTGGCTGCTCATCTCCATATTGAGAAGGGGCCGGATGTAAGGGCCATGGCTGCCTGACGGCCATGGCCCCGGTGAAGCGACCATCACTGTCTATTCTGGGCCAGGCGTGTTTAGGGTGAAAGAATGCCCGTATTTCCGCCAGACCTGGACGGCGATGTTGAGGGGCTTTATCATGGGCACGGTGTAGGTCTGGAATTTTTTCGAGTAAAGGTACTCGCGGCAGCGTCCTACGTAATCGGAAAAGCCGCGTGGTGAAACGATAAGCGGTTTGTGCATCTGACGCCGCAGGTCAATCAGCTTGTCCGGCAGGTATTCCGAGAGATACGGCACCTGGAGGTAGATGGCCGCCAGGATGAAATCCGTATTCGGGTCTTCGTCGATTATCCTCAGAGCCGTCAACAGCCTTTCATCGTCGCAGTTGCCGAAAAGGTCCACCGGGTTCCGGCCTATGCCCTGGAGGATGCGCTGTTTTTCTTCCGGCTGGCTGGCGCTGATGTTGCCGTTGAGCAGGTCTCTGAGCCGGTCCTTGGTTTCCGGGGCGAACTCGGAGAGTTCCATGCCTTCTTCAGTGATCTGATCGGCCAGGAGTATGGCCGCTCCCCCACCCACGCTGACTACCGCCGCCCGGTTGCCTTTGGCCTTGGGCTGGGTGGTCAGGATGGAAAGCACATTGACCAGTATCTTGGGGTCTTCGGTCAGGTCTTCGATGAGGAAGAACCCGGCCTGCTTGCAGCAGGCCCGGAAGGCTTCGTTGCTGCCGGCCAGGGAGGCGGTATGAGACAGGGTCGCCGCCGCGCCCCCGGCCACTCCGCCCTTGATAACCAGAACAGGCTTTTCATTGGTCACCCGGCGTCCGACTTCCATCAGCTTGAGGCCGTCGGCGATGCCTTCCAGGTAGATGGCGATGACTTTAATGCGCGGGTCGGCACCTAGGTGAGACAGGAGTTCGGGCACTCCCACGCTGCTGGCGTTGCCGCAGGATATCCATTTGCCGATGTCCAAGTTGTCCGCCCCCATCATTTCCAGGAGCTCAAGGCCGACTCCGCCGCTCTGGGTGATGAAGCCGATGACGCCTTTTTCAGAGACTGTCTTGGTCCGGTGCTCAGGGATGAACATGGTGTTCAGGCCTGAATAGTTGTCGATTACCCCCATGCAGTTGGGGCCTATGTAGGCCACACCGAACTGGCGGCTCAAGGCGAGCAGGCGGTCTTCCAGGTCCTGCCGCCCGATTTCGGCGAAACCGTCGCTGAAGATGATGGCTCCCTTGCCCCCCAGTTCGCAGAACTCCTCGAAAACACGCACCGTGGCTTCGGAGTTTATGGCGAATACACCCACCTCGGGCACTTCCGGCAGGTCGCTGAGGGTCGGGTAACAAGTCAGGCCCTGCACGGATTTCAACTTGGGGTGGACCGGGTAGAGTTTTTCGATACCCATGGAGTTTTTCAGGATGATGCCGCCCATGGTTCCGGGTTTGGAGGCCCCGACCACGGCTACCGAACGGGGATTGAAGATGGCCTCCAGGCTGTTGAGGGCCTGGGCTGAAAGCTCGCACCCGGACGGACAGTAGATCGGTTCGCCTTTTATCAGGCGGAAATCGACTATGGCGTAACCTTTTTCGTAAACAATGATAGGGTTGAGGTCGATTTCGTGTATTTCCGGGTGTTCGGCCATGAGCCGGGAGACCCTGGCGGTCATATCCACGGCCGATTCCTTATCCAGGGGGGCTCCGCGGAAACCGTCCAGAATCCGGCCGGCCTTTGTTTCGGCCAGCATGTTCAGAACCGTATCCCGGTCAAGAACGCCGATGCCCGGCGAAACGTCGGCAAAGAGTTCGACGTATTTCCCGCCCAGTCCGACCATGGTCACCGGTCCGAAACTCGGGTCCTGCTTGGCTCCGACCAGGAGTTCAAAACCGCTTTCGGCCATGACCTGGATCAGGACGCCGTCCAGACGGGCGGCCGCCTTTTCCACGTTGGCAACCAACTGGTTGTAAGCTCTGGTCAACTGTTCCGGGTTTTTCAGGTTCAGAAAGACCACGCCCACGTCCGACTTGTGAATAATATCTTCTGACAGGGCCTTCAAAACCACGGGATAACCCATGTCCCCGGCCGCCTTCAGGGCGCTTTCCAGGTCTGCAACCAATTCGCCTTGCAGGTAAATACCATAGGAGGCCAGTAATTCCCGGCTTTCTTCGAACCCCAACTGCACCTTGGACATTGCGCCTCTCCTTGCGTTAAGTGATCGCTGCTGTTCCGGTCGTGTTTTAACAAGATTGGGAAGAATTTCGGCTGCATTATATACAAAAAGAAGAAAACCGGGATACGGAAAAGGGTGTTTTTCAGACGGAAGGGGCTGGCTGCAAGTTTGTTTTTTTTCGCGGAAACCATGGAGAGCGTCCCGCAGAGGATGAGCCCATTTCCCGGCTTGGAAGGCTGATACCGGGGCAAACATTCCGGAACTCCCAGTCGCAGAAAGGTTATTTTGCTGTCATTATATTGTTAATATTGATAATTAACCTGATATGCGTCAAAGGAGGTTATAGGCCTGATGGCAAGTATTATGCTCCCGTAAGGCAATACGCAAAGGCCATACACCGACGGCTGACGAGTAGTTGTGGGCATTGGGCGGAAAAATCACGGAAACGCTGGGACTTGGTAGCGGGTTCCACTATTGTTGGGAAGCTGGCGGTGTAGTATCATCTAAATAACCCCGCTTCCGTTAATATGCGGAAGCTGCCTTTTCCCTTTTCACCGCCCGCTCCGGCATTCGCGCTTCAGCCGGAGCGGGCTTTTTCTTGCAATCAAAAAAATATTCCGTATCACGAAAAATAATATTGCCTGAATATACAGTCAGTTGCGGGCGGTTGGCGCTCAAAGTGGCTGTTACCCTTAGCAATTCAGCAAGCAAACCTGTTGCCGGAATATTTTGATGGGAGTATAATATGCCTATCAAAGAAAGAACTGCGTGGACCCGGCCCCGTGGCCTGAATTCAGATTCAACCTGACTTGCGAGGTCCAACGTGCCCTCAATCCAGCCTTTCCTCCCATATTATTCCGTCGGTCACGAGCCATCAACCATCCTGTTTTTGTCGGAAGGAGTAGAGTCTTGGCTGCCAGAGGCAAGATTATCATCGACCGGGAAAGATGCAAGGGATGCCGGCTTTGCCTGGAGGTTTGCCCTCGGGACTGCCTGGAGCCGGATACCGGACTGAACAAAAAAGGCTATCAACCGGTCCTTTTCCGCGAAAGCGTGGAGGATAAAAAGGGCTGCAACGCCTGCACGATGTGCGGGCTGGTCTGCCCGGAAGCGGCCATAGAGGTGTACCGTGCCGAAGAATGAAAGAGTATTGATGCGCGGGACCCAGGTGGTGGGTGAGACGGCTGTCCGCGCCGGCTGCCGTTATTATTTCGGGTACCCGATTACTCCTCAGACCGAACTGCCCGAGTACCTGTCCGCCCGGCTGCCGGAGGTGGGCGGTTCATTCATCCAGGGTGAAAGCGAAGTGGCTTCGGCCAGTATGGTCATCGGGGCGGCGGCGTCCGGGGGCCGGGTCATGACGTCTTCATCCAGTCCCGGCATCAGCCTGAAGGCGGAGGCCATATCTTTCATGGCCGGTATGGAGGTGCCCGCGGTAATCGCCAATTTTATGCGCGGCGGCCCCGGCCTGGGCAATATCGCGCCTTCCCAGGCCGATTATTTCCAGTCCACCCGGGGCGGCGGCCATGGCGACTACCGCCTGCTGGTGCTGGCTCCGGCTGGCGGGCAGGAACTGGCGGATCTGACTTTCGCGGCTTTTGAACTGGCCGACCGTTACCGGAATCCGGTCCTGCTGGCGGCGGACGGCCTGCTGGGCCAGATGATGGAGCCGGTGGTGCTGCCGGATTTTGTGGACCTGGATGAACTGCCGGAAAAATCCTGGGCGGTAAGCGGTTGCGATGGGAGGGAACCCCGGTCGGTGTATTCGTACATAGCCGACCCGGTTCTGCTGCACCGCCACAACCTGCATCTGCAGGAAAAATACGAATTGATGGCGCAGAACGAGGTCCGCTGGGAGGAATTCCGGACCGATGACGCCGAAATCGTTGTCGTCGCTTACGGCACGGCTTCCCGCATCGCCAAGGGCGCGGTCAACCAGTTGCGGGCGTCCGGACGAAAGGTCGGGCTCTTCCGGCCGGTCAGCCTGTGGCCGTATCCAAAAGCCGCGCTGAGAAGTCTGGCCTCGCGGGTCCGGCAAGTGGCGGTCTTCGAGTTTTCGTCCGGTCAGATGGTCGAAGACGTGATGCTGTCCGTGGGCGAAAGGGCCGAGGTCTATTTTCACGGTGTGGCGGGCGGAATCATCCCGACTCCGGCGGACGTGGCCGACTACCTGGATTCGGTTATGAACGGCGACGGACGGGTGGGCCGGAGGATGGACATATGAACGAACAAGGATATAAAAAGATTTTCGGCCGGCCTGAATCCCTGACCGAAACCCCTTTCCATTACTGCCCCGGCTGCGGGCATTCGGTCCTGCACCGGCTGGTGGCCGAAGTCCTGGACGAGACGGGCATGGCGGGCCGGACAATTTGTGTCCCGCCGGTGGGCTGTTCGGTGGTGGCTTACCATTACCTGAAGCTGGACATGGTGGAAGCCCCTCACGGGCGGGCCTTGGCCGTGGCCACCGGAGTGAAAAGGGTCCATCCGGACAAGCTGGTTTTTACCTACCAGGGAGACGGCGACCTGGCGGCCATAGGCACCGCCGAGACTATTCATGCGGCCAACCGGGGCGAGAACCTTTCCACCATCTTCGTCAACAACGCCATATACGGTATGACCGGGGGGCAGATGGCCCCGACGACTCTGCTTGGGCAGGAAGCGACCACGGCGCAGGGAGGCCGGGACGCCAAGCTGCATGGCCGCCCCCTCGATATTTCAAACATGCTGGCCCTGAGCGATGGAGTGGTTTACGTGGAGCGGGTGGCGCTCAATTCGGTCAAGGGCGTGCGCCGGGCCAAGAAGGCCATAGCCAGATCATTCCGGGCCCAGATGGACGGGCTGGGTTTTTCCCTGGTGGAGATCCTGAGCCCCTGCCCGACCAACTGGAAGATGACCCCCGCGCAGTCCTGGCATTGGATCGACGAGCACTTGGCCAGGGTTTATCCGCCGGGCGTGATAAAAGACGATACCGGGTACGAGGATTGAGATCATGACCACCACACGGACCATTTTTGCCGGTTTCGGGGGCCAGGGCGTGCTGTTGATGGGCTATGTGCTGGCTCACGGTGCCATGTTCAAAGGCCTGAACCTGACCTATCTGCCGGCTTACGGCGCGGAGATGCGCGGCGGCACGGCCAATTGTACGGTCACCCTGGCGGACGAGGATATCGATTCGCCGGTGGCTTCCGAACCGGATATCCTGGTGGCCATGAACTACCCTTCACTGGAAAAATTCGAAGGGACGGTCAGGTCCGGCGGGCTGATAATTCTCAACGATTCGCTGATAAAAGAGTCTCCGGCCCGGACCGGCGTGGAGGTTTTCCGGGTCCCCGTGGTGGAACTGGCCCGGGAGACCGGTTCGGAAAGGGCGGCCAATATGGTCATGGTCGGGGCTTTCATAGCCAAAACCGGACTGCTGACCGTGGAAGAGGCCTGCCGGGGGATGGAGAAGGCTCTGGCGGGCAAGGAACAGTTTTTTGCCGCCAACCGTGCCGGCATAGAGCGCGGAGCAGCCTTCGTCACCGCAGCCTGACCATGCCTGTCGCCTAGTCCTTTTTTCGGGTGCTGACCGACCCCGGCGCTCCCGCTGGTCGCTGTCCCCGCGTAAAACCGAACAATAAAACCGGAGGCGCGAGCCTCCGGAGCCGGGTGCAGCCGAAAGCCTGCCCAGGCTGTCGCCTGGACCTTTTTCCGGATGCTGACCGCCCCCGCGCTTCCGCTGGTCGCTGCCCCTGCGTATAGCCGGAATATAAAACCGGAGGCGCGAGCCTCCGGACAGACTGTTGACAAACCCCTTTCTTGTCTTTATCAAGCTGAACGGCACCCCCAAAACCGATTTTCCGGTTTCCCCTTTCTTAGGCGAACATGGACGTTCGCCCCCCGGCGAAGGGCACGGATGCCCGTTCGACGGGTTAAAAAGGCCGGGGGTTCCAAGGGGACGCGGCCGCTTGGGCGTCCCCTTGGTCTGGGCGGGAAAGACTGTCCGAAGTCGCCGCTGTTCGCGGCAGGGGCGAAGCACCCCGCCTGTATAGTTGCTTTCGGAGCCTTCTTCTCTTTCAACGGCCTTTGGGGGACTTTGTCAACAAGCTCACCGGAGGCGTCAGCCTCCGGAGCCGGGTGCAGGCGAAAGCCTGCCAGACCAACTTTCACGGAAGGCGGGTTGTTTCGACGAAGCATCCGCCGCCTGCCCCCCCACCAGATGATCCTTCCTCGTTACCAATCAAGGCGGAAGGAGGACCCGGCGGTTGTTCCAGGTCTTCCGGCGCCGGCCTGGCGGACGGATCGGCGGCGGCTGAGGCCTGAACCGACGGAAAGAAGATATGGCCGATGCCGGTGCTGGTCTTTTTGACCCAGCCTCCCTGTCCCGTCGCCAGCACGGAACCTTGCAGATAAGCGCCCCCTTCCCAGACCCAGAAGATGCCCTGGGTCAAGGTCCCGGCTGAAAACGGTTCATGATCGACTCCGTTTTCGGCCCAGAAGTCGGCCACGCTGACCGGGAAGGTGTAGGGATTCCCCAGTTGATTCCAGCCCTCATGAATGTCGTATCCGTAACCGGCCTGGCCGTTCGGTCCCAGTGAAACCGGGGTTGGGGAACCCTGGAAATTGAGAGTCATGCCGTTGCGGAAGAGAAACCATCCGGCCCAACCGGGTATGATCTGCTGGTCAAAGGGGTATTCCAGATAGGACTGGCCGTCGGCGTCCCAGTGGCCGATACGCATCATGGCGGGGTCGTAACTGCCGATCTCCAGACCGGCGAACAGGGAACGTTCGTCGCCCTCGGAATCCGGCTGGACGGGAATCGAGACTATCCGGTAGTCGGCGGCGGCGACTCCGGCGGGCAAGGTCACGCTGTTTTGCGAACCGGAAACCGACTGGACAAAGACGGCTTCAAGCGACTTGTCCATGTCCAGGGTGAAGTTCAGGGGATTATCGGTGCTGCTCAGGTCTCCTGACCAGTTGCCGAATAGATAGCCCGTGGCCGGAGTGGCGGTCAGGGTCATGGCCGTGCCGGACTCAATGCCTGTCTCCCGGCAATCTCCGGGGCAGTCTATACCCGTTCCGGTCACCGTGCCGCCGGTGGACGGCAGGACAGAGACATCCAGGTTGTAGGCGCAGCCGCGTTGTATTTCCCAGGTGATATCGTGAAGGTTGGTGTCCCAGACCACCAGTTCGTTGCCGCAGGAGGAGTTGTAGGCTGTGCCGATGGCGTTGTTGGAAGGGCCTCCGCCGTCCGTGCCGGAACCTATGGTGAATTGAGACCCGGATAAGGTTCCGTCCGGGAGCAGATGATGCCCGGTCACACTCCAGATGCCGGTGGAGACTTCATACTGCCAGGCGGCAACATAATCCTGGCGGCGTTCGTTATAGAGCACACTGACCAGGCTGTCGGCGTTGGCTCCGCCGCCGATGGTGAATATGGAACCGGGCAGGCTGCCGTCGGCATTGACCAGCCGGGCGGAGACATCGCTGGGAGCAGGCCCGGAAGCGCCTTCCCAGGCCACCAGAAATCGCTGATTGACCGGATCGAAGGCGGCAGAAGCGCCGTACTGAGAGGCGGCATCATTGGTTATGTAGAAATTAGACCCCAGCAGGGCTCCGGCGGGGCTGACCAGTTGCCCGACAATATCGTAATAAATATCGGACAGATGGCAGACAACGAGGAATTTCTGATTGACGCTGTCGTAGGCCACATCCGGATCGTAGGAGGTTCCAATGCTGAACAGGCTGAAATTTGAACCTGTAAGAGAAGCATCCGCATTGACAATCTGTCCGTAGACTTCGTATACCGAGTTTCGGTAATCCCTCCAGACAGCCAGATAGCGGGAAGATACCGGGTCGAAGGCCACGGCCGGGAAGGTCTGAATACTGGCCGCGTTGGAAATGATGAAGTTTCCGCCGGAAAGTGAACCGTCGGCATTGACCAGTTGACCGACTATGTCCTGGGAAGTGGTGATGTTGTTGCCGGCGACCACCAGGAAGCGCTGGTTCACGGTGTCGTAGGCGATGGCGGGCGGCGATCCGTAGCCTGACTGTTCCGTGATCTGGATGTAGCTGCCGTCCGGGCTGCCGTTCGCGCTGACGAACTGCCCCCAGACATGTCCGGTCGAGCCGTCGGTATCGTAGAAGACCACCAGATACCGGTCATTTACCGGATCGTAGGCGGCGGCGGGAAAATGGTGCCCGGCGGGAGTGGCCGTGCCGTACGCGGCGAAAGCCAGTTGCAATGGACGCTCTCTGGGCAGATCGGAAAGAGGTATCACGAAATCATACACTTTATGCTGGTATTCCACCTTGTCCGTGTAGGTGAATGAAACTCTGCCCCATTCACTACTTGCTTCAGATACCTTGAATTCCTTGCATCCGCCGGATGTCAGGACGTAGACCGAGGCATAATCCTTGTCCCCGTCTCTGGTATTGTCTGCGGTGAAATCCAGGGTGATGTACAGATTTTTATTGTCTTCAGTCAAATATCCGTATGTGTATCCGGAGGGGTGCCCGGAACCGGCATGGGCGAATTCCTTGAAAAACGCATCTCCCCCGGCGATTGTTTCAGGATGGTAAGTATAGAAGGCTGAATGGGCGGAGATTTCGGTGGAGAGATTGACCAGGGGAAAGAGAAAGGGCTCTCGGGAAATATGAAGAGATTCCACCCGGCCGCAGATGGTCAGGGGGCCTGTGGACCCGGCCGGGAATTCAATTTCCAGAGTCCGTCCGTATGAGTCGATAACGTCCATGTCCGTTCGGGAAAGCTTGCCGACCATGAATCCGGTCCGGCCGTCCACCCGGACCGGCGGCCGGCCGCCCAATAGCACGGCGTCCAGGTGAGCCGCGCCTCCGCCCGACTGAACTATTCTTATCCTGAGCGGTTCATCTTTCAGGGAGTGTAACGGCAGGTCGATTTGTTGAGTGCGGAAGAACCTGTCGCAGGAGATGCTTCCGGCTCTGGCCCAGGAGCCGTTCCGGTGGACCTGGACGGTGTATTCACCATTGGGGAGTGTGTTTTTCAGGGTATTGATTCCGAACCGGGGCGTCCTGGCCTCCGAAGAAGGCACTGCCCCGAGGCAGAGCAAAGAAATCAAGAGAAAAAGTATCAATGACCGGCGCACATCATTCCTCCTGGTGCTGGAAATTTATAACAGGGGGATGACGGACGTCGCCTGTGCGGCTCCAATAACCTGCATCCCGGTCATAACCATCGGTCTCTTGCCGCGACCGGGGCTTCCGGAATCATGGATGAAACTTCTTATCTGTCTGTTTGATTAATTTTATGAAATAATTATGCCGAGGTCAAGGCGGCATATGTTGTTTGGTGAGGCAGGTAACGCAAAAACAAGCCCTTTGAAGGCGGCAAGGGCCTTCAAAGGGCCTGTGGTTCCCGTTATTTTGCTTCAGGGTGTTGTTTCATATAGGCCGATATTCTTTCCGACACGTTCTTTTCGATGTTGCGGTAAAAAAACGTGTAGTCGTACGGATGGTAAAATCCGCTGTCCGCGTCTTGCACGAGATCGACCCTGGTCGGTTTGGGAATGATCAAAGCACCGTCAATGGTCTGTGCTCCAGTAAAATTGGCAATTTCAACCTTGTCCGCGCCGGTAAAAAATACCGCGCCAAGATTCTTGTCCTTCGAGATGGACTCGGAAGTCATATCCATGGTCAGCGGATTAACGCCCACAGCGCCGGGCCGCACAATGGTCATGGCATGATCGGTGTTTTGAGTGTTGTAGCTGATGATGCTGCCGACCTGATCCGGAGCGGCGCTCATCTTCAGTTGCGGGTATTTTTCCAGATCGTCTTTTGTCACCGACCAGCCGATGAGGTAACTGGCCACCAGTTTCTCCCGGAGCTCGGGATTGCTGAACCGCCTTTGCATGAGCCAAAGCAGGAGATTGGAGCCTTGGCTGTGTCCGGCCAGGATAAAGGGCCGGCCATGATTGAAGTGCGTCATATAGTAGTCGAAGGCTTTTTCGACATCCGAGTAGGCCACTTCCAACGCCTTGGTTTTATTCTCTTCGGAGGAACTCAGCACTTTGAAGTTGGCTTGGCGATAGTGGGGAGCATAGATATTGCACGCCTTGGAAAAAACACTGGCTTTTATGGTCAGGTTCAGCCCCACCTTGGCGTCCTGCCTGCTTTCTTCTATGCTTAGATTCCAGGAATTGGGAAAAAAGAAAGTGGTCGGAAGAACGAAAAACACGTCAACGGGTTTTTCCGTTTCGGCTTCGGAAGGCAGAGACGCCCAATTCTTTTTGTTGTTGTAATCGGCAGCCTTGGGAGTCGACGCAGCATTGAAAACATCCGCCTTGTCGAACATCCCGGTAATGTCTCCGCTCAAATCTGTCCTCAACAGATTGATATCGCTGGAGACCTTGGCGGTATTCACCAATATGCCGAGATCAATGCAAGCGATGGACGGATTGTTCAGCGTCCGGAAATATACGCGGCGGTTGTCGATATCCGTCACAATCGTCCACTGGGTGCAGCCGTGAGGAAACTTCGGAGAGACCGAGAGGGTTTGAACAACAGCAAATCCATCATTGACGGCTTCTTCCGTGTTGTCGGGAACGTCAAGATGCTTTTTATAAAAAGCTCCCCGGACAAAACGGTCGAGCGATTCATTGGCTCCAGGGATGGCCTGCTGGCCCCCGAAGCCGTCAAAGTTCTTGAGATGCTCCAGAGACTCCGCATAAACGGAATTGGTCAGCACCGGCAACCGGGGCGCTCTGGTTATCTTCGTCTTGCCGTTGATAAATTCGACGATAGCCGATGCTCCGGAAGCATCGTGTAAAAACAGGTGAAGTCTGACTTCCAGGGAGGTGGCCGGCGTTGAGGTCACGCGGTAACGGCCGCTGTCAAGATCAGCCAAGGCCTCATTCACGTTTTTGAAATTGTCCAGCAGATATTGCATCAGCGTGGCAATATCAAGAGTGGTGGAAGGACCATCGGGGGCGAAACCGGAAGATTCCAGGAAATAGGTCCCGATTTTCAGGCCTGCCTGATTGAGACCGTCCACGCCTGCGTCATAGACTCCCTCAACAGGTGAGTTTGTTTTGTAAACCAGCTTGTTGAAAGAAATACTGGCGTATTGGCTTGTCCATTTCAACGGCTGGCACCCTTGGGGAACATGTTGGGCTTCCCGAGCCATGCCTGCCGGACTGAAACGGACATAACCGTCTCCGGACACAAAATCGAAGTTTCGAGCAGAGACCTTCACGGCATGGTTATTTTCAAGGTAAACTTCGGAACTGGCCAAGGCGTCAGCCGCGGCAAAACCGGTCAAAGAGAAAACACACAACAGCAAGGCGAAAAAACGACAGATTTTCATTTCTGCTTACACCTCAATTAGTTAATAATTTCAGCATTGGCTGATTAACAGGTAAGAGGCAGAGCGCGAATCTATCCAACGAATAGAGCGACTTGTCCCTCAATGTTTTCACCGGATATTCTCAAGTGGAAGAAACTGGAGCATTCAGACCGGGATACACTCCTACTTCAATCTGTTCTCGGGAGGCAAGCATTGACGCCTGTCATGGAGGCTATTGGGTTATGGCTCTTTTCCCGAGACCAAGTCAAGACAAACCTGAGACAAGACCAGGCAAATTAAGGGGTTCTGTAATTTGGTCATCGGAAATCCTTGATGTTTTTCGGTGGCCAATTTTCTGACCATCTAAAAAGATTGGAAAAAATGAATTTGGGGTAGGGGGAGGGGGAATTTCGACACCGTAGAAGTAGTTCAGATCGCTCTGTTTTTTCCGGGAAAACAAAAGGCCCCTCAATTGGCGATGCGAAAGGATATGAATAATTGCATGGTTTGGGCTACTCGGCCTATTATACAATGTCTTGAATAAGCGCCAGGGGGCCTTGAGGCGTCTGAAAACGGCATGCAACTGATAACGCTTTGTAAGGATTGGAACATGAAAGATTTGACACTGGAAGAAATAAAGGAACTGCTGGACTGGCCGAATCCGCCGGGGAACGAGGAAGAGTTGGAACTGCTGGTCAGTATGACAAACAACATAATCAGGGAATACGGGATGGAGGCGTTGACGGCCAACCCGCAACAAACCAAGGCGGATTGGAACATAGCCCTGAAGTCGGGCCTTCTGCTGAATTAGGACCCAAGAAGCCCGGCCTTCTCAAGAACCGCCGTGGAGCCATTGACACGACGGCGATTAACGAGATGGTCGCGCTGGCTAAAACCCGCTGGCCGGAACTCAAGGAAGCCGCCCGAAATAAGATAAGGTTGATGCATGTCTCAGATCTATCAGGCATTTAACCGCCAGTATCCTTGATGAAGCGGGCTACCCGTTAACCACAATTCAAGTCATACTCCGGCAATGAAATGCCCCAACCACAACCCGCTATCTGCACGCTTTGCGGGGGGAAGGCGTGCCTTAACAGGTGTTTGCCGCCCCTCAATTTAAACCCGCGTTACACCCGGACAAAAAAAAGGAGTTAAGCCAATATATAGCCTAACTCCCTGTAATTATCTGGTAGTCCCAACGGGAATCGAACCCGTGTCTCCGGCGTGAGAGGCCGACATCCTAGACCGCTAGACGATGGGACCATCTGGCAAAAATGGCTGGGGAACTAGGATTCGAACCTAGACAACCAGATCCAGAGTCTGGCGTCCTGCCGTTAGACGATTCCCCAACGAGAAAGAGACTATAGCCGAAGAGGTTTATGAGGTCAAGCCCTTTTCGGCAAAAAAGGCGAAAAAATACCCCTGTCGCCGGACGGCTGCCTGGAGCCTCATGCGGCAGGATTATTCATGAATACCAAAGCCTTATCCAGACGGCTCAAGACGCGGCCACGGCCAAGAATCTCCATGATTTCAAACAGGCCGGGACTGGCGGTGCGCCCGGTCAGGGCGACCCTTACGGGCTGGGCGATTTTGCCCAGTTTAAGCTCGTGTTTCTCCATCAGGTCCACGAAAACCTTTTCCAGGGTTTCATGCGAAAACGCTTCGAGCTGCTTCAGCATGTCCGCCAGATCCGTGACGACCGGGGCCATATCGGGCGTGAGGAACTTCTGGGCGGCTTTCGGGTCGTACTCGATTTCCGGGGTCAGGAAGAATTCCGCCTGTTCGGCCAGTTCCACTATGGTCTTGGCGCGGGGCTGAAGTGTTTCGACCGCCTTGGCCAGGTAGGCCGGATCGTCGTCTTCAAGCCCCTTGGCCCGGAGCAGGGGAGCGGCCAGGGCCGCGATGCGCTCTGGAGACGATTCCTTTATATAATGGGCGTTGAGCCAGAGGAGTTTCTCCTGGTCAAAGACTCCAGCGGAACGGCCCACATTGTCCAGGCTGAATTTTTCGACCAGTTCCTCACGGGTGAAAATCTCCTGGTCGCCGCAGGACCAGCCCAGGCGGACCAGATAGTTGACCAGGGCTTCGGGCAGAAAGCCCATCTCGTGATAGGCCATGACCGACATGGCTCCATGGCGCTTGGAAAGTCTTTTCTTGTCCCCGCCGAGGATCATGGGCACGTGGCCGAACTTGGGCACCGGTGCGCCGAGGGCTTCATAAAGGAGAATCTGACGGGGAGTGTTGTTGACATGGTCATCTCCACGGATGACATGGGTCATGCCCATGGTCACGTCGTCCACCACCACGGCCATGTTGTAGGTCGGCTGTCCGTCGCTCTTGAGGATGACCAGGTCGTCCAACTCGCCGTTGTCGAAGGCCACCGGTCCCTTTATCAGGTCGTCCCAATGAGTGGTGCCTGTTTCCGGGCCTTTGAAGCGTATGACCGCTCCGGGGGCGGGGCCAAGACCCTTTTCGCGGCAACGTCCGTCATATTTGGGCTTGCCGCCCTCCTTGAGTGCCTTTTCTCTTTGCGCGGTAAGCTCTTCCGGCGTGCAGTGGCACCAATAGGCCCGGCCGGAATCGACCATCTTGTGAATATACTCCAGATAAAGGTCGTTGCGCCGGCTCTGGAAGAAGGGGCCTTCATCCCAGTCCAGCCCCAGCCATTCCATGCTTTCCAGAATGGCCCTGGTGGATTCATCCGTGGATCTCTGGGCGTCGGTGTCTTCGATGCGCAGTATGAATCTGCCGCCCAGGTTGCGGGCCAGCAGCCAATTGAAGAGTGCGGTTCTGGCGCCGCCTATGTGAAGATAGCCTGTCGGGCTTGGTGCGAATCTGGTGCGGATTTCCGTCATGTTTCACCTTGCTGTAAGTCAAAAAAATGGCCGGCCCCGCGTCAGGAGACTGGACCAGCATGTCCAAAGGGTGATTATCACAGGAAGTGTTTCAAAACAAGGGAAAATCCTTGTGGACCGGTCCGGGCCTGGTGTGAGATTATAAACCAAACCGGGCCGGAGAACAAACCGGGGGCGGATGACAATTTATGATGGAGGGCGTGCCGGTTTGCAGCGCAAGACGTTCATGTTTGCCTTGTTGGCTTTCTGGCTGTGCGCGGCAGCCGCGCAGGCCTTGGCGGAGGATTTCAGCGGCCCGGTATTATGGGTTTACGACGGCGACACCATCAAGGTCGGCGGCCCTTCGGGCGAAGTGAAGGTTCGGCTTTACCGCGTCGATTGTCCTGAGGCGGGTCAGCCTTTCGCGGACAAGGCGCGGCGATTCACCATTATCAATGCCAAGGGCCGGACGGTCGCAGTGCACGGTTTTTACCGCGACCAGTATGGGCGCTTGGTCGCCCGGGTGATTCTGCAGGATGGAAGAGACTTGGGGCTTGAGCTTATCAGGGCCGGGCTGGCCTGGTGGTATCGTCACTACGCCCCTCGCGACACGGAGGCCGCCGCTTTTGAACGCGAGGCCCGGCAGGCGGGCCGGGGACTCTGGTCCGTGCCTGATGCGGTTGCGCCTTGGGATTACAGGCCGCGGCAACCTTAGGTTATTACTCGCAGTTGGGGGGCGGCGGGTAGCCTGGCCAAAAATATTTTCCTTGACAAATCCCGCATTTTGGCTAGATTGTTCTTTTGATTTTAATGCGGGACGGGAATTATGTCTTTTAAGTTCAGAGTCGCGGATATTCCGCCGGATGGGATTGTCGCCCCTTACGAGTTGACTCCGGAGGATCTGGAGGCGAGGCTTGCCGGTCTGGAGGGCGAGCGAATCCAGGTGGCGGCTCCTCTGAAGATAGATCTGAAGATTGAGCCCACGGGAAACCGCGTTGTTGTCCGTGGTCGGCTTGAGACCGTGCTTCGGCTGGAATGCGCCCGCTGTCTGGAGGCTTTTGATTATCCCGTGGCGGAAAATGTCTTCGTGGTGTATACGGCTGAAGAGTCTGATTTGAGCCAGGAAGAGTTGGAAGCGGAAGAACTCAATCAGGAGTTTTTCGACGGCGAGGAGATAGATGTCTGGCCGGTTCTGCAAGAGCATCTGGTCATGACTCTGCCGATAAAGCCTTTGTGTGATGACGATTGTCAAGGTTTGTGTCCGGTCTGTGGCCGGAATAAAAATACGGGCCAATGTCAGTGCGAGACGGTGAAGGGTCATCCGGGCCTGGCTCGCCTGAGCGACATACGAGAAAAGTTGCCCAAGTAATGATTAGGAGACGAAATGGCAGTACCTAAGAGAAGAACCTCAAAGACGAAAACACGGACGCGCCGTAGTCACGACCATGTGGCCGCGCCGAACGTGGTGCGTTGCCCCCAGTGCGACGAGCCTAAATTGTCCCATCACGCCTGCCCCAACTGCGGAACCTACCGTGGCCGTCAGGCGTTGGAGGTTTCTGAAAGCTGAGTTTTTAGGCCGTCCTTACGGGCGGCCTATGGCTCAAGCCAAGTCAAGGCAGGTCAGGGGATTTTCTGGCTGTGAAAATCGCCGTGGACGCCATGGGGGGGGATAACGCCCCCGCAATTGTTGTCCAGGGCGCGGTAGCCGCCGCTCGCGAATTGGGATTGTCCGTGATCCTGGTCGGCGACGAGTGTGTGGTGAGCCGCGAACTGGGAAGAGAGAAGCCCCCTCCGGGCTTGCTTGAGATATATCATTGCGCCGAAGTCGTGGGTATGGATGAAGGGCCGGCCGATGCCGTGCGCCGGAAGAAGAATTCATCCATTCGCGTGGCTTTTGATCTGGTCAAATCCGGTCGGGCTCAAGCCGTGGTCAGCGCCGGGAATTCCGGGGCGACCCTGGCGGCGGGCATGTTCGTGCTGGGGAGGCTCAAGGGAGTGGAGCGGCCGGCGATTGCCGGGGTGTTTCCCACGCTCAAGGGCCGGACGGTCGTTATCGATCTGGGCGCGAACGTAGACTGCAAACCATCTTTTTTATTTCAATTCGCAATAATGGCCGAGACTTACGCACGGGTGGCGTTGGGTGTTGAACATCCGCGCGTTGGACTTCTATCCATAGGAGAAGAGGATTCCAAGGGCAATGACCTGGTCCGCCAGGTGAGATTGTTGCTCAAAGGGAGTTCTCTCAATTTCGTCGGTAACATTGAAGGCCGTGACATTCTTTCCGGAGAAACCGATGTTGTCGTCTGTGACGGCTTTGTCGGCAATGTTGTTTTGAAGCTGGCCGAAGGCATGGCCGAGGCCATGGGCGTCATGCTGGCCAACGAATTAAAGGCGGACTTCATATCCCGTCTGGGGACCATGCTGGCTCTTCCAGCCTTAAAACGCTTCAAACGGAAAGTGGATTACAATGAATTCGGGGGAGCCCCTCTTTTAGGCATTAATGGAGTGGGTATCATAAGCCACGGCGGTTCATCGGCCAAGGCAATCAGGAACGCCATAAGGACAGCGGCCGAGATGGTCAGCGGCGACGTCCCGGGCCGTATGCAGGAAGGCCTGTCAAGGCAGACCTGACCGGCCGCATATCCCTTCACAAGTATTTTCGGGAATAGCGGGATTGACCTTGGACTGCTGAAAAGGGAGATGGAAATGTATTATTTTCTGACAGAAGAACAACAGATGATTCAGGATCTGGCCCGGCAGGTCGCCGAGGAAAAGGTTCTGCCCGTCAGGGCTGAGCTGGACGAGAAGGAAGAGTTCCCCGGCGCGCTGATGAAGCATTTCGCCGACGCGGACCTGTTTGGTCTCAATATACCGGAAGAATACGGCGGCATGGGGCTGGGCGGTTTCGAGCACGCCCTGGCCGTTGAACAGGTAGCCCGTGTCTGCTGCGGCGTGGCCTGTACATACGCTGCCTCGCAGCTTGGGGCCTATCCCATCCTGTTGTATGGCTCGGAAGAGCAGAAAAAGAAGTATCTGTCCCAGATCGCCAGAGGGGAAAAGCTGGGCGCGTTCGCCTTGACCGAATCGACGGCCGGTTCCGACGCCAGCGGCATTCAGACCACGGCGGTGCTGGACGGAGACCATTACATCCTCAACGGCTCAAAGCAGTGGATAACCAACGCCGGCGAAGCAGGCATCTATACCGTCCTGGCCATGACCGACGCCAGTCGGGGGCCGAGAGGGGCCAGCTTTTTCATCGTGGAGAAGGGCGACCCGGGTTTTGAATTCGGCAAACGGGAAAAAAAGCTGGGCATTCGTGCTTCCGCCACAGGCGAACTGATATTCAACAACTGCCGTATTCCCGCCGACCGCCTTATCGGCAAGGAAGGCATGGGCTTTGTCATAGCCATGAAGACATTTGACAAGTCGCGTCCGGGAGTGGGGGCTCAAGCTGTGGGCGTGGCCCAGGGCGCTCTGGATGCGGCGGCGGAATACGCCAAGACCCGCGTCCAGTTCGGACAGCCCATTTTCAGTTTTCAGGCCGTCCAGCATATGCTGGCCGATATGGCTACCCAGGTCGAAGCCGCCCGCGCCCTGGTCTACACCGCCTGCCGGTACGTGGACAGCGGAGCCAAGGATTTTTCCAAGATTTCGGCCATGGCCAAGGTGTTTCCGTCGGACGTAGCTATGAAGGTGACCACCGATGCGGTTCAGGTCATGGGCGGCTCCGGTTACATGCGGGAGTACCCCGTGGAAAAGATGATGCGGGACGCCAAGATTCTTCAGATATATGAAGGCACCAACCAGATTCAGAGGAACATCATAGGTCAGGAGCTCAACAAAGAGTACGGCCGGAAGAAAAAGAATTAAGAGTCGCCCATGAACATCGTAGTCTGCATAAAACAGGTGCCGGACACCCGAAATGTCCGTCTGGACCCTGAGACCAATACCCTGAAACGCGAAGGCGTGGAAAGCATCGTCAACCCTTTCGACATGTACGCCGTGGAAACGGCGCTGCGTCTCAAGGATGAATTCGGAGGCACGGTGACGGCTCTGACCATGGGGCCGCCCCAGGCCGAAGCAGCTTTGCGCCAGGTCGTCGAATACGGTGTGGACGAAGCGGTTCTGCTTTCCGACCGGGCTTTCGCGGGAGCTGACACTTGGGCCACCTCCTACACTCTGGCCAAGGGCATAGAAAAGATAGGTCAAGTCGACCTGATAGTCTGCGGTAAACAGGCTGTTGACGGTGATACCGCCCAGGTCGGGCCTGAACTGGCCGAACAGCTCGGACTGCCTTTCGTCTGTTTCGTCCGGCGGCTGGCCGAAGTCGATCCGTCCGGAGGCCGCATGGTTGTGGAACGGCTGATGGACGACGGTTACGACGTGGTGGAGGCTTCCCTGCCTGCCCTGATCACCGTGGTCAAGGAGATAGGTGAACCCAGGGTTCCGTCGCTGCGGGGCAAGATGAAGGCCAAGAAGCTGACAATACCGGTATACGGGGCGGCTGATCTGAACGCGGCTCCGGACTGCGTGGGCTTGGCCGGGTCTCCGACCCAGGTGGTAGAAGTCTTCGCGCCTCAGCCCAGGGGCGACCGTGTGAATATCGACGGCGCACCGGGTGAACAGGCCCGCCAGCTCCTGGCCGCTCTGGCCCGGGACAAGGTTTTGACTGTCAAGGTGGATTGAACATGAGTCTGAGAATTGATTCCGAACTCTGCACCGCGTGCGAGGCTTGCGTCGAAGCCTGTCCTTTCGGGGCTATCGAGGTTGTTGACGGCCTGGCCTGCGTCAAAGATAACTGCACTCTTTGCGGGGCCTGCGAAGACGCCTGTCCCGCTGGCGCGATATCCATAGATAAGAAGGAAGAGGAAGTCCAGGCAGGTTTTTCCGGTGTCTGGGTCTTCGCCGAACAGAGAAAGGGCCGCATTGCGGAGGTGGCTTTTGAACTTCTGGGCGAAGGCCGCAGGCTGGCCGACAAGCTGGGTGTTTCTCTCGGAGCCGTTCTGTTCGGCTCCGGCCTCGCGGATAAGGCCGGGGAACTCATTGCCTACGGGGCGGACAAGGTCTATCTGGCCGACGATCCGGCGCTGGAAAACTTCACCGACGACCTTTACGGAGGCCTGCTGACGGAACTGGTCAGGGAATATAAGCCCGAGATAGTCCTCTGCGGGGCTACATCCCTGGGCCGTTCCTTTTTTCCGAAAGTGGCCAGCGCTCTGAATACAGGGCTGACTGCTGATTGCACCGGACTGGACATACGGATGGAAGACAGGCTGCTGTTGCAGACCCGTCCGGCTTTCGGCGGAAACATCATGGCCACCATCCAGTGCCCGGCTCATCGTCCTCAGATGGCCACTGTCCGGCCCAAGGTCATGCGCAAGGGACCTTGCGATGATAACCGGACCGGCGAGATAATCGAAGTCGAGCTGGCCGGGCGGGCCATTACCGCCAGGACGAAGCTGCTGGAGATAATCGAAGACCTTTCCGAAAAGGTCAACCTGGCCGAGGCGGATATCATCGTGGCCGGCGGCCGGGGCATCGGCGAGGCCAGGAATTTCGCTCTTCTTAGGGAGTTGGCCGACCTGCTGGGCGGGGCTCTGGGGGCTACCCGTGGAGCGGTGGACAACGAATGGATTTCATACCCGCACCAGATAGGGCAGACCGGCAAGACCGTTTCGCCCAAGTTGTATATTGCCTGCGGTATATCCGGGGCAGTGCAGCACCTGGTGGGGATGCAGTCCTCCGACGTTATCGTGGCCATCAACAACGATCCCAAGGCGCCGATTTTCGACGTGGCCCATTACGCCCTGGTCGGCGATCTGTTTGAGATCGTCCCGGCCATGATTGCCGTACTGAAGGACGGCGGAAAATAGAGTCTGTGCGGGCCGGAAGGGCCGCACGGGAAGTGTCGGCGGGTTGGGCCGGAGTCGGCCCGCCCCTGAAATGGCTTGACGGAAGTGTTTTCTTATGAAATATAACTTTGTCCAACAACGGGATTTTGCCCGGAAAAAGGAAAAGGAGGCTGAGACTTGGCCGAGGTCAGGAAAGTAGTATATATAACCGGAGGTTCACGCGGTATCGGCCGCGCCACGGCTTACAGGCTGGCTGAACCGGGAACGGCGGTTGTCATCAATCACTACGACCCGGACGAGTCCGCGGCCCGGGAGACGCTGGCCGGTTTGAAAGAGAGAGGCGCGGCTGACGCCGTGAGCCAGTATTTCAGCGTGTCCGACCGCCAGGCCGTGGATGAAAACATGGCGGCCGTGGTTGAACGCTTCGGCCGTTTGGACATCCTCGTCAACAACGCGGGAATCACCCGCGACGCCATTCTTCTCCGCATGAAGGAGGAGGATTGGGACCTGGTTATGAGTATCAACCTGAAGGGCGTTTTCAATTGCTCTCAGGCCGCGGCCAAGTTCATGGTCAAACAGCGTTACGGCCGCATGGTCAACGTGGCTTCGGTGGCGGGAGTCATCGGCAACGTGGGGCAGGCCAACTATTCCGCCTCCAAGGCTGGAGTGATCGGCATGACCAAGACTCTGGCCCGCGAACTGGCGCCAAGAAACATTACGGTCAACGCCGTGGCGCCCGGTTTTATCGAAACCGATATGACATCGGTTCTGCCTGAAAAGGTTAAAGAGTCTCTTCTGAACATGATTCCCCTGGGACGGGCTGGGCAGCCTGAAGACGTGGCCGAGTCCATCGTTTTTCTGGCTTCCGATGCGGCGTCCTATCTGACCGGACAAGTTATTCATGTCGGGGGCGGAATGTTCATGTGATAACGACGGGTCTGTCAAGACCCTTCCACTACCTTGCGGAGGAAATGAAATGTCTATTGAACAGAAGATCAAAGAAATAGTGGCTGAGCAGCTTAGCGTTGACGAAGCGGACGTGGTGCCTGAGGCTTCTTTTGTGGATGACCTGGGAGCTGATTCCCTGGATCTGGTCGAACTCATCATGGCTATGGAAGAGGAATTCGATCTGAAGATAGAGGACGAGGAAGCCGAGACCATCAAAACTGTTCAGAATGCAATTGATTTTATCAAGGCCAAACAGTAGAGAGGCTGATTTCCTTGCAATCGTCTGGCAAAAGAAGAGTCGCGGTTACGGGTCTGGGGTTGGTGACACCCCTGGGCCTGGGGGTGGCCGAGAACTGGGACGCCCTGATGGCCGGGCGTTCCGGTGTGGGACCCATCACCAAGTTTGACACGTCCAAGTTCAAGACTCAGATAGCAGGCGAAGTCAAGAACTTCAACGCGGAGGATTGGCTGGACAAAAAGACCATCCGCCGTCTGGACGTTTTCATTCATTATGCCTTGGCGGCCGCACGAATGGCCATGGAGGAAAGCGGCCTGAAGGTGACTCCGGAGAATACCGGCCGAATAGCCTGTGTTCTGGGGTGCGGACTCGGCGGATTGGGCACCATCGAGAAATACCATGAAATACTGATGGACAAAGGCCCTGACCGTATCAGTCCGTTTTTCGTGCCCATGCTGATAGGCAACATGGCTCCCGGACAGATCGCCATAGAGTATGGCATCCAGGGTCCCAACCTGTGTCTCTGCACCGCCTGCGCTGCGGGGACGCATGCCATTGGTCAGAGTTACCATTTCATCCGGGACGGTCTCTGCGACGCCGCCATCTGCGGCGGAGCCGAAATGGTGGTGACTCCTCTGGTGGTGGGCGGATTCAACGCGATGAAGGCCATTTCCACGAGGAACGAAGCGCCGGAAAGGGCCAGCCGGCCCTTTGAACGGGACCGCGACGGTTTCGTCATAGCCGAAGGCGCCGGAGTCCTGATTCTGGAGGAAATGGAGCATGCTCTGGAGCGCGGCGCCACGGTATATGCCGAAGTCATCGGATTCGGCATGTCCGGGGATGCTTACCACCAGGTTCAGCCGCCGGAAGGCGGCGTGGGCGCGGTCAGATGCATGCGGGCGGCCATGGACGACGCCGGAATAACCCCGGAGGAAGTCAACTACATCAACGCTCACGGAACATCGACCGATTTGAATGACCTCTATGAAACCCAGGCCATCAAAACGGTCTTCGGAGACCGCGCCTACAAGATACCGGTCAGTTCAACGAAATCCATGACCGGCCATCTGCTCGGGGCCGCGGGCGGGGTGGAAGCAGCCTATACGGTGCTGGCCATGAAACGCAGCATCATCCCCCCGACCATAAATTATGAGCACAAGGATCCTCAGTGCGATCTGGATTACGTGCCCAACTTACCACGGGCGGCGAAGCTGAGAGTGGCCATGAGCAACTCCTTCGGTTTCGGCGGCACCAATGGAACACTGGTCTTCCGGGCCGCGAGTGAATAACAGCGGAGAGTAACGTCAAGGGGGCCGGGACCAAACGGCCCCCTTGTCTTTTTAATCAATGTGGCAAAGGCAGGGAAACAATGAAAATAGTACTCGGCAGCGATCATGCCGGTTGGATCTTGAAGGAGAAATTCAAGGAACGCCTGGTCGAATTGGGGTATGAGTGTGTGGACGCGGGGCCGGAAAAGGCCTTGTCGTGCGATTACTCGGAATACGCCCTGAAAGTGGCCAGAGCGGTAGCCGCCGGCGAATTTGAACGGGGTGTTCTGATCTGCGGCACGGGGCTGGGCATGTCCATGGCGGCTAACCGGGTCAAGGGAGCGAGGGCGGCTTTGTGCTGCAACGAATTCCATGCCCGGATGTCGCGGGCGCACAACAATGCCAATATTCTCTGCCTTGGTGAACGTGTAACCGGGCAGGGCCTGGCTCTGTCCATTCTGGAAACATGGCTGGCGACTGAATTCGAAGGCGGACGGCACCAGCGCAGAGTTGAAATATTCGATCAAGCCGAGTGAAGGAAAATGGAAGACATAATGAAAGTGCTGGCTACTGTGGACCCGGATGTCTACAAGGCCATAGTTTGTGAGGAAGAACGCCAGAAGACCAAACTGGAGCTGATAGCGTCGGAAAATTTCACCTCCCTGGCGGTGCGGGCGGCCGCAGGCAGCGTGATGACGAACAAATATGCCGAAGGCTATTCCGGACGGCGCTATTACGGCGGCTGCGAGTTTGTGGACGTAGTGGAAGACCTGGCCGTGGCCAGGGCCAAACAGCTTTTCGGAGCAGAATACGTAAACGTTCAGCCTCATTCCGGTTCACAAGCCAATATGGCCGCCTATTTCTCTATTTTGCAGCCGGGTGATACCATTCTGGGCATGAATCTGGCCCATGGCGGGCATCTGACTCACGGCAGCCCCGTCAGCTTCTCGGGCAAGCTGTACAACATCGTGTCCTATGGTGTGACCCGTGAAACCGAGACTGTGGACATGGAAGAAGTCCGCAGGCTCGCTCTTGAACACAAGCCCAAGCTTATTCTGGCCGGTACTTCAGCCTATTCGAGAATACTGGATTTTCGCGGTTTCGCCGATATCGCCAGAGAGACGGGCGCTTATTTCATGGTGGACATGGCCCACATCGCGGGACTGGTGGCGGCCGGGCTTCATCCTTCGCCGGTGGAATGCGCCGACATAGTGACCACGACCACCCACAAGACCCTGCGCGGTCCCCGGGGCGGCATGGTTCTGAGCCGGGCCGCCTATGGTCCGAAGATCGCTTCCTCCACCTTCCCCGGCATTCAGGGCGGGCCTCTGATGCACATTATCGCGGCCAAGGCCGTGGCTCTCCATGAAGCGCTCCAGCCGGGCTTCGTCACCTATCAGCGTCAGGTTCTGCGCAACGCGGACAGGCTGGCTGAAAATCTGAAAAGCAGCGGTTTCCGGCTGGTCAGCGGCGGCACCGATACGCATCTCCTGCTGCTGAATCTGACAAACAAGAACCTGACCGGGTGCGAGGCCGAGGTCGCTCTGGACAAAGCCGGAATCACGGCCAACAAGAACGCTGTTCCCTTTGATTCGCAGCCGCCCAAGGTCACCAGCGGCCTTCGTCTCGGGACTCCGGCCCTGACTACCAGAGGGATGAAGGAGCCCGAAATGGATAAGGTGGCCGGCTTCATCACCGACGCCTTGTCAGCGGTCAATGATGACAACCGTCTGGCTTCGATCAGCCGTGAAGTGCAGGCGCTTTGCTCTGCTTTTCCTTTAGTGCAGGAATAGAGGCGGAAAAATGCAGGACTCCAGGCCCACTTGGGATGAGTATTTCATTCAGATAGCCAATCTGGTCGCTTCGCGCTCCACGTGTCTCCGCCGTAAAGTTGGAGCGATCCTGGTTCGTGACAAACGCATTTTGGCTACGGGCTACAACGGAGCCCCTTCGGGCGTTGCTCATTGCCTGGAAGTGGGATGTCTGAGGGAGTTGGAGAATGTGCCTTCAGGGCAGAGGCACGAATTGTGCCGCGGAATCCACGCCGAGCAGAACCTGATTATCCAGGCTGCCAGGTACGGCATCAAGATAGAAGGATCAACTTTGTACTGCACCACGCAGCCGTGTATAATATGCACAAAAATGCTTATCAATGCGGGTGTGGAAAAGATATATTATCAACAAGGTTATCCCGACGAATTATCTGAAAAGATGCTGGTTGAGGCCGGTGTCGAAACCGTTAAGGTGGAGTAGCCATGAAATGTCCATTCTGCGCTGATCTTGACAACAAGGTTATTGATTCACGCTTGGGCAGGGACGGGCTGAGCATCCGCCGGAGACGCGAATGCCTGGCCTGCGGCCGCAGGTTCACGACTTACGAACGGGTCGAAGAGATCCAGCCCCTGGTGGTCAAGAAGGATGGCCGCCGGGAGCCGTTCGACCGGGAAAAGATCCGTGACGGTCTTCTGAAGGCAACCCAGAAAAGGCCGGTTTCGGTCGAAGAGATAGACGGCATCATTGATTCGATTGAAAGGCATTTTCAGGAGGCCAACCAGAAGGAGATACCGACGACCCAGGTCGGCGAGATGGTCATCGCTGCACTGCACGAAATCGACGAAGTGGCCTATGTCCGCTTCGCCAGTGTCTATCGTCAGTTCAAGGATCTGGAAGACTTCGTTCGTGAGTTGAAAGAGCTTCTGGCCTCCCGGGGACATGAAGTCGCGGAAAAGGCCCTGGAAGAACTGAACCGCAAGAATAATTCAGGGCATTGAGAACTCCGGATGAAAAGATGATGGCCCTGGCCCTGGCCGAGGCCAGAAAAGGCTGGGGCCGGACTTCGCCGAACCCCATGGTTGGAGCCGTGGTGGCCAGGGGCGGGGAAGTGATAGCCAGAGGTTACCACGCCAGGGCCGGCGGACCTCACGCCGAAGTCGAGGCCTTGCGGAAGGCCGGCGAAATGGCTCGCGGGGCCACAATCTATGTGACCCTGGAACCATGCAACCACCAAGGCAAAACGCCTCCCTGCACCAGGGCCATACTGGCCGCTGGCATCAAGCGGGTGGTCATCGGAGAAATGGACCCAAATCCGCAGGTCGAAGGCGGCGGGGCTTCTTTTCTGGCTGCCAAAGGCCTGGAAGTGACTACAGGGGTGCTGCGCGGGGACTGCGCGGAGCTGATAGAGTTCTTCCGGAAACACATAACCACGGGGCGACCTTTTGTGCTGCTCAAAAGCGCGGCCACTCTGGACGGCAAGATAGCCACCGCTGCCGGACACTCGCGCTGGGTAACCGGAGAAAAGGCCCGGGCCTATGTTCACCGCCTGCGTAACGGAGTGGACGCCATACTGGTAGGGCGGGGCACCGTTGCCTTGGACGATCCGACTTTGAACACCCGCCTGCCGGGAAAAAAAACAGGTAAAGACCCGGTAAGGGTAGTGCTGGATACGAATTTAAGCTCGGAAGTCACCGCCAGGGTTTTCAATCCGGAACTGGGCGGGAAGACCATCGTGGCCTGCGGGCCTGAACCGGCTGCCGAAAAAGCGAGGATGTTCGAGGAACGCGGCGTTGAAGTCCTGAAGACCCGGCTCGCCGGAAAGGGCGTCAGCCTGGCGGCCGTGCTGGATGTACTCGGAGGGCGCGGCATTACCAGCGTCCTGATAGAGGGAGGCGCTCAAATCAATGCGGCGGCTCTCCTGGATGAGCGCGTGGTGGACAAGGCCGTCTTTTTTTACGCCCCCAAGATTGTTGGGGGGGACGGGGCACCGACCCTTGTGGGCGGTCAGGGCGTTTCGAACATGGCTGACAGCCTAATGATGGACGTAACCAGGGTCCGCCGGATGGGCCCCGATTTGATGGTGGAAGCGGTTCCACGTTATTAATATTTCGCGTTTCGGCCGCTGTCCGGCTGGCGCGTTATCATGGGACAATAAGCTATGTTTACCGGCATCGTTCAGGGACTCGGCCGTCTTACCGGCATTACGGCTTTGGGCGGCGAATACCGACTGACTGTTGAAGCCCAATTCGACTGGGGCAGTCCGCTGGAGATAGGCGAGAGCATTGCCGTCTCCGGAGCCTGTCTTACCGTGGTTGAAGCTGCCGGGAGGTCCTTTGCGGCCGACGCCTCGGCGGAGACAATAGCCCGGACGACCATGCGGAACTACAGGGCCGGAACAGTGGTGAATCTGGAACGGGCTCTGCGCCTCTCCGACCGCCTTGGAGGTCACTTGGTCAGCGGCCACGTTGACGCCGAGGGAGTGATAAAGGCCAAGCGGGAGATGGACCGGTCGACTTTTTTCAGGTTCAGCCTGAATAAATCACAGATAAGATACGTTATCGAAAAAGGCTCGGTGGCCATAGACGGAATCAGCCTGACGGTTAACGAGGTGAGAGATGAAGATTTTTCAGTCAACGTCATACCTCACACCGCCCTGGCTACGACCTTGGGCTTTAAAAAGCCCGGTGATTATGTTAATGTGGAGACCGACCTGATAGGCAAGTATGTGGCTCGTTTTCTGGGACGCGACACAGAAAAATCCAAAATTGATGTGAATTTCCTAGCCGAACACGGCTTTTTATAATACGGGAGCCAATAACGAGATGCCTTTAGCGACTATTGAAGAGGCCCTGGACGATATCCGCCAGGGAAAGATGATTATTCTGGTCGACGATGAGGACCGTGAAAATGAGGGCGACCTCACCATGGCTGCGGAGAAGGTCACCCCGGAAGCCATAAATTTCATGGCCAAATACGGGCGGGGCCTGATCTGCCTGTCTCTGACTCCTGACCAAGTGGATAAACTCGGCCTGCAGATGATGTGCAACGACAACAAGTCGCCATTCTGCACGGCTTTTACGGTTTCCATCGAGGCCGCACGGGGAGTTACCACCGGAATTTCGGCCGCCGACCGGGCCACGACCATACTCACGGCCGTGGACGACGAGGCCAAGCCTTCCGATCTGGTGCAGCCCGGACATGTCTTCCCCCTGCGCGCCCGTCGGGGCGGAGTGCTGGTGCGGACCGGACAGACCGAAGGTTCGGTGGACCTGTCCCGTATGGCGGGACTGAAACCGGCCGGAGTCATCTGCGAGATCATGAACGACGATGGCACCATGGCCCGCCGTCCGGACCTCGAGATATTCGCGGAAAAGCACGGCTTGAAGATAGCCACCATCGCCGACCTCATCGCCTACCGCATGAGGCACGAGCGTCTGGTCCACCGGGCGGCTACGGCCAAGATGCCTACCTATCATGGCGAGTTCACGGCCATTGCCTATACGAACATGGTCGACAGCCACGAGCACATAGCCCTGGTCAAGGGCGACATTTCCCCTGATGAGCCGGTCCTGGTCCGCGTGCATTCGGAATGTCTGACCGGCGATGCTCTGGGTTCATTGCGTTGCGATTGCGGCGACCAGTTGCAGGCAGCACTGAACATGATCAACGAGGCAGGCAAGGGCGTTATGCTGTATATCCACCAGGAAGGCCGGGGCATAGGGCTGATCAACAAGCTGAGGGCTTACGAACTGCAGGATCATGGCAAGGACACGGTGGAGGCCAACGAGGAACTGGGGTTCCCCGACGATATGAGGGATTATGGTATCGGCGCGCAGATTCTGGCCGACCTGGGTGTGCGCAAGATGCGGCTGATGACTAATAATCCCAAAAAGATGATAGGCCTTGAAGGCTACGGCCTGACAGTGGTCGAGCGCGTTCCGCTGGAAATACCTCCCAAACCGGAGAATATTGACTACATGCGGACCAAGTGCACCAAAATGGGCCATGTTTTGACCATGTTGGACAAGAATTAGGAGAGTTTCGAGATGCCCAAATTCCTGGAAGGCCAACTCAACGCGAGCGGTTTCAAATTCACCATCATCGTCTCCCGCTTCAATGATTTCATCACCGAAAAGCTCTTGAGCGGCGCCCTGGATGCCCTGATCCGTTCCGGAGCGGATGATGAGGATATTGTTGTCGTTCGCGTGCCTGGAGCCTGGGAGATTCCGGTTGCGGCCAAGAAAGCCGCCGAAGGCGGCAAGACGGACGCGGTCATCTGTCTGGGCGCGGTCATTCGCGGCGGAACGCCCCATTTCGACTACGTGGCGGCTGAAGTCAGCAAAGGCGTGGCGGCTATCGGTCTGGACAGCGGGATTCCAGTTATATTCGGAGTAATAACCACTGACACCATTGAACAGGCCATTGAGCGGGCTGGCACCAAGGCCGGCAACAAGGGGTGGCAGGCCGCCGTGTCGGCCATTGAGATGGTCAATCTGTTCAGGCAGTTTTCGTAGCAAGTAAAAATTTTGGAAGAAGACAAAAAAAGAAAAATCGGGCGCCGCAGGCTGGCTCGGGAGATAGCCTTGCGCGTGCTCTTTCAGTTGGAGAGCGCCGAAGATTTGTCGCCGAAGGAAACCTTCGATCTTTTTTGTGACAACTTCTGTCCCAGGGAAGATATCGAAGAAGTTCTGGAATGCGGGGAAAACGACTATCAGAAGGCCCTGCCGTTCGCCTGGGACCTTTTTTTCGGGGTGACATCGCACCGGGAAGAGCTTGACCGGCGGCTCAACGCGGCTTCGGAGAACTGGCGTCTGGACCGGATGTCCCGGGTTGACAGGAACATCCTCAGATTGTCTCTGTTCGAATTGCTGTACCGGGACGACATTCCTCCCAAGGTCAGCCTGAACGAGGCCATCGAGCTGGGCAAGAATTTCGGCAGCGAAGATTCAGGATCTTTTATCAATGGAATTCTCGACCGCATCCACAAGCAATTGACCCCGGTGCGGGGCGAAGAATAACGGAGTGACCGGGCCATGAGACGTCTTTTCGCGCTGGTTGTTTGTCTGGCACTGCTGACCGGCTGCGGGTATTCGTTCCGGGGCATGTCCAACGCCCTGCCGTCGGATGTGCGCCGGGTCTCCGTGCCCACTTCCCAGAACTCCACCACGGAAACAAGTCTGACCATTACCCTGACCAATGAACTGGTCCGGCAGTTCACTATTTCCAAATTCCTGAGGGTCACGGATATCAACGAAGCCGACGCGGTTCTGGAAACCAAGATAACCTCGGTTCAGACCACCAGCGGAGCTCAGACCGTTTCCGGCAGCGAGTCCTTGTCCCGCCGGGTGACCGTGACCGTGGATGCGGTCCTCAAGCGCACCGGCGGGGGAGAAGTCCTGTGGCAGAACAGGAGCGTCGTCAGCCGTCAGTCCTACGGCGTGGCGGACGATCAGAGCGTAGTCGAGTCCAACGTGTCCGACGCCCTGGATGCGGCGGCCGTTGATCTGGCCGAAAAAATCCACAACGGCATTTTCGAGAGTTTCTGATGAATCCTTCGGATCTGGAGAAGGACCTGGCAGCGGGGGCGTTCAAGCCCCTGTATGTTTTTCACGGTCAGGACGAACTTCTGAAAGAACGCTACCTGGCGCGCATGATCGATATCGTGCCGGAAGGCATGCGCGACTTCAATCTGGAACGGCTTTCGGCCGAGGACTGCACTCCGTCCGTGGTGTTGGAACACGCCCGGACTATGCCTTTCATGACCCGGCCCCGCCTGGTGATTCTGCGTGGGGCGGACAAGTATTCGGCCGAGGAACTGGCGGCCTTCACGGCCTACCTGGATGCTCCAAACGAGGATTCGTGCCTGGTTATGATTCTTGAAAAGATGGACCAGCGCTTGAAGTTTTTCAAGGAAGTCCGTAAAAAACAATTTGATATTGACTTTGAAGCTCCCAAGGGCAGGGGACTGATAACCTGGGTGCGCAACGCCATGTCCTTGCGCGGCATGAATATGGGCGAGGAAGCGGCCCAAGCCTTGGTCGAGCAGCTCGGCGACGATCTTATGGAACTGGATCGCGAAGTGGAAAAGCTCTCGCTATACGCTTTGGGGAGAAAAGCGGTGACAGTGGAAGATGTCCGGGAGGCGGCGCGGGTCGGGCATAAAGCCAGCGTCTTCAAACTGGGTGACGCCCTGGGCATGCAGGACCCTGCGCGGGCCCTGGCCGAGCTGAACGACCTGCTTTTTACCGATCACCATCTCCCTATCCTGGCTATGATGATCAGGCATTTCCGCCTGCTTCTCAGAGCGAAGTCGCTGGAAGGGCGGCGTCTGGCGCCCAACGACGCGGCCAGCGCGCTGGGCGTGCCGCCGTTTGCCGCCCGTCAGTACATGGAACAGGCCAGGGGGCTTGGTCTGGAAGACGTAAAAAAGGGTCTGGTTCGCCTGCAGGAGGCCAACCTGACCCTGATATCCAGTCCTGCGCCGCCAAAGGCGGTAATGGAAAGCCTGGTCCTGGACCTGGCCAGACTCAGGCGACGCCGCCAGCCTGGGCTTTGAAGACTCTCCGCGAAAGACGGGCGATCCGACGGGCGGCAGTCCGGCGATGCAAAGTGCCTTTGCTCGCGGCTCTGCCGATGACCTTCATGGCTTCCCGGAGGACCTGATCGGCCTGATCGGGAGTCTGGTCTATCGTATCGAGCATCTTCTTGGTGACGTTCTTCACCCGGGTCTTGTTTATGCGGTTTCTAACGCGCCTGTTTTCGTTCTGGCGAGCCCTCTTAAGGGCTGACTTGTGATTGGCCAAGAGAAGACCTCCTGTCGCATTCGTCTTGAATTCTTTGATATCAGGCCGACATAAAACGGCCTATAGTGAATTTGTAAAATTAGGCCAAAGGCGTTTCATTTGTCAAGAGAAAAACTAACAGGACCCGGCCGGATAAATAGGTTTTCTGGCAGGCCGAAACCCGTTCTGGTCCATCAAGGTGCCATCGACTGATGTCTGAAAAGGAAAAACTGACCAAGGCCGCCGGTGTGGTTGGAGCGGCCACTCTGCTGAGCAGGGTTTTCGGTATGGTCCGCGACCTGGTTGTGGCCTATTTTTTCGGCGCGGGCATGGCTGCCGACGCCTTTTTCGCCGCTTTCCGCATACCCAATCTCTTGAGAAGACTGCTGGCGGAAGGCGCTCTGACGGTCTCTTTCATACCAATTTTCACCGAATACCTGAGCGTCAAGACCCGGGATGAGGCTTTCGAGCTGGCCCGGGCCGTGGTGACTCTCGCTTCTCTGGTCCTGGCCGTGGTGACCGTTCTGGGCGTTCTCCTTGCCCCGTACATCGTCTGGCTGTTCGCACCTGGATTTGCGGCCGAACCGGACAAATTCGCCCTGACAGTCCTGCTGACCCGTATTGTCTTCCCATACATTTTTCTGGTCGGACTGGTGGCTCTGGCCATGGGACTGCTCAATTCGCTGGGCCGGTTCGCCGGGCCGGCCCTTTCTCCCGTCATGCTGAATATCGGTATGATCGCCTGCGTCTATCTCCTGTCGGGCAGCCTGAACCCGCCGATACTGTCTCTGGCCATTGGCGTGCTGGTGGGAGGATTACTCCAGGTCTTGCTGCAAATACCCTACCTGGCCAGGGAAAAAGGCCTGATAGGGCTCTCTTTCCGGTTCGCCCATCCGGCCATTAAGCGCATTCTCCTGCTTATGGGACCGGCGGCGGTGGGCGCGGCCGCCTATCAGATAACCATACTCATCAATACCCTTATCGCTTCTTTCCTGCCCGAGGGCAGCATATCGTTTCTCTACTATTCCGACAGAATCGTCCAGTTCCCCTTGGGCGTCTTCGCCGTCGCCATCGCCACGGCCGTGCTGCCGTCCATGTCCCGGCAGGCGGCCGCCAAGGACATGAAGGGACTTGGGGAAACATTATCCTTTTCACTGCGTCTTGTCCTGTTCATCACCCTGCCGGCCATGGTGGGCATGATTGTGCTGGCCGAACCCATTATCCAGCTCATCTACCAGCGCGGCCGGTTTTCTCCCGATTCAACAAGCGCCACGGCGGCGGCCCTGATAGGTTACGCGGCCGGACTGTGGGCCATTTCAGCCCTCCAGGTGGTGGTCAGGGCCTTCTATTCGGTTCAGGATACCAAGACCCCGGTCAAGATATCCCTGATTTCCATGCTGGCCAACGTGGTTCTCTGCCTGGTGCTTATGGGACCGCTCAAGCATGTGGGCCTGGCGCTGGCCAGTTCAGGAGGAGCGGTTATCAACCTGGCTCTGCTGCTCTATGTCTGGCACCGCCGCATGGGGCGCATCGGAGGCCGGGTGATATTCAAATCGGCGGCCTTGAACCTGGCCTGGTCTCTGGTCATGGCCCTGGTGGTCTGGCTGATAACCGCCGGACACGACCCGAGGGCAGGCGTTTCCGTTTCAGCCCTGGCTGTCCGGGTGATCGGAGCGGTGACGGCGGGAACAGGCGTGTACATCGGGCTGGCGCTGCTTTGCCGTGCGCCTGAAGTCAAATTTTTACTGCGGCTGTTAAGCCGCAACAGAACGGCTTGACAAAGAGGGAACGCCCGGTTATAGTGCCCGCTTGTTGGGGATGTAGCTCAGCTGGGAGAGCGCCGGCCTCGCATGCCGGAGGTCAGGGGTTCGAACCCCCTCATCTCCACCAAATAATTTCAAGGGGTTAGCCGTTATCGGTTGACCCCTTTCTTGTTGTGGGTGTAAAGCCGGGTGTAAAATGGGGTGTAAATTGGGTGCAGAAAATGCCTCGTTAAGGCATTGCTTACCCCCCCGCAAGGCGTGCAAATAGCTGGTTGTAGTTAAGGCGTTTCGGTGCCGGAGTATAGCCTGAATTGTGGTTAGGGGGCAGGAGCCTTTTTTTCAGGGCTCCCGCCCCCTTTGGCGTCTATCGTGCGGTCGGTTTCAAGGCTGGAAGCAGGCGCTGAGACCCGGCCCGGTTCACGGCGTGACCACGGTCAACTCGTGGCATTCCAGGCAGACGTTTTCCGAAGCCTTGTGGAGATGGTGACACATGTCGCAGTCCATGTCGTTGCCGTAATGAGGCGAAACGTGCGGGTTGTATTCGAGGTCCTTGGTCAGGGCTTCGAGCGCGGCTGGTTCGCCGTGACAATCCCGGCATTTTTCAGTCTTTACGGCCTGCTCGGGAGAATCACCGTCGTGACATTCACCGCAGCCTACATCGCTGAGCATGTGAGTATGGCTGAGGGGCATTTTTCCCCGCAAGCTGTCTTTCTCAGGCGTGTGGCACTTGGTGCAATCGGAATTTTCTTTCTTTTTCACATCCACATGCTTATCCGGGAGGACCGCTTCTGCTCCGTGGCAGGCAGAACAGTTCTGTAACTCCACATCCTTCAGAAGCTGAGGCTTTTCGGCGGCCATGGCCTTATCAAGAATCAAGGCGCAAAAAACGGCGGAACAGAAGAAAAGGCAGAGTCCCACGAGAGAAGCCGTTTTCAGTCGGATCATTTTTGATACTCCGTATTATTCCGGGTTCAGTAAAGCAAAGCCCCTGCGTCCGCCGGCATCGGCCGGGGCGGACGCAGAAGCCCGTTAAGGAGCCCGGTCCTGTTCAATCAGGCGAACCAGACAAGGCCGATTTCATCAAGCCTAAGCCTTGGCCGCTTGCTGTCCGGCGATTCTGCCGAAGATGAGGCATTCGGATACGGCAACGCTGCCCAAACGGCAGGCTCCGTGGATGCCTCCGGTCACTTCACCGGCCGCATACAGGCCCGGAATTGGTTTGCTGTAAAGGTCAAGCACCTGGGCGTCTTTGTTGATCAGAGCTCCGCCCATGGTGTGGTGGACCTTGGGCCAGAGGCGGCAGGCCGCAAAGGGGCCTTGTTCCAGCGGTTTGACTTCGGGCATGAAGGGCTTGCCGAAATCTTCATCAACGCCGGCCGCCATGAATTTGTTGTACTTGGCCACTTCCTCTTTCAATGCATCGACAGGGATCTCATAAGCGGCCGCAAGTTCCTCCAGGGTGGCAAACTTTTTGGCCACGCCCTTTTCCACTATCTTGTCCAGCGACACGCCTTGGGCATTATAGAAAACTTCCTCGCGGGCAAAAATCACGCAAGGGTGCTCGGTCTTGAGGATGGCGTCAGCCCTGACCTTGCGGTCGCCCAGTTCGTTGATTATCCTTTTGCCGGTCTTGGGGTCGACCAGCAGGCCGTGAATAAAGGCCTGAGTGGCGAAATGAGGCGCCAGGCCGAAGCCCTTTTCATCCGGGCTGGCCCAGGGACCGAGCTGAATCCAGCTAAGCTGGACAGGAGCGGCTCCGCAGTCGAGCATGTAGCAAAGCGCTTCGCCGGTGGCTCCGGGATGGTTGGTCGAATCCACTTCCTCATCGAGACGCGGATCCTGCATGCTTCTGAGCATGAGGTCGCGGCTGAAGCCGCCGGTGGCCACGACCACACCTTTTTTGACCTTGATGTTCTTGATCTGACCGCTTTCCGCGTCAGGGAATTTATAACCCTCACGGACCTGGACGCCGACAACGCGCCCGCTCTCATCCTGATGGAGTCTGGTCAGGAAGGTTTCCTTGCGGATGGGAACGCCGAGTTCCTTGAGCTTGTCCAGTTCCTTTTTTACTACTCCGAAACCGGAAACGCCCTTGATGACAAGACTGCGGGGCACGGAATGGCCGCCCATCATGATGGGGGTATCCAGAAATTCCACTCCGAGGTCCTTAACCAGCCAATCGGCAACCGGCGCGGACTGTTCGGCCACTATTTTGGCCAGATCCACATGGTTCAGGTGCAAACCGGCCTTGAGCATGTCCTGCAACAGCAGTTCCGGCGAGTCCTTGGTTCCCGCCTTTTTCTGCCATTCGGACCCGGCCGCGGCCATGACGCCGCCGTTTATGGCTGAGTTGCCGCCCAGCAGTTTCATCTTCTCGAAGACAGCCGTCTTGGCCCCGGCCTTATGGGCTTCGATGGCGGCAGCCAGCCCGGCGAATCCGGTGCCGAAGACCGCCACATCCAGTTCTTCATCCCACTTTTCGGGCAGGGGAGCCGCCTCTGCCTTACGCGCTCCGGCCAAGAGACCGGCGGAGGCGATACCGGCCAGAGCAGCCGCTGCTCCGGTGGTTTTGATAAAATCACGTCTTGATACGCTTCCGTCTTTCTGCTTCATGTGAGTCTCCTTTTTCGGTTGGTAAAAATCGTGTGAAAATTCCGGCTGCAACAGGGAGCGCTGAATGAGAACGCAATAAAAAAATGTCAGCAACGAATGTGCCAAAAGCAATAGCTCGTTATGACTATCTTAAGGCCATGATATATTTGCAATAATTATTGTCGGCATCAAGGCTGTTGCTCACTCTGGTGTCACGATATTTTACAGAATGGCAATTTTCAGAAGATATGGATGGTAACCTTTCAGGGATTATGAAGAAAACAATATGTCATTAGTGGATGCCCGAAGTGGAAAGGCGGTGCTTTTTTTAAAACGAAAGGAGGAACCACCACAGTGATTCCTCCCACCACCACAGTGATTCCTCCCCAGGCTGTTGACAAAGTCTCCCCGAAGGCCCTTGAAAGAGAGAAGGCTCCGAAAGCAACTATACAGGCGGGGTGCTTCGCCCCTGCCGCGAACGGCGGTGACTTCGGAAATTTTTTCCCGCCCAGACCAAGGGGACGCCCAAACGGCCGCGTCCCCTTGGAACCCCCGGCCTTTTTTAACCCGTCGAACGGGCATCCATGCCCTTCGCCGGGGGGCGAACGTCCATGTTCGCCTAAGAAAGGGCAAACCGGGAAATCGGCTTTGGGGGTGCCGGTCAGCTTGATATAGAGAACAAAGGGGTTTGTCGACAGTCTGAGGAGGAACCACTGCGGTGATTCCTCCCCGGTAAAAACGTGCCGGCTCGTTAAGGCTGGCTATTCTTCGTACATGGAGTCGATAAGGTTCTTGTAATTCTCGACGATGACTTTGCGTTTCAGCTTCATCGTCGGAGTGACTTCTCCGGATTCAACGGAGAATTCCTTGGCCATGAGGGTGAATTTCTTTATTTTCTGGTAACCTGCCAGTTCCTGGCCCGAATCTTCAATGCGCTTCCGGTACAATTCGATGATTTCCGGATTTTTTACCAGTTCCTCCATGTTGGAGTATTTGATGTTATGCAGGCGGGCGTATTCCTCAAGGGCCGGGAAGGAAGGCACGATAAGGGCCGTCACGTATTTGCGCCGGTCGCCGATGATGGCGATCTGTTCGATAAAATAGTCCGCGCCGACGCTGGTTTCGATAAGCTGAGGCGGTATGTACTTGCCCCCTGAAGTCTTCATCAGGTCCTTGATGCGGTCCGTGATGCGGAGTTCACCGTTGTCTTCAATGAGGCCGGCGTCGCCTGTACGGAAAAAGCCATCCTCGGTGAAGACTTCTGCCGTGGCATCCGGCCGCTTGTAGTACCCTTTCATCACATTGGCGCCGCGGACCAGGACCTCATCGTTGTCAGGAGATATCTTGACTTCCACGCCGGGCAGAGGGTGGCCTACTGCCCCGAACTTGAACTTGCGGGGCAGGTGACAGGTCACCGTGGCCGTGGTTTCGGTCAATCCGTAGCCGTAACAGACAAAAATACCGATGGAATAAAAGAATTCCTCAATCACGTCGGACAATGGAGCTCCAGCGCATGGAAAAAACTTGATGCGGCCGCCGGTAAGGCCTCTGAGCTTCTTCAAGACCAGAGTGTCGGCCACTTTGTACTTCAAGGCCAGCATCGGGGAGATGGGCAACTCGTCTTTGACCCGGGTGTTGCGTTCACGTCCTACACTGACGGACCAGTTGAAGAGCTTTTTCTTGGTGGGAGAGGCAGATTCCAGACGGTCAAATACGGCGGCGTAGATTTTTTCGTAGAATCTGGGCACCGCGCACATGATCGTGGGTTTGACTTCCTGGATGAAATCTATGATCTGGGCCGGATCCGCCAGGTAATTATTGACCATCCCCTTGTAGTAGACATAGTAGGTCCAGGTCCGTTCGAAGATATGGCTCAAAGGCAGGAAGCAGAGGCTCACATCCTGATCGTTCGGATCAATGAGCTGTACGTCATGGGCGGCGGCCTGAGAAATGACGTTGGCATGGGTGATCATGGCACCCTTGGGTTCGCCGGTTGTCCCCGAAGTATAGCTCAAAGTCAGAAGGTCGTTCCTGGAGACTCTGGCAAGGCGTTCTTCTATCTCTGCCTCGCCCGCCGACTTCCTGCCCATGTCCAGAAAATCCTTGAAGAAGACGGCGTTTTCCCTGCCGCCGAGATCGGCCTTGTCATCAAAGACGACAATTTTCTGAAGGAATTTATTGGCTGGCAGGATTTTAAGCAGCTTATCGTACTGCTCCTGACTTCCAGCAAAAATAACCTTTATTTCGGCATGGTTGATGATGTATTCGGCTTGTCTGGCCGTGTCCGTGGCGTAGATGGGCACAGGGACTGCTCTGATCATGAGAGAGCCGATATCGGCCATGGACCACTCAGGCCTGTTGGCCGAGAAAATCCCCACGGTTTCCTGTTCGCCGATGCCATATTCAATCAGGGCCTTGGCGACCGCTTGAACCTGTTCCCCGAATTGCCTCCAGGAAATTTCCTTCCAGACACCGTTGTCCTTGAAACGCATGGCCACCCGGTCGCCATACTTGGCCACTTGGGTGCGGAAGACTTGCGAATAATGAGTGTATTCCATCTGGATGACCTCTTCTTGGCGTCAGAGCCGCTGCAGCGTTGGATATAAGGCTCCTGAATTCAGTTGGGAAAACAAGTTCCGGAAATCCGCGGGACGTTCGGCTTCATCCACTTGATTCCTGGTAAACCAAGTCAACAGGTCCGGGAACTGGCGACTACCTTCTGAGAATGAAAACTTTTTACTTAGATAACACAATTAGGGAATCATGTGAATATTTATCATCTTATTATGTGAAAATACAATACAATATCATGATTTTTTGCTGAATATGATTCAGTAGGATGCCGCAGGACGGGAGGCCCGACTAACCGGTAAGAGCACGGCCTTGGCCGGATCGGAAAGCTTCGTTTCACTCATAATCTGGCGATAAATGGGGAAAGGCTAAAAAATAAGCCTCTTAATTAAAAAAAACATAAGAAACGATATTATAAATTGATGATAAGATAATATTGTGCTATTTTAGGGCCGCACCAATTGATTCAATCTTTTTTTCTGCCCGGCTTGGCCTAAGACCGAAGCGTGCAGCCTGTAACAGGGGGCGGCCAGATGGGAAGCCAGTTATTTGATAATGCTTCCAAAGTAAGCCACAGGAATTCTGCGTTCATCAATAGCCTGCTGTCAGTCGGCCGTGAAGTCATCTCGGCAAGCCATGATCCAAGTTTTATGACCATTCCACCAAGCGGGTCTCGCTGTAACCGCACAGGGACGAAATCGTTATCCGGGGAGAGAAACGATGTCCTTTGGGCGGGAGACGGCTTTTTATCGTCAGTGCATGTCCCCTTTTTTCAGCTTCGGAATTCACGAAGGCTGGAAAGCCATGGCACTGGCAGTGACAGTTATTGATGGTGTTTCAAAAAAACAGATCATGCGTCCCAGGGAAGGAGGGCGGACGGGGATTGTAGTTCTCAAAGGGGGAAATCGTTTTTCACCAATCCGAAATGGAGGTTTACTTACAAGTAAAAAACTGAAAATAACTGGCGTCCATTTTCAATATGCTGGAGCGGGAAATATCCTCTCACCAACATCGGGAGAATCCCTTTCAAAACGGGAAGATGAGGTATGAGAATGGCAACAGGATCAGTGCAGGGTGCAACTATTGACAGAATGGCCGGGTCCGGAACGCTGAAACGTTCCTTGAGACTGCTTTTTGTTTACGCTTTGGCTACTGGTTCGATTCTGACCTTCATCGGTTATTGGGACGGCGTTTTCTTGACTGTGGCCGGTCCCGCGACGTTTTTATCTTTCGCCTTGATGACCCTTCTCGTATTGCCCATCGCTTTTGTTTACTCAGAGCTTTCAGCCATGCTGCCCACATGCGGGGCGGAACTGGTCTATTGCACAGTCGGACTGAACAAACACTGGGGATTCTGGTCGTGCTGGCTGATCATGGCCGCTTGGCTGGCGGTTCCCCCGGCGGCGGCCATGGGCCTTATAGAATGGTTTAATCACCTTTTCAAGCTCCAGATGTCTTTTACAGCCATGATGATAACGGGTATCACCGTTCTGACAATTTATTGCGGGTTGAGCCTTTTCGACATCAAGCTGGCTGGTCAGATCCAGACGGTGATGCTGTTCTGCGGCCTGGGCGGCTGTACACTGACGGCCATACTCTTCATATTTTCCAGTCAGTGGAGTCTGGCCAATTTTTCACCTTTTTTTGCTTCAGCCATGAATGGAGGCGGGGCGACTGGAGAAGGCGGGATGCTGGGTTGGCTGATCGGAACGGCTCTGTTGGTCGGGCCGTTTTTCGGATTTGAAACCGTTCCCAACCTTGTTGAAGAAGGAACTTTCCCCATCAAGGACATGAATAAGGCGATTCTGGGGTCGGTTATAACCTGCGGCGCCATATATGTGCTGTTTTTCTTTGCCTTGGCCGGCATGGGACCTTGGGATAAGTTGACCGAGGGGGGAACCAGTGCCCCCTTTGTCGCCATCAAGGTCCTTGAAAGAGATTTCGGTTGGGCCGCCTACGCCGTCTTCTTCGGAATTACCGGCGTGTTTTGTACTATCTCCACGTGCCTCCTGGGGTTCTGGCTTTCTTCCGTCCGCCTGCTTTACGCCATGGGGCGGCAGAATTTTCTCCCCAAGTCCTTCGCCAAGACCAATCGTTATTCCCAGCCCATCATTCCCAATATTCTTATTCTGGGCCTTGGCGTCGGCCAGTTGCTGCTGATGAACTCTCTTTCTTTTCTCCAGGATTTCTATTGTATGATGTCTTTTGCCTGCGCCGCAGCTTATGCCGTAACCATGATGGCCGCTGTCCAGATAGGCCGGAAGCATCCCGAATGGCCGAGGCCTTACAGATTGAAGGGCGGAAACTTTTTTCGCTGGTTTGCCTTCGTAATCGCACTGGCGATATGCTGGCTGACTACATTGGGCCAGGGATGGGGCGGCTGGCGCTCGTTCATACTTTACTGCGGACTGGGTGCGGTCTTGTGGATATGGATGATCATCTTCAAGTGGCCTCATTCAAAGGTTTGGATGTCCACGCCGGATGGTGAAGTTGATTACTGATGGGTGATTTTGATGCGGTAAACATGCTGATACCGTCTTCTGACCAGGTGCCCGGGAAAGGGCCAACGAAGAACATCGAAAGGAGAATCATAATGGATCGTCTGAAAGGAAAAGTCGCTATTGTTACCGGCAGCGCCGAAGGAATCGGAGCTGCCACGGCCAGGATGTTCGCCAGGGAAGGGGCCAAGGTGGTGGTGGCCGACATTAATCAGGAAAAGGGCCGCCTGGTGGCCGAACAGATAAAGGCCGAAGGGGGAGAAGCTATTTTCATCGCCCTGGACGTGACCAGCGAAGAGAGCTGGAAGGCCTTGATGAAGGAGACCCTGGCCAAATACGGAAAATTAACGGTGATGGTCAACAACGCCGGTATTTCCGCCGCCAAGGACATCGAGGACACAACCCTGGCGGACTGGAACAAGATCATGAATGTCAACGCCACCGGAGTCTTTCTGGGCACGAAATTCGCCATCGAGGCCATGAAGGACAACGGCGAGCCCTGTTCAATAGTCAACCGCTCGTCAATAGACGGCCAGATAGCCGAACCCGGCCTGTTCGCTTACTGCGCCTCGAAAGGGGCCGTGACCATCCTGACCAAATCGGCGGCCTTGGCCTGCGGGGCCAAGGGTTACAAAATCAGGGTCAATTCCGTTCACCCCGGTTATGTCCATACGGCCCTGACCGAAGAGGAAGCCCGGGGCTACGGGCTGGAACCGGCGGAGTACATGGAGAAGGTCGGCAAGCAGCATCCCCTGGGGCGGATCGGCGTGCCGGACGATATAGCCTATATGGATGTCTTCCTGGCTTCGGATGAATCCTCCTGGACCACCGGGGCGGAATTCACCGTGGACGGCGGCTGGACAGCTCAATAAACGCAAACTGGAATGGGCGGGAAAACCCGCCCATTCTGGATTTGGTATTAAGGGCGGCCGTGGCCGCCCTTAATATTTCAATCAAACAGAGAATCAATGAAGCAGGAACCGAAGCCTCCGCCGCCTATGTTGGGCGTGGTGGGTTCTTCATCGGCCTGGACCAGTCCGGAGGGGTCGACGATAATGCCGTTGACCACGCCGTCGGCGTCGCCGAAGCCGCCGTCTTCCAGTTCCAGGGTCACGGAAAGCCCGTCGGCGGCGAACGTGGCGTGAGCTGAATAGTCATACCAACCGTTGGCCGGGTCGTACTTGTACCAGGCCGCGTTGTCGCCCGCAGCCTCGGACAGGTAGATGGTCACGCTGGCCGTGGTCGCTCCGGCCTGCAGGGTCAGTTTGAAGGAGACCAGGCCATAGGGCAGGTTATCCGGCGCTCCGGTCTGGTCGGCGATGTCGGCCGGGTCGATTGTCTGGAGGTTGTCGATGGAAGCTACTGTGGCGTTGTCGATCAGGACCGACACCGGCTGGCCGTCCACCACGGAGTTGGCGGAAAGCATGCCGGCCTGCTGGTTGTCCGGGGTGCCGTCGCCGTCAAGGTCTACGCCGTCGCCCACGGACTGCTCAGGCGGCACGGCGGGGACAGCCGCGGCTATGGTGGTGAAAGAGAAGGCGTCGGCCCAGGCGGAAGCCTCTTCAGCCTGGTCGATGAACCTGGCCCGCCAGTAGTAAGTAGTATTGTTGGTCAGCACGTAAGGCGGCACGATGATGGAGGTCAGGGCTCTGGTGCTGGTCTTGTCGAAGATCACGTTCGTGAAACCGGCATTGGTGCTGATCTGCCACTGGGTCTGGGCGTGTGTTCCGAAGGCCCGGTCGCTCAGAGCGGCTTCGGTCTGCAAGGTCGGAGTCAGAGAGACGTCAGTTGCTCCGTCAGCCGGTGAAACCAGGGCAGGCTTCTGGGGTTCCTCCACCGGATCGGCATAGGTGAAGCCTCCGGCCAGGGTGCCTGAGCGTCCTTCGGGGATGGTCACCACCACGTCCACGGCTCCGGCGGCGTGGGCCGGGGTAACGCAGGTGATGGAGGTGTCCGAAACCACGGTGACGCCGGTGGCGGCCGTGCCGCCGAAGGTCGCTTCAGCTCCGGCCTGGAAGCCCGTACCGGTGATGGTGACCGCAGTTCCGCCGGCTGTGGTCCCGGTGTTGGGAGAGAGCGAAGTCACCGCAGGGGCGGGGCCGAGGAAGTCATGGACAAAGGCATCGAAACGGTCGTTGGTGTCGTCGGCTACCAGGTTGGAGGCTACGGCGTCAAAGGCGACAAACCGTCCGTCAGGGGTGATAAAACAATAAAAACTGCCATTTTCTGATATGACAGGATCGCCGCCGGAGTTTTTGCTGGCCAGATGGTTGACTCCGGCCTGCATATCCCGGACATAGACCTGGTATGTGGGACCGACTCCCCGAAGCAAGCGGTCGGTGACGGGCAGAGCATCGGTGGCGGTGGAAATGTAAGCCACGTACCGACCGCCGTTGGAGACGTCGCTGATGTAAGTGGACGGGTTTAAACCGGTCGTGGCGGCGGCGTCGCCCGTGGCGTTCAGGGAAACCAGTTGGATGGTCCCGTCAGCCACGCTGTACAGGAAGATGTCGTAGTTATTATTCGTATCGGGGATGTCGACCAGGTCCGTGCCGGTATAGGCAAAGGTCACCCAGAGGCCGTCCGGCGAGATCCGGGGACGGGCACAATATGCGGTCGAGTCTCCGCCGTCCTTGTTCTTGCTGATCCACGTGGTGGCATTATCCTGGCGGTCATAGAGAAATATATCGTACTGGCCATCCGTGCAGGCGGCGTCGATGTCCGTGGCATCGGAGGCATAGACCACGTACCGGCCGTCGGCGCTGATGTCGGGGCTATAGCTTTGGGCCAGTAAACCGCCGTTGTGAGGATTGGCTCCGCCCAGAGTCCGGCTGATTCGGGTGACGGACTGGTCGTTGTTGTCGTAGAGAAAAATATCGCAGTTGCCGGTATCGTCCGCCACCAGGTTGGAGGCGGCGGACTCAAAAGCCACATACCGCCCGTCGGCCGAAATCGCCGGGTCTTCCGAGAAACCATTCGGTGCGCCGCCGATGGTCTTGCTGACCAGCCTGGCTGTCGAAGGATCGGCTCCCCGGCCGATGAGGTAGACACAGTACCCGTAACCGACCGGGGTTGGCATCACAGTGTCCTGCATGCTGGTAAAGGCGATCCAGTTGCCGTCATCGGAGATGACCGCCTGGTCTCTGTCCGGGAGGTATCCACCGGCGGCGGAACCGTCGGCCACCCAGGTGGCCAGAGTGTTCTGGCCGGTGGTCCGGTCGTGAACGTAGGCGTCAATACCTAGGCCGCTGTCGTGAGCGGCGTCAAAGGGCTCGTCAGTGTTTACCAGGACATACCGTCCATCGGCGGACAGGCCAGCAGCGTATGAATCCGTGGCGGCCTGCTGGCCGTCGCCATAGACGCTGACCCGCTCCGTGTCCCCCTGGGCGGCAATGACCAGCCCCAGGGCCAGGAGGGAGAGGCAGAGGCCGGAGATCAAGGCTAAAACAACCCGTTTTCTTCTCATGTTTTTCCTCCGAGAGAAATCCGATACTGATGAATATCGACTCGATTTTTCGATCAACGAATCCGGTCTCCGATGGTCCGGAAAGCGGAATGCCCCCTTTAGCCTTCGAAAATGCCGGAAAATGATATTTACAACAGAAAACAAAGAAAATCGGGAAGATTAAGACAGTAAAACTTTATTGGAAAGGCTGTAATCAGTCAATAAAAAAGAAAGTTTGATCTACTGGAAATAAAAAAACGGTGGGGCGAAGCCCCCGGAAACAGGTCCAGGCGGAAGCCTGGAGGTTTTTCTGTTTAGGAAACAAGCTGTTCGCAGATTTATTGTGTGATGGTGGCCGTCTCGCCCAAACCTTCCCTCTGAATGACCGGCTCGTCGCCGATCAGGGAGACAACCGTGGACGGCATGTTGGGGACAGGTCCGCCGTCTATGACCAGATCAACCGATCCCTTGAAAACCTGTTCTATCTCCTCGGGATCGGACAGAACCGCGTCATTGTCCGTTGTGGCCGTGGTATTGATGATGGGGTGGCCAAGTTCTTCCACAAGGGCCAGGCATATATTATGCTGAGGGACCCGGATGCCGGCCTCTTTGCGGTTATTGACCATTATTTTGGGAACCATCCTCGTCCCTTCCAATATGAAGGTGTAGGGGCCGGGAAGAAGCCTGCGCATGGTCCGGTACGCATAGTTCGATACCTTGGCGTATTCCGCGATATCCGTCAGATCGGAGCAGATAAAAGAAAAAGGCTTTTTGGGTGAGCGCTTTTTCAAGCGGTAGATCTTTTCGATGGCTTTTTTCTGAAAGAGGTCGCAGCCTATGCCGTACTGAGTGTCGGTGGGATAGGCTATAATGGCGCCGTCGAGCAGCATTTCCACGACTCTTTTTATCAACCGGCCTTGCGGATTATCAGGATTAATGCGGATTATCATAAAGTACCCAGGTATTTAAAAGTCGGCGAACCATATCACGCCCCGGTTTTGCTGTCAAGTTTGCAGTCCGTTTGCCTGTTCCGGCAAAAAGATGCTCCAGGACGGCTTGGTTTTGATCCGTATTTTCGATGAAAAAACATCTGTGGACAAATTACAATTGATTCGCTTTGGAAAAATACCATGAACCGGAGCCGTCTCAAAAATCCTCAAAACCAGCCGGGGGGCAACTTCACAAACTCATCAATCAAGTAGCCTGCTGTTAACTTGTTATGATTAATAAAAAATATGACTTTCAGCGTTTTCATTGCGCCAAAGAGCGATTGACCGCGCTCCTGCCTTGTGTTATTTTCCGGCCAGATTTGACACTTGAGAGGCGTAATCATGACCAACCGGCCCTGGGTCTTTGACATTCTCAATTCCATTGACGGCGAAAAAGCTCTGAAAAAAGCCATCTCCCGCGGCGGCGATCTGGCCGACCTCTATTGGGAACAGGTCTCCCTGACCTCGCTCGTCCTCGAAGACGGCCGTTTGGAAAAAGTCGTCACCGGTCATGATTCCGGTCTTGGCCTGCGCACTGTTTTCAACGACCACCAGGCTTTTGGCGCCACCAATGAACTCAGCCCCTCCGGTCTTATGGAACTGGCCGGCATTGTGGCTTCCGGCGTGGAAAACGGCCGCGAATTGGATTTCATCAACGTAAAGCCCGGCCGTCTGGGCCCGGCTTTCCGGGCCAGCCTTATGCCCGAAACCATACCTCCCGACAGGAAAGTTGAACTTGTGCGGAGGGCCGAAGCCGCAGCCAGGGAATATGACCCGCGCATCCGTCAAGTCAAGGTCATCTACGGCGACAGGGTCCAGAAGACAATGATTCTGACTTCGGACGGACTGCTGGCCGGGGACGAACGGTGCAGCACGCTCCTCGTTGTTCAGGTTGTGGCTGGTGACAACGGTCTGCTCCAGGTCGGCTACGAACCGGTCGGCGGAGCTTTGGGCTTTGAACTTTTCGATGATTACGAACCGGAAAAAGTGGCCCGCACCGCCGCAGCCAGGGCTGTCCTTATGCTGGAAGCCGATGAAGCTCCCTCCGGAGCCATGCCCGTGGTCCTCTCGTCCGAAGCGGGCGGCACCATGATTCATGAAGCCGTGGGACACGGACTGGAAGCCGACCTGGCCGGTGAAGGCCTTTCCGTTTATTCAGATCGTCTCGGAAAACAGGTCGCCTCGCCCCTTATCACGGTCCTGGATGACGCCACCATACCCTATAAAAGGGGTTCTTTTGCCGTGGACGACGAAGGCTCTCCGGCCCAGCAAACCGTCTTGGTCGAAAAAGGCGTTCTCAAATCGTACATGCACGACCGCCGTTCCGCCGCCAAGGCCGGAGTTGAATCCACCGGCAACGGACGCCGCGAATCATACCGGCACCGGCCCGTGGTCCGTATGACCAACACCCTCATCGCCCCCGGCCGGATGGACCCCGCCGACATCCTCTCCGCCACGCCCAAGGGGCTCTTTGTCCGGCGCATGGGCGGAGGCCAGGTCAATACAGTCAACGGCGATTTCGTCTTTGAAGTATCCGAAGGATACCTGATCGAAAACGGACGCCTGGGAAAGGCCGTCCGGGGGGCCACTCTCACCGGAAACGGCCCGGACATCCTCAACAAAATAGATATGGTCGGCTCGGACCTGGGCTTTGGAATCGGCACCTGCGGCAAGGACGGGCAGGGCGTGCCTGTGGCCGACGCCCAACCCACCCTCCGCATACCGGAGATCGTCGTCGGCGGACGCAAAGGCTGATTTTTACACCGCAATCAACGGGCGCACCTGGACCGGAAGTCTTCGGCGGTGCGCCCGTGTTATAATATGGCGGAAACCCCAGACCCATTTGCCCCCTGTATGAACCGCTTATTTGTCTGATCCGGATTATTTACCTGAAAACATGCAACTTCATTCTTGCAGACAGCCTTTTTTTGTCCTAATCTGAATCAAACAAAACGCGTGTAATCGGCAATTCCATAGGAAATCTCATGATTCGGTTCGTTTTCAGGGCCGGATCCCGCCAAAATGCATGTGGAGTACGGCGTCATGAACTTCGATATTCTTGTCAAAGACACTGTCTTTCTGAATCCACTGGACAACATGAAACCCAAGACCATCCCCAGCGAGGTCCGCTTCGATCCCCTGGTCAGGCGCACCGCCCGGGTCTGCCACTTCCGCGCCCTGGCCTGGCAGAAGCCGGATCTGGAAAAGCTGGCCGAACAGACCAGACAATCCTGTCCTTTCTGTCCTGAACGGGTTATGCAGATGACCCCGGCTTTTCCTCCCGAAATACTGCCGGAAGGAAGGCTGGTTGATGGCGATATGGTCCTCTTTCCCAATCTGGCCCCTTATGACAGCCTCAGCGTTGTGCTGGTCATGGGGGCCGAGCACGTGGTGCCCCTGAACGCCTTCGAACCGGCCCGCATCGCCGGGGCCTTCCGCCTGGCCCTGCGCTTTTTCCGCCGAATGAAGGAGATCGAACATCCCGAGGCGCTTTACCATGTGGTCACCTGGAACTACATGCCCGCCTCGGGCAGCACCATAGTCCATCCCCACCTTCAGGTCTTTTCCACCTCCAGTGCTCCCAATCTGTTGCGCCGCGAACTGGAAGCGGCCCGGAACTACACGCAGACCTACGGTTCGAATTACTGGGATGATCTGGTCAAGGAAGAAGAGGGCAGGGGAGAGCGTTTTCTGGGCCGTATCGGGCGCATCGCCTGGCTCGGCAGTTTCGCTCCGCTCGGAGCCGTCGGCGATGTCATCGGCGTCGTGGACGGCGTTTCTTCGACCCTGGAACTCAGCGACCGGGATGTGGACGATCTGGCCGCTGGTCTGACCAGGGCCATGGCGGCCTACGACTCCATGGGCGTATCAAATTTCAACATGGGTTTTTTCACCGGCGCGGAAGGCGATGACTTCACCAGGCTGCACGTGGTCTTCACCCCGCGCATATACCTGCATCAGGTCCTGGGCACCCCCGATGCTCCGGCGCCCCGCTTCATGTATAACGAATCGGTCTGCATGGGGACGCCGGAAGAAATCTGCCGGACCATAAAGCCTTTTTTTGCGGGCTGAAAACAGGCCCAGCCTCACAGCGGGACCATCACCGGCTCCTTGAGGATCAGATCCACCGCTGCCCGGGCCGCCGGGGCCAGCCCCGGATGCGTTTCGCTCAGGTTGGCTATCTGGCGCAGGTTGTCGGCCGTGCGGAAAACCAGCATGGCCATGTCGCCCTGGTCCAGCCCGTAAAGCCTCACCGCCGTGTCCCAGTCTCCCCAACTGGCCCAGGCAAAAATGGCCAGGGCCGGACGCATCTTCAACTGAGGCGTGGGAAAGCCCCAATCCTGCAGGGTAGCGATAAGCGGGGCCACCGTGGCTTCCAGTTGCCGCCAGGCGTTGACCAGATGCCGGGGCAGCAGCTTCTTCAGACCTTCCTCATCCAGGTCCCGGTCCTTGTCCACCACAAAGGGAGCCACCAGGGCCGCCAGCAGGGCCGGATTGTGTTCCGGCCAGACTCCGGCCCGGATGCCGGCCGCTATCAGCAGCGGGTGGTCCAGACGCAACTGGGCGGCCCACTCTCCGTCCGCGGTCAGTTCGTCGTTTTCGTCCACAAAACCCTCGGCCTTCAGAAACTCGAGATGCTTCAGGAAGGAAGACCAGAGCAGAAAGCTGGAAGAATCGCTGTTGATCTGCAAGCGGTGCAGCCTGTTCAGCAGGCGGTATGCCTCTCCGTCCGGACGGCCCAGGCAATTCCGGAAGACGGAGCAGCGTTCGCAGGGCAGAGACTCCAGTTCCTTCTCCGTCGCTGCTTTGCGTCCTTCCAGATCGGCCAGCGGGTCGGTCTTTAAACCGGGGACCAGGTCGGCAGGGTCGAGCAAGGTATGTTGCTGACCGGCCGCCGACCTGATTAGTTGCAGGCCTTCTTCGGCCGGTGTGTCGTCCCGGAAATCAAGCACGGTCTCCAGCAGGCCTGTCACCGCTTCCAGGGGTATCCACTTGGCCCTCGGCTGCCCCTTTTTCAATCCTATATCTTCCCGCAGCCTGGCGGCCAGAACGCCGGGGTGGCCCCGCCTGTTTTTATAAGCCAGGAAACAGAAAAAACGGCCTTCACCTACTTCAAAAAGCCTGCCTGGAATCAGGCCGAGCTTCAGCATCCTCTCGCGGGCCGCCTCGGGCCGGGCCTTTTCTATACGGACCAGCTCATCCAGCAGCTTCCGCCGCCGGTGGTAGAGCATCAGCGCCCCTTCCGGAGATTCGCAGGCCCTTTCGGCCAGCACTTCCTCAAGCCTCGCCAGAATCCGACCGGCCTCGCTGGCCCGCCGGGAATGCTCCTGCTGATACGAGGCCAGGGACATGCTCAGCAGACGCTTGATATCTCCCGGCCGCTGCGAATGAAGCAGATTGAGGGCCATGGAAAAATCTATTTTTATCTGGCTGATAACCGGTTCCGGTTCCGCTCCGAACAAGTCATGGATAAGCTCGGCGTTCTGGAAAGGACCGGGGACGACCAGGGCGAAGCCGATGCGGTCCATTCCCCGGCGTCCGGCCCGGCCGGTCATCTGCAGCAGGTCGGTTGTCGTCAGGTCCACGAAATCGTGCCCGTTGAATTTGTCGCTCTGGGAAATGACCACGGTCCGGGCCGGAAAATTGACTCCAGCCGCTACGGTGGAAGTCGAGAATATGGCCGCCAGCAAGCCTTCCTGCATGAGAGCTTCCACGACCAGTTTCCAGTGAGGCATATGCCCGGCGTGGTGAGCGGCCACCCCTGCTCCCCGGATATACTTGATATGGCCGTGGTCCTTCAGAAACGGATACTTGTCCAGCAGTTCGTCCAGGCGCTTTTCCAGACGCTCCCTCCGGTTGGCGTCCAGGTAATCCGTCTGGCCGAAAGCCCGCGATAAAGCCAGGTCGCAGTCGGCCCGCGACTTCAGAAAGAAGATGGCCGGGAGCAGGTCCGCTTCGTTCAATGTCTTCAGAATTCGGCCGTATGGGGCCTGTATGCGTCCCCCGCGAGGCGCCCGCTCCCGTTTTTCCCTGACGAAATTCCTGACCTGCGGAGACAGCTCCCGCCCTTTGCTCAGGGAAACCAGTTCCCCGTCCGGAAAAAGGAAAAGCGGATGCAACGGCACCGGACGCTCTGTGCTGATTACGGCTTCACAGCGGTTGCCCCGGACGAATTCCAGCCATTTGGCCAGGTCCCTGGCGTTGGCCACCGTGGCCGACAGCAGCAGCAGGCGCACCCGTGGCGGCAGATAGATGATTACTTCCTCCCAGACCACGCCCCGGTCGGGATCGCCCAGGTAATGGGCCTCGTCCATCACCACCAGGTCCGAGGCCAGATTCTCCCCCCGGCTCATGGCGTCGTAAAGCTGGTTGCGCAGGATCTCCGTCGTGCCTACTATCAGGGCCGCGTCCTGGTTGACCTTGTGGTCGCCCGTCAGAAGCCCCACCTTGTCCGTCCCGAAGCGCTCTCCGAATTCGTGGAACTTGGAGTTGGATAAGGCCTTCAGCGGTGAAGCGTACCAGGCCCGGCCGCCCTTGGCCAGCACTTGAGCCATGGCCTCGACCGCAATATAGGTCTTGCCAGAACCGGTTGGAGCGGAAACGATTACGTCCGCCTCGGCCAGCCTTTCCAATGCTTCCAACTGAAAAGGGTCGGGTTTGAAAGGCGTCTTGTCCGGCGTCCCGATTTCCCGCAGTATGGGTCTCAATTGCTTGTTTATACGCGGATTGAAAGGGGTCCTTTCAACGGCCGGCGGCCGGTCCTGACTCGGGCCGGGGCGTCTCTTGTAACCGCCTTTCGGTCTTTTGGTTCTCATATTGTCAATCTACCGTCCACGGACGACGGAATCCTTTCGCTTTCTGTCATGGCCATATCAGAATGCCTGTAATGAGGAAAGAGCTATTTCGGCGCCCGGTTTCATACCCCAAGGCCGCCCGGACCTTTCATGATCCGGGTAAACATACCCGTGATATCTGCAATTTAGATATAAATCAACATATTAAATAATTTTTACTTCTCAAGGCACTTGACAGGCTATCCCGGTTGCATATATGTAACGTCGCTGGACTGAATTCCATTCCGGTTTTCGGCCCCGCTCAGGTGATCTCGCGGTTTCCCTGGTGCCGCTTGGGCAAAAAATGATCAGTTGTCGACCGCTCGGAGTTCACACTCCCGAAGTCGGCTCGGCCGGATATGCATAATGACTATAAAAAAGCGGATTTTGCTCGTATTGTCCGTCAGTTTCTTCGCCGTTGCCCTGCCCTTGCTGCTGACCTCTTATTTTTACACTGTCCGTAGCTTTGACCGGCTTGAATGCGAATACACCTCTCGCTACGCCAGCCTGTTTCGTTCAGAACTGAGCCGGAAACTGGTTGACCTCGAAGCCAGAGCCGGTCATTTGGGCGAAAAAAAAGTCCCGGGCCTTATCCTCGAAGGCGGCAGGGAAAATATCGACCTTTCTCTGACTCCGGAAAAATTCAATCAACTGCATGCAAACCTGTTCCTTCTCTTTGATGATCAGGGCCGGGCGGTGTATGAACAAGGCTTTGACCTTGCGAACCATAAAAAGATTCCGCTTTCACCCGGCGCGCTGGAACAGCTCCAGGCGGGCCGGGTTTTCGAAACAGCCTATAATGCCGTGGACCCGGTTACTGGCCTTCTCGCTTTGCCGGAAGGTCAGATGATCTTCGCCGCCCATCCAGTCTGGTCCGGCGACCGGAAACAGCGTCCCCTGGGAGTAGTGGTCCTGGGTTCACTCGTCGACGCGGGCATGCCCAAGATGGGCAGTCCGATGGAACTGGGGCACGAGCTGGTCCTGACGCCCTTGCTTGCACTTGAACCGGCGCATCAGGCAATACTCCGGCGTCTGGTCTGGGGGGACAGCATTGAAGTCAGTGCTTTGAGCCCCGACGCTCTGGCCGCCCACGGACTCATCAGGAACAGGGAAGGACGAGCCGTCTTTCTGCTGGAACTGCGCGTTAAAAGGGATATATACCGCTTCGGCCGGCGCTCGACAGCCGTCTCCATGGTCTGGCTGTCCGTCATCTGGCTCTGCGGTGCTGTTCTTGTCTGGTTTCTGCTCAGAATATTCATCACCTCGCCTCTGGCCCGTCTCAGCGGCCGGGTCGCGGAAATCGCCCGCCAGGGAGACTTTTCTCTCAGAATAGCCCCGGCTTCGGATGATGAATTCGGTGCGCTGTCCCGGGATATAAACAAGCTGCTTGAGGCCGTGGAACAGGCCCGCCTCCGCCAGTCGGAAAGCGAAGGACGTTTCAAGACAGCTTTCGACAACTCCGGCGTGGGTGTGGCCCTGGTTGACCTGGACGGAAAACTTCAGGATGTCAATGCCAACTGCGCCGCCATGCTCGGCTTTAGTGTCGCCGAAATGATCGGCATGAATCATCTTGAACTGACCCACCCGGACGATCTGGATATTTTTCAGAAACTGCGCCAGAACATCCTTGCCGGGGAGGAAGATCACTACTGGTTCGAAAAGCGTTACAAGTGCAAGGACGGCCGGTTTATCTGGTGCATGCTGAGTGTCTCCCTGCAAAGGGACGAGCAGGGCCGGCCCATGCGCAGCATTCTCCATATTCAGAATATCGACGAAAGGAAAAGGAGCGAAGAAGAGACCCGCCGCCTGGGAACCCGCCTCGACAATCTGCGGCGTCTGGAATCCCTGGGTACCCTGGCCGGAGGCATAGCCCATGACTTCAATAACCTGCTCATGGGCATCATGGGCAACGCCGTCCTGGCCAGACAAGTGATGAACGGAGAAAGCCTGATTGAGGGATACCTCAAAAACATAGAAAAGTGCGCTTCCGATGGAGCCGACCTGACCAAACAGCTTCTGGGTTTCGCCCGGCAGGGGCAATATGAGGTCAAACCTATCAATCTGAACGAAATAGTCAATGAATCGGTCAAAATGGTCGGCCGCACCAGGAAGGACGTGGTCTTCGAATGCGCATTGGAACCGGAACTCTTGACTGTCCAGGCCGATCCGGGGCAGATGAAGCAGGTTCTGGTCAATCTGTACGTCAACGCCGTTCAGGCTATGCCCGAAGGCGGTCGTCTGACCGTCTCCACAGGCAATATCGCCTTTAACAAGGAACACTTGCCGCCCCATGGACTTCCGTTTGGACAATACATTGAGCTGACGGTGGCCGACACTGGAGTCGGTATGGACAAAGCCACCATGGCCCGCATCTTCGAGCCGTTTTTTACCACCAAGGGCATGGGACGCGGCACCGGCCTCGGTCTGGCTTCGGTCTACGGCATCGTCAAGAATCACCGGGGTGTTGTCGATGTCTTCAGCGAACCGGGCCGGGGCGCACGGTTCGTCATTTATCTACCTGCCGGCAAATCAGTTGGCCTCCCCGTGGTCCAGGTTCAGGAATCGGTCGTTACCGGACGGGAAAACGTTCTTATTGTCGATGACGAACCCTGCGTGGCTCAGGTCGCTTCCGAAATGGTCGCCATGCTCGGTTACAACGTGATGACCGCCGGGGATGGCTGGCAGGCTGTCGATCTGTTCCGCCGGAACGGGGCCTCCCTAGTTCTGCTCGATATGATTATGCCCGGCGTCAGCGGAGGCGAAATTTTCGACCGGATCCGGCAAATAGATCCGGAAGCCAAGGTCCTGCTGGCCAGCGGGTACAGCCTGGATGATCAGGCCCGTCGGATCATGGAAAGAGGTTGTTCGGGTTTCATACAGAAACCCTTTGACTTGAAGAGACTGTCGCATAAAATCAGGGAGGTTCTGGACGGCCCCGTGTCGCCGCTACAATAATCATGGGAGGGTTTGCCCCTGATGAAAGAAACTGTCCGTTCCGTCTGCTCGCACGATTGCCCCGATGCCTGCGGACTGCTGGTTGAAGTCGAAGACGGCCGGGTGGTCGCCATAAAAGGTGATCCCGCTCATCCGTTCACCCGAGGGGCCCTCTGCGTCAAGCTGAACCACTATCTCGAAAGACTCTACTCCCCGCTACGCATACTCCATCCCCTCAAGCGCTCCGGTCCCCGCGGCTCAGGCCGCTTTGAAACAATCTCCTGGGATGAGGCCTTTTCCGAAATAGTCCGGCGCTACACCGATATCATCGGCCAGTACGGTCCGGAAGCCATCCTGCCCGCCTCCTATGCCGGGACAGAAGGAATTCTCGGCTTCAACGCCGGACATGCCTTTTTCAACAGGCTCGGCGCTTCCAGACTCAACCGCAACCTCTGCCTGGCCGCGGCCAACGCCGGTCTGGCCGTCAGCCTGGGGCGCATGCCCACCACCGATATGGAATCGGCGGCGGAAGCCGACCTGGTCGTAATCTGGGGTTCCAACACCATCAGCACCAACATCCACGCCTGGCCCTTCTTTCTTCAGGCCCGCCGTCGCGGCGCTAAGATCGTCGTCATCGACCCCTACCGCAACGCCACCGCCGCCAAGGCCGACCTCCACCTGCCCGTCAAGCCCGGTACGGACGCCTCTCTGGCTCTGGGGCTGATGAACGTACTGATAAGCGAAGACCTTATCGACCATGATTTCATAAAAGAACACACGGTCGGCTTTGCAGAACTGGCCGAACGGGTCAAAGACTATCCGCCGGAAAAAGCGGCGAGCATTACCGGCCTTGAGCCGGAAGCGATAATCTCTCTGGCCCGGGAATACGGCCGGGCCGCTTATCCCTTTCTGCGCATCGGTTTCGGACTATCACGCCAGGCCCGTGGAGGCATGGCCGTGCGGACCATCGCCCTGCTGCCAGCTCTGACCGGGACCCTGCACCGCAAACAAGGCGGGCTGGCCCTGACCACTTCCCCGGCCTTTGAACTGAATGAAGAGGCCGTTATCCGTGACGACCTCAGGCCCGGACCGGCCCGCACCGTGGCCCTCACCCGGTTGGGCCACGCCCTGACCGGACTGGACGGTCCGCCGGTCAAGGCTCTCCATGTCTATCAGCACAACCCCGCCGCCGTCTGTCCGGACTCGGGGCGCGTTCTGGCCGGTCTCCGCCGTGAAGACCTCTTCATCGTCGTTCAGGAAATGATAATGACCGAAACGGCTCAGTATGCCGACATCATCCTGCCCTCGGCTTCATCACTGGAATTCACCGACCTTTACACATCCTACGGGCACTACTGCATCCAGTTGGCCCAGGCGGCCGTCAAGCCTCTGGGCGAATCCCGGCCGCCGCTGGAAATCTTCCAGGAACTGGCCCGCCGTTTCGGTTTCACCGAGGATATCTTTTCGGCCACGCCCGAAGAACTCATCCGGCTGGTGCTGCAAAGCGAATCCCCCTGGCTGCGGGGAATCTCCTTCGAGAGACTGGCCCTGGGACTTCCGGTGAAGCTCAATGTTCCGGAAAATCCCTTTCTGCAAGGTTTTAAAACCCCATCGGGCAAAGTGGAATTCTATTCCCGGGCCATGGCCGATCAGGGCCTGGACCCCTTGCCCGACGGTTCGCCCAGCCTGGACACCGCCCACGAGGGCCGCTATCCGCTCCAGCTCATAACACCTCCCCGGCGCGAATACCTCAACTCGACTTTCAACGAAATAAACCACCTGCGCCAACTGGCCGGGCCGCCCTCGGCCAAGATCAATCCAGCCGACGCCAGTGCCCGTGATATCGAATCCGGCCAGGTTGTCAGGGTGTACAACGACCGGGGAGACTGCTTCGTCTACGCGGACATCACCCAAGACACCCGGCCCGGTGTGGTCGTCATCGAAGGGATCTTCTGGTCGGGCTTCGCCCCGCTGGGGCGCGGTGTCAACCGGGTCACCAGTTCCGATTTCACCGACCTGGGCCAGGGCGCGGCCTTTCACACCAGCCTGGTCGAAGTCGAAGGCTACTGAAAATAACGCTGACGTGACATGATGGCGCAGCGGTGTTATGATCTGAAAAACCGCATCGGGACCGGCTCGACGATGATGCCTCTTTCCGGTGCATGATACCGGTCAAGGCCAGCGCTCAAGGGCCGTTGAATTATGAGGTGCTTACATGACCCGCAAACCGGAACATCTGGATTGGGACGACCCGGAACAGATTGAACTCGAAGAAGCCCGCGTATTCGAAATTCTGCCTCACCTCAAGGAAACCGCCGCCACTCAGGGCAATACCTGCCCGAAATGCGGTTCCACAAACATAAAACGGGTGGGTGAGGATAAGCCTTATGCCGGGAATATCCATATTCAGCACTGCAAAGAATGCGAAACCGGCTGGACCAGGTACGAGGTTGACCAGGAAAAACAGGACCATTGGTCCCCCGAATGGCACAGCCCCGTCACTTCATATGCTATCGAAGATTACCCCTATTACCTCTATTTCAAACCAGATTCCAACATATTCGAAGGCATCGGCCCCAACATATTTCCCTGGGAACAATAAGTAATAGCGTCGGCTGAGGCCTGAATAAGCAACAAAAAAACCCGGAAGCATTGCTCCCGGGTTTTAGCCTGTTCAGGCCGGAAATAAATTATCTCAGACGGCCCATGAAAACGCCGTTGCGGAGCCCTTCCAGATCAAGCGCCGCCATGCCTGCGTGCATATCGGTCGCTCCGGAGCCGGTGTTGTCGGTCCCCTGGAAGACGATGGCGTAATAATTGTAAATACCGTCCGCGGCGAAGCTGGAGCAGAGAGCGCCGGGAATAGCGCCGCCATTGGTCATTGGATCGTTGTTGGGGGCGAAAACGCTGGTGCCCGAGAACGGGTTCTTGATGACCTTCTCGGGCGGGACCAGATTCATCGGAATGGCCTTGGGAGGCGAATTCGGCGTGCCGCTGACTGTCCGTCCGGTGATGGAACTGGCCGTCTTCCAGCCCTCGCTGGCATATGTATGCGCCAGCCAGGCCACACCGCCGCCGGGACCGTCGCACAGGTAGTTGTAATAAGTGTTCAGAGATGCGGTGCTGTCGTCATCCTGGGACATCAGTTCCTGTTCAGCCCACTTGTTGCCGAAACTGGCCGCTTCCGTGGCGGCCTGCCTGACCAGGCCATACTTGGAATCAACATTGGCCCGCCAGGCGCGGGGCACGATAACGGCCAGCATTATTCCGATAATGACCACTACCAGAAGTATTTCGATCAGAGTGAAACCTTGGCGTCTTTTCCTTGATTGCATACCCGTAGCCCCCACTTTTGTTTTGTAAAAAAAGGTAATAATCATCCAAATATTGCCCAAAATACCGTGGCAAGTCAACCACAAATATGTACTAACGACTGCAAATGGTCTGCCAACGTGGATATCCCCGTTGACTGAACAGCCGGAATGAAGCCCATGCGGGCTTGGCTTCTCCGGCCGTCGCGGCGGTTCATCCGGCTGAACGCCGGGAGATGCTTTTCTCGATATCCTCTCTGAAATCATCAAAAAGATCGTCGAAAACAACCGGCAGCCTGGTGTGCAGCTCATCCAGCAGAGGGAGCATGATCTCCCGGATCTGAGGGTGAGCCGGTTTGGAACAGCGCAGCGCGAAGACGTGCTGCCACTCGCGCAGATTGGCTGTCATGACTATTTCCGTCTTCAGGCTGTTCGGCAGCACGCTCCTGGCCTGTTCCGGGCGAGCACCCATCGCGATAAGCGAAAGGTACGAACGCTCGGCCGCCTCCATGGACGCTTTCCACTCCCCGTATTCCGGTGAATCATCCCTCCAGAACAGAGGCTTTATCACCGTTATTTCGCTGCCGAACTTGTCCTTGGAATAGTTCGCGTAACGGGTGCTCTCCTGGCTGTAAGCGGCCAGGCGGTGCCGGACCAGTTCATGGGTGACGCCGCGGTCGCAGACGAAACGCACCGTTATACCGGCATGCTCTATTACGCTGTGATGGCCTGATTTGAGAATGCCCTTAACGAACCCCCTGGCCGAGTCTTCCGTAATTCTGTCTTCGGACTTGTAACAGGTCCGGCCTGCCAGCTCCAAATTCTTCAAGATGGCATCCCCGTCCGGCATGAACAGAATTACATGGTAAGGCTCGATTATCTTCATGGTGCATCCTCCCTGGTTTTCTTCCCATACTTTGCCATAACCGGGCGGTTGAGAAAAGAACAAAGGCGGACCCGGCAGAGTCCGCCTTTATCATCAGAGTTTATTCCGGCCGATGGGGGCAGCCGCAAGCCCGGCAGCCTTATATCTTAAAGGCCTGAAATACCTAACTCAGGATTCAATGTCGCGCTTCATCAGTTCGAATTCATCCTTATCTATCTCGCCCTGAGCGTAACGCCTCTTCAATATGTCCAGAGCCGTGTCCTGGCCTCTCATCGCTGCGCCGCCTTTGGAACTGCGGGCCAATAGATAGATCACCACGGCCGCCGCCGCTATGAGCAGCAGCCACATAAACCAGCCTCCAAATCCGTAAAAACCGTAATTCATCATAGACCCCGGTCCGCTCCCCGGACCGTACATCCGCTCGGTGCACGAAAGCAGAGCCGCCGGAGCCGTCACAGCCGAAATTGTCCTCAGCATATTTCTCTTCTTTCTAAGGCTTGAAATTCTTCAGCCGCAGGGAGTTGGTCACCACCGAAACGGAACTCATGGCCATGGCGCCCGCCGCCACCACCGGGCTGAGCAGAATTCCGAAGAACGGGAAAAGAACCCCGGCCGCGATGGGAATGCCCAGCGTGTTGTAGATGAAAGCCCAGAAAAGATTCTGTTTGATGGTCCGCATGGTCCTGCGCGACAGTTTGATGGCCGTGATGACCCCGGTAAGGTCGTCACGCATAAGAGTGATATCGCTGGCCTCCATAGCTACATCCGTACCTGTGCCGAGAGCTATGCCCACATCCGCCGCCGCCAGGGCCGGTGCATCGTTTATGCCGTCGCCAACCATGGCCACCACGTGGCCCTCGGACTGCAAAGCCCGCACCTGAGCGGCCTTGTCTTCCGGAAGCACCTCGGCCAGCACCCTGTCCGCACCGACCTGAGCCGCTATGGCTTCCGCAGTCCGGCGGTTGTCTCCGGTCAGCACGATGACCTGCAAACCCATCCTGCGCAGCTCGCTGACCGCACGGGCGGAATTCTCCTTGAGTGTATCCGCCACCGCGATCAAACCGGCCGGAACGCCGTCCACGGCCACGAACATAGGGGTTTTGCCCGCCGAAGCCAAAGCCTCCGCCCGGTCTTCCGCCCCCGAAGTGTCCACGCCCCTGTCCCGGAGCAGCTTGCCGCTGCCCAGCAGGATGGTCCGGCCGTCAACTTTCGACTCAACGCCGTGGCCCGGCAGGGCATTGAATTCGGACGCCGCCGTCAGCTTCGCGCCCCCGGCCTCCGCCGCCCGGACGATAGCCTCGCCCAGAGGATGCTCCGAACCCTTTTCCGCCGAACCGGCCAGGGCCAGCAGTTCCGTCTCTCCGAAACCGTTCAGAGCGGCCACATCGGTCACCTGAGGCTCACCTTTGGTCAAGGTGCCTGTCTTGTCGAAGATGACCGCCGAAATCTTGTGCGCCGTCTCCAGACTCTCCCCGCCCTTTATCAGCACGCCCAACTCTGCTCCCTTGCCGGTTCCGACCATGATGCCGGTCGGCGTGGCCAGACCCATGGCGCAGGGGCAGGCGATGATGAGTACGGAAACGAAACTCAGAAAGGCAAAAGTCAAGGAAGGCTCCGGCCCGAAGAAGAACCAGATGCCGAAAGTCAGGGCGGCCAGGGACATGACTACCGGCACAAAGACCGCCGCCACTTTGTCCGCCACCCTCTGTATCGGAGCCTTGGAACCCTGAGCGTCTTCAACCAGCTTGATGATCCGCGCCAGGGCCGATTCCGCTCCTACCCGCGTGGCCCGGAAGCTGAACGAACCGGTCTTGTTCATGGTGCCTCCGATAACTTCGGAGTCTGCTCCCTTGTCCACAGGCATGGATTCACCGGTCAGCATGCTCTCGTCAACCGCGGAACGGCCCTCCAGCACAACGCCGTCAACCGGAATCTGTTCGCCCGGCCGGACCAGGATCACCTCGCCTGCCTTGACCGTCTCGATAGGCGCATCCGTCTCCACGCCGTCGCGCAAAACCCGCGCCGTTTTGGGGCGCAGGTTCATCAGTTTCTTGATGGCCTCGCTCGTCCGGCCCTTGGCCCGCGCCTCCAGCAGCTTGCCCATCAGAATCAGGGCGATAATCATGGTCGCCGAATCAAAATAGACATGCACCTCCAGACCCGTGGCCTCGAAAGCTCGCGGGAAAAAGGTGGCTATGGTGCTGTATATGTAAGCCGCGCCCGTGCCCACGGCCACCAGCGTGTTCATGTCGGTGGTCAGGTGCTTGGCCGCTTTGTAGGCATTGACGAAAAACGGCCTTCCCGCCCAGAACATCACCGGAGTGGTCAGGGCGAACAGTATGTAGAACATCAAACGGCGGTCTATGTCCCTGAGCAAGGGAAACATGCCTTGCATGGACCCGGTCATGATGACCACTCCCAGCACCGCCGCTGTAATGAATCGTTTTTTCAGCCCCTGGAATTCGCGCTCCCGGGCCTCCCTCTCCAGGTCCACCAACTCGTCCGATTCATGCCCCCGGAATTCGTAACCTGCCTCGGTCAGGGCCGCCTCGAAATCGTCTAGGGTGACCAGGGCCGGATCATAGGTCAAGGTCGCCTTTTCCGTAGCCAGATTTACGTCGGCCCGGCTCACGCCCGGCAAGGCTCCCAGGGATTTTTCCACCCGGCGCACGCAGGCCGCGCAAGTCATGCCGCCCACGGATATGGTCGTCGAGGTCTTGGGTGCTTCCCTGACTTCGTAACCGGCTTCCACAACAGCAGCTTTCAAGGCCTCAAGGTCGAGCTGACCGGCCTTGAATTCCACGGTGGCTTTTTCTGTGGCCAGATTCACATTGGCTCCGACTACGCCAGGCACTTCTCCCAGGGCTTTTTCCACGCGCCGGACGCAAGCCGCACAGGTCATGCCGCCTATGGCCAGACTGGATTTTTCCAATTCCGGTATGTTCTGCTCGTTCTGATTCATCACAGTCTCCTTGCCAACCGACTGGATATACAACACTAATCTCTCTTGCCTTTTTAAAGTTAAAACGTATCTGATCGAAAGCAAGGGGCTGCGGGCGGATTTGTCCGGAACTTATGCCATTGACTGGAAATAACGATTGGCGGAGTGTCTGTCTTGCGGGCCGGACCGGCCTACTTGAAACGGCGGGGAGCTCAACCGCCGCAGGAAGATCCGGTTCGGATGCCGGAGCCGGTATCCGCTTCTCCCAGCCAGTCCAGGAATCTTTTGAACCAGCTCTTTTTCTTACTGGAAGCCGCAGGCTTGTATTCACAGGCCACGGGAGGTTTTTTTCCTGTGGCGCCGGTTTTTTCTGTCATCTCGTCTCACCCCTGTCCACGGACGGTCTTAGCCGGATTGATGAGTGAAGTATACCACAAATCAGCCATCCTTCCAGTCCGCCATTACGGGCTTTCTCCGCCGGAAACCCGGCCGGTCTCACACTCGGGCTTGACGTGAGAGGCTACCTGTGGCTAATTGGGGCGGATCAGGGAGAAAAAAAGGCCGTTTGGCGTTTTTTCGGAAAAGGAACGGCCCCGAGCATCCCTTCCAGCGAGGTCAGAAACAAGACATGTCCGCCGACGAGAAGTTCATACCTTTTGCTTTGCCGGATATCGGCGAAGAAGAAATAAACGAAGTGGTCGCCTGTCTTCGCTCCGGCTGGCTGACAACCGGACCCAAGACCATTCAGTTCCAGAAGGATTTTGCCAGTTACGTAGGCGCCCCCCATGCCATCGCCGTCAACTCGGCCACTTCCGGGCTTCATCTGGCCCTGGAAGCCTTGGGCGTCGGCCCCGGCGACAAGGTTGTAACCACCCCCTTCACTTTCACCGCCACGGCCGAAGTCATCCGTTATCTGGGCGCAGACCCGCTTTTCGTCGACATCGACCCGTGCACCCTCAATATCGATCCTGATCTGGTCGGCCGGGCCGTCAGCCGGAATCCCGAAGTCAAGGCCGTCATGCCTGTTCATCTGGCCGGCCAGGCCTGCGACCTGGACCCCATCATGGCTGCGGCGCGGCGGCACGGACTGCCCGTACTCGAAGACGCCGCCCATGCCCTGCCGACTACCTATAAAGGCCGTATGATCGGGACCATCAGCGACATAACCGTCTTCAGCTTCTACGCCACCAAGACCATGACCACTGGCGAAGGCGGCATGGTTGTCACTGCCCGCGACGATTTGGCCAGGCGCATGGAACTCATGAGGTTTCATGGCATCAACCGGGAAGTCTGGGACCGGTACACCTCGGACAAACCAAAATGGTTTTACGAAGTCGTGGAGCCCGGCTACAAATACAACATGTCCGACATTATGGCCGCCATCGGCATACATCAGCTCCGCAAGCTGGACGGCTTTCAAGCCCGCCGGGCCGCCATCGCCGCCCGTTACAACGAGGCTTTCGCCGATCTGCCGGTGACTCTCCCTCATGTCGCCGATCCCGCGGACCGTCATGCCTGGCACATGTACGTCCTCCAACTTGACCTCGACCGGCTCAACATCGGGCGGGATGAGTTCATTATCCGGCTTGCCGCTCTGGGAGTGGGAGCCAATGTCCATTACACCCCCCTGCACACTCAGCCCTACTGGCGGGACCGGTACGGTTTCCAGCCCGGCGACTTCCCGGCAGCCGAAGAGGCTTACAGGCGCGTGGTCAGCATTCCCCTGTATACCGGAATGACCGACGCCGATGTGGAAAGAGTAGTGGACGCCGTTAAGGTCACCTTGACGGAGGTCTCAAGGTAACCCCTGAATCAATTATGTACTTGTTCGGTGGATTCAGCCTGAAACAGCCTCTTCTCACAAGGATTGCGGTTTCTCAGCGGAAGGTGAAGACAAAATTTGCGACTCTCAGACTTGGTTAGCAAAATAACCGGCCGGAATATGGCCGGCGAGGGGTTTGTCAAAAACATCTTTGCCATGATGTCGGGGACGACTCTCTCAATGCTTCTCTTGGTCGCTGCTACTCCAGTGCTGACCCGCCTCTATTCTCCCCGCTGTTTCGGCGTCTTGGGCTTCTACATGGCTGTGGTGGGCATTGTGACCGTGTTTGCCGCCGGTCGTTACGACTTCGCCCTGGTCACCACGGAAAAAGACCAGGAAGCTGGCGAACTGCTCGGATTGGCCCTGATCTGTTCTCTGGTCACCACCCTTGTGATGGTATTGGCCGGGTTCTTCTGGATGCCCCTGATGACTAGACTTTCAGGCGTAGATAGCCTGGAAAGCTGGTTTTTTCTGCTCACCGGCGGAGTTTTTACCACAGCCATCTATCAGGCTTTCAACTATTACCTGATAAGGCTCAAACAGTTCAGATACTCAGCCGCCTCCAACGTGGCCAGAACACTGGTGACCATAGCCGCCCAGGTACTGCTGGCCCTGCTGTGGAAAGCCGAAACACTCAGCCTTTTGGGCGGCTATTTCCTGGGACAGTTCGCGGCCGCGCTGGTCGTTATGCTCGGTGTTTTTAAAAACGACAAGGAAATACTGGTTAATACAACTGCATCAGTCGGCAGCCTGCTGAACGTGGCCGGGAAATACAAGAAATACCCACTGCTCAACAGCTTCTCTTCCTCGCTCAACAGTCTGACCACTTCGTTGCCGGTGATTTTTCTCACCAGGTATTTCGGCACCGCCGTCTCCGGTTATTACACACTGGCCGCGAGACTGCTTCAGCTTCCTTCATATCTGATCGGCCGGGCCTTTTCCCAGGTCCTGTACCAGCGTTTGGCTGAAGAGGAAAACCTGCGGGGAAACCCAAAGCGCCTGATGGAAAAATCCTTCGCCGTACTCTTTGGCCTTTCCCTGGGATATCTGGTCCTGATGCTCCTTACCCCCCTCTACCTGGTCCCTATATTCGGACAGGGCTGGCAGCGCACAGTTCTCTATATCCTCATTCTGGCCCCGTCGTTTTCATTGATTTTTATCGTTTCACCGCTCAGCGTGGTTGCCGCCGTCAAAGACCGCATAGAACTGGTCTCCATCTGGCAGGTCTGCGCCTTTGTCGTCATCCTTTTCTGGTTGCTGCTATCCGGACCCTGGGGAAACGACGTTCTCCTGCTTACCGGTCTGTCGGCCGCCAATATACTCCTCTACCTGGTTTATCTGAAAATGATCCTTTCCACCTGCTCGACCGGTATAAAAGAAGTTAGCCGGGAGACGCTCTACATGTTCATCAGGCTGGCCGGGAGAATCAGAAGCTGATCTGTTCTCATTTTTCTCCATGCCACTCTGAGGAGGAAGCGGCGGGCCGTTCGGTATTCGTTGCAAAAAAACATCCCCGCCTGCTGGTCTGCCTTGGGCGGGGATGAAGATAATCTCTTTCTAACTTGAAGCCTCTCTAAGGCTTCTGGGCCTGGCACTCCACCACATCGTTGCGGATATAAAGGCCTCTGTTCTCCATGGCCAGCTTGCAGAGGAAATCCCGGTCCTGGTCGTCACCCAGGCCGATGGCGTGCACAATCACCTTACGGCCGGGATTCAGCCTGGACACCTCCTGCAGAATGGAATCCGGGCTGGTGTTGGGGTGCCCGTCAGACAGAAAGAACACCGTCTCTATGTTCGACAGCTGAAAGGCCCGCTGCAAAGCCTCCTTGGCCGGAGTTCCCCCGTTGGATGACAACCGCTCCAGAAACAAAGCCGCCGAAGTCTTGTTGCCGTCGGTCGCCTGCACCAGTTGAGGTTGCCAGGTCTCGATCTTGCTCCCGAACGTAACCACTGTGAAATGCGTTCCGGGAGCCAGGCCTTTGACCGCCGGAATCAATTCTCTTTTCGCTTTGCCCAGCTTGGTGGCTTCCTTCTTCATCGCTCCGCTGATGAAGCTGCCGATCTTGCCCCCAACCGTCTTGCCGACCGTGCTCGCCGCCTTGTCCGTGGCCGCGGCCGTGGCCCGGTCTTTCAAAGAACCCTCGTCCTTGCCTTCCATGCTGCCGGATATGTCCAGCACGAAGACTATGGCTTTGCCGTCTGTCGGAATACCGTAATAATCCTTGGAAGCCGGCGCAACGGTCGCGCAGCCGGAAAGAATCAGCAGGCAGCAAAGAATCAGGGCCGGCGTCGTCAGATAAAGAGATTCTTTGGTCCAGGCTCTCATGGCTCTTGCTCCTTTCTGAAAGCAAAGAACATGTAACCGGTGCGTCGCACCGACAATGGTTTCAGGTCCTGTGATCCTGAAGGACCACAAGGCGGAATACGGCCCGATGAGCAGAAAACGAGGTTTTCTCCGCACTGTGTCAAGGTTATGACAGGAGGATATTGTCGCTGGAACGGAAACAGCTCAGATGGTGTTGTCGCAACAGTGGAATAATTCTGCACGGGATTTGCTTTTCGGTCTGCTCAACCGGCTTTTTTCATCATACTGAAATGAACACAAAGGTCAAGACCGGCCGCCACGGTTTTTTCCACTGGGCCAATGAAAAGGAAACGCGCAGCGTTTCCCGCTGTCCGCGTCTCCTTCGGTTTCTGGCGCCAGATCTGGTGAAAGCGAAGACAGGCATCCGCCCGTCAGCGGCTCAACTCCCTCGCTATGACCATGCGCTGCACCTCACTGGTCCCCTCGTACAGCGTAGTGATGCGCACGTCCCGGGCCAGGCGTTCCACCGGAAAATCCTTGGTGTATCCGTACCCGCCCAGCATCTGCACCGCCTTGTAACAGGCCCGGTTGGCCGATTCCGAGGCGTACAGCTTGGCCATGGAGGCTTCGCGGGTGAACTTCCGCCCCGTCTCTTTCAGCCAGGCCGCCCGCAACGCCAGCAGCCGGGCCGCCTCCAACTCCATGTACGCATCCGCTATCATGAACTGAATGGCCTGAAAATTGGCGATGGGCTGCCCGAACTGTTCCCGTTCCTTGGCGTAATCCGTGGCGAAATCCATGGCCGCCAGGCCGACCCCCAGAGCCAGGGAAGATATGCCGATACGGCCGCCGTCCAGTTCCATCAAGGCTATCCTGAATCCGTCATCAAGGCTGCCCAGAAGCTGGCTTTTCGGAATGCGGCAGTTATCGAACAGCAACTCATTGGTCGATGAGCCCCGCTGGCCCATCTTGCCCTCGTCCTTGCCCACCGTGAAACCCGGCGTGCCCGGCTCCACCAGAAAAGCCGATATGCCCCGGCCCTTGGGCGTCTCCGGGTTGGTCACCGCCCAGACGACAAAGACCCCGGCATACTCGGCCGAAGTGATGAACAGCTTGGACCCGTTCAGAATAAAATCATCGCCGTCGGCCACGGCCCGCGTCTTCATGTTCGAAGGATCGGAACCGGCCTGAGCCTCGGTCAATCCGAAAGCCCCCGCCGGCATCTCCCCCGAAGCTATCGCCGGTATGTACCTGCGCTTCTGTTCCTCCGTCCCGAACTCCAGAATGACCTCGGCCACCATGTTGGTCACCGACATGGTCACCGCCGTGGCCGCGCAGCCCCGTGCGATTTCGGTCATGGCCAGGCTGTAAGCCACCACGCCCACGTCCGCCCCGCCGTACTCCTCCGGGATGTTCATGGTCATCATTCCCAGTTCGGCCATCTTTTTCAGATTCGCTTTCAGAATGGTCCGGTCTTTGGTCTCGTCCAATATGGCCGCCGACGGAGCCAGTTCGCTCAAGGCGAAGTCGCGGGCCATGTCCCGGATCATCTTCTGCTCTTCGGTGAGTTCAAAACGCATACCGGCTCCTGATTTCCTGCCTGCGAACTTGTCAGCCGACGGGGCGGGGCAGGGGAGAAGGCTCCGCCCGGCCCGCCCATCTCCAAGCCTACTTGCCCCGGATCAGGTTCTTGGCTATGACCAGCCTCATGATCTCGTTGGTGCCTTCGTAAATCTGGGTGATCTTGGCGTCGCGCATATGCCGCTCCATGGGGTATTCTTTGATATACCCGTAACCGCCCAGAATCTGCACGCCTTCTATGGCCGCCCGCATGGCCGCGTCGGAAGCGAAGCATTTGGCCATGGCCGCTTCCTTCTCGTAATGCAGGTGCTGGTCTTCCAGATACGCCGCCCGCAAGGCCAGAAGCTCGGCCGCGTCCAGTTCCATGGCCATGTCCGCCATTTTCCACTGAATGGCCTGGAAATTGGCGATGGGCTGCCCGAACTGCTCGCGTTCCTTGGCGTAGGCTACCGCGTCTTCCAAGGCCGCCCGGCCGATGCCGATAGCCTGAGAAGCGATGCCTATGCGGCCGCCGTCCAGAGTGGTCAGCATCTGTTTGAAACCCTCGCCCGGCTGGCCCAGCAGGGCGTCGCCAGGCAGTCTGGCATCCTCGAACACCAGCTCTGCCGTGCCGCTGGCGCAGATGCCCAGCTTCTCTTCGACCACGCCCACGGAAAAGCCCGGAGTCTCCTTCAGATTGACTACAAAGGTCGAAATGCCTTTGTACCCCTTGCCCTTGTCCGTAACCGCCGCCAGCACGCAGTAGTCGGCCACATTGCCGTTGGTGATGAACTTCTTCTCGCCGTTCAGAATCCAGCCGTCGCCGTCCTTCACCGCCGTGGTCCGCATGGCTGCCGGGTCGGAACCGGCTCCGGCCTCGGTCAGGCCGTAGCAGCCCAGGGAATCGCCGGCCGCCACCGGCGCAAGATACTTCATCTTCTGTTCGTGAGTCCCGTAAGCCATCACCGGAAAACAATAAAGCGAATTGTTCACGCTCATGATGACGCCCACCGACGCACAGGCCTTGGATATCTCTATCATGGCCAGGACGTAGGAGACGTAATCCATGCCGCCGCCGCCGTACTCTTCCGGCACCGCTATGCCCAGGAACTTCAGTTCGGCCATCTGCTTGACTATTTCCGCGGGGTGTCTGTGCGTCTTGTCCAGTTCAGCGGCCACGGGCTTGATCTGCTCTTCGGCAAAACGCCGGGCCATGTCACGGACCATCTGTTGCTCTTCAGTGAGTTGGAAATCCATTTCAGCTCCTCGACATATGAATTGACGGGCCGGAACCGGTCAAGGCACGGCCCGTGATGTTATTACTTGTTGTATGAGCCCTTGAAATCAGCCGGGCGCTTCTCAGCGAAGGCCGTCAGGCCTTCCTGGGCGTCCACGCTCGAACGGATCGCCCCGAAAGTCTGCACTTCCAGGAACAGGCCCGTTCTCAAATCCGCCTGGAAGCCCCGGTCGATGACCTGTTTGATCGACCGGCAGGCCAGTTTGCCCTTGGAAGCAATGGTCGCCGCCGTCTTCATCACTTCGTCCATGAACGAATCGGCCGGGAAAACCTTGTTCACCAGGCCTATCTTCCGAGCCTTTTCCGCCGTAATCATCTCGCCCGTCAGGCAGAGTTCCTTGGCCCAGCCGCGCCCCAGCAGGCGGGCCAGACGCTGAGTCCCTCCGAAGCCGGGCAGTATGCCCAGATTGATCTCCGGCTGGCCGAACTTGGCCTTCTCCGAAGCATAGATGAAATCGCAGCCCATGGCTATCTCGCAGCCGCCGCCCAAAGCAAAACCGTTCACCGCCGCGATGACCGGTTGAGGCAGCTCTTCCAGTTGCAGAATCACCTCCTGCCCGATCATCGAAAAATTCCGAGCCTCCAGCGCGTTCTGCTTCATCATCACCTTGATGTCCGCGCCGGCCACGAAAGCCTTCCCGGCTCCGGTCACCACCACCACAGCGATATCCTCGTTGTTTTTTATCTCGCCCAGGATCGCCCCGAATTCAGCCAGAACGTCCGGGCTGAGCGCGTTCATCGCCTCGGGCCGGTTGAAAGTCACCACCGCGACCTTGTCCCTGATCTCGAACAACAGATACTGGTAAGACATCATCTCCTCCTTGGACCCCGGCGGAGCCCTTAGCTCAAGATTCCTTACAAGCGCTCCACGATCATGGCGTATCCCTGGCCTCCGCCGATGCACAGTGTGGCCAGCCCGTAACGGGATTCACGCTTCTTCATCTCGTACAGCAGAGTCACCAGGATGCGGCAGCCGCTCGCCCCGATGGGATGGCCAAGGGCTATGGCCCCGCCGTTCACGTTAACCCTATCCATCGGCCAGCCGAAATGTCGGTTGACGGCGATGGCCTGGGCCGCGAAAGCCTCGTTGGCCTCGATAAGGTCCAGATCCCCGGCCGAAAGACCGGCCCGCGCCAGAGCCTTCTCCGTGGCCGGAATGGGACCGGTGCCCATCACCGAAGGATCGACGCCGCCCGCCGCGTAAGATACTATGCGGGCCAGAGGCTTGATGCCCCGCTTTGCCGCAGTCTCGGCCGACATCACCACCACGCAGGCCGCCGAATCATTGATACCAGAAGCATTGCCGGCCGTGACCGTTCCGCCTTTCCTGAAAGCCGCAGGCAGCTTGGCCAGAGCCTCCATGGTCGTCCCGAAACGCGGATGCTCGTCCGTGTCGAAAATCACCGGATCGCCCTTGCGCTGAGGTATCACCACCGGGACGATCTCGTCCTTGAACCGGCCGGACTTGATGGCCGCCTCCGCCTTGTTCTGGCTGGAAAGAGCCAGCTCGTCCTGCTCCTCCCGGCTTATACCGAACTGCTCCGCCACGTTCTCGGCCGTTATGCCCATGTGATACTGGTTGAAAACATCGGTCAGGCCGTCGTAAACCATGCCGTCGACCATCTCCGTGTTGCCCATCCTGGCACCCCAGCGGGCCTTGGTCATATAAAACGGAGCCGCACTCATATTCTCCAGGCCGCCGGCCGCCACGATCTCGGCATCATCATCCCGTATTGCCTGAACAGCCATGGCCACCGACTTCAGACCAGACGCGCAGACCTTGTTGATGGTCGTCGCCGTGGTCGTCACCGGGCAGCCCGCCTTGATAACCACCTGGCGGGCCGTATTCTGTCCCAGACCGGCCTGGAGCACGTTTCCCAGAATAGCCTCGTCCACATCGGCCGGGGTCAGCCCAGCCCGTTTCAAAGCCTCCAGCATGGCCGTAACGCCGAGCTGCACGGCGGGAACGTCCTGCAATGTTCCACCAAAACGGCCGACTGCGGTCCGAACCGCGCTGGCGATGACAACTTCCTTCATGAATTCCTCCTGCTTGGCAAAAGACGGCCTTTATGACCCAGATTCCGGATCTTCGTTCCGCTTCCTCAACGTTCCACTATAAGCGCCACGGCTTCTCCCCCGCCCAGACACAACGTGGCCAGGCCCCGCCTGGCATCCCGTTCCTTCATGGCGTAAAGCAGAGTCACCAGGACACGCGCCCCGGACGCCCCGATGGGGTGTCCCAGGGCCACCGCCCCGCCCTTGACGTTGACCAGCTCCGGATCGATGTCCAATTCCCGGATGACCGCCACCGTCGACGAGGCGAATGCTTCATTTATCTCCCAGAGGTCTATGTCCACCACGCCCAGGCCAGCCTTGTCCAGCACCTTGGGCACGGCCAGTATCGGCGCGACCAGCACGTATTTGGGGTCCAGTCCCGCGGACGCCTGAGCGCCCACCCGACCCAGTATCTCAAGACCGTGCTTCTCGGCATATTCCGCCGAAGTCAGGACCACCGCCGCCGCGCCGTCGGCTATCTTGGAAGAATTGCCAGCCGTGACCGAACCGTCCTTCCTGAATGCCCCGCCCAGACGGGCCAGAGCATCCATGGTCGTCTGGCGCGGCGTCTCGTCCCGGTCGAAAACCAGCGGGTCGCCTTTGCGCTGAGGCAGCATCACCGGCGTGATCTCCGCCGCGAATCCTCCGCCCGCCTGGGCCGCCAGAGCCTTATCATAACTGCCCAGCGCGAAAATATCCTGCTCCTCCCGGGAAACATGATATTTCTCAGCCACCAGCTCCGCCGACATACCCATGTGGAAATCATTGACATGGTCCCAGAGTCCGTCGCAGATCATCCCGTCCACGGCTTCCGAACCGCCCATGCGGTACCCCGTCCGCAGCTTGGGCAGGTAATAAGGGGCCAGGTTCATGTTTTCAAGCCCCCCGGCTATCACCACCTCGGCGTCGCCGCAGGCAATGGCCTGAGCACCCAGCATCACCGCCTTCAGACCTGACCCGCAGACCTTGTTTATAGTTATCGCACCGGTCATGTAAGGCAGTCCCGCTTTCATCAAAGCCTGCCGGGCTGGATTCTGTCCCAGGCCCGCCGGGAGGACGTTGCCCATGATGACTTCGTCCGCAGCTTCTTTGGGCAATCCCGCACGCTTCAGGGCCTCGGTCAGCACCAGAGCGCCCAACTCCGTGGCCGGAACGGAACTCAGCTTACCCGCAAACGCGCCTATAGCCGTGCGCACGGCACTGACAATGACTGCATCACGCATTGTTGGCGACCTCCAGGAATCAGCGTCTATGTTGGCTGGCGAATCAAAAAATAGCCGAGCCCGGCCGGGTTGTCAAATCTTTTCACGCCCATGCGCCCTTGAGTTTGACCGACCGGAGGCGTCGTGTTATCCTTTCCTCCGTCAGCATGCTTTTTTATAAACACTCGTGAAAGAGATAAATATGGATACCGCCAAAATAGTCGCCGAAGCCCGTCAGGCCGCCGCTCGGGCCAGTGAAATGGAACGGCGCAATGTGCGCCTGCCGGTCATGAATTTCACCGAATGGGCCGCCCTGTACGGCCGCCATGACAATCTGGCCGCCCGCGAAGAACACCGCTTTGTTCAGAAGCGCAACTTCTATTTCAAACGCTTTCTCGAAACCGAAAAAATCGAAGTGACCATGGTCGCCTGCCGGGCCGAAGCCGTGGCCGAATGGGCCGATAACGAAGGCCATCCCTTTTTTTCCGATTCGGACAAAACTCATGTCCTGGCCCATTATGTCAGCCAGCCCGATCTGCCTCCGGCCCAGTGCGTGCACAAGCGGCCTCTTACCGCCGACCTGGCCGCCGCCGGACTGGAACTCTTCGCTACCATGACCGTGTACGGCGAAAGGCCCGATCTGCCGGAAATACTCTCAACCGTGGTGCATACCCGCGACGGCTGGGTTGTGGAAAGTCTGGAAGTATTGGCCGCCGAATGCGGCGGCGATGAGGCCTTCGACAAGGCTGGAAGCTTCATGCAGCGACATGGCGTCAAACACGCCTTTCAGGACCCGAACGTCCGCCGGCCCGAATTCTGTGCGGACTGCGGCGAACTCCTGGTCAACACCGCCTCGGAAGCCGAATACGGACAGATAAAACGCTGAAACATTCTCATTAAAACTGGCGGCAGGCATTCACCTGCACCCGGCTCCGGAGGCTCACGCCTCCGGTTTTATTTTTCGTCTTTACGCGGGGGCAGCGACCAACGGGAGCGCCGGGGGCGGTCAGCCCCCGGAATGGGTCCAGGCGACAGCCTGGGGACGGCGGCAGCCAAAATTTCGCTCAGGAACTGAACCTTTAACAAATCGTCAAAATTGGCTCGATATTTAATGATATGCTGAATTGTGTTTTCATTTTTTGCCGTAGTTGTTAATTTGGGAGCGACGGTCGGAAAGGCTGCTGTTTTCCGGCTATACTGCCGGGCTGGCATTTTGGAGCGGCAAGTCCGCACCGGCACAGCGCAATCATCCAGAGAAAGGAAGGAAGCCAGAGATGGAGAATATCGGCCAAGACAAGATCAGTTACTTTATCGGTCCACGAATTGAGCCCGTATTGGAAGTCCCTTCCGGGGCCACGGTCCAGTTGGAAACCCACGACTGTTTCACCGGAAACATCTGCTCCTCGACGGATAAATTCTGTTCTTACGCGGAGAGTCACAAGGTTCTGGTGGGCTGGAATCCGATCACGGGTCCGGTGGCGGTCCGGGGGGCCGAGCCGGGCGGCTGTCTGGTGGTGGACATACTGGATATAGCCCTGCCCGACCACGGCGTGACGACTTACATCCCGGGCATAGGCATGTTCGCGTCGGCTTACCAGATGACCCCTGATCTGGAAGCGGACACCCGCATCTGCCGGATCGAGGACGGTTTCACTTACCTGCCCACCGGTAAGGGCGAGGTCAAAATACCGGTGTCTCCGATGATTGGGACCATCTGCGTGTCGCCTTGCCATGAGACCATCGCCAGTTTTAAATTCGGTGCCGAGCACTGCGGCAACGTGGACTGCAAGGAAATCACCTCGGGAAATCAGCTCATTTTGCCGGTCAACGTCCCCGGCGCTCTGTTCGGCCTGGGGGACGTCCACGCAGCCCAGGGCGACGGTGAGATTTCCTGTGTGGCCGTGGAAATAGCCGCCAAGGTCACGGTCAGGCTGACCGCGTCTTCCCGCGAGGAAGTGCAGTTCCTGAGCGCGCCGCAGATCAACGGCCCGGATTTCATAGGTTCCATCGGCTGCCATTTCGGGCAGGATATCGGCCAGAACATCAAGCACGCCTATTTCGACCTGCTCCGCAGACTGGAAAACCATTACGGGTACACGGCTACGGAAGCCTATCATCTGCTCAGCCAGGTCGGCGAGGTCCGGGTCTGCCAGGTATTGGGCAATCATCAGGCGGCTATGGCCAAGATCAACCGGCGTTTTCTTTAAACCGGACCAATCATACCGGAATAAAGCCCCATCCGGAGCGGCCCCTATGGCTGTCATCCGGGCGGGGCTTTTTAACAAAAGCGGTCTTGACGGAAGGATCGTCCTCCAAATCAAATGTGTTATAATCGCCTCTGATTTCCGGCCGGACGATTCCGGTACGATCCCAGACAACCATGGTAGATGACGATGTGGAGCCAAGATATTTCGCAAAGCGCCCCGATCCTGGACGCCCTGCCTCACGGCCTGCTTCTGCTGGATGAATCGGGGCTTCTTCTGTTCGCCAACGCGGCGGCGCGCCTGATGACCGGCCGTGAATGGCCGGAAGGAGAACCGGCTTTTCCGGAACGCCCGGAGATGTCGGGCGACGGCGCGGACGGACCGGTCTTCTTTGAAATGACCGTACCGAACGGCAAGAAACTCCTGGCGCTGGCCACGGAGGCACATTCGGCCGGAGACGGCAGGGTGCGTCTGGTGGTTCTGCACGACCGGGCCGACCTGCACCAGCTTATCGACCGCATCAACCTGATCAGCCGGGACACTCAGGCCCTGGAAGCCATCATCAGCTCGACTCACGACGGCCTGTGGCTGATGGACCATACTGGCCGGGTCATTCTGGTCAACCAGGGCACGGAACGCATCCACCAACTGAAAAAGGATGAGGTCATCGGCAAGACTCTGGATGAGCTGACCGAAATGCAGATCATGGACCGTTCGGTGACTCTGGAGGTTCTGCGGCACAAAACAAGTCTGACCATCACCCAGCAGATGCCACGGCTGGGCAAGGAGATTCTGGTTTCGGCCAACCCTGTTTTCGACGAGAAAGGGGAGGTGCGGTTCGTGGTGGTGACAGACCGGGACATGACGGAGCTCAACCGCCTGCGCCGCGAACTGGAGGAGACTCAGCGGATCAACCGGAGATTCCGTTCCAAACTCCCTGTTTCGCTGCAATCCGATTCGCTGGCGGAGAACGGTGTGGTCAACAGCGAGGCCATGAAGAAGGTCTACCGCCAGGCCATCAAGGCCGCCGGAACCGATTCGACCATTCTGATAATGGGGGAAAGCGGTTCGGGTAAGGGTTTTCTGGTCAAGCAGATACACGAGGCTTCGTCCCGCAGCCAAGGGCCGCTGATTCATCTGGATTGCGGGGCGGTTCCCGAGTCCCTGATCGATTCGGAGCTGTTCGGCTACGAGAGCGGGGCCTTCACCGGGGCCAGGCGGGAAGGCAAGCCGGGTTTTCTCGAGGCGGCGGACGGGGGGACTCTTTTTCTGGACGAGATAAGCGAATTGCCGGTGAACGCTCAGGTCAAGCTGCTGCGCTTTCTGGACGGGAACGAGTTCATCAGGGTCGGCGGTATCGCCACCCGGCGGAGCAATGTCCGGATCGTGGCGGCAACCAACCGGAACCTGGAAAAGATGGTTAAAGCCGGCCAGTTCCGCAAGGACCTTTATTACCGGCTTAACGTGGTGCCTATCACCATTCCGCCCTTGCGCGAACGGACCGAGGCGGTCCCCCGGCTGATCAGTTATTTTCTGCAGCTCATGAACGCCAAGAACAGCACGGAAAAGGTCATCGACCAGAAGGCCATGGAGTATCTCTGCCGGTACTCCTATCCCGGCAACGTGCGGGAGCTGATAAATCTCGTTGAACAACTGGTAGTTCTGTCGACGAACCAATGCATCATGGCCGACGACCTGCCTCAACACGTGCTGGTGGAAGTATCGCCTCTGGCGGCTTGGACTGGAACCAAGGGCTGGAACCTGAAGAAGGCGGTGAACGAACTCGAACGGGAGATGCTGCTGCAGGCGCTGAACAGGTTCAATTCACAGAAGGAGGCGGCTCTTTACCTGGGTCTGGACCAGTCCACGCTGACGCGGAAGCTGCAGAAACACGGCATAAGGTGGAAGCTGATTCTGCATCGCGATATCTGAAAGCCTGTTCAAGCTCAAAACCGCCAGGTGATTTCTCAAATAATTGCATTTTAGCAATTATTTGTTTTTACCATTAATATACACATATTATATTTTTTGCATCTCCCGCGATCAGCCTGAATTGCGGTTTTGCATATATAAAAAGCCCCCCTTCAGGCTTCAGTGAGGCCTTCCCAAGTAAAGGCTGAAGGATGCCGGGACTTTTATATTAACAATCTGCCATGAATTAAATCATTAATTTCATTGAAATAATTCTCCTGAATATCGCCATTGGACTACTCCCGTCTCTTCAGCTTCCCAAGCAGCCAAGGTTTTTGGCACGCATCCTGCTCTCAAAACGTCCGATTCAAAAAATTCTTTAATGTCAGTCTATATTACATTCAGCGCATAAGGGTCGGTCTGATTTGCCTACACCTGTAGCCTACAATCCTGAGCCAGCGAGAGCCGGAGTGGTTTCCGGCCCGGCCTGCCGCTCGGGCCGAAGCATTGCCGCGCAATCAGGTCGCCTGCCTGCCTGGCTTTTCCGGATGATTACGATGGTCGGACATCCGCGCACTGATTCTCATTCACACCAGCTGCGGGGAGTGGATGCCCCGTTTTTCCGAGGTTAACCATGCATGATGAACAGGAAATGATACCAACCCATGAGGTCGTAGATCAGGTCGGTTCGGCGCTGAAACGCCTGGCTCTGCTGCATTATTATTACGCCCGGACCCTCATGGACGAACTGGGCGAGGAGAAGGGCCGTTCCCTGGCCATGAAGGCCATTTCCTCTTACGGGCAGCATGTGGGGGCTCTGGCCAGGGAAAGGACCCTGGCCAAGGGGCTGGAGCCTACGCCTGGCAATTACCAGGACGACCTGCCGGACTGGCCCTGGCATTCAGAGGAAGTCATGGTAGACGGCGAGCACCGCGAACGGGTTCATCATTGTCCGCTGGCGGCGGAGTGGCTCGACCTCGGTCAGCCGGCCATCGGCCGCTTGTACTGCAACGTCGATCAGGCGCGGATTCTTGGTTTCAACGACAATTTCGAGTATGTGCATTACTGCACCCTGCTGGACGGTTCACCTTACTGTGAGACAGTGGTCAAGCCGGTCAAGGGTGAATGAATTTTGCATGCGGAGCCGTCCCGGGTTGTCCGGTCGGCGCACCGTTTTTTAGAGAGTGTTTTGGGGAAAACCGTTAACGAAACTGCATTTTGGAGGAAAAAACATGGATTTGAAAAAGCTTCTTCTGGTGTTGCTGTGTGTAGGCCTTTTGAGCGTGGGCCTGGCCGGTCCTTCCCAGGCGGCTGAAAAATGGCGCATGTCCGCTATCCTGGCGGCCGAAGACCCGATGACTCTGCATGCGGCCGACTGGGCCAAGCGTTTCAGCGAGAAGACCGGCGGCAAGTATGAGATCACCGTGTTCGACTCCGGCAAGCTGGGCCACGAGCGTGAGACGGTGGAACAGATGCAGACCGGCGCCCTGGAATGCGGCATCCTGTCCAACGGCATCCTGGTGAACTTCGCTCCCACCCAGGGTGTGTACAACCTGCCTTATGTCTTCATCAACAACGAGCAGTGCCTGGCTTTCGACAAGACGCCCGAGGCGGCCAAACTGAACGAGCTTTTCGAGAAGAGCACCGGTCTGAAGATGATCGGCTTCTTCCCCGAGGGCTTCCGGCACATCATGAACTCCAGCCGCCCCGTTAATTCCCCGGCGGACCTGAAGGGTCTGAAAATCCGCGTCATGGAGAACAAACTGCATGTGGCTTCCATGAACGCCATGGGCGCGACGGCCACTCCCATAAGCTGGAACGAAGTGGTCACTTCCTTGCAGACCAAGGTCATCGACGGCTTCGAGAACTCCATCCCCACTTTCTCCTCGGTTCAGGCCTGGGAACTGATGAAGAATTTCGCTTTTACCTCTCACTTCTACGATGTCGGGTTTGTGGTCATGTCCAAAAAGTCCTGGGATTCTCTGACTCCGGAGGAGCAGAAGGCGGCCATGGAAGCCCAGGCCGAAGCTCTGCAGGACAGCATCGGCGTCATCGCCGAGCATAACAAGGACGGCCTGGAAAAGATGAAGGCCGCGGGCGTGCAGATCACCAACCCGGACCTGAAGCCTTTTGTCGAGGCGGTCAAGCCGGTGCATGAAACCTTCTTCAAGGACTTCCCCGAGCTGAAGCCTGTTGTGGAAAAGGCTCTCAGCATGCAATAAACGCCTCCATTGTTGCGCACGGCCGGACGGCCGTTCCTCAGCGGCCGTCCGGCGCAACCCGCAGCGTTTTTCCACAACCATCCGCATCCGCGGTTGACAACATCCGGAGTTCTTACAATGGAGCGAACACTTAACCGCCTCTCCGAAGCCATTTTCAGCGTCAGCAAGTGGCTTCTCATCTTTCTGATGATCGAAATCACCTGCGTCATCGGCGTCAACATCATCGGCCGGTATGCCTTCAGTGCTTCCCTTTACTGGGCGGAAGAAGTGACCAGGTATTCCTTTGTCTGGGCCACCTTTATCGGAGCCGCCTGCGCATACAGGCAACGGGGCCTGGTTTCCATGTCCGTCTTCGTCCACATGATGCCCGAGCGGCTCAAGTATCACGTAGGGCTGCTGCTGGACGCCGTGATGGGCGTCTTCCTGTTTATCTCACTGGCCTACGGCGTGAAGCTGACCATGGCCGTTCAGGCTCAACGTTCGGCTTCACTGGAAATATCCATGTCCATAGTCTACATCTGCATCCCCCTGACCTGTCTTTTCATGCTCATCTTCAACCTGGCCCAGATAGTAACGGTAATCAAGCACAGAAAGCCGTTGGCCGTCTGGGGTGAGAACTGGTCATGATCTGGATAGTCGCCATAGTTTTCGTAGCTTGTATGGCCCTGGGAATGCCCATCGTCTTCGCCTTGGGCATTCCCGGCGCTGTTTATATTCTCATGGGCGGCATGCCCCTAACCATGATCCCGGCCAAGATGTTTTCCGGGGTCGACGTCTTTGTCCTGCTGGCCATTCCGATGTTCATCGTGGCCGGCAACCTGATGAACGCTTCGGGCATATCCAAGCGCCTGGTCCGCCTTTCGGTGGCCCTGGTGGGAGCTTTGCCGGGCGGCCTGGCCATGGTCAACGTGGTGGCCAGCATGTTTTTTGCCGGAGTCACCGGGGCCGGGTCGGCCGACGTGGCGGCCATGGGCTCCATTCTTATTCCGGCCATGAAGGAGGAAGGATATGAAGACGGCTTCAGCGCGGCCATAACGGCTGTTTCATCCAGCGTGGGGCCGATCATTCCTCCCAGCATCCTCTTTGTGGTCTACGGTTACGTGGCGGGCGTGTCCATCGCCAGCCTCTTCCTCGCGGGCATCATTCCGGGGCTTCTTATCGGTTTTTCCCTCATGATCGCCGTCTATTTCGTTTCGGTGAAACGCAATTACAAACGGGGTGAGCGTTTCGCCCTTAAAGTGGTGCTGAGGGAGTTCAAGTCGGCTATTCTGGCGCTTCTTCTGCCCATCGTCATCGTGGCGGGCATGGGCCTGGGCATCATGACGCCGACGGAAGTCAGCGGGGCCGCGGTCATCCTGGCCTTCATCATCGGCAAGTTCGTGTACAAGGAACTCAAGTGGAGCGAGATTCCCGGCATCCTGGTGGACAGCGCCATCATGTCCGGGGCGGTGGTCTTCATCGTGGCCACCAACAATATCCTGCTCTACGCGGTGACATTGGAGCAACTGGCGGATACCATCGGCGCGGCCTTTCTGGCCATCACCCACAATAAGTTCCTGATCCTGCTGATGCTCAACTTCCTGCTGCTTTTCCTGGGCGCGGTCATAGACTGCCTGCCTCTGATGATCATGTTCATTCCGGTCATCAAGCCTCTCTTCGTCCAGCTTGGCCTGGACCCTGTTCACGCGGGCGTTTTCGTGGTCTTGAACATGGTCATCGGCCTGTCCACGCCTCCGGTGGGCACCAGTCTCTTCATTGCCACCAGCATAGCCAAGACCGATTTGCAGACCGCGGCCAAGTACATGATGCCGTTTCTGGCGGCCTGCATAATCGTCCTTCTGCTGGTCACTTACTTCCCGCCCCTGACCCTGACTATTCCGCATCTGGTCATGAACTAGGGCGGCGGATCAACTAAGGAGATACAGCCGTAATGGAATCGGATCCGAAAAACATAACCATGCTTCTGCGCCGCGAGATCGAGGCAGGAATAGCCGGTCCTATTATCCGTGGTTTCATCGAGGAAATGGGCCGTGAAAAGGCTCTGGCCGTCGTGCGCAAGACCATCGACGCCCTGGCTCTCGAAAGCGGACGGGCCTTGGCCGGGTCGCTGGGCGGCAACTCCCTGGCCGATTTCGCCAAGGGTATGGAGATGTGGCAGGCAGGCGGGGCTTACGACCTGGAAGAGCTGGAGCTGACGCCGGAGGTTTACGCCTACAACATCACCCGCTGCCGTTATGCGGAAATGTACAGGCTGCTTGGCCTGGCCGACCTGGGGGCCGCGCTTTCCTGCCAGCGTGATTTCAAACTGGTCGAAGGCTTCAATCCCGGTCTGCGCCTGGAAAGAACTCAGACAATCATGGAAGGCGGCGCTTTCTGCGACTTCCGCATAAAGAAGGTTTGAACCAATTTTCGCCCTAGGGCGCCAAAGGTGAAATATGCAGGAATTGAAAAAGGATGAAATAACGGTCTTCAGGGTCGGCGGCGACAACTACACCAGGGATGATCTGATGAAGATGGAGCCGGTCTGTCTGCGGGCTCTCTTCCGGGAGCGCGTCCATCATACCATCGAAGTGGAGATATATCCGATTCTGCTGGGGCGGAAAGAGATGCCGCCGGGTTTCGGACGCCAGGCTGAACTGATTCTGGAAGTCTGGCGGGAACGCGGACTGCCGGATAATGACGAAGATTTCCAGTGGGGGAAAAAATACATCGCGGCGGCAGCAGAAATGCGGGCTGGAAATAAGGTGGAGTTTGAAGAAGCCCTGCCCGAACCCTTCACCCCGGAGGAGATGGCCGTGGTCCGGAAGCTTATCTGGGCCAGGCGTTCAGTACGGGACTGGGTTCCGGACAAACCTGTGCCGGATGAACTGATCGAGCAGATTCTCGAAGCCGGGCGGGCGGCGCCCACCGGCTGCAACCTCGACGTGGTGCGTTTCATCGTCATCACGGATCCACGGGAAGCCAAAATGGTCTGGAGCGACATTCCCACACCCATGGATTCCTGCGTCCTCATTGTCATCTGCTACGATACCCGGCCTTACGAGACCGTGGGCCACGACAAGCTGGTCCCTCACAACATGGTTTACGACTGTTCGGCCGCAGCCGACCACATGTGCCTCATGGCCCACGCCCTGGGACTCGGCGCGGTCTGGCTGACCTGCACGGAAAAGACCTCGGCTCATTTTCAGAAAAAATACGGCCTTCCGGATTACATCCGCCAGGCCCTGCATATCGCCGTGGGCTGGACGGCCATAGGGTCGGTCAAATCCCTGAGAATGCCTTTGCAGGAGATGATTATCAACAGCGGAACGTTTCCTGCCCCGGCCGGAGAATCCGAAGCCGAATAAGAGAAGCGATCTTTCCGGGGCCGGCCGGACCATGTTTAAAAAAACAGGACGGACGGCCCTTTATAACTCAGATAACGGAGTTGAGATATGACCACCAAGGATCCCATAGTCTATCCCTACATTCCGAATTCGGCCCCCCAGTCGAGGCGGGCCATGCTGGAAGCCACCGGCGTCCGGAGTGTGGAAGAATTTTACCAGGACATCCCGGTAGAATTGAGGGTTGAAGGTCTTCTGGACCTGCCCGAACCTTTTCTCTCGGAATACGAGCTGAAGCGGCATGTCAAAGGCATATTGGCCAAGAACAGGACCTGCGAGGACAACCTCAATTTCCTGGGCGCAGGCTGCTATCAGCACCATGTTCCGGCGGTCTGCGACGAAGTCAACCGCCGCAGCGAATTCCTGACGGCTTACGCCGGAGAGCCTTACGACGACCACGGCCGTTTTCAGAGTTTGTTCGAAACAGCCTCCATGATGGGCGAGCTGCTGGAGATGGACGTGGTCAACGTGCCGACTTACGACGGGTACCAGGCCGCAGCCACCTCCATCCGCATGGCTGCCCGGCTGACAGGACGCAAAAGGGTGCTGGCCGCCCGTTCGGTCCATCCGGACAAAATTTCCAAGATACTGGACTACTGCCGTCCCGACCTCGAAATACAGCTTCTGGACTACCGCCCTGACACAGGGGGCGTCGACCTTCAGAAACTGGAAAGCCTGCTGGGACCGGACGTGGCCGCTGTTTACCTGGACAGCCCCAACTACCTGGGCCAGATAGAACTGGAAGGCCGGGAGGCCTGTGAACTGGCCCACGCCCACGGGGCTCAGATGGTGGTCGGCGTCGATCCCATATCACTCGGCGTTCTGGCCCCGCCCGCTCAATATGGTGCGGACATCGTCTGCGGCGATCTTCAGCCTCTGGGCATGCACCTCAGCTTCGGCGGAGGCCAGGCCGGTTTTATCGCCACCCGGGACGAAGAAAAATACGTCCTGGAGTACCCGTCCCGCCTCTTCGGCATCGCCCCCACCAGGGTCGAAGGCGAATACGGTTTCGGAGACGTAGCCTATGAACGGACAAGCTTTGCCGTGCGCGAGAAGGGCAAGGAATGGGTCGGGACCGCCGCAGCCCTCTGGGGCATAACCGCCGGGGTCTACCTGGCCCTGATGGGGCCTCAGGGCATGAAGGATATTGGCGAAGGCATCATGCAGCGGGTCCGGTACGCCCAACTAAAGCTGAATGAAGTGAAGGGGATCAAATGCCCGGTCTTCCCTGCCGGGTTCCCCTTCAAGGAATTCGCCGTCGATTTCCGGGAAAGCGGACGGACTGTGGCCGAGATCAACGCGGCCTTGCTGAGCCGGGGCATTTTCGGCGGCCGCGACCTGGGCGTTCACTATCCCGAACTGGCGGGCCTCGCCCTCTATTGCATCACCGAAGTCCACACCCGGCAAGATATCGACACCCTGGCGGCGGCCCTAGAGGATGTTCTGAGATGAAAAATATAACCAGCCAGAGATTCGACGAAAACGGACGTCCCAAACTGAGACGGTTTCATCAGGCCAAGTGGGACGAATCCATCATTTTCGAACTGAGCACACCCGGCCAGAGAGGCATACTGGTGCCGGAGGCGGGGGAAGCAATAACCTCCAGAACCGGCGACGTGCTGGCGGAACTGCCCGAAGGCGTGCGCCGCCGGACCGCTCCCGCTCTGCCCGAGATGGGCCAGCTTCAGGTTCTGCGGCACTACCTGCGCCTGTCCCAGGAGAATCTGGGTTTCGATCTGAACATAGACGTGGGGCAGGGCACCTGCACCATGAAATACAGCCCCAAGGTGAACGATCAACTGGCCGCTCTGCCGGGCATGAGCGAACTGCACCCCTTGCAGGATGAGAGCACCATCCAGGGCATTCTGGAGGTCTATTACCGGTTCGCCGAGATTCTCAAGGCTGTTTCCGGCATGGACCACTTCACCTTCCAGCCTCAGGCGGGCTCCCAGGCGATCTACACCAATGTTTCCCTGATCCGGGCCTATTTCATGGCCAGAGGTGAATGGGACAAGCGGAACGAGATAATCACGACCATCTTTTCCCATCCGTCCAACGCGGCTTGCGCCAAGACGGCCGGCTTCAAGGTCACCACCATATACCCGGACGACGACGGCTACCCGGACATTGAGGCTCTCAAGGCGGCACTGTCCGACCGCACGGCGGCTCTGCTCATAACAAACCCCGAGGATACGGGCATCTACAACCCCAGGATCAGGGAATTCACCCGCCTGGTCCACGAGGCCGGCGGCCTGTGCAGCTACGACCAGGCCAACGCCAACGGCATCCTGGGCATCACCAGGGCCCGTGAGGCCGGTTTCGACCTTTGCCATTTCAATCTGCACAAGACCTTTTCCACTCCTCACGGCTGCGGCGGTCCCGGAGCCGGGGCTTCGGGCGTCACGGAAGAGCTGGCTCGATTCCTGCCCAAGCCGGTGGTGGAGTTCGACGGGGATAAGTATCGCCTGAATTACGACCTGCCCGAGAGTATAGGCACGATAAGGGCCTTCTACGGAGTGGCTCCGGTTATCCTGAAGTCTTACGCCTGGGCCATGAGCCTGGGTGCGGCTGGTCTGCGGGCGGCCGCCGAAACGGCGGTACTGAACAACAATTACCTGCTGCACAAGATGCTGGGCATCAAAGGCGTGACGGCTCCTTACGCCAAGGGCAAGCACCGGATCGAGCAGGTCAGGTACAGCCTGGAAAATCTGTACAACGATACCGGAGTCCATTCGGAGGACATCGGGATCAGGTCGGCGGACTTCGGCGTGCATTACTGGACCAGCCACCATCCTTACGTGGTGCCTGAACCTGCCACTCTGGAACCGACGGAGTCTTTTTCCCAGGCCGATCTGGACGAATACGCGGCCATTCTGAGCCATGTCTGTCAGGAGGCTTACGACAATCCCGATCTGGTAAAAACAGCGCCACACAACAGCACTGTGCATACCATCGATCACCATCCTCTGGACGATCCGGAGCAATGGGCCGTTACCTGGCGGGCATATCTGAAAAAGACGGCGGCGAAGAAGGCTTGAGTCACCACTGGCCCGGTCCGCGGGCAGCATGGACCGGGCCGGAGGGAACGACGGCGCATTGATGCAGAGGCGCGCCTTCGAACTCAGGGCCGTCCCCCTGCGATGTTCGAGGGCCGCCTCAGCCGTCCTTTATTTGAACACACGGTCTTTTCTTTAAGAAAAGGCAGGAACAATACCCAAGCGGCCCGGACCGGGCCGCTTCGTTTTCAACACTACTGTTCCAGTCCATACTCCCTGATCTTGTTCAGCAGAGTCTGTCTGGTTATCCCCAGCATGGACGCGGCCTTGGACCTGTTGCCTTCGGTCTCTTCCAGCGTCCGCTGGATAAGTTCGGCCTCGACCTGCTTGATGGTCATGCCCACGCTCAGGTTCGGGGGCTGACCGCCGGACCGGTCGCGTTCCCCGGAAGTCCACGACTGCACCGCCAAAGGCAGATCTTCCATTTCTATCTGATCGCCACGCGCCAGAATCACCGAACGCTCCACCGCATTCAGCAGCTCCCTGACGTTGCCCGGCCAGGGGTAAGCCTGCACGGTCTTGACAGCACGGGGACGGAATCCCTTGATGCGCTTGCGGTTCCGTTTGGCGGCGTCGTTCAGGAAATGCTCCGCCAGCAGCAGGATGTCATCCGGGCCGCGTTCCCGCAGGCTGGGCACATGCACCTGAACCACATTCAACCGGTAATAAAGATCCTCCCGGAAATTGCCTTTTTCCATCTCCGATTCAAGGTCCCGGTTCGTCGCCGCCAGCACGCGCACATCCACGTCTATGGTCTTGGTCCCGCCGACCCGCTCGAAAGCCTCCTCTTCCAGCACACGAAGCAGTTTGGCTTGAGTGGCCGCCGAAATCTCGCCGATCTCGTCCAGAAAAAGCGTGCCCGTGTCCGCCAGTTCGAACCGCCCGGCCTTGCGCTGGTGAGCCCCGGTGAACGCCCCTTTTTCATGACCGAAAAGTTCGCTCTCCAGCAGGGTCTCCGTCAGGGCCGCGCAGTTTAGCGCCACAAAAGGATTCAATCCCCGGAAACTGTTCAGGTGAATGGCCTTGGCCACCAACTCCTTGCCTGAACCGCTCTCGCCGGTTATCAATATGGTGGCCTCGGCCGGCGAAACCAGGGCCAGAGTCTCCTTCAGCTTCAGCATGGGCTCGCTGCGTCCCAGAAGCTGGCTGAAATCGAACTTGACCGTCAAGCTCGATTCCCGGCGGTCCTTCAACTCCTCCAGGTCGCGCAGCTTCAGCGTCTGTTCGATCTTGAGCATCAACTGATCGGTGTCCAGAGGCTTGGTCAGGTAATCAGCCGCTCCGGCCTTCAAGGCCTGCACCGCCGTGTCTATGGCCCCGAAAGCCGTCATGATGATGACCGGAAACTCTCGTCCGCTTTCGTTCAGACGCTCCAGAGTCTCCAGGCCGCTCAAGCCGGGCATCTTCAGATCCAGCAGCATCAGGTTCGGGGCCTTGGCCCGGACCAGGTCCAGGGCTTCTTCACCCGACGCCGCCAGAGCCGGTTCGAAGCCGGCTTCCTCCAGATTGGCCTTCAGCATAAGACGGTGCGCCGACTCGTCGTCCACCACCATGACCCGCATGTTTTTCATGCCGTTTCCTTCCTCGTCTCTTCGGCCAGCGGGAAATACAAGGCCACCCGTGCGCCCATGCCCGGCTCGCCGCCCAGTTCCAGCCTGCCTTGGTGAGCCTTCATGATTCCGGCCACCTGAGCCAGCCCTAAACCCGACCCCTTCTTCTTTGTCGTGTAGAAAGGATCTATCAGCTTGTTCCGGTCTTCCGGAGCTATCCCCGGACCGGTGTCCTCAACGGCGAAAACAGCCTCGTGTCCGGCTACCTGGGTCATCACCGTCATCCGGCCGCCCTCGGGCATGGCTTCGATGGCGTTCAGCATTATATTCAGCATGGCCTGCACCGCCATATCCCGGTCGGCCAGAGCCGAAGGCGAAAGGCGCGACATGTCCGAACGTATGCTTATGCCTTGAGCACGTGCGTCGTCCGTCACCAGGTTGAGTGTATGCTGAGCTGTTTCGTTCAGATCAACCATCTCCAGCTCGGGCTGTCTGGGCCGGGCGAAATCCAGCAGGCCCGTGATGACCCTGTCCAAACGGTCGATTTCTTCCACCATAACCTTCAGATACTCCGATTCCCGGCTCTTTTCGTCCAGATCGCGGGCCAGAAAACGGGCCAGGCCGCGCATGGAACTCAGAGGATTGCGGACCTCGTGAGCCACTCCGGCCGCTAATTGTCCCACCGCCGCCAGCTTCTCGCTCTGCCGGACCTGTTCCTCCAGGGCCCTTATCTGACGCAGGTCGCGCAGGATGAAAACCGTGCCGGGACCAGTTTCATCGCCCACAGCTCCCGCCGGAACCATGGCCGCGCTCACGGCCAGGGGCAACTGGCCGCTGCCGCCGGGAGCCTCGAACTCTTCTTCCAGAACCACCGAACCGCCAGCCAGCATAGGCTCGAATTTCCGGCGCAGAGACTCCAACGCCGGTTCGCGGGTCAGAGCCTTTTCCTTCTTCTCCCCCCAGCCGAACATCTCACGCGCCGCCCGGTTCACCACCACCGGTTCGCCATGGGCATTGGTGCTGATGAGGCCGTTGGGCATGTTGTCCACGATGTTGGAAGTGTAAGTGCTCAGATTCCTCAGGGTCTTGTCGATGGTCTGATAGTTCTGCACCATGAAGATGAAATAGATGGCGGCGGAACCCAGGACAAAAAGAAGCGACGCCATGATCAGGGCGTGCATGAGTTGCTGACGGCGCGCCACCATAAAGGTGTCCGTTTTCAGACCCACCAGAATGACATCGGGCTTGAGCTTGTTGTCCCGTTCCAGATGCTCCAGCAGTCTCTGCCGCATCTTTCCGCTGCCCATCATTCCCGGCCCCATTTCTTCAAGACCAGGCGGCGGAATCAACTTGCTGAGGTCCGGCGGCGGTATCAGTCTGCCTGACAGATAGGTCCCTTTGGGACCGAACCAGCCCCGGATCTGTTCCGGAGAGAGTTTGGAGGCCAGAGCCGGATAGTTGACCAAAACCCGCCCCACCAGATCCGGGTCCGAATGGGCTATGACCAGGCCGTCCTTGTCCAGCAGGGCGATGAATTCCACATCCCCGGTCTGGGACATCTCCTGCACCAGACCCTGGAGAGAATCCCGTTCCCAGACCCAGTGCCGCCAGCCTGTTCGCAGCCCCGCCGCCAGTCCGGAAACCACTGCCGAAGCCTGAGCCTCCAGCACCCGTTCGGCCTGTTCTCTGGCCTTCTCCAGATTGAAATAAGTCGTCACCGTGACCACGAGCAGCATGACCATCGCCGCAGCCAGCAGGCCCAGCACGGGCAGAAACAGGGTTCTGGGACGGGGTGATCTCACTTATTCCGCCTCGTAACCGGCCTTCTGGACTGCCGCGATCATGGCCTCACGGCTTACCTGGCCGCTGAACTCGACTTCCGCCTGCCCGCCCTTGGCGTCGGCCGCCGCCTTGCTCACGCCGTCCAAAGCCAGCAACGCCTTGTTCACGGCCATTTCGCAATGATGACAACTCATGCCCTTGACTTTCAAAACAGCTTTTTCCATTTGAATTCCTCCTTTAAAAGACCTGCCTCGCCGGGACGCGGCAGGCCTTTGACACCAGCCTCACGGGCGGCGGGGTATATTGCGCTGTCTTGACCCTCGCCTTTTTCTCTTCCTGCCGGGGGCAGCGGCCAACGGGAGTCCCAAAGGCGCGGAGCCCCCGGAATTGCCTCCAGCCGCAGCCTGGCGTCACTTGGGCAGTTCAAAATCCTCCACCAGGATAGCCTTGAGCAGATCCAGGGAAGTGGTGCCAAGGGCGTCGCTGGCCTGCTTCAGAGCCTGGCCCTCGGGCAGGTCGATGCCTTTCCGGACCAACCGGGCCGTGACCTCTTCCCGTTTGAGCCCGTTCTCTTCTATCAGTTGAGCCAGAGTCTTGTTGCCGATGCCCGTCCCGGAGAACTTCTCCTCGACCAATTCGGCCGTGAAAACCGTTCCCGCGGCGGCCTTTTCCTGTTTCTCCAGGTGCTTTATAGCCATATAGATGTCCATGGGCGAAGAATCGTTGGCCATGGCTATCTCGGTCAGAGTCATCTTGGGATCCGGTATGTCCAGTCCCTTATCTTTTAACACGGCCAGGGCAGCCTGCGTGTCGATGTTCTGTTTTTTCGTGAAAACATTCAGCGACAGCAGCTCCGCATGCCCGAAGGGCGGCTCATACTCGGGAGAAGTCACCCAGGAATTCTTGATGTCTTCGCCCACACTGGTGATGTAGCTGAAAGGCGGCATCGGATAGATGGAAACCACAACCACTATGACCCCGGCCAGCAGGGACACCGCCATCTCCTTCTTCAGATTCCAGCCGCCCTTGGCCTTCCTGTAGATGTAGCTGGTCAGCACGTTCCAGTTGAAATAGATATGGAAGGCGCCTGCCACTACCCACAGAATACTGGATATGACGTGCATATCCACCCAGGCCGTCCGGGTCAGGCCCCAGAAGCGCCAGACCACCCAGTCGGCCACCCGGCCGTGAGGCACGATATACAGCACTAGTCCGGACCAGGTCATGATTATGAAGCCCATCAGCGTCAGAAAACTCGTCAACCCCTTCTTGTTCATCTATACACCTTTCGTTGCTCTCTTTATATCTGCCAGATTTCTTCCCATAACAGCAGGCTCGCGCCTGCGGTTATTTTCCCTCAAACAAATTTAACCCCTTTTGCCCCTTTTACCAGTCCACTGGATGATTTTTTTACAGAAACCGTGGCTCCCTGCCTTTCCTCTTATTTGCTGAATACTCATCTACTGAACTGACCACCCCAACCTGGCTTTCGACAAACCTCTTTTTGGTTTTTTCAGTTTGCCAGACTCGCACAAAGCCTGTTTTTCCGGTTTCCCCATTCTTAGGCGAACATGGACGTTCGCCCCCCCGGCGAAGGGCATGGTTTGGGGCAGCGACCAGCGGGAGCGCTGGGGGCGGCCAGCCCCCAGAGTGGGTCCACGCGACAGCCTGGGGCAAGCTCTCCGCCCTCCATGGCTGACTGCCCGATCTCCTGGTCTGTGCCTATTCATGCCGCAGGGCTTCTATCGGGTCCATCCTGGCCGCCTGCCGGGCCGGAAAGAATCCGAAAACCACTCCCACCGCCGCCGAAAAGAAGAAGGCCGTGGCCACGATCCCGCCGTTGAAGACCAGGGGCACTCCCAGCAGATCGGCTCCCAGAGCCCCGGCCAGCAGGCCCAGAATTATGCCTATGACTCCGCCCAGCGAAGACAGAACCACGGCCTCAACCAGGAATTGCAGAAGCACTTCCCGCTCCAGTGCCCCTATGGCCAGGCGTGTGCCGATTTCTCGAGTCCTTTCGGTTACCGATACCAGCATGATGTTCATGATGCCGATGCCGCCGACCAGCAGGCTCACCGCCGCCACCGCCCCCAGCAGGGCTGTCAGCACCTTGGTGGTGCTGGTCATGGTGCTCACAATCTCCTGCATGTCCCGGACGTTGAAATCATCTTCCTTGTTCATAGGTATCCGCCGGAGGTCGCGCATCACTCCTTCGATGTCCGACTTGACCTTGGTGGTTGAAACGCCGTCCTCCGCCGAAACGAATATGGTCTCCACATCGGTGCTGCCGGTCATCCGTCTCTGGAGCGTCCGCAGGGGGATCAGAACGAAATCGTCCTGATCCTGTCCGAAACTGGACTGCCCCTTGGGACTCAGCACCCCGGCCACCTGGCAGGAAAGTTTGCCCAACCGGATGGTCGACCCAACCGGGTCCTGGCCGCCGAATAGTTCCTCCTTGACCGTGTTGCCCAGCAGACAGACCGTCTTGCCCGACCGCATTTCGCTGTCGGTGAAACTCCGGCCTGCCGCCACGGTCCAGTTCCGCACCGTCAGATATTCGTTGGTGCTGCCGTAAACCCCTGTCGCCCGGTTCTCGTTCCCGTAAATGGCTTGCGCCCCTTTGGAAGAAACCGGGGCCACCGCCGCCAGGCCCGAAACCTCCCGGCCTATGGCCTCCGCGTCCGCCAGCTTGAATTTCTGCGAAGCCGCCCGGCTCCCGCCCGGCCCCCTGTCCTGTCCGGGCCGAACCATCAGCATGTTGCTGCCCAGATTGGATATCTCGGCCGTCACCTGGGCCGTGGCCCCGTCGCCGATAGTCACCATGGTGATGACCGCCGCCACCCCGATGACGATACCCAGCACCGTCAGGGTCGAACGCATCATGTTCCGGCGGATGGCCCGCAAAGACAATAGAAGTGTTTCCCAGATCATGACGGCTTCACTCCGTTCCGTTCCTCCCTGCCTATCAGGCCGTCGAGGAAACTGACTATGCGTCTGGCGTACGACGCCATATTCATATCGTGAGTCACCATGACCACGGTAATCCCCTGTTTCTCGTTCAGGGCGCGGAGAAGCTCCATTATTTCCCGGCTGCGCGCCGAATCCAGATTGCCGGTCGGCTCATCGGCCAGCAGAACCTCCGGGCTGATGACCACCGCCCGCGCAATGGCCACCCGCTGCTGCTGCCCGCCTGAAAGTTCGCTGGGCGTATGGCCTTCCCAGCCGGAAAGACCCACCGTCGCAAGGGCCTCTCGAGCCAGCCTGCGGCGTTCACGCAGAGGCGTGCCCCGGTAGATCAGGGGCAGTTCCACGTTCTCCAGCGCGGAAGTGCGGCTCAGCAGGTTGAACCCCTGAAAGACAAAACCCAGGTAGTTGCGGCGCAGCAGAGCCCGCTGGTTGCGGGTCAGCTTCTCCACCGCCACCCCCTTGAACAGATAGGAGCCGGATGTGGGCGGGTCCAGACAGCCCAGTATGTTCATGCAGGTTGATTTGCCCGATCCGCTCGGCCCCATGACCGCCACGAATTCCCCCTTGTCTATATTCAGGTCGATACCCCGCAAGGCCTGCATGGCCGCTGTCCCGGCCCCATAAACCTTGGTTATGCCCTTCAGCTCGATCAGGGAATTTATCCTGTCTCTCGTGTCTGTAGGCATATTCACTTCCCGGCGGCTATGGTATCCGTCGCCAGTTCCGTCCCGGGTTCGATATCCCCCGACTTCACTACGGTCATCTTTCCATCCGTCACGCCGATGACGATGGGGATGCTGCGGATACCCCCGTCCCTTGACACCCAGACCCGCTGCCTGCCCCGGCCCGCTTCCTTGCCCGAAGCGGAAGACTGGTCCGGACGTCTGGGAGGGCGAGGCATGAGTTTGCTGAGCAGGCCTCCGCCCTGGTCTTTCCCTCCGGCCCTGAGCGCGGCTGGCGGCGTGAAACGCAGGGCCGCGTTGGGAACAAGCAGAACATCCTTGACTTCCTGGACCGTAATGTCCGCCGTGGCCGTCATGCCGGGACGCAGCAGCAGATTGGAATTATCCACCTCCAGCACGGTCTCGTAGGTCACCACCCCGGCCGTGGTCGTGGCCCCGTAGCGCACCTGAGTCACGGTCGCCGCGAAAGTCTTTTCCGGATAGGCATCCACAGTGAAAACCGCCTTCTGGCCTTCAACAAGCTGACCGACATCCGCCTCGTCCACGTCCACATTCAGTTCCATCTTGGTCAGGTCTTCGGCCAGGGTGAAAAGCACCGGCGCTTGCAGGGAAGCCGCTACGGTCTGGCCTTGCTCCACACTCCTGGTCAGCACCACCCCGTCCACCGGCGAAAGAATGTTGGTTTTGGCTAGGTCGGTTTCGTAAGATTCCAGGTTGGCCTGGGACTGAGAAACCTGAGCCTTGGCCTCGGCCGTGTTGGCTTGGGCCCTGGCCAGAGCCGCTTCGGTCGCATCCATCTCCTGCTGCGACGGGACCTTGCCGCCGCTGATCTCCCTGACGGATTTCATGCGCCGCAGATTGAGTTCGGTCTCCTTGAGCGTGGCCTGAGCCGAAAGGACGTTCGCACGGGCCGATTCCAGGGCGGCTTTCCACTTTTTGACCTCGGCCTCCAGCTTGGTTCTGTCCAGCCTGGCCAGAACCTGACCCTTCACCACCCGGTCGTTGTAGTCGGCTTCCACGCTCTTGACGATGCCGGACAGCTCGCTGCCCACGTCAACCTGATTGATGGGAGCCAGGTTGCCCGTGGCGCTGACCGTCACCGTTATATCTCCCCGTGTCGCCGGTTGAGTCTTGAAGCGCACCTCGGACGATGTATCCCGGCTCAGCCAGTAAAACACCCCCGCCCCGGCTCCGGCCAGCAGCAGCCCCAGTATGACCCAGCGGCGCAAGCGGTTCCGGCGTCCGGAAGGTTTATCCAGGCCAAGAGTTTTTTCGATATCTGATTCCGTCATCTTGTTCTCGCCCATAATCAATTTCCTTGGTTTTCCAACGGAGTCTCGGCCGCCAGTGTTGTCCAGCCGCCGCCCAAGGCCTTGTACAGCCTCACCAGGTTGGAACTGACCGCTCCTTCGCTGTCCGCCAGTTGTGATTCGAAAGAAAATAGTGAACGTTGCGCGTCCAGAACACTGCTGAAATCGCTTATCCCCGCATCGTATTTGTTGCGGGCCAGCGCCAGGGCCTGCCCGGCCGCCTCCGCCGCGGATTGCAGCGATTCCCGCCGTAACTGCTCCTGAGCGTACGCCGTCAGGGCGTTTTCCACTTCTTCCAGGGCATCCAGAACCGTCGATTCGTAAGCTATCAAGGCCTGCTCCTGCAATTCGGACTGGACCTTGATGTTCTGCCTGATGGCCCCGGCCTTGAAAATCGGCCAACTGAAACTCAGGCCATAGCTCCAGGTCCTCGTGGCCGCCGAAAGCAGGCTGTCGAAAGTCAGGGCCTCCAGACCGATTGAACCGCCAAGAGAAAACCTGGGATAAAGGTCCGCCGTGGCCGCACCCACCTGGGCTGTCTGCGCTGCCAGTTGCCGTTCGGCCTTGCGCACGTCCGGTCGTTGCCGCAGAGCTTCCGCCGGCACGCCCACCGCCACCAGGACAGGGGCCGCCGGAATCGGCCCGGCCTCGGACAGCTCTTCATGCAGCCGTCCCGGCTGTTCGCCCAGCAGAACCGCCAGCCGGTTCATCGCCGCTTCCAGGCCGCTCCTCAGCCCCGGAAGCGAAGCCCTGGTGCTCTCCAGGCTGTAACGGGCCTGCTGAACGGTGAGGTCGTCGCTCAGACCGGCCTGATTCCGCCACTGCACCAGTTGGTAAGTCTCCTCCTGAGCCTTCAGGTTTTTTTCGGTCACGGCCAGCTTGTTCTGGTACGAACGAAGCTCCAGGTAGTTGAGGGCTGTTTCAGCCGCCAGGGAAACCAGCACGTCATGAAAATTCTCCCGGCTGGCCTGCAGATTTGCCTCGGCCGCCTCAAGAGAACGTTGAGCCCTGCCGAAAAGGTCCAGTTCCCAGGCCGCATCGAATCCCGCCGAATAAAGTTCATTCTCTCGGGGGCTGTCGCTGTCCCCGCTCTTTCTGGCCGAACCGCTGGCGCTCAGGGTCGGAAAGCGTTCCGCACTGCTGATGCCCCGGCGGGCGCGGGATTCCCTGACTTTGGATTGAGCCGACTTCAGGTCGGGATTGCCCTTGACCGCACGGTCTATAAGACCGGAAAGCTCAGGGTCCTGAAAGACTTTCCACCATTCGGCCAGTTCACCGGCTTGTTGGGCCGGACCCTGCAACCCTCCGGTCATGGGGCTGTGCCAGGCCGGCGGGGCCGCGATTTCCGGCTCAACGTAATCCGGTCCAACAGTGGCGCAACCGGTTAGCCACAGAACCGCCAGCAAAAGCGGCAGGGTTCCAAGTCCTCTCAAACGTTCATGGTGCAAGATCAACTCTCCGCTCCTCTTCACTACCAGACGAGATTTATGAACGCTTCCAGACGATTGTCCGTTACTGTCCACCCGGCATCCGGCCGCCGGACGGCCCGGAAAATATCTCCGGCCTTTCATCGAATATACGATTTATCCGCTGGTTAACCATGTGCTGTCTACTTTTTAGACACTATATTGCTCATTTCCGGGCGCGTCAATGGCCGTCCGAAGTGTCTGCCGCGGATTCTGGTCAATCCGCCGCAAGTCTGCGTCCGCGTCCGCCGCCCTGTCCGTATCCGGAGCCAGGGCCGAAGCCGTCTTTCTGCCTGTAGACCTGGGCTTGATTCCTGAGATAGGAACCGTTTTGAGCGTTTTCGGCCGTGGCCGCCCAGTGAGATTTGGCCTGACCGGATATGTCCTGGATGAAGCTGAAGGGCGGCCAGTTGTTTATCGCCCCCACCAAGGTCAATCCCAGAATGGCCGTGGCCAGAAAAAACTCCTTCCCGTGCCGCCAGCCGTTTTCTCCCTTCCGGTTGAACGAGGCCTTCAACACGGCGTAATTGAAATAGATATGGCACGAGACACACAGCAGCCACAGAAAACTGAAAACTACGTGCACATTGCTCAGCTCGTGCTTGCTCAACCCCAGAAAGCTCCAGTTGAGGCGGTTGGCCACCGAACCCTGGGGAGTAAAATAAAGAATCAGGCCGGTCAGCGCCAGGATCAGAAATCCGCCGAAAGTCAGAAAGGAAACCAAGCTTCTTTTGTGCATATAAAACTTCCTTTTTCGCCTTTTCACCAATAGTTAAGTAAATATTTGTAATCTGCGGACCGTTTTCGGAAAATCCGGATATTCAACGGGGTTGGTATCTAAAGGCGGGCCGGTTTTTACCGGCCCGCCGCCCCTTGGAAAGCCGCCGATTCGCTGCCCTGCGGTAACGGCCGGCCTCGCCACTTGCTTCTGACCGGCCGGATTCGCTCGTTGCTCCTTTCGGTCGGTTATTCTTTTTATTCGTTCAGGCCGGACCTGCGGATTAACTGAAAAAAATCGGCCCGGCCATGTGGTGACTATCGTCAGTTATTGTGGAAAATTAGTCTGTTGCCTGCCGCCTCGTCCGCCGGCCGGTCCGGAGGTCTGGTCCCACTGGCTGTATTCGGAACCGGCGCCTTGAGGATAACCTGGATGCCATGTCGGATTTTTCTTTTTGTAATCAACCATATATTCGAACTGCATGTCGGCCAGACGGGTCCGCATTTCCCTGATTTCCAGATTCAGCGCCCGTGCCTGAACTTCATCGAAAACGGGTTGTCCAAAAATATCCATTAATTCTCTTGTTTTGGAGGACATTTCCGTTTTCAGACGGATCACTTCCGGCTGCTGGAAGAAAACTGCCATGGGACCGAAGGCCGGACCGGCGCCAGGGCCTCCTCCTTGTCCATAAGCTTGATTTGATTTCATGTTTCCGCCTCGTGGCCCGGCGGCCCAGGCCGGTGCGGCCAAGGCTGCGGCCAAAACCATAATCATGACCGTCAATGTTTTTGAGTGCTTGCTGTTGCTCATCGAAAATTCTCCTGACCAAAGTGGCTGATTCTGAAAATAATCAATTTTCGATATTTCAAGGCAAGCGCTGTGCCAAGGGATAAAGGAAGAAAGGCAATATATGTAACTATCATTAAATAAAGATAAAAATTAGAAGATGGGTTGCCGGAGAGGGGCGAAAGTCAGTTTGGGGAGAGCCGGTTGTTGGATGATTGTTTTACAGTAAAAAAGAGAGTGTCTAAAAAATAGACATCAGGCGGGAGGGCAGCGGTTAAAAATTGGGAAAAACAGCTCTGATTCAGGCTGGAAGCGGTCATATTTTGGCCGGAAACTGTAAAATGCGGTTTTGAGGCGGCTGATGAACGGGGGGCATTGCTTCTGCGGGAACGGGAAAGGGAGCAGACCCGGCAAGCGGCATTGAGGACAAAAATTATCATCCCGGCCGGTGGTCGGACCTTGGAAATGAAAAACTTTGCCGGTGTTCGGAGATTCGGCCTTTTGAACTGTGATTCTTTTCCGCCGTCCAGGCTCAGGGCAGGTATTCGGCTATTTCCAGCAGATTTCCGTCGGGGTCGCGGAGATATATGGAAAGCATGGGGCCACTGGCTCCCTGTCTGGGAACCGGACCGAGTTCGATTTCCAGGCCGGACCGTTGCAGATCATTAATAATGGAGGCGAGCGGTTCTTCGGTCAAAAGGCAGAAATCGGCTGAACCGGGCGACGGCTTGGCGGCTTTGGGTTCAAAGCCGCTGTCAAGCGGGTGCAGGTTGATTTTCCGGTTACCTATTTTCAGGGCCTTCCGGCCTTCGGCCGAGGTCAGGATTTCCAGACCAAGGACTTCATGATAGAAGCGGCAGGCGGCTTCCAGGTCGGTTACGGTGAGGACAAAATGGTCCAGTGAAGTGATTTTCATCTGTCAGCAATTCCGGTTCAGGGCAGGGAGATATTCAGGCCGCGGCGGCGGGCGGCGTGGATGATATGTTCCCGGGAGATGCGGCGGGCTTCGGCGGCGTCGCCGTTCTGTACGGCCTTGACGATACCTTCGTGTTCGGCCTGGGCGCTGTCGATCATGTTTTTGTCCACAATAAGATTGTTGGTCCGGGTGAAGGCGAAGGCCTTGTCGTCGACCCAGTCCACCAGTTTGGTCAGATGGGGGTTGCCGCTGGCTTCAACCACGGCTCTGTGGAAGTTGAAGCTTTCCTTGGTGCCGAGTCCGCCTTTGGCGATGGCTTTTTCCAGTTCCGTATAAGCAGATTTTATGTGGGCCAGGTCTTTTTTGGTGGCCCGCAGGGCGGCCAGGGCCGCGCCTTCGCTTTCGATGATAGCCCTTAATTCATAAAGGTGGCGCATCCATTCCAGGTCGAGATCGTTCTGGTCTTCCAGGCGCAGTGCCCGGCGGCTGAGATTTTCCGCGACCTTGGTCCGTCCTCCTTTTCTTGTTTCGAGGAGGCCGTCCTGTTTCAGCCGGGCCAGGGCTTCGCGGACGACGGTGCGGCTGACATCGAGTTTCTGGGCCAGTTCGGCTTCCGAGGGGAAGAGCATACCCGGGGCGAAGGCCCCTGAGATGATTTCCGAGGAAAGAATTTCAGCCACTTGTTCGGCCAGAGCGGGCTGGCGCTGGATGTTTGATCTTCCCGGCAGGTTCATCGATCAGCCTCCGTCAGGTATTTTATTCTTGACATACGATATTACAGCATGCCATTTTAAAAATCAACTTGTCATACAGCCATATAACATGGTATATGGTAATTAAGCCGCAAACAACGACTTCCGCCCGGAGGAAGAACCGGAAGCCGGTCCCGGCCGAAGGAAAAGACGGACGGAAAAACTTTCCCCCAAGATAATAACAAGGAGGGTCCATTGAAAAAAATAGCAGTTTTACCCGGAGACGGCATCGGTCCGGAGGTCATGAAGGAAGCTGTCAAGGCTCTTGACGTCCTGCAGGATATCTGCGGTTTTAAGCTGGAATACCGTTATGCGGATGTGGGCGGCTGCGCCATCGACAACCAGGGCCAGGCTCTGCCTCAAACCACTCTGGACATCTGCGAAGCCAGCGACGCCATCCTGTTCGGTTCGGTGGGCGGCCCGAAATGGGAAAGCCTGCCGCCGGAGCAGCAGCCGGAGCGGGGAGCTTTGCTGCCTCTGCGCAAGCATTTCGGCCTGTTCTGCAACCTGCGGCCGGCCAGGGTCTTCAAGTCCCTGGTGCAGGCCAGCCCGCTGAAGCCCGAGATAGTCGGGGACGGTTTCGAGATCATGTGCGTAAGGGAACTGACCGGGGACATCTACTTCGGCCAGCCCAAAGGACGCAAGGGTACCGGTCCGGAAGAACAGGCTTTCGACACCATGATCTATTCGCGGGCCGAGATAGAACGAATCGCCCGTGCGGCTTTCAATCTGGCCATGAAGCGGAAAAAGAAGGTTACATCCATAGACAAGGCCAACGTTCTGACGACCATGGTTTTGTGGCGCGAAGTTGTGGAGGAGGTCTCTAGGGAGTTTCCCGAGGTGGAACTGAAACACCTTTACATCGACAACGCGACCATGCAGGTCATCAGAAACCCGCGCAGCTTTGACGTGCTGCTGGCCGGCAACCTTTTCGGCGACATCATCACCGATGAATGCGCCATGCTGACCGGTTCTTTGGGCTTGTTGGCTTCCGGCAGCTTCAACGAGAGCAAGTTCGGCCTGTACGAACCGGCCGGCGGTTCGGCTCCGGACATCGCCGGGAAGGGCGTCGCCAACCCCATCGCCCAGATCATGTCGGCGGCCATGATGCTCCGCTACAGCCTGGACTTGGAGGAGGCGGCCGCCATGCTGGAAAAGGCCGTGGAGAACACCATTGAATCCGGTCTGCGCACGGCCGACATCGGCATGGGGTGCGGCGGGACAGTGGGCACCGCGGCCATGGGCGACGCCATTGCGGCGGAAATCAGGAAACTGGGGAATTAGCCATGGCCATGACCATAACGGAAAAGATTCTGGCCAGACACGCCGGCGTGGACACTGTCCGGCCGGGTCAGATAATCACGGCCAAGGTGGATGTGGCCCTGGGCAGTGATCCGACGGCTCCTCTGGCCATTGAGCAGTTTCAGCGGGCCGGGGGGAAAAAGGTCTACGACAAGGAGAAAGTGGTCATGATTCCGGACCATTTCGCTCCCAACAAGGACATCCAGTCGGCGGAAAAGTGCAAAATACTCAGGGAATTTTCCCGCGAACAGGAGTTGACTCACTATTACGAAGTCGGCGACATGGGCATTCAGCATGTCCTGCTGCCGGAGAAGGGGATAGTGCTGCCTGGCGACCTGGTCATCGGGGCCGACAGCCATACCTGCACTTACGGGGCTCTTGGCGCTTTCGCTTCCGGCGTGGGAAGCACCGACCTGGCCGGGATCATGCTGAAGGGCGAGACTTGGCTTAAGGTCCCGGCGTCGATGAAGCTGGTGTACAAGGGCCGTGCGCCCAAGTGGGTGGGCGGCAAGGATCTCATTCTGTACACCATCGGCCGGATAGGCGTTTCCGGGGCCTTGTACAAGGCTATGGAATTCACGGGCGAGGCTATCGAGGCTCTGCCCATGGACGGCCGTTTCACCATGGCCAACATGGCGGTGGAGGCCGGGGCCAAGAACGGCATCTTCCATTTCGACCGGGCCACCGAGGAGTACGTCAAGGAGCGGGCCGGACGCGATTACGAGGTCCTGTCCAGCGACCCGGACGCCGATTACAGCGAGGTTATCGAGTTCGACGTTTCGTCGCTTGAGCCTCAGGTGGCCTTTCCCCACCTGCCCAGCAACACCCGCGGCATCAGCGAAGCCGGCGACATCGCCATAGATCAGGTGGTCATAGGCTCCTGCACCAACGGCCGCATCAGCGACCTGCGGGAAGCTGCTTCTGTGCTCTCGGGACACCGCCGCGACCCCAGGGTGCGGGTCATCGTCATTCCCGGCAGTCCGGCGGTGTGGGCTCAAGCCATGCGGGAAGGCCTGTTCGAGACTTTCCTGGAGGCCGGAGCGGTAATCAGCACTCCGACCTGCGGTCCCTGCCTGGGCGGGCACATGGGCATTCTGGCCAAGGGCGAGCGGGCCGTGGCCACCACCAACCGGAATTTCGTGGGCCGCATGGGACACGCCGAAAGCGAAGTCTACCTGGCCAATCCGGCCGTGGCGGCGGCTTCGGCGGTACTGGGGCGGATTGCCGGTCCGTCCGAACTGGGCCTTTAAAAAGAGCGAGGAAGATATTTCATGGAGATTAAAGGCAAGGCTTGGAAGTTCGAGGCGAATGTGGATACGGACGCGATTCTGCCCGCCTGTTATTTGAACCGGACAGACCCTCAGGAATTGGCGGCTCATTGCTTCGAGGTGACCAATCCGGAGTTCTGCGCCGGGGCAGGGCAGGGGGACATCATCGTGGCCGATGAAAACTTCGGCTGCGGTTCGTCCCGGGAGCACGCCCCTGTGGCCATCAAGGCCAAGGGTGTTTCCTGCGTCATCGCGGCCAGTTTCGCCCGGATATTTTTCCGCAACGGTTTCAACGTCGGTCTGCCTCTTCTGGAGAGCCGCGAAGCCGCCGAGAAGATAGAGGAAGGGCAACTGATCAGCGTTGATCTGGGCAAGGGGGTGATTTACAACGAGACAACCGGTGAGAGTTACCTGTTTGAGCCCATTCCGGAAAACATGAAACAGATGCTGGCCGACGGCGGATTGATGGAACACCTGAGCAAACAGGCGGGGCATTAAGCTGCGCGCCGGATGGATGAGCCATCGTTTTGGGCAGGGCGTTCCGGCCTGAGTGAAAGGCATTTTGGGGGTTGAAAAAACATGCGATTTGTGAGGCAGTAAGCGATTCAGTCCGCCATGGGTTTCCCTCGGTAAGGCTATGGGAAAGAAACGGGAAAGAGGACAAAGAACCTCGCAGTATATAGTGAGCCCTCAACAATGCCGGAAGCCTCAGGCGAGGTCTGGAAATTTTGAGCAAATCCTTAAGGAGGACGTAATGAAAAAGAGATTTTTTCCGGCGATAATTGCGGCGTTGTTCTGCCTGTCATTGGCCGGTCAGATATGGGCGGCCGACATAAGCATGGATGTGAACTGCACCATGAAACCAGGCGGTTCCGAAGAGGCGGCCATAAATAAGTTCAAGGAGATAGTGGAAGAGCGTTCCGGCGGCCGGATGAAGGTCAAAATCTTCATGAGCGGCCAGCTCGGTTCGGAGAACGCGGTTCTGGAACTTCTGAAGATAGGCCAGACTCAGCTTTCCGTTACTGGCGGCAACTTCCGCAACATGTACGCCAAGGCCTACGACCCCATCACCATACCCTTTGTGATGAACAGCTGGGAGATGGTGGACGAGTACCTGGCCGGTCCCATGGGCGACAAGATCAAGGAAGGCGCGGCCAAAGAAGGCGGCCTGATCGACTTCGGGCCGCAGAAGCGCGCCGCCCGCGAAATGACTTCCAACCGGGAGATCAGGACACCCGAGGACATGAAGGGCCTGAAACTGCGCCTGCCCGCCGTGCCTATCTGGGTTGATGTCTGGAAGGAGCTGGGAGCTCTGCCCACGGTCATTCCCGCGCCGGAGATTTACCTGGCCATGAAGACCGGCCAGGTGGAGGCTCATGAAAACAGCCTGGTTTCTCCTTATTCCAGAAAGATGTGGGAAGTGCAGAAGTACATCATCAACACCAACCATATCTATTGGCCCTGGCACTGGGTGGGCAGCAAGGTCTGGTTCGACAAGCTGTCGGCCGAGGACCAGAAACTGATCCGGGAAGCCATAGACGAAGCCCGCAAGTTCGGCGGTCAGTCAGAAGATGAACTGGACACTTTTTACGCGGCGGAGTTGAAGAAGAACGGCATGATCTTCATCGATCCCGACGTCAAGGCCATCCGGGCCAAGGCGGCTCCGGCCATCCAGAGGGCTCTGGACGAGTTGGCCCCGGAAGTGAAAAAGGAAATCGAACGGCTGTACACCAAGTACTAGAATCCGCCGACAGGGATTGCCTATCGGACAACGGTTCCGGGCAACCCTGAATCCGGAAGCCTTTCGCCTGTCATGGCCGGGCGGGGACATCGAAAAGCCCCTCGCCCGGCCGACAAGCAGAATCAGCCAGCCATCGGGCACAGCATTGATGCGTCGGAGACCGCACACTCCTTGACTTCTCCGACCATTTCAGAACAAGGAGTTCTCCGAGCGATGAAACTGATCCTGAAATTTTACGACATGAGCTCTCTGCTCAGTTTCGCGGCCATGTTCGCCTGCATCGGCGTGGAAGTGATCAGCCGCAACGTCATCAAGATGCCCACGACCTGGGCGGAGGAATTGTCCCGGTTCTTCTGCGTCTGGGCTGTCTTCATGGGTTCGGCTTCGGCCTGGCAGCGCAAGGCCCATATTTCCATAGTGGGCCTGCTGGTGAGGCTCAAAGGCCGGGTCAAGGAAGGCCTTCTCCTGTTCGTCAATCTTTCCTGCGAATTCTTTCTGGCGGCCGTGGCCATCGGCGCGGCCATGCTGATGCAGTCCAGCTACGGCAACAAGACCACGGCTCTGGAGATGAGCATCAGTTATTATTACCTGGCCCTGCTGCTGGGCCTGACAGGAATGATAATCTTTCAGACGGAGATACTCATCCGGCAGATTACAGGCTGGTTCAAACCCGCCGGACGGGCAGCCGCCGACACAGCGGCCGGACGGGAGGAGTGAGCAGCCATGGAAATACTCATCATATTCGTCGGATTGCTTCTGATACTCTTCGTGGCGGCCGTCCCGGTGGGGGTGGCCATAGGCCTGACCTGCATGGCCGTACTCTGGGTGACCAATGATTTCGGCAGCGTGCCCCTGACCTTGTTTCCTCTGAAGATGATGCACGGGATAAACAGCTTTTCCATGCTGGCTATCCCGTTTTTCATCCTGGCGGCCAACGTCATGAACAAGGGCAGCGTGACGCCGAGGATTTTCAGTTTCGCCAACTCCCTGGTGGGTCACCTGCGGGGCGGCCTGGGGCATGTCAACGTCCTGGCCAGCATGATCTTCGCCGGGATGTCCGGCACGGCCGTGGCCGACGCGGCCGGGTTGGGAGCCCTTGAGATCAAGGCCATGAACGACCGGGGGTACCCCCTGCGCTACAGCATCGGCATAACCGGGGCTTCGTCGGTCATCGGCCCGATCATTCCGCCCAGCGTGGCTATGGTCATCTACGGCTGGCTGAGCGACGTTAGCGTGGGGCAGCTTTTCATAGGCGGCCTCGTGCCGGGCGTCTGCCTGGCCCTGGGACTGATGATTATGACCTACGTCATGTCTTTCCGCATGAAGATGCCCATCCAGCCCAGGATGCCTTTGCGCGAGATCGGCGGTCATTTCCGCAAGGCCAGCCTGCCCCTGGTCACGCCGCTCATCATCGTGGGCGGCATCTGGACCGGAATTTTCACTCCGACCGAGTCCGGGGCCGTGGCTTCGGCGTACGCCATTTTTCTGGGCATGTTCGTCTACCGGGATATGAAGTGGAAAGACCTTCTGGATGTTTTCTACAACACCATCGAATTCACCGCCATCATCCTCTTCATCATTTCCATGTCCGTCTTGTACGGCTGGCTGCTGGTCAGACTCCAGATACCTCTGACCCTGGCCGAAATGGTGACCCACATCTCGACCAACACCACTGTGCTGATGCTGATAATGGTGGTGTTCTTCCTGATTATCGGCTGTTTCATGTCCGTGGTGGAAGCTGTGCTGATTTTCACGCCGGTCATGGTGCCCATGATCGAGATACTGGGCATTGATCCTCTCTATTTCGGCATCGTCATGGTGGTGACCCTGTCGGTGGGCGTCATCACGCCGCCTTTCGGCAACGTGCTGTACGTGCTGGTGGGGATAACCAATACCAGTTTTGAAAAGGTGGTCCGGGCCATACTGCCTTTCCAGATACCCATAGTGCTGGTTATTCTGCTGTTTGTCCTTTTTCCGGACATTGTGACATTTCTGCCCCGGATGCTGGGGAACTGAGCACCCCTCAGGATGTTGTCTGGACCAGGCGCAGTCTGGTCCAGGCTGTCGCCTGGACCTTTTTCCGGGTGCTGACCGCCCCCGGCGCTCCCGCTGGTCGCTGCCCCCGCGTAAAACCGAACAATAAAACCGGAGGCGCGAGCTTCCGGAGCCGGGTGCAGGCGAAAGCCTGCCCAGGCGGCCGCGCCCCCTTGGACCTTGTTAACCCGTCGAACGGGCAGCCCGCACGCTACCTGCAAGGGCGGATTGTCAGGTCAATACCAGCACTGGACAACCAGTATTTCACATTCTTAAGCTTATACTCTCAGCTAATGATACCTCTTTATGGGGGAACATTCGTTATATTCTTCAAAAGTGTGTTTCTGACATTGCAGAACCAAGTCATTGACTTCGTCTCTATGTTTTTCGATTTCGGAAAATATATCAGGTGAAACTGTTTTTGCTATCTTTTCTCTGATAATGTCGAAGGCCGCATCAATCGATTGACTTTTTCGGTAAGGCCTTTCCTCCATTAAAGCAGATATTATATCCGAGTAGGCTAATATTTTAACTCCTAGGTCAAGGCTTCTATCCTCTAATGCATACGGATATCCGCTCCCGTCGGCTTTTTCATGGTGTCTTTCAGCCCAGGTAACAATTTCGCTAAACCAATCAGAGGTGTTTAATTCATACAATATCTGTCCGGTATAATAAGTATGTAGTTTGATTAGATTAAACTCCTCATTGCTAAGGGGTCCGTCTTTTTCGATGAGCCCCGGATCAATTCCGATTTTTCCAATATCGTGGAGGTAGCCGGCGACCATTAACTTTTTGCGTCTTTCTTCAGAAAGACCAAAATACCCACCGATCAATAAAGACAGATATGCGACAGTATATGAATGTGAGGCGGTAAATCTACTTCTGAAGTCGATTATTCTTGAAATTGTTAAGGCAAACGCCAGGACATTATCGATCGTGAGATCAAAATCAAGGGAAAAATTAATCTTCCTGAAAAGTTGATCCATTTCCAAGTTGTTAATTTCGATCCAGAATATGTCTGCCTTTGATGCTTTAAGAAATGCATCAAAAACATCTGGATGAAATATTGTACCTACCTTTTCACGGATTCTGTCCGTAACTTTTGACTTTTGATTCAGAATGAACTCATCGGGAGAAATAAGGATATCAACCCTGTCGGCAAGATGGATAATATGACTTTGAAAAAATATCTTTTCATCTTTTAGCATCAAAGATTCTTGATAGTTAATGTGATGATGTCTGATGATCTTGGCAATGTCTTTGAAAGCATCAAAGGATGTCAACATCTGGTGTCCCATTACACAATGAGGAATTGGATTTTCAACATCCTCCTTAATGAGCATATCTCTTTCTTGGACAGACAACGCACCAATATCATGAAGAGCTGCGGCGACAATCAGTAGGAATAGGCCATCGTCATCTAAATTAAGTTGTTTTCCGATATGGTATGAAACAACAGCCGTTCTTCTATGATGGGATTTAAGCAGATAATTGAAGCTATCAATAGCCTTGATCATCGGTACAGCCAATTCTTTTAATGACATCTTGTCCATAATTGACTCACCCTACCTTTGAATATGTTTTTACATTTACGGGCCTATCGAGAAAATATGTCCATCTCATTTGACCGAGAATATTAACTCTATTGGCACAACCGCCGATACTTCAGCAATTTTGAGAGATGGAACAAAGTAATCTGTGACGGTTCTGCTAAAGGCCCTCAATATAAAACTCTTTATTGGGCTTATAGTTCCCAATGTTCTGCGTCAAAATAATCTCCAGCCTCGATCTGAAATATTCCAAGAGAGATTTTCTTGACTTTATGGAAAAGGAATTTCCAGCCGAAATAGTGTGATCAATGTGAGGAATAGGAGATGAGCAGCGCAGAGTTTAAATCCTTAGTGGTATATGTCTTATTGCGCCTTAAAGAAACATTATAACACCGCAAACTATAAGAGTTTGGAGGCTTTTAATCATAATCCATATTCGCAACTTATGAAAATCCTTCGAACATGAACTTGAATCAGAGTGTCAGGTGTTTTTCAACTAAGGAAGAACGTCGAAGTCGCAGTTAACATCTTGCCCCAAAACAAAAAAAGACCCGTCGGCGAAGATCCGGGCCTTGACTGTTGGTCTATTCAGTTGTAACGGCCTAAGGCGGACAATATTGGAGTTGAGAGTCTAATACAATTAATATCACATTGAGTTGGTTTTGTCAAAAAAAGCTTGGGCTGGTAGATCAAGCTCACCAAGGGCCGCTCCCTGTTCGGGTCCAGACGACAGCTTGACCGGGGGGATCCCGGATTGCAAAACCTTTCTGCTTCTGTTAAACCTGTCTCCATCGCCCGCTGACGCGGGCCGGGGGATCAGGCTTGCCATCACTGCTGAATATCCGGGATCTGACCACGGTGTTCGACACACCGGAAGGAGTGGTGCGGGCCGTGGACAGAGTCTCTTTCCAACTGGACCAGGGAAAAGTGCTGGGCCTGGTGGGAGAATCCGGCTGCGGCAAGTCCGTGACGGCCCTGTCGATAATGAGGCTGGTGGCCAGCCCGCCGGGGCGGATAGAATCCGGGCTGATAGAATTCGGGGGGCGGAATCTGCTGAAATTGCCGCCGGATGAGATGCGCCGGATGCGGGGCAACGAGATTTCCATGGTTTTTCAGGAGCCCATGACCAGCCTGAACCCGGTTTTTACCGTGGGCGACCAGATAGGGGAAGTCTTCCGGCAGCACCAGGGGATGAGTAAAAGGGAGGCCCTGGCCGCGGCGGCCGGGATGCTGCAACAGGTGGGCATACCGGAACCGGAACAAAGGGCCGGGGAATACCCTCACCAGATGTCCGGCGGAATGAGGCAGCGGGTCATGATCGCCATGGCTCTGGCCTGCCGCCCCAAGCTGATGATCGCCGATGAACCGACCACGGCCCTGGATGTGACCATTCAGGCCCAGATACTGGCCCTGATGAACGATTTGCGCCGGGAAATCGGCATGGCCATTCTGCTTATCACCCACAACCTGGGTGTGGTGGCGCAGACGGCCGATCAGGTGGCCGTGATGTACACCGGCCGGATTGTGGAATCGGCCCCGGTGGAGGACCTTTTCGAAAGGCCGGCTCATCCTTACACCCTGGGACTTCTGCGTTCACTGCCGCCTGGGCCGGAACAGCCCTTGCGTTCCGAACTGGAGGCTATCCAGGGCATAGTGCCTTCGCTGCTGGCCCTGCCTTCGGGGTGCAAGTTCCGGGACCGCTGCCCGGAGGCGTTCGGACTCTGCGCCGAAGCGGAACCGCCGTTGTATGATCTGAACGGCGGGCATCTTGTCCGGTGTTTCAAGTTCCGGGGCGAATCATGACGGCTTTGCTGGAGCTGAAGGACCTGAAAAAACATTTTCCGGTGGGCGATTCGCCTTTCGGCCGGAAAAATAGGGTGCTCAAGGCCGTGGACGGGGTGAATCTGACCGTGGCCGGGGGGGAATGCCTGGGCCTGGTGGGGGAATCGGGCTGCGGCAAGTCGACTTTGGGACGTCTGATAGTGCGCCTGGATGAGCCGACTTCGGGCCGGATAGTTTTTGACGGTCAGGACATTTCGGTTCTGGACCGGTCTGAAATGAAGTCCATGCGGCGGCGCGTGCAGATAATCTTCCAGGACCCGTATTCTTCCCTGAATCCGCGCAAGCCCGTGGGGGCGGCCATCGAGGAGGCCCTGGTAATTCATAGGGTGGGTAACGGGAAACAGCGCCGGGAGCGTGTCCTGGAGCTGATGAACGAGGTCGGCTTGCGGCCGGAGCATTACCACCGGTACCCTCACGAATTTTCCGGCGGCCAGAGACAGAGAATCGGCATCGCCCGGGCCCTGGCCCTGGCCCCTGATCTGATTGTGGCCGACGAGCCGGTTTCGGCCCTGGATGTTTCCATTCAGGCCCAGGTGGTCAACCTGCTGAAGTCCCTCCAGGCTAAATACAATCTCACCTATCTTTTCATCGCCCACGATTTGTCTCTGGTCCGGCACGTATCCGACCGGCTGGCCGTGATGTACCTGGGGCGGCTGGCGGAGACAGCGCCCAGAGAGCTTTTCGGCCGGACCTTGCACCATCCTTACACCCAGGCCCTTCTGGCTTCGGTGCCTTCGCCGGACCCCGGAACCAGAAAAACGCACCAGCCTTTGAAAGGCGACGTGCCCAGCCCCATCGACCCGCCGCCGGGCTGCCTGTTTCACCCCCGCTGTCCGGAAGCTGTCGATATCTGCCGCCGTGAAGCCCCTTTAATGAAAGAGTCAGCGCCCGGTCATTTCATAGCCTGCCACCGGCGGTAAGAGATTAGCCGGACCGATTTGCCGCCGAAGCGGGGCAGGGGAGTCAGGCCTTTTCCTTGAGGTCTGTTGCCAGTCCGCCCAGGATGCGGAGAGCATTCTGCACTTCCGGCGTCCATTCCAGGGCGCAATTGAGCCTGAGATAACCTCGGTAGTTCTGGCGGGCGGAAAAGAGTATTCCGGGGGCGATGGAGAAGCCGTTGGCGATGGAGCCTTCGACCAGGTCTCCGGCATCGAGGCCAGAGGGGAGTTCCAGCCAGAGGAACTGTCCGCCGCCGGGATTGGCGGCACGTGTTCCGGAGGGAAACCAGCGGGCCACTTCGGCCTGAAAAAGCCTGATATTGTCGGCATATTTCCTGTTGAGCGCCCGGACGTGGCGCGAAAGGCCGCCATCGGTCAGAAATGAGGCCACGGCCAGTTGAGGGGCTACCGGAGCGGCCAGGACAGCCATATGGTGGCAACTCATGATGTCCTTGTGGTGGCGGCCTCCGGCCAGCCAGGCGATACGGTAGCCGGGCGAGAGTATCTTGCTGCAGTTGCCGATATAGACGGCCCGGTCCGGAGAGAAGGCCTTTAGGGGGCGGGGGCGTTCGGCCTGGAAATGGATTTCTCCATAGGTATCGTCTTCAATGACGGGCAGGTCGTAACGGCGGCAGAGCCTGAGCAGACGGATTTTTTCTTCATCCGGCATCATCGCGCCGGTGGGGTTGGAGATGCTGGCCGAGAGCAGGACGGCGGCCAGGGGGCGGCCTGTTTCCAGATAGCGGGCCAGGGCGTCCACCTGAAAACCATGGCTGGGGGAGCAGGGGATTTCCACAGCCTTTAGGTTGAGGAACTGGAGTATGGAGTAAAAGCCGTAGTAGCCCGGCGATTCCACGGCCACCGCGTCGCCGGGCCGGGTTACGGCCCGCAGAGCCAGGAGCATGGCCTGAGTGGCTCCGCTGGTGACCACCATTTCGTCCGGGTTGGTGATGCAGCCTGCCTCGATCATCCAGCGCGAAAGACAATCCAGCAGGACCGGATGGCCCTGACCGAGACAGTAGCGGTTTATTTCGTTCGGGTCGGTTCTGGCCACGCGGGCCAGGCGGATACTCAATTCCTCGGAAGGCAGCAGGCGCGGGTCCGGCAGACCGGCACCCAGGGGGATGAGGTCCCGCCGGGCCGCCAGGGAGAATATTCTTTCCACATAGTCCGGTATCTTTACGGCCGCAGTCTTTACGGCGATTTTTTCCGGGCGGGCGTCCGGGAGCTTGACCCAGGGACCCGGCCTGCGCAGGTGAGGGGGGCGGACAAAGTACCCGGACTGGGGGCGGCTTTCAATGAAGCCCAGGTCTTCCAGCCGCCGGTAGCCTTCCAGAACGGTCATGGGGCTGAGGGACATCTGGCTGGACATGGCCCGGACCGAAGGGATGCGCTCACCGGCCTTGATTATGCCTGAATCGACCAGTTCGCGGATGCGCCCGGCGACTTGTTCGTATTTCTTGGCGGACTTCACGTCTTTTCACCTCCCGCTCAATATGAGGCTTCTGCAAAGCCCCCCTGGACCGATTTCTCTGCTGGGCCTGTCTTTCAGTTTGCGAAATATGCCAACATATTCCTGCGGTTAAAAAAGCTCGCCCGCCTCGGCCTTAAACCAGATCAGACCTTTTTGCAGAGCCTTAATATTATAACAAAATTAAAAACACGCAACTGTTATATATCAAAATATCATCAACTGTGTATGTATCGGAAAAAAAGATGGTTATATATTCGAACTTGTATGAATCAAAAGAATGACGGAGGCAGAGCGATGGAGGATCATGACGAACGCGGCGGATTCGCCCGGCGACTGAAGAATGTGCGGCCTTCCTTTGTGCGGGCCATGATGGCGCGCATGGGGCGGCAGGACATGATAAGCCTGGCAGGCGGGCTGCCCAATCCGGGGCTTTTTCCGGCCCGCGAGATTTCCGAAGCCGCAGCGGCTGTGCTGGCCGAACCCGGCGCGGAGGCGCTTCAGTATACTTCCACCGAAGGCTGCGAGCCTTTGCGGGAATATGTGGCCCGGGAGTTTCTGACCGCACGGGGCCTGCCCGCGTCCGCCGAGGAAGTCCTCATCGTCAACGGGTCTCAACAGGCTCTGGACCTGGCCGCCAAGGCTTTTCTGGAGCCCGGCGACAAGGTGCTGGTGGAACTGCCTTCGTACATGGCCGCCTTGCAGGTCTTCGACCTTTTCGAGGCATCGTACGTCAGCATGCCTTTACTGTCCGACGGCCCGGACCTGGACGTCATGGCCGGGCACCTGGCCAGCGGGGAGGTGCGCATGATGTACGCCGGGACCAGCTTTCAGAACCCCACTGGTTTGAGCTGGTCGGAGGAAAAGCGGCGGGCCGCCGGTCGTCTGCTGGAAGGCCGCGATCTGCTGGTGCTGGAAGACAACGCTTACGGAGAACTCGTTTTCGAAGGACGGCCTCTCCCTTACCTGGCTTTGTTCAACCAGGGCCGCCATGTGCTGATGGGGTCGTTTTCCAAGGTCCTGGCGCCGGGATTGCGCATGGGCTGGGTTCATTCGGACCGGGACACCATCGGGAAGATGGGGCTGGCCAAGCAGGCCAGCGACCTCTGTTCGAACCATCTGACCCAGCGCATACTCTGCCGTTACCTGGAAAGAAACGATCTGGAACTGCATATCCGGCGCTTGCGGGAATTCTACCGGGAACGCCGCGACCTGATGCTGGAGCTGCTGGAACGCTACATGCCCGAGGGCACGACCTGGAGCCGTCCGGGGGGAGGCATGTTCGTCTGGGCCGAGCTGCCGGAGACTGTTTCGGCGGAAGAACTGCTGGCCCGCACCCTGGAACGCGGCGTGGCCTTTGCTCCGGGCGAGTCATTTTTCGCCGAAAAACCCAGGCGGAACGCCATGCGCCTGAATTTTTCCCACCCTGAACCTGAGGCCATGGAAAAAGGAATACGCATCCTGGCCGAAGAAGCCGGAAGCCTGTTGCGCGAAGCAGGTACGGGCCGGAAAACGGTTGCGGCCTGAGCAGAAAAAGGAAGACGCGGTATTGAATCGAGCTTGAACATGGACCAGGCTGTCGCCTGGACCAGGCTTGCGCCTGGACCCGCGTAAAGCCGAAAGATATTATAACCTCAGCCTGCCGGAACCGGGTGCAGGCGTGAAGGGGCAGGAGTCTTATTCATATGGCTCCTGCCCTCTTTTTTTTGCCGCCAATGCTCCCGTTGGCCGCTGCCCCCGGCAGGATGGCAGACAGTATTAATCAGATGGCGGCATGCCGGGGCACGTCGAAATCGGGACAAGCGGGCAATCCTTTCTGGACCGGAGAAACAGGGCGTGATAGAAATAAACATGGAGTAAGGATAATCCGCCTGTAAGCGGCAGCAGGTTTCAAGGGACGGAATAAGCAGGGTTATGAAGAAGATAGGTCTGGTGGTCAAAAAAGCCGAGCCCCGCGCCATGGAAGTGGCTGAAGAACTGAGCCTATGGTTGCAGGAACGGGGACTGCGCGTGTTTGTCGAAGAGGGACGGCTTTTTCATGAAAACAATTCGTTGTGCGTAGAATCCCCGGCCATTCCTCTGGATGTGGACATGGTGGTGGTTCTGGGCGGAGACGGGACTCTGCTGTACGCCGCCCGCACCTTGGGCATGAGCGGAATCCCTCTGCTGGGCATCAACATGGGCGGACTGGGGTTTCTGACGGAAATCACCCTGGAGAATCTCTATCCCGCCCTGGAAAGAGTTCTGTCGGGAAATTATACGGCCGCCAAACGCATGGTCCTGTCCATTGCCGTGACCAGGGCCGGACGGCAAGTCACCAGTCAGATGGTCCTTAACGACGGAGTCATCAACAAGGGGGCTTTGGCCCGAATTCTGGAACTAAAGGTCCGCATCGACGGGATGGAACTGACCACATACCGGGCGGACGGGCTAATTATTTCCACTCCCACGGGCTCGACGGCCTACAATCTGGCCGCCGGAGGCCCTATCGTCCATCCTGATCAGGAACTGATATTACTCACCCCCATCTGTCCCTTCACCCTCAGCAACAGGCCTCTCAGTCTTCCACCAACAGCAGTGGTGGAGGTGGAAGTCGACCCGGCGGCCTCGGACGTGATGCTGACGGCGGACGGTCAGGTATCCTGCGCCCTGGAACCCGGCGACAAGGTTGTGGTGACACGTGCGCCCGAACCCATACGCCTCATCACCAATCCTTACAAAAATTTCTTCGAGATACTGAGAACCAAACTCGGCTGGGGTTAAAGAGACCGGGACCGCAGATGAAGCGGAAAGGCCCCGCAGGAAGGGTTATGCTCATAAAAGACATTGCCGACATCCCTTTTATTCCGTCCAAAGATGCCTGCCGGATAAAGGAAATAATCCACCCGAAACGGGACGGCACGGACTCCGGGGTCAGTCTGGCCTGGGCGGAAGTGGAGCCGGGCGGCGCAACAGTGCCTCACCGCCTGGAGTTCCTGGAAATTTACTACATTCTGGAAGGCCGTGGGCTGGTGCACATAGACGGCGAAAAAGCCGAAGCGGGTGTGGGCCGGACGGTCTATATCCCCGCAGGCTGCGTTCAGCACATTGAAAACATTACAGGCGGGCCGTTGCGTTTCCTGTGCCTCTGCCACCCTGCATACGAGCCGGAAGGGGACAACGTTGTCTGACCGGGACGAAGATGATGACAATGCGGCTTGGACCCCGGATGAACCGTTTGTAATTCCCATAGAAGACTTCATCGATCTGCATACCTTTTTGCCTGGTGAAACGGCTGTGATACTGGATGAGTATTTTCTGGCCTGCCGGGAGAAGGGCTTGCTGGAAGTCAGGGTCATACACGGCAAGGGAACCGGCCAATTGCGGAAGACGGTCTGGTCGTTTCTGGCCCGCAGCCCGCAGGTGCTGGCCTACGAACAGGCCGGGCCTCAATCGGGAGGCTGGGGAGCCACCATGGTGCGCCTGAAGGAAAAGACGCGGAGCTGACCGGGGTGAAGAAAGGCGGGAGAGCCTTTCCTGCGCCATACCGGCTTTCCTTGACTTTCCACTGTATAGTGATTAATTTACCCGAAAATACACGGGGTGTTTAAATTGTTCGAAACGGGAAACAGTTTGTTGTCAGGCTTGGCGGGCGCTCTCGGCTTTGCCATCAATATCTACATGTGGATGATAATAATCAGGGCCGTAATTTCCTGGGTCAGCCCCAGCCCTTACAACCCGGTTGTGAAGTTTCTGGCCCGAGCCACCGACCCGGTGCTCTACCATGTGCGCAGGATGTTTCCGGTCAGCTTCGGCGGAATAGACTTTTCACCGGTCATTCTCATCCTCTGTCTTGTTTTTCTCAATGATTTCGCGGTTAATTCACTAAGGTGGCTGGCCTTGGGCAAACCTGCCTCGGGAGTGCTGCCCATTTTCATCGTCAGCGCCATTCGCCTGGTCCAGGGCATTCTGTTCGCCTACATGATCGTGGTCATCGCCAGGGCGGTCATTTCCTGGATCAGCCCCGATCCTTACAATCCAATCGTCAGGTTTATTTACGGCGCGACAGAGCCGGTGATGTACAGAATGAGAAGCATGCTGCCTCTTGTTTTCGGCGGAGTAGACCTGACTCCCATAGTTCTTCTGGCGGCCATCTATTTCGCCAATTCCCTGCTGGACCGGGTAATGTACTGGGCTGTCTCGGCTTTTTGACGGAAAGCATGACTCCATGGCCTGGGTTTTCGTGAGCGAAAGACGGGAAACGTGGTGTTCTGGCAGGAAATAAAAGAGGGTGTCCGCCTCAGGATTCAGTTGTCGCCCCGGTCCAGTCAGGAAGGTGTGGGCGGACTGCATGGCGACGCCCTCAAAGTCAGGGTCAACGCCCCGCCGGTGGACGGCAAGGCCAATGAGGCCCTGACCAGGTTCATGGCCAAGAAACTGGGACTGCCCAGGCAGGCAGTGGAACTTGTTTCCGGGCAGACCAGCAAGTCAAAGGTTCTTCTCATAAAGGGACTTTCTCCGGCGGAAATCGTCAACCGTTTAGGATTGGATTAAGGCTTTCCGATGAAATATCTGGCCTTGATCGCCGTGCTGCTGGGGCTGGCCAGCCAGTCTTGGGCTGACACAGGAAGAGTCAAGGTTATACATCATGGTCCGGAAACCGGTCTGGCCGCGGATTTTGAAAGCCGGGCGGGCAGGTTGCTGGCCGATATGGAAAAGCGGTTCGGTTTGTCTTCCGGGGGCGCCGTGACCATTGTTCTGGCCTCTTCAAACGAGGAATTCCGGTTGGCCCAACCCGAGGGAGGGGATATTCCCGTTTGGGCGTCCGGCGTGGCTTATCCCCGGCTTAACCTGATAATAATCAAGACCAGACGAGCCGGGCCGGGTCTGGAACCGTATGTCACGCTGGCTCACGAAATCACCCACCTTGTGCTGGCCAGAGCCTTTGGAACCAGACTGGTGCCCACTTGGTTGAACGAAGGGTTAACCATGCATCTGGCCCATGACTGGGGCGTTTCCCGGCACGTGGTCATGGCCAGGGCTGTCGCATCAAAGAGAATCATTCCCCTGGATGAGCTTGTCTCGGGTTTTCCGTCGGACAGGATGGGAGCAGAGACGGCTTACGCCCAGAGTTTCTATTTCATCACTTTCCTGCGTACCAGATACGGTCCGGAAATTATCGGCGGAATCGTCAGAAACCTGGCCTTGGGAGTTTCCGTGGAAAATACCTTTATGCAGGCCAGCGGGTCCAGGCTTGATGTTCTGGAGGAGGAGTTCAACCGCTGGCTGTCGCACAGATTCTCGATTATCTGGCTGGTAACGGGTTCTGGCGCGATCTGGTTTCTGGCCGCCATAATGATAGTGGCCGCCTGGGTGAGAAAAAAACGGGAATCAGCCCTGAAGCTGGCTGCTTGGGAGGCGGAAGAGGATGGAGACGAAAGAATTGTTGGCCGGTCTGGAAGATTTGGCCGAACGTCTAGGCGTAAGAATCCGTTATGAATCCCTGGGCGACAAAGAGGCCGAGGTAAATTCCGGGCGGTTCAGACTGAGAGGGGAAGACGTTATTCTGATTGACCGGCGTCTGAACCAGGCAGCACGTCTTGAATTTCTGTGCAGAGAAATCCGGGAAATGGATTTGACTGGTATTTACATCAAGCCATATCTGAGGGCCATATTAGAAAAGGCCGGTCAAGAGACCGGCCTTGACTAAAAATCGCCATCAAAGTGTATTATCGATGATATGGAATCATCCATAATCTGGTAGCCGAAATAACGGTTCTTCGCAATAGCGCAGTTAATGTTCAGCGCACAACATTTCACGCAAATCTGATCATTCTCTTCAAACTCGCCAAAGCAGTTCAGCCGCCCTTCCAGCTCGTCACTGGTCAGGAATTTTTTCATTAACGCTCCTCCCTCAGTGAAGCGGCATCATTGGTCCGATCCAGTATGCTGGTTCAGAACCTGAAGCATAGTATAATGCAGGTGTCCATTAGTCGCAAGGATTTCTTTCCGCTCCGGCAGATGGGGGATATCGGAGTAATCGGTCACCCGGCCTCCGGCTTCCCGGACCAGAAGGACTCCCGCCGCGGTATCCCAGGGCTGAAGCTTTTCTTCGAAAAAACCGTCCACGCGCCCGGCCGCCAGCCAGGCCAGATCGATGGCCGCCGCGCCCGGACGGCGCACGCCTTGAGCGGCCAGGCACATCCGTCTGAATCTGTCCAGAACAGGGTCCGGCTGAGTATGGAGATCGTAAGGAAACCCGGTTGCGATGAGAGCGCGGATCATCAGGTCCTGATCGGAAACATGGATGGGGCGGCCGTTCAGCCTGGCCCCCTGGCCTTTGACGGCTGAAAACAGTTCGTCGTGAACCGGGTCGTAGATCACGCCGACTTTCACTTCCGGTTCCAGACCGTCGCAGCTTTCAAAGGCGATGGAGACGGCGAAGACCGGGACTCCATGGGCGAAATTCACCGTTCCATCGAGGGGATCTATGTACCAGCGGTGTGCGGAGCTGTGCGTTGTTTCTCCGCCTTCCTCGGCCAGAATGCCGTGGTCCGGATAGACTCCTGATATAAGGCCGACGATGGTCTTTTCCGAAGCCAGATCGAACTGGGTTACCGGGTCTGTTTCGCCTTTGTAACGAACCTGTTTCGGCTGCCTGAAGCCTTCAAGCAGAACACGGCCCGCTTGGCGGGCCGCAGTCTGAGCTATTTCCAGGATGTCTTCAAGGGGCGGGCAGGCTGTTCCTTCCGTCAATTGACGAACACCTTTCTGTAATAATCAAGCCGCTCCATAGCCAGTCCGGTGCCCAGGGCCACGCTGAGCAGCGGGTCCTGAGTCAGGTTGACCTTCAGTTCAGTCTCTTCGGAAATCCGGCGGGCTAGGCCCTGAAGGAGAGAGCCGCCGCCGGCCATGGTAATGCCTTTGTCATAGATGTCGGCAGAGAGTTCCGGCGGGGTCTTTTCCAGAGCCCGCTTGACCGCCTCAACAATCGCCAGCACCGGTTCGGTCAATGCTTCGCGCATCTCCTCGGAAGTTACGCTGACCACCTTGGGCCGGCCGGAAACTATTTCCTTGCCTCTTATGTCGTAAAGAGCTGGCTGATCGAGCGGGAAGGCGTTGCCGATGGCAATTTTGGCCTGTTCGGCCGTGTTTTCCCCGATAAGAAGCTGGTGCTGTTTCTGCATGTATCTCATGATGGCTTCGTTGGTTTCATCGCCCGCCACCCTTATTGATTCCGCATAGGCAATGGCCGAAAGGCTTATGACAGCCACTTCGGTGGTGCCGCCGCCGATATCGACGACCATGTTTCCGAAGGGCCGGTCAATATCCAGTCCCGCGCCGATGGCCGCGGCCATGGGCTCGTCTATCAGGTGCACTTCCCGTGCCCCGGCCATCTGGGCCGCTTCTATAACGGCCCTTTTTTCAACCTGAGTTATACCTGTGGGTACTCCGATGACTATCCTGGGACGGATAAGCGGACGGCCGCCCTGGACCTTTTTCAGGAAAAATTTAATCATCTCCTGGGTGACGTTGAAATCGGCGATCACGCCGTCTTTCATCGGCCTGATGGCCGCTATTTTCATGGGCGTCCTTCCCAGGAACTCCTTGGCCTCCTGCCCCACGGCGACGACCTTTCCCTTGTCGGCCGAAAGTGCGACAACCGAAGGCTCATTGAGAACGATGCCCTTGCCCTTCTGGTAAATAAGGGTGTTGGCCGTGCCCAGGTCCATAGCCAAATCTTTGGAAAAGAAACCCAGCATTCTTTCTAACAACATGCGCCGCTATCCTCCGCGCGAATCTACAGGCTACCTTGCAGTTTGTTCAATCCCAGACGGATCAAGTCCTCGGCCCGCCTGATGTTCATGGATGGAGTTACCAGGACGGAATCGACCTTCAGGCGGAAACGGCCTTCGGTGGCTTCCATCACATAATCGGAAAGGCTCAAGGCCAGGTCTTCACTGAAATTATGCCCGCTTTTTTCAGTCCGGCCAGCCTCGGCTATACCGATTATACCATAACTTACGTGCCCCAATTCAGAATCCTTATTAGAGCGGGAAAGACATTCCCGGGCGGCGTTTTTCAGGACTTCCTGAGCTGCTTCCTGCCCGAATTCGCAGGCCATGTCGTCAAGATTGGCCAAGCGGAGCAGAAAAAGGCTGACCGTTCCCTTGGTCATCGGAGACCTTTGGAGCAGAACCGCCAGACGTTCGGTGAAATATGTCCGGTGGGGCAGGCCGACCTGTGGGTCGAGCCTGCCGAGTTCGGCCACCCGCTTGACCAGAAATTCCTTTTCCAGGGACGCGGCCAGACGCTGGGCGGCCATTTCCAGGGCCACGCTTTTGATGTCGTCGAGATTGAGCGTTTCCGCCGCCGTCAGGCATAAGGCTCCGAGCAGACGCCGACCCCAGGTAACCGGAAGACCGGCGAAGGATGTATGGTCCTTGAGGGGTTCAGCGGGATTATAGACGTAGGATTTGTCGGTACCCAGGCGGGCTTTGGGAAGAATCAGCGGGCGTTTTTCCCGCATAACCCAGCCGGCCAGGCCCTTGTTCAGGGAGTATGGTTCCTCCGGCGGTTCGAAGGAGTCGGCTGCGTCCACGGCCGAGACAAAGAAGAATTCCCTGTTTCCGGGCAATACCACGGTAAGAAGGCAGGCATCGGCTCCGGCGAAGGCGCGGATAAGGGCCATGGCCCGCCGGAAGGAATCGGTGTCCTTTTCCTTGCGGGCCAGAACTTCGTCCAGGTCTTTCAGGAAGGCCATTACACCGGCGCGGCGCAAGCCGTGTCCGGCCAGCCTGAGCCTTTCCAGGGCCATCTCCAGGACTGTTCCGAACTGATGCAGTATCTTCTGGCTCTTTTCGGTGAAAACGTATCTCTGCTTGCTGTCCACGGCCAGGACTCCATTGACGTTGGGCAGAGGGACAGCCATGAAGGATTTTATGTCTTCATCGGAGCGGTAGAATAAGAGCCGGCGGGTGTCCTGGTCGAACTTGTCCACGTTGACCGCTTTCTGGTTCTTGAAAGCCCAGCCGACGAGGCCTTCTCCTGGAGCTATGCGGACATCCGTGTTGATATTGCTGCTGAGCGACTGGTAAGCCAGAAGGCGCAACGGTTCACCGGCAGCCGGGGCGACAAAGAGAGCTGTGGTGTAGGCATCGGTCGTGTTGCTGATCAGATCGATCAGTCCTTGTATTTCATTATCCAAAGTTATGGAAGAGGCCATGGCCGGTTTGGCGCTTTTTCACGAGTAGGTCTCAATAAACCGCCGGAAAGAACGGTCAAAAGTGGCTTCGACTTCCGGCGGGAAACAACAGGCCGGCAACTGGCTGGATTGCAGATGGTAGCGAAGGCATTCACAACAGATGCCGTGCCGGGGACAACCCTGATAGGTGCATGGACACTCCGCCTGATTCTTGGCTTGACTCAGGCAGTTTTTTTGTATTTCCGATAAGGTCGGCAAAGACGCACCTCTCTATAACGCATTCAAACTTGATAAATCATTCACCATGCGGGTGTCAACCGTTTTCGCCGGAAAGGCGGCCCAGTGGTCAGAATTGTCCAGCAAGGACTAAACCTTATTGACATCACACCGCTTTTGGTGCAACTTATAATTATCAACAGCCTATTATTAATAACCTTCCTTGAGGTGCATTCATGACATCACTGGCCGTGGACAAAATCAAGCAAAAGGTTTCATTGGCCCTTTCCGACCAGAGCCAGTTTTCCGGGCATATCTTTCTCAGCCGGGTTTCAGAGCTTGGCGTCGGACAACAGACCATCATGGGCGCTTTGACCGGCCCCGAGAGGTTCGTTCCCTTCGAAACGACCCAGGGCGAATTCACTTTTCTCAATCAGGACCATATCGTCTGGGTGGCCAGCATGCTGGAGAAGGACATGATGAAGGCCGTGGTTGCCGAGGAACGGCGGAACGTCACGGTTCTGCTGCAGGGAGGCAAGCGGCTCAAAGGGGATCTGGTCATGGCCGTGCCCGAGGAGAAGACCAGGTTGTCGGACCTGCTCAACGAGGTCGGCGATTATATGACTCTGCAGGATGATAAGAGGGAGATTCTCATCAACGTAAACTACGTCGTCAGGGTGTTCTGAGCAAGAGATAAAACCTGATGATGTTCTTCGCCGCCGCGCCGCTTTCGGCGGTGATGTTTCGGTTTTGCACGAGGGCGGGGGATTGGCCGGTGAATCTCCCGCCTTTGGTGTTTTTATCTTCTGGCATCAATGAAGGCCCGGCCTTTGGGGCCTTTGCCCACCACGCCGGTTATAACAACTGGTTCATCGGCGGGAGCGGCCGAATCCAGGCCCGGCCGGGGCAACGGACCGGCCACGTAGGCGCACCCGGTTCCGTCATCTATCATCCAGTCGCTTCTTGACACCGGAGGGACTCCGTCGCACGGCCCCTTCCAGCCCTTGAAAAAACCGGTTATAGTTACCTTCCGGCCCAAATATTCCGGCAAATTTTCATTGATGAGACTGATGGTTGCTTTGCCGTCAAAGGTTGAGCCTTGGCCGGCCGCACCCGGACCGAGACAGGCGGACAGCAGAACCAGGGCGGCCAGCACGATCAGTAAGGACGCCGGATTCCCGTGCCTTTTCTTCATGGAAGGACTCCATTACGTTAAGGTGTCTGTTTCTGAATCCTGAAACTCAGCTTTATGGGCCTTCTCTCGCTGTCTCCGGCCAAGGGACCGAAAGTATCGGTGAGGCCGTCTCTCTGCATGGTGCCAGCGTACCACCAGTCGCTGTAACTGTTCAGATCATTCAGATTGGCAGGCAGGTAAGCCCCGTTGTATTTGTTGCTCAGATCCATGGAGACCGGACCGGATTCCTGCCACCCGGTCACGCTGTTATCCGGGTCTATCCAATAGAACTTGACATTGGCGTAGTTGTCCGTTTTGTCGGCATAATAGTTGACTACCACGTCATAGCGGCCTTTTTGAACGGTAACATCAGCCAGGTAATACTCTTCGGAAAGCCCGGTATCGGCGGAGTCGCCGGAAAAATAGCCGTTGGGGCTGGTTGCGCCCAGGAACGGGGAATAAGGTTCACCATCGGGTTCAATGACGATCAGATCAAGGTCGGAGTCGGTGTCCCAGGTGATTTTGAAAGCGAAACGGCCGGGCACCTGATTGGCTCCGGGCGCGCCGCCTATTATGGCGGTCACCGCGTCAAGCCAGGTGCCGCCTGCCCGGGACTGGTTGCAGGCCAGGAGAGCGTAACTGTTGTATTCGTCATTGTCTATCTGGCTGGATCTGGGTGCGTAGATGGCTATCCCGTGGGAATCGGCGACCTCGGTTCCCATGACCTCGTTGGCGGCGACCATGCTCTGGAGAGCGTCCATGACCTGTTGAGAGGCGGCGGCCGTGAGAGTTCCTCCCGCGCCGACATTGGCCTTAAGGTAAGAGCAGAAATCGTAAAGGTCGTGGTTGGCGCGGTAGGCGTAAGACTGGGTGTTGTTCTGCGCGGCCGTGATTACGCCGGAAATATTGGCATGTTCGGCGATTATGGCGTCCGAAAGCGCCCTGACGGCCAGATCCAGGCTGTCCAGGGCGGACATATCCAGAACCGATTTGGTGATGTCGGTGTTGCGGCCGGTGGTCTCGTAATAATTTTTGTATCTGGTCACGATTGTGCTGGCCAGATTCAGGGCAGACATGCCCGGAGAATCAGCCAGGGCCTGGAGTATGGCGTCGTAGGGGTCGCCGTCTCCGGGTTCGGTTTCCTCGGAGGAAACAAGGTAATCGCAGAGACCTTTGAATTCGTAGGCCACTTCATACATAGCCATGAGGCAGGCATCGAAATTGATTATATCCAGGCCGCTGCCGGCCCTGTCGGCGGCCAGACCGGCGTCGGCCACGCCCTTGGCCAGGTCGGGCAGGGACATGAATGAGTTGCTGGTGCTGTCCTGAACCGCGCCGCGAAGGAAGCCGGGGGCGTTCAGGCGGACGTCTTTCCAGCCCGCGCCGTGGTCCCAGATGACCAGAGCATAATGTTCAGCCGGATAGTTGGCGACGGTCCAGGTTATGAAATCGGTCAAGGCAGCAGGAGAGCCCATGTCCACGTTGCCTATGGAAGTCCCGGCCTCCAGGTTGACGCTGTTGGGGGCGTTGTCCGCCTCCACCAGAAGGCGCAATGTTTCTCCCTGGTACCAGTCATGGCCCAGGACCGCAAAATCCGTATAACTTGTGCTGAATTCGGCCTGAACGACGATGTTGATGTCGGCATTCGAACCCACGGCCTCCATCTCGTTGAGGTCGTTCAGACCGGCCATGGAGAGGTTGTTGTCGGCACCCATGTAGACCATATAGGTCCATTTTTTAGCTTCGGACGCGGGTGATTGCCCTCCGCCGCCCCCGCCGCCGCAGGCGCTGAAAAAGGTCAGGCAGAACAAGGGCAGGATAATAATCCCCAAAAGAGTCTTGATTTTCACGGCATTCCCCTGGAGAGAGACGGCCACCCATGTCCGGCCTGGCCGTTACAGGTGGGGCTCATCCCGGCTTTATGGGTTTACTTCGGATTTGGCTCAAAAAACAGCAAGGCCGGCGCACCCTGGTTTGAAGATACGAGACCATAGGTATCAGAAGCGGGAAATAGGAGTCAAGTTCATATGAAGCCGCCTTGAAGCTCTGTTTTTTAAGGCGTATTCTCTCAATACATTAAAGCATGTATGGGATTCAGAGTTTGCGCTTTCCGCTATGCGCTTTGTGTAGGGGTTCGATGGATCAGCGCAGGCAAAGGGATTCCGGCAGCCCCGGCGGGCAAAATATTCCAAAAAGAGTTGACATCCTGGAGTTAAAAATATTAATGTTCGACCGTAAATATGCCTTGCGGGATATATTGAAGAAACACCGGATCCATAATACAATATATTGAAAAAACGTAAAAAATATTTGTCTGTCTCCCTATATGGGGAGATTGTTGGAATTTTTATGTTTCAATTTGCTTTTAATATATCGAGTAAGATTGTTTTTTCGAACGAAAGGAGTTGGCTATGAAGAGATTGGTTTCGCTGCTCTGCGTTATGGCGGTATTCTGTCTGATGTTCGCAGGTCAGGTTGCCGCCGAGGACAAGGTCATTACCATGTCGACGACTACGAGCACTCAGGCTTCCGGCCTGCTGGATGTGCTTTTGCCGGCCTTTAAAGCGGCTACCGGCATTGATATCAAGGTGGTGGCCAAGGGAACCGGCGCGGCCATCAGGGACGGACAGGACGGGAACGTGGATGTTATCTTCGTCCATGATACGGCCCGTGAGGAACAGTTCGTGGCTGACGGTTTCGGCACCAAGCGTTACGCCGTCATGCACAATGATTTCGTCCTGCTCGGACCTGCCGCCGACCCGGCCGGAATAAAGGGTCTGAAAGACGGGGCCGAAGCCCTGAAGAAGATCGCCGAGGCCAAGGCCTTCTTCGTGTCCCGCGGCGATGACAGCGGCACCCACGGCAAGGAAAAGGAACTCTGGAAGAAAACCGGCCTGCCTCTGGAAGAAGGCGTCACGCCTATGGTCAAGCAAGGCAAGACCGTGGAGCTGAAGTTTGAACGTCCGGTGGGGGACTGGTATCTTTCCATCGGCCAGGGCATGGACAAGACCCTGACTTTCGCCGACGAAAAGCAGGGATACACCCTTTCCGACCGCGGAACCTTCATCAATTTCAAATACGGTGCGGACAAGAAGCTTGACCTGGAAGTCCTGGTTGAGGGCGACCCGGCCCTGTTCAATCCTTACGGCGTGATCCCGGTCAATCCCAAGAAGTTCCCCCATGTCAAATACGACTTGGCCGATCAGTTCGCCCAGTGGCTGGTCAGCCCTGAAGGTCAGGCTCTGATAGCCAATTACAAGCAGCTTGACCGCCAGCTTTTCTATCCCGACGCCATTCCGGACGCCAAATAGAGAAGAACCCAACTTGCCGGCGGCGCGGCATTGATTCCGCGCCGCCGGATTTTTCGGACCGAATGCATGGAACTTCTGCTGGACAGCCTGTTTTCCGCCCTGCTTCTGCTCAAATCCCTTGACCCGGAGTTGCTGCAGATAGTGGGGGTGTCTCTCAAGGTAAGTCTCAGCGCGACCATCGTGGCCGCCTTGATCGGCGTGCCCACGGGTTTCGCCGTGGCTTTCAAGGAATTTCGCGGCAAGAGGGCTGTCATTACCCTTTTCAACACCTTGCTGGCCGTCCCCACCGTGGTTGTCGGTCTGTTCGTCTACGTCTTCATCTCGCGCCGGGGCATACTCGGCCCGCTCGATCTGCTGTATTCTCAAAAAGCCATAGTCATCGGCCAGGTGCTGCTGGTTATTCCTCTGGTCGTTACCTTCACCATCTCGGCTATAAGCAGGATTGACGAGCGTTACCGCAAGACGGCCATGACTCTCGGGGCCAGCGGCCTGGAGACTGCCCTGGTGGTTTTCAGGGAGGCCCGTTTCGGGATATTCGCGGCCATTATTGCTTCCTTCGGACGGGTCATTGCCGAAGTCGGCGTCAGCATGATGCTGGGCGGCAATATCAGGGGCTTCACCCGGACCATGACCACGGCCATGGCTCTGGAATACGACAAAGGGCAGTTCGTCCTGGCCGTGGCCCTGGGCCTGGTTCTTCTGGCCATCAGCTTCACCATGAACGTCATTCTCAACTTTTTCCAGGGAAAGAGCAGGGCCTGATGCTGTTCGAGATCGAAGGCCTGACCAAGACTTATGGTTCACGGACAGTGCTTGATCTGCCTCGGCTCAACCTGGAGAAGGGCAAGGTTTATTCACTTTTGGGCCCCAACGGAGCAGGCAAAACCACTCTATTGGAAATGCTGGCCTTTCTCCTGGCCCCGACAAAGGGGCGGATAATCTATGACGGCTGTGAAGCCAGGTTCGGCAACAATGATCTGAGACGGCTCCGGCTGGAAGTGGTTATGGTGCCCCAGACCCCCATTCTTTTTACCGCCACGGTCAGAAAGAACGTGGAGTTCGGCCTCAAGGTCAGAAAGGTTCCCAAAAGGGAACGGGAAAAGCTGGTTGATGAAGCCCTGGAGATGATCGGAATGGGCGGTTTTGCGCAGGCTCAGGCCAACCGCCTTTCTGGAGGCGAAACCCAGCGGGTGGCTATCGCCCGGGCCCTGGCCTGTTCGCCCAGGGTGATACTTTTTGATGAGCCCACGGCCAATGTGGATGTGGAGAATCAGCTCATCATTGAGAAGATTATCAGGGATATCAATCGAGAAAAGGGCATTTCCATCATCCTGACGACTCACAATTTCGGACAGTCCGCCAACCTGGCCGATGAGGAAATATTCCTTTTCAACGGCAGAACAGTTTCTTCCGTCTACGAAAACATCTTTTCCGGCCGCGTTGAAACCGACGGGGACCATGCTGTTTTCCGGGTGGCGGAAGTCAGTCTGCCGATTGACAGCGCGGTTGCGGGAAAGGCCAAGGCGGCGGTGGACTCCAGGCTTCTGAGGATACTTCCGGCGGAAGAGGCAGGGCAGGTGCCCGACAGGGAATTCATGACCGGCCGGGTGATCCAGGTGAGTGAAGAAGGCCGTAATTTCCGGGTCATTGTCCATGTCGGAGTCAAACTGACGGTCCTGATGGATCGTGAAGCCGCAGAGATCAATCCGCCACTGGTCGGTTCGACCGTCACCTTACACTGTCCCCCCTCGTCCGTCAGCCTTATCTGATAAACTCCAGAATAAACCCGAACACTTTTTGCGCCCGCAGTTGACCCGAACGCGGTGTTGAGAGTAATAATAGTTCTCGATCCCGCCCAAGCCGGTGGGCTGAATAAACTTCAAAAAAAGGAAGGCATTCCATGCGAGTCAGGTCAAAATACTGGCTGGAGGACGACAGCGGCGAGGTGGTCTTTGGTGAGGGCCGCCGCAAGATGCTGGAATTGATCGACGAACTTGGCTCCATGCAATCAGCGGCCAAGGCTCTGGGGATGTCTTACCGCGGTGTATGGGCCAGGATAAAGGCAACAGAGGAACGCCTGGGCATGAGTCTCATCGAGACTTCCGTGGGACGGGGAAAGAACCGGGGCAGCCGTTTGACGCCGGAAGCCAAAAAGCTGCTTCAGGGTTTCAAGGTGCTGGCCCGCAAAGGAATTGTGCACACGGACGAGGTCTTTGACGCCGTTTTTCACGACGGGACCGTTGATATTTCCCCCACTGTTCCGGTGGTGGCCGTGGCGGGGCTTCCGGGGAGCGGGCGTTCTGCCTTGATCGAGGGCCTGGTGCGTGAATTTGCCGATCGAGGTCTCCGGGCCGCGGTCATGAGCAAAGACGATTCGGCCGGAAAAGAACACGGCGCGGCAGAAGGCGCGTTTGAGGCAGGTTCACGGTATTTTCTGGAAATGGGAACACGCCGTCTGGTTCTGGAGTATCCAGCGGAAAAAGATGAGGATTCACCAGAGTCCTTGGCGGCCAATTATGCTCCTGGCGCGAAGGTCGTGTTCTACAAAATCGGCCAGAGGGTGAAGCTGCCGACATTGGAAGTATTCCGGAGCGGCCTGGCCGATGCTCCGCTGACCAGACGCCGGCGCGACCTGCTGGCTTTGGTGGGCGACGTTTGCCCGGACAAGCCTGATTGGCCGCATTATGCCGACAATGACATCTCCGGTCTGGCGGATCTGGTGCAGCAGGAAGTTCTTGTTCCGTCAAGGGAAGAACTCCGCCTGGAATTGCTGGTGGACGGCCGTAAGGTGCCTATGCTGCCCTTTGTGCAGGCGATTTTTGAAAACGCCCTGGTGGGAATGGTCAATTCTCTGAAAAACTGTGAAGATCCCCGGGAAATAGACCTGAAGATCCGCCGGGGATGAGGCCGGAAAGGTCTTTTGAGAGAGGACGTTGCCCCGATGCTGAAGACCAAGATAGGCTTTGAGGAAGCCCTCCAACTGGTCATGGAGACTGTCCGGCCCGGCCCGGCGGAAGATGTCGAGCTTTCCGGATTGGTCGGCCGCATTCTGGCCGAGGATGTGACAGCCCTGGTGGACAGTCCTTCCCTGGATGTCTCGCTCAAGGACGGTTACGCCGTCGTCTCGGACGATACGGCTTCCGCCAGCCCCGCCAATCCGGTTAAATTGAAACTGACCATGTTCACCGCCGCCGGGCATACTTCCGATGGAATGCTCGGGGCAGGGGAGGCCGCCAAGATCATGACCGGCGCTCCGTTGCCCGAGGGGGCGGAGGCGGTTCTGGCCGGAGAATTCGCACGGGAGGAGCCGCCTTGGGTCTGGTGTCTGAACAACGCCCTGCCGGGACGCAATGTGCTGCCTCGCGGGGCCGACGTGTCGGCGGGACGGACAATCGCCCGCACAGGGGAAAGGCTTCATCCCGCCCTGGTCGGCTTGCTGGCGGCGGCCGGACATCACCGGGCCAGGGTCACCGCCTATCCCCGCGTGGCTGTTCTGGCCACCGGCGATGAGGTCGTGGCGCCCGGACGTCCTCTGCCGGAGGGCAAGCTGTACGCCAGCAACATTGTGGAAACCCTGGCCTGGCTGAACTATTTCGGGTTCAACCAGGTCAATTGCCGCATAGTGCCGGACCGGGCGGCGGTAATCGCGGCCACCGTCAGGGAGATGCTGCCCGAGACCGATGCTTTCATCACCAGCGGGGGCTCCTGGGGCAGTGAAAAGGATCTGATTATACGGGTCCTGGACGATCTCGGCTGGCAGGGCGTTTTTCACCGGGTCAGGTTGGGGCCGGGCAAGGCTGCGGGCCTGGGGATGCTGGAAGGCCGCCCGTTTTTTATTCTGCCCGGCGGCCCGCCTTCTCATGAAATAGCCTTTCTGCTGCTGGCCCTGCCCGGACTGCTGAGGATGGCCGGATGGTCCGGCCCTGTTTTTTCGGAGACAACAGCCCGGCTGACCCGGACGGTCGAAGGCCAGGACGACTGGACGCAATGCCTGCACGCCAGGATCGAAACGGTTGACGGCGAACTGACGGCCACGCCGTTGAAATCCGGAAGCCGCCTGACCTCAATGGCCAGAAAAGACGGTTTTATCATCATCCCCGAAGGCGTTTCCGAATTGACCGGCGGAACGGAAATCAAGGTCGTCCGTCTGTCCGGAATCTGAAGGTGCGGGCGCGCGGTAAGAAAAAGCCGTCCGGCGCTGAGCACCGGGCGGCTTATGCGTCTTGAACAAGAGATTTCCGGATCAGACCTGCTGAGCGGATGTCCGGGCGAAGCGGGGACAGAAGCGGTCACGAAGAAACACGGCCAGTTCAGCCGCATCATCAAGTCCGAACTTCGGCACGCCCAGATCGAGAGGCGAATCGGTGACCAGGGCGATGAGGTTTTCATCGTTCCGGCAGAGCGGTTCAGGATGGGCTTCCGGACGATAAATTTCCACCTTGGGCTTTGTTTCCCGTTTGTATCCTTCCGTGACCACCAGATCATATCCCTGAAAATAAACAGCCAATTCATCAAGAGTCTGATCGTGGTCGGTATCCCTGACCATGGCCATCTGGGTGGGGGAGGAGATTATGGTCGCATCCGCTCCGGCCTGCCTGTGACGCCAGCTGTCCTTGCCCGGATGATCGATTTCAAAACCGTGCACGTCGTGCTTGACCGAACCCACGGTCAGGCCCAGTCTTTTGAGTTCGGGCAGCAGCTTTTCGATCAGGGTCGTCTTGCCGGAATCCGATTTACCGACAATGCAGATTATTGGAGGTGAATAAATCTCGATATGTTGCATATTAACCCACAATAGTTGATGTTGATTCTAATTTATTCCGTCCCAGGTCCAGAGCAGTTCGCCTGTTTTCTCCGTGCCGTAACCGCCCAGCCTGGCGACAGATTCCTTGAATTCAGCGGAACGGACGACTTCCAGCAGGGTCTGAATCTTCGCGTCCATCCAGAAGGCTTCGGGTATGACCAGGTCGTACTCTTCGGTGGTGACGGGAACGAAATCCAGTCCCAGGGCTTTGGCTGAGGAATATATGGCCAGCCCCACGTCGGCCCGGCCGGAGAGCACGGCCACGGCCACGGCCATGTGGGTGAACTCTTCGGTCCCATAGCCTTTTATCCGGTCCGGGTCCAGATTGAGGATGTTGAGGTTGTAGTCGAGCAGGATTCTGGTTCCCGAACCGCCCTGGCGGTTGATGAAGGAGACATCGTCCCGGACCAGGTCCTCGAATCCGTTGATCTGTTTCGGGTTGCCGGGTTTGACCAGAAAGCCCTGTTCCCGTGTAACCAGGTTGACCATGCGGACGGGAAAACCGGCCAGGTGTTTCTTTATATATGAGATGTTGTAGGCACCGGTCTGCGTATCCAGCAGGTGGCTGCCCGCCAGATGACAGAAGCCTCGTTTGAGGGTCAGAAGTCCGCCCAGGCTGCCCACATTGCCCGAAGAGAGACTCAGGCCGGGCGACCGGCGGCTCAGCAGATCGCCCAGCACGTCCAGGGAATTGTCGTGACTGCCGATGGCCACCAGTGTTCCGGCCAGTTCTTGCGGGAAACGCAATAGTTCAGCCGTGGCCGTTTCGGCAGTACCCACGCCTTCGCTGTCGGCCGGTATGCGGATAATGCCGTCGGCCTGGGTCAGGGTGGTTATGGACCCCGCGCCTCGGGGCAGAGGCACGGCCACGGTTTTGTCGCCGATGACCCCCAGTTTTACCCTCAGAAACTCTTCAAGCCCGAGTTTGGAGGGCAGGGCCTGGGAGGGCGTCGCCGTGACCGTGGGCCGCAGAGGATCAATGACGCCCTGCATGGCGGCCAGGAGAGGCGCGGCGAACTGTTCGAAGGATATTACTGCGGACACGGGGTAGCCGGGATTGCCGATTACCGGCTTGCCGTTGACCACGCCCAGTATGGTCGGTTTGCCCGGCATGATGGTGACGCCGTGCACCAGGACTTCGCCAAGTTCGCCGATGGCCGTGGAAGTATAGTCTTCACTTCCGGCAGAAGACCCTGCATTTATGATGATCAGGTCGGAGTCGCCAGCGGCCGCTTTCCGCAAGGTGGAGAGGATAAGATCGTAGTCGTCGCGCAAGGTTTCATGAACAAGGGCCTCTCCCCCGGATTTCTGCACCAGGGCTCTGAGAATGACGGAGTTGTATTCGATTACCTGGCCGGGCCGGGGCGGGGTTGTCTCCGCTGCTTCCGGGGAGATGAGTTCGGAGCCTGTGGGGATTATGACCACCCGGGGTTTCTTCCTGACCGGCGTCCTGATGATCCCGGCGGCTACCAGGGCTCCCATTTCATAGGGGCCGAGACGGCGTCCCTGGGGCAGAACCATCTGGGTGGCCACAATGTCTTCACCGACCTTGCGGACATGCTGCCAGGGATAGGCGCCGGATTCTATCTGAACCTTGCCGCCGCCGAGCTCTTCCACATTTTCTATCATGATGACCGCATTGACGTTTTCGGGCAGAACATGGCCGGTATTTACGTAAAAGGCGTTGGTCCCGATGGTCAATGTTACCGGCCTGTCGGGTGAAGCGCCATAGGTGTCTTCGGCCATGACCGCGATGCCGTCCATGGCGGCGGCGTGAAAACCAGGCGAGGAGAAACGGGCGAAGGCCGGTTCGGCCAGGATACGGCCGAGGCCCTCGGTAACCGGGACGGTTTCGCTGGACAGGGAATATCCGGCGAAACGGTCGAGGAAAACCGATCTGGCTTCTTCCAGGGTTTTGAGTTTCAGATAAACGTGGCGATTGAATTTTCTGTCGGCTGACATGAGAGTTTTCCCCCGAGGTTAGAAAAGAGCTACTTCAACTTGAACGCCCTTGGCCAGACCTTCCTCATTGAGGCCCACGCAGACAAGGCCGTCGGCCTTGACCATGGTTGAAATGAGGCCTGATTTTCCCAGCAATGGGATGGCCGACAAGGACCCGTCGCCGTTTTCTTCGAGCCTGACCCGGACATAATCCTGACGGCCGTGGACGGAAGGCACGTTTCTGGCCAGCACGGCGCCGACCGTTTTGCCCCAGCCGGTTCCCGAGTTTTTTTTGCCGGACAGACGGGAGAGGAGAGGACGCACGAAGAGATCGCAGGTTATCATGGCGCTGACGGTATGCCCCGGCAGACCCCAAAGGACTTTCCGGCCGACCCGGGCCATGATGGTCGGTTTGCCCGGACTGACCGAAACGCCGTGGACCAGTATTTCCGAGTCCGGGAATGAACCGAAGACTTCCACGGTAAAGTCGCGCATCCCCACTGAACTGCCGCCGGAGATTATGACCACGTCGGAAGAGTCCAGGGCCTGGCTGACGGCTTTTTTCAGGGCGGCCGGATCATCTCGAATCAGGCCTGTCAGACGGGGTTCGGCGTGAGCCGCACGAACCAGCCCGGCCAGGGTGTAGGAATTCACGTCCCGCATCTGACCCGGCTGCAGAGAGGCTTCAACCGGGACAATTTCGTCGCCGGTGGAGATGATGGCCACTCGTGGGGTCCTGACCACATTGACGCGGCCAAGGCCCAGGGCGGCCAGAAGACCCAAATCCTGAGCGCGCAGACGCCGGCCATGGGGAATCAATATCTGGCCTTCCGCCACGTCCTCGGCGGCTCTGATGATGTTTTCCCATGGAGCCACCGGACGGGCCAACTCCACGGTTACGGAGTCGACGGGACGGGAATATTCAAGCATGACCACCGCGTCCGCTCCCGGAGGAAGCATGCCGCCGGTCCATATTCTGGCTGTCTGGCCGGGCCGGAGTTCAAAATCCGGTGAACGGCCCATGGATACTTCGCCGATGAGTTCAAAAAGGGCAGGCAGGCCTTCCGTGGCGCCGAAAGTATCAGCGGCCCTGACCGCGTACCCGTCCATGGTGGAACGGTCGAAAAGGGGGACGTCTTCCGGAGCCCGGACATCCTCGGCGGTAACCCGTCCGTAAGCATCGCTCAAAGCGGCGGATTCGGCCTCCAGTGGCGAAAAGCCCCCGATGATAGCCAGAACTTCTTCCACTGTCCTGACTTTGAAAAAACTCTTCATGGAAAAATTCACCTTACGTAGTTCGATCTCCAGACAGCGGAATTATGTCACATGCGACACAGGTTGACAAGCGCATGTGTCAGGGAAGCATCTGGAGATAAGGAGCGAAACAGGCGATTGGCTATGAATTGGAACACATGAATAGTCGAGCAATAACCGGTCATTATATGTGGAAAGATGAAACATGGCCTTTTGGGGGGGCTTTCAGCCCGAGCGGGGCGGAAACAGGATTTCCGGAAAAGACTTGAAGCAGGTTTCAGACGGTGGCAATTATGTCGAGGATGATAGATTTAACTAATTAAAATCATTAAGAAAATGCCTTGACCATATCCTGTCTGGCCTTTATACTCTTTTATCAGAGTCATAAACCAATAGGAGGAGCCTATGTTCAAGATAATTCGTGTTGACATGACCAGCGGCAAAATCACCTGGGAAGACGTACCGGAAAAATACCAGGGCCTGGGCGGACGCGGCTTGACATCAGCCGTCATAGCCGATGAAGTCGAGCCCACCTGCCACGCTCTGGGGCCGATGAACAAACTGGTTTTCGCGCCGGGTCTGCTGGCGGCCACCAACTGCGCCAATTCCGGGCGTATATCGGTCGGCGGCAAAAGCCCGCTGACCGGCACCATCAAGGAATCCAACTCCGGCGGCCAGGCCGGGCAGTATCTGGGGCGGCTGGGCATTCAGGCCATTATCATTGAAGGCGCGCCCAAGGACGACAAGTTCCGGATGCTGGTCGTGGGCAAGGACAAGGCTGAACTCCTCCCTGCGGATGATTACGCGGGCCTGGGCAACTATGACACCGTGGCCAAGCTGCGCGAGACTTACGGCGACAAGGTCGGTTACGTCTCCATCGGCCAGGCCGGTGAATGGAAGCTGGGCGCGGCCAGCGTGGCCTTTACGGACAGGGAACTGCGTCCGACCCGCCATGCCGGGCGCGGCGGTCTGGGCGCGGTCATGGGATCGAAGGGGCTCAAGGCCATGGTCATCGACCCGGCTGGCGGCGAAAGCGCTCCTCTGATGAACCCCGAGGCCTTCAAGGAAGCGGCCAAACGTTTCGCCAAGGCCCTGACCGACCATCCGGTCACCAGCGCCGGTCTGACCTCTTACGGCACCGATGTCCTCATCAACATAATCAACGAGGCCGGAGCTCTGCCCACCCGCAATTTCAAGGAAGGCCGTTTTGAGAATGCGGACAAGGTCGGCGGGGAGACCATGAACAAGGTCACGGTCAAACGCGGCGGCGATCCGAGCCATGGCTGCATGGCCGGGTGCATTATCCGTTGTTCCGGCATCTATCTCGGCCCTGACGGCGCGTATGTCTCCAAATGGCCGGAATATGAAACAGTCTGGGCCTGGGGACCCAACTGCGGAATTGACGATCTGGACGCCATCGCCCGTTTCGACCGCATGTGCGACGATTACGGCCTGGACACAATTGATACCGGTTGCGCCATGGCCGTGGCCATGGAAGGCGGCCTGCTGGCTTTCGGCGACACCCGTGGAGCCGAACGCTACCTGATGGAAATCGGAGCTGGCACGCCGATAGGGCGCATTCTGGGTTCCGGAACCGAAGTCACCGGCCGGATTTTCGGCGTTTCCCGCATCCCCACGGTCAAAGGTCAGTCCATGCCGGCTTACGACCCCCGCTCGGTCAAGGGGCTGGGCGTGACTTACGCCACCACCCCCATGGGCGCCGACCACACGGCCGGTTACGCCACGACCGCCAACATAATGAAAGTCGGCGGGTACGTGGACCCGACCAAGTCCGCAGGACAGGTCGAGCTTTCGCGCAATCTCCAGGTGGCCACGGCGGCCATCGACACGGCCGGTTTGTGCCTATTTGTGGCCTTCCCGGTTCTGGACATCCCGGACGCCCTGGTGGCCATAGTGGACATGCTGAACGCCAAGTTCGGCCTCTCCCTGACCGCCGATGACGTCACCTCGCTGGGCCAGAGGGTCCTCAAGACCGAGATCGACTTCAACCGGAGGGCCGGTTTCAACCCGGGCGACGACCGCCTGCCGGACTTCTTCAAACGTGAGCCTCTGACGCCGCACAACACGACCTTTGATGTGACGGACGAGGAACTGGACTCGACTCTGGCCTTCTAACACAGTCGATATAGCTGAAAAGGGCAGGCCGGGGAGAACACCCCGGCCTGTTTAGTCATCACCATGAAAATAACGATCAAAGCCGGCGGGCCTTTGAGGGACCGAATAGAATGCAACGGGGCGGGTGAAAACCTTCTGGAGATGCCGGAGGGTTCCCATGTTTCCGATGTCTTCTTCGCGCTGGGGCTGGAATTCGACGCGGTCAGGGTCATCATGAAGAACGGCCGGGCTCTGCAAAGCGACGAAGCCTTGAGCGACGGGGACAGGCTGGGCATGTTTCCCCGTGAACTGGCCTTCAACACCATGACCGCCATTTCGTTTTTCAACCCCCTGGCAAGGAAAGAGAAGGCCGGGGAGAGTTGAAAGGCGTCAAGTCCTTTGGGAGACGGCATCAGGCCAGATTGTTTATTTCCAATTCCGGTATGGTCAGGTCGAGATGCAGCAGTCGGCCTCTGGCCAGAGATTTCCGCGACAGAAGTATATTGATGGTCTCTTGAGCCTCCAGACCGGCCAGAATGGCCGGTGTTACAGCCGGAGTCCCCAGGAGGGTCTCGGCTGAACCGCTTTTTGCCGCCGGTTCCCCGCCGTAAACAGACTCCAAGCCGGGATCTTCGGGAAAAATCGTCATCATCAGGCCTTCCTGACCGGCGATGGCCCCGTGGATAAAGGGTTTGCCCAGTTCCCGCGCCGTGCGCTCTGCCAAATACCGGGCTGGCATGTTGTCGAGGCAATCGACCACCACCATGGCCTGTCCCAGAATCCCCTTGATATTGCCTTCATCCGCAAAGACCGGGTGAACAACCACTTCCACGGCCGGATTGAAGGCCCTGATGTCTTCAGCCGCACAGACGGCCTTGTTCAAGCCCAGACGGCTCGTTGTGGAGAAAAGCTGCCGGTTGAGGTTACTTTCGGCGAACCGGTCGCCGTCGCAGATGATGAGGCTTCCCAAGCCAGCGCGAGCCAAGAGGGTGGCGGCTGTTCCTCCCAGTCCCCCGGCTCCCAGCAGGGCCACTGTGGATTCGAGAAGCCTTATCTGGTCGTTTTCCGTATAAGCGCCCCGGTTGGCCCTGAACCTTTCGGGCCAGATACCCAGTTTGAGGCAATCACGCATGGATTCGGCCAATGTCCGGCCGGTCGCGCCCGATACTTGGCGAAGAGGCTGCTCTTCGATGCTGAAAAAGGGGCCGTGTCCGGGGGATGTCTGCTTTTTCAGGTGAGGTTCCAGCAGGGCCGGAAAATCATGGATAGGCGTCCCGGACATCAACCGCCTCCAACCGGCGGAAAGAGCCCCAGGCGGTCGCCGTCATTAAGTATGCGGTCTTCTTCGGCCGATAACCCGTTGACCAGAATGATTTTGACCTTGTCGGCCGGCAGGCCCAGTTCGTCCATGACCCGCCGGACGGTCTTGCCGTGGGCATCGTTCATGGTCAGGCCTTCCATCGGCTCATAACCCGGAACATAATCACGCAGGGTTGCGCTCAGCTTTATCAGAACGGGCATATCCGGCAGCCTCCATGTATCTGCGACTTACGACAATTTTAGCACGATAAGTCTCTTTTGCGCCAATGCGGATTAAGATGGTGGTATATTAAGCGGCTCGAAAATCGAGAGGAGCTTACAAGAGTGTTCAGTGTCTTTACGACGATTCTGCCTATTTTTCTTATAATAATTCTGGGGGCTGTTCTTCGGCGTCTGAACCTCATGCCGGACGGTTTTCTGAAGCCCGCCAACAGGCTGGTTTTCATGGTGGCCATTCCGGTCATGGTCTTTCAGAAAGTCTCGGCGGCCAATTTCGAAGCGCATTTCAATCCGCTGCTGATAGCCTCAACCATGGCTCCCATAGTCATCATGCTTCTTCCCGCCTGGTATCTGGCCAAGGTCATGCGTCTGAACAACAGCCAGTTGGGGACTTTTGCCCAGAGCAGTTTTCACGGGAACATCGGCTACGTGGGCCTGGCCGTGGCCTACTATTATCTTGGGGAAGACGGTTTCACCACCGCCGGAGTCATAACGGGTTTTCTGATGCTGCTGCAGAACCTCCAGTCAGTGATCCTGCTAAGCCGTTTCAGCTCCATGGGCGAACAGAAACCCGGTTTTTTCTTCTGGTTCCGCAAGGTGGCCGGACACCCGGTCATAGTCGGTTCTCTTTCCGGTCTGGTCTTTTCGGCGGCCCACTGGAAGATGCCTTTCATGATCGACCAGAGTTTCAAGATCATCAGCGGCATGGCTTTGCCCATGGGGCTTCTCATCATCGGCGCTTCACTGTCATTCGAACTTTTCAGGAATCGCCTTAACCTGGTGATTATCCCTGTGCTGCTCAAGCTCTTCGGCCTGCCGGCCATAGCTCTGGCCATCTACATACTTTTCGGCCTGCCTGCGGAACAGTATGTGCCGGGGCTGGTATTGCTGGCGGCGCCGACGGCCACTATCTGTTACATCATGGCCGGGGAGATGGGGGGAGACGTGGAATTGGCTTCGGCGGCCGTCTCTGCGGGCACGCTGGCGTCGGCGTTAAGCTATGCCGTCTGGCTGGGAGCGGTTGGCTGAAAGAGACGTCAGTCTTCCGGTTTCTCTGCCCAGTGAAGAACCACTATGCCGAAGGTCATCTTTTTCCAGGAAGCGCGGACAAGGCCTGCCTCGGCCATCAGCCCGGCGAATTCTTCAGGTTCGGGGAATTCCATGATTGAATCGGCCAGGTATTGGTAGGCGAGAGCCTGACCTGAGACAAGGCCGCCGACTTTGGGCAGGAGGCGGTTGAGATAGGTGTTGTAGAAACGGCGGATGAAGGACCAGCGGGGAAAGGTCAGTTCCAGGACCAACGCCCGGCCGCCGGGCGTGAGGACTCGGGCCATTTCCCTGAGCGCCGCCAGCCTGTCCGGTATGTTGCGTATGCCGAAGGCTATGGTCGTGCTGTCGAAGCTGCCGTCCGGGAAAGGCAGGTTCAGCGCGTCGGCTCCGACGAACTGAATGTTTTGCAGATTTTTCTTGAGTTTGAGCTTACGCCCGGCCACTTCCAGCATGGCGTAGGTGAAATCCCCGCCCACCACACGGGCTCCGGGGTGCGTTTCGGCCAGAAGCAGGGCCAGGTCTCCCGTACCCGAGGCAATATCCAGAACACGGTTGGTTCTGAAGAGCCTGACCCGGCGGGCCGTAGCCTTGCGCCAGAAGACATCCCGGCCCAGGCTGAGCAGATGGTTGAGTAGATCATAAGTCGGGGCGACCCGGCTGAATATGCCTTGCACCAGGGCGATTCGGTCTTGGGGGGGCAGGTTTATCTTCATGGAGCCTTGATACTGTAAGAACCGGCAGCCGTCAAGCCATTACATTTGCTGTTCGATGAAACGTTCCCGGTTGAGAAACAGGGTGCTCCAGGCCTCCCGGTAATGAGCCGAGACAGCCGGCCGGGAGATTTCGGCCAGCACATCTTCAACATACTCGGGCCGCCTCATGCCCACCAGCACGGAGGTGACGCCCGGTGCAGACCTGACAGCCCGCAAAGCCGTCCGGCTCAGAGTCCCGGCCGAAGCCCAGTCTTTATTCAGCCCCGAGACCATTTCCCCGACCGCTGCGGACCGGCGTCCCCTGGCTGCTCTGTAGATGCTTTCTATGGCCGCGAAAACCGCTTCGACTTTTTTGAGGTGGCTGCTTATCCAGCCGGGTGTTTCGGGCGGCATGTCTTCCTGGGTGGCCAGGAACTGGAGAACTTCCTTGATACGGGGCAGAAAATACTGGCTTTGCAGGGCCTGCCAGCGGGCCAGAGATTCAAAAGTTTCCCATTTTTCCATCAGGGTGCGTCCGGCGGAAAAGTTGTTCATGATGGAATTGTTGAAAGAGGCCGGGAAGCCGAGAGACGGAAGGAGCTGTTCGGAAAGGTGGCTCTCGGAAAGGATGAGGTCCGTAATCAGGGAGGTTATTTCGTCACGCCCGCAAGCGCCTGACGGGTCGGCGTCGGCCAGCCTGATGAGCCTGCGGCCGATTATCGGGTTGAGAGGCCTGTTGGTCAGAACCGTCAAGTCTTTTTCAGCGGCAAATTCCAGCACGGTTTTCCCGCCGGACTGGTTGATTTCCGTGACCGCGCCGCTTTCAAAAAGATTGAGGGGAAATTGCACAACCCGGAAATGGTGTGTGGAGGATACGGATTCGGCTATTTCCCGGATTTTTTCCAGCGAAGTGAATTCAGGGTCGTCGGCTGGCAGGGGAAAGGTATTGGAGCTGACGCCGTAACAGGAGATTCTGCCCCGGAAGGTTTCGAGTTCCAGGTGTTCAAAAGCCAGGGAGAGCCGACGGTAGTATTCCGCACGGGCATCCGGCAGAGACGCTCCCGTCCGATGAGCCCAGCCGAGAAAGTATTCGGGGTTGTGCAGCAGGTAGACATCAATCGTTTCCAGGTCCAGGCGTTCCAGGCTGCGGGTGATCTGGTCTTCTAGAAACTCGGGGTGAATGCAGTGTTCCAGCCCTTCGCCGAACATGACCAGATCGGGAAAAGGCCGTCCCTGATCTTTCCTTTCCTGGCTCAGACTGTAATTGAAACCCTGAATATAGCCGCCCTTGGTCACGACCACCGTGTCACGGCCGGAGTGGAATAAGCCTCCTTTTTGGCGGAGCACTTCGCCGATCAGTTTTTCAGAGCCCCCGTTGTTGTAATTGGCGCTGGTGTCGATGAGATTTATGCCTGAATCCAGGGCCAGGGAGAGGGCCTGGCCGTTCAGTGGGGATGAGACATCGATGCGGTACCCGCCGAATCCGGCCTGACTTACTTTCAGCCCGGTGTCTCCTATCTCCGCATAATGCAGTTCTGGGTTCCTCGCGGCTCTGGCAGCAGTGAGTTCCGGTTGCGCCCGTCCCTTCATCATGCCTTATTCCTTCTAACCATCATAAGGTTGGTATATGACATGGCCGCAAGCCTTGCAATGGGAAGCGTCGCGGTCGTGGTATTTAAGGCCGCAGCTCGGGCAGACCACATCGGTCTTGCTGGACATGCGCATCCATTCCTTAACCACCTGGCTGGCCTGCCAGGGGATGAGGATTATGCCGGAAAGTATCATAAGAACGGTGACCCAGCGTCCGCTTTCCGAGAGAGGCGTGATGTCTCCGAAACCGACGGTAGTCAACGTCACTACGCTGAAGTAAAAGGCGTCGCCGAAGGTGTTGACCTGATTGTTCAGGGTGTGTTCGACATGGAAGAAGAGTCCGGAAGAAACAAAGAAGATGATGAGTATGGTGGCGATCAACCTGACCAGCCTGAGGATGGACATGTTGATGCGTCCGAAGAAAAAATCCCCGTCGGCGGTGAAACGCAGGAAACGGAAGATGCGGAAGACATTGAACGCCCTGATGGTGTTGAGAAAGGCCATGTTCAGGCCGAAACCGGAGTAATTCAGAAGCAGCACCGAGAGGGTCGGGAGGATGGCCGCCAGATCGATGAGGCTGTAAACGTTGAAGACCTGCCGCCACCTGTTTGGAGCACCGTAAATCCTCGCTGCATATTCAACGATGAAGAGACAGACAATAGCCACTTCCAGCCGCCAGAGCCAGGCGGCGGTTGCGGCGGACAAGGGATAGGTTTCAATCACGTAGATTACGCAGACGAGGATATTGAGGGAAATGATGACTATATCGATGAATTTGCCCAAGGGCGAGGAGCAGTCCAGAAGATAGAACTGGACCGTTTCGCGAAGATTTTTGTGTTCACCGGTTTTCACTCGTCCACCCGGGCGTTTTCCGGAATCAGGGCTGAACATCGCCGTTTTTGCCGACCCTGCGCCGGTAAAGGCGCAAGGGAATAATCAAGCTGAAAAAAGGAAACATGTACATGGCGGCCAGGGTCGGTTCGAGGGGACCGAAAAACTGGGAACCGAACACGATGACCAGGACATTGTTCATATTACCGAATATCGTGGCGGCCGCCAAGCGGTCGTCGACGGGTTTTGATTTCAGCAGCAGACCGGCCGCAACAAAGAGGCCGCCCAGGATAAAGGCCGCGGCCAGTGCGGTTAAGAGAACCGCCGGTTGCTGACGGAAAAAAGAGGAATATTTGGCGAAGACGGCGAAGTTGATGACAAAGAAGAGGGTCAGGGAGAACGGAAATGATCGGCGGCGGAAAAAGGCTGCCGCGCCGGGTGAAAACCGGCGGCAGAGTTCCACCGCCGCCATGGGTATGAAGATTACCTGGCCGAGCATCAAAACCATGCCTCCGAAAGGGAGTTCCATGTGGCGTCCGGCCAGGATTTTGACCAACGCCGGGACGGTGACAGGGGCCAGGGGAGATGTAATGACCACCAGGGCCAGAACCAGGGCCGTGTTGCCTCCAACCAGGGAAGAGATGAAAGGGGCGACGACTCCGGTGGAAATGGCTGAAAGAAGAAGGGCGCCCATGGCGAACTGCGGCCAGATGAGACGGAACAGGTAATAAATGGCCACTGGCAGGATCAGCATTTTGACCAGGCTCAAGGTCAGGATGAGCCCGGCCGAGCCTCGCACGGTTTCCATAATGGTCTGCGGCCTTATCGGCAGAAAACTCAGAAAAAGGATGAACATCAGATAATAACTCAGATAAGGCGCGAACACGATTCCCAGGCCGGGCAGGAAGAGCCCGGCCGCCACGGAAAGGCAGATGGTCATCAGGAGCAGGTAATCGTTCAGCCGCATGGATCAGTCATGCCGCCTTTCCGCATTGGACGCCGGAGGTCCTTTAATCTTACCCCCTGCTCCACAACTCTCCGTTTTGGTGAACCTTGCCTTGCCTGAGCAGACGGGCGAGATGCTTTTCCAGGTGGACCATCTCAAACCATTTTATCAGTTCAGGGGTCTGGGAATAACTGTGGTAGACAAGATTGCCGCCTCGGAAGGAATCAAGAGTCCTGGGGGCGTCAAGCATTGCCAACAGGGCGGATTCTCTCTGCCGCACCACCGAGGCATAGGCGTCAAAGAGTTCGCGGTTGTCTCCTGTGAACGGTCCGGCGTGGCCGGTGAGTATGGTCCCGGCTCCGATGCTTTTCAGGCGTTCTATGGAAGTCAGAAACTGGTCGATATCGGCGAAATCATGTCCATAGAAAGGGCCGAAGGAAGTAAGATCCACGTCGGCGGCGAAGAGGAAATCATATTCAGGGATGTAAAAGGCCAGGTGTCCCGGCGTGTGGCCGGGGGTGTGAATGGCCTGCAAGGTCAGTCCGCCCAAGTCTATGACCTCCCCGTCGGTGAGCGTTCTGGCCACGGGCAGGGTCAGTCCGCCCGGCAGGGAAAAAAGCTGTTCCAGACTGAAGCCGCCGCGGGTGAACCCGGTTCCGTCCAGAAAGAGTTCCTGGTCCCCGAGATACGGGGCTTCCAGTTCATGGGTCCAGACCGGCAGGCCCCGCAGATCGCCCATGGCCGGATTGAGGCGGTGGTCGATGTGGCAGTGGGTCAGGATGAGCACGTCCACGCCCTGGTCCAGACAGGCCCGGGAACGGTTCAGGCCCATGCCCGCGTCGATAAGAAGACGAAGGTCCGAACCCTGGACATACAGACAGGTACAGAAGGGAAAACGCGATTCGTTTTCCCCTGGCACCGCGTAAACGCCGGGGAAGAGTTCGTACATCGCGCCGTTCTTCAAAACTCGGCCACCCTGTCGGCTTGTTCTTTCTGCATGCCTTTGTTGTATGCGGTTATGGCGGCGATGACATGGCAGACCCAGCCCAGCAGACCGCCGGAACCTATCCATAGTCCGGGCGTTATTATCAGCCAGAATATCCCGCGCAGAAAATGGCCGTTGTAAAACTGTCCGGCGCCCGGAATCACCAGGCTTAAAACCGCCGCAGTTCCTGGTCTGGTCAAAGCAGTATTTCCTCCTCGATAACTCTGGTGAGGCCCTTCCGGAAAGACGGTTGCCTCGCCTGGTTCAGCTTTATCTCTACAACTGAGTTAAAAGTATATCATAACAATTATTGATGAGGGCACTGCTCACTTGGTTTTTCGATCCGTAGCGGCCGCTTCTGTTCTATTTGGATGAAGATTCCAGGGAATAAGAAGGTCGCGGCTTCAGCCTCGGGAAACGAAGAGGCTGAAGCCGGGCCAGACTGGGGCATAAAGCAGAATCGTGCTCCTGCGGTCGAGGCAGGAGGGTAAGCCGTCCTACGGTTGCTCAGTGCATGGCGTTGTCAATAAAACAACCGCCGCCGCCGCCGGAACTGCGTTTTTCGTGGGTCAGAGTCACTTTGCCGGGGAACTGGTAAAAGTCCTGAATGGACTCACCGGGTTCTTCGTTATCGGTCCGCCATTCGCTCAAAGCCAGGGTGATCCTGTATTCGCCATTGGGCGGGAAAGTAAACTGTCCGGTAACCGAGACGTTTTCGAGGCTCTGTCCGCCTTCCAGTTCGCCCAGTTCGTATCTGGCCAGCATGTATTTTGTTCCGTCCGGGTCGAAGTTGCCGGAGGTTGCCCACAGGGTCAGGTACAAGGTGCCGCTACGGCCGCCGGAACTGAGGTTTCTGATGCGGCCGGCCTGCATGGCTGCGGTATTGGCCGAGAGATCCAGGCTGTAGTACATGTCTCCTTCAAGAACGACCGATTCCGTGCTGGGTTCGGCCGCAGCATCGAAGTCCACATCAAGGGCCGCGAATTCAAACATGGGATAATTGTATATCTCGCCTGAATCGTCGTCCTGGATTCTGACTGTGGCGCCGTAATCCATGTTCTGAGGCATGCGGAAAAGAACGCTGGGCCGCTGGCCCCCGACGGTCCCCCAGGAGTTGAGCACCAGCCAGTCGTTTTCGTCATAACCGACGATAACAACGGCGTGGCCGCCTCCGCCTGTACCGAAGAAGTGGTCCTGATATACGGAAAAATCAAAAGGAACGTCCTCGGAATTTCCGTCCCAGAAGCCGTAAAAGTCAAGCCAGTCTTCAGGCTGCCCCAGATAGAACGCGAACCAGACGGCCTTGTTCTGGTTGAGAAGGCTTTTGATGGTGTTTATGACTTCCTGCTTTTCTCCGGTGGTGTCCACGGTCCGGATGTCTATCCGCCCGAGAGGATAGGAGCCGGTGGTGTCCACGGAGGAACAGGCGGTGCAGGTAAGGCCGCCGGACTGGTAGTCTGCTCCCTGATTGCCCCAAGGCACCAGGCGGCCGGCTGCTTCATAAAATTGGTTAAAATTCCATAACGTGCCGCCTTCACAGCAAGTCCTCAGCCCCATCTCCGGCACGCAGGAAGTGGCATACTGGGTGGAGAGCCGGTCGGCTATGCCTTTTTGGTCACGCAGGGCTACATCCAGGAGAGTGGTTCCAGCCCATATCCAGCAATTGCCGCAACTACCCTGATTATGAGTCGCCGGTTCATAGGTGAGCAGATTCAGGACGCTGTAGCTCGCGGGCAAAGCCCTGAGAGGCGAAGAGGACGCCTTGGCCTTGGGGAAAATCGAGTTGCGGGCCAGATTGTCCAGGAGTTCATCGGAGGTGAATTTCATGATCGGATAACCGGGGGAGTCTTGCTGAGCCCAAGCGGCTCCGGCGGCTGCCATCAGAAGAGTTGACAAAAGGAGCAGGAATATAACTGTTTTTCTCATTCGATCTCTCCATTGGTGATATCTGACCGGCAGATTGTCCTGATATCGATGGAGAACCGAAGCAGCCAGGGCGATGGAGTTCATCCGGCGATTTCAGCACCTGCCGATTCGCGGGCATAGTAGTGAATTTGGGCGCATCGGTCAAGTCTGTATGCACCTTAGTGGATGCACCCTGGATGCCCCGAAAATGACCGTTATTTGGCCACGGACATAAACATTTGCTCTCGCCCCCGGCTTGATTTATCATTCCGTTTCAGGGGAAACAGACCAAAGCGAAAGCTCTACCGAAGGTATTTATTATGTCTAAACAGAAATATCCCATGACGCCGGCCTTGCGGACGCTCAAGGACGCCGGTGTGGAATTCATGGTCCGCGAGTACAAGTATGAGGAAAAGGGCGGGACGGCCGTGGCTTCACGCGAACTGAAAGTCCCGGAACATATGGTCATCAAAACCCTGGTCATGGAGGATGAGGCCGGAAAGCCGCTTATCGTGCTCATGCATGGCGACAAGGAAGTTTCGACCAAGTCTCTGGCCAGAACCCTGGCGGTGAAATCCGTCACTCCCTGCGACACCGCCGTGGCCAACAGGCTCACAGGGTACCAGGTGGGAGGTATTTCACCTTTCGGCGTGCGCACGGCCATGCCGGTTTATGTGCAGGCCACCATTCTGGAACTGGAAAGGATAATCATCAATGGCGGAAAAAAGGGGTTCCTGGTGGAGATTGACACGAAAGACCTGGTCAGAGTCCTCAGTCCGACGCCGGTGGATGTGGCGAACTGAAGCATGACAGAAATACGGCGCATAAGGCTCGGCACCTGCAATACCTATTTGTTGGAAGGGTCCGGCGGGGCAATTCTGGTGGATGCCGGAAACAAGGGTAAAGTCGGCCGTTTTATCAGAGTCCTGGGTTCAGCGGGTATTGAGCCGGGACGGATTGGGCTTATTATCATCACTCATGTCCATTTCGACCATGTCGGATCATTGGCGGAGATCAAACGTCTCTGCCGCTGTCCCGTGGCTGTCCACCGTTCCGAGAGAGGTCTTCTGGCGGAGGGAGTGGTGGTAATGCCTCCGGGAACCAATCTTCTGGGAAGGCTTGTTTCGGCTGTGGGCCGGAAAATGGCTCCCGGCCCGTTTGCTTTCGAACCGGTCACGGCTGAGCTGGAGATTGATGAATCTCTGGACCTGGCGGAATTCGGGGTGCAGGGAAGGGTGCTTCATACGCCCGGCCATACGGGCGGCTCTTTGTCTGTGCTGCTGGAAGACGGCCACGCCGTGGTCGGCGATACAGCCGTCCGGTTTCCGAGGCCGGGAGGAGTCTCGGTCATGCCTCCTTTCGCCGAAGACACGGCCGAGCTTCTGCTGACCTGGCAAAAACTTGTCGCCGCCGGAGTCCGCCGTTTGTACCCGGCCCACGGACTGCCTTTTCCGGTCGAAGACCTGGAAAACGAACTTCGGCGGCGTCTTGATTCCTGTTAAGCTGTTTCGTCTTCGGGGGGCCTTCTGTCAATCACCCTGACGGCCTTGCCTTCCGAACTGGGCAGGGCGCCCGGGGCAACCAGTTCCACCTTGGGACTGATCAAAATCTCGTCCCTCAGCAGGCGCGTAAGTCTGGACGCCACCTTGTTCACTGTTTCGGCCGGCTTGCCGACCAGGGATTCGCCCATCTCCACCTGGACGGTCATGGTGTCTATGGAACCTTCCTTGTCCAGAAGAATAAGATAGGTCTGGCCCGTCTCCGGCATATCCATCAGAACGCGCTCCACCTGAATGGGGAATATGTTCACACCTTTGAGGATCAGCATGTCGTCCGCCCGGCCCTTGATTCTGGACAACTGACGGTGGGTTCGGCCGCAGGGGCAGGGTTCCGGAATAATCATGGCCAGGTCTCTGGTCCGGTACCTGAGCAGAGGCATGGCCTGCCTTTTCAAGGTCGTCATGACCACTTCACCGATCACGCCCGGTTCAACCGGTTCCAGAGTCGAAGGATCGATGACTTCCAGGATGTAATTGTCTTCCCAGATATGCAGTCCGGTCTGGTGAGGACATTCGAAGCCGACGCCCGGCCCGTTCATTTCCGACAGTCCATAGCTGTTTGCGGTTCTGACGCCGTAACCGTCTTCAATCCGTTTTTTGGCTCCCGAGGAATGAGGCTCGGCTCCGATGACGGCCAGGCGCAGGTTAAGTTCTTTCTTGGGATCAACCCCCATGTCATGAAGGGTATCCAGCAGCTTCAGGGCGTAGCTGGGAATGATATGAATGGCGGTTGTCCCGAATCTCTTCATCAGCATCAGCTGGCGGCGGCTGTTGCCGGTTCCGGCAGGTATGACCAGGGCTCCCAGGCGTTCGGCTCCATAGTGGAGCCCCAGGCCGCCGGTGAAGAGGCCGTACCCGGTCATATTCTGGAAGACGTCGTTTTTCGTCATGCCAGCCATGCAGAGGCAGCGCGCCATCAGATCGCTCCAGGCGTCGATGTCGGCCTGGCTGTGAAATATGGAGGTCGGCGTGCCCGTGGTTCCGGAAGAAACATGCACCCGCACAACTTCCGACATGGGCACGGCCAGAAAGTCGTCATTCGTCTCGGTCCGGAGGTCTTCCTTGGTGGTAAAGGGAAGGTCTCTTATGTGGTCCAGCGAAGTGACGGAGTCTGCGGTAATACCCTTTTCGCCCAGCACCCGACGATAATAAGGCGCCCTCAGAGCTCTGGCTACGGTCTGCTGCAATCTTTCCAATTGGAGTTTTTCTAAATCGTGACGGTCAATGAACTCGATTTTTTCATCCCAGAACGACATTTCGGACACCTAATTGATTTAATTATTTACCGAAAACAGCCAGCACAGGTCAAAATCAACCCTCGGCTCAATTCGACATAGTCGAAAAAAATACTCCTTTGCCCTGGCCGGGTCAAGCCAAAGTCTCGCCCGAAAAGAATTATATTGACCGAATGTGCTCTTATTGGCGGGCCGGTCAGCCGGCTGTCAGTTCCGGCTGGCCGGTGGACTCAATGACGGACATCCACAAACGTCCACGGGTGTTGACCTTTTTATTCTCTTCCGTAGCCATTCTGATGGGCACGTGGACGTACCGGTTGTTGACCAGGCTAATGACTACGCCGGTCTTCCCGGCCATGCCGGCGTGGACCGCCTGCTGTCCCAGAAAACCGCAGTAGATGCGGTCGTTCGGGTTGGCCGGGACGCTGCGTATTTCATAGCTGGGGTCGATGTACTTCAGATTGATTTCCTGATGGCGGCTTTTGAAGTATTCGGTGATGTGGTCCCTTAAGAAGAGGCCGACGTCGGCCAGCCTGACGTTGCCCGAAGCATCGCACTCCGTTGAATCGCTTGTGCAATACTTCTGGCCCGCACCTTCGGCCACCAGAATAACCGCGTGTCCCCGTTCATTAAGGCGTTTTCCCAGACATTCCAGCAGGCCGTGTTCACCTTCAAGATCGAAGTCGATTTCCGGAATCAGGCAAAAATTGACATCTCGCAAGGCCAGGGCTGTATGGGCGGCCACAAAGCCGGAATTGCGGCCCATGACCTTGACCAGTCCGACTCCGTTGGGAGAACTGATGGCTTCGTTGTGTGCGGAATAAACCGCCCTGGAAGCTGTTTCCACGGCTGTCATGAATCCGAACGTAACATCCACATAGCTGATATCGTTGTCTATGGTCTTGGGAATGCCGACAACGGCGGTTTTCAGGCCGCGCCGGTTGATCTCCTCCACGATCAGACCGGCTCCGCGCAAGGTGCCGCCGCCGCCCACGGTGAACAGGAGTCCGATGTTCAGCCGTTCCAGCGAATCGACAATTTCTTCTATATTTTGGTGGCCCCGGGACATGCCCAGAAAGCAGCCGCCCCGGCCGTGGATATTCTGCACCATTTCTATGGTGAGTTCCACGATGTCATGGCCATAGGAGGGTATGAAGCCCTGATACCCGTATTTGATGCCGACAATGTTGTGCACGCCGTAAATATGGTGCAGTTCAAGCACAATGGCCCGGACCACGCTGTTGATACCCGGGCAGAGTCCCCCGCAGCAGACAATGGCGCATTTGAGCTTGCTGGGATCGAAGTATATCTGTTTTCTGGGACCGGCTGCTTCGAACTTGACCCCGCCGCCTTCAGGAGGTTTGCCGTTGACCCAGGTTATATCGGCCAGAACCTTGGTGCTGTCGTCCACGAATCGCTCAAACCGGCTGTATTCCGGCCTGGAGAGCAGAGGAGATTCTATCTTGCAGGGGCCGAGGGACTCGATGCCGGTATCCCGTAATGACTTCTTTTTCTGAGCCATGCCAAAATGCTCCTTTTTGTGGGGACGATACTTTAATATTAACAAAAAGGCCGGGTGCGGAGAAAAGATATTTGAGTTCCGGTTTGGATCAGAAATGCTTCCAGAGAAGACTGACCGCTCCCCGGGGAGACGAGGCGTATTCCACTCCGTCGATTTCCTCCCACGCGGTCAGGCCTATTACGGGGCGGCCCATTTTGAGGCCGAGCGCTATTTCCGAGAGTGTGCCCGCGCCGCCCGGCAGGGCGATGATTCCCTGGGCGGCCCTGGTTATCAGGGCGTTTCTGGCGTGCCCGAGACCGGTGGCCAGAGGTATGTCTATATACGGATTGGCGTCCTCGCGGTAGAGGCCGGGCAGAAGCCCTACGGTCAATCCGCCGGCCTCTTTGGCTCCCCTGGCTGCGGCTTCCATCACTCCGCCCAGACCGCCGCAGATAAGCACGGCCCCTTGCTCCGCGATCAGGCGGCCTGTTTCAACGGCCAGAGACTCTACGGAGGAGCCGCAGGTTCCGGCACCACAGACGGCTACCAAAGGTCCTAAGCTGGAAGAGGGGGACAAGGTCAGCCTCCGTTGCTGGACCAGCCGTGTTGCCCGACAAGGTCCACGAAGCGGCAGGCTCCGAGGCTCGTTTTGGTCAGACGGCCGTTTTTATCCTTGACCACTTTGAAGAGAGTCTGAGACATGCGGGTCTGGCCCACCGGAATGATGAGCCTGCCACCCGGCTGCAGTTGCTCGATCAGCGGGGCGGGGATATCCGGACCGCCGGCCGTGACGATTATGGCGTCGAAGGGCGCCTGTTCCGACCAGCCCACGGTTCCGTCATGGAGGCGGAAAACCACATTGCGGTAACCCATCTGTTCGATCAGCTTGCGGGCTCTGCTCATCAGCGGCCGCATACGCTCCACCGTATAGACCCGATAGCAAAGTTCGGCCAGGATGGCGGCCTGGTATCCGGAACCTGTTCCGATCTCCAGGACCCGCTCAGAACCTTGCAACTCCAGGGCTTCGGTCATCTGAGCGACGATAAAGGGTTGGGAAATGGTCTGATTCTCGCCTATCGGCAGGGGGTGGTCTCCGTAAGCCCGGTGAATAAGGGCTTCTTCGACAAAGAGGTGGCGGGGAACGCGAAGCATGGCTTCCAGGACTCTGGGGTCGCGCACTCCCCGGCCTTTAAGCTGGCGTTCGACCATCTGTTGGCGAACTAACTGGTAGTCTTTGTTGTTTCCTTTTAAACTCATAAACCGGATACGGTAACAAATTTTGTCAATTATGTAGCACAGCGCGGGCATTAAGGCAATCTTTCATGTGGGCGATGGACAGGTCATATTGTCTTGTTTTCCGTAGCAATAGTTCTGTGGACGGGCTTGAGCCGGAAGGAAAGGATTTGACATTGCCGGATACGTACTATAATAAAAAATTAAAGAGATCAGCCTGTTTGACGACTTCAAGGATAATCCTGACGCTTGATTGCGAATTAATATGAATGAGCTGTACCACCAGATTGTCCTGAATCTGCGCGGCCTGATGGCCCGGATTCTGGAAGTGCATCTCGCGCCGGACGAGTTCCTCGACCAGGTGGTCAAGGCGGCCAAGGACCTTGATCCGGAACGTCTGGAGGCGAGAGTGTACGAAGTGGACTTCATGAGCAACACGATGTACCTGCGCAGCAGCACTCATGTGGATACAGCCTCTCTTTCTCCGCGGGAGAAGGTATTCACCATAAGGCCCAAGACCATCACCGGCGATGCCATTATTGAAAACAGGGTCATCGTGGCCACCAAGGAGGAAGGGTACGAGCAGAGCCGTTTCAAGGACGGCGAAGATGTCCGTGCTGCTTTCCCCATAGAGTTTTTCGACGCCGACATGCCGGAAGGGCGGACCAGGTTCGTTCTCGTGGTGGAAAAGAAGGGACCGGGGGCCCTGGCCGACGACATAGTCGCCGCTCTGAAAGACTACTCCGTCCTGGCCGGGCTGGCCATATCCATCAAGGAATTAAGAGACAGGATGGGGCGCTACTACGAGGAAAACAGAAATCTGGTTCTGACCGGGCGGCACTCGGCATCCATCGGGCACGACATCAGGTCTCTCAATATCGGCGTCGGCGGATATATCAACGCGGCCCTCAGGCATCTGGAGGATTATCCCGCAGATGAGCACATGGATAACGTTAAGAAACACCTTCATCTGGCCCGGGACAATTCCGGCCAGATAGAGGCCTTGCTGAAGAACTTTTCCCAGTTCAACAAGGCCCGCATATCCTGGAACCGTGACACCGATCTGCTCGACGCCGTAACGGACAAGATTTATTCTCTGGCCAACCGTGAAGATTATAGCGACCTGGTCCGGTTCGACCTGATTATGCCCGGCGAAAAGACGGGATTTCTGGTGGACCGCGACTGGTTCGGCACCGTGATCGAGAACCTGGTGAAAAACAGCGTGGAGGCTTGCCCGGACAACCCGGTCATCACCGTTCGGCTGGTCAGGGAAAAGGGCAGGGTGCTCCTCAGCTTTCAGGACAATTGCCGGGGCATTCCCGCCGACATGCTTCATCGGCTTTTTACGCCTTTTCAGTCGAGCAAGACCAGGGGGCAGGGGCTGGGTCTGGCCAATGCCAAAAAGGTGGTGGAAGAACACGGCGGCGTCATTACGGTGGAAAACCGTCCGGGAGACGGCGTGGTCTTCGCAATGGAGTTTGACCTCAACGGTAAATAACGAATCTTCAGCCTTTCCCGATCACGGACCTCCGGCCGCTCTTCTGTAATTGTGGAGAAAAATATCTTGAAACAACAAATTGTTGGGGATAATATCGTCTGATTGAGTGCGGCGACCCTTTCAAGCGCCGGGGGCCGTCTTAAATTTGGCGCAGGGGTTAAAAATGAATCTGAAGATCAACGCAGTTCCGACACAACAACGCAAAGCCAAACCCACCGACGAAAACGCCCTGGGTTTCGGCGACATTTTTTCCGACCACATGCTTCTGGTCGACTACCGCCAGGGCCAGGGCTGGCATAACGCCCGCATCGAGCCTTACGGGCCGTTGCCTCTTGATCCGGCGGCCATGTCGCTTCATTACGGCCAGATGATTTTTGAAGGTTTGAAGTGCTACCGTCGAGCCGACGGAGGACTCCAGATCTTCCGGGCCCGCGACAACTACCGCCGCTTCAACCGTTCGGCCGAAAAGCTCTGCATTCCCGAACTGGACGTGGAGATGGCCGTGGATTCCCTCAAAGAGCTTCTTCGCCTGGAAGCGGACTGGGTTCCTCACGCCCCCGGAACCTCGCTTTATATCCGCCCGACCATAATCGCCACGGAGCCCCATCTTGGGGTTCGGCCGGCTCATGAATACCTTTATTTCGTAATTCTCGGACCGGTGGGCGCCTATTACCAGGAAGGCTTCAACCCCATCAAAATCATGGTCGAGGACAAATACGTCCGCGCCGTAGCCGGTGGGGTGGGCGAAGCCAAGACGGCGGCCAATTATGCAGCCAGCCTGTACGCGGCGGAAAAGGCTCACGAAAAGGGATTCACCCAGGTGCTCTGGCTTGACGGCGTGGAAAGAAAATACGTCGAGGAAGTCGGCACGATGAACATGTTCTTTCTCATCGGCGACGAACTGGTGACTTCGCCCCTGCAAGGCAGCATCCTTCCGGGCATAACCCGTCAGACGGTGCTGGACCTGGCCCAGGCCTGGGGAGGAGTCAAGGTTTCCGAGCGCAAGATAAGTATTGACGAGGTTCTGGAAACGGTCAGGGACGGCCGCATGAAGGAAGCCTTCGGATCCGGCACCGCCGCCGTTATTTCCCCTGTGGGAGAAATCTTCTACAAGGGCGAAAAATTCAAGGTTGGCGACGGCCGGACCGGCGCTTTCGCGCAGAAGCTGTACGATGAAATAACCGGTATCCAGTACGGCCTCAAACCCGACACCCATGGCTGGATAGACGTGATCTAACCGCTCTTAAGTTAGTTCAAGTATAAAAAAGCCGGTTTTCCGGGTTTAAACGCCCGGGGAACCGGCTTTGGTTTGTCCGATTTTATTATTCGCCGTTGCTGGCCGGGTCTTCGTGGAAGGGCATGTTCAAAGAATAAGTCCCGCCATCCAGCTTGGCCTTGACCGGCAGACCGCTCTTTTCAAAGACCTTTATCATGGCCTTGTTGGAGACCAGGACATCAGCCGTAAACCCCTGGATGCCATGCTGCTTGGCCAGTTGGATGAGCATCTTCAAAGTGAAGGTGGCCACGCCTATGCCCTGCCACTGCTCGTCAACGACAAAGGCCACATCGGCCCATGGCCTCTGCGGGTCCTTGACGTAACGGGCCTCGGCGACTATGTGGCCCTGGCCGGCTTCGCCGATCAAGCCCACGATAGACATGACCTGGCGATAGTCGATGTTGACATATTCCTGCATCTTGTAGTGAGGCATGGCCTTGATGGGGCTGAAATACCGGTAATAGACGGCTTCGTCCGAGAACCGGTAGAAAAGCTTCCTCATCTGCTCCTCGTCGGAAGGTCTTATGGCCCGGAAACGAACCCGCAGATCGTTCTTGAAGGTGTGGGCCGTAGCAACTTCCGCCGGATAAAGGTGGGCGCACTCGGCCAGGAATATCTGGTCCTGGTAGAGTATTTTCTCTTCCTTGGCCTTGGCGACCAGGCCGGGCCGGTCGTCGGGATGGGCGATGTCTATCAGCGCCTGCGCCCGTTCCCGGACCGAACGTCCGCGCATGTGAGCCACGCCGTAATCCGTGACAATGGTGTCCACGGATTCCCTCATGTTCAGAACGTTTGGAAAATGATCCACTGAAAGCAGAATATTGGACTCACCCTTGCGGTTACGGCTGGGCAAGGCAAAGATGACCTGGCCGCCGGGAGAAAGCTCCGCTCCGTTGATGAAGTCCATGGCTTCACTGGGTCCGGAAGCCACGCTGACACGGCCGAAATGCAGAGCGACCGTCCCCGAAAGGTCTACCTTGCGGGCCGGCAGGACAGCCATGAAGCGCCTGTTCTGGCCGATGCGGACGGGATTCCAGACCCGGTCGATGGTCTGGAACTCCACCAGGGGGTTTCTGTCCAGCCAAGACATCAGTTCGGGAGTGCCCAAGGCATACGAGGCGAGACTCTTGCCCCGGAAAATACCTTTATATCTGTTGGTTACCGCACCGCTCTTAACAAGGTCCATTAAGGCATCCGTGAAGAACGGCGAATGAATGCCCAGGTGCTTTTTCCTGACCAGATGCTTGCTTAAGGAATCAAAAAGCGGACCCACGGTGAAAGGCAGACAGCTTCCGTCCTCGATGATGGAAGCCACGTTGGCCGCCACCCGGTCGAAGACCCGGTCCACCGGCCAGCGCGGAAAATAAATGGGAGGCTCGGAGGATTCAACGAGAAAGTCGAAATCCGACAGAGGGACGTAAGTATCGCCGAAAGTCCGGGGAATCTGGGTGTTTATTTCACCGACAACCAGGTTGGCGTGCTCCATGGCCAAGCGGGCCACATCGACTCCGACCCCCAGACTGCAATAACCTGCTTCATTCGGCGGGGTGATCTGGACAAAGGCCGCGTCGATGGAGACCTGACCCGAATCGATGAGGGCCGGTATCCGGGAAAAGCGGCTTGGAATCAGGTCCACCCGCCCGGCGGTGATGGCTTCGCTGGCCACCCAGCCGGAAAAAAAGGTTTTTAGCCGGTATTTATGGGAATGAAGATGCTTAAGGGTGACGGCTTCACCTAGGCTGACCAGTTGAATCAACTCCAGGTCCTGCAGATTGGGCTTGTCCGAGAGCATTATCTGCTTGACCAGGGTACGCGGTTCAGCCACGGCTGTTCCGATGAAAATACTCATGCCCGGATGAATCTTGTCCAGAATCACATCCGGGGTGACAATCTTACTCTTCCATTCCACTTCGGTCTTATCAGACATTGATTTTTTGAAGCTCTTGAACATAGCCACGGGACCTCGTGTGATGTCGTGACGATGCGGGATGCCCGCACATTCTCAGTCTCGCCGAATACTCAGCATATCACGAGTCCGGCGTAATAAACAGACTCATAAGCAACAAGGATGGAGTGAAACAAACGTTTTTAACCACAATGAAACATATTTCGCTCATGTTCACAAACGAGTCACCCATTCTTTGCCCAGAAGTTTGACTCCTGCGCTCATCGAGCGCAGGAAAGTGGAGCGAAATGTTTCACTCATCAAGGCCCTTTTGACCGGGGAAAGACGGAAAAAACCGCCGAGGACGCCTCTCAGAAAAGACTGGGTCTGGCTGTCCGGATGGTCGAAGAGCTGGTTTTGCAGTGTGCCTTTTTCCAGGGCTTGCAGAATGATCCGTTCAAAGGTGGTTTCGGGATGGAGCACCCTTTGTTTGCGTTCGGACAGTCTGATGGCTCCGGTAGGGCATTTCAAGCCGCAGACCCCGCACCCCAGACAGATTTTCTCATTGACCACCGGCGGCAAGGCGGCGGTTTTGCCGCTTTCAGGATCCACCGGTCCGGCGGTCATCTCCAGAGCCGCCACCGGACAGGATTCCACGCACTTTCCGCAAGATATGCAGACGTTCCGGTCAATCCCGGCTATGAAGCTGGAAGTGACGACGATATTGGTATAGCCGTATTTGCGCAATCCCAGAAGCATGTTGCAGCAGCATCCGCAGCACTGGCAGATGAAGGTAATGTTCCGGCGGACATTGTCGGCTTCCAGAACCAGCCCCAGCTCCCGGCTGCGGGCCAGGTTGTCTTTCATTTCGTCCCGGGATACTTCCCTGGCCATCCCCCGCCTGATGAGGTAGTCGGCGGCGAAACCGAAAGAGGCGCAGGTATCCAGGGGCGTGTCGCATTCCTTGGAGCCGGTGTGCTCTTTTTCATGCCGGCAGGAACATAAGCCGACGGCCATCTTGTCTGCTTGCTCAACCAGGGCTTCGGCCTTTTCGTAATCCAGGACTTCGGTAAAATTCTCCAGAGATTCCGGGTGCGGCAGAACGCGGCTCAGAAAAACCTGGTCGCCGCGGCCTGAATTGTCGGCGAAAAAGGAATCATCTCCCTGGAAATAGCGGTGGAAGAGCTCCGCCCATTCCCGCGTGGACAATCCCGGACCTGTCCGCATCATGGAGAATTCGAAGAATCCAACCATGAGGGGAGAGATCATGTATTTGTATTCGCCGTCAAACCACAGATCCATGACCAGACCCTTCGCGCAGAGTCCCTCCAGAAGTCGGCGAAGGTCGGATTCCCTGAGACCGGTTATCCGTTGGATACGCTCGAAATTGGACGGCCCGTAAGGCAGCCGGGCCACCAGGTCGGCTTCCTCATTGGAATACAGTTCACGCAGAACAGCTTCCAGCGCCTTGTTCCAGGGAGCCCTGGTCGGCATGCCGTCGACCTTGGCGGCCAGGCGGCCGTATTCGTCCTTGCCGGTCAGATGACCCATGGGGCGCTGCTTTTCTTGTCAACGGAAGTTAAATACCTGATCAAAATCTCTCCTCATGGACCGGGGAAAAAGCTCAACCCCGGGTTTAAGCTTGCCAATAGCGATCATCATAACCGGTAAGTATTTCCGGTCAAGCCCGAAAACCTCACGGACGCGGTCAACTTCAAAGCCGTCCATGGGGTGAGTCTCCCAGCCCGCATCCAGAGCGGCCAGCATGAAATTCATGGCGAACAGCCCGACGTTGCGGGAGGCAAAGGCGTCTTCGCGGCCCTCATAGAGGTTTTCGGCCATTTTGACTGTGCCGGGAACATGTTCCGGCTTCATCTGGCCATGGTCGATTTTGTCCTGAAAGACATCATCCGCTTCACGGTACTGACTGGTGTGGCCGAACAGGACCAGAACGGCCGAGGCCTCGGTCACCTTGGGCTGATTCAGGGAAGCTTCCCGCAGACGGGCCTTGGTCTCCGGCGTGTGAGCCACCAGGACTTTCCAGGGCTGGAAGTTGAATGAAGAAGGGGCCAGTTTGGCCTGTTCGTAGATACTCCTGATTTCTATTGCCTCAATCTTCACGCTTGGATCGAAAAAGTTTATTGACCGGCGTTTTTCATTGAGTTCCCGGTATTCCATGACTCCCTCCTGTCCTGAAAAGTAATTGATAATTCCTGATTATTGTACCATTCGGGACGACTCAATACAAACAGGGCGGAGGCCGTCCCCAATACACCGCCAAATTATTGACTCTATCGGCAGCATTTGCCGGAAACCCGTCGCCATCTAAGGATTATACGGCAATAAATTCCGGAAACGTAATCTGATTCCAGCGGATATGAATACGCAAACAGAGGAAAAACGTATTTGTATCCGCAGTCTTTTCATGTTATAACACTGTGAAATCACATCTAAATATCAATAAGCCCGTTATCGGGTTTGCTTCTGTTTGTAATTACGGACCGTTAGCAGACTTGATGGAATATTTCTTGCTCCATCCGATTACGGCGCTCGGAATCCTGCGCGAATCTGACGGCCTGCAAAGCCGACTGTCCGGAAGAAAAATGTTCAACCCAAGCCAGAGTGGAGTCCATTATGACTGAAATCGCCGCAAGCGTCGCCTTCGGAACAAGGCGCAAAACCGACCTGAGCAGATTTCTCCAGTCTCCAGCCAATATGCTGTTTCTCAGACATTCTCCCGTATCGTGGTCCCGGTCTTACATCAGGCTTCTGGGCAAGCTGTTTTATGCCTTTGCTCCGCAACAGGCGGCCGCCGTGCAGGAGGTATTGGACGCCTGCCTGCCGGGAAAGCTTACGGAGGCGGAAGCCAAATCCCGCTGGGCCAAGGTCAGGAGCGGGATCATGGAGCATTATTTTGAAAAGCTGTTTCTGGGCAGCCGTCCGCTGAGTGAAATCCGCCGGACCATGTTGGAGCGGGTGTCAATTTCCGGACGCGACCTTCTGGATGAATATTTGGCCCAAGGCCAGGGGCTTCTTCTGGTAACCGGACATTTCGGGGCTGTGGAATTCATGCCCGGCGCTTTGGGGTTCCGGGGGTATCCGGTAACCATCATGGTGCACTGCAAGACTCCGGCTCTGCAGAAAATAATCGAGGAAAAAGCCGCTCAGTCCGGGGTTGAACTGCTGGATCCGAAATCAGGGTCCGTCTTTTTCGCGGCCATGAAGGCTCTGAAGGAAGGGCGCATTCTCATCACCCAGTGCGACGAGATGGACACCTGGCGGCCCTACAAGGATAAACGGATCAATTTTCTCGGTCTGGACATGGGGCTGGACAAGTCCATGGACGTTCTGGCCAAAAAAGCCGGGGCGCCGGTCCTGTTCGGTCTGAACCATCGTCACGGCAACGGAACCTATGAACTGGTTCTGGAAAAACCCGAGGCCCACCCCGCGGCCCGTGGACACGAAATCCTCTCGGCGCAATGCCTTTCTGTGCTGAACAGTTACATTTACATGCACCCCGAGGCATGGTATGAATGGAAAAAGATTAAGCCCTTGCTGAAAAACACCCGCCGCGAGGTTGTGGATGAGAGTAAAAAGCGCCTCGGTCTTCCTGGTGAAATGGCCGTTTATTCGCCCAGTACGTCATAATCTGGCTGTGAACACGGCCACCGGAAATCTGGTGGTCAAACTTGTGGATGAAGATGGCCGGTGCGGTTACGGTGAAGGCGTTCCCAGAGGCTATGTTACGGGGGAGACGATAGAACAGGCCCTGGCTGGTCTGGAAACAAAACTGCTGCCGCCCTTGATTGATCTCCATTTTCCGCCTGAACAGGTTCTGGAACTGCTGGACCGGGTCTTCGACTCCGCCGACCTGGACCAGTGGCCGGCTGCGGCCTGCGCCCTGGAGACGGCGCTCTGGGACCTGGCCTCCCAGTATCTGCAAGTGGAAGCCGGAGCCATGCTGGGCGGTATTTCCGCTCAGCGCACCCTGACCTACAGCGCGGTCATTCCCATGACCGGCCGGGAAGAACTCTCCAGATTTCTGGCCATTATCGGTTCATACGGCTTGCGGCAGATAAAATTCAAGGTCGGCCGCCCCGATGATCTGGACTGTCTGGCGTACATAAGGGAAACACTCGGCCCGGACGTCAGTCTGCGAGTCGACGCCAATGCCGCCTGGAAAGCTGAAGAGGCCGTGGAGAGAATCAACGCCATGGCCCCTTTCGGTGTGGAAGCCGTGGAACAGCCGGTGGCCAAGGAAGACATCCGGGGACTGGCTTACGTACGGCAAAACACAGAGCCTTTGCTGCTGGTCGACGAGTCGGTCTGCACTCCCTCGGACGCCAGACTGCTCATCGACAATGAGGCGGTGGACGGCTTCAATCTGCGCCTTTCCAAATGCGGCGGCCCGTCGAGAACCGCCGCTCTCCTGGCCATGGCCGGGGAAGCCGGACTGCGCTGCATGCTTGGTTGCCAGGTGGGCGAACTAGGCCTGCTCAGCGCCGCCGGGCGGCATTTTGCGGCGGCTCATCCGGACCTGATCTACCTGGAAGGCGCCTTGACCCGTTTTCTGGTAGCCAAAGACATTATTGACGAGGACCTGAGCTTTGGTCCCGGAGGCAGGGCCGCTCATCTGACCGGTCCGGGCCTGGGGGTCACCGTCCGCGAAGAGGCCTTTCAGGACAATCTGATTTTTAGTCTTTCCTGACATACAGTTATAACCAAATTTGGGGTCCCTTTGGAGTGGCTTTCGGGCCGGTCCGGGACCACAATATATTGTTGTTTGCCATAATAGGCCAACTATATGCATATATTTGAATTATTTTAAGAATATTTGCTTGACATACCATAAATTTATATTGAATTATGTATAACTAAAATCAGGCTTATTCCTTGGTTTTGGCGGCCAGTCATATGTTTTTCGCATTAAAAAAAACAGCCCGGCAGGCTGAACAACTGACGGCCACAGCTTTTTGGAGTAGGGAATGGACAGGCACAACAGTTGCCTCAACACCAGGGCTATTATTGATTACATCGAACGCCGCCGCGGTGATGTCGAAGAATTACTGGTCGGCCTGGAAGACGAATTAAAGGGCATTCCCGACCCCCTGACCTTCCTCCGAGATGCCCATAACTGGGTCTCGTCGGAAATCTGCCGCGGCATGTATGCCAACGCCCGCCGCATCACCAGCAATGAAAGAGTGGCTTATGACATCGGGTTTGAGTCTGTAGTCCACAAACGTCTCGGGTATATTCAGGAAATCCTCCTCAAAGCTCTCGGAACCCCGACCAGGACCATCGGAAGGGTCAAGTCCATCAATGACAAGTTCAACCGGAACAAGAGACTGGAGCTTGTTCGTATTGATACCCACGGTGCATTGCTGCGTTTACACTGGGATTCCGGCCTGGAACTGAACCCGGATTTCTGTCTGATGAATCAGGGGGTTTATTCCGCTGTGCCCACGGTCTGGGGACTGCCTCCGGCCGAGGTTGAGGAAACAAAATGCCAGTTCAAGGGCGGACCTTTCTGTGAATTTGACATTCACTGGGAGAATCCGTCGCTTCTGCAGCGTTTGCAGCACCTTCTTTTCAGCCGCCGGAGTCTTTTGGCGGAAACCATGTCGGAGATGGAGCGGGACAAGGACCTTCTGGCCGCCAAGTACGAAGAGGTCCAGGCCCTGAACCAGAAACTTCAGAAGAAGATAGACCAGCTCTGGAGCATAAACCAGGCCAGCGCCGCCGTTTTGTCCGAACTGGATTTCGGCCGCCTGGTCCATGAAGTCATCCGGATATTCATTAGGGAGATCGGCTATTCACGGGGCATGATCATGTTGATTGATCAAGGCAGCCGGTCGTTAAGGTTTGTGGAGGGGGTAGGGGAGAACCCCGAGGAAATGTCCGCCTTGAAGGGGTATGAGATACCCCTGTCCCGCAAGCATAACATCCTCGCGCAGGTGATTCAGAACGGCCAGCCTGTGGTGGTGCCGGATACAGCTATTTTGAACCTTAATCCCAACAACATCATTATGCGCAAATTCAAGCCCAGGGCCTTTGTGCTTCTGCCTCTCATGGCCAGAGGCAAGGTCATCGGCGTCTTGGCCGCCGACCGTGGGCCGTCGGCCAAGGGCAAACCGAATCTGGACCGGGAATACCTCCAGGGCTTCGCCAACCAGGTCGCCTTGGCCATTGAAAACGCCCGCATGTATGAAGGCCTGAGGACCAGCTTCTTGAACACTATCCAGGTACTTGTCGAGGCTCTGGAGGCCAAGGACCCTTACACCCGAGGCCATTCCGAACGTGTGACCAGGTATTCCATCCGTCTGGCCGAAAGGATAGAATTGTCGGACAAGCAGGTCGAGCAATTGCGCAACATGTGCCTGATCCACGATATCGGGAAGATAGGCATAGACAGGGTGATTCTGAACAAGCAGGAACCTTTGCTCGGCAGCGAGTTTGACCTGATAAGACAGCATCCGGGCATAGGCGACAAGATAATAGAGCCTCTGGATCTGAGTCAGGAAGAAGCCGCCGTGGTCCGCAATCATCACGAGCGTTATGACGGGACCGGATACCCTGACCGCCTGGCCGGTGATGAAATTCCCGTCCAGGTCAGAATCGCCTCCATCTGCGACACTTTTGACGCCATGACCAGCGACCGGCCTTACCGGCGCGCCCTGCCAATTTTTGAAGCTCTCAACCGGCTGAACGCCGCAGCCGGGACCCAGTTGGACCCGGAACTGGTGCCGGTCTTCACAAAAATGGTCAAATCAGGCGAGCTACAGGACATTCTCGGGGGCAAAATATCCATGAGGGTCGCCTGATTCCTTTTGCCTATCCTCGGTCGGCGCTTTTCCTCTATCACAAGATTTCCAGGTCTTTGGTCTCCTGCTCGTTTTCAGGGGGGAACTCGACGGCGTTCTTTTCCGTGGTAATCTTTATCGTTTTCCCCCTGGATCGGCGTCCGTTCGGACCTTGCTTTGTTTATGTTTCGGCAAGCAGCCGCCGCAGGGTCTCCTGAAAGACAGACAACGGCTGAGCTCCCACTATTTTTTCCCGGCCGTCACCGAAGAAAAAAGCCGGTATGGCTTTAACGCCCAGAGCGACGGCTTCGGCCGCGGCTTTTTGCAGGCGTTCATCGTATGCGCCCTGGTCGAGTTTCAGGGACAGTTCGGATGTATCCAGTCCCAGGCCGTCAGCCAGGTCCAAGATGACTTCCTTCCGCCCGATATCCAGGGCATCGGTAAAATAAGCCTGGTAAACAAGGTGGTGGAATTCATTGTAGCGGCCGTTGTCCCTGGCGAACTCGGCCGCGGCCAGTGCCAGCCGGGAATTGGAAAGCATGGGGTTCGGGCTGAACTTTACGCCATATGGCTGTCCGGCCCTGTTGAGGTTTCCAAAGAATTCCACCGTATCCAGGCCGGGAAAACGCTTTTTAAGGCTGATTCCGGCGGCCGGGGTTTCCGGGTGCAACTCGTAGCATATCCATTCATCCGATATGTCAAATTCCGTCTTCAGCTTTTCGACGATACCCGCGCCGATGTAGCAGAAGGGTCAGATATAATCGCTGAAAACTCGCAAGCGGATGGTCACGCTGGTTCTCCTTCCAAGAGCAAGACATTAGAGATCGAATAGACCTCAACTTATTGTAGCCCTCTCCAAGCTGGTTTGTCATCCCGCATTCCATATGAAGACGCGAGTTGACATCTCGGCCTGAAACCATACGGTCTCCCGATTCCGCAGGTCCCGACAGTTGCGAAACAAGGGCAACGCGGCGTTGCAGAACTCGACCCGGAGTGTTATCTTTAGGCTAATCGTTTTTGTTTCACTCAGTTAGGCGCCTGAAAAGGGCCTGTACTGGTGGGATGCTGTCTCGGTAAACATCGCGAAAAACATATTCATACCGCCTAAGGAGATACTAAATGGCCAACAAAGTCTTCATCTACGCCCTCAGCACTTGCAGCCACTGCAAACGGACCAAAAACTTCCTGGACGCCTGCAACGTCGGTTACGATTTTGTGGATGTGGACCTCTGCCAGGGGCAGGAGCGGGAAGAAACCATAGAGAAAGTGAAAGAGTACAACCCTCGGCTGACCTTTCCCACCGTGGTCATAGATGACGGTAAAAAAGTGATCGTCGGCTTCAAGGAAGATGAGTTGAAGGAGGCTCTGGGATTGTGATGACTGCCGAAGAACTGTATGAAAATCTGAAAAAAATACAGGAGCCCAAAGGATTCTTTTTCAACAAGGACAAAGAGTCCGTCCTGGAGCTCCTGGAAGCGCTTCTTATAAATAAAGAACGGTATGGATATATGTGCTGTCCATGCCGGCTTTCATCCGGGGACAGGGAAAAGGACAAGGACATTATCTGTCCCTGCGCTTACCGGGAGCCTGATGTCGCGGAATACGGGAGTTGCTACTGCAATTTGTACGTTTCCCGGGAATGGAACCAGGGCCAGACGGCCAAGCCATACGTACCGGAAAGAAGGCCGCCGGAAAAGATGTTCTTTTGACGTTGCCGGTTCCGCGCCTGATTTCCGATGAGCGCCCGTGTGGACGGGAATCCCGGTAATCCGATTCCGGGGCATGTCCGGGATTGTCCGCGAGAGGTGTTGTTCCGGGGCAGGAAAAGAGGAGAGGCCTTATCCGTGAGAGCGAGAGCTGTAACGGCTTTGATCCTGGTCCTGATACTCTTGTGGCCTTGCGCGGCCAGGGTTCACGCTGAGGAGGAAAAGGTCTCGGTCACCGTTTATGTGGCCGTGGGCGGCGCTTGCGGCGGATTGTACCTGATTATCGCCTATACCACCGGCTGGCAGCCCGTTTCTCCGGAAGACAATGCCTTTCTGGTCCATGGTCCGGGCGGTTGGCGCATGGGCGTGCCCATGGCCGCGCCTGCGTGGCCTGAATCCCGCTCCACCGATTCCATACAGCTTCTCAAGTTCATCTTCTGAATGATCACAGCAGACTACAATATGAAAACACCCTTGAAAATCCTCCTGTCCGTTCTGGGAGCCCTTTATGTGTTGAGCCCCTACGATGCACTGCCAGACTTTCTGCCGCTGCTAGGCCAGACCGACGACCTCTTCGTCATCTTTGCCGTTCTTTACTATCTCTGGAAGATAAATATATTCCATCTGTTTCGAAGACGCCCCGTCAGTGAAACCGCAAATCAGCAAAACAGTGCTTCAGGAGAAAGCACGGGGTCCGGTGAAGCTGGCAACCGTTCCGGCTCGGCGTCGGATACTCCCTATGGAGTTCTCGGTCTGGAGCCGGACGCCGGTCCGGAGGAAATACGTGAGGCATACCGGCGGTTGTCGCAGCAGTATCATCCGGACAAGGTGGCGCATCTGGGTCAGGAATTGCAAAACCTGGCTAACAGTAAATTCATCGAAATACAAAAGGCTTATGAAAAACTGAAAAAGAAAGGCGGCTGGTGAACCGGGGCTGGCCCTGCTTATTGGTTTTCGGCGAGGATTTGCCGAAATACACCATGAGGCAGTAAAAAAGGCGGCATGGAGTTGCCGCCTTTATTATTAATATTCAATGAACTATATGGAATAATTAATCTGAAGCATCAGTTTTCCGGCGGAACGCCCCTTATGACCACCGAATGATGGACCACAAAAACAGTAACCTGGCCGTATGTCCAGACCGGCCGTTTGTTCTGGGGCAGTCCGAGAGTGTTGACGACCTTGGTGACCAGGGGTTGAGTCAGCTTACGGTCCTGGCTGGTAAAGGCCACGGCTATGAACTGGTCTTTCTGGTCGAAAAAATACTCGGGAGTTATATCAAAGTCAAAAAACGATTCATCTCCCTGTCCGGTCATCCATGAGCCGTCTCCCTTGGATTGCACCGCCCCGGGAAACAGGGCCTTGAATTCGGCCAGGGAAGCCTTCCACGGCAAACCGTTCCAGCCTTCGGTCACCGGCAGACCTGAATGATAATACATGCCGCCGAGAACCTGTTCGGTAGGCTGGCCGGGTTGTGCGGCTGCGGTATTCTGTTGAGCCGTTTGTGCAACCGGCCCGGCGCATGCGTTGAGTAAGGCGAAACAGAAAGCCAACGTAATCACGAGGGTCAGCCATCTGGGCATGTCCAGTCGCTCCTTGTAGCGTCGTTTTGAATTATCTGTATATACAGCAAAGCGTTACCACATTGAATACACCGAAACCGAATATAGCATAGGAGTTGTTCCGTCACAAGGAGCTGTCGCCGAGAGCCGGATTAATCAATCTGCCACCCGTGAAGGCCTCCCAGTGATCAATCAACGCTCCTGTTTAGTCGGCATTGGCAATCTTCTGTTCTTGCCAAGGTTCCGCAAATGAGGTAATTTGGCGAAGTTCATCTTCCAGAGCACGCGGCTGGCCTGAGTTTAACGCTCAGTCCGTAACATATTTTTGTTGCCGAATACCGGAGATGATGATAAAGCCATGCCTGCCATTTTTTGCGTGGCTTGAAGAGAACCCTTTCAACAGGAGGACTACAAATGACGAAAGCTGAACTGGTTGCCAAAATCGCGGAACAGGCTGGTATCACAAAAGTGCAGGCCGAAAAGGCCTTGGGCTCCGTTGTGGAGGCTGTTGTGGACGTAGTCAAGGATGGCGACAGCATCAATGTGACTGGTCTGGGCACTTTCAGCTTGGCCGAGCGTGAAGCCCGGAAAGGCCGTAACCCTCAGACAGGCGAAGAGATCGACATCCCTGCCAGCAAAAGCATGAAGTTCAAGGCGGCCAAAGCGGTCAAGGATGCTTTGAATTAGCCTTTGTCCGTTATTGGTCTGATCTGAATAATAATTCAGGTTGGCGGGTCTGGCGGAGGCCGAGCCGGCAAGGCGAGGCCTCCCCCCCAAATGCGCGAATGTCCGTATTGATTTCCCTCAGCAGATATCTTCTTAATACAAGTAGTTAACTCAGCCTTTTATTTTTACGTCAGCGCGGTTTCACGGGTTGTCGTCCGTTTGCCGGAAAGTCCGGAGGCTGGCGTCGTTTTGATTCGGTTGCCAAAATCATCTTGACATTCGAACGTTCGTTTGATACGAACGTTCCATACAAGGAGGCGACATGAAAAAGGCACCGGCGGAACAGGAAGAAACAAAGGAACGAATCCTCGAAGCGGCGGAAGCTCTTTTCGCCGAAAGGGGCTTCGAAGGCGTCAGTGTCCGCGACATCACCCAGGCCGCGCAGACGCACCTATCGGCCGTAAATTACCATTTCGGCAGCAAAAAACAACTCTACGTGGAAGTCTTCCGCCAGAGTGTTCTGCCGAAGATGCGGAACGTGGCGGAAAAACTTTCTTTATTCAGTGAAGACGAAGAGCCCAAAGCCGAGGAAACCATCAGCCTGATGGTTCGTTCATTTCTCAGCCGGCCGCTCCACGAACTGGCCGGAATCAGGGCCGTCACTCTTATCGCCAAGGAAATGCTTCATCCGTCGGAGGCCCTGGACATGCTCGCAAACGAGCACATCAAGCCGACCATAAGCCGCATCGGCAAGCTCCTGTTGCGGGACAGGTCCATAACACTGCCTGAAAGCGAACTGAATTTGTGCGTGCTCAGTATTTTTGCCCAATGCATGTATTTCACCATAGCCCGCGCCCCGGTGACCCTTATTACAGGCAAGAGTTATGACGAAGACTTAAAGGAAGAGCTGGTCAGGCACATCACCCGTTTCACCATGAATGGACTGAAAGGCAGCCTTGAGCAATGAAGGCGCGTTTGCAAAGTGTGACCCTGGCGGCGGTCTTTCTGTTCATGGCGGCGGCCGTTTCCGGCTGCGCCAGACTGGGGCCTGATTTTCAGACACCCGGACCGGGAATCGCCTTACCGGGCTCCTTTCAGAATCAGGCCGGAAGTTCCGGATTGTATGCCGAACCGGGCGAAAAATGGTGGGAGGTTTTCGGCGACCCGGAAATCAACAACCTGGTCAATCAAGTCATCGGACACAATTGGGATATCCGGAAGGCTTCCGAACGGGTCCTCGAAGTATCCGCCCAGTTCGGCAGGGCCAGGGCCGACAGGTTTCCTTCCATAAGCCTTCAGGGATCGTTCAGAAAACAGAGCAGCTACAGTGAAAGCATAATACCTGGAGCCGGGGGCAGAATCGAAACCGACCAGTTCAACCTTTCCTTGCCTTTGACCTATGAACTTGATTTCTGGGGCAGGGTGGCCAGGGCTGAGGAGGCGGCAAGAGCCTCGCTTCTGCAGGCCGAAGAAGCCCGGCTGACAGTCATCAATTCAGTCGTGTCCGAAGCCGTGACTCTGTATCTGGAAATGGAGTCTCTGGAACGCCGAATCCTGATAGCTGAAAAAAGCGCGGCCGACTACCGCCGGAGTCTTGAGCTTGTTCAAGCTAGATACGAGCGCGGACTGTCGACGATTCTGGCCCTCAAGCAGGCTGGACTGGCCTTGGCTCAAAGCGAATCCCAATTACCGGGTTTGAAGCAGGAACTGGGTCTGGTGCAGAACAAACTCTCTGTTCTGATGGGGCGCTATCCGGAAAACCGGCCCGCCCGGCTGCAACCCGATGATTACTATAGGCGCCTCGAGCCGGTGCCTGCCGGTCTGCCTGCCGAGTTGCTGAAAAGACGTCCGGACATCAGGGCGGCCGAGGCCTCGCTCATGGCGCTCAACGCTCAGATCGGCGTGGCCAAGGCCAGCCGTTTCCCTACCATAAGCCTGACCGGTGCGTTCGGCTACAGCAGCGGGGAACTGAATCAATTGGTCAGGCCTCAGAGCGAATTATGGAATCTGGCCTTCAATCTGGTCCACCCGCTTTTTAACGCCGGGAAGCTGGAAGCTGTGCAGCGTGAAGCCGAGGCCCGGTACAGGCAGGGCGAAGCCGAGTATGCCAAAACCGTTCTGACCGCTTTTGCCGAGGTGGAAGGCGTTTTGCTCAGCCGGGAGCAGTTGCTGGACAAAAGGGAGAAGACTCTCGATTTCCTGCGCCAGGCCGTATCCACCCAGTTGGTGGCCGAAGACCGTTACAACCGTGGACTGACCGACTATCTGAACGTGCTGGAGACCCAGCAGACCAGATATCAGGCCGAACAGAGCCTTGTCCTTGTGGATTGGGCCATCTTCAGCAATCGGGTGACCCTGCATCGCGCCTTGGGCGGCGGATGGGGAAGGGACAAAAATTCCCGGGCTGAAGGTCTCGGCGGTCAGACTTCGCTCCAATAGAGACCACGAAAGAAAGAGTAATCTCTCATGAGCAAAACACAGAAAAGATTTTTGCATATTTTTCTGACCATAACCCTGTCTGCCATCGGCGTTCTGGGCTTGATAGCCTTGACGGCCAGCAAACCGGAACTAAAGACACAGAAGCCGACCAGACCCATCCCCGTGGTCAGAACGGTGCAGGTCAGGACCGGCGAACAGGCTGTCCGGGTGGCTGGCAGCGGTACGGTCAGGCCTTTGCAGGAAATCAATCTGGTGCCGCAGGTCGGGGGCAAAGTGGTTTTCGTGGCGGCTTCACTGGTCAACGGTGGAAATTTCAAGGCCGGAGATATCCTGCTGCGTCTGGAAGCGGCCGACTACCAACTGGCCGTTACCTCCCTGAAAGCCAAGATAAAGGACGCGGAAAGCAAATTGCTCCAGGCGGAAGAAGAAGCCTCCGCGTCAAGGGAAGAATGGCGCATTCATTCGGGCCGGGGAAATTCCACTCCTCCGCCGCTGGCGGCCAGAGAGCCTCAACTGGAGGCAGCCAGGGCGGTGCTCGAAGCCAACAAGGCCGATCTGGAGAAGGCCCTGCTCAATCTCGCCAGGACCGAAATCAGAGCCCCATTCAACGGACGTGTCGGCATTGAAAACGTGGATGAAGGCCAGTATGTTTCCCCCGGTCAGACGCTGGCCTCGCTTTTCTCCACGGATGCGGCCGAAGTGGTCGTGCCCCTTGAGGATAAGCAACTGGCCTGGTTTCATGTGCCGGGCTTTACCGCCGGGGAAGGGGAAGGCGCCCAGGCCGTGGTCAGGGCGCGGCTGGGCGGTGTCGATTCGGTCTGGCCGGGAAGGGTAGTCAGGGCGGAAGGCAAAATCAGCGAAAAGACCCGCATGGTCAACGTGGTCGTGCGGATCGATCAGCCTTACAGCCGGAAACCGCCTCTGGCCATGGGGCTTTATGTGGAAATTGAAATCGAGGGCCGGAACCTGTCTTCGGCTGCCCTGGCGCCTCGCCCGGCCCTGAGAGCCGACAACATCGTCTGGGTAGTGGACAATGAGGGCTTCCTTCATTTCAGAAAGGTGGAAGTGGCCCGCTTTCAGGGGGAGGATATTCTTCTGGCCTCCGGCCTGGAAGATGGCGACATGGTGGTTGTTTCGCCTTTGCCGATGGTGACCGATGGAATGAAGGTCCGCCTTTCCGGGACGGCGGAGGCTGACCGGTCATGAAAGGGGCAATCGCCTGGTTCACGGAAAACCATGTCGCGGCCAATCTGCTGATGATATTCGTCCTTCTGGCCGGATCATTCATCGGTTTGAGCATGAAGCTGGAAGTCTTTCCGGAATATGCCCTGGACAAGATAAGCATTACCGTGGCCTATCCGGGAGCTTCCCCGGCCGAAGTCGAAGAAGGAGTTATCCGCAGGATTGAAGAGAATATCGCCGGTCTTGAGGGGATAAAGCGGATAGACTCCAAGGCCAGTGAAAGCCTGGGCGTCATTACCGTGGAAGTCATGTCGGACTGGGAGGCCAAGAAGCTCCTGGACGAGATCAAGGCCGAGGTGGACCGCATCACCACGCTTCCGGAGGAATCGGAAAAGCCCGTGGTCCGGGAAGTGACTCAGCGCAGCCAGGTCATCAGCGTGGCCGTCTTCGGCGATGCCTCCGAGATGAGCATCAAAAAGCTGGCCGAGAGAGTCAAGGACGATATCACCAACCTGCCGGGAATCACTCAGGCTGAGCTTTTCGGCACCAGACTGGGGGAAGTTCAGGTTTCCATTTCGGAGGAGAATCTGCGCCGTTACGGTCTGACTCTGGGCCAGGTGGCCGGGCTCATCGGACAGGCCAGCCTTGATCTGCCCGCCGGTTCGATCAAGACCGCCGGGGGCGAAATTCTCATCCGGACCAAGGGGCGCCGTTATTGGGCCGATGATTACCGCGATATAGCCATAATTACCCGCTCCGACGGCAGCACCATAACCCTCGGGCAGATCGCCGAAATCAGAGACGGTTTTGAAGACCGGGACCTGAGCACCCTTTTTCAGGGGAAGCCCGCGGCGGTCATTCAGGTCTTCCGGGTGGCCGATCAGAGCGCCCTGGATGTGGCGGAGACCGTAAAGCAGTACATGGACGAGACCCGGCCGAACCTGCCCGCCGGGCTGGACCTGGGATTCTATCAGGATATGTCCGAGCTGCTGAAAAGCCGTATCTCCCTGCTGTTGCGGAATATGGCCATGGGCTTGGTGCTGGTCAGCATTCTGCTGGGATTATTCCTCAATCTCCGGCTGGCTTTCTGGGTGACCCTGGGAATACCCATCTCTTTTCTGGCCGGGCTGATGGTCCTGCCCCAGTTTGACATTTCCATCAACATGGTTTCGCTCTTCGCCTTCATCATGGTTTTGGGCATTGTCGTTGATGACGCCATCATCATCGGTGAAAACATCTTTCAGAAAAGGGAGGAAGGCCTTTCGCCCATGGAGGCGGCCAAGGAGGGGGCTGTTGAGGTCGGACTGCCGGTCATCTTTTCGGTCCTGACCACCATAGTGGCCTTTGTGCCCTTGCTGATGGGCAGCGGAAGCATGGGCAAGATAATGCGCAATCTGCCCTGGGTGGTCATCATGGTTCTGCTGGGCTCTCTGCTGGAGGCTCTGTTTATCCTGCCTTCCCATCTGGCCCGCAGCCGTTTCGATGCTTCCCGCCGCAGGGAGAGACCGGCTTCGCGCTGGCTGAAGAGCTTCATCAAGGGACCTTATTACAAAACCGTCAAATTCTGCGTCCGCTGGCGCTACGCCACGGTCTCTCTGGGAATCATGGTCCTGCTGCTGACCCTGGGCACCTGGACGGCCGGCTGGTTGAAATTCACCTTTTTTCCCAAAGTGGAAAGCGACACGTTGCAGTGCCTGGTGACCATGCCGGCCGGCACCCCGGTCGAACGCACGGTCGCCGTGGTGGAGAACATCGAACAGGCGGCCAAGGAAGCCGCCGCCGGGATCGACAGGACCAGAACATCAGGCGGCCCCCCTATTCTTGAATACACTGTGGCCATTGTCGGTCTGCAACTGGGCGGGCACGGCCCCATGGGCGGCGGCGCCCAGACCGGCAGCCACCTGGCGCACATCGTCATTCAGCTCCTTGAGGGCGAACAGAGAAACCTCAGCGCCGACATCGTCATGAAGGCCTGGCGGGAACAAGTGGGGATTGTCCCGGATGCCGAGAGCATCACCTTTCAGAGCGACATATTCCAGGCCGGCAACCCCGTGGAAGTGCATCTCTCCATGGATGACAACGAACAGTTGCTGACTGCCGCCGATGAACTGAAAGAGAATCTCCGGAAGTACCCGGGCGTCTTTGATGTGGCCGACAGCTTTCTGCCCGGCAAAAAAGAGTTGCAGCTCGATCTTAAACCCCAGGCCCGGAGTCTGGGGCTGACCCTGGGGGAACTGGCCAGGCAAGTCCGGCACGCCTTCTATGGGGCCGAAGCCCTGCGCCTGCAACGCGATCAGGACGAAGTGAAGGTCATGGTCAGATATCCCGAGGCGGAAAGAAAATCGCTGGGGTCTGTGGAAGAGATGCGCATCAGGCTGGCCGACGGGAGCGAAGTGCCTTTCAGCCAGGTGGCCTCGGTCAGAATGGAACAGGGATACGCATCCATCGAGAGGGCTCAACGGCGGCGCGTGGTTAAAGTGACTGCGGATGTGGACGAAAATCTCTCTAATGCCAACGAAGTCAGGCAGACGCTGGAAAAGAACTTCCTGCCCGATCTGCTGAATGCCCATCCCGGACTCAGATACACCATTGAGGGCGAAGGAAAGGAACAGAAGGAATCTCTGGCCGATGTGGCCGAAGGGTTCATACTGGCTCTGTTCGCCATCTACACCTTGCTGGCCATTCCCTTCAAATCATTCACACAGCCGCTGATCGTCATGGCGGCCATACCCTTCGGCATAGCCGGAGCCCTGGTGGGGCATCTGATCATGGGCTACAACCTGAGCCTGCTCAGCCTGTTCGGCATTGTGGGGCTGGCTGGCGTGGTGGTCAACGATTCTTTGGTGCTGATCGATGCGGCCAACCGCCGCAGACTGTCCGGATCGTCACCGGAAGAGGCCATTCTGGAAGCCGGTCAGATTCGTTTCCGGGCGGTTCTGCTGACCTCCCTGACCACCTTTGCCGGATTGACGCCCATGATCTTCGAGACAAGCCTTCAGGCGCGGTTTCTGATACCCATGGCCGTGAGCCTGGGGTTCGGAGTGCTTTCGGCCACGGGCATAACCCTGCTGCTCATTCCCAGCGGCTACATGATTCTGGAAGATCTGCACAATCTGAAAGATAAACTGATCGCCGGTCTCCTCAAGCGCAACCACAACACACAACCCTGATCAGCGGCCGGTTCACCGGATCGGCCGTCAAAACCGGGGGCGGGACTGTTTCAGGCAGACCCGCCCCTTGTTTTCTCAAAAATGGTCGGCGGTCAAACCAGGGAAGTCACGGCGGGGAAGAGTTCATCCGGGTCGTGGATGAGGGCGTCCGGGTTCTCGCGGGCCAGGACATCGGCCGAGTTGAACCCCCAGGCCACCGCCACGGTCCTGATGCCGGCCTTGCGGGAAGCCTCAAGGTCCCGGACTTCGTCGCAGATATAGATGACCTCGCCGGAATGCAGCGCATGCTTTTTCAGAAGATGCTTCATGACGGTGCTTTTGCCGAAAATCCGGCTTCCGCTGTAAATGAAATCGAAGAGTTCCAGATTACGGTGCCTGAGAAAGGCCGAAACATTGTCCGCCGAATTTGAGGTCAGAATACCCAGGCGGTATCCATCCCGCCGCAGATGCTCCAGGGCTTCCTTGAGACCGGGGAAGACCGTCATCTCGGTTATGTTCCGGTTCAGTTCCTGGCGCATGCGCTGGGCCACGACGGGCAGTTTCAGAGCCGACAGTCCAAGGTGGCGCATGATGTCCTGAGCCTTCTTGTGGCGGAGCATCTGTATCTCTTCCGTGGTTATGGTTTTCAGGCGGTAAGCGGCGGCGATACGGTTCCAGGCCTGACCGTAGGCGGTCATGGTGTCGGCCAGTGTTCCGTCGAAATCAAAGACCAGGGTCGGGAGCGTCATCAGGCTGTCCTTGCAGGGAGCGAAAATCAGGCGGAATACGTCCGCAAACTCTTTTCATGTAGAGACCGGAGATTAACACAGCCCCTTGCTCCGGTCAACTTGCCGGCCCCGCTGATCGCCGGAGGCCAGATAATCGTCGCAAGCGCCTTCGCAGACAGGCATCAACAGGAGGCAGGTTTCCATGAAGTAATAACGGCAGACCATCGACTCTCTGGCCGGGTCCTGGCGAAAATCGGGGCAGGAGGTTTTTTGCTCAAGACCGGCCAGAGCCCGAGCCACGGCTTTTTCCCTTTTTTCACCGGTCAGACCGAACCGGAAAGCCCTTTCGGCGGCCTGGGCGTAGGCATCCAGGTACTCCAGCTGGGCCAGGCGCAGCCTGCAGAAATATTCGATCAGGCCGGGCTTGCCCTTTTGCCGCATGACCTTCCAGAAATGGTTGGTGCAGCGGCCGTGTTTTTCGTGCTGGCAGGGAACGGATATTTTCAGGATATTTTCATTCATCCCGATAATTATAACATCAACATGCGCGGGCAAGGGAAGAGAGTATGAAGGAAAATTAATTGGTTGCCAACAAATGTCCCTGATGTTAAAAACAAACGGACCCGGACGGCGTTTCCGTTTGGACAAACAAACAAGAAATTTGCGGGGTGTGGAAGATGGAGCCCAGGCAAGCCGCGGTTGAACGCGTTACCAGGGAAACGAAGATCAGCGCCGCTTTGAAATTGGACGGCGCCGGCAAGGCGGAAGTCGCTACAGGAGTAGGCTTTCTGGACCACATGCTGACCTCGGCCATGACCCACGGCTTCTTCGACCTGAAGCTGACCGCCGAAGGCGACTATCACGTCGATGACCACCATACGGTTGAAGACGTGGGCATCGTCCTGGGACAGTGCTTCCAGCAGGCCCTGGGCGATTTCGCGGGCATACGCCGTTTCGGTGAAGCCACCGTGCCCATGGAGGAAGCCTTGGCCCGGGCGGCGCTGGACCTTTCCCGGCGGCCCTGCCTGGTCTTTGATGCGCCCATCACTTCGGAGAAAATAGGGACTTTCGATTCTCAACTGGTCGAGGAATTCTGGCGGGCTTTCTGCATTCACAGCGGCGCCAACCTGCACCTGGAAGTCTTCCGGGGCCGCAATATGCACCACGTGTTTGAAGCAGTTTTCAAGGCTGCGGGCCGGGCCCTGGACATGGCCGTCCGGATCGAGCCCCGCGCAGCCGGAGTTATTTCCACCAAAGGCGTTTTATAGAATCATGATTGTCATTCCAGCCATCGACCTCAAGGAAGGCCGTTGCGTCCGTCTGCTGCAGGGCCGCTTCGACCAGGAAACAGTTTACGGACAGGACCCGGCGGCCATGGGCCGCCGCTGGGCTCAGGCCGGGGCCGAATGGATTCACCTGGTGGATCTGGACGGTTCCGTGGGCCGTCAGCCGGTCAACCAGGAAGCCATCCTCTCCATAAGGCGCGCCGTGGACGCCAAGCTGGAACTGGGCGGCGGCATAAGGGATATAGAAACCATCGCTTTTTACCTGGAACAGGGACTCGACCGGATAATCCTGGGGACGGCCGCCTTCCGCCAGCCGGAACTGGTAAGTCAGGCGGCTGGCCTTTTTCCCGGCCGCATAGCCGTGGGCATCGACGCCAAGGGCGCGGAAGTGGTGGTTGAAGGCTGGACGGAAGGCACAGGACACGACTATATCGACTTGGCCCGTCATTTCGAAGGACTGGGCGTGGCCGCCCTTATCTACACCGACGTGGACCGCGACGGCATGCGCATGGGACCCAATATCGAAAGGACCGGCGCTCTGGCCCGGGCAGTGAATATCCCGGTTATCGCCTCCGGAGGAGTCAATGACCTGGAAGATATCAGAGCATTGAAGACCCTGGAAGCCGATGGAGTGGTTGGAGTCATATCCGGCAAGGCCTTGTACGAGGGCAGCCTGGATTTCGCCCAGGCCCAGGCCCTGGCCTCGGACCAGTAAAGATTGATCGTTTTCTGTTACGGACCGTCCGATTCCACTGGTAAAAAAAATCCATCCAGCAATGGCGGAATCCGCCGCTTGCCTGTATCCTGAAAGATGAGGGGTCTGTCTGCTCCCGGACGAGAGGGAGCAGAGCAGGTCAACCATGATAAACCTGCCTGTTTCGGGTGAAGAGGGGATCCAATCATAAGAACCGCCCTGATAGATGTCTTGTTTCGCCTGTTTGAAAAAAGCTGACGGAATTATTGACAAATACGCCCTTTATTGGTATATTGTTAATTTAACGAAATAGTATATTATAATACTTGTAGTTAATTGATTATAAATTATATGCATTTTCGGTTCAGCGTTGAGAAGTTATAACCGGAGCAAACTGCCGTGAGCTTAAACCGAATATAGTTTGGTTCCGGCAGGCAAGAAAAGAGAACGGCCTGAACGAGTTGGAGGAAAGCTTTGACATTCGCTGAAAGTCTGGAACAGGATTTCAAGGCCGCGCTTAAAGCCCGGGATGAACTGAAGACCGCTGTTCTGCGCATGATTAAAACAGGCGTCAAGAATCGCGAAGTCGAACTCCGCCGCAAGGCGGAAGACCAGGAAATACTGGCGGTCATATCCACCCAGTTGAAGCAGCGGCGTGATTCCATAGAGCAGTTTGAGAAAGGCGGGCGTCAGGACCTGGCCGACCGCGAAAAGGCCGAGGCCGCTGTTCTCGAAGCTTATCTCCCCAAACAGATGGACCGCTCTCAGACAGAAGAAGCCTTGTCTGGAATAATCGAGGAGCTTGGAGTTTCCTCTCCCAAGGAAACCGGGCTGGTCATGAAGACCATGATGAGCCGGTTCGCGGGTCAGGTGGACGGCAAACTGGTCAGTGAGTTGCTCAAGGCCAAGCTGACCGGCAAGTAACCGCACCGGACCCGGATATATTCCTTCATAGCCCGGCAAACCCTGACCGGTCCGCCGGACAACACAATCTGGTGAATCTTGATAACTGTTTCGGCCAGGCTGTTCATTTATATCTGATGAAACCGCCGGGCCAGATTTGTTTTAAAAATGGACGAACACACACTACAACTGCTTGAATACGGTCGACTTCTTGAGTTGCTGGCCGGTCTGGCCCGCTCGGAGCCCGGCGCGGAATTCTGCCTCGGCCTCCGCCCCGATCTGGACAAGATCCGGGCCATGCACTCATTTCGCCTTATTGACGAGGCCAAATCCATCCTCAATGTAACCTCCTCGCCCCCCCTGGATGATTTCCCAGACGTTGCCTATATACTCGACCGGCTGGGACCAGAAGGCGTGGTGCTGAAACCCAGGGAACTGCTTCAGATAGGCCGGGCGGTCAGGACCAGCCGTTTGGTCAGGAGCTATCTCAAGGAACATATTGAACGTTCTCCTCTGCTGGGAGAAATGGCCGAGCCCTTGCCGGTCTATCATGACCTGGAACATACACTGGAACGCTCCCTGGGCACAGACGGCGACGTGCTGGATACGGCCAGCCCGGAACTGGCCCGGATAAGGCGGGAGATGTCCGGCCTGCGCGGGGCCATACAGAACAGGCTGGCCGGCATCATGCGGACAAGGGAGGCCAAGGGGGCGCTTCAGGACGAGATAATAACCCGGCGCGGCGGCCGTTATGTCATTCCTCTCAAATCCACTTCAAGGGGGCAGGTCCCCGGCCTGGTCCACGATGTCTCCTCATCGGGGGCCACCGCCTTTGTGGAGCCTCTGGAAGTGGTGGAGGACAACAACCGGCTCAATCTGGCCAAGCGCCGGGAGCGCCAGGAGGTGGAAAGGGTCCTGCGGCGTCTGAGCGCCATGGTGGCGCTGACGGTGGAAGAGCTGGCCCCGGCTCTATACCTGCTGGCCGAAATCGACTCGATTTTCGCTCGCGCCCACTTGAGCCGGAGGCAGAAGGCCTGGGCTCCTGTCTTTGACAACAACCGGGGGGTTGACATCAGAGACGCCCGGCATCCGTTGCTTCTGGACCGTGAGGCCGAAACCGGTCGGAAGGCCGTGCCGGTTGATTTGCGCCTCATTCCCGATGCCCGTGTGCTGGTCATTTCCGGTATCAATGCCGGCGGCAAGACGGTAGCCTTGAAGACCCTGGGGCTCCTGACCCTGATGGCGGCGACAGGGCTCCACCTGCCCATGGCCGAGGGCGGCAGCCTGCCTTTTTTCGACAAGGTTCTGGCGGTCATCGGCGATGAGCAGAATCTTCAGACGGACCTGTCCACATTTTCCGGCCATGTGCGCCGTTTGAGCTGGGTTCTGGATCAGGCCACCGACCGGACGCTGGTGGTGCTGGATGAATTGGGCACCGGCACGGATCCGGCCGAAGGAGCCGCCTTGGCTCTGGCCGTTCTGGAGGAACTCAAAATGCGGGGGGCCTGGACCATTACGGCCACCCATTACCATCTGCTCAAGTCCTGGGCCCATCTGTCGGACGGGGCGGCAAACGCGGCGGTGAAGACCGACGTGACCGGCCGGCCGGTTTTTGGCCTCGAATTCGGTTCGCCGGGTTTTTCCGCCGGTCTGGCCATGGCCAGGGATATGGGACTCGATCCTGACGTGGTGGAGAGGGCCGAAAGCTATCTGGACGAAGGCCAGAAGAAAACGATAGCCCTGATGGCCCGCTTGGAAGAGGAAAGGGCCGCGCTCGCCCAGGCTCGGGAAGAGGCGGAAGCTCTCAATTCCCGGCTGACCGAGGCTCTGGCGAAAGCCGCTGCTGAAGAAAGGTTGCGGACGGCCCGGCACGAGGAGGAAGTCCGGACTCTGCGTGAGAAGGTGACCCAGGCGGTGGCCAAGGCGGAAAGCGAATTCCGGGAAATCAACCGCCGTCTGCCGGAGGCCGGTCCGTCTCGCGGCCGTCTTATCAAGCAATTGCATCAAGCAGCGGTCAGACTCAAGGAAACAGTGCAAGCTCCGCCTCCGCTCGGCCCGCCGGTGACTGAACTGAGGGTCGGAGACATGGTCATTGTCCGCAGCCTCGGGCGCGACGGAACGGTTGTTTCCGTCAACGAAGAAAAAAAGAGGGCCGAGGTTGAAGTTTCCGGGCTCAAGGTCCAAACTGAGTGGCGTGACCTGGCCCGTTCAGGCAACAAGTCTCAGCCCGGGCCTAAAGACCAGAAAAAACACCTTTTTCTGGTAAATACTTTTTCCGCGGCCCCCAGGGAATTAAACTTGGTCGGCCTGACCGTGGATGAAGCCCTGCCCATGGTGGACAAGACCCTGGATCAGGCTTTGCTGGACAATATTAAAAGTTTTTCCATTGTCCACGGAATCGGTAGCGGGCGGCTGCGTGAAGCAGTCCGGGGCTATCTGACGGCTGACGAGCGGGTCAGGGATTTTCATCCTGCGGCCCGACAGGCCGGTGGAGAAGGCGTGACAGTGGTGGATATCTGCGAGTAGATATGGCTGGTTATATTCCGGAGCATAAAATAGACGAAGTCCGGAACTCGGCCAACGTGGTGGAGGTTATCTCCAGCTATGTCAATTTGAAACGGGCCGGTAATATTTATAAAGGACTCTGCCCGTTTCACGCGGAAAAGACGCCGTCCTTCACCGTGAATCCCCAGAGGCGAATTTTTCATTGCTTTGGATGCGGTGTTGGGGGTAATGTCTTTCGCTTCTTGATGCTGCAAAAGGGCATCTCTTTTCCGGAGGCGGTGGCCGAACTGGCCGAACGGTACGGTATCGAACTGCCACGGGTGGAAGCAGGCCAGATCAAGGCCCAACAGAAGACCAAGGGCGGTCTTTATAAGGTTGTGGCTTTGGCCCAGAAGTTCTTTGAAGACGAACTCTGGTCCCAGTCGGGACGGCAGGCCAGGGCTTACCTGGCCGGACGCGGCCTTGGCGAGGACCTTATCCGGGAATACCATCTCGGCTGGGCTCCGGCGGCCTGGGACAGCCTGCGGCTCTTTCTGGATTCCAAGGGCGTGCCGGCCGATTTGATGGAGACGGCCGGACTGGTCCGTCCCCGCCGGGAAGGCCGGGGGCATTACGACACGTTTCGGGCCAGGGTCATGTGTCCCATCTTCGACCTCGACGGCAAGACCGTGGCCTTCGGCGGCCGCCTTCTCCAAGAGGAGGAGCAGCAGCCCAAGTATCTTAATTCGCCGGAAACGCCCATTTATCACAAGGGGCGTATACTGTACGGCCTGGAACGGGCACGAGAGCACCTGCGGCGTCTCAGGTCGGTTTTCGTGGTTGAAGGCTATTTCGACCTGCTGGCCCTTAAGGCTCATGGGGTCGAAAACGTGGTAGCCACCCTGGGTACGGCCCTGACAGCGGCGCATCTCCGCCTGCTCAAGGGATATGTCGACCACGCCGTTCTGATGTTCGATCCGGACGAAGCCGGGAGATCGGCGGCGGCCAGGGCGTTGCCGCTTTTTGTTTCGGCTGATCTGGAAGGCCGGGTCCTGGTTCTGCCGTCCGGGCACGATCCAGACACCTTTGTGCGGGCCGAGGGACGTGAAGCCTTGCTTGCGTCCATGAATAAGGCTGTGGGACTGCTGGATTTTTATCTGGACCGGACCGTGGCCAGATACCCTGACAGTTTGGCCGGAAAATCGCGGGCCGTGCAGGAGATTCTGAGCATGATCGCGGATGTGGAAGGCCCGGCCAGACAGGAGCTTTTAAGAAAAGCCGCCGCGGAAAAACTGGGGTTGTCGGAAGAGTCTCTGCGGCTTTCCGAGCGCCGCCAGGAAAAAAGCGGCAGCGAACCCCGGTATCTGGTTGAGCAGGTGGAAGCCGATTTCGAGACGGATGTCCTGAAACTTGTTCTGCTCCACCCCGAAACCGGCCGGACAATACTGACCGGGGAAATCGAGTCTTATTTCGAAGGGGCTGCGGCAAAACGTTTGTTTCTGGCCCTGGCGGACCAGTTCCGTGCCCAAGGACGTATAGACACGGAAAGGCTGGTGGAAGATATCGAGCCCGAAGAGGCCGATCTGGTGACAGGTCTGATGATGGGAGAAGACGGGCTGGAGGGAGAAGACCTCTCCCGGGTGGCCCGCGACTATATAAACAGGTTTATCAGCCGCAGCTACAAGCGCAAGTCCATGGAACTGTCCAAAAGGATAAAAGAGGCGCAGGAAGCGGCGGATCACGCAAACCTGAACAAACTCCTTGAGGAGAAGAACAGGTTGATGAAAGAAATGAATCGCGTCGAGCTAAATGGGAGGATGCTGTAATGGCCGGTGGCAACGAAATCGAGGAACTCAAGCGCCTGATTTCCGTAGGAAAGGAAAAAGGGTACCTGACCTACGAAGAGTTGAACAATGCACTGCCTCCTGACCTTGTTTCGTCCGAGCAAATAGACGATATGATGATGATCTTCGACGAGATGGATATTCAGATCGTCGAAGGCGTACAAATGGTCAAGAGCGACAAAAAAGAGGACGATTCCGTTCAGGACGATGACGATGTCGATGTGGAAGTCGGTCTGGATGCGGAGCCTGAAGCCCGGGTCACCGACCCGGTCAAGATGTACCTGCGTGAAATGGGGCTGGTCTCTCTGCTAACCCGCGAGGGCGAAGTGGAAATTGCCAAGCGCATCGAATCGGGAGAGCAGGAGGTCATCGAGGCCATACTGGAGACTCCTTTCGGCGTATCCGAACTGATTGTTCTGGGAGACAAAATCAGGTCCGGCGACCTGAGACTCAAGGAAGTGGTCAAGGACGCCGAGGATGAGGAGACCTTTGTCGAAAACGAACAGCGCCGGGAAAACGTTCTGCAACTCATCGACCAGGTCAAGGCCCTGGATTTGGAGATAGAGAGTCTTCAGAAGAAATTGAAGACCGCGACCACGGCGGCGACGAAAAAAAAGCACAAAGATAAAATAAAGGCCAACAAAGACCAGATTGCACAGATATTCAAAGAGTTGCGCCTTGACAAGAAGCAGACTGACCGCATAGTCATGAAGCTCAAGTATTACGAGAACAAGATAACGGAATGCCAGGAAACCGTCGACCGTTGTCTGCGCCGTTGTGAAAAGACATTGCCCGAGTTCAAGGAGCTTTGCCGGGAAATCCGCAAGGACCCCAAAGCCGTGCTGAAATTCTGTAAAAAAGTGCGGATGGACCCCCAGGAGATACTCAATCTGGAGAAGACCATCAAAGCTCATACCCAGCGCGTCAAACAGATAGAGGCCGACGCCAGCATGAGTTCCAAGGCCTTGAGCAAGATACTCGAACAGGTCGAGAATGGCGAAAATCTGGCGAAACTGGCTAAAAAAGAGCTGGTTGAAGCCAACCTGCGCCTGGTGGTCAGCATAGCCAAAAAATACACCAACCGAGGCCTCCAGTTCCTGGATCTCATTCAGGAAGGCAATATCGGGCTTATGAAGGCGGTGGACAAATTCGAGTACCAGCGGGGTTACAAATTTTCCACTTACGCAACCTGGTGGATAAGGCAGGCCATAACCAGGGCCATCGCCGACCAGGCCAGGACCATCCGTATTCCTGTCCACATGATCGAGACCATCAACAAGCTCATCCGGACTTCAAGGTATCTGGTGCAGGAACTCGGGCGCGAACCAAGCCCGGAGGAAATCGCCGAAAAGATGGAATTGCCCCTGGAAAAAGTCAGAAAAGTCCTCAAAATCGCCAAGGAACCCATCTCTCTTGAGACGCCCATTGGCGAAGAGGAAGACAGCTATCTGGGCGATTTCATAGAAGACAAGAAGATTCTTTCTCCGTCGGACGCGGTCATCAGCCTCAATCTGTCCGAACAGACCTCCAAGGTCCTGGCCACGCTGACGCCCAGGGAGGAGAAGGTCCTGCGCATGCGCTTCGGCATAGGTGAGAAAGCTGACCACACCCTGGAAGAAGTCGGACGCGATTTTGAGGTCACCCGCGAACGCATCAGGCAGATAGAAGCCAAGGCCCTGCGTAAACTGAGGCATCCCAGCCGGAGCAAGAAGCTCAAGGCTTTTATTGAAGGTTAAACCGGGGGAAGGCTTTCCGGTTGCGGCCGGAAAGCCTCTCTTCGCGGTATTCATTGATAAAATACCGCGAATTATGCTTGACAACAGACCCCTGTAAAGCTATTTTGCGTTCGGGTTGTGTGCTTATTGAATAACGACCCGTTAAGTCTGAAAGGGGCCCATAGCTCAGCTGGAAGAGCCACCGGCTCATAACCGGTCGGTCCCAGGTTCGAACCCTGGTGGGCCCACCATTTTTTATTTTATGGAGTTCGCTGTTTCAAATAAATCGGAAAAAAGTTCGGTTCGAACAGGAACCGGACAGGTCAAGGGGTGCGCCTGACCAAGGTGCACCCTTTTTTTATTCTTTATCGGGGTAAAGCATCGTGGCCACGGTAGGGGACATTCTAACGCTGATTGAAGAAGCGGCTCCGGCCAGGCTGGCGGCGGACTGGGACAACGTCGGCCTCATGGTCGGCCGGAAGGGGGCCGAGGTCAAAAAAGCGGCTTTGGCCCTGGACCCCACACCCCAGACAGTCCAAGCCGCACATGAATCCGGCGCCCAGCTTCTCCTGACTCACCATCCTCTTTTTTTCCGCCCTTTAAAAAGAATAGACCTTGACGAATTTACCGCAGCTACAGCAGCCAAAGCCCTTGAACTGAATATGGCCATCGTCTCGGCGCACACCAATCTGGATGCCGCCCGTGAAGGGGTCAGCCGGGTCCTGGCGGAACTTCTGGGGCTCGAGAACGTTGAACCCCTTGAACCAATAAATCCCCCGAACAATTTCAAACTGACCGTCTTTGTCCCGGCAGGTTATGAAAACCAGGTCCGGAAAGCCGTTTTTGAGGCTGGCGGCGGCCATATAGGTCTTTACAGAGGATGCGCCTTTTCAGCCAGGGGGGAAGGTGTCTTCACCCCGGAAGACCGGGCCAACCCTTTCCTGGGAGTTGCGGGGCGAGAGGAAACGGTTGTTGAAAGCCGTCTGGAGATACTGGTTCCCCCCGACGCCCTGAATAGGGCTGTGGCCGCCATGCTGGAAGCACATCCGTATGAGGAAGTGGCTTACGACATCTATCCTGTGTCCGGCAGAACGCAAGAAGGATTCGGGGCAATCGGCAACCTGGTAAAACCGCTGTTAATCAGTGAATTATTGACAATTATTAATGATAAACTTGAAGCAAATGTGATTCGTGTGGCGGCTCCCTCTCAAGGGACGCTGACCAGGGTGGCCGTGGTCGGCGGCAGCGGCGGGAGCTATGTGCAGTTGGCGGGGAGCCGTGGAGCAGAGGTGCTTATTACCGGCGATATAGGTTACCACCAGGCCCGCGAGGCCGAGAATTCCGGCTTGTGTCTCATCGACGCAGGACATTTCGGTACAGAATACCCGGTGTTGCGGGAACTGGCCGCCAAGCTGCAAATCGCCTCTGAAAAGAAGGGGCATTCCATAAGTTTTGAGGTCCTGACCGGGGAAAGAGATCCCTGGCAGGTTATGGAGGTATAGCGTTTTGAACTTGGCCTTGATCAGTCTGGTTAAATTACAGAGACTCGATGGCCGTATCGTCGAGTTGAAGAGGGCAGAAGCGGAAGGGCCGGAAAAGTTGACCGAAGTCGATCAGGAACTCAATGCTGCTGAAGACAAAGTCAGACAATCTTTGGCTCTGGAAGAGGAAATGAAAAAGAGGCGGCGTGAACTCGAAAGGGAAATCGAGGACACCGACGAAAAGATAAAACAGAATCAGGTCCGGCAGCTCCAGGTAAAAACGAACGAAGAGTATCGTGCGTTGCTCAAGGAAAATGATTACCTGAAGAAAAGCAACGCCCAGCGCGAAGACGAAATTCTGGCTCTGATGGAGGACCTGGAAAGAACCAGCGCCGAAAACGAATCCCTCAAGGTCTGGCTGGAGGAAAAGCGGGAAACGCTTTCCGTCAAAAGGGAGGAAATCGAGGCCTGGATGGCTCAGTGCCTCAAGGACCAGACCCCGCTTGACATGGAACGGAGCAGCCTCGTCAAGGATATACCCAAGGATATGGAGCGGTTGTACCAGAGGATTTTCAAGGCGCGCCAAGGTCGGGCCATTGCGCCGATAATCAGCGGCATCTGTCAGGAATGCCACATGCAGATACCGCCGCAGGACTACAACGAACTCCAGAGAAACGAAAAAATCATGGTCTGCCCCCACTGCGACCGCATTCTGTACTGGGGCGATCACGAAGACTATCAGGGTATATAGTTTTTCATCTTGCCGGTTAAGCCATGGGCCGAACGGGGCGTCCGAGAAAAACGCCCCAAGGCAAGACCCTATCGGCGGAACAGGTTGTAGCTGCTGCCGTAACAGTCCTGCACTGTCCGGGCTATGCGAACGGTAACGATACCGTACTCGTCCAAGCTGTACTCCTCGACAATTGCCTCGCCGCGCAGATCATCGGTAGAATAGATGTCTTCCGGCCGTAATTCCACGGCCAGAAAACCATCCGGATTGAGATTACGATCAAAAGGAAACAGGATTTCGTTCCAGTATAAGGGTTCCCCGATGGACTGACCTGTATTCCGGTCCACGGCATCGCATTCGAGATAACGGAAACGTCCGATGTTGTATCTGGGGTCGTATGGCCCCCTGAAAGCCTTGAGGGTTTGCCCTGGCTGCGGCAAAACCTGACCTTTGGAAAAGATAATATCCACATAGTCGGAGTGGTCTTCCCTGACCCTGATAACCCCGAAATGGTTCTGGAGCCTGTCCGTTACGGTCAATGAGGCTTCTTCCGCTTGCCTGGCTGCTCCCATGGCCACGGAAGACAACGGATAAAGGCCAATGTGGACTTTGGATTTGCCGAAAATTGTGCGCATTTTTCTGGGCACAAACGGCAGCAGAGTGCTTCCTCCCACCAGAATGAAACGTTCAGGCTGAAGATTCCGCTGGCCGGCAAAATTAAGGATATCCCTGACCAGTTCCAGGGTCTTCGACAGAAAAGGCTCCAGCGCTTCCTGAAATTCCTGAACAGGAATCGAAACAACGCCGGAAGGGGTTTCGGCATGAAGATTTTTGGTGTAAGGGGTCAGGCTTTCTTTGATTTCCCTGGCCTGTTCCAGCATTTCCGGGCGTGAGGCAGGGGCAAAAGCGAGTCCGTTTTTTTGTTCAAACAACTTGAGGAGCGCCTCATCAAAGTCGTCTCCGCCCAGACGGCTTATGCCTCGGGAAAAGATGGGATCAAATCTTTCGCCTCTGATAGTCAGAAAAGTACAATCGAAGGTGCCTCCGCCCAGGTCGTAAATGACCACATCGGCGGAAACCCTGTCCCATTTTTTATAACGCTCCCTGACGAACTGGATACCTGAAGCGCAGGGTTCGTCAAGTATGCGGATCACCTTGAAACCAGCTTCCCTGAAGCAGTGCAGGGTGATATAGCGCTGAGAACTGGAGGCGTTGGCCGGAACGGCGATGACCGCCTCTATCTCTGCTCTTTTTACGTCCAGGGCGCGGAGCACCGCCCGCCTTATCTCGGACAGAAATCCGGTCAGGACTGTTTCTACAGGCAGATCAACTCCGTGAGACAGAAGGGTTTTTCCTTCATACCAGTCGTAAAGCTCCCGCTTGAGGGAACGGACAAGGACCGCTCCGTCCCCTGCATGGTCCAGGCGGCATTTTACCGCGGCCGGACCATGGTAGAGCTTGCCATTAAATAAAGTCACGCAACTGGGGGCATGGTCTGTGAGAAGGGTTTCTCCGCCGTAGTTGAAGGGCAGGGTCAGGACCGGGTAGTTTCCGTTATCAGCCAGGACCACGATGGTATTGGCCGTCCCGAAATCCACACCTACCCGGATCAGGTTTTTTCTTGTTTTTCTGTTCTTTTCCATGGTTGCCTCCTCCTGTTGTGTTTGGAGACAAAAAACTGTCGCCGGATGCCGGCGTCAGCAGCCTACCGGCCATTGAAGGCCAGGCCGTTCCAGGAACAACGCTTGGATTTTCAGATGGTGGTTAATACTGCCGAGTGGATGAGCAACCGCTTTTTACAGATGTTGAGATGAAAGAGTTGTTTCCAGCGAGAAGGTGCATGAATTAATAAGCCAGGGCCTCTCGGACCGGGAAGCCCTGGCCGGTCGTTGCTAAAAACCTTGTTCGGCCAGGAAATCCACCAGTCCCTGAACGGCCGAGGCCGATTTGCGCAGAGCATCCGACTCGTCGGCATTGAGTTTAAGTTCGATTATCTCTTCGATGCCGCCTTCACCCAACTTCACGGGGACGCCGATGAACAGGTCCTTGAAGCCGTACTGCCCGTCGAGCAGAGCGGCGCAGGGCAGTATCTTTTTCCGGTCGTAAAGAATCGCCTCGGCCATTTCCACGGCCGAAGAGGCCGGGGCGTAGTAGGCCGAACCGGTCTTGAGGAGCTTGACTATCTCGGCCCCGCCGTTACGGGTCCGGTCGATCATCTCGGCCAAGCGCTCCGGTTTGATGAATTCGGTCACCGGGACGCCGCAGACGGTGGTGAAGCGGGGCAGGGGAACCATGGTGTCGCCGTGGCCGCCCAGGACCAGTGCCTGGATGCTGTCCACGGAGATGTTCAGTTCCATGGCGATGAAGGTCCGGAAACGGGCGGAATCGAGGATGCCGGCCATGCCGATGACTCTTTTCCGGTCAAAGCCGCTGGCCTTGTAAGCCACATGGCACATGGCGTCAAGCGGGTTGCTGACGATGATCAGAGTGGAGTCGGGAGAGCGTTTTGCGACCTCCTTGGTTACGTCGGCCACTATCTTCATGTTGGTCTTGATGAGATCATCACGGCTCATGCCGGGTTTGCGGGCGATACCGGCCGTGATGATGATTACATCCGAACCGGCCGAAGCGTCATAGTCGTTGGCGCCTTCGAGTTTGAAATCGTGTTTTTCTACGGGAGCTGCTTGCATGAGATCCAGAGCCTTGCCTTGAGGCATGCCCTCCACTATGTCTATCAGAACTACGTCGGCCACCCCTTTTTCGGCCAGCCTCTGCGCCGCTGTCGCGCCGACATTACCAGCGCCAACAACCGTTACTTTTTTCCTCATTGCACTTCTCCTTTATGATGGTGGATGCTATAAATAAGATTATTAATCAACGGATGTCAACCAAATCCGCTTGGGACCGCCGGAATGAATATCGGAAAACACCGACCGGCGCGGCAATCAATGTAAGGTGGAGAAAGATGAAAAAGACAACTGTTTATCAAACAAATTTCGAGGGCCTCAAGCTGAAAGCCCGCGGCAAGGTTCGGGACATATACGATCTGGGGGATAACCTTCTGATCGTCGCCTCGGACCGCCTTTCGGCTTTCGATGTGATCATGGACGACCCTATTCCGGGCAAGGGCCAGGTATTGACGTCCATTTCCCAGCATTGGTTCCAAGTTCTGGCAGATGTGGTCCCCAACCACATCATCAGTTTTGTTCCGGATGAATTCCCGGCCGAATGTCAGCCTTACAAGGAGGACCTGTCCGGCCGCAGCATGCTGGTCAAGAAGGCTAAACCTTTGACCATTGAATGCGTGGTCAGGGGGTATCTCACCGGCTCGGGTTACAAGGATTACCTGGCTACGGGCCAGGTCTGCGGCCACGAGCTCCCGAAAAATCTCCTGGACGGCTCCCGTCTTGAAGAACCGCTTTTTACGCCTTCGACCAAGGCGGAACTGGGCACTCATGACGAAAACATCACCCGTGAGCAGGCCAGGGAGAGTGTTGGGGCAGAAATTGCCGATAAAGTGGAGAAAATCAGTTTGGCTCTCTATGAAAGGGCCAGGGATTTCGCCGATGAGCGCGGCATCATCGTCGCTGATACCAAATTTGAGTTCGGCCTGTACAACGGCGAACTGATACTCATTGACGAAGTGCTGACTCCTGATTCATCCCGTTTCTGGCCCAAGGACCTGTATGAACCGGGACATGCTCAGCCGAGTTTCGATAAGCAGTTTGTCCGGGACTATCTCTTGACTCTGGACTGGGACAAGACGCCTCCGCCGCCCAGGCTGCCCCAGGAGATAATCGACAAGACCGTGGAAAAATACCAGGAAGCCTTGCGGCGCCTGACCGGCCGGACTCTCTCATAAAACAGACAAGCCCGGCCTTGTCTCCAGGGCCGGGCTCTGACTATCAATAAAGCGGTTACGCTTTTATCCCTTCATCGAAAACCGTTTACTTGTTTTCCTTTAGCGCCGCCAGGGCCAGGGTGAAAAGCGCCGTGACCCTAGCCGTGGCCTCAGCCGCCTGGCGAAGATACTCGGCTGTTTCGGTCAGCCCGGCATCCTTGGCCTTGGCCGACCACTCACGATAATTCCCTTCATGATCATCATTGTGATGCTGCCAGTGATCCAGGAGATGAGCCAGTTTGTCCATGTCCGTCAATTTCTGCTCGCCACACATTGTTACGCTACCTCCGTTTATTTCTTTTTCCGAGACTAAATTTTTATCGCGAAAATGGCAATCGTTTTTCGCCTAACCCGGGGGATGGGGATTCTGCGTTGAATGTCGTTGCAGGGATTGAATAGACAAAAACTTTAGGTTACAACGGGAGGAAATGGCAGAACCCGCTGCTTCGGTTTTCAGAAAAACGAAAAAGTTGTCTGTTCCATCTGGCGCGCATATTCGGCAACGACAACCGCAAGCAGTTCCTTGGACATGTTCAGGGCAACCCAGGCCTGCGGGTCCACGGCCGGCATAACCGTTTCGTCAGGACTCTCCAGTTCCATCGAATGAGCTATGATGTCTCCCAGGTGAACCAGACAGACAAGAAGGTAATGGTCGCGGCAGTCCGTGGGATGGTGATGGTGGGTGACAGCCGCTGTCAGGTTTGGAGGCAGGTTCCATTGTTCCTCCAGCCAGCGTCCGAAGCAAGTATGATTGACTCCGAACACACGGTCTTCGGCCTGGCTGGCCGTAAGGTTTTCCTGCCGGGAGATTTCCAGGACCTGGCCATATTCCTCATAGAACCCGGCGCAGAGAATGACCTTGCCGACATCATGCAGCAGACCGGCTAAAAAGACTCCCCGTTCGTCGGGCAATCTCAACGACTTTGCCACCAAAGCCGCAGCCAGTCCGCAACCGATGGCATGTCTCCACCATTTTCTGGTATCCAGAAGCTGTTTACCAAAGCGATGTTCGAGTTTCTCGAACAGGGTGGTTACCAGCACTATTTCCTGAATCTGGCGGAAGCCCAGGATTGTCACGGCCTGGTCAAGGGTATCTATTCTGCGGGGAAAGCCGAAAAAAACGGAATTGACCATTCTCAATACCTTGGCCGTCAGGGACTGGTCCAGACGAATGGCCTCCGTCAGGTCGCTGGTCGAAGAATCTGGACTGTCCAGAATACTCATGATTCTGGACACTGAAGGCGAGATGGACGGCAGATCGTCCAGCCGCTCTAAAATTGCCGCCAAACCTATCTCAGTCATGAAATATTGCGTTTCCCTTTATTTTTATCCAGCCAATAATCGATTATAACGCTTTTGATAATCATCATGAGCCGGTCGTTTTCATGAAAAGCGAATTTAGCTTCAATGGTCTGAACAGGATTTTCATTGAGGAAGCCATCTTGGATATTGCCCGGAGAAGAAACGCCGGATTTTTTAGTTTCAGTCATTGACGGTCGCCGTCTCTTTCTTCAACAGATTGAGAAAATGACGGAGCAATGCCTTTGACAGATAACCTCCGGAAGGTTTTTTGGCCTCCGTTTGCAACAGCGAGGCCAACTCCGCAAGAACGGTCCCGGCCTTTTCTTTTCTTCCGCCAAGCTTCAGCTTGCCGTTTTTCAGTCCCTTTAGGAGCACCTCCACAGCCTCCTTGTTGAAGGACTGGCCCACTTCACCAATCATTTCAAAGATAAGTCCGGCCAGAGGCGGCCGCCGCCTGGCCGGGACAGCCATATATTTTTTTTCTATGTTTTCCGCCAGCGGCCATAATCTTTCCAACTGCGTTTCATGCTCATAGGCTTCAGCGCCGCCGGTAAAGAGTTTGAGAAAGAGAGGAGATGATTCGGTCATGATACCCACCAGGGTGGTGAGCGGGGTCAGGGCAGGGTGGGTATCGGTCAGTGTTTTGGCTTGTCCGTTCAGCTTGCGCAGAGAAAGCAGCAGGGAATGTCTTTCGATCTCCGACCTGTCCAGCTGCAATTCCCCTGGAGAATCGAGCAGATTCATGACGATTGCCGACACTTTTCCGGTTCTTCCCGGCCGTTCTCCGGGAATATGCTCTTCCAGCAGGGCGGCAATGGCGGCAGCCGAGGCCTTAAGGCTTTTTTCCAGGCTGGAAATTGCCAAGGCATCCTGTAGGGTCAAGGAGAGTATTCCAGCGGTGACCCCGGCCAGTTCCACATCGTCCGTGGTCATGGCCGACCCGTCAAGCTTGTCGGTTATGTTCAACACGCCGAGGAACTCATCCCGTCCGTAAAGCGGCGCTCCGAGATAGCTGGAGGTTTTGAATCGCGTTCTGGCCGATTTCCCCAAAACCTGTCTGATGTCCTGATAGCAGAGCGGTTCATGGGAATGGCTCTGCATCGCCCGCCGGGCGACCAGATTCATTATGGGGCAGTCTTTTGTTCTGACGGTTTGCAAGGGACGCCGTCCCGGCCTGGCACTGGCCGATGAGTAGGCAACCAGGTTAAAGGCCTGCTCGGCCGCAGAATACGAATAGACGGAAATTTCCCCCACTGACAAAACCTGGGCCATCTTGTCCACAGTCTCCGCGATGGCCTTTTGCCTGGCCGAGGTTGAGTCAGCCTGAAGAAGTTTCATGCCTATTTCGTGGATTAATGACAGCCGGTTGGATTTATTCTGAAAAAGTTTGCCCAAACTGAGGTTGTCCATTATCAGTCCGGCATGCAGAACGAGCATCGACAGGATGTCGCGATCCTCGGCCGATATTTCCTGTTTGCCGACCATCACCAGAGAACGGACGTGGTTGCCTTCAATCAAGGGGGCCAGGGCTGCTTCGCCCGAGTCCAGGCCAAGGGCCTCGAATAAGACTTCGGAACCTTGATTCTTCGACTGTTCTCCCAGTTTGAAAGAAGAAACAGACTGAAAGTGTTTCGGCTTCTCCTGAAAAAGGACCCCGGCCCAAGGAGTCGTTTCCGGTAAACGGGAAAGATCAAGGCGGCTCGGAGCCTTGTTGCCGTGCAGACTGTCGTCAACGCCGTTGTAAAGAATCCGCCGCCATGGGTCGTATTCGTAAATCCGGACCTTCTGGAAGCCGGATTGGGCCAGGCAGCGGGCCACTAATTTCAGATTTTCGCTGTAGTAGTCTTCCAGATTGAGCGCATTGTGCTGCAGGGCCATTCCCATCATGGAGAGAAGCGTGAGGTGCTCAACTCTACGGCTGAGGGCTTTTTTTGATTCCTCGGCTTCCCTGTGGAGTTTGGCATTGATAAGAGCCCAGGCCACTTGATTGGCCAAGTCCTGAAAAAATTCCAGATCATTGGGAATGGAGCCGATATTGATGACCCCGACCACACTCTGCCCGTTTTCGGCTGAATCGATGAATATGGGAAAAGAGGATAACTGGCCGTGGCCGATATCCTCATCCAGTATCTGGATCTTGCGTTCAATCAAGGCTTGTTGCGCCGCTTTTTCAAAGGCGCCTTGCAGGGATTCCGGCACGTCCAGAGAAGCCTCTGTCAGCGGTCCATGGTGGCTGTCCAGGAGCACCACAGAGCAGGGAACAGCCTGCCCGTTCACTTTCAGGGCGTCCGAGATTTCCTTGAGCAGGTAGTTCAGCATCTCGGAAAGCTGAGGGTGCCGTCTGAGATTATCGCCGACTCTCCGTAAAATGGCCTTTTTTTCCGCCGAGGTCAGTCTTTCTCCCTTGCCCAACGGGCGTTCGCCCGACGAGTCTCCCAGGACGACCCGGTTCTTACCCACCTGCTTGGCTTTGTACAAAGCCTTGTCGGCGAAGCGTATCAGGTCTTCGTCAGTTTTTATGCCCGGGTCGGGAAAAGACGAGAGGCCGAGACTGACCGTCAGGGAAATTCCGTGATCGATTTCCCGAAAGCGGAAGGATTGTTCAACCGCACTTCTGATACGTTCCGCCACATATATGGCGCTGGTGGCATCCGTCTGAGGCAGAATGACCGAAAACTCCTCGCCTCCATAACGGGCGGGTATATCAACCTCGCGGAGATTCTCTCGCAACAGTTCGGCCAGCAGAGCCAGGACCTGGTCTCCGGCCTGGTGTCCATAGGTGTCGTTGACGACCTTGAAGTCGTCGATATCAACCATAATAAAGGAGATCGGATTTCTGTAGCGGCGGGCCCTCTGGAATTCATCCGTCAGAACCGTCTTCAAATGACGATGGTTGTAGAGACCGGTCAAGCCGTCCGTGACGGAGAGTTTTTCCAGAACCTGATTACTGGAACGAAGTTCCTCTTCCAGCCTTTTCCTGTCCGCAATGTCCTTGACGATCAGCAGCAAACCAGGTTCCGCTCCTGCCGTGGCGTGCCAGGAGGCCGATATGTCCACTATGATACTCGAAGAGTCCAGGCCGAGCATCTCGGCCTCAAAATGCTTGAGAGACCTGTTTTCGGAGAGAGCGGACCGCAGACGGAGCAGGTCGTCTTCGCCCTGGGCAAAGAGTCCGGCGATAGGCTTCCCGACGACATCATCAGACGAAAGACCGAACATTTCCTCGGCCCCCCGGCTGAAAAAGTCTATGCGGTATCGGGGGTCCGTGGAAATAATGCCGTCCACGGAGCTCGTCAGCAGTCTTTCGAGGTAATCCTTGGTATTTACAACCTCTTCCTGCCGGGCTTGCAGTTCCCGGAAAAGGTTCTGGACTTCCAGGTTCTTATTTTCCAGGAGCCGGTTTTTCTTTTCCAGTTCACCTGTGGCCCGCTGTATTTCCATTTCCAGGCGGCGGCGAAATTCTGTTTCACTCAGACGCAGATTCCGCTCACGTATGGAAGAGGCGACAATGTCGCGCAATTCTTCAAGGCGAAAAGGCTTGGAAAGGAAATAATTGATGCGGCCCCGGGTGAAAGCTTCGATGACCGTCTCCTTGGTCCCGTAACCGGTCATGAGTATGGCCGAAAGATGCGGGTCGCGGTCTTTGAGCTTGTTGACCAGATCGATGCCGTTCAGATCCGGCATTTGCCAGTCGCTGATGAGCACGTCGGGAGGATTGCTTTCAGCGGCTTTAAGCGCTTCCCCGGCGGAAGAACAGAGTTGGACTTCGTAGCCCACACTGGAAAGGACTTCATTTATTATGCCGCGGATATCCGGATCGTCGTCGACCACCAGTGCGCGGTAGCCGGAAAATCCGCCTTTTCCGCTCTTTCCGGAAATATCTTTCCCCGACAAAGCGTTTTTAGGTACCGATTTTGTCATTGAACCCTTGTTTCAAACAAGCTTTCATCGACCGAATATTTTCATTTCAGTCAAAGGCTTGGCCGGTTCCGGCTTTATTGGCCGAATCAGCACTGGGCCGGTCCGGTATTATTTCAATGATAATCTATATAAAACTTGGGGCCCCCGCTGGTTCCCCGTGGAGAGAACCAGCCCCAAGGCCGACCGTCTGGCCGACAAAGTCTGCAAGTAAAAACCTTTATCTGATGCCCAGAGTCTTTTTGATCTTGGGCCAAACGGTTTTTCTGGCCTGATCGTAACGTTCCACATCCGCCTTGTCGTTTGAAGAGGCAAAGGAAGACAAAGCCTCGGCTTCGACGCGAAGCAGCTCATATATCTCGGCCATGGAATCAATGAACTGCTTGTCGCTGTCAACTATGTTGGTCGAGCGAACCTTCTTCAGGGCCTGAGACAGCTTCTGAAGCATGGCCACGGTTTCGTCCATCATGACCTTGACCTGACTGGCCGGGTATATGTTTTTGCTGTATGCATCGGCCGTGACTCCGATATAAGCGTAGGTCATGTACATATAGCTGCCGCCCAGCCCGCCGATGGTCTCCAGATAGAGGTTGTCCTCCGGAGCGGCCGATACGCCGTTCGGCAGAAAAAACATCAACGCTATTGCCAGACAGATGGTAATACCGGCTTTTCTGATCATATTCCTTTCCCTGGCCGGCTGAAACGGCCTTCTTTATTTTCTGACAACTTATATGATTGAACGGGCTTTTTCAAAAAAAAAGTTGAATGATTCATGCCTTGGGCCACCGGTAGAAGGTCTTGTCCCGGTTGAGCACCTTGACTCCCGCATCGGTGATCAGCACCATTTCTTCCAGGCGAACGCCTCCACGGCCTTCCAGATAGATGCCCGGCTCCACGGTGACAATCATGCCCGGTTCCAGTTCGACCGGGCGAAAACGGGAGAGCGAAGGGGCTTCGTGGGTGACCAGGCCGACGCCGTGCCCCAGAGAATGACCGAAGTTGGGTCCATATCCGCCTTCCTCGATAACGCACCGGGCCAAAGCATCCGCGTCACTGGTCAACAGGCCGGGCTTCATCCCCTTGATCGCCGCCAACTGTGCCTCCCGCACCAGATTGTATATTTTTACTATCCAGGGCGAGGGTTTTCCCAGCACTATAGTCCGGGACATGTCCGCACCATAACCCTGGTATTTTGCACCGATATCAAAAATGATGGTTTCGCCTTCCTTTATCTTCCGTTTGGAGGGGACGGCGTGGGGCAGGGCGGCGTTGGGACCTGAAGCCACGATGGAATCGAAAGCCGGACCTTCACTGCCATATTCGGCGAATCGGTCCTGAAGGTAACGGACTATTTCCAGTTCGGTCAGGCCTGGTTTCAGAAATTCCATGGTCCGGACAAAAGCCTTTTCGGTAATGCGCAAGGCCTTGGTCATTAAGCGGACTTCCGATTCATCCTTGACGGCCCTGAGATTGCGCACCAGTTCCGGTGCCGGGACCATTTCCAGGTCCTTGTTTTCTTCTTTCAGATAACCGTGCAGTTTGACGGTGAGAAAATCGTCTTCAAAAGCCAACCGGTCAACCTTGCCTTTTTTGACCAGACGGCCCACGGCAGAGGCCTGCCCCGTGGTGTATATTACAATTTCCCAACCTTTGGCTTCCTGTCCCGCCTGTATTTCGTAGCGGAAATCAGTCAGCAGGTATTGACGGCGCAAGGTTATGAAAAGACAGCCCGATGATTCATCGAGCTGCGGGTCGGAGGCTGTGTAGCCGGAAAGGTAACGGCGGTTTTCAGGCCTCATAACAAGCATGGCCGACAGGTTGTTCGCCTTCATCTCCTTGCGGAGGGCATTCAACCTGCCGGCGTAAGGTTCAGGAATATTCATAAGCAGGTAACTCCCAAGGGGCGGCGGGCCGCCGGTTTTCAGTCCTGTTTCGAGGACCGGAGGCGCACCGCGGAATTTAAAGTCAGGGCCGGCGGATCTTCAGCTCTGGCGCTGTTGCGGGCTATTTCCAGAAAGCCGTGACTGCCGGCCACGGCCAGATACTCTCCAGCTGGCGCTTGAGCATAATGGAGAGACACTCCCTTTATAACCACTTCCCCGGTTTCAATCAATACATCATCCCATAACTCGGTCTCTGGAGGCTTGATGTTGGTGATCAGGTTGCCGAAACGGTCCACATGTATGATGCGTCCTTCTCCGGAATCCGGGTACAGCGGTTTCAGACGGACCGGCCGGTCCATCGTTGGGCCGAGCGTTTCGAAAGGAAAACCGAGCGAGAGATGAGCCGCAACCGGAGCCATGATATCCCGGCCATGAAAGGTCCGGCTGACGGATTCAAGCATAATGTCCGGATTATTCACCAGCCTGATCTGATAATCGCCGATTTCATCCAGAACATAGCTGAGCAATCCGTTGTCGGGGGCGACAAAATAATACCCTCCGGCCTTGACGGCCAGGATGTGTCTTCCGGAGCCCACGCCCGGGTCCACAACCGCCACATGGATGGTCTTTTCCGGAAAGTACTTGAAGGCGCTCCAAAGGGTGAACGCCGCTTCTTCAATACAATGGGCGGTCAGATCGTGGGCCAGATCAATGACGACGGCCTCGGGATTGAGGCAGATGATCACACCCTTCATCACTCCGGCAAAGCTGTCTTGCCAGCCAAAATCCGTGGTCAGGGTGATGACTGCCCGGTCTGTCTGTGCGTTCGTCATAGACCGGCCACCAATTCCGGCAACGCTTGCCCCGAGAGCGCCCGGATAACCGCATCGGCTTCCGAAGAGAACGGAGTATCAGCCGGATTGATTTCCACAACCCAGGCGTTGTTGTGTTTGGCCTGCCAGGCCAGGGAGGCCGCCGGTTGAACAAGCGCGGAAGTCCCGACCACGAGCATGACCTCGCATGATGCAGCCGCGGCGAAGGATTCATCCAGAACAGCAGCGTCCAATGCTTCGCCGAACCAGACGACATCCGGCCGGAGCATTCCGCCGCAATCGGCGCAGTGAGGCGGCAAGGCCAGCGGAACGGTCCGGTCTTCCCTGGTATTTCCGCAAACCAGACAGCGAAGACGCCAGATGGAGCCGTGCAGTTCCCTGAGATTCAGACTCCCGGCTTGCCTATGCAACCCGTCCACATTCTGGGTTATCAGCAGAAAGCCGGGTTTGGCTCTTTCCAGCGAAGCCAGGGCGTTGTGACCGGGATTGGGCTTCTTTCCGGCTATCAGGCCCCGCCGCCAGTCGTACCATTCCCAGACCAGCCGCGGGTTTCGGGCGAAGGCTTCCGGAGTGGCCAGATTGGCTGCCGAATATTGACGCCACAGACCATCGGCCCCGCGAAAAGTCGGGACGCCGCTTTCGGCCGAAATACCGGCTCCGGTCAGTGCGGTTATTTTCCTTGCGTACCGAAGCCGCTTTTTAGTTTCCTGGATTGAATCATGGCTGGCCTGATCCGACATGGATGGATTGTAGCACAATAAATTGGTTAAAAAACACTAATTACCGGGTTTGTCCGGAAAGGCGGGGAGAAGTGGGGCAGCGGGGGAACGGGGCTATGAGTCACGAGAATGAGCGGCCGGTTTTGGGACGGGCCTTGGTGCAGCAAAGGGAAATGGCCTGTAAAGGCTTATAACCCGCAATATATTTTGGTTGGTTAATTATTAATTGAATATAGATGTTATGCTGTTTCAGGGCGAAGTATCCGCAGAGCCGCCGGATTTTGGCGAGAAAAACACGACCGCCAGAAAAACCAGGCACATGAACAGTCCGAAGGCCCCGCCCCAGACGAACGTGGTCTTCAGTCCCCAGGTGTCTTTTATCAATCCGGCCGCCATGGGACCCATTATCATGGCCAGACTGAAGGCCATTTCCAAGAGGCTCATGACCTTGGTCATGAATCCGGTCCGCCGCCCCGCATCCACGGCCATAGCCATCAAAGGGGGCATGAAAGCGCCGGTTGAAAGGCCGATAACAAGATTTACCACCAGCATCTGGTTGAAAGTCCGGCAGAAGGGCAGAGCGACAAGGGCTGAGCAGGCCGCAAAGCCGCCAAAAAAAATCATCAATGTTCTTGACCAGCGGTCGGCCAGCCAGCCGAAAAGGGGCTGGCTGATGGTGGTCATAAAAAGGTTGAGTCCTATAAGCATGCCGATGACGCCGCTGGAGAGTCCCAGTGATTCATGCGCGTAAATCGGCATGAAAGCCCAGTTGATCCCTACGCCGATTGTTGTGCCCCAGCGGAAAAGAAAAATGGCCGTCAGACTGGGAATGGAAAGCATGGCCCAATAGGATACCGGGGGAAGTTGGGACCGTTTTTTAATAATAGCTGATGATCTAGGCAGATTGATCCCGGAGAGGACCAGACCGAAAAAAGCCAGAACAGCCATGGAGTAAAAGCTCGCACTCAGGCCAAGGGAGTCTTTCAGATATCCGCCGAGCCAGGGGCCGAGAGTCAGACCTGCATAAAAGGCTATATTGAAGTGCCCCATAACGGAACCTTCCCGTCCCGCCGGAGTCAGGTCCCCCACATACGCCCGGGCCATGGGGATGACCATGGCCGCGCCGGCTCCTTGTAATATGCGGCAGAGAATCAATTGCACCAGACTGGAAGCCAGGTCAAAACCGACGGCGACCACCAGATAGATGAACAGGCCGAGCATGATGAGTCGTTTCCGGCCTCTGGAGTCGCCCAGTTGCCCCACCCAGGGCAGAATAATGGTTCTGGCCACGGCAAAGCCGCTGAAGATCATCCCCAGCCCCAGACCGGATGCGCCGAGAGACTGGGCATAGACCGGCAGCAAGGGCACGACCAGGCTGGCGCCAAGAGCCGAAGCCATTATGGTGGCGAAGAGGGTGTAATAGACTCGTCTGTCCATAGGAGGCACAAATTAACATGAGCACGCTGTAACCGGTCAAGCTCTTTGTGGAAAAAACGCTTATGGTTTTTTTCCGCCTTACCCATCATAATCTTTGCAGATTGACAACTCGGCGGCCTGTTGTTAGTTTTGGCCGAAGTTTTCCGTCGAAAGGTTGCTCATGAAGAAGTCAAACGCTTTTCTGCTTGCTTTGTTCACTTTCATGCTGGGCTACGTGGCCGGTCTCATGTGGGCTGCATATAAGGGCCCGCCGCCGATGCCTCGGCAGCAGCACGCCGAAGCTCCGGCAGCACCACAGGCGAACAAGGCGGGGGCTTCCCAAGACGGACAGGAATTACAGGCCCGGATAACCGCCCTGAAAGAGAAGATCAAAGCGAAGCCGGACGATCTCGGCCTCTATGTCGAAGCTGGCAATCTGCTTTTCGATCATGAGATGTTCCAGGATGCCGCAGGGTATTACGAACAGGCCGTGGAACTGGGCTTGCCGGACCCGGATGTATTCAACGATCTGGGCATCTGCTATCGCCGTTTGGGCGACCCGAAAAAGGCGGTGGAGTATTTCCGGCGGGCCAGAACGATTGACCCTCAACATCAGAATTCAGCCCTCAACATGGGGGTCGTCTATTTTCACGACCTTCAGGACAACCAGGAAGCCCTCAAAGTCTGGAAGGAATACCTGGCCCTCAATCCTGAAGGCGAAAGAGCGGAAATGATCCGCAGGGTGGTGGCTCAGTTGGAGCAGAGCCAGAATCCGGCCCGGTAATATTGTCAAAACAGAGTGGAACTGATATCTTAGCTAAACCATGATCGCCTATGACCTTAAATGCCTGAATGGCCATCAGTTTGAAGGCTGGTTCGACGGAGCCAAGGCTTTCGAGAAGCAGCAGAAAAAGGGACTTGTGACCTGTCCGGTCTGCGGCTCGGCCGAAGTGGAACGCCTTTTTTCGCCATTTGGCATAGCCAGGCACCGCCACAATGACGCACCGGCTGAACTGCCGAATCCGTTGGAGCTGATGGCTCGTTATGTGACCGATAATTTTGAGGATGTCGGCTCTGATTTCGCCAAAGAAGCTCTAAAAATGCACTATGGCGTAGCCGACCATCGCAATATCAGAGGGGTCAGTTCCGAGCAGGAAGAAAACACTCTTCGTGAGGAAGGCGTGGAGTTCTTCAAGCTGCCCGTCACCAAACAAACAGGCCGTAACAACAACTGAAACGTCGGCGGCCCCTTGCCCCCGGCCCATCGAGGAGCGTGATGAAGCACTTGTCGTTTGAGCAAGGCCCCATTCGTCCGCCCAGCGAAGCCTACAGCCTTCTGCTCAGGTTCACGCGCAACTGCAACTGGAACCAATGCCTCTTCTGCCCGGTTTACAAACGGCACAAATTCAGCCGCCGTTCACTGGAGGAAGTCAAGGCCGACATCGACACGGCGGCCGAAATCATAGGCCAAGTCAGGGACGCTTCCCGGGAAATGGGCTGCTCGGGACGGGTAACCCAGGAGGTGGCCCACCATTTTTACGCTCAGGACCTGTCTCAAAGCTACCTTTCCGTAGTCGCCTGGCTCTACTATGGAACCGGGGCGGTTTTTCTTCAGGATGCCAACAATCTGCTCCTGCCCGCCGACCAGTTGGCCGCAATGCTTAATCATCTGCATGAGAAAATATCCGGCGTCACCAGGGTGACCAGTTACGCCCGCTCCAAGACGGCTGCTCGCAAGACCCTGGAGGAATTGACTGAAATACGCGTCGCCGGTCTGGACCGCATCCATATCGGCCTGGAAAGCGGAAACGACGCCGTGCTGGAATTTGTCCGGAAAGGGGTCACCGGAGACGTCCACATAGAGGCCGGACAGAAAATCAAAGCCGCGGGCATGGAATTGTCCGAGTATTACATGCCCGGTCTGGGAGGACGCGCCCTCTGGCGGGAACACGCCCTTGATACGGCCAGGGTTCTCAATTCCATCAACCCGGATTTCATCCGTCTGCGTACTCTTCGCATACCCGACCGCATTCCTCTTTACCAGAAGCTCCGGACCGGCGAGTTCCAGCAGATGAACGACGACGAAACCGTAGAGGAGATAAGGCTGTTCATCGAGAACCTCGACGGCATAGAAAGCTATGTGGCTTCGGACCATATCATGAACCTGCTTCAGGACGTGGAAGGCCGTCTGCCAAGGGACAAGGACTTCATGCTTGGTAAAATCGACCGCTATTTGTCCCTGACCGGCGAAGAGCGCCGCCACTACCGTCTCGGGCGCAGAATGGGACTCTACAACGGGGTGGACGATATGGAGCGAACCGAGCTGCGGACCAGGGTCAATGGGGCCATGGCCCAGCTTCTGGCTCAATGTCCCGAAGATATTGACACTATCATGGCCGACATGGTCAACAGGATGATCTGATTTGAATAATGCCGGTGAATATGAGGGACGTGTGGGCGTGGTCACGGGAGCGGCTCAAGGCATAGGCCGGGCGACGGCTTTGCTGCTGGCGGAACGCGGCGCCTTTGTGGCCGTGGCCGACCTTAACCTGGAAACGGCCCGCCAGTTGGCGGCGGATATCGGCGGCAGGGGAGGGAAGGCACAGGCTTTTCGTCTGGACGTAGCCAGCCCCGAGTCCGTGGCTTCTTTCGCCTCGGCTTTGCGTGAAGCCTCTGCTCCGGCCGATATTCTGGTCAATAACGCCGGATTCGACAGGCCCGGATCGGTCCTGAAAACAGGTCTGGACGACTTCGACGCAGTCATGAATGTGCATGTCAAAGGCACATTGAATATGATCCAGGCCCTGGCCCCGGCCATGGTTGAAAAAGGTTACGGACGCATAGTCAACCTTTCTTCAATTTATGGTAAGATAGGAGCAAAAGGCGAAGCCGCTTATGTGGCCGCCAAGGCTGCCATCATCGGACTGACCAGATCGGCCGCCCGTGAGCTGGGGACCAAGGGAGTTCTGGTCAATGCCGTGTTGCCCGGTCTGACCGATACTCCGACCATCAGGGAAAAAATGGCTCCCCGATACCAGGACATGGTTATAAGGGAAACTCCGCTGGGACGCATGGCGCGTCCGGAGGAAATAGCCGAGGCCATCTTGTTTCTGGCTTCGGAAAAAGCGAGTTACATCAACGGTGCGGCTCTGGAAGTCGGAGGCGGCTGGGGCATGTGACGACCATCGCGGACCGGTTGCAGAAGGTCCGCATCCGAGGGCGTAAAATTGAAGGAACAGGAACGTCTTTTAAAGCAACTGGCTCATGAAGTCATCGAGGCCTTGACCGACGTGCGTACGCGCCGTCAGGCCTTGGACGAGGGCGCTTTCGCCCGTGTGCTGTCCGAGCGGCAGTTGATTAACGATCTGGTCACCCAGGCTTGTCAGTCCGCTGTTCAGAATGACCGCCAGGAAATTATAAAGCCAAAATCCAAAGAGATATCAGATAAAGTTAATGTTTTAAGTGATGAATTGCGTCACCTGGAGACCCAGGCGCGTGATATTGAAGACGCCTTCAAGGAACTGGCCGGAGTTCTGGCTTCCTTGGCCTACAACCCGGATCAGCCGGAAATAAACAAACATCTCAAAGAATTGCGAGAAGATCTGCGGCGCAAGGCAGTGGCCGGCCGGCTGGCCGGTTCGGCCCAGAAACTGAAAAAACTGCTCTTTAAGATGGAAACAAACGACGACGGAATTCCGCCCGACATCCCGGCCGGGCCTCCGCCCGAGAATGTGGAGGACAATCTGCGGGATGTCCTGATCCTTCTGGTCACTGAGCTGGGGGCGTTTGAAGACGCCGATGTCCAGAGCAGGGCCAAAATGCTGGCCCGCAAGATAGCCTCCGAGTTTATTCTGGACGAATTCAAGGCCTACGTAACCGAGATTCAGGATCTTATCTTCACTATAAAGGATCTGGTCAGACGAGAGAGGCGGGAAATTTACCGTTTTACCGAGGAGGTCATTTCCCGTCTGGACGAAACCGAACAGGATCTGGTCCGAACCCTGGATGACAATCGGGACAGGCTGGTTGTCAGCGAAACGGCCTTTCACGCCAGCGTGGCCGGGGACATGCTGGAGATAGAAAAATCATTTGATCTTGACGGCGCAACCCTGGAAACCGTTCGTTCCCGGGTTTTCGCCCGGATCGCCACTCTGAGGGACAGGTTCAGGAAAAAGAGGACGGAAGACGAAGCCAGGCTCAAACAGATCGAGGAGGAAAAGACCAGGGCGGAAAAGAGGTTTGAAGATATTCATTCGCGCTATCTGACATTTGCCCGTAAAAGCAAAGAGATTTTAGTGGAAATGGAGAAATTCCGGCAGGCTTCGCTCAAGGATGGGCTGACCGGCGTATACAATCGCCGGGCTTATGACATCCAGATGGAGCAGGCCTTATCCGAACTGAAAGCCGGGCGTTTGACCAGGTTCGGCCTGATAGTCTTTGATATTGATAATTTCAAGGATTTCAACAATAACTATGGTCACAGGGCTGGCGACAAGATACTGCAGTACATTGCCGGAACGGCCTCGGATAGTCTCCGCCAGCATGATTTTGTGGCCCGGTACGGGGGAGATGAATTCGCCCTGATTCTGCCGGAGGCCGATACCGCGACCACGGCGTCCGTCGCCGAAAAGATAAGAGCGACGGTGGCTGGAATAGAATTCAAGATTTACCGGGATCAGGATTTGACCGTGAGTGTGGGACTGAGCATGGGGGTCTGTGAAGGCCGGACCGACGATACGGCTGATTCTGTTTTTCAGCGTGCGGACAAGGCGCTGTACCTGGCCAAGGAAAAAGGCCGGAACCAGGTTCGGACCGAGCGCGACCTGTAGTTCTGGCGGGTTTCCGTATAGTTGAGTAGATCATGCCAGATACGTATTTGACCGATAATATATATTATGTAAACTTTGATGGCCTATCCATACCAGGCTTTCGCCTGGACCCACTCTGGGGGCTGGCCTCCCCAGCTCTCCCTCTGGTCGCTACCCCCGCGTAAAGCCGGAATATAAAACCGGAGGCGGGAGCCTCCGGAGCCGGGTGCAGGCGAAAGCCTGCCAGAGCTGAGCGTGCTGGTCTCATAGGGAAATCGCCCAGCAGCGTCCCCAGGAACGGCATAGAGCCTTCCTTGGTTCGGCTGCGGGCAATTTTTTCTATCAGGAAAGCGGCAATAAATACCCGGCGGGCATGTGGTTAATTTGACGGTTGAGGCGGTTTGGTCGGAACCGTGGCCCCTTTCGACTGGCCCAGCAATTCCATTATGCCGGCCTTAATCAGATCCGGCTGGGTGGCCAGCTTAAGGAGGTTCGCTCCACGGGCATCGACGATGACATTATTAAGGCTGTATTCGGTTTTCTTCAATAATTTAAGACGATCATCAAAAATGATGATGTGATAGTTCAAGGCCAGGTACCCGGCCCCGGCGGCAAGAAGGAGGATTATTGCCATGAATTTTTTCAAGTTCAGGACCTTCCTTTGGGGTTTGAACAGATTTTCACTCCAAGGGCGCCTACCATCCGGCACGGACTTTGCTCATATTCAGGCATAGCCGGAACCGGTCTGACATCGGCACATCAGTGAGCGCCATGATACCGCAGACTCCCCTTCTCTTCAAGAAACTCCTTGGTGAATTCAAGCTCCAGAAATCAAGTAACCCCGAGTCCCGGCCGATAAGTATATTACGGAGAGTGATGAAAGTGACCAAGAGGCAGATAGTCGGGATACTGATGCTCAGTCCATTCTATTTTACCCTGGCGCTGGAAGAAAGGTCGGCGGTGGTTAATGGACTCTGCCTGTCCTGCGCCCAGATTGGTGTAGATCGGGTGGTCAAACTGATAATGATGAACAGTTAATCAAGTTGTGAAGGGAATTGTCTGTTGGGCCGCGTTCTTCTGCTTGGAAAAGGTCCGGCGGCGGTGGTGAAACGCCCTCTGTTTGGCCCTGTTGCCGCAAGATCGTGAGGAGCAATAGACTTTGCATCTGTTCTTGGTCTGGTCCAGAAAGTAAACCCGGCATTCAGGACACTTCCTCAGGTTGAAAACCGTCTTGTCTACAATGAGGTCGCGAAGCTGGCCGAAAAGCAGAGCGCGGTAAGTATCGGCCCTGACCTGCTTTATAAAGACCATCGTCTGCAAATCTTCGTCCGAAACCAAGCCTTCCACGGGCGGGACCGGCACGTAAGTCTCGCTCAATTGCCCGGCTTCCTTAAAAATTATTTCCCAGACTTCCGGCGGGATAGCCTTCTCTTGGCAGATGACATCCAGTATGTTTCTTATTTCGGCCTGAAACTGTTTGAAGGCCAGGAAATAGTCCGGCTCAGAGCGAGGAGTATCGCATTTGGCCTGGAAAGCCGGGGAGGAAAGGTCCTGGTCAAGCTTTTTCTTTTTCAGAATATCCAGATACTGAGCCCAGTTCAGAACAAAGCGTTCGGCCTCAATAACCCTTCCGCCAACGATGACTTTCATGGGTATTGTGCTGATTTTGAAATCAAAATTAGCAAAAGCCAGGATTTCTTCGGGCACGGTTCCCCCCAGGAACAGCTTATTTTAAATCTACTGCCAGATGCTGTCAAGCCTCCATATTATGATAATTTCAGTAAAATGAATTTGTTATGTTAGGGCGGTCAGCCTTTCGACAAGGCGGGAATGCCTGATCTCGTCTCCGGAACGTTTGACCGCCATGCCGAGAGCCTGTTTATTGCCAACGATGACAACCAGTTTTCTGGCCCTGGTAACGGCGGTGTAGAGCAGATTCCGCCTGAGCATGACATAGTGCTGGTTCATCAGAGGCAAAACCACGGCCGGGTATTCACTGCCCTGGGATTTGTGTATGGATATGGCGTAAGCCGGGGTCAGTTCGCCCAGTTCCTCAAGATCGTAGACCAGGTGGCGATGATCGAAGCGCACTCCAAGGAGCCTCCGGTCAGAATCCACATCGGCCACCCTGCCCATATCGCCGTTAAAGACTTCTTTTTCGTAATTATTTCTGAGCTGCATGACTTTGTCGCCACGCCTGAAAACATGTCCCCTGGCAGTCAGGCCCGGACCATGAGGGTTCAGGCGTTCCTGCAACAGTTCATTCAACCGGGCCACCCCCACTTCACCCCGGTGCATGGGGGAAAGGACCTGAAGGTCTTCAAAAGGGTCTAGGCCAAAGCGCTGGGGAATCCTTTCGGCGCAGAGCTTGAGGATAACATCCGCAGCCTGAGACGGTTCATTCTGGGATATGAAGTAAAAATCAGATAGTTCTTCTGAAAACCTGATGTCAGGCATTAAGCCGTGGTTTATCAGGTGGGCGTTGCTGATTATTCCGCTGTCTCCGGCCTGGCGGAAGATACGCTCCAGCCGGGTGGTGGTCAGCCGCCCGGAAGCGATCAAGTCTCCGAAAACCCGGCCCGGTCCGACGGAAGGAAGTTGGTCCGCATCCCCGATGAGCACCAGGTGAGCGCCGTCAGGAACGGCCCTCAGCAGATGGTTCATCAGCTCCATGTCGATCATGGATGATTCGTCCACGATGATGGCTTCGGCCTCCAGGGGATTATCCTCCTGGCGGGCGAAGGAAAAGGCCCCGGGCCGGAATTCCAGCAGGCGATGTATGGTGCGGGCTTCACCGCCGGAGGCTTCGGAGAGCCGCCGGGCGGCCCGTCCCGTCGGCGCGGCCATCTCCACCCTGGCCCCTCTTTTCCTAAGCATTGTCAGCAGGGCTCTTATGATGGTGGTTTTGCCCGTTCCCGGTCCGCCGGTAATCAGGCTGACCGTGCCGCGCAGGGCCGCGCCCAGAGCCTGAATCTGTTCCGGGGCCAGTTCCAGCCCCAGATCATTCTGAACGCGGGTCAGATCCGCCGTAATAGAGCCTCCAGGCAACCGGGATGAAGCGTCTTGCAGACGGGACAGATGTTTCAGGACGCCTGTCTCGGCCCGGTACAAGGCCGCCGGGTAAGCCAGGCCGGAATCGAGAACAAACTCACCGGCTCCGGCTCCACTTTGCAGTTCAGAAGCGACCCGTGCTTCATCCACGCCCAGCGTCTCGGCCGTGCGTGAGGTCAATTCCTCGATGGGGTAGCAGACATGGCCATTTTCGATGATTTCCAGAAAGACGTGGTTGAGGCCTGCGCGGATGCGAAAAGGCGAATCCGGGGGCACGTCGAGGGACGAGGCCAACTGATCGGCCGTGCGGAAGCCCAGGCCGTCTATGTCCCGGGCCAGCCGGTATGGGTTGTTTTCTATGATCCGGCGGGCTTCGCCGCCGTATTTTTTGAATATTTTGTTGGCATGAGCTTCACCCAGGCCATGCCCCCGCAGAAAAATCATCAGGTCCCGGAGTTCACCCTGGGCCCGCCAGGCCTTGAGAATCTGCTCCAGCCTCTGCCGTCCGAGGCCCGGAACCTCCAGAAGGCGTTCCGGCTCCCTTTCTATTATAGACAGGGTTCCGGTTCCGAAACGCTCCACGATACGGGCGGCGATGGCCGGTCCGATGCCGTCTATGGCGCTGGAAGCCAGATACTTGCGGATGCCTTCCTCCGAAGCCGGGAGGGTCTTGCGGCAGACAGCGACTTTGAACTGACGCCCGAAACGGGCATGGGCTTCCCATTCGCCTTCCAGATAAACCTCTTCTCCGGGCTTGAGGTCGCTCAAGGGGCCGACCACGGTCAGTGGAGCCAGATACCCGGAAGCCAGCAGCCGGACAACGGCGAATTTGCCGTCGTCGCTGGTAAAGGTTATCCTGTCCACCTGGCCTTGTATTTCTTCTTTCATGGGCAGGCGTATTTCAACGGGCAGCCGGGGTCCGGGCACTCGTGCGGTTTGGCCGGTTCATACCCTTCCGGCCCGATTATATGAGGCAGTTCTTGGGCCACGCGGCGCAGCAGATCCTGGAAACCGTTCTCCCAGCCGCCCGGCAAAGGGATATCGACCCGCGAATTTTGATTTTCATTGGTAAAATAAAGGGCGGCTTCCATTTCGGCGGTCAGGCCGGTTTTCATGAGGGCCAGGGCGTAGCATTTCAATTGGGCCTCGTAACGGCCGACCTTGGCTCTGGCCGCGTATTTGTAATCCAGCAAGCGGGGACGTCCCGCGGCGGTGACATAGGCCAGATCGATTTCTCCGGTCAGAATCAGGGAAGACTCCCCTTCCCCGGCCTCAATCTTCAAGAGAACAGGCAGTTCCCTGGCCGACCAGCGTCCGGCCTGGTGAGCCTTCCGCAGCTCTGTTCCCCAAGGCGAATTCAGAAATTCGAACCCCAGGCGGCCAAGGTCTTCCAACTGGCCGGGGGCCGCTTTCCAACCCTCTCTTTCCAGCTTTACCCTGCCTGCTTCCGAGAGTTCGCCCTGGTCCGGCGGCTGAGCGAGATCGACGGTCTCCAGGATATGATGCAGGACAAGACCTTTTTCACGGGGAGTGAGGCCTTCCTCGGGAAGCGAAAGAGAGGCCGTCTCTTCGCCGTCCCCGGACGCCTGTGGGGGCATGCCCAGAACCCTTTCCAGGTAGTAACGCCGGGGACAGATCAGATACTGGCTCAGATCGGTGACCGTCATGGCCGTTAAAACGGGCCGGTGAGGGGCGGCCAGGAGGGCTCGGGCGGCGATTTTTTCGGCCTCGGCTCCCGGCTGGGGCAGTTCATGGAGTTCCGGCGTCTTTTGCGCGGAAACAGAAGTTTCCGCCGGATTTTCGGGTCTGAGCAGCCCGACCATCTCCGGATGTTTCACCGAGAAAGTCATGAGTCGGGCCAGCCAGGATTCCTGGTCTTCCTTTTTCTTGAAATTGCCGGAAACGAGGAGGTGATCCCTGGCCCTGGTGGCAGCCACGTAAAATAGGCGGGCGTATTCGGCCTGCTCACGCTTTTCGTCTTCCTGTTTCAGGATAGAATACCCCGGCGGTTCGCATCTTTTGCCCGTCTCCGGGTCCTTGAAGGAGAGGGCTGCGGAATCGTCGTCTCCAAAAAGCAGGCTCTGCCCACGCCGGGACCAGCCTTCCCCGGCATCCGGCACGCAGACAATGGGAAATTCAAGGCCCTTGGCCTGGTGTATGGTCATGATCTGAACGGCCGGAGCGCCTTCCATGGTCGTCTGGGCCTCGGAGTCGTCCTTGGTGTCCTGAATGCGCCTTTCGAGGTACCGGGCCAGTTCGCCCGGAGCATACAGGGCTTCGGCCGGCAGCGTGCGGGCCGTTTCGACAAAACGCCTTACATTGGCCACCTTCTGGTCGGCTTCCGGCTGAGCGGAAAGAACCGCCAGATAGTCGGTTGCCTCAATGGCCTGTTCCAGCAGCTCCGCAGGGAAAGAGCGCCCTGCTTCCTGTCCCAGCCTGTGGATGATGCGGTTGGCCCGGCGGGCTGCGTCCAGTTGTTCGCCCTCCAGTCCGGCTGGCCAGACGTCCACTTTTTGAAGAAAGTAATCGGCCAGCAACATGGGACCTGTGGGATCCGGCCAGACAAGCCGGGTCAGGGTGTCGTCGGTAAGACCGAACAGAGGCGACCTCAGCAGCCCCAGCAGGGCCGGTCCGTGGGCGGGGTTGGCCAGAAAGATCATCAGGTTTATCAGGTCCCAGACTTCAGCGGCCTGATAGAAGCCCCTGCCGCGCACGGTGTAGAACGGCACGCCTGCCTGGCGAAAAGCCGTCTCATAAGCGGAGAGATGAGTGAAACGCCTGAGCAGCACGGCGACATCGCCCGGTTCGGCTTTCCGGGCTTCATCCCCCACCTTGACCGGGGCGCCGTCCCGGAAGATTTCCCGCAGACGGGCGGCCATCTGTTCGGCCTCCAAGCGCCGGATTTCGGCTTCCGGCCGCCTGGTTTCTTCTTCGGCAGAGTCGGGAGTGCAAAGAAGAATCTCCACAGCCGGTCCTTTTCCCGTATCCGGCCTGCTCCATCTCTGGCGGTCCTCGCCGCCATAGCGGGCCGAGTAGTCTTCATTCCCGGTCATGGTTTCGGAGAAGAAGGCGTTAAAAAAATCGACCAGGCGCTTCTGCGAGCGGAAGTTGCTGTCGAGGCTGATGAGTCCATTTTCGCCTTCCGCGCCGGTCAAAGAATCCTTGAGCCGCTGAAAGACGCCGACTTCCGCCCCCCGAAAGCGGTAAATGGACTGTTTGGGGTCTCCGAAGATGACCAGCTTGCGTGGAGAACGTTCCAGCAGGTCCAAGGCCGGTTCTTCCGGGGCCAGGATAACGCAACTGTCCGAAGGTTCCAGAAGATAGGCGATGATATCGGCCTGCAGGCGGTTGGTGTCCTGGAACTCGTCCACCAGCAGCACTCGATACTTTTCCTTGATCGAGTTCCGCACCGACGGATTCTGGGCCAGAAGCCGCCGGGTTTCCAGCAGCAGGTCGTCGAAATCCATGACCCGGCGGCGTTCCTTGGCCTTATCCCAGGTCTCTTCAAGTTTTTCGGCCAGAAGCAATATGGCCTCAAGTAAAGGCCGGGCTTTGCGCCGGTCGTTTTCGGCGTTAAGCAGTTTCAGAGCCTCGACGGCCAGGTCTTTGGCCGGTTTTCCGGCATACCAGTTGCCGGTGACGGAATTTTCCAGACGGGAAAGAGCCGCCAGTATCTCATCCTCGGAGGTTTCGGGACCGATGACTTCCCCGACCACTTCGATAAATCTGTCTATTATCCGGCTGTAGTCCTTGTCCGGTTTCAGCTTGCCCGAGGCCCGCAGTTCACTGGCCAGATCTGCTGCGGCCCGCAAGCCGCCCGCAGCCTCCTTGACGGAACAGAACGCATCGTCAGCCGGGCAAGGACGGCGTCCATAAGTGCGCCGGCGGGCGATGACCATTTCCAGCAGACGATCCAATCCATGGCCGTAGCCCCGGCTAAGCCATGGGAAAAAACCGAGAAGTCCAGTGAAATCTTCATTGTTCTGCTGAAGCCAGTTCAGTAATGTGTCGCGGAATGTGTCGGCCCGGAAATCACGGTCGTTGTCCAGCACGCTGAAATCAGGGTCCAGTCCGGCTTCAAAGCCATGCTGCCGCAGGATGGACAGACAGAAACTGTGGATGGTGCTGATCTGGGCCCGGTCCAGAAAACGGCGCTGGGTCATCCAGAATTCACGCCCCGGAGAGTCGCCGGACTTTATTTTATCATTCATGGCCAGCCGGAGACGGTCTTTCATCTCCCTGGCCGCTTTTTCGGTGTAGGTCAGGGCCAGAATCCGCCCCAGCTCCAGTCCTTCGTCAAAACCGTTGATTTCACCGGCCAGAAGCCGGAGAACAAGCTCAACCAGGGTCAGAGTCTTGCCGGAACCGGCTCCGGCCAGCAGACACTGATTGGCTTCGAACCTGAGAGCGTCTTTTTGTTTCTCCGTCCATCTGACTTTTCGGCCGCTCATGATTCTTCCCCCTGATCGGCTACCCGGCAAGCGCGCACAAAGGAACAGAAATCGCACTTGCCCTTGTCGGCTTGGGGGGAGAAATCGCCGGAAAGCAAACGGTTCCAGGTTTCTTCCAGGCGGTTGAAGAAATTGCCCGCTCCGGACTCGCTCAGACGAGTCCTTGTCTCCGGATCAGTGGAGAAAAACTGACTGCCAGTTGACGGCGTTGTCTTCAAGGGGCCTGGATTGCGCAGGATCGCCCAGGTGGCTCTGGCCGGGATTTTGAGTGCGTTGGACGCAGCCACCTGATACAGAGGGGCCTGGAAGCTGGTCAGTCCCAGTTCTTCTTCCTTGAGCAGACGGGCGTAACCGTAACGGTCTGCGCTGTTTTTATAGTCCGTAACCAGACATTCTGAGGGCGAAATATCGACCCTGTCGATTCGGCCGCGGAAAGCCAGGCCTCCTCCGGAAAGAAAAGGGGCTGCGGCTGCCGGAGCGGCCTTGCCAGGGCCAAAATCCAATTCAAAGTAAGTCGGGAGGAATTCGTCTCCCCTGCCCTGTTCGATATCCAGCCAGCGCCTGAGTGAAATCATCATGGACTTCTGCCTCGCCCGCCAAAGCGGCCGGCGTCCGACCGGATACCAGTGTCCGGCCCGGGAAAAGGCGGCTGAGGCTATGGTTTCGAGCAGGGCGGCTTCCTCGGCCGCCCCCTTCAGGGGCAGCATGTGCCGGTCCCGGCAGGTGGAGAGGAAACGGTGCAGTATGTCGTGCAGGAGAGAGCCCTCGTCCCGGCGGTTCATCTCGTCTTCGGCCTCGGGAGGATCTTCAAGGGCCAGAATTCTGGCCGCCCAGAAATCAAAGGGACACCGGCCGTACTGTTCGAGAAAAGTCGGCGAGAGGAGGGGCAGGCCTTCATGGCTCTTCAGGGAGTCTAACCATGGTTGCAATGCTTCGGTTTTGAGTGTTGGCAAGAAAATAATGTCGCCGTTATCAACACGTCCGGTTGATGGAGAGGAGCGCCGGACGATATCGACCCAGGCCAGGCGTTCTTCTTCGTTTTCGACAACAACAGCCAGAACCTGTGCGGCCAAGCCGGGTTCATCCTTGTCCGTGGGACGCAGAAGCCTTTGGGCCAGTCCGCTGAAGAGTTCTTCTCGGGTCAGGGCGCGTTCAAGAGGAGGGGCGGTCTGGGGCGGCAACTGCCTTATCGGCAGGGCGTCGTCAGGCCAAAGGCGGATTATTTCATCCAGAAGGGCTGAAGGCAGACGGAGCCGCCCCTGTTCATCCATGCGTGAATAGGAAATGTAGGTGTTTCCGGCGGCTGAAGCCAAGGCCTGGTACAGAAGCAATTCCTGCCGCCGATAGTTTATAGTGGTGGTGGAAAGGATTCTTCGCCCGGCCTTTTCATTCAGAGCCCGCCTCTGGTCATCGTTAAGCAGCAGACCTTCTGCCTCGGGCTTGGGGAATTCGCCTTCATTCATTCCGGCCAGAAAGAGATGCTCAAAAGTCAGTCCGTGCAGGTCGAAAAGGTTCAGAACCATGACGCCGCCGCCGTGGCGAGTCCGGCCGATGTTGTATTCGGCCATGGCCCTCCGCAGTCCGGCCAGCAGTTCATCCGGCGGTGCGGGGGCGCCGCTCAGGCCCGCTTCGCCAGCCGCCTTTTTCAGACTGTCCAGACATTCCCTCAGGGCGGCCCAGGCCGGAATATCCCGTTGGAGAAAACGGCCTATCTCAAGGCGGAGGCTTTTCTCCAGGCCCAATGATAGCAGCAGGTCCAGGCAGCCGTTGGTGAAGTCTTCCCAGGTACGCGGGCCGGTGAAGGGCTTCAGCAGACTCTGCAGATTATCCAGGCAAGCCAGCAAAGCGTTGATGTCCGCCGCAGTATCCGGTGTTCTGGCCGCCAGCCGGGTAAGGTTTTCCCGCCAGCCGCCGCCGGCCCTTTCGTCGGTGACCCCGGCCTCGGCCGTCAGCCGGCCGGCCGACTCAATCGGCACATCGGGGCAGATATTCAGATAAGGGGAAGCCAGGAGGTCCAGAACCAGGTGGCGTTCCCAATTGGAAGAGGAAAGCCGGAGCAGGGCGAGGAGAGCTCTGGCCGGGGCCTGTATCTGGAGAGGCGCGCCCCGCCGGAAGAAGAGAGGCAACTGGTAGCGGCGAAAAACATCTTCGACTATTTCGCCGTAAACAGACAGGTCGCCAAGACCAATAGCGATGCTTTCAGGTTTAATCCCCTGGTCCAGCAAGTCTCTGATGGAACGGCAGATTTCCTCTATCTCCTCATAACGGCTGGCGGCTGCTGTTATGGAGAGTTCGTTTCCCGGCGAGGGCGGGCGTCCGGTGGGCGCCTGCGGGCGGAAAAGGTTTTCCCTTGTCCAGGCCTGAGCGGAGCCTGAAAGGCCCTCGGGACCTTGAAGGTCAAGGTGGAGTTCGAGGTTGTGCCCGCTGTCGCCAAGTGCTTCCAGCTGGCGGATGAGATTCAAGGTTTCGAGGTGGGGATTGACTGCCCAATCCTGCCGGGCGGCCAGATCGTAAGCGAATATCCACGAGGGGCAGGAGAGGCGTATTTCGACCCTTTCAACCAGACGGGCCAGTGCTTTGGTCAGGGAGAGCTGAAAAGGCGTCAGCCGGGTGAAGCCCTGGAGGCGGATATCCGTAACCCTGGCCAGCAGGGCCGGTTTTTCCGCCTCTTGCAGGAAATCCAGCAAGGCCAGCCTGACTCCGGCCCGGTCTGTCCGTTCGGAAAGGCGCAGATGGTTTTCATAGCCTTCATAGACACGCCCCAGCCAGTTCAGCCTTTCGCCGGACGAGACGTCTTCGGCCATATACCTCAGCCTGTCGGGTGTGATGCCTTCCAGCTTGAGTTCTTCCAGCAAGACGGCGGTCTGGCGTATCAGTCCGGGTCCGGCGTTCTTTTCCGGCCAACCGGTTTCCAGGCGAACCTGTTCCATCATCCGGGCGATCAGCATTTCCCGACCCAGGTCGGTGATCGGACTGAGGCCATGAAGTGATTCGGCGGCCAGTTCCCGCTCCAGACGGCCAAAATGATAGATCCGGGCGTCCAGGAGAACTCCGTTTTCCGTCTGGTTCAACTGGCGGAGCCTTTCCCGGCCCACAGCCAGGCTGGAGGGCAGAATAAGCAGACGGCCAGGGGGGAAAAAGGTCATGGGGCCAGCCGGCGGGCGACTTCGAGGATCGTCCTGGCGTAGGGTTTGCTGTTGTTGTAGGTCATGAGTACACGAACGCGGCCGTCTTCGCCCAGTTTCGGATTCCAGCCGTGCTTCTTCAGATAGTTCGCCGCACTGAAAATGGCGTCTTCCACCTGAAAAAGGTCGGTGACTCCATCGGCGTTGCCGTCGCGTCCGTAAGGTTTCAGGTTGGACGGCTGGAACTGGCAGAGGCCGATGGCCCCGGTATAAGAGCCGTTTACCTGGCAGGGGTCGGCCTTTGTGGCAGCCGCATATTCAAGAAAGGCCTTCAGTTCGTTGAAGGACCATTCAACTCTGTTGCCCAGACGTTCGGCCGCCGTCTGAGGCGTCCATCTTTTCTTTTCTTTTTCGGGCAGACGGTTGTAGACATCCGTGGCGATTTTTTTCTGTCCCGCCGAGGCATGGGTGGCCAGAGTGCTCAAGGTCTGGAAACCGCCGGTATGTTCACCGAGCCGCGTCTCCAGCAGAAGCACGGCTGTAAGAACTTCTTTCGGGACGCCGTACTCTTCCTGGGCCTTGTCCAGGGCATCCGCATGAAGCGCCATGAAGTCTCTGGCTTTCCTCAGGCTGGGCTCCTGACTGAACTGGCCATAGTTGATTTTACTTTCCCGCACAGTCAGGCGGAGAAGCAGAACCCGATGGCTGAGGCGCACGCAGGGCTGGCTAAAGACTTCTTCCAGCCATTGCTTATTAAGACCGGCTCCGTGCAGTTTCTGCACTAAAGGCTGAAAATGCTGGTCAATTTCGGCCCGGACGCCGACCGGGGCCAGCAGCAGCAAGGCGACAGAGAGATACAGGGTTATTTTTTTCATGACTGTATAGAGGAATTACCTCCGATTTTCCTTTATGGACTCAGGCCACCGGCCTTTTCCAGGCAGCAAGTTGTTCATCTGAAAATTCTGTTCACTGCATCCGGAACCATCGTTTTTTCCACAAACATTTTTCTGGCAACCCCGCCAGAAAATTACTACAGATGGACGGCAAACACAATATGAGGACTCTGCAAATGGCCTGAGCATGTTAACAAAGTCCCATCAAAGGCCGTTGAAAGAAAAGAAGGCTCCGAGAGCAACTATACAGGCGGGGTGCTTCGCCCCTGCCGCGAACGACAACGACTTCGGCCAGTCTTTCCCGCCCAGACCAAGGGGACGCCCAGGCGGCCGCGTCCCCTTGGAACCCCCGGCCTTTTTTAACCCGTCGAACGGGCATCCGTGCCCTTCGACGGGGGGCGAACGTCCATGTTCGCCTTAAAAAAAGGGAAACAGGAAAATCGGCGTTGGTGTTTCCAGGTCAAGTTGATAAAAACAATAAAGAGGCCTCTGCAAAAGGCCTCAATATATGGACCCGGAGGTCAGGTGTTATGAATTTTCCGACCGCCCCTCGCCTTCCCCGTCCTTCATGAGTTTTCTGGCCTTTTCCATCAACTCGACTAGCTTGTCGTCAACCAGCCGGTTCAATGTGCCCCGGGGATATGAACCATCGGGCTGCATCTCGCCGGCGGGAAGCCCCGTCAGAATTTCCAGGGCATCGTCAACGTGCTCGACCGCGAAAACATGGAACTGCCCTTCCTTGACCGCATCGATGACCGGAGCCTTGAGCATCAGATCGGGAACATTGGCCTTGGGAATGATAACGCCCTGTTCTCCGGTCAGCCCCCGCGCCTTGCAGAGCTCGAAGAAGCCCTCTATCTTCTGATTCACGCCGCCGATAGGCTGTATCTCCCCTTGCTGGCTGATGGCTCCGGTTACGGCCAGGCTCTGTTTCAAAGGCACTCCGGCCAGGCGGGAGATAAGGACAAAAAGCTCGGCCGCCGAAGCCGAGTCCCCATCCACCATGCCGTAGCTCTGTTCAAAAACCAGGCTGGCCGAAAGGGTGAGCGGCCGGTCGGACGCATACCGGCTCTTGAGATAGCCTTCCATAATCAGGACGCCCTTGGTATGGATGCTGCCGGAGAGCTTGGATTCTCGGTCTATGGCCACCACTCCCTGGCGTCCCAGGGAAACGGAAGCGGTAATCCGGCTGGGACGCCCGAATGAATAGTCGCCCATGTCGTAGACCGACAGTCCGTTTATCTGCCCGACCTTGGCTCCGCTGGTGTCCAGGTTCACGTAACCATCGAGAATGAATTCCTGCAGTTTGTCCTCCGGCAGACTGGAACGGAATTTTTTCTGCCTTATGGCCTTGTCAACGTGTTCACGGCTGATCCGGTCGGCATTATCCAATCCGGCCCAGTAGTCGGCTTCACGGATAATGTCGCTGACCAGGGCCATTTTCAGAGTCATCTTCTTCTGGCGTCCCGCCAGTTCCACCCCGTATTCCAGAAGCCGGGACAAGCCGCTCTTATCGACAGGATGAAGGTCATCCTCCTTGACCACCCGGGCGGCAAAGCTGATGTAATTCTGTATTTCATCATTGTCCCGGTCGACCTGATCATCCAGATGGGCCTTGACCTTGAAGAGTTTCTTGAACTGATCGTCATAGTTGTAAAGAAGATGGTAAAGGTGAGGCTCACCGATGAGGATTATCTTGATGCTCAGGGGCACCGGCGCCGGTTTCATGCTCTTCGTGCTGATGAAGCCGAGCATTTCCGACGGGTCTTCAATCATGATTTCCCGGTTTTTCAAGGCCCTTTTGAGCGCCTCCCAGGAAACGAACCATTTCAGGAGGTCCATGACCTTCAGAACCAGGTACCCGCCGTTGGCCCGGTGAATGGAGCCGGGTTTTATCATGGTGAAATCGGTGAAAAGGGCTCCGAAGCTGGCCTTGCGCTCCATGGCACCGAAAAGATTCGTATAGGTCGGATTGACCTCGTAAACGACCGGTGCACCTTGAGTCTCGGTGTTGTCGATGAAGACATTGACCTTGTAACGGGTGAAGTCCGGTTCGGAGGTCGGCACGGGAAAAGGAACCTGGGGCTGTTCTTTCTGCTTGAAGTCTTCCAGGTTGCGGATTATGTCCGCCTTGACATCCTTCAGAAAGCCCAGGACAGATGGCTGTGCCGCGTATTTTTCCTGTAGCTCGTCAAGGAGATAGCCAACTGCGTGGAGAGCAACCCTGCGGTCGAGGTCCTTGAGTTTCTGTTTCAGGTTCTTTTCCATCTTGCGGATGCGGACAACGGTTTTGTTCATTTCTTCCTGCAACAATTCGCTCCGCTTTTTCAATTCCTCTTTCTGTTCATCCGACATCTGATCCAGATGCTCTTCGGTCATGGGCTCTTCGTCCTTGGCCGGAACGATCATCATGCCCACCTGGCTCATGTTGAGAATGAATCCGCCTTGCTTGACTGTTTCCTCCAGTTCGGCAAGAACAGCGTTGCGTTCGTTGGTGAATTTCCGGACCATCTCCTCCTTGCGGTGACGGTAGTCGTCGCTTTCGAAAATTTCCGGGATCTCGTTTTTGAGGTCTTCGACCAGTTCCTGCATCTCCTTGGCCAGTTCGTGGCCTTTGCCCGGCGGCAGGCTGATGGCTTTGGGCTTGTCCGGCTCACTGAAGTTGTGGACATAGCACCAGTCCGGCGGGGTTGGTTCCGACAGGGCGGCATCTTGCAGAAAGGAACGGGTCAGATAGGTCAGGCCGGTTTGTTGGTCTCCGGCCACATAGATGTTGTAATCATGACCGGGCATACTCATCCCGAATTTAAGGGCGGAAATGGCTCGTTCCTGGGCGATGACTTCGTTTTTGACTTCGGTAAGATCGGCGGTGCTTTCCAGGCCCAGTGCGTCCGGGTCGCAGTTCCAGCGAAGCAGATCGTTGGGGACTTTGCGGGACTGAATCCTTTGGTCCATAACTCCTCCCTGTTTTTCCGGCGAAATCCATTTTTCTCGGGTGATTCACGGGAGCCCCCACGGTCGCGCCTTGAGCGGGGGCATGATTAGATAGGATTCTATCCCATTGAGGAGGTTTTTTACAAGTTCATCCGGCCGATGTCGGGCCAACGGGTTTCATTATCGGCCACATATGTTTTTTCCGGGAGCTTCAAAAAAGAAGCATGACCACGGAGAGGCTGACAAATGACAGCAACGTGGATGAAGCGATACAGGACGAAGCCATGTCGGGATCGCTGTGCAGTTGTGACGAGAGAATGAAGGCTGCCGGTGAGGTCGGCAGGGCGAAATACAGGAGGGCTACCTGAAATGGCTGTCCGCCCACACCCAGCATTTTAAGAATAATATACCCGAGCACCGGCAGAACCGCCTGCTTGAGGACAGCCGCAGCAACGGCCGGGGCCAGGTAGTGGCGGAGATTGGCGAAGGTCAGGGCGTTGCCGATGGCCAGCAGGGCCAGTGGCAGGGCGGCTGCTGAAAGCAGGTTGAAGGTGTTGGTAAAGAACCCGGGCAGCGGCGTTTCAAGATAAGAGTAGGCTATGCCGCTCAGACAACCGATTATCAAAGGATTGCCCAGAAGGGCCTTTAAAAGCAGTTTGATTTTAATCCTGGTGGAAAAACTGCTCTCCGAATACCAGATCAGGGTCGAAACGGCCAGCAGATTTATGAAGGGAACGGCCAGGCTTATCAGAACGGCGAATTCACGGACGCCTTTTTCCCCGAGGATGCTCATGACCATGGCCAATCCGACATATCCGTTGAATCGGTAGCAGCACTGAGCAAAGGCCCCGACCTGATAGTCTTTCATGCGGGATAATCCGACATAGGCCAAGCTCAACAGATAGGTGAGAAAAACAGCGGCAAGAACCCCCAGAGTCAGGGGCCAGTTGATTTCGGCCGCCGAACCTGTGCCTGCTATTTTGGAAAAGAGCATGACCGGAAAGAAGATGAAATAGACCAGCCGATCCGAGGCCTTGAAAAATTCCTTCGAAATGAATTCGCGCCGGGCCAGAAGATGGCCAAGCACCATGATGGCGAAAACAGGCAGGACATTGTCAATGATGGTCAGCATATTTTAAGCGGAATACCCGCAATCCTTTCATTTTATCGAAGACCGGTCAAACGGCTCCAGAAAAGGGAACCGGCGTGAGCGGCCTTCGCCTGATTATAACAGCCAAGTATATTTTCAGACAGTGGAACCGTAGGCGGCCTGAATGGTCCTGACCAGACCGGTCAGGGTGTCGTTGACCGGGGTGGGTATGCCCAGCTTGCGGCCCAGGCAGGATACTGCTCCGTTTATTTGGTCTATTTCGGTCTGCCGCTGAGCCCGGACATCCTGAAGCATGGAAGCGATGTTTTCAGCTGTGGCCCTGGCGACTTCACGAGTCCGGGCAATGGGGTCGGGATAGACCAGCCGTATGCCTTGGGCTTCGGCCACGGAAACGGCTTCGGCCACGGCCCGATCCATTATTTCTCCTGTGTCCGGCAGATCAAGCAACTGCCCGTTACGCAACCGGGTCAGGGCGGTCAGCGGATTGATGCCGACATTGATGATGAGCTTTGACCAGATGATGGACTGTACTTCGTCCTTGACCGTGGCCGGTAATCCGGCCTTGGTGAACAATTCCGCCACGGCGGCCAGCCGTTCTTCCTGTCCCTCGGGAAGGACCGCTCCGAAAAGGGTGTCTCCCCGGCCGCCATGCCGGATATGCCCCGGTCCCAGGACTGTCGCACCTTGGGCGGTTATACCGCCCCAGACACGTTCAGCGCCGCAGAGTTCAGACAGAATTTCCACATTGCCCACGCCGTTCTGAAAAGTCATGATGCGGGTCCGGGGTCCCAGATGCGGCAGGTAAGGCGTTATGGCTTCCGCCGTATGGTAGGCCTTGACGCAAACCAGCACCAGGTCGGCTCCGGCGGCCTCCTTGGGAAAACGGGAAACCAGAGGCCTGACCACTCGCTGGCCGGAGCGGTCCTCCACCATCAGGCCCTGGCTGGCAATGATCTTGGCCCTTTCCGGGCGGTGGTCCATGAGAAGGACCTCTTCCCCGGCTTCCGCCAGAAAGGCGGCCAGCAGGCAGCCCAGGGCTCCAGGGCCGAGCACCACGATTCTCATTGTCGCTCCTCGTTGTCCGTTTTCCGCACCGGATTAATCAATACAGTTTTTTCAATTCATCCTGAGCCATACTGAAACAATGCTCGGGAGCAGGAAAGGCGCCTTCCCGGACCTCGCGGACGTATTCATTGAGAGCATCCTTAATTTGCGGGGCGAGTTTACAATACTGCTTGACGAACTTGGGAACAAATTTTTCGAAGAGTCCCAGCAGGTCGTTGGTCACCAGAACCTGGCCGTCGCATTGAGGTCCGGCTCCTATGCCTATGGTCGGGATAGAGATATTTTTCGATATTTCAGCGGCTATGGCGTCCGGAATGCATTCAAGGACCAGCATGAAAGCTCCGGCCTCATCCAATGCCCTGGCCGAGTCCATAAGCTGGCGGGCGCTTTCGGCGTCCTTGCCCTGCACTTTGAAACCGGAGAGTTTGGTGGCTGTCTGGGGAGTCAGACCGATGTGGCCGCAAACGGGAATGCCGGCCTGAACCACGGCCCTGACCACCGGAGCCATTTCGCTGCCGCCTTCGAGCTTGACCGCGTCGCAGCCTGCTTCCTTGATGAAGCGGCCCGCGTTGCGGACGGCTTCGCTCTGGGTGACATTGTATGACATGAAAGGCATGTCGCCGATAAGAAAGGCCTTTTGAGTGCCCCGCCGGACCGCCTTGCAATGATGCAGCATTTCCTCCATGGTGACCGGCACGGTCGAATCGTACCCCAGAACCACCATGCCCAGCGAATCGCCCACCAGAATGGTGTCCACCCCGGCCTGATCTATCATGGCGGCGGTATAGAAATCGTAAGCGGTCAGCATGGTGATCTTTTCGCCCCGGCGCTTTTTTTCCAACAGCTCGGCAATAGTCATTTTGGCCCGTTCCATTTTACGGTTCCTCCTTGTGGTAGGGTGTCTCAAGGCGGGCAAAAAAAATCCCTCGTCAGGCAACTGTCCGTAACGAGGGTATACATCGGTTTTGTTTCATCCAAATCCTCCGTCCCAGTCCTCGGAAGTGGATCCAGGCGGTTTTTTGGTGTTTCAAAAGCTATGTTTTGAATAACTAATCCTGCTCCTGTTGTCAAGTTCCACCCCAAAAAAGCGTTGACAATCCTGGTTTTCTTGTGCTTTTTTAGACAAGCTAACATTGCAGGCCATCTGGTCAAATCAGATCAATTAATAGTTCTCAGGTTTTCAGAAAGGAGTGCAGGAATGCCGGCAGAACAAATCAAAGGTATGCCCATCGCCAATAAGATTCGTGACGAAATCGTGGCCGAGGTGGAAGAAATCAAGTCCAAGGGTGTTACACCCAAACTGGCCGTGGTGCTGGTCGGCGACGACGAAGCTTCGGTCGTCTACGCCCGTTCCAAGGAAAAGGTCGGCGACAAGCTTGGAGTCAAGGTTGAACTGACCGTGAAACCGGCGGCCACTTCGGAAGAAGAAGTCCTGGCCCTGATCAATACCCTCAACGCCGACGAGAGCGTCCACGGCATCCTGGTCGAACTCCCCCTGCCCAAACACATCGGCAAGGAAAAAGTCATGGCTGCCCTGGACCCCCAGAAGGACGTGGACGGCGTTCACCCGGTCAACCGCGGTTACCTCCTGGGCGGACAGGAACACCTGGCCCTGGTCCCGGCCACTCCCCTGGCCTGTATCGAACTGATGGAAAGGGCCGGAGTCGAGTTGCGCGGAAAACGTGTGGCTCTTGTCGGCAGAGGCGACACAGTGGGCCGTCCCTTGGCTTCCCTGCTTATCAAACGCGATGCGACAATCACGGTCTGCCATACCAAGACCGTTGATATTCCGGCCATCACCAAGGCCGCGGAAATAGTGGTTGTGGCCGCCGGCAAGGCAGGTCTGGTCAACGGGTCCATGCTTTCGCCCGGACAGGTGGTCATTGACGCCGGGATCAACGCCAAGGACGAAGGCGGAATCACCGGCGACGTCGATTTCGATACGGCCGTGGACGTGGTAAAAGCCATTACTCCGGTTCCCGGCGGTGTTGGTTCCCTGACCACGACCATCATCATGAAGAACCTGCTCAAGGCTGTAAAACTCCAGGGTAAAGCCTGATAAAGACGGGGGAACGATATGCCTGAAGTATACACCAAGGTTATCAACGATTTTCTGGCGGAAGCCTGCTCTTCGAGTCACACCCCCGGCGGCGGCAACGTATCCGCCGTGGTCGGCACCCTGGGAGCGTCCATGGTGGCCATGGTGGCCAACCTGACTCTGGGGAAAAAAGGCTATGAGGATTTCCAGGATGACACCAAGGATATCCTGGATGAGGTCATGAAGGGCATAGATGAGTTGAAGGCTCTGACCATCAAAGACATGGAAGCCTTTGACGACTACATGAAGTGCTTCCGTCTGCCCAAGGAAACCGACGAAGAGAAAGCCGCCAGGACGAGCGCCATTCAGGCCGCCGCCAAGAACGCCACCATGGTGCCTCTGACCATCTGCCGGGTCTGCGTGGCGATAATGAAGCAGGCCAACCGCCTGTCCAGGTTCGGCAACAAGATGGCCATTTCCGACGTAGGCGTGGGAGCCTATATCTGCGAAGCCGCTATGAGGGCCTGCATGCTTTCCGTGGATATCAACCTGCCCTCTATCAAGGACGCTGTCTTTGTCAACGACGTTCTTAATGAAAGGGCGCGCCTGTTCGCCGAAGCCGAGGATCTGAAAATCAAGGCCCTGACCTATGTGAAGGAAAAAATGGGCGCCTGAGTCCATCGCCATGTGATAAACAAAACCCCGCCGATATCGGCGGGGTTTTTCGTTTTTTCGGATAAAAACAAGCCCCCTCCCCTTTTCTCTCGTCCATGTAAGACTTACTTTAACTAAATGAAGATTATGGAACCAGCCCCGGAAGAAAGGATATTCATTCTCCGGGGGAAAGCTATACGCTATTGCCGCTTATTATCGGATACTGATAAAATCAGACATCAATCATCGTTTTTTGTTGAAAGCCCAGCCTCGATGATGCCTCGCACAACCTGATAAGGAGTCTTCAGTGGAAAAACGGACAAAATTCTCTATTTTCTATATCCTAATAGCCTTTTGGCTGGTCATGGGAGTCCAGTCGGCCATTCATCAGGCTTATTCTGTCCAGCACATTCCCTACAGCGAATTCATACAGGCCCTGAAAGACGGAAGGATACTGGAAGTGGCCATCACCGCCGACCGGATACAGGGTAAACTCAAGAAAACCGGCGGCGGAGAAGAAATTCAGGAATTCAGCACAGTCAGAGTCGATCCGGAAATATCTCAGGAACTTTCGGACAGGCACGTCAAATACACAGGGGTCATCGAAAGCACTTTCATGCGCGACCTGCTGAGCTGGCTTGTTCCGATTGCCCTCTTCATGGGCATCTGGTACTACATGTTCCGCCGCATGGGCAACCAGCAAGGCTTCCTTTCCCTGGGGAAAAACAAGGCCAAGGTCTACATGGAGGAAGACCTCCAGGTGGGCTTCGCTGATGTGGCCGGGCTGGATGAAGCCAAGGAGGAACTCCAGGAGGTTGTCCAGTTCCTCAACGTGCCGGAGAAATTCACCAAAATCGGCGGAAAGCTTCCCCGAGGCGTGCTTCTGGTCGGCCCTCCGGGCACAGGCAAGACCATGCTGGCCAAGGCCGTGGCCGGGGAAAGCGGCGTCCCCTTTTTCAGCCTCTCCGGCTCGGAATTTGTGGAAATGTTCGTCGGATTGGGAGCGGCCAGGGTTCGCGATCTTTTCAAGCAGGCCAAGGAAAAGGCGCCCTGTATCATATTCATTGACGAACTGGACGCCCTGGGCAAAGCCCGTGGCGGCATGTCCATGGGCGGACATGACGAACGTGAACAGACCCTGAACCAGTTGCTGGTGGAAATGGACGGCTTCGACCCTTCCGCCGGAGTTATTCTGCTGGCCGCCACCAACAGGCCGGAGATACTCGACCCTGCCCTGCTGCGTCCCGGACGTTTCGACCGGCATATCCTGGTGGACAAACCGGACAAAAACGGACGCGAGGCCATTCTCAAGGTTCACTCCAAGGGAGTCAACCTCGATCCCAGGGTCAACCTGGCCGAGATAGCGGCCATGACCGCCGGTTTCGCCGGCGCGGATCTGGCCAACCTGGTCAATGAAGCCGCCCTGCTGGCGGTCAGGAGAAACAAGGAGCAAGTCGGCCAGGATGAATTCCGGGAGTCGGTGGAACGGGTGGTCGCCGGACTGGAGAAAAAGAACCGGCTCATCAATGAACATGAGCGGAAAATCGTGGCTTATCACGAGGTGGGACACGCCCTGGTCGGATTGTCAATCAAGGGTGCAGATCCGGTCCAGAAAATCACCATCGTGCCGCGAGGCATCGCCGCGCTGGGATATACGCTCAATGTTCCCACGGAAGACCGGTTCCTGATGACCAAAACCGAGTTGCTGGCCCGCATAGCCATGGCTTTGGGCGGGCGGGCTGCCGAGGAGATTGTCTTCGGCGATGTATCAACGGGGGCACATAACGACCTGTCGAAAGCCACCGACATAGCCATGGGCATGGTCAAGGAATACGGTATGGACGAGAAGATGGGCCATGTCTACCTTGAATCAGCCCGCCGGGCTCAGTTCCTCAACGGCCCGGGGTTGGCCGAAGACAAAAAATACAGCGAACAGACTGCTCGGGAAATTGATGAAGCCGTGCACCGGATAATGGAGGAACAGTATCAGAGGGCCAGCGCAATCCTCAATGAACGCCGCGTGGTCCTGGAAGAAGGGGCTGAGCTTCTGCTTGAGAAGGAGAAAATCGAAGGCAAAGCGCTTGAGGAAATAATGAAGCGGCATGGTTTTGAGAAAATAGAAGGCGTATAGCGTGGACAATAAGCCTTTATGCGGAATGCGGCTTCAGTGCAGTCCGAAGCGGCTGTTTAAGACGCGCCGAAAACGGGGACGGTAGATAAGCTCGAAAGTCTCTTCTTTGTCCGGGAACAACCTGAGGGCCTTGGCCTTGACTTCTTCCACCAGGGCCGAGGCCTCTTCTATGTTCAGATGACCGATCTGAAGATACAACAAAGCCAGATCCACCGTCCGCTGAAGCTCCCGGATTCGCTTCTCCTCTGCAAGAATGGCTGATCTGAACTCCATAATCCTAATTGTACAATAAAACAGTAGGGAGCTGCGCTCAATTATTATGAATAATCGTATACAAACAGGATATTAGCGGGTATAATACCGGCATGTATTGCTGGCCTTACCGGCTTGCCGAATGGCTTGAACAGACTATTCGGCAAGTGATGCTCAACGGCTTGAGCTCAAACGGCGGCCGCCGGGGGATGCGGCCGATACCGGCCGGAAAATTGCTTGATTATCAAATAAGGTTAAAGGGTTGGCTTTAAGAAAGCTTGAACCTTGCGGTAACTTGTGATAAATATCTGCAAAACTCTAATCGTGGTAGACAAGTTATAATAATGAAAGGTCTGTTTCTCCGCTGGCTGATTTCGGGGGCGTCGCTGCTTCTGGTCAGCTATCTGGTTCCGGGCATTCAAGTGGATGGATTCTTCTATGCCTTGATTGCCGCAGCCGTTCTGGGCGTACTCAACGCCGTCGTCAGGCCCATACTGATTTTGCTGACTCTGCCTCTGACCATTTTGACCCTGGGCCTGTTCATATTGATTATCAACGGTTTGATGCTGTTGCTTTTACCCAGTCTTATTCATGGTATTCACATTCAAGGCTTTTGGCCGGCCTTTTGGGGTTCGCTGATACTGACCGTCATCGGTTGGCTGACCAGTTCGTTTATCAACGAACATGGCCGGTTTCAATACATCGAACTTCGCCGAGGACCGGATGGCAGGTGGTCGTAATCACCAAGGTTACGTGACGGAGGTTCACGGAAATGGCACAGATTGACGCATTTTTCAAATTAATGAGTGAACAGGGTGCATCGGACTTGCACTTGGCCTCGGGCAGCCAACCAATTCTTCGCATCAGAGGAGAAATGGAGCGGGTCAAGTACAAGGTTCTGGAGAATGAAGATCTGAAGAAGATGCTCTACGAGATCACACCGGAGGAGAAGATAAAAATCTTTGAAGAGACCGGTGATGTCGACTTTGCGTACGAGATACCGGGGCTGGCTCGTTACAGGGCCAACTTCTTCAACCAGAAATGGGGAGTCGGCGCTGTTTTCCGCGAGATTCCCAGCGAGATTCTGACGGCCGAACAGTTGGGACTGCCTCCGGTTATCAAGAAACTGGCTCTTCTGCCCAAAGGCCTGGTGCTGGTGACCGGCCCGACCGGTTCCGGTAAATCGACAACGCTGGCGGCCATTGTGGATGAGGTCAACAAAAAGCGCAAAGACCACATCATCACCATTGAAGACCCTCTGGAATTCGTTCATAAGAGCCAGAGCTGTCTGGTCAACCACCGCGAGGTCGGTGCTCACACCAAGTCCTTTAACGCAGCGCTTCGCGGCGCACTCCGTGAAGACCCGGACATCATAATGGTCGGCGAAATGCGCGACCTGGAAACCATCTCTCTGGCCATCGAAGCGGCCAACACTGGCCACCTGGTCTTCGGCACTCTGCATACCACCAGCGCGGCCAAGACTGTCGACCGCGTCATCGAAGTCTTCCCGGCCAATCAGCAAGCTCAGATCCGTTCATCGCTGGCCGACGGCCTGCGGGCGGTCGTGGCCCAGACTCTTTTTAAACGAATCGACAAGAAAGGCCGCGTGGCCGCTCTGGAAATCATGCTGGCTACGCCGGCTGTCCGGAACCTCATTCGTGAAAGCAAGACCTTCCAGATTCCTTCGGTGATTCAAACCGGTAAAAAATTCGGCATGCAGTCCTTGGACGACGCCATCATGGATCACATGATCAACGGCCGGATAGACCCTGACGACGCCTACAACAAGTGTATCGACAAGGGCAAATTCAAACAGTTCATCACCAAGCCGCCCGATGACTTCACGGATGTTTAAGGGGGAGCAGCCATGCAGCAAGCCCAGATAGATTATATTCTGACCAAGATGCTTGAGTCCCACGGAAACGTGTCTGACCTCAACATAACTACGGGTAAACCATTTCAGGTCGAGTCTTCGGGGCAATTGGTGCCGGTTAATTTCGCTCCGAACATAAGTGAACTGACACCTTTTCAGACTGAATCCTTTGCCTTGAATCTGATTCAGTCCGACCGCCGCCTGACCGAGATCCTTCTCCGCGACGGGTCCTGCGACTGTTCCTACCAACTGGCCGGCAAAGCGCGGTTCAGGGTGAATGTTTTTTCGCAGCGCAACCGTTATTCCACGGTCATGCGGAAACTGGAAACGGAAATACCGACCATCGACCAGCTTAACCTGCCGCCAGCCTTCAGGCAGTTGCCCAAGGAGAAGAACGGCATAATCCTGGTCACCGGGGCAACAGGCAGCGGTAAGACGACCTCCCTGGCCGCCGTGCTCAACGTCATAAACGAAGAACAGGCGGTCCACACCGTGACCCTGGAGGACCCGGTCGAATATGTCCATCCCCACAAGAAGGCCACCTTCAATCAACGGGAGTTGGGACAGGATTTCGACACCTTCGCCAGCGGCTTGCGCGCTGCTCTGCGCCAGGCCCCCAAAGTCATCCTGGTCGGCGAGATGCGCGACCGGGAAACGGTGGAAATCGGCTTGTCGGCAGCGGAGACCGGCCACCTGGTCCTTTCCACTCTGCATACTGTTGACGCCGGTCAGACCATCAACCGCATCATCGGTATGTTTGAGCAGGAAGAAGAACAGCAGATACGTATCCGCCTGGCCGATACGGTACGCTGGATCGTCTGCCAGAGGCTCCTGCCCAAGGTCGGTGGAGGACGTGTGGCCGCCTTTGAAATCATGGGCAGCAACCTCCAGGTCAAAGACCTTATTCTCAGTGGCGAAACCGAGGAAAAGACTTTTTACAATACGATAAAAAGTCTGCGGCCTTTCGGCTTCATGACCTTTGACCAGTGCATTCTCGAGCTGTATAAGAGCGGCCTGATAACCGAAGAAACGGCCATGGCCTACTCTTCCAAAAAAGCCATCGTCGGCCGGGGCATAGACACCCTCAAGGCCGAACACGGTGAAAAGACCACTGATATAGAAGGCCTTTCCCTGGACGACGGCTATAAATCGTAAAAATGAGGCAGCGGACTCATATCTGAGGCGCGCCTTTTCCCAGGAGTAGAATCAACCCTCTCCCGTGGAGGTTGTCATGAAAGTTGAATGTGAACACTGCGGAGCCAGGTTCAATGTGCCGGACGAAAAGCTGGTTCCAGGCACGGAATTTTCCTTCAACTGCCCCAAGTGTCAGGAGAAGAACTCCGTGGACGTTCCGGCTTCAGGAACCGCCGGTTCATCGGATGAAGAACGCGGCGGCGTCGGCGAATTTTACGAGGAAGGCGCCAAGCTGGCTTTGATCTGTTTCGACGCAGGCTCGGCGCGGGACGCCCTGGTCAAAAGCGCCGCCGACCTGAATTTTACGCCGGTTATCCCCTCTTCCGCGCGCGATGCCCTGCAACGTATACGGCTGACCCAGTTCCGGGCCATACTGCTGGACGAGAACTTCGATGGGCAGGAGACAGGCAGCAACGCCATACTCCGTCTCATTCAGCCCATGGAAATGGCCACCAGGCGCCGTATTTTTGTCGCCCTCTTCGGCAAGGGCTACACGACCATGGATCATATGTCCGCCTTTGCCCTTTCGGTCAACACCGTTATAAATACGTCCGATGAGAAGATGTTCAGCAAGATATTGCAGCGGGCCGTAATGGAATACGAAAGGTTCTACAAAGTCTATTTTGATGTCATGCGTGAAATGGGCAAAGCGTGACAGTAGCCGGTTCCAAACGGCTCCGGCTGGCTTCCTGTATCGACGCGATTCTTGAGATTCATTCCATCCTCTTAGAGGACGGGGAAGAACCGGAGTGGCTGGCCAGATTCAAAGATCTGGAGCGTGCGCTCAATGATCTGGAGGTTGATTTTCTCACCGAAGAGGAGGTCGGCCAGGTTGAAGAGGCCACCAACCGCCTGTTGGGCGAGTTGAAAAACTCTTTCTGTTTTTGTGAAACAGACGCTCTCCGGCCGGGACCATTTCATTGATTTCCGCTTGTATCCGAGATGCCGGCCCGCCATAAGGGCCGGCTTTTTATTATCCTCCGAATCACTTGCACCATGGGGTTGTTTAAGCTTATCATCAACAGACACGGGACGGCGGTCAAAGAGCCGGGCCCCGCGGCGGGACGGACGCCTATCATTATGTAGTAATACGGAGGCTCTGTGTAAGTTCTCCTTGGCAGCCTGTTCAATCGTCTGAAAGCGTTTTATGAAACTCTTCGACCTGTTGCCTGATGAAAAAAGAGGCCTGCGGCGTTTTGTCTTATGGCATATCGCCTATGCGGCTTACGTCTGCATTCTCTTCTTTGTCATCTACGGCCTAGGTTTGTTCAAGGCTTATTGGTTTCTTGAAGAATTCTGGATCGTCAATATGTGGGGGCCACTGCATACCATCGTCTTTGTCCTGATAAGCCCCTACCGCGATGACTGGAAGACAGCCATAGGCAACATGTACCGGGCACTGGACGGAGACATCTTTTTCTGCATCATGGCGCTGCTCGTCTTCGGCGTCGGTTTTTATCTTTACAGCCTCCTCATCTGGGTGGCCGGCGGTATGTTCCCTTCCATGCTTTACAACTGAGGCATAAGTTTTGCTGACACAAACGGAAGCACTGGCCCTGGCCCGCGAATATCTGGAACGCCAAGGAGTGCTCCGGAACAGCCTGCGCGTGGTCACTGACACCACCAATTTTTTTCTGCTTGATGTCGGCGATATTCTGCTTCTGGAGCAATCGGCGTATCTTATCACCGGACACGAGCGTGAAGGCCGCTTCGGTCTGGACGATGAAGCCAAATTCTGGGTAAAAAAAGCGGTCGACCTGAAAACCGGCGGCCGTAAAGTTATCAAACTGGTCTTCACGGAACGATTCACTATCAATATCGGCCCGTTGAGCTATGATTGCTTTCGCAGTCCGGCCAAGGAAGCCCGCATCTTGGACTTGGTGCGGGGCAACCCGGTCTTTATGCAGGGTTTTGGAACGACTGACCACCGGGGCAATAATGTCCGGGTCATCGACTATATCAAGGGACCGACCCTGAACGACCATGTTCTGGGACTGACCATGGATCACAAAGATTATTTTCACCGGGTTCTGCCGAATCTTCTGGCTTTGTTCCGGCCAGCCCTGGAGGGGATCGCCCTGCTGCACAGCCAGGGAGAAAAACACGGGGACATCAGGCGGGACCATCTCCTGCTGACTCCGGAAAAACGCCTCGTCTGGATCGATTTCGACTATAACTACCGTCACGGTGAATACATCGGCGGCCTCGATCTTTTCGGCCTGGGCAACGTTCTGGCCTTTCTTGTCGGAGGCGGAGATGTCAATATCAACGCCCTCGCCAGGTCCCTGGCTTCAAGCAGTGCTGATCTGAGTCCCGGCGATGTGAACATAGTCTTTGGCAACAGGCTGATGAATCTGAGAAAAATATACCCTTATATTCCGGAACGCCTCAACCGGGTGCTCATGCACTTCAGTGCGGGGACAGAAGTATTTTACGATTCGGTTGGGGAACTGATGGACGATCTTGATCAAGCCTGCCGTGAACTGAAATAGGAAGTGCCGCCATGAATCCCAAAAATATCCTGCTGGCCATTGACTATTCTCCCAGTTCGGAACAAGCCGTTGATTATGTGGGCCGGATGCTCAACGGCATATCCAGGGAGTTTCTGATAACCGTAATGCACGTTATCGAGGACACGCCCCCGGATTTTATCGAAAATGCAGCGGACCGGGACCAGCGCATTGAATCCCTGACCGGACGAGCGGATTCCCTGCTCAAGAAAGCCAGACAGACCTTGACCAGCTACGGCTTCCCCGAGGAGAACATAAGACTGAAAGCCCCGCTGAGACAGTGCGAAAGCCTGGCCTCATGCATACTGGCCGAACAGAGGTCCGGCGATTACGGAACCCTGGTGGTTGGCCGGAGAGGCATCTCCAAGCCCGAGGAATTTCTTTTCGGCTCAGTGTCGAACAAGCTTCTGAGAACAGCCAGAAACTGCACCGTCTGGGTGGTGGAATAGCGTGGACCTGCATTCAGAGGCCTGTCCCTGGCATCTCATTATCTATATATTATGACTTTATAATGATTATATAATGTATTGTCTTATCTTATAGGCCCTGCAAGCTGTTAATAAATCCAATTATTAAATGAGATACAGCTTCTCTTGGTGAGACGCTTTCAACAAATTTTGAAGGCCGCACATGGGCGGCCTTCTTCAATTATCCATCAGACGGCTGCGGCATCTGATCGGGAAAAAGAAAGGGCCGAGCCAGAGTCAGAGCGGTCCAGCCGTCCAGAGCGTATGACTTGGTGATATCCAGGCCGGCCTTGGTGATGACCTTGACCACATGAGGGGTCTGCACATCGGCGAAGCCGGAGATGATTATGGTTCCCTCCCGATTAAGCAGCCCGGTCAGCCTCTTGCCGTTTTTTATCAGCACAGAGGTGACCATATTGGCTATTATGAGGTCAAATTTACCCTCGACTTTTTCAATGCCCGTCTGTTCCACGGTGATGCAGTCAATGCCGCAGATTCCGGCATTCATTTCGGCCGCCCGGACGGCTTCCTCAATTGGGTCTATAGCCAGAATGGAACCGGCTCCGAGCCGGGCCGCCGCCAGGGCCAGAACGCCCGAACCTGTTCCCGCGTCCAGAACGCGGCAGCCTTCCCGAGAAGGAACGCCCGGCGGAGGGTTGAAATACTCGTCCAGGGCTACCAACGCCAAAGCGGTGCTGGGATGGCCGCCGGTCCCGAAAGCCATGCCCGGTTCAAGGGTCAGGACTATCTCTCCGGGTTGAGGTTTAACCTTGACCTCCGGATGCCTTATGATGAAGCGCCCGCTCCTGAGAACCGACGGGGCTGAATCCGGGCCGGCCAAATTGCGGGCTCTGACGGGCAGAGGCTGATCGATGGCCCTGATCCGCTCCAATGTTTGGAGCGTTTCCTCAAACCTCTGTAAATACCGGTCCAGACTGTCATCCACCGGCAGGTGAAATGATACGCAGTTTTCCCTGGCAGCCACTTCCAGGTCGGGCTTGATGGCCATTATGCGGCTGGCCAGGTCTCCGGTCAATCCGGGTTCGACTTCAATTTCAAGTTCCAACATATGTTTATCACGCCTCAAGAATAACTCAGCCGCCTCCGGCGGCTGTAGGAATACCAGAATAAGCATATGAAGAGCAAAAAATCAAGCATCCCCAAACAGACAAAAACAGAAGCCCAAGGCATGTTTTTTCTTGACCGTCTACCCGTATGCGGATATTATTAATGCCCAAGGAAAATACTATTATGAAATTCAACACAGACCATCGATTTTACGGCTTTATCTTTAGTTGCAGTGGTCTGTGCGCTGATTGAGCATCTTTAAATAAGGATATCAGCCGCGGGCCACAAGGCGCCGCGGCTTTTTTGTGTCCGTTTTCCGGACTCCTTCAGGCCGCAGGCGTCGAGACCCAGGGCGCCATGGACAAGGAGAAGGGAAAATGGAACCGTTGGTCAAGATCAAACTGGAAGATCTGCATTGCAGTGAAGTCCATCTGCGGGAACGCACGGTCATTTCGCTGCTGATGTCCCACAAAAACGGCCGGGCCGAAGAAATCCCCCCCATTAAAGTCTACTATTATTCCCCTTTCGATTCCTTTGTCATCTGGGACGGCAACACCAGGGCTTATGTAGCCTCTGTCCTGGGTTATGAGACCATAGAAGCCACTTTGGTGCCTGAAGGGACGCGGGGAGAGGTGGATATTGTCCGTGGATTCAGAGCGGCTCTGGCCAGGGGCATCCGCAAGGTCAGGGATCTTACGCCTTACGATGTCCTAAACGAGGACCGGTGGCGGCACCGTCCCATTTTTTCGTCTCAGATCAACAGCTGGGCCTGAGGTTCAATCCGCCGATGGTCTGGGCATGACGGCCAAAACGGCCGGCAGCGGCAGCTTGAGATTTTCCGAGTGAAACTGCCGGCGTTCATTGACCACCCATGACCCGTAATGAACCAGATCCTCGGAACCGGTGCGGACAAAAAGCTGGGATTCGAAACCTCCGTCAAGACACATGGCCCGGCGGATGTCCAATTCCGCTTCCTTGAGCCAAAGGGCCAGTTCATACAGAGTACAGGCCCCGGAAACCGCCACGACAAGAAGCCTTCCGGCATGGTCCTGGGCGATCACTGTCCGACTGGCCAGACGGTCCGTCTGGCGGACTCTCGGGCGGCCGTCTTCATCCAGAAGCATGAAAGACTGGACAATGTAGTCATAGCGTCCCGGCGCTGTATCATCAGGGTTCTTTTCCATGTCCAGAATAAAGCTGGGCGGATAAATCGGGTCATCGGCTGGCCCGCCGGATAACAGGAGGGCTTTCCAATTGGGATGGATTGTCGTCCCCCAGTTATTGCCCTTTTTCTGAAAAAGTCCCATATGCAAACGGTCGGGGTAATACTGACCGGCATTCAAAACAGCGGTCGCCTCAGGAAGCTGTTGAGCCCATCCTTCGATGTTCATTGGAGTGGCCGTATTTTTTTCCCTGTCCGAAAACGGGACAATCTGAAAAAGGGCCGGGTCCAGCCGCAGAATCGTTATTTCATTCTGCCCGATCCTGATGAAGCGGAAGGCCTTGACTACGGCGATTTGCAGACCGCTTTTCAGGTCTTTCCAGACCAGAGGGGAATGCACGACCAGCCTCGACTCAAGGGCGGCCAGTATTTCCTTCAGCCTGGAAAGGTAATCAGCGTTCACCGGCTGATAAAGATTGGCATCGAGTCCCCGTAGCAGGTTGACAGGTTGAGGGGAGTCCTGAAAACGCAGGTATACGTCTCCCCCCTGGTCAGGCTTGAGGCCGTCCAGGTTCTGGTCCGATATTTCCTCCAGCACGCTTACTCCCCCATCGGTGTGCTGGCTGAATTTTATGCGTATCTGTTCCGGCCAGGGAGAATCGAGGCTGTTGTTGTAGCAGAAGAACTCGGCCCATAGTGCAGGCCCCAAAGCCACAGGGCCGGAGGTGCGGGCGGCAAGCCCTGTTTCATCAAGTGGCCGGGTGAATGAGACGAGATTCCACAGCAGGCATTTCAACTGTTGTTCGCCTTCGAGCCCGTTATCTTCACACCAGGTCATATCACCGGAAAAAACTGGAACGGGAAGACTGAAGAGCGCCGCAACAGCCAATACGGTCAGAATTTTGAATAGTTTCCGCGGCAACATGGACACATGATAGGTCCGAGCGGAAACGGCGTCAAGTTCAGAGAAGGTCGTCCGCTCTTTTCGTCGAAAAAAGCGGGAGGATGCATACGGATGGCCGTCTCTCCGGGGGCTGTTCGGCTCTGAATGGAAAGGCCTGATCCGGAGCGCCTCCGGGATCGTGCAGGCTTTGCTCTTGCCTGTACCGGTAAAAAATGATAAACATTCAGTGTTTTTAATATCCCTAAATTTACCGGGGCGCAGTGAATTCGACACAGATCCACCTGAGTATCGACCCACGCAAGATTGCCTGGCTGAGTTTTATCCTGGAAAGCTACGAAGGTTTGGCTTTCGTCAGAACGGAGGACCCGGCGATTGGGCGTGTGGTTTTGCATGTGGGCCGTGGGGTTGAATCTGAAACAGCTTCTCTTTTGGCGTCTCTTAAAGAGGAATTGGGTCTTATTGAAGATTTGAGCGATGCCTTTCCCTCGTCCCCGGCGGATTGAAGACGGCAAGGGACAGAGATGACGAGGATGGAACATATGGATTTAATAAAAAAACTGCCGGTTCTGGTTCTTGTTCTGCTGGCCGCCCCATTGTTGATGGGCATGAGCGGCTTTGGCGACTCAGGTCCTCAGCGCATCCCCACTCCGGAAAAGAGCTTTAAGGCCGTGGTGGTGGATCAGGCGGATGTGCGCACGGATGTTTCGGTATTTTCCATCGGCGGCTATACTTATTTCATGGGAACCAAGGGCAAGGGTCAGTTGGCCGTGCCCTTCGAGCGCGTGCAAAGGGCCGATTTCCGGTTGAACGGCGACGGCCTGGAGATTCAGTTGCAACTGCGCGACGGTGAATCAGTGACCTTGACGGCAGACCGCCATGCCGACTGTTTCGGCAAGACCAAATTCGGCAATTTTCAGATCAAACTCGGGGATGTCAAGATGCTGACCATTGAGGCTCAATCCCTGGAGTCACAAGGCGGCAAGTAGCCAAATTACAGGATAAACCGGCTATTGTCATCCGACGGCCCGTTCCCGCTCGGGTCGTCGTCAGGCCCGCGCCGCCATGCGGGCCTTCTTTTTTTCCTGACCCGGTTGATGAGCAGAACGCCGCAGAAAAAACCGCCGATATGAGCCATCCAGGCCACACCACCCTCCCCCACCCCTCCGGCGTTGATGAACTGGATGGCCAGCCAGAAAACCAGGAATAGAACGGCCGGTATCCAGATAAAAAGCGGATAGATTATTATCAGGATGAGGGTCTGAATCCTGGCTTGAGGATAGAGCACCAGGTAAGCTCCCATGACCCCGGCAATGGCTCCGCTGGCCCCGACCAGGGGGGCCACGGAAAGAGGCGACGTCAGGGTATGGACCAGGGTGGCGGCCAATCCGCAGAAGAGGTAGAACAGCAGATATCGCACATGGCCGAGAAAATCTTCGACATTATTGCCGAATATCCATAAAAAAAGCATATTGCTGCCCAGGTGTACCAAACCTCCGTGGATAAACAGGCTGGTGCCCAAGGTCAGGACCGATGGGAAACCGTCGCCGGGAAAAGGATCGGTCAACCTAACCAGGGCTTTGGGTATCACTCCGAAACGATGAATAAAATACCATAGATCCCGCTGATCCAGGTTCAGTTGGAAAAAAAAGACGGCAACGTTCACGGCGATGACCGCGATGGTGACCACCGGTATGGTGCGGGTTGGTATGTCGTCTCTGAGCGGTATCATGACTTTTTTATTAAACCACATTGCCTAGCCCAGCGCCAAGACGCTGTCCATAATTATTGGCCGCGAGGTTGCCAGAATCGCCTTACTGTGCTTTATTGTTGCCAGAATAAGACCGGTGGCCAGGCGTGGGCGTTCGGCATCGGCTGAGAATAATTTTGGTGACGGATGCAAGACAGAAACAGACAGAAACTCTTTTTAGTGGAAACTTTCGGCTGCCAGATGAACGAGTATGACTCCGACCGTATGCTGCGGCTCATGGAGTCTCAAGGATACGTTGAAACCAGGGACATTGAACAGGCCGATCTGATAATACTCAACACCTGCACTATCCGGGACAAGGCTGAACAGAAGATCTACAGTTTTCTGGGCCGGCTCCAGCCTCTGAAAAAAAACAAACCCGAACTTATCATCGGCGTGGCCGGTTGTGTGGCTCAACAAGTGGGCAAAAAACTGCTCCGCCGTGCCCCCTATCTGGACCTTGTCCTCGGTACTCACGGCGTCCAGCGCCTGCCGGAACTGGTGGCGGAAGTGGCCTCGACAGGGCGTCAGGTCTGTTACACCGAATTCGACTACAACCTGACCCCGCCTCCGCCCCTGGCTGTGGAGAAAGCGCCGCTCAAGGCTTTCCTGACCATCATGCAGGGCTGCGACAATTTCTGCACTTACTGTGTGGTCCCCTATGTGCGGGGCAGGGAAATAAGCCGCCCCCCCTTGGATATTCTGAACGAAGCCAGGGATATGCTCGATCACGGAGTAAAGGAAATCACCCTCCTCGGCCAGAATGTCAATTCTTACGGGCGGGGCCTCGAGCCGGCCGTCACCTTTGCTGAACTTATCTACAGGGTAGCGGAACTGCCGGGGCTGGAAAGACTGAGGTTCACCACCTCCCATCCCAAGGACATGTCGGCCGAACTTATCCGGGCCATTGCCGAGGTGGGGCCGTTGTGCGAACATGTGCATCTGCCGGTCCAGGCGGGCTCTTCCCGCATCCTCAAGGCCATGCGCCGTGTCTACGACCGCGACCAGTATCTGGCCAAGGTGGACGCCCTCAGGGCTGCCTGCCCCGATGTGGCCCTGACCACGGATATCATCGTCGGCTTTCCCGGCGAGACGGAGGAAGATTTCGAGCAGACCATGGACCTGGTCCGGCGCGTGCGCTATGACGGCATGTTTTCGTTCATGTACTCGGACCGGCCCATGACCAAGGCTTCGCGTCTGACCAACAAAATCGACGCAAAAGTCAAGGAGCGCCGTTTATACGAACTTCAGGACCTTCAGAAGGAAATCACTGTGGCCAAGAATCGCGAGATGATCGGGCGAAGGGTGGAGGTTCTGGTGGAAGGAGTGAGCAAACGGGGAAGCAGCCAGTTGACAGGCCGGACAAGGTCGAACAAAGTTGTCAATTTCACAGGACCGGAAAGCCTGGTCGGCGGTCTGGCCTGCCCCGAGATCATCGACGCCTGGCCCAACTCCCTGCTGGGCGAGTTGGCTGAAGACTCGGTCTCGGCCATGGCCGGGGCCTGATGTCCGGCGCACACTCTGATTCCGGCTATTGGCTGGCATGGCCAGGAGACCCGTGTTATAATGAATTCAAGCCGATTTCAAAACATAACCAATTTCTCCCATCACAGGCGGAGTTGAAATCATGCTTGTCAAAATGACCGTTTCGGGTTTGACCATAGACCCTTATACCAACAGCCCTATAATGATCCTCAAGGAGGAATCCGGCGAGCGGACCATTCCCATCTGGATTGGCTTGCTGGAAGCCACGGCCATTGCCAGCGAACTGGAGAATATCAAATTTTCCCGGCCTATGACCCACGACCTGCTGAGGAATCTTATCACCACTTTGGGAGCGCAGGTGGAACGGGTCGAAGTCTGCGACCTGAAAGACAATACTTTTTTTGCCCTTATTCATATGCTGGGAGAAGGACGGCATCTTTCCATGGACGCACGGCCGAGCGACGCCATTGCCCTGGCCCTGCGGACTCAGGCGCCCATCTTCGTCCACGAACAGGTCTTCGAGAAATCGGCCAAAATGGACGTTGGCGCCCAGGAAGCGGTTAAGGACCAGGAGGGCAAGAAATGGACCGAAATCCTGGAAGGCCTGACTCCCGACGATTTCGGCAAGTACAAGATGTAACGATTTCACGCCCGCCAGCGGCGTCGTAATCCCAAGGTCGGTTCGACCCAGGCAGTTGAACCGGCCATTATTGTCTGATGCTTTGAGAATCAAGCTTCATTATCATTACTGAAAGAAGGGCGTCATGATAGATCTGCACACTCATTCTCTGTTCAGCGACGGCGAATTACTGCCTTCTGAACTGGCCCGCCGGGCGGAGGCGGCCGGATACGAATATCTGGGTATCAGCGACCATGTCGATGTCTCCAACCTTGATTTTGTCGTCCCCCGTATTCTCAAGGCGGCGGAACAGTTCAACCAGCTCGGGGGGATTGTTGTTCTGCCTGGCGTGGAGCTGACCCATGTGCCGCCCCGCTTCTATGCTGAACTGACCGACAAGGCCCGCGCATTGGGCGCGAAATACGTCGTCAGCCACGGCGAAAGCCCGGTTGAGCCCGTGGCCCCGGGAACGAACCTGGCCGCCATCGAGGCCGGTGTGGATATTCTGGCCCATCCCGGCCTTATAACCGAAAAAGAAGCCGCCCTGGCTGCTGAAAAAGGAGTGCTGCTGGAGATCACCGCCCGCAAGGGGCACTGCCTCGGCAACGGCCGCGTGGCTCAGATGGCCAGATTGACCGGAGCGGGAATGGTCCTGAATACGGATGCCCACGGCCCCGGAGACCTCATCAGCGACCGTCTGGCCCGGATAGTGGCTCTGGGCGCGGGATTGGATGAAGAGGAATTCCGGCAGTTGTCTGTCCGGGCCATGGCCCTGATCAGAAAAATGGGGCTGGCTCGTTCCTGAGAGCCGGATAGCGCTCCGTCTGTTATCGCCCATGAAGACCCGCCTGAGTTTAGCCGCTGTCCTGAAGACGCTCATAGTGGTGTTTTGGGGACTGATGCTGTTTTTTCTGATCCAGCGGGTCTACCTTACGCCCAAGATCGTTCTGGAAGAGACAGCGCAGCTCAAGGACTCACTGACCTGGATGTCTGTCTTTTTCAAGGGGCAGAAGGTTGGTTATTCAGTGCAGGGGCTGACGGCTGTTGAAGCCGGTTATGTCGTGGATCAGAAGACTTACCTGCGCCTCAACCTCATGGGACAGGTGCAGGAACTGCGCACGGTGACTTCCGCCCAGCTCAACAAGGCCATGGGACTCCGTTCCTTCAACTTCTTTATGTCGGCCGGTCCGATACGCTATCAGCTCTCCGGGACTTTGAAGGGATTGACCCTCGAATTGACCGGTATGACCGCAGGGTACAAGGAGAAGACCTCTCTTCAGTTGCAGGAGGTCCCCCGTCTGGCCACAGGCCTGATGCCTTACCTGACTCAGCAGGGCTTGAAGAAGGGCCAGCGTTTTCAGGTCCCCGTCTTCGACCCTTCCACCTTGTCCAGCAGGCCGGTTCAGGTCGTGATTGAAGACCTGGAAAAGATCATGCATGACGGCAAGGAAATAGATACTTACCGGGTGCGCCAGGAATCTTTCGGCAACCAGTCCTACGCCTGGATAGACACCGAGGGCCGGACGGTCAAGGAAGAAGGTTTTCTGGGGCTGTCCCTGGTCAGAACGACCCAGGAGGAGGCCACCCAAGGCATAGCGGGCCGGGCGGAACTGGCTGATCTGGTTGAAGCCACTTCCGCTCCGACCAACCGGACCATCGACCGGCCGGGCGATGTCCGCTTCCTGCGGGTCCGCCTGAAAGGCCTGAATCTGACCGGATTCGAACTGGACGGCGGCCGCCAGGTTCTCCAGGGAGACATCTTGGAAATCACCAGGGAGAAAATCGACGTCAGGGATGAACTCAGCCTCCCCCTGAACTCCCCGGAACTCAAGGAATACCTGGAACCGGAGCAGTTCATCCAGAGCCGCCATCCGAAGATAACGGCCCGCGCCCGCGCCCTGGCCGGGGGAGTAAAGTCTCCGCTGAGCATAATCGACAAGGTGAACGGCTGGGTTTTCGAGACCCTGGAAAAAAGGCCGACCATGTCGGTACCGAGCGCTCTGGAAGTCCTGGACACCAAGGTAGGCGACTGTAACGAGCATGCGGTGCTGGCCACGGCCCTGTTGAGGGCGGCAGGCGTGCCCACGCGTATGGCGGTGGGAGTCCTTTATTTCGAGGGACGTTTTTATTATCACGCCTGGCTGGAAGCCTATTGGGGCCGCTGGACGGCGGTGGACCCTCTCTTGGGCCAGATGCCGGCCGATGCCGCGCATATTCGATTCCTGACCGGCGGGCTGTCCCGGCAGGCGGACATGGTCCGGGTCATCGGGCGGCTGGAAGTGGAGATAATGGACGTTCAATGATCGAACTGTTTGAACTGACCAAACGTTACCGCCAGGTCCTGGCGGTGGACCACCTGTCTCTCACCGTAAGGCCTGGAGAAATATTCGGCTTCCTGGGTCCCAACGGCGCGGGCAAGACGACCACCATCAAAATGATCGCCGGAACCCTCCAGCCGACCTCCGGCCGCGTGGTCATCAACGGCTGCGACCTGGCCGAAGATCCCGAAGGGGCCAAGAGGTCCGTGGGTTTCATACCGGACAGGCCATTCCTGTATGAAAAGCTGACCGGCATGGAATTTCTCCAGTTCATGGCCGGGCTGTACGGCGTGAATAGCTCCCGTTTCCGCCCCCGGGCCGAATCTCTCCTGGAACTTTTCGAGCTGAGTGAATGGCAGAATGAACTGATCGAGAGCTATTCCCACGGCATGAAACAGCGTCTGATCATGTCTTCCGCCCTTATTCATCAGCCGAAGGTTCTGGTCGTCGACGAACCGACGGTCGGCCTTGACCCTCGCGGCGCCCGGCTTATCAAAAACATCTTTCGCCAGCTACGCGACAACGGCGTGGCGGTCTTCGTCTCGACCCACACCTTGAGCATCGCCGCTGAGCTCTGCGACCGTATCGGAATAATCCTGAAAGGGAAGCTGCTGACCGAAGGCACTGTGCCGGAACTCATGGCCGCGGCCGGCGCGGTGGAACAGCTTGAGGACGCCTTCCTCAAATTGACCGGCGGCGACGAGCACCAGGCACTGGCCGATTTCCTGCGCGGACAGAACGAGGATATACAGGCATGAGCAGTTATTTCCTGCTGCTGAGTCCACGTTTCTTCTCCCTGCGCAACCGTCTGCGCCGGGGTGAAGAGGGTTCGGCGGGCAGGCTGGCGGTCATGGCTCTGGTGGCCATCGGCTTCTGGGTCGGCATCTTTGTCGGATTCTACAAGGTCCTGGCCTATTTCTACGCGGCGGAAGGCTTCGGCCAGGTCCTGGCTCACAAGCTCATGGGCATGGTCTGGCTGACTTTTTTCGCGGTCCTGCTTTTTTCCAATGTCATAACCGCCTTGTCCACATATTTTCTCTCCAAGGATCTGGAAGCCATCCACGCTTCCCCTGCCCCGCGTGAAACCATTTTCTGGGCGAGACTTACCGACACCATGGTGGACAGTTCCTGGATGCTGCTCTTCTTCGGACTGCCCGTCTTTGTGGCCTTCGGCATCGTCTTCAAAACCGGGCCGGTCTATTATCTGCAACTGGCGGCCGTATCCGCCCCCCTGCTCTTCCTGGCCACTTCCCTGGGGGTAATTTTCACGCTCCTGCTGGTGAATGTCTTTCCGGCCCAGAGGACCAAGGATATTCTGCTTCTGCTGAGCATCATGCTCATTGTGGTTCTTTACCTGATCTTCCGTTTCACCCGGCCGGAAAGACTGGTCGACCCGGATTCCTTCACTTCGGTGGTCAGCTATTTCGCTTCCCTGAACACCCCGACCTCCATCTTCCTGCCCAGCCACTGGGCCACGGAGATACTCTGGCCCCAACTGGCCCCCGGGTCGTTCAGCGAAGCAGGTTTCTACCTGCTCATGCTCTGGTCTTCGGCCGGAGCGGCCGCGGTTATCGCTTCCTGGGTTTCGGCCAGGGTCTACTGGTACGGTTTCTCCAAATCTCGGGAAGCCGCCCGCCGGACCATCACCCGCCTGCACCCGGTGGAACTGCTGGCCGGTCTGGCCGGACTGCCTTTCTCCCCGGCCAGCCGGGTCATCATCAGCAAAGAAATCCGGACTTTTTTCCGTGACAACACCCAATGGTCCCAGCTCTTCCTGCTGATGGCCCTGATCGTGGTCTATCTGTACAATTTTTCCGTGCTGCCTCTCCGCAGATCGCCCATACCGACATTTTATCTTCAGAACACCATCTCCTTTCTGAACATCGGGCTGGCCTCCTTCGTAGCCGCCTCTCTGGGCGTGAGGTTCGTCTTTCCCGCCGTCAGTCAGGAAGGTTTCGCCTACTGGATAATCAGGTCCTCGCCCCTGACCCTGAAAAGATTCCTCTGGACCAAGTTCTTCATCTACGCCCCGCCCCTGCTCGTGGTGGCCGAGATACTGATTGTCGTTTCCAATTATCTTCTAAATGTCACCACATTCATGATGTGGATATCCACAGTGACCATCTTTTTCGTCACTCTGGGGCTGGTGGGCCTGGGTGTGGGGCTGGGAGCGGTCTATCCCCGTTTCGAAACGGAAAATCTGGCCCAGGTGGCCACCGGCTTCGGCGGCTTGATTTTCATGATATTGAGCGCTATATACATAGCCTTGATAGTCCTTCTCGAAGCCTTCCCCGTCTATCAGATATTCATGGCTCAGACACGGGGACGCCCATTGACCGAATGGAAACTTGCCGTTATAGGCCTCTGTTTCCTTTCCGTAATACTCATCAATCTTCTGGCCCTTTTCGTCCCGATGAAGCTGGGCCATCTGCGGCTTACGCAGCGAGAGGCCGGCTGAATGCCAACGGTTTTCCACGAATACACAGCCAACCTTCATGTGCATACGACCTATTCGGACGGCACGGGTTCCATCGTTCAGGTTATAGAGGAAGCCCGCAAGGCCGGGCTTGATCTGCTGCTCATCAACGATCACGACACCATGGCCGCCCGAGAACAAGGTTATGAAGGCTTCCATGACCGTCTGCTGGTCCTGGTCGGGTTTGAAACCTCCGGGCCTTATAACCATCTTCTGGCTTACGGCGTCGAAACCAGGCCGGATTACCGGATGGAAGAACCGCAGGCATTGATAGACAGAGTCCGTGAAGCCGGCGGAGTCTCCTTCCTGGCCCATCCGTTTGAAAAAGGTTCTCCAGTCTACGACGAAGGCTGGGCCTATGTCTGGAAAGACTGGGCGGTCAAGGATTTTACCGGTCTCTGCCTCTGGAATTACACTTCGGCCTGGAAAGAATTGGCGGTCAGCCGCGGAACCGCGGCCTGGCATTACCTCTCTCGGACCGGAACCCTGCCCGGCCCCAACAGTGAGACACTGAGCAAGTGGGATGAACTGGGCCTTCAGCGGCGGGTCTCCGCCATCGCCGGTTCCGACGCCCACGCCGCCATCGTCAAGGTGCTGGGGTTCCTGAAATTCCGTATTTTCCCTTACGGCAGCCTCTTTCGCGGAGTCAACACCCACATACTGCTTCCCCGGCCTCTGACCGGACGGCTGGATGAAGACCGCGCCGCTGTCGTCAACGCCCTGGCCGAAGGCCGCTGCTACCTGGCCCATGACCGCCTGCGTTCCGGCAAGGGTTTTGATTTCCGGTTGGAGAACAGCGGGGAACTGAGGGCTGTTCAGGGCGGGGAAACCAGTCTGCGGCCGGGTGATTACCTGTCCTGGCGGCTGCCGAAAAGAGCCAGCGCACGTTTATTCCGGGACGGGCGGATTATCCTGGAAATGACCGCGGAAGTCGGGAGGATGGAAATCAACTCCCCCGGAGTTTACCGTCTGGAAGTTGACTGGTTCAAACGCTTCTTCGGGCCGCGCCCCTGGATATTTTCCAACCCGGTCTACGTCAGGGAATAGCCGGACAGGCCTCAAGCCGTCCGTCGGGCCGGGCCGGAGAACCTTTTACGGAGACCGGCTCCGAAACCGGAGAAGCCGGGATTGCCCGGCGTACCAACTCCTGGTACAAAACAGGCCTGCGGTGAGGGAATATGGCTTCCTCCTCCCGCCACCGGTCTGCTTCCGCCAAGTCTATCCGGGCCGTGACGACCTCTTCCTCCTTGCCAGCCTGAACCAGCGGACGGCCGTAAGGGTCGAACACGGCGCTGAATCCGGAGAAATAACCGCCCGGACGGTTGGCGTAAGCCACGTAAACCTGATTGAACAGAGCCGCGCCCTGCATGCGGCGCCACATGAACTCCACCGGAAAACTCGCAGGCACCGCTGAGATATTTACTATCATGCGAGCTCCTTTCAAAGCCAGAGCCCGCCAGACCTCGGAAAAAGCCGAATCGAAACAGATATTGATCCCGACCGGCCCCCAAGGCGTCTCGAAGACCCGAAGTTCGCGTCCGGCGGCGAAATTCTCCGTCCAGTGCACGTGGGTCTTCGCATAACTCTGAACAGTATCCCGGTCAACGTACGTGGCCAGATTGTAATACTTATCCCCCCGGCGCTTCAGCTCCCCGATAATCACCCTGGCCCCGGCCTCCCGCACAAATCGGTACAGCTCATCCGAAACCGGCCCGTAATGCACCTTCATCCGACGGTAAAGAAAACCTTCCGGTTTCTCGAAAGACGGATGCCCGTGCAGGATGAGTTCCGGAAAAACGATCAGGTCCGCCTCCCGGTTTTCCAGGATTATCAGCTTTATCCTGTCCAGATGCTTGCGGATGTTCTCCGAATGGTAATTTATCTGCACCAAACGGAGATCGATGTAATTTTTCAGATTCATCCGGCTCTCTGCACCACCTCTCCCGGCTTGGGGGGGACAGCCAGAAACGCCGGTATATATCGCCGCCGGATGTCGGCTTCGATTCCCTGCAAGTACGACCGAGGTCCGTCCCCGCCGTAAGGATCTTCGTCGTAGCGGTACAAACTTCCCTTGTCCCGTCTGATGTTCTCATCCACCAGATCGTTATCCACCCGTCCCACCTTGCGCAGGGCGACGCGCTCGATGATTCCGTGGATACCCGAACCGGACTGGGCCGGGTCCTTGGCCCGGAAAGACAGATAAGGCGGCACGCCCAACTCCACCGCCGCCTGCCGGTGCACCCTCTTGCGCATGTTGTCGGCTTCACCTTCTATCTTCAGACGAGGCGATATGCGCATGGCTGTCCGTATGACATTGATGTCCAGATAAGGGGCTCGCAGCTCGATGGAATGGGCCATGGTCAGCTTGTCTTCACGCTCCAGGGTGTCTGTGTACAGATAATTCATGTCCTCCCAGAGTTTTTCATGCAGCCGGAGGTAGCCATGATCCCGCAGCACGTCATTGTACCAGGGGTATCCGGCCATCAATTCATCCGCCGCCTGACCGGTGTACATAACCCTTATGCCGTCCTCTGCCGCCAGCTTGGCCGCCAGATACATGGGAATGGCCACTTCGACCTGAAGCAGGCCGCTTTCCTCCACGTTGCGGATGACCTCAGGCAGCAAGCCCTCCACCACAGTCTCGTCTATGATGGCCGTCTTCAGTTCCAGCCCCATATCCTCGGCCACCGAACGCGCCGCCGCCATATCGCCGCAGTCCGATGTCCCCGCGCAATAGCAGACGATGTTTTTCCCCTCGCGCTGCAGCAGCTTGGCCACCAGCACCGAATCTATTCCGCCGGAAAAGATGACCCCCAGACGGGCCTCGTTCAGTCCCACCAGGCGCTTCTTGACCGACTTGAGCAGGGCGTCCTTGTAAATCTCCACCGCCTCGCGGAAATCCACCACGTCTATCTGAGGCATCTGCAAGTGCATCCCCTCATGCACTTCCCAGCCTTTGTCACTGATGTGCAGCATGTCGCCGGGGTTCAGCCTGGCCGGTTCGTCCCGGCCGTTCCACAAGGCCTTCTTCTCCGAAGCGAAATAGACCACCCCGCTGTTTATGATGAAATATATCGGTTTCTTGCCTATGGGATCGCGAGCCACCACCACATCGCGGCCATCGGTCACCGCCAAGGCGTACATGCCGTCCAGCAGGCCGACGACCTTCTTCATGGCGTCCAGCAGGTCCCCCTGGTAGGCTTCTTCCAGCAGATGAACTATTATCTCGCTGTCACTGGTGGTTGCGATCCGATGATTCCGGTATAAAAGAGTCCGCAATTCCTGGTAATTGTAAATTTCCCCGTTGTGTATCAATGACAGGCGGCCCTGGCAGCACGTATAAGGCTGGGTCGTCTTTTCGTTCCCGACTATACGCAGCCGCGAATGCCCAAGAGCGATGTGGGTCTCCCGGAGCATGTCCGCCTTGAGTTCGTCCACCTCGTCGGCCCGTATGATCTTTCCATCAAGATAAACTCCCGAGGTGTCCGGTCCGCGGTGATCCATCTTTTTCATCATATCGTAAATATCGTTGGAAGCGATTTTTCCGTTCAGAACGAAATGACCGCAGATGGTGCACATTCCTGTTTTCCCCTTTCACGTTTCGCCTTACGGCTTCCGCCGTAAAAAAACGCCTCAATTGAGGCGGGCTGTTAATCAATCAATTTCCTTTAACCGGGCAGTCCCACGCCCGGGCCTCCCGGAACCTGCTGCCCTTCCATGGAAATTATTCGTTTAGCTCTCTAATGTTTTTAACACAAAAATTTCTGCATTGCAAACCGGTCAAACCGGGTTGCTGAAAAATGGGTCAGCGATTGAGGAAATACGAGGAAAAAACAGGAAGGAGAAACTTCGTCGGGTAAAACTGCCTCAGCCTGTGCTCTGCCCTCTTTGGGGCTTCTGGCCTTTGTCTTCGTACATGGCGGCGTCGGCGCGATTCATCAGGTCTATGAACCGCGAATCATCGGCTTCGATGGTGGCCACTCCAAAGGCGGCCGAAATAGTCAGATCGGGATAGCCTTCATCCGCAAACGAAATCTTGCCGATACCTTCGCGCAGCCATTCGGCGACTCTCAACGCCTGGTGCATCTTGACCCTGGGCAAGAGCAGACCAAACTCGTCCCCCCCAAGTCTGGCAAAAATATCGGTCTGACGGATGCGCCGCCGGACGAACCAAGCCAGCTTCTTGAGGGCCAAGTCTCCTGTTTCGTGGCCGTAGCGGTCGTTTATCGGTTTAAAATCATTAAGGTCGATGTAGATACAGGCCAAGGCGTCGCCATGCCGGCGGGCCAAAGCGAAAGCCCTTGCCCCCTGGGCTTGAAAAAACCGCCTGTTGTAAATTCTGGTCAGGGAATCCGTGGTGGCCAGACGCTTGTTACGCTCATGCGTGATGACGTTGTCCAGACTGATGGCTGCCGTTGCGGCCAAATCCTCCAGAAGGTCCAGGGAATAATCGGAAGGAAACCGGCTCGGTGAAAGGGAGCCGAGATTCAGACAGCCTATCAGCTTCGCCTGATGAACCAGCGGCAAAAGGACGCAGGATTTGATTTCGGCGCTGAAGAGCCCCGGAGTCTCCTTGAGGCCTGTTGCCCCGATGTAGGCCTTGGGACCCCCGAAGGGACAGAGCATCCTCTCCAGAAAGCGCTTCTCCTTGAAACGGAGACGGCCTTTGACTTCATCCCCCAGGCTGACAGCCAAGGCTGATTCAGGGTCCATGAAGTCCCTTACCAGAGTCACTCCCACGTAATCGACATTGAGCCCCTCAAGCCCGCTCAAAAGAGCCCGCAGGAGTTCCGACAAAGCCCTTGATCCCATTAATTTGTGACGGATATCCCTGATGTTCTGAAAGGCCTGATCGTTCTCCCTGAGAGTCAGCCGTGCATCACGCAGTTCGGCCCTCAACTCGGCGGCGTAACCACGCTGATCGGCCAACTGTTTCTCGTATTCGGCCCGCGTTTGTTGAAGCTGTTTCTGGTCTGTTTTCGCCGGGCCGATTTTTCCCAAATTCCACTGGCTGAATCTGCTCATGAGCTACCGCCGTTTCTGTAAAAAGAATCAAGACCAGGCTCAGGGTCAATCAATGGCCAGTCTACAATATATTGGGGCCTTTTTTGTATTCGAGGCATAAATAGCGATTCTTGGGGTTCTTTAATAACACGAACCTAATGGCGGGTCAACCATTGTCGTTGCTTTTATCAAATAAAAGTCAGACATATTGAGGAAGGCGGCTATCACTCTGATATACCGGGGTTTTGTCATCTCCGGGAGCTATGCTTGACAATGAGCGTTGACATATCCGTATCTATCTGCTTAAAATATAATATTAAATCAACATTATTCCTTTCAGCGTCAAGCGGAAACAAGCCGGACTGGCTTGTTAGGGTTGGTCCCATGCAGACGATGGATGATTACTCCGCCCCGGAACTGCTGTTCGAGTTTCTGCGGGAGGAGTTCAACAACCAGGAGATTCCCCGGGAATTGTGGGACAAAATGGTCCAGCAGTATGGGGACGGACTCTATCAGGAGATTCTTTACGCTCTGACGCAGATGCGTTTTACGCCTGAAGAAGCCAGGGCATACTGGTCGCAGCTCCAGACCCACCGGCAGTTCATGCAGGACCGCTTGGGCCGGGACGTGGGGCTCCGGGTGGCCATGGCCGATTTCTTCATCAACGTCCAGCCCAGAGTGGAGAACCCCATGCTGGTGGAGATAAGCCTTTTTCTCCAGAAAGAGGCCTCCGCCCTGCGGGACGAACTCACCGGGCTGTACAACCGCCGTTTTTTCAATAGAATCCTGCCCAAGGAAATGGAAAGAGCCAGACGGTACCAGCAGTCTCTAAGCCTGCTCATGATAGATGTGGATCATTTTAAACTATTCAATGATACGCACGGCCACAGGGCAGGCGATGACGCCCTGTCGACCCTGGCCGACATCTTCCGCCGCAACGCCCGCGTCATCGACCATATCGTCCGTTACGGCGGGGAGGAATTCGCTCTCATTCTGCCCCGGGCCAACAGCGAACAGGCCATTCTGGCCGCCGAACGCATCCGGTCATCGGTGGCGGCCTCTTCCATCTGCGGACAGCCGCCAGGCAGCCTGACCATCAGTGTCGGTTCGGCCACTTTTCCGCTGGACGCGGGTGAAGGCATGCAACTCCTGGACTTGGCCGACCAGGCTTTGTACGAGGCCAAGCATCAGGGACGCAACCGCGTTTTTGCCAGACTGCACGAAAAAAGGGACTACCGCCGGTACCCGCTTGACCTTGATATCCTGGTCCAGGCCGTGGCTTCGGGCAGGCTGCTGCCGGGACGCACCTTGGATATAAGCACCGGAGGGGTGTTGTGCCGGGTCCCGAACCCGCCCCAAGAGCTTGGGAATGTGGAAATTATTCTCCAGACAGCCCCCCAGGAAGCTGAATTAAGACTGAAAGGCGACTGCGTCCGGATAGCCCAGGATAGCGGCGAGCAAGACCTTTACTATATAGGGGTCAAATTCGCCGCCAGCAACGAAAAAGAAAGGGCGGAACTTCACCGGCTCATCGCCGGTCAATCTCGTTCCTGATCCAGGCGTTCCTTTCTTTCAAAAACTTCATCCAGGATTCTTTCACTTATTGTGTAAGGATCGGTGCGCCGTTCCAGCAATTCGTCCACCAGTCTTTCGAGACCGCCCCGGCCGTGCAGTTTGGCCATGACCTCGTCGGCCGCCCTCTGCTTGACCAGGTCGACCAGTTCCAGCCTGGCTTTCATCCGGCCCAGTTCACGATAATAGGCGCTGTTTCCGGCGGCCAGAAAAGACCTGTGCCGTTCGGCCGCGGCCCAGAGTTCCTCAATGCCTTCGTTGTTCCGGGCCGAAGTCTTGAGAACCGGCGGCGCCCAGTCCTTGCGGCCCAGTCCGGCCGACTGTTCCATTTCCAGCATGCTCCTGATTTCCTGAGCCGTCTTGTCGGCGCCTTCGTTGTCGGCCTTGTTGATGGCAAAGATGTCCCCGACTTCCAGGATACCGGCCTTGATGGCCTGGATGTCGTCGCCCAGCCCGGGAGACAGAACAATGACCGTGGTTTCGGCCATACGGGCTATATCAACTTCGTCCTGGCCAACCCCCACCGTCTCAACAATGACAACGTCCTTGCCCATGGCGTCCAGGACCATCACCGCGCCCCTCGTGGAGCGTGTCAGACCGCCGAACTGGCCTCGCGTGGCCATGGAGCGGATGAAAACTCCGTCATCCGTGCTGTGGCCCTGCATCCGGACACGGTCGCCCAGTATGGCCCCGCCCGTGAAAGGGCTGGTCGGGTCAACGGCCAGCACACCGACGGTCATATTCCTGGTCCGCAGATGCCTGACCAGGCGGTCCGTCAAGGTGCTTTTGCCCACGCCGGGAGAACCGGTTATACCCATCACATAAGCCCGGCCGGTGTGAGGGAAAAGGCGCTTGAGCAATTCGATTGCTCGGGGCTCGCCATCGTCGATGTCCCTGATAAGCCTTGCCGCCGCCCGGACATCGCCGGCCAGAATCTTTTGCACCGTATCCGTCATGGTTGCTGAAACGGCCCCCGGCTGAAGGCACGGGCCGCTAACCTCCTCTGAAGATTTTGCTTATTCGGAACTGATTAATGGCGATTGAACGGCCGGCTCATGGCTCGCACCGGTCTGATACACCATAACGGCCTTGAACATCAAAATCAAGGCAGGGAAGAATCAACCCCGCGGGAAGTCTTGCCCCCGCATGGCGGCAGCCCCGGCCTGTAAACTCAGCCAGGCAACAGACCGGCGCGCTTCAGTCCCGGCGGCCTCCGTTGGTGAAGACTTCATCCAGTTCCACCTGGAAGGCCGTCACCAGGGCGTTGGTCTGGTTGGCCATGCCCACCACGGCCATCAGTTCACCCAGCATCTCGTCCGTCATGCCTTTTTTGCGGGCGGAAGCCGTATGGCTGTTGATACAGTATTCACAACCGTTGACCACGCTGACCGCCACATAGATCATCTCCTTGGTCAGCGGATCCAGGACTCCTGGCGCGGTCACGGTCTTGACCCCTTCCCAGGTCCTGCGTAAAAGTTCCGGCTGCACGGCCAGTGCTTTCCAGAAATTATTCACCCAGTCTATATTGCGGGTGGCCATGATGTCGTCATAAACAGCCCGGACCATCGGACCGGCTTCTTCGTATTCCACCAGTTTTACCGTCGCCATTTTGTCTCCTTATTTTCAACCGTCGCGGCTCCGGAGAGCTACGCGCTTATTCTTAGGTCTGTATGACTAAAAGGATGGCTTGTTCTGCTTTTCATTTTTTCATACCACAAAAGCTGGCTGCCTCGGCAGCGAAAATCTCAGCCATGGCCATCTCTTTCCGTACGGCCTTACTCACGCTGAATATTCAGTGCGTGAGTTGGCGAAATCCATGATGTTTGAAGATGGTAAAGGAATATTGGTAAAAAGCCGGTTGTCCGATTTAAAGGAATTCCGGCCAAGCCATGCCCGTGCCTGCTTGATGCGGCACATGGTGTCGGACCGGACAGCTCACTTCAGAAGCCAATGCTCTTTCCGATTCCATGCGTCCGACGGGTCAAGCGGCGATGAGGACCAAAGCGGCCAGGGCCGAAGCCACCCCCGCCCAGTGCCGGCCGGAGAGTTTTTCCTTGAGCACGATCCCGGCCAGCAGCACAGTGGCCGCCGGGTACAATGAAGCCAGCACGGCGGAAATGTCGAGCCGACCCAGGGAAGAAGCCAAGGCATAGAAGACGTTTCCACCGGTTTCGAACAGTCCCGTCAGCAGGATAAGCCCGAGTCCGCTGCCGCCCAGGGGTTCCAGCCGCCCCCGGCTTGACAGAAATACGATCAGAAGCAAAACGGAAGTTATTCTGGCCGAGGCCAGAGGCCACAGGACTGCATGACTGCTCAATCGGCCGATTATGACAAAGAAGAGTCCGAAACAGAGTCCGGCCACGACAGGCAGGGTCAGACTCTTCAGGTCGAAGCGCCCCTGGTCTTTCTGATAGGAAAGAAAACAGACAGCGGCCAGGGCGGCCGCGAAGCCGATGACTTTGGCCGTATCCGGCAAGCCTTCGGTGAAAGCGGAGACCGCTATGGGCAGAATGGCCGATACCACGGCCGAAACCGGAGCGACGATACCCATGCGGCCTGTGGCCAGGCCCATGTATAAGGCCGCCAGACCGGCCGTCCCGCAGATTCCGGCTAATCCGCCCATAAACAATTGAAAGACGCTGGGCGTCTGTTCAGCCATGACTATAGCAGCCAGGACCAGCATGGCCCCGCTGATCATCTGGGAATAAAGCAGAACAGTGAAAACCGACCGGCTTTTGCTGGCCAGACCGCCGCTGAAATCACCGGTTCCCCAACTCAGGGCGGAAGCCAGTCCGTAAGCCAACGCCAGCAATTCCGCAGGAAACATGAGGCCCTCCACCGCTCGACGCCCGGCAGGTGTTCACCGTCCAGAGCAGGCTGATTAATAAAGATGTGCGATTCCGCGCCGGAGGCCATTTGTAATACAACCCGCTCCCGTTTTCAAGCTGTCTCATATGGTTTTCTTTTCAACCGGTTTTGCGGTGTCCTGGTACGCCTCGACTTCTTGCTGTTTGAACTCGTTTCCGGATCAGCGGAAGTTTGGCGGGGTATTGAAATAAGTCCGATTACCACTTAAAATGTAAATACCTCACAAGGGAACGAACGGCAGCGCCAGGCCGGCGTTGAAATCAGATTCTGTTGAGCCCGCAAAAGCAGCGTTTTCCCCGTTCAAAAGACCGGAAAAAAGATTTGGACATGTCTGCGCCATAAAGGCCGAATGACTCACTGACCATGAGCCGGCCAAAGGCGTAAAAACCTGCTCCGGAAAGCAGCCAGGGAAGGGACAGGTTTCTTCTCTGACGAGTGCCGGTTTGGAAAAGGAGTCTAAAATGTTCAGACGTATGACGCTTCGCACCAGACTTCTGGTAATCGGCTGCCTGTTGACGGTCCTGCCTCTGGTAATTGTATCAGCGGTGGTCTTCCGGCAGAACATGACCATGAAGGATGCCGCCGAAACCGAAAGCACCAAGCTGGCTTACGCCGATCTGGACCATATTGCCGACGCGGTTTACGCACTGGTGGAGTCTCACGAAGAAGTTAATGAAAAAAACGTCAGGAACTCGCTTAACGTGGCTATGGAGATACTGGCAGCCAAGGGAGGAATAGCTTTTTCCGCGGAAAATGAAAGCTGGAATGCGGTCAACCAGTTCAGCAGCGAATCCGCTGTGGTGGAGTTGCCCCGGATGCTGGCGGGAAATGTCTGGTTTGGGCAGAGCAAGGAAGCAGACGACAAAGTCCCGGTAGTGGACAGAGTCCGGGAACTGGTGGGCGGTGTGTGTACGGTCTTTCAGCGAATGAACGATGCCGGCGACATGTTGAGAGTGGCGTCCAATGTCATCCAGCAGGACGGAACCCGGGCCATAGGGACCTATATTCCCGCCGTGGAGCCTGATGGAAAAAGCAATACCGTGCTGGCGGCGGTTCTCAACGGCCAGTCGTTCGTGGGGCGCGCCTTTGTGGTTGACGGATGGTATATAACGGCCTACGAGCCGATTTTCGATACCGGAAAGAAAGTCGTGGGGCTGATTTCCGTGGGGATACCTCAGGAAAGCGTGAAGAGCCTGAGAGACGCCATCATGAATATCAAGGTCGGCCAGACCGGGTATGTGTATGTGGTGGACAGTCAGGGACGTTATGTCATATCCCAGGGCGGCACACGGGACGGTGAAGACATTTCCCAGGCCAAGGACGACAAAGGTAATTTCTTTATTCAGGAAATTGTCAAAAAGGCCATGGCCCTGAGTGCCGGGCAGACGGCGGAGCAACGGTATTTCTGGAAGAATAAAGGCGACGCCGTGGCCCGTGAAAAGGTCGTGCGCTTAAAATATTTTCAACCCTGGGACTGGGTCATCGGCGTGGGGTCTTATCTGGACGAATTCCAGGCGGCGACTATCCGTGTCACCGAAGCGGGCAAGCGGAGCAACTATATTCTGGGGCTGCTTCTGGTCTGTTCCCTGGTCGTGGCTGTCCTGATCTGGCTGTTCACTTCGAACACCGTGGCCAAGCCCATCAACAGGGCCATAGAAGGTTTGACCGAAGGCGCGAACCAGGTGGCTTCGGCCTCCGGTGAAGTCTCATCGGCGAGCCAGTCCCTGGCCGAAGGTGCTTCCGAGCAGGCGGCGGCCATAGAGGAGACTTCCGCTTCCCTGGAAGAAATGGCTTCCATGACGCAGCAGAACGCCAACAACGCATCCCAGGCGGATCAACTGATGCGTGAGGCCAACGGCGTCATCGGCCAGGCCAATACCTCCATGAGGGAAATGACTTCATCCATGGAAGAAATCAGGAAGGCCAGCCAGGAAACTTCCAATATCATCAAAACAATTGATGAGATTGCTTTTCAGACCAACCTTCTGGCACTGAACGCGGCGGTGGAAGCGGCCCGTGCCGGAGAAGCCGGAGCCGGATTCGCTGTGGTGGCGGATGAAGTCAGGAATCTGGCCATGAGGGCGGCCGAGGCGGCCAAAAACACCGCAGGTCTCATAGAAGGCACGGTGAAAAAAGTTGAAGCCGGGGCCAGCCTGGTTACAAGGACCAACGAGGCCTTCGCCCAGGTTTCTCAGAGCGCCACCAAGGTCGGGGAAATAGTGGCTGAAATCGCCGTGGCCAGCAAGGAACAGGCCCAGGGAATCGAACAGGCGAACAAGGCTGTGGCCGAGATGGACAAGGTGGTTCAGCAGAATGCGGCCAGCGCCGAGGAATCGGCTTCAGCCTCCGAGGAGATGAGCGCCCAGGCCGAACAGATGCAGGACATGGTCAACGGATTGCTTGAGCTGGTCCGGGGAAGCGGCGCAGGGGCCGGTCATATGGCCATTCCTGCCGTCAAGCGGGGCAAGAAGCATGCAGGCAAGCTGCCATTACTCGGGAGCGCCCGAGCGCGGTTAGGCTCCGCCTGAGCTGGTCATGGCCGCTGATTCCGGATTGCGGCAGGCGGCGGCGCAGGTTTTGAATTTACCCGGAACTGAATACAAAACAGGCCTGGCCGGTCACTTTTTCAGTTCCGGGTACAGATTGTCTTTGCATACCGGGCAGATGGTGTGAGTAAAATTGGCGTTGGTCCGGGAAGATATATAATCCTCAACCCGCCACCATTTACCGTTCTCGTCACGGATCCTTTTGCACGAAGCACATATGGGCAACAGCCCCATAAGTACCTTGTTCTCTTTCAGGAGGTTGTCCCTTTCGGCCAGGGCCTGCTCCAACTGCAAAATCAGTTGCGTCTTAATGTCAGTTGGTTCGAGTGTCTTACTCTGCTCATTGATATCTTTCGATATGCCTATGATTCTGATCTCTCCGCTCTTTTCGCGGTAGAATCTGGCGCTGACTTCCTTGGAGACGACAGAACCGTCTTTATGATACATGTCCACGTCAAACGTCCGGTAAATCCTTTCCCCATTGTAAAATCTGGCCAACTCCTCGGCGAATATACCTTCGGCTTTCCGGTAACATTCCGGCGTGCACTGTTCTCTGAGTGAGGCTCCGGCCAGTTCTTCGGCGGTGAATCCTCTGAGACCGGTGTCCGTCCCGATGATGTGCAGAAATTTCATCTCCGCCGGGTCAACGACCCAGACGGTTTCGGCCTGCCCCTGGGCGAAAAGTAGGTATTCATCCTCCCTGATGCCCATACGCTTTTGCAAGGCGTGGTCACTCTCATGGATGGCGTTGTTTTTATTGTTTTTTATCAAGGCCATATAGACTCCAACCGTGCGCATCATGGGTAAAATGTGTGGTTTCGGCCGGCTTGACAGACGAGATTATTGGAATGTGCACGGGGAGCCGGGGTGTGGATAACTTAATATTACCTGGTCGGAATAATTATATACGAATCAGGCGCACCGGACAATCCGCGAGCAATAGGAATAATTGAGGCCGGCCATTGCGATTAGGCGGGCGGGAGAGTAATGTTAGGTGTGGATCATTAAGGGCATGAGTAAGCAGTTTATTCTTGCTTTGGGAAGCTTTTGCCTATATAAGGTTCAGTTTGCATAAGTAAAACTGCCTGCGGCCATGGTCGGGGGAGGAAAGAGAGCATAAAAATGGATAAAGTAAAAGTAAGGATTCTGGAAACAATCGGCAGCGGCAAGGCCTGGGCCGAGCCCCTGGGCTGGGAGCCGATGATGCCTGAAATCTTTGCCGAAGGCGAATTTTTCGTGGAAGACGGCGCTGTCATCGCTGAAAATGGTGTTGATTCAGATGGCTACGTAGAAGAAATTCTGCTGGCCGGCGTTGTCATCGAGGCGAAGGACTACACTGAAGGTGATGAAGTGACCGTGCCTCTGTCGAAGTTGTCCTGGCTGCCCACGGAAGACGGCCCCAAAAAGTTGGATGGCGCTCCGGTGCTGGTGGATGAGGATACTGTCGAGGAGATGGAAGAAGTGGAACTGGCTTTTGAAGACCTGGTTTCCCTGGCCATGTCCGTGGCCGAGCTTCGTCCCCTGCTGGATGACTGCGATATTAAAGATGTCAAGAACGAGGCCGCGGCCGAAGTCATCGACACCGTGCGCGGCCTGGTGGATCTGGCCGAAGCCATTCTGTCCGGCGATGACGGCGAAGAATGCGATTGCGGCTGTGATTGTCACGGCGAGTGTGAATGTTCGGACGACGAAGAATAATCGTCTGAAGCGTCGGCATATCAAGCCCCCGGCCTTCCGGGGGCTTTTTTGTTGGGATTGAACGGGAAAGAAGAGGATTCCGCAGACCTTATTGCAGGGCCACTTCGACGGAAACCTGGCCTCCCCCCTCGGAGGTGAAAGGGATGACGATGGTCGGCCCGGAGACGACATGTTTGATGGTATGGCTTTTTCCGGTGATGATGGTGGGAATGGCCGCGCTGAGATTAAAACCGTCCTGAGCCAGCCCCCGGCGGGCATCGCCGGAAATCATGTTGGTCAACTCTCCCACGGCATCCTGGGCCTCCGCCCCCAGATCGTTGATCTCTTCGCCGAGCATGTTCCGGATAATCTGTTTAACCAACGCGGTATTGAGCGTTACGGACAGGGAGCCTTTGGCGTCACCGGAGAGCCCGATTATGCCGGTCACGTCGCCCAGGGCCACATGGTCTTTTTTCAGGAACGGCCTGCCTGGTGTCAAAGTGATGAAAGCCATGGTCTTGATGACATTGGCCGTAGCTTCCAGAAAGGGATTGATGAATCTGACGTCCATGATGTTTGCACCTTATCAAGTAATCCGAAAGTATAATCCGATTCTCAGGGCCTCCGCCGGGCCGGGATTCCGGCCGAAGTATCCTGAAGAGAAGTATAACATGACTCGGAGCTTTCAGGTTAGCGGCAACATATAATCGGCCAATCTCGCCGAAGTGTAACGCAGGTTCTGGCTGAGGAGCCGGGTCAGGCCCTGCAGAATTTTTATGCCGATGCGCGGGTGTTTTTCCAGTATCTCGTTGAAACCAGCGGTGGACAAGGTTATGAGCGTGGAAGGTGTTTTGGCCCTCACCGTGGCTGAGCGTGGGTGCTGGTCCAGTATGGCCATTTCGCCTATGGAACCGCCCGGCCTGAGAGTTGTCAGGAGAACCGGTTCATGGCTTTCCGTGGTTTTATAGACTTCCAGAAAACCGCTGGTGACAAAGCAGACATAGTTTCCCGGTTTGCCTTCCCGGAAAACTATTTCCCCCGGTTTGACTTCGACAATATTCATGTATCTGACAACTATCCGGAGCTCATCCGAGTCCAGGCTGTCGAACATGCGAATATGAACCAGAAGATCAATAATCTCTTCCGAGAGTCTGGTGTCAATACTTGCCACGGCTCAGCCCCCTTAAGCCGGAACATCAGAAATAGGTGTGATTTGAAGCAGGATACATCGGCAAACAGGTGACTGGCAACTCTTTTCCTTGTTCCCGCAAGTGATTTCGCATGAGCAAACCGGGGAGTGGAGGTAAAGGCCTCACAGGACATTGCTGGTTTCCAAGGGTTGAAACGGGGCCGGTCTTACCGTCAACCTTACCGTCCGCCCCCCGGATTTGGTTGTCTGGCCTGTCATTCCTCAGTAGAGTATCCCTTGAAACAAGGGGGCCTAAAACCCCCCTTTTCCCTTGGTATTGCTGGACGCACAAAAAGGAATTGGCCCCCATCGGGGCCATTGTAGTAAATTAGGAGATTGAAAAAAGCTGTAAGTAACTGATTTTATTGTGGTGCCCGGAGCCGGGATCGAACCGGCACGGTAGCAAGTACCGAGGGATTTTAAGTCCCTTGCGTCTACCAATTCCGCCATCCGGGCATAAAAGCCGAATTTAAACCCTGGCCCGGCCATATTGTCAAGCAATAATCCCCGGAGCCTTGTCCACGCGCAGTTAAGCGGCTGCGTCGATCAAAAATGTTGGTCTCAGGACCGAATATCTCCCGGCCGGAATATGGGGCCGCACCCCTGCCCTTTCATGCCCTGGACCTCTTTCAGCCAGCGTCCTTCCTCCTTTAGTTCAGATATGCGCCGGTCGATTTCCGGGTCCCATTTCCGAACCACCAGAGGCAGAAAAAAACGGGCGAATTCATTGTATTTGGACCAGGTATTGGCGTGTATCCGGTAAAGATAGAGCATTTTGTCAATGTGCAGAGCCTTGCTGAACAGAAAAAAGCGGATAATCAGGTCAAAATCATCGCCCATGACCAGACGGGTGTTATATCCGCCCACTTTGCACAACTCGCTGCGTCTGAAGGCCCGGATGTGATTCGGACAGATGGTCATATCCTTTATGACCGGCCCAAGGCCGTCCACATCGCCGTATATATCGTAAGCCAGTGCTTCCAGATAGTACCGGTCACGGTACAAAGTCCGGCGGTAGCGGCCCCGGTCAACCCAGTTGGGGTAGAAATGGTCGCCGCCTTCCTCAACGAATTCAGTGAAATTGCTGTAGATAAAGCCCAGTTCCCGGTCAGCCTCAAAGGCTTCAACCACTTCGGTCAGGGCGTTGTCGGTAAGCATGTCGTCATGGTCGAGTTCAACCAGGTATTCTCCCCGGCAGAGCCCCGATGCATAATGCTTCATGCGGCCTATATTGCCGAAACTGGCGTCCCGCGGCTGAAAGAAGTTCAGCCGGGAATCGGCGGAGGCCCAGGAGCGGACTGTTTCCGGAGTATCGTCCGTGGACCCGTCGTCGACAATGACCCATTCCCAGTTGCGGTAAGTCTGTTCGGTCAGCGAGCAGTACGCTTCCTTGAGGAACCGGCCGCTGTTGTGGGTGGGAGTGAAGACGGACACCAGAGGCTGGCCCTTTTCACCGGGATGAGGGAAAAGGGCATGGGCAAGGTAAACCTCAAAAATGGTCTTCTTCAATTGAAGAGGATCGGGGTTCCGGTCAAAATGAAACCATCTGAGATGATCCGAGCGGGACATGAGCGCAAGCGGGCCGGGTTTGGACCGAACGCTGATAATGACCTGCGGATTTTTTCTGTTAAGAATACTGACGGTTTCGTCTTCGGACCTGGCGAAAAACGGGTAAACCCGCGGCAGACGAGGAGACTCCGGCGGCCAGGCGCCTTCTCCGAGGCCTTGTTCATATTCGCCACGGTCCCGGGTCAGATGTTTTTCGGCGGCTTTCTGCCAGCCTTCCCCGTATTCACCGCAAATCAGAACTCGAATCATACTGCCGGTTTTCTTTGTTTTTTCCTGTGACGGCCATTAAGGCGAGAGCCGGAATAATAAACTGATGGCCGTGCGGCTTGTAAGAATACTCCGGCAGGATTATACCGGATTGTCTCAGTAGTTGGTCTCGAAACGGTAATTCAGAACCAGATTTTCGACCCACACGCCCCGGTGCAGAAAGAAATCGAATCTGGCTTTTCCGCCCGGCGGCACATAGGTCGGGTCCAGGTATGTTTCGGCCGCTCCCAGGGAATAATTGAACTGATCGAAGGCCTGGACCATGATGCGGCAGGCCTGAACACCTGAGTCAGACTGGTTCTGAACCCAGCCGTTGACTTTTATCTGATCGGTGGGTTTGTGGTAGACCCATTCGAAAGTCAGCAGCTTGAGGTCCAGTCCGGAAGCCGATTTCTCCCTGATGGCCTGATCGTGGGTGTTGACCACTGGCCCCGAAGGTATTTCAGGGCCAGTGGCGCAACCGATAATAAAAAGGACCGCCAGCAAGGCTGACGCGCCCAGTTTCCTTGTTGCTCTGTGTTTGGTTAAGGTCTTCAAATCAGATAATTAAAGCCCCAGTTGTTCATCAATGCCGACCATGGCCTCAAGGCTCAAAACGGCGAAATCGGCCAAAGGCACCCCGATGTTCTCACAGAGCATAATCAGTTCGCGGTCAACTCCGCGGGCGAACTGTTTCTCTTTCATCCGCTTGATGATGGATTTTGCCTTGACCGATTTGACCTTTTTATCCGGATAAACAAGAGCCGTGGCGGCCACCATTCCGGTCATGGTCTCGGCGCAGGTCAGGGCAATATCAAAAGGAGTCTGGCGGGTCAGTCCAAGGGCCTCGGCGTTGTGTGCCTTGATCGCCTGGACAATGTCCGGATCAACTCCTTTTTCCGTCAGTATTTCGGCTGTTATCAGACCATGCCGTGCAGGCTCGTCCTTGGTCTGATCGTAGTCCAGATCGTGAAGCAAACCCGCTACGCCCCACTTTTCCTCGTCATAGCCCAAACGGCGGGCCAAGCCCCGCATGATGGCCTCGGAAGCCAAGGAATGCTTGCGCAGATGATCGGCTTCCAGATGAGCCTCCATCAGGGCCAAGGCCTGGTCTCTATCCATGTCAGTTTATTCCATTGTGCCGTTAAGCTGCTCGGCGGGTTTTTTTCTTGAGACGGCTGATTTTTTTTCTGAGTATTTCAGCCCGTTTTTTATCGCCTGCGTCCTTGGCCTGAGCCTTTTCCGCTTTCATTTCGGCGATTTTCTTTTTGTCATCCCGAACATTGGATGTCGTCTTTTTCTTTTCATCGACAATGCCGCGCGCTTCCTTGATGGAAGATATGAGCTCTTCCTTGTTCATACCGTGAGCGCCGGTTATGTCCGGAATGGTCATGGCCAGTTCGCGCAATTCCTTGGCCGTCATCTTGTCCAGAGGCTTTTCTTTTTTCTCCTGACGTTCTTTTTTGCCCATAATGAAGTTTACTCCTGACTCCTTTACGTCAAAAATATTATGACCGGACCTTAGCCCGAAACAGACCAATTTTCAAGACATAAATCAGTCTTCGTCCTCGGTGGACCTGACGGTGTAAGGCACGGGCACCAGCGGAACCCTGCTGAACCCCTCGGGATCTGGCACGCCCGCCCGTCCGCCCATGGATAACGGAAGTTCGAACTTCTCACTGGACCGGCCGCCCCGATCCACCACCTGGACGCTCATGACCAGATCGATAAAACTGACTTTCTGCCTCGGACCGGGAGGGAGCATATAACAATAGCCGTCCATTTTCTCCCACAGGTCCGCAGGCAGGCGGACGTCTCCCTGAAATTCGTTGTAACCGACACCGGGTTGTTTTATGCGAAATCTTATCTCCCACATGTCGCCGTCGGGATCATGGGCCTGAATGAATATCTTCCAGGTATCCCAACGGTAGAGGGTCGGTGAAGCAAATATCTTGTCAATCACCGGAGGCGCATCCCCGACCGGAGCCGGTTTGCTGAAATAGGCGCAGCCGGATAAAAACAGCAGAGCAACCAAGAAGGCAAAAACAAAAATTCTAACTCGTCTTTTTCTCTTCATCTTTATTCTTTCTGAGACTCTCAGCCAATTGAATGAAAGGCCTGAAAAGATCTATGGGCAGAGGGAAAACGATGGTGGAGTTGTTTTCCGCGGAGACCTCCCTCAGCGTCTGCAGAAATCTCAACTGCAAGGCCATGGGATGGTCCTGAATGATGGTGGCGGCATCGGCCAGCCTGGTGGCGGCCTGGTATTCGCCCTCGGCGTTGATTATCTTGGCCCGCCGTTCGCGTTCCGCCTCGGCCTGTTTGGCCATGGCCCGCTGCATGTCCTGAGGCAGGTCGATGTGTTTCACCTCCACAGTCGAAACCTTGATGCCCCAAGGGTCGGTATGCTCGTCCAGGTATTCCTGCAGCTTCGTATTGATGCGGTCGCGCTGGCTCAGCAGCTCGTCCATCTCCGCCTGGCCGCAGACGCTGCGCAGGCTGGTCTGGGCCAACTGAGACGTGGCGAAAAGGTAATTTTCCACCTGTATTATGGCTTTGATAGGGTCCATGACCCGGAAATACACGACAGCGTTGACCTTGACCGAAACATTGTCCAGAGTGATGACATCCTGGGGAGGGACATCCATGGCCACCAGGCGGAGAGTGACCTTGACCATCTTGTCGATACCGGGAATCAGGATTATCAGGCCGGGTCCCTTGAGCTTGATGACCCGTCCGAGCCTGAAGATAACCCCCCGTTCGTACTCCCTGAGGATGCGCAGGGCTGAAGCCAGAAACAGAACGACCAGGACGACTATGACAATCAGAGACTGCATTTTTTCCTCCAGTCGGTTGAGCGAGGACCTTTACCTTTGATTTGAATGAACACTATGGTTCGGAGAACATGAGCGGTCCGTCCGAACCCGGCAGCCGTCTGACCTTCAGGCGCATGTCTTCAATACCCGTAACTTCGATCATGTCTCCCGGTTCAAGCTCTTCTTCGCAAATGGCCGCCCACCATTCACCATGGACCACTACCTTGCCTTTCAGCCCGCTCCATTCCTTGACCGGTCCTTTGAGCCCGAGCATGGCCTCAAGACCAATCTGCGAGCTTTTTACGTGGGCCTTGACCACCACAGTGGCCAGCAGAACCATGAATCCGCCCATGGTGATTACGACCGGCAGAATCACGTTCAGCGATACCTTTATAGTCTGGGAATCCTTGAAGAGCATCAGGGAACCCAGCGTCAGTGTTATGAGACCGGCCACGCTGAGCATGCCGAAGGAAGTTATCTTGATTTCCAGAACAAAGAAGACTATGCCCAAAATGATGAGCAGTATCCCCGCATAGTTCACCGGAAGAGTTTGAAAAGAGTAAAAAGCCAGAATAAGACACACCCCGCCGACAACCCCGGGCAGGATGGTGCCGGGGTTGGAAAATTCAAAATAAAGTCCGGCCAGGCCGATCATCATGAGGATATAGGCGATGTTGGGATTGGCCAGGGTCTTGAGCACCCGGTCGCGCAGAGTCTCATGCATTTCGACTAGTCCGGCTTCATCGGTATTCAGAACCCAGGTCTGAGTCCCCCGTTGGATTTTGCGCTTGTCTAGTTGCCTCAGCAGATCGTTCCGGTTCTCCGCGACCAGATCCACCACTTTGAGTTTGACGGCCTCGTTGGCATCCACCGAGACGCTCTCTTCAACGGCCTTTTGGGCCCACTCCAGGTTGCGGCCGCGTTCCTTGGCAATGCTCTGGATAAAGGCCACCATGTCGTTGACGACTTTCTTGGCCATCTCGCCGTCAATATCCTGCCCCCCGGCGGAAACGGGGTGAGCGGCTCCGATGTTTGTTCCCGGAGCCATGGCGGCCACGTCCGCCGCCATGGTTATCATCACTCCGGCCGAAGCAGCCTGGGCTCCGGAAGGAGAAACATAGACGATTACCGGCAGGGGCGCGTTCATGATGTCCTTGACCATGCTGCGCATGGATTCGCCTAATCCGCCGGGAGTATCCAGTTCAATAATCAGAGCCTGGGCCTTCTCATCCACGGCCCTTTTGACGGAACTGCTCAGAAAACCGGCCGTGCCCGGACTGATGGCTCCTTCCAGGCGGACCACATAGATGTCCCCCACCGGCTTTTCTTCGTCGGCCATGGCCAAGCCGACGGCGGTGAAAGCCAGAAGCAGAAAAACTATCAATAGAGTTCGTCTGAATAAAAAGGTGGAAATTGTTTTTTCCATAAGACATATTTTAGGTTATGCAAGGGGATTATTCAAGCCCCTATTGCGTGAGATTTCATTGTTTTATTAAGGATTTTTCATGACATCACCAGACAAGACGCTTTCCGTTCCTCCCCCGTCAGCACTGCCATGGTCAGCTCAATGCACCCACTGCCTGACGAAACTGGCCAGGCAGGCCGCTGAAATGGCCTCCGGCGGCGACAGCAGCTTACGCGCCGCGGGTGCCTCGGTCAGCCTGGAAATCATGGCTGATTGCCGGGAGATGGGATTGAGTTCTCCGGCTGCGGCCAACCGGATGATGGCCGCCCTGATTCAACTGACCGGCGTGGCCGACCCTTATGCGGACTTCAAGCGGCGGGAAATGCGAGCGGCCAGGACGATTCTGGAACGCCTCGAACCCCGTCTCCCCTTTGATGACCTCCGTTGGCTGCTTAATCTGTCAGCCCTGGGCAACAGCCTTGATTTTTTCAATGACCCTGAAGATGCGCTGGCCGATCTGGAGAGAACCCTGCGGATGGGTCCAGGCTTCCATTTCGACGACACGGGCAAGCTTTCCGCTTTCCTGGAGACCCGCCCCGGACTGATTGTTTTTCTCACCGATAACGCAGGCGAAGCCTACTTCGATCTGCCTCTGTACCGGTACCTCGCGGAAAGGGCCGGGCGAGTGCTTCTGACCGTCAAGGGGGCTCCCAGCCTGAACGACCTGACCCGTGCCGATCTCGAAACCGACGGTCTGGATAAGCGTTTCGACCATATCGCGGATACCGGCATTCCCGGCGTCGGCCTCGACTGGGAAATGCTGGGGACGGATTTCAAAAAACTTCTGGACAGCGCTGATCTGATTCTGGCCAAAGGCATGGCCAATTTCGAAACGATTTATCCGGTAAGGACAAAGGCTCCGGTTTTCTTTCTTTTCAAGGTAAAATGTCGGCCCATCGAGGAGTTTATCAAGGCGCCGATAAACAGCTGCCTGGCGCTCTGGCGCGACGGCGAGCCAGGCTGAAACCGGGCTCAGGCCGGTGAGAGAAAAGGAGTTATAACCACTTCCCGCAGGTAGGACACCCTGAACAGGCGCTGTTTCCCCTTTTCCGGATGGACATCCAGAAAGAGCTGGCCGCCCCGGAAGACCAGGCCGAGGGGGTCGGCATTCAGCCGCCGTGCCCTCACCTCTCCGGGCGGTTCATAAACCAGGTGGATGCGCTTTTTTTCGTTCACGGCCTGGACCAGCGTTTCCAGCCTTTCAAAACTGCATCCGTACCACTCTTCAGCCACGACCTTTTCTATGGCCGAGACCACGAACTCGGCCACCGGACCCGGCCGGTCGACCACTATCTTCTTCAGACCGCTCAAGGCCCGGTAAGCAAGGGTAAAATCACCGGTTTCGGGCAATCGGCCCACGGCCAGAATAAGGGCCAGAACTTCGCTCAGAGTCAACCCTTCCACCTTGACACCGGGGTCTTCCTCTACAGCGAAGACACCCTGCTTTCGCTGATAGGTGAAAGCGAACCCCATCTTTTCCAGGTCTTCCTTGTCGCGGTAGAATTGGGAACGGGAGATGCCCAGGGCGAGAAATATCTCTTCGGCGGACCGGAATTCGCGGCTGCCGAATTCAACCATCAGGCGCATCAGGCGTGTCAGGCGGCGAGTCTGCAAACAAGTCACCCTGGCCCGGTCGGACATAAAGAAGATTGTGGGTCGAAAATACCCGTAAACTGAGGGCAATTTAGCGTTTTCGCCGGAAGTTTGTCAATAGGCCCGTGAACTGAACCGGTAATATCCTGACCCGGTTTAGTCATTCGGCAAGGCCAGGGAAAGAAAGGCCGGTTATTCCTGCTGGCTGAAGCCGGCGGCATCGAAGACTTCCAATTTTACCGGAACTGTTTTGTTCCGGATAAAGCCTTTGATTTCCAGCAGGGCGGTCCGCCCCGCTCCGCATTTCCGCAGAGCCCTGTAAAATTCCGCGTTGTTGGAAGTCGTTGCGCCATCCACCCGCAAGATAAGGTCTCCGGTCCGCAACCCGGCCTTATCCGCCGGTCCGCCCGGAATCACCTTTTTGATTATTATCCCGCCCTTGTCCTCCTCCCACCGGCCAAGGCCGGTGTATGGCGGCTCCTGCCCTTTTTCATACAGATAACCGAACTGGTCAAAGGCGTAGTTTCGCAGAAAAAGGGGCAGATATGGATTGTCTTTGAAATAGACATGAAAACGGTTGCGCATGTCGAAGCGTATGAAGCGGCGCATGGAGGCCAGATCGATCTGCCAGCCTTTGGCTGAACGGGAAAGCAAATACGGGGCCGCCTGCCGGTCGCGGGGCGGAAACACGGCCACGGCCAAATCGCCCTGACCGTATATGCGGAAATCCTTTCCGAACAAGGCTTTCACTTCATTGTCCATCTGGGCCGGAGTGAAGGGCCAGTCCCGGCTGACTATCCGTGTTTCGTCGGTGTACAGATCAAAATCAGCGCCTTTGATGTGCCGCCGGTTCTTTTCTATGTTTCTCAAGACGGCCAGGGCCGGAGTCGGCTGAGCCGAAAGGTATTCCTTTACTTCTCCGGAATACGGGATGATCTCCGGCACCCGGATGGAACCGATGTCCACCTTGCGCCCGGCCCCGGCCCCGCCGGAATAGGTCCCGCCGTCCGTCTGAAGGCTCGTGCCGTGTTCCTCAAGCTGTTCGTAAGCCCTGGCAATGACCATTTCCACTCCGGCGGCCAGTCCGTCGCTTATCCGGCCCAGTTCGAAAAACGGGGTCATCTGGTCCTGTTCGAGATAACCGACAAAGCCGTCGGGAAACATCCACTCAAGGTCGTAACCGACTTCCAGCCGGAGGGTCTTTTCCTTCACAGCCAAGAGAAAAAGTATGCCCCGCAGCCCCTTGGTCCGTCCTCCCACCCGCCAATCCGTCATGAGACCGGCCGACACGGAATTCATCTCGCGGCCGTCCAGTGACGGCAGGGTGACTACCAGCATTTCAATATCGGCTGTAATCAAAAGGGTGTTCAGGTGTGCTTCCAGGGCGGACTGGCCGGTGATGATTCCGGCGTAGTCGAAGACAGGCCCGCCGGTCTCGGGGCGTTCGTGCGGCAGGTCGAAAGCCCCGGCCACGGAACAGAATAGAAGAACCAGAATTATCGTCTGAATCCGCAGGCGTCCGGGCGTCACTTGTTGTTCCCCCTTTTGATTGAAGCATCATACAAATTTCTCCGCCATAAAACAATTACGGCGGCCGGTTTCCAACAAACAAGCCGCCGCACGGACGCTTTTCAGAGACGGCAGATCAAGCCAGGGCCTCGGCAACTTCCTTTTTCAGCCCGGCTCTCTCGGCCAAACCAAGGAAACGCAAAAGACCGTTCCGTTCTTCATCAGCCTGTGTCCGGACCCACTGGACCATCTTTTTCAAGGCCAACCCCGATTCAATCAATTCGCGGGATTTCTCCAGTCCCTGCTTCAGGTCCTCGGCCTTGCCGGTCAGATAGAAAACGGCCCCCGCATTGAGACAGGTAAAATCCCGGCAGGCCTTGGAACCTGTACCGGCGATAACCTGTAAAAAACGAACCGCTTCTTTCCTGACGTCTCCGGAAGTGGCGATGTCCTCGTAAGAAACACGTTCCAGGCCGATATCTTCGGGGAAAAATGAATAATCTCCGGCTGGTTTTCCGTCGGCAACTTCACGGACCATGGTTTCCCCGAGAATGGAGATTTCATCCATCCCCTTCTCTTTCTCTCTATCAAACCCATGGACGATCATGGCCTTCTGAAACCCGATCTCGCTCATGACTTCAGCGACCTTTTTCACGGCCGCCGGCGAATGGACTCCGCGCAAGGCATGGGTGGCCCGGCAGGGACTGGCCAGGGACGCCGCTATGTTCAGAATGGAGCCGAACCGGATCTGGCTGAGTATGCGCCCGAGGGCCTGAGGATGAACCTTGGAACTCATGCCGTTGAACAAGCCGATACCAGTATGAACCAGACTTTCGCTGACAGTATCCACGTCCGCCTCCACGTCGATCCCGGCTTCTTCCAGCAAATCCACCGTGCCGCAGGTGGAAGTCAGGGCGCGGGAACCGTGCCGGGCCATGACCACTCCGCCGGACGCGGCCACCACGGCCGCAGCGGAGCTGACATTGAAAGTCTTCAGTTTGTCCATACCCGTCCCGGAATTCTCAACCACCGGTCCGCCGGTTTTACTTGCGACCCGGTTGGTGTCCAGTTCGAGAATGGCCTCCCAGGCCCCGGCTATCTCCTGCGGGGTTTCCGGTTTGGCGGCCAGAGCGGCCAGAAATGCTCCCTGTTGCAGATCGGGCTGGCGGTTGCCCAGGACCTGCCGGAACATCTCGTAGCTTTCGGACCTGCTCAGATCCTTTCCTTCCAGGATTCTTTGAATGTTCCAGCCGAAATCACGCAGAGTCTCATTGGTCCAGTTCATCATCATTCCTTTCAAAACTATGGATAAAGAAGTATCTTCATACAGTTGCGTTTTTCCACCAGTTCAAGAGCCCGGCCCAGTTCCCTGAGCGGCAGGCGGTGCGAAACCAGGTCGCAAACCTCCACCCGGCCGTCGGCAAGCCATTCCAAAGCCTGCCTGCCGTGCCGGTAGGAACACCCATACGCCCCGACCAGGGTCTGCTCATGGTAGTGAAGATGGTTGAATTCCACGGGAAAAGAGGCGTTATCCAAGGGCAGGCCGGAAAAGACAACCAGGCGTCCGCGAGGTTTGAGCGCCGTCAGGGCGGCCAGGTAAGCTTCCCGCGAGCCGACAGCTACCACGCACACATCGAAGAGCTTTCCGTTATTCACTTCAAGCCCCCCGATGGCTTCACGCCGAACCCTGTCCGGCTCCATATTCATTGTTGCCGCGCCCATGGCCCGGGCGGCTCTGGCCAGAAGTGTTCCGGCCGGTCCGGCGCCCCAGATGCCGACTTCCTCACCCTCGGCCACCCTGCCCAGTTCAAGAGCGTTGAGACAACAGGACAGGGGTTCGGCGAAGACCGCCTGTTCCGGGGCCAGCCCTTCCGGCACCTTGATAAGGCTCCTGGCCGGCGCTTTGACGTATTCGGCGAATCCCCCGTCGCGGTGGAAGCCCATTATGAGCATGTTGCGGCACAGGTTGTCGGCTCCCGACCGGCAGGCCGGGCATTCTCCGCACCAGACGCCGGGATAGATGTACACCCTTTCTCCCGGCTCGAACTCCGTGACCGATTCGCCGACCCGCCAGATTTGCCCGACCACTTCCTCTGCTGGTATTCGAGGCAGCGTCAGGTCGCGGTGGCCGACCCTGATGAGCTTAAGATCCGTGCGGCAGAGACCGGCGACTTCGACCTTGACCAGGACTTCCTCAAGACCGGGTTCCGGAACCGGCGTTTCAGTCATGACGAAGGAACCCACTTCCCTCACCTGTATGCACTTCATGTTCATGACGCACTCCCAAAGGTGTATGTTCAAAAAAAAACCTCCGCCCCAAAACGGGACGGAGGTAACTTTTGCCATCAGTATTCCTCCGGATTCCGACGTCCGTCTTCTGGCTTCCGGGTCTTCCTCCCCCTGCCCTTCCCATCCGGCTGAAAAGCCGGAAAGTGGTTCACCAGGGTTCGTCTCCGGTTACAGCGGCGAATCCGCCGCGGATTTGCACCGCGTTCCGATAACGTCCGAATCCGAAACAAGTTGTCATTCGGGCTTTAACAAATAAAGGCACGATGAGTCAAGCCGCATCTTGCTTTCGTATTTACCTGCTTTTACGAAATGGTCTTTTCCCCTCACGTCTGCCAGCTTGACATATTTCAGGTGTTAATCTTATTATCATGACGACTTATTCCTCATTTGCAACAATTGCGGTACAGGCCGGTAAAAAAACGTGGAACAGTTGAGGTTGCGGCCAACTCCGCATGTGGCCTATGTCCAGCGGATTTAGGCTGATATTCAGAACAACTGTAAGCCTGATTTTAAGATGACTCCGCACACGAGCAAAGGCAGATATGCTCCGTGCTTTTTCCATGACTTCCAAGGCCTTTGGAAAGGGGTTAAAACTTGCACATTCTCAATCTCGGCGCCGGAGGATTCATCGGCGCACATCTGACTCAGCGATTGCTCGCCGAAGGCCACACCGTGGTCGGGGTTGACACTCACACCGACAAGATAACCGAGTTCCAGGACGACGGTAATTTTACCTTTATCAAACAGGACATCACACGGCCGGATGTCGAAATGTCAAGCCTGGTCAAGGATGCTGATCTGGTCGTCGATATGATAGCTTACAGCAATCCCGGCATGTACGTCCGTAAGCCCCTGGATGTGTTCTATCTCAATTTCAACCAGAATCTTAAAATCGCCGAAAACTGCGTAAAATACGGAAAGCGCCTGATCCAGTTTTCTTCCAGCGAAGTCTATGGCAAAACCGCCGGCAATGCCTTGCCGGACAAGGTCATCGACCCGGCCGACCCGGCTCTGGCCACCTTTTCGGAGGACCGGACCGATTTCATCCTCGGCCCGGTCAACAAGCACCGGTGGATCTACGCCTGCGCCAAGCAACTGCTGGAGCGGGTCCTTCACGCTTACGGCCTGGAGGGCCGCCTCAACTACACCATCATCCGCCCCTTCAACAACATCGGCCCCAAAATAGACTATCTGCCCAGCGACACCGACGGCGTTCCACGCGTCTTTTCCTATTTCATGGAAGCCCTCATCAAGGGCACCCGCATGGAACTGGTCAACGGCGGCAGCAACCGGCGCTGTTACACCTATATCGAAGACGCCATAGACTGCGTCTACCGCATTGTTTTGAATCGGGGCGGAGTCTGCGACCGCCAGATATTCAACATCGGCTCACCGGAAAATGAAATCAGTATCCGGGAACTGGCCGAGATGATGCGAACCATCTACGCCGAAAAATTCCGGCCGGGTGCGCCGCTGCCCGAAATCGTGCCGGTTACGGCCGAAGAATTCTACGGTGAAGGCTACGAAGATTCGGACCGCCGCATTCCCGATATAACCAAGGCCCGCACTCTGCTGGGCTGGGAACCCTGTTGGTCTCTGCCGGATATGCTGGAAGTCAGCATGAAATACTATCTGGAAGAATACGAAACGGCCGTCCTGGAATGGCGGCAATCCCAGGGAAACAAGGTCTGAGCAGACCCCCAGTTGGCCGAATGGTAAAAAACGTCCAGATAATAATGCCCGCTTACAATGCCGGACGCACCGTGGAGCGCGTCTTTGAGCGGATTCCGGACGAGGCCAGACGGCGCATCACCCGCTACATCGTGGTGGATGACGGCAGCGCCGACGATACGGCCGAAGCCTTGCTCCGCCTGCAAAAATCCTTTCCCCAACTGGAAATCATCAAACATCCTGTCAACAGGGGGTACGGCGCGGCGGAAAAGACCCTGCTCTCCAGGGCCGTGGCCACGGAAGCCGATGTGGCCATCCTGCTGCACGCGGACGGTCAGTATTCGCCGGAAAAAATCCCCGAACTGCTGGCCCCATTCGACCGGGGGGAAGCCGACCTGGTTCAGGGGTCGCGCATGCTCGGAGGCGGAGCCCTCAAGGGCGGCATGCCGTTTTACAAGTTCGTGGCCAACAAGGCTCTGACGACCGTGGAAAACCTGGGCTTCGGCCTGAAACTGGCCGAATACCACAGCGGATACATGCTCTATTCCCGGCGGGCCCTGCTGAGCATTCCCTTTGACCGGCTCAGCGAATCATTCGACTTCGACCTGGAAATGATCGTTGCCGCCCACGTCCTGGGCCTGAAGATAATGGAAATCCCCATACCGACCATCTATGCCGGCGAAGTCTCTCACCTCAACCCGATCAAATACGGCTTCGATGTGCTCGCCGTGGTCTGGAAATACCGACGGGGCCATTACCACCGGCTGCTCGGCCTTTCCGGACGGACAGGGGATAAAGCATGATACTGGTTACCGGCGGCGCGGGCGTCATGGGCGCTCGTCTGGTCAGGGGCCTGGCCGGGGCCGGACACAAGGTCCGCGTCCTTACCCTGCCCGGTGATCCTTATGTCTCCCGTCTTGACGGGACCGGTTGCGAAATAGTTTACGGCGATGTGGCAAACGAAGGGACGCTTGGCGGCCTCTTCGACGGCGTGACCACAGTCTATCACCTGGCCGCGGTCATCATCGCCCATGATCCGAAGATTTTCGAACGCATCAACGTGGGCGGGGTGCGCAACATGCTCGACGGGGCGGTCAGGGCCGGAGTGGAACATTTCATCTACGTCTCGTCAGCCTCGGTCATCGACCCGGCCGCTTCCGATTATGCCGCTTCCAAAGCCGAAGGCGAAAAGATGGTCAAGGCCCAGTCCGCCATGCACTACACCATTATCCGGCCGACGCTGGTCTATGAAAAAGACGGCGGTCAGGAATTCATGATGTTCATGGATTACCTGAAGAAATACCCGGTGGTCCCGTTCGTCGGCTCAGGACGCGGCCGGAAGAACCCTGTTCTGGCCGACGATGTGGTCAAAGGACTGCTGGCCGTGGCCGGGAATCCCCGGTCGTACGGCAAGACTTACAACTTCAGCGGCGGAGAAGTCATCACCATGCGGGACCTGGCCCGGCTCATGCTCAGGCATCAGGGAATCCGCAAACCCATCATCCACCTGCCCTTGCCTCTCTGCTATCTGCTGGCCGCCCTGATGGAAAAGACCATGCCCCATCCACCCCTGACCAGATACGCCGTCGGCCGGGTCGATCAGGACGCCGACCTGGATAACTCGGAAGCCTTGCAAGACCTTGGTTATGCCCCAGTCGGCGTGACCGAGGGCCTGCAACTCTGCTGGCCGCTGCCGCGCCGAAACCGGAGTTGAGCGTCTGGCCATTATGGGAAAAAAGAAAAAAAAGCCGACAGCCGTCGGCGTGACGGCTCCGCCGGTTTCCTGCATCGACAAAAGGCACGGGCTTCTGCTGGGCGGTATCCTGCTGCTGGCCCTGGCCTTGCGCGTGGCCGGGCTGCTCAGTCTTCTCCACACTGATTACGGCAGCGTTCTGCTCTGGGATGAAAGCATCTACCACAATTGGGCGCTGGAAATACTGGACGGACACTTCACGGCTTCCGGCCCGCACGAATTCGCTCCCCTTCCCGCCTACCTCATGGCCCTGGTCTATTGGATTTTCTCCCCGGACGCTCTGAACTTCCGCTGGTTAAACCTTTTTCTGGGCGTTGGGACCTGCGGCCTGGTCTATCTCATCGGCAGACAGATTGCCGATTCCAAAGCGGGCTTGCTCAGCGGCTTCCTCGCCGCCGTTTACCAGCCTTTTATCTTCTACAGCACGGTTCCCCTCAAGACTTCTCTGTCTGTTTTTCTCTTCGCCCTGGTCTTGTGGCTCTTCCTGAGTGTCCTGACCAATCCCGACCCGGCCCGGCTGCTGGGGCTGGGGCTGGCCTCGGGCATGATGATCAATGTCCGCCCCAACGGCCTGGTGGTTGTTCCTTTGATGCTGCTGGTCCTGCTGATCTGTATCTTCAGAGACGGCCGCAGCCGCCTGGCGGGCCTGGCCCTGGCCGTCCTGGTCCTGGTGGGAGCCGCCGCTGCCGTCTCACCCTTCCTGGCCTTGAACTACCGGGAGACCGGCCGCTTGGCTCTGACCACGCCTCAGGCTGGCCGCAATCTGTATTACGCCAACAATCCGTATAACCGGACGCCTTATTACCGTCCCCTGCCCTGGTCTTCCGCCGCCCCGGTGGAACAGCCGGTGCAGTTCATCATCGAAGCCAGCCGGCGCTCCGGGGACCGGAAGCTGACTCCCCGGGAGGCCTCCGCCTTCTGGGGCGGCCAGGTCGTGAAATACGCACGGGAATCACCGGCCGAATTCAGCGCCAAGTTCTTTCGCCGGGGCCTGGCCTTCTTCAACGGCTTCGAAGCCGGGGACCATTACCATGTGGCCTTTCTGAAGCAGTTCATCCGCTTCTATCAGATTCCCTTTCCCGTCTTCTGGCTGATGATGCCTCTGGGCCTGGCCGGTCTGGCGGTCACTCTTCGCCGCAACAGGCAGACCTTGGCCCTGGTCCTGTTTCTGGCCCTGTATGCCGCGACCCTGGTTCTTTTTCCTGTCAACGCCCGGTACCGCCTGCCGGTCATGGCCGCCGTGATTCCCATAGCCGCCGCCGGCCTGACCTGGCTGACCGCTACATTGAAAAACAAGCGGTTTCCCGGAATTGCCGTTTATTCTGCCGTCCTGGCCTCGGGCCTGGCCATGGCCTTTCTGCCCTTGCCCGGCGCGGGCGACCTGACCGCCTATCTGAACACCCAGGCCTGGGTGGCTGACCAGAAAGGCCGGATGGAGGAAACCGTGAAGTGGTGGGAGGCTTCGGTTCTGGCTGACGGGGATTTCTCGGTCTTCGCTCAGCTCTGCCTGGCCGGATATGCCTATGACAACGGACGGCGGGATGAGGCTCTGGCCCGTCTGGCCTCGATTCCCGAGAACTCTTTCGCCGCGGCCGCCAAGCACCAGACGCTGGGGGACATCTTTTCCGCCGAGAAAAACTGGGCAGAAGCCGCAAGGGAATACCGCCGTTCCCTGGCCGTCAATGCCGCTCAACTCCGCACCCGCCGGGAACTGATCCGCGTTCTGGAGGAATCCGGCGCCGATGGCCTCGATGAAGAAATCAGGCGTTTGAAATGGTTCTCGTCCTTTTATGCATCGTCCGCCCCGACCTCGCAATGACACCGCACCAAGAATTACCCTGAACTTTTCTCTTGAAAATCAACGAGATTAAAGTTAACTTCTTCAGGAAGGGGTTACCTGAATTCCACGAACAAATAACTGTTGCTACGTTAGTCCCCAAGGGTGTGAACAGGAATGGGATCGCTCCCATTTTTTATCATTTCCAGACGGATTATATGGATAGCTTTATTGGGTCTTTCCACTAGGGATTAATTCCACGGAGGAAACAATTATGTGGCAAAGCAAGCGGTTAACCTTGGTTGTCCTTGTGGCTTTCTGTCTGTCTCTCCTGGCTCTGGGGCTGGTCATCGCCGCCCAGGGGGATACGGAGAGGGTCAGTATTTACCCCAACGGCGATGAAGCCACCAACGAATGTTATGGGTCCGGCCTCTCCTCCGACGGCCGCTATGTCTCCATAACCACTAACGAGGCTTTCGACCCCGTCAATGATACCAACGGGACCAAGGACTGCTACATTCACGACCGGACCACCGGAACCAACACCCTGATCAGTTGGCTGGCCGACGGCTCGGCCGCCGCCGGAGAAGTGTATGGATACAACCAGGCGCCCATTTCCGCCGACGGTGAATGGGTCGCCTTTGTTTCCTCCAATCAGAACGTGGTCGATCCGCCTTCCGGCTACGGGGGTTGTATCTACCTCATCGGCCGGGGAGCGGATCCTTCGACGGCCCGGCTGGTCAGCAAAGCCCTGGGCGGTCCACCAACTGCTTACTCAACGAACCCCGCCATTTCCGGTGACGGGCGTTATGTGGTCTTCGAATCATGGTCCAACAACCTGGTGGCTGGCGATACCGGCAACAGCGATATCTTTATTTACGACAACAACGACCAGACGGTCAGCCTCATCAGCCGGACACCCGCCGGAGGTTTTCCCGACGGCGACAGCGAAATGCCGGGTATCAGCGCCGATGGACGTTACGTGGTTTACCGTTCAGTTGCCACGGACATCGACGCCGCCTGCGCGGATGGACTTTACGATGTCTTCCTCTACGACCGCCAGGAAAACACCACCACTTGGATCAGCAAGAACAAGGACGGAGGAGATTCGACCGGAACCACCTGTTCCAGGCCAAAGATATCGCCGGACGGCCTCTGGGTGACTTTCGCCTATAACGGCACGGATCTGGTCACGACTCCAGATACCAATGGCAATTACGACATCTTCCTTTACAGCGTCGCCGGCCAGACCACCCAACTGGTTTCCCTGAACGCCGCCGGTGATGCCGCAGCCTCCGGAGGCGGGGGCTATGCCAGGACCTACAGTGCCGTTTCCGAAGACGGGCGGTACGTGGCTTATATCTCCGACGCCACCGATGTCCTCGCCGTGACCGATAGAATGAACAGAGGAGTAGCCCCTAAGCTACAAGTTTATGTCCGCGACATGCAGACCGGAGTGAACTACCTGGTCAGCAAGCATTCCGACGGCACTGCCGCGGTCAATAATTGGACGGATTACTGCTTTATAACCCCCGACGGCCGGTACGTCCTCTTCGATGCCTGGGCCTCCAACCTGGTGGACAACGACACCAACACCAACCAGGACGCTTTTATTCATGATTTTCTGGGCCCCGACCCCGCAGTGACTTTACTTTCGCCCAACTCCGGGACCACAGCCGGCGGAACTGCCGTTACCATCACCGGCACGGGCTTCCAGGCCGGGGCTGAAGCGACCTTCGGCGGCACGGCCGCCACCGGCGTCACCGTGGCTTCGGACACCTCCATCACCTGCGTTACCCCGGCCCACGCCGCCGGAGCCGTGGACGTGGTGGTGACCATCCCCGACGGACGCTCAGGCACCCTGGCCGGAGGCTTCACCTACGCCGATCCGGTGGAGGAACCCCAGAAACCTGCCCTGGTCTCACCGGCTGACGGAGCAACTGACGTCTCGTTGACCCCGACCCTGCAGACTGCCGCGGCTCTCAGCGACCGGGCCTTCGGCACCCACGCCCAGACCCAGTGGCAGATCAGCACCAATGCCGGTTTCACGAACGTGATCTTCGACAAGACCAGCACCAGAGCCCTGACCTCCATCATCGTGCCGCCTTACGTGCTGACCAACAATACTACTTACTACTGGCGGGCCAGGTTCATCGACCAGGCTGAAGAGGCTTCCGCCTGGGCCGACGCCTTCTCCTTCACCACCCTTGACGAAACTGTCCCCGCCGTACCGCCTGAACAGGCCGTGGGCGACGATGTGGACCTTGACGGCGACGGCACCCCGGACAACCAGCAGGCCGGCATGCTTTCCGCCAACTCCGTGGTGGACGGCCAGCCGGTGTCGGTCCTGATCGACAACGCCACAGTGGCCTCCATCGACAACCTCCAGACTATCGACCCGGCCGACATCACCGACCAGACCGGAGCGCCGGATAATCTGCCCTATGGCCTGGTCTCCTTCAAGCTGACCCTGCAGGCCGGAGCGACCACGGCCAGCGTGACCATCTACCTGTCCGAGGCTGCGGGCGACAACGCGGCCTGGTACAAGTACGACCCGGCCAACGGCTGGTATGACTATTCAGCTCACGCCACGTTCGCCGCCGACGGGCTTTCCGTGACCCTGGAACTGGAAGACGGCGGCTTCGGCGACGCCGACGGCGTGGTCAACGGCGTTATCGTCGACCCCTCCGGACTGGTCCAGGCCGATGAAGAACCCACCACGCCCAACATCGGCGGCGGAGGCTTCGGTTCCTGCTTTGTGAACACGCTTTTGGATTAACCGGATTTGAGCACTGCAAACGGCGGGCATTCCCCGCCGTTTGCATTTTGTTGACAAAGTCCCCCAAAAGCCGTTGAAAGAAAAGAAGCCTCCGAGAGCAACTATACAGGCGGTATGCTTCGCCCCAGGCTGTCGCCTGGACCCACTGGCTTCGCCCCGGCGCTCCCGCTGATCTCTGCCCCAGGCAGGACGGGGTGACTTGTATTGAATTTTAATAAACCCCGCCGGAAGCGGCAGGGTTTATTAAAATTCTGCAAGTCTCCTGTCCGGAGGCTGTTTTTCCCCGGTCTAGGAGCCTTGCCGGTCTCCGGCCAGTTCCACATACAGCAACGTGGCGGCAACCACGGCCATGGGGATAAGGAAGAGGTTGATTACGGGAATCAGCAGGACCACAAACACGCCCAGTCCGAAACCGAAAACCGGGAAGATATGGAGTTTGATGAACTTCAGTTTTTCGCCGAACCTGTATTGGTTCCTGCTCAGGGAATAATCCAGAAACTCCAGCGCCAGCCAGGTTATGGTCAGCAGGGTCCCCAGGATGACGTAAAGAATCTGTCCGGCTACGGGTATCAGGTTGAGAAGAAGCAGGCAGGCCATGGCGGCCAGATAGAAGACTATTTTCTTCACTTCCTCAAGGACGGTGCGGCCTGTTTCCCTGATAATACCCGGCAGGGAAAACGGTGCGGAAGTCTCCCGGCCCCTGACCAGGGTTTCAGTCTTGGCCGACAGTGCATCGTTGAAGGGAGAGGCGATGATATTGGCCGCCAGGGTGAATGTGAAGCCTATCAGGAGAAGAAGAGCCAGTCCGAAAACCACCGTAGCCAAATAGGTCAGGACCACCCAGTACCAGGCCTCACCCTGGGGCATCAGTTTTTCGAGCCATGTATTGAAATAGCGGAGGCTGAAAAAGAAAAAACCTGTAAACAGGAGCAAATTGACGAGGAATGGTATGGCCGCATAGACGGTCAGGCGGGGATGCCGGAAGATGAAACCCGCGCCGCGCAAAGGAAACAGAATACCGCCGATGAGGCCTGTTTTTCTGCCTCCCCCAACGCTTAGCCTGGCCTGTTCATTCTCCATTCATACGCTCCTTGATCTCCCGTCCGGGACGGAAAAGCACGCCTTTCCTGGGCTCCAGACTGACTGTGTCGCCGGTCCCGGGATTGCGGGCTTGCCTGGCTTCATATTCCCGCATCCGGAATGCGCCGAAGCCCCGTATCTCTATTTCGTCGCCTTGGGCCAGTGTTTCCGACATGGCCTCAAAGACCAGCCGGGCCATGAGTTCCACGTCTTTGGCGTTCAGCTCTTTGTGTCGTCTGGCCAGGGCGGCGATAAGCTCTCTTTTGACCATAAAGAATCCCCCCGCAGTCCGTATAAGCGTAAAAGTTTTGATATTGTCGTGCAAGCGCCGCCAAATCGGACGGCCTGAGAATAGTTACAATAGCGGCAAGTAGAGAAATTGAAATTTCAGGGGTTGTTCAACGAACCCCGGAAGAATATTGACCGGGCTTTTGCCGCTGAGAATATCCTGCCACCAACTCTTGCTCTTTTCGGGATATATCAGCTTAACCGGCCCCTCCAAACCAGCCAACTGGGCTGTCCAGGCGACCGCGTCTTCAAAATTGCCCAGCCTGTCCACCAGGCCAAGCTGTTTAGCCTGTTCACCGGTGAATATTCTGCCATCGGCCATTTCACCAACGGCATCGACTTCAAGCCCGCGTCCCTGGGCCACATCCTTGACGAACTGCTGGTGCAACTGGTCGACGATGTTCTGCAGAATGACCCGTTCCTCATCGGTCATGGTCCGGGTTGATGATCCGATATCCTTGTATTTTCCGCTCTTTATCACCACAGGCTGAAATCCGACCTTACCCAGTATGCCCTCTATGTTGACCATCTGCATAATGACGCCGATACTCCCGGTAACCGTGGCCGGATTGGAGACAATTTTATCGGCGGCCGAAGCGACATAAAGCCCGCCCGAGGCGGCCAAGCCGCCCAAGGAGGCAATTACTGTCTTGCTGGCTTTTGTTCTCTGGATTTCACGGTAAATTTCCTGGGTCGGCGCGACGCCTCCTCCCGGAGAGTCTACTCGAAGTATTATGGCCTTGATCTTGTCGCTGCGGCGGAAGCGAACCAGTTCCTTGATGACTTGTTCGGAATCGGTTATTACTCCCTTTACCTCGACAACGCCTACTGCTTCCCGCGTGGAGAACTGCATTTCGCCGCCGCCCACCAGTTGAGCCAGGGCAAACAGTCCACCGCCCAGAACCGCAATGACAGCCGTCAGGACTACCAGGGTTAACAGACAAGAGTGCCGGCCCCCCCCATTACGGGGCGGCCGGCTCTTTATTGGCTCTTGATTTGACAATTGAATAATATCAATCGACGTGCCGGACCTTGGTCCGGCAACGCTTCCATGTTATTCCTCGGAGGAATCCTCGGCATCGTCGGCCCCATCGGCCCCATCGGCCTCAAAGTCTTCGATGCCTTCATCGTCGGAGTCTTCATCCTGGGATTCCTGAGCCGCCGCCCTGTTCAGGGCCTGCTGCAACTGTTCTCCCAGACTGGAGGTGCCGGCAACCTGGCGGGTTCCGCCGCCAACGTAGTCTTTGTACAGAGCCTGTTCCTCGTCCGTCTTCATCCGCTTGACGCTGAGGCCGATCTTGCGGTCATGGACGCTGACATTGATGACCTTGGCGGAAATCACGTCGCCCAGGCTGTACAGTTCACGGAGGCTCTTGCCTTTGTGGCGGCCGACTTCGGAGACATGCACCAAGCCTTCAATCCCCTCTTCCAGTTCCACAAAGAGACCGAAATCGGTGATGTTGGTCACTGTGCCGGTCACGCGGGAGCCGACGGGATACTTGGCCGGGACCATTTCCCAGGGATCGATTTCAAGCTGTTTGACACCGAGGGAGAACCGTTCGTTTTCCTTGTCGATGTTCAGAACAACAGCCCTGACGGAATCACCCTTCTTGTAGATTTCCGAAGGATGTTTGAACCGCTTGGTCCAGGACATGTCGGAGATATGAACAAGGCCGTCGATACCTTCGTCGATGCCTATGAAGATGCCGAAATCGGTGATGTTCTTGATCTTACCCTCGATCATGGTTCCGACGGGGTATTTTTCAGCCACCAGGTCCCACGGGTTGGGTTCGACCTGCTTCATCCCCAGGGAGATACGCTTGTTCTCGGTATCTATATTGAGGACGACGCATTCAACCAAGTCGCCGACGTTGAGGATTTTTCCGGGATTGCGGACCTTCCTCGTCCAGGACATTTCGGAGACATGAATCAGGCCTTCAATGCCCTCTTCCACTTCCACGAAAGCCCCGTAATCGGCCAGAGAGACCACCTTGCCGGTGACCTTGGTGCCGATGGTATAATTCTGACATGCGGCGGCCCAGGGGTCATTGGCCAACTGCTTCAGACCGAGAGAGACGCGTTCGCGTTCGCGGTCAAAGCTGAGAACCTTGACATTGACCACATCGCCGACGCCGAACATCTCGGAGGGATGACCGACCCGTCCCCAGGACATGTCGGTGATATGGAGCAGTCCGTCTATACCGCCCAGATCGACAAACACGCCGTATTCGGTGATGTTCTTGACCACGCCTTCCAGGACGGCGTTTTCTTCCAGGGCTTCCAAAGTCTTGGATTTCTGCTCCGCCCGATCCTCTTCCAGGATAACCCGGCGTGAGAGAACGACATTGCCCCGGCGTTTGTTGTATTTGAGGATCTTGAACTGAAAAACCTGTCCAACCAGGCTTTCGAGGTTTTTGACCGGTCTCAAATCAACCTGGGAACCCGGTAAAAAGGCCTGGACGCCGATGTCGACGGACAAACCGCCTTTGACACGGGCGACAACCTTACCCTCAATGACACCATCTTCATTGTAGATGCGGCTGATCTCTTCCCAGACCTTGATCTTGGCAGCCTTGTCCTTGGAGAGTAAAATTTCGTCTTCCTCGTCGTCCCAGCGCACGAGCAAAGCTTCGACTTTGTCACCGACTTTGACCCTGATCTGGCCTTTTTCATCGGTGAACTCGCTCAGCGGAATCCGGCCCTCCGATTTGGAGCCGATATCCACCATCACGCTTTCTTTGTCTACTTGAACAACGTACCCGTGCAACACCTCACCCTCGTGGAGGGTTCTGAAGCTCTCTTCATAGAGAGCACCCAAATCCGGCATTGCTTCCGAACTAGGCTGTTCTCCCTCTCCACTCATAAGGGCTTGGGTCTGATCCTGATCCTGGCTTTCAAAGTTTTCCATGTTTTCCAAAATACCCCCTAATCGAACTGTAAGTCTCTAGCTCACAGCCCCACCAATTTTTCGTTTTACGACTTATATTTTTTTTGGTGGTACTCACTTTTAAAACTTTTTCCTTATAACAGGTATGATTATACAAATCAACCTTTATATTTGTTGTTGTCCTGATCCAGTTTTTCCTGAATAAGGCTCAACATTACGGACAATACCTGTTCGACGCCCAAAAGGGTCGTATCCAGAACCACGGCGTCGCTGGCCGGTTTCAGGGGGGCCAGAGCCCTGGTCGAATCCGCCTGATCGCGACTGCGCATATCTTCGCGGACTTCATCCTGGTTCACGTTTTTTCCCATGGCCAGCAATTCTTCGAACCGCCGCCGGGAACGTTCTTCCAGTGACGCATCTAGAAAAAATTTGAATTCGGCCTCGGGAAAAACCACTGTCCCCATGTCGCGGCCTTCGGCCACAACTTCGCCTTGCAAACCAATACCGCGCTGAATACTCAGCATGGCTTCCCGGACTACCTTCCGGGCGGAAACCGCCGAAGCCAGGGCGCTGACGTGGGGCTGGCGGATTTCATCGGTTACTTCGCGCTCGCCGAGAAAAACCCTGGTTGTATCTTCTCCCGGGGCCACCCTGAGTTCCAGGGCGCGCAGGACTTCACTCAGGCCGTCTTCATCGTTGACGTCCACGCCCTTTTCCGAGGCGGACAGTCCGACGGCCCGATACATTGCGCCGGTATCCAGATAGGTCCAGTTGAGTTTTTCGGCCAGACGGCGGGCCAAGGTGCTTTTGCCGGCCCCGGCGGGGCCGTCTATGGTTATGATCTTTTTAGCGGATATCATTCCGTTCAGCGGCCCAGCACTTTCCTGAGAGATTTTACGAAACGTTCGTTTTCCTCGGGCAGGCCGATATTTATCCTGATGTATTTTTCGAGGCCGTAGCTCTTCATCGAGCGGATGATAACACCCTCGCGGAGCATGGCCTGAGTGACTTCTTCGGCGGGTCTGTCAAGTTCGATCAGAAAGAAATTTGTCTGGGTATGGTGGTATTTAAGGCCTATTTCGTCAAGTTTTTCCCAGAGCCAATCCAGCCCGGACCAGACCACTTCCCTTGTGCGGCGGTAAAAATCATCGTCATCCATGGCGGCCATGGCGGCCACTTGAGCCAAAGTGTTGACGTTGAAGGGCTGCCTGACCCTGTCAAGGTAATCCACCAGTTCGGCTGGGGCCAATCCATAGCCCAGACGCAACCCGGCCAGACCGTACGCTTTGGAAAAGGTGCGAAGGAAAATGACCGGATGCCGGCCATGCAGCAGTTCGGCCGGGTCCAGCAGGTCGGCTCCGCGAACGAAATCACGGTAGGCTTCGTCCAGAACCACGATGGCCGTCTCCGGCAGGTCTTCAATAAAAGACTTTACGTCGGCAGGCGCCAACAGGGTTCCGGAGGGATTGTTGGGATTGTCGATGAAGACCAGACGGGTATTCCCGTCGACAACCCTGGCCATGGCGTTCAGGTCGTGCCGGAACTTGCGCAGAGGCACCCGGGTAACCGTTCCGCCCGCGCCCTGGACCACTTTTTCATAGACCAGAAAGGTAGGGTATGAAAAAACAGTCCCCATGCCCGGCCGCAGAAATGTTCTGACCACCAGCTCAATGATCTCGTTCGAGCCGTTACCCAGGACCAGCTCAGCCATGTCCACACCGAGTGAACCGGCCAGTTTCTGCTTGAGGTAATAGCCTCTGCCGTCCGGATATCTATGCAGATGAGGTACGGCGGCAAGGATAGCCGCCTGTGCGACAGGTGAAGGACCAAGCGGATTTTCGTTGGAAGCCAGCTTTATAGCCCCTGAAATACCCAGCTCCCTTTCAAGCTCGTCAAGAGGCTTGCCGGGAGGATAAGGCACCAGGGTAGCTACGCCGTCAGAAACCAGTTTTTCGAACATATATGCGCCTCGACTCGGGAGAGTTATAGACCAGGCCTTCATAAAAAGCAACTATACTTTCCCCATCCGCCATTATTTTTGTACCTGTCCGGGAATCCGCTTCAGACGGCTTATCCTCGCCACATGAATTTGCTGCTTGATTTTTCCCTTACTACAGGTATAATTTACCTGATTAACGCAGGTTCCAACGGGGAGCTTCCAGGAGAAGGAGAACGCCCGTGAATAAGTCCCAGTTAACCGAACAACTGGCAAAGTCTGAGGGCATGACCGTCAAAGAGGCCGAAGAAGTGGTCAAGACGTTTTTCGGCGCTCTGGAAGAAGCCTTGGCAAAGGGTGAAAGAATAGAAATCCGTGGTTTCGGGAGTTTCAAAGTCAAAGCCTATGACGGCTATCAGGGCCGTAACCCCAAAACCGGTGAAGTCATTCAGGTTGACCAAAAACGCCTGCCCTTTTTCAAAGTCGGCCGCGAATTAAAAGAGCGGGTCGACGCTTGATCCCCTCTCCGTAGAGGATCTGCAAAGAAGCAAGCACCAATTTCGGCTTGGTCGCGCTAGACGGGGAGTTAGCGGTGCCCTGCACCCGAAATCCGCTTAGCGGGGTTGAATTCCCTTTTTAGGGCTTCGAGTCGGAAGATGCTTCGTCTTCGGTTGAAACAGGCTTGACTCTGCGCAACAAACGGTTGCGAACCCCGTCAGATCCGGAAGGAAGCAGCGGTAACCAACGCAGTATGTGTCGTGGATGTTTCGGGCCTCCCTTTCTCCGCAGCGGATGTATTTTCCCTCGTGCTCGACAAAGGGTGCGCGGCCAAGCTTGATTTAGAAGGGGAAACCAGTCATGGTTTCCCCTTTTGTTTTCCCCCAGGCTGTCGCCCGGCCCGCCAGGCTTGCGCCTGGACCCCCAGGCTGTCGCCTGGACCCATTCCGGGGGCTGACCGCCCCCGGCGCTCCCGCTGGTCGCTGCCCCCCAGGCTGTTGACAAACCCCGTTGTTGTCTTTATCAACCCGACCTGTACCCCCAAAAGCCGATTTTCCGGTTTCCGCTTTCTTCGGCGAACATGGATGTTCGCCCCCCGGCGAAGGGCACGGATGCCCGTTCGACGGGTTAAAAAAGGCCGGGGGTTCCAAGGGGACGCGGCCGCTTGGGCGTCCCCTTGGTCTGGGCGGGAAAGATTGTCCGAAGTCGCAGCCGTTCGCGGCAGGGGCGAAGCATCCCGCCTGCATAGTTATTCTCGGAGCCTTCTCCTCTTTCAACGGCCTTTGGTGGGACTTTGTCAACAAGCTCCTCCGGGGGCTGAACGCCCCCGGTGCTCCCGCTGGTCGCTGCCCCCCAGGCTGTCGCCTGGACCCATTCCGGGGGCTGAACGCCCCCGGTGCTCCCGCTGGTCGCTGCCCCCCAGGCTGTCGCCTGGACCCATTCCGGGGGCTGAACGCCCCCGGCGCTCCCGCTGGTCGCTGCCCCCCAGGCTGTCGCCTGGACCCATTCCGGGGGCTGAACGCCCCCGGCGCTCCCGCTGGTCGCTGCCCCCCAGGCTGTCGCCTGGACCCATTCCGGGGGCTGAACGCCCCCGGCGCTCCCGCTGGTCGCTGCCCCCTCAACTACACGGTTTCCTGTGGAGATTTGGTCAAAATACTCCCCCGCCGAAAGCGACGGGGGAGTATCGAGGCAGACAAGTTTTTATATTTTAATGCAGACTGTTTTTTTCCGGAACCGACCACAATCAGAATAGCTTCGCAAAATCGAAATCCGCTTCAGCCAGGTCCCGCCGGTGAGCAGCCACATCAAGGCCTTTTTCCAGGGCGGACTGGCACTCTTTGACGCCTTTTCCCGCTCCGTAGAAGATGAAGCCGACGATCCGGCCGTCTTCCATGACGATCTTCCGGTAGATGTCTTCGTCCTCAAAAACCGCTGCGTCCAACTGGTTTTCCGGATCTATGTTCCCGGCCGCGGTCAGGTCCACGCCGACTACCTTCAGGGAATTCGACATTACTGTCCCTTCGTAAAGCGCCTTGCCCCCGGCCATGTTTATCCCGGCCGCTTCACCCTGGGCCTTGGCCGCTGGCCAGATGCCGTAAACCCTGCCCCGGTGTTCAATCAGGTCGCCGGCGGCCCAGATGTGTTCACTGCTGCTCCGCAGAGAGTCATCGACCTTGACCCCTTTGTCCACTTCCAGACCGGAATCCCTGGCCAGATCCAGATTAGGCCTGACCCCGGCTGAAAAAAGAATCAGGCCGCCCGATACAAGCCGATCATCTTCCAGGAGAAGCCCTTCGGCTTCATCCCGGCCGACAATTTCCCTGGATTTGGCCCCCAGATAAAAGGAGAAACCGATATCCTCCAGCCTGCGCTGAAGTTTGGCCGCGCCTTGCGGGTCCATCTGACGGGGCAGCAGGCGGTCGAAAAATTCCACGACACGAACTTTGAGGCCTCTCCTTATCAGACCGTAACCGGTCTCCAGTCCCAGCAGACCGCCGCCGATAAGGACGGCCGAATCCGTTTTTCCCGCCCGTTCGGCTATGGAAGTGGCGTCGCGCCAGTCGCGCAAGGCAAAAACGCCTTTCTTGTCCGATCCGGGCACCGGCGGCATGAAGCTGCGGGCTCCCACGGCCAGCAGCAGTTCGTCGTATCCATATTCATTGCCCCGGTCCGAAAAGACCTTGCCTCCAGCCGGATCGATCCGAACGGCCGATTCGTTCAGGCAGAGCTTCATGCGGTTCTTTTCATACCATTCGGCGGTGCGCAAGGTAATCCTGGAGATATCGACTTCCCCGGCCACCACGTCGGGCAGACGGACCCGATAATAAAATGAGTTGGCTTCCTGAGAGAGTATGGTGATGGCCCCTTCCGCGTCGTTGGCCCTGATTTTTTCCGCCGCCGTGGCTCCGGCCACGCCATTGCCGATGATAACGTAACGTTTCATTATCTTCTCCCATTGCTTCCGGGTTGTTATCTTTAGGAAAATAGCAGATACGCGGACAAACAGCCAGAACCTTCTCAACCCCCGGGTGGCAGCCGCCCATCTTTGCACCTGATTTATATGTGCGAACGTCGAGTTTTATGTTGACAGAAGCAAAGGCATGTGGCAATGTTCCATTTCGTGTTGCGGGGTGGAGCAGTCAGGTAGCTCGTCGGGCTCATAACCCGAAGGCCACAGGTTCAAATCCTGTCCCCGCTACCAAAATAAGATAAGCCATTTTCCCAATATAAAAGGGCGTTTGCGTCGGTTTCAACCACCGGAGCAAGCGCCCTTTTCTTGCCTGAAAAGCGTTACAAATTCGTTACAAATCCAAGCACCAAAAAAGGAGGTTCCCCCCATGCGTAACCTGATATGGACCCTTGTCCTTATCGTGGCCCTGGTCCTGAACTGTGGCGGAGGCGGCTTATAAAGGCTGACCACCAGCCCTTCTGTTTCTGAACGGCCGCGCCGTCAGTGCCGGATTCGGCGGCAGGTCCGGCAGGCTCATTTGCGCCGAGCGGCCGTCCGGACAAGGCTTGAAGCCGGGCGGAAACATCGGCCGGGGCCAGCCAGCCGTATCCGGCGCAAGCAAGGGTGTAGAGAAGCTGTTTAAGGTCGCCATCCGCCCATGAAACCGGCTCGGATTTCTGTTCCGGACCGGCGAGAGGGATGAAACCCTCACGTGTGCGGAGGAAGGCTTTGAGCCATACATCGGCCGATTCCTCCCAGCCGGTCAGCGGGGGAGAGTCCAGGGACCAGTCCAAGGTCCATATTTTTATCAGGTTGTCGGCCCCGCCGGAAACGGCATAACAGCCGTCGGGACTGAAAGAAACGGCCAGGACCGGCGCAGAGTGTCCTTCAAAAACCCGCAGACATGCCCCTGTCCTCGCGTCCCACAGTCTGACCGTCCGGTCGTATCCGCCCGAAAGCAGAAAGCGTCCGTCAGTGCTCAAGGACAAGGTATTGACTGCTCCGGCATGTCCTGTGTATGTCCGCAGGCAGGAAGCGTCGGAAAGACGCCAGGCTTTTATGGTTTTGTCCGAGGAAGCCGAGTAGGCGGTGTTTCCGTCAGGGCTGAAACAGACCCTGTTGACCGGCCGTTCATGGCCGGAGATGACTTGTTTCAGGTTCCCCGTGGCCATATCCCACAAGCGGACCAGACTGTCTTCGCCGGTTGCGCCGCCTGAGGCCGTCAGCACCGCCCGGCCGTCGAGACTGACGGCCAGGGAGTTGACCGGTGAGCGGTGCCCTGTCAGTTCCCCCAGAGACACACCGGTAGCGGCGTCCCATATTCTGACAATCATATCCTCCCCGCCGGAGAGGATATATTGTCCGTCGGGGGTCACCCGCAGTGCATTTATCCTGCCGCCGTTGGCTTCGATGACTCTCAGGCAGAGCCCGGTCTTGAGATCCCATTGCCGTATGGTTGCATCTTCACCGGCCGAGACAAGCCAGACGCCTTCAGGTTCGAAGCAAATTGAAGTTACGTCGCCCTGATGTCCGCGCAATGTGCTGAGTCCGGAACCGTCGGCCGCGCCCCAGATCTTCAGGGTCTTGTCCGCCGAACCTGAAACCACATGCCGCCCGTTGGGAGTCACAGCCAAAACGGTTACGTCCAGACCGTGGCCGGCCATGGTTCCGGTCTCCCAACCGGATCGAAAGCCACTGCGCGGCAGATGGAGATACAAAGCCGACCAGATCCGGACCGCCTCGGTTCCCCGGTCGTATCCGGGCTGGGATCTGGCTTCCTTGAGGTGCTCGGCGGCTACGGAGGCCCGGCCTTGCTTCAGAGCCTCCTGGGCCTGGTTCAGGTGCATTTCGTAGGTTTCGCCAGCGGAAACAATAAGTTCGCTGGTTGAAACCCTTGAGAGAACCATAGGCGCGGTGAAATTCCGCTCTCCGGGATTCACCTTCCATATTCTCATGGAGGAGTCCACGGAGCCGGAAACAGCCAGCGGAGCCTGGCCGGCTATGGCCGAGCTCAACACCCAGGATTCGTGTCCTTCGAACGTCCGGAGACAACGCCCGGAGGCCAGCTCCCAGAGTTTCAATGTCCGGTCGGAACCGCAGGAAAGGGCAAAAGAATGATCGTCGCTCACCGAGACAGCGTTTATTTCGGCCCGATGTCCGCTCATGACCCTTTCGCACCGGCCCGTGGCCAAGTCCCACAAGCGCAGAGTCCGATCAGAAGCGGCCGACACCACGTATCTTTTGGTCAGCCCGACCGCCAGGGAATTGATCTGGCCGGTATGGCCTTCCAGGGTCCTCAGACAATTGCGTGAATCGACATCCCAGACCTTGACTTTGTGGTCTGCCCCGCCGGAGAAAAGGTTTCTGGCGTCCCGGCTGAAACAGACGGCCCTGACCGGCCCTTCGTGGGCCGTCCATTGAGCGATTTCCTCGCCGGTCAAGGTGTCCCAGAACCGCACGGTCCTGTCGTCGCCGCCGGAAGCCGCCAACCGTCCATCATGGCTCAAGCAGACCGAGTTGACCTTCTTCTGGTGTCCTTTCAGTTCGCGGACAAGACGCATCTCCTTCAAATCCCAAAGCCGCAAGAGATAGTCTCGGGAAGCAAAATCGCCTCCGCCCGAAAGGACCAGCCTGGACGATTGGTCCATAGCCACGGAATTAACCGACCCGCCGTGGCCGGTCAGCATCGCGGTCAATGACCCGCTTTCCAGATTCCAGACTCCGACGTTCCTGTCATCCGAGGCTGAGACAGCCAATGAGCCGTCCCGAGCCACGGCCACGCCGTTCACGTTGCTGGCGTGGCCTTTCATAATCCTGGTCAGACGGTTGCTCACCGCGATGTCCGCTTCGGCCCTGCCCCGTAAGGCGGCCACTTCTTCACGGGCGGCGTCTTCATCAGGCAGAGACCTCAACAACTCCAACGCGCTCTGGCAGTCCCCTCTTTCCATATGGATAAGAGCCCGGTAATAATCGCACGTCCACAGGCCTCGAAATGAGCGGCTCGATTCGATTATGGACTCGATCAAGGCATCGTCGTTGATCCGGCCTTCGCGCCAAAACTGAAGGCCCTGATTGTATGTAGACTCAGGGTGATGAGGCTGAGCGGCCAAGGCCCTGTCCCAGAGTTTTTCCGCTTCGTCGAGGCGTCCCAGGTCGAGCAGGGAAACCGCCTGATTGTTGAGGCTGTCGGCCGTAGCTGCTCCGGACACGGGCTCAGACCTCTTGTAATCCTGTCCGGTAATCTGCCGGAAAGCCTCAACCAGGCTTCCGGCGACCTCGCCCATATCAGCGGGCCTCAGTTGCGGTTCCTCGTGAAAGCACCGGGTCAGGATTTCGGCCAGTTCCGGCGGCATGGGAGGCAGCCAGGAGGCGGAAACACCGGCTTCCAGGTATTCCTTGAGCACAGCCGCGCCGACCGATCCGAATTCCCAGGTCCGGCCGCCTTTGAACATCTCCAGCAGACAGAGAGCCCAGCTCCACATGTCGGAATGCAGGTCCAACGTCCGTCCGGCGGCCTGTTCAGGGGAAAAATACTCCCTGGTTCCGGCGGGCTGCTTTTTTTCCTGCTCCTCGGTTTCGGATGAGTCCGCGCCTGCATCACCGGCGGGTCCCGCCTTGGCCCGGGCCAGGCCGAAGTCCGTAACCTTGGCCAGTCCTTCGGCGCTTATCAGGACGTTGGCGGGTTTGACATCTAGGTGGACCAGTCCTTGTTCGTGGGCATATTTAAGCCCCCAGGCGAACTGAACAGCCAGATCCATAATGCGGGTCAGAGCTTTCCGCGGACCGCCCCGGTACAAGGGGGGAAGATCGTCACCCTGCCCGGCTATCCAGTCATGCAGGCTGCCGCCCGAGACAAACTCGGCAAAAACGCAGGGCAGTCCGCCAATGCGCCGGACGTAGTAGCAACTGGCCGAATGGGGGTGAAGCCCCAGGTTGACCCATGTTTCGGCTTCACGCTCGAAATTCTCGGCTCCTCCGACAGCGGCCAGTATGTCGGGTTTCGGCACCTTGACGGCCAGGTCTACTCCCCAGTCGCGGTGGCGCACCTTATAGACCCGGCCCATGCCGCCTTCACCCAGCAGACCGGTCACTTCATAGAGTTCAAGAACTATATCTCCTATGTTCCAGTCCAGTTTTCCGTCCGATACGGAGGGGGCGGGTTGGGAGGCGTCCGCAGCCAGAACCGTGACAGCCGGGGTTTTCCGGTCTTCAGGCAAAACCGGAACGGTGGCCGCCGGCTGCCGATTAAAGGCCTGGACCGTGGCCGCAGGGGGGGCCGGGCGGGGACGTTCTCCAGGCGGTTCCGGCGGCGCAGCGGCCTGTTCCTTGAGCCTGAGGATAAAATCCGCCCCGCACTTGCGGCATGTGTATTTCCGGCCGTTCATCTCCAACGGCACATTTTTGTATCTGGCTCCGCACTTGGGACATGCAATAGTGCTTTTGGTCATCATACCCGCTTCAACGCTGCTTCAAGGCCGTAATGATGGCTTTCCTCAAGTCGCCCGCCGACTTGAAAGTTATTTCCGGATCGTCCACCAGCGCCAGGTCCAATACCTCGGCCAGCTTAGGGGGCACCGGCACCCCTCTTTGGGCCACAGGTAAAGGCTGGGTTTGGAGCACGGTAAGCCAGACATCCTTGTCGGCAGAAAAGTCCCGGGGGTAATAACCGGTCAGAAGGTTGTAATAGGTGGCGGCCATGGCCCAGACATCGACATCGGGTTTGGCGTATTTGAAATTGATGACTTGCTGCCTGGGCATGAAAACCGGGGTTCCGCCTACCGAACCTGTCCGGGTCTGTCCACTCAACCCGGCGGTGTCAAAGGCCTTGGCCACTCCGACATCGGCTATCTTGGCCACCAGCTTTTCACCTTCGCCGGCCAGAAAAATATTGGCTGGTTTCAGGTCCCTGTGAACAAGGCCCTTGCTCGTGCCGGTAGTGCCGTCGGCCAACTGCACGGTGGGTATTTCGGCCTGATGAATGTAATCCAGCCCGGCCAGGCCTTGCAGTATGACTTCGGTAGCTTCCCGGAGGCCCAGCCTGCCGCCCCGTTTCTCCTTCAACTTGGCCACGCAGCCACGGTCGCAGTATTCCATGGTGTAAAAGAAGACACCCTTGTAGCTGCCGTGTTCGTAGAGCTGCACCACGTTCGGATGCCTGAGGACCTTTGAATTCTCGACCTCCCGGAGAAACATGCGCTGGGCGCGTTCATTGACGGCCACTTCGGGCAGGAGTATTTTGAGGGCCAGGTAGCGGCCGCTCTTTTTCTCCTGAGCCAGAAAAGCCGCTCCGGCCGAACCGCGCCCCAGGCTTTTGATTACTTTCAAGGCCCTTAAAGGTTTCAGTTCGGGAATCCCCTTGCCAGCCCCGGCCAACAGGGCTTTTATAATGGCGATCACGTCTTTCCGGCATTCGGAGCAAAGAAAGTCGGCGCTCCCGGCCAATGAGGCCGGTCCGGAGAGAGCCCGCCCGCAGGCCTCACACTTGCTGCCCAGAACCGGCGGCGTGTCTATGACCCGTGTTTTTTCTTCTTCTTTGTCACAGACCGGGCAGATGCTTTCCTCCGGCGTCCCGGCCGCAGACAGTTCCTCTCCGCAAGTAGCGCACTGCCGGATGGCTTCGGCTCTTACGGTAAAGACGGTCTCCCCGATACTCACCTCATCGCCGTCTCTCAGATCGTATTCGGGAAAAACGGCTGCTCCACCCTCGTCCGGAGCCTGTCCATCTTCACGCCTGCCTATTCTGTAGCCGTTTACGAACGTACCGTTAAGACTGCCCAGATCGCGGACTCTGATGTCCGGAGGATTGATATCGAAAAGGCAGTGATGCCGCGAGACGGTTTCATGAGCCTTGTCGTCCGGCAGGACCAGGTTGCAGTCCGGTCCCCGCCCCACAATGCTGGTGGTTCTTTCGGCAAAGGCGAACCGCTTTCCCTTCCATGGCCCCCGAATAACCAATAGAGTTACGGTCATTTGCAACTGTCCGTTTTATTGAGACTTATGGTTTTAAGGCTGAAACATGGGCCACCCCTCGGCCCTCAGACAAAATATTCCAAACTCAATCCGGCACCGGCGTCAGATTCGGATGGGCAAAGCCCCCAGTGAGTTCACAAAGGCCATGAGCTTCTTGTATCCTTCCCCCGCCGGATCAGTGAATCTGAGCCCCATGAACCTCTTGTCGTCCCTGGTCAAATTGGTCTTAACCTCGGAGGCCAGGTTCTCGACCACACCCTGCTCCGGCAAGGTCATATTCAAACGGATCAGCGTGCCTATGGGAGAGAGCTCAGGAGTCTCCAAAAGGCACCCCCCTGTGGAGATATCGCATATGACCCCCGGCAGTATCTTTTTTTCGGGTCCATCCTGGTTCTTTTCCCGGCAAAAATCGGCTTTGATGCGCACGGGGTAGCGGTCGTTCTGACGGAGGCCGGTACGGTCCAGAGAAGCAGGATAGCCGACAAAAACCAGCCGGATAGGATAGCGTATGGTGTAGAGCACCTGGGCCTGAAAACTGAAGATGGAACCTCTGCTGACGAAGTTGACAGCCCAGAACGTCCCTTCTTCCAGACGGATGGGCACGCCGCCGGTCAACGGGTGCTCCAGTATTACGTATTCATCAGGTTTGTATCCGATCAAATAGGAGACAAACTTGGCCTTGATCGCTGACATGGCCACGACGCTGACGCGCAGACCCGGTTCAAAAACAGCGGTTTCGATCATTATCCGATACTATCACTTTCGTTGTCAGCAACCATGGAAAACAGGAGCTATCCCCGCATGACGATTTAAAGGAATGTTTATTTAATATATGTTAACAAACAGAGGGGAAGTGTCAAGGCTGGTGCGGTGCAACAATAGTCCGGCCAGGAGAGAGAAATCGTCGCATAGGCTCAGCACCTGACAACACGGACGAAATTTTACATTTTCAGGAATGCAGACTCAACCCCATGTCCACGGCACGAAGCATTTCACGGGCGGCGGAAAAGTCCGGCTTAAGCTTCAGGGCCTGCATAAGGGCCTCCCTGGCCGGTCCGAATTCCTTGAGTTCGGCATGGACCCGGCCGAGATTGTAAAAGATATTTTCATCCCGGGGATGGACTTTCAAGGCCTTGACATACTGCTCAAGAGCCTCTTTCAGCCTCCCCTGACGGCGGTATATTATCCCCAGGCTGTTGAAAACGTTTATGGTGTCTGGTTTGAGCTTGGTGACCGCTTCAAAAATATCTTCGGCTTCCTGATCCTGCTTCCTTTCCATGTAGATATCGGCCGCCTCTTCAAAACATTCCTCGGCTTCCTGCTTGCGCCCCAGCTTCATCAGGGCTTCGGCCATCTGCTTGTAGGCCCGGGCGAAATCATTCTTTATAACGGTAGCCCGCCGGAAACACTGCAAAGCCTCTTCATAGTTTTCCTTGGCCGACAATATATAACCCATGTTGTAATAGACTTCAGCAGGCTCGTGCACCGAAAGAATGCCTTCAAAAGACTTGAGCGCTTCATTGTAGTGCCCGGCCTTCATCAGGTCCACGCCCTGTTTGTATTTTCGCTCGGCTTCCTGATGCTGGGGATTCTGCTCAACCTCCACCACCAGTCTGACCCGGCTTTTCAAGGTTTCTTCGGTAAAGGGAAAGACCACGATATCGGTCACACCGGTCCGCCCGGCCTGGGAAACGGTCTTGGCGGTGACTTCGGCCGCCACCATGACAAATGGTGTTTCGGCGAAATCATCGTTGGAACGGATGAGTTTGAGCAGGGCCAGTCCGTCTATTTCAGGCAGCTTCCAGTTGGAAACGATGATGTCCACCGTAAAATTCTTTATCATGGCCCAGGCTTCCGGGCCGTCTTCCGCCTGCAAAACGGTCTGGTAACCCATTTCGTGAATCAATGTGGTTACATTATCAAGACGTTGCAGATCGTTGTCAGCGATCAGAAACGTCAACTGCTGTTCAGGTGACAACATTTTCTCCAGTAGTTTTTATTGGTTAGCAATAATACCACGATGAATCAGTCTGTGTCCAACCGCATTTTTCTTTCCGCACCCGGTCCTTCGCGCCGACGTCTTAGACCTCCCAGAGTCTGCACCACGGCGGCCTGAAGATTGTTGCGCATCCTCTTTCCCGCTGCTTCGGGCGGCGCAAAATAATGCACATCCTCAATCCGCATTTCGCCGGTCTCCAGCAGCTTCTCGGCCGTGGCAATAGCTTTTTCCGCTTCGCTGACCGGCGAATCCAGCTTGAGGGCCGAATGCCTCATTTCGCCCCAGGCGGTCCGGTATATGAGATCGACGGACTTCATTTTCGTTTCATGCCAAGGCTCTTCCAGGTTTAAGACAAGCAAGCGGGGCCCCTTGCCGCCCGTAGTCCAATGGCTTTTTTCACTGAGCGAACCATGGGGCAGGGTGGGGAAAAGTTCGACCAGCTTTTTCAGAAGTTCTATGATGGTTTCCAGGCCTACCGGGCCAGGCCGGGGACGCAACGTCAGCTTGAGGTTGGAGTTGACCAGCCGGTTATGAACCAGCCAAGCCGCCGCTCTGGCCGCCCGGGAACACTCGTAGATCAACCGGCCGTCGAACTCCTCCGTTCCGGCCTGCCAAGCCTCCAGACGCCCTCCATAAAGCCCCCAGCGGCTGCGGTAATAGACAAGGGTCATGAAATGGGGCAGGGTTTTGCGATGGATAGAAGAAGGCAGGTCTTCCACCTTGGCCTGATGACCAGAGTATCGGGACAGAATTTTGGCCGTCAACTGGTTGAGACTCTGGTCTTCCGTGGTGACCTGATCGGGGTAATCCTCCATGAGCTTCTGGGCCACACGCTTATAGACAGTGAAGAGCAGATTTTTGACATCCTGTCCCAATCCAAGCTTGCGCCTGTCCGGCCAGGATGAATAACTGTTATAGTCGTCGGTCTTATGGCGGTCCCATCCCCACTTCTCGACCAGTTCCCGCAACAGTCTTTCTTTGGGGGTATCTTCGGTTTCCTTGTCCCGGTCCAGGGGACCGCGAACCTTATAATAGGCTGAAATGCGGACCAGTTCCAACTCAGGCTCGGTCAGCTTTCTCAGGCTGAAATCCAGCACCCGGCCGATGGTTATGGCGTAAGGATCAACCGGCAGTTCCGCATCCCCGGCGGTCAGGACAGCCGCTTTGACCAGATCGCACAATAAAGGGGCCTGAAGTTTCGATTCCACCTGCTCAAGGAGAATAATCATCTTCAAGACACCCTTGAAGGGATCTGCTTCCGACTTCTGGGACAACCACAAGGCGGCGGCCATGAATTCCTGAGGATCGGGGCGGAGGGGAAAACCCAGGTCAATGTAATCAGCAGAATAGAAGCCGTGCGGCTCAAACTCAGACATGTTGTCGAGAATCATGTTGTATTGACGAAAACTGGTGCCGGCGGGCAAGGCCCACCAGAGAGGCGCCCGGCCGGCCACCAGAAGAATGGTCCGGTAGAGTTCCTCTTTCAGCAGCAACGGCGCGACTTCCCCTTCCGCCTCCTCCCCCTGGGGCCGCAACCGGTTGGCGGCGACATCCTCGGTGTTGATCAGGTAAAAATTAACTTCCGTGGAATGGGTCCGGGCAGCCCATTCGGAGATCAAATTTAGCTTCTTCCGCAGCAGGTCCAGGGTTTCCGCCCTGATTTTCATTGTATCCACGCAGACCCAGTAATCGAGGTCCGAGGCTGACGTGTGTCCGACGGAACCGGAGCTGCCCATCAGAATGAGCGATTCAACGACCGGCCGGAGCGAAGTGATGGCCTTGTCCCATTCATTTCGTGGTCCCGGCCACATCTCCTGAGAAATCTGCTGGAATTTCGAGTCGCGAAAGCCGTAGATGCCCCGCGGTGAACCGTCCTCTTCGAGGTAACCCGGAATGGAGGGGTGATTGACCTGAATAAAGACGGGGACCAGAAGAAAAACCTTGCGAAACCCGCTGGAGCCATAGGAATGCAGGGCCTGAAACCTTGCGACGTTGTTCCTCTGAAAAGCCGCAATATTACGGTTCAGAACCTGAATGAGCTTCTTAAGGTCCGGGAGCGAGTTTTTTTCCATGGCCATTGTTTTGTTCGGATGACACCGACCCGCGTGCGGCGGTGCTGTTATAATGCTTAGAATTACACTCAACTTGTTGTTTTGACAAGCCCAACATTTCGTGTCCGAATAAGACGGTAAAAAAATTAACAACCGCTGTTGCCTTACTCACCGCCTTCGCCCATACTGCAAAAGTCCAAATCGCCCCGTCCGCAAGGCCGCCGAGCCCGCAGTCAGGGAATGGCCGCCCGTTTTTTCATTTTGTGCAAACGTTATGTTTTTTATCGCTTTGAATACCGTATAGGATGGAAGATCAATGACCGCCGTAACTCCCATAATTTGCTCCACATCGCCTGACCAGGAAAAAGGAATTGAAGAATACTTCGAATCCTGCTGGGGCCTGGATCATGGGATTATTTTCAAGATAATGGCCACGGCCTTGAACCGAGGTGGCGATTATTGCGACTTGTTTTTTCAGCACAGAACCGCTGAATCGATGGTCATGGAGGAAGGCCGGGTCAATCAGGCCTACACCAGCACCAAGGTCGGCCTTGGCGTCAGGGTTATCAATGGAGAGAAGGTCGGGTTCGCCTCCACCCAGATACTGGATCTCCCATCCATGCTGGAGGCCGCGGGGTCGGCCGCGATGCTGGCCTGTCCGGGAGGCGGAGAGGCTTTGCCGGTCCGCAGCCTTCCGGACTGCTTGCGCCGTGAAGCCAACATTTTTCCGTGGCGGGACCAGCCCCCCGGCTCAACCCGGCACAGAATAGAACTGCTCCGGCGGGCCGAAAAACTGATGACCGGTTCCGATCCGGCGGTGACCAAAACCATTCTGCATTTGTCCGATTCCGAATCCCGGATAATGCTGGCCACCAGTGAAGGGGTATTGAGGTCGGAACTGCGTCCGGCCGTTGTCTTCAAGGCCGTTTGCGCAGCAGAGAAAGCGGGGCGGCGCGAGTCCAATTCCGCCCAGATAGCCGCCAGGGCGGGCAGAGACTACCTGACCACGGCCCGGATCGAGGCGACGGCCAGGGAAGCGGCGGCCTCAACCATGCTGCTCTTCGAGGCCAGGCCCATGTCCGGAGGAGAAATGCCCTGCGTGCTGGCTGCGGGATCGGCGGGCATACTTCTGCATGAAGCCGTGGGGCACGGCCTGGAGGCCGATTTCAGCAGAAGGGGGCTTTCCGCCTATTCCGGCAGGCTGGGGGAACGGGTGGCCTCCGGCCTGGTCACCATTGTCGACGACGGCACGGTTCCGCAGGACCGGGGCTCCATCAACTTCGATGATGAAGGCAACGGAACCCAGCGGACGGTTCTGGTCGAAAACGGCCGTCTTCGTTCGTACCTGCACGACCGGCTCACTTCCGCTCACTTCAAGACGCCTTCAACAGGCTCGGGACGCCGTCAGAGCTTTGAACATCCGCCCATGCCCCGCATGCGGTCGACGTACATGGAGGCCGGCCCCCATTCGCCGGAAGAGATCACGGCCTCGGTGAAAAGAGGCCTTTACGCCGAAAAATTCACCAACGGACAGGTGGATATCGCCTCGGGCAACTTCACTTTCTACGTCAAAAACGGCTGGGCCATTGAAAACGGACGCCTCACCCACCCGGTCAAGGATGTCAACATCATCGGCAACGGCCCGGAAATACTCTCCCGCATCACCATGGTCGGTGATAATCTCTCGCTGGATCAATCGGGCGGTACCTGCGGCAAGAAAGGCCAGAGCGTGCCGGTCGGCTATGGACTGCCTACGGTGCTTGTTTCCTCAATCAATGTGGGGGGCGGAAGTGTTTGAGCATATTATAGACAATCTGGCGGCAACAGGCGATTTCGTCCTTTCCCTGGCGCAAGAGGCCGGTTCGGACCAAGCCTCGGTCACCCTGGCCCAGGCCGGGAGTCTGTCGGCGGCCTACCGCGACGGAGAGATGGAGGAAGCCCGGTCCTCCCGGCCGCAAGGCCTTTCCGTAAGCCTGTTCGTCAACAAGCGTTACGGCAGCTATTCCACCAACGACCTGAGAGATGAGGCCTTGCGGGACTTTATCCAGCGGTCCATCACGCTGACCAGAGAGTTGGAGCCGGAGGAGGCCCGGTCCCTGCCCGATCCGGGCAGATATGCGGCAAGGCCTCCCGAGGACCTGAAACTCTTTGCCGAAGAAGTGGCCGATCTGGACGCCCTGACCATCAACAGACTGGCCAAACAGGCGGAAGAGGCGCTCAGGTCCGAAGCGGAAGCCCTGGGCGTTGACCCGGTCACCGTCAATGGGGCCGCCTCCAGGTCGTTCACGCACCTCTATCACGCGGCCTCCAATGGTTTCGCCGGGGCCATGAGCAAGACTTCCTGGTCGGTCAGTTCCCAGATCGGCATCATGGACCCGAGCAGGAAAGGCCAGAGGCGTCTGGGCGGTTTCGGCGTTCACTTTGCGTCTTTTCAGGATTGGCAGCCGGAAAGAGCCGTGCATCAAGCCGCCCGCGAAGCCGTCGCCCGGGCCGCCGGACAACTGGAAGCCCGCCCGGTTGCTTCGGGCAGATATACGGTCCTGGTGGAAAACACCGCAGCCCTCAGGCTGGTTTCGGCTTTACTGTCCCCTCTTTCCGGCCAGAACATATACCACGGCCAGAGTTTCCTGTCCGGACAGTCCGGCTGCCCGGTCGCCTGCCCTCTTCTGACCCTGACGGATGCACCCGGCCTGCCGGGCAGGCTCGGCTCCCGCTGGTTCGACGAGGAAGGCGCGGCTTCAACCCCTATGCCGCTCATAGAAAAAGGCATCCTTAAAAATTTTTATCTGGATACTTTTCACGCCAGGGTTCTGAATATGCAGCCCACCACGGCTTCACCGTCCAACATCGTTCTCCAGCCCACGGTCAAGGCCGGATTTCGTGAAATGCTGGCCGATCTGGGCGAGGGGCTGGCCGTGACCGGTTTTCTGGGCGGCAACCACAACCCCACAACGGGTGATTTTTCTTTCGGAATAAACGGCTACCGGGTCAGACAGGGCCGGATACTTCATCCTGTGGACGGCATGAACATGTCGGGTAATTTCCGGAAACTCTGGCCGTCGCTCATGGAGGCAGGCGATGATGCCTGGCAGTTCTCCAGCCTGCTGGTCCCCAGTCTGCTCTTTGAATGCGCGGATTTCAGCGGGAAATGAGGCCAGGGGGTCAGTAATCTATTTTCCAGTTCAGGCCCAAACCGCCTTGTGAATCCGACCCGACCTCGGTTTCCAGGCTGAGGTGAGGGGTCAGTTCAACTTCAACGGAGACCCGTCCGCCGATGGAGCCCGCCACTCCGGTTTCGGCCCGCAGGTAGATGTTTTCGGCCAGGTATTTACCCACTCCCACTGTGGCTCCCCCCCCGGTTTCCTGCTGCCGAATATCAATATCATCAACGTGAAGTATCTCCCTGGTCATGCCCATGATGTCGAGCGAAGGCCCCTTGCCTCCAGCCAGCTTATTGACAGCCTGGGCCAGACGAAGAGCTTGCAGGGGGGAAATACTGCTCAGAGACCGCCCGAAGAGGATCAGGGCCAGGACTTCGTCGGAAGGCAGATACGGGTCGGAGCTGAGTTCGATTTTGGGGGACGCGGCCAGACCGGTAAGCCGCACGCGGGCGGTAGTGCTCTGGATGGTTGCTTCCCCGGTGAGGCTGATAAGGGGCGCGGGCGGGGATGAGCCGTCAAAAAGCAGCGTTCCCTGGGTCAGGTTGAACCCCCGGTCCAGAAAGACGAACTTGCCTCTGATGACCTGTAATTCCCCGGTAATGCGAGGTTGCTCAGCCGTCCCGCCGACGCTCAGATTCCCCCGCCATTCACTGTCCAGCCCCCGCCCTCGGACATAGAACCTTTCCCTCATGGCCACGTCCACGGCAAAAGCGAACCGGTAGCCGTCTCCTGCCTTCTGACCCTGCTTCCGGGCTGCTCCCTCTTCCGTATTGATTTCGGTCACATCCAGTTCGACCAGGCTGGGCGGCAGATTTTCGGGAACACGCAGTTCGGCGGGAGCCAGGAGGAGGCGGCCTTCAAGCCGGGCCTGCTCCATATCGCCGTTCAAGGTCAGTGCACCCGACGTGTTGGCCGAAAAGATGTCAAGCCTGACCAACTGGGCATCTGTCAGCCGGAAAGCCAGGTCAAAGGGGTATTTCTTTTCCGCATCAATGGAAAGCCCGCCTTCAGCATTGATCCGGCCTTTCGCGCCATCGGTGGCCTTGAGACTCTTCAGGGTCAGCCTGTCGCCTTCCAGCCCGATATCGGCCTTGATGTTCTCCAATATTGCGCCGATCCGGATATTTTCATAGCGGCCCCCGTCCAGCGCGACGGTTCCCTCAATCCTGGGCTTGCCCAGCGTCCCGCCTATGGTTGCGTCGGCGTTAGCCAGTCCAGACAGATTCTGATCGTCCAAAGCCAGGAGCAGCGGGATTATCCCCAGATCCACATCGCTGGTTATCCTGCCCCGCACCGGAGAATCCGCGGGCAGGTCCAGTTTGAAGGGGCGAAGTTTCAGGAAGGCCTGACAATCAAACTCGGCGCTGCCCGGCCTGGGGCCGAGGCCTTCAACGGAGGCCTGGGCGGAGAGACGGCCTTGGGCCAGCCGTCCAGTGAGCTTCAGCTCCGCAGCGGGGGCCTTAGCGCCGGTAGCCAGGGCGGGCCTGAAATCGGAAACAACCAGATTCACATCAAGCACCGGGGCTTCCAGAGGTCCTTGCAGGTCTATCCGGCCGCCAGCCAAGCCGTTGATCTGGACAGGACTGAACATGTTCAGAGGAGAAAGGGGCAGGCGGTCGGCGGTGATTGCCAAAGCGGCGCTTACGGCGTCAATCGCGGCTTCTGCCTTGAGACGGCCTCCGGCCATCCTCAGCTCGAGGCCGGTGATATTTATCCGATCACCGTCTTTACGGAGCAAGGCCGGTTGGAGAAGACGGAATGAATGACGTTCAATCCGCCCGGAAAGGCTCTTGAGGTCCAGCGTAAGCAACTCCTTGTTCAGGCCCGCCGTTCCGGTGCAGTTGAGCAGAAAAAATTGCGGGGCCTTTCCCTGGAGCCTGGCTGTGAAATCTGTCTCCGCCATGCGGCCGTTCATCTCGAGACGGCCTTCTTCCAACAGATAATCCTGATAACGCAGATTTTTCAGGTCGAGAACAGCTTCACCGGCCGGGACGGCCAGCAGATCATCCAGCTGCGCCCGCAGTTCCGCCCGGCCCATACGCATGCCGTCCCAGTCCAGACCGGCCACGGCGGCCCGCAGAACGGCTTTCTGTCTCTTGGTTTCGGCGGAAAGGTCCACATCGGCTTTTACAGTTCCAGAAACCGGCAGGTCCAGCATCATGGAGACGGTTTTGAGACTTTCCGCCTCAAGGGCGGCCCGGCCGTCCGTCAGACCGGAAGAAGCGTCATAGCGGAAACCGGCTGTCAATGAGACGCCCGGCGCAGCCGCCGTCAACCGTTCCACCGACAACATAGGCGCGGAGTAGCTGAAATCTGTCGCGGTCTTGATGTCCCCGCCCCGGCTGGAGCAGGACAGGTCGATCGAACCGGCCACGGCCGACGGGAGGCCTTTCATCTTCAGGTTGGCGGCGAGGTTTTCAAAAATCAGGCCGCTGTGTTCCAAGGTCGTGGCGGCCAGTCCGGCGTCCAGGGAAAAATCGTCAAAAGTCCCGGCCAAGCGGCCGTTTATCCGGACCGGTTCACTGACCTTAAGTCCGTATCCTGCGGCCGGTGCTTCCAGACCGGCCACGTCCATGGTCCAACCGATTGCAAGGCTTCTCCGGCCCAGGTCGATATCTCCACCGCCCTTGAGAAGGCTGGCGCTCCTGAGTTCCACTTCCCGGAAAGCGAGCAGGTCCCCATCCCAATCGAAAAGGCCCGAGATTTCGACCGGCCCGCCGAGCAAGGCGGAGGCTTCCTCGGGCAGGCCTTTGATATTGCTCAGCCGTCCGGAGAAGGAGGAGGCCAGCGTGCGGCGGCTCAAATCGCCCCTGGCTTCGGCATTGAGGCGCAGGCGCCCGGTTAGGCCGCTGGAAGAGATGCCTTCCACCCAGGCCGGTTCATCGAGGTCGGCCCTGGCCCACATATCCAGTTTGAGGGAGTCAAGCACCAAGGTTCCACAGCCGGAAAGGGTCAGGCCGGTTGTTTTCAGATCCAGGGATTTGATATCCAGGCGGTAATTACTGTCGAGAACGGCGGAGAAATTTATCCCGGTTTCGTCACCGTGTTCATAGCCCGGATGCTTAAGCCCGTTAAGCAGTAGGCGGCCGTTGGCTTCCAGGCCTGGAAAGCCGGAAGTCAGGACTCCGGACGGTCTGGCATCAAGTTCCAGGCTGATGGCTTCGGCCGAGACAGGCGGATAGGCCGCCGGTCCAGATGTCAGTTTCAGATGCAGCTCCGGCTCGTACAGCGCACCTTTGAAGCGGCAGATCAACTGTGCGCCGCTCTTGACCAGAGCCCCGTACCGGGCAAGCAACGGCTCGGGGGCTTTCGGCGTCAGATCGAAGCGTCCGTCCACATTCAGGGAATTCAGGTCTAGCGAGCCGCTCAAGGACAGTTCGGCGGTCTCCGTGGATAAATTCAGCTTGTCCACAGTAAGCAGGTATTCTCCGGAGAGCCGTCCGGAAAGGCCGTAAGCGGCCTCCCGGCCGGAGAATTCAGCAGCCTTTTCCGGCAGCAGGCCGGTTCCGGCCCTGGCGCTGCCTTTCAATTCGAAGGCGAGGCCGTCATTCAGGGAGAGCAAAAGGTCCGTCTGAAGGGCGAGGTTTTCTTCCCAATCAAGGTTCAAAATCCCCGGCCAGCGGCGCAAGGGTCCATGCCCGGTCAAAGAAAGCGAGACAGGCCGTTCCGAGGGCAGGCCCAGGAGTTTTTTCAGCAGACCGTCCGGCCCGTCGTGGAACCGCAGATCAATACCGAGAAGGCCGCTGCTCCTGAGCCAACGGGCCTTAAGCGCCAGAGCTTCGAAGGCCTTTTCCCCGTCATCCAGGTTCAGTTCGACAGCGGCTTCATCATTCAGCGAGACCCATCGCCCTGTAAAGGTATAGGCCCGTCCCAGGGCCGACAATGTTGGTCCGAGTTCAAGGCTTTCCAGGGCCAGGCGGTCAACCTGCACGGGAGGAAATTTGAGGTCGTCCGGATTGAAGCCGCCGTCAGCCTGGCCGGTTGATTGCGGAATCCTGTCGAGGCGCAGGCTCTTGAGCCTGATTTCCGGCAGATGCAGTCTGCCCCGGAAGAGATCGGCCGGTTCGAGAGAGAGCAAGAGCTCGTTTCCTTCGAGCCAAACGCCTTCCGCGTCGGCCAGAGTGAATCCTTGCAGTTGCACTTCCCAGGGTATCCGGCCGCCCAAACCTTGAAGTTCAAGTTTGAGTGAATCACTCGAAACAAGGCGGGAAATGAGGGCGGCCAAGCTGCGCTGTCCGGTTTCGGTCCGCAGCAGGGCCAGGCTTCCGGCGGCCGCCAGAAGAACCAGCAGGAAAAGGCCGGCCGTTATTCCGGCGGTCCATTTGAGCCATTTCAGTCTTTTCGTTACGACTGACATCAGAAGGCCTGGCCCAGGCTGACGTAGATCTGGTAGGCGTCGTCCTGGGATTCGCGCCGGTCCAGAGGCAGGGCTAAATCGATTCTGAGCGGGCCTATGGGCGTATAGTAGCGGAAGCCCAGACCGGTTCCCCACAACAGGTCTTCCTCGGGATCGGGTATGCCCGTGCTGAAGGCCCGGCCGCCGTCGATGAATATAGCCGCGCCCAGGGTCCGGCTGAAACGGTAACGCAACTCCCCGGACAGCTCCAGCAGACCGACTCCGCCGACCGGTTCCCCGTCTTTCATGTCTCCGGCCGTCTGGTAGCGGTACCCGCGCACAGAGCCCCCGCCGCCGGCGTAAAAGAGCTCATCCTGGGGTACCTGTTCCAGGTCGCCGCCGTAGATGGTTCCGTAAGCCCCACGCAGAGCCAACACCAGACTACGCGCCGTGTTCAGGGGGAAATAATGAGCGTATCCGGCCCGCGCCTTTATGAAACCGGAGGTGTTCCCTCTGACGTCGGTGAACGGCGCGGCCTGGACGCTCAGCCTTCCGCCCTCGGTGGGGTCAAGGAGGTCGTTGCTGGCGTCAACGGTGACAAAACCCGGCACGGACAGAAGCCCGAAGGTCTCGTCGTTGTCCTCAATTTTGGCCAGACGGTAACTCAGGCCAAGGCCCACGGTGGTCGTGGCGTTCAGGCGGCGTTCAATGGAGGCAGTATTTTTGAAGCTCGTGCTGCGGTAGGCGTCGTTGAATTCGTCGGCCAGGGTGGAATTGAGCACCAGGGTATTGGCCTCGGAATAGAAGTTTGGTTTGCGGAAATTAGCCTCGAAATATCTTTCGACTTCGTTGGCCAAAATGCCGAGATTGAGGGTCTCCCCCGCTCCAAGCAGATTGCGGTGCTCCCACTCCACCCGTCCTTCAAGACCGGTATCGGTCTGATAGCCTGCGCCGGTTCTGAAAGTCCGGTGTTTGCGTTCACGGACAGTCAGCCTGGTTGTCAGGCGGCCGTCCGGATCTATTTCTTCCTTTTTTAAATTGGCCACGGCGAAAAGGCCGGTGGAAATCAACTTGACCCTGGCGTCGGTCAGAAGGGCGGCGTTGAATCTGTCGCCTTTCTTCCAGGGCAGGAGGCGGCGGACATATTCCTCATCCACTGTATTCAGGCCGTCTATTATGACTTCTCCAAAAGCGGCCGGAGGCCCCGGATCGACCAGGTAAGTCACTTCCACGGCTTCCAGGGCATGGTCGGCAATGATCTTCGTGTCCCGGACCTTGGGAAAGGGGTAGCCTCGCCGGGTCAGGAAGGCCAGCAGGCGGTCCCGGGCGTCCACTATGGCCGAAGCTCTGAAAGGAGCACCGGTTTTCAGGTCCAACACCCCGGTCTCCGGGGGCTGAAATCCGCCAGAAGCGTCTTGTTCCGCAGGCTCGATGGCGATTGCGCTCAAGGTGAAAGCCGGGCCGGTAGTGACGCTGAAGATGGCCTTGAGCGCTGCACCCTCGTTTTCGACCGAGGTTTCAACCCGTGCTTTGAAATACCCCCAGGAGCGCAGGGCCTTCATCATCAGCGGGACATCGCGGTCGATGCGCCTTTTAAGCAGGCTGAGCGAGGCCGGGGGAGAATCAAGCAGGGAAAATGTGTCGGCGACGGATATGAGCAGGCTCTCCAGTTCCTTGTCCGCCACTCCTTCAATGACCGGCGTGTAAGCCGCGCCCTGAACATCCTGTGCCTGAACCGCCGAGGTCAGGCAGGGAAGGACCAGAAGCAGGAATCCCAGAATGAGCAGCGTCTTACGGATTGAGCACTTTTCAATGAATAAAAAGAACCAGTCCCGGCGGACCGGGCCTTTGTCCGGACGCGAACCGTGGCTGCCGATCCGACCGGACCGGGTGGGAGTCTCTTGGCTGGTCATTATTCGATTATATAATACCGGCAGAGATGTGCCGGTTAAATTTCTTTAAGCAATCGGTTCTCGCTGGAAGCTTCAACCATTCGGTCGAAGGCTTCCAGGGTTTTGGCCAATCTGTGCAATTCCTCGGTTTCGGCCACCGGGATATCATTGCTTCCCCGCTGGCTCAGGGCATCGAGGACCACCTTGACGGTCAGGGCGTCCGGGTCCCGGCCAGGCTGATAGACCGGCCGTTCGCCGCCGTCCGGATTCACTTCGGAAACGACTCCGGAGGCCACCAGCTCGAAGAGTATCTGGTTGACCAGAATAAAAGGTATCTCCAATGTATGGGATATGTGTTCGGCGGTCATGGCGCGGTCGCCTGTTTCAAAGGCCTGGATCAGGAAATGAGCGATCCTCAAGGCCAGAAGCTTCTTAAACGATTCGCTGACCGTCCGGCAGTCCTGCTCAAATTCGTAAGTATCCACATTCTGGTGGGCAAAGGCAATCTCCGCCCCCAGCAGCACCACCAGCCAACTGAAATGAAGCCAGATGAAAAAGAGCGGCAAGGCGGCGAAACTTCCGTAGATGGCGTTGTACCGCGAGACCCAGAACTGGAAATTGATGTACCCCCACTGAAAGACCTGATAGACCGTTCCGGCGATGATTCCTCCCACCAGGGCGGAGGTGAAACGGACCCTGGTGTTGGGCATGAAGACATAAAGAAGCGTGAACAGTATCCAGAAGACGGCGTAAGGCAGAAGATTGAGCAGGAAAAAGATGTGCGGACTGACCACGGCCAGCAGGGAAATCTGTTCCACCACCATCTTCAGTCCGCTGGTGATCAGCACTGTGACGGTGCTGGCCAGCAGGAAGAGAACCGGGCCGATAAGCATCATAGCCAGGTAATCCGTGACCTTCCGGACGGTGCTGCGGCCCCTTTTGACGCCCCATATTTCATTGAAGGCGCTTTCGATCTGGGAAAACAGCTTGATGATGATCCAGAACAGGGCCAGCAGACCCACGCCGGCGATCAAACCGCCTTTGACGTTGTCCAGCAGCCCCTGGGAGAACTGGACGATCCGGGTGACGATTTCCTCCTGTCCTTCCAGTTTCTCCATCAGGACCCGTTCCAGATTGCGCTCAAATCCGAAACCCTTGGCTATGCCGAAGACCATGGCCAGGGCGGGAACGACTCCCAGGGCCGAAAAATAGGTCAAGGCCGAAGCCCTCAATTGCCACTGGTCTTCGGCCAGGCCCCGGAAGGTCAGGACAATAATCCGCAACTGGCGTATGAGCACGAACTTGGACCTGGGCAGGTCCCGTCCGCGAATACGCCACAAGTCGGTTTTGACAAACCTGACCAGAGTGCCGATGCGCAAAGTCATCAAAAACCAACCTCTTTCGGATTAAGGACGAATAAGTGGCAATCGGTTGATTATTTTTCACCGGCCGGGGCAAAGTCAAGCGGACTTTCCGGGTTTTTGCCTTATATTTCGGCGGATGCTCAGAAACAGGCAATAAAGTCAGAGAGTTGGGTTTTGCTGTTGACAAGGCCGGTCTCACTTAATGATAATCATATGGTGGTAATTCGATGATTATTTTGTAATTTTCACCCCGTGGGCCTTATGGCGCGGGCAAACAGGATCAACGCCACATGCCTCATCCTTTCCGCTGGCTTCTTGCCAGGCGCGGCAAAGAACCCAGGCTTGAAGAGATAAGAAAAGCGGCCGGAAAACTCGATGTAACCCGCCTTACCGGGGCGGCATCGGACTCTCTGGGCTTCTCTTCCCAGGATTTCATGGCCGGGCCGGGCCGGACAAAACTCTTCGGTTATTACACCGACGAAGGCGTGGCTTACGCGCTCAGGGAACTCGGCGTTCTGCCCCGCATCGAGAAGCGGGGCTATTCGGACCTCGCGGTCACCCTCTCCGGCGACCCGTGGTGCCAGAACATGAGAATTACCGGCAAGGCCTCCGGCGATGAGCATCTGGTCATGGAAGGGCGTTTCCGCAAAGCAACCTGGACTCTCCCTCTGGCCAGCGCCGAAGATGCCTGTTCCGAAGGCGATTACACGGTCATCAAAATAGAATGGTTTCTGCTGCAGAATCCTTTGCTGGGTTTTACGCCGGAAAGGCCCCAACTGCCCGGCCAGGAGCATCCCGGTCTGGGCATACGCGACGAAGTCATGGAAGTTTTTTACGCCGTGGCCAGACGCCTGGACATTCATGCGTACGTGGCCAACGCCATGCTCTTCAACAATGCCTATATCTATTCCCCCATGTTCTTTTTTGTGGACCCGACCCGTCAGGCCGAACTGGAGGCGATCAAGGCGGCTGGACAGGGACGGACATTGCAGGACCTTGCCGTGGCTGTGGAAACCGGATTTCTGTTCAGAGAAGGGGCGGCAAAACCCTACGAATGGTCCGGCGCACCCATGATTCATCCACTTTCGGAAAAGCTGCAAAAGGCTTATGAGGTCTGCGGCTACAAAAAAGTAACCGCCGATCTGGCCGCCGGAATGAATTTCAGATTCGACTGGGCCGGTTACGATAACAGCCGGGAACTCCTGCTGAACAAGATACTGGAAGCACCTCACCAGATGCTGTCCGGAAACGGCGAAAGGTGATGACGGCCATGAATCAGCACCTTCAGACGGAGAAACCGGTGCATCCACCGCAGAGAATCACGGTCTTCCAGCAGAACGGCAGCGGAGAAAGCAAGATTCGCGGCATCAGGCTTCACGGCGGTGAATCCTTCGAGTTGCGGACGGTCAATATCGATTCATCCCTGCCGCCCGTCATTGACGACGGGCGTGATTACCTGCCCCCTGACCTGGAAACCGATCTGGTCCTGGATTATCTCAAACACCCCGACCTGTCGCACGACCTGGCCGAGATGTGCCGCCGGAAAGGCATACCGGTGGTGGCATCGGGAAAAAAACTGCGGATAAAAGAAGCCATCACTCCCATCACCTGCTGCGGATTGCCCGGCCTGGAACGGCTCGGACCGTACGGCCGCCTCTTCGGTATGCCCGAATTTGAGATAAGGTGCGCCGGTGGTCTGGTTGAATCCGTAAGGGTTTTACGGGGCGCCCCCTGCGGCGCGACCTGGGAGGCGGCCAGCAGCATCATCGGAGTCAAGGCCGAGGAAGCCGCCCGGCAGATGGGGCTGATTTCGCAGTTCCACTGCACAGCCAACCCGGCGGGCTGGGACCCGATAACCGGGAAAAGCCCGGTGCATCTGGCCGCCGAATTCCACCAGGCGGCTTTGGTGAAGGCCCTGGGAATCATATAGCATCCGGCTGGGCGGCGTAATGCTTCGCCCCCCAGGCAATCGCCTGGACCAGGCTTGCGCCTGGCCCCACCCTGAGCTCCCGGTGCTCCCGCTGGAGTTGGTTGGAAGTAGTGAAACAGATCAAGACAGAAGACGGCGGCGGGAAAATACATCCAGTCTTGTTGCAAGAAAAAAAGAAAACCCCGCCGGGATTGGCGGGGGTTGGCAATAATCAGGCCAGGCTGATTTTCAGGACAGGTATTTTTTGAGTCCTGTTGCGTCCACCATATTCCGGCGCAGTCCCAGCACCGATTCGGGCAGGCCGAGGGGCAGGCCGAGGAGCTGGGGATAGGTCACGGCCGGGAGCCGGTTCGTGGATTGCGCGTCAGCAGCCTGAGCCGTGTCGAACTGTATCTGACAATAGGTGCAGGCGGTGGAGAGGTAATGCGCACCGGATTGTCTGGCGTTTTCCACCTTGCGGCGCATCATGTTCAAGGCCAACCGGTCGTTCTGGCCTCTCAGTGGGTTCCCGCAACAATCAAGCCTCAACGACCAGTCCACCGGCTCGGCCCCGGTCAAGGCCACCAGACGTTCGAAAATGGTAGGATTGAGGGCGTTGTCGAATCCGGTCACATTGCTGGGCCGCAGGGCGTGACAGCCGTAATGGGCGGCTATCTTCAGGCCGCTGTATGTGTTTTTCAGGCTGGCGGCAATCTTTTCCGTGGTGACATCCTGATCGAGTACGGTCAGGAGGTGCTTGACCACGGTGGAGCCTTCCCACTTCAAGTCTTCGGCGGCCAGCGACCGATTGATGCGGTCCCGGAGTTCCGGATGCTCCCGGAGCATGTGGTTGGTGTGCTTGAGACTGCCGAAACAGCATTTGCAGGGGGTCATGATGTCCAGGCCTTTTTTTTCGGCCAGGGCGATATTACGGGCTCCGGACAGCACGAAGGCTTCGAAATCCAGGCTGCGAATGGGGTATCCGCAGCAGTTGAATTCCATATCCACCAGCCCCACATCCAGTTTCTTCATGACGGCCCTGACGGCGACGCCGTACTGTTCCAGGTAGAACGGTATCTTACAGCCCAGGAAAAGCGCGTAGTTCATGACTTCGCCTCCACATCGGATGACTCCCGGCATTCGGTTTCGGGCAAGGCCGGTTTGACGGCTTCGTCCTCACGGAGTCGGCGGTAAGCCATGTTCTTCATTTCATAAAAAATATCCGTCACTTTGACACCCTGGGGGCAAAGTTCCTGACATTTGTAGCAGGTCAGGCAGTTCCAGATCATGCGCGAGTTCAGGGCCATATCGGTCAGGCCCAGATGCAGGCAGTGCATAATCTGGTGAGGGACAAGGTCCAGTTCCGCCGCCGGGTCATCCGAGGCGAGGACTACCGGGCAGCCGTTGGTGCAGGTGCGGCAGGTGAAACAGTTGGCGAAAGTGCCAGCCTGACAGGACAGATTAAGTTCGGTCTGCACCTTGTGCCCATTGGTGGTGAAGGGTTCACCGTTGGCGGAGGCCACTACCCGTCCGAATTCCGAAGCTCCGGTGTTGCGGGCCCAGACGGCGGGATCGGGAAAGCCTCGTGCGGCCAGTTCCTGCCGGGAAGCCAGCCAGAGGTCCTGGAGGTTTATACCCACCGGACAGACGGTAGTGCAGCGGAAACAACTGGTGCAGGCATAGCTGCCCTCCTGAATGGCCCGCATTTCGGACTGCTCGAGGTGTTCTCCCGAGAAAAGGGCCTTGAGGGCGTTGATTTTCTGGGAAGGCAGAACATTGGCGTTGGCCGTGCGGTTGAAGACCGGAGTGACGGAACAGTGGTCGCTGCAATGACCGCACTGGGTGCAGGCATCCAGTTCCATGGCCCGCAGTCCGGCCAGACGTCCGGGGATGGTCCTTTTATTGCCCATCGCCCCGATAACCACCAGGTTGAGGGGGCTGGACAGGGCGTGAAACATGCGGCTGAAGGGCAGATAGGCCAACCCGACAAAACAGAAAAGGAAATGGACATACCAGAGCCAGAGGTCGGCTCGGGTCTTATTGAGGAAGGCCGCGGCCGGAGCCATCATCTTGGCCAGGGGATAGGAGACGAAAGCCCATTGGGCCGGGGAATGGCAGCCGGCGCAACTGGATTCGTGCAGATCGAAGCCCTGGGCCAGCACGTCCTCATCGCCGAGTGGGAGTTCTTCCTGGAAGACCACGCCGTATTCGGCGGCCCAGTAGGTTTTGAGGGCGTTGACTTCTTCTTCCTCATCCGTATCGGAGAAATCTTCCACCATGCGGTCGAAGACCGGGGCGGAGACTATCTTGGCTCCTTCGAGGAGAAAGCCGGTGGCGGTGATGCCGACCAGAATGAACAGGGCCAGAGGGTCCACGCCCTTGGCCGTGGTCTGGTGACGTCTGCGGACGATGCGGCGGTATACGGAAATGGCCAGCCCCACGGCCAGCATGAGTCCGAAGACGTTCCGGAGCACGAGATAGGGGTTAATCGTGGCCTCGTAGTCAGAGAAGAGTTCCTTGCTGACCAGTTCGTCCATGGCGTGCATAAAGAGCAGGGCCATGAAGCCTGTGAAGATGCACATATGCATGAACCAGCGCAGGCGGTCCTGACGCAGGAGCTTCATCTGTAAAGCGACATCCAGGACAAAAACCTTTATGGATCTTAGAAGCCGAACGCTGAATAATGAAGTCAAAACACCGACGATGACGGCGGAAGTCCGGGCCGAGACGGAATAGCGGGCCGCATCCAATCCGATGCGGATCCTGGACCAGGTCCAGACCCGATAAAGGACTCCGAAAACAAAAATGGCCAGAGCCAGATACAGAGCTATGTTAAACAACCGTTTCCTCCTGTTGCGCGGGTGCCAGAGAAACGTGCGGACAAATTTGTCCAAATGTCGTGGATAACCCACTTTACGAATGAATGTCAAGACTCATTGGGGTATTAATTTTCTTTTTTTCGCCGGTCCCGTGCTTTTTCAGTCAGGCCGGTCAAGGCCTGAACGCCATTGCCCTTTATGAACATTGTTCATTCAAGACTTTCGGCATTTGCATATTTTAAAAACAAGCCGGAATCAAATGGGTTATGTTTTTGTTTTTTGACCAGCAATATAGTATAGATAAGCAGGTTAACCGATATCATTTTACGCCGGACGGCGAACCAAGGAAGAAATCTGATGTTTGGCATAACTCTGACCATCGGTCTGCTTCTGGGTGTGCTCCTGACCGGAGGGGTCATGTTCTTCATGAACGACCGCCGACGCCGCACGGCCTGCGCCGTGAGACGCAACAGGCTGACCCAGATTGTTCTGCCAACTTCCATTGCGGTAGCGGTATGCATCCTGGCCTGGGCCGGGCTGAGCCTGCTTTTTCCGACAGGAGAACCAGCTCCGGCCGATACTGGCAGTAACACCATCACCCAGCGGCTGACCATGGCGGATGCGTCCGCCAACCAGGCTCCGGCCATCACACCTGAGTCGCCCATGGTCAAGGCGGCCATGCAGAATTCGCCGGTGGCCAGCCGCCTTTCTTCCGTAGGTCTGCAAATTGCCGGGAGTCCGCAACAAACCGGGGATTCACAGCCTCAAGCGGTTCCGCCTGCCCGGCAGGCGGCGCCCGCCGCCGCCCCTGCGCCCCAAGCCCCTCCGGCCAGACCCGCACCTGTTACAGCGGCCAAACCCGTTGTTTCCACGGCCGGAACCGCCCCGGTTGAACCTGTTCACTCCGGTCTGAAATTCACCGTCCACCTGGCTTCATTCAGCATCAAGGACAACGCGGACACCTCCCTGGCCCGTCTCAAATCAGCAGGCCTGCCAGCCTTCGTGCGCCGGGTGGAGGTCAATTCGAAGCTTTATTACCGGCTGATGGTGGGGCAGTTCGACAGCCGGGCCGAGGCCGAGGCCTATGGGCTGGATATCCAGAGGAAAGGATATACCGGAGGTCTGGGACAGTACGTAGTCAAGCCTTTAATCACCGGGCCGGAGCCCTGAGCCGAAGCTGGTCCGCCGGGTTCCGCTTCAGACCATCATGTCGGCAAATTCGCTTTTGGGCCGCACGGTCACTTCCTTTGTTTCCCGCCGTTCTCCCTGCATGACCAGAACGGTGTCGGCCTGTCCGTCGGCCGCATCGCTGTAGGCTGCGGCCATGGCTTCCCCCAGGGCTCTGTCCCCTTCCCCGCCGCCGTCGGCCAATATGACCAGCGGGCCGGGGACCCGGTCCATGTGAAAGACCAGGTCCGCCGGGCGGACAAGTTTTTCCATGAACTCGTTTTCGGCCTGGTTGCGGCCTACGACCAGCTTGCCTCCACCGGGCAGGCGGAAGTGCCTTCCTGTCTTGAGCAGTTCCACGTCGCGCAGATCCAGGTGCCAGCCCTGGGCAGCCAGTTCCTTGAGACGGCGGGCAAAAATAGGATCGGTCAGGAGACAGCCTCCGGCAGGCGCGGGGTAGTCTCTCACGCCGTAACGCACGGCCAGTTCCATCTGGGGTTTGCGGGTCCGCCCGGAGAGGGCCAGCAGGCGGCTCCGGTCGACAAGGCCTAGTTCTTCCACCCTGGTGGGCGGCAGGAGTTGGGCGCTGAGCGGCCTCAGGATATCGAGGCTGAATCCGGAAGCGTTGCCCACCAGATCCATGGCCTGGCGGTTCTGAGACTTGGGGCGTTGGCCCAGGACTTCGCCGGAGAACAGAAAATCACCGCCTTCGGCGGCCATGATCTCGCCAGCTTCTCTGAACATGAGGGCGTGGCAGTCGATACAGGGGTTCATGCCTTTGCCGTACCCGTATCTGGGTTTCTGAAGCATGGGCATATATTTGCCGGTCAGATCCACGGCGCGGGTTTCCAGGCCGATGGAGCGGGCGGAAAGAATGGCTCTTTCGGCATCGAAGAAGGGAGAAGTGAAGGTGAGCAGACGCACTTCCAGCCCCTGCTCCCTGAGGACCAGGGCGGAGAGCATGGAATCGAGCCCGCCGGAGAATATTCCGTAGCCAACGGTCATAAGCTGTTTCTTTCCAAGATGTTCTGTATGTCCGGCCTATAAGGCGTCCGGAGACCCGGTCGGGCGCAGACTGCGCCTTTCCAGGCCGGGGAAGCGTTCCCTGATGATGCACCCGGCCAGGTCCAAGGGCTCGTCCACACGGTCTATGAGCACCGAATCGCTGGTGGCGACCAGGCCGGAGAAGGCATAGAGTTCCGCATCGGGTACCGGCACGGCCCGAGCCCGGCCCATTATCTGTTTTCCGGACATGACAGCCCCGATTTCTGCTGCCAGTTCGCCGCTGAAACTGAGCGGCGCATCGAGCAGAAAGACAATGGAATGGACACGGTGCTCAACCAGATAGTCCAGAACCAGCCGCAGGGCCTTGTCTGTCCATTCGTCGGGCTGGTAAGAGGCGTAAACACCGGCCACATCGCGAATCAGGCCGTCGTCGCATTCGACGATAGTCCGGTCCCTGAGGGCGCTTTCCAGGGTTATCAGTACATTATGCCCGTCCACTCCGACGGACCGGCCGGCGATGCTGTCCGGCGGAAGCAGTTTGCAGCGGCGGGCCGAGGCTTCAGCGTCCGGATAGACGCCCCGGTTGAGAATCTCCCGCTGTTCCCGTGGAAGCTGATAATGGTTGCCGGCGAAGGTAAGGGCTCCAGTTCGCGGGTATCCACGGCCAAGCAGGTATCTCAGGTCTTCCGCAGCCTGTATGAGCTTGTCCATGATCTCAACCGTCCAAGCCTGTGTCCTTCGGGATCGTCTGCCGGGCTCACCGTCAAGGCACGTACCCTTCGGTCCACTTCAGGCGGGTCAGGCCTTCCACCCGACGGAGGGAATGAATAAGTTCGTCCCAATTCTGTTGGCTTTTCAGCCGAATGGCCACTTCGTAAGTGGAAACGGTTGCATCGTATCTGCATTCAAAGCCGGTGAAGAGGACCTTGACCTTGTGTTCTTCCAGCAACTGCCTTATTTCCTGAACTTTTTCCCCACAGGAGTCGAAATCCATGTAGACCCGCATATAGGTGTCACGGGAAATTATCCGGGCCACCGGATGGAGCATGATCAGGGCCAGGAGGACAAAACAGGTGCCCAGCATGGCCGGAATCAGCAGTCCGGCCCCCACAGCCAGCCCGATGGCGTTATTGGCCCAGAGACCGGCGGCGGTGGTCAGTCCCTGGATACTGCCCCGGCCGTGGATAATGGCCCCGGCCCCGAGAAACCCCATACCGGCCACGGCATAGGAAGCGATACGGGTCGGATCCAGACGAATGACGCTGTCGCTGCCGAGTGTCAGGTGCAGATCACGGAACTCCAAAGAAATAATCATGAGCAGGCAGGAGCTGACACAGACAATCATGTTGGTCCGCAGACCGGCGGACCGCCCGTGCAGTTCTCTTTCGTAACCCATGAGCAGGCCCAGCCCCGTGGCCACGGCCAGTCTCACCAGTATTTCTCCGATTTCCACAGCCAACCCCGCGATTAAGTGAAAGGGTTAATTCTGGGTGCCGAAATTGACCTTTGGCGCGGCCTGGGCCTCTTCTGCCGCCTTGAAGAATTCCGCTGTTTCGAAACCGAACATACCGGCGAAAATATTGTTCGGAAAACTGCGGCGGTACACGTTGTAGGTCTGAACGGCTTCGTTGTAGCGACGCCGTTCCACGGAAATCCTGTTCTCGGTCCCGGCCAGTTCGTCCTGCAGGCGGATGAAGTTTTCGTTGGCCTTCAGGTCAGGATATCTCTCCACAACCAGAAGCAGGCGGGAAAGGGCGCTGGAGAGCTGGTTGTTGGCTTCGATCTTATCCGGAACGGTCTGTGCGCCGCCGACCTTAGCCCGTGCTTCGGTCACTTGGATGAGTACCTCTTTTTCGTGAGCCGCATAACCCTTGACCGTTTCCACATAGTTGGGGATAAGGTCGTACCGGCGCTGGAGTTGATTTTCAACCTGGGCCCAAGCGGCCTTGACGCCTTCATCCAGCTGGACGAAGGTGTTGTATTTACCTTTAATCAGACCATAAGTCCCGAGCAGCAGGACCAGAATGACCACTCCGACTATCAGCAGAACCTTGAGCCCTTTGCTCATGACTTATCGCCTCCATTGCAATTTTTTTGCATACCTTCAGTGTTCATGGCATCGACCAGGCCGGCCAGTCCGGCCACAGCGGTTACATAATCCTTGAGAAGCACCTGAATTTCGGCCGTGGATTTCTTGACCCGGCCCTTTTTGACGTCTTCCAGCACGAGAAAAGGGGCTGCCTGGAATCCCAGATGACCCGCCAGTTGCCTCACGACTTCGCCGTTCTCCGGCGGAACCTGCGGCTGATGGAGATGCAGCAGCGCCCTGAAGAGGGCGTGGAAAGCCCCCAGAGTGCCGTTGACCAGTTCCTGCATTTCCCGTCCGGCACCGCCGGTGCTGAAAAAGGCCTGTCTCAGGAGAATCAGTTTGCCTCTGAACTCCCTTTCGCATTCCCGGCGGACGTCGGCCGGGTCGATCTTGATACCGGCCAGGACATCGCGGCCGTCCAGCACCCGGTAAAAGAGCTTCATATTGAGGTATTCCACGGGGAAGACATCTATGGACGCCTCCATACCCTCTGGAGTCATGAAGAGGGGCACGGCCAACCCTTGGCGGCGCCAGGACTTAACGTTGCCCATGGCCCGGGAAATGGTCTCGGGATCAGCTTTTTTCAGCACGAGCAGGGTGTTGATATCGGAACGCCCAGGCACATAACCGCCGCGGGCCGCGCTGCCATAGACCGTCAGTGATACTATATCATCCGGCCAGACTTTTCGGCAGTCATCGACGAAACCGGCCAGTATGGATTCAAGCGTCTTTGCCATATTATAGCTCCTTCACAGATTGAAAAGCCTACCAGCTTCCGCTGGCTCCACCGCCGCCGGACATGCCGCCGCCGAAACCGCCGAAACCACCGGAAAAACCTCCGCCGCCGAACCCGCCGCCGCGATGACCGCCGCCTCCCCCCAGCAGGGAAAGCAGGAGAAGCGCACCGAGTCCGCCCCTGCGGCGGGCGGCCATCAGAAAGATGACGACGAACAAGAGCATGGGCAGGAGCCCCCAGGGGCTGGAGGACCTTTTAACCGTCCTGACCGCCGGGGCGTTCCTGGGCACCCCATCCAACTGGACGCCCTGGTGATTGGCGATGATGGAAGACAGGGCCAGGCTGGCGGCGTAAAGGCCTTCGCCGAAACGGCCCTGCTTGAAGTAAGGCAGCATATGCTGGTCGCGGACCTGCCCGGCCAAGCCGTCGGGTATGACGCCTTCCAGGCCGTAGCCAACTTCTATGCGCAGGCGCCGGTCTTCCTTGGAAACCAGAAGGAGCACCCCACGGTCTTCCCCCTTTTTGCCTATACCCCACTGCTGGTACAGTTTGTTGGCGTATTCCTCGACCGATTCGCCGCCCATGTTGTCCACCGTGACCACGACCAGGGCCGCGCCGGTCTTGTCCAGCAGCTCACGGCTGAGGGCTTCGGTCCGGTTGCGCATGTCGGCCGACATCATGCCGGCGAAATCGTTGACCGCGCCTCGGGGACTGGGATAATCGGCCGCCACGGCCGTCGAGGCCAGAAGGAGCAACGACGCGGCCAGGAACAGCAGTATCCTGCGGTATCTGTGGATATTATGAGGCATTAAAGACCTTCCTCGGCCAGAGCCTGAACAAGCTCCATCTGCCGGGTGCTGAGTTTTTCAGGCAGAATGACATTGAGGCGGACGAAGAGGTCTCCCCGCCCGGTGCTGTTGATTTTTTTCACGCCGTGGCCTTTGATCCTGAGCCTGGTCTGGTTGGCCGTTCCGGAGGGGACCGTCAGGCTGAGTTTCTTGCCTTCGAGCGTTTCCACCGTGATTTTGCCCCCAAGCAGGGCCTGAGTCAATCTGACCTGGGCGTCCACGACCAGGTCGTCTCCTTCACGGCGGAAGGTCTGGTGCGGGTCGACGACAATGCTGACCAGAAGGTCTCCGGCCGGACCGCCGTTGGGGCTGGGGTGGCCTTTCCCGCCAAGACGCAGTTTTTTGCCGTTCTGGATGCCTGGCGGGATTTTGACCGTAATCTTGGAAACGCCTTGCTCGGTGTTGAAGGCGATCAGGCGTTCAGCCCCGAAAACCGATTCGGCCAGGGAAATGTGTAGTTCATAGGTCAGGTCCCCGCCCTTGGAACGCTTCGGTGTGCGGTCCTGCCCGAAATGACTGAAAAAGTCTCCGGTTCCGTCGGAACGTCTGGTGCGGCCGTAAGGCCTGCTCTGCGAGCGGCGGCGTCCGCCGAAGATTTCGGAAAAGATGTCTTCATTGCCGAAACCGAAGTCCTTGAACATGTCTCCGACATCGAAATTGCGGAAGATGTCTTCCTGGGAATACTGCTGCTGGAAACCGGCATGTCCGTACATGTCGTATTTCCGGCGTTTATCCTTATCTCCCAAAACGGCGTAAGCTTCATTTATTTCTTTAAATTTGTCTTCAGCAGCCTTGTTGTCCGGGTTCTTGTCGGGGTGGTATTTTACGGCCAGCTTGCGATAGGCCTTCTTTATCTCGTCGGCGCCGGCATCCCGGCCCACGCCAAGAATCTCGTAATATTCGCGGTTACCCATAATTATATCGTCCGTAGTCCTGAAACACAGGAAGGGGCCTTCGCCCCCCCTTTAGGCATTGGAAATCAAAAATAAATATATGCCAAGGCCGGAATAGTGTCAAGCAGAGCCGACAGGCCGGGGCTAGCCGAGAGCCGCCCGGTCCTCGGCCCTTTTGACAGCCACGCCTTCCTTTTCATCGACGCGAAGCAGGATAATCAGGCCGATGACAAAGAATGAGCCCACGGCCAGCATGGCCGTACGCTGACTGCCGGTGAGTGCCGAAATCGCGCCGAAGACAAAGGGACCGACAGCAGCGGACATCTTGCCGAATATGCCGTAGAAGCCGAAGAATTCAGCCACCTTGGCCCGTGGAGTCATCATGGCCATCATGGAGCGCGACACGCACTGGCTGGCCCCCATGGCCGCCCCGGCGGCCAGGCCTATCCACCAGAAGACCGTCTTGGAAGCGGACAGGTAAGCGGCTATGGTCACCCCCAGCCAGAGCAGCAGGGTGAAGGCCACGGTCCGGCGCGGCCAGAAACGGTCGCCCAGCCAGCCGAAGACCACTGCTCCGGCGATTCCGGCGGACTGGACGATTATATAGAAGAGAATCAGTTCCTTGAGGGTGAACCCCAGAGTATCGCTGGCGTAGATGGTCGAAAAATAGATGACCGTAGTGACGCCTTCAATATAGATGAAATACGCGATCAGGAACTTGAAGAGTTCACGGTAACGGCGCAGGGAATGGAAGGTGCTGCCCAGGCGTCTGAAGGCGGCCCGGACCAGCTCCGGGTCCGGGCGGAGTCTGGCTGGTCCCAGTCCCCTATCCTTGAGCCAGAAAAATATGGGCAGGGAAAAGATCAGGTAAAAGACGGCCTGGAGGACGAAAGTCAGACGCACACCGGCCAGGTTTTCCGGGGCAAAACCGCCCTGAAGAAAAGGGCCGGAGATGATGATGATAATAATGGCCCCCACATACCCCACTCCCCAACCCAGGCCGGAGACCAGGTTGAGCCTTTCTTCCGAAGCCAGTTCGGGCAGGAAGGCGTTGTAGAAGACCAGCGAGGCCTGAAAACCGATATTGGACAGGATGAAGAGAAACATGCCGGTGACGATCATCCCGGCCTCCACAAAATAGAGGAGCGAGGAAAAGACGACGCAGATAAGGGAAAAGAAGATAAGGAAGAACTTCTTGCCTCGGGCGTGGTCGGCCATGGCTCCCAGAACCGGGGCCAGCAGGGCCACGATGGTCAGGGAAATGGTGGCGTTGAGTCCCCACAGGAAGTCCCCCCACTGCTCGCCTCCGCAGACGATTTTCTTGAAGTAGACGCCGTAGACGAAAGTGACAATCATGACGGTGAAGGCGGTGTTGGCAAAATCGTAGAGCATCCAGGAGACGATTTCGCGCCTGGAGGGCGGAGGCGTGGCGGCCGACGAAAGCTGAGTCATGGCGACCTTCTTTGTCCGTTTCGTCGTAACTGGCGTCATGATTCTCCGGGAATCATGACCGACCAGGCGTCGAACAGGTGATCGTAGCGAAGAATGAATTCCCGGCCCTGGCCGGTCCTGACCTTAAAGTAGTCCAGTTGCTGATCGCGGGGGGAGCGCCCGCCCTGGTGCCAGCGGTCCAGGACTTCGACAACTTCGTGACGGAGGTCCTGGTAGGTGAAGGCCAGCGGGCGTTCATTGGCCCGGTACCCCGAATAGGCCTCGACCCGGACCTCCGCGAACCTCACCCGGTCAGTCCCCGTTCCCGCCCGGTTCCCTTCCGGCCCGGCCGTTCCTGGTCCCGGCGGCCAGACTTTCCAGTTTTTCCTGGAAAGCGAAGGGATCGGGCAATCCGTAGATGATGATGCTTTCGGCGTGGGAGAGACGCGAACGGATATACAGGTGACCGGCCTTGAGCAGCCGCAGGGTGAAACCCTGATGGACTTCCACGGCGTCCAGGTCGGCCAGATTGATGGCGTAGGTGTCCCTTTCTATCAAGCCGCCCCGTACGGCGATCCTCATGTTGGTGAGGGTATAGACATTCGACCAGCGGCGCAGAATCATCACCAGAAAGACCAGGGCGAAAACCAGGCCTGCTGTGGGGCTGAGCGGCGGGTCTTCCTTGATGAACGGTCCCACGGAGCAGAGTATCATTCCGAAGATGAAGACAGTGAAGCTGCGCACGGCGGGCCTGGTTCTGACCAGTATCTCTTCGCCGGGCAGAAGTTCGAGATTTTCCTTGGATGCCATGATCGGTGTTCACCTCGCCCAGTCGGCTGTAAGTTATCGGTGTTGATATCAAGGCCTTAGTTAACAGTTTTCGGCGCGGCAGGCAAGATGATTCGGGGCGAGGGTCCCTGCCAGCTTGTTGCCCTGCTCCCAGACTGTCGCCTGGGGCGAAGCCCCCCGCCTGAACAGTCACGCTCGAAGCCGTCTTCTCTTAATCTTATCTTCAACTTTCTGTCCTTCTGAGGTCTCCGGAAATGCAAATTATGTCCGCCGATCTTGGGAGGGACGTTGTCAACAAATTCAAACCCCGCCGACTGCGGCGGGGTTTATTAAAAGCGGCGTCCGGACCGAAGCGGTCCGGACGGGGCGTAAGTCTTCCATCTGGAATCAGGCGGCGGTTATCTCAATCCGGCGAGGTTTGGCCGGTTCGACTTTCGGCAGATACAGATTGAGCACGCCATCCTTGAGGGTGGCGGTTATCTTGTTCTGGTCGATCACTTCGGACAGGGTAAACTGGCGGTAATAATCGCCGACCTTATATTCCTGATAGAGAACGTGGCGGCCCTCATCGGCGGCCGGTTTCACTTCACCTCGAACGGTTAAAGTGTTGTCCTTGACATCTATCACCAGACCGTCCTTGGGCACTCCGGGCATATCGGCCAGAAGGGTCAAGCCTTCCTGGGATTCATATATATCCACGAACGGGGTAAAAACCGGTCCGGCTTTGGTCTGTTCACCTTCGGTAGCCACGGCCACCTTTTCGGCGGCTTGCAGTTCTTTGTCCATATCTGTCACCTCCCCGGCGCATCAGATTGATTCAACGGATATTTTGCGAGGCTTGGCTTCAACCGCTTTGGGCAGCGTCACGGTCAGTATTCCATCCTTCATGGCGGCCGAAACGCCGGCCGCGTCGACCTTGACGGGCAAAGCTATGGTCCGGCGGAAGAACCCGGCTTCGCGTTCACGTCGATGATAGTTGACCTTCTTGTCGGCTTCGACAATCTTTCTTTCACCGCGCAGAGTCAGATTGTCGTTCTCAATGGAAAGCTCCAGATCCGAAGCGGAGACTCCCGGTAGTTCGGCCGTTACGTAAACATGATCCTGGTCTTCGGTCATGTTGAGAAGCGGATAGACTCCCGATCTCCCCAGACTCACGCCTTCCACGGCCGAAAGCAAATTCTCGAACAATCCTTCAACCTGATCTTTCAATCTGTCCAGTTCCCTTCCGGGAACCCGGCGTCCCACAGACGCCGGAGTCCATCTTAAAATAGCCATAGTATACCCTCCTAATTGAGTGATACTAATTAGTTATAATCCCTACATGCTAAATAGGTAAGCACGGTACCTGTCCTTGTCAAGGGGAGGGGCGGCCGTTTTTTGTTCATTCCGGGCAGGGTGAGGAGGGCTGCTGAGCGGGTCAGAGTTCCAGTTCCAGGCCTTCGGTGGCCAAAAGGACGTTCAGGTCTTTGTCTTGTCTGACCAGTGAGAAGTAAGAGGTGGTTTTTTCCAGAATTTCCATGAGCTTTTCATCGCTGTAGGTAGGTTCATGGTGAAAAAGGATCAGATTCCTGGATCCGGTCTGGACAGCCAGGTCCACGCCCATGAGGGAAGTGCTGTGGCCCCAGCCTTCCTTATCTTTTGATTCGCCGAAAGTGTACATGGAATCGAAGATCAGGGCATCGGCATCCTGGAAAAAATTCAGGAAATACCTTAGCGATTCATCCGAAAGATCTCGGTATTCACCGTCGGTGGCATAGATGAGGGTTTTGCCTCCGGAGTCGAACCTGAAGGCATGGGAGCCTCCCGGATGGGGCAGCATGAGGCTCCGCACCTTAACCCCGTCCAGATCAACGCCTTCCGGACCCATGGTGATGAATTCGATCCGGGCGCTCATGTCGCCGAGCCGGACCGGAAACATATCCTGATCCACCTGCTGGCGGGTGAATTTTTCTTCTATGCTTTTTTTGGGGCTGTAGATGAAAAAACGGTTGCCTTTGATGTAGGCCGGGAGGAAAAAGGGAAATCCCTGGATGTGGTCCCAGTGGGTATGGCTCATGAAGATATGGGCGACGCCCTGCCCCTGGCCGAAGGGGCCTTTCATCAGGTCCTCCCCCAGTTCCCTTATGCCGGAGCCGGCATCCAGAATTATCTGGTTGCCTCCGGCCAGAACCTGAACGCAGGGTGTGTTGCCTCCGGAGGTGCCCCGTATTTCCAGGGGAAGAGACTCCACGTAGGCGCGGACGGCTTCCGGATCGTCGAGGTCCACGCCCTTGGATCTCTGGACGGCCTGAATAATTTTGGCGGTGATGGTGCCGGTGCCGACAGGGGCCGGTATGGACCCGCGAACTCCCCAGAATTTGATGTGCATTGTTTGTCCGAAGTCCTTGCCGCCGGCGGCGACATTAAAGTAACGGTTTATTGTCACAATATTTTTGTCAATTTAGCAAATACCTCGAGTAATATACAAGAATAAACTCACAGTATGGGCGGCAAAGAGATTGACAGGTTACCGGCTCGCCCCTAAGCTTAGGCGCAAGGTCACGTGGAGGGAAACGGTTATGATTATGGAAGAAATGACCAGCAGGGAATTCGCCGAAGGCCTGAAAAAAACCCGCACGGCCATTCTGCCTGTGGGTTCTCTGGAGGAGCACGGGGCTCATCTGCCGTTAATGACCGACACCCTGCACATGGCGGCCCTGGCCAGATCAGCGGCGGAACGGGTGCCGGTATTCGTCGCCCCGGCCGTGCCTTACGGCCTCTGCCGGTCCACGGCCCAGCATCCCGGCACGGTCTCCATCTCCTTTGACACGGTCCGGGTCCTGGTTCGGGACATCGGCGAAAGCCTGTACAAGCAGGGCATCCGGCGTCTGATTATCGCCACTGGACATGCCGGAGGCAACCATCAGGCCGCTTTGGTGGAGGCGGGAGAGGACCTGTTGAACCTGTGCCCCGAGCTGGTGGTGGCCGTGGCCAGCGTGGTCGATCTTCTGCGTGATTCGGTGGCCGGTCTGGTGGCCACACCCAACGATTCTCATTCGGGGGAACTGGAGACGGCCATTGTCATGCACCTGGCCCCTCAACTGGTCAAGGGGACATCGCCCCGGGAATACCCAAAACTCCCCTACCCTATCCTGGTACGCAACAAACTGCCTCACTGGCCGGGCGGAGTCTGGGGAGACCCCGGAGCGGCCACGCCTGAACAAGGCAGGGAAATTATCGGCCGGGGCGTGGAAGCCCTGGTCAGACTGATAGAAAAGGTCAACGCTTTTGAAGAAACCAACTAAGAAAAAGAACACCGGCGGCCGGGCGCAAAGCAGCCGCCCGCCCCGTCCACGGATTGAATCGGCCCCTTTTCATGAACGTGAAACGGCCGAAGGAAGAATACAGGCCCGCAAGCCGGAACTGCTGGCCCCGGCCGGCAGCCTGGCTTCCTGGGCGGCGGCGGTGGAAGCCGGAGCGGATGCCGTCTATCTCGGTTTGAAGGATTTCTCGGCCCGGGCTTATGCCGCCAACTTTTCCCTGGCGGACCTGGCCCGTATCGTGCCTTTATCCAGGGAACAGGGAGTCAAGGTCTTTGTGGCCTTCAATTCCATCCTCAAGGAAAACGATCTGCCGCAAGCGGCCTCGATTCTGGACGCCCTGACCCGCATCGGTCCGGACGCGCTCATTATCCAGGATCTGGGTCTGCGGCGGCTGGTCAAGGAACACTTTCCCGAACTGGAGCTTCACGCCTCAACCCTGATGGCGGCTCACAACCTGAGCGGCATGCAGGTGCTGGCCGGGCTGGGTTTCCAGCGGGCCGTGGCGGCCCGCGAACTGACTTTGAGTGAAATCGAGGGGCTGGCGGCCCATTCGCCCATCCCGCTGGAAATGTTCATCCATGGAGCCATGTGCTTCTCATTTTCCGGCCTCTGCCTGATGTCCAGTTTTCTGGGCGGCAAGGGCAGTCTGCGGGGGGCCTGCACCCAGCCCTGCCGACGCAGATATTCAAGCGGCAAGAAGACCGGCTTTTTCTTTTCTCCAACCGATCTGGAGGCGGTGGATATCTTCGGACGCCTCAGGGAACTGCCCTTGGCGGCCCTGAAAATCGAAGGCCGGATGAAAGGGCCAGACTATGTGAGCAACGTGGTGCGGGCCTACCGGCTGCTGCTGGATGTGCCAATGTCCGACATGGAACAGGCGGTGGAAGACGCCGGGGCCATGCTGGAAGCCAGCCTGGGCCGCCAGCGTTCCACGGGTTTCTTTCTCGGCCCACATCCCCAGGCCGGGCTTTCGCCAAGGATGGCCGCCACGTCGGGACTCTTTGTCGGCCAGTTTTCCGACGGTGGAGAAAAAGGCGGACGGCTGCTTCTGAAAGAGCCGCTGAGCGTGGGCGACCGGCTCAGGATACAGTTCAAGAAGGATGATGAACGGACAGCCTATACTCTAAAGGAAATGAAGGCGGACGGACTGGCCGTGGACACGGCGGCCCAGGACCAGGAAGTATTTATCGCCACGACAGAGCCGGTGGCCGCCGGGGACCTGGTCTTCAAGGTCGGGGCTTCGGGCAGCGAACAGGACGCGCTGGCGTCGCCGCTGGTCCAGGCTTTCCGGGAAATGCGGAAGGAGAATTCCGCGCCTTCCCCCCGCCTGAAAGCCATTCAGGAGAGTTTGAAGACAGCCGGACGGCGCAGCGGCGGAACGTCCAGGAAACCTGAAGTCTGGTACCGGGTTGGCCGGGCCGAGGAAGTGGCCGGACTGGTTGCGGTGAAACCTGACCGGGTCATACTGCCGGTTACCCGGCCCAACGTCCGCCGCATATCGGCTCTCAGACGCCGCCTGGGCCCGCTTTTCGAACGCCTGGTCTGGTCTCTGCCGCCCCTGGTTTTCCACGCCAACACCCCGGCCCTGCGAAGCGATCTGAGCCAACTGGTCAAGATGGGCGCACGGGAGTTCATGATCGCCAACCTGGGCCATCTGCCCTTGCTGGATGCGGTCCGGCCGGCCGGGCGGGGGCGCGGGATGACCATATTCGCGGACTACAGGCTGAACTGCCTGAACACCCAGACCGAACGCCAACTGGCCGAATTGGGCCTGGATGGGGTCACCTGGTCCATCGAGGATGATGAAACAAACCTGGCGGCGGTGCTGTCGTCGCCGGGACCGGTGCAGCGCCTCCTGTATTTGTACGGACGGCCGCCCCTCTTCACCTCCCGCTTCGTACCTTCCGGGTTGAAGGACAATCTGCCGGTGGAGAGCCCCAAACTGGAAAGGTTCCGTCTGAAATTCGAAGCAGAAAACGTGCTGATGTTCGCGGAAAGGCCGATTTTCCTGGCCCCATTGTTGAAGTTCAAGAACCTGGCCGGAGTCAGGGCCTTTCTGGTCGATCTGGAATTCGACCCTCGTCCGGCGGTGACAGCCAAGGAGATCAGCGAGGCCATCAGCCGGGGCAAACCCATCCGGAGCGCTTCCCGCTTCAATCTGAACCGGGGGCTGTATTGACCGGAAGGACGGTCCGACCATGAAACGAAAATGGATGTATGCGGTGCTGCTGGCGGCTTTACTTCTGCTTCCCGCCGCCTGCGACACCGGCCGGGACGTCATCGGGCAGGTGATCGACATAACCCTGCCCGACCTTGACGGCCGTGAAGTAAGCCTGTCGGGGTACAGGGGCCGGGTGGTGCTGCTCAATTTTTTCGCCACCTGGTGCCCGCCCTGCCGGGAAGAGATCCCGGATCTCATTCAATTGCAGAACGAACTGGGTCCCAAGGGCTTGACCGTAGCGGCGATTTCGCTGGACACCACGCCTCCGGCCGAAGTCAGGGAATTCGCGGGCGGAATGAAGATGAATTACCAGGTGCTTTACGCCGGGAAAAAGTCCGACGAGGTGGTGGCGGCCGTGGGCGGCTTTCAGGGCATACCCACGACCTGCCTGCTGGACCGTGAAGGGCGGCTGGTCAAGCGCATCACCGGCCTGGCTTCCAAAGCGGAGTTGGTCAGAGAGCTGGAAAAGCTGCTGTAGGGAAACCGGCAGGTCAGATGTTCTGTAAAAAGCCGGGAGTCCTATGAACAGAAAGGTATCCCGATCCCCCCCGCCCGAGCGGAGAGTTTTCAGGATATTCCCGGCTTCCCCCCTTGTTCAGAATTCGAATGCCCCGCTTCTGTATGCCTTGAGATATTTCATGCAGAAATTGTCTTTACCGGCCAAGGCCTCGGCGGCGACAATGTTGGCCATCATCCTTTTGTCCAGAGGATTGACAATGGCGCCATCCAGGCCTCTGGCCACGGCCATAACCATGAAGGTCTGATTCAGGAATTGGCGCGACGGCAATCCGTAGGAGATGTTGGATAACCCGCAGGCCGTGTGAATGCCGGGGAACCGGGCCATGATCTGTTCGACCGCGTCGAGAAATTCCAGGCCGAACCGGTTATTCACGCTCATGGGCTGAACCAGCGGGTCCACGAAGATGTTTTCGAGCCGCACATTGTTCTGAACGAGATTATTGACGAGTCTGTCCGCTATTTTCAGCCGGTCGTCCACGGTTTCCGGCATACCGTCGTCACTCATGCAGAGAGCGATGACCCGGTAATCCGTACCCGCGATGATAGGCAGCAACTTTTCGTACCTGTCTTTTTCCAGTGAAATGGAGTTGATCATCGGCACCCCTTTGTGTTCTTGAAGGGCGGCTTCGATGGCTTTCGGATCGGGACTGTCAATGGCGCACGGCTTGTCCGTCACTTCCTGAACAAGCCTGACCAGCCATTTCAGGTATTCGGGTTCCCTGCCGACAAAAACCCCGGCGTTCACATCTATGAAGTCGGCGTCGGCTTCGGCCTCATCCCGGGCTACCTTCCTGACGGCCTCTGCGTCCTGTTCCTCGATGGCCTTGCCAATGGCCTTGCGGCTGGCGTTGATCAACTCTCCGATGATAATCATATTAAATTACTCCTTTGAGTTCGCTGATGTCCCCTCGCCAGCGAAAACTGATATAGGGGATACAGGGATGCTTTTCCGGCCGGGCCGAATGCGGCTGCGGTCAGGCCAGCAGTTGCCGGGCCAACTGGGCCGCGCCAGCCGCGTCGGCGCTGTAACCGTCCGCGCCGATCCGGTCGGCAAAAGACTGGGAAACCGGTGCGCCGCCGACAATGGTTTTGACCGGCAAGGCGGCCTGCTTGATGGCGGAAATTGTTTTTTCCATGGCAGGCATGGTGGTGGTGAGCAGGGCCGAGATGGCCACAATCTGCGCCTTGTTCTCTTCTACGGCCCGGATGAACTTGTCTGAATCCACATCGACGCCCAGGTCGACCACGTCGAAACCGCCGCCTTCCAGCATCATGGTAACGAGATTCTTGCCTATGTCGTGCAGGTCGCCCTTGACCGTACCGATGACCACGGTCCCCCGGCTCTGGCATTTACCACCGGCCAAATGGGGTTTGATCAGTTCCAGTCCGGCCTTCATGGCCTGAGCGGCCATGAGCATCTCGGGCACGAAGAGGTCGCCGGCGCTGAACCTTCTGCCTACTTCATCCAAGGCGCCGATCAACCCGTCGTTGAGTATGGTTTGTATCTCGGTCCCAGCGTCGATTTCCGCCTGTGTCCCGGCCTTGACCGTGGCTTCGTCGAAAGCCAGTACCGCGTCGAAAATATCCTGAATAGCCAACTTAATCCTCCAAATAGCTTTTACCGGCTTCGCCGCCCGAACGCTCAGCAAGCAGTCCGGGCAGCGTGGCCGTATTCCGGCGAACCGCCGGTGTCAATCAGTTATTCGTCCTAGGCCGGGAATCAGTCTTGTCTTCTCCCGGTCGCGATCTGTTCACATTCGAAGGCTCATCCTTGGTCCGAACGGGATCAGGATTCTCTCCCGGCAGCCCGAAGTTCATTGGCTGCGGCGGCGGAGTCTTTTTGCCTGGATCTGACCAGGTCCAGAACAAACGAGGCTATGCACAGAAACATGATGAACATGAAAGGTATGCCGCCTACGATGGTGGCCGACTGCAAGCCTTTCAGGCCTCCGGAAAAGTTGAAGACAATGGTCAGACTGCCGAGAATGATGCCGATGGCCACAGTGAGCCTGTTGCTGGCCTTTTTGTCCGAGAGTTCCCGGCCCTTGGTGGCGAAACGGGCGGCAATATAGGTGGCTGAGTCACAGGAGGTGATGAGAAATGAACAGATCAGAATCATGGCCACCCAGGTCATCAGGCCGAAGGCGGGAAGATACTTCATGGTTTCGAACAGGGCCATGGCCACATCCTTGGTGACGATTGCTCCTATGCCTGTTTTTTCAACCAGTTCCAGATAGAGAGTGGTTCCGCCGAGAGCAGCCGAGAAGATGAAGGAAAACAGCGGCGGAAGCAATATGACGCCGATGGTGAATTCGGCGATGGTCCGGCCTCGGGAGATCCTGGCAATAAAAGCGCCGACAAAGGGCGCCCAGGCGATCCAAAAAGCCCAGTAGAAGACCGTCCAGCCGCGAGTCCAGTTGACGTTGTCGAAGAGAACCGTGCTGAAGGCCAGTTTGGGCAGATCCGTCAGGTAGTCGAATATGCCCAGACCGAGGGTCTTGAATATATAGGCCGTGGGGCCGAAGATGGTGAAGAAGAGAAGCAGCACGACCATGAGGACGGTGTTCATCTGCGACAGGAATTTGATGCCTCTGGCCACCCCGGTAATGGCGGAGATAATGAAGACGATTGTGACCAGGGCGATAACAATGGCGGTCGTCGCCGTTCCGCTGGGCACGCCGAACAACTGGCTGATGCCGCCGGCCATCTGCATGCCTCCGATGCCCAACCCTGTGACGACGCCAAAGATGGTCGCCCAGATAGCTATGGTGTCCACAACCCGTCCCACGAAGCCTTCGGCGTTCTTCCTGCCGATGAGGGGGATCAGACAGCGGGAAACCAGGGCATCCTCGCCTTTGCGAAACTGAAAATAGGCCATGATCATGCCGACCACGGCATAAATTGCCCAGGCGTGAAATCCCCAGTGGAAGAAATAGAGTTCCAGGCCACGCCTGCCGGCTTCCACTGTATTGGGCTCACCAATGGGGGGGGAAGACATATGCATAACGGGTTCGGCCACCGACCAAAAAATCAGGCCGATACCCATGCCGGCGGCAAAAAGCATGGAGAACCAACTGAAGCGTGAAAATTCGGGACGCTCGTCGTCCCGGCCGAGTCTTATCCTGCCCAGGGGGGATACGGCAATGCCGATGCAGAAAAGCAGGAATCCGGTCACACCCAAGAGCGTGGTCCCTTGAAAAGCCCGGCAGACAAACCCCACAGAGGCACTGCTCACCTTGGCCAAGCCTTCGGGCCAGAAAGCGCCCAGCAATACAAAAGGTACGGTCAGGACGGCCACGAAGTAGAAAATGACCGTATCCAGTTCCTTTCCGAAGTAACGTTTCATAAAGCCGTCATTTGAACCCAGACTGTTTTGATCCATGCCCAAACCTCTCCTTGAATTATATTGATATCCGCATTCGCCGTCATTGACGGCTGCCTCGTTTTTTACGGTGGCTGGCATTAGCCGCCGATTTTCGCCTTTACGTAGTTCTCCAGGTCTCTTTCCGTGGCGGGATCGATGTCCGGCTTCACATAGGCGGCCAGACGCTTTGCTACGTGTTCGGCGGCAATCTTGCCGCTGTCTCCCGCACCTTTGAGGCGCCAGTCGTCGTAATTCCCCCGCTTGGCCAATAAGGAAGGGAAGAACTCCGTCCGGCAACGCCGGGCGGTCTCCGGCTGCATCATGTAGTTTCCGCCGCCGCCGACTCGTTCAATCAGATCAAAGGCGATGGTCTCGTCCGATATCTCCAGGGGAGTAAGGGCTCGTTTCATCAGACCGCAGGCTTCTTCGTCCAGTACGAACTTTTCAAAGCTTATGGCGCTGTATGCGCCAAGGATTCCGCAGGCCTGATGCATGAAGTGGACGCCGCAGATAAGGCTGGTTGCCATGGCCAGGGCCGACTCGAACCCGGCCTGATAGTTGGGATAAAAGGCGTCGGTGAGGTTTCCGCCATAACGGCACGGAATACCGTAATAACGAGCCATCTGAGTGGCGACGGCCATCAGTTCGAGCTGTTCCGGACCACCGAGACTGACTCCTCCGGTACGAAGATCGGCGGCGCATGAAGTCCCGCCGCAGACGCAGGGCACGCCAGGATTCACCAACTGGGCCAGGACAATACCGGCCAAACTTTCGGACATCTCCAGAACAGCCGCCCCGGCCAGGGTGATAGGACCGCTGATGCCGGCCATGACCATGCTGGAAATCAACAGGGCCTGACCGTTTTCAGCAAAGGTGATCAAGCCTCCGGCTGCTTCCTCCGTGTAGGAAAGGGGTGAGAGCGGATTGACAGAAACGATGGTAACCGGGCATTTCCTGACGGCTTCTTCGCTGCCCCAGATAATGGAGGCCATTTCGAAAATCTCCCGGCCGTTTTCTCTTGAACACGGGTTGGCTATAACCGGCAGGTCCGTCAAGGTGAAACAAGACTTGAGCATGGCCGAGGCGGCGGCCTTCGGGGGCAATTCGGCCGGAACGGCCATGGAACCGGCGGAAAAATCCAGGTAGGGGGAAGTCTGGACTATTTTGCAGAAATTGTCCTGGTCTGACAAGCTGGCGCTTCGCCGGTTGCCATCCGCGTCTATAATGAAGGGAGCGCCCCAGCCTGGGCCGAGAGCGAAATGGCCGCCGCCGATTTTCACCGATTTTTCGGGATTCCTGGCCTGTATGGTGAACTCATCAGGGACCGTCTCCAGCGCTTTTACTACTTGATCCTCAGTGAAGAAGACCTTCTCGCCATCCACTATGAATCCATTTTTCCGGAATATTTCGAGGGCTTCAGGCTCGTGAAAGATAACGCCGACCCTGGAAAGGATCTTCATGCAAGAGTTGTGCAGCTTATCAAGCTGCCCGGTCTCAAGAGGCTGCATGCGATTGAACATATTAACGAAACTCCTTTGATACGCCCGAGGTCCGGGTGGTGTGCCAAGGCGGGGACCCAAAGCCCCTACAGGCTGCGGCGTTGTCATTTCAATTAATGTGCCAGGGTTTTCATTAAGATATTCGGCAACTATTTCAACTTGTTACATGTAGAGCACTGAAGATGGTGCAACGGGACAATGCGTTTCCGCATCAACAGAACGAAAGGAAATTTTCCAGGGAAGGCTTTTATTTTCCAGGTTGCTGGCGGATAGAATGGACAAGCAGCGGCGCCGCTGTCCGGAAGCGGATTGATGCGATATGGCGCAATTGATTTTTGATGGTGGATTTAAAGAGTTATTTTAAATTGTTAGACGATGCGAGAACGCATCAGCAGAGAATTCCGGCTATGGCGGGGGGTCACTTTCTTCTGATGTTAAGACCGTGTTTCTTCAGTTTTCTCACCACGTTGGACTGATCTATACCCAAATGGTCGGCGATAGCACGGGTGGTGTCGAATTGAGCGACGGCGTCGATCAGTATCTTTCTCTCCAGGGCGAGCATATTATCCTTGATAGATAATGCCTCCCGCTTAGGAACGGACTGCCCGATGACGCCCAGGACGGCTTCGTCGAGCAGATCGGAATCGCTTAAAACCACGGCTCTCTCGATAATATTCTTCAACTCACGCACATTTCCCGGAAAGGCATATGCTTGCAGGCGTTCAATCAGCCTTGGAGAGAGGGTCCTGCTTTGTCCGTAAGACTTATTATATCTCTCGAGTGTCCGGAAAACAAGCCCGCGCACGTCTTCCGGCCGTTCGCGCAGGGGGGGGATATTGAGGGTAAAGGCATTGATTCTGTAGAAAAGATCGTTCCGGAATTCGCCTTGGCTGACCAGGTTTTCCAGATCGCAGTTGGTGGCCGCGATGACGCTGCACTCGGCTTTTATCGTTTGCGTTCCGCCGAGCCTCATTATCTGGAAATCATCCAGATATTTAAGTAGCTTGGCTTGCAAATCAAAGGGCAAGTAGCCAATCTCGTCGAGGAAAAGCGTCCCGCCCCGGGCCAGTTCGAATAACCCGGGTTTGCCCTGTTTGCGAGCGCCGGTAAACGCTCCGCTTTCATAACCGAAAAGTTCGGCTTCCAGAAGGCTGGCGGGAACGGCGGCACAGTTTATCTGGACAAAAGGCTTATTGCTGCGTCCACTCATCCGGTGAATTATTCCGGCCAGTTCCCCCTTGCCCGTCCCTGATTCCCCGAGGATGAGAATATTGGAGACTTCGGATTGCGCCAGTTTGAGCCCCATCCGCAGTATATTTCTGTAGGTCTCGCTTTCGGCGACAATTCCTTCCTCTTCAAGCTGGATAATGCCGAGCCGGCGGTCTGCTTCCTCAAAGGCCTTATGCAGTTCCGCTGGCTTGTTATCCTTACCGATGTGGGTGATATTGTGTTCCGTCACGACGACACGGACAATGTCACCAGCGGCATTAAAGGCGGGGTATCCCGTATTGATGGTGACAATGCCGGTCCGCAAGGATTTTGCTTCGACCGATGACTTGGTTTTCGATTTGACTATTTCCGGCACAGCGGAACGGTCGTAGAGGCCGTCCTGGACCAGTTCCTGGTAGTTTTTCCCAATAATAAAACGTTCTTTGACTCCGCCAAGCTTTTCAGCCGCTTCATTGACGGCGATGAGACGGCCCTGCCCGTCCCATATCCAGATACCGTCCGACGTTTCCTTGAAAATAGTGTCCATCTCATCCTCAAACTTATTGACAACCACCGAAACGGTTCAGCTTTACCTTGAAAACATATACCCCTTTTCAGCATTTTAAAAGCCCGCATAAGCGTCCACTCAACAATATGTTCTTATTAAGCAAATTTCATTCCACCCTTGTTGCCCGCGTTTCTTGTTCAGCCGCCCTTCCGCAACAACAGCATTTGCCCTTTTCAATTCCAGGCTTGCGGTTGAATCTTGATTATGGCGCCGGGTTCAAAACGTGGGAGAGGAAGTTCGGATATGACCGGTCTCCGGCGGAAAGCCGGGCATGGTCAGGCACGATTTGCATGGTCAGTTTCGTAATTTTATTAGCGAACCGGAAACAACAAACCCCGCCTGTTCCGGCGGGGTTTCAGAGTGTTGACAAACCTCTGTGTTGTCTTTATCAAGCTGACCTGCACCCCAGAAGCCGATTTTCCGGTTTCCCCTTTCTTAGGCGAACATGGATGTTCGCCCCCCGGCGAAGGGCACGGATGCCCGTTCGACGGGTTAAAAAAGGCCGGGGGTTCCAAGGGGACGCGGCCGCCTGGGCGTCCCCTTGGTCTGGCAGGCTTTCGCCTGCACCCGGCTCCGGAGGCTGACGCCTCCGGTTTTATATTTCGGCTTTACGCGGGGCAGCGACCAGCGGGAGCGCTGGGGGCGGCCAGCCCCCAGAGTGGGTCCAGGCGACAGCCTGGGGCGAAGCACCCCGCCTGTATAATTGCTCTCGGAGCCTTCTTCTCTTTCAACGGCCTTTTGGAACCACTTTGTCAAAAAACTCAAACCCCGCCTGCTCCGGCGGGGTTTGTCAAGGTCAGCAGAGCGGCGCAAGGCTGTCCGGAGCGGGTTATTTTATCTGAACAGCTTCGCCCGCGTAAGGCACAACCACCTGCAAGCCCTCGCTGCGCAGATGCTCGGCGTAGGCCTGGGCCTGTTCTTCCTCGCCATGAACCACGGAAACCTTTCTGATCTTCAGATTTGAATCCTTGATCAGGCGTAAGAGTTCGTTCTTGTCGGCGTGGGCGCTGAAACCGCCCAGTTCGACCACTCTGGCCTGAAGCGGATAGACCTTGTTCAGGAATTTGACTTCCGGAGCAGGTCCCTGACGGCCGGATTTTTCGTAGGCCTTGCCCAGTTCCAGAATGCGCCGCCCCAGGGTGTTTTCGGCCATGTACCCGACCACGAGAATAGTGTTGCGCGGGTTGTGGATTTTGTACCGCAGATGGTGCAGGATGCGCCCGGCTTCACACATGCCTGATGAAGCGATAACGATGTGCGGCTTGTTTTCGCGCATAAGGGCCATGGAGTCTTCCACCGATTCCACAAAGGTAATCTGGGGGAAGGAAAAGGGGTTCTGGCCCTTTTGCAGGAAACTGACGTGGGTATCCTTGTCGTACAGTTCCGGGTGTTCGCCGAAAACCTTGGTCAGATTGGTGGCCAGGGGGCTGTCCACGTAGACGGGCAGGCGCGGCACGGCTTTTTCGTTGTAAAGCTCGTGGAGCTGATAAACCAGTTCCTGGGTCCGTCCGAAGGCGAAGGAAGGAATGACCACCGACCCGCCCCGCTCGAAAGTCTCATTTATGACTTCGCCAAGATGAGACTTGATATCCTTGACCGGTTCATGATCCCGGTTCCCGTAGGTGCTTTCGGTTATCAGGAGGTCGAGTTCCCGGTCTTCTTCGTCAAACTGGAGGGTGGGGTCCTTGATGATGGGCTTGCCGAAACGCCCCATGTCGCCGGTGTATCCGATCCTGATGGTGCGCCCGTTTTCCCTGGCCTTCAGAATAGTGAAGGCCGAACCCAGTATGTGGCCCGCCTCGTAGAAGGTGCAGGTCATGTCCTGGCCCACGGTTATCTGTTCTTTATACGGATAACCGTCAAAAAAAGTCAGGGCCTGCTTGGCTTCCTCGGTAGTGTAAAGGGGCTGGATGGATTCAAGATGATACTGCCTGAGCAGATCATTGATGACATCCACGTTCAGCTCGTTGCGTTCTTTTTTCAGAAGAGTCTTGATTTCCTTGACCTGACGATTGGTCAGTTCCTTTTTATTGGAAGACTTCATCTTGTAGAGAAAGGCCCGGACCGTTTTGTAATTCAGATAGAAGGCGTCCGATTCCTGGATGTGGGCGCTGTCCAGCAGCAGGTATTCACTGGCCGCGGCGGTGGCCCTGGTGCAGATCACGCGCCCGTGGAACGCCTCCTTGGTCAGAACGGGAATCCGGCCGGAATGGTCTATATGCGCATGGGAAAGAATGAGATTGGTTATGATGCGCGGATCAAAAGCAAGCTGCCTGTTCTTGCGGTCGCTTTCCTTGCGCCTTCCCTGAAACATACCGCAATCCAGGAGAATTTTATCCTGTTCGTTGGAGATCAAGTGCATCGACCCGGTTACTTCGCGGGCCGCTCCATATGATGTGACGTGCATGTGTGCTCCGTTCCTGAAAGAGGTTGACAAAACCCCGCCAGTTCAATGTCGCGGGGCATCAGGGCGGCTGAGCCGCCAGCGCACCCAGGCCAGGCCCAGACGGCCTGCCAGATTATAACAAAAGAGCGAAGGTTCCAGCACTTTTTCCAGACCAGGTCGCAGATAACAGAGCCGAATCAAGGCCATATAAAGTTCATCAATGGTCCCGGCCTGAAGAAAGAGCCGGTCTCCCCTGTTCCTCAAGTTCCAGCGTCCGGCCAGCACGGCCGCCGCACGCTCCCCGTCCCTCATGGTGATTTCGGCGGCAAAGGGGCCTTCCGGCAGATAAGGAGAGGTCCGGAGGTTGTCCAGAGCCGAGACGGCGGCCTCGGCCAGTCCGGAGCGCCATTGCGCGGCGTCCAGGTTCTCCGGCCCTCTGCCTTTGTCCAGGCTGTAAGTGAGAATGCCCGGTATGGCCTGTTCAGCCTGAGCGCAGGCCGCCGGACACCCGGAAAAGAAGACCGGCCTGATGCCGCAGGGGGCCAGCGAAGCGGAGAACAGTTCCACTTCGGCCATAGTTTTTCCATTGACCAGCAGGGAGGCCAGCCGGGAGGTCAGGGTGTGGGCAAGAAAGCCCTGCGTGCCCGAAGCGGCGTGCAGTCCCAGAAACATGACCGCTTCGGCCGGTCCGGGGTCGCCCATTCCGGGCACGGGACCGGAGCGGTAACCGGAAAGCAGTTCGGCTTCTGGCGGGAGAATTTCCGGCAGGATATTGTACCCTGTGCGGTGAAAATCCTTGACCAGCACGGTCTCGGTTCCGGCCTCGATCAGGGCGCGGGCCACCGCGGCCACATCGCGGCTCATCCCCCGGCAGGCGTTGGCCCATTCGGAGTTCAGAAACTTCGAACCTCGGCGGCTCCAGCAGCCGGAAGAGCCTTCAATATCCGCCACGATGAGTATATGCCGGAATCTGGCCGGAACAGCCGCCGCCGGGCCGGGACCAAGGGGGGCGGCGTTCACCGGCCGCGCAGTTCCCTGGCCTTGCGTGCGGCCAGTTCTTCGTATTCAGGCGCTTCGCGGGCCAGGGCCTGATAAGCCTTCATGGCCTTGAAAGACTGCCCCTGGCTTTCATAGGCCATGGCCATTATCAGCAGGGCCTTGGCACGTCCGGGATGCCCGGAAGGATATTGCCGCAAAAGCCCCTGGCATATCCTGACGGCCTGGGCGTACTGACCGGCGTCGAGAGCGGCCCGTGCGTCAAGCAGGCTGGGTCCGGAAGGGCCGAATCTGGGCAGCGGAGCAGGCTCGGTTTTCCGGTCGGCCTGCATGCCGTTCTTCTTGTCCCGAGGGGCCGGGAGTCTGTCCGAAAAAGCCGTCACGCCTTCAGAGGTCCGGCCGCCGCCCTTGGGTTCCGGCAGGGGCATATCCAGGGCCGGGGGCATAACGGTTTCGGGTGCGGCCGGCGGGACTATCTCCCGCACGTCTTTTTCAGGCGCGGGCTTTTTCAAGGCGGTCTTCGGCAGCGCAGCTTGAGCAGCCGCCTCGGGTTCAGGCTCAACCTGCGGGACGACGGGCATGGTGGTAGTGGTCGTCCGGGGTTTGGCGGGTGAGGGTTTTTTCGCGGCGGTCTTCGGCGGCGTGGCCTTGGTTTCCACCTTGGCCTCAGCCTTTGGTTCGTCCACCTTCCGGCTGGTGATAACCAGCGCGGGCGGGGAGGCTGTCGTCCCCGTGACCGTCGGCGGGGTTTCCTTTTTCTTATCCGCATCGGAACCGGCAGTCCGGTCAGCTTCCGCAACCGGGACGGAGGTCACGGTTTCCATGGCCGGAGCCATGGCGGCGGGTGCGGCCGGTTCGGGCTGCGGAGAAACAGGGGGGGCGGTCTCCGGGGCGGTTCCAGCCGACGGCGCGGGAGCTTCTTCATGTTTCTCAACCGGCTGTTCCACAGCGCGTCCCAAGGGTGCGGCGGGACGCTCTTCCAGGTCCTTGTATTCATCCCCGGCCGGGACGGAAGACTGGTAAGGGGCGAAATAGCCGGTCTGCAATTCGTAATAGACCAGGCCGCCGACCACCACCATCAGGCAGAGGGGGGCCAGCAGTTTGAGCCAACCCAGTCCCCGCCGGGACCGCTTGGACGCGGCTTCTTCCCTGGCCACGGCCAGAACCTTGTTCACCGCCATGCGGCTCGGTACAGGCTCGGGCAGTCCGTGCACCAGCCGCCGCACCCCTGCCAGTTCGGCGTACTTGTCGGCACAGGCGGGGCATTCGTCAAGATGAGCCTCGACCTGCCGGGCCTCATCGGGGCCCAGTTCGCCGTACAGGTAATCCAGAAGCAGGTTGTCGATGCGGTCGCAGTTCAAGGTTTGAAACCTCTTTCAGTCAGATGCCCCCGGATCTTTTCCAGGGCGTAACGAAGCCTGCTCTTGACGGTATTCTGAGAAACGCCGGTCATCTCGGCTATCTCGGCAAAAGTCAGGCCGGACTGTTCTTTCAGCCAAAAAACTTCTCTCTGTTCCGGCGGCAACCCGGCCAGACATTCCTGAAGGCAATCTTCCAGCTCGCTCTGGCTGGCCGATTCTTCCGGGTCCAGATCGTTCCCGACCACCCGGCTGACCCGGCTTTCGCCTTCTTCACCGTCGGAATAGAGACCCTGATCCAGCGACTCCATCTCCCGGAAACCGTTCCGCCGCAACCGGTCCACGGCCCGGTTTCTGGCGATTCTGAAGAGCCAGTAGGAAAACTTGGAATCCGGCCGGAAACTCTTCCTGGCCCGGACGACTTCATAAAAGACATCCTGAAAAACGTCTTCGGCCTTATCGGGACGGCCGAGGTAACGGAAGAGGAAACCGAACAGGGGTTTGCGGTAACGGGCCAGAAGAACCTCAAAGGCCGACTCCTCGTCCCGGGCGTACATAGCCATCAACTCCTCGTCGGGCAGTTCGTTGAGTCGCGGGAGTCGATTGGTCACTTGGCGCGGTTCCTCCGGTGCCGGTTCCTGTCATTAGTGGGCGCAGCAGGGCTCTTCCCCGCAACCCGCAACCAAACCTAGCATATTCGCCAAGTAATTTCAATTTCTTCAAACGCCCCCTTTCCGAGTCTTGTTTTCTCCGGCAGCCCTCAAACCCCAATACGTCGGGAAAGCCGCTTTCGGTCTAAGGCGAAAAAGAACCGGCCCTTTTTTGGAGAGCGGAAAAAACGCGGGCTTCGAGTCATTTTCACACTCTTCAGACCCGGCACCTGAAACGGTGCGTATAGGAGTTGCAAAACCGGTTGAAGATCAACCTTCAAGAGCCTCAGGGAGGAAATTAAAATGAACAGACACACAGTCGGAATAACAAGGCTGTTTTTCCTGGCCGCCCTTCTGGGCGTGCTGGCGATCGCGGCATCCGCCGGAGCCGCCGGAGAAATGAACGCCCAGACCCCGCCGGAGACCAGGACTCTTTCGCCCTACTTTTTTGTCAAGAGCGATGATCCGTCGGTTGACCAACTGCCTCTCAAGAGCACCAGAGCCAGGGTGGTCATAGCCGGGGTAATCGCCGACGTGCGCATTACCCAGGTATATAAGAATGAAGGCGGAAGCCCACTGGAAGCTCTTTATGTCTTCCCGGCCTCGACCAGGGCGGCGGTGCACGCCATGCGCATGACCATCGGGGAGAGGGTCATCGAGGCCGACATAATGGAAAGAAATCTGGCCAGGCAGACCTACGAACAGGCCAAGCAGGCCGGACAGACCGCTTCCCTGCTGGAACAGCAGCGCCCCAATGTCTTCCAGATGAACGTGGCCAACATTCTCCCCGGCGATGTCATAGAAGTCGAACTCAGTTATACGGAACTGCTCATCCCGGAAAACCAGACCTACGAATTCGTCTACCCGGCCGTGGTCGGTCCGCGCTATTCGGAGACGCCAGCGGCCGGAGCCCCGGACAATCAGCAATGGGTGGAAAATCCTTATCTGCACGAAGGGGCGGGCACGCCTTACGAATTCGGCCTGACGGTGGAACTGCGGGCGGGCATGCCCATAGAAAGGCTGACCAGTCCCAGCCACGAAATATCAACCGGATACTCCGGCCCGGATCAGGCCGACATATCTTTGAAAAAGGACCCGCAGGCCGGAAACAGGGATTTTGTTCTCCGTTATCAGTTGGCCGGAAAACAGATTCAGAGCGGACTGATCCTTTATCCGGGAGAAGAGGAAAACTATTTTCTGCTGATGATGGAGCCGCCCGCCCGAGTGGTTCAGGATAACATCGTCCCCCGCGAATACATCTTCATCGTGGATGTCTCGGGTTCGATGAACGGATTTCCTCTCGACACGACCAAGGCCCTGATGAGCGAAATCATCACCAACCTGAACAGAAACGACATGATGAATGTCATACTCTTCGCCGGAGGGGCTTCCGCCCTTTCACCGGACCGTTCGCTGCCCGCCACCGAAGAGAACAAAAAGCGGGCCATCAACTGGATCAACTCCCAGCATGGCGGAGGCGGAACACGCATCCTGCCTGCCCTCCAGCAAGCCCTCAGCCTGCCGGAAACTGAAGGCTGCTCCCGAATCGTGACCGTGGCCACCGACGGGTACGTCAACGTGGAGCCGGAGGTCTTCGAACTCATCCGCCGGAACCTGGGCCGGGCCAACCTTTTCGCCTTCGGCATCGGCAGCAGCGTCAACCGTTTCCTGATCGAGGGCATGGCCAGAGTGGGACAGGGCGAACCCTTCGTGGTGCTCGACCCGGCGGAAGCTCCCGCCCGGGCCGCAGGATTCCGCCAATACATCCAGAGTCCGGTCCTGACCGGCATAAGCGTCGCATTCGACGGAGTTGAAGCATACGACGTGGAACCCATAGCGGTCCCGGACCTTTTCGCTCTCAGACCGGTAACGGTCTTCGGCAAATTCAAGGGCGCGCCCAAAGGAAAGGTGACGGTTTCCGGACGAACCGCGAACGGTGATTTCCGGAAGAGCATCAGTTTGAGCGAAAATGCGGCCTCCCCGGAAAACTCGGCCATCCGCCTGCTCTGGGCCAGGCACCGCATAGCCCGGCTGTCCGACCTGAACAACCTGGTTCAGGACGACCGCCGGGTTGAGGAAGTTACTTCACTGGGGCTGGAATACCACCTGATGACCGCATACACGTCTTTTGTGGCCGTGGACAAGATCAGAAGGGCCGACGGCAGCCTGGTCACGGTCAAGCAGCCTCTGCCCCTGCCCCAGGGTGTTTCCGACCTGGCCGTGGGCGAATCGGCGGCCTATAAATCCGCCCAGTACGGCGGCATCGCGCCCGCACCAGGCTCGATGCGTCTGCTCAGTGAAGCCAGAACCAATTATGACGCCGAAAAAGCCGCGCCCGAGCCCTTGCCGGTCCAGGGAGCCTTCTCCACGGCCGTGGAAGAAATCCGCGGCGGCCTGAACAGGGCGGAGACCGAAAGGGTATTGGCCGGAATCCGGGGCAAGATTGAGACCTGCGCCTTGCGGCGGATGAAGAGCTCCCGGGCGGAAGCGGTCTTCCGGGTGCTGGTGAATGCGGACGGCAGCGTCAAGGATGTTCTTTCCGTCAACTCTTCCGGATTCGACGATTCTTTGCTGTCCTGCCTGGAAATCGTTTTCAGAAACGTGCGTTTCAAGGTGCAGGCGGGGCGTGAAGGTGAAGTGTTCCTGAAGATCAAGGTCGCGGGACCGGGCCCCGGAAAATAAAGGTCCACAGGGCTTGAGCCCGCCCCGTTAAGGGCGGGGTAATGAAAAGGCGGCCGGGTGACGCACCCGGCCGCCGTCAGACTGTTGAGAAACCTCTTTATTGTCTTTATCAATCCGACCTGCACCCCAAAGCCGATTTTCCGGTTTCCCCTTTCTTAGGCGAACATGGACGTTCGCCCCCCGGCGAAGGGCATGGATGCCCGTTCGACGGGTTAAAAAAAGGCCGGGGGTTCCAAGGGGACGCGGCCGCTTGGGCGTCCCCTTGGTCTGGGCGGGAAAGACTTTCCGAAGTCGTCGCCATTCGCGGCAGGGGTGAAGCATCCCGCCTGTATAGTTGCTCTCGGAGCCTTCTTCTCTTTCAAGTGCCTGGGGAACCACTTTGTCAACAAAATCAGGCGGCCGGGTGCGTCACCCGGCCGCCATTGCGTCATTTCAGTTTATCCCTCAACACCCCTGGTTCCGCGTCGGTCAGCGGCTGGGAGAACTCTTCATAAGCCCTCTCCACGTAGCCCGGAACGGTAAACATGGTGTTCAGGTATTTCGGGGACAAGTAACGAAAATCCATTCCCCGTTCCATGGCCCGCGAACCCAGGTCCTCTTTGCGGGGGTCCTGGTCTTTGGAGGCCATCACGAACCCGTGTATCTCATGAAAACACGGTTGAGAATAAGGATAGGAAACCACCACTGGAAAAACCTTTTTCAGGGTATTGTACATGCGCGCATGCAGTTGAACCCTCCAAGGCTGAAGTGTTTCCCCTTGAAAACAGACCGTGCCCTGAGGAGTCAGATGGTCGTAGATGACCTGATAAAACTCCTGAGTGAACAAAAACACGGCCGGCCCCTCTCGCAAGGGGTCCGACAGATCCACCAGGATCACGTCGAACTTCTCCTCGGTCTGCTCCAGGAAGGCCCTTCCGTCCCCGATATGCAGGTCGGTCCGGGGATCGTCAAAAGAACCCCGGTTCCATTCTGGCAAGTATTCGCGACACAGACGAACAACTTCTTCGTCTATGTCAACCATCACCGCCCTCCGCACGTCAGGATGCCGGTAGACCTCCCATAGAGTAGCCCCCTCGCCGCCGCCTATTACACAGACTTTTTCCGGCTTGGGGTGGGTTAGCATGGCAGGGTGGGTCAGCGCCTCGTGATAGACGAACATATCCCTCTGGCTCGACTGGGCTGTTCTGTCCAGGAAAAGCATCCGGCCGAACTCGTCGGTGTCCACAATATCGATCTTCTGATACTGGGTTTCTCCGGAATAAATCACACGCTGCCCGCGGAAATTTACGACTATGTTCCCGATACCGGTCGCCTCGGCGAATATAGTGTTTTCGCTCATCTCAACTCCATTTCCGGCTTATGCCTGAGTTCCAGACCGGGGATGTCGAAAGTTCCCCTCTTCATTTCCATCAACGAATAATGACGCGACTGCAGAGCGGTGCGTAAGTACTCCAAGGCCGCTTCATTGTCTATATCCTCGCCGCAAGTGAAAATGTCCACCGCGCAGTACCCATACTCCGGCCACGTATGGATGGAGAAATGGGACTCGGCGATAACTACTATTCCACTAACGCCGTGGGGAGAAAATTGATGGAAAAATGGCTGGATCACGGTCGCGCCGGAAACGCGGACCGATTCTAAGATGTGGCTTTCAAGAATTTCTTTGTTGTTCAGGGCATCAGGATCACAGTCATGAAACTCGATAATAAAGTGTTTTCCCAATGATTTCATTTTCTTACATTGCACCCAATTCTTTCATCTCAGTCATGTCATAAAAACTCCTTTGGTTTTGGGCCATTGTTAGACCGCTCACGGTGAACGGCTATTTGGTTTTTTACTCTATAGTAAATATGTGGCTAATATGCAACCGCATTTTTGAAGACCGGGACGTCGCGGCAAGACAGCGGTCGGTTCAATTTCGCGGTCCGTTCAACGCCTTGGCGTGAAAACCCGCGTGGCGAGGGAGTTCGGCAGTCCAGAAGGCCCAATCGTGGCCGCCTTCCTCTTCATGATACTCGTGTTTTACCCCCAGTTCCTTCAACAGCGAGTGGAAGGCCCTGTTGTCCGGCAGGGCCCACTGGTCGCCCAGGGAGACCGAGGCCAGCAGGGAGATGGCGTTTAAACGTCCCGGATAGGCGGAGGCCAGTCCGAAGGCCGAATGCTCGGCCCAGACACGGCGGTTTTCTCCTTCGTAAGGCCCCAACACGTCCTTGATATGCCACTGCTCGGGATGCTTCGTTATATCCAGGATGCCGCTCATGGAACTGGCGGACAAAAAAACGCCTGGATTGCGCAAGGCCAGAACCATGGCCCCGTGGCCGCCCATGGAAAGGCCGGTCACTCCCCGGCGGTCCGGAGCCGTTGGAAAGTTGGCCTCCACATGAGGGATGAGTTCTTTCATAAAAAAGGTTTCTATTTCGTTGCCCGGTTTCACGGGACTGTCCACGTACCAGCCGAATTCATCGCCGTCCGGGGTGACGATGATTATCCGGTGCCTGGCGGCCAGAGTCCGAAGCTCCGCATCGGCATGTTCCTGCCAGGCCGTGTATCCGTCCCAGGCCCCGTGCAGGAGATAAAGGACCGGAAAGACTTCCCCTTTTTCCATCGCCTTCGGCAAGTAGGCGAAGTATCCTGTTGCCTTGTTTCTCGCCCGGGAAAAGAAGGTCATTTTGGCCACACTGGACGAGATGGAAGCCGGACCGGTTTCGGCGGAGTCCTTTCCGGCCCCGGCGGGTCCGGTTTCAGGCCGTTCCCAGGGCCATTGCAGGTAAGGCTGGACGGCCCCGAGAAAATATTGGGTGAGCGCCCTTCCCCCGGCCTCGGTGAGGTGGATGCCGTCCTTGGCCCTGATGCGGACCGGACGGCCTTCCGCGTCCTCCTGGTAAGTCCTGTATGCTCCGGCTTCATCGGCCAGCACCTCCCAGGTATCGACAAACCGGCAGAGAGGCAGCGAGCCGCAGACATCGGCCACCACCTTGTTGATATTGGCTATTTTCCGCCCGTAACCTTCTTTTTCCATGACGGGCAACCCCACCCAGATGGTGGGAATCCCCAGAGCGCCCGGTATGGCCAGTAAGGCCCTGGTCCGGTCGGCGTAAATCGCGTTCCACCCCTCGGACATGGCATGGTGTCTTTTGCGCTTTTCGTCCAGGATATCCTGCGGGTCGTTGGCCCCCAGGCTTATCACCAGCAGGTCGGGCCGGTGTTTTTTTACCAGTCCGGTCAGGTAGGGCTGCCAATCGAAATAGTCCGGCCGTGAGAGGCCGCTCGAATACGTTCCTTCCCGGAAGACGGAAATCCCGTCGTGCTTCTTCAATTCCCTTTGCAGGGCCACGCCGAAGCCTTCCAGGATGGTCGAATCTCCGGCGATCAGGACGCGGCGGGGCTTTATCACGGAAGGTGCGGCAACCGCCGGTGCAAGAGAGGCCTGAGGCGGTGTCAGTTCGGGATTCTGCTCTTCCGCTTTTTCCGGAATCGGCCGTGGTTCAGCAGGCTTCGAAGGCAGCTTGTCCGTCTCCGGCTCAGACGTTTGCGGCGTCTGTGTCTTCGGGGGTTCAGGAAGAGGCTGTTCGTCCCCGGCTGATTGAACAACTTTTTGTTCTTTTTCTTGCGGAACCGTGGCCGCAACGACTTCCGGCAGGGCCTGTTCCAGGCCGCTGCTTCCTATTTCCGGCAACTTACGGGCCAGCGCGGCCACCCGGTCTTCAGCCGCCACCAGGCCGTCCAGACCGAGAGTCCTGACGAAACCGCGCAGGGCGTTGCAATAGGCCAGAGTCTCGGGCGCGGCTTCGGATTTCAGGCAGACGCCTTCCAGCCAGGCGGTCACCCGGCTGAGCTCATGAAAAGAGACCAGGCTGAAAGCGATGAGATATATCGCCAGGACTTTCGCCGGGGTCAGTTTCCTTTCCTTTTTATTCTTCACGGTCACTTTATCTCAGATTCCTCTTTCCGGACAGGCGGCCTTAAAACTGAAAATAGATGAATGGCAGGACGCCTTCCGGTCCCATACGCAGTATGACGATACAGAGCAAAGCGATCAAGCAGCCCTGCAGAAAAACCGGCATATCCTCCTGAACCCGAATAAATGCGTCCTGGAGGTAGCGCCCCAGAAACTGAACTCCCAGCCCTGCGGCCAGCGCCACGACGACCATGAATTCAAAACCGTTTCCGGGCTGGGTGACAGCAAGGATGCTCCGGAATATCTCAAAGGCCCGCTGGGAGTCTTCCGCCCGGAAGAAAACCCACAAAAATGAGACGGCATTGAAAGTCAGAAACCAGGCGGCAGTCTTCTGAAGCGCGTAGACCCATGGTTCCGGTTCCTTGCGACGCCGCCTCATCTCTTCGATGGAGCCGGGCAGCCTGTTTTTCCGGAAATCATTATACATGTGAGTCAGAGTCAATCCGGCTCCGTGCATGGCCCCCCAGATCAAGAAACGGGAATTCGCCCCATGCCAGAGGCCGCCCAGGGTCATGGTAATCATCAGATTGAGGTACTTACGGACTCGCCCATGGCGGTTGCCCCCCAAGGGTATGTAGAGATAATCCCTCAGCCACGTCGAGAAGGAAATATGCCAGCGCCTCCAGAATTCCTGAAGGTCGGTAGCCCGGTAAGGCGACTGGAAATTTTCCGGCAGTCTGTATCCCATCAGCAGGGCCAGCCCCATGGCCATGTCCGAATAGCCGGAAAAATCGCAGAAAATCTGCAAAGAATACGAGTAGACCGCGGTCAGCACGGTCAGGGATGAGTAATTTGAAGGCACCTGAAAGACTTCCCGGACGATGTGTTCCGAAAGGTAACTGGCGATGACCACTTTCTTGAACATCCCGCTGAGCAGAAGGGCGAAGCCTTGCCGGAAGCTCCGGCTGTCGTATTGAGGCCTTGATATTTGAGGCAGGAAATTCCGGGCTCTCATGATGGGACCGGACATGATGGTCGGGAAAAAGGAGACAAAAACGAGGACATCAAGGAGACTTCGGGCTTTTTGGCGGTGGTCGCGGAAGACATCTATGCAGTAGGAAAGCCCCTGAAAAGTAAAAAACGATATGCCGATGGGAAAAACGATCTCAGGGGGCGTCAGAACGGGATACAGACCGGCCATATAGGATATGTCCAGCAGCAGGGAGTAAAAATATTCCAGGTATTTGAACAGGGCCAGGCAGGCAAGATTGAGGGCCAGATCAAGTGTCAGCCAGCGTTTTTTGTTTTTCTTGGAAGACGCCCCGACAATGCGTTCGGCGAAGAACCAGTTGCTCAAACTGACGCCGAGCAGTATGAAAAGAAACCGAGGGTCAAGGCAGGCGTAAAAAAAATAGTTGGCGGCCAGAAGAAAGTATTTATAAACTCTGGTCCGCGGCCTCAACGCCCAATTGAGGCTCAAAACGACCAGGAAAAACAGTGCAAACTGTATGGTGGTGAAGTGCATAGAATTCCAATAGGTTGCTGTTCGGGTCCAAGGCCGCCCGCCCTCGGGGGCCGCGGGCATACTACCCCAACCTTCCCTTCAGGTAAAGCCTTCACCGTCCGGGCCGGGTGTAAACCGGCGGCCGCTTCAATCAGGATACATGATAGACTGACCGCCGTTCAGTGTGCCTTGTGCTCCTTTATAGCTTCGACTTGGCTATACGTCCAGAGGGGTTCGAATTTTTCGTTCCCGTTTACTGGAGAACGGCCAGGTAATTACTTGACAACAATATTGGATCGTGCCATCTTTGACTGACCAGTCAGTCACGAAATCAGGGTGAAAAGTGCCTACAGATACGTTTAATCAGTTGCAACCGGAGAAAAGAGAAAGAATAACCGCCGCCGCAGTCGAGGTCTTCTCCCAAGCCGGATTCAACGGCGCGGACGTGGCGGAGATAGCCAGACGGGCCGGGGTGGCCAAGGGCTCTATCTACAACTACTTCAGCAACAAGGAAGACCTCTATGTATTCGTCTGCCGTGACGGCCTGGACCGTTCACGCCAGACAGTCTACGGGGCCATTGACCCGGAATGGGATATATACCGCCAGATCGAACACATATTCCGCCAGGGAAAAACCTTTGTCCTGGAACACCCGGATTACCTGCGCCTGTATATCAATATATCCTCGGCGGGCATGGAATCCTTTGCCGAACAGTTGACCATGGAAGTGGAAAAACACACGGCCGATCATCTCAAGAAGCTCCTGCATGACGGCATAAGCCAGGGGCTGGTGAGGTCCGACATTGATGTGGATATGGCGGCCTTCACCATCAACGGCCTTTACATAGTCTTCATGTTTTCCCTGGTTTCCCGGCATTTCAGCATCCGCATGGAAGAATACCTCGGAGAAGGCAGCCATTCGGACGGGAACGATATAAATGACCGCCTCACCCAGATGCTGGCCATGATTCATACCATGTTGAAACCGGTCAAGGTCTGATCCGGCCCGCATGGCCGCAGGCCTTACCCGGCAACAAGGCTGCAGGAAGCATCGAACGGTGAAGCGATGAGTTGATCCGGAGCAGGCCCAAGATTCTTGCGGCCGATTGAATCATGATTGCTTTTTTTACAGTCAGGGGTGGTTATGGAAGCGGCGGCGATTGACCAGATAAGGCTGAATTTCAATCCTCAGGGGCTCATGGCCATCAACGCAGCCATCGGCCTGATGATGCTGGGTGTATCCCTGGATCTGAAGCTGGAGGACTTCAAGAGGCTCATAGTCGCCCCCAAGGCGCCTTTGATCGGGCTGGGCGCGCAGTTCGTGCTTCTGCCCGCCTTCACCTTCCTGCTGACCCTGGCGCTGGCTCGCATTCCCGGAATCAACCTGAGCCCGTCCATGGCTCTGGGCATGATCCTGGTGGCATCCTGCCCCGGCGGCAACCTGTCGAATATCATGACCTACCTGGCCAAGGGCAACTGCGCCGTTTCCATCGGCATGACAGCCTTATCCAGTGCCGCGGCCATAGTCATGACGCCCTTCAACCTGTCGCTCTGGGGTTCGCTCAACCCGGCCACAGCGTCGATCCTCAAGCAGGTCAGCCTGAGTCCGGCGGATGTCTTTACCACGGTCTTCGTGATTCTGGGCATTCCCCTCTGCCTGGGCCTGACGCTATCCCGCATTTTCCCCAATCTGGCCGACAAGGTCCGCAAGCCCTTCAAGATATTCTCCCTGCTGGTCTTCATTGCTTTCGTGGGTCTGGCCCTGGCTGCCAACTGGGACAATTTTCTCAGCTACATAGGACTGGTCATTCTGGTGGTCATCATTCACAACGCCCTGGCCCTGAACATCGGCTACTGGACGGCCTGGGCTTTTCGGCTGCCGGAATACGACCGCCGGGCGGTCTGCATCGAAGTAGGCATCCAGAATTCCGCCCTGGGGCTGGTCCTCGTTTTCAACTTCTTCGGCGGCATGGGCGGCATGGCCCTGATCGTCGCCTGCTGGGGGACGTGGCATATAATCGCGGGACTTATCACATCCGGCTTCTTTGCCCGGCGTCCCCTGCCTGCCGGCCAGATCACGGTTGAAGCCGAGTTGGCCTGTAAACAAATCTGATTGGCGATACCGACAGTGGAAGATATGTTACCTGATTGTGACCGAGGAGTGATTCATGGGAAAGATCAGAGATTTCAATGAGAAGGTTGTTTTTATTACCGGAGCGGGCGGCGGATTGGGGCGCGCTTTCGCCAAGTATTTCGCCCTGGCCGGGGCCAAGCTGGCCCTGGCCGATCTGGATGCTTCCGCTCTGGCCGGTCTGTGCGAGGAACTGAAGCGGGCGGGGGCCGAGTCCATAGCGCTCGAACTGGATGTCAGCGATGAAGCCGCCTGCCAAAAGGCCGTCGCCGCCACGGTGGAACACTTCGGACAACTGGATGTCCTTATAAACAATGCAGGCATCACCTGCCGCTGCGCCTTTGACGATACTCAGTCCGCGACCTTCAGGAAGGTCATGGATGTCAACCTGTTCGGAGCTATGTACTGCACGGCGGCCGCCCTGCCTCATATCAAAGCTGGCCGGGGCGTCATCATAGCCATCAGTTCCATCGCCGGCATTTCCCCTGTCCTGGGCCGCAGCGCCTATTCGGCCAGCAAACATGCCCTGCACGGCCTGTTCGACACGCTGAGGACCGAGCTCTTTGAGCACGGCGTGGGTGTAACCATAGTCTGCCCCGGCTTTACGGCCACCGGTATCGGCACCAACGCCCTGGACGGCGACGGTTCCAGAACCAAGCACCCGCAGTCCACGGTGGGCAAGGCGGCCACCCCGGACAGCGTGGCCGCGTCCGTCTTCAGGGCGGCCTCCAGGGACCAGCGGCTTCTGGTTCTTTCGTCCGTAGGCCGGATGACCCATCTGATGATGAAATTCTGCCCCGGCCTTTACGAAAGGCTCATGGCCCGCAAGCTGAGTTGTGAACTCGAACGCTGACTCTTCTTTAAATACTCCTTTTGCAAATAAAAAAGATTGTGGCACAATGACCGGCGGCCGGCTGTAAAGCCGGCCGCTTCCGGAACACAATATTCCGGGTTGCCAGACCGTGCTGTTTTCAGCATCTATTTCGAGGAGGTCGCTTTTGACTCACCATTCCGTTCTCGAGGCCGCCGGCCATAAATTCAGGACCAAGGGCATCAGTTCCCGCGTGGCCAACATCTCCATTTCCGCCATCAAGGAAATGCCCATCCTGGCCGCCAATATTCCGGATACCGTATCGCTGGGACAAGGCATTCCTTCGCACCGCACACCAGCCCACATACTGGAAGCTGTGGCCAAGGCCTTTGAAGAGAACCCTGATATCGGAAAATACAGTCTTCAACCCGGCTGGCCCCCTCTCAAACAGGCCGTGGCCCGCGAATTGGAAAAGAACAAAGGCATAAAGGTCGATCCCGAACGGGAAGTCTTCATCAGCGCCGGGTCCATGGAAGCCCTGTTCGCCGCCATCATAACCGTGGTCGAACCGGGCGGCGAAGTCATCATGGGCTCACCTAACTACGCCTCCCACGTGGAACAGGTCAGATTGGCCGGAGGCCGTGAAGTATGGGTGCCTCTGATAGAAGAAGAAGGCTGGAAGATGGACGTGGAGGCAGTGGCCAGGGCCGTCACCGATAAAACCCGAGCCATCATACTCTGCAACCCTCTCAACCCCACAGGGTCCATCTTTTCGGAAAGCGATGTCAGACGTCTGGCCGAAATATGCCTGGAAAACGACATTTTCCTCATCTCGGACGAAGCCTACGACTTCATGGTCTATGACCATGAACCGCCCTTCTCCCCCACCCAGATTCCCGAACTGAAAGACAACCTGGTCGCCACTTTCAGTTTCTCCAAGAAGTACGCCATGACCGGCTGGCGGGTCGGGTATATGTACGCCTCCGGCGGAGTCATCGACCAGGTGCTCAAAGTCCATGACGCCATCAGCATCTGTGCTCCGACAGTTTCCCAGGTAGCGGCTCTGGCCGCGCTTCAGGGTCCCCAGGACTGCGTGGCCCAACTGGTCGGCGACCTGAAGCGCCGCCGGGACCTGATGTGCGCCAGGCTGGACGGCCTGGCTCCGGTCTTCTCTTACATCCGGCCAGAAGGTTCATACTATATATTTGTCCGCTATGACATACCGGGCATGACTTCTTTCGATCTGTCACTGAAGCTGCTTTATGAAGCCAAGGTCATTACCGTGCCGGGCCATGCTTTCGGCCCGACCGGGGACAGTTTCATCCGGCTGTCATTCGGCTGCACCGACGACCAGATAGCCCTGGCCTTCGACCGCATCGAGGCCTGGCTGAAAAAAGAAGGACTGGTCTGATTATGAACGGGGGAATCGATCTGGAACGCCGCGATGGTATTGGCCTGATCTGGATAAATTCCCCGGAAACGGCCAATGCCGTAGATCACGAACTGGGCGGGGAGATGCTTCGGGTCCTGACAGAAATCTCTGTTGACGATTCTCTGGGGGCTGTTGTCCTGACAGGCAAAGGCCGGACCTTTTCGGCCGGGGCCAATGTCAGGAGCATTAAAGAAGCTCTGGACAGCGAACCGGACTCCCCGCGCAGCCGAATAATGGAAAAACTGGTCGCCCCGCTGCTGGCCGTGGTCGCTCTTATTGCGGATATGCCTCAGCCGGTCGTGGCCGCCGTCAATGGACCGGCCGCCGGAGGCGGTCTCTCGCTGGCCCTGGCCTGCGACCTGGTCGTGGCTTCGGATCAGGCCTTCTTTGACCCGGCGTACATCCGGCTGGGCCTGCCGCCCGTCGGCGGTATGACCTGTCTTCTCCCCAGGCTGGCAGGCCCAAAGCTGGCCGCCGAAATACTTTTGTCCGCACAGCCCGTATCCGCGGCGCGGGCGCTTGAAACAGGCCTGATAAACAGGACCGTCCCAGCGGAGCAACTGCTGGACGAGGCAATAGAAATGGCCGTCCGCCTGGCCAGAATGCCCCGAGAGGCGGTTAGACGGACCAAGCGGCTGCTCAGGTCCGGCTCTTCCTGCTCTCTGGACAGCCAGATGGAAAGAGAAAAGGCTTATCTGTTGGAATGCGCGGATACCGACGAACACCGCGACATAATGGACGGACTGATCAGGCGCTTGTCTTCCCGAGCTGTTTAAGCCCCCGCGTCCATCCCGGTCTTTGCTCCAATCCTCCGACGGAGCCGGTCAAGTCTTTTCTTATTGCCAGCGCCCCCTTTTATGTTAAAATACTATGTCATACGTTTCGGATAACAGTGTTTTTCGAGGCTCGCCCGTTGGAGCCCAGAGCGGAGAACAGGTACGGGCATAGTCGCCATTCCCTTCTAATGCTCTAGTTACACGTATGCATCCTTGCCCTCTTAAGTGCGGAACCAGGTCATCGTCTTCCGGCTGCCGCCCGACAGAAAACAGGACCGTCCATGAAGAAAATCATCGAAGAAAAGACACTGCTGCAATATTTACAGGAGCTTGACTTCTTCAAGGTTTTCACTCGGGACGAAGTGGAAGAACTCCTCTGGGCCGGTGAATGGACCAAAGTCAAGCCTGAAGAAGTGATCATTCAGGAAGGGGAAGTAGACGTTTACCTTTACGTGATGATCCAGGGTGAAGCCAGCGTCATCCTGGCCGACCGAGTCCTGGCCGTCCTGCAGCCAGGTGAAACTTTTGGAGAATTCGGTCTGATGGGAGTCAAGCGCACAGCCCATGTGGTGGCCAAGACGGAATGCCTCCTGCTGGGATTCAGCGCCGACCGGCTGAACCTTATCCACACGGACATCCAACTGAAGCTGCTCAAGCAACTGCTTTTCACCCTCCTGGCCCGTCTCAGCAAAGTGGACCGCAAAGCCTGGTATCACCATACCGCCAGGTGGACCTGAAGATTATCCGGCCCATACTCTCGCCATTTTTTCAGCGTCTATTTTTGTCCTTCCGTGTCCGGAACTTTATTTTGGATTTTTCCTGGCAGCCGCCTTGACATTTCATCATTGAATAAGTTTAATTCGGACACGGTTTTTCAATCGTGCCGAACGATGTCCCGTTTCGCGGAAAATAACCAAGAATGGAGTCAAATGATATGTTCAATGTTTTGCTGGTAACAACCGATAAAAGCCAATGGTCTGATTTCGCGGGGAGCCTTGAGGAGACCGGGAAAATACAGTTGAACTGGGCTGATTCCGGACAAACGGCCCTGGACGCCGTCAATGAGCAGAATACCCACCTGGTCGTCACGGCGGAAAATGCCGGCGACATGGCCGGCCTGCAACTGGCGGCGCGCCTCATCCAGGTTAACGCCATGATAAACTGCGCCGTAGCCAGTTCAATGTCCGAAGATGATTTTCATGAGGCGTCGGAAGGATTGGGCATAATGAAACAACTGCCGCTGACGCCTGGCCGGGAAGATGCTCAAGCTATCGTGAAAAAACTGATGCAGATCACCGGAATGGCCTGATTATCCTTCAGGCGGCGAGGTGATCCGCGTTACGGCTGTCTTTTCAAAGCCTTCTTCATCAACAGCGAATTGCGGCCTTCTTCCGAACAGTATTCCACACTGTCCATGATCTTGCGTATCAGAAGAAGGCCGCGCCCGCCCTCTTCTATCTCGTCAAGGTCCATGGGGATACGATTCACCCGTGAAGCATAAGCGTCTTCCATCGCCCTGCCCCGGTCGGAAACGGCAAGGGTCAGGCTATCGTCCTGAACGCTGATTAGTATTTCGACCTCATGGCCCGGTTCGCCCCGGTAGGCATGCTTTATGGCGTTGTTGACGGCTTCGACCACGGCCATTTCCATCTTCCCGCCGACGACCGCATTTTCCGCCAGGTAACCGGCTATTCGGTTAACCGCCAGGCCGACCAGGAAGACGTTGCCAAAGCTGCTTTCTATTTTCATGGTGAGATGCTGAGTCTTCATGAGAGGCCCCGCTTTCATCTGGCCAGAGCGGCCACGGCCGCATCCTTATCCGCGAATAACGGAAAAACCATGTCAAGACCGGTCAGTTTGAACAAATCGGCCACAATCTCATTGGAGCCGCTGACAGCCATTTCGCCGTTCCGCCCCAGCGCCTTGCGGCTGGCCAGAATGGCCCCCAAACCCAGGGTGTCCACAAATTCCACGGGTGAAAGGTCCAGGACGATCAATCCATGCCCGTCGGCGATGAATGCCTTGACCCGTTCCTCGAAAGAAGGGGCCATGGCCGCATCCAGCCTTTTTTCCACGGGCCGGATCACCAACACGCCCGATTCCATCTCATGGTGCAGTTTCATTCGCCTCCTCCGCCTGGCGGCACTCCGGCCGATGGAAGCCGTTCCCAAGCAGCGGCAGGACTTGCTGCCGCATATGCGGCAAACAGGGCCAGGCCACGGTTATGGTTGATGGATTTATCCCCAGGTTACCCCTCTGACGGCCAAGAAAGGCGCTTCTTTTCCCCAGGGCTCCAGCCAGCGTCTTCCATGTTCCAAGAATAGCCCAAAAACATTCGCAGGCAAAGATCGCACCGTCCACGGAGGTGGAAAATCATGCTTGGCCGCGAGAATGTCAATCAGGCATCCTCCGGGTTAAATCAGTATTCCAGGCATGTTAACTCAGTCGCCGTGCTGACGGAAAGTATCTCGGGATGCTTTTAAATAGGCTTTGATAAGCAATCTTTTTCGGGTAGTATAAATTCTTATGACGGTTCATCCGGATTGACCGTTCTGGTCATTCCACGGAATTGCCGGTCGGCCGGAGGCGGCTCGGGGAGTGAATCGTGCTTGCACCATTCGGCGATATGCATGGAGTCCTTGTTGGATCGCACAGAAGATAAATTTTTCGATTTTCCGCTCAATGGAGCAACAAGCGGCCTTGATGAAAGGCCTCTTGACTCCTCGACTTCTCCGGACATTACTTCAGTTTCGCCGGACCAGCCTTCGCCTAAAAAACGCCTTCTTCTGCCCGGCGATGAGGAACTCTCCCGCAACCTGAAAATATTCGACAATTACAACGCCCACAAAACATCGTTCCTGTACGAGCAGTTGACCCAGCGCAAGAAGGCCGTGTTTGATCTCGTTCCTCTGCTCATTCACGTCAGCGCCGAGGGTTTGCTGAATGAAGACAAGGCCTGCAAACGCAGTCCGTATGGAGTGTTCCGTTATGAAATGAACCAGAAGGTTGAAAAGGCTTTCGCCGACGCCTTCCCAGGCAAACAGCCGCCCAGCCTGAAGGCCTGGGCCAGCTATGATCCGTCCTTGCCCATCAAGTCCATCTCCCTCATAGGCAGTCTGGGCTCACTGGCCCAGAACTCAAAATCGGACTTCGATTACTGGATTTGCCTGGATGGCGATGCCTTCAGCACCAAGGAGTTCGAATATTTCCGCGTCAAACTTGGGGCAATCGAAAAATGGGCGGAGAACTTCGCCGGAGCCGAAGTTCATTTTTTTCCCATGGACCTGAAAAACATCAGGGAGGACAATTTCGGGGCGGCCAAAGGCGAAAGTTCCGGGACCGCTTTAGGCAATCTCCTGAAAGAGGAGTTTTACCGGACCATGACCCTGGTCGCGGGACAGGTTCCACTCTGGTGGGTCATGCCGCCCGAAGTCAGCGACTCCGAGTATATGCAGCTTTATACCCTGGTCAGCCACTCCGTCCGGCTGGACGCCGGCGGACTAGCCGACTTGGGCAATGTCCGTACCATATCCCTAAGCGAGTATTACGGCGCGGCCATCTGGCAGATAAACAAGACCATCGGCAGCCCTTTCAAGTCCGTTCTGAAAATGGCCCTGCTGGATGAGTACATGATGAACACAGAACCCACCGGCCTGCTCTGCGACGACCTGAAGAGACGCTTGCAGCTCAGCAAGGCGGCGGTTCATATGCTCGACCCTTACGTCCTCATGTTCGAGCGGGCCAGCAATTATTTTGATTCCTCGGGCCGTTGGGACGATCTGGACCTTCTCCGCAAATCCATGTATCTCAAGATTGGAGAAAAACTGACTTTCGCCGACTACCGCCAGAAACGGTTGCCGCGGAAAAGGCAGGCCATGGTGGAGATGGTGCAGAAATGGGGCTGGAAACAGTCCGATATCGATCATCTGAACGCATATCATTATTGGTCATTTCGGGAATCACAGGTTTTCAGCCAGCAGATCAATTCATTCATATTCCGAACTTACAAAAGAATCACCACAGAACTCAAACAACAGCAGCATTCCGGATTGACCATCAGCCAGCGGGATCTGACGGTGCTCAACCGCAAACTTTTCGCCTTCTATGCTCGAAGGCCTTACAAGGTCGAGTCGATAAAGAACGTCATCGAATCGCCCCCCGTCCTCACGGCTCTGACCATCCAGACGGAGTTGGACGAGCAGAACACCGGATGCTGGGCCGCTTATCGAAGCTTTCTTTCCCGCGAAAAGACATCCAACAGCGAAGGGATAGCCCTGATGCTCCAGCGCTCGAAGCATCTGGCCCATACCCTTATCTGGCTGGTTGTCAACCGTCTTTACGGCAACTCCACCTCTATAAACCTGAACTCCGGCTATGGCAGTCCGGCCGTGCATTGCACGGTTCCGGACATTCAGACCCTGCTCAGGGAAATGGGGGATTTTTTCCCGGCGTACAAGAACACTGAAATCAGCGAAAAAGAACTTCTATGCGATCCGAGACCGGTCAGGATGCTTCTGGTCGTCAATCTCGAATGCCCCGACAAGACCCAGCAGATAGCTCAAACGGCGGTTGTCTATCAGAACAACTGGGGCGAAGTTTTTTTTGAAGGCACGGAAGCCCCCCATCACGGCTTGAAGCTGGCCCGCGATTTCGTGGCTGATCACGGGTTGTATGACATCAGCGGAAACATAGTCAATTTCAGAGTCTACATCCCCGACAGGCACAACAGGCAGGGGCTTATCCAGAGACTCAATAAATACCTGGGCGCGGATATCCTGTAACTCAGGCTGGCCTGGAGCCCATCCACCGGCGCTCCACATTCGGACAATTTGCCTTGACACCCACCTGAATCGGTCTATATTTTCTTGTATATATATGTATAGTCACCGTACCGGGAACCCAGAAAGCCCTGTGAATCCCCAAGGGACAAAAGCATGGATACAGTCACAAGTCCATCTGGTTCACTTATTTCCCCATCATCCGCAACCATAATTCCTGATGACCGGACCAGCCCCCGGAAATCAGCAAACCGTCATGCGTCCGCCATATGCGGCCATCATGCGATGCTCCGGCATCACGTATTTTTACAGCGGCTTTCCCGCCCGGAAAAAAAACAAGTGAAAGATACTTCATCCGATTTCTCCGAAAAAAAAGGCCCGCGCCCATGGCAATAAGCTCCAACATCATGGAAGTCCAGCGAAGACCGTTGCCCATGTACGAACAGATCAAGCAGCTTGTTCTGGAGCGCATCCGGTCCGGAGAATGGCGGCCCGACGACCAGATACCTTCCGAAAACGAAATGGTCGAAAAGCTGGGCATCTCCCGCATGACGGTCAACCGTGCTCTTCGTGAACTTACTTCCGAGGGACATCTTATCCGGGTCCAGGGTGTGGGCACCTTTGTGGCCAAGGCCAAACCTCAGGCGGCTCTGCTCGAAATCCGCAGCATCGCCGACGAAATAAGGCAGAGGGGCGGCGTATATTCCTGCAATATTCACCTGCTCAGGGAGGAAAAGGCTTCGCCCAGCCTGGCCGCCGAAACAGGCCTGAAGGCGGGAGCAGCCATCTACCATTCGGTCATAGTTCACCGGGACGGGGACAAGGCCATTCAACTGGCTGACCGCTTTGTCAACCCGGTCATCGCCCCCGAATACTTGAAGCAGGATTTCACCAAGATCACTCCATCGGCCTACCTTCTGCAAATGGCTCCGGTAACCGAAGCGGAGCACGTGGTGGAGGCCGTTCTGCCTGACAAGACGATGCAGAACATGCTTGACATCGAGCCCACCGAGCCCTGTCTGGTTCTTTACCGCAAGACCTGGAGCGGCGAGCATCTGGCCACGAGGAGCCAATTCACCTACCCGGGCTCGCGCTTCCGTCTGGGGGGCCGTTTCAAGCCGCCGGAGAGCGCTTTCCGTCTGGCCGTATAGGGCACCATTTCCGCTTAGGTTAGCGGGGAGGGAGAAAACATGACCGAGACTGTTCTCATCGGGTACGACGGTCTGACCCTGGATGACCTCGTCGCCATATCTAGACACGGGGCCAGGATAGCGCTCAAGCCCAACGTCGAAAAGCGCCTGCTGGAAACGAGAAAACTGGTTCAGCGCTGGGTTGATGAAGAACGGACCATTTACGGCATAACCACCGGTTTCGGGGCTTTGAGCGGAGTGAACATATCCAAGGCGGACACCCGCAAGCTCCAGCACAACATCCTGCTCAGCCACGCCTCCGGAGTGGGCCGCCGTCTTGACGATGAATCGGTCCGGGCCATGATGGCCCTGCGCATCAAGGATCTGGCCCGGGGCCATTCCGGCGTCCGCCTGGAGACCTTCATGCACCTGGTCGCCCTGCTCAATGCCGGAGTCTGTCCCTTGGTTCCCGAGCAGGGATCGGTGGGGGCCAGCGGCGACCTGGTGCCGCTGGCGCATCTCTGTCTGGTGCTCATCGGCGAAGGCGAGGCCATGTATCAGGGGCGGAAAATTTCCGGGCGGGAAGCCCTGGAAGTCTGCGGATTGGAGCCTATCCAGCTCGAATCCGGCGAAGGCCTGGGGCTGATAAACGGGACCCAGGCCATGACGGCCATCGGGGCCTTAGCCCTGTATGACGCCCTTCGTCTCTGCAAAACCAGCGACATCGCCGCTTCGATGAGCCTGGAAGTGCTGATGGGCAGCCAGACAGAATTCAATTCCCGCATCCAAAGGGTGCGCCCCCATCCGGGACAGGCAGCGGCGGCGGGCAATATGCTGCGCATAACCCGCAACAGCGAGATCATCTCCTCGCACAAGGATTGTTCCCGGGTGCAGGACGCTTACAGCCTGCGCTGTTCGCCTCAGGTGCACGGAGCCAGCCACGACGCCATCCAGTATGTCAAGAAAGTGGTTGAGACCGAAATGAACTCATCCACCAACAATCCACTCATTTTCTTGGAGGAGGAGGACTTCCTGCTGGGCGGCAACTTCCACGGTCAGCCTGTGGGCATGGCCCTTGATTTTCTGGGCATCGCCATGGCGGAACTGGCCGATATCTCCGAGCGCCGCATAGAACGCCTGGTCAATCCGCTGCTCAGCGGCCTGCCTGCCTTCCTGGTCAAGGACGGCGGCCTGAATTCCGGTTTTATGATCGCCCAGTATACCGCCGCCGCCCTGGTTTCCGAGAACAAGGTGCTGGCCCATCCGGCCACGGTGGATTCTATCCCGACTTCGGCCAACAAGGAAGACCACGTGTCCATGGGAACCATAGCCGCCCGGAAATGCCGAAACATCGTGGACAACGTGGAGCATGTCCTGGCCATCGAGTTGCTCTGCGCGGCCCAGGGACTGGATCTCTTCACCAACAAGAAGCCGGGGGAAGGCACCCTAGCCGTGTACACGGAAATCAGAAAGGTGGTGCCTCACCTGGAGGAAGACCGCTTTCTGGCCGGAGATATCCAGAGGGTCAAGGAGATCATGCGCACGGGCCTGGTTGTGGAGGCGGTTGAAAAGGCGGTGGGGGAACTTAATTAGCGCGAGGGGCTGAAGGAAGATACCTGTCCGCCTCTGACCACGCAATGAGCAGGGTTGCCGCCCAGGCGGTAGGCCAGTTCTGCCGGTTCCTCAATATACCAGACCACAAAGTCGGCGTCCTTGCCGGGCTCCAGGGTCCCGGCCCGGTGCAGGTCCCCCAGGGCCAAGGCTCCGTGGCGGGTCACCCCGGTCAGGGCCTCTTCCGGGGTCAGCCGGAACAAGGTGCAGGCCATGTTGAGCATGAGCAGCAGCGAAGCGGCCGGGCAGGAGCCGGGGTTGGCGTCGCTGGCCAGGGCCATGGGCACGCCGTGTTTCCTGAGCAGATCAATCGGCGGCAGGTGCGTTTCCCGTAGAAAGTAGAAGGCTCCGGGCAGGAGCACGGCCACGGTCCCGGCGGCGGCCATAGCCAGGACGCCGTCCTCGGACAGGTGCTCCAGGTGGTCGGCGGACAGGGCCTTGAACCGGGCCGCCAGTTCGGCCCCTTTCCGGTCGGTCAGTTGCCCGGCGTGTATCTTGACCCGCAGGGACAACCGGCGGGCCGCGTCGAAAAGCTTTTCCGTCTGTTCAGGGGAAAAAGCGATGTTTTCGCAAAAGGCGTCCACGGCCACGGCCAAACCAAGGCGTTTGACTTCGGGCAGCACCGTCTCGCAGACATAGTCAACATAATCGTCGACGCGGCCTTCGAATTCCTCTGGTACGGCGTGAGCGCCCAGAAAGGTCGGATGAACGGTGACCGGGAATTCGAGCCCCAGACGGCGGGCGGTCCGCAGCATCTTCAGTTCGGTATCCAGGTCCAGCCCGTATCCGGATTTGATTTCCAGCGTGGTCACGCCTTCGGCCAGAAAACCGGCCAGCCGTTTAGCGGCCTGGCTGAAGAGTTCGTCTTCACCGGCCGCCCTGGTCGCGGCGACCGTGGCCCGGATGCCGCCGCCCTGCCGGGCGATTTCCTCGTACGTGGCTCCCAGCAGCCTCATCTCGAATTCCCGGAAGCGGCTGCCATCGTAGACCAGATGGGTGTGGCAGTCGACTAAGCCGGGGGTTATCCAGCGTCCCTCCGCGTCGCGGGTTTCCCTGGCGGACCGGCGTCTGTCCGCCGGGAGGTCTTCTTCCGGGCCGATCCAGGCGATGCGGCCTCCGGTCACGCCCAGGGCGGCCCGGCGAATGGTTCCATAAGGCCGGCCGGGGGTCATGGCGGCGATGTGGGCGTTCACCCAGAGAGAATCAAAGGGCTGCTGGTCCATGTTGGTCTTCTTTCCTCGGCGGCCGGGGCGGCCGCTCAGGCCAGGCGTTCTTCCACCATCTTTTCAAGTTCGCCGGTTTCCGCCTTGATCCGTTCCAGCAGTTCCCCGGTCATCCCGGATATCCGGGCGGCTTCCGGGCTGTCCTCCAGTCCTCCCAGGTTGATGCGCACATTGAAGGCCGCGCCGAACGCGGCGGCCCGGATCATTTCCACGGCCACGCCGGCGTCGGTGAGGCAGTTGGGATTGCCCCGTTCCAGAACGGTCCGGACCGGTTTGAGCAGGCTGGCCACGGTCTCCAGGGTTTCCAGGGGCACGGCGGCGGCTTTCAGTGTGGCCACCTGAATGGTTTGGCGGCGTAGGGCTTTCTGTTCGTCCGTCTCCCTGGGCAGGCGGAAGGCGGCGGAGACCCCGTCGTAGGCGGCCGAATCCTCGTCCACAAGTTCCAGCAGACGGCGGGCCAGGGCGTCGGCTTCGGTCCGGACGCCTTCCATCTCCGCCCAATGTTCCCGGTATTTGTCTTTGGCCAGGGTCAGACGGGCCACCATGGCCGAGAGCGAAGCGGCCAGGACTCCAGCCAGGGCCGCGGTGCTGCCGCCGCCGGGAGCCGGGGAGTCTCCGGCCAGTTCGGCCGCGAAATCCGCAATTGTCCTTTCGATCAGCTTCATGCTCTTTCAGGCCTCCCCTTCCGCCTGTTCCAGCAAGGCCAGTTCCACCACCTGGCTGGCCTCGAAACCCGTCAGTTGCAGGTAATAGGCCGCGCTGTCCAGGATAGCCGCCGCCGGGAGCAGCCCGTACACCTCGCTTCCGGCCACGGACACGCCCCAGCGCCGGGCTTCCATCCGAATCAGCTCCAGGACACGGTACAGAGCGTTCTTCTCGTAATCGACTATATTCATGGAGACCTGCACCTGGTCCTTGTCCTTGAGGGGGAGCCCGATGCCCTTGACGTGGCAGAGGCCGCCGCTGGAAGACCTGACCGCCTTGGCTATCTTCTGGGCCACTTCTATATCGGCGGTGGCCAGATTGACGTTGAAAGCGATGAGGAATTTGCGGGCTCCGATAACCGTGGCCCCGGCTGTGGGGTGCAGCCGTGCTTCGCCAACGTCCGGCCGACGGTCCTCGCTGGCTACTTCCGTCTTCAGGGCTTCGTACTGCCCCCGGCGGATTACTTCCAATCTGGAGCGCTCCGGCCGCAGGGCGGCTTCCTCGTAGTAGTAGACGGGGATGCCGGTGCGCTGGTTAAAAATCTGGCCGAATTCGCGGGCCAGGGCGACGCATTCCTCCATGCTGATATTGCGGATGGGCACAAAGGGAATGACATCCACCGCGCCGATGCGGGGATGCCCGCCCTGGTGCCGGTTGAGGTCGATATGGACGACAGCGGCTTCGGCGGCGGCCAGCAGGGCTTCCCGGATGGGCTCAGGCCGCCCGACCAGGCTGACTACCAGGCGGTTGTGATCCGGGTCAGCCCGATAATCCAGCAGGCCGCAGCCGCCGGTGCGGCGGAATGGCTCCACAATGGCCTCGATGACTTCGGACCGGCGGCCTTCGCTGAAATTGGGCACGCATTCTATCAACTGACCAGCCATGGCTGCTCCTATCTGAACATGTTTATCATGGGCAGCTTGACGCCGCGTTCCCCGGCCACCTGCACGGCCCGTTCGTACCCCGCGTCGGCGTGCCGGATAATGCCCGTGCCCGGATCGTTGCGCAGAACCGTGGTCAGGCGGAGTTCGGCTTCCGGCGTGCCGTCGGCCACGGATACCTGCCCGGCGTGCAGGGCGTAGCCGATACCCACGCCGCCGCCGTCGTGGAAGGAGACCCAACTGGCCCCGGAAGTCACGTTGACCATGCAGTTGAGCAGGGCCCAGTCGGCCACAGCGTCGGAACCGTCTTTCATGGCTTCCGTCTCCCGGTAGGGCGAGGCCACCGAACCGCAGTCCAGGTGGTCGCGGCCGATGACGATGGGGGCTTTGACCCGGCCGGAGGCCACCAAGTCGTTGAAGAGCCTGCCCGCCCGGTCCCTTTCCCCATACCCCAGCCAGCAGATCCTGGCGGGCAGGCCCATGTGGGCTACTCTGCTTCCGGCCATTTGCAGCCAACGGACCATGCGCTTCTTTTCCGGGAAGGCTTCAATGAGGGCCTGATCCGTCACGGCGATGTCCTGCGGGTCGCCGGAAAGGGCTGCCCAGCGGAAGGGGCCTTCACCGTCGCAGAAAAGGTCGCGGATGTACGCGGGCACAAAGCCGGGGTAGTCCAGGGCGTCGGTCACGCCTTTCTTCAGGGCCTGGCCCCGCAGGTTGTTGCCGTAGTCGAAGGCCACCGCGCCTCCGGCCTGAAAATCCAGGATAGCCCGGCAGTGGACAGCCATGGAGTCCATGGCCAGTTCCATGTAACGGGCCGGGTCTTTGCGGCGCAGGTCCAGGGCCGCCTGGTAAGGCATTCCGGCCGGGACGTACCCGTTCAGTTCGTCGTGGGCGCTGGTCTGATCCGTGACCACGTCGGGCTTGAAGCCGTATTTGAGCAGTTCCGGCAAGACTTCGGCCGCGTTGCCAAGGAGACCGATGGACAAGGGCTTTTTCTCCTCGGCGGCCCGGCGGGCCAGGCTGACGGCTTCGTCCAGACGTTCGGTGGTCACGTCAAGATACTTTGTCCTCAAACGCCGTTCTATCCGGTCCCGGTCCACTTCGACGCAGAGGCAGACGCCTTCGTTCATGGTCACGGACAGGGGTTGAGCCCCGCCCATACCGCCCAGACCGGCGGTCAGGACGATGCGCCCGGCCAGCGAGGTTCCGAAATGCTTTTCCGCCAGCGCAGCGAATGTCTCGTAAGTGCCCTGGAGAATGCCCTGGGTGCCTATGTAAATCCAGGAACCGGCGGTCATCTGGCCGTACATGATAAGGCCTTTGCTGTCCAGCTCGTGGAAATACGGCCAGTTGGCCCAATGAGGCACGATGTTGGCGTTGGCGATGAGCACGCGGGGGGAATGCAGGTGCGTTTTGAGGATGCCGACGGGCTTGCCGGACTGGACGAGCAGGGTTTCGTCGTTTTCCAGTTCGAGCAGGGAGAGGACAAGGGCGTCGAAGCAGGGCCAGTTGCGGGCCGCCTTGCCGTAACCGCCGTAGATAATCAGCTCTTCCGGCTTTTCGCCGTTGCCGGGGTCCAGATTGTTCAGGAGCATCCTCAGTGCGGCTTCCTGATGCCAGCCCTTGCAGTGCAGTTCAGGGCCATGGGGCGCACGGACCGGGCGGGGCTTGCCGCTGCCGATCTGTAAATCCCTGATGAGTCTTTCCTTGGCGGATGACATGTAACCGGCCTCCTTGGCGAGGTGGTTATGGCTTGTTGCCGGGGGAAACGGGTTTTGGACACTTGTATATACAAGTTTAATACGCCCGCGCCGGGTGTCAAGGAAAATCAGCAGCGAAGAGGTCAGGTTTTATTGGCCTTTGCCCGGCCGCGAAAAAACAGTCAGGGCCTCACAGCAAAATAGTACTCGTCCGGCCTGGTCAATTCAAGCCAGCGCCTCTGCATAGCGTGTTCAGCGAAACAGACCGGGAGCCAATCGCCGGAATCGTCAGCCATGGCGTCCTGCCAGTCGTGAAGGGCCTCCCGGCCGGCCATGGAATCAATGAGCAGGCCGTCCAGGTGGTCCAGGGCTTCCAGATCGGCCGTGGAAGGCAGACGTTCTTCCCGCCACCAGAAGACCTGCCTTTGCATGTCGGAGGTATGAATGGTCGGGCGTTCCGTTGTCACCACGGTGACCAGCACCGCCCGGTTGCCCGGCTTTTCGCCCAAGTAGCGCTGTTCCACGTCGAGAAAATGGGGACGCCTCAGGCGGACGGCCTCCATGAGCCGGTCCGTGGCGGGCGGCGTCGCCGATTCCAGGAAGACCAGTTCCAGCGGCACATGAGGATTGCGGGCGGTCAGGATTTCCAGGCCCCGGCGCAGAAAGTCGTGATCCCGGAGAGAGGGGTCGACAAAAACCTGAAATGGATGGGTGACCAGCCCGGCCAGGATTTCCAGTTCGGCCTCGGGGCGGGGCGCATCCAGAAAGAGCTTGGCCAGATAATATTTGCCGCCCAGTTCGACCCACAGGTCTCTTTTCCCTTTTCCGGTCGTGCCGGTGTCATCTCTACGCCAGGCTATATCCAAGTCCGGCAGTGGATGCAGACTTTCTTCCAGACGATACTCGGCATAATCGAAGGCCAGCACGATCTGGCTGTTGGAAAATTCCCGCGTGCTGTTGATGACGTACGGAGGGTGGGGTTCATAGTCCAGGCCCAGTTCGGCGGCGCGTCGCCGGAAATCGGTCCCGGGCAGGACCGACAGGGGGAAAACCTGCACGTCGTCGTCCAGCCCGTTTTCCAGGACAAAATCCACCGAGCGCATGAAGCCTTCCAGGTCGTCGCCAGGCAGCCCGGCGATGAGGTCTATGCGCGGGAGTATTTCCCTTTCCTTGAGGAGCCTTACGCCCCGGAGGAATTTTTCCACGTTCAACGGTCGGTTCATCACCTGCAAGGCCTGGGGATTGGTGCTCTGCAAGCCTATTTCGAACCAGGCGAAACCAGCTTCGGCCAGCAGATCGGCCAGCGATTCGTCGATGGCTTCGGCCCGGATTTCGCTGATGAGGGATATCCGGCCGCCGTGGTTTATTGTCTTGAGTTTCCCCAGGAATTCCCGGAGTCCGGGGCGGGAGTTCAACGACGGGTCCAGGAGATAAAGTTCACCCAGGCCGCGTTCGATGGACCAGTGGACGGCTTCGAAGACATGTTCCTCGTCCTTGCAGGTTATCCGATCCCGGGATTTGGGATAGTAGCAGTAGCCGCAGCGGTAAGGGCATCCTCTCTGTGTCTCCACCAGGACCATGTTTTCGATTTCCGGTTCGAGACACTCCAGCAGGTAAGGGCTATTGCTGCTGCGGAAGATATGATCGGCCGGTTCGCTGCCCGACCCGGCGGCCCAGTATTCTTCATCTTCCAAAAGCCGGAGAAAAACGGCCTCCCCTTCCCCGTGGACGTAAAAATCCACATATGGAGATATGACATTTTCATTGTCCGGCGTGACTTCCGGCCCGCCGAAGATCACTTTCGGCCCGTAAGCCTTCTTGAGTCTTTCCGCCAGGTACAGGGAACGGTGCAGGTTCCAGCCGTAGACCGAGAAGCCGACCACATCGGCCCGCCGGGAGATAATCAGATCGGCCAGGGCGGCGTCGCCCAGGTACGTGGCCAGGCTTTCGGGCAGAATGTCGATTCGGGCATCGGCCGTCCCGGCGGCCGCCTGTTTTAGGCAGGCCGCAGCCAATGGCACGTTGCCGGTCTGGCGGCCGCAGTTAAGCTGAGGTATGGGCAGTTGTAAGAGGAGAACCGTTTTCATCTGTCACCTTGACCGGAGCCGGGCGGCGGACCATCCCGGCGGAGCACTTGGGATTCGGTATCCTTAATAACACATTTCGGAGTGAAACGGGCCGGGCATAACGACGGTTTGGTGAGGGACTGAAAAAGCAGTGTCTTGTGACTGTTCCCAATTAACCCCTGTTCCGGGCAACTGGACAGCCGTTACAAAGGTCTTCTGCCCCTGAAACGGGTCTATGTCCCGGAACCGGTGACTGAGGGGGAAGAGTAAGAAAACTTAAAGCCTTCCGCGAAAGTTGACCTTCCGTAGGTTCCTGCCGGTCTATTCCTGTTTTTCTTAACCTGGCGGCCTGGACGTATGCCCAGGGACTCCGGCTTAAAGCATCCGGCAATCAACCGGGCGACACGGCCTTGTTTGTTTATCCCCTTGTGACAGCCATTCCGCTATTCTTTTTGATTCAGAAAACCAAGAGTTAAAGCAGAGTCAAAACAAAAACTGATTCATCGTATTTTCCGCCAGACTGCCGGCATTAATCCCGCATACGAACCTTGTTATGTTTTGGACAGGGTATTAACTGCGGTTCCGGGATTCTTCCTTTGTTTGAAGCGACTTTGCCGCTCGCCTTCAAGTTCATCTTTCGAAACATGTTTCAGAATCCGGGGGGAGCAAAGTAGTGACTTAAGGCCTGACATCTCCCTTATTTCACAGTTTTTTGCGTGAATTCATTGAACCATGAAATCAGGAGACGCCCGGCCTTTTATTGTCTTGTTGTGAGGCAGCAGTCATTAAAGACGGAGTGAGTCTTCACCCATTTTTGTCACAACTTCATTTTCAAAATTGTAAAGCGTTACTTTGGTTTGAGAAGAATCCTCTTCACTTTGCGGTGTTATAATTACAAAATTCATTGTTGTAGCATTGGCATGAGCCTCTTTATGATCAATCCATGTTCCGCTATTAACATAGATTGTCTTTTCTCCAGCAAGGTTTTTTGATGCTTTAATTTTGGCTTCATGGGTGTGCCCGAAAACAACAAGCTTTTTATCCGAGGCCGGATTCTCAAAATACTGGCTTACAGCCATACGGTCAGTTTGGTCCGTTGAAGCCGCGTTCCTAATCGCCTCAATTGCAGGAATAGGTATGGGAACATTATTGAGTTCACACCTTTCAGCCCATTTATCCTGCGCTCCAGCATAGAGGTTCACTGCAATTGATCCTTCAACTGTTTGAAAGGGGAGCAGGTCATTGACAGAATATGTGTCGGTAAAATGATTGACGTTTGTCACAATTATCTTTTCACCAAACGTATTTTCTATAGGGAACAATACGTTAAGGGTATTCTCCCAGAGCTTGAAATATGCGTATAGCAACATCTGACTTTCATCGCTCGGATTATTCAGGTTGACTTCCGGCACTACGTTGTCTGATTCGTAGCACTGCTGTAGTACGTGCTCTGCCCCAATTCGTGTAAAAAAATACCCCGGAGGCATTATTGTTCCCGGCGCGACATCCTGATTGGAAAACTGATCGGGTGCACAAAAGTAATTGTAACGATGACCATGCTCAATTGCAATTTCAGGGTAATCCTCGGGAGAATATGTTCCTAAGCCAAAAGCATCCTCTTCCTCGTCACGAGCTTGATTGATCCTGGGCAATATTCTGTTAATATTATCAGCCTCAATGGTTAAGTCGTGATTTCCTGGTGTGTATGTGACTAAAATATTTCCATCTTCAATGATTTGGTTGAAGGCGGCAATGACCCCGGCATTTGTCGCTGCTATGCGCTTAACAAAATCAGCCTGATCTTTTCCATTGTACGTATCCACTGAGGCCGGCACAAACCATTCGTCAAGCAGGTCACCTGCAATAACAAGTTCCCTGACATTGCGCGACTCTCTGATCTGCTTTAGAAAATTCTCCAATGGGGCTAAGTTGCTATTGATCTCGGAGTAGTTTAAGTCGGCTCCAAGGTGCAAATCGCTGATAACAACAATCAAATTTCTTTCGTTACTCTCCGTATTGAACTCGTTAAAAACGTTATCACTACTGCCGCACGCAGTGAACAGACAAATTGCCAACCCGATTAATCCCATCAGGAATAATATGGCGATATTTTTTTTCATAATTATCTTCCTGTGATAATTTAAATATTGTTCCATTTTTGATTGGCTTTGGCCCTGTCTTTTAGCGCATCTGATATCCATTAAGATAAAGGATAATCCGAGGTTATGCGGCTAAGGGCAGCGATTTCGTCAAGTCAGGGCCTATGACCCAGATTTTGACCTGTTGAACAGGAATTGTTCCTGACCTGTGGGCTTGTGTCCAGCCATCGAAAGGCCTTTGTTCTCCAATCTGCTGATATGATAATACAGCGATATAGATATGGTCAAGCCGAAACCAGGGTACTGTAGAGAGCACATGATATGACCGAATTAAGTAGCAGATGAATTGACCGATTAGGTATCGTCCATTCAGGAGGTTGCCGATGAAGCGTTCGGCGGGCAACTGGACAGCCGTTACAAAGGTCTTCTGCCCCTGAAACGGGTCTATGTGCCGGAACCGGTGACTGAGGGGGAAGAGTAAGAAAACTTAAAGCCTTCCGCGAAAGTTGACCTTCCGCAGGTTCCTGCCGGTCTATTCCTGTTTTTCTTAACCTGGCGGCCTGGAAGTATGCCCAGGGACTCCGGCTTAAAGCGTCCGGCAATCAACCGGACGACACGGCCTTATTTAGTATTGTTAAAATCAATTTGACATATAGGTAATTTAATCACTATGATTGTTCATCTTCATGTGGTCCAGCTTTGGAATTTCAAGCCGCATGTGGGAAGGTGCCATGCATTTCTTCTTCGGCTATACCTGAGGCGCGCCAATCACGCTACCCGTGTTAGGTAGGAAGGCGCACCTGTATGCCGGAGATGTCCCTATCTTCGTCTTCCATTAAAAACGTCATCCAGCTTACCTGACCCGGGAGTTCGGGAGGGCCTGCTTCCAATCGGGAGTTCGCGGGCTTTGTCCCCATGAAAGAACACATCTTCAGGGAGGTGAACAAACATGTCCGATGTTGTGGTTTTAAACGAGCAAAAAGGTGAACTTTCCAGGGTGGTCAGGGAAATCGTGCCCCAGGGGAACCTGGACCTCTGCCTGACCTGCGGCAGTTGTTCCAGCGGCTGCCCGGCCACGGGGCTGATGGACATGGACCCGCGCAAATGGATCCGTATGGCTGTTCTGGGCATGGATGAAGAGCTTTTGAAACATCCGTGGGCGTGGGTATGCACCATGTGCAAGCGCTGCCAGGACGCCTGCCCCATGAACATCAATATTCCGCAACTCATTTACTACATCCGCTCCCAGTGGCCCCGCGAAGAGCGGCCCAGGGGCATTCGCGGATCCTGCGACCATCACGTCGCTTCACGCGGCGGAGCCATGGGGGTGCCGCTGGATGATTTCAGGTTCGTGGTCGAGGACCTGGCCAAGGAATTGCGGGAGCAGGAGGGTTTCGAAGATTTCGAAGCCCACATAGACAAGGAAGGGGCGATGTTCGCCCTGAACCAGAACTCACGCGAACCGGTCACAGAACCGGATGAGATGCTTCCGCTGTGGAAGATACTGCATACGGTGGGTGCTGACTGGACCTATTACTCGGAAATGTGGGCCGGGGAAAACTACTGCATGTTCCTGGCCGACGACGAAAATTGGGAGCAGACCATCAGGGCTCAGGCCGAGCACATCGACCGCCTGGGCTGCCGATATCTGGTCAACACCGAGTGCGGCCATTCCTTTTACGCCCTGTGGGCCGGCCTGCAGCGTTTCAACATACCTCACAAGTTTGAACTGGTCAGCATCGTCAACCTTTACGCCCAGTGGATCCGGGAAGGCAAGCTTCAGGTCAATTCGGACTGGAACAAGGACCTGGGCGTCAAGTTCACCGTTCAGGACCCCTGTAATCCGGTCCGTAAATCGCTGGGCGATTATTTTGCCGACGATCTCAGGTTTGTGGTCAAAACGGTGGTTGGTGAAGAAAACTTCATCGAAATCCATCCCAACAAGACCAACAATTACTGTTGCGGCGGCGGCGGCGGGTCATTGCAGGCTCCTTACAAGGAAGAGCGCCTGGCCTACGGCCGGATCAAAGCCGACCAGATCAAGGCCACCGGCGCGAGTTATGTGGCTGTGCCCTGCCACAACTGCCACGCTCAGATACACGAACTGGGCGAACATTACGACGGCGGGTGGCACGTGGTTCATCTGTGGACGATCATCTGTCTGGCCATGGGCGTTCTGGGCGAAAACGAAAGGACGTATCTTGGTCCGGACCTGGCCGATTTGGGGCTGTAGAATCCTATAGGATGAGAGTGCAACGATGAGGAATAAGAAGACAGGCGCGGTTCTGGTGGTGGGCGGAGGCATAGGCGGTATTCAGGCAGCCCTCGATCTGGCCGATTCTGGTTACCGCGTTTACATGCTGGAAAAGGCTCCATCCATCGGGGGCGTCATGGCCCAGTTGGACAAAACTTTTCCCACCAACGATTGCTCGATGTGCATCATGTCCCCCAAGCTGGTGGAAGTGGGACGGCACCGCAATATCGAGCTGATAACCATGGCCGAAATAGAGAAAGTGCGCGGTGTCCAGGGCGACTTCCAGGTGGATGTCTTCCAGCGGGCCAGGTACATCGACATGGACAAGTGTATCGCTTGCGGTCAATGCGCCGAAAAATGCCCCCGCCGGGTTGATGATATCTTCAACGGGCGCTTGATGAAACGCAAAGCGGCCTACGTCCAGTATCCCCAGGCCGTGCCATTGAAATACCTGATTGACAGGGATAATTGTCTGTATTTTCAAAAAGGTAAATGCCGGGCCTGCGAAAAATTCTGTCCGTCCGGAGCGGTTAATTTCCAGGACACGGACAGGCGCCTCACCCTTAACGTGGGGTCGATCATCCTGTCGCCGGGCTTCACGGCTTTCGATCCTTCAAGGATGAACCGTTACCAGTACAACGATTATCCCGACGTAGTTACTTCCCTGGAATTTGAAAGGATACTATCCGCTTCGGGACCGACCAAGGGTCACCTGATGCGGCCGTCCGACCACGGTGAACCCAAGCGGATCGCCTGGCTCCAGTGCGTCGGTTCACGGGGGAGCAATCAGGGAGACCACTCCTATTGTTCGTCCGTCTGCTGCATGTACGCCATCAAACAGGCCATTATCGCCAAGGAGCATGCCGCCAGCGAACTGGAATGCAGCGTCTTCTACATGGACCTTCGGACCCATGGCAAGGGATTCGAGGAGTGTTACAACGACGCCCGGGACAATCACGGAGTCCGCTTCGTTCGCTGCCGGATCCACAGCGTGACCCATGCACCAGACCGTAGCGGTCTGCGCCTGGTTTATGTCGGCGATAATGGAGAATCCCGGACCGAGGACTACGACATTGTGGTCCTATCGGTGGGATTGGAAATCTCGCCCGATACCATCGACCTGGCCCACAAGCTGGAGGTGGACCTGACAGACGGCCGATTCGGCCGAACCTTAACTTTCGACCCGGCGGCTTCCAGCCGAGAAGGGATTTACCTCTGCGGGGCTTTTGCCGGTCCCAAGGACATACCCCAGACCGTAATAGAAGCGGGAGCCGCGGCCCAGAGGGCAGGCGCGGACCTGGCCGAGTCGCGGGATTCTCTGACCGCCCAGGACGAAAAGCCGAAAGAGATAAACGTGGCCGGGCAACCGCCCAGGGTCGGCGTCTTTGTCTGCCACTGCGGCATCAACATCGGCGGGGTCATAGACGTGAAAGGGGTAACCGAATACGCGGCCGGCCTGCCGTTCGTGGAATATGCCTCCGACAACCTCTATTCGTGCAGTCAGGACACCCAGGACGCCATGACCCAGGTCATAAAGGAGAAGGGCCTGAACCGCGTCGTGGTGGCCGCCTGCACTCCGCGCACTCACGAGCCCCTTTTTCAGGAAACCCTCATCAAGACAGGCTTGAACAAATACCTCTTTGAAATGGTCAACATACGCAAGCAGAATTCATGGGTCCACAGGGAACAGCCAGAGGAGGCCACCCGAAAAGCCAGGGATCTGGTGAGGATGGCAGTGTCCCGAGTGGCCTTGCAAACGCCGTTGGCCGAGCAGGAGTTGGAAATCAATCCCCAGGTTCTGGTCCTGGGCGGCGGCATCAGCGGTATGGCCGCGGCGCGGGCTCTTTCCACCCAGGGCTACCATGTGCACCTGGTGGAACGGGATTCCCGTCTGGGCGGACAAGCCAACCATTTGTACCGCACCGCCCAGGGGGAGGACGTCCAGGCCAATCTCGACAGCCTGATCCGGCAGGTTGAAGATGATAAGCTGATTACTTGCCACCTGGAGGCCGAGCTTGCGTCGGTTGACGGTTTTGTCGGTAATTTCCGGTCCACCGTCAGTCAGAACGGACAAAGCAGCACTATTGAACACGGAGTCGCTGTTATCGCCACCGGGGCCAGAGAACTGGAACCGACGGAATACCTGTTCGGCCGCGACCCGAGAGTCATCACCGGCCTGGAGCTGGATAGGCGGCTCATGGCCGGGGATCAGGCCTTGAAAGACATGAAGACTGCTGTCTTCATCCAGTGCGTAGGGTCCCGTGAGCCCGACAGGAGCTACTGTTCCCGGATATGCTGCACTCATTCCGTGGCCGGGGCGATACACCTGAAAGAGCTCAACCCGGATATGAAAATATATATCCTCTACCGTGACATCAGGACTTACGGCGAGCGGGAAGATCTCTATAAAAAGGCCAGGGAAAAAGGCGTTGTTTTCATTCGTTACGACCTGGAGCATAAGCCTGTGCTCAAGGTGCAGGAACAGAATCTGGAGGTTACGGTTATTGACCATATTCTCGGGCAGCCGGTCAGTATCCGTTCAGACCTTCTGACCCTGGCCGCGGCGGTTACTCCGTATGGCGATGAAAAAATCGCCCAGTTCTTCAAGGTCCCTCTCAACGAGGCAGGCTTTTTTGTGGAGTCGCACGTCAAATTGGGACCTTCCCAGTTCGCCAGCGACGGGGTATTCCTCTGCGGTCTGGCTCATTATCCCAAACCCATTGATGAAGCCATCGCCCAGGCCCAGGCAGCCGCTTCACGGGCGGTCACCCTGTTGAGCCGCAGGAAAATCAACACCAGCGGCATGGTTGCCTACGTACAGTCCCAGCGCTGCACAGGGTGCGGAGTATGCGTGGAGGTCTGCCCGTACAATGCGCCGTCCCTTGTCAAGGAAGGCCCTCTCGCCGGGCGGGCGGAGATAAATCCCGTTTTGTGCAAGGGCTGCGGTTCCTGCGTGTCGAGTTGCCGCTCCAATGCGGCTCAACTCAGGGGCTTTGAACAGTCACAGATAATGGCCATGATTGAAGCCATGTAGCCTGAACTTAAAATCCGGCCTGAAAAGCCGGGCAGCCAATGGAGAGACTGATGGAATTGGAAGCGCAGCCTCTTGGCGGAATCAAAGTATTCGAACCGGCAATCTTAGCTTTCTGTTGCCAGTGGTGCTCTTACGCCGCTGCCGACCTGGCCGGAAACATGAGAATCCAGTATCCGGCCAATGTCCGTATCCTTCGAGTGCCCTGCACCGGACGGGTTGATATCCTGCATCTTCTGCACGCTTTTGAGTCTGGAGCTGACGGGGTCTTTGTCTCGGGATGCCTGCCCGGCGATTGTCATTAACTCAAAGGTAACGACAAATGCCGGCACCGGGTGGACGCGGTAAAAAAGGTATTGGACCAGATAGGCCTGGGTGCCGCACGGCTGGAGATGTTTTACAATTCTGCGGCCATGGGTCCTCAGTTCGCCCGGACATGCACGGAGTTCACCGAGAACATCAGGCGTCTTGGTCCATGGAGACAGCAACAGGCGGCGTGATAATCGTTTCATCTCCCGGCGGCAGACCTTGGCCCAGTCAAATGCATATGAGCTGATTGGACCCAGGCCTGCCGCCTCCACCCAGGCCGCCTGGATTCGCTCTTTGGCTCCCGGATCTTTCCCTTGTGACAGCCATCCCGCTATTCTTTTTGATTCAGAAAACCAAGAGTGTTAAACAGAGTCAACACAAAGATAATTTAAGGCCGCCGGAGAGGACGGACCGCAAACGGACCTGGAACTGCTTAACCGTGAATATGGACACAGGGAACAGGCTGACCTGCTGCTGGAACTGGAAAAAGAGTATACCCGCCTCTGCTTCTCCTCCAAGCCGCGCCTGGTGCATCTCTTCGAATCGGTGTACCGCACGGGGAAACTGATGCAGGAGTGTACGTTCGAGATCGCCAGACTGTATTACGACGCCGGTCTGAAGATCGAACAGGAAATGGACCTGCCTCCCGACCATATCGCCACAGAACTGGAGTTCCTGGCTTACCTGGTCCACAACGAGTCGAAAGCGGCGGAAAACGGAGATATCGAGAAGATGGAATTCGCCGTCAGCCTGCAAGCCAAGGTTATAAATGAACACCTTGGCCTGTTCGTCAATGAACTGGCCGCCTCAATGGCCGAACACTCGCACCTGCCCTTTTACCGGGCCGTGGCCTCTGTGCTGCAATCCTTGTTTCGGGGGCTGGAAGCCAAGGCGGCGCAGCCGGACCTTGGTAAGGAAAACCTCTCCGCCTGTCCGGCCTGATTCTCCAGCCCTCCGGCGGCCTTGAGATCGGGAAGAACGCCCCAACTCCAAATGTAGCGCACCGCTTCGCTTTTTTACCCGCCAAGACAATAAAACCCCGCCGATATCGGCGGGGTTTGTCAAGAGGCCCGGGCCGGAGATGGCCCTGGCCCGCGTTTGTCTAGTTGGCTTCTATGCTGGAAATAAAACAGCCTCCGGAGCTGCTGCCCGAGGATTCGCCGACTTCAGCCAAGGCGTCCGCGCCGTAGACGACTTCGTTGCCGACGATGGTCGCCAAGACCGGGATGTCCTTGATGTCAAGGGAATCAACGGTCAAGGGGTTGGCGCCCAGGACGACGAAGTCGGCCAGCTTGCCTCCTTCGATGGAACCCTTCAGGTTTTCCTCAAAATAATCGTAGGCCGCGTCGATGGTCACTCCGCGCAGAGCTTCGTAAACGGAAATGCGCTCGTCAGCTCCGATCACCCGGCCGCCGCTGGAAATACGGTTGACCGCCGACCAGACTGACATCAGCGGGCTGATCGGAGTAACCGGCGTATCGTTGTGGTGAGTAATGATGAGGCCGCGGTCCAGCGCGCTCCGGCACGGGCTCATCTTGGCCGCCCGCTCCGGTCCCATGAAAATGTTCCAGTGGCGATCGCCCCAGTAGTAGGTATGGGAAACGAAGAACGACGGGATCACACCCAAAACGGCCATTCTGTCCAACTGGTCCATGCGGGCCATCTGGGAGTGGATAATGGTGTGGCGGGCGTCGGGCCTCGGATTGGCCGCCTGAGCTGCCTCGTAAGCGTTAAGAATATACTCGATGGCCGCGTCGCCGTTGCCGTGAATATGGCACTGCCAGCCGGCGTCATGGATGGTCTTCACCCAGGCGCTGACCTCCGCCTGGGTCAGAGTGGGGAAAGCAACATAATTGGTCTCGCCAGCCGGCTGGACATAATAAGGCTGGCTCAGAAAGCCGGTGTAACCCTGGATGGAACCGTCGGCGAAATTCTTGGCCGGGCCCAGGGTGATCATGTGGTTGGTGGTCAGATCGTCTCCGGGCTTGAGTCCGGCAAACATCGCCAGTATATTCGCTGCCGGCATGTTGCTGGGAAGAGCCACAACGCGGTTTTTCAGGATGCCATACTGCAGGCCGGCCTTGTACATATCCACGAACCACTGCCCATAAGCGCCTTCACAGGCGGTGGTCACGCCAGCGGCAAGGTATGTGCTCGAAGACACAGCCAGGCCTCTGAAATAGTCTTCATTGCTCATGGGCGGGACCACATTGCTGACGATCATGAAAGCCGCCGGTTCTTCCAGGACGCCGGTCGGGTCACCGGTGACCGGATCCCGGACAATGCGGCCGCCGGCCGGATCTGGAGTAGCCGCCGTGATGCCGGCCAGTTGCAGGGCCTTGCTGTTGGCCACGGCAATGTGTCCGGAAATGTGTTTGATCATGATGGGATGGTTGCCGCTGACCAGGTCCAGATCCGCTTTGGTCGGATGGCGCATCTCGGCCAACAGGGTGTCGTCGTAGTTGGACCCCTGGATCCACTGGTCGGCGCTGGTCAGGGTCTGGGCCTTGGCCTCCAGGGCGGCGATCAGATCGGCTATGTTGGTCACCGTGCCCAGGGGAGGGCTGTTGAGATCAACGGCGGTCACGACATTGATGCCATAACCCAAAAAATGGCTGTGCGGATCATAGAAGCCGGGCAGCATGACCTTTCCGCCCAGATTGATGATTTCGGTATTCTGGTCGGCCAGGGCGTAGATAGCGTCATTGGAGCCCACGGCTTCGATGCGGTCTCCGGTCACGGCCACCGCTTCGGCCACTTCCTGGCCGTTCATGGTGATTATCGTGCCGTTGGTGTAGATGGTGTCCACGGCCAGAGCGGCGGAAACGAACATATTCAGACAAAACAGAGATAAGAACAAAACCGTTAAAGAGCGTTTTCTCATCGTAATCTCCCTCCATAACAAAAGGTTCAGGTTTGAATCGAGTGATTTAATTACGTTGCGATAACTAACCAAACATTCTTCTGCCTCCCCATTCCGGACTCCCGAAAGGCCGCAGGTCTGAAAAAGACCTTTGGCGATTCGGTTCATGCGAAAAAACATCCTCTTCCCGCTGAAAAACTGAATTTGCTCAGCCGAAGGCGCTGCTGTATTCGAATGGATTGAATTTGAAGCTGAGAAACAAGAAGTCGCGACGAAAAAACTGAATAAAAGCGCTGGCGCGGGGACTTGGCGAAGGAAATACTAGGAAGCAGGCCGCCCCGGTAGTCCATCGCCGCCACGGCAAACGATATGACGGCTGAACAGGCGGCTGGGCTGCATCCCCGTGTGATTTCAGGCGGAAGGGCATATGTTCCTGATTGGTCTGCGGCTATTCTTCAAGTTCTTCAGCCACGCGGCCTTGTCAGTTGTTCCGGCAAATTTATTTCCTTTCGTCATTCAGCCGAAAATGGCTATCTGGCACTACACGAAGATAATCAGCCCAGCCCGTTGGGCTGATATGATATCTTATATATCAGTGACATTAGGGCAAGAACCGGTCCAACCAGGGTAAAATGCGGCAGGCGTAACTTAAACAGGGCAATTTTCCTGTAAATATCTATTGTTACGAGGATGCTCCACAAAAATGGCCAACATCCGGGGGCATTGCGGGTAAATCGCTTCAGATACAACATGTTAACTTCTTGCGCCCCGATTTATGAGAAAGCTGCGCCTGCCCGCTTTTGACTATGATCCAATTACTATTGGATTATTTGCCAATTTCATGGCAGAATTGCGCCATAGACCAACCATTGTCGGAGTCATAAGAGCATGCCCATAAATGAGAATGAATTTTTCCGTGAAGCCACTCTGAGAATATGCAGCACCCTGGATGTCGAGCAGGCCCTGTTGGCCTGCCTCAATTACGTAAAAGACTTCATACCGTCCGACCGGCTGGGCTTTACTATATATGATCCAACCCTGGGCGCCTTCCGCACTCTGGCCATTGTTTCGCCCACGGGAGTCCTCGAACCCAGGATATGGCCGATCCTGCCGCCCCGTTACCGGGAAATGGTCGAAAAGATGATGGACGAATTCACCATGGCCATCTCCTACCGCATGGCGGATAATGAAGTATCCAGCTTCATGGCGGAACCGTACGGCATCGGGGACTTCGCCACCCTGGCCATGGCCCTGCCCCTGGAAAAACAGGGCTGGGGACAAGTGTTTCTCCACCACACCACCAGCAAAGGGGTCTACACGGAAGAGCATGCCCACCTTTTGAACATTTTGAAGCAGCCCTTTTGCATGGCCTTTTCCAACTGCCTGCAATACAAGCGGCTGAAGGAAGCCAAGGAATTGCTGGCCGAAGATTACCAGCGCTGCCGGGCCGCGCTTGATCGTCCCTGCCAAGGCCATATCATTGGCGAGGGCAACGGCCTGAAAAGGGTCATGGAATCCGTGCGCCTGGTGGCTCCTTTGGAAAGCCCGGTGCTGCTCATGGGCGAAACCGGCACCGGCAAGGAAGTCATCGCCGAGGCCATTCACAATTTGTCGCACAGAAAAGGAGGCCCTTTTGTCAAGGTCAACTGTGGAGCCATACCGGAGACGCTTATAGACAGTCATCTCTTCGGCCATGTCAAAGGGGCTTTTACCGGAGCCCAGAGTCAAAGGGCCGGCTGCTTCGAGAGGTCCGACGGCGGGACGATCTTCCTGGATGAAGTGGGCGAGCTGCCCCTGGAGGCCCAGGTCAGGCTGCTCAGGGTTCTTCAGGAAAAGGTCGTCGAAAGGGTCGGCGGCACGGAGCCTATCAAGGTTGATATAAGGATCATAGCGGCGACCCACAGAAACCTGGAATCCATGATGGCCAACAGCCTTTTCAGAAAGGATCTCTTCTTCCGCCTCAGCGTTTTCCCTATCATGATTCCGCCTCTCCGCGAACGGTTGAACGACATTCCCATCCTGGTACATCATTTCATTCAAAAAAAGAGTGCGGAAATCCGTCTGAACGAAGCACCCGCCTTGGCCTATGATGCCGTCGACCGTCTGATGTCCTACGACTGGCCGGGCAATGTCCGGGAACTGGAGAACGCAGTGGAACGTGAACTGATCCGCTGCGGAGGCAATCCGCTTACTTTTCAGGATCTGGCCTCAACAGCGAAGATTGAGCCAGCCGGAACGTCCGTTGGCCAGGAAGAAGCTTCGCTCCGCCTGGATGATGTGCTCAGACATCACCTGGAGCGGGTGTTGAAAATGACTGAAGGACGGGTGCATGGAGAATCCGGCGCGGCCAAGCTGCTGGATATCAATCCGGCGACTCTGAGAAAACGCATGGACAAACTAGGCCTTGCCTATGGGCGCAGGTACCGGCCGCAGACTTGATTCATTCACAAAGCCTGACCTCCCAAGACGTTTTTATCTGATCCAGACTGTAATCAAGAGTTCATGCCGTCCGGCGGCCATGATTCTTGTTATAACTCGAACGCCTGCCGTTCAGGGACTTCAGGCAGTCTCTATTTTTCCTCCGGCGAGATGCACGGAAACCCATTGATTGATGCTTTTATCTGCCCTGTTCCTGTTCAGGAGAAGTAATACTCAAGTGAAAAAATACAGCAGCTTTATTATGCTATTTTTAGCATATAATAATACTGTTTTCTCTTTCGCGTCAGCGCCCTTTGAGCTGCAAGTGTATCCAGCCCGACATGTTAATGTTGCCGTCCAGACATGCTTCAACACACATCCAGTGCATCAGTTAACTCATTTATATCGGCGAGATATGCTTCAGAAAAATACAGCCGATCTTCTATGTAAAACATTTCATACGGCAAGATAATTAATTTGTGACATTGTGGTGAAAAATATTGACTTAATATGTCAGCTTAGGCATAATGTTTTAACTGATTGAACGGACCATACAGTGGCAGGCATTCGACTGCCGGAGACTAAACAGCATTACACAGAATGAGTCGATCATGTGAGCCGCATGAAATGGAAATTACTATTATTCCAGATCTGTCTCTCAGCTTATGAATCTGTTTTTCCATTTCCCCGCAATAACAGCACTTGTCCAGTATTGAAGCGGAATAAACCTGTTCGTCCATTTTTGGAACAGACAATGAATCGCTGTGGAGGATTTTTGCCGCGATGATGAAAGCCATACCGGTCAAGGAGGCTGTCGGTTCGATTCTGTGTCACGACGTGACTCGTATCGTGCCCGGCGAGTTCAAGGGGCGTGCCTTCAAGAAGGGCCATCTGATAACCGCGGAAGACGTGCCTGATCTTCTGGAAATAGGCAAGGAGCATATTTACGTCCTGGAGATGCCGCCGGGAATCATTCACGAAAACGAAGCGGCGGAGCGAATAGCCAGGGCCGCGGCCGGTCGGGGCCTTGTCCTGACGGATACATCGGAAGGCCGCGTCAATATAAAGGCGGCTTATACCGGCCTTCTTAAAATCGACGTGGAGGGCCTTTTTTCGGTCAACTATATCGATGACATCGTTCTGGGGACTCTCCACTCGGGTCACCGGGTGGACCAGGGACGGGCGGTGGCCGGGGCCAGAGTGGTGCCTTTGGTAATCGAAGAAGAAAAAATTCGCCGGGTTGAAGAGATATGCGGGGCCAGATATCCGCTGATTGAAGTCAGGCCTTTCAAATCCTGGCGGATCGGGGTGATAACAACCGGCAGCGAAGTCTATCATGGAAGGATCAAGGATGCTTTCGGGCCTGTTGTGAAAAAGAAATTCGCCGATCTGGGCAGTGAGGTCATCGATCAGGTATTCGTGTCGGACGAGCGTGAAATGACCGTGCGGGCCATCCAAGACTTCCTTAACCGAGGAGCCGAGATGATTGTCCTGACCGGCGGCATGTCCGTGGACCCGGACGACCAGACCCCGGCCAGCATCCGGGCCGCCGGGGCCAGTGTGGTGACTTACGGCGCGCCGACCTTTCCCGGAGCCATGTTCATGCTGGCCTACATCGGCGATGTGCCCGTAGTCGGACTGCCGGGCTGTGTGATGTACTACAAGGCGACCATCTTCGACCTGGTCGTGCCTCGCCTGCTGGCTGGAGAAAAAGTGACCCGCGAGGACATCGTCGCCCTGGGACATGGCGGTTTCTGCGCCGGTTGCGCAGAGTGCCGCTATCCGGTCTGCGGTTTCGGCAAGGGCGCGCTCTGTTGAATATAGGCCATAACGAACATAAGGCAGTTTAAAATCATTAACCTTTCCCCTCAAAAGGAGAATTACAGCATGATCAAAAAAACGCTCAAGATCAATGGGGCCGAGCACGCGCTCATCGCGGCCTCCGATGAATCCCTGGCCAATGTCCTGCGGCGGCAGATGGGCCTGACCGGCACCAAGGTCGGCTGCGGCCAGGGCCAGTGCGGCGCATGCAGCGTGATCATGAACGGCAAGCTGGTGCGTTCCTGCGTGACCAAATTCGCCAAGGTTCCCGAAAAAGCGGAAATAATCACTATTGAAGGCGTCGGCAACCCGGAGAATCTCCACCCGATCCAGTTGGCCTGGATGGTTCACGGCGGGGCCCAGTGCGGATTCTGCACCCCCGGCTTCATCGTTTCGACCAAAGCTCTTCTGGCTGAGAAGCCGAATCCTTCGAGAGCGGAAATCCGTGACTGGTTCCAGGTGCATCGCAATGCTTGCCGCTGCACCGGTTACAAGCAACTGGTGGATGCGGTGGAAGACGCGGCCAAGGTTATGCGCGGAGAACTGAAGGCCGAGGACCTGATGTTCAAAATGCCCGAAGACGGCCGCATCTGGGGCACCCGCTATCCCCGGCCTTCGGCCGTGGCCAAGGTCACCGGAACTCTGGATTACGGCGCCGACCTCGGTATCAAGATGCCTCCCGATACCTTGAAACTGGCCCTGGTGCAGGCCAAGGTGTCCCATGCCAATATCAAGGCCATAGACACATCCGAGGCAGAAAAAATGCCGGGTGTCCACAAGATCGTCACCCATAAGGACATCAAGGGCAAGAACCGCATCACCGGCCTGATCACCTTCCCCACCAACCTGGGCGACGGCTGGGACCGTCCCATCCTCTGCGATGAGAAGGTTTACCAGTATGGCGACGCCATCGCCATCGTCTGCGCCGACACGGAAGAGCACGCCAAGGCGGCCGCCGACAAGGTCAAGGTCGACCTGGAGCAGTTGCCTGAATACATGAGCGCACCTGCGGCCATGGCCGAGGACGCCATGGAGATCCATCCCGGAACGCCGAATATCTACTACCACCAGAAGGTTCGCAAGGGTGGCGAGACCAAGCCTGTTTTCGAAAACGCCGCCGTGGTGGTCGAGGATGATTTCTATGTCGGCCGTCAGCCGCATATGCCCATCGAACCCGATGTCGGCTGCGCCTACCTGGATGACGAGGGCAAGCTGATAATCCATTCCAAGTCCATCGGCCTTCATCTGCATCTCTTCATGATCGCTCCCGGACTCGGAGTGGACTTCGACAAGATCGTCCTGGTCCAGAATCCCGCGGGCGGCACTTTCGGCTACAAATTCAGTCCGACCATGGAAGCCCTGGTCGGCGCGGCCTGTCTGGCCACGGGCAAGCCCGTTTTCCTCTGCTACGATTATCATCAGCAGCAGACCTACACCGGCAAGCGCTCCCCCTTCTTCATCAACCTGCGCTACGCGGCAGGCCAGGACGGCAAACTGCTGGCCATGGAATCCGACTGGAGCGTCGATCATGGGCCTTATTCCGAGTTCGGCGACCTTCTGACTCTGCGCGGAGCTCAGTTCATCGGAGCTGGTTACGACATCCCTAATATCCATGGCGACGGACGGACGGTCTGCACCAACCACGCCTGGGGTTCGGCTTTCCGCGCTTACGGTGCTCCCCAGAGCGAGTTCGCCTCCGAAGTCCTGATGGACGAACTGGCCGAAAAGCTGGGCATGGACCCCCTGGAACTGCGGTACAGGAACGTTTACCGCCCCGGCTGCACCAATCCGAGCGGACAGGCCCCCGAGGTTTACACCCTGCCCCAGATGCTGGATATACTCAAACCCAAGTATGAGGCGGCCAAAGCCAAGGCCAAAGCCAACTCCACAGCCGAAGTCAAACGCGGCGTGGGCCTTTCCATCGGCGTCTACGGCTGCGGCCTCGACGGTCCGGACTCTTCGGCCACCCAGGTCGAGCTCAACCCGGACAACACGGTCACCGTTTACGCCTGCTGGGAAGACCACGGACAGGGCGCGGACATGGGCGTGCTGGGCACGGCTCACGAGGCTCTGCGTCCCCTGGGCATCACCCCGGAACGGATTCGCCTGGTTCTGAACGACACGAGCAAGGCTCCCAACAGCGGACCGGCCGGAGGCAGCAGGTCCCAGGTGGTCACCGGACGCTCAATCAAGGCCGGCTGCGAATTGCTGCTCAGCAAGATGCGCAAGGACGACGGCACGTTCCGGACCTATGACGAGATGAAGGCCGATAATATCAATACGGTCTATAACGGCAACTGGACGGCTCCGGGCACGAACTGCGACGAAAACGGCCAGGGTTCGCCTTTCGTGGTCTACATGTACGGCGTTTTTATGGCCGAAGTGGCGGTGGAACTGGCCACAGGCAAGACCGCAGTGGAAAAGATGACCCTGGTTGCGGACATCGGCAAGGTCAACAACCGCCTGGTTACCGACGGCCAGATTTATGGCGGTCTGGCTCAGGGCATCGGCCTGGCCCTGACGGAGGATTTCGAAGACATTCAGAAACACTCCACCCTGGCCGGGGCCGGTTTCCCGTACATCAAACAGATACCGGACGACATGGAAATCATCTACGTTGAGGAACCCCGTCCGGAAGGTCCCTTTGGCGCGGCCGGCGTGGGCGAACTGCCTCTCACCAGTCCCCATGCCTCCATAATCAACGCCATCCATAACGCCTGCGGCGTGCGCATCACCAAGCTGCCCGCGCTGCCTGAAAAGGTGTTGGCTGGTTTGAAGGCCTGATCGTAACGGCCGGCGCCGGTCCGGGACCGGCGCCGGTTCATCCTGTTTTTGCCTGATAAATCAATTTAAGGCGAACTATGCGGATGCGTCCCGGGTTCGCCTGCTTTTTCATTGATGAGGCCTTTCATGGAGCAGAGCGGACTGAGGGAACTGGAGAACCGCTGCATTCAGGAACAGCCGCCCCAATGCACGGCGGCCTGTCCCATCCACGTAGATGTCCGGGCCTTTGCCGCCCGGATGAAGCTTGGCCAATGGGCCGAAGCCTGGAAAGTCCTCCAGAAGACCATGCCCTTGCCCGGTGTGCTGGCTCGCATCTGCGATGCTCCGTGCCGGGAAAACTGCAAACGCGGAGAAGCCGGAGCTCCGGTCAATATCGGCCATCTGGAAAGAGCCTGCGCCCGGTTGGCCCCCCAAGGCGGCCAACGCATTCTCCCTTTGCCTGCCAAGGGAAAGCACGTAGCGGTCGTCGGCAGCGGCTTGAGCAGCCTGACCGTGGCCTGGGACCTGGCCCGCAAGGGATACGGCGTCACCGTCTTCGAATCCGGCGAAAAACCCGGAGGGAACCTGCTCAACATTCCCGATTCTCTGCTGCCCCGAAACGTCCTGGAGTCTGAAACAGCGGTCCTTACTTCACTCGGCGTGGTCTTCAGGACGGGCGAAAACACCGCGAATCCGGCTTTCCCTGTGGATATTCTCGGGGAATTTGCCGCGCTCTATCTCGGCCTGGATTCTCCCGGCGAAGTCGCATGGGATTTGGAACCCGATGACGACGGGAGGCCGAAAGTCCAACCGTTGGCCCAGACCACCAGTCTGGCCGGAGTCTTCGCCGGAGGCCGTGATTCACGGACCAAACCTTTGTCACCGGTCTGGCAGGCGGCGGAAGGACGCTGGGCCGCGACTTCCATTGACCGGTACATCCAGAAAGTTTCGCCCACGGCCGGACGGGAAAAGGATGGACCTTACCGGAGCAGGCTGCACACAAGTCTTGAAGGAGTAACCCCTCTGCCGGAAACAGTCATGAGCGACCCCGGCTCGGGTTATTCCGATATTGAGGCCAGGGAAGAGGCCGGGCGGTGCCTTCAGTGCCAGTGCCTGGAATGCGTCAAGGTCTGTACTTATCTGGAAAGCTTCGGCAGCTATCCCAAGAGATACGCCCGCGAGATTTACAACAACGAGTCCATCGTCATGGGGACCCGAAAAGCCAACAAGCTGATAAATTCGTGCAGCCTGTGCGGACTCTGTGAAGAAGTCTGTCCCGAAGATTTTGCCATGCAGGACCTGTGTCTGGAAACACGCCGCAGCATGGTCAGGCAAGGTAAGATGCCCCCATCGGCTCACGAATTCGCCTTGCAGGACATGGACTACAGCAACGGGGACCGATTTTTCCTGAACAGAAACCAACCGGCAACCGATTCCAGCACCTACCTTTTCTTTCCCGGATGCCAGTTGAGCGCATCTTCTCCCGGCCATGTCCGCCAGGCCTATTCTTATCTGACTTCGGCCTGCGCCGGGGGCGTCGGGCTGCTGTTGATGTGCTGCGGAGCTCCGGCCCTTTGGGCCGGGAGAGAAGAGGCCTTTCAAGCGGTTCTGGAGAGGCTGCGCGAACAGTGGAAACTTTTGGGCGATCCGACAATCATCACGGCCTGTTCGACCTGCCTGAAAGTCTTCAGGGAGCACCTTTCCGAAGTTCAGGTTGTATCCCTTTGGGAAATTATGCGGGAAAAAGGCGGCCGGTTCCCTCAAGTGGCCGGCAATCTGCCGAAACGGCTGGCTTTGCACGATCCCTGCACCACCAGGCATGAAAAGACTGTGCAACAAAGCGTGCGCGCTCTTCTCTCGGACCTGGGCGTGGAAGTGGAGGAACTCCCCTTGAGCGGGGCAAGGACCGAGTGTTGCGGATTCGGCGGATTGATGCAGAACGCCAATCCGGAGTTGGCCAGGGAAGTTATAATCAGGAGAGCCGGTCTGAGCGCAACGCCGTCCGCGGCTTATTGCGCCATGTGCCGGGACAGCCTGGCCGCGGTTGGCAAACCGGCCTTGCACGTTCTGGACCTCCTGTTTCCGGCCGGAGAAGAAAACCCTGCGGACAGGAAGAGGCCAGGCTGGAGCGAGCGCAGAGAAAACAGGGCGAGGTTGAAAAACTCCCTGCTTGTCGAGGTGTGGGGTGAAAGGGGTCTGGCCATGGATGAGGGCAACAAGATAAAGCTGATAATTCCGGAGGATGTCCGGGAGGTGCTGGACAACCGGCGCATACTGATCGAAGATATCCAACAGGTCGTCGCCCACGCGGAGAAAACCGGCACCCGGCTCTTTCACCCGCAAACCGGGCATTTCAAGGCTTCCTTCAAACCAATGAACGTCACTTTCTGGGTGGAGTATTCGCTTGATGGAGGCGAATACATCATCCACAACGCCTACAGTCATCGCATGGAAGTGGTGGGAGGCCAGGGCAATGAAGCCTGATGTAAAACCTGAAGATCTTGAGTGGAAATGCTCGAAATGCGGTGAAATACTTATTGTTGGACCGGTGAATGTCGAATACATGGGCAGCCGGTTCAGCACTGAGCTTCCGGTCTGTCCAAAGTGCGGGTTGGTCCTTATCTCCGAGGAACTGGCTCTGGGAAAAATGGCCGAAGTGGAACAGATTCTGGAGGACAAGTAAGGGGCGCCGTGAAGCAACCTGGCCTGTACGAATCGGAAGAGTTGCATAAAGTGACCGGCCCGGCCATCAGGCCGGGGGGATTGTCCTTGACCAGGAGGGCTCTTGCCCTCTGCAAGTTTGAACCGGGCTCGGCGCTGCTTGACCTGGGGTGCGGCCAGGGGGCGACTCTGGATCTGCTGAAGACCGAGGCCGGTCTGAACAGCGTCGGCCTCGACGAGTCATGGAGTCTGCTCAAGAAAGCAGCGGCCCGGCCTCCCCTGCCCGCCCTGGTCCGTGGCCGGATCGAGTCCCTGCCCTTCCGCCAGGCCAGTCAGGACGGCGTGTTCTGCGAATGCGTTTTGTCCCTTCAGGAGAATCCGGCACGGGCTCTGCGCGAAGCGGCCAGGGTGCTGAAAACAAACGGCCGCCTTATCATTACGGATGTGTATTCACGCGAGACACCCGAGGCCTCCCTCATGGCGGATATGCCGATTAGATGCTGCCTTAAAGGCGCCTTGGACCGGGAAACATGGTCCGGCCTTGTGCGGGATGCGGGCTTCGGAATTCTGCTCTGGGAGGACCATTCCCTTTTCCTGAAGGAACTGGCCGCCAAGCTGGTCTTTGCCTACGGGTCTCTGGCCGGTTTCTGGGAAAGCCACTCTTCCGGCGCGGCCGGAGACGGGATTCGCATGGCGGTTCAAGGCAGGCCGGGATATTTTCTGCTGATCGCACGGAAGGAAGAGAAAAGTTATGGATAAGACAATGATCCGCATGATGCAGCTCGGCGGAATGGGATTTTCGTGCAGCCAGATCATGCTGAAACTGGCCCTGGAAGTCAGGGGTCAGGAGAATCCCGACCTGGTCAGGTCCATGGGAGGACTGGCCTACGGTTGCGGCACCGGCCGTGGCACCTGCGGGGCCTTGACCGGCGGCGCTTGCCTGCTGGCTCTTTATGCCGGTCGGGGGGATGAGCATGAGGAAGAATCGGAAAGCCTTATGCTTATGCTGCACGAACTAGGGGACTGGTTCGCGGAACGGGTCGGTACGCGCTACGGGGGAGTCAATTGCGCCGATATCGTCGGAGAACAGGGGCCGGACGCCTCACGACAGATCTGCGGCGGCATTGTGGCCGAAACCTTTACCCGTTGCCTGGAGATACTGACCGCCAACGGCTTCGACCCGGCGGGGGTGTGATTTGAGCGCCTGTCCATCCGGCGGAAACGGCGGCAGAGAGAGCGTCTGCCCCGATTGCCTGTCCCGGATACCGGCCTGGTATGAGGAAGACGGCGGAGAAGTTTTCCTGACCAAGGAATGCCCCGTTCACGGGCGCTTCAGGACGGTCGTCTGGCGGGGCGATCCGGCTTTTTCGGAATGGAAGCGCCCCAAAATTCCCACCACGCCCCAACATTGCCGCACGGGCCGGACCGACGGCTGTCCCTTTGATTGCGGACTCTGCCCGGACCATCGGCAGAAGACCTGCTCGGCGCTTATCGAGGTTACATCGCGCTGCAATCTCGGCTGCCCTGTCTGTTTCGCCGACGCCGGAAGGCATTCCTCCCCTGATCCCGATCTGGCGACCATTGGCTCTTGGTATGATTCCGTCCTGCTGGCCTCTGGGCAGTGCAATATCCAGATCTCCGGCGGCGAACCCACCGTACGCGACGATCTGCCGGAAATAGTAGCTCTGGGCCGGAATAAGGGCTTCACCTTCATTCAACTCAACACCAACGGGTTGCGCCTGGCCGCGGAGCCGGACTTGGCGGAAAGACTCAAGGAAGCCGGACTGTCTTCTGTTTTCCTGCAGTTTGACGGTCTGGACGATTCCGTCTACGGGACCTTGAGGGGCAGGCCGCTTTTCAAGGAAAAAATCCGGGCACTGGAAGTCTGCCGGGAGAAGAATCTGGGGGTGGTGCTTGTGCCCACCCTCAAACCCGGAGTCAATGACCATCAGATCGGAGCGATAATCAGGCTCGGGCTGGAATACTCTCCGGCGGTGCGAGGGGTTCACTTTCAGCCGATCAGTTATTTCGGGCGTTATCCGGTCACTCCCGCCGACAATGCACGGCTGACTCTGCCGGAAATCATCAGGGCCGTGGAAAGTCAGACCGGCGGGCTGATGAAGGTCCAAAATTTCAGTCCACCGGGCTGCGAGAACGCTTACTGCTCTTTTCACGGCAATTTTGTTATTCTGCCCGGAGGGAGGCTGATGAGCACAACCAGTCCGGCGGGCGGCAGTTGCTGCGGAACGCCGGAAAAGGCGGAAGAAGGCGCGGACAGGGCCATATCTTCGGTTTCCCGGCGCTGGCGCTTGCCCGCTGAAGCCGAGGGGGAGACGCTCCAGACTCCGGACTGCGGATGTTCACTCCAGGAGAAGCTGCCTGATAATGGATTGATGACTCTGGATTCCTTCCTGGCCCGGGCCAGGCTGAACAGCTTCAGTGTTTCCGCCATGGCTTTTCAGGATGCCTGGAACATGGACCTTGAGAGGGTCCGGGACTGCTGCATCCATATAGTGATTCCAGACGGGCGGTTGGTTCCCTTCTGCGCCTGCAACCTCACATCAACCCAAGGGCGGAGGCTTTACAGGGACCGATGAGGCCGCCGCTCACTCCGATGCAGGACTGGATAAGATCAAAAATCGGCCTTACGGACGGTGCACCCTTGACCCGTGAGGCCCTGGAAGCCTATCAGCTCGGCAGGCTGCGGGAAACCCTGGATTATGTCCGGGCCTTTAGTCCGTTTTACCGGGCCAGACTGAAGCATTATCCTGCCGAAGCAATACCCGGGCTCAAAGACTGGCCTTCTTTGCCCTTGACCGAAGCCAAAGACCTCATCAGCAAAGGCCAGCAGTTTCTCTGCGTCTCCCAGAGCGAAATAGCCAGGGTGGTCACCCTGCAAAGTTCGGGTACGGCCAGCCAGCCCAAAAGGCTTTTCTTCACCAGCGAAGATATTGAACTGACGATTGATTTCTTTCAGCAAGGTATGTCGAACCTGGTCGGGCCGGGAGAGACGGTCCTGGTTCTGCTGCCCGGAGAGCGTCCCGGCAGCGTAGGGGACCTGCTGGTCAGAGGCTTGGCCCGGATGGGGGTCAAGGGCATCATCCACGGATTGGCAGAGCCCCCCGAATCCGTTATGGAGGCCATCGCCGTCCATGGGGTTGACTGCCTGGTGGGACTGCCGGTTCATCTTCTGGCCTTGGTCCGAAGCCTGCCGAAAGGGTCCAGGCCGGGCGGACAGGTCAAGAGCGTCCTACTGACGGCCGATTATGTGCCTGTTCCTGTTGTCATGGCCATTGAAGGGGCCTGGGGCTGCCGGGTCTTCCAGCATTACGGGATGACCGAAATGGGGCTTGGCGGAGGAGTTGAGTGCAGCGCCCGTTCGGGGTATCATCTGCGTGAAGCCGACCTTTTTTTCGAAATCATAGATCCGGTGAGCGGGGAAGCGTTGCCGGACGGAAACCGGGGCGAAGTGGTCTTCACCACCCTGACCAGACGGGGTATGCCTTTTATAAGATACCGCACGGGCGATCTGGCCGGTTTCAGGCCAGAACCCTGCACTTGCGGCACGGTCTTGAAGACCTTGGAGAGGATAAGCGGACGATTGAGCGGCATATCCGATCTGAGCCGGGAAAGGCATCTGAGCATTCCGGAACTGGACGAGAAGATTTTTCAGTTTCCCGGAGTGGTGGATTACGAAGCTGCTCTGGAGACCGAAGATGGTGCCGTCCGTCTGGCTTTGTCGATTTTTTGGGCGGAGGAAGGGACGACGGAGGCTCTGGCCGCAGTCCGGCGGCTGGTCATGGAGATACCGGCGGTCGGTGATTCCGTGCGGGACGGAACTTTGCGGCTCGACATACTGCCGGGCAAAACGAAAATTCCACAAAGGACCGGGACAATAAAAAGAATGATTCAGGACAAGAGAGCGGAGGCACGGATCTGATGAATACCGTTATGCGAAATATAGGACGGATACTCGAACAGGGCGAGGCGCTGGTTCTGGCTACCATCATCAGCCAGCACGGTTCAACTCCCAGGACGGCGGGGACCAAGATGATCGTGTCCGCAGACGGACAGGGGATCGGGACAATCGGCGGCGGTCTGCTGGAGGCTAGAGTGATGCGGAAAGCGGGGGATGTCTTCGCCGCCAGAGTGGCGCGGATGATCTCTTTCGAGCTGAGCCACGAGGATGTGGCCGCCATGGACATGATCTGCGGCGGCAACCTGGAAGTGCTGCTGGAGCTTCTGGAACCGACGCCGGAAAACAGGCAGTTGTTCGGCCGGATAAAACAGATGACGGCGGCGCGTAATCCTGGCCTGCTGATCACGGGACTGGGTCAGGCAGGCGCATTGCCGCCAAAACCGGAGAGGTGCCTGCTTGGCGCGGACGGGGACAGCTTCGGGCCGCTGAAACTGAACCCGTCAACAGTCCGCCAGGTGGAAAACTTAGGGGGCAATCTGCGCTATCCCGTAGTGATAGAAGCCGAGGGCGGAAGATTCCTTCTGGAACCCATCAGCATCCCCAGCAGGTTGTACATCTTCGGAGCCGGGCATGTCTCCAAACCCACGGCTGCCCTGGCCGCCATGGTGGATTTTGAGGTGACCGTACTGGACGACCGGCCGGAATTCGCCAGCCGGGACAGGTTCCCGGACGCATCGGACATAAGGGTTCTTGGCCATTTTGGCCGGGCCATGGAAGGGCTGGCCATCGACGACGACTCTTATCTGGTCATTGTCACCAGGGGCCACCTGCACGACAAGACCGTCCTGGCCGGGGCTCTCGGGACCAAGGCCGCCTATATCGGCATGATCGGCAGCCGCAAAAAAAGGGACGCCATCTACAAGGTACTCATGGAGGAAGGTTTTTCCAACGAGGACATTCAGCGGGTGCATTCGCCCATAGGTCTGGCCATAGGCGCGGAGACTCCGGAAGAAATAGCCGTGAGCATCGTCTCCGAGCTGATTCAGTGCCGTGCACAGAGAAAGTGATATGACCGGCCGACTGAGCGCTGTCATTCTGGCCGCCGGGTATTCCAGCCGCATGGGGCGCTTGAAGCCTCTGCTCAGATTGGGCGGACAGACGCTTCTGGAAATGGCCACTGGCCTCTTCAGCCAGGCCGGAGTGCGGGATATCGTGGTGGTGACCGGCCACTCGGCCGAAGACATCCGCCCTTTGGCGCAGAGCGCAGGCGCTGTCTGCGTGGACAATCCCGATTTTGACCGGGGCATGTTCTCTTCCGTGGCCACGGGAGTAAAGTCTCTGCCGCCGGAGACGGAAGCCTTTTTTATCCTGCCGGTGGACATACCCCTGGTCAGGCCGGAAACTGTATGCCGTCTGGCCGTTATCCGGGATGACAACCTGGACCGGATCATTCACCCGTGTTTTCTGGCGGAACGGGGCCACCCCCCGCTTATACCCGCCAGCCTCCGTAACGAGATAATTGCCTGGGACAGACCCGGCGGCCTGAAAGCCCTTCTGGACGGTCATGCCGACAGGTTTCTGGATGTGGAAGTCCCGGACCGGAACATCCTTTTCGACGTGGACACCCCCGACGACTACCAGGAACTCGTGGTGCGCTGGCAGAACCGCCGTATTCCGGCCGCCGAGGAATGTGAAGTTCTTCTGACCCGGATTCATCCTGTCGAGCCTGCCGTTCTGGCCCACAGCCGGGCGGTGGCTTCGGCCGCCGTCGCCATGGGACGGGCCTGCAATCAGGCCGGGGCCGACCTGAACCTGAACCTGATTCTGGCCGGAGCGCTTCTGCACGATCTGGCCAAGGGCCGTCCCGACCACGCCAGGGCCGGAGCGGAAATGCTGCGGAAATATTCCTGGCCCGAGGTTGCAATGATTGTCGGGGCTCACATAGACCTGCCCGTGAGTGAAGACGAGCCGGTTACCGAGGCCGAGGTGGTCCACCTGGCGGATAAAGTGGTTCGCGGCGTCAGCCTGGTCTCCCTGGAAAAAAGGTTTGCCCCGGTCATGGAAAGATATGCCGATGATCCCGAGGCCTCCAAGGCGATTACACGCCGCCTGAACCTGGCCCGTATCATGGCAAGACGTTTTGAACGGATGGCCGGACGCTCCATAGGCGAGATACTGATCGAGGCCGGTCTGGAAGGCGAAAACGGAGCGGATTAATGCCCGCGTTAGCTCTCAGGATTCCCAGGACGGACAAAGGCGCACTCTACCTCATGCGCCATGGCCGGACCGTTTCCGACGGGGTAAGCCGCTATATAGGTCAGACCGATATGGAATTGAGCCCAGAGGGCCGGGAAACAGCCAGAATATGGCGGCAGCCGCTGGCCGGTATTTCCTTCAGCCGTATCTGTTGCAGCGATCTGACCCGTACCAGGGAAACCGCCGAAATTGTCGCCGCAGGCCGGGACAATACCCTTGAGGTCATCCCCGCTTTGCGGGAAATCAATCTTGGGCGGTGGGAGGGACTCTCCAGAGAGGAAGTCAGGCGGGACTTTCCCGAAGAATATGAACAGCGCGGCCGGGACTTCGCCGGGCACCGCATTCCCGGCGGGGAGAGTTTTCAGGACCTGAGTCACAGGGTGCTGCCGGTTATCGATGAAATATGCAAGGATTTGAACGATAACATCCTGCTGGCAACCCATGCCGGAGTCATCCGTGTCATTCTGTGCCGGTTCCTGGGCCTGCCATTGCAGAATTTATTCAGGATCGGCCTCGATCATGGTTCTCTGACCATCATCGCGGCTCCAAGCCGCACCCCTCTCCTGACCTGCCTGAACATCAGGCCGGACTGATAGCCGCCTGCCAGCGCAGGATGGGTTGAACTAGTGAATACTTTTGAATTATCTTGTTTCCGGCAGGTGTCCACGGACGCACGAGGGCCTTCTTTACTGGTTCGCCGGCGGATTGACCGGACACAGCCGCAGATTAAGGGCTGTGTCCGGAACCTTGCCTATGGGGCTTAAATTCCGGTTCAGCTCGATTTCTGGGACCGGATGGTCAAGACGGGGCATTTGGCCATGCGGACGACTTTTTCCGTGACCGAGCCGAACATAAACCTGCGCCAGCCGGTAAGTCCGTGAGTGGCTATGACCACCAGGTCGACGCCTTCAACTTCGGCGGCGGCGACTATCTCTTCCGCCGGATCACCTTGCTTGACCACCTGCTTGACCAGCATCTGATCCGACAATCTGTTTTTCACCAGATCATTCAAGGCGTCCACGGAGGATGTTTCCAATTCTTTCTGGTAAGAGGCGACGTCAAAAGCCTGAGGGTGGGCGATGCCGGGACTAAGATGAGGAACGGGCGGAACTACATGCAGAATCAGGAGCCGCGACTTGAAATGTTCGGCCAGCTCAATGGCAGCAGTCAAAGCCTGGTAGGAAGGTTCGCTGAAATCAGTAGGACAAAGTATGATTTTGTAAGGCAGCATGTCTTGAGTCTCCCTTGTTTGGGGTCCAGTCGAAAAATGCCCGCGCTCCGGAAATCAAAATGGTGATCTGATAATCGGCCTGTTCAGCCCGGACCATTTTCCCTTATCTTGCAGCAGGCATTGTCACCTGTTTTCAACTTTACTCCTTAACAGACAGCCAGGGCAATGGCGAAAAACCCGCCTTCATGCCACGGTGCTATGAGGTCTGGATTCTCCGCCGTTTTCAGGCGTGATTCCGCAGACCGAGTTCAGCCGGGTGAGGTTGCAGATAGTACTGGTCTTTGAGATAAGGCTGGTCAAATTTCCTGACGTAGTGATTGATAAGAGTGACCGGCACAATCAAGGGTGTATGCCCCAGATAGTAGGAATCAAGCGTCTCCTGAAACTCTTTTTTCTCGTCGGGGCTGAGCTGTTTTTTAAAATAACCGATCAGATGCTGCAACACATTGACATTCTTCCTGACCGTGGTCTTCATGGCCATGGCTTTGGAAAGAAGGGCAAAATAATCGGTGAAAAGCCTGTCTTCCGGCGAAGTCTTGCCCTGGGCCGCCAAGCGGCCCAATTGGCGGTAGATTTCCGGACTGTGGGCCATAAGCAGCAGTTTGTGTTTTGTGTGAAAGTCCACCAGTCCGCCCAAAGTCGGCTTCCTTTGCATGGATTCCCGCCAGCGTTTGAAGACGAATATTCTTTCTATAAACATCTCCCTCAGCTTGGGATCATGCAGCCGTCCCTCTTCTTCGACCGGCAGGAGAGGAAATCGATCCATGAACATACGGGCCCATATGCCCACGCCGTTGCTGGAAGGCATGCCTTTATCCGTATAGACCCGGACTCTTTCCATGCCGCTGCTGGGAGATTTGCTTTTGAAGATGTAGCCGCAAAGATCTTCCTTTTCGAGTTCCCGAAGCCTTCCCCTGCCCCAAGTCTGCATCTGCCCAGTAAAATCACGGCCGGTTCTGCCGGTCACCAGCCTGGGATTGCCGGGGTCGCCCACCAGCCGCAAGGCTTCCCTGGGCACGGGCATACCGCATTCCACCTCCGGACAGACCGGAACATAATCCACATAACGGCCCAGGGTTTCACGAAGGTAGCGGTCCAGTTTGTGGCCTCCATCAAAACGGACCTTTTCGCCCAGCAGACAGGTGCTTATTCCCAGCTTGATTTTTTCCGGCATTACTCGCCCCTTCTGAAAACCGCGGATTAAACCGGGGTCAGTTCGCTCACGTTCTGAAAACTGGTGACCAGAAAATACCTTTCAACCAGAAGGGCCAGGAAAGCAGAGGTGGGAGCCGAAACAAATTCTTCCAGTTGAGGATGTTTTGCCAGATAGAGTTCCAGCGCGGCTTCTTTTTCCGAAACCGCGACCTCGCTCACCAGACCGACAGCGGTAACCGCCATGGCCTGGCGGAAGTCGGCCGCACTGTTGGACCGGTTGTCCACCAGCATGGCCGCCTGCGGGTGACGGGTGAGGTTGTCAAATTTCCGGGTGGCTCTGGTGGTGGCGAAGTAAAGATGCGCCAGGTCGGCGCCGGCCGCAAAGGCTATCAGGCTGGCGTAGGGCTGCCCCTCCCCTTGCGTGGACAAGACGCCCAGCCTTTGTGCATCAAAGAGTTTTTTTATCTGCTCCCTGGTGAAGTCCGATTGGTCCACTTCCGCGCTCCTTTTCTCAAGCATTCAGGAATCAGGCATCAATAATGAACCTGCCCCTTGGAGTTTGAGTTCCTCAGATGATTATTTTCCTTCTGCCACCCTGTTCGGCAATTTCATGCCTAGTCGGATTATACTCAGCAACCGGCGCTTTCCTGTCTGTTTTTTACTTTTCAGCAGAGATTCACGCCCAGGCATTGAGGCTTATCAAGCAAGTTGTTCCGGTCATCGTCTTCAGCGCTTATCGGGCAGACGGGGAGAGATTCTTCAATTGAGGGCAGAACCATGCCGGTTTCACTCCCGCCAAGCAATATCCGGCTTGACATTGACCGGAACATCGGTTCGAATAATCCGGTCATGCAGGTACAAATGGATACTGTCAATGGTGAGCCGAAAAAACAATAGCGGTTTTACCCTGCTGGAAATACTCCTGGTCACACTCCTGATAGGGTTTGCCTTGGCTGTCATCATTCCCCGGGCCTGGCGGGCTCAGGTCGATGCCAAGTATTCATTGGTCAGGCAATCCGGCTCGGAAGCCGTATCCTACGCCCTGGCCTGGGCCGAGCACCAGATATCCTCTCAGACGGACAATTCGGTATCCGTCCTGGACGATTATTACCAGTCGCTCGCTCCCGCCGACGAGACCTGCTGGGTCGGCAAATTCGCCTATACCACAAGCACCAACTGGAATACGAACAACCCTCTTCTGGCCGGCCGCCCCATAACCGGTCGCAACAGCTCGAATCGTTCATCAGGCGCTCCGCCGGAAACAGTGGTTGAAGGATTAGTTCCTCCGGAAAGACACCCGAAGAATCCTTTTGCCGGAACCAGTATTTTCTCCCGGGCCAACGATCCTACGGCAACCACCCAGAACGCCCCCGTCCCCGGCGCCCTGGCCTGCAAAAGCGTCATGGAAGGAAACCTGCGCCTCTACGCCCTGCTTTTCCAGGGAACGGACAGCGTCAGCATGGATCACACGCAAGCGGAAGCCTTTCATGGGGGGCAGGCCCCGGACTCCGTGGAAGGCCTGCGCAACGGCCTGTTTCTGGCCCGGGTCGCGCCGGCCGATTAAAAGTTATCTTTGCCTTAAGATGGCGGGAAATTGTGTATGCGCCCGAGGCTCAGAATGAAGCCTTGGCCAGTATGTAGTCTTTTATGCTTTCCGGCAGTTCACCGTTGACCTCGACCAGCTCAAGACCTGGCGCGCCCCCCCACAATCCTGCCGCGTGGGCGAGCACCCTGTCGTCCGAGGCCTTTGACAGGTTTTTTTTAGGATAGTGCTGAGACTTGAGCATCTCCTTGAGGCCCCAGATCTGCCCGACAAACAACCTGTTTATGAGGCCGGGAAAAGTCAGATGCGGGTCATGACGCCAATTGAGCATCTTCTTAGGAGTGGCGAATTCACGGCACCAGAGCAGCCAGCCCAGAGCGAATATATCATGTGCCAACAGCGACTCGGAGGCAAACACCAGACCGGGTTGAGGCTCGGCCGCATATCCCATATCCGGCCCGAAGGTGGTCTGCACCTTGGTCGCCACGGACAGAACCAGTCGCAGCCGTTTTTTCAGAAATGGAGCATCATTGATTTCAGCGGTTTTTTCTAAAAAGGAAGCCGCATCCCTGTGCAGTTCCAAGCGGCTGTCGTCCCGCAACCAGCCGACCGCAGCTTTGAGTCCCAGGGTGCAGCCGGCCAGAACGTGCCGGCTGACCCGGGGCAACAACACGATGTGGTCTGTTTCCCGCAGAATATCCGGCAGGTAAAAATCCCCGCGCCAATGACGGCCGAATTCCGGCTGTTCCGGAAAATAGCTGGCGTGGCCGTCTTCATCAAAATAGTGTATCTCCGCTCCGGACTCGACGGCTGCACGATGAAGGCCGTTTTGTTCGAGAATTTTCCGGCTTGCTCCTTTGCTGCGCCGGGCATCCTGATAAACAGACTGCACTCCAGGCTTGTCGCCGAATAATACCCGTCCGGCGCCCTTATCCCGCAACAGTCCGACCATGGCCCTCACAGCCGCCGGAGATGTTGTGGCTGGAAAAGGATTTCCGGAGTTGGCGGCCGGTTTGACAAATACCGTATCCCCTTTTTTCAGCCAGGCAAAATCAGTGGCCGCCTCGGCCGCCCTGCGAACATTCCGCTCGGTTATTTCAGCGCCCGTTCCCCGCGCTTGAACCGCCACGGCAAGTCTTTCGGTCACTCCGGAAAATTTCCAATGCTCTTTCCCGTTCTGAGCGAAGCCGACGGACTTCGCTGAGCAGCTCGCCGTTCTTTCGGGCATAGACTCCACCTTCCCTGATTTCTTTCCGTGCTTATTGTACCTTCTCAAGCAGCTTACAACCATTGTTTTCTCTTCATGATAAACCATTGAATTGAGCCCCCGGGCAATCTCATTCTTCATGCCTGCCTCTGCACATACTTCACCAGCAACATCCCGCAGTTACCAATATTTTTTCATTGCCTGGCCAGCCATTTTCGCTGTATAATGCGATATGGGTTACAAAAACAGATTAACGGAAGGCGAATCCGCCGTCCTTTTAATCGCCTTGGAATTCGCCTCGGATAAACACAGAGACCAGAAACGCCGGGATCGTGCTGGCACGCCTTACATCCACCACCCAATCAAAGTTGCTCAGACTCTGTGGAATCCAGGCCGCATCAGGAATGTCCATGTCCTGGCCGCCGCTGTCCTCCATGATACAATTGAAGACACAGACACCACCTGCGAAGAACTTAACAGCCTTTTCGGCTCGGAAATAACAGAGTTGGTCAAAGAAGTTTCTGACGATAAGACCCTGCCCAAAACAGAAAGAAAACGCCGCCAGATCATCAATGCCCCTTACAAGTCCAGAGGGGCCAAACTCATCAAACTGGCCGACAAAATCTGCAATCTGGATGACATTCTCCATGCTCCCCCAGCAGATTGGTCGGGCCGAAGGTGTCATGAATACGTTACCTGGTCGGCGGATGTTGTTTCAGGACTTCGCGGAGTAAACCCGGCCTTAGAGGCAGTCTATGACAGAATTTTCGCCATGCTGCTGAAATATTATGAATAGACCGAACAGATAATAACCAATAGGGGACCTTCAGGCGGTTATGCAAATCTATGCTGATAAAGACTCATACCCGGCTGCTTCCTAACGGCCATTATTCTCTCTCTTTTTCCGCCTGCAACGCATAAACAGTTATCATCTTGTTGTTTTTACATCAAATATCACTTCCAATCCAATTAACTATCCCAACCATGGAGCTAATCTTTCCGGACAAGCTCCGCAAAGCCTCTAGGCCTGACCCGTTCCGCGAAATTATCCTCTATCTTGAGCACCCCCTGCGTTCAATGGCGGTTGCAACGATTAGATGATGTTCCCGGTTTCTGAACTCTGTCTCGGAAAACGGACGAAACTTTACCGGGCGCTCGAAAGAAATCGACCTTTTTCCTTCGTTGTTTTCCCTTTCCGGAATGACTGAAATGCCACTCTTGAGCAATGATGAAAAAACTTGCCGCACCTCCTTTACCGCCATTTTTTTCATAATTATGCAAATATCTCTTGGCAAGACGAGGAATGAATTATATTATCCGGAAAAGAAAAGAACAGCCTGTTTAATGCTGAGCAGTCTCCCGAAAAGGAGATCAGGTGCGGACCCTAAAGGTAAGGTCTGAAGGTTAATCTATACTTTCCATAAAACGCGGCCTGCGCCGCACAGCAAGACAGAGAAAATACCTTTTAACAAGGAGATGTTATGCCTAAGAAGAAAATCGTTGATCTGGACAAACTCCTCAAAGCTATCGAGTCGGAAGTCCCGGCCAAGGAAATTATGTCCAAATTTGACATTAAAACATCTGGGCAGCTCAAGGCTCTTTATCTGGACGCCCTGGTCGCCAGAGGACAGGCTGCGGCCATACCTGGCCGTAGCGGAAAAGCCGCCGACGCCGCCAGAGAGGATATCACGGTCAATAAAAGAGGCAGTCTTATTGTTCCCAAGGAAGTCGTCACTGAAATGGGCTTTAAAGTGGGCGATCTCTTTTCCGTGCGCAGAACCAAGGCAGGAGTCAGCCTGAAAAAACTGTAAGAATCCTCGTTCATCCGTTTTCAGTCTCACTGCCGCACAAAATCATCCAGCGGATCGCTCGGCGTTTTTCGCCGAAACAAGCGGTCCGCTTTTTTTAGGGGCCAATATTTGCGGGAATCCGGCGGGAGGTGTATAATACCAGTCTTCCAGGGCGGCGCCGGATCTTCCTGCTGAACTGAAGCGGGACCGGTAGGTCCGCCCTGTGCAATTTCTCCCGGTCGACAATGATTCGCTGCATTCATGACCGGGCTTAAGCGAGATGAACCATGAAAGAACTCCAAGAACGCCTCAACAGGGCCGGTTATATCTGCGATACCCGCTTCGCCGCCTCGGTCAAGGCCGCACTGAACACCAAACCGGTCGCCGGGGCTTTCCTTTTCGGACCGATCGGCACAGGAAAAAGCTACCTGCCCGAGATACTGTCCGGCATAATCGACGCTGATTATTTTTTTTACCAGTGTTTTCCGGGGACCAGGGAAGACGATCTGCTGGTCAAGATGCTGCCCAGCGAGGAAACCATCAGCGGTATAGCCCTGCACGACGGCGTCATGCTTCAGGCCGTCTCGGCCACGAAGAATACGGATAATGACCGGAAAGTTATCCTGGTCCTGGATGAATGGGACAAAACCAGGCCGAGCGCCGACTCTTTTCTGCTGGATTTCCTTCAGACCGGCCGCATCAATTTTTCCGGCAAGGTCTACACGGCCGATCTGTCCAGGCTCATTGTTTTCCTGACTCTGAATATCGAAAGGGAAATGAGTGAACCGCTTCTCCGCCGCCTGCCCAAAATAGACTTCCAGGCCCTTCCGCCGTCCCTGGTTCATCAGGCCCTGCTCCTGACACACCGCAATCATCCGTTCCTGTACAACGCCGTTGTCCTTTATGAACGCTGCCTCATGGCCAATCTGCCCAAACCGGCCACAATACAGGAATTGAGGCAGTTCCTGGACGCCGTCACCAGCCTGGGCTCCAAGGCGGACTGGGATTCGCTGGTCTATCAGTTCGTCACCAAGACCGAAGAAAACCATGAACTCCTGCGGCGGGCCGAAGGCGATAAATCCCGCTGGAAACAGAGCTACCGGCAGCGGCTCGACATCAACGCCTATGGAGTCAAGGAATCCGACATCTCCATGGCCGGACCGGCCCCTTACGAATTGGCCATGCCCTCACTCAGCCGGGCCAGGGCCTTTGACGTCACCATACCGACGGATGGCGGCCAGCCTGATCTTTCCAAGGTCTCCGGCATACTGGAACTAAACTACTCATCATACAACGAAGTCGTCCGGCTGCTGGGCGAACCTGCCGAGACCCCGGACAGGCTGGGCGATCTGGCCCTGGTGAACGGCCAGTTCATCACCTTCACCAAAGTGCTGCCTCTAGGCAGTGTCGATTCACTCTCCGGCCTGTGGGGTGAAAACGGTGAAGTCCTGCTGGTCGAACCGCTGGCCACCTGGCAGGATGTCAAGGCCCTCCAGAAGTGGGCCCATATCAAGATAGTCAAATTCTCCAAATCGGAAATACTGGCCAAGGCGGACGGCATCGACCTCCGCTGGACTCCGGAAAATGGCGCGGAGATAATCGTCGACCTGGCCAAGAGGCATGTCTTTGAACACTGTTTCGGTGAAAGCTGGGGCCGTCGCAGTGAAGAGAAATGGATAGGCGAAAAAGGCCTTATCTACCTCAGATACAAGGCTCGCCAGCTCGAAGAAGACGGGCAGGAAGCCGTCAACGGCCACTCGTACGCCGACGTGGAAGCAGATCGTTGGGGAACCGGCGCCTGGGACTGGCAGGAAGACCAGAACGTCCCGCTTCTGCCGGAATTCCTCGGTGAAAAATTCAACCTGTCGCGCAGCGAAAGCTGGAAGCATTTTGATTTTCCGGGGTTGCAGATATCTTTCAAGAACACCGGCAACAAGGTCAACGACAGGCTGCACGTCATCATAACCGGTAAATTCGATGCCGGCCTGGTCCGCTATCTCAAGGCTTGGCTGCCTGATGGAACACTTCCTTTCGCCTATGCCTTTGACACCGAGATTCAGGAAAATGTCCTGCTCCAGCAGCACGGCTTCGCCCTCTCCCCCCTGGACACCAGGATTTCGCTCCGCGAGACCGACGGTTTCAAGCTGACCTACAACCCGGCCCGCAAAGCCGTGACCGTCCACAAAACCATCACAAACGAACAGTTGACCAAGGAAAATATCGACGGCGTCATCGACCGCATGAGAGCCTTCAAGCAGGAGCTGGGGTGCTGAAACTCGACCGCGACTGGCGCAGGACCTTGGCCGGAGTGGCTCCGCCGGACCTGGTGTACTCCGAACAATCCTCGCCGAGGTCCGAACTGACCGGCAACCCTGAGGATGAGGAACGGCGGCCTCCGGAAAATTCCCGCGTGGACCTGGACCGCCGTTACGATGAGAACACGACCAATAAAAACGCCCCGGCCGGTCTGGTCGAAGACGAGCCGGCGGGGTACGATTTCAAGGAAGGTTCCCCCAATTTCAGTCAGGCCTTCTCCCTGGAATTCCACCGCCTGCAGCGCGTAATAAACACTTTTGCCATAATCGTCTCCAAGGTGGCCGAAGACCTCGCGGGCTGGCCCATAGAAGGCGATGACGAGTGGAGCATCCCCCGCCTGATGAGCCGCCGCATCACCCGGGAACCGGTCGGCAACTGCCGGCAGAGCCGGGAAAAGGATTCAGTGGTGGTCATTCTGGACACTTCCGGTTCGTGTTTGCCTCAGGCCCGCTTCTATAACCGCATCGCGGCCGCCGCCGTCCAGGTGGGTGATGTGGAGCTTTACGCCGCTCCCAATGCCGGTCTCGAATCACGCCGCTCCCGCCACGGCTGGCAGCCGCTTCCGGACAAGGCCTGGCCTTTCCGCCAGCGGACCATCATCTTCTTCGGCGACTACGACGGAGGCGACGCCGTGGTGGAAGCCAGTTGGCACAACAAGGTCTACTGGTTCTGCTCTGAAGGAACCCGCTACCCATCCATGGCCCAGCACCCATGGTGCTCCTACACCATGCGCTATTTCCGAGGGCGGTATTTCGACTGCAACAACGACGACGATTTTCTCCGCCTGCTGCGCAAGGTCCGCTGAGGCTTCGCTCCAGGGTTTTATTTACTTTTTAGTCTGTTTTTGTTATGATTTTATTTGATAATAAGCCGTCTGACCGCCCAAAACGTCTTTTTGCCTGAAGTCATTTATCCGATCCAGACTTTAATCTTGTGCAAACCGACGAAGGCGCCTATCGGGTCCGGATCGCAGCCGCCTCTGTCGCTCGCTGCGCCCAAGGGCCTCACGCGGCGGCAAAGAATGCAACTTAGGAGTCTTTAACTTGGAAAGCGAATATCCTACAACGTCCCATAAACTCGAACTGCGCAACCTCAGGCTCTCCGACTACGAGGACGTCTGCGAAATCATGAACGAGGTCTACCCGGCCATGGGGCCTTGGACCCTGGAACAATTCACCTCGCAGCTCGCCGCTTTCGCCCAGGGCCAGATATGCATCGAAGACAAGGGCAAAGTGGTTGCCGCCGCCCTGAGCCTCATCATCGACTATAAAAAATACGGCGATAACCACACCTATAATCAGATAGTCGGCGACGGAACCCTCAAAAACCACGAAAGCAAAGGCGACTATCTTTACGGAATAGACATCTTTGTCCATCCCGGCTACCGGGAACTCCGCCTGGGACGCCGCCTGTACGACGCCCGCAAGGAACTCTGCGAGCAGCTCAACCTGAAAGGCATACTCATCGGCGGGCGGATTCCGGGTTACCGGAAACTCTCCAAGGAAATGTCGCCGCAGAAGTATATCCAGCTTGTCAAGGACAAGGAACTCTTCGATCCGGTCCTCACTTTTCAGCTTTCCAACGACTTTCACGTCAAAAAACTCCTCAAAAACTACCTGCCCGGCGACGATCACTCCAAATCCTACGCCGTGCTCCTGGAATGGAACAATATATTCTACGAGGAACAGACCCAGCTTTTCGGCGGCCGCAAGACCTATGTCCGCCTGGGTGCGGTCCAGTGGCAGATGCGGATATTCAATTCAGTGGAGGATTTTCTCCAGCAGGTTGAATTTTTCGTCGACACGGTTTCAGGCTACAATGCCGACATTGTCCTCTTTCCCGAGCTGTTCAACGCGCCTCTCATGTCCCAGTTCAACCAGGAGGACCCGGCCGAAGCCATGCGTTCCCTGGCCGAATACACGGAAACCCTGCGGGATGAACTCCTGCGCATGGCCGTGGCTTACAACATCAACATCATCGGCGGCAGCGTCCCGGAATACAAAGACCAGAAGCTTTACAACATCAGCTATCTCTGCCGCCGGGACGGCACCTGGGACGCCCAGTACAAGCTGCATATCACCCCGGACGAATCCCTGGCCTGGGGTTTCCAGGGCGGGGACGACGTCAAGATATTCGACACGGACGTAGGCAAGATAGGCATCCTTATCTGTTACGACGTGGAATTTCCGGAAGTCACCCGGCACCTGGTTGATATGGGCATGACCATTCTGCTTGTGCCATACTGGACGGATACCAAAAACGGTTACCTGCGGGTCCGCCGCTGCGCCCAGGCCAGGGCCATAGAAAACGAGTGTTACGTGGCCATCACCGGCAGCGTCGGCAATCTGCCCAACGTGGAAAACATGGATATTCAGTACTCGCAGGCCGCCATCTTCACTCCCTCGGACTTCGCCTTCCCTCACGACGCCGTGGCCGCCGAAGCCACCCCCAATACCGAAATGACCCTCTTCGCCGACCTGGACCTGGACCTGCTCAAGGAACTCAGGGAACAGGGCAGCGTGCGCAACCTGCAGAACCGCCGCCTGGACCTTTATCAGGTCTCCTGGCTCAAGGACCAGAAGCAATAGACGACCCAGCCAATGGCCAGAGCCGCCCAGTGCAAACCGGGCGGCTTTTTTATAGTTTACATGTGGTTAAAAACGGTCTTGAGTTTTCGTGGATCAGTTTTGGAACACGAAATGGGTTCCATGGATAAATGCTTGGCCGAAAAACGTTGATGGCATCCCCTGATGAGTCTTTTTAGCAGGTAATTACCACCTCAATACCACGCGCAAAAAAAAACGCCGCGCCGGTTGACCGGCACGGCGCATCGGCAGCGTCCTGAAGGGCGCGTTATTTCTTCAGCAGCTTGGCAAAGGGATTGTTGAACGGTTCGGGCGCAGGCCGTCCGCCCCCCTTGTTGTCCTTCCGTCCCTGCCTGCCCTGCCCTCCCTGGGGCCTCTTCTCGGGCCGGGGCGAAGGCTCCCGGGGCGCTTCCTGAACCGGTTTTTCAGCGTTTTCCCGCATGGTCAGGGATATCCGGTTGCGCGGCAGGTCCACTTCCAACACGGTCACCATGACCTGCTGATGGACCTTGACCACCTCGCCTGGGTCCTTGACGAACCGGTCGGCCAACTGGCTGATGTGGACCAGACCGTCCTGGTGCACACCCACGTCTACAAAGGCCCCGAAGGCCGTGACGTTTGTCACCACGCCCGGCAGTTTCATACCCGGCTGCAAGTCCTCGATCTTCTGCACGCCTTCGGCGAAATCGAAGACTTTGAACTGTTCGCGGGGGTCGCGGCCGGGTTTGGCCAGTTCCGCCTGTATGTCCAGCAGGGTGGGCATGCCCACGGTCTCGGTGACGTATTTCTGCAGTTCTATGCGTTTGCGCAGGGCTTCCTGGGCCAGCAGGTCTTCCACCGTGGCCGCCAGGTCCTCGGCCATCTTTTTGACTATGGCGTAACTCTCCGGGTGAACGGCGCTGGCATCCAGAGGATTCTTGCCCCCGCGGACGCGCAGAAAACCGGCGGCCTGCTCAAAGGCCTTGGGTCCCAGGCGGGGCACCTTCTTCAGCTCATCACGGGAATGGAAAGGGCCGTTTTCGTTGCGAAAAGAGACGATGTTCCGGGCCAGTTGGGGGCCGAGACCGGAGACATAGGTCAGGAGCTGTTCGCTGGCCGTATTGACTTCCACCCCCACGCCGTTGACGCAACTGACCACTATGTCGTCCAGGCCCTTTTTCAGTTCGGGCTGATTGACATCATGCTGATACTGGCCGACTCCGATGGACTTGGGGTCTATCTTGACCAGTTCGGCCAGAGGGTCCGTCAAGCGGCGTCCGATGGAGACCGCGCCCCGGTAGGTCAGGTCCAGATCGGGGAACTCGTCGCGGGCCACCTTGGAAGCGGAATAGACCGAAGCCCCGCTTTCGTTGACCATGACCACAGGGACCTCGCCGGGCAGATTCAGGCTCCGCAGAAAAGCCTCGGTCTCCCGGCCGCCCGTGCCGTTGCCCACGGCCACGGCCTCCGGCCGGTAGGTTTCGAACATCTGCCGGACTTTCTGTTCAGAAGCCGATCTGCTCTTCTCCGAATCAAAAAGAAAGATGGTTTCGTGGTGCAGGAGCTTGCCCTGAGGGTCCAGGACCACGGCCTTGCAGCCGGTCCGGAAGCCCGGATCGATGGCCAGAACGGTCTTCTGTCCCAGGGGAGGGGCCAGCAGCAGTTCCCGGAGGTTGTCGGCAAAGACGCCTATAGCGGCTTCGTCGGCCCTTTTCTTGGTGGAAAGACGGACTTCGGTTTCCATGGACAACGACAGGAGCCGCTGGTAGCAGTCACTGGCCGCCAGCCTGACCTGTTCGGCGCTGAGCCCGCCTTCGCCCTTGACGAACATCTGTTCAAGAATGGCCAGGGCTTCCTCTTCGGGAGGAGAAATGCGCAGATAGAGAATGCCTTCGTTCTCGCCCCGGCGCATGGCCAGGACGCGGTGGGAAGGCGCGGCGGTCACGGGTTCCTCCCAGTCGAAGTAATCCCGGAACTTGGCCCCTTCCTCTTCCTTGCCCGTCACGACTTTGGAACGGAAAACACCCCGGTTTTCGAAAAGGGACCTCATCCGGGCCCGCGCCTCCTGGTCTTCGTTGATCCATTCGGCGATTATGTCCCGAGCGCCGGCCACGGCCGCTTCGGCCGATTCCACACCCTTCTCTTCGTCCACGAAAGCCAGGGCCTCGGCTTGAGGGTCCACGGCGGGGTCCTGGGCGAACAAGAGGGTGGCCAGGGGCTCCAGGCCCTTCTCTCGGGCCACTGTGGCCCGCGTGCGGCGCTTGGGCCGGAAGGGCAGGTATATATCTTCCAGGGTGGCCATGGTTTCGGCGGCCAAAACCTTGGCTTCCAGGTCCTCGGTCAGAAGCTCCCGCTCGGAAAGCGACTTCAGGATCGCCTCCCGGCGTTTGTCCAGTTCCTCCAGTTGGGCCAGACGGTCGCGGATGTCCGTAATGGCCACTTCATCCAGGGAATCAGTGGCTTCCTTGCGGTAACGGGCGATAAAAGGAACCGTCCCGCCCTGGCCGAGCAGTTCGGCCACGGCAGCCACCTGCTCGGACCGCAGTTTGAGTTCCTGGGCTATTTTCAAAAAATGCGCTTGGTTCATCTCGACTCCTGCTGATGTTCTGCAAAGGCCTCGTCAATATCATGTTTCTTCGATCAAAAGCAATATACTTCCCCGGACCGCCGGGCCGCGTCCGCCTCAAAAGGCCCTGCCCTTTCCTTTGGATCGGCCACGGCCGACCGGTGCGCCGTTCACTGCCGAAGGGGCGTTTTTAGGGTGAATATCGTCTCAAGATGCGCAAAAAATCCTTTGGCTGGACTAAAGGGCGGCCGCCTTGGCCGATTTGTTGCGGCCGTCCCGCTTGGCCTGGTACATGGCCTGATCGGCCGCCTGGACCAGACTGCCGGGGTCGGAATCGACGTTGGGAATGGCGGTGGCCACTCCCAGGCTGACCGTAACCACCGGTTCCACCTTGGAGGCCCGGTGAGGCAGCCCCAGCGCCTTGACCGCCGTCCTGACCTCCTCGGCCAGACGGGCGGCATCCTCGGCCGGAGCTTCCGACAGCACCAGCAGGAACTCTTCCCCCCCGTAACGGGCGGCCAGGTCTCCGGGACGGCGGGCGAAACTCTTCAGCACGGCGGCCACGGTGCGGAGACATTCGTCACCGGCCTTGTGCCCGTAGGTATCATTGTAAAGTTTGAAAAAATCCACATCGGCCATAATCAGGGAAAGGGGCCGTCCGTGGCGCAGGTTGCGGTTCCATTCCATGTCCAGCACCTGGTCAAGATGCCTTCTGTTGGCCAGACCGGTCAAAGGGTCCTGATCGGCCAGGAACTGGTAGGTGGATGTCTGTTCGATTATAGCCATGGTGAAAAAAACCAGGGAAGACACCAGAGACAGGGGCATGGCGGCGGCGATGAACGGCGTGTAAGGCGCGACACCCAGGATGCGCATGAGGTCGAGCACCGAGGTCAGATGGCCCAGCAGCCAGCCGATGGCGAAATATTTGGCGTTGGGCACGCCCTTGGCCCAGTAATAGATGGAGACAGTGGTCGAAAAAACCGGACCAGCCCCGACCATGATAAGAGAATAAAGGGCGGTCAGAGGGTTGGGAAACAGGGCCATGGGTATGTAGAAAAGCCCCATCCATTGCAGAACCAGCAGAATGCGGTCAACCTTGCGGGAATAAAGCTTTACGTTCAGAAACGTCCGGAGCAGCTTGGCCCCCCAGAAATAAAGCAGGCCGATGACCACGATGTTCATTATATTGTTGCAGTTACAGAGGCCGGACCAGAGCCATTCCTGGATAAAGCCCTTCCTGGTGGCCACAAGTAAACCGAGCATGCCGATATACAGGGCGAACCAGAAACAGGAAGGATTGCGCATCCGCAGGGCCAGCCAGGAAAAATAGAAAACAAAGGCGAGCATCGTCCCGAAGAGCAGACCGTAAACCAGCTGATCCCGGTGATCCTTGCCCTGAAAGCCTTGATGGCTGTACAGATACACGGGCATGGTCGTGGCGGCCGTGGTCTTTATCCGCAGATAAAAGGCTGCGGTCTGCCCGGCGTCCAGCTTGACCGGAAAAACAGCGTAGCGATGCTCCGGCAGTCCAGGCGAATGGACAGTAGAGTCGCCAGCCTCAAGCAACGAATAGCCGCTCTCCGGGTCTGGTTGGTACAATCCCACGTAATCGGTGCAAGGGTAATTGAAAGACAGAAGCAGTCCGGCGGTTTCCGGCGTGGCGTTTTTCAAAGTGAACCGCGCCCAATAGACGGATTGGGTGAGCCCCTCGTTGGGAATCTCCCAGCGGGAATTCCGAAAATCGTTGTTTCTTTCGCCAATCACCTGCGTCAGGTCCAGCGTCCCCGGCTTGTCTTCCAGGATTTCCAGATAGGGACTGACCAGGAGCGCTTCCTCGCCGGTGTACAGCAGAACCGGCGCAGGAGATTCTCCGGCCAGGGCTGTGTTCCCGGCGCAGATAATCGTCAGAAGAACCGCCAAAGCCGTCAGGTGCAGGAAAAGCCTGCCTGTATTCGCCGCCTTCAGTAATTGATCCATTTTGCTTTCACGCGCTTCCACCGAAAACCGGCTCCTAAGCACCGGGCAGCCGGAACTCTCAAAAGCAACCGCTCCGCCGGTAAAGCGCCCTGCAGGCCTTCCCCTGAAAAATCAAGACACTTCTTGTCTGTTGCAGAAACTGGAAAAACCGCGGTCAGGACGATCCGTCCCCCCATGAACGCAGTTGTGACCGAACGTTAACGCGATAAAAAGGCATTGTCAAGAATGGTGGAAGCCGTTCTCCCGGTCACAGCACGGGCGACAACACCCGGCTGATGGCCTCGTAAAGCCTGGCGCTGTGAGGCTTGAGAGCCAGTTCTTCCAGAGTCAGCTCCCGCGAATCCTTCAGATCGTTCATGAAAATCTGCTCCATGCGTCCCGACAGCGCCCGCCCCCAGACCAGCACGTTGGTCTCGAAATTCAACCTGAAACTGCGGATGTCCATGTTGGCCGACCCGACCGTGCTCCACACCCCGTCCACCACCATGGTCTTGGCGTGCAGTATTCCCCGGTTGAACTCGTACAGCTTAACCCCGGCTTCCAGCAGCTCCTGGTAATACGATTGACCGGCCAGCTTGACCAGCCAGAGATCCGACTGGCCGGGCAGAAGGAATCTCACATCCACTCCCCGCCAAACCGCCGCCTTCAAAGCCAGAATCATGGCCTGATCGGGCACAAAATAGGGCGTGGTCACGTAAAGAGTCTTCCCGGCCTCGTTGATGGCGGTGATAAAAACGGAATATATGGCTTCGTAGTCGTAGTCGGGTCCACTGTTGACAACCTGCACCAGATCAGGTCCGCTGGGCAGGAGTTCAGGGAAATATTCAGGAGCGGCGAGGTCTTCATTGGTGGCGAAGAACCAGTCTTCGGCAAAGGCTTCCTGCAGGTATCTCACTCCGGGACCGGCCAGACGCAGGTGAGTATCCCGCCAGGGCCCGAACTTCTTTTTCCTGCCCTGGTATTCCTCGCCTATATTCAGGCCGCCGGTGAAGCCTACCCGGCCGTCAACCACCAGTATCTTGCGGTGATTGCGCAGATTGGGCCGCCAGCGTTTACTGAAGACCGGAGTGAAACGGGCAAAACGCCCTCCAGCCTTCAAGAGTGGTTCGACAAAACCGTTTTTCAATCCGTTGGACCCCCAGCCGTCCACCATCAGCTTGACCAGAACGCCATCCCTGGCCTTGCGTGCCAGCAGGTCCAGGAAACGCCGCCCGGCTTCGTCGTCACGAAAAATATAACTCATCATGTGCACGTGATGACGGGCCTTTTTGATGGATTCCTCCATGCGCAGATAGGCCTGGTCCGTGTCGATGAAGACTTCGGCCGTGTTCCCCCGCACACAGGGGTTCTGGGTCACGAAATTGGCCACCAAAGCTATATTGCGGGCAGGCACATCCGTGGCCGGTGTCCATTTCTCCTGAACCGTGTCCAGACTGGCCGGAGGCAGCCGCTCAATCTTCCCCTGAAAATCCTCGTGGACCTGCAGACGCTTCCGCGCCCGGCGCCTCACCCTGTTCCGTCCGAAGAGGTAAAAGATCAGGGCACCCAGGTAAGGCAGAAAGACAATGGCCAGAATCCAGGCCAGGGTCGCCGCCGCTTCCCGGCGTTCCAGAATGATTCGGGGAACCAGGACAAAGGCCAGCAGGTAGCCGCCCATGGTCAAAGCGGCCGCAACGATGTATCCCCAGGGAATTGGGTGAACTGACGCCATACCGGACCTGATTATAGCAGAATTTTCCAACACTGGAGGCGATAAGTGAAATGCGGTTCAATGTTTTGCCGCGCCATGAGCCGCTCGAAAAGGAACAACCGTTGTTTCAGCTCGGCACGGCCCGAAACCGGCCACAGGCCTTGAGCGCCAGCCTCAACAGGTTATTACAATACTGTATTATAGACTATATTACAATATGTTACGCCTATTACATCACAACAAACATGAATACGATTATGCCGCCGGTAATACTAGTCCCAGCACCCTATCTCCACACGGCGCCGAACCGGATTGTTTCACATCTAACCTGGAACAGATATCAGCCGCAGTGCCTCAACAAGCATTGCGCCCTTTCAACCATCAGGAAGGCCGGCCGTTCCTGGAAAGACGCTGCATGGACATAAGGAGGCTTGACATTTCCAAAATGTATCAAAAGGTTTTTTAATGTTGACAACTCGGCCAAGTGCTTGCGATAATTTTCACCGATTGTTTAAGTCCCCCTCTCATAATCCAAGATCAAATCAGAAATCCGGCCTGCCGTGCAAGGGACCGGGAGGTTTTACGATGAACGAGGCAAAAGGCGGCGTGGGGATCAACGGCAAATTTCCTGATTCATCAGGGGAATCTCCTCCCACCATAATGGACCTCTTCTCCAACTCGGTCCAACTGGCCGCCCTGCTGGATCATCTGCCGGTCGGTCTGGCCGTTCTCGATACCAATCGCCGCATAATGCTCGTCAACCGCGCCCTGGAAGCCCTGACCGGCTTCACCCGTGATGAAATCTGGGGCCTGCCTTGCGCCGATGTTCTGCGCAGCAGCATCTGTCACCAGCAATGCCCTTTTGCCGATTCCCTTTCAGGCGGCGAATCCGAGTCCCTGGAAGGGGACATAATCAACCGCGACCGCCGCAAGATACCCGTCCGCATCAGTTCAAAGCCTCTGCGCGGCCAATCAGACGATATTGTCGGCTTCCTGGAGACGATTGAAGATATCAGCCACCTGCGCCAGGCCGCGGAAAAACTCAACCAGGCCTACAGATTCGGCGCCATGATCGGGCACAGCGCCAAGATGGAAGAACTCTTCCGCATAATGCCCATCATCGCCCAGACTGACTCGTCCGTCCTTATAACCGGTGAAACCGGCACGGGAAAAGACCTTGCCGCCGAAGCCATTCATCAGACCTCGGTCCGGGCCAGGGAAGCATTCATAAAAATCAACTGTGGGGCTCTCCCGGAAACCCTCATGGAATCCGAACTTTTCGGCCATAAGAAGGGGGCGTTCACCGGCGCGGTCACCGACAAGCCCGGCCGTATCCGCCTGGCCCACAAAGGCACTGTCTATCTGACTGAAATAGGAGACCTTCCCCTGGCCCTGCAAGTCAAGCTCCTGACTTTTCTGGACGACAAGATCGTCTATCCGCTGGGCACGACCAAGGGGTTTCAGGCCGATGTCAGAGTCGTGGCTGCCACTCACCGCAACCTGGAACAGATGGTCAGGGAAGGCGTTTTCCGGGAAGACCTTCTTTTCCGGCTCAACGTCGTCCGCCTGCACCTGCCGCCGTTGAGGGAACGGGAAGGCGACATCGGGCTGCTCATGGACAACTTCCTGTCGTTGTTTTCCGCGAGATTCAATAAAAAAATCAAAGGTTTTTCCACCGATGTAAGGCGGATTCTACTAAGCTATCCTTTTCCGGGAAACGTCCGGGAACTGCGCAACGCCGTGGAATACGCCGTGAACATCTGTCAGGATGACCAGATAATGCCCGAACACTTGCCCGCCTATCTGCTGGACCCCCAGAGAACGGCCAGGTTGGACGACGAAAAGTCCGCCTCCCATGCCGGACATTCACCGCAACGCACCATGGGGACCTCGGTATCGAGCTGGGCCGAGATAGAAAGACAAATGATTCTTGACGCCCTGCTCAAGGCCAAAGGCAGGAAAAACCGGGCGGCCCAGGCCCTGGGCTGGGGCCGAAGCACGCTCTGGCGGAAAATTAAACAATACGGCCTGGAATCATGACTTTTTCCTGGAAACATAGCGAAAGGACCCCTGGCAGGCTCATATGACCAAAAAAATTCTGATTCCGCTCAGGGAAAACGACGTAGCCCCCAGATTCGACCTGGCGGCCGAAGTCATGTTCATCACCCTGGATCCGGGAGGCCGGATACTCGGCAGCAAGACCCTGGTTCTGCCCCACGCCTCCGCCGAAGACCTCTGCCACCTCATACTAACCGAAGATGTAGACACGGTCGTCTGCGGTGGTATCGAGGATGAATACTATCAATATCTGACCTGGAAGAAGGTCAACATTCTGGATTCGGTCATGGGGCCATGGGAAAATGCGTTGGAACAGTTGCGCCTGGGAAGCCTGAAACCGGGCGCAATACTCTTTGAGCGTCCGGAAAGAAGCCGCGATGTTTAAACTCACTACAGATTTCGTCAAAGCCTTCAGCAAGGGCCTGGAAAACGGCGGGTCGCCCGAACGGTACAGGATTCTCCGCCGCAACATGACCGTGCTCATGCTCATCGTCACCCTGATCCCGCTCATGCTGATGGCCATGATCAACTACTACCAGTACCAGAGCGCGCTCAAGGATGAAATTGTCAACCCTTACAAGGCTATGCTCAACAAAACCAAACACTCTTTCGAGCTTTTCCTGGCCGAACGGCTCTCAGCCGTCAGTTTCGTCGCTTCAGCCTACACCTTCGACGACCTCGCCCACCAGGCCACTCTGAACCGGGTTTTCCAGGTAATGAAGGAAGAATTCGGCGGCTTTGTCGATCTGGGCCTGATCGACTGGTCCGGCAAACAGGTCAGCTATGCCGGACCTTACCAGCTCCAAGGCAAAAATTACGCCGACCAGGCCTGGTTCCAGGAGGTTCAGGTCAGAGGCACTCACATCAGCGACGTCTTCATGGGGTACCGCAAATTCCCCCATTTTGTCATCGCCATCCAGCATGTCAGCCCCGAAGGCCAGTCCTGGATACTAAGGGCCACCATAGATACGGACAGGTTCAACAACCTGATCCTTTCCATGGGGCTGGACGCCTCCACGGACGCCTTTATCGTCAACCGCCAGGGAACCTTCCAGACTCCCTCGAAATTCTATGGCGACGTCCTGGAAAAATGCCCCATTCCCCTGCCCCCTGTCAGTTACGAACCCACGGTCACGGAAATCGCGGACAACCTGAACCGGGAAATACTCCTGGCCTACACGGATTTTGTCACGCCCACGTTCCGCCTGATCGTCGTCAAGCCCAGGGCGGAGGTTCTCAAAAGCTGGTATACCCTGAAAAGCGAGATATTCTATGTCTTTGTAGCCAGCCTCATAGTTATCTGGGTAGTCGTCTTCCGACTTACCGGCATCATGGTCAGAAGGATCGAGGAATCGGATCAAAAGAGGCAACTGGCCTACCACGAAATGGAATATACCAGCAAACTGGCCTCAATCGGCCGCCTGGCCGCCGGGGTGGCCCATGAAATCAACAACCCCCTGGCCATCATCAACGAAAAAGCCGGGTTGATGAAAGACCTCATGCACTACTGGCCGGAGAGTTCCGACAGAGAGAAGTTTCTTTCCCTGACGGATTCCGTCATCAATTCCGTGGACCGCTGCCGGACCATCACTCACCGCCTGCTCGGATTCGCCCGCCGCATGGACGTGACCATCGAAGTCATAGACCTCAACGAAGTGATTCAGGAAGTTCTGGGCTTTCTGGAAAAGGAGGCCATGCACCGCAACATTGAAGTGGAGCTCCGGCTGACCGAAGACCTGCCCAACATCTTCTCCGACCGGGGCCAGTTGCAGCAGGTCTTCCTGAACATACTGAACAATGCCTTCGCGGCTGTCAGCGACGAGGGCCGCGTGGTCATCAAGACCTGGGAACATGACCTGGAAACCATGGCCGTGGCCATTCAGGATAACGGAACCGGCATGTCCGAAGAAACGATGCACCATATCTTCGAGCCCTTCTTTTCCACTAAAAAGGGCTACGGGACCGGTCTGGGGCTTTCCATCACCTACGGCATCGTGAAGAAGCTGGGCGGCAACATAGACGTGGAGAGCAAGTTGGGTCAGGGAACCACCTTTACGGTCTATCTGCCGAAAAGAGGCAGGCAGGGAGGGGAATAGAGCGATGGATAAGGGCCTTACTGTTTTGCTTGTCGACGACGAAGAGGAATTTGTCCGCACCTTGGCCGAACGCCTGCAGATAAGAAATATTAAGGCTTTCGTGGCTACCGACGGAGAAGAGGCGCTCCAGCTTATTGAGGCCGAAGCCCCCCCAGTGGTGGTTCTCGACGTCATGATGCCGGGCCTGGGCGGTCTGGAAGTTCTGCAACGCATAAAGAAAAAACACCCCGGCATACAGGTCATACTTCTGACCGGCCGGGGCTCGACCAAGGAAGGCATCGACGGCATGCGCCTGGGAGCCTTCGATTATATGATGAAACCCGTAAAAATAGAGGAACTTATCAAGAAGATGACCGAGGCGCTTGCCGCTTCCACAAAATCAAATCGCCTGTAACGGGATGAAGCCATGAATCAACAGGAAATAGCCTTTTTCGGACGCATCAGCGCCGGGTTGTCACATGAAATCAAAAACGTACTGGCCATTATCAAGGAATCGTCAGGCCTGATGGAAGATATCCTCGGCCTGGCCAAGGAAAACTCCATCCCGCACCAGGAGCGCCTCTTCACTGCCTGCGCCAACATAAAAAAACAGATAGACCGGGGAGTTGACCTGACCACGGAACTCAACCGCCTCTCCCACAGCATGGATTATCCATCAGCCGAAGTTGACCTGAACGACATGCTGAACCAGATCACCCTTCTTATGCAGCGTTTCGCCCGGGCCAAAAAAATAACTCTCTCTTCCTTGCCCGGAGACTCGCCTCTCAACCTCCGCACAGACCCGTTTCGCCTGCAGATGCTCCTGGGCGCGGCCATAGACTATTGCCTTGAAAAAGCCCCCCTGGGCGGTTTTCTCATACTGCACCCGGCCAGGCACGAACAGGCTCTCGGCGTACAGATTGCTTTCAACGATCAAAACACCTCGTTGCCGCCCCTGGTGTTATCCGGAACCGGCCGTCCCGACAGCCTGAACAGGTTGGCGGAAGTCCTGGACCACCTGAAAGCGGATATTCAGGAAACAGGTTCGGCCGAGAACCCCGGCCTCTGGCTGAGTTTCCAGGGCATAAATTGATGTCTCACTATGTTTCAATTTGGTTCTTCTTTTTTGTTTCGTTGTGGTGCTTTTTCTGAAACAATTTTTCTCCGATATGCTCATCAGTGTGTTATAATTAGTCATTGAGTCATGGCACGCCGATTGCTTAAGTATCAGGCAAAGGCCTTAAGGGCACATGATTCAAGGAGGACGTCATGGCAACTTGGAAGCAAAGACTGGAAAAAGTTTTCGCCGCCGTAGCTTTTGCCGAAGCTGGAGAACAGTCCACCGCGCTGGAGATGATCGGAGCCCGGGAACCGGCCAAGGGTCTCAGCTTCAGCCGGGCCATGGCCGCCGCCGCTTTTGCCGAAGCCAACTGTCAGGACATCGCCCGCGAGATGATGGGAGTCAGAACCGGGTGGAGCCGGGCTCAGATTCCTGTTGAGGACTTCCTAGCTTCCGTGGGCCTGGTCGGGGTCCGCGCCAGATACGGCGTGGTCCGTATTTGACGGCTCCTGCTCCGAATCCGGCCTGTTTGCAGACTGGTCAGGAATGGAGCAGGCAAGGCTTTCGCCCTTATCCCGGAGCGGCCGGTGCCACCGAAAATCCTCATAGTTGACACAGATCCGTTGACGCGGAGCAGTCTGGCCTCCTGGCTGACCAGGAGGGGTTGCGCGGTCGACACCGCAGATCACCGGATTGAGGCGCTGAAGCTGGTCCAGGGACATGAAGTGGACGTGATACTTCTGGAACTGGGCGGCCGGGGAGAAGAGTCCCTCCTTGCACTGAAATCCTTGAAAAAAGCCAGCCCCACCACGGAAATCATCCTCTTAACCGGTCCCGAGGACATCGGTATATCCATCAAGGGCATGAAACTCGGCGCTTTCGACGACCTGCTGGTCCCGGTCAACGGCGAGCTGCTCCTGTCCCGGGTCCAGGCCGCGTTCGAAAAAAGACACAAAATTCATTCCCGGGGACTGCTGGATCAGACGCGCAGGTCTCTGCCCAAAGCAGTTAAGAAATTCATGAGAAACGTCGGGCTTGGACAGGCTGAAGCCCGTTTTGTCGTGGCCAGCGTCCATTGACCGCACTTTCTGTCCATTGTCGCCATATCGGTTCAATTTGCTTTTTTAACTGGACTATGAAGAAAAAAATTCTTATTGTTGACCGTAACAGCTTGTGCTGTTTTTCACTGTTACCTGTTACTAAGCAAAAGGGTTTCACTGAGCGAGGATTTGCCAGAAGCGGAGGCGGGTTGCCGTATCTTGACGAGTGACGGATAGTTATGGCCGCCACCGGGAGATTGAATGTGTTGGTGCGCCAGCCCGGCAGACAGCCGCGAAGATCATGGGATTTTCCAGGTCCCTGCCTGTTCTTCTGCAAGGTCCCCGTATCTTTTTTTCCATGTTTTTTCTTACTTAGTGAGGGAGTGAACTCATGAACAAGTTCAGGATTCTGTTGGTTGACGATGAAGAGGATTTTGTCAGGACTCTCTCTGAACGCCTCCAGATGCGGGACATGGCTTCCGACCTGGCCTTTGACGGGGAACAGGCCTTGGAAGTAGTCCAGGACGGTGTACCGGACGTCATGGTCCTTGACTTGAAGATGCCGGGTATAGACGGCATGGAAGTCCTCCGGCGGGTTAAAAAGCAGTATCCTGAAGTCCAGGTCATCATTCTTACCGGTCATGGTTCCGAAAGGGACGAAGAGCAGGCCCGCCGCCTGGGCGCGTTCGATTACATGCAGAAACCGGTCAATCTGGACCATTTGGTTTCCGTCTTGAAAAAAGCTTACAAAAGCAAGGTTGAAAAATCCTTGGTAGCAGCCACCTTCGCCGAAGCGGGCGAAATGGATACAGCCAGAGACATCATGAGGGATAATAAAAAGGACGAGAAGTAAATCGGTTCCGCGGCCATGGGGTGAGATTCAGGGGGAGAGATTCAGGAGGTGTGACTGGATGCCCGACGGTGTAAATGTTTTGATAGTTGACGATGAGGAACAGTTCGTTGACGCCTTGGCCCAACGTCTGGAAGTTCGTGATTTCAATGTGCTTACGGCCTCCAACGGAGACGACGCCTTGTCCATTCTGGACCAGAGGAATGTCGACGTGGTGATTCTCGACGTCCTCATGCCAGGGAAGGACGGCATACAGACTCTCCGGGAGATGAAACAGTCCAAACCGCTGGTGGAAGTCATCATGCTCACCGGCCACGCCACAGTGGAAACGGCTATCGAAGGCATGAAGATAGGCGCCTACGATTACCTGATGAAACCTACGGACACTCTTGATCTGGTGGAAAAAATCAACAAAGCCTATGCACGCAAGGCCGATCAGGAGGAACGCATCCGCAAGGCGGACATAGATAATCTGGTCAAGCGGAGGGGTTGGTAAGCCTTGCCCGCGCCTGTCGTCGGACCAGAATGCAGCCTGACCATATCATTGCATGGCGTCATTGCACCATCTAGCGAGGACGCGGCCGTGCGGTGACATTTTTTTACAGGCATTTGTGACCTTTTTCACGGAATGTGAGGTGCGTCATCGTGAGCTCTACAAAAGTCAAAGATATTATGGTATCGCTGGCGGACTACGCCACCGTCTCCCAGGAAGACTCCCTTTATCAGGCAGTCATGACCCTGGAAGAGACGCAGAAACATTACCAGAGTAAATACATGCACCGGGCCGTCCTGGTTTACGACGACCAAAAACGCATAGTCGGAAAACTCAGCCAGAATGACGTCCTGCGGGCGCTGGAACCTGGCTACAAGGACATGGGCGACATGAAAAGCGTCACCAGGTCCGGGTACAGCGTGGAATTCATCCGCTCCATGATGAAAAACCACGGCCTCTGGCAGAAACCCCTGGACAACCTCTGCCGCAAGGCTTCCGAAATAAAAGTCAAGGACATCATGTACACGCCGGCCGAGGGCGAGTATGTCAAGGAAGAGGCCAACCTTGACGAGGCCATACATCAACTGGTCATGGGTTACCACCAGTCGCTCCTGGTCACCAAGGGAGATGAAGTAGTCGGGATTCTTCGTCTTACGGACGTGTTCACCGAGATATGCGAGATGATAAAGGCGTGCCAGATCTGAAACGCCGATTGTCCTTCACGATAGTATTTGTGAATGAGGTACAAGCTTTTGCCGCTAAGGAGAACTGTCGATGAGTGCTGAACACTACGAAACTGCCAACGAGGCAAAGATAAACTGGTCCCGTCTGGTCTTCATGCTGGCCGGTGCGGTGCTGTTCTGCGTTGTTTACTTTTCGCCGCCCTGGCCCGACGCCATAGACCCTTTGGGCAAACACTTTGAACTGACCCGCGAAGGCAAGGGCGCTCTGGCCGTCTTTCTTATCGCGGGCACCTGGTGGGTTTTCGAAGTCGTGCCCATCGGCGTGACCAGCCTGCTCATCGGCGTCTTGCAGGCTCTCTTTCTTATCAGACCGGCCCAGGAAGCCTTCAAGGACTTCATGGATCCGTCCGTCATGTTTATCTTCGCCTCCATAGTCGTGGGCCTGGTCTTCACCAAAACCGGCCTGACCAGGCGGTTGGCTTACAAGATGCTGGCCATTGTCGGTGAAAAAACCAGCATGATCTACCTAGGCTGCTTCCTGGTCACAGCCGCGCTGACCCACGTCATGGCTCACACCGCCGTGGCCGCGACGGTCTATCCCCTCTTCCTGGCCATCTATGCTCTGTACGGCGAAGAAGACCGGCCGACCAAATTCGGCAAGGGCCTTTTCATCGGCATGGCCTATGTGGCTGGCGCAGGCAGCATCATCACCCTGCTCGGAGCGGCCCGCGGCGCGGTGGCGCTTGGTTTCTACAAGGAAATCGTCGGCCAGGAAATCAGCTTCTTCGGCCTCACCTATTATATGTTTCCCGTGGGCTGGCTCATGGTCTTCCTGCTCTGGGGCTTTTTCATGATCTTCTTCAAACCGGAGAAAAAGGTCATTCCCGGCCTGAGGGAGAAAGCCAAGCGCCTCAACGAGGCTCTCGGACCGATCAGCCGCAAGGAAATCCTGGCCGCCGTCATCGTTTTCGCTATGATCGCCACCATGTCTTTACGCAACTTTCTGCCCATTCTCAAGCCCATAGACAAAACCGCTATCATTCTCATCTCGACAGTTCTATTCTTCGTCCTGGGCATTCTGGATATAAACGACCTGGAATCCATACCCTGGAACATCATCCTCCTGTTCGGCGGCGCCATGAGCATCGGCTTCTGTCTCTGGCAGACAGGGGCGGCTCAATGGCTGGCCATCAACTGGCTGGTTATGTTCAAAAACGCCAACTGGTTCGTTTTTGTCATGGGCATAGCCTTCTTTGTCCTGGTCATGACCAACTTCATCATGAACGTGGCGGCCATAGCCATATCCCTTCCCGTGGCCCTGGTCATCGCCCCGTACCTCGGCGTGGCCCCGGAAGTCATTGTTTTTTCCTCCCTGGTGACAGCGGGTATGCCTTTCCTGCTTCTGGTCGGGGCCGCACCCAACGCCATCGCCTACGACTCCAAGCAGTTCACCAGCGGCGAGTTCTTCATGTACGGCATCCCGGCCAGCATCCTGCTCATGGTCGTGGTCGGCTTTGCCGCCTGGATACTCTGGCCCATCATGGGCATGCCGGTCACGCTCAATTAGCCTTATCTCTGTCACTGAAACAAACACGGCGCTCCCTTGAGCGCCGTGTCAGGCTGTTGACAAACCCCTTTGTTGTTTTTATCAACCCGACTCGCACCCCAAAAAGCCGATTTTCCGGTCTCCTCTTTTCTTAGGCGAACATGGATGTTCGCCCCCCGGCGAAGGGCACGGATGCCCGTTCGACGGGTTAAAAAAGGCCGGGGGTTCCAAGGGGACGCGGCCGCTTGGGCGTCCCCTTGGTCTGGGCGGGAAAGACTGGCCGAAGTCGCCGCCGTTCGCGGCAGGGGCGAAGCATCCCGCCTGAACAGTCATTCTCGGAGTCTTCTTTTCTGTTGCTTATCTTAAACTTTCTGTCCCTCTGTTGTTTCCAGAAATGCAAATTATGCCCAGCGGCCTTTGGTGAGACTTTGTCAACAAACAAACAAGCACGGCGCTCCCTTGAGCGCCGTGTTTTTATAACCACCCGAAGTCATGCTATGTCAGTAATCCACGGTCAGAGCCTTGTACCCTGATTCAGCCCAGTTCAGGACCCGGCGAACCAGATCGGCGTGCGTGGAGTCCTTGCGCAGGGCCAGAAAACCCGACCTGTGATTAAGGACCTGCTGAAAATGCCCTTTGTCATCCAACTCGCCAAAACGGACCAGGCCCCGCAGAGCCACCTGCAAGAGTTGCAGAAGGGCTTTCATGTTTTCCTGGCTGTTGCGCAGACGATAAATATCGGAACCAGGATCGCCGTATTCCCTGACGCTGCTTATCAGAATCCGGTGCGAACTTCGCCCCCCGACCAGAGACATGAATATGTAAAGTTCCCGCTCCAGGGTGCTCAGGTAGCGGACGGGCATTGTCCTGACGCCCTCCGCCGCTTCAAGCGATTCCTTAAGTCTTCCATGTATTGTTCTTAATTTTTTAAATATTTCTTCCTGCTCCGTGTCCAGAAAATCAGAGGCGTAAGCAGCCACGTTCCTGTCCAGCCCCTCCCTGACCAGAAGGACTTCCTCCGGGGTTATTTCGATGTCGTTTTTCAGTTCCTTGTTGTACTTGCGGCAAAGGATACTGGCCAGCATCAGGGCGTTGCGGTCGGAAAAACCGACTCTGTCCGAGGGATTGACAAAATCGTTGAGAAGAACCAGGAGGGCGCGTTGCGGCTGTTCCATCTTCGAAATGAGAAGTTGCAGGGAATTCAGAAAAGCCACCCGGTCATCTCTGTTCATGATCTCCTTCAGGTAATGCCACAGGAATTCGAAAACCTTCTTCTCATAACGGACAAAACTGGGAGTGCTGCGGTCAAAGGCGTCCCGCAGGAAGCGCCCATCCGGGCTGAAACACCCCCGGAGCAGACGCAGCAGTTCCTGGCTGTCATCCGAAGTGATACTGAAATCGCGGGCTATGGTTTCATAGTCCTGGGTGTCGAAATCAATGGGCCGACTGAGCATATCCCGGATTTTCTTCTTGGTGCCGGAACGCCGCTTGAAAAATGTGACCAGGTCGGCCAGTTTTTCATGCAGGGCCTGATCCTGCCCCGGCCCAGAGACCGGACGGCGGTAGGCCGAGGGACGGATTGCGACTCCGGCAAGGATTGACGGGTCCGGAAGCGAACCGCTCCGTCCTTCTTCCCCGGCAACATCGCCTTCAGCAATGGCTCCGTAATCCACACCGGTAAAATTCGCATCTTCGGCCCTGACCGCATCATTGACCATTCCTGAAGCGTTCGGCCGGGTTGAAGGAACGACCAGTTCGTCCAGAACATCCTCACTGACCCTGTCCAGCCTTTTTTCCATGCTGTGAAGGACTTCATCTTCCACATCCTTCACTTCCCCTCCGCCGCCTTCCAGAACGCGCAGGAAATCGGTGACCTGTTCGAGCTGGTCTTCCAGATTTTCGGCGGTTATCGACCCCACATCCGCCCCGTAGATGCCATCCATTATGCGGGCCGCCTTCTGAGGCGAATCGCCGAATCGCCCCATAACCAGGCGGGCCAGACGGGCTTTTTCGCGGGAAACCACATCCTTGCTCCGATCCAGCAGGAGCCAGCGGACATTGTTGATTTCAATGGGCGGCTTGGCCAGTTGCTCTCTTATTTTCTTAAACGCGAAGCAGGCGTCATAGATGCTCGGAAAAGTGTCCAGGGTGCTGCCGGGCTGGGCCTGAGCCATCATGGCCTCAACCTTCTTTATCAAGCCCTTGATGGTTTCCTGGCTCAAATTGTTGATGCCGGCCACCTGAGTCAGGTTGGGGTCGGGCTGACCGTATTCGTTGAGCACGAGCGGCGGCGGCCCCGTTCCTTCCCAACGATCTCCCCCCTTCCAGCGGGCGACGGCGGCAAAATAACGGGACAGGGTGATTACCGACTGGGCCAGCCTTTTCCGGGCTTCAGGACTCCAGTCTCCCATTTCGAGATGCAGCGTATGGATGTCCAGTGAAGAAAATATCTCGTAGGCCCTGGTCAGGCGTCCGGGAAGATGGGAAGCTGTCAGACCCTGACGGCGGGTCAGACTCTTGACCATGGCGGAATCCACAGCCGCGTTGCCATAGCTTATGACAAAATCCGAATTCTCGCTCTCGCCCGATTCGGCCGTAGCCGAGAAGTTAATTCCCCTGAACCGCAGAATTATCTTGTCGCCCTTGAGAGGAGAAGCCTTCAACTGATCCAGAACGACCAGTAAAGACGATACATCTTCAGGGCTCTTGGTTGCTTGCCCGTTGAGGCGGTGGGCAGTGAGGAAATTGGCCAGCAGGTGAGCTGTTTCGACTAGTCTTGTCCGGACTGAATCGGCCAGCTTTTCCTCCTCACTCAACGTGTCAAGGAAACCGCCAGCGGTCAACTGAGCTTCACCCGACCGATCCCGAGTGTCCAGACCGCCTAATTCGGCGAAAAGCTGTTCAGCCGCGTTATCCAGAACCAGGCCGTTATTTTTGTCCGACATCAGCTCTCACCCCGTTCGCTGCACGGCCTCCTTGCCGGCACTTCTGTTCACTGGCCAGAGTTTGTATAAATATTCTTATGATATTAGTCGCTGAGCTTAAATCAGAATGCATGGTTATGGACTGAATCATGCCCCAGACTCAGCCATGCCCCATGTAACTAAATATCCATTAAAATTTCAATACAATTCTAAGCTGTTGCGTCGAGCGGGCAGATAGGCGGAAGCCCGCAGCCCTCCGCGGCCGGCCGTCTATCTGGCTCGGACACGCCGCGTCAGACGTATTTCGTATCTCTGATAAGCCATTATCCAACGGGCCAGGTCCTGCAGGGCCGCACCTTTGACCGGCTGAAAAACAACCGTGCCTCCCCCTTGTTCCAGGCTCCCCCGAGCCTCGAATTTCACCCGAAGCATGACCGGCCCCTTTTCCGTGTCCTCACGCTCCAGGACAACAGCCCTGATAATATGCTGGAGATTCAATTCCCCCAGCTCAAGCTCCCCCGCCGGCAGCCTGAAGAACAGCAAGACCCGCCGTCCCGGGATCAGTTCCGCGGCCTCGCCCTCGATCGTGGCCCAGGACTTCAATCCGCCCAGGCTGATATTGATTACTTTGGCCTGAGCGGTCCGGGGCAATGAGTCCAACGACACTTTATCGGTCTTTTGTTCGGGCAAAGTCAAAAAGGCCACGTCTATGCCGTAATCCAGCGCAGGGGAGACGCGCAGGTCGCAGCGGTTTTCTCCACTGTAGAGAATGTCCGGCAAGGCCAGTTTTACCGTAGTTTCGTATTTTCCGTCAAAAAGCGCCCGGCTGCTTTCGAGGATCGTTGTCTGAAAATGGTAAAATTCGACCTTGCCCGCCCTGGTGAAACGCAGCCCCACGTTCCTCACTTCACCCTCGGGCAGCATCTCGGTGGAGACAGCTTCCGGACAGGTCAGAACCAATTCATTTCCGGAGATATCCCTGGGGACAAAATCAAAGGCGCCCGGAGCTTCATGTCCAGGTGCCACAAGACAGTAACCGGCCCGATAATGGACTGAACTATCAAGAATATCTATTATTTTGTTATCATCGCCGATTTCGTCCGGGTTCTGGAACGAGGCTCTGTTCCGGTTCCTGCCCAGTTCCTTCCACAGAGAGCGGACAATGAAAATTAACAGGATAAGAACGAGCAGGCTCAGAATTATTTCCACGACCGGCCCATTCACGTTGGGACCGGAAAAACCAAGACGAACGCGGTCTAAGAAGTCAGAACTCACTTGCCCCCCTGCTTGCTCGTTAGCCACAACCTGGAAAACCGGTTTCAGCGTCTTGGGAAATTCTTCAGCGATCAGCCCCATATTATTGCAGCATTTCAGGCCAACCTGACCAACCATCAATTAAATACCACTAGCTTAGGGTCAGCACAAAGGGAAAAAAGCCAATCAGACCATAAGAGGGTCAGGGCAACCTAAAACGTCTGCATGAATAAATCAGGCCGTGTTTTCAAGACGGCCTTAAATCAGAGTTTCGGAGTATGGAATACAGGCACCATTAAGGGATTGCGGCTTTGATTGTTGAATGTTGGGGTGAGTTCCAGCAACGTCCCCGGCTTTGCCGGTGGCAGCCATCCGATGGTCCTTCGCTTGCGAAGGCGGCGCCATCGCTGGAAACACCCTTTTTCCGCCCCGCTTTCCGCCAGCCGCCTTTGACAATGGACAACAAATTTTTTATACTTATCTCATTAACGTCGGTCGCTGTGGCATTAACGGCTTCTTCTGAAAACGGTGGTGCCAGCTTTCGGGCCGACGTTATTTTTTTTGTATTCGGTCAGTGATTTTTCGAACACAATCATGCCTGCGCTGTAGGCCATGCCTGGACAGGCCACTCTGTTCTGGCAGGCTTTCGCCTGCACCCGATTTGTCAACAAACTCATCAGCGCCCCGGAGCATTCCGGGGCGCTGTCATTCCCAGCCCTTCCCATTTCTTTGCCCACACTCTAATCTTCTGTTATCATTCACTGTAGTTGATTCCTTACTTGTCAATCCAGCCGCTGCCGAGGGTGAGCGGCGCATCATGGCAGGGGGCTTCCATGACCGACTACACAAAAGCCGATGAATGCCGCCGGGAGGCCGAACTTCCGGACAACCTGGGACGTGAAATACCGCCTGTCGTCCAGCAACTGGTAGATTCCTGCGGGACGGAGGAATGTTTCGATCATGTCAGTCCGGTGCCGATACCTTCCCGTGAGTCGGTGATCGACATCATTCACACGGCCCGCCGGGTGCTTTTTCCGGGATATTTCACTCAGACCAACATAGACGACATCAACCTGCCCTATTACGTTGGGCAGGAAGTTACTTCGCTCTACCAGAAGCTCTCCACCCAGATCATCTGGGCGGTTCGCCACGACTGCTTCCGCTACGAGCAGCCCTGCTCGCACTGCACCGAACAGGGCCGGGAAAAGGCCCTGGCCTTTGTTCAGGCTCTCCCCGACATACGCAGGCTTCTGGCCACCGACATCCGGGCCGCTTATCAGGGCGACCCGGCCAGCCGGAGCTTCGACGAAATAATCTTCTCCTATCCCGGACTACTGGCCGTCAGCGTCTACCGCATGGCCCATATTTTGTGGAACCTGGAAGTCTCCCTCCTGCCCAGGATCATGACCGAATACGCCCATGGTCAGACAGGCATAGATATCCATCCTGGCGCCACCATCGGCGAGAGTTTCTTCATCGACCACGGCACCGGCGTGGTCATAGGCGAAACGACCGTTATCGGCCGCCGGGTCAGGCTGTACCAGGGTGTGACTCTGGGCGCGCTGTCGCTGCCCCGTGACGCGGGAGAAACCCTGCGCCACAAAAAACGCCACCCGACCATCGAGGACGATGTCATTATTTACTCTGGAGCCACCATTCTCGGCGGCGAAACCGTCATCGGCGCGGAATCGGTCATAGGCGGCAATGTCTGGCTGACCGAATCAGTCCCACCGAAAACCCGTGTGGTCCTGAAGACTCCCGAGCTGCTTTTTACCGGACATGAGGACAGGAGGCCTCAGCCATGAGCACTCTCTACGATGACGTGACACTCAGCGTGGGCCGCACGCCCATGGTGCGCCTCAAGAATCTGAGCCTGGGCCTCGAAGCCGAGATACTGGTCAAGCTGGAGTACCGCAACCCTGTGGGCAGCGTCAAGGACCGTATCGGCGCAGCCATGATCCAGGCGGCCGAAGACCAGGGTCTTATCAAACCGGGCACTCTTATAGTCGAACCGACCAGCGGAAATACCGGCATCGGCCTGGCCTTTGTCTGCGCCTCCCGAGGATACCGTCTGGCCCTGACCATGCCCGAGACCATGAGCGTGGAAAGGCGGAAACTGCTCAGCCACCTTGGAGCGGAAGTGATACTGACTCCCGGACCAGAAGGCATGAAGGGAGCGGTGGCTAAGGCGGAACAAATTCTGACCGAGGACAAATCGGCCTACATGCCCAACCAGTTCGCCAACCCGGCCAATCCGGAAATCCACCGCCGCACCACGGCCGAAGAAATCTGGGCGGACACGGACGGCCGGGTGGACATATTCGTGGCCGGTGTCGGCACAGGGGGAACAATAACCGGCGTCTCGGAAGTCCTGAAGGCGCGGAAACCTTCGTTCCGGGCCGTGGCCGTCGAACCGGCCGCCTCTCCCGTCCTTTCGGGCGGGTCCCCCGGTCCCCACAAAATCCAGGGTATCGGGGCGGGCTTCATACCGGCGGTTCTGAACCGGGCAATCATAGACGAAATTTTCACTGTAACCAACGAACAGGCCTTTGATACAGCCCGAGCCCTGGCCCGGCGGGAAGGACTGCTGGCAGGAATATCTTCCGGAGCCGCGGTCTACGCGGCCCTGAACCTGGCCGGGCGGCCGGAAAACCGGGGTAAGGTCATAGTTACAGTCCTGCCCAGCACCGGCGAAAGATATCTCAGCACGGAACTGTTCGATCATTAAGTCTTTTTTTTACTTAATCCGGAGATCGGAGGAGGAGCGGTTGCCTTGCCGGTTCGAGGACCGGCACGGCTTCCGCCGGAAAGTGTGAACAGGCGCGGTATTCCTGTCTTCAGCGGCCGTTATTACGAGCTTGACAACGTTGTTCCCGGTAATTACTCTACAGCCATGTTAAACGGACACACTACTATTCTTAACCTTCTGGAAGGTCTTGATTTCTTTGCGGGGTTCGACAAAGACGAGATGAACCAGCTTCTGGAAGCAGGAGAATGGTCCAGAGCCACCAACGAGGAGTACATAATCAGCGAGGGGGACCTCGATTTGTACATGTACGTCCTGGTGCAGGGCAAAGTTGAAGTGATTCTGCACGACAAGATACTGGCGACACTGGAAACAGGCGATACATTCGGGGAATTCGGCCTGATGGGAGGACGCCGCACGGCCCATGTCCTGGCCAAGGGCGACTGTCTGCTTGTCGGCTTCAACGCGGACAGGCTGAACCTGCTCCCTTTGCCGCTACAGATTAAATTCCTGAAAAAGATACTCTTCACCCTTTTCGCCCGGTTGCAGAAAGTCAACCGCCGCACCTGGTGGGACCTGCCCACCCAGTGGCGCTGACCGTACGAAAGCCTGTTCGGTCAACCTAACCGGAACAGCCGTGACAGGCTCCAAATCCTTCTTCTCTTTTCCCGGAAGCATGGAGGCGGATAATGACAACCTGTGATCAGAAAATTTCCCCCGCGAGCATACTTGAACTGCTTAAAACCATCTCCATCTTCGACGACCTGGACCCTCAGGAATTGAAAACAATCGTCAGCTATATGCAGACGGTGAATATCAACCCCAACGAAACCGTCTTCCGTGAAGGAGACCGGGGCGATTACGTCTGTTTCGTCGCTGACGGAATTCTGGACGTGGTCAAAACATCTGAACCCGGCAACAGGGTCGTCATCTCCACCTTGCAGAAAGGCCGTTCCATAGGGGAAATGGCTGTTCTTGACAATTTTCCCCGCTCAGCCTCAGTCGTCGCCTGCACCGAAGCGACCCTGCTGACCCTGAGCCGGGATAATTTCGCTCATATCCTGACCGAACACCCCAGGACAGGCATAAAGATACTGAAAGGAATGGCCCGCCTGCTGAGTCTCAATCTGCGGAAGACTTCCTCCCGCCTGGCCGATTATATGCTGCCCGTAACCTGAATCGGCCGTCCGGCCATTAAACTCGACAGTGTCCCGTTGAACCTATATACTGACCCAACCGCGTCTGGCCCCCGCTTTTCCGGCTGACCCAGGCGCGGAATTGACCGAGAGGATGCTTGTTCCGGTATGAAACTGGCCGTAATCGCCGATGTGCACGGAAACTACGAAGCGCTGCAAACCGTCCTGACCGATATCGAATCCTTTCGTGTCGATGCCATTGTTTCGCTGGGAGACAATATAGGTTACGGTCCGGAACCGGAACTGGTCGTCCGAAGGCTCAGGGAATTGAACATCCCCAGCGTCATGGGCAATCATGAACTGGCCCTGGCCGACAAAAGTTACCTGGAATGGTTCAATTTCATGGCCCATCAGGCCCTCCTGCTGACCGAAAAACGCCTTTCCCCCGACTCAATAGAGTACTGCCGCAAACTGCCCCATTCTCTGGTCAGCCACGAATGCCTGTTTGTCCATGGGTGCCCGCCCGATTCAATTCTCACCTACATCATCGAACCGACAACCTGGAAACTCACCCAGATATTCAAGTCCATGGAGCAGGATATCGCCTTTGTCGGTCATACTCATCTGCTGGAACTCATCCGCTTCGACGCTGAAGGAGTCAAGCGGGCCAGGCTGCACGAAACAACGGTCCGCCTGCCCGCCGGGTACAAATACATCATCAACGTCGGCAGCGTCGGACAACCGAGGGATGGCGACAACCGGGCCAAATATGTCATCTGGGACAGCGAGGAACGGACCCTGGAAGTCAGGTTCGTTTCGTACGATATAGCGGTCACGGCCGACAAACTTACCGACATGGGCTGGCCGGCCTTTCTGGCCCGCCGGCTCTGGTGACGCCAGGTTCGGCGTGAATGAAAACCATAGGGAAATATATGGTCATCGGCCTGTTGGGCCGTGGCGGCATGGGGGCGGTCTACAAGGTCGTCTCACCCGTCATCAGACGCATAATGGCCCTCAAGCTTCTCGCCCCGCAACCGGCCCTGGTCAGTCTTCTGGGCCGGGAGGAAATCAAGAGGCGGTTTATCGGCGAGGCTATGACCATGGGGAAAATGCGCCATCCCGGAGTGGCTGCTGTCCTGGATTTCGAAGACAACGGCCAGACCTACATGGTCATGGAATATTACTGCCACAACCTGGGCGAAGTCATCGGAGAATCCTATGACCTGGATGCACCTTCGCGGGTGCTGACTCCCGACAAAGCCGTCCGTTACGTCTCCCAGACCCTGTCCGGTCTCCACCGCTTGCACCAGGCAGGCATAATACACCGGGACATCAAGCCGTTCAATCTCCTGCTGACCGACGAAGACTCGGTAAAAATCACCGACTTCGGCCTCTCTCTCCTCAGGGGAGAAACCACGGTCTCCGAAGACCGGATCAAGGTCGGCTCACCTTACTACGCTGCTCCCGAGCAGGTGAAGACCCCTGACCGAGCCGGGCCTCCGGCTGATCTTTATTCCGTAGGCGTCATGCTTTTCCGGCTGCTCACCGGCCGCCTGCCCCAGGAGCCGGGAAAAATCGAATCGCCGGAAGGCACTGATCTGGCTCCCGAGTGGAGAGACTTTCTGAACCGGTCCACGGATCCAGACCCTTATAAACGCTATCAATCGGCCGATACCATGAAACGGGACCTGGATGAACTGTATCGGACCTGGCGGGAGCGACTCAGCCAGGTCTGCCGCTTCAGCCGGTCCGCCCCAATTCCTGCCCAGCGCCCCGCCCAAACACGCAGACTGCGCTCGGAACCCTGCAAAGTGACCCCGGGCCTGGCGGAAGACTTTTTCCGGATCGACCGGCTCGGCCGCCCATTGATTCATCACGCCCGAAAGCTCCACCCCTTGGACGGCCATCTTGTTTCCGATCCGGGCACAGGTCTGGTCTGGGCTTCATCTGCTTCGGATTTCTCCGTGACCAGGGAAGAAGCGGTGAATTATGTGGAAGAACTCAACAGGAAAAAATGGTCCGGCCTGAACGGCTGGCGGCTGCCTACCGTGGATGAGTTGGTTTCCTTGCTCTATCCCGCCGCCGAAAATTACTGTCTGGACACGGTCTTTGAAGACAGAGCCGACTGGCTCTGGTCTGCCGACCGCAGGTCGGCCGTGGCCGGTTGGTGCGTCAATGCCGAATTGGGATTCGTCGGCAGAGTGGATTTCACCTGCCAGTGCCGGGTCAGGCCCGTCCGGACAAGCGGCAATTAGCTTTATTCAGCGGTCCTTTTCCCTGTCCAGACAATTGCGGCACGTCCCGTCCACCCGGATTTCCACCTTGTCCACCGCTCCGGGAAAAGATTCTTCCAGGGCCTGCCAGTCCAGTTTCAGCCCCGCCGGGTCCAGGCATTCCATATGCCCGCACTGAGTGCAGAAAAAGTGGGGGTGAGGCTTCCGACTGGCGCGGCGGCCCGCGCCATAGCGAAAAGACCTGTCCGCCGAGCTGATGCGCTCGATCAGGCCTTTTTCCACCAGCAGGTCCAGAACGCGGTAGACCGTAACCTTGTTCATGGTTCTGGCCCCGCTCAGAATCTGAATGATCTCCTGAGCGCTCACGGGATGGGCGCTGTTGCCGACGATCTTCATCACGGCCAGACGATTAGGCGTGTATTCCACACCGGCGCTTTCCAGCATATCCCTGTAATCGCAACGCTCCATGCCGTTACTCCTCCGCCGCCGCACCACGCGGCCAGAATTTCTCCAGCGCAAGACTGAGGAAAAAGCAGACTCCGGCCACCAGAATTATGGCCGCGCCTGAAGTTATATTGAACCAGTAGGACAAGCCAAGGCCGGTCATGGTGAAGAACAGATTCAACAGGACGGAAATCAGCATCATCACCCTGAGCGAACCGGAATGCCTCTCGGCCATGTATGGCGGAATGGTCAACAAGGCGATGACCAGTATAAGTCCCACGACTCTGATTATCATAACCACCGACACGGCTATCAGTCCCATCAGCAGATAATAGAGAAAACGGACCGGCAGTCCCCTGACCTGAGCGAATTCATCATCATAAGACATGGCCACCAGATCATGGTAATAGTACCAGACCACGGCCAGAACCAACACATTGATTATGCCCATCAGCCAGAGATCGGAGCGGGGAACGGTCAGAATGCTGCCGAAAAGATAGCTCATCAGATCAACGTTATAGCCCGGCGTCAGGTCCAGCAGAACCACGCCCAGAGCCATGCCCAGAGCCCAAAGCACTCCAATGATGGTGTCGGCGCGGTGCTTGGCTTTAAGGCTGATGGCCGCCATAATCATGGCGACGAGCAGAGAAAAGCCGAGTATGCCCCAGGTCGGCGAAAACCCGAAAAAGAAAGCCAGTCCCACCCCGCCGTAGGCAGAATGAGCTATCCCCCCCGAGACGAAAACCACCCGGTTGACCACGACAAATGTCCCGATGACCCCGCAGATGACACTGGCCAATACCCCGGCGAGGACGGCGTTGCGCATGAATTCAAGCTGGAGTATTTCTGTCATTTTCAGTGATCTCCATGTTTGTCCAGGACCCGGTGAGGCAACCCGTGCGCGATGAGTTCCACTGGACATTGGTATCCGAGCTCCAGCATATCCTTGGTGATTTCCGGTGCGTCGTGAAAATGGAGCCGGTGATTCACGCAGGCCACCGACCTGGCAAAACTGGTCAAGGCCATCATGTCGTGGCTGACCACCACGATAGTTACTTTCGTGTTGAGTTCCTTCAGAAAGGAATAGATATCCATTTGACCTTTGGCGTCCACGCTGGCCGTGGGTTCATCCAGCAAAAGAAGCTCAGGTTCGGAAATGAGAGCCCGCGCCACATAGACCCTCTGGCGCTGGCCCCCGGAGAGCTCGGCCATGCGCCTTTGATGAAAACCCCACATCTCGACTCTTTCCAGGACCTCCCTGGCCGCCTGACGGTCTTCAGGCGTGTAGTGCCGCCACCAGCCGCCTTTGGCCCGCCCCATCAGAACCACATCCAGAACTCTCACCGGAAACGATGTCTTGATACTCACGTCCTGAGGCACATACCCCAGCCGGTGCGAAGCCTGCCCGGCGGGCAGGCCGAATATCCGGACACTGCCCTTAATAGGCTGGTAAAGGCCCAGCATGAGTTTCATCAGTGTGGTCTTTCCGCCTCCATTGGGTCCGATAACGGCTAAAAAATCTCCCTGATTGACCGTAAGGTTCACATCCTGAAGGACTGGCAGACCATTGTAGGCGAACCAAACATCCTTGATTTCTACTACCGGACCATTCATGAGTGTCTACCTCAAGGCCTCCTTGAATTTCCGGGCCTGTTCCCGCATGTTTTCCAGCCAGTTTTCGGCCAGCGGATCAGCAGGAACTACCTGTCCGCCGATGGAGCTGGCCACCACCTCCGCGCTCCGTGCGGAAAACTGCGGTTGAACAAAAATCACCTTAATACCTTTTTTTCTGGCCAGTTCAATCAGGTTCCGCAACTGGGCCGGTTTGGGCTCCTTGCCTTCTATCTCCACGGGAACCTGATGCAGCCCGTAGGTATCGGCGAAATATCCCCAGGCCGGATGAAAGACCAGGAATTCCAGGCCCTGACGTTCGGCGAACATTTCACGGAGTTCAAGGTCCAGTTCTTTCAGGTCCGAGTCCAGCTTCCGATGATTCTCCCTATATGTTTCGGCATGGCCGGGATCGGCTTCAACAAGGGCGGTCAGAATATTCCTGGCCTGAATTTCCACCAGCGGCGGAGATGTCCAGATGTGAGGGTCCAGTATCTCGCCGCTGTGGTCATCTCCGGTTTCTTTCGCCCCCGGCTGGTCATGATGGCGATCCGCTTCCATGCGGCGTTTTTCAATGCCGGCTTGTGTGGGAACTATTTTCATCGCGGGGTTTGTTTCGGATATCCGCTTAAGCCATGTCGCTTCGAAAGGTGCCCCGATGGCAAAATATATGCTTGTCCGGGTCAGGTCGGCCATCTGGCGCGGCTTGGGTTCGTAAGTGGCCGGGCTGGCTCCGGGCTGGACCATTACCGATACATCGACCAGGCTGCCGCCGATGCGTTCCACGAAATATTTCTGGGGCAGAATGCTGACCAGGACCTTCAGAGGAGCGGCCTGGGCCGTTCCCGCGAGAAGAGCCGTAATCAGGACTATCGCCCCCCAAGCAACCATCATCTTTTTCATCTTCAGCCCTCCGGATTCACTTGGCGCAACTCAGTTGCGCTGGTTTACGGAAAGACAAGCCTTTTCATGTTAAGGACAAGTCTTTTTCCTGATATGAGTCTATTATGAAACTCAGTTGCATTGATGTCAATATGCGGCCGATATTTTCTCCGGCACAATTATCGTCACAGCGGGGAAGGCCAAAATTCCTTGCCAAAACCTTGGTCCATGTGTCATAAAAGCTAAAATAAAAAAGAGAAAGTTATATACAGAATCCTGATCTTAACTTATCCTCTATTCCACTGGTATGTGCCTCCTGGCCCCGGGATGAAGTGAACAGATCGGAAGCGGTCGATATTTGCTGACATATAACAAGGAATTGGGCGTGAGCCTGAAGCATTCGGACACACAAAAACTGCAAACAGAGCCTCCCTTCTCACACGAAGCGCAACGTTATCGTGAACTATTTGAAGGCTCCCGCGACGCAATTCTGATCACCGCTTCAAACGGCTGCATCCTGGATGTCAACCAAGCGGCCCTGGATATGTTCGGTCTTTCCCGAGAAGAAATGACCGGACGCAACTTCACCAGTTTTTATCTAAAATCCACCAATGGCAAAGAGTTCGTTACAGAGATCAGAAAGACCGGTTCGGTCAAGGACTTCCCGGTCAAACTTGTGGGGCGGAACAACCGGCCCATGGACTGCCTGCTTACTGTCACTATTCAATACGGACCGGATGGCAAGGCCCAAGGTTTTCAAGGCATAATAAGAGACATCACCGACCAGAACCTTTTCCTGGAAAAACTCAAGGAGAGCGAAGTCCGTTTTCGTTCTCTCAGTGAAAACGCACCGGATATCATTTACACTCTGGAGCATAGCGGAGTTTTTACTTACATCAACCCGGCCTGGGAACGTCTTTTGGGACATAAGCCAGAGGAAGTCCTGGGGAAATTTTTTATAGATTTTTGTCCTCCCGAAGACGCCCCGCGTTACAAGACAGTTTTCAAACAAATCCGGGACAGCCATCACACCGTTACCGCCCTGGATGGAGATATTATAGCCAAGGACGGTTCAGTCCATAATTTCTCCCTCAGCGCCTCTCCGAATTACGATTCGGAAGGAAAACTTACGGGCATGGTCGGCATTTTCACGGACGTGACCGAGCGCCGCAAGGCCGAATACGAACTGAAGCTGCAAAAAGCCTATGCCGAGGAACTCATCGCAAATGCCCCGGAAGCCATTGTCATTCTTGACAACAGCGACAGGGTCATTCGTATCAATCGCGAGTTCACCCGCGTCTTCGGGTACACTCAGGAGGAAGCGGTCGGCCGCCAGGTAAATGACCTGATTGTTCCGGACGAATTGGCGGATGAAGGCCTGGAACTGACCAACCAGGCCGCCCGGGGCGAACGCATCGAAACGGAATCTGTCCGCCGCCACAAAGACGGCCGCAGGATTCACGTTTCCATACTGGGCACGCCCATCCGCATTGAGGACGGCCAGATCGGCGTCTACGGCATCTACCGGGACATCACCCAGAGAAAATCCGCCGAAAAAGCTCTCAGGGAAAGCGAACAGCGTCATCGCATTGTTCTGGAAGCCGCTCCCGACCCTGTAGTTGTCTACGACATGGCTGAGAGGCTGACTTACGTCAACCCGGCCTTCACCAGGGTCTTCGGCTGGACCATGGAGGAGTGCCGGCAATGTTCCATCGACTTCATACCTGAAGAAAATCTGCCCGAAACCAGGATGATGTTTGAGAAGGTCACCAGAGGCCAGACGTTTTCCGGGATTGAGTCTCAGCGCCGGTCAAAACATGGCCGTATCGTCGACGTCAGTCTTTCCGGAGCGGTCTTTCTCGACGGTTCGGGCAAATCCCAAGGATGCGTCATCACTCTCCAGGACATCACGAAACGCAAAATCACCGAGGCCGAATTGAGATTCGTGGCCTATAACGACCAGCTTACCGGCCTGGGCAACCGGAAATCATTCTATCTCAGCATGGAGGATACCCTCTCCCAGTATGACCGCCGCCCCGAACAGGACCGCTGGGCTCTTCTCTTCATGGATCTGGACGGATTCAAGAACATCAATGATACGCTGGGGCATGATCTGGGCGATGACATGCTGCGCTCGGTGGCTTCACGCATAAAATCGTGTCTGCGCAAGAGCGACCGGATATTCCGTCTGGGCGGCGATGAATTCACGGTGGTCCTGACCAACCTGGTCCAGGATATCGACGTGGCCAAGGTGGCCGACAAGATAAGAAAAGCCATCGCCAAGCCTTTTGTCCTCAAGTCCTACGAACTGTACATTACGGCCAGTATAGGCATAAGCGTTTATCCCGAGGACGGCCGTGATGTCGAGAATCTGGTCAAAAACGCGGACATGGCCATGTACGCGGCCAAGGAAGCCAAGGACGGGTACCGGTTCTTCACCAAAGATCTCAATAAAAAAGCCCTGGAACGCATGAAGCTGGAAACCAGTCTCCGCAACGCCGTCCAGAGGGAAGAATTCGTCCTGCATTACCAGCCCCTGGTCAGCGACAAAAACCGTATTCTGGGCATGGAAGCCCTGGTCAGGTGGCTCCATCCGGAAATGGGATTGGTTCCACCGGTTCAGTTCATCGGCCTGGCCGAGGAAACCGGCGCCATTGTCCCCATCGGCAAATGGGTTCTCAACGAAGCCTGCCGCCAGATAAAACTGTGGCAGGCCATGGGGCATAAAGACCTGTACGTGGCGGTCAATCTCTCACCCAGGCAGTTCAAGGAAACGGACCTGGTGGAGATGGTGGAAAAAGCCCTGGCCCAGACCGGCCTGGCCCCCCAGCATCTAAAACTGGAAATGACCGAAAGCAGCGTCATGGACGATCCGGAAAAGGCCATAGTCAAGATGCAGGCCCTGCGCGAACGGGGCATACGCTTTTCCATCGACGATTTCGGCACAGGATACTCTTCTCTCAGCTACCTCAAACGCTTCCCCATCGACACGCTGAAAATTGACCGTTCTTTTGTGCGGGACGCTTTGAACAACAGGGATGACCAGGAGATTATCAAAACCATTATTTCCATGGCTCAGAACCTGCACATCGAGACCATAGCCGAAGGCGTCGAGACGAGGGAACAGCACGATTTCCTCTGCCAGTGCGGCTGCCGCATGATGCAGGGCTTCCTGTACAGCCGCCCATTGCCGCCCGATGAGTTCCTCAAGCTTCTTGATTCTCAGGAAACATTGGCCGGAGGCTGCCCCGGAGACGCGGCAGCCTGAGGACTTTTTCCGGCGGACTTTCCGCTCAGTCCTTGGTGCAGATCAGGTAAAGACCGGTCGCCTGCAGGTCATTCAGACTATACCCGGCAAAATCGGCATGAATACGCCGGTACACGGATTCATCCAGTTCCATCCGCCGGGTCGTCTTCATTTCCACCACCCGCAGCCCGGCCCCGGAAAATATCCGCCGGTAATCGCCGGCCCTCAGACGATTCACATAGGCCAGACTACCGGGCGGAAAACGTTCTTCCCATTCCTCTTTTGAATATTTGAGAAAATCCACGGAAGTGTTCTTGTCCGCCGGTTTGCCAAGATGGGTATTGTGTTCCCTCAGGTCGATTTCATGCAGCGTCAACCCGCCCGGACGGAGAATCCGGCTTATCTTGCCCGCCACTCTTTCCAGGTCCTCCACGTGCTCCAGAACCGCATGGGAATAAACGAAATCAAAGGTATCTTCCTCCAGAGGACAAGTCTCAAAGTCCCCGACCAGCAGCCTGATCCGGTCCTCGTTCAGACTCATCCCCTCCCCTTGCCCTTCAACAACATCCCGGACATTGAAATCTTCGCGGCCCCATGAAGCCATTTGCAGCAGCGTGGAAAACCGTTTCAACCACAGTTCATTAAGGTTGATCTGATAATGCTTCTCCACCGACACATACAGCCCGGCCCCTGCGGCCATCCAGAAAAGACCCGTCCCCAGAGGACAGCCGCCGCCGATCTCCAGGATCGCCGCGCCCGAAACCTTCAGGCCGTAATCCATGGAGGCTTGGTAAAAACGCTGAAAAACCTTCAAGGTATGAACGGAGGAATTGTGTCTCTTCCATAACAGGTCGTGAGCGCTCTGCTCAAAGAGCTCCTGCTCTTCCAAGGACATTGAGCGGAAGCCTTCCAGAAGCTTCTCAACTCTGTCGGGTTCTGAATCTTTCATCAAGCCCCGTCCCCGCGTCTGTTGTGCACGTTTTTCAAAGCGTTCGGCTCCACCGCCAGCGGAAACATGAGCCTTCCGGAGAAGGGCAATTGCCCCGCTGCCGGTAAAAAGGCTCATGCTCCGAAAGACTGCGGTCAGGCTTTTCGGTCAAGTGAGGCTACTTGCCTTTGAACTCCGGCTGACGTTTCTGCATGAAGGCCTGGACCGCTTCCATCAGGTCTTCGCTTATCAAAATGGCCGCATTCTTCTGGGCCACATATTCCAGACCGGCCTGCGGGCCGTATTCCCGGCTGAAACGCAGGGTATCCTTGACTCCCTGGATGGCCAAAGGCGAATGAGCCGCTATCTGCCGGGCAAGGTCGCCGGCCTCGGCGTACAAAGCCTCGCGGTCTTCGCACAGCCTGGTCAGAAAACTCATCTCTTTGGCTTCGTCAGCCGAAAAATCACGTCCGGTGAAGACCAGGTCACGGAAAGCACTGTCGCCGACGATATACGGCAGCCGTTGCAGAGTCCCCAGGTCGGCCACCAGGGCCAGACGGGTCTCCCTGACCGAAAAGACAGCGTCCCGGCTGGCCAGCCTCAAATCGCAAGCGCACAGCAGATCCACCCCACCGCCGATGCAGTGACCATGGACCGCCGCAATGACCGGCTTCCGGCATTTTTCCACTGCTGTCATGCTGGCCTGGCCCTGCAGAATGAATTGCCTCAGCTTCTCGCGGGCATCCGCCCCCTGGGCCTGCACCAGGGCAGCCAGCGCCGACAGGTCCAGCCCGGCCGTAAAACTCTTGCCCTCTCCCTTGACGACCACGGCCCGCACTTCCTGGTCCTCGTCAAAGCGGCGGAAATGTTCGGCCAATTCCAGGAAAAATTCCAGTCCCATGGCGTTGCGCTTCTCCGGCCGGTTCAACACCAGCCAGGCCACATGCCCGTCCATATCCACTCTGAACAGACCGGTCTCGCTCATCAGCACTCCTCCAGCTTAAAAAGGGTATTTGATAAGGTAAGCTACGTGATTATCTGCATACCAGAGAGCGGGCTCCCGGTCAATCACTGGCTGTCCGGTTTGGAATATTGACCTTGACTTGTTTCCCGGCGCCCTGTATTTCACCAAAAGCATGCGGATAAAACAATCTGGACACAGGCGGTCAAAGCCGCCGCGGGAGATTTTGTCATGAGCCTCATCAAAGGAGGAGTCAGCCTGACCCGTTTCCGGGTCATGGACCAGCTTCCGGAACTTACCGACGAATTCATCACGGAAAGGCTTCAGAAAAACGCCTTCGTACCCATTGACGCCACCACAGAGGAAGAATCCGTCGGCTGGGTCGAAATTCTTGACCCGCTGTCCACCGGCTTTGCCGTCCACACCTTCAACTTCGGTCAGGTCATTGCCATGGGTTTGCGCGTCGACACTCGCAGAGTATCGGCCAAGGTGGTCAACCGTTATCTCTCGCTGGCCATAGCCGAAGCCGAAAAACTCACCGACCGGCCGCTCACCGGCAACCAGAAACGCGAACTCAAAGCCCGCGTCCGCCATGACCTTCTATCCCGCACTCCGGTCGTCACCGATGTCTTCGAAGTCTGCTGGTTTCCCGGAGAAGCGGAAGTCTGGCTGGTCGGCGGAGGGGCCAAGCTCCGCGAAAAACTTGAGGAAATCTGGCGTTCCTCATTCAATATCGGGCTGATGATGAAGATTCCTTTCGTTCTGGCCCGCGACCTGCTTCCCCAGGACAAAACCATGGATGACCTTGACCGGGCCGCACCTTCGGCCCTCTTCGGCGGGAGGCGCTGACAATGGATCTTGTTGATCTCATCGCGGAAAAGAAATTCCTCGGTCAGGAGTTTCTGACCTGGGTATGGTACCAGAGCGACGTTAATTCCGGCCTTATCGAAGTCCCCGGCTGCGGGACCCTGGAAATATGGTTTGAAGAACGCCTGGTCCTGGAGACCGGCGCCGGCAATTCCCGGCAGCTTGTCACCTGCCAAGGCAGGGACCTCGACCTGGCCGAAGCCCGCACCGCCGTCAGGGAAGGCAAAAAAGTCTCGCAAGCCAAGCTCCGCCTCAAACTTGACGGCCAGGAATACAAGATGACCATCAAGGCCGAAGGCTTGGAACTCAGCGGCGTGCAAGCCCCCAAGACACTGGAAATGGAAGAAGAGGAACAGGATAATCTGGCTGGCCGCCTTATAGACCGTATAGCGGTCATCAAGGAACTGGTCAGGACTCTCGACGCCCTGTACGCCCGTTTCCTGAGTCTGCGCCTCGGCCCGGACTGGGAGGAAACCGTGGTGGCCAGCCTGCGTAAATGGCTGAAGGAAAACTGAAGACAGGTCTGATCCCTGTGTTGTTGATCAATAAAGGCCGCAGATTATGCGGCCTTTCACTTCTTGGGCAGATCGCAGGCCAGCGATTCCGTAGGGTGGAAACGAACGGGTCCTTCGAGAATGGGCTTGTCCATGGCCCGGGCCAGGGCTTTGGCCATACCGGCATAAAGGCTGTTATGCATAGGAAGCAGCGAATACCAGTACAATAGTCCGCAGAGCCCGCGCGGCAGGAAGCGCCCCATCTGCCGCAGTTCCGTCCTCCCGCCGGGCAAAGGAACCAGTTGAAACTCCAGGGCCGCCTCACCCGGCAGCTTCATCTCGGCCAGAAGAATCAGACGCCGGCCTTCTTCAACCCTCAGCACCCGCCAGAAATCAAGGGCGTCCCCGACCCGGATATCGTGAGGGTGCCGCCGCCCCCGGCGCAGTCCCACTCCGCCCACCAGACGATCCATGGCTCCTCGTATGCGCCAGAGCACCTGTCCGTAATACCAACCCGTCTCCCCCCCGATTCTCCGGATATATTCCCAGACTTCATTCGGGGAAGCCTGGAGCACCGTACGCTGACTGAACTCACAGACCGCGCCGCCGCCATAAGGGGCATCGTCGCAGTAAGGCCATTCAGGAGGCAGCAATTCTCCGGCATCGGTCCAACACGTTTCCACGGCCTGCTGTCTGACTTTCTCCAGCGACAGGCGGATGGCCATACGGCAGGAAAGAAGCTCCTGGGGGATCAACTTCCTGATGGATTCATCCTTGGCTACCACCCGGTTCTTCAGGCCTTCGGCCAGAGGGCGGGCAATGGAAGCAGGCACAGGAGTGACCAGGTGAATCCAGTAGGAACTGAGCCGGGGAGTGAAGACAGGAACGGGTATGATGATCCGGCGAGGCAGGCCTGCCTCTTGGGCGAACATCTGAAAAAGCTCGGCGTAATTGACAACATCCGGACCGCCTATGTCCAAAACTCTTCCAGCCGTGGCCTCATTATCCAGGCAGCCGATCAGATAACCAAGAACGTTCCTGATGGCTATGGGTTGAACTTCGGTCCTCACCCATCTGGGCGCCACCATCAACGGCAGCCTCTCCGCCAGATACCTGAGCAGTTCGAAAGAGGCCGAACCTGAACCGAGTATCATGGCCGCGCGCAGAAAAGTGGCCGGCACCGGCCCCGATCCAAGTATCCGCCCCACTTCAGTCCGGGAACGCAGGTGGTCGCTCAGACCGTCATCATCATCTCCCAGACCTCCCAGATAGATGATACGCTCCCCCCCCCCGGCGGCGCAGGCTTGGGCCATATTCTGGGCTGCTTGCCTATCCTTACTGGCGTAATCCTTCCCGGCCGCCACCATGGAATGAACCAGATAGAAAACTGCCCGGCAGCCGGAAACCGCCTGTTTCAGACTCTCCGAATCCAGGACATCAGCTTGAGCCAGTTCCAGGCGCGAATGCCCAGCCCAAGGACGGCACCTGAGTTTCTCCATGGATCGCCCCACCGCCCGGACCCGATGCCCGGCTTCGAGCAGGCGCGGCACCAGCCGTCCGCCCACGTAACCGGTGGAGCCGGTCACCAGAACAGGTCTTTCGTCCATCAAGACCTCCTCCGAAACCAGGCGCTAAGCCGATTCCTGTTATTATATGACAGCATTTTCATACTATATTACTTGCCATTATCTTCATTATATTATTTCTTAAATTAACCATATCATATCAGCAAAAAACCGGAGGCCCCGCCAACGCCGCAGTTCATCCCCCGTATCTCTCCAGGTACCGTTTCAATCTGACCTTGCGCGCCGTATTCTCCGAACTCATATAACGCACCTTGCCGAATATCGGCCTTTCCGGTCCCCAAGCCCGGTCAAACCTGCCCAGAATCCAGAATATTCCGCTGTACGAATTGGGATCCCTGCCATCCAGGGCGTATTTATTGTTCAGTTCAATCATCACCGCCAGGGCCTGACGGGGACTGCCGGACCACTCAAGTATCTTCTTGCCCCAGAGCATGCGCAGGTAATTATGAATGCGTCCCTCCCGCAACAGCTCACGCTGGGCGGCGTTCCAGATATCATCATGAGTCCGAGCGGTTTCAAGTTCTTCAAACGAGTAAAGATAAGGTCTGGGGTCGGCCGCATGCTCGTCCAGGGTCTGCAATGCCCATGGGGGCAAGGATTCATATTCCGCATAATCCTGGCGCTGACGGCACATATTGTAACCCAATTCCCTCCAGGTTACCAATTCATCCAGAAAGGCCTCCACTGTTGGCCTCACCCCCCACCATCCCGAACGGCTGCCGCTGGTTTGCCGCCCCAGGTAATCCGGCGTCCATCCCTCGGTCAGCATTATTTCATGAAAAACCTGATGCACAGACAGATGCCCGAAATGAAGATAGGGCGACAGACCGCTGGCCGCGTCTTCGTCCGGATGGTTGTGCAGTTCGGCGTAGTTGTCGAGTTTATCCTGGATGAACCGCAGCAGGACTCTCTGCCCCTCTTCCGGGCCTCCCCTGGCTGAAGTGCGGCGGATGCCATGATCTATGGGCAGATTCCGCAAGACATCGGTTGTTCCGTTCAACACCAGAGACGAAACTTCGGGCCACTTCCGGCTCAGGTCTTCCGGCAAGGACTTGATGACAGGCAGAACGACTCCTTGCAAGGGATCTGGGGCGGGCGGTCTTTCCAGGTGCGGAAGCAGGTTTTTCTGCAGGAAACGACGGAAAGAATGAGCCGTGGTAAAATCCCGTTCCGCGGCGGCCAAGGGTAAAAGGCCGTTTGCATCCACCAGCTCAAGGCGGACGGTCAACTGCCTTGCCGCCGCAGCGACCATGTCAGGCAGAAAAAAGTCGGGAAAATCGTCGGAGACCACCAGGCAGGCCTTACGGCTCAAGGCCCGCAGCAAACCCTTGCCGGCACCGGCGTGAGTCTCGATATAAGGATAATAAAGAACGCCGGTCCCGGCAAATCTTCGCGCATTGTCGGCCATGCCGTCCAGAATGAAGCCGTGCAGACGGTCGCTGGCCCATCTGTAGCCCGAACGCAGACCTTCCAGGACCACCAGGGGCCGCGCAAGCTCCTTCGCCTTTTCCACAGCTCTTTGTAAAGCAAAGTTCCAGTGCCCGCGCCGGTTGGCGATCATCCAATAAAGAACATACTCCCCGTCCCGATCAATGGGATGGTCATTTGCCCTCTTTATCCTCAAGGCGGGGACCTGTCCGGCCATTTCTTTTATCCTGTTTGAAGATTCCGGCAACTTAATTGATTATTCAACACCAGGAGCATCTTTTCAACCATGCTTGCCTGTGAACAGGAAACGTTTTTTCTCTACAGAGCGGAATTAAAGATAAAATAGAAGGTCTGGAAATTCTTAAAACCAACAGATTCTCGCCCGCAGTTCGAAAAACAGGCCTTTTCGGTGTATATTATGTAATAAATAGTCAATTTCCCTTGATATTGAATTGTTAGTGTATATAATTATAATAGCTTTTTGTTAGTTTAATTTACTCCGCACAGACCACGTTTGCATAGGCCGGCCTGGTCGCGGCTCAGGTTAACCATCTTTCAAAGTGCTTGTCCAAGCAAGGAGGTAAACCATGAGCGATTACAAAAAGATCCTTTTTCCCATGGATGTAGCCGATCCCTCCCCCACCGTAGCCGAGCATGTGAAGAAACTGCTCCCCTTGCTCGGAGCCGAACTCCACATGCTCTATGTCTCGCCGAATGTTTCGGATAATCCGGGAGCAACGGGCAAACTGGAGCAGCAGACCATTGAGGGTGCCAAGGCCAAGATCAAGGAATTCATGGACAAAAGTTGTCAGGGCCTGGATTACCAGTCTCACATCCTGGGCGGCATCCCTGAGGAAACCATCCCCAAGTTCGCCCAGGCTGAAAAAATGGACATTATAATCATGGGCACCCATGGCCGCAAAGGCTTTGATCGCTTGGTTTCCGGAAGCGTGACCGAAGGGGTGATAAAGAAGGCGAGCATACCTGTTTTTGTGGTTAAGCCTTTTAAAAACGCAGCCTGAATATGGGGCGTCCATTCGGGCGTTCCGAAAAAAATCCTGGTTCGCGGCCGTCGGTGGTCGGCACGTTGTTTATGGTTCGGCCACTTTACCGGCCAGCGGCGGCCAATCGACTGGCGATTGATTATTTGCTACGATCAGGCCGGCCCCCGATCGTCACCAAGCCAGTCCACGGAGATCCTTTTCCCCGTATATTGCCAGCCAACGGCTCCCATAGCCGGACACCATAAGACCTTCATCGGGATCAAGACCTATTTGTTTTTTTGGTATGAATCAGCGGGTAAAAAGCGGGGAGCTGAATCTGACATCCGGTCGGGTGGGTTCAGAAGCTCATTGTGAATCCGGACAGTTGAAGATAAGAAAGCATTCCGCGTCCTTCAAAACTCTCCGATCCTGAAGTCGAATAGATGGAAACCATGTGGTTCCAAGAGCATGGCGAATAATCCTCTTCCTTGAACCGGATAGTCCTTCTGCTCATGGAGATGCGATAATATGCCGCCATCTTCTAAGCCCCCGGCCTCGTCTCTCCGTTTTTGATGTAATGGGAAACATTTTCTATCAAGCCGATTATCTGGTCTCTGTCTCCAGAACCGAAGGAACCGGCTACTTCACCGGCAGCCCGGCCGAATTCCTGAAAAACCGCTTCCGATTCGGGGTTCATCAGCGCCAGATCGGCAAAAAGATCAGGCCCCTGGTCGACCATCCGGTTGAGATGACCCATCAGATCGTTAAACCATGGGCCGGATAAGGCTGTCTCGGCTTCCACGTCAAAGCCCAGCCGCATAAGCGTCCGGCCGAAACTGATCAGAAACATGTGCCTCAGAACCTGAATTCTGGACATCAGCCGGTCATGGCTGCCCGGTTCGATTTCTATCACTTTAAGATTCTGCCCGGCCAGGACCCCATGAACCCATGGCAGCCATTGCTCAGCCCTGGCCGGGCAGATAAAAAATATGTGCCCGTCCGCCGTCTTGGCCTGAGGCCCGAACAAGGGGTGGCCGCCGATAACCTCACCACGGCAATGTTCCAGCATCGCCCGCACAGGACTCTCTTTGAGGGATGTTATATCCATGACCAGACCACCGGGCCGGGTGTAGGGTCCTATGGCCTTAACGGTCTCCGCAACATCCGGTATGGGCACGCAGATCAGAACAACGTCTCCGTCGGCGGCTTCAGCCCAGGAAAAAGGTCCGTTCTGCGAATCAAAAACGGCCAGTTCATGATTTTCCCGCCCGAACAGGCCAGCCATCAAACGGCCCATGCGGCCCAATCCACCGATTATGTTAATTTTTATCATCTTCATCGCCCGATTTTCCTTATGGTTCTTTTTTTCAGCAATTGCCCGCTATTCCGATCCGGCTCACGACCGGGGCCGGTTCCTCCCGCCTTGCGGCCTGCCATTCCTCAAAACCGGCCATGGGATAGGACCCGATAACCTTGACCTGTTCCACCTTGCCCGCCAGAGCATCCAGTGCTGCGCTCACCCGCTCCTCGGACCGGTGCCCCTCGAAGTCTATGAAGAAGATGTAAGTCCAGGGTCTCTCTCCGCTGGGCCGCGATTCTATCTTGGTCAGGTTCAAACCGGCCTCGGAAAAAGGCGTCAAGGCTTCATACAGCGAGCCCGGCCGGTGGCTGGCCACGAACCAGATTGAAGTCTTGTCCCGGCCGGTGGGAGAACAATCGGTCCGGCCTATAATAAAAAACCTGGTCAGATTGACCGCCTGGTCCTGAATATTCCGGGCCAGTACGCTCAGACCAAGTTTGGCCGCCAGCATATCCGAACCCACCGCCGCCGCATCGTCTTCTTCGAGAGCACGCCTGGCCGCCATGGAAGTACTGGCCGTCTCCACCAGAACGGCTCCCGGCATGTTCCGGCCCAGCCAGTTGCGGCATTGTCCCAGGGCCTGCGGATGAGAATAAACCCTCTTGATTCCGCTTATCTCGCCCTGCCCGGCCATGAGGACGTGGTCCACGGGCAGCAGTATTTCGCCGCAGATATTCAGATCGGAAGCCACCCACTCGTCCAGAGTCAATCCCACCGCGCCGTTGCTGGAATTTTCCGCCGGAACCACGCCGAAATCTGCCCGGCCATGTTCCACTTCCCTAAAAACATCGCTTATGGTCCCCCGGGGAACAAAGGAGGCCGACCCGCCATAATGCTTTATCGCCGCCATGTGGCTGAAGGTGTCTTCCGGACCCAGAAAAGAGACCGTGGTGGGACTCTGAACCGCCCGGCAAGCCGAAATGATCTCTCCGAAGATTTTCCGGACCCCCGAATTGGACAAGGCCGTGTCGTTTTCAGAGCAGAGATTGCTCAGAATGCTCTTCTCCCTCTCGGGATCGTAAACGGGAAGGCCGTTTTCCTTTTTGGTCCTGGAAACGCCCAGAGCGCATTCCACCCTTTTGCCCAGCAACCGCAATATCTCCCGGTCTATCTGGTCTATTTCCCGACGCCAACCGCCCAACTTTTCCGCGTTCATGACCGGTTCAGCCTTTCAGGCCTGAGCCATGGTCATGGTCCGGCCGCAGAGAGGAGCCATGGCCCGGAGTTCCTGCAGGAGTTCGCACAATTCCTCCGGCCGGAGCGACTGGTCTCCGTCGCACAAGGCCTTTTCGGGAGCGATATGTGCTTCCACCATGATGCCGTCGGCGCCCACGGCCAAGGCCGCCTTGGCCAGCGGCTTGACCCACCGGCGCATGCCGACGGCGTGGCTGGGATCGACGATGATGGGGAGATGGGTTTTCTCCTTCAGGACCGGCACAGCGCTTATATCGAGGGTGTTCCTGGTGGCCGTCTCGAAAGTCCTGATGCCTCGTTCACAGAGAATGACCCTTTCGTTGCCCGAATCGAGAATGTATTCCGCCGACATGAGCAGTTCATCAACGGTGGTCATGAGGCCCCGTTTCAGAAGTATTGGTTTGCTGACTCGGCCAAGACGCCTGAGCAGCGAGAAGTTCTGCACATTGCGTGCGCCCACCTGGATGATGTCCGCGTACGTTTCGACCAAGGGGATATCCATGGAATCCATGACCTCGGTAACCACCGGCAGGCCAGTGACCATCCGGGCCTGGGCCAGCAGTCTCAGGCCTTCCTCGCCAAGCCCCTGGAAACTGTAAGGCGAGCTCCTCGGCTTGAAGGCTCCGCCCCTCAGTATGTTCGCGCCGGCCAGCTTGACAGCCTCGGCCGTGGTTATCATCTGTTCCTTCTCTTCCACCGAACACGGCCCGGCGATGATGACGAATTCGGTTCCGCCGATGGTCACCGGGCCCACATGGATCTCGGTGTTTTCGGCATGAACTTCGCGGCTGGTCAGCGTGACATGACTGACAGCCTTGGGGATTGTCGCCACTTCCTTGGTTGCATGCATCTCTCTTTCCTCCTAAAAAAAATACCGGGGTTTTATTGACCCCGGCTGGTAAAAACAAAAAAGCCGCGAGTCGACCTTTGGTCTGCTCGCGGCTTGTGATCTTCAGAGTTTCAGGCTATTTCAGCTTTTTCCTCCTTGAGCCATCGGACAGACCTGGGCGCAGGTATAAAAATACCCATAATAGCTGCTAAAAAAGCCAGCCCAGCTGTCAATGTTCAATTTGTGGCTCAAGTGGTTGTTCATAGTTTTTTTACCTTGGATTTGGTTTTATACCGCAACGCCCCGGTGATTGCAACTCCAAATTGGTATTTTTTTCAAGTCCGTTCCCGATGGAACCAATGAAGGGCCAAGATATATGATTTCATTCCGAATCCGCATATCGTCCCTACGCAGACATCGGACAAGAGGCTGACCCGCCTGAACTCCTCACGAGACTGAGGTTTGCTCAGATGGACTTCCACCACCGGTATGCCTATGGCCGCCACGGCGTCCCGCACCGCCACGCTGGTGTGGGTGTAAGCCGCGGCGTTTAGTATCACCCCGTCCGTCTCGGTGTCCGCCCGCTGCAAGGCATCGACCAGCTCGCCCTCTATGTTGGACTGAAAACAGGACACTTCCAGCCCCATTTCCGCCCCCTGGCGCTTAAGTTCCTCCTCGACCTCGCCCAAGGTCATGCGGCCGTAGATGGTCGGTTCCCGGCGGCCCAGCATATTCATGTTTGGTCCGTTGATGACGAGTATCTTCATCTTCCCTCTCCCTTCCGGGCTTTCTGTTCCAGAAACATATCGGCCAGAACCAGGGCGGCCATGGCCTCGGCCACCGGACATATTCTCGGACAGAGACAGGGATCGTGGCGTCCCCTGGTTTCAATGGTTGTTGTCTCTCCCCGCGTATCCACGGTGCTCTGGGGACGGGCAATGGACGAAGTCGGCTTGACGGCCAGCCTGAAAATGACGGGTTGTCCGGTGGATACGCCTCCCAGGATTCCCCCGGCGCGGTTGCTCAGAAATCCCGCACCCGCCATGGCGTCGTTGGCTTCGGAACCCCTCATGGAGGTCAAAGCGAATCCGTCTCCGAATTCCACGCCCTTGACTCCGCCGATGGACAGCATGGCTCCGCCCAGCAGCGCATCGAGCTTGTCGAAGACCGGATCGCCCCAGCCGGCCGGAACTCCGTCAATCCTGACTTCAACCACTCCGCCCACCGAGTCGCCTGCCTTCAAGGCTTCTTCCACCGCGGCGGCCATAAGGTCCGCCTTGTCGGGATCAGCCGCCCGCAAAGGGTTGTCCGAGGCGAAATCAAGGTCGATCCGCCCGGCTCTCACCTGCCCGACAGACACGGTGTAAGCCGCTATGCTCACGCCTTCGGCTTCAAGCATAACCCTGGCCAATGCTCCGGCAGCTACCCGGCCGACCGTCTCCCGTCCGGAAGACCTCCCGCCGCCGGGCTGAGGAGCCAGCCCGTATTTCCGGAAATATGTATAATCGGCATGCCCCGGCCGGAATTTGTCTCCAATCTCCCGGTAGTCGCCGCTTCTGACATCCTTGTTCCGCACCAGCAGGGCCACGGGAGACCCCAGAGTGCGGCCTTCGGCGACACCGGAAAGGATTTCCACCCGGTCCTCTTCCTTCCTCGGAGAAGTGTAGGGGGAAGTCCCCGGGCGGCGGCGGTCAAGTTCCCGCTGAATAGCCGCCAACTCAAGCGGAATGCCAGGCGGCACTCCGTCAACAACCACCCCCACGGCCGGACCGTGAGATTCTCCGAAAGTCGTCACCGTGAAATATCTGCCGAATATGCTGCCCATATCAGTCCTTGAGAGCCTTCAAGGCCGTTTCCAATTCAGCCTTGGCCACATCATCGACCAGTAACGGTTCGCCGCGCCCTTTCAACAGAACAAAGACCATGCGGCCGCGTCTTATTTTCTTGTCATGTTTCATCATTTCCCAGGCCTCGTCAAGTGGAGGACGCGGCGTCTCTTGAGGCATGATAGCCTTTATCGTCCGGTCGATCACTTCATAAAAATCGTTGTCGATCAGGCCCCTGTTCCGGGAAACAGCCGCAGCCACCCTCAGCCCCAGCCCCACGGCCCGGCCGTGGCTTATCCGGAATCCGGACCAGCTCTCCACGGCGTGTCCGTAAGTATGCCCCAGATTCAGAACGGCCCGCCAGCCGGATTCCCGGAAATCAATCTCCACCACACCGGCCTTGGCCCTGGCCGAAGCCTGCACCACACGGGACAGCAGCGGCAGATCCTTGGCCAGCATCAACCCGGCCTCTTCTTCTATCAACCCGGCCAGAGCAGCGTCAGCCACCAACCCGGTTTTGTATGCTTCGACCAGTCCGTCACGCAGATGAGAGGCCGCAAGCGTACCTAGCGAAGCCGTATCCAGAATGACCGCGTCAGGAATGGTGAAAACCCCGACCGCATTCTTGGCGTTCCGAAAATTGACCGCAGCCTTACCGCCCACAGCCGCATCCACCGCCCCCAGAAGAGTGGTGGAAACCAGAAGACAATGCAGGCCGCGCTTAAAGGTTGCGGCAGCCATGGCCCCCAGATCGGTAATCATGCCGCCGCCGACCGCCACCAGAAGATCGCCCCGGTCGAAGTGCTGTTCGAGCAGCACCGAATAGATCTTTTCCAGGCTCTTGAGCGACTTGGTTCTCTCACCAGCAGGCAATGCCAGAATCAGCGGATTGTCCAACGCCCGCGAAAAGCGCTCCCCGTGCAGACGGGCCACATGGGTATCGGTCAGCATGAGCACCCGCCGGCCATCAACCAGACCGGCCAGCTTTCCGGGGGCGTCCCAGGCTGTAATGACCGGGCATTCCTTCTCCGGCGTCTTCACCGTAAAGACTTCACGGGGAAAAAGACGCTCCGCAATCCGGACCGGCAGAGCATCAGGCTCAACCCCCTCCACAGACAGGGCATAGTCATTGTCCGCGTAAAAAGCCTTTCTGCTCTCATAAAGTGCGGCCACTCCGGCCATGTCCCCTAGCATGGGCCTCGCGGCCGTGTCCTGTGAATTCAACCGCCCCAGACATGCCTCCAGGGAGGCTTCCAGATGAACGATCAGGCCTGAATCGCGCATGACCCGCCGATTTTCTTGGTCCGCAGGCAGGCCGCCGCCGGTGGCCACCACCAGGTTTCTCCTCCGCGCCAGTCTCTTCAGCAAGGCCTTTTCCCGGCTCCGGAAAAAAGGTTCCCCATTCCCGGCGAAAATTTCCCGAATCGTCCGCCCTTCTTCCTTCTCCAGGGTCTCATCCATATCGACAAAACGCCGATTCAAAATCGCCGCCAGGCGTCTTCCGGCGGTACTCTTGCCCACGCCCATGAAACCGGTCAGATAGATATTTTCAGCCACTAGTCCGCCTCTATCCTCATCAGAAATTCAGCCGTCTCGACCTCAAGACCCGTCCAGAGAAAAAAACTCCGCCGGGCCTGGCAAGCCAGCATGGGCAGCCCATCCGTGAATCCAGCCCCGGCCCGTCCGGCCAGTTCACGCCAGAAGTTGTCCTTCCGGCCGTAGTTTATATCCAGGACCAGGGAACAACGTTCCAGCTTGAGCCCCGCAGCAAAGCCGGCCATCTCCGGCGACTCCTGCGGAGACGACACAGCGGCCGCATTCACCACCAGGTCAGCCTCCACCGCCTTTTTATCCAGCTTCAGCAGTTCCAGGCCCCTTGCGCCGAAGGGCGCGGCGGTTCTCTTCACCCTTTCCGCATTACGTCCGGCCACAGTTATCTCCGCCGCTCCGGCTTCCCGAAGTGCAAAAACAACAGCCTTGGCCGCGCCGCCAGCCCCGAAGACCAGAGCCCGCCCGCCTGCCGGGTCGTATCCGGCCAGCTTCAGAGCCTCAAGAAAACCAGCAGCATCCGTATTGTGCCCTTCCAGGCACCCGGCCCGGCTGACAATAGTGTTGACCGCACCGATGGCCATGGCCTCTCCCGAAAAAAGATCCAGGTGAGTCATGACCGCTTCCTTGTAAGGCACGGTGACATTGGCCCCGGCGAATCCACGATCCCTCAGATTTCTGACCGTCTCCCCAAGTTTTTCCGGCCGCACCGCCAGGGCCTCGTATCTCCCTTCCAGCCCCAAGGCCTCCAACACGCCCCGGTGCATGGCCGGGGATTTCGATTTCAGCGCCCGTTGGTCGCTGATGATGCCCAAGAGTATCATGAGAGCAATCCCGCCAGATCGGCCTGAAAGCCGGGATAGGAAATACGCAGGCAGTCCTCGTCAAGGATTTCCGGCTCGCTCCCGGCCATCTTCCCGGCCAGCCTGAGAGTCATGGCCATGCGGTGGTCGCCGCGGGAATCCAGCTTCGCTGGCGCACGCAAGGGCGTCGGGCCATGAACCAGCAGGTCGTTGCCGTCTGTCTCGACCCGCCCGCCCAGGATGTTCAGGCTTTCGGCAATGGCCGCAAGGCGGTCCGTTTCCTTGACGCGCAACTCGCCCACATCACGAAAGACGGTAGTTCCTTTGGCCTGACTGGCCGTCAGGGCCAGAATGGGAACCTCGTCCACCAGTCCGGGAATCTCGGAAGCCTCAACCTCGCAGCCTTTCAAATCCGGAGTGTAAGCCACGGTCACATCACCCCAGAGCTCCGGATCATCTCCCCTGGCTTTTACTTCCGTCCTGGCGCCCATCCTCTCCAGCACGCGCAGAAAACCGACGCGGGACGGATTCAGAAGCATTCTTTCCGCCGTGACCCCGCTTCCGGGCATGACTGCGGCGGCACAGAGGAAAAAGGCCGCGGACGAAGAGTCTCCCGGCACATGAATCGACTCGGGCATTACCAGCCGGGATTTTTCAATCTTTATCAAGCGTCCTTCCCGGCCAATACTGGCGCCGTACCGGGCCAGCAGCCGCTCGGTGTGGTCGCGGCTCAGGCCTGGCTCACCGACCAGGGTCGCCCCTTCAGCCTGCAAACCGGCCAGCAGGACGGCGCTCTTCAGTTGCGCGCTGGCCACGGGCAGTTCGTATAAAGCGCCCTTCAGTCCGCCGCCCGTTATCCTGACCGGGCTGCAACCTGCCGTGCACTCTATCCGTGCGCCCATTATCCGCAAAGGTTCGGCCACCCGTTCCATGGGCCGCCGCCTGAGCGAAGCGTCGCCGTCCAGGACGTAAGTCCCCTCTCGTCCGGCCAGTATGCCCATCAGCAGGCGGATGGTCGTGCCGGAATTGCCGCAGTCGATGGCGGCGTCCCGCCCGAAAAGCCCTTCCAGCCCCTGGACGGTGAGGCTTTCCGGCCCTTCCGCCACCCGGACGCCCAGAGCCTTTACCGCCCTGACGCTGGACCGGACGTCTTCGCCCGGAGCCAGGTTGCCTATTTCAGCCTTGCCTGCGGCCAGCAGGGAAAACAGTACCACCCGGTGGGAAATGGATTTATCCCCTGGCGGAGCGAACGAACCGTTCAAGCGCATTTCAGTTCCCCGGTCTCGGATTCATGTATGGCCATGCTCACTCGTTCAATCTTTTTCATCAGATAATCAAAGGCCTCCAGAGTCAAGCTCTGTCTGCCGTCGGAAAGAGCCGCCTCGGGATTGTCATGGACTTCCAGCATCAGTCCGTCCGCCCCGGCGGCCACGGCGGCCAGAGCCAAGGCGGGCACCAGTTCTCTCTTCCCGGATGCGTGGCTGGGATCGACCACCACAGGCAGGTGGGTCATCTCTTTCAGCAACGGAACAGCCGAAAGGTCCAGCGTATTCCGGGTAGCCGGTTCGAAAGTCCGTATCCCCCTTTCGCACAGAATAACCTGAGAATTGCCTTTGGCCAAAATGTATTCGGCGGAAAGCAGCAATTCCTTGATGGTGGCCATGAGTCCCCGCTTCAGAAACACCGGACGGTCCGTCTCCCCGGCGGCCTCCAGAAGCGCATAGTTCTGCATGTTCCTGGCGCCGATCTGCAATACGTCCGCATATTCGGCGACCAGGGGCACGTCTTCCGGAGTCAGCACTTCCGTCACCACGGGCAATCCGGTCAGGTTCGAAGCTTCCCGGAGATACTTCAAGCCTTCCTCTTTCAGCCCACGGAAAGAGTAAGGCGAGGTCCTGGGCTTGAAAGCTCCGCCCCGCAGAAAGGAAGCACCGGAGGCGGCCGCCATTTCCGCTATGCGCAGAATGGACTCGCGGGACTCCACGGCGCAGGGTCCGGCCATGACCACAGGTGCGCCGCCAATGTATTTGTCCCTCACTCTGATTATGGTCCTCTCCGGCCTGAATTCGCGGGAAGCCAGCTTGAACGACCCGCCGAAGGTTTCTATCCCTTCCACTCCGGGCAGCCCGGACAGCAGGGCCGTCATTTCCTCCACCCGGCCGTGGTGCATCTCTTCAACAATCCCTATGACTGTCCGGCTCAGGCTGGAAATGATGCGCGGCTCAAATCCCCGCCCGCGTATGGCCGCCAGTATCTCGGCGACTTCCGCCTTCCGGCAGTCCGGCGACATTAGAATAACCATGACAAAACCTCTCAGGCCGCCCGGCGCAAAGCCAGGTATTCATCGACGAAATTCTGGATGATCCTCATACCCTGGGGCGTGGCTATGGATTCGGGATGAAACTGCACGCCTTCGATCTTAAGTTCCAACGAGCGCAGCCCCATGACTTCCCCCCGGTCCGTATAGGCCGAAACTTCCAGCGGCGCGCTTACTGTCTCCTCGGGTACGATCAGGGAATGATACCTGGCCGCCGTGAAAGGATTGCGCAGCCCCTTGTAAATGGTCCGGCCGTCGTGGAAAACCTCCGAGGTCTTGCCGTGGACCTGCCTTTCGGCCCTGACCACCGACGCCCCGAACACCTCGGCCAGACACTGATGCCCCAGACAGACCCCCAGGATAGGCAGACGCCCGGCGTATTTTTCAATCACCCGGCGGCTTATCCCGGCATCTTTCGGACGGCCCGGACCAGGCGAAATAACCACCGCCTCCGGCTCCAGTTCTCCCACCCTTTCAGGGCTTATGGCGTCGCTGCGGACGACCTGGACCTCGTACCCGAGCAGTCCGAAGGCATGGGCCACGTTGTAAGTAAACGAATCGTAATTATCCAGCAGCAGTATCATGCCTGCCTCTCCTTTCCCAACGCCCCCTTTATGGAAGCCGCCAGTTCAGCCACGGCCCTGACCCGGTCGGTCCCTTCCGGGGCCGACAAAACCTCCCTGATAAGGGCGCTGCCGACTATGATTCCGTCGGCCACAGCAGCCAGAGGCCCGGCCTCCCTGGTTCCGGCCACACCGAATCCGACCGCCACCGGCACGGGCGACACGGCTTTCAGCGCCTTTACGCTCTCCAGCAGATCGCCGGAAACCGCGAAATCACTGCCGGTCACGCCGGTCAGGGAAACGTAATACAGGAATCCCCGGCTGGCGTCGGCAATCATGCGGCTCCTGGCCGGAGGCGTGGTCGGCGCGGCCATGAAGATCGTTTCCAGTCCGTGCGGCCCGGCCGCTTCCAGCCATTCGCCGGCTTCCTCGGGCGGCAGGTCCGGGATGATGACCCCGGCGGCGCCTGCTTCCCCGGCCTTTCTGGCGAATTCCTCCACCCCCATGCTCAATATCGGGTTGAAGTAGCTCATTATGACAATGGGCCGGCCTGTCTCCCGCCCGGCCCGGCCCACCAGCTTCAGGGTCTTGTCCGGGGTCATGCCGTTTTCCAGAGCCTTCTGCGATGAAGCCTGAATGACCGGTCCGTCGGCCAGCGGATCGGAGAAAGGCAGTCCGACCTCGATGATGTCCGCCCCGGCCGTATCCAGCGCCCGGATTATCTCCATGAAAGTCTCTTCGTCGGGAAAACCGGCCGTCATGTAAGGAATGAAGGCGCTCTCTCTGCGCTCCGCCGCGTCCTGAAATGCCTTGCCTATTCTTGAAATCACAGTTCCACCCCCAAAGCCCCGGCGGCCGAGGCGACATCCTTGTCGCCGCGCCCGGAAAGGCAGATCAGAATAATGGAATCACGCGCCATCTCCGGAGCGAGCTTGACGGCCTGGGCCACGGCATGAGCGCTTTCCAGAGCGGGCAGAATACCTTCGGTTTCGGCCAGCAGCGAAAAAGCCCGCAAAGCCTCCTCGTCCATGATCGATACGTATTTGACCCTCTCCGTGTCCTTAAGAAAGCCGTGTTCAGGCCCCACTCCCGGATAATCCAGCCCGGCAGCGATGGAATGAGCTTCTGCCACCTGCCCGTGTTCGTCCTGCAGAAGATAGCTCAGGTTTCCGTGAAGCACGCCCGGACGTCCATGGCCCAGGCTCGATGCCCCGGCCGCTTCCACACCGACCATATCCACCCCGTCGGCCAGGAAGGGATGAAAAAGGCCTATGGCGTTGCTGCCCGCGCCGACGCAGGCCAGCAGCAGGTCGGGCAGACGCCCTTCCTTCTCCAGTATCTGCCGACGGGCCTCGCGCCCGATAACGGACTGGAAATCCCGGACTATCCGGGGGTAAGGATGAGGCCCCACCACCGAACCGATGATATAATGCGTGTCCATCACGTTCGCGGCCCAGTCGCGGATGGCCTCGTTGGTGGCATCCTTGAGCGAACAACTGCCCTTGTCCACGCCCCTGACTTCCGCGCCCAGCAGTTTCATTCTGGCCACATTGAGCGACTGCCGGACCGTATCCAGCGTCCCCATGTAGACCACGCATTCCATGCCCATCAAAGCCGCCACAGTGGCCGAAGCCACCCCGTGCTGCCCGGCCCCGGTCTCGGCGATGATGCGCTTCTTGCCCATCCTGCGGGCCAGCAGGGCCTGACCAAGGGTGTTGTTTATCTTGTGTGCGCCGGTATGCGCCAGGTCTTCCCTTTTCAGGAATATGCGGGCTCCCCCCAGCCTCCGGCTCAGGCGTTCCGCCTCGTACAAAGGCGTCTCCCGCCCGGCGTAATCCTTGAGCAATCCTTCCAGTTCGCGGATAAACCCCGGATCGCGCCGGGCTTCATCGTAGGAAACCACCAGTTCCGCCAGCGCCGGCATCAATGTCTCCGGCACGAATTTTCCGCCGTAAGGCCCGAAGCGCCCCAGTTCGTCAGGCATTTCAGGCATGGTATTTTGCTCTTTGGATAAAGCTCTCAAGCTTGTCATGATCTTTTCTCCCAGGTTCTTTTTCCACGCCGCTGGCTACGTCAACGGCGTAAGGCCCGACCGTTCCGACGGCTTCGGCCACATTCTCAGGATTCAGTCCACCGGCCAGGATGACCGGTCTTTGCCTGGCCGGCTCCACCGCCAGGCTCCAGTCGAAACAAGCGCCCGTGCCCCCGGCCAGGCCCGGCACATAGGTATCCAGCAACAGAGTCGCGGACGAAAATATCTTCTTCGCCCCGGCCACGGAACAGCCGGGCCGCACGGCCTTGATGATGCGGCCGCCGATGGCCGCCGCCTCTTCTTCGGTTTCATGGCCGTGGAGCTGGACCGCGTCCAGGCCGCAGTATTCCCTTATTTCCTTCACCACCGACGTTTTCTCATCCACAAAAACGCCCACGGACAGGACAAAAGGCGGCAGTTGTCCGGTTATCTTCCGGACTGTCTCAGGATCGACGCGCCTGGGACTTTGGGCGAATATGAACCCCAGGGCGTCCGCTCCGCACTCAGCGGCCGCCAGTGCATCCTCCAGATTGGTCAGACCGCATATCTTGACCCGGACCATCTTCATGCACCCGCGCCGCAAAGCCCGGCCAAGGCCGCTCTCGGGTCGTTGGAACGCATCAGGGCCGTCCCGATGAGAAAGGCGTCAAATCCGGCCTCTTTCAGGGCTTCCAGGTCCCCCCTGGTGTTGATCCCGCTTTCGGCCACGGTCAGAACGCCGTCTCCGATCATGGGCCGAAGCCCCAGGCAGGTTTCCAGGGAAACCTCCAGGGTCTTCAGATTGCGGTTGTTGATTCCAATGACCGGGGCCTTGATCTTCAGGGCAGTCCCCAACTCCTCTTCGTTATGTACTTCCACCAACGGCGTCAGCCCCAGGCTCACGGACAGGGTGAACAGCCCGGCCAGGGTTTCTTCCTCCAGAGCGGCCACGATCAGCAGGACCGCGTCCGCGCCCGCCAATCTGGCTTCATAAACCTGCAAGGGATCGACGATGAAATCCTTCCTCAGCAGAGGCAGGTCCACCGCTTTCCGCACGCAGGCCAGATCATCCAGGCACCCGCCGAAAAAAGGCCGGTCGGTCAGAATCGACAGGGCCGCCGCCCCGCCCGCCTTGTATTCACCGGCCAGAGACGCCGGGTCGACCGAGGCTTTCAACTGCCCGGCGGAAGGCGAAGCCTTCTTGATCTCGGCTATCACCGCCGCATGAGGCGCGTTGCGCAGCGCCGCCGCAAAATCCAGCGCCGGAGGACAATTCCGGACCTGGCGCCTCATTTCCTCCAGGTCCTTTTCCTGCCGCAAGCGCTGAACTTCAGCAAATTTCTTGTTCAGTATCTTTTCCAGCACGGTTCCCCTGGCCTTCATCTCTCAGCCTCCCACGGCTTCCCGGCGTGGAGCCAGCCGCCGCGACATGGCCGCCAGGGCTTCCAGCTTCTTCAAGGCCTCGCCCCTGTCGATGGCCTCGGCCGCCAGTTCCACCCCGTTTCTCATATCCCCGGCCCGTCCGGCGGCCACCAGGGCGGCGGCGGCATTGAGCAGCACCATGTCCCGGCGGGGGCCGTTCTCGCCGTTGAGGATCCGCAGAGTAATCTCCGCATTCAGGCAGGCGTCTCCGCCCAGCACATCCTCCGGACGGGCCCTGTTCAGTCCGGCCTCTTCCGGAGTGAAGATTCCGGTCGAAACCCGGCCGTCCAGCAGTCTGGTCATCCGGGTAGGTCCGGTAATGCTTATCTCGTCGACACCGTCCAGGCCATGGACCACAAAAGCACCCTTGCAGCCGAGACGAGCCAGAACCAGCGCCAGTTTCTCCGTCAGTTCCCCGTCAAAAACACCCATGACCTGAACATCGGCCCCGGCCGGATTGGTCAGCGGCCCGACCAGGTTGAAAACGCTCTTCAGGCCTATTTCCCGGCGTGGATGAATGGTGTGGCGCATCACCGGATGCAGCATCGGCGCGAACAGGAAACCCACGCCGGTTTCCCTCAGGCAGAGCCCCACATCCTCCGGAGCCAGGTTCAGATCCACGCCCAGAGCCTCCAGAACGTCCGCGCTGCCGCAACGGCTGGAAACCGAGCGGTTGCCGTGCTTGGCCACGGTCAGGCCGCAACCGGCCACGACAAAGGCCGCCGTGGTCGAAACGTTGAACGTACCGCTGCGGTCCCCGCCTGTTCCGCAGGTATCCACAATCGGTCCGGTTATTCCCTCCATGGGAATCCTCAGGCTCCTGGCCCTGAGAACCCTGGCCGCCCCGGTTATCTCTTCCACCCTTTCGCCCTTCATGCTCAAAGCCACCAGCAGGGCCCCGATCTGGGCGGGCGTGGCCCGGTTCTCTCCGATCTCCTCCATGACGGCCATCATTTCCGCTTCGGTCAGGTCCTGCCTGAGCACCACCTTGGCTATTGCTTCGTGGATCATTTTCTTCCTCCGGCGGCGGCCTGCAAGGCGGCGATACTCTGCCCGGCCTTGGCCGCTATTTCCTTGAATTCCATTTCCGGCGACGAATCGGCGACGATGCCTGCGCCCACCGGAATGGAAAATGTTTCTCCCTCGAAAACCACCATCCTGATAGCGATGCACGTGTCCATCTCGTTCCCGGCTCCGAACCAGCCGACCGCTCCGCCATACGGACCCCGCGGCAGACGTTCCAGTTCTTCGATTATCTGCATGGCCCGGACCTTGGGTGCGCCGGAAAGAGTCCCGGCCGGAAAAGCCGCCTTGAAGGCGTCCACCGCATCCAGACCCTCCTTCAGTTCACCCTGGACCTGGGATACCAGGTGCATGACGTGGCTGTAGCGTTCCACCGTCATGTAAGGCTCCACACGCACGCTGCCGAACCGGCTCACCCGTCCCGCGTCGTTGCGTCCCAGGTCCACCAACATCACGTGTTCGGCCTTCTCCTTGGCCGAAGCCTTCAGTTCCTCTTCCAGGGCCAGGTCTTCCGCCGGGTCGTCGGAACGGCGGCGCGTCCCGGCGATAGGCCGGATGAAAACCTTGCCGCCGCTGACCTTGACCAGAGTCTCGGGAGAAGCCCCCACTAGCTGGCAGCCGCCGAAATCCAGAAAAAACATGTAAGGCGAAGGGCTGTTGACCCTGAGCCGCCGGTAGACATCGAAAGGCTTCACATCTGTCCGGCCGGAAAAAGAATCAGCCAGCACGACCTGGAAAATCTCGCCTTCGCGGATGTGCTCCTTGGCCGCTTTGACCGCCTTCAGAAAGTGAGGCTCATCCGGTTCGGCCATTTCCAGAAATTCTCCGGCCTCCCGTTGCGGCAGAGGTCTGTCCAGAGCCTCTTCGATACGCCTGATCTTCTCCCGGCCGTCGGCCTCGTTACCGGCCAGAACAGCTATGCGCAACTTCCTCTGCTGGTGGTCGAAGATGACATAGCTGGACGGCCTGACCAGTCGGGCCGCAGGCAAGTTCCCCGGTTTGATCTCACTCAGACGCTCGATCAGCCGGACCGCTTCATACCCGATGAAACCCATCAGTGCCCCCACCACCGGCGGTACGTCTCTGCGGTTTTCCGTCGAGAACGCACCCAATCTCCGTATCAGCTCGAAAAAGGATTCCGCAGGATGGATTTCCGGCTCCGAATCGCCAATCTTCAGGACAGCCCGGTCCGCCAGCAGCTCCAGGGAATCGACGGGATCAAAAGCGATGATGGAAAGCCGCCCGATGCTGTCATGGGTCTCGGCGCTCTCCAGCAGGATTGAATCCGGCCGTCCGTGGGCGAGTTTCAGAAACGCCGAAACAGGCGTCTCCGTGTCGGCCAGCGTCTCCCTGGTGTATATTTTTGCTTGTTGCATCCTTCGTTCTCCCTGAGCTGAAAATAAAAAAACCCACCGCCTTGTCAGCGATGGGTTTGTGTTCTCTTGCTTTTACAGTAAGTTGTCTTTACTTACAGAGGCACACCTCAGTCCTCACCGCCGCGGGTAAGAAATGCTGCCACCAAAAATAGCCGCTGAACGCAGAAAGGGTGTTGACGGCCGTTGGCCGCTCAATGGATGCGCCTGAAGTGACGCAGTGAAGATGTGAGTTCTGTTGAACCATGATGGGGTCTACATACGAACGATCCGGATGTATGTCAAGCTATTTTTTTCGTCCGCCTTTTTTTGTGGTTGTATAAACATGTTATTATTAGACTAATGTCTTTTTCATGGTGTAATATGGCTTTTCCAGCGAAAAAGGGCTTGCCCGGATCGGGCAAGCCCTTGATTTTTCGAGTGGTAGGCGGTATCGGATTTGAACCGATGACTTCCACCGTGTGAGGATGGCACTCTACCGCTGAGTTAACCGCCTGCGAACGGTCCGAATAATAACCAAGCCTCGCCCCGGAATCAAGTAAAAAAATCCTTCCCGCCGCTGCCCCTCTGTCAGATCCGTCCACAAAGCCTTTGACAGCCCGGATGCAAGTGTTTAAGCTGTTTTTTCGTCAGGACAACCCAATAAGATCAGGGAGGACGACGTCATCTCCGCTCGCACAAAAAAACACCTCAACGTGCTCTTTCGCCGCTTCCTCTGGGGAACAGGCTTGGCTATGGCCGGTTCGTGGCTCATCGCCGCCTTCAGGCTGGCCATGGTTCAGCAGTATTTTGCGCTCGACGAAGACATCACTCTCACTTTTTACCTGGAGCTCTTCTTCCTGGCCATGGCCATATTCGGCTTGCTGACCGCCGTCTCGGTCGTTTCGGAACTCAAGGCCCGGATAAAAAGGCTGGACGCCCTGGGTGAAAAGGACTGGTGAATCTCTACCTCAGCCCGTCGCCCAGTTCTATGGATTTGAGCATATCCCGGGCCTCCGTGAAATCTGGACTGATCTCAACGGCCTTTTTCAAAGCCTTGCAGGCCTCGTCGAAATTCTTCACGGCCATGAAAACCCGGGCCAGATTGTAATGGATGTTTTCGTCATAGGGATTTACCCGTAAAGCCTTCTGGTACTGTCTGATAGCGTCCTGGTACTTGCCCTGCCGCCGGTAAAGGATGCCCAGCGAGTTGTAAATATTGATAGTGCTTGGATTCAGCTTCATGGCGTCCATCAGCACCACCTCAGCGCTCTCGTCCATGTGCTTTTCCATGTAAATCTCGGCAGCCCGCTCCAGGCACCGCTGCGCCTCATCCTGACGTCCCATCTTCACATACGCCTCGGCCATTTTCTGATAGGCCTTGGCAAAGGCGTTGTTTATCTGGGTGGCCCGCCTGAAGGCCAGCACCGCCTCCTCATACCTGCCCTGAGCGGTCTTGATGTATCCAAGATTGTAATAAACCTCGGCATTCTCATAGATGCTCAGCACACGCTTGAACTCGTTCAGGGCGTCTTCATATTGGCCCTGGTTCATCAGCTCCAGGCCGCGCTTGAATGATTCCTTGACCTCGACGCTCTGCGGATCGTCTTCCACCCGCAAGGTCTGCTCGACCTTTCTCTTGAAAGTTTCCCTGGTGAAAGGCCTTATGATCATGTCCGTAACACCGGCTTCGCCCGCCTCTATGACCTCGCTCTTGGTCACATCGTCAACCACCAGAACCACGGGTATGGTGGATGAAGCCACATCGGCCCTGATCACCTTAAGCAGCAGCAATCCGTTCATCTCGGGCATGTTCCAGGCGCTGATGACAAAATCCACATCAAAATTCTTGAACATTGACCAGGCCTGGGTGCCGTTCCCGGCCTGCAGGACTTCGCTGTATCCCATTTCCTGGAGTATCGCCGTTTCAGCCTGACGAAATCCAGGGTCGCTGTCCACAACAAGGATGTTTATAAGGGACTTCTGAGCCAAGTAATGTTCTCCAGTTTTTCAATCATTCAGCCAGTACGCATCTATGGCTAAGTTTATACTCGGCAAGTGTCTCCCGGCAAGACAGAATCCGCATATCCTCGGGAGTTTCCCTTTAATCCGTGTCCAGACGAGACCGGGAACGGGGCGCCTCGTATTCCCTTGCTTCCCGCTCTTTACGCCTCAAATACTGCCGGAATGCTGTTTTCAGGTTGCCGATCAATTCGGCTGCATCCGCTCCGGGGCGGTTGAAAAAAATCATGTTTTCTTCCGCTGTCCATTGCTTCCCCAACACTGCCTCGGCCGCCGCCAGGTATTTCTCCGCCTCGGCGGCCCCGGCAGGCCAGTTGACCGCCTCCACCAGCATCTCCCCCCAGCCCGTCCGGTAGATCACTTCCAAGGACTCAAGGTGCCCGGTGTTCTGTTTGGACTCCAGGTTGATAATCAGGATACGCGGCCCCACGGCATCAGGTATCAAGCCTGCTTCCGTCTTGCGCCCGTCCATGACCAGCGGAGGAAAAGACGCTTGCAGCAGCTCGGCCAGAGCCTGCACCAGGGAGCGTTCCACCGGCCTCGTACCGCCCAGCACCTTGCAGGGCAGAGAAGGGCTCCAGACGCGGTTGTGCACCAGCCAGGCCACGGCGTTGGCCAGACTGTCCGTTGAGTGGACATAATCCCGGCCCGTCTCTTCAGGTCCGGCCGATCCGGGATAGATGCGCCAACGGTCCCGGACCCGGACAAGCGATACCCCCTGGCGGACGCCGCGAAGGTGCAGTTCGGAAGGCAGGGTTTCAACTTTGCTTACAGATTCAGAATAATGGGCCAGAAGCTCCGAATCGAGAGAAACCAGTTCGTCCTCCCCCATGAGGACTTCCTCCGGAAAATCACGGCGCAGGCGAGAAGCTGTCCGGGAATACAACTCCAGCAGCAAGGCCTTGACTTTGCGGCCCAAACCTATCTTGCGCTGTTCCGGCCAGAGACTGTAATTCATGATGTCGGCCCGCCTGGCCTCGTCCCATTCCCATTCTTGCAGCAGGCCATGCAGATAACGGCCCTTGGGACTGTCGGGCGAAAGAATTTCGCGGCTGCCCGGCGCAACAAGCTTGAACCAGACGGCCAGCCGCATCAGGTCAAGTTCATCACTGCCGAAATGCCTTCCTGCAAAATTAAGCGCCTGACGGGTGGCCATCAGATAAGGGTCCACGGCGGATCTTTCACCGCTCTGTCTGAGCACCGCCTCCTTGACCTTGTCGCACAGCAGCGGCTTTTGTAATCCGCCCATCACCTGCTCCAAGAGAAGGACCATCTTCAGAAGGGCCTTGAAGTAATCGTGCTGTGATTTGTGGGCCTGCCACATGGCTGCGGCCAGGTATTCCTTGGGTCCGGGCCTGAAAGGCGCTCCCAGGTCCAGGAAATCTCCAGGGTCCAGCGTCGTCACCGGCATATACTCCAGCCGGCTGGCGATTTCGGCATAAAGCCCGGCGTCGGCCTTCGGCGGCGTGGCCCACCATAAAGGCATCCGTCCCGCCACGTGCAGAGCCGTCCGGTAGAACTCCTCCTTTATCAGGCCGGGCATCAAAGGCCCCGCGCTCTCTTCATCCAGCGGACCGAACCGGTCTTCTCTGAGGTCTTCCAGCTTATGCAGATAAAAATGCACTTCCGTCTTATGAACCCGCCCGGCCCAGCTTTCCAGCTTTTCGAGCTTCTCCGTCAGCAGCCCCAATTCCCGCCCGCTGAACTCATTACCCTCGATACAGACCCAGTAATCCAGATCGGATGACTCGGTGTGCCCCACCGAACCCACGCTGCCCATCAGCAACAGGGACTCTATCCTAGGCCGCCCGCCCAGTATCTCCTTTGTATTGAGGATTCGTCCGGTAGCCGAATCCCGGTACTGACGCCAGAACCCTGAACGGGCGAAGCCGTATATGCCGCACGGAGTCTCGGGATCGGCCTGATGACCCGGCGAACCGGGGGTATTGCTCTGCAAAAGAAAAGGCATGGTCTCGAACACGGCCTGAAGCCCCTTGGTCGCGTAACGGAACATTTCCCGCATGCGCAGGATATTGTTCAGGACAAACGCTTCCCGGTTGCGGACCAGAATCCGCCCCATCCTCTTCAGTTCTTCTTCATCCCACAGTTCAACCATTCAGACACTCTCGTTATGGCTCATTTTTGCCATTCTGCTTCAGCCCCGGCCTCACCCGCAACCGGACAACCAGTTGCCGCCGTTATTGACAATAGCCAGGTACTTATCTTATATGACGTTTAAAACAAGATACGGCATCCGGCCCTCTGGCAACGGGGTGAGATATGGATTTTTCGGAAATACTGACTCAACGGCGTTCAATTCGAACCTTCATAGACCGCCCGGTCCCGGAACAGATACTGCATGATATCATCACCGACTGCCGCCTGGCTCCAAGTTCCTACAACCAGCAGCCCTGGCGGTTGATTATCGTCCGCAGCAGAAACATGCTGCAACGGCTTTCCGATGAAGCCAAGAAGAACAATCTCGAACGGCTCCGCCGCGAACCGGACTCGATTCTGATCCGGGATGAAGCCGACCTGCTCGATCCGGAATACCATGTATTTTACCACGCGCCCTGTCTTGTGCTCGTGGCCGGACAGACGGACATTCCCTCGCTTGATGTCGATTGCGCCCTTTTCGCCGCCTATTTCATGTTCTCAGCCGCCAATAAAGGCCTGGGAACATGCTGGGTCGGCCTGGGCTCCAACATACAGGACCCCGAAATACTGGCCGAACTGGGCCTGCCGTCCGCACACCGCATCGTCGCTCCGCTCATCGTGGGCTATCCGGCTGACATTCCCACCCCCAGCGACAGGCGATCCCCAGAAATAATGAACATTATCAGCTGACTCCAGCCGCCTTCAGGATTAATCGTCCGTCAGTCCATTCCGCCTTTGGTATAATCCCCATATAGTCCCGGCGAAGACAAAAAGCCAGGTCCCGCCACTGTCCCAGCCTCCGCAAACGGTCCGCCCCGCCGCCGCTCAGCATCCTGCGGACCGCCCTGCGGTAATCGACCGGTCTACCCCGCATCAGATCGGTCAGGTACGCCGCTACGGCGTCGTCTTCCTCCGCCCGTTCCTTAGCCTCCAGGCCGATGGCCACCAGGCTCACCCTTTCCGGCTTCAGGCTCAACACATATTCAACCACCCTGGCCGCGTTGACCAGGCTGGCCATAAGCAATACATCGGCTCCGGCCGCCGAAGCCGTCAAACCCATGGTCCCGGCGGAAGTGGTCATCACCACCGGACGGCCGGTCAGGTCCAGTTTCAGGGCCTCGGTCGGCGAGTTGTTCATGTCGAATCCCGCCGGTTTCAAACCCTGCCTTTCTCCCACAAAAAGCCAGTCGGGATGAAGATGTTTCAATTCCATGGCCTCTTCAATCCCTGCCACCGGCCTGATGAAAGGCGCGCCCGCCGCCAGAAGAGCAGCCGCGGTATTCCCGGCCCGAAAGACATCCAGGACCACAGCCACCCCCCGAGCGGCTTTAGCCCCTTCCAGACAGTATAAAGTCTCAATTTCCATTTTTTCAGCCTTTTTGTCGGGTTACATACTTTTCCTCTGTGGCGGACAAGACGCCGCAGATCATCAGCAAACCGACTTCTTGCACATGTTCACATTTCACTGTGAATAGAAATATACACCCAGCCCATTTTAATAAAAACAGCGCCCGAATAATACATGCTCATGTATCTATCATTAATATCAGCGTTATATTGACTATTAAACCCTTAAAAACCTGAACACTGGTTTAAAGCGCCTTCATTTTTTCACATACCGCCAAATCTATCCACATTCTATTCACAATCGGCCGGATCCGTTTTCGGGCCTTTCCGTTGTATAACAGATGACCCCAAACACAATATACTGTTGCGCCACCCCTTGAATCTCAGTTTTCAGTTTTTTCTCCACACAAACCTTCCATAGGTTATTCTGAACCCAATCATAATTCCCGGGAAAGGACATCCATCATGCTTGAATTGGCCGCCAGGACCAGAAACATTGATGAGGCCAAGGCCTGTATTGAATTAGGGTTCGGAATCCTGGAAATTACCCTGCCCTGCCCCGGCGGACCCGCCGAAGAAGATTTCTGGCTGGAAATGTCCGGCCGCGGCGGGATAACCTTTCTCGGTCACGGTCCGGAAGAAGGCAACCCCCGCGATCTGGCCGGTCTGGAATCCCGTTATTTTCCTTACCTGCTGCAAGCCCTGGAAGCCGCCAGCCGCATAGGATGCCTCGGTCTGACCATTCATTGCTGGCTGGATTCCCGCTGGCTTGATTCCGGCATCATTTCCGCCAAAATCAGATTGCTCAAAAGCTTGCACCTCGAGGCCGAGGCCTTTAACGTCAAGATCAACCTGGAAAACCTCAGCGAAAATGCCGACGACCTGGACAGGGTCCTGCAAGCCGTCCCCGGAATCGGACTGACCCTTGACCTGGGGCACGCCCAGCTTACCCGCCCAGAAACCACCGCCCGGGAAATAATCAACAGGCATTTCAGCCGCCTCCGCCACCTGCACCTTCATGACAATCACGGCGGACCCGGCCCCCGGGACGACCTTCACCTGCCCCCCGGCCAAGGCATTGTGCCTTTCAGCGAACTCTTCGCCCTGCTCAAGGCCAAACGTTACTCCGGCACGGCTACTCTGGAACTTACTCCGGAGCAGATGTCCGACAGCCGCCAGTGGATTCAACAGGTTTGGGAAGGGGCTTGAAACCGGCCGCTCCCCGCCAGGACGGACCGCCGCCTTGATGCTCACCGGAAGTCAAAGACTCGGGCACTCTTGATTGGATGACATTTTTGACGGGGAATTGTGAGGAAACGCCGGGGCGGCGTTTCCCCCATAATTAAGCTATCAGCAAACTTCCAGTATTTCCAACTGTTGCATACCCTTGGGAGTCTTAACCCTTATCTCTTCGCCTTCGACTTTGCCGATAAGAGCCCGGCCCAGGGGCGAGGTCACGGAAATCCGGCCGTCTTCAGGAGCCGATTCGTAAGGACCGACCAGGGTATAAGTCCTTTCCTCTTCGGTATCCACGTTCGAAACGGTAACAGTGGCTCCGAAAACAGCCCTTTCATAAGGCCCTTTTATCGCCACTATCTCGCAGGCGCCCAAAGCCACCTGCAATTCCTGCAAGCGGCCTTCGATAAAAGACTGCCTTTCCTTGGCGGCGTGATACTCGGCGTTCTCCGACAGGTCGCCATGCGCCCTGGCTTCTTCAATCGCCTTCACGTTGGCCGGACGATCCACGTTAAGCAGCTTTTCCAGTTCCTTTTTCAGGTTTTCGTACCCTTCTCGGGTTATGGGCACGGTCTCCATGGCTGACTCCTCTGAAGCAAAAACCGCCGACCCGTATAGCCGGCGGCTGGAATTTTCTTGGTCAATATGTACCATATACTCAGTTCAGTGTAAACCCCAAATCAACCGCCCTCAGCCAGCGCTCCGGGCCAGACCGGCCTCCAGGGCCTTTTCGTTGGCCGCCAGGATTGCCGGGGTCCGGCTCAGATTCTTCAAGGCCTGCCGGACCTGCTCGGGAGAAGCAAAGACCAGTCCGCGGCCGAGAGCGAAGCCCAGCAGGACCAGATTGGCCGCCTGTCTCCGCCCGACCACCTCGGCCGCCACCTGTCCGGCCTCGAGAGCGTGGCAGCCTTCGACACCGGGCGAATCAACCACTACCTTAGTCCCCGGCCCGATAAGCTGAGGATGAACTTTCAGGTTTTCCTCGGCCAGAAACAAGGCCAGATCGGCCTGTCCGTCCCGGATGAGCGGGCTCTTGTACGGACCGACCTTCAGGTGTGAAGTCACCGCCCCGCCCCTCATGGCCATGCCATGTGTCTCCGAAGTCAGGACATCCAGACCCAGGTTCAAAGCCGTCTCGGCCAGCAACCTTGTGACAAAAAGAACTCCCTGCCCTCCCAGGCCGCTTACCGCTATCTGTTGACGCTCCATAGCCTAGACCTCCTCTATCGCTTCCACCGGACAGACATGCACACAGACTCCGCAGCCGACACAGGCATGGTCCAGGATAGTCATCTGCCCGTCTTCTCCTTCAACCAGGGCCGGACAGCCGAAATCGTTCTGGCAGATGCCGCAGGCGACACACTCGTCGTTGACCCGGAAACGCCTCTTCTTTTCCGATTTCTCCGCGTGACGATCCATCAGGCAGGGATGCCGGCTGATGACCACGGCCGGTCCCCGGCTTTCCGCCGCATAGTCCGAGGCTTCTCCCAGCAGGCCGATGAAGTCCCGGTAGTTGTAAGGATCTCCGATTCTGATGAACTCCACGCCGCAGGCCCGGACCGCATCCTCAATGGACACCGTCTTGGCTCCCCGTCCGTCGGCGTAACGTTCCAGGGCGGGCGTCGGCTGATGACCGGTCATGGCCGTAGTGCTGTTGTCCAGAATGACCAGGACAAACGAAGCGCCGTGGCTGACCGCGTTTATCAACGGCGGAATACCCGCGTGGAAAAAGGTCGAATCCCCGATGGTTGCGCCCACCGTCTTGCGGAATTTCCCTTCAGCCTGTCCGTAAGTGTGAGCGAACCCGCCGGCCATGCCCACGGAAGCCCCCATGCACAGGCAGGTATCCACCGCGCCCATGTTCATGCCCAGGGTATAACAGCCGATGTCGCTTGGATAAACTCCGCCAGGCAGAGCCTTTTTCAGGGCAAAGAAAGCCGCCCGGTGCGAGCACCCGGCGCAGAGGGTCGGGCGGCGGCCCGGCGCGGCTTTGGGAGCATCCGCCACTGGCGGCAGACCGGCCAGACGGCGCAGGCCCGCGTACACCACGTCCGGAGTCATCTCCCCGGCTCCGGGCCAGAACCCGTCCCGGCGGCCTTTGAGATCCTTGCCGACCAGACCCGCCAACTGCATCTCCATGACCGGAGCCGACTCCTCCAGTATGAGAACCTCGTCGAAACCGGCCAGAGTCTCCCTGAAAGCAGCCACGTTGAGCGGATAAGGCATGCGGACCTGGAACAAAGCCATCTTGGCGGCCAGTTCGGCATCGACTTCCAAGGCCTCCCAGGCATGGGCCAGGACCACGCCGGAAGCAATCACGGCCAGCTTGCGGCCTTCCGCCCCGAAAACAGCCTTCGGCTTGGCCCAGTCGTCTTCCGCAATCTTGGCCAGCTTCTCGTTGAGCTGCTGGTGCAGGGTCAGCCTGAACTTGGGCGTGGCCGCCCAGCGTCCTGGATTTTTTTCGAAAACCGGCTCAAAAGAGCGTGGATGCAAAGGCAGACTCTCCACGTTCTGCCGGGCGTGGCAGACCCTGGTGGTCGGGCGAAGCATGACCGGAACCTCAAAAGCCTCCGACAGCTCGAAAGCCCTTCCGGCCATTTCCTTGGCCTCCCGTGGAGACGATGGGTCCAGCACCGGCACTTTGGCCAGCATGGCCATCAGACGGGAATCCTGTTCCGTCTGGGAACTGTGCGGGCCGGGATCGTCGGCGGAAATAAGCAGAAACCCGCCCTTGACCCCGATGTAGGCTGAACTCATGAAAGGATCGGCCGCCACGTTCAATCCGACCTGCTTCATGCTCACCGCCGCCCGCCCGCCGCAGTAGGCGTGGGCCAGGGCCGTCTCGTAAGCCACCTTCTCGTTGATGGACCATTCGGCGTAAATAGGGTAGTTTTCTTCCCGAGCCATTCCCTGTATCGCCCCCATTATTTCCGAAGACGGGGTGCCGGGATAAGCAGCCGCCATGGTGCAGCCGGATTCCAGAATCCCGCGGGCGATGGCTTCGTTGCCCATCATTATCATCGACCGGTTCTCGCTCAAAACTTACTCCTTAATCGTAAGATCCCGTGCGGAGACAAAAAGAACGGCCGCCCTGACAACCGCTGCGGGCAGTTGAGGGAAGCCTGTTATTGGTAATTAACAGACTCTGCCTGAAACTGTCAAGCAAATCAGGTTCATGTCTTTTGCCCTAGCCAGGCCCCGCCCCCGGATAATCCGTCAGCCAAGCCTTTGCAGGGCGGACAACCGGGCGAAACTACAGCCTTTGCCTTTGACCGGCGAAGCCCTGCGTGGTAAAAGAATGAAGAAACTCATCAATCAAGGCCGCCCATGAACAGTGATCCCGGAATGCCGCCCTATGTTTCGCCATCATGGCAGACCAAGCCGACGGACAGGTTTATCCTTAAATGGATAAAAAAGAACCTCTCGGCCCGCATCTCGCCTCATCTGGCCGTCCTGCCCTGGGTTCGTCCCTGGATGATCACCGTCGCATCAGCCTTGCTGGGAACCCTGGCCGGGCTGATTTACGGCCTCGGACTGGCCTGGCTGGCCGGACTTATGGCCGCCGCCGCCCAAGTCCTGGACGGTGTTGACGGCCAGGTGGCCCGCCTGACCCACAGGCAGAGTCCGGCCGGAGCCTTTCTGGACAGTTGTCTGGACCGATACGCCGACGGAGCCATGATCGCAGGCATGACCGCCTACCTGATAATGCTTCCCCTCGGCTGGCCAGTGCCCGCCGTGGTCATCCTCGGCGTCTTCGCCCTCATCGGCAGCAATATGGTCAGCTACTCCACCGCCCGGGCCGAAAGCCTCAACATCGACCTGGGCCGCCCGACTCTGGCCAGCAAAGGCACCCGTACCGCGGTCATGATACTCTGTGCCTGGGGTTCGCTGGCCTGGCCTCCCATGCCGGCCGTCTCCCTGATCTATCTGGTGCTGCACCCCAACGCCGTCGTCCTGGCCCGGGTGCTCAGAGCCCACAGACGCCGCCCATCCTCGGCCAAAATCCGTTGATATGTACGACACCGGTGTAGTTCACGGACGCTTCCAGATATTCCACAACGACCACCTTGATTATGTCCTGGCCGCCAAGGCCAAATGCCGCCACCTGATAGTCGGTATAACCAACCCCGACCCCAGCCTGACCAGACCGGAACAAGCCGACCCCGAACGCCATTCCCAGCAAGCCAACCCTCTGACCTATTTCGAAAGATACACCATGGTCAGGGCCGTCCTGACAGAAGCGGGAATTCCGGAAAAAGACTTCTCCGTAGTTCCCCTGCCGATCAACCTGCCGGATCTTTTCCGTTTCTACGTACCCTTGGATGCGGTCTTCTTTCTGACCATCTATGACGAGTGGGGCCGCAGCAAACTGGCCCGCTTTCAGAATATGGGCCTCAAGACTCACGTCCTTTGGGAAAAAGCACCAGACGCCAAGAAAATCACCGGCCACGAAATCCGCCGCCGCATAGCCGAAGGACTCCCTTGTGATCACCTTGTCCCACCGGCCGCCGCCGCCCTCGTCCGTCTCTGGAATCTGAATGCACGCCTCCGCCCGGAGACCTGATTGGCCTGCCGCCGATAATTTCGACCAATAATTCATATTTATTCTATTTTTTGAATTTTTATTCAATTCATATTGACAATATTGATGCTTTCTATTATTTTTCATTTGTCTCTCATAACAGTCATCACAGGAGCCCGAATTTGTCCCCGGACCGTAACGCCTGGCTGCCCATAGCTTCAATCCTTACAGCCATGCTTCTGTGGTCAAGCACCTTGGTCGCTCTCAAATTCGTCCTCCTCTCATACAATCCCATGCTGGTTGTCTTTGGCTGCACGGCAACCAGCAGTCTCTGCTTTCTTGTTTTTTTCTCCAGCAGATTCAAAGGCATAACTTATAAGGCCGGAGACTGGAAATGGCTCCTGCTCATGGCCTTTTTTGAACCGTGCCTCTACAATATTTTCGAAACCTGGTCGCTGACCAACACCACCGCCTCCCAGGGCGGCATGTTCGAAGCCATGCAGCCGCTCATGGTGGCCGTAGCCGGTATGCTCATGCTCAAGGAAAAGGTCACCGCCCAGAATCTGCTGGGACTGGCCGTGGCCATTTCCGGTGCGGTCTGGCTCTCCCTGGCCGGAGAAGCTTCCGAGTACGCGCCGCGCCCCGTCTTCGGCAACTTCCTTTATTTCCTGGCCATGGTCTGTTCCGCCGGGTACACCATTATCCTGAAAAAACTCAGTTCCCGTTATCCGGCGGTCTTTCTCACCGCTTTGCAATCCTTCGCCGGCGCAATCTTCTTCTTTCCGGCCATCTTCGTCCATCCAGCCGGACTGCCGGAAAAGCTCACCCTTGTCCCTGTCCTGGTCATTCTCTATATAGGCGTCATCAGCAATTTCGGCGCCTATTCTCTCTATAATTTCGGCGTCAGTCGTATACCCGCCAGCAGGGCGGCCGCTTTCATCAATCTCATACCTGTTTTCACCATCGCCCTGGGTTGGCTCTGCCTCGGGGAAACTTTCACTCCGTTCCAATACCTGGCCTCCGGCCTGGTCTTCCTAGGCGTCTATCTGAGCCAAAGACGCAAATCCGCTCAAAAAGCTGCCGTCCCGCTGGCTGGTTGACGCCCCCTCAGCGCTCTGATATCTTAATTTTTTGAAACTGCATAATTCCCTGACTCTTCCGGCCTGAACGGCCGGGCGTGTCAGGTACAGTGGTTGGCGCTATTGGCGGATGAAATCCTTAATAACCTTGACCTGTTCCTGGATCACCTGAGGGTCGAACGTGGGCTGGCGGCCAACACCGTCGACGCTTACGGACGAGACGTGCGCCGTTTTCTCGATTACCTGGATAAACAGGACGTTCACGATATCAAAGACGCCGGACGCTCCGCCATAATGAACCACATGATCGAACTCAGCCAGGCCCAGGTCGGTCCACGCAGCCGAGCCCGCGTCCTTTCAGCCCTGAAAACCTTCTTTGCCTTTCTCCTCCGGGAAGGCCTCCTCAACGGAAACCCGGCCGCCGATGTGGAAGCCCCGGCCAGCCGGAAGTACCTGCCCAAAACCCTGACCTTGGATGAAGTCGACCGGCTTCTGGCCGCTCCGGACCAGGAAAGCCGTGGAGGACTGCGCGACAAAGCCATGCTGGAAACCATCTACGCCACAGGTCTGCGCGTCTCGGAACTGGTCGGCCTCCAGCTCAGTCAGGTCCATCTGGACCCCGGCTACGTCAGGACCTTCGGCAAAGGTTCCAAGGAGCGTCTCGTCCCCCTGGGCGACTCGGCCCGCTACTGGATAGAACAATATATCCGGGACTCCCGGTCCGGATTCCTGGGCCGGGCCACCAGCCCCTTCCTCTTTCTCAACCGCAGCGCCGCCCCGATCTCCCGCCAGTATTTCTGGCGCAAGGTCCGCGACTATTCACGTGCGGCAGGCATCCACGGCAGCATCAGCCCTCACAGCCTCCGGCATTCCTTCGCCACTCATCTGCTGGCCCGAGGCGCGGACCTCCGCTCGGTCCAGATGATGCTGGGCCACGCGGACATCTCCACCACAGAAATCTATACCCACGTGACCAGGGAACGTCTGAAGCAGATCCATCAACAACACCATCCCAGGGCCTGAGGCGGAACATACATGCAACTGAGGCAATTCAATCCACCGCACATAGAACCCTTGCTCGAGGGCGAACTCGAAATAATCACCACCCACATCAATGCCGATTTCGACGCCCTGGCCTCCATGCTGGCCGCCGCCAAGCTCTACCCCAATGCCGTCCTGGTCTTCCCCGGCTCTCAGGAAAAGAACCTGCGCAATTTCTTCATCCAGTCGGTCCTCTATTTCTTCAATGTGGCCAGGGTCAAGGAAATCGACTTTCCTTCCGTCAGACGCCTTATCATGGTCGATACCCGCCAGGCCAGCCGCATCGGCCCGCTCAGCCAGATACTGGCCAACAAGGACCTTTCCGTTCATATCTACGACCATCACCCGGACGCCGAAGACGATGTCCGGGGCGAAATAGAAATAGTCGACCACGTTGGGGCCAACGCCACCCTGATGATAGAACTCCTGTCAGCCAAGGGCGTGGAACTGACCCCGGAAGAAGCCACTGTCCTGGCCATGGGGCTCTACGAAGACACCGGCTCTTTCACCTTCCGCAGCACCACTTCGCGCGACTATCTGGCCGCCGCCTATCTCCTCGAACATGGCGCGGACCTCAACGTCGTCTCGGAAATGATCAGCAGGGAACTGACTGTGGATCAGGTCTCCCTGCTCAACGAACTCATCAACGCCCACCGCACCCACACCATAAACGGCATGGAGGTGGTGCTGACCGAAGCCTCCACAGAAAAATATGTCGACGAACTGGCCGTCCTGGTCCACAAGATGATGGAGATGCAGAACATCGGCATCCTCTTTGCCATGGTGGAAATGGACGGCCGTATTTACATGGTCGCCCGCAGCCGGGTTCCCAACGTCGATGTGGGTGAAATAGCAAAGTATTTCGGCGGAGGCGGACATCCGGCGGCCGCCGCGGCCACCATCAAGAATCTCACCCTGGCCCAGGTCGAAGACCAGCTCATCGCCTTTCTATCCTCAGCCCTGGGACCGGTCTGGACGGCCAGGGACATCATGGCCTACCCGGTCATATCCATCGACCCGGACGGCTCCCTCAGCCAGGCCCGGAAACTCCTGGTCAGATACGACATCAACGTACTTCTGGTCACTGCACCGGACGGTTCGGTCCTCGGGTACATCTCCATGCTCAACGTGGAAAAAGCCCTGCTCCACGGCCTGACCAGCTATCCGGTCAAGGAGTTCATGACCTCGGAATTCGTCACCATTTCCCCGGAAGCCACCTTCGCCGAAATTCAGTCGCTTATTGTCGAACAGAAACAGCGCATTCTGCCCGTGGTCGAAAACGGCAGGCCCGTTGGCGTCATCACCCGCACAGACCTTCTCCAGATACTGGCCAGCGAAACCAAGGTTCCCGGCTCCCTGATAGAAGAAGCCGCCGACACCAAGACCGGCCGGACCAAGAAGATACTCAACCTGATCCGCGAACGCCTGCCCCGGGACATAGTCGACCTCCTGGCCGACATCGGCCGCACCGCCGACAAACTCGGCTACGGAGCCTACGCCGTGGGCGGCTTTGTCCGTGACATCTTTCTCCGCCAGCAGAATCTGGACATCGACATAGTCATTGAGGGCGACGCTATCAGGTTCGCCAAGGTCTTCACCGAGGAACACGGAGCCAGGGTCCGCCACCACCACAAGTTCCAGACCGCCGTGATCATCTTCCCCAACGACTTCAAGATAGACGTGACCACCGCCCGCCTGGAATACTACGAAAGCCCCGGCGCCCTGCCCGTGGTCCAGAGCGGCTCCATCCGCATGGACCTCTATCGCCGGGATTTCACCCTCAACACCCTGGCCGTATCCCTGAACCCCAAGCATTTCGGCACGGTCATCGACTATTTCCGGGGCCTGAAAGACCTCAAGGACGGCTATATCCGCGTCCTCCACAACCTCAGTTTCGTCGAAGACCCCACCCGGGTCTTCCGGGCCATACGCTTTGAACAGCGTTTCGGCTTCAGAATCGGCAAGCTGACCTCCACCCTCATCCAGAACGCTGTCAAGCACGACTTTTTCCTCAAACTCTCAGGCAAACGGCTCTGCGGTGAAATCAAACTCATCCTCCAGGAAGAAGACCCCACACCTGCGGTCCAGCGCATGGCCGAATTCGACCTGCTCAAGTTCATTCACCCGGACCTGACCTTTGACCAGCGGCGCAAGGACCTTTTGAGCAAAATCAAGAAAGTCCGCGACTGGTTCGAACTCAACTACCTGGACGAAACCTACAAGCCCTGGATGGTCTACTTCCTGGGCTTGGTCGATGGCCTGCCCTACCAGGAAATGGGCGACATCTGCAACAAACTGACCCTGTTCAAACACGACCGGCAGATTCTGATCGAAGACAAGCCTCTGGCCGACAAGGCCCTGAACCAGCTTTACTACAACAAGGACATGCGCCCCAGCGAGATGTACGCCCTGCTCAACCCGCTGGCCACGGAAACCCTCCTCTTCATGATGGCCCGCACCAAATGGGATTCCACGGTCAAGGCCATATCCAACTACTTCACCAGGCTCAAAAACGTTCAGCCCGAACTGACCGGGCAGGACCTGATCGACATGGGCCTCGACCCGGGTCCAGTCTTCAAGGACATACTCAACACCTTGCTGGCAGCCCGCCTGAACGGTGAAGTGGAATCCAGGGCCGATGAGGTCGCTCTGGTGCGGCAACAATTTCTGACGCCTGATAAATAAAAATGCTATGGTACTTCGATGAGTGAATATATAGCCACTTTTGCCATTCTTGTTGTCCCGGTTCTTCTGGCCGTCACCCTGCATGAAGTCGCCCACGGTTGGGCCGCCTACAAATGCGGAGACCCCACGGCCAAAATGGCCGGACGCCTGACCCTCAACCCCCTCAAACACCTGGACCTGGTCGGCACACTGGTTTTTTTCATCACCCGCATGGTCGGCTGGGCCAAACCCGTCCCGGTCAACCCGCACAACTTCCGCCGCCCTCGCCAGGACATGGTCTGGGTGGCCGCAGCCGGACCTTTGGCCAACATACTCCTGGCCGCCGCCTTCGCCGTCCTTTTCCGGCTCCTCGCCGCCGGAGTTGACGTTATTCCCTTTGCCCTGCTCAAACCCCTGATCCTGACCGCTCAGTACGGCGTCATCATCAACATCGGTCTGGCCGTCTTCAATGTCCTGCCCATCCCCCCGCTGGACGGCTCCAACATCCTGGCCGGGCTGCTCCCCCTGGAACTGGCCGTCAAATACGAACGGCTGACGCCCTATGGGTTCGTAATCCTTTTAATCTTGATTTTCACCAATCTGGTCGATAAGATAATTTTCCCCATAATCAACTTCCTGTCCCAGCTTTTCCTGGGTGTAATGTAAGATAAAGATTAAGAAAGTTCGGGGTTTTCACTGGTAGATGAGCCTGACCGTCAAGCTGGAAATTTACGAAGGTCCCCTGGACCTCCTCCTCCACCTCATCAAGAAAAACGAGGTGGACATCTATGACATTCCCATAGCCCTCATAACAGGACAATACCTCGAATACCTGGAAATGATGGAAGCCATGAGCATTGAGCTGGCCGGAGAATTCCTCCTCATGGCCGCCACCCTCATGCAGATCAAATCCAGAATGCTCCTGCCCACCCTGGACAACGAAGAAGAATCCGAGGACGAAGACCCCCGCATGGCTATCGTCCGGCCCCTCCTTGAGCATATGAAAATCAAGGACGCGGCTGAAGCCCTCGAACGGCGGGACATGCTCAACCGCGACGTCTTCGCCCGGGAAACCGGTCTGGCGGAAATCAAGTTCGAACCCGAAGACGAGGACATGATCGAAGCCAGCCTCTTTGACCTTATCGACGCCTTCCGCCGCGTCGCCGTCAGTATCAAAGCGGATTTCAGACTAGAATTCCGCCTGGAAACCAAGACCATTCAGCAGCGGATAACCGAAATATTCCGAATGGCCAAGGAAAAAGGCCAGGTCCTCTTTCTGGAAGTCTGCGAAACAGACCGGACCAAGGCCGAACTGGTGCTTACCTTTCTGGCCATTCTCGAACTGGCCCGCATCGGGTGCCTGCGCATCTTTCAGCATCAGGTGACCCGTGAGATGACTCTTTTTTATGTGCCGGGCTCCGAACTGTTCGAACACAGGGAGTTCGACGAATACAATCCCGCGGGCGACAACCATTTCGACGACCTCTTTAGTGATCTGGAGTCGCAGGAAGAATGAGCCTGTCCCTCAAGACCATCATCGAAGGCCTGCTTTTCGTGGCCGAAGATCCTCTAAACCTGGAAAAGATCGCCTCGGTCGCCGAAGGCGCTTCCCTGGACCGCATTCAGAAGGCCCTGGACGAGCTGATGGCCGAATACGAGGATATGGACCGGGCCTTCAAACTGCATTTCGTGGCGGGCGGGTACCAGTTCCGGACCAAACCGGACCTGTCGTCCTACATCCTGCAGATGAAAAAGAAATCCCCCACCCGGCTCTCCCGCGCCGCCCTCGAAACACTGGCCATCATCGCCTATCGTCAGCCCATCATGCGCGTGGAAATCGAAAAGGTCCGCGGAGTCGATGTCGGCGGCATACTGAAAACCCTGCTGGAAAAAGGCCTGGTCCGCGTGGCCGGAAGGAGAGACCTCCCCGGCAAACCCATGATCTACGGCACTACCCAGAAGTTCCTCCAGACCTTCGACCTGCCCAACCTAGACGCACTTCCCTCCCTTGAGGAAATCGAGTCCCTGGGCCAGGAAGACCGGGGCCGCCTCTTCTGACCAGCCCGCCTCCACCGCCCGGCTGCTTACCGGCCCGCCCTATCGCACCCCGGAAATTAATGACTCATCCGTGAAAATCACGGTCGCCTCGCCGCCCTTTCTCGACGTAGTCCAATACTAAGGGGACAATTGGCTGCGCTGCCGGTTTCCCGGCTATGACGCCGAAAGCATAGGCCATAGCCCCGGGCTTCACCGAACTCCACAGGCTCACCAGTCCGGGCGGCTCGGTCGCCTTTGAAGTCGGAGAAGTCCGCAACGGCAAGGTGCGTCTGGATGATTATGTGGTCCAGCCCGGTCTGGCCGCAGGCTTTCACTGCCCCGGCATCCTCATCAACCAGCAGGATTTCAGCAAGAGCTCCAACATGTTGGGAGTCGGCAAAACAAGGCCGGCGTTAGCTGCAACAGGGTGGGCATCTTCGAAAAGAGCGCCTGAAACAAAAACCCGGCCGAGGCCGGGTGGAACAGACATAATGACAGTGTCGGCTATTTGCTGGGACTTGAATCGAGGGTGAAGCTTTTTATGGAGTTGCTGACCACGTAATTGTAGTCCAAGTGCCAGGGAATCTTGTCGCCTCTTGATTCCAGTAGCTGAATCTGCTTTTCGATCTCCCGCCGGTCTATATAGTTGTAAAAAAAAGTCGCGTCCCTGTAAGGCTTCTCCAGAAAAAAAACATGAGTAATCTTGGGCGTTTCCTTGTCATATAAAGCCACCACGGCGTAATTCATCCAACCATAGGCCGCGGCGGCCACAAGGCCCAGAAGCATACCCCAAAGGATTATTTTCCTCAACATTATCAGGCGGCTCCTTTCTTCTACCGAACCGTTATGCGCATTCTCAACACGTTCATTACCCCAAATTTACTGCACTAATTCCCGTGCGTCAACGTCTAATCGGTTGAAGCCTCTGGAGTTTTTGGGAAGGGATGGAGTCCCGGTCATAGTTGCCAGTAGACTGGCTTGACCGGGACCCCGGAAGGGTATGTAAAGGTGTGGTAACGTGATTGTGCTGACAGTGTTTCGTCAGCGGCCTTAATATAGACATTTTCACAGGTATTGCAAGTGAAATATCAGATATTTTCCGTTAAATCGAACCTTTTTTTCTTCGCGCTAAATCAATCTGTCATTTCAGTAAGTTAAAAATGACCCAAACGCCAGGCCCCACGACCCATTTCAGGCGCCATATTGCCATATATCACTGTATTTATTAGTATATCTACTATGATTGCATCCGCGTTTCCAGTTCTTGCTTCATCCGCCCCGGCGGTTGTATAATAAAAAAGCATTCCGGATTGCCGGATGTGCGGTTGCCGAAACGGAATTCCACGGATCAAGCCTTCGGGCGCCAATGCGGCCTGTCAAGGAGAGAAATCATGCTCGCCCTTATTATCAAGCTGGCCTGCTTGACTCTTTTCGCCTTTTTTTCCTATGATTCCTTCCGTCATATCGGGCGAGTCAAGAAAGACGTTGAGGATGGTCGCTTCAACCCCTTGCTGGGCAAAACCCTGACCAGGCGGGCCATGATCAACGGCTTTCTGTACGCCCTGATCTCCTTGGCCGCCTTCGCCTCTCTGTTCACCACCATAGCTCCCCTAGGCGAATAAACCTCCCCCCGAGCTCCATACCGGGAGAATCCTCTCCGGTTCCGGGAATCCTCCGCCTTTCTTTTGTGCCGTCCCGCCATCTGGTCCTCACCACCCGCTTCCACCACTTCCCGCCGCCATGCAAAGCCTTTGCCTCCCAGGATTATCAATTATTTTTGCTGTTATTTCAGGTATATTAACCCTTGCTGTAAACCGGTAACATCTAGCTGGACAACATCATCCCTCTTTGCTATGTTTGGCCCTGGGTCTCGGTATGCTTCCGCCGGCCCCAACAATCATCCATCTGTCAACCTGTAAGGAGCGCGTTCGAGTGTGAGTTCAAATTCCATATCCAAAACTATACATTTTTTTCCATTCCTCCGGGCTGTCTGCCTGCCGGCCGTTCTCTTGAGCTTCACCCTGGCTGGCTGCGCAACTCCGCCCAAAACATATCAAGGCACATCCAGACTGATACAGGCCCCCTTCGCTGAATCCGCAGCCTCAAAAATCGGCAGCGACTTGGCCGAGTACACTCCTCTGGAAGAATCGTCTGAAAAAGCGCTGGAAAAAGAAAGCCTGACTCAGGAATTGCTGGCCACGGCCTTCACGCAGATAGGCAGGCCTTATAAATACGGCGGCACCTCCCCCAAAACAGGCTTCGACTGCGCGGGCTTTGTTCAGTGGGTTTTCAGTCAGCATAATATTGAAGTGCCCCGCACGACCAAGGGCCTTATCACCTTCGGCAAACAGGTAAAAAAAGAAGATCTGCGGCCCGGCGATCTGGTCTTCTATTGGCGCAACCGCAGCCGGTCTCTCAGGCATGTGGGCATATATACCGGCAACGGCCTTTTCCTGCACAGCCCGCAGACTGGCGACGTGGTCAAGGAAACCGAAGCCTTTGACAGTTACCGCCGGTCTCGTTTCATCTGCGCCCGCCGTATCGTGGACGATCCCAATGCTATGGCTCTGGCCCCCGACCGTAAAGAAGACATCATCGCCGCCGCCGCGGCCATCAGGAAAAAGAAACCAACGACCGTGCGGTTGGCCTCCCGCTCGCGCACTTACCAGGTCAGAAAAGGCGACACCATCTGGTCGCTGGCCAAGCGTTTCGGGGTTTCATCGAGAACTATTCTTGAGGCCAACAACCTACACGCCAGGCATACTCTGCGCGTGGGACAGACCCTGGCCATTCCCTGACCCCCTTGCTTCAGCTCTGACTGACCTCCAAGACCCCCATCGTCTCCTCCCGCGCCGTCTCACAGCCGCTGCGGGAAAAAATGAAGGCCCCTACCAAGGCAGTGAAAGGCGCCACAGTCACCAGACCGAAACTTCCCACCAGGGTGTTCAGTAGTTCTGCCGCCACGTAATTGAGATTGAACAGACTGGCCGCCGGTACTCCCTGGGCCATGAAAACCATGAGCAGAGTCATATACCCGGCCGAATAGGCCAGCAAAAGCGTCGTGGTCATGGTTCCGACCACCGCCCGGCCCACACTGAGTCCTGATTTCAGAAGATCCCCGAAACTCAACCCCGGCTTTCTGGACGCAATCTCGTGCAGGCTGGCCGCCACGTCCATGGAAAGATCCATCACCGCACCGCTTGAAGCCATGAAAATCCCGGCCAGAAATATCCTGCTAAGGTTAAGATGCATGTAACCTGAATAAAGCAGGGTCTCCGAAAACGGCTTGACCGCTCCGTGCAGGTGAAAACCGGCCCCGAAAGCCAAGGCCAGAACGCAGGTTGTCAGAATACCCATCAGGGCTCCGAGAAAGGAAACCAGCCCCCGGCGGTTGACCCCGCCCACCAGAAATATGATGGCCGCCGTCAGCAGAGTAACCAACCCCAGAGAGGCCAGAATGGGATCATATCCCTTCAACAATGCCGGAAGAAGCAGTTTCCAGACGGCCAGCCCGGAGAATACGAAGGACAGCAAGGCCTTGGCTCCGGTCCACCCGCCGAAGACCAACAGCAGCAAGGCGAACAGCGCCAGGAGGACCAGTTCCAGCCCCAAGCGGTAATGATCCTGGGCGTTGGCGTAAAAGATATCTCCATCCTTGAGCGACAGAACCATCAGTGCGGTGTCACCCTTGGCAAAAAACTTGTCCAGCTCCAGCTTGCCTGTCAGCTCGTTTTCCGCACTCACCTCCCTGTCCCGGAATGGACCGTCAAGGATTCTTACCATCAGATCCTGGGTCCCGATTTTGACCACTCCGTGATTCCGCACCAGTGAATTATCCACCGACGTCACCAGTCCCCGGCAGCGGACCGAATTGCCCTGAATCCTGTTTTCAAATCCGGTCGGCAGAAAAACCAGGGCCAGAGTCAGCAAAGCGAAGACTCCCGCCAGAACTGCGTCGCTCTTCCAGACTGCATTCCCTCTTTCCAGCATCCATGCTCCTTTTCTTTCCAGGTACGGCGCAAGGCGGCGGAGCCTTCCGGCCCTGCCGCCCTTTCAGCCCAGGGTATTTGCGGTCTTCTTTACAATTTATCTGGCCACAGTCTTGATATAGGCTTGACAACCCATGACCGACATTATCTTCCAGGCCACATCCGTGTTGTCGTAGTAACCGTTAAAGATGGCCGCTCCTACTCCTTCGGCCGAAGTAGGCACCGGCACGCCCGTGTGGCTGTAGGAAGTCCAGGCTATGCCCGCCCGCTGGTTGAGCACGTGGGTAATGGTCACAGTGAAAGGATCGTACCCGCCGTAAACAACGTAATCCAGGCCTTCGACATTTTCACGCTCGCCCTGCAGGCTGCGGACGTACACGGCTTTCAGCGAATCCAGTTCGTAATCCTTCAGTTCCGACACCTTGAGGCCAAAATCCTTGGTCACTGCCTTCATGGCTTCGTCGAACGGGGTCTTCTCCCGATGAAATTCTTTGACTTTCTCCTCGAAGGCCATGAAAGAGATTTTCTGTCCATGCAGAGACGAAAAATCGGTATCGTATTGCGTCCCGGCAAAACCCAGGGACATTCCGCCGCATTCATGGTCTCCGGTGACTACGATCAGCGTCTCGCGAGGGTGCTGCTGGTAAAACTTGTGCGCCAGCCTGACCGCCTCGTCAAAATCCAGCACATCTCCGATGGCCGCCATGGCGTCATTGGCGTGACAGGCCCAGTCGATCTTTCCGCCTTCGATCATCATGAAAAAGCCGTTGGGATTGTCCAGCAGCTCTATTCCCTTCTCCGTAAACTCGGCCAGGGAGATGTCCTTGCGCCCGCGATCGATGTAATAGGGCATGGCCTTGTCGTCCTGCAGCCAAGAATTGATGGCGATGACCTTGCCCGAATCCTTGTCCAGCTTCTGAAAAGCGGCCTTGTCCTGCACTATCTTGTACCCCGAGGCCTTAGCCGCCTCAATCGCGTCGCCCAAAGGCTTCTTGGACTTTTTTCCCGAGGGGTCCAGGAAACCGCCGCCGCCGAAATAGTCGAAACCGCTTTTCACCAGATCATGGGCAATCTCGTGATACATCTTCCTGGTGGGCTGATGAGCGTAGAACGCAGCCGGGGTGGCGTGGTCGATGGACACGGTGGATATCACCCCGACCTTCATCCCCTGCTCCTTGGCCATTTCGGCCATGGTCTTGACCGGAGTGAAATCGGGCAGCACGGAGATGTAATTGATATTGGTCTTGTAGCCGCTGGCCAAGGCTGTTCCCGCCGCCGCCGAACCCGTGATGAAGCGGTTGGCCGCGTGAGTGGTGGTGATACCCTGAGCCGGGAACTTGGTCATGGTCAGGGGAGCCCCCCCTGCCTGTTCACCTTTCAGGTCGGCCAGGTACCATTCGGTGGCCGCACGTTGAGGCTGCCCCAGACCGTCGCCGATAAAAAAGAATACATACTTGGCCGGAGGGCCTTTGTACAATACGGTGTCAGCCAAAGCCGCGCCTGCCGGCATCAGCATCAGGGACACGGCCAGGGCCGCAAAAACCAAAAATATCTTCTTCCGTAATTCCATAACGATTCAGCCTCCTGCTTGTTTGGTTTGTCTTTCCTTAACCTTAAGGACGATGACTACTTTTCCCAATTCAAGTTGACAGAACCGTTACGCCTTAATGGATTTCCTGAACCAGGAACCTTTCCACAACTAAAAAGGCCCGCCAGTCCGAAAATCCGGCCTGGCGGGCCTTATAGTCCCTATCTCAGAAGCTAACATCCCTTAATTACATTTCGTTTTCCCCCATCGGCCCGGCCAGTCTGGCCGGAGGCTGCCCCTCGGCCGCCCAGCGCAGAGCCTTCAGAACATCCTCCCTGGCCACAATACCCACGACCATCTCTCCCTGAACCACGGGAAAACTCTTGTGTCCGGTCTCGATCATCTTGTTCAGAACCCTGGTGAGAGGAGTCTCGGCCTCGACGGAACGCAGATTCTCGGTCATCACCCGGGAAACCTTCTGAGCCATAATCGCGTCGTAGGGCGGCACCTTCAGCTTGCCGGTAAAAACAAAGGCCTTCAGAATATCCAGCTTGGTCACTATGCCGGCCAGCCGGCCGGATTCATCCACCACTGGCAGGCCGTTGAAATCGTTCCGGGCAAAAATAGCCTCTGCCTCGGACAAAAGAGTGTCCCTGGTCACAGTAACCGGGTTGCTGACCATTACATCCCGGACCTGGTAATAGATAAAATCATACATGCCGGATTCTCCCCACGACGTTCTTGTTGGCTGATTCAAACAGGTAAAACAGAGGCCGGTAGCCTTTACCCCGGCCCCTTATATGTATATCTCCCGCAAATTTTCGCGCAAGTCCACAATATACATCAGTTTTCCCAATTGCTGTATCTTCTCTTTCAGATCAGACAGCTTGTCCCGCTCGAGACCATAGGTCCTGATGTAAACCTTGCGCCAACCTTCGGGTACGCCGTCATAAGAAGTCAGAACGCTGGCCAGCCGTCCTCCGTATTCCCTGATAAGTTCCACTACGTCATTCACGCCGCCGCTCTTGTCCTCAAGCTCCACGGCAAACTGAACCCCGCGCTTGCTCAAACCTGTCAAGGATATCAGGGCCCGGAAGAGATCCGTCTGGGTAATCACTCCGACAAGCTCGCCAGCCTCGCCCAGAACCGGCATCCCCGATATCTTGTTGGTCAGAAGCAGCTCAGCCGCTTCCTCCACTGTATAATTATACGGAACGGTGATCAGTCTTCTGGTCATGATGTCGCCGACCTTGAGATCCGACAAGAGATAAAGCAGTTCATGCACTTCCAATGTCGTTGCGTCGGAGGCCGAAGCGCGCTTCAGATCACGGTCGGTCAAGACGCCGGCCAGCCCCCCCTTGCTCATGACCGGCAGAACACGTATGCCAAACTTCTTCAGCAGCTTGGTGGCGCGCAGCATCGAATCATCGGCGTCAACCGTGACAACGTTCTTGCTCATCCAGTTCTTTACCAGCATGCAGACCTCTCTGTTTATCAGTATATTAGGGCTTCCGGACAAACCGGAGCGCCATAGCCTCAGCCGCTCCTCAAGCCTTGGCGAACTTGTAAGGGTTCACGCTCAGCACCGGCACAGGGGCATTCTTGACCACATGCTCGGCCACGCTGCCGAAGATAATCCTCTCCAGCCCCTTGCGGCCGTGAGTCCCGATGACGATGAGATCCATGCCTTCCTTCCGGGCGTAATCCACAATCTCCTCAGCCGGATATCCGGAAAGGACCTTGGCCACGACCGGAAGGCCGCCAAAAGTCTCATCCACGAACTCCTGGAGCTTCTTCTCCGCGCCCTGCACAAGCTCCGACTCGAAATTGGTTATCGCCGGACCGGAAACATAAACGTGGGCATACTGTTCCATGACCCTGGCCACGAAAAGCACATGCAGTTCCGCTTCGAACTTCTCCGCCATCTCCCTGGCCAGGGGAGCTATCATGGCCGCAACGCTGGAAAGGTCTACCGGAAAAAGAATCTTCTTGAAACTATACATTTTTTCCTCCTTTTTCCCCTGCGTGAACAGACTCTGGCTGGTACCCCGGCCATCTCGTCGACTCGCTGTCGGCTCGTTGCTCCGGCCTTTGGCCGCCTCGCCGCCGACCCAGAAAAATTCGGATGCTGTCTGAATAATTGTTCTTGGTACAAATCAATAGCAACACTTGTGCCACGACGTCAAGCGGGGCGGAAGACAATTGCCCCTTATTTCACTTGGCAATCCGCCACTCAAGCCTTACCTGGCCTGAAACCGTTCATCTCAAGCTGTCAGGATATTTTACAGCCCGTCAGGAGAATCTCAACCCGAATAACGCGCAAACGTCGCCCCGCCGCAAGGAAAAGCCCAGACTGTGGCCTGCCGGGGGGCCTTGCCCGAGGCCCAGACCATCATCTCCGTCACCTCGGTAAAACTCCGGGCCAACCCCATCTTCCGCCCCACGTCCGGCGGCAGCTTCGGGCTGTCGCTGAATATGCCCAGATGATTCCGGCGCAGCATCTGCAAACCAAAATGCCCCACAAAGACCTCTTCCACCGGCTCGCCCTTCTTGGCCTTCTCCACCAATCCCAGAACACGGTGCTTGCCGATGACTTGCAGCAGAGTCCGCATCGTCCCGTAAGGCAAAGTCCTTTTGGCCAAAGGCATTTCGCCCAAACCGTTCTCGGCCCGGGCCAAACCGAGGAGAACCCCGCCCGGACGGACGGCAAAAAGAGAATTTCCCAGACACTTGGCCGATTGGCGCATATCCGCATCCATGGGAAAAGAATTGGTCAGAACTACATCGGCCTGCTCGGGCACCTCGAGGCGCGCCAGATCCGCCACGAATGTCTCCCCCGAACGGTGAGCCTGAATCGGATCGCCGCAGAAAAACCTGGTCGGCCGGGCCTGTTCGTTAAGAGCCGCGTTGACCAGAAAAATATCCCGCCCCACCATGGAAGCCGCCTCCTCCAGGTCGAGACGCATCGGAGAATTTGCGCCGGAAACACCCACATAATCAAAATGATCCGGATCAACACCCTGCATGTGATTGCGGGCTATGGTCTGAGCCCCGGCGCAGCCCGGCACCAGCATTTTCAAACCGCCGCCGAAGCCCAGCAGAAGGTGAGGCTCCACCGCGCCCAAGCAGACAATCAGGTCCGATTCCAGCAGACGCCTGTTCAGATAAACATCCGTGCCTCGAGAAGTCGCACCCAGTCCCACCAGCATAGCCGGATCGTAAGCGTCGTGGCACTGCCAGCGGTACCGGCCCATGATCTCCCGCCCCAGCTTCTTCTCCACTTCATCGGGGCGGCTGGCCCGATGGACCCCAGTGGCGATTACAATTTCCACATCAGAGTCCGCAACACCAGCCTGGCCCAGCTCAGCCAGCACAGTCCGGATGAAACCAGCAACCGGAGTGGGCCGGGAATGGTCATCCACCACCAAAGCAACCCGCTTGCCTTTGAGGTCGCGCTCGGAGAGACGACTCGTACCGATGGGATCGGCCAGGGACATACGGCAAGCCTCCTCCAGATCGGCCGCCGCCCCTGCCTGCTTGGGTTTGAGCACCCCCAGCAGCTTCCAGTCTTCAGGCAACCAGACCTTCAACACGCCGCCGCCCCAGGGAAACTCGATGACCTCGCCCATGGCACCCTCTCTTTTGCACGTTTTGCCGCTGGAAACATAAATGAGTGATAAAGCCGGTTTACGGCCGGCATGAAGTTTACTTTACCACCGCTGCCGCCAAGTGTCCAGAAACAACCTTATCTCATTGATTTGTCTGTATTAACCAGATGAAAACCCTCGCAGGCAACCTCCTGAATGGACGATGCCTGACCGGTCAATTCATCTGCTGCTTAATTCGGTCATACCATGTGCTCTATACAGAACGTGACAAGTGGTTTGACCCCGGAAGCGGCCTCGGATATCATGTACACCAACGGCGGTTCTCGCCTCAACCTTGCCGCACTTCAAGGGGGATTAGCCAATGACCGAAACAGGCCTCTCGCTGGACCAGTGGATCAGCCAGATCATGCCCAAAGCCGACGCCCGGAACCGGGAATACATAAAGCAGTTTCAACAGGACTGGGAGATTGGAGCGCGTCTGAATCCCCTGATCTTCCCGTTCCAGCAGGATGTCGCGGCCTGGAAAGACTCCCTGGCCTGGTTCGTACGCATAGAAACATTCAAGATTCCCACCTCCGAGAAGGCGGAGACATCCTCCAGGCCCGCCGCGGCCAAGCCGGTCAGATCAGCCGCTCCGGCGGCCGAAGCCGCCACAATCATTTTGGAAATTCAACAGGACAAGTCTCCCGCCTCAGGGGCTGAACAAGCCCCGGCCGAGCCCCGGACCAAAGCCGGGCCAAGTTCTGAAAAAACGTCCCCGCCGCAACCGGTTTCAACAGCCAACGCCCTTGATGACCTCGAAACCCTTATCATGGAATCCTCATCCTCCGATCAGGAAACAACCACTGCTGCCGAGACGCCCGTCAAAACCCCGGAACCCGCACCAGTGAAAAAAGCCGCTGTCCGGACCGCACCGCCTGCCTCCGAGACAAAATCCGGCTCGGAAGACCTCGACCTTGACCTGGACGATCTAGATACCATGGAGTGGAAAGAAAAATAACCTCTCCAAAGAATCAGAATCCCCACGAAATCCGCTTTACGCCGGAGATGCATGGCCGAAAAGCGGTTGTTTTAGACCGTTTTTGTTTCACTTCACCACATGCCCTGTGCTATAAATCTCTTTACACTGTTTCATTGAGTTTATTTTTGTTTTAATTACCTGTTTTATCTATAGTTAATTTTTTCACAATAAAACAGCCCGGCCCGGCCGGTTTGAAAAGTCCATTAGGAGGTCAACCATGAAAAGCGCCACCCCCGACTGGCTTTCATTAAAATACCACCTGGGAGGCTTTGTCCCCAAGATACAGGAAACCCGAGTGCTTTTCCGCCACCGCCCCTATTACTTCCCTGATTTTGTCGCCCGTGCCCTCACCTTCCTGCAGAGCGACGAAGCCCGCAGCATGGGTTTCGAATACGATCCGAAACACCTCCTGCCCTGCAAATGGAAGTGCTCGGACGAATCGGTCTTTCAGGTCGACCTGACCCTCCACGCCTACACCGGGCTCAACCCCTTTGATAAAGGCCGTATCGGAGGATTCTATAACGAAGGGGCCTTAAGCGCCGCCGTCCACCACGGTCCGATCAACATCGATTTCGGCGGCTCCCACGTGGGTTACATCCCCGGACCGGCGGGAGGCTATTTCGGCCGCATCTGGCGTCCTCAGCAAAAAGCCTGCTCCACGGACTGCGGACACCTGCTCTCGGTCATCACCCCGTTCACCGAACTCTACCGGGACGCCTGCGAAAATATACTTATCTACAGCCCGACCGGGGACAAGGTCATCGCCAGCATTCCCAATGAATACCTCCAGCCGATCTGGTCTTCACACCGGATCAAGCTCCTGTTGAACCTGGAAGCCCTGACCGCCGGTGAAGTCGAATACCTGGACGAGTATTCCTACACCCATACATCCATTGCTCGTTCCCTCTTCAATGTCAGCACCCAGTTCCTGGACAGCCTGGACCAGGAATCGCTCCGTCAGTACTGGACCAACGAACCGACCCCCATCGGCGTGAACCTCGCCCCCCGCTTCTTCGACATCTACGACTCGGAAGCCGAATTAGACGAACAGGGCCTGCCCCAAAGCCGCCTTCTGCTCTATATGAAATACATCGTAGCCTCGCAATACTCGCCGCCGGCCCTCAAAGCAGCTATCGTCAACACCAACATCGAACACAACCGCCTCTCCGACGCCGTCCGGTCGCCCCAGTACGCCCCCTATTCCTTTGCCAGCTTCACCGGTATCTTCATTGATATGTACAATGAAAAATACAACAACTATATCAACCTGTTCCAGCCGATAGCCATCACCATCAAGCCCCGAGGCCGCACCCGGCAGATAGAATTGCTGCCCGAAGACATTACCGAGATATTCGACCGCCAGAAACCGGCCCAACCAGTCTTCAAACTGCCGGGCCTGGCTCAACCGGACCCCGAAAAAATACTTGACCTGTTCACCTACGAACCCGGTGAATACTCCGAAAAGGAGCCTGTCAGGCCGTTTTGATTCAATCAACGGCGAACAAACTCAAAAAAGGCCCCTATCGAGGGCCTTTTTTTATGACCGAAATCCTTCAGGAAAAGAGATCAGCAAAAGAGACCGTCTTTGTGAAATTTTTTCAGAACGGTATTTCCGTCCCGATGGACTCATTTTAATCAGCGATGTTTTTCCCTCTTCCTTCCTAACTCTCCCACAGGCGAAAGGCGAAAAAGGCCCGGTTCATTACATCCGGGATTGCCAGAACCAAGAACTTTCTTACAGGCCTTTATCCGGACCACGTGCGTAGATTGACTTAATGGCAAAAAGTGAATATGCTGTTTTTTACATTCGCAATTCTCGGAGGACCATATGAAAAGACTGATTTCCTGCCTTATCGTTCTGTCCCTTATGACCGTCTGGGGCTGCGCGGGGTATGAATATAAACCGGTGCCTTTCAAGGCTGCTGAAGCTTACCCCAATCATGTAACTGTGGCTGGAGCCGTCATAGCCGCCACGGCCTGGTCAGACAAGGCCGCAGCAGAGAAGGCTTTTGGTTTCGATATCCGGGGCGCAGGCCTGACGCCTGTTCAAATCGTCATGGACAACAAGGGTTCAACTTCCTTCATTATCGTCCCGGATCAGACGCTTCTGCGGGATGCTCAGAACAACCTCTGGAATATCCTGCCTGCACAGGTGGCGTACGACCGCATTGACAAAGAGGTCCGCCTGGGCAGGCTTGGAGGCGAGGCTGCCCGTCAGGGCGCTCTGGCCGGCGCGGCCGGCGCTGTCATTGGCGCGGCTTTTGGTATTATCGCCGGGACGGACATTGCCGAAGCCGCAGGCAAAGGAGCCACGGCCGGTGTGGCGTTGGGTGCGGTCATGGGTGGAGCAGAAGGCTACAATGACCCCCGTTCAAGATCGGCCATTCGCCAGGATCTGCAGAATCGCAGCCTTCAGGACAAACCCTTTGAACCTAAGGTTCTTTCCCACGGCTTTCTCTTCTTTCCAGGTGAAGTCACCGAGCCCACTGTTCTGCGCCTGAAGCTGCGCGAAATTCAGTCAGGAGTGGACCATATACTGGAACTCGCCCTTAACGGTAAAACGGAATAACACCTATAGGCATGTCGAGACCCGGCTTCATCAGTATCGCCGCAGGTTCAACCGGCCGCTGGTTCCTGACCAAGGTTGACAGGGCTATCAACCAGTTGGCCTTTCTGGCTGTCTGCCTGAAGCTGATCGTCACGCACCGTTCCACGGGACGCGGCATCCGCTGGCGGGTGATTATTCAACAGATATACTTCACCGGCGTTCAGTCCCTGGAACTTGTCGCCTTCATCGCCCTGCTTTTCGGGGTGCTCGCGGTGGTTCGCGGCTTCACGTTCATGAGTTCCCTTGGCTCCCAGGAAGCACTGGGGAGCCTTATCATCGCCATTCTTTTCAGGGAAGTGGGACCTTTGATGACGGCCATCATCGTGGTTTTGCGATCTGGTTCGGCCATTGCCCTGGAGATAGGCTATATGAATGTGCTGGGCGAAATCGAAGGCCTGGAGATGCAAGGCGTCCCGGCAGTTCACTTCCTCTGCATCCCGCGTCTCGTAGGGGTAACCGCCGCGGTTGTCTGCCTGATAATTCTCTTTGACCTGATCTCCATAGCCGGCGGTATTTTCGCCGCTTGGGTTATCATAGAAATCAATGTCTGGAATCTGGTTTACGACCTGGCCGCCGCTTTCAGCATATCGGATTTCGTGGGCGTATTGGTCAAAGGCTTGTCTTTCGGTGTTATCATATCAATAGTTTGCATGTATCATGGTTTTCTGGCTCAGGGAGCCATTACCAATATTCCTCCGCGTGTGTCCAGGGCCATGGTGGAATGCCTGTTGTATTGCGTTTTCTTCGACATAATTATTTCCGTCGCCTTTTACGTATAAAGATTTTGGCCAACACGGGTTGCATCCATGGGACTTGAGGGGCTTGAATGTAAAAATCTGGAAAGCCGGGAAAACGGCCGATTGTTTTTCCGCGACGTTTCCTTCCAGTTGTCCCTTGGGCAGGGAGGCCTGATTCTGGCCGAGCTCCAGAGGGATTCCCGCCGCCTTCTGCAGGTCTGCGCCTCACTCCAGAAAAACTCCGGGGGGCAAATTTCCTGGTTTGGCCGTGATATGGACCATCTAAACGAAAATTCCCTCATGAACCTCCGGCGCGGCATAGGTCTGGTCCACCGCGAAACAAGGCTTATAAGCAACATGTCCATTCTGGATAATATTACTCTGGGCTTGATGTATCACGATCGTGTAAGTCCCAGGGAAAGCGAGGGCCAGGTTGCCGAACTGATGAGCCGCTTCGGCCTGGACCATTACAAGGATATGCGGCCGGCCGAATTGAGTTTCGAAAAACAGCGCCTGGCTGTCTACGTGCGGGAATTGGCCAAAAAACCCAAGCTTTTCTTCCTGGAGGCGCCTACTTATGATCTGGGGCAACGGGCCTATATTATGGTGATGAATGAAATGCGGGAGTTGGCTGACAAGAAAGAGTGCGCTTTTCTGATTTCGGCCATAGCTCCGGATGAAGGCAAGTCCTGGGTCGAATGGGTCTTGTATCTCGACAAGGAAAATGGGAATCTGTTCTGGCCTGCGGATCAGTTCGATCCGACCCAGTACCGGCATCTGCAAACAAGCCTGGGCGACAGCACATCAGGAAACCTTGGTGTTCACACATGATCCTGAAATTCAGCTTCTGGGAAAAATCCGTCGGAGTATTCATTCTGGTGACCTTTCTCTCCTTTGTGGGAGCGGTCGTCCTGGTGGGGCGCGGGCAGAACTGGTTCAGAAATCACGTAATTTATTATACTACTTATGATGAAGGTTACAACCTGGTTCCAGGAGTCAAGGTCAAACTGCTCAGAGCCGACATCGGCCAGGTGACCAATGTGGAACTGACCGACCAGAACAAGGTCAGGGTGACCATGCGCATACTGGCCGATTATTCCTCTCGAATCAGGGCAGACAGCAAGGCGGCAATAGAAAGCCCGACCATAATCGGCAGCGAGTACATCAATATTATTCCCGGATCGCCGACCTCCCTGCAAATTGATCCCGGAGGCGACATTCCTTCCAAGGGCCTGAAAAAGATTTCCGACTACCTTGAAGAATTCGAAGTCGAGCACAAACTGCTTGTTCTGGAAGAGATAATGGAAAACGTAGCCAGCATCGCCGATCAGTTGGAATCTCCCAACGGCGGCCTGTTTGGAACACTTTCCAATCTTGAAAAAATTTCCGGTTCCGTGGCCAAGGGTGAAGGCTCCATCGGCAAACTGGTCCAAGGCGAAGAAATTTACAACCGCATAATAAAGGATCTGGATGCCGTGGAAAAAATCCTCGAAACGGTGCAATCGGCCCTGAATTCCACGGATACAGCCAGTTCCCATGCCAAGGACATGGCCGCCGAGGTCAAGACCAGGCTTCCGGAAACCATGAACCAGTTGCAAATCATTCTGGAAAGAATCAACAGCATCTCGGCTAATCTGGAAAAGGCCATGAACGAAGCCCCGGAGATCAGTTTCGAGGCCCGCCAGGGTATGAGACAGGTCAACCAGATACTGGAATCCGTCAAGAAGAACTTTCTCATCCGCTCCAACCTGCCGCAACAGCCCGCGCCGGAAACTCACGGCGTAGAGATACGCGGGGACTAACATTGGTTTCTACTAGTTGCAAATCCGGACCTCTCTCCCGCAGCGCTCTTCAGGCCGCTCTGTTGCTTTTCGTCCTGTCCGCTTTATTGTTTTCCTGCGGCGGAACTCCGGAAAAGAAAGACCCGGAGTTGCTTTCGGAAGCCAACCGTTTCGCCACCCAGGGGAGTTATTGGTACAATCGCGGTTGTTATGAACGTGCGGCAAGGTACTTCTTTCAATCCCTGGAAACCAGCCGCCTCCTGGATGATTTACCCGGCATGGTCAGGGCAAGGAACAATCTGGGGGCCGTGGCCATGGCCGAAGGGCGTTTCGAAGAGGCCGGGGAACACCTTGCCCAAGCCCTGGAACTGAACAGAGTGCTGGCCGATGCTTCTCAGCAGTCGCTTATTCTGGGCAATCTGGCCGGGCTGGCCTTCAGAAGCGGCAGAACCTCCGAGGCTGAAGATTTCTGGCGCAAGGCCATTGAAACGGCTGAAACTGATGAAAACCAAGCCGGAATAGTCCTCCATATGAACAATCTGGGGATGCTTCTGCGTAAAACCGGCCGCCTGGATCAGGCTGAAGATACGCTGCGCAAGGCCCAGGCCCTGGCCATCAAGAAGCATCTTGACGGGGAACTGGCGGCCAACCACCTGCAGCTTGGGCTGCTCTTCAAGGAGCGGGGCGCGTTGACCGAGGCAACCGCTCATCTTTCCGCGTCATTGGAGATGGACAAAGACCTGGCCAACCCCAGGGCCATTGCCGATGATCTGGAACAACTCGGCCTTCTTTACCAGCAGCGGACCATGTGGCAGGAGGCTTCCGACTGCCTGGACCGCTCCATCAGGCTCTATGCGACGCTGGGCGATCTGCCGGCCGCCGAAAGACTGCGAAACACCCTGGCTTTCAACAATGCCCAAAGTGGACGTCCTGAAAACCTGGAAATCTACCATGCCCTGGTGACAACCATCCAGTCCAACCCGGAATCCATGCTCTGCCGGTGATGAATACAAATACGGCTGCCAATCAATAACTAATGCTTAATCAATCCAATCTGAGTCATGCCGGTTCCCGGCCCAAGGTCCTGCTGATCGGACTTGATTGCGCCGAGCCCAGCCTGGTTTTCGAACGCTGGCGCAAGGAACTGCCCAACCTGTCCGCCATGATGGATTCGGGTCTCTACGGACCGCTGCTCAGCACAGTTCCGCCCGTGACCGTACCGGCCTGGGCCTCCATGCTGACCAGCAAGGACCCGGGTCAACTGGGACTCTACGGCTTCCGCAACCGCAAGGATCATTCTTACGACAACATGTCCCTGGCTTCTTCCGTCTGGTTGAAGGAAAAGACACTGGACCAGATTCTCAGCCGTCAGCGCCTGACTTCCATCCTGCTGGGCGTTCCCCTGACCTACCCTCCCCGTCCGCTCCGCGGGCTTGTCGTCTCCGGACCTCTGACCCCGTCCAAGGATGTCTCCTTCACCTATCCCCCGGAGTTACAAACGGAACTGGATGCGGCAGCCGGCGGCTGCTATATCATCGATGTGCCTGATTTCCGGACCGAAGACAAAGATCGGCTGCTGCGGGATATCTATGAGATGACCCGCGCCAGATTCAACACGGCCGTCTATCTCACCAGAAACAAGCCCTGGGATTTCTTCATGATGGTCGAAATGGGCATAGACCGTATTCACCACGGCTTCTGGAGACACCACGACCGGAACCACCGCCTTTACCAGCCTGGCAATCCCTACGAAAACGCCATTCGCGATTACTACCGTTTCATAGATGATCAAATCGGCAAGCTGATGGAATATGTTCCGCATGATACGCTCATCCTGGTGGCTTCCGATCATGGAGCCAAAACCATGCGGGGCGGCTTCGCCATCAATCAATGGCTGATTAAAAATGGGCTTCTGTCTTTAAAAGAAGCTCTGCCGGAAAAGCCTGTGAGGCTGTTCCCCGACATGGTCGACTGGCCCAGGACTTCGGCCTGGGGCGAAGGAGGGTACTACGGCAGGCTGTTTCTGAACGTCAAGGGACGTGAACCTCAAGGCGTTGTTCCAGCCGGGAGTTATGAGGAATTATGCGGGGAAATCAGCCGGGCATTGGAGGCTGAAGTGGACGACCAGGGCGAGGCTATGGGTAATCAGGTTTTCCGGGCCGACAGTATCTACCGTCAGGTCCGGAACGTCGCGCCAGACCTGATTGTCTATTTCGGCGGCCTGGACTGGCGGTCCCTCGGCAGCGTGGGCCGGGAACAGCCTTTATACGCCTTCGAAAACGACACAGGACCGGACGATGCCAATCATGCTCAGGAAGGCCTGTTGATAATGACCCGCCAAGGCGAACAGAAACGCCTGCCGTCTGGCAGGCGCTCCGGTCTTACTCTTTATGATATAGCCCCGACCATTCTCAACCACCTCAAGTTGCCCGTACCCGAGGACATGATCGGCCGCGTCATAGACTGAACTGGCTATTGAATCATCTTAAATTCTTCGCCCTCGATTGTCAGCAGGGTGGGTTCGCTCTTATACTCGCCATCGTCCCCGAAGTTGAAACGGGCCGTGACCCCCGGATAAGGAGGCATGGAATGCAGGGATTGGACCACCTGCTCCCTTTCGGAAGCGTGGTCTCTGTCCATCAGGGTCAGCATAAGCATGGCCGCATCGTAGCCGTAGGCCACAAACTGATCCGGTTCGGCGTCTTCCTGTCCTGTCTCCGCCCTGTACAACTCGAGAAAACGCTGCACTTCCGGTCTTTCACTACCGCTGAAAAAAGCCGTGGGAATGACGCAGCGTTGAGTGTACCTGGCCGTGGCCTCGATGAGTCTCGGGGTGTGCCACAGGGAAGTGCCCAGCAAGCGGACTGTGGTGATGTCATGGTAGGCGAACTGGGGAGCTATCATAGCCACCGCACGATAGCTGTCCGGAATAAAAACCGCATCGAAATGGACATTCACCTTGCGGCCGGCCTTGACCTGACGCTGAGCCGCGCCGACGCCGGCCAGGCTCTGTATCTGGGCTGAAAAATCCGTATCCTTGGGATTGTACCCCTGAACTCCGACAACCTCTCCGCCGAGTCTGGCCGTCTCGTCCCAGAAATAATCCCTCATCTTGTTCCCGTAAGCGTCTTCCGGATGCAATATGGCCAGCTTGTTCATGCCCAGTACCTGCACGGCATACCTGGCCACAGCCTGGGCCTGGGCCTGGGGCGTCAGAAACAGGCGAAAAACATGAGATCCCTGCCCGCCCAGTCCTTCCTTCTGGCTGATGGCCAGCATGGGCATTTTCAGTTCTTCGGCCAATGGGGCCAACTCACCGGAAACCTTGCTGGTCAGCGGCCCTATCACCCCGATAACGCTTTCCTGTCCGGCGATCTGCCGGAGCAGTTCCTTGGCCTTCTCGGAATCCCCTTGGGTGTCATGCACGACCAGATTGGCTCTGAAGCCGTCCGTCTGCGCTTGAAAATTCGCGAAAGCTAGACGCAGACCCTGCAGAACCTGCTGCCCGTATTTGGCGGCCGGAGTGCCGGTCAGCGGCATCAGACAGGCCAGGTCTCTCGATCTGTAGGCGGCCGTGGAAGGCCCGGCCGGAATCAGAGGCGCTTCGGTAACCGGAACAGCCGGACCGGGAGCGGTTTCAGGTATCTCCGCCAGCGTCGGCAAAGAAAGGACCGGCGGGGGCGACCCGCTTTCTATGGATGCCTTCAAAGCCTGTCCGTCGAGGTAAAGTTCGTCCGAAGAGAAATTACTCAGGAAGTAATCTATGGCTTCCCTGGCTTTCTCAGTTTCCTGTCCTTCGAAGTACCGGTAGGCCATGACATAGGCCACCAGACCGCCGGGGTACTGGTTGCCGTACAGCGTTCTGGCCTGAGACAGCTCTTCGAGGCTCATGTCCTTTATGTTCGCCTTTATCAGGCGTTGAGCCTCGTCCCGATCCACCGGGTCATCGGTCTCCCTGGCCGCCCGGATGAGCAGGTCCATGGCCTGGATCCTGTTTTTCAGCCCCATCTGGGCTCTGCCCATCAGAATGCGCAGACGTGCTTTTTCTTCGGGCCGCTGGCTCCGTTCCAGCATGTTTCCGAGAGACTTGACAGCCATCTCGTATTGACCGGAGTTGAGATAGAGAGCCGTAACTCTCTTCCTGGCTTCCCCGGCGAAACTGCTGGACGGATGTTCATCCAGGAGTTTCTGGTATGCCAATGCGGCCTGATCGTTCTGCCCCAGCCGTTCATAGATCTGTCCCATGGCCACCAGGGCCGTGTCGGCTTGGGAGGAACGCGGATAGTTATTCAGAAAAGACCGGTACTTTTCCAGAGATTCCGGATAACGTGCCTGGTATTGGGCCTGCTCGGCTTGACGCAGCAACTCCTGTTCTCCGGCCTGCGGCGCGGCCTGTCCGGGCGCCGAGGGCTTTTCAGGAGTGCTCTCCCGGGACGGAACTTTTTGCTCCACCGCCACTTTTTTCTTGGGATATATAGCGCCAACACAGCCAGTGCAAAGCGGCAAACCAGCCAGGACCAGAATCAACAAAATCAGGAATCGACGCAATTCTGCTTTCATGACGCCATTATATCAAAATGCCTGAACGGCACAACTGATTTAGGTCTTCCCGAGCTTTTTGGGCCAAAAAGCAACTTTGATTTCGCACAAGCCCTCAATGACTATTGAGTCACGGCCGGGACGTGTTATCATGATCGACGGCCCCGGATGGATTATTTAATCAAGACCCTTTTTGCATGGAAGGATTTGCCCGATGAAACTTATCGGCTTGATCGGCGGAATGAGTTGGGAATCTTCTCTTGAATATTACCGGATTATGAACGAGACAACCAAGGAACGCCTGGGCGGATTGAATTCGGCCCGAGTTCTGATCGACAGCATCAATTTCGGCGAACTGGAGCCGATGATGTCTTCGGGACAATGGGACAAGGCGGCGGAGATGCTGATTGAATCGGCCCGCCGCCTGGAGAGGGGCGGAGCGGACTTTTTCCTCATCGGCACGAACACCTTGCACAAGGTTTCCGCCGAAGTCCAGTCGGCGGTGAACATACCCTTGCTGCACATGGCCGACGCGGTTGGCCTGGAGATTGCCGCCATGGGTTTGACCAGGGTCGGACTCCTGGGGACGAAGTTTACCATGGACGGGGATTTCCTCTCCGGGCCGCTGACCGATAAATACGGCTTGCAGGTGACCACGCCTTCCGCCGAATCAGGACAATCTCTCCATGACATAATCTTCCAGGAGCTCTGCCTGGGACAATTTCTGGATGAATCGCGGGCCAGGGTTGGGGGCATTATCGGAGAATTGGCCGCGGCCGGCGTCGAAGGCGTCATTCTTGGCTGCACGGAACTGCCTTTGCTCATAAAACAGGAAGATTCACCTCTGCCGTTGCTGGATACAACGGCCATCCACGCACGCCGTTCAGTGGAACTGGCTCTGGCGTGAGACAAATGCCCAAACCAGCCCGGCGGCATGAAAGGTCGTCTCAAGCTGCGGAGTTGTTCAATTTTCCGGCGAAATCGCCAAATTAGTTTTTTATTCATGAACAAAGCCATCTTCCGGGAATACGACATCCGAGGCCTGGTGGACCTTGATTTCAGCCTGACCGATGCTGAACTCATCGGCCGGGGAGCGGGGACTCTCATCAGGAACGCCGGGGGAAAGCGGGCTCTGGTGGGCCGGGATGCCAGGCTGAGTTCTCCGGGAATATCCGTTGCGGTTATCCGTGGCTTGCTGGCAGCCGGACTGGATGTTCTGGACGCAGGCCTCTGTCCTACCCCGGTTCTGTACTGGGCCATGCACATGATGGACCTGGACGGCGGCATCATGGTGACAGCCAGCCATAATCCGCCGGAATACAATGGTTTCAAGATTTGCCTGGGAACGGAGACTGTCTTTGGGAAAGACCTTCAGAACCTGCTTGCCCTGATTGAATCAGGAAAATTCACCTCCGGCTCAGGCAATTTATTTTCAGCCGATATTACTGATGACTACATTAATTATCTATGCCGCAACATCAACATCGCCAGACCTGTCCGGCTGGCGGTAGACACCGGCAACGGAGTAGGCGGACCGGTGATGGGACGCCTGCTTGAAAAACTGAACTGTCCGGTGAGACGGTTGTATTTTGAGCCTGACGGCCGTTTCCCTAACCATCCCGCCGATCCGACGGTGGCCGCCAATATGGCCGCACTGTCCGAAACAGTGGTGGGTGAAGACCTGGAATTGGGCATAGGCCTTGACGGCGATGCGGACCGTATCGGGGTGGTGGACGAAGGCGGCCGAATGATTTACGGCGACATGCTGACGCTGATTTTCGCCCGGCAGATATTGCCTGAAGCTCCCGGCGGCACAGTAATAGGCGACGTCAAATGCTCTCACCGCCTCTTCGCCGACGTGGAGGCGCATGGCGGGCGGGCCGTCATGTGGAAGGCGGGGCATTCCCTGATGCGGCGGAAGCGTAAGGACGAGAATGCCGTTCTGGCGGGTGAGATGAGCGGCCACATATTTTTCGGCCATCGTTATCTGGGGTTTGACGACGGGATATACGCGGCGTTAAGAATGCTGGAGATAGTATCCCGGCTGGACGGACCTGTATCCTCCATTTTGTCTGACCTGCCCCGTACTTTCAGTACGCCGGAAATAAGGGTCCATTGTCCGGAACAAGACAAATTCCGCCTGGCCGCGCTGGTCCGGGACGATTTGCGGAAATATTCTGAAGTGAACAGCCTGGACGGAGTCCGGGTTGATTTTGCCGATGGCTGGGGCCTTCTGCGGGCTTCAAACACCGGGCCGGAACTGGTCCTGCGTTTCGAGGCCGAGACTGAAAGCCGCCTGGAAGAAATCCGTTCCCTGTTCACGGGGACTCTGGAGAGGATGAAAACAGCATTATGAGCAATACATTCCTTGGGGTTGACCTGGGCGGCACGCACGCCCGCTACGGTCTGGTCACCTCGGAAGGGGATATAATCAGACAAGGCCGTTTTCTGGTTCGCTCCGAGCGTGGGCCGGAGGCGATTCTGGCCGACCTGAGGGGGCATCTGAAGACAATGCTCCTTGAAACACCCGAGAACCGTCGTCCCCAGGGTCTGGCCATGGGCGTGGCGGGCCGGGTTCTCCCGGAGGAAGGCGTCCTTCTTTTCGCGCCCAACCTGCCGGGCTGGCGGGACGTTCCGGTCTCACGGATCATGTCCGAAGCGCTCGAGCTTGAGGTCAAGCTGGCCAACGACGCCGATCTTTACGCACTGGGTGAATGGCTGGCCGGGGCGGGACGGGGACTGAGCAACCTGGTGGTGTTGACACTGGGGACCGGAGTGGGCGGAGGCCTGGTCATGAACAGCCGCCTGCGCACCGGGTCGTTCGGGTCGGCGGCCGAGATCGGCCATATGACGGTGGAGCCGAACGGGACGCCTTGCCGCTGCGGCAGCATCGGCTGCCTGGAAACCATTGCCTCCGGAACGGCCATGGCCGCGACGGCCCGAGCCTGGATAGAAGAAGGTCAGGCTTGTTCGTATGAAGGCCCGTTGCCCGAATTGACCGCCGCCCACCTTTACGAACTGGCCAGCGCCGGGGACAGCCTGGCCCGCCGGGTCTTTGAACGGGCAGGCTGGGCGCTGGGCGTGATACTGGCCTCCATCTTCAACCTTCTGGGACTTGAAGGAGCTGTTATCGGCGGCGGAGCGGCAGTGGCTTATGATTACATAAAAACGACCATGCTCTCCGAGTTCGCGGCCCGGGTTCTGGCCGTGGACCTTAACCGAATCAGGTTCGCTCAGGCGGCCTTGGGCGACGACGCGCCTCTGGTGGGTGCTCCGGCCCTTTTCCGGTCAAACGGCCTGATTGCCTGAACAGCGTTCCCGGCGGCTTCCTTTTCCGAAGCCGCTCCCAAACTTCACCTCCGGCGAAAGGATGGGCTATATGGCAATAAGCGAATGGGCAGGCAGACACGTACCCAGGTCCATACTGGTGAATGTGCCGCGTCTGGTTGCGGCTTATTACACCGAGGCCCCACAGGGAAAAGTCTCATTCGGCACCTCCGGACACCGTGGTTCTTCCTTGAACGGCACTTTCAACGAAGCCCACATAGCGGCCACGGCCCAGGCCATCAGCGAATACCGCCTGCTTAATCGGGCCGAGCCGGGGCCGCTGTTCGTCGGCGTGGATACTCACGCCTTGTCGGAACCGGCTTTCCGGACAGCCCTGGAGGTCTTTGCGGCCAACGGCATCGAAGTGATAATCCACGCTGGAAACGGCTATACGCCGACGCCGGTCATCTCTTTTCTCATCCTGGAATACAACCGAGGCCGTCTTGACAGGCTGGCCGACGGAGTGGTCATAACTCCGTCCCACAACCCTCCCCGCGACGGCGGATTCAAGTACAACCCGCCTCACGGCGGACCGGCTGACGTGGATGTGACCGGCTGGGTGCAGGACAGGGCCAACCTGCTGATGGAAAACGGCAACCGCGAGGTCAGGCGAATCCCTTATGAACGGGCCTGCCGGGCGGACAATGTCCATGAGCAGGATTTCGTAACGCCATTTGTGGAAGGCCTTTCCGGTGTCATCGATTTCGACGCCATCAGGTCGGCGGGTCTCAGGCTTGGAGCTGATCCGTTGGGCGGTTCCGGGGTCCATTACTGGGCTCCGATTGCGGAGCGATACGGTCTGAACCTGGAGGTGGTCAACCCCGAGGTCGACCCGACTTTCTCCTTCATGCCGGCGGACGGAGACGGAGAAATAAGGATGGACTGCTCCTCTCCCCATGCCATGGCCGACCTCATCGGGCTGGCCGACAGGTTCGACGTGGCCTGGGGCAACGACCCGGATTTCGACCGGCACGGAATCGTCACATCGGACGGCCTGATGAATCCTAACCATTACCTTTCCGTGGCTGTTCATTACCTGAAAAGACACCGGCCCGGGTGGCGGCCTGATTTGAAGGTCGGCAAGACCCTAGTTTCCAGTTCGATGATAGACAAGGTAGCCGAGGCTTCGGGCTCGGCCGTTCATGAAGTGCCGGTCGGCTTCAAATGGTTCGTGGCCGGGCTCCGGGAAGGCAGTCTCTGTTTCGGCGGAGAGGAAAGCGCCGGGGCTTCCCTGCTGCGCCTGGACGGCTCGGTCTGGACCACGGACAAGGACGGTTTCAGTCTGGCCCTGCTGGCGGCGGAGATAACCGCCCGGACCGGCAAGACTCCTTCTCAGTATTACCGGGATATTCTCGTTCCTCAATTCGGCGAACCTTACTACCGGCGGGCGGACGGCCCCATTTCCGACGAGGAAAAGGCGGTTTTGAAGGCCCTGACGCCGGATTCGGTCAAGGCCGTGGAACTGGCCGGGCTGGAGATAAAGAGCGTTTTGACCGCGGCTCCGGGCAACGGCGCTCCGGTGGGCGGGGTCAAGGTGGTGCTGGCGGATGGTTCCTGGTTCGCTATCAGGCCGTCGGGGACAGAACCCAAGATGAAGGTTTACGCCGAGAGCTTCGGCGGGGAGAAACTCTGGGAACAGATCACCAGGGAGGCTCTGCCGTTGATTTTCGGCTGAACGTATTTTTTGCCAGGTCCTGTTTTAAAAGACCGGTATATTTATACAGGCGGAGTGGAACCGGCGTTAATTCTTGTGAACATGCTGTTTTTTCTTGACGCCGGGACCGGGATAGCCTAATTTTCTTGGCGAAATGGCTAGATGCTTTTTCTGTACCAAGCCGCTGATCGGCTTGGAAAGCAAGGTTTCTTTTCGCGAACTTTGTCCCCATTGCGGGATGGACGTGCATGTTTGTCTGAACTGCCGTTTTTACGATCCGGGGCGGTCCAACAAGTGCAGTGAGCCCGTGGCCGAGAAGGTTCGCGACGTGGAAGCCAGAAACACCTGTGAATATTTCGTCTTGGGGACTGGCGAGGCTGCGGCCGTTGACGACGCCAAGAAGGCCAAGGCGGCTCTTGAAGATTTATTCAAAAAGAAGTGAGACATGGCTGAAAAAAAGATTTCCCGTAAAGAACTGCTCAAGGCTCCCGATGAATTCCTGACTTTTTCCGAGAGAGTTTTCATTTTTGTCAGGGATAACTCGAAGAAGGTTTTTACCGGCGTGGCTCTCATTGTTGCCGCGGTTGTGATAACCGTAGGCGTTTTGAGCTATCTTGAGATTCAGTCTTCCCGTGCGGCTGAGGCTTACGCCACAGCCGTGGCCGGGTTGCCGGTAAACGGGGAATTCGAGCCGCAGAAAGCGGAAGCGGCCGTGATCGAACTGGAAAAAGTGGCCGACAGCTTTTCAAGTCACTCCTCGGGGCGTTGCGCCCTTCTGGACCTGGGTGCGCTGTATTTCAAGCTGGGTAAGCACGACCAATCCCTGACCGCCTACCAACGTTTCCTCGATTCCATCAAGCCGGAGGAATTAAGCCTCAAGCCCCTCGTCCTGGACAGCCTGGCTTATGTCTATGAAGCCAAAGGCGAACCGGCCCAGGCGGCGGCAAGGTGGGAGGCCCTCATAGGCCTGCAGGGCCTTATGCTCAAGGAGCAGGCGTATCTGAACCTGGCCAGGGTCAGTAATGAACTGGGACGGCCGGACCAGGCCAGGCAGGCTTACCAGAAGCTGCTGGCCGAGTTCCCCAACTCCGCCCAGGCCGTTTTGGCCAAGGCGCAGATGGCCGCATTGCCGCCGGAAAAATAGCCTTTCTGTTTTGATTTTTTCTTGACAGCTATTTTCCGTCGGGGTAGTTTAGCCATATTATAATTACAAAATAGTTATGCTGTAAACGCCGTCCGCAGGTATTCTGAGACATTTTTCAGCCGTGGACAGGTGTGGGCTGGTCGTATGCGGTTTACGGCCAGCCGGTGAATATTTACGCCAGGGCCACCAAAGCGATCTTTTAAGGAGGGCTGTTCATGTCTGAGTTTTGGAATGCAAAATTCGAAACCATGGATTTGGAGCAAATGCAGGCTTTCCAGCTTGAGAAACTCCAGGGCACGCTGAAATGGGTTTACGAAAAGATTCCCTTTTATAAAAAGGTATTCGATGAGAAGGGTGTCAAGCCCGAAGACTGCAAGAGCCTGAAAGACCTGGCCCTGTTTCCCTTCACCATCAAGAACGACCTCCGCGACAACTATCCTTTCGGCCTCTGCGCCGTCCCCATGGACGAAGTGGTCAGGATTCACGCTTCTTCCGGCACCACCGGCAAGCCCATTACCGGCCCTTACACAGCCGAGGATCTCGACGACTGGACCGAGTGCATGGCGCGCATGTTCTGGGCTCAGGGGGTGCGCAAGAGCGACATCTTCCAGAATGCCTACGGCTACGGCCTTTTTACCGGCGGCTTGGGCTTCCATCAGGCCGCCATGCGTATCGGCTGCGCCGTGGTGCCGACTTCATCCGGCCTGACCGAACGGCAGCTCATGCTGATGAAGGATTTCGGTTCCACGGTTCTGGGCTGCACCCCGACTTATGCCCTGACCATCGCCGAGCGTGCGGAAAAGATGGGACTGGACATCAAGAACTGGCCTTTGCGTGTCGGCAGTTTCGGGGCCGAGCCCTGGTCCGTGGCCATGCGCAAGGAGATTGAGGAGCGCATGGGCATCGCCGCCCACGAGGCTTACGGACTGACCGAAATGATGGGACCTGGCGTGGCTTTTTCCTGCCCTGAATACAATCTTCATATCAACGAGGATCACGTCTACCCCGAGATCATCGATCCCGTGACCGAACAGCCGGTGCCAGAAGGCCAGCAGGGCGAATTGGTCTTCACGGCTTTGCAGCGCCGGGCCATGCCGCTCATACGCTACCGCACCAAGGACATAACCTCTCTGCGCCGCGAAAAATGCGCCTGCGGCCGGACGCTGGTCGTGCTGGAGAAGATCACCGGCCGTTACGACGACATGCTCATCATTTCCGGAGTCAATGTCTTCCCGTCCCAGATTGAGACGGTCATCATGGAATTCCCGGAGATGGAGCCTCACTACCTCTGCCGGGTCTACAAGAAAGGCTATCTGGACGCCCTCTCCGTTGAGGTCGAGGCCCGGGAAGACGTCTACGCCAAGGGTCTTGACTACCTGGATCAGCTTGGTCATAAGCTTACGGCCCGCATCCTTCAGGTCATCGGTATCAATGTCCCGGTCAAGATTGCTCCGCTTAATTCCATCGCCCGCTCCGAAGGCAAGGCCAAGCGGGTCATTGACGAGCGCTGAGAAAAGCCCGATAATAAGGGTGCGGCCAGCAAGCCGCACCCTTTCGGTATCGCCCGGCCGGTTTTCCGGCTCCCCCCACGTATCAACGAGGCATACAAAGAGGTGACGCATGAATCCCTTGTTAAGTCCCAAAGCCGGCCAGAAGCATCTGCTGCTGGGCAATCTGGCCATTGTGCGGGGGGCTATCGAGGCGGGTGTGGCTTTTGTTACCTGTTATCCAGGCACGCCTTCCTCTGAAGTTCCCGACACATTCTTCCAGCTCGCCCCGGAGACCGACATCTATTTCGAGTATTCCACCAACGAGAAGGTGGCCATGGAAGTCGGTGCGGGCGCGGCGGCTTCCGGACTGCGGACCCTCGTGACCATGAAGCATGTCGGATTGAACGTGGCGGCCGACCCGTTGCTGACTCTGGCTTACGTGGGCGTCGAAGGCGGCATGGTCGTCTTGAACGCAGACGACCCGAGCCTTTTTTCCAGCCAGAACGAGCAGGACAACCGCTTCTACGGCAAGCTGTCCGGCCTTCCCATACTGGAGCCGTCCGACGCGGCCGAAGCAAAGGAAATGGTCAAATACGCATTTGATCTTTCCGAGGACCTTAAGCTGCCGGTCATTCTGCGGACGACCACGCGGGTCAACCATTCCCGGGGAGTGGTGACCTTTGACAAGCCGAGGAAACGCAATACCAAGGGCGTGTTCAAAAAAGACCCGTTCAAAAAGGTGACGGTCCCGGCGGTATCAAGAGCCCTGCACAAGGTCCTCCTGGACAAATATGAAAAAGCTCTGGCCATCGCCGAGACTTCGGACCTTAATTCCGTTACCGGGCGGGGCAAATGGGGCATCATCACCAACGGCGTCAGCTTCAACTATGTCATGGACGCCTTGAACGACCTGGGCATCAAGAGCCAGACATCTGTTCTGAAGCTGGGCTTCAGTCATCCTTTCCCCAAGAAACTGGTGCAGCGATTCCTCAAGAACAAGGACAAAGTGCTGGTGGTGGAAGAGCTCGAGCCTTACATGGAGGTCGAAACCAGAGCAGCGGCGCAGGAAGCCGGGCTGGCCACCCCCATTGCCGGCAAATCCTCCAAGCTCTTCTCGCGCCTTTACGAGTATGATCCGGCCCTGGTCCGGGAAAAGGTCGCCGGTTATTTCGGCCTTAAATATAAAGGCCGCAAACGGATCAAGGTCGACGACCTGCCCGAGATTCCGGGACGGCCGCCGAACCTCTGCCCTGGCTGCCCTCACCGTTCGACTTTTTATTCGGTCAAGAAAATTGCCGGCAACGATACGGTCTACCCCACGGACATCGGCTGCTACACACTGGGACTGTTGCCCCCCCTGTCGGCCGCGGATTTCCTGCTCTGCATGGGCTCTTCCATCAGCTCGGCCTGCGGCATTTCACGGGCCACGGGCCGCAAGGCCGTGGGTTTCATCGGAGACTCGACCTTCTTCCACTCCGGCATCACCGGCCTGGTCGACGCGGTCCACAACAACCACAACGTCCTCCTGGTCATCCTGGAAAACGGCACCACGGCCATGACCGGTCAGCAGACCCACCCCGGCATGGATGCCAAGCCTTTGGGCCGCGACTTGAAGCAGATAACCTGCGAACAGGTGGTGCGCGGTCTGGGCATCGAGGATGTACATGTGGTCCAGCCGCGCAATCTGAAGAAAACCCAGGCGGCGGTCGAAGCAGCCATGAAGTACAAAGGCGTGTCCGTCATAATCTCCCAGGAGGCTTGCGTCCTTTACGCCAAGCGCATCGGGGAATTCCCCAAGAGACCTGTTTTCGAGGTAGACCAGGACAAGTGCAAGAATCACCGAGACTGTCTGACCACGCTCGCCTGTCCCGCTTTCTATCTGGAAGGCGCAAGCGTCATGATAAACCCCGACCTGTGCGTGGGCTGCGCGGTATGCAGCCAGGTCTGCCCTGAGCACGCCATACGGCCGGCCAAGAGCAAAGGAGAATAGTCATGACGGCCACAAGAATTCATATAACCGGAGTCGGCGGGCAGGGAACGTTGCTGGCCACCAGCCTCATCGGTCAGGCGGCCTTGCTGGCTGGAGTGAACGTCAACCTGAGCGAGGTTCACGGCATGGCCCAGAGGGGCGGCGTGGTCGAATCGGCGGTGAACATGGGCGATGTGAAAAGCCCGATCATATCCGACGGCGAAGCCGACGTGCTGCTCGGCTTCGAGCCTTCCGAGACCTTGAGGGCCGGCGTCAAGTGTTCCAAGGACACAACGGTCATCACCAACTCCCATCCGCTGGCCCCATTCACGGTGGCCATCGGCAAAGGCGTCTATCCCGATGTGGACGAAGCCCTGGCCAAACTGGGCAAGAGAGTGAACAAGCTGGTTTCCCTGGACGCCAACGCCTTCGCTCACGAGGCTGGCACGGTCCTGTCTCTGAACATGGTCATGCTGGGAGCTCTGGCCCGCCACGCGGAACTACCTTTTGAGGCCAAGTTGCTCAAACAGGCCATCAAGGAAAACACCAAGGCCAAGTTTCTGAAGATGAACCTTAAGGCCTTTGACCTGGGTTTCAACACCTGATTATCAATCAAAGCTGACCGGGGTCTTGACGGCCCCGGTCAAGATACTGCACATCCAATGCTGAATAAAACTGGCAACTCTCTTTCGAGCAGATTCTTTCTGGTTTTGGTTCTGCTCCTGGCCGCCGCCGCCATTGTTGCGACCTATTTTATGTACTTCCGGCAGCCTCCGGCCGAGGAACCCCTGGAAACCGAAGCCGTTATCCAGCGGGGCGCCTTGTCCAAGGAGTCTCCTCCGGAAGTGGCCTACCAGTTCACCCCCGAAGAACGCAAGGCCCTGGATATGTCCCGGGTAATGTCTGAAAGCCCCGGAGCGCCCAAGATGCCGGAAGACATCCAAGGCGGCGGAGCAGCCACGCCTGAACCGCCGTCAACGGTTGAACAGGCAGACGGGGCTGCCTCTTTGCCCGCCGCCTCGGCTGCGGCTCCGGAAGTTCCGGCCGCTGACGAACCGGCGGTTTCAACTCCCTCCCAAGCTGAACCGGCGGCGGTTGCGCCTGCGGCCCAGCAGACGGCGGAAGCCTTCAAGCCTGCCCCGGTAAAAAGCGAAACTTGGGTTATCAACGCCCTTTCGACTCAGGATGGAGAAAAGGCCCGGGCCATCATGGATGAAATGATGAAGCTGCCTTACCGCGTTTACGCCTACCAGAAGGAAATCAAGGGCCGGAACTGGTACCGCATTCGTGTCGGTTTTTTCAGCAGCCGGGAAGAAGCCGAAAAGGCCGGGCTGAAAATCGCCGAGACTTTCAAGCTCCCGCCGCCATGGATAGTCAAACCTGGACGTTCAGAACTGGAAAAGTATCACCGTTAGCGACTGCGGCCCGAGGTTGAAGCAAGATGACAAAAGGCCGGTTTATCCGGCCTTTTCCTGTGTCATTTTCCGCGAGCGGAGGTCCGCCCGTTTTCAACTATCGAAACGCCGCCGTATGGTCGCGGCATGAACCTCCAGGCCTTCCACTTCCGCCAGGGTCAGGACCGCCTTCTTGAGGCTTTCAAGCCCTTTCTTCGAGAGATACTGAAAAGTCGGCTTCTTGATAAAATCGTCCACGGAAAGACCGGAAAACATGCGGGCGCAACGCCCGGTGGGCAGGACGTGATTGGTTCCCGAAGCATAATCTCCCACCGGGATCGGGGCCCACGGCCCCATGAAGATGGAACCGGCGTGCCTGATTCTCGGCAATATGGTCCAGGGGTCGGCGGTGATTATCTGGAGATGCTCGGCGGCGTATTCGTTGACGAAATCCACGGCCTCGTCCATACCGGAGGCCAGCAGAACCGCCGAATTGTTTTTGAGACCGACTTCGATGATTTCCCGGCGGGGTATGGTTGGCAGGGCCGCCCGAACCGCCTTGAGAAGGCCATCGGCCAAACCGGCATCAGTGGTAACGAAAACGGAAGCCGCGTCCGGGTCGTGTTCGAGTTGGGAAAAGAAGTCGTACACAATCATTTCCGGGTCGGCTGTTCCGTCGGCCAGAATTAGTCCTTCACTGGGCCCGGCCGGGGAATCTATATCCACCTGTCCGAAGACAACCATCTTGGCGGCTGTGACCCAGCGGTTGCCCGGGCCGACTATCTTGTCCACCCGAGGCACGGTCCGGGTGCCGTAGGCCATGGCTCCCACGGCCCAAGGCCCGCCTATCTTGTAGACAGCCTCGGCCCCGGCGATATCGGCGGCCACCAGGACTTCAGGAGTTATACTTTTGCCCGGACGTGGCGGCGTGCAGGCTATGACCCTTGCCACTCCGGCCACCTTGGCGGGGATGATGGTCATCAGGGCCGAAGACGGGTAGGCGCCCCGTCCTCCGGGTATGTAAGCGCCGACTATGTCCATAGGTCTGGTCATGCGCCCGGCCATGATGCCCGGAGCCAGTTCCGTGCACCACATGGGCCTCTCGAGTTGAGCTTCGTGGAATTTGCGGATATTGCCGGCGGCAAAGCGGAGGGCCTTGACCACGGCCGGTGAAACGGCCTTGTAAGCCGCCTTTATTTCTTCCGGCGAGGCTTTCAGCTCATCAGGAAGAATATCTTCCTTGTATTCTTTCTTGTGCTGTCTGATTATGACCTCATCACCCTTCTCTTTGATCGGAGCGATGATCTCCCGGACTTCCATAAAGACCGAGGAAACATCGGCCATGGAACGGGTGAGGATCCGGCTGCGCCTCTCCTGGCTCAGTTCGGCGATTCTTTCGACTTTCAGCATTGCGTCACCTTTGGCTCGGAGAATTGTTCTGCGATGCCATTAGTTAACAGGAGCGGGGACATGATTCAAGTGAAAAGACCGTCCACAGCGCCAGGCTTTCCGCCCTCGGTCTTTGCCCTGTCCCGGTTTATGAGGAGGAAGCAATGATGCGCAGGACCATGAAATATACATCCCTGCTGATGGCTGTCGGGATCATTTCGGCTTATGGAGTGGCTCGGCACGTGTCAGGCAGGCCATTAGGTGATGGTGATCCGGCCTGGCTGGCCCTGGTCCGGGACTCCGGCTGGTCCAGGTTCGCCGATATGAACGGATACCGGCTGCACTACCTGGATGCCGGGCGAGGGAGGCCGGTCCTGCTCATTCACGGTTATGGCGACTCGGTTTATTCATGGCGGCGCAACATCGTTCCTTTGATTCAGGCGGGCTTCCGGGTTGTGGCCGTGGATATGCCCGGCCTGGGCCAATCCGAAGCTCCGGCTGGATTCGCTTTTTCGGCCGAAGCCGTAACAGGAGAAATAGTCTCATTTCTGGACAGACTTGGTCTGGACAGGGTTGACGTTATCGGCAATTCCATGGGCGGCCAGCAAGCCCTTATGCTGGCCGCCTGCCACCCGGACAAGGTCCGGTCCATAGTGCCCGTGGGCGCGGCCTGCTACCCGGTCAAACTTTACGAGACCATGTCTTCCTTGGCCAGGCACTCCCTGGTCAGAGACATGATCAGACCTTTTACCGGTCCCTGGCAGGCCCGCTGGATGCTCAGACGCTGCTATACCGACCAGTCTCTGGTCACCCCGGAGAATTATTCGCAGAGAGCCCAGCCCTTCGCCCGGCGGGACTATGCGGAAAACCTGCTCAAAATGGGCGGGGAATTCTTTTCACCGGCCTTTGTCAAGCTCTCCGGAGAGTATGCAGCCATCAAGGCCCCGTCCCTGCTGGTCTGGGGAGACCACGACCGGGTTATCAAAACGGAAGACAATGCCTTACGCCTGCACCGCGATATGCCGGGGTCCAGGCTTGAGATAATCCCCCGGTCCGGCCATGTGCCTCATGATGAACAGTTCGAAATATTCAACCGGATGGTTATCGATTTCCTGCTGGAGCATTGAACCCGGCCCAGGCGAGCAGGCAATCCCGGGCCGATGGAAAGGCCAGTTCTTCCCAGGGAATCAGAGACGGTTCGAACCAGCGGGCTTCCAGGCTTTCGTCATTAATGCTCAACTCTCCGCCGATGATCTCCATCTCGAAAATGGCGACCACCACCGGATAACCGGGATAGGAATAAAGCCCCAGCAACCGGCCTGTTCGGGATTCAAGGCCGGTTTCTTCCCCAACCTCCCTGACAGCGGCCATTTCAACTTTTTCCCCCCTATCCACAAACCCTCCGGGCAGACACCACAGGCCTCTGGCCGGAGGCCGGGCTCTTCTGAGCAGCAGAGCCTGGCCATTTTCGACAATCAGCGCGGCGGCGGCGAGTTTGGGGTCCAGATGAACCCGGCGGCCGCAGCCAAGACAAGCGAGAAGCGGCGGCTTTCCGGGAGCGGCGGGCATCGGACCAAGCAGCCCGCCGCATATCCGGCAATATTTGGGAGCGGGATCATAGTGCCCCATTTTTCAACATCCCCTTCCCTCTTCCTTCAAAGCTGAACTTAGGCAACGCCGGAATACCTTTACTGTTCGAGTATACAACAGAAAAGGCCGGGAAAGCCCGGCCTTGGAGTGCAATATTCGAATAATCAGCAGCTTTCCAGGAGTATCTCGCTCAGGTCCTTGACCTGGAGCTTGTCATCCAGGTTGCGGGTCTTGACACTGTCCTCCAGCATGGAAATGCAGTAAGGACAAGCGGTGGCCAGCACTTCGGCTCCGGCGTCGGCCGCTTCCTGAACCCGGAGATAGGAAAAACGCTGTTCCGGTTCGGTTTCCATCCAAAGCCTTCCGCCGCCGCCGCCGCAGCAGAGGGAGTTTTTCTTCTCGCGGTCCATCTCCACCAGTTCCACGCCTGCCTTGCCCAGAATCTCACGAGGCTCGTCAAATATTTCAGAGTGGCGGCCCAGGTAGCAGGGATCGTGGTAAGCAACTTTCTTGCCGAAACCGGCCGGGGAAAGCTTGCCGTCATTGACCAGTTGGGTCAGAAGCTGGCTGGTGTGGATGACTTCGAATTCGCCGCCGAATTCGGGGTATTCCTTGGTGAAGGTGTAGAAGCAGTGAGGCGAGGTGGTGATGATTTTCTTGACGCCCTTGCCTTTGAAAAGATTGATGTTCTTCTCGGCCAGCTTGCCGAAGCCTTCCTCGTCGCCTATCTTGCGGACAGATTCGCCGCAGCAGCTTTCTTCGGTGCCAATAATGCCGAAGGAGACGCCTGCCTTTTTGAGGAGTTCGACCACGGAGCGGGCAATTTTGCGACTGCGCTGATCGTAGCAGGAAGTGCAGCAGACAAAGAGAAAATACTCCGTGTCTTCGGTAAAGGCGGGCACATCCAGGCCTTCGGCCCAGTCCATCCTCTTTTCACGAGGCTCGGACCAGGGGTTGCCGTTGCTGTGGCAGGAGCCCAGAACTGTCTTCAGGGCGCCGGGAATAGCGCCTGTTTCAGCAATGATGGAGCGCATTGACCGCATGATGTCGATGATCTTGACGCCGCGGGGACAGTTGATGACGCACTTGTTGCAGGTGGTGCAGCCGTAGAGTATGTCATCGGACTCGTATCCTTCGACGCCGAGTTGTCCCATGCGAATCATCTGCCGGACGAAGAATTCTCCGCCTACTTCCCGCCAGGGGCAGAGGCCGGCACAGAGACCGCATTGCATGCACAGGTTGAGATCATCGCCGCCGGTCAGAACGATGGCTTGATTAACCTCGTAAAACGGCATTTGGGCCATGGGTCAGACTCCTTTCAATATAGATGTCTCTTGATTTGAGATATATTTCTCAATGTTTCAGATTCAAGTTTTTTACTACCTCCAGTCAAACTTTGTCAAGGATTAAAGCTGGAACCGCCGCAGTCCAAGGCTTTTTAGAGCCGCCCTTCCTCTATGAGACCGTCGATGATATCGGGAAGCCTGAGACCGGCCAGACGGAGCCCTTCCTGGCCGTAATGCATGTTGGCTTCCAAGACAAGCCAGCGTCCCCGCCAGGGGAAGACATCCAGGCCGACATCATCGAAACCGCAGCGCCGGACAACCTCCAGGGCGAACTCCACGCCCTCGCCGGGCACGTTCCGGAAATCTATAGTTCCGCCCTGACGAAGGTTGGAGCGGAAACCTCCCGGCGGAACAACCCGCCAGTAAGCGGTTATCAAACTGCCGGCCATGACGACCACGCGCAGATCACGTTTTATTGGCAGGTATTCCTGGACATAGGCCACGCGGTTCAGTGAGCGATAGTGATTCCAGGCAACCATATCCCGGACAAGATAGACTCCTCTGCCCTGCCCCACTCCCCTGGGTACTTTGGCGATGAAAGGAAAACCGAAAATCTCAGGCGCTTTTTCGGCCTGCCGCCCGTAAAGGCACATAGTTCGGGGATGAGGCAGTCCGATGGTTTTAAAGAGTGTTGTCTGGCGGATTTTGTCGCCCAGGTAGTAATAATGACGGGGACCGGGAAAGACCCTTTTGCCGGCATCGGACAGGGCCTGGGCATAAAGAGGCGTGGGATAGAGTATGGTCCCGGCGGAGCGGATCATATCCCGATCTTCCCGTGAATACTCTTCCAGGTTGGGTTTTACCCCCAATACCCGGACCCGACGGCTCCCGCGCGGTCGGAGTCCCAGAGAAATGCGCTGGTCCATATCTGGTCTCCCGTCGTGCTGAAATTCGTAAGCCCCGTCAACCAAATAATATAGCAGGAAAACACGTAAGAACATGTTGTTTTTTTTCTATGTTTGACAGCCTGATAGAGAGCGGTTATCATTTCAATATCTTCAATGTGAGGTTCAGGTTAGGTGTCTGAATTACGTCGTTTCCTCCGTTTGCGCAAAGAGTATCGCGTTGAGTACGGCCCTTTTCCCTTGTCCGGCCGTGACGGTGAATTGCAGTCCAGCCTGATACGCAATATCGGAGGGGGCGGCTTGCAGTTTTACTCTCCCGAGTCTTTCCCGGAAGGACGCCAGTTGATATTGAGAATTTTCATCAGCGGCTGGCGTCAGGAAGGTGAGGAGATGGTTGAAGCCGAAGGAGCGGAGACCCTTGTCACCGCCATCGCCCAGGTGAAGAGAACTCAATTCGACCCGGACAAGGACAGCTACCTGGTGGCGGTCGAGTTTTTAGGGCGCATACTTCCATAAATATTTTTGAGGTTGAAAAAGATGAATCAAACACTACCTGTCATTGAACTGGAGTTGAACTCCGGGTCGTTCAAAATAAAAACCGAGGAAGCCATTTACCAGATCACGGTAAGCCCTGACAGCAGCCTGGGGCAGGCCATCACCAGAATCGTGGACCACGAAGCGGCCAAGGGCGCGGAAGTGGACGCTGATGATTCCGGGTTCCGTGAAGATCCCTTTTACCGCGAGATGTCGGAAGACCTTTACGCCGAAATAGGCCAGTTGGCCAGGCGTCTGGCCTTGTCCATCAAGGACATTCCGGGACCCAATTTCAAGACCGTGGATCTGGAAAAGACCGGTATTGAGTTGGAGGGGGCCAAGGAGCAGTTGGAAGACATCGTTCAGATGACGGAAAAGGCCACCATGGAGATCATGGATCTGGCCGAGGCGATGTCCGAAGATTGCCAAAAAGTTCAGGAGACTCTGAACACAATCAAAAATCTCGAAATACTCAAGCCGGCCGAGGATGAACTTGATTGGGGAGATGAGACGCCTTCGGAAAAAAAGGAAGAATCAACCGGAACGGGCTCGGAGGCTCTGGCTGATCTGCTGAAAAACGAGCAGAGCCTGATGGAGATGATCAGAGCTCTTCCGGTAAGCGAGGGAGAGGCAAAGACGGCCGATCCGGCGGCAACTCAACCGGATGAGCCCGCGCCAGGCGTCAAGGTCTATTCCTTTGACATGGATGTTATCTTTCAGACCCTTTATGAGCTGTGCACGAACGAAAAGGTCAAGGCTCATATAAAGACAATGTGGAACGAGAAGGATACGGCTTTTGACGGAGAATATGTTCAGGACGCCCTGTCCAATGCGGCTCCAACAGTGGACGTCGAGGACAATTTCTACAATTTCCCCATAACGACGATCCTGAAGAATCTCTTCCAGGCCAGCAAGGAAGAAGGCCATAAACAGATTCTGAAAAAAATGAATACCACCGCCGATTCCATATTCCTCGACACTGTTCTCCCCGTGGAAGGCACGGTTCAGGAAAAAGCCCCGGCTGCGCCTCCGGCTCGGAAAACACCGGTTGCACAACAGACGGCCGGGGTGTCTCAGGAGAAAATCCAGGAACTGGCTGCTTTGATCGAAAAAAACATAACGCTCATCCAAGAGGAAGAGAACCGCTTGGCTTCAACCGGCGACACGTCTTCGGCCGGACAACCTTCCGCAGGAGGCTGTACGTCCATCAGCCTGAAAGAACGCGACGCCGTCGCCTCGGGGGTTGAAGCAACCAGCGAATTCATCCAGAGAATGGCTTCCTACAACACCCGCATAATGGAAGCCTTGTCTTTCCAGGATCTTTCAGGACAACGGATTTTCCGCATAGTCCGCCTGATGACGGATGTTCAGGTCCAGTTGTTGAGCTTACTGGTTTCTTTCGGCGCCAAACTGAAAAAGAAACTGGAAAAAAAGGAAATCCGCTCGGCCAAGGAAGCGGAGAAACTGGCCCAGGTGGAAGTGGACAAGATGCTGGAGAAAGTTTCCGTACCCGCACCTATGGATGGTCCGAGCGCGGCTGGACGGCTGGATCAGGACACTGTGGACAAGATGCTGGCCGACCTTGGGTTTTAAAATTTACCAGAAACCGTCAAGGCCCCTTCTCGGGGCCTTTTAAAACCCTGTCCATGTGGCCGGGTTTTTCAGCAGTAGGGCTGCCTTGGAGGCGGACGAGCTTGTTGACAAAGCCCCCAAAGGCTGACCACTACACCCCCGGCCTTTTTTTAACCCGTCGAACGGGCATCCATGCCCTGATGCGGGCGGCGAACGTCCGTGTTCGCCGGGGAAAAGAATCAGGATAGAGAAAGACGGACTTCTGGTTGTGTGGTGGACCCATAATAAACCCCGCCGAAAGCGGTGAGGTTTGTCTACATTCTGAGGCCGCCCTGGAGGCGGACCTTTTTTCTTGGGACTTTGGGTTGTTTTGAGTTAACGTGCGGCGGGAAAAGATCGTCGGCTGATGACCGGCGGAAAAATTGCCGAAGCGGAATAACAAATGGATTTGTTCAAAGCGGTAATATTGGGCCTGATCCAGGGAGTGACGGAGTTTCTGCCGGTGAGCAGTTCCGGTCATCTTGTTCTGGGGCAGGCCCTTTTCGGTCTGACCGAGCCGGAGTTGACTTTTGATATCACCCTGCACGCGGCCACGCTGGGTGCGGTTTTCCTGGTTTTCCGCCGGGAGATCGGACGCCTGATAATCGAATTTGTCAGGCTGCCGCTGTATCTTGGCGGCAAAGCCGACTGGCGGGCTGACTGGCGGGACCGCCCCGACCTGCGCATGCTGGTGATGATCGTTGTGGGAACAGTGCCAACAGGCATTATCGGGGTGGGATTGAAGGATTTCTTCGAGTCGCTCTTTTCTTCCACCATGGCCGTGGGGCTGGCACTGCTTTTCACGGGAACATTTCTGTTTCTCACCCGCTACGCAGCTCCCAAGGGACGAGGCCCCGAGGCCTTCCGTCTGAGGGACGCCTTCCTCATCGGGCTGGCTCAGGGGCTGGCCATCACTCCGGGTATTTCGCGTTCGGGGTTCACCATCAGCACCGGCCTTTTTACCGGACTGGACCGGGAAACTGCGGCTCGCTTTTCGTTTCTGCTTTTTATCCCGGCGGTGAGCGGAGCCCTTCTTCTGCAGATTCTTTCATCCGGCGGCGGCAGCTTCGGTTTCGCCGAGACGGCGGCCGGTTTCGCTGCGGCCTTTCTGTCCGGGCTTCTGGCTCTGACCTTTCTGCTGAGACTGGTTCGGCGCGGACGCCTGCATCTTTTTTCATATTACTGCTGGGCGGTGGGTCTGATAACCCTAACGCTGACCATGTGGAACAATTAGGAGAGCGATGATGGGGCGGCGTTCGAAATCTGGTTATTTCCTGCTGGGGCTCAAGGGCTTCTGCATGGGTGCGGCCGACGTGGTGCCGGGCGTATCCGGCGGGACCATGGCCTTTATCCTCGGCATCTACGAGGAATTGATCGGGGCCATCAAATCCGTGGACTTGCGGGCAGCGGGGCTGCTCTTCCGGGGCCGCCTTATCGAGGCCGTTGAATCCGTCCAGTGGCGCTTCCTGGTTTCGCTGGGGCTGGGCATTTTCACAGCCATTTTTTCCCTCGCCCGCATAATAAGCTGGCTGCTGGACAACCAGCCGGTTCTCATCTGGTCCTTCTTCTTCGGACTGATCCTGGCCTCCATCGTGACGGTGACGAGACACTTCCAGCGCTGGTCGGCGCTCAACCTTATCTGGGTGGTGCTGGGCGGGGCAGCGGCCTATTGGCTGGTGGGCCTGGTGCCCGTGACCACGCCGAACGCGCCCTGGTTTATCTTCATGTCCGGAGCCGTGGCCATCTGCGCCATGATTCTGCCGGGTATTTCCGGTTCATTCGTGCTGGTTCTGCTCGGTAAATACCAATATGTTCTCGATGCGGTGAACAACCGCGATTTCCTGACACTTTTCATCGTGGCCGCCGGGGCGGCCGTCGGTCTGGCCGCTTTTTCGCGGGTTCTGAACTGGCTGTTTTCCCGTTACCACGATATCACCATCGCGGTCCTTTGCGGACTGATGATCGGCTCACTGCGCAAAGTCTGGCCCTGGAAGGCAGTCCGGTCGGGATTGGACGGCTCCGGGACGGCGGTTATGAACGTTCTGCCTCCCGCCTGGGGCGGTGAAACGCTCCTGGCCGCAGGTCTGCTTTTGACCGGCGTGGCGGTGGTGATTACTCTGGAATGGCTGGCCAGACGAAGCGCGTCTTGAGGCCCAGGCCGGTTTCCGGCCGAAAATGGCGCATACCGAGCCCGGGAGCGGACAAAACACTTTATTAAATCCGAAAAAAATGATAGTGTGCGCAATTGTGATTTAGAACCCGGCTGGAGACAAATCACAAAAAGTGTAACTCAAAACCCAAACAAACAAAACCGAGGTTTGTACCTCTTTTTAAGGAGGGAGGTCAAGTGTCCAAGAAGTACGTGTACAGTTTTGGTGGCGGAACCGCAGAAGGTGAAGCTTCGATGAAAGACCTTCTCGGCGGTAAAGGAGCCGGTCTGGCGGAAATGGCCAGAATAGGCCTTCCGGTGCCAGCCGGTTTCACCATCACGACTGAAGTCTGCACGGCTTATTACGAGTCAGACAAAAAGTACCCCGCCGGTCTTGAAAAACAGGTCCAGAAGGCCATGGCCAGGGTGGAAAAAATCATGGACGCCAAGTTCGGCGACCCTAAAAACCCTCTGCTGGTCTCAGTCCGGTCGGGGGCCAAGGTTTCCATGCCCGGCATGATGGACACTGTTCTGAATATTGGTTTGAACGATACGACCATCAAGGGGCTGATTGAAAAGACTGGAAACCCTCGTTTTGCCTACGACGCCTACCGGCGCTTCGTGGCCATGTACGGAGATGTGGTCATGGGGGTCAAGGCCCGGGAAAAAGAGGAGGACCCTTTCGAGGTCATCATTCAGAAACGCAAAAAGGCGAAAGGTGTTACGGCTGATCTCGACCTGGATACGGAAGACCTGAAGTGGCTCGTCCAGGAGTTCAAGGCGATGATAAAAAAGCGCCTGAACGCGAGTTTTCCGGAGAAACCCGAAGACCAGCTCTGGGGGGCCATCGGGGCCGTTTTCGGCTCCTGGATGGTGCCAAGGGCGGTGTCTTACAGGGAAATAAATAATATTCCCGAAGACCTGGGCACAGCGGTAAGCGTTCAGTCCATGGTTTTCGGCAATATGGGCGAAGACTCTGCCACCGGCGTGGCTTTTACCCGGGACCCGTCCACCGGCGAGAACTATTTTTACGGCGAGTATCTGACCAACGCCCAAGGCGAAGACGTGGTGGCCGGCATAAGGACACCCAAGCCGATCAACCGGACCCAGCCCCTGCCGGCCGGTGTGGATACGACTCTGGCCGATGAAATGCCCAAGCTGTACAAGGAATTGGTCGAAGTCCGCAACAAGCTTGAGAAGCATTACCGGGAAGTTCAGGATCTGGAATTCACCATCCAGCAGGGCAAACTCTGGATGTTGCAGACCAGAACAGGGAAGAGAACTGCCCAGTCCGCCATCAAAATCGGGGTGGACATGGTCAAGGAGCGTCTGATCACCAAGGAAGAAGCGGTCAAGAGGATTGATCCCGAACAACTGGACCAGCTTCTCCACCCCATGTTCGACCCCAAGGCCGAGAAGGAAGTCATCGCCAGGGGCTTGCCCGCTTCACCGGGCGCGGCCGTGGGCCAGTTGGTTTTCTCGGCGGCGGATGCCGAAGAGTACCACAGCCAAGGAATACCGGTCATTCTGACCCGCATCGAAACATCGCCTGACGACATCAGGGGCATGCACGCAGCCCAGGGCATTCTGACCTCCCGCGGCGGCATGACTTCCCATGCGGCGGTGGTCGCCCGCGGCATGGGCACATGCTGCGTGGCCGGAGCTTCGGACCTGGTCATCGACTACGCCAAGGAGACCCTGACGGTCAAGGGACATAAACTCAACAAGCTCGACTGGATATCGCTGGACGGTTCCAAGGGCGAAATCATCAAGGGCCGGGTGCCGACCATCACCCCCGAGGTGAGCGGAGATTTCGGCAAGCTCATGAAATGGGTGGACCAGATCCGCAAGCTCAAGGTCCGGACCAATGCGGACAGGCCTCACGACGCGGAAGTGGCCCGCAGTTTCGGCGCGGAAGGCATCGGCCTTTGCCGGACCGAACACATGTTCTTCGAAGGCGAGCGCATCGACGCGGTCCGGGAGATGATACTGGCCGAGGACAAGGAAGGACGCGAAAAGGCGCTGGCCAAGATCCTGCCCATGCAGCGTCAGGATTTCGAGGGCATATTCAAGGCTATGGACGGTCTGCCCGTGACCATTCGCACCCTTGATCCGCCTTTGCACGAATTCCTGCCTCACACCGACGATGAAATACAGGACCTGGCCGATAAGATGGGCGTCAAGGCCAAGCTCATCAAAGAAAAGGTGGAGAGCCTGACCGAGTCCAACCCCATGCTCGGACACAGGGGCTGCCGCCTGGGCATTGTCTATCCGGAGATCACGGCCATGCAGGCCAGGGCGATAATGGAAGCTGCCTGCCGGTCCGCCGCAAACGGGGTCAAGGTTTTTCCCGAAATCATGATTCCCCTGGTCGGTCACGTAAAAGAGCTGAAGCTGCAGCGGGAAATCGTGGAAAAGGTTGCCGAGGAAGTCATGGCCGAGACCGGAGTCAGAGTCAAGTATCTGGTCGGAACCATGATCGAGCTTCCCCGGGCGGCTTTGACCGCCGACGAAATAGCCAGCGAAGCCGATTTCTTCTCCTTCGGCACCAACGACCTGACCCAAACCACCTTCGGTCTCTCCCGTGACGACGCGGGCAAGTTCCTGCCGCAGTACGTGGAGAAAGGCATACTGGAGCGGGACCCCTTCGTGGTTCTGGATCAGAGCGGAGTGGGCCAGTTGGTGGAGATGGGCCTGAAGAAGGGCCGCCAGGTCAAGCCCAAACTCAAGGTCGGCATATGCGGCGAACACGGCGGCGAGCCGAACTCCGTGGGTTTCTGTCACCGCATCGGCATGGATTACGTCTCCTGTTCACCCTACCGGGTGCCCATCGCCCGTCTGGCCGCGGCTCACGAAGTCATACGGGAAAAAGAAGCCATCGAACGCGACATTTAACCCCCGTTTTTCGGGAAGGCTACCGGGGCGGACGGCGACGCCCGCCCCGGGTTTGACTTCATCGCAGCCGTTGCCGGGGGGAAGGAGCTGAGATGAAACCGATTTATATCCGCGGCACGGGTTCCTATGTCCCCGAAAAGGTTCTGACCAACCACGACCTCGAAAAATTTCTGGACACTTCCGACGAGTGGATAACTCAACGCACGGGTGTGCGTGAACGCCGGGTGGCGGCGCCGGACCAGGCGGCTTCAGACCTGGCTCTCCCGGCCAGCCTGGAGGCCCTGGAAGATGCGGGGATGTCGGTCGGGGAGATTGGGCTCATAATAATGGCCACCATCACCCCGGACACGCACTGCCCGGCCGGAGCCAACTGGCTACAAGCCAAACTCAACGCCCCTCAGGCCCTGACCTTCGATGTCACGGCGGCCTGTTCCGGGTTCATCTTCGCCCTGCATGTGGCCGACAAGTATCTTCAGTCGGGATTCTGCAACAACGTGCTGGTGACGGCCTCGGAAGTTATGACCAGAACCCTGGACTGGACCGACCGTTCATCCTGCATCCTTTGGGGCGACGGAGCCGGAGCGGCTGTATTGTCTACAACTCCGGGTGAAATCGCGCACCGGATGCTGTCGGTTCATGCCCATACCGACGGTTTGAACGGACAGAATCTGCTTATGCCCGGCGGAGGCTCGAAGACCACGCCGATTTCCCTCGAGAGCGTCGACCGGAAACTGCACAGCCTCAAAATGATTGAAGCCAGCGCCAGCGTCCGCGTGGCGGTGAATCATTTTGCCGACAGTTGCCTTGAAGCGGCCAAGGCCAACGACGTAAGTATAGGAGATATTGACTGCTTCATCCCGCACCAGGCCAATCTGCGCATTATTCAGGCCCTGGCCAAGAAGCTGAAGACGAGCATGGACAAATACTACATGACGGTGGACCGGTATGGGAATATCTCATCGGCTTCCTGCGCCATCGCCCTGAACGAGGCGGCCAAGGACGGGACTCTGCTGGAGGACGATATTGTCTGCCTGACGGCTTTCGGCGGGGGACTGACCTGGGGCAGTTCGCTGATCCGCTGGTGATTCACCTGGACTTGTTCTTTTTTCACCTTGCGAAAAAAGCCAAATTAGGAGATATTACAAGGGGCAAGCGCAGCCTTCCTCAAGGGGACGGCCGCGCATTGTTTTTGGCATTGCGCCGATTGCCTCTATAGCGACCAGGTGGGCGGTAAATGATAGAAGTTCTCAAAACGGGCGTCAGGAAAGGCCTTTCCAGCGGTTGGTTCCTCCTCAAAGTCACCATTCCGACGTCTCTGGTTGTCAGTTGTCTGGACTACTTCGGGTTCATCTCCTGGCTGGCCGGTTATTTCAAGCCGGCCATGAAGCTCTTCGGCCTGCCCGGCGAAGCGGCCTTCGCCCTGGCCAGCGGCGCCCTGCTGAACGTCTACAGCGGCATTGCCGTCATCACCTCCCTCCCAGGAGTCTTCACCTGGCGCGACCTGAACATCATCGCCGTGATGATGCTCATCTCCCACGCCCTGATCGTGGAAACGGCCATCCAGAAAAAATGCGGCATGAAGGTCAGGACCATCATCTTCACCCGGCTCTTCAGCTCCGCCCTGGCCGGACTGGCCATATTCTGGCTCTTCCCGAACCCCGGTCCGCTGATGAACTTCACCTCCCAGCCCTCGGCGGCCGACCAGACGTTCGCCGCTTTCCTTCTGAACTGGACCAAGGGCACCTCCTTTCTAATCGTCCAGATACTTCTGATCCTCCTCACCCTGATGGTGACCTACGAAATATTGAATTATTACCGGGTGGTCCGCCGCTTTTCGGCCTGGATATCACCACTCCTGCGCCTGCTGGCCCTGTCGCCGGATTCGGCTTTCATCTGGGTGGCCGGGACCTTCATCGGACTCGGATACGGCAGCGGCATCATCATTCCCGAAGTCGAGAAAGGCGATATAGACCGCGACGAAGTGGCCCGGATCAACCTCTCCCTGGCCATCTCCCACTCCTGGCTGGAAGACACTCTGTTGTTCGTGGTCATCGGAGCCCATTGGCTTCTGGTGCTGGTCCCGCGCATTGTCCTGTCCATCGCGGCCATCCATGTGTACAATTATTTCACGGCCGTCAGGAGGCGCAGGGCCGAGGCCAGGCCCTGAGGGGGGCGCGAGAAGCGACCATGAGGGGGACAAGCTCCGGGAAAGAAGGCGGGCTGACGAGAAAAGGCGGCCTGGTTCTGGCTGTACTGTTGCCCATGGCCGCCCTGCTCTATCTGGCCCTGGCGGCTGATTCTGAAAACCGCCTGCAAGACCCGGCCTACCTCTGGGTCCGGTTGATCTACCCCTTGCTTCGCACCGTGTTCTTCATTTCCCTGAGTCTGCTGGCCGGTCAGGTCATCGAGGGCCTGGGCTGGACAGCCAGGCTGGGACGGGCTGTCTGGCCGCTGATAAACTGGGCTCGACTGCCCGGAGCGGCGGGAGCGTCTTTCACGGCGGCTTTTGTCTCGGGAGTTCTGGCCAATTCCCTTTTGTACACCAGTTGGCAGGAAGGCAAGCTGAGCAGGCGGGCCGTTTTTGTCACCAATCTGCTCAATGCCAGCCTGCCAGCCTATGTCCTGCACATGCCTACGACCATTCTGGTTATAATATCCTTAACCGGCCAAGCCGGACTGATATACGTCGGCTTGACCTTTCTGGCCACTCTGCTGAGGTTTCTGGTTACGGCGGCGGTCAGCCGGACCATCATGCCCGAATGCCCCTCCTGCACCTATGAAGAAAAAGCCAAGAAAAAGAACTGGGGCCAGGTCTGGAGCGAAACATGGACCAAATTCCGTGTACGCCTGCGGCGCATGGTTCTGATAGTCGTCCCGGTGTACATGGCTGTCGTCCTGTCGGCCGAGGCCGGTTTTTTCGTCTGGCTGCGGGACGGGTTGGCGAGCCTTATTTCCAGCCGGACCGCACCCGTGGAGGCTATGAGCCTGGTTATCTTCGCGGTTACAGCGGAATTCACATCAGGTTTCGCTGCGGCCGGGGCCTTGCTGGAAGCCGGTTCCCTGACGGTTAAACAGGTGGTGCTCTCTCTGCTGGCCGGAACGGTGGCGGCCACTCCGGTGAGGGCTCTCAGGCACCAGTTGCCGCATTACATGGGAATATACACCCCGAAACTCGGACTTGAGCTGATGCTGGTCGGTCAGGGGGCAAGAGTTCTGAGCATAGTCCTGGTGGGAACGGTTTTTGTCTGGCTTTATTGAACCGGAAAAACATCATGCATAAAGAATTGCAGGAAAAATACTTACTTCTGAAGAGCATTCTGGCCAAACTGGATTCTGTTCTCTGCGCCCTTTCCGGCGGAGTGGACAGTGGAGTGCTGGCGGCGGCGGCCGGGGAAGTGCTGGGCGGCCGGGCGGTTGGAGCGACCATGCGTTCGGTGCTGAATCCTCCCGGCGAACTGGCTGCGGCCGGAGAATCGGCCCGTAAGGCGGGGCTGCGCCATATTGTGCTGGATTTCGACCCGCTCACCCTGCCCCCCGTGCAAAACAACGCCCCGGACAGGTGTTATCACTGCAAGGCCTCTTTGGCGGAAATTCTGAAAAAGACGGCCGCCGAACTGGGGTTGGCGGCGGTGGTTGAGGGCGGCAATGCGGATGACGCGGCGGTTCACCGCCCCGGGGCCAGAGCCGTGGCCGAGGCTGGTTTGCGGAGTCCTCTCCAGGAAGCAGGCTTGTCCAAGTCCGAGGTGCGGGAGTTGGCCAGACACTATGGGTTGTCCAACAGGGAACGCCCGGCCCAATCATGTCTGGCCACCAGGTTTCCCTACGGTCAGAGATTGGAAACAGTCGAACTGCGGAAAATATTCGAGGCCGAACAGCTGCTGGCGGCCATGGGGCTGCATGGGGCCAGAGCCCGGCATCATGGAAACATCCTGCGTCTTGAACTGCCCATTGAAGGGCTCGACAGGCTGGCGGACCAGGATTTCAGAGAAAGGATAGGCCGGGAATTGAGTGAACTGGGTTTTGAGTTCGTAACGCTTGATCTGATGGGATACAGAAGCGGCGTGTTCGACTCCGGCAGGAAAAGAGAAGATGCTTGAAACTCTTGGCATTCTGGCGGCTACCGACCGGAATCTGAAGCACCTGACTGGCATAACCAGGGCCGCCGCCAGACAAGGCAAAAAAGTAATCATCTTTTTCACCGGGGCCGGGGTTCTGTTGACCCGGCAGCCGGGGTTCGAAGCGTTGGCCGGTCTGGCGGAGATGTCCATCTGCAAGGTGAGTTTCGAGGCCCATGGCCTGGACCCATCCCGCCCCATACCGGGGCTGCCGCCGGAAAGTTTTGTCAGCCAGAGCAGGCATCGCGACCTCCTGGACAGATGCGGCCGCTATATTTCTCTGTAGGAGGCTGAAATGTCCAAGGCGAAAAAAGTGGCTTTGTTGGTGAGGGACGCCGGAAACGTCTGGGAATGTGTCAGGTCCGCCCTGGGACTGGCGATTCAGGCCACCGAGGTCGGCGTCTTCATTTTGAACACTCCCGTAGAGCTTGGCGAGAGGGCTGAGGCTTTCCGGGAGAACCTGGAGATGATCGACGAACTGGACGGGCATGTCTGGTCGAACAGCCTGGAAACAGCCGGGCGTTTCGATTTTGTTGAATACCTGACCATAGAGGAAATGGCTGTCAGAATCCGTGAATATGGGGAAATGGCGGCTTTCTGAGTGAAGAAAATGAAAATTCTGCATATATTCAGAAGCGCACCCGACACCGACGTGACGACTCTGTCCGCGGCCTGGGCCGAAGGCAATGAGGTCAGTGAATTCCATCTTGAACGCGAAAATCTCGACTATGACGAACTGGTCCGGCTTATCTTTGAGAATGACAAAGCCCTGTGCTGGTTTTGATCCGGCCTGCCCTGCTCTCCCCTGCCCCATATCTCCGCTTTTAACCGTAACTCGGTCCTTTGAACAGTAAACAAGCGGCCAACTGGGGGTAATTCGATGGTTTTCACCCCGGTTACCCCTTGACGGCCATAAGTCAAAGGTCTATGGTTGGTCCGGCTCAACGAGCCGAGTTGAATATTTGAGAAGGTGTTTGGGGTCATGGATCAAATCCGTCCAACCGAAAGAAACTGGCAGGACCGTTTTCCGGCCATAAGAGCCATCACGCCGGGCAAGGCCGGCCGACTGGTGATTTTAAGCCTGATAGTCGGAGTGATATCCGGATTGGGGGCGGCGGCCTTTTTTTATGGTCTGGCCTGGGGCAAGGCTTTCTTCTTCGAATTTCTGGCCGGCTATCCGGTTATGGACCCGCCCGGCGAACACCTGCTCGATCTGAACTGGGCTCATGATCCGCGTCCCTGGGTCTTTTTTCTCATCCCGGCCATAGGCGGGCTGATTTCCGGTTTCCTGGTTTACACTTTCGCGCCCGAGGCCGAAGGGCACGGGACAGACGCGATGATAGACGCTTTCCACAACAAGGAGGGCATCATCCGCGGCCGCATTCCCTATATCAAGGGGCTGGCCTCGATAATCACCCTGGCCACTGGCGGCAGCGCGGGCCGGGAAGGCCCCATCGCCCAGATCGGGGCGGGCTTCGGGTCCTGGCTCGGCCAGATCATGAAGCTGGAAGTGCGGGAACGGCGCCTCCTGCTCCTGGCCGGCACGGCTGGCGGACTGGGAGCAATTTTCCGCGCCCCCTTGGGCGGAGCTTTGACCAGCATTGAGGTTTTGTATAAGGAAGACTTCGAGACCGAGGGAGTAATCACCTCCATCATTTCCTCGGTGGTTGCGTATACCATTTTCACCTTCATTTACGGCCATGGTTTCATCTTCGACACACCCAACCTGCGCTTCATCAATCCCAGCGAACTGATCTTTTACGCCATCCTGGGCCTGGTCTGCGCACCGCTGGGTTTGATGTACACCAGGATTTTTTACGGTTCGCGGGACAGAATTTTCCGGCGGATCAAGATCAAAAAGCATTACATCCCGGCCATCGGCGGCCTGGGCGTCGGACTCATCGGCCTGTTTCTGCCTCAGGTCATGGGCGGCGGTTACGCGGTCATCCAGGACGCCATCTGGGGCAAACTGGGCCTGGGCATAATGCTGGCGGCTGTTTTTTTCAAGATGATAACGACCTCCTGCACCATCAGTTCGGGCGGTTCGGGCGGTGTGTTCGGACCGACTCTGTTCATCGGCGGGATGATCGGGGGAGTCGTCGGACAGGCGGCCCACATGTACGCGCCCGAAATCGTGACTCAGCCCGGAGCATTCGTGCTGGTGGGCATGGCCGCCTTTTTCGCCGGAGTGGCCAACGCCCCCATGGGGGCGATAATCATGGTCTGCGAAATGACGGGGTCTTACGGTCTCCTGGCCCCTCTGATGCTGGTCTCGGTCATTGCCATGCTCTTTTCCAAAAGGGCCTCCATCTACGAAAAGCAGGTTCTGAACAAGTTCCATTCGCCGGCCCATAAAGCGGATATGACGGTGAATGTGCTTCAGGAAATCAAGGTCGGCCAGATATTCAAACCCGAAGAAGTGGTGACCGCACTCTCTGCCTCAATGAAATTCAAGGACCTGAAAGACGTCATCAGCCGGACGAGGGAATCATATTTCCCAGTGGTGGCGGCTGACGGACGCCTGACCGGAATACTCAACCTGCACGACCTGCGCTACGTCCTTTTTGAAGACAGCCTGAGCGACCTGGTAGTCGTGGGCGAGTTGGCGGGACAGCCTGTCTCGGTCTGTCCCGAGGACGATCTCTACAAGGCTCTCTCCAAGTTCATCGATTCCGGGTATGGTCAGATTCCGGTGGTGGACAGCAAGGACGACAAAACCATTTACGGTTTACTGGCTCATGAGGATGTTATAGAAGCCTACCGGGCCGAGGTGCTGCGCCGCCAGAAGCCTCGTTAAGGGGCGGTTCGAGGCTCACGGCCGACAAGCAGACTTGCTTTTTTTCGTTTTTTCGGCTACCTACTATATATCAGCCTAAAACGAAAAAGGTGCGGTTCGGCCATGGAAGTGCTGTTCGTATCGCCAGAAGTTTTCCCGTTTGCCAGGGCCGGCGGACTTGGAGACGTATCCCACCACTTGCCCCGCGTACTGGCTTCGCGGGGCCACAATGTCCGTATAATCACCCCCAAATACCGTCAGACAGAGAAAGCAGCCTATCCCCTGACCGTCAGGGCGGAAGCGCTTCGCGTGCCCTTGTCGTGGCAGGATAAGGCGGCGCGCATCCTGAGCGCTACCGCGGAAGGGGGCGTTGAGGTTTTTTTTGTCGAGCAGGAAGAGCTTTTCAACCGGGCCGGTTTGTACGGCAATGAATACGGCGACTATGAAGACAATGCCGAACGTTTCATCTTTTTTTCACGTTCCGTTCTGGAGGCTGTCAAGCGGCTGGACCTCAGGCCGGACATCATCCACTGCCACGAATGGCCCACCGGCCTGGTTCCGGTCTATGTAAAGACCCTGTACCGGAATCTGCCCAATCTCCAGAATTCCGCCACTGTCTACACCTTTCACAACCTGGGCTGGCAAGGACGTTTCTGGCATTATGATTTCGCCATGACCGGCCTTGACTGGGGGCTCTTCACCCCGAAAGGCCTGGAGTTTCATGGTCTGGTCAACATGACCAAGGGCGGTTTGGTCTTTGCCGACGCCATCAGCACGGTCAGCCGTAAATACGCGGCCGAGGTCCTGACTCCGGAATACGGTTTCGGCCTGGAAGGCGTGCTGCAAAAGAGGCGGCAAGATATTTACAGCGTGCTTAACGGCGTGGATTACATGGCCTGGGACCCGTCAACCGATCCGGCCTTGCCGGCCAACTATTCTTCGGACAATCTGGCTCCCAAGGAAGTCTGCCGCAAGGAGCTTTCGGCCATATTCGGTCTGCCCCAAGACGGACTGCCGGTGGTGGCGATGATATCCCGCCTTTTGGACCGCAAGGGCCTGGACCTTATTGCCGGGGCACGGGAAGATATTTTGGCCCTTGACCTGCGCCTTGTTTTCATGGGCATGGGCGAGGACCACAATCAGGTCATGCTGACAGAACTGGCCGCTGAAAGACCGGACCGGGTCGGCGTCAAAATTATGTATGACCAGGACCTGGCCCACCGCATAATGGCTGGCGCGGACATATTCCTGATGCCTTCCAGATATGAGCCCTGCGGCCTCGAACAATTGTACGCCTTGAAATATGGCACGGTGCCGGTAGTGCGGGCCACGGGCGGCCTTGACGACACGGTGGTGGACTGCCGGGAGGACCCCAGCCGGGGAACCGGTTTCAAGTTCGCCGATTATACCAAGGAATCCCTTGTGGACGCGCTCAAGGCGGCGGCCGAGTATTTCGGAAAACGCTCCCAGTGGCAGGAATTGATGCACCGGGGCATGGCCCAGGATTTCTCCTGGCCGAGAGCGGCGGCAGAGTATGAAAAGGTTTACGAAATGGCCCTGGCCAAGATAAAGTAGGGCATGGTCAAGTCTATTGACAGATATGCCTTGCTGGACAAGGTCATCCGCATATCCAACTCGACGGTGGACATCGAACGCCGCCTGACCAATCTTCTGCATCTTTTTCAAAGGGACATGGGCGTCAGCCAGGCCTATATCTTCAACATGGACCGTGAAGGCCAAGGGTTGATCCTGCGGCAGCCGCTCGATGAGAACAACCGCCAGCCTTCGGTCAGATTGAATCTGGATGACAACTTTGTCGGTCTGGCCGCTGTCAATCAGACGCCGGTCATGCTGTCGGCCGATGAGGCTGCCTTTGCTCCGCTGGAAGCCTCCCCCCTTTTCACCGGCTTCGTCTATCTGGCCGCCTTCCCCATTATGGACGATCAGATTGTTTATGGAGTCCTGGTGCTGCTTCATCGGGAGGAGACGGAATACAGCCCGGAAAACGTCGATTTGATTCAAACCATAGTCAGGGAACTGGCGGGAACAATCCGCAATTCCCGTTTGTACAAAGAATCCAAGAAACGTATCGCCGAGCTTTCCGTACTGTATGAATTGAGCCGCAAGGTGAGTACCACCCTGGACCTGGACCACCTTCTGGACACCGTGGTCAATCTGACAGCCAGGGTTCTGTCCGCCGGGGGGTGTTCCATTAATGTGCTGGACACGGTCACGAACCAGTTGAGGATTTCCGCCGAGTCCGGCTACATACCTCCGGGCTGCCGCTTGCGGGAAAGAATGGAAGCGGGCGATCAGAAGGCGGCGGCCAAGGTATTGGCCTGCGTATCCAGGGAAGAACCGTATCTTGGTCCGGCCTGGGGCGACCCGTATTGCGACAGCATCAGGCAGGATGGCGGCGATCAGTCAATCATCTGTCTGCCTTTGCATTTCAAGGGACAATACAAGGGGACTCTGGGCGTCTACAACAAGATCGCCGAACAGCCGGGCAAACCCAATCGTTTCACCAATGATGAGTTGGAACTCTTGACAACCATGGGAGCCATGGTGTCGGGGGCGCTGGAAAAATCCCTGACTTTCCAGAGGGTGGATGCTCTGGGCCGTCACAATGAACACTTGCTGACCAGCCTGACCAGCCTGTATGAAATCAGCGGGGCCATGATGACCACGGTCAAGGTCGGCCAGTTGCTCAATATCATCAGCAACGCGCTGACCTTCCACCAGGGGCTGGGCTTCGACCGGGCGCTGATAATGCTGGTAGATGAGGAGAGAAAGGAACTGCGCGGCGCGGCCATGAATGAGGCGCGGCGAAGCTTCCCGGCCAGGGAATCAGAGATTCTGTCGGAAATTCTGACCAGGGAAAATCTGTCTTCTTCCGGTCTGGCGTCTAAAAAAGAGGCTTTCCGGCGGGTGGCCCTACCCTTGTCGACCGGTCATTGCGTACTCCTGCGGACCGTGCGTGAACAACGCCCGTTCAACGTTAAGCCTCACGACAGGGTGTATTACCTTAACCCCGCCTTGCCGGCCGAATTCGGCCAGAGAGGCTTCGCGGCCGTGCCCATGCAGGCCAAGTCCAAGGTGGTGGGGGTTATCGCGGTCGACCGGGATTTCAGCGGGCGGGAAATATCGGACGAAGACATGAGGAATCTGACCATGCTGGCTGCCCAAGCCGGTTTGGCTCTGGAAAATTCCCAGCTTTACGAGTACATAGAAAACGCCAACATCGAACTTTCCCGGACCAGGGAGCGTCTGCTGGAGGCGGAAAAACTGGCGGCCCTGGGGGAAATGGCCGCTGGCATGGCTCACGAAATAAGGAATCCTCTGGTTTCAATAGGCGGCTTCACCCGCAGGGTGATGAAGAGCCTGGACAAGGATTCGCCGCTCATGTTCTATATCGAAGTCATCATGGAACAAGTGGCGCGCCTGGAGAAAACGCTGAACGAGGTGCTGGACTTTTCGCGGGATTCATTCGGACATTTCGAGGAATACAATCTTAACGACGTGCTGAATGAGGCTCTCTATGTATTGAGGAGGGATGTGGACGACTGCGGCATCGAGGTAGTCAAGGATCTCGCGGAAAACATACCTCCGATCATAATCGACGAACGCCAGATCAAACACGTCTTTTTCAATCTGTTCTACAACGCCTGCCAGGCCATGGGCGGCGGCGGAGTTCTGAATCTGAAAACCTTCACCACGGTTGTGGCCGACCGGACCATGGCGGCGGTCGAGTTTTCCGACTCAGGACCGGGCATATCCCCGGAGGCCATGCCCAATATCTTCAATCCCTTTTTCACCACCAAAGATACGGGAACAGGCCTGGGTTTGTCCATCGTGCATAAAATCGTGACAAGGCATCACGGTGAAGTGGACGTTTACAACCTGCCCACTGGCGGAGCCTCCTTCACCATCAAGCTGCCGGTGGCGGCTGAATCAGGACTTTATCTGAAATAGATCAACGGGGACTGTTTGCGGAGGCGTCTTCGCCTGTTTTCTGGACTTGTTCCTGTTTCAGGATTCTCCGCCGGAGAAACCTCTCCAAAGCTCCTTCCTTGTCCAGAAGTTTGGGATCGAGGTTGCTCAGCGGTATTTCCGCTCTGGCCATACCTTTATGCCCCCCGGCGTTGCCGAAGAGCCCAAAGGCCTCGCTGGCCAGCCTCCCGGCGTTGCGCCGCCTTCCCACCGTTCGCAGAATCACTATCAACTGATCCTTGACAATCCCGGCGCAGATGCTGCGGCCCACGTCGTGGACCCGCATGAACAGGTCGGCGATCATGACCAGGGTGTCGGGATTGTCAACTTTGCCCATATAGACAAAGGCCGTGTCCTTATTGAACCTGACGTTGTTGAAGGCACCCTGGAAGTATTTCAGCGAGGTGCGGGCGAACTCCGAGTTTTCGATCTTGCTGACCATCGTCTGGTTGATACGGGGAAAGAGAAAACGGAACGCCCTCATGTCCTCGAGCTGTCCCTGACGGACAAAGTTGTTGGTGTCGGTCTTGATGCCGTAAAAAAGTGCGCTGGCCAGGTTCTGGTTGGGATTGATCTTGGCCGCACGCAGGTACTCGGTCATCATGGTCGAGGTGGCTCCGTAGTTGGGCCGGATATCCTGAAACGGGGCGTCGTGCCGTCCAAGCGGGTGATGGTCGATGATGACGTGGAATTTGAGATTGGCCAGGCTGTCCTGATGGTGGGGCTGGGAATCCACAATAGCCAGCCGGGTGAAGTCGGCCGGGTTGACATCATTCAGATGAACGAGGGGCAACTTAAGCAGTCTGATCATGGCCAGATTATCCGGCCTCTTGATGATGTTGGTCCGGACGATGACCACGGAGGAAACCTTGCGCCAGAGAAGCCTTTTCAGGGCGAGAGCGCTGGCAATGGCATCCGGATCGGCGCTGATGACGATGAGGACCTTGTCGTCGCCATGAAACGCCCCATAGAGCAGGTTGAGGCGTTCCACCATTGACTTGGACCTGGGCAGAACCTGTGGTTTTTGGGGCGGCATAAGACTCCTGGCTGCTAGGATTAAGGTAAAGAGGTCCCGGCCGAGGGGCTTTTATCTGCCGGCCTTAGTATCACAACAATATTCTGAGGGGTAACACGCTCAATAGTCAACCCCAAGGGAGCTTCTATGTCTTTGTGAGTGACCCGGACCAGGTGCTCGCCGGGGGTCTGCCCGGTCAGGTCTACCTGCGCCTTGAGCCCGGATTGCTGAAGATGGGCAATCCAGCGCCGGGAACCGGAGATAATGACGTTTACCTGCCTCTCGCTGCCTTCTTCGACAATCATACCGGCCGGGGTGCCCAGGTAGACGACAGGAGTCCTGAGGGTCATGGTGAGATTCTGCGTTGAGGCCACGACCAGCCAGGCCAGGGCGATGAGGACGAATGAACCTATCTTTACGCTCCAGTTTTCCACGAAGGCGCTTTTGAGAAATCCCTTGAAGGTAGGGCCGTTGGTTTCGGTCAGCCCCAGCCATTCCCTGAGTTGTCCTTTAAGACTCTCCGGATTGTCCCAGATTCTGATATCGCGTCCGAGTATGGAGGTCACCTGTCCTCGTTCTTCGGAGACCACCAGGCAGACGCAATCGGCTTTTTCACACAGTCCGACGGCGGCGCGGTGCCGGGTCCCATAGGACTCGGGCAGGTCTTCCCTTTCCGTCAGCGGCAGAAAAGCCCCCATTTCGGTTAAACGGCCATTTTCTATGATAACCGCGCCGTCATGGGCCGGAGCCTGTGTATTGAAGATGCTTTTGATCAGAGCGGAGGTAGGCACAGCCTGCACTGTTTGCCCGGCGTGGAGAAACTCGGTCATCCTGTCTTCGCGGGCCAGAACAATAATGGCCCCGGTTCTGGTGCCGGCCAGGTCAAAGACTACGCTTGCCAGTTCGTCCACAACGGCGGTTTCGGACTTTTCGCGCTTGGCGCGGAGATAGCGCAGAGGACTGACCTTTTCCAGGACCTGTCTTATTTCCGACTGGAAAAGAATGAGCAGCAGAATGACCAGAACCTGCCAGAGTATCTGAAAGGCCCAGGTGGTCATCATGAGGCCCCAGAACTTGGCCAGCGAGTAAACGCCGCCCAAGACAACCAGTCCGATGAGAACGCGGAGGGCTTTGGTGCCCTGAAACCAGACGAAAAGCTGATAGGCGACAAGCGTCAGAAAGATGATGTCGACCATGTCGCGCCAGCCGACTGAACGCAATATCTCAATAACTGCCAACGGCGGAGGCTCCTCGTTAACCAGGCGTCATCTGGGACGCGGAATTAGCATCAAGACCTTCGGTGATATTACACCACTTGGGCGGTCAGGCCAAGTTTTGCCTTGTGCAACATGGCGGCGTCGCCTATCATGGGATAACGTAACGATATCATGAGGCTCTTTCTCCAATAACACCCAAGGCCGCTGGCCGAGACGAGGAATACATGTCCGGAATCGAGAGAATTGGCCCCGGCATTCACCTGGTCGGAGGTCCCGGATTGACCGACAACCGGGACGCCTTGACATACCTGATCGAAGATTCCGGAGAGCTGGCTTTGATAGATTCCGGAGCCGGCCCCGGTTACCGCAACCTGATCGCCAATATCGCAGCCGCCGGGCAGGACCCGGCCCGGCTGAAGTACGTCATAGCCACTCACGCCCACATCGACCATATCGGAGCTCTGGCGGATCTGGCTCGCGACTTCGGGCCGGATATAGCCGCCCACGAGGCCGACGCTCACTCTATCGAGTCAGGAGACTCCCGGGCGACAGCGGCCGACTGGTACGGCCTGACTTTAAAACCGGCCCAGGTGACGATCAGGCTTGCCGGGAGGGAAAATCGGCTTCGCCTGGGGAAAATCGATCTGATCTGCCTGCACACTCCCGGCCACACGCCGGGCTCAATGGTGGTTTATCTGGACCGTGAAGGCCGCCGTTACCTGTTCGGCCAGGATATTCATGGGCCTTTCGATCCCGCCTTTGGTTCGGATATTGCCATATGGCGGGAATCGATGAAGACTTTACTGGAGTTGAAGGCCGACGTTCTGGCCGAGGGGCATTACGGGGTCTTCGACGGTTCCGGCCAGGTTGCCGCTTTCATCCAGGGCTTTTTAACGCGCTTTTCCGAATAGAGGAGCCGGAGACTATGACCGCGCCCGAAGAACAGAGAAAATGGTGGGGCTGGGGCCGGGAAGACTTTTCCGCTGAACCGGCCGTGGGATTGCTGGATTTTCTGGAGCAGAGGCTGAGCTTTCAGACAACCAGGGAACTCCCCGTGCCTGATCTGGATGCCCTGGATCTGAGGCCGCCGGAGTTGCCGGAGGCTCTGTCCGCCGACTTGTCCGAAGCCGTGGGCGAAGAGAACGTGCGGCGCGACAAGCGGAGCCGGGTCTTTCATGCCATGGGACGCGGCTACCGGGACCTTATCCGGCTGAGGCTGGGAAAAATACCGGCGCCGCCGGACGCAGTGGTATACCCGGGCGATTCGGAAGAGGCCGCCCTGGTGCTGGCGGCGGCCGCGAGCCATGGAGCGGCCGTAACCCCCTTCGGCGGCGGTTCGAGCGTGGTGGGCGGTGTGGAGCTGGCGGCCGAGTTACGGCCGAATATCTGCCTGGACATGAGCCGGGTGAGCCGGGTTCTGGAGATCAACGGCGATAATCTGACAGTCAGGGCCGAGGCTGGCGTTTTCGGGCCGGACCTGGAAGACGAGTTGAACCGGGCCGGGTATACTCTGGGACATTTCCCCCAGTCTTTTCACTTTTCAACCCTGGGAGGCTGGATAGCCGCACGCGGGGCCGGGCACAAGTCGCTTCGCTACGGGAAGATCGAGGATATGGTGGTGAGCCTGCGGGTGGTCTGGCCCGGCGCAGGGACGAAAACGCCGGAGGTGCCAGCCGCGGCGGCGGGCGGAGACCTGACGGCCTTGCTGGTGGGCTCGGAAGGAACCCTGGGGGTCATAACCGAAGCGGTAATGCGCATCCGCCCTCTCCCGGAAAAGCAATGGTTTTACTCGTGCCTCTTTCCCACTTTCGAAGCAGGCCTGGCGGCCGTACGCAGGATGACGGCAGCCGGATTGCGCCCGGCGACACTGAGGCTTTCCGATCCGCTGGAAACATCTGCCCTGCTGACCGAAGCCGGAGCCAGAAAGACATCGCGCTGGGGCCGCTTTCTTTTCAAACAGGCATTACCCATGTACCTCGGCTGGCGCGGCATCGATCCGGCCAAGGCCTGTCTCCTTCTGGCCGGAGGAGAAGGTCGGGCGGCGGAGACCGTTCCGGAGAGCCGGGAGGTCCGGCGCATCTGTAAGGCTCACGGCGGAGCGAGTGCCGGTTCAGGACCAGCGCGGGCCTGGGATGAAACCCGTTACACCTCGCCCTACATGCGGGACGAACTCATAACCAGGGGCTTACTGGTGGAAACCCTGGAAACGGCGGCTGAATGGGACCGTTTGCACGGGCTGTACGGCAAGGTGCGCTCTTCGCTGGAAGAAGCCCTGTCCGCCCAAGGAACCCCCGGCGTGGTTATGACCCATCTCTCCCACGCCTACTCCGACGGCGGGAATCTCTATTTCACTTTCCTGGCCCCGCAGAAGGAGGGCCGGGAGGAAGAGCAGTGGCGCACGGCCAAGGAAGCGGCCTGCGAAACCATCATCAGCCACGGCGGGGCCATCAGCCATCACCACGGCGTGGGCCGGGACCACAAACCCTGGCTGGACGCTTACTGGGGTAAGGATCTGCTCGACGCCTTCCGGGCGGCCAAATCACAACTGGACCCGGCGGGAGTCCTCAATCCGGGGGCGGTAGTGGACCCTGATCCGAGAGTGGCGAGCCCGGCCGGGCTCTTCCCGGCCTTTTCCATACGGACCAGGCAAAATCTGCTGCGGGAGATGCCGGGGCATCTCTATGACCTTCTGGTCATAGGCGGAGGAATAGTCGGCGCGGGCACGGCCTGGGACGCCAGCCTGAGAGGACTATCCACGGTCCTGGTGGAGATGGGCGATTTCGGGAGCGGGACCAGCGGCAAATCATCCCGCCTTATCCATGGCGGACTGCGTTATCTGAAGATGCTGGACATAAAGCTGGTCAAAGAGTCTCTGACCGAGCGCCACAACCTCATGCAGATGATTCCCCATCTGGCCCGTCCGGTGCAGTTCATCGTCCCGGTCTTCAAGGGACAGGGCGAAAGCCGGAGAGTGATGAATCTGGGGTTGTGGGCCTATGACACGCTGGCCGGGAAAAAGGGCCTGCCCACTCATCAGAGTCTGAGCAGGGAGGAGTTGCTGGCCCTGGAACCTTCTCTGACGGATCAGGAACTTGAGGGGGGACTGATTTATTATGACTGTATGACCGATGACGCCCGTCTGACCCTCGAAACAGTCAAAGCCGCAGCCAGAGCGGGTGCGGCTGCGGTGAATTACACCGAAGTGAAGGGGCTGGAGATAGATGGTCAGGGGGTGACGGCCAGGGTGATCGACCGCCTGAACGGCGGCGAATTGACAATCCGGGCCAAGGCGGCTGTCAACGCGGCCGGAGTCTGGTCCGACCGGGTCAGGGCCTCGGCCGACGAGGAAAGCCGGCCAGCCATAAGGCCCGCCAAGGGAGTGCATATTGTCTTTCCCCGGCGCTTGAAGCCTATAGAACATGTGGTAATCCTCAAAGCGGAGGACGGGCGGCCTCTCTTCGCCGTGCCGCTCGGAGACAGCGTTTACGTAGGGACGACGGACACGGATTATAAGGGCGATCTGAATGAGGTGCATGCCGAGCGTTCCGAAGTCGAGTATCTGCTCGATGCGGTCAACTCTTCTTTTTCAGGCCCTCCGCTGACAATCGGCGAGGTGACATCCACCTGGGCGGGATTGCGGCCCCTGGTCAGTGAAGACAAAAGCGGAGATACGGCGGCGGTGTCGCGGGAGCACGAGATTGATCTGGAAAAGGGGCGGCTGCTGACCGTTCGCGGAGGCAAACTGACCACTTTCCGCCTGATGGCGGCCCAAGCCGTGGATATGGTCATGGAAGTTCTCGGTGAAAAAGATGCACCATCATCAGTTACGCCCAGTATAAGAATATGCGAATCAAAGCCGGACATGGGCCGGATCGGCGAGGACCTTCCGCCCAAGGCGGCCGCCAGGATCAGGGAAAAATACGGACCGCAGGCCGAAGCCATTACGATTCTCGCCCGCAGACCGTTGCTCAGGCAGATGATAGACGAAACGGCGGGAGTGATGGCCGCGGAGGTTTTCTGGGCCGTGGAAGCGGAAATGGCGGCCAATCTCAACGATCTGATGACGCGCCGGCTGGGCTTGACCTACCTGACCCCTGACCGGGGACTTGAGGCCGCGCCCAAGGCGGCCCGCCTGATGGGTTCACTGCTGGGTTGGTCAAAAGAACGCCTGGAGGCCGAGATTCTGGCATACGAAGACCTGGCCGGTAAGGAACTGTATCTCCCGGACCCGGCCGAGGGGCTTGATTGAAGCATTTCAGAGCAGACTGCTTCCTTCCGGTCATCGTTCCTTCATAGGGCGAAAAAATCCGGAGTTTTGCGCAAGCCAGCCCTATCCCCGGCTTTTTCGGCCCACCTTCTTCCATCTTCGGCCAAAAGAGCCTCTCTTTCTTGTTTTTATCCCTCCAACAGTGGTAAAGCAGGCGATGTAGCGGTTATAATGGTACTCATCTGACGAGACTTGGTTTGGACCTGTTTTCGGGCTGAGGCCCGGGGTTAACTGAACGGCCGGGAACACTTGCCGTTCACTCTTGTCCTGCGGGGACTCGCCAACGACGCCTGATTATTCCAGTGCGTCTCATAGTTAATTTCGAGGTTAAAAAAATGACTTTTGAACGAGTGTTTCTGCTCCCCGGGGAGTATCTCATCAGCAAGAAACCCCACGAAGTCACGACACTGCTGGGTTCCTGCGTAGCTCTTTGCCTCTTCAACCGGACAAATCAGTTCGGCGGCGTCAACCATTTCATGCTGCCTACTTCTGCGTCTGGCGAAAGGTCGGCTAAATACGGCGATTTTGCCATTCAGACCCTGGTCCAGTTCATGCAGCGCGCTTCCGGTTCCTTGAACGGCGTGGAGGCCATGCTCTTCGGCGGAGCCAACGTGGTCGGCGCTATCAAGAGCGGGGCGAACATCGGCGAAAAAAACGTGGAAATAGCCAGGGCGCTTCTCAAGCAGTACGGCATCCCGGTTACGCGGGAACAGGTGGGCGGTCATCACGGCCTCAAGCTGAGGTATCAGACCTGGGACAATACTGTTCAGGTCCGGAATATCGAACGTTCCCAATTCGCCGAAACCATGCTCGCCAAGGATGAGCATTTCGAAAAGAACAGAATCAAGGTGCTGGTGGTTGACGATTCTCCCCTGGTCAGAAGCCTCCTCATCAAGGCTATGGCGGGGGAACCGGATATCGAAGTCGTCGGCGAGGCTGGCGACGCCTTTGAGGCTCGCGAACTTATGCTGGAAAAGAATCCCGATGTAATCACCCTGGACATTATCATGCCCAAGATGGACGGCGTGACCTTTCTGAAAAAACTCATGGTCTACTACCCCAAGCCGGTAATAATTATCAGCACCATGGCCAAGGCCGGCAGCAAGGCGGAACTGCGGGCGGACAAGATAGGGGCGGTCGAGGTTCTGGACAAGGACATGCTCAACCTTTACCAGGGGCTGGAAAAGGTCAAATCCGTCCTGATTCCCAAAATACGCAGCGCGGCCAGGGCCTATATCAAGAAAAAATCCAAGGAAGATGTGATGAATCTCTAGCTGACGGCGGCGGAGAGTCGGACAGGGCCGGGGTTTTCGCTCCCCGGCCTTTCTATTTGCAGCCGGGCCAGAGCGATGGGCGGTGCGGGAACCGGTGCGGTCAGCCGGGTCATTATTTTGCGGGAATCGTCATCCGGCCAGGTCTTTTCCTGAAAAAAATCCTGAATCAGCCAGAAACCGTACCCGAAAAAAAAGATAGCGGCGGCAAGCAGGAGAATGACGAAGAAGAGGCACCCCACCCAGAAAAGGCACCCCCCGTGGGGCTTGCGTTTTCTGCGGCCGCCCTTCCCCGCCCCGTCCCGGTTCTCGGCTGAATCCGTCCCGGTCAAGGCAGAAGCTCCACTACGGGTCCAGGTTCATCCTGACGGGCGGCGGTCAGGGGCAACCCGCTCACCGCCGAGCCGACACATTCCAGGGCCAGTTCCGGCAGGTTGTTGGTCTGGCTGAGATGCGCCAGAACGACCTGGGACAGGCCGGAATGGGCCAGAGAGGCCAGCAGTTCAGCTGCGTCCTCATTGGAAAGATGGCCGTGCCGGCTTTTCACCCGGCGTTTCGTTTCCCAGGGATATGGGCCTTCCATAAGCATTTTCAGGTCGTGGTTGGCTTCGAGGATGAGCCCGTTACAACCGGCCAGTCTCTCCCTGACCAGATTGGTGGCCACTCCCAGATCGGTGGCCAGTCCCAGGCGGGAGCCGCTGTTTTCAAAAGTGAAGCCCACGGGGTCGGCCGAATCGTGGGAAATCGAAAAGGGGTGCACATTCAAGCCGGCGATTTCCGTGTCGGCACCGGTGCGGAACAAAACAGGTCTGACCGGTCCCAGCAGGTAATCCGCGGCGATCATGGTGGCTTCATTGATGTACACGGGTATTTTGAAACGGCGGGCCATAACGCCGACGCCGTGGACATGGTCACGATGCTCGTGGGTGACGAGAATGCCTTCCAGGCGGGCGGGGTCCAGCCCGGCCAGATTCATCCGCCTGACGAGTTCCTTGCCGGAGAGGCCGGCATCGACGAGGAGCGCCCGCCCTCCGGATTCGACCCAGATGGCGTTACCTTTACTTCCGCTGGACAAAACACAGAAACGAATGACTGATTCCTCCGGCTGTCGCTGATTTCCAGAATACACACTACTCCATCTGGCGGGCTATTCCAAGACCAAGGATTGAGTAAATCCAGGTCAGTCCTGCAGGCGGGAGAGGTCGCCGCCAGGCAGCCCCAATTCCCTGGCCCGGAGAACCCGGCGGAGGACCTTGCCGCTGAGAGTCTTGGGCAGGGTGTCCAGAAAAGCCACTTCCCGGAGAGGTATTTCTTCTGAAAGGTTGGCCTTGACAAAGGCCTTGATCTCTTCGTTCAGGCGGGCCGATGGAGTGACGCCGTCCCGCAGGGTGACAAAGGCCTTGACCACGGGCTTGGCGGCCGACGATGTCTGAGATATGACGGCGGCCTCATTGACGGCCGGATGGCGGCAAAGGACATGCTCGACTTCAAATGGTCCCAGCAGTTTGTCCCCGACCTTGATCAGGTCGTCGTTGCGGCCCTGATGAAAGAAGTAGCCTTCTTCGTCCGTCAGGGCCATGTCCCCGGTCAGAAACCAGCCTTCATGCCGGAAGTAGAGCTGGTAACGCCCTTCGTCCCGCCAGATGTCGGCCATCATGGCCGGCCAGCCGATTTTCAGGGCCAGTTGCCCCAGGGTGAGCAAAGGCTGGGGCTCGCCGCTTTCGTCGAGCACGGCCGCTTCGACTCCCGGTACCGGCACGCCCATGGAGCCGGGCTTGACCGTCAGAGAAGGAAAATTGGCCAGGCAGATCATGCCGGTTTCCGTCATCCACCAGTTTTCATGAGGCGTGAGCCCAAGATTTTTCTTTACCCAGTAGAAGAGTTCCGGAGCCAGAGACTCACCCACGCAGGTGATATGGCGAAGCGAAGCAAGATCGTATCTGCGCGGAAGGTCGTCCCCGGCTGCGGCCATCCAGTTGATGTTCCTGGGCGTGGTGTACCAGACCGTGACCTTATGGCGTTCCAGAGTGCGGTAAGAAGTCGAGGCGGCAAAGGGATCGCCCAGGACGACGGAAGTCACGCCGCAGAGCCATGGAGCAAAGGCGGCATACGCCGTTCCGGTGACCCAGGCCGGGTCGCCGTCCGTCCAGAGGATGTCGTCTGCACGAAGATCCAGAACGTACCGGCCGGTCATGAGGTAGCCGAGCATATCCCGGTGAGTGTGGACCACGCCTTTGGGCGGGCCTGTGGAGCCGGACGTATACAGCAGATACAGCGGGGCTTTCGGGTCCAGCCAGACCGGTTCGCAGTTTTCCGACATGCCTGAAATGCGGCTGTCCAGTGATATTTCCTGAGAGCATAATCCGAGGGCCGGCCCCTGGCAGATGAAAAGCTTCTCCACTTCAGTCAGAACTTCACGGGGTATTCTTTCCGCCAGATCCGGATGAGTCAGAATGGCCCGTGGCTCGGCGTTGCGGACCCGGACTTCCAGCTCCGCGTAATTGAGAGTTGAATAGAGTGGCGAAAAGACCAGACCGAGCCGGGCGCAGGCCAGCATGGCCAGGTAGAGTTCCGGACAGCGGGGCAGAAAGATAAAGACCCGGTCGCCAGGCTTGAGGCCCAGTTCCAGAAAAAGGTTGGCCCAGCGGCAGGATTGCTGCTTCAGCTCCAGGAAAGAATACCGGACGACATGGCCGTCTTTTTCAAAGATTAGAGCCGTGTGGTCCCGGTGCTCGGGGTCGGCGGCCCAACGGTCAACAGCTTCGTGGACTATATTGACCTGGCCTGTCTCATGCCAGTCGAACTGGGGGGCGATGTCATCCCAGGAGAAGGTTTCATAGGTCTGATGGTAGTTTTTGAGATTGGCCCCGGAATTCTGGGGCGGGACTTTCGCTTTGATCATCTATGCAATCCGCCTTGGGTTTTTCGCAGGACTGTGTCGTCCGCCCAGACGCCGTAAGGGGCATGGGTGCGAACCGCACGCTCGGCCAATTCCGCGCCGCGCGGCGTTATGGTTTCCGGAAGCTCGGAACTGGACCCGTTTCCAGCCAGCACATCCAGAACGGCATGGACGGAGGCGGCCAGCGCCTTGACATTGTATCCGCCTTCCAAAGACAGCAGCATGGGCGGACGTCCGTTTTCTTCACTCAATTTCAGAAGGAGGCTGGTCAGCCAGCCGAATCCTTTTTCCGTCAGGCTCATCCGGCCCAGAGGATCGGCCTGGTGTGCGTCAAAACCGGCGGCCACCATGACCAGTTCGGGACGATACCTCTGAAAAACAGACGTCAGGACCGCCCTGTAACAGTGCAGTATCTCTTCGTCCGTAGTCCTCTTGGGCAAGGGAAGATTGATGTTGTATCCCAGGCCGGGACCGGCACCTGTTTCTTCCCAATCGCCGGTATGAGGAAAATTCATCAGGTAATGGGAGGAAAAATACAGGACCTCCTTTTCCCCGTAAAAACCATCCTGGATGCCGTTGCCGTGATGAACGTCCCAATCGACGACCAGTATGCGGCGCAGGCCGTAAACTTTCAAGGCCTGCCGGGCGGCCACGGCCAGATTGTTGAAGATACAGAAACCGGTGGCCCGGTCCGGCAAGGCGTGATGGCCGGGAGGGCGAACCAGGGCGAAGGCGGCATGGCACCGGCCTTCTATCAGGGCTTGCAGGGCTCGAAGGCAGCCCCCCACGGCCAGCCAGGCGGCCAGGTAGCTTTTGGCGCTGACCGGCGTGTCCGGTGCGAGGTGGGTGAACTCCTGCTCGGCGGTCTTGAGGACTTTCTCTATATGGGCGGGGGTATGAAAAAGCTCAAGCTGGTCCATGGCCGCGGGCTCGGCCTGTATGTTGAGCACCGGCCCGGAAAACTCCGTGTCCAGCATGCGGTAGACGGTCTGAAGCCTTTGGGGGTGTTCCAGATGGACCAGTCCCGTCTTGTGCTCCAGGTACCTGTCGTCCCGGACTATGCCTACTGTCCTGTTCATTCTCCTTCGCCCAACCTCAGAATCATTATCCGTTCCCATCCGCCTTCGTCGTTAAAGATGAAGCCGAATTTCTTGTACAGCCTGATTGCTCTAAAATTATAACCTTCAACGGTCAGCCAGACAAACAGCAAAGACATCTGCCTGGCTCTTTCCATGACCATCCGGGTCAGGGCCGTACCAAGCCCCCGCCCGCGAAAACCTTCGCAGATAAAGATGAGATATTCAGCGTCCTTTCTCTGCTCGTCGGTAACCAGGGCGGCATGGCCTACCGGCCTGTCGTCTTGCCAGAGCATGAAATTGAGGCCGCGGGACAGAAGAAAATCAACCCATTCGCGGCGGCGGCTCTCGCCTTCGGGCGGCAGTCCCTGGCTCACATTCTTGGGTGAAAAATACTCGTACATCTCAAAGAGACGCTGGGAACAATCCGGCTCCAGAAGACCGATTTGAAAGGCGCACCCCCCTTCATCCAGAATGGTCGTGCGCCTGTTCTGTTCGCCCATGGGCCACCCCGCCACCGGTTCCGGCCGGCCAGGCTGACCGGACGGACCTGTTGTCCGTCCGGCTCGTATTGGTTTTTTCAGGCCTTGAGCCCGATACGATTCTTGATGAGAGTATCGACCACGCCGGGGTCGGCTATAGTGGACGTATCGCCCAGGGTTTCGGTCTGACCGGAAGCTATTTTCTGGAGCAGACGCCGCAGAATCTTGCCGCTGCGGGTTTTAGGCAAGGCGTCGGCCCATTGCAGGACATCAATGGTGGCGATGGGTCCTATTTCCGAACGGACCAACCCCACCAGTTCCTTCTTCAATTCATCGGACGGCTGAGTCCCCGTATTAAGAGTGACAAAGGCATAGATTCCCTGCCCTTTGAGCGGATGAGGGAAACCGACCACAGCGGCTTCGGCGACCATGTCATGGAGAACAAGGGCCGATTCTACTTCAGCCGTGCCCAACCGGTGGCCGGAGACGTTGATGACGTCGTCTATGCGCCCGATAATCCAGTAATAACCGTCTTCGTCGCACTTGGCTCCGTCACCGGTGAAATATAGACCGGGCACTCGTGAAAAATAGGTCTCCTTGAAGCGCTCATGGTTTTTGTACACGGTTCTGGCCATGCCCGGCCATGGTCTTCTGATGAACAGCGCACCTTCCTGTCCGGGGAACTGGACTTCCTTGCCGGTGTCCGGATCAAGAATAACCGGCTCAACCCCGAAGAAAGGAAAGGCGCAGGAGCCGGGTTTGATGGGAGCCACGCCCGGCAGAGGCGTGATCATATGGCCGCCGGTCTCGGTCTGCCACCAGGTATCAACTATGGGAGCCCAATGGCGGCCCACGTGCTCGTAATACCAGCGCCAGGCCTCGGGGTTGATGGGTTCCCCCACGCTGCCCAGGAGCTTGAGGGAAGTAACGTCGTGCATATGCACGTATTCGCTGCCTTCCTTGGCCAGGGAACGGATAACCGTCGGAGCTGTGTAGAACTTGGCCACCTTGTACCGTTCAACCAGCGCCCAGTATCTGTCAAAACCGGGGTAGCTGGGCACGCCCTCGAAAAGAACGCTGGTCAGACCATTGATGAGCGGACCGTAGACTCCATAAGTGTGTCCGGTGACCCAGCCTATGTCGGCCGTGCACCAGAAGATTTCATCGTCCTTGAGGTCGAAACTGAGCCGGGTGGTCATGGCCGCGTAGAGCAGATAGCCGCCGTGAGTGTGAACGACCCCTTTGGGCTTTCCCGTACTGCCGCTGGTATACAGGATGAAAAGCGGGTCCTCGGCGTTCATGGGCTCCGGCTCGACAAAATCGGGGATATCAGGGTTGTTGACGGCTTCGTGCCACCAGATTTCCCGCGCTGGTTCAAGGTTGGGTTTCAGTCCGCAGCGGTCGAAAACAAAGACCGTCTTCACCTCCGGACACTGTTTGAGGGCCTCGTCAACATTCTTTTTCAGAGGGACGGTCTTACCCGAGCGGTAGCCTCCGTCCGAGGTAATAACGCATTTGGCTTCACAGTCGATTATGCGGCTGGCCAAAGCTTCCGAACTGAAGCCGCCGAAAACAACCGAATGAACCGCGCCGATTCTGGCGCAGGCCAGCAGGGCCACGGGCAGTTCGACTATCATGGGCAGATAGATGACCACCCGGTCTCCCTTGGCGACCCCCTTGGCCTTCAGGGCCGCCGCCAGTTTGTTGACCCGGTAGTACAGATCGGCATAGGTAACAGCCTGGGTGTCTTCGGGATTGTCCCCCTCCCAGTGGTAAGCGACTTTTTCCTTCAGCTTGGGAAGATGGCGGTCAAGACAGTTGTAGCAGGCATTTATGACGCCGCCGCCGAACCATTCGATTCTGGCCTCGTCAACATCGTAGCGAAGCACAAAATCCCACGGTTTGTACCAGGTCAGGTATTTTCCGGCCTGCTCGGTCCAGAAGGCGTCGGGTTCTTCAATGGACCGCCGGTATAACTCGTCATACTCCTCGCGGCTTTTGACAAATGCAACCTTGCGGTATTCCTCCAAATGCGCGTCATACCATTTCGGGGTATTCTCCATGGCACAGCTCCCTTTTGCACGTGCGGCGCGTCCACCTGGACCCGTTTTCTTCCGGGTTCAATGTTCGCAATCTGATTGTATTGTGTGGTTTAGAATTCCGGCCGCACCCTAGAGCGGCCTGTCTTTCAATTTATCACATGTGCACGAGGCGTCAACTCTAAAAACAAGGAGAATCAAAAATGGCGGGAAAAAAGGAGGAGGTACGGAGCTTCAACCTGTGTGGCCGAAGCCGCCGTCACCCCGTTCGGTGTCGGTCAGTTTGTCGACCAGTTGCAGTTCGGCCTGCCAGACGCGAGTGACCACCATCTGGGCCACCCGGTCGCCACGGTTTATGGTCACCGGCTCCGGCCCCAGATTGACCACGGCCAGACCTATCTCACCCCGGTAGTCGGCGTCGATTGTTCCCGGTGCGTTGATGATGGTCAGGCCCTTTTTCAGCGCCAATCCGCTGCGCGGACGGATCTGGGCCTCGAAACCTTCGGGCAGGGCCACGGCCAGCCCCGTGGGTATGAGAGTAATGCGTCCCGGTTCAACGTCGACAGGCTCCCTGACCGCAGCGGTCAGATCGAGCCCGGCGGAAGCAGCGGTCATATAGCGGGGCAGAGGCAGATCGGCGTCTTCTTCCGGGCGGACGCGAATAACCTGAACGTGCACGGACTCCATGACCATGTTTACAGAGCGCCCAGGTCCGCCGGAAGTTCATTCCGGTCTATGGGGCCGAGGACGGTCATGGCCAGTTGTTCCGGGCGGAGGGTTTCCCTGGCAAGAGATATGACCTGGTCCACGGTGACTTGGTCGATGGATTCGACGATTTCATCAAAATCGATGTAGCGCCCGTAGGTAATTTCATTTTTGGCCAACCGGTTCATACGGTTGTCGGTGCTTTCCGAAGCCAGGATGATGCTGCCTTTCAGATGCTCCTTGACCGCCTTGAGTTCCGTCTGTTCCAACTGTCCTGAACGGAGTTTATCCAGTTCGGCCAGGATGAGAGCGATGGTGGCTGCGGTCTGATCGGGTTCGACTCCGGCATAAATTCCCAGCATACCCGTGTTCAGATAGGCTGAAAAATACGAGTAGACAGAATAGGCCAGGCCTCGTTTTTCCCTGATTTCCTGAAAAAGGCGCGAACTCATGTTGCCGCCCAGAATGACGTTAAGCAGAGCGGCGGGATAGCGCTTAGCCTCCATGGCGGTGGGGAACTCGGCTCCGAGGCAGAGATGAACCTGTTCGAGTGTCTTGTTAATGACCTGAACACCGACGCTGGTGCGGGGCGGGGTCTGGTCCGCCGGAAAACCTGCTTGTTTGAGAGCGGCGAAAGCCGGGGCGATAAGTTCGACAAAGGCCTCATGTTCGAGATCGCCGGCGGCGGAGATGACGATTTTCCCGGGCAGGTAATTCCGTTCGAGATAGCTATGGATGTCTTCCCTTTTGATGGAAGAAACGGTCTCCTCGGTACCCATGATCGGACGCCCGAGAGGATGGCCTGGCCAGAGGTTCTCCGAAAAGAGAACATGAACCAGGTCGTCCGGGGTGTCCTCAACCATGCTGATCTCCTGGAGGATGACCTGGCGCTCGCGCTCCAGATCCTCCGGGTCGTAGATCGAGTTGAGGAAGATATCGGTCAGAAGGTCGGTGACGAGAGGCAGGTGGTCGGACATGACCTTGGCGTGAAAACAGGTGAATTCCTTGCTGGTGAAAGCATTGGACATCCCCCCGATCTGGTCGATCTCCATGGCTATCCGGCGGGCGTCGCGCCGCTGGGTGCCTTTGAAGATCATGTGCTCGATCAGGTGTGAAACGCCGCCTTCCTCGCCCCTCTCGTCACGTGAGCCCACGTTGACCCAGATGCCGACGGAGACTGACTTGACGTGAGGAATCCGCTCGGTTACCACCCGCAGTCCATTGCCAAAATCGGTTTTTTTATACACTAGCCCGTCCACCCTCCCCGCGCCCCCGGCTCTGAGCCGGGGTTCCCGTGGGAGTGTTGTCTTCTCAGTTGCTGAGGTTTTTGCCTTCATCCTCCAGGACAGCCTTCCGGGAGAGCCGGATTTTGCCCTGTTTGTCGATGCCAAGAACCTTGACCAGTATCTCGTCGCCTTCACTGACCACATCGTTGACACGCTGGACGCGCTCGGTGGAAAGCTGGGAGATATGGACCAGGCCGTCGGTGCCGGGGAGGATTTCCACAAAGGCTCCGAAGTCCATGATTTTAACGACCCGGCCAAGATAGACCTGATCGATTTCCGGTTCCTGGGTGAGGCGTTTGATGGCCTTGATGGCTTTTTCGGCAGCCTCGTTGTTGTTGGCGTAGATGGTGACCTTGCCGGAATCCTCGACTTCGAGCCTGGTCTCCGTCTCAGCCTGCAGGGCCTTGATGATACGTCCGCCGGGACCGATGATATCCTTGATCCTTTCAGGATTGATCTGGATATAAGTGGTCTTGGGAGCGTACTGGGAGATTTCCGTACGCGGAGCGGCGATAACTTCTTCCATCTTGTTGAGAATGAAGAGCCGTCCTTCGCGGGCCTGTTCCAGAGCCCTGGTCATGATCTCCTTGGTCACGCCCTTGATCTTGATATCCATCTGGATGGCCGTGACGCCCTTGCGGGAACCGGTGACCTTGAAGTCCATGTCGCCGAGATGGTCTTCATCGCCGATGATGTCGGTCAGGACGGCCACATTGTCGCCTTCCACAACCAGCCCCATAGCCACTCCGGCCACCGGAGCCTTGATAGGCACGCCGGCATCCATCAGGGCCAGAGTCCCGGAGCAGACGGTGGCCATGGAGGAAGATCCATTGGACTCGAGGACTTCCGAGACCACGCGCACGGTATACGGGAAATCCGTCTCCGCAGGCATGACTGCACGTATGGTCCTCTCGGCCAGCGCTCCATGTCCTATTTCCCGGCGGTTCGGTGCGCGCAAGGGTTTGGCCTCGCCGACGCAGAAGGGCGGGAAGTTGTAATGGAGCATGAAGGACTTCGACGTTTCACCGATAATGGCGTCCAGCCGCTGGTCATCCAGGGTAGTACCCAGGGTGGCTATCCCCAGGGCCTGTGTTTCACCGCGGGTGAACAATGCCGAGCCGTGGGCGCGGGGCAATATGCCTACCTCACAGGTAATAGGCCTGATGTCGGTGAAACCGCGGCCGTCTATCCTCTTCTTCTCATTGAGGACCATGTTGCGGAGGAATTCACGTTCGAATTCGCCGAAAGCCTGACGGACTTCCTTCTGGCGGTCCGGATATTCCTCGTTAAGTTCCTCGACCGCCTTGTCGATGATTTCATCGAAGCGGCCGTGCCTATCGAGCTTGCCGGGAATAACCAGGGCTTCGCTGGCCTGAGCGGCATAACGCTCTTTGACCATCTTGATGAACTCTTCGTCGCGAACAACTTCGGGAACCGGCCTCTTGGCTTTGCCCACGGCGGCCTTGAGCTCTTCCTGCATTTCCAGGATGGGCTGCATTTCCTGATGGGCGAAGAAGACCGCTTCCAGCAGGTCGGCTTCGCTGAGTTCGCTGGCTCCACCTTCAATCATGACAATGGCGTCGCGGCTGGCGGCCACGATGACAACCATGTCCGAGGCTTCCAACTGAGCCTGGGTGGGGTTGACGACAAATTGCCCGTCTACCCGGACCACTCTGGTGCCGGCGATAGGACCATTGAAGGGAATGTCCGAAATCTCCAGCGCGGCGGAAGCTCCGATCATCGCCAGAATATCGGGATCGTAATTATCATCAACCGAAAGCGCCGTGGCTATGACCTGGGTTTCATAGGTCCAGGTCTTGGGCAGCAACGGACGGCAGGGCCGGTCGATAAAACGCGAGGTAAGAGTCTCTTTTTCCGAAGGACGTCCTACTTCCCGGCGGAAGAAATTGCCGGGAATGCGCCCAACGGCGTAAAACCGCTCCTGGTAGTCGACCGTAAGCGGTACGAAATCTATTCCGGTGCGCTGATCCTTGGTTGCCACGGCGGTCACCAGGACTACCGTGTCTCCACAGCGCACGGTAACGGAACCGCTTGCCTGCCGGGCCATATGTCCGGTTTCAATGCTAAGCGTTGCCGCTCCGAATTGTCTTTCTACTTTCATCTCTATGTTCAAGCTCCTTTATGCTTAAGGCGCATTAGGCCTTAAGCATTGAACCGGTCGAGGCAAGATTACTTGCGCAGGCCCAACCGGGCAATCAGTTCACGGTAGCGGCTTATGTCTTTCCGCTTGAGGTAGTTGAGCAGGCGCCTGCGCTGCCCGACCAGCTTCAAGAGGCCCCGCCTTGAGTGATGGTCCTTCTTGTGGACCTTGAAATGCTCCGTCAAGCCGCTGATACGTTCTGTGAGTAAGGCGATCTGAACCTCTGGGGACCCGGTGTCCGACTCGTGATTCTTGTAGCCTTCAATCAGGCCCTTTTTAGTTTCCGGAGTTAACGCCACCTTAATCTTCCTCCTTTTGACAAATGACAAATATTATTTATTAATTTCCTCCCAGAACGCGGAGCGGCGTCAAACACTGGTTTTCCCGCGCACCGGTCGGAGGATTGCAATGATAAACAGCGATAAGTCCTCCACCCAGATCAGAGACGCGCACTGGTCCGGGAGAAGGGGTAAAATGCTCCAGGCCGCTTATGGGTAACGGCCTCCCATTGCCGACCTGACGTGCCAGGTCTTCATCGACCCGGACTTCCGGCATGAATTCCAGAGCCTGCTCCTTGGAGACCAAGCTTTCATCCAGCCGTTCGGCGGCAGCCAGGGATTCCATTTCCTCTAGGCTCAAGGCCTGGGTCAGGTTGAATGGTCCGCTGGCAAGGCGCCTGAGTGTTTCCAGGCAGGCGCCTGTTCCAAGTCTGCGCCCAAGGTCGGAGGCAATGGAACGGATGTACGTTCCCTTGGAGACCCGGGCATAAAAAGATATATGGGGCAGGTCGATCCCCGTTATCGCCAGATCATGGACGACCACCTGCCGTGACCTGACCGGCACCTTTTCTCCGGACCTGGCCATTTTGTAACCGGGCCGCCCCTGAAACTTCAACGCCGAATAAGCCGGGGGCACCTGCTCGATCAAGCCGACGAATTCCTCGGCGGCGGCGACGACTTCCTGATGGGTCAGGTCAATGTTGATGCGCTTTTCCGTAACCCGCCCGGTTATGTCGTCAGTATCGGTCGTCAGTCCCAGGACTATTCTGCCCGCATACTCCTTTTCCCCATCCTGAAGAAAAGGCACAAGCTTGGTCGCCTGATTCAGACATATGACCATTACACCGGTGGCCATGGGGTCGAGAGTACCGGTATGGCCTATTTTCTTGATACCGGTGGCCCGTTTTATCCGGCGGATGACATCGTAAGAAGAACATCCTCCGGGTTTATCGATCACCAGTACTCCGGAAAGAAATTTCTGAGCGTTTCCGGTGGTCACCGGCGGCCTCCATCGGTCGTTTCCGGCAGATATCTGGCCGCGGATTCCATGACCATCTTCCTGGCCTTTACCAGAGGTTCCGCTATGAAAAATCCTGCGGCGTTACGATGCCCGCCGCCGCCGAACTCCGAAGCCAGGGCGGCGGTGTTTACCCTTCCACGGGAGCGCAGGCTGACCTTGCAGCCGCCTTTCTCCCTCTCGCGGAAGAAAACGGCCAGTTCGACCCCCTCCACGGAGCGTGGATACTCGACAAAACCGTCGGTATCTGCGGAAGTGGTTCCGGTCACTGTCATCATATCCGTGGTCACGGACAGCGCCCCGACTTTACCGCCATAATGAAGCTCCATGTCCTTGAGGGCCAAGCCCAACAATTGCAGGCGGCCCAAGGGCTTTTTCATGTAGAGCTTCTGAAAAGCATCCCAGGGGGCCGCTCCGGCCCGGACCAGTTCGGAGGCCACGGAGAGAGCGCCGGGGGATGTGTTCTCATAAGAGAAAGACCCGGTATCAGTGGAAATGGCCACAAAAAGATTCGCGGCAATTTCCGGAGTGATATCCGCGCCCATTTCGTTCAGTATGTAAAAAACCAATTCAGCGGCGGCAGAAGCGCCCTCATCGACAAGTGCATGTACCGGCAGCTCGGTTTCAACCACGTGATGGTCGATGACGGCCAGAGTGGTGACAGCGGCCATGGGCAAAGCCAGTTCCCCGGCACGTTTCAGGCTGTGACAATCCAGAAGCACCGCAAGGTCATAATCCTCCGGCCTGCCGGGATCAGCCGAAACCCGTTCCACCCCGGGCAGGAAGGAATAAATGGGATTCCCGCCTCCCTGGCAGTGCATGGTCACGGCTTTCCCCTGAGCTTCCAGGGCCAGGCCGCATCCCAGCAACGAACCGAGAGCATCGCCATCGGGGTTGATATGGGTCATCAGAAGGATGCGGCGGCTCTGGCTGAAAAGCATGGCCAAATCCCGAATCCGGCGGCTCAGCCTGTCACGAAGACTGACCATCTGAATCCTTGTCCCCCTCGCCCTGATTTTCCGCGGCCAGGTCCGTCAACACCTTGTCCATGTGCTGGGCATATTCGAGGGAGCGATCGTATTCGAACTTCAATTCGGGCACAAACCTCAGATTGGCCGCCTGACCTACTTGGCTCCGGAAAAAACCGGCGGCTTTTTCCAGGCCCCGCTTGATTTCCCGGCGATCCGCCTTGTCGTCAAAGATGCTGTAATAGACTGTTGCGCTCTTCAGGTCAGGAGTCATCACGACCCTGGTGACACTGAGAGTATGCAGGCGAGGGTCCTTGACCTTGTACAGGAGCAGACGGGACACCTCCTCCTTGATCAAATCCTGAACCCTGGACACTCTTATGGAACTCATACTTTCACCATCTTACCGGACACCGGTCACAATACATTGAGCAACTCGATCTGCGAGTCGACAATCTCGGCCTCGGCTTCCCGTTCGATGAAATCGAGCACCTTGTCCAAGGCGGAATTGACAAAACGGCGGTCATTGCCGACCATGGTCACTCCAAGACCCGCTCGCTGCCAAAGGTCGTTATCCTCAACTTCCGCCGCGGCCACATTGAACTTGCTGCGGACCCGGCCCAGTATGCTCTTTACCACTCTGCGCTTCCCCTTGAGGGAGCCGTTTTCGGGCAGGAGCATGGATATTTTGAGAATTCCGACGACCATTTACGCACCAGAATCCACATCATCAGTCGAGCGTGGCGGCCACCTCTTCAATGATATAGGCTTCGACAACGTCGCCGACCTTTATGTCGTTATAGTTCTCCAGGCCGATACCGCATTCGTAGCCGGTAAGGACTTCCTTGGCGTCGTCCTTGAAACGTTTCAGAGAAGATATCTTGCCGTCGTATATGACCACGTCGTTCCGCAACAGCCGGGCCTTGGCCCCACGGATGATCTTTCCGTCCAATACAGCCGAACCGGCGATGGTCCCGACTTTGGAAACGCCGAAGGTATTGCGGACCTCGGCCCGGCCAAGGACTTTCTCCTTCTGAATCGGTTCCAGCAGGCCGGCCATGGCCTCTTTTATTTCGTCAATGAGCTTGTAGATGATATCGTAAAAACGGATCTGTATGTTTTCCTGATCGGCAAGATCCTGGACCTTGGCGTTGGGCCTTACATTGAAGCCCACCACCAGGGCGTTGGAAGCCGAGGCAAGCATGATATCCGTTTCGGAAATGGCGCCCGTTGACGAATGAATTATATTGATCTTGATTTCCTCGTTGCCCAGCTTGGTCAAGGCATCGGCGATGGCTTCAAGAGAGCCCTGGACATCGGCCTTGAGAACCAGATTGAGTTCCTTGATTCCTTCCTTGATGGAATCGAACAATGTTTCCAGGGTGACCTTGGAAGTCTTGAGCAGTTCGCTTTCCCTCTGCTTGAGCTGGCGGTGGGCGCTGACCTGTTTGGTCTGCTTTTCGTCCTCGAGAACGAAGAACTCGTCGCCCGCATGAGGCACTCCGGTGATGCCCTGTATCTCCAGGGGAATGGATGGCCCGGCGGTATCGACCCTCCCGCCCAGGTCATTGAACATCGCCCTGATCTTGCCGTGATAAACACCGCAGACAAACGGGTCGCCCTGACGCAGGACGCCGTCCTGAACCAGCAGGGTGGCCACGGGGCCGCGGCCCTTGTCCAAACGGGCTTCGATGATGCGCCCACGGGCACGGCCGGCGGGAACCGCTGTTAATTCCATTATATCCGACTGGAGAAGGACCATCTCCAGCAAATCGTCCACGCCTTGGCCGCTCTTGGCCGAAACGTCGACAAAAATTGTGTCCCCGCCCCAGGCTTCGGGCACCAGTCCGAGATCAGACATCTCGCGCCGGATGCGGTCTGGTTCGGCTTCCGCCTTGTCAACCTTGTTGACAGCCACAATAATCGGCACGTTGGCGGCCCTGGCGTGGTTTACCGCCTCCCTCGTCTGCAGCATGACGCCGTCGTCGGCTGCCACTACCAGGATGACGATGTCCGTCACCTGAGCACCTCTGGCCCGCATGGAAGTAAAAGCTTCGTGGCCAGGAGTGTCCAGGAAGGTAATGGACCTGCCGTCGCTCAGCTTGACGTGATAAGCGCCGATATGCTGAGTGATGCCGCCGGCCTCGCCTCCTATGACATTGGTCTTGCGGATGGCGTCGAGAAGAGACGTCTTGCCGTGGTCGACATGCCCCATGACCGTGACGATGGGAGGACGGTGAGTCTTGTCGGCACTGTCCACTTCAGCGGTATGGAGGAAGTCTTCTTCGTCAAAGGCTCCTCTTTCCACTTCATAACCGAACTCGGCAGCAACCAGAGCGGCCGCGTCGAAGTCCACGGCCTTGTTTATACTGGCCATGACACCGAGCTGCATGAGCTTCCGAACGAGTTCCTGGCCCTTGATGCCCATCTTCTTGGCCAGTTCAGCCACAGAAATGGCTTCGTCCATCTTGATGCGCCGCTTGATAGCCTTGGGGACGGTGATTTCCGTCTTGGCCTGCTTTTTTACCGGCCGGCTGCCTCTGCGCCCTCTCCCGCCGCGATCCCACTGGCCCTTGTCGTAAAGATCGTCTTTCTCGATCACTTCCTTACGGCGCGAACCTTTTTTACGGCTGGGTGCGGCCTCAACAACCGGCTCCACAGGCACAATTTCATCCCGGGTCTTTTTCTTCTTCTTGGCCTTTCTGGCTTCCGAGGAATGGTCCGGAGCGTCGTCCCCGTCCTTGGGTCTGGGGATGTCCTGGCCCGGTCTGGGCATATCAGGCCTTGGCCGAGGCGCTTCGGGGCGCGGCCTGGGCTGAAAAGGCGTAACAACAGCCGCTTCGACCGGCGGAACAGGCGGCCGGGGAGCGACAGGCACTACCGGCCGACTGATGATTTTGGCCGGTTCATCTTTGGTTTTTTTAAGTCTTCTCAATTTCTTATTTACAGTTTTCGGCTCAGGCTCAGGCTGGGTTGTGGTCTTTTCTTGCGCGGACACCGGCTCAGCCTCCACTAGTGCGGATTCCCCCGCTTCAGCTTCTTTCAATTCGGAAGTTTCCGGGACCGCAGGCGCTTCAGGTTCAACCTCGGCCCCGGTCATGACGGATTCAGGCTCACCCATATCGTTATCCCTCAGGGCCTTTTCGTCTTTTTCTTTTTCAAGCAAAAGGGGTTCCACAGCCTCATCCTCGGCCTTCCGGACTTCCTCGACAGGCGGCTGCGGTGGTGGTGTCGGCCGGGTAAGAATCTTGGCCGGCGTGTCAGTCTTGAACTTTATCCGCCTGACAACCGGCTGTTCATCCGGCTCAACCTTGGTTCCGGCATCCTCAGCGGCGGCTTCAACTTCAGCGGCTGCTGCCTTCAAGTCCGCGGCCCCCGATTCAGGGAGCGTCTCGGGCCCGGCAGCAACTTCGGCGCCTTGCTCTGGGGCCGGTTCTTCCGCTGGTTGAACCAGAACCTTATCGTCCTGTTCAGACGGACCTCTTTCTTCAGTTTCCATTTCTTCATCGGAAACGGACTCGTCGGACAGTGAGTCGTCTTCGGCCGATGCGGCATCGACGACTTTCTTTCTCCGACGAATGACGGTCGGGCGGACTATGGCCTCACTTGCCGCCTGGGACTTGTGGCCCTGGAGACGTTCTCTTATCTCCCGGACTCTGGCGTCCTCAATGGTGCTGGAGTGGCTCTTTACAGACAAGCCCATCTCCTGGAGCTTATCAACCAGCTCCCGATTAGTCATATTCAACTCTTTGGCTAGCTCGTAGACTCTAGTTTTACCCATTCACTATCCTCGTGGTCCGCTCCCGACCTGACCGCAGCCAGCCGGGTATGATTGCTATGTAAACCCGTATTGGTCTAATCCTCCCAGGGAACTTCAGCCGTCTCCAAGATATCCACGGAAACGGTCCTGCGAAAAGCCCGCCCGAATTTACCACTTTTGAGCGCTTTGGCCAGGCATTCCCGGGACGGGCAGATATATGCTCCCCTGCCCGGCTTTACCTTATCCTTGTCCCAAACAACGCGCCCTGCATCGTCGGCCGCCAAACGGACCAATAAGCTTTTCGGTCTTTTGGTCCGACAGCCGAGACACGTACGAACCGGGTTTGGACTCCGCTCCGGTTCGGCCAACTTAACTATCTGACCTCCCCGTCTTCTTCCTCATCTCCATCTTCAGGCTCTTCATCGGCAGGTTCTTCATCAGCGGGCTCTGCTTCCTGAACGGAGCCGGATTCCTGCTCTTGGGCGGCCACAGACGGTTTAAAGAAAGCGTCCAAGGGATTCTCGATTTTGTCTTCAACGGCTCTCTGAGCCACGTACTGGCGAGCCGCCTCCATAACCTTGACAGCCTTTTCCTCATCAATACCAGGAACCTGCATCAGCTCCTCGATATCGGAGGCCAGGATATCGGCGGCGGAACCGTAACCACCCTCATAAAGGGCGTCGGCGGTGAATTCGCCTATGCCGGGGAGCCTTATCAGTGACTGGTACCCGTCCTTGAGCGCCCGGTCATATTTACTTTCGCTCTTAACATCGATCTTCCAGCCCGAAAGCTTGGAAGCCAGTCTGACGTTCTGTCCCTTGCGGCCGATGGCCAGGGAAAGCTGCTCATCCGGAACAATGACCTCCATGGTCTGATGGGATTCATCCATGATGACTTTGGAGACCACGGCCGGAGCCAGAGCGTTGACGATGAACCGTGCGGGGTCGGGGTTATAGGGTATGATGTCGATTTTTTCACCGCGCAGTTCCTGAACCACGCTCTGGACACGAGACCCCCTCATGCCGACGCAGGCGCCGACGGGATCGATGTCCGGATCATCCGACGTGACCGCGATCTTGGAACGGCTTCCCGGTTCCCGTGCCGCTGCGACAATTTTAACGATATTCTCCGCCATTTCCGGAACTTCCGTCTCAAATAGCGCAATAAGAAAGTCCGGATGCGTTCTGGACATTATGACCTGCGGGCCACGGCTGATCTGCTTGACGTCCGTAATAAGAGCCCTGATGCGGTCGCCCTGACGGAAATTCTCCTTGGGAATCTGTTCATTGCTCGGCAGAATGGCTTCGGTGCGGCCCAGGTTGACAATAATGCTGCCTTTATCGAAGCGCTGAACGATACCGTTGATTATCTCGCCTTCCCTCTCCTTGAAATCGTCGTAAACGATGTCCCGCTCGGCGTCCTTCATGCGCTGAATGATGACCTGCTTGGCTGACTGAGCGGCGATGCGCCCGAAATCCGCGGTCTCCATCTTCACGCCCAGTTCATCGCCGATCTGTGATTCCGGATCAAGGGCCAGGGCATCGCCCAGACTGATCTGGACCTGGGGATCGGAGACCTTTTCGACCACTTCCTTGAAGCGGAAGACCTCCATTTCGCCGTTTTCTTCGTTGTAGGCGACTTCGAAATTGTCGGATAAACCGTACTTTTTCTTAGCGGCTGACTTGATAGCCTCTTCCAGGGTATTGATAAGGATATTCCTGTCTATGCCCTTATCACGGCTGACCTGGTCAATTATGCGTCGCAAGTCGGTAACCATTGTTATTGCTCCAGCGAAAGGGTTTTCAAGCCCGTCCCCATTTGACTTCGGGCTCCAGTTGGACTCGTTCAGCCTGTTCGAACGGGACGTTCATGACCCGCCCATCCATTTCCAGCCGCAGGTGACCATCCTGATGGCCGAGCAGCCGAGCCTTAATTTTACGGCGGCCTTCGGGCGCATTGATATTGACCCTGACAAGGCGACCGGCAAAACGTTGAAAATCGGACGGCTTTTTGAGCAGCCGGTCCAGTCCGGGGGAAGAGACTTCAAGGGTGTAAGACGAGGGAATTACCTCTTCGACATCCAGAATGCGGCCTATTTCCCTGCTTACCCATACACAATCATCCAAAGTGACGCCGAAACCCGGCCCACTTTCTCCAGTAGGACCTTCCGGGTCCGGGGCGCGGTCGATAAAAAGCCTCAGCACCCAGCCTTCGCCGTGCCGCAGATACTGAACCTCGACCAGATCCAGTCCTTCGGCGGCCAGGACAGGTTCGGCCAGGGTTTCTATGGCATTCAATATTTTCAGTTCACCGGCCATATTGCCAAGCACTTGCTGAAATTAAAAAAAAAGCGGGCACACAAAACCGCCCACTTCCAAAAGTTGGTGACACGATTCGCCCGCGCCGTGCCTACGGTATCCGGCGGGCTATGTATCATCCACTAATCAAAGTGGACCGCCCCCGGTTTCCCGAGGAACGATCACCTCAAAAAGGGACGCTCAGTCGACCGCACCCTCAACAGGGATCACGGTACAATTATGTTGACCAGGGGAGAGTCGTTTTCCCGGCGGTCAAAAAACATTCCAGAACCGGTCAACTCTGAGCGAATGATCGTCAAAGTTGGAGCGGGCAACGGGGTTCGAACCCGCGACACCAAGCTTGGGAAGCTTGTACTCTACCAACTGAGCTATGCCCGCTCAAACAAAAATTATATAGACAGAGAACCGGGCTGTCAATCGAATTTTCTTGAGGAATGATTTGTAAATGTATTTAGCCTCATGGAGGCTTTCCTTAATAAACCGGGAGGCACAAGGTTCAATGGACGCCCCCCCGTCAGACACAGCCAAGTGCGCCCGATATCCGATAAACGTTCCCCGGACTCACTCAACAGGGGTAAATCCTTGAGGCTCCGGGAGTTCCCAACGACCTGCCCGGACCAAAGCATCTTACCATGTTTCGGAACAGGCCGAAACGTCTTTTCAAGTCAGGGCGGCGGCCAGGGAAAGGACCTTGGGCACGGCTTTGGCCATATCCTCAAGCCTTTGGCGCAGATTATCCTTTTTCAGTCCCAGGGCCGCCATGAAGTCCGGGGAAAGAGGCTTGACGGTTTCGGCACCGCTGAAACCGATCTTCAAGGCGCGGGCGGCGAAATCGGCCAGGTGGACGCGGGCGGCCAGTGGTGTGCTGGACAGAGCCTCCATGGGCTGGTGATGCAGCCGGACGGCTTCGGCCAGTCCGGAAGGCAGTCCCCAGCGCCTGAGCATCTGGCCGGCGACGAAATCATGCCCGAGTCCGATCTCCGCCAGTTCGGCCTCATGAAAATCCAGGCCGTCTTTCCTGGCCCGGCGGACGACATTCCGGAAATCGTCTTCAAAATACACCAGCATGATAATTTTGCCGATGTCGTGCAGCAAACCGGCTGTAAAGGCTTCCCCGGGGGAGACTTCAACCGCCGCTCTCTGGTCTTCGGTGAAAACAGCCACCGCGGCGGCGTGCAGCCAGAAGGCCGGCAGGTCGATTTCGGGACAGGACGGAAAGGATGAAAGGACCTGAACGACGGATGCGCCCAAGGCCAGGCTGCGGATCATGTCGAAGCCAAGCACCACAACAGCCCGGTCAAGGGTGGATATTTTGTCTCTGAGTCCGTAGTAGGCGGAATTGGCCGCCCTCAGGACCCGGGCGGTCAGGGCTTGATCCTGGACGACCACGCGGACCAGATCCGCGGCGGATGAATCGTCCGATGAAGTCAGCCGGGAAACCTCGGCCAGTATGGAAGGCAGTGTCGGCAGGTCCTGATCCAGCCGGCTCAATCCAGCAATAATTCTGTCCGGAGCTTCACGGGCGTCGGTCATGAAATCGGCCCTTCTGACGGTGGTCAGGATAGTATTTTATATGCAGAGCGTACCATAAAAAAGGCCCGGTCCCGTCTTGACCCCGGGGCCGGACCCAAGCAGTTTTTTTATACTACATCAGACCTTCAAGAACCTGCATGTTTTTCGGATGCCTTAGACGGTCCAGGGCACGTTTCTCTATCTGCCTGACTCTTTCCCGGGATATGTTGAAATCCCCCCTGACCTGTTCCAGGGTCCTTTCCTCATCCGAATCCAGGCCGAAACGCTGACGAATGACTCTTTCCTCACGCACCGGCAGGTTGTTCAGAACGTCCCGGACCGTGTCGCACAACTGCTGGTGACTGACCGTTTCAAAAGGAGAATAGGCGTCTTCGTAAACCAGGGAATCGGTCAGGCTGGAATCTTCATCACCCCAGGAAACTTCAAGGGAGATGGGCTCCTGGATGAGCAGAATAACGGAAATAACCTTTTCCTCCGTCACCCCCATGGCTTCGGCGATTTCCGGCGGAGTCGGCTCCCGGTGCAGCTCGGCCACCAGGGAGTGGTAAGCCCTGTAGAATGCGTTGCGGACTTCTATGAAATGAACCGGCAGGCGGATGGTCCTGGCCTGGTCGTAAATGGCCCGGCTGATGGCCTGCCTGATCCACCAGATGGCGTAGGTGGAAAAACGGAACCCTGTGGAATAATCATATTTTCCAGCCGCCTTTATGAGGCCGAGATTGCCTTCCTGAATCAGGTCGGCCATGGCCAGGCCGCGGTTGGCATAGCGCTTGGCGAAATTTATGACCAGACGCAGATTGGCGGTAACCAGTTCATCCATAGCCTGGCTGACTTTGGTTTCTATCCTGTTCAGGCGAAGACGCAGGGTCTCCAACTGTTTGTTTTTCGGGTATTTCCGAGCCAGCGTTCCGATTCTGTCCCGAATCGTCGTCAAAGCCTCGGCTTCCGTCAGCCTGGGGTGGCTCTTTTTATCCTTCCAAGAGGCGACTTCCTCCTGAAACGCCTTCAGTTCCTTCAGCCTTATCCTGGATTTGAGGACCTGGCTGATCATCATTTCCTGGCCTTTTTTGATGCGCTTGCCAAGCACCAGCTCGCGTTCGGGGGCAATACGGGGGTGGCGTCTCATTTCCGCGAGATAGGAATTAAGAGTATCCCCATCGCTGTAATCATCTTGCCGCTCTTCTTCCTGGTTTTCAGGATTGAAGAGGTCCTCATTCTGCCGCTCAGGAGACAACGCGTCGCTAAACCTGGACATAACACACCTTCAGCCCTGTTTGAGTTTAAGATAGATTTTTCGGGAAATGGTTCCAGTCAAAGCTGCCCGGTGAAAGGTCGATGCCGTTCATGGCAGGTGAGTCCATATAAACAGAAAATGTTTTTTTTATGAATCGTGACGCCCCTGATTTCAATCAATGCAAAACGCTATTTGAAGTAAGACTTTTGGTTGGTGCGGGTAGCGGATTTCCCATGTCCGGGTTCAAAAGGATTTGCCGGACCAGGAGTCACAGGCGGTTATCATGACATAACGAGGAATTAAGACAGGACGAAGGTCTGTTATTACGGTGCTGACGACTCATCGGGAATAAAGGCCGAAAACGCAAGGGCCCCGAAAAAAAGGAATCCGGGCCACGGCCGAACGGCTTTGAAACCAGTCAAGGTCAGATGTCCAGTTCGAGGTTGATCATGTCTCCCTTCTGGAACCCCAGAGAACTGAAGAATTTGAGCAGATCCCAGGAGCGCCATTCCACAAGGGTGTAAATCTTCTTTACCCCGACCTTTTTGAGATTGGCCATCATTTCCCTGATGAGCATCCCGGCTATGCCCTTTTTCTGGTATTCCGGCAAAACTCCGATGGTGTCGATCCAGCCGACGGTTTCCGGCACGCCGTATTCCCAACCGCTGGCGTCTCCCAGAACGAAACCGACGACTTTCCCATCCATCTCGGCCACCAAGGAAGCCATGGAACTTCTTTCGGCCAGTTCCACTTTCATCTGCCAGTAATCCGGGCGAGATCTGCCCAGCACTTTGGTGTCTATGTCGATGATATCTTCCAGGTCTCTGTACTTCATCACCCGGATATTAACCTCCGAGACGGCCATAATGTCCCTCCTAAGCTTATCCCGGTTTGAACAACCAGGGAAAAAAGCGGCCGGGCGCGGTATGGCGGGGTCTCGGGCGAGCCCTGCCGCCTTACCCGGCTCAACCGCCGTTCTGTGTGCATTTTAAACCATCCCGCAGCGTCCAGGCAAAGTTTTTGTGTTCATTTCGAGGACATAGCCGATTGACGACCGCGTTGTGACGATGATATAGCTGGCAAAGGATCAGACAAATATAGCAGGCGGTCATTTTATGGAAAAACGTCTGATGATTCCGGCCGGGGATATCGAACTGGAAGCGGCCGTCGGTTCGGGCGAAACAGCCCGGGCCGGGGTGGTCCTGCACCCTCACCCCCTGTATGGAGGCTCCATGGCCAGCAATGTGGTCCTGGCCGCGACAGAGGCCCTGCGGAGGGCCGGTTGGACGAGTCTGCGTTTCAATTTTCGGGGTGTGGGTTTAAGCACAGGCGGTTACGGCCAAGGCCTGGCCGAAGGCGACGACGCGGCGGCGGCGGTCTCCTTCCTGAAACAGGGCGGGGCCGGGCGGACCGTGGTCATCGGTTATTCCTTCGGGGCCTGGGTAGCGGCTTTCGCCTGGAAAAAGCTTAAGGAATTGGGTGTGTCGCCTCTCATACTGATAGCCCCGCCAGCCGCTTTCATGAGTTTCGACGGGCTGCCGGAGGAAACCGAAGTGGGCCTGATGATCTGCGGCGAACAGGACGATATCGCCCCTCCGGGCCAGGCCGAAGCCCTGGGCGGCCGTCTGGCCTCCCCCATCGCTCCCCTGGTGGTTAAAGGCGCCGACCACTTTTTCGGCGGTCATGAAAGCCTGCTGACGGAAATACTGACCGGTCACCTTCAGACACTCTGAAGGAGCTCAATATAATGGCGGCTGACTGCACACCTCGTTGATTTCCGGAGAACAGGCCTTTGCGCCGCGGTCAAGCAACCTGTCCCGACAAACCGGTGCTGTCTCAGATATTCCTGAAAGCCGGCAAGTCAAGATTTTCCAGCCCGAGAGGCAGCCGGCCCTCCTCGATCTGTTTTATCGTGTCCACCACGGCGGCATGCAGGGGCGTGGCCACGCCGTATTCACGGCCGCGGCCGACGATATAGCCGTTCAGATAATCCACCTCGGTTCTGCGTCCCCTTTCCAGGGACTGGAGACTGGACGACTTGATGCGGCGGTATTTGAAGCCGATAAGCCTTATCATCAGATGGCGGCGGAAATCGGCCAGTCCGGAATCCGAACTCAGCAGTTTGTAATAATCCAACTTCCCTCCCCCGCCGGGTTCGACCTTGATCTTCATCGCCTCGGCCACGGCCATGGCTTCGTACATCAGCCCGATAAAAACCTTTCTGACGCGGCGGTCGGCCAGCAGTTTCCCCAGAGGCAGACCGGCGATGACGCCGAGCGAATTGATGCAGGAATTGATTATCAGCTTGGAATATAGCTCGCCCATGATGTTGGATGAAATCCTGGCGGGCACGACATCGGCCAGCATTTTCTCTATCAGGGGCAGGCGGCTGTCCGGCTGATGATCTATGTTGCCTATGACGAATTCTCCGGGCGAGGTGACCTCCAGTTCGGCCGGGCCGCGCATGGTGGCGCCCCAGCCCACGACGCAGCCGATGACCCTCCGGCGGCCCAGGACTTCGGCCAGAGCGTCTTCGCAGATGCCGTTCTGAAGTGAAACCACCATGGAATCCTCAGCCATCAGAGGCAGGAGAGCCCGTGCGGCTTCCACGCATTCCGTGGCCTTGGTGGCCAGAAAAATCACATCTTTGGGCGAAGACAGGCCGGAAATGTCCTTGACCGCCTTAACCGGTATGAGGTGTTCGCCTCGCAGCCCGGTGATGTGCAGTCCGGTGGAAGAGGCCTTGTCGGCGATTTCCTGGTGTTTGCAGACGAGTTCCACATCCCGGCCGGCCTTGGCCATGAAGGCGGCGGTGACTCCGCCTATGGCTCCGGCTCCGACCATGGCGACAGCGATGTTCCGCTCAGGCATGGGGGATACCTCCGCAGTGATGTATGTCAGGATGTAATTGAGTCTTTTTCAATATTAACTTGACCGTTCGGAGAGTCAATAGATAAAAGGGTTCAGCCTGACCGGACCGGATTTTCACTTGCCTGCGGACAGGACTAGAGGCAGTATGAAAAGTCAGGAAGATTACCAGGGAGTCATATCGAAATGAAAATAGGCATAATCGGTCTGCCTCAAGCAGGCAAGACGACCGTCTTTGAAGCATTGACCATGAATTTCGCCGACACCGGCGGCAAGAGCGAAAACCGCTTAGGGACGGTAACCGTACCGGACAGCCGGGTGGATGTGCTGAGCGGCATGTACAAACCCCGCAAAACCATCTATGCCCAGGTGGAGTATTTTCTGCCCGGAGGAGCCGGGGCCAAGAAGGATTCCAAGGCCGACCAGAGCATCTGGAATCAGGTGCGCGACTGTGACGCTCTGGTTCACGTCATCAGGAATTTCAGTGTCTTCGGACAGGATGAGCCCCGTCCGGCGGCCGACTTCACGGCCATGGATCAGGAACTGATTCTCTCCGACCTGGTGGTGGTGGAAAAGCGCCTGGAACGCCTTGACGCGGACAAGAAACGCGGCAAGCCTTTTGATCCGGAAGAAGAAGCCTTGCTGGCCGAATGCCTCAAGCATCTGGAGAACGAAGAGCCTCTGCGCCGTTTTTCCGAGCTGGCCGGAGCGCCCAAACTCAGGGGGTTCGCCTTTCTGTCGGCCAAGCCCAAGCTGGTGCTTTTCAACAACCCTGACGAGGATGACAGCCTGCCCGAGGCGGGCGGCTTGCTGGAAGGCGAAGAATGCCAGATAATCCGGGGCCAACTGGAAAGGGAACTGGCCCAGATGTCCGACGAAGAGGCCGAGGATTTTCTTAAGGAATTCAACATTACGGCCTCGGCCAAGGACCGGGTCATAGAGAAATCATATGAGCTTCTGGGGCTGATCTCCTTCTTTACCGTGGGTGAAGACGAAGTGCGGGCCTGGACCATCAAATCCGGCACAGAGGCCCTGGACGCGGCCGACGTGATTCATTCGGACATAAAAAAGGGGTTCATACGGGCGGAAGTGGTTTCCTACAAGGATCTGCTGGATGCGGGCAGCCTGCCCGAGGCCAAGAAACGGGGTACCCTTCGGCTGGAAGGCAAGACTTACCTGGTCCAGAACGGCGACGTGGTTCACTTCCGTTTCAACGTTTAGCCCGCCTTTCGCCACACCATGACAGGGGGCGCTTATGCGTGTTCTGGTCGAAAAATCGGGACCGGTGACGACCATCATCATCAACCGGCCGGAAGTGCGCAATGCGGTCGACAGGCCGACGGCCGAAGAACTGGCCGGAGCCTTCCGTGATTTTGAAGCCGATGAATCCGCCAGCGCGGCGGTTCTGACCGGGGCTGGCGGCTTTTTCTGCGCCGGGGCCGACCTCAAGGCTCTGGCCGAAGGCCGGGGCAACCGGCTGGAAGCCGGCGGGGACGCCCCCATGGGTCCCAGCCGCATGTTTCTCGCCAAACCGGTCATAGCCGCCATTGCCGGGCATGCGGTGGCCGGAGGCCTGGAATTGGCCCTCTGGTGCGACCTGCGGGTGATGGAAAGCGGCGCGGTGCTCGGGGTATTCTGCCGCCGTTGGGGAGTCCCGCTGATTGACGGCGGCACGGTGCGGCTGCCTCGGCTGATCGGACTGTCCCGGGCCCTGGACCTGATTCTGACCGGACGCCCGGTGGAAGCTGATGAGGCCCTGGGTATGGGCCTGGTCAACCGGGTGGTTTCTCCCGGCCGGGCACGGCATGAGGCGGAAAGACTGGCGGAGAGCCTGGCCGGGCTGCCTCAAAAATGCCTGCTCAGCGACCGCCGTTCGGCTTATGAGCAGATGGATTTGGACTTCGCTGAGGCCATGGCCCACGAATTCAGTCTGGGCCTGGAGACTGTCCGAAGCGGTGAAACCGTGCAAGGAGCCGCAAGGTTTGCCGGTGGAGCGGGCAGGCACGGGTCTTTTGATTCCGGCCGGAAAAAGCCTCAATAAGCGTTTTATAACCGGATTTTTCTGTTATAATGCAGCCTGTTCACACTTGGCCCGAGCCTGGTGATAATTACTACGACTACTGAATGTTGCGCGACGAAAAGCGCCTTATGAATTGTTGCGGAAACAGCTGTTACCTGCGGGAATTGTTTTGGACGGCTTGGACCTGAAAATTAAACCAGCAAAATCATCCCGTCTGCCTGCCGCTGAGGCAGCCGTCTTTTTTTGTTCTTTTCCGGCCTGCCCCGATTTTCGCTTCTCTGCTTTACCAGAACAAACAGCAATTTTGAATGACCTGCTTCTCCAGCGAAGCCGCCAGCACCGCAGGTGTACGGAAAAATTGTGCCGTTGAGCCGTGATCAGACAGCCGCAGGGGGCTGTCCGCCCGATCCTGGAACAGCGGTATTTTCAACAGTAATTTTACATCTTCAGGCTTCAACCCGGCTCGATGCCGGGAAAGTGGAGCAAGAGGATGAAATTTTGGCCCTTAAATCAAAGATTGATACGCTAAGGAGTCTGGAACCGATGCCATCAAAGATCAAGAAACACAACGCGCTTTGGCCGGCGCTCCTGTCGGCTTTTCTGCTATGTGCCGCTCTTTCCCTTCATCCGGCTTATGCCGCCACCCTGACCGTAACCAACACCAATGACAGCGGCCCCGGCTCGTTGCGGCAATTAGTCGACGGAGCCGCTGGCGGAGACACCATTGAATTCTCTCCTTCCCTGGCCGACTCAACCATAACTCTGACCTCCGGCCAGATCAGCATCAATTCAGATATGACCATCCAGGGGTTGGGCGCCAGCCTGTTGACCCTAGATGGCAACTTCAGTTCCCGGATTTTTCACATCTCCTACGGCCGGACCGTGACCATCTCAGGCCTGAGAATAACCAACGGTCTGGCTCTCAATGGCGGCGGCATCTACAATGAAGGCACGCTGACACTGGAGGGCTGCGACTTGATCGGCAACGCGGCCGAGGCCGGAGCGGCCGGTGCTGACGGCGACCCGGGCGCTGACGGCGTCCATGGCTGCGAAGGCGGCGCTATTTACACTACCAGCTCGACCACACTTAATATGAATCACTGCACGCTCAGCGGCAACTCTGCCGGTGACGGCGGCCAGGGCGGTAACGGCCTGACCACAGGTTCCGGAGGCAGCGGCGGCGACGGTGGGGACGCCGGCGGCGTTTACGCCGGTTACGGCGCCATGATCACCGCCATCAATTGCACGTTCAGCGAAAACACGGCTGGCCGCGGCGGCGACGGCGGCAATGGAGTAACGGGCAAAACGGACGGCAACGGCGGCAACGGCGGATTCGGCGGCGCTTTCTGCAACAGCAGCGCCTCCCTGCTCCTGACCAACTGCACCTTGACCGCCAACCGGGCCGGCGATGGCGGGTCCGGCGGCAGCCTGGGCGGAATCGTAACCGGCGTCACAGGAAATGGCGGCAATGGCGGAGACGGCGGCGCTGTTTACAACGACGGTCCTTCATCCACGGAAGCCCATTGGTCCACCATAGGCAGGAACGCGGCCGGTACTGCCGGAACCGCCGGGTCGGGCGCGGCCGGACAGCCCGGCAACGGCGGCGGTTTATTTAGTTTGGGCGGTGTCGTCCTGGGCAGCACCATTTTGGCCAACAACAGCGCCGACGGCACAGGACCTGACTGTTCCGGCGGGATCGAATCCGCCGACTACAATCTTATTCTTTCCACCGCAGGCTGCACAGTGACCAGCCAGACAGCCAACTGCCTGTTCGGCGTGGACCCGCTGTTGGCTTATGAGGTGTACGACAACGGAGGTCCTACTCCGACCATGGCCCTGAGCGACGGCAGCCCGGCCATTGACGCAGGCAATCCAACCGGCGCACCCTCCGAAGACCAGAGAGGCGTCATCCGTCCCCAGGACGGCAACGGAGACTCTACGAAAATCAGCGACATCGGGGCCTTTGAACGGACCGGCTTCAAACTGACGGTCGAAAAAACCGGCGACGGCACAGGCACGGTGACCAGTACCCCGGCGGGAATTGATTGTGGAGCCGATTGCAGCGAAGCCTTTTCTTTCCTGCAACAGGTTCAATTGACGGCCACACCCGATGAAGGCAGCATCTTCCTCGGCTGGTCGGGCGACTGTTCCGGCACTACAGAGACGACAATGGTCACAGTCCGCGGCGATCTGAACTGCCAGGCCGAATTCGGCATAGACCCGGACGCTCCGGTCAGCCAGTCTCATACCGTCACCCTGCCGCCCGGTTCTACCAGTACGGCCTTCCGTATTCTGTCCGCACCCATGGCAATCGACATGGAAGCCCTGCGGGGGCAGATAGGGGAATACAACGCGACTGACACCCGCATCGGCTCCTGGAATCCCTCCACCCAGGCCTATGAAGAGTATCCCTTCACCGGCGAGTTGCACCCGGGCTCTTCCGCCTGGTTCCTGTTCAGAAACGGCAAACAGCTAACGCTGTCCGGCCAGGAAACACAGGTCACCTATGGCGAATATGGAGAAGGAGTCTATCTGCCCCTCTACCCCGGCTGGAATCAGATAGGCAACCCGTATCTCTACCCCATGGACCTGGCCCTGGTCTGGGTTATCGACGAGGACTGGTCTATGTCCGAGTTGATATCCGCCGACAACACCATCACCCAGTCGGTGTTCTGGGTTTACGGGCCACAGGGATACTCCCACGGGGCCATACTCGATGTCGCCCAGGGCGGCTGGGTCAAGAAGCTGACTCCGGGCGTCGGCCAGATTTTCTTCCCCGCGTCCCACGCCGTCGGCCCCGACCGCGACATGCCTGTCCAGGCTGTCCGTGATGGATTGGAGCGCCCCCCGGCACCGCCCAGCGGACTGGATCAGCCCCAAACCGGCGGAGGAGGAGGCGGCGGCTGCTTCGTGGATTCAGCGGCCCGATAGTCACAACAAGCTCGGCCGGGGTTTGGTCCCCGGCCGTTTTTATCTAATCTTCAACTTATTGCAACCTGTCGGCCAGCAGACTTTTCAGCCTTTCAAGTGATACCTCGACCGGTTCAAGGCTTATCTGCATCCAGTCGGAAAAATCAAGAATCTGCTCGGGGGCTTCCAGGCTGACCTGGTTGAAAAAATCCAGTCCGTCCAGCAATACCGCCGCGTCGTGGCTGGGGAAGGTTTCATTGGCCTTGCCCTGGTCCCAGCCTTCAAAAATATTATCCCTCTCCAGAACCCAGCCGGGGGTCATCCAGTAGACCTTACGTCCGGCGGCCAGTTCTTCGCGGCTTATTTTGTCGGCCAGCATGTCCACGCAGTCTTCAGCATCCACCCGGCTGGCCGAATGGCCGGTTTCGGCTATCAGATGGTCAATGGTCCGCTCCGGACGGTCAAAATCGAAATAGCATTTCCGCCCGAGAGCGACCAGAACGCGCTCGCTCTGTCCGGCGGCCTTCTCCAAGGCCGGAGGCAGGTCTTCTTCCAGCCAGCGGGGTCTTTCGTGCGCACCGGGCCGGACGTAGATAATATCATCGGCGTCCAGGAAGCCCTCTGCCTTAAGGCGCTCCATCTCCGGCTTCAAGGCCGAACAGGTGACAATGGTCGTTCCCTGAAAAGATCTGTCCTCGCTCATGTCTTTAACCTCTTTGTATTGACGGGTGATTCTTCCGCCTCTTCAGTATTATAGAGACTATCGTGAGCGAAAGGTTTCAGGGCGAGCCGTTATCGCCATAATGAAGAGAAAAACAAGCGGGTAGATTAAACAGGCCGGGATAGCGACAAGGGCGAGATCATAGATGAGAAGAGGATAATCCGGCGCGGAAACGGTCGGCCAGGGCGCGCCCTCCAAAAGCACAAAGGCCGCAACCCCGTAAGATTGCAGCCTTTATGTTTGAGTGGTGCCGAAGGGGAGACTCGAACTCCCACAGGCGTACGCCTACTAGACCCTGAACCTAGCGCGTCTACCAATTCCGCCACTTCGGCGCCAAGTCAAACCCTTGTTCGCGGTGGCATTATGCCCTTGCGTCCAAGCAGAAAGGATACTATAATTACAGATTGTTTTTGTCAAGCAGAATTTTTTGGAAGGAAGGAACAATTTCGTAAGATGCCTGTTATCCGGGCCATTGAAGAGCTCAAACAACAATACCCTCATCCTGTCCTGACCATCGGCAACTTCGACGGCGTCCATCTGGGGCATCGCGCCCTCTTTAACCTCGTCAAGGAACTGGCCGCCAAGAACAGCGGCACTTCCATGGTCCTGACCTTTGAACCACACCCCCTACGCGTCCTGACCACCGAAAAGAATCCGCCCCTCATCACCCTTTATGAGCAGAAAATGGACCTCATCCAGGCCCAGGGGATAGACGTGGTCATCTGCCTTGATTTCACCCTTGAATTCGCGGCTATTGAACCGGAGGATTTTGTCAGGGATATCCTTGTCGGCCGCATAGGCGTCAAGGAGATAGTCATCGGTTACGACTACCGGTTCGGCCGTAAGGGCAGAGGCAACCGGGATATGCTTATCGAGCTGGGCCGCCAATACGGCTTCGAAGTCTACACGCTTCCCCCCCAGCCGGGAGCCGACGGCACGGTTGTCTCGTCAACGCTGGTCCGCCAGGTCGTCTCCGCCGGTGAAGTCGAAAAGGCTCCGGCGCTCCTGGGCCGCCCTTACCGCATCACCGGACGTGTCGTCAAGGGACGCAACCGAGGCGCAAGACTCCTCGGTTTTCCGACAGCCAACCTTCTTCTTATCGACGAACTGGTCCCGCAGAAAGGCGTCTACGCCGTGCGCGTCTCCTGGAACGGCCAGAGATACGACGGCGTGGCCAACATCGGGTACAACCCGACTTTCGGCGACGTCGGACTTTCGGTGGAAGTCCACTGTTTCGGCCTGCATGCGGAAATTTACGACCACGTTATCAAGGTCGATTTCATCGCCCGGCTCAGGGACGAAAGAAAGTTCTCCGGCCCCGAGGAACTGGCCGCCCAGATATGCAAGGATTGCGACAGAGCCAAGGATATACTGGCCGCAGCAAAATGAAGAGCACGCCTGCGGGCCTTTTTTTGAACGCCCCGAACGTAAATATCTTTTCTTGCCGGGGCAAATATCCTATCATGACGCCATTGGCCCAATTTAGGAGGATACAATGCAGGATACGGTATTTAATTCAATAGTTAACGGTGTTTATGTCCTTACCGCGCAGCACGATGGTAAAACCAACGGCACCACGGTAGCCTGGGTTACTCCGGTTTCTTTCGAACCGCTTCTGGTCATGGTTTCCCTGGCCGGCATCCGCTACAGCCATGAACTGGTCAAAAAGTCCGGATATTTCGGTATTAATGTCCTCGGCTCCGGCGAAAGCGAAGCAGCCAAGCACTTCGGATTCAATTCCGGACGCGACCGCAACAAATTCGAAGGCTATAACTTCAGCACCAGCGAAAACGGTCTGCCCATACTCGAAAAGGCCATGGCCTACATTGAATGCCGTGTCGTCAATTCCTTCCCGGCCGACGAGCACACCATGTTTGTCGGCGAGGTAGTTGAGGCCAAGGCCTTGAAGGAAAACGATAAACCGCTTATCTTTAGACAAGGGGATTATTTCTAAGCGAATGCTCACCGAAGAAGCTCAAGTAGTTTCGGCCCGTGGCGAAAGCGCCTTGGTTCGCACCCACAGGAGCGAAGCCTGCCATCATTGTCTGGCCCAAAGCGCCTGCGGGGCCATGGGTGGCGGCAAGGAAATTCGTCTCGAAGTCAGAAACCCTATCCGAGCCCAGGCCGGAGACCGGGTCGAACTGGCCCTGCCGGAACATGTGTTCCTCAAGGCTTCTCTTGTGCTCTACCTCATCCCCCTGGCCGCCGTCATGGGCGGCGCCGTGCTGGGACTCTTTGTCGCCGCACCTTTGGGCTGGTCCGAAGACCAGGCAGGCATGCTACTGGCCGGAATCGGGCTGGTGGGCTCTCTCGCCGCAGTCTTCGGACTCAACCGGCGCTTGAGCGCCCGGCGGGAATTCGTCCCACGCATAGTCAGAGTCCTTCCGCCGCTACCGGAGGAAAACGGCGGTATCTAACGCGGACATGCTGAAATCGGGAGGAGGCGTCAATGCTGTGGAGCAAGGTTCTGCTGGTCTATGACGGTTCGGAAAACTCCTTGCGGGCCGTCGAATACGTGGCCAAGGTTCTCGGTAGGAATGAAGGGCTGAAAGTAACCATTTTCGGCGTGCATGAGAAAATCCCCCGACACGATCTCCAGGGCACATCCCCGGTGGTCGACAAACTTCAGCGGCAGATTTCCGCCATGAGGCAGGAAACGGAAAGAGGACAGGCCCGTCTGAAGGAGTCCAAAATCCTGCTGGCCAAGGGCGGTATCCCGGAACAGTCCATTGACGTGAAATACGGTGAGCGCAAGCAGTCGCTGGTCAAGGATATCATCACCGAAGCCCAGAACGGCGGGTACGGCACCATTGTCGTGGGCAAAGGCGAATCCAAGGGTCTCATGTCCGGCGGCAACATAGGCAAAGACCTTGTCGCCGCCGTCAAGGATCAGGCCGTCTGCGTGGTCTGACAACTCATCCCGAAAGCTGCAACAAAAACACCCCGGCCCGTGCCGGGTTTTTTTATGGCTTCACCTTGGGTTCCCGGTTTTGACGGCTCAAATCCCGCCGTTGCTCCAGCTGCCTCAACTGCTCCTCAGTCAGAATGGACTTCAGAGACTTCATATACTCCTGCCTGGCCAGATAGATTTCCGCCTCCAACTCGCCCCTCCGCCGGTAAAGGTCCTTGAGCTTGGCCGAATCAACCTGGTCCGACAGTTTCAAACAGGCTTCCTCTAACTGCACGTTGCCAATCTCGGCCCGCAACTGGTTGACCCGAGCCAGGCTGGTCAGGGACTCGCTACAGATTCTCGACCGCTGTTCCGGCTTCAACTCCAGGTTGCGAAGGACGCTCTGCAGAGGATAAAAAGCCTTGTCCACTCCCTCTATCGCCTCATCCTGCGCCCAGGCCGGTGCACAGAACAGACAGAACAGTAAAAATATGGCTATTTTCTTCATGTCGTATTCTCCTGTTTTTAAAACTGTCTACGTGACTGCCGATATTGTGCCGCCGGTTTCAATCCTGCGGCGGCCAGATCATCCGGCCCTGCTTGTCCAGGTAACCCACCTTGTCCCATGACTTAAAGGCCGCGAGACCTTCGCTGAATGACAAAGCCTCCGGTGATCTCCTCCAGCCAGCGGCCGGACGCCCCTCCCGGTCGACAAAAAACCATTGTTCACTGCTTTTGACCAGGGCCAGACCTTCGGTGAAGTCCTGAACCTCATCAAAGATGGGCTCAATACTCCAACGGCCGTCCCGGTCCACAGCCCCCCAGCGCCCATCCGCCAACACCCAGGCCAAGCCTTCGGAGAAATTATAAGCCTCATCAAAGGCAGGAGCAATAACTACCCGGCCCTTCAGGTCGACAAATCCCCACCGGCCGCCGGACCTGACCGGAGCCAGCCCGCCGGCAAAACGCCCCGCCGCCTCGAAAGGACCCGGCAGGGCCATATTTCCACTAGGGTCGACAAATCCCCAGCCTCCTTGGGTCAGAACCGCCGCACGCCCTTCATGAAATGAATCCACGGCAATGAACACCGGCTCAATCATCATCTTGCCCCTTCGGTCAATGAACCCCCAGCCGCCGTCTTTCTCCACCGCCGCCAGGCTCTCGGAAAACGGTAAAGCGGCTCCGAAGACAAAAGGAATTACTTTCGCGCCGGAACGGTCCATAAATCCCCAGAGTTCACCATCCCGGACGGCAGCCAGCCCCTCGGCAAACATCGTCGCCCCATCGAAAACCGGCCGCACGACCCATTCCCCGGCCGAATCGACATAGCCCCAGCAGCCTTTCTGTTCCACGGCGGCCAGACCGTCACTGAACGCCAGGACCTCGCCGTAACGGGACTCAATAGCCATCTCGCCTGCGGTATTCACAAATCCCCAGTAGCCGCCGGTCCTGACCGGGGCCAGTCCCTGACTGAAGCTGTAAACCTCATCAAAACGGTCGGCCACCGCAGTGCGGCCCTCCCGGTCCATGAATCCCCAACGGCCGATGACCATGACCATGGCCAAACCATCCCGAAAGGGCCAGATATAATCCAGTTCTTCTTCGATGTCCTCGGGAAGCGCCTCTCCGAGCGTGGCCCACTGACGCCCCGTACGCAGCATGGTCCGTCCTTCGCCCATGCTTTGAGCCCCGTCGTAACGCGGCGGCACTACCATCCGGCCGGTGCGGTCCACAACGCCCCATTTCCCGCCCAAACGGACCAGAGCCCGGCCATCGGCGAAACTTCTGGCTTCTTCAAACTGCGGTTTAATCGCCATGACGCCTTGGCGGTCCACGAATCCCCAACTGCCATCCAGGCTGACCGCCGCCAGTCCTTCTGAAAAAGCTCCGGCCTCGTCAAAGCGTGCATGAATGGACTCGCGGCCATGGGAATCAATAAACCCCGCCTTACCGCCTGCTTTGATGCGAACAGCGGCCAATCCTTCGGAAAATGCTGCGGCCTCATTATATTTGAAATCGATAATCTGCTTCCCATCGCGGTCGATATACCCCCAGCCTGCGGCGGAGCGGACCGTTGCCAGGCCTTCGGCATATATCAAGGCGTCTTCATATTGCGGCCGCACAGCCTCCCGCCCTTCCAGATCCAGGTATCCCCAGAGACCGTTGCTTCTGACCAGAGCCAGGCCGTCTCTGAAGGACCAGACGTAATCGTACCGCTTCGCCGATATCTCCTTGCCGCCTGAGTCGATAAATGTCCAACCGCCTCGGACTTCCACGGCTGCCTGTCCTTCCGCAAAGTCCCTGGCCTGAATAAAACGGGGTGCGACAGCCATACGCCCCGTGCGGTCGATATACCCCCAGTTTTTTCCGGCTTTGACCCTGGCCATTCCATCGAAATAAGGAAAAGCGTCATCGAATTCAGGCGGTATGACTGTCCGGCCCGCCATATCAATATAACCCCACTTTCCGTGGCTGGTTACCGGATACAAGGCCTCGTCCATCGCCCAGGCCGGAAAAACGCAATAAATAATTGTCCCAAGCAGCAGCAATGCAACCGTCAGACGCTTCATAACGCCGCACCTTTTAAATAGTGGATACACATATTCTAACAGCGGGGGGCTTTTTTTTCGAGCAGGTCCGTCAGGAAAGAAGAATAAAAAAAACCCCGGCTGGTCCTGAAAGACCAGCCGGGGTTCACAATAATATTCACTGCCCGGCCGTTCCGGCCGGAGGCAAATCAAGCAAGCAGGCCTTTAAAGCCTTCTGAAAGGTTCTGAGCACCGTTGGGGGTGACCAGCATGCCTTCCACTCCGGTGACTGTCCGCAAAACCTCGGGACGGACGAAAGCCGCCGTGGACATGGCATCGGCCCAGGCTGTTGACCCGGCCACCACCGAAGCCGAAACCAGGCGGCCTGCGGAACGGCCCGTTCCGGGGTCCAGCAGGTGATGGAACTCATGCCTGGGGTCGTAGAAGATCTGGTAGGAGCCTGAAGTGGCCACTGCCTTGTCCGACAGTTCTATAACCCGCAGATAGCGTTCCAAATCTTTCGGATCCTGAATGCCCAGACGCCAGCCCTGGCCGGAAGACCGTCCTCCCAGAGCCAGAATGTCGCCACCGGCGTTGATGAGGGCGTTCCTGATTCCGGCCTGGCGCAACTTGTCCCCGGCTCTGTCTACGATGTAACCCTTGGCCAGACCGTCCAGACTCATCTGCTGGCCGGAACGGCTCAAGCGAACGCCGGAACGGTTGAAACTCACACCGTCAAAACCGACCAGCTTGAGGGTTTCCTTCAATTCAGCCGCTTCAGGGGCCTTGTTTCCTTTCTGGAAACGTTCCTCGATCAACCGAAGCAAGGGCAGAACGGTGGGGTCGAAGGATTGGCCGGACTGGCGGTAAGCCTTCTCGGCGGCAGCCAAAACATCCAGCAACTCCTGCCCCGGATCGGCCAGACTGCCCGAAGCGTTCAGCTCCGACAAGGCCGTTCCGGGCCGGTGATGGTCGAAGATACCGGCCAGACGGTCCATCTCGGCCCAAGCCATTTCCAGAGCTTCGCTTGCTTGCGACGCAGACGCCGAACGCACGGTTATCTCAACCGTTGTTCCCATCTTCAGGCGCATTTCCTTGAAAGCCTTGGAACTGCCCACGGCCGCGTCAGCCACGGGAACCCAGGACAACGGCGCTGCGGCGGCCAGACTGAAGGCTCCACACAGCTTCACGAAATCTCGACGGGAAATATTATGGGTAGTAGTCATATCCCTAACCCTAAGCTATCTTTTTCAATTGTTCTGTGCCGTGGCCGAAGCAGAAAAGACCGCAATTCAAACAGCGGCCGGCTTCGCGGCGGGCATCTTCTTCATAAAGACCAAGCTCAACTTCGTCGAAATTGAGATGGCGCTCTTCCGGTTCCAATTCAGGCATCTTGGCCCGTGGTTCTTTTTCCAGGCCGCGCAACTCGTCAGGATGAACCCGGTCCACTACCGGTCCACGGAATTCATCCGGCGGAGCCACCACGGGCTGACCGTTCAAAAGTTGGTTGATGGAACGGGCGGCCCGGCGTCCGGCTCCTATGGCCTCCACGGCCGTGGCCGGTCCGGTGTACGTATCGCCGCCGACAAAGACGTCATGCACGCTGGTCTGGAGGGTCTGTTTGTTTCCATCTATGGTCTTCCAGCGGCTCATCTTCAGGGAATCGCCGCCTTCCTCGGGCACAAAGCTCACATCGGCAAACTGGCCAATGGCCGAAAAGACATTGTCCACATCGATAGTCGTCTCGGAACCTTCGATGGGAACCGGTCTCCGGCGCCCACTGGCATCCGGTTCACCCAGTTCCATGGTGATGTACTCCAGCTTGCGCACCCGTCCGGTCTCGTCGCCGATAAGCCTCGTCGGAGCAGCCAGGAACTTGAACTTGACTCCTTCCTTCTCGGCCTCGACCACTTCGATATCGTTGGCCGGCATTTCCTTGCGGGAACGCCTGTACAACAGCGTGACTTCCTCGGCCCCCAGACGCCAGGAGGTCCTGGCAGCGTCCATGGCCGTGTTGCCGCCGCCGATGATGACCACCCGCTTACCCACCGGAGTTTCTTCATTGAGGCCCCGTTTGGTCAGGAAGATGGTGCCTGGCAGCACGCCTTCCAGATCGTTCTCGCCGTCAACACCCATATCACGGCTGTTCCAGGCCCCCGTGGCTACGAAAATAGCCTCAAAGCCCTGTTCCCGAAGCTGAGCAAAATCGTAATCCACACCCAGACGCTTGTTCAGGTTAACTTCGACACCCAGGTTGGTTATACCCTCGATTTCCCAATCCAGGATTTCCTTCGGCAGGCGGTACTGAGGTATGCCGTAGCGCAGCATGCCGCCCAGCTTGGGCATGGCTTCGAAAATAGCCACCCCGTGGCCCAGCCGGCGCAGATAATAGGCCGCGCTCAACCCGGCCGGACCACCGCCGATAATAGCCACCTTTTTACCCGACTCCGCAGCCAGCGGAGGCACTATGTGCTTGCCGGAATGAAGCTCGTAATCAGCAGCGAAACGCTTCAGGTGGTTGATATTCACCGGCTCGTCAAACATGCCCCGGCGGCAGTTGGATTCACAGGGATGAGGGCAGACGCGGCCGCAGGTCAGAGGCAGCGGGTTGCGCTCCTTGATCTTCCTGACCGCATCTTCATACTGTCCGGCGGCTATGAGGTTTATATAAGCCGGAATGTCTATCTGAGCGGGGCAGGTTGCCTGGCAGGGAGCCAGACACTCCCAGTTGTTGTTCAGGTGGACCAGGCGGCCCGAGAGCGACTCCAGCCGCAAAACATTTTTCGGACACAGGCGCACGCAAGTGCCGCAGCCCGTGCACTTCTCCTCGTCAACCACAGGAATTCCGTCGGGGCCAAGGTGAATGGCGTCGAAAGGACAATTGGCCTGGCAGGTGCCCAGCCCCAGACAGCCCACGTCGCAGATCTTCTCGCCACCGGCCAGAAGAACGGCCGCCCGGCAATCGCTTATGCCGCCGTATTCGAAACGGCTCTCAGCACGGCTGCCGCCGCGGCACTTGACCTTGGCCACTTCACGTTCCCGAATCTCTACGGCAACGCCGAGAATGGCGGCGACATTGGTCCAGACGCCCGGCCCGCCGGCCACACAGACATTGGCCGGAGCGCGGCCTTCCGATATGGCCACCGCCGCCCCGGAACAACCGGGGAAGCCGCAACCGCCGCAGTTGGCTCCGGGCAAAGCCTCCTCTATGGCCGCGACCTTGGGGTCAACCTCGACATAAAAAACTCGGGCAGCGTAACCGAGACCGGCAGCGGCCAGGATACCCAGCACACCCATTATTACTGCTGCTACCAGCATTAATCATTCCTCTTTTGCGTCATATCGAAATCCAACTCAGACGTCGCACTCTCACAGACGCGGTTCGTCCTCCGCTAGACCAATCCGGCGAAACCGGCGAAAGCCATGGCCATGAGACCGGCGGTCACCAGGCCGATGGCGATGCCCTGAAAAGGCTTGGGCACGTGTGACAGGGCCTGGCGCTCACGTATGCTGGCGAAAAGACACAAAGCCAAGGCATAGCCGACAGCGCTGGCAAAGGAAAAAATCAGCGACTGAAAGAAAGTGTAACCATCCTGGATGTTGATGATGGCCACACCCAGAACCGCACAGTTGGTCGTGATAAGAGGCAGGTAGATGCCCAACGCCCGGTAGAGGGCCGGAGCGGTCTTCTGCAGAATGATCTCCACCAACTGCACCAGGGCGGCGATGACCAGGATGAAGGCGATGGTCTGGAGGTATTCAAGGCCGAATTTCTCCAGGATATAAACCTGAACCGCCCAGGTTATAGCACCGGCCAGGGTGATGACGAAAATGACCGCCATGCTCATGCCCACGGCCGTGTCCATGCGCCGGGATACACCCAGGAAAGGACACTGCCCCAGGAACCTGACCAGCAGGATGTTGTTGACCAGAACGGCCCCGATGATAAAGAGGATGTAGTCCGCGAAACCCATTGCTTCCATGGCCTAATTCCCTCTCTTAAGCCTTGCTCTTGGCGCTGATGATATTGATGAGGCCCAGAACCAGGCCCAGACAGACGAATGCTCCCGGCGGTTTCAGCAGAAAGCCCATGGGCTCGAAACCGGACCAGAAAATTTCCACGCCGAATATCGTTCCGCCGCCCAGAATCTCCCTGACCGAACCCAGGAAACCAAGGGCCAGTGTGTAGCCGATGCCGATGCCCAGACCGTCCATGATCGAAGGCAGCACACCGTTCTTGGAGGCGAAGGCCTCGGCCCGCCCCAGGATGATACAGTTGACCACGATCAGGGGAATGAATATGCCGAGCAATTTATACAACTGATAAAAATAGGCCTGCATCATCAATTCGACGACAACGACGAATGAAGCGATGATGACAATATAGGCGGCAATGCGGACTTTGCCGGGAATTATCTTCCTCAGCGCCGAAACCAGAATGTTGGAACAGACCAGAACAAAGGTGGTGGCCAGTCCCATGCCGATACCGTTTTTAGCCGCGGTGGTTACGGCCAGGGTGGGGCAAAGGCCCAGCACCAGCCGGAACGGCGGCAGTTCTTTCCATAAACCCTTGGTAAACTCTTGCAGCAGCCCCATGATTCCTCCGGAATACCCTTACTTCCCGGCCTGGGCCAGAAGGTCTTTCTCGTTTTTCTTGAAGAATGCCACGACATCCTCAACCGCGGCGAAGACGCCCTTGGTCGAATAGGTCGCGCCGCTGACTCCGTCTACCGCTGTCGGGCTGTCCAGGGAAACACCCTTGAACTGGTCGGTGAACTGAGGTTCCGTCACCCGAGAACCGATGCCGGGGGTATCCGTGTGGTTCATGACCGATATGCCCGCGAGGTTGCCGTCCGGGTTGATGCCGACCATGACGCCGATGGGTCCGTTAAACCCCTTGCCCGATCCGTCTATGGCCAGGGCGATGAGTTGTCCGCCCTTCTTGGCCGGAAAAACGGTCTTGAATACGTCCCGGCCCTTTTTATCCTTACCGGCCTGAACGCTGAAACGGTCCTTGATAGGATCATTGTCAAAACCCGTCAGAACCGCCTTCACCGAAGGCTCCTTGACGTTTTTGATCTGCTGATACTCGATGGGCTCCTTGGTCGCCTGGTAAACCCCGGCCAGCGACAGACCGGAGACGGCGCAGATAAGGCCCAGGACAATCACCATGCGTAAAATATCCTTCATCTCAGCTCTCCTTCAGCCTCAGGCCGACGCCTTGACGCGGCGGCCATAGCTGCGGAACTTGATGCGGTCCAGGGTCGGGGTCAAAGCGTTCAGGAAAAGAATGGCGAAAAAGACGCCGTCCGTGTACGCGCCCCAATACCTGATAATCATGGTCAGCACACCAACCCCGACACCGTAGAGCAAAGCCCCGAACCCGGTGTAAGGAGAGGTGGCTGAATCGGGCGCGATAAAAAAGGCGCCTATCAGCGTGTAGCCGAATATCAGGTGATGGAAAGGATTGGCATAAGTCTCGCCGCCGGCATCGGCCATCCAGAAGATAAGGGCGAAGACGAACAGCCCGCCCAGAAAACCGGCAGGTATCTGCCAGGGCACGATGCGGCGGGCCACCAGATAGACGCCGCCCAGCACCAGGGCGATGACGCTGGTGGAGCCAATGCCGCCGGGAATGCCGCCGATCAGGCTCGGCCAGAGTCCGAACATGGCCATGACATCGCCACCGTCGCCGAAATCAAGCAGGCCCAGGGGCATCTCCGACGGGTCGAGGCTGTACAGTTGACCGAACCCTTCAAAAAGAGGCGTCACTTCGTAGAATGTGTTGACCACCGCCGGCCAGGACAGGCGAATAACAACCCAGCCCACGACCACAGCGTTGAACGGGTTGCCGCCCAATCCGCCGAATATCTGTTTGCCCAGAAAAATGGCCACAGCCGAACCGATTATGACCGCCCACCATGGAGCACCCACCGGCAGAACCATGGCCAGTAGCAGCCCGGTCATGGCGGCCGTGCCGTCGCTGACGGAAACTTCCCGCCCCATGATCCTTTGCATGGCCGCTTCCGTAAACATGGCCGTAACCACCGAAAGGGCGACGATAATCATGGCCCGGAAGCCGAAATAATAAAACCCGGCCAGCATGGCCGGAACCAGTGCGGCCATGGTCTCGAAGGTCATCGACCGGATGGATGTCCGGGCCTGAAGATGTGGGGAGAACGTTACTGAAATTCTGCTCATAGGGCCGTCCTCATGGCCGTCACCTCGGCCTTGCCGTGCTTTATATAATGGACCAGCGGCCGCTTAGCCGGACAGACGTAAGCGCAACAGCCGCACTCGATGCATTTGAAGAGTTCCGCGTCAACCGCCTCATTGAAATGGCCGAATTCGCAGAAGTTGGTAATGACGTTGGGCAGCAGCCGCATGGGACAGACAGCCACGCACTTGCCGCATTTGATGCACAGTTGTTCATCGAAATGGACAAGTTCGTCAGCCCCCAGGACATGCACGCCTTCAGTCAGCTTGGTCACCGGAACCAGGCCGGAATACTGGGCCTGGCCGTCCATCAGACAGCCCACCACCACCTTGCCCGCCCGGTCGAAAGACCCGCCGGCGAAGGCTATGACATCCTTGATCGGCGTGCCCAGCCTGACCCGGAAATTCCTCGGCGTCATCTCCGGACCGGTCACCGTAATGACCCGGTCGATTTGAGGCCGCCCGCTGCGCACCGCGTCCAGAATGGCCATAACCGATCCGGCGTCAAAAACCAGCACGCCCACGTCGCGCGGGTCGCCGTCGGGCCAGGGCAATTCACGCCCGGTGACCGCCGTGGTCAGAAGCTCCTGCCGGGCCACGGGGTAACGGTTTTTGACCTTCATGGAACTCACGCCGGAATTCGCGAGCACGCTCAGGGCCGGTCCGGCCTCGCTCGCGGCCTCGTCAACAGCCACCATGGCCTGCCTGGCTCCGACAATCTTTTTGATGAGAGCCGCGCCAGCGGCCAGAGCCTCGGGCTCGTCCAGCAGTAACCTGCGGTTGACCGCCTGGATGGGTTCCGGGTCCATGGCGTTGACGAGCAGAAGCTCCACCGGCTTGACCACCGGGATACCGACCAGAAAGATATAAGCCTTGGGCCGTTCGGGCGGAGCCAGCATGGCGTAGACGGGACGTCCACCGTAAGCCTTGACCACGCCGGATTCGCGAACCGCACGGATCATGGCCGATATCTTCTTGTCCATGAAGCCCGGATCTTCAACCGGAGCTTTGAACCACTCGTCCAGACCGTCGTTCTCTATGGTTACCGTAGGTACAGCCTGCCCGTAAGCGTCCACATGGTCGCCAATCGCCGTCACTTTGCCCGAAACAGGCGAATGGACCGGCGCCGACTCCGGGTCGGTGTTTTCACCGATGACCTGCCCCAGCAAAACCCGGTCGCCTACGGCGACCTTGGGCTGGCACCAGGCCCCCCGGTGCTGCTTGAGCGGGACAAAAAGACGCTCCGGGAGAGGCATCTCCTCAATAGACTGGCCGTTCACCGCATGCGGCGGCCCCAGGCACAGACCCCGACGAAACCTCTTGGGTTTGATTACTTCCTGTTCAGATGTAGCCATCTAACACTCCAGTAGACTTATGACGTATCAGAAAGTACCCCAGGCCGTCGCCGACCTGAACCGATACCCTAAAAACATATTGATTCGCCGCCCCGCTTCCGCCGCCTGAACCGGCCGTGCGTCGGCCAAAAGCCTTCGCTGCGGCCCGCCGGACAACGGGCGGAGACTTCTCTTAACCTATTTTCGTTCAGCCAGGAGTCTCGCTACGGTCTCACGCAGTTCTTGAGGCTGGACTGGTTTGTCCATGTACACATCCCCTTGCAGGTGTTCACCACCGCCGGGCAAGGAAAACCGCGACCCGTATTCCTGTTTGACCGCGGAGACCATGACGATAGGTATGTCGCGGTAGTCCACGAACTCAGGCGTGCCGCGCAGGGTTGACATGACTGAAAAACCCTCGTACATGGAATCCATCATGATGTCCAGAATGATAAGGTCCGGCTCTTCTTCGCGTACCTTATCCAAACCCTTCTGGCCGTCGCTGGCCGTGACGACTTCGTAGTTTGCGCTCTCGAGCATCAACTGAATCGTCTCGACGAAATCGGGGTCGTCGTCCACTATCAATATCTTGTCCCGGTCGTCCACCATCTGGTTACCCCCAGGGCCTTGATACTTCTCCGGTTGATTCCGAAAATAACTAACGTTTCATAACTTTTTCCCTCGCCTAAGTCAAACCAAAATTTCCCCGCTTGGGTTTGACGGCAAGGCCGGTCTATCCATAACATATCATAATACTTATTTATTTTTCGCGATACACTTTACAACATTTTTCACGAACTTGATTTTCCACAGTCGAATCCGCCCGGTTTCTCCCTCATGTCCCCCCAAATCCGGGCCAGACCAGGGATTTCCGCCATTCAATCATCCAGCCGCCGAGCCGACAATCCCGGCGACAAGGACTCACCGGGCAGGCTCATGAAGAACCGTCCTCCCACATCTTTTTCTTCTGCGCCCATTGCTGGCGGGCGTACTGCCTCATGTCGGCCACCGAATCCAGTTCGTCAACAATCTCCACGCCCAGCAGGGTTTCTATAGCATCTTCCAGGGTGATTATCCCCGCCGTGCCCCCATATTCATCCACGACCTGAAAAATGTGCTCCTTGCGATTGATGAAATCAAAAAGCACGTCGGAAACAGACTTGGAATCCGGCACGATGTGCAAAGGCGTAACCAGTTCGCCCACCAGCCGATCCCCCCGGCCCTGGTTCAGTTCCTGGTGCAGTTTGAACCGGTGAACCTTACCCTTGATGTCGTCCAGGTTTTCTCCGTAGACCGGGATGCGGCTGAATCGAATGGGGGAATTGGCCCGCAGGACCTCGGCCACGGAATCATCCGCCGAAAGAGCGAACAGGACCGACCGCGGTGTCAGCACATCCCGGGCCTGAACGTCGTTAAGACGCAGCAGGTTCCGGATGACTCGCCTTTCCCGGTCCAGCAACTGCCCGCCGACCTTGGTCATTTCCGCTGAAACCAGCAATTCCTCCCTGGTCACCGTGGGCACTTCCCGCCGGCGGGCGATGACCCGGGCCAACGCCTCGAAAGCCAGGACAAAGGGATAGGTGATGACTATAAGGACCTGAGTAGGGTAGACCGCAACCGGGACCAGCCGCTTCCAGTACACAGCCCCGACCGTCTTGGGAATGATTTCCGAAAAGACCAGTATGCAGAAGGTCAGCAGGGCGGAGAAAAAGGCCACCCAGTTGCTGCCGAAAACTTTCAGGGCCTGAGCCCCGACCCCGGCCGCGCCCACGGTGTTGGCCACAGTGTTGACGGTCAGGATGGCCGAAAGGGGGTGGTTGATGTTCTCCTTCATCTTCCGCAGCCTGGCCCCGGCCTTATGCCCGCTCTGTTCCATAACGGCGATATGGGCGGCAGTACTGGAAAGGATTACGGCTTCCAGCAGCGAGCACAGGAAAGAAAGCAGAATAGCGATCAGAAAATAGATGATTAAGAGGGTCATGTTTGTGTGGGCCCAATCCTCAGGCAAAAACCTTCGCTTGTCAGGCCGAAACCTCCTCGGTGTTCACCGCCACCGCCCGGATGACCACGGGAACCAGGGGCAGCCAATCGTGCTCCCGGTTGTCTCCGTAGGCCTGATGATAGAAAATGGCCCTTTGAATCGGACCGACGACGTAAACCACCGCCTCCACCCAGGTCTCCAGGCTGTAAAAACGGTTCTGTCCCAGTAAGGGCCTGACCATGGAATTGAAAAAAGGCTTGGTATAAAAAAGCATGCCTCTCAAACCGGCGAAACCTATCTCCAGGTTCAAACGCCCGTCCGGAAATCTGGTCGTCTGCAGGAATCCCAGAATCCGAGCGTAATGATTGGAACGGACAGCCAAATCCTCGGGTTTTTCAGTCAAAGGCAGACGTTCCGCCAGCAAAGGCGCCATGGCCGCGAAAAGCAGATGAGGCGGCGTCTCACGGCCGTTGCCCGCGGATGGCTCCAGCACAGCCAGGGCTGGACCGCCATCCGGCGGAAACCGCAACCCTATCCTGGGCGGTTCGGCCAGACCGGTCAGCCTCGTAAAGATATGCCGCACAGCTTCCGGGTCCAGATAAATTTCCGGCGGCTGAACAACATCCGGAGACTTGTCCAGCAGCTCCTGTAGATTGTTCAGAACCTTTTGCAGGGCCTCGCCCATGTCTACCGCCGCAATCCCCCCGGCTTCTCCGCCTCAATTGAGACGAATAAGCTGAATGGTGACGAAAGATGATTGAATCTGATCCAGGACAAGGGCGTAATCAACCCCGTCCAGACTGAAACGAAGCCCCTGCCCCAGCTTGACCTTCTCCAAAAGAATCTTGTCCTCATGGAGCATATTCACCTGAAGCAGCGCTTCCCGAGCCGCCCGCTCTATGCTCAGACAGGTCAAAACCACACGCCGGTCGAACATTATGCGTGAACTTTCCAGGCGGACGGTTATGCGCTCGGAGTCTTCGGCAGCCGGGCCGCTCGAAGGAGCAGCCCCGGAACCGGCCTGGCGTAAATCCTCTTTCAAGGCGTGGATCTCCGCGGCCATGGCCTGCAATGACCGGTCCTTGACCTGGATGGTCTGTTCCAGACGCTCAATCTTCGGTTGCCAGTTCCTCCGGCCCTGGTCATAACTGAAGTAGTATACCAAGCCGCACAACACAATCAGAGCCAACAACCGGATAAACTTGTCGCCCAGCAATGACCAGCTCCCTTCGTCTCATCAATAAGTCCCCGGCCTGACGGCCAAACCGGATTCTGCTCTAAGAATAACACAGGTTCCCCCCTGTGAGGCAACCATCAAGCGCAGCAAAAAAAGGCCCCCGTCAAGCGGAGGCCCCAGGCTGTCGCCTGGACCCGGCTCCGGAGGCTGGCGCCTCCGGTTTTATTGTTCGTCTTTACGCGGGGGCAGCGACCAACGGGAGCGCTGGGGGCGGCCAGTCCCCAGATAGGGTCCAGGCGACAGCCTGGGGCGAAACATCCCGCCTGTATAGTTGCTTTCGGAGCCTTCTTCTCTTTCAACGGCCTTTGATGGGACTTTGTCAACAAACTAAGGCCCCCGCCAAGCGGAGGCCTCCAGTTTGTTCCAGGGCTGGACAAGCTTTCAGTATTCGTACCAGCCGCCCTTGGTCTTGCGCCCAAGACGCCCGGCCCGTATGGTGTTCTTGAGCGTCACCGGAGCCACCCACTTCAGCTCCTTGTTCAGCTCCTGGTAAAAATAGTCGGCCACGAACTTGCAGATATCCACCCCGGTCAAATCCATCAATTCGAACGGTCCCATGGGATAGTTCAAACCGCCCTTGACCGCCTTGTCGATATCCTCCTTGCTGGCCACGCCCTCCTCGTACATCTTGACCGCCTCCAGCAGATGGGGAATCATCAACCGGTTGACGATGAAACCCGGCGAATCCACTTTCACTTCCACGGTCTCCTTGCCCATTTTCTGGGCCAGGTCGGCCGCAATCCGTATGGTCTCGTCACTCGTGAAATAACCCCGGATGACCTCAACCAGCCTCATCAAGGGCACCGGATTGAAAAAATGCATCCCCACCACTTTGTCCGGCCGCTTGGTCGCCTTGGCTATCTCCGTAATAGACATGGAAGAAGTGTTTGTCGCCAGGATGACTTCCGGTCCGCAGATTTCGTCCAGTTCCCCGAAGACCTTCCGCTTCAATTCCAGGTCCTCTATCACCGCCTCGATGACGTAGTCGACGCCGGCCAGATCGGACATGTTCACCGTGCCGCTGATCCGGCCGAGAGTGGCCTCTTTCTGCTCGGGCGTAACCTTGCCCCGCTCAACTCCCTTGCTCAGAAAGCGGTCGATGTTCTTGAGGCCGTTCTCCACATACTTCATGTCGATGTCCCGCATGACCACGTCGCAGCCCGTAGCGGCCAATATCTGAGCTATACCGTTGCCCATGGTCCCTGCCCCCACTACGCCGACTTTCCTGATTTCCATCTCGCTCCTCCTTGAATCTTTTGGGGATGATATAATGAACTTGCTCCCGGGGCGGACCACCGGCCTGAGCTGTTTCACCACCGCCCCGGGGAATACTGACTTGTTAAAGATTTACTCATCTTCATAGCCATTTTATAGCCACCTGTCAAATGCTTTATTGGTTAAGCAGTTGGACAAAGCGCCTCCGCATTCATTTGGAATTGGCGGATAGCCCCTGATATGGTAGATAATAAAAAGAAAGCCGAGTTGATAAGGGCCACTGGCCAGGAGGAAGCATGCCTACAGTGAAGCCAGGAATTTACCTGGAGAAGAAAGAAGGAGTTATCGGCACTGGTCATACGGCCAAGTCCGCTGAATACAGATTTTTTTGGATGACCCTCCCCCAGGAGGGTGAAATCGTCAAGTGTCTTCTTCTGGACCAGGACTTCAACCCCACCGGTATTCAGGACACCAAACAATCTTCTGATTTCGAATCAGACACCATTGTCTATATTCCCCAGGGAGATAAAAAATACAACCTGCTGCTCAAAAAACTTCTGGCTCAGGGCAAAACCGCCCCCGCCAAAAAGGCTCCGGCCGCAGCCGCCGGCAAACAAAAAGCCGAGCCGGACAGTAAAGCCTCACCCAAATGGTGGGAGCAATCCGAAAAAAAGATTGAACCGGGAGACATTTTCGGCCGGAAAGAGGAAGACAAGAAAAAAGGCCAGACCAAAATTCAGGATAAGAAAAACTGGTGGGAATCCTGACCCGCCATTAAGGGGAACATTCGGCTATGACCGATTTCTCGGCCTGGAACCAAGAGGAACTCATTGAGTACATAAATTTCCTTCTTCATTCCTACCGCGTGGTCGATGCCTTCTGGTTCATCAACGTGGAGCGCGGCCACGGCCTGGATCATGCCTGCCTCCTCAATGAACTCGTCTGGGGCAAGGCCGCGGGACTGGCGGCCCGTGATCTGAAAAAGCGTTTCAACCTGACCGAGAAAGGACTGACCGGCTTCGTCAAAGCCCTGCGGCTCTTTCCCTGGACCATCCTCGTCGATTACCACATCGAAGAAAGACCCGGCGAAGTCGTTCTCACCGCCCCATCCTGTCCCTCACAGGTTGCCAGAGTCGAAAGAGGCCTGGGCGAATACCCTTGCCAGGCCATGCACGCCGCCGAATTCAAATCCTTCGCCGCCGAAATTGATCCCAGAATAAAAGTCGACTGCCTTTTTGCGCCCCCGGATCAACATCCCGAAGACTGCTTCTGCCGCTGGAGTTTCACCCTTTCGGGCTGAAAAAACGGCAGGTTCCCCTTACAATAATCGTGCCCTAATCCACTTAGTGAAATAAAACTTTATTTCTTTCACGTGGTTGCGTATAATCAAGCGGAAATATGGTTTTTGTTCGACCACGACCGCTTTTACCGGTTTTTGCTTTACCCCGGCCATTAGGCAAGGAGGATCCCAGTGAGCGCGAAATCACCACGGATAAATGCACAACTGAAAAAAGACGCTCTGAATATATTCAAAGCCGCTCTGGCCGCCGTAGATCCTGCCCGATCAGTCGAACAGGCCCTGGACCGCCAGCGTGACGTCCTCAAAATTTGTCAGGGCGGAAAAGCAGTCAAAACCTTTGACCTGAAAAAAATCGAACGCGTCTTCGTTGTCGGTGCAGGCAAGGCTTCCGCCCCCATGGCCAAGGCCCTGGAAAAAGTCATGGGTGCACGGATAACAGATGGAGTCATCTCGGTCAAGGAAGGGCACGGCCTCAAACTCAAGAAAATCAGGGTCATGGAGGCTGCGCACCCAGTGCCGGATGAAGCCGGCGTTCAGGCCGCCATCCAGATAAGAACACTCCTGGAAAACGCCGGACCAAAGGACCTGGTCTTCTCCGTCATCTCCGGCGGCGGCTCGGCCCTGGCCCCTCTGCCCGTTGACAAGCTCAAACTCAACGAAAAACAGAAGGTCACCAAGATGCTTCTGGCTTGCGGGGCGGATATCCATGAAATAAACACCATCCGCAAGCATCTTTCCCAGCTCAAGGGCGGCCAGATGGCCCGTCTGGCCGCTCCGGCCACCGTCGTCAACTTTATGCTCTCCGATGTGGTCGGCGACGACATGGACACCATCGCCTCCGGACCCTTTGTCCCGGACGGTTCCACCTTCGATGAAGCCGCTTTTATCCTGGCCAAATACGAACTCATGAAAAAAGTCCCGGCCGCCATCCGGAAGCATCTGACCAATGGACTCACCGGTCTGGTCCCGGAAACTCCCAAGCATGACGATCCGGTCTTTGCCAAAGTCACCAACCTCATCGTCGGCTCGAATCTGATAAGTCTTCAGGCTTCGGCCGAAGCGGCCAAGGCCGCCGGTTACACCCCCCTAATCCTCTCCTCCAGCATGATCGGCGAGACCCGCGAAATAGCCATGTCCCATACGGCCATCGCCCGCGAAATCCGCCTGAGCGGCCACCCTGTCGCTCCGCCGGCCTGTATCATTTCCGGAGGGGAAACAACGGTAACTATCCGGGGTAAAGGCAAAGGCGGAAGAAATCAGGAATTTGCCCTGGCCGCGGCCTTGGACATGAACGGCCTTGATGATGTACTCATATTCTCGGCAGGCACCGACGGCACGGACGGCCCCACGGACGCCGCCGGAGCCATGGTCGACGCCTCCACCTGCGCCAGGGCCGCCGCAGCCGGCCTTTCACCCCAATACCATCTCCACGAAAACGACGCCTATCCTTTCTTTGAAAAGCTCGGTGATCTGGTCATGACCGGCCCCACCCGCACCAATGTCATGGACGTGCGGCTCGTCCTCGTGGGCAAGGAATGATAAAATGGCTAAGCATTCACATAATTTTGTTGAAGAATACGCCGGACTGGTCGGCTTCGGGCTGGACCGTCCCACCGACGAGGCCTCACTCATCGTCTACCTGCAGAAATTCTCCGACGACAGCTTCATGGAAGTCCTCAGGACAAGGCTGACCGATGCGGAGATAAATGAACTCTTCGAAACCATCAGCCGTCTGCTTCACAGTCACCTCGAAGAAGACGAGTATCACACCCTCTTTCTCAAAGACTGAACCCCGAAGACAACAAAACAAACGGGTCCGCTTCCCCGGCTAAAAGGAAGCGGACCCGTCGTTGGAAGAAGGAAGATAATATATTACCCCGCTCGGGCAAGACAAAAGCTGAGCGGGGCTCTCTTCCTCGTCTTTCCTGACCCTTGCCAACTCCTTTCCGGTTTCGGAGCAGGTTCGGGCCGGAACTTCAAAGGGGCCGAAGCCCCCTTTAATTGGGTAACAAATCTCTTGGCATTATGTCTCCGGCAGCAGAAGCTCCGGTTACGTGCGCCCGGCCAAGTATCCGGCGCACCTCGCTGATTATTGTCCCGGTCAAGGGCTCCAGAGCCCTGTCAATTAGTCTCACTAATATATTAAACAATATATTAGTGTTTCTGTCAATACGAAGCAAAGAGCGTACCAGCACCCTCCACCCACCATCCTGTCGCATTTTACGTATCAATACAGGCAGATAAAAACCAGCACAACCAGGAAGACCTGTGCCGCCGGAAGCTGCGGTGATATTATTTTTGACAAGGCGTAAAAAATGAAAACATCGGGACATTGATTTCGCGAGCTTGTTGACAAAGTTGTTCCCTATGGCGTTGAAAGAGAAAAAGACTCCGAAAGCAACTATGCAGGCGGGGTGCTTCGCCCCTGCCGCGAACGGCGACGACTTCGGCCAGTCTTTCCCGCCCAGACCAAGGGGACGCCCAAGCGGCCGCGTCCCCTTGGAACCCCCGGCCTTTTTTAACCCGTCGAACGGGCATCCGTGCCCTTCGCCGGGGGGGCGAACATCCATGTTCGCCTAAGAAAGGGGAAACCGGAAAATCGGCTTTTGGGTGCAGGTCAGCTTGATAAAGACAACGAAGGGGTTTGTCAACAGCCTGATATTGATTTCTCCCCCTTGCCAAAGAGGTCTCATCCCAACAAAAAGCCCCGGAACGCAGGGCGCTCCGGGGCTGACAGGTCTTTTTCGGCCAAAGACGCCGGGAACAAATCCGCCGCCGTTAAAATCTCCTTCGCCATTCGTACAAGGCCAGGCCCGCCGCCACGGCCGCGTTCAAAGACTCCAATCCCGGCTCCATGGGTACGGCCAGATTCTCGCCCGTCCGCAGATGTTCCGGCAATCCGGGGCCTTCCACCCCCGGCACCAGGCCGAAGGCTCGGGGAAAGTCGTAATCCCGGATGTCACGGCCGCTGGAACTCAAACCCAGCAGGGGAACGGCTTCCGACCGCAGGTCGTTTATGGACGGTCCGCTGAACAATCTGGCCTTGAATACGGCCGGACCGGCCGCCCTCACGCTGCGCGGATGAAAAGGATGCGCCGCTTCCTTGAGCATGACCACCCGTGCCGCGCCCAGGCCCACCGCCGTGCGGATGACCGCCCCCACGTTGCTCGGGTCCTGAAAAGGCACGAACAGGGTGCATCCGTCCGGCCATTCCTCATCGTCGGTCCATTCCGGCAATTCCGGCACCCTCATCAGAAGAAGAGGCGCGCCCGTGCCGAAGAGGTCCAGTTCCCGGAAAAGTTCAGGCCGCAAACGGTATTCCAGCACCCCCTCCGGCGCCTCCACGGGCAGTTCTTCCGCCCCCCGGTTGATGATGCCTTCGCAATGTCCGGGAAAATCGCGCAAAGACTCACTTACCTGCTTCAACCCGGAAACCAGTGTCAGTCCGGCCTTCTTCACCGCCTTTCCGTCGGTCAATGTCCGCCAGACCTTGAAACCGGGATTCTTGACGCTGGCCACTTCCTTGACTTCGCCGGTGCGCCGCAAGGGAGCCACTCTGGCCGGACTGGAAATCCTTTCGAAGACCACCAGCCGCCTCTGGTGCTCAGTCCCGCCCAGGCTGTATTCCACATCCTCCGCCAGCCGGTAGTCCCGGCCCCATTCGTCCAGAGCCGGGCCGATCTCCTCGGAAGCCGCCGGACCTTTCATGAAAATCACCCGGCCGCCCTCGGGCAGGAAAGGGGCCACCCGCTCCAGCGTCGGAGAGATGGCTTCGACCGCCCGGGTGATGACTCCCCGCACCGGCAGGTCGAAACGCGAAGCCACCTTATGCGGATATATCTCCACATCGGTCAGGCCGAGCAACTGGCAGGCTTCCTCCAGAAACTCCAGGCGTTTGCCCCGCCCTTCGGCCAGAATGATTCTCAGGTCCGGCCGCATGATCTTGATGGGAATGCCCGGAAAACCAGCCCCGGTGCCGATGTCCAGCAGCGGTGAAGGCAGTTCGGTCAGCCCGGCCGTCAGGGCGCAGTCCACGTAATGTTTGACCACCATTTCCTCGAAACGGTAGATGCGGGTCATGTTCAGTTCTTCGTTCCGTTCGCGCAGAAACTGGTGGTAGATCCAGAATTTCTTCAAGGCCGCTTCCGGCGCTTTCAGTCCGCAACGGGCGAACAAAGCCCCCATGTCGGCCATGGTCGGTTCTACCCGCCGTTCCGGACCGGTCCTTTTTTCCTTCTTGCGACCGTTCATCTGTTCTCCCTCAATCCTCTCCACCCTGTTATAATATACGGCCATGAATATAGCCGACGCTGAAAATTATGCCCGTATAGTCCTCCACGAGGACAACCACCTGCTGGCTGTCTGCAAACCGGCCGGGGTGCTCATCCAGGGCGACAGCTCAGGAAGACCCAATCTCCTGGACCTGGGCAAGGAATACCTCAAAATCAAATATGCCAAACCCGGACAGGTCTTTCTCGGCCTGGTCCACCGGCTTGACCGCCAGGTCGGCGGCGCGGTTGTTTTCGCCCGCACATCCAAGGCCGCGGCCCGCCTTTCGGCCCAGTTCCGCGACCACACCGCGGCCAAAACATACTGGGCGGTAGTCCGGGGGCGTCTTTCTCCGCCCAGCGGCCAGTCGGTCATGCACCTGGTCCGGGACGACTGGAAATCGGTCCCCGCCCCGGCCGGCACTCCCGGAGCTCAGCGGGCCGCCCTGAACTACCGCACCCTGAAAACAGGCCCGTCAACCAGCCTGGTCGAAATAGACCTTCTGACCGGACGACGCCACCAGATACGTGCCCAACTCGGCGCCTTGGGCTGTCCCATTGCGGGAGACCCGAAATACGGTTCGGACCTGGCCCCTGCCGGCGACGCTATCGGCCTCTGGGCCCGGCGGCTCATCATCAGCCACCCCACCCGGAACGAACAGATTGTTCTCGATGCTCCGCCGCCGCCGGACTGGCCCTGGCTGCCCCTGTTCTGACAAACAAAAGGGACATTCCCCCCAGGCAGACGACAAACCCGGCAAGGGGCTATTTGACCTTGTGCCGGTCGGCATCCTCGAACAACTCTATCACCTTGACCCTGGTCAGAAACCGGGCGCTGTGCTCGGCCCCGGCCGGGATGAGGTAATAATCCCCCTTGCGGTAGACCTTGGCCTGTCCGTCGATGGTCAGTTCCATTTCGCCTTCCAGCAGCACGCCCCACTGGGCCAGATGTTTGTGGGCCGTGACGACCGCGTGAGGCTCTATCTCAAAAAAGACGAACTGCCTGTCCGCGCCTTGCAGCAGCCAGCCGCTGAGTCCATCCACCTTGCTGTCCAGCTCGGGCAGACTGGTTATCACCTCGGGATAAAAGGATTCCGGCATTGCACCCCGCCTCTCTTTCTCAGGTCCGGGTTTTGTTCCGATGACGCCCCGGCCGACTCTTCCATACCACGCCCTGAACTGGCCGTAAAGTCCAATGATTCGTTGACATTGCCTTCCGCTTGCCATATTTTCAAAAGTAACCGTTAATTATCCCGGCGATGGTCCGGGAGGAGCGCTGGAATGAAATTATTAGTCACAGGCGGAGCCGGTTTCATCGGTTCAAACTTCATTCGCTATTTTCTTTCGGCCCACCCTGCTGACCGGGTGCTCAATCTGGACTTGCTGACTTATGCCGGCAATCTGGAAAACCTTGCGGGAGTCCCGGAAAGCGCTCCCGGCCGGTATGAATTTGTCCATGGCGACATAGCGGACGCCGACCTGCTGACCCGTGTCATGGCCGACGGGATAACGCATGTCATCAATTTCGCCGCCGAGTCGCACGTGGACCGCAGCATTGTTTCAGCCACGCCTTTTCTGCACACCAACGTGGTCGGCACACAGGTGCTGGCCGACGCGGCCCGAGCCGCCGGTATTCATTTATTTCTCCAAGTCTCCACCGACGAAGTTTACGGACAGCTCGGCCCAGACGCTCCGGCCTTTACGGAAGACCACCCGCTGGCCCCGCGCAGCCCTTACGCAGCCTCCAAAGCCGCCGCCGATCTCCTGGTTCTGGCCGCCCACGACACCCACGGCTTCCCGGCCGTCATCACCCGCTGTTCCAATAATTACGGACCCTATCAGTTTCCCGAAAAGCTCCTGCCTCTCATCATCACCAACGCCCTAGAAGGCAAGCCGCTTCCCATCTACGGAGACGGGCTCTATATACGCGACTGGATTTACGTCACCGACCACTGCCGGGCCCTGGACCTTGTCCTCAGGCGTGGCCGTCCCGGCGCGGTCTATAATGTGGGAGGCTACGCCCAGAGCAGCGAACAGGAACTTCTGGAATCAGTTCTGGCTGAAATGGCCAAAAGCACCGGAAGAGCCTTCGCCGACCTGCAAGCCCTTGTCAGGCCGGTCCAGGAAAAGACCGAGGGCGGAGGCGGCGAAAGGACCAATATCGGCTTGGTCCGGGCCGTGCTGGGTGAACTTAGCATGGTCACCGGGCGGCCCATGAAGGAATACGAAGACCTCATCACGTCGGTCAAGGACCGCCCCGGACACGACCGGCGCTACGCCATAGACAGCCGCCGTCTGCGTGCCGAACTAGGCTACGAACCGGAAGTATCTCTGGCCCGAGGATTGGCCTTGACCGTGGCCTGGTATCTGGAAAACCGGAGCTGGTGGGAACGGGTCAAAAGCGGGGCCTATCAGCATTATTACGAGGCTGTGTATGGCCAAAGTTAGACCCGTTGTCGTGCTCGGAGCCCATGGGCTGGTCGGTTCGGCCCTGATGGCCGCCCTGGCCCCGCAATCCCCGCTGGCTTTGACCAGCCGCGAATGCGACCTGACCGACCCGGACCGCATCCTCAAGGTCATGGACCGGCTGCGCCCCCGGATGTTCGTCAACGCCGCAGCCTTCACCGATGTGGACGCCTGCGAAACCCGGCCCGATCTGGCCCACAGGATAAACGCCGTCGGCCCCGGACACCTGGCCCAGGCCGCAAGGGAAACGGACTGTCTGCTGGTGCACCTCAGCTCCGACTATGTCTTTGACGGCCTTCTGGACCGGCCTTACCGGGAAGACGACCCGGCCCGGCCCTTGTCCGAATACGGCCGGAGCAAGCTGGCGGGTGAAAAGGCCGTCCAGCAGGCAGGCGGAGACTGGCTCATCATCCGTACCGCCTGGGTCTTTGGCGACTCACCCAGGGGATTTCCCTGGCGCATGCTCGAACTGGCCGCCCAGCGCAACGATCTCAAGGTAGTCCACGACCAGACCGGCTGCCCGACCTATGTCCGGGATTTGGCTGAGGGCATGGCCGCTCTCGTCCAGGCCGGGGCCAGGGGCATTGTTCACCTGGTCAACGGCGGGCAGGCCACCTGGTGGGAGCTGGCCCGGCGCACCCTTGATCTGGCCGGGCTCCCGGATGTTCCCCTGGCTCGGACAACGGCGGCGGAATTCGGCCGTCCTGCGCCCAGGCCAGCCTGGTCGGTTCTGGACACCGGGCGTTACACGGAACTGACCGGTCTGAAACCACGCCCCTGGACTGAAGCCCTGGCCGAAGCCCTGGGCCGTCGAAAATAGATTGCCTCCATCCCGCCGGGGATGGATAAAAAGATAGACCACATCCAACCCAAGGATGAGCACAGGAGCAAAAAAATGAACGATAGGGAAATCCAAAGCTGGTATTACGAATCACGGGCATTGACCCTCATAAAAAAACTGGAAAAGAAAGGCTTCGGCGCTCAGTACGCCGCCACGACCGAAGAAGCCAGGGACAAGGTGCTGGCCATGATTCCCGAAGGCTGCTCGGTTATCCTCACCGGCAGCCAGACCCTCGAACAGATAGGCGTCAAGCCCTATCTTCGGGAAAGCGGCAAATTCAAGCTCCTCGACCCGTACGAGCCGGGCATCACCCCCGGCGAAAGCACCAGCCGCCGCCGCCAGGGCCTGCTGGCCGACGTCATGGTCTCGAGCAGCAACGCCATCACCGAGGACGGTGCGCTGGTCAACCTCGACGGCATGGGCAACCGCGTGGCCGGCATGATCTTCGGCCCCAAGAAAGTAATTCTGGCCATCGGCATGAACAAGCTCTGCATCGACGAAGACGAAGCCTGGGTCCGCGTCCGCAATCTGGCCTCGCCCCTCAACAACAAAAGGCTCAACACCCCCAATCCCTGCACGGAAACCGGGTATTGCCACGACTGCAACAACAAGACCCGCATCTGCAACTATTTTTCCGTCATCGAGCGCAGCTATCTGCCGGACCGCATTCAGATCATCCTTATCGGTCAGGACCTGGGCTACTGATCATGGGTCAGTTCACAACCGGTCCGGCCGCATCCGAGGAGGACGCCGTGCCGTTTCATAATCACCTGCCCAACCGGGGCACGGGCCGGGAATACCCGGCCCGTCCGATTGTCGCCGTGGGCGGACTCGTCTTCCGGGGCCGTTCGGCCGTGCTGGTCAAGCGCGGCAAACAGCCCGGGCTGGGCCAATGGTCCATCCCCGGAGGAGCGCTCCACGTAGGGGAAAGCCTGAGTGACGGGGTGATCCGCGAAATCCGGGAGGAAACCGGCCTGGATGTCCGGGTCGGTCCGCTGGTCGAAATGGTCGAACGCATCGTGCCCGACGAAGAGGGCCGCATTCAGTATCATTACATCATCCTCGACTACCTCTGCTTTTCCAGCTCCGGCGAACCAGCCCCCAGCTCCGACGCCGCCGACGCCAGACTGGTCCCGCCAGAGGAATGGCCCGATTACGACCTGCCCGGAATCACCATGCGGGTCCTTGACAAGGCCCTGAAGATGGCGGAAGATCTGCAACCCGGACCGGCCGTCTGAAAAGAACCGCGGCAGGGGACAAGAAAACAAGGCGGGAGACAGCGTCATCGAAGGCCGAATTCCCGGCAGGAGCTTAGGAACAATGAACGAAAAAATACCCGACCAGGCGGAAAGGGCGGAAGCCCGCAGGCAGCAGGACCTGGTCATCCGGGCCGCCCTATCACAGATTAAGAAGAAATACCTGGTCATGAGCGGCAAGGGCGGGGTGGGCAAATCCAGCCTGGCCGTCAATCTGGCCGCCGCCCTGGCTTCACGCGGCCGCAGCGTCGGCCTGCTCGATGTGGACCTGCACGGCCCCAGCGTGCCCAGGATGCTTGGAATAAGCGCCCGCCTGGAAATAGGAGAAGACCGGACCATACAGCCTCAGCGCGTCCTGGGAAACCTGCTGGTCGTCTCCATAGAAGGCATGCTTTCCGACCGCGACGACGCCGTCATCTGGCGCGGCCCGCGCAAACTGAACACCATCCGGCAGTTCATCTCCGACGTTTCCTGGGGCTCCCTGGACTACCTCTTCATCGACAGCCCCCCCGGCACCGGCGACGAACCCCTGGCCGTGGCCCAGAACGTCCCCGGAGCCAAGGCCGTTGTCGTCACCACCCCCCAGGAAGTCTCCCTGGCCGACGTGCGCAAATCCATCCGCTTTCTGGGTAAAGTCCAGATGGAAGTGGCCGGGCTGGTGGAAAACATGAGCGGTTTCGCCTGCCCTCACTGCGGCCAGCACACCGACCTCTTCGGACGCGGCGGCGGGCGGCTCCTGGCCGAAGCCGTGGAGATACCCTTTCTCGGCGCGGTCCCTCTGGACCCCGGCGTGGTCAAGGGTTCCGATCGGGGAACTCCCTGGGTCCTCGAACAACCCGACTCGGATTTTGCCCGCGCCATCCGCTCCATCGCCGACCAGCTCTGAACAGACAGCCTCGGCCTCCGCCATGTGGAGGCCGAGGCTTTATCATCGCCTAACGCCGCCAAAAAACAGCTATTTTACCTTGCCCCCTCCACCTTTTAAACGTATCATAATGACGGTCTAATCCGCACGGTTCCGCAACACCGGCAGAACCGGACGTCGCCCGCCTTTTTCCCAATCAGTGTTTGCCGTTTTCCTGAGAATACCTTGGGGAGATTTCGCAATTGATCGAATGCTGTTTATTGAATTTGAGGAGAGAGAATAAAAAAACGCCCCTCTGGGAGGCGTCAAGGGTCGCTCTCTGAGCGTCGCCCTACGGACCGAAGTCCTTACTGTAAAAAGACAGGACATCGCCGCTCAAGTACACTGTCTATTTTTACTAACAAATCTTTTCTTTTGTCAAGCATAAAGGAGGTCCTCTTCCATGCCAGACCAAAACGACGTTCCCTATGTTCTGGGTCTCGACATCGGTGCCAACTCCATCGGCTGGGCAGCCCTGGGCCTGGACCGGCAAAGACACCCGGAACGCATTATCAGAACCGGAGTCCGGGTGTTCGAGGCCGGTGTTGAAGGCGACATATCTTCCGGCAGGGACGAATCGAAAGGACAGTCACGCCGGGATGCTCGCGCCCTGCGCCGCCGTATTTCGCGCCGGGTCATGCGGCTCAAGGCTCTGTTCTCGCTGTTGCAGAAAAACGGACTCCTGCCGGACGGGGCTGGACAGTCCGCCATGAACCGGCACCAGACCCTGATGGAACTGGATTTGAGGCTGGCCCGGAACCTGTTCCCCGGCCGGAATAAACCGAGCCTGGTCATGCTGCCTTATCTGCTACGGGCCCAGGCCCTGGACCGCCCGCTCGAATCATGGGAATTGGGCCGGGCGCTCTATCATCTGGCCCAGCGCCGGGGCTTCAAAAGCAACCGCCTGGCCCCGGCCCGCAAGGATGAGGATAAAGGCAAGGTCAAACCGGCCATAGAAGGGCTGCAAAGGGAAATAGAGGATTCCTTCTCCCGGACACTCGGGGAGTATTTTTCCCGGCTCGATCCCGAGGAACGCCGCATACGCAACCGCTACACCTCGCGTGCAATGTATGAACACGAGTTCGAAATGATCTGGCGGGCGCAGGAAGCCCACCATCCGGATATCCTGACCGGCCAATTGAAGAAGGGTCTTGGCAATATCATCTTCCACCAGCGTCCCCTCAAGAAAAACAAACACCTCATCGGCCGTTGCCGCCACGAACCCAAGCGCCGCCGCGCCCCGGCCGCCATTCTTGACGCCCAGCGGTGCCGGATTCTTCAGCAGATAAACAACCTGCGCGTCTTTTCTCCGGAAGGCGAAATCCTCGAACTCGACCAGGAACAGAGGAGAAAGTTGGCCGCCGCCCTCTCCGTCAAGGAAAAACTCACCTTCAGGCAGGTCGGCAAGCTGCTCGGCTATTCGGCCGGGCACCGTTTCAATCTGGAGGAAGGCGGTGAAAGCCGTATGCTCGGCAACCGCACAGCCGCCGCTCTAATCGCCGTTTTCGGGGAAGAGAAATGGAATTCTTTCAACAGTGAACAGCAAGACGGACTGGTGGAAGACCTTCTCAGCTTCGAAAAGGAAGACGCCTGCGCACGCCGGGCAGTGCGCGTCTGGGGTCTGACCGAGGACCAGGCCCGCGAGTTCGCAGCCCTGCGCCTGGAACCAGGCTATGCCGCCCTTTCCCGGCAAGCGCTTCTAAAAATCCTGCCCCACCTGGAAGACGGCCTGACCTACACCGAGAGTGTAACCAAGGTTTACGGGACGCCTCCGCCGCCAGCGGCCCGCGAACTGGTGCCGCCGGTCAGGGAACTGCTGCCTGAACTCCGCAACCCGGCCGTTTCCAGGGCTCTCAGCGAAGTGCGCAAGGTGGCCAACGCCTTGGTCAAGGCGTATGGCCGTCCGGAGAAAATATACATAGAACTGGCAAGGGACCTGAAAAGGCCTCGTAAGGAAAGGGCCAGACTATCCGCCAGGAATCGCGCCAACCAGAAAGTGCGTGAAGAGGCGGCAAAAACTATCATGCAGGAATCCGGCCTGCCTCGGGCCACGCGGGACGACATAGAAAAATACCGGCTGGCCGTCGAATGCGGCTGGATGTGCCCTTACACGGGAAAACAGTTCGGCATGAACGACCTCTTCGGGCCGTCCCCCACGGTTGAAGTCGAACATATCATTCCTTTTTCCCGCAGCCTCGACAATTCGTTCTTCAACAAGACTCTCTGTCTGGTGGAGGAAAACCGCAGCAAGAGAAACCGCACGCCTTGGGAGGCCTACGCTTCCAGCCAGGAAAGATATGAAGAGATCATCGACCGGGTCAAACGTTTCCAGGGCGATGCCGCCGCGGAAAAACTGGTGCGTTTCCGCCTGGAGGATGTGGAATCCATTGATGATTACGCTTCCCGGCAACTGAACGATACCCGCTATGCCTCACGCGAAGCCGTGCGCTTCCTCTCGGTCTTGTATGGTCCAGAGGAGACCTTGCCGGTCCGGGTGGGCCGGGGCCAGATCACCGCCTATCTCCGCTCCGCCTGGAATCTTAATTCCATACTCGGCGACGGGGGCCTGAAGAGCCGGGACGATCACCGCCACCACGCAGTGGACGCCGTGGCCATAGCCCTGACCGAACCCCGGATCGTCAACGCCCTCAGCGCGGCCGCAGCCATGGGGCCGTCCGCCCACCGCCGCCCCTTTGCCGATTTCCCCGAGCCCTGGCCGGGTTTTCTCGACGAGACCCGCGCCTCGATTGATTCCATCCTGGTGTCGGCCAAGCCGAACCTCAAGGTCAAGGGTCCCCTGCACGAGGAAACCAACTACGCAGTTCGGAACGAACCGGCCAGCGGAGCGCCCGTGGTCCATGTCCGTAAAGCATTGGATTCGCTATCCGTGCCGGAAATCGAGTCCATAGTGGATGAGGCTGTTCGCCGGGCGGTCAAAGATAAGCTCGAGGCGGCCGGGGAGGCCGACCCCAAGCGTTTCTTCCGGGAGGATAAAAATCTTCCCCGGCTTAATTCCCGAAAAGGCCGGGGGCCGCTGGTGCGCCGGGTCCGTATCCGCAAAAGTGAAAAGACCTTTCCGGTCGGCCAGGATCACCGGCAGCGGAACGTCGTCAGCAAGGCCAATCACCACATGGAGATCATCGAGACCAAGGACTCGCAGGGCCGAATCCGCTGGTCCGGCCGGTTGGTCAGCCTTTTCGAAGCCCACCGGCGATTGAGGCTGAAGCAGCCGGTGGTAGACCGGACCACCGATCCGGACGAACGCTTCCTCTTCAGCCTGTCCACGGGTGACACCATCGAAATGGACGACACTTCCGGCCGCAAAGCCTTCTTTATCGTCCGCTCCATCTGGGAAGGCCGTCTGGCCTATGCCCGCCTGTCCGACGCCCGAAAAATCGATGATATAAAGAAGGCCAAGGAGTGGTCCAAACCATCCATTGCCACCCTGAAAAACAGAAACTGCCGCAAAGTGGTCATCACCCCACTGGGGGAAGTGAGGCCGGCCCATGACTGACCGGCTGGTGGACATCTCCGAGGGACCGGCCAGGCTGAGCGTCAGCCTGGACCGGCTGGTGGTGAAAAGGGAAGGAGCCGAGGAGGTCTTCATCCCCCTGGCGGACATCGCCGCCCTCTGCGTCTCCCATCCCAACGTGGTCTATACCCACGCCGTGCTGGCCGGACTGGCCAGGGCCGGGGCCGCCCTGGTCGTCTGCAATGACCGGCGGCTCCCTGCCGGGCTCATGCTGCCCCTGGAGGGCAACACCACCCAGGCCGAAAGGTTCATCAAACAGGCCGAAGCCTCCCAGCCTTTGCGCAAGCGGCTTTGGAGCCAACTGGTTCAGGCCAAGGTGCGCACCCAGGGGCGCCTGCTGGAACAACTACACGGTCATGATTTCGGCCTCAAGGCCCTGGCTGGCCAGGTCAGGTCGGGCGACCCGGACAATATCGAAGCCCAGGCCTCCCGGCGGTACTGGCCCGTAATCTTCGGCGACGGCGCTTTCCGCCGGGACTTCGAGGCCGAGGACCAGAACCGCTACCTCAATTATGGTTACGCCATCCTGCGGGCTCTGACGGGAAGAGCTATCTGCTCGGCCGGGCTCCACCCCTCTCTGGGGCTCCATCACCACAACAGGTACAACCCTTACTGTCTGGCGGACGACCTCATGGAGCCCTTCCGTCCGCTGGTCGACAAGGCAGTGGCCGGTCTGTGCGAAGCCAGGGGCGCGGACGCCCCGCTGGACGCCGCAACCAAATCCGCGCTCATAGGCCCCCTGACCGGACGCCTGACCATTAAGGGTGAATCCAGAACAATGTTCGATGTCCTGGCCCGGCTGGCCGCCTCCCTGGCCGCCTGTTTCCTGGGGCAGCGGAACAAACTGAACCTGCCCGAGTGTTGACCGGATGGCCAGGGGTAAAAAGAAAAAACAACTGTCGGAGTACCTCGGTATGTGGCTCTTCGCTCTCTTCGATCTGCCCGTGGCAACCCCCGAAGACCGCCGCGAATACAACCGGTTCCGGAATTCACTCCTCAAACTCGGGTTCTTTCGCCTACAGTTTTCGGTCTACGCCCATTATTGCCCTTCGGAAGAATCCAGTCTTATCTTTCGTAAGAAGATTAAGGCGGTCCTGCCCCCGGACGGCCAGGTCCGGGTCCTGGCCGTCACCGACCGCCAGTTCTCCAAGATGGAAGTCTACTCGGGAAAAAAACGGGCTTCACCCGAAAGTCCGCCCGAACAACTGGCCCTTTTCTGATGGTGAAGAACATCGAACGCCCCGTAAAAACAGCTTTTTACGGGGCGTTCAAGTGTACTTGAGCCGCGATTCCTGTCAACTCACAGCAGCACTTAACGACTTCCCCCGTTTCGCTCCAGTGTACTTGAGCCGCGATTCCTGTCAACTCACAGCGCGGAGTGTGATTCCTCGCGCCTTCATGGTAGTGTACTTGAGCCGCGATTCCTGTCAACTCACAGCGATGAAGCGCGTGCAGGATTACCGCCAATGAAGTGTACTTGAGCCGCGATTCCTGTCAACTCACAGCGCTTACAGAAAACCAGCATTCAACTGGGTTAGTGTACTTGAGCCGCGATTCCTGTCAACTCACAGCCTCCGGCACCGGCAGCAGCCGGAACGCTTCAGTGTACTTGAGCCGCGATTCCTGTCAACTCACAGCTCACCCATTGGTCGCCCATCCGGAATTTCAAGTGTACTTGAGCCGCGATTCCTGTCAACTCACAGCGCTTACCAGGTTGACCTGGCTTACTAAATGAGTGTACTTGAGCCGCGATTCCTGTCAACTCACAGCTTCATGGACGTCTTACTATAACTATTCCACTAGTGTACTTGAGCCGCGATTCCTGTCAACTCACAGCCGACATCGAACCGGACGAGGCCGACGAGGCAGTGTACTTGAGCCGCGATTCCTGTCAACTCACAGCTGTTTGTCGTGAACGCGGCGGGGGAAATTGAGTGTACTTGAGCCGCGATTCCTGTCAACTCACAGCCCTCGATTAAAGCCTCCGGCGACATATCGTAGTGTACTTGAGCCGCGATTCCTGTCAACTCACAGCGATGCCCACTGATTGCCCCACGCGCTTACAGTGTACTTGAGCCGCGATTCCTGTCAACTCACAGCGTCCCTGCTCTGCACTCGTAACGGCCGGAAAGTGTACTTGAGCCGCGATTCCTGTCAACTCACAGCCCAGTGTCTATTGGAGGCGGCGGCAGCAGCAGTGTACTTGAGCCGCGATTCCTGTCAACTCACAGCATGGGCGGCGCATTCCTGCATTTTATTGTTAGTGTACTTGAGCCGCGATTCCTGTCAACTCACAGCCGCTCGTTCAGGTTCCGCAACATCTCCAGCAGTGTACTTGAGCCGCGATTCCTGTCAACTCACAGCCGGGGATGGACCCGGTGCGGGCGGTGGACAAGTGTACTTGAGCCGCGATTCCTGTCAACTCACCGGCCACCCATTATGGATACGGCTTATTGTTTATGACCCCAGGCGGGCAGACCCAAAATGCCGCAAACTCAGACCAGCTTGCGGGCCGCGTTGAGGGCGGCCGCGTAATCCGGCTCGCTGGATATTTCCCCGACCAGTTCCGTGTATCTGACAATCCCTTGCCGGTCGACGACAAAGACGGCCCTGGCCAGCAGTCGGAGTTCCTTGATCAGCACCCCCCAGTTCATACCGAACGATGCTTCCCGATGGTCGGAAAGAGTGACCACCTTATCCACCCCATGGGCTCCGCACCAGCGTTTCTGGGCAAAGGGCAGGTCCATGCTGACGGTCAGAATGGCGACCTCGCCCAGATTGGCCGCTTCACTGTTGAAGCGCCGAGTCTCAAGGTCGCAGACAGGCGTATCCAGAGAAGGCACGGAAGCGACAATCAGGACCTTGCCTTCATAATCCGCCAAAGTCTTCAGGTTCAGGTCATTGTCCAGCACAGTGAAATCCGGGGCCTTGTCGCCCGCCTTGACTTCGTCGCAAGCCAAAGTCAAAGGATTCCCGTGCATGGTCACCGCACCCTTTCTTTCGGTCATCTCCTGCCTCCTCGATTATTTGAGTTGTTTTCATAACTATATACGAAAACCGCCCAAAAATAAAAAAAGGCGGACTGCCCCCGCAGGTTAATCGCATTTGGGAATCATGCCTGAATAACGGTGGCGAGGAATTGGTTGTCCCATCCAGCTCGGAACCTTTTTGTTTTGATGCTTCGCCGTTTGGAGTTCTCCCTTTTCAAGAGGTTCAATGCGATGTGCCTGAGCACGGCCATATTTTCGGGGGCATGGTCCTTTCGAATTCTGCTGTCATCCTCCCGAAAGGCGACATCCAGCACCCAATGGAGGCTGTTTTCAATTTCCCAATGGCGGCGCACTGCATCGGCGATTATCCTAGGCTCATTGTCCAGGCTACTGATGTAATAGCTGGTTTCCGAGGAGAGGCGCCCGTTGATATCTCTTTCCCGTTCCACCATGACCACCGTCGTGAGGCCTTTCCATTGCTCTCTGTCCGGCAGCCATTCGACATCCGAGGTCGTCCAGTAGCGCCGGGTTTCGATCCGGCCGTGGTCACCATCCACAGTTTGGTGATAGCCGTGGTCCACATCTTTAAAGCCGGATTGAACGGCGTCTTGGAAAAAGTGCCCGATATCGTCATGGAGTCGCCCTTGATTGCCTTTCAGGGCCAACACCTAGTCGGCACCATGGTCCACAATCTGTTCGACAATCGCCTTTTGGCAGCCCATGGCATCGGTCGTCACGATACAACCCTTTATGTCCAGTAGGCGAAGCAGTTGGGGAATGGCCGCGATCTCATTGATATTGTATCAAATATCAGTCAGATACAATATGTAATCGCCATTGTCTATATTTTTCTTTCAGAAACCGCGCTCAAATGCGATTACCCTGACAAGTGAGCCAGCCGCCTTTTCTTCCACCAAAATCAGGAGTAAACTGAAGGCCGGGACAGGTATGAAACCGGTCTGCATCCGAACCTCATATGGACTGTCCGCTCTCCGGACCAGGGCCGAGAATGCTGCTTGACAGAACCAGAGAGGCCCCGCAGAATGCCGGTGATTACTAGGACCAGGGAGATGAAATTGCGCATAATAGTCTTCGCCAACGGCGAACTGGAAGACCCGGAAGCCCTCCGCCGCCTGATCCGTCCCGATGATTTGATCATCGCGGCCGACGGAGGCGCTCTGCACTGCCGTAATCTCGGCCTGAAACCATCCGCTGTTGTCGGCGATCTGGATTCTCTGCCGGTTGAGGAACAAAAAAGGCTGGAAACCCTTGGTGTGGAAATGCTGAAGTATCCGGCCCACAAGGATTTCACCGACCTGGAACTGGCCTTGCAAAAGGCTCTGGAAAGCGGGGCCGAGGAAATCCTTATCGCCGGAGCCATGGGCGGGCGATGGGACATGTCCATGGCCAACGTCCTTCTTCTGGCTTCACTTGATTGCGAGGGGAAAGACGTTCGTCTGGTGGACGGCCGTCAGGAGATAATGGTTCTTCGCGGCGGAGGAGAATTGACCGTCCGGGGGGCTCCGGGAGATGTGTTTTCGCTGATGCCTCTGGGAAGCGAGGCCGTGGGCATAACCCTGGAAGGTTTCGAATACCCTCTGGTGGAAGCCACGGTCAAGAGGGGCAGCACCATAGGTGTCAGCAACGTTCTGGCGGGACATCGGAGCGTCGTGCACCTGAAAGAAGGTCTGCTGCTCTGTTTTCTGACTCGTGCGGGAGGAGACGCCTGAAAACGGCGCCCGGTCCGCGCAAGCCTTCAATTCGGGTTTGCCAGGGCTGCTTATTCAGCCATCCAGGGTGGTCAAACCTTCCCTGATGGCGAATTTTATCAGTCCGGCCACGCTGTCGATGTTTAGTTTCTCCTTAAGCTGCCGCCGATGCGTTTCCACGGTGCTCACGCTCAGGTTCAACTGCTCGGCTATTTCCCGGGTCGATTGCCCTTCGGCCAGAAGTTGCAGGACTTCTCTTTCACGGGGACTCAATATTTTAAAGGCCGCTCTTTCCGGCTGCCCCTGTCTTCCGAGAAAACCGTCGACAACCACTCCGGCCACGGACGGGCTGAGATAAGTCTTGCCTCCGGCTATTGTTCTTATGGCGGTGAGCAGTTCCGACAGGTTGCAGTGCTTGACCAGGAAACCGCAGGCCCCGGCCTTGAGCATCTCGGTGACAAAGGCTTCATCGGAATGCATGGAGAGAGACAGGACCTTCACATTCGGGCATTCGGCCAAAAGCTGCCTGGTCGCCTCAACGCCATTCAGTTTGGGCATGGAAATGTCCATGATAACCACATCCGGCAGACACTGCCGGGCCATGAGGACGCCTTCCCGGCCGTCGCCGGCCTCGCCGATAACACAAAGGTCTTTCTGGGTTTCGATCATGCCTTTCAGCGCTTCCCGCACAACCACATGATCGTCTATTATCATGATCTTGATCTGCCCGTTTGCATTCTGCATCGGCGTTTCAATCCTCCATTGGCGCAGTCAAGCATGGACTCTTGCCGACGCCGGCTTTCGAGGACAGGTCAGAATCAGTTTGGCCACGCTTCATAAGTTCTCAACCATCACGACGACAATAAAAGCAACAAGTATTCAACATCCAAAACGCAAAGAGCTATATTGTTGCGCCAGCAGACTCCTCACCGCCCTTGCTTCGGTGAACCGAATCAATGCCGGCATGAAATTATTCTTTTCTCAGGAATATTGCAGCAGCATTTTTCAGGGTAATCGGTGGCACCCCCATGCACGCCTCATACCCTTCTCCCGAAACCAATACACCAACAGGCCGCGCTGACAAAAATCACTCAAGGGCAGCCGCTTCATAGTGATAAAAAACGGTTCTCCTTGACCAATCGGGACAAGATGGGGATAGATTATAACTTGGGGAGACGCCTAAATCAACCTAAAAAAAAAGACATCAAGACAAGGGAAATGCTTCGCCTGATTAAGATCGAGCCTCGACTTGTCAAAACTAACATTCTTTACCTACAGCAATAAGTAACCTGCTAAATAGATGGTTTATTCTGCCGTTTGTTTCTGCACATTGCATAGGACTGAAAATGATAATTTTCGGATAAACAGCCAGGGCGCACGACCATCTTTCGTTGAAATACCTGCGATGAAGGCTACGCGGACAAGCTAAAGAAAAAGCAATCGGTAAGCTCGTACATATTCCTGGATTCTGAAACTGCCTTTTTAGGCCGATGTGAAGATGCCTGCCTTGGTCAATGAGCGGGCTTCCTTCAGCCGCGCTCAGGCGGCTTTCAGGCTGTTGACAACCCCCTTTGTTGTTTTTATCAATCTGATCTACACCCCCAAAGCCGATTTTCCGGTCTCCGCTTTCTTAGGCGAACATGGACGTTCGCCCCCCGGCGAAGGGCATGGATGCCCGTTCGACGGGTTAAAAAAGGCCGGGGGTTCCAAGGGGACGCGGCCGCTTGGGCGTCCCTTTGGTCTGGCAGGCTTTCGCCTGCACCCGGCTCCGGAGGCTGACGCCTCCGGTATTATATTGCGGCTATACGCGGGGGCAGCGACCAGCGGGAGCGCTGGGGGCGGCCAGCCCCCAGAGTGGGTCCAGGCGACAGCCTGGGGCGAAGCACCCCGCCTGTATAGTTGCTTTCGGAGCCTTCTTCTCTTTCAACGGCCTTGGGGGACTTTGTCAACAAGCTCTAAGCCGCGCTCAGGCGGCTTTCTCTTTTTGAGCTTCAGAGATCAAAACTTTCTCTTTCAAAAAGGTGTATTGCAACATGGCGGCCAAGGCTCTGGCCGCTCTTTGAGGCTCGGGGAACACCGGCACCCCACGCTGCAGCAGCCCATGGTTGAAGGCTTCCCCCAGACTGCGCCAACTGTACCCGATAAGGGGCTTGCCATGGGTTCGCCCAAGAGAGGCGACGGCCTCGGCCTGAGCCTCCTGCCATTTTATGCTCTGTTCGGCGATCTGCTCCTCGCTTAATCCCATCTGCTTCAAGGTGCGTGTAATGGTCTGTGGCGGAACAAGGAAGTAGACCAGCAGACTGTCCGTGTTCCGGTCGGACAAGAGAATATCCGGGATTTTGTGGAAAAAATGCGTTGGGTCCTTTGTATAGGTCAAATCCACCGGGTTGTTGATGCTGCCGGTGTGGGGAACGAGAGAGGCCAGTTTTCCCAGTGTTTCCGGGGAAAGGGCGGGCAGTTCCAGCCCCTCCCGGCCGCAGGCGTCGGCGGCCGCGGCCCCGGGTCCGCCGGAATGAGTCTGAATAACCACCTTACGTCCGGCGGGCAAGGGCAGGCTCCCCAGAACCCAGCAGTAATCCCAGAGTTCGGTCAGCGACTGGGCACGGATTATGCCGCTTTGGCGGAAGATTCCGTCATAAAGACGGTCCGGTCCGGCCATGGCTCCGGTGTGCGAGAACCCAGCCTTGCGGCCCGTTTCCGAACCGCCGACATACAGGGCCACTATGGGCTTGTGAGGCACAATGGACCTGGCGGCTTCCACAAATTCCCGGCCTCGCCTTATACCTTCGACATAAAGGGCTATGACCTTGGTGTGAGGACAGGCCCCCAGGTATTCCAGGCAGTCCACCATATCCAGAACGGCTTCGTTCCCGACGCTGAAAGCCGTACTGAACCCCAGATTGAGCCTGGAAAGATAATTGAACATCTGGGTGACGAAACTGCCGCTTTGGGAAGCCAGCCCGATGAAACCGGCCGGACCTTCATAAGGGATGAAAGTCGTATTGAGCCTCTGGTGGGGATTGGCCACGCCCAGGCAGTTGGGTCCCATGATCCGCAAACCGTATCTGCGGGCGATTTCAACCATCTCTTCCTGAAGCCTTATACCTTCCCCGCCGACTTCACGGAATCCTCCCGATACGACCACGGCGCTGGTTATTCCCTTGCGTCCGCATTCTTCCAGGGTCTGATTGACTATCGGAGTCGGCAGGACCAGCACGGCCAGATCGGGCGTTTCCGGCAGTTCCGACACATTCCGGTAAGCCCTGTATCCCTGAACGGTCTCCTCTTTCGGATGGACAGGATAAACCGGGCCTGGATAATCCAGGGCCATCAAAGTCATCAGCAGGTTTGTCCCCATGGCGGCCACGTTGTTGGAAGCGCCGAAAAAGGCGATACTTCCGGGGTTGGCTATCCGGTAAAGCGGGCTCTCGGTTATGCGACTAATCATTGTCGGCTCTCCTCAAAACAACCAGCGCGTCCACGGCCACAACCCGCCCCTCGGGCGTGATTATCATGGGATTGACATCCACTTCCGCCACTTCCGGCAATTGAAGGCCCAACCGGCCCAGAGCGACCAGGGAACGGGTCACGGCCTCCAGATCAGCCGGAGCCTGGCCCCGGAAATCATCGAGGAGCGCACGGCTGCGAAGTTCCGCAACCATGTCCGACGCTTCAAGGGAATCAAAAGGAGCCATGCGAAAGACCACGTCCCGGAATATTTCGGTCATTATCCCGCCCAGCCCCAGCATGACGCAGGGGCCGAACTGCGGATCGCGATTCAGCCCCAGAACCAGTTCCCTCTGCCCCGGAACCATTTCCTGAACCAGGACGCCGTCTATTTCTTCACCGGCGGCCCGGGACTGAATGTCTGCAAAAGCCGCCCGGACTTCGGGCTCGTCTTTCAGGTTCAGCCGGACCCAGCCGCCTTCGCTTTTGTGCATCAGTCTGGAGGAACAGGCCTTGAGCACCACGGGAAACCCCAGTTCAGCGGCCAGAGTGCAAGCCTCGTCAGCGTTGCCCGCCAGGCCTTCCCGGCTGATCGGCAGACCAAATTCGCCGAGCACCTGTTTGGATTCAAATTCGGACAACGCAGCCTGGCCCCTGGCCAAAGCCGCCCGGAGAATATCGGTCGCCGCCATTCTTCTCACCCAACCTTGAATTTTAGGAGATAGTTACAGGTCCAGATCGCGAATCACGGCCATACCGGCCAGAATCTTTTCCAGGTTATCGGAACCGAGGGCCTTTTCCACGGTCTTCTCCAGTTCTTCAACCCTTTCCATAATCAGAGGCGCCAGGTCCCTTGCCTTGTCGGTCAACCGGAGAGAATTGAGCCTTCCGTCGTTTGGATGCGGCTCACGGGTAACCAGTCCCATGGCTTCCAGCCTTTTGACCATGGTCACGGCGGCCGCCTTGCCGATGCCCATTTTTCCGGCAAAGACGCCCAGACTGACGCCTTCTTTGCGCCAAAGTATCCCCAGGGCCATGACCTGTTGAGCGGTGAGTCCGAAAGGGGCCAACACCCGGTTATAGTAGGCCACCATTTTCCTGGACGCCTGCGAGGTCAATGAACACAGGAAGTATTTTGGTACGGAAAAAGATGTTTGCATTCAAACATTTGATAGCAAACGATTTGCCGGTTGGCAAATAAAAAATGCGGGGGCAGGAATGAAATACTCATAATTCTCATTCGCGGGCGGCCAGCCGCCGGACCAAGCCTTTGAATCTCCCGGCCTGACAGCGACGAAAAAGAAAAATGTATGGGGCTTGGGACGATAATTTGTTACAGTGCATGGCCGGGTGCGGGCTTTTTCGGCACCTTTGGGCAGTATCATTTCACGAGGACCCGACATGCAGACTGTCTTGCGCATAATATTCAGCCGCCGGATACTGGTTTCCGGTCTCATGGGCTTTTCCTGCGGCCTGCCTTTGCTCTTGACCATCAGTGTTCTTCAGGCCTGGATGAAAGAGGAAGGCGTCGATCTGGCGGTCATAGGCCTCATGTCCCTGGTGGGCTTGCCTTACACCCTCAAGTTTCTCTGGTCTCCTCTGCTGGACAGGTACACCCTGCCCTTTCTGGGCCGCCGCCGCGGCTGGCTGCTGGTGGCCCAGCTTCTGCTGATCCTGGCCATCGCTGGCCTGGGTTTGACCAAACCGGCGCAGAATCCTTTCATGGTGGCCCTGGCCGCCTTGCTGGTCACCTTTTTCAGCGCCAGCCAGGACATACTGGTGGACGCCTACCGCCGGGAAGACCTGGCCGACGAAGAGCTCGGGCTCGGTTCATCTTTGTATGTAAATGGGTACAGGGTGGGCATGCTGCTGGCTTCCGGCGGCGGACTCATCATGGCCGATCACATGTCTTTCCAGCTGGTCTACCTGATAATGGCCGCCTGCATGTCCGTCGGGCTGGTCACCACCCTTTTCACGCCTGAACCGGTGGTGGCCGAAGGCGCTCCCAGGAGCATCAGGGAGGCCGTTATCGATCCATTTGTGGACTATTTTTCGCGCACCGGCGCGTTCTGGATACTGGCCTTTATTCTCCTTTACAAAATAGGCGACCAGATGGCCAGCACCATGACCACGCCGTTCTATCTGGACATAGGCTTTACCAAGACGGAAATAGGGGCGGTGGTCAAACTCTTCGGTTTCTGGGCGACTATCATCGGCGGGTTCGCCGGCGGGCTGCTCATGCTGAAACTAGGCATCAACCGGTCGCTGTGGATATTCGGAGGGCTCCAGGCCGCTTCCACGCTCGGGTTCACTGTTCTGGCCTGGCTGGGCCACAGCCTGCCGGGACTGGCCGCTGTCATAGCCTTTGAGAATCTGAGTTCCGGCATGGGCACCACGGCTTATGTAGCCTTTATGGCCTCCTTGACCAACAGAAAATTCACGGCCACTCAGTATGCGCTGCTTAGCAGCCTGATGGGGGTGCCCCGAGTCATAGCCTCGGCTCCGACAGGCTGGATGGCCAAGGTTATGGGCTGGCCCGCTTTCTTCATCGCCTGCGCCTTGGTCGCTTTGCCGGGGTTGTTTCTGCTGCTCAAATTCGCTTCGTGGCGCCTGCAAACGGATGGAGACCAGGAGCAATAGTCAGGGCCGGAAGGTCCGGCGGAAAAGCTTGAGCATGTCAGCCCAGCCTTTCAGCCGCGGAGTCAGTCCATGTCCGTAAAGACCTGTCAGCATGCCCAGCAGTCCACGATAAACTTCCGGACCATGCGGATACCACCACATATCTTTGCGGACCCAAGGCAAATAATCGTCTACAAGACACTGAACCTGAGTCATCTCCGTGAAACCTATTTCACCATGAGTCCTTCCGATCCCGGATTCCTTGAAGCCGCCCCAGGGTGATTCGGCCAGACCATGGCTCATCAGGTGGTCATTGAAAGTTACGACTCCGGCCTTGATCCGGCGGCCCAGATTTTCGGCCAGACCGCGGTTCCGGGACCAAACGGACCCCGTCAGACCCAGGCTGGAATCATTGGCCAGAAAAACGGCTTCATTCATGTCGGTAACCTTCATGACTCCCACCACCGGCCCGAAAGTCTCCTCCTGCATGACGAGCATGCCATGGTGAACTTTCGTCAGCACCACGGCGGGCAGAAAATTCCCCGCGCTTTCATTGGGAGCCAGGGAGCTGGCGTAGACTTCGGCCCCCTTCTCCAGTGCATCCCGGATATGAAGGCTGACCGTTTCCATCTGCCTCGTAGTGGTCATCGCCCCCATGTCCAAATTAAAGTCTGTATCGGCTCCAACCCTCAGAGAACGGACTCTTTCGGCCAGAAGCTCAAGAAATGGCTCATAGACATTCCTGTGGACACATATGCGCTCCACGCCCCCGCAGGTCTGCCCTGCGTTCTGAAAACCGGCCCAGGCCGCTCCGCCTGCGGCCCGGACCAAGTCGGCGTCCGGGCAGACCAGCATGGCGTCATTCCCTCCCAGTTCCAGGCAGACAGGAGTCAATGTTTCGGCGGCCTTGGCCATGAGCTGTTTGCCGACGGCCGTGCTGCCGGTAAAAAACAGCTTGTCGACTCCGTGCCGCAAAAAACTCTCCCCAGCCAACTTCCCCGGCAAATTGAGGTAGGTAAAGAGGCCATCCGGCAGACCGGCGGCTTTAATGCAGGCCTCCAGAGCCCGTCCAGCCATCTGTGTCTGGGTAGCCGTTTTGAGCAGAACTGCGTTGCCCGCGAGCAGGGCCATGACTACTTCGGAAAAAGGTATGGAAAAAGGGTAGTTCCAGGGAGAAATGACACCGATCACGCCATAAGGAACGTGCACAATCTTGCAGGACTTGTTGGCCAAAAGCAGATTGCCTGGCAGCAGACGTCTGGATTTCAACCATTTGGACGCCCGGCAGGCGTAATATCCCACGGCCAGAGCGGTTGGCAGCACTTCGGTCAGCAGGGCGTCGACTCTTGTCTTGCCGGTGTCACGGCTGATGATCTCGGCCAACTCGTCTGCCCTGGACACAATATTTTCCCTGAGACGCAACAGAATCCGGGACCTGTGCCGCACAGGGGTTGCTGCCCAGGCAGGCTGGGCAAGCCGGGCCTGTTCTATGGCCTTCCGGACGTCGTCTTCCATGGCAAGCGGAGAATAACCTGTTCTTTTCCCTGTCGCAGGGTCATGGGATTCGGTCCTGTCCACGTGGTCTACTCCTTTTCTTGTGTCAGTTTTCTTTACAGTAACGTAGCAGATCGGAAACAAATAGTGTATAGTGAACGGCGACAAAAAAATAGAATACCCGAAACCGGTCGTCCAAGCAGCGGCTATGCCGTCGGAGATACGCCGGTTGTGCGCCATACGCTCGGGGAGCAGGTTTAATGTTGTCTATTTTTTCGTTTTTTCGGACGGTTGCCTGGCCTGACAGCCCGAGGATAGCGGCTTTCAGGCTTGGTTTACCCTGCTTGACAGGACGAGCCGCATATTTAAGCGTTTTTTCTGACGAAAATCATCAAATCCGCTTGACAATCGGCCCTTCTTGTGCAAGTAAAATAATTCACAATACGTAGCCCTAATGATACCCTAACCCTAAGATAAGGATCGAGAACTTATGAGTTTTCAAAAGCGATTATCGGCGGGGGAATTCGTGGTTCTGGCTGAAATGGACACTCCAAAGGGCGTGGATATTTCGGAACTGGTGACCAATGCTCGACGGATCAAGGGACGCGTGGATGCCGTGGTTATTCCTGACATGGGTAATGGCGTGATGAAGATGAGCGCCCTCGGAGGCGGCGTTCTGATGCATCAACAGGGCATCGAAGCCATAATCCATGCCTGTTGCCGCGACCGCAACAGGCTGGCGCTTCAGGGAGAACTCCTTTCCGCCCATGTCCTCGGCATCCAAAACCTAGTCGTCGTGGCTGGAGAAGATATGGCCTACGGTGACCATATCGAAGCCAAGACGGTGAACGACCTGGACGAGCCAGGCTTCCTGAGGGCGATAAAATCTCTTCAGGAAGGCACAGACCTGGCTGGAATAGAACTGAAGGGGGCGCCCGAGTTCTTCGTCGGCTGCACTTTTCCGCCTTTTGCGGATGATGCGGCACTGGAAAAGGAACTTGAGTCGGCCAAAGCCAAGGTGGAAGCCGGGGCCCAGTTTTTCCTCACCCCACCAGTTTTTGATCTGGAAAGATTCGCTGCTTTCATGGACAAGGCCAAAATACTCGGCGTGCCTATCATTCCTACGGTTTTTCTGCTGAAATCCGTGGGAATCGCCAGGTACATGGCCACCAACCTGCCAGGTGTTCACATTTCAGAGCAGACGATCAAACGTATCCGCCAGGCTCCGGATAGGGTCGGGGAATGCCTTCGCATAGCCGGAGAGACTGTCAAGGGCCTCAAAGGCCTGTCTCAAGGCGTGCAGATCGTCACTTTGGGCTGGGAATACCGTCTTCCCGCCATCCTGGACCATGCGGGGTTGTAGACGCGGTTGAGCGACAGGTCGAGGGATGGAACAATCTCCCGGGGAAAACCCTCGAGGATGCCGCGGGCCAACTGCTTTTATCAGGCGGCCCGATCGCCTTTACAGGTGGACGGGAACAGGTCTGTGCGGCTCCACTGGATTCAACAGCGGTTTGCCGGGCACAACTCAAACCACACGTATGTGTATGATAATGGACGATTAGAGATCTTATGGAAAACAACGATATTTCAAGGCATGGCAACAAGGTCCTTGTAATCGGAGGCGGCGTGGGCGGCATTAAAACCGCCCTCGACCTGGCCGAGGCAGGCCGCGACGTAGTCCTGGCCGACAAGGCCCCCTCCATCGGCGGTCTGATGACCCTCCTGGACCGAACTTTTCCCACCAACAACTGCGACATGTGCACCGTCGCCCCTCATCTGGCCGAAGGCAGCAGGGAGTTGCATATAGACCTGCAAACTCTGACCAGACTGAGCGCCATTGAAGGCGAGGCGGGCAATTTCACCGTCACTCTGGAAACCGCTCCCAGATACATAGACATGGAGAAGTGTACGGCCTGCGGGGCCTGCCATCAGCAGTTCCCCGAGTGCGTGAGCTTCACCCCCGGCCTGGATCACCGGGCGCCCACCTGCATGAGGTACCCCCAGGCCACTCCCTACGCTTTTTCCATAGACATCAGCAAATGCGGCGACGTGGAAAAACTCAAGGGCGTCTGCCCGGCCGACGCCATCGTCCCTGACGACAAGCCCCGGCAGACCAAGGTCAATGTCGGCGCCGTCGTTTTGGCCACAGGCGCGGAACTCTTCGATGCCGGAATCCTGCCCAACTACGGCCACGGGGTTTATCCAAACGTAGTCACCGGTCTTGAATACGAACGCATCATGTCGGCTTCCGGCCCGACCCTTGGCCGTCTGGTCCGGCCTTCGGACGGTATACAGCCCAAAAAGGTGGCCTGGATTCAGTGTGTTGGCTCCAGAAACATCAACCAGGCCGATGCCCCTTACTGCTCCAGCGTCTGCTGCATGTACGCCCTAAAGGAAGCCATTGTCACCAAGGAGCGCTTCCAGGATGACATAGAGGCGACCATTTTCTACATGGATATGCGGACCTCCGGCAAGGACTACGAGCTTTACCTGGAAAGGGCAAAAAACCAGTATGGGGTCAGACTCCTTCGCAGCCGACCCCACACCGTCACGCCCAAGTACGATACCGACGAGTTGTCCATAACCTACACCACAGATGAGAGTTCCTCCGCCGTTACCGAGGAATTCGACATGGTGGTTCTCTCAACCGGCTTCCGCGTCAACCAGGAGATGATCGACCTGGCCGGCAAACTGGGCATTGAGCTGAACGAACACAATTTCGCCAAGACAACCAGCTTCAGCCCGGTTTCCACTTCCAAATCCGGAATTTATGTCTGCGGCCTGTTCGAGAGCCCCAAGGATATCCCGGAAACCATGGTCCAGGCCAGCGCGGCCGCCTGTATGGCCGCTCAGAATCTCGGACCGCTCCACGAAGCCGTCAAAGCTGAAGACGACCTGCCGCCGGAAAGGGATACCAGCGGCGAAGATGTCAAGATAGGCGTCTTCACCTGTGACTGCGGGGTGAACATCGGCGGAGTGGTGGATACCGCTTCGGTGGTTGAATACGCCAAAGGTCTGTCCGGAGTGGCGGTTTCCGAAATGGTCGGCCACGGCTGTTCCCGCGAATCCATCGACCACATCGTCGAAGTCATCAAAAAGGAAAGACTCAACCGGGTGGTCATCGGCGGTTGTTCGCCCAGGACCCATGAGGCCAAATTCCAGGACGCCCTGCGCAAAGCAGGCCTGAACAAGTACCTGGTCGAGATGGCCAACATCCGCGACCAGGACGCCTGGGTCCACCTGGATAATTCGCAGGAGGCTTCGTCCAAGGCCAAAGACCTCGTCCGCATGGCCGTTTCCAGCGTCGCCCACCGCACCCCCCTGACGGATCACACCCTGCCGGTCAACAAGGACGCCCTGGTTATCGGAGGCGGCGTGGCCGGCATGAACGCGGCCCTGAGTCTCGCCGGTCAGGGCCTGAAGGTCTTCCTGGTGGAACAGTCCCCCGCCCTGGGCGGTCTGGCCAAAAAAATCCACAGGACACTGGAAGGCGAGGACATTCAGGCCTACGTGAAAGACCTGATTGCCAGGGTCAAGTCCGACGACAGGATAGAAGTTCTGACCAATTCCATTGTGGTCGACCACAGCGGCATGCCCGGACTCTTCAAGACCGGCCTCCAGATCGGCCCCCAGATGTACTACCGCCAGATCACCCACGGCGTGACCATCATGGCCACCGGGGCTCTGGCCAACCGGCCTGACGAATACCTGCTGGACGAGCACGGTGCGGTAGTGACCCAACTGGATCTGGACGGCCTGCTGGAAGAACAGCCCGACAAGGTCAAGAGCTGGAAAAAAGTCGTCATGGTCCAGTGTGTGGGCTCCCGTTGCCCTGACAACCCCAACTGTTCCCGGGTCTGCTGCCAGGCGGCGGTCAAAAACGCCCTGCGTATCGTCGATATCAATCCGGAAGCCCAGGTCTTCGTCCTGTACAGGGACATGAGGACTTATGGATTCCAGGAGGACTTTTACCGCCTGGCCCGGGAGCGCGGAGTCATCTTCGCCCGGTACGACATTGAAAACAAGCCTGATGTCAGGGCGGACGGCGACAGGGTCGAGGTGGTTTTCCGTGATCCCATACTGGGCAGGAAAGTCAAGGTCATGGCCGATTGCCTGGCTTTGAGCACCGGCTTCGTGGCCGATGACGAAGCCACCGAGGATCTGGCCACCATTTTCCACCTGCCCCGGACCGATGACGGTTATTTCCTGGAAGAGCATGTGAAGCTGCGGCCGGTCGATCTTCCGGTCCCCGGTTTTGTCGTGGCCGGCACGGCTCATTCGCCCAAGAGCATCAAGGAAAGCGTAGCCCAGGCTCAGGCCGCGGCCGGCCGGGCTCTGACTTTTCTGGCCAAGGATGTCATCAACCTCGGCGCGGCCGTGGCCCGTGTGGATTCGAACAAGTGCGCGGCCTGCCTTATCTGCGTCAGGGCCTGCCCCTACGACGTGCCTTACATCAATGCGGAAGGTTATTCGGAAATCGATCCGGCCAAGTGTCACGGATGCGGAATCTGCGCGGCTGAATGTCCGGCCAAGGCCATTCAGCTCATGCAGTTCGAGGACGATCTCATCCTGGCCAAGTTGGACGGTCTTTTGGAAGGAATACTGTAATGGAAACATTTGAACCTGTCATAGTAGCCTTTGCCTGCCATTACTGCGCGTACACGGCGGCGGACATGGCCGGGAGTCTGCGTTTGGCCTATCCGGCCAACGTCAAGATAGTCCGGGTGCCCTGCACCGGGAAGGTTGACGTTATACACATAATGAGGGCTCTGCAGAAAGGCGCCGACGGCGTTTACGTCGCCGGTTGTCTGGAAGGCGACTGCCATTTCAACAACGGCAACATCAGAGCGGCCAAACGGGTGGAGTACGTCAAGAAACTCCTGGACGACATCGGCATCGGGGGTGAGAGGGTGGACATGGTGACCATGTCGGCCGGCATGGGCGGACGTTTCGCCCAGACAGCCAGCGAATTCACCGAGAAGATCCGTCAACTGGGCCCCAATCCAATCAAAAACCCCAAGACCGGCGAGAGTCAGGCTGCGGCGGGTTGACAGCCATTTATAAGGAGATTCGGGAGCAATGATAACAGCAGTACGTAAACCCATGGATGAGATCATCGAGTATGTCAAGCCGTTCAGCCGCATTCTGTTGGTGGGTTGCAATGAATGCGTTACGGTTTGCGCCGCCGGCGGACGCAAGGAAGTCGGCGTTCTGTCCTCGGCCCTGCAGATGGCTTTCCTCAAGGCCGGCAAGACTCTTGAGGTCAAGGAAATCACGCTCGAAAGGCAGTGCGACCCTGAATACGTCGAGGAACTGGTCCGCGAAATAGACCAGGTCGAGGCCGTGGTTTCCATGGCCTGCGGCTGCGGCGTCCAGGAAGTGGCCAGGCGCTACAAGAACAAGCCGGTCTTCCCGGCCGTCAACACCATGTTCATGGGCGCTTCCGAGCGTCAGGGAGTCTGGGCCGAACGCTGTCAAGGCTGCGGCGACTGTGTTTTAGGCATCACCGGCGGCATCTGCCCCATAGCCCGCTGTTCCAAGCGTCTGCTTAACGGCCCCTGCGGCGGTTCATCGGGCGGCAAGTGCGAGATCAGTCCCGACGTGGACTGCGCCTGGCACCTGATCTGGGACAGGCTGAAAGCCCTGGGCCAGACAGAACGTTATGAAAAGATCATGGAAGCCAAGGATTGGCGGACAAGTCGCGACGGTGGACCGCGCAAGATAACCAGAGAGGATTTGCAGTGATGAAAACGGAAAGCAAACTCGAAAAAATTTTTGAGGCCGGTCATTTTGCGGTGACTTCCGAGGTCGGTCCGCCGAGGGGAGCCTTGCCAGATAAAGTCCGGGAAAAAGCGGAAATGCTGAGGGGTTATGTCGACGGCATCAACGTAACCGACAACCAGACCGCTGTTGTGCGCATGTCCAGCGTGGCCGCCTGCATCATCATCAAGCAGATGGGCCTCGACCCCATCCTGCAGATGGTCACCCGCGACCGCAACCGCATCGCCATGCAGGCGGATATCATCGGGGCATACTCTCACGGCATCAACACCATGCTCTGCCTCTCCGGCGACCATCCTCACTTCGGCGACCACCCCATGGCCGCCAACATCTACGACATGGATTCGGTGACGCTCATCAAGACCGTCGCCGGCCTCCGCGATGAAGGCAAGCTGAACGGCGGCGCGGAAATTGAGAATGCCCCGAAGATGTTCATCGGCGCGGCCGCCAACCCCTTTGCCGACCCGTTTGAACTGCGCGTGGCCCGTCTGGCCAAGAAAGCCGCCGCCGGTGTTGATTTCATTCAGACACAGTGTATTTACAACCTGGACAAGTTCGCCGAATGGATGAAAGGCGTCCGGGAACGTGGCCTGCATAAGAAGGTCAAGATCATGGCCGGCGTTACGCCCATGAAATCCGTGGGCATGGCCAAGTATATGAAGAACAAGGTTCCTGGCATGGACGTACCGGACTACCTGGTCAGCCGCATGGCCGGCGTGCCCAAGGAACAGCAGGCCGAAGAAGGCATGAAAATATGCGTTGAGCATATGCAGCAGCTTAAGGAAATAGAAGGCGTGGCCGGGTTCCACATCATGGCCATCGAATGGGAGCACAAGGTTCCCGAACTGGTGGAGAGGGCTGGACTTCTTCCCAGGCCTGTGGTTTAGGAGCGCCTGTTTTTCTGGTATAATGTCATCCAGGTGTTAGCTACTTACGGTCCAACCTAAGGAGGGAACCCAATGGGCGATCAACCTCTGGTGCTGGTGGTCGACGACGATCCGGATCTCGTTGAAGCCGTCTCCATGAAGCTGGAGAGTGAAAATTTCCGTGTAGCCAAAGCCTACGACGGTGTTGAGGCTTGGGAAAAGATCAAGGAAGAGCGTCCGGCCCTTATAATTCTCGACGTCATGATGCCGAGGAAAAACGGGTATGCTGTCTGCGAGGAGATCAAGCAGGATCCTGATTATCAGGACATCAAAATCGTGCTCCTAACGGCGGTGGGCTCGGCGGTGACCTCGACCAGCTACACCCACAAGGACGGCATGACGACCTTGGCCGACGATTACGTCCCCAAACCGATTGACCTTGACCAGTTGATGGAGATAGTCAAGGACTACCTTGGTTGAATGACACCGGACCTGACGGTGGCGCCGCAGCCGCAATAGGCCCCGATCTGGCGTGTATTAACGGTTTGTGCGCTTCATCTGATGGTCCGGCCAGGGAAGTCTGACCGGTCAATATGGAAAAGATAAGAATCGGAGGTATCAAACTGAGCAACGAGCTTGCCCAGGTGAACCTCCGATTTCTTTTTGACCCGGACCGGGCCCGTGGCAGGTTGTGCGGCCTGCTGGCCGAACACCGCATCAATATTCAGTATTCAACCTCAGCGGCAATTCCTGACGGACTCGCCTTTTCCTGTTGCGTGGCCTCCGAAGATGAAGCCCGCGTGCATGAGACTCTGCTCTTTCTCGCTCCAAGGGAATGGCGCTGGCAATTCCGTTCCGGCGTCGGTCTCCTGTCTCTGTATCCCCACCGTTCCAGTCTCCGGACACTGAGCGCGGTTCTGCAAACACTGCACGAAGCGCAAGCCCCGCTTCTGGGCCTGGCCTCATCTCTGTCAGCCCTGACCATAGTGACTTACCACGACAAGTTGGAAACCGCGGCCACAAGGCTGCTTGATTTCTTTGAACTACCGGGCAATCACGCCCCTTTCCAGCGTCCCTTTGCCATAACTCAGACCAGCCTGGTCAAGCCGCCGGAGAGATAGGCGGCTTTCCAGACCGCCGATTTTGATATATAGTGGCCGGAAGAGACTTTTCCTTTTTCAAACCGACTGAAAATGCCTTGGAGCGCCTTCTGGAGGCGACAGATGGAAACCATAGCCGTCTACTGGGAACCCAGAATAAAAACCTACGGTTTCCAGGAATTCAAAGGGCTGACTCTGCTGGAAATCGGCGGTTCTCATGACCGCCTGCCGAAAATAGCGGCCCGCCTGGCGGCTTTGTCCGACACCAACGGCTTTGAGCTGGTCTTTGTTCAGCCAGGGGACGACAATCTGTTGCACTTCTTCTTTGTGCTCCGGGAAGAGAGGGCTGATTCTATTCTGCAAGGATTTGAAACAGAAGAGAAAGAATCAGAGCCTGTTGAAATGCACAGGGAACATCCGGTGGACATGATTTTTTTCCATGGACCGCATTTCGGAGACCGGTTCGGCATCGCCGACGCGGCTTTCGGCTGTCTGGCCAAAGCAGGGGTGATAGTCATGGCCGCGGCCTGTTCGGCTTCTTCCTTCTACCTGGTGGTCAGGCCGGAGCAAACGCCTCTGGCCATGGAGTGTCTGGCCGAGACGTTTGAAGCGCCCGCATCCCTGGCCGGCCATCCCGGCAAAAGGTGAGGCTCAGTGGAACCATCGAAAAAACAGAAGAAAATACGGGAAGAACTCGATTGGCGGATCAGGGTCTTTGACTCCTTGTCTTTTCCCACCCTGATTCTCAAACCGAACAAAATCATCATGACCGCCAACCGTATTTTTGAAGAGAAGTTCGGCTTGTCCATAGAGGATATTTCGGGAAAAACCTGTCATGAGGTTTTTTACCATTCGGCCACGGCTTGCCCCTTAAGCGCCTGTCCTCTGGCCAGGGTGGTCAACGACAGGAAAGGCCAGTCCACGGTCAGGCAGCTTATTACACGTCAAGGCGAAGAAAAATGGGAAGAACGGGTCTTCTCCCCTATTCTCGACGATGACGGCGATGTGCGCTACATCATGGAGAGCATCCGGGACGTGACCCGTCTCAAGGCCCTGGAAAAAGCCTTGAGAAAGACAAACGAGTTCCTGGAAAAAGTCATTCAAAGCTCGGCCAGCGCCATAGTGGCCGCCGACCGCAACGGCAAAATCCTGCTGATGAATCCTGCCGCGGAAGAGCTGTTCGGCTACTCCATCCAGAGGGACGGCTACACCGTCACCGTGGACAGGCTCTATCATCCGGGCAAGGCCAAGGAAATAATGAAAAAACTCCGGGAGGAGACTCCCGGCGGAAGGGGCAAGCTGCCCAGCACCAAGGTGACCATACTTAATTCAGCAGGAAAAGAGATACCGGTCGAGATGACGGCGGCCATCATGTATGAAGGCACCCGCGAACTGGCTACCATGGGCATCTACAACGATCTGCGGGAAAAGGTGGCTGTGGAGCAGAAACTGAAGGAGACCCAGTACCAGTTGGCTCAATCGGAAAAGATGGCCTCTCTCGGCCAATTGGCAGCCGGAGTAGCTCACGAAATCAACAATCCTTTGACCGGCATCCTCTTTTACGCCAACCTGGCCCTGGAGAGCCTAGATGAAACCAGCCCTGTCCGGGAAGACCTGGAATTCGTCATTGAAGACGTGCATCGCTGCAAAGCCATAGTCAAGAACCTACTGGCCTACAGCAGGCAGACCAGTCCGGCCAAGAACATCATTCAGTTGAATACCCTGCTGGAACAGAGCCTCAACCTCATCCGCGACCAGAAACTGTTTCACAACGTCAAACTGGTCAGGGAGCTGTCGGACGAAATGATGCTGGTTCATGTGGACAAGAACCAGTTGAGCCAGGTCATCATCAACCTGGTCATGAACGCCATTGACGCGATGAACGGGGAAGGCCGCCTGATTTTTCACACTTACCGGGACAAGGCCAACGGCAAGGTCTATCTTGAAGTCAGCGACACCGGTATCGGAATTCCCAAGGAAAACATGTCCAAAATTTTTGATCCTTTCTTCACGACGAAAAAACTGGGCAAGGGGACAGGACTGGGGCTGAGCACGGCTTACGGGATAGTCAAGGAGAACGGCGGGCTCATCAAAGTCAAGGAAACCGGGCCGGAAGGCACGACTTTCCTGCTGGAACTCCCCTTGTACAAGCCTTCCGAGGAGAGCCAGTTCTTTTAAAGGACCAAGATATCACGCCTGGAGGAAAACTGTATCATGTCCGAGAATGCGATGGTCTACACTTCATTCAAACCCAGGGTCCTGGTGGTCGACGACGAGAAGCGCATTCGGGACGGCTGCCATAAGATGCTGACCATTGAAGGCTTCGATGTAGCCCGGGCCGAAACCGGCGACCAGGGCCTGGACATGATAGAAAAAGAGCATTTCGACATCATCCTGCTGGACCTGATGATGCCCGGCATTTCCGGTATGGATGTCCTTGAACGCGTGAGGGAACTGCATCCCGATACGGTGGTCATCGTCATTACCGGATATGCCACCCTGGAGCATTCCATCGAGGCCATGAAAAAGGGTGCTTTCGACTTCATCCCCAAGCCCTTCTCGCCTCAGGAGCTTCGCGGGGTGGTATCCAAGGCCATCCGGCACATTCGAACCCTTCAGGACATCGCCCACGAAAAATCCCGGATGAGGGTTCTGATCAACTATCTGGCCGACGGAGTCATGGCCACGGACAACGAAAAGCATGTGGCCCTGGCCAATCCGGCCTTCCTGCGCCTGACCGGATTCACCGGATCAAACGTTATCGGCCTGCCGGTTTCCGAAATAGTACCCAATGAACGTGTGCTGGAAATGATTAACCAGGCCCTGGCCATGGGCGAAGACGACTTCGTGGCCCTTACCGACGAGCTGCCCTGCGGAGACGATGAAGACGGCGACGGCAAAATATTGGGCGTCCGCTGCGTGCCTTTCCGCGACAGGCTTGGCCGCAATCTTGGGACTGTCACGGTCCTGCGCGATATAACAGCCTTGAAGAAAATGGATCAGATCAAATCGGATTTCGTCTCCATGGTCGCCCACGAAATCAGAAGCCCGATGAATTCGGTGCTGATGCAGATGAAGGTGATCCAGGACGGGCTGGCAGGGGAAGTTTCCGGCAAACAGAAGGAAATACTTCAGCGGGCCTCGGAAAAAATAAAGGGACTTGTCGCCATGTCATCCGAGTTGCTGGACATAGCCAAAATTGAATCAGGACTTATAACCCAGGAAAGAGAAAAGCTGAACATGGGGCCTCTGCTGGCCGACCAGGTCGCCTTTCATCAGGCCAGGGCCGAGGCCAGAAAAATAGCCCTGGAAAACCAGGCCCCGGGCCAATTGCCTCCAATAATGGCCAACCGCCGCAACATGGAGGAAGTTCTCTCCAATCTCATCACCAACGCTATCAACTACACACCGGAAGGCGGCCGGGTAACGGTCTCGGCGGGCGTTGAAAACGACTTTCTGGTGGTCAAGGTCAAGGACACCGGCTTCGGTATTGCGCATGAAGAACTGGAAAAAATTTTCAACCGCTTTTACCGGGTCAAAAACGAAAAAACACGATTTGTCGTGGGAACCGGTCTGGGCCTTTCCATAGTCAAAAGCATAGTGGAGGCTCATCACGGCAGGATTCGCGTGGAAAGCAAGCCGGACCAAGGCAGCATTTTCCTGGTCCACCTGCCCTTGTTGTCCCATTGAGCGGCCGAAATCAGACTTTCAGAACCTCCAGCCAATCGTCCGTGCTCAAGCCGGGGGTTTCCACTCCGCCGCGGTAAAATGCCTCAATGACCTCACGGGCCTCCGACGGCCTGACGCCGGAGAGTTGTTTCTCCAGATTAATTACCGCTTCCGCCGGATAACAGAACCAGTCTCCGGAAAAAGCAACATCCTCGTACCGCCCTTCCCTGAGAGTGAATTCCGCCCTGATCAGCCCGCCGAGGGCCTTGTGAACCCGCCTGGAAATTTCCAGGCCGGCCCGTATCTTGACGATACGGCCGGATATCTTTTTTCCTTTACGTTGCAGCCAAGCCTCCGAAGTCATCTCCGCAGCGATTTCATCCATCTTGTCCCGGAGTTCAACGTCCAATGTTCCAGCCGCCATCGGGCCGGTGATTCTGGTGAATTCCTCGGCCAACAGCCTGTTCAGAGCCTCGTCCGTCCAGCGGGCCGCCTGTTCCGAACCTAGCTCGCGCCGGATGGTGCTCAGGTTCCCCTCTATTGTCTTGCGGACCTTGTCCCGAAATTTCTCATCCGGTATCTTCAGAACCCTGGACATGGTTACATAGTCGAAATCGACAATGAGGTTACCCACAAAAACAATACAGTCCCCGATCTCCCCAACGCCGGTGCCGGAAAGCTTCCGGCCGTCAGCCACAACATCGTTCACCGGCTTGTATTCGGCGGGGATGCCGATCCGGCGATAGGTATTGATTACCGGCTGGAGGAATTTTTCGTAGAAAGACTCGCGGCGGAGAGGAGCCAATGGATTGTCCCGCCTGATAATAAGCTGATAGAAAAGCTGGTTTCCATCGAGATAAACCGCTCCTCCACCGACCCGGCGGCGAAAAACCGGAATATTTTTTTGCCGGCAAAAATCCAGGTCAACTTCCTGCTGAACATCCTGATGGTAACCGATACAGACGTAAGGCGAGTCCGGTATGACGAGGGAAAGGCCCTCCTTGCCCATTTCGGCCAGCGCATGGTAGATCACTTGCGATTCACACCATGGAACACGCCCCAGAGAATACAATTCCACGCGGACACCTCTTCATTTTACTTCACTGCCTGCACATCTGAGAGATTATTCTATCATTTTTTGTACCATATTTTAAACGATATTTCAGCATCACGAAATGAATATCGTTCAGCACATTGAGATATGCTTATTCAGTTTTGGGAATTTCATTCAGTGGCGTGCATTACAGGAAGTACTCCATTTTCGTTCGTATGTCTAACGTTTATATCGTCCAGCCGCCTTATATATGAAGGTCAGTTTTCAGATATTGATTTTTGTCAGCAATAAAATCAATCTTACATTAGATATTAGACGTTATTTCATCTTCTGCGGTATTTTTTATTGACAACATCCTTGGATTAAATAATATAATTACTCACTAAACAAAGTAAAACCGTTTATCTTTTTCAGGGATTGGCGGATAAAGCCTGGTCTGTTCAGACCGCAAAAGACAAGTGATTCTCAGGAGAAAGAAGAATGAAGTCTATCTATGTTGGTAATCTTCCGTACGGCACATCAGAGGAAGAGCTGAGGGAACTTTTCTCTCAATTCGGTGCGGTTCACTCGGTAAGAATGATCATGGATCGCGAAACCGGCCGTTTCCGCGGCTTCTGCTTTGTTGAAATGAATATGGGCGAAGCTGACCAAGCAATTCAGTCTTTGAACGGCAACGATTACGGCGGCCGGACTCTGCGCATCAACGAAGCCAAGGAACGCGAGCCTCGTCGTCAAAGCTGGCAATAAAGGGGTTTTGATTCTGTTTTTGAGTAACGGCTATCCAGACATACAACAACCAGCGGGTTTAGGATAGTTAACCATTTTCCTTGCCCAACGCCCTCTCTGTTTGCTTGAGAGGGTTGTTGTGCCTGGGTTTGTTGGTTGGGCAACGATTTCAATGTAAAGCATTTTACATTTAATCATAAATTGAAGCCTCTGCAAAAGCTCTGACTTGCTTCAAGGCCGAGGCGGACGAGTTTTTAAACACAGGAATATTTGGCCATATTTCGAGGATTAAAAAAAACAAGCCAACAAAAAAACGGGGCACAAGGGGCTTTTTTACCAAAGCCTCATCCCTCCTTCGCAGCGTTGCGGTTGACTCACCTTCAGGCCGCGGACTGCCGCAACCTGAACCGTCTCCTCTTGCGAAATTGTACGCCCTATTCATGTACAACCTCTCAATCCCACGATTTTTTTGCCTTACCGGCTCTGTTTTCCATTGACATGCCTAATCGCACTACCCTAATATTGACCATGTATTTTTTTTCACTTCCTGTAACTGCATCCAGTCCAGCGAGGGTTAACCGGCCGTTTGAGTACCGCATCCACCATCAATTTTCCTGACAGGAATACGAGACCAAGCAAGGCGGCTGGCCATATTGTCGTCGTGCATTTTACATTCAAGGAGAATATATGACCGACGTCAAAACAGGAGACCGTGTCCAGGTCCACTACACCGGCCGTTTGCAGGATGGAACAGTCTTCGATAGCTCCGAAGGCCGTGATCCTCTCGAATTCACCGCTGGAGGCGATGAAGTCATTCCTGGTTTCAGCCGGGCCGTGCTCGGTATGGAGCCGGGGCAGAATCTGACCGTCACCATTGCGGCAGATGATGCTTACGGCCCAAGGGTGGATGGCCTGACTCAACAGGTCAACAGGAGCCTCCTGCCTGACAATGTCTCCGTAGGCGACCCCTTGCAGGCCGATCTGGACGAAGGTCCATTGATTGTCTGGGTATCCGAATTAAACGACGCGTATGCTGTGATCGACGCCAATCATCCGTTGGCCGGTCGTGATCTCGTCTTCGAAATAGAACTGCTGACAATAGTTTCTTGAGGAAAGTGAAATGAGCGCAAAGGTATACGTAGGCAATCTTCCCTGGACTTTTGAATCAGAAGACCTTTCCAAACTCTTCGAGCCCCACGGCGAAGTCGTGGACGCCAGAATCGTTGTGGACCGTCTCAGCGGCCGTTCCCGAGGCTTCGGTTTTGTGGAAATGGCCACTGAAGAGGCGGCCCGGGCAGCTATTCAGGTTCTTAACGGCTCGCAGGCCGGAGGCCGGACTCTGACGGTCGACCTCGCCAGGGAACGTCAACCCAGGCGATAAACCCGTCTTTTTTCGGCAGCTGAGTTCCGCGAACGGGATTATTTTCCCCGGAACGGGACGATATTGTACGGCTTGGCTTTGACACGGGCATAAGTTGGAGATGAATTGCGTTCTTCGGCCGGGGTTTCATGAAAATGGAGAACCCGGTTTGAAGACCGGGTTCTCCGTGGGACTACTGATCTGATTCGGCTGTGTCCATCTCCATGACTTTAAGCAGGTTGGTGCTGCCGGGCACGCCTAACGGCACCCCGGCGGTGAGGATAAGTCTGTCCCCCCGGCCAGCCACGCCGTTATCTCTGGCCCATTGTCGGGCTGTCGCCATCATTTCGTCCACATCACTGTATTTGGGGATATCAGCGGGCATGACTCCCCAGGTCAGGCAGAGTTGCCGGCAGGTCTTCGGCTCCGCGGAAAGGCCGACTATCGGCAGCGGCGGGCGATAACGAGCGAGGAGCCGGGCCGTGCCGCCGCTGGCCGTGGCCGCCATGATGGCTGCGGCATGAATATCGTGCGCCAGCCAGCAGGCCGCCCGGCTTATGGCCGCGCCGGTCTGAGGCAGTATTTCCGAAATATCTTCCCGCAGAAACCTCATGTCGTCTATGGACGGCTCCGTGGCCGTGCAGACCTTGTGAAGGACCTTGACCGCTTCAATCGGGTATTGGCCCACGGCTGTTTCGTCGGACAACATGACTGCGTCGGTTCCGTCCAGGACCGCGTTGGCCACATCGGTCACTTCGGCCCGGCTCGGCCTGGGGCTGGTCATCATACTTCTCAGCATCTGAGTGGCCGTGATGACTACCTTACCGGCCCGGCGGGCATCCTTTATTATTTTCTTCTGAATAAGCGGCACTTCCTCCAGGGGCATCTCCACCCCCAGATCGCCTCTGGCCACCATGACTCCGCTGACCACCTTGAGAATTTCCGCCAGCCTGTCCAAGGCCTGCGGTTTTTCGATCTTGGCGATGAGAAGAGGCGGACGCTTCATCTTGGCGAATATTTCATTGAGAGGCGCCAGATCTTTTTCGTGGCGCACAAAAGACAGGGCCACGGCATCCACGTCGGCCTTCAGGCCGAATTCAAGATCGCGCTGATCCTTTTCCGTAAATGAAGCAATCCGCAGGTCACTGGAAGGCAGATTGACGCCTTTATGGGAAGACAACTGCCCGCCGACGATCACCCGGCAGAATATCCGCCCGTCAGCCTTGCCGGTAACCAGCAGTTCAACCTGACCGTCAGCCAGGAGAATACGGTTGTCCACTTTCACGTCTTCATAAAGGTAGGGGTAGTTGACCGGCAGCACAGCCCCTTCCATCACCTTGCCCGAGGCCAGTGTAACCTCGCCTCCCGTCTGCAGCAGGCAGCCGGAGCCGGGAATCTCGCCCAGACGTATCTTGGGGCCGGACAGATCCTGGAGTATGGCCACATGCCGCCCCATCTCTTCACAAGCCCGGCGAATTTCCTTGATGACCTCAAGATGGCTCTCGTAGTCCCCATGGGAAAAATTCAATCTGACCACATCCATGCCCGCGCCGATCAATTGACGGATCATATCCGGAGAAGATGTGGCCGGACCGATGGTAGCGACTATCTTGGTCTTCCTGTTCTGCGCTTGTTGGATCATATCCCCACATTCCTGGAAGCGGCCTGCCGTTCGCGGCCCGGCCTCGTTTGGTTGCTTGCCCGATGAATAAACGCTTTTCTACGCCAGTCAGCCGAAAAACAGCGGATAACCTCACCAGCGCTTTTCCGCCCCGGAAAGCATTATCCGTTCGGCATCCGATACATTCGCGTCTATTGTCTACTGGCTTATAATAACAAACAGAACCCTTTTTCGTAACTTTTTCAAGACCAGGCCGTTTATTTTTCAGGATACGGTAAACAGGGTCTCGTCATACTCCGGCTTGCCTTCATATCTTTTCATGAAAAAGCCGGGCAGTTGTTCCAGGTTTTCAAAAAGGGTGGGATTGACCTGAATACCGGCCTGATGAAGAGCGGCGACGATGTCCTTGGCGGACGGCGGACACCCTTTGACCGGGATCATCTCCTGTATGTCGGGATTGTCCTTGTTGGCCTGGTACATACATTTGCCCAGCAGTATGGTCTTCTTCATACCGGGGGTGGGCTTCATCATCTTGCCGGTGAGTATCTCCACTTCATCCCAGGGCCACCCCTGCCAGGCATAGCCGATGGCCGTTAGGACCACCCCGTTGATGCCCGAGCAGTAAGTGCAGAGGGACGAATCGTATTTACGGTAGGACAGCCCGCTGATGCCCATCTTTTCCATGGGCTTGGGCAGGCGTCCGGATTCGTTGTAGGCAAAATCGTATTCATGAGGCGCGGCCAGGTCTTCAATCCTTTCCCCGACAACCCGTACATCGGACAGGTCCAGCGGCCGCGAACGGTTCCTGGCCGCGTGCACCAGATGAGGCACTTCAGCCGGGTCCAGACCGAGCAGCCTGGTTCCGACCAGATCGGCGCTGAAGACATCCGTTGAGGCAGCCAATATGTTCCGGCGGTGGATACGTCCGTCGAAACTCGGCCCTTTTTCGTTGGTGAAAATGCCGTCGATCAGGGTGAGCATGGGCGGCATTTTGTCCGCCAGGCGGGCGATCATGAAATGAAGGTCCTTTTCCGGATCGGCGCTATGGCATTTTTTCCGCGAGGGAATGTCGATGGTGCCTTTCAGGTTCTTGATGCCCAGGCTGGCCACCGTCTGGGCGTGGGTTTTGAGCACCGGCAGGTCCACCACGAAATCGCTGTTGACGATGTCTGCGCTGAAGCTCAGGCTCACTCCGTCGCCCAGATCAACCTTTTCAAAGGGCCTCTCGAAGACGCTGAAGACCTTGACGCCGTAACGGCTGGCCAGTTTTGTATAGCCGAGAGTCTCGAAGGCGTGGGCGGGAGTCTCTTTGTCCTTGGGGTTGAACATCACCGTGCCTTCCCCGATGGTTATGTCATCCACGCCTCTTTCCTTGAGCAGAACGACCATATCCTCCACAACGCGGGATGTCGTTATAACCCCCCACTTGGGAAAAGGAACCGCCTTTGTCCAGAAGACGATATTGGGTTTGATGAAGACCCTGGCCCCGGACGGAAGGTGTTCCAGCCCTCCAGCCAGATCAACGGCCCGCCTCACCGATTCAAGAGGTTCCTGATAACGCACCACGGCCACGGTTGATTTGTCCATTGCGGACCTCCTCGCCTTGTCTGCCTGCGGCGTCTTCCGGCGCAGGTTCATGTCTGCTTGATTCATTTGAAGACGGTTGATTGTCATCAAGAAATAGCCGGAGCGGCCAGCCCGAGTCAAGCCCGATAAAAAAACGGGTGCATTTCCCCGTCAGAGTCCCCTGCCCTTCTCCAGCTCTTCCATCAAAACGGGCAGAAAGCTGTTGACGTCTTCCACCACGGCCACATCGGCCACGTTGAATATGGCCGCGTTGGGATCGGTGGAAACAGCCACGATGAATTCCGCGCTCTGCATGCCTGCCGTATGCTGTCTGGCCCCGGATATGCCGCAGGCCAGATAGAGTCTGGGGGCCACGGTGGAACCGGTCTGACCGACCTGGGAAGCGTAGCCCAGCCAGCCCATATCGCAGACCGGCCTTGAACCGGCCACGGCCGAGCGCGGGAACATCGACGCCAGACGCTGGACCTGGGCAAGGTTTTCCTTTTTGCCCAGCCCCCGCCCGGCGGCCACCACGACTTCCGCCCTGGTCAGTTCCGAGGCTGAGTTTCTGGCTTTGATAACGGAACCCGCACGAATCCTGTCGGGGACAACCTTGGAAACCTCGCTTTCCACCCTTCCGCCCCCAAGGTCCAGGCCGTCAGGCTTGAAGCAGCCGGACTGAACGGTCAAAACGGTGAGATGGTTGAGAGGCCGGAAATCGGCGGCCAGTTTTCCATGGAACCATGGTCTGGTAAAAACAAGTCCCCCGTCCTGGTAAGCCGCCTTCTCGACCCCGGTCAGGCAGGATGCCCCCAGACGCACGGCCAGCCCGGGGCTGAAATCCAGCCCACGGCTTGTATGCCCCAGGCAGATAATATCAGGGGATGAACGCTCGGCCAAATTCGCCAGAATCTCTTTAAAGAGTCCGCCATTGTAATCGGCCAGGTATTGATTCTCCACAGCCGTGACATCCACGGAGTACTGTTCCGCCAGAGCTTCAGCCGCCGGAAAAACCTCCCGCCCCAGAACGACCGCCCGAACGGTGCCCCCGGCCAGACGGCTGATCTCGGCAGCGCAGGCCAGTATTTCACCCGTGACCGGAGCGATGTCCCCGCCGCGAAGCTCGGCCACAGCCCAGACCAGCGGTCTTTTTTCTTCCATCAGGGCCACAATCCTTTTCCCTTCAGAATCTCCACCAGACGGACGGCTTTGTCCCTCGAGGCCCCTTCCAGCATAATTCCCGCTCGTGTCCGGCCCGGCCGCCGCACGGCAACAAGTTCTTCGCCTGCCTCAGCCAGAGGCAGGTCCTCGGCCCGTATGGTTTCCGGCTTCTCTTTTCTGGCTCGCAGAATATTGGACAGAGACGGGTACCGGGGCTTGTTGATGCCTGTCTGCACGGTCACGACAGCGGGTAAGGAAAGAAAAACCTCTTCCTGGAAACCGTTTTCAACCTCGCGCAGAGCCGTCGCCGTCAGCCCGTTCAGGGCGACCTGCAAGGACACCGCAAAGGTGGCCCAAGACATATCCAGCAGTTCGGCCAGCATCGGACCGGTCTGAGCCTGGGTATCGTCTTCGGCCATGGCCCCGGTCAGAATGAGGTCATAATTCTGCTTCACGGCATACGCGGCCATCCAGCGGGCGGTAACCAGAGGGCTGCGATAGCCCTCATCGCCGGCCAGGATATGCACACCCCGGTCCGCGCCCATGCCCACGGCCCTTTCCAGAACAGCCGCCGCGCTCTCCGGCCCTATGGTCAGGGCGTCGACTTCAGTGGCCGGCCTTTTTTCCTTGAGGCGGACGGCTTCTTCCACGGCAAATTCATCAAAGTGATTGACCCAGGCCCTGACCTGTCCGGGCAAACGGAAGCCGCCGCGCCCGTTTTCATCAATTTCAATCAGGCTTTCCCGGTCGGGAACCTGTTTGAGGCAGACAAGTATCTTCATGTCTCGCTTTCGTCCGGCGGTTTGGAGATACCGGTTTTTTCCCGTATTGTGTTTGCAGTCTAATTCAGAAACAGGCCGGAAGGCAATACAAAACCGAACGGTTGTTCGTTTTTTATTGACACCTTCCCTCCTCCGCGTCCATAATCCCTTCAAAAGAACCTCACCCCAATCAGTCAGGACTTAAAAGGCGGGCAATGAGTATTATCTACCTCATCAGGCACGGACAGGCTTCCTTCGCGACGGAGAACTACGACCGTCTATCCGACATAGGGTTCACCCAGGCCCGGATTCTGGGAGAATACTTGGCCGGACTGGATGTGCGTTTCGACGCCGCCTGGTGCGGGACCATGGAGCGGCAACGGGACACGGCCGCGACTGTATTGGAACAGATGACCGGCCCTCCTCTCTTGCGGATTGATCCGCGGTTCAACGAATACGACTCCAAATCGGTTATGAAGAAGTACCTGCCTGTCATGACCGCCGATGATCCCGGCCTGAACGACCACATACGGACCATGTTCAGCGACAACGATTCCTTCTGGAAAGTGTATGAACCGGCCATGATGAAGTGGATATCCGGCCAGACATATCTGGGTGAACCGGAAACCTGGGCGGGTTTTCACCAGCGTGTGAAGGACGGGCTCGCCGCCCTGTTGGAGGAGACTGGCCGGGGCGCTTCGGTGGCGGTCTTCTGTTCCGCCGGTCCCATATCATCCATCCTGCGCCGCGTCCTGGGTCTGTCGGATGAAACAGCCCTGCGCCTGACCTGGCAGGTGAAAAATACTTCGGTCACAACCATTCTTTATGATGAAAAACGACTCAGCCTGTCCTGTTTCAATTCGGTTAGCCATCTGGAATTGGTCAAGGACCCCGGGCTGATAACCCTGCGCTGACGGCGCACAGGAGGCCGGTCATGGATTTTTCGGTTTCTGAAAAGATGCAGGTCATTCTGGACCTGGTCAACGAGTTCGTGGAAAAGGAACTGATCCCGCTGGAAGCGGATTTCAACCGGCGCTCCTTCAGCGAGCTTTTGCCGGTCCTGGAAGAAAAACGGGCCATGGTCAGACAGATGGAGCTGTGGGCTCCCCCTCATCCGCGGGAATTCGGCGGCATGGGCCTGGACCTGGTGGAATTCGGACTGGTTTCGGAGGCTCTGGGGCGCTCGCCCCTGGGGCACTTTGTCTTCAACTGCCAGGCCCCGGACGCGGGCAACATTGAAATCCTGCACAAATACGGCACGGAGGAACAGAAGGAAAAATACCTCCGCCCCCTGGTGGAAGGCCGGATAAGAAGCTGCTTCTCGATGACGGAAGTGGACATGCCCGGATCGAACCCGGTCATGCTGGAGACCACGGCCGTCCAGGACGGGGACGACTACGTCATCAACGGCCACAAGTGGTACACCACGGCGGCGGACGGAGCGGAGTTCGCCATTGTCATGGCCGTGACCAATCCTGAAGCTCCGCCGTATCTGCGGGCCAGCATGATAATCGTGCCCACGGACACCCCCGGCTTTAACCTGGTCCGCAACATCCCCATCATGGGCCATGTGGGCGACGGCTGGCACAGCCATGCCGAGATACTGTATCAGTCCTGCCGGGTGCCTCGGGAGAATCTGCTCGGCCCGGAAGGCCAGGGCTTTGTCATCGCCCAGGAACGCTTGGGACCGGGACGGATTCACCACTGCATGCGCTGGATAGGCATCTGCAACAGGTCTTTCGATCTGATGTGCGGCCGGGCCGTTGACCGCCGTGTTTCACCGGAGCGCAATTTGGCCAGCCGCCAGATAGTGCAGGCCTGGATAGCCGAATGCGCCGCCGACATAAGGGCGGCCAGGCTGATGGTCCTCAACACGGCCTGGAAGATCGAGAATCTGGGCGTCAAGGAGGCCCGCGAAGACATATCCCTGATAAAATTCTTTGCGGCCAACGTCATGCAGAAAGTGGTGGACCGGGCCTTGCAAGTCCACGGCGGACTGGGCATGACCGACGACACCCTGCTGGCCTTTTTCTATCGTTTCGAAAGGGCGGCCAGAATCTACGACGGTGTGGACGAAGTGCACAAGGTTTCCGTGGCCCGCAGCATACTGCGCGAGTACGAAGGACGGCCGAGGAACTGACAGGTGTTCACGAGTTTCAGCACATTCGCCGAAAAAGTCCTGCTTTCGCAACAGGAAGTCTGCCTGGAAGTCTTCAGGGAGCGCCGGGGTTCGGGCATGGTCAAGAAAGACAAGACCGTGGCCAGGAACCTGCCGAGAATCTTCGCCGCCGCGCTGGCCATAAGCCGGGACAAGGGTTTTCAGGCCATGACCATGAGGGATCTAGGCCGGGAGACCGGCTTGAGCCTGGGGGCTTTGTACGCCTATTTTTCCGGCAAGGAAGAACTTCTGGCCATGCTCCAGCAGACCGGGCGGACGGTCAGCCAGCGCATACTCCAGGACAGTGTCGAGCAGGCCGTCGGACCTCAGGAAAAACTGCTGGCCGCCATCAGGACCCACCTGTATCTGAGCGAGGCCATGCAGGACTGGTTCTATTTTTCGTATATGGAAGCCAGGAACCTGAGTCCCGAAGAGCGTGAAAAGGCCGTGGCCAGCGAGCTTTACACCGAGGATCTTCTGGCGGAAATAATCAGCGACGGCCTGTCGCGGGGAGTCTTCCGCCATGGGGACGGCCGCCCTGTCGCCTCTGCCGTCAAGGCCCTGCTTCAGGACTGGTACGTCAAGAGATGGAAATACGCCAAACGCGGTGTTTCCGTGGACCAATACGCCGACTTTATCTGGGATTTCGTCCGGGCCTTCTGCCGGAACGGAGAAAGTGCACAGGAAAATCTGTCCAAGGAGGGTGGATCATGAGCGTGACCGACCAGGCGGTGGAAGTGCGGACAGGTGAAGAGCTTGACGCGGCCAGACTGGAAGGCTTTCTCAAGGACCATATACCGGGGCTGAACGGGGACCTGGAGATCGGTCAGTTTCCCAGCGGCTTTTCCAACCTGACCTACCTGTTGCGGATGGGCGGGCGCGAACTGGTCCTGCGGCGGCCTCCGTTCGGAACCAAAGCCAAAACCGCTCACGACATGGGCCGGGAATACAGCATCCTCAGCGCCCTGAAACCGGTCTACCCCTATTGCCCGACGCCCCTGGTCTATGTTGAAGACGACTCCGTGCTGGGCGCTCCATTTTACGTCATGGAAAGGATTGAGGGTATTATCCTGCGCAAGAACCTGCCGCAGGGACTCAGCCTGACCTCTGAACAGGCAGCCCGGTTGTGCCGGACCCTTCTGACTGTGCAGCATGAACTCCACGACGTGGACTACCTGGCGGCCGGGCTGGAGAGTTTCGGGAAGCCAGAAGGTTATGTCCGGAGGCAGATCGAAGGCTGGAGCCAGAGGTACAGGGCCGCCCGGACTCCGGACGCCCCCGACTTCGAAAGGGTCATGGGCTGGCTGGCGGAAAAAATGCCGCAGGACACCGAAAGACCGGCTATTATCCATAATGACTACAAGTTCGACAATGTGGTTCTGGACCGGCAGGACCCGCTCAGAATCATCGGCGTGCTGGACTGGGAAATGGCCACATTGGGCGACCCGCTCATGGACCTGGGCAGCAGCCTGGCCTACTGGATACAAAAGGACGATCCTCCGCAGATGGAAGCCATCCGCCTGATGCCGACGAATATAGAAGGTGCCTTGAGCCGGCGCCGCCTGGTGGAGCTTTACGGCGAACTGTCAGGCCGTCCGGTGGATAACTTCGAATATTATTACTGTTTCGGCCTCTTCCGCCTGGCCGTCATAGCTCAACAGATATATTACCGTTTCTTTCACGGGCAGACCCGGGACGAGCGTTTCCGTTCTCTCATCATGGCCGTGATGGTTCTGGAACAGGCAGCCAACCGGGTTGTCGACACTCTGGACTACTGAGGCCCGGCCGCGCTTGGCCGGAGATTGAGAGTCCCTGTCCATGACGACCAAATACGTCTACTGGCTCCGGGCCGAAGAAGTCAGTCCCGTTACGAAGGCCCTGACAGTCGGCGGCCATGACGTCTTCACGGTCAGAAAGGCCGTGTGCATACCTCTGGCCGATAACGTGGATATCGGTCTGGTGCCGCCGGAGGCCTGGACGGAGTATCAGCTCTGCCGGCGCCAGATGTCCTGGTACGGGGTGTCGGATAAGGCCGGTCTGACCCTGCTGATCAGTTCGACGGATCTGGCCTCATATGGTCTGACTCCCGAGGTGGTAATTGAGGAGAGGCCCGATTTCCAGCCGCCGCGCTTGCCCGACAGACAGGGGCTGACGAACCTGACCGCCGATCAGGCCTATCAGCGCGCCAAGCCTCCGGCCTGGGACAGGCTGGGCAATGAGGAACGAAAAAGCCTGGAGCAGTGGCTCAAGGTCATGGGGCTGGCCCAAGAAGATTTTGACGAACTATTCCTGTCCCATTGCGCCAACCACGCCAATTTCATCAGCCCCGAGTTTTTCGTGGAAGAAGGCGGGGAAACAGTACCCTATTCCGTCGGCCCCACGGTCAGGGTCTGTTCGGCCTGTCTGGAGCTCTATAACATTGTCGGCTCGGCCAGCAGAAAAAAGCTGGTCGTGCCCTGTCCCGGCGCGGTCCTCTTCGGCCGCCTGAAGGCCAACCGGTATTACGAGGTGCGCAGGCCCTGAAGCCCGGCAAGCGCCTGCCGCTCACACACTTCAGAACAGGTCCAGTTGCTCCACTTTTTTGTTCGGCCGCCGTTCTGGCAGCTTGTCCAACAGCTTAAGTCTCCTGTCTATTTCGGTGAGAAACAGGCTGGGTGACGGCTTCAGTTTCTTGCCGAACAGGGTGCGGTGGCGGGTATGCGTCAGGAACAACTGACGCTTGGCCCTGGTCATGGCCACGTAAAACAGGCGGCGTTCCTCTTCCGTATCGGCTGGCGGCTTGTTGGGCGGCAGGTAGGGCAGCACGCCTTCCTCCAGACCGATGACAAAGACAATCTCAAATTCCAGACCCTTGGCCGCATGCATAGTCAGAAGGCTGATCTTTTCAGCCTTGAAATCCAGGCCGTCAGTCTCCCGCAAAGGTTCCTGACCGGCTTGCTGGAAAGGCAGACCGGCCCGGCTGAGAGCCTCGGCCAGGGGCCCGGCCAGCGCATGCAGCCGGTAAAGCACGGCCACGTCACCCAGGCTCAGTCCGGATTCCCGTCCGGATTCGGCCCGGCCTGAATCCAGGGCGAAAAAACCCGTCCCTCCCAGGAGCTTTTCTATCCGTGAAACCACGAATTCGGCTTCCGCGCCGGGAGTGTCCAGGACGGCGGTGGTGACCTTGGCCGGCCCCTCCCGGTGCGCCGCCAGCTTCGGCCGATCTTTGTCCGTATTATTGGCGATGACCTGCCCGGCGGCCTTGAGGATAGCCTCGGTGCTGCGGTAATTCCGGGACTGGCTCACCAGCAGGGCCGCAGGATAATCTTCGCGGAAACGGCGGAAATAAGCGGCATCCGCGCCGCGAAAACCGTAAATGGCCTGGTCCGGGTCGCCGATGACGGTCAGGTTGGGCGATTCGCCGGGAGCAAGCAGGCGGGTCAGGGTGTATTGAGCCAGGTTGATATCCTGGTATTCATCAACCAGAATCCAGTTCCGGCGCAGGCCGCAACGTTCCAGCAAATCAGGTTGGCTCTCCAGCAAGGCCACGGACCGCTGGAGCAAGTCGTCATAATCGACAGCCCCTAAAGACGCCAACCGGACTTCGTAACGTCCGAAGGCGGCGGCCAGCTCCGGGTCGGTCTGGTCTCCCGGTCCCCGCAGATTCTGCTTGGCCAACGAAATGAGGCCGACAAGCTCCTTGGCCTTGTAAGGCGAACCCTCCACGACCAGTCCGGCCGCAGCCAGGCGTTCGTCTTCATCCAGAACCTTGATCTCGCGCCCGGCTGCCTCGGTAATGATCTTCAAGCCCAAGGCGTGAAAAGTCATGACCGGCAGACTTCTGACAGCGGGCCGGAAAGGCAGATGGAAAGCCAGGCGTGAAGCCATCTCGGCGGCGGCCTGCCGGGTAAAGGTCACCGCAAGGATGTCATCCGGCCCGGCCAGTCCTTCCCGCACCAGCCAGGCTGCTCTCCTGGTCAGAACCGTGGTCTTGCCGGTGCCGGGACCGGCCACGATGCACAAGGGGCCGCCCGGATGAACAACAGCCCGGCGCTGTTCAGGGTTCAGGTCGTCCAGTAAAGGATCCTGCGGGAGCAGCAAAGGGACGTCGGCGGAAGTTTCCAAGGCTGGCGTGTTCTGTTCAAGCGCAAGGCGAGAGTCCTCGGGACGCCTGCGGGTCTTACGGGCGGAGGAAACGGCAAAAAGCGTTTTCTGGCCGGTCAGGATTTCCTTCTCGCCGGGCTCGAACAGGCCAATCCGTCCGTATTCGCCGTCATATCCGCCGTGCGCCAGAACCTTGCCCTGTCTCATTCGCTCCACGGCCAGCCCCAGAAGCTCGCCGCCCACTCCGGTGATGTCTTCCACAGGACAATCGCGCAGGATGAAAAGTTCGGGGCCTAGACGGGTCAGGGCTTCTTCGTAACACTGCTGAACTTTTTTACTCTTCGGCCCCACTCCAAGGACTTCTCCCATGACTTCGGTCAGGGGGATGAGGCTGAAATAGGGGGCCGAACCATCAGGCCTGACGCCCGGTTCCCGGTCGGCCAGTTCCAGCACCCGGTACATGACGCCTACGGTGACCGGTTTGCCGCAGACAGGGCACAATCCGTTGCGGGCCCGCGTCTCTTCCGGCTCCAGGCAGCATCCGCAGCTCCGGTGGCCGTCCATATGATATTTCCCTTCTTCGGGGAAAAATTCCAGGGTGCCTTCGAAACCGCCCTGCTTTTTCATGGCCCGCACCATGGCCGGATAAGAGAGTTCAGTATCGAACAGGTTGGCTTCCCGCCCGAGTTTGTCCGGGGAATGGGCGTCGGAGTTGGAAACGAGCACGTAAGGGTCCAGGCCGGAAAGTCGCCAGTTCATGGCCGGATCGGAAGACAGGCCTGTCTCCAGGGCGTGGATGTGAGGCGTCAGGTCGCCAAAGCATTCCTCAAGCGAATCAAAACCGCTTTTTGAGCCCAGCAGTGAAAACCAGGGGGTCCAGATATGGGCCGGGATGAAAAAGGCCTCCGGGCAGGTGTCCAGGGTCAGTTCCAGGAGGTCTCTGGCGTCGAGGCCCAGGATGGGCCGCCCATCGGACTTGACATTGCCGATGCGTTCCAGCCTTTCGCTCAAACGCGAGGCGGCGGCCAGGTCCGGCATGAGAATCAGGTTGTGGTTCTTTCTGACCCGGCCGTCTTTCTTATAGATATTGGAAATCTCCGCTGTCAGGACGAACCGGGTTTCGCCGCCGCCATTCAGGGCCAGTTCCGGACAAAGGCGGTACAAGCCATCTTCGGCTTCCACCATCTGGCCGCTGATTTCCTCCCTCCACTGAGGGTGGGTGAAATCGCCCGTGCCGATGACGGTCAAGCCCTTGCGGGCGGCCCAGTAGTCCAGCATCGGCAAGTTGAGATTGCGGGCCGTGGCCCGGGAAAAGCGTGAATGGATGTGCAGGTCGGCTATGAACTTCAAGTTGTATTCCTCATTTTTTCTGGCCCGGTCAATATATGATATGCATTGATAAAAAGGAATACCTTTCCCGGACACCATCCGGACGATCCGGCAAAAACCTTTGCCGGAGAGGGGTTTCCATGGCATAATTCCTATTATCCACCGTATGTTGTCAACACGCGGGAGATAACCGGATACGGTGACGGCTTCTCATCCTGAACGGCTGCAATGTCAAGGAGGTTCACAGTGGCGTCCAATATCCATCCGGTCAACCTGACCAAAATACTGGAAGCCAACAAGCGCATCGCCGAGTATGAGCAGATCATACTGGAGAGGCTCAAGCACATGACGGAGCAGACCCCGCAGCATCTGCACGGCTTGCTCATCCTGCTGGGCGACTACTACGGTCAGGATCTGCCTGAATTCGCCTTCAGGGAAGGCCAGAACGCTCTGATCGGCCAGGAGCCGCGCTACGTTACGGATGATGATTTTTCATTATTCCTCAATGAGCTGTCTTCGCCCAGCCGTGACGGCGCCATAGTGGTGGACCGGGGAGCCGGACAGATCGCCGCCGTGGATATTCTGGTTGAAACGGACATCAACGCCGATGTCGAACCGGGCCTGGGTATGCGGCACAAGACGGCGGCCCATATTTCGCTCAATCCCCGGTGCATCGCCGCCTTTGTTCTCAATGAGACATGGACCGCGGTCAGGGTGTACAAATGCGGACGGCAGGATTACGTTTTCAAGAAGGAACGCTGAGCATCTCCCAAACCGAGGCGGCCGGACATGCGCGTTGAGACCACAGGCGAAATAACACCCGGTTTCTTTGTGACCGGGCACCCCGGAGTGCCGGTCTATCTTTTGGACGGACCACAGCCTGCCCTTTTCGACGCGGGCTTCACCGCCCTGAGTCCGCTTTATCTCAGGGACATAAGAACGATACTCGGGAATCGTGCTCCGGCCATTCTTTTTCTGACTCACTCACATTTCGACCACATTGGGGCGGTAGGCTTCTTCAAGGAAGTCTGGCCGGACCTGCGGGTCGCCGCCTCGGCCAGGGTCCAGGCCGTTCTCCAGCGCCCAAACGCCTTGAACCTCATCAGGAAACTCAACGCCGGCGCGGCCCGGGCACTGAAAACATGGGGAGTAGACGGATACACGGAAGAACCTTTCCGGCCCTTTGAAATAGACGTGATTCTCTCCCCCGGCGACTCTATGCCGCTGGCTGGCGGCCTGACCGTAGAATGCCTGGAAACCCCCGGACATACCTGGGACTTTTTCTCTTACTGGATTCCGGAGAAAAAAATACTGATCGCCTCCGAAGCCGTGGGCGTGGCGGATCAGAGCGGCTACATCGTCTCGGAGTTCCTGGTGGACTTCGATGCTTACCGGGAGTCTCTGGCCAGACTGGCCCTGATGCCCGTCTCCACGCTCTGCCCGGGACACAAAGCAGTCATGACCGGCCCGGACTGCGCCGCTCATATGAACTCATCACTGGACCATGCAGACAGATACGCGGCCATGGTGGGAAAAATACTTCTGGCGGAAGACGGAGACATAGAGCGGACGGTCGCCAGGGTCAAGTCTATAGAATACGACTCCAAACCCTTACCCAAACAGCCGGAACCGGCTTACCTGCTCAATACCCAAGCCAGAGTCAAGACTCTCTGGAGTCGGATGATCAGAAACGGAGAAGCCGCCCCCCTGAGCCGGGCCGAAGCCCCGAAGGGCTGCTGACGCCCATCCTGATTTCAGGGCTGCGCCGCCTCGGTCAGCTTTTTCTGCTGCTGGTGCCATTCGGTAAAGAGCCGGTCGAAATAATCGGGAGCCTCCAGCATTTCACCGGTGATGATAAAGGGGCTTTGCACATTCATGTAATTAAGAGCGCTGATGTTCTTCAGCAAACGGTTCAAGGCCTCGGATATCTGGATGTTCTCGGCTCCGGCGTATTTTTCCACATATTCCTCCGCTTCCGGAGCCATAATCACTTCCAGACCGTATTCACGGCGGAAGTTCTCCAGAAAATCCACAAACGGCGAACGTTCCATAATCCTGAGCAAGGCGTCTCTCGGGCGCTCGCACAAGGCACGGTCCACGGTCAGTTCCGTGAAATTGGAACCGGGCAGATCAAACTGAAAGTCCGTCAATATGGATTCCCAGACGCTGACCAGGGCCCGAGCCCCGGTGCGTTTGTTTTCGGAAACCTCAGCCACGTAGTCAACCGCATCATCGGTGATGTGCAGATTTATGCCGAAGAGTTCGAATTCGAGGAGGTACTGTTCGAGTATGGAATCCTCGGTCTGGGTCATAATACGCACCAAGTCGTTCTTGGAAAGAAGATTGACGAAAGTGCGTATGGGCGAACGGCCGACCAGTTCGGGAATCAGGCCGAAACGCACATAATCATCAGCCGTGGCCTCGGCGTAATAGTTGCGGTATTTTTCGGCGTTCCGGTCCGGTTCTTCCGCCTGAGTAAACCCCTGAATAACGAAACCGCCGTCTTCATCCAGACGCCCGCCTCGTTGAGCCAGCCGCCGCCTGACCAGGGATTCGAGGTTGTCCACCGGGCGCTCGAAAGACCCGCCCAGTATGAAGAGAATCTTTTCGGTGCTTATCATATTGGCCGACGGGTCGGGCTCGACACCGCGCTGCCGGTCCATGGCTTCCTGTATCTGAGAGGCCGGAGAGTTGGGGTTGTCGATGGCTACCTGTTTTCTTTCGATCAGCTTGAGCACAGCCCGCTGAAAGCCTTCCCTGGAAATATCATGCCCGATCAGGCGTCCGTCCTTGGCCTTCTTGTCGATCTCGTCGATGAAGATCAAGCCGCCGTGGCGTGCGACAAAAGCGGCCTGTTCCTTGCGGGTTGAGCCCGGAGCCAGGTCGATGAGTTCCCGGATCATGTCGTCGGCGCTCTTGCCCACGTAACCGGCCTCCGTATAGTCGGTGGCGTCGACGATGAGAGTGGGAACCTCGAGCAGATCTCCGAGAACCTCTATGCAGTAAGTCTTGCCGCTCCCTGAAGGCCCGGCCGTTATGGTGTTTTTCTTCCGGAAACGGCGGACATTCTTCCGGCCCTGGTTTTCGTGCAGATATTTGAGAATGGCGAAGTGGTAAGCGGCGGCGATGGCGACACGCTTCTTGTACTCTTCCTGGCCGATGACGAACTTGTCCAGATGCTCCTTTATTTCCCTGGGGGTAAATACCGGCACTTTGAAGGGCTGATCGGAAGTCTTCCTTTCCGGTCTTTCCCCGAACTGCTCGGCAAGTGAAAGCTCATACGCCTCCCGGGCCTTGTCCTGGGCATCGAGCCAGGCCCGCGAAGCGGCCGCCTCGTCCACACCGTATTTCTTTGTTATCTCTTCAACAACATCCTTGGGAATGCTGACTTTGACCACAAGGAATCCTCCAATTAAGACCGTCTGTTGTTATTTGAAAAATATAAGCACGCCAACCCCGCCTGTCAATTCCAGCAAGAGGTAAGGATTCCGGCGGCCGGGTAGTAAAAAATAATTTGGCTTTGCAAACCCGGCTGGGCATATGATATTTTTAATGTTCAATATTAAAAGGGGAAAAAGAGTAAAGTGATAAACTTGAAGACGCCTGAAGAAATAGAATTGATAAGGGCCAGCGGCAGGCTGGCCTCCCATGCACTGGATTATCTGTCCGAGCATATCAAACCCGGCATCACCACGGAGAAGCTGGATTCACTGGGGCATAAGTTCATCCTGGACCACGGCGGCACGCCTTCCTGTCTTGGTTACCGGGGTTTTCCCAAAAGCATGTGCATCTGCCTGAACGAGCAGGTAGTGCATGGCATTCCGGATAAACGCCGCCTCAAGGACGGCGACATAGTCACGGTGGATATCACCGTTTTTAAGAACGGCTTCCACGGCGACACGGCCAGGACCTTCTATGTCGGTGAAGTCTCCGAGCGGGCCCGCCGCCTGGTCGAAGCCACCCGCACATCCCTGGATCTGGGCATAGCCGCAGTCAGGGACGGAGCCCACCTGGGCGATATCGGCGCGGCTATCCAGCAGTATATTGAAGAATCCGGCTTCAGCGTGGTCCGGCATTTTGTCGGCCATGGCATAGGGCGGAATTTCCACGAAGACCCGCAGGTTCCTCATTACGGCCGACGTGGCTCGGGTATGCGGCTCAAGGAAGGCATGGTCTTCACTATCGAACCCATGATTAACGAAGGCAACTGGGACGTGAGAATACTCAAGGACGGCTGGACAGCGGTAACCAAGGACGGAATGCTGTCGGCTCAGTTCGAACATACCCTCGCCGTGACGGCCAATGGGGCGGATATCCTGACCACCAGCTAAACGGGGCGTAAAAATGGACTCCAGACTTGAACGAGCCGGAGTTTTCAGCGGAATGGCCCGCGCCATCATGCGGGCGATTCCGCTTTTTCTTTTTCTGTTCATCGCCGCTGTCCAACCCTTGCGGGCCCAGGGACCGCCTTCGCCGGCCGTCCCGGTTGTCGTAGCCCCTCTGGAAGAAACCAGTGTCTCTCTCAAACTGGATCTGGTGGGCACATCCGGAGCCGAACGGGTCAGCAACGTGGCCGCACAGGTAGAAGGCCTGGTCAGCGAAGTCAGCTTTCAGGCCGGAGATATGGTCAAGAAAGGCGACGTGCTGGTCCGCCTGGATCAGACCACCATGGCCCTGAGTCTTCAAGCCGCTCAGGCAGGCCTGGCCGGGGCGAGGGTGAATCTGGAAGAAGCCCGTGCGGACCTGGCCAGATCGGCCGCCTTGAGGACCGCCAAGACTATCAGCGTCCAGAGTTATGAAAAGGATCTGTTCCGGGTCCGCAGCCTCGAACAGGCCGTGGCCCAGGCGGAAGCCGAGACAGCCCGGCTGGCCGAGCGTCTGCACAGAATGACCGTCCGGGCTCCCTTTGCCGGCTATATAACGGCGAAGCACACGGAAATGGGCCAGTGGCTCAATCCTGGCGCGCCGGTGGCCACCCTTACCGACCTTTCCACCATTAAAGTCCGCGTTCCGCTGCCGGAACGTTATCTTTCCGAGCTTAAGCCCGGCGATCCGGCCATGGTGACCTTTGACGCCCTGGCCAACAGATCATTCACCGGCGAGGTGACGGCGGTCATTCCGGAGGCAGACGAAAAATCACGCAACCTGCCCATGGAGGTCTCACTGCCCAATCCCGGCGGAACCATCAAGGCCGGCCTGCTGGCCCGGGTAAATCTGGCCGGTAACGAGCGCAAGGTTTTGCTCGCCCCCAAGGACGCCCTGGTTCTGGACCGCGGCCAGGCCACCATGTTCGTCCTTGAAAACGATGAAGTCTTCCCCGTAACTGTCAGCACGGGAGAAGCCCATGACAGGCAGGTGGAGGTCTTCGGAGAAATCAGGCCCGGCCAGATGGTCGTCATCCAGGGCAACGAAAGGCTTCGCCCCGGACAGAAGGTCCGGGTTATGAATCCAACGGATCCCTCCACCCGGCCGGCTCAATGAAGCTCACCGACTACTCCATCCGCAATCCCGTCACTGTCATTGTCGGCGTCCTGCTGCTGGTTCTTTTCGGCGTGATAGGACTGAACCGCATCCCGGTCCAGCTCACTCCGGACGTGGAAAAGCCGACCATCACCGTCCGGACCACCTGGAGCGGCGGCAGCCCGGTGGAAGTGGAAAGGGAGATAGTCGAAGAGCAGGAGGAAAAGCTCAAGAGCGTCGAGGGCCTTTCGGAGATGACCTCCGAATCACGGGACGGCCAGGGTGAAGTCACCATGGAGTTCCGGCTCGGCACCGACACCGACGCGGCCCTGCTGAAAGTCTCGAACCGCCTCCAGCAGGTGCCTGTTTATCCCGACGAAGCCAAGAAGCCCGTTCTCATCCCGGCCGGAGAACAGCGCTCGGCCATGGCCTACATGGTCCTGAGAGCCCTGCCAGACCGCGTGGAGTCCATCGCCCTCGAAAAAGACTTTGTCGAAGACTATGTTAAGCCCCGCCTGGAACGCGTTCCCGGAGTCGCCGCCGTCAATGTATACGGAGGCCGGGAACGTGAGATGCAGGTCATTGTCGACCCGCGCAAGCTGGCCGCCCGGGGCGTGACCATACAGCAAGTGGTCCAGGCGGTGGCCGCTGGCAACAAGAACACCAGCGCCGGAGATTTCGATGAAGGCAAGCGCCGCTATATCGTGCGCACGGTCGGTGAATATGAGTCCGCTCCGGACATAGAGAAAGTCGTCATCAAGTATGTCCAGGGCGGCCCCATATATATCCGGGACGTGGCCGAAGTCCGGCTTGGATTCAAAAAAGCTGATTACGCCGTCCGCCATCTAGGCAGGGAAACCATAGTTTTCAACGCCGTCCGGGCCACCGGAGCCAACGTCATATCCGTGATGAGCGGCCTGACCCAGGCCATCGAAGAACTCAACCAGGGCATTCTGGCCGAAAAAAATGTGGAGATAGCCCTCACTTATAATGAAACCAATTATATTGTCTCGTCCATTCAACTGGTCCGCAACAACCTCTTCCTGGGCGGCACCCTGGCCATACTGGTATTGGTTGTCTTTCTCCGCAGCCTGACCTCCACCCTGATCATCGCCACGGCCATCCCCATCAGCGTTATCGGCACTTTCTTCCTGATGTTCATCTTCGGCCGCAATATCAACGTCATAAGTCTGGCGGGCATGGCCTTTGCCGTGGGTATGATCGTCGACGCCTCCATTGTCGTCCTGGAAAACATCTACCGGCACAGGGAACAGGGGGAAAGTCTCCGGGAGGCGGCTTCCAAAGGCACCCACGAAGTCTGGGGAGCCATCCTGGCCAGCGCCCTGACCACTATCGCCGTCTTCGCCCCCATCGTCTACATACAGGAGGAAGCGGGCCAGCTCTTCCGCGATATCGCCCTGGCCATTTCCAGCGCGGTCTTCCTGTCCCTTATAGTCTCCATAACCGTCATTCCAGCATTCGCCTCCCGCATCCTGGGTCTTTTGAAACAGCGCCGCCGGGAGCGGGCTCAGAAGCGAGGCGAGACAGCCGAAACACCTCAAAAAGCCGGACGTTTTATCCTCACCCGCTTCGGCCGGGCTTTCGCCACAATAACCACCCGGATGGTTCTCTGGGTTACGGGCCGCACCTGGGCTCAGGTCCTGGTTGTAATGGGCCTGCCCGCCATAGCTCTGACCATGGCCGTGGTCCTGGCCCCCAAGGCTGAATACCTGCCCGAAGGCAACCGCGATGTCATCTTCTCCATCATGCTGCCGCCTCCGGGATATAACATCGGTGAATTCGAAAAAATGGCTCAGAGCCTGGAAAAAGACTTCGGCCCCTACTGGAAGGCGACCCCTGGTTCGGCCGAGGCGGCGGCTCTGGACGCCCCCCCTATCGAGCACATGTTCTTTTTCGCCCGCGGCCAGACAGCTTTCATGGGTGTTAAGGCCTACGACCAGGACGCAGAGAGAATCCAGGAACTCTATCCCGTGGTCCGGGGGGCTCTGGCCAAAATCCCCGGTGTCATCGCCATTGTCCGCCAGCCCAGCCTCTTTGGGCGGGGAGTGGGGGCGGGACGCTCCATACAACTGGAAATTACCGGTCCGGAACTGGACCGCATACTTGGTTTTGGCAACCGCATATACGGCCAGCTCCGCCAGCTTATGCCGGACGCCCAGATCAGGCCGATTCCAGCCCTGGATCAGGGCAACCCGGAAGTCCGCGTCGTTCCGGACCGCGACCGCACCTCGGAGGCAGGTCTCAACGCCCAGGACCTGGGAACCATGGTCGATGTCCTGCTCGACGGCAAAAAGGCCTCCGATTTCAGGTATGAAGGGCAGAAAATCGATCTGACCGTCATGGGTGAGCCGGGAATGGTGAACAGGACCCAGGATCTGGTCGGCGTGCCGGTCAAGACTCCCGACCAGAGGCTCGTCACCCTGGGCTCGGTGGCCGATGTCCGCACAGTCTCAGGCCCGGTTCAGATCAACCATATAGAGCGACAGAGGGCGGTGGCCATCCAGGTCATCCCGCCGGAAAAACTCCCTCTGCAGACCGCCATGGAGATGATTCAGGAAAAAGTAGTTCAACCGCTTGAAACCAGCGGAGAACTGGGCCAGTTCTATCATCTCAAGCTGGCCGGAACGGCCGACAAACTCAGCCAGACCCGTCAGGCCCTCAGTTTCAATTTTCTTCTGGCCCTAATCATCACTTATCTTTTGATGGCCGCTCTGTTCGAAAGCTTTGTCTACCCGCTGGTGATCATGTTTTCCGTGCCCCTGGCCGCGGCCGGGGGCTTTCTGGGCCTGGCCGCCGTCAACGCCTTCGTCGCCTTCCAGGCCCTGGACGTTCTGACCATGCTCGGGTTCGTCATTCTTATCGGCATTGTGGTCAATAACGCCATCCTCATCGTTCATCAGGCCCTGAACAATATAAGATTCGGAGGGTTGGATGCCCGCATGGCCGTGGCCGAGTCTGTCAGGACCAGGATCAGGCCCATCTTCATGAGCACCACCACCAGCGTCTTCGGCATGACCCCGCTGGTGTTGTTCCCCGGGGCCGGCTCCGAACTTTACAGAGGCCTGGGCAGCGTGGTCATCGGCGGCCTGATCGTGTCCACCATCTTCACCATACTGCTTGTGCCGGCCCTATTCTCTCTGGTTCTCAGGGTCCAGAACGCCATGGGGATCGGCCCCGGATATGAAGGACCGCAGGCCTGAGTATTACGGCAACTCTTTACGGGGTTTTTCTCAGGCTGTATTGATATAATTAAGCATAACAGCCGCCCCCTCCTTTGCACCCTGCGCGGACCGCTCTGACGGGTCTTTGATTCCATAGGCTCTTCCGTAGTAAAAACGCATCCAGACGACTTCACATCCTGGCCGCCAACGCGCCGCACCTTTCATACTGGTTGTTTTATTTGCTGTTTTTGAATATTGATTCATCGGCCATCAAAAATCGGATTACGAATTGACTCGTTCAGTTTTCGCCACAGGTAAGAGCGTTTTGGGTCTGCCTGCGATATCGGGAATGAGCGGTTTTTTTGACAGAAAATTATTGACCGGCCGGAAGGGATATGTTAATTTGCCATAAAAATGAATGACAATTCATTCATATTTGGCGGCCGGAATCGGCGGACGCCGAATATTTTCCCCTCGAGCATTGGTTGGTATCAGTTGTGCTAAACGGGGCGGTCTATCTTCCAGTCCCTACTAATTCGTTAAATATCAACAGGTTGAAGGAGGCCAATGATGAAAAAAAAGATCAAGCAGGTGGCCGTGATCGGAGCCGGCGTCATGGGAGCAACCATCGCCGCGCACCTGGCCAACGTCGGGCTCAAAACCTTTCTCCTGGACATTGTTCTGCCGGAACCCACTCCGGACGAGCAAGCCAAGGGACTGACCAGGGATGACAAGCGTTTTCGCAACAAACTGGCCGATGGGGGGCTTCAGAAGGCCCTGAAATCCAAACCGGCCTCCTTTTATATCCCCGAAGACGCCAAGCTCATCACTATCGGCAATACCGAAGACAACCTGGACTGGATCAAGGAATCCGACTGGGTCGTCGAGGTCATCATCGAGAATCTCGAGCTGAAAAAACAGCTTTTCCAGAAAATAGTCCCCTTCCTGAAAGAGGACGCCATCCTGACCTCCAACACGTCGGGCATTCCCATCAAGGACATGGCCGCCACTCTGCCCAAGGAAGTGTCCGCCAATTTCCTCGGCACCCATTTCTTCAATCCCCCCAGGTACATGAAGCTGCTGGAAATCATTCCCGGCCCGGATACCAAGCCTGAAGTCGTCGAAGTCATGGCTGACTTCTGTGAGCGCGTCCTGGGCAAGGGCATTGTCTACGCCAAGGACACCCCCAACTTCATCGCCAACCGTATCGGCACCTTCGGCATGATGGACGCCATCAGGACCATGGTCGAAATGGGCCTGACACCCGAGGAAGTGGACAAAATCACCGGCCCGGCCATCGGCCACGCCAAGAGCGCCACCTTCCGCACAGCGGACCTGGTCGGCCTGGACACGCTGTCTCACGTGGCTAAGAACGTGTACGACGGCGCTCAGGACGACGAAAAGCGCGACGTCTTCCAGCCCCCGGAATTCATGCAGAAAATGGTCGCCAACAAGCTGCTGGGCGACAAAACCGGCTCCGGTTTCTTCAAGAAGGTCAGCGGGCCTCAAGGCCGGGCCATCCTTTCGCTCAACTTCGACAGCATGGAATACGTCGAACAGAAGAAGCCCAAGTTCGCTTCCCTGGCCAAAGTCAAACCCATTGACGATCTGCCCACCCGCCTGCGCATGCTCTTCAACGGCGACGACCAGGCCTGCGAATTCTTTTTCAAGACCGCTTCGGCCCAGCTTATTTATTCGGCCAACCGCATCCCGGAAATAGCCGACGACATCGTCAATATCGACAATGCCATGAAATGGGGCTTCGCCTGGGAACTGGGTCCCTTTGAAGTCTGGGACGCCCTGGGCCTGGAAGAATCCGTCAAAAAGATGGAAGAAGCCGGTTACGTGGTCACACCCTGGGTCAAGGAAATGCTGGCCGCGGGCAAAAAGAGCTTCTACAAGAGCGAAAACGGCGTGCGGTATTTCTATGACGTAACCGCCAAGGACTACGCCGTGGCGGCCGCCAAGGCCGAAATCATCCTTCTGCCTTCCCTCAAGGAACGCAAGAAGCTGGTGGCCGGCAACACAGGTGCCAGCCTGGTCGATCTGGGCGACGGCGTGGCCTGCCTGGAATTCCACACCAAGATGAACTCCCTCGGCAACGAAATAGCCGAGATGGTCGGCAAGTCCCTCGATATCGTGGCCAAGGACTTCAAAGGCCTGGTCATTGCCAACCATGCGCCGAATTTCTCGGTGGGCGCCAACCTGATGGCCGTGATGATGCAGATTCAGGCCAAGCAGTGGAAAGAATTGAACGAAATGGTCGCTGGCTTCCAGGCCATGACCAGTGCGCTGAAGTTCTTTGAAAAACCCGTGGTGGCCGCGCCTGCCGGCATGGCTCTCGGCGGCGGTTGCGAAGTCTGCCTGCATTCCCACAAAGTCAGGGCGGCGGCCGAAACCTACATGGGTCTGGTCGAAGTCGGCGTTGGTCTCATTCCGGCCGGCGGCGGCTGCAAGGAACTGCTGCTGCGCAACATGGAAGGACTCTTCGAAGTCGCCCGCGGCGGCGTCTATCCCGCCCAGATCGAGCTGAAGCCTTTCGTGGCCCGGACCTTTGAAAGCATCGCCATGGCCAAGGTGTCCACCAGCGCCCGCGAAGCCCAGAGCCTGGGTCTGATGAGAAAAACCGACCAGATATCCATCAACCGGGACTATCTCATCAACGACGCCAAGAATACCGTTCTGGCCATGGACCTTGAAGGCTTCCAGCCCCTTCGCCCCAGAGACGATGTCAGGGTCATGGGCAAGGACGGCATAGCCGTGTTCGACTACACCCTTTATGTCATGCACAAGTCCAATATGATTACCGACTACGACAAGGTAGTAGCCAGCAAAGTGGCCTGGGTCCTCTGCGGCGGAAACTGCATCCCGGACACCCGCCTCACCGAAAACTACCTTCTGGAACTGGAACGTGAGGCCTTTGTTTCGCTCTGCGGCGACGAAAGGACTCAAGCCCGCATCCAGAATATGCTCATGACGGGAAAGCCTCTCCGCAACTAAGACCATAACAGCCTGATCAAGGAGGAAAGATATGAAAGAAGCAGTGATCGTCTCGGCCGTGCGCACGGCCGTCGGCAAAGCCCCCAGGGGTATCCTCTGTAAGACCCGGCCGGAGGACATGGGCGTACCTGTCATCAAGGAGCTCTTCAAAAGGACTCCCGGCCTCGAACCCACTATGATTGATGACGTCATAATGGGCTGCACTTTTCCCGAGGCCCAGCAGGGCCTCAACGTGGGCCGCTGCCTGGCCCAGGCCGCCGGTTTGCCTGATGAAGTACCGGGCCTGACCGTCAACCGTTTCTGTTCATCAGGTCTGCAGGCCATTGCTCAGGCCTGTGAAAGAATCATGACCGACCAGAACGACATCATCATCGCCGGCGGCGTGGAGAGCATGAGTCTCATTCCCATGGGCGGAACCATGATGTATCCTTACCCGGAAATGGTCGCCAGCCATCCCGGCGCGTATGAACCCATGGGCCTGACCGCCGAAAACGTGGCCGAACACTGGAAAGTTTCCCGCGAAGACCAGGACTCTTTCGGCTATCAGAGCCAGATGAGGGCCTGCGCCGCCGTCAAGGAAGGCCGTTTCAAGGAAGAAATCGTGCCGATCCAGGTGGAAAAACAGTCCTTCAACAAAGAAACCGGCCGCTATGAAATAGGCCATTTCACCTTTGACACCGACGAAGGCATCCGGCCCGAAACCACGGTGGAAAGCCTGGCCAAACTGAGGCCCGCGTTCAAACCCAAGGGCTCGGTCACGGCCGGCAATTCATCTCAGACTTCCGACGGCGCGGCCGGCGTGGTGGTCATGTCCAAGGAAAAGGCCAAAGAACTGGGCCTCAAGCCCATGGCCACCTTCCGAGGCTACCAGGTGGCCGGCGTTGAGCCGGAATTCATGGGCATCGGCCCCATGAGAGCCATTCCCAAGCTGCTCAAAAGGACAGGGAAGACCGTCTCCGACATCGACCTGTTCGAATTGAACGAAGCTTTTGCTTCGCAGGCGCTGGCCTGTATCCGTGAACTGGGACTTAATCAGGACATCGTCAACGTCAACGGCGGTGCCGTCGCCCTCGGCCACCCCCTGGGCTGCACCGGAGCCAAGCTGACCACGACGCTCCTTCACGAAATGAAACGCCGCAATGCCCGCTTCGGCATCGTCTCCATGTGTATCGGATTCGGCATGGGCGCGGCTGGCCTGTTCGAGGTGGAGAAATACTGACGGACGGCTCCACCAAGGAGTTTATTATGAGTGAGAATACCTTTATTAAGGGCGGCGTCTTTCTGACAGACAAGGCGTCCCCCGCTCAGATAACCGTGCCGGAGGACATGTCGGACGAACACCGCATGATCCTCCAGACGAGCAGGGATTTCATCGATAAAGAGGTCCTGCCCAACCTGGGCAGGATCGAAAAACTGGACGCCGAGTTCATCCGGAGCCTGTTCGCTCAGGCAGGAGAACTGGGGCTCCTGGGCACCGATGTGCCGGAAGCTTACGGCGGGCTGGGACTTGACAAGGTCTCAACGGCCCTCGTGACGGAGGCCATCGGTTCCGGTTTCAGCTTCGCCGTCACCCACGGCGCGCATACCGGCATCGCCACCCTGCCTCTGGTCTTTTTCGGCACAGAGGAACAGAAACAGAAATACCTGCCCGGCTTGGCCACTGGTGAGTATTTCGGCTCATACGCACTGACAGAACCCAGCGCGGGCTCGGACGCCATGGGCGGGTGCAAGACCAAGGCCGTGCTGTCCGCCGACGGCAAGCATTACATTCTGAACGGGCAGAAGATATTCATCACCAACGCCGCTTGGGCCAAGACTTTCATCACCTACGCCAAAGTGGACGGTGACAAATTCACGGCCTTTATCGTCGAACGTGACTTCCCCGGCGTCTCCACCGGCCCTGAAGAAGGCAAAATGGGCATCAAGGGCTCGTCCACCCGGACGCTGATCCTGGAAGACGCCCAGGTTCCGGTGGAAAACGTGCTCCATGAGGTGGGCAAAGGCCACCATGTGGCTTTCAACATCCTCAATGTGGGCCGTTACAAGCTGGGCGCGGCCACCATCGGCAGCGGCAAGGGCTCCTTGAAGTACTCGGTTCAGTATGCCAAGGTCAGGGAACAGTTCGGCCAGCCGATTGCCCAGTTCGGACTAATCAAAGAAAAGCTGGCCAACTGCGCCATGCGCATATTCGCCAATGAATCCATCATCCACAGAACCGCGGGCCTGCTCGAAGGCGCTCTGAGCGGTCTGTCTCCAGAGGACCCGGAATACGGGCGGAAGGCCGCCGAGGCCATTCACGAGTACGCCATCGAGTGTTCCATCGACAAGGTCTACGGCTCTGAAGCCCTTAGCTATATAGTGGATGAAGGCGTCCAGATACTGGGCGGCTATGGATACATCGACGAATACCAGGCGGAACGTGCCTATCGCGATGCGCGTATCAACCGCATCTATGAAGGCACCAATGAAGTCAACCGCCTCATCATTCCCGGAGAATTGTTCCGGCGGGCCATGAAGGGCCAGTTGCCTCTCATGCAGGCCGGTATGCAGCTCATGCAGGAGATGATGAATCCCGAAGCCAAGGCTCCGGTAATCCCGGATACTCCGCTGGGACCCCAGGAGGTCCTGGTGGAACAGGCGAAAAAGGCGGCTATCATGGTTGCGGGTCTGGCGGCTCAGAAGTATCAGGCCAAGCTGACCGATGAGCAGGAAATCCTGGCCAAGATCAGCGACATGATAATCGAGATATTCGCCATGGAAAGCTGTCTGCTGCGGGCTCAGAAGGTCCTGAGCAGTCAAGGCGCCGAAGCGGCCAGGTATCACGTGGCCATGGTTCAGGCCTATGTGGACGACGCTCTGCCCAGGATCGAAGCCTGGGGCAAATCCGCCCTGGCCTACATCCAGGAAGGGGACGCGCTGAAAGGCCAGCTTTCGGCCCTGAGAAAGCTTCTCCGCTATCAGCCGATAGATGCCATATCCCTCAAACGGATGATCGCCGACCGAATAATCGAGGTCGAAGGTTATCCGCTCTGACATCCCGGCCAAAGGCCGTTTCTTCAACCCACCACCCCAACGGGGGGCCTCACGGCCCCCCGTTTTTACTATCAGAAGAGGATTACCCCGGCTTGCCGGAACATCGGCCGGGAAAAAGGTTTCCTTGCCCGGCAAATTATGCTAAGACCACTTTCATGGTCCCTTGGGGACCTTCCAGCCAGTAATTAAGTTTTTAATGTCAGGACAGCCATGTTTCGCTCGGACAAGCCTGTTAACTACGAAGAAGTATACGGCGGCCTGGTGGAAAGACTGGCCCGGGCCGATTACCGCCACGCCATGGAGCATCTGGGTGCACGTGATGCTGGAGAGTGGGTGGCGCTTGATGCCTTCGGACGAACCTGTCTGGTCGGACCCGAGGGAGTGATGGCTGCGGACGGCGGTCCGCTGGATTTCACGGTCCGTATAGTCGTGGCCTACGACCTTCTGCATGGAGGCCTGGGAGAGCTTTCCGGACAGTGGTCCGCTTACCGGGATTTCAAGGACGGAGCTTTTTTCCACGCCTCTTTCAGCCAGATAGTTGAGACCAAGATCGCCGGGGATTTTTCAGGCCGGCTGGCGGACCTGCGGGCGGTTGCCGAAAAACTGGGCGGGAAGCCTCTGGACGCCGGGCTCGGCGGGGATTTCTGCTGCCGCTTTTCGGCTCTGCCCCGGTTGCCCCTGGCCCTGGTGTTCTATGACGCGGACGAGGAATTCCCTTCCTCGGCCCGTGTTCTGTTCGACGCCAACGCGCCTCTTTTTCTGGATATGGAATGCCTGGCGGTCCTGGGGCTCATCCTGGCCGACCAGTTGGCCGCGGATCGAAAGTGACCGGATTGACGAGAACCGGACCATGCGTGAGCAAGCCGGCAATATGGCATCATGTTTTTATGGAGGAGGAACCATGACTACCTTGATTGGCCTGGTGGCGGGCACTGTTTTTTACCAGAAAGACTATTTCATGACCGGAGAGAGAAAGGTCATGGAAACACCCTTCGGTCCGGCGGACATCCTGCTGACCGATAGCTGGGCCTACGTTCCCCGGCATAGCCTGCAGGGCGAAAAATACGTCCCGCCCCATCTCATCAACCACAGGGCCAACCTTTCCGCGCTGAAGGAACTGGGCGTCATGGAGGTCATCGGCGTCAATTCCTGCGGCAGCCTCAGACCTTCACTCTCACCCGGTTCCATCGTGCTGCCGAATGATTACATATCCCTGGTGGACGTGCCCACGGTTTTTGAAAGTGAACGCGGCCATATCACACCGGTGCTCAGCCATCGCATTCAGGCCAAACTGGTCGAAGCGGCCAAGATGGCCGAAGTGCGCCTGGTGGAAGGCGGCATCTACTGGCAAAACAAAGGTCCCAGGCTGGAAACCAAGGCCGAAATACGTTTTCAGTCTCAATACGCCGATATGGTCGGCATGACCATGGCCAGCGAAGCCACCATTGCCCAGGAGCTTGCGTTGGAATACGCCGCCATATGTTCGGTGGACAACTATGGGCACGGTCTTTCGCCCAAATGCCTGTCTTCGGACGAAATACAGGCCAACGCCTCGGCCAATGCCGAGAAGATGCTGAAAATACTGCAAACCTATCTGGAAATTAAATAACCTGATGAATGGGAGAATCCGGACCGCCTGAACGGGCGGTCCGGCTTTTGCCGCTGTCCCGCCGCCAACCTTCATATAGACAAATAAAGGCCGGAAAAAGCAGCAGCATGTCCCGAAAAAGCGTTCTGAGTCCGGCGCTGGCCACATCCGGCGAGGTCGAAAAACAGCCGCAGTCAAAATCCAGTCCGCGAGCCACATTGAATCCCAGTACGCCAAGAAAGACAACGACAAGGGCAGTCAAAACCATGGCGGCCGGCAACGGCTGAACTCCGGTAAGCAGAAAAAGACCGGCCATCAGCTCAATCCAGGGCAGGAGGACAGCGGCCAGATTCACCAGTTCAGCGGGCAGGATCTGATAGTTGTAGACAATCTGGGCAAAGATATCCGGATGCTGAATCTTGTCCAGACTGGCATAAACAAAGACTCCCCCAAGAACCATCCGGGAGACGAAATACAACCGGGACCAGGTAAAAAAGCCCAAATCAACCACCCTCCCCGCTTTCGGTAGGCATCCCCCGGGACACCCAGTCCGATATGCCTCCCAGGAAAACAGCCACGTTGCCATGACCGGCGGCCCGTATTTTTCCGGCCAGTTCCAGGGCCGACGGGCAGGTTTCTCCGTCACAATACGTGATTATGCGTGTGCCTCCAGGTATTTCTTTCAGCAGTTCAGGAAGCAGACTATCGGCTTCCTCCAGGGGGAGGCTCCCGGCTTTGGGTATGCGTTCGAATTCAAAGAAATCACGGGAACGCGCATCCAGGAAAAGAACGCCGTTTTTTCCGAACAGTTCGCCAGCCTCTTCAGGACTGATTATGGTCAGCGCCCCGGCAGCCTTCTGCTCAATCGCGGCAGCCCTGGCCTTGTCCCAATCCTGAACCAGGGGCAAGGAATCCCGGCGCACGGAATTGACGGACAGTCCCAGCAAGGCGGAGAGCAGGACCAGCCCCAGGGCTTTGAGAAGATTCTCTATTAAAACGCCTTGTTTCATGGGTTTCAGAAGGGCCGCAGGCAAAAACAATTGACGGACAGGCCCCGGGCAAGAATGTGCCTGGTTCTATTGGGCAGTATCATCAGTCTGCCATTCTGCAAACAAGGTTGGCGTGTTCCTCGCCCCTGACGGACAGCACTGAGACAGGGGACCGGCGATAAACCTTTTCGGCCACTGCTCCAAGCAGGGTGTTGACCATGTTGGTCCGGCCCTTGGTGCCGACGACCACCAGATCGGCCCTGGTGTCCTTTATGGCGGCCAGTATTTCTTCCGCCGGAACGCCCACCCGGCAGATCAGGCTCACTTCAACCCCCGCGCAGCCGACTTCATCCATCAGTTCCTGAATCCGGCGCGCCCGTTCTTCCTTCTGACTGTTTATGTAATCTTCCACGGTCAAACGATCCGTGTAGGCCTGGAGGGATCTGACGGCCGAAACATCCCTCTCGTTGAGGACGTTGACCACAACCACCTCCGCACCGACATCCTGGGCCAGAGTCACGGCGTAGCGCAGTGTCGGCAGAGAATAATCCGAGAAGTCCACGCCCACCAGTATCTTCTTTAATCCGTCCATAATTCCCCCGGCAAAAAAAAAGTTACCCAGAAAACAACGATCAAGCCAAGCGCGCCAATACCCGCAGCAGCCAGTAAAATCAGACCCGCTTGCATCAAAATAACAGTCACCGCCGTCCAGCGCAAGAAGGTAAAATCTGATTGCCAGAGTTGATAATCCAGACCGGAAAACGACCCGAAGAAGCAGAACTTATTGTCATCGCCTATTTGTATGCCCGAGTAGAGCCTGCGGCTCTTCCAGCTTTACTGCACGTTGAATCAATTGAACCCTGACCATTCATGGTTTTTGTATTGACACGCCCCGGATGACTTGGTATTTTGCCCGAGTACTTAGCAAGGCGGCATAGCCAAGTGGCTAAGGCAGCGGTCTGCAAAACCGTTATTCGGCGGTTCGAATCCGCCTGCCGCCTCCAAATTGAAATGCAAAAGGGCCGGGTGAACGCACCTGGCCCTTTTTATTCGGAAATGACATCTTCTTTCTCAATCGTCCAGGCTGACCCCGGACCATTCAACCAGCTTCCCGACTATCTCGCTATGATCGTTACGGCAACCGGCCGCCTTCAGCTCCGGCATGACATCTTGAAGCCGGTTCTTCAATTCCGCCAGTTCACCGGGGGTGACATATCGGCCTTCTATGATTTTCTTCACTGTTTTCTTAAAACGCCGCCAATTCATGAAAACCTCCAGATTCTGTTAGTTGTTTTCCAGATTCATGATAGAGGACGGTCCCGTGGGACTCAAAACCTGCTCGGCGGACAAACGCTGTGTCCCGCTTAGCTGTTCATTCAATATAACACAATCCCGCGGCATTGAGCCTTTGTTCCGGCGTGTCTCATTCAGATGGCTTTAGAGGCTCGGCAAATTATCATGTACCGGTGGTGAATCTGTATCAGGCGCTCCAGCCCCGGATGAAGATTCCGGAACGCCGCCGCGTTCCTGTAGTCTCCAATGATGTTGGCGTGAAAGCGTTCCGCATAAAACGACAATGGGGAAGCCTTGCGGCTTCCCCATCTATAGTCAAGACCGATCTGGTAAATCCAACCGGTCCAATCGACTTAAGGCATCAAAAAGGCTAGTTAGCGGCCTCTTCGACCTTTTCGACGTTGATCACGGCATTGCCCTGAGCGTCTTTGTCTTCAGCGCCGGTCACGACGACCTTCTTGCCAACCAGTTCCTTGGAAACTTCGCCAGCCAGAACAAAGGAAGCATCAGCGGTCATCAGCACCAGAGCGCCGTCTTTTTCCTCGAGCACGCCAGCGTAGTCACCGGCCTGCGCCACAGCGGCGAAGACCATCATGGAAAGAGCGACCATGCAAAATACGATTCCCAACACTTTTTTAGCTTTGGACATTTTGTCCCTCCCTAATTTTCGCCTAAAGGCGATGTAAAAAAACGAACCCTCAACTACTGGCGGATTCCGGCGAACAATTCCCGATGAACCGCTTTTACCATAAAACCGCCAAACCACTCTTATTTTGGTCACGTCAGAGATGCATTCCCCGGCGTTGGCCAGAATTGATGCCGTCAGATTTTGCTCTGTGGTCTTCGTCCTGGTTGGAGGGAATATACCAAGCCTAAATTACGGGAACCTTGCCCCATCATTACATAATGGTAATGTTGGCGCGGGGGGAGGGGGAACCTCGGGGAATAGTGACGGTAAAGATGCTGCCCTGGCCTGGCTGGCTGACGACGGTTATGTCGCCGTCATGGGCCTTGGCGATGGATTTGGCAAGAGACAAACCAAGACCGTAGCCCGCAGTGGTCCGGCTGCGGTCAGCCATGAAAAAGCGATTAAAAATGTCCGGCAGATCATCTTCGGAAATGCCGATTCCCGTATCTTCAACCGTCACACCGCAAGTCAAATCATCGTTGAAAACGCTGACCTTTATCCGGCCGCCGACCGATGTGAACTTGATCGCATTATCCAGAAGGTTGGCCAGAAGACGCTGGAGCTTGATTTCATCGCCCCAGATATTGCAGCAATCCGGTTGTGCTTCTATTTCCAGGTTTATGCCTTTCTCCTCCGCCAGGGTCCGGAAAAGAGCTACGCCTTCCGTGGCCCAGCGGGCCAGATCGATTTCCTTTTTCCGGTAATTGGCCAGCCCTGTTTCCGTCTCGGCGATTTCCAGGATGGTGTTGATGATTCCCAGCAGGCGGTCGCACTCCTCAATTATGTCGGAAGCCATCTCACGGTAGTCATCGACCGAACGGTTGATGATCAAGGTTGTTTCCGCCATTCCGCGGATTCTGGTGACCGGCGTCCGCAAATCGTGGGCGATGTTGTCGTTGATCTCCCTCATCTGCCGCATGAATCCCTGTATATGCTCCAGCATGGCGTTGAAGGAAGCGGCCAAACGGTCAATTTCCTCTCCTCGAGCGGTGACGGACACGCGGCGGTCAAATTCGCCCTTGGCTATGTCCGAAGCCACCTTGGCCACTTCCTCGACCCCGGACATGGCCCGGCGGGCCATCTGCCAGCCCAGAGGCATGCCTATGATGAGAGTCAGAAAAACCATGGAAACAAATATTTCGGTCAGGCGTCTGAGCAGGTTATCCTGTTCCACCAGAGACACTCCGGCGACAAAAACGCCTCCGCCCTTAAAAGGGGCGTACATGATGCGCAGCCGTCTTCTCAGGTCCGGTATTTTGAAGGTTGTAAAAACCTTGTTTCCCTTCAAGGCCCGATTAACCGCGAATGGGTCTATGGTGACCTGAGACCAGCCGGTCAGGTCCGATGAAGCGACTCTCAGGCCGCTGCTGTCCAGCACCTGATAAAAAACCCTTTCCTTGCCTCGAGCCATGGCCTTTTCGGCGAGTTCGAGTTCCACCGAAGGCACTATGTCCATTTCAATTTCCAGGGAGAGCTGAGACCAATAGGTGAAAAGGGTATTGTCCGCCTGTTCAATGAGGTACAGGGATACCAGAATACGGCTGACCCCGAAAACGACCGTCGAAGAAATGAAAAACATGAAGACATAGAGGACGGTCAAGCGGAAAGCCAGAGTGCGCCACTTGCTAATGATCTTCAAGTGTGTAACCAACCCCTCGGATAGTCTGGATATACTGTTTTTCGAAACCGTCGTTCAGTTTGTTCCTGAGCCTGCATATGCTGGCTTCGACCACATTGGTCATGGGATCGAAATTATAATCCCAGACGTGCTCCATTATCATGGTCTTGGAAACAACCTTGCCGGCGTTGCGCATAAGGTATTCCAGAAGCGCGAACTCTCGGGGCTGCAAATCCAAGGGACGCCCGTCCCTGGCCGCAGTGCGCTTGAGCATATCCAGTGTGATGCCCGACACCTGCAAGCGGGTGGTTTCATCGGCTCCGGTGGCCCGCCGGATCAGGGCTCTCAAGCGGGCCAGCAATTCGACAAAGGCAAAAGGCTTGACCAGATAATCGTCTCCGCCCGATTGCAGGCCCCTGACCCGGTCATCCACCGACTGCCGCGCCGTCAGGAATATTATCGGCGTATGGTTCCTCCTCCGGCGAACTTCTTCAACCAGACTGACACCGTCCAGATGAGGCAGCATGACATCCACTATGGCCCCGTCATAATGCTCTTCCAGGATCATGTGCAGACCATCTTCGCCGTTGTCGGCGATGTCCACAGCATAGCCCGCCTGGCGCAGGCCTTTGGCAATAAAGGACGCCGTCACCTGATCGTCCTCTATAATTATTACCCGCACTGGAATATCTCCTCTTCAACCTATGCTTGCCGCATAAAGGCCAGGCGGATTATGCTGCGGCAAGACGGAGTCGTCAACATCGTTCAGTATTTCATTTGTATTTGAATTGCAGGATTTACTTTAAACAACCGGGACAAGCCGCACTAGCGGCGGTAAGGCCCTGTATCAAAAATCCTTTGCCCGTCCAAGATAAGCACCGTTGGTCCTCTATAAAACCAGTTCCATGAACATGGCCCCGGGCAATGGATTGTGGCAGTATGGTTCCGTCCGTACAAAACCAAGACTCTCATAAAGCGAGACGGCCTCTTTCATTGAAGCGATAGTGTCCAGCCGCATACTCAGGTATCCGCGGTCCCGGGCCGCACCGACAACGGATTCAGCCAGCCCTCTCCCCAACCCTGTCCCGCGAAAAGCAGGGCGGACAAAAAGTCTTTTCATCTCGCAAACTCCGTGACTCAGTGGCCGCAAGGCCACACAACCAGCCGGACTCTGGCCGTTCCAGGCCAACAGCAACACGCCGCAGGGTGAAGCATAATCGCCAGGCAAGGCCGCCAGCTCGCCGGCAAAGTTCTGAAACGCAAGGTCTATTCCCAACCACTCGACATACTCCAGAAACAGAATCCTGATCTGGACCAAATCAGCCTCAGCAGTTACAACGCGAATATCAAACAAATGACAGCCCATCCTGAAAACGCATCATAAGTAGTCCCGCGGCAAGACACTTCTTCCGAAATATTTTATTTTATCACGTTGCGCTGAAGGTGTCTTCAGAACAATCCGCTCGGACGGCGGCGGGAAACAATCGCCCTGAGCCTTCGTACGCCCCCATCGGACAGTCCCAGGGTATCAACTTCGTTTTCCAACTGCTCCCGCGTTCCCCAGCCTCCAAGATAGCCATTGACTCTGGCGACTGCCGTGGAGTTGACAAATTCCCTCAACTGCGGATAAAAGTTCGCATATTCGGCCAGGATTTCCGGCACGCCGCGCAGTCTGTATTTCTGGTGATATCCTTCAGCCAGATAGAATTCCGTGGCTGGAACGACTTCAGTGACTACCTGTCTGCCGAGGGCCGATGAAATTCTTTCCCTGGTTTCCAGGGCCAGCCGCTTCTGCTCTTCGTCCCGGTAAAACACTGCGGTCATGTATTGCCGGGCATGAGCACGTATGGCGGGATCGTGGCTCCGCCAGAATATATCCAAAAGCAGCTCGTACGAAATCCTGCCGGGGTCGTAATCCAGCTCAATGGTCTCCGTGTGGTCTCCCAGGCTGTAATAACCGGGATTCCTGGTGGTTCCCCCCGAGTAACCCACTCTTGTTCTGACGACTCCAGCGATGCACCCGAACTGTGCATCCGGCCCCCAGAATCAACCAAGTCCGAAGGTGGCTGTTGCCGTTTCTTTCGGGGCGAGCGCATCAATCGGCGGCATGCCAGCCACGGCGTTTTCAGTCAATAGCTTCGAAGAAACTGCTTCAAAAACCATATTTCCTTTCCCTCCGCCGTACAATAACCCGTTGCGGATACCTGTCGTTTTTTTCCGGCCTGTCCAATCAGACCTTCAAGGCGTCCGCCGGTATCACTTAAAGAGTAAATATATACCATTCAGGCAATCTCTCAAGGCCGCCTCGGTATTCCGCCCCGTTTCCCTGCCAGCCGCCGATCATTGGCGGCAGAGTCCCAAACCCTCTCCAGACCGCCAAAGAGCAACTTGACCCTAGCCGGAATGGCTGTTCCGGTTGGAACAATGATTGTCCAGACCATGGAAGTATCGTAAGAAGGAAATAAGCTGAAGATAACCAACACCCAGTACGGGGCTTCGGTTGTGGAGATTCACCAGAGGGCGGAGGATCAGTGAAGAAGGCAGGTATTTTCCAGGCTGTGAACAACCCGTGCGCCGCCGATATTACCGGTCGGCCAGGCAACCCAGCCCGAAATCCCGGTATTTCCGGCGGCTGAAGACGAGCCACATCGAGACCAAGCCTCCGAATCCGGCAAATTTTGGCAAAAAGACTCGTCAAGACATTTCCCAACACGTTCCTTGACGAGCCTACCGGTTCGGAGGCCTTCCCCGGCCGCAATTCAGTTCTGCAAATCAAACAGGTTCAAAACATCTCAGGAATGCAAAACGGCTGTCTTCTCCCGGACGCCCTTTTCCTGTTCGCCGGAGTCTTCTCCAGCGCCCTGGCCCACAAACAGGTCGCTGGCCTCGAACAAGCCCGCCACGTCCAGGATCAGACCGACCCGGCCATCGCCCAGAATGCTGCCCCCGGCCAAAGCCCTGACGTTTTTCAAGCCTTCGCCCAGACTCTTGATGACAACTTCCTGCTTGCCTATGGCCTCATCGACCAGAACGCAGCGGCGCTCTCCATCGTTCTCCATGACGACCACCAGGGCCTCTGTCGGGTCGGTAGCCTCTTTCTCGCCGCCCAGCACCCTTTCCAGCCGGATCAGCGGCAGCAGGGTCTCCCGAACCTTGATCATTTCCCCTTTGCCCCGGACGGTGAAGTATTCATTCTTCTTCGGGCGGAATGATTCATGAATGGAAAGAGTGGGCAGAATATAGCGAGCTTCGCCGACTCGGACGATCATGCCGTCAATGATGGCCAGAGTCAAAGGCAGTCTTATGGTTATGGTCGTGCCCTGACCGAACACGGAAGCGACTTCCAGTTTGCCCCGCAGGCCCTCAATGGCCCGCTTGACCACATCCATGCCCACGCCTCTGCCCGAGACATCCGTGATCGTTTCGGCCGTGGAAAAACCTGCCTGAAAAATGAGGCTGTAGGCAGCGGCGTCCGTCATTCCGTCGGTTGAAGTTATCAGCCCCCGCTCCAGGGCCTTGGCCAGAATCTTCTGTTTGTTGAGGCCTCGGCCATCGTCACTGATCTCGATAACCACATTGCCGCCCTGATGAAAAGCCCGCAAGTGCACACTTCCCACGGACGACTTGCCTGCCGCCTGCCGCTCGCCGGGTTCTTCCATACCATGGTCCATGGAATTACGAACCATGTGAACCATGGGATCATAAATTGCTTCGACCATATTGCGGTCGATCTCGGTATCCTCGCCGCTCATGGTCAGCTCGACCTGTTTTCCCGACTTTCGGGACAAGTCCCGCACCAGACGGATCATCTTCTGAAAGGTCTGGTGGACAGGGACCATGCGCATGCCCATGGCTGTTCTCTGCAATTCGGAGGTGATTCTAGAGAGTTGCCCCAGATCACGGATCAGTTTCTGATCCTTTAGCGAAACAATTCTCTCATTCGCCGCCACCAGGGATTGAGCTATGACCAGTTCGCCGACCAGATCCACCAGGTTGTCCAGCTTCTCCGTATCCACCTTGACCGTCCGGCCGGAAGCGGCCTGTCCTGCGTCAGGAGACTTTTTCTGTTCACGCAAGGCGGTTGTAACCTTACGGGCATCGACCTTTTTTTCCTTGATGAGTATGGCGCCCAGTTTCTGCTGCCGCCCCTCGATCTGTTCCTCCAGGGCCTCCGAAACCGACAGGGGATCGGCTTTGCCGGTTTCTATGAGCAGTTCTCCCAGGCGTTTGCCGGCCTCGTCCATCTGACGGCGCAGAGTCTCCTCCAGCTCTTCGGCGTCGATGACGCCCCGTTCCACCAGGACTTCACCCAGACGCCGCAGACGCGATTCCTCCTGGGACTTGAGCATGCCGTCCAATTCTTCTTCGTTAATCAAGCCCTGTTCGACTAATATTTCGCCCAGTTTCTGCCCGCCATATGGAGAGTAATCATCCTCGCGGTCATCGTCGGTCCCTCCGGACTGAACATCCTTGATACACACGAAAAATTCTTCGAGGTTGTAATCATCCTCAACGGGCTGGCCTGTTTCCAGGGATTTTTGCAGGTCGTTGATCATCCGCTTCAAAATATCAACGGCATCCAGGATTAGGTCAATCATCGGCGGGGTGACCTGCAATTTGCCGTTGCGGGCGGAATCCAAAAGGTTTTCCACCTCGTGAGTCAAATGATGAACCTGTCCGAGGTTCAGGAATCCGGCAACGCCTTTGATGGTGTGGAACGGCCGGAAAACCGCGTTTATGGTATCCCTGTTGTCCGGTTCCTGCTCCAGGGTGACAATATTGACCTCGATGGATTCAATGTGCTCCATGGCCTCGGCGATGAAGCCGATGAAAAGGTCCCTGTCCTGGCTGAAATCCTGTATCTCTTCTTCGGGACCGGCGTCCTGCGCAGCACCGCCTTCACCCGCCTCCACGGATTTTTCTCCCATGAGAGCCATATCGACGTTCGCCGTTTTGTTCAAAGCGGCAAACAGTTCATGCTGATCGTCCTTGGCTGCCCCGCTCCGGTCAATCTCTTGCAGAACGCTGACACCTCTTCCGAAAAGCTCCATGGCCGCAGCTTTGTCCGTAACCTTCTCCAGGATGATGTTTTCCAGGGCCTTTTTCAGGCCATTGGCAACATGCTTGGCCACATCCGGACCCTCAGCTTCATAGGCCAGGCTTACGCTTTCAATCTTTTCCAGCACGGTCCCCAAAGCCATCAAGTCCTCGGGATCGACCATAACCAAGCCTAAGCTCAAATCATCCAGAAGTTCTTTGATCTTCATAGTATTTTCGCTCATTACCACACCTTACGCCTTGCTGCCATGGACTGTTCTTGCAAGCTGTCTCCGGCTTTCTGAAAAGAAAAACGGAGAACAGGCCTTCAGGGGCGTTTTATCGCAGCCCCCCTGGTCAAAATAGAAAAACGGTCAAGTCGGGAAACCCAAATCAGGCAGACTGTTCCAATTGACTGATTTCCTCGCTGCTGAGCACCTGATCTATGTTGAGCAGTATCTTTACCCGGCCTTCAAGTTTGGCCATCCCCAGAATATAGCCGGTGTTAAGACGGCTGCCGAATTTGGGGGTGTCTTCTATGTCCTCGGACTTGATGTTGACGACTTCGGACACGGAATCCACGACGATGCCTATCTGCACCGTGTCGCTGCGGCCAGTCACTTCCACGACTATGATACTTGTTCTTTCAGTATAATCAATTTCCGGCATTCCGAATTTCAGACGCAGATCAATTACCGGTATGACCTTGCCCCGCAGGTTGACAACCCCTTTGACAAACTCCGGAGTCTGCGGCACGGAGGTTATGGGCAGCATGCCGATAATCTCTCTGACTTTGAGTATGCCGATACCGTATTCTTCGCTGGCCAGGGAAAATGTCAGGTATTTCCCTTCACGTGCTTCCTGGTTAATCATATCTCCCTTTGGCCTTTCCGCGTTTTGAGCCATTTTTCAGAACCCCTCCCAAATGGTTGCAACCACCGGTCTCTCCGCTTGAATTACTTCAAACAGTCTCAATCAGTTTCCAGCCGGGGAACAGCCCCGGCTGGAAACCATTATATGTCAAAAATCAGCAAAATCATCATCCAAAGGTAAAATATCCTCAGGCTTGACAACATTGCGGCGACCGGAATCAGACTTGGCGGGAAGAGACGCCTTTTTGCTTTGGCCCGATATTCTTTTCTTTCCTCTGTTCGCCGCCGGAACACTCCTTGCCGCTCTCTCGTATCCCTCGGCGGACTGCCTGCCTGCACCCTCGACCAGAGCGACCAGCTCGGTAACCATGTCCTTCATCTGTTCGGCCTGTGCGCTCAACTCCTCGGAAGCACTGGCCGACTCTTCCGCACTGGCCGCATTCTGCTGGGTGACCTTGTCCATCTGATTCATGGCCTGGCTGATCTGCTCCAAGCCCTGGTTCTGCTCATCCGAAGCCGCGGCGATCTCGACGATGAGATCCCTGACCTTGGCCGAGTCTATGCCGACCTGGCGGAAAGAGGCTGTGAGTCTTTCGACCAGACCAGCTCCCTCGTCGACCCTCTTGACTGTGTCCTCGATAATCTGAGCCGTATTCTTGGCCGCATCAGCCGCCCGCATGGCCAGGTTCCGGACCTCGTCGGCCACTACGGCGAAACCGGCTCCCGCTTCCCCAGCCCGGGCAGCCTCGACCGCCGCGTTCAAAGCCAACAGGTTGGTCTGAAAGGCTATTTCATCAATGGTTTTAATGATTTTTCGGGTTTCCTCACTGCTGGCAGAAATGGACCGCATTGATTTCTGCAACTCGCCCATGGCCTTGTCGGACTCTTCAATACTCACGCTCGTCCTCTTAACCGTCGTTTCAGCTTCCTTGGCGTTGAGAGCGTTCTGTTTGACCATGGCCGAAGACTCTTCCAGTGAGGCTGAAGTCTCTTCCACCGATGCCGCCTGCTCCGAAGCCCCCTCAGCCAGCGCCTGGCTGGTGGAGGAGACCTGTCCGGCCGCCGCCGCGACCTGGTCGGCTCCGGCGTTCAGCCCCTGGGCTATCCTGTCCATCGGTTTGGCGATGCCACGGGCAATGAAAAAGACGACCGCTATCAGTATGAGAAGCGATATCAGCCCGATGGTCAAGGCCGAATAGGTCACAGACCTGGCCCCGGCCAGAACCCGATTCATGGGAATGTTGACTGCGAAGGACCAGGGAGTATCGGTGTTGCCTATCACTACGGGGATAAATTGGACGTGGGATATCAGACCGCTCTCCAAGGCCTCTTTCCGTTCGGAAATAGGCTGTCCGTCACTTATGGCCGCCACAACAGCAGGGCTAGCGCCGAGGGTGGCGATGCTTTTGCCCAGCACATCGTCTTTGGGATGAGCAACAAAGCTTCCGTTGTTGGAAACCAGAAAAGCGTAACCATCCTCAAAAGGTTTGATTTTTTTGATCATATCGGAAAAAGACGTAAGAACCATGTCCACTCCGGCCACTCCGACAACCTGTCCCTTGTCCTTTATCGGCACCGCAACGCTGGTCAGCAGCACCTGCTTTCCGCCAAGTTCGTAGCTGTAAGGGTCAAGAATAATCTCACGGCCGGATTGCCTGGCCAGCAGATAATAATCGCCGGCGCCCGGTTTATCATAATCAACCAGAGGCTCCACCGCCGCAGTACCGCTACCTTTATTCCAATATGGAACATAACGGCCGGTCTGGTCGTGCCCCTTGGCGTTGACAAATTCTGAATCCCGCCCGTCCAGGGCGTTGGGCTCCCAGCAGGTCCAGACTCCGATAAAGCTGTTCGATTCGATCAAGCGGCGCAGCATGCCGTCAATCACCGCCCGGTCAGGCGTTATACCCGACGCTTTCATGCCTTCCAAGGTCTGCGCCAGGGTCCGGGCCGCGCCCATGGCCACTTCCAGGTCGGCCTTGACTTCGGCCGAATACCTGTTGGCCATTTCCATAGCTGTATCCATGGCCTGATCTTCGGCCATCCGGGCCGATTTGATCGAAACATAGCCAATGGTCAAGCCAAAAGCCAAGACGACAATACTGCAGATGGATACCAGCATTCGAGTACTCAGTTTGAATTTGGCGAACATTTCCTTTTACTCCTATGCATTTCATTTTATTGCGTCACAGCTTTTACCAAGCTGAATATGCACACAGAAAAAACGGAAAACGCTATTCTCCATTTTTGAGTGTTCCGCTCAACGCAGTCATTCCTCCCGCGCCCCTGCCTGCGGCGCACCTGTTCTGTCCATTTTCTCCAGCATCTTGGTCATGACCGCCACAACGTCCCACAAGGGTCCATCACGGTAACCGAGATAACGAGGCCGGAGGCCGTGGGCCAGAGCCACGGTCTCGGCGTCCCTGTCCGGAGCGACCAGGATTATGCGGACACGCTCAAGCAAGTCTTTAACAGACTGTAAATCCTTGAGATCCTGACAGTCGGCGGGAAGCAGCACGACCAGAGAATCCTTGAACCTGCTTCCCATCAGGATGTCCCTCAGATCATCCAGGCAAGACGAACTCCTGATTTCCTCAACAGGCAGAACGGATTCCAGAATTCCGGCCAGCGATGTGCTCAGTCCGTCGTTTTCCCGAGACCATATTACCGCCGTCATCAGCTCTCCAAACCTTTCTTCAGGGGCCGGTTCATCCAACTCTGACTTTCAGCATGCATTTTAAGGGTGATACAAAGAACATGCCAGTTGACGCCATGAAGACGGCCGGAGTGCTCCCTGTCTGATTATTGTTTATTTTCAGGATATTAATGAATAATTGGGGCGAAAGGATTTGAACAGACAGGAAATATGCCGTATTGTTTTCAGGATTATTTCCGATATTCCGGATTTTGTCCGATTATTTCGGAATTATTATGATCTGACCGGACGGCGATTTTATATTTCTTCAGCAATTCATAAAAACGCGAACGAGACAAGCCGGATATTTCCAAGGCCGCCTTGGTGTCACCGGCGGTAACGGCCAGCAGATCCTGAAAATACTTGCGTTCAGTGGTTTCCCGGAAAAGCTGCAACGCCGGGAAACCTGCACCGGCATTCATCGGCGAAAGATGCTTGGTGTCTTGTTCACCGGTTTCTTCGGCCAAAGAGTTTCGGGCGACGACTATGCGGATATGCTGAGGCAGATGCTTGACATACAGAGTTGGATCGTCCTGAGCAGCAGCCAGGACCCGATCCATGGTGTTCAGGAGTTCGCGGACATTGCCCGGCCAATCGTAGGCGGTCAAGGCATCGAAGAAGTCGGGGGAGAACCCTTTTATGGCCATGCCGTGGTTGCGGCAGAGTCTGGCCGTATAATCAAAGACGATGTCCCGCGTGTCTTCCAGGCGTTCCCGCAAGGGAGGCAGTTCAATGACAAAGCCGCGCAGTCTATATAACAGATCTTTGCGGAATTGGCCCCTCTCGGCCATTGTGTTCAAGTCTCTGTTGGTGGCGGCAACCAGCCGAAAATCGCTGTAACGCTCTTTTTGTCCGCCCACAGGTCTGTAACTATGCTCCTGCAGCACACGCAGAAAAGCCTTCTGAACCGGCAGGGGCAGTTCGCCTACTTCATCCAGGAACAAAGTTCCCTTGTGAGCTTGGGCGATCAAACCGTCCTGAGCCTGATCCGCTCCGGTAAAGGCCCCTTTTTCGTGACCAAAAAGGACGCTTTCCACCAGAGTGCCAGGCAGGGAGGCACAATCCACCACCACGAAATTGTGTGCCGCCCGGGGGCTGTTCTCGTGTATTGCCAGCGAAAAAAGCTCCTTGCCGGTACCCGTCTCCCCGGAAATCAAAACAGGGGAATTGCCGTTGGCCGCCTGGGCGGTCATTCTGAGACAGGTGTCGATCTTTGGACTCGTTCCAACTATACTTTCCCGCTTCAGAAGCACGGGAGCCTTGTGGGCTCGTTTCTCTTTACGATACTGCAGCGCACGTTCCAAAGGCAGAATCACGTCCTTGATGGAAGCCCCCTTCTCGACATAAGCCCACGCGCCGCTTTTTATGGCCATTTCAGCGCCGTCGGCATCGCCCAACCCGGTTATGATGATTATTTCTGGGATGGAAGGCATGGACTGAAAATCGGTGAGTGCTTCCAGACCGTTGCCGTCAGGGAGTAGGACATCCAGAAAAATAACGTCGTAGTCGGCCTGCCTGGCCGCTTTCAAGCCCTCGGCCAGAGAATCCGCGTTTTTCACCTCATACCCCATGCGCCGTATCTTGAGGCCGAGCATTTCCCCATAGGTCTGGTCGTCGTCGATTATGAGGATATAAGGCATGTTGAATTCTCGGTCAGTTATCTTTCAATATCAGACGCTGCGGCACTGCGGGCACAGACCTAGCAGACCGTGCCGCAGCCGGGCCAATATGTTCACAAGCACATGAAAAGCCCGGATGGTTCTCCCCCGCATTTTGAAACCCCTTCAGGAGGAAACACCCTTGGCGCACCCACTATTACCTTGTTAGCCCGTTTGATGTCAAGGCCGGTCGATCATGCCCTGGTCGGCACATGCACGGCCACGGTTTCGGCATGATCGGGGGAAAATCCGTCACTGGATGGAAAGACGGGGATTGCCGCAGAGATCACTGTTGCCCGCGTCCTGGTTTTCCCGGAGAGCCTGTCCCTGGGCGATTTGCCGGTGCAGCATTACGGATACCCTGAATCTCTACAAGCACCCGCCAGTTTTTCGAGGATAAGTGCAGCCGGAATTGTATTGTGCAAAGCTGGACTGAGGAATCAAAGCAGCTTTACTTCGAGAAGAGACATCTTGATATGTTCGGTAGCAGCTTCCTTTAAACGTTCGGCATCCTGACGGCGAATGGCGTCGATGATTTCCAGTGCTGAATTAAAGTAGTTTTCCTTGTCCTTTTCGACCGGGGACAACCAGTAACGCAGACACTGGCCTATAACACGGGAAAGCAGGACAAAAATTTCCTGATTATTGGTAGCCTTGAGGAGTGTTTCGTGAAACCGCTGGTCCAGCTCGCCGAAGGCTCTGGCAGGCTCCTCGGTGCTGAGTTCACGCATTTCGCGTTCCAGCGCCCAAAGCTCCTGCTGATCGGTCTCCGTCATGCGCTGCATGGCCCAGACATAGGCCTGAGGCTCCATAAGCAGCCGGATTTCAATATTATCCTTAAGGCGTTTTATGCTCAGCGGGGTCACCATGAAATGACTGCCGTGACGCAGAAGCCAGCCCTCTCCCTGCAGCAGGATCAAAGCCTCCTTGATCGGTGTCCGGCTGATCCCGAAATTGGTGGCCAAATCACTGACGTTGATGATGTGTTCGGGCTCCATCTCCAGATGGATTATTTTGTTCCGAAGAATTTCGTGAATTTTTTTCGAGTCCATGACACCCTTCACATCATACAATCTTGATTTGAGTTAAATTGAATTAACTGTGAATACAATCAATATAGTTTCAGGTATAGCTTATTGTCAATACAGAAAATTTCATCATGGCAAACGGGACGGATTATTCGAATACAACAGAAGCTGGCACCGCCTGAAAAAACAACCAGCCATTTGAAAGGGCCTTCAAGATTCGGACAAGGACACCGGTCCAAACACGCCGTCACCGATGATAGTCAGATGCCCTTATCTGCCCCTGGAGAGTTCGGCCTGCGTGATCGCAAAACCTTCTTATTTGCTCACTGAACCCCGTTCCTGGCGGTCTTAATACACCAGGAACGGAGTCAAATCAACCAGTAAGTTTTACTGCTTATTCTTCATGCTGCATTATCCCGATCAATAATCGGTGAAACATTTCATTCCGGCCGATTATTGCTCAAAGACGGAGACTTACCTCTCGACCAGACGGCCGTTCTGGAAAGCCGTGATGAACCGGCCGCAGTACTCGTCCCGGCCGAGGAGCATGTCAATGGAAAAAAGGGTGGACATCAATTCCTTGTCGTTGGGGTCCAGTATGGCCCCGGACAGGCCGTAACTCATGGCCAAGGCCAGGAAGTTGCGGTTTATCAGATGACGCCGGGGCAGACCGTAGGATATGTTGGACAGGCCGCAGATGGTATTGACGCCCGGGAATTCCGTCATAAGTCTTTTGATCGTCCCGAGCGCCGCCAGTCCCATGTTCAGATCAACGGATACGGGCTGAATCAGCGGGTCCACGTGGATTTTTTCCAGGGGAAATCCAGCGCCGGTGAGTCTGCCGATCAGGGCCGAACCAACCTCGAAACGCTCCTCGACCGTGGTGGGCATGGAAGCCTGTCCCATGCACAGGGCCACGACGTGACATGGTGTGGAGGTTATTATGTCCAGAATAGGGCCGAGCCGTTCCACCTCCAGGGAAATGGAATTAATCATCGGTTCGCCTTTATGCAGCTTTATCGCTTCAGCCAAGGCCCGCGGGCTGGGGCTGTCGAGGGACAGAGGGACATCCACGGCGCTCTGAACCGTCTCCACCAGCCAGCACAGGCACTCGGTTTCCTTTTCCACAAAGGTTCCGGCATTGACATCAATGAAGTCCGCGCCGGCGTCCACCTGTTCGCGGGCCACCTGGCAGATGAAACCGGCGTCCCGTTTTTCGACTGCTTCAGATATCTTCTTGCGGCTGGTATTGATCTTTTCGCCGACTATGATCATTTGCTTTCCCCATTGAACTTCATTTCGCCGCATGGCGGGCGGTAATCCGAACCGTCCGCCATGCTTCGGCTTTTTCTATGACTCGAGTATTTTCCGGATTTCGGCCAGCACATCCGAGGATTTCGGCTGAGGCTGATGCTCGGCCAGAATGCGCTTGGTTTCCACATTGCAACGTTTGTACAGGTCCATGGCCCCGGCCTTTTCCCAGACGTCATGGCGTGACCGGTTCAGGAGATTCGGCAGAAACTGGGCGGTCATGAAGTGTTTGAAGGTATGTTCATCAGACAGGAATATCTGCCCGGAGCTGCCGGTCCCCACCCGCCTGATGGCGTCGAGAGCCAGAGTATCCTCATTGACGGGAATGCCCTGAACAAAGAACTTGCACATTTCCACCAGTTCATCGGCCATGGTTATCATTTCCAGGCAGGAAGTGTTTCCGTATTCGATGTAACCGACGTCGTGTATCAGGTTGCAGCGGGAGAGCATGGAGGTGGCAATGGAAAACATCGATTCCGCGCCCGCCTGGGCGTCCATCAGTTTCGAGTCCGTCGCGCCCGCATAGGCCCAGACCGGCAAGCCGTAGATTTCGTCACGCATCTGGGCCAGAGCCGCCTGGGTGAGGCTCCATTCCGGGCAGCCGTAGGAGACAACACCGGATTTCATGTCCAGGACGCTGACATTGGGTCCGAACAGGAACGGAGCGCCGCGGTAGGCGAGCTGGTGAATCGTCAGACCGGCCAGGTTTTCGGCAATGCCCATGGCCATGGCTCCGGCCATAGTGGCCGGGGCTCCGCCGCCGGCGTTCGAGCCTGATGGCAGACAGACCGGGATGCCTTTCCGAGCGCAGAAAACAAGCCTGTCCATCACGTGGGCAGGAAATCTGAGAGGACTTATGGCCTCGGAATAGTTCAGCAGAAAAGGCTTCTGGCGGAGGTTTTCCTCACCGCCGGCCACGGCGCTGGCGATTCCATGTATCTTGGCGATATCGGTGCCGTTGTCGGCAATGAAGACAATTGGTTTATTTGTATTCTTCACCATCTCGGCGAAGGAATGGACATAGATGCTGTCGACCGGCACGTCCTCCGGGTTGGACATGGACATGGCGAAAGAGATGTTTTTCAGTCCATCGACCAGGCGGGCGAAGTTGGCCGTGTCTTTCAGGCAGGTCCGGCGGCGTTCACCGGTTTCCAGGTCCAGGGTGAAGGTAGTGTCGGAACCTGTTCCATAGAAGGGGTTGTTGTCCACCAGGGGCATCGCTTTGTTGCCCAACTGATCGTATAGCACAATCTGTCTCGGAGCCGACTTCAGGGCATCCTCAACAAGGAAGGAGGGGATGTAGATCCAGTCGCCCTCACCGGACCGGCAGCCCTTGTCCAGAAGCATCTGCCGTACTTCCGGATGTTCCATTTTTATACCGATCTTCTCCAGCACCTCCAGGGCGGCGGTGTGGATAGCCAATGCCTGCTCACGGGTCAGGACCTTCAGATAAGGCTGAAAGGTCGGAATATCCATCTGCGACATCTTTTATATCCTTCTGTCCTTTTTCAGGTAATTTATTAAGCCAGGTTGAGGGCTTCCTTGACTTTGATGACGGCCGCGCCGGCATCCGGGGCGAAAAGGTCCGCGTTGATCTCTCCGGCGAATTTCTCGGTTACGGGCGCGCCGCCGATCATGACCTTGATCTTGTCCTTCAGCCCGGCATCCTGCAACGCCTTGATGGTTTTGGACATGGCGGGCATGGTGGTGGAAAGCAGGGCCGACATGGCGATGATATCCGGTTCCACTTCACTCGCCTTCTGAACGAATTTCTCCGGCGAGACGTCCACACCCAGGTCGGTAACGGTAAAACCGGCGCCTTCCAGCATGACCGCCACCAGGTTCTTGCCTATATCATGCAGGTCGCCCTGTACGGTGCCGATGAGCACCTTGCCCTTGGTGGTCTTGTCGCCTTTTTTGAATAGCGGCTCCAGGACCTTCATGCATTCCTGCATGGTTTTGGCGGACAGGAGCATCTGAGGGATGAAGATTTCCCCGGCCGCGAATTTTGCTCCAACCTTATCCATGGCCGGAACCAGTCCGAGATCCAGTATGCCCGAAACCGCTGCTCCACCGTCGACCAGACGCCTGGTCTCAGCTACCGCTCCGGGGATGTTTCCGTTGGCGACCGCCTCGCTCAAGGCCGTGAAAGCCGCTCTCGCAGACTCGTTGGCAAGTATTTCGCTCATATTCTCTTCGGTCTCCTTCCCTTTAGATGGAATTGTTTTTTGCGGGTCATGAGATTATCCGGACATTCCCGATACTTTTCCGCGTAGCCGCCCTTGGCCGGATCATCGGTCCGGGCCACGGATATCCGAGACTGAATCTCAGTATCTCATTACAAGGCAACGCCGTTGTGGTGGGATCGGTTGTCATTCTGCCTGCCTAGTGAATGTTCAAGTTGCTGTCCAATCAAAAATTCACAATAAAGGCGTTTCGTAGTCAGGTTGAATTAAGATTGAATTCACCACAAATGATTTTGGGTGTCAAGAAAATTAATCGCGGCCCGATCCGGCAAGATGGCGCGGCCAAACAGCAAAAAGCGGACAGCCCGGAAAGAATTGAAAAACTTGAATACCAAGGGGAAAAACAGAAGCTGTATGCGATTGTTTTTCCACCGTTCCCCAGACGGTCGAAGTTCAGGCCACCTGATTTGCGTAGCCGTTCAGCAGCCGGGTTTAGATTGGGCCAGGCTTGCGGGTATATTGAATTGATATAGACAACACAATTGATTCATACTAAATTCATAATATCGCCTCCGGGTCGAACCGGAAGGCCGTAAACCCGCGAGGCCAACTGTATTTATTCATTACTATTCAAGAGATAGGTATATTTCACGGAAGCTGTTTTCTTTGACAGCGGAACAGGAGTGCAGGGAGATGTGGCGGCAGAACAGGGATATGGGCATTAAAAAGGCGGCAACCCGCAAGAACAGACACTGTTACGGCATGGGGCTGGGGGTGCTGCTCCTGGATGAGGTCTATCCGGGGTTTCCGGGCGACGTCCGCAACGCCAGCGGCTTTCCTTACCCAATACAGTACGAAATAGCCGAAGGAGTCGACATACAGGCCCTGGTCTATCAGGAAGACAAGTCCGCCTGCCTGGAACCCCTGGTTAAGGCCGCCCGGAAACTCGAATACATGGGCTGCCGGGCCATCATGGCCGAATGCGGTTATTTCTCCTATTTTCAGAAGGAAATAGCCGCCTGTGTGGACATCCCCGTTTTCATGTCCAGCCTCCTGCAGGTGCCCTGGGCCCAGCAGATCATCGGTCCCCAAAAGGTTGTTGGCATTCTCATGAGCTGCCAGGACGTTCTGCAGGACGCTCATTTAGTGAACGTCGGCATACAGTTGGGGGGCAACTATGTCATCGGCGGGGTGATGGACGACCAGAGGTGCCCGGAGTTTCACAACCTGTGGACTGAAGGTGTGCGTTCCGAGATTCCCCAGGCTCTCTACGAAAAAGCGGAAAGGGAGTTCCTGGCGGAGGCCGTGGCCTTTTTCGAAGCTTACCCCAATATGGGGGCCATGGTCCTGGAATGCACGGGGTTTCCGCCCTTTGCCCGCGCCCTGCAAAGAGAGATAGATATACCTGTCTTCAGTTGGGGGACGCTTTTCGATTTCGCCTATTCCATAGTCGCCCACAGAGACTACTACGGGCATATCTGATCCGCAGAGATACTCCCCTTCCCTGCCGCAACCGGCTGGGAAAGGGCAATTTTTTCACGGACTAGAGCATGGCCTTAAGCCCGGCCAGAGTTTCCGGCGGCAAAGGCTCAACCGGGGCCTTTGACAGAAGATCGCGGGCCAGTGCATTGGCCCTCCGGTTGAGACTCTGGCATCCGTTCTGTTCCCACTGGCTGAAACTCCAGCGGTCCAACAGGCGGGGCTGCCAGTCATCCCGGAAATGGCGGAAGGTGTGTTCCGTAGCGATGAAATTGCACCCAGGCGCGGCCTGGTCAATGACATCCAGGGCCAGAGTTTCGTCATTGACCTCCAGCGGTTCCATAAACCGCTTCAGCCAGCCTATTATCTCATCGCAAAAGACAATCAGTTCAAAGCTGCCGGTCATGGCCGAATCCAGGTAACCCAGATTCTGTATCAGGTTGGCCCCCCGGAAGGTATTGCTGAAGAGGGTCAGGCAGGCTTCACCGGCGGCCTGCCCGTCAAAAACCTTGGAGTCGCTGGCCCCGGCTGAACAGAGCGCTGCCAGACCGTAATGATTGGCCAGGGCGCAACTGTATATGCCGCCGTCAGGGCTGACATACAGGTCCACCATGGTTTTCATGTCCATAACACCCACGCTGGGATTGTTCAGGATAAACGGCGAGCCTTCTCGCACCAACTGGGACAGCACCAGCCCGCCCAACTGCCCGGCGTTGCCCAGGGCCAGCATACCGGCCACGGTCATGGGTGCCGTGGTGCCTCTGGAGTTGCCGGGCGCATAGATGGTGGGTATATTTTCCACGGCCGCTTCCATAAGCCTCTGCACGCTCTCCTCGTTGTGCTTAAGCGCGGTGACGGTGTTGACGTAATTTATGATAAAGGGTTTTTTACTCAGTTCATCCCGCCCGTGCACCAGGGCCGCCATGCCTATCGCCTCCGCGACGCATTCCCTGGTCACCCCGGTGAAGACAATGGGCTTGATGTTCTCGTTGAGCATCACCAGCATCTGATGACGCCCGTAATCCTCGGCCGAAATATCCGAGGGAACGAACATGGACATGACAAAGTCGACATTGGAAAGGCCGGAGACAAGCCGCATGCCTTCAGATATGTCACGAAGAACAGCTTTGCGGCGCTGGCCGTTTTCGAGGTCGTAGATATAGATGCTGTCCGAACCCACTCCGTAATAACTCGTTCGGCGTCCGCCCCCGATCAGCATGGCCGGTTCCAGATTTCGGTTATAGATGGTCAATTCCTTGGGCGCTGCCTGTAAGGCCCAATCGACCAGGGCTGGCTTGATGCGCACAATGTCGCCGTCGATGTGGGCTCCGGCCTTTCTGAATAGCTCAAGGGCTCCCTGATGATGGAAGGCCAGGCCGTTTTTTTCCAGGATGTGCAAGGAGGCTTCGTGAAGCTTCCGCACGTCGGACAACGATGCGGGCCGGTATTCGTTGGGCATTATCTCAGGCATTGGTATAAGACTCTCCTCACAACAGATTTTAAAGTTCGGGCCTCGGCTTCCAGAAACCGGTCGCCGTTTCGAAGGCCTGGCCCGCTTGTAAAACAAGCGCCTCGGCAAAAGGCCTTCCCACCAGTTGCAGGCCGATGGGGAGTCCCGACGCGGAAAAGCCGCAGGGCAGGCAGAGGGCCGGATGTCCGGTCAGATTGAAGACCTCGTTGTACTGGGTCATGGCCCTGACGACCCCTATCTCATTCTCACCGGCCTGCACCAGGGCCTGTCCGGGGCGGCTGGCGGTGACCGGCATGGCCGGTCCGGCGAGCAGGTCGACCTTCTCGAATAGCCGGTTGGTTTCCGCGACGAGCAGAGTTCTGGCTTTCTGAGCCCGCAGATAGTCGGCCGCCGAAAGCAGCAGACCGGCTTCCAGCCGCAACCTCAAGGCAGGCCAAAGCCTTTGGCCTTGCTGCTTCACCAACTGCTCATAAGCGGAGGATGCTTCGGCCAGCAGGATGATGTTGCTGGTATTTTCCGCATAGGCCAGCATGGGCCAGGACAATTCCACCGTCTCGGCCCCCAGTTCCTCAAGGACCATGACGGCCTGTTCGGCCTTTTTTTTCACTTCCGGATCCAGGGGGAGCTGCCAGTATTCAACTGGAAGGCCGATTTTCAGGCCCTTGATGTCACTGTTCAGCAGGCCCGAAAAAAAAGGCGCTTTTTTTCCGGCGGAAGACGGGTCCATTGGGTCGTGGCCGCTAAGGACCTGCATCACCAGGGCGCAGTCTTCCACCCGCCGGGTGAAAGGCCCCGGATGATCCAGGCTCCAGGCCAGTGCCTGCACTCCATGCCTGCTGATGCGCCCATAGGTGGGCTTCATGGCCACGGTCCCGCACCAGGCCGCCGGTATGCGGACCGAACCGCCCGTATCGCTGCCCACGGAGAAGGGGCAGAACCCAGCCGCTACGGCCGCTCCGGAGCCGCCGCTGGAGCCGCCGGAGATGCGTGTTGTATCCCAGGGATTGAAGGTATGGCCGTAGTCGTATCCCGGTTCCGTGGCAAAAGGGCCATAAGCCAGCGGATTCATGTTCTGTTTGCCCAGGAGTATAGCCCCGGCCTGCCTCAGGCGCAGAGCCACCGTGCTGTCCAGGGAAGCAATCTCATCATGAAAAAGCCGGCTGCCCAGGGTGAAAGGTTTACCCTGGACCATGAAAAGATCTTTCAGCCCGAAGGGGATTCCATGCAGCGGGCCGCGCCAGCCCCCTTTGAATATCTCCTCCTCGGCCAACCGGGCCCGAGCCAAGGCTTCATCCCGAAATACATTGATAAATGAATTTATTCTGGCGTCATAGGCTTCAATACGGTCCAGACAGGCCGTGGTCAGTTCGACCGGCGAAATCTCACCGTGGCCGAGCAGTTCGGCCAGTTTTTTGATACCCATGAAGCAGAGATCGTTGGCTGACATATGGCCTCAATCCCCGGACAGGTGTTCGATGCCGAAATTCACGGCCGGTTCCACCCGGGCCAGGTCCAGTTCCTGGATGGAGCGGGCTTTGCCGAATATCCGCTTCACCTGGTCAGCCGTCGCTTCATCAGCGGAATCATCCTGTCCCGGTTGCGGCTTCAGACTGGCGAACAACTGCCGGCTGTAGTCGTACAGTTCCTTTGAGCGGCTCTCCGACAGTTCAAGGCCGCTCAGGGCTGTCAGCATCGCAAAAGCTTTCTGGTCCATGGCAAAACCTCAGATCAGCGGGAAGAACAGCTTTCCCAGACAATCTCGCCTTTCTTGACGACCATGCCAGCCAGGCCGCCGCTGGGATTGGCGCAGAGTTGCAAGTGATTGGCCACATCCCAGATCACCAGATCAGCCTGTTTTCCCGGTTCCAGGGAGCCGATCTCGCCCCCCCGGCCAATGGCATGGGCTGAATTGACCGTGGCCGAAGTCAGGGCTTCGGCCGGACTCATGCCGCTTGTGTAGCATCCCAGGGACATGACCATGGACAATGATTCAACCGGGCAACTGGGATTGAAATCAGTCCCCAGGGCTACGGCCAGCCCGGCGTCGATAAACCGGCGGGCATCCACGGATTGTTTCAGGCGGTGCACTATGGGGATCGCCGGCAGCAGCACGGCCATGACTCCGGCCCGGCGCATGGCTTCCAGGTCTTCCGGGGTGGAGTTCAGACAATGCTCGGCACTGATGGCTCCACAGCGGGCGGCCAAAGCCGCGCCGCCCATATGGGCGAACTCGTCGGCATGGACCTTGGGCCGAAGCCCGTGCGCCTTGGCGGCTTCAAAAAGCCGGGCGGTCTGTTCAGGAGGAAAGGTAACACCGCTGTCGTAAAATCTGGCCAAGCCTCGGGCGGCCACGGCGGGAATCATCTCGCTGATGATGAGTTCAAGAAAACCTTCCGGCCGGGCGGAGTATTCCGGAGGCATGTCGTGTGCTCCGAACAAAGTGGGCACTATCTCAACCGGGCCTTCCCGGTCCAGAATACGCATGGCTTCGAGCAGCCTGATCTCTCCCGCGGTGTTCAAAGCATAGCCGCTTTTGGCTTCTATGGTGGTGACGCCGTTTCTCATCATCCGCCGGAGGACCGGGCGGGCTTGGTCCAGCAGGGTTTCCAGGCTGGCGGCCCTGGTCTGCCTCACCGACTCAGGCACCCCCCCGCCCAGGCGTTCTATCTCGCCGTAGCTCAGCCCCTCTACTATTTTCAGGCGAAACTCATTTTCGCGTGACCCGGCGAAAACCAGGTGGGTGTGGGCATCCACGAGTCCAGGAGAGACAAAACGCCCCCCGGCGTCAATCAACCGGGTTTCCGGCCCGGCTTCAAACCGGGCCGTGATTTCATCCTCGGGACCGGCGGCCAGTATCCGGCCGCCAGCCACGGCCACAGCCCCTTTTTTTACAGAGGCTATTTCATCCATATCCCGGCCGCATCGGGGTCCTCTTCCCGTTGAAGCCAGGGTGGCCAGTTCTCCGGCGTTATGGATAATCAGGTCGGGATGTCCGGGAAAAACCGTCAATGCAGCTCCCCTACAGACTCGACCACGGCTTGCAGAAATTTTCCGCTGGTTATGAATTCCCTGACCACCCTTATGTCATCCGAGAAAAGTCTGGCCACATCTCCGTCAACCCAGGGCATACAGGTCCTTATGGCCGCATGAGCCGCCCGGGTTCCCCGTCCGCAACGCTCCAGCCCCACAAAATCCAGGGCCTGGGCCGCGCAGATGCATTCTATGGCCAGGACATTTTCCAGGTTGTCCGCTATATCGCAGGCCTTACGGGCGGCGTTGAGCCCCATGCTCACGTGATCTTCCTGGTTGGCGCTGGTGGGCACGCTGTCCACGCTGGCCGGGTGAGCCAAGGACTTATTGTCCGAAACCAGAGACGCGGTGACAATCTGCAGGATGCCGAAACAGTTGCCTTCACCGGCGAATTTGGAAAGGCTGGGCGGCAGGTCGCTGCAATGAGGATCGGTCAGCCGGGCGCTGCGGCGGTCACTAATGTTGGCCAGTTCCGATAGGGCAATACTCATGAAGTCTCCGGCAAAGGCCAGAGGTTCGCCATGGAAATTGCCGCCGGACAGGAAATCGCCGTCTTCCGGGAAAACCAGAGGGTTGTCGGTGGCGGAGTTCAGTTCAATCTCCAGAAGGTAACGGACGAACTTCAAAACCTCCCGCACACTTCCGTGAACCTGGGGCATGCAGCGGAGAGAATAGGCGTCCTGAACCCTGGAATTCAGGCTAGGCGGCGTGATCGAGCTGCCATTGACGACTTTGAGGACGTTTGCGGCCACCTCACCCTGGCCGGGGATGGGACGGGCTTGATGGATTCTGGCATCAAAGGCGGCCGCCGTGCCTCCCAGAGCTTCGAGAGTCATTGCTCCGGCGATGTCGGCCACCTTGGCCAGATGCAATCCCCGGCTCAGGGTGAGGGCGCAAACGGAGGCCATGGCCTGGGTTCCGTTGACCAGGGCCAATGCTTCCTTGGCCTCAAGTTCCATTGGCTCCAAACCGGCGGCTTTGAGTCCCTCCACACCGGTTATGAGTGTTCCATTCCGGCGGGCATTGCCCTTGCCGGTCAGAAGCAGGGCCATGTGAGCCAGCGGAACAAGATCACCGCTGGCCCCGACCGATCCCTGTTTGAATATCACCGGAGTGATCCCGGCGTTCAGCAGCGTCAGAAGATTTTCGATGATTTCGGGGCGCACTCCGGAATAACCTTTGGCCAGGGCGTTGGCCCGGAGCAGCATCATGGCCCGGCATATCTCCACGGGGAATTCGTCGCCGACGCCAGAACAATGGCTCAGGATCAGGTTTTCCTGAAGTTTTTTGGTCATCTCCTGGCTGATGCTTACTTCACTCAAATGGCCCAGGCCGGTTGTTATACCGTATATCTTGAGATTCTGCACAACCGCTCTCTCCACCTGCCTGTAGGCGGCCGTAACGGCGCGGCGGCTGTCGGAATCCAATTTAACTTTCTGCCCGTACAAGGCAACGTTTATGACGTCTTCCAGTTGCAGATTATTGCCATTTATCTTCAAAACAACCATTACGTTTTCTCCTCGAACTCAGGCCGTTTCAACGTCCGTATTTTAATTTTCCGCTTGGCCGAGACCGGCGATCAGTCTGGCCAGCAGGCGTGTTCTGGGTATGATGCTGCTGATGAGCAGCCGTTCCCGGCGGCTGCAATCGTCCAGGGCGATGGGGCCGAGCCCATCCAGTGTGGGCACCCCCAGCGCGGCCACGAAACTGCCGTCCGATCCGCCCTTGGTGTGTATTTCCGGTAAAGGCATTTCCATCTCATTGGCGATAGCCAGGGCCCGGCGGTAGAGTTCCAACGTGCCCGGAGAGCGGGGAAATTCCGGGCGCGACTGCCGTCCTTCCAACTCGATGGAGACCTTGGAATTCAGTTTGTGCAGGGCTATCCGGCGGATGTTTTCCACCAGCCTGTCGGCTTCGTCCTGGCTGGGAGCCCGGTAATCTATCTCCATCTCCGCCCTGGCCGGAATAACCTGCCGAGCCTCGCCCCCCTTGAACAACCCCACATTGACCAGTATCCCGAGGTCTATCCGGGTCAGGTCCTCCAGGAGGGCCACCTTGGCCGCGAGTTCCCTGATGGCGCTGGCCCCTTCACCTTTATTCACGGCGCAGTGAGCACTCACGCCATGAGCGGTTATGGTGAACCGGCCCATGACCGCCCTTTTGGTGACCACGCCGCCGTTCTCCCGGCCAGGCTCCATGACCAGGGCCCAGTCGGCCTTGCCGCCTTCCTCTTCTATCCAGGTCCGGGAGATGGGCGAGCCTATCTCTTCATCCGGAACAAGCATGAAGGTAATTGATTCCAGATGGTCCGCCGCGCCTGTGGCCATAAGCGCCTCCAGCGCGGTCAGGGCGACCACTATGCCGCCTTTCATATCTCCAACCCCAGGCCCCACGGCAAAACCGTCGCTGGTAACGGCATAAGGCCAACCGGCCAGGGTCCCTTTGGGCCAGACCGTATCCAGATGCCCCAGAATAAGGACCCGGCCCCGCCCGCCGAAAAGGCGGCGGGCCAGTATCTGGTCGCCGATGACCTCTTGAGGCCTCTTTTCAATGAGAAAACCTATGCGCTCAAGTTCGCGGGCCATATATGCTCCGGCCCTGTCGACACCTTCCTTGTCGTGGGAACTGGTTTCGATATTCACCAGAGCTTCGATGTGCTTCAGCGGCTGGTGCTTGATGCTTTCCAGGTATTCAGTGATCTCTTTTTTCATATCTGACTTCTAATCCAGGCTCATAAACTTGCCGATACCGATGAATTTTTCGATGACCAGGGCCAGCAGCAGAGTCATGACGATCAGCATGGTGGACATGGCCGCTATGGTCGGATCATCCATGGTCCGCATGTAGTTCATGGCTTCTATGGCCAGGGTATTGGTGTGCATGTCCACCAGGAAGATGACAATGGATACGTCTTCGAGCACCATGGTGAATATGAAGATGCATCCGCTGAGGATTCCCGGCCCAATCTGAGGAAAGACGATCCGCCAGAAGGTGGTCCAGCGGCTGGCGCCCATATTGATGGCGGCTTCCTCTATGTGGGAAGTGAGTCCGTGAAGATTTGCCGTTATGGTTCTGATGGGATAGGCCACGGTACAGATGGTCATGGCCAGAACCAGCTTGCCGAAGCTCCAGTTCAGACAGACGATGCTGTAAAAAGTCAGCAGGGCCATACCGGTGATGATGCCCGGAACCACAATCGGCGACAGCACCAGCGAATTCAGCAATTCCTTGCCCTTGAATTCTCCCCTGACCAGGGCATAGGCTGCTCCCATGCCGAACAAGGTGGCCAGAGGCATCACGCAGGCCGCCAGACCGAGGCTTACGAGAAAAGCGTGCCTGAAGTAGTCGAGTGAAAACAGGTTGAAATACCACCTCAGGGAAAGACGGGTGACGGAAAATCCGAAATAGGGACTCGGGTTGAATGAATAGGCTATGGTGAAAACCACCGGCATGGCAATAAAGATGACAATTGCCGCCACGGTGATGCTCAGGCCCGGGCCGATCATGCTGAAGTCGTTACGCCGCTTGATAAATGCCATTCTCACAGCCCCTGCTCATACTTTTGTTTGTAGAATTTCTGCAACCGGGCCAGGCCAAGGACCGTGGCCAGGGAAACAAACAGCAACATGATGGCCAGTACGGCGGCAAAAGGCAGGTCGTAGGAAATGGCTATCCTTTCATAGATGATGTTGGACATCATCTTCACCCGGCCTCCGCCCAGAAGCAGCGGGAAAAGAAAGGAACTCAAAGCCAAGGCGAAAGTCAGGGAGACCGTCTCGATCACGCCCGATATGGTAAGCGGGAAAATGACTTTCACGAAAACCCTGAGCTTGGTCGCGCCCAGGTTCACGGCGGCTTCTTCCAGTGAACGGGGAATGTTCTGAATAGGCCCAAGTAGGACCAGGGCCGCAAAAGGCACCAGGTAATGAACAACGCTTATGACCACGCCCCGCCATGAGTACAGGAACTTGATCGGATGGTCGATGATGCCTATACCCTTCAGGATTGAATTCACCAGACCCACATTACCCAGCATGATTATCCAGGCATAAGCGATGGTGATGCCGCCGGCCAGCAGGGGAACCAGCATGACGATCATGATGATGTACCTGGCCATATTCGATCTGGTTCGCACGGTGAAATAAGCCAGGGGATAGGCAATCACCAGGGTGATGGCCGTCATCTCGGCCGACCGCCATATAGATTCCCACAAAAAGGACGGATACAAGGGGTCGCCGAAGAACCGCCGGTAGCTGTTCAGGGTCCATTCGTCTCCGACCATGGCCAGGCCGGGCACGAGTTCATGAAAACTCTCAATGATGAATGACAGGTAGGAGACGAAGAAAATCAGCAGCAGGACCAGGGTAGGCACCAGCAGGAAGCAGAGGGTTCTCCCGGTCAGTGTCTGGTAGTCTCTGTCTTGCCCCAGAATCGTTTCCATGGAGCCGTCGTACGTCAATGAAGCATCTGCCACGGTCAGCTTACCTTTCGATCAAGGTGCAGTTTTGCCCCATGATAGTGATTTCCACCTCGTCATCGGGCTCGAAACCGGCGCACCTTTCCTGTCGCGGAGCCTCGACAATCAGCTTAGGCCCGTCCGGGATCTGGATTTCGTAGGTTATGATGTAGCCGGCATTTGTCGTGAAGGTTACAACGCCTGAGAGATGCAGGCTATCGTCCGTGTTTTGACTCCTCTGGACGCTGCCGTTGCTGTTCCTGGGGGCGACCTGAATGCGCTCGGCCCTGACGGCGATTGAGACATCCGGCGAAGCAGGCTTTTGTGTGACCGGCACAGTCAGCTTTTTTCCGTTCAGCAGCTCCACGGTGGCTTCCCGGCCGTTCGTGCTTATAACTTTCGCGCTGAAGAAGTGAGGCACGCCCAGAAACTCGGCCACGAACTTGGTCCGTGGATGGTCGTATATTTCCAGAGGCTTGCCTTCGTGTTCTATAAGCCCGTAATTCATGACCGCAATGCGGTCGGAGATGGTCATGGCTTCCTTCTGGTCGTGGGTCACGAACAAAGTGGTTATCTTTAGCAGTTGCTGGAGCTTACGGACCTCGAACTGCATTTCGTCCTTAAGATTGCGGTCCAGAGCGGCAAAAGGTTCATCCAGGAGAAGAACACTTGGCTGGAAGGCGAGAACGCGGGCCAGCGCGATTCTCTGCTTCATTCCGCCGCTCAATTGACCGGGATAGTGATTCTTCAGGTCGGCCAGATGGACCAGATCCAGGCACTCCATAGCCCTTTTATCCATCTTTTTCCGATCCATGCCGCGCATCTTGAGACCAAACGTAACGTTGTCGTACACGGTCATGTGAGGAAAAAGGCAGTAATGTTGAAAAACCATGCCGACATTACGCTTGTTTGGGGGTATGGGGTTGAGGAGCTTGCCGCCAACCCTGACTTCGCCCCGTGAGGGGGTGACAAACCCGGCCAGAATTCTCAAAAGCGTGGTCTTGCCGCATCCGCTCGGCCCCAGCAGAGAGAGCAATTCACCTTCTCTAATGGTTAAAGAGACGCCGGAAAGTACTTTCTTGCGTCCATAAACCTTGCAGATATCACTGAATTCCACATAATCGGTTTGGGATGTTTGCTGCATAGGTATCAATTACTTCCCTGGAGTATTTGCCTTGGAACCGCGCCCGCCGGGCGGACATGCGGGCGCCGATAGAATCAGGAACCGGCGGCATTCTGTTCCGCCTGCCCGGTTGTCCCGTGATGACGGGATGATTCCCGTCATCACGTCTGGGGAGCCTATTGTCAACTTACGCGCCTACTTGACGAATTCCTTGTCCCACTGCTCTATCCACTTATCCAGGTTGTCCTTGACAGCGGCGTGGTCGATAATCAGAGAGTCTTCGGGCTTGGGAAAGTCGCCCGCGAAGATTTCCGTGGCGTCCACCTTGCTGTTTACCGGAGCGCACTTGTGCGGCAGCACGGAGATTTCCTGAGCCCACTTGGAAACCATCATGTCTATGAACTTGTGGGCCAGATCCTCATTGCCGTTGTTGACCACGGTCATGACGTCAAAGGAGACCGGGGTCGGCTTGGGATTGACGACTTCCGCAGGAATGCCCGCTTCAGTGAGATAATCCAGGCTGCCGGTATTGCCGATGAGAACCGACACTTCGCCCTGGGCCAGCAGCTTGCGGGAAGTTGAATCATTGTCGTAGAAAGTGACCACGTTGGGCATGAGCTGTTTGATCTTTTCGAAACCGGGCTGGATGTCTGTTTCGCTGCCGCCGTTGAGTTTGGCAGCAACAACAAGGAAGGTCCCCTGGTCGAAGGCCGGCGGCGGGACGGCCAGCTGTTTTTTGAATTCCGGCTTCCACAGGTCTTCCCAGGTTTTAATTTCCATGGGACAGATGTCTTTGCGGTAGATGATGCCTTGCGGGTAATAGAGTTGGGCTACGTATTTTTTGGTGAGAGCGCCTTGAACCAGATCGGGACTGTTGGTAATCTTGGCCGGGTCGATGTCGGCGATCAGGCCCGGAGGCGCGGTGCTGGGCATGGCCGCATCGCAGAACCAAACGTCAACGCCCGGCTTGCCCTGGGAGGCCATCATCTTGGCCAGCCCCTCGGAGGACCCTGACTGCATGACGGCCTTGACCGGGACGCCGTATTTTTCTTCGAACTTCTTGGCTACATCCTTTACGCCCACATTCCATGTCGCGCCCCATAACATGATCGTGAGGGTTTTGTCCTCGGCCACGGCTTTCGCCGGGGTCAGTCCAATCGGCAAGAGCAGGGCCAGAGTCAAAAGCGCTACCATTCCGATTCTGCAAAAATTGATGGTCTTCATCAGTTCCCCCTTTGCATAAAAGTTCTCATTAGTTTGTTGAGCACTTCACTATTCGCTTCCTTGGAACTTCGGGCCATTCAAATTAAAAGCCGGTCTAAGTCCTCAGGAAAGACACCTTGCCAATATGGTTAGTGCGGGCGCATTCCCGGGCGGTATCATACCCCGCATCCGCATATCGAAGGACTCCCAGTCCTGTTTCAGCGTCCAGAGTCTTCTGGATTCTGGTCGCGGCCAGCCGTGTGCCATCGGCAATCAGGGTTGTCCCGCAACTGGTGCTCACCCCGGTGCTGCCCCCGGCCGCCGAATGGATGGTGACCAAGTCGGCGCGGCAAGTGACATTGAGCAATGCGTTCAGCAACGGCCAATCGGCAATGGCGTCGCTGCCGTCAAGCATATTTTCCGTTTCGCGGTGAGGCATGGCCACCGAAGCCGCATCCAGATGATCCCTTGTAAAAGCCACCGGCCCCTTGATCTTGCCTTCCATAACCAGGTTGTTGACCATGACCCCTATTCTGCTTCTCTGCCCATGAGAGGCCCAGCAGATACGGGCGGGAAGGCCCTCAAAGGGGACATGCCCGGCCGCCAGTTTGAGCCAGCCCGAAATGTGCGGCTCATCGGGAAATTCCCGGATCAGCAATTCGTCTATCACATCTATGTCCTCGGGATCACCGGAAACGGCTATCCAGCGGAAGGGGCCGCAGCCCTGGCAGAAGAAAGGCCTGATAAATTTCTCCATGAAACCGGGGACATCGAATGCATCGGCCACTCCGCCGTGGTCCCGGGCTTTTTCCCTGAGCAGGTTGCCGTATTCGAAAGCCACGGCGCCTCTCTTCTGGAACTCCAGGATGGCTTTCATATGGATGCCCATGGATTTGAAGGCTTCCTTCAAATATTCTTCCGGCTTGGTGCGGGCTAATTCGGCGGCCGGTTTGACATCGAAACCGGCAGGCACGTATCCGCCCGCCAGGGGATCGCTGGCGGCGGTCTGATCGGTCACGACATCAGGTATTATTCCCCGGCGCAGCAGTTCAGGCAGAACTTCAGCGGTATTGCCCACCAGCCCTACCGAGAAAGGCCTTTTATCGGCCAAGGCCGTGCGGCAAAGCAGCAGGGCTTCGTCAAGGTCGTAGACAATACGGTCGCAATATCCGTTATCCACCCGGCGCTGTATCTTGGCCGGGTTCACATCCACAACCAGAGCCACGCCGCCGTTCATGGTCACCGCCAGAGGCTGAGCCCCGCCCATGCCGCCGCATCCGCCCGTAACCACGAATTTTCCGGCCAGGCTGCCGCCGAAGTACTGCCTGGCGACAGCATAAAAAGTCATATAGGTCCCCTGGACAATGCCTTGAGTGCCTATGTATTGCCAACCGCCGGCCGTGAAACCGGCGGGCATGGTCAAGCCCTTGGCTTCGAGTTCATAAAAGACTTCGGGACGGGAGTACTGGCCGACCAGGTTGGCATTGGCCATAATCACCAGAGGCGCGTCGGCATGAGTCTGAAAAAGCCCCACCGGCTTGCCGGACTGAATCAAAAGGGTTTCGTCCTCATTCATGGTCTTGAGAACGCGGACAATTTCGTCGAAACATTCCCAGTTGCGGGCAGCTCTGGCGCTGGACATGTAGATGACCAGATCCTCGGGCCTCTCCCCTACTTCCAGCACGTTCTCCAGCATTCTCAGGAGAGTCTCCTGACGCCACCCCTTGCAGCGCAACTCAGGACCACGCATGGCCTTTATCTGACGAGTCATTTTCTTATCCTCAAGTTAACTGAAAGAACAGACGGTCTTGCCTTGATTCTGATCGTTTACCTAAAAGCACAAGACGCAGGCTTCCTCATTCGGCCGAAATCGGCGAGTGAAGACTCGCGGCCGACCATCTCCGATAATGCCAATTGATATGCCAAACCGGGCACGTCCGGCGATTTTCGGGATGACATCCTGTATCGGCGATACTCCCGAGATTCACGGACAGCGGTTTAGGCCGAAAACCGGCGGCGGAAACACAGTTTTTTTTGTTCAGACGAGAAATCATAGTCAATCGCACCGTGTTGAGTCGCTTTGAACCGTTTTGACAGAGAACCCGCGAACAGCTTTCTCTGGAAGCTCAATATGCAAATTCACGATAAAAGCGTACATGAAGCAGATTGAATTACCATTGAATTCATCACAAACAACTCCTTGTGTCAAGCAAAACTTATTTCAGGAGCTCATTGAAGGGCGTTCGCTGGCTATTTTTACTGGAAAAAGACGATTGAACGAGGATGCCCCAAGCTCACCCGCGACAGTGTCTGAGCGGGAGCCTCGCAGGCAGGTCAAAGCCCCGGGGGCCACAGCCTGCTTGCTTTCCCATAGCCGCCTAACTGTGGGAAACCTTGTTGGCTCACGAACAGATTACCCAACCAGAGAGGTGGAAGCCAGTTAGAGAACTCCGCGAAGGCCCGCGTTTTCTAGTTGCGAGGGGCTATCCGATATGGAAAGGCGGCGCTATTAATGGTAAAATAAGTTAAGTCAACAACAGACCGTCAGAGGGGACGGCATGACGAAACCAAAAGGTTCATCTCAAAGGAAAACCCCGAGTGAAATGAATCTGGCTGTCGTGGGAGGCGGCCAGCGTTGCCTGTCCTTGTTGCAGACGCTGGAATTCTGTGCTCAGAATGGCGTGAAAATCAGGATTCTCGGCGTAGCCGATATCAACCCCGAAGCGGCAGGCTTGGTCTACGCCAGAGATTCAGGCATATTCACTTCCGATGACTTCCGGAACCTTCTAAAACTACCCGATCTGGAACTGCTCATCAATCTGACGGGCAGTCAGGACTTGGGTTGGGAGCTTGAGAGCAAGGCTCCCGAGCACGTCACTGTGCTGCCTTATCCCGCTTCCCGTCTTTTCCATGAGATAATTCAGAGCATCCTGGGAGCCAGCAGAAGAATCGACGCCCAGGCAGACGAGATCACGCGTGCTCAATCTTTTGCCCGGGCCATGTCCAAGGCTACCATCGTTGGCGTCATGGTGCTGGATACGAGCTACCGGATAGTCTGGATAAATGATGCGGAACTCAAGGCTTCGGGATTGACCCGTGAAGAGGCCATGGGCCAATACTGCTTCCAGGTCACCCACCAACAGATAAGTCCATGTTCCCAGCCGGACAATCCCTGCCCCATGAAGGAAACCCTTTCCAGCGGACTGGCCGCCCAGGCCATTCATGAGCACAAGCACAAAAGCGGCCGGACAACTTACTGTGACGTTTCCACCTACCCGCTCTTCAACAGCGAAGGGAACGTCGTGGAAGTTGTCGAGGTTATAAGAGACATCACCGAGGATCTCAACGAAAAGTTCGAACGCCGCACCAGGGATCTGAAGAAGGACATCGCTCTCCTGGTCCAGGAAGACAAGCTGGTGGCCCTGGGAAAGATGGTGGCTTCGGTCGCTCATGAAATCAATAATCCAATCTGCTCGATCATCAATTTTGCGAAGCTGATCAAGAAGTCCCTTGCGGAAGGCGAAACAAATCCGAAGGCCCTGGAAAATTATGACAAATATCTGGAATTGACTCTTCGGGAAGCCCAGCGGTGCGGCAATATCGTCAGTAATCTTCTATCGTTCGCACGGCAGAAAGCCGTGGAACCGAAGGTTCTGGATCTTTGCGAGATAATCGACCAGATAATCGGCCTGACCCGGCACAAAATGGAATTATCCAATATCAGTCTGGACTGGAAATGGGAAAAGAAGCCCCTGGAAGTTCTCGGCGATTTCACGCAGATTCAACAGTGTCTGATTAACCTGATTTTTAACGCCATGGAAGCCATGCCCCAGGGAGGCTTGCTGTCGATCCGGGGCGGGGTGGACGCCGGAGAAGGATTGGTCTGGGCGGAAATATCAGATACAGGAGTGGGCATGAGCCCGGAGACCATGGAATGCATATTTGAGCCTTTTTTTACCACCAAGGAGGCCGGGCACGGGGTCGGGCTTGGATTGTCCATGGTCTATGGCATAATCCGTGAACATCGAGGCGACATATCGGTAAAAAGCGAGGAAGGGAAAGGGGCATCATTCAGAATCGCCCTGCCCATGGTCCAGACTGAGGCTGCCAAGTTTGGAGGATTATGAACAACTTGAGGATCATGATCGTTGACGATGAGGAAGCCATGAGGGAGTCCCTGGCCGCCTGGCTGGAGAAGGGCGGCAATGAGGTGACTAAAGCGGCCGGCGGGGAAGAGGCTCTGAACCTGCTGTCAGGCCGGGAACACGACTTGCTCCTTGTGGATATCAAGATGCCGGGTATGGACGGACTCGAACTCCTTCGCCGTATAAGACAGGACTATCCATCCGTCATGGTGGTCATGATAACGGCCTACGGCAGTATCGAATCGGCCGTCGAGGCCATGAAGGAAGGAGCCAACGACTATCTGCTCAAGCCTTTCGATCCCGAACATCTTATGCTGCTGATCCAGAAGATGGCAGCCCAGAAAGAGGTGATGGACGAATATATGAGCGTCCGGGCCCGGTTGACCGAACTGGAATCTTCGGCATTTGAGGACTTGATCGGCGGTTCCGGGGCCATGAAGGAAGTCTTTGCCATGATTGAGGAGGTGGCGAAGACGGAAGCGCCGGTTCTCATCACCGGCGAGACCGGCACTGGCAAGGAGTTGGTGGCCAGGGCCATCCACTCGCGGAGCCTGAGGAAACAGGGGCCGTTCATAGCCATAAACTGCGGCGCCTTGCCGGAACACCTGTTGGAGAGCGAGCTTTTCGGCCACGAAAGGGGGGCTTTTACCGGCGCGGTGAAGACACGCCTCGGGCGGTTGGAAATGGCCGACCAAGGTACATTGTTTCTGGACGAGGTAGGCGAGGTGTCTACTCATGTGCAGGTTAACCTTTTGAGAGTCCTGGAAGAAAAGAGACTTATAAGGCTGGGCGGGAGCCGCGAGGTGGAAACGGATTTCCGGCTGATATGCGCTACCCACCGGAACATGGAGTCTCTGCTCTCTCAGGGCTTGCTCAGGAGCGATTTCTACTACCGGATCAAGGTTATCTCCATCCACATACCGCCCTTGAGAGAAAGAGTTGATGACGCGGCCCTGCTGGCCAATCACTTCGTCTTGAGATTCTCCCAGGAGATGAGCAAGCCTGTCGACGGCCTGACCAGAGCGGCTTATGAACTCCTGAAAGCCTATGACTGGCCAGGCAATGTGCGGGAGTTGCGCAACGTGATGGAACGTGCGGTAGTGCTTAATCGTGGCGGCATGATCGACGTGAAGGATTTAACCTTTTTATCGAAAGAAAAGAAAGAACCCTTGCTTGGTGCATCATTGGAGGATGTCGAGATAGACCACATCAGAAGAACCCTGGAGGAATGCGGCGGGATCGTTTCCCGGGCGGCGGAGCGGTTGGGCATTAACCGGGGCACCTTGGCCCGGAAGATAAAAAAGTATGGTTTAGGCTGAACACAATTGGGGCATTCCCTCTGATGGCAGCCCGCGGGCCGCGACATATAGAAGTGATTCCCCTGGGGCGAGTCGATCAAGTCGCCGTCGCCGTCGCCGCAGCCAATATTCAGACCTTTACCGGTCTTCCGGCTGACGCGGCCGAGGCTTGGCCCGAGCCGGAGCATGCCTTGCTTCATCCCCGGATGCAATACAACGCCATGCCGATACTCAATGATCTGTCAGCAAACCTTCAAGGTTCCGGCCTGCTGCGCCTGGGGCTCATGAATGGCGACCTTTGCCTGCCTATCCTCAGCTATGTTTTCGGTGAAGCCCAGGTTGGCGGCCGAGCCGCCGTCGTCTCTTTGCACCGTTTGCGCCGAGGTCCGGATGGCCAACCGGTCCGCACGGACATTTTCCTGGAACGGTTGGCCAAGGTGGCGGTCCACGAGGTTGCCCACATTCTGGGCCTCAGGCATTGCCGCGCCCCTGAATGCCTGATGGCCTTTTCGCTGGGGTTGAAACAATTGGATGCGCTGTTTATGGGCTTCTGCCGTGACTGCGAGAATGAAATCAGGTGTCGCATATCTGAATGAGCCGCTTGGGCTGTCAGGGGCGCCTGTTCAGGTTCCTAAAAACTCCTTTCTGAGCCGTTCCCAACCAAGACTTGAAAAATGTCCGAAGATATCCGTGATGGCCAGACCGCCGGTGGCCGCCAGTTGAAACCCGGTTTCTTCGGGTAACAAGTTCACCAGCTTGGAGGACTCTTCTTCCATCCAGGAAAGGCTTTCCTCCATGAAGAGCAGGTTGCGCAGACCCAGGCGCAGCTTTTGAGGCTCAATGACCATGAGCCAGCCGCGGGCATAAGGATCGTCGGCTATCCGGCCGTTTTCCCTGGCTTCGGGATTGACCGCTACAACAACTCCCTCCAGGGGGCTGAGGCACTGGGCGTCCAGGTCCTCGCGGATGAATCCGAAACCAGGTTCGCCCTGCTTTATCACTTGGCCGAGGCGCGGCAGTTCAAAGCGGTTGAAAGGGCCGAAGAGGCGGGCTGCGAAATCATCCAGCCCCACCCGGACACGTCCGCCGTACTCCACGCGGGCCCAGGCGTGTCCGCTATGGTAGTAGTAGTTCGGCGCAACCATGAAGCCGCCGGCGACCTCCTGCTCGGGCCGCCCGAGAGGTTCGGCCAGGTTTTCGTCCATCATCAACTGGTGATACTCGCAACGTGCGCAATCGTAATCATTGATGCAGTATTTTACCGAGACCCTGCCGGAGAGCATGTGGCGGCATTTTCTGTTTTCCAATGGACGCGGCCTGATTTCGCCGAACCAGTCACGTCCGGCCAGAGCCCGTCCGTCCTTGAGCCTGCCGTTTCTTATTTCCATCTTCATCTTACGGTCGACCGGGCAGTGCAGGCAGTCAAAGGCATTGACGCACGTCATGGGCTTCAGTACTCCAGCCCTGCTCCAGACGCAAAGGTTGGTTTTCATGTCGTAAATAACGACTTGTTGGGGATTTTCCGCCCTGTGAGTCTTTCTTGTCATAAGGCACCTCCTTTTGTGGACGCCTGTCTGTCTCTGCTTCTATCAATGGCAACAAACGGGCCAATGGCGAAGGAAGTCCCTTGGTGGTAATTTATCGAATTTAATAAAGAAAACGTTGTATCAAAATGCATCAACCGGTTTCCGGGTGATGCCGGTTGCCGCAAAATGCATCACCTTCGGCGGCTGAAGATTGAAAATAATAGTAATTTAAATCAATTAACTATGGTTGGTTAAAATGGTCCGATTTGCGGCAAAATGCAGCGCTCAGCTCTGCCCGGCCGGCCCGCTAATGAGCGGAATCAACTCTGACGGGGTGGTTCTTTAAAGCGCCAAGACTCAACAGAGGTGGACCCCATAAATCGGACAATGTTGTAAGGTGGTAGGCACGACGATAATTCGGCACGTCTTCAGTTAAATGTTCTGCCAGCCACTCGGTGAGGCCACGCAGTGTCCAAAATTTGCGAGGGCTGAGCGGCGGCTCCACTTCCACCGGCAGGAATTCACGAGTGACTTCGTAGACCCGAAGGCCCTTCAAGCTGGAATCAGGGGGCTCCGCTCCAGAGTAGTCGATGCCGACGTAACGGTTGAAGAAAGGCTTGAAGCGCTCTGGCATTCTTACAATCACCATGCCCTTGCGTCCCTCTTGTTCAAAGGCGTGGCAAGTATTTCATCCACTCGAAGACTGAGTTCTGTCGCGCAACTCCCGATCATGGCTGCCGACGCTCCTTCCTCGTTTTCAAGGTCCCAATAGTCCTCATACCCTTCCGGATCTTCAGTGATTTCTTCTAAATGGGCACGAACTCCTCGAAGCCATTCATCCTCGGATCGAAACTGGCTGGCCATTGAACCAAATTCGGTTTTTAACGCACCAGAAAAGCGGTCCGCCCGGGCGATGACGTCCCATGCCATTGCAGTCAAATCATCTGTGTCCATTAAGCCTTTTCTTTGATGTCCAATTCCAGACGAGGTTTCTACTCGAGTGATCGGTTAGTTGATTGGTAATTGACCGGTGAAGCCGGACGGGTCTTCCATATCGCAAACCGTGTCGCGAGATTGCCGCGAGTTCCCCCAAAGTCAGCTCCCTCTTGGTCATTTTCTTTGGCCGGTTTATCGTCTCCCATCTCTCACCCAAATCGTATTCATCTTCTTGGCGCGGATTACACTCAGATCATAATGTTTGTAAAATCAAGTCCATCCGCAAAAGGCACGGAACGTCTCTTTATTGCCCTGGGATCGACTTTCCAGGTATGGTCGGCGGCACTCCGGGAACGGTAGGCCACGAAATTGAAAATATCCGAAGCATAGGTGGGCAGGCCCCGCCTTCTGCTGCTGGTCTCCAGAAAGAAGCTGTCCACGCAGGCACGATGCTCCTCGGAAAAATCAATATCGAGCCCTATTTTTCCGCCAAGTGTCGCCCCGCTTATGTACGGCGCATGCTTGTCGCCCTGGATGTGTTTTCCGTCAAATCCTTCGCCCCTGTTGAATATCTTGTCATTCTCCTCAAAGTAGACAAACCCGGGCGGCTTTCCGAAAACGCAATCATCAAAGCCTCTTAGGGCAATCATCGTATCCAGCAGATAGTTCCTGCCATAAAAATCATCATCATCCATCTTGAACCAGTAGGCGCCGGTGGCCTGTGAAATGCCGTAGTTCAGACAGGCCCCTATATTTTTCTCCTGATGGAGCTGAAAAAACTTGATATTGTCGCGGCCGGCCAGGGTTTTTCCGATTGAGTCCGAATCGGCATCCGTGGTGTTGACGATGATAATCAATTCCTTGTTGGGATAAACCTGAGCTTCGAACTTTTCTATGCAGCCGGGGATAAGGTCCGGCCTCTTGGTGGGGGTTATCACGCAGGCCTTCGGATATTCAACCCAGTCGTTTTGCAGGCCCAACACGGAAGATATATGCTTCAGACGGTGAGCATAGGTATGGGACAAGTACAATTCCCGGCGGCCCAGATGAGACAGACGGCCATTGAGAGCCTTATCTTCGATCAGATCTCGCGCTTTGCCTTTGAAATCAGCGGCGTTCTCGGTCTGAACAATTCCATGGGCGGGCCATTCCCAGTCCGTCTTGCCGAAGTGCAGCACGGGAGTCCCGCAGGCCACGGCCTCGATGGCGCGTTTGAATCTGACCAGAGGCGTGGACAGCGATGTCGGCGACATGACAGCCACCTGGTAATATCTCCAGGCGGTTAACAACTGTTCGTAGTCAAGGCACCCCATGATGGATTTTTTATATGCAGGGTTCTCGTCCAGTTTATTCGCTCTGAACCGGTACCTTGATTCCACAATGTGCAGACCGCGTTCACAGAGCTGATCCAGACAAGAAAAATCTTCCGGCTTCTCAATCAGATCAGCCCATCCATCAAACAGATACGTGAACCCCTTCACTTCAGGCTCGTTTTCGGCCGAGCGAACAGGATTGTGATAGACCGGTTGCACCGCCGGCGGCAGGTGATGAACAGGTTTGTTTGTCTCCTGCTTGTACAGACTCACCACCCGGGCATCCATGGCGAATATATGCTCAAAGTATTTGGCCGCATTCCTGAAAAATGGATAATGGGCAACATCCTCGGTATTCCAGAAAACGGCCGGAATAGATCGCTCGTTGCAGTAAGCCAGAATATCCTTTAACGAGGTCGGCCAATCATCCGTTGTAGCCAGCACGTTTTTCCAGCCGCCGTCGGAGGCCTGCCACAGAGATTCGACCAGCAGCATCTGAGGTGCCGCATGCTCGATCTCTTCTTTCCAGCCGTTTTCCGAAAGAGGAAAGAGGTGTGCGTCAGGTTCAAGACAACGGAATGTATGTTCGCCAAGTATACAGGCTATGCGGAGCGAAGAAGACAGTTTTCCTTTTCGCAATGGACGGAAGGCTGGGAAAATACCATAGACATGTTCCGTCTTGCCCGGGGTGGCATAATTTTTTTCATTGCGAAGCTCCGATCCCACAATGGACATAATGGCCGTTCGGGGAGAATTGTTCACGCGGAACAGGTTCTTCCCTCCACTCCGCCATTCCCTGGCGAGACGAAACATTTTCAGGGGCAGAAGCGGCCCCTCCCGCCATGGCGAAGAGTAGGCCCGGCCCAACAAACGGCCCAGACGCAAGGCAAATGAATTGGTGGTAATCTCCAACTCTTTTTCCAGGCGGGAAATCCGAAACAGCAGTTCCGCCTTTTCCATGTCTTCGGAGCCCGCAGATTCCCCGATAATGCGGTCAGTCTTCATATCTGTTCCCGGTCTCGAAAGAATCCAGGCCAGGTACTGCTTTCTCATCTTCAAGGCGTCGGGCATCATGGCATTGAAGTATTCCGTAGCCAAGATGTACCGTTTCATTTTTGCTTCCAGCCGCCCGCCCTGGGCAAAATCATGAAGTATGGTCATGGAGGGCCAATAGTAGATGTCTCTGCCCGGAAATTCCTTCAACAGCCGATGGGAAAGTTCAAGCCCCTCCGAACCGAACATCAAAGGATTCATTCCGCCCACGGCTTCATAAACATCCTTCGGCACGGCCATATTGCCTTCGGTGTCCAACACGGCGGGGATAGGGAGTTCCCCGATGTCATAGTGGCCGGCAACCGCATTGTTGCCTTCGCTGGTTTTGGGAAGGACGCGGCCGCGTATGCCCAGAAAGGGATATGCCCTAAAAGCGGCAATGGCGTTTTTTACGAAATCCTGGCCAACCAAGGCGTCATCATCCAGAAAAATCAATAATTCCGACCTGGCATAAGCCGCTCCGATGTTCCGGCCTTCAGAAGGAGTAAAAACGGCATTACCCTGCACAAGGCAGATATCCCTCAAAAGCAATCTATCCAGAACACTGTCATTTTCGCCATTGTTAACCACAATGGTTTCAAATGCTGTTTCGCTTTCTCTTTCCAGTGAGTCGAGACAGTGCAGCAGGCCTTCTTCGCCCTTTCTCGAAACTATGACAACCGAGGCCAGAGGTCTTTTCTCGGAACGTTTATCCACATGTTCCAAAGCAAAATAGTCAGCTTCACCCCTGTACGCCAGAATCGCCTTTTCAGCTTCGGCGAAGCGCCTTCTATGAAACAGCTTGATAGCCTCGGTATATATCTCCAAAAAAGAATTCATCCTGAATGTTACTCCGTCTGTGAACAACCCTCACCTGCATCAGGCGGGATATCGACTTCCTGCTGATGCCTCATGAGCCATTTCTGGGGATTCTGGCAGAAATTGTCGTAGGCGTTGAGAACCTCCTTGGTTTCCCCAAGCATGACGGTTCTCCCCTTCTCCAGCCATAGAACCTTGTCGCACAGCTTTCTCAACTGGCCCGGCGCATGGGAAACGATAATCACGCTTCTGGCAAGGCTGCGCATCTCCTTCATACGATTCATGGCCTTGTCCTGAAAGGCCCTGTCGCCTGTCGCCATGATCTCGTCCAGAATGAGAATATCCGGCTGAACCGCCGTGGCCACAGCGAATCCCAGACGGCTGCGCATGCCGCTGGAATAAGTGCGGACCGGCTCATCCATAAAATCCCCCAGTTCCGCAAATTCTTCAACTTCGTCCATTTTGGCCAATATCTCACGTCGGCTCAACCCCATCAAGCTCCCGCTGATGACGACATTCTCCCGACCGCTGAGTTCATTTTTAAAACCAACACCCAAGGCCAGAAGCTGAACCCGCCCCTGAACCGTGATTTTTCCCTCATCTGGTTGGTAAACCCCGGCGCAGACCATCGACATAGTGGACTTTCCAGATCCATTACGCCCGATGATACCCAGAACCTCTCCTTCGAAGACTGACAAGGAGACGCCGCGCAACGCCCAATGGATTCTCTTCTTTCGGAGCTGATTACTGAATTTCGCCAGCAGCTTTCCCGAGCGGACAAACTTCACGCTCACTCCATCAAGTACAACTGTTGGCTTTCTTTCAATAACCGGTAACTGCGGGGCTTCGCAATGCAAATCAGATGGAGCCTGGATTTCAGATTCTGTCTCTTCTGATTTAGTGTTTTCCTTTACGCCTGATTGGGCTTCCACAGGAGTAACAGCACCTTTTTCCGGAGACTGCTCAGGCATTTCTTGTGGCTGTTTTAGCAACTCGGGTGCAAACGGCTCATCTCCACGGAAATATCTCGGCTCCGCATACATTGCCGCGGCAGCTTCAATCTCCGGCGAAGCAGGCAACAGCGCATAGATCATCGGCTCTTCCAGCCCCTTGAAAGAGGGCAGGAAGTGTTCCCTGATCTGTTTGCCCGCATCCAGGTCGAACTCGACCATTCTTGGGGGAATCTGTTTTTTCTTAGGTTTGCCAAGATAGAAAACGCCGCATAGCAGATGTTCGTCAATGCAGGTCATACCTCTAACGGCCTGCTCGCTGTCCTGCCAGCGCTTTTCGGTAATCTCTGGTCTGAAAACACTGCTTGGTTCGTTTGCTGTAATACTCATCCCGGAAGACCACTTGTAAACCGGGACTTCCGCTTGGCGTATGTCGCAATAAGCAAGTCTGTTCTGAAAAAACAAGCCCCCGTGAGGAGGCTGCGGTGTCGGCCCCAGAACCATCCGGCCGTCATCGTAACTTATAATTCCGCCTTCCAGAGTACCGTTCAACAGGGCTGTTGTCAGCATGACTTCCCCGTCGGGCGCCTCGAAAATATGCCTGATTATGCCGAATTGAAAACTATTCCCCGCAATCTTTGTCGGCAAAGGGAATATATCTGGCGCGATTTCCCAAAGATATTGCCTTTCCAGAAAATTCCCATCCAGGTCTAGGATTTCCACGGCAGCCTGGCTGTTGAAAGACACAAAAAGACGATTGCGTCTAGTTGAAGCATAGACCGCATGCAGGTCGCCCTGGGCTTCCTTTCCCAAAACCCAATCCGGCCGTACAACAGTCTTTTCGAGAATAAAAAGCGGACCATTCTCTTTGGTCTGAATACGAAATATCAACAACGCGCCAGGAACGACGGCGTAGAGCTGATCCGCCAGAACGCTTATTCCTCGTAGCTGATGAAGCCGCGTGGGAATTGACTCAAAATTGAGCAACTGGACATATGCGGCTTCCGATTTTGTCAAATCGTAAACCATAAGCCCCGCACCTTGCTGTTTGCGGGAGAATATGCTGGCGATTATTAAACTCATTTTACGCTCACGGCTAAACCGTCAACTTTATTGTTTTGAGACGATTTTATATTCACTTTATCTATTTTACAAATACTTAGGAATTGACGGTGCAAATCGCCGGAAAAATACAAGTCCAGCCTGTGTTAATAAGATAGCGGCAATCGATACCAATAATATCGGACGCAAATCAAACATACGCCCCTCGAACAAGACTTCTCGCACAGCAGTTATGATGTGAACCATAGGGTTCAAAGAATATAAAGTTTTAAATAGCTGCGGTATGTGTAAATCATAAATTCTTTCTGGACCGTACAAAACAGGACTGAAATAGAACCCGAATCTTAATATATAAGGAACAAATTTTCCCAAATCTGGAGATCTAGTTCTCAGTATTGCAAGAAAAAGCCCCAAAGCATATGGCAGAAGGACCATCGGAATCAGCAATACCAGAACAGTTGGAGTATACCAACCCACTACATTATTGTTCCAGATAGCTATTATAGCCAGACCTATTAAATAAAAAAATGCCTGCACAATAGGGGGCAACAAAACATAAAGATCTATCGGCAGAACAGCTTGTTTAATTAACGCAGAATTGCCAATCAGTGCGTTTGTACACTGAGTCAGAGATCGCGAAAAAGATTGCCATGTCACAATTCCACAAAGTGCATAAAAATGGTAACCCGGCCCGCCGCGGTTAAAAACAATCTTTATAACAAAATAATAAATCATCATGAGCATGAGCGGATCAAGAATCCACCATAGGACACCGAGTCTTGTCGCAGCAACAGTTGTTCTGATGTTGACCCAGAACTGAATCACCAAAGCGTTGCGGTAATCGCGCAAATTGCGTGTGAGTTGTAGCATTATGATAGCCTTTATAATTTTTCTAACTATACTTTTTGACCTTCATATCCCATAGATATCAAGTTATTACTTTCCGTTTTCGTGTGGCCAGGTGTTTTAGAAAAATCCGGATCAGCCGGTAAGGAAGCAAAATTGTGTTTTTCCCCGGCTTAGAGAACGCTTTTACAACGAAATAGCCTGTTCTATAGGTGACTGAAGATCTCATAGCCCGCAACTCGCAACGACACCTGTTCAATTCATAGTCTAAGCCGCTTACAATACCTTTGGACTGTCTACCACTTTCAGAGGCGTTGTTAGTAGAGGCCAAAGCCAGGGCTGTAACTCTTATTCTCAAATGGCAGACTTCATCCTCCAGATCCTTTATCTTATGTAAATAACTATTGCAATTTGATACACTTTTAGCAACATCAATCTCAAGTTCTTCTATTCTGGCGGATTGCTTCTCTTCTTTGTCCTTTAGCTCATTTTCTAGTTTCTTTATCTTATTAACGTTTTCCTGGTTCTTATCGCTCCCGGCCTCCAGAGCCAATTGGTACCACCCCTTAAAACCGTGAATAGCATTCCGACATTCTTTCACGGTCTCCATCAACTTCGAACGATCAAAATCCTTGCCCCGACAATTTTGTAGGCTCTCATATAACATAGCTACATACTTGTTCTGTATGTCATAATCTTCATAGACTGAACGGTTCAAATTGTCTTTTATCAGTCCCCGCAGCGCATCGCTAATGTCTTTTTCCCCAAAACTATTTTCCAGACCGGTGTAATTAAGTAGCTCACCAGCTATTTCTTCCCCTCTTCTAAACCAGTCTTCATAATGAACGATGTAGCAATCGCCGGAAGTGTTATACAGAGCTTCACATGTGCGGTGAAGCCATTGTAGTTCTGTTACCGTATCGTCATTGTCTACGATGCGGCGCATTGAAACTACCATTGCCGCTGGATGTCTTATGGCCAGGACAAAAATCGGATTTACTACTGCGGAATTGAAAACTCTTAGCCATAAAGGCAACAACACCGAAGTACGAGGATCTTTAAACCCCCATGTTCCGTTACATTTTTGAAGACGATCTTTCAATATCGTCTTAAGTTTGGGTACAGCACTTTTTACCTTTTCATTCAATAGCCAGTTATCTGGGAGTGGCAGATTAGCCTTTGCGGAAATATCTTTAATTAAATTCTGGTGTATCTGAACTATTTCAGAATCTTCAAAATAACCATCCGGATTTCCGTACCTTCCAGGAATCATCTCCTCGGAAAGCTCCATCCCCAACCTGTTCATGACATTCATAAGTAAAGACGTACCAGACCTGCCGGCGCTTAATACCACAACTACATCTTTAGTCTGGTTATCAGTCATCGGTCATCTCCTTGTTCTGGTCACTAACAGCAATATCTAAAAAGTATGATAGTGTTTTCTCTAATCCCTCTTCCAGTGGCACAGCAGCAGTCCAGCCTAAACCAATTTTGGCTTTTGTTGTATCTGCAAAGTTACGTCTTACGTCTCCCATTCGCGGATTATCATAAACAATTTTCATATCTATTCCGTTTTTATGCATCTTTTTTTGAATTAATTCTGCAATCTCACTTACCGTACATTCCAGGCCTGTGGCAATTTGAAAAGTCTCCCCCCCCACATCCTTGTGCATTGCCAGCAAGACAGCACCTACTAAATCATCAATATAAATAAAGTCCCTGGTTTGTGTTCCATCGCCAAATATAACGCACTCTTCTCCAGCCAAGGCCTGCCTGATGAATTTTGCCACCACGCTTGACTTCTTCTTTGACCTGGGACCATATACGTTGCCGAATCTTAAACAAATTGTTCGCAACCCAAAAGTTCTGTAGTAAGCTGAACAGTATCCTTCTCCAGCCAATTTACTCGCTCCATAGGGTGATACAGGATGTGGAGGTAACTCTTCGTGTATAGGTGGTTCAACTTCCCCGGCAGGTGCTCCCGAAGAAGCAAATATGAACTTTTTTACATTATTTAATCTAGCCGCCTCCAATAAATTAAATGTTCCGACAACATTGCATTCCATGTCCAACGATGGATTTTGAACTGATGGGCCAACTCCAGTATTCGCCGCTAGATGTATAATACAGTCGACCCCCTTACAACACTGCATAACACAATCCTTATCACGTATATCTCCTTTGACCAGTGTTATTCCTTCTTTCGTTGGCCAATCACCGCTTGAAGCCGTTTTAAAACTTGCCACCTCAGCCAGATCTTTTGGAGTTCCAGTAACAAAATTGTCTAGAATTAATACCTTCTTTCCACTGTACAGTCTATTAATTCTATCTACTATTGATGTCCCAATAAATCCGCAGCCACCTGTAATCAATATATTACAATATTCTAACATACTCCTCACCAATTTGCATTATTGAATTTGCTATGCTAAAGGCCTTGTCTTTGTCTATCTTTCATTAAAATATGACATCAGAGCAATTTTCAGTTGCCTTTATTGCCTCGTCCTTTATTTTATTATTGTCCATTCTCCATGTATGACTATTAAGCCGGCTATTTCTTTTTACAACCAAGTTTAAGCTATCCATAATTAGGCATTCAACATCTTGTTTTTGCCTCTTAAGTGAATCAATGATTGCAGTATCAGCTGAAGCATGTATACCGTCAGGATATCTATGTCTTTTTAAATACTCAGTTTTTCCTCCAAAACTACAGCCACTTATAAGCGTATCATGACTCTCATGAAGTCTTTTTGATGGAAATTTTTGTATTATTGGTAACAACTTATTTCTTAGATACACTGCAGGATCATCTTCAAAGCTAAAATATGAGGCTCTTTTACCAAATATATCAGCGTCGGTTCCCCTTAGATATAACAATGAATCCAAAATATAATTGGGACCATATATGTCATCGTCATCAATACGAAAAAAATAGTCTCCCCTTGCCCTGATTATTCCATAATTTAACACTGTTCCAACGGAAAAATCAGTTGAAATAGCCTCAATTATGATATCATCTCTATCAGAATAGAGTTTCTTATATTCTTCGACATCACTAACATTGCCATTATAGATAAGAATCAACTCTTTATTAGGGTATACTTGATTCTCATACTGTTCAAAACACTTAGGCAATAATGTTCGTCTCATTGTTCCGGTAACTAAAGTAGCCTTAGGAAATTCCTGCCATTCATCTTCAATACCTATGTCATTACATATCTGCTGGATACGTTTGGCCATGATATGCTTGTAAAATGTTTCTCTCCAGGCCAGATGCCTATTTTTTTCTATTTCAAAACTGAACTCACTCTCCTGATTTACAAATTGAATAAATTCAAATTCATTATCAAATTGTTTTACAAGTTTATTGCGAGGATCATCAACTTCTATTTTGCCTAAATGAGCTAAGGGTAGTCTAGACGCAGCAGCCTCCAATAAGGACCATAATTTTTGTGTCTTTGATAAGGCTGTTTTCTCAAATGATATATACATCTCTGCGTCTCTTAAAAGATATGGCAAAGCACTTTTTGTTATTGTACCTCTAATTGATTGAGCCAAATTGTTAGCTGTGTGCTTAACTTGTGTTCTGTACATCATCAAGTCAGATTGATATATATTTAGATTATCTTTTTTAACTTTACTCAATATATTACCAAGTTCCGGGTACCTAAAAAGATCGACCCAGCCATCATAAAGGATTCCTGATTTCCTTATTTTATTTTGATTGAAATTATGTATGGGATTAAAAATAACCGGTTGAACCGCAGGAAGTAATATCGCCGCGTTTATACCATCCCTTTTAAATAAACCTATTTCTTTCATGTCTGCGCAATAGACAAAATCAAAATGCTTAGCAAAATCGCTAAAATGATCGTGCATTGAGTGATCAGATGTTATCCAATAGACGCTGGGTATTCCACGCTTCTTTGCCTGATCCAATATTTCTAATAGTTCTTCTTGTTCACTATTCTTTATACTCTGTGCCATATACCAATGACCAGTTACCGTAGACCATGTCGATTCCATCAATATAAAGCGTGGTTTTCCATATTTAAGTATCTGTTCCCAATTATTTGGTGTTAATACCAGTAATTCCGCATCGTATCTTATGCTGCTAAAAAGTCTCTCTCCAACTATACCGGCTATGCGTGTTTTTCCGGTTGTTATCCTTTTGTGTTTCTCAATATTATATGACAAGTCCCAAAAATATGTTTTTTCTATATCGATTTCATGTTTTCTGTTCATATTATTTGCAAAACCCCAGTTATCTTCTGTTCGCATATTGACATCACTTTGTTTAGTCTTATCGTCTTTTTTTCTTATATTCTTTTCCGTCTTTCCCATCACACCCATCAATACTGGCAATATTTCTTCTTTCACAATATTGTCCCAATCATGCCTATCAATCAATTTCAGATTGTTTTCCCTTTGAACATTCAAAAAACCACCCTTAACTAATTCACCGATAGTAGCGGCGAATGATTCTGCTGAATCCGTAAAAAATTTAATTTCAAAACCTTGCTCCGCCAATCGTTTATGGGCAACTGTATCCATCGCTATGGGACAAAGACCTGCTGCCATATATTCCAATATCTTTAAAGATGGAGAATAGTTGAATATTTCATGTGGAACCCATGCCAATCCTGCATCATATTCACTCAATCTATTTGCCAGATCTAATCCATTCAGGCATCCTTCATATGAGACATTTCTATTTAGCCCTTTCTTAATAATGTCTTTACAGAGATCATCAACTCCCGGGCCGCTTCCGAAAAAGCTAAAACGCACCTTTTCCCTTATCTGTAAAGGTAATGACTCAATATAATTCAAAAGGCGATGCATTTTCCTTTTTGGGTGTATAGACCCAATATATACAATTTTCATGCAAGGAATTGTCGCTGTATTTATTTTTTTAGGACTATAGTTTGCCTTCTCAATTCCAAGACGATATACTATGCTATTAACATCCCTTTTACTAAACCATGAGTCAATTATCTCTTCGGAATAACTCAATATCAAGTCAAGTTTGTTTGACTCTGAATCACCATTTTTCTTAAGCGACTCATGACGTTCTATCTTTTGGGAATGGAAATATGGAGATTTGATGTCCAATACATACTTACTACTAGGCCTTTCTTTTTTACAATAATCCAAAAACGAAAACCAATCAGCGCCACAGAGAAGATATACAATATCTGGCCTATATTGAGAAAGAATCTCCTTCATCAAAGCAAAAACTATTGTCTTATCCGCAAAATCAATTCCGTACAATCTGATGTTATTTGAGGCCGAATGAACAATTTCTATATTCTTTACTTTATTTGAATTTGAAACTACACATACATCCATATAGTCAGATAGACGTTCAGCTAACTCATAGGTGCCTGGAGTCCCCATTAGGCCGAATGGTCTCGGACTAATCATCAACATCTTTAATTTTTTTTCAGCAACAGAGTAGAGAGTATTTTGCCTTCGCATACTCGTGGTGACACTTTTCACTCTTTGTCTATTGGTAACTCTCGCAACATCTGCGTGGCAATTAGTTATTCTTTCACAATTAAATGCAGCTTCAATTCCGGATTCATTTCCAAAATCATGCCACTTGGTCATATAGTAAGATTGTCTTTTTCTCGTTGAATATTGATTATTACCCAATATTATATCGCGGTATACTTCTTTCCATATTTCCTTTTTCATATATGTCGTCGCTATCAACCTGCTCCTTTTTGCCAGCATATGAGATAATTGAACGTCGTTATACAGCTCCAATACAGCATCTGACGCCGCCTGCGGATTCATCTCTGTCAGTAAAGCATCTTCCTTGTTTCTAAATATCTTGGAAAATAGCGACCTGGACAATATACAGGGTAATCCACTAGCCATAGCTTCCGCCACGACTTGAGGAAATCCTTCCGTTCGTGACACCAGTATTAGCGCATCATGACCTCTGAAGATATCTGGTAGTGAGGAGCTCTCCACCCAACCGATATAGTTTCTGTTAGCTATTTTACTCGTTCCAAAGTTACCAGCAAATGTAAATTCAATATCTTTTTCCTTCTCCCAACATATCTTGGCTGCTTCCTCAACTATATCGTAGCCTTTTTCCTTAGACATTCTTCCAAGATAAAGAAAACGTTTTATTTGTTTAGTATTGTTTTCCTTCGCGTAATTTGGTTTGAAAATATCTGTATCAACACCTCTCATACAGATATGAACTTTGGCATGTTTATCTTCTTCGAGAAATCCGCATATGCGCTCTCTTTCCCACGGCGACATTGCAATGATGGCGTCGGACAGATCATAAGCAATCTGCTGCCGCTCCATATCCACAATGTATTTATTGGACTTCTCTTGATATACGCCCATGTTAACCCTCGACAATATTTCATCCCCAGGGACACGCAATATTGCTCTTGCCCCTACGTCCTCTGCTGCAAGGGCAATGGCTTTACCTGCCCTTAATGCCCCAAATATGTTCGAGATGAAGTCCGGCCGAACAAATTTAGCGTATTTGACAATTTCTGAATCCCAATATTCATCGAATGAAATTCTTTTAGGTTTTGGCCCTATTTCAATGTGTCTAATTTTATATTTTTCAATGAGGGAATTAATAGCGTCCCACGCATATTCCGGCACTTCTCCAGTAAGAAAATATACATCCCAATTCGAAGGAATACTATCAAACAAATCTGGAATGATATATCTTGCCCTAGTATCCCATATCTTTTCAGCAAATCCAGGGGGACCAATAAACAGTATTCTCTTTTTCTCAATTTCCATATTGTGCAAATCATGTTGCCAATTATTGCGAACAACAATACTCTGATCGCTATACGTGAAAGCATGGTGACTCTTGTCAACCGGCTCATTTTCCCTTTGGCTTGTCATCATCGCATTCGTGTCTAATAGATCAACAAAAGCCGGAAATATATAGCTTTCTACAATGTTAGACCAATCATACTTCCTAATTCTATCCATATTTTCGGATCTTTTTTCTGCATTGTAACCTTCGATAACGGCTTTTCCAATTGCACAGGCAAAGGAATTGGCTGTATCAGAGAAGAATGATACATGGAAGCCATTATCCGCAAAACGCTTGTGCGCGGTAGTATCCATAGCAATCGGTAATAGCCCTGCAGATGTATACTCAACTATCTTCAAAGATGGAGCCGTATCATATAGTTCGTGGGGCACCCAAGCTAATCCAGCTTCATAATTTGTCAGTAATTTGGGCAGTTGGACTGTATCGGCACAACCATTATACGATACAATCTTATTAAGGCGAAGTTCATCTATTGTATTTACAAAACTTGATTCAGCAGGGCCCGATCCATAAAAATCAAACCTGACGACCTTTCTGATCTTCCAAGGCAATGCGGCTATAAATTCAAGAAGTTTTTCAAGCATCCTCAGTGGAGCAATGGCTCCCACATAAACAAATCTCGTGCAGCTGGAGAAACCCTCACCTATTTTTATAGGCTCATAATTCGTCAGTTTTACTCCCAAAGGGTAGACCAGGACAGGCTTTGAGCATTCGGGAATCCATGTCTGCACATCTTCGAGGCAACGGGTCAGGACCAGATCAACATTCTTCGCAGATATTCTACCTCTTTTTGCAGTTTCAAGGCTCCTCCTCGAATTGCCCGGAGCCAGAAGAGGAGATTTTATGTCATAGACATACTTCGCTGCTGAATAATGCGCTTTTAGGTAATCAAGAATGAATGTCCATCCAGGGTGACTCCCGATTGTTACGATATCAGGTCTAAATATTTGGACAATTCTCAGTATGTCGAGAAGATATTCAGCATTGCTAAAAGATATCTCATGCAATTCAACACGGGAGGATGGAGGATGCACGATTCTGAACGAATCGTCATGGTCCTTATTGGCAATGACACAGACATGAGCATTTTGCGCATACGCTTCCACAAGAAGATATGTTCCGGGAGTCCCCATCAGACCGAAAGGCCGAGGACTTATAAAAAGTATTTTCATGCCGTCTAATAGACCCCGTTCAAACCCCTAATTACGACTTTATACAACTTATCGACAATTGTCATCTATTTCAACAACTCCCATCAATGCCCATGGGGTATTAGAAATTAGAGGTAGTCAACATTGTTTGGACAGTATGGCGGCTTTCTTAAGATGGCTTTTTCTATCAGCAAAAAGTGAATCTCTGTGCAGGCCACATGGTATAATATCACTATCATCATCGATTAAATTTCTCTTCAAAGTCATTACCAACACCCCTCAACTTACACATTATTAATTGCTTCATACTACTATAAGCAAAAATGATTGTAATCTAATTATTACCCACCACCTAAGGATTCTATGCTAAAAAATGTTTACATCTCAAATTTTTTCACTACGTAAACTATCTTCAGGCTACCAACTATTTGTCCACAAAGTTATGCCATTATCGTCAAATTAAGACCCCTTGTCATCTAACAACATTCATTCATGGTTGCCTGTTTATAATTCAATGCTCATCCTTTCTCTCAAACATTATCATCTTCTGATCAAGTGGATGCCCCCAGCTCCCAATGTAAGTACAATCCCATCCATAACGTTTCCCCCAAGTTGCAATTTGCTTAAAAGAATAGTCGAAACGACTAGAATGTGATGGTAATATATAATATGGCGGCGTATCTGTTTCATTGAATGTAGCATAGAAACGATGGCATGAACTTACATATTGAGAAAGTTTTCTTAGACATTTTATGATATCTCTTGGTGTAAGATGTGTGAAAAGAGATTGCTCCAATGATAGCCCAGGTGTTTTCGAAAACTTATTAAAATCAAACTCACCGGATATAACTATTTCTGGTTTTTTATCGTTCCATATATGGGCAGGTATTTCATGTTGCTTGCCTTCCCTCACTAGAACTTCTTGCTTATCAATACCTAAGTAATTACCTTCATTAAGATATTGTATAAAGAAGCGCCCTGCCCGGAATGATCCACAGGATATCTCCAAAAAAATATCATCCGGCTTTAATCCAGCCACTTCAGTCATGAAATTAAACTGTAAAGGCCCGAGTTCATCCCATCGAGCCCCAACCATTCGCCTATGGTCACGTTTTTTTAATCCTGCCTCACCTTCCGGCCATGGCCTTCGGACTCTCTTTCGTTTTAGCCAGTTATATGAAGCAGATAATCGGGATATAAAATTGGCCATTACCTTCACCACTTAATCCCTCTGAAAATCACATCGCGCCTGATACTGTCCCGGTGTTCGGCCACGATCCGGAACATGCCTTTCATGACCTCTTCGGTCAGGTAATGTGGCTCAACCCCAATATCCACCAGCCCCTGATAGGTAGGATTGTAATAATGCTCTTCCGCTTCCTTCCGCGGGTTATCGATGCTTTTGATCTCCACATCAAACCCAAGAGCATCACCGACCTTCTTCGTCAATTCAGCCAGCTCGGAAACACTGAATGTTTCCATGATCTGATTGAATATCCGCAGCTCGCCTTTTCCGGCCGGCGTCTCAAGAGACTTGCCCACACACTGCAATGTGTCCTTGATGTTCAGGTATCCCCTGGTCTGGCCGCCTTGGCCATAGACCGTCAAAGGATATCCCACCACAGCCTGGGTGATGAACCTGTTCAGCACTGTGCCGAACACTTCGTCATAATTGAATATGGTCCGCAACCGAGGATCGGCGGCCGATTCTTCTGTCTCCAGGCCGTAGACAGGGCCCTGCATGAGGTCTGTGACCCTAAGGTCCCACATGCGCACACCAAACCACAGCAGGTCGGTATCCATGACCTTTGTGGTATGGTACAACGAACCTGCCTGCCTGGGAAACAAAAATCTGCCTTTCCGGCCCTTATGCTCAATCTCTAACCAGCCTTCTTCAATATCAATATTGGGCGTCCCGTATTCCCCCATGGTTCCCAGCTTGATAATGTGAGTTTCCCGGGAAAAATCACGCACCGCGAACATGAGGTTATTGGTAACCAGAAGGTTGTTGGTCAGAGTGAAATTGGCGTATTTGTAATCTATAAGCGAGTACGGTGCCGATGGCTGCTCGGCATAATGGACTACCGCCTCGGGTGCGCCTTTGAAAGCTGAGTCGACAGCCCATTGATACTTAACCCTGCCGTCGAAGAATGAACGCATGACTTCTGCATCGCTCAGATCGCCGACGACGACCTTTATCTCCCGGCCGGTCAACTCGTACCAGAGCCTCGCTCGGTTGGCAAGTGTAGGCACCTGGTAGAGCATGCCGACATCCAGCTCAGTGCAGGCGTTGCGCCGAAAATAGTTATCGGCCACGGTCACGCTATGCCCTTGACTGGAAAAATACATGGCCGTGGGCCAGCCCAGATAACCATCTCCGCCCAATATCAATATATCAGCCATCGTTTCTGCCTCCGTAACTCTGGGAACGATATATCAGTTTTGAGTATCCGAAGCAAGCCCCTAATGAATAGAATCCCATGCAATGCCCTGCTTAGACTGACGGCCAGACCAGCCTGCCTACAGAGGTTGAAAACTCAAGTAGCGATGTACCTTATCTCGAAAAACAAGCAGTAATAAGAAAGAGAAAAATAACATGAATCCCGAAATGGCCAAGCCCCAGTAAAATGGCCGGTAAACAAACCGCAGGACAATCGTATGTTCCCCCGATCCGATTGGTACTGCGCGCATTGAAGCGTAGGCCTTGATTACAGGAGCCCTTTCGCCATCCACCTCCGCGGTCCAATCTCGATGATATATCTCTGGTATAAATAAGATACTGTTCCTGTCCGTTTTTACATGCAAAGTCAATGTATCTGCGGTCTTTCCGGTTAATTTAGCATCCCAATTTAACTTCCTTTTATTGGCGTCTTTTTCAAAGGGTGGCTCCTGAGCCAAAATTATTGGACCATTGACCGAAAAAGTTCCATCCGTCATCATCTTTAAAGCGTTCTCGTCGTCGAGAACGACCCACCGGTCATACACCCTGAAAGGCCTTATTTTGTAATTCTTCCTGTCTTTACGTTTCGCTTTCTTTCTGACTGGATTATCTATAGCCATAAGGCGTTCCACTCTCTTGTTTACCTTGGTCTCGTCAATTTCTTCATAAAGTCCTACCCAATGCGGGCGCTGAGCCATAATCTCAACACCGGTCATTACCGACAGTATGTTTCTGTATTCTTTAATAAAAACCATTGAATACTTGCCATAAGCGAAACTGGGGGTAAATTCGTCGTATCCGTACCCCCCCATCCATCTGTATGGTCCAACATATGTCTGGATTTTTTGCGAATTGGTGGCCTTATAAAGCTGATTTCCCAGAGGACACTTTTCAAAATTAACGATCATAAGCAGCAATATTGCCAGAGATAGAGACAAAGCAATTCTAAATCTTCTACCGACCAGGGCTACCAAAATGAAAAGAAGACTGATAACAATCTGATGGTATTCATCCCCATTTTGATATTGCCCAAAGGCCAGAACTGCCATCAGTAGACAAAATCCCCCAATCAGAACAAATTTTGTCTGTGGTGGTTCTATAGCCTCCTTTGTCCTACTTGCATCAAGATATATACCCAGGCAGAACGCAGCTCCGATGCTGGCCAACTCGGTAAACGGATGTTGCCAGCGTATATTCCGCAGAATTGGTATCTGAGACCAAACGTCAAAAAACAGGGCACAACCGGCAATTTCCAATAAGATAAGAATTAAATTGACACTTCCCAAAATCGCAAACAATGTTGCACAGCGCCTGAGAGTTCCCCTGGCATAGATAACAGCCAGCAATATGAAAGGCCAAAGTCCAAGATAAAAATTATATAATGGGGCATCAGTGACATTAATGACGGGAGAATCCGAGAAAAATATCCGGGACGAAACAACTCCGTCAATAACCGGCAAAACCAAAGGAAGAGAAAACAAAAGAGTCAAAACCGAGATGATGGACAAGACTACAAATATGCGGGCAGCGATCTGCCTAGCCCTTGTTTCTTTGCTCAGATACAGACAGGACAGTCCTATAACCAATGGCGGAAAAGCCGCCAAAGGAAAGTAATATCCTGTGGTGACTAAGGCTGCCGCCATAAGCAGAGATGAGATCAATAACAGTAAGACAGACTTGGTATTTTGGCTCTGTACAAAATACAATATCATGAATATGGAAACATAAATAAAAACCGTAGGCTGCAGTGAGGACAACGACCCATGCATGAACACTCTCACCATAGGCACACAACTGATTGAAACAAGGCCAACAGCGAAAGCAGCCACTTCGGAAAAACCAAGTATTCTGCCGATACCGCGGCAGCAGAAGGCGAACACCGCTGTCAGTGTGAAAAAAACCATATTAAGTTGAATATTGAAATAAGGTGATTCCGTATCAAGAAAAAGACTCCACAGCATGTGATTTTCCGGATCGGCCAGGAGAGGATAACCATGATATTTATGAGCCTGCCAGAAAGGGATGATCTCGGGAACCTTCTCCATGTACTTCAAGTAGGTATATATCCTGCCTCCATCACCACCAGGCGTGTATTCATTGGTCAAATAGAAGTGATAGTAAAGGCATGACAGAGCGAAGTATAATGCGAACAGAAATATTTGCAGAGCCAGCCACCTGGCGGTTGAAATATTGGGCTTAGTCATCAATATTATCCTTAACCGGTCTAATCCGGGCAGTCACTTCAGTAGAACCGCAACAGCCGTGATTATTCAACAGACAGAATACCTATGGAACCCGTCATGAATTCCTATTCATAAAAATCACATAAAGCCTGAACAACCCGGTCAACATCATCGTGCGACATTTCATAGAACATGGGCAAACGAAGCAGGCGGTCGCTGATACTGTCTGTCACTTTCATTGGTCCATAAGTGCGGCAGCATTTCTCCCCCATGGGCGATGAATGCAGCGGGACATAATGGAATACCGATTTGATGTCGCGGTTGTTCAGGTGCTCGATCAGTCTGGTGCGGGCCGCAAGTGACTCCGTCAGGATATACATTATATGCCCATTGCCGGTTCCATTCTGGCCGATAAACGGCAGCCTGATGCAGCCTTTCGCTTCAAGGCCCCCCAGCCCATCCAGATAGCGCCGAAAAATGTTGCGTCTGGCGGATATTATGGTCTCAGCCATCTCCAGTTGGGCGAACAAAAAGGCCGCAATGATATCGCTGGGCAGATACGATGAGCCCACATCCACCCAGGTATACTTGTCCACCTCGCCGCGGAAGAACCGTTTCCGGTTGGTGCCCTTCTCCCAGATGATTTCGGCTCTCTCCCGCAGTTCCGGGTCATTGATCAGCAGGGCCCCGCCTTCTCCGCTGATTATGTTCTTTGTTTCGTGGAAGCTCAGACACCCCAGATCGCCGATCGTTCCCAGATACTGTTCCTGGTATTTTGAAAGCAGCCCCTGAGCCGCATCCTCGATGACTCGCAATCCCCGGCTCCGGGCCAGGCTGACGATAGCCTCCATATCACACGGAATACCCGCATAATGCACCGGCACAATGGCTTTTGTCCTCGGGGTAACGGCGTCGGCCGCCAGGTTCTCATCAATGTTCAGGTCGTCCTCACGGATATCCACAAACACCGGAACCGCGCCGCGCAGAACAAAGGCATTGGCCGTGGAGACAAAGGTGAACGAAGGCATGATGACTTCGTCACCGGGACCGATTCCGCAGAGCAAGGCGCTCATCTCCAGCGCGGCCGTACAGGAATGAGTCAGCAGAACCTTCCGGCAGTTCAGATTGTCTTCCAGCCATTTCTGGCACAGGTTTGTGAAGGGTCCGTCACCGGATATGCGGCTGTTGCTGATAACGGCCTGAGCAATGTAATACAGCTCCTTGCCTGCGATATATGGTTTGTTGAAAGGGACGAATTCGTTCATTTTTTTTAACCTTGCTCCGCGCAATGGCCTACCTGCCTTGTTTTGAGGGACAGAATTGTTTCCCTGATTCTATCACGTTAAGACCTTTTTGCCCTAAACTCCAGAAGTTGGCCAGACCTGAAAAGCCCCCTTGCCTGCGCGCCACAAAGAGGTGGTCCCCATTGTTTGGACATAATGGCGGCTTTCTTAAGGTGGATGGCTTGGGTTGTTTTCATGCCGCCGCTTCAGTTCTCCGCATCTCAGACAGGCCCCAGTATGCCTCATCCGGGTCATGCCGTCCAGACTGGAGTGGGGCCGGCTCTGGTTGTAGTAATCAAGCCAGTCTCCGATGCCTTTCCTGGCCTGGTAGCAAGTCTCCAAGGCATGCAGTTAGAGGCATTCACACTTCAGGGACAACCAGAGCCGTTCGATTGTGACGTGCCCAATCGTCCCTTTTCCTTCCATTGAAATCCTGATTTCCGTGCATCAGCCATAACCGAGCCGGTCTATCCAGGAAAACATCCCATAGCGTTTCCATAAACTTCCGGGCGCCCACAAAAATAATCATCAGATTCAGCGGATTCTCACTCCTGCCCCTTTATAAAAACGAGGAGCAGCCTGCACGTAGAATCTACGTGCCTCCCTATGCCTCACTAGGTATCTTTCTTTAAATTCCGCTGAATAAATCGCTTAAGCGTTGCCCATACCACCTTACACACCTACTCTATTTTCTGAATCATATTTGTATTGGTAATTTTTCATCGCGCATGATGTGGTTCCAGTTTTCTTAAGTCGTAGAGCACATAACCATCAGCTATACTGTGTATTTTATCATCTGACAATACTTCTATCACTACTTTTCTTTTTGCAAGGATGTAGCGACATTTTGGCTGGTATGATTTTTTGAACTTGCGAAAGACATGAAAGCCAAATCCTACCGGTAAACTGGGCAAATAGCGCAGTAATTCTGGAGAATCTATAATTGCTATCGAATTATCCCAGCGATCTCCTAAAGGATCAAATGATAACTGTGACAGTATTTCTCTGATCCCTCTTAAATTGGTATGGTTTGAATCTATAACAAAAGAACGTGCTCTATAATTCTTGACGAAATCGTCTGCCGCCGGAAGATATATAAAATTGATGATGATTAGAGAGATAATTACTATACGCTTTCTTAATATAAAAGGCGATAAAAATAATACCACAGGACCTATCATTCTGAAGAATATGTAGCCTTGAACTCTATAGAATATCATATTTATAATAATTGCCCATAAGAATATAATGAGCAATGGAAACTCATCACTTTGTAATGGATTAGGCACAGAAAAACAAATTAGGAAAACTACCAAAATGACAGAAACAAAAATGAGATGCGACTCAACAGTATATGATCCCAATAATATCCAAGACCTTTTTACATTCTCAAGAAGATTTTGGCCTCCATTGGTTATTTTACTCTGAATAAAATCACCTATAACTGGACTGATTCTCTCTTGAGAAGGTCCTGTCGCAAAAGGAGAATCTGGCGAGGCAGAAAGCATCCAAAAAACTAACATAGACAAAACAAGACTGCACCCGATGCCGACCAATAAGATAATTGCCCGTTTCCAGGTTTTCACTGGTCCAGGAAGCGTCACAGCTACTAAATAGAAAGCGTATAGCGGACGGGTAATGCCAGAAAATATTGAGCAAACCATTGAAAAGCAGAAACCACGTCTACTTGTATCTTTTTTGTACAAAAATCCACAACTAACCAAGGCCAAAGAACCTAAAAAAGCTTCCTGCATGCATATGGACAGCATCAGGCTTATAGGCCAGTATGTAACAGCAAATATGGTAAATAGAAGATTATCTAAATTACCGGCATTATAGCGGGTTAAAAAATAAAATAGAGCAAGGCCAAAGAGAATATGATTCAGCAACAATGGATTTGCATCTGTCCACGAGAACGGCGCCAAAATGGTGCCATAGGACAAGGGAAATTGAGGGCCATGAACTCCAAATGGTGAAGGTGAAAACCATGCCGCAAATTCCTGGATTCCGTAAGCACCAGAGGCTAATCCATAATGCGCCGCAGAGCGAATTTGAAGTAGATAAGAAATGGCATCGCTTTCGAATGGTGAATAGTCCCATATTGAAATATCATTTATTACAAATACAAACAGATAAGCACAAACAACTGCGGCAAAAGCAAGCATGGCCGACTCGATTCCGCGAGAAATCGATCCCAACATGGATATTAAGTTCCGGCAGTAATTCCTTAATGAGGGCAGTGCTGATTGTGTCATAGAGTATATTAACCCTAAATGTGAAGAAGTGAAATATACCAATACAGTCCGGAAAAAATATGAATGGACAAAATAGTCAATGATATCAAGGTAAGGGTTCTATCTCGGGGTGACAGCTGGTGAAAGTTGACCATATTATGAGTCATAAATTTCATAGTAACAGCGACGGTGATAAAAAGTGTGATCTGAAGACTCCAAAATAGATTTCCAGCGTTGGATAGCTTATGGTTAATATAATCCGCAAATAGTATGACATATAGTAATCCTACAACAGTGAGAACAGTCGCCAATATTGTGTAAATATTTCGAACAAATTTCATACGAAATAGTAAATATACAGACATCAAAAAGGCAACAGATAGAGTAAAATTGGCCCCAAAGGATATTAACGTGAAGTTGTTAGCAAGTACAGCAAATGGAGCAAATTTTAGGCTAACATCTTTTATATCCAAATCAAATATATTTAGAAACATGAAAGCGTATTGAATTAACAAAACGATAAATGTTGGTCCAAATGCGTATAATATTATGAATTTAATTCTTGACAGGAAAAATGAAGACGCATAATTTCCTCGACATTTTAAAGCCATCACAAAAAAATAGAGAATTGTCATAGTTACAGTTGGCAGAAAGCAGATTAACAGATTAGGCTTAGCTAATGCGTTAAAGATAATTAGCAAGACCATTACCAAGCCAGAACGCAAACTAAACTGTCGTGTGTCCGGAGCATAAAACTTACTGATAATGGCAGCATATTTCCAGAATAATAACAATGCGATTGGTTTTAACATCAACAAAGTCGGGTTGTGATATATATTGGCACTATGAAAATAACCGGTGTAAAATGACAAATATCTCAACCATGAGCCAAGAGGCGCGCTCGACATAAAGCCGTTGAACGCAATAGGGGCAAAAAGTAAAGCGAAGAAAGTCATGGGAATAGCGACCAGCCTGCCTTTAAAAAGGTGCTCTGATGGAATCTCAGAAGTAATAAAATGAAACATAATAACTGCGGTCAAAATGATGGCCATCATATCAGACAGATAGGCCGACAAGCGAATCTCCAAGCCTGTTAGCCAATGAATGCCTGCGGTAATGACATGAAAGAGGAAGTATGGTATCTTTATTTCTCCACATTCAGCAAACTTTAGTGCAATATCAATATGTTGTTTATAGTCGACAAAAGGCACTTTCATGAGCACGATCAATTTATATTTTACCGGTCCCCAGAATATGGCAGTTGCCAAAATCAGAATTAAAAGTGGCAAATATCTACCAAGATATCTATTGGTCGGTTTCGCTGAAATCTGCCTGTATTCCTCCGTAGACAGATAATATTCAGCCACGGGCTGCCACCACAGTTCCCAGCACAATCAACCCCACGCCCGCTATACGGGGTATCGACAATGGTTCTTTCAGAAGCCACCCACTCAAAAGCAGGACAATAACGAAATTCAGGCTCATGAAAGGATACGCATGGCTAAGTTCAAATTTGGTCATGGCGGCCATCCACGCGAGGGAAGCCAGAAATGCAGCCGCAAAACCGGAAAAGATCACGGGATCAACGATAAGTAATATCAGGAATTTTACCTTTTCCAGCAAGTCCGGTGGCATTGGGCCGAATTTGACGATACGCCACTTAATGACTATTTGCCCGTAAGCTGTAAAACCCACTGTAGAAAAAATATAGAGATAATCAATAAAACGCGACATGATTTGATATTACTCCAATACGGTATTTCTAAACAAAGATTTACCAACTGCCACCTTAGTCAGGGTAATGGACTCTCCAAGAAAAATGCCGATGAGTAAAAGCACTGCCACGAAATTCAAACCCATAAACGGATAGCCGTAGCTAAGATCAAATTTTGTCATGGCCGCCAGCCAGGCCAAGCCAGCCAAAAAGGCCGCGATATAGCCGGACTAATACAAGCGGATATAGAAACATCTGCAACAGGAAACGTAGTTTGGGTATCATCTCCTGTGGTAAAACGCCCACTTTGGCAATACGCCATTTTATAATTGAAAGGCCATATGAAGTTAGGCTTATCGTAAAAAGGAAATATAAATGATCCAGCAATCGGTTGTTCATCGACAAATTCTCCTCAATATTGAACGCACTAATTTTTGATTTTTTTAACAACACATCGTCACCTACAGCACTGAGTAGTGAAAGAGGTCAACATCATTCAATGGCTACGTGATGACGCGATCAGCATTTTTCCCCAGACTGAATGATCAAATTATGTTGAGTATACTCAGTTCAGTAGTGTGTTGTTCCAGGAAATTAGTCATTATTCAATACGGCAATCCCGAATCCTGTCTTACCATAATGATTCCCATTATAGAGCATGTATCTTTGGCCTTTATGATCAATAACAAAGGGGTATTCAATCATCTCGGAATCCCAACCTGATGGGGAAACATCAATGCCGACTTTTTCTAAATCAATGTCCCAAACATTGCCATCTGAACTGAAAGCATAACCAATACGATATGTGGTTCCCGCACCACTCCTATAGGAAAACCACATGTGATATCCATTATTCTTATTACCAACAACAGTCGGTCGAGAAAATGCCTGAGCCACACCAATACAGTACGGCACTGCCAGCCCTTCACGTTTCCATTGATTCCCATCAACCGAACTCGCCTGATTGATCACATGCAACATCTCTCCGTTGCCCGTATCCCAAGAAACAGTAGAACCATAGTACATTCTATAGAGTCCATCTTCATCCTGGATGACCCAGGGGTAAGAAATGCTGACCTGATCGGTCTCATCCGTCTCCATGAACGGGCGATCACCATCTAGGGTCATAGAGCAGTCGTCATGGAGAACCAATCTGCCGACTACCCCACGCCAATGCCTGCCCGCCGGGCATTGCCAAGCCATAAACAAAATAAAATGGGTCCCTTTCACCGTATAGCAATTCCCAATGCTAACGCCATGGGAGAAAAAACTGTTTTCATCGCCATGTGTGAATACGGGTCTGTCATGTACATAAATAACCTTACGTTTGACCAAATCCATATCAACAAATCCTACCGAAGACCGGTTCTCCACGTCTCTCCCACTAAAAAAGACACGGTATACGTCTCCTTCAAGCAAAACCGGCAGTGGATTGGCGGCATGCGTGATCAGCTTAGGATGAATGGGCTCTGGACAATAGATCAGTCCCAGTTTCTTCCAATGCAAGACTTAGTCCCTCACAATCTTTTCAGCCGGTCACTGGATATCTCGGCCCGTTCCGTAGCCCGTCCAATGTACACACTTCCAGGCTCCGCATCCGAGAGTATCAACGTTCCTGCGCCGATGACGCAACGTTCCCCGACCTTGATATGGTCCCGCAGTGTGGCATTAACACCAATGAAACTGGCTTCGCCGATTTCCACCCCCCCGGAAACCACAATATGGGACGCCAAAAAACAATGGTCTTCTATTGTGGAATGATGCCCTATATGGTTACCGCTCCACAAAGTAACGTTGTTGCCGATAGTGACGAATGGTTGTACAGTGTTGTCTTCAAGAATAAAGCAGTTATCCCCAACTCTACCATCATTAAGAACCGTGGCATGGGAACTGACATAACTGGCAAGGCGATACCCCAATGCCTTGGAATCAAGGTATTTTTGCTTGCGGATTTGATTAAGTTTGGAATAACTCAGGGCAACAAATATAGTATAATTATCAGGCGGATAAGTCTCTGCCACCTCTTCAAATGGTATGATCGGAAGTCCGCAAAACTTCTGCGACTTGATGTAGGCAGAATCCACAGTAAAACCAACAACTTCATAGTCGGAATCAGTAGTAAAATAGTAATGGGCCAGTTGGGCGATATCGCCCGCACCAAAAATGACTAACTGGTTTACCATGAGTGTTTCCTCACCAGAATTGTAAACTCATAAAGACCATAGTCGTGCAACAGCGCAACTTGGCGTGAATAATGCTTTTTACAGAAGTCAAACATGGCGCAGGGATCGGCATAGTAAAGATAATCTTTCTTCTTATCTGCATCAGAATATGATGTCAGACAATTAAAGGCGAATCCCCTTCTGCTGGTTTTGTCCATAATACCAATTATCTCCGTCATATACTCAAGCCACTCTGCGTCGCTATACCCTAATCTCACGTTAAAAATGCCACTGGCTATTCCGTAGTCCGCAAAATTCGCAGGTTCGGCAGCCACGGCAAAAAAAACGCCTGAACTGTCAGCCCAGCGTTCTCCAGCCGCACGAATCATATCAAAAGAAACATCGCAGCCTCTGTAAATAAAATCGCAATACCTCTCTTGCAAATAGTCATATAGCGCACCGTAGCCGCAGCCTATGTCATTGAGAGAGAACCCGCTTGTCTCGTTAATTACCTTGGTTAGTTGAGAAAAACGTAATCTCTGGCTTTCTTCGCCGTTCCAGTCTACGCCCCGAGGCGTCCGGCCATGCTCGGCAAGTTTGGCAGAATAATACTCTGCCACTTCTGTTATTATTTCAGTTGTCTTTTTGGCCATAAACCTTCCTCACGATGGTGTAAGGACGCCGCTTTGTTTCAGAAAAAATCCTAGACAGATAGATGCCTATTACGCCAATAAACGAAGTGATCAAGCCTCCCAACAGCCAGATAGATGCCATGAGAGAAGTCCACCCGCTTAGTGGTTTGGCGAAAAAAAGCCAATTTGTAATTAGATAGGCAGTGTAAAGTCCAGCCAACGTTAGTATTGTGATGCCGATATAAAAGATAATGATCAGCGGAACGTTGCTGAATGCGGTTACAGAATTGATAAGCAAAGACATCTTGCGACGAAACGTATAGGTCGTTTCGCTTGTGGAATGCTTATGAACTGCTTGCGAACGCTGGTCAAAGCCCGTTATATGCCAAAGGCCGGCTATGAAAACCTCGCGTTCATCATGGCGCAACAAAGCATCGACGTAGCGGCGGGTCATCAGCCTGGCTGTGACAATGTTTGCAGGGATATCCAACCCTGTCAACGCATTGAACAGACGATAAAATACCAGCCCATTCCATCGCTCGTTAAAGCCGCCCTTACGCTGTTCCTGCACGCCATACACGACATCGCACTTGTCCTGCGCCATCTGCTCCGCGAATCTGCTCAACCATTCCGGCTCCTCTTCCAGATCACTGTCAATCAGAAACAGATAATCCCCCCGGGCATGGGCGAGACCGGTCATCATGGCCTTATGGTGGCCAAAATTCCTGGAAAGGTCCACCACAGCCACATGACTGTCTCTTTTGGTGAGTTTTACGGCCATGTCCAGGCTGTTGTCCGGCGAGCCGTCATTCACCAGAATGATCTCGTAGTCTTCAGCGGCAAATTGTCGGGCGGCCACACTGGCCCGTTCATAAAAACGGTCTACATATGCTGCGGACTGGTACAGAGTTGAGACAATGGATAGCTTCATGGGCGCACGTATTTCATGTATCTGGGCGCATCCGGGCCGCAGTTGAACAGCAGGTCCAGGATGGTCACCCCATGGATGAAATCCCCCCACAATTGGGGATACTCGGGATAGCCATCATATTCGAACCAGGTCAGTTTTATCCCTTTTTCCTCAAAACACTTCTCCTCGATATAATCCTTGGCCGCCGGGCCGGAGATATATTCCGTCCCTCCAGCCTTGGTGCACAGGTCGACCAGCCGCTCGGTCTTGCCCTCGACCAGGTCATAATCCCATGAATTGCTTATTTTCGTGGTAATACCCAGACAGGCGCACACCGTCTCGATAAATGACCGGTTGAGCTCAGACAGGTAAATATGCGGGCAATCGAGATACAATGGTTCGAATATACTGGATATTTCTTTAAAGTGAGGGGCACGGCGGTAGTTCAGTGCAAGCGTAGCCCAGTGCTTTTGGGCCCAATTGGTGCAATCAATTTCAGTTTCGCGGATCGTCTGATAATATTTACCTTTTACCTTGACCGGAACTGTAAGCCATTGTTGCCCTTTGGGCGTCTTGATCTGGTTGCGGTTGCGCCAATCGCGCCTCGTATATTGCATGTCGTCGTAAAGGATGAACTCATCCACGGCGGCGATCATGTCGAAATAACCTTTCCAGGGGATGTAATTCGACTGGACGATGGCGATTTTGCGGCCTGAATCCTTTTTCTTGTTGTCCTGCGGCATATTATCTCTCAGCCCGGCAAGGCGGCTCGGAGCCGCGGGCCGCCTTCCGGCTGCACACTTGATCAATTGTCTCTTTGGCGCAGGCCGGCATCCTGCCCCTTATACTTGGCCAGATACCAGGCGACGGTTTTTTCCATCCCGGTTTCCAGGCTCTCTTCAGCCTGCCAGCCCAGTTCGCCTTCTATCTTGGCCGCGTCGATGGCATAACGCCGGTCGTGGCCAGGCCGGTCCGCCACGTAGGTGATCTGCTCTTCATAGCTTCCACCGTCCGGGCGAGGATTTAATCTGTCCAAGCAACGACAGATGCTCACGGCCAGTTCGTTGTTGCTGCGCTCATTGCGGCCGCCGATGTTATACGTCTCCCCCGCCCGGCCATGGTGGTAGACGGAATCTATGCCCCGGCAGTGATCAAGGACATAGAGCCAGTCCCGGACGTTTTTTCCGTCTCCGTAAATTGGTATGGGGCTTCCCTGCAGAGCGCTCCTGATGACGGTAGGAATCAGCTTCTCATCGTGCTGTTTCGGTCCGTAATTATTGGAACAGTTGGAAATAACCGCATTCAGTCCGTAAGTGTGATGAAAACTTCTCACCAGCATGTCGCCGGCAGCCTTGGTGGCGCTGTACGGGCTGTTAGGAGCATATGGTGAAGTTTCCGTGAAGAACCCCTGCTGTCCCAGAGAACCGTAAACCTCATCCGTGCTGATATTGTGAAAACGGCAGTTTTCATAACCGGCCTTGCAGGCGAAAGGCTTCTCCATCCAGAAGCGCCTGGCCACATCCAGCAGAGTGAAAACTCCATTGACATTGGTTCTGACAAAAATTTCCGGTCCGGCGATGGAATTGTCCACGTGGCTCTCGGCGGCGAAATGGATGACTCCCCTGATGTCGTGGGTGATGAACAGGAATTCGACCAGTTCCCTGTTGCCGACATCTCCCTGCACAAATATGTGCCTGGGATCGCCCCGGAGTTCCTCCAGGTTTTTCATGTCCCCGGCATACGTCAATTTGTCCAGATTCACCACTGTTGCCTGGGGGTGCTTATCCAGATAATAGGCGACGAAATTCGACCCTATAAACCCAGCACCGCCGGTAATCAGAATACTGCCGCCGATCACCGCGAACCAACCATCTTTCTCAGATATTTTCCATAGCCGTTTACAGACATCGTGGCAGCCAGCCGCAACACCTGTTCGGAATCGATCCACCCGGAACTCCAGGCTATCTCTTCAAGGCAGGCAATCTTCAGGCCTTGCCTCTTTTCTATTGTTTCCACGAATTGAGAGGCGTCCAGCAGGCTCTCATGGGTTCCGGCGTCAAACCAGGCAAATCCCCGGCCCAACAGTTCGACATCCAGCAATCCGTTCTGTAAATATATCCTGTTGAGATCCGTTATCTCCAGTTCGCCTCTTTCGGATGGCTTGATCGTCTTGGCCAGCGACACCACTTCATTGTCGTAAAAATACAGTCCGGTTACGGCGAAATTGCTTTTGGGCGAAGCAGGCTTCTCCTCCAGCGATACTACGCGAAATTTTTCATCAAACTCGACAACACCATAACGCACGGGGTCTTCAACCGGGTAACCGAATATGGTTGCGCCCCGTTCCTTGCCCGCAGCCCGTTCCAATCGGGGTCTGAAGCTGCCCCCATAGAATATATTGTCCCCCAGAGCCAGGGCGACCCGGGAGTTTCCGACAAATTTCTCGCCAATCAGGAAAGCGTCAACCAGCCCCCGTGGAACGGCTTGCTCCGCATAGGAAAAGTTGAGCCCCAACTGTTGTCCATCGCCCAAAAGGTCGGCGAACCGCAGCCTGTCCTTGGGCGTTGTAATAATCAGAATATCCCTGATTCCGGCAAGCATGAGCACGGACAGAGGATAATAGACCATGGGCTTGTCATAAACAGGCAGCAACTGCTTTGACGTAACCATGGTTATGGGATAAAGGCGAGACCCGCTCCCGCCAGCCAATATGATACCTTTTACGGACATTATTCAGCCTTTGACCACCCGCAGTATACGTTTCTTATTGTCACGACTGTTCTTCGTCCTAACAGCATGCATAACTGGTAACGCATGCGAAAGTCAAATATTTTGCCGCATACCATAACGCATCAATATCAACGATACAATCATTTTCCCGGCGACGAATGCAGGCCCCAGAACATAGGCCCTGTATAGTATCTCCCTGAACGGAGATAGCATGGCCCATTTCCCCGCATACACCCCTTGGCATTCTCTTTATTAAAAGGTTATCATGGGTATTCAATCGGCATACATCCAAGGAGGTATTCCATGCGTCTCGGCATGATCGGACTGGGCCGGATGGGCCTGAACATGGCCCGGCGGCTGTCGCAACGGTTGTTTCAATTCACGCGCCCGCGAGGGGCGCGACATGATGACATAGACCCATATCCCGATAATTCCTTAGTTTCAATCCACGCGCCCGCGAGGGGCGCGACAGTCGGCCTCGGACGCGCCGCCATCATACTGCCGGTTTCAATCCACGCGCCCGCGAGGGGCGCGACCGCGCCGGTCCTGGCCCTGAGCCAGCTTAACCGGTTTCAATCCACGCGCCCGCGAGGGGCGCGACCAAGCCGTAGGCGTTACGTTCCAGGGCATCCAGGTTTCAATCCACGCGCCCGCGAGGGGCGCGACCCCATACCCGGCAAGTTGAATCGCCCAGGTTCTGGTTTCAATCCACGCGCCCGCGAGGGGCGCGACTGTCAATCGGCAAGGCCGTATGGGTTGTCAGAAGTTTCAATCCACGCGCCCGCGAGGGGCGCGACCTTTCCATTTGTTACCTCCTGATTATTATTAGCGTTTCAATCCACGCGCCCGCGAGGGGCGCGACGTCCAATTAGACCGGCCCCGACCGTGCAAAAAATGTTTCAATCCACGCGCCCGCGAGGGGCGCGACGGTCTCAATCCTCGCCGGTACGATGGTATGAGGTTGTTTCAATCCACGCGCCCGCGAGGGGCGCGACCGGTTGATCCCTGTTCGGAGATGTCGTCTATTTCGTTTCAATCCACGCGCCCGCGAGGGGCGCGACATGGTGGTACCAGCACCATCCGCCCGACTTTGGGTTTCAATCCACGCGCCCGCGAGGGGCGCGACAATTCAGGCGTCCGCCAGGTGCCGTCGTCTCTGTTTGTTTCAATCCACGCGCCCGCGAGGGGCGCGACCCAACATGCCCGGAGGCCATCTCTTGTATGAATGTTTCAATCCACGCGCCCGCGAGGGGCGCGACCCACCGGGCAGCCGATCATCGACGGGGTGCAGGAGTTTCAATCCACGCGCCCGCGAGGGGCGCGACGCGCCTTGCTTCGGCGGGCATTGAGCCGGTCGAGCAGTTTCAATCCACGCGCCCGCGAGGGGCGCGACAGATAGGCGTCTGCATCGCGGGAAATGTCCACAAAGTTTCAATCCACGCGCCCGCGAGGGGCGCGACGCGAAACTCCAGCCGCCCCCGAACGCTCAGCCCCCGTTTCAATCCACGCGCCCGCGAGGGGCGCGACCAACTGCTGGCCTACTATCAGGGGTTCTATGACGTTTCAATCCACGCGCCCGTGAGGGGCGCGACTGGCTTCAAACAGCAGTTCATCAAGTTCCCGTTTGTTTCAATCCACGCGCCCGCGAGGGGCGCGACGATACTGTTCAGTTGGCCAAAATGGGCAATGACAGTTTCAATCCACGCGCCCGCGAGGGGCGCGACGGGCCGCTCCTCCCTCATCCGCCCGGACCTGCATGTTTCAATCCACGCGCCCGCGAGGGGCGCGACTCGAGCGGGTTGTTCATACCGACCTGTTGCCGCTCGGTTTCAATCCACGCGCCCGCGAGGGGCGCGACAAAACTCCCTTACTGGCATATTGACAGGGTTTTTGTTTCAATCCACGCGCCCGCGAGGGGCGCGACCTGAGATTTTTTAATGCCGGATTGTTTACGTCGATTGTTTCAATCCACGCGCCCGCGAGGGGCGCGACGGGACGACGCCGTCCGCGGGCTTCGGCTACCAATTGTGTTTCAATCCACGCGCCCGCGAGGGGCGCGACCTTCAGCCGCCGGTCGGTGGACCTGCGCGAGTACGTTTCAATCCACGCGCCCGCGAGGGGCGCGACGTTCGCCTGGGTACAACATCGTAGAGGGGCAGGTGGGTTTCAATCCACGCGCCCGCGAGGGGCGCGACGCCTCAGGTCATGTCCGAGGTTAACGCCAAGGCCCAGTTTCAATCCACGCGCCCGCGAGGGGCGCGACCTCTGAGTACTGATACTCTGAGAACGGAGTACTTAAGTTTCAATCCACGCGCCCGCGAGGGGCGCGACCCGGCGCCGCCAGGACTCCGTCCGCGCCGCAGGTGTTTCAATCCACGCGCCCGCGAGGGGCGCGACAACAGTGAGCCATCCACGGCAGACGATCCGGAAGTTTCAATCCACGCGCCCGCGAGGGGCGCGACGTCAGAGCGTCCAGGTTGGCCGCCTTTCCGGCCAGTTTCAATCCACGCGCCCGCGAGGGGCGCGACCGGTCCTGGACATCATCAGCGTCCTCGGCCGAGCGTTTCAATCCACGCGCCCGCGAGGGGCGCGACATGCCAAGCATGTGCGGCAACTGGCGCGTCTGATGTTTCAATCCACGCGCCCGCGAGGGGCGCGACGCCACATTTCATTGTTCACGCTCCATCAGAAAACGTTTCAATCCACGCGCCCGCGAGGGGCGCGACACCCTGGGGCTGACGCTGAACGAGACGTACATGAAGTTTCAATCCACGCGCCCGCGAGGGGCGCGACCCGGCATTGGTGATTACCTGTCCGGTCAGCCCGCTGTTTCAATCCACGCGCCCGCGAGGGGCGCGACCGAACCCATACCCGAGTTTCCCCAGCGCCCCGAGGTTTCAATCCACGCGCCCGCGAGGGGCGCGACCTTTACGCTGGCGGAAAGAGACCAATCTAAAAATGTTTCAATCCACGCGCCCGCGAGGGGCGCGACCCAAGTACCACCGGTGCGGGCAGGAGTGGAAGGAGTTTCAATCCACGCGCCCGCGAGGGGCGCGACTGCCGGGATACGTGCGCAAGCTGGGCGCGCCCAAGGTTTCAATCCACGCGCCCGCGAGGGGCGCGACGAGAATAGACGGGCAAGAGCGATTCGAGTTCGAGTTTCAATCCACGCGCCCGCGAGGGGCGCGACACGGAGCTGGGGCTGAGGCCGCTGCCGGGCAGGCTGTTTCAATCCACGCGCCCGCGAGGGGCGCGACGCCGAGAGCAAGCTGATGGCCTTGGGCAAGATAGGTTTCAATCCACGCGCCCGCGAGGGGCGCGACATACTTTCGCCCGCAATCATCTGGAGTATTCGGAGTTTCAATCCACGCGCCCGCGAGGGGCGCGACGACGTGACCACAGTTGATTGGAGTAAGTATGCCGGTTTCAATCCACGCGCCCGCGAGGGGCGCGACATGATTCTGAAATTCCTCACCGCCAGAGCCCGCGTTTCAATCCACGCGCCCGCGAGGGGCGCGACTTTAGAGACAGCTCCCGTTCGTTTGGCAGCATCCAGTTTCAATCCACGCGCCCGCGAGGGGCGCGACTCAGGTTCGGGCAACCGGGCTTGCGGCACATTCTGTTTCAATCCACGCGCCCGCGAGGGGCGCGACGCGTGGAGTCAGGCGGCGAACATCACCGTTGTAATGTTTCAATCCACGCGCCCGCGAGGGGCGCGACTCAAAAACAAAATCGGCGAGTTTACCCGCCAGGGTTTCAATCCACGCGCCCGCGAGGGGCGCGACCACGCCATACCAGCCCACCTATCACGCCTACTGCAGTTTCAATCCACGCGCCCGCGAGGGGCGCGACGAAAATATTTTCATCCTTGGCCATGTTGGCAAATTGTTTCAATCCACGCGCCCGCGAGGGGCGCGACTCGTTTTGGCAGGACGGACACGGCGACACCTTTAGTTTCAATCCACGCGCCCGCGAGGGGCGCGACCCGTTGCCATTGGCTACCTCGGTTCCGGCGGCGAGTTTCAATCCACGCGCCCGCGAGGGGCGCGACAGGGACCAGGCCAAAATTGTTTTTGCCGACGCACAGTTTCAATCCACGCGCCCGCGAGGGGCGCGACATATTTGAGATGTTCCAACGCCGGTTGAGTTGTGTTTCAATCCACGCGCCCGCGAGGGGCGCGACAGCAAGGGTTCCCCCACATTCAAGGCAGTCTACAGTTTCAATCCACGCGCCCGCGAGGGGCGCGACTGGAGGAAATCGTCCGGGAAATATGGGCCACACAAGTTTCAATCCACGCGCCCGCGAGGGGCGCGACTCGAGGTGTGGTGGACGGGTTGCTTTTCCTACGAAGTTTCAATCCACGCGCCCGCGAGGGGCGCGACCGTCGAGATCGCACCCCCCAAATACAGATCGGCAGTTTCAATCCACGCGCCCGCGAGGGGCGCGACGCCGGGACGCCGAATCAATCCGGCCTATGTTCGAGTTTCAATCCACGCGCCCGCGAGGGGCGCGACCCTTTGTCAGCGTGGTTTACGCCTGGTTCATGGATGTTTCAATCCACGCGCCCGCGAGGGGCGCGACTGTTCTGGCTCAGGGCGGAGATGTCTTGACCGTAAAGTTTCAATCCACGCGCCCGCGAGGGGCGCGACACGTTCACAAACAGGCCGCTCCGGCCTTGCTCCAGTTTCAATCCACGCGCCCGCGAGGGGCGCGACGTCCAGGGTCTCCTGGATGGTGTTCTTCAAAGCCTCGTTTCAATCCACGCGCCCGCGAGGGGCGCGACCGTTGCAAGCCGGCCACGGTATACGACTATTTGGTTTCAATCCACGCGCCCGCGAGGGGCGCGACACTCGTTACCGCTGGACTGGCTTGGTGGAGGCCTGTTTCAATCCACGCGCCCGCGAGGGGCGCGACGTGCAGACGATGTTCTCCACGTCCGTGTAAAAAGTTTCAATCCACGCGCCCGCGAGGGGCGCGACCGCCGGGCCGTCAGGCTTAACCAGACCACGGACAGTTTCAATCCACGCGCCCGCGAGGGGCGCGACTCAGCTCGAAATCCATGTAGTCCCCCAAGTCCTTGTTTCAATCCACGCGCCCGCGAGGGGCGCGACCCGTAGCGATACAGCCAGGCCGGAACCTGGCGGGTGTTTCAATCCACGCGCCCGCGAGGGGCGCGACCATTAAGCCGCTGGTTGATGAACCGGATTTCGAGTTTCAATCCACGCGCCCGCGAGGGGCGCGACAAGGCTCGGCAAGGCGGGGCGAGGCAGGGCAAGGTTTCAATCCACGCGCCCGCGAGGGGCGCGACATGGCTGATAACTCGTGTTGGCGACGGCTACAAGTTTCAATCCACGCGCCCGCGAGGGGCGCGACACGTCGTAGGGGTTAGTTCCGGGTTGGGTCTCGATGTTTCAATCCACGCGCCCGCGAGGGGCGCGACCCAGCAGGGTTAGACGCACAGCCTGCACCCTCCATGTTTCAATCCACGCGCCCGCGAGGGGCGCGACTTCGTCGCGACCTGTTTTGACCATGAAGGCGCGAGGTTTCAATCCACGCGCCCGCGAGGGGCGCGACGTCCCGGCTACGAGCATGTCGAACGAGCGGGCCAGTTTCAATCCACGCGCCCGCGAGGGGCGCGACTCCAGGCTTGTCCAGTATTTGCAAATTTATACCAGTTTCAATCCACGCGCCCGCGAGGGGCGCGACACCCGCATAGTTCGCGCAGATACCGCCGTTGGCTGTTTCAATCCACGCGCCCGCGAGGGGCGCGACGCACGGATGCCGGGATCAAACAGATCGACCTCAAGTTTCAATCCACGCGCCCGCGAGGGGCGCGACCAAAAATTGGTCAATATCCTAAAATTTTGTGAGGGTTTCAATCCACGCGCCCGCGAGGGGCGCGACCCAGGCTTACGGGCGATGGGTGGAGGCGGAAAACGTTTCAATCCACGCGCCCGCGAGGGGCGCGACCAGTGCCGCATAAACGCCTCGTCAAATCGCTTCCAGTTTCAATCCACGCGCCCGCGAGGGGCGCGACGATTCGTGAGGCTCCGACGGCCGCTGTACTCCGTGTTTCAATCCACGCGCCCGCGAGGGGCGCGACCCGCACCGTCCGGAAAATGCCCGGACTGTCCAGGGTTTCAATCCACGCGCCCGCGAGGGGCGCGACGGGCCATGACCAGTATGGCCGTGATCGTCGTGCAGTTTCAATCCACGCGCCCGCGAGGGGCGCGACCCGCATGCTTGGGCAAAACCACCGTCTTCTCCTGTTTCAATCCACGCGCCCGCGAGGGGCGCGACCCAAAAGTGCCTGCTGGATGTCCGTTCCCGTCTCGTTTCAATCCACGCGCCCGCGAGGGGCGCGACCCAACTATTATCTGCAGAGACTAATCATCATCCACGTTTCAATCCACGCGCCCGCGAGGGGCGCGACCCGAATCGACTGTGCAGTTGGTCAGCGTGCCCGGGTTTCAATCCACGCGCCCGCGAGGGGCGCGACTGACGCGGGCTTCAGGCCGGGCGTCCGGTTGATGTTTCAATCCACGCGCCCGCGAGGGGCGCGACCCCCGTTGCCCGACGCATCCAGGCTGCCGTGAGTGTTTCAATCCACGCGCCCGCGAGGGGCGCGACTTGCTCAACCCAGATCCGGCAGGAAGGGGCGGTGTTTCAATCCACGCGCCCGCGAGGGGCGCGACGCTCCCGCTGCACCGCGTTGATCGCCGAACTCAGTTTCAATCCACGCGCCCGCGAGGGGCGCGACCGAACAGGCTGGACAGGGTATCCCCGATCCCCTCGTTTCAATCCACGCGCCCGCGAGGGGCGCGACCCGACCCTTCCGCGCCGGCCTTGATCGGCGTCCCGGTTTCAATCCACGCGCCCGCGAGGGGCGCGACATCCGCCGCGCCAGTCTGCCTCCGCACGAACGCCCGGTTTCAATCCACGCGCCCGCGAGGGGCGCGACTATTTCCGCCGCAGAGCTTCTTTAAACTGATTGCGTTTCAATCCACGCGCCCGCGAGGGGCGCGACTGACCCGCAATATGTCCAGCGCTTGATGTCTATCGTTTCAATCCACGCGCCCGCGAGGGGCGCGACCCTGGCCAGACAGCCACAACCCAGACGACTTCCCGTTTCAATCCACGCGCCCGCGAGGGGCGCGACTATAACTAAGCATAATTAAGCTTGACAAGCAACAGTTTCAATCCACGCGCCCGCGAGGGGCGCGACCCTGAGCGCCAGATGGCCCATCATCATTTCCCGGTTTCAATCCACGCGCCCGCGAGGGGCGCGACTGATCGTCTACAGCACGTGTGAGCATTTCATTCGTTTCAATCCACGCGCCCGCGAGGGGCGCGACCAACCGACCTGGTTCAGGCTGTGGATATTTTCAAGTTTCAATCCACGCGCCCGCGAGGGGCGCGACAGTATATACCCTAACCTATTAATTTTTCAAAGAACGTCAACCCCCAATCGCGAAATCTGAAAAAAAACGTCTCAACAGAATCACCACAAAAGACAGATCAGGCATAAGGGATACGATATCAGTCACTTGAAGCAGCCGCGAAACCGCCGTGTTTTTAACGCCTGCTTCAGGTTCGCGGCTCATACGATCAAAGGCCCTTCCGGGTCGTAACCAGGCTTGGCCCCCACATGCTCAACCCGCCTTTTCCAGTTGGAGCCAAGAAAATAGAACCGCAGGCTGTCTTTTTCCTCGTTGATTTCGCCGACCAGTTTTCGCCGCAGGGCCGTCCACTGGGCTGGTTCCAGCAAACATTCAAAGACCGAATGCTGCACCCGTTGCCCGAAGTCCTGGCAGCACTTGGCCACCCGGCGCAAACGCCGCCTGCCTTCCGGGGTCTCCGTGTTCACGTCGTAAGTCACCAGAACCAGCATGGCATCCTCATTTCCAGATGAACGGCGGGTAAGCGTCCAGATCACCACGCAGATGACGGGCCATCAGCAGCGCCTGAACATGGGGCAGGAGGCCGACAGCCATTTTTTCCTCCAGAAAAGGATGGGTTATTTCCTCCTGCTTCCTCTTCTGATAAGCCAAAACCACTTCCTTTCTGGTTTTGTCGTCCATCATCACGGCTCCGCTTTCCGTCCTTGTGAAGCCCTTGGCTTTGACCTGCTGACGATTGACCAGGGTCAAGGCCAGTCTATCCGCCCAGAACGGACGGAATTCCTCCATCAAATCCAGGGCCAGCCCAGGACGTCCGGGACGGTCCCGGTGCAGATAACCAACCGCCGGGTCCAGGCCCACGCCTTCCAGGGCCGAAGAGACATCATGGGCCAGCATGGTGTATATGAATGACAACAGGGCGTTCATATTGTCCAAAGGCGGTCTCCTGCTGCGTTCCCGGAAATAGAAGGCGGTCTTGTCCACGGTTATCAGATGATCGAAGACGCTGAAATAGAGCGCGGCCGCCTCGCCTTCATGCCCGCGTAGTTCCTCCAGGTTGGGACCTCGGGCCAATTCGGCCATGATTCCGGACAATCTGTCCGCCGCGCCGCCCAGAAGGACCGAAGTGTCTCCCTCGCCGCGATCCCTTACTGCGCGCCTCAATACCGAACGGCAATTGGCGATCTTGCCGGCCACGCAGGACCTGGCGATAGCGGCGGAGGACGGCATATCATCCGCACGGCGGTACTGTTCGCGTCTCAAAAGGACATTGCCGGACACCGGCCCCTGAACACGGGCCAGAAACCGGCCGGAATCGCTCATGAATGAAACAGAAATCCCTCGCTCGCCGCACATCCCCAAGAGATAAGGGCTGCACGAAACCCGGCCGAAGCAGACTATCCCGTCCAGGGTGTGAACAGGCAGACGCAGCCGGACTTCATCCTCCACTTTGACCTGAACAGTCTCCCCGTCCCGGCTCAAATAGGCGCCGGGCGTGGTGACATACAATGTATTCAGCAGACGTTTCATGATTCGGGCGGCTCCTTGCCATCGTCCTGGAATATCTCGGTCAGATAAGACGAAGCCCTCCGGGCTCCCGACATTCGCGGCAGACAGGCATGGACCAGTGAACAGGCCCGGCATTTTCGGCCGTAATCCGCCTCTGGCGTCCGACCTGTCCTGGTCAATTCGTGCAAACGTTCGGCCGCCTGCCAGGTCTCGGCGCGCAGGTCCGGGGTGAAGGGCACTTCCTGCCGCCGGCGGGGCTGGCCGTAGAAAACCGCCCCGGCGGGAATACCTGTTTCCAGCATTTCCTCCAGGCACAAAGCCTGGGCGCAAAGCTGGACATGGTCGCAATGGTCCGGCTTGGGGCGGCCCCGTTTGTATTCCACGGGAAAAACCAGCCACCGTCCCCGCACGCCCGGCAGGGCAACGCCTTCCACGGCTCCATCGTCAGCAAGGTGAAACTCCACCACATCGGCCACGCCGGTCAGGCCTAGAGCCAGAGAACGTAAACGCAAGCCCCGGACCGTGCGGACGCCAGCCCGCGTTTCGGCCCGGGACTCGTGAGCCTTCTCGTGCAGAATGCGGCCTTCCGCGGTCAACACGTTCTCCGCCCACTGCCCCTCCAGATGAATCAGCCCCCACTGCCTTTCGCAAAACAACAGATGCTGCAAGGCCGAGATGGGCAGAAGGTCGTCTTCGGGGTAGTTCATGTGCGGTTACCCATTTGCGTTCATTGTTGGTTGGATCAGAATCCGTCTATTTCCTGCGGTGCAAGGCCTTCCAGATTCGTCAACGTATAAGAACCATCAGGATTGACCGAAAGGCTATTATGCACCTTGGCCGAGGAATACTGTCCGGCTTTGCTGGTATGCCGCCACCATATTACCTTGCGGACGGCCATACTGCCTTCTGGACGTGCGGAAGATGCATCGTTCTCAAAAAGCCGGGGCAGGGCGGCCTTGATGATTTCCGCGTCTTCGTCGCTGAACCCAGTTCGTTCGGCGAGTTGGGGATTCATACTGCCGAAGAATACATAAACCCCTTGATCAACCCGGTGTTTCATGCCCATGGTGTCCGAGCCGCGCTTGGAGCCGTCACCTTCGCCGCTTACACTCTTGGTTATCTGAGTGCTGGTGATGCTGACTGGCTCCAGGCTGAAGGCCGAATGAATCGACACCGGCCCGCGAATGGGAATGGACACTCCTTTGTCGTCACCTTCCTTGCCGAAAGCAAACAACTGGCCGAACGCACGCACATCAAGCCACTTAGCGCAGGCGGCCTTGGCGGTATCGTCACGATTAGCTTTCCTCGGATTGAATGCGTCCTTCCCGAGCACAGTCTCGGCACGCACCCTGAGGCTTGGCATGTCGTCGTTCTTACGGTCGTCCGACTGCACAAAGATGGACTGGCCCATTTCCATAAGGCGGTCTCGCAGTTTGCGTTTCAGGCACACGTCTGAGATTTCTCCGAAGCCGTCGTAATCCGTGCGGGGCCGATTACCGTTCAATGGGTCGCCGTTGGGGTTGGCGTGCTTGACGGACAAAATGGCGGCAAAGTCGATTTTTTTCTGCAGGCAGCTCATGATTCATCTCCTTGATTATCTGAATTGGTTTCTGTTTCTTTCTGTTTTTTCAAGGCTTGAAGCTGGCAGTGGTATCCCAGCAGGAATTCTCCGGACAAACGAGCCTCTTTGGTAAAATCGGCCGACAAGAACATCGTGTTGATTTCACCCATTAAGTTCTTCATGTTGTGCAGATATCCGGGCCGTGAAACCTGAAGCCTTTGCATGTAAGGCTGAAGCGCTAGCTCAATGTTTCTCCAGGTGGAGTAAGGGCGGTCGGCAAAACGTTGCATCAGGCGAGCCGCCGTAGTGGAGCGATTTTCTCCCCCGACATAGAGGGCCATACTCTCTATATGCTCGGCCAAAGCCAAAAGACGGCCGTACAAATAGTCACGAGAAGTTCTTTCTTTTTCCAAGGCCATGGAATAAGTCCTCCGTTTATCAGGGCTCGGATGCCGTTCATAGTATCCCTTGTATATGGCGCAGGCCACACCAAGGGCCTGCTCCCATTCCCAGTGTTCCAGACCCGCTTGGTTTGAAGCATGACGCACACAATTTTCGACCAGATCGCGGGGTATTTCCCTGCCGTCTACAATGCAGGGCACAAGACGTTCTATGGTTGCAGCGCGAAGCTTTTCATCCAGCCTGCGCCCGTAGGCGACTTCGGAGATGAGACGGGGGGATGGGGCAAACACAGGCCATTCGATACGTTTCTTCTTTCCCTTTTTAGAGCCTTTCTCTTCGATAGTAACCCGTTGGGGCCAAGCCATGACCAGATGCCAGTTTTCCAGGCGTTTCAGGAATTCCGAACCCACAAGTTCCCGGTAATAGATAATGCTCATGCGTCCCGGTGTTGCGGAATCCAATCCCATGACCACAATGTCATCGGTTGGTTGCAGTTTGGCGCTGTAACCACGCATAACTTTTCGCAAGCTTAATGCAAAGGCCTGTCCGATATCCCGCGTGTGATCAATGACGGGCAATGTTGCGGCCCCGCTTTCCAAGTCTTCTTCCAGGTCACAGAGAATATCCTCTCCCAGCAAGGTCCGGGTGTCCTCCAAGGGTGAAGGCACCGGTGCTCCTGAAGCAGCCCAAGTGATATAAACCTGACTGCCATTGCGGTACCCTTGCCGGGCAATCAGCCACCGGAGAGCACTGTGAGCCTTTTGAGTCACCTCATAGCCTACCGTACAGGCCTGCAGTCCGGTTGTATCGGTGAATCGCCCCCTGAAGGTGAATCCGTTTTCGTCATTGGCGGAAATCAGTTTGGCCTTGTCACCGGAATGACGAAGCTTGGCCGGATGCAAGACGGCTGTGGCCGTTTCTTCACCGGTTACAAGGCATAGAGCTTTCGTTTGCACTAGTGACGCATCATACAGGCTCCAAGCATTTTGTAATGAAACATCTGTCCACGTCTGTGCTCCGGGATTGCCGGGCGTTTCGACGCTCCAGCAGACCAAGGCATCGCCCTGTTCTTTGACTTTTCGCTGAGATTCTTTCTTGACAGGCAAGACTCTTAAAACACCCTGCTCGTCACCATCTTGAATCTCAGTGAGCAGCTTTCCGGACGAATCAAGGACCATCACACCAGCCTTTACCAAGTCACGGACCAATGTTTTTTTGCTTATGTAATTGTGGACGGCTACGGCTTTGTGATTGCTGAATCCTGATGCACACCATTTACCCAAAAGGTCTTCGTAGGATGCAAAGTAGCTGTCCTTCCGTCCCCCGAAATCTGCATAGTCCCCCGCGCAATATTGGATTTTATCAATGAGAGGGTGTGGAGCCTCTCCGCTGGTCCTCCCGGCAGAACGTTCCGTTGCGGGTAGTGTGATGGGTGCCTTGTCCAATACTTCGGCACGTAGGAAATTTCCGCAATCGTCCAGGACGACATGAATATGCCCTTGCTGGGTGGTGTGGCCGACGGGGAGCAGTGTTCCTTCTCCTTCAAACAACGGATTATTCGAACAGCGCTCATACGTGTCGTAAAGTTTCTGTATCCAACTCATGCCATTCCTCCTGCACGCCGAGCAGATTACGCCCTTCCTTGAAGGGTTTGGCCGTCATCGGCCTTACGGACTTGATAATGCGGCAGTCTTCGGGACGGGGAAACTCGATTATCCCCCCCCGCATGACCGGATACCAGAATCTGGCTCGTAATTCCTTCATGCCTGTTTCGTCTGGGTAGTCGAAACCGTGGAACATAAGCCCGAATCCCAATTCGTCCAGTGAGTCGTAGGCTCCTTCGCCAGAATCAAAATCACAAGGCTCCACGTAGCCTTGGCAATCCCTCGTCCCCAGAAAAATGTCTTGACGTCCGCCGCGTTCCAAGCATCGTCTTGTTATTTCGAAATGTTTGCCCTCGATGCGGTCGGGCTCAAGCTCGGGACGATGAAAATTCCATTCGAAATGTGCTTCCACCCGGTATTCCACATCGGCAAGGTAGGTGTAGATAGAGAGGCTGTTGCCGCCGCTGAAGTTGAGGGGCTTCATCCCTTTTGTCTGGGTCCGAAAAGGATGCACGACACGGACGCGGTCAATTATCCAGACTATGGTGGGTTTCCAATATATGGATTTGACAACGCCTTTAAGTGATTCATAAGTCGGGATGTGATAAGAGCACTTTTCTCCTCCTATTCTGGTCAACGGGTCGGTGAATAGGGCGTGACGCCCCTTCAGTTTGAAAATAATGTTGTTTCGCATGCACACCTCCTTTTGAGGGTCAAACCATACATGGAGCTGCGGCGCCGACCGGTTCGACGCTCAGCCCGAAATTGTTGTCGTAGTAACCGTCAGTCAGATAAAAAACACCGCTGTCTTTCCTGATTTCGTGAACAGCATGCTGATCGTACAGTTTGCGCATCATCTCCGGAAAAACGTTGACAGTATAAAGCTGGGCTTGGCGAAGCAGACGGCGCTGGGTTGCGGGATCATTCTGCCTGCAAAGGGAGTTGATTATTGTGCGTCCTTGACCATAAGGCACAATGATGCCCCGCGCATGCCCGTCAATCACCTCAAAAAGCCTGCCTGCGGTGGCAAAGCTCTGGCGTAGAGCCGGGACCTTGCCCGTGCTGCCCGTGTTTTTTGGATTGCAGGACAAAATGTTCAACAAAGTGTCGTCCCGCTCGGCCTCTTCGGATTTGATCTGGTAAGCCATCTCGCCTGATCGGTTGAAGAAAAAATACTCGAAGTAGCGTTCCATAACGGCAGGGCCCAGAAGGTCTCCGTCAAATGCTGCTTCACGTTCAACCTCTCCAAGAATACGCAATGACTGATCCCGTCCTTCCTTGATCTCCGGCAAGCGGCCTAGGTCTTCATTGAGAGGATTGACTATATGAACCACGCCGGAACTGTCCAGGCCGTTGCGGTTGCAACGCCCTGCGGCCTGCACTATGGAGTCCAGACCTGCCACAAAGCGAACGACCGAGGCAAAGTCCACGTCCACGCCGGCTTCAATAAGTTGGGTACTGACGCAAAGCACGGGTTTTCGTGCTTCCGGAAAGCATCTGTTGTGCTTGAGGCGTTCGCGTATGACTTCGAGATGTTCCAGACGATGGGCCGGACAAAGGCTGGTGCTCAGATGAAACAGATATTCCACCCCACTTCCGGAACACTCCTCATAAACTCTCCGAGCCCACTTCTTCGTATTGACTATGACCAGGCAGCTTCCCTTGTCTTTGCATTCTTGCGTGGCGAGTTCAGCCACTTCCGCCGCGCTCCATCCTTGAGGCCGAGTGCGGTTGACGATCTCCACACGCTTCAGTGAACGATAAAGATGCTCAACTTCAGGCATGATCTCGTTTTCCGGACTAAGCGCAAGTGCGCCGAGATGAGGATGGGGAAGTTTGCCCAGCAAGGGCTGGGTCGCTGTGCACAGAACCACGGTAGCATCGCATTCACGCACCAGAAAGTTTACGGCGTTGCAGAACAGATGCACACATTTCAGTGGCAATGTCTGGATTTCGTCAAAGACTATAACGGAGTTCGCCAACCTGTGCATGCGGCGCGCCCCCCGCGTCCCTCCGCCAAAAAGACTTTCAAGAAACTGAACCATGGTCGTATAGATTATGGGTGCGTCCCAGTTTTCGGACAACAGCCGACTCTGCCAGGTTTCCAACTCCGGTTCTATATTCGAGTGGTGTTCCAGCACCACTGTTCCAAAAGGTTCTTCCCGCTCAAGTATGTTACGAGCCACGCGTGCATTCTGGTCAATGATCGAAGTGTATGGGATGACGTTGATAACGCGAGCCATTTTGTGGTGTGCTGCGTGTTGAATAGCGAAGCGCAGACCAGCCAGAGTCTTGCCTCCACCGGTTGGAACGGTCAGGGTGAAGATGCCGCGTGGGTCCTTTGAGCGGGCGAGACAGTGGGCCGATATTTCATTTCTGATTCTGTTTATGGAGCTGGCTGATTCCGCAAGTTCGCTACGATTGGCAGTTGCAGCTACGGCAGTGAGATGATTTTCCAGGCGATTAATAAGAAGCAACCAGTCAGTGGGTACACAACTCCTGACCCGTGTATTGTCAGGATTATCAAAATCGGCGCTGTCAATCCGGTCGGCGTCCAGAAGGCAACTGAACAGAAGACGGGTGAGCAATCCGACGTACAAATGCCACAGTGGATTTGCAACCCGGCATTCGGGAATACCGCAGCCTGCACAGAAAGGAGAAGAAATGCGTGCCTCCGATTGTTTGGCTCGGCAATTATTGGACGATGACTTGGCAAGCCCGGCCACGCGTTGCCGCAGTTCCGGAATCACCTGCTCGACCAAGAGACTTGAAACTCGCCCGACGAACTCCGGTCCCATAGATTGAAGGACTTCTGTACGATGAGTTTTGTCTTCTGATTTGTCCATTCTGGCGCTGAAAACACAGGAACCGTCAGGCTTAAGGCTGTCAATGAGCCCGGAATGGTGAGAGCAAAGGCATAAGGCGATGATTTGACGGCACAAAGGATCAATGAGTTTCTGAGGGCCTGCCGAATCATTAAACCAGCACCATTGAGCACCGGCTGTAGAATGATCTATCTTGCCTTTTAATTTTTGGGCATCAACATAATCATCGGCGTCCTGATCCAATCGTCCTGTGGCTGAAAGCAGATAGGCCTGAAAGGCTTCGGAGGCCTTACCCAGATCATGAAGCAACCCCAGTAGCTCTCCAGTGTTTGGGAAGCGGAACTTTGCCGCGAAACACGACGCCAGTTCCGCAACATTTTCCAGGTGAGACAGGAGAGGCTGTTTTTCGCCATCGTCTCTCAGATGTGCATACATAGTACCCTCGACTCAAAGGCCCTGCGGCTGGGTTGGTATAATCAATTGTGCTTTTCAGAGTCATAGCCACACCGGTTCGTCATCCCCAAAAGACAAAAGGACCCGAGACTCTGGTTCCCTGGGTCCTTTGATTAGATATGTCGGGCCGGGCGGCCGGCCGTCATGATTCACGACTGTAACAGATTCACAGGCGGACTATCAAGCAGGGTTCCGGGCGGCCGAAAGAATTACGTAATGGCGTACCGCCGAGCACCTGGGTGTTGCTTCAAGCAGATACCCGACTACCACCTTTGATCCACCGGGCTTTGGCCGGAACTTGCCTCCGGACCTTATATCAGGGTCCTCTTGCATCCTGAAATCACAGGGATGTCCCTGGGGTATGGAACATTTTTCCGATGAGCCCCGGAACTTCACGGGTATTGTCATCCGGCGGGAATGCCGCTTACCTGAGACTTCTCTAATCTTTCAACCCTGTGGGAACACCGGGCAGCCGATTCCATTTGAGATGGTTTGTAGTATAATCAAACAAGGGCGACAGCCTGGAGGAAGGTCATGCCCCAGACGACAAACCCGATACCAAAAAAAGTCCTGACAGCCGCCTGTCTGCTTTTTTTCCTGATCGGCGGGTGTGCTTCGGTCATATCGCCGGAAGCGGTCAGGCGGGCCGAACCTGCGGTGCCTTTTGAGGAACTGCTCAGGGATCCGGAGGCTTACCGGGGACGGGCGGTCATCCTGGCCGGGGTGATCCTGGAAAGCCTGAACACCAGGGAAGGCACCCTGCTGACGGTCCTGCAGAAACCGGGGCCGTACGGCGGCCGCCCGGAGAATACGGACGAGACGGGCGGGCGTTTCCTGCTCCTGCATCCGGAGTACCTGGACGTGGCCGTGTACGCGCCGGGCCGGGAATTGACCGCGGCCGGAGAGGTGCTTGGCCGCAGTCTGAAGGCCCTGGGCGAAATCGAATACGCCTATCCCCTGGTCAGGGCCGGAGAGATTCACCTTTGGGGTCCGCGCCCGCGCACGGCCATCGGATTTGAACTGTCCACCCATCCTTTTCACGATAGCCCCTTCTGGTGGGGGTATTGAAGGCCGGGACCGGCAGGCGGAGGAAAAAAATCCGGAGTGCGCCGGGCGGTGTAACTCGCCAGATAAGCGGGCAAAAGAGGGCCCGCTAGGGTTTCTTCGCGGCCGGGAGACAATTTTGTCTTGACAAAAAGGTGAAAGACCATTACAAGATGTTTTTCGCGAACGGTGATCCTGTTGGGGCCGTTAACTCAGACGGTAGAGTATCTGCCTTTTAAGCAGAGAGTCGCTGGTTCGAGCCCAGCACGGCCCACCAAGTTTCGCGTCCCCATCGTCTAGCCAGGTCCAGGACACCGGCCTTTCACGCCGGCGACAGGGGTTCAAATCCCCTTGGGGACGCCAAGTAAATTCAGGGAGTTAGGCTGTATTGGCTTAACTCCTTTTTTGTCCGGGTGTCCAAATAGTGACTATCCGTCTAAGCTTCCGGCGTTATCTCCTGCTTTCTCCATACCCGCATTGAAAACCTTGCCCAACGTGTTCACCGCGTCTTGCAAGTGGGCGGGCGACAGGTGGCTATACCTCACTGTCATGCGTAAGTCTTTGTGTCCCATAAGGCTCATCACACTTCTTAGGTCAACCCCCTGCATGGTCAAATGGGATGCAAAGCAATGCCTCAAGTCGTGAAAGTGAAAATCATCCAACCCCGCCCTGACGACAGCCCTTTTGAATGCGTGGGTTACTGCGTCTCCGGAGATACCTGGAAACAGCATCTCCGAATCAATTCGCGGCGGCAGTCCTTTCAGTAAATCCGCCACCCTTGCATTCATCGGGATCAGGCGACGCTCACCGTTCTTTGTCATTTCCAGGGTGATACGCCGCCCCTTCATGTCAATGTCTTTCCGTCGGAGTGACATCAATTCTCCCCGGCGCATACCTGTATTGGCCGCCAACTCCACTATCGGCCTTAGATACACCGAAAGCAGTTTAGAGAATTTGCGCTTGCCGTAGCGTCTTTCAGCCAGAAGAGCCTCAAGGGAACAGGCCTCCAGTAATTTCTGGTATTCTTCAGGCTCAAGGTAGCGGACCCTTCCCGCAGGTTCACGCAACTCCTTGACGCCTTTCGATGGATTCTCCCTTATGTAATCCCATTTGACCGCCATTCCAAGCATGTGCCGCAACCGGGACATCTCCCTATTGACCGTTGCGGGCTTAACCTGCTTCGTCCTCGTTGTCTTGTATTCCTCCACCATCTTATTGGTGATATGCGTCAAGCGGGTGTCGAAAGCGGGGGACAAGTGCTTCTCTATGATCCCCTGGCACCTCTCGTAGGTGGTTTCTCCAAGGTTCGCCCTGGCCCATTCCAGATACACCTTGGCAAATTCACTGAAGGTAGTTCTCTTTTCCCCCACAGCACCAAGATACTCTTCTTTGCTGACTCGAACTTGCACCTCTCTCAGAGCCTTGGTGGCAACCTCCTTGCTTGGACTGATCTTCTTTCTGCGCCGTTTCCCGGCAGCATCATAATAATCAATCCAATAGAATCCATTTTTCTTAAAAACTCCCATTGATAGCTTCCTTTCCATGTGAATATAGTGGCATACCTTTACTCTATATCCCATTCAGTGACACGACCTTACTCTCTATGATTTTAGTGACACAAAATGACTCCATAAATTACTATCGTCATCACTCACTGCAAATTGCCTCCATTTTTATCCCATAACAAGTTATACGCAAAAAGGTATCTGATTCCATAAGCTTACTTTTGGATTTTCATTCAATATTTCTCTCATCAACCAACAGCATGGCACGATTGAAGGCTTTGCGAAACTCATTATACAAAATTTTCATATAGAATGTACATATTTATCAAAACAATAATGCATTATCTTAACATATTGTTATTATATCGCATTTTGTATTTTAATGCTCTCCATAACTTGTTATAGAATGCTTGCACAATATAGCCCTTGACAACTCTCTTTCTCGCACTATATTGCAATGAGTCATTTCCCAATGGCGTCCATCAAGAATTATTTCAGACAACACTCCGTATATGTGATGCAGTGGCAAGTGCATTTTATATACAACATTGTTTTGTTTAGCTGCCATTTTTAAGTCTCAGTGGAGAAATTGCGCCATAGGCCAATTAGATCAGTCAACTGATAATAGAAAGGAATCGGAATGGGAGAATTGGTTAGCATCAAAGAGGAACAGCAGGCAGAGTCAATGCTAATTACTCCGCCACCGGGCCAAGTCAATTTACTTCGCCCAAGCCCTCTACTTAGAGGACTGCTTTCAGCAAATATGTTTGTTGATTTGCCTATTGAACCGAAGCAAACCTTCTTGCACCCGTGGTGCAATGAAAAATCAATGATCCTTGTCGCCGGAGATAGGGGCGTAGGCAAGACGTGGTGGGTTCTTTCGGTTTTACATGCAGTCGCATCCGGAGGGGAGTTCGGGCCGTGGAAATGCCCGGAACCCGTTCCCTGTCTCTATCTGGATGGGGAAATGAGCCAACAGGATGTCATAGGCAGGTTGCAACACCTCGGTGTATCAAGAGGCAATGGATTGAATAACCTGTTTATTTTCAATGAAGATTATGCCCATAGCATGAATCTCCCCCCCGCCAGTCTCCTTGACGAAAACTGGCGCGAGAACATGCGAGATGTTCTTAAGACCATGGGTATTAAATTGTGGGCAATTGACAACCTGGCTTCGCTTACTCCTGGTGCAGACGAGAACAGTAAACAGGAGTGGGACCCTATCAATCGTTGGCTTCTGAGCCTCCGCTTTGAAGGCATAACCACTATCATTGTCCACCACACGGGGAAAAGCGGCAAGCAACGAGGGACTTCAGCCCGTGAAGACAATCTGGACGTTTCAATACGGCTTAGCGTTCCGTCGCGCTATGAAACCCTGGACGGGGCTAGCTTTATTGCCAGCTTCGTAAAGCATCGGGTTAATGCATCAGACTTGCCCTTATTGGAGGATGTCAGTTTCAAAATGCAGACAACCGCCAATAATAGGATAGTTTGGCATTGGCAAGCTGCGGCAAATGAAACCTTGAGGGATGTGCTTCGTTATATTGAAGAAGCACATACGGGCAAGGAAATCGCCGAAATTATGAACATTACCCCTGGCCGAGTATCGCAACTTAAGGGCAAGGCTATCAGAAAAGGCTTTCTTACCAAGGAGGGTGAATTGACTGATCGAGGCAGACAGTATCTCTTTCCCCACTGACTCTCTTGTCTGCTTTAGTCGTGTTGTGGCTGTGGGTTTAGTTTACCCCCCTATAGGGGGGGGTAAACTATAGAAACCCACCAGCACAACACTCAACATTCGACAATCATTAATTATTATAATCTGTTAAAATAAAGAAAGGAAAAATCGCTTGAAAGTTGAAATACAATCAAGTGAAGGCACTAAAATTGTCACCCTTTCCCGTTCAAAGGCTATACGGGAACGTTGCCTCAATTGCAGGGGATGGGATACCCTGCAAGTTCGAAACTGCTCTGAAACTTGCGACCTGCGTCCCTACCGGCTTCCAAGGTCAAGGGGGGCAGCCAAAGTTTTAAGCATTGCGATCCGCTCTCACTGTCTGGAATGCTGTAATGGAAATATTCTTGAAGTCGGCCAATGCCCATCGAAGCTTTGTCCCCTCTATGCTTATCGGCAATCCACCATAGACCGGTCGATTGCCCTGCCAGTCAGGCCTCCATGGAACATTCAGTGGAACATTCGGCTGGTTGGTGATTTGCTCATGGGCAAATTGCTGAAGACACCCTCGCTTACTTAGTGTAGAAATACAAGGGGCCGCTTGAGCGGCGGCCCCTTCCCAGTTTCATCTGACAGCCCCCCAAACCCATGCTGATCTGCGGCCTGCCACAAGGCCGCAGGTTGAAATCACGCATCCTTTCCCCTCGCTGAACCGCCCTCGGGTTCTCATAAAAAGTCTGGCTTCGTCCCTAGTGCGGGCTACGTTGGCCCTGCCTCGTCTTCCTGACGTTAAACCGCAGACCCTAAAACACATAACAGGTTGCATGCAGGTACCATGGCATCTCCGGCCCAATGCTGCAAATGCCCTTGGACTGGTATTGGGAGCAACAAGTTACCGGGAAATAATACTGAACCTGATCCTCGGGAGTACCATGAACAACTTCAATGGAAGAGTAAGCTTCATCTGTGGCGTGGCCGATTTGCTTCGGGACACCTTACGACGAAGCAAGTATCAGGATGTCATCCTGTCCTTCACCGTTACCTGCACGACCAAACCCTGCCGTACAAGGCTTTGATTGCTTTTTCGGGTTAGGTCAAGGAGGGAGGCCGGTCCCACACCGGAGCGGGAATAAACGACTTCTCCGATAATCAGACTGCGGCGGCCTTTGAACAGGATGCTTACCGCTTCCTTGCAGTTGCCTATAAGTTCCAGACCGGCTTTGACTAACCCTTGCTTCATACCATGTACCTGGAAAAAAGTCTTAGCGGGGTCAATACCGTGCAAACCCTTCCCCGGCTGAACCGCATCCATCCGGACAAAAAAGACTCCATGGTTCTGGACTTTGCCAACACCCCTGAGTAAATTCAGGAAGCCTTTGAAGCCTATTATGGCAAAACGTTGAGTGAATCCACCGATCCCAACCTGCTTTATGACCTGTTACACCGCATCCGGGGATTTCATTATTACACACAGGATTCTGTCAACCGCTTGGCCCGGATTTATTACGGCCCACCGGGCAAACAAAACCTGATCCATTCGGTGTTGCAACCGTCTATAGACCACTACAAGGAAGCCAAGCGCGAAGAGCAAGAAGAGTTTCGGTGACAAGTTCGTCAATGCTTGGGGTTATACTGCTTTCCGGTCCAGATGATTACTTTCGCCGATCCTGATTTACGCAAACAATACATATATTTGCAATTACTCACCAGGAAGCTCCCCATCGAGCGGGGCGATCTGCCGATGCATTCTTTGGTTGGCTGTTTGACCGGTATTGTGGACGTGTTACGGAGAAGCAGAGTTAGTCAACACCATTGAATCAATGCATGGTTACGGCAGGACAATCAATAGCGGGGTGAATTTGACATCCGAAGCAGAGGCATAAGCTACTGCCCAGGACCATGCCAACTCTTCGCCCATCCCCCTATTGGTTGCTCTCTATCTTCTCCGTGATCCCTGGCTTACGTCAGAGGCCCGACGCCAAAGCAATCTTCCAGGACACCTTTGTCTCCTTTGGGTGAGCCGTAAATGATTCTATCCCATCCTCCTGAATTATCTCGTTGGTCAGAATGACCAGCATTTTTTGTTCTTCCTCGTCTCCCAGCGGGTTGGGCCAGTCCAGAAGGTTCTTTATTGCTTCCAGCGTCAAGACTTCTATGTTGTTTCCCCGGTTTGAAATTCAAGGAAAAGTGAACCGCCCCATGCATCCACCTTATCTGGCTTCGGGCGGCTTCCTTGAGTTCAGGCCAGCGGGTTTTAGCCAGCGCAACCATCTCGTTGATTGCCGTCGTGTCAATGGCTCCACGGCGATTCTTGAGAAGGCCGGGCTTCTTGGGTCCTAATTCAGGAGAAGGCCCGACTTCAGGGCTATGTTCCAATCCGCCTTGTATTGTTGCGGGTTGGCCGTCAACGCCTCCACCCCGCGCTTCCTGATTATGCTGTTTGTTATGCTGACCAATTCTGTCAGTTCCTCCTTGTCCCCCGGCGGATTCGGCCAGTCCAACAGTTCCTTTATTTCTTCCAGTGTCAAATCTTTCATGTTCCAATCCTTACAAAGCGTTATCAGTTGCATGCCGTTTTCAAACACCCCAAGGCCCCCTGCCGCTTATTCAAGACATTGTATAACAGGCCGAGTAGCCCAAACCATGCAATTATTCATATCCTTTCGCATCGCCAATTGAGGGGCCTTTTGTTTTCCCGGAAAAAACAGAGCGATCTGAACTAGTTCTACGGTGTCGAAATCCCCCTCCCCCCTATCCCAAATTCATTTTTTCCAATCTTTTTAGATGGTCAGAAAATTGGCCACCGAAAAACATCAAGGATTTCCGGTGACCAAATAGTGACTATAGGCTACGTAATGTGATGCAACGCCGAATATTCGACGGCTTTGCGCCGATAGTTGTTTAACTTGTTATTACCATAGGTTAAACCTCGTCGCCATGGTATAGGCGCATCCATTCAACTGCCCAATATCCTTAAGGATGGCACTTTCACGCCGGCGACAGGGGTTCAAATCCCCTTGGGGACGCCACAAAATAACTAAGATTCAAGGCGGGTTAGCCCGCCTTTCTTATTTTGTGGCTTAGCTCAACCGGCTTGGTCGGGACCTGTGGTCGGGAATGCCGACCGGACAATACTTCCAGAGCGGGCCTCACCGGCTCCAGTCCCCGGATGTATCTTTCTGTGGTGAGAAGGTTCTTGTGCCTGAGGATGCTTTGAATGGTCACCATAGGCACATTGGCTTGAGCCAGAATGCTGGCCGTCAGATGTCTAATGGCGTGGAAGCCGAACTTGCGGACTCCAGCCCTGCGACATAGGTTCTTCATGAAATGGGCTCTGGCCGAGTATGACTGCCCCGTTTCAGGGTCAGGAAAGACCAACTCCGATCTTGTAGCCTGCTTGTGAGCCAGCAAGGCGTCAAACAGTTCATCGGTCATGGGAAGCCAGTCATATTCCATGCTCCCGCCCAGGCGTTTTCTGGTACTGATCCTGGCCCTTGAATTGGCGAAGTCAACATCATCCCAGGTCAGCCTGAACAGTTCGGAACGTCTGGCGGCCAAATGCAGATAGGCCAGGAGCATGGTCTTGTCTTGCCCCTCAGCCGTCTCATAGACCTTCCAGAAGTCTTTTTCAGGCGGAACATAGCGGGGACTTCGGCTTTCCGGGAAACTGTCCACCAGGCAAGGATTAGGGGAGGGCATTGCTAAATACTTTATTCCCCAGTTCCAGGCGGCCAGGACGTTCTTACGGTCCTTGTTGGCTGCATAGCCTGATCTGGTCTTGGCCTGATTCTTCAGGTAGTCCAAGAACTGCATGGGTTTCAGCTTGTCGGCGGGCAAGGCGGGTTCGATTTGCTTGAAAAACCGTTTGAAGGTAGACCGCTTTTCATCAAATGTCTTGTGAACGAAACGGGCTTGAGCGAATTCAAGATACTGATTCGCCCAATCAATCAGAGTCAAGGAGTCCGAAGGGGTCTGTAATTCTTCTTCGGGCTTTCTTCTGATCTCCGATTCCCAGTTCAAGGCTTCGGTCTTTGTCGGGCACACCTTGAAATACCGTTTCCCTTGGCGCATTACTTCGGCTACCCACTCGACCTTGTTCTTCTTCTTGCGCTTGTATGGCATAGAAGTTCTCCCTTACAGCTTCGACGATGAGGTTTTCAAAGAACAAGATTCGGCGTCCTAACCTTATACAGCCAATGCTACGATAATGCTTGCGGACGGTCTCGGTGTCAAGGTGCAGGTACAGGGTAATCGCATTTGGGAATCATGCCTGAATAACGGTGGCGAGGAATTGGTTGTCCCATCCAGCTCGGAGCCTTTTTGTTTTGATGCTTCGTCGTTTGGAGTTCTCCCTTTTCAAGAGGTTCAATGCGATTCCAAGAATTACCCACGTATCCCCATTTAAGTCGCGCCCCTCGCGGGCGCGTGGATTGAAGCGGGTTGAGATATCAAAACAATTTCCTGAAAAATACTCTCGCGGCTCGCTCACAGCATAGGTGAAACTATGTAATTTTTCGTCCGGAGAACCTGCAAGGGCAACCGGCTTTAGTTGCACAGCGCCTCCCGTGAAGTCTAACTCTGACTGATTCCATGCCGATACCGATACTGAGCAGGATTCGACAATCTCCGTATGCACTTTGTCCGTTAGCCCACATTGTCCGAGCTTCTCCAAAATCTGTCCAGCCTGGAGATGCCTGGAGATGCGGTCTGTTTTCGTTCGAAAAAAAAGCGCCGGCCGGACTGCATTGACCCAATGGAGGAGAAGGTCTCGGGCGCCGTCCGGCCGGCGGTTGGGAAGAGATTAAAGTGTCAGTTACTAAGCTGCTTAATCAGCGACGGTGCTAGCGCATAGAAGCTGTAAGCCCCGAGGCCGATGCAATAGATCGGCACCACCCAACGCCAGAGGTTGGAAGGAAAGACCTTCACGGCGTAAGGAGCGGCTACCGCCGCCACCATGCTGCCCAGGAGCATGGAAGGCAGAAGTAAATAGTCTATGGTCATACTGGTGGTCAGAGCCAGCGTCATCCAGACGATGATGGAAAAGACGCAGACCACCCCTTCGCTGAGGGCCGTTACGGCCAGCATGCTTTTCACCGGGACGCCGGACAAAAGCCCGCCCACAGTGACCACCGGGCCGTAGCCGCCGCCGCCGACGCCTTTGTTGAAGCCCGCCAGGGCCGCGAAGAAAAGCATCCTCATCGGCCTGTAAGGCCGCTCCTTTCTCCTCTTGATGAGCATCACGCCGCCCATCATGAGCAACAGGATGACCACGTAGAGCTTGATCCAGACCTTATGGACCTTGAAGACCGCGTAAACCGCGGTTACCGAGAGGGCCACGGTGATGCATCCGGTCACCGCGATGAAGATGGCCAGTTTGACCGATTCCGACATCGGCTTGAAATGCCACTCCACATTGCCGAATTCCTTGTGCAGAAAGGCTCCCACCATCCCGGCGGTGGCCTGCTGGATCATCACCGCGGGAACCACCTGCTTGGGATCGAACCCCATGACGAGCAGCATGGGGGTCATGGCAGCTCCATAACCCATGCCTGCCGAGGCGTCCAGAAATTCAAGAATGATGGCCAGGACCACCACGCCCCAGAATACCGCCCAGTTGTTGGTTTCCATCCACCCTCGAGCTTTGACGACTTCCGAGGGCAGCCGGGCGAATCCCTCGAAAGGATTGCCCGCCAACCAGCAGCCGATGAGGAAGACCACGGCGAAGACGGCAAAACCCCATAGAGCCGCGACGATTTCGCTCTTCTCCGGCTTGAGCCGTTCGAGCATCGTCGGTTTACGTTCTTCCATCTCCTGGGCTATTTCCCAGCCCGTTCTTCTTTCGACTTTTTCCATGCAGCCTCCTTTACCGTTCAGATTGAGGAATTATTTCGGTGCCGCGCTTGGCTGCAATTACACTTTGCAACTTGGCGGCCATTCCGAACGGCCGAAGGGCAACAATCATTATGTGTTGTTTTTATTGAATATATCATCGCGAAGAGATTGCGGTCTATCCGATGGGAGCCTCGCAGATTCCGGGCTGCTGCCAGCGAGAGATTGCACCGGAGAAAAACAAATGCAATAAAAAAAGTTAAATTTCAGTAAGTTATGAATTTGCCGCACGATAGACTGCCTGCCATCGTCAACTTGCACCACTGCCCGCCGTACCACAGGGGCCGGGAAAGGAAGAGACCGGAGGCGGATCCGGCAGGACTATGGAAGCTGATTGCGAAAGTCTTCCGAACGAATACCGTAACGTTTCATGATCTGCTGCAGGCTCTGGCGTTCCAACCCGGCCATCTGGGCCGCTTGAGTGACATTGCCGCCGCTGGCCCGCAGGGCGCGGGAGAGATAATCGCGGTTGAAGGCGGTAAGAATCGCACTTTTCATTTCATGGTAGGGTCCCAGATCCGGAGCATTGGTGAAGCCGGAAGTCAATGGCGGCGATGCTCCCCAACCTATATCCTCGGAGCGAACCGTATCTCCGGGGCACATGACTACGGCTCGCTTGATCACGTTTTCCAATTCACGGACGTTGCCTTCCCAGCGATGATCGTGAAAACGCTGCATCAGCTCGGGGCTGATCTGCTTGGGGGGACGGTCGTAGGCGCGGCAGCATTCGGTGAGAAAATGGTCGACGAGCAAGGGCAGGTCTTCAATTCTTTCGCGCAGAGCCGGCATACGCAGATTGACCACGTTTAGACGGTAATAGAGGTCCTCGCGGAACTGGCGGTCGGCAACCTTGGCCTTGAGTTCGCAGTTGGTCGAGGCGATGACCCTGACGTCGACCACGAGGCTCCTGGGGTCGCCGAGGGGCTTGATCTCCTTGTCTTCGATGGCCAGGAGGAGCTTGGTCTGGACGGGGAGAGATATGTCTCCGATCTCATCCAGGTATATCGTCCCACCATCGGCGGCCTGGAAAAGGCCCTGCTTGTCGCTGGTCGCATGGGTAAAGGCACCCTTGCGATAGCCGAACAGTTCGCTTTCCAGTATCTGTTCGGGAATGGCCGGGCAGTTAACCCGTACGAAAGGCTTGCGGCACCGCGAACTCATGGCGTGGATGGCCATGGCCGCCAAATTTTTTCCGGTTCCCGACTCGCCTCCGATCAGGACTGTCACATCGGTGCGGCTGATCATCTGGATGGTTTCGTAAATTTTCTGCATCCTGGCGCTGATGCCGATAAAATTCTGAAACCGCTCGGTGTCGGAAATCCTTTCGCGCAGATTCAGGTTTTCACGGACCAGCTTTCCGCGTTCGATGGCCTTTTGCAGCAGCAGGACGAGCGTATCCTTATCGAAAGGTTTGGTGATAAAATCGTAAGCCCCCTTCTTGATGGCGGCAACCGCCATATCCACGCTGCCATAGGCGGTCATCATAATTATGGTGAGCAAGCGGTCGTGTTCCTTGAGGCGATCAAGCAGTTCCAGTCCGTCCATTCCGGGCATGCGCATGTCGATCAGGGCCAGATCGAAGGGTTGCTGACCGGCCATTTCCAGGGCCTGGGGACCATTGTCGGCTGTAACTATTCCCACATCAGACAATTCGCCGAGGATGGTCCTTTTCAGCATATCCAGCATTTTGGCTTCGTCATCGACTATCAGAATCCGCGTCTTCATGCCGCTATTCTCCTTCCGGCGAGCTGTCCGGAACTATGGGCAACTCGACAGTAAAGGTCGTCATCCGGCCAGGTTCACTGGCGGCATGGATGCGCCCGCCATGTTCCTGGACGATTCCGTAACTGACCGACAGGCCCAGACCGGTCCCCTGCCCCACAGGTTTGGTGGTGTAAAAAGGATCGAATATCCGCTCGAGATGTTCGGGCGAGATGCCGACACCGCTGTCCTCGACGATGAATCCCACCATCCCGCGCTCCTGCCAATGAACGGTGCTCACTCTGACCATGCCGTCGGCACCCACTGCCTGCCGTGCGTTGATCAGCAGGTTGATAATAACCTGCTGGAGTTTTTCCGCATCTCCAAAAACATCCGGCACCGGCATGGAGCGGTCGATTTCCAGCGAAATATGAGCCATTTCGAAGTCGTGCTTCACAATGGCGGCCACCTCATCAATCAAATCGGGCAGCCTGACCGGCGCCAGCCGGGTTTCGGTTTTGCGGGCAAAGCTGAGCAAGGCCTGGACGATGGATTTGCATTTCAAGGTTTCTTCCTTGATGATCTCCAGGTCTGAACGCTGCTGTGAAATTGCGGGCGCGTCCCGCAACAGCAACTGGGTATAACCGAGGATCAGGCCCAGAGGATTGTTGATCTCGTGGGCCACCCCGGCCGAAAGCTGTCCCAATGATGCCAGCCGATCGGCCCGGAGCAACTGGCGTTCAATGCTTTTGCGATGAGTGATGTCTTTGACGACTCCTTCGTACGCTGAGATAACCCCATCGGCGTTGCGCTGCAGAGAGCAACTGAAAAGAACGTTCAAGGTTCCTTTGTCCGCTGATTTCAGAACTGTCTCCCAGTCCTTGACAAAGCCTTCGCGTCGCAAATTCCGGTCCAGAGCGGCATATTCGTCAGGATCGGCAAAAAATTCTTCGATTCGCAGCGCCCCCAGGGGTGAGGCATCATGAGTCAAACCCAGGAGATTCCGCCCGGCCGGGTTGATATCCCGAAAGGCTCCGTTCCCGTCGGCAATGAAGATCATGTCCAGGGAGGTTTCGAAAATACGGCGGTATTTCCGTTCGGAGGCTTCGAGAATCTTTTTCGATTCGGCCAGTTGTCCGACGGAAACATTCAGGGAATGGAGCATGACATCGAAGGATTCGGCCAGGTGCTGGATCTCGTCACCGGCATGATTGCGATATATCGGGCAGTATTGGCAGGCGGCCATATCGGCATCCCGCCCTGTGCCGCCAGCGGCCAGCCAGGCCCTGGCGGCCCAACATCTGCGACCTAGGTCTCCGTACAAAGGGCAGTCTCTCCTTTTGCAATCCTTGACCTGCCAGCAGCCCTTTTCGATAGGCTGCCCCACACGGATATCGAGACTGCCGGCGTTGACGCGCCTCAAGGCCGTGCGTAAGTGCGAAATACGCTTGGTAACGCTGTTGGAGAGGCTGAAGCCGACCAGTGCGGCCGCGAAAAGGGCCAAGGCCAACTGGGAACAAGTGTCCCAGAAAACCCTCTGAATGGTCAGGACCACCTGGGAGCGGGAAAGACCGATACGAACCGTCCCCAGGCGATTGTCATCGGCGAGAACCGGGGCGGCGAAATCATAAATCTGCTCCTTGCCGGTATCCAGCAGCCGGACGACGTGACGTTGATGATCTCCAACGGAATTGGCCGTCTTGAGCGCCGTGGGAAAACCGCCCTCGTAGGTGTGCGCCAGAATTTCATTGCGGTCGTCCAGGATAAAGGCATAGGCCATGCCGTCGCTGTTTCTGACGGTCTCGTCGACCATGTTTTTGAGCCGCAGGAAGTCCATGGCCAGGAGAGGGTCCTGACAGCGAGCCGCCAGGTTACCGACCAAAGCCTGGCCTCGTTTTTTGTACTCGTCCCCCATGGCGTGCGTGACAGTCCGGTTAACGGCCAGGGCGATCAGTCCACCGGCCAGAAGAACCACAGACAGCATGCTGACGAAGACCCGAGTTCGAAAGCTGAAAAACATAGTCTGACCCCAATTCCTGAGAATCGACACAATAATAACTAGTCGAATTTTGCCGGTCAGTCAACCGATTCCTTGCAAAGACGGTGCAGACGCCCGCAGGACAAGGCGAGGCATCGGCAAACAACAGGCGTCTTGCCTTTTTTTTTTCGATATGCAAAAAAGGATTGGGCCTCGACAGTTCGACAACCTCAGGGGCGAATTGATCTCCCTGCGACCGTGACGGGGCGATTCGCCGAAGAACAGGAGACCGCTTGAGGCAGTATCTTTTGTGGATATTGTTTGCATTTTGCCTGCTGTCCGCCTGCGACGCCGGGGAGCCTGTCAGCAAGGTCGATCTGAGCGTGCGGGAAACACCTCGCGTGCAAAAGGATTCCGGCGGAATAACCTACGCTTACCTGCCTCAGTATTCCCACACGGTTTCTTACCAGAAACACCACCGTCTGGTGGATTATCTGCGCGCCAGCACCGGTCTGAACATCCGGCAGATCTTTCCCGACAACTTCGGCGAGCACATGAAAATGGCAGGCAAGGGCAAGATAGACCTTTCCTTCACCAACCCCTATTTTTACGTCCAGATGGCCGACCGCTACGGTTCGTCGGCGTTTGCCCGGATCGTCGAAAAGCGGGGCGGCGCGAGTTATAAGGGCCAGGTGATCTGCCGGGCCGACAACCAGGAGATAAAGACCCTGGAGGACTGCCGGGGCAAAAGATGGATTGCTGTGGACCCGGTTTCAGCCGGGGGATTTCTCTTTCCCCTTGCTCTTTTTTACGCCCATGGGATAACCAGCCAGAACTTTGCGGAAATCGCCTTCGCCCCTGGTCCGGGAGGCCAGCAGGAAAAAGTGGTCCTGGCTGTTTCCGCCGGCAAGTACGATATCGGAACGATCCGGCAGGGGACGCTGGACGTGGTGGCGGGTAAGATTGATCCGAGTTCCATCCGGGTACTGGCCGAAACGGCCTGGTATCCCGGCTGGGTGTTTTCTTCCAGACGCGGGTTGTCTCCGGAGATAGTCCACGCCGTCAAAAACGCCCTGCTGGCCCTGGATTATAACAGGCCGGACCATCATACCATCTTAGATGCCGCGCAGTTTGTCAGCGTGATTTCTTCATCGGACCAGGACTACGACGCAGTCCGCGAAGCGACTAGGCAAGTGAACATAACGCCGGATATGTGATCGCAGGAGTTGTTTCCTTCGGTTTTCCGTTGATATATAAGCCATGTTTACGGCGGCACGAAATACGTAACATACCGTTTAATTTTAGAAAGATCGTGAATAGAAAACATTAGCCAAGGCTAATGGGTAGCTTGTTGACAAAGTCCCCTCAAAGGCCGTTGAAAGAGAAGAAGGCTCCGAAAGCAACTATACAGGCGGGATGCTTCACCCCAGGCTGTCGCCTGGACCACTCTGGGGGCTGGCCGCCCCCAGCCGCTCCCTCTGGTCGCTACCCCCGCGTATAGCCGAAATATAAAACCGGAGACGTCAGCCTCCGGAGCCGGGTGTAGGCGAAAGCCTGCCAGACCAAGGGGACGCCCAAGCGGCCGCGTCCCCTTGGAACCCCCGGCCTTTTTTTAACCCGTCGAACGGCAGGCTGCGCCTGCACGCCACGAGGGGACGTTGTCCCCTACGCTCCCGCTGGTCGCTACCCCAAAACAGCCCTTCGCCTAAGAAAGGGGAAACCGGAAAATCGGCTTTGGGGGTGCAGGTCGGGTTGATAAAGACAAAAAAAGGGTTTGTCAACAGCCTGAATGGGAAGCCCCAACACAACGGCTGTGTTGTTCACTCCTGAAATGGCTCCTTAATTTCAGCCAATGGCTCGGCCCAATAATCTTCTTTTATTTTTTCTATTCTCGCTCCTCTGTTTCACATTGCCGACAGGACCAGGGTAGTCGTTCTATCACTTTTGCTGGGGGAAAGACCTAACTGGCTGCTTGACATCGCAAAGTTGCCTTTGCGTGTTTCCCAGGGTTGAGAATTGAGAACAATGGCCATTAGAAAAAACTATCGGTCACTGGAGAACGGGGCAAAAATGTCTTGACATAATGACCAAGAGTCATTAGCTTAATGACTGGAGGTCATTAGATATGGTGAAAACTTCTGACGACAGGTTTACAAAGAAATCGTCTGCACCAAAACGCCGCCGCCTAAACCCTGATGAGCGCCGCGTGGAATTGCTTGAGGCGGCCCTCCAGGTTCTGCGTAGCCGAGACCCAGTGGATGCGCGGGTTGAAGACGTGACCGCCAGAGCCGGAGCAGCCAAAGGTACTTTCTACCTTTATTTCCCCTCTTGGAATGACCTGCTTGTCGCGGTTCGCACTCATCTTCTTTCAAGTTATATCAACGAAATGTCCCGGAGATGGACAGATGAATCTGCCAACTGGTGGGTGTCATTTGAAAAAGAGTGTCTGTACTTTGTAGACTACATCGTTGAGCTCGGCAATCTCCACCAGGCGATTTTTCACGGACCAATAGCCGATCAGCCCATCGAAGCCGAACTATCGGCCAACACCCTGTTGTCCATCCTATTGAAGGAAGGAATAGAATCGGGGCATTGCCGCCCGGTCGATGTTGAAGCAGCGGCCCCGCTTCTCTTTTCGGTTCTGCACACCACTGCTGACGGCATACTGCATGAAGGTGACAAGCAACAAAAGACAGCTTCTCTCATAGAGCTCTTGCGTGCCTGGTTGCTGGTACCGACCCCGAACCATGAAGAAGCAGTCAAGGCGCTCGGCGGCTCTCCAAAACTACGATGAAACAGATCCTCCCCAGTAAGTCGAGCCATGCTGCTCCACCCGTCTCGGTCCGGTAAAAAAATGCTGTCGGCACGCATCACAGGCAACCGGACACAAAAGCAAGAGTGGTGATTATTGCTAAAAAGATCATCTTCGATGATGAAATTTAAAACTGAACGCTGCGTACAAAACGTCACTTGATTTTTGACTAAAGATGAAAGAAACAATTGATGACAGACATAGCGGTAACAGCCGATGTGTACCCTCGGCGTTGGTGGGCTTTTTCGGTTCTTGCTCTAGCCGTGCTAATAGTTGTCCTCGATCACATGGTGCTCAATGTCGCCCTGCCGACATTGCAACGCCAGATGGGAGCCACCATCTCGGAACTGCAATGGATCGTAGACGCCTACAGCCTGGCTTTTGCTGCCTTGCTTTTGACCATGGGCGCTTTAGGCGACCGGCTCGGGCAGACGACGATGCTTCGCCTTGGTATGTTCACCTTCGGAGCGGCCAGTATGGGCGCTGTATTCTCCCGCTCAGCCGGGCACCTGATAGCCGCACGGGCTTTCATGGGCATCGGTGCGGCCATGATTATGCCTGCTACGTTGGCGACTATTTCCAGTATTTTCCCCATTGAAGAGCGCGGCAAGGCGTTAGGCGCGTGGGGAGCTATGAACGGTCTTGGTGTGGCCCTCGGCCCATTTTTAGGGGGTCTGTTGCTTGCTCATTTCGACTGGAGTGCTGTTTTTTTCATCAATGTCCCAGTTGTCATTGTCGCGCTGGTCGCCGGATATTTCCTCATCCCCAAGAGTAGCCACCTGGTTATGCGACACTTTGATCTGCCGGGAGTTCTGTTGTCGTCTCTGTCTTTATTCCTGTTGATATTCGGCATCATCAAGTGGAACGATTGCGGCTGGAGTCATCCGCTGGTATATGGAGCCTTGGCATTGTCCGTGGTCGCTGGCTTCTTCTTCATTCTCAGGGAAAGAAAAACCGAAGCCCCCATGCTGGATATTGGTCTTTTCAGCAATCCAGAGTTATCATCCGGCTCCGGCAGCATCGCCATCATGGCTTTTGCCATGTTCGGGGTGCTCTTTGGGCTAACTCTATATTTACAATTCGTTAAACGCTATTCACCCATGGAGACCGGCGTCCGATTTCTTCCTCTTGCCATAGGCTACGCCCTGGGTTCTCTATCCAGCAATCGGAACACCCAGCGATGGGGAAAAAAATATGTAGTGACCGCTGGTTTTATGGCTATGGCGATCCAGTCAACGTTTATGGCCTTCTGGGAAGTGGACACTCCCTTCTGGTGCATAGGCTCGTGTGTGTTTCTGCTAGGTTTTTCTTTAGGAAACATCATGGCCCCCGCACTAGGCTGCGTGTTGATTGCAGTTCCCGCAAAACGTGCCGGAGTCGGCTCGGCGCTCGGCAACATTTCCTTTCAAGTCGGAGGCGCGCTGGGTGTCGCCTTTCTAGGAGCGGTGCTAAATAGTGTTTACCAGACCAGAGTCGAATCGTTCTTGAGCACAACCACGTTGCCGGCTCAAGTGGTCAGCTCGGCAATGGAATCAATAGGCAAGGCGGTCATAACGGCTGACGGGCTGGCGTTGGAAACAAGACAGCAACTCTCTTTAGCGGCCAACTCTGCATTCATGGAGGGGTGGCGAGTAATGCTTTTGTCAGTATCAGCTATCGGAATAACCGGAATTTGCATCGTAAAGAAATTCATGCCTGTCCGGCATTATTAGTCGGGATAAAATCCAGGGAAGCCCAACAGGGCAGCCAACCGTTTAAAGGCCTGACGCCCCTTGTCTGACTGAAGCGTAGAGATAATACACAAAGCGCTGCAAGGCAGGGTGGTCGTCGGGCCTTCGTATGACAATTCGGCAGAAAGCACCAGCCGCTCGGTCCAACATAGAGCACACTGTTCGGAACCGACCCAGAAAAAGCAATTTGTCTTTCAAACCTCCATTCAGAAGAATCTTTTCGACGCCGTTTTTTTCTGGCACCGTCCATTCTATGCGATTTATTCATATTATTTAGGGTGTTATGCCACTAGCAGGCAGTAGAAGCAGTGCAAGTTTTTTGTTGCAGGCAAGGCATTGTGGAGTTTGCTGCCGCTGCTTTTCGTAATGCCTGCGCTGAACAATAAAGATTTAATACATTGTCTTTTTTAGGTATTTTCAAATACAGCCTATCGCTTATTACCTTCGAGTAAAAAGAGCTTCGGTGGTATGGATATTGCTCATGCAATAGTTGACTCGGGATAAAGAGAATCTACCCCCTGTCTTATTCTGCAAGGAGACTGCCATAATGAGCCGCTACTACCTGTTCCAGGATACCCGCAAATGCATTGGCTGCAAGGCCTGTGAGATACAATGCAAAATCAATAAAGGACTGCCCATCGGCCCCAGGGTCTGCCAGATTTTCGAAACCGGACCGGAGATGGTTGGCGATGTGCCTCGCTCGGCCTTTGTTTTCATGCCTTGTTTTCACTGCCAGGAGGCTTGGTGTGTGTCGGTTTGCCCCACCGGTGCCATGCAGTTGCGCAGCCGGGATGGTATCGTTTTTATCGACCAGAACCTATGCGTGGGCTGCAAGACCTGCATTGCCGCCTGCCCCTGGGGCGCTCCCCAATGGAATCCGGAAACAGGCAAGGTCGTCAAATGCGACTACTGCAAGGATCGGCTTGACCAGGGCCTAAGACCTGCCTGTGTGACTGCCTGTCCCACTCAGTGCCTGGTTTTCAGTCCTGAGGAGAGCATGCCCCAGACCATGCGGCAACGTTGCGCGGCAACCATGGCCTCTTTACAACAAGACGCTTTGGAGCCATGGACGCCTGCAAACGTGCGGGCCATCTCATGACCATGCCGCAGCCTTCATGCCCTGTTCAGATCGCGGAGTTTTATCTCCGCGACCTGCTGGAAAACCAGCTGAATCTTCACCCTCGCCGCCGGAGGCTGCTGGAAAGCGTTTTGGCTTCGGTCGGAGACATCGCTTCCGGGCGGGCCGGGAAATCGCATCTGCTGGTACTTGAAGGGCTCCTTCGGGAACTGTCCTTGCCGCCCTCCGCTGCACCAGATGCTGAAGCCGGGTTAGTCGAGAAAATGTCCGCTTTCTTCGATACAAACCGTGAATCATTTGAAAGTCATGTAGAAACGGGCAACTGTCCTTCAGGTGACTGCGGCCGCCTCACTCCGTCGCCCTGCCAAATGGCCTGCCCGGCGGGTGTCGATGTGCCGTCCTATATCTCGCTTATCGGACAGGGCAGGTACGCCGAGGCCGTTGCTCTCATCCGCAAGGACAATCCCCTGCCTTGGGTCTGCGGCCTGGTTTGCACTCACCCCTGCGAAGCGAACTGTGTCCGGGGCCGGGTGGACAAGCCGGTATCCATAAAGGCCTTGAAGGCCTTTGCCGCGGAAAGGGTTTTTTCGGCTGAACAATACAAGCCTCCCCAACCTGCCGGGATGAAAGGCGTCAAGGTCTGCGTGGTCGGCGCTGGTCCCGGCGGACTGAGCGCGGCTTATTACCTGGCCCTGGCAGGCTACCGGGTCACTGTCATAGAGGCTTTGCCCCGAGCCGGGGGCATGATGCTGGTGGGCATACCTCGCTATCGTCTGCCCGCCGAAGTGATCCAGAAAGAAACCGCTCTGATCGAGTCTCTGGGAGTGGAATTCCGCTTCAATACCCGCTTTGGCCGGGACACCAGCCTCGCCCGGTTGAAAGCCGAAGGATTCAAGGCCCTTTTTCTGGCCGTCGGGGCTCATGCCTCAATGGAACCGGATCTGGCCGGCGCCGGAGATTTTTCCGGGGTCCGCAACGCCGTCGACCTGCTGAGAGAGGTTGCCCTTGGGCTAAGACGGCCGCCCGGGGAGCGGGCCGCCGTGATCGGCGGGGGCAATGTGGCCATTGATGCCGCCCGCACTTGCCTGCGCCTCGGCTGCCGGGCGGTGACAGTGGTCTACCGCCGAACCCGCGAGGATATGCCTGCCGCCTTGGAAGAAATCGAGCAGGCTGAAGAGGAAGGCGTTCGCTTTGAATTCCAGAGCATTCCCATCGCTGTCCAGGGCCGGGCGGGGATCATGGAGGGCCTCCATTGCCGGCGCGCCCGCATGGTCAGCGTGCCGGGGTCCAGGCGCAAGTCGCCTCAACCCATCGAGGACAGCGATTTCACCGTCCCGGCCGATACGGTTATCAGCGCCATCGGGCAGCGGGTGGAGCGCCGCTGGCTGGAAGAATTGTCCGGGCTGGCCTGGACCAGCCGGGGCGCTATTCAGATCAAGTCTGCCACAATGGAAACCAGCCTGCCGGGAGTCTTCGCCGCTGGAGACGCGGTCACCGGTCCGGCCACCGTGATCGAAGCCATTGGCGGCGGCAAGCGGGCCGCCCGGGCCATTGACCGTTACCTGCAAGGATTGCCCCAATCGACCATAGCTCCGGTACCGGTCCGCCGAGAACGGCTGGACTGCATGAAAATTCCGGCGGCAATCAAGATGACCCTGCAACGCCCGGAGATGCCCCTGCTGGACGATGAACTGCGCCGGACCACTTTCCAGCAGGTCGAACTGGGACTGAACGAGAAAGAGGCCAGGGAAGAGGCCTTGCGCTGCCTGCGTTGCGACATCTGCCGCCGTTGCGGCCGCTGTGTCGAAGTCTGCCGCGACCAGATGGGCGTAAACGCGTTGTCTATGGCCTATCTGGATTGCGAATCCTCCGCCGTCACCGATTTTCAGCGCACGGCCCAACTCTGTATCGGCTGCGGGGCCTGCGCCGCCAACTGTCCCAACGGCGCCATGGTCATTGAAGACCGTGGTGAAGAGAGAATATTGTCCCTGTGCGGGACGATCCTGAGCCGCCAACCCTTGGTGCGCTGCACTGAATGCGGGGCCGCCATAGGCACTCCGCGCTACCTGGATTTCGTCCGGAAACGTCTGGCCGGCATGCCTCCGGCAACTGATGCCCTCAGACTCTGTCCTGCTTGCGCCCGCAGAAAATGGAGCAGGGAAGGCCCGGCCCGGAAAGACGCGGACCGGGAGGCTGAAAGGGATTTCTGGACTCTCCGGCCGGACAAGAGAGAGCAAGTGAGATCCTGTGAAGAAAGTGACAAGGAGCTGCGCTGACGATTTAAGCGGCGTCCGAAAAATTTGCCGGGAGAATACAGAATGAATTCGGCTTCCGTATACAGCATCTGCGGCATGTGCACGGTGCGTTGCCCCATCCAGGTTCATCTGAAAAACGGAGAAGTGACACTGATTCAGGGCAACCCCCATGTGCCGGCCATGAAGGGAGCGGTTTGCCCCAGGGGCGCGGCCGGCAAGGCCCTGCTCCAGGACAGCGAAAGGCCGCAGGCCCCGCTTATTCGGGCAGGCGGCCGTGGGGAAGGAAAGTGGCGCAAGGTTTCCTGGGACGAGGCCTTGGACTATGTTGGTTGCAAAATCACGGAAATTAGGGACAAGTACGGAGCGCGGGCCCTGGCCCTTTCCGACCGCGGCGGGCCTTTCCGCGACCTGCACAGGGCCTGGCTGCGGGCCTTCGGCTCGCCCAACTATGTGAACCACGACTCGTCCTGTGCGGCCAATGTGCAGCATGCAGCCCTTTCCCTGATGGGTCTGGGCCACAAGGACCTCTCTTACGACCTGAAAAACGCCCGCCACGTGGTCTTGCAGTTCCGGAACATCTTCGAATCCATCAATGTGCAGGAGGTCAACAACCTGATGGACGCCCTGGAGGCGGGGTGTCGGCTCACTGTTATCGACATCCGGGCCAACGTCTCGGCCACCAAGGCCAGCCGCTTCCTGCGGATCAGGCCCGGCACGGACCATGCCTTCAATCTGGCGGTCATCCATGAACTGCTGAACCGGAACCTTTACGATAAAGGTTATGCCGAGGCCCATATTCAAGACATGGAAAAACTGCAGGAATTCATCCAGCCCTACACTCCGGAATGGTCGGAGGTCGAGACGGGCATACCAGCCGAACAACTGCGGCTTTTCGTCCGTGAGCTGGCGGAGGCCAAACCGGCCGTGATCTGGCATCCGGGCTGGATGGCCTCACGCTATTTGGATTCCTTCCATGTCTGCCGATCCGTTTACATAATCAACGCCCTGCTGGGTTCCATCGGGGCCAAGGGCGGCCTGGCCTTGGCCGCCAAACCAGTGGATGCCGGGGCGAAGAGTTTGCGGCAGTTCATGGACCTGGTCCCCAAACCTGCGGAAAAGCGCGCCGACGGCGCGGGGTGGCGTTATCCCCACTTCGAAGAGGGACCGGGCATAGCGCATCTGCTCTATGAAGCCATGGATTCAGGCGACCCTTACCCGGTCAAGGGATATATCGCCTATCGTCATGATCCCCTGATGGCTTTTCCCGATCCGGAGCGGCTGAAGAAAATATTCAACCACTTGGACCTGCTGGTTTCGGTGACCTTCAGTTGGTCGGACACGGCCTGGTTTTCCGATGTGGTGCTGCCTTTATCGCTCTATCTGGAACGGGAAAGCATCTTGGCAGTCAAAAACGGACTCAAGCCGCATTTCTTCGTACGTCACCGCGCCGTCCAGCCACGCTACGACACCCGGGCCGATTGGGAGATTGTCAGCGGCCTGGCCCGCCGTCTGGGTCCCGCTGAGCTGGTTTTCGAAAACATCGAAGACATCTGGCGTTTCCAGTTGGAAGGCACCGGCCTGAAAATCGAGGATTTCAACGCCACCGGCCTGGTGCAGTTGACCGACAAGCCTTTATACAAAGATGTCGAATCTCTTAAGTTCAAAACCGCCAGCGGCAAGATCGAGATTGTTTCACCCAGACTGGAAAATGCCGGGCTGCCTTCACTCAAGCCCTATGAGCCTCGTCCGAGGCCGGAACCCGGCCGGTTCAGGCTCACCTTCGGCCGTTGCGCCACTCACACCCAGGGCCACACGGTGAACAATTCTCTGCTTTTCGAACAGACGCCGGAGAATGTGCTCTGGATCAACGCCGAGGCCGCCGGGAAACTGGGCATCCGCAGCGGGGATAAGGTCAGGGTCTCCCAGAACGGCTATTCCGAGACAATCACGGCCAAAGTTACCGGCCTGATCCACCCCGAAGCGGTCTTTGTCCTTCACGGATTCGGCCACAGCCTGCCCATCGAGAGCCGGGCCTTTGGAAGAGGCTTGGCGGACAACAGATTCATGCGCGGCGGCCTGCAACTCTGGGACCCGGCCGGGGGAGCCATAGCCGGCCAGGAGCATTTCGTGGAAGTGGCCAAGGCTTGAGCTTCAGCCGGCCGCCGCGCTTGCTTCTTTCAGGACCCTGGAGAAAACCTGCGCAGCCGCAGGGAGTTGCCGACTACGGTCAGCGAAGAGAACCACATGGCGATGCAAGCCCATTCCGGCTTGAGGGTCAATCCGAAGACCGGGTAAAGGGCTCCGGCGGCGACTGGTATCATCAGCAGGTTGTAAAAAAATGCCCAGAAGAAGTTCTGCTTGATGACGGCCAGGGTCCGGCCCCCCAGCCTGATGGCCCGTTCCACGTCCAGCAGGGTGTTGTTGACCAGGACCACGTCTCCAGCCTCCTTGGCGATGTCCGTGCCGGAACCGATGGCTATGCCGATGTCGGCCTGGGCCAGGGCCGGAGCGTCGTTGATTCCGTCTCCGACCATGGCCACCCGAAAGCCCTGCTGCTGGCGGCGCTTCACGATTTCCAGCTTGTCGCCCGGCAGGACCTCGGCTTCGAAGTCGTCTATTCCGGCGCGCCCGGCCACGGCCTGGACCGCACGGGCGTTGTCCCCGGAAACCACCGCCGTCCTGACGCCCGCCCTCCGCAATCTTTCCACGGCGGCCAGGGAATCGTCCTTGACCGGGTCGGACAAGGCGATGATCCCGGCCAATTCCCCGGCCAGACCGACAAAGACCGTGGATTCCCCTTGACCGGCCAGCTTTTCCGCCAGTTCATGAGCCTCGGGAGCAATGGCCACACCAGGTTCCATGAGACGCCGGTTGCCCACCCGGACCTCGCGGCCGTTGACTATTCCCGTGGTCCCCAGGCCGCCTGATTCGCTGACTCCTGAACATGCCTCCACCGGCAGGTTTCTCCGCCGGGCCTCTTCCAGTACCGCCTTGGCCAGGGGATGAGACGAATTTGCCTCCAGAGCGGCGGCGGCCGCCAGGACCTCATCGGCAGTCCGGTTCCCAAAAGGGTGAACGGAAGAGACCTGCGGTTTGCCGGTGGTCAGGGTGCCGGTCTTGTCGAAGATTACCATGTTCAGGTGCGAGATTTTTTCCAGCACCGAGGCCTTCTTGAAGAGTATGCCCCGGGCCAGCCCCGCTCCGCTGGAGACCATGATAGCTGTGGGCGTAGCCAGCCCGAGAGCGCAGGGACAGGCCACTACCAATACGGCGATCATCAACTGAAAAGAGAACAGAAAACGGCTGGTTTCAGCCGGCAGAGACGGATCGAACACCCAGTACCACAGGGCGAAGGTCAATAGGGCCGCCGAAACGACGGTGGGCACGAAATAATTGGAAACAGTGTCGGCCAGACGCTGGATGGGCGCTTTGTCGGCCTGGGCATCTTCCACCATGCGGACGATGCGGGCCAGGAAAGTCTCTTCACCCACCCGGGCGGCCTGAAAGGTGATGGTTCCGGTCAGGTTGACGGTGGCCCCGGTGACCTGGTCCCCCGGCTCCTTGTCCACAGGCAGGGATTCGCCGGTAATCATGGATTCGTCCACGGACGTCCGGCCTTCAACGATTTGGCCGTCCACCGGGATGACCTCTCCGGCCCAGACCCGCAGGAGGTCTCCCACCTTGACCCGGGAGGCCTGGATCAGCCGCTCCCCGCTCTCATCGACCACCCGGGCCTTGTCCGCCTGCAGGGAAAGCAGTTTCTGGAGGGCCTGGCTGGTCCTGCCCTTGGCCCGCGCCTCGATCATCTTTCCCAGCAGAATGAAGGTGATGAGCATGGCTGAACTGTCGAAGAAGGCATGCGCGGCCGGGCCGATGAAAAAAAGGGAATAAAGGCTGTAGAAATAGGCGGCCGAAATGCCCATGGCGATGAGCACATCCATGTTGGTGGACCGGTTTTTGAGGCTGTGGTAGGCCCCTTCATAGAAAGTGCGGCCGGAAACCGCTTGCACCAAGGTGGCCAGGAAGGCCATCACATAATTGGTGGCCGCGTGGCCGAAGGGTTTGGTGTACATGAGCAGGACCAGGGGAACGGTGAGGCTTGCGGCAAAGAAGAACCGGAAACGTTCCTTGGCGGCCAGTTCGGAACCCCGGTTGTCGTCGCCGGGCACGGCCCGGTAACCGGCCCTGGCCACCAGGTCGAAGATGTCCGCGGGCTCCAGCTTGCGGGGGTCGAATTCCACCCGGGCTTTTTCGGTGGAGACGTTGACCGCTGCCAGGTAGATGCCGTCGGCTTCCGCAAGCCGCTTTTCAATGGCTCCGGCGCAGTTGGCGCAGTGCATACCCTGGATGCTGAAGTTGAGGCTCTTTCTGGAGGCGCTCTCCGGCTCCACAGCCGTGAACCCGGCGGCCGCCACCGCGTCCATTATCGCTTCCCGCGACAGGGATGGATCGTGTTCAACCTTCAGACGTTCCATGGGGAAATTGACGACGGCGCTTTCCACGCCGGGCAAGCCCCCCACCGCCCTTTCGACGCCACGGGCGCAGTTGACGCAATGCATACCCAGGATAGAAAAATCAGAAGATGTCCGGGGCGCTTCCTCGGCAGGAGCCTCCCCGGCCATAGGTAATGCGCCGGAAGGTTTTTCTTCGGAAGAAACCACGTGAAAGCCCTTCTTCTCTATGGCTTCCTCCAGGGCCTGGCGCGGGGCCAGGGCATCGTCGGCAACGACTCTGGCCCTGGCTTCCTCCAGGGAAACCTCAACAGTTTCCACGCCGGGCAGTTCTTCCAGGGCCTGGGTCAGGCTCCTGACGCAATGCGGGCAGTTCATGCCGGACACCACTATTTCATGATTGACGACCATTTTGTTTCGCTCCGCTATTTGGTCGAATACCGGTAGAGAGTGTTGATGAGTTCATCTATCTTCTGCTGGCCCTCTCCCTGGAGAATGGCCTCTTTGACACAGCTTTCCACGTGGCGCTTCATTATGTTGCGGGAGACCACGTTCAGGGCCCTTTCCGCCGCGGTGATCTGGTTGATGATGTCGATGCAGTATTTTTCCTCTTCGATCATCCGGGCAATGCCCCGGATCTGTCCTTCGATTTTCTTGAGCCGGACCAACGAATCCTTTTTGACTGCTTCGTTTATCATGGCCTCCTCCTTGCATCATTATACCCTACCCCTGTAGGGTATAATGACTGTACGCAGGCTACGGCCGGTTGTCAAGACCAATCGGAAGCAGCAGGCCGATAGCCAGATCCAAACCGGGTAGAGCGATGCACCCCGATATCCTCGCTTTCACTCATGCCCTTACCGATCAGACGTTACGCCGAGCTTATCAGGCCAGGAGACAAAAGCAAGAATAGCCGGGACGAGAAGCTGCCCTGCGGCGCTTCATCGGTCGGACAGTTCGAATACAATCGGAACAGTCACCCTGATCCGGCTTTGCAGAGAGCTGTCCTGGAGCTCTTTGCGGCCGGCAACCTTGTCCATGATCTGCATGGCGGTCCGGGCGAAGAGCTCATGGCTGGCCGAATCGACCCGGTATTCCTCAATGCTGCCGCCAGCGCTCAAGCAGACAGTTATCTCGGCCGCCCCTCTGAGCCCTAAGCGCCGGGCTTGGTAAGGGTAGAAACGCTCCTGATTGATAAGAGCCAACAGCTTGGATATGATGAGGTTTTCCTCACGTTCCCGCTCATCGGCGTTCCGGCCTGCCGGTTCCGAAGGCTGCGGAATCTTCGCTGTCTGCAACGATTCCGCTTTCTGGCCTTCTCCGCGGACAGCGTCAGCCACGGCGCCTGGTTCCGGAGGAATCGTCCGTTCTTCTTTTTTAGCAGCCTGCGAAACCTTTTTGGGCGTCTGTTTGGATGGCTTTTTCCTGGCCTGGCTGCTCTCGGCTTTTTTTTCGACTACTGCCGTTTCGGGTTTGTGTGGCAACTGGGCAGTAGCAGCTCTCTCTTTTTTTATTTCCGGAATTTTCTTTTGTTCCTTCACCGGCCTGGCCGCAGGAGGAAGCGCTTGAAATCTGGCCAGACTCATCTCCAAGGGTCTCTTTTCTGGTAAGCAGGCTTTGAAGGTCTGCTGACCAGCCTGAAGACAGGTCGAGGCAATCATTACGTGAACCAGCAGAGAAGCAATGAAGGCGCCCCAGGCGCTGCGGCGTTCAGGAAACATCATCCTCCACCTTGGTGGTTATAATGAAATCATCCCGCCCGTCGGCCTTGATCTGGTCCACAACCTTGACAAAAGATTCGAATGGGGCATTGCGGTCGACATGAAAATTTAATGATTTTTCAGGATAACACTTCATGAGTTCCAGTAGTCCGGACAGGGTTTGCTCCCGCCCGTCGGCCTGATAGCAGCCCTTGGCATCAATCGACACGATTATCCATTGCCTGTCTTTTTCGGGGGTGACCGACGATTGTGCGACAGGCAGATTGACTTCCAGGCCGGGCCGAACGAAGGTCCCGGCCAGAATAAAAAAAACCAGCAGCAGAAAAACGACGTCAATGAGGGGAGTCAGGTCGACTCCGGCTTCCTCGTCCCAACCTTCATCCAGTGGCCCCAGCATGCCGGCGCTCCTATTGCACGGCGCTTTCGGCGCCGGCGAGTCTTTTCAGTTCCAGACCTTTCTCCCGCTTTTCGCCGGTATTTCCGGGGCTGACCGTTTCCGGTGATTGCCCGACGGAACCGGCCGCTGAGGCATTGGAGACACGGTAACTGTATTCAACGGCCTCAATCTGAAAACCGCGGAGTTTCAGGTGCAACCCGTAATAAAAAAACAGGGCGGGCACAGCTACGCTGAGGCCGATGATAGTCGTCAGGAGGGCCTCCCAGAGGCCGGCGGCCAGGAGCCGCGATTCCGGTGCAGCCGTCTGTGCCAGAACGCGGAAAACATCCACAATCCCCAGTACGGTTCCCAGCAACCCCAGCAGCGGCGACACCACGGCCACCAGTCGCAGGCAGGTGACATCCCGGTTGACCTTGGCAAAATTGCGGTGAAAAAGGTAAGCCACTTCGGCCCGTATGTCCTGGGAATGAGAGCCGTGATCGGCGGCGATCCTGCAGACAATATCAGTCAGAGGGTTACGGCTCCGGCCGTAGATGTCCTCAATCTCCAGTTCGCCGTTTTCAAAATTACGCATATCCCGGTTGAAACTGCGTCCGGCGTTGAAAAGGAAAAACGTGTTTTTCAGCCCCAGATAGAGCCCATAAACAGACAACAGCAGTAGAGCGACCCCGGCCGGGCCGAGCTTGTTCCAAAATTCCGTCAGATAAACAGCCATCTTGCCTTTCCTGTAATTACTCATTAATAGATGTCCGGCCCCGGAGCCTGAGGAATCTCCGGGGCCGGAGCGCCGCGCCTTTTACATGAAGCGAGCTATAGACCTGTCAGGGCGCGGCAAAGGTCAGAGTCGCCGAATAGGTCCGCTTCAGGCACTTATCCTTGAACTCATCTCCGGGCGGGGTTTCCATTTTGACCTTGACCAGCCAGGGACCATGATGAATCAGGCGGATGGAAGCCTCGCCATTGCCTCCGGCCATGGTCGCCAGAGCAAAATCATCTTCCGAGGAGAAGCCCTGGTAAGTAGCCAGGACCTGACAAAAGCGCGCCGGTTTACCTTTGAAAAGGACCTTGATGCGGAGCTCTTCCCCTGTTTTCAACTGGCCGGGGTCCTGGAGAGGAATGATTTCCAGATCGTGGCCCAGGGGCTTGCTCAGGACCGCCTGATCGGCCGGACCGACCGTGACCAGGGCCTTGGCATACTCCCGATAGTAAAGGCTGAGGATGACATTGGAGCAACCGACCATGTCGCCCATCTTGTGCTGAATCTGGCCATCTTTTTCGAACATGGTGTAGAACCCGGGTTTCTTCTCCGCGAAAACATAGTAGGTTCCTTCGGTCTTCAGGTTGATATTTTCGGCCAGGAATCCGCCGCTGGCCGAATTCAGGTCCCGGCGTTCACCCTTGGGGCCGACAACCGCATATGAACTCAGATCATCCATGGAAACAAAATCGTCCACAGGGTATCGATGCCCCCACCCGAAGTAAGATTTGGTGAAAGCGCCCATCTTGCCGTAAGGTGCGGGCGAATAATCGGTCATGTTTATCCAGAGAGTGTGAGCCTGGGCGGCGGCCGCAAAGGCGAAAAGCGAAACCGCAGCCAAGGCGAATATGAGCATCTTTTTCATTGTGTCTCCTGTCTCGTTTTAAAATGAAGTGGTGACGCCTGCCATGATTCCAGCGCCGTCGAGATCGTATTCATCCTGGACATCGTCCTGGCCGAAGATGTTTTCCAATTTCACGAATGCCTGGACATGTTTGCCGAAATCCTTGCTGAGCATAATGTCCCAGACGGTATAGGGATCCAGTTCCTCGGTATTCTCTTCGTCGTAATACCGTGAGCCTATGTATTCTCCGCTCAGTGTCAGAGCCATGCCCAAGTCCGGCAGGCGGTAACAGGTTTCGAGGTTGGCCTTGTAGCGCGGTTTCTGGGCTAACTCCAGACCGGTTTTTTTGTCTTCGGTGTCCCAGTAGGCACAGCCAACGGCCACGGTCCAGTTGGTGAGCAGTTCCATCCGGAAATCAAGCTCCACGCCCTGAGTTACCGCCTCGTCCACGTTTTCCCAGTACAGATTCCAGGGTGGACGCCCGGTCTTGACGATGCGGGAAGAAATGAGGTTTTCCACTTCGTTGCGGAAGAGCGTCAGCCCCATGCTCATTCTGGAACTGGGAATGAAATCCAGGCCCAATTCGTAACCTACGGAAGTTTCGGGCTTGAGATCCGGGTTGGCCTGCACCTGGTAAGGCCCCATACGCCAGTTGCCGTAGAGTTCGCTGAGGCTGGGTCCCCGGAAAGCCCGGCCGACGCCGGCCCGCAACTTGAACTTGTCGGTGACGTGAACCAGGGCGTTCAGTTTGGGGTTATATTCATCCCCCCACAGGTCATGGCTGTCCAGCCTGATTCCGGCCACCAGGACAACCGGATGCAGGTCGATTTCGTCTGAGATGAAAAAACTTTTGGTCTCTTCATCGGCGTCGTAAGTCTTGCCTCTGTCCTTGCGCTCCTCCTTTTCCAACTGGCCGCCGACGGTCAGATTGTTGCGCGAGCCGATCAGGCGCGAATAATTAATTTCCGTTTCAAAAACATCATGCGTGTAGTCTGTGCTTTTGTCTTCGGTGGTGTGCTCGTAGCTGAACCATGAGGCCCAGGCCTTGAGGACGGAAACATCGTCCGGCCGCCATTCCCAGGAGGGATTGAAGCCTAGACGTGTCTGTTTCCGGTCTTCGTAATCCATGGACTGTTCGCCGTAGAGCAGCTTCAGCCGCAGGGGCGAACGCTCGGAGATGTCGTAACTGAAGGTGCCCTGCACCTGATTCTCCGTATATTCGTCGGTGGACGGCTCGATTCCGTCCGAGTGATGATAGGAATAGTTAAGGTAAGCGCCAAAACCGTAGTGTTTGATACCAGCGTCGGCGGACAGACGCTGGGTGTTTCTCGATCCCATTTCCACGGAGGCGCCAAGCACAGGTTTTTCCTCCGGGTTGCGGGTTATGATATTGATAACGCCGCCCATGGCTTCACTGCCATAAAGTGAAGCTCCCGGCCCCTTGACGATCTCGATACGTTCAACCATCTGGACAGGGTAGGAATTGATATCCACCGCGTCCTGATGACCGCCGTAAATCCGGTGGCCGTCCACCAGAACCAGGACATGCTTGGCCGCCAATCCCCTGACCGCGACTTTACCCTTGTCTCCCCAGCTCCCGGAATCTCGCCCTAACTTCAGTCCGGGAACGGTGTCGAGAGCATCCTGGATAGTCCGGCAGTGCTTGGCGGCAATTTCCTCCCGGGTGACAACCACCGTTTTCACCGGAGCATCGGCCGCTTCGTGCTCGGTTTTGGTTCCGGTCACGACCACGGTTCCGGTTTTAACTTCCTCAACACCCTGTTGAGCCCAGGCCGCAGGCGGAAACCACAGGATGGCGCCAACCCCGAGCAGCAACAGCAAACAATTCCAGATCTGTTTGTTCAGCATCCCTTCAGTCATTTATTAAGACTCCCAATTGAACTTTTGCAGGCTTCCTTGCAGCCCGTGGACCAGCCGTTCACCGCCCCATGAATAAAAAAGGCGCGGCAGGTCCGCTTAATCCTCGAACCTTCCACGCCATCACTTGCTCCGGCCATCCCGGAACCCGTAAGACGCCTGTTTATCGACAACAACCAAGTCGGTTCACATGAATGTTTTCCAGGTGTTCACCTCCTTTCCTGATTTGACGGTCAACTCCGGCCTGGCCTGTCCATCGAAAGTTTTCGATGGACAGGCCTTTCGCTACGGAGGCCGGGCCGTCCGGGCCAAGGTCCGGTGCGGCCCGCGAGGGCTATTTCATATCCTTGGCCTGGACCCAGATCACGGCGTCCTGGGAGAGTTCCTTTTCTTGATGCTTGTCCTGGGGACCGGCGCCCAGGGCGCAGAAGCCCCACCACCCGGCGCGGGGGATGCCGAAACAGAATTCACCGTCGGCATTGGCCTTGATGGTAATGGTCACGAAGGCATCCTGCGGAGCTTCCACCTCGGCCTTCTGAGCGAAGGCGTTCTCCCCGAGCACCGGTTCATGGTTGAGGTATTCCACTTCGATCTCGGCGTAAGGCACTGGCTTGCCGCCGCCCTTGACGATGCCGCGGAAGACATTGCCGGTCCACAGCGCGTAAGGTTTGTCGAGAGGCACTATCTCGGCGGGCAGGCCTATTTCCGCATCCCAATCCGTGGGGAAGCCGGCGGTATTGACCACCATTTTCGTTATCTGCTGGATATAGCAGTCCTCTTCCTTTTCATAGTAAGGCGCGGGCACGAGACAGAAAACATTGTCCCCCATGCCCCGGACCTTGAAGCTGGTTTCGTAAGCCTGGCCGCTGTTGGTCAGGCTGGTCCACTTGACCGGCTTCAGCGTGGGCAGCAGATCCTTCTGCTTGCCCTTGTTGACGACAAAGAACTGTTCCGGCGCGCCCATGTCCATGGTGTGTCCGGCTTCAAATGGATGGGTGAAAACCAGCTTGAGCGGAATCTCGGTCCCCTGGGGCAGAGCGGATTCCGGAGTGTAAACCATCTGAAAGTGGGCCAGGGCAGGGACCGCCATGGCCAGCACCAGCAGGCCGCTGAGCATAAATACCGATTTCTTCATCACTTACCTTTCTTTCCTTTTGTTTGTTCTTGCCGGCAGCTTTTCCGGCAGGCTATTCGGCAATCTCCTGTCCGTTGATTTCGACCACGTGCCCCGGACCGGCGTCGAAAATGACCTTGTAAGGCCCGGCCGGTTTTTCAAAGACAAACTCGCTCAGTTCGTCCATCTTGCCCTTGGTCAGGATCTGACCATCTTGGCTTTCGACGCGCATCTCCACTCCAGCCGCCGAAGAACCGTCCGAAAAACCGCCTTCGCAGGTGACCGTGCCGTCTCCGCCGTCGTAGCAGGAACAGAGCGGAGTATGGGCCGACGCCTGGGCGGCCAGTCCCAAAAACAGAGCAAAAATACCGGTGAATACAATCTTTCTAATCATTGAGAAAACCTCCTTTTCCTCAGGCAAAATCAGATTTGTTTCCAACGAGGCCCATAACTATGGTCAGGGCCAGCGCAAGACCGTAAAAGGCGAACATGGCCTGGAGCCCGGTAAGGCCCAGGGCTGCTCCGCCGCTGTAAACAAGGGTGGCCACGCTCAAACCGAGCACCATGGGATAGGCCATGGAGAAAAGCATCCAGCGGACCGAACCGGACTGGAGCTTGACCGCCACCGCCGTGGCGATGCAGGGCGGATAAAGGACCATAAAAAGCATCAGGGCCAGGGCATGCAGGGGGGTAAACCCTTCTTCGGTGCGGGCCATTCTCTCTTCCAGCGCCTCACCGCCTTCTTCCGGCTCGTAAAGGGCGCCAAGCGTGGCTACACTGCTTTCCTTGGCGGCCAAGGCGCTCAACAGAGCCACATTGACCCGCCAGTTGAATCCGGCCCAACGGGTTACCGGCTCCAGTGCCTGTCCCATGCGCCCCAGAAAACTCCGGTCGATGCGTTCCTTGCGCATATCCAGGAGCAGCATCCTGCGGGCGCGGTCCAGCTTCTTGACCGCCCGGTTGACCTTCTTGGCCTCCGGACCGCCCTCGGCGTTGACAATGGAGAAGAAGACCGGGTTTATGCCCTTGAATTCCTCGTCAACAGCGGCCGCCTTATCCTGGCCTCCGGCCTGGCTCTTCTCCGTCTTGTAGCCGTCCCAGTAATTGATCAGGTCCGTCACGCCATCTCCCTGCAACGGTCCGGCATAGGTAGTTGCTTCGATCTGGGCGTGGAATTCGGCTAAGGCCTTGTCGGCCAGGGCCTGGTAGTGGCCCTGCCGCTCCGCGCCGAGACCGGGGAACTGGAGCAGGGCAAAGATGACTACGGCCACGGCGGCCACGATGGTGGTTATTTTCCGGATGAAAAGCCAGACACGCTCAACCGCCCGGCCCAGGACGCCCCGGAAGGTGGGCAGATGGTAAGGGGGCATTTCCATGACGAAGGGCGCGGTTTCCATCCTGCGCAGAACCGTCATGGTCAGGGCTTTGGCTACCGGCAGCACCATCAGGAGGCTGATGGTGGATATGAAGAACATGGCCAGGCCCTTGTGGGCAGCGAAGTAGATGTTAATCAGCAGAACGTACAAGGGCACCTTGGCCAGGCAGTTGAGCAAAGGAATAATCAGTATGGTCGCCAGCCGCGAGCGTGCGTCCGGGATGCCCTTGCAGGACATGACTCCGGGCACTGCGCAGCCTCCGACATAGATGCCGCCCAAAACCATGGGCAGGGTCGATTGTCCGTGCAGGCCGTAACGGCTGAGCAGACGGTCCATGATGAAGGCCATGCGGGGCATGTATCCGCTGTCCTCCAGGATGGCTATCAGGCTGAAAAGTATGAAAAATATGGGGATATAGTTCAGCAGTGCGTTGATGCTGTCCACAAACCAGAGGACAAAGGAACGCAGCAGGGGGATGTCGATGAAACCCGGCGCCGGCAGCACGGACTCGGCCAGAGACCTCAGCTTGGCCAGCAGGGGCCAGGTGTAGTTAGTCAGGTTGTAACCCTGGACGATGGACAGGTAATACAGGATCCATATCACTCCGACCAGGATCAGCGGCCCGGCCAGGCGATGACAGACCAAACGGTCGATCCGGTCGGAAACCGTGATCTTGTTCTCTTTCTCGGACTCGGAGCAGGACTTGCCGATGTCGGCAGCCGCCTGATAGCGGCGGTTGGCGATATGCATCTCGGTAGTCAGTCCGTTCTCCCGTTCGAATTCCGTCCTTTTAACGTCCACAAAGGACAGAAACCCGTCAGGATCGGCATGGTGCTCCCGAATGAGAGACTGGACCTCCCGGTCCGCCTCCATGAGTTTGATGGCCAGCCAGCGCCGGGGGTATTCCCCGGACAGGGAAGTCTCGGCCTTTATTTTTTCTTCGATCTCCCGAAGAAAAACCTCCATGGGGCCGTAGTCGATGCGCGGGAGGTTTCCCCGGGATCCGGCGGCGTCAGCGACGGCGGCAATGCTGTCCAGCAGCTCCTGCTTGCCGCGCCCGTTCTTCATGGAGGATGGCGTCACCCTGATACCCAGTCTGCGGGCCAGCTTTTCGGTGTCGATGCGCAGACCGTTCCTCTCGGCCACATCCATCATGTTAAGGTTGAGGACAAGAGGCATTTCCATTTCCAGCAACTGGAAGGTCAGGTAGAGGCACCGGTTCAGGTTCGAGGCGTCCATGACATTGACGACCACCGAAGGCTTGTCGTGCAGGATGAAATCCCGCGCCACCTGCTCTTCAGGGGAATAGCTGGTCAGGCTGTAAGTCCCGGGCAGGTCGACAATTTCCATTTTCCGGCCATTGGCCTTGGACCAGCCGACCATCTTTTCAACGGTGACGCCGGGATAATTAGCCACGTGCTGGCTGGCCCCGGTCAGAGCGTTGAAGACCGTGGACTTGCCGCAGTTGGGTTGACCGGCCAAGGCGACAATGATGCTGTCGGCGCTCATGAGGGGTCGACCTCGATGAATCTGGCCTCATCATGACGGAGGCTGACGCAGTAGCCAGACAGCTCTATCTCCATGGGGTCCCGAAGGGGAGCGTTGCGTATGACCTTAACGGAGAGCCCGGGATAGACTCCCATGTCCAGGAGTCTCTGGCTCAGCCTGTCCCGGACCGAAAGGCTTTTGATGCGGCATTTGCCGCCTGGTTTGACTTGATCAAGAGTCACGGATATTTCCTCCTGTACGCCTTTCAATAAAAAAGGCGTAACCGGGGCCGCCTGTCGGCTGGCCTGGTTACGCCTTCACTTTCTCCGCGCCGCCTAGGGCCGGAGACCGTAAGACAGGCGCAATTATATTTGGATTGCCTAATTTGTCAAGATATTTCTAACAATGTGGCACCTCATCATGTCCAGATATCATCCAAGGATAATTAGCGGCAACATAACAAGCTGTTACGGATAATTACTCGCAAACAGCCGGCCTGCTCAGTCTGCACGGAACACGAAGCGTCCAGGAATTCTGGTCAGTTTTCAGGGCTGACCGTGGTTATCCGGGCCAAAGGCTACTGAGTCAGGCGGTCGGCAATGGACAGCATACAGGCCAGTGCCGTGCTATGCTGAATCCTCCGGCCTTCCAAGCCGGCCGCCTGGATTTCATCGTCGTGAGGAAGGCTCCCGATAACAGGGACTCCCAGTTCGTCAAGTTTGGCGGCCATGTAGTCCTGCTGGGCAGGCGAAGAGACCTTGTTCAGAATGGAGCCCTTGTAGCAGGCTCCGGCGGCTTCAGTCAGCTCCATTATCTTCCGAGCCATGGAGATTGACTCCATGGATGGCTCGACCACGTTAATCACCAGATCGACGCTGCCTTCGACGCCTCGCCCGAAATGCTCAAGTCCCGCTTCCATGTCGACAACGGCAATTTCTTCCGGAGACAGAAGCAGTTTTTTCAGGAATTCACGGGTCACGGTCCCCATCGGACAGGCGCATCCTTCAAGGGCCTGGTGAATCTTTCCTGTGGATATGAGTTTGACTCCGTCCCGAGAAGCCACATAATCAGCCGGTATTGCGTTGGTGGGCAGTTCTTCCCGTTCCCAAATGGTCAGGGATTGGCTGTCCTGGCCGCTGCTGAAATTGGTCCTCATCTTCTGCTGAATGAGCTTTTTGCCTCCAACCAGTTCCATCAGGGGATGCGGAGGCCGGTCAAAGCCAAGCATCCAATACAGGTTGGAGTTGGATTCATCGGAATCCAGGACCACCACCGAATGCCCCCTGCTCCTCAGGGCCTCAGTCAGCAGAACCACCACGGAGCTTTTGCCGCTTCCGCCCTTGCCGCATACGCACAACTTCATATTTTTTCTCCTTTTTTTGTTTCTTCTGCGAGTCTGTCTTTCCGGACCGGTGGTCGGCATGGGGCCGTTCACGGGCCTGCAACCGGCCATCCGGCGAGAAACAAAAACCACGACGCCCAAGCCCTGCAAGGCTCAAGACCTTCGTGGTCCGTATTGGTTAGAAATTTTCGATCAGTCCGGGGTACCCCGAAATGTCAGGGGCGGACGATAGCTCAAATCCGCCGTCAAGGCGGAAAGCACCCGAGCTGAAGCGGCATATTGAAAAACGGGCCGAGCCGCCCAGGGCCCCTCCATTGGGACCATTATCGCTCATACCGCCACCCCGGTATCCGACATGGTATTCGCTCGACCTCCCGGGGTCAATCCCATTCGAACGGTCCGGCCCAGACCAGGATGGTTTTTCCGGGCAGGCATCACCCCATCTGATGACGCCTGCCGGCAACAATCCTGGCCAAGCTAAAGAGTCCAACCGCTGGATTCAGCCTGGATGGTCCAAAGCTTTTTATATAAGCCGTTTCGAGACAGCAACTGCCGGTGGTCTCCCTGCTCGGCAACTCTCCCATCCTCCATAACAACTATATTGTCCGCATCCTTGATGGTCTTCAGGCGGTGGGCGATGACAATGACCGTCCGTCCGGCGATGAGCCCGCCTATCGCCTTTTGGACATCGACCTCGTTTTCCGGGTCCAGGGAGGCTGTTGCTTCATCAAGCAGAACCACCGGGGCGTCTTTGAGAATGGCCCGGGCGATGGAAATACGCTGTTTTTCGCCCCCGGACAAAGTGCAGCCTCCTTCCCCGACCATTGTCTCAAACCCCTTGGGCAGAGCCATAATGAAATCGTAACAGCAAGCCTTCTTGGCCGCCCCGATGATTTCTTCCTTGGTCGCGTTTTCCTTGCCGAAGCGGATATTGTTGGCAATGGTGTCCTGGAAGAGATAAACATCCTGGAAAACCATGGAAATCTTTTTCATCAGTTTTTCAGGGTTCATCTCGGATTCATCGATGCCGCCAAAGGTGACCTTGCCCCCGGTCGGGTCGTAAAACCTGGCGCAAAGCTTCATCAGCGTGCTTTTTCCGCTGCCCGAGGGGCCGACAAGCCCGGTCAGCGTCCCCTGTTTCATGGTCAGCGAAACATGTTCCAGCACATTCTTGTCGCCATAGGCAAATGAAACGTTCTCGAATACGATGTCCGTCCGGCCGTTCGGTTCACGGTCGCCGGCCATTTCCTTTTCTTTCATAAGATTAAGAATACGTTCTCCGGCACGCTCATCGTATCTGAGTTCTGCATATTGCATGAGCGCGGAAGTGAGGGGGTCATAGACTCTTGAGCCGATGACCAGAAACATGACAAAGGTCAGGAGATCCAGCGAACCGCCCACGAGTAGGTAAGCGCCGGTCAGGACCATCATAGTCAGCCCGGCCCGGATAAGCGTAATGGCGGTCAGCATGATCGGACCGGTCAAGGCTTCCAGGCGGATGCTCTCTTTCATCTGCCGCTTGAAAGCTTCATCCAGCCGGACAAAGCGGGCCCCGACCAGGTTGAAAGCCTTCATGACCCGAATGCCGAGCAGATACTCCTGCAAACGGTTTCCGGCATCAAGCTTTGACTTCATCTGCCGGTCCGCCATCCTCTTTTGCAGCTCTGAGCAACCGTACAGAACCGCTATGGCCACGGGCAGGGCGACAAACATAGCCACCGACATGCGCCAGTCTATCCATAACAAAGAGACGAAGGCCAGCACGGGCATGACCAGGGCGCCGAACAACTGGGGCACGATATGCGAGACGCCTGTCTCGATTAAACTGAAATCGCCCATCATCATGTTGGCCAGATCGCCAGGGTCGCGTCCGGTAATGTACCCCAGAGGCAGCTTGCGCAAATGTTCAGCCAGATTGGCGCGGCCATCGGCGGATATTTCATATGCGTCGCGGAAGCTGTGACGATAAGCGGGCTTCTCGGCCACGTACATGACCGCCATGTACGCGAGCAAAGCCCCGGCAATGGCCCAGAGACGGCCGGTGTCAAGCACCGCGCCTGGCTGATTGAAAGCGCTGAAAATCACCCTCACCGCTTCTATGGAAAGCATGAAGGGCACAATATTGACCAGGTTGGCCAGGATGGTGAAGCCGATGGGCTTGATGAGTTTTTCAGGCTGCCCGACGGTAATGTTCCGGAATATGGTCGTCATGCCAAGCCTCCCGTCTTTAGGGTCCAGTCATAAGCGCTGGAATAAGCTGCCCACATCCCCTGGTAAAGGCCCTCCCTGGATGTGAGTTCAACATGGGTCCCTGTTTGCTCGATTCTTCCGTTCCGCAGGACGATTATCTGGTTGGCCGTCTTTATGGATGACAGCCGGTGAGCTATGACAATCACTGTTTTGTCTTTGATGAGTTCCTTGAGGGCCATCTGCATCTTGTATTCATTTTCCGGATCGGCAAAAGCCGTCGCTTCATCAAGAACAAGAATGGGGGCGTTTTTCAGTATGGCCCGGGCTACCGAGACCCTCTGTTCCTCTCCGCCAGAAAGATAAACGCCGCCCTCCCCAATCAGCGTATGGTAACCATTAGGCAGCCGCTCAATAAAATCATGGCACTGGGCCGCCTTGGCCGCGGCATAAACCTGTTCGTCGGTGGCCGCGGGGTTGCCGACCCTGATGTTTTCGAAAAGCGTGTCATAAAACAAAAAGGTATCCTGGAAAACAAAGGAAACAGTATTCATCAGCTCCTCTGTGGGGATATCCTTTACGTTAACTCCGCCGATTCTGATTTCACCGGAAACCACATCCCAGAATCGCGGGATCAGGTTGGCGACCGTGGACTTGCCAGAACCGGAAGGACCAACTAACGCTGTGATTTCACCCGGCCTAGCCGTGAAACTGGCTTCGCTCAAGGCTTCAACCCTGGTCGCTTCCGCCTTGTTTTCATAGGCAAAAGAGACCTTGTCGAAAACAACATCGTAACCTAGGACGCGCCGGGGATTTGTGGTCTCCTTGACCGGTTCTTCCCGGAATATCCTGTCAATGCGCTCCACTCCCTCGATGATTTCCTTGGTGTGAGAAGAAAGGACGGTCAGCTTGTAGACCGGAGACGCAGCGCCAGGGACCATAACGATAAAAAACAGGTAAACAAGCGCAAAGGAAATATTCCGCGGATCATTGCTCAATATCAACAAGCCCACCGGTAGAATAAAAGTCAGGAATGAGTTGAGCACCACCGTGAAAACAGTTTTACCGTTTTCAAACTTGTCACAGAAGGCCACGGCCCAGTCCCGGTAAGCGTAAAGATCGGAATGAAACTTCCTGAAAGAATGAACCGTTTGTCCGAAAACCTTAACAACCGGTATGCCTCTGACATACTGCACGGCCGACGCATTGATGCGCTCAAGCGCATCAAAATATTCTTTGGTGGCTGCCTGGGCCTTGCGGCCGAACATCATGGAGGCCTGCGAAGCCATACTGGCCAGGAAGGCGGCGACCACAGTCAGAGCCATCCACCCGTCAAGGCTGAAAAAGATGAGAAACATCACGGTAACGGTGGCCGCCACATTCACCAGATCGGGGATGGTATGAGCCACAAACAATTCAATCCGTTCCACGTCCTGTTCCAGATTCTTTTTGACCGCACCGGTGGCTGTGCCGGTCAGATACCCCAAGGGCAGCCGTCCGATGTGTCTGGCCAGGTTCATGCGCAGTCCGTAAAGGATGCGGAAGGCGGCGATGTGTGAAAAGATAATGGCAATGTAGAGGAGCAAAAGACCTGCAATCAATCCGGCAAAGGCAATCCAGCCCCATTTGATGATAAGGGCGCTGTTTACGGAACCGATATCGGCCGCATTTTGCAGCAGTTCACTCAGTATCTGGTAAACAGATAAAAAGGGCACAAGCATACAGACGGCGCTTAGAGCCGAAAGGATGCCGGAAACAATCAGGTGGCCCTTCCTTTCCCCTGCTATTTCAAACAGGCGGGAAAGCCCTTGCCTGTTCGGCTTTTTTTTCTTCATTTTCAATCTTCCTTTTATCTCAGCGTAAACCGCTGGAAACAATCGTTTCACCCGATGGGACACCATAAAAACATGGCGCAATCGAACTGCTTCCAGCGGCCCGATTACGCCTTCACTTTTTCCTCCGCCAATATTACAGGAAACCGTAAGGTGATAACGCTCACTGCGGATCAGTCTATCGACCGGGAATCCAAGACCATCGCCTTTTCGGTACGCTCGGCGATAAAACAAAGGCTAAAGACGGCTCCCGGCAGCACCAGAGCAGTATCTATCCCGCCTTTTCGGCCTGGACATCGTCCCAGTAGGCGTCCAGGGCTTCCTGCTGACTCGCCAGCCGGTCCATGGCTTCGCCGCATTCGGTGCAGACCACTACGACATCGTCCAGACCGGCCAAGCGTTCTTCCAACAACCCGCAACCCCGGCATTCATAAACGTAAAGAGGCATTTTTTCACTCCTTGGCCAGGCGATCTTTCAGCCCAGCAGCTCAACTATCGGACAGGTGACCGCCAGGGCGATGCCTTCGGTCCATTCCTGTATTTCCGAAAGATAAGGCAGGGGATCACCGTTGATTATCAGGGGGGCTGCCAGCAGCCTAGCCCCCCGAAGCCTCAGCGAATCAGACAGGTTTTCCACCTGTCCGTTCAGGCGCCTTGTGTGCCCATCAGCGCAACCGAAGACGGCAGCCTTCAGGCCCGCCAGCCGGCAACCATTCAACCGTTCAAAAAATTCCGGCCAGCCCCCGTTGGTTCGTCCTGCATCCATTCCGGAACAGCCGAGCAGAATGACGCTGTATCGATCCGCCAATCCAGCCGGGAAACCTCCGGACAGGCTGTTCAGATCAGTGGCAAGGCCTTCGGCCTGCAGAATATCGGCGATGTACGGTGCGACCAAAACGGTGTGATGGCTGGCCGTGCCGTAGATAATGATCGCTTTTTCCATATAATCTCCATACCGGCCCATGCGGCGGGCCTTGGACAACTTTTCAGGTTTCCGGCATCATCCCGGAACAACCCAAATTCTTCATGGAGCAGCACCGGCATCTGGTCAGAGGCTGAACCAGAACCCGGCACCCGGACGGGGCCATGCTGAAGCCTTTTTCTCCCTTGAAGAACAGGCGTTCGGCCGACAGGTTCTTCCAGCCTAGTCCCAAACGGAGGAGGTGACGGCCGGGAGCCGTGATGCGCGCCAAGGCGCGGGTGTCCAGGAATATCCGGCCTTCTCTGTTGTCATGTGCGCCGATGCTTCCAAGGGTTTTCAGGGCTGCAACGACAGTCAGGTCTCCGGCAAGGCGCAGGTGCAGATTTCCTCGGCTTTTTTTGATGGTTATTTCGAAGTTGTTTTTCATACTTTTCTCCTGATGATAACGGCTCCTTCGCGGGGCCTTTTCCTTTCCTCGCCCAACGCCGGTCAGAGGCCGGCCGGCGGCAGGGAAGACTCAGACGGTCAGCCCCGGTGCGGCGCAGACGCCGGAGAACCGGAGCGTATCGAAGAGGTCGGCGGCTTCATTCCGTTTCCCTTCTTCGGGAATCAGGTAATCCAGGACGGTCCGGACTTCGTTCTGCCTGGCCATCAGGGCCGCCACAACAGATGGGTCGAACTGGGTCCCTGAGCAGTCGACTATTTCCGCCACAGCCTGGTCAAAAGTCATTGAAGACCGGTAAGTGCGGCGTCCCAACATGGCGGAAAGGCTGTCCGCTACCGCGATGATGCGGGCTCCGCGGGGAATTTTCCTTTCTTTAAGCCCCTTGGGATAACCGCGCCCGTCGAAACGTTCGTGGTGATAAAGGACCATTTCCAGAATGCCGCTCGAGGCGATCTCCTTGACGGGCCGGAGGATGGCCGCGCCTATCTCCGGATGCCGACGCATCAGTGTCCATTCCTCGTCGTCCAGTCCGCCCTGCTTGTTCAGGATGCGGTCCGGCACGCCGATCTTGCCTATGTCGTGCAGGTGTCCGCCGATATGGATCAGCTCCGCTTCCTCACGGGGCAGGTGCAGAGACAGCGCCAGCACGTGGGCTGTTTCCGCGACTTCCACCGAATGGTTCTGGGTGTAAGGGTCTTTGGCGTCAATGGCCATGCCGAGTGATTCGGCGAACTGATGGATAACCCCTCTCAACTGGTGGCCGTCGTTCATTGAGTGCCCGGTAGACGATACCCTGTTAAGCATCCCTTTCATGTATTCAGACTCCTCAATCATTTTCAGACATTAAAAAAGGCGCAACCGGCCGTTAAATCCAACCGGCTGCGCCTTCACTTGCTTCGCGCATTCAGCCGAAGCCCGTAAGGCAGAAATTATTGATAATCACGGCCGTGCGACCGGCCTTCTCCCTTGCCGCCTCTCCGCCGCAGCCCGAGAGTCAGTGGCGGGCGATATCCAGGTCCATCGGCCCCATCGGCGTGTCTATGGTCCTGGAACGCACACTGCGAAAACCGGCCCGCAGCATGGCCTCGGCTATCTCGCCCTGCTCGAAAACAAAATCTCCAGCATTTTCGAGCGAATCAAGCAGATGCCCCAGCATGGTCTCCGGCTTGGTGCGTTCCGCAGTCAGGCCATCCTGAAAACTGAGGAAAAAGCCGCCGGGCTTCAAGGCTTGATGAATTTTGGCCAGAAGCCCGTCCAGCCTGTCCTTGGCGAAATTGAGGGTGGCGCTGGCAAAGATCAGGTCATAATCAGAACATAGATCGTCCTGCAGGTAGTCGCCGGGCCGGAGCTCCACCCGGTCATCGAATCCGAAATCCCGGCTCAAGGCGGCCGCCGCTTCCAAAACCGGGGCGCGGTCCATAATGACTGCCCGCAGACCGGGCAGTGCTTCCAGCATGTAGAGAGCAAAAACCCCGTGTCCGCCGCCCAGGTCCAGCATTTTGGTAAACCCGGCCGCCCCGGGCAGAGCGGAAACCACTCCGGCCATGAGTTGTCCCACTTCACCGTAGACCCACTGAGCGCTGGCCCGGGCCGCCTCTGCCCAACGTTCCGGGGAAGCGAGTTCGACCGCCGTACGGGCCGCCGCCGGACCCTGTCTGACCAAGGCCGGGATCCTGTCCAGGCCATCAAGGGTCATCCGTTGACAAAGCAGCAACAAATCGCCGATATAGGTGGGCGATGAAGAAGATAGAAAAGTCCGGCTGAGCGAGTTGTTCCGGTAAAGCCCGTCCTTTTTTTCCAGCAGGCCGATGGTGGCCAGGGCGTCGAGAAACCGGGCCGTATTCACCGGATGCAAATCCGCCTTCTCGGCCAAGTCCTGGGCGCCGACCGGCTTGTTGAGAAGGCCGAAAATTCCCAGCTCCAGCCCGGAAACCATCAGGCGTGATTTCAGGGTGCCGTTCAGCAATTCGAACAAACTCCGATAGGAGGCTTCTTCTTTGGGCAGTCCGGTCATTTTATCACCTTTCTTGAGTTTCCGGAAAATACCGCCTTCGCGGAGGGTGCGGATTTCTCTCTGTGAGCCGGGCCATATCCCGGTTCATGACCGCCGCCTGCATCTTCAAACGGCAGAACCCGGCAACCGGCGGGAGCCAGTCCGGCTCCATTCCGGCCAGCGAAGACAAAACGGTCCGCCGGAGCTATGCCGCCGGGCAATTCGCTTTTGAAGATCGCAGACCCAAAGGGCAGAATGCCGGTCAGGCCGTCGGTATCAATATAAATACATTTATATACCGGCCACTTATGGTTTACAAAGTTGATAAGCTCCCAGGCGGAGCTGCCGTCCAGGGTTCCGCAGGGCCTGACGTACAGATTATCGTTTTTTTCATGGCACCTGATGCGGAAATTCCGAGCCATTGGCTTCTTCCTCCTTTCCGAGACTGCGGCAAGCACGGGCAAGCGCTTCAGACATTAGAGCTGCAAGGAGCGGTTGATGGCAGTAAGGCTGGAGCCCGAAAGCATCCTGACCGTCTTGTTGTGTTTCTTGGCCAGCCGCTTGACAGCGATGCAAGCTGCGTGGCTGTTGAAATCAACCGGGCAAAGCACCAAATCGGCGCGCCTGAAGCTGTTTTCCAGGGTTTTGGCTCCGTTTTTCAGATTACCGTCATGGTACTCGAAACGGCCGCCCCGTTCCTCGACGCTCTTCCGGTAATGGCCGGCCATCCCGGTCATACCGCCTACAACCAGAACCCTTTTACGGCAAAGATCAAAAGCCGGGCACTCTTCACCAAGGCAGACCGTTTCTAACGGTTGCGATGATTCATGCAGTCTTGTGCGACACTCCTGGCCTGATTGGCGGGAAGCCTGTTCCAGCCTGTCTTCCAATCGGCTGTTCCGGCTCTTCAGCCGTTCAATCTCCCGCCGCAGGCGGCTGATTTCAGGGGAGTCCAACGAAGCGTCAGAGTCGCCGCAGCCCTCTGGCACGGCCGATCCCTGCTTCAGCCGGGAGAGTTCTTCGGAAAGACTGTTTGACTCACGGCGCAGCCTGGCCGCCTCGATCCTGGCGCTGTTCCAGGCCTCCCCAACTCTCCTGACAGCCTTCTTCAGCTCACGATTGACGTTGACCAACTCAGCGCATCTCTTTTCCAGCTTGCCGGATCGCTCGGAAACACGGGCCAGATCGCTCCTGAGCTTGGCGCTCGAAGCGCCTTGGCCGTGCATACTCATGTGCAGAAGGCCGAATATTTCTTTTTTCGCAGCCAACGGCAGGCCTTTCCTGGATGCGGCCAGATAAACGGCCAGACCCAGTTCGCCGCAGCGGAAAAGCTCCTTCCATTTTTCCAGAAAGTCCGCCTCTTCACAGTCGACAAAATCCCCGATCCGAAGCCTGTATTTATTACTCAGCAGGAAGCTCAGCCGGCGGGAAAGATCGTTTTCGGAGTCACAGGCGGCCACGAAAATTTCATGCATCTCGAAATCGCTTCTGGCTCGTTGTCCCGCCACCGTCTTTTTCAGGAGCCTTTTCTGTTCGGCCAGGGTCAGACACGCGCCCACCAAAGGGCATCTGAACATGGGATCGACTTCCCATGCCTGAAAAGAATCTTCTTTTTCGCGTTCTGCAAACTCGGCGGCCGCCAGCCCCTCGGGCAGGAAATCGGCTTTCAGGCGGTTGTTCAGACTGACCACCAAAATACACCTCCCCAAATCACAGTTCCGCCTATTTTGTTTCCCGGAAACGCCACATTGCGCGAGAGAACAATCCTCGCCCCTTTCCGGGCATAAGCAGACCCGCCGGTCATTTCGCGTCGAGCAGGGCCAGGGTCATTTTCCTGCGCAACTGCTCCAGGCGCTTTGATTTAAAAGATTTACGGCTTTCCTCCAGTTCGTCGATAGCCTCAATTATCACGCTTTGCAGTCTCTCTTCCCGGTCGTTGGGGAGAGTCAGGCGTTCAAGGCCGGATTTCCAGCCGGGGTCTTCCTGGCGCTCAACCAGCATCTGCTCCAGGGTCGCTATGTACTGCTGTAGTTCGGCCAGGTTTTTCACCATGGTGCCGAGAAGTTTTTTTTCTGCCGAGCCGTCCGTAATACTAGTCATCACTCACCTTATTAGATTTATCTAACTCATCGGGCAAAAAAAATTCCCGCTTCCGCTAAAAGCCTTACTCTTTTTCGGCATCCCGGCTGATCCGGTCGCTCAGTTCGCACTTGAACGAAGCCATATTGGACTTGCAGGCCTCCGGCTGGTGGCCGCACTCGAGGAATTGGTCGAAGCGATCCAACCAGTCTTCACCCGCCCGAGGACACCTGTGGATGAATGCCATGAACTCGACGAAGCGCTCCAGGGTGGTCATGCTCAGGGCGTGTTCCATTTTGCAGGCTTCACCGTCTGCTGTTGCGTGGTCGATTTTCAGTATCTCGACCAGGAACTCCAGCAGGACCTCGTGTCTCCGGCGCATCTCCGCTCCCACCCCGAGGCCCTTCTCCGTCAATTCCACGTACTCGTATTTCTCATAATTGACCAGCCCGCGTTCATTCAAGTTCTTCAGCATGCTGGTCACAGTCGGCATCTTGACGCCCAGCCTTTTGGCTATATCCTTGACCCGAACCACTTTCTTTTCCTGGTCCAGGTCGAAGATGGCCTCCAGGTAGTCCTCCATGACCGGAGTCAAAGGGGAAGACGCTGTTTTTTCATGTGCTCCAGATGCCACGCTAAGGCTCCTTGTTAGTCTCTCCAAACAAAGATAATTTTTTCTAATATCAGCCGCCCGGCATGATGTCAAGGGAAATTCTTCAGAGCAATACCCAGGTCATACTTCTCGCTGAAATAGTTGCACTTTGTCGCCGGATAGATTGCAACTGGCAGACAACAACAATCGTGGCGTCCTGTCCCATTAAGGCTGAAAAGGGGCGGCTCTGTTAGGAGACATCGTAAATGCCAACTGCATTATTTGGATTCAAACTTGAAGTTGAAACTTGAACCATTGTCAATGAATTGACTCAAGGTTGGGAAATAAGTTTGACACTCCGGCCGATACGGCCTCCATTTTGAGTACTGCCCCGGCCTCTCCAGGAAGCCGGACATGACCGGGAAAAACCTTTTTCACTCCCGCCATTACTGGACGTACCGTTCTCTTGACTTTGACGCCCACTGAGTCATAATCCCTATAGGAGCACTGTAACTTTATGGCACACACATTGCTTTATTGGTGCTGAGATTTGACTATACAAGGGGAACAGGTATGGACATTGCCACCTTTATCGGCATAATCGCCTCATTCAGTCTGCTGGTGATCGCCATTCTCATGGGCAGCGGCCTGGGGGTTTTCATCGACATCCCTTCCGTTCTCATCGTTCTGGGCGGCACTATCTGCGCGACCATGATCAATTATCCTCTGAAAGACGTGATCAGGTCCATATCAGTGGCCAAAAACGCATTTTTCTCCAAGTCATTGACCTTCGGGGAAATTATCGCCAACTTCGTCAACTACGCCAACAAGGCCCGCAAGGAAGGCATCCTGGCCCTGGAATCCTCCCTGCCGGAGATCCAGGATGAATACCTGAAAAAGGGGCTGCAACTGACCATTGACGGTCTGGAGCCGCAAGCCATCACCGACATCATGGAGACCGAAATATCCTTCATAGAAGACCGCCACAAGCTGGGGGCCGATATGTTTCAGTCCATGGGCACCTTCGCCCCGTCCTTCGGCATGATCGGGACTCTGATCGGTCTGGTGCAGATGCTGCAGCAGATGGACGATCCTTCCAAAATCGGCCCGTCCATGGCCGTGGCCCTGATAACCACGTTTTACGGCGCTGTCCTGGCCAACGTCATCTTCCTGCCCATCGCGGGCAAGCTCCGGACCAGGAGCAAGGAGGAGTCGTTGCTCAAGCAGATTGTATTGCAAGGCATTATCTCCCTTTCCCGGGGAGACAACCCCAGGATCATCGAGCAGAAGCTCCATTCTTATCTGCCGCCGAACCTGAGGGTGTCGACTTTCAAGTAAAGAGGCTGGATCGTGGCGCGCAAGAAACAGGAAGAAGGAAGACCGGACTGGGAACTGTCCAATATCGGAACGACGATGTTCACTTCCCTGATGATCATTCTGCTGGCCTTCTTCATCATGCTCACCTCCATGGCCGTTGTTGATGAACAACGCAAGATGGAAGCTATGGGCTCGGTGCTGGGCGCTTTCGGCATTCTTCCCGGCGGTCTGGGAACCGAACTGGGCCAGACGGACCAGAACCTGTCGCCTTCGACCAGCCCCATGGAAATCATCAAAAACGACCTGGAAAACATCCGGGAAGTCCTGTCTCAGCGTATAATCGGGGCCAAGTTTCCGGTGCTGGAAGGCCGCACCAGCCGGACCATCACCCTGGACGACGCCTTGCTTTTTGAACCGGACGGAGTGGAAATTCTTCCGGAGATGAAGCCGGTTCTTCTGGAAATAGCCGCCATTCTGAAGAATTCCGATTATCCTGTTATAATTGAGGGTCATACGGACGACCAGAAGCCCCAGACCGAGGCCTTCCGCGACAACTGGCAGGTTTCCGGCCTGAGGGCGCTTAACGTGCTGAGGTTTATGGTCGAGGACGGCGGCGTCGATCCGGCGCGCCTCTCGGCTTACGGCTATGCCGGAACCAGGCCCAGGGTCGCCAACAACTCGCCCCGCAACCGGTCCATCAACCGCCGCATAGATATTGTCCTGGATCAGACCCATCGGATGCAGGCCTATAAGATGAGTGAAAAGCATCGCCGGACCAGGTCTTTTGATTATCGCGGTTTCAACTTCCGTCTCTTCGGAAACGAAGGGAAAAAGTAACCCGGCCATGGCCAGAGAAAAGAAATACGACCCCAACGAGGAAATGAACCCTGCTGGCTATATGACCACCTTCTCGGACCTGGTCACTCTGCTTCTGACCTTCTTTGTCCTGCTCATAACCATGTCTTCCATGGATGTGAAGTCGGTCAAGCAGGCCTTCGGGGATTTCTTCAGCGGCGCGTCCGGCCCCATCGGCTTTTCCAGCCAGGGCTCCCTGGAAGACCTGGCCAGGTTTCTGGAAAAGCTGGAATCGGTCCCGACCAGCATCCTGATGGAACCCAAGGAGATAAAAGACACTCTGTTCCAGTTTCAGGACGTGGAATTTCAACGCCTCATGGATCTGGTGGACCGCGACATCAGAGTGACCAAGGACGAACGGGGCGTGGTCATTCAGTTGGCCGACTATATTCTTTTCAGCGAGGGCAGCGCTGAACTGCGCAGTGAATATCTGCCGATTCTGAACCGTTTGGCTGACGTTATGAGGGTCAACATGAGCCCGGTATCAGTTGAAGGACACACGGATACATCCGTTCTGGACGGTTCAACCGAAGCCTGGGCCTGGGAATTGTCCATGGAGCGGGCTATTGCGGTGATGAAATATCTCACTGAAGAACAAGGCCTCATGCAGGACCGGTTCCGCGTAGGCGGTTTCGGAGCGACCAAGCCGGTAGCTCCGAACGACACCCCCCAGAACCGGGCCAAGAACAGGCGGATAGAAATAATACTTTATAAGGAAAAAATGGGTTAACAGATGCAAGTCATGCCGGAATCATCTCTCGGATCTGGAAAAATCGGACGCAACCGCAGCGGCGCGGCCAAGATGTTGCTGATAATCATTCTGGTGGTGGTGCTGCTCCTGGGCGGCGGCGCTTTCGCGGTATGGAAATTCTTCCCCGGCCTCCTGCCCGGCTCGGGCGGCAACGGGGAAGGCGGGGAGGCGGCTCCTCAGAAAGTGGAAGAGGAGGCCGGTCCGGCGGTTTTGCTGCCATTGAGTCCTTTCATCGTCAATCTGGTCGATCCGGCGGGCAAACGTTATCTGAAACTGACTCTCGACCTGGAACTGAGCAGCGAAGCGGTCAAAACCGAAGTCACGGCCAAGATGCCGCAGATAAGGGACGGCATACTGGTTCACCTGTCCAGCCTGTCCTTTGACGACATAAGGTCGGTGGAAGGCAAGATGCGGTTGCGCACCCAGATAATCAGCCGCTGCAACACCTTCGTCACCACCGGCAAGGTGACCAATGTCTATTTTTCCGAGTTTGTAGTTCAGTAAGAGGTTTGCCGTGAGCAAAATACTGACCCAGGAAGAGGTGGACGCCCTTTTAAAAGGGATGTCCGGAGGCGAAATAGAGACGGAGACGGACTCCGTCGAGGATGATTCCGGAATAACGGTCTATGATCTGACCAACCAGGACAGAATCATCCGCGGCCGTATGCCTACCCTGGAGATCATCAACGACCGTTTCGCCCGTATACTCCGCACGACTCTGTCCGGAGCCCTGCGCAAGGTCATAGACGTGTCGGCCTTTTCCATCGACATGATCAAATTCGGCGAATTCATGCGGGCTCTGCCGGTGCCGACCAGCCTGCACATTTTCAAGGTCGATCCCTTGCGCGGCCACGGCATCATTGTCATGGAGACCAAGCTGGTTTTCAATCTGGTGGATAATTTCTTCGGCGGATCGGGACGGTCGTTCATCAAGATCGAAGGCCGCGATTTCACGGCGATAGAGAATAAACTGATCAGCAAGGTCATCCTGATGAGTCTGGACGACCTGGAAAAGGCCTGGAACCCGGTCCATCCGCTCAAGCTGACCTACGTCCGCTCCGAAACGAACCCTCAGTTTGCCAGCGTTGTCGCGCCGACAGAGGTCGTCATAGTCATAAAGTTCGAGGTCGAGTTGGAGCAAACGGTCGGGACCCTGATAATCTGCCTGCCCTACTCCACCATCGAACCCATCCGTTCCAAGCTCTACGCGGGCTTTCAGAGCGACCAATTGGAAGTGGACCACGAGTGGATTCACCGTTTTATCGACCAGGTCCGCAAGGCCAGCGTGGAGATATCCGTGGAACTGGGCCGGGCGACCATCAGCAGCCGGGACTTGCTTCAACTGAAGACCGGCGATGTCATCCAGTTGGAGCAGGACGTTTCGGAACCCCTGGTGGCCAAGGTGGAGGGCGTTCCCAAATTTCATGGTTTTCCGGGCGTGGCGAGAGGCAACAAGGCCTTTCAAATCAGTAACGAGGAAACTCGGCAGGAATAAGGAGTCGGAGATATGGTTCAGGATCAAGAACTCAGCCAAGACGAAATCGACAAGCTCATGTCCGATGACGGCGAGCTTGAACAGGGATGGGAAGAAGACTTTCCCGAGCCTAAAGCGGCCAAACCGGCCCCGGCAGCCAAGAATCACGCCTTTGAACAACTGCCGGCCAAAGAGGCCAAGGGAGATGCGGGCAACAAGCCGCTGGATTTCATTCTGGACATCCCGCTGGAAATTTCGGTTGAGCTGGGCCGCACGAAGATGGTCATCAACGACCTCTTGCAGCTTGGCCAGGGTTCGGTTATCGAGCTGACCAAGCTGGCCGGCGAACCGCTGGAGATACTGGTAAATAACAAGCTGGTGGCCAGAGGCGAAGTCGTTGTCGTCAATGAAAAATTCGGCGTCCGCGTCACCGATATCGTCAGCCCCATGGAACGGGTCAAATCTCTGAGCTGAGCACTGGAAGGACTATATTGAAACAACCGACCTGCCATATCCCTCCGATCCTGGCGGCAGCGGCCCTGGCCCTGACGCCCGCCGCGGTTTTCGCTCAGGAAAACCTGCCCGGATCGGACGCTCCAGACCTGATAACCGCCAGCTTGAAGATGATCGGTTCGCTGGCCCTTATCCTGGGGCTGATGCTGCTTCTGCTCTATCTGCTGCGCCGGACCAACACCGGCAGATCCGGCATCTTGGGCGGACAGGACATGGTGCGCGTCATCGCCACCAGGGCTCTGGGTCCCAAAAAATACATCACCGTGGTCGAAGTGGCCGGTTCGGTTCTGACCCTGGGCGTAACCAATGAACATATTTCCTGTCTGGACAAGGTCCCGGCCGAAGATTTTCAGGCGTTTCTGGACAACAGAACGTCCGAGGACAAAACCGGCAGTTTCGCCAGCCGCCTCAAAACCCTGACCTCCAGACGGCCGGCCGCGTCCGATGACGTGGAACAAACATGAAAAAACTGACCGCCATCATAATTCTGACGGCAATACTGCTAGTCATGACCGGAGCCGCTTCATCCGAAGCCGTGACCCTGCCTACCCTGCAATTGGGAGTGGAAGACGTCGACAGTCCCACCCAGGTGGCCACTGTCATTCAGATACTTCTCATTCTTACGGTTTTGACCCTGGCCCCGGCCATTCTGATCATGATGACCTCGTTCACCCGTCTGGCCGTGGTCTTTTCGTTCCTCCGGCACGCCATGGGCACTCAGAGCATGCCCCCCAATCAGATAATTCTCGGTCTCTGCCTCTTCCTGACCTTTTTTATCATGGCCCCGGTCTGGAACCAGATAAACGAAACGGCCCTCAAGCCTTACATGGCCAATGAACTGACCCAGGAACAGGCTCTCAAGGCGGCCTCGATTCCTGTCCGGGAATTCATGTTCAAACAGACCAGGGAAAAAGACCTGGCCCTGTTCGTCAAAATCACCAAACAGGACCGGCCGGCCAGCAAAGAGGACATCTCCATGACCGCCCTGGTTCCGGCTTTTGTCATCAGCGAACTCAGAACCGCCTTCACCATAGGCTTCATCATCTACGTACCCTTTCTGATAATCGACATGGTGGTGGCTTCGGTCCTGCTGTCCATGGGCATGATGATGCTGCCGCCCATCATGATATCCCTGCCTTTTAAATTGATGCTCTTTGTCCTGGTAGACGGCTGGAACCTGATCGTCGGCTCCCTGGTCAAGAGTTTCGGATGAAAATATGACTCCCGAATTCGTCATAGGTTTCGGAAGAGAGGCCGTCGAAATGACCCTCATGCTGGCCCTGCCCATGCTGGGACTCGGCCTGGCGGTCGGCTTGCTGGTCAGCATCTTCCAGGCGGTTACCCAAATCCAGGAAATGACCCTCACCTTCATTCCCAAAATTCTGGCGGTCATGACCGCCCTGGTGGTCTTTTCGCCCTGGATGATAGACAAAATAGTCACTTATACCAGGACCCTGATCCTGAATATTCCGAACTACGTCCGTTAAGACCGTTATGACTCCGCCAATCTTCACCCCGACCGAATTCATGGCCTTCGTTCTCATACTGGCCAGGGTGGCGATTATCATCTTCATCGCTCCAATCTTCGGCGGAGCCCTGGTCCCGAACGAAGTCAAGGCCGCCTTATCCCTGCTCTTGACCCTGGTCCTCTGGAACACCATAGGCGTGGATGTTTCGGCCTACCCGGCGGACCTCATCGCCTATGCACCGATGCTGGCCACGGAGCTCTTCGTCGGCTTGACCATCACCCTGCTCATCCGCATGGTCCTGGAAGGAGTCCAGATCGCCGGACAGTACATCGGTTATCAGATGGGTTTCGCCATAGTAAACGTGGTCGATCCTCAGAGCGGCGAGCAGGCCTCGGTTCTGGCTCAGATCATGTATGTTCTGGCCCTGATAGTCTTTCTCTCCGTCAACGGGCACTACATCATCATCAAAGGCATGGTCGACAGCTTCGAACTTGTCCCACCGGGCCAGTTGACCCTCTCTCCGGTGGTCTACAGTGAAATCATGGGCAGTGTCTCCGGGATGTTCATCATCGCTCTCAAACTGGGGGCTCCGGCCCTGGCGGTAATGTTTTTCACCAAGGTATCCATGGGCATCGTGGCCAAAACGGTGCCCCAGATGAATATTCTCTTCGTGGGCATGCCCCTGTATATCGTCATCGGACTGTTTGTTTTCGGGCTCTCTCTCAACTTTTTCGTACCGCTCCTGGGCCGGGTCATAATCGACATGGATTCGTCGGTCGCCACCCTGCTCAAGGCCATGTGAGGCGAAGGTGGCAGAGGACAAAGGCAGCAAAACAGAGAAACCAACCTCAAAGCGGCGGTCCGAAGCCCGCCGCAAGGGGCAGGTTTCCAAGAGCATGGAGCTCAACACCTTCGGGGTCCTCCTGACGGGGCTCTTTGTGCTCTTTTTCGCCGGGTCCTTCATGTACGGCCAACTCACCAGCATGATGGTGGACGTCTGTTCCCATTCGGCCCAGATATCATCCGAAGGCTCGGACCTGCTGGCCTTTCTTATCGACAAGGTCAAGCTGATGGCCGTTATACTTTCACCCTTGCTGCTGGTCATCTTCATCATGGCCATTTTCGTCAATATCATTCAGGTCGGGGTCAACTTCACACCTGAACCTCTGATGCCCAAACTTTCCAAGATCGACCCGATCAAGGGTTTCGCCAAGCTGTTTTCCCTGCGCTCCCTGGTGGAACTTTTCAAGTCCATCGCCAAGATAATCATCATCGCCGTCACCTCGTATCTGATCATCAGCGGCGAGATGACCCATATCGTCCGCCTGGGCGATATGGCACCGATTCAGATCGGCTACTATGTATTGAAGATATCTTTCGAGATATTCCTCAAAACGTGCTGGATCTTCGCCATCGTGGCCATCCTGGATTTCGCCTTCCAGAAATGGCAGCACGAACAGGATCTGATGATGACCAAGGATGAAATCAAGGAGGAGTTGAAGCAGACGGAAGGCGATCCGCTGGTCCGGGCCAGAATACGGAGCATTCAGAGAGAGATGAGCCGTAAACGGATGATGGCCAAGGTTCCGCAAGCCGACGTGGTGGTGACCAACCCGACCCACCTGGCCGTGGCCCTGGTGTATTCTCCGGACCAGGCCGCCGCGCCTGTTGTGGTTGCCAAGGGCCGGGCTCTCGTGGCGGAAAAAATCAAGGAAATAGCCAAAAAGCACAACGTTCCCCTGGTTGAGGACAAGCCTCTGGCCAGGGCTCTTTTTAAGCACTGCGAAGTAAACGACGCCATACCTTACGCCTTGTATCAGGCCGTGGCGGAAATCCTGGCGTACGTATACCGTTTGAAAGGCAAGAACATTCATGGCGGATCAGGCCAGTAGCCGTTCAGTAAAGACGTTTTCCCTGGCCAACGCCGGGGAGATAATTCTCGGCTCCAGCGTCGTGGCCATTCTGGTGGTCATGATACTGCCGATGCCCACGCCTTTTCTCGACCTGCTGCTGACCTTCAATATCACTTTCGGCATAATCGTGCTTCTGACCTGCATGTTCACGCTCAAGCCGCTGGATTTTTCCGTCTTCCCTTCCCTGCTGCTCATCCTGACTCTCTTCAGGCTCTCGCTCAACGTGGCCTCCACCAGGCTGATTCTTCTCAGAGGCGGAGAAGGCCCGGCCGCCGCCGGACAGGTCATCAAGGCCTTCGGCAACTTCGTGGTCGGCGGCAACTACGTGGTAGGGCTCATCGTCTTTGTCATCCTGGTGGTCATCAACTTTGTGGTTATCACCAAGGGCGCGGGCCGTATCGCCGAAGTGGCGGCCAGATTCACCCTGGACGCCATGCCCGGCAAGCAGATGGCCATAGACGCGGATTTGAACGCCGGATTGATAGACGAAGGCCAGGCCAGGGAGAGGCGGAGTTCCATTTCCCGCGAAGCGGATTTTTACGGCGCCATGGACGGCGCGTCCAAGTTCGTCCGGGGCGACGCCATAGCCGGCATCATCATCACCCTGGTCAATATCATAGGCGGCCTGGTCATCGGCGTCCTCCAGCAGAACATGGACCTGCTCACGGCCGCCCAGACCTATACCATCCTGACCGTGGGCGATGGTCTGGTCAGCCAGATACCGGCCCTGATAGTTTCAACGGCCGCGGGTATGATTGTCAGCCGGGCGGCCAGCGACATGAGCATGGGCAGGGAGTTCGCCAAGCAATTCACCTTACAACCCAGAGCCCTGCTTATCGCCGGCGGCATTGTCTTTCTCTTCGGAATGATGCCGGGACTGCCCGGATTCCCGTTCACCATCCTGGGCGGCGTGGTTGCCTTCATCGGCTATATGACTATTCAGAGCCAAAAAACGATCAAGGAAAAAATCGTCGAAGAGGCTAAAAGGGAAGCGTCGGCGGCTCCGCCTCCTCCCCCGGAAAAAGTCGAAAATCTGCTGCCACTGGACGTGCTCGAACTGGAAGTGGGCTACGGGCTTATTCCATTGGTGGATGAGGACCAGGACGGAGAACTGCTGGAACGTATCCGCTCCATCAGACGGCAATTCGCCCTGGAAATGGGTTTCATCGTGCCGCCCATGCACGTCCGGGACAACCTTCAGCTCAAACCGGGCGAGTATTCTCTGCTTATCAAAGGCATAGAAGTTGCCCGATTCGAACTGATGCTGGGCCACCTCCTGGCCATGGACCCCGGCGACGTTAAAAAGCATATCGACGGCCTGGAAACCAAGGAGCCCGCCTTCAATCTGCCTGCGCTCTGGATACCGGACAAGAAAAAGGACGAAGCCCAGTACGCCGGTTACACGGTCGTGGATCTGGCCACGGTCGTCGCCACCCACATTACCGAACTGGTCAGGACTTATGCGGATGAGCTGTTGAGCCGCCAGGATGTCCAGAAACTGATAGAAACCGTGTCCATGAACAACCCCAAGGTGGTTGAAGAACTGATTCCGGGGCTGCTGAACGTGGGGCAGGTCCAGAAGGTTCTGCAGAATCTGCTCCGGGAGCGGGTTTCCATCCGGGACCTGCAAAGCATCCTGGAAACTCTGGCCGACAACGCCATGCTGACCAAGGACCCGGATCTCCTGACCGAATACGTGCGCCAACGCCTGGCCCGCTCCATCGTCAGACAGTATGAAACCGCCTCGGGCGAGCTGCCTCTCCTGCTGCTGGGCAATGACATAGAAGACCTGATGGCCAGGTCCATCACCGACACCGACCGGGGATCGTATCTTTCCCTGGACCCGGAAGTCGGCCAAAGGATACTCACCGCGCTAAACAATTCCATGGATGTGTTCGTGCAAATGAATTATCAGCCCCTGCTTCTCTGCTCGCCGGTTGTCAGGCGTCACCTGCGAAAATTGACCGAGAGATTTCTCCCGAATCTGGTTCTGTTGTCCCATAATGAACTGACTCCCACGGTGAACCTCCAGGTCCTGGGTGAAGTGAGGCTGGGCAATGAGGATTAAACGCTTCACCGCCCGGGATATGAAGACCGTCCTCCAGTTGGTCAAGGATGAACTGGGAGCGGAAGCGGTCATTCTGACCACGCGTGAAACCCGGGACCCCATCGACGGCGAACCGTCGGTGGAAGTTACCGCCGCCGTGGACTATCATCCGGCCGCTCCGGCCCGCCGTCCTCCGGAACAGACCTCCGGCCGAAACGCACCCGAACAGCCCGAAAAGACTTTACCCAGCCCCAAAGTGGAAAACGAACTGGCTGAAATCAAGGAGTTGCTGCTGGATCTGACTCACCGGTCAAGCATCTCCGAGCGGCTCAGGGACCGCAAGGACCTGGTTCGTCTGTACCGCGGGTTGATAGATTCGGAGCTTGACCCGGGTTTGGCCCGTATTCTGGTGGAAAAAGTCGCAACCGGAGCCAACGGAGACTCTCATGGTCTGAAGGTCGAACTCGGACGCTGGCTGGCTTCTCTTCTGAAGGTGAGCTCTCCCTTGGAAAAAAAGACGGCCGGCAGACCGTGCTGTCTGGCCCTGGTGGGTCCGAGCGGCGTGGGCAAAACGACAACGCTGGCCAAGCTGGCCGCCCTGGCTTCGGTAAAGCTCCAGAAAAAGGCGGCGATAATAAGCCTTGATACATACCGGCTGGGCGCGGCCGAACAGATGAAGACCTACGCCAGGATTATGGGCTTGCCTCTGCGCGTGGCTCAGGATAAAGAAGAATTCAAGCAGGCGGTGGACTTGTTCGAGGACATGGACTATATCTTTATAGATACGGCGGGACGAAGCCTGGCGAATGTCGAAGCCCGCCGGGAGTTGACGGAGATTCTGGCCGAAAAGCCGGGGATTTCCGTTCTGCTGGTCCTTTCGGCCACGACCAAGGACCGTGATCTGGCCGGGGCCATCAGGCAGGCGGAAGTTTTGCCGGTTTCCGGACTGGTCATATCAAAAATAGACGAGACCGAACGTTATGGTAATGTTATCAACAACCTGTTAAAATTCAAGAAACCGGTTTCCTTTCTGACCAATGGCCAGAAGGTCCCCGACGATCTCATCACGGCCACGCCGGGCCGCCTGGCGGAACTTGTAACTTCCGTGAGTACCGAAGACTGAAAATGTTCAACCAAGGGATATTTACATGAGCCCCAAGAATACACCAGAAGCCCCGCTTCAACATAATCAGCCGGACAAGGCCGTCCGGGTCATCGCCGTCACCAGCGGCAAGGGCGGCGTAGGCAAAACCAACGTTGTGGCTAACCTGGCCCTGGCGCTGACCAACGCGGGCCGGCAGGTCCTGGTCTGGGACGCGGATCTGGGTCTGGCCAACATGGATGTGCTTCTGGGGTTGAAACCGGAATACAACATCACTCATCTGCTGGAAGGCGAGAAGACTCTGGACGAAATTCTGGTCCAGGGTCCCGGCGGCTTCAGCATCATGCCCGCCAGTTCAGGCATCCAGGAACTCTCTCATCTCGGCGAAGGCCAGAAGATGAGACTGCTGGCTGAACTGGATGAATACGAACTGGATCTGGACTTCCTGCTGATAGACACGGGAGCCGGCATCAGCTCCAACGTCATGTATTTCAATCTGGCCGCTCAGGAGAGGATCGTGGTGGTCACTCCGGAACCGACCTCGATCACGGACGCCTACGCCCTGATCAAGGTCATGTCCACCAAATACAACGAAAAAAGATTCAAAATCCTGCCCAATATGGTCTCCGGGGCCAAAGAGGCCAAGGCTGTTTTCTCCTTGCTCGCCGCGGTGGCCGATCAGCACCTGTCATCAATTTCTATGGATTTCATAGGTTATATCACCAGAGACGAATATGTCCTTAAAGCCGTCCGTCAACAGAAGGCCGTTCTTGATGCGTATCCCTCTTCCGATGCCGGCCGCTGCTTCCTCGATGTGGCCAAAAATATTCTGCGCCAACAGCCGCAGAACGATCTGGACGGCAATATTAAATTCTTCTGGAGACGTTTGCTCAAGGTTTAGTTTATGCCGCTCCCAAGCAACAATAACGGCTATGGACAGGCCAGAAACACCCCGGAACCGGGCGGTACGGCCTGGTGCGGGCTGTCGCAGCAGGAGCGCAATGAATACATTGAAAAATACTCTCCTCTCATCCGCTACATAGCCGACCGCGTGGCCTCCAGGCTGCCCAGCCATGTCAGCCGGGACGACCTGATAAGCTCAGGCATCATCGGACTTATTGACGCTGTGGACAAGTTCGACCCCAAGCGGAATATATTGTTCAAGACCTACGCCGAGTTCCGGATCAAGGGTTCGATGCTGGACGAACTCAGATCCATGGACTGGGTGCCGCGTTCCGTCCGGAAAAAATCCAGTCAGGTCGAGAGGACTTACCAGACTCTGGAGACGGTTCTGGGCCGTCCGGCCACGGACGAAGAAGTGGCCGCGGAACTGGGCTTGTCGCTTGACGAATTCCACAAGCTCCTGGACGAAGTCAAGAGCGTGGCCATGCTGGACATCGAGGGTTTTCGCGGCAATGTTTCAAGCCACAATGCCGGAGAATTATTGGATATCCTGGTTGACGAATCCAACCAGGACCCTCTGGCTCATCTGGGCCTTACCGAAGCCAGAAAGGTTATCGCCGAAGCCATCATCAACCTGCCGGAAAAGGAAAAACTAGTCGTTTCCATGTATTATTACGACGAGCTGACCATGAAGGAAATCGGCCAGGTGATGGATTATACCGAGTCCAGGATAAGTCAGTTGCATACCAAGGCCTTGCTGCGTCTCAAGGGACGCCTTCGCCGGTATTTTGACGGCAGGAGCGAATAGCGGATGGCGGCTGAAGAAAATAAACAGACGCCCACGGGCATGGATTCCCTCATTGACGAGGAAGGCGTGCTCAAGGAATTCGACCTTGGAGAAATGACCGGAGTCGAATCGGCCGGCCTTGAAGACGGCCGCCCACTCCCCAAAAAGGTTGAGCTGGATATTGACGACATGCTTCTGGGGGAGGAAGAGGAAGAACCGGAGCCGTCGCCGGATGAAAAAGACGAGGCGGCCGCCGAGGCAGCGGTCGCCGCTGTCCAGGAAGATATTGAAAAAGTCCCCGCCCGGATTTCCCGAAAAAAACTGGCCATTCTGGCTGGCGCGGCCCTTCTGATTATTATTACCCTGGGAGCCGCAGTCATCTGGATGCTGCCCTCGGACAAGCCTCTCCCGCCGGAGGAGACAGCCGCCGGTCTCAATTCCGTGGAGATGGAACCTTTCCTCATAGATATCCCGGCGAACAACAGCAGCGTCCTCATGCAGTTCAAGATAACCGTCGCGTTTTCCACGCCTCAGGAGAAGTCCTTTGTCGAAGCTGGCACTCCGCTCCTGCGCGACGCCATATTCCGTTTTGTGCAGAGCCAGGCCAACCTGAATCCGGAAGACTCTATCGCTCTGGACAAGCTGCAGAACGATCTGACCATGCTGCTGAGAAACACGGCCCGCGAATACGGCATCAAATCGGTCCGGATCACGGACATGAAACCAGTGTGAGGTGGAACCATGACCGGCCCTGTCCACATGAACCAGGTCATCTTCCAGACCCCCACGGTGGAGAAGATCCAGCAGGCCGAGCACCAGAACCCGGACCAGACTCAGCGGCAGGCAACGGTTGAATCTCAGGCTCAGTTGCGCCAGAAGACCGAGACGGTCCAGGACACCGTGGAGTCCGAGGATTCCCGTTTTGTGGAAAACGAGGAACGGGAAAAACAGCAGGAACGGCGCAGGAAGCGCCGACAGGCCGGGGAAGCCCAGGAAGCCGCCGAGGCCGAACGTGAAAAGAAGCTGGCGGACGGGGACTCCGGCTCTATTCTGGATATAGTCATCTGAAGATACGCCGCCAAAAGGAAAGGAACGGATAGTTCTTCATGCCTTTGCAACCGCTGGAAATGTGGCTGATACTGCAAGTGGTGCTTGAAGCGCTGCTCATCCTCCTCATGATCGTCTTTCTCTTCAAGCTGCGGAAACGGCCTCCCGCCGGTCATGCGCCCGAGGAGTATCAGGCTTTCATGGAACGCTTTCTTTCCGAATCGGAGAAACTGTCTCAGCAATTTACGGAAAATCTGAAACAGAAAAAGGAAATCAGCCTGAGCCTGCTGCTCAAGCTGGAGAGAAAAATAAACGAGATGAACCGCTTGCTGGAGAAAGCCGAAAAAGGCCTGGCGCAAGCCGACCTTTCCAGAGGGCCGGCCATGGATGAAGACAAAGTCAATCCGGCGGCTCCGGAAAACAGGGCCTTGGTCGTGCGTCTGGCCGGCCAGGGCAAATCCGTCGAGGAAATCGCCAGGGCGGCCAAACTGCATCGCGGTGAAGTCGAACTGATCCTGGACCTGGAAAAGCAATTCACTCTCTGACCTGCAAAGCGCCAGGCGCGCTCAAGTTCAACCACCCGGCCTTGTCCGGTCTGAGCATTTCAGGCCGCAAGGCCGTTTCAGCCTCGGCAGGCCCCCGGGTATCGTGACCGGTCATGGAAATATTCGACCCGACCAAAGCCTTGATAGACTCAATTGCCTCGCCTACCGGCAATGAGCAGCCGCTGACCAAGGGAGCCCTGTTCAGGGCCGTCATAGAGGCCGGTGCGCAGCCCGGTCAGGTGCAGATCAGAATAGGCCCGCGCCTGATCCAGGCGGTCATGGGTCAATATATTGAACCGGGGCGGGAGGTTATGGTTGAAGTGGCCGAAACCGAGCCACGGCTCCTACTCAAGCTCTTCCAGGGCGGCTCGCGGCCAACTCCGGTTCAACCGGGAACATCCCAGCCCCAGCCGGAACCTCCGGTCATCTCCGCACGTATCCTGGACCTGCCGGGCAACGACACGATTCTGCTCAGAATAACCTCTCCGCCCTCCAGCCAGGCGGGCCTCGGACCAAAGGCGCCCGATCTGTCCTCGGGACGGGAATTGACGGCCTGGCTCCAGAAATCAGCCTCCGAGCCTGCCCTGAAAAACGGGCAGGAGTTGAGATTCATCGTCAGGGAATCGTTCCCAAGATTGGTCCTGCAGGTGGATTCATCCAGCCAGCCGTCCCGCCCGGCGCTTGCGCAGGCCGTCGCCGCCTTTCTGAACCATCCCGATCAGTTGCCCCAAAGCGCGGCCGCCCTGAAATCCGCCCTGGAGTTCCTGGCTGGCCGGGATGCCCCTCTCGCCCCGCAAAGCGAGTATTCCGCCCTGGCCTCCATGCTTGAGTCGCTCTCGCCTTCTCCGGACAAGGCGATGGAGCAGGACCCATTGGCCAGGTTGCTTCAACTGTTCGGGCTCAAGGGAGGCCGGGCCGAACTGCCGGAAAAAATAGCCCGGTTTCTTTCCCGGCTTATCGCCGAAAGAGATACCGAAAAAACGTTTGAACAGGCCGCCCTGAAAAACGCGGGTGAAGCGGCGGCCAAACTCTTCGAGGCCCTGGACCGGGTACAGACCCTGAACCAGCAGATTATCCGCTCCGAACAGACCGTCATGATACCCTTTCCCTTTTTCTGGCCCGGCAGCGAAGGCCGGGGCGAGATACGCCTCAAATGGCCGGATGAATCCTCCGGCAAGGATTCCCGGCCAGCCGTCCGCCTGACCTTTCTGCTGCTTCTGACCAAATTGGGCCGGATGAAAATCGATGTCACCGTCAAGGAAAAGACGATACAAGGAGCCATGTGGGTCGAGAATGAAACGGCCCGCTCCTTTCTCAACCGGAATCTTCCCCGCCTGTCCGAATCCCTGACCGCCCGAGGTTTCAAGGTCACGGACTTTACGGCCCGCGTCTTTCCGAAGGAGCAGCCGCCCCCGGAATCGCTGGCCGCCGAACTGGAAGCCGCTCGTAACGGCTTGATAAGCGTCACGGTTTAAGGTATGAAAGACCAGAAAAATAAAGCTCCGGAACCTGAAACAAACGCCCAGGAAGCAGTGGCCCTGGCCTACGACCCGGCCCAGGGGGGCCTGCCCCGGGTAACGGCCAAGGGACGGGGAGAACTGGCGGAAGAACTTATCCAGCTGGCGCTGGAATACCACATCCCCATCAAGTACGACCCGGATTTGATACAGGTTCTGTCCAAGCTGGATGTCGGCGAGGATATACCGGAGGAAGTCTACCTGGTCGTGGCCGAAATCCTGGCCTTTGTCTATTGGGTTAATCAGGAGATTTTTCCGGGAAGCAAGTGAGACATCATCACACTCGGCTACATCTGTTCATGAAATATAATTAGCTGCTGCACCCGGCAAAGGAGTCGAAGGAATGGAAGTGAAGGTCTTTTTCGCCATCTTTTTCAGCGTTTTTCTGGCCGAACTGGGAGACAAAACCCAGTTGGCCACAGTCTGTTTCGCCGCCGACCAGGACTGCAAGCCCATCTGGGTCTTCCTGGCTTCATCGGCCGCCCTGGTCAGTTCTTCCCTGCTGGCCGTGCTGGTAGGTTCTCAGCTCAGCCGTTTCATCTCGCCTCAGCATCTTAAACTCGCCGCCGGAGCCATGTTCGTCCTTATAGGGCTCTGGTTTGTCTGGGGGGCGCTTAAAGGCTGAAATAAACAGGCCGCGTCCACCGTTGGCTTTTCTAATTTTTTCCCAGTGAGGACAACGACATGCCGCAGGAAGAACACTTCAGAAAACTGGAACGGATGTACGCGGCCGCGCCTTGCAACGAATATTTCCGGCCGCGCATGACCATCTCCCAAGGCCGGGCCGAAGTGACCATCAAGATCAGGCCCGACTTCTTCCACACCGCCGGAGCCACTCACGGGTCCGTCTATTTCAAGGCACTGGACGACGCCTGTTTTTTCGCCGTCAACTCCCTGGTGGAAGATGTTTTCGTCCTCACCGCCAGTTTCAACACCTACCTGGTCAGGCCGATTTCCTCGGGAGAAATGAAATCAGTCGGCCGGGTCGTACATGCTTCGGCCACCCTTTTCACTGCCGAGGCTCTTCTATATGATTCCAGAGACAAGGAAATCGGCCGGGGCAGCGGCAATTTCGTCCGCAGCAAAATCAGCCTGCGGCCTGAAACCGGCTACAAATAGCCGCAGCATGGCCGGATTGACAGCCGCCCCCAGGCTGTCGCCTGGACCCCCAGGCTGTCGCCTGGACCCACTCTGGGGGCTGACCGCCCCCAGCGCTCCCGCTGGTCGCTGCCCCCGCGTATAACCGGAATATAAAAACCGGAAAACCAAGAGGCAGCCGGGCCGATTCTGCCTTCTTGGGAGAATGATTGAGCCGACTAGGCAATTTTTTCTGACAAGCAGGTTGAGGTTTTGATTAGGCCCCCCGCGAGCTTTTTCCTTATCTGATTGTTTTATTTAAATTTTCATCGCCACGAATCTCCTTATCAGCCCATCGTTCAGACCTTCGTTTACATGGCACGTGATTTGCTTCGATAGGTTGGCGGTTGAACCGTTGAAACCGAAAACGAGGGAAGCAGGAAATGAATATCAACCCAAGCCATTTATTCCGGACGATGGTGGGCAGCATGGCCCAGGAACACCGCCTGAACGTGCTGGCCAACAATCTGGCCAACATCAACACGCCCGGATTCAAGCGCGATGTGCCCGTGTTTGAGGATTTCATGGTCAAAGCCACCAAGACCTATTTTCAGCAGGGAGACATGCAGGCCACGGAAAACAAGCTGGATCTGGCCCTTATCGGGCCGGGCTTCTTCCAGATAGAAACCCCCGCAGGTATCCGGTACACCCGCAACGGAGCTTTCACTCTGGACCGTGAAGGCCTTGTGGTGACCATGGAAGGCTACCCTGTCGTGGGCGGCGGCCAGGTACCCGCTGATGTGGCGGATCTGAACATCGACGAATCAGGCCGCATAATGGCCGACGGCGAGCAGATAGGGCAATTGGAACTGGTCGAATTCCAGGATGAACGCATGCTGGAAAAGGAAGGCTACAACATGTTTGTGGCCAAAACGCCAAATCTTGACGCCCAGCCGGCGGAGAACACCACTTTGGAGCAAGGTTATCTGGAACGGTCCAATGTGGACCCTGTTATGACATCGGTCAATCTCATCGACACGGTTCGCACTTACGAGACATTCCAGAAAGTCATTCTCTCTTTTGAGGAAGCGGATCAAAAGAGCATTAACGAGGTCGGCCGCCTGATTTAGGACGGCCGGGGAGGCAGGCAGAGATGATCAGAGGGCTTTGGACAGCAGCTACCGGCATGACCGCCCAGCAGATGAATCTGGACGTGATCGCCCACAACTTGGCCAACGTCAACACCACGGGTTTCAAGAAAAGCCGGGCGGAGTTTCAGGATCTGCTCTACCAGACTCACCGTTTGCCCGGCACGGAAACAGCCGGGGGGCAGCAGATTCCGGTGGGCATCCAGATCGGTATGGGCACCAGGCCCATCGCCGTGCAGAAGCAGTTTTCCCAGGGCGACTATGTGCAATCACAGAATCAACTGGATCTGGCCATTGAAGGCGACGGCTTCTTCCGCGTCCTGAAAAACGGCGAAGAATTCTATACCAGGACGGGCGCTTTCAAGCTGGACAGCAACGGCACCATCGTCGACGCGGAAGGCAATCCTTTGCAGCCCGAATTTGTGGTTCCGCCCGAAGCGGTTGAAGTCGCTGTCGACTCCGGCGGCAACGTCACCGCCGTGGATGCGGCAGGCAACCAACTGGCGGCCACCCGGCTGACGCTGGTCCGCTTTGTCAATCCCGGCGGCCTGTTCGCCACCGGTAAAAACCTGTTCCGGCCCACCGACGCCTCGGGCGACCCGGTGGAAGGCAACCCCGGTGAAGAAGGCTACGGCACCATCGCCCAGGGTTTCCTGGAAATGTCCAACGTGGACGTTGTCACGGAAATGGTTCAGATGATCACCGCCCAGCGGGCCTATGAAATCAACTCCAAGGCCATCCAGACCGCGGACGAAATGCTCAACATCGCCAACAACGTCAAACGCTGATTGATGTGACGATAAAGACCGATGCTGAAAACAAACTGCCATAAAACAGCCATCCTGTTGGCCGCCCTTTGCCTGGCCGTAATCTCTGTAATGGGAACGGCCCTGGCCGGCGATATTTCGGTCACGGTCAAAGCGGCATCGGAAGTATCGGGAGAAGAAGTCCGGCTCCGCGACATGGCCGTCATAAACGGCCCGGAAGACGCCTTGAAGAACGACCTGGCCGATATCTTCATCACCAAGGCCGCCAAGCCCGGCCAGTCGGTCACCATCCGCCGTTCATATCTGGAACACCGCCTGACCTCATCGGGACTGCCTCTCGAAAGCATAGACTTCACTCTGCCCGAGCAGACTGTCGTCACCCGCCGGGCCAACACCCTGAATGAAGGCTGGGTCCGTACGGTTGTTCTCGAATACCTGAACCGGACCGAGCCTTACAAAAGCGGCGAATGGGAACTGGTCAGCCTCCGCACCGGGACTCTTCCCGCCTTGGCGGTGGGAGAACTCACCTATCACGTCATCCCGCAGAATTCGGCCAACCCCGCTTACCTGAATCTGGCCGTATATCTGAACGTGGACGGCGCCGAAGCTGGACGGATCATGGTCAACGGACGCCTCGACATCTATGTCAGGGCCGTAGTGGCCGCACGGCGTCTGGAACGGGGAGACAAGCTGCAGGCCGGAGACCTGAGTCTGACCAGACTCAGCCTGTCCAGAGTCCGCAGCGGAGCTTTGACCGACCCCGGCCAGGCGGAAGGCCTGACCTGCCGCCACAGAATCCAGGCCGGACAGCCGGTCATGGCCAAGGACCTGGAAAAGCCGATGGCCGTCAGCCGGGGCGACATGGTCACCATTGTGGCCAAGACCGGTTCCTTGCTGGTCACGACCAGCGGGCAGGCCAAACAGGACGGCGCTCTCGGCGACAATATTTCCGTCCTGAATCTCAACAGTAAAAAGATGGTTCTGACCGAAGTGGTCGGACCAAGCAAAGTGCGGGTCGTTTTCTAGACCCTGGGGGACCGAAGCATGAAAAGCAGATACTTGCCCATAATAATCCTGGCCATGGCGGTTCTTTCCGCCGGCTGCGCGGAGCGCGCGGCCCAGCAGCCCACCCCGGCCATGAATCACGAAGCCGCTTTGCGGACCCCTCCCATGCCGTCGGAGATACCGCCTGAGCCCCGCCCGGAGGGCTCCCTGTATTCGGATTCCCTTAAGGTCAACCTGTTTTCCGACCTCAGAGCCAGGGATGTGGGCGACGTCATCACCATAAACGTGGTGGAAACATCGAAAGCCTCCAAGGAAGCCAAAACCGAACTGGCCCGGGGCAACTCCGTGGACGCGGGCATTACCTCTTTCCTGGGTTTCGAAAGTGAAATTCCGACCAACAGGGCCGGAGTCAGTCCGTCGGCCTTGATCGGGGCCAAGTATGATTCCTCTTTCAATGGCAATGGCAAAACTTCCCGGAACGAGACCATGACCGCCCAGATATCGGCCAGGATTGTCCAGGTGCTCCCCAACGGCAACATGGTCATCAGGGGGTCCCGGGAAATAACCGTCAACAATGAAAAGCAGTACATCATCATACAGGGTCTCATCCGCCAGGAAGATATTTCCGTGGACAACACCATCCTGTCCTCCTACATCGCCGACGCCAAAATCGATTACACCGGCCGTGGAGACTTGAGCGACAAACAACGCCCGGGATGGCTGTCCCGGCTGCTTAACAACATCTGGCCGTTCTAAAGGAGCCGTAAAGTGCCGACCATAATCAACAGCCTTAAAAAAGTGCTCCTGTCCGCCTCATTGGCCGCCGTCTTGACCCTGGTTTTCCTGACCCCGGCCGACGCGGCCAGGCTCAAGGACATCGCCACCTTCGAAGGGGTCCGCTCCAATCAGATAATCGGTTACGGCCTAGTGGTGGGACTCAACGGAAGCGGTGATAAGTCCGGCACCACCTTTACCACGCAGACATTGACCAACATGCTGAAAAGAATGGGCATTACCGTTTCCCCGGATAAAGTAAGAGTGAAAAACGTGGCTGCGGTAATGGTCACGGCCGATCTGCCGCCCTTTGTCAAGACAGGCAGCACCATAGATGTTCTGGTCTCTTCTACCGGCGACGCCACCAGCCTGCAAGGCGGGACTCTGCTGACCACGCCTCTTTACGGGGTGGACCAGAAAATCTACGCCGTGGCCCAGGGTCCCATCAGCATCGGCGGGTTCTCCGTGTCCGGCGCGGCCGGCGGAGGAGTCCAGAAAAACCACCCCACGGTCGGCCGTATAGTTCAGGGGGCCACGGTGGAAAAGGAAGTCCCCATCCGGTGGTTGGGCAAAACGGATATCAGCCTGAAGCTCAATCAGCCCGATTTCACCACCGCGCTCAGGACAGCCGAATTGATAAACAAGCAGCTTCCTGAAGCCGCGGCTCAACCCATCGACGCCAGCACTATAAAATTCAACGTTCCGGAGCAATTCCGGGGCAATCTGGCCACCATGGTCGCCGATCTGGAGAGCCTGGAAGTCCGGCCAGACTCCGTGGCCAAGGTCATCATAGACGAGCGGACCGGCACGGTGGTGGTGGGAGAAAACGTCCGCATCTCCACTGTGGCCGTCGCTCATGGCAACCTGTCCATCCAGATCAAGGAATCCTTTCAGGTTTCCCAGCCCGGTCCGTTGGCCGGAGGCGGGGCGCAGACGGTCGTGACTCCCCAAAGCCAGGTTGAGGTCCAGGAAGAATCCCAGCGCCTGTTGCTGCTCGAATCAGGCCCGACCATCAGCGATGTGGTCAAGGCCCTTAACGCCATCGGAGCGACTCCGAGGGACCTGATAATGGTCTTCCAGGCCATCAAGGCTGCGGGCGCCCTGCACGCCGAGTTGGAGATCATCTGATGCCCTTCCCCCTGACAACACAAGCCGCGCAGCCGGTCGCAATCAGGGTGAAATCGCCCAGCGCCGCCCTTTCGGACGCGGCCAAGGGGGGCGAGAACACCGACAAGCTGAAGACGCTGAAAAAGGCCTGCTCCGAAACCGAATCGCTCTTCATGAACCAGCTTCTTAAAACCATGCGCGGCACGGTTCCCAATGGCGGGCTCATGCCGGCCGCGCCGGGCCGCGATATTTACGAATCCATCTCCGAGCAGCAAGTCTCGGTGGCCCTTTCCCAGGGCCAGGGCATGGGCATAGGACAGGCTCTGTTCAATGCCATGTCCAGTCAGCAAGGTCCGGCCGGGGAACAGGACTCGAAAACCGGAAACAGCCAATTGCGCTACCGGACCATAACCCCCAGGGACATGGCCGTCCGGGGGAAATCCCTCGCTGACTACCGGAAGCATTCCGGCCTGAAAGAAGCCGCTGCCAGCCAGCGGGCGGCTGAATCTGCAATCGTGGATTCGGCCCAGTCACCGGACGAAACGGCAGTGAATTCTATCGGTAAGACGAAAGGTGAAGAAAAATGAACCGTCACTTGAATGAACTGGTTAGCTTGCTGGACAACCAACTGGCCTCGTATCAGAGCCTCATAGATCTGCTCAACGAGGAAAAGACGGCGTTACTGAATCTGGATCTGGAGAAAGTCCAGGAAGTGGCCAAGACCAAGGAAAATGCCGTTCTGAAAATCAGACTATTGTTGCCGGCTCTGACTGAATCCATCAAAGAGACGGGAATCATCTTGGGACTGCCGGAAGACCCGCTGCCTACGCTGGCCGAACTGTCAGCCGCAGCCCCGCAGCCCTGGTCGGCCCGAATCAGGCAGGCCGGTCTGGCTCTGGCCCGGCTGAAAAGGGCCGTCGCCCGCCATAATGAGGCCAACAAAAGTTTTGTTCAGGAGTCCTTACAAATGACCAGCGACTCGATAGCCATCCTGACCGGAGCTGTCTTCAGACAGCAAGGCGGCTACAAGTCCAACGGACAGAAGTCCGCGTCGGGGGATTACGGACCGACGCGACTCAGCCGGGAGGTCTGAAGTGAGTCTAACCAGTTCCTTTTCTATCGGCCTGCGGGGCATCCAGGTTTCGCAGATGGCCATGGAAGTCGTCTCTCACAACATCGCCAATGTGAATACCGAGGGATACTCGCGCCAAAGGATAAATCTGTCCACCACCCTGGCCTACCCCACTCAGGTCGGACCGATGGGCTCGGGAGTCGACGCCGAAAACATCCAGCGCATGTATGACAAGTTCGTCACGCGGTCACTGCTGGAAAAAAGTTCTCTCCTGGCCAAGTTTGAAGCCCAGAAACTGAGCATGGACGCGCTGGAATCCGTCTTCAACGAGTCCCAGGGAACCGGCATCAACGCGGCCCTGTCCGAGTTCTGGAATGGGTGGCAGGATGTGGCTGACAACCCGGAAGGCAACCCGGAGCGGTTGAATCTGCTGGAAAAGGCCATGACCATGACCGGCAAGATCAACGCCATGCGCAGCGATATGGATGCCCTCAAGTCGGACATCAATCTGCGCATCGAAGAATCCGTGGCTCAGGTCAACACCCTGGTCCGGGAGATAGCCGACCTCAACAGCAAAATCGTCTCCATGGAGTCAGGGAGTCTTCACCAGGCCAACGACCTCCGCGACCAGAGGGATATGCACCTGAAGGAACTCTCCCAGTTCCTGGACATCAATTATTTCGAGGACCCTTCCAACGGCAGTGTCACCGTGGTCACGCCCAAAGGGACGCCTCTGGTTGAACAGGAAAACTACTGGGAACTGGATGCCAGGGCCGACCGGTCGGGAGACATCCACCTGGTCTGGCTCAGGGGCAACGGCGGCGAGGTGGATATAACCGACTCCATATCCAATGGCCGCATCGGAGGGTGGATTGAGCTCCGCGATCAAGTCATGGATGATTTTTACACCCAGTTCGACAACTTCACCGCTGGCCTGATCAAGGAAGTCAACAGGCAGCACAGTCAGGGTATCGGACTGACCAATTTTACGGACCTGACCAGCACCACCAGCCTGCCGGATTACGCCCGCCGGCAGACCGAGATGGAAGGCGAAGACAATGACCTCGTCTTCACGGCCCTGACCGCCGGTTCGGCCGGCGACGATATCAGGGTCCGTTTGGTCAAGGCCGCGGCCCCCAACTCGCCTTTGAGCGTCAGTACCAACGACGATCCTCTGACGGGCATAAAGACCATAACCGTGACTCTGGCCACCAACAACGCCAACCAGATAGCCACCAGGGCCGAAGATATTGTCGATGCGGTCAACAACGACGGCGTGGCCGGTTCATGGGTCTCGGCAGGTCTGGCTCAGGGAGAAGACGGGCGGGGGCTGGTCAAGGAAATCACCACGCCGCTCGATCTGAACAGGCATCTCGATAATCTGCTGCCTTTCGGAGAAGAGATAGTCAGCGGAACCTTTGACATTGTGGTCTACGACTCGCTGGGCAATCCGCAGATCAACAGCATTACCGTCAATCCCACGGACAACAGGGAAGACATTATCGACCAGATAAACGCCATTGATCACCTGACCGCGACAGTGGTGACGGACTCCGGAGGAGATTACATCAGGATACAGTCGGATTCCGGATATGAATATGCTTTTGGCAACGACAACTCGAGTGCTCTGATGGCCCTCGGCATAAATACGTTTTTCACGGGCACCAATTCCCGGACCATCGAGATAAACCCAATGGTGGAAGGCAACCTTTCCTACCTGACCAGCGGAAGAATAGACCAGAACGGCCTGACCCAATCAGGCGACAACCTCAATGCCCTGGACCTGGCCGATCTCAAGGATAAAAAGTTTTTCTTCGGCAGCCAGTACGGGACCATTTCCGACGCTTACAATTCACTGGCCGCCGAGGTGGGAGCCGAGTCTTACGCCATCACCAGAAGTCATGATTTCAACGCCACCCTGGTGGACCAGATTCAGGCCCGCCGGGACATGGTTTCAGCGGTCTCCCTGGATGAGGAAATGGCCGATCTGATGAAGTATCAATACGCGTTTCAGGCAGCGGCCAAGATAATCTCCGCAACTGACGAGATGTTGCAGACCCTGCTCTCCCTCAAGTAAGCGAGGATTGGAAAATGCTGTACCGCACCTCGATGAGAACCCTTTTCCAGAGTATCAATACGAACCTGAGTCGTTTGACCTGGGAAATGACCGACTTGAACAATCAGGTGGCCACCGGCAAAAGGGTCAACAAACCGTCCGACGATCCTTCCGGCGGGGCCGTCATTCTGGCCATGCGTTCGGTTCTGGCGGACGTCAAGCAATACAACAAGGACGTTGCGTTGGCCGACGACTGGCTCAAACAGTCCGAAGCAATCATGCAGAACATGAAAAACGTGCTGGAACGGGCCAATGTCCTGGCCGAACAGATGTCCACCGACACTTACCGCGACGAAAATCTCCTGACAGCGGCGGACGAGGTCCGCGGGTTGATGGAGGCGCTGGTCAAGGCGGGCAATACCAGGATCGAAGACCGTTACATATTCGCCGGGCACCTGACGGAGACCAGGCCCTTCGCGGAAGAGCTGACCATTCACAATCCCCTGCCCCTTTCCGGCAACTCGACTTCGTACACCGGCAGTATACTGTCTCCGCCGCCGAATCTGCGCAGCTATCAACCGCTGCCTGGTGTTCCCGAGCAGTCAAAGGTCTTTATGATCGAAGTGACCACGGCCGGAGGCGTGGGCGGGAGTTCACTGGCCACGGGTCTCATAGACCCGGCCGGAGATCATAACGCCGTCGAGTTCACCGCTCTGGACGTTCCAGCCTGGGCTGGAGCGGCGGGGAACGCCATCCGGGTGGAGTATGTGGACCCCGGCGCGGCCAGCCAACCCCTGACGATCACCGTGGCGGGCAACGACATATCCGTTTCCCTGGCCACTGACGGAGCGGGCAATATCATCAGCACCGCGGATGACGTTATCGCCGCCATCAACGCTGACCCGGCCGCGTCGCTGATGGTGACAGCCTCGCTGGCTCCTGGAAATTCGGGCAACGGAATCGTGGCCGATACGGGAGGTTTCAGCAATCTCTCCGGCGGAGTAACGGGAACCGCCATGTTCCGGGTCTCGGAAGACGGAGGCAAAACCTGGGGACCGGCCGACGCCTATCTGGCCAGCACCCTGACCACCAACATATGGAACACCGATCTGGGTCACGCCGCCCTGAACACCAATCTCATAGGAAATGACAACGATCTTCAGTTCGTCGCCCTGGCCCCGGGTACGGCGGGCAACGGCATTCAAATTGAATACGTCCACCCAGGGGCTGGCTATGGTCCGCCCACGGACATCACCGTGACCGATGACCGTATCACGGTCAATCTGGAAACAGACGCGGCGGGCAACATTGTCGCCACCGCTCAGGATGTCATGAACGCCATCAATGCTCACCCCACGGCCAGCCAGATGGTCACGGCCTCTCTGACCGATCCGGACGGAGGCGGGACCGGTCTGGTCACCGAGATGGGCCTGACCAGCCTGAGCGGGGGGTGGGATGAAGTAGCCGCCCTGGGCCACGCCACTTTAAACGTGCCCACTTCGGATGTTTTGCAGAACCTGGAGTTCACGGCTGTGGCCCATGGAGTGGCCGGCAATGCCGTGGGAGTGGAACTGCTCGATCCCGGCCTGCCCAGCCAGCCTTTGGCCATAAACGTGGTCGGCAACGACATCTCTGTCAGCCTGGCCACGGACGCCAACGGCGAAGTCACCACCACGGCCCAGGAATTGATCAACGCCTTCAGAAATGACCCGGCCGCCAACGCCTTGGTCACCGTGGGCCTGACCGAATACCAGAGAGGCGGAGACGCGGTCCTGGCTCCCATGGCCATGACCAGGCTTTCCGGAGGCGACGCCAGCCTGACCGGCGACCAGAATGTTCAGGTATTCTTTTCCGATGACGGTTCAGCTCTGCAGGTGGGCGACCGGTTCGAAATCGAAGTCAGCTACTATATGGGCGATGATCAGGACCTTATGGTCAATGCCAACAGGGACACCCGGACCAAGATGAATCTGACCGGCGAAGAAATCCTGGGCGAGGCCGGGTCCGGAGACAATATCCTGGACACCCTGGCCCGGCTGGAATTCGCCCTGAGAAACGCCGACAAGGAAAAAGTTGCCGAGGAGTTGCCGGCCCTGGATGTGGCTCTGGAGAAGGTAACCACTCAGATGGCGCACATCGGAGTAAGGCTCACCCGCAACCAGTTCACCTACAATGTGCTGGACAATACCAAGCTCAGCTCAACCGACCGCATGTCCAGAATTGAAGACCTGGACATCGCCGACGCCGTGACGGCTCTTCAGGCCAAACAGATCGCTTACCAGGCGGTGCTGGCCAGCACTGCGCTGATAACCAAGCTTTCGCTGGTGGATTACATAAGCTGACGTATTCTCGCAGGTTTGAGTTTACGGGCGGGGTCGCTCATCGAGCGATTCCGCCTTTTTCTTTTCTGGCTGGACAGGGGGAGACAGGTCTGGGCAGGGGGTAAAAAAAGCTGTGGGGAACCCCCTTGCGGGAGTTCCCCGGCAGTCGAGCAGGTTCCGCCTTCAATGCAGCCCGCTCTCCGACCGGCCACGGGCCAGACCGGCGCGGGCTCGTCTTACAGCCTCAAGAGCGGAAGCGATTTCCTCAACCGCGGCCGACTCGGGATAGGCCTCGGCGATTACGGAGAGGAACCCGATTGTTCCTTCCACCGCTTCCTTGATATTTTCTTCCTGTTCACGGAGTTGATCAGCCAGAGTCGATTTCACCGGAACCAGATGCTTCAGGGCCTGATACGACGCCTTTGCCTGGGCCTTGGTCGCCACTGAAAGACGGGGCTGGTCGTAGTTAAGTCTTCCAGCCAGACCGGCAACCACCCTGGCCGACCCGATGAATTCCTCCTGGCGTTCCAGCCGTGCGCCCTGATCTTCTTCAGGGCCGGCGGCTGCTTCCCGGGCCAGTTCGATCAGACGTTCAATGTGGCGGTCCAGAAGATCGAACTCCTGCCAGGCCTGATGCAGTTCCTCCAGGGCGGAGGGTATGGCATCCATCTGGGCCTTGGCCTGGAGCAAGACTTCGGACACTTCCACGGGCATGTCCGTCGGACTCGTTTCCGGTATGCCTCCGGCCAACAGGCTGGAGACGGTGCCAAGCAGATCCAATTGCGGCGTCTGGTTCATGGTGCTCATGTTCTTACCTCGATTTGCGGTCCACCCGGGGGCGGTCGACGCCCCCGGTGGTCAGGTCCGTGAACCTTTTACTGGAGCAGGCTAAGGGCCAGCTGGGCCATGGAATTGGCTTGAGCCAGCATTGATGTGGCGGCCTGCGCCATGATGTTGTTCCTGGTGAACTCGGTCATCTCGGTGGCCACGTCCACGTCCGAAATCCGGGATTCCGAGGCTTGCAGGTTTTCGGCCTGGATGCTGAGCTGGGTAATGGTGTTTTCCAGCCGGTTCTGAATGGCGCCCAGGTTGGCCCGGATGATGTCCTTGCGGATCATGGCTTCCTGCAGGGCGTCCAGGGCTTCCTGAGCCGCTGACTGGGTCAGGATATCCGCACCGGCCCAGGTGGCGCCGCTGGCGTCCCGGATCTCGGTCCAGGTGCCAACCGCCGAACCGAAGTTCCCCAGGGGGTTGGCCCAGGCATCCTCGCCGATGAGGTAGCTGGAGATGTTGACCAGGCTGATGTCGTTGAACGGCCGGCGCCCGGAACCTTCGAGGGTCAGGTGATAGCCGTCAACAAGCTGCTGGTAATTGGCCGTGACCCAACTGTTGCCGCCCATGCTGAAGGTGCCTGTGCTGGCCGAAGTCCCGTTGCGGAGGTCGTAGAAGTAATAATCGCTGTTGTTGCCTCCAACTTCCCTGAACATCAGGTCGTTGCCCATCGCCCCGGCTTCCTTGGAGAAGAAGAGCAGATGCGTGGCGTCGACGTGGACGGCGAAGGTGTCGGCCGAGGTGTAGTTGTTTAAGGCCACCGCCAGGGCGCTGGCCATGTTGGTCACGCCGGAAGTGTCGAAATTGACGTCGCCCAGGGTGGCCACATTGACGGCGGAACCATGATATAAGACTACCGTTATGTTGCCAACCGAGATGGTCTGTTCAGCTCCGGCGGCAGCACTGTTGTTGATCGCCACGCCGTTGGCGCTCGAAAAGTCCAACCCGATCCGGGCCGCGGTGCCGGCGTTGATGGTCTCGACCAGGTCGGCCAGGGTGTCGCCGCTGTTGGCCCGGTAGATGCCGACCAGGTTCGAAGGATTGCCCCGGACCGTCAGGTCGTCGTCGGCCGTGGTGTTGTACCAGAAGGTCAGATAGGCGCTGGATATGTCGCTGGAGATGATGGCCGACTGCGGGCTGGTGTAAGCCTGCTCGGCCCTCCACAGGTCCGTGACTCCGCCGCCGCCGACCTGCAGGCCGGTTTCGGTGGTGGCCCGCACATCGCCGATGGTCACGAAGTAGTAGTCCTCGGCGGCGCTGTTGCCGGTGCCGAAGTGCAGCTTCATACCCGACCCGTCATGGAAATTGCTCAGGCTTCCATCCAGCAGCTTGGTTCCGTTGAAATCGGTGGCGTTGGCGATCCGGTCGATTTCCCAAGCCATGTGCTGGTACTCGGAATTCATGATCTCGCGCTGAACGGTGGTGTAAGTGCCGGTGGCGGCCTGTTCGGCCAACTCCCTCATGCGGGTGAGTTTTTCGTCGATGACCCCCATGGCCCCTTCAGCGGTCTGTATCATGGAAATACCATCGGCCGCGTTGCGGATACCCTGATTAATCACCGCGATATCAGCCCGCATCAACTCTCTGATGGCCAGGCCGGCCGCGTCGTCGCCCGCGGAATTGATGCGGAGCCCCGAGGACAATCGCTCGACCGACTTGGACAGGCGGCTGTAAATGTTGCCCAGGTTCCGGGCCGCATTCATCGCCATCATGTTGTGGTTAATGACAAGACTCATGGCTAACCTCCTTGCTCGCTGCCCAAATCATTAACTTTGGATATAGCCCTGCAGAAAGGCGTCGAGATCCGCAGGGCGAACGAAACTGCTTTGATAATTGGCGGCCATAACCCTGGTCTGGCTGAGAGCCGGGGTAAAGCCTCCGAGGAGGTTCGATTCCGCGTTGCCGGCGTAACCGGCCCCGTTGAATACTACCTGCATTCTCTGACTGGCGTTTTGCTGCATGATGTCCTCCTCCTGGTTATATAGCCGCTTTTCAAGCTTTCCTTGCTTTACTTATCGGTCAAAGTAGATTCAACTTAAGACTTTTTTAATCGCCGCATATCTTTTCTTAAATTTACTTTAATATTTTTAAAGTGCATCCAAGCATACAAAGAGATATTCTCTTTGCAATTAGTTGTTTTATTTGCATTTTCATAGAAGCTCCTGCTTCCACCACTTGCCATGTCTGTCATTTTTCATCTTTTCTGCGAATCGTATTCATATTTGTTAAACGCCTTATCGTCTTTCTGCGAATTTACTTTAATATTTTTTGAATTTTTTCACAGTTACATCGACCGACATACAGTATCTTGCCCCTCAGAACAGGCTGCAAGCCAGATATGGGGGACCCCGGGCGGCGGAAAGATGGGAGCGGCGGCCGAAAAGGTCGGCGAACAGCCGGCCTTTTCCTTTCAACCAAGGCCTCAGATGTGTTATAAATCAGGAGAATTTTAGGGCGTTGGGCTACGGAGGGCCGTCTTGCTCATTCTGACCAGAAAAATCGGCGAGGCCATCGCTATCGGTGATAACGTCAAGATCCAGGTGATCGACGTCAAAGGCAGACAGGTCCGCCTGGGCATCGAGGCCCCTCCGGACATGACCGTGCACCGGGAAGAAGTCTCTTTAAGAATTCAGGAACAGAACAGGCAGGCAGCCGGCCTGATGCCGGCCGACTTGGCCGAAGTGGCCGATTTGTGGGCCAATATCAAGCCCTAGGCAGGAGTTTTCGGGGTGAAGATTCAGACCAGCCGTTTCGGTGAAATAGTCGTCGACGACCAGGCTATCATTAATGTACCTGGAGGACTGATCGGTTTTCCCGGTCAGGAGAGATATGTCATTATCCGCCACAAGCCCGATTCGCCTTTTTTCTGGTTTCAGGCCGTTGACGACGGAGAACTGGCCTTTGTCATCGTCGACCCTCTCACTTTCAAGCCTGATTACCGTATCCCCGTTTCCCGCAGCCTCCTTGCCTTTCTCAACGCCGATGACAGCGAGGAGTTGGGCATTTATGTCATTGTCACCATTCCGCAGGGACACCCGCAGGACATGACCGCCAACCTTCTCGGCCCAGTGGTTATAAACACCCGGGGACGCCTGGCCAGGCAACTTATTCTGGATGAAACAAAATACTCCCACCGGCACCCGGTCATGGCCCCTCCCCCGAAAAAAGAACAGCCGGCGCCCGACAGGAACACGCCCCGGCCATAGCCCCCGGCCAAACCGCCACGAGAGTATTAAGACCACAAAAAAAGCCCGGCAGGCAACAGCCCCTGGGCTCAATATCGTGAATCTGTAAAACCAGATTGCGTCTAAAGCTTTTCGGACAAACTTGACAGCAGCACCTTCTCGGCCACATCCTCGGCCTTGACTTCATAACTCCCGTTTTCCACTCGGGTTTTCACTTCCGCCACCTTTTCCGCCCTTACGGCCGGAGCATTCTGCACCAACTCCCCGACACGGGCGATTTCCCTTGAACGGGCCGAAATCTGAACCTTGTCTCCGCTCGCAACAGGAGCCTGCTGGCCCTCAGCGGCCCTTGCGGTTTCCTTGTCTTTCGGGGCCGAGGCTCCCCCGGTATAAGGGCTGCCCTTGGTTCCGTTTATAAAATCATTTATTTTCATGCTCCGTCTCCTTAAAGCATGTTGCTGTCAACTATCTGACGAGTAATCTCAACCAGCCTTCTTTCAAGCTGCTCCGCGTCTTTACCCGTTACGGTCCCGCTCACTTCGCCTTTCTCCACATCAACCACGCTGAAGGCGAAACGACCGGTTGACTTCTGAAAAGCAACCCGCAGCGGCTGTCCGTATTCCTCTTGCAAAGCGTCCATGACCTGCCGGCCGACACCATCTTTTTGCACTTCCGGATTGGTCAGCCTCGCTATCAACTCGGCCGCCACCCTCTCAACAACCTGATTGCGCTTGGCTTCGGCCGAAACCTTGACAGGCTCCGCCGTCTGCTCCGCTTCCGTCGAGCGGACCTTGTTCAGCCTGGCGCTACGGCTGAGCTGCTTGCCGTAGGTGCGCAGAATGCTGTGGATCTGTTGCGAGGATATAGTCATGGCTCAAGCCTACCTCTTCAACAGTCGTATCGGCAAGGAGAAGCGGAAACTTAAGAAAAAAACGCTTCAAATTCTAATTTATTTCGACCATGACTTCAGGTTAAGCTGCAACGCTCCGGCAAGATAACACAGGCAAATATCGAGCCATATCCACGCTCAGGTCTTCGCCCGGCCGTTGTTTCGCGAAGACCGCAGCCATTCCCAGGTCAGTTCTAGTCCATTTTCCAGAGTATATTCAGCCACAAAACCCAAATCGTGCTCGGCGCGCCGTGTGTCCGCTCTGGAACGCCGCACATCACCCGGGCGCTCTGGAGCCTTCTCCGGAACCAGGGACCTGCCGGTCAAGCCGGAGAGTATCCCCAGGAGATCATTGACAGTAACCGCCCGCCCGGTGCCGATGTTAAAAACCTTTCCGTCAATGCCTTGAACATCGGCTGCCAGAAAAACGGCCCTGACCGCATCATTTATATAAACAAAGTCCCGGATCTGCAAACCATCGCCCAGAACCGTCGGCCGGGTGCCCTGGCGCAAACGCTCCAGAAAAATTGAAATCACGCCGGAATATGGCGATTCTGGATTCTGGCGTGGCCCGAACACATTGAAAAACCTCAACGAAACCACATTCAATCCATATAGGGCGCCGAACATGGAACCGTATTGCTCGCCCAGCAGTTTATGAGCCGCATAAGGATTCTGCGGCAACGTGGGCAGGTCTTCGTGGTGGGGGGTCTCCTTGTTCAGTCCGTACACCCCGGCCGTGCTGGCGAAAATCACCCGGCCGACTCCTTCACGGCGGGCGGCGTCGAAAACATTCAGTGTTCCCAGATCGTTAACTTCGGCGCTGATGTGAGGGTCTTCCACGGTCCTGGGCACAGCCGACACGGCGGCCAGATGAAAAACCAGGTCAGCGCCTTTGACCAAAGTTCGGACCAAGGCCCGGTCGCGGATGTCTCCGCAAACAAAATCAATGGATTCGAGCGAACCGGCCAGATTTTCCCGGCTGCCGGTGGACAGATCGTCCAGCACGGTGACTTTCCAGCCCCTTTTTACAGCTTCATCCACCAGATGTGATCCGATGAAGCCCGCTCCTCCCGTAATAAAGCAGTTGATAAGGCACCCCCATATGAAGAACAGGCGTCAGAACTGCAAGTTACCAGACATCTTTTCCGCCGTCCACCAGTAACATTCGGCAACAATGAACTTTTCCCAACCTCCCGGCCATGCATCGGGTCCGCCGAATCACTTCGGAGCGATAATCAAAACGACCTTTCGCCCCCGGCCTGATGGAGGCGGCCACGGAAGAGGAGACGCCCGCCCGACCTGTCATCATCATGCCGTTTCTCCTTTGGCCTCAATATTGCTAAAAATATTTGGGACCAACTCCGACCCGTTTACGGTGGAAAGGTTTTTGTGATTTAACCACTTGCAATGAAAGGGTTTACCGCCATGGACAGGATAAGGCGAAATCCGGCATCATTCACCAGCCGAACCAAATCTGCCGCCGGGCGGGGCCAGGGAAGTCAAATTGTTGACCCATCCCCCAGGCTGACCGGACTGGCCGACAACCATAATAACAACCGCACTCGCATACGCGTAACCGGTCAGTTCGTCCCCCGCTGGCTGAACCTGGTCGGCTCACGCCCCGGCTCCAGTGAAGGCGCTTGCTGGTGAAAGCCAAAATTCCCGTTAGGCCCCCGATGAGGTCCGGAAGAAAAGAATGACCTTGTTCGCTCAACACATGGCCATGCTGAGAAGTCTGGCCCCGGACATAGCCCGCTGGCTGAAAGACGCTTCCCGGGATTCAGGCTTGGCTCTGACCTCCTCCCTGGACGGCAGGCCCGATGTCGTCATATGTTCGTCCGACGGCCGGAAAAACCTGCTTTATGGTCAACCGGACCCTTTGGCCTACGAGAGGGCCAAGCTCCGGGATGTCCCTCTGGAAGAGAAAAAGATCATCGTCCTCTGCGGGTTGGGGCTGGGGTACGGCCTCGAAGCCCTGGCCGAGCGGCTTTCCCCGGATGCCGTGGTTTTTGTTCTGGAAGAAAACCCGGCCCTTGCCGCTCTGGCCCTGGACAGGATTGATATTACCCGTTATCTGGCCTCTGGACGGCTCTTCTTTATCGAGCCCAACGAGGAAAAAATGGAAAAGCTGGCCGGCACCATCGGCTGGCGGTACGGACCGGGGCAGTTCGATATTCTGGTCGATCCATTCTGCCAGAGGTTCTTTTCTCATGAATTTAAGAGCCTTATAAAAGCATTCGTCCGCAGGGTCAGGGAAAAGGCCCTGCAAGCCAAGGCCTTCACCGAAACCGCCGCCACCGCCGTCCGGAACGAGTTGGCCAACCTGCCGCTCACCCTCTCCTCTCCTGACGTGGGCGGACTGAGGGATATCTGGGCCGGCCGCCCGGTGGTCATTGTCTCGGCCGGTCCCTCGCTCAACGACTCTCTGCCGGACCTGCGCCAGGCCAGGGACGGGGTGGGTCTGATAGCCGTTGGCCCTGTGCTCAGGACCCTGCTGGCTCATGACCTCAAACCCGACCTAGCGGCTGTTCTGGATTACGGGCAATCGGAAAACGACATTTTCCGCGATATCGGAGAATCCCCGGATGTCCCCCTGGTCTTTCTGGACCAGACGGAGCCGTCCCTGGCCGGAAGTTTTCACGGCCCCCTGCTGTCCATGGTCCAGACCCAGGCACCGGTCAGGTTGTGGCTGGGGCATCTTTTCCGCAACCGCCGGCACTGGACTGTCGGGGGCAACGTGGGCCTCTTCTGCCTTGATCTGGCCATTCATCTGGGCGGAAATCCGATCATCCTGGTCGGGCAGGACCTGGCTTACCCGGACGGAATGTCTCATGGAGAAGGCGTGGTCAACCGGCTGGCCTTGCGCGAATCTTTTTCTTCGGCGAGCTACGTGCAACTGGAATCCGTAGGCGGCGGCCAGGTCAGGTCCAATGTCACTCTGGCCGGTTTTCTGGCCGAATTCGAAAAAAAAATCGGCGCCACCACAAGGACCATCATCAATACATCACCTTGCGGAGCCAGAATCCACGGGACCGTGGAAATGCCTCTTGCCGAAGCCCTGAAGCAGTTTGGCCGGTCAGGCTCCAGCCCTCGGAGGCGTCTCGACGAGGCCGCCAGCCGCCCCTCCGATGATCTGCCGGCCGTCATGGCCGAAATAGAACGGAGCGCCGGGGAGTTTTCCGCCCTGAAAACCGTGGCCGAAACCGCCGCCGAACTGAACCGGCGCATAACGTCTCTCCTGGATGATCCGCACGGCAACCATCCGGGCCGTCTGCCGGAACTTCTGCACGCCCACACCCGCTTCAACAGCCGGGTGGAACAGTATTGCCAGACCTTCGAACTGCTCCGCTTCCATCTCACCGAATCAGATTCACTGGCCGACCCGTCCCTGGCGGACCGAAACCGCGAACCGGACAGAATCAAAGCCTTGCGCCTGTTCATGGACAAGAACCGGAGCCGCTTGCAGTCCATCCTCAAAGCCATCGAGGAACTGCGAGAGTTGGTGGATGAAGCAGGCCGCCGGATATCCGCCCTGTATTCGGCCGAAACCGGCCTCTCCAGCCAGCCTGATTCCGCATCGGCCCATCTGAATGCGGCCAGGGCCTGTAAAGCGGCAGGCAGTTTCCGGCTGGCCGTTTCTCACTATCGGGCGGCGGCGGCTCTTGATCCGGAAAACGCCGATCTTTTGTCGGAAAGCGCGGGATTCTGTCTTGAGCACGGCTGCCCGGAAAAGGCGGCCGAATTGCTGAGGGTTTTTAAAAGCGACCCCGCAGCCACCCCGGAAGAATCATTATTATTGGAGAACAAAATAGCGGCTGAAGCCGAGAGCCTGCTGGTCCGGGCGAAAAACAGCCTGAACGACCGGGACTGGATCAGCGCTCTGCTGATAGCCAGACGGGTTCTGCGTATAGATGAAGGCAACCAGGCGGCGGCGGACATCGAAGCCAAGGCCCTGCAAATGAGGGCTGAACGCCTTGAGGAGGCGTCACGTAGATCCGGCCTGGAAGACGCTTCCGAACACCTGCCAGGGCGAGACTGCGGACCGGGCACCGCCGACAGTGGGGTTCACCAGCCATGAATCTGCTGCTTTTGGGGAGTAATTATTTTCAGGCAGCTCTTGCCGGAATGGGCCACAACGTTTTCTGGGCGGGAACGCATCGGGATTGCGACCTGCGCCTGTCCGAGGCCGAAATGGACATGGCCGCGATTCGGTCGCGCCTGGCCTTCAGTCCTGACGCCCTTATCCTGACGGACGACCTCGGACGCCGGGTGCTGCCGGAAGGTCTGGAGACTCTGAAATGCCCTAAAGTTTATTACGCGGTGGACAGCCCCATCAACTTTTACTGGCAGAAACATTTCGCCCATCTGTTCGACCTGGTTCTGGTCGACCAGCGCCGTTGCGCGGAAGACTTGCGGAACCTGGTCGATACCCCCGTCCATTGGCTGCCCGTGGCCGTGGACACCAGCCTTTATACCGGACCGCCGGAAGTCAAGGTCCACGATCTGGCCTTTGTCGGAGTGGTCAACGAGAAGGTCCGCCCCAAACGCTACCGCATTATAGAAAGCCTGTCCCGCCATTACCGGCTGCACACCGCCGGGGGACGCGGCGGAGAATGGGTCTCCCCAAGCGAAGCCGGACGCCTGTACCGCAGTTCACGTCTGGTCCTTAACGAAAACCTCTTCCCCGGCGTGACCACGAGGATGTTTGAAGCCATGGCTTCGGGGGCCGCCCTGTTCACCGAAGACTGGGCCGACGGGCTGGAGACGCTCTTTACGGACGGCGAGGATTTGCTCACCTACGGGCCGGACTCGCTGCTGGACAAGGCCGGTTTTTTCCTGGCCGATGAAGTCGAACGGGAGCGGATAGCCGCCAGCGGCCGGGAAAAAGTTCTGGCCGGTCACGACATCAGACACAGGACGGAAACACTGGTTCACCTGCTGGAGTCGACCAAGCCCCGGACAAATACGGTAACATCTGGAACAATTTCCCTGGAACTGGGCAAGGCCCTTTTCCTGACCGGAATCCGCTGGCCCGCCCACGACGGACTTCAAAGACTGCAACGGGCCGAGCAGCACCTGCTCGATGCCCGGCGGCTCCGGGCAGATGACCCTGAAGCCGGGCTCTATCTGGCCCTGATAAAGTTCATAAAAGGCGACGCGGACCAGGCCGGACGGGAGATGCTGGCCGCCGCCGAGGCCGGTTCGGTCAGGGCTATGGTCAATATGTTCATATTGTCCCTGGAAAACGGCGGCAACGCTGCTTCCGGACGATTTCTGCAGCGGGCGGCTGGTCTGGCCGGTCTGAAGGAAGACCTGCGTCTTGGCCGGGTTGCTTCACCTGCTTCCCTCCACCTGGCGGCGGGCTTGATTCTGGAAGCCTCCGGCCAGGCGATTACTCCGGGGTTTTCCAGGCAGAAACTGCCGCCCCTCTTCTGGCAGGCCTTCGAACACTACCAGAGGGCCTCAACGCTCGATCCGGGGTCGGTACAGGCCTTGGAGAAACTCGGCGACATACTCGCCGCACACCAGGCCCATAACGAGGCCCACCATTTTCTGAGCCGGGCCGCAGCCTTGAATCCCGAGTCCGGCCCGCTGCAACGCAAGGCCGAATCTTCCGGGCGCAACGGCTATATGTTCCTGGAAAAAGCAGGAGCGGCGGCATGAAACCGGAAATCATCAACATGGCCTCCAAAGAACCAGGCTTGCAATACCGGGGTCTGACCATACACGATCCTCACCGGGCCGGAGATGAAGCGGCCAGCCAGATCGCGGCCCTGACCGGCGAAACAAGCGGCCTGATTCTGGTCCTGGGCGTCGGCCTGGGCTATCACCTTCTCGCCCTGGCCGAACGTTACCCGGCAGCCCGCATAATGGCTTATGAGCCCGATGCGGAACTCCTGGAAACATATCGGGCATTCTCCAGCGACCAACCTCCCATGGGGGAAAATTTCGAACTGCTGACCGGCTGGAACGAATTCAGCGACCGGGCGGCCGCCGCCATCGTTCATGGAGACTTCCCCCGCCCGGTCCTGTTCATTCACCCAGCCTACCGCGGACTGTTTCCCGATGAGGTCCGGCGCTTTCAGGGTATTGTCAAGGCGGCGGAACTGCGCAGGGTGGTCATTGACAAGACCCGGAAAGAAAAATCAATCCTTTTCGCCGAAAATCTGGCCCGCAACCTGCCCCGCCTGCTTCGTCTCCCGGTCGTCACCGGCCTAAAAGACCGCTGGCCGGGGATTCCGGGATTCATCGTCGGTTCCGGGCCGGGTCTGGCCCAAAACGGAAGCCTGCTCAGGGAACTCAACGGACGGGGCGTCATACTGGCCGCCTCTTCGGCCTGGAAACCGCTGATGGGCATGGGCGTCCCCTCGGCGGCCGTGGTCATCGTGGAAGGCGAAGACACCAGCCGTTTCATCCGCCAGCCGGCCGCCGATCCGGGCTGTCTTCTGACGCTGGCTTCAACCGCCCATCCGGCTCATTTTGAAGTGGAAGGATTCTCTCAAGCCTTCTACCACCTGCATTCAGCCCCGGCCTATCTGATGGGTGAAGACAACTTCGTCCCCCAGGCCGGTACAGCCGGGACCGCAGCCTTCACCCTCGGCCTGCTCTTCGGCTTCAACCCCTTGATCCTGGTCGGACAGGACCAGGCTTTCGCGGGAGACCGCATCCACGCCCAAGGCGCTCCTAACCGCGACCAAGGGGCGTCCTCCCTGGCCACTTTTCAGGTGTCCGGAACGGATGGCCGGACAGTGGAAACCCACTCGGCCTTCGCCGCCTCCCTGCACTGGTACGGTGAGGCGATCAGTCATCTCCGGAAGAAGAACTCACATCCCACGATCATCAACGCTACCGAAAGCGGAGCGAGGATACCGGGTATTCCCCACGTCCCCCTGGCCGAAGTCATGAAGCGGCTGCGCCCAAAGGGATCCCCGCCTCCCGACCTGGTCAGGGCAATGCACACCTGCCGCCGCCCCGACCCGGCAATGGTTAAAGAACGTCTTCTCGCCACCTGGCGGCTGGTTTCTCAACTGGACCAGGTCATGAGACAAGCCCCGGCTCAGGGCCTTTCCCTGTTCGGAGAAGCCTGCCGGACTCACCCGTTTCTCAATTTCGCCCTGCCGGTTCCGCCGGAACAGGCAAGTCCGGAAACCCGCCGCGAGCTGCTGGGCAAGCTGGAAGGCATGCTGCTGACAATGCTGGAGGCCGTGGAAAATGCCTGACAGCCGCGCCACCTTTTCACTCTGCATGATCGTCCGGGACGAAGCAGCCAATCTGCCGCTCAGCCTGGGGCCGGTCCGCGAATGCTTTGACGACATGGTTGTTGTGGATACCGGCTCGACGGACGGCACGCCCGAACTGGCCCGCTCTTACGGGGCCAGGGTCATCAGGATAGAATGGCCGGATGATTTCGCCGCCGCCAGGAATGTTTCCCTCTCCATGGCTTCGGGCGATTGGATAATGTGGCTGGACGCCGACAATTCCCTGTCCACTGCAGCGGTGGAAGACTTGCGGAAATATTTCGACCAGCCCCGGCGCTCCATACTCTGGTGCACGGAAGTGGTCGTGCCTCAAGGGGAACGCCTTCTCCAGAAAAGAGTCTTCCCCAACAGGCCCAATGTCCGTTTCGCGGGCAAGGTTCACGAACAGTTGATTCATCCGGCCGACTACGACACGGTCATGACCCCGGTCGAAATAACCCATTGGGGTTACGCCGACAGGGCGGCCGCCAGGACCAAAGGCGAGCGCAACCTGTCCTTGCTCAGGGAAATGGCCGATCTAACTCCGGATGATCCGTATCTGCATTACCAGTTGGGACGCACCCTGTACAATCTGCGCGAATTCAGCGAAGCCCTGCATTGGTTGAACAGGGCGGCCAAAGGCCGTGAAGCCGCCAGAGGCAACGGGCAGGGGCTTTTTCTGCACGCCCATATCCTCAAGGCCCAGACCCTGGAGCGCCTTGGGCGTCCAGTTGAAGCGGACCAGGTATTGAGAGGACTGGTTGAGAATTTCCCCGGCTATGGTCCTGGGCTCTATCATTTGGGCCGATCATTGTATAACCGAGGCGATCCGGCCGGAGCCGTCAGACACCTGGAAGGTTTTCTGCAAGTAGGCATGAACGACCTGTTGAGCGGCCAGAACGCCGAGCAGATGCGCTTTACAGCCGCCATGCTGCTTGGACGCTGCCTGGAAAAAGACAACAGAGGGGACGAAGCCCGGCAGGCCTACCAGACAGCGATGGACACGGGACCGGATAATCCCGAGCCGGTTCTGGCTTTGGCCGAACTGGACTGGAAAGAGGGCCGCGGGGCGGAAGCCCGCCAGCGTCTGGCCTGTTGCCTGTCCCTGTTTCCGGAAAACAGGCGGGCCTTGAACCTTTGGCGCGAGGTGAACGCCGGTGCTTGAAGCCAAAGCGATGAAAATCGCCTTTTTCACCGATGGACCGCCCTTTGACGGCCTTTCACTGGCGGAAGGCGCACTCGGAGGCAGTGAAACCGCCCTGGTGCAGGCCGCCGAAGCCTTGGCCGCCAGAGGACACAGCGTGGATGTCTTCAACAATTGCCCGCGCCCCGGCCTGACCAGGGGAGTGCGCTACAGGCCCGCCCCGGAATACCCGGCGGCCGTCCGTTCTGAATTATTCGACATCTTCATCGTCAGCCGTTTTTTCGGCTTCTTCAGGGCTCCTATTCCGGCCTCTCTGAAAATCCTCTGGAACCACGACACCCTCGACCGCCCGGATGAACTGCGGCAGGTGCTGCCCCGCATCGACCTGATGTTCAATCTCTCAGCCTTCCACCGGGACAATTATCTGACCCGCATACCGGAATTGTCGGACAGGGTCTTCGTCACCCGCAACGGACTTGATTTTGCTCTGCTCGATAAGGCCCGTGCGCAAGCCGTCAGAGACCCGGCCAAGGTCATTTATGCCTCCCGTCCGGAACGCGGCCTGAAAATACTGCTGGAAGACATCTGGCCGCGCCTGATCCGGGAAAGACCGGAGCTGCATCTCTGCCTCTGCGGTTATGAAGTCAAACCAGCGAACCTGGCTCCGGGTCTGAGCGAATTATACCGGTATCTGGACGCCCTGATTGAGGCGACGCCGAATGTCACGCACCTCGGCGCGCTGTCCAAAACGGAATACTACCGCCACCTTTCCGAAGCGGCCCTGATGCTCTATCCGTGCTCCTTTCCGGAAATAAGCTGCATTGCGGCCCTGGAAGCCCAGGCCTGCCGGACCCCCATCCTGACCACGGACGGCTTCGCCCTGTCCGAGACGGTGCAGTTGCCTGAATTCAGAGTTCCGGGAAGGGCCGGAACGGAATCATACAACAAGGAATACCTGCGGCGGGCCTTGAACCTGCTGGCTGACCAGGAAACGGCTGCTGTTCTGGCGGAAAAGGCCCGGCTGGCCGTGGAACAAAAATACTCATGGACCGTCATAGCGGCCGAATGGGAAAGATTATTCCGCCTGCACCTGGTTTCCCTGAAACAGGAAAAACAGAAATCCGGCGATAACGGACAAAGGGATGGACGACTGGCTTTGTCATAATATGCCCGCGCTGGAGCGGCGATTCCCCGCTCTGGCCCGGCAAGCGGCCGAACCCGGCAGCGGCGGGGTCAGAGTCGAGGCGTCCAGAAGCGGTCTGCCGACCATGCTTCTGGATACCGACTCAGGCCATTTGAGCCTGCACAGCCGGTTCGATCCGCGCAAAGAGGCGGAAACCCTGGTCAAGGACCTTCAGGTCCCCTTGGACGGCCTGCTGGTGATCCTGGGCCTGGGCCTGGCCTATCATCTGAAAGCCGCCCTGCGCCTCATACCTCCGGAAACGCCGCTGGTGGTCATCGAAGCGGACTGTGACGTTTTCCGTGCAGCATTACGGCAGACAGACCTGACAAGCATGCTGGACCGGCCCGCTCTGGATATCCTGGTCGGCCTGCCTCCGGACGATGTTCTGAAAGAATTGACCCGTTTTCAATTGGAACACTCATTCCCCGGCATGCAGATCCTGGCTTGGCCGCCATGCCTCAGGGCCAGGCCAGAATACTACGGAATGCTGAAAGACAAGCTCGAATCCCATGCGGAAAACGGCCTCGGCCAGAGACTTGCCTATTCCCGCCTGAAGCGTGACCAGGTCAGAATTCTGCTTGTGGACACGGGGTATTTCCTGGTCAGGGAAATCGCTTCGGCGGCGCGGGCCCTGGGGCACGAAGTCCGGTTGGCCGGGCTGGCAGGAGGAGAAGACGCACCTCGCCTCAACATAAAGACGCTGCTGACAGAAGCCGCTGAGTTTCAACCAGATTTTCTGTTGACCGTCAATCATCTCGGCTTCGACGCCCAGGGAGCTCTGACCGATGTCCTGACCAGGCTGAGGCTGCCCTATGCCTCCTGGTTCGTGGACAGCCCCCTGCTTATACTGCCCATTTCACAGGCCAATGTTTCCGGTTTCTGTTCCATCTTTGTCTGGGATGAAGACTATGTCCCCGGAATGAAAGCCCTGGGTTTCGGCAAGGTCCACCACCTGCCCCTGGGGACGGATGAAAACATTTTCAAACCCTTGAACGGCCATGTCAACCACATGCAGCATCTTTCCTGTTCCGTGGGCTTTGCCGGCGATTCAATGACCAATCCGGTCTGGAAAAAAATCGGCGATCTGAGACTGCCGGCCGCTGTTCTGCCCCAGGTGGAAGCGGCGGCCCGCGAATTCATCGCTTCGCCCGACATCTGCCCGCACGTGGACCTTGAAGGACCGGCAAATCGTTATTTTGGGAACAGCGGCGCTGATCCGGAAAGAATTCTGGCCTGGCAGGCTCTGGTCACCTGGCGGGCCACCCAGGTGTATCGGCTGGGGCTGGTCAAGGCCCTGGCGCCTCTGGAACCCGTCATAGTCGGAGACCGGGGCTGGGATGAACTGCTCAACAGAAATCAGTTCCGCCTGGAGGAACCCATCGGCTATTACAACGACCTGCCCTGTTTCTACCAAGTCTGCCGCATCAATTTAAACGTCACCAGCAGACAGATGAAGGCCGGACTGAATCAGCGGGTTTTTGACGTGCCTGCCTGCGGTTCCTTTGTCCTGACCGACAGCCAGAAACAACTGGAAGGCATGTTCAGAACAGACCGGGAAATGGTCTGCTATGAAAGCCCCGAGGAAGCCCTGGACAAGGCCCGTTTTTACCTGAGCCATGACCAAGCCCGCCGCCAGATTGCGGCCCGGGGATATGAAAGGGTCCTGAAAGAACACACCTACAGGCACCGCTTGGCCTATCTGATTAAGGAAATGAGGCGGGACCACAGATCATGACCGGCCAACCGACTTCAATACTGGTCGTGCAACTGACCAGACTGGGAGACTTCCTTCAGACCACTCCCCTGCTGGCCGCCCTGAAACAACGGTTCCCCTCCTCCACTCTGTCCGTCCTGGTCAACGCGCCTCAAGCCGACTTGGCCAGGAACAATACGGACATAGATGAAGTCATTCCGGTCAGCCTGACCAACCTGGACAGGCTGGCCCGCGACCGGAACCGGCCCTTTCCGGGCAAAATCCGGCTGGCGCACGAGCTTCTGGCCCCGCTGGCCGAGCGCCGTTTCGATCAGGTGATAAACCTCAACTCATCCAACGTGGCCGCCCTGCTCAGCCTGTTGCCGACGGCGGGCAACCGCTCCGGCCCGTCCCTGGCCCCGGACCGCCGCCATCTGACCAGGCCAGCCTGGACCGGGTTCATCATGAACCTCATGTCGCGCCGGGACCTGATCCGTTTCAACCTGGTGGACCTCCTGACCTGTTACGCGGGGGTCGAATCAAGACCCACCGGCAAACTGAGCTATCCCTTCCCGCCGCCGGGAGACGCCGCCGCCCATTTGCCGGGCAGGACCCTTGACCGCCCTCTTATCGGACTGCAACTGGCCTCCCGGCACATCAGCCGCCAATGGCCCATTGAATATTTCGCCCGGCTGGCCGCAAACCTCATCCATAACCACGGGGCCTCCATAGTCCTTCTGGGCATGGAGTCCGAAAAAGCCCACGGCAGGGAATTCCTGGAGCATTTGGAGGGATTGGACAACGAAGCCCCGCAAAGGGTAATCGACCTGATGGGCAAGACCAGCCTGCCGGAATTGGGAGCCGTGGTCGCGTCCCTGGACCTGCTGGTCACGGGGGACACTGGGACCATGCATCTGGCCGCCTCGGCCGAAACGCCCATTCTGGCCTTGTTCATAGGACCGGCCTTGTGCCATGAAACAGGACCTTACGGCGAGGGACACCTCATTCTTCAGGTCAGGACGGAATGTTCGCCCTGCACGGAAGGCAAGGCATCATGCACGGACTGCTTCTGCCGACGCCTCATAACACCGAATATGGCCTTGCAGGCAGCCGCCTTGTTGCTGAACCAGGACCAAACGGCCCGGCCCGTTCCCGGCGGCGGATGGAACGGCGTCAGCCTTCTCCGATCTGAAATGGACGACTTCGGTGTCGTCTATAAGCCGGTCCTCCCCGAACCGCTCAATCCGGACAGTATTCTGGCCCTGGCCTACCGGGAAGCCGGGAGGAGATTCATCCGGCCTGCCTACAGGCCGGACGCCGGAACCCTGTCCGGGTATCTCAAGGGCTTCGGACCGGCCGGCGCGGAAACTGCAAGGGAAGCCTCGGAACTCTCCGGTTTTTTGGTAAAATTATTGCATAAATATGAGCAGGGACTACCAACCGGGGCCTTCATGAATGAATGCTTGGCGGTTTATCCCGGATTGGAACCGCTCTCACGTATCCTGGCCGGGCAGGCCTTTACGGCCAATCCGGCGTCCGGGCGCGTCCTGATCGAGGATATGCTCTTCGTTTTCAGGATGTTAGACAATCTGTCATTGAGCCGAGAAACCTCGGCCGAGGCCGCAACGGCGGCTCAAGTCCTTCAGGCAGGGCAGAGCCTGGAAAACCGGACAGGGAAATAATGGCCGGGTCGTTTCTGCCCGGATGGCTCAAATGAAACAGGAATTGCTGGAAAAAAACCTGAAAAGCCTGGCCGTTGCCGACAGTGATCTGGCCCGGCGGGTTGCTTCGGCTCCGGAGCTTGCTGATTACGCGATTGTCAAGGCCCGTTCAGGCCTGGAGACTCTGGTGCTGGAAGGCGTGACCATGCACAGCCGTTTCGACCCGGCGGCCGAAGCCGGCCGGGCGGCGGCCTCGGAAGAGACCAGGGCTGCCCTGACCGAAGGAAAGATACCGGTTGTTTTTGGTCTGGGGTTGGGCTATCACGTTCTGGCCCTGACAGCCATAAGCGACATGGTCATAGTTGTGGAACCTCGCCCTGAAGTCCTGAGGCTGGCTTTCGGAAGTCTCGATTTCACCGGTGCGATGTCCCGGCTGAGGTTTTTCACCGCACCTCAGCCTCTGAATGACTGGCCTCCGGCCTTTCTCTGGCCGCACCAACCGTCGGTCAGACTGAACAAAAAGGATTTCGAGCTTTGGTCGGAGTTGCTCAAACGGCACGGAAGCCGGGACGAAAAGCTTCAGGAAACGGTCTCGGAGGCGGCGGCCGCATTGACAGGCATCACGGGTGCGGCTAAGGTCATGAACGGTCTGAGGCCGGAGCAGCCGTTTGATGAAAAAGAACTGGCCAGGGCGGTTTTCGAGGGCGAAGGCCCTTTGACGGAATTTGAAATTTTGGTCCTGCTGCTGAACGCCCTTTCCTGGCAAAGCCAGTGAAGGAAGCCTTGCGCGGCAGGAATCAGGGGAGGCAAAATGAATATATTGATAGACGGCAACAAGATTGAGTCCGACCGGATAAAAGGACAGAATCTGGAAGACATTCTGCTGGACCTTAACGAAAACCACGTTCCCCGGAACAGAGTTATCGGTGAGGTTCTGCTTAATGGGACGTCGTACTCCGAAGACATGCCTCACGCCGCCGTGGAAATCGAGCGCGCCGACATCAGTTCCCTGGAACTGATAACCCGTTCGGCCGAGGAACTGGCCCTGCATTTCATAAAAAACGGGGACCAGATTCTGGACGCCATGATGGATTCACTGCCCAAGATTGTGGAGATGTTCCGTCTTGGCGACGAAGCCGAGGCCAACGAGCACTACCTGCGCTTTCTGGATGTCTTGTACCTTCTGGTCAGCATGCTGGAAAAAGTCAGCGGGGCCATGAGCATTAAGTTCGACAACCCCATAGGCGATTTAGGCACTCTGGACGACAGGCTGCAAGGTCTGGCCGGAATAACCACGCAACTTGTCCGCATTCAGGAACAGAACGACTGGATCTATCTGGCCGACATTCTCGAGTATGAACTGACTCCGGAACTGGAAGTCTTGAAGAGCATGCTGCCGGACATCAAGGGCAGGACCCACTGAACGGGCGATTCGCCAATAAAGCTGGCTCAATGAATGATATCGACCGGTTGGCCGAAATGGCCGAATTGTACCAGAAATGCCTGGATATTACCTCCGCCGCCCTGTCCGGGGAAAGCCTGCCGGATGAAGATGAACTGACCGGGCTCTTGCAGACACGGCGAAAAATGCTCTCCCGCGCCCTGAGTCTGGAAAATGCTCTCAAGACTAAATCGGAAGACGGGAGCCGTTACCTGACAGGGATAAAACCGGAGGCTGAAAACAGGGCGTCCGGACTGCTGGACCGGATAAGAAGCCTGATGAACAGCCTGGTGAAAACCGATGAAGCTCTGAAAGAGCGGCTGGAAAAAGGTCTGGCTTCCGTCGGGGACGACTTGAACGCCATACGCAAAGGCCAGTCCGTCCTGAAGGCCTATGCCCCGTTTCGGGGAGGAGCCTCCTATTTCGTGGACAGGCATGGCTGAGAAGACGGCCGGATAAAATATGAAGCGGGCCCCAGAGTGGACCCGCTTTCTATTCTTGCTCGAACTAAACGGTTATTTGGGCTCGTGTGCTCTTCTTGTCTTCGCTGCTCACCACTTCCTGGGCTTCCGGCTGGCTTGCCACAAAATTCCAGGCTTCGTTCAAGGAACCGAGCATGCGGACGACATTGTCGATGTAGCCGAGGTCTTTCTTAATCTTGCCCTGAATGAGATGGTCGGACATGAAAAGATAGAGACGGCGAAGATTCTGGGCGATTTCGCCGCCTTCAGCCATGTTCAGGGACTGGTTGAGTTCGTTTATTATGTCCAATGCCCGGTTTATGTTGGTTGATTTGCCTTCAACGTCGCCAAGTTCAGCGCAATCCCGGGCCTGCCGCAGGAATTTTATGGCCCCGTCATAAAGGAGGACGATCAGCCGCCCTTTGTCCACGGTAGTGACCTGAGTGTGTTTGTATTGCCGTTGTCCGTAGGTGTTCATGGGACCTCCCTCGGTTAATCCTTATTCATTTTCGGAAGCTGGCTGATCTGTTGCGCCAGGGCGTCGGATTGCCCGTTCAATTCGGAGAGCAGTGTTTCCAGGCGGGAAAACTGGAGTTCCAGGCGCTCCTTAACCAGTTTCACCCGGCGTTCCTCGCGTTCTATCTTGCTGTCAATGTCCTTGATGATGCCGCGGTAATTGTCTATCAGGACATTGGCGATGCCTGTCTCCGAATCGGTATATTCGTCCAGTTTGGAGTAAAGCCTCTGCCCCACACCAAGAACGTCATTATCCTCGTCACTGACGAACAGCTTGGCGACAGCCTCCAGATCGTTGTTCAACGCTTTGCGCAACGTGGTTGATTCGACAATCCAGCGGCCGTTCTGGTCTGGATCTGTTTTGATGCCGATCTGGGACAGGTGGCTGTAGACATCCGTGTCCCGCGAAAGCCCCGGCACGGATTCGGCCAGGATGCGGTTGATCTCCGTTTTGACTATGTCGTAAGTATAGTTGCCCAGCATCACGCCGGAGGTTTTGGTGTCCCGGTCGTATTCGGTTTCCTGCCTGATATAGTCCTGAACAAAATTGATAGAATTGACCAGGGCCTCGATATTTTTCTGAATGGCCGCAATGTCGTTGGAAACCGTCACGGTGGATGAACCGGTCCCCTTCAATTCCAGGGAAATGTCCTCGAGTATGTCTGAAACCGTATTTGAGGACCGCTGAATGTATCCGGAGGCATCGCTGGGATACCCGTCCACCTTTATCATGGCATTGGAAGCCTTCTGAGCGGTTTCAAAGGTGGACTCGCTGGCGGTGAAATTGTCCAGGGAATCGCTGACTATGCTGATGGAGTGTTCAGCCCCGGTGTGTTTGCCGGTCAGGACCAGGTGATAGCTGGTACTGGTGTTCTGGCCGTCGTTGATGATGGTGGCCACCACCCCCCGGTTGTTCGGATCGTTGTTTATGGCGCTGGCCAGCCCCTGCAAAGTGGTCTTGGGGTCGATGGAGACGGATGTTTCCACGCCTTCGTAACGGTAGACAAACTCGCCGGCCGTGGAAGTGACCGGAGTTATGAGGTCCCGAAAACCGTCGTGAACCCTCTGTTCGACCTGAGCCAGGCCGCTGTCCTGGGCCGCCTGCAGGGTCGGGTTGTAGGCATCGATGGTAAACGAATCGTCCTTGAAAACAGTCCCGGCGGACAGGCTGATAGTGACGCCCTGAAAGACATCAAAAGAAGTGGCGGCGGCGTCAACCGTCACCTTGCCGCTGTTGCCTTCGTTGTCCGCCCATTCAATCAGGATTGAGTCTGTCCCCACGTTGCCGGTGCTGGCAATACGGAAGGTAAAAGTCTTGTTGGTGCTGCCTAAATAGGTGCCGCCGGAAGAAACCGTGGAGCTTCCCAGCCAGCTTGAACCGGAATGAGGAGAATCAATGGAGTTGATGTCCATGTTCAGGCCGGTCGGGTCGGAGACCGAGACGGCATTGGCCGTTCCGCCGCTTTTGGCTGTAATTACAAGTCGTTTGTATATTGTGCCGCTGCGGTCTTTATCCGTCACCGTGACCACATCCTCCAGGATGTCGCTGCCGGCGGCGTCCGCGGCGTTGATGGCGGCGGCCAGTTGGTCGATGGTGTCGGTGGAGTTGTAGTCCACGCCTTCTACCAGCGTGACAGTCGAGGAACCCACAGTGATGGTCAAGGTGGCCCCTGCCGCTCCTCCCACTGCTATGGTTGAATCATAACTCCTCGAAGCCACCTTCCCCGGAATGTCCGCGCCCACAGTCACGGAGTGGGAACCGGTGGCCGCCGTGGCGGTATTGGTCACGGTTACCGCGGCAGTATTCGAGGATGTGGAATTTCTGACAAAAAAATCTTCGTAGGAATTGAAATCGTCGGCGTGATCCCGCAGGGAGGCCATGCGCGTGTTGAGCCCCTGAATGGAGGTTATCTTCTCCTCCCAGGTGGCTTTCCAGGCCTCCTGCCTGGTGATGTTCGTTCTTTCCAGTTCAACCAACTGGTCGACCACCGAGGCGAAGTCGATACCCGAGGATATCCCGGACCATTTAACCGAACCGGAAAGCAGGTTGGAAGTTCCAGTGCTGAGGCTTACGTCACCGGCCATTTTTTTCGTCCTTCTGATCAGATCGGGCGTCCGAAGTCATCGCCCCCGGATAGAACGGCCGTCTCCGGCTCGTTTCCGGTGAGAATTGTTTCTGGACATCAGGACGATGCAATCGGCGTACCATAACCAGATCGTACGCCGTCAGTATCTCAAGGGGCATAAGTTACTGTAATCCGGCCATAACCATAACCAAGCTCAGCATGGTGAAGGATCAGTGAACCTGGACGGGGAAAATATTTCCCCGTCCAGGTCTGCAATCGCGGGCCGAAGCCCGGTTAATGGTTAGCCGAGGAGCGACAGGGCCAACTGGGCCAGGGAGTTCGCCTGGGCCAGCATGGAGGTCGCCGCCTGAGCCATGATGTTGTTACGGGTGAACTCGGTCATTTCCGTGGCCACGTCCACGTCGGAAATACGGGACTCGGCCGCCTGCAGGTTCTCAGCCTGAATGGTGATGTTGGTAATGGTGTTTTCCAGACGGTTCTGCAAGGCGCCGAGACCGGCCCGGACCTTGTCCTTCTGGAGAATGGCGTTGTCGAGCTGCGCCAGAGCCGCCTGAGCCGCGGACTGGGTCAGGATGTCCGCACCAGCCCAGGTCTTGCCGCTGGCGTCCTGCACTTCTGTCCACAGGCCGCTGGCCGAACCGAACGTGTCTAAGGCATCCGCCCAGCTCCCAGCATTACTGAGGTAAGCGGTAGTATCAACCAGTTCGATGTCGTACTCCTGCTGGCGGTCCCGGCCGAGCAGGGTCAGATGGTAGCCGTCAAACTGTCTCTCGTAATTTGCAGTGACCCAGTTCTGGCCGCCCATGCTGAAAGTACCGGCAAAAGCGGAGGTATCCGTATCGAGAGACCGGAACTGAATTTCTGAATTGTCAACTGTTCCTTCACTGAAGACCAAGCTGTTACCGGTAGCTCCAGCCTCTTTGGCAAATAGAATGACGGTATCCAGATCAACAGCAATAGCAAAAGTGTTGGCTGAGCTCCAACTATTGAATACCGAGGCAAATGCGGAAGAGGCAGCACTAGCGGCAGCCGCGCCGGAGTTGACATTAAGATAAACATCCGCGCCGACAATTGCTCCTGCCGAGTTTTCAGTGAAGCCCACTGTAGTATTGCCAACCGTAAAGGTAAATCCAGATCCAGCAGTCAGACCGACGCCCAAAGCAGAGGCCAGATTCAATTCCACCCTGGCCGCGGTACCCTGGTTGATGGTGTTGACCAAGTCCTGAAGCGAGTCACCGCTGGTGGCACGGTAGATGCCGACCAGGTTGGACGGATTGGCCGCCACTGTCTCCGTATCGTCGCCATTGACATTGTACCAGAAACTGACATAGGAACTCTCGGTGTCATGACTGATAACCGCCGACTGCGGGTCGGTGTAAGCTGTCCCGGCCCTCCAGAGGTCGCCTACGCCGCCGCCGCCGACCTGCAGGCCGGTGGCCTCGGTGGCCCGGGAGTCGCCGATCTGGACGAAGTAGTAGTCCTCGGCCGCGTCGTTGCCCGCGCCGAAGTGGATCTTCAAGCCGCTGCCGTCGTGCAGGGCGCTCAGGCTGCCGTCCAGGAGCTTGAGGCCGTTGAAGTCGGTGGCGTTGGCGATTCGGTCGATTTCAGCGGCCATGGCCTGGTACTCGGAGTCCATGATTTCGCGCTGGACCGTGGTGTAAGTACCGGTAGCCGCCTGTTCGGCCAATTCCTTCATACGGGTCAGCTTCTCGTCGATGACCGACAGAGCGCCTTCAGCCGTCTGAATCATGGAAATACCGTCGGACGCGTTGCGGACGCCCTGATTGAGAACCGCGATGTCGGTCCGCATCAATTCACGAATAGCCAGACCGGCGGCATCATCCGCGGCCGAGTTGATCCGCAGGCCCGAAGACAGACGCTGCGTCGAAGTAGCCAGGCGGCTGTAAACCGAGCTCAGGTTCCTGGCCGCGGTCATAGCCATCATGTTGTGGTTAATAACAAGACCCATAATTTAATTCCTCCTTGAATAATCTTTTCCCCTGCTCACGGCAGGTGAATTCGGCTTCCTTGCCTTTTTATTGATTGCCGGGGCAGACGCGAACAAAGCAGAGCACTCACCTCCTGGTTCGCCCAGATTGCCGCCCAGACTTCCATCAACAAACTTATCGGCCAACCGGGCAAAGAACTTGAACAAACGGCGTCACTTGGCCGAGTTTTTTTATTTCCTCGAAATCTTTTATTTTTTCGTGGAGAACAGCCGATAAGAGGGATGAGTACAAAAAGTGTTTTTTGCAGACTCACAAGGAAGTGAGAAAAATGGAAGAAGCAAAGGTCGCTCTGGCTCAAGCCGTATCAGGCTTAGCGGCCAGAACCGCCAAACCAGCAACCGAACCGACTCCGGCCCCCGCAAGCCCTGCGCCTGAAGGGACAGAAACTGTCGTTGCCGTTGATGCGGAAAAGGCTGTGGAACAGCTCAGGGACTATTCAGCCCTGCATAACATCAACCTCAGTTTTTCCGTGCACAAGGCTACGGGAAGGACGGTGATCAGGGTCATCGACGCCGAGACGGACAAGGTGGTCCGGGAAATACCACCCGAAGAGATACTGAATCTCGCCGTCTCCATCGAAAAGATGGCCGGAACACTCCTTCACAAAAAGGCCTGAGTTACAGTTCCATAATTCTCCCGGCCGTTTTGCTCCAGGCAGACGGAGACGCATTTTTGCGTCCTTGACCGGTCCGGCTATCCTCCCGGCTTACCACCCTGTCTTGGTATTCTATTTGCTTCACTCCACATAATCGGGCCGCTTCACCAGCGGCGCCTTCGGGAATATGGCGGCGGAACGCCCAGACGTTCCGAGTCGCCACACCCGGAATAACGTCAACAATATGGCGTCAAGGTCTGTTTCATGAACGAAAATCGTCAATCCTGCCTGGCGGCCAACCTGGATGTCCTGAAGAGAATCAGGCCGGATCTGGCGAATTATCTGCAAAAACTGGCCCCAGCCGCGGAATTTCAGATCATAACAGCCCAGAACGGCGATCCGGTCCTGATAAAGAAGGGAATCAGCCTTCACTCCCGACATAATCCCAGGGAAGAAGGCCGGGCCTTGGCCGAATCACCCGAGACGGCCTCTGCCCTGGATGAAAAACTCGTCCCTCTGGTGGTCGGCCTCGGCCTCGGCTACCACATTCTTCCCCTGGCGGAAAAATTTGCCCAGGTAATAATCTTCGAACCCGATCCCCAGGTGCTCCTGGCCGCCTTAACCTTGCTTGATTGGAGCGATTTACTGGACCGCCTGACCTTCATTCTGCCGGGAGACGCCCTGCCGGATAAAGAATGGGGGCAAACCTTTTACCTGCCGCACCGCCCCACCCTCCGCCTGGAACCAGCCGTTTGCGGGCGTTTCCAGTCTGAAGTGGAAGAACGGAAACGGGGGCGCACCATCGCCAAAAATCCGCACTCCCGGCAGCGGATAATGCTGGTCACACCGGTCAGAGGCGGTTCTCTGCCGGTGGCCCGCCATACCGCCAAGGCCTTGAAAAATCTCGGCCACACGGTCATCGAAGCCGATCTGAGCCCCTTGGACGTGTTTTACCGGCAGGTCTGGAGACCCGAAGTTCCATCCGAAAAGAGTCAGGCCGTAGCCGCCCGGATGATGGCTTTCATAGCCGATTATCTGACCTGTCTGGCAGAAACGGAAAAACCTGACCTGCTCCTGGCCCTGGCCCAGGCTCCCCTGGACCGGCGGACGCTGGGACGCATACGATCCATGGGCATTCCCACAGCCTTCTGGTTTGTGGAAGATTACCGGTTTCTGGGTTATTTCCGGGAAGTGGCCGACTGTTACGACTTTTTTTTCCATATCCAGGACGAACCGATGGAAAAAGAACTGACCCGGCTCGGCCACCGGAATTTCCACTATCTCCCCCTGGCCGCCGCGCCCGCCGAATTCAGGCCGATATCCGAGGCAAAACAGCTTGCGCCGTACAAAACCGACCTTTCCTTCATGGGAGCCGGATATCCCAACAGAAAAAGCGTCTTTTCCGAGCTGTTAGGCTACGACCTGAAAATATGGGGCACGGAATGGGACCTGGACTCGCCTTTGGGCCGGCGGGTGCAGCAGGAAGGCCGCCGGGTATCCACGGAAGAAACAGCCCTGATATACAATGCCGCAGCCATAAACATAAATCTTCATTCCTCGGTCTTCACCACCGCTCTCGACCCGGACGGCGCTTTCGTCAATCCCCGGACCTTTGAAGTAGCTTCCTGCGGGGCCTTCCAGCTTCTGGACCGGAGGAGACTCCTGAGCCGGCACTTCGAAATCGACCGCGAAATGATAGTTTTTGACGATGTTGACGAGTTAAAAACAAAAATAGATTTCTATCTGGCCAGGCCGGAACTCCGCAGCGAAATTGCCTCCAGGGCCAGGCTCAGAGTCCTGGCCGAACACACATATGAACACCGGATGGCCGCTTTGATGAATCTGGTGCGGGCCTCCTTGCCTTGATCTCTGCACGGCATCAGAGGGGCATCGGACAGCCGCCTCATCGCCCGATCTCCACTTGGCACAAAATCTGCTTCGTTAAGTGGCGGACTGGAGTTAACGGATATGGAGGACGACTGTGACGGCAACCTCGATTTTGGTAGTCGATTCCGACAGCAGGCACAGAGACTATCTGGTCAATATATTGATTTCAAATGGTTTTGAGACTATCGCCTGTGATGACCGCGAACAGGCTTTCGACCGCCTCGCAACCACCCGTCTGGATATGGTCATAATGGATGACGGGGTCAACAATTTGACGCCGGAGACCCTGCTCGAAGAGATTCAGCGTCTCGACCTCGATACCTTCACGGCGGTCATGAGCAATTCGCCTGATACCGCCCGAGGCATGAAATGGATGCTTGCGGGCGCTTTCGCCTACCTGGCCAAGCCTGTCAGCCCGGATGCCCTTCTGCCCATTATCAGAAAAGGCCAGGAGAACAAAGAGGCCTATCACCAGGTAGTCAACATGGCCAATGCCTTGAAGGAAACCAACCAGGCTCTGGAAAAGGAAAAGGCTGCCCTCAAGGAGAAAAGCGACCAGCTGCTTTTTCTTTACAGCTTTGCCTCCGCGCTCAGCGCCAGCCTTGACGCCGAGGAAATCGCCCGCACCGTGGCCAAGGCCGTGGCCGCACTCTTCGGTCCCGATCTGGTCCTCATACTCGGCGCCTTTGACCCGCAACAGGGCCTGCGCCTGTATACCGACAGGAGACTCCGGGGTGATCTGGTCAAAGGTCTGGGGCACGAGCTGATGCTGGAAGCGGGACTGACCGGTCACGGCGGGCAGGAAAGGTTTCGGATCGTGGACGTCAGCCAGACCGAAAAGCCGCTGGAGCACGCGCCCCTAAACAGACATGTCCTGCCCTTGGTGGCCGCGGGCAAAAAATGCGGCGCTTTAGGGCTCTTCTTTGAAGACCCCTCCCAGATCGACGGCGACAGGATCGTGCTGCTGGAAAGTCTGGCCTTGCAGGCCGCCCAGGCCCTGCTTAACGCCTATCAGCACGAACAGGCACTGAACAAGGCGGCTCACGACGCCTTGACCGGACTGGCCAACCGCCGGACATTCGATGAAGTCCTGAAGCGCGAATTCGAGCGCTCCGTCCGGTACGGCGCGAAAACAGCCCTGATTATGCTGGACCTGGACCGCTTCAAAAGCGTCAATGACAGATTCGGCCACGCGGCCGGAGACGAAGTGCTCAAAGCCGTGGCGGCCGCCTTGAGGAAAAGCGTGCGGACCACGGATATGGCCGCCCGTATCGGCGGCGAGGAATTTGCGGTCATACTGCCCAGCACCGGCCAGGACAAGGCTTTGAAACTGGCCCGGCGCATTCAGGCCAACCTGAAGCTTTCGCCGGTTCATCTGGGCGATATCTGGCTGAAGCAGACGGTCAGTCAGGGAGTGGCCGATACCGCCGTGAACAGCATAAGCAGCGTGGGAGACTTGATTAAATTGGCGGATAGGGCTATGTATTTAGCTAAGGAACAAGGACGCAACACCATACGTTCCGCATCAGACCTGACGACAATCGAGCCTGGAAGAGGTAACCGTTATGCCTGCCGATAACGAACAGCGTCAAGAAATACGCATCCCCCTGCCCACACACGTCTGGTTCAACCTTTTGAAATCCAGGGATGAGTATGTCCGGCTCCCGTCGCCGAGTGCGAATCTGCTGGAAATCGAGCCCGCACCCCAGGAAATCGAGGCCAAAACCGATCTGGAGCAATACCTGTACAGGCTGGACGCCAAGCTGAACTACGTAATAGCCTTGCTAAGCGATAAAATAGCCCGCAAGGAATACGGGCATAAGGGTATTGTGGTCGACGTTTCGGAATCCGGACTGCGCTTCATGAGTCCGGTGGTCCTGCCCGAAGAATCCTTCGTGGAAATAGGCGTGGTCCTGCCCAATCAGCCCTTGCGGACCATGGACTTTCTGGGAGAAGTCATCTGGGTCGATCAGAACCTGCCCGCCAGCGGTCCTCCCCGCATTCTCATAGGCGTCAAATTCATCGATATACTGCCCGGTGACCAGGATATCATCGTCCGCTACATCTTCCAGAAGCAAAGAGAGGATATCCGGCGCACCCGGGAAGGCGTCTAAAAAAACAGACGTTCCTTATTTACTCATACGCAGCGGTATCAGCGACTTGCCCCGTTTCTGGGCCAGTTCCATATAATGGGCCTGCCCGGAAGCCGGCGGCTGGGCCTGCTGCTCGTCGGGTTTCTTCTCCAGAAGAATGGCCTCGGTTGGGCAGGTGGTCACGCAAAGCCCGCACCCGATGCACCTGTCCAGGTCTATTTCAGCCACCCCGTCATCGTTCATGGAGATGGCGTCCATCTGGCAACGTTCAAGGCACGTTTCGCACCCCGTGCACTCAGCCGCATCGACCACGGCAAAATAGTTGGAGATGACCAGATCCACCGGCCGGGGCAGCTTCTTCAGCCCTCTCAGGATGCCGCAGCAATCTCCGCAGCAATTGCAGAATCCCCCGGGGTTCAAGGCGCTGAAAGGCTGAGGCACCAAGCCCGCCTCCTCGCACTTGTCCAGAATGTCCATGGCTTCGTCAAAACCGACCTGTCTGGCCATTCCTTTGTCGAGGTAGTACTGGCCGAAAGAGCCGAACGAAAAACAGACTTCTTTGGGTTTGTCGCATTCCTGGTCCAGAAGATGCTGGTGTTTGCGGCAGATGCATTCGGCCACGGTGATGAGTTTCTGGTTCTTGAAGATTTCCCGAGAATCGTCGTAAGTGGCCACGGTGTGGGAGACAGGCACGGCGCGGTTGACCGGTATGGGGCGCATGGGCGGACTGATGCCGGCCAGACTCCGGCTGTAAGCCTCTTCCATGTAGTCTTCCAACAGCTCGGCAAGTTCCTTGTCCATGGTGTCCAACTGGAACTCGAAGATACCCACCACAAAAGGAACGGCTCCATATCTGAGTGAGTCGCCTTTTTTCAGGCGGAAAATAAGGCCTTTTTCAGCCATGCGCTCCAGCAGTCCGGCCACGGCCACGGACTCCCGGCCCAGACGCTTGGCTATGGCCTCGGGCGTCTCCAGCATCAAGCTGAGGTTGAGATACATCTCGGCCTCATCCTCGGTGAAAAGCTTCCGCAGAATCTTCATTTCGACGCCAGACGGGGTCGCCGGAAATCCTATGGAATACTGGTCCAGTTGTTCTCTCAACTCCTCGTACACGCTGCCGGCCATGGGGAAGTCCTCCTTGGAGACTGATTAACTCCGGGTCTGACCCGGTCCGTCATTTTCGGGATTGAAAGAGTTTATACGCTGTCCGATGATTTGTCAAAAAAATGCGCGGAAGGAGTCCAGAAAAGTCAGGGCAGGACACGGAGGACCGGAACAAGGACTCAACGGCCGGCCTGATGCAAAACGGACGCGCCATTCCCGGCGAATCTCCGCCATGCAGACGCAGGGTCCCTTGTTACCGTTGTTTTTCTGAAAAGCAAGGGAGCCCCGGCCGGGGCCCCCTCGGATGACAACTTACTTGCCCGTCAGGCTCAATGCGGTCTGGACCACGTTGTCCACGGTGAAACCGTAGTTGGCCAGCACCTGGGAACCGGGAGCCGAGGCGCCGAAACGGTCCACGCCGATGACCCGGCCTCCATCGCCGACCCAGCGCCGCCAGCCCATGGTCGAACCGGCTTCCACGGCCAATCTCGTCCGGACCTGCGGCGGAATGACCGTATCGCGGTAAGCCTGATCCTGAGCTTCAAATATCTCCCAGGACGGCATGGAAACCACACGGGCCTTGACCCCGTGACTGAGCAGCCTTTCCCGCGCTTCCAACACCAGGGATACTTCCGAGCCGGTGGCCATCAGAAGCATATCCGGCGTCCCTTCCGTATCGGCCAGAACATAAGCGCCCCGGGCCGCGCCAGCGGCCACGCCGTATTTCTTTTCGTCCAGAGTCGGCAGCTTCTGGCGGGTCAGAATCAAAGCCACCGGGCCGGATGATTCCATGGCCGATTTCCAGGCCGCCGCCGTCTCGTTGGCCTCGGCCGGACGGATGACCGTGAAATTGGGAATCGCACGCAGGGAAGCCACCTGCTCGATGGGCTGGTGGGTCGGGCCGTCTTCGCCAACGCCCAAGCTGTCGTGGGTGAACACAAAGACCGAAGGAACGTTCATCAGGGCGGCCAGGCGCAGGGAGGGCCTCACGTAGTCGGCAAAGACCAGGAAAGTGCCGCCGTAAGGGATGACTCCGCCGTGCAGGTTCATGCCATTCACCATGGCCCCCATGGCGTGCTCCCGCACCCCGAAATGGACGTTTCTCGCGCCGGACTGCCCGGAACCGATGTCGGCGAAACCATTCTGATAGGTCTTGTTGGAAGGAGCCAGGTCGGCTGAACCGCCTAGCAGGTTGGGCAGAACACCGGCCAGGGCATTGAGGACCTTGCCCGAAGCCTCTCTTGTCGCCAAACCTCCGGCGGCCGCATCAAAAACAGGCAGGGCCTTTTCCCAGCCTTCCGGCAATTCACCCTTCATCTGCCGGACGAAACGGTCCGCCTCGGCCGGATGTTCTTCACGGTATTTGTCCAGCAGGCCGGTCCAATCGTCTTCAAACTCCCGGCCCCTCTGCAAGGCCAGCCTTGCATGTTCCAGGGCTTCCTCCGGCACGTGGAAGGCTTCCTCCAGAGGCCAGCCGAAATTCTCTCTCGTAGCCTTGACCGCTTCCGGGCCCAGAGGCTCCCCGTGGGCCGAGGCGGAGTCTTCCTTGGGGCTGCCGAAACCGATGTGAGTCTTGACCATGACCAGAGAAGGCTTGTCCTTTTCGGCCCTGGCGTTGTTGATGGCCGTCTCGATGCTGTCCAGATCGTTGCCGTCGGCCACGCGGATGACCTGCCAGCCGTAAGCCTGGAACCGGCGGCTCACGTCTTCGGTAAAAGCCAGAGCGGTGCTGCCCTCGATGGATATCCCGTTGTCGTCGTAGAGATAGATCAGCTTGCCCAGCCCCAATGTCCCGGCCAGAGAAGCCGCCTCCGAAGCCACGCCTTCCATCAGGTCGCCGTCGGAGACCAGGGCGTAGGTGTAGTGATCGACGATTTTCAGATCGGGTTTATTGAAAGAGTCGGCCAGAAAACGTTCGGCCACGGCCATACCCGTCCCCATGGCGAAGCCCTGCCCCAAGGGACCGGTGGTGGCTTCCACTCCGGGCGTCAGGCCATATTCCGGATGGCCGGGGGTCGGGCTTTCCCACTGCCTGAAATTCCGCAGGGCGTCCAGAGGCAGGTCGTATCCGGCCATGAAAAGAAGGGCGTAAAGCAGGGCCGAACCATGTCCGGCGGACAGGATAAAACGGTCCCGGTCGGCCCACTTGGGGTTGGCGGGATTGTGACGCAGAAACCTGCTCCACAGCACGTAGGCCATGGGCGCGGCTCCAAGAGGCAATCCCGGGTGGCCTGACTTGGCCTTCTCCACCATGTCCACGGCCAGCATGCGGATGGTGTTGACGCAAAGTTGATCCAGTCTTTTTGAGTCGTCAGTCATCTGTTAGTCCTCCGGGTAAGTCCTGCGTCGCGGCCGTTTTTCGGCCCCAAGGCTCGCCCCTTAATTTTGCAAATTTTTCTCAGAGTATCCTGCCCGGCAAGAAGCTCCACCTGTCCTCCGAAGACAGGCCTTAGCATAGCCGTGACGGACCTCGAAATCAATACTTGGGATACACATGGCCGGACTGGACATATGGGGCGTAATCAGGGGAAAGCGGCGTCAGACAAGGCCTGGAACCCAGGCCCGCTAAATATTTTTTTCCGTATTCTCCTTATTCCCTCCACGGCGCACGGCTTATCCGCCGTGCCAGTCCCTTCAGGCGCCTTGACACATCCATGATTTGCATGTAAATGTCAAGTGTTAAGCTGATTTCACTTTTTTTTGACTTATTTATCCTTGCTGGAGAGGAAAAGCGGCGTGGAGCAAAAGGCTGGGAGCCTGACCTTATCAGTCTTGGAAGCTGTCGGGGGAAAACCCGGCCTTAAGCTGACTTTCACCGGCAGGCTGGATTCCACAACCACGGCCGAGGCCTGGCAAAAAGCAGTAGGGCAGGTTGAATCCCAAAAACCCCGCTTTCTGGAACTGGATGCCGCGGGACTGGATTACTGCGACCTTTCCGGCATAAGCCTCTTTCTGGAACTCCGCCGCCGCCTGAGCGAAGCCGGAGGCGAGTTCAAGATATCGGGACTGAAGGAAGAGACCAGCCGCCTGCTGGACTACTTCGACCCGGCCGCCTTCAGTGAACTGGTCCCACAAAAATATACACCGCCCCGCCAGACAGAGGAACTGGGCCGGGTGGTCCATGAAACCTGGCGGGACGCCCTGAGTCTGATCGCCTTTGTCGGCGAACTCTCTTCGGCCATGCTGGCCGGACTACGCAAACCTTCCAGTGTCCGCTGGACCGACGCCTGGCACGTCGCGGAAACGACCGGCGTCAACGCCCTGCCCATAGTGGTCATGATAAGCTTCCTGGTCGGACTCATCATGGCCTTTCAGGCGGCCGTTCCCATGCGTATTTTCGGCGCGGAAATCTTCGTGGCCAACCTGATAGCACTTTCCGTTATCAGGGAGTTGGGTCCGCTGATGACGGCCATAATCCTGGCGGGCCGGTCAGGCTCGTCCTTCGCCGCCGAACTCGGCACCATGAAGGTCAATGAGGAGATAGACGCATTGACGACCATGGGGCTCGACCCGGTGCGGTTTCTGGTCGTGCCGCGCGTCTTCGCTTCCATTATCATGACTCCCCTGCTGACCGTCTTCGCCAATCTGGTCGGTTTGTTGGGAGGGGCGGTGGTCCTGCTTTCACTGGGCTATCCCCTGGTTGTATATGTCAATCAGGTTCTGGCCTCCGTGAACTATGTGGATTTTCTCGGCGGTCTGGTCAAGTCGGTTGTCTTCGCTGTCATGATCAGCGGCGTGGGCTGCCTGCGGGGCCTTCAGACCGGCACAGGGGCCAGCGCCGTGGGAGACTCCACAACCAGGGCCGTGGTCAGCGGGATAGTCCTCATAGTCGTAGTCGACGGCATCTTCTCCGTCGTCTATTTTTACCTGGGTATCTGAATGCCGGAACAAGCCAGGGAAACCATAATAGAGGTCACCGATCTGACCGCCGACTACGAAGGAGAAATCGTCCTGGACAACATCTCCTTCGAAGTAAAGCAATCGGAAATTTTCGCCATCCTCGGCGGTTCCGGATGCGGCAAAAGCACCCTGCTCAAACATATGATCGGTCTGTACACCCCGGCCAAGGGGCGGATAATCATCGACGGAGACGACATCGTCACGGCCGGGGAAGACACGCTGCGTAAAATCATCGCCAAAATAGGCGTCATGTATCAGGGGGGAGCCCTGTTCGGCTCCATGACCCTGCTGCAGAACGTTCGCCTGCCCCTGGAAGAATTCACGGATCTGCCGGATGAAGCCATGGACCTCATAGCCATGATGAAGCTGAAACTGGTAGGTTTGGCCGGTTACGAAAACCACATGCCTGCCGAAATCAGCGGAGGCATGCGCAAAAGGGCGGCCATCGCCAGGGCCATGGCCCTGGACCCCCGGATACTCTTCATGGATGAACTCTCCGCCGGACTGGACCCTATAACCTCGGCGGAACTTGACCACCTGGTCCTTGACCTGGCCCGGAATCTGGGGATAACCTTTGTTATTGTCACCCACGAACTGCCCAGCATATACAAAATCGCCGACCGGGCCATTATGCTGGACAAGAGAGCCAAGGGCATTGTGGCCGAAGGCCGTCCCGAGTATCTGCGCGATCACAGCGATAACCCCTGGGTCCGTCAGTTTTTCAACCGCGAACTTGAGTCATAGGTTCGCCCCTGGGTTATATTAATAATAGCGTTCAAACCGCTCCGTTCCGGCGGGAACGGACGGTCAAGGCGAAAGACATGCGAACCAAGACCAATTTTTTTAAAATCGGGTTATTCGTCATTGCAGCCACCATCATAGCGATAATCGGCATCGTCGTGCTGGGCGCCGGGGCCTTGTTCCGGGAAGAAGTCATTGTGGAAACATACTTCGACGATTCGGTTCAGGGTCTGGATGTGGGCTCGCCCGTAAAATACCGGGGAGTTCAAATCGGCCGGATCAACTCCATCAGCCTGGCCAGCAGCGTCTATTACCGGCCGGGCCAGAAAAACGGATCAATCGCCAGTAAATACATTGTGGTGCAGATAGCCGTCTTCCCCCAGTCCTACAACCTGGGCGGTGACCTGGATTTTATCGAAGCGCTTAAAGGAGAAGTCAGGCAAGGCCTGAGGGTCCGTCTCATGCCCCAGGGCGTCACCGGAACCGCCTTTCTGGAAGCCGATTATCTGGATGCAAGACGCAATCCTCCCCTGCCCTTCGACTGGGAACCGGAGAATCCTTACATACCCTCGGCGCCCAGCACCATCACCAGATTCAGCGAAGCGCTCCAGCGGATAATGAACAACCTGGAGGCCATAAACATACTGGGCATCAGCACCGGCATAGAAAACACCCTCAACGCCATTCAGGACACCCTGCATCAGGCCAATCTGACAGGTATAGGCCAGGAATCGGAAATGCTGCTGGCTGAACTCAGACAGACCAATAAAAGCCTTCAGAATATGATGGACACGCACCTGGCCCCGGCCCTGGCCTCGCTCAAGACAATGGCTAGGAATTCTGAGCAACCCGTCGCCTCGGCCCTCGACTCAGTCCAGAAGACATCCGCGGAAATCAAGGCCCTGGTCGGAGACCTGAAGGCTTTCACCGGCGGCCTGCCGGATACCATGATTCAGTTGCGCGCCACACTCAGGCGGCTGGACGAGATGGTCGTTTCCCAGCAGGAGGACATGAGCAAGGCCGTGGAAAATATGCGCATGATTTCCGATAACCTGAAAGAACTGACCGAATCATCGAAAAGAAATCCATCTCAACTCCTGTTCGGCCAACCACCCGCCTCCTCAAACCCTGGAGTCAACCATGACTGAAAAATATTTCCGCGTTCTGCCTCTACTGCTGGCAGCCGTTCTTCTGACTGGCTGCGTCGGCCTGCCCCGGCAACAGCCGGAAAAACGTTTTTTCACCCTCGACGTGGCCCGGCCGGACACTCCCGGTGTCTCCAGCTTCAACGCCGTGGTCAAACTCCGAAAATTCAGAGCTTCCCCCCAGTACGAAGGCCGGGGAATGGTCTACCGGCTGGAGGAACACAAATACGACTCGGACTATTACAACCTTTTCTTCGTGGCCCCGGCGGAACTTGTTGCCGAAGAGACCAGGGCCTGGCTGGATGCATCGGGATTGTTCACCCATGTCCTGGACGCCGCCAGTCCGGTGCTCCCAGATTATTATCTTGAAGGTTTCATCACCTCCCTCTATGGCGATTACCACCGGAGCGGGGAGCCCCTGGCCGTCATCGAAATCCAGTTTTTTCTGATTGATGCAGCCTCGGCCGCGCCCCGAATAGTCCTTCAGCAAACCTACCGGCGGGAAACCAGGCTCGCCGGTGACGGTCCCGCAGCCTTGACACAGGCCTGGAATTCATCGCTCTCATCCATAATGACCGATCTGGAAGACACGATTCGTACAAGTTTGGGGCAAACCGCATCTTGACCTCGGCCGCATCGATTTCCTTCAAGATCGGCTTGAAAGGCTCCATCCGTATCGCCATAAATTTTTTTCTTTCGGCCGCCGCTTGCTTCACGGGGCAGGGCTCATGATCGCAGACAGAATACAGAAGCTCAGGGCGCTGTTGCGGGCTCAGATACACCTGCTCATTGGCAGTGAGCCGACCGATGATCATGACAAGGCGGGCGATGAACTCTGGATGTGGCGGGAAAAGGTCTTTTATGCCATTTTCCTGACCAGCGTCGTCATGGTCGCTTTTCCCTACCTGCCGACCTTGATAGCCTCGGTGAAAACAGGCATATGGGTCCCGGCCCTGGCCTATTCCATAGCCTATCTGCTGATCGTAGTCATCATCTTCGCCCGCGCCCTGCCTTTCAAGCTCCGCGCCATTCTCGGCCTGATGCTTATCTATTCCGCCGGGCTATACACCATCAACCTGGCGGGACTGCTGGGCAGCGGCCGGATATACCTTTTCTTCTTTTCTATCATGGCCTGCGTTCTGCTGGGACTGCGCTACGGCCTGCTGGCCCTGCTCCTGAACGTTCTGACCATGTCCTTTTTCATCTTCTTCGGCGAAAACAAAAAAGCCGGCTGGGATTACCTTTTCAACAGCATCGGTCACAGGGATGCCTGGACCATCACCACCGGCACTTTCATTCTCCTCAATTCAGTAGCCATCATCTCCCTGGCCCTCCTGCTCAAAGGCCTGGACATCAGTCTGCAAAAGGCCCGTATCCTGCAAACGACCCTGGAGAAGGAACGCGCCCAGTTGAGGCTTTCCAACCGTGAACTGACCTGGGAGATAGAAGAGCGGCGGCGCGCCGAACAGGCTTTGCGCCAAAGCCAGGAGCACCTGCGCGCCCTCATGGAAAGCGCGACCAGTTTCGCCGTGTACCGCCTGACTCGTGACGATGAAGCGCCTTCACATATACGAGTGATCTTTGTCAGCCCTTCCATAAGGGACATTGTCGGCACCGAAACTCCCATGGACTTCGACAGCTGGCTCCAGGGCCTGCACCCGGATGACCGCCTGCATATAAATGCAACCAACCTCCAAGCCCTCGAAACCGGCCGGTTTGAAGAAACGTTGAGGATATTTCACCCGGTCCTGCGGGAATGGCGCTGGATCAAGGCCATCTCCACGGCCACCCCCGGAGAGCGGGGAGCCCAGCCTTTCGCCAACGGCATCATCATCGACATCACGAATCAGAAACGGGCCGAAGCCGAGCTTATTACCTATCAGGAACGTCTGCGCCGCATGGGCACGGAACTGCTTCTGACCGAAGAAAGGGAAAGACGCCGCATCGCCGTTGATCTGCATGACCACATAGGCCAGGCCTTGGCCATCTCCAAGATAAAACTGAAGACCTTGCAAAAATCGACCGGGGATCAAATAATCAAGTCGGACCTCGACAGCCTGCTGGAACTGACTGAGGAGATGATCCGGGAGACAAGGTCGCTGACCCTGGAACTCAGTCCGCCCATATTATATGAATTGGGGCTCGAGGCGGCCGTCGAATGGCTGGCCGAGGAAATCCAGGACAAGCACGGACTGCAAACCTTCTTCGAACACGACCATCGGCCCAAGGCCGTGGACGGCGACATAAGGGTTTTTCTTTTCAGGGCCGTCCGTGAACTGCTCATGAACGTGGTCAAACACGCCCAGGCCTCTCAGGCCAGCATAACCATGCGCAGCACTGCCGATTCTCTGCGGATCACCGTGCAGGACGACGGGCTCGGCTTCAGGCCGGAAGAGGCCGATTCGCATTCCGGGGTGTTTTCGGGGTTCGGCCTTTTCAGCATAAGGGAACGCCTGGAACCATTGGGCGGAGCGCTGGAAATAGTTTCCGAACCTGACGCGGGAACCAGCGCCACCCTGATCGCCCCCCTTCACAAGGAAGATGGTATTTAAGGATGATAAGGAGGTCTGACAAGGCATGAAGAGCTACCGCCAGGAACTCTGGTTCGATATCCCGGCCCGCCGGGCCTTCATCAACATTACGCCACAGGTCGAAGAATGCCTCCGCGAAAGCGGCATACAGGAAGGCCTGGCGCTCGTCAACGCCATGCACATCACCGCCAGCGTCTTCATCAACGATGACGAAAGCGGCCTCCATCATGATTACGAAAAATGGCTGGAAAAGCTGGCCCCCCACGAACCGGTCTCCCAATACCGCCACAACGTGGGCGAAGACAACGCCGACGCCCATTTGAAAAGGCAGGTCATGGGGCGTGAAGTCGTGGTTGCGGTCACCGGCGGACGGCTGGATTTCGGGACATGGGAACAGATTTTCTACGGAGAGTTCGACGGGAAAAGGCGCAAGAGAGTGCTGGTGAAAATTATCGGGGAATAAGAGTCCGGATGGCTGAGATGCAGTTCAGGGGAAGCCGCCCAAGCGGCTTCCCCTTCTGTCTTGAACTTGTTATTTCGCCGACGGCCCCAGATTCAGACTGCCCGTGCTGCCGTGAAGAACCTTGCCGATGGAAGCCACCATGCTGGCCAGATCCGAAACGTTTGAAGGAATAATCATGGTATTGGTCTGCTTGGCCAGGTTGCCGAATTGAGTTATGTACTGTTCGGCGATTCTCAGGTTGACCGCATCCGGACCGCCCTGTTCGTTGATGGCCAGAGCCACCTCGCGCAGCCCCTTGGCCGTAGCCTCGGCCACCTTGGTGATCTCGGCAGCCCGGCCTTCGGCCTCGTTGATCCGGCGCTGCTTTTCACCTTCCGACCGGGCTATCATCTCCTGCCTGTCGCCTTCAGCCCGGTTAATCTTGGCCTGCTTATCGCCTTCGGACTCGAGAATCATGGCCCGCTTTTCCCGCTCGGCCCTCATCTGCTTTTCCATGGCCTCCTTGATGCTCTGAGGCGGCACGATATTCTTTATCTCATATCTTGTCACCTTCACGCCCCAGGGATCGGAAGCCTTGTCCACGGCCGTAACAATGGCCCCGTTGACGGCCTCGCGCTCTTCAAAAGACTTGTCCAGTTCGAGCTTGCCGATTTCACTGCGCATGGTTGTCTGAGCCATCTGAGTAGCGGCGAAAAGGTAGTCATTGATGCCGTATGAGGCTTTCATGGCGTCAATAACCTGTAAATACAGAATGCCGTCCACTTCCACGGCGATGTTGTCCCGCGTTATGCAGGTCTGGGCGGGAACATCGACCGCCTGCTCCTTGAGCGTATGCTTGTAAGCCACCCGGTCTATAAAAGGCGCCAGCACATGAAACCCGGCCTCCAGCGTGCCGTTGTATTTGCCGAGTCTTTCAATGATAAAAGCCTGTTTCTGAGGAACAATTCTGATGGTCTTCATAAAAACCACCAGGATGAGGACAATGATGCCTATCAGTATAGCCGCGCCCATTTTGCTCGACCTCCGTCTACAAAGGTTTGACTTTAAGTTTGATACTGTCCTTGGCGGTTATCTCCACCATGGAACCGGCCGGGATGACCACGTCGCCCACGGCTTCCCAAACGCTGCCGTGAAACTCGACTTTCCCCGGATTGTCAGGCGTAATCTCTTCTATAACCTTGACCTTCTTGCCTGTGTATTCGTCCTCCAGGTCGGCGATGTTTTCAAATCTGCTGCCAGGACCGAAAAACAAGGATTTCAGCCTGCGCCTGAGCAACACCAGCAGAAGAACCGAAGCCACGATAAAGATGATGAGCTGAGTCTCCAGGGCTATGTCGGCCGCGAAGCAGACCAGCGTCACCACCCAGGCGCCCATGCCGAAAAAGAAAAGAACAAGGCCGGGCACGCCCAGTTCAAGAAGAAGCAGAACCAGCCCGACAACAAACCATATAAGCTCGGGCCTAAGCCATTCCCGCAAAGATTCCATCAAGATCACACCCCTTCCGGGACACCATGTGGATAAAACAGTTTTGCCTGAAAAACATCCCCTCGCCCCGGCATCGGCGGCGATGTCCCGGCCGAGGAGCCCCCGCCACAACCGGCTTGTCCGTTCCATGCAGGAAATTCAAGGAATCACAAGCGCCTGTAGGGAAGATAACATGCGCCTCGAAAAAGGGTCAATGTTTTACGGGTGTCATTAGGCATACCCGCGTGTTAACATGGGCTATATCCGGACCGTGCCCTGGCCGGTCACGTAAAAACGGACCGGCGGAAAAATATTCGCAGGAGAACCGATGACGAAGATCGTGGTCTTTACGGACCTTGACGCCACACTTCTGGACCACCACACCTATGACTGGACTCCGGCCAGACCAGCCCTCGACCGGCTGAAGTCCACAGGCACGCCCCTGATAATGGTTTCCTCAAAAAACCGTTTCGAGATACAGGCCTTGCGCGCCGAGTTGGACAACAACCATCCCTTCATCCCGGAAAACGGGGGAGCGGTCTTTATCCCGCCGGATTATCCGCTGGACCCGCCGGACAATGCGGTTAACATCGACGGGTACCGTACTATCCTGCTGGGCCGGACCAAAGCAGAAATCACGGCCGCCTTCGACCAGCTCAGCGCCCTGGTTCCGGTCAGGGCCATTTCCCGCATGAGCGTGCCTGAAGTGGCCGAAATAACGGGGCTCTCTCTCGCCAAAGCGGAAGTGGCCCGCAGCCGCGAGTTCGGCGAAGCCTTCGTCCTGGCCGGGGAAGGCGTGGCCGAAGAAGAACTGGCCCGCCTGGTCGCCTCGCTGGGGCTCAGCCTGACCAAGGGAGCCCGTTTCTTCCACCTCCTGGGCGAAAACGACAAAGGCCGGGCCGTCTCCATCCTGGCCGATCTCTACCGCCGCAGGTCGCCGGAGATCATGACCGCGGCTCTCGGGGATTCATACAACGACATTCCCATGCTGGCAGCAGTGGACAGGCCATTTCTGGTGGCCCGGCCGGAAGGCGGGCACAGCGGCATCGATCTGCCCGGTCTGACCAAGGTTTCTCTGCCCGGCCCGGCAGGATTCAACCAGACGGTCATGCAACTGCTGGACCGGCTCGGACTATAGAAAAGGACATACCCATGAATAAATTAGCCGATCTGAGAAGCGATACAGTCACCCGCCCGACCGCGTCCATGCGTGAGGCCATGATGAAGGCCCCCGTGGGCGACGATGTCTTTCAGGAAGACCCCACTGTGAACCGTTTGCAGGAACAGGCCGCCGCGCTTCTGGGCAAGGAAGCCGCCCTCTTCGTCCCATCCGGCACCATGGCCAACCAGATCGCCATAAAACTCCTGACCAGCCTGGGGGACGAAGTCCTGCTGGAGGAAGGCGCCCACCCGCTTAATTATGAAAGCTGCGGCGCGTCCGTACTGAGCTCAGTTCAGCTCCGCCCCTTGCCCGGACGCCGGGGGCTCTTGCAGCCGGAACAGATATCCGGCGCGGTCCGCCGGGGCGATGTCCACTGGGCTCCGACAACCGCTCTTTGCCTAGAAAATTCCCACAACCGCGGAGGCGGTTCCATTTACCCCTTGGCCCTCGTGGCTGCCATCAGGGAAACAGCCGCGGCCCATGGCCTGAAGATGCACTTGGACGGAGCCAGACTCTTCAATGCATGCGTGGCCTCCGGAACACCGGCGGCGGAATACGCCCGCCATTTTGAAACCGTCTCTTTCTGCCTTTCCAAAGGTCTGGGCGCTCCGGTCGGCTCCATCCTGGCCGCCGACCTCGAGCTGATTGCCCATGCCCGCCGCTGGCGGAAAATGCTTGGAGGCGGCATGCGCCAGGCCGGAATTCTGGCCGCCGCCGGAATCCACGCCCTTGATAATCATATTGAACGCCTGGCCGAAGACCATGAGCACGCGGGAATTCTGGCCAGGGGGCTGGCGGAAATACCGGGAATCTTGCTCAATCCCGCTGATGTGGAAACCAATATCGTCATCTTCCAGGTCGACCGCCCCGGCTGGACCGCCAAGCGCCTCGTCGAGGGGCTCAAGGCACAGGGAGTCTTAATGCTGCCCGTCAGCGAATCCCGTATCCGGGCCGTCACCCACCTCGATATCAACCGTCAGGACATTGAAAAAGCCCTGACGGCCGTCTCCGGGATAATGAAGGCATGATGCGCCGCATTTTCCGGACATGGCCGGCCCTGCTCCTCTGCGCCGCTCTTTCCTTGCTCTGCGCGGCCGCTGGGCCGCTCCAGGCCGCCCCACCGCCGGACCAGGAAAAACACATAGCCGAACTGGCCCGGGCCTTCGAAGCCCAACTGAACCTGGCCGCCAACGACCAGGTGCTGGGCGTTTCTTTCACCAGGGCCGGAGAAACATGGCTCGCCGCCGCCCGGAATCTGGCCGCCGGGCTGGACGATAAGCAGGCCGGAGCCTTCCTGGACCGGGCTGAAAAAGACTACCACCTCCGCACAGCCGGGGCCGTGAGCCAGCTCCGGCTGCAACTGGGCGGACTGAACCTGATGTACCAGAGTCTGAATACCATGGCCTATGCCCTGGCCCGCCGAAACGGCGACAAGCAAGCCATGGAGGCGGTCAGGAACACCGAGGAACGCATTATGAAAGTGGTGGGCGGCCCGGAAGGGACTTCGGCCTTGGCCGCTCTGTCCGGCGGCGTCCTGACCATGATGGCCGTCACGGCCTCTCAGACAGACCTGCCCGAAGAACTCAATCAGGCCCTTTCCCGGGAATTCTCCCTGCGAAGAGAGGTCGATGTCAATATTTCCGCCCGCGATGACCTGAACCCCGTGGAAAGAATCCTTTTACTCACCATCAATCATCTCAACGGTACCCTCTCCATGATCCAGGTCCTGGCCCTGGCCGCCGATGACAGCCTGCTGGAGCCCATGCGGGCCATCGAATCCGGCCTGGTGGAAGTGAGGGACGCCGATCTGGAAACACAGATTCTCGCTGCGGCCAAAGCCGTCGCCCGGGCCGGTTTTCTGACAGTCCCGGCCCTGACGGACATCCCCCTCCCCCAAGTCAAAGAGCCGTCCCGGAGCAACGATCCGGCGGCCCCGGCGGATATTTCGTCAAAATGATTCAGGCCAGGCGCGGCTTATTATGGCTTTAATATTGATTTTCGGGCAAGGTGCTATTATTGTATTGGCTACTTTGGGTTAAGCAACACATATGCAGTTTCAGGTCATGGGGAACAAGTCTTTTCAAGTGATAACCATGTCGTCAATCAGTCCCGCAAGGCATTTTCTGCCTTAGCCTGATTACATCCGTGCGGTTTCACCTGAGCGGTAAGTCCCCGGCCGCCAGCGGAGATTAGTATCGATATGAGCGAACGGGAATACCTGATCGAAGCCCTCGGGCTTAGCAAATCGTACAAAAGCAAGGAAGGCCCGGTCGAGGCCCTCAAGGAATTGACTCTGCAAGTCGAGCGGGGTGAAATCCTGGGGTTGCTCGGGCCGAACGGAGCCGGTAAAACCACGGCCGTCAAGATGATTATGGGATTTCTGACCCCCACGCTCGGCCAGGTGAATTTCCAGGGAAAGCGCCTGGAAGTGGGCCAGCCCAGAAGGGGCATAGGCTACCTGCCTGAAAGTTTCCGGCCCAATCCCAACCTGACCGTGGCCGAATACGTGCGGTTCCAGTGTGCGCTGGCCCGGGATGGGCGGACCTCCTATTCTCCGGAAACCGTCCAGGAATTATTGAGGCTGGTCGGCATGGACCGGTTTCCCCGGCGCAAGATATCGGCCCTGTCCAAGGGCATGGGACAGAGGGTCGGGCTGGCTCAGGCCTTCGCCGGAGACCCCGACCTGCTGATCTTGGATGAACCGACCTCCGGGCTGGACCCCATCGGCAAATACGAAGTCATTGACGTCCTGTTGGAAATGAAAAAAAGGGGCAAAACCATCTTCTTTTGCTCTCACATACTGTCGGAAGTCGAACGCCTCTGCGACCGCATAGGCATCCTGGTTGACGGCCGGCTACGCTTTCTGGGCGGAACCGAAGAATTCAAAAGCAAATGGAACGTGAGCGATCTGGAAGAAGGATTCAAGCTGGAGGCCCAATGCGCAGCATCATAACCATAAGCCTGGTCACCTGGCGCGAGTCTTTGCGGAACAAGCTTTTCGTGGGACTCCTGGTGTTCCTGGCCCTGTTCTTTCTGTTTTCCGTCTACATCAGCACCCTGTCCCTGGGCACGGTGGCCCGCTTTATACAGAACACCGGCATGCTGGGCATATCCCTGGTCTGTCTGGCCGTGTCCATCCTCTTCGGACTCTATTCCATATATCAGGAAAAAGAACGCAACGAACTTTATGTCCTGCTCAACAGGGTCCCGCGGGCCTCTTATCTCCTCGGAAGGTTTCTGGGGACGGCCTATATCATCGCCCTGTTCGCCTTCTTCGCCGGAGCCGGGATATTTTTCCTGACCTGGCTCTTCGGAGGCAAAATCGCCTTCGGCCTCTTCTGGGCTGTCTACTGGGCCATCCTGGAATTCACCATGCTTACGGCCATCGGCTTGCTCTTCTACAGCATGGGCGTGGGATTCACCCTTAATTCGCTGCTCATGCTGGGCACCTTTGTCGTCGGTCATTCCATGACCGAAGCCGTTCAGAGCTTTATCGGCCTGGGCCGCTTCGGCAGCCAACTGCATCTTATGCTGGTCAAGGCCATATCGGTCATTTTTCCCAATTTCGATATGTTTGATTTCCGTCTGGCCATCGTCCATGACGAAGCCATACAACTCGGCCGGTTCGGGCTCTCAACCCTCTACTGGCTGCTCTATCTGGTGGCCATACTGGCCGCCAGTTCGGCCATAATGAACCGCCGGGACATATGAGGGGACCGGGGAGCGGGCTGTCATGAAAAAAACCATCCTGCTGGCCGTGTTCAGCTTTCTGGCCGCCGTCGCCGTTAATATCGCGGATAAAAGCACTTATCCCCTGATACTGCGCGAAGATGTCAAGATAGTGCCCAAAACCCAGGTTTCGGAACTGCTCGCTCTTGACCACCGGGGCTTCCTGGCCGACATGTATCTTGTGCAGGTCAGCCTCCATTCGGGCAGTCTCATGTGGAAGCCTCTGAAGTTCCAGTTTGACAGCGAATGGGCTTACGGTATGATGGACGTGGTCACGGACCTCGATCCCAAGTACTACAATGCCTACCTTTTCGCCGGAATGGGGCTCATTCACAATTTCAGCGACGCCAAAAGGGCCCGCCCCATCCTGGAAAAAGGCATGGCCAGTTTTCCCGACAGTTGGGAACTCCCCTTCTGGATCGGGTACGACCATTACATCTACCTGGAAGACAATGAAACCGCCGGAGCATATTTCTGGCAGGCCAGCCAGAAGCCGGGCGCTCCCAACCAGTTTTTCTCTCTGATGTTTTCCGCCCTGAACAAGGCCGGGGACTACGAAAAGGCCGCTCAGGCCATGACGGCCATGATGGACGCCACCGATGATGAAAACCTGAAGACCATCTACGGCAAGAGGGTCATTCAGTTGGAAAACATGCTGGTCCTGCAGAAAATCGCCGCGAAATACAAGGAAGTGACCGGCCGTTGGCCAATGGACCTGGAGCAATTGGTCCGGGAAGGCGTTATCAAACAACTGCCCGAAGATCCCTTCAACCAGACCTATGTCTGGGACGACAAGCAGCAAAGGGTCACGGTCAAGAAAAACAACGCCTGATTCCCGGTTCTTAAGACCGGCCGCGGACATGGCCGGATAATAAAAGTTCTGCAATCTCCACCCAACCAGGGAGAGCACCATGGATTACGAACAGTTTTTCGGGTTGAAAGACACTCCGTTCCGTCTTACCCCCGACCCGGATTATTACTTCCCCAGCGACGTTCACAAGGAGGCCCTGCAAACCCTCCTTTACAGCATCAGGGCTCAGGAAGGTTTCATCCAGATTACCGGCGATCCGGGCACGGGCAAGACCCTGACCCTGCGCACCCTGCTCAAACAGCTCGGCGACGAAGTCACCACGGCCCTGATTCTGAATCCGCGCCTCTCCCCCCAGGAACTGCTCAAGGTCATCCTGGAAGACCTCGGCATCAGCCCTTTGAAGATGGAAGAAAGGTCCAAGGAAGAACTCCTGCGTTTCTTCCGGGACATCCTCCTGGAAAAGGCCCAGAAGGGCGTCCACACCGTCCTCATAATTGACGAGGCCCAGAACCTGCCCAATGACACCTTGGAAGAACTGCGCCTTCTGTCCAATCTGGAAACGGAAAAGAAAAAACTGCTTCAGATCATCCTGGTCGGCCAGCTCGAGCTGGAGGATAAGCTCAAGAGCCCGGACCTCAAGCAGTTGGACCAGAGAATCACCATCCGTTACCGTCTCAAACCCCTCACCCGCGAAGACACCGTGGCGTACATCAATCACCGGCTCAGGATAGCCGGGGGCAGCGACACAACCCATTTCTCGCCCCGGGTGCTCAGTGAAGTCTACAAGGTCAGCGGAGGCGTCCCCCGCCTGATCAACATCATCTGCGAACGGGCCCTCATGGCCGCCTTCGTGGACGGCAAGAACACCATAGAAAAGGACCACCTGAAAAAGGCCCTGAATTCCATAGCCGGAGAGAAACCGGTCAAGCGCCGCCGCGCCGCAGCCGCTCAGCAGACGCCTTCTTCCTCCATGCTCGTCCCCATCCTGCTCAGCCTGCTCCTTCTGGTGGCCCTGGCCGGAGTAGGATACCAGTTTTTCTTCCTTAGCGGTTCATCGGTCAAAGTGGCCGCGCCAACCCAGAAATCCGGCATTGTCAAGGGCGTCATCGCCGAAGACGGGCGTCTCACCGGCGCGGCCGTCACCGGAGGCGATCCCACTCCTCAAACGGCCGCCCAGGACAAGCCCGGCTCATCCGAACCGTGGATACCCGTCCCCCCGGTGGAAGCCTTTTATGTTCCGCCCTCCCAGTTTTTCCTGGCCATCAACCGGGACAACCGCAAGGCTTACCTATGGCAGGGCAATGAACCGGCTCCGGTGCTCAAAGCCGAATTCGACTGGCCCCAGCAATTGCCGGACGGGCTCTTCGTGCTCGGCGAAAACATCAATAAAAACGAGTTTTTCTTTAATTATCCCCTGTTCTTCTGGCGCAGCCCCAGGTTGCCATCGACCACTCTCTGGAAGGAAATAGCGGGCCTGGTCAACACCAACGCCGTGCCCGTCCTCTCCTATTCCGCCAGCCGCCAGACCAAACCGGCGGACATTAACAGGGCCCGCGAAATCCGCGGAATCATCAAGGATTGGGCTGAGGCCTGGCGCAACAAAGAGATTGACAAGCTGCTCGGCTATTACGGCAACATATTCACCACCTATTACGACGACCAGGACCAACCGGCGGTCTATACCAACGAGCAACTCCACAAGATCAAGAATGACGTTTTCCTGCGCAGCGGCCCCATCTCCCTGACTGTCTCGGACCCCATCTGTTTCGTCGACCCGACCAATCCGGAAATGATGATGGCCTTTTTCCATCAGAAATATGTTTCCCAGGTCTATTCGGACGAAGGCATCAAGGTCAAATACTTCGCCCTTATCAAGGACGACAACGGCGGCCGCTCCTGGAAGATCGTGGCCAAACTCTGGGTGCCTCAGGTCCTGTTTCAGCATTAAACCCCTGGCCTGCGGCCGACAGGTCGATTCCCCCAGCCTTTCGCATCGGAAAAATGAAAACCCCGCCGAAACCGGCGGGGTTTCAGGTTGTTGACAAAGCCCTTTGTTGTCTTTATCAAACTGACCTTACCCCCAAACACCGATTTTCCGTTTTCCCCTTTCTTCGGCGAACAAGGATCTTCGCCCCCCGGCGAAGGGCTGATTTGGGGTAGCGCCCAACGGGAGCGTAGGGGACAACGTCTCCTCATTCGGACAGGTGATGAGCTTGGTTGTTTTGTGAGAAGGAGTTGCCTGTAGGCCGCGGCGGGGTGGATTCAGCGTTTTTCAGGCACCCCCGCCCGCAATTGTCAGTTTTGGGACATTGATTCGTCATGGAAAATCCAGGTCAGGCTGGCGAGGTTCGTATGCTTTCGAGGGGCAGGGCCCAAAGATGACGGCAGGGGGGGGCCGAGGCCAGGTGAAAGCAGACTTTTCTGGCGGTTTGCCGGACCCGGACGCCAATTTTAATTATGGGCGACTTGTTTTCTCAAGTTGCTTGTGCTGACAGGCATTTTGGACAGCCGCGCCAGAACCTCGACGGGCACAATTTCGGGCACAAAACAGAAGAGGCTGAGCCCAACGGCGCAACCTCCTGAAATAATTTGGTGCCCTCGGCGCGACTCGAACGCGCGACACCAGGATTAGGAATCGGAACCTTTTGGTTTCACAACCTCCTCATATTGTTTTAACTATTTGATTTAATGCATTTAATTAATTCTCAACTTTTTCATGTTTTGGCCGTTTTTTGCCAATTTTGTAAAAAAGTCTCACACAACTCTCACACAGAAACGGGGGGAGAACATGGCTTTGACGGGGCTTGGTCAAGGGTGGGACAACGGATCTTTTCCAAGGTCTTGGATGGCCATAGTTTGTATTTCCATTGCCGTCGTCCTTGTCCACAATATGGGAGCAACTCCTATGCTTGGCTCAGCCGATGAACCCTGGACGACCATCAGACAGGCCTTTGCTCTGAACAACCTTTTACCATTTGAAATAGGGCTCCCGAGTCTCCCTTGGCCGGGTGGTATTGAGGAGCCTCAATGCCCCACAAAACGAAGCAGCCTCTTCCATCCCTCAGCCGAAAGGTTGCTCTGCCACCGTAGTTTCAAAGCACCCGTGAAATAAGAATTTGTAACTGCTTAAGTGAATTCCTATCGGCCGTGCAGAGGTCTTTCTTGAGCAAGATAGCAGGTTGTTCAGACCGGTCAGAGGACAAGCTCACCTGTCACCGGCAGATATCAAGGGGAGTCTATATTGAGACTCCCCTTTACACCCATATCTATAGGGTCCATAGGCTTTTCGGTGATCTTAACAGGTATCCAAACCGTATTTCTTGAGCTTCCGATAGAACGTCTGTCGGCTCACGCCCATCATCCGTGCGGCCATGGCCTTGTTGCCAGCCGCTTTTTCCAGCACCGATAGCATGTCTTCTCTTTCATGGCCGACCGTCGTGTTTGCCGCTTGAGCGCGTGCGGCCAGGCCGGAATGGCGGATCTCCGGCGGTAGATGCTCCTGCCGGATCATATTGTCCGCACAAAGCACCAAGGCATGCTCGAGGGCGTGTTCCAATTCCCGGACGTTGCCGGGCCAGGAATACGCAGAGAGGGTCTGCATGGCCGATTCATCCGCTCTGATCACCGGCTTTTTGTATTTACGGGCGAACACTTCCGAAAAATGCCGGACAAGCATGGGGATGTCGTCCCGTCTTTCCCTCAGCGGCGGCAGGGGAATTTCGACTACACGCAGGCGGTAGTAGAGATCCTCGCGAAAGTTTCCCACCTCGACTTCCTGTTTCAGCTTTCGGTTGGTGGCCGCAATGATCCGGACATCAACCTTGATCGGCTGGTTGTTTCCGACGCGTTCAAATTCGCGATCCTGGAGAAATCGCAGTAACTTGACCTGGATGCCCGGAGAAATTTCGCCTATTTCGTCAAGAAACAGGGTGCCGTTGTGGCACGCTTCAAAGCGCCCGATCTTGTCGTTGACGGCGCCGGTGAAGGCCCCCTTCACATGCCCGAACAGCTCGGACTCAAGAAGATTTTCCGACAACACCGAACAACTGACGGTCATAAACGGGAAGGCGGCTCTGGAACTGCGGTTGTGCAGGGCCTTGGCCACGAGGCCCTTACCCGTCCCGCTTTCGCCGGTGATGAGCACACTGGCGTCCGTATCAGCTAAGGCATTGATCAGGCGGAAGACCTCCTGGATCCGGCTGCTGCTTCCGATAATTTCATCAATGCGGCGTTGCTCCCGAATCTGAAGCTCCAAGTCGCTGTTTCTTGTATTGTCGCGAATGACCAGAAGGGCGCCCATCGAATTCCGGTTGCGGTCCAGCAAGGGAGAGCCCGAAACCAGCAGGGTTTGCCTGGGTTGATCCGGATAACGGACCGTCAATGGTTGGGCCTGGACGGTGCAGCCATTTTCCAGGACATTGAAGACGATATCTCGGCAAGCCCTGAAGCAGACGTCGTCGATTTCGTGAAAAAGACGCCCTCTCAGCTCCTGAGCAGTCTGCCAGCTGACGATCCGGACCGAATCATTCGCCTGGACGATCCGGCCCTCCCGGTCCACCGTAACGATCACTTCATCCACACTTCGGAAAACGGCTTCAAGATGTTTTCGCAGCCGGTCGTTTTCGGCCTGTATGCGGTTCCTCTCATCGACTACCGCTTTATGCTTCAAGGCATTCCGTGCGGCGCCCAGCAGACTTTCCTTTCGAATCGGCTTGAGCAGGTAATCGAAGGCGCCCCGCCGGACCGACTCCGCCGCCGTATTGATGGACGGCTGACCGGTAATCATGATGATTGGACAATCCAACTGAAGCTCGTGAATATGGGCCAACAGGTCCAGACCGCTGCGATCTCCCAGGATGATATCCGATATGACGATATCAGGCGGCGCTTCCCGTAACAGTTCTATGGTCGCCTCAAAGCCGTCTGCGCACGAGACGTCGTAGCCGTCGTTGGTCAAAAATGTGTCAAACGTAAAGCGGATGCTCTCTTCGTCGTCAACGACCAGGATTCTTGGTTTCATCTGTCCTCTTGACAATGGGCCGGGATATCAATCACCACGCTGGTCGATTCACCTTCGCGGCTGTCGATCCACAGTTCCCCGCCATGGTCTTTCACAATTCCATAGCTGATGCTGAGCCCCAGGCCAGTTCCGATATCCATGGGCTTGGTGGAAAAGAACGGGTTGCAGACCTTGTCAATCAGGGATTTCGGAATGCCGGTGCCATGGTCCAGGAACGAGATCCGCACGTAATCGACCCCGTTTTTTTCTGTCGTTTCAAGCCGGATGTCGAGAATTTTGTCCTGATCGTAACCGGGATATCTCTGATTCAAGGCGTACCGGGCATTGCTTATGATATTGAGAAACACCTGTTGTATCTGCTGGAAACTGGCCTGACACAACGGCAGTTCGTCATCGGCGTTCAGGAGGATCCGAATGGACTCTTTCTTCAGCATTGTCTGGGTCAAGTCCAACGCTTCGTGCAATATGTCCCGGACGGACACGATCTCCCTTTCATCCTTCCGGTCCCTGGCAAAGGACAACAGGTTGTTGACAATGGAAGCAATTCGTTCGCCTTCACGAATCACCCGGGAGGGGATTCCGGAATCCTCGGCGCCTTCCCCTTGCTGATCAATGAGAATCTGAGCGTAATTGATAATCCCATTGATGGGATTATTGATTTCGTGGGCGATCCCGGCGGCGAGTTCTCCGAGCGCCGCGAGCTGTGCATTGCGCATGACTTGCGCTTCCAAGCCCTTTTTTTCCGTGGTGTTGCGGCAGACCAATACGACCCGCTTGGGCTTGCCGTCTCCGTCACGAAGCATCACACTGGTGGTGCACCAAAAATTCTGGTCAAGTCCCTCGATATTCGTGAACTGGACTTCCATGTCATGCTGGCGGCCATCCGCAAAGCATTTACGGACCGCGCAGTATTCCGGCGGTTCGGGTCGCCGGTAAATCACCCGAAAAAATTTTTCGCCATCGGCGTTCTGCCCGAATATCTTTTTGGCCATTTCATTGGTCCAGACGACTTCGCCCCTTTCGTTGATCATCATCATGGCATCAGCCACAGCGTTGATGATGCCGGCCAGCATCTCCTCGCTCTCCCTCAGGGCCCGCTCCGCCTGTCTTTTCTGCTCCTTCAGCCGGATGGCTTCAAATATCCTTTCCAGAAGCCCCAGAAGTTCTTCCAGGCGAAAGGGCTTTCGTAAGTAACAATAGGCGCCTTCGTCCATTGCGGCGACCGCCGAGGCCAAATCTGCATGGGCCGTGATAATGATGCAATAGCATTCAGGGTTCATCTTTTTGATGGAGGCCAAAAGACCCGTGCCGGTGCCATCCGGCAGTTTCTGATCGAGGAGGGCGACCTGGGGCCAGCTATCTCTCGCCAAGCTTAGCGCTTCCGTAACGGTTCCAGCCGACAACGCCTGATACCCTTCCATCTCGAGTATGTCGATCAGATTAGCGCAATGCCCCGGATCATCATCCACAATCATGACGGTTTTCATGCGTTTTTGCTCCCGGCGTCACTTGGTGTCGTGATCGGCCCCAACCCGGTGGGACGGCCTCCATAACGGGATGTTCAAGGTAATGATGGTTCCTTTGTCCTGGCTGGTGTTCAGCATCACCGTCCCCCGGTGATCTTCCACGATCTTGCGGACCACAGCCAGTCCCAACCCCACGCCGCGAGCCCGGGTCGTAAAGAGCGGTTCAAACGCCCGGGCGGCGGTGGCCTCATCCATGCCGGCCCCGTTGTCCTCGACTTCGATTCCGACGCCGTTGGATATGGCCCGGGTCCTGACGCTGATTCTCGGCTGGTATTGGGACCCATTCGCATCCTGGCTCTTTTTCATGGATTCGACTGCGGCGGCCGCGTTTTCCAGAAGGTTGTTGACGGCCTGCTGAAGCTTGTTTCGATCAAAGGGTATGATAGGCAAAGCGGGCGACAACTCTCTAACGAGGGTTATGCCGTCTGGCAGGGACACCTGATCGAGCACCCTTTCGATGACCGGATTGATCTGTTCGAACACCAGGTCCGGCTGCCTCATCCGGCAGTAATCCAGGAGTTCGTTGACGATGGAGTCACACATCGCCACCTGCTGTTCGATCCTTTCCAGATGAGTTTCCGACTTTTCGTCGATTTTGGGGTACCGGCGGCGAAGGTAATAGATGGAAGATCGTATCACGCCCAACGGATTTCGCAGTTCGTGGCTGACCGTGGCGGTCAACTGGCCCAAAACAGCCAGTTTTTCACTTTTGATGAGTTCCTCCTGCACCGCCCGGAGATCCCGGGTACGTTCCTCGACCAGTTCTTCCAGGCGGCTCCGATGTTTTTCCAACTCTTGTTCAGCCCACTTCCGCTCCGTGATGTCGATGGCGATTCCGCCGATAAATTTCGGTTTTTCATTATAAAATATGGGAAAACGATACGTCAGCCAATTGGTGGCCCCGCAGGGGCCGTCAAGCGTTTCCTCAAGCCGTTGGATAGACCCGACATAGACGATGCTGCGATCTACTTCGATTTCCGTGAGCAGTTCCGGCGGCCACTTTTCCGTGTCCCCGTTTTGTGATTCCGCTTCGACGGTCGGGTTCACCAATTTGCGCTGAAGATCGTTGGCGAATACGATACGCCCCGCTGTATCCTGAATATAGGCCCGGCCCGGCAGATGTTTCATGAAGTGAAGAAAAAGTTCCCGGCTCTCCTGAAGCGCTTCCTGGGTCCGGTTCAACTCCGTCAGACGGTCTTCCAGCCGGGAGAAGGATTCTTGCAGGGCCTTGGCCATGGCATTAAAGCGCCGGGATAAGGTTTCGATCTCATCCCCGGTTCGGGAGATGGGGATCTGTTCAAAATCGCCCTCGGCAATACGCCGAGCTCCATCCGTTAGCTCCCTTATGGGTAGAAGCAGTCGGCTGATCAGGACGAAAAGCAGGACCCCGGACAACAAGGCACCCAGCCAAAGGAGTATCCAGGACAGGCGGATCCCGGATTGGATGGGACCGCTGACCGTCCGCCATTTTTCCTGGGTAATGATCCCCCAACCCGTCCCAGGGACGGGCGCAAATCCGGATATCACTTCGTCATTGGTCCGCTGGTTCACAACCATAGCTCCGGCCTCTCCCCGTATGACCCTCCTGACCGGCTCCAGTTCGCTCAGGCTCTGACCTATCAGCGAGCTGTGCCGATGATAGATCACCCGTCCTTCGCCATCGACCAGGTAGGCAAACGCGCTCTGACCCGACTTGAATTCCAGGACCCTCGAATACATGGTGCCGATCAAGGAAAATCGCAGGGTACACATGCCGATGACTGCCCCCATGAATGTGCCGTCGGCCATGACCACCGGCACGCCGATGAAGACCACGTCTTCATGAATGGCCGGATTTATGAATATATTGGAAAAAACCGGGCGGTATGTTTTTCTAAGCTCTTCGAATTTTGAGGCGACTGGGAACCGTCGGCCCAGCCTTAGCAGCTTGAGATAGGACCACGTCATCTGACCGTTGCTGTCATAGACGGCAATTCCTCCGTCGAACAGATACAGCAGGTTTTCGATATTTCTGTTTTCCGGTGCAAGAGTTGGTGCTTTGAGGAATTTTTGAGCCTCATCGAAAGCGATATTCTGAAGGAGCTTCACATAATGCTTCAGATTTTCTTCTAAACGCGCCGCGGCCATCCTGGCCAGTTCGGTGTCGCGTTGTTGTACGACGTCCCGAGCGGTGGAATTAAGCGAATAATACGTAATCGCCGAGACCGCCGACATGGTCAGAAACATCGGGATCAGCCCAAGAATGACGGCTTTTAGCCTGAGGCTTTTAAACGGTAGCATAATCATCCACCCTGCGCTGTCATGCTGCACCCGCCTCTCAATCAAGACCTAACTCACTTGGGCCGGCCTGGGTAATCCAACCGGATTTCGGCCGCGCTCTTTTTCACCCGAGCGAAAACATCCGGCGGAACCCACTGTTTCCACAGTGATTCAAAATTTTGCAAAAAATATACCGCCGTACGTTCCGCCGAGCGCCCCCTCTGACGGGACCAGTAAACGGTTTCCATCAGCGCCTCCTGACTGAACCGCATGTTGCCGATCATCTTGGCCACGTCCGGGGCCTTTCTCAGCAGGTTGTGATGAGCGATTTTGATCGGCCCGATGTCCGGATAGCCACACGCTCCATCCGGGGTAGGGAGCGCCGGATCTTTGACCGCCTCCATGATCCGGTCCCAGCATGCGGGCGTGTATTGGGGTTCCTTCAGGATCGTCCATTCATACGTGGCCAACAGCGCGTTGGGGCTCCAAAAATAGCCGAAGACCGGAATTTTTTTAAGCTGAGCATTTTCCAGGGCCATCTCCAAGGCCTTCGAGGTACTGGGCGAGACGGCATTGTAAAATTTATCCAGTCCATAGGCCTGCATCTTAATTTTATTCAACTCGAGGCATGTCCAGCCGGGTATACAGTTCAGAAACAGTCCTTTTGACGGGTCCTCCGGATCGAAAAACAACTGCCAGTAGCGCTTCATGTCAAACACGGTCCGGATGTTATAAGTATCTGCCATCCACTTGGGGATCATCCAGAATTGCTGACCGGACTCATAAATTTCCCCTAAGTTGACCAAATTGCCCGTTTTAAGCTCTTGGGCGAACCAGGCTTCATTGTTTTGAGCCCAGAACTCCAGGAACAGATCGACCTCGCCGCTGCCGATCAGCCTTTTAAGTTCCTTGGTGGTGCTTTCGGTTCTCTCCACAGGGTGACCGTAGCCGTTTTCTATTATAAATTCGGCGATATTGTTGCATATCATCAGGATTTCGACCTGATCGTCGTTGAGCCTGATCACCGCATTTCGGCCAGGAAACCAGTTCTCTCCGTAACGTTGCCAGACCGCCAGAACCAGAGCAGCGACTATGGCCAGCAACAATCCCCGCCACACCCGGCTTTTTTGCATGATATCCCGTTCTCCTTGCGATTCGCCTGGTCCGCCTCTCCCGTTTGCCCCGATCTCATCCGGCACGATACTTAATGATCTATTTTATACATGAAAAATGCCGGGAGGGGACAATCCCTTTTCGAAAACAGCCTCCGGCAAAAATACACGGTTCATAAAGACAAGACCGGCCATCCAAGGCAGGCCGGTCTGGTTGTTGGCGATCCGTTTCGGCATTCTTTCCGGCAATCAGACGTCCCAGGTGCCTTTTTCGCCGTGTAGGCTCGACCCGTACCGGCGTCTGAAGTGGGTAGTGGAATATTTTTCCAGCTTCCATTCCGGGACCCGGCATTCACTGCAGACGGAGTGAAACATCTTGTTTCTCAGCCAGCGAGCAGCCCTGCTGTTCCTGGAATCGGCCACGGTGAACGTTTTGTTGCAATGCGTCGTAATAATGGCCTGGCTTCCAAGTCTTTCTATCGAGCGGATGCCATGAAGCACCCCCTTCCTGGACGGCCAGAGCTTGATCTTATCAAGCAATCGGAGCAATTCGACTCGCTTGCGGTAAAAACGCTTTTCTATTTTTCCGTTTTCGCCCGATATCTGCATGGCCGTATTTCCTTTTTCGCGGGTCACCCGCCGATGATGTCCCGGACGGCCATGGCGGTCATGACCGCGACCCCGATCTGAAGCGGATCGTGGACGACCCGGTTGACAAGTTTTTCAAAGGCCTTCGCCGAAAGCCCCAGCGGCACGCCCGGGGCGGAGATCAGGACATCGGCATCCAGCCTATCCTCGGTCAAAAACCCGGCGGTCGGCGTGGCGTCGATGATGTGGCGCCGCCCCTTCAACGCCGCCCCGAAGTCTTCCTCCACCCGTATACGGTCCCCCGTGGCGCCCTGCAGGGCTCTCGAAGCGTCCAGGGCCGTCGCCTTCACAATATCGTACAAACAAATCCTTGCGCCTCGACCGGCCAGAAAAGCAGCCGCACTTCGCCCGACCCGGCCTGCACCAAGCACCAGAACATCCTGATCTTCAATACCGTTGGCCATCAATTCCAAAGCGGCGGCGAACCCGCGGCCGGTCGCGTCCGCGTTGTCGACCACCTTCCGCCGGACCGGATTTAGAAACACAAAACGATCGTCGTCCGCCACGGAAACGATATCCGCGCCCCGTTCAAACGCTTCTGCAAGGCCGGCGATGTCGTTTCTCTTGGGAACAAAGGCATTCAATCCAAGGTGCCGAACGATATCCGCAACCGTTTCGGCGAAGCCGCCGATGGCCCCTTGGCCTGACGTGACCGTTACGGCGGCGAGGGTCAATCCGGCTGCATTCCCGTGAAACAAGCTTTCATCCAAACCGGCGGCCAAACAGGCGACCCGTGACAGCCCCGCGCCGGTCTTGTCCCGAAGCCTTCGATTATACTCCGCCATGGTTTCGCCGATACCGCAGATATCCTGTTCCACCAGTCTGGTCACAACCCACCCCCCCAGTGATCCCTCGCGGGATGGGAGTCGATGATCTCCGTCACCCCGTTGGCCTCGATAATATGTTCCACCGCGCCATTTCTTCTGGCCTGGACCTCACAGCGGTCCTCACCGGTAAAAATCAGGGTGGCCGACCAGCGTTCCCGATGACCGGCGAAATTAGTTACCGCTTCATCGGCGCCGAAAAAGCCAGCCACAACCTCCACGGGCCCGCACTGGCTCATCAGATGCTCGCCGGCAAAAATCATCCGGCCGTCATCCACTCGGACATGCTCGTATATTACCGCCTTCGGAACGGAGGATATTTCCACGACCGACGATGAGGAGGACAGGAACACCGAGGCCGTGCGCTCCAGAATGTTCAAGCCTGAGGAGTGATAGACCACGGTAGGTGTCTGGCTCGGCATTCTGGCGTCCAACTCCAGCACTTTCAGGCATCCATCGTGGAGGATGGCTTCGACGTCCATCACCCCCCGGAGCGCCAGGGCTTCCGCCATCCTGACGCTTTCTTCCCGAAACAGCGCGACTTGTTTGACCGTGAGACCCGTCGGAGCTGTGACTCTTCTGCAATCATAGGATTCATCCATGAACAGGTCCGTCACCTGGAGCGCAGCGTATTCTCCCGGCCGCCCCACCACTTCGATGGAAAAAGACGGCCCCACGACATATTCCTGGCACACGAACCGTTCCGAAAAACCCGGGGAACAGGCCAGTTCCGAAACGCTCCGACGTTCATCAATAATCCTGACCCCTTCGCTGCCGCTGCCCGATGACGGCTTCACCACCACCGGAGTTCTACAGTTCGGCCACAGGGCCGGCATGGTAGTCCCGATCCGTTGGAGAAGGCGGTTTGTCAAAATCTTGGACGCCGTGATACGGTAGGCCTTGGGGTCGAAGGCAAAAGGGATTCCCTTTTTCGTCGAGTGAGCAGCCAAGACGTCCAGCACCGCTTGGTTTTCTACGGCCGGAAAAACGATATCCGCCGTTTGGAGTTCCTTTTGCCAATCCTGATCGTGCAGCAGATCGGAATGCACATAGCGGTCGCAGATGCCGGACGCCGGTGCATCGGGACGGCGGTCAATGACCGTGACCAGCCAGCCCGACTTCCGGGCCAGGTAGGCGGTTTCGACCCCTTGCAGATTACCGCCGACTATCACCACATTCATCTTGCAGACACCATCTTGGGAAGCTCGTCACGTCCGGAACGGCGCTCCGTCAGCCATTGGCGGTAACTCTCCAGTGAACCGGCCCGAAGGCCGCATTCCCGGATCACGGTTCTGACCGCATCGCCGGTTCTGCGTGATCCTTCGATATCAAGGGAGCTCTGAGCCACGCCGGACAGGCCCTGACCGGGCGGAACAATGGATGTCACCACGTTCGCTCCGGCGTCAAGGCGAATCCTCAATCCTTCAAGTCCATCCACGTCCAGCGAGGCGGGGATCAGCCGATCCGGAAAGGCCAGACGCATCACGGCAATGAGCCCCAGTTCCATTTCCACGGACGGCGGGCTCGTGTTTTCAAGCGGAGTGCCCGGTTGCGGCACGAAATTCATGACCCGCACCTGGTTGGCCCCGATCCGTTTCATCACCTCGAGGGATTCTGCAATGTCCGCCACCGTCTCCCCGACGCCTCTCAATAGGCCTTCTTCAATGAGCATTCCCTGGCGGCGTGCCGCAAGCTTCTTGGAAAGACGGTCCTCGTACCCCTGCCCCGGACGAAGCCGTGCGAACAATTCCTGGTTGTGGGTTTCCTGGTAACAGGCATACCAGTCCGCGCCGGCCTCGGCCAACCACCTCAAGGCCTTCAAGGGAACATTGCCGGGTGAAATCATAAGCGGCAGTCCGGTCTGCTGGCCGACCGCCGAAACAACGTCGGCCAGGGAGCGAAACGCCTCTGCGTCATCCTTGTAATATTCAGGATCCTCGCCCATCGTCAGATCGATCAGATGCACTCCCTCCGCAGCCAGAAGACGGGCGATTTTCATGATCTCGCCTGCGGATTTGCGGTATCGCTTACTCCGCGTGTTACCCCGGCGGAAGTTGCAGAATGAGCAGTCATTGTGGCAGTAGGTGCTGATATAGAGGAATCCATAAAGATAGATCTCGTCGCCGAAAAACATCCGGCGCACCTTGCGGGCGCTTTTGAATATTTCAGACCGTATGGACGGTTCTTCGACGCTCAGCAAGACCTCGGCCCCGTGGCGCGTCAAGCCCAGACCCTTTTCCGCTTTCTCAAGAATACCTTCCCAGGTCATCACATTTCCCCGTTTTTTACGCGGTCAGACATTCAGGCGGGCGCCGTTCAGGTAGCTCAAGCTTCGGCCGACGCGGGATAGACTGTCGCTCTTCTGAATCACCATGAGAAGGCGTTCCAGGCCGAAACCGATCCCGACCCATGTATCGACGATCCGCCAGGCGGCATCCAGTACGTGGGGTCCCATGGCGCCGGAAGCGACTTCCAGACGATCGGAACCCGTGACGACATCGACGGTTTCCCCATATACTTCTGAGTATTCGACGTCGATGTCATATTCCTTCAGACCTGCCGAGGCCATGACCAGATCGGCCAGTTCCCGGAGCCTGCTTTCCCTCCTGTCCATGGGAGTGCCATATTCCACAAGGTTCAACATGGTAAATTCGCTGGAATGCTGTGCTCCGTCTGTTTCCTTGCGAAAACAGGGGCCCACTTCAAAAATTCTGACCGGCCGATCCCAGATCCTTAACAGATCGCGGGACACATAATACAGGTGAGGCGCCAGCATGGGCCGAAGGCACTTATTCCGGTCCACCCAATAAACCTGTTTAAAAAGGGGATGGTTCTCATCAATGGTCATTTTTTGGAGATGGCCTTTGGACATGAGCAACGGCGTAATCACCTGGGCGAACCCGGCCGCCGTCAATGCCTTCACCAGGCGGTCCTCGAGCAAACAGATTCCGGGCCGCCCTGTGCCAACCTGATACTCTTTCAGGCGGCGGATGTGTTCCCTGCCCAAGGCCGATACCAGCCTTCTGAATGTTTCGTCCCGTTCGGCAGCCGATGCGAAGGTCAGAACCCTGTCCGATTCCTTCGCCCCCAGTTCCTTGAGCCGATTCAATTGGGTGGGCGACCAGGAGACCAAGACGGCCATACCTCCTTTGTGAAGTGCCTACCCCTGAATGGGGTCAGACTGTTTTGATGGCGGGGGATCCGGGAGTCGCACCCGGCTGCGTGGATTTAGAGTCCACGTGATCACATTGCGATCCATCCCCCATATGTCTTTGCCGCGTGCTTAGCAGACCGGTCTGTTGCGCTCTCCTGTCGGCGGTATGCCGCCACGGAGCTGCCGTGGCGACATATCCACCCAGCCCGTAGACACCGGCTAATTAATCAGGCTTTTGGCCAGTTTGGTGGCTGATCCGGCGTCCGGCGCCCAGCCGTCCGCGCCGATTTCATCCGCAAACGCCTGGGTGACCGGTGCGCCACCGACCATAATGGACAGATTGTCCCTCAAACCGTTCTTCTTGATCGCTTCGATGGTCGATTTCATCATGGGCATGGTGGTGGTCAGCAGGGCGGAAAGACACAGGATATTCGGCTTCTTGTCTTTGATTTCCTCAACAAACCGGTCAGGAGAAATGTCCACCCCCAGATTGTGGACTTCCATGCCAGCGCTCTCGAGCATCATGGATACCAGGTTTTTACCGATATCGTGCAGGTCGCCCTGGACGGTCCCGATTAGGACCTTGCCTTTGGCCCTGTTCGAATCTTCAGACAGCAGGGGTTTCAATTCTTCGACGGCCTGGCTCATGATCTGGGCGGATCTCAAAACTTCCGGGATAAACATGTCCCCATTCTCCATTTTATCGCCCACGATATCCATGCCGGCAATCAGTCCATGGCTCAGGATGTCCTGAGCGGAGACGCCCTGATCCAGACTCTTTTTGACCAATCTCATGACTTGGTCTTCGTCGCATTCCACAAGGCCCTTGATAATGTTTTCAAAATCGGCCATTCATGCACCTCTTATAGTCACTCGATGACATTGAATCGTTGGACCGCCCGGAGTCGGCCCGGGCGGTCTGCGGTGACAACCAGAACCAGGCGTCTTAACGGTCTTCCTTGCGGACCCCTGCTTCCTTTTCCATTTCCTCGACAATACCCCGCATTTCGTTCAGGACGCTTTCCGGCAGAGGCTCGGGCTTGTGGGTCTCGAGAATCTCCCGGGCTTTCTCGACGGCCACGGTATGCATATCTTTGCCGCCAGCTTTCATCCATTTGTCCCGGACCTTGCGGTCGATCAGTTTCGGCTGCGACATTTTTTTCATGTGAGTGAAGGTATGCTTTTCGGAGATGAATTCCTTGAAGGGTCCTACCTTCGAAATTACATCCACCGCCAGCGTCTCATCATTCACAGGAATGCCGTTCACCACCATCTTGATCATTTCAGCGAACTCGTTATCCATGACCAGCTGCCCGTAATCGAAAGTCACGCCGGATTCGAGCATCCCCAGACCGTAGATCAGATTGGCACCTGCCAAAGCCGTCAGAAGGCCTGATAGCGTTTTTTCGTGAGCAGCCTGTCCGTCAGGCATTTTGCTGTCAGCCTACCCACCGGCAACCCAGCTGGGCAGCAGGTAGTAGTTGGACAAGGCCGCCACCCCCGCGTTGATCATCGCGCATTCGGGCGATCCGACGGTGGCGGTGGCCATGCGCAGATCCAGGGGGCAGGTCGAGCTGCCGTACATCATCGGGGTTCCTTTACGGGTAAGCTGCCCCAGAGTAATGCCGGCCAGCACTTCCGCATTGTGAACGACCAGCGTCCCGGCCAAGGTCACCGGAGCCGTCCCTCCGGCCAACGCCTGGGTCAACACGTTGACCATCACACCGCTGCGAGCGCCTTCAATGATCACTTCCGTGCAGTCGCGAACCAGCTTAAGCGGGCTGATGGGGCACGTGTTGAAAGAGATGATCGGCCTCTCCCGCAGCTTGTCTTTGCCGCCGACAATGGCGGCGGCCATGGCAATGGCCGCCCGCATCAGGCGGCCGTTACCGGCTCCGTGGAAGCAGTGTTTGGTGGTATTGGCCAGAAAGGCTTCGGCATTGTGGAGCGGCTGCACTTCCTGGGGCACATCATGGGCCCCGACCGCCCGTTCATAAACGTCGATGCCGTCGAGATAGTCAATGATGACAGCGCTCTGCGCCACATCGTTTTTAACCGTCTCCCTCAACTGGCCGCTATACAGGTCGAAAATGGAAATGCCTTCACCAAAGTTGGTGAACCCGACCCGGTTACTTTCCACCAGGTAATCCTTTTCGGGATTTCGGCCGGCAAGCAACACCTTCGGGGGGGCGCTACGGATCGCATCTTCGACCATGTACGGTGGAAATTTGACGATCCTCGTTTTCGGATCGATGATCGCTCCGCCGCCATCCAGTATTTCCCTGGCTTCCTTGTCCTCGAAATAGACGCCGGTATGCTGAAGCACCTCCAGTGTCGCCAGGTGGATGTCGTACAGGTCATCGTCCGTGAAGAAATTCAGGCTCATGCCGCTACGCAGCATTTTGCCCGCATGCAGACTTCGCTTCACGACTTACCTCCTGATAATTCCGGATGCTAGGACTCATCCTTGAATACCGTCAGCAGCCTTGCCCATTCCATATGGTCAACGCTGTTTTGAGATATAAAACTCGAGTTCCTTTTCGACCGCCGGACTCAACATGGTATCGGGACAGCCCGCCAGGCGTTCCTTAAATTTTCTGTTGGCACGCTGAACGATGTCCTCGCTGCCCGATTTAGCCCAATCCGAATACGACCCGCAGAATGACACCGACGGCCTCCAGGTGCTGCGGCAGTACTTCATGGTGCTGGGATGCATCAGGTACGAGCCCCCTGGACCGATCTGGGCAATGACGTCCAAGGACAACGCCTCATCGGATGTGTCCAGCCCTCCGGCCACTTTTGCGGCGCGGTCACAGATTTCCTCGTCGATAATGAATTTTTCGTAGGATGTGGTCATGATGGCGTCGAGCACGCCAAGGGTTTCGTTTCCCATGTTGGCGCCGGCCAGAACGAGCATCATGACGTTCTGCATGGTCTCGAGACCGGCCTGGCAGTCCACGATTTTCGAATCGGTCAGACCGGACATTACCCTGGTCGGCAGATGATACATTTCCCTGGCGATCTGAAGGCCGACGATGTTGATCAGATTGGACTCCGGTAAACCCGTAATGTAGGCGGCCGACCTCATATCCGGCACCGCCGAGGCCGGGGAGTAGACATAGGGCGCGCCCGGGTTGACGAGTTGGGACAGCACCAGTCCCGCCAAGAGCTCGGCATTCTGCATGACAGCGGCGCCGAGAAGCTTGATCGGCGCGGTGACGCCGGTCATGGCGCAGGTCAGGGCGACGATGGGCTGCTTCCGACGGGCGAACTCGATGATGGTCTCACAGGGTTCCGCAGAGTAAGCCAGCGGACTGAGGGGATTGACGGCCACCCCGAGGGTGGGCTGCTTCTCGATGTATTCCCGGCCATAAACGATCTCCAGCATGTCGAACATCTGGCCGACCTGTTCCCGGGTGCCAAGAAAGCCCATGAGCGGTTTGTCCGTGGCCCGCAAAAGACAACGGAAAATTTCCAAGTGTTTATGGGGACCGGACGCATCACCCGGATCGACCGGAATTTGGCCGACGATGTCGCAGACAGGACTGCTCTGAGCCAGCTTGAACAGATTGGCCAGATCGTCCAACCTGCCGGGCCGCCGTCCGTTTTCCACATCCTGGATATAAATCGGCCCCTGATTTCCGGCGAACCATGTCCGAGCCTGATCGGGTCCGAAATGAACGGTCCGTTCCGGATTCCCTCCCTGCCAGTTGAAAGAATCTGGCGCGGTCTTTAACGCCTCTTCAAGCATTTTTCGCGGAATTTTTACGATCTTTCCAGAGACATCCGCGCCAGTTAGCCGAAAAATCTTAAGGGCCTCCTCCAACTGAAACACCACGCCCGTCGTTTCGAGTATCCGGACCGTGCCTTCGTGGACCCGGTCCAGGACGTCGCTGCCGACAACTTTCAGGAACGATGCCAATGCCATTATCAAATCTCCTGCCGAATCCTAAGGCCGACAGCCTCGGCCGTATCCTTGGAGGTCAAGTTCGAACCGCCTTCGGCCCGGGGTCGATTTCTTTTTTCCTTCGTCCCCATCACTCAAACAGGCCCGCCCGGAAGGCCTTGAGATATTTCATGCAGAAATTGTCCCGGCCAGCCAAGGTTTCCGCCGCGACGATGGCCGAAATCATGCCCTTGTCCAGCGGGTTCACGATGGCGCCGTCGAGTCCCTTGGCGATCGCCTGAATCATGAAGGCCCGGTTGAGGTGCTTTCTACCGGGCAGGCCATAGGACACATTGGAGAGGCCGCAGGCGGTGTGCACACCCTTGAAGGTCTGGGTGATCTGCTCGATCGAATTGATGAATTCCAGGCCGAAATTGTTTTTGACCGATATCGGCTGGACCAACGGATCGACGAAAATATGATCCAAGGGGATGTTCTTTTGCAGAAGGGCGTTGATCAGCTTGTCCGCGATTTTCATCCGGTCGTCCACCGTTTCGGGCATGCCGTCATCGCTCATGCACAACGCGATCACCTTCATGTCGGTTCCGGCGATGATGGGCATCAGGTTTTCGAACCGTTCCTTTTCCAAGGATATGGAATTGATCATCGGCGAGCCCTTGTGAACGGCCAGGGCGGCCTCAATGGCACCCGGGTCCGGGCTGTCAATGGCGCACGGGATATCGACGACTTCCTGGACGTTCCGGATCAACCATTGCAGGTATTCCCTCTCCTTGCCGACAAAGATTCCGGCATTCACATCGATGAAGGCCGCACCGTGCTGCTGCTGATCGGCCGCGACCTGCTTGATGTGTTCGGCGTCCTGTTTTTCGATGGCTTCCTTGATCGCCTTCCGGCTGGCATTAATCAGTTCTCCAATGATGATCATGGCTTTTCTCCATGTGGTCTGCAGATTGATTGGCGACTATACTGATTCCCGGGAACGGCGGCTCAGGCCCGGCCCTTCCAAGGAATGAGTTTTTTCTCCAGAGCCGCATGATCAGGTCGAATCCGTACCCGACAATGCCCATGACGATGACGCCCATGATCACGATGTCGGTCCGCAGATAACGGGCCGCATTAAGCACCATCCATCCCAGACCGGCCGTGGCGGCGACCATCTCGGCAGCGACGAGAGTGGCCCAGCAGACCCCCATGGAGACTCTCATCCCGGTGAATATTTCCGGCAGCGCGTTGACCAGGATGACATGGCGCAGCACCTGCCACCGGCTGGCGCCAAGCGAATAGGCGGCATGGATTTTTTCAATGGTCACGCTCCGCACGCCGGACCGGGAGTTGATCACCATAATGGCGAAGGTGGCCAGAAACAGGAGCATGATCTTGCCGGAGTCGCCGATGCCCATCCAGATGATGATGATGGGGATATAGGCCAGCGGGGGCACGGGCCGGTACAGCTCGATGATCGGATCGAGCAAGCCCCGAACGATCTCGCTGAGCCCCATGCTGATACCAACGATGACCCCCAGGATGCACCCCAGGAAGAAGCCCGTCAGAACGCGGTAGGTGCTGATGAGAAAATGGCCCAAAAGCGTGTGCTCCCGATAGCCTTCGGTCAGAATCATCCAGAACTTTTCGAGGACGGCGACGGGAGAGGGCCAGAACAGGGGGGGCACAATTTCCAACTTGCTGATAATCGTCCAGGCGGCCAACAGGACGACGATGCTGACGATGCTGTATTTCCGGCCGGCTCCGACCGAAGAGGGGTCCCCGAACTTGACCGTTTTCTTCATGTTCAGACTCTCGCCCTCCGGTGGGGACTGGCAATCTTTCGAGGCCGTTGTTGCTATGGAAGTCATGAAAGGCTCTCCTGTTCGTATGATTGATTCCAATGGGCCACCGCCCAACTTGGCCGATCTGGCGTCATCGACCGGTATTCATCCTCAATTCTAAATAATCAGACTGACGATTTCCCGGCATGCGTCCCTGAAATCCCTGGACGCCCGGACGGATTCGAGCCCGTCGACTTTTGCTTTTTCGTTGAAATCACTTTGAAAAGACCTTGCGATCCTTCCAGGGCGTCCCCTGAGCACGTGAATTTCGGAGGCCATCAAAAGAGCATCGTCGACGTTACTGGTGGCCAAAACGATCATGGATCTTGTCTTGTTCCAGTAAGCCTCCAACAGTTTGTGCAACCGGAGCCAGAAACGGTCGTTCAATTCGTTCAACGGTTCGTCTCCGATCAGGACCAGGGCCGGTTCCATGACCAGACAGCGGGCGAAACTGACGAAAATCATGTCATGATAATCGGTAACCTTGTACATCGGCGTCGAGGCCAGGCGAGTCAGCTTGAGCAGATCCAGGTATTCGGCAATCCGCTGCTTTCGGGCCGTCTTCGGCATGTTTTTCAGCTTCAGTCCGAATTCGATGTTTTCGGCCACGCTCAACCAGGGGAACAGCGCGCTCTGGTGAAACACGACCCCGCGCTCCGGCGATGCGCCGTCAACCAGCAGATCGTTCCAGAGCACCCGGCCGCAGTCCGGCTTGATATAACCAGCGATCAGGCGGAGAATGGTATCCCGTCCGGACCCCGATTTCCCGACAACAGCCACCACACGATCCCCTTCCACAGCAAACGAAATGTCTTCGATGTCGCCAAGCAGGCGCGACGAATCAGCATGATCCTGATAACGAAGTGACACGTGGTCGAACACCAGTCGGTTCATGGCTTCCCCTTGTCAGAAACGGCCCGAGATCGCCGGGTAGCGTATTCGACGGTTGGGGGCGGGCACGCACCCGCCCCGCACCGTTTTATTAGTCGACCTTTTCGTAATAAGTGCTGTCCAGGGACGGCCCGTAGTCGTCGAGCGCTTTGTCCAATTCGCCCTGCTGGACCAGGAATGCGCCGACTTCCTTAAGGTTCACGGCTATTCTGCCGGGGCTCCCCTTGGTCCCAAGCCACGCAGGGCTCAGCTGGTCCTGCTTGCTGTAGAACCCCATCGTCGACATGATTTCCTTGGTTTTTTCAGGGGTGATACCGGCCATTTTTCCGATCTGGGCGTAGGTCGAATCAGGATTCTGGTGGTAGAGTTTGGTGGAATCGTTGACGACCTTGAGGAACTTGGTCACCAGGTCCGGATACTTTTTCCCGAATTCCTCGTTGATGGCGATTACGCCGTAAGTATTGTATCCCCAACGAATCTGATCTTCAGACGACACCAGGATCCGGCCACCATTTTCGAGCATCTTGGATACCGCAGGCTCCCAACCGCACCCTGCGTCGATATCCTTGCGAATAAAGGCCGGTAGGATGTCGGGGTTGGCCAGGTCGACCAGACTCACTTCGTTTTCTTTGATACCGAATGTTTCCAAAATGCCGAGAAGCCGATAGTGAGAGGTGGTGCCGAAGGGAACCCCGATCTTCTTACCGATGAGGTCCCTCGGTTTGATGATGCCGGAATCGCCCTGGGCCACGAGGTTTTCCGATTCGCTGTAGTTTTCCGAGATACCCACCATTTTGATAGGCATGCCCTGGGTGACGGCAATTACGAACGGCGTGGCGCCCAGAGCATAAGCAATGGACACATCCCCCGAAGCCATGGCCGTGGTCATTTCGGCCCCGGACCCGAACTCGCGGAACTCAAGTTTGACGCCCATTTCTTTTTCAAACGAATTATTGGCCCAGCCGTACTCGAACGTTCCAGGCCAGCCCGGAAAATAGGCGACGATGATTTTGTCCGGCTGCGCCATGGCGGGCTGCCCCAACGCCACGAAGGCCAAGGCCATCGCACACACCAGACAGAGTTTCACGAAACCTTTTCCTTTCATTGCCTCTCTCCTTTTTGCTTTCATTTGGGATATCTCCGGCTTGCTTCGCCAAACCCAAACCCTTGAGGCCGAGCCGCACGGGTTGAGCTATTGCACGTAAGAAATGGATTCATCTTCCATGCTCCAGATCATCCGGAGCACCTCTTCCCGGATTTTGATGAACTCCGGGGAGGACTTGATCTCTCGAGGATCGGTAGTAAGGCCCTGTTGGCAAAAATCGAGGTGATACGTCTTTAGAATCTGTCCCGGCCTGGCGGACATCACGATCAGATCTGTCGCCAGGAAAATGGCCTCTTCAACACTGTGCGTGATGAAGAAGACCATTTTCCCGGTCTCCTTCCAAATCTTCAGGATTAGCGTCTGCATTTTTTCCCTGGTGAGGGCGTCCAGGGCGCCCAGAGGCTCATCCATGAGCATAATGGAAGGGTTATTAGCCAAGCAGCGAACGATGGCCACACGTTGCTGCATCCCTCCGGACAGATTGTAGATGGGCGTTTCGGCGAAATCCTTTAGTCCGACGAGTTCGAGATAGTCCATGACCGTACCTCTCCGGGCGGCTTCATCGACACCTCTCATCTTGAGACCGAACTCGGCGTTCTTGTAGACCGTCAACCACTCGAACAGGGCTCCCTTCTGGAACACCACCCCACGGTCGGCACCAGGCTGGGTGATTAATTTTCCATCCAGAAGCACCTGCCCGGCCGTGGGTCTCAGGAAACCGGCGATGGTGCTGAGGAGAGTCGTCTTGCCGCAGCCTGAAGGACCCACGACCACAACGAGGTTTTGCTCGTTCATCGTGAAATTAATGTCCTCAAGCGCATGCACCATAGTCCCGTCATCCGTGCGGTACACCATGCCTAATTTTTCGATTTTAAGTTCGTTTTTGGTGCTGTTGTGGGTAATCAAGGCAGCCTCCCGTCATGTTGATGCGCGTCGGCTCCAAACAGGCGGGACGCATACTTATTCGTCTCGGCACTATTCGAGCCTGCAATCATTTTGTAATTAGGGTTGCCGTTAAAGTGCTGAAGCCAGGACCTTGAATCACCTGAAGTTCCTACGTCCATAATCAGGCCCCTTGAAGAGGCACGGGACCCGTTGCTTCAGCCCGTTCAAATACGATATGCGGTAAGGAACACAGATTTTTCGGAAATGATCTCGTTGGACTTGCGTATTACCTATCAACTTTCGTGCCAGATTGGAAAAATTCTGACAGTTAACATTTTACCCAATCATTATAACAGGTTGCAAACGTGTCAATCGCCCGTTGACGGTCGGTTCGACATGATATTATGTCACATGTTACGTCTGTGTCCCGTGACACTTGTGTAACATGTGACATGATGACCAGGACGGTCAAGTGGGAGATGTAACCACCCCTTCCAAGTGCCCCGACGAAAGATAGAGTTTTCCGGCCAGGTTTGGCCGGGAGGAGATTTCTGTTGCCAGGCTTAAGTCGCAGTTCGCCGAGAACCAAACGACGGTCATACGGCCCATGACGTCAGCCGAAACTGCAGGGTCAGCAAAGTCACTTAAGACAAGTGAAAACCTAAGTTGGGCAACCTGAAGACGTCAAACCTCCGCAATCTTAGGGACACAAAGAGAAAGCAGGCCCTCAAGAAAGTGATTTCGAAAACCTCTTTGTCCGGCGGAACAGCGTGCGTGGGTGGATTAATGAGGTAGGAATACTCCTTAAGCATCCGTCGGACCCACGAGACGATGATAGGAGCCGACCGGTATACGTCTTACTAGGCCAAGCCCCTAACGGCGGGACGATTATTGAGGCGCTGGATCTGATTGTCTGGTGTAAGTGCGCCACCCATGGCACAGGTTTGGACCACAGGCGTCATACCTCCAGTCCAAGGAGTCCTTGCGGTCCAGTCAGAAGTCTCGCATAGAATAAACTACCCCGCCGCAAGCAGTGGGGTATTCTCCTCAAAACAAAGTTAGTTGGCTTTGATGGAGTTCTTCCTTATGCAACTTTTTGTATTGACTTTTTTTTCCTTGGTTCTTGATAAACTGTCGAATGACATCTTCAGTGGCATGTTCACCAACGGTCGATACAAAAAAACCGTCTTTGCGGTGGAGCAGGGTTTAAGACCGATCAAGCGATGCACCGTTTTCACAGAGGCCGATACTGGGGCTGCTCAAGGAGGAAACAAGCTGAAAAAACAGTTGTAAAAGCGCTTAATGCATATTATAGTGCGCGTATTGCGCACGAGGAATTACAATGTCATATCAATATGAACAGTTCGATAGTGCTTTGCAATTACTGAACGGCCGCTTGTTCATGAATGAAGCCCCAAGCTACCGATTGGTGGTTTGCGGTGGAACTGCCCTGGTTGCGGCTGGGTTGATCCGGCGCGCCACCCGAGATGTCGACATCGTGGCCATGGCGGATGATGATGGTAATCTTATCGACCCAGCCCCGCTTCCGGAACCATTGGTCAAGGCGGCTTTGGAAGTGGCAGAGAATCTGGGACTTCCAAAAGACTGGTTGAACAATGGGCCCAGCAGCGGCGTAGGGGGAATTTACCGGCTGGGACTCCCTGAAGGATTTGCCGGTCGTTTAACCTGGAAAAGTTTTGGGGAGAAGCTGAAGATCGCCTTTATTGAGCGGATCGACCAAATTTATTTCAAACTCTATGCCGCCGTGGATCAATTCGGCAGCTATCACGCCACTGATCTTCAGACACTAAACCCAACCGATGACGAACTACTGGGCGCTGTCGCCTGGTCCCGGACCCATGATCCATCCGAAGGCTACCTGAGTAGCCTCAAAATGTTTTTCAAAGAGTTCGGCTATGAACACCTCGTTGAACGAATTTAAAAAAGAAGTTCTTGAACGGCTTCTGGATATCCTCTGGCGACAATGGTCTGCCATTGGAGTCTCCGGGTATGGTCGCTCCGAAGCATCAACGGTGATTGACCCTGAAGCTCTTCTTTTGTTGACACTGACCGTTGGGCGTTACGACGCACGCCTTTTCGACGAGGTGCTGGATTGGCTGGCAGTCAATGGAGACTTTCTCAACGTTCAGCGTCTTCAGAACCTGCTGGAACAGTTTAATTTCCAGGCCAAGGCGGAACTCAGCGCCGTTGCCGAGACCCTCGGACAAAAATCGTCGGCAGCCCTCAAATGGAAAAAATTGGGGCAGCAATATCTTAAGGATAACGAGTCGGTTCTCTTCTATATGAGAGATGGGCGGCCGATGCCCACACCGAAAGATGTCGATGAAATTTTCCATCGCCATGGCTTGCTGCGCCCCATCATTAAAAGGCGAGGTCTTTCTCAGCCCTTTCCAAGGGAGGGCATGCCAAGCCTTTTGTTGCGCTTACGGGCGCTGTTTGGCGTCAATTTTCGCTGTGAAATTCTTTGTATTTTGGGCTCCGTCGGCGAAATCCACCCTTCTTTGATCGCCAAACTGGTTGGGCAACATCCACGGTCAACTCAGAATATCTTGGCTGAAATGGTGTATTCGGGGGTCGTCCAGGTGAGGACCAGCGCACGCGAGAAAATATACTCACTGTCAAAAGAAATACTCGATACGCTGTTACGACCAGACGGTTTGACTCCCTGGGTGAATTCTGTCCCGCTGCTCAGGGCCTTGGAAATTCTTTGGCTTGGCTTGTCAGACACGAAATTAGAAAATTGCGATTCCCTGCTCCTGTCTTCAGAATTTCGCAGAATAGCTGAAGAGACCAGAACGTTGCTTGGAGACGCGGGGCTGGGGCAGCCCTTGCGAGAAAACAAAAATTTCCCGGGCGATAAATACCTGGAGATTTTCCAGAAGGACATCCTGGAGCTTATTGATTACGTGCAGCATATGCGTTAATTGGCCATTCGTGCATATCAACTCGACCCTTCATGGGCCAGTGTTGTCGCGCCAACACTCGTCGATCTCGCTCCACAACCGCTCGGCCGCGTCGGCGTCTTCCGCCGAAATCAACCGGTCATAGAGGGAAAGCAGCCGTTTTTTCTTCAGGTCCCAATTAAAGCTGCCGGGAATATCCCCAGGATCTGCTCCAGTTTCATCGTGGGGAAACATGGTGAGCGTTTCCTCAAAATTTTTCCGCGCCCGGGTCAGAGAATAGCCGCCGTTTAGCCCTCCGTGAACCTGATCGGCGTCGTAATCGTCTTGGCCGTCGTCCCGCCATTGGCACAAAGGACAGCTTTCTGAAACACCGCGCTTCGACAAGGTCGGATATCCACAGCAAGGACAGGGCTGTTTGCCGCACAGAAATTCCGAATAGCACTCAAACCAGGTGCGCCGTGCAAAGAATGGTTTCCATATATCGATGCGCGGCCGGGGCAGAATTTTCCGGCCATATTCGGCGCTGATTGGCCGATTCTCCCCTTTGCGGTTCCGAATACGCAGAACCGCCGAGCCGTGTCCTTCAAAGTAGACGGCTATCACCAGGCTGTCATGATCAATCGAATCGTCAATCCACACCCCGGGTTCTATGCTGGAGGGCTCGTCAATGTCATCCGCCTCGATCCCGTCCATACATGCATAGAGATCGATCAACTCTCGCCTGAGCCCCTCAGCCTCCCACCACAACAGAAAGATCAGACCATGATTGCGCTCTTCAATCATGGCGTCGAAGGCAGCGCATAGTCGCCCCTTAAGTCGCCTGACATTCTCTAACCGGTGCCGGGTGAAATCCACGCCGTCCTCCGGACGGAAGATTGTCCCGAAAGCCGCAAAATTCTCTCGCGCTTCGGCCAGCGAGTACCCGAAATTCTCCAGTCGTTGGGCTGCACTGTCCAGTCCATCCTTCTCTATCCAATCACAGATCAGGCAGCTCCAGCACCTCTGCCGGATCACCTGTTGCCGGGAAATGTACAATCGTTGCGACATGTTCACCGGATAGCCGCAGCACGGACAGGTTTCGTAAACGGCGGAGCTGAAGTCGACCGCTTTATCCATCGACTTCCCGATTCCTTGAAAGGACGGCAGAACAAGCGGAACCTGCCGTAATTGTGGCCGCAGGTCGAACCAGATCCGGCGCTTGTCGACTGCTGATGAGAGATCATCCTTCGCCGCTGTCGGCCACAGGCAAAGAGTGCCGGCAAAAAAGCGATTCAGGCTTCGCTTGTGCCTCGGACGGAGAACCACCTCCCGATCCGTAACCGCCGTCACCTGATGCGGGATAGTCCACCAGCGGCTCATCGGATGCCCATGCTCATCGCAGCCAGCAAGCGCACTTTTCAGCATCAACACCCATTGTCCCGGCGAAAAGTCGTTCTCCCTCTCCCAACGGAAAAACGGCAACGGCTTGCCGTCGCGAAAGTGCTCGTAAAATGCCAGTGTTTCGGCAAGGCAGGAGGCGATTTCGGACCGGCGGTCAAGGGGAGAAGCTTCACCGCCAGCAACAGCCTGATCCAGATCAGTGTACTCGTGATAAAGCTCCGTCAGCTTCTGCTCCAGAACTTGCGCCTTGCGCAGGAGCAGAACCGGGGCTCGGACGTAAAACCAACTCGCCATGATGTCGCGGTTATCATAGACGCTAGGGACGTGCCCATTGCGCAGGAGCCAGGCTTCGCAGCAGCGATTCTTGGCGCCCTTCAGCCGGGTGGTCACTTTATAAAGTTCGTCATTGCCGCGGAAGAGTTGCCAGGCCATGACCAGGTTGTAATGCGCCCGCGCCAGTTTTTCTTCAGCCGGGTCATCCAGCTCGCCGCGTTCTTCCTTCGTCTCTAATGTAGCCTCCAGTTCGTTGAGCCTGTCGATGGTTTTCCGGTCCAGTACGAAGGGCGGCGGCGAGCCTACCGGCAACGGCAATGGTTCAAAGGGCTCCGGCTCATCGTCCCCCTCAGCCGGAGGCCGCACCATTCTCTTCAAGGTTTGCGCACGCGCCAGCCGCTGTGCATCGGGTGAAGGAGTGCGGCGTGACTTCTTACGTGCCGGAGAAGCCTGCAAGGCCGGGGAACCATCGTCCAGAGGTGAATGAGTCCGGCGAGGCTTTCGTACCGGCGGGTTCAACCGAGCCCGCTCGGCATAGGCTTCTATATCCTCTTTCAGGAGTGCCCTGCACCAAAAGTCGGCCATCCAGCGCACCCGTTCCGCCGCGTCGGGAAGCAGATAATAGCGATAATCTTTATACGAAGTCAGGAACAGGGCGATAGAATCCTGCCAAAACTCTTTTAATAACATTTCCGCCAACACAAGTTCTTTGTCTCTCGCCCGGCGGCGGAAGGCATGCACCCAGATTCTCTTCCAACCCGGTTGCAGGGAATACAGCCGGCCCGCCAATGTCTTCCCCAGGTCACAGATTATCGAGCGCCAGTCCGGGCGCTCAACCTCGGGAATGGCCGCAAACGCCGCCGAGACTTCCTCAAGAAGCTCCAGCTTATTCTCTAGGGGAATCAGCGGAGAGTTCCCCGAAGCTTTGACCTCATTCTGGACCCGGGCCAGCAACGCCACGAAAAAATCATAACCGTCGGCGCCGATGCAAGGCTTCAGCAAAGGATAAAAATGGGTGACATGGTACCGCCTGCCGCAAGCCAGCCCGTCAGCGGCCTTAATCAACCTGTAGATCGTAATTTCACTGCTCAGTCGTTTCTCGTCGGTCACTGTGTTCTCCAGTGGAGTTGGTAGTTTCCGTCGCCCGATGAGTTATATCGCATGATTCATATTTATCCGGCCGCCATAAACAGAGTTGTTGCGCATGGCAAAAGGCATCTAACCGTTATCTTTAGGATGTGTTCAAAAACTCGGCTATCATCTGATTCGTTGTACAGCAGCCCGTGAGGCAAATCGGATATTGTAAGTAGTTCTTCGGGCGTTCAAACATAATTGGCAGCGGCTGGGGCATGTTTCAACTCAGGACGAACTGTGGAAAGCTGAGGCAGCCCTGTGAGCCCTGTGATTTCCAGTCCGATCATGAAACACAGTTTTCGGGGGATTTTCCATATTAATCATCTTTTGCAATCATGTGAGAACACCAACTGCAAAGGCCGCTTCCATCCAACTCCACTGCTGGAATATCCATGCTGCACCTCTTACATTCTCTTATCATGGAAAACGAGCAGATAAGGCATTCGTTTTCATTGACAAGACAAGTCTCTAAGCCACACTCAGAACATTGAATGTAGCCGAGGTCATTGTCGTCGGTAAAGCTCACATAGTCTGATCTCTGCACTATGGTGGCTTTCTTTTTTGTTCAGAAGCATCTATTTTTGTTCAAGGGCCTGTTTCTTTGGCCGCTGCTCAGCAAGCTGACGAAAGTCCAATGAGAATCCTACCAGGCTTATTGACATTAGGCATCAATTCCTTCAATATGTGAATTATTGACGTCGAACTCTATGGTAGTAATGCAATCTTCTGATTTCACTCCTGCCAGCTTTCGGACCGGCATTTTTACCACATATTCATACTCCGATTGTATTCTGACACTGACCTTTTATTATAGCATCAACGATGGATAGGAATATTTTTTTTGTGGGATCAGGAAGCTCTTTAAATTTTTCCACCAACCATTCGACCTTGAGGATCTCAAGTTGCGCCTCAATCTGTTTATGAATTTTTGAGGCTCTTTCACGATGATCACCGGTAACATATGGAGGGGGATTCGCCGCTTTCTCATAAATGCGGTTTGCCTCCGAAGCAGTTGAAGGTTGCAGTGAACTCCAATAATTTTCAAGATCATTCATCCAGGCAAGACTCATGAGCTCGCGGTGTTTTGCTTTTTCGTCAACCAAAATGGCAACTGTTTCCCCAATGGTCCAAGGTAACTCTTCCTCGCCGAGGGCATTTTGCATGTCACTGGCCCAGGAGTCAGCGATATATCTGAATTCTGACCAAGTCAAACTATCGAAGCTGAGTCTGGCATAGCCTTGTTGAAACATCTTGAGTGCTTGTTCCATCAAAGCAATATCTTCCAAATCCGTGTCCACCCCCTCGAACGCTCTCTTAAGCCACTCCACCTCGCGCAAAAGAGTGTCAAGGCTCTCCTCCCCCTGAATCTCGGAATCCCACACGGCGCCAGCGCGTTGCATGATTACAGATTCCGCCGCCTTGAGCTTTTTCACGAAATCAGCCAGATTTGTGCGGGCCTCCTGCAATTCCTGCATGTCGATTCGCTGCACCATCCCTCGCAGCTTATTGACATAACCCTTGCCTACCTCTATCAACCCACGAATTTCATTAATGTGGGGAATACGGAAGACCTCTAAGTGTTCGTCCATCCAGTTCTTCACGTCCCTCAGCAGCTGCCTTGCTTCAGCTGCGGTTTCAGCGTTTCGCACCAGATAGGCCACATGCTGTTTTAACTGTTCGCATTCTTCATCCAGTCCCAAGGCTTTCAGGTTCCCGCCTACCTTATTCAGCAACCCATGTTTGAATTGACCAATAGTGTCCGGATGGTCATTGTTTGGGTGTTGGCCTGGAAGCCAGATAGGAAACAACTCGATCACCGCCTGCCGACCATGCTCCACTGCCCTGGCCAGAGTTTCAATCTGACCCTCCGTCCACAGCGGTTTTTCTCCTTTCATCCGTTGCTGCAGTTCCACAAGTGACGCCGCCCCCCAACTCAGCATGCTTAAATCAGTTCGCTCATAAGCCCCCTGCATCTTTCGCAAGGCCGTTTCCGTAGTTCGGTCCATTTCCGCCAACACCTTTCTGGCTTCCAAGGAACGCTCAGCCAAAAGAATCAACCGATCCCTTCTCGCCGCTGGCACAGGCACCCGTTTTTTAAGGTCACCGGCCATCTCCAGGTATCGGCTCTCATCTAAATAGCTTTCTGCTTGGTCCCAATCGTCCAGTAGTTCCTCCCACTCTGATGCCTCCCCACCGGCAGGGAGTAACTCATCCTTGTCCAAGACCGGAAGGTCCAGATACTTTCCCCGAAAGATTCCTTCCTTCAACCATTGGCTCACGGCAAGAATCTGGCCATCCCTAGACACCACAAGATTTTCCGCACGAGCAGCAACGAAGGCAGCAAATAGAAGTGAGGCTGAAGCTATGTTGGCCCCATACGGCGGCAAACAGATACTTCTGATAGCCTGTCCGATTACAACGCGAGATCTATCGGATTTCAGTTCCCGATCCCATCCCTCGATGATCAACCGGGCGACGGGGTTTTCAGGCTTCCTGGAAACCGAACCACGTGGTGAAAAAATGCCCCATGAATCGCTTAACACTGTTAAAGCCCGGTTTTTCTCTTTAGCCGGCTTGGCCGTTAAGGTGTCGAAGTCCAGTTTGCCGTGCAACAGTTCAAGAATAAGCCGGTAGCAGGTGTCAGCGGCATTCCCGCGCGCCGTACTGAATCCATCGAACGGAAACGGGAGAGGCTTTTTATATGCACGATTAAAGAGTTCCGTCCCAAAGCGGTTACGCCTAGCGGGCTGCAATTCATCGCCGAAGGAAGTTATAAATCTTTGTTCTTTCAGCATGCTCTCTATTTGGTTCCGGATTGTTTTTTGTGCTTTCTCCTGATGCGCAGCCACCAGATTTCCGAACTGGGCTCGCTCCACCTCGCTAATACCATCTCGCAGTAGGGCCAGTTCCGCAAGTGCCCGTCCCAAAGAGCCTTCCTCGTCACACATGAGTGTCACAAATGCTGGTGCCTGGTTACAGCAAGCTTCTTTTTCCACTCGGCGGATCGTTCTGCGAACTTCCATAGCCGTTGCTTCGATGTCGCGGCCGGGCTCAACGTAACAGTAAAAGACCATTCCCTTGGGCTCATCAATGGCAATTGCATTTTTCCACTCTTCAAGCCCAAACTTGAGTTGGGTTTCTATATGTTGCAACTGGGTGGTCACCGCACGAAACTGCCATTCACGAGTGGAAATACGATTCTGTTCGGCAAAGTCACAATCAAGGTTGCCTAATAGATCACACCACTCCTGGCTTCTGGTTGCAAAAAGTGTGGCTTTGGCTTGTTCGTCGTAGCCTGCGGCAACACGTTGCCTCAGAAAGGACAGGAACTGGGAGCGAGGCACGGCATCTCCCAAGATGTCGAACTGATTAAAATTACCGTCCCACTCAATAACATTGTATTCTTCCTGCATCTGTGCAAGGCAGGCATCAGCCTCGACTGGAGATATCCCGGCCAGTACGGTGATGGCCTGAGTTGCCTCCTCCCGTGACGAGACGTGGAGCCCTAACTTCCCAGCCAGAACGATAGCCCTCAAAAGCCGTTTGGCCAACTGTGACAACTGGGAGCCATATTTGGCCATTGCACTTGCATAGGCATGAGCGATGGAGCCCTGCTGTCCAAGCTCTTCGGAAGACAATAGTTCTTCCTGTAATGCGTCCGACCACAAATCTACCGGGCAAAGGGACCAGGAACCGGCCGACAGAAAGTCCACACCTGAAGCGCGGTCCAGGGTTTCACCCAGCAATGCCAACGCTGAACGCTCCTGAAGGTGTTTACCCGCTGCCGTCAAGTGGAACAGCAGCCACATGGAAAAAGGCGAAAGCGGCCAACATCCTTTATAAATAATGTGGTGAAATCGTTCCGCATCAGCCCACAGCCTGTGGTTATTGGATTGAGGGAACCAATTATGCAGTTGGTGGGCAATCTGGTGACTCTGCCGAAAGGCCTCATCGCACTCGAACCAAGAGTCCAAGAGCCCAAGGTCCTTCTTTTCGATCAGATTGGCCACCAGAGTTTCCAGATTAATGGAAAGATACGACTTGCTTGCGGATTGATACCGGGAAACGTACCTCAGGATTTCGTTCTTAAACTCCGGGGCCACTCTCTGCACATAGGCGTTCAGCTCAAACTGGATGAAGCCTACAAAGACAACATGTTCACTGTTGCCCTGAATTCCTTCAAAAAGATCCTGCAGAACGCCGCTGCCCGCGATCTGGCTACGAATGGTCGCAAATTCCGTATATCGACCAAATTCATCAAAAAGGATGACCATACCCGCGAAGTGCTTGTTCTCCCCGCAGTACTCACGAACCGCAACATCGATGACATCCCTGGCAGATTCACCGCCTAAAGCCCTTATGGGAAGCCCATTAGCTTCAAACAGCTGTTGGGTCTTGGTGTAAACCTGTTCATCCTGTGCGTTCAAGGCCTCCAAAACCTCGTCCATGGAATCCATGCCACAGGTTTCCATCAATTCCCGAACCATCTCTTCGCTTGCAAGCCGAGTTAGGCTTGCCGCCTGCCGGAAACGCGGCCGAAGCTCATCCAACTCACGTGTATCCAGTTTGTGGGCACACGCTTGCATGAGTATTTGCCTGGTCAATTCGGCCGTTAGATCGAAATTCTGCATTCCGTTTAGGGCCACCACCAGAAACGGTCTTGGATCTTCTTTGAGGATGGCCCGGACTTCGGCGCCCGCACCAGGGTCGGCTGTTTCCATAGCGGAGACTAGGCGTTCCGCCACTTCCCCCTGAGGCTGAGTCAGCATATTGGCCATAGCCAAGGATAGGTGAGACTTTCCCGTTCCATAACCAGCGATAGCCAGGGTAAAAGGCGCACTTTCCAGGCCGTGGCACCGACGCAACACAGCCCTGGTAAAAGAGGCTGTATCCTGTAAACGATGTCCGTGGGCTGTCCCAATGTCCTGCTGAGCTACCCCGTGATACGATGGCCCATGGAATATAAAGGACTCGGCAGCAGCCTGGCTCAACTTCGGGTGAGTCCACAACCAATCAAGGCTCACTGCTCCATGAAAAATACGGTCTCCACGAAATTGAATGACATCGCTCAGTTTCGGCATCGCCCTACCTCATACCAGGTCATTATATAGTTTTGCCCATGCTTCTTGCGGAGACGACTTACCCCAAAGCAGCCATGGATTCATGAGCCGATCCACCTCAATCAACCCTTTGTTTTCAGCAAAAGCCAAAGCCTTTTGCGCCTGTGACGCATCCCACCCGGCAATGGTTCTCCATCCGGCACGGGCGTCCATGTCCGCTAAGGTCACTTGGTCCGCGCCAGGAAAATGGTCGGCCATCAACTGAAGCAGCCATGCTCCATAGGCAAAAGCAAATTCTGGCTCCAACGGAGCCGGACGCCTGACGACTTCGCCATTGTCCTCCCTTACCGCACCACACCGCAACAACGCGGCTTCGTCCTCATATGTTCTCAACAAGGGGCCGATCAGCCCGGAGCGTCTGCTGCTATAGGCCAGCTTCAGATAATCATCCAATCGCTCGCGGGTGAACCTCAATCCCAGAACCGGAGCAGCTTGGAAAAATGCGTGGTGCCAGAGATCCGCTCCGGTCAATGGGCTGCAAAGGTTCAGATGCGCCACCCACTGACTGATGGGCTCCTTCAAGTAACGGTCCTCCAGGTAAACCCTACGCCCGAAATCAGTCAGTCTTGGCCGCTTCACTCCGTTCTGCCCCCGGCCTTCAAGGACCACCAGGCCCATTCCCCGGCAATAGTCCAGGATCGCTTGCACCTTGCCGCTTTGTTCGCCCATGGGAATCAGCGTGGCCGCCCGAATGTCCTGATATGTCCCCTCGTTTCCGCCCGCCGCGTAACACAGAATCTCCGCAACATATTGACGCTCCGGAATAAAGGAGGAATGAAAGGTCCGGGGTAATCGATTCGATGCAGACCTTGCCTTAGGCATCTGAAAATCTTTCCCGGAGCGAAGCCACACGAATATGAAAGGCCTTGGATTCCAACTTCCCCGTGGAACTGTTCAAGCTCCAGCCCAACGAGTAGCACTCCCCTTTTTTAAGTTCGGAAAGGCGGGTCATCCAGACTTCCTGCTTCTCCTGCGTCGTCACCGCGGCAATTTCCGCATAAGACTTGATCTCGGTGTCGGCGGGCCGGAAAAAAAGCTTGTGTCCGGCGTTGAACAGCCGATCTCTTTCATCCTTATTCAGGTTGCTCATGATCTGGGTCGCCATGATCAAGGAAATCCCGAACTTTCGACCCTCACGGAGGTATTTCGAAAGAGGGCTGTCATCTTTGTGATCCAGGTTCTGCACCTCATCCAGAACAACAACTTTTGGTTCATTCCTGCGTCCAGATGTTTGCAGGAAACCGTAAAAATCCCAGAGAACAAACTCTGTCACCAGCCGCCATGAGTGAGAGTCAAGGCCGGCAAGCTGGAAGATATGGCACCTCTGCTCGGGATCATCGAAGATGGATTTCCAGTCCCAAGTCCGATCATTTCCCCCAAAGGGATTATCATCAATAAATGGTCTGATCTTGCTGAGGGTCGTTTGAACGGCGCTTTTGTTTTTTGTCGCATCATTGATGAAACTTTCAATAATTTCCAGTAGACAGGCCAAAGACATCTCCTGCCCTGACTCTGAGATTCCCTGAGAAATGGCAGCATATAAGACCGCAAACTGTTGCTCGCCCAGGCCGTATACGGTCTGAAATATGGCCGCGATTCTCTTGGCCACTGTGCTGATCTTTTCCTCGGCCACAAAGCCGCCGTGGTCAATGGACTGAATACGGAAGGGATTGATCGGGAGCGGTGAATTCAGAATGTAATGCTGCTCGGGTTTCAGAACCTCATTGACTTCCTTTTCCAATTGTTTCGGCAGAAATCCATTGGTGTAATCAATTATCAGGGAGTTTTGTCCACTCCGGCCAAGTTCACACAGCAGGCACTGGATGGCATAGGTCTTCCCCATACCGGAAGCGCCGAATATCAGCATGTGACGGTTGGACAGATCCTTGTTTCCGAATTCCCAGTAAACTTCTCGATTCCCCGCGACCGTTCTTCCCAAGAGAATGCGTTCCGGAACACGGGGTCGGGGCAGGTAGCCAGGAAAACGCAGGGCTTCCTCCGGAGCATTCTCGGACGGTTTTTTTACGGCATCTACAACCACAGCAACCTGTTCACCATGGGCCACGTCTTCGATCTCAACCCACGCGGGTTCCTGTTTCCCGACGATTTTAGCGGAGCGAGAATCAAACCCAATGCAGGGTTCATTCCAAGGTAGTGAAAAATACTTTTCGCCCGAACAGATCCCACGCACGGCTTCCTGACCCAACGCGTAAATACCGAATTCCAATCGCCCGCTCTCGGCCTCCTCATACACGGCAGTTCCGACTTTTTCGATATCCTGGCTTTGGCTATCCGTCCAGAAGGCCAAGACAGCCCCATGCCAAGTAATAGCGTAATCGCCAGCAGCCAGCCGTTCCATAGCTGCCATGATCGCAGCTTGCCGTTGCCGGGCGATTCTGGTTTTGCTGGCGATCAAACGATGCAGCTGAAGCCACCAGTAACGCCGATCCGGGCGGGCATCATCCCCGCCTTCTTCGGCCTTGGGCAGAAAAGCCGGAATCAGCACATTAAGACCGTTTTTGACTTGCTGAACCGCCTTTTCCACATGCTCTTCGTTCCGTATGCCCAGTTTGCACTCAATCAGGTGCATGCTCAGCACAATGCGTTCAGACTCATCAAGCCGGGCCGCCAGCCAGAGCAGATCCGGGCGCATCTGGTCACCGTCAGTGAACCAATGACGATATGCGTCAAGTGAAATCAAGTGACTGCACAGAAGATTGTCTTCTGTCGCCAAAAGCTTGCTGGACAATGAGTAGGCCATGAAATCGTGCAGATATGTCCCAACGCCCGTAGCGCGGACCAGAGACAGCCCCGACAGTGTTTGCGCTTCTTTCATCACGGATTCAGCTACAGACTTCAGGATGCTTTCCGGCCAGCCCGGGTAGAGCTCCGCTACGGCTCTTTCCAAACGATAAAGTATGTCTGACAGTCTGAAATGTTCGGTGGATATGGTGAAGTTGAGTTCACCGTGCAAACCGACCCCGGAACCGAAACCGATAATCTCCCGTTCTTCGGCGGCTGCATCATGCCGCATCTTGATAAGCATGTCGTCTATGCTGGGATCAATACAAACCACCCATTCGGCCCTTTTATGGAGTTCATCCACTACTTCCTGCCACGTGGCAAAATCACCGTAACCGATAAGAACGTGTTCATTTCCGGGCGGAACGTTGTCAGTCTTAAGGCGGGCCATTGTTTCAAGATGAAGCGAGGCCAACCTGAACTGGGGGTTGCGGATGATTCTAGCGCGGCGAAGCCTCAGCTGCGGATCATCCACCATACAAAACGACTTTTCGATGATGGGGAACTTCAATGTGCGTTTCAAGACATTATAGGGCTCCACCCGTTGGAACTCGTTGACATTGAGCCCCGCGCCGATGAAGTCGTAAAGAACGGCGATATCGACATCCAAACCGTCCCGGATCATGCGAGCAAAGGCTTTTCGGTCGTTATCCTGCTCCGGGACGACTCTGTGAGCTATGGAGAAACGGCAGTGGCGATAGACGGCATATTTTTCTTCCGACTCAGCCGCCTCCCACCGTTCCTTCCACTGCTCAATCCAGCGGGCCACACCGACATCCTCGCCTGCCTCGGTAAAAACAGTTATGACCACGGCATAGGGCCGCTGACGATATTCGTCCAGCACCGGCGTATCACCTTCGCGCAGTCCGGCCAAAAAGCCGTGTACCGCCGAGATGACCGGCTGGATATCTTTGTTGCGGTAGACCGCCAGGCTGATGCCGTCACGGGCATGGGGATGGATGGCCAGATAGTCGCTGAGAATATTCTGCAGCAATCTCGACTCGCGAGTCTCGGCGAACATATCAGCGTCCGTTGTTGCTTCATCGTCGAAGCCTTCGTAGCGGAGGAGAAGTCTGGTCGAGAGCGGTGCATCTTCCTTATTTTTGGCCGGTGAGCCCAGACAATGCAGCAGTTCCTGGCCGCGAATTTTCGTGTCCATGGTTCGATTTTCATCCTTTATCAAACCGCCCAGGGGCATCTGAATAGTGGCCAAGTCCAGATAGTCCTGCCATTTGGACGGATGAAAGGGCTTCATGGATTTGTCCGTGCGCCACTCCCGGGGCGCAGCATAATTGAAGCACGCAAACAGGAAAGCGATATGGTGGCAAAGCATTTCAAGAACCGACGGATGCAGCACGGTGACAATACCTGAGCGTTCGTAACAATCCGCCACCCAAGCTTTATCATTCCCTTCTCGTGGAACGACCATCAGAAACATCCGCATGAGCATCGCCGCCATGGAGCTGTTTCGGCACTGCTCGTCATCTCCCGTATAAGCCTTCATTGCCTTTTCGCAGGCTTTGCGCAGCACATCCCAGGCGGCCTCCCGCCCGTCTCCTTCCGGGTGAAAGACCGAATGCAAACCGTTTTGCGACGCAATATCAATGAAACGTCCATAGGCGTCGGCTATTTCATCTAGATACGGCAGCAGAGGTTCGTTCTGTTTTCTCCAGTCTTCGGTAATCAAATTCGTGGCGTGGGCATCCATATCCCGGACTGCGTGCAACAGGACGCGGCGGGCCTCATCGTCATCCTTGGCCAGCAGAAGTTCTTCGTGATATGGGATATGAAAAACCGGCAGGATTGACTGGCCCGTGTCTTTGTCCGTTATGATTCCTGAGGTCCACTGGATAAGTTCTTCAGCCATGCGGAATGGTTGCGTCTCTGGCAGACGCCAGGCAAATTTCCTGGTGAGTTCATCGTGTCCGGTGAAAGTCAGTTTCACCTGGAATTCGAGCAGAGGTTCCGCGGTCCGCGCATTGGTGCAGGCCACTTCTTCGTGATAAAGATTTGAGGCCACAGGAATCTGCTCGTCTCCGAATCCGGCAAGGTCCAGATAACCGTCCGCGAAATACCTGTCCACTCCGCCCACCAGGCGGCGCAGATAGTCTTTCGCCCGGCCTTGCCTTTCCGCCGCCGACTCGGACCCGCCCTCGGTCAATCCGTCATTGTCGTATTTGAACTTCTCGCCACGTATGGAGATGCCTGCAAGTTCTGGAATTGCGGTTCCGAACTCCTTGCGCGCCTCCATCAATGTCTGCCAGAGCGCGGTCAAGACCACTTCCACGGACCCGCCGGCGAGTTTCCGCAAAGTGTCGGGCGGGTCAGCGTTGTCGTCTCCGCTCCTGATCTTAAATTTGAGTATCTTGTCGTTGACGACGATGAAGTCGCTGGCAAAAAGGTCATTCCTGGCCTTCTGATCCTCATCCCGGACATATCTCTCCACAGCTTCGATAAAGGCCTTGTCCGTCTCGAAAGCTCCCCGGTTTTCCGGCGTGAACAGAGAGTTGTCCCCGATCTCGGCGGACTTGTTCTTCCTCAGCAGATCAATGGCCTTGAGGGCATTTTTCTTGTTCCGTTCCTCCAAATAGAGATCGTAACGAAAAAAACGGATGGCTGTTTCCAGGTAAGGTCTCAGACTTTTCTTTTTTTTGAAATCGAACCCGGCGAAACTGGGCAACCCCAAGCCACCCAGTCCGCGCAACAGAATCCGTTCCGCGTCCTTGCCATCCTGTGCGCCGTGAGTTTCCAGGGGGAGAGACCGGAGCAGGCGGACAATCTGGAAAAAGTCCGCGCAACCCTGCTCTTCCAGTGCGTTCAGTACGGTGTCGAAGTGCTCGACCGTCGCATCTTCATAGCCGATACGAGCCGCATCCAGTCTTTTCCGCGTCCAGGGAGCAAAACTCCCTTTCATCTGCTCCTCCCAGACGGCGACGGCGTCGCAGCGGTAAAAATCAGCCAGCCCGGAGGAGTCAGTGACCTTGTCAGCGCCAACGAGCACCACTAAGCCCAGGCGGCCGTCCTCCGGCGGCGGCGCATTGCGGTATCCGGTCAGATTCCCCGTATCATCCATCCACCCTCTGCGGACTATTTCCCGGAAAGACGGTTCATCCGTCCGACGCCACAAATCGGACAGATTACCGGCCACCCTGAACGTCAGGACGATACGGCCGTCATTCAGGACAAATTCGTCCAGCATCCTGGCCAGATCGAGAGTCACGTCTGCCGGAAAAGCCGAAGTCGTCACGATGAGCCGGCGCTGGGACGTCCCTTTTTCCCGCAGCCGCAAAACTTTGCTTTGGATATTTTCGAAGGCGGATTCCGCGAAGTAGTTCATTCTTTATCCTCCAGCTCCTGAGGGGCTGCGGAGTTTTCGACCAGGGCGCAGGAGTCGGAAAGACGGCGGAGGGAACCGGCCTCTTCCAGCATCCTGGCCAGCCAGTCGTCGGTGGAATACCCGAAGGATTCGATATTCACGCCGGTCGCCCAGCCGTTGGCCCTGCCCAGAGCCGCCTCGTCGAAAGCCAGTCCGAAATGAGCTTCGGCAGCCTGCTTGAACGAGTCGTAGGTCATTCTTCGTCCGGGCATAAGGGCTACAACGAGCAGACGCAGCAGACGCCCGTTCAAGACGAAACGCATGCCTGCGCCCTTGCGGGGCACGATCAGCCCGATCCGCTTACCCAGCGTGATGAAAAGCTTGTGGCCGTATTTAGCGTCAGCCTGTTTATAGAGAGTATCCAACTGCTTCGTGGGCGTCTGGCCGAGGATATCCGGATGGCGCAGACCGTCGTATATCGTCTTGGAGACAGCCTGGACGGTCGCCCGGGAGACGTGCTTGACAGTGGTGTTGTCACCGTCCGGATCGGAAACGGCCAGCCGCCAGGCCTGGGCTTCGGACCGGTTTGAATAACGCGCCGCCTGGGTGATCAGACTGCGCATCACCTGCAGGGAACAGGCGCTTTCGAGAAGCTCGAGGCGGTCCAGCAGATACAGGTTCGCCCGGCAGATCCGGAGCATCTCCACCGCAAATAGATAACTCTCGGGCCAGGCCTCTTCCGGACACCAGCCGCAACTCGTCCAGTTGCGGCCGCCTTCCCCGGCATCCGTCCGCAGGGCTGTTTCCCCATCCACCCCCCGGTCTATAAAATCAGCCAGCCGGGAAACCGTGGCCGGAGTCTCCTGCATCAACTTGCCCAGACCCTGCTCCAATTCGGTCCGCAGCCAGGAGGGATTCTTCTCATTCGAGGTCAGAAAGGAAGAAAGGCCCCGCGCCGCCAGCCAGGCTTCGACTTCCCCCGGCTCCCGCCGCAAGGCATTGCATAACTGCAGATACAAAACTTCCCCGCCACGGGCGAGAAGACGATGTTTATTAACCGAAAAATACGCTTTGTATCGAGCTATTATAGCTTCCCATGAATCTGGGCAATGTCTGGCCGCATATGATTCATTCCAGATTGTTTCCGAAGCAAGCAGGTCAGCACAAACCGGCATGAAGCTCTGGGCGCACCAGGTACGTTCCATGCCTATGCCTTGGAAGCCCAGAAAAAGGTTGGCCAGGGTTTTCAGAACATCGCCGGGATTATCGCCGCTGACGGACATGCGCTCCTGGAGGCATTCCTGTATTTCTCCCAGGTGCTCACGGTGGGTCTGATGGCGGGTGTCCAGCTTGGAGGCGCCGAAAAAGGCGAAAAGCTTGAGGTTCAGACGGGACCGCGGGGCATACTCGAGGGGCTTTGTCCAAGGGGACTTGAGCAGTTTCGGCGGCGGCAACATGGAATCGAAAAACAGATCGCCGGACCTTTTGGGTGAGGTAGACACCAACAGCATTTCGACCAGCAGTTCCAGAGTGGTCTGATCGGAGAAAAAGCGCCGACCGAAAAGGCGGACCGCCGGGTTGGCGTCCCTTTTATTGATATCCAGGCCGATCTTCGGGAATTGCTCAGGCATTGGACACCTCCAACCGGCCGTCCGCGACGGCATAAAGCTGCCGCACAAAAGTATGGTTGGTGCGCAGCCGAACCAGCAGCATGTCTTCCTCCCCGCCGTTACGGCAACGTTTGAGCAGTTTGGCTTTCAGACTCTCCAGCCGATGGGTGTAGGCGGCCTGCAGGGTTTCCCCCATTTCACCCTGATGGCGCGCCAGGACATAATCCAGAAAGGGCAGACTGAGTGTCAGGCCTATGCCTTCCAGGCGCCCCTGGCCTTGCAGCACCAGGTCCCGCCGCCCCTGTCCCCGGCCGGCCGGAACAAGACAGATTTTGAATTCATTGGCGTAATCTATCTGGGCCAGAACTACCTGGGCACTCTGCCTGATCTCCAGGCGGCGCCGGCTAAGAGTTATATACAGGCGGCCCTGTCCGGCAGCCCCGATCTCGGGCAGGCGTACGCCGGTGAACTGTTCCTGCAGGACATGAAAGACACGTTGCTTGAAATGGCTCGCCGCTTCCATCGAGAGACGGGCCTCAGGCTGCTGCCAGCAATCCCACGTAAGCAAGGACAACGAGCCGAGAAAACTCCGCAGAAAGGCATTGCCGCGATCCGCCGTCCTGAACTCGTGGAGAAAGTAGAGCATCCGACGGACCTGTTCCCGGGCCTGGTCGGGAGTCAGTCCGTTGGGCAGTTCCCGGCTCAACGCGCCGTATCTTCTCAACTGGCCGAACTCCTTTTCCATGGAGGGGACACCCAGTTTGAAGTCGTCGCCGTGGGTCAGCAGCCAGAGATACCGTTCGGTGGAAGGGCAAGGCCTGGAACCGAAGCCATGGGCCAGAACCTCCGTAATTACCCGCATCCGGACAGCGGCCTGGTCTCCCTGCCTCCCGTTATCGCCGAAGAAACGATTGTAAAAAAGGAATTCCGAAATGAGCGGCCGGACAGGGCGTTCTCCGAGACTGCGGATATCGGCGTACTCCAGACCGGAGGTCAACAGGTAGGCCAGGTGGCCGGTCAACTGACGGATCGTCAGGCGCGTGCCGTATTCGTACATCCTCCGGTAAGCCAAAAACAGACGATTGACCGCCAGGCCGGAGTTGCCGAGAAAAAGCTCCACGTTCCGGTAAACAGGGCAGTGGTCCCGGCAAGACTGTCCATTGCAGGAAGACCAGTTTTCGGGAGCCAGCATCCGTTCGAAAATTTGCCGGGCCAGCGGCAGATTGTCGTGGAGAGCCAGATTGAAGCAGGCAAAACTGCTCGCGCCCAAGGACAGGGTCTCTGATTCGGCGTCCATGGCCTTCAGAAGAAGAGGTTCCCACTCGGCGCGGCTGCCCAAACCTTTCCGCTCGGCGTATCCGCAGAAGGCGTCCAGCAACGTCCCCGTGTTGCTCACCAGAAGCACCCGCACCCTTTTGGCCTTGACCTCGTCCAGCAAGGAGTCCCGCTCGGCGATGCGCCACTCGCTCAGATCCTTGACAATGGCCAGACGAACACCGCCGGGAAGCAACAGGTCCTCGCGTCTCTGCAGAGGACAGGGCAAAGCCTCGGCCGGTTCCAGGCCCTTCAAATGTTTGTACACCGCCAGAGCCAGGGTGGATTTGCCGTCACCAGCGTGCCCGGTCAGGATGACCGATTTCCCGGATTCACCAATCAGACCAGAGACAACAGTGTCCACAAAAGGGTGCCTGACGTGGATGCGGGAAAAATCCCGGTTACAGGCCTGGGATTCGGCCAAGGCATTTTCATTGCCGGCATCCCGGGAATGCAGGCTGTTCAGGTAGGCTATAAAGGGATTTGGGCCGATATTTCCTTGTTCTGCAATCTGAATGCGCTCAAATTCCTGATCGATTTCCTGTATTTCTTGTGACTTTAACCTGCCTTTGTTGAGGCAATCAAGTATGAGAGACTCCATTTCACTGCATATTTCGTCATCCATAACAGCTAAGTAAAAGTCAGAACTAACCTCAGCATGAGAAACAAACTCCATTAGCTGGCCAGGGCCACCAACTGTATTAAGAGAAAGAAGATCATCTTCTTTGCCTTGGCAGGGGGATAAATTCCAGAAGGTCGATTTTCTCAAATGAAAAAACGGAGTATAGGGCCTATTGCGATCATTATAACCTGCAAATCTTTCAAAATATTCTGCAAAATAAGTTTTAAAATCATCATCATAATATATCCGGCGATCATTCTCTGGTTTGTCTCTCAACAATCTGATGGCCGCCAAGATGGCAATATGCTTGTGAGGTTTATAAATGCCTTGCGTAAATCCTATTCGTATAATCTCGTCATAGAAAGACACAGTTTTCATGGCAAATCCCCCTCACATATTTTAATAGGTTTTCCAGGTAATGTATTTGATTTCACGGAGCTAAGCAACTCCATCAACTTTGGCTTACTCTGATTTCCGTGCACAAAATCATTTATGGAAGACTCAATAATATCTGCCATATTCTTCAATTCAAGAAGAGATATCCCCTCATTCCATGTATACCGAAGTCCAGTCTTTGGATCCTTTTTTTCCATATCTGCCGCAGCCATAAAAAGATCTGGGTAACGGCGATAAAGTGCTATCCATTCACGCTTAGTCTGATAGAAGCAGAAGAAACAACCTGAACGAGAGCGCCATTCATAGTAATCTGGAAAACCAAGACCTGAGTCATCAAGAATCCGCTTTACATCATCATAAACTATGCCGTCATCAACAAATGGATGATGTTGAATCAAACGGTCATGACATTTCGTGAATCCCAGACGCTCTTTCTTCTCATCTGATCTTAATCCAACATAGCTGTGAACCAAATCACCAGAGCAGTTTTCTTTTAGCCACTTTGAATAGGGTATAAGTTTAAGAACCTCTGTGCACCATCTATTGTTTGGAGATGGTAAAAAATAGTTCTTGTTTTTAAGCCACCACAGGAAATTTTTTCTGTCTTTTTCTTCAGCGCCTCCGATTGTTTTTATCTCAATCCCCAGCAGCGCTTTGAGTCTATCGAGGAAGGCGTAAGTTTCCGGCAGTTCGCAGCCGCTGTCGATGAAGACGTATTCCATGGGCAGGTGGGGATATTGGTCCCTCATGTAGACAGCAAGGGCGGCGCTATCCTTGCCGCCGGAGAGGGCGAGCAGGTGCCGTTCTTTCACTTTATGTCCCCTTTTTGTTCCATGGCTTCGAGAAGTCCGGCCAACAGGCTGAGCCTGGTCTCCCTGTCTGCCATCTCGATTTCCTTCAACAGGTGGGCCGCTCGGGGGGTTAGTCTGGCAGAAAGACGGACGGATGTTTCCCTTAGCCTTCCGTTCGGCCCTGTGACACCGATGAAACGGGTGTTTTCGTCCATGGGCCCGTGACGGTCGGCCAAGCGTTTCAGTTGTTTCAACCGCTGAATGCGTTCCTGTAATTCCCTCAGCCGAAGGATGAAGGGTCCAATGTCGGCGTCCAGCCATGTTTCGACAGTTTTTTTCATGATGACCCCGGCAACCCGGAGCAGCCATTCATCATCACTTCCGTTTTCGCTGGCAAGGGCGGACATAAACGGTTTCAGTTCATTTTCCAGGCAGACTTCCAGAAGGGGAGAGATGTTTTGTCTGAGGTGGTACCGCAGGGCTCCTGCCGACTTGTCTTCCATAGTGACTTCGGCCATCTCCCGAATAAAACTCCGTCTTATTTTTTTGACAAAAATACCGAAGGCCTCTCGCAGTTCGCTTACGGCGTTCCAAAGTTCCTTTCGCAGGCGGGCAGACTCCGAGCTGGAATACGGGAGTCCATTCACTGATTCGATCGCTCGAAATCCAAGTGCTTCCGGTATGTCCCGAAAGAGGAGTTGCTGGGGATCGCGGGCGTTGGCGATGGCGTTGCGCAGGCGCTGGGCGTTGGCGCTGATGGCGCGGGTGGCCCTGGTGTATGGAGGCAAAGAGTTGATGAATTCGGTCAGTGGGACGACCACGGCCAGCATGGTCCTGTTCCGGACCTCCCCGGCCAGATCCAATTCGGTGTTGACCACCTGGTAATAAGTGCGGATGACCTCCGAACGGATGCCTGAAGGCCGGTAGCTCCGCAGGCTGAAGAGTTCGGGGCGGCGCATGAGCAGGGTTATTTCGGCGTCTCCGAAGAACGGTTTGAAGACCTCATCTTCGTAAACAGCCACTTCATCGGCATGCACCAGCAGATAGTGGGCAAGCAGCAGAGGAGCTGGTCCTTCCCTGAGGCCGAAGGGCGGCTGCTTGAGCTCTGCCAGCACCCTCCCGACCGGAACTGCTTCTCCGGCCTGATCGGCCCCGGCCAGCAGGCGGTCGAACAAATTCCAGACTGCCGCCAGCCCGGGTTCCTGTTCCGGATCGGGGGAGGCAAGCTTCCATGCTCCTTCTCCGTCCGGCCGGTGCAGGCCGGTTTCCTTGATGACGGTCCTGTAAACAGCCACTTCCGGGCCGAAGCCTTTAAGGCCCAGGTCTTCGTACCGGTAATTATTGGCCAGCGCCTCGGCTACCTTGTTACGGGCCGCCGCCGCCATGCTGGAAAGGCGGTCGGCATTGAGCATCTCGTTGTTTATGCGCGGGCAATCGCGGTAAACCAGGTCGCACAGGTCGGAAGCCAGCGCGGAAAGCTCCCTCTGGGAACCGACCTCCCTGGCGGCCCCATCGGCAAACCAGACCGCTGAACCCCGTCCGGGAGCAAAGGCGTCGTTCAGGAAGGCTTCCAGGGTCTGTGCGGCTTGGTCGGCCCGGTGCCTGGCCTCCCTGCGCGCCACGCCGTCCCGTTCCAACTGAGGGGCCGAACAAGCCTCCCTGGTAGCGGCTGCTTCCAGCATCAACTGCCAGACCTGCTCCAGACAGGGAGAGTAAGCGACGATGACCGGTGAGCCTTTTCCGGCCGTCTCAAGGAGGGGATCGAGAATTTTCCGCCTGCCCAGCATGAGCCAGACCGTTCCATCCAGCCTGTTTTCCCCGGTGCGAGTCCGTTCCATGAGTGAGGGCAGATCGCCCTCGGTGCACCAGCGGACAGAGAATTCGCGGAGATTGCCGGTCTGGAGCGAGTGCCGGGCCGCCACCAGATTGGGACGGGGAGCTATCTCCTCAAGGGTTTCGGCCACATCGCGAACCGCCACACGCCCTCTGGCCTGTAGCACCTCCTGATCCAAATCAAAATCGCTGCCCTCCCAAAGCCGGTATTCGCCGGCATATTCCCGGTACAGGAGCGTTTTTTCCCCGACCAGGCCTCGAAGAATCTCGGAGGTCTCGCGGGTGCGGCGGTAATAGGATGAAGCCATGGCGGCATGGACCATTTCCTCCGAAGCCAAAACCCCAGGCAAAGAGCCCAGAAGGTTAAGAACTCCCACAGTCTTGAGGAGCCTCGTACTGGCCGGAGGCATGCCGTTATGGGACTCGATCATAGTCTGTATTTCCAGCCACCGCTGGTTTTCGGAGCGGCCGTTATGCCTGGTCGGCCCAGCCTCGCAAAAATAGTCGTACAGGGCGTCCAGTCCCAGAGTCGGCAGGCGGTCCTTATTGTCCTCTTCCATGCGGCTGAGCCAGGATGAAAACGCGTGCCGTTCGCCGCTGGCCAGGAAGGTAAAGATGGTACGGTCGTTCTGGGCGAACCGCCGCGTCAGTTCACCGATGAAATAGACAGACAGCGGGTGGAAAGGGTAAAGTCTCTTGATCTTTTCCAAATCCAAATGAGGAAAGCCTGCCATGGTCAGACCGGACACGGCCTCCTGCATGGCCAGCGCCCACTGCTCCACCGCCCCCCGGACCGAATCCGGCGGCTCCACGGAGAGCACGTCCCGAATGAGGGCGAAACTGCGTGTCGGCGGCTCGATATAGGGACGATCTTCAAAACGGCCTTGTATCTTCTGCCACTCTTCTCTCTGAACGCGGCTCAAACTTCCGGAATACGAACTGAAAGACTGGTGCAGGCAGACCCAGAGGAAAACAGGGTTGGTCTCCGACAAGGCCTGGAGGGCGAAGATGTCGCCCCGGTCAGGATGATGAGCCTGAAACTCCAGATTCTTGCCAAATTCATCCACTACCAGGAAGACGCGGCGGCCGGAAACCTCGGACAGGGCTCCAAAAACCTCCACAACATCCTTCGTAGCCGGCCAATCCTCTCTCGCGAGCCTCAAGGCCCGTTCCCGGAGCTGCTTCCAGACGCCGCGCCTGCGGTCGGGCGCATTGTCCATTGCGGAAGCCAGCCCCCTCGCCAGCGTGCTGTTCAGAGACTCGTAGCGTGATACGGCCCTGACGCCAATACCTGGCGTCTGGCCGCCGTCAGGGATAACGAACGGTTTCAGCCTTGCAGCCAGTTCGGTATCTGCGGCTCGAAGTTTTCCATGGCAAAGGGCCCGCCTGTCCCGATCTCCGCAAGTCAAGGCGATCAGGAAATTACAAAAAGCACTCTTGCCAGTCCCGTAGGGACCGGTAAGCGACCAGGCGTTGACGGATTCGCCCTCCATGGCGTCCGCCAGCCGCCGCAGGGTTTCACAAGCCGTATTGGTGACCTGAAACCGGTGCAGGATATTTTTATTGTCGGCGTCGCGTTCAAGATTCACCGACCGGGCAACCGATCTGTCAACCTTGACCCATTCCGGCAGGGTCGGCTGTCTCATATCGCCCCCCTGTAATAACGATCAAGGCAGTCACAGGATAAACGGTCGGGCGCTCCTTTGAATTGGACTTGCCGTATCCCGTTGTTTTCGGTGAATTCGATATCTTCCGACTGGCGGCAAACTCGGCTCAGACGCTGCCCGCAGTCCGATTCCGAAAGGCGAAAGGCCATGCCCGGGGCATTGGGGTTGAAGGTGATCTGAGCGAGCGGCAGACTGTTCTGCCCCGGATACCACTGCGCCGCATAGTCCAGGACGGCAGCCAGAAACACCAGATCGGGCAGGCTTGTCTTGGGTCCGGAGCTGAAGCGATATCGATCCGAATCCTGTGATTCCGCTGCTGGTACGATGAGTCCAAGCTCATTGAATGGACAACGGATATCGGCTTTTTCACTGGCTCCGTATACGTACATGCGAACCATGCAGGAAGCGTCCTTTTCGAAGGAATTCCTGGCGATCATGCGCATCCCCTCAATTCGTTTCGCTTTTGCATGAATGGCTTCTGCCAGTTCACGCCCGGTGAAATTCGCCAGGGTTAGGTATGAAAAAGCGATATTCCAGGAAACAGCCAGAAACGGCGGGCGGAATACCTGCCAGTGCAGCAGCCAGAGACTCGCCGGGTCTTCGAGGTAGGGATCCCAGCCTGCTTGAGTATCCAGTAGTTTTTCGCCAAAATGAGATGGCTTCAGGCTCCCTTTTTGTCCGGAGTCCTCCAGAAGACGGAAAAGGACACACCAGAAACGAATCGAACGCACCATATTTTTTCCAACTCCAAGCTGCTCGATAGCATTGTCGTCGTTGAAAACGTGAGGATTAGCCAGACAGCGGTCGTATCCCTTTTTCAGCCAGCCGTATCGTGGGGTGAAGGTCTCATGCCGTGCGGCCGTGCCGGTGGAAAAGGCATTATTCAGAGTCACATGATCAGTTGCCACATTCATTACCTACTGCTTTCGTTTCCTATTTTCAGCCTCTTCTGCTCCCCGGTATTTTCTCGGAGGGCTCTATGGGCTGTCCTTTTTCACGCCGTTCAAAAAACGGATCCTCTCCATCGCCCTTCGGCTGCAAGCAGGCCGATCGGTATCAGGCACCGTTCCCAGCCATATCTTTTCGGAATAATTTGACAGGTATTTCTTTAATGAAACAGCTGGAGTTACCCATCAATTCAATTTTTTGTCTCATCTGCGAACAATCCACGAGCCTTCAGGAGGTATTTTGAAGCAAGGCCTGTTATCTGCTCTTTTAGGACCAATGTTTCAGTCCACTGCTTGGGAATATCCCCAAGGCCATAGACAGCTCCAGCCAGGCCGCCTGTGACGGCGGCGGTGGTATCGGTATCGTCGCCGAGATTGACGGCCCGCAGCACGGCGGCGGCGAAAGAATTCGTGTGCAGCAGACACCAGACCGAAGCCTCCAGGGTGTGGACCACGTAGCCGGTTGAACGGATATGCTCTTCGGGTAGATCGGTCAGACGGCCGGAAAGAAAACGCTCATAGTGGGGCAACTGGCTCTCAAAAGGGGGACGGGAGTAAAGTCTTCGGCCGAGTGTTATGGCTTCCAGGTAAGCCTGATCCGGAGCAAGCCCTTCCAGCAACCGGCGGCAGAGCAGCACGAACAGGCCGCAGGCCATCTTTGAGCGGTAGTGCCGGTGAGTCAGGCGGGAAAAATCTTCGGCGGTGCGGGCCAATGCAGTATCGTCCAAATTGGGCAGAAAGGCCAAGGGCAGGATACGCATAAGGGAGCCGTTGCCGTTGGAGCGTTCATCGGCCCCGCCAGCTTCCAGTGGCGGAGTTCCGGCTCTGAGGCGGCTGATGGCCTGGCTGGTGGTTCCGCCGATGTCAAAAGCTTCGCCGTGGGGGGTCCAGTAGCCTTCGTCCCGCCAGGCGATAAACTTACCAGCTAAAGACTGGAAGGCTTTGTCGCCAAGGCTGGGATGTTCGGTCAGTGTTTCCACAAGGCAGAGCATCAGGGAGGTGTCGTCGGACCAGGAGCCGGGAGGCTGGTGGTGGGTGCCGTAACCGCGCATCTCAATGACCGGATCGGCGCGGCGGGCCGCACGTGGGCCAAACTCCACGGGCACACCAAGGGCGTCGCCCACAGCGTGACCCAGAACGGCTCCGAGAATCCGGTCTTCCGATGTCCGGAAAATTTGCGGCCTCCCCAAAAGACAAAAGGACCCGAGACTCGCGCTTCCTGGGTCCTTTTTTAAAATATGTCGGGCCGGACCGGGCCGACCGTCATGGACTTGAATTTAACAGATTAGGCTGTAGACAATCAAGGGGGAACAAATAATCCTGGTATACTTTGCTCCTCAGGGCGAATGAGACCATTGGAAACGCAACATGCTCTTACCCCAATACCCTACTCATATTTTGAATCCGTCTTCTTGAGACCGCCGCATAGACTGTGTATGGAATCAACGACGAAAATGAGGCGTGCGGGATGGCTGACAAGAGCAACGAATTGAATAGACATGACCTTCAAGTGTTCCAACTAGTCGCTGAATATCAGGTCCTGACCTTAGTCCAGCTCTCAGCGCTGCTGTCAAGAAATCCCAAGGCCTTGTCCCGGCGTTTGGTTCAGCTGGAATCGGCTGGCCTGATCCGGAAAACCAGCCGTGGGTTTGGCCGGGGGCGGGGCCGGCCGGAAAGCATCTTCTCGTTGACAGATGCAGGGCTCGAAAAACTAGTCGCCGAAGGCGCCGTCGGAAGCGGCACCGCGCAGGCGAAGGTCACTGACCTGGACACGTTATTCCTCGACCACCAACTCCTGGTGAATTGGTTTCGTGTTAACCTGGTTCAGCTCGAACGCTTGGTTCCTCGGCTGTCGGTTCGGTTCCTGTCGCCGAATTCACCTTTTCTCGGAAAAGACAGCGAGGGGAAGCCACTGATCTATGACCGAGTGACGCTTACTGATGATACTGCTGGACAAATCGATTTCATCCCGGATGGGGTCTTTATGATCAAGGATACAATGAGTGAACAGGGCAAGGCCTTGCTCTTCTTTTTGGAAGTGGACATGGACACCGAGCCCTTGGTCAGCGCTAACAATCCTTCAAAGGACATCCGCCAGAAGATCCTGTGCTATCAATCCTACTTCAGGAGCCAGGGCTACAAACGGTATGAGCCGGTCTGGAATTGTTCTCTGACAGGGTTCCGTCTTCTCTTCCTGACCAATACATCCGCTCGCAGGACCGCTCTTTGCCGACTGGTCCAGGAAATGCAGCCTTCGGATTTCATCTGGGTGGCAGACCAGGAAAGCATGTTCGCTAAAGGCCTGGGCGCCAGGATCTGGGCCAGAGGCGGCAAGGACCATAGGCCGCCCGAATCCGTCCTGGGCAAACTGGCCACCCATCAAACCGCTCTTTCTTCCCTTTAAAAGCCGACAAGTTCAAACCGGTGTGGGGTCATCCGGAGCTTAGGCCGGACCGATAGCCTTGGTTTTCCTGTGCCCTGTCAGCCTCGGAGGTGTGGATTTATTCAGCCCCAAGTGTGGATTAAATCGGCCAAAGTGTGGATTAATTCCCTCAAAGTGTGGAAAAAATAGCCCGGAAGTGTGGATTAATTCGCCGAAATGTGGATTTAATACCCCCAGAGTGTGCCTTTATTCACCGCCAGATATCGTCATTTATTGTATTATTCCAAGTTTTTAACTGGTGTGGAAAAAGTCGACTATATACAAAAACACCCATCCATCTCAATCATCGAGAAGCAGAGCAGCAGCAAGCCGCCTCAATAGCGCCGCCCGGACCGAGACCGATACCCTGAAGAGACCGGAACGCGGCGGCCATAGCTGGAAGACTTCCGCTGGGACCAGTAAGGCCTTGACTTGAGCTGCCGGTAGCGCTGCCTGCCAATGGCGTCGAGTTCATTCATCAGGTAGCCCTGCCAGTCCTCGCCAAACATCCACGGATAGACAGGAATCACGTCCAGACCAGAACGTTTATACATCGCTTCCTTTTTTTTGATGCCCAGGTCGTATTCAGGATGTCCAGCCAGACCATAGTATTCGATATATGTCTTGAGTTCAGGCAGATGGAAGTCCGGATAGACGATTCGAGGTTTGTTGTCGCACGACAGGGCCAGCACCGGATGTTCATATTGATACCGGATGAACTGACTGTCCAGGAAATAGGCTATCCGCCGTTCGCCGTCCGACTTGAAACATTCGCCTTGCGCCCCATTGAGCTCCGTTTCCAAATTTTGAACCATCCTGCATCATCAGAGCAAGGAATCCACAGGGAATATAAAAAGCTTGGCTGCCACCATGGCGTGTCGATTTTCCTCTACGCATCCGCGGGCCTCGCGCTCGGCGCACCCGAACATAGTTTTCTTTTCTGACTAGGCCGCTTTCGCCTCGGCATCTCCACGACTTTGCTTTTGCTGGGTTCGTGCAGGTTTCGGGGCGCACGCAGACCCCTTATCGTAAATTTTTCGCTTCTACGGAACCGAAAAATTTATCGAGGGGTCCGCTCAGAGGCGCCCCAAACCCGTTAGCCTTGGATCAAACCTTTTCCCAAGTGAAAAGGTTTGATCGAGGTGATCGTCATGAACAACAAGTCAAAAGATAGCATCAAGTGCGTATGTCTTCTTTGCAAAGCGGAAGTTGCAGAACGCGATGTAGAGGCCGGTTTTGCCGTCTGCGCGTCTTGCCGCGGCTACTACTTTCCGGAAAAGAGGATCTATTATCGCCCTGAGGCCGAAAGCGGACCAGAGGTCGTCATCACATGCAAGCAGCAGCACCCAACGCGCCTTGCAAGAATGGCGGACATCGACACCTGGATATCCAGGTGCTGACTGGTCGAGGAATCTCGACCAATCAGCAATAGTGTCATTTATATCCCCACCCACCCACCCAACTCTACTCCACGGTTCCAGTGTCCTGGAACCGTGGGTCTTATCTCTTCCGCTTTCAGGCTCTGGCACCCGGAGCCGAAAGATTCATAAACCATGACTCATTCCCTTGCTTCGACCGGGAAGAGTTCCCGGATCAAAGAAGAGGTGCAGCAGCATGGCAAGAGAAAATGAAATCTATCCAGCCGAAGTCGGCACAGAAGAAATAAGGCAAACACAGTCCGGCACTTTGTGCCCGACCTGGGAGAAGCTTGGAACAGGAGGTGACCTTCCGCCCTTCTTCAGCCCAAACGAAGAAATGAAGCGCAGCGGGTTTACGGTCCGCTTCCTCTCCGACCAGCCGAGAAAGGAGTCGCCGAGTGCGTTCAACCCAAGCGCGCATGAGCTTTGGTTTGACATTGTCTACGATGGTCAGGTCATGACCTGGACCATCAGCCAGATCAGTCTGCTTCTCGAGCTCAAGAAGCATGAGCCGCTTGGAGGAAAATTCTTTTTCATCCAGTTGGTGCCGGTGGACGAAGCGTTCAAACAGCTCCGTCCGAAATACAAAGGCAAGGATAGATACATCATCACTCCGGCTACAGATCCCAAACAGCTCTCGGCGGCGTAAAGACAGAGCAACTCAGCGGGCCGGCGCCCGTTGTTTTTTTTCTTCCCATTTTCTTTCCATGAAAACTGTCCGCTAACTTCTCCGGCGTCGGTCTCACACTCGAAACCCACCGGAAGGTTTCCGCGAAACCTTCCCGATTACCATCTTCGACGTATTTTCCATCACAGGTATCGAAACAGATCCCGGTCCTTTCGCTCCTGCATAGGTTTTTTGCTTTCCTTGAAGCCATCAACCATGGCGCTCAGCCGCGCCAGGGTCCGGGCAAAGCGGCTGGAAAACACCCAGCCTTCCCGGTAGCCGTGCGCGTGGTTGAAGCGGCAGACATGATCGATCAGCCCCAGGCGCCGCATCTTGCTGCGAACGGTCTCCAATGTGCGCGAGGAAAAATCATACCGGACGCAGAGATCATTCAGGCTCGGCAGGAACTGGTCTGGTGCGTATTTCAGCTCGATGAAGATGGCGAGGAAGACTTTCTGCTGAAGCCTGCTCCCTGGAAAGAGAATCCGGGCCAGGTCATCGAGCCCCTGGAGACGGCTGACGATGTTGTGGCTCAGTTCGATCTTGGTGCTTGGCAACTTTTTCACCCCTGCCTTTTTTTGTAAATATGGCCCTCGCGCATGCATGCGTGCATCGAGGCCTTGTTAAAATCCATCCGCCCCTTTTCCGGCCGTCGGCCGCAAAATCGGCCATCCCTGAAAACCGTGCGATTCCTTGCCGGCTGTGCTCGGCTGGCTGGATTGACCAAGGTATGTTTCCGGATGGATGGGCTTTCACTCGGTAACGATCCCTGGAAGGACCATGGAATGACGAAGGGCAAATCCCTTTACAATGTTGGATGCTGGATTATGTGGTCGCGGCAGCCGTGTTACCGACGACAAAACCTGATCCGGCCATTTTCTTTTGCTTCCCGCCTGAGCCTGACGCGCTCTTTGGCAATGGCCATGGCTTCACTTCGAAGCCCATTTCCAAAGAGGCTCTCTATGACATAGATGGTCTCGTAGGCGGATACGTAGATCTCCGAAAACAGCCGGTGGAAGCGCCAGCGAACACCCTGGCGGGTCATGCCAAAGGCCTGTTCGATCTTTTCTCCATAGTTCTTGTGAAGCACCAGGCGTTTTGTGCCGTCTTCTTTCAACCGCACGGACAGCTCGCGCTCTTCAAACATGGCTTTCAGGGTTTCCAAAAACTCCTTGTCTTTATTGGTCAGCTTCATTTTGTCTTCTCTGAATCCAGATGTCCATGCCGCTCTGGCTAAGGCAGACCTCGCGGTCCTGCTCCATGAACAGGAGCGTGATAAAACGCCGGACTTTGTCCAGGCGCTGGTTATCCGTAAGATGCGGTATGTCTGAAAAGCGGACCGGCGACCAGCCGAGGCTTGATGCGATGTGCACCTGATAGGATTCAAGGTCAAACGGGTCTTCTTCCAGGGCCGATATGGTGGCTGTTCCTTCCGAAAGGCCGACAAAAGAATCGAGGTCATCCAAAAGGCCGGGGATGCTTTCCAGGCATGGCTCATCCATCAGACTGAAGGCACCGGACCGGCTCTCGGCCAGTGCCTTCAGTGCAGCTTCCTGCCGCGCCCTGGCCCGGGCCCGGTGCTCGGCCATCTTGGTGCGGAAATATTCCGGGTCAAACAGCCGCTCGTCAAAAAGGAAGCGTGAAGCCTGGCCCCGGCCGCACCTTGAGCAGACGTAGTGCAGCAGCCGTTTCCTGAGCCCTGCTCCGCAGCAGAGGCTCTTTTGAAACTCAATGGTCGGATCTAGACAGTGGCCACTCTGGCAGCGGCATTCGCTCGGCCCGGTCATGCAAAGACCTTCCCCGCAAACAGGGCAAGAGTGCTGGCCGAGCAGGACCTGGAAGTAGAAGCCTTTGGCTCTGCCTTTTAATTCCTGCACCTTGGCTTCGATGGTCCGAATGCCGGATAAGAGAGGATTGCGATTGGTCATCGGGAAGTGATTTTCATGTGGAGAGAAACCGAAAAGTATAAATACCTTTTGGTTTCCTTGAATGTCCCAGGTGATGAAACTGGGAAGACCCTACAAATGCCCATACTGCGGAAGCACGAATACGATCTGGAAAGGCTGCCGGAAGCTGAGTCAGGGGAAAGTACGCCTGCGGCGGTGCAAGACCTGCAAGCGCAAATTTACGACCAGGGCCAGGGTGGAGTAATGATGGCGGCAATGTTTGAGGTTGATGACCCGCCGAGTGATTGGGGCTCGTATGCGGCCATAGCCGAGCTACGGAGGATTTTCGATCTGCATGATTTCTTGAAGGCTTCGGATGAGCGCATCCGAAATCTTTTGCTGTCGCTTCCAGATGATTCCGAGGACGTTCTTCAGGAGCGGGCCTTTTTTCAGGCGGCCCGAAAGGAACTCTGCAAGCATGAGCTCAAAATGGCCTTCAATGAAGTTGACCTGGTCTGAACTGCCGGCCTGGAATCCTTCCAAGCAGCCTTGCGACGACTTCTTCCGGCAAGACCCCTGAAATCTCCCGCGTGTTGCCATAGCGCCCTTTTGAAACTACGCGGGCGTTGACGAGGCCGTACAGGTCCAGGAAACTGATCATGTCGGAAAAGCGCCTCTGGGTCAGGGGCCGGATCATTTCCTTGCCGCACAGATTGATATAGACGGAATACACCTGGCCGGTGGAGGCTTTCCTAACGCCGCCCGTAATCACCCAGTAGCAGGAGAGGAGCGCGAGGCGCTGCTGCGCGGCCAATGAGCGGATCAATTCTTCGGTCTTGTCCACTTCGAGTGTGTATTCGGCCAGGTCGACTTCCTTTTCAGTCACCATACCGGTTGTGCCTTCGGCAATCCGCACCGCTTTGACCAGAAGCTCGACTGCTTTTCTTGCATCACCGGTTTCCCTTGAGGCGTAGGCCGCAACCTTGTTGAGGGCGGCCTCTTCAACTTTTGATCTGTCCAATGCCTTTTCGACCCGCAGCCTGAGGATCTCGAGCAGGTCCAGGGCGTCATAGGGCTCAAAGATGATGTCGGCCTTCTTTAGAAAGCTCAAGATCCTTGGGTCCAGGGTCTTTTCCCAATCGAGGCGGTTGGTAAGCAGGATCAGGATAATCCGGCAGCCGACCTTTCGGGGCAGGGTCTTGGCCAGGAAGGTCAGAAAGGAATCCGGGTTTGGCTGGATGTTGTCGGCCTCGTCGATCAGAAGGCAAAGAAAGCCTTTGTAGTCTCCAAGCGCCTTGATGATGATTTCCTGCATGTATTCTATCGGTATGCCTTTTCTGTACCGGCGGTCGGTCCCTTCCAGGGTCAGGGCGACTTCGTTGAGCGCGCCAAAGAAGGTCTTTGGAGAGGTCAGGTCTACATAGCCGTAGCGAAAGCCTATTCCGCGGCGCTCGGTCACTTTTTGAAAGCTCGAAAGCAGGTGCATCAGGGTGACGGTCTTTCCCGATCCGGTCGGGCCGTAGACAAGTGCTGAGTTTGGGTGGCCGCCGTCCAGGACCGGGGTGATATGGGAGATGATCCGGCTGAGCTGCTTTTCCCTGATGTTTCGGTTGAAGATTTCCTTTAGAACCGCGGTTCGCTCTTCTTCAGGCAGCTTTTCATCATCGAGGTAGTTGGGGTTTAGAACCAGGAAACGTTCTTTTCTGGATGAATGGACCGCTTCGATCAGGCTTTCCGTGCTGTCTTTTGATGCTTCATACAGGGATATTTCGCTCTCTTTCATGTTCCACCGGACATTTTCCGGGCCTCCTGAGGCTTGATAGGGAGCTGTTTATTTAATTCTTTCGCATCACTGGCTGGTGAAAGGCAGGGTGGGTGGGTAAGTTTCGCGTGGAGATTTGTTTTTCAATTGCTTAATATTATTATATTATTTATTTCGATATAGAAAAAATAATAATATAATAGCAACTTTTTGGTTTTGATTTTTCCACAGGAAATCTTCCCACCTGGTTCGATCCTGATCATGAGCCCGGCTTCTTTCGCTGATGGGCATTTTTGCTTCTGCCTGTTCGGCTGGGGGCAACGAGTTTCCTGATTGACGGCCAAGCAAGGCAGAGGTGGCCCCGATAAATCGGACAATGCTGTAAGGTGTTAGGCACGACGATAATGGAGGTATCATCGAGATGAGCAAGAACAAACGCCGGAGATTTTCAGCGGAATTTAAGGCCAAGGTCGTAACTGCGCGTCATGGACACGCCCTGCCCGAAGGTCATGGCCGTCACAGGACCGAAAGGCAGGTAGGCGCCGTTCGAAGCCAGGGTCTGGGAAGGCCCGCCCGCGGCCGTCTGCATCCCCGCGATCCGGCCGGCCGCGTCCCGCTGATAGGTCACGGTCCGGCCCGAAGGATAGGTCAGAACCGACAGGTCCCCGTCGGCGTTGTAGGGGTACCCGGTGGTGTAAGACTCGCCAAGCACTGTCCGGGTTTCGCTCACCACCCGCCCCAGGGCGTCATAGGCATACGAAGCGGAACCGGCCGCGTCGGTCAGCCCGGTCAACCGGCCGAGACCGTTGGTTCCCTGGTCGTAGGTCAAAAGCACGTTTTCGCCGCCCGAAGGATAGGTGATCCCGATTAACCGGCCCAGCAGATCGTAGCTGTAGGATGCCGTCCGGCCCGAGGCATCGGCCTTGGCCGTCATCCGTCCGGCCGCGTCGTAGGTGTACGACGTCAGGCCCGAAGCCGGAGAGTTGGTCCGGGTCAGGCGGCCCAGGTCGTCGTAAAGGTAACCCGTGGCCAGGGCCAGAGGGTCGGTCAGCCCGCTCAGGTGGTCGTGGACGTCGTACTGGTATCCGATGTTCCCGCCGTCCGGATTCAGAACGGAAGTCCTCCGGTGCAGGGAGTCGTACCCGTAACTGGTCTCCCGGTCCGCCGCGTCCGTGAACGACTGGAGTTCGCCCACGGCCGAATGGACCAAGTGGTCGTCATAACCGTCAGGATAGATGACCCGGGACAGCCGGCCCCTGGCGTCGTATTCGTAAGACAGCGATCTGGTCAGCAAGCCCGCTGAGTCGTGGTATTCTTCCCCGGTCCGCAGCCCGGTCGAACCGTATTGATAGAGGATATAATTCCCCAGGCCGTCGGTCACCCGTTCCAGCAGTCCGGCCGGGGTGTAGGCCAGCCACATCTGCCGCCCGCCGGGCAGGGTGACCCGGGTCAGCCGGCCCGTGTCGCCTCAGCAATCTTCGTCTATCAATCCGTGACGCCGGGCAAAACTGTTTAGTTCCAAAATGCTGTGAAGATTAAGCTTGTTCATGAGGCTGGTTCGGTGCTTATCAACTGTTTTGGGGGAAATAAAGAGCATGGTCCCAATCTGCTTGTTCGTGTACCCTTCGGCCGCCATTTTGAGTATTTCCCGTTCCCGTGCGGTCAGCTGTTCCAGCGGCGATTCCATTTCCGGGCTGTTCGTCTGATAGACTTCCATAACCTGGCGGGTGAACTCCGAACTGATATATTTTTTCCCGCTGAGCACCGCCTTTATGGCCACATAGAACTCGTGCTGATCCGCCATCTTCAGAAGGTACCCGTCCGCTCCGGCCTGAAACGTCGCACGCAGGTGCTTCTCGTTTCTATGCATGGACACCACCAGTATCCTGGTGCCGGGGCTGATGGTCTTGACTTTGGGGATGGCGTCCAGTCCGCCGAGCGTGGGCATGGACAGATCTAACAGGAGAAGGTCCGGGTGATATTTGGTGACCAGCTTGAGGGCCTCAAGCCCGTCGGCCGCCTGTCCCACGACCGTCAGCTCAGGTTTGGACGAAAGAAGCGAATTCAGGCCGTCGCGGAAAAGGGCGTGATCTTCAGCTATCGCTATTTTATACACAGCTTTCATCCCTCCAACCGCCAAGTCACCCCCCGCGGCTTCATCCACTTTGATTTTTATATTTAGCACACTGAACGCCAAACCGCAACGTGGATACCGGGTTAGCAGTCTGGACCGGGCCTTCCGAGACAGGAGCACCTTAAGTCGGTTCTGTGGGGAATCGCCATCATTCAATTGGGGTATTTCGTGGGCCAGTTTGGGGTGGCCACCCCATACTCCTCAGGCCGACATCATTCTATAACAGCTTCAGGCGACATCAGCAAAGCCTCACAACCATCAGACCATCACGGAAAGGGTTTTCCTGCTGCGCGCTCAGATGAAACAGGTACCTGGGGTTTTCATACACATGGACCCCCGTTTTATCTAAACCCACAATGGAGGAAGAACAGATGAAGCGAATTTCGTTGGCCATGGCGGTGTTGTTGACAGCCGTCATGATGATTGCGGCCGGCAGCGTCTGGGCGGAACCCAAACAGGGTGGAACCGTGACGATTATCCAGCAGTCCACCCCGCGTCACTTAAACTCGGCGATTCAGTCTGGAATCTACACGGGGATTCCGGCCTCGCAGATCTTCGCCAGCCCGCTCCGGTTCGATAAAAACTGGAACCCTCAACCCTACCTGGCCGAGAGCTGGGAAGTGGCCCCGGACGGCAAATCTCTGACATTAAAACTCGTAAAAAACGCCACGTTTCACGACGGCCACCCGGTCACGTCCGAAGACGTGGCCTTCTCAATCATGACCATCAAAAACAACCATCCTTTCAAAAGCATGCTGGCTCCGGTGGAGACGGTGGAAACTCCCGACGAGCACACGGCGATCATCCGTATGGCTGAGCCGCACCCGGCCATTCTGCTGGCCATGTCGCCGCCGCTGTGCCCCATCATTCCCAAGCATGTTTATGGAGACGGACAAGAAATCAAGACTCACCCGCGCAATGCCGATCCGGTGGGTTCCGGTCCGTTTAAATTCGTCGAGTATAAGCCCGGAGAATACATCATCCTGGAGCGTTACGACAACTTCTTCCTGAAGGGCCGTCCATACCTGGATAAGGTCATCATCAAAATCATCCAAGACCAAGCCAACCGGGTCATGGCCATGGAGAGAAAGGAAGCCGACCTCATTCCCTTCTTGGGCAACCTGGTTGATATCAAACGCCTCAAGAACAGCGACATGCTGAACGTCACGTCGGACGGCTACAGCGCAATTGGTCCGGAAAACTGGCTTGCGTTCAACACGTTGCGTGAGCCCTTCAACAACCCGAAGGTTCGCCAGGCAATTTCCTTCGCGATTGACCGCGATTTCATCGTCAATAAACTGCATGCGGGGCTTTCCAAACGTTCCACCGGCCCCATCGTTCCGGGCAGCCCTTATTACAATGGGGAAGTGGAACCGTATGCCGTGGACTTGGACAAGGCCAACAAAAACCTGGACGACGCCGGATATCCCAAGAAAAATGACAGCATTCGTTTCACCATGACTCTGGATTACCAGCCCAACGAACCAGAACAGCAGAAACTAATCGCCGAGTATTTGAAATCTCAACTCAAGTCTATCGGTGTGGAGGTCAATTTACGCCCCTCTCCGGATTTCCCGACCTGGACGAGCCGAGTCGGAAACTGGGATTTCGATGCCAGCATGGACATCGTGTTCAATTGGGGCGACCCCGTCATCGGCGTTCACCGGACGTATGTCAGCAGCAACATTCGAAAGGGCGTCATCTGGTCCAACACTCAGAATTACAACTCCCCCAAAATCGACGAACTCCTCCAAAAGGCAGGGACGGAGCCGGATATGGAAAAACGCAAGGCATTGTATGGGGAGTTTCAAAAAATCGTCGTCGACGACTGCCCGATTGCCTATATCAATGTGATTCCGTATCACACCATTTATAACAAGAATCTCAAGAATGTCGTTTCCAGTTGTTGGGGCATCCTGTCTCCGCTGGATACCGTTTACTGGGAAGAGTAGCCCTCTCATCATATGCTCCAAGAACCCGCCGGATTTACTCCGGCGGGTTCGATTCACAACGGTTGTCATTATGAAATCATTTCGGGTTATCGGTAGACGTTTGATTTATAGCCTCATTCTTGTAGTGGCCGTCATTGTGCTGAATTTTGTCCTGATCCATCTGGCGCCGGGAGATCCGGTGGAAACCATCGCCGGAGAGATGGGAGGGGCTAGCCAAGAGTTGTTGGCTGAAATCAGAAAAGCGTATGGACTGGACAAACCGCTTGCCGAACAGCTAGTTACGTACATGAAAAAGGTCGGCCAAGGAGATTTGGGCTATTCGTACTATTTTGACCAGCCTGTCCTTGCGTTGATCGGCCAGAGAGTCCCGGCCACGTTGCTTTTGGTCCTTTGCTCTCTCTTTTTGGCGGTCTTGCTCGGGACATTCATGGGGGTCTGGGCGTCCTTTAAGCCCAACGGGTTTCTGAGCCATTTTCTGACGATGTTCGCCCTGGTCGGTTATTCAGTGCCGGTCTTCTGGCTGGGGATCATGATGCTGATCGTCTTCGCTTCCGCGTTGCCAATATTCCCTGTGTCCGGCATGTACGACGTGAAGCTGGTCAGCAGTGGCGCGGGGTGGCTGTCCCGTCTGCTCGACGTCGCCCAGCACCTCATACTTCCCATGGTGACATTGGCAATTATTTACATCGCGCAATACAGCCGACTGGCCCGGGCAAGCATGCTTGACGTGTTAGGTTCTGACTACATCCGAACCGCAAAAGCCAAGGGACTCAGCAAGCAGGTGGTCTTTTTTAAGCATGCCCTGAGGAACGCCATCCTGCCGGTCGTTACGATGGCAGGGCTCCAGATGGGATACTTTTTTTCAGGTGCCGTGCTTGTCGAAACGGTATTCAACTGGCCCGGGCTGGGCAGGTTGGCCTTTGAGTCCATTCTCCGACGTGACTATCCGACCATTCTCGGCATCCTCATTTTTTCCACTTTCATGGTTGTCGCGGCCAATCTTCTGACTGACCTGTCTTACCGCATAATCGATCCGCGGATAAGGGATAACGCGAATTAATGAGAGATTCCAATGCACGAAGATAAAAAAACAGATCATCACGAATTGACTGTTCAAAATCCTTGGCTGGAAGCCTGGCGAATGTTTGTGAAAAACAAGACCGCTGTTTTCGGCCTGGTGCTTCTCACCGTCATCACCGTCGCCACCCTTATTGCTCCCGGCTTATACGGAGTGGACCCGTTCCAAATTGTCTGGGCGCCGTTTGGCGTTCCGGGTGCGGATGGCCTGTTGTTGGGCACTGATTACTTGGGACGCGACATACTGGCCGGGGTGTTTTATGGCGGCCGGGCTACGTTAGCGGTTGGTCTTTCCGCTGCTGCCTGCACCATTTTAATCGGGATTGTCGTCGGAGCCCTGACAGGGTTTTACGGCAAATGGGTGGACACGTGTTTGATGCGGGTTACGGAATTTTTCCAGGTGTTGCCTCCATTGCTCTTCGCCATGGTATTGGTGGCCCTGTTTTCACCGTCCCTTATCACCATCTCATTGGCCATCGGGTTGGTTAGCTGGCCGTCGGTAGCCCGACTGACCCGCGGTGAGTTCCTAAAAACAAAGGAATTGGAATACGTCACGGCAGCCAGAGCCTTGTCGGCCTCCAATATGCGTATCATTTGGAAAGTCATTTTACCAAACTGCCTGCCCCCGCTCATCGTATCGGCGACTCTAAACGTCGGATCAGCCATCCTTTTTGAGGCCGGATTAAGTTTTTTGGGGCTGGGTGATCCCAATGTTATGAGTTGGGGTCTGATGATCGGCTCGAACCGTGACTATATTTTTGAGTCATGGTGGGCCGTCACCTTCCCCGGTTTGGCCATTTTTCTGACCGTTTTGGCGGTGAGCCTCATCGGCGACGGCCTGACTGACGCGCTAAATCCAAAGCTGCGTGAACTGTGATGGTTATGAACGCTATTCTAGAAATCGAAGATCTTAAGGTTCAGTTCCACACCCGCAAAGGGACGGCGACGGTCATCAACCGCTTGAACCTATCGCTGTATCGGGGCGAAACCCTAGGCATTGTCGGGGAGTCGGGGTGCGGGAAAAGCATCACCGCCCTGAGTATTATGGGGCTTGTTCCCTGCCCGCCTGGTGAAGTGGCCAACGGAACCATCGCCTTTGACGGCAGGAATTTGCTCGAACTTAACGACAAGGAGATGCGAAAGATCCGGGGCAACAAGATATCCATGATATTCCAAGAGCCCATGACCTCGCTGAACCCGGTCTTTCCCGTCGGCGATCAGATCTCCGAAGTGTTGCGTCTCCACCAAGGAATGAATCGCAGGGCTGCGCGGGATCGATCCATTGAGATGCTCAAGGCCGTTGGCATCCCTTCCCCCGAAAAAAGAGTCCGGGAGTTTCCGTATCAAATGTCCGGCGGCATGAGGCAACGGGTGATGATCGCGATAGCCCTTGCCTGTCAGCCATCCCTGCTGATCGCCGATGAACCGACAACCGCCCTGGACGTAACGGTGCAAGCGCAGATATTTGATCTGATGAATACAATAAAACAAGAAATGGACACGGGCATACTCTTCATTACCCACAACATGGGAGCAATCGCCCGGATGTCTGACCGGGTAGCCGTCATGTACGCCGGTTATAAAGTCGAAGAGGGATCGGTGGACGAAATACTGCAAGCCCCGAAACATCCCTATACCTTGGGCCTTATTTCCTGCGTTCCCCACCTGGAACCTGATCCGCAGGAAGAACGCCGGCCCTTACCCGAGATAGAAGGTATGGTCCCGTCGCTTTTTGACCGAGCGACGGGCTGTCCTTTCGCCCAGAGATGCGCTCACGTTCAGAGCCGATGCCGCGAGACCATGCCGCCAGCCGTAGACCTTGGTCGCGGACACGAAGTCGCTTGTTGGCTGCAAAGTTAAAGGTGGAAACATGAGTGAGGAAAAAATTCTACTCAAGGTGCAGGATCTCAAAATCCATTTTCCCGTCTCGAGTTCGCTTTTTTCCAAGCGGTTCATCGTGCACGCGGTCGATGGCGTTTCCTTCGAGGTCAAAGCGGGAACGACTTTCGGACTGGTTGGGGAAAGCGGATCCGGGAAAACCACCACGGCCATGGGGATAATGCGCTTGGAACACGTCACCTCGGGCAGAATCGAATTGGATGGGTTGGATCTTACCGCACTTGACGAAGCGGGCATGAGAGACGTTCGCCGCAGGCTGCAAATCATTTTTCAGGATCCATATTCTTCTTTAAATCCTCGGGTGAGGGCTGGCGATATCGTCAGAGAAGCCGTCAATCTTTTGAATCTTAAGGACCGCCCAAAAGAAGACGAGGAGGTCGCCAGGCTTTTTCGATGCGTGGGGCTGCGGCCGGAGCAGCAGATTCTGTTCCCTCACCAGTTTTCCGGCGGTCAGCGGCAGAGAATCGGCATCGCCCGAGCATTGGCGCCGCGTCCCGATCTGATCCTGTGCGACGAACCAGTCTCCGCCCTCGACGTGGCGATTCAGGCCCAAATCCTCAACCTTCTTAGACGGTTGCAGGACGAAATCGGGTTGACCTATATTTTTGTCTCCCATGATCTGGGTGTCGTGCAGTATATGTGCGACGAAATCGCCGTCATGTATCTTGGCAGGATTGTTGAGGCCGCCGACCGCATCTCGCTTTTTAAAAATCCGTTGCATCCCTATACCAAATCCTTGCTTTCCGCGGTGCCCTCAGCCAAAGTCGGTCGCAATCATGTTTCTAGAATAAAGCTCCAAGGTGAACCGCCCAGCCCGATCCATCTGCCTCCGGGATGCCGTTTTCACCCCCGTTGCCCGTTGGCGAAGGAGATATGCAGCCAGCAAGATCCACAGATACTGGAAGCCGCCGCCGGTCACCGGGTGGCTTGTCACCGGATTAATGCGTGACGATCCTTTCCTGAATTAATTCCGTTGTAGTGAAACAAGGGAGTAACCTGAAATGTCACCAATAGAGATATATTTTAACGCCAATATCTTGACTATGGCCCAGGACCATCCGTCGGCCGAGGCCTTCGCAGTCTGTGACGGCAAATTTTTTGGGGTCGGCTCAAACGACTCTTTAATGAATTTTGCCGGAAAAAATGTGCGACTGATCAATTTAAGGGGACGGACCGTCATTCCCGGCTTCATCGAATCCCATTGCCAACCTTCAGAATTCGCAACCCATTTTTTGCAGATTGATTGTTCACCGTCAGCCAATAAAACGATAGATGACGTGAAAAGTCGCGTCAGGCAAAACGCATTGACCGCGCCGACCGGACAATGGATCAGGGGCTTTGGATTCGATGATACCCTGATTGAGGACAAACGGCACCTCACCAGTAAGGACCTGGACGAGGTCTGTCCCGATATTCCCGTCTATATTACTCACGTGACCTCCCATATAGCTTACGTCAACTCGGCGGCGTTGTCCTTGGCCGGTATCGGGCCGAATACAGACCAGCCAGTCGGTGGCGCGATTTATCGGGATGAATCAGGGCACCCGACAGGTGTTCTTGCGGAGCCTTCGGCAATGAATCTGGTGGCTTCATTGATTCCTCGATATTCCTTGGAGGATAGGAAAAAGGCGTTTGTAAAGACGTTCGAATATTTCCACGCCAACGGAATTACCAGCAGCCACGATGCGGCGATCGGATATTTTCGGGACACACAAGATATCCTGCGGTCCTATGCTGAATTGGAAACCGAAAAGCGCCTGTCATTGCGCATCTACCTGACTATTTTAGAAGAATTTTATTCAAAGATTGGCGACCTCGGCTTGGGCACCCGTTTCGGTTCGGAGCGCCTCAAACTTGGAGGTGTGAAGCTCTTTCAGGACGGGTCCATTCAAGCTGTTACGGCAGCACTCAATCAGGGATATAAAAACAGGCCGGAGTGGACCGGAACCCTGATCCGGCCGCAAAGCGATTTGAATCGGATTGTTGAGAAATATCATGCCTGCGGAATGCAAGTGGCGATTCACTGCAATGGCGACGCGGCGATTGAATCCGTTCTGAGAGCTTTTGAAGCAGCCCAATCCAAACACCCGCGTCCGGACCCACGGCACATGTTGATTCATTGCCAGATGGCCTCGAAAGACCATATCCGACGTATGAAAAAAATCAGAGCGATTCCCAGCTATTTTGTCAACCATGTACGTTACTGGGGAGATCGCCATCGGGATATCTTCTTGGGCGAGGAGCGCGCTTCGGCTATAGATCCCCTGGGTTCATCGGTTCGTGAGGGATTAAGGTTTGCCCTGCACTCCGACCTGCCGGTCACTCCGGTTAGCCCCCTCGAATCCATACATACCGCCGTAAATCGGTTCACTTCATCAGGACGGATATTGGGTGCGGAAGAGTGTATAAATTCTTTGGAGGCGCTTAAAGCTTACACGATCAATGCAGCCTTCTGTAGTTTCGAAGAAGACATCAAAGGCAGCATCGAGCCGGGAAAACTGGCAGACTTTACGGTGTTGTCCGCCGACCCTCTGTCCGTTGCGCCGGAAGAATTAAAAAACATTGCTGTGGAGGCCACGATCGTCGGCGGACGCCTGGTTTTCGGGGAAGTTTAAGAGGACACCGACGCTCAGCCCGAAACGATATGAGGTGGTCGCAGGCGGGTGGAATAAGTTTATCCCCCCGCCTTTCCACATTTCCCACTCGACGAAGCTAATCTTAAATGGGCAAGACTTCTACTTGTCCGGCAACGTCGAGAGCCCCCGCAACGAGTCGTTCGAATTCCGATCAATGGACGGGGACACAAGCAGATGTGGTCCACCCGGATACGGGCAGATGAAACAGACGCCTTAAATCTTGGCAGCGGCTAACTTGAAGCCTGGCAAAACGTGTCGGGCGCCCCCCAGGACGGCCCGAAACAAGCGGCCGTGGAATTTTCACAACCGCAATGAGTGTAAGGCGATAAGGCTTGCAAGTGAGAACATTGGAGAGCAACCAAAGACTAAAAAAAATGGCCTCGTCCATTTTCATGGCGGGCATCAGAGCGGTTGATCCTGAAGTCTGCGTCCGTCGGTGTTTACACCTGAATGATGGCCATTTACGACTCGGAACGAATTCATATTCCTTGGAAAAGATCAATAAACTTTTCCTAATCGGTGTCGGAAAGGCCTCAGCCGCGATGGCCCGATCGGCTGAACTTTTGCTTGGCGATCGCATCGACGCAGGCCTCGTGATCACGAAATATGGACATGGCTTACCGTTGAGCCGTTGCCGAGTCATGGAGGTCGGGCATCCGGTCCCCGACGAAAGCGGACAAAGAGCCACCCGCGTCCTCTTAGACCTCGTCTCCACAGCCGGCCCGGAGGATCTCATTTTGTGCATGATATCCGGGGGAGGATCTGCCCTCACCCCTGCGCCGGTCCCAGGGGTCAGCCTGGCCGATAAACAGGAGACGACCCGGCTACTGCTTGCCTGCGGAGCCACCATTCATGAAATCAACACGGTTCGCAAGCATCTGTCTCTTATCAAGGGCGGTCGGCTATGCCGATCCGCAAACCGTGCGCGCATCGTTTCTCTAATACTTTCCGATGTTATCGGTGACGATCCGGACATCATTGCGTCGGGGATAACGGCTCCAGACTCGAGCACATTTGACGAGTGCATCAAGATTCTGACTCGATACGACCTGCTTGAGGCCATTCCGGAGCCGGTGCGGGCTTACCTGTTCGAGGGGAGCCAGGGCCGGGTTGATGAAACCCCAAAACCGGGAGACGCCATATTCGCTCATACCGCTAACCATATCGTCGGCAGCATCTCCGACGCATTATCGGCCGCCGAAGAGGAAGCGCGTCGACTCGGTTTTCATCCGCTCATTCTTTCCTCCATGATTCATGGAGAGGCCAGAGAAGTAGCAAAAGTCCTGTGTTCAGTCGCCGCCGAGGTTCAACGGTCCGGACGACCGATTCCGTCACCCGCCTGTTTGCTTTCCGGCGGCGAAACAACCGTCACGATAAGAGGCGCGGACTTAGGCGGAAGAAATATGGAACTTGCCCTGGCGGCCAGCGCCCCGTTGTCGGGCCTTCCAAACACGCTACTACTGTCAGCCGGCACGGACGGCTCGGACGGTCCCACGGACGCCGCCGGAGCTTTTGCCGAGCATTCCACTGCGTTACGGGCTCGGGCCAAGGGCTTGTCCGCCCGCGAACACCTATCTGTCAACGATTCCTACCGGTTCTTTCAAGCCCTGGGCGATCTTTTCATCACCGGCCCAACCCGCACCAACGTGATGGACATCCAGGTTTTGCTGATCGACTCATGATACATAAGCCAAACTACTTCGATTCACTTGAAAAGGTGTCCTGATGTTTCCGATAAATAAAACAAAAATAGTCTGTACGATCGGACCTGCCTCCCGATCACTGGAGGTGGTTCGGCAACTCATTCGAGAAGGCATGAATATTGCCCGTTTGAATTTTTCGCATGGCGAGTTTCGGCATCATGCCAGAGACGTTGACGTGATTCGACGGGCTTCCGAAGCGGAGGGGGTTCCCATAGCCATCATGGCCGACCTGCCGGGCCCCAAAATTCGTATCGGAGAGTTGAGTCGCGAGCCGATCTATTTGAAAGCTGGCCAGCGCGTAACCTTGACGACCGACACCATTCAGGGGACCGAGGACCGGATCAGTGTCAGTTTTCAAGAGCTTACGTCGGTGGTGCACCGGGGAGATTGCATATACATTAACGATGGCTTTATTCAAGTCACTGTGATCTCCGTTGACGGGAATGATGTCCACTGCGAGGTGGTCGTTGGGGGAATGCTCAGATCGAGAAAGGGTCTGAATATACCGGACGTGGAAATAGGTGTTGCCGCATTTACGGAGCATGATCAGCAGTGTATGAAATTTGCGCTGGATTGCGGCGTGGATGCCGTTAGTCAATCCTTTGTCGAAAAAGCTTCCGACATAGCCATGGTTAGAGCGGCCGCGCGCACCATGGGGTACGCCCCATTCATTATCGCGAAGATTGAGCGATCCAGGGCGGTCCAGAATCTCTCCGGCATCATCCATGAGGCTGACGGTATTATGCTGGCCCGGGGCGATCTGGGCGTCGAGATTCCGATTGCCAGCATTCCCTCAGTACAGAAACATATCATGGGCATGGCCAACCGGATGGGGAAGCCAATCATCACCGCGACCCAGATGCTGGAATCCATGACCGCGAATAGGATCCCGACCCGGGCCGAAGCCACCGATGTCGCCAACGCCATCCTCGATGGCACCGATTGTGTGATGTTGTCCGGGGAGTCCGCTGTGGGGGAATATCCGGTTGAATCCGTGCGGATGCTCAAGTCTATTGCTGCAGAAATTGAGCCGAACCGGCCTCTATATGTCAGACGCAGAAATTCGGATTTCATGGAATCCAAGACGGAGGTCACGTTTCAGGACGTTATCGCTCAAAGCGTCGCGTCATCCTTAAAGTGTATTACCCCGGCAGCAATATTTGTCCCGACGAGAAGCGGCACGACGGCCAGGCGAATAACGCGCTTTCGTCTACCGGTTTGGATCGTCGCAGTCAGTTCTAATAGGAAAACCTCCGCTGAGTGTCTCTTTTCATATGGAGTGATGCCGGTCTATGAACCGGAGCACCCGAAAGACTGGCGGTCATGGATCGACAACTGGCTGAAAGGCCAAAAGGAAAATGGCAACCTCGTCGTTTTGACGGAGGGTCCGTCAACCGATTATCCGAAACGAAACAATCGGATGGAAATAATAAGGTTGCATGAATGATGCCCTAAAAGTGAGGCGATTAAGGGGCTACTTCGTTGCGTAACGGCGACAGGAAGCTCAGGAATTTGGCGGTGAGGTGTCGGCGATGTATTTGAAGCCTTACGCCCTAACCTCGCCGCTTCCGGCGCCGGCCCCCTCTCTAAGCACGTGATAGCGTTTTTGTTACGGTCTGGTTCCACTGAGCCCTGACGACCGTTCCCGATCCTCCCTCCGATTCGATCTGAAAGGTTCCAGACGAAAGTTCGGCCCTCTCCTGCATACTATGCAAACCTAACCCGCCGCTGGCGCGTCTCTCACGGGTTTTCCGCTTCACGTCAAAGCCCTGCCCGTCATCGATGATTTCCAGAACAATACTGTCCTCGGTCCTTTTAATTCCCACTGAAGCATGATTGGCCCGACTGTGACGGGCCACATTATTCAGTGCTTCCTGAATGATGCGAAATATGACGACTTTGAGCTTGTCGGGAATTTCATGTTCAGCCACGCTGATATTCTGAATGACGTCGATGTGATTATAAACGCTCCGATACTCTTTACAGAACCAGTCCAAGGTATCAATGACACCCAAATCGTCCAGGGTGGGTGGTCGAAGTTGCATCTGAATGCGACCAACCTGGCTGGCTATGGTTTTGACGACATTAACGACGGTTTTCAGGGTCATGACGGACTCATGATCTTTTCGAGGCGTCAACCGTTCGATAACGCGTTCGACCCCAAACTTCAGGGAAGCCAGAGACGGTCCAATATCATCATGAAGTTCTGCGGCCAGCCGCCGCCTTTCGTCTTCCTGGGCATCCATGAGCCTGTTGGATAAATATCTAAGACGTTCTTCGGACTCGCGCAATACCTGTTCGATCTTACGACGGTTCGTTATGTCTTCGGTCATGATTGTGATTCTATATAAATCGCCCGCATCGTTTTTGACCCCGACAGCCCGTGATATCAACCATCTTTCTTCCCCTCCGGGAATGACTATTCGGTATTCGATCTGCATATCGTCAAAAAGTGAGCGTTCCCATGCATTTTTTACAAGTAGAACAATTCGTTCACGATCGCTTGGATGAATGCAATCCAAAATTGATTGAATATTGTTATAAAGAGATTCTATTTCTTTGCCAAAAACACTTTTATAAGCCGAGTTGGCGTAAATTATTTTCCCCGTCGTTGAATCAACCAGGATTAATACCTCTTTAATATTTTCAGCCAATATTCTGAAACGTCCTTCGCTTTCTTTTAAGGCTTTTTCAGCCAAAATCCTTTCGAATATTTCTTGTTTGAGATTCTCGTTTCGTACGGCCAGTTCGGCCGTCCGTTCTTTGACCATACGCTCGAGGTCGCTCTGGTATTCCTTCAGGGCCTTTTCCGCCTCCTTCTGGCTGGTCACATCCGTTACGGCGCACTCCACATAATCTTTTTGGGGATAGATGACCCCCGACAAGGCCAGGAATTTGACTTTGCCTGTCTTGGTCACCGCAACTGATTCGTGATTTTCGGCCCTGCCCTTGGAAGTCAAATCATCGAAGAAATTTTTCAACATTGCCAGATCAGGAAAAGCCGTATTCATGGAAAATTCACGAATAAAAGCTTCTTTATCCTCGTACTCAAATATTTCAATAATCGCATCATTGGCGGCTAAGACGTTCGCACCAGACACATTGATTCGATATATACCCACGGGGGCGGTATTGAAAAGATTTCTATATTTTTCCTCGCTCTCTCGAAGTTTCTCCTCACGACGATTGATTTCTGTCACAAAATAGTTAGTCGATGCGGTCATGACGCCGACTTCGTCATCACCTCCCACGGGCACTGCGGCCTCTTTGCCCTGGATTTGGGCCAACATGTATTCGTTGAGGGCGAGCACCCGTCCGATCACCGACCGCCTGAGGTATGTAAATATGATCACGGCGCTAAAAATGCCGATGAACGGAAGAATGATCATCAGGCGGGAAACCTTCTGGAGCTGCCCGTCCAGATTATACCAGTTGACGGAGATCGCATTTTTTATAGTAGAAAATATTGAATTAACGGATTGAACGACCTTGCTGGACAAAAACTTGTTTTGAAAAAGCGTATCGTCAATATTATTCATTAGCGCAAGCTGCTGAGAAATAAGGTTAAAAATACCGGTTTGCCCGTTTCCGTGCTGGATAATTTCCTGCTGCACAGGCCACAAATTTTTGGACAATGCGGCAGGCATGACTTGCAATGATTGACGAGCCTGGTCCATCAGTTCCATGAAGGAACGTTCCAAACGATCCAGATCGTATTGATTATCTATGGCCTGGGTTGACAAAAGAGTAATAAGTGCTTGGTTGATAGATTTGACCCATTTTTGATAAATAGTATCTTGTCCCAATGCGAGGCCTTTAGGAATGGGGTCGTATTCATTGACATTAGCACCTATCCTCCTCAACCGTTTGATAATTCTAACGGTTCTTGTGGAAATTTCTATTCTCTTGTTGGAGATATCAATTAGATCTCCCAAGTTGGCGTGGAGTTTTCCAGATTGATTGATTAATCGTGACAATTCCAGCGGCGCCTCGGAGAGTGTCTGCAATTCCCGGACTAAACTTTGCCATTTGTCGGAGGTCAACGTAATCTCGTCGGACAGCGCCTTTCGAATAAACTGGTTTTCCGCAATGAGGATGTCTGGCGCATTGGCTACCAGTTTCTCACTTTCCCTGACCAGTAGCGATGTAGAAACCAGTAGAGGCAGACTTCTTTCGGAGATTGATTCAAACGTTTGGGAAACCCGATCAAACGTTATCAAAAGGACTATGGCGGAACTGGCGTACACCAGGATGATGACAGCCAACCCGGCGAGGATCTTGGCCGCAATGCCTAACCTGATATTGGGCTTCATAGAATCGTGGCTCCCTTCCGACGCCAAAAATATTGGTCCAAGGGGGACATGAGCCCCCAGATACTGTCACCAAATCCTTGTAGATCATTATCGTAGATGGTGGCGTAGGGCACGGTCGAAAGCCACAGAATCGGCAATTCGTCTACCAGGATTTTTTGGAAATCGGAATAATAACGCTGGCGATTGGCGAAATCAGGTTCTGATGCAGCCATATCCAATAACTGGTCCACCGTCGTATTGTGATATTTTGACATGTTGGACCATACTCGGCCCTTGTGAATATTTCGACTGTCATAAGTCCGATGGATTCCTATCACCGGATCGCTCCAGGTAAAAACAACATCAATGGTCGCCTGGAATTCGCCGTTGGCCACTCTTTGCGCCCAGATAGGGAAGTTGGAACAGCGTCTTATTTTGAGTTCCACCCCAATAGTTCTGGCCAGAGTATGACGAAGGTACTTCAGTAGCGGCACGACCATGGAGGCTGCGTCGGGCGGATAATCTATCGTTACGCTAAATCTTTTACCATCCTGAGCACGGGGGTACCCAGCCTGCTCCAATAGGTCGTTGGCTTTTTCAATATCCAAATCATAGGGCTCGACTTTCGATGTATAGAACCGGTTGGTCGGCACAATCGGGCCGGTCATTTTTGATGCTTTGCCCCCCAATATCTCTTGGGTGATAAAGTTTTTGTCTATAGCATAGGCGAACGCCTTTCTGACCCGTTGATCATCGAAGGGTTTTTTTTCCAAATTGAATTCAAGCCATAGCATTGGTCCGATCGCCTCAAACCCGTCGTTCGTCACCTTGAGATTGGGGTGTAAGGCGAGTTGGACTTGCTGGTCTACCCCTGGGAAAAAGCTCGCCATATGCACGTCGCCTTGTTCTAGAGCGAGCTGAATCTCATCCGGATCCGGGTATATTTTAAAGGTGACTTGATCTAACAACGGCCTTCCCTTTATGAAATAGTCCGTATTTCGCCTCAAAACAATTTCGGCACCGGGTTCAAATTTTGCCAATTTAAACGGCCCGGAACCTACAGGAGACACATTAGCTGGATGAGTCAGGATGTCCCGCCCGTCGCCATAAATATGTTTTGGCAGGATAGGGAGTAAGATGGAGGACATGGCCAGTAAAATGGCGGGGTGAGGCATACTTAATCTTAATACCACCTGGTCCGGAGAGGGAGTTTCGACCGCCTTGACTGCGGAAAGCATGGACCGAAACGGGTGATACCGTTTTACCATTTCTATCGAAAAGGCGACATCTTCCGAAGTGATGGGCAGTCCATCGTGAAATCTGGATCCTGCCACCAGTTCAAAGGTTACCGACAATCCGTCTTCTGAAATGGACCACTTTTTAGCCAAATATGGTTGAGGGTTCCCTTCCCCGTCGAATCGGATCAAGCCGGCGAACAACTGTGTACCGACCATGCCGGTTAGCGTCCCGGACTGCAGGGCCGGATTAAAATGAATGGGGGGATTATTCAGAGCGATGATCAACTCTCCCCCTGATGCCTGGATCGCCGGATGGTCGGGCGTGGGTTCTGAGGCTGAAGAGTACCCCGCCACGCCCATAAGCATCACCGCAAGAAACAGGAGAACCACTGGCTTTATTAACTTATTAACTATATCGATATGGCTCATCATCTTTCTGGACAAGTCCGGTGACCTCCAATATGTCTTCCTGTCCTTTAAGGACTTTCAACTGAGACTTCCCCCCTGCATACCAGGAGCTGTTGGTCGTCACGCATCGTGACGTTGACACGCTTGCCGGGACGACGTGGCAGTAGTCTGCTGAAAAGCCGATTGTAAGCGAACAAGTCGACTGGCTGACAATAGGTTTGGAATTTATTGATGGATGTTCGGTTAATTTCAAGTCGATGAATGGAATTGCGGTCACCAGGGAGGACTTCCGGCTGTCCCGCCTATCACTGCAATCGACCTGAAACATCTTATCCTTGGAAATTCGCTTGATCACAAGGGACCTCTAATATAGAGAACTATATTACACGATTATACATTTTTGGCTACTACAACAAATTATCTTTTTCTTCCCTCAGCTTTTTCTTCCCTCAGCCCAAATTGAAACGTTTCTTTTTACAAAGTCCTTCTCTGTCTCAATCACCCCTTGGTAACAGACATGCTGTGCCTCTCACCAATCGTGCTTCTTTTTCCTTGTTGAAAAAGAAGCACTTGAAGAAAGGTGCGAAACGAGGTGAGCAGAATGAACAGGAATAGAAATATGGGCGGCCTGGAACTGGATTGCGTTCATGTCCCTGGCTTCGAAGAGTCGTTTGCCCGAGAGCTGATGGAGAGGCAAGCCGGCTACGACAGAATCCTGCATGTCATAGCTGGATTGATTCACGGGGCGGCTGACCGGGTCCCGACCTTCCGGGACGTGGTGGACGCCGAGCTTGCGGCCCGCGAGCTTTGCCGATACGACCTGAGCCCCGGCGATGAAGAGGTAGTCTTCGAGCAATGGGCCGATCGGCAGAAGAGGTTCAGGGGCGGGGTGATGTGAAATGACCTGTCAAGAAAGCCATCCAGGTAATCCGTTGAACGGCGGTGAACTTGAGTCAGAGACCATTGTCCAAACCCAGGACGGTCTGCCTGAGCCAGCCTGCGACTGGGAAGATATTATTTTCGAAACCTGGCGGGACAACCAGTTCGACAGAGCCCTGAATTATCGAGCCCCGGACCAGGAGGTGGCCGCATGACCGAAGCGACCGAGTGGGAATGCTGGACCTTGTCCAAGGAGGATATCGACCTGGTCGCGGTGAGGGCTGGAATCGATCCTTCAATGCTTACCCCGGATGATTATCGGGAGATCGCCAGGCAGTTCAAAGAAGGACTTCAGTGGGCCAATGAAAACTGGTCCCTGATCATCGAGGATTCCTTGCTGGATGTCCTGAAGAACAAGGGCAAGGCTGAGCCCGAGCCCGATGTTGCCTGTTCCATAGGAGGGCCTGGGCCAGTTCCCCTCAAGAGTCTGAGGGGAGACTGCCCCCATAAAAAAGATAATGAACGAGGTGGAAAACATGACAGCTGAAAATATCGGAGAAACGCCCGGAGCACCGGGCAAGGAAATGGTTAAGAGCCCGCATTACGGGCTCTGGGACAGGCTTGGGGGAAGCGGCGAGGCGCTGCCCTTCTTTGCGCCCAACATGGATATGAAAAGCCGGGGCTTTGTAGTGCAGTTCCTGAGCCCGGTTCCGAGAAGGGAGTCGCAGAACCGCTTCAACCTTCAAGCCATCGACTGCTGGTTCGACGTCCACTACGTGAAAGAGGTGGTCGAGCCGAGCGGCTTCAAGAGCTTCAAGGCGGAAAAAAGGACCTGGACCATCAGCCAGATTTCGCTTCTTTCCGAGCTCAAGAAATATGCACCGCTCAACAACAAAATCTTTCAGATCAGGCTGGTGCGCGTGGACGCCGAGTGGAAAAAGAGGTTCCCAAACTTCCGGGGGATGTTCCGTTACGATGTGAAGCTGCTGGGCGAGCGGGTCTTTCCAAGCGAGAGCGTTGGCATGGCCAAAACAGAGCAGCAGGCCCAGGTTTCAGAAGCATCCCCGGCTCCAGTTCCAGCCATGGAAATTCCGCCTGCCCAACCGATGGCGGCAGCACATCAGCCACAAGGCGGAAACCATGCCTTTTCCGTGAGCGGACAAACCGCCCCGAGCCCAATGCCCGCCATGAGCGGCCTGTTCAATCCGCTTGAAAGGCCGGTGGTCGAAGAGGTCGTGGCCTGAGGCGGCCCCGGCGGGCCGTTTTTTCAGGTGAGATGCAAAATGATCCAAAGCGTAAAAACCCTGATACTGGAGTTCGTGAGCGGCCAGGGGCCTGGACATATCCAGGAAATCCACCTCTGGGTGAAGGACTTCAGGCCGGACGTGCCGCAGCATACGGTCAGGGCCAGGCTTTCGGAGATGAGCCGAAGCCATGATCTCTAGCAGAGACTCCGAGCCTTAGGGGAAGGATTCTACGGCTTGTATGAAGAAGACCAGGGGCTGTCCAGCATCGTCTCCTATCCGGACAGGGGACCATGGGGAGACTCGAGCTATCGGGGCAATTGCAGCGACTGGCTGGTCAAGGACCTGATTCTGAGATTCAAAGCCAGGAGCGTCTTTGACCCGGCCGAAGGCAGCGGCACGGTCCGGGAGGTGGTGGCCGGCCTAAACCAGTACAAGCGTTTGGGGATCGATTATGAAGGCCGGGACCTGAAGAAGGGCTGGGAGATACTGTCCGAACCTCTGCCGGACAAGTGTTTCGACCTGGTCTGGTATCATCCGCCGTATTGGGACATGATCCGCTATTCGGAGCATCCGGCGGACCTTTCCTGTTGCCAGACAATCGAAGAGTTTGAAGCCCGTTTGGTCAATTCAGTCGAAAGGCTTTTCCATGTGCTTCGTCCGGGGGGCGTTCTGGCCGTCCTGATCGGGGACAAGAGGAAAAACGGCCGCTACTATCCCTTGGTCAGGAAGCTGCTCGACTACAGCGGACCAGGCGAGCTGAAAGCCGTCATCATCAAGGTGCAGCACCACTGCCTGAGCGACCGGCGAACCTACCGGTCAACGAGCCCGTTCCTGATTCCCGTCCGGCACGAATACTGCCTGGTATTTCAGAAAACAGCCCAGCCAGGCGCATCTTTTCCAGGCGGACAATTTCAGTCTCTCGGATTGTCGGGTTCCTTGAGAAAACCGAAAAACAGATAAGGAGTGTATACAAGAGAGGACATAACGGAGGTGGTATGAATCGAAACCGCAGCAATTGAAATGGGATCCATGGGCAGGCCGGCTGCGGGCCGGCAATTGGAATTCATCAGGCAGGTTCAGACAGAAGCGGGCGAACAAGGTCAATCAGCAGGCTTTCATGAGGGCCTGACCGGATTCGAGGCTTCGGGGGGCATAGCCGACCTGATTGTCCAAAAGACACACGGCTATTCCTCAACCGAGGAGTGGCCGCAATCAGGCGCATCCAGAGTGAACCAGGCGCGGCTGGGCCTGGCCATGAAGGAGTGTTTTCGGCTCTGGACCGCCAAGGGGCAGGACATCTGGGCGGAGAAGCGCCAGCCGTTCATTAAAGCGACCATTGAGACTTATGGCCTCTTTTCGGAAATAGCCGGGAAGATCAAGGGCGGCAGGCATTCGGCCATAACGAGGGATGAAGATGTCTGAAAGCCTTGTCCGTGCGGAATTCAGGCAAGCCGATTTGGAAAACCGTCAGCCCCGCTGCCCCTATTGCCGCGAACCCCTGGTGGTCGTCCAAAGTCAACGCATCACTTTGTTCTGGAGGTGGCTCCCGAAAGAGAAGGCCTATGAAAACAGGGTTTCTGAAGGTGACGCCTACCAGCCGTTTTGTGCGGCCTGCCGGACCAGGGATTGGGATTTTCTGGATGCGCCCATGAGTGGGCAGACAGGCAGGCCATTGGAGCCGAAGAATAGAGACAAATGCGGCCCGGGTGATGCGAATGGCTAAGCAGGCCAAGCGGATTCAAACGATAGAAGAGCTCAAAGCCGAGAGCAGGGATGGAGCGGAGTTTTTCATACTGCTGAATTTCCATTTGAGAAGCTCCAAATGGATCAAGTGGGAAGAAGAGACGCAGGTCTTTATTATCCACAACTATATCGACGAAAGCGAGCAGGTCTTGAGCGAAGCCGAGATCATGGACGAAGACCTTACCAACATCGGTCGCGCCGGGGAATGGAAAGACATCTCCACTCGAATGTGAGGCCGGAGGCCCTGCCCTGGGGTAAATAGGCTTGGATAGGCGAAGCTGGCCGAGAAGAACCGTCCTTCATTGCCGACCAACGGGTCTCCGACCAACTTGAAGTCGCTTCCCTCCAGGGCCGTAACGACTCGTTCCCGGTACGCCCGACGCTTCTTGCGACCGACCGCGCCGCTTTCCGCGGTCGGCATCTCGTCTTTGAAATCGATATCCTCGGAAAACCGCTTGATGAGCCCCCACCCCTTCGATAACGACGTGCCGCCTGAAAAGACCGCTGTTGCCTCCTCTTGGCCAAGCGAAGCAATTACGGCAATGGCCCGAACCAGGTGCCAGTCTTTTTCGACCAGGCCCTCGCCTGTGGCCAGGGCCCCCGCCACCTGTTCAACGAGATTCCGATCGACCACGTTCAAAACTCACATAGATTCCGTTGTAACCGATCTTCCGGCGCACACGCTTGGTCACGCCGATGCTCCGGCCGGCCGGAACCTGCGTTGTCCGGCCCGAGTTATACTCCTGTTCAAGTCGTGTCTGAGTGCTCTCGATGCCGAGCCGCTTGAGGGCCTCGGAGGCCAGCGCACGAAGCCCTTTGACCGGCGACGGCGTGCCGTCGAAGGGCGACTCCGTCGCCCGGGCGTAGAGGCCTTGCCCGATTTTCACCAAACGACCTTTGCGAACCAGCTGACGAAGGGCGCGGCCGACCTGGTCGTAACCGCCCAGGTCCTTGAAATCCGAGCGGACGAACACGTCACCGCGCTTGCGGTCTATTCGCTTTAGAATCCGGGTTTCGAGAGGAATCGCGCTCATGCCGTTCTCCTTACTTGTCAATATACGACATTTCCCACCAATTTCAACCAATATATCAACAATCTAATCATATTTGGAAATAACTGGCGATTAATTCGGCTGTTGCGGCCGCTTAGGCTCAGGGGGCAAGGATCGGCTCCCCAAACCTGCTCTATTTCGGATGGCGCCCGCCCACAAACCCTCAAGGTCAACTATCGACGCGGCGGCAAGCAGAATTCGCGGAACCGGGAATGTCAGAATAGAGCGAAAACCCAGAGTGGCCAGAAGAGCCCGGAAAAGCCTGCAAGCGCCTCGGACATGGCCTTCTTGGAACTGGTGAACCTGAGACTGGATTATGTGAGAGCCTATAATTCGGAATTGCATTATGAAGATCATGTATATTCTGCTCGCCGTTGGCTAAAGGAATGGGGAAAACTGAATTGCTCGGAGATTAAACGGGACAGTGTTGAGCGATTTGTCATGAAACGGAAAAAGGTATCCGCTGTCACGGCCAACAAGGAGATACGGCTTTTGAGAGCGACCTTTAATTTTGGGCTGAAGAGAGAGCTCATCTTAAAAAATCCCGTTGACGGCGTCGAATTTCTGCCGACAGAAAAGAAATTAAGGTATGTACCACCGGTTGACGATATTTTCAAAGTCATATCAGCAGCCGATTTGGACACACAGGACTATTTGTGGACAATAACTGAAACATTGGGACGAATGCGGGAAATCAACCAACTGACCTGGAACGATGTTAACCTGAAGGACCGTTATGTGGTTCTTTACACGAGGAAAAAGAAGGGTGGCCATCGTTCGCCGAGGAAAGTGCCGATGACTGATCGGCTTTATGAAATCCTCAGGCGAAGATACCAGAGCTCAGATCGAGCCAAGCCTTGGGTTTTCTGGCATCGTTACTGGAGCAGAGCTGAGGGTAAATTCATTCAAGGCCCCTATCAGGATCGCAAGCGTTTAATGAAGGAGCTTTGCAAACGGGCTGGCGTGAGGTACTTTCGCTTTCATGCCCTCAGACACGCAGGTGCCTCGCTCATGGACAGTCTTAATGTCCCCATTGGTTCAATCCAGAGAATTCTCGGACACGAGAACCGCACAACCACCGAGATTTACCTACACTGCATGAGCGACGTCGATAGAAAAGCGATGGCAGTTTTCGAGACGGCCAGAAAAAGTCTCACACAGACTCTCACACGGACAAAAAAAATGGGGTTAGCCTTGACCGTCCGACATAAGCTAAACCCCTGAAATAATTTGGTGCCCTCGGCGCGACTCGAACGCGCGACACCAGGATTAGGAATCCTGTGCTCTATCCTGACTGAGCTACGAGGGCGTTTGCCAATGGCGCTTTATATTCCCTTTAGGCTCTTGTGTCAAGTCCCTGCTGACATCGCCAACCGGCAGACCAGGTAGGATGCCGCCCGGATGTCATGCCAAATCAAGGTGCTGTTTCACGGGACGCCGGCTTCTGAAATACCTTTTTCAGGACAATATCGGCCAAACGGTTTCCTGCCTCGAGGACGGCGGGTGACTGGGCACGGGAGACTTCCTCATTGGAAAGATAGGGCAATATCCCTAAAAAAGGATAGTCCGTAAAGGTAGCGGTAAGTCTTGCATTGGCCGGATTGCCGACCTGTCCGGGCTGCCTGGCGTGGCTGGAGAAACAGAAGCCCAGACACTTGAGTCCCCTTTGCTTGAGGCATTCCAGGGTAAGAAGGGTGTGGCTGATGCTGCCCACTCCCGGACGGCCGACCACCAGTATGGGCAAATCAAGGCGGCTGAGCAGATCGACTTCCAGCGCATCGCAGGTCACCGGAGCCATAAGGCCAACCGATCCTTCCACCACCATGAAATCATGCTGCTGGATCATGGAGCGCAAAGATGGTTCGATGGCGCTGAGGTTGATGCTCAGGCCGCAGGTTTCGGCCGCCGTAAGGGGTGACAGCGGTCCGGGCAGACAGATGGGGCTCATCCAGTCCCAAGGGTCGTCCAGCCCCGCCGCTTTGGCGACAAAGAGCGCATCAGGGGCGACCATACGCCCATCCACAAAAACGCCATCGCATCCGACCGGCTTGATGTAAGACGCATCAATAGACCGGCGGCGCAAGGCGGCTATCAGGGCCGCGCTGACATAAGTCTTGCCGCATTTACTGTCTGCCCCAATGACAAATAAACCTTTCACATTGGCACTCCTGTCATGTCAAGGCCTGATCGAACCGGCGAAAAACCGGGCTGCGGGGGCCGGTTATCCGGAAAGAGCCGACCTCAATGTCAACATAGGATATGAACTGGATATTATTGTCAATATCCATGAATATGGCCTTCTTTGGCGGGAATAGAACTGCCTTTGGCAACAGCCGCCGGCATCCGAAGCATTCCCCCTTCTCTTTCAAAGCAAGCACCTTTTCCAAGTACTCATCATACATCTTTGAGCATCAAATATCGAGTCTCCGATTGTCTGCGGCATTGCCCAAGAGCGCATGAACTGATTTCCGCCATTGTGAGAGTTTTAAGAGAGAGCCGCAGTCACGGCAAGGATCAGGATCACTAAACAGCCCTGGCGGGCGGGCCGGAAGCATCACGGCTTGACAGGCCCGAGCATTGCTCTTTAGAATGTTTTCAATGCGGGGGCTTGTTTTCTATTGTTTTCCAAATGATTTTCTCTTCCAGTTGAGGCTTATTCCGGCCCCGCTCCCTTTTTTTTCTCAGCATCGGAATATAATACAGCCAAGAGTGTTCAGGGCCGGGGGAATACACCCCGGCTTACGACCGTTGCCGAGGCTTCCGCGGCCGGTGCTCTGAACCCAAAAACGCTGCCGAGGTATTTATATGAATGAAGAACCCACGACCGGCCGTCATGGGGAATCGCCGGAGTCCGAAACAGGCCATGATATGGCAACCGAAGAACAAGGCTGCGGCAGCGAAGAACCCAGCCAGCCCGTATTAGCCTTAAGAACAAACGAATGGATGAAGGCAATGCCCTTACCTATGATGACCCTCGACCGGGCGGGGCGGGTCCTGAGCTGGAACGAGAGAGCCGAAGAAATGTTCGGCTGGAAGGCGGAGGAAGTAATAGGCCGTTCCAGCCCCCTGGTGTTTGAGGAGGATTGGGACTTTTTTCTCAGCCGCCTGACCATAGTTCTGGACGGCCGCCTTCGCTCGAGCAGGGAGCACAGGGTCCGCCGGTCGGACGGGTCGTTGATGCAAGCCAGAATCCATGCTTCGGCCGTATCGGCCGCCGATGGAAAAACAACGGTGGTTCTGGCTCTGGTGGAGGACATATCGGAACAGAAAAAGACCGAGGAGGAGCTTCGGCGGCGTGAGCTGCTTTACCGTCAGGTATTCGAGACCAACCAGGCGATGAAGCTGCTCATTGATCCGGAATCGGGGGCTATCCTGGATGCCAACGAGGCAGCGCTGCGGTTTTACGGATACAGCCGGGAGGAGATACTGGCCAAAAACATTGCGGAAATAAACATCCTCAGCAAAGCCGAGATCGAGGCTGAGATGGCCAGGGCCAGGAAGGAAGAACGCCTGGTCTTTCATTTCCGGCACCGTCTGGCCAGCGGGGAAATCCGGGATGTCGAAGTGTATTCAGGTCCGGTGGTTCTGGACGGCAGGACCCTTCTATATTCCATCGTCCACGACATTACGGAGAGGAAACGGATGCAGGAGGCCCTTGAGGAAAGCGAGTCCCGTTTCCGTCTTCTGGTCAATCATGCACCCGCCGGCTTGTATGAGATCGATTTCCTCAGGGACCGTTTTATCAGCGTCAATGATGTCATATGCAGATATCTGGGTTACAGCCGGGAGGAACTTCTGGAGATTCCGGCGTCCAGTTGCCTGTCCAGCGACAGCCGCCGGGACTATCTTGAACGCCTGCAAAACATGGCCATGGGTAAACAGGTTGAAGAACAGGTCGAGTACCGGATCAAGCACAGGGACGGCAGAGATATCTGGGTCAACCTGAACGCCCGTTATACCTGGAAGGACGGGATTCCAGTCGGCGCACTGGTAGTGGTTCACGATATCACCGAGCGCAAAGTCTATGAAGAAAAATTGCGCGAGAGCGAAAGCCGCTTGCGGACCCAGTATGAAAGCCTTCCGGTCCCTACCCTCACCTGGCAGCATCGCAATGGCAATTTTTTCCTCATGGATTTCAATTCGGCGGCCCGCGATCTCACAGGGGACGGCCTGCAGAAATACATCGGTGAAGAATCAGATGAGTTTTTCTCCTACCGGCCGGACCTGAATTCGGCCTTGCAAGCCTGTTTCCGGGAAGGGAAGCCTCAAGTCCGGGAAACTTTTTACCGGATGAAGACAACGGGCGAGGGTAAATTCCTGAAGATGACTTTTGTTCTGGCCCCTCCCGATCTGGTGATGAATCACATTGAGGATTTAACCGAGCAGTGGCGGACCGAGCGGCGGCGTCGGGAGAGCGAAGCCCGTTTCCGGGCTGTTTTCGAGACAGCGAAAGACTCCATATTCATCAAAGACCGTTCATTGCATTATGTTGAGGTCAATCCGGCCATGGAGGGACTGTTCGGCCATCCGGCGGAGGAGCTTCTGGGCCGGACGGATCTGGATCTTTTCGGACCGGGCTCAGGCAGGGAGGTATTGGAAAGCGACCTGGAGGTAATGAACGGTCATGTGGTTGAGCATGAGCACACCCAGTCAATCAACGGAGAATTCCACACTTTTCACATAGTCAAAGTGCCCATGTTTCTGGAATCAGGCGAAATCGCCGGGCTGTGCGGCATTGCCCGCGACGTAACCGAAAGAAAGCGGGCGGAAGAGGAATTAAAAGAATCGCATGAGCGTTTGCTCCTGGTGCTGGAGAATCTGGATGCTACTGTTTACGTGGCGGACATGGAAACTCACGAGGTTTTATACGCCAATAAACACGCCCGGAGCGTTTTCGGAGAAGACCTGTTGGGCCGTATCTGCTGGCGGGAGATATTCGGGCTGAACGAAGGGCCGTGCGGCTTCTGCCGGAAAGAGAACCTTCTGGCGCCTGATGGGACGCCGTCCGGGGTGCACAAGGTGGAGTTTCCGGATGAACGGACAGGCCGCTGGTTTTTCATACGCAATCAGGCGGTGCGCTGGCTGGACGGACGTCTTGTGCGTCTGACCATTACCCAGGACGTGACAGAGCAGAAAGAATACGAAACGCGCCTGAGGGAGAGCGAGGAAAAGTATCGGAACATTCTCGAAAGCATAGACGATGGTTATTTCGAGGTCGATCTGTCCGGGCACTTCATCTTTTCCAATGATTCGATGTGCCGTCTGCTGGGTTATTCGCGTGCAGAGCTTCTGGGGATGAGTTATCGGGATTTTATGGATGATACCGGAGCCGGTCAGGTTTACCGCCATTTCAACAGGGTCTATAGGACCGGGGAGCCGGCGAAGTCTTTGGTCTGGACAATGCGCCGCAAGAACGGCTCCGAGTATTTCAGCGAGACCTCCATATCGCTTATCCGGGATACTTCCAGCCGGCCGACGGGTTTTCGGGGTCTGTCGCGCGACGTGACGGAACGCCGCCGGGCGGAAGCGGCCTTGTTCGAGTCCGAGTTGAAATTCCGCACCATTTTCGAGCATTCAGCCGACGGAATATCTGTTTTCGGAGTATCTCCACTGGATATGAGCCTGCGCCTGGTGGACTGCAACGAGAGCTTCGTGGATATGTCGGGCCGGACTAGGGAGGAGCTTTTTTCGAGCAAGGACATAGACATGCTCCGGACGAAAATCAACGAGTCAGAGTCCGGAAACCGTTGGAAAAGCATAAAATCGGGGAAACCTTACGCTGGCACATACTCGTGGCGGCGGCTGGACGGCCGGGAGAATTATATGGAATACCGGGCTGTTCCGGTCCGGATAGGGTCCCAGATTTTTATTTACGTCATCGACCGGGACATCACCGCACGCCGCAGAGCCGAAGAGGCTTTAAGGGAGAGCGAGGAGAAATACAGAAACCTTTTCGACCACGCTCAGGTGGGGATGTTCAGGGTGGAAGCCGGGACAGGGCGATGGCTGGAAGTCAACAGCAAGATGGCCGAGATATTGGGATACCCGTCCGCACAGGACATGAAATCGAAAACCATATGGAGTGTTTTCTCCGACGCGGCGGAAGGCCGTCAGATGATGGAGCACCTTGAGCAAAACGGGTTTCTTTCCGATCATCATAAAAACGTACTGCGTCCTGACGGCGAACGGCGGGATTGCCTGTGCTCCATCCGGCATTATCCAGACAAGGGTTTTTTCGAGGGGAGTTGTGTGGACATATCGGCGCGTCTGCGAGCGGAAGAGGCGCTGCGCCAGAGTGAGCAGAGATTTGCCAGTTTTTTCAGCTTGAGTCCTGTTTCGCTGGGTTTGTCCACCCTGCGTGAAGGCCTTTATCTGGATGTGAACCAGGCCTTTCTGGAGTTGACCGGGTACGGGCGGGACGAGTTGGCGGGACGGAATTTCCTGGACCTGGGCATATGGGCCGACCAGGAAGAACGCGACAAGATGTTCACGGAGATCAGCAACGAAGGTTGTCTGAGGGGCCAGGAAATACGCATTCGGCATAAGAACGGACAGATAAAAACCGCACTCATGTCAGCCGAGCTCATTATCATCAAGAGTGAAGAAAGCATCCTTTTTTCTCTGATGGACATTACGAACCTTAAGGCGGCGACAGAGAAGCTGGCGGCCCAAAGAAAACAGCTCAGACGCCTGGCAACCGAGTTGGCCGTGACGGAATCGCGGGAGCGGCGGCGCATTGCGGCGGACCTGCATGACCGTATCGGCCAGACTCTTTTCCTGGCTCATCTGCGGACAGAACAGATGCGCGACTGGACTCAGGAACCGCAGGGCCTGGAGACAGTGGAAGTCATCAGCGAGCTCCTCGAGCAGGCCATCGGGGATGTTCGGGCCTTGTTGATGGAAATGAGCCCCCCTATTCTGCAGGTCCTGGGCCTGGAAGCGGCGTTGAAAAACCTGGGCGAAAAAATGGAAAGCGAACACGGCGTCAAGGTTGAAGTGCGGGGCGAATGCCGCTTGCTGGGCATGTCCGACGACCTGAAGGACCTTCTGTTCAGGGCGGCCCGGGAGCTTATGCTCAACGCGGTCAAGCATGCCAGAGCAGGCAGGATTCTGGTGAGCCTTTCGCTTGAGGATGATGCCGTTGAAGTGACGGTTGAAGACAATGGGATCGGCTTTGAGACATCTGAAATAGAGAGATTGGTGGAGAGCGCCAGTCCCCGTTTCGGCCTGTTCAGCATCAGGGAGAGGCTTACGCCCATAGGGGGAGAGTTGAGGGTGCGTTCGACGCCTGGTCAGGGCACAAAAGCCTCCCTGCTGGCCCCCCTGAGGACTCTGGGGGGGGGACCGGATTATTGATTCAACCGGCGCGGGAATTCAGTTCGCCAGACCGGTATTCACTTTCCGGTCAAGGGAAAGAAGTAAGCCCCGATCGACCTCAGTATGGGCGATAATGACTCCAGCACATGCTGTATCCGAGGCATTTCGCTTTCCAGGACCGTCAGGAGGCCTGCGCTCCCTATAACAATGGCGAGCAGAAGCAGACCCCAGACCAGGCCAGGAGACTCATCCAGTGTGAAGTTTCCGCTTTGCTCTTCCCCGCTCATGACGCGCAGAACACGCTGAAATCTCTTGTCGTGGGGAATGCGTTTAACTTTCGTGCGTTTCCGGCTCATTCCAAAGCACCCCGAAAAAACTGACAGTAAGATTTAATTCATCCGCATCAGTATCAGTATCAACATTCAACTTGCGCCGATCCGCCGAAGGATAAAAGGGAGGCCATATTTTCCCCGGCTGAAGGGAAAAGGCGTCCGAAGAAACACGGTTCCGCTGAAAGGGATTACCCCGTGGGAAAAGGGCAGGCCTGTCTGCGAAGGCCGTTGTTCGGGTCTGGTTACGCTTTTTCCGCGAAGCGTTCCAGCCCTGGAAGAAGATTCAATGAAAAATCTTGGCAATCTTGTCAGCCATTATTTCCGCTGTAAATGGCTTGACAATATAGTTGCTGACCTTGGCCTGCACCGCCTGAAGTATATTTTCCTGCTGAGCCTCGGCGGTGACCATCAGAAATGGAGTTTCTCGATACGCATCCGAAGAACGGACCATTTTCAATAGATCCAGTCCGTTCATTTCCGGCATATTCCAGTCCGAAATGATGAAATCAATCTTGTCGGTGTTGACAACCGTCCAGGCCCTGGCCCCGTCCTCGGCTTCAACTACATTATTGAAATCCAATTGTCTCAGCATGTTGCGGAGGATACGCCGCATGGTGGAGAAATCGTCCACAATGAGTATTCTCATGTTCTTGTCAACCGGCATCTCACGGACCTCGTTCAGGAAGCAGTAACAGATTGCAAATAGAGAAAACGTACCTTAGTAATTTCAGTGTCGCGAGCGTGAGTAAATTGAGCGAGTTTGCAAGACAACGTCGACTATACCGTCAAGCGGCAAGAACGGCAAGATATTATTCGGCAATATCGGTAATTTTATTCAGATCACCGCAGCGGTGAAGAGATCTTCAGATGTCCGTCTGCAGTGCTGGGCCTCGGTGACCAAAGCGGCAAACCGCCGCTGAAACCTGGGAGGCCGAAGGCGGTGGATTTCGAGCATCGCCGCGCAGAGATACCACGTACAGACAAACGGGCGGTAAAGACGCTCCAGGCGGCAGCCTTCCGGTCCGAGATACCGGCATGATTCATCTTCATAACGCCGAAGCTGAGAGGGCGGGGGCTCCAGCCCGTTGGCGTGGAGAAAGATGAGGTCCTTGAAGTCAAAAGCGACGCGGGCTTCCCGGCAGCAGACAGCGGGACATCCGGGGCAGGTTTGGGCTGCGTAGTCATCAAGAATGGGAAAAATCTCCTCAAGGGCGGCACGGGCTCTTTGGGCGGTTGCCAGAACACTGCTCAACCGGCCGGCGTGGCTCCGGAAAAGGCCGGCCAGCGTCTGGTTGGCTTCCCGCCATTCTTCCGGCCGAGCCCAGAACAGGCCCAGGCCCGAGGCTGTTGTGTCGCTATCGGCCGGAGACGGCGATATCGGTCTTAGGGTGTCGGCATTTGTGTTCATGAATCAGCCTTTTTATCTTATTATGCTTTTTCATATCTATCATTCACTGGAAAGAGCGTCAAGCAAACAGGAAGTAAATAAAGTGTTGTCTGGATCATCCTTATATGCTTAGATTTTTCACATGACCGGATGATGCCCCGTGAAAGGAGCAGCTATCTTGAACAAACAGAAGCTCACCGAACCTCAACAAGCCGCCTGGGTGACCAGTTTTTTCGACGAGAACCACCTGAATCACCAGACATCGCCGGACCTGGTCGGATCACCGGCCCAGATGCGTTTCATGGTGATGCTGGAGGGAGAGGAGCGTTACTACCCCTGTTCCGAGCGGATATTCGAAGAGATCATGGACCGGGTCAAGAGCCCTTGGCTGGGTGAACGTTACAATCTGGCCTGGTCGAAGATTTTCAACCTTGTGGAAGCCAAGATAGACGATCCAGAAAGGCGGGCGTTCCTCATAGAGCTGCTGAACATAAAGTTTCAGCATGAGACGGCAAATTACAATATCATACCCTCACGCCTGGAAAAACGGCTTTACAAGACTTTCGTGGTCACGACCCAGATCGAAGATCCGATGCGCGAGGAAAAATCCGCCCGGAACCGGCGGGCGCTGGAGATATACAACAGCCGTTCATTTGTTCGGGCGGTCAACATGGAAGCCGGGCCTCACACGCCCCCGCCGTCCTTCAAGGAAGTCAATATCGAATCCAGCCGCCGCCATCTGGATGCGACCAAGCTGCGGCGTATTTTCCAGGCTTCGGTGCAGACCAGGCTGTGGGAAAAGGATCATGCCCCCATAACGGAGGAGGAGTGGGCCGATCTGTTCGCCCGCCCCATCACGGGCGACGGCTGGGAGCAACTGGAGACTTTCCTGCTGACGCCAGAAAACGACCTTTTCGGGCATTGGGTGCCCAGAAAGATTCTTTACCTGTCCGAAGGGGCCGGTGAAATAGTCTTTGATCTGGCGGTCATAAATTTCCTCATCCGGCTGGGGCACAGAGTGATCCTGTCGGTCAAGAACGCCTCCTATTTCGACCTCATTTTTCTCGGCGACCTGATGAACGACCCTATGCTGCGGCCTTTCACGGAAGATGCGGAGTTCATCTCCAATCCGAGGGTGACTCAGAACGAGCTGGCGGCCTATCTGCGCAACGATTATCCGTTCAAGGTCATTACCGACGGCACGATGGAGAAGCTGAATCTGGCCAGGACGTCGGTCACTTTCGCACGGGCCTTCAAGGAGGTCGACGGAGTTATAGCCCGGGGCCAGGACCAGCGGCGGCGTTTCTTCGAGACTAATTTTGAGTTCACCCAGGACATATACAGCGTCGCGCCCAACGGAGACTTCGGCCTGAGCGTCCTATTCCGCCCCCGCTGTCCCCGGGCCGTGCGCTTTTCGACCGCATCACTGCAGGAGAAGGCGGAAAAGATCATCGCCACCATGCGTCAGGCCAAATCTGAAGGCATGACCGTGATGTTCTACAGCGGCATAGTTGGTTCCATCCCCGGAGAGACCGATCAGGCGGTGGAGGTGATGACAAGGTTCATAGAAGACTTGCAGGAACAGCAGGCCGGTACATTCATCATCAACCCTTCCAGATATTTCGAACCGGGCATGGATGCGGACGACCTGATGTTCATGTGGGAAATCGTCCAGCGAAGCGGTTATATTGATACCTGGCGTTTTCAGAGCTATCAGGACATAGAACGAAGCTTCTCCCTGATGGGCCGGAAAGTGCCGCCTCAATGGGTGGGCAAGGACGCGACTTATTCAACCGGTTCCACCAAGGAACGGGTCATTGCGGCCGAAGTTCAGAAGCGCAATCCGGAGATGCAGATAATCGGCCCGGACCTGGTAAAATTCCAGCGGCGCGGCGAGTATGGGATCGGCCTCTTCCACGACACGCGGTTGGCCTCGCCTTAAATTATAGCGGCGAAGTTCTGCACGGCCGGCCCGGAATCAGGACCGGGCCGGCCGTGATATTCTCATTCGGCGGGGGAGTAATAGCAGCGTTTCGGCGATATGACGGTTCCTTCGCTTTTCAATTGAGCGATTATTTTGGAGACTTCCTTGGCGTCAAGGCCGAGTTCCTTGGCCAGGTCGCCAGGCTTGACGGGCTTGCCGGCCTTTTTCATGGCCGCGAGTATTTTTTCCGCTGTTTTATCCATTATCGGTTCCTCCTATGGCTCAGGCCGGTCTTCAATGAAGGACCGGACCAGATTCTTTCCGCTGAAATGCCCCAGTGTGATGTAATTGATAGCCATCTCCGGGCCGAACAATTCGGTCCTTATCCGTTTGCGGCCGAGGCCGCGCCGGTGCAGGTCCAGAACCCGTCCGGCTGTTTCTTCAAGATAATCTATTTTTTCCTTGATCTCCAGGCCGGGATTCCGGCGAACACTGCCGGAAGCCGGAAAGAGGATTTCGATATCCAGCGCGGAGATTTTTTTCAGGGAAGCGATTACGCCGTAAATGTTGTAGTCGGCGCGCAAGGATTTGTCACGCCCGCCGATATAGGCGTCTCCGGTGAAAAGCCAGCGCCGTGCGGGTTCATAAAGACAGACGTGATCGGGGCTGTGCCCCGGAGTATGGATTACCTGGAAATGAAGGCCGCCGATTTCCAGCGATTCCGCCAGAGATTCGGCCCGGCATGCTTCGGGATGCCCCCACATTATTTTCTGGTAGGGGTGAAGCTTCTGGCGGCTTGGATCGGTCAACACGGGCAGAGCCAGGGGATGGGCCAGGATATTGAGGCCCAGTTCCCTTTGCAATATGGCGTTTGCGCCGATGTGATCCTCATGGGAGTGGGTATTGACGATGCACTCCGGCTTGAGGCCGCGAACCGCCTGATAAATTTCCGTCCGCGTATGGGCGCAGCCTGTGTCGATCATGAGGCCGCCGACAAAATAGGCGGTGGTGAAATAAAAGCTCCGTCCGAAAATGGCCCGGCTGAGGATAAATTTGTGGACCGGTCCTGTCTGTTCCAGTTTTATCATGGCTCACCCGCGAATCTGTTGATCTGAGACCGTATCTGAAAGGGGAAGTGGAAGCATGTTTCCACAAATTGCGCGGCCCGGCAAGAAGAAAGGCGGAATACCCGGTGAATTGCCGTTTCAGAACAAATTATTATTCACAAACCAATCCGCCCGGTATATACTGAATATTGACTCATTAATCAATTTCGGGGACAAGTCACGGCTCAGAACACCGGAGGAATGCCAATGAAACTGTTTACGCAGATCAAGGTTGGACCGCTGACGCTTAAAAACAGGGTGGTCATGCCGGCCATGCATCTGGGTTATACGCCCGACGGCCAGGTCAACGACAAACTCACGGATTTCTATGTGGAAAGGGCGGCAGGCGGGGTCGGACTCATCATCGTCGGCGGGTGCCCGATAGACGACATAAGCGGTCTGCCAGGCATGGTCATGCTCAGAGACGACAGTTTCATCCCCGGCCTGACCCGCTTGACCCGGGCCATCCACGATCATGGCGCTCTGACGGCGGCCCAGCTTTACCAGGCCGGAAGATACGCACATTCATTCACTATCGGCGGCAAGCAGCCGATTTCCGCCTCCGCGGTCAGGTCCAAATTCACCGGTGAAGTCCCCCGGGAAATGACCAGGGAAGACATAACCTGGGTAACCAACAGCTTTGCCCAGGCCGCACGGCGGGCCAGACAAGCCGGTTTCGACGCCGTGGAAATCCTCGCCTCGGCAGGCTATCTGATCTCCCAGTTCCTTTCGCCTCTGACCAACCAGAGGACCGATGAGTACGGCGGTTCGTTCGAGAACCGCATGCGCTTCGGCCTCGAAGTGGCCGACGCCGTGCGGGAAGCCGCCGGTCCGGACCTGGCTGTCCTGGTCAGGCTGGCCGGAAACGACTTCATGCCCGGCTCTTTAGGCAACGCCGAATCGGCCCAATTCGCCGCCGCCCTGGAAACCAGGGGCGTGGACTGTTTCAACATCACCGGCGGCTGGCACGAAACCAGGGTGCCTCAACTGCCCATGAACCTGCCCAGGGGCGGGTACGTATATCTGGCTCAAGGCATCAAGGCTGCCACGCGCCTGCCGGTCATGGCCTGCAACCGCATCAACTCCCCGGAACTGGCCGAACGCATTCTCAGGGAAGGCCGGGCCGACCTTGTCGGCGTGGCCCGGGGGCTCATTGCCGATCCGGAATGGCCCAACAAGGCCCTGGAAAACCGCCAGGAGCAGATAACCCACTGCATAGCCTGCAACCAGGGCTGTTTCGACCATGTCTTCACCCTGCAGCCGGTGGGCTGCCTGGTCAATCCCAGGGCGGGGCTGGAGGCCTCCACCAGAATCACTCCGGCGGAATCGGCCAAGAAGATAATGGTCATCGGCGGCGGTCCGGCCGGGTTAACTTTCGCCAGGGTAGCGGCCTTGCGCGGCCACCACGTGGCCCTGTATGAAAAGGATGAACAGGTCGGCGGCCAGATTCACCTTGCTTCGGCTCTGCGGGAGCGGGCTGAATTCATGACCATGATAAAAGACATCGAGACTCAGGCCCGCGAAGCCGGAGTACTGGTGGTTTGCGGGCGGGAAGTCGACCAGCGTTTCATAGACCGGGAAAAACCGGACGTGGTCGTCGTAGCCACCGGTGGAAAACCTCTGCCCGCTCCTTTCCCCGGCTCCGACCTGGGCCATGCCGTCCAGGCCTGGGATGTTCTGGGGGACAGGGTCAAGACAGGCCGCGACGTGGTTATTATCGGAGGCGGCGCGGTGGGCTGTGAAACGGCTTTGCATCTGGCGGCCGTGGGGGCTCTGACTCCAGAGGAACTCCATTTTCTCTTCCTCAATCAGGCGGAGACTCCGGAAACACTGTTCCGGCTGGCCAGCCGCGGCTACAAGAATATCACCATGGTCGAAATGACCGGCCGGATCGGCAGCGATATAGGCCAGACCACCGGCTGGGTCATAAGGCAGGATATCAAGCGGGCGGAAATCAACCTGATGACCAAGACCAAGGCCCTGGAAATAACCAGGGATGGCGTTCTGGTGGAAAAGGGCGACGAAAAGGCCAATCTGAAAGCGGACACGGTGGTCATGGCCATAGGCACGCAAGCCGACACGGCCCTCTATGAGGCCATCAAGGACAGGCATCCCCATGTCCTGCTGATCGGGGACGCCCAGAAACCGGCCAAGGCTTACGAAGCGGTGCACAGCGCCTTCGCCGCCGCCCTGACCGTCTGAAACGGCAAACAGCTTCCTACCAGCATCCCATAGGGGCGGGCGGTCCCGAGCCGCGCCCGCCCCTGAAGCATACCGGCCCCCGTCTGATTTCCGTCAGCCGGGGGCTTTCCGATCCGGAGCCCCTTTCTTCCAGCGGCAAAGCCTGTTGCAAGTACAAGATGAGGGCCGCGCAGATTGCCTCTTGAGTATTCCCGGCCGCGAATGATAAAACTCAAACAGTGTCAATATGATCATCCACCAGAATCAGGCACGGAGGTGCAAATTGAAGGAACAGCTATCACCCGAGAAGATTCTGAACCTCTCCCGAACCTTCATGCAGTCAAGAATTCTGCTTTCCGGAGCTGAACTCGACCTTTTCACCGAACTGGGTCCGCAGCCTCTGACGGCGGAGGAAACGGCAACCCGGACAGGCTATCATCTGCGTCCCCTGACTTATCTGCTGGATGTCCTGGCCGCCCTGGAGTTTCTGGACAAAAAAGAAGGACGCTACCAGACTCAGCCGTCTCTGCTGCCCTTTCTGAGTTCAGACTCGGAGAATTCGATCCTGCCCATGCTGCTGCATGCGGCCCATATATGGAAATCCTGGTCCACCCTGACCGAGGTTGTCCGGGAGACCGGCGGACCGGACCGGGCTCCGGGAACGGCCTGGAAGGACGAAACGGCCCAGAAGGCCTTCATCGGGGCCATGCACGTGGTCGGCTCCCGCCACGCCGGATCGGTCGCGGCTTCGGTCGGAGCGGGAGGGGCCCGGTCCCTGATCGACGTGGGCGGAGGCTCCGGAACATATACCATCGCCTTCCTGCGGGCCAATCCGGAAATGAAGGCCGCCATCTTCGACCTGCCTCAAGTGACGGAAATGGCGCGGGCAAGGCTGTCCGAAGCCGGACTCCTGGAGCGGACGACCGTGGTTCCCGGCGACCTGTACGCGGATGATCTGCCCGGCGGACACGACCTGGCCTTTGTCTCGGCCATCATCCACATGAACAGCCCGGAACAGAACCTGGCTCTTTACCGCAAGGTCTTTGCCGCCCTCGAATCCGGCGGGCGCATAGTCATCCGGGATCACGTAATGAAACCGGACAAGACGGAGCCGTTGGCCGGGGCCGTTTTCGCCATAAACATGCTGGTGGGCACACCGGGCGGCGGAACTTATACTTTCGAAGAGATCAGGGCGCCTCTGGCCGAGGCTGGTTTTGTCCGCATCCGGCAGTTGCAGGACAGCGATCAGATGCTCGGCCTGGTGGAGGGTTTCAAACCCTGACAAGGGGGGTGAGCAGGTGGCTTTCAGTGATCTCAGAATTGAACGGGACGGGAATCTGGCTTATCTGGTTCTGAACAGGCCGCAGAGGTTCAACGCCCTGTCCCGGAACCTCATCAGGGAAATGATCCAGGCTCTGGAAGGCCTCCGGGATGATGAGACTGTCCGGGTTGTCATCATCAGGGCCGAGGGGAAGCACTTCTGCACCGGCCACGACCTGAAAGAGATGGTGGACGGCGACACGGCCGCTTACCGCGACATTTTCACGAACTGCATCAGGATGATGGGCCTGCTGCACGAAATACCTCAGCCGGTCATCGCCCAGGTCCAGGGCGTCGCCACGGCGGCAGGCTGCCAACTGGTGGCCGCCTGCGACCTGGCCATAGCCGAAGAAGGGGCCTCTTTCGGAACTCCGGGGGTCAAGATAGGCCTTTTCTGCTCCACGCCCATGGTCCCGCTGGTCAGGGCCGTGGGCCGGAAACGGGCGCTGGAGATGCTCCTGACCGGCCGGAACATATCCGCCCTGGAGGCGGCTGAATGGGGTTTGGTCAATCGGGTGACGCCGCTGGAGAGACTGGCAAGCGAGACCAGAAGCCTGGCCGAAATCATGGCTGCGGCCAGTCCGCTGACGGTGGCCATGGGCAAAAAGACTTTCTACGACCAGGTGGACCTGCCCGAAGAATCGGCGTACGCCCTGGCCGGGAACGTCATGACCAGCAATCTGGCCATGGAAGACGCCCAGGAGGGCATCAAGGCCTTTCTGGAGAAAAGGCCGCCCGTCTGGCGGGGAAAATAAAGGAAAAAACGGTCAGTAGTCGGAAGACCTGTGGCGGATGGCGCGGGCTATCTCCCTGTCGGCCGTGCGTTCCTTGAGCGTCTGCCTCTTGTCGTAAGCCCGCTTGCCCTTGGCCAGGGCCAGTTCCACCTTGGCCTTGCCGTTCTTGAAGTAGATGGCCAGAGGAATAAGGGACTGGCCTTTCTCCTGGGTCTGGCCGTAAAGCTTCTTGATCTCCGTCTTGTGCATGAGCAGCTTGCGCTTGCGCTCCGGCTCGTGATTGTCGTAATGGGCGAAGGGGTACGGGGTGATGTGGGAGTTTATCAGCCAGACCTCTCCGTCCTGAATTTTGGCGTAAGAGTCTATCAGGTTGGCTTTGCCGAGCCTCAGACTCTTTACTTCCGTGCCGGTCAGGACAATGCCCGCCTCGAAACGGTCGCCGACTTCATAATCGTGGCGCGCCCGCTTGTTCCGGCAGACTATCTTGATGCTTTCGTCTTTTTTCTGAACCATTATTTTATAGCCGTTCGCTGAGCGTTGGGCCGGTCACAAACCGGTCCGTCTGTTTTCCCTGGTGAGGCTGGAACGCCGTTTTTTGGGCGGAGAGGTCAGTTCGGGCGGAGAACCGACAAGGTCAAAATGCTCGATGAACCTTTTGACAATGACCCTCTGGACAAATTCGTTGACTTCCACCGTCGTCCGGCACAGCAAAACTTCCCGCAGATACTCCTGGCATTCCCGTAAATCGGCCTGGCGGATAAGTTTCTTGATGCGGGGGACGGCGACGCTGGTCATGGAGAGTTCGTCCAGTCCCATGCCCAGCAGTATGGGCACACAGACCGGATCGGCGGCCATTTCACCGCAGACATTCACCTTGATCCCGGCCTTATGTCCGGCCTGGACAACGGAATAGATCATGCGCAGGACCGCCGGATGCAGCGGTTCGTAAAGATGAGCCACACGTTCGTTGACCCGGTCGATAGCCAGGGAGTACTGAATCAGATCGTTGGTTCCGATGGAAAAGAAATCAGCCTCCCGGGCCAGAATATCGGCGATGACCACGGCCGAAGGCACTTCGATCATGGTGCCAACTTCTATATCCGGGTCGTAATCCAGACCGTCGTGCTCCAGATCGGCCTTGACCTCATTCAAAATGCGCTTGGCCTCGATCAGTTCCTGGAGGCCGGAGATCATGGGGAACATGATCTTGATCAGGCCGGTGGCCGAGGCCCGCAGAATTGCCCGCAACTGGGTCCGGAAGATATCCTGTTCCTTCAGGCAGAAACGGATGGCCCGCATACCCAGGGCCGGGTTCATATCCTCCACCAGATCCATGGATGAACTGAACTTGTCGCCGCCCAGATCGAGCGTGCGGATAGTCACCGGTCTGGGCGCGATTATCTGCGCCACGTCCCGGTAATCCTCAAACAGCTCCTCTTCGGTCGGCAGACGGCGTTTGGCCAGGTAATGAAATTCCGTCCGGTAAAGACCGATGCCTTCCCCGCCGTGATCGATGACGGCGGCCACTTCCTCGAAAAGCTCGATATTACCCTTGACGATTATCCTGTGTCCGTCCAGCGTCTCCGAAGGCAGATGGGCGCTGCGGACTATTTCGCGCTTGTAGCTTTCGTAACTCTGCTGGCGGACGTAATAGAACTCCAAGGCCTTGTCGTCCGGGTCCACGATGACATGGCCGGCTGTTCCGTCCACGATGATCAGGTCGCCGGTATGGACGCGGCGGGTGCAATCCTCGAGGCCCACCACGGCCGGTATTTCCAGGGCCTGGGCCATGATGGCCGTATGTGAGGTCCGGCTTCCGGACTCCGTGATGAAGCCCATGACCCGGTCAAGTCTCATCTGACTGGTATCGGCCGGGGAAAGATCGTGGGCCACGATGATGACCCGCTCGTTTATCCCTTCGAGGCTCTCGATTTCCGTGCCGACCAGATTGCGCAAAATGCGTTCGGTGACGTCCTCGATGTCCTTGATCCGGCTCCGGATATAATCATCCTTGATCCGGCTGAACATGGCGCGGGCCTTGTCCACCGACTTTTTCAAGGCCCACTCGGCGTTTATCCTCTCCTCTTCGATCAGGGAGATGGCGGCGTCGAAAATCAGCTTATCCTGGAGAAGCAGCAGGTGGGTGTCCAGAATATAGGCGTGGCTGGACAGTTCCTCGGGAACGCCGGCCTTTATCTGTTCGAGCTGTTGGCGAGCCTGTTTGACAGCCTCTTTGAAGCGCTCAACCTCTTCCTTTATAAGCCTTTCACTTATGAGGCTCTGATAAAGGAATTCAACCTTGGTCCGGTCAACCAGGTAAGCCTTGCCGATGACAATACCGGGCGAAGCAGCCACGCCTTTCAGGGCGGCCGCCTGCTTGATGAATGGAGGCGGAAGGTTCATTCTTCTCCGAACTTGTTCTCTATCAGGTCCACCACAGCCGACAAAGCCTGTGCGGAATCATCGCCCTTGGCCCGGACCACCACTCTGGTCCCCAGCGGGCATTCGAGAGTCAGAAGCGAAATGACGCTCTTGGCGTCCACGGATTCACCATTCTTTTCCAGAGCCACTTCGGCCTGGTACTGCCGGGCCACTTCGACCAGACGGGCCGCGGCGCGGGCATGCAAGCCCAAGCGGTTTATAATGGTCAATTCCCGCGTGTATTCGTTATTATCCAAAGAGACCGTCTCCTGCCTCATAACCATATCCTGTCAAGACCGCAGTCAAATCAAACCAGATGAGTCCAGACCACAACCGCGGCCAGGAGACTGTATATTAAAGATTCAACCGGCCAGTTGCGCCGCATAAGCCTGGCAGCCAGCCAGATTCCGGGACCAGCCACCAGACCGGCCCCCCAAAATTCCATTCTGGACCAATTCGCACCCAAACCGTAGTTCAGTATCCAGACGGCCAGAACGCCCAGAGCTCCCGCCGAAACCAAGCGCAGGCGCATGGCCAGAACAGGCAGACGCCAGTTGTTGACCCAGGCGACCACGCCCAGACCACGGCGGTACCCTTCAGCGAATCCTCTTAAGCGCAAAGCCAAATGGACCGCATTATACACGATAAGAAAGATAAAAAGCCCTAATAAATTCAGTTTCACAGCCCAAAACATCGACACAATGGAGGCGGCCGGCAAAAGGGCGTTCCAGAAAAATGCGTCTCCCAAGGCGGCGAACCCGGTCATCATCGACATCCGGAACCGGTCTATCCTCTCAGGCGTGAAGCCTCCGGCCTCGCCCAGTTCTTCAACCTTGACCAGCGCCCCGATGAGCGGACCGCTCATATAGGGCTGCGTGTTGAAAGGCTTGAGCGTCCTTTGCACGGCCTCATTGAGAGCCAGGGAATCGCGGCCGTAAATTTTCCTCAGAGCCGGCAGCATACAGGCGGCCAGCCCCAGGTTCTGCTGGCCCCGGTGGTTCCAGGCCGCCTGCAAAAATAATGAGTTCCACAAGACTCTGCCAAGAGTTGCTCTGTTCACTCCGGTCTTCCGCTCCAATGCCTGATTATCTGAATCTTATGCCAATTCCGCTTCCGTGTCAACCGAGCCCAAAGGCCCGCAGCCCAGGCTGTCAATTGTCTTTATCTTTTATTTCAACATGTTGATGCATCATGACTTGCCGGTGGCCTCAAGAACCAGCCGATACAATTCGCTCCGGCTCAGTCTGGTCGATCCCGCCAGTTCGGCCACTATATCACGCACCGGCCGGGTGTCTTTGCTGACGATCTCCCAGAGTTCTTCCCGGCTCAAGTCCCGGCCGGCCGCAGGATCGGCCCCGGCCACGGCCAGGGTTGCTTCTCCCTTTATGTCCGCGCCCCGGCGGACCATCTCCGCATGCAATTCGCCCAGAGTCCCGCTGATGAACTCTTCGTTGAGTTTGGTCATCTCGCGGCCGAGGACCACGCGCCGGTCGCCCAGGCATTCCTTCATCTCCCGGACCGAATCCTCAAGGCGGTGCGGGGCTTCAAAAAAAACCAGGGTTCTCGTCTCATCGGCCAGACTTTTGAGTATTTCCCGGCGAGCCTTGGCCTTGGCGGGCAAGAATCCGGCAAAAAGATAACTGTCGGCCGGGAGGCCGCAGACGGAAAGCAGGCAGGCCGCAGCCGACGGACCGGGGATGGGAATCACCCTGGCACCCATAGCAGCGGCTTCCCTGGCCAGCAGGACTCCCGGATCGGAAACCCCCGGCGTACCGGCGTCGGACACCTGGGCCAGATCGCCGCCGTTTTCCAGAACAGACAGAAGCATGGGCAGCACCCGGGCGTGATTCTGTTCCCGGTAACTGACCATCCTCGTGGTGATACAGTAGTGGGAGAGCAGTTTTTGGGTCCGGCGGGTGTCTTCGGCGGCTATCAGTTCGACCTCGTTCAGGGTCCTGACAGCCCGGAAGCTCATATCCTCCAGATTCCCCAGAGGCGTGGCCACCACATACAACCGGCCCATTTTTTTGTCTTTACTGTCCTCGTTCAATCCGTCACCAGGTCGAAGGCGTCCTTCCAGTGCTCCACATCGGTTTCGGAACCCTTGATCGATATACCTATCACGTCGAAACGCGACAAGCGGTCGTCCATTTTCCGGTCGGCGATATAGCAGAGAGCCGCCCTGGACAAGCGCCTTCTCTTGTCGGCGTCAACCGCCAGTTCCGGACCTCCATAGGCTACCGAGGTGCGCGACTTGACTTCCACAAAAACCAGCACATCACGGTGCGCGGCGATCAGGTCTATCTCCCCGAACGGGGTCCGGACATTGCGCTCAACGATCCGGTAGCCTTGTCCCTTCAGGTATGAGGCTGCCAGGTCTTCCCCCCGCTTTCCGACGTCAAGATGCCGGCTCATGTTCGTTGCTCCCGAGGGTTCCCTTGAAAGTCAGACGGTGCAGGGGGCAAGGCCCGCAAAGCTCCAGGGCCTTGAGGTGTTCCTTGGTGCCGTATCCTTTGTGGGCGGCGAACGAATACTCGGGGTACTGTCTGTCGTAAGCGGTCATCATGCGGTCACGGACGACCTTGGCCACTATCGAGGCCGCGCCGATGGACAGGCTGCGGCTGTCGCCGTGGACAACCGCTTGCTGGGGCAGGCTGAGAGGCAACGGAAAATTGCCGTCGACCAGAAGGTAATCCGGAGGCGGCTTCAGAGCGCTGACGGCCTGAACCATGGCCTTCAGGGAAGCCCGCAGGATATTGGTCCGGTCTATTTCCTTCTGATCAACCAGGCCCAAAGAGACGGCCCGCGCCCGCCTCAGGATAAACCAGAAGGCTCTTTCACGGGCCGAGGCCGTAAGCTTTTTGGAATCGCCGACTCCGGGATACTCCAGGCCAGCCTCCAGAATAACAGCGGCCGCCACCACCGGACCGGCCAGTGGACCACGGCCGACTTCGTCCACCCCCGCGACCAAGGCATAACCCTGGCCGCGGAGATTTTCGTCAAATTCCAGGCTGGACTGGACCTTTCCCGCCTCAAGATCGGGAAAAAGGTCAAGTGTGCCTTTCCCGCGGGCCGGCAAAATCCTTCCCGGTTAACGGAGGTTGCGGTCTTTGATGCGCGCGGCTTTGCCGTGACGTTTGCGCAGGTAGTACAGACGGGACCGCCTGACGCGTCCCTGGCTGACGATTTCGATGTGGTCGATCAGCGGGGAGTTGGTCGGGAATATTCTTTCCACGCCCACGCCGTAGGAAACCTTCCTGACGGTGAATGTAGCGTTGACTGTCCCTTTGCGTTTTCTGATGACAGCGCCCTTGAAGACCTGGACACGCTCCTTGTCGCCTTCTTTGATGCGCACATGAACTTTGATGGTGTCGCCGACCTGAAAATCAGGCAGGTCTCCACGCAACTGTTCGAGTTCCAACATAGTCAGGGGATTCATATCATTCCTCCCAGCACCTAATTCCGCCCCATTAGTCGATCCAAAACGATCCCCGCCGCAGATCTGACGGAAAGGTGATTGTATTTAGTCGGGCCTTTTATCGGCTCTAACTTTATCTCGCACAACGCCTGGGCTTGCTCGGTCAGCCCCCAGGCGGTGCCGAAAACTATCAAAACCGGACGTTCCGCGTCCAGTATTTTCCTGACGTCCTCAAATCCCAGCCGCTCCGGCCCGTCGAGAGCCGAAGTGGAAACCAGAAGGGCTTCCCGCCCGGTTTCCCCGTCTATGGCTTCCTTGGCCTCGGCCAGGGAATCGGCCAGACGCACCAGATTCAGGGCTTCGGCCCGGTTGCTGTTGTAACCGGCTCCCCACCCGCGGCACCAGTGCTCTATCATTTCCTCAGCCAAAGCCCGCTGGTCCTTCAACGGAGTGACCACATAAAAACCAGCCATTCCGTATGTCGCGGCCAGCCGGGCCAGGTCGTGCATGTCTATGGTTGTCAGCGCCGAAGCGATAACATCCCGGTTTTTATTATAGACCGGGTGATGCACCAAGGCTATATAAACGTCGGCCAAGATTAATCGTCCAGTCCGGAAAAATCAAGCATCTTTTCACTCAAGGCCTCGGCCTCCGCCTCAGCCCTAACCTGCTCCAGAATCTGCAAATCTTCCGCCGTCAAAGAGGCCCGCGACAGCATCTCCGGCCGGCGAAGCAACGTGCGCCGGAGCGATTCCAGGCGCCGCCACCGCCTTATGGCCTCATGATCCCCGGAAAGCAGAACATCGGGAACCGTCAAGCCCCGGAAATCCCGAGGCCTGGTGTAATGCGGGTATTCCAGAAGCCCGCTGCTGAAGGTTTCTTCCTCCGTGGATTCGAACTTGCCCAGCGTTCCCGGAAGAAGCCGCCCCACGGCCTCTATAAGGACCATGGCCGGAATCTCCCCGCCGGACAAAACGTAGTCGCCCACGGAAATCTCGTCATCCACCAGGGCTTCGCTGACCCTCTGATCGATGCCTTCATAGCGCCCGCAAACCAGAATAAGGTGGTCCAAAGACGCATATGATTCCACCAAAGCCTGACTCAGCGTCCTGCCTGCCGGGCTCAGCAGAATCACCCTGGTTTTGGCCTCATCCGAAACCGTGGACTTGCAGTGTCCGATGGCTCCGGCCACGGGCTCCGGCTTAAGCACCATCCCCGGACCGCCGCCGAAAGGCCGGTCGTCGGCCGTCCGGTGCTTGTCCTCGGTAAAATCCCGGATATCGGTTACCCGGATGTCGAAGATCCTTTTCTCCAGGGCTTTGCCTATCAGGCTTTCCCGGAGAAAAGAATCAAAGAGCGCCGGAAACAGAGTCACAACATCAAAAAGCACAATTAAGCCTCGAGGTCCAACCAGTCCGCTTTATCCGGCGGTCTTAAAGATCCAGAAGTCCCTCGGGCGGACGGGCCCGGAAACGTCCGCCGGGCAGGTCCACCTCCAGGATGATGTCGGCCTCGAAAGGCAACAGAACTTCCCGGCCGGCGTTTTTCAAAACCAGGATGTCTCCGGCTCCGGCGGAAAAAACATTCTCCACTCTGCCCAGATACAAACCGTCCTCACCGTAGCCTTCCAGCCCGATGAGGTCGGTCCAGTAGTATTCGTCCGGTTCGGTTTCGGGCAGCCATTCCCGCCGGACCAGAATCTCGGCCCCGGCCAGCGCTTCCGCCTGATCGCGGTCGCGGACGCCCTTCAATTTTATAAGAACAAGGTTCTTGTGAGGCCGGGTCTCCAAAACTTCCCGCAGTTCCTCTCCCCGGTTGCGTCCACGAATGATGACCTGGTCGAACCGGCTGAAAGAACTGGTTGACTCGGTGAAAGGTTGTACCTTCAGCTCACCCTGGACGCCGTGGGGTCGAGTGACCCGGCCGATGACCACCAGGTCTTCGGCCATAAAATTTACTCTAGAATCTCCAGAACAGCCCGTTTTCTGATCTTCGTCGAAGCGGCCGACAGAATCGTCCGCATTGCCCGGGCTGTCCGGCCTTGTTTGCCTATCACCTTGCCGAGGTCTTCCTTGGCAACCTTCAGCTCAATGACAGATGTCTGTTCCCCTTCAATTTCGGACACTTCCACCAATTCCGGGTGATCCACCAACGACTGCGCGATGTACTTAATCAATTCCTTCACCACCATACCTCCATGTTCTGCGCAAAAATCAGCTCAGAGGATAATTACGCCCGCCGCAGTCATATCAAACCCCCCTGCGTCCACTTCCCATGCCGGGAAATCCGGTATGATCCGCTTTCTAAGAGGTTGCCTGCGCGTCCCCCACACGCTTGATAAGACTTGCGACCGTAGTCGTCGGCTGGGCGCCCTTACTCAGCCAATCCTGTAGCCTGTCCTGTTTGAAACTGACCTCGGCCGGATCCTGGTTGGGATCGTAAGTCCCGATTATTTCCAGAAACCTTCCGTCACGCTTGGCTTCGCTGTCCGCCACGACGATGCGATAGAAAGGTCTCTTTTTTGCCCCCATGCGCGCCAATCTGATCTTAACTGCCATTACTGTTCCTTATCCTCTCTTTGTAATATAACATTTTTATTGGTTAACACCAGTCCGGATTTACTAGAAGGGAAAACCGCCCCGGCCCAAGGCCGCCATGCCGCCCTTCCCCATTTTCTTCATCATCTTCTTGGTCTGGGTGAAGTTTTTCAGCAGGGTGTTGACATCGGCCACACTGGTGCCGCTGCCCTTGGCTATACGGCGGCGGCGGCTGGCGTTTATCAACAGATGATCCCGGCGTTCCTCTCTGGTCATCGAATTGATGATGGCCTCGATCTTTTTCAGCTCTTTCTCGTCCGGCTTAAGGTCCTTGAGCTTCTTCAGCTTGCCCAGGCCGGGTATCATGCCCAGAATGGATTCCAGTGAACCGAGTTTTTTCAGCTGTTTGAGCTGGGCCTGGAAGTCTTCCAGGGTAAACTCGTTCTTCTTGATCTTCCGGGCCATTTCCAGGGCGTTTTCTTCGTCGATGCTGTCCTGAGCCTTCTCTATCAGGCTGAGGACATCCCCCATGCCCAGGATACGGGAGGCCATACGGTCGGGATGAAAAGCCTCCAAGGCTTCGAGTTTTTCGCCCACGCCTATGAACTTGATGGGACGGTCCACCACGGCCTTGATGGACAAGGCTGCGCCGCCCCGGGCGTCACCCTCGGTCTTGGTCAGAACGACGCCGGTCAGCCCCAGCCATTCATTGAAGGTCTGGGCTACGTTGACCGCTTCCTGACCTGTCATGGCGTCGGCAACCAGAAGTATCTCGTTGGGCTGAACCTTGGCCTTGATGGCCTTCAGTTCCTCCATCAGGGCTTCATCGATCTGCAAGCGCCCGGCGGTGTCCACGATCAGCGTATCCGCGCCGTGGTCTCCGGCGGTCAATTTTGCCTTGACGGCTATGTCCACGGGGTTCATCCGGTTGGTCGAAGGAAAAACCGGCGCCCCGACCTGTTCACCCAACCGGGTCAACTGTTCAATGGCCGCCGGACGATACACGTCGGCGGGAACCAGCAGGGGCCGGCGCCCCTTGCCTTTGAGATGAAGAGCCAGTTTGCCGGAAGTGGTCGTCTTACCGGAACCCTGCAAGCCGACCATCAGAATGACCCAGGGAGCACGGCCGGTAAAATCAAGCTGCTGGTGAGAGCCGCCCATTATGGTGGTCAGCTCTTCGTTGACGATCTTGACCACCTGCTGGCCCGGAGTCAGACTGGACATGACCTCCTGCCCCACGGCCCGCTCCCGGATGCTCTCTATAAGGTCTTTAACCACCTTATAATTGACATCCGCTTCAAGCAGGGCCAGACGGACTTCACGCAGCCCCTCTTTGATGTTGGCCTCGGAGAGCTTGCCCCGCCCTTTAAGCTTGCGGAAAGTCTCGTTCAGTTTGTCCGACAGGTTGTCAAACACAGCTTAATACTCCATTCAGTCCATGGACCTGAAAAACGCTAAAAAAGGGACGTTAATGACTTTGCCGGCCTATGTCAAGAAAAATCGAATCATACTCCACAGTTTCACGTTTGACTTTACAATCAACTTTTTAGCCGCAGATGGAAAGGGCTTGCCTGACCGGCCCCGAAACTCTATTATTTTCCTGGCCGTCCGGACCAGGACCCGTTCAGGATGAATTCTGTTCTTATGGCATTAATACAATATAGGTTGACGTTTTGATAGATAATTCAACACATGAGTTCACCAGGCAAGACGAAGCCGTTCCCGGACCGGGCCGGGCCATCCTGGCCTTCACCCGCAAGGAACTGAAAATCTTCCGTGCGCTGAAGGCCGGAGGACGCGACGCAGGACTCCTCTTCGGCCAGACTGCCCTGACGGCCTGGGACGATCTGCTTCTGGCCGGTCCCATACTCGGGGCGCCCCAGGCGGCCATGGTGCTGGAAAATCTGCGGCGGCGCGGAGTGAAGTCGTATCTTTCCCTGGGCTGGTGCGGTTCCTTGCAGCCGGAACTGACCTGGGGCGACATCGTCCTGCCCGACCGGGGAGTGTCCGAGGAAGGCACCTCGGCCCTCTACCCTATCGACGAGGCCTCGGCTTTTCCGGACGAAGGGCTTTCCGGAGAGCTGTCCGGAGCCCTGAAAAAAAACGGGCTTGACTTCACTCCGGGACCAGTCTGGTCCACCGACGCCCCTTACCGGGAAACCCGCGACAAAGTGCTGCGATACGCCGGGCAGGGGGTTCTGGCCGTGGACATGGAGACATCGGCCGTCATAACCGTCGCCCGTTTTCACGGCCTGGCCTGGTCGGGACTTCTGGTCGTCTCGGACGAACTGTGGGGCGAGAAATGGCGGCCAGGCTTCAATTCCAGGGAACTGAACAACGGCCTGAAAAGAGCCGCCGAAACCATACTGCAGGTGTTCAATTGACAGACAGCAAGATAATGGCCATCGACATAGGCGGCGGGACTCAGGACATCCTCCTGTTCGACCCGGCCGAACCTCTGGAAAATGCCGTAAAACTGGTTCTCCCCTCGCCCACGGTCATTGCCGCCCGCAGGATAGAGGCGGTAACCAGGCGGAGACAAGCGGTCTTCCTGACCGGCTCGGTCATGGGCGGAGGAGCCGTCTCGCGGGCGATCAAAGCCCATCTGCGGGCGGGCCTGCCCTGCTACTGCCAACCCGACCCGGCCCTGACCCTCCACGACAATCTGGACAAAGTCCGGGGTATGGGAGTCGCACTGATTGAGAAAGCTCCTCCGGTGGAGGCGGTGGAAATCAGGCTGGGCGATCTGGACATGGCCGCCCTGAAAAAAGCCCTGGCGCTGTTTGAAGTCAATCCGCCGGACCTCATCGCCCTGGCCATTCAGGACCACGGATTTTCCCCCAACGCCAGCAACCGCCTGACCAGGTTCGCCCAGTGGCAGCAGTTCCTTGATGGCGGCGGCGAAATCGGCTCTCTGCTTTACCCGCGGCCGCCGGAAGGCCTTTCCCGCATGGCCGCGGCCGACCGGGCCGTTCCCGGCGCCTATTTCATGGACACCGGAGCGGCCGCCCTGCGCGGGGCCATGCTGGATGAAACAGCGGCCGAGTGCCTGGACAAAGGGCTGCTGGCCGTGAACGCGGGCAACGAGCATACCGTAGCCGCCCTGATAAAAGGCAGGCGGGTCTGGGGCGTATACGAGCATCACACCAGTCTGCTCGACCGGACCACCCTGGCCGGACACATGGAGCGTTTCGCCGCCGGAACCCTGACTCACCAGGAGATTTTCGACCAATGGGGTCATGGAGTGGCCTATCAGCCGGGTTATGCTGAGATGGCCCCCTTCACCAATGTGGTCATCACGGGGCCTCGCCGGGCCCTGGCCGAGGGCCTTGGCCGCATGGCCGCGCCCTACGGTGAGATGATGCTCTCTGGCTGCTTCGGTCTGATAGAAGCCGTCAGGGAATACACTTCCGGCGCATCCGGCCGGATTTGACCTTCGGCCCAGACTTGATTTGAACTGTCCGGCTTCAGTTGGTAAAATCCAGTATCCTCTTTCTTCAACGGCAGGTCCGGGCCTCCGCCCTTCCGGCCGCAGCCCTGACGAAAGGAAAGACCAGTGGGGACCAACAATCTGATTTTTCTGGAAAACATTGAATGGTTCGATGAGTCCGGACAGGCCATGGTTCACCGGATACCGGAAAACGGTTCGGCCGAGATAAAGCTGGGCGCGCAACTGACGGTAAGGGAAAGCCAGGCCGCCGTCCTCTTTTACCAGGGCAAGGCTTACGACGCCTTCGGTCCGGGCCGCCACACCCTGAAAACAGGCAACATTCCCATCCTGACCAAGATACTCAGCATCCCCTGGGCCATGTCCAGTCCGCTGCGGGCCGAAGTCTATTTCGCCAACCTCAAAATCTTTCCCAACCTGAAGTGGGGCACCCGCGATCCCGTGGCTTTCCGCGATTCGGAGCTTGGCCTGGTTCGTCTGAGAGCCTTCGGCATCTTCGACGTTCAGGTGGTGCAGCCGGTCCTTTTCATCAACACCCTGGTCGGCACCCAGGGAGTGCTGAACACCGAGGGAATAGACGAGTATCTAAGCCGGGTCATCGTCTCCCGCTTCAACGACTACCTGGGGGAAAACATCGACACCCTTTTCGACCTGCCCGGCCAGTACGACGACCTCTCCACCGGCCTGAAAGGCAGGCTGGCCGAGGACTTCAGCCATTACGGCCTCAGCCTGACCAATCTCTACATCAACGCCATCACTCCTCCGCCCGACGTGCAGCAGGCCATCGACGACAAAAGCCGCCTGGGGGTCTTCGACAACCTGGACAAACTGGTCAAGATGAAGGCGGCCATGGCCATGGAAAAGGCGGCGGAAAACCAAAGCGAGGCGGGCGCGGCCATGGGCATGGGTCTGGGCCTGATGATGCCGGCCATGTTCAGCCGGCAGTTGCAGTCCCCCGCGGACCAGCCTGCTCCCTCGGGCCGGGAATCAGCCTGCCCCGATTGCGGCCGGGCCGTCCCCGGGGACAGCCGCTACTGCCCCCATTGCGGGCACCAGATCATAGTTTTCGACCAATGCAGCGGCTGCGGCAAGAACCTGCCGCCCAACGCCCGGTTCTGCCCCCGCTGCGGCGCGCCGGTCAAATCCCAACCACGGCAGAAGTCCTGCCCAAAATGCGGATCCGACAATCTGCCGTCTTCCGTTTATTGTAATAATTGCGGTGAAAAGCTCTAACCGGACGGGCTGGATCGTAGAACACAATTGTCCTCAATGCGGAGGACCGGTCACATTGGCTGAGACAGACCATATCCTGTCCTGTCCCTATTGCCGGGTGAACTTCTATCTGTCCGTCCCCGATTCGTTCAAATTCTACCTGCCGGCCAGGGACCCGGACCACGACGGCCTTTTCTTCGCGCCTTACTGGCGTTTCAAAGGCATGCTGTCATCGTGCGTGCCGTACCAGATAAAAAACAACCTGGTCGACGCCAGTCTCAGAGCCACGGCTTTCGACGTCCTGCCTTTCTCCCTGGGACTCCGCCCGCAGGTCCTGGCTCTCAAATACATTTCCAGCCAGGTCCGGGGCCGTTTCCTGCAAGTGGATCTGAGCCGGGAGGCGGCACTGGCCGGGATGGAGAAACGTTTCGACCGGCTGGACGAACTGGACGATGAAACCGAGCTTTTCCACCGCAACTTCTTCGGCGAAACCGTCAGCCTGATTTACGCCCCCTTCCTGCTGGAACAAGGCAAGGTCTTCGACGGCATAACCGGAGCCATGGTTTCACCCATTCCCGAAGGCTGGCGAGACAAGAAACTGCCTTTCGCCCGCAAGCTCAACTGGGATGTCGGCTTCATCCCGACCATCTGCCCGAACTGCGGCTGGGATCTCAAAGGAGACCGCAACAGCCTTGTCCAGGTCTGCGGACAGTGTCAATCGGCCTGGGAGGCTTCGGGTTCCGGCCTGAGCCCGCTGGACTACGGTCTGCTGGCCTCTGAGGCTCCGGCCGATGAATACCTGCCGTTCTGGCGTCTGAGAGCTGAAACGGAAGGCCTGCCCCTGGCTTCACTGGCCGACCTTATCCGGGCGGCCAATCTGGCGAAACCGATCAGGCCGGAATGGGAGAAAAAAGACTTTCATTTCTGGGCTCCGGCCTTCAGGGTCCATCCCCAGCTTCTGCTCAGACTGGCCCGCAACGTCACCGTGGCCCAGCCCGAAAGAGAAGCCGGGGATAAGCCGCCATCAGGCGTGCGCCTGACCGGCGTCACTCTGTCGCGGGAAGACGCAGCGGGCGGCCTGAAAACCTATCTGGCCAATATGAGCCAATCCAAACGCAAGATTCTACCGCTGCTGCCCCAGATACAAATGCGTCTCGCCCAGTCGCGCCTGGTCTATTTTCCTTTCCGGCGGAGGGGCCGGGAACTGGTCAACGAGGACATGCATCTGACCGTCAACGCCAACCTGCTGGGTGCGCCATAAGCCGGATGTGATTTGCCGAAAATGTGCTATACTCGGCCAGACGTGACGGGGTAAACAATCCATAACAGCATATTTTTAACGGCCGGGAGGCGGACCGATGCCCAGGGACATGCTGCTCATCCACCAGTCGGAGCTTTTGAGAAAAATAATAACCAGTTACGCGCTGGCGGAAATCAGCGACGTGGAAGTGGACACCGCAGGGAACCTTGAGGAAGCCCTGGCCAAAATCGCGGCCAGAAGCTATGACGTGGTTTTGTCCTCGCTCGAGCTGGCGGAAGAGGATGACTTCGGCCTTTTCAAAAAGATGAAATCCACGGTCAACCGCACGGCCCCGTTCGTGGTCGTCGCCTCCACGGAATCCGAGGCTCCGCAACAGAAGCTGATGGAGCAGGGTATAAAAAATTACCTGATCGCCCCATACACCGGATCGGATCTCGGCCGGGCCGTGGAGCAGGCCTTCAACCCCAAGGCGCACAGGCGGGACAACCGTTACAATATCCCGGGAATGGAAATGGTCATCCATAACGGAGAAGCCAGGACCAAGGCCGCCGTGCTGAACATCAGCCTGTCCGGGATGCTTGTGGAGATTTCCTACCCGGAACAACTGCCCGACCCTATGAAGCCGGTCTTTTTCGACCTGTTTTTTCCCAGCGAGTACGGCAAGGCCAAGGTTGAAGGCATCATGGGGGCTTTGCACCGCATAAAAGTCATGTCCTGGCGCACCGATCACACTCCGTCTTCGCTCCGTGTGGCCTGGAAGTTCGTCAAACTGCCGGAACAGGCGGAAAAAACACTGGAAATCGCCATGGAAAAAGCTGGAAGCCATTTTCGCCTTCCGGAAGATAAAAACGAGTAGAGACAGCGGAACAACCGATAATGAATGATCTTAAGGAAATGAAGAAGAAGCTGGAAGCACTGCGCGCCGAACTGGACCGGCACAACCGCCTGTATTACCAGAAGGACGACCCGGAAATCAGCGACTCGGAATATGACCTGCTTTTTCAGGAACTGAAAGAGCTGGAAGAAACTTACCCGGAACTGGCCACGCCGGATTCACCCACCCGGAGAGTAGGCGCGGAGCCGGAAGCCAAGTTCGCGGCGGTGGAGCATTCCGTGCCCATGCTCAGCCTGGACAACGCTTTTTCCGCCGGAGACGTTCTTGATTTCGACGCACGGATCAAGCGTTTTTTAGGCTCGAACGAACCCATAGAATACCTGGCCGAGCCCAAAATAGACGGACTGGCCGTGGAACTGGTTTACGAAAACGGCCGTCTGGTACAGGCCTCCACCCGGGGCAACGGTTTCATCGGCGAAGAGATCACCGCCAACGTGAAAACCATCCTGACCGTACCCCTGACCTTGCTGGCCAGAAAAGACAACCCCTTTCCGGAGCGCCTGGAGGTTCGGGGCGAGGTTTACATGCCGCTGGAGGATTTCGGCCGCATGAACCGGGAACGGGCCGAAAAAGGCCAGCCGGTTTTCGCCAACCCCCGCAACGCGGCGGCAGGTTCCCTGCGCCAGCTCGATCCCCGCGTGACCGCCCTGCGCCCGCTCAACATGTTCTGTTACGCGGTCGCTCGTCCAGAACGGCTGGAGGCTGAGACTCAGTTGGATATGATGGGCCTGTTGCGCCACTGGCACCTGAGGACCAACCATCCGGAACTGACCCTGTGCCGCTCGGTCGACGAGGTCCTGGCCTATCACCGCGACCTGGAAAGCCGCCGCGAAGAATTGGGGTATGAAGTGGACGGGGTGGTCATCAAGGTCAACTCCCTGGAGCTTCAGGCCCGGCTGGGAGCCACCACCCGCAGCCCCAGATGGTCGCTGGCCTACAAATTCACTCCGGCCGGCGGAGAGACCGTGGTGGAGGCTATAGATGTGCAGGTCGGCCGCACCGGCGCGTTGACCCCCGTGGCCATCATGCGCCCCGTTCAGATCGGCGGCGTGACGGTTACCCGGGCCACGCTGCACAACGAGGACGAGGTGTTGCGCAAGGACGTGCGGGCAGGCGACACCGTGGTCGTTCAGCGGGCCGGAGACGTGATACCGGAAGTGGTCAGGGTGATAACCGAAAAACGCCCGGAGAACGCCAGCCCCTTTGTCATGCCCGTCAATTGCCCGGTCTGCGGCTCCTCGGTGGTCCGGCTGCCGGACGAATCGGCCCACCGCTGCACCAATGCTTCCTGCCCGGCCCAGATAAAGGAGCACCTGTTCCATTTCGGGTCGAAAAACGGCCTGGACATCGACGGATTGGGCCGCAAGCTGGTGGACATGCTGGTTGACCGGCGTCTGGTTTCCAGTCCGGCGGATTTATACAGCCTGACCCTGGAAACCCTGTCCGAACTGCCGCGCATGGCCGACAAATCGGCGCAGAATCTTCTGGAGGCATTGAACAAAAGCAGGACGACCACTCTGGAGCGATTTATTTACGCCTTGGGAATCCGCCACGTCGGCCAGCGCCTGGCCCGCGTGCTGGCGGAAAACTATCGTGATATCGGAGCGCTGAGACAGGCTTCGGTCCCAGACTTAGAAGTCATGGATGAAATCGGCCCCACCGTGGCCCGCAGCGTGACGGCCTTCATGGAAAATCCGGGCAACCAGGCCCTGCTGGACCGCTTGACGGGCGAAATAGGCTTCAGTCTGACTCCGCCGTCCGGTCCGGCCGGAGACTCCGTTCTGTCCGGCAAGACCTTTGTCCTGACCGGGGCTTTGTCCGCCATGACTCGCGACGAGGCCAAGGCCCGTATAACCGGGGCCGGGGGCAAGGTCTCTTCGAGTGTCAGCCGCAAGACCGACTATCTGGTAACAGGCGCCGATCCGGGCTCGAAAGCGGCCAAGGCGGCCGAACTCGGCGTGGCCGTTTTGAACGAGGAGGAATTCCTTAAACTCTTCAACGGATAGCGGAATGGCTTTTGTCCGGGCACACCTGCTGATTTCCGGCCTGGTCCAGGGCGTGGCCTTCAGGTACTACACCAGAAGGGAGGCCTCCCGCCTGGGACTGACCGGATGGGTCCGCAATCTGTCCGACGGCAAGGTCGAAGCCGTGTTCGAGGGCGAGGAAGGCCTGGTTGCGGAGATGGTCCAGTGGTGCCGTCAAGGCCCGCCCGGAGCCTCCGTCAGCGGCGTCAGGACAAAATACGAGCCGGCCACGGGTGAATTCAGCCGTTTTGACGTGACTTACTGAACGCAACTTGACACCAGGGGTTCTTTTGATTAACTTCATACCTTTAAAATCTGGGCAACCGATATAAGGAGCCTTTTCATGCTCTGTAAACGCCGCGCAACTTTCACCGTATGTCTCGCCATGGTATTGGCCGTTTTCCTGACCATGTTCACCCTGGCCGGATGCAGTTTGTACAAACACAGCAAAGGAGCTTCCTTCGCCAGCGACCTGAAATTACGCATAGCCGTGCTTCCCTTCGAAAACCAGGTGGGCGTCAGTCCCGAGCTGAGCGAAAAAACTTCGGCCCTGCTGGCTGAGTATCTGTCCGACTACAAGAGGGTCGTTCTGGTTTCACCGGAGGAAGTCGATGCCTACATCAAGGCCAACGGCATTCCTCTGCCGCTGACCCAAAGCACCGCCGTTCTGGTCGGACGCGCTCTGGGCCTCAACGCCGTGGTCACCGGCTCCATCTCGGAAGTCAGCCAAGTCTACAGAAGGACCGGCTGGCTGCGCTGGTTCACCTTCCTGAACAATAAGAAGGAATTCGTCAACGCCGTTCTGGTCGGGCGCGTGGTGGAAGTGGCCAGCGGGACCATGATTCTGGCGGAAACCAGTCAGGGTGAAATCCAGACCGGTGAAAAAGAGGATGATCTGTGGAATCAGCAGTCCCGGCAGGGACCGACTCAGGAATTGGTCTCCGAAAGCCTGTCCAGGGCCGTGGCTTCCATGTCGGAGACCATTGAAGACGCCCTCGACGGGGCACCGTGGAAAGGCTTCATTGTCCAGGTCTCGGACAAGACGGCCCTGCTTGACGGCGGACAGGATGTGGGCATCAGGCCGGGGGACAAATTCGACGTTTACAGTCTGGGCGAAAAAATAACCAACGCGGCCGGCCATACTTACATACTGCCCGGCCCCCTCCAGGCCAGTCTTGAAGCTTCGAGAGTGGATGAAAAAACCACGGAACTGACAGTTGTGTCGGGCAGTGTTCAGACAGGCGACATAGCTCACAGTCTCAGATAGGAAAATTCGGAACAGCCATCAAAGCCTCCTGGTTCCATGAACCACGGAGGCTTTTTTTTTAAAACAACATTCCGTTGCCGGAACGGGCGATCATCTCCCGGGCCGCTTCCCTTACGTGGGCCGATGGTTCGGCCCCGCTCAGCATGCGGGCTATTTCCTCAACCCTTTCCTCGTCCGACAGAGGCCTGATGTCCGTGACCGTCCTCTGCCCGCGAATTTCCTTGAAAACCAGATACTGTTTGCGTCCAAAAGCGGCGATCTGAGGCAGGTGGGTTATGCAGAGCAGTTGATGAAACCTGGAAAGCTGATGAATCTTGCGCCCCACGACTTCAGCCACCGCGCCGCCGATACCGGCGTCCACTTCGTCGAAGATCACCGTCTCAACTTTTTCCTGCCCGGCCAGAAGACTTTTCAGCCCCAGCATGGTCCGGCTCAACTCCCCGCCGGAGGCTATTCTGGCCAGAGGCTTGAGTCTCTCGCCCAGGTTGGGCGAAACCATGAATTCAACCTCGTCCCAACCGGCCGGGCCAGGCTCGGCGTCATCGGCCACAGGTTCGAAACGGATGTCAAACTCCAGTTTAGGCATTCCCATGTCCCTGAGTTCCGCGGCCACGGCCCCGGCCATCCTCCCGGCCGCCTCACGCCTGGCCGAAGAGAGTTCCCGGGCCGTCTCCAGGACGGTCTTCCGGGCTGCTTCCAGTTCCGTGCGGGCCCTGGCCAGGCTGCGCTCCATTTCCTCCATGGCGTCCAGTTGATTCGCGGCCTCTCGGCCGTAATTCAGTATGTCATCCAGGTTCGGGCCGTATTTCCTCTTCAGTTTGTTGATCAGGACCAGGCGCTCTTCAATCTGTTCGAGACGTTCCGGATCGAAAGTCATCCGCTCGAGATAATCCCGTAAAAAAAAGGCCGCGTCGTCCAGCTCATGGAAAGCCCCTTCCACCTGGGAAAAGGTCGGCGTGAGCCGGTCGTCATAGCGGAGAATCTTGCTCAATTCGGAACGCACAACGTCCAGCGACTCCATGACCGATCCGGCTTCGCCGTAGAGCCGGTCGTAGCTCTCTTTGGCCAGGGAATATATTTTCTCGGCGTTGCGCAGGAGAGTGCGCTCCCGTTCGAGCTCTTCGTCCTCGCCCGGAGCCAGGTTGGCCGTTTCTATTTCCCGGGCCTGAAACTCGGCCAGTTCGGCTTTTTCCCTGGCCTGTTTGAGCTTACGCTCCAGCGAGGCGGCCTCGGAGCGCCGCCGGACCATTTCTTCGTGAACCTGCCCCATTCCGGAACGCAGAGGGAACAAGCCGCCGTACTGATCGACGAACAGGAGCTGTTTTTCCGGATCAAGCAACTGCTGATGCTCATGCTGTCCGGACAGGGCGATCAGTTCGGCCCCCAGGGCGGTCAGTTGGGCAAGAGTGGCCAGAGCGCCGTTGATGTAAATCCTGTTGCGGCCGTTGGCCGGCAGCACGCGGCGGACGATTATCTCATCATCAAAGGGCAACCCGAGTTCGTCCAGACGGCGGCGTACGGATTCCGAACCGGAAACCGCGAACAGAGCCTGCACCTCGGCCTCTTCCGTGCCTTCCCGGATCAGATCGGACGAAGCCCGGCCGCCGAGAATAAGGTTTATGGCCCCGACAATAATGGACTTGCCCGCTCCGGTCTCTCCGGTCAGCACGTTGAAGCCCGGACCGAAAGAAAGCCGTAGTTCCTCAATCAGAGCGAAGTTTTTTACGATTAGTTCGGTGAGCATGGCGCGGCGCGGTCGGTCGGCCGTCCCCCGGCAACAGGGGCTAATCCTCGGCCGTGACCCGGAGCACCTCCTGATAGGTTGTTTCGCCCCGCAGCATGATGCGCAGGGCGTTTTCCCGCAGAGTGCTCATGCCTTCACTGCGGGCGGCTTTCTTCAGGGTCTTGGCTTCCTGGCCGGCCAGAGCCATTTCCCTGATTTTTTCGGTAAAAGGCATGACTTCAAAAACGGCCAGACGCCCCAGGTAACCGGTCCCCCGGCATTTTTCGCAGCCTTTGCCTCTCTTCAGCTTGACGCTGCCCTTGGCCTTGAGCCTGAGCCCCAGGGCCTGGACTTCTTCCGACGTGAGGGAATAATCCTCCACGCAATGAGGGCAGATGCGCCGCAGCAGGCGTTGGGCCAGCACTCCCGTCACCGTGGAAGTGACCAGAAAGGGTTCTACGCCCAGATCCATCAGGCGCGTGACCGCCGAAGGGGCGTCGTTGGTATGCAGGGTGGACAGGACAAGGTGTCCGGTCAAGGCCGATTGCACCGCGTATTCGGCTGTCTCGTGGTCCCGCATTTCGCCGATCATGATGATGTCCGGGTCCTGGCGGAGTATGTGGCGCAGAATGCTGCCGAAAGTTATGCCCGCTTGCGGCTGGACAGCTATCTGGTTGAAATCTTCATGGACCATTTCGATGGGGTCTTCCACCGTGGTGATGTTCTTCGCCTCGGAGGAAAGAAAGCGCAGAGACGAATACAGAGTGGTTGATTTGCCGCTGCCCGTGGGGCCGGTCACCAGGATAATGCCGTAGGACTGCTCGATGAAGCTCTTGTATTTGACCAGATCCGCCTCGTTGAAAAAGAGTTCCTCAAGATTCCGGAAAAGAATTTCCGGATTGAGAATGCGCATGACCACTTTCTCGCCGAAAGCCACCGGCACGGTGGAAACCCGGATTTCGGCCTCATGCCCCTGGTGGTCGATCTTGATGCGGCCGTCCTGGGGACGCCTCTTCTCGGAGATATCCAGCCTCGACATGGTCTTCAAGCGGGAAACTATGGCGGAGTGGATGACCTTGGGCAGGCGGTAAACGTTATGCAGCATGCCGTCTATGCGCAGTCTTATCAGGGACTCGTTGCGCTTGGGCTCTATGTGTATATCGCTGGCCCGCTGTTCAAAGGCGTAACCGAAGAGGTAGTCCACCGCGTTCTTGACGTGCTGGTCGGTGCCCTGGATTTCGTCGGTCGACTTCAGCCGGACATACTGCTCCAGATTACCCAGGTCCACGGACGGCCCGGCCAGCTGGTCTTCAGCACCGGCTATGGAAGTCTTGAAACCGTAAAACTCGCTGATAAGCTTTCGTATATCCGTCCGCGTACTCAATACCGGAGCCACCTGAAAATCGGTGACCCGGCGCACGTCCTCCAGCACCAGATGGTCGAAGGGATCGCAGACAGCCACTTCCAGAGTCTGTCCGGAAATGGCCACCGGCACCACCAGATGCTTGAGGGCGAAAGAGCGGGGCAAGGTCTTGGTGACAACGTTCAGATCCAGGTCGAGCGGGTCTATCTTCCGGTAAGGCAGCTTGACGTCCCTGGCCACGGCCTGCATGACCGTTTCTTCATCGACTACTTTGTCCGAGTTGTCTTTGTGGGGCAAAGTCAGGGAAACCACGACCTCCACGGCCGACACCTGGCGGCTCGCGCTTCTGGTGCGGTCGGAACCGCGGCTGACCAGGCGATTCAGCTTGCGCTCCTGGGCTTCGGCGGTCTCCCGGCCCCTGACCAGGCTTTCTTCACCGATCAGCCCCTGAGCCGACAGAACACCCAGCAGGTATTCAATGGTCATTTTTCCGCTGGTCATGCCTTTTCCCCGGATGTAATTCCCGCATAGGTTACGTCAGGTCCAAGGCGCAAGCAAGGGGAAAAGTTGAGGATTGGACAGTGCCGCCGCCATGGGGCGTCCGCGGGGATGGCCGAAAACATGAAGAAGAGCGGGGGGAGGAGTAAGAAGGAACGCGCACGGCCACTCAAACAGACCGGGCCGGGTACTGCACCCGGCCCGGTTTTCCTGGGCGTTCCAGGGTGAAAGATGCCTATTCCGGAATGACCGGCAGGATGTTTATCTCGATCACCTGGGGAGGAGTGCCTTCAGGGCCGAAGAAATATTTGATCCTGGCCTTGCATGGCACGGGCAGATTCCACAGGGTGGTACGCCCCCCGTCCGGAGAGATGAACGAAGTGTCCCGCTGAATCTGGTAGGCCGCGCCTTCCACGTAGATGAAATTGTCGTCACGGCTCTCTATCCACACATCCCTTTCGCTGAGCGGGGGATACTCGACGCCCGAAGCGGCCAGGGCCGGGAAGACCGGGACAGTCAGTGACGCGACAGCCAGAATCAGGCAGATGACCGCAATTTTTTTGGATATTGTCATTACATCACCCTTATTACTTTTCTCGCCAGTAAATGAATCCGGAGCGCAGATTGAAGGCGGGGTTCAGCTCCAGAGATTCAACGATACCCGTGGACTGCTGGACGTAACCGGTCGCGCCCTCCTGCTGGCCGACATGGATGCTGACACTGGAGCCCCGTCCAAGCCCCAGTTCCGTTTTCTTGTCAACCTTACGTTTGCTCTGACCGGCAACCGCAGTGCTGCCGCCCGAGAAAACCTCTTCGGTATAAGCCGTTCCCGTCTGATAGAAAAGCCCCAAGAGGCTGGAATTTCCGCTGAAACCGCAAGGATCCGGGTTGGGCGTGAACGTGGTGTCAAAGACTATGCCGCCCAAAACCGTCGGCTTGTTCAGAACGCGTTCCCCGGCGGCCTGGCCGCTGGAATTAAGGAGCCTTACGTACCACCCGTCCTTGGTCTGCATATGGGCGATCAGTTCGCTCCAGTAATCAACCGTGGCCAGTCCGTCCACCGAGCCGTCGGTATAGACGTTGATTCCGGTCGAATCCTGCAAATCCCCGGAGTCCAGGGAAGCGCTCTGGGCCGTCGCCTGAGTCGTATACATGGAGCTGTTGTAATACGGATCCTTGAAACCGTAGAAATACTGCAGATCGGTCGATATCTTGTCGCTTTCACTGAAATAACGGCCGGTTCCGAAATAGACCCACAGATTGAGCGAAGAGTCTATGGAAGCCGAAGGGGCGGCCGTTATAGGTGCAGCCGAGCTGAAGACCGGAGTGAAAGTCCACTGCAAGGGATCGACATTATAGACATCCGTGCCCGCTGAAACACGCCAGTCTCCGGAGGTCTTCGGGACCTTGAAGCGGTACATCTTGCCTTTCCAGCCCTGGTTGGTGGAGTAAGCTTCGCCGATAAACCCCACATCCGCGTTGTAGTTCAGACCGTAGTCAACCGTAACGGGCGACCCGAAAAAGGCCTTGGCCTCACCGGCCTGGTAATCCCGCAGCAACACGCCGGTGGCCAGATCGGCAATAAAAATATGGCCGTTCTGCGTGGATGAACCATCGTAATCGGTCACACCGGAACCGACAATGACGAACCAGTTGTTCCCGACCTTGGAAACCGCCGGGTGCGAGGTGGTCAGGCCCATGTTGGGATAGGACTTCTCCCAGAGAAGCTGAGGTTTGGCGGGATCAGTCACGTCAATGGCGAAAATGGAGGAAGTGAAAGTTCTGATGGAATCAGTACCTTCCGGGAAATCGTCACGGACCTGAATGCTTTTTCCTCCCGTATTCAGGCCTCCGATAAGAATCGTTCCCCAGCCGTTGGGATGGTTCACGCCGTTGGCGTCGACACCGGCCGTGAAAATCCTGGCGTCCACGATCTTGGGCTTAAGGTCCACATAATAGACGTGAGTGTAGTCGGGATCAGGCAGCCATTTCAGGTGCGGCAGCAACGCCTTGGGCACATAGCCCCACAATTCATCTCCGAAATTGAGCGTCTGCGCGGCCGGCTTGTCAAAATAGACTTCTTCCGCGGCGGCCGGGGTGTCCACATTGTCGCCGGTATTGTAGCGCCCCATGAAAATGGCGTGCAGCACTCCGTCATTGGCTCCGACATAAACAACCTGGTCCCTGTCCTTGTACGTGTTGTAGTAATCCTGATAGGTCTGATCGCCGTAAATCAGGCCGTAATTATCCAGAGGCTTGCCCACGGTGGTCGGCGTGGACTCGACAATGTCGCCTAGCTTCCAGGCCTTTCCATCAAGGGTGCGAGGCCTCACGTCGGGGGTGCCGGCCAGGCCGGTATCAGCCCCGCGTATGTATTTGATGAGGTTCTGGGCCCTGGTCTGAGGCGTGGCTGCGGCGCTTCCGTCCAGATAAGTCCAGGCCGCTGAATCCTTCACCCCCAGGAATGGAGCGATGCTGGCGGAATTGGCGGTAGTGAAAGGCAAATATTCGCCCGCATCCACCACGCCGTCATTATCCAGGTCGGCAAAGGTGTACAGGGTCCGGGTGCTTTCAGTCCTCTGCGACAGCAGTTTGCCGGCCTCCCAGATGGGTTCGAGTTCCTCCATCTTGTGAACGGTGTAGATGTAGCTTTCTGTGGCGTCCTTGAGACCATTGCCGTTCGAATCGGTGAAGGCCTTGTCGCCGTTGGCATCTACTTCGAACCGGTAGAAGCGGGCTTCCCCCGCTATTTCATCGTAAAAGAAATCGACAATCTTGTCGTGGCTGAGCACCAGACCGGGTTCGCTCCCCTGCGGACTGGTGTCTTCGCGGGTCCGGCCCAAGCTGTCCACCCACAAAGACTGAAGATAGCCGACCCACTTGACTTCATTGAGGTTCTCGGTCACGGACGGCTTAAAATAAGCCTGCACCAGAGTGCCCTCGCCTTCGGAAGAAGTGGCCAGAACCGAAACGGCGGTTCCGGAAGAAGCCCTCTTGAGGATGTCGGTGATGGCTTTAAGCAGTTCCTTCTCCAGCTTGTAACCGTCGGAAGCTTCGTAATAGGTGTCGGGATTGCCGTCACCGTTCTCGTCCCACTCGACCCGGTCTGCCGGGGCATCGGTATAGGTTCCGTCCGGCCGGTTGTTGCCGTTCTTGTCGGTAAAACCGCCGTTGCGGGCCGCATCTTTCAGAAGCTTCTGGGCTTCGGGTTCATCTCCAAAGGCATAGATGGCGTAAAGATAAAGGTTCTGCACCCCGCCCAGATCAGGCCTCAGGTCGTTGGTCCGGGCATACAGGGCCACGTCGTCCAGAAAATCGGTGCCGCCGCTGGCGTAGTCGCAGCCGGAACCCGAGCTCTCGTCGCAATAGATCCCGTCGACTCCGTCGCCGTCGTAGTCCTTTAAAAATGATGGAATCTTGCCGTCCCGGGTCGAAGAGCCGTCGGTCAGCAGAATGACGAAGCTCTTGGCACACTCTACATATTTACCATCGTTGTAGTATGGATCGTCCCCAAGGTTGGCGTGAGGCGCCACACCGTTGGCGTAGTCCAGCCCGGACTGCGGGTCTTCCTGACGGAAGTACTGGGTGGCCACGTAATAGGATTCGGCCAGGGGGGTGTTGGTGTCGCAGCCCATGTTCTGGAGGTTGGTGATGAGCGAAACCATGTTGGTCCCGATAGTGTCCGTGACCCGGCCGCCGCTGCCCCGTGTGCCGGTGCCATTCTGGAAAACCTCGTTGCCCCAGCGGGCCTTGTTGCCAACCCGCTGCAGAACGCCGGCCAGGTTGTCGCCGCTGTCGTAATTAGCAAAATCTTCTGGTTCGTAGTTGACGTTCTTCTGAACAGCCAGGGTGTATCTGGTGGGAAAATTCGAGGAACTTGTCCCGATCTTTATATAACCGGCCTCCATGGAGTAGTAGTAATTGCCATGGTAAGGCGTTACGGCCTGATCGTTGGTCGTGTCGAAATGCCGCCGGAACACGCGGCTGGACTGGGCAGGAGTTTCGGCGTAGTTGACCTGGTTTCCGCCGCCGGTCCGGGAGGTGGCCAGGCCGCCGAACAGGACCTTCCGCAGAACATCGACCCGGCGCATGGTCGCCCAGTTCATCCAGTTGCCGTCCCAGAGGCCCTGGCCGACGATCTCGGTGTTGCTGATGTTCACCGTGTTGCCGTTCAGGTCCTGGCAGCGCCAGTATCCGCCGGAACCCGGCGTACCGACGTATTCCACTTTCTTGTACTTATGGTCAAATTTGCTGCTGTTCCAGTAATAAAAATAATCGGGATTGAAATACCCATAGTATCTGGTCGCATCCTCGGAGGCGAGTTCGATATGCAGCAGAGGCGCGTAACTCGCGCTGTGCTCATAGCTTGAGGCCATGCGGCCGGAAGCGGGACCGGCCGATTTGTTGGTCAGTATTATGGCCAGGGCGTTGCCTTCGTTCCAGCCGGGCCGGTCGATTATTTCCTGGATGACGTTTTTCAGGTCAGGAGTCTGATGGAGTTCGCCGGTGGTATTCCATGGTCCCACGGTCCAGTCCACCGAGGCCGTGGTCGTGCCGCGGTTGGATATGTTGCGGTTTGAACTTTCGAACTGGCTGGCGTTGTCCGAGGTCTCAGCCTTTATGGAAAGTTCCAGATCGCTCTGAGCCCCGCCGTAAACCGCTCTGGTCCTGAACTCGACATAAGCCCGGGCGATATGCGCTCCCTTGGGAATCTTCACCCCGGTGAAGCGCAGGCCGATGGTCGTATTTTCGTAACCAGCCGATATGTCCCGGCCCAGGTCCAGGTCGTCGCTGTCGTACCAGTTGTAACCGTCACCCCTCTCTTCGGAGTCGTCCTTGGAAGCGGCCACCCGCTTCTCGAAATTCTGATAAGGCACTCCCAGGTAGGAATCGCTGACGTATGAATAATCACCGGGATAGGCGCCATAGGCGTTGAAGTTCATACTGCCTGAATTATCAAGTATAACAAGTATGTTGGGCGTTATGCTCGTATTGAGGAACAGCGGATATGAGGTATAGGTGGTGATATTGGGTTCGGTGAAGGCGGCGGCCGGTCCGGCCGAGAGCCACAACGACACCGCAACGGCCAGTAAAATAAACGACTTTTTTGATACTTTCCTAAACAGCATTACTTTCCTCCTGCCACTCCAACCACATATCTGTAATAGGCGTCAATATTGGACCGGGCCTGTCTCGGAGCCGCGCCGATGGAATCAAGGGTGTAGAAGATCAGGACGCCGCCGGTAGTGCCGGCCCCCGCGCCTTCGGCTCCCGAAGCAAATTCAACTCCGCTGCCCGCCATGAAACCTGTTCCCGTGCGGTCTATATCGGCCATAAGACTTGTTTTCCCCATGACAAGCTGGAGATCGGCCGTCGGCACGGCGGCGGTCACCGAATCAGTCTCAGTGGCGTATCCCATGATTTCATTGAAGAGACCGCCGTCGATCACGACATTGGGAACAGCGGCCATTGATCCGTCGTCAATGGCTTTGCGTATGATCTTGGGAGACATCTCCAGCCCGCTGTCGGCAAAGTAGAAAGCCTGCCTGGCGACTTCGGTGTTGTGGCTGATCTGTATGTCTATACGGGAAGTATTCATGGCGGCCGCCCCGATGATGCTCATTATGGCCATAATCAGCATGGCGATGATGAGAATCATGCCTCGCCTGTCCTCAGAGCCTGAATCAAATCCGAATCTGCATAAGTTCTTCATTGCCCGAATCTCCCTCAAACGCCCACGTCCAGGCCCATGTTCCTGGTTTTGATGAAGGAACGCAGCGAACTTTGGCGCTTCTGGGCTCCGCCGACGCCGCGAACCTGGCTCTCGGTCTCGCCAGTGAGGCTGATAATCAGCCCCCGGACATCATCCCGGTCATTACTGGTGCTGGCGTCGGTATTGTCAGGCAGCCCGCTGGTGCCGTCGGCGAATATATAACTGATGTTGAAGATAACTATGTCTTCTATGACATTGACCGTGCCGGGAACCTGTTCGACCCAGCCGGTACCGGGCACCCATTGCCAGCTCTGCCGGGTCAGGGTGGTGCCGTTCAGATTGTAACGGACAGCTTCGGCCTGATTGTCGGAATTGAGGTCAGCGATGAAAGTCATGCTGCTGGCCGTGGATTCTTCAAGGCGCTCGAACTGCCCGTTGGACCAGGCCTGCCCGGAGACGTCGGAGGCGATGACGTTTGCTCCGCCCGGCAGATTGTCCATGGGAACATACCCGGCCATCCTGAATTCATGGGCCATGATCTCCATGGCGGACCTGACGTTCTGCCCGGTTGTCACCAATTTTTCCTGAGCCACCGACGTCTGATTCGAGGAGGAAAAAAGATAAACCACGCCAGCCAACACCAGCATGGCGATGACCATTCCAATGAGCAGCTCCACCAGTGTGAATCCGCCCGAGGAGCGATGCCCGCGGAGCTTCATATCGTATTCTGCTCTCATAACAGTCTTACTCCTCCGAAATTACCGTATTAATAATGACGGAATGAGGGCGCTTGTCATTCCAGGTGACCCGGACGGCCAGAGTCTTCATCTTGGCCGCGGGTGTGTCGTTCGCCACGTTCCATTCCCTGTTAAAGCCATCGGTGGCCGACGCGCCGGGGATGGTGTTTCCATCCTGGTCGATGGGATTGGCGTTTCCGCCCGGAGCGTCCACGTTGCTATGGTCCACCTGAAGCGACCAGTTGAAATCGTCCGGCACGCCGTCACCGTCGGCATCGCTGGTGAAGTTGTTCGAGGTATCGGTCAGTTGAGTGTCGTTCCAGGCCACCGCCTTCAGTTCTTCCAGCTTGTCCTGGGCCAGAGTGGTGGCCAGCATCAACCGGTTGCTGAAATAATTCGTCCCGACGGAAGACGTCTGGAGAGTCAGCAGAGCCAGGAGAGCCACCGAAAGAACGACGATGGAAATCATTATTTCCAGGAAGGAAAAACCGGCTGTTTTATCTTTCATAATGCACCTTTAAGCATCTTGTCATTCCGGGTCGGCAGCTAATTGACCGCGATTTTTCCGGCCGGGGAAACGTCGACTACCGCTGTCTTCCCGGTCGTATTCTGCATCCGCACATTGCCGAAAACGAACGCCCCGGCCGCTGAACGGGCGACCAGGCCGTGAGAAGTAAAGCCGACCATCTGCGTGGCGGAGGCCAGCCCGTTGCCGTTGTCGGTAAAAAGACTCTGCGTGAGTGAAACAGCCGGAGGCATGGTCACCGTGGGAATGACGACTTCCTCGGGGTTGCCCAGAGAATCGCTTTCCGTCCAGTCCTTGTTCGAATCTATGAAAACCTTGTAACTGCCCACACCGCCCTTGGCCGCAAAGACGCCGGGCGTAAAAACGGCGACAACTACCTCGTTGCGCCGGACGGAAGTGATTTTGGCCAGTTGGAGATTACTGCGCAGGTCAGCCGAGGCCTTGCGCAAACGGTAATCAGGCATGATGGAAGAGACCACCGGGATGCCTATGGCCATGAGCACGCCCAGGATGGTCAGGACCACCATGAGTTCAATCAGGGTAAAACCAGGCCGGCCATTCATTTTCATAAACCGAGTCCTCCCGACAACACAAAGTCTCCCGCAAAGTGAGACCTGACTGTTACTTTTTCAGATCACGCCAATATGCGCCGAAAAACAACCCGCGCCCAAGCCCGTCAAGCGCAAGCAAAAATAAGCCACTTATTGACATATCAAACTCCGTGCCAAAGGCCGCAAATCTTCCGCAGCCGCAACAGACTGTTTATACATCATTTATTCGAAGCACCATCCGGCGAGGTGTTTCTCGGTCAAAATACACTATTAATTTTATTAATACATATTAATATTTTTAATACACAAGGGGAATAATTGCGGAGGAAAGACAGGCGTCTTCCGATTCACAAACAGCGTGGCGGGGCTCAGAGCTGATACAGTTTTATTTTGCTGAGAAGGGAGGGATAACTGATTCTCAACCGGCGGGCGGCTTCGGCCCGGTTGCCGCCGGCCTCAAGCAGGGCCTCTCTGATGGCTTCGGCCTCCAGGGCCTTGATCCGGCTTTTGAGATCCGCCGCCGATTCCCCCGGCGTTACCGGGGTTTCCGGACGGACGGCTCGGATATGAGAAGGCAGGTCCTCTATCTCCAGGCATTCCTTGGGACAAAGAACCAGTATCCTTTCGACCACGTTCTCCAGTTCCCGCACATTGCCCGGCCAGTCGTATCTGAGCAGGGCCTCGGCGGCTTCATTATCCATCCGAGGTTTTTCCCGCCCCATGCGGGCCGAAAAGGCCACCAGAAAATGGTTCAGCAGCAGAGGTATATCCTCCGGACGGTCTTTTAGCGGCGGGATGTGCAGGGGAAGCACGTTCAGACGATAATAGAGGTCTTCCCGAAAGAAGCCTGTCAGCATCTCCTTGCTCAGTTCGCGGGCCGTGGCCGCGACTATGCGCACATCCACCTTGATCGAAGCGCTGGCCCCCACCGGTCGAATCTCTTCCTCCTGAAGAACCCTGAGCAGCTTGACTTGCAGGTTGGCCGGGAGTTCTCCCACTTCGTCCAGAAAGAGAGTGCCTCCGTCGGCCTCCTGAAAAAGCCCGGCCCGGTCGCGGACGGCGTCGGTGAAAGCCCCGCGGACATGCCCGAATAATTCGCTTTCCAGCAGGTTTTCGGGAATAGCTCCGCAGTTCACCGCGACAAAGGGCTTGTCTCGCCTGTCCCCGGCGTCGTGAATGGCCCTGGCGACCAGTTCCTTGCCCGTCCCGGACTGACCTGTTATGAGCACAGGGCTTTTGGCCCTGGCCACTCTCTCCACCAGAACCAGCAGATCGGCCATGGGCTTGCTGCGGGCCACGATGCCGGATGGCGGCGTCTGGGAAGCCGCCCGGCGCAAAGCCAGGTTTTCCCTCTTGAGACGCTCCTGGTCTTCGGCCTTCTTGATGGTCAGGAGTATCTCGTCCGGTTTGAAGGGCTTGAAAACGTAATCAAAAGCCCCGGCCTTGATGGATTCCACCGCCGAATCCACGGAGCCGTAGGCCGACAGCATGATGATCGGGGCCAGTACCCCCTTTTTTTGGGCTGCGGCCAGGAAGGAAGGGCCGTCCATGACAGGCATGCGCACATCGCAGAGAATACAGTCGAAAACCGTCTGATCCAGCTTCTTCAGGGCTTCAAGTCCGTCTCCCGCCAGTTCGACCCGGTATCCTTCGCGGGACAGGATGTTCTGAAGAACCAGGCGGATGTTCTCCTCGTCGTCAATAATCAGAACAAGCCCCTTTTCCTCCGAACTCATGCCAGCCTCTCTATCGGTAAAATAACGGTGAATCTGGCTCCGCCGCCGGGAGAATCATCGAGTTGAATGCGTCCGCCGAAGGACTGGACGATGGAGAGGCTGACCGAAAGGCCCAGCCCCGTGCCCTGTCCCGGCTCCTTGCGGGTGAAAAACGGTTCGAATATGTGCGGCGCATCCTCGGCATCCACCCCGGGCCCCGTGTCGCTGACCGACAGATAAACCTCGCTGCCGCTCCAGAGGCCGGTTGAAACGGTCAGGCGTCCCCGGCCGTTCATGGCCTGCCCGGCGTTGGCCAGCAGATTGAGAGCCACCTGGGTCAGGCGGTTGGCTTCGCCTCGGGCCGCCGGCAGTTCCGGGGCCAGGTCGGAGACGACTTCAAGGCCGCGAAACCACTTCTGAACTTCGGCCAGACCGAGAGCGTGAGCCGCCACTTGGCCAAGGGACACCGGACCGGGGGTGACTTTGGCCGGACGGGCGAAATCCAGCAGGGAGCGTATTATGGAATCCATGCGGGTGAGTTCGTCTTCCGTCCTTTGCAGGAAATCGGCCCGCTCGCGCTCGTTCAGGTCGGGCCGTTTCAGCAGATGCACAAAACCAAGCACCGCCCCCAGCGGGTTGCCCAGTTCGTGAGCCAGTCCGGCGGCCAGACGGCCGACCGTGGCCATTTTCTCAGACCTGATAACCTGTTCCTGGGCCTCCTGGAGGGAAGCCAGGTTTTCTTCCAGGCTGACCCGGCTTTCTATGATTCTTACGGCCATACTTTCGAAAGCCTCTTCCAGGCGGCCGATCTCGTTGTTGTCCTTGATGGTCGGCTTATCAGGTTCGAAACGGCCGTCTGCCAGATCGCTCACCCGCCGGTTGAGGCGTTTCAGGGGCTCCACCAGGCGCCGCGAAAGCAGGTAGGTGCCGAAAAGGACTGTTATCAGAGTGTCGAGGGCCAGATAGACAAGGATAATCCAGGTAGTCTTGGCCCAGGTGACTCTGAGCTGGTTCAGGGGCGAATACAGCCCCACCGCTCCTATGAGTCTCGGACCGTCAAATACCGGCACGGCCAGGGCCAGGGAGAGGTCGGGAGACCAGTGGAGAAACATGGGACGCCGCAGAAAGGTCACTTCCTGGCGGGCTTTCATGGCTGTTTCCAGATCGGCCTGATCCGGGTGACTTTCCCAGGGCCAGGGGCCGGAAACGGCCAGAACGTCCCCCTTGGCATCGACCACGACCATGCGCTCAAAGCCTGTCCCGGAAAGGGCGAACAGGAGACTTCGCAACTGCTGCGGGCCGGGGTTGCCTTTCATGACCTCTTCAATTCCTCGGGCCATGGCCAGGCCGGTTTCGACTTTCAGCGCCACCATCTCCCGTTGGGCGTAATTGAGCACGACCATTCCGACCAGCCCCACGGCGGCGGCCAGCAGCAGAGCCAGGCTGACGACAATTTCAAAACGGAGGCTCGTTTTGAAGGTCAGTTTCATTCAACCCGTCCTCTGCCAAGGTTGAAATAAGGGCTGCGGCACAAAGGAGGTCCCGGCCGGGGCGTCACCCCAGATACCATTGGAGGATGGCCTCGCCGAAGAAAAGATAGACCAGGGCGCCCAGGGCCAGAAAAGGCCCGAAGGGCAGTTTGGACTGAAGGCTGAGCCCGCCTTCCCGCAGAGCCACGGCCACGGCCGCAACCACCCCGGCGATTGAACCGAGAAACATGGTGATGAGTACGGCCCGCCACCCAAGAAAGGCCCCGATCATGGCCAGCAGAGTAAAGTCTCCTCCGCCGATGCCTTCTTCCCGGCGCAGAAGAAAATAAATATGAAAGATGGTCCAGACGAGTCCGCCGCCCAGGATGAGGCCTCCGATGGAGCCGATGACGGAAAGCAGCCGATAGCTCTGCACTCCCCAGTGCATGAGCCAGCCCCCGGCCCATGGTCCGATCAGTCCCAGTTCGGGATCAACGGCGGAGGCCAGGACGGCGATTACCATGCCGGGTACGGTCAGGGCGTCAGGGATTATCATCTCGTCCAGGTCTATGAAAGTAATGGCCACCAGGGAAAGGACAAGGTAGAGGTCGGCCAGGGCTCGCCAGCCCAGGCCTGATTTGTAGAAGACCGCCAAGGTCAGCACCCCGGCCATCAGTTCCACCATGGGGTATCTCAGGGAGATGGGCTGGCCGCATTTGCGGCATTTTGCCCTCAGCAGTATGTAGCTGAGCAGAGGCAGATTGTCGTACCAGGCTATCTGATAGCCGCATTTGGGGCAGGCTGAACGTTTGGGGTGAAAGATGGTCTGGTCTTCACTGGGCAGACGGCAGATGACCACGTTGAGGAAACTGCCCAGGCAGAGTCCGAGGATGAACAGCATCGTTTTCAGCAAAAAGTCGAACACATCCACCTCCTACCCGGTGTTTATAACACAATCGCACAACAATATATTCAAAAAAATCGGGTTGCTACATCCAGTTCGCCTGCAAGTTCAGACGGCAGGCCGGGGTCATGCCGCTTTTTCATCATAATCGGCGTCCGCTTCATTATGCAAGCCGGGCGAAAAAAAGCGGGCCCCGAAGGACCCGAGAGTTTGTTTACAAAGCCCCCCAAAGGCCGTCGGACATAATTTGCATTTCTGGAGACAACGGAAGGACAGAAAGTTGAAGATAAGAATAAAGAGAAGACGGCTCCGGGCATGATTGTTCAGGCGGGATGCTTCGCCCCTGCCGCTAACGAAGAAAACTTCGGCCAGTCTTTCCCGCCCAGACCAAGGGGACGCCCAAGCGGCCGCGTCCCCTTGGAACCCCCGGCCTTTTTTAACCCGTCGAACGGGCATCCGTGCCCTTCGCCGGGGGGCGAACATCCATGTTCGCCTAAGAAAGGGAAAATCGGCTTCTGGGGTGCAGGTCAGCTTGATAAAGACAACACAGAGGTTTGTCAACAAACTCAAGCGGGCCCCGAAGGACCCGCTTGCTGATTATCGTCTTGCCGACGTGTTACGCGCTTTTCAGTTCTTGACCTCTTCGAAGTCCGCGTCAACTACGTCATCATCGGCCGCGCCGCCTCCGGGCTGCGCCTGGTCACCGCCGCCGGCTTCCGACTGCTGGCTGGCCTGGGCGTACATCTGCTCGGCCAGTTTATGGGAAGCCTGGGTCAGGGCCTTCATCTTGGCTTCGATGACTTCCTTTTCGCCGCTGTCCAGAACGCCTTTCAGGTCGCTCACGGCCGACTCGATCTGGCCTCTGGTGGCTCCGTCCACTTTGTCGCCCAGTTCGCCGAGGCTCTTCTCTGTGGCGTAGACCAGATTATCCGCCTGGTTGCGCAGGTCGGCCAGTTCACGGCGTTTCTTGTCTTCTTCCGAATGGGACTCGGCTTCCTTGATGAGGCGGTTGATTTCCTCTTCGTCCAGGCCGGAAGAAGCCGTGATTTTGATTGACTGCTCCTTGCCGGTGCCCAGGTCCTTGGCGGAAACATGGACGATGCCGTTGGCGTCGATGTCGAAAGTGACCTCGACCTGCGGGACGCCTCTGGGAGCCGGGGGAATGCCGACCAGCTCGAAACGGCCCAGGGTCTTGTTGTTCGCGGCCATTTCCCGTTCACCCTGCAGGACGTGTATGGACACGGCGGGCTGGTTGTCGGCGGCAGTGGAAAAAATCTGGCTGCGCCTGGTGGGAATGGTCGTGTTCTTCTCGATCAGCTTGGTGAAAACGCCGCCAAGTGTTTCAATGCCCAGGGAGAGAGGCGTAACGTCCAGCAGCAGGACATCCTTGACTTCGCCCTTGAGCACGCCGGCCTGAATGGCCGCGCCGATGGCCACCACTTCGTCGGGGTTGACGCCCTTGTGAGGTTCACGGCCGAAGATTTCCTTGACCTTGGCCTGGACCTTGGGCATGCGGGTCATGCCGCCGACCAGGATGACTTCATTGATATCGGAGGCCTTGAGCCCGGCGTCCTTGAGCGCCGTCTGGCAGGGGCCGACCACCCGCTGAATGAGGGAATCGACCATGGCTTCCAGCTTGGCCCGGGTCAGCCTTATATTCATGTGTTTGGGCCCGGAAGCGTCAGCCGTGATGAACGGCAGGTTGATGTCCGTCTCCATGGAGGTGGAAAGTTCCATCTTGGCCTTCTCCGCCGCTTCCTTCAGGCGTTGAAGAGCCATCTTGTCGCCGCGCAGGTCAATACCGGTATCCTTGCGGAATTCGTCGGCCAGAAACTCGATGACCTTCTGATCGAAGTCTTCGCCGCCCAGATGGGTGTCGCCGTTGGTGGACTTGACTTCAAACACGCCGTCGCCGATTTCCAGAATGGAAATGTCAAAGGTGCCGCCGCCCAGGTCAAAGACCGCGATCTTCTGGTCCGCCTTCTTGTCCATGCCGTAGGCCAGTGAAGCGGCCGTGGGTTCGTTGATGATACGCAGGACTTCCAGGCCGGCGATCTTGCCCGCGTCCTTGGTAGCCTGACGCTGGCTGTCGTTGAAGTAGGCCGGGACGGTGATGACGGCCTCGGTGACCGGCTCGCCCAGATACTCTTCGGCAGTCTGCTTCATCTTGGTCAGTATCATCGAAGAAATCTCGGACGGGCTGTATTTCTTGCCCCGCACCTCGACATGAGCGTCGGCGTTGTCAGCCTTGACGATCTTGTAAGGCATGGTCTTTATATCGTTCTGAACAACTTCGGCGTCAAACTTGCGCCCGATTAGGCGCTTGACCGCGAAAATGGTTCCTTCCGGGTTGGTGATGGCCTGGCGCTTGGCCGACTGGCCCACCTGCCGTTCACCGGATTCGCTGAAAGAAACCATCGAAGGAGTTGTTCTGTTGCCTTCCACATTGGCGATGACCTTGGGATCGCCGCCTTCCATTATGGCTACGCACGAGTTGGTAGTGCCCAGGTCTATACCGATAACTTTACCCATTTTATCTCCTCCTTGGAAATATATAACTGATATAATTTGTTTATTCTGATTCTCTTTCGGCCGCCGGCTTTTTGGAAACCACTACCATGGCCGGCCGGACGAGTCTTTCATTCAGGAGGTAGCCCTTCTGGACTTCCTGTAAAACCATGTTGTCTTCAGCATCCGGGTCTTCCCGCTGCATTATGGCTTCATGAAAATTCGGATCGAATTTTTCTCCGGCCGTGGAAACGGGCTTGACCCCATTCTTTTCCAGCACGGCCATGAAACCTTCATAGGTCAAACGCAAGCCTTCCAAGAGTCCGCTGGAGTCCGTTCCATTGGCCGAGGAGGCGTGTCCCAGTGCTCGTTCCATATTGTCCACGACAGGCAGAAGGTCCCGGATAAGGCTGTCATTGGCGTATTTGACAAAGTCGGCCTTTTCCCTGTCCAGGCGCTTCTTCATATTGACCATATCCGCCTGGCTGCGAAGATAGAGTTCCAGGTTTTTCCCGGCTTCCGCCTGCCAGTCTTTTTCTTCCGCCGGAGGTGAATTCAGATCGACCTCAACTTCCACTTCTTGCGCTTCATCTTCCAGTGAACTCTCGTTGTTCAGGTTGTTTTCCTTGTTGTCCGTAACCATCCTTGCCTCCGTGGGTATATTTTCACAGGGTGGATTCCAGAATATGGCTGACCAGCTTGGCCGTATAATCCACCACCGGAATAATTCGCGAATAATTGATCCTGGTCGGCCCGATGACCCCTAAGGTGCCCAGCGAGCGTGACCCGCTGGAATAGCGGGATGCAATCACGCTGCAACCGGCCATTCCGGCCAGGCGATTTTCGGACCCGATAAAAATCTGGACTCCAGACGCGTTCATGGTCTGGTCCAGAAGCCTGACCAGAATGCTTTTGTCCTCGAAAGCCGTGAAGATATTCCTCATGGCTTCCATGTCGGCGAACTCGGGATAATCGAAAAGGTTCACCTGACCTTCAATATAGACATCATCCTCGTCTTCGCCGGATTCAAAGAACCTGCTGGTCAGCTCCAGGGCCTGAGAAACCATGCTGTCGAAACGGTTCTTTTCCTGGCGCATCTCCTCGACTATGCGGACCTTTATCTCGTTGATGTCCAGTCCTTCCAGGATATCGTTCAGGTATCTGTTGAACCTGTTCAGGTCCTCCTGGCTCAGTTCTTCCTCCACCTCGATGATTCTGTTCTGAATCATCCCCGAAACGCCCACCAGGACGGCCAGGATCAGGCGCTTGTCCAGGCGGACGAATTCAAGCTGCTTCAGGACCAGGCTGGAAAACCTCGGGGCCAGGACAACGCCTATGTGCCTGGACACCGAAGAAAGAACCTTTGACGACAACTTCAGTATCTGGGCCGCGTCGGAAGTGCGCCCGACAAACTCCTGATTGATAACCTCCTGTTCGGGTCCGGGAATGTCCTTCACCTCCAGGATGGTGTCGACATAAAATCTCAACCCGCTGTCCGTGGGGACCCGGCCGGCCGAAGCATGAGGCTGGGCCAGGAGGCCGAAATCCTCCAGGTCGGCCATAACATTCCGAATGGTCGCCGGAGATATATCCAGATTGTATTTTTTGGCCAGTGTCCGGGAACCTACCGGTTCGGCCGTCAGGATGTAATCCTGTATAACGGCTTCCAGTATTCTCCGGCCCCTGTCGTTCAGGTTGATGTCCATGCTTCCTCAACCTCGGCAGCACTAATTAACGTCGAGTGCTGCCGTAACACTAAGCATGGCTCAACCTCTTGTCAAGGCAAGGCAACCTGTTTATTGCAGGAAATATTCTTGCTTTTTTATAACGGCCGCTATTGACAGCCTTGGTTCAAGGCTTGGAGATTCCCTTTTCCTCTCCGGCCTTCCCGTCCTTTTCGGCTTCAGGGCGAAGAGGCCAGAAAAACCGGCAAGCCAGGCCGATGATCATGGCCGCGCTGAGAAGGATAATCAGGCTTGAAGAAAAGAAAAGGGCCAGAAAAACCGTGGGATGATTCTGGTGGTAAGAAACAGCCAGCATGTAGCAACCGAAAACCAGAAAGACCAGGGCCAAAGGCCCCAGCAAAAACCAGCGTCTGTTCATTTACCGCCGCCTATCCTTGCCGCCGGGCAATCCATTCATGCTTCCTCCGCCGCCGGGGCGTCCCCGCGAAAGACCAGGCCAAGCAACGTATTGATCTGTATTGAATAATCATCGGACTTCAGTTGCGTCAAGTCGAAGCGCCCCAGGGCGCTGACAAACAGATCCACTTTTTCGTCAAAGGGCTGCTTCCTGTCCAGGACCAGCCAGGGTTCGCCCCTGAATTCGCATTCGCCGCTCTTCAGTTTCAGGCCGCCGAATTTCATGTCTCCATAGGAGATTTTCAGGCCGACCCGGCGAGCCACTACTTCGAGGTCCCTGATCAGTTGTTCCTGGTCTTTTTTCTTCCTGGGCAGATTCATGGCCGATGGTCAGAACGCGGGTTTGGTGGCCAGTTCCGAGTCCACATCGTTGGGGTCGCCGGAATTGTAGGAAATGATATTGCGCAGATGATAGAAGCTGTCCAGATCAATTTCGACGAAATCAATAGCCATGCCCTCGGGCACTATCCGCGCCACGCGCCCTTTGATGTTCAGGTTCAGCGTACTGGAAGCTCCGGCCAAGTGGAGTGTTATGGCGACCAAGGTGTCCGCCGGCAGACGTTCGCCGGTAGCCACGAACAGCCCCTTGAGACTGATATCACGGGATTCCAACCGCTCCAGCACCTTGCCGCCGCCCTCCAGGGTCACCGAAGTCTGAAATCTGACCCGTTTCCGGGAACGTTGTTCGTCTTTCATAGCGGTTGCCTCCTTTAAAGTCTTGCTGCTGAGGTCGTCGTGAGGGTCAGCCACTGCGGCCCGACCGGCTCCCAAGAGATAATCAGGCCGGTAATTGCTCAGCGACCTGAATATATTTCCTTTTATTTTATCATTTGAACGAGAAAGTTGGGAGATAATCTCTTTGACTTCCGTCCGCTTGGAATCTCCCGAACTGGGGCAGGCGTTTGCGACCACCGGCAGTCCCAGTTCCCTGGCGAAACGCTGAATCTTATCCTCGGGCAAGAAGACCAGGGGCCGGATTATGGTCACAAGCCCCTTGAAAAACTCCTGATACGGCATCATGGTGCTTATCTCGCCGCTGTAGAAAATATTCAGGAGAAGAGTTTCTACCAGATCGTCCCGGTGATGCCCCAGAGCTATCTTGGCGCACCCGTAATCACGGGCCAGTTCAAAGAGACGGCGGCGGCGCAGACGCGAACAGAGAAAGCATGGATTCTCACGGTTGGCCCGGGAATGGGCCACGGGGGCGTAATCCGTGGTCTCGAAGTGGTGATCCACCCCGAGATTCCGGACGTGTTCCCTGAGCAAATCCGAGTCTTCCGGCCTTTCGTAACCAAGATTGATATGGGCGGCCACCAGGGTGTAATCAATAGGGATGCGGCGGCGGCGGTCCTCCAGGAAATGCAGCAGAGCCAGGCTGTCCTTGCCGCCGGACAGACCAACCAGTATCCGGTCGCCTTCCTTAATCATGCCGTACTGATGTACGGCCTTCCCGGCCAACCGGTGAAATTCCTTTTCAATATACGACATGCCTGGAGCCTCTGACCTGATTTCGAACCGGCTGCTCATCATCCGAACCGGCCGCGTCTATTCTTAAGGGTCTGAGCCGGAAAAAGTCAAGGATGTAACAATGCCGGAAAGAGCATGGCCGTGTATATTTAATGATGAGGAGCCGCCGGAGTCTTGCCGAACCGCTTGGGGGGAACAGTCCGGGACTCTCGACGGCTTTGGTTTGAAAACGGGATGGGGGTGTTGTCCCGCTTATCCGTCTTGAGACGGATACTTACAATGTGGACCATGGATGCGGATATATCAAGGTCGGCAGAGTTTGAAGCCCCAGGCAGCAGCAGCGGATATGAAAGCGAACCTTCGGTATAAATTAGAAATTTGCTTTCATTGTCCTCCCGTAATAATATTATTCCAGTGTCCGCCGAACCGGGTTGAAATTCCCTTGGAGCATTCGGCCGGAGACAGAACATCATTCGGGTGGTGCCGGTTTTGACAACAAAGATTTTACTGGTAATGCTGGGCGGGTGCGCGGGCGCCCTCAGCCGCTACGGATTGGCCCTGATGGCGGCGAGGCTTCTCGGCGGCCGTTTCCCCTGGGGGACCCTTATAGCCAACCTGTCCGGATGCTTTCTCATCGGCGTGGCTTTCGCCCTGGCCGACCGGACCAACATACTGAGCCCCGGCGCCCGCCTCCTCTTCATGACGGGTTTCCTGGGCTCGCTGACAACATTCTCGACTTACGCCCTCGAAAGCGTCAACTACGCCCGGAACGGGGACTACCCGGTCGCCTTGGCCAATTTTCTGGTCAATAACGTGGGGGGAGCGGTGCTGGTCCTGGCGGGCATGTGGATCATTTATTTCCTGCTTAAATGGGAGTAGCAAACCATGACCGACAGATACAGCGTCATTGAAATGTTCACCAGCGAAGAAGTCCGCTTCAAGGGCAAGCCTCTGTATGAAGCCGTGCTGGCCCGGGTGCGGGAAATGAACAAGGCCATGCGCTGCACGGTCACCCGCGGCATGGCCGCTTATTATGAAAACGGCGAAATCGCCACTCAGAGTATCCTGGCCCTGTCGTACAACCTTCCGGTCAAGATAGAAATCATTCTGCCTTCCGACCAGCTTGAAGCCGTGCTGCCGGAATTCGAGGCCATGATGACTCAGGGAATAATGGGGGTCAGGGACCTGAATCTGGTCTGCCACAAGACCCGCCGTCCCTTGCTCCCCGACCACATGATCGTCGCGGACATCATGACCCCCGCGCCGGACAAGGTTTCTCCCGAGTCATCGGTGCGCGAGGTGGCGGATATTCTTCTCGGTTCGCGTTTCACCGGTCTGCCCGTGGTGGATTCAGAAGGCCGCCCCGTGGGCGTCATTTCACGCACGGACCTGCTCAACCGGGCCCGCCTGCCATTGCGTTTCGGCCTGCTGGCCGGGACGAAGCGGGAAGACCTCGAAGCCGTCATGGATTCCCTGAGCGGAATGAAAGCCGAAAAAATCATGTCCCGGCCGCCAGAAATCATTGCCCAGAACACGGCGATCACCGAAGCGGTCAAGGTCATGCTGAACAAAGGCGTGAAACGCCTGCCTGTCGTCAACAACCAGGGCCTGCTAACCGGTATTGTTTCCAGAATAGACGTTTTCCGGAGCATTGCGAAGGAATCGGCCCGCAGGGAAGCGGCCAAGCCCATGGATTTGTCCGAGCAGGATACCCCGCTTGTGGAAGACATCGCCCGCCGGCAGAATATGACCGTCGCGCCGGACAGTTCGGTGGAAGACGCCCTGGAGATGCTGGAATCAGACGATCTGCACTGTGTCGCCGTGGTGGACAGAGCCGGCCGCCTGCTCGGGCTGCTCTCCGACCAGGAATTGCTGAACGCTTTCGGCGGATACCGTTCCGGGCTGAAGGCTCACCTGGCGGCCATATTGCTAAGGAAGGAAAAAGGGTCTGAATACCGGGATATCGTTAATAATATCAAAAGGAAGACCGTGACTGAAGTCATGTCGGCCAACGTGCGGTCGGTGACGGAAAAAACCCAACTGGAAGAAGCCATCGGCATCATGACCCAAGAGAAGCTCAAGGGTCTTCCGGTGGTGGATGCCGAAGGTAAATATAAAGGCATGGTCAGCCGGGACGCTCTGCTCAGAGCGGGCTTCTCTCATTAGGAAAGCTGCGACAACAGCCCGGGGGTCTACTTCTTCTTCTGAGAGGCTTTCAGGTTTTCAGCCATTTCGTAGGCATTTTCGGCCATGCTGAACTTCTTCTGTTCCCGATAGATATCGCCCAGCACCTTATGAGCCACGTGGCTTTTGGGAGCCAACCGGATGGCCAGTTGCCCCTCGGCCAGAGCAGACATTTTGTCGCCCATCTGCTGATAACACATAGCCAGCCAGATATGCGGCTCGGCCCAACCTTCCTTCTCCTGGGCCACCTGGCTCAAAATAATGGCGGCTTCCTTGAAATGTTTCTTTTTGAACAAGGCGCGGCCTTGCAGAAGCAGAAGATCCTGGCTTTCCGGCCACCTCCGGACGTAATCCTCCAGCCGCTTTTCAGCTTCCTGCTGTTTGCCCCTTCCCAGAAGCAACTTGACATAACGGGCAGCCTGCTGGGCGTCCATCGGGCCATCCTGCCCGCCTTCCAGCACCTGGGCCAGTTCCTTGGCTGAACGGGCATCGGCAAAACGCCCCATCTTGTGCAGAAGAGCGCCAAGAGCCTTGTGGGGGCGAGGGTCTTCCGGCAGGAGGCGCGCAGCCTGGTTCAAAGCATCGAGCGCGGCCGGATCAAGCCCTTGAGTCTGATAGACTTCAGCCAGATAAAGCCAGGCCTCGGCGTTTTCAGGGGCTATCTGCAGGGCCTGGCGGCCGTATTCGGCGGCCTCGTTGTGAAGGCCTCGTGCAGCGAAATATCGCATCAGCTCGTGCCTTGACTGGGCGTCAAGCGGATCAGCCAAAGCCTTGCTCAGCAACCGGGAGATGTTCAGAAGGTTTTCGGCTTCCGCTTTGTTGCCGGCCTTGATTTCCAGTTGACCAAGATACATATAAAAATCAGGGTCGCACGGCCGCAGGTCCAGACCGGCCCTGAGACATTCGCGCCCTTTTTTCAACTCATCAGTGTTTCTGTAGTTTAAGCCTAAGACCTTGAGTAAATCCGCATTGTGAGGGTGGTTGGCCAGCAGCGGTTCCAGGTAACGGATGGACAGGGAGTTCAGCCCTTTGTCCATGAAAGCGCGGCCCATCTTGACAGCCGCTTCCACGTTGTTCGGGTCGTTGACCAGGGCTTCCAGGCCATCGGCAATGGCGAATTCCCGGTCGGCCTCGTCCCGAAAGCCCATGCGGAAAAAAAGCTTGCCCAAGCCGTCGTACGCGGCCACGAATTCAGGGTCGCTTCCCTGGGCTTCCTTGTAGGCTTCCACCGCGGCCATAACATCTTCCTTGGCCGCCATGCCGTCAGCCTTTTTGACCAGGACCGCCGCAGATTTGCCCAAACCCAATACTGTCAACAACCAGGTAAATAGATTCATCTTCACCAGCCAGGCCAGCTTGGTTAAGGGTAACGCCATTACAGGAACATAATTATATACTATCCAGAGCTGAAGTCACTGTCAAATCTGAAAAAATCGTCTAATTTCCTTCCTCTGCCCGATCACTCAGGCAAGCCGAGTATCTTTCGTCCAGCCATCCGGCCAGGGCCTGGTGGTCGGTCAGGACCAGATCTGCTTCCGCCAGTTCCGGCGCGGAAAGCGTGGTCGGCAATGCCAGGCAGCATATTCCGGCCTGGTGAGCCGAGCGGATGCCCGCAGGCGCATTCTCCACGACCACGGCCTGATCGGGCCTCAATTGCATCTCGCTCAGGGCCTTGAGATAGGGCTCCGGATGGGGTTTGCGGTTGGCGACGGCCTCGCCGGTGATAAGGACCGGGAATCTCGCTTCCAGCCAGGAGAGTATTTCGGGGGCGAGAACGTCACGGCGGGAACTGGTGACCAGGGCCAATTTGAAAGGTCCGCCTTTCAGCCTGTCCAGGAGTTCCGCGGCGGCGGGAAAGACCCTGACTTTGTCCGCATAACGCTCCATGAACAAAGCCCGCTGCCTTGTCCAGACCAGATGGAAATTTTCCGGGGTGACGACCTTGCCCTCCGGATCGACCACCTGACAGAGCCTTTCCAGGTCAAAAGCGCCTTCATTCAGATAAAAAAAACGAGGCTCCAAAGGCAGGCCGAATTCGGCAAAGGCTTCGCCCCAGGAAGCGACATGCGACGGCATACTGTCCAGGACTACCCCGTCCAGATCGAATATTACGCCGCAAAGATGGTTTTCCGCCGGTAAACGCATGGATGAACTTTCTCAAACAAACTTGTCAGATCGAAGCAGGTATAAGCCATATTGCGGCGGAAAAGCAAATCCAAACCTTTGGACGGCCGGGGATTCCTAAATAGGACGGGTAAAAATGCGGCCATGGCCATTGCCGTCTGCCCGCTCCGGTCAAGCCTGGAGAGAGGCCAGGGCTTCCTTCCAGGCGGAAACCCTTTGCGGCGAGTAGGCGACGGCCCAGGCTGCCATTATGCTGTCCAGGGGGACGTCGGAGAATGAGCCGTGTTGGCTGACATATTCGATATGCGGACGTCCGGCGGGGTCCAGATGCGGGAAGACCGCGTCATGAACGCCGTCGAATTCCACAGGGCTGATTTCCATATGGGCGCAGAGTTCCCGGTCGAAGGCAGGGGTGGCCTTGACCCATTTTCCGGCCAGAAACAACTCCGTGTAGCCATGATAGACAAAAAGATTGGTGCCCAGGTACTCGGCCAGTTTTTCGGAAAAGCGGTGGTTGATTATATCGGCGAAAGCCAGCCGGGCCGGAATGCCGGCAGCTCGGGCCAGACCGGCCAGCAGAACGGCCTTCTGGACGCAGTAACCTTCCCCCCGGCGCAGGGTTGTGACCGGCCAGTAGTGTTCCGGAAGAAAAAAAGGCGAGTAAGGATTGTATTTGATCTTGTCCCGGACAAAGTAGAACAGTTCCCTGGCCCTGGCGCTGTCTTCGGTCAACCGGCCGGTGAGTTCATGAACGGTCTGGTGAAGTTCAGCATCTCCGGTCCGCAGGATTCGGCCGGACTCCAGGTAAGGCCGCATACTTTTTTCTTCCGGATTGCTTGTTTTACCGGGCATGGCTTCGGCGCTCAATTGACCAGCCAGACGGCCAGGCCTTCAACTCTGCGTATGACCCGGTCGCTGACTCCGCCCAGAAAGGAAGACGAACCAAGTCCCCTGCGCCCGATGACGATGGTGCCGAAGCCTTCTTCCCGGGCCACATTGATGATGGTCCTGGCCACGCCCATGCTTATTTCCTTCTCGATAAAACTTATACGGTCCGGGGTAAAGCCGGACTGTTTGAGAATCTGGGCCGCCTGCCTGAAGAAATCGTCGATACAGACTTCGTCCTCGTGCAGGAATTCCTTTTCAAGGTCTTCAATTTCACCGGCCAGACCAGCCCATTGGGTCTCGGTGTTGCTCAAGTCTATGGGACAATAAGTCTGAAACTTCGGGGTGACGTGCAGAAAAGCCACCCGGGCTTCGGGGTTGCGGCCCAGCATGAAAGCGACATGATCCACCGCCCGCAGGCTGGATTGCGAGCCGTCCACGGCCACCAGTATCTTTGGATCGGTTATCTTGCCGTCCACCAGCCAGAGAGGCACGTTGACCGCGTGCTGCACGATCTGGGAAGTCACCGAACCCATAATAAGTTCCTGGGTCCGGCTCAGCCCCCGCCGCCCGACTATCAGGGCGTCGAAAAGCCCCTGCTCGGCCTCGGTCAGAATGTCCTTGGCCACGCCGCCGATGCGCGGACGGAATTTGGTCCGGATACGCTCTTCGGTCACCCCATGACGGATCAGATACTCCTTGGCCTTGGCCAGGAAAAGCTCGGCCTTTTCTATATTGGCCCGCTTCAGCTTTTTGAGCCGTCCCAGCATGTGCCCATCCGTCCTGGCCGTCTGCTCCAGATGCGGAGGCACGGAAGGCAGGACGGCCAGCAGGTCGAACTCCAGGCCGGGAATCAGGCCGGTCATATGCACGGCGTAGTTGACCGCGTTCATGGACGACAGCGAACCGTCGATGGCGATGAGGACGCAAGGATTGATCTCCCGTCCAAACTTTCCTTCGGACATCATGGCCTCCCGAGCTTAGACCGGCGGCCCTCGGCCCCCGGATATAAGGTCAGTCTTTGTTCTGGTTGTCTCACCAACAAGTTTTTATTATCGTAGCTGTTGTATCTATCCTAAAAGGTTCGGTCTTCTCGCGCAACCCAAGAATGGCCGCAAAAAAATGAAACGATATCGGGCTGGGGCGGATTAATTAAACCTTTTCGGCTCTTCGCCCGTATTCAATAAAGTATCAGACCGGCCGCGGACCGGGATTTACATTACGAAAAGATTCGCAATACAGCGGCAACAATATGTTATATCAACTCAGGGCGGCAGCGGCCCGGCAGATATGCGGCAGCTTTGACACCGGACCACAAAGGTAAGACTTCGGGCATGATTTCGGAAAAGCGTAAAGCCATAATTGCAAAAATCAACCGCCCGGTGATGGACGAGGTTCTGCACCGGGAACGTCTGTTCAGCCTGCTGGACCAGGGCAGGAAACGGCCGGTGGTCTGGATTTCCGGGCCGGGCGGTTCGGGGAAGACCACTCTGGCCGCCACTTATCTTGACGCCATGAATCTCCCGGCCGTCTGGTTCAAGGTAGACCCGGCCGACGGCGACGCCGCTTCCTTCTTTCATTACCTGAGTCAGGCCGTTGAAGCGATTGCGCCGGGCTCCCCTGACAGTCTGCCCCAGCTCTCTCCGGAAAGACTGACCGATCTGGCGTCTTTTTCCCGCTTTTATTTTGAATCCTGCTTCGATCTTCTGCCCAAACCCGGCCTTCTGGTTCTGGACAACTTCCAGGAAGCGGAGCATAGTCCGGCCTTTATACAGGTGATTAAGGCGGCCATGGACGCGGTTCCGCCCGGTCTGAACCTTCTCGTCATCAGCCGGGGAGGCCCGCCGCCGGCGATGATCCGTTTTCAGGCCAATGGCGCTGTATCGCTGGTGGGCTGGGAGGATCTGCGCTTCAATATTGACGAAACCAGGGCTGTTTTGCAGATAAAAGGCCTGGCCGACAGGCCTGAAGAATTCCTGATGCAGGTCGCCGACCTGTCCCGCGGCTGGGCGGCCGGACTGGTCCTGATGTCGGAATCCCGAGGTTATCCGGAAGACGTCTCGCCCGGCGCCTTCCCTGTTGAACCGACAGAAATTTTCGACTATTTCGCCGTCGAGATCCTGGGCAAGCTGGAAGAACAGGTCAGGGACTTCCTCTGCCGGACCTCACTGCTGCCCCACATGACGGCGAAAATGGCCGCACAATTGACCGGATGCGGCCAGTCAGGCGAAATACTGGCCGGATTGCAGCGCAACAACTTCTTTACCTACCGGCAGAAGAACGGCGAAGCCCTGTTCCACTACCACCCACTCTTCCGGGAATTCCTGCGGAACAGGGCCAGGCACGCATTTTCCCCGGAGATTTACAGGGATATGCTCACGCGAGCGGCCGGTATACTTACCTGCTCGGGTCAGGAAACCGAAGCGGCGGCATTGCTTCGGGAGGCCGGAGACTGGCAAGGACTGGTGCGCCTCATCATTGCTCAAGCCCCCACTATTCTGGAGCAGATGCGTCATCAGACCCTGCTTGAATGGCTGAACGGGCTGCCGGAAGGAATTTTTGACGGCGAGGAAGGTCCCTGGCTGCTCTACTGGAAGGCGATGTGCCTCCTGACGGTCAACCCTTCCGAAAGCAGGCTGCTTTTCGAGAGGGCATTCCAGGGATTCCAGCGGACGGGCGAACAGACCGGCACGCTGCTGGCCTGGGTGGGAGCCGTGGATACCTTCACTCATGAATGGCATGATTTTTCCGTGCTGCGTCAATGGCTGAACTGGATGCAGGACTGGATGGCCCGGGGCAATGGCTTTCCCGGCGAGGAAATCGAAGGATTGGTGGCGGCCTGCATGAGCGGAGCCCTGCTTTTTCAGCAACCGGACGATCCGGCTTTCGGCTCCTGGGTGGAACGGGCGCTGACCCAGGCTCAGAGAAGCCGGGACGCCAAGCTTCGCTTCAAGGCCTTTTTTTACGCGGCCAATTTCTTTCTCTGGAAGGGGAACCTTGAGAGGTTCGCCATCATTGTCGACGAATTGGGGCGGGCAGCCAGGTCTTCCGGCTCCGGGCCTTCCGATTACCTGATATGGACAGGGCTGGAAGCACTGAAAATCAACATCTGCACCACCGATTACGACAAGGCTCTGCACGCGGTTGAGGAAGGGCTTGAATTCGCCCGCAGCCACAGGCTGCCCAGTTGGGACCACATGCTCTACGCCCAGGGAGCATACGCTTGTCTGAACAAAGGCGACCTGCCCGGCGGAGCGGATTATCTGGAAAAAATGTCCACCACCCTGGACGATTCCCGCCGGTTCATCTATATCCATTTTCATCTGGTGGGGACCTGGCTGGCCATGTTGACCGACGATCTGACCAAGGCCGAAGCCCATATCGAAACGGCCCTGCTGCACCTTTCCAGCATAAATCTGCCTTTCTTTCTGCTCATCTGCCGTCTGGCCGCCGTACAGGTTTACTTTGAAACCGGACGGCGGGACCAGGCGGTGGCCGCACTCGCAGAAATACACGAATTAAACCACCGTTTCGGCAGCGGAATACTCGAGTTCATGATCCTGTTGACCGCAGCCGATTTCGCGCTGCGCTCAGGCCGTGAAACCGAAGGCCTGGCCGCTCTGCGGAAGGCCCTGGCCCTGGGACGCTCCCAGAATTATCTCAATCTCTTCTGGTGGTGGCGGCCGCAAGTCATGTCCAGACTGCTGCAGACCGCCATCGAAAACCTCATCGAACCGGAGTATGTAGAAACAATCATCCGGCGGAGGCGTCTGGCGCCCGCGGTCCCGGAACGGATTTCGGTCTCCTGGCCATGGCCGATCAAGGTCTTCACCCTGGGGCATTACCGCCTGCTCGTGGAAGCCGAACCCGTTATCTTTTCACGCAAGGTTCAGCAGAAACCCCTGCTTCTGCTCAAGGGCCTGATAAGTCTGGGCGGACGCGAAGTTCAATACGAGAGACTTACCGACCTTTTGTGGCCCGAGGCCGAAGGCGATGCAGCCCACGGGGCTTTCAAGACCACCCTGGTCAGGCTCAGGCAACTGCTTCGCCTGAATCAGGCGGTCCGGTTCCAGGACGGCCTCATCTCATTGAACCCGGATATCTGCTTCCTGGACATCTGGGCCTTCGACAAAGCGGCGGACCGGGCCGAGGAAATCCTGTTCCCGGGGGACCATCCCGAAAAACGGGGAACGTTTTGCCCGGACGAAACAGAGGAAGGCCTCCGCCTCGGCCGGCAGGCCCTGGACCTTTATGGCGGAGTGTTTCTGCCCACGGACACAAACAGGCCGTTTACCATATCGTCCCGGCTGAGGCTGAAAGACAGGTTCATCCGATTGGTCAATTCCCTCGGGGATGTTTTATTGAGCACCGGACGTGAAGAGGAGTATTCGGCGTTATACTGCCGGGCGCTGGATACGGACCCGCTGGTTGAGGATTTCTATCTGAAAATAATGGAGTTTTACCTGCGGTTGGGACGCCGGGCCGAAGCGGCGGAGGTCTACAGGCGCTGCCGCGACACTCTGACCGCCGAGTTCGGAGTCACCCCGTCCAACTCGCTGAACCGCTTGCATCAGCGCATAATGGATGCGGTTTGAACGGCTGGGGGCCGCCTCCCGGCGCGGCGGCAATCTGTATCCAATCTGTAACCGGGCATGAAGTAGAATGTGCCCCCGAACGCATTGAACCAGTTGGCAAGAATCGATCCCCGTTTATTTTGAAACCGGCGGATATGGCCGCCGTTATCTGCCATGCTTTATTGATAAAAATGCGCCTGAAGGGGCTCAGGAGGAAAGAATTATGAAAGTATTTTCTAAAAAGATGATGGTGCTGGCGGTTGGGTTATGTCTTTTGCTCTGGTCCGTGCCGGTAATGGCGGCCGAGCTGTCGGCCGACATGGTCGTCAGCAGCGGCGGCATTAAAACCCAGGGCAAAATGTACATAAAGGATCAGAAGATCAGGTCCGAGATGGAGATGCCGGGTATGCCCGGGGCCGGCAAGGTGGTCAGCATAGTCAACATGGAGACCAATGTCTTCTGGCTGATCAACGACGCCGACAAGTCTTACCTGGAAATGTCCGACGCCATGGAGGCCGTGCCTCCGACCAAGGAAAAGCTGGAGGAACTGGCCCAGGTCAAGAAGCTGGGCAAGGAATCGGTGAACGGTTTCGACTGCGAAAAGGTCGAGTATGTTTTCCATGACAAAAACATGGGGACCATGATCCAGTGGCAGGCGATCAAATTGGACGGCTACCCCATCAAGACCGAGACCAAAGGCCCCGGCGGCAATGCGGTGACCGAGCTCAAGAACATCAAGACCGGAGGAGTTTCCAATTCTTTGTTTGAAATTCCCGCTGGTTATACAAAAACAGAGATGCCCAAGATGCCGGGCAACATGCCTTTCAAGATGGGCGACTGATCCTGCGGGCTCTTTTCGGACGTCAGGCCTGTTGAACCTGAATTTGCGCTGAACATGAGATTATGGAGGCTTATATGAGATTGAAAAAGCTGTCGATTTGTCTTCTAACCGCCGTTATGGCCGCTGTTGTCCTCACGCCGGGCCTGGCTTCGGCCAAGCCCGTCATGGCTGTCGCCGAATTTACCAATGACTCCGGAGCCGGCTGGTGGGGCGGAGGGGTCGGTGAAGACCTGGCCGCCATGCTGACCAATGAACTGGCTTCGAGCGGCAAATTCAGCATGGTTGAAAGGAGCAAGATGGACGCCGTAACCCAGGAGCAGGACCTGGCCGAATCGGGACGCATCAAGCCGTCCACGGCGGCCAAGATGGGCCAGATGACCGGGGCCCAGTATCTGGTTCTGGGTACAGTTTCTTCCTATGAAGAAGATGTCTCCGACACCGGCGGCGGTATCAGCATCGGCCCCGTCACCCTGGGCGGCAACGCCGCCAAGGCTTACATGGCCGTGGACCTGCGGGTGGTGGACTCCACCAGCGGCGAAATCGTCTTCAGCCGCACCATCGAAGGCCGTTCCAGCAGCGGCGGCGTGGACATAGGGGCCGCCTTCGACAACTTCGCCGGCCAGTTGGGCTCCCAGAAAAGGACACCGGCAGGCAAAGCCATCCGGGCCTGTCTGGTGGAATGCGCGTCTTACCTGGAATGCGTCATGGTCGACAAGGACGGTTGCGAATCCGAATTCGCGCAGAAGGAAAAGAGCCGCAAGGCCAAGACCAAAAGCGCCATTTCCCTCGATTGAAAGCCACAATCATTGCCGATGAACACCAAGGGCCGGGACCATCCCGGCCCTTTCGGCAACATCCTCCCGTCCGGCAAGCGGCCTTGCTCCCGGAAGGCGCCGCCGGCCTGGAAATCACCAGGGTGAACCTTTTTTTACTTGCCCCGGAACCTCCCCGCACTTTATTCTTCCGTCCATGGGACAAAATCAGAAAAAGCGATTAGGGCCGCCGCTGGAGTGTACCAAAGACTACAAAAAGCTGATGACCCGCTATTTCTACTGGGCCAAGCTCAACGCCCGATTCTGGGGCAAGGTCGGCTGGGTCACCAGCGGGGCTCCGGTCGAGTTTCTCTACGCCATGGGCGTGGTCCCGTTCTATCCGGAAAACCACGGGGCCATGTGCGGAGCGATGAAGGTTTCGGCGGAACTCTGTCAACTGGCGGAAAACCAGGGCTACAGCCCGGATCTCTGTTCCTACGCCAAGACCGACCTGGGCAGCAATGTCCGGGAGCTGTCGCCCCTCAACGGACGGCCTGCGCCGGACCTCATGCTGGGCTGCAACAACATCTGCAATACGGTGGTTAAATGGTGGGAGATTCAGGGAAGGCATTTCAACGTCCCGACATTTATGCTCGACACTCCCTTTGTCTACGGCCGGCAGACGCCGGAAGCCATCGATTACGTCCAGAGGCAGATGGAAGAACTTATAGTCTTTCTGGAAAAGGCCACCGGCAGGAAATTTCGCGAGGAAAAACTGCGGCGCGTGCTTAAAAATTCGGTTGAAGGCATCCGGCTCTGGTCGGAAGTGCTGGAACTGTCGCGCCACCGCCCCGCTCCGTTCACTTCTTTCGATGCCTTTGTGCATATGGCCCCCATTGTGACTCTCCGGGGAACCAGGTGGCCGATAAAATACTACCGCAAACTCAAAAAGGAACTGGAAGCCAGGGTCGCCAACAAAACAGGAGCCATTTCGAACGAAAGGTACCGCCTTATCTGGGACAACATCCCGATCTGGTACGAAATGCGGCCTCTTTCCGAAGCCCTGGCCAGACATGGCATGGTCCTGGTGGCCGACACCTACACTTCGGCCTGGGCCTTTGAAGGATTGAGCGCCGACGCGCCCATGCGCGGTCTGGCCGAAGCATACACCACCATCCACCTGAATCAGGACCTGGAATACAAGACCCGCCGTCTGGCCGGGCTGATAGAGAAGTACCAGGCCGACGGGTTCATCCTGCATTCCAACATGTCCTGCAAGCCCTACTCCTTCGGCCAGTATGAAATCAAACGGCGGGTGACGGAAATCACCGGCAAACCCGGGTTGATTATGGAAGCCGACATGGACGATCCCCGAAAATATGACCGGACCAGGGCCGAAGCCAGAATCGCCACTTTGGCCGAGATGCTGGCGGCTTGACGCTCTTCAATAAATAAGGAAAATCAGACAAGCCGGCCGGGTTCAAAATGTTCCCAGCTGGTTTCATTTTGGAACGCATCAAAAAACTGTTGTTCCGGGAGTGTCAAAATATTATCATGTGAACATGCGCGGTGTGCGTTCATTCGCCCCGCCGGACAATCGAAATAATGGAAGGCGGCGGCTCAGCCCTTTTAAGATATGACCAAGATGAAAACAATTCTCATTGCCCTGAAAGATCAGTCTATAAGCCGGCAAGCGGCGAAAGCCCTGTCGGCCAGGGGCGTCGAAGCCCTGGAGGCCCGGGACGGGGCCGAAGCCATGGACATGTTGGACGGACAGCCTTTCACCGCCTTGCTCCTGGACGAAGACCTGGAAACAATCAACGGTTCAGAGCTTTTGAAACACGTCAAAGTGCGCCACCCGGCCACCAGGGTCCTGATGGTGGGCGGGAAAGCCTCGATCCGGGCAGCCGTAACCTTTGTCAGGGCAGGCGCTTTCGATTATTTGGCCGCTCCTGTCCCGGAAAAGGAACTGGATGAATGCCTGGACCGTCTGCTCGACGAAGCCAGTCCCAACGGCTTCGAAGCGGCCCGCCAGCCCGTCGGCAGATTCGACCATATTATCGGGCAGAGTCAGGCCATCAGGGAAGTCTTCCGCCTGGTGGACAAAGTCGCCGATACCGACAGCACCGTCATGATCTATGGTGAATCAGGCACCGGCAAGGAGCTTATAGCCAGGGCTCTGCATCAGAACAGCCGCCGCAAAAACAAGCCGCTTATTCCGGTCAACTGCGGAGCCATACCGGAAGAACTGCTGGAAAGCGAACTCTTCGGACACGAAAAAGGGGCTTTCACCAGCGCCATCCGCACGCGCCTGGGCCGTTTCGAACTGGCCGACGGCGGGACCATCTTCCTGGATGAAATCGCCGACATGAGCCCCAGGCTTCAGGTCAAGATACTGCGGGTTCTCCAGGAACACCAGTTCGAACGTATCGGCGGCACCAAGACCATTGAGGTGGACATCCGCGTCATCACCGCCACGAACAAGGACCTCCGGCAGGCCATGGAAGAGGGACGTTTCCGCGAAGACCTGTTTTACCGGTTAAACGTCATTCCCATGACCGTGCCGCCTCTGAGAGACCGCCGGGCCGACATCCCCCTGCTGGTCGAGTTTTTTCTCCGGCGCTTCCTGGAGACGAAAGGCAAGGAGGCGAAAGATATCACGCCGGACGCCATGGCCAGACTGATGAATTACGACTGGCCGGGCAATATCCGCGAGTTGGAAAACACCATGGAGCGCATGGTTATACTGGCCGAGGGCGACAAGCTGACCGTCAGCGACCTTCCGCCCAGGATATTCGATGCTGAACAATCCTCTGTTTCGCCGCTGATCGAGATCACCGACAGCGGCATTGATTTCAACAACGTGGTTTCCGAGTTCGAAAACAACCTGCTCATCCAGGCCCTGGAAAAATCGGGTTGGGTCAAGAACAAGGCGGCCCAGCTACTGAATCTGAACCGGACGACCCTGGTGGAAAAACTGAAGAAGAAAAATCTCCAGCCCCCCACAGACTGAATCCAGCCCGGAACATCGTCATTATTTTGGTCAACACGCAAGGATTTCAATCGACATTATTTTGACGAAAAATCATGGCTAATAGCCCCCAGACCGACGCAAAGACAACGCAGCTATTTCCGGTCCGTGTCCCTTCTGTCTGATATCAATATGTAATTCGGCTGATGCCCCGACCGGGCATCGTGGCACGGTCATTGCTTATCACAGCCAGGACAGATATGAGGAAGTGGATTGTGAGCATGTTGCCGTATTGCCGCAAAAGACCTGTAGGGAGTCTTGGTTCAGTTGCGGCCGCCTTCTTTCTGGCGGTCCTGCTTCTGTTCGACGCCCCGGCCTGGGCCAGACCCTCCCCGTCCGATGCGGGCAAATCCATAAGCGGCAGGAGCTCGGAGGTACTTGTCCTGGAAGGAATCAACCTGGGGACAATGCCCGACTTCAGCCGGGTGGTCTTCACCTTCAACACACGGATCGTCTCCTATACCGTCCAGCGTGGCGATGTGGACGAAATCTGGTTCAATTTCGGACGGGGCGGCGTGAAGAGCGAAGGCCGCCTGCCTCTGGAGGACGGACTGGTCCAGGGTGTATCCGTAAACCAGACCAGAAACAACGTGGAGGCCCGCCTCAAGGTCAAGACCAGCCGTTTCGCCTTCCGTCATTTCACTTCTTCCGACCAGAAGTCCGTGATCCTGGACCTTAGAAGGGGCGCCGCGGTGGAGGAGACCGGCGGAGATGAAGTTGCAAGCGGACCCAAAAGGCTGACCCTGCAGGAACCCCAGCCTCAACAACTGGCGGCCCTGATACGCGGAACTCTCCCGGAAAGGCCGGCGGCGGGCACTCCCGAAGCGATGCTGGCCGAAGCCGCGGATTACATTCTGGCCGGCAACAACCGGTCGGCAGTAAGCACTCTCCAGTTGTTCAAAACCAGGTTCCCCTCCAGCAAACTGATGGAACCGGCCGTTTTCCTTCTGGCCGAAGCCTATTATTTTCAGGCTCCGGAAGACCTCGCGGCCAACTTTGTGAGTATAATCCAGGGATTTCAGGAAGCATTCGCCCTCTATCCAGATTCGCCCTTTATGGTCAGAGCTCAGTTGCTTCAGGGCTATCTCTATATGAAGATGGATTACTACAGCGAGGCTTCGGCCATTCTGAAACCAATCGTCCGGGAGCACCCCCGGAGCGAATATGCGGCTCTGGCCCAGATGTATCTGGCTGAAATTTATCTCCAGATGAAGAATTTCGATCAGGCCAAGGCGAACTATGACGCCCTGCGGGCACTCGAACCCCAAGGGCAATATTTTCTGGAATCATACTTCAAACTCGGAGCGGGATATTTCCAGGAGGCCCTTTATACAAAAGCCAACGAGGTCTTCAAGGAAATCCTCGGGTCGGCGGAGGATTTTTACCGGCAACGCCCGGAGATTCTTTACTATATGGGCGAAGGCTATTTCCATCTCAAAAGGCCGGATCTTTCCCGGGCCTACCTTCTCCATGCCCTGAACCTTAATCCCCGGCAGGATACGGCCGATGTTATTCTGGCCAGGATTGGCGATACTTACAAGGAAGAAGGCCGTCTGAACGAAGCCATCGCCATTTTCAGGCTGACACCGGAAAAATATCCGGACTCGGTGGGGGCTCTCATCAGCAGGCTGCGCCTCGCCGAATACGGGGCTCTGGATTACTTTTTTGAAGCAGGCTCACTCTTCCCGGTGGTCAAAAACGGGACGCCCGCCGCTGACGCCGCCATGTATGAATCCGTAATCAAGGCCACAACCATGGATTCCCCGCTGTTGCAGGTGGCCTATTTCAAACTAGGCATGGCTTATTTCAACCAGGATAACTTCACGGAGGCCATCGGGACTTTCAAAAAGCTTCTGGAGATGCAGCCCGAGGGGGACATGCTGGACGACGCCAGATATGTCGTCAGCAAAGCCGTTCTGTCCGAGATCAAAGCCCGCTATCTGGAAAAACGCTATCTTGATCTGCTGGATCTCTATGGAAATGAAAAAGACCTGATCACGGAGCTGGACTGGCCGGAGGTCAGGCATTACCTGGCTTTGGCCGATCTGGAGCTGAACCTGGCCGATGATGCGGCCAAACTCCTGGAAGCCAACAAGGACCTGACCGAGCATGAAGACGAACGCCTTATCGGTCTGGGCAAGGCCTATCTCAAACTGGGCCGCCATGAAGACGCGGTCAGGACTTTCGCCCTGTTCCGGGAAAAATTCCCCAACGACCGGCGGGCGTCTCTGGCCCTGATGGAGCAGGCCAAGGCCGAAATCGCCCAGGACCAGGACGAGGCAGCCCTGGCCAATCTTGAGAGAGCCAGGGCGGTCGACCCGAAACTGAATCAGGACAGCGAGTTCCAGAACATGCTGGGCGACCTGTATCTCAAACAGGGCCAGAATGAGAAAGGTGCGGCAGCCCTGGAGGAGGCCATACAGGCCATGGCCGCCGGAGGCAGCGCCGAAGAGGATGTCTTTCTGACCAAGTCCCGCCTGGGGCAGGCCTACGCCAAATTGGACCGCAAGGAAGACGCGGCCAGGCTGCTGGGCGAGGCGCTGGCCGTCAAGCCGGCTGCGCCTTTCCCCGAAGCCGTCTATCTGATAGCCCGCACCTACAGGGAACTGGGGCTGCTGGAACAGGCCGCATCCACCCTGGAACTGTTGAAGAACACTCCTGATCCGTTCTGGCAGGATGTGGCTTTTCAGGAATTGCAGGCCATGAAACCCGATGAAGCTCTGTCCCGGCTGTTGGGAAAACAGCCGGAGACTCAACAGTAATGGAGAAAGGGCCTTGGCGAAAACCCAAGAGGAAATGGCCTTGTTAAACAGAGCCCTGGGCGATTTCAATGACGCGGCCAGTGCTCTGAGCGGTTTTTACGACCGTCTGACCAGAGAAATCACAACCCTCAACGTGGAGCTCGAGGAGAAGAATCTGGCCCTGGCCGAGAGCCTGACCGTTCAGAAGCAGACCAAGGACTTTCTGACCTTGATTATGGACAGCCTGACCACGGGGGTTCTGGTTCTGGATGAAGAGGGCAGAGTCTCCCTGGCCAACGAAGCCGCGGCCCGCCTGCTGGGTATGAGCATGACCGATCTGTCCATGGCGGCGGTGGAAGACCTCCTGCCGGGGCAGGAGCTCAAGCCGTCAACGCTGGGAAACATTCCGCCCGGCGGCCGTGATTACCGGGTGGCCAGAGGGGCTGGAGGACGCACTCTGTCCTGCACTTTTTCCTCGTTCGTGGGGCCAGTACATGGCGAAAAGGGGGCCATCTGCCTCATCCGGGATGTGACGGATGAGCTTATCCGGGGGGCGCAGAGAGAACGGACTCAGGTTCTGACGGCCATGGGCGAAATGGCCGCCGAAGTGGCCCACCAACTCCGCAACCCTCTGGGGGGCATAGAACTTTTCGCTTCCATCTTGGGACGGGAAGTGGCCGGAGAGGAAAACCTGGAGAACCTGGTCAGCCACATAAGCAGCGGGGTGCAGAGAGCCAACCATCTCATCTCCAATTACCTGGCCCTGGCCCGGCCGCCACGCCCGGTCAAGGCCCCGGTCAGACTCGACCTGCTGCTGGCCGAAGCCCTCGAAACGGCCAGGCCGTCTATGGAGAAGAACAGAATAAAGGCCTTGCTGAAGGCCGAGCGGCCGCCCACCTGGGTCAAGGCGGACGGCCAGCTCATGCTTCAGGTTTTCATGAATGTGATTCTCAACGCCGTGGAGGCGATTGAAAACGGAGGGGTCCTGACCGTGGAATTGAGCCGGGGCGCCGACGGAATGCTCGAAACAACCTTCAGGGACACCGGCTGCGGAATAGGTCCGGAAGAACTGGATAGAGTATTCAATCCATTTTTCACCACCAAGGGTAAAAGCCTGGGGCTTGGCCTGGCGGTGAGCCATCTGATAGTTGACGCCCACAAGGGACTTATCCAGATAACCAGCCGTCCGGGAGAAGGGACGCTGGTCAAACTGGCCCTGCCCGCCATGCCGCGGGAGAACGATCAGGCGTTAGTGTGAAGGAGTTGAAGGTATGACAGCCCGGCCTATTCTAGTGGTCGACGATGAGCAGAACATGCGCACGGCTTTGTTCGAAGCGCTTACCCGGCAGGGACACGCGGTGGACACGGCCGAAAACGGCCAGGAAGCCCTGGAAAAATTCCGGACAAGGCCGTTCGATCTGGTCATAACCGATTTGCGGATGCCCCGCACGGACGGCATGGAAGTCCTGCGCGAAGTCAAGAAGTCAGCGCCGCAGACCCCGGTTGTGGTCGTGACGGGCTACGGCACGGTGGACAATGCCGTGGAAGCCATGCGCGAAGGGGCTTTCGATTACATAGTCAAGCCCTTTTCCCTGGACCTGATAGAAGAGACCGTCGACCGGGCCTTGCACAGTTTCGCCAGGGCGGCCATGAAGACTCTGGAGTCCGAGCCCCACTCCGAAGGCGGCCGGCCGATCATCACCGAAGACCACCTGATGAAGAAACTGCTCAAAATGGCCTCCAGCGTGGCGGCTTCCACCGCGACGGTGCTCATCCAGGGTGAATCGGGGACGGGCAAGGAACTCCTGGCCCGGTACATTCACCTGAACTCGAACCGGGCCGGCGGGCCGTTCGTGGCCATCAACTGCGCCAGCCTGCCGGAAGGCTTGCTGGAAAGCGAACTCTTCGGGCATGAAAAAGGCTCATTCACCGGGGCCGTGGCCCGCAAGATCGGCCGGTTCGAACTGGCTCACCAAGGCACTCTCCTGCTGGATGAAATTTCTGAAATGGATATATCCCTGCAAGCCAAGCTGCTGAGGGTTCTTCAGGAAAACGAAATAGACCGGGTCGGCGGCAAGGAGCCCATAAGCATAGATGTCAGGGTCATAGCCACCACCAACCGCAATCTGAAACAGTGGGTGGCGGAAGGCCATTTTCGCCAGGACCTGTATTACCGCCTGAACGTCATCCCCATGGTCATTCCCCCGTTGAGACTCCGGCGCGGCGACATACGCCTGCTGGCCGAACATTTCCTGAACAAGTATGCGCAGTCCAATGGCAAGAAGGTCAAAAGCCTGTCTTCCAGCAGCCTGGCCTGCCTTCAGGCGATGGAATGGCCCGGAAACGTGCGGGAACTGGAAAACATTATCGCCCGCGGGGTGTTGCTGTCCTCCGGCAAGGAAGTCGAACCGGACGACCTTTTCCTGGACGAGCCGGAACGCCTGGAGCGGGCGGCGGCCAACCATAGCGCCCAGACGGGCCTGGACGGCAGCGTGATGACCATCAGGGAAATGGAACGGGGGCTCATAGAGAAAGCCCTGAACGAAACCGACGGCAACCGGACTCACGCCGCCAAGATTTTGGGCATCAGCGTCAGAACGTTGAGGAACAAACTGGCCGAATACAAGGGCCTGGGCATACCCGCAGGGCAGGCCGCGTGAACGGCCGATGAAATGCCTCGCGTGAACAACTGGTTAGGCCTTGGTCCATTGCCGGGCGGAGAGCGGTTAATCTTTGGTATGCAATTTGCTTGGCGTTCTGGGGAGAGGTTGAAAAAATGAGCGATCTGAACAAAGGTTTATTCAGCAGGGCGCTTGACGTCATGAGCATGTCCATGAATCTCAGGCTGGCCCGCCACAGCATGACGGCCACCAACCTGGCCAACATGGACGTGCCCGGATACCGGATGAGGGCTTTGAATTTCGAGGAAAGCCTGCAACAGGCCCTGGACCCTCCGGAAGGCAAGCTTCAGGTCCGGCAGACCAATGCCTCTCACATGCCGGTACAGGATCTGAAACGCGCTTACGGCGCGGCCGAATCCAAGGTTGAATACAGCATGTACGGGCGGGATGAAGCAGGCAACGACCTCGTGGACATCGACCAGGAGATGACCAAGCTGTCAAAAAACCACCTTCTGTATAACGCCACTGTCCAGATGCTGGCCAAGGAGTTCGAGAACCTTAAATACGCTATCAGCGAGGGAGGCCGTTAGCCGTGAATTTCCTGACAGCCATTGACATAAGTGCTTCCGGATTGACTGCCCAGCGCAGCCGGATGAACATCATCGCCATGAACCTCTCCCATATGCACACCACACGGACTCCCGAAGGCGGTCCTTACCGTAAACGCATGCCGATATTCACGGCTGAGCAGTTGCAGAAAGGCCCGGGATCTTCCTTTCAGCAGCGTCTTGACCGGGAACTCGAAGACGTGAAGGTCTCGGACATTGTCCTGGACCGGAGGGATTTTCAATTGGTCTTCGATCCGGCCCACCCTGATGCCGACGAGTTCGGGTATGTCCGCATGCCCAACATCAACGTCATAGAGGAAATGGTCGACATGCTGTCGGCCAAAAGGTCCTACGAAGCCAATGTGACGGCGGTGACAGCCAGCAAGAACATGGCTCTCAAGTCTCTGGAAATTTTGAAGTAGTGAGGTCAAGGGCATGAAGACCGAAGCGATACAGTCTCAACTTCTGGTTCCGGGAAAACCGGCTGGAGCTTCCGAAGCCGAGCCCGGTTTCGAAGATTCGCTCAAGGAATCCATCAACAAGGTCAATGAACTCCAGTTGAACGCCCATCGGGCCATGGAAGAATTGTCTTCAGGCAAATCGACCAACATCCACGAGACCATGATCGCCATACAGAAGGCCGAGATTTCTTTCAAGATGATGATGCAGGTCAGGACAAAAATCCTGAACGCCTATCAGGAGATCATGAGGATGCAGGTCTGAGCGGCTTTCTTCGCCGTGGATCATGCTCTATAATTACCAACAAAGGTGTACGAGGGAATGATGTTTGAATCGCTTGGCGGCACATTCGGCCAGATGCGGGAAGTTTTTGCCGGCCTGTCAGCCACCAGGAAGCTGCTGGCCCTGGGCGGCGTGGCCTTGCTCATCGCCGGTTTTGTCGTCCTGTTCATGTGGGCCAATCAAACCGAGTATGCGCCGGCGTATTCTCAACTCTCCCAGGAAGACGCCGGGGCCGTGCTGGCCAAGCTTAAGGAACGCAAGACACCCTTCCGTTTGACCGACGGAGGGTCCACCATTCTTGTTCCCAGGGAAGTTGTTGAAGAAACGCGCCTTTTCCTGGCGACCGAGGGACTGCCCGCGGGCGGGGCCATCGGCATGGAAGTCTTCAACGAAAACCATCTGGGCACTACCGATTTCGTGCAGAGGCTGAATTACCAGCGGGCGCTGCAGGGTGAACTGGAAAGAACAATCAAGAAATTCCAGGTCATCGACCAGGTCCGGGTCCACATCAACATCCCCAAGGAATCTCTTTTCATCGAGGAAGAGAGACCGCCGTCCGCCTCTATCGTCATCAAATTGAATCAGGGAAAAAGCCTGACCAAGTCCCAGCTTGAAGGCATTGTTCACCTGGTGGCCAGTTCGGTGGAAGGCCTCAAGGCCGAAAACATTTCCGTGGTCGACACCCAGGGAGGCCTTCTGTACAGCCAGGATAAAGAGGCTGAAAGCTCCATGGTTTCCGAGACTCAGACCGCCTACAAGCGCAATTATGAAAAGAACCTGGGCGACCGTCTGACGACCATGCTGGAGCGAATGGTGGGTCCGGGCAAGGCCATGACCAGAGTCACGGCCGATTTCAACTTCGAGCAGATAAACACCACGGAAGAAATCTACGACCCAGACCGGTCGGCCATACGCAGCGAACAGCGCTTCAACGAGACCACCACCGGTCCGGCTCGCGGGGCTTCCGGAGTTCCCAACGCCAGATATGACCTGGGCACCCGCCAGGACGAACAGGGGCAGGACGACCAGAATCAGGAAAAATTCGCCAAGTCCGAAGAAACCACAAACTACGAAATAACCAAAATCAACCGCAGGATAACTTCACCGGGCGGCTCGCTGAATCGTCTTTCAGTGGCCGTGATGGTTGACGGAACCTACAAGGAAGAGGAAGTTGACGGCAAGCCGGTCAGGACTTTCGTGCCCCGCAGCCAGGCGGAATTGACCAAGATGGAAGACCTTGTGCGCAGCGCGGCCGGTTTCAACGAGGCTCGCGGCGACACGGTGGTGGTTTCCAGTGTTCCTTTCTACCTGGGCGAGGAAGAAGCCCCGGCCGGCATGGTGTCGACCGTTATGGACTATGCTAGGCAGTTCGGACGTCCTGTCTTCAATGTTCTGCTGATAGTGCTTTTCTTCCTCTTCGTGGTGCGTCCGCTGATGTCCTGGGTCAAGAAAGAAGCCGGGCCGATGGCGGCGGCGCTGCCGGCGCCTGAAGAAAGGGAAGCCTTGCCGGGCCGTGAAGCAGCCCCGGCCATACCTGAGTTCAAGAAGGAAGAGCCCGGCCGCCTGGACCGGGAGCAGATTCTGGCCCTGGCCCGACAGGACCCGGAAAAGACCACCAATCTCCTCCGCAGTTGGATAGACCAGAGATAGGGTGTCATAATGGCGGATAGAGCTACTTTGAAAGTGTCGGACCTGACCGGACCCCAGAAAGCGGCCATCTTCCTGCTGGCCATGGGAGAGGATTTCACGGCCGACATATTCCGCAAACTGGACGATGCCGAAATCAAGACCCTTGGCCGGGCCATGTCCAAAATCCAGAATGTCCCCCCTGATGTGGTCACGACGGTTCTCAACGAATTTGTCAGCGAAATGACCACGCCCACGGAAATCAGAATCAAGGGCGACAACTTTTTAAAAAGCACCATCTCCAAAGCCATTACCGACGACCGGGCCGAAGGCCTGCTGGAGGAGATCGGCACGGATGTCGGCCCCGCGCCTTTCGCCAGCCTGCGGGACGTGGACGCCAAGGTCCTGGGCAACTTTATCCGCAACGAGCATCCGCAGACCGTGGCCCTGATAGTGGCGCACCTGGACTCGGGCAAGGCGGCCGAAGTTATCAGCGAATTCCCCGAACACCTCCAGACGGACGTAATCATGCGCATCGCCGATCTGGACACCGTGCCTCATTCGGTCATAGAGGAAGTGGAACAGGTTCTGCGGGACGAGATTATCGCCATGGGCACGGTCGGCTCGCGGAAGCTGGGCGGCGCCCAGACAGTGGCGGAGATACTCAACCAGGTGGATCAGACCACGGAAAACTCCATCCTCTCCAAGATCGAAGAAGACCGGATGGAACTGGCCAACGAGATACGCAAGCTCATGTTCGTTTTCGACGATCTGGTCAGCGTGGACGACAGGGGCATCAGGGCCATTCTGAAGGAAGTCAACAACGAAGAACTCACCGTGGCCCTGAAGACGGCTTCCGAGCCCATGAGGAACAAAATACTTTCCAACCTGTCCGAACGGGCCGCGGCCATGATCAAGGAAGATCTGGAAGTCATGAGCCCGGTCAGGCTCTCCGATGTGGAAAAGGCTCAGCAGGCCATTCTCAGAGTGGCCAAGAAACTGGAAGCCGAAGGCAAGGTTCTCATCGGCAAGGGTGGAGGGGAGGACGTCTTTGTTTAAGTTCTTCGGCCCCGCCACGCCCGGCTCACCGCAGGTCGAGAGGTTCAAGCTCCCGAATTTTGAGGAAGATGAACCCGTGTCCCTCAACACCATGGAATACAAGTTCCAGAGGCTTGAAGGTTTTGGCGAAGACCCGGCCCTGACGCTTGAGGAAGCCCGGACCAAGGCAGCCCAGATCAGAGCGGAGGCCGGTCAGAAAGCCAAGGGGATTGTCGCCGAAGCCGAGGAAGTGAAAAGGCGGGCGGCCCAACTTAAGGCCGAGGCGGCGAAAAAAGGCTACGATGAAGGTCTGGAAGAGGGACGCCAAAAGGGCCTGGAGGCCGGGCTGGCCGCTTTCAACAAGCAGATGGAGCCGGTCCGGGAAGCCCTCGAAGGAATCGAGCATCTGTATCAGGATCTGTGGCGGGTCCATGAACCCGTGCTGGTCCGGCTGGCCATCCAGGTGGCCGAGCGGGTCATTTTTCATGAACTGAGCACTTCACCGGAACTGGTCAAGGATGCTTTCAAGGCGGCCATGGACCATCTTCAGGAACAGCACCTGGCTGTATTCAAAGCCAATCCGGAAGACCTGGATCTGCTGGAAGAAGCCAGAGCTGAGATTTCGAAGAAAATTAAAGGACTGCTCCAGCTTTCCTTCCAGCCCGACCCCAACCTCCGGCGCGGCGAACTGATAATGGAAACCGAAGCGGGGCGGCTGGACGCCACTCTGAAACAGCGCCTGGAGGCGGTGGCCGACTCGGTGGATGAAGTGCTCAATCAGAAATTCGATCTGGACTGGTGAGAGCGGCGTCTCTTCCAGGCACGGACAAGGCATAACGTGAACCAGACATTCGATTTCACCCCTTACGAAAACGCGGCCACGGCCGCCCGGCCGCTGGCCCTTGAGGGACGTGTGGTCAAGGTGGTCGGCCTGGTTATCGAAGGCGACGGCCCGGCAGCCTCGGTAGGGGAAATATGCAATATCTACCCGTTGGGGGCCAAAAATCCCATCGAAGCCGAGGTCGTCGGTTTCCGGGAAGGCCGGATTCTGCTTATGCCGGTCGGCGGCATGCAGGGTCTGACTCCAGGCAACCGCATAATATCCCAGGGCGTGCCGGCCAGCATCAAAGTCGGCCCCGGCCTGCTGGGCCGTGTTCTGGACGGCCTGGGCCAGCCCATTGACCAGGGCGGTCCCCTGAATGCGGACCAGACCTATCCTTTGCACACCAAACCGGGCAACCCGTTGGCCAGGGTCAGAATTCTCAAACCCGTGGATGTAGGGGTAAGGAGCATCAACGCCCTCCTGACCATAGGCATGGGCCAGCGGATAGGCATCTTCGCCGGTTCCGGCGTCGGAAAGAGCACCCTGCTGGGCATGATCGCCCGCAATATGGAGGCGGATGTCAACGTCATAGGCCTTATCGGCGAACGCGGAAGGGAAGTCCGGGAGTTTATCGAAAAGGATCTTGGTCCCGAGGGCATGAAACGCTCGGTGGTCGTGGCGGCCACATCGGAACAACCGGCCCTTGTCCGCATGCGCGGAGCCTACGTGGCCACGGCCGTGGCCGAATATTTCCGGGATCAGGGCAAAAACGTCATCCTGATGATGGATTCGGCCACCCGGTATGCTTACGCCGCCCGGGAAGTGGGCTTGTCCATCGGCGAACCCACCACGACCAGGGGTTATACGCCTTCGGTCTTCGCCCAGTTGCCTCTGTTGCTGGAGCGGGCTGGCGTCTGGAAAAATGCCGGCAGCATCACCGGGATTTATACGGTGCTGGTTGAAGGCGACGACATGAATGAACCCGTGGCCGACGCCATGAGAGCCATTCTCGACGGCCATATCGTCCTGCGAAGGGAACTGGCTTCACGCAACCATTATCCGGCCATCGACGTGCTGTCCAGCGTCAGCCGCCTGATGATAGACGTGGTGGACGCCGAACATCTCCGCCTGGCCGGTTCCATGAAGGACGTCATGGCCACTTACGCCCGTTCCGAAGACATGATAAACATAGGCGCGTACGTCAAGGGCTCCAACCGCAACATCGATAAATCCATCCAGATGATGCCCGGCATCGAGAAATTCCTGAAACAGCCGGTCACCGAAAAGTCCATCCTGCCCGAGGCCCGCAAGGCCCTGGCGGAAATCATGTCATGAAGAAGTTCAGTTTTAGACTGGATTTCCTGCTCCGTTACCGAAGGCAGAAAGAGGAAATGGCCATGCTGGAACTGGCTCAGAAGGTGCGCCTGGCCGAACAGTTCAAAAATGAGCTGAACAGAATCAGGCTTCGCTCGGATGAATTGGCTGATGACGTCCGAGAGAAGTCAGCCGCTCCCATCCCGGCGCCTGTATTCAATCTCTACCAGTCCTACCTTGACGCCCTGCGCCAGCGAAACCTGGATACGGAGTACAAGCTGGGCAAGGCGGAAAAGGAAGTGGCCAAAAAGCGGGAGAAACTGGTCGAAGCCAGCGTGGACCGTAAAATGATTGAAAGGTTTGAAGAAATGGAGCGGGACAAGCATAAGGCAGAAGGAGCCAGGGAAGAACAGAACAACCTGGATGAACTGGCCGCCATAGCGGTTGCGAGAAAAGTCAATGGCTACTGACAATAAAAAAACCCGGCGTTCTCCGCGCCTGGCCCTGGAAACAGTCATAATAGTTGGGCTGGTGCTCAAAGTGGGTCTGACCGGAGCCTTTGTGGCCAGTAACCACAACATCTTCGCCTCCCTCATCCAGACCAGACCGGCCATGGCCCAGGAAGCGCAACCCCCGGCCGCCGCACCGGCTCCATCCACCGCCCAGCCGCTCACCGAACTCTCCGGAAGCGCCCAGGTCCAGCAGATGATACAGGCCATTCAGGAGCGGGAAAAGACCCTGGCCGCCCAGGAAGAACGCCTCAAGGAACGCGAAAAGGCCCTCGATGAACTGGAGAAGGATCTCTACGAGCGCCTCAACGAGATAGAAGCCCAGCGCAAGGAACTGGCCGCCCTGGTTCAGAAGCAGGAAGCCCTGCTGGCGGAACAGAAACAGTTGAAGAACGCAAGGATAGAGCATCTGGTTACCGCCTACAAAGGCATGAGGCCGGAGAAAGCGGGCACCCTGGTCAACAGCCTGGAAGACGACGTGGCCGTCCGTATCCTGTCGGCCATGCCCGGACGGAACGCCGGCCAGATTCTGGCCTTCGTGGAACCGACCAAAGCCGCCCGCCTGACCAAGGCCATATCGAGCCTGCGCCAGGGCGCGGCCCCGCCGCCGGAAACCGCTCCTCAGAATTAGAAGTGCATCATCTCCAAGCCCCCCTGATCGGGGGCTTGGAGCTTGTTGACAAACTGCTTTATTATCTTTATCAACCTACCCTGCACCCCCAAAGCCGATTTTCCGGTTTCCCCTTTCTTAGGCGAACATGGACGTTCGCCCCCCGGCGAAGGGCATGGATGCCCGTTCGACGGGTTAAAAAAGGCCGGGGGTTCCAAGGGGACGCGGCCGCTTGGGCGTCCCCTTGGTCTGGGCGGGAAAGGCTGGCCGAAGTCGTCGCCATTCGCGGCAGGGGCGAAGCACCCCGCCGGTATAGTTGTTCTCGGAGCCATCTTCTTTTTTAACGGCTTTGGGAATCACTTTGTCAACAACCTCCCCCCTGATCGGGGCTTTTTTGTCCGCGAAGGCAACACGGCAAGCCCTGATCAGAACACCGCTCTGGAAACGGGCCAAGCCGTTTCACTTTAACTTACTTAAAGTTTCCTGGAAGTATCTGCATCACCGTTTCAATTAAGCTCGGCAAATAATGCCACCCGCAGTTCTTCTCCGCCGCCTTCACAATCAGTCGACAACCTGCAACATATTGTCATAACATCATTTTTCAACGTGATTCCTTCCTGGCACGCCTGTTGCTTAGTAGCTTGTCGCAGGCATATCACTTCAGGAGGAAGGCTTTGATCAGCAGCGCTACAGTAGAATCACCCCAGTTGAAGCTGGCGGACCTGTTCCTTGATGCTTATGACTCGTCTTCTCCCATGCTCAAGCAGAACAACACGGATCAAGGTATTCCCAAGGCCTTTGACGAATTGCTGAACAATAATATCCGCCGCAGCGACGAAGCCGCCAATGCGGATTCAACATCAGAAAACAGCGGGTTGGGAAGGCCCGACGAAAACCGCCCCCGCCGGACCGGCGTGGAGGAGTTGCAGCACCAGGTGGAAAGCCTGGGGCTCCCCCTGAACAGCCTTTCCATAAAAAAAGAAGACTTGCCCGTCCTGCGGAAAGTTCTGGAAGGAAGCGGCCTGGATACGGACCAGGTCAACCAGGTCATGGATAAACTGGCCCAAGGGTCGTTGAGTATGGACCGCGTCATGGCCATGGTCTCTTCCCAGTCGAAACAGGCCTCAGCCAGCCTGCAGATAGGAGAAGACACTCTGCCCTATCTGGGGCGTTTCCTGCAGGAACTTGGCCTGGACGCCGAAAAGGTCAAGGGCATCCTGAACAGCTTCAAGCCGGGTCAGACTTTCAACTCGGAAGCCTTGAGGGATATTCTCCTGAAGAACGGTCAGGGCAACCTGAAAGGGCTCAACCTTTCCCAGGCCGACATGCAGAATGTTCAGGACCTGCTGAAGTCCCTGGGCGTCAGTGAGCAGAACCTGAAAAACTTCTGGGGGATGTTCAAGGAAACAGGCGGCAGGATGTCCATGGAAGGCTTTCTGGGCTTTCTCAAATCCGTGGACAGACCGGCCAGGCTCAGCCGGGAACAGGCGGCCAACGTGGACCACCTGATGAAAAACATGCTGCTGGAGAACTCCCTCCGGACCGGTCTCCAGTTCAACCGCACGCTGGCGCTGCTGCAGAGCATGGGCGACCGCGAAATAGACCAGAAGTTCATATCCACCAATCCGGCCATTCAGGCCTTGCGGGGTGGGGCATCCTCGGCCAGGGAGATCATGCAGGGAACCGGGGCCATGGGCAAAGCCGGCAATACGGGGCAAGCCGGCCAGAACGATCAGACGGCCTCGCAGGATTTCAAGGCGGCGATGGTAAGTTCATCCGCCGAGAGGGCGGCCAAAACCGGGCTGCCCTCGCGCCTCTCCTCTTCCGTATTGGAACAGGTGGCGGACAAGATGGTTTACCAGGCCCGCAACAATCAGAACCATTTAAGAATCAATCTCAACCCGCCCGATCTCGGGCGTATCAGAATCAGTATGGTGCTAAAGCCGTCCGGGCTTCAGGCTTCCATCGTGGCCGAGAATCAGGCTGTCAAGACCGCTATTGAAGACCAGATGGGCCAGTTGCGAAGCAATCTGGAGCAGAACGGGGTTCAGTTGGAACGGCTGGACATCTCGCTGAGTCATGACGACCAGCGGGCGGATCTCTGGGATCGCGGCCAGCGTTTTGACCATGGCGGGCGGACCGGGGCGCCCGAAAGCGACGAGCAGGAAGATTTTACCGAGCAGAAAGAACCGGGACGCCGTCCAAGGGGAACGGTTGACTTGGTGGCCTGACCAGTTCAGTCCGTCAATGGAGGAGTTCAATGACTGTAGTTAGCCAGAATAGCATTATTCAGAATCTCATGCCGCAGGCCAGCACCGGTGACGGAGTTGAGCGCGTGGATGGGACCAAGTCCCTGGGCAAGGACGCTTTTCTGAAGCTGCTGGTCGCCCAGATGAAGCATCAGGACCCGCTCAACCCCATGGAAGGCGTGGAATTCACGTCGCAGTTGGCTCAGTTCACCCAGCTTGAACAGTTGTACCAGTTGAATGACAGTTTTGGCGAAGTCAACTCCAGCGTCCAGAACCAGAGCAACATGCAGACGCTGAGTCTGGTCGGCAAGGAAGTCAGGGCCGTCGGGCGGGCCGTCTCGGTGACCGGCGGGGAGGCCACTCTGGCCGTTTTCAACATTGAAGAGCCCGCCCAGTCGGTGGTGGTCAACATCTACAATGTGGATGGAGACAAGGTTCGGACCCTGGATCTCGGTCCCACGGGAGTGGGCACCCATGACATAGAATGGGACGGCCGGGACAGCTCGGGAGCGGTAGTTGAAGACGGTCCTTACCTGATCACGGTCCTCGCCTCCGACGGTTCGGGCAACTCGATTGAAACAGCCACGGCCGTTGAAGGAAGGGTGACCGGCATGGGCTTCGACGAAAACGGCATTCCTCAACTGTTGCTCAACGGAACAAGAATCAATCTGTCCGATGTCATCGAGATAACCGAGCCTGCCCGGACAGAGAGCGAAGCATCGTAACATTAAGTAAATCAATCATCTTTTTGTCAAGGAGGACGTGAAGATGTCAGTTTCCACGGCCATGTATGCGGCCATCACCGGCCTAAACGCCATGGGCACGGCCATGTCGGTCATCGGCAACAATATTGCCAACGTCAACACGGTCGGCTTCAAGGGCTCAAGAGCCAATTTCATGGATCTGCTCAGCCAGAGTTCCCACACAGCGTCCGGGAGTTCCCAGATAGGCAGAGGCGTCAGGCTGGGGTCGGTATCCCAGATATTCTCGCAGGGTTCTTTCCAGAATTCGGCGCAGGACACGGACATAGCCATTGCGGGAGACGGCTTTTTCGTGGTCAACGACCCCATTACCGATCAGACCTTTTACACCCGGGCCGGCAACTTCACTTTCGACAATGAAGGCCGCCTGATAAACCCGGCCGGGTACATCCTGCAGGGCTGGGAACTGGATCCGGAAGGCAACCAGGTCGGAACTCCCACGGACGTCAGAATGTTTTCCTTCAACGCTCCACCGGAGCCGACCAATCAGGCCCAGATCATCGCCAACCTGAACGCCGCCAGCGAGTCCAGGACCAACGGCATAAACCTGTCGGACGTCTGGGTAGGCGCCCAGGAACAACCCATGGACGGCGACGCCTATGTCTACCAGACTTCCCTGCGCGTCTACGACGATGTCGGAGAAGGCCATGACCTGTCCATCTATTACGACCCTTCCGACACCCAGGAAAACGTGTGGGAGTATATTGTCTGTTGCGACCCGGCGGATGATCTGAGGACCGACGACGGCAGCGCGACCGGAAACGCCTTTGCCGGAACCAATTTTGCCGGTTTGCTCATGAGAGGCACACTCACCTTCGATCCGGACAGCACCCCGGACCGAACAGGCGGCAGCATCGCCGAAACGGCCAGCGCCATTACGGCTCAGCGCATCACGGACATTGTCCCGGCCACTTTGGGGACGGCGGTCCCGGCCGGCTCGGGCGGCGCCAGCCTTGTTGATTACAACGTCGGCGGCGTCTATACCGGCGCGGACACAGGCAACTATACTTTCACCGTGGCCGCGCCGGGCGGAGATATCACCACGGACACTATTACTCTCAACTGGACGGCTCCGGGCGGTTCCACCGGCTCCGTAGCCGTCCCGGCTGGCGGAGTGGCCACGGTCGACGGCATCCAGATCAGTCTGACTTCGGGCGGCGGCACGGACGCCCTGGCCGGCGGAGAATCCTTCACTGTGGCGGTCACCCCTCAGACAGCGACCTGGTCTCCCAACCTGACGCCAAATGCCGACGGATACTTCAGCATCGACGCGGCGTTCCTGAGCGACCCCACCACCAACATCCCGGTCAATCAAAATGTGGAAATCAATTTCGGCGCCAAAAATCCCAACGGCGCCGGGGTATGGCTCTCCGACAACCTGGCCACCACCCAGTATGCGGCGCCGTCCACCACTCTTTTCCAGACTCAGGACGGTTATTCTTCCGGATACCTGCAAGGGGTCTCCATCGACCCGGACGGAGTCATGACCGGCACCTACACCAACGGCCACAACCAGGAACTCTTCCGCCTGGGGCTGGCCCTCTTCCGCAACCAGTGGGGGCTGGAAAAAGTGGGCAACAACCTTTACGTGGAAACCAGGCTTTCCGGACAGGGCACTATAAGTTCCCCCGGCACCGGCGGAACCGGGACCATAGCCCCGAACGCCCTGGAACAGTCCAACGTGGACCTGGCCGAGGAATTCGTGGATATGATCGTCCAGCAGAGAGGCTTCCAGGCCAACTCCAAGATAATCACCACCACGGACACCATGTTGGCGGAACTTATCCAGTTGAAACGTTAACCGTCCCAATTCTCAGACAAACCAAGGGGCCTCCGGGCCCCTTAAGTTTGTTGACAAAACTCTCTGTTGTCATTATCAATCTGACCCGCGCCCCCAAACCGCCGTTTTTCCGGTTTCCCCTTTCTTCGGCGAACATGGACGTTCGCCCCCTGTCGAAGGGCCGCTTTGGAGTAGCGACCAGAGGAAGCGTGGAAGTCCCCCCGTTTTAGGTCCAGGCATTAGGTGAGTTTCCGGTGTCTTTCGGGATCAGACCAAGGTCCTGAGCTGTCCGGAAGCCTAACCGCCCAGATAAGCCTTTTTGACTTCCGGGTTTTCCAGCAACTCGACCGTCGGTCCCTCAGCGACAATGTTACCCGTATCCAGCACATATCCCCTGTGGGCGAATTTCAGAGCCATCCGGGCGTTCTGCTCCACCAGCAGGATGGTCATGCCCTGCTCGTTGAGCTGCTTCAGGGTCCGGAAGACTTCATACATCAGAAACGGGGCCAGGCCCATGGACGGTTCGTCCAGCAGGATGAAACTGCATCGGGACATCAGAGCCCGGCCCACGGCCAGCATCTGCTGTTCACCGCCGCTGAGGGATTCACTGCGCTGTTTCCGGCGTTCAGCCAGCCGTGGAAAGAGGGAAAACACCCGGTCCAGGTCCTGTTGAACGGCCCCGTCCCCGTCCTGACGGGCGTACGTAGCCAGAGTCAGATTTTCCATGACCGACAGATTGCCGAAAATATGGCGGCCCTCGGGCACAAGGTTCATATGCAGGCTCCGGACAACCTCATGGGGCGGGGTGGTCAGTATGCTCTCATCGTTGAACTTGATGTCCCCGCCGACCACCCTGGGCGCTTCCGGAGGAGGCAGGCGCATGATGCTGAACAGGGTTGTGGTCTTGCCCGCGCCGTTTGACCCGATCAGGGTGACGATTTCACCCTTGTTCACATGAAAGGATATCCCGTGCAGGGCTTCGATAGTGCCGTAATTGACCACCAGGTTTTCCACGGAAAGCAGCATCAGATTTTGTCGTCTCCCAGATAAGCTTTGATAACGTCCGGGTTGTTCTGTATCTCTTCGGGATTGCCTTCGGCGATGATGGCCCCGAAGTCGATGACCTGAATCCACTGGCAAAGACTCATGACCACCTGCATCTGGTGCTCGATCATCCAGATGGTGATCTTGAACTCCTTGTGAATCCAGCGGATCAGATCGATCAGGCCGTGCAGATCGGCGGTATTCAAACCGGCCGCAGGCTCGTCCAGCATCAGCAGGTCGGGCTTCTCGGACATGGCCCGGGCTATTTCCACTTTGCGCCGCAGACCATAGGGCAGATTCCGGGGCAGCTCCATGGCGTATTGTTTGAGGTTCAAAGCTTCGAGAATCTCAAAGGCCTCAGTGGTGACAGCCTTTTCGCTTTCAATATAATGGGGGGTTCTGAGGGTGCAGGCCAGCAGTCCGTAGTTCAGACGAAAATGCTGGGCCACCCGGATGTTGTCCAGAACGGTCATGTCGTGCCAGAGCCGGATGTTCTGGAATGTCCGGGCCACCCCCAGGGCAGTCACCTGGTGGGGTTTCAGACCGGCGGTGTCTTTTCCCTTGAAAACGATCTTCCCGGCCGTGGGCTGATAAAAACCGCTTACCAGGTTGAAGATGGTGGTTTTGCCCGCGCCGTTGGGACCGATGAGGCCGTTAAGCTCACCACCCTCCAGACGGGTTTTAAATTCGGACACGGCCTCCAGGCCGCCGAATCTCTGGGTCAGTTTTTCTACTTGCAAAAGAGCCATATTTCAGCGCAACCCTATTTGAACTGGTACCATTTGGTCAGCTTCGGAAAGACATCGGACAATTCACGGTTGCCCATTATTCCCTCCGGCCGGCGGTGCATGAGCAGGACCAGAACCAGGGGGATAATCACCCACTTCCAGACCTGTGAGACTTCATATGAGGCCGGTATGAGATGCAGGAAATGCAGGGCTGAATCCAGCCAGGGAATGACGAAACGGAGCCCTTCCAGCATCAGGGTGTAAAAAATCGCCGACATGACCGCGCCCGACAGGGAACCCATGCCGCCCAGGTAGACCATGACCAGGCATTCGGTGGATTTGAGCACCGTGAACGAACCGGGATTCACATAGCCCAGCATATGTGCGAAGAGCCCCCCGGCCAGCCCGGCCAGGGCCGAAGAAAGCATGAAGGCCACGGTTTTCATCCTGTTGGTGTTCACGCTCATGATCTCGGCCGCAATCTCGTCCTGGCAGATGGCGTTGATGCCTTTGCCGTAGGTTGAGGAAATGAAGCGGCGCAGGACCCAGACGGTGAAGACCGTACCCAGGAATATCCAGATGACCATCCAGGGCAGATTGATAAGCTTGCCCATGGCGCTGGTCACCTTGCCCATGCCCATGAACCCTCTGGCCCCGCCGATGGCGTTGATGTTCTCGATGGTGCTCTTGACGATATAATTGGCCGCAATGGTGATAATGGCCAGGTAGTCGCCACGGGTTTTGAAAGAAGGAATGGCCACCAACAGGCCGACTATGGCCGCCGCCGCCATACCGGCCAGCAGGCAGAAAGGAAAAACAATCAGGACAAGTTCCGGGGGCAGCAGCGGATCGCCGAAGACGCGGTCTTTGGCAAAAAGCAGGACGGTCAGCAGGGAAGACACGTAGGCTCCCACGGCCATGGGGCCGGCATGCCCGCAGTTGAACTCGCCCATGTTGCCGTTGACGAGGTTCAGGCTGGTGGACAGTATGATATTGATGCCCATGAACATCAACACCGACTGCCAGTAAAGATTGAGAACCCCTTCGTAGGAAACCCAGACCAGGACTACAAAGAGGACAGCCAGCACAACCGGAATATTTAGTCGTTTCATCTTGTTTATCTGCTCAGGAATTCATCCGGCCATCGGCCAGTTATATCTTCTGGTGCCTGGCCACGCCGAAGAGCCCCGTGGGCTTCATGGCCAGAATAAACAGCAAGATGGTGAAAGCGATGAGGTCGCGGACGGTGGAGGGGAAGAAGGCCACCACCATGATTTCCACGAAGCCGAGCAGAAAACCGCCGGCGAATGCGCCGCGTATCTCGCCTATGCCGCCGACCACCGCGGCGATAAAGGCCTTCCAGCCGATCATCGCCCCCATGTACGGGTCCAGGACGGGATAGCTCATGGCGAAGAGCAGACCGGCCAGGCCGGCGAAACTGGAGCCCAGGATAAAGGTGAAGACGATGACCGTGTCCGGGGGAATACCCATCAGGGGCAGGGCGAACCGGTCATAGGAAATGGCCCTCATGGCCATGCCTATCTTGGTCCTGGAAATGACGAACTCCAGTAAAAGAAAGGACAGGATGGCCACCACGATGACGGCCACCTTGAGGTTGGTCACGCTGACGCCGCCGACGTTGTAGATCACCGTGTCCACCAGCGTGGGAAAATTGCGGCGGCTGGCGCCCAGCAGGGCCAGGTTGCCGTTTTCCAGGATGAGACCGCACATCAGCGCCGTGATGACCACATAGAGCCGGTGCGCCCCCTTGCGGCGCAGAGGCCGGTAAGCCACGCGCTCCAGCGTCACGCCCACCATGGAAGTTAGTATCATGGTCAGCGGCACGGTCAGGACCAGAACAGCCCAGCCGGTCAGACCTCCCAAACCGAGGAAAAAGGAGGCCACAAAAAAGGCCAGATAGGCCCCGACCATGAAAATGTCGCCGTGAGCGAAGTTGATAAGCAACAGCACGCCGTAGACCAGGCAGTAACCGAGCGCGATCAGCGAGTAGAAACTGCCCCATTGCAGGGCGTTGAGCACATTCTGTATGAGGCCTTCAATCAAAGGTCTGTCTCCCTTGAACCCGGAGTCGGAATTTCAGGATTCAGCCAGGGCCGGGGCGGAGGAATCCTTCCCCCCGGCCCTGAACAATTGAGTATCAGCGGCTGTCTGTCACGGACAAACAGACTTGTAAAATGCGTATTTGCCTTCCTCGTTGATCTTGACCACCACGGCGCACTTGATCGGGTCGCCGGAGGGCTGGAAGGTCATGCTTCCGGTGATGCCGGGGAAGTCCTTGAGCTGGCCCATCTGTTCCATAACGGCGGTGCGGTCGGCCTTCATGTCGCCTTTCAGGCCGCCGGTATTCTTGATGGAAGCCAGGACCACGTTGATGGAATCCCAGGTCAGGCCGGCCACGTCGTCGGGCACCTTGCCATAGGTTGCGGTGTATTTGTCGATGAACTCCTTGGTCGCCCCGGTAGCTCCGACATTGGAGTAATGGGCCGGGAAGAAATAGCCCTTGCAGTCGTCGCCGCAGAGGCCCATCAGGTCCCCGCTGGCCCAGGCGTCCGCACCCATGATCGGTTTGTTCCAACCCAGGCCCTTGGCCTGTTTGACGATCAGAGGCACCTCGTTGTAGTACTGGGGAGTGAACAGGACGTCCGCACCGGATTTGACGATGTTGGTCAACTGGGCGCTGAAGTCCACGTCCTTGGTGGTAAAGGTTTCAAAAGCCACCACGGAACCAGCCCCGTGGATTTCTTCAAAAGCCTGCTTGAAGAACTCGGCCAGTCCCTTGGGATAATCGCTGGCGATGTCGTAAAGCACAGCCGCCTTTTTGGCCCCGAATTCCTCGGTCACGAACTTGGCCACAACAGGCCCCTGGAACGGGTCCAGAAAGCAGCCGCGGAAGACGTAAGGACGGTCCAGGGTGGTATTCGGGTTGGTAGACCACGGGGAGATCATCGGTGTTTCGAGATCGTTGGCCGCTTCACCGGCAGGCACGGCCTGCTTGCTGGCCTGAGGCCCCACGAGAGCCAGAACGTTATCCTGAGTGACAAGCTTGCGGACCACAGCCAGAGCCGACTCGGCCTTGGACTCGTTGTCCTCGTAAACAAATTCCAGCATGTATTTCTTGCCGCCGACTTCCAGACCGCCAGCCTCATTGACCTGCTTTTTCAGCATTTCAGCGGCGTTTTTGGAAGATTCGCCCACATCCGGGATGTCGCCCGTAAGCGGGATGTTGAAACCGATCTTGATCGTGTCCGCCGCCAGAGCCGGCACCGACACGGCCAACATCAATACCAGCAAGCTGAATAGCACCTTTTTCATGCGCAAAACCTCCCTCTGACAGTTTGTTTGGCTCGTAATCCTTGCAGCAGGGTCCGCCCCTGAATCCGCCACCATACCCTTCCGCAATATGCAACATGCCTACCACACAATAATATGTCTATTTTTAAGCATGTTACAGACAGCAGTCCTCAAACAAAAACACATAAAAACAACATTATTGTCGCAAAAACCATAAAACCCGACAAAATAGTCATTTCCCGGCAGCCACACAGGTTCCAACGAGCAATGGCAATGGTTCAAAAGATCTTCACAGAAGTACAAATCCCATATCAAAGGCCGTCGGCCGTTCCCGCAACACCGTCTCTGACACGCAACGGCTGCCAAGCAACGGGTTCGCGCCAGTTCCGGAAAATAACAATACTCAATATCTTGCTCTGGGAATTTTCATATCTCACCATAACCGGTGAGTTATTTCAACAGGTTTTTGGGGCGAGCCGGTTCTCATAATGGGAAAGAAGGGCTGTTCCACCTGTTTCAGCGAAAATCAGGAAAAAAAAGGCGTAATTTCACGAGTGGACTTGACAGGAGAGGCCCGGCTGGTTCACATTCACTTTACCCCCAAACTGTAACTCACATGGATTCAGGGGAAATTATCGCCCGGACTTATGGAGGGCATTATGCCGGAGAAGGCCAGATTGCTGCAAAGACTATTGGAGGGCGGCTTCAATGTTCCGCCTTTTATTTACATACCCGCGGATGACTTCAGTAAGGACAAGCTGGAAGGCCTGACCACCTTTCTGAAAGAGAACTGCCATGATTTCAAGGTAATCGTGCGCAGCGCCCACCCCCTGGAACACCATTTCAAAGGCGGAACCTTCGATTCCCTGGAGACATACGCCGACAGCGGCGGCATCAAATACGCACGTCTCCAGATAATAAGCCGCGCCAGGACCAAGAGGCGTCTGTCCCTGGTGCGCCAGCAGCGTTTCAACAATGCCCCTGAACTGGACCTTGAAGACATGGGCGTCATTGTCATGCCTTTTATCAGCGGCAGCAGCATAATGGCCAAAATGATGGGCGCACACTGGGAATTCGGGTATTCGGCCGTCTGCGAAATCAATCACCAGACCGAGCCATTCATTACCCAGACCCCCCACGACAGGCGTTTGCTGCAATTGTCGGAGGACATCCAGGCTTACCTGGGTTTTAAATGCGAAATCGAATACATCGTTTCCCGGGATGGAGAAATCTTTGTCGTTCAGGCCAAAGACATATCGCACATAGAGACCCTGGAGCAGAAAGAGAGTGAGCGGGCCGTCAAGCTTGACGGAGTGCGCCGCATCAGACGCCGCCGGAGCTACCGTGAACGCCCCATCTTCGTCATGGACAACCGCGCCCTCTATCTTGAAATCATCGGCCGCTGCGAAGATTTGGTTCTGGACGAAATGAATCCTTCTCCGGGAGTCGAACACGTTCTCGAGGTGATCGAGGCCCACGAAAAAGCCATGGAGGATTTCGCCCTGCGTTATCAGCGTTTCGCTGTCCTGGGGCTTTCCATTGAGGTGCCGGGAGAACTCTTCCAGGTGGCCAACCATTACCTGGACGACACCCCTGAAATGCAGCAGCCTCTCTCCAAGGCCCTATACGGCCTCAGCTACAAGATCGACCAGTTCCTGGCCGAGTCCGACACTCTGATCGCCCGGGACCGCATGCGCCGCAACCTTTGCAGCCATGATGCCTATGGGGTGGACACGGTCCGCAACCCCTGGTGGTCCGTTTACTGGTTTCAGGAAAAACACGAAGCCATGATCCGGGAATTCCGGCGTCTCGGTTTCAAGACCGGAGACATGGTGGGTCTGGAGCTTGATTTCGAAGGCAAGCCCACGGCTTACAGACTATAACACCAAAAAGAAAGGGCCTTCGCCCGGGGAAACAATCCATTCCCGGCCGAAGGCCCTTTAATGTACCAGAAAATCGGGGCTTAGCCGAACAAGGCCTCAACAAAGGATCTGGCTTCGAAATCGCGCAGATCGTCCATGCCTTCGCCAATGCCGATGTACCTGATAGGCAGTCCCAGTTCATGGCAGATAGCCGCCAGCACGCCTCCCTTGGCCGTGCCGTCCAGCTTGGTCATGGCCATATGGGTCACCTGGACCGCCTCGTTGAACAGTTTGGCCTGGTTGACCGCGTTCTGGCCTGTGTTGGCGTCGAGGACCAGCAGGGTTTCGTGAGGCGCGCCCGGCATTTCCCGCTCAGTTATCCGCCGGACCTTTTTCAGTTCTTCCATCAGATTGACGCTGGTGTGCAGCCGCCCGGCCGTGTCGATGATGACCACATCCACTTTCCTGGCCGTAGCCGCCTTCAGAGCGTCAAAAACCACGGCGGAAGGGTCAGCGCCGGTCTGCTGCTTGACTATGTCCGCTCCGACCCGCTCGGCCCAGATGCTCAACTGTTCCACCGCCGCAGCCCGGAATGTATCCCCAGCGACCATCATGACCTTTTTGCCCTCGGAAACGTAACGGTGGGCCAGCTTGGCGATGGTCGTGGTCTTGCCCACACCGTTCACTCCTACGACCATGACGACATGAGGCTTCACCGCCGGGTCGAACTCGGCCGGCGGCAGGTCCATGATCCTCAGGAGTTCGTCGCGCAGGGTCTGTTTGAGCTTTTCGGGCGAATCAAGTTCCCGTCGGGCCACCTTGCGGCTGATGGTGTTCATGAGGGTCTGGCTCGTCTTGACCCCCATGTCCGAAGTAATCAGTATCTCTTCCAGATTTTCCAGGATGTCGTCATCTATCTCCCTGACGCCCAGCAGGAGATGATCGACCCTGGTGTTCAGGACGGCCCGCGTTTCGGCCAGGCGGTCCCTCAGCTTGGCCAGCAGCCCGTTTTTTTTCTTCTTCGCGGGTTTTTCCGGCTCGGGCGCCGGTTCCGGTTCGGGTTCAAAATCGGGCTCACCTTGTGAATCGGTTTCCGGCCCGGAGTCGAACTCAAAAATGAAATCCTGGTCCGGTTCACCGGCTTCATCCGGCTCATCGGCCTTCATTTCTTCCAGATCCTCGAAACCACTGTCCGCCGGGGCTTCGGCGGCCTCCGCCAACTCGGACTCTTCCGCCTGAATTATCTCTTCCGCTGCGCGGGGTTCCTGCTCGGCCTCTTGTTTGGCCTTACCCCGCTTGAACCATTTTAGCATCTTGTTCCAAAACCTCTATATCGGACAGATTGACGCTGACCATCTTGGATATACCCGGTTTCTCCATGGTCACGCCGTAGAGGGTGTCGGATATCTGCATGGTCCGCTTGTTGTGGGTTATCATTACTATCTGGGACGCCTGTCCCAACTTCTTCAGCAACCGGTTGAACCGGTCGATATTGGCTTCATCCAGCGGTGCGTCAATCTCATCAAGCAGACAGAACGGGCTGGGTTTGATCAAGTATAGAGCAAATATGAAGGCCAAGGCAACCAGGGCTTTTTCCCCGCCCGAAAGCAGGCTCATGACGGTCAGTTTCTTGCCCGGCGGATGCACGTGAATCTCCACGCCGGAATCCAGTATGTCGCTTTCGTCGGTCAGGGAGAGCCAGGCCTCGCCGCCATCGAAGAGCAGAGGAAAAATCTCCCGTATCTTCTCGTCCACCGCCTTGAAGGTATTGGTGAACCTGATCTTGCAGGTTCGGTTGATGCGGGCGATGGATTGGCGGAGATTCTCAATGGAAGACTTCAGGTCATCATGCTGCTGGCGATAGAAATCGTATCTCTCGGTCAAAGCCTCATGTTCGCCGATGGCCGTCAGGTTGACCTCTCCCATGCCTTCGATACGCTCCCGCAGATCCTGGCGGCGCTTGCGGGCTTCGCCGGAGTCGAAATCATCCCCTACACGGGGCCTCTCCTCCTCGGGCAGAGCGGTCAGATCCAGCCGGTATTCGTTCTCTATCCTCTCCAGATAGGCCTTGCGTTTGAAGCCGATCTCCTGGATATCCAGGTCCACCTTGCGAGCCTGTTCGTCCAGTTCCGAGCGGAGGCGTCTGGACTGGCGCGCTCCGTTTTCCAGTGAATTGAGGTCCGAGCGCATCTCGTCCACCCGGCGTTTCTGCTCAGCCAGTTCCTCTTCGGCCTTGACCAGCCGGTCGCTGAAACCATCCAGCGCCGCCGCGACTTCCCGGCGGCGTCCGGCCAGTTTTTTCAGTTCGGCCACAGCCTCGGCCAAATCTTTCTTTTTGGCTTCGGACCTCTCCCGAGTCTCCCGCAGCCACTCGGAAGTCCGCTGAATCTCCCGTTCCGCCGTCTTGAGACGCTCGTTGAGGGAACTGGCTTCCAGGGACGCCTGCCTCTCCCGCTCCCTCGACGCCTCGACCTGAGCGGCCAGGCCCTTGACCCGTTCGGTCATTTCCTCGAGGTCGCGGGCCAGGTCGAATTCATCGTCGCTCAGAGACTGCTGTTCAGCCAGCGCGGCCTCTCTCTGGGCGTCAATCTTCTCGGCCTCGGCCGTTTGAGCCTCCAACTGACGGCTCAGGGCGGCCAGACGGCCCTGGGCATCCTCCCGGCGGCTGTTGATGGAGGAGAGGGCTTTTTCCACTTCCACCAGACCGGAAGCCGCCACGCGGGCCATCTCCTCGGCCTCTTCCACCGTCCCGACCAGAACACCGGCTTCGGCCAGAACGGCCTCCCGGCTCATGGAGATGGATTCCAATCCGGCTTCCAGTGTCTCCACCTGCCCGGCCAGTTCCTCTATCTCGCGCCGCCGGGCCAGCAGACCCTTGTCTTCGTCACCCGCCCGGCCGCCGATTATCAGGCCCCCCTGCCCGAAATACGAGCCGTCACGGGTCAGCACGGTCTGGCCAGGACCCGAGGCGGCCGCCTGGGCCGCATCCTCGGCCAGCGCATAGTCGCCGATAAGAGATCTGGCAAGGTCGCCGTCGTCACGGGTTTCGAGTTCGGCCAGAGCAATGAAACCGCAACGGCCTAGTTTGTTGGCCCGCAGGAAATCCAAGGCCGCGGCGGCCGCGTTCCGGTCCTTGACCAGGATGAAATTCAGACGCTCGCCCAGGGCGGCTTCCACGGCCGCCTCGTACCCCGACGGCGCGGAAATCCTTTCCGCCACAGGGCAGAGGACCCCGGCCTTGGCCATTTCCGGCGAATTCATCAGGGCCTGCACGCCTTCCGGATACCAGCCGAAATTGGCCTGGACATCCTTGAGGGTGGAGAGCCGGGAAGCCATACCGGCCAGGCGCGACTCCAAGGCCCGCTCTTCTTCTCCCAACCGGTCGGCTTCCGCCTTCTTTTCCGCCAGTTCGGCCCGGCGGGCCGCCGCCAGACCGCGAGCCTCTTCAACACCGGCCGCGAAATCTTCCCGCTCGCCGTTCCTCAAGCGGAACTGTTCGTTCAAACGCGCCGATTCGGACCTGAGCTGAGCAATCTCCTCCCCAATCTCCTCCCGCCGGGCCGACTGGCTCTCGGCCATGCGCTCGTGGGAAGCGGCCACCTCTTCCAGGCGGCCGAGCCTGGCCCGCAGCCGGGAAAGTTCGGCAGCAAGCCCGTCACGGCGTGAACAGACCTCGTCGTATTCCTGGCGCTGTTCATCCAGGCCGGACCGCAGATCCTCGCGCACCCCGGCCTTGCTTTCGGCCTCGGCCCGCAAACGGACGGTCTCCTCGCGCAGCCGGGCCAATTCCTGTTCCTGGCGCTCTTTCTGGGCCGCCAGATTCTCCAGTTCGCCGGAATAACGGGACTGCCGGGAGCGGTTTTCCTCGGACTGTTTGAAAAGAAATTCGTCTTCCTGGTGCAGGGTGTTGTACTCGTTCTGCAGGGTATACAAGGCCGCGGCCTTGGCTTCGGCCGCCTTCTCCTGCTCGACGATGCCCAGCTTGACCCCCTCCAGTTCCACTTCCAGACGGTCGAGTTCGGTCAGGAGCCCCTGCAGCTCGTCGGTCAGTTCCTTCTGCCGGTCCGACAGTTCGGCCCTGCGCCCGTCCAGCCCGGACATTTCCACCCAGGTCAGAGCCAGGTCGATGTCCTTCAGCTCGGATTTGAGGGTCTTGTAACGGCCCGCCTTTTGAGCCGCCCTGGTCAGCGTGTTTATCTGGCGCTTGGCTTCGGACATCAGGGTTTCGATGTGGACCAGATTCTGCTCGGTGGCCTCGATCTTCCGTTCGGCTTCCTTTTTCTGGGCCTTGTACCGGGTGATGCCGGCCGCCTCGTCGATCAGACCCCGCCTCTCCTCCGGCCGGGAATCGACCATGGCCCCTATGCGCCCCTGCTCGATGATGGCGTAAGCCTTGGTGCCCATGCCGGTGTCCATGAAAAACTGGCTGATGTCCTTGAGGCGGCAAGGCACTTTATTGATGAGATACTCGCTGTCTCCGGAACGATAAAGCCTGCGCGTGACAGATATCTCCGAAGGCCCGACCGTTGGCCCAGGACCGTGGGGACTGTCGTTGCACATGGTCAGAGTCACTTCGGCCATGCCCGAGGCCTGAAAGCTGTGGGCGCCGTTGAAAATAACGTCGTCCATGTTGCGGCCCCGGAGCTGCTTCGCGCTCTGTTCACCCATGACCCAACGGATGGCGTCCACAATGTTGCTCTTGCCGCATCCGTTCGGACCAACGACCGCGCTGATCCCGGCCGGGAACAGTATCTGGGCCCGCTCCGGGAATGACTTGAACCCCATAATGTCCAAGCGCTTGATTCTCATGAGCACCTTCTCTTGGCTTTATTCCTGCGAAAATATCCCGACGGCGGCGGGAGACATGACTCCGTCATGAAGGGCACCGTAGCAGAAGAGCTTTTTTTTGTAAAGGGCAAAATACCATCTGGTGTGCTCTTTCATTTGCACACCACAATATATTGTGATAATATCCGCGAAGCAACAGGACAGGCCTCACCTGGGACTCGACAAGTGGGTAAAAATTCAATAGATTAGGTCCAATCACCCGCCGGATTCGGCGGAGAAAAAACAAAATTCGTCCAGGAGTCGAAGTGTCCAAGCATACCACCGGCATCATCAGGATAATCATCTGCACCGCACTGCTGGTCCTAGTCTTCCGGGCGGCTCCGGCTCCAGCCGAATCGGAAGACGATCCCACCATATCCCTGGTAAAAACCCTCATCGTCAGGGAATATAAGGGTGTGAAGATAGACGCTGACGAGTACCGTGTCAAGCCGGGCGATTCCCTGGCCCGTATCCTCAGGGAGAGACAGATAGCCAAACCGGGGCCGCTTCCGGCCAACATCCTTAATCTTATCAAATTTCTGAACCCGGACCTGGAGAATCCCAATGTGATTCTGCCGGACCAGGTTCTGATCCTGCCGGTGGGACCGGTGGACGGCCTGCCCGAAGAAAATTTCCCGGAACCCGCCGCTGAAACGGCCGAGCCTGAACAAGCCCAACCGGCCGATACGCCTCAGAAAGAACCGGCGGCGGCTGAAGCGGCCAAACCCGAGGGAAGCGGACCGCCACCAAAGATTGAAGTCACGGAACACGTAGTCCAGGCAGGCGAAAGCCTGGCCCAGCTTCTGCGGAACATCGGTCTGCCCGACAGCATGATATTCAATGAATATCTCGAGTTGACCCTGGCTCTCAACCCGCACCTCAAGAATCCCAATATCATTTACGCCAACCAGAGGATCAAGCTGCCCATGCCCGGCGCCTGGGCCGAAAGCTCCCTGGCCGCCGAGTTGAAAAAACAAAGGGCCATTGCCCTGGCCGCAGCCCCGGCTCCGCCGATCACCCGGACCCCGGATCCGACCAAGCTGCCCCGGAAAGAAGACAAACCGGCCATCACCGTGCCGACGCCGCAGCTTCCCCCGGCCAATACCCTGGCCGTCCGCACGGCCCTTGGCCTGGTCTTTTCGCGCATAGGCGAGAGATTCATCTCCACCGGCCAGCACTTTCTGCCTCTCAAGTCCGGCGGACAGATAACCATAAACACCCAGGCTTTCCCTATTATCGAAATGAGGAACGGCCTGCGCCTGCTCCTGGACCTGGACCGCCGCCTGCCCGAGGAGATGGTCGCCCTGATCAGGACCAACTGGTCGAATTACGCCATTTTCCGCCCATCACCCGGCGAATCCCTCGCCGTCATGTTGTCCAGGCTCTTTGAAATGGGCCGTTACTACAAAATGCACACCGCCGGGACAGTCTGGACCCTGCACAGAGATGTGGATGTAACACTCAGCGCCGACTGGATAATCTGGCCGACCCAGGAAGACTGGGCCGCAGGAAAAGCCGTGGTCATAACCCTGCCCGAATCCAGGGATCAGGGCACTCTCCCGGCCGTGGCCGCCTACCTGGCCAAACAGGGGGTCAAGGTCATCGACTTCTACCCGCGGGGCAACCTTATCGGCCCGGATCTGGTGCGTGAAACGCCGGACAGGGAAATACAGATCGAAGAACTTAACCCCATTGACACCAAGCGCTTCATTCTGGACCTGCTCGACCTTGTCGGACAGAAATACGAGCAGGATCTCAATATCCCCCTGGTCACCAACGGCGGACAGGATTTCAACCTGACCATCCAGGTGCCGGTCTATTTCGCCCGGGCCGGAGAAAAATTCGTGCTCTCCTTGCAGCCGCTGCCCGAGAGCATGACCAAACTGCTGACCGAACACAATTTCAGCCTCATTACCCGCACCAAGGGCGAAAAGCCGGCCGATTTCGCCGCCCGGCTGCTCAAGGAGCTGGGCATACGCTTCGATAAAGGCCTGAAAATCCGCGCCTCGACCCGGCCGTCAGGACGCAACCTTGAGGTGGACTTCCCCGGCCTGCTGCTCGACCTGGGCCTTCGCCAGGTGCTTCTGACCCCGGTTGCCGTGCCCTTCGAGCTGGCCGGCGTGCTGAACAAACCCAACCTCAAAGTGGTTCGCTACGACATAAGCAACCCGGACTGACGCCTTGACAGGCCATTGGAACCGGCCGCGCCTTCTCCGTAACAGGGGCGCCGCCGGTGCGAAGGAGCATGCCGTAATGCCGAATAATATCCGTTCCATCCGTGAAAAATGGTCCGCCCGCGGGCTGCTGATCGTCTTCCTGGCCGTCAGCCTGGCCCTGGCGAGCTGCGCCGCTTCGCGGACAGCCGTCATCACGGACGATCCGCAAGCCGCTTTCCAGGCCGCCATAGCCGACGCCCGGACCGCTTCGCCGGAAGAAATCTGCACAACCCTTACTCCGGTCACCGCTCATACTCCGGGGCTCATCTGGCAGGACCCCGGCAGCCCCGGCCTTTCCAGAGTGCTGGTCGTCACCTGGACGGGCAAAAGCTACTATGACGGGCAGGACGGCAACAACCATTACCAACTGCCGGCCGGGGCCGCGATCTGGGTAACCCTGGCCCCTCAACTCCGTGATTTTTTCAGGAACAGCCAGGCAGGCGTTTCCGGCCGCCCCTATCTGCGGGTGGAACAGCTCCTGGGGCTGCCCCCGGACTCGGGCAAGAACAGATTCGTGGAAATCTGGGTAGACCCGGCGGATCTGGTCCGTCCAGCCCCGGACCCGGAAGTAACCGACCGGGAGGCGGGGCTAGACCTGATCGACAACGGACGCTTCCTGAAATACGAAACATCGGCCCTCATCACCGATTCACTGGAGGGCGAAGCCCGGCAATACACCTATCCGGAATGGTTCCTGACCATGAAAGACAGGTTCTACGACTCCGGGTATGCCGCCCCCTGGACCCGCCTGGGCTACACCTATGACTGGGGAAATCCGGATAGTGAAACAGGCCTGAGCGAATACATAATCTTCGGCCAGGCCGAAATCGGCATCAGGTCAGTGCAAGGCAATCGCGAATACCTGGGCCGTTGAGCGGACGGCCGCAGCCGGGCCTGTATCAGCCGAGTCCCAGACGGGCGAGCACTTCCAGGTGGGCTGTCTGGGGAAACATATCGTATGCGGTCAGGGACCTGAGTCTGTACCCCAGGGAGCCGAACTCCACCAGGTCGCGGGCCATGGCCGCAGGGTGGCAGGAGATATAAAAGACCTCCCTGGCCTGAAGCCGGGCCAGTTGCATGGCCATACCCCTGGCCCCGGCCCTGGGCGGGTCCATGACCACCACATCGAACTTTTCGCCCCGGACCGCCGCTTCTTCCACGGCCTTACCGGCCGCCTGCCGTATGAAACCGATGTTCCTGACTCCGTTGATTTTCTGGTTGAACCGCCCGTTGGCCTCAGCCGCCGGGTTGTCTTCCACGGCGGTCACCCGACCGGCCGCATGGGACAGGGGCAGACTGAAATTGCCCATGCCGCAGTACAGGTCCAGCAGACTGGCCGGAGCCAGTTCCCGGACCGCATCCAGCACATCGCCGACCAGCACCCGATTCAACCCCGGATTGACCTGGGCAAAGGAACCGGGCAGGACTTTCAGGGAGACCGGCGGGTCGTCCAGGGTCAGCCAGGTCAGGCCGTCATCACCGGAACCGGTTCCGCCCTGCAACCGGCCCTTGACCGAATACCTGACCACGGCCCGTTCTTTCAGGTCAGGCCCGGCCGCGATTATCTCCGCGAAACGGCGTCCCGGCTTCCGTGAAAGATCAAGCACAAAAATATAGCCTTCCGGCCCGGCCAGGGCTTCCAACTGGCCGGGTTGAGACTCCAGGCCGGACATGGACCCGATCCAGCCGCCCAGGGCAGGGAGGATGCGATTGAGCCTTTCGTCCAACTGCAAACAGAAATCGACCGGAATCAGGCTGTTGGAACCGGCGGAGTAGAACCCCAGCCGCAGGCGGCCGGCGACTTCCCCAATCTGGAAACGCACCCGGGCACGGTAGTGCAATTCGCGGGGCGAAGGCTTGACGGAGACGGCTGGACCGCCCTCACGGACCAGTCCTTCCAGCGCCGCCCCGGCCTTGAGTCCGGGCTGGACGCCATAGGCGGCATGCAGCAACTGACATCCGCCGCAGACCATAAACAAAGGACAGGCCGGTTCCACCCTGTCCGGGTGGGCTCTGAGAACTTCCACCGGCCTGGCCCGCAGATAATCCGAACGGGTCTCCAGCACTTCCACGCTGACCAGTTCGCCGGGCAGCACCCCCGGCAGGAAGACTATCCTGCCCTCCAGGCGGGCCAGGCCCAGCCCGCCGGCCGCCAGTCTTTCCACTTCAAGTTCAAGCAGTTGTCCCAAAATAGTACCTTCTCGGAATTCTTTTGCATCCGCTCACAGTATGAACGGCCCTCCGCCGCGAAGCAAGCCGGTTTTTCCATCGCACTTGTCCATTTTTTCAGATGGGATAAAATCAGGTATAAGCCAATATCCCGCCGGCAAGACCGGCCATTCAGACCACCCTCAATCGTCCCCGCCCGGCAGCGGTAGCGGGGCCTGGAGGTGAACCCATGTTGTGCAGTCTGGCCAACCTTGACAGTAAAAAGCTTGATTCATTACAGAAGCTGGAAAAGAACACCGGCAAGGTCCTGCTGGCCTATGCCTGTCATGAAGCCAAACCGGCCGTTCTGAGCCAGGATGAACTTAACCGGATTCAGGCACTGGAAAACGAACTGGGGGTAGCCGTGGTGGCTTTGGAATGAGGTTGCGATAGGCATTGGAGAGGCTTGTCAAAAAGCCGAAGGGGGCGTCGCCGCCCCCTTCAGCCTGTTGACAAATCTCTTTGTTGCCATTATCAACCTGACCTGCACCCCCAAAGTAGATTTTAGAGTCCAGGCGACAGCCTGGCGGGAGCGCTGGGGGCGGCCAGCCCCCGGAGAGGATACAGGCGGCAGCCTGGGGCGAAGCCCCTGAACAACCTTGCCCATAGCGGTCTTATGAAACGCTCCGCTCTCAGCTTTAAAATAAAAAGGCGGAGCCCATGGGGGCCCCGCCTGAATCGTGCTGATTCAAAGCCTAATGATGATACATGAAAATACCGTTGCGCAGGCCTTCTATCGTCTGGGCATCCTGACCGGCATGCCAGCAGGATGCAGAGGTAATCGAAGTTGAGGTGCTATCCGTTCCCTGGAACAACAGCGCCCACATCCGGTTGTTATCACTATTAAAAGATACAGTCGCCCCGGCCAGGGCGCCCGGTATGGGAGAACCGGTTGCTATCGGATAATTGGAGGGAGAAAATACGCTGGCACCGTTGAAAGGATTGCGCGGCACCTTCTCAGGAGCGACGATATCCTGCACGCAGCTTTCCGGCGTATGGGCCACGGGAGAGCTTACGACCTGTACCCGGTTGGCGACGTTGCTGTTCCAGTTGCTGTTGGGCACTTCATTAGCGCCGACCCAATGAAAAGCTTCTGTGCCACAGAGAGTAGTCACATAATCAGCAACCCTGGCCGACACATTTTCCGGCTGCGCCACGATGTTCTGCTCAGCCCACTCCATGGCGAAGGAAACCAGTTCCGAACCGGCCTGTCTGACCAATCCGTATTTGGCGTCGACATTGGCCCGCCAGGCCCGCGGCACTATGACCGCCAGCATGATGCCGATGATGACCACCACCAGCAGTATCTCGATCAAGGTAAACCCTTTTCTTCTGCTTGCCTTATTCATTTGCTACCTCACCTCGTCCATACGTGAGTCCGCCTAAGCTGATAGTCATCATGGTGTCGGCTGAGTGCCGCTGTTTCCTGCCGCCACCCTGGCCACGAAGATGCCGTTCCTCAGTCCTTCTATGTTCTGATAGTCCTGTCCGGCATGGAATTCATCGGCACTAGTGGAATCTGTGCCCTGAAAAATGAGAGCGAAATAATTCCAGCTACCTTCCTGTGAATAAGCGCAGGCAATGGCGCCAGCTTCATGCGGCACACTGGCCCGGTCCGGGTCATTGACAGCCAGCCAGTAAGAAGCGCCGTTGAAGGGATTGCGCGGCGTCTTTTCCGGCGGCACCATGTCTTCAACCGTGGCATCGGCCGTATCGTCTATGGCGTTCCGCCCGACTATGGGGTCCCCCTCCCAAAGCCGGGGTTTGGTTGTTCCAGTAGGTCGGGTTGCCAGCCACGTAGACGTAGTCGTAAGGCTGACCGCCGGTCAGGGCGACAAGGTAGCTGTTGAGCGTCGAAGTTGACTGATCGGTCTGTGCTTCGATCTGCTTCTCCGCCCATTCCATGGCGAAGGATGCCAGTTCCGAACCCACCTGGCGGACCAAATTATACTTGGAATCAACATTCGCCCGCCAGGCCCGTGGCACGATGACCGCCAGCATGATACCGATGATAACCACCACCAGCAAAATTTCGATCAGCGTGAAGCCTCGGTTTCTTTTATGAAATTTCATTAAACGCCCTCCAGATTATCTGTCGGCCATGTTGGGCTGCCTGCTTTACTTATCCTCTGCGTCTCACCAAGGCCGACTGTCCAGCCTCTTTCGAAACTTTCGTTCTTAAATCACTTGTTTTTACCGAAATGGTTTTTTTTCTTACACTTCTACCTTGAATATGCCAGCGTTCAGGTATTAACTTCTTTTTCCTGATTTAAGCCGGGCCGACAAGGCCGAATTATCATCCCCTATGGACCAACGTAGGGCGAGGTCCGGGCGAAAAAAACACCATTTCTCAGCCCTTCAAGGGTATCGGGAGCCTGCCCCGCATGAAAGGCCGCGGCCGACGTAGCATCGAAAGAAGTGCTGTCAGTGCCCTGGAACAAAAAGGCATAATACCTGAAATTTCCGTCGGGCTGTCCCAGTGCCGCCAAGGCACCGGGAATAGGTCCGCCGCTTTTTACCGGGTCATTGGCATCACGGAAGTAACTTGCCCCATTAAAAGGATTCCTGGGGTGTTTCTCCGGAGGCACAATTTCTTCCACACAGGCTTCAGGTTCCGCGTATGTCGTTCCACCAGGCGCCCGCCCCCTGACAAACACGTTGACTTTATTCTTGTTCCAACTGGTCTTATCTGAACTGCTTGCTCCAATCCAAGTCCTCTCCGGTGCGTCAGGAGTTCCCGATGTGTTGGTAGCCCAATACCCCACCAAGGACTTCAGGTAATCGTCCACGACCGAAGTCGCATCTTCCGGCTGGGCCACAATCTGCTCTTCCGCCCATTGCTGGCCATAAGCGGCCAACTCATTGGCCGCCTGCCTGACCAGTCCATATTTTGTATCTATATTGGCCCGCCAGGCCCGGGGCACGATGACGGCCAGCATGATGCCGATGATGACTACCACCAGCAAAATTTCAATCAGGGTGAAGCCTTTTCTTTTGCTCGCAAACTGCATGGGATCTCCCTCACACTCAAATTACTTGTTAATCCTGGCCATGAAGACGCCGTTTCTCAGCCCTTCCATGTTTCCCGGCCTCTGTCCGGCATGAAATGTCGTATTCAGACTCTGGTCCCAGGTAGTACAGTCAGTCCCTTGGAAAAAGAAGGCGTAATACCAGTAATTGATGTTGCCGTCTGTCCACTTCGCACAGGCCAGCGCACCAGGAACAACGTCTCGCTGGGAGGCCGGATCGTTTTCCACCAGAAAAACATTCACGCCGTTAAAAGGATTTCGCGGCATCTTCTCGGGCGGAACCAAATCCATAACAGCCGTTTCCGGTCTGGCGTCTGTTCCGTTGCGTCCCCGTATCGGGCGCAATCCAGGGTGGCCTGGAAGCGAACCATTCCAATTGTTCATGTTCAGAAACCAGGCGACGTACCTGGCATTATTAACCCAACTTGTGCCGCTGCCCGGCGGCCAATCACCGGGAGGAGTCAGTGTATCGTAATAGTCATTAAGAGATGTGTTGCAAGTCTGGTCCTGTGCCGATAACTGGCTTTCCCCCCATTTCAGCGCGTATGATCCCATTTCAACCGCAGCCTGCCTGACCAGATTATACTTGGCGTCCACATTGGCCCGCCAGGCCCTCGGCACAACCACCGCCAGGATGATGCCTATTATCACCACCACCAGCAGTATCTCCACCAGGGTAAATCCCTTTGGTCCGCTTTTAGCTATTCTTCCCACGTTGATAAGCTCACCTGCTGGTCCTGTTTTGAATCCCTCGAAAACCCGCAAGCCATAAGAGTCATGTCCGCCGATGCGAACGGCCGCAAACCGCAATTGCCCGGAGCCTGGGCCAATCATCACACCTGGATCAGGTGGCCCCTGTGCCTTGGTTCTGCCCCGAGCGGCTCCGGTTTCCGGCCGGCCTGGTAATAATCATCCACTGCGGCAAAGAAACAATGACGGCCCGCCGCTTAACAAAGCGGCGGGCGGTCATCAATTCAAACTACTGGTTGGTCCGGCCGAAGAAAACGCCGTTCCTCAAACCGGGCAAGGTTGTATCCTGTCCGGCATGGAAAGTAGTGGTAGCTGTATAACCGGTTGTGGTGCTGTCCGTGCCCTGGAAGAGCAGAGCATAGTACCGATACTGCCCATCGATGATATTGGCCGCGGCCAAAGCGCCAGGCACCGGAGTCGCCGGCAAATTCGACGCTGTAAAATAACTAGCACCATTGAAAGGATTGCGAGGCTGTTTCTCGGGCGGAACAATACCCAGAACCGCAGTCGCCGGAGTCACGGCCCGTCCGGTTACAGCTATGGCCGCCGGTATCCAGTTGGAACCCGGATCAGCAGTCCAGTTGGGAGCTGACAGCGTATCCAGATAGTTCTTCAGCATGGAAGTATCGGTGTCCTGCTGAGCGACGATCTGCTCCTCGGCCCACTGCATGCCGAAGGAAGCCATTTCACTGCCGGCCTGCCGGACCAGTCCGTACTTGGTGTCCACATTGGCCCGCCAGGCCCTGGGCACGATAACCGCCAGCATGATGCCGATGATGACCACCACCAGCAAAATTTCGATCAGTGTAAAACCTTTTCTATTTCTTCCCACTGCTAACCTCCAATTTCATTGCCATATCGGCCAACTTTTCCCGTTTGTCATTATGTGAACGAAACGGTTTGATTACTGTATTCAACCAGTTCTAACGGGTCCTGGCGACAAACACACCATTGCGGACGCCTTCAAGAGAACCCGCATCCTGGCCCGCGTGGAAGGGCTCGGCCGTTGTGCTGTCCGTACCCATGAAGAGCAGGCCGTAATAATTCCAGGTGCTGCCGCCAGCCGTCTCCGTCTGGTAAGTCAAAGCCAAGGCTCCGGGAATGACGCTGGATGAGCCGTCATTGGCCGTGGTGAAATACGACGCGCCGTTGAACGGATTGCGGGGGTGCTTCTCCGGGGGAACCACGCCTTCCACGCTGGTTTCCGGATTGGCCGCCGATGTCCCGCCACGGTTCGTAATCCCCACGTAGCTGGAACCATGCCAGTTGCTGGCGCCGTTATAACCGACCCAGCCCACAGCGCCGGCCGCCGCCGTTGTTGAACCGCACAGCGACTGCATGTAGTTGTTCATCGTCGAACCGGCGCTCTCCGACTGAGCCACGATCTGCTCTTCCGCCCACTGGGTGGCGAAGGAAGCCAGCTCCGAACCGGCCTGCCTGACCAGCCCGTATTTGGAATCCACATTGGCCCGCCAAGCCCTGGGCACGATCACGGCCAGCATGATGCCGATGATGACCACCACCAATAGAATCTCTATCAGGGTGAATCCTTGTCTATTTCTTTTTATATGCATCCAAGCCTCCCTTTTCAGTTATCTCCGGCATATTCGTCTCGGAATACCGTCCAACGAATACCCCGCGCCTTATGCCTGATGGATCGGATTTATCCATGTCGCCAAACCATTTGCCGTCGTCGCCCGTGATTATGAAATAAAACAGCCGGTGAGCCGCTTCTTCCTCGCCATCCAAGACGGATACAAAGTAGAGAAGGCCAGGCTTCTTGCTGGGAACAACCTGGTCGTCGTTTTCCGCTTTAAAATAAGATACTTCGTTAAACGGATTCCTCGGGGTCGTAGTGGCCGGAATCGTCTCCCCTACGCCCTTGAAAGCCTCGTTTCCCGTATATTTATGGATCAGAGGAGTGCTGACATAACCGAGTCTGTCCGCGTCCAGTTCAGCCAGAAAAAAATCCCTGACCGTGTAATTCCCTCTGTGTGACTGGGCCTCAGTCTGCCGCTGGCCCCATTGGGTCACATAACTTCCTATCTCCGAGGCGTCCTGGCGAATCTGGCTGAATTTGGCTTCATGCCCGGCCCGTAACGCCCGGGGCAGGATCACGGACAACATGATGCCCATTATCGAGACCACCAAAAGAAACTCGATAAGGGTGAATCCTCGCTCCAAGACCTGTTGCCGCCGGTAAATATTCATGATGTATCGTCCGTGCCGGTTATATAGGGTTGTCTTCTGCTCCCGGCGGCCGGCCTTGCGACCGGTCGCCGGAGGAATAAAAACCATTCAGATCAGACCGTATCAATCGCCCTGGGGCAGGCCGGGCCTGACTCTGGCGAAGAAAATACCGTTGCGCAGACCATTGATGGTAGTCGGATCCATCCCGGCAAAGTAGGCCGACGCACTGCCGATCTGATTGGAAGTACTGTCGGTGCCCTGGAACAGGAAGGCATAGTAGTGCCAAGTGTCGCTGGGGTCGGCAATTGTTTCACTAAACCCTGCACAGGAAACCGCTCCGGTCACAACCACGCCGGTCGTCTGCGGGTTGTTGGAAGTGCTGAACACGGAGACGTTGTTGAAGGGGTTCCGGGGGATCTTCTCCGGCGGAATAACGTCTTCCACACTGGCTTCGGGAGCCGTGTCGTCGGCCGCGCCGGGCATCAGGCGTCCGGGGATTTCTGCGTTGGTCATAGCCTTGGACCAGTTGGGGCTGGCATTGCCGCCCTCGCCGACCCAGGCCTGAGCGGGAATGGCACGCCCCGAACCCGGGTTGATCAGGGAGATGAGATAATCGTCCATGACCGCCGTGGAAGTGGCTTCTTCCTGGGCCAGAAGCTGATTTTCGGCCCATTCCATACCAAAAGAGGCCAGTTCCGAACAGTTCTGCCGAACCAGACCATACTTGGAATCAATATTGGCCCGCCAGGCCCTCGGCACGATGACGGCCAGCATGATGCCTATGATGACCACAACCAACAGGATTTCGATCAAAGTGAAACCCTTTTCTCTCTTGATTCTCATTCCGTTCCTCCTGAATTTTTATGGCTATTAAATAAATTCATTACTGCTTTATTCAACACCAGCGTCGTTTCCCCGCCGGGCGCCAAAGAAGTTTATTGTTTCTGCTGTCCCTGCGGAGCCGGCATCTGTTCTTCTGGCAGGGGCTGTCCCTCCACTGGCTGCCCGCCAAGCATATAGGCCGCTTCACCGCCGCCGTATTCCTTGTCGTCATAAAGCCTGCCAACAAACACTCCGCGCCGGATTTTGTCCGCGTCCCGGTGGTCCATGCCTCCGAACCAGTAGCTTCCCTTTTCGTCCGGCATGGTCGATGTGAACAGAAGGTAAAAATTCCGGTATTCAGCCTCCGCCGGATCGAGCTGGCTGGCCAGATAAAGCAATCCAGGTTTCTTGCTCGGCACCGCCGTATCGTCGTTGCCGGGCTTGAAGTAGCTGACTTCGTTAAAGGGATTCTTGGGCGCCGAGGCCAGTCCGATCATGTCGCCTATGGCCGCGAAGTCCTGGTTGCCTGTGTACTTGTCCACCAGCTTGTTGCTGAGCACACCGGCGTTATCCACCTCGGTGATGTCGTCCATCAGAAAATCCTTGAGCGTGAACGTCGTTTCCGGGCGCTGGGCCTTGGTCTGGTTCTGCGCCCAAGTCATGATGTGACCGGCGATTTCGGAGCCGTATTGACGCACCTGGCTGAATTTGTTGTCCACCTGGGCCCGCATGGCCCTGGGGATTATCAAGGCGAACGCCAGCCCTATAATGGCCAGGACTAGGAGCAATTCAATCAATGTGAATCCGCGTTTGCCTGCTCTTAACCTAATCATGTGTTTCACCTCGCCATTATCTCGTTTTACTGGGCCAGCCTGGCCACGAAAACTCCGTTACGCAATGTATTCAGATTTCCGGTCCCCATACCCGCGTGCCAATCGGTGGCGTTCGCTGAATCGGTCCCCAAGAAAACGAAGTAGTAATTGTCGTAAGTCGTTCCGCTCACTGTCTCAGCCACCTTGGCCAGGTTCAGCAATCCCGGAATCGCCGAACCGCCCTGATGCACCGCGTCAAAATAGGAAACCCCGCTGAAAGGATTCTTGGGAATGCGTTCCTTGCTGATGATCTCGTACACACCCTGCAGAGGGCGGGTGCCTCCGGTCGAGCCCCGATTGGCCACATTCACCGCTGCCGACACCCAGTTTGTATTGGTATTATTGCCAGTATATCCCTGCAAGGTGTCCACATAGTCGGCAAGATCCGACGTATAGGCGGCTCCGTCGGGCTGGACCTTCAGGTTCCTTTCGCCCCACATCACGCCCCACTTGCCGATCTCCGCCGCCTGCTGCCGGACCATGTTGTATTTTGCATCCACATTGGCCCGCCAGCCGCGAGGCACGATCACGGCCAGCATCACGCCGATTATGACCACGACCATCAGTATTTCTATCAGGGTGAATCCAGCCGCCGGGACACGCCCCAGGTTTCTTCGTGCTTTCAGCATCAAAATCCCCCTTAGGTTTACATCCCCACGCCGGTGCCTGTTCCCACGCCCATGGACAGAGTGGAGACCAGGTTGTAGAGAGGAAGCAGTACGCCCATGACCAGCGAAAGAGCCAACCCGGCCAGACAGAAGATCAGAATAGGCTCCATGGCCGCCAGGGCTATGGCTATGCGCCTCTCCAGCTCCTCGTTGTAATAATCCGCCACATACTCCATCTGGTCGGGCAGATTGCCTGATTCCTCGCCGATTGCGATCATGCGGGTGACCATGTTGGGGACGTACCTGACTTTGCGCAGGGCCTCCGACAGCATCTCACCTTCAATGACTTTGTCACGGCTGACATTGAAAAACTTCTGCAAAACCAGATTGTTGACCGAATCAGTGGCCAGTTGCAGCCCCCTCAGTATGTCCATGCCCGCGCTGAGCAGCATGGAGAGGTAGCGCATGAAAAAGGCCAGCCGAAGCTGAATAAAGACTCCCTTGATCACGGGGATGTTCAATTCTCCAAAATCGATATAATATTTGCTGGTCTTGTTTTTCCGGCCGAAGAAAAAGCCTACACCCAATAATATCACGATCACCAGAATTTTGCCGCCGTGATCTCTCAGGGCGTTGGAAACAGCCATGACGATCTTGGTGATGGCCGGCAGAGGCACCTTGAAGTCTTCCAGCAACTGGAACAGCGGCGGGAAGACCATGGTCAGAAAAACATATCCGGCCAGCAGAAGCGCCGTCAGAATGAACGCCGGGTAGATCAGGGCCTTTCGGACATTCTTGATCAGATCGTCAATCCGCTTGTAATGCTTGGCCAGGTCGAAAAAGACCGCGTCCAGGCTACCGGTATTCTCGCCAATCTCCACGACGTTGGTGTAAAGACCGGGAAACGCCTTGGGGCGCTTGGCCATGGCTTCATGAAGAGAGTCGCCGGCCTGAATGTCTTCGATTATTTCGCCCAGGGTCTTTTTGACATAAGACCTGTCGTTATCCTGCCTGAGTTCGTCCAGGGCGTTGATCAAAGGAACGCCGGCCCTGAACATGACCCCCATGTTGTTGCTGAACTCGATCAGATCGCGCCGATTCATGCCTCCGATATGTATGTTGGATAAAGCCTTCCGGAAATCGGCGCTTCTGGTCTCATTGGCCTCCAGAAGGTGCATTCCGGCAGACTTGATCATGAGGGCCAAATCGTCCTGAGAGTTGGCGAACCTGACTCCCTTGACTATCGACCCGCCGGCGTCCGCGGCCTTGTATGCGTAATCAGGCATGGTAGGGCTCTTTAATCCTTTCCTGCTTATAACCCGATTTCTTGCCCCTCAAGCACCCTTCCGGCAAATATTCCCGCCGGCTGGCTGCTCGCGGTATCAAGTAATCCTCAAGATTTCCTCCAATGTCGAAACACCGGCCAGCACTTTTTTCAGACCGTCGTCACGCAGAGAGGACATCCCTTCTTTCTGAGCTTCCATGAACAAGACGTCGGCCGAAGCCTTCTGGGCGATCATCCGGCTGATATGCGGTGTGACCTCGAGTATCTCGAAGATACCCGTCCGGCCGGCATAACCAAGACCGTCGCATTCGGGACAGCCGACAGCCCGGCGCAAAGTCTTTCCCGCGCCTTCCCAATCGGTCAGGCCAGCCTCAGCCAACTCCGCCGCCGTGGGCACATATTCCTCGGCGCAATGCTGGCAGACCTTGCGTATCAGCCTCTGAGCCACCACGGCCCGCAAAGACGTCGGAATCAGGTAAGGTTCGACTCCGAGGTCCAAAAGCCGGGCAATGGTCGAACAGGCGTCGTTGGTGTGAATAGTCGACAGAACCAGGTGACCGGTCATCGAGGCCTGGAAGGCTATCTTGGCCGTTTCCAGGTCGCGGATTTCACCGACCAGAATTACATCAGGGTCTTGACGCAGAAAATGGCGGATGGCCCGGGAGAAGGTCAGGCCCGACTGTTCGTTTACCTGGGTCTGCTTTATCAAAGGGATCCGGTATTCAATCGGGTCCTCGATGGTCAGTATGTTCTTTTCCAGGGCGTTGATTTCCCTGAGCATTGAATAAAGACTGGTCGTTTTGCCGGATCCGGTGGGACCGGCGGCCAGGACTATGCCATGGGGCTTGTTGGCCAGACGGCTCAACCGGCGCTGGTTCTCTTCATTCAAACCAAGATAATCCAGGCCCAGGGTGACGTTGGCCTTGTCCAGAATACGCAGAACGATGTTTTCACCCGTATGGCTCGGCGAAGTCGAACTGCGGATGTCTATGTCCCGGCCCGAAAAGGAAAACGCAATGTTGCCTTCCTGAGGCAGGCGCTGCTCGGCTATGTTCAGATTCGACATGACCTTGATGCGCGTGACCAGAGCGGAATGCAACTGCTTATGCAGCAAAACCCCCCGGCGGAGTATGCCGTCGATGCGGTAGCTGACCCTGGTTATGGCTTCTTCCGGCGTAATATGCACGTCGGTAGCCGCGTCGCGAATACCCTTGATAATTATCAGCTCGATCAGACGGATAATCGGGGGGGCCACTTCCCCTTCGGCTATTCCGCCGGACAAGGCAGCCGCAACGTTTTTGTCAATCTCGCTCTCTATCGAAGTTCCAACTTCGTAGTAGACCTCGATGACCTCCATGACGCTTTCCAGGTCAGCCGCCCAGACTTCTATAGTCTTGCCGGTTCTGCGGCGCAAGTTGTCTATGGCCACCACGTCATTGGGATTCTCCATGGCCACACGCAACGTACCGTCCTGAAGAGCAAAAGGCATCAGCCTGAATTTCTTAGCGAGATCCTTGGGAACCAGCTTTACGGAGTTCGGATCGATGTGGGTCTGTTTGAGATCCACAAAAGGCAGATCCGAAGTATAAGCCATGGCCCGGGAAAGCTCTTTACGGGAAACAATCCCCAGCCTGACAAGCACGTTTCCCAGCAACTCACCGGTACGTTTCTGTTCTTGCAGACCGAGTTCCAATTGTTGAGGGTCTACAGTCCCCTCTTCTATCAAGACCTCGCCTAATAGTTTCATCGGCTTCCTCGAATCATCCGGATAGGTTGATATTTGGCTCAGTCCTTGGCGGGTTCCAGGAGAACGCTCAAGTGAATGGGCGATTTTCCCCAACCCCTGCCGATCAACGACCTCATATAGGAATTGAGCTGGATGATCTGCGGCTCATAACCGTATTCCATCGCATCGAAATACAGCCAGACATCATAAGCCTTCCACGGTTCGAATTCGAAAGAATAGTCACCGGTCTTGGAAGTTTGGCCCACCAGGTACTCCGCTTCGACCTTGGAATCAGCGGGCATGCCAACGTTGTCTGTCGCTCTCCGGACCAGAACCACCTTGCAGTTCGGAACTGCCTGATGCTGGAAATTGGTCACCCTGCCATAGACAGTATACTTTGTCTCGGGCGGCCAGTAGTCATTTCCCGTCTGCATTGGCGGCACGGGAGCACAGCCTGCCAGCAGAATCCCGGTCAGGATGAACAACAGCACGAAAACCGTCTTTTTCTGCATTTACTCACCTCATTTGGTTGAGTGGTTGTTAACTTCGCCCCGGTCGGTCAGATCGGCCATCGGCCCTCATCCCAAAACCGGTGATCATTTGATCGCCCGTCCTGCTTCTAAGAGCCCGGTGGACCTGAACGCCCGTAACGATCAACAACCAACAATTCGCCCCTATTGCCCGACGGCGGCTCCGGATGCGGAAGCCCCGTCAACGTACCGGGACAGAATGCGTATCCGTCCCCTTATCTGGGAACTCAATTGCGTATTTCTATTCACTTCGCCCAGTTGCAAAGACCGCCGGTAATACGATACCGCCTCGGTGTACTTGCCAGACTTTTCCAGCACCGAAGCATAAGCCAGAATGGCATCGACGTTGTTCGGAGACACATCCAGCAGTCTCCTGTAGTAAGACCCCATTTCAGCTATGTTCCCGGACACCTGGGCTAAATAGGCCAGATTGGTCAGAACCGCCCTGTCTCTGGGGTCAACCTTCAGCGCCTCCTGAAAATACATCTTGGCCTGGTCGTACTGCTGAAGTTTGAGTTCCAGATTTCCCAGATTGACCAGAACCTTGGGATTGCGAGGCTCCACGGCTCTGGCCTGGCGCAATACCTGCCGCGCCTGCTCGTAACGTCCTTCATTCAGGTACGCCATCGAAAGATTCGTCAAAGCAGGCACATGCCTGGAGTCCTGACGCAGGCACTCCTGGTAATACTTCTCGGCCGCAACCGTATTGCCGTCCTTCTGAGCAACCAGCCCCAACTGATAGTAGTAAGAAGCATCCTGCTTCCTGCTCTGAACCGCCCGCGCTCCCCCAGTGTCCCCGGAGCCTTTTTTCGCCGTATTTTTCGCCACTCCTCCGGCCGTCCCGGATGATATGGACACAGCCGAAGGGTTGTAGGGTTCGGCAAATGAGCCAGCCGCATTTCCCTGGTCGGCGTAAGCCGCCACAGGTTGAGAAACAGGCGCCGGCTTGGCATAAGAAACACCCGCCGACAGATCGGTCTCGGCAATTCCCGACCCCTGGGGCTCGGGACTCCTGGCGGCTTCCTGAGCCTGCGTGGACTTAATGACAGCCGCCACTTCCGGAACAGTCACAACCCGCGGAGCCTGAACAACCGGCTTCTCCGCCACCGGCGCCTTCGCCGGCGGCTGAACCGGTTCAGCCTTAACAGTCGCGGGTTCCGCCTTGCTCACAGGCTCAAGGCCGGCCGTTGCAGCCTGTAAAGGCTGGGCCGCTGCTGGAACCTGCGGCTGAGCAGGCTGTTCTTTGGTGGCCGTGACCGCTGCCATCTTTTGACCCGAATCCCCACTTTCAGTCGGACTGAGACCTTGTCTTAAATAGGGGGCGCCCACAAAGGCAATTATTGCAACTACGCCCACCAGCGCGGCCAAATAAGCCGCCTTCAGCCAAGTCTTTCGTGAACCGCCCTTGGAGCCGCTGCCCGTCAAAATCGGAGGCACGGCCCCGTTATGAACTCTGGTCGGAGAATCCTGCTGAGTCTTCTGCAGATATTCGTTGACCAGGCTCATTGTTCGACGATGGTCGGCGTCAGAGCGATAACCAATTCAACCTTGGTATTGACCCTTTTCTGCTGAGAGAACAAAGCGCCCAAGAGCGGGATGTCCTTAAGCAACGGGATACCGACCACGGAATCGCTGTTCCGTTCCTGAATCATTCCGGCGATGACCACAGTAGCGCCGTCCTCGGCCCTGACTATGCTGTCCGTGCCGCGCACGTCGATTATGGGCACATCAAAGTTGTTTCCCCCGAACGTGAACGTCTTATAGGCGACCAGATCGGTGATGATCGGCACGATGTGCAAAGTCGTCACGCCGTCTTCGCCTATCTGAGGCGTCACACCGAGGCTGATCCCGGCCTGAGCCCTGCTGACCTGGGGCACCGCCGTATAGACAGTGTTCCCGTTCGCGGCCGTGGTAGCTTCAACCGTCCATTCCAGGTAAGGGATGGTCCGGCCGACCGTCAGAACCGCCGACTGGTTATTCATCACATTGACTCTCGGCGCGGACAGAACGTTGACATCGCCCTGCGACTCCAGGGCTTCCAGGAACCAGAAACTGCCGTCGCCCGCGGAGGGAATCAGATTGATGTTGAAAGCGCTCGCCGCCCCGGTCGCCACGGCCTGACCGACAGTCACATCACCGGAAACATAAGACCAGTCGATACCGAACTGATGCTCCAAATCAAGGGTGACTTCCATGATCCGGGCTTCGATGACCACCTGGCGTTTGAGGGAAACCTTGAGCTTTTCCAGGTATTCCTGGACGATGTCAAGGTTCTCGCGCCGGTCCGTGACAACCAGGGTGCCGGTCATGGCATCAATGCGGGCGCGTCCCTCTTCAGACAGAAGGCCGCCTTCTTCACCGCCGCCGCCACCGCCGCCGCCGGCGCCGCCGGCAGCCTGAGCCGGTTTCAGGGCATTGCGGATCTGATCCCACACGTTGAGAGCATCATCGTCTCCATCGGTGTCCACGGTGAACTCTCCGGTCAGCGACGATCCGCCGCCCGAACTGCCCAGGACATCCCCGCCGAGACTTGAACTCGGCGTATTGGAGAAGAGAGGATACTCGAACTTGAAGAATCTCGTCTCCAGGTTCTTGATCCTCAGGGTGTTGCCCTCGATGTCGTATGAATAATCGTATGCGGAGAAGAGGAGGTCCAGAGCGCTCCGTAGAGAAAGATTGGCTATTTCGACGGAGACCGGCTCCATCGGGTCAACCCCTTTCTCCAGGACGAGATTCAATCCCGCCTCTTTGGCCAACCCCATCACCACGTCCTGCAACGGGGCGCTTCGGGCTGACAGGGAAAAGATTTTGCCCTCATAAGGCATCTTCTCCTCGGCCGCGATCACCGGCTTGATCTGAGCCAGAGGCGGCAGGCTCACGTCAGCGGGTTTTAGCGACTGAGGTTTAGGTCTCTCCGTCTGCTGAGGAGCTTTCTTCTGGACCGCCGGTCGCGGTGGCGGAGTAACCGTCGTCGCGCAAGCGGCCACGAAGACAAACGGGATGAGAGACAGCAGGAGGAAAATGCCTGTCATCTTATTGGATGGTTTTCCTGTGAGCTTCAACCTGGGCCTCCTTAATTTTTGTGGATACCGGACTTAGCTGTTTACCTGATACTGGTGGCTAACTCCGTTCACCACCAAATTCTTCGCCTTACCTCTAACCCTGGTTGTCTCCATGCCGGCCTGAACGCCCAGCGCCTGGTGCCCGGTAGAGGTGATTTTGTTACCAATGAAATTTATTATTTACTGCGCCGCCGGTTGCGTCATCAGAGGCGTCAACCTCTCCATGAGACGCTGCACCGCTTCTTGCTGAGCAGCCGAAGGCGCGCCGCCGCCAACATCCCCCAAAGGCATACCGGCCGGAGCAGGCATCCCCATATCAGCCGCAACCTGCTGGCCCCCATTTTTCTGTGCGGCCAGAAATGCGTAGCTCATTTCGCCCAAAGGCAACCTTTCGCTGCCCGAAGCGCCCCTCAAGACCACCGCATTCTTCTCTATCTTCTGCACCACGCTACCCTGGAACATTGCGCCCTCTTTGACAAATTCATCGTTGATAAGGGCGACTTTCTTGTTCTGGCCTATCAGAATCAGCCGAACAATCTTGGGCTGCTGCTCCACGGCCTGGTCGGCTTCCGCCACGGGTGCTGCTGCATCCTGCTGGACCACGTTCTCGCCCGGCCACAAGAATGGATTACGTGAGACCTCACGCGCCTGGAAAGGCTCCTGCTTGGCCTGGGCCGTCTGAACGCTCCGGATATTTTCCAGGGTCGCCGCGACAATGTTTGCATCAACAGCCGGGGACTTGTCGCCTCCGGACGGAAGCGGCTCAACCATGGGCATCTGCGGCGCCATGGCCGGCTTGACATAATAGCTGTTGACGGCGCCCAGCCCTGCAACCAGCAGTACGACCACCACCAAAAATGTCACTACTTTCTGGGTCGTCATTTGCCCTCCGCCTTCTCTGTGGAAGCGGGTAAATCCAACTGCAGCTTGGCCGGAATCAGCAAAGCCACACCCACTTCGCCTACGACCTGACCGGAAGGGTTCCGTTTGGCCGAAAACTCAGTTACCTTGACCGGGTATTTTTCCTGGAACACCAGATAATTGATGAACTCTTCCGCTTCCTGGGTAGTGGAAAACTGATAGCCAAAATTGAAACTGCTCACGTGCAGCGGAATCGGCGTGCGGGTAAAACTCTGTCCGCGCATACCCACTTTGGCCCCCACCGCCGTCAAGGCGGGAGATTCAGTGTAGTCCAGAAATTCGACGAAAGCGGTCTCGGGGTCTTCAAATCCAGACAGCAACCGAGGCGGTATCATGGCAATGACCTGCTTGAGCTGCTGGAATTTCTGAACCAACGCGACCTTTTCCGAGGACATTTGCCGCTTCTGGTTCTCCAGTTGAGCAATACCCTGATCGAGCGCCTTGATGTCATCGGACAATATAAAATTGAACATGACTATCTGGGCGATAATCAGAATGCCAACGGCGAGAACGACAGGCTTAGGACTCATTGGCGGATCCTCGAGGTAAAAGTTTGAGGGTGATCTTAAAGTCAAAAACCTTGGTCTGGTTCTCCAGATTCTGCGGCGAATACTTCACATCCGCAACATTGAAAACCGACGATTCCTGCAGACTGCGCCCGAAGGCCCGCAGCTCGTCCAGACCGGCCTGCCAGTTGTCAGCCTTGATCTTGCCCGCCATGTCGGCCAGGATATCAGTGGTGACAGCCCGCCGGTCCGAAGTCGGAGCAAAACGGACATCCTCGATCAGGATATTTTCAGGCAGCCGCAAGGCCAGTTCGGACAGAAGCATGTTCCAGGCGGGACGGCTCTGGAATGTCTCCTCGTAGAAAGTCTTCCAGCCTTCAAAAGGCTTCAGCTTATCCACGTCCGCCCGCATGACCGAAACGTCTTTCTGGAGCTGCTGCAGTTCCCCGACCAGCCCCATATACTTGGCCTGAGCCTCCTGCTTGCCCGTATAGAGCTGGAACCCCCAGAAAGCCACACCCGCGATGATGAGCGCCAGCACGGCCGCTGCCACCGTAAAACCGGTGTCGCCCTTACGGCCAACCTCCACCTCGCTCGGCAGAAAACTGAATTCGCTGGGCAAAAACAGATTGCCGATGAGATGAATGGCCTCGTTGGCCTGCTGCAGCGATACACCCTTGACCGGCGCTTCGGACAACTGAAAATGAGTCTCCGCCGGGGCCCCGGCCAAAGGAAAGTCGCGGAAGATGCCTTCAAGTTTGGAGTTGCCGAGGATATACAGAATCTGCGGCACGCCCTCCCGGAACTCCTGCTTGAAGAAATTGGAGGTCATGAAAATCTCTTTGCCAAGCTCATCGGACAGCGCCCTGTAAAGCTCGGCGTCCCCGGCGCTGCCCTTGGCCAGCCCCACAGGCACGCTGCGGGCCATCTTGACCATGCCGTCCGGAGAACTGATGGTGATGACGCTGGTGGTGTCACCGACCCAGACGACGACGAAATTGCCCGACGGCTTGTCCGCCTTGGCCACCGTCGAGGCAAGCGCCACAGGCAGAGGTGAAATGAACTTCACCTTGCGCATGAACTTGCCGAAAGTGGTCCACAGCGGCTTGAGGTCATCCTCCTGAACCGCTATGTAAGCTATCTTCGTCTTGGTCGCGCCGCCCTCGGTCACGTCGCCCAGTTCTTTATACTGGAACCTCAAAGGCCCGGGCGAGCCTGACTTCTCCTTCGCATCCTGCTGAACCAGGTTGGCCGTATAGCGCTTGGCCACCTTGGGAAAAGCCTCCCACTCATACAACGCCGTGGGCAACCCTGCACTGATGTAAATCTCGTCGGCCTTTCGACAGGCCGCAAGCAGAGATTCAACAGTGGCGGTCGGAGGCGAAGGCTGAGGGAACATTCCACCAGCCTGCTTGTCAATCTCGAGGTATTGATACGAGTCCTCGATATAACTTACGCTCAGGATCCTCTTGCCCAAGAAAGCCCACCTTTCGTGTAGGAGTTTACGATTCACCCACACGCCAATGCTGACGAATGGCCCCTACCAAATGCGAAACCAGTTATAAGCCTTCGGTTATTATAATTTGCTGCTTACCCAAAAATATTCCGTAAAAATCCCCAATGAACGGAATATAATGCACAATTATCGCATATGTCAATCAAATTGTTTAAAACAATAGCTAATTTGAAAACAGGGACAAGAAGAACACAAAAAAGGATACAGAGCATAACAATTTGTTTTTACTATATATTGACAATCATCAATTCACAAGGAAACATCGCCCGATCTGTTGTTTTTTCTTAAACGCCAGGAATATGAAACCTGCCTAAACACCATCCGCAGGACCGCCTATTGCCGGGCCAGTTGTCTCAATTCGTTGATATACTTCTGCACGTCACGCCGCTCATCGCCCCTCACTTCATAGCGCAACAGCAGACTCCACGTGGAAATCGCCTGGTCGTTCCGCCCGAGACGTTCATACAGTATGGCCAGATTGTAATAGGCCTCCTTAAAGTAAGGGTCGTATTTCAGAGTCCGGCGGTAATATTCAGCCGCCTGGGAGATTTCTCCCGTACGGTCATAGGCCAGGGCCAGATTGTAGTTCGCCTCCGGTGAACGGGGAAAAGTCCTGACTACCCGCCGGAAATTCTCCGCCGCCCGGACCAGTTGCCCGGCCCGGAGAGCCGTGAAGCCGCTGTCGAACTGGTCCGAGACTCCGGGCAGGGTCGTCAGATTCTTTTTATTCTTGTAATACTCGTAGTAGTGAAAAACCTTCTTGATATACCGCTGAGTCTCGTCAAATGGAGGCACGCCCTTGTACTGCTCCACCCGGCCGGGCCCGGCGTTGTAAGCCGCCAAAGCCAGAGTGTGACTCCCGAAACGGTTGAGCATCTCCCGGTAATAGGCCGTGCCCGCCCTGATGTTCTGCTCCACGTTGAAAGGATCGGTCACGCCGTACATCCGCCAGGTGCCGGGCATCAACTGCATCAGGCCGCGGGCGCCCTTGGGCGAAACAGCACTGGGATTGAAATTGGATTCCGTCTTGATAATGGCCATGACCAATGGAACCGGCACACTCATCCGGCTGGCCTGGCCGTCGATGGCCGCCCCGTACTCCGCCCCGGTCGCCACCGGCTCCTTGAAACCCTTGGGACGCTTCAGCGTGGTCAGGAGCAGCTTGGAAGCCGCGCCCTTTGGCCGGTCGGTGATATGCACCACCCCGTCCGCATCCTCGTGGCTGTACATGGCCGCCCGAGCCCCGGTGTGCAGCAGCGACAAGGCCAGAAACACCGCCGCCGTCCAGGCGGCCGGCCTGCGTAGTTCCCCGAAAACAGTCATCCCCGGTTTTCCCGCGCCATCAGGCCTCTCTGCTTCGTCAAACGAAATACATAAACGGTTATTGGGGCGTAACCCCAGGATGAACAATGGCATATTTATTTAATGTAACAGCAAAGCCCTCTCATCTTCAACGATAAAGAGGGCTTTCGCTTTCAATCATCAACCGGCCTGCCGGTCCGGCCGCTCCTGCTTCACGGGCCAGGCTGGCTCTGCATGGCGAAGTCGTCGAACCGGATAGTGTCAGTTATCCCGCCCATGGTATGCAGGCCTATCTCCGGATTTTCCGGCAGACCGAAGGCACCGGTGTCCGGAGAGGTGAACTTGTCCGTCCTTATGATGGAATTAAGTTCCTTACCCGAGCCCAGGAGTTCCACCGATGAATCCACCGCCTGCCACTGGATGAGGGTGAAGTAGTCGTTGTCCGCGGCCGTATCGTTGACATCGTCAGGCGGCCAGTGGACTTCGCCCCGGGGATTGCCGTGCTTGTCGTAATCCAGCGGATTCGCGCCCGGCGTGCCGTACCCGGCCAGGGCCGAATGGTAGGCCTGGATGTAGTTGTCCTTCCGGCTGTCGCCGTCCTGTTCGGCCGCCTTGGCTCCATTGACCTTCAGGTCCTCGTTGTCGGCAAAGGTCCCGCCGACATTGGTCAGCCTGAGCAGACCGCGGGCGCTGCCCACGGCCCAGGAGCCGCCGGTAAGCAAGGGGGGGCCGTAGACCACGCCCGTGGCCCCGTTGTCCTGGGTCACGGTGTCCCCGTCCCTGATCTCGGTCTCTCCGCCGGCAAAAGGCACGGTTATGGCCTCATGCACCCGGACCATCAGGGTCGCCATCTGCATGGGGAAGGGGCTTTCCACCCTTACGTCGTCAACCTGCCACCAGCGATCATTCCGTCTTGCTTCGTAACGAAACCTCACCTTGACTGAGGACTCGCCAGCGTAAGAACTCAGGTCGACGGTGACTTTTGTCCACGAATTCTGGGTCCCTGTTAAAGTTCTCACCCCTCCGTTCCAGGTAACCCCATTGTCTTTCGAAACATCGACATAACCGGTGTTGTTGCTCCCGGTCAGCCCGTAAGTCGTCCAGAAGCTTAAAACAGGGGCTGTTGCCTGCGTCAAATCCAGGATCGGACTGACCAAAGTGGCTGTCTTCGATGTCCCGTTGCTGCCGCCGTCGGCCCGCCAGCAATGCGTCGCGCTGGAATAGTCACCGGTTATCTTGGCCCATGCGGCCGGATTCTGAGAAGTGGTTGTCCAGCCCTGGTCGGTTTCGAAATCATCTGCAAAGGCCACCGGACCGCTCAATTCCTTGTAGGCCAGCCATTTGTAGTCATAGGAGTTCGTGCCGGTCCGCTCCTGCTGCCAGAGCACGGCCATCAGCTTGCCTGTCCGGGGCACAATATCGTTGGGAATGCCGTCGGAGTTTATGTTGTTCGGCCGCATGAAGGAGAGGCCGTACCCGTTGTTCCGGTCGTCCAGGCGGAAGGAGAGCCCGGCGCACATGGCTCTGAAGATGGAATCCGTCTTGGCCACCTTGACCTGGGCGTCGTAGCTGAGCAGGTGTCCGGCCGTGGACCAGGCCGTGTCCAGAGGCACTCCCGCCCTTTCCCAGTCCAATGTCAGCAAAGAGCCCGAGAGCAACTGACCGTTGATGACATAAACCGCGCCCGGAATCAGAGCCGGACTTCCGGCGTAGTTTGTGGTCTGAGGCGACCCAATCGGCCCCACGTTGGTCAGGGCCGCCTGGTTCCAGTTGGCCAGGTCGGGATCGTCGAAGGGCTCGTGAAAACTGAACGGCGCGGACGAGCAGCAGACGATCTGGCTGGGTCCAGAAAGGTTGTCGTCGGCCGTGGCCGTGGACGGTCCTTCGGAATAGTAGGTCTTGCCCACCGCGTCCCATAGATAGTCACGCCCCCAGGGGTCTTGCTGGTACTGTTCGCCCAGGAGAAAATAGGTCCGCAGGGCGTTCAGGTCGCTGGTGATGGACGACCGGCCGGCCCGGCAGGCCGCGCAGACCTTGCGCGCCAGCACCGTCAGCTCCTCGACGGCGATCTCCACGGCTTCGGCCTGAAGGTTGATGGGCAGCAGGAGGTCGTCCCCGCCCCGGACCGCCGTAGCCGCCCCCAACGTGCTGTCCAGCTTCTGGTTCGGCCCGAAACTCAGAAAATACCCGGCTACAGCCTTGCCGTCGACCGTCACTCCCCGGATATCCAGCCTGGTCCCGGAAGCCCGCTGATAGATGATGTTCTGTCCCCAGACGTCCGTCCCGTGGTCCGAGGTCAGATTGAAGGCCGCCGTCCCGAGGGGAACCTTTCCTCCGGCGGGAACGGCGGGCAGGTCTTCATGGCCCCGGTAATAGGCCCTGGCCGCGCCCTGAAGGGCGTACATGGAACGGATGGCCTCTTTCTCCTGCTGAAGGTTATTGACTTTTGAAGTGAAAATTATCGCCGCCGCCGCCAGCACGCCAATGCCGGCCAACAGCAGGATAACCACGAAAAGGGCGAAACCATGGGGGGAAGTCCTCGCGGGCTTACAGCGCATCAGACGCAACCTCCGGTCAGAATGATTCAACAGAGCAACAACAGAAAAACGATCTTCAGCTTTCGTAACAGTCTCAACACTACAAGGCAGCGGTAAAAGAAATTTTTCTTCAGGGAATACGCCTCGGTTGACGGAAAAGACCGCCTGGCGATCCGGCTGAAGGCCCCGGCAAAGAACGGATAAGGAAGCGAAACGACCCGTGTCCAGGTTATGGATAATTACATCCGGCTCGCCGCTCCGCCTTCTGCCCCGGCAAAGCCCCCGCTTACGAACCATCACGACCGCACTGAGGCGCTGATGTTCGGCTGGCAATCAAAAGAAAAAAAGCCTGCCTGACCCCAAAAAAGTCATATCGCCAGCATCCTTAATTAGAAAACGCTATCAAAACCGGCATAGCAATACAAGCGCAAAAAAATCCTCCGTAAATCGTTGCCATGACAGCTCCGGTCTGCGGAGGATAATTTTTTCAGGTTATTATTCTTTACAGTTACGGACAGGTTGCTCCATAGGCGACAGCCGTGGCCGTCTTGAACCGGCACCATTCGTCCTTTACTTCCTTGGGGCTGATGTTCCGGGGGAAGATGACCACGTCGTCGATTTGGCCCCCAAGGAAACGGGAACTGTCAGTGGTTGTGGGCGGCTCGTATTCCGGGTGGAAATTGTCGATCACCCAGCGCGCTTCCCGGCCGATGTTGCGCAGGTCGGTGGTAATGCCGAGATCAGACCACGAACTGGAGGCAGTGCCCTGCAATTGGCCATCCAGATAAAGAGCTATATTGCCTGAATTAGCTCGGCTCAACACGGCCTGATGCCACTGGCCGTTATTGACGGATGGCCCGGTTAAGCGGGCGTAGGAGCCTTCATTTTGATCGTCCCGGACCAGCCCCATCAGGCTGCCGCCGGAACGCACGCCCCCGTCGTAGCCGATGGTCAGATCGATATCGGGCGCACCCGGATCCAGACCGGAAGGGACATTATTGTTGCTGTGGCGGAAGGAGACCAGGGGGCCGTAGTTTTCCGTGGTTTTGAACCAGACCATAACCGAGAAACCGCCTGAGACATACAGCGGGGCCGAATTGGCCCGGAAGTTCAGCGAAGCACCGGGACCGGTGTCTCCGCCCATGTCGGCGTAGTCGTCGGCTCCGTCCAGGGTAAGAGCCCTGCCGCCGGTCCCGTAGCGGTCGGCCGCGTAGGACGGGTCAGGCGGATTTGTACTGTTCAGTGTGGCTGGAATAGTGTTGGGGCTCCGGTCATAGGTGTTTCCCTCGAACAGGTAACGCCTCGCCGTGGCCCAGTGGTAAACCTCCACGACCTGGTTTTCATCGAGCAGGGATTTCCAGATAGCGAGGCCGGAGATGTAGCCGACAAATCCGGGGCCGAACTCCAGTTGGCCGTTGTTCTGGATGGTGGCCGGGGAGGGCGCGAGGGTGGTAGTGCTCTGGGTGTCGTTGTCGAGGACTCCGTCGACGTAAATATTCAGACCGGTGGCGTTAAGGGAGCCGTCATAGGTGGCCAGCACGTGGTGCCAATGGCCCAGGGTGTATCCGCCCTGGATCAGGCGGGTTTTTCCCTCGACGACGATCTGGTTCCCGTCATCGTCCCTGAGGATGAACATCACTTCCCTGTTCGAGTTCAACATCAGACGGTACCCGGTTCCGGCGCCTGAGCCGCCGCCGGATTTGATCTTCCGAATAATGGTCATTTCGCCGGGCACGTTGGACACCTTGATCCAGGCGGAGAGGGTGAAAGGCTGGATCGAACCGAAGTTGAAGGTCGAATCGGTTCCGCCGGAGCCGGGCACGTGCACGCCCTGGCCGCCGGTCAGCATGAGGGACGAAGAATATCCGCTGGGAGACTCGGGAATCCAGTTGGCGGAGCCCTGAATCTGCCCCTGATAGGAGGATTGAAGGCCGGAATTGGCCAGGGACTGACCGGAACCCTCGTTGACCAGCCACTGTCCCAGAGGATCGGGAACCGGAGGCACCCCCCCGCCGGAAGTGCAGTAAACCGAAGTGATGGTCGGACCGGCGATGGTGCCGGTGTTGGGAGCATTGGCGGCCTCGAAATGGCCGGAGTCCGGGTTATCCTCGACCCAGGTATACTGCCGAGCCCACGGGTCTTCCTTGAAAGCGCCGCTCAAACCGAAATTGGCCAGAAAGGTATCAGGCGCGGTGTTCCAGTCATACCAGGAACCAGAGCTCTTTCTCCAGGCGCATTGACGCCTCGTCAAGGTCTCCAGTTCCTCCACCGTAATATCCACGGCTTCGGCCTGAACATTCAGAGGCAGGAGGATGTCGTCCCCGGCGGTGTCGATACTCCCTCCGCTAAGCGTGCTTTCCTTCTTCTGATTCGGTCCGAAGCTGAGGACATAACCGGCCACGTCCCGGCCATTGACCTTGACGTTGTTGATAAAGGTGTTTCCGGCACCGGGATCCGCCGCCCGGTAGTATTCGATGGTCTGTCCCCACGAATCCTGCCTGTAGCGGCCGTCGAGATTCAATTCCGCCGCTCCCACAGGGACCAGCCCGGCCGCCCCGGGCGTGCCCGGCAGGTTTTCATGGCTGCGGTAGTACTTGGCGGCCGCCTGCTGGATGGCCGTCAGGTCGATAACGGTCTGTTTTTCATCCTCCACGGTCTTGACCTTGGTGGTGAAAGTCACCGCCGCAACGCCAAGCACGGCGATACCGGCCACGAACAGAATTAACAGAAACAGGCTGAAGCCCTTACGGTTGCTGATGGCAGGCATGTCATCCCTCTTCAGGCCGCCCGAAGCGGCCGGTGTCTTATGTAAGCAGATTCCCCCGGAAATAAAACGGGCAAAGCCGTCTTGCAGCCTTGCCCGAATACCGGATGAACAGTTTGCCTGGGAGAATCAACCGGGCCCAATGCTTTGAAAGATAATCAATGCTCCCCTCACGGGATGATATCGTCGGCATCCCCCGCCGTATTGTTCGGCCCCAGGGAGAAAAATTTGTGGTAACGCGGGTTCGCGCTGGTATATGAGGGCGTACACCCGGCGGCGCAGCCCCAGGCGTAAGCATGTCCCCAGGGGTCGGTCAGATAGTTGGCCGACATGGCGTAGATCTTATTAACCATAACTCCCAAAGCCGTTGTCTCCGAACTGCAACCGTATAGAGAAGCGTTAGCCTCTATCGCATCCAGGGTAGCCGTGCCGCAGTTGGGGTCGTTGGTCAATCCGTTGGTCGGAGGACACCCGGTGGCAAGGCTGTTGGGAGTTGCGGCCACGCAGCCGCTTTCGTCCACCGTTCCCACCGTCCCGCCGTTGTCGATGCCTTCATAAACTGCGTCCAGGGCCTGCACCTTGGCCTGCAGGGCCTTGAGTTCCTCCAAAGCGATTTCCGCCGCCTCCTGGGAGACGTTGACAGGCATGACGATGTCGTCCCCGGCGGTGTTCAGGGTCGTGCCGGAGATGGTCGTGTTGGGGGTCTGGTCCGGACCGTCGCTGACCACGGCCGCAAAAACCTGCTTGCCGTCCACGGTCAGACCCAGAATATTGGCCCCCAGATAGTAACGCACCGGCTTGCCCCAGGCGTCGTAACGGTATTTCTGCTCCATGTTCAGTTCCGTGGCCCCCACCGGCAAGCCCCTGCTCGTGCCGGAAGGCTCCTCAACCAGTGTGGTGGCCGCAGGAAGGGCCTCGCTGTTGCGGTACACGGCCCGGGCCTTCACGGCAGTCTCTTCCAGCCGCCTCTCCGTCTCTCCGACTTTGGCGGCGTTGCGCACGGAGCTGCTCAAGGCAATAGCGAAAACGGCAATGATACCCATGATGCCCAGAGCCAGCAATATTTCCACCAAGGTGAATCCATTCCGGCCGGCTTCGTTATGCTTCCTGAACATGGCGGGACTTCTCCTTAAAGATTTGTGATGGGACTTATGTGGATTATTTTAGTGGTAATTGACAATTATTTCAACACAAATGGCACAATTTACCGTTTTTTACGTTTGCCGTCCCAAGCCCCCGATAGTCTGTGTGAATCATTATTTTCCCTGAAACATGATCCTGACGGCAACTCGTTCACTACCCTGCTTCCAGCCGAAGTCAACGGAAATACGTCGACACCTTCAGGCCTGACGGCCGTTTTCACGCCCCCTTGTCGACCGGGTTCCGGCAATTCATAAACCGCGATATCCCGCCACTGCACTGTTTTTTTCCGTCGCGGCGGGTCATAAGGCAAACCAAAATAATTCTGTACGAAAATTGGGCCGTAATGCAAAAAAAACGGCAGGAGTCTTTCCCAAAACCATCTCGATCATCAAAACAACAAGGGAAACGCTCCGCCGCCGGAATTGACATACGCCCCACAAAAAGCAACGCAACGAAACCGGCAATATTCCCGGTCCGCCGAAACTTGTCAAAACGGCTTCTATTCGGTCCGTGGTCCCACCCGCCTCCAGCTGTCTTTCAGCCTTTGGCGACCGACGGAAAAGGACAATAATTTAATTGGTGCCGGAGGTCGGAATCGAACCGACACGAGGGCGAGCCTCGGTGGATTTTGAGTCCACTGCGTCTACCAGTTTCACCACTCCGGCGAACCGAGCCTATTATAGATAGTAAGCCTGTTTTGTCAACCAGATAGTTGCGCGGATTCGTTTCACCGGCCCGGCCCGCGCAACTTTTCCGGACTTTTTGAAACCCTCGGACCCGGCCCGAGACTCCCTGGTCGCCGCCGGATCAGCCGGTCAGGCGCAAGGCCGCCACAGTCACCGGAGAATGCCGGAAAATCTTCTCCGCCACCGAACCGACCAGCACGTCGGGCAGATTGCTCCGGCCCTTGGTGCCGATGACCACCATGTCCGCCTTCTGCTCCCTGATCTGTTTGAGCAGTTCGTCGTAAGGATGGCCGACCTTGACCACGACCTTGACCTTTTCCCCGGGAAACCCGGAAGCGGCGACGATGGTTTTGAACTGCCCCAGCCGTTCCTCGCGGACCGATTCGACAAAGGCTTCCGAACTGATGGAATAACCCATAGACTCCACCGAGGCGATGGCCTCTATGCCCCGGATGTTGATGATGTTCACCGCCACGATATCCGCACCCAGGCATTCCGCCAACCGGGCCGCATGATTGAAGAGTGCCTGGGAAGTCTCGATAAGGCAGAGCCCCACCAGGATGCGCTTGATATTCATACCGGCCCCTCTCCCTTCAGCGTCCATGTCCATGACGAACCCCCACAACCCCCACAGGAGAATGCCGGAAGACCTTCTCCGCCACGGAGCCGATGAGGATATGAGGCAGGTCCGCCGCCCTCTTGGCCCCGACGACCACCAGATCGGCCTTCTCCTCCCTTATCACCTTCAGAAGCTCCTCGACCGGATGTCCCACCTTGACCAGTGTCCTGATCTTTTCCGGAGAAAGTCCTGTTTCCCCGGCCATCCGCTGCAACTGCTCCAGGCGCTCCCGCCGGACATCCTTCATATACTCGTCCGGACGAACATCATAACCCATGGCCTCGATGGTGGTCACATCCTGAACATCGCGGACATTCAGAACATGAACGGCCAGAACCTCGGCGTCGAAGCAGCGGGCCAGGGCGGCCGCATGCTCCATCACCAGCCGGGAATGTTCCGAAAAACATATCCCGGCCAATATCCTCTTCGTCGTTATCACTCGCTACCTCCAGAAAGCCCCGAGACGCCTCCGCGTCCGCTCACTTCGCGGCCTGGTCCAGATTCCTCACGGGCAAGGCCCGGTAATGACGCTTCCTGACCATCCGTTCCTTGAATTTCAACCCCCGGTGGAAATCAAAGGCCGCCGCCGTGATATTCCGGACCTCGTCCGACCAGACCCAGGCGCAGCTAAGCCTGATCTCCTTCACCGTCCTGAGCGTCGCGCCGCAGTCCGATTCACGTTCCGGCAGCCCCTTACCGGCCGCGTAAAGGCTGGCCAGTTCCTCCGGTTTGGGCATCCGCCAGTTTTCGTACCTGCCGATCAGATGCGGAGGCCCGACACGGCAATAGCGCATCGCGTCCTTCCAGTCAATATCTCCCTGATTATCATATTGAGCCCACATCAGGCCCAGTTCATGGTCCGTGACCGTCCCGTCCCCGTTGTCGGTGAAACGGCCTTCGGCCCGGACGTTCAGGCAGGTCCAGAGAAGACAGGCCGACAGGGCCAGCAAAAAAAGAAAACGCTTTCCGGACATGCCCGCTCCTTCCCCGACCGGCCGGAAAAGCCGGGCGGCTTTCGTCAGACAGCGGCGGCCTGCTCAGGCTTGGGTATTCTCGGCCTTTGCATCAGGTAAAGAAGTCCGAAGATGACCAGCCCGATGGGGTAGACCCAGTAACGCTGGCCGTAGGGAATCCCTACCAGTTCGGCCACCCAGCCGGGGCGCATGGAACAGACGGTCACGGACAGGAATATGGGGATTTCATAAATCCTGTTCCTGGCCACAAACCACCCCTGGGTGGCCGAGGCAAAAGCGAAGTTGCCTATGCAGGCCATCAGAAAGATCAGAATGCCCTGAGGCCAACTGCTGATGTTGTGCAGGATCAGGTCCGCGTTGAAGATGAACATAAAAGGCAGTATGGCCGTTCGAATGTCATACATGAAGCCCTGGATGCCCGTGGGAATCGGATCGGACCTGGCAATGGCCGCGGCCGCGTACGCGGCCAGTCCCACCGGCGGCGTATCGTCGGCCAGTATGCCGAAGTAGAAGCAAAACAGATGGGCCGCCATCAAAGGCACCACGAAACCGTAATAACCGCCGATGGTCACAATGGCCGGAGCGGTCAGAGAAGCCATGACTATGTACGTGGCGGTCGTAGGCAGGCCCATGCCGATAATCAGGCTGGCCAGAGCCGTTATGATCAGCATCAGGTATATGTTACCGCCGGATATCTGGTCGATGATCTGAGTGATGAGTCCCCCCAGCCCCATGGCCACCACGCCGACGATGATGCCCGCCGAGGCCGTGGCCAGAGCCACGGAGACCATGTTCCGGCCGCCGGCGGCCAGGGCTGTGAAAATGTCCTTTATACTCTGCCAGAAGGCCGGCAAAAGCGGTTCTTTCCGGATATAAGCCTTGACCGGGCTCTGGATCAGCATGACTGCGGCCATGACCCAGATGGCCTGGAAGGCCGCCGCCTCGGGAGAATGGCGGACCACTATGAGCTGATAAAGCAGAAAGCCCAAGGGTATCATGTAGTGAATGCCGCTGAACAGGGTTTTGAAAAACGGCGGCAGCTCCGCCCTGGGAATGCCCCGCAGCCCCAGCTTGGAGGCCTCGATATGGGTGATGTAAAACAAGGCGGCGTATGAGGCGAAGGCCGGGATGGCCGCAGCCTTGACCACTTCTATGTAAGGCACGTTGACATACTCGGCGATGATGAAGGCCGCAGCCCCCATGATAGGCGGAGCCAACTGGCCGTCGGTGCTGGCGGCCACTTCCACGGCGGCCGCCTTCTTGGCCGGATAACCGACCTTCTTCATCAAAGGTATGGTAAAGGTGCCGGTGGTGACGATATTGGCGATGCTCGAACCGGAAACAAGGCCGGTCAGCCCGCTGCCCACAATGGCCGCCTTGGCCGGGCCGCCCTTGAATCCGCCCAAGAGGCTCAGGGCCAGCTTGATGAAATACTGCCCCGCCCCGGCCTTGTCCAGCATGGCTCCGAAGAGCACGAAGAGAAAGACAATGGTGGCCGACACATCCAGCGGTATGCCGTAAATTCCTTCCGAAGACATGGTCATCTGGCCGATGAAACGGTTCAGGGACACGCCCTTGAAGGCGATAACCTCAGGCATGTACGGACCGGCGAACGAATAGAAAATGAACACTCCGGCGATGACCGGCAGAGCCGGGCCGATGACCCGCCTGGCCGCCTCCAGAAGAAGGATAACCAGAATCAGACCGAAGACCAGGTCGCGGGTATTGGGAGCCCCGTAACGCAGGTTCACGCCTTCGTAATCAATCACGACGTACATGGCGGCGGCGGCGGCCACTATGGCCAGCAGGAAATCCAGCAAAGGTATCCGGTGCTTGGCCGACAGGAATTTGAGACCGAAACGGGTCTCCTTGAACAAGGGATAATTCAGAAAAACGATCAGCAGGGCGAAAGCCAGGTGAATGGCCCGCGTGTACAGGTGCTCCAGGATCAGCCAGTTGGCGATGGACAGCTGAAAAATGCTCCAGCAGATAGCCACCAGGGGAATGACGTAGGCCTGCCACCCCTCCGGCTTCCGGCCTATGCCTTCCTCTTCCTCAGCCAGCCTTTTGGCCAGTTCCATTCCCTGTTCGTTGTCGTGCCTCTCAACACTATTCATCCGCTTCACCCAGTCCGCATCTGTATTGCTGCTTCATTCATCGGATTGTTCCGTCTTTATCCTTCAAAACAAAACAGGCCGGGCATGGGAATGAAATCCCACGGCGCAACCCGGCCCTGAAAAAATATGGTTATAAGCCTGCAATGTCGGTAATGGAGGCCGGACGAGGAGAAATCCAGGCCCGGCCCCATTGTCGGCTACTTGACCAGGCCGACTTCCTTGAAATACTTCAACGCGCCCGGATGAAAGGGAGCGCTGTTGCCTTCCAGCATGTTTTCCTTGGTCAGGACTTCATAGGCCGGATGCAGCTTTTTGAATGCTTCCAGATTGTCGAAGACTTCCTTGGTGATGGCGTAAACAACCTCATCCGGAACCTTGGCCGAGGTCACAAACGTGGCCTTCACGCCGAAAGTCGGGACGTCGGCGTCGTTGACCGCGCCTTCATAAAACTTGATGGGAATGACGGCCTTGGCATAGTAAGGCAGCTTCTGCAGCAGATCCGCCACTTCGGTGATCGGGACAAGGCTGACCTTGGTCGCCCCGGCGGTCGCTTCCTTTATCGCTCCGCTGGGATGCCCCACGGTGTAGAAGAAAGCGTCGATACGGCCGTCCTGAAGCAGACCGGGAGCCTCGGCGGCCTTCACGCCTTCAGCCTGAATGTCTTTTTCCCAGTCGAGGCCGGCGGCGGTCAGGGCGTCTATCGAATTCTGCCGCTGGCCGGAACCGGGGTTGCCGATGTTGACCCTCTTGCCCTTGCAGTCCTTCAGGGTCTTGATGCCCGAAGACACGGAAGCCACCAGGGTTATCGTTTCAGGATGAATGCTGAAAACCGCCCGCAGGTCCTTCTGGGCGCCTTTTTCCTGCCACTCGGCCATCCCGTTCCAGGCTTGATACTGGCGGTCGGACTGGACAATGCCGAACTCCAGATCCCCGGACATGACGGCGTTTACATTGAAAACGGAACCGCCGGTAGACTCGACCGTGCAGCGAAGCCCGTACTGGTCGCGCTTCGCATTGACGATCTGGGCGATAGCCCCGCCGGTGGGGTAATACACGCCGGTGATTCCACCCGTGCCGATAGTCACAAATGTTGTCTTGGCGTCGGCGGACGCAGGACCGGCCAGCAGCCCCATGGTCAGGCAGAGTCCCGCAATCAACGCGAACATTCCGATTCTTCTCATTGGCTTCCTCCGTTAATAAAATATTGATTTATAAGGGTGTTAAGGCAGCATTGCCTTAATACTCGCAAGGTTGGAACTCCACCTCCTCCCACCGGGCTGAATGCCGGTGCAAGGGCCGTTCGTCAGGATGCTTTTCTTGTCTTTTCGAGGTTAGCGTCTCCGGAGGGAAAACGTTCTTCCCACCGGTAATAGCGTTTCCTATCTTACATTTTTGCCCGGATTTGTCAACCCTTCGCAAGAACCATAATGACAATCATCAGGATTTGCTGTCTTTTTATCCGGACACATCAGAGAATCAGAACTTTGACCCCGGACTCTGAAAACAAAATGAAGCATCCGGGCTCGACGGGGGGAAAGATTCTCTCCACCGGTATGGCCCGACCCGAGAAAATCTTGCAGACTGACCGATTGTTCCGGCCGGTTTACCCAATCGCATGGGCGGTTCAGGGCCGCCCGGATTCTTCCAGCAACCGGCAGAATTCCTCGCCTTCACCAGGGAGACAGCTTCTTCTGACCGCCCATTTCAACGTCACCGGGGCCATGAGCGTGGTGATGAAGGCCATGAGCACCAGGGCGGAAAACTGCTCCTGGGTCAGCAGCGGGTCAGTGATGACCCCGGCGGCGGACAATTCCCGGCTGACTTCCATGACCACGGTGGCCACCACCAGTTCCACGGCGCCGCGCCCGTTCATCCCCAGACCGACTACCGCCGCTTCCCTCGTGGTGTAACCGAACAGCCTGACCGCCAGCCCGCCGCCCACAACCTTGCCCACCACGGCGGCCAGGGTCAGAACGCCGGTGAACGCGGCAAAGGACCATGTCCATTCGAAATGCAGGTGAAAAGCCAGGGAGGCGAAGAAAATAGGCACCAGAAAACCGTAGCTTATCCCGTAAAAACGGTCGGCAATGGCCTCGTAGACCTTGTCGTTCATGATTTCCCGGCGCACAAACTGGCCGGCCAGAAAAGCCCCGATAATCAGATGCAGCCCCGCCAGTTCGGCCAGGTAGGCCATAGCCAGAGCCACCATCATGGCGAAAGTGAACCCCTTGGCCGCCTGATCGGTCAAGCGCCGGGTCAGCCGGGGCATCACGAATTCCCCCACAACCACCGTCGCCCCGAAGAAAGCCGTGACCTTGAGCAGCAGAATGAAAATGTTCATGAATTCAACCGTCCCGCTCCTGGCCGCCCCCAGAAGCACCGACAGCCCGATCAGCGCGGCGATATCCTGCAGTATGGCCGCACCGATCATGACATGCCCTACCTTGCTGCGGTTGATGCTCATGGATTGCAGAATAACCGACTGGACGGCCATGGCCGTGATCGAAATCCCCAGAGCCAGCACCAGAGCCTGAAAGAACGTGCTCCCGAAAGCCAGGGCGGTCAGAAGGCCCAGGATGAAAGGCAGCACGAACCCGCCTATGGCGGTGACTACCGAAGGCCAGAGATGCTCCAGCACCTCCCTTGGATCCATCTCCATCCCGGCGTAAAACATGGCGAAAAAAATCCCGAACTCCGCCATCAGCTCCAGCGGGGGAGACAAGGCCACCCAGCCCAGAAGCGGCGGCCCGAGAATCAGGCCCGCCAGCAGCTCACCCAGCATCAGAGGCAATCCGACCCGGGAAAACAGGTAGCCCAAACCCCAGGCCGCCGTCAGAATAAGAAGCAGGCTGACGATCAAACCTTCATTCATCTTGCGTCACCATAGTCAATACTCATGGCCCGTTGCAGCAGACACGGAAGAATCCGCGAGGCCAAGGTTGTCGATATTCGTTGCCGTAAGAATTAAGAAAGAATGCGAGGTCTCTGCAAAAGGTCTGCTCCGGTTCAAGGTCGGGACGGGCAAGTTTTTTAACCGCAGGAATACTGGGCATATTTCGAGGATTAAAAAACAAGCCCAACAAAAAAATTGGACCAGACTGTTGACAAACCCCGTTGTTGTCTTTATCAATCCGACCTGTACCCCCAAAAGACGATTTTCCGGTGTCCGCTTTCTTCGGCGAACATGGATGTTCGCCCCCCGGCGAAGGGCACGGATGCCCGTTCGACGGGTTAAAAAAGGCCGGAGGTTCCAAGGGGACGCGGCCGCTTGGGCGTCCCCTTGGTCTGGCAGGCTTTCGCCTGCACCCGGCTCCGGAGGCTGACGCCTCCGGTGTTATATTTCGGCTTTACGCGGGGCAGCGACCAGCGGGAGCGCTGGGGGCGGCCAGCCCCCAGAGTGGGTCCAGGCGACAGCCTGGGGCGAAGCATCTCGCCTGTATAGTTGCTTTCGGAGCCTTCTTCTCTTTCAACGGCCTTTGGTGGGACTTTGTCAACAAGCTCGACCAAAGGGGGCCTTTTGCAGAGGCCTCAATGGACAAAAGACGGGGACGAGCCTGTATTACCTAATGGAGCAACCGCCCCACCCAGCACAAGGGGATACGGGTGAATAGAAGCTCGCCCCCGGTAATTCAAGTATAATATGTTTTTTTGGCAGGTGCCAGACAACAGGCCCAAAAACAGAAAGCCTGGCCTACGTCCAGAACGCCGCCCGGCCGATATCCCGTGTCCGGCAGACACGGGCCTGAAATCAGTGCTCGACCCGGACCAACCCTTCCAGGGCCCCGTCAAAGTCGCCACGCTGGATGCGCGGGGCCAACTCAGCAACCACCCGCGCCGCGCCGTCCCGGCCGATATCCTTGGTAAGAACCATGATTCCGGCCGTCAGCAGAGTCGGCCCGATCTTGTTCAGGGCCTCGGCGTCGCCTTCCAGATGGAATTCGGTTATAACCGAGGTGATGGCTTTGAGGAACGCCTGGGTTACTCGTTCATTTGTGTCCTTATTTTCCATAATTGTCATAATAACCCCGGCAGCATGTTCACGCAACGCCAAACACCCCCGCCGGAATCAACCGGCTCGTCTGGCACAGGACCCGTGAGTGTGGTATCAAGGCAGAACAATATATTCGAGGCGGCCCATATCCGGCCATGCCCTCTTCTGACCTTGCGGGGTGATAATGCTCAGACTGTTTTTCAAATTGAAATGCTTTTTCGGGTTTCATGACTGGCAACGAGGCGAAGTATTCGGCGAAAACCTCGCCCGTTGCCGCCGTTGCGGAGCAGCCAGGGTCTCCTCGTCCGGTCGAGACCGCCGCCTCTGAAGCCCCCGCCTCAGTCGCAAGACTGATCGCTGCGCCGTAGGCGCTCCACCGGGTAGCCCAGAACCCGAGCCCGTTCGACCAGCGCAGCAAAGGTCTTTTCATCCAACTCGGGTTTACGGCTCAGTATCCACAGGTACTTCCTTTGCGGGTGACCGACCATGGCCCACCGGTAATCCGGATCAAGTCCGACAATCCAGTAATCCCCCGAAAAAGGCCAGAAAAAGGTGACTTTCAACCGGGAATTGTTCGAGCCGGGAACCGGCCGGGCCTTGCCTGTCACCCGGCGCAGCTTCCCTTGAGGACTCTCCTGACGGCAACTGTTGGTCACTTCCACATAATCACCGATAACCCGGTATTCGGCCGTGGAACAGACGCAGCCTTCCTGAAAACGTGCAGGCAGGGAAGCTATCTCGTACCACAACCCCGAGTACCGGGCCAAATCCACACCCGCCACACTGTGGTCATCCACCTTCAACTCTCCAGGTCCGGAACAGTTTAATAATATCAGTGTTATAAACGCCAGCATCCGAAAATAACGCATCTTTCCTCCCTCCCCTGTCGGGACCGGCCGCGGGACGCCTCATGGCCTTCCCCTGCACTCAAGCAACCGGGCCGGTATCCGTCGTTGATGCCGTCAGAACCATTTCATTATGACTATTTTTTAGTCATTTTGAAAAGGAGACGAACAGCAAATGAATCGTCGTGATTATATAAACATCTATTTATATTGGCTTTTTCCACTCATGTGATTTTAGGCACTTGGTTTGCCTGCTAAAGAGGCACTCAAAACGCCAGACCAGCAGACAAATCCGCCAGTCCCGTGCCTCCGGCCCGGGACGAACAGGCGGAAAAACAGGCGATGAGTAAAAAAAAGACGTATACGGCCTCCCGTTCGAACATGGCTGGACGGACAAAAGGGCGGGGCCTGACGTGAAAAGCTGAACCACTCATCTCATCCGCATCCTGTTGAAAAGCACCCCTCTGATTTTGGAAACCTTCCTGTTCCCCCCCCTGCCCCCCGGCGGCTGCCGCGAGCCCCGGGGGGTTCTTTTTGCCTTTGCCGCCTGAGAATGATATCTTTCCCGCTTGAGGCAACATGAAGCAGACCAGCAAGCCCAGACAGCAATACACGGTGCGGGAAAGCCTGAAAGCCAAGCGCGTCATCCTCAGGATCAGTCCTGATGGCAAGCTGGAAGTGGTCGTCCCCCGAGGCTTCGACCTCAGGCGGGTTCCGGCCCTGGTCGAAGCCAAACAGGACTGGATTGACCGCACGGTGGGCAGGCTGACCGCACTGACCGCACCGGCCCCTGACGAACCGGCCTTGCCCGCCGACATCAGTATGGCCTCCTGCAACAAGTCTTTCCTGGTGGAATACATCGAAGCCCCCGCCCCCCTGCTCCTTCGTCAGACAGGCCCGGACCGGCTCAGACTCCAAGGCCCCCTGCACCGGACCGGCGATATCCACTGCCTGCTCAGGCTATGGCTCACCGAACAGGGACGACGGATACTCGTCCCCTGGCTGGATGAACTGAGCCGAGCCACCGGACTGAAGTACGCCAGCGCCCAGGTCAGGCTCCAGAAAACCCGCTGGGGAAGCTGTTCCCGCCGGGGAACCATCAGCCTGAACGCCCGGCTCCTATTCCTTGAACCGCAACTGGCCCGGTACGTCCTGATTCACGAACTCTGCCACCTCCGCCACTTGAACCATTCCCCGGAATACTGGTCCCTGGTGGCCGAATGGGAACCGGACTGCCGCGCCTTGGACCGCAGGCTCAACATGCCCCATCCCGGCATTCCGGCCTGGGCACGGGAAGGCTGATCGTCCGGTCCGGCTTGACAAACGCCGTTCACAAAACTAAACTTGTTTTTATATTATTCAGTCGAAATCCAATCGTTTTCCCGGTCCGGTGAACCTGCTGAAAATTTCCCGGACCTGCAACAAGGATAAACCGAGACCCACAGACTGCCGGAGCAAGGACATGGCCTCTGTCTTCCAGTTTTTCCTGCTCATCAGGTGTCTCCGAGCCGCCCTTCGCCTGACCTTGGCCGGCCTCTGCCTTTACGTCCTGGGCTGCAACGGTCTGACCGGCCATAATCTCGACATGTGTCCGGAAACCTTCACCCCGGATTTCTCCGTCCTGACCTTCGAAACAACAGACTTTATAGAAGCCTCTCCGTGGGCCCGGCGTGAAGTCGAGGCCTTTCTCGGCCTGCCCGAAGTCAGGGAGGCCTTGGGCTTCGATCCCCTTGCTTTCCGCCAGATAATCGTCGAACTCAAGCCGTATGACCCGGAGAAAGGCTTCGGGAGCCAGTGCCGGGAGAGAATCCTCATCAACGCCGTCCTTTATTCGCCCGCCGCCAATGAGCCCGCCCCGGACTCCCTCCGGTCCAGAATGCTCCGGGAACTCGGCCGCGACCGGGAAATGCTGGTTCTTTACCGCAATCTGCTGGTCACTCACGAACTGGCTCACCTGGGTGAATGGTATTTCGGCCGGGAAGGCTCCCCCGTGACCCTGACCCGCCACGACGTGACCCGCCGCATGGAAATAAAGGTCCTGGCCAACCTCTACCGCTCGGGACGGGTCAGTCAGGCCATGTGCCGCCAGATCGTGGACTTTTTCCAGCGCCACATGAACATGGAAGGCCAGACCGATGAAGAAATCAGGGCCTGCCTGGCCCGCGACTTCGACATTGCCCCGGCCCTGGCCTCGGTCTTTCCCGCCCCGGTGGAGTTACGTTAAAACCGGACAGCCCCTCAGCCGCCGGACGCTTCCCGCAGACCGTCCCGCAAACCGGCCAGCCGCTGCGGATAATCCGTTATCAGGCCGCTGACTCCGGGCTTGGCCCACAAAAGCATTTCCGCCGGATCGTTGACCGTCCAGACATTGACCCAGTACCCGGCTTCGAGCAACACAACCGCTTCATCGGGAGTCAGGACATCCCTGCGGGGATGGTAGGCCGACGCCTCCAGAGCCTTCAGCACGGTCAGGGGATCGGGCAGGTGGAACTCGCTGAGCAGGGCCGTGGCCGCGTTCCGGTCGATGGCCTTCAGCGCCTTCAGGTAGCCGGGGTTGAAAGATGAAAAAAGGACCCGGTCCATCATGCCGGTGGCCGCCGTCTCCCGCAGCACCAGACCGGCCAGCCAGGCCTCGTCCGCCCGGCCCTTGAGGTCCTTGATCTCCACGTTCACGGCCAGACCGCTCTTCCAGGAAAAAAACAGGGCCTCGGCCAGGGTAGGCATGGAAACACCCTCGAAAGCCTGCGGCCCGGCCGAAGCCGCTTCTCCTCCGGCCACCGTCCCGAAAGGGTCTGTCCCGGCAAACCAGCTTCCGCAATCCAGGGACTTCAGTTCGGCCAGGGTGAAGCTTTCCACGGCCCAGGGCCTACGGCCGGCGAATTCCGGCCGCATGGCCACGTTTGAGGTCCTTTCCAGGGTGTCGTCGTGGATGACCACCAGATGCCGGTCGGCGGACAACTGCACGTCCAACTCCCACATCTCCGCCCCGGCCGCCACCGCGGAAGCCGCCGCAGCCAGAGTGTTCTCCGGGGCCAGGGAGCGGGCTCCCCGATGAGCCATATTGACCATGTGTCCTGAACGAAATGGCAGATTCATCCCACCATTATAACCCTTGGCAAGCCGGCATAGTCAGGCAAAGTTTTTGGACAACCAGACAGCCTGCACGACCTTTTGCCAGGGAGATTCTCGGGTGGGGTGGCGCTGAAGGCGAAACGCTAAAATGAAGAAATGCTATTTGACTTGTCCAATTATTTACAAAATATACTTTTGTAGCTCTTCACGAGGCATTTTGTCAATAATTCATCCATTGTGCAGCCCGCCCCAGCTCCCCGCCAGGCTGTCGCCTGGACCCTTTCCGGGGGCTGACCGCCCCCAGCGCTCCCGCTGGTCGCTGCCCCCGCGTAACACCGGAATATAAAACCGGAGGCGAATATGCTTATCCGCCCCCGGCAAACTCAGCAAATCTCCGGCAGGTTCAGAGGCTGGAACCGGGGCAGTCGAAACGGGCCACGGCCAACACGCTGCGGCCATGGGCATGCCCGGAAACAGTCAGGCAATTGGAGCAGGACGCCTTCAAAGCGGCTGCTTCGCAGAGACGCCGCAAAGGCAGCTCGCCCTCGGCGGTCTTCAGGTCTTCATAGCTGAAAACCTGCAACTCCACGTTCATCCTGCCGGCCAGGGCCGACAGGCCGTTGATGTCGCCTCCGCCGTCAACGGCGGCCAGACACTTCACCGAAGCCGGTGAAAGGTTGTTGTCTTCAAAGACGGTTTTCAGGGCTGCGGCCAGTTCATCTTCGGATGAATCCTTTTCGCAGACAAATCCTACGGAAAGGCAGGGCGGGCGGACCATGAGCCAGTTCTCCGGCAGCCAGGAGTCGGGCAGAGGCAGTGTCTCCGGCCCCACCCAGATAAGAGGCCAGCGCAGAGCCTGACCAGATTGAGTCAGCCTCGGCCTGTAATCGATATGGCGGAAAAGATCCGGCCAGCCGCACAGAGTCGGACGGAACCAGCCGTCCGGATCGTAAACCGGCACGTTCTCGTCTTCCTGCAAAGCCACGCTGATGCGGTTCAAGGCCCTAAGATTTTCCAGAGTCAGACCGACTTCGCGGGCCAGTTCCTCCAGAACCGGCTTGCCGGTCGAAGGCGCCGCCGTGGTGATGACCGGATGAGCTTCGATAATCCCGGCCACCTGATTGGTGAGTTCATTGGCCCCGCCCAGATGCCCGGCCACCAGGCTGATGGCGTACCGGCCCTCCGGATCGACCGTCACCACGGCCGGATCCTTGTAGCCTTCGGTAAGCAAAGGCGCCACTGCCCGGACCACGGTCCCGGCCGGCGAGACAACCACGTGCCCGCTGAATTTTTCGAAATTTTCGGCCATAGCCTCGGCCAGACGCCCGAAATTGGTTGTCACGCCTTCCGCCCTGGCCAGGCGGTCAGTCAGGAACAACTGAGTTCCGGGTATGCCTGCGCAGATTCTGCGGGCTGTGTCCAATCCAGCCGCTGTCAGCGCGTACACGGCCACTATCTCTTGATTATTCTCCTCCAAAACGCGACCCTTTCTTCATACAGTCTTCCGGTAAACATATCAGTCTCGGCCGGTCAGTCGCCTGCCGCCGGCGGCCGGTCCGCCGTTAAGGCCGGCCCGAGATGCCCTCATATAAACCCCTAGGCCCATAAAGTCAAACAAACTAAAGCGTTCAGGAACCTGAAAAGTTCCTGACAATGGTCTGAAACTCGGAGAGATGAAAATCGGCCTCGAGTCCCGGATTGCCGAAGGAGCCGAAAGCGACTCCCGCCCCCCTGGCCGCCTGCCGGTCGAACTCCGAATCGCCGATGAAAACAACTTCATCCTTTTGCAGGCCGAAACTCTTCATTATCAGAAAAACACCTTCGGGATCGGGCTTGGGCCGGGATACTTCCACGGCTGTCACCACCATGTCGAAGTGCTCGGTCAGGCCCATGGCCTGAAAATAAGGGCCGACTTCCGGTCCGCCGTTGGTGTCGGCCGCCGTGATAATCCCTCTGGCTCTCAGGGCGCGGAGAAAATCCAGGGCTCCCGGCCTGATATTGATAAGGGCCAGTATCTCCTCGTATGGTATGGAAGCCATGGCCTTCTCGGCTTCGGCCAGGAGTTCCGGGGGGATTATTCTGGCCAGCACTTCTTCGGTGGTGGCGATAAAACAGTAATCTTCTTCTTCCGCGGACATGGGAGGAAGCCCCAGTGACTTTCTGATTCGGTTGAAAAAATAGCAGTTTGCGTCCCGGGAGTCGGTCAGAACGCCGTCGCAGTCAAAAATGACGGCTCGAGCCCGGGCGAGATAGTCAAATGCGCTTAGGGGCATACGTCCACCGGTCGTTTTTTCTTTTTATGTTTGGGCCTTGCTTTTCAGGTAGGCCTGGTGAATAAGTTCGTGGCGGGAGGTAAAATCGATGCCGCCGGTCTCGTCATCGCCTGTCAGGGCGTCGGCGAATCTGTTCTGGCATTCGGCGCAGAAACGCAGCACCCGGCCCTTGGCGAAGGAACGCCGGAAACGCCGGTAATCGGCCCTCTGCCAGACTTCGGCCAGTGAGTCTCCGGTCGCGTTCCCGAAGGACAGGGTCGGCACGGGGCGCTCCTTGCCCTTGAAATAGTAATACTCCGGTCCGGACAAGGGAAGCCGGGTCATGACGCAGGGACCGATGGCTCCGTCCGAGCCCGCCACCATGGCCCTGTTCACGTTTTCCGAACAAAAACGGCTCTCCGAAAACTGGGTGCAGACATGAAAACTCAGATTGACGCCCCGGCGGGAAGCTTCCGCCCGGACGGCATCCGCCCGGCTGGCCAGACGCTGATACTCCTCTTTGGTGGCGGCCAGGACCGATTCATGGGTCAGGGCCGGATCGGTCACCAGAGACAGCGAACCGGCCACTGCCGCCGAAAACCCTGTCTTTTCCAGAAAGGAAGGCAGCGTCTCCAGGTCGTTCAGGCGGGAACGCAGAATCATGTAAGCCGCGTGCACAGTGGGATTCTCCACGCCCAGCCGGGCCTTGGCCCGGTGAACAGCCGCCACCGCCAGCCTTACCTGATCCAGGGATGTCCCCTTGCGGATAAGGTCGTTGGCCTCGTCCACTCCGGCCAGGGAAAAGGCCAGCACGTCCAGGCCCTCGCCGACAAGACGCCCGGCCATTTCTTCATCCACCAGCATGCCGTTGGTGGTCGTGCCGACCTTCAGACCGGCCGCCTTGGCCGCCTTCAGCATGCGGAAAAAATCCGGATGGCATAAAGGCTCGCCCCAACCCTGCAAGTGCACCATGGCCGTCCGTTCGGTATCCGCCAGCAGGCGCTGAAAAACCTCGAATGGCAGGTGTCTTTTGATCCATTTGTCTCGGTAAACGTGGCGGGGACAGTAAATGCAGGCTGCGTTGCAGTGGGAGGTTATATCGACTTGCAACCAATCCAGGGCCGGTTTTCTGGCTTCGAACACGCGCCGCAGCAGCATGGCTCGCCTCCTCGTCCCTGCCCTGCCCGATACTTGGAAACAAGGCCGGAACGGTTTCATTCCCAGCCACTTATATAAAGGTAAACAGGAATCTTGTAAATACTTCAGACCATGGCGGGAGAATTATGTTCAGCCCATATTCTCCCGCCCGGCCCCGGCAGAACAGTTGTTCCCGCGCAAATCTGAATAGTTATATCCCATCCGGTCGAATTTCAGCCGCGCCGGACCTTTTGCGGCCCGGAACGACAAACGGCCAAGGCCGGGCCGGGTCAGGCCTTGATCTTCTTCAGCAGCCAGGCCATATTCCGGCCCAGAGCGGTCATTGTGGCCAGACCTTCCTGGTCGTTGACCACTTCTCCGGCCGGACCGGCCACGCCGATGTTCCAGTAAGTCGAACCCGGCACGATCATCTCGCCGATAAGGAAAAAATGATTAATAGAATCAAAGACATGTATGCCACCTGCCCGCCGGACCGCCACGACGGCCGCGCCGACCTTCTGGCGCAGAAGATTTCCGTGGTGGCGTGAAACAACGCCGCAACGGTCGATCAGAGCCTTCATCGGCGGGGTCAGGTCGGAAAAATAGGTGGGCGAACCCAGCAGAATCCCGTCCGCCTCCAGCATTTTTTCCAGGTAAATATTCAGGTTGTCATTATCCACGGCGCAGCGTTTGATCTGTTTTTCCTTGCACTTGTAGCATCCCAGGCAGCCATGGAGGTTTTCCGTGCCCATCTGGATCAGTTCCGTCCCGATGCCTTCCTTGGCCAGTTCGTCCAGAACGGTCTGCAACAGAATCGAAGTATTGCCCTTGGGGCGGGGACTGCCGTTAAATGCAACTACTTTCATTTTGCCTACCTCTTTTTGCAGAAAATTTGCCGAACCCGGCCGAAATTTCGACGGGGCACGAAGTTGTGGTTTTTTGTTTTCCCGGCCGGGCTGACCTTGCCCCAGCCGAAACCCGTTTTTCATTTTATAGCCGTCCGGAGGACAAAATCGACCTGTTTTGAAGACTTCCGAAGATATTTCGGCCAAAAAAAGGCCGAAAATCCAGTCAAGCCTCCCGGTGATTCCGGTTCCTGAACATGAAAAACAGCCGCCGGAGCGCTCCGGTTGGTCCAGCTTTTCCCAATCTAACAGTAATACGGCATGTTATGCAACCGCTTCAATCCGGCTGATTTTCTCAACACTGGGCCAAAGCGGGTGGAAAAAGGGGCCGCCGCAAGCATTTTTTCCGGTTGGCCCGGCCAAGTTTTTTTCATTTATCTTAATTTTTGCCGTTTTTTCTCCTTCCAGGCAGGCTTGACGGGGGCGACTGAGGCGTTTGTCGTGTATAGCTCCGTTTTTTTTGCTAAGATAGAGCTGAAAAGTAGTGAAAGATGTATAAAACCGGGAAAAACCGGTTCCGGTCCTCCGGCGGGTTGTCTGGCGCTCCGGACGAGACAGCCAGAGGTGGCTTAGTTTAAAACTGGCTGATTTATATGGAATTTTGTCAACCAAAGCCCCGGGCAAAGCCTTCGGGACGGGTTGGAAGCGTTAAAACGCCGCCTGAACCGGTGTATGTTTTTTAGACACTCTTTTTCGGGGTGTCTAAAAATCGGACAACAAACCGCCGGCGGTGTGAAAAAAACAAGGTATTTTTGGTCTTTTTCGGAGGTTTTCCCGTGGAATTCACGTCAGAAATCATCAGCAGGCTCTTCGGGCACCGTCTTCAGCAGGACGATATCAGGCGCATCCTGGGGCTGCTCTCTTCCGAGGACCGGGAAGAGTTTCTGGAAAAAATATCGGATGTCGTCACCAAGCTGACCGCCCTTCTGGAGGTTGCCAACCGCGTTTCCGACACCCTTTCCCTGGACACGCTGCTCGGGCGCATGATCGAAATAACCACGGAAGTGACCAACGCGGACCGGAGCACGCTTTTTCTCAACGATGCCAGGACAAAGGAGCTGTTCGCCAGGGTGGCCCAGGGCGATCTGACCTCGGAGATACGCTTTCCCAATCATCTGGGCATTGCCGGAGGGGTTTTCACCAGCGCTGAAGCCGTAATCATACCTGATGCTTACGCCGATCCGCGGTTCAACCAGGCCATAGACAAAAAAACCGGCTACCGGACCAGGAATATCCTCTGCGCTCCCATCCGGACCCGCGACGGCCAGACCATCGGGGTGACTCAGATATTGAACAAAAAATCCGGGGACTTCAACCAGGACGACCTGTCCATGCTGGAAGCCATTACGGCTCAAGCCGCTTCGGCGTTGCTGAACGCTCAACTGCACGAGCAGGTCATGCGGGCCCGGGAAGAGGAAAACCTGCTGCTGGAAGTGACCACGGCCCTGTCTTCGGAACTCCGCCTGTTGCCTTTGCTGGGCAAGATCATGGAGACCACCAAGGATCTGCTGAACGCTGACCGGTGCACGTTGTTCATGCACGACGAGAAGACCGGTGAGCTGTGGTCTCAGGTGGCCCAGGGGCTGGAAAGCCGCGAGATCCGTTTCCCGGCTCACCTGGGCATTGCCGGGTCGGTTTTCACCAGCGGAGAGACTATAAACATTCCGGACGCTTACGCAGACGACCGCTTCAACCCGGACGTGGACAAACGGACCGGTTACCGGACCCGTTCGATTCTCTGCCAGCCGGTGCGCAACAAGAACGGCAAGATAATCGGGGTGACCCAGGTTCTGAACCGCCAGGACGGCCCTTTCACGGAGACGGACGAGCGGCGTCTCAGGGCCTTTTCCAGCCAGGCTTCCATAGCCATTGAAAACGCCAAGCTCTTCGATGAAGTGCTGACCATGAAGAACTACAACGAAAGCATGCTGGAGAGCATGAGCAACGGCGTGTTTTCGGTGGACGCGGACTTGTGCATCGTCAAGGCCAATTCGGCGGCTTTGCGCATTCTGCAGGCCGGGGAAGCCGACCTGGTGGGCGTCCGGGCCGGGGAATTCTTTACCGGGGATAACGGCTGGCTGGTGGAATCGGTGGAACAGGCCATGAAATCTCTGTCGCCCGTGGTGACCATGGACGCCGAGATACGGGTTGAAGGGGGCGAAGGCGTTTCGGCCAACGTGACGGCCGCGCCCCTGCTGGGGGCCAACGGCGGGCAGATGGGCGCGCTGGTGCTGCTGGAAGACATCACCAGGGAAAAACGCATCAAAGGCACCATGGCCCGGTATATGACCAGGGAAGTGGCGGAAAAGCTTCTGGAAACAGGAGAGGATGCCTTGGGCGGGCAGGCTCAGGAGGCGACCATACTTTTTTCCGATATCCGCAGCTTCACGACCTTGTCGGAAAGGATGGGGCCTCAAGCCACGGTGGCCATGCTGAACGATTATTTCAGCATCATGGTGGACATAATCTTCCGGTACGAGGGCATCCTGGACAAGTACATAGGCGACGCCATCATGGCCGTCTTCGGCGCGCCTTTCGCTTCCGGGGAAGACCCGGACCGGGCGGTCCGGGCGGCGGTGGACATGATGCGGGCCTTGCGCCGGTTCAACACTGAACGCCAGGGCGCGGGGCTGGAAAAGATCGACATCGGCATAGGCATCAGCACGGACGAAGTCCTTTCCGGCAACATAGGGTCTCTCAAGCGGATGGATTACACGGTGATCGGCGACGGGGTGAATCTGGCTTCCCGGCTGGAGGGAGCCAACAAGATGTATGGTTCCCATATTCTGGTCAGCGAGATGACTTTCGGCAAATTAACAGGCGGATATCCTTGCCGGGAGATAGACCTGATCCGGGTCAAGGGCAAGACCAAGCCGGTAGCGGTTTACGAGATTCTGGGGTACCATGATGAAGAGAGTTTTCCCGGCCTGCCGGATGTGCTGGAGGTCTACACGGAGGCCCTGGGGTGTTACCGTTGCGGCGACTGGGCCAAGGGGGCCGGGCTGTTCGGGGAGGCTCTGCGGATCAACCCGTCCGACAAGGCCTGCCGTTTATACAAGGACAGGTGTGATTTTTTCATGAGCAATCCGCCCGGCGACGGCTGGGACGGGGTCTGCGTCATGGAGACCAAGTAAGAGAGGGGGCGGACATGAAGAAGATAAAAGCTTATGCCGTAGTGACAGTGTTTCTGGGATGCGCGGCCTTTGCGCCCGGAGCGGAAGCCGGTTCCCTGACCATAACCTCCCAGGACCAGAGCGGCGCCCAGACCACGGTCATCCAGAAGAAGTACGCCAGCCAGCCGAGGCCCCAGAGGGGCCGGACCAGCGGCAGCCGCCGGGGCACATTGGGTTCCGGGTCCGGCGGACGGCAGTCCCAGATAAGTTCCCAGGCCGGGAGCGAGGAAAACCTGGCGACCGGTTTCCGCAAGATCAAGGACATGTTCCTGGGATTCAACGGCACCATGGACCAGGTTGAGCAGGAGTTCAAGCGGGACGCGGCCGGTTCCAACGGGAACTAGTTTTTTTGTCCTGAACGGAAGCCTGGCAGCGGCGCCGGAGAAAGATCAACGGGGGAAGCATTTTCTAAAAGTGATTCCCCCGGTTTCCTTTTCTTAGGCGAACATGGACGTTCACCCCCCTGCGAAGGGCACGGATGCCCGTTCGACGGGTTAAAAAAGGCCGGGGGTTCCAAGGGGACGCGGCCGCTTGGGCGTCTCCTTGGTCTGGCAGTCTTTCGCCTGCACCCGGCTCCGGAGGCTGACGCCTCCGGCTTTATATTTCGGCTTTACGCGGGGGCAGCGACCAGCGGGAGCGCTGGGGGCGGCCAGCCCCCAGAGAGGGTCCAGGCGACAGCCTGGGGCGAAGCACCCCGCATGTATAGTTGTTTTCGGAGCCTTCTTCTTTTTCAAGGACCTTTGGGGGACTTTGTCAACAAGCTCGAAGGCAGAGAAGTCTCCGCCTGTTCAGGCAAGACTTTTTTCCTGAGCAAAGAGACCTGAAAGAGGGATAATGAACGGAACCACGCGGGACATACAGACAGACCCTTACGCGGAAAAACCCTTCCGGGCCAAGGTAGGGGCCATTCTTTTTCTGACCGCCATATTTTTCCTCAATTTTCTGGCCCGCCTGATCATAGCGCCTCTGCTGCCCAATATGGAGCATGACCTGGGCATGGGCCACGGCGAGGCCGGTTCGCTTTTCCTGATGATTTCCGCCGGGTTCTTCGCGGCCCTGGTTGGATCGGGGTTTCTGTCGTCCCGGATCGGGCACCGGCGGACCATAATCGTATCAGCGGTGACCATGGGCGCGGTGCTGTCGCTGACAGCCCTGAGCAGTTCCCTGGGCGCTCTGCGGGCTGGGCTGGTGGTGGTCGGAGCCGGGGCGGGCCTGTATTTGCCGTCGGGCATCGCCACCATCACCGGTATGGTCCGCCCGGCCAACTGGGGCAAGGCCCTGGCCATTCACGAGATAGCGCCGAACCTGAGTTTCGTGGCCGCGCCCCTGGCGGCGGAGATTCTTCTGAGGGCGACATCCTGGCGGGGCGTGCTGGTGACCATGGGTTTGGTGTCGGTTCTGCTGGGTCTGGCTTTCGCCTGTTTCAACATCGGCGGGGAACGGCGGGGGGAAGCTCCCCGGCCGGAAACCGTCAAGGTGCTGGCCAAGCTGCCCGCTTTCTGGATAATGATTCTGCTTTTCAGCATGGGCATAGGCTCCCAGGTGGGCATCTTCGCCATGCTGCCGCTTTTTCTGGTGGCCGAACGGGGCCTGGACCAGACCTGGGCCAACACCCTGATCGCAATTTCACGGACCACCGGGCTTTTTATGGCCTTCGTAGCCGGATGGGCCAACGACCGCATAGGGCCGAGGCGTTCGCTGGTGATTTTCCTCCTGACCACCGGCCTGGCCACGGTCTTCATGCCTTACGCGCCGGGTTTCTGGCTGGCGGTCATGATCTTTGTTCAGCCCACCCTGGCTTCGGGTTTCTTTCCGCCGGGCTTCGCGGCCTTGTCCAAAATCGGACCGCCCGCCGTGCGCAACGTGGCCGTGTCCCTGACCACCCCGCTGGCGGTGCTTATAGGACTGGGGGCCATGCCTGCCGGGATAGGGCTGATGGGAGAGGGCGGGAATTTCGCCCTGGGCATGGCTCTGGCCGGGGTGTTCATCTGTCTGGGGCCGGTGCTGGTTTGTTTTTTGCGGTTCAAGGATTGAGGGGGAGCGCGGCTAGCGCGAAGGAAGAAAAGGGACGGCGGGGAGGGATGAAATCAAAGGAAAGCAGGAATAAAGACGGCTTCGTGCAAGTCTGTTCAGGCGGGGTGCTTCGCCCCTGCCGCGAACGACGATGACTTCGGATAGTCTTTCCCACCCAGACCAAAGGGACGCCCAGGCGGCCGCGCCCCTTTGGAATCCCCGGCCTGATAATCCCGCATACGGGCATCCGTGCCCTGATGCGGGCGGGCGAACGTCCATGTTCGCCCAAGAAGTCGAATAGAAGTGATTCCGTGACGCCTCCTTGGTTCCAGTCGCTGTCTGTTAATGGGCCTGAAAAAGAAGACAGGGAAAGAAACAAGCCCGGGTGCAGGGGGCGTTTTCGGTCATGATTTGCGGTAAGGCGGGATGCTTAGAGAATCAAGACGGCTTCGTGCAGGTCTGTTCAGGCGGGGTGCTTCGCCCCTGCCGCGAGCGGCCGTGACTTCGGATAGTCTTTCCCACCCAGACCAAAGGGCCGGAAGGCCTCGGCCCTTTGGAATCCCCGGCCTTATTAATCCCGCATACGGGCATCCGTGCCCTGATGCGGGCGGGCGAACGTCCGTGTTCGCCCAAGAAGTCGAATAGAAGTGATTCCCTGACGCCTCCATGGCTCCAGTCGCTGTCTGTTCATGGGTCTGAAAAAGAAAACAGGGAAAGGAATAAGACCGGGTGCCGGGGGCATTTTCGGTCATGATTTGCGGTAAGGCGGGATGCTTAGAGAATCAAGACGGCTTCGTGCAGGTCTGTTCGCCGTCAAGCTTTTTTTGATTGAAGTATACGAGATGTGCCTGTAAGCTTGAATATGATCACAGATATTGTGGCCGACGTGGCCTGATTTTCTGGTGTAAATCTTTTTTCGCAAGTAATATTATTCAATTATATCATTTAATGGTTGGAACGCATGGCCGACATAATGACCGGAGAGCAACGCTCGGAACTGATGGCTCGGGTCCGGTCCCGGCACACCAAACCCGAAATGATGCTGCGCTCGGCCCTGCATCGTTTGGGATTCAGATTCAGCTTGAACAACAAGCGGTTACCTGGAAAACCGGACATCGTTCTGCCGAAATACAAAACCGCCGTTTTCGTGCACGGCTGTTTTTGGCACGGCCATACCGGTTGCAGGCGTTCGAGCGTTCCCAAGACCAATACTGAATTTTGGACTGCCAAGCTTGAGCGGAACAAAGCCAGGGATGCCGAGAACGAAGCGGCTCTGGCCGAACTGGGCTGGAATGTCGTTACTGTCTGGGAATGCGAAATATACGGGCTCTTGCCGGATACGATGGAAAAGATTGTCGCCAAGATGCTGGACAAGGCGGAGCCGGAACACCGGAAAACGGCCGCGAAAAACTTGAATCGACTTGAATTGGCAAAAGCCGCGGAGAAGAAAGTGCGGAAAAGGATAGACAAATCGGTTGACGAATCCTCGTGCGGACAACGCAGGAAATCAAAAATAAAATTCACGGTTGTAGACCTTTTTTCCGGTGCGGGAGGAATGAGTTTCGGCTTTCACCGACATCCGAAATTCGACGTGATCGCTGCTGCGGACGCTGAATTCGGAAAACCCAGTTCGGGCCGGGGAAAGTTGCAGTGCAACACGACATATGCTCTTAATATGGGAATCGTCCCGGTTGCAGTCGACCTCTCCGCAGTCGAACCGGCCTCCATCAGGGAAGTCTTGAAGCTCCAGGACTCCACCGGAATCGACATCCTCAGCGTTTGTCCTCCTTGCACCGGATTCAGCAGAGCGAACCCCTTGAACCATTTGCGCGACGATCAACGAAACAGTTTGGTCCGCAAGTCCGCCGAATTTGCGGTGACCCTGGCTGCCGATGTCGTTGTCATGGAAAACGCACGCGAATTGATTCAGGGAAATTTCAACCATCATTACAAGTGGTTCAAGGATTATCTCGAAGACAACGGATATACGGTTTTCGGTAAAAACTATCTTTTTACCGCTTTCGGGCTGCCCCAAATCCGGGAAAGATCGATCGTGATCGCGGCCAAGCGGAAGTATCGGCTGCATACTCTCGAAAACCTGTGGGAGGGTTGGAGCCTTCAGGAAGAAGTCTTGACCGTCCGGCGCGCCTTTTCGTCTATCGATCCGCGATCTACGGGCTTTCGGAGCTATCCGAAATTCGCCTCGACTTCAGTCAAGGAAAGGATAGCCGCCATTCCCAAAAACGGCGGCTCCTGGATGGATTTGCTCCGCATCGAAGGTGGTGCCCGCCACCTGACTCCGGCAATGAGGCAGATCGTCGAAGAGGGTAAATTCGGTTCGTATCCCGATGTTTACGGTCGGCTTCACTGGGACAAGCCCGCTCCGACCATCAAGCGGGAATGTTCGCATATAGGGAACGGACGCTATACCCACCCGGACGAAAATCGCCTCTGTACCGTGAGGGAAATGGCCGCGCTTCAAGGTTTTCCCAACGATTTCGCCTTTGGCGGCAGTTCTTTGTCTAACCTCTACAGACATATCGGCGACGCCGTTCCCCCTCTGATTTCTTACCAGCTTGCATCGGTATCTTGCTGGATTCTGACAGGAAAGGCACCGGAGATGAAAGACGTCCTTTTGCCAGGCACACATCTGAACTTCGACGATTTGCTCCAAACCAAAACACAGGAATGCGTCAATGCCTGATTTCACATTCGATCTTTCGAACGCGGAAAAAAGAAGAATCGACGAATTTATTACCGCCCTGAGAACCGAATGCGAGGTGAGTCTTTTCGAAGATTCATTTTTCGCTTCATCCGCCTTCGAGGAGGAATTCAGGTCCAAACTTCTGACGCATCATTGCTTCATGGGAAGCCCGCTTTTTCAGGAAAGTTTCGAAGCTGCTTTCGTATCCGCCTGCGTATTTTCAGGTCTGGAAGTCGAAAAGGCACCGGAAGGGCAACGTTTTTGGGATGTTGCAGTGAACGGTAAAAGAATCAGCTTGAAATCGACAAAGGCCAAAAATCTTCGGAAAAATTTCATTCACATAAGCAAACTGACCGAAGCCGCTTGGATACAAGATTGCAGAACAGCCAAAAAAAGACGCGATGAAACCGTCAGACTTTTCGATGAATACATAGCCTTGGTCGATTCGATCGTTCAGCTTCGCTATTTTCAATCGACACAATTCTATGAAATGGTTGAAATCCCTGTTGCGTTGTTCGAGCAGATCGCCGATGTCGGATTGATTCATTTCAACTCCGACGGACCGAGCATAAATATCCCGGTGGGGCAAGTCCCCCCCGATTTTACCCTCAAACTTGACCGCTCTGATGCGAAGATTACGATCGCCAAGCTCGACAAAGGCCTTTGCGTTGTCCATGCCACGTGGCAATTGTAGATATAGTTTCTTTCTCAGGCATAGCACATACTAATTTGCCTTGACGAAAACATCTTCTCTGCTATAATTATCTTATCTTCTTGATAATACAAGGTGAAAACAATATGAGCGTAGAATTTTTCATGAATGAAAAAGGCTTTGTTGCTGGGTCGTCCGGTGGCGGGTGCGAGTGGTATACCAAAAACTTCATCTACCAGGGCAAGCCAGCTTACCTCGCCATCACAGACTATGGCGGCATGGACTTGCCTACTTCAACGGATGAAACAGTGATTGCAGGTGTCTATGATATGGAAGACGGTGAAGTCATCGAGCAACCCAAAGTCTACAACTCCATCCAGGCTGTCCTGGAAACCTTTCCAATTTAGTCTTCAAGGCTTTCCGCCCACCCTCTGAGGACGAAATATCCTGTGGGTCAAATATGCTCACTGATGTTTCACCACTGCTGTTTCACAACGAGTCAAAAATAAAGGGTAGTGTCAAATATTTTTCGCTTTTTTTGTCAGCGTCCCGGTTTTAGTTAAACGGCTTCTTCCAGAATGTTTTCCTCTTCCAATTCCAGGTCTTTGAGCAGTTCCATATTCAGATACCGTTTCCGGCCCCAGGCAGTGCCAGCGATGTGACGGAGCCTGGCCGCGCACAGCATCAAAGCTGAATGCCCATCAGGAAAAGCTCCCACCACCCTGGTCCGACGACGGATTTCTTTCATGATACGCTCCAATGCGTTGTTCGTCCGGATCCGGCGCCAGTGCTCCCGAGGGAAATGATAGTAGGTCAGAGTTTCGGATATGCCCGCCTTCACTTTCTCAGCAGCCTTGGGAAGCTTCATGACCTTCAGTTTCTCACACACCGCAGCCGCCTTATCCAGCGCTGCTTCAAGGTCCTCGGAGGCATGCACTGCCTTGAGCATGGCCGCCACCTCTGCCATGTGCCTCCTGGGCACCACGCTAAACACATTGCGATAGAAGTGAACAGTACACCGCTGCCACTTGGCCTCAGGGTAGTATTCACAAGCCGATTCCACCAGACCGATACAGGCGTCGCTGATGATTAATCGGACTCCTCGAAGGCCACGTTCACACAGATGATGGAGGAAACCAGACCAGCCAGCCTTGTCTTCCTTGGCTCCTTCCACCACCCCCAGCACTTTCCGATACCCCTGCTTATTTACCCCGATCGCCACCAGCACCGAGACATTGCACACCTCACCGCCCCACGACCGTTTCAACACAATGCCATCCAGATATACATAGGGATACTCTCCCTCAATCGGCCGGTTCCGCCAGGACTCAATGTGCTTGTAGACCTTCTTGTTTAAATTGCTGATGGTCCCCGGGCTGACCTTGGAGCCCCACAGCGCCTCGGTGATATCTTCGATTCGACGGACCGATACTCCGGCCAGATACATCTCGATCAAGGCTTCTTCCACCGATGATTCCCGACGCCGGTAACGCTCGATAATCGCCGTCTCAAAGGCCTGCCGGCGAAGCTTGGGCATATTCAATGACACTTCCCCGGCACGGGTCTGAAGCTTCCGGTGATAATGACCGGCACGGGTGTCTACACGGGCTTCCGTCCGCTCATACCTCTCTGCATTGCACAACCGGTCTGCTTCCGCTTCCAGCATCTGGTTCAAGGTCTCCTCGACCGTGCTCCTGACCATCTCTCCGAGATGATCCCTGACCGCTTCCTCATTAAATTGGATGATCTTTTCCCGTTCCGGTGTAGTATGTAACTCCACGGCAGTCGTCTCCTTCCTGGTTCAATCGATTTCTGAAACTTCAATTGATACCATCTGGGGGACGCTGCCGGCCTTAGCAAAATGTGCGAAAAATATTTTACGTTATCAAATAAAGCCTGCCCCCCCTTGTTTTATGTTGCAATGAGCTTACGCAAAAACACTGAAAAAAACAGACGAGATGTCTGGGCTTGAGTCATAAGAATGCGTTATTCGCCCAGCTCCTGCAAATAGTTTCGAGACACGAATTTGTAGTCATGCACCATCGCCCAAATGTACAGGCATTCTTCTGCCTTCGGCGAACATGGACGTTCGCCCCCCGGCGAAGGGCATGGATGCCCGTTCGACGGGTTTAAAAAGGCCGGGGGTTCCAAGGAGACGCGGCCGTTTGGGTGTCCCCTTGGTCTGGCAGGCTTTCGCCTGCACCAGGCTCCGGAGGCTGACGCCTCCGGTATTATATTTCGGCTATACGCGGGGGCAGCGACCAGCGGGAGCGCTGGGGGCGGCCAGCCCCCAGAGTGGGTCCAGGCGACAGCCTGGGGCGAGAAGCATCCCGCCTAAACAAACTTATCCCGCAGCCGCCTCTCTCTTTATCTTTCGATAAATCCCTCCTCAACCAATTCACTCGCAACCGCCTTCCGCTTCCCTCTTCCCAGTTTGCCGAGCCTCATTACCGGCAAGCTGCCATGGTCACAAGCATCGCCCCGGTGGAAAAAACTCCTTGATTCTTTGCTTTCCTCCCGGCGAACATGGACGTTCGCCGCTCACACCAGGGCGCGGATGCCCGTATGCGGGATTGACAGGCGGGGGGCCTTGGTCCGGACGGGAAAGTAATCCCCCGCTGCCGTCTTTCTCTTTACCGCCCCGCTTCACCGGGAACCCGGCCCGGAGAAATCCTGCGAAGCGAAAGCCTCCTCAATCACTTGACGGACTCGTCCGGCGTGGGTTCCGGGCCAATAGACACGGCCGCAGCCCGGACAGAGGGAAAACTCCTTATGGGTCCGGCCGACGAATTCAGGAACCAGCGGGGCGGCTTCTTCCAGCCCGGCTTGCCTGAGCGCATGGTTGCAGACGCTGCACCGGGTCAGGGGCCGCAGGTCTTCTTTGGTTATTCCGGCCTCGCGGATGAATTCGGCCAGTTGAAGCATGGTCTTGCCGGCGGTTATATGGATGATTCGGGGCCAGCCGGACAGAACGGGCTGGTGGGGGCGGCTGGAGCGGCGGGTGAGGAGCACGCGGCCGGGGAGAGGGCTTCCCGGCCCACGGCGCAGGTAGACCGTATCGAAACCCAGCAGGCGGAGCCATTTGGCCAGACTGCCGAGCATACTGTCAGCGGCCGGCCTGATTTCCTCCCTGGTCGTCATCTGGTATGGGCAGAACCTGAACACCGGCCGGAACCGGAGGGTTGAAAAGGGTGCCGGGCAGATCGGGGTTGATCCGAATCTCCTCGTAACGGATGTTGATCCCGGTCCGGGCCTTGTGGTCGGCCATATGCAGCACATGGGGCGAATCCCAGCCGTCGGCCGGGGCGTATCCGGAGTATTCCAGGGTCATCCAGGCGTCTTCTCCGGGAGGAGCTACTTCGACTTTCTCCAGCCTGGTCCCCGGCGGGCTGACCCAGACGCTTTCCTGAAAGTAACCTCCGGGCCGCAGCAGATTGAGACGCCACCTGTCCCGCCCTGGTTCAGGGTCCCGGAGCAGCGCCGCCCGGCTGTATTCGGAGAGCGGCGCGCCTCCGGACAGCAGGGTGATAACATCGGGAACGCTCAACTCCAGAGGCAGGAAGCGCCGGAAATTCTCCGGGGTCGCCGCACCTTGGTACATCTTTTCGTCCCGGTAATCCAGAAAGCCGAGACGGTCTCCATCGGTGGTCAGCAGCATGACCGGACGTCCCATGAAGTCGAAGGCCTGCAAGCGCAGCCGGTCCGGCCTGACGGCGACGACGGTCATATCCAGATGATAGTCCGAACCGGGAGACTTGACCTGGAGGCTGCCCCGTCCGGCGAAACTGCGGACCGAGTTCTGACGGCCCCTCAGCAGAGCCACCACGGCTTCCACGTCGGGCAGAGGCGTCTCGGGCGGAGCCGGAGGCAGAGCCGCGCAGGCTGACAGGGCGGCGGCCAGCAGCAGAACCAGCCAGGCGGAGCGCAGCCGCCTAATCCATTGATTTGCGGACTTCTTCAATCTTGCCGTTCAGCCGTTCTGTGTTTTCCGGTCCCAGTTCCTTGGCTTTGAGATAGGCTTCAAGGGCCTGCCGGTATTTCCTGACCTTGACATAGGCGTCGCCCAGGTGCTCGTTGATAATCGGGTCATCATGCTGCAGGGCCACGGCCTTTTCGAGAAGTTCCACAGCCGGGCCGTATTCGCCTTTCTTGAAAAGAATCCAGGCCACGGTGTCCGTGATAAAGCCGTTGTCCGGCTTGAACCGGTCCGCCTTGATAGCCATTTCCAGGGCTTCATCCAGGTTGATGCCCAGGTCCGCCCAGGTGTAGGCCAGATAATTCAGGGCGTCGGCATGGTCCGGCCTCAGGGCGATAACCTTTCTCATGGCATCGATGGTGGCATCCTTGTCGCCGGACTTGTCCAGCACGACCCCCCGGCGGAAGTTCAGTTCCACATCGTCGGGCTCCAGGTTAAGACCTTCGTCAATGGTGGCGATAGCCCGGGCGTAGTCTTTCTTTGTTTCGTAGAGAGTCCCCAGGGCCAGGTACAGGGAAGTGTTTGCCGCCTCTTCCTTGACGGCCTTTTTCATCAGGTCTATGGCCTCGTCCAGGCGGTCCAGTTCGCTGAGGACATAGGAGAGGTGCAGGCGGGAATCGCCGAAAAACTGGGAACCGGCCTGCACGTTGAGGAATTCGGCCGCGGCCTTTTCGTAGTTTTCCATTTCCTCATAAGTGGACCCAAGATAATAATGGACCCGGTCGTTTTCCGGATCTTCGGCCAGAGCATGCTTGAATTCCCAGGCCGCATCATCATAGACACCCTGCTCGAAATAGATGAGGCCCACTTCCACCCTGGCCTTGTTCGGGTCGGCCGAACTGCGGATAATCTGCTCGAATAACTGGCGGGCTTCCTGGCGGCGTTCGGTCTTCAGATACAGACGCCCGAGCCTGGCTCTGGCCAGGTTGCCGCCGCCTCTGACCTTGATTATTTCCTTGTAAGCTTCCTCGGCCAGATCGTATTTCTCCTGGCTCTCGTAGATTGAGGCCAGGTCGCTGAGGGCTGTTATGAAGTCGCCGTTCAGTTCGAAAGCCTTGCGGAGATACTGCTCGGCCTTGGCCGTGTCATTCTTCTGCATCTCCACGCGGCCGAGGTAGTAGTAAGCGAGATGGGACGAGGGGTTGACCTTGAGCAGGCGGATAAGCGCTTCCTCGGCCTGGTCCATGCGCCCCAGTTCGGCGTACATGCTGCCCAGCACCAGCAGGGCTTCCTCGTTCTCCGGGTCCCTTTGCAGCAGGGTTTCGTATTCGGCTATGGCCTCGTCATTGCGCTTCATGATCGTGAGTATGGAAGCGGCCAGCATGCGGGCCTGATGATCGTCCGGATTTTTCCCGGCGGCCATCCTGGCGTGTATCAGGGCGTCGGCAACTTTATTCTGCTGAAGGTAGAGCCGGGCCAGTTCGATTTCCATGTAGGAGGAAACAGGGTCGGCCTGGATGGCGAACTTGAGCTGTTCCACGGCAGCGTCAAACTGCTGGGAAGCCTGAAAGAGTTCGGCCAGGAAAAAGTGATAATAGGCCTCGGCCGGGGGAAGCTGCTGACCGGCTTCAAGAGCCTTAGCCCGAGCGCTTTCCGGGGCCGGTTCAAGACCGGCGCAGGCCGCCAGGGAAAAGACCATGGCCGGGACAAGCACCAAAAGAAGAAACTTGCTGCGTAACAAGATCAGATACCACCTTTCCATATTCCACCGCCGGCCGGACGGCCGAAATGCCGGCGGGTTCGGCCGGTCTCAGAGATAGTTCAGTTCACGGGCGTAAGCCGCTTCGCCACGGCCCAGTGCTTCGCGCAATTCGGACAACATCTCCGGTTTGTCTTCCGGTATGCGGCCCGACAGGTTGACATAGTTGGAGACGTGATCGCTCAGCAGCATGGCCGGGGCTTCCAGGCCCGTAACCAGCAGTTCCAGCTCCCGCAATGCTTCATGAGGCGAGGGCAGCGTAAAACGTCCTTCCATGATGTCCAGGTACAAGGGAGCCGCCTTGACCGGATAATAAGTCCGCAGGCGGATAAAATCCGGGGCCATGGCGTTCAGGGCCTCGGCGCTGGCCGTGGCGTGTTCGCGCCACCGGTCCCGGCCTCCAATGCCCACCAGATAATAAGCCGACAACTCCAGACCGGCCTCTCTGACCCTGCGTCCGGCCGAGACCGATTCCGCCCGGTCCGCGCCCTTGCACATCCGGGCCAGAGTCTCGTCATCGCCGGACTCCAGGCCCATATGTATGCGGGAAAGGCCTTCCCGGCACAGTTCCGCCAGATCATCCGGGCTCTTGCGGATCAGGTACTTGGCCGATCCGTACATGGTCACCCGTTCGAGGCCCGGAAAATTCTCGTAAGCCCGCCGCAGTATCCGGATAATACTGGGCGTCTTCATGATAATGGTATTTCCGTCGGGCAGAAAGAGAGTGCGCACGCTCCGGCCGCAGACTTCCCCGGCCCTGTCCAGATCCTCCAGGATGTCCTCCAGCAGCCGGATGCGGAAACGCCTGTTTTTATACATCCCGCAGAATCGGCATTTATTGTGAGGGCAGCCGATGGTGGACTGGATGAGCAGACTGCCGGCCTCGCTGGGCGGCCGGTAAACTGTCCCCTCGTAACGCACGATCAGTCCCGGCGGTCCATGCCTTCCAGATAGTCCCCGGCTTCCAGTTCGGGAATCTCCTCAAGCAGGTATTTCCGGATCTTGTCCTTGATCCTGGTCTCAAGCTGCCGGACCCGCTCACGGGATATGCCGAACTCCTCGCCCATGTCCTGCAAGGTAGCCGGTTCGTCCGTCAGAATGCGCAGGTCCAGAATCTTTTCCTCGCGCTCGTTCAGTGTCCTGCGGAATTCGCTCAGTTTTTCCGCCAACAGTTCCCGGATCTCGTTTTCGGCCAGAACATCGTCCACGGCCTCTTCGTCAGAAGCCAGAAAGGCCATGTGGGCGTCGCTGTTGCCGTCGTCCCGCACGGGAGCGTCAAGGGATACATCCCAGGCGTTAAGGCGCTGGTCCATCTCAACAACGTCACGTTCGTTGACGTTCATCCTTTCGGCCAGCAGCCTGGGGCCGGGTTCGAGCCCTTCGGCCAGAAGGCGGTCCTTTTCTTTTTTCAGGTTGTAAAACAACTTGCGCTGAGCCTGAGTGGTGCCGACCCGGACCAGGTGCCAGTTGTCCATTATGAACTTGAGAATATAGGCCTTGATCCAGAACGAAGCGTAATAGGAGAACTTCACATCGCGGTAAGGGTCGAATTTGCGCACCGCCTGCATCAGGCCGACATTGCCTTCCTGGATGAGGTCCAAGAGGTTCTTCATCCAGAAGTGCTGGAAATCCATGGCTATTTTTACAACAAGGCGCAGATTGGCCGTCACCAGGCGATAAGCCGCCTCCTGGTCCCCTTTGTCCTTGTACCTGATGGCAAGTTCGGTCTCCTCTTCGCGGGAAAGCAGGTCGTGTTTGCCTATTTCATACAGATAACGCCGTAGAGGATCGAACCCGGCCGGGGCCGTGCCAGTCGGGCCGGAAGGGATCGGCAGCAGCGGATCAGCCTCTTCCACATCTTCAATTTCAAGCTCTTCGTCGAAGTCGAGCTGGTCGTCAGTTTCCTGTTCCTTCATAGAGTTAGAGTATCTCAAAGGGTGATTGGTGTCAATGATTCCACAAGCCGGGCCTTGACAAGCCGATTAGGCGTTTTAGTTTATTAACAAGTGAAAGAGAAATTGAAAGGGAGCCTCGGAAAATATGAACATGCTAGTCTACAGACCGTTCGCAGCCAAAATGACCGGGAGTTTCCTCATTCAGGATTATCCGGCGAACAGGACCGGAGGCGGCCTGGAAGATAAAAAACGGCAGGCCAGGCCCAGAGTGGATATAATTGAAGGAGAACAGGAATTTTTGCTGCAAGCGGACGTGCCCGGCTTATCCAGGGAGGAACTGAGGCTGGAAGTGGAAGACGGGAAGCTCACCCTGGAAGCTGGCGGATATGAGAGAGTTTTCGTCCTGCCCGATGAAGTCGAGGCCGGACGGATAGGGGCAGCCCTGGCCGATGGGGTCCTGACCGTGACCCTGCCCAAGGCCGGGCCGGAAGAGCCCAGAAGAATCGCGGTAACCGTTAACTGACAGCCCTGACCCACAGCCAACCCAGGACAAGGTTTCAGTAGACCAACAACCAGAACAGCAACACAATAACCTCCTCAGACGAACGGCCCTCACGAGAGGGCCGTTCACTTTTACAATCAGGCCAGGTTGCCCGGCGTTCCGCTGGTCCCTGCCCATCCGAAGGAGTTGAAAAAGACGGGTTCTGGAAGTTATTCCTTTTATCTTTCGGCAGTTGCAAAAATCCCCGGATGCCCGGGGATTTGAGCTTGTTGACAAAGTCCCGTAAAAGGCCGTTGGAAGAGAAGAAGGCTCCGAGAGCACTATACAGGCGGGGTGCTTCGCCCCTGCCGCGAATGGCGACGACTTCGGATAGTCTTTCCCGCCCAGACCAAGGGGACGCCCAAGCGGCCGCGTCCCCTTGGAACCCCCGGCCTTTTTCAACCCGTCGAACGGGCATCCATGCCCTTCGCCGGGGGGCGAACATCCATGTTCGCCTAAGAGAAGGGGAAACCGGGAAATCGGCTTTTGGGGCGCCGGTCAGCTTGATAAAGACAACAAAGGGGTTTGTCAACAGTCTGAAATCCCCGGATGCCCGGGGATTTTCCATGATTATTCTTCTTTAAGCATCACTCCGGGAACATGGGCACAATTGCGAATTTCTCCACGTCCACCAGGCCCATGTCGGTGATCTTGAGGCTGGGTATGACGGCCAGAGCCAGAAAGGACAGGGTCATGAAGGGGTCAGTCAAAGCCGCTCCCGTCTGCCGGGCCGCGTCTTTGAGCCGTGCGCCCGTTTCAGCCACCTGGTCCGCCGGGGCGTCGGACATGAGTCCGGCTATGGGCAGGGGCAGTTGAGCCAGAACCCGGCCGTCCAGAACGACAGCCTGGCCCCCTCCCATCTTCTCGACGGCCCGAACGGCGGCCAGCAGGTCGGCGGTGCTCATGCCTGCGGCGACGATGTTGTGAGAATCATGGGCCACGGAAGAAGCCAGGGCCCCGGCCTTCAGCCCCAGTCCTTTGACCAGCCCCTTCCCCACATTGCCTGTGCCCTTGTGCCGTTCGACCACGACTATGCGGGCCAGATCCCGGCCGGGGTCGGCCACGACCAAGCCGTCCAGTGCAGGCGTTTCGACGGTCAGGCAGCCGGTAAGGACCTGATGCTCAACGACTTCGATCACCCTGACCAGAGGCCCGGCGGCCTCAACCTCCAGGGTGGCCTCATCCAGCGGCCCGATATTCATGGGGCTGATCCAGGCAGGCATTTCCAGGGGAGGCATGGAGCCGAGAAGCCGGCCGTTTTCAGCCGCCAGGCGGCCGTTCTTGTAGACTCTTTCAACCTGCATCCGGTCCAGGGACTCCAGAACAACCACATCGGCTATCCGGCCGGGGGCCAGGGCGCCCCGGTCGTTCAGACCGAAGGTCTCGGCCGGGTTGAGAGTAGCCATGGTCAGGGCGGAAACAGGGTCCAGGCCCAGGAAGAGGGCTTTCCTGAGGATGTGGTCCAGGTGCCCTTCCCGGATGAGGTCCTCCGGGTGGCGGTCGTCGGTACAGAAAGCCAGCCGGCGCAGATTGCCGGGCGAAACCAGGGGCAGCAGGGCCTCCAGGTTCCGGGCCGTGCTGCCTTCCCGGATGAGGATACGCAGCCCCCGGGCCAGCTTCTCCCCGGCCTCTTCCAGGTTGGTGCATTCATGATCGGTGGCTATGCCGGGCAGAACATAGGCGCAGAGATCCCGGCCGGACAGAAAAGGGGCGTGTCCGTCGATGGGACGGCCCGCGAACAGGCGGAGTTTGTCCAACACGCCGGGCAGTCCGTTTATGACGCCGGGAAAATTCATCACCTCGGCCAAGCCGAGGACCCTGGGCGCATTCAGAAGTTCGGCCAGATCTTCGGCTGCCAGTTCCGCGCCTGCGGTCTCCATGTGGGTGGCCGGAACGCACGACGGCACGTTCAGAAAGACATCCAGCGGCAGTCCCTCGCTGGCGCTCAGCATGAAACGGATTCCATCGAGCCCCAGCACATTGGCGATTTCGTGCGGATCGGCCACGATGGCCGTGGTGCCTCTGGGCACGATAACCCGAGCCAGTTCGCCGGGGCAGAGCTGGGTGCTCTCGATATGCATATGGGTGTCAATGAGTCCGGGAATCAGCCAACGGCCGGACATATCGGCCTCTTCCTGGCCGTCATAACGGCCCAGACCGACGATAATACCGTCCTTTATGGCCAGATCCGTCTCTTCGAAGACTCCGGAAAAGACGTTGAAGACCTTGCCGCCTTTTAAAACCAGATCGGCGGGTTCGAGCCCGCGGGCCGCCTTGAGCAAGCCAGCCAAAGAATTCATGCCGCACCTCGTGATCTCCAGGGAGATCAGGTAGTATTTATTTCGTTTATAAACGGGAAGTTTACTGCTCCCAGATCAGGAAGCCTCCGGGCTGTCGTCTGAATCGGCCAGGCGTTCCTGAATCTCGTTGAGGAGTTTCTGGGCGGGTTCGAAAGACGGATTGATGGACAAGGCCTTACGAAGAGCCTGTCCGGCCGTATCGGGTTTGTCCCAATCCATGAAAAGCCTGGCGACGTTGAAATAGAGGCCTTCATCATGGGGGGAAAGCATCAAAGCCTTGCGGTAGATGTTCAGGGCCTTGGCGAACTGCTGATCTTTGCGGAGGCTTATGGCCAGACGGTTGAGGGCGTTGATCGAATCCGGATCACGGTCCACGGCCCGGGAAAAGACTTCCTGGGCTTCCGTCCACCTGTTCTTCTGCAGGTAAGCGTCGCCGATGGCGATGAAATCCTCAAGTTCGGCCGCCGGGCTCTCCATGACCTCCAGAAAAACGGCCCAGGCTTCGTCCAGCCTTTCGGCCTCGAGAAGCTCCTTGCCCTGAACTATTTTTTCCTTGACGGTCTCGGCTCCGAACTGGATGAGCTGGGACATGAAGTCCATGGCCATCTTGTGTTCGCCCCTGGCAAAGGAGACCGGTCCATAAGTGCTTTTGAATTTCGGATGTTCGGCGATTTTGCCTTCCAGATCGAAGAAATCCTCCTCCAGAACCTCCCGTTCCTTCTTGAGCATCGGGGTATTGAGGTAGAGTTTCAGCGCCTTGACCAGGTTGGCCATAGCCGCGCTGAGGGCGCCGTCCAACAGGCAGTTCCTGGCGGAGGACACCAGGGTGAAAATGGCCTCGATTCTTTTCGGATCAAAGGTTTTCTGCACGGAAGTCCTTCCTAATCAGCCTGAATGTAGAACGACCAATGAGCGAAAGCGGCTATTTTGATTGAAGATTAGCATAATACGGTCTTTTTGTGGCATTTTTTTAACGGTAATCACAATTACGCAAAGGGGAAAGACAGCGTGTCTTTTTCCGCGGGGCCGAAAAGGCGGCCTTGGGGTTGAGGGCAAAAAAAACGATCCGGGCTGCAAGGCAGCCCGGACCACGGACTCCGGTTCTTCAAAATACTCTGCTCGGATGCCAGGTGCGCCGGACTCTCACATACTCATGCGCTGGCGGCCGAAAATAACCTGATAGGCATAATCAACCAGATTCAGATTGCGGCGCCGGCATTCCCGGCGCAGTTGAGCCAGGGCCTGGGAACGGTTCAGGCGTTCACGTTTGACGACTATGTCCCGGCCCGCTTCGACAATCAATTTGGCCGCCGCGGACATTTCCAGCAGTTCCAGGCGCTGATGAAAGCATTCCACGGTATGGGCTATGCCGGTTTCCAGGGCCGCGCCGACTCCATCCCAGTAGATTGTATTGCTGGCTCCGGCCTTGTAAATGGCGCTGACCAGTTCAGAAACGCCATCTTTCTGCCGGTGCAGGACCAGAACGGGCAGGCGCTGTCCCCGCAATATGGTCCGGACGGCGTCCGGTCCATGAAGGGCGGGCGGGTCGTGGTCGACGACCACCAGACCAGGCCGGAAGCCATCAATAATCGGGCGGGCTCCATGGGGGTCGCCAGCCTGTCCGACAACCGAGTGACCCATCTGCTTGAGGCTGCTTATGGTGTCATTCAGACGGCTCTGACTGGGGGAAACGGCGACAACGTTCAACTCTTTGGTCATTATACTTCCTCTTTGACAACCGAGTATTGGTCAAGTAGCAGCCTCTTTTAATGGCAAGAAACATGCCTGAATACTCAGGAGCTTGCTTTTACTGTTTTTTTCAGACCGGCGGCGGAGAGGGGAAGTCTGCCGGAACCTCAAAGCGTAACGTTTCGTTACACTCTCCCGCTGTCACGCATACACAAGGTGAGTAAAAACGTTACACGTTCACTTTTTTTCTGTTTTCCCTGAAAAATTTCATACAATAATAATCATGGGTCCGGTGTACAGGTCTGTCCGCGCCGAAGGTCAGGTTTGCTTTACCGCCGAATCCGGGCAGGACAGAGCCAGCTTGCCCGTCAGGCAAGGTCTTGTCAGCGTTTCATTATGGTTTATAGTCTTAAAGGGAGGCCTGGCCGACCGCCACACGTGGCCGGGACCGATCAAGACGGCGGATCGAAAACAATTTCCAGAGGTTTGATTTGAATACTATTCCCGAAAAAATATTTCAGCAGATAGTGGACATCGTCTACAAGGAATCGGGCATCGTCCTCCAGGACAAGCGCGAGCTTCTGGAGGCCCGGATGGCCAGTCTCTCCAGAAAGCGCGGCTACGGCTCCGTCCAGGAGATCCTGGACCGCTTGAAGAGCGACAATACCGGGCAGGCGGTTGTGGAGCTTCTGGACCAGGTGAGCACCAATCTGACCTTTTTCTTCCGCGAACCAGCCCACTTCGACTTCGTGTCCAAGGTCTTTCTGCCTCAATTGATGCTGCGCAAGAAAGCTCAGAGAAACAACCAGATCAGGCTTTGGAGCGCCGCCTGTTCCAGCGGTGAGGAACCTTATTCCCTGGCCATCACGGTCAAGGAACAGTTGGGCGACGACAATTCCTGGGATGTGAAGATACTGGCCACCGACATTTCCACCAAGGTCCTGAAAAAGGCCATTGACGGCAAATACTCGCGGCACGAGGTCATGAAAGCCCCGCCCGGCACCATCCAGAAGTATTTCGAGCGCGGGGGCGACCGCAACAGCCCGGTCTACTCGGTCCGCCCGGAAATCAAGAATATGCTGGTTTTCCGGCGTCTCAACCTGCTGCAGGACAGTTACCCTTTTTCAGGCAAGTTCGATCTCATCATGTGCAGGAACGTGATGATCTATTTCGACCATGCGACCAAGCAGGATCTTCTGAAAAAATTCCACCGGTACATGAATGACGGCGGCTATCTCATGACGGGGCACGCGGAGTCTCTGACCAGCTTTGAATCAATATTCAAACGCATTCAGGTGGCTGTTTACCAGAAATAGCCTTTCGGAGGCCCTTCTCATTCTATCCACCCGCCGCCGATAAGGATGTCGCCCTGGTAGAAGGCGGCGGCTTGTCCGGCCGTGACGGCAGATTGAGGCTGCTCGAAAGTGACTTCGGCGGAATTTACATTGGATAGCCTTACCACGGCCGGGGAAGCCCGGTGGCGGGAACGAATCTGGACCAGGGAGGAAAACCCGGTTTCCCCCGGAGGTACGCTCCAGACGATATCGCGGACCGAACAATGCCGGGTCAGGGACTGCTCCCTGACGCCGATGACGACCTGGTTTCGCACCGGGTCCAGCTTCAGGACGTAATACGGTTCAGGACCGGGCACGCCCAGGCCCCGGCGCTGGCCCACGGTATAGGCCCAGATGCCTTGATGGCGTCCCATGATCCGCCCGTCCGGATCGACAAAGTCTCCCGGACCGCCGTCCTTTCCCCCCAAGCTTTTCCTGACGAAATCCCGGTAATCTCCGTCCTTCAGAAAACATATCTCCTGGCTTTCCGGACGCCGGGGCAGTTCCAGATCATCGCCGATACGGCGCACCAGATCCTTGGACATTCCGGCCAAAGGGAAAAGGCTGCGGTTTATCTGCGCGGCAGAGAGGCGGCAGAGAAAATAGGTCTGGTCCTTGCCCCGGTCGAGAGGCCTGTGCAAAGCCAGGCCTTTCCCGCCCGGAGCCGGTCCCAGTCCGGCGTAATGGCCGGTGCACAGGTAATCGGCGCCCAGGACGGCGGCCCGGTCCCAAAGCAGTCCGAATTTGATGGAGGGATTGCAAGCCACGCAGGGGCTGGGCGTCCGGCCTTGGGCGTAAGCCCGGACAAAGGGGGCTATGACCAGACGTTCGAAATCGGCGGCCAGATCGGCCACATGCAGTTCCAGCCCCAGCCGTTTTGCGGTCTCCTCCGCCTGGGGAAGAGAGGAACGATCTCCGGTCAGCAGAAGATGGAAGGCCAGCACTCTGAGGCCCCGGTCCAGGAGGATCGAGGCCGCTACAGATGAATCGACCCCGCCGGACAGAGCCAAGGCGACGGTGCCGCCTCGATGAAGGCGCTCCAGCCCGGACAAGCCAGCGGGGTCGTTCAAATCATGCTCCGGTAAAAACGGTCAGGCAGGCATACCTGAACCGGCTTCTCTCAAAGGGCGGCCATATTGTTGATGGAAACGTGCATGGCCCTGGGCGGACAGACGGACACGCACATCTCGCAGCCGCTGCACTTGTCCGGATCGAAGACCACATCCATTTCCGGCCGTTTGATGGACAGCGCCCCGGTGGGACAGATGGAAGTGCACAGGCCGCAGCGCCAGCACACATTGTCGTCACGGCGGACGTCCTGGTGGATGCTCTCGACCTTGATCCCCATCTCCTTGAGATAGGCCACTCCGGAGTTGAAATTCTTGCGGTGTCCGGAAAGCTCCATAATCATCATACCCTCCTGGCGGGGGTAGATGGTGGCCCTGAGAATATTGAAGGTCAGGTCGAACTGCCTGACCATGTTACAGACTATCGGTTTGTTGGCCGTGCTCTTGGGGAACCGCAGGCGCAGCATTTTTGAATACATACCCTCTCCTTCAGGCCACCCGGTCCCGGGCTTTCTTGAAGCCGGGCAGGGAATTTTCTATGACTTTTTCGGCCACGCAGTAAGTCAGACGGAAGTAACCCGGACCGGCGAAACCCGATCCCGGCACGGCCAGTATGTTCTCCTTCTGAAGCTCGCGAACAAAGGCCACGTCGTCTTCAAGGGGAGATTTGGGGAAGAGATAAAAAGCCCCTTGAGGCACGTTCAGCTCGTAACCCGCGTCCTGAAGTCCAGCCACGAACAGGTCCCGGCGGCGTTTGTAAATGCCGATATCCACACTGACGCCCTGAAGCCTGGCCACGGCCCGCTGCAGGAGAGCCGGGGCGTTGACGAAGCCAAGAATTCTGGTGTTGAGAATCAGCCCGGCCACGACCAGGGCCTTGCCGGGCATTTCCGGGTGGACCGCCACAAACCCGATGCGTTCACCGGGCAAGGACAGGTCCTTGGAATAGGAGGTCAGGCAGATTACGTGGCGGTAGTGTTTGAAAACGCTTGGAACGGTCAGTCCGTCGTAGACGATCTTGCGGTAAGGTTCATCGGAAATGAGATAAATGGGCCGACCGGTCTTGCGGCTGGCTTCTTCCATTATTTTCGCCAGTTCCACGAGGTTTTCCTCGGGATAAACCACGCCGGTGGGATTGTTGGGCGAATTGATTATGACCGCCCTGGTCTTGTCCGAGAACTGGGCTTTGATATTGTCCAGATTCAAGGTGAAATCCGGATTGGTGTCGGCTCTTTTGAGGACGCCGTTGTGGTTGTCCACATAAAAATCGTATTCGACGAAATATGGCCGGGGCGCGATGACCTCATCTCCGGGGTCGAGGATGGTCTTCAGGGCCACATTCAAGGCCCCGCCCGCGCCGACGGTCATGATAATGTCCCCGGCGGTGAAAGGCTGCCCGTATTCGCCGGAGGCGAAAGCGGCTATTTTTTCACGGGTTTCGGGCAGGCCGGCGTTGGGCATATAGGCGTGGAGCCCCATGCGCTTGTCTTCGATCAGCTCCCGCATTATCCGGTTGAACTCTTCCGGCGGCTCAAGGTCGGGATTGCCGAGAGAAAAATCGTAGACTTTGTCCGCTCCCACCTGCTGTCTCAGCCTGATGCCGGCTTCGAACATTTCCCGAATCCATGAAGAACGGTCGATAAACCCTTTGATCTTTTGCGCCACTGGCATATGCGGATCCTCCGGTTTGAGGTTTTCTGGTTAACTCCGGTTGCGGGGCGGTGAACAAACAGCAACGGACCCCGAAGGGTCCGTCGTCGTCAGATATTTAGTGGCCGGATGGCGGCCGGTGTCTGCGCGACCCCTGGGAATGCGCCCCCAAGTGTTAGTTGAATATCTTCTCTATTTTTTCGTTCAGAGTGTCAGCCGTAAAAGGTTTGACGATGTAATTGCTGACCTTGGCCTTGACGGCCTCGATGATGTTCTCCTGCTGAGCCTCGGCCGTGACCATCAGAAAAGGCATGTCCTTCAGCTCTTCCGTCTGGCGGACGTGACGCAACAGTTCTATGCCGGTCATCTGGGGCATGTTCCAGTCGGAGATGATAAAATCGACCTTTTCCCGCTCCAGCAACCCCACAGCGGTCGCCCCGTCATCAGCTTCGACTATGTTGGTGAAGCCAAGCTGGCGCAGGATGTTCTTGAGGATGCGGCGCATGGTGGAAAAGTCGTCGACCACCAGGATTTTCATATTTTTGTCATAGGGCATGAAGTTACACTCCAACTAACAAGTCTTTAACAGACAATATAACCAGACAGGGCATTAAGGAGCAAGAGGTAATTTCACGAAGAAGGTAATCTGAAGCGGTAGGGATACCAATCGCCCCTTCTGATCTTGTCCGTCTTCATGACAATGGTCTCATTGGTCATGGTATGAAATATAATGCGGCGTCCCTTGTTGCCGCCCACATCCTCGGAAACCACGGGGATCCCGTTTTTTTTCAAAATCTTGCGGGCCACCTTGACATTCTGGCGGCCGACTCCGCTCCGGTCATGGGCAAAGCGGCTGCCCCCTCCGTAAACCTGGGCCTCCATGTCTTCGATACGGCAGCCGTGCTTTAGCATCATCCTTATCAGCACGGGGGTGGCCACATCGCCGAACTGGGCCGTTGTTCTGGCCCCCCGCCCAGCCCTGGGCAACAGATAATGATTCATGCCGCCGAAACTTTTCCGGCGGTCGTAAAGGCAGACCGCCACGCAACTGCCCACCACGGCGGAGACGACGGTTGGCTCTTCGGAAGTATAAATATAACCAGGCTGGAGGTGGTATTTATAGACCTCAACCTCGTTGCACCCATTCATATTCCGACCTCTATATGTAGATGATTGATAGTCAGGTTAGCACAGGATGTAGTCATTGGCAAGAATAATTTTGCTATAATAGCTTGATTTAACCTAATTGTTCGAAGATTGGTTACTTTTAATATCTTTCTATACTATATAAGCATAATTAAAGCATATATAAGCAAAACAACGCGTGCTTAGTGCGCAGCCCAAGCCGCCTTCAGACCAGCTCCGGCGGCGGGTCCAGCTTGACTACGCCGCTCTTGATGATTTCCTTGAACCGGCGTTTGAACTCAAGGGAAGTCAGGCGATAGACCTTGTCGTTGTGTATGATCCGGAAGGTCTCCCTGGCACCCTGGCGTTCCACCCAATAACGAACCTTGCTCTTCTGGGGCAAGCGGATGCCGTCCTGAAGGACCACCACTTCCAGGGCCTTGGCCTTACCCAGTTTCACGTTGGCCGGCGGATTCTGCTGTTGCTCCGTCATGAGGCCAATGATAGACGATTCCGATACGAAGTCAAGTTGATCTGTGGGGCGGGTGAACGCCCGCCACAGCGGCCTTCATCTTCCCGTTCGGGCTTGACAAATGACTCGCCGAGGCTTAATGAGAGGCTATTATGAAAGAAAACGATTTTCCTTCAGAGATTAAGTCAGACCTTATTCCCGTTCCGGCCGGGCGTCTTGTCTATCACTGCCTGGCCTGCGACAGGGAATACGAACCGGATTCACTCCTTTACACCTGCCCGGACTGCGGTGGAGTTTTCCTGATCGAAGACAAAGACCAGAGCCGCCTGTCGGCCAGAACGGGCCAGGAGTGGCGGAGATTATTCGATTACCGCCGGATGCTCAACCGGCCGGCCCTCAAGGGCGTCTTCCTCTTCCACGAGTTCCTGGCCCCGATAATCCCCCTGGAAGACGTGGTCTACCTGGGCGAAGGTCACACTCCCGTGGTCGCGGCCAACAAGGCCCTCGCCGGGACGGTGGGGACGGATTTCTATTATAAGAACGACGGCCAGAACCCCAGCGCCTCCTTCAAGGACCGGGGCATGGCGGCGGCCTTGTCGTTCCTGAACTATCTGGTCCGCCTGAAAGGGATGTCCGAGGTCCTGTCCGTCTGCGCCTCCACCGGCGACACTTCGGCGGCGGCCGCCCTGTATGCCTCCTATCTGACCGGGGTAGTCAAGTCGGCCGTGCTGCTGCCCAAGGGCAAAGTGACGCCTCAGCAGTTGAGCCAACCGCTGGGCAGCGGCGCCCGCGTCTTTGAGCTCCCCGGAGTCTTCGACGACTGCATGAAGGTGGTCGAGCATCTGGCCGACCATTACGACGTGGCCCTGCTCAATTCCAAGAACGCCTGGCGCGTCCTGGGCCAGGAGTCCTATTCCTTTGAAATCGCGCAGCAGTTTGACTACGAAGTCAAGGACCTGAACCTCTTCCTGCCCATCGGCAACGCCGGAAACATCACCGCCGTTCTGAGCGGACTGCTCAAGTTTGAAAAATACGGCGTTATCGACGGACTGCCCAGGGTCTTCGGCGTCCAGTCGTCGCACGCGGACCCTGTTTTCCGCTACTACGCCCAGCCGCCTGAGAAGCGGAAGTTCCAGCCGGTGACAGTGCGTCCGAGCGTGGCTCAAGCGGCCATGATCGGCAACCCGGTCTCCATGCCCAGGGTGCTGAAGCTGGTCGAGGAATACGAAAAACGGGCGGGCGGCCCCAGATTCTTCGCTGTCCAGGTCCGGGAGCAGGAGATCATGGATTCCATGCTGCTGGCCAACCGCAACGGCCATGTGGCCTGCACCCAGGGCGGGGAATCCCTGGCCGGTCTGCGCCGGGCTTTAGAACTCGGACTGGTGAAGAAGGGGGAACGCGCCGTCCTCGATTCCACGGCTCACGCCCTCAAGTTCGCCGAATTCCAGAACACCTATTTCGAGGACGCCTTCCCCGCCGACTTTGAAGTGACCGCACGGGAAGAATTCAAGAACCGGCCTGATTTCATCAAACCTGACGGCATTCTGCCCGAAGCAGGACGCCAGCTCGCAGCCGAGGATTTCCAGACCTATGTCGCCAGGGCGGCCGGAGAAATAGCCCGTTCGCTGGAGCTTAAACCGAAGAAGAAATAGTTTTCACCAGCCTTCAGGCCGGTTGACGGTTCACGGAGCGGGCCAACGGCCCGCTCTATAATTCCACATCCCACGACCTCCAGCGGAGGCCGCACCATCATTTCTTCGGCTCAACATAACAGGGAGATGAACACTCGCCGGGTCAGGGCCCTCATCCCGGCCGCAGGCCGGGGCAGCCGCCTGTCCGGCCTGGGAGAAAGCCCGCACAAGGAGCTGTTGCGGGTAGGGCCTTTAACCATGATCGAGCATGCCGTGGGCATGGTGCTCGACTCGGGAGTCCATGAGCTGGCCGTGGTCATCAGGCCGGACAAGGAAGAGATACGGGATTGCGTGGAAAGATTCTGCGCCCTGCGAAGCCCTGCTCCCGACCGCCTGGAGTTCATCTACCAGGCCGAACCGCTCGGCCTGGGCCAGGCCATGGGGCTGGGCGCGGATTTCGCCGGAGACCTGCCTCTGGCCGTGGTGCTGCCGGACAACCTTCTCATCGGCGGACCACCGGCCCTGGGCCGGATGCTGACCGGTTTCGAGCAGACCGGGAACAACATCCTGGGAGTCATCGCCCTGCCTCCGGAACAGGCCGGACTTTTCGGCAACGTGGGCCGTTTGAAACTGGCCGCAACTCACCCCGGCCGTCCCGTTGAAATTCTCGATTTTTCGCCCAAGGCTCCTGGCGTGCTGGAAGATTCGGGATCGGGTCCTCTGTATAAGGGTTTTTCGGGGACCATCTATCTGCCGGGCTGGCAGGAACGGATTGCCCGTCTGCGTCCCAACTTCCAGGGGGAACTGGACGACACGGACCTGGTCACGGACCTGGTCAGGGAAGGCCGGATGATGGCAGTGCTGCTGGAAGGAACCGGTTTTGACCTCGGGCAGCCTCAAGGCCTGGCTGCCGCCCGTACATACTGGGCCGAAACCCGGAAAGGGAATGATTGATGCGTTTCAGATTTCTGTTCATCGGCCGGACAAAGTCACCCTACCTGGAGGAGGGAGTCAGGGATTTTCTGAAGAGGATCAAACCTTATGTGCCGTGCGAGGAAGTCGTCATCAAGGGAGTCAAGGCCCGCGACGACCGTGTGGACGAGGTGCGGGCCGAAGAAACAGGCCGTCTTCTGGCTGCTGTGAAGCCTGACGAACTCTTCGTTCACCTGGACCCGGAAGGCAAGGAATTGACTTCACTGGGCCTGGCCAAGTGGCTGAAGAAACAGACGGACGGGGGGGCCAAAGGCATGGCTTTCGGTCTGGGCGGGCCGCTGGGGCTTGACGATCAGGCGGCCAAGCGGGCCGATCTGCGGCTGTGCCTCTCGAAGATGACCCTGACTCACGAAATGTGCCGGTTGCTGCTGCTGGAGCAGATATACCGGGCCCTGCGCATCAACGCAGGCCATCCCTACCATAAGTAGGGCTTATTCGCGGACCTGCCAACGGCGGGGGCAAAACAAAGGCCCGCACGGCAGTGGATCAGCCGGGCGGGCCGGAGACAGCTTATAGGCTGGCCGTCGAAGCGTCAGACGGATTCGACGCTCTTTACTTCGGGGACTTCCATTTTCAGGACTCTTTCGATGCCCATTTTCAGAGTCATCTGGCTCATGGGGCAGCCGCCGCAGGCACCGGTCAGCTTGACCCTGACCAGACCGTCTTCCGAGACGTCGACAAGGTCAACGCCTCCGCCGTCAGCCTGGAGTTGGGGACGGATTTTGTTCAATACTGCTTCGACTCTTTCCTTCATGTCGTTCCTCCCGGGTCTGATGGCTTGACCCTAGATATTTTGTAAAAGTATACCACAAGCCCTCTCGCTGCGGCTACCGGTAAACGGCGTTTCAAACCCGGGCGTCGAGCCGGGCGGTCAGGCCTTCCGTGCCGGGATCGAAACCGAAAACCTCCCGCCAGACCCTGGGGCTTTCCATGCAGAAATAGACGCAGGCCTCGGGCGCGGCGGAGCGTATGCATTCGAGCAGGTGAGAATACATCTCCACCCGCCATGGTCGGGGGTAACGCATCTTGCCATCCGGCGCCAAGATGAATTCTTCGTCCGTCAGTCCTGATTCCGGGTGCAGGCGGCTCATGACCGACTTGTGCCGGGGCAGGTACCGGAAACAGCCCAGACTGATCCAGGCCACCCGGTCCGCCGGAACAGCGGTGAAAATATCATCCACCGTCCGGGCGTATCCTTCCCGCCAACCGGGCGTGCGAACCAGGGGGTCGAAATGGAAGCCCACCCGGTATCCGTCCTTCACCGCTTCGGCCGCCGCCGCCAGCCGCCTTTTCAATGAAGGGGCGCGGCGCTCTTCCACCGCCGAAACCTGGGGCGAGTTGACGGAAAAGGATATGATGGTCCGTCCGCCGTGGTTCAGTCCAAGCAGGGGACGGATGTTGTCGGTCTTGGTCTTGAGCTCCAGGCTGACTCCCTGGCGTCCGGCGAAGATGCCCACCAGTTTCCGGCCCAGCCCGGTGTAATCCTCCAGGAGCAGGCTGTCCGTCCATTCCCCGGTGCAATAGCGTTTGTGCGGCCGGTCGGGCTGGTCCAGCACGGTCCGCAGTTCCTCCAGTCCCTTTTCCAGATTGCCGAACAGGACAAGGTTGCGCGTCTCCAGGTAGCCCTGCAGGATGCAGTAGGAACAGTCCAGCCAGCAGCCCAGGCCGAAATGGATTATCTGGAGCCCACAACAGTTGTAGGAAGGGGTGCCCGGGCAGGGCTTGACAAAAGCTCCCCGGTGGGCGGTCAGGACAAGCTGTCCCGGTGCGAAAGAACCGTAATCGGCCGGTTCGATACGTTCGCGGACCTCGCCCAGAGGCAGCCGCCGACGCAAGGCTTCCCCCAGGGGCGATTCCAGCAGGCCTTCTTCGCAGACCAGGCTTTTCGGAGGTATGGTCCGGTGCATCAGCCCAGTTCCACCAGTTCGGCCAGGGCCGGATTTTCGGCGACAGCGCGCAGGGCCTGCAACTGTCTGCTGATTTCGGCGGCATCACGGAAGGTCAGTTGCAGGGCAAAATCCAGGCCTTCGAAGCCGGGGGGAGTTTGCAGACTCACCCGGTCCGGCAGGTTCAGGGCTTTGAGCAGGGTGTTCCGCCGGTCTTCCATGGCTGTCAACTGGGGATAACGCCGACGGCGGAGCCATTCCCTGACTTCCGCCTCCTTCTGGGGCCGGTTCAGGCCTGCCCGACTGATAATGGCGCTCAGTTCCGGCAGGGCCAGCACGGCCCGCAGAGACAGTGTTTCCCTGCGGCTGATTTCCTCCAGCCAAGTGATTATCTGGCGGCGCTTGTTCAGGCCGGGCTGCAAACTCTCCAGCATAGCCACCACAGGCCCAAGGTCGTCTGCGGGCAACCCGGCCAGCCTGGCCCCGGTCTCGGGGTCCAGGGTCCCGGCGGCCAAGGCGTCCAGCCCGGCCTGGCCGAGCTTCTCCAGGCTCAGGTAGCGCTCAAGGTATTCCTCGCGAGGCGGCAGCCCCAACCGGGCCAGCCATCGGCCGGTCAGTTCGGCGGATGAAAAATGCTTACTCAGTTGCGCCAGGGCCAGAACCTTTTCGGCCTCGTTGAAGTCCCGGTGTCCCAGGTTCTCTTCCAGGGCCAGCACCAGCAGTTCTCTTTCGGAAAGGCTGGCGGGCAGAATGAAGGAGGGAAACTGGTTCAGACCGGCGTCCCGCAGGGCTTGCCGCCGCCGCTGCCCGCAGATCAGGCGCAGTCCGGCGGTTGTTTCCTGAAGGACCAGAGGCGCGGCCAGCCCGGCCTTTTTCACCGATGCGGCCAGGGCGGCGGCATCCCGGCCCCAGCTCAAAAGAAAAAGCGGGGCGTCCAGTATCTCCCGGTCCTGGACGGTGCGGAAAACAGCCTGCCCGATCATCGCAGCGCTCCGGTCAGGTCGGCGGGCCGGCCTATGAAAGACGGTTTTTTCAACAATGCTTCCTCCAAGGATTTTTCGGCCGGATAACCGGTCACAAAGGCGATACGGCCTGGCAACAGCCGGCCCAGGCAGCCGCCCGCGTTGAGCAGGTCAGCGCCCAGGGCCGTGGCTGAGGCCAGCAGTTCTTCCCCGGTAAATCCGGCCTTGAGGTACCAAGGCATTTCCCGGCGCAGGGCCGGACCGGCGCAGAGCCCCGGCGTCCCCAGATCGGTGCCGATGGCTGTTCTGACGCCCAGTTGCCGGGCCAGGGCTAGTTGTTCGACCTGATCGGCCAGGATTCGCCGGATAACTTCCCGGCGGGGAGAATCCGGGTCTTCCCGCTGAGCCAGCGAATCCAGGCACTGGATGGTCGGGGTCCAGGCCGTCCCCGCATCGGCCAGCCGTTGCAGGGCTTCGCGGCCCATGAAATATCCGTGCTCCACCGAAGCTACTCCAGCAGCCGCGCAGAGGCTCACCGCTTCCGGCCCGTTGGCATGGGCCATGACGCCGAGACCGTGCCGTCCTGCTTCCAGCACCAGGTGTTTCAGGTCCTCAAGTTCGAACTGGGGCCCGGTGTAACAACCGAATTCGTCCAGACTGACCAGTCCTGAGGCCATGACCTTGATCTGGTCCACTCCGGCGGCGGTCAGTTCGGCCACGGCGGAGGTCATTTCGGCCCGGTCGCCGACCGCCCGTCCTATCCATTTGCCATAACGCCCCGGTGCGTGCAAGGCCGGTCCCGAAGCGGCCAGAAAGAGCTTGGGACTTATAGATGGCTTGGCCTTAAGAACCCTGGACAGGCGGTCTCCACCGTCGCGCACGGCGGCAATTCCGGCGTCCGCGATCCTGGCAGCCCGTCCGGCCGAGTCCAGACCGTCGCCGGGGTCCATGTCCAGGTGCACATGGGCGTCGACCAGTCCGGGGACAAGGGCCAGGCCGCGCAGATCGAGCCGCGCTGCTCCTTCGGCCGGGGGAGGCGCGCCTTCCCCCAGGGACGAAACGAGACCATGCTCGACGTACAGCCACCCTTGCCCGACGATCCGGCCCGGTTCAACATAGAGCCTGTCCGCGGTGAGCAGGCAGGCTCCTGCCCGGTCGAATTCGATTATGTCCGCCGCGCCGGAATCAGCTTCCGGCGGCGTTGAAGATCTCTGGCCTTTCATCTCAATTCACCGGATAAGACTGGATAAAATCCAGCAGGCGTTGGTAGTAATGTTCCCCGCCCACGATAAATGTGTCGTTGTGGCCGGCCCGGTCGATGGAATAAAACTCCTTGGGACCGGGATGGGCCGCGAACAGCCGGCGTCCCATATCAAAGGGAACGATACTGTCCAGACGTCCGTGGACGAAGAGCGCCGGAGTCCGAACGGATGCCATCTTCCGCTCCGACTCGTACTTGCGGGACAACAAGAAAGAAGGCACAAAAGGAAAATGCACCCGCGCCACTTCGCGGAACGAAGTGAAGCTGCTTTCCAATATGAACGCACGGGCCGGAAAGTGCCCGGCCAAGTCGACCGCCACGGCTCCGCCCAGGGACCGGCCGAAAATTACCACATTTTCCGGCGATATGCCAGGGCGGGTCAACAGATGGCGGTAGGCGGCCCGGGCGTCTTCGTAAGTCCCTTTCTCCGAAGGCCTCCCCCGGCTCAGCCCATACCCGCGGTAATCAAAAATAAAAACGGCCACCCCATGTCCGACCAGACCTTTTATGTTGTCCAGCCGGTGGGAGATGTTTCCGGCGTTGCCGTGCAGAAAAAGCAGGCAGGCGGCCGTTTTTTCCGGGTTTGAGGCCGAAGGCAGGAACCAGCCGTGCAGACGAAGGCCGTCCGAAGTTTCGAACCAGACCTCTTCGTACTCCAGCCCGGCCTGGTCGGGAGTGGCGGCAAAGTATTTGTCGGGGTAGTAGAGGAGGTGATTTTCCAGTAATGAAAACATGATGAAGACGGCCGCCGACAATACGGCGGCCCCGAGTAACAGCCGGGCGGGCCCGCCAAGACGGGTCAGGCGTGAAGAACGGCTGAATTCCGGGGCCGGTTTACTTGGTCTCAGGCTTTCTGAAAACCTTTCAGCAGGGTTTGAAGCTGCTCCACCAGACCGGCCAATTTTTCGGCCTGCTGGTGCATCTGCTCCAGAGACTTGTAGTCAGTTTCTTCCGGAGACATTTTCAGCATCATCAGCTCACTGCGGGCCATGATGACCGTCAGCGGCTGGTTGAAATCGTGGCAGATTGTCCGGAACTTCGCAATAAGATCGTTTACATCGTTGATGCTGTCAGTCATAGGACCTCTTTATAATATTCGCCAAGACCGCCAGAAGCGGTCTGCTCCCCAACACCCACATCCGTTCTGTTTGTAACAATTCCCGCCCGCCCGGGTCAAGGCAATTAGAAGTTCTCCTGCCCAGCCGCTTTTCCGGAACCGGGTTAAAGCCGGTCGGAAATCCTTTCATCCGGAGCCGCCGGACGGATCACTCGCCGATAACATAACCCGCGTTGCGGAAATCCTCCAGCAGGGGCTTGGTCTGCTTGGTCTTGACCCGGACATAAAGCCGGTTGCCGGCCACCCGCCGCCTGGGCAGAGCGAACATGGCCAGGATGGGTATATTGTGTTTTTCGACTATTTCGGCTATCCGGCGGAACACCCCCACGCTCTCTTCCGGACCGACGTTTTCCAGGCTGATGATGGTATCATCCTTCCCGGAGCCGAAGATATGGGCCATGGCCGAAAAAATCTCCGTCTCGGTGACAATGCCGACCAGCTTGCCCCGGTCCACCACGGGGAAGGCCCCGATGCCCTTCTGGTGACCTTCCTGGATGACGTTGGTCACCAGGTCTTCCGGCGAGACGGTCAGGGGGTTCTTGCGCATCACATCCTTGACCTTGAGCTTGAGAATCAGGTAGTTAAGCTCGTGAATGCTCAGGGACGTGGCCGCCGAGGGCGAAGCTTCTATGATGTTGCGGTAGGTGACCATCCCCACCAGCTTAGTCCCCTCCACAACCGGCAAGCGGCGGATGTTGTTATCCTTCATCAGCTTTCGGGCGTCGACTATCAAAGTCTCCGGGGTGACGGTAATGGGGTCATGCGTCATCCAGTGTTTAACTTTCACCACGCACCTCCTGGCGGGAGCACCATGATTGTTGTTTGCAGGCCGTATTTTCGTGATTTGTTTTTATTTTATGACATCCGCGCCAAGCGGTCAATTGAAAAGCCGTTGAAGAATGGCACACGGTATGAGAGGCGTGGCGCGGCGGTTTTGGGCGGCTGGCTTTGACAAAAAAGCGGCCGCGCTCAGGCGCGGCCGCTTAGGCTATTCAAAAGGCGGAGGCCGGAAGCCTCCGCCGTCAGGTCATTCGTCCAGACCCCTGACGTGGCATTCGCCACAGGAAACAGGGCCTTTCTTCTGCTCGTCATGACAGGATTCGCACATGCGGTGAAAAGCGGTCATGAGGCGCGTCCCGCCGTTGTCGGGCCGCACCTTGTGGCAGTCGGAACAGAGCTGGTCGTCGGACGATTCGCCTTCCACCAGTTGTCCGTCTTCATACAAATGGTGACAGGTGAAACAGTCTTCCACGCCGTCATATTCCATATGGGCATCGTGATTGAACAAAGCCCCGGGCCTCTCTCTCTGCTCGAAAGCCGGTTCGATCAGCACATCCGCCCCGAAGGCCGAAAAGGCCGTCAGAGAGATGAGCAGGACGCCCAGCAGGACCAGGCCTCGATTCCATTTTCCATTTATCATAATTGTCCACCCCTTCGTATGCGGGCCGGATTATCCTTGCTTCCGATATCCGCCAACTAGACCGAGTTGGTTTTCTCCATGCAATCGTAGATTATTTCCGAGAAGAACTTCGTCTGCATCCCCAGCTTGTAATAATGGATGATGTCTTCCAGGCCGCTGTGGCAGTTGTGGCAAGGGGCGATGACTATCTTGCAGCCCGTGTCCTTCATCTGGTCGGCCTTGACTCTGTTGCCGCTCATGCGGACGTTCTTGTACGGCGGACCGCAGTTGATGACCCCGCCCCCGGCGGCGCAACAGTAGTTGTGCTCGCGGTTGGGCTGCATCTCCACCACGGTCTCGCAGAAGGCATGCGCCACTTCCCTGGCCTTTTCATGAAGACCGCGCCCGCGGATGATGTTGCAAGGGTCGTGCAGCGTGACCGGCTCCTGGAACTTCCGGGCCACCTTCAGCTTACCTGCTTCGAGCAGCTCCCAGTAGAACTCCACGGCGTGGGTCACCGGCACGGGCAGATCCCGCCAGGCCAGCCAGCGGTTGCCGACATCGTACACGGACCGGAAAGCGTGCCCGCATTCGCCCATGACGATTCTCTTGACCCGGAGCCGCTGGGCGGTCTCGAAATGCAGCTTCTTCAGCCGCCCCATAATCTCCAGATCGCCTGTATACATGGCCATGTCGCTGTTGTCCCAGCCGGGGGTGGCCGGCATGGTCCAGTCCATCCCGGCCTCGTTCATGATGACCGCGGCCAGATAGATGAGTTGTGTCTGGAACTTGGGCTCCGGAGCGATGACCGAATACATTATCTCCGCGCCCTCTTTTTCCAGGGGAATCCGGATGTCGGGGTTCTCTTCCCGCGCTTCCTCCTCCTGCCACAACAGGCTGTCAATCCACTCGTCGTCCCGGACCCACATCTGGTTCATGGTCGAAGCATGGCTGTGAGCCGTGTCCTGGATATACTGGGGCGTGACCCCCAACAGGTGGCAGATGCGTCGAACGGTCTGCATGATATAGGCCGTGTCTATGCCGAAGGGGCAGTACATGGCGCAACGGCGGCAGAGATTGCATTCCGTGTAAGCTATAAGGGCGGCCTGCCGGATGAACTCCGGACTGACCCGTCCTTTTCTTTTTATCATCTCCCACATGGTGTTCTTGACCTTGGACACCGGCGCGAACCAGGGGTCCCCATCATGGGACATGAAATAGTGGCAGCCTTCGGAACAGAGTCCGCAACGCACGCACATTTCGGCGTACATTTTCAAGCGGGAACCGGTTTCCGAATTCAGCACACGGTTGACGACTTTCTCTATGCGTTCCGGAGTCAGGCGGGCTATGCCGATATCCAGCCCCGGGTCGACTATTTCCTTCTTTACTTCAGCAGTGTTCTGCTCAGTCATATATGGTTCCTCCAACCCGCCCGGGCTACCAGTCCCTGGCGTGTCTGATGGCCCCAAACTCGGAACCTATATAGGCCCTGGTGATGGGAGCGAAGATCATGTGGCTCAATCTGGTGAAAGGTATGGCCGCCAGCATGACTTCACCGGAGAATATGTGCAGTATCAGCATGGCCTGATAGGGACCGATCTGATGGTAGGAGAGGAATCCGGTGAAAAACGGCAGAAAGACCAGGATCAGCACGACCCAGTCGGCGGTCGACGTGACATACCTGACTTCGGGCCTGACAATCCGCCTGACTCCGAAAAAGATACAGGACAGAATGACGAACACGGTCAGGGCGTCGGAAAGCCCTTCCGGCGGGCTCCAGTAGCTGATGCCGTGATATGTATCCAGCATGACCACGTGAGCCAGTAAAAAGAAGGGTACGAAGAAGAGGGAAAAATGAAAGATGAAGGTGACCACAGTCATCACGGGGTGACGGCGGGAATTCACCGGAATAAAAGGCACCACCCAATGCAGGATGGACCTCAGACCGAATTTCAGGTCCATGTATTCCAGAAGCAGGGGGTCCTTCTTCTTCGCCAGCCGGTACATCGAGACCAGCCGGTAAATCGAGCCGGCCACGAAGATGAAGCCGGCCAGCCAGGCCAAGGGGCCGACAACAATATTGTAAATAGTATTCATGTCTTCCCCTTTCAGCTGAAATCAGCGGTCCCGGCGACGATACGCAGGTACTTGCCGTCCGCCACGGCCCGGATCAGCACCTTGTCGCTTTCGGGGCTGAAGACAGGGTCCCAGGCCTTGTCGAAGTCGGCCGGGTAGGGCTTGCCGTCGAGCAGCACGGAAAAACGGCCTTTGTTTTCCACTCTGACGGCTACGCGGCGTCCGTCCGGACTGATAACCGGGGCGTAGGCCATGTCATGGGAACCGGGCCAGGCCCGGCCGTCCACCACGACCACGAGCTTGCCGTTCTCCCGGCCCAGGCAGGCCGCTTTCGAACCGTCCGCGCTCAGAACCAGGTCCGTGACCACTTTATAGGTCACATCCCAGGGTCTGGCGTTGACGGCCACAGTGAAATGACCGTGCGTGGTGGCCACTATGGCCGCGACCACCTTGCCGTCGGCGCTGACGGCCTGGCGCCAGCACTGCTTGAAGACCGGCTCCCAGATGATGCGGCCTTCCCGGGCCATTCCCCAGGCGCCGCCTTTCCGGACCGGAGCCAGCACTTCGCCGGTGGCCGGATCGAAAACCGGCTCCCAGATGCCGTCAAATGATTCCGGCCAGACCTGGCCGTTCACGGCCATGGTGTAGTCATACAGATTCGTCCTCACCTGGGCGGCGACTTTCTTCCCGTCAGGGGAAAAAACAGGCGTCCAGACGTTGACGAACTTCCGCTCCCAGGACTCCCCGTTTACAGCCACGGTGTAATTGCCCCGCTGGAAAGACTCTGTATCGGCTTCAGGCAAAGAGGCCACCTGCACCACGGCCGCCGAGGCTCCGCCGTCGGGGCTGAAAGCGAAATTGTTCGCGTTATCGTAAAGAGTTTCCCACGTCTGGCCGTCAACAGCCATGCCGTAGGCCATGTCGTTCTGGAGGGCCAGGGCAATCCGGTCTCCTTTAAGGCTGAACCGGGTTTCCCAGGCGAAAGAATAGGTATCGGGCCAGGTCTCCCCATCCACGGCCAGGGTCCAGGCCCCCCCGTCATTGACCAGGGCGGTCAGGCGGCCGTCCGGAGAGAACCGCAGGTACCAGACTTTGTCAAAGGTCGGTTCCCAAAGCTGGCCGTCGATGCAAACGCCATAAACGCCGTCATCCAGGTAGGCGATAAAGGCAAAATGCTCGCCGTCGGGACTGGCCGCGAATTCTTCCTGCCATCGGCAGTCCTGCGAGCAGGCCCGAGCATCGATGACTTCCTTTTTGCCCGTGCTCCAATCCCAGTTGTTTTCAACTGTCATCATAAGGCTCCTAACCATATCACTAATGACAATAGCAAAGATTAAATTGATAAATAAGGCAATCAACCGGCATCACATCATCCTGCACCGTCAGATGTAATTGAGGTGAATCTGTCAAACAAAGGGGGACAAATTGCGGCGTCCCCCATCTCAATCCCCCATTTTTTTATGGGTGCGCAAGTATGGCACAAGTGCGCAAGTTTTTCCAGACGAAAACGCGGCCTGTTGCATCGTTGGCCTCATCGGCTGGATCATGGCGGTTTCCCTTCCGTGAAAACAAGCTATTCCTGCTGTTGGTTCAAATCCGAAGAGCGACGGGGACCGCAACACCCCCCTGACAATGTTTGATATGGTTTAATTTCCGGCCAGGGCAAAGCAAAGCGACGAAGAGCAACGCTGCATATATTCCGAGGATCAGCCCATATCCGAAGACCCGTCCCTGGCGCCGGTTCCCGGAAGGCGGCCGCCCGGATAGCTGTCCCGGCGGCCCCCAGGGGCTTGACCCCATTCTAGTCAATGGCGTCAAAGGGGCAATGAGTGATGCAGGTCAGGCACTTTATGCACTTGTCACGGTCTATCCGGGCGGGGCGCTTCTTCTCCCAATCCACCGCACCCACCGGACAGGCCTTGAAACAGAGACCGCACATCCTGCACTTGTCCACATCGACCACGAACCGCAGCAGGTCCGGACACCTTTTGGCCGGACAGCGCTTGTCGAAAATATGGGCCTCATATTCATCCCGGAAGTAACGGAGGGTGGACAGAATCGGGTTGGGGCCGGTCTGCCCCAGACCGCACAAGGCCGATTCCTTGATGGTTCCGCTCAATTCCTCCAGCAGCGGGATGTCTTCCGCCTCGCCCCGGCCGCGGCAGATCCTTTCCAGTATCTCCAGCATCCGGCGCGTGCCCTCACGGCAGGGAGTGCATTTGCCGCAGGATTCATCCTGAACGAAATCCATGAAGAAACGGGCCATGTCCACCATGCAGGTGTCCTCATCCATGACGATCATGCCGCCCGAACCCATGATGGCCCCGGCCTTGATTATCTCCTCGTAGTCGCAAGGCAGGTCCAGGTGTTCCTCGGGGAGGCAGCCTCCGGAAGGTCCTCCGAGTTGGACGGCTTTGAACTTCTTCTTGTTGGGGATGCCGCCGCCGATATCATAGATGATGGTGCGAAGGGTCGTACCCATAGGGACTTCGACCAGTCCGATGTTGTTCACGGCCCCGGTCAGGGCGAAAACCTTGGTCCCTTTGCTGCCTTCCGTGCCGATGGAAGCGTACCACTCGCCGCCGTTGCTGATGATCTGAGGCACGTTGGCGAAAGTCTCCACGTTGTTCAGGACCGTGGGTTTGCCCCACAACCCGGAGACGGCCGGGAAAGGCGGACGGGGGCGGGGCATGCCCCGGTTGCCCTCAATGGAAGTCATCAGGGCGGTTTCCTCGCCGCAGACAAAGGCGCCCGCGCCCTGATAGACTTCGATGTCCAGATCGAAACCCGAGTCCAGGATGTCCGGCCCCAGCAGACCGTAATCCCTGGCCTGGCCTATGGCTATATGCAGCCGCCGCACGGCCAGGGGATACTCGGCCCGGCAGTAGATATAGCCGTTGTGGGCGCCGATGGCCTTGGCCGCAATAATCATGCCTTCGAGCACCGCGTGGGGGTCGGCTTCCAGGACCGACCGGTCCATGAAGGCTCCGGGATCTCCTTCATCCGCATTGCACAGAACGTATTTAACTTCACCCGGAGTCTTGTGGCAGAACTCCCACTTCAGCCCGGTGGGGAAGCCTCCCCCGCCACGGCCTCGCAGCCCGGATTTTTTCATTTCCTCGACGATCTGGGCCGGCGTCATCTCCAGCAGGGCCTTGCCTGCGGCCAGGTATCCGCCGCGGCCGATGTATTCGTCGATCTGCTCGGCGTCTATGAGTCCCTTGTTGCGCAGAACAATGAGGTGCTGGTGGGCGAAAAAGGGGATGTCCAGCATCTCCGGAATCAGTTCCTTCTTGGCCGGTTCGCGGTAGAAAAGCCTTTCCACCGGACGGCCCTTCAGCATGTGCTCGCTGATTATCTCCGGAACGTCCTCCGGGCTGACTTTCTGGTAAAAAATGCCTTCAGGATAAACGACCATGACCGGTCCGGCGGCGCAGTACCCGTTGCACCCGGTCTCAACCACCTTGATTTCCTGGTCCAGCCCCTGCCGGATCAGCTCGGTCCGGAGCGCCTTCTCCACCAGGGCGCTGCCCGATGAATGACATCCCGTGCCTCCGCAGACCAGCAAGTGAGATCTGAACCTGCGCATGGACTAATCCCCTTTGTGCTCCGAGCCCCTAGCCAAGGCCAGCTCTTCCTGAATATCGCCTTCCAGGACGTGACGGCGGAACACCCGTCTCATCTTGCCGGGGTCCATGTAGACGTAACGTATGGGGTCCTCCCCCAGCAGTTCAACGGTAACGATGGGTTCATGACTACAGAGTCCCAGACAGCCGGAAGTGGTGACGATGATGTCATTGCGGGCCGAAGCTTCGATCTCCTCCAACAGGGCGTCCATCACCTGCCTGGCCCCGGAAGCTATGCCGCAAGTACCCATGTGCACGGTAATCCTGGCCTTGGACGCCCCTTCCCGCAGGCTGGTTTCGCGCTGGACCCGCTCTTTGATTTTTTTCAGATCCTCCAGCTTGAGCTTTGCCATATCCGACGCTCCCCGCAGCTTTTAAACTCGGCCCAGTTCCCCCAGAACCGCCGTCAGGCTGTTCCGGAGAAAAGAGACAACTTCCGGGTGGCTGAGCGGAACATCTTCCAATGTCCGCTTGATTTCCCTGGTATCCAGAATGGATTCCCCGGCTCCGGTTTTCTGGCGGTAAACGAAGTCGACGTCCTGACGTCCCACGATCAGGCTGATGAGGGTGCTCTGCATGTCGCCGAGCGGCGCACGGTCCAGGTGAGAAAGAATAAAAGTGACAGTGACCCTGGTCCCGCGGCCCGGAGCCGACTCGAGGTTGAAACTTCCCTCGCAGCCTTCGGCGGCCTGCCGCAACAGAGAGAGCCCAAGTCCCACCCGCCTGGTTGTGCGCGACGTAAAGAACGGATCGGTGACCCTGGACTGTTCCTCAAACGGAATTCCGGAACCATTATCGGTTATGCTTATGGTCAGTAGATCCCGGCCGTCGTCCTTGTCCAGGCTGATCTGGACCAGGTCCGCACCGGCGGCCAGGCTGTTTTCCACTATATCAAGAATATGTAACGCAATCTCCAACATGTCAATATCTTTGACTCAACCTGATTACTCTCCGGCCATCCTTTTGCCGCAGAGCCAGCGATATCTCGCCCACACCCGGTTCCATCAGCAGGAATTCGCTCCAGGCCCGGCCGACCTCGCCGGGAGCGTGGGCGTCGGAATTGCGCAGAAAGGGCCAGGCCGACAGTTCCGACCGCCGCGCCAGCAGTTCCTCCGGATCGGTGAAACGGGATATTTCCAGGGCGTCGGCGGCCAGCCCGGGCGGAACGAAACCCAACTGCCCCAGCAGGCCGTAAAGCGGACGGTCGATGTGTGAAGCCACGGCCAGACCGCCCCGCCTGGCGATAGCCTCAACGACCGAGCCGATATCCAGGTCGATGGCGCTGATGAGCAGACGGTCGTTGAATCCTTCCACCTCGTCATCCTCGTTGACGACCACCTGGTCGCCGAATATGTCCGGACGGTTGCGGCTGTCCGGCAGATGCGCGTAGACCAGGGCCTGCATGTCCAGGGCCTGGGAGGGTGTATCAAAAATGGCCAGGACGTGAACCTCTTCGGCCGTGCATATCTCCAGGCCGGACAGGACATGAGGACTTCCCCCGGCCTTCAGCGCGGCCCGGCCGGCCGCGGCCGTGTTCTCCGCCGAGTTGTGGTCGCAGACGGCAATGATGTCCAGCCCGGCCGCCTGGGCGGCCTCAACCGCCCGGCGCGGGGACATGTCCAACTCTCCGCAGGGCGAAAGGCAGGTATGCACGTGCAGGTCGGCCCGGAAAATCTTCGCCATGACGGCCGTTCATCCGTTCAGCAGACGGTGCAGACGGCCGCTGACCTCATAGGCGGACAGTTCGCTACGCAGAAGGGGCAGGCCTTCGGCTTCGGCCTTTTCCAGCACCTCCCCGGACGGAGTCTTGCCCCCGATGACGATTATCCCGGCCAGTTCCTTCAAACTGCCCACGGCGACCACGTTCAGGTGGCTCTGGATGGTGATCCAGGCCTCTCCCTCGCGGCTGTTGGCCATGACGTCGCTGAGGAGGTCCCCCGTGTACCCCCCGGACACTTCCCTGTCCAGCCCCCCGGCCCCGGCCAGAACCTCCAGTTGAAGGCTTTCGGCTATTTCACGCAGTTTCATGGCTTCTCCCGGTCTTCATCCTCAACGTAAAAAGGACAGTCGGACATCTTCGCCTTCTCCATGACCACATCCTCGGCCAGGGTCCGGCAGTCCGGAGCCCCGCAGGCCCCGCAACGGCGGCCCGGCAGCCTGGCCGTCAGTTCGTTCATCATCTTCAGCTTGGCCATGGCCTGAACCGGATCGTTGTCCAGGGGAATCCGCGAGGATTCGATTCTGGCGTTGGTGACAAAAAAGCCTTCTTCTATCAGTTTCCTCAGTTGGCGCGGCCTGACCCTCGGCAGGGTGCCGAACATCTGCACCAGCCGCCGCAGGGTCGCCCTGGCCATGTAGCGGTTGTGCACGGTCAAAGGCCCGCCCAGGCAGCCGTCGGGACAGGTATTGCACTGAATATACCTGAACCCGGCCAGGCGTCCGGCGGAAATCTGCTCCAGCACCTCCAGAGTCTCCGGAATACCGAAAACGGACAAGGTCCGGGCATCCGGAAGTTCCTCGCCCAGATCAACGCCGAAAAGCTCCCCGCCTATGCCCGAACCACCGGCCTGAAACATGAGCGTCTCGTAGTCTTCCTCGGACAACAATTTTATATTCTTTAGTATATCCCCGTATACGTCGTGCAGGCCCAGGGTGCCGTCCAGAAAGGATTCCTTGACCGCCACGGGGTGATCGATTGAGGCGATCTTGGCCGCGCAGGGAGTGATATGAAAGAGCCCGATGTCCGCATCGGCCAGGCCAAGCTTCTTGCGCAGCAGACGCCGGATGTACTTGGCCGCTATCTCCCTGGGCGGGTAGAGGGGGACGATATTGGGGATAAGTTCGGGAAAACGCTTGGTTATCATCCTGGTCACCACAGGGCAGACCGGCGAGAGGGCGGGCCTGATTTCCGGGTGAGCGCGCAGCCATTCACTGACGGCAAGGTGGAACCATTCCCAGTAAATGGCCAGGTCGAAGACATAGTCGAAGCCCATCCGGTTCAGGGCCAGGAGGATGTCGTTGGGCAGGACGTCTTCCCCGAACTGGGTGTAAAGCACCCGGGAGGGCATGAGAACCCTGACCTTGAAACGGGCCATGTCCTCTAAGGTCGACACGCGGGGAGCAACAGCCCGCTGAGGACAGACGCGGATGCATTCCCCGCAGTCCACGCAGAGATCAGGAAGGATGACGGCTTTGCCGTTGCGGATGCGTATGGCCTTGGTCGGGCAGGCGCGCAGACAGATCACACAGCCGTTGCAGCGCCGCTTGTGAATAATGACCGAAAGGTCGCCGGCCGTGTGAGCCTTCTTCCGGATCATGCCCCGTCACCCCTCCATAAGGCCAGAAAGACTATTTTCAGCCTGGTGCCTCGCCCGACTTCCGATTCAATGGAGAGTTCGTCCGCGTTCCTCTTGATGTTGGGCAGGCCCATGCCGCCGCCGAAACCCATTTCCCGCACTTCCGGGGGGGCGGTGGAGTATCCTTCCCGCATGGCCAGTTCAATGTCCGGTATTCCCGGCCCTTTGTCCACGACCTGAATCACTATCCTGTCCTCGAACATCTCCAGGACCATGCGGCCTTCCCGTCCGTAGATCACGGCGTTTATCTCCGCCTCGTAAGCGGCGATGGCGGCCCGCCGTATGAGCCCGGCCTCGGCCCCGACCTCCTTGAGAATGTTCTTGACCATAATGGAGGCTTCACCCGCGTGGATGAAATCCATCTCCCTGATCGTGAATTCCTGCCGGTACAGGCTCATCGCCGCGCCGGGCCGGCCGTGTTCAGCAGCAGACAGGCTTCTTCGGAAGAACAGCCGGTCAGAAGTGTGGTCAGCCCCAGGGCCTCGGCCTTTGTGATGACCAGTTCGGGCGGACGCAGCCCGCCGGTGAAAACAACGGCGCTCAGGTCGGCTACTTCGGCCGTGGCCACGACCTGGGCGTTGGCCAGCCGGGTCAGCAGCAGCGCGCCGGGACGGGCGAAGGCCAGCACCCGGCTCATCAGATCGGTGGCCGTTATGCTGGTGACGACCCGGTCAAGACGCTCCGCGCCGGAAAGGACTTCGGCTTCGAGGATACGGGCTATCTCGGCCAGAGTCCCCCCCTGGTCGGACACCAGTTCATCGGTTTCGGCTGACCATGTCCAGACTCCGGGCAAGACGGAACCCCCTGCCTGGCCGCCACGAGCCGTCACCGGCTCCCGGCCGAAGGATAAAATGGAAATCTCCTGGGTGAAGGCCGCCCGTTGGCTAAAAGCCTCCCGGACAGAAGCCCGGGAGGCGATAGAACCTAAGATTAAGCCACTTTCTCCAGTTTAACAGCGCAAACCTTGTATTCTGGTATCTTGACTATGGGATCATGTGCGGGATTGGTTAAAACGTTAGCACACGCTTCGATGAAATGGAAGGGAACAAAGATCATGCCTTTGCGGACTCGCGGGGTAACCATGGCTTTTACGGTTATTTCTCCACGTCTGGTCTTCAGGCTGACCGGATCGTTTTCAGTGATTCCCAGGGCTGCCGCGTCGTCGGGATTGACCTGAGCGAAGCCTTCGGGCAACTGGGCATGGAGGCTGGGCGAATTCCGGGTCATGGTTCCGGTGTGGTAGTGGATATGAGACCGTCCGGTGGTCAGCCAGAAAGGATACTCATCATCCGCTTCCTCATCAGGAGGCCGGTATTCGATGGCATGAAACATGCCCAGGCCTCGGGCGAATCGTCCCTGATGCAGGAACCTAGTGCCGGGATGATCCGGCGTCGGGCAGGGCCAGCAAAGGCCGTCCCCTTCCAGCCTGTCGTAGGATATGCCGCCGTACTGAGGGGTTACGCGGGCGATTTCTTCCATAACCTGGGCCGGAGACTCGTAATTCATGGGGTAGCCGAAACGGTTGGAGATTTCCTGAATGATAATCCAGTCGGGCTTGGAGTCGCCCACCGGCGGCACGGCTTCCCGGACCCGCTGCACCCGGCGTTCCGTGTTCGAAAACGTGCCGTCTTTCTCGGCGAAAGATGTTCCGGGCAGGACAACATCGGCCAGTTCGGCTGTTTCATTCAGGAAAATATCCTGAACCACCAGAAAATCGGCCTTCTTGAGGGCGTGCACCACGTGGTTGTAGTCCGGATCGCTCATGACCGGGTTCTCGCCGACCACATACAGGCCCCGGACCGACCCGGAATCCAGGCCGTTCAACATGTCCGGAATGGTCAGGCCGACCCGGTCGCTCAGTTCGGCCCCCCAGGCGGTCTGAAATTTGTCGCGGACATCGATGGCCGTAACCGCCTGGTATCCAGGATAGACATTGGGCAGTCCGCCCATGTCGCAGGCGCCCTGCACGTTGTTCTGTCCGCGCAGGGGATTGACTCCGGTGGACTCCCGGCCCACGTTGCCGGTGAGCATGGCCAGGTTGGCCAGGCTCTTGACGTTGTCCACTCCGCAGGTGTGCTGGGTTATGCCCATGCAATAGACGATGGAACCCTTGTCCGCCGTGGCAAAGATCTCGGCCATGGCCGTTATGTCTTCGGCCGGCACGCCGGTGATCCGGGAGACTTTTTCCAGGGGGTAATCGGCCAGGAGTTTTTCCAGTTCAGCAAACCCCTCGGTGCGCTCCTCGATGAATTTTTTGTCGTGCAGCCCTTTCTTGACTATCACGTGCATGATGCCGTTGATCAGGGCCACGTCCGAGCCGAGGTTGTGGGTGGCGAAAATATCGGCCTGATTGGCCAGTGAAATCCATCTCGGGTCCACGACAATCAGCTTGGCCCCCTTGGCCTTGGCCTCATACAGGCGGGTGGTCACCAGGGGATGGGCCGTCGGGGTGTTGGAACCGATAATGAAAATGACATCCGCGTCGGCCAATTCATCTATGGAATTGGTCATGGCTCCGGAACCGAAGGAAGCGGCCAGACCGGCCACTGTGGAGCTGTGTCAGAGACGGGCGCAGTGGTCGATATTGTTCGTGCCCACCGCTGCTCTGGCGAATTTCTGAAACAGGTAATTCTCTTCGTTGGTTATTTTGGCCGAAGCCAGAAAGGCCAGGGCATCCGGCCCGTGCTCTTCCTTGATTTCCTTCAGACGGCCGACCGTGTAATCCAGGGCTTCGTCCCAGGAGACCTCGGTCAGTTTGCCGTCCTTGCGTATCATCGGTTTGGTCAGGCGGCGGGGATTCTGAACGAACTGGTGGACGTTCCAGCCTTTGACGCAGAGTCTGCCCCGGTTGACCGGACTTGTCTTGGAAGGAACGGTCCCGACCAGGCGGCCGTCCACCGATTCCAGATAAAAACCGCACCCGCATCCGCAGTAAGGGCAGATGGTCAGGGTTGCTTTATATTCCATCAGATAACCTCCAGCACATCGTTCCGCGTCAATGGGTTCAGGCGGCGTAAGCGTTGCGGCCGGCGGCCGCCGCTGTTCCGCAGCCCATCAGGTCGGCGACTACGCGGTAGATGGACTTCAGGGGAATATGCGCAGGGCAGGCCTGTTCGCACAGGCCGCAGTAGACACAGCGGTCGGCCATGTGGACGGCCCTGGTCATCAGAAAACTCTGGCTGGGCGGCAGTTCCCTTTGCGGAACCATGGCTTCCGTCTCCATGGTGCATTCGCGGCAGTCGCAGACAGGACAGACGTCACGGCAGCCGAAGCATTTGAGGCAACGGTCGAAATCGGCCTGGAAGGCAGCCAGCCTTTCCGCGGGATCAAGACCGGACAGGTCATCAGCCGCCGTGGCTCCGGGCGTCCGCTCTCCGGCCTCAAGGGCGTCCGGCCATGGTTTGAAACACTGGCAGGCTTCAGCCAGCTCCGGAGGACAGGAAAAACCGACCAGCACGACCCGGTCCGGATGCAGCGGAGTGACCCGGCTGACGGTCATGAGTCTTTGAACGGCCCTTTCGTCGCACCCCCTGACCAGAACACCGAAGGTGTCGTGCGGGAACATCCCGGCCATTCGGCTCAACAGGTCAACCAGGGAATACCTGGTGTCGCCCGGCCCTATCCTGTCGCCCAGCGACAGGTCGGCCAGTTCCCCGGCTTCGGTAAAGACGTGCGGAGCGATATGCTCGCCCCACTGGCGCAGACCAACGAAGCCTTTAATTTCGCCTCTGGTCAGCAGCTCTTCGACCCTTGCAGCTATTTTTTCTTTCATAATGCCTGACCGTAAAAAGTCGCGGCCTCTAGGGCCTAGTGATATTGGGTGCGGTAGTAACAGATAAGTCCGCAGTTGAGGCAGCGGCCTGCTTCTTTGACTGCGGCCTCCTCTCCGAGTCCCAGTTCAACCTCGGCATACGGGTCCAACTGTTCCTTCGGGGACGCTTCCGGCATTATCTGCCTTTCACCGACTTCCGCCAGATTCTCCAGGTGATCGACATCCAGCAGGCCCGGATGCAGGGTCACCAGATCGGCGGGGAGTTGTACGCTTTCTCCCCACAGCAGCTTGTGCATAGTGGCGGCGGCCCGGCGGCCCGCGCCGATGGCTTCCACCGCCCACCAGTAGTCGCTGACCGGCTTGCGATCCGCGAAAAGGTCCTTGGGCAGGCCGTAAGGCGTGTAGGGGACTACGGCGCGCCATGGTGTTTCGGCCCCGGAAACAGCAACCGGTTCCTGAGCCCCTTCACCGGCGGCCTGTTCAGGCAGGTCTTTGTAGATAATCATCTCCGGCACGCGGCCGCTGGCGGCGATAATTGCATCAGCCCCCAGTTCCCTCTCCGAACCCGAGCCTATAGCGTAGGAGAGGCCGGTCAGACGGTCCCCGACGCCGCTTATAGCGGTGACTCTCGCCCTGGTCAGAACCTTTATCGGCTCTCCGGCCAGACGGTCCAGTTCTTCAGGGCCAACCCCCAGCCCGTCGCTCGGGCAGAGTATAGTCACATCGGCCGCGCCTTCCCTGATGCTCCGGCGAGCGGCCATGACCGCTTCCTTGCCGCAGCCGGCCACGGCCACATGGTGGCCAAGTTCAACCTTGCGCCCGGCGGCCCAGGCCAGGGAAAGGGGCAGCATGAGGTAAAGGCCGGGCAGAGCCGGAGCCGGATTCTGAGCCGTCAGCAGTGAAGCATCCCAGCCGCCGACAGCCTGCAGAACAATCTCGTAACCCTGATCGAAAAGACTGCTCAGAGTCACGTCTGCCCCGAAGCCGCGGCCGGTGAAAGCCTCGACCCCCAGGGCCAGAATGCCTTCGATTTCCCAATCCAAAACTTCTCTGGGGAGACGGCTTTCCGGGATGGAAGTCCGAAGCAGGCCACCCAGTTCTTTTCTGGATTCAAAAATTGCCGGACTATGCCCCAAGCGAGCGAGGAAGTACGCCGCGCTCAACCCCTGCACGCCGCCGCCGATGACCGCCGCCTTGCGGCCGGTGGGCGGAGCCTTGTAAGGCTGGACGCGCTGGCCGCTTTCCCGCTCACGGTCGGCCACGAACCTTTTCAGGTTGTTGATGGCCACCGGTTCGTCGGCCAGGTTGCGGCGGCATTCGACTTCACAGGGAGCCGGGCAGATGCGCCCGCAGATCAGAGGCAGAGGATTGCGCTCCTTGATGACGGACAGGGCCTGACCGTAGTCGCCCTTGGCCGTAAGCCGTATCTGCTCCGGGATATTGATGCCCGCCGGACAGCGGCGCTGGCAGGGGGCGGTGCATTCGGACCAGGAATACTCCTGCAAAACCCTGTCGGTGACCGAGGTGAGCTTCATTATGCCCACGGGGCAGGTCCGGACGCAGGTGCCGCAGCCGGTGCATTTGGCCTCGTTGACCACGGGCAGACCGTCCGGCCCAATGGCCAAGGCATCGAAGGGGCAGGCCTTCACGCAGGACCCCAGGCCGATGCAGCCCACAGGGCATTCCTTTGGGCCGCCGTAAAGCAGCATGGCCGCCCGGCAGTCGGTTATGCCCGACTTGACGTAGTCATACTTGACGTCAGCCCGCTGGATGGGATAACGGCAGCCGACACGGGCGATTTCCGGTTCGACTTCCTTGACCTCGACCCCCATGATGGCCGCGATGGCCTCCCGGACCGCAGGACCTCCGGCCACGCAGCCGCTGGCCGACATCCGTCCGTGAGCAATGGCCTCGGCCGCCGAAGCACAACCGGCCTGTCCGCAACCGCCGCAATTGGCCCCCGGCAGAGCCTCTTCTATGGCCTGAACCAGAGGATCAACTTCCACAGCAAAGACCTTGGCGGCAACCCCCAACGCTATGGCGGCCAGCGCGCCGACACCGCCCATTATCAAGCCAGCTACGAGCATGGAACCTTTCCTACCTGAAGACGGGGCAGATCCCCGAAAAAGCGTTTAGCCCTCAGCCCTGGCTCCAACCCTAATAAACACCCAGGGTCGAAGCCGCTCCTTTTCACCTGCACCAGGCAGGCCCGGGGTTCCGGACACTTGTCCGGCCGTCAAACCCCGAGGGGTAGTATGATTTAATATAGTGCCAGGGCGAACCAGCGGCCCTGAACCAGAAAAACGTGCAGGCCGGACCTCCGCCCTTTCAAATCGCCCGAATATTGAAACTCTCCCAGTTGCTACTGGTACTTGTTCAAAACATCGATAATCTTGTCCGAAGTCAGAAACCGGTGAGTGTCGTTGCCCACCACAGTGACCGGGGCCAGGCCGCAGGCACCGAGGCAGCGGACCGCCTCCAGGGAAAAACGCCGGTCCTCGGTGGTTCCGCCGACCTCAACGCCGTATTCGCGCTGAACCCGGTTCAACGCCTCATTGGCCCCACGGACAAAACAGGCCGTGCCCATGCAGACCCGGACCGTATGGCGGCCCCTCGGCTTCATGGTAAAGAAGGAGTAGAAAGTCACCACGCCGAAAACAGTGCTCCCCGGCACACCCAGACCCCGGGCGATGTGGTCCTGGACGTACGGCGGCAGATAGCCGCAGACCTCCTGGGTCTTTTGCAGGACAGGAATGAGCGCTCCCGGCTGTCCCCGGTGATGGTCAATGATCCGGTCTACTTCGGCCATCATCTCGCCGGTTATGTCATCCGGCCTGTTTTCGGCAAGGAGTTCAGACATGGCAAGACTCCTTCAAGCACCAAGTAAGACGGTTTTGTGCATAGCACAAAACCCTTGATTGGGCAAGGCATTTCCACCATGTCACTTCCTTCACAAAATCGTTTGTAATCCCTTTAAAGATCACATAGAATGATTTTACACCGCAAAAAAACACATGGTTTGAATTATGCCCGAAAAATCAGCCGAAGAGTATCTGGGCCGTGCCCTGGAAGCCCTCTTTCACCGCCTTATGGTGATTTCGCCCGATTACCGCATACTGGCCGCCTCGGGAAACGCCGTAGACGATGCCTCCGGCCTGCTGGGAAAAAGCTGCTTCGAAGCCGTTTTTTCCCTCGACGCCCCCTGCCGCGACTGCGCCCTGCCCGAGGTGCTGGCCACGAAAGAAGCCGTCATGCGCCGCCCGCCGAGAGCCGTTCCCGACTCCAGGACGGCCTGCCGCCGCTTCCTGCCTCTGACCGGCCGGGGCCGGGTTGAAGCCGTGGCCGTCACGGACATGACTCCCGAAAGGATGGCCGTGGAGAGCGCCGAAATGAGTTCGGCCAACGCCTTTCTCAAAAACCTGCTCATGAGCTCCGTGGACGGCATCATCGCCTCGAACATGCGCGGAGACATACTCATCTTCAATGAAGCCGCCTCGCAGATTACAGGATACAGCCAGGAAGAAGCCCTGACAAGCATGGACATCCGGGACATCTACCCGAATGACGGGGCCCGTGAAGTCATGCGGCGGCTGAGAGCCGAGGAATTCGGCGGGGCGGGTAAACTAAAATCCTTCCGCACGGAACTGCTGCGCAAGGATGGCTCCACCGTGCCCATAGACCTCTCGGCGGCCATTGTCTATGAAGACGACCAGGAAGCCGCCACGGTCGGGTTCTTCTACGACCTGCGGCCCAAGATAACCATGGAAAAGGAACTGCACACCACCCAGGTTCAGCTCATGCAGGCCGAAAAAATGAGTTCCATGGGCAAACTGGCCGCCGGTGTGGCCCACCAGCTCAACAACCCCCTGGGCGGAGTCATCATCTTCGCCCAACTCATGCTGGAAGACTACGACCTGCCCCCCCGAGCCAGGGAGGATCTGCTGAGAATCATCTCCGATGCAGAGCGCTGCCAGGAAATAGTCAAAGAACTCCTGGATTTCGCCCGGCAGTCCAATCTGGACATACGCCCCGTCGATATCAACAGAGCCCTGGACCGCACCATCTTTCTTCTCCAGAACCAGCCCCTTTTCCGCAAAGTCGAAATCAGACGCAACTATGACCAGTCCCTGCCCTCCGTCCCCTGCGACCTCCAGCAGCTCAACCACGTCTTTATGAACATCATCCTCAACGCGGCCGACGCCATGCAGGGACTGGGCGTCCTGAGCGTCACCACGCGCCTGGCCCCCGGCGGCCAGAGGGTCTGTGTGGAAATATCCGACACTGGCCCAGGCATACCGGGAGACGTGCTGCCCCGCATCTTCGACCCTTTCTACACGACCAAGGAAGAAGGTCAGGGCACCGGTCTGGGCCTCAGCGTCGCTTACGGAGTCATGGAAAACCACAAAGGCCGGATAACCGCCTGCAGCGCGCCCGGAGAAGGAGCCACCTTCGTCATAGAACTGCCCCTGACCCGGTCCGAGGGCGGAGGAGGAGACGATGACGGCTGAATGGCGCCGGGACTTCACCATACTGGTCGTGGATGACGAGAGGGACATCCGGGACGGTTCCGAACGCATACTGACCAGGATGGGCCATCGCGTCCTGCTGGCCGAGCGGGGGGAAGAGGCCCTTTATATTCTTAAAGAGACCCCGGCCGACGTGGTCCTGCTGGATCTGAAGATGCCCGGACTGGACGGACTGGAAGTTCTGGACCGCATACGCCGCGCCCACCCCGACATCCTGGTCATAATCGTCACCGGCTTCGCCACCATAGAGACGGCCATCGAGGCCATGAAAAAGGGCGCTTACGACTTCATGACCAAACCCTTCCGCCCCGATCAGCTGCGTATTGTGGCCGGACGGGCGGTGGAGCATATCAGGCTGCTTGAGGAAAGGGACCGGCTCAGCGAAGAACGCGAACGCGGGCTCTGGGCCATCACCACGGAAAAAAGCCGCCTGCGCACGGTCATTGACAGCATCCTGGCCGGATTGCTCATCATGGAAAGGGATCGCCGCATAGTCATGAGCAATCCCGCCTTTCACCACATGACCGGCATCAATTCAGGAGGTCTGACAGGAAGTTACGTCGCCGACCATCCCGAGCTGTCTACCGTTGACGGCATGATTGACGAAGTGCTCAAAGGCCGCACGGACGAAAGCGGCGGAGTGACCAGCGAGTTTGTCATAGAAAGGGAGCGCCCGGCCCACATAAGGGCCTCGGTCAACGCCGTCTCCACCGAAACCGGCAAGGTACTAGGACTGGTGGCCGTGTTCAGGGACATCACCCGGCAGAAAGAGGAAGAAAGGGAAAAATCGGCCTTCGTGGCCATGCTGACCCATGAACTCCGTTCCCCCCTCGGAGCCGTGGACACCCAGTTCGCCGCCGTCCTCAAAGGCCTGGCCGGGGATCTGTCCGAAAAACAGAAAGACATGCTCGGCCGCATGAGGGGCCGGGTCCACAATGTTTTGGAAATGGTCAATTCCCTGCTGGACCTGTCCAAGATAGAAGCCGGTCAGTTCGTTCAGGAAAAAACGCCTTTGGACATCAACCCTATCGTCGCCGACTGCGTGGACATGTTCCGCGCCCAGGCCCAGGAAAGCGGGCTTTCCCTGGAAATGGACCTCTCCCCTGCCCTGCCCCGGCTGTCGGGGGATCCGGGCAGTCTGAAGGAGGTGGCAGCCAATCTTATCAGCAACGCCCTGCGGTATACCCCGCAAGGCGGACAGGTGCGGGTTTCGACCGGCCTGGACGGCGACAATATCCTCTTTACCGTCTCCGATACGGGAGTGGGCATCGCGCCGGAAAACCAGGCCAAGATTTTCGAACGTTTTTTCCGGGTCAAAGACGAGAAGACCCGTCATGTCATGGGTACCGGCCTCGGCCTGCCCATCGTCCGGGCCATAGTCGAAAACCACCAGGGCAAAGTCTCGGTGGAAAGCCGCCGGGGCGAAGGGGCCAGGTTTATTGTCAGGCTCCCGGTCCTGAAGGGACAGTGAGCGGAGAACAGGCATGATCTACCAGTTGGCCGACGGCCGGAGCATCGACACGGCCAGGGACCTGAACTTCGAGGAGAGGAACTTCCTCCAGAAGGTCTTCATCTATAAGCGCCTGGCCAAGGATCTGGCCGAGTTCCAGCGCCGCTGGCGGACGGAAGGCAATCCCGTCTGGCGCGGACCGGCCACCCTGGAATCCCCCGGCCCGGCCGCGCTCATCATTCTGGATATGGAAAAAAAGATCGGAAAAACCGAGTGACAGCCGTCACCTGCCCCGCCCGGCCGGAGGGCGGCAGGCAAGGGTCAAGCAACCGGGGAATAAGCGCCTGGCCGGGCAAGCCGACGGACCCGCGGTGCCAGAGACGCAAGTCTCCGTCTTTTTACCGCAAGGGTTTTCCGATTTTCAGGCACTGGCCTTGACCGGCTTATTGTATCCCCTGTCCCCGAATGGAGAAAGCTTCTCCAGCCACATTTCCTCCAAAACAAGAAGGTCGTCGCTCGGATCACGAAAAGAGTCGTCCAGGGGTTCGAGCAGTTCAAGCTGTTCGAATTCGAACGCTTCCGGACCGTATTGACGCCATTCCTCCTGCATGACTTTATTCCTGTGGCTGCCGATCTTCAGTTCGGAGCGGTGGCGATTCAGTATGGCGGTCAGGTCCTTGCTCGATCCGATAAAAACCTTTCCGTTTTCCTTGTTGGTAATTCTGTAAACGCCCATGGGACGCTGCGTTTCCTTGTATTCTCTGATCTTCGCTTTTCTATCCATATTTTCCTCACAACAGAGTCAGCGCGAAAGGGTTCAGAAACGTTCCCATTCCAGTATTTCCGGCATATCCGACATCTTCCCGAGCCGCATCTTGCGTTGTCCGGGCGGTCCCACATCTCCGGCAGAATATTGGGCTGAAAAGGGGCGGTCAAGCGATAATCGTCATCAATCTGTCTAATGCGGCATAATATTGCCGACGGCAGGCATGAAGTTGCAGCCAAAAGGAAAAGGGGCCGCCAGGCCCCTATAAACTGTTTCATCCGAAAGACTCAGCTCACCAGGTCCCTGATACGGGCGACCAGGACTTCAGGATCGACCGGTTTCTGAAAATAGTCGTCCGCGACCAGGTCCTTGCCGGAAGCGTGCGAATAATGAGTGTCCCCGATGTGATCTATCACGGCGGTGAGCATGATGACCGGGATACCGCTCAACCGCTCATCCTTGGCCAGTTCCTTGGCCACGGCATAACCGTCCTTGTCCGGCATCATCACATCCAGGACAATCAGGTCCGGGTTCTCCGAGCGGGCCTTTTCCAGGCCTTCCACGCCGCCGTAAGCGGCGACAGGGATCAGGCCTTCAGCTTCCAAGAGCATACTAACGGCTTCCACCAGATCCGGGTCATCATCGACGATGAGAATCCTTTTGGCCATCACTCGCCCTCCTGGGAAGTTTCGTAAGCAGAATGTGTTGGAAATGGTCCAACTTTACGACACAGGCGAAACAATGTCAATACGAGTCTTAAAAACCGGCCGCGGCCAGGATGTCCGGAACGGTCTCTTCCTTGCCTATGGCCATGATATGCACCCCGTCGCAAAGCTTCTCATCCTTGACCCGCTTTATCATCCGCCCGGCGATGGCTATGCCGGTCTCCAGGGCCTTGCCCTTGGGGGCGGCCGCCATTTCATCTATGAGCGGTTGAGGCACCATGACGCCGGGCACGTTCTTGTTCATGAAACGGGCCATGCCCGCCGAGGTCAGCAGGATTATCCCGGCCATTATCTTGACCCCGAAGGGCCGGGCGTACTCCATGAAGGAGGCGAAATTGTCCAGATCATATACGGCCTGTGTCTGGATGAATTCCGCTCCGGCCTCAATCTTTTTTTCGAACTTGATGAGCTGCGGCTCCAGAGGGTTGGCTTCCGGAGTGACAATGGCTCCGACGCAGAAGCGGACCCCGCCGTCCAGTTGGTTTCCGGCCATGTCATACCCTTTTTCCAGGGTCCTGACGGTCCGCACTAGCTGGCTCGAATCCAGGTCGAAAACGCCCTTGGCCTCCTTGTGGTCCCCCACGACCACGGCGTCTCCGGTCAGACAAAGCACGTTCCTGACGCCCCGGGAAGCCGCGAAGAGCAGGTCGGCCTGCAAGGCCAGCCGGTTGCGGTCCCGGCAGGTCATCTGCAGAATGGCCTCACCCCCGGCCTCCTGAACCAACAGGGCTCCACCCAGGGACGGAAAGCGCATGACCGAACTCTGATGGTCGGTCACGTTGAGGGCGTGGACCTTGTCCTTGAGCAGTTCCACATGGTGTTTCGTGGCCTCCAGGTTGGTTCCCTTGGGCGGAGCCACCTCGGCCGTGACGACGAATTGTCCGGAATTGAGCACGTCCTTGAAACTGGCGGCCATAGTCGCCTCCTTGAACAGATAGGCCCAGAGCCGTGGTTACTGGAAAACCGCTGCGCCGGGATAAAACGGTTTCCCCGGCGGATTCACAGTCCTCTTTCCGGTCAGGCCGTTTCCGGCAGGATATACTTGCCCGGCTGAGGCTCCACGTGGTAATTCTTCGGCCGGTGGTACCGGCGCATCAGGTCTAGTTTGTCGAACTGTTTCAACCTGTTGTAAATAAGTGTCCAGGCACAGTCCTTATTGGGGTCGATCTCGCACTTGCCGTTGTTCGTCCCGCCGCAGGGTCCGTTGACCAGCCCCTTGTGGCAAGCGGTCACAGGGCAGATGCCGCCGGTTTCCCCCAGTATGCACTCCCCGCACTGGAGACAGACCTGCTGAAAGACCCCGGAAGCCGACTCCTTGCCGATGAAAACCGTGTCCAGGGCCGGGACGACCATTTTCTCCAACTGGCTCCCGATGGTCTGCACTCCGTAGGCGCAAGTCATAATGACCAGGGCTTCCGCCGGGCCGATGGCTTCGCCCTGCTCTTCCAGAATCTCGTAGCTGAGCTGGTCGCAGGCCACCGGTACAACCATATGGCCCGTAACCATCTTGCCCTTCTGGAGAAGGCGTTCCTTCATAGCCAGAACCTGGTCCACGCCGCCGGTCCGCGTCAAGGTCACACAGGTGCCGCAGCCGACGATGAAGACCCGGGTAATTCCTTCCAGCAGCCGGTCGAGTTCTTCTTCCGGTTTGGCTTGAGTAATCGACCTAATCATATCCCCTCTCCATCCGGTTGGTGGTCACCGTCCCGGCGCGGAAGCGGAAAGCCCCCGGAGCCGGACACGGTTCATTCTCCTTCAAGGTCGCAGCGGAGGCAACGCCGGGCCTCTTCCCAGGCCTGGGTTTCGGTATAGCCCGCCTCGACTTCCCTGAAATCCTGGACCCTCTCCCTGACATCGGCCTGAGGCAGTTCCACCCGGCCGGTCAAAGGCACCGACTCCTCTTCCCGGGACAACAGAACAGGCTCCACGCCCAGGGATGTTTTTTCATCCGGGATGACCACCCGCGTCTCGTCTCCGCGCATGAACTTGTCCATGGCGATGGCCGCCCGGCGGCCCGACGCTATGGCCCGGATGACGAAAGTCGGTCCGGTGGTGAAATCGCCTCCGGCGAAGATGCCCGGTATATTCGTAGACAAGGTGTTCTCGTCCACCTGCAAAGTGCCCCACATGGCCCGCTCGAGGCCTTCGTCTTCGGACAGGAAGCTCAGGTCCGGAGCCTGGCCGATGGAGATTATGAGGGTGTCGCAGTCAAAAACCGCTCTTTCGTCTTCGTCATACACCGGCCGGAAACGGCCCTCCATATCGAAAACGGAGCGGCAGCGGACGAATTCCACTCCCGTGACCCGCCCGCCGGAAATCAGCACCTGCTTGGGGCCCCAGGAGTTGTCGATCAGAATGCCTTCCGCCTCGGCTTCCTCGATATCCTTGGCCCAGGCGGGCATCTCGTCCCGCTTTTCCAGGCAGACAACCCTGACCTGCTGGCCGCCCAGACGGCGAGCCGTCCGGGCCACGTCCATGGCTACGTTGCCGCCGCCGATGACCAGCACCCGGCTCCCCACGCCAATGGTTTCGCCCTGCTTGGCCCGGCTCAGGAAACTCAAGCCGTAGATGAGCCCGGCCGGATCTTCCTCTTCCCCCGGAATACCGATGGACTTGGCCGCCTGGGCTCCGGCAGCGATGAAAACCGAACTGTAGCCTTTCTTAAGCAGGTCCTGAACGGTATGGTTGCGGTCTATGGGCGAATTGTATTTTATCTCCACGCCGGAATTGACGATATATTCGATATCCTGGGCGATTACCTCGCGGGGAAGGCGAAATTCCGGCACGGTCACGGACAGCATGCCTCCGGCCCGGTCCTTGGCCTCGAAGACTGTCGCTTCATAGCCCATCTTGCGCAGGAAATAGGCGCAGGTCAGACCGGCCGGACCGGCCCCGACCACGGCGGCCTTCTCCGGCCACCTGACCGGGAACGGCTCGCGCCGGGAACCGCCTGCCTGGTGGCAGCGGTCGGAAGCGAACCGTTTCAGAGCCCTGATGGCGACAGGGTCGTCCAACTCGCCCCGGCGGCACTTCATCTCGCAGGGATGGACGCAGATGCGCCCGCAGACCGCCGGGAAAGGATTCCTCTCCCGGATTATCTCCACCGCCTTGCAGTAATCCTTCTCGGCTATGGCCGCCACGTAGTTGGGCACGTCGATGCCCGCCGGGCAGGCATGCTGGCAGGCCGATATGACCATGGCGTCGCAGGCGGCGGCCGGGCAGCGGTGCTCCTTGATGTGAGCCTCGTACTCGTCGCGGAAATAACGGATGGTGGAAAGGACCGGGTTGGCGCAGCTCTGGCCCAGGCCGCAGAGAGACGACTCCCGGACCGTCGTGCCGATGTCGATAAGCTTTTCGATGTCCCCCGGCCTGCCCTCGCCCCGGGTTATCCGGGTCAGGATGGACAGGAGCTGTTTGGTCCCCAGTCGGCAGGGAAAACATTCCCCGCAGGATTCGCTCTGGGTGAAGCTGAGAAAAAACCTGGTCAGGTCCACCATGCAGGTGTTCTCGTCCAGGATTATCATGCCCCCGGAACCCATCATCGAACCGACCGACTTGAGGGACTCGTAGTCCACGGGCAGATCCTGAAACCTCGACGGAATGCAGCCGCCGGACGGCCCGCCCATCTGGGCGGCCTTGAACTTGCGGCCCTTGGGAATCCCGCCGCCCACGTCGTTGACCACCTCCCGCAGGGTTATGCCCATGGGCACCTCGACCAGGCCGGTGTTGTTTATGCGCCCGGTCAGGGAAAATATCTTGGTGCCTTTGCTTTTCTCGGTGCCTATGCCGGAATACCACTCCCAGCCCTTGGTGATGATGGTGCGGATATTGGCCCAGGTTTCCACATTGTTGATATTGGTGGGATAGCCCCACAGGCCGGATTCGGCCGGAAACGGCGGGCGCAACCGGGGCATGCCGCGTTTGCCCTCGATGGACTGCATCAGGGCCGTCTCCTCGCCGCAGACAAAGGCCCCGGCCCCCACCTTGATGCCGATATCGAAATCGAAACCGCTGCCCAGGATGTTCTTCCCCAACAGGCCCATCGCGTGGGACTGTTCCAAGGCTGTCTCCAGGTGGCGGATGGCCGTGGGATATTCGGCCCGGACATAGATGAACCCCTTTTCCGCTCCGATGGCGTACCCGCCGATGGTCATGCCTTCCAGCACCAGGTGAGGATTTCCTTCCAGCACCGTCCGGTCCATGAAGGCCCCGGGATCGCCTTCATCCGCGTTGCAGATGATGAACTTGCGGTCCCCCCGGCTCTTGCGGCAGAAACGCCATTTTGTCCCGGTGGGGAAACCGGCCCCGCCCCGGCCCCGCAGACCGGATTTTTCCACCACGTCCACAACCTCGTCCGGTTCCATGGCTGTCAGCACGCGGGCCAGGGCCTCGTACCCGCCGCGCACAACATAGTCTTCCACCTTGGTGGGGTCGATCAGGCCGCTGTCACGCATGACCACCCGGAGTTGCTTGGCGTAGAAGGGATTCTCCCGGCCGTACACGTATCGGCGGCCGGTGACCGGGTCCGGGTAAAGCAGACGCCCCAGGATGTTGAAACGCACCAGGGTCTGCTCGACAATGTCCGTCACATCAGACGGATCGACCTGCTGATAGAAGATGTCGTGAGGATTGACCACCACCACCGGGCCGCGCTGGCAGAAACCGGGACAGCCTACGGGCTTCAGGTCCACCTGCCCGGAAAGGTTCAGCCGCTTGATCTCCTTGCCGAACTCCTCGAAGATCTGCTCCGCTCCCAGAGCGGCGCACCCGGTGTCCACACAGACGTTGACCACCAGCTTCCTGGGGTCGCGGCCCAGGGACAGGCCTTGGCGGTACCTTTCAAGGTCCTGGACAGAAACTAACCGTTCCATGACCTATCCTTCCTCGTCTTCGCGGTACATGGCCAGAACGTTTTCGATGCGTTTGGGATTCATCCGCCCGTAAACCTTGCTGTTGACCACCATCACGGGCGACAGGGCGCAGGCCCCCAGGCAGGCCACGGTCTCCAGGGTGAACTGATAGTCGGGGGAAGTCTCTCCGTCCTTCAGATCGAGCTGTTTCTGCACGACCCGAAGAACGCCCTTGCCCCCGCGCACATGGCAGGCCGTGCCCCGGCAGACCGTGACCTGATTCCGTCCCCGAGGCTCGGTGTAGAACTGGGCATAGAAATTCATCACCCCCTGAACAGTGCTGGCCGGTATCTTCATGGCCTCAGCAATGGGCTCCAGAGTCTGGGGCGGGATGTAGCCGTATTCCTCCTGAACCTTCTGCAGGAGGGGAATCAGATCGGCCTCGCTTTCGGCCGTCGCCAGAATCGCGGGCAGCCTGCTCATATCCACTTGCTGTTCCGGCATGTTTTACCTCTCACCCATAAGGAATCAGACCTTTTCCAGGCGCACCGGGCAATGTTTCGATCCGCCGCTCAGCCGGTCGGCGGCCGGGCCGGGAAAGAGGACGCTGGGCCTGGCGTCGGCGAAACAGGCTGGCATGAAGACCAGACCAGGCGGCAGAGCGGAGTCGCCGCGCACCGGCGCCGAGACCTCGGCGTTGGCCGAAACCACCCGGACCATGTCGCCTTCGGCCAGACCGTTTCCGGCCATATCCTCGGGAGAAACGGCCACGTAAGGACCGGCCAGAGCCATCTTCAGCCTCTTCGAATGCGAAGACCTCGCCCCGGTCCCCAGATGAGCCAGCACGCCTCCCTGCATCAGCAGATAAGGATACTCTCCGCCGGGAGCCGGAGCCGAGCCGCCGCCGTTCGGAGCCAGCAGCAGGGCCTTGCCGTCCGGGTGCCCTATGCCGTGCGGCAGGGTGTCGAAAACATCCTCCAGGCCCGGCAAAGGCCAGAATACGGCCCGTTCGTCCAACCTGGCCCGGCTCATCTCGGCGTACAAGGGAACCACGGTTTCGATTTCCCGCAATACGTCGTCCGTAGATGCATACTTCCAGGAGCTGCCCAGGCGGGCGGCCAGTTCGGTCATCACCCGCCAGTCCGGCGGGAAATCCCCCGGAGACACGGCGGCGCGGTTAAGCCTCTGCACCCGGCGCTCCATGTTGGTAACCGTGCCGGTCTTTTCGGCCCAGGCCGCCGAAGGCAGAACCAGGTCGGCCAGAGCCGCCGTTTCGGTCATGAACAGGTCCTGGACCACCAGGAAATCCAGTTTCCCCAAGGCCTCCGCCCCGGGCAGGCAGGCCGCGGGGTTGTCCCCGAAGACATAAGCGCCCTTCAGACGGCCTTCAGCCGCCGCAGCGATCATACCCGGAGCGTCCAGTCCTGCTCCGGCAGGCACCGCCGCCCCCCAGACCGACTTCAGGTTCAGCAGGGCCGGGTTGTCGCTGAAAAGCCTCTGCCCCGGCAGCAGGTCCGGGGCCAGGCCCATGTCCAGAGCCCCCTGGGCGTTGCTGTCCTTGATAACCGGCATCAGCCCGGCCCGGTTCTTGCCCAGGTTGCCGGTCAGCAGGACCAGATCCACCAGCAGGGCGGCCAGATCTCCGGCATCGGCCTGACGGGACACGCCGTGGCCGAAGACCACGAAACCGGCGGGCGCGGCGGCGAACAGCCTCGCAGCCCGGCGCAGTTCATCTTCCTCAACCCCGGCCAGCGCGGCGCATTCGGCAACAGAAACCTTGGCCATGGCCGCCGTCAGCCCGGCCAGGTCGCGGGTCTTGGTGGTCACGAACTCCTGATCGGTCAGGTTCTCCTCCAGAATCACCCGCAACAGACCACGCAGCAGGTGGTAATCCGCGCCCGCCTTCGGCCGCAGCCAGACCTCGGCCAGGGGAACCAGCTTGTTCCTGACCGGATCGATGACAATCAGAGAAGTCTCCTTGCGCCGGGCGGCCCTCCTGATATGGTAACCCAGCACCGGAGCTGTAGCCGCCGGGTCGGCCCCGATGACCAGTATGGCGTCGGCGGCTTCAATATCCTTGAAGGAACTCGAACCGGCCGCGAATCCGGTGGAAGCGAGCAGCGTCCTGAAGACCTGATCCCAATTGCTCCGGGCCGAAAAATCCACGTTGTTGGTCTGGAAAACTGCCCGCGCCAGCTTCTGGAAGAGGTAGTCCTCTTCGTTGGTGCCGCGGGCCCCGCCGATGAAGCCCAGAGCGGCCCCGCCGTGTTCGTCCCTTATCCGGCCCAGTTCCCGCCCGGCCAGATCGAGGGCTTCCTCCCAGGAAACAGGCTTGAAGCCCTCGCCGGTCTTGAGCAGAGGAGTGCTCAACCGCTCCCGGCTGTTCAGGTAGTCGTGTCCGAAATGGCCCTTGACGCACATGGAAATACCGTTTGGCGTATTAGCCGTTCCGACCGGCGAGACTCCCGCCACCTGCCCCCGGCTCTGTTCCAGATTGATAGAACAGCCGCAGGCGCAGAACGAACAGACCGACCTGGTCCGCCCTCCGGCGTGGTCCAGCGATATCTTGTTTTTTTCGGCAATGGCTCCGGTCGGGCAGACCGTCAGGCAGGTCCCGCAGAACGTACACCTGGCCGTCTCCAGGGGCCGCGAAAACAGCGTGGCCGGGTGAGCGTCGAAACCCCGGTCGTTGTAATCTATGACGCCTTCGCAGACCAGCTCCTGATCGGCCCGTACGCACTTGGCGCACATGATGCACTTGCTCAGGTCCCGCGTCATGAAGGGATTGAGGTCTTCAACCCTGGGGTGGTAAGGCATGGGGTCGAGGCCGTGCCTGCCCACACCCAACTGCGCGGCCAAATCCCGCAATTCGCAGCGGTTGCCCTTCTCGCAGACCACGCAGGATTCGGGATGCGCGGCCAGCAGCAGCCGGACGATGTTGCGGCGGTTCCTGACCACCCGCTCCGAATTGGTGGCGATGACCATGCCCGCCTGAACCTTGGTCACGCAGGCCGGAACCACCAGACCCCGGCTTTCCTCTTCGACCTGACAGACCCGGCAAGCCCCTATGGAGCGCAAGGCATTGTGATGGCAAAGGGTGGGGATGGATATGCCATGCTGCCTGGCCACTTCCAGAACGGTCGAACCGGCGCGGGCGCTGATGGTTTTCCCGTCGATGCTCAGAGTAACAGTCTCCACGAGAAAACTCCTCTCCACAGGCTGGGACGGGTTGCTTGATTGTATGGATTTGCCTGAGGCACGCTTTTGAAAAGACAGGGATAATCAGCCGTGGCCATATTGACGATGAACGCGGCGTATTTTCTCGCTCGAATGAGACTCAATAAGATTTGTATTGTTTGGGAAAAGTGGTACCTTACCGAAGAGGATATTATTTTGGTGATTTTTTGTCAAGAAATTTGTATTCTTACTACACGCGGTCCCGGCTGGAAAGCCTTCCTCCGCTGGCTTGGCCGCACAATCGTCAATCATTATTCGTCAATAATTGCTACAGGTTAATATATACCACGAAAGGCGATGCCGTTTATTGTCCGGGAAAACAGGACTATTTTTTTGCGGATTGTTTTCAGCGAAGGAAGAATTATTCAGGAAGGCCAGGAAAAAGAAACCGACAATTATAAGATAAAAAAGTTAACAACATCCCGCCGCCCGAAAGTAAAAGGGAAGGTTGGACCAAGCAGCCCGCAGGAGTTTCCATGGAGACCAAGGTCCTCGCCGCCGGATATCTGGACAAGGCCAGGGAAACCATGCCCCCGGAAGAGCGCCGCCGCCGGTTGGAGTCCGGTTTTCTCGCCCAGTGGGCTTACGTCTGGGCCCATTCCAGGGCCTATCGGGAAATATACGCCGAAGCCGGGATCAGTCAGGAAGACGTTACCGGGCTGGATGACCTTCACCGCCTGCCCGTCGTCAGGATGGAAGATCTGGTGGCCCGGCAGCACGCCGATCCCCCCTTCGGCGGCTTCGAAACCGTCCCCCTGGAAAAAATCCGCCGCATCTACGTCAACCCCGGTCTTATCTGGCAGCCCGGCGACTGGGAATATACCGACACTTCCTGGGCCGAAGCCCTGGCCGGGGGCGGATTCGGCCCCGGCGACCGGGTCGTCAACACCTTCAATTACCACCTCTGGCCCTACGCCTTCATGCTGGACGAATCCACCCGTATGATCGGCGCCACGGCCATCCCCACAGGCGTAGGCAACACCCTCATGCAGGTCAAGATTATGCAGATGCTCAAGGTCAACGCCTTCATGGGCACCCCCAGCTTTCTCATGACCCTGACCCAGCGGGCCGAAGACATGGGCCTGGATGTCAGAAAAGACCTGGGGCTGGAGAAGGCCGTGGTCGGAGCCGAAATGCTGCCCGAATCCCTGCGCGCACGGCTGGAAGCCAAGATGGGCATGACCATCACCCAGTGTTACGGCACGGTCTTCCTGGGCTGCCTGGGGTACGAATGCGCCCGCAAGACCGGCCTGCATGTCCCTGAAGAAGTGCTGGTGGAGATCGTCGATCCCCATACCGGCCTGCCCGTGGCCGACGGTGCGACCGGAGAGATAGTGGCCACCTGCTTCAGCCGCACCTATCCACTCATCCGCTTCGCCACCGGCGACCTCTCCCTCTTCACCGCCGTTCCCTGCCCCTGCGGGCGCACCGGCCCCATGCTGAAAAAAGTCCTCGGCCGAATAGACCAGGCCACCAAGGTCCGGGGGACTTTCGTCCATCCCTGGCAGACCGACGAACTGGCCGCCAAGCATCCGGAGATTTTCAAATATCAGGTCGTCATCTCCCGCGAGGAAGACACCGACGTCATGACCTTCCGCGTGGAGCCACGGGACGATTCCGCCCCGGCCGGGCTGCTGGCGGCCAGACTGGAGAGAGACATCAAGGACATGCTGACCATCAAGGGGGAAGTCGAAATAGTGCCCCGAGGCACCATCCCCGATTTCTACAACAAAATCGACGACCGCCGCACCTGGGAATAGGCTGCGGGAGGTTCACCGGCCATGGAACGCATCAAGATAGGCGGCATAATGCAGAGCGACGGCCGGGCCCTGGTCAGGGTCCTGTCCCTGCCCAACCGGGCCGGTGTGCCCGGCTCCATCCTCGGAACCATGGGGGACAGCGGCGTCAATATCGAACTCATGGTCCAGAGCTTCGACCTGGACGACGCGGGCAATTACGCCCTGGTCATCGCCCAGAAAGACCTGGATCTGGCCCTCTCCGTCCTGGAAAGCATCAAGAAGACCGTCGAAGCCCGAGGCATCACCTACAACCCGGACGTGGCCGTCATCAGCGTCTTCGGCCCCCATCTCCGGGAAAAACCCCGCATCCCAGGACTCATGTTTTCGGCCCTGGCCTCTGTCGGCATCAACTCCCTGGCCATCAGCACCTCCATCTCCAGCGTTTCCTGCGTGGTCGAAGGCCCCTACCTGGACGCCGCCGTGGCCGCCCTCAACGAAGTCTTCGACGCACCTTTCCAGGTCAAGAAACGCCCCAAAACCTACTGACTCCGGGCGCACCTCTCCCCGCCGGCCGAACAGCCGCCCGGCCGGATTGCCGGAGGCCGCTCCGTGCCAAGGATGACCTGAAATCTTGAGGTGATTCGCCTACTTGTCGTTGGGACCGAAACCGTGAGGCACCAGTTCGCTCAGACGCGCACAGTCCAGCCGGCCTTCCGCCCCCAGAGCGTAAACCAGGATATCCCGGCCGTCGGCCTGGGCGAACTCGTACAGGTACTGGCGGCAGACGCCGCAGGGGTAAAGAGGGTCGGTCCTGGTGGAAACCACCAGCACGGCCCGGAAACTTTTCTCGCCATGCACCACGGCGTGGTCCACAGCGGAACGTTCGGCGCAGACCCCCAGGCCCGCGATGATGCTTTCGGTATTGCAGCCGGCGAAAACATGGCCGCTGTCGGTCAGCACGGCCGCACCGACCGGAAATGAACTGACGGGAGTGTGAGCGCGACCCATGGCCTCTCTGGCCGCGGCGATTAAACGATCCAGCGTATCTTGATCCAGCATTCTTGTGAATTTTCCCTTCGTATTTCGAGGAGAACAAAAATAGCACAGAACGCCAGGACCGGCCAAAGCCAAAAAAACATCCGCCGCCCCCTCCGGTTCCCCGAAAACGCGGAAGGCGCGGCAATAACAAATGAATCCCGTTCCGAAAAAATTCACCGGCCGCCCGGCCTCAGAAATACCACCACCAATGGCCGGTTCCGAACTGGAAACGGGCCTCGGCCAGAAGCTCCGGCGTATAGACTTCCCGCGCAATCCAGTCCCGGTGTTTTTCCAGAAAACGGTCGAAACGCCGCAGAGCCTTCTCTTCCGCCTCGTCCAGCCGGTCCCGCTGAAACTCCAGCTCGCTGCGGTAAAAGAGATAGTCCTGCATGATGTCCGCATGAACCCCCAGCAGAGGGCGCACCCGGAGAAGCATGGTGTGTATGTCCCGGTCGGCAGGCATAAGAAAGTCCCGTTACGGCAAAGTCGGCTACCTGTTCAGGCCCGGATATTATATCCTCTGCCCAAATACATCAAGGAGACGATTCTCATGGACGAAGACGTCAAACGCAAGACCGGGGAAACCGCCGAACTCTACTTCAACGGCCTGCCCGGAGAAAGGCCCTATTCTCTCTGGCGCTCTTTCGACCCAGAAATGGCCAAAGACCTTTCCCTCTTCATCACCGGCCGCATGTACGCCCGCGCCAAGATACCTCACACCACCCGGCAACTGGCCGCCGTCGCCGCCCTCACCGTGCTGGGCCGGGACGAGGAACTCAGGATGCACATCTGGGCCGCCCTCAACGTAGGCTGTCCGCCCGAGGAAATCGCCGAGGTCATCTTCCAGATGGCCGTGTACGGCGGAGTGCCGGTGGTCAACCAGGCCCTCAAGGTTCTGCGCTGCGTGCTGGACGAAAGGGGTTCCGGCCCCGCGCCCGCATGACGCCGAGGGCTGCCTCCGGCCCGGACCATTGACATCCGCCCTGCCGTAATTAGCTTATTTACGGAGACCAACAGGAGCCGACTCGGACCGGAAAAAAAGCAACGGACGGCAGAACAGAATAACTGCGTCCGCAGGAGGCCCTCATGAACACACATACGAACGCCTGCCGGGAAGGACAACCCAACCCCTTTTCGGCCCCCGAAGCCTTTTCCCGGCTGGATGAAACAGACGACAAGGTATTTTACGCCACGGACCGCTTTGTCCAGCACCTGGACCGGACCGCTCTGGATACGGTCGAAAACCTCATAGGCCAGCTTGTCGTGGAAGAACATCCGGTAGTCCTGGACCTCATGGCCGGTTGGGATTCCCACCTGCCAGAAGGACTCGCCCCGGCCCGCATGACCGGATTGGGGCTCAACGAAAACGAACTCAGACGGAACCCGGCCCTGACCGAATACGTCCTGCACGACCTGAACGCAGACCCGCTTCTGCCCTTCCCGGACGAAACCTTCGACGTGGTGCTCAACACCGTCTCGGTGGATTACCTGGTCAAACCACTGGAAGTCTTCCGCGAAGCAGCCCGGGTCCTCAAACCCGGCGGCCTCTTCCTGGTCGTCTTCTCCAACCGCATGTTTCCCCAAAAGGCCGTCAAGGTCTGGCGGGAATCGGGCGAAGAGGAAAGACTCATCCTGGTGCAGGACTTCTTCGAAGACTCGGGCCTTTTCGAGCCGGTCCGCAGGTTCATTTCCCGTGGACGCCCACGGCCCAGGGACGACAAGTACGCCGAGTCAGGACTGCCCAGCGATCCGGTCTACGCCATTTATGCCGACAGGAAAGGCGCACCCGCCGGACGGGCCGCCCGGCCCCAGGCCAGACCGTCGTACGGCCGCAAGCCCTCGCCCGAGGAACTGGCCGAACGCCAGGCCCTCATCAAGACCACCGGCCAATGCCCGTATTGCGGTGAAAAACTGAAAAAATGGAAGGTGCCGGACAACCCCTTTTCCCAGACCTGGGACAACGAATTCATGCTCATCTGCTTCAACGACGAATGCCCCTATTACGTCAGGGGATACGACGTCATGAACGAAAAGGGCAAAAGCGGCAATTCCTACCGCCTCATGTACATCCCTGAAAACGACTGCTGCCTGCCCATTCCGGTGCCCGGCCCCAAGGCCCTGAGGGAAAGCATCGTCGAAGATGAGGAGGGTTGAGACCGGCCCTTGAAAACACAAAACGGGACGGAGCCCGGCTCCGTCCCGCCGACCCGGCCCAAACCCGAAGAACTATTTCCGCAGTGCTTGCCCCTGCCGCAGTGTAAACCTAAAAAAGGAATAAACCAGAATTGAGAACAAGAGACGACTTCGGGAAGATGTGTCAGGCGGGGTGCTTCGCCCCCTACGCTCCCGATTGCCGCTCCCCCTAAACCAGGCCCTTCGACGGCGGTGAACATCCGTGTTCGCCGGGAAAAGGCCAAGTGAATAAAGAGATTGAATTTCATGACCGGTTATTAATTGAAACCGGCCTCTCATGCGGAATAAACTCAGAACAGGCGGAATTTGCTTTTGAAGTAAGTCTTTTTGACTTCCCCGGCCTTGGAGGCCGCCCATTCTTCCAGTCCCATCTTCTTAATCAGGCAGAGATTGAAAACTTTGGTGTTGTGAGGCACATTTGCGGCCCTGTCGGCGTAAGGGTGCAGCCAGTCGCAGGGAAAATCCGCGCAGTCTCCACAGAAGTCCAGGTTTTGCCGGCTCGTACAGGCAAAAACAGGGCATGCTTCGGTCATGCCGAGAAATTCCATGATTCCGCCTTCAGCCCGGCAGCCGCGGCACTGGGCCTGGTGTTCAGGCAGATTCATCCGTTCGGCGATGGTCCGGCGGAGTTCCTCATTTTCACGTGCATGGTACATGGGGCAATTGAAACAGTCCAGACCGCAGGGCGCAGTCATCTCCAGGTAGTCCATGATTCCCCCTGTTAATCCGTTTGGGGTTGACCGGCAGCCGGTATGGCCGCTTCCGCCAGGAGAGGCGGAATGAGCAACTTTGAAATGATTTTAGAGCATAACCGGGAGAACGGACAAGGCATTTGTGGCAGCGGGGCGGGGGAAAACAACAGAGTTTGAAGACTGCGTTGAGGTGATTCGTTCAGGCTGGGTGCTTCGCCCCAGGCTGTCGCCTGGACCCCCAGGCTGTCGCCTGGACCTTCTCTGGGGGCTGGCCGCCCCCAGCGCTCCCGCTGGTCGCTGCCCCTGCGTAAAGACAAAAAATAAAACCGGAGGCGGTAGCCTCCGGAGCCGGGTGCAGGCGAAAGCCTGCCAGACCAAGGGGACGCTCAGGCGGCCGCGTCCCCTTGGACCCCCCGCCTTGTTTAACCCGCATACAGGCATCCGTGCCCTGATGCGGGCGGCGAACATCCGTGTTCGCCGGGAGAGATCGAATGATCATCATCGAGGGGGAATGGAGCGCAGCAAATTCCATCCTTGTGAATGGTATTGTAAGCATTATCTTTTCAATTGCCCCTCCCGGACTGTGGTAACAAAGAATTCGAGCAGACTCAATGCCTTATTCATTATCATAGCAAATACCGAATTAAGATTCTGGTTTTCAAGACCGAAGTCGTTGGCAATCTTCCGGTAGTTACTGCCTTTACGATGTGCAGAACTGCACGAACGAAGATTTTGAAGTTTGCGGAGGAATTCAATATGAGGACCAACTCCAGCTATATTGCTGGCCTTCAATGCATCTTCAAGGAGCGAGATACTACCCCGGCTACTTTGCCGATCATTTTCTGGAATCAGTTTTTTAAATTCATTTTCGTTCAAAGAATCAATTAGCAGCTTCGTCAGACCTAAGACCAATTCATCGAAGTCCCGTTGTTCGTTAGTCGCTGGAATTCGGATAGACTTAATATGGTAATCGTCCCCAGAATCTAGTGGCAGCAGGATCTGCCAACCAAGAGATTTCTCGCATTCTTTTTGCAAGCAGTTGTATAGGGTGGTAAAAAGGTGCTCAGGGCGATCAGAGTCCGTAAACTGCCCTAATATCTGACGTCTATAGTATGTCTCGCTCACGTAGCCTTGCGGGGGAATATTATAGGTACGCCAGTACATTTGCTCTTGATATGGTAGGTCTCTGCCTAAGTCACCCAACCATGCGCAAACCTTATCATCATGATGGTTGTCAATTTGGAGCCCCCAAAGATCTCCGCAGGACAAAATCGAATCATCTACTGAATATTTTGAGGGTTCCTGATAGTATTTTTCGAGAACTTTCTTTCGAAAGTGCACTGGCGTCAGGTAATTGGGAGCTCCTGGGTTCGCACCGAAATAGTTCGCCAATTCGCCAGGATTTGAAGTATGAGTCACTTCATCGCCATTTTCATCCACATTAATTATGAACTCCACATACTGATTCTCCACCTCCTCAGCAAATCCCCAGAAACCGCTCTTTGATTTTGGCAAAGGTGCAACCAGGCGCTTTCCCAGCAGCCGACTGAAGGCGCGGTATCCACCGAGGTCACCAAAATCCCCATAGCCAAGCCCCCAACAGGCAAGTTCCTGCACACTATCATTGCCACTTCCTTCCAAATCGAGTTCATTCAATGAATGAGTTGAGTCCTCTCGACAATCGAATTGGATTGACAGATGCATGTCTCGTATTGCCAAAAATTGTCGAAGTTCCTTTACCCGTATTTTGATACGATCATCTTCAAAGACTATTACCACTGTTTCGTTTCCATCATCATCGAATTTAAGGTATTTATCTGTCTTCTTGTCGTAGTATAGCCTGTGAAACAATCTAAACTCTTCTGATATTTCTTTATAATCTTCACGCATTCCGTAAAAGATTCGGTCTATGACGAGGGGTTCGATACCCCTATCATCACCGAAACGGAGATACTGAATTATCTTCTGTCCATCCTTATGATAAATGACTGAGCCTGGTGTTCCATCACCATGAGAGAGATCCCATGATATATCCGATAGAACCTGCTTAACTTGACTGCTTGGTATCAGAGCGCAGTAAATTCCGTAGCTGTGGGAGCCAGCTGTGCATGAATGGTATACCGTTAACATCTCGGTGATCTTCAAATCTCGGGTCAACGATTCCAACATCTCTGCTTGTGATAGGCGTTTGCGGTCTTGGCCAACACTCATTCGATAACCTCCATAATTCATCCCTCGTCTATGCTAAAATGTTTGATATTTCTTCACAATAACCTGTAATTTCTATACATCAATGCGCCAGCAAGTTCGCAAACAAGGCGTAATATTTTCGTATAGAATATACCAGAGTCCCCCCCAACAAGTCGTCTACTTGATTCTTTTGCCGCTCCTATTAAGAATATCCGTTTAAATCATCGTGCTCTTACAGTTCTTCTTCGGAAAAACTTAGAAGATATTGGATGGCCAATTGGAAGAAAAAAGGCCCTTGGGCGAACTTCCGGGCCTTGGCATTTGGTCTATTTGATTGTAACGGCCGGTGATGGCCGGTTTTGGTCATGGAATCAGGGAATTGAAGGGCACTTGGGCAAGTATAATCCTTGTGGTCTTTTTGTCAAAGGGAAAAACCGGTTCGGCAGATCGGGCCGACAAGCGGCCATGACGCCCGGAATCTGTCTCGCTTGGCCTTTCCTCTTGGCGAACATGGACCTTTTTCTCCCGTCGAAGAGGCCGATTCGGGGCAGCGGCCTTTTTTAACCCGTCGAACGGGCATCCATGCCCTTCGCCGGGGGGCGAACGTCCATGTTCGCCTAAGAATGGGGAAACCGGAAAAATCGGCTTTTCGGGCGTATATTGACAAAAACATTTAGGAAAACAAAAAGGGTTGTCAAAAGGCTGTGGCGCCCTGAGGCAGGGCGCCGTCATCTTCACCGCTTCAGCGATCCTGGGCTTTACTTATTTTTGGTGACCACCGGCTTTTTGATTTCCGGGGTCAGGGCCGGGATCTTCTGCTTCAACTTTTCCCGCGTTGCGGCGATGCCGAGCGTTTTGGTCTTGGAGGCCACTATGGGGGAAAGGTGGGAAGCGGACCCGTCCCTGACCACGAGCATGACTTCAGTGGAGGGCGTACCGAACGGAATGCACATATCTCTGGTCTCGCCCGGCGCCAGCGGGCCGACCGAGGCCGATGAATTATGAAGCCACTCTCCGTTGGAGGTCTTGGTTTTGATCATGACCGAGAGCCAGAGATCGTTTTTGTCTTCACCGGTATTGTTGGTGACAGTGGTGGTCAGGTACTCGGCAAAATTGGCGGTCGGCAATGACGGGCATTTTGTGCCGGAAATGGTTATGGCCCCGAGGACAATATCATCGGCCGCCGCCACGGGCGCCAAAAGACCAAGACAGGCCCCAACAACCATCATCAGCACCAGGTTCTTCCACATCCGTTTCATACCTATTCCTCCTTATTGTAAAGAGTTGTTTCCAATTACAGGTTCGAGCTCCGGCCTTGAATTTTCGATTCACCCGGCCCGCTGGCTGCGCCGCAAGGCCCTTTTTCTTGGTATCCGGATTATGAAACAAGTATACGCATGACGCTCTTGTTAAGGTTTGGAAAAAGAGCACGCGCCGGACCGGAATTCGCAAGCACCGTTAATCAGGCACCGACCGAAAGCCGAATGGCCTTTCAGCGACAACCCGCCCCTGGTTGGCTCCGCGGCCGTTTCCGGCCTGTTTTTGGCTATGGGATCAAAAGATTAAAAGATACAGGGGCAAGTATAGGCCTTGTTGCCTTTTGAGCAAAGCAAAAAAGGCTGGTCAGCGGTCAAGGAACGGCCGCCAATTATTGCGATCTGGAACTGGACAGGGCCGCATCCGAGGCGCTCAGGCTCCAGGACGACGCCCAGGCTGGTTGAGGCCGGTCCGCAAGAAGTCCGGATTCCGGGCAGGCTGTCGCCTGCACCCGGCTCCGGAGGCTGACGCCTGGACCCACTCTGGGGGCTGGCCGCCCCCAGCGCTCCCGCTGGTCGCTGCCCCCAGAGTGGGTCCAGGCGCAAGCCTGGTCCAGGCGACAGCCTGGGGCGAAGCACCCCGCCTGAACGAATTATCTCAAAGCCATATCCCGTCCCGTTCCCATCTTCCCATAACCCCCAACAGAACCAATCTTCGGGAGAACGCCTTTTTTTCTTTGATTATTAAATTTTGTCCCCTCAGAGCAGGATGGGCAGGCGTCGGCGGAGGGCAACCGAATCCAGGTCCAGGGCTGTATCGTAGGCAAGTATTTCGACGCCCCGGGCCGCGGCTTCCCTGAGGGCTTGCCCGTAATCCGGGTCTATGTCGTCGGCTGGCCGGAAGGCGTCGGCGTCCATGCGCTGGATGAGGAAGAAGATGACGGCGCGTCGGCCGGCTTCGGCCAGGGCGGCCAGTTCGCCGAGATGCTTGAGGCCTCGGGCGGTAACGGCGTCTGGAAAGCGGGCGACGCGGTTTTCGACCAGGGTGCAGTTTTTGATTTCGAGGTAGCAGTCCGGGAGGCCGGGATTCTGCAGGAGCAGGTCCAGGCGGGTATGGCCGTCGATGCGGACTTCGGGCCTGACCTGGCCGTAATCGGCGAGTTCGGGGATGAGGCGGGCTTCGGCGGCGGCTTTGACCAGGAGGTTGGGCACTCCGGTATCGACGCCGACCAGGGAGCCGGGCATATCTATCATTTCCCAGGTGTATTTAAGTTTTCGGCCAGGTTCGTCGCGGCTGGTGAGCCAGACCGGGCGTCCCGGTTCGGCACAGCCGGACATGGCTCCGGTGTTGGGGCAATGGGCGGTGACCACACGGCCTTCATCCAGGCGGACATCGGCCAGGAAACGTTTGTACCGCTTGATAAGGACGCCGGTTACGAGGGGGGGCCAGACGACGCGGCCCTGCCGGGCGAAGGGAGCGGTCATCAGGCGGGCCGGGCGAAGACCTGAAGGCCGGGAGTCAGTTCCTGAAGAAGGACCGGGACGATGGTGTTCGGTTCGGGGGCCGGGTCCGGGATGAGGACCTGGATGTAGTTGTCGGTCAGTCCACGGACCAGTCCGGTTTTGTGGTCGCGGGAGTTTTCGATGAGGGCGGGCCTGGTGCTGCCGAGGCTGGTGGTCAAAAAGGCCCGGCGCTTGTCCTGGCCGATTTCGCGCAGCAGGCCGACGCGCCTCTTGATTTCGTCCGGCGGCACCTGTCCGGGCATGACAGCGGCCCTGGTGCGGGGGCGGCGGGAGTAGGAGAAGCAGTGGAAGTAGGCCAGGGGCAGTTCGGCCAGCAGGTCGCGGGTCCGGGCGAAGTCTTCCTCTGTTTCGCCGGGGTGGCCGACCAGAACATCGGCTCCCAGACAGATTTCCGGATGGTCCCGGACGAGTTCGGCGACCAGTTCCCGGAAAAAGGCGGCCGAGTAGGGGCGGCCCATGATCCGGAGGACATTTTCGGAGCCGCTTTGCAAAGCCAGGTGCAGATGCGGACAGACCCGTCCGCCGTCCCGGACCAGTCCGGCCAGTCTTGGTGTGACTTCATTGGGCTCGATGGAGCTTATCCTGAGCCTTGGTCCGGGTTGAGCGGCCAGCCGGACGACCAGTGCGGTGAAGTCGCCGGGAGGCTGAAGGTCCAGTCCCCAGGCTCCGATATGGATGCCGGTAAGGACGACTTCGGCGTAACCGTGGCGGCTGTATTCTTCCAGCCCGGCCAGGACCTGTTCTTCGGGCAGGCTGCGGCTGGGTCCACGGGCCCTGGGTATGGCGCAATAGGCGCAGGCGGCCGAGCAGCCGTCCTGGATGCGGAAGAAGGCCCTGGTGCGGTCGAAATCCGGGGCTCCCAGATCGGGGAGAGGGTCCCGGCCCGGAGGCGAGACGATTATGCGGGGCCGGTGTTCCGGGGGTGTTTCGCCGAGCAGCTCGAGGAGGCGGCTTTTTTCGCTGTTGCCCAGGATAAGGGCCACGCCGGGCAGGGCGGCGAGTTTTTCGGCCTGGTAATGGACATAACAGCCGGTGATGACGGTCCAGCCGCCGGGATTGGCCCGCCAGGCGCGCCGGGCCAGGTTGCGGACTTCTTCGTCGGCCCGGTGGGTGACGGTGCAGGAGTTGATGACGGTCAGGTCGGCCGGTTCGCCTTTGGCAACCAGCTCGTACCCGGCGGCTTCGAGCCTGCGCCCTAGGAAGGCGGATTCGTACTGGTTGACCTTGCAGCCCAGGGTGATAACGGAAGCGGTGGGCCTTGTCCGGCCCGGATTATCCTGCATTTATGGTGACCTGTCCCAGGGAGAGTCCGGCGCGGGTGATTTCGAGGGTGAGTTTCCGGCCGTTCACGGCTTTGAAGGAGAGCAGGGTTTCCGGTTCGTTTTCGCGGGCTGTGCGGCCCTGGATATCCACGGCCACGCCGCGGTTTTCCGGGACATTGGTCTTGAGGTCCAGAACGCGGATGGTGTCGCCGGGGCTGACGGCCATGGATTCGCCTTTCCTGAGGCAGAGCCTGGGGCCTTCGTTGCGCTGGACGACCAGGTAGTCCAACCTCGGCTGATTGAGGCGGAGAGTCATGCGGGCGATCACCCGGTTGCCTTGTTCCGCGACCACGGCATAGACCTTGTCCGTATCCGAAAGAGAGTACCGGTCCATGAGGTCTTCGGCGGTATTGATGACATGGCCCCGGTCTTCGCCGGTGTTCCCGTGCTGATCGCCGACGAAGCCTTTGAAGTTGACGCAGAGGTCCCGGGGGGCGTCGCCCTGAGTGAGCACATCGACCAGGCGTATGCGGTCTCCCCGGATGGCGTCGAGCTGTTCGCCGTCGGCGACAATGTGGCGGACGCCTTCGACTTCGACAATGAAGTAAAGGACTTTGAAGGGCGCGGCGATGCGCGGCTGCTGTCCGGGGCTTTCCGGGCCGGAGGGCCGGAGGGCCACCTTGACCCGTCCAAACTTCATATGATCCTTCTGGGCGACGATAAAAAGCGGTTTGGTCACTTTGAATGGCTGCCGGAAGTCGTTGATCGTGCCCAGGCCCTGGATGTCCACGGAGAGGCCCCGGTCGTAGTTGGCTTCGAGGTGGATGACTTCGACCGTGTCGCCGGAATCGACGTACAGGGTGTCACCGTCGGCCACGGCCACGGGGACCTGTCCGTTGACGGAGACGATGATGTATTTGAGTTCTGGCGGGACCAGATAGATGCGGGGCTGTTCCGGTTCCAGACCGAATATTTTCATGAAGGCGTTGACGGCCAGGTTGTGCTGGTGGACCTTCATTTCGATGCTGGGCAGGTTTTTAGACGTTTCGACGCCAAAGGCCGGGATGCCGTGCCGGGTCAGGGCGTAGTAGGTGGCCGAGGTCTGCTGTTCCCGGTAGGGCGAATTTTTTTCGTTGGTCCGGGTGTTCATGTAATGGAAATGGTGCCTGGGATTGTCGATCTGGGCGTTGACTTCGGCGATGACCTGCTCGGCCATTTTTCCGAGTTCGAGCTTGCGTCCGTTGCGCGGGCTGACGAATTCGGCGGCGTCGGAGATGATGGACTGGCCGTAGCGCATGGGGTTGGCCAGTTTGTCTTCCCAGACCGGGCGGTAGAAGCCCCAGCCGTCATGGAGGTTGAGCATGACGTCCGTTTCGGCCATCAGGCTTTCTATGATGCGGACTATTTCGGAGTCGCGGTCGCCGTTTTTCTTGACTTCGTCGCCGAATTTCCGGTTCATGTCGCCGTTTGGGCCGCGCTGGTAGAGGAGGATGGAGAGGAAATTGGCCCTGGGCACGACGATGAGATTGCCCCGCTTGAGGGCCAAGTCGGCGTAGAGATCGGCGGAAAGGAACCCTCCGGGCTCATCGCCCTGGATTCCTCCGATGATCATCATAGTCGGACCGTCCATGCGGCCGTGGATTTTATAGACGTTCAGTTCGTGCTGGGTGTCCCGGAAATAGACAAGGTGCTCCCTTCCGGACTGAGCCAGCGCCGGTAGCGTAGTAAAGATAAGGGCCAGGAAGATCAGAAATCCGAAGACAGCGGCGGCCCGATGTCGGGACCGTTCAAGCATTGTCGGCTTTCAGATTTTTCTTCAGCAGAATCTTTCCATCCTGGGAATAAACGAAGACCCAGCCTTCGGTGAAGTTGCCGGCGTCTTCAAGTTTTTCTATGCGCCCCCTGACGGTCTTGCCGTAGCTGATGCTGAACTGTGTGCCTTTGCGGAAATCGGCAGGCAGTCCGTCTTTGATATCCACTTCCGGATAAGTGGCCACGGCGGCGGAATTGTCCTTCTGGTTGACCAGAACGAGGGTCAGGTATCCGGCCACGGCCTTGTTTCCGGGGTCGATATTGCGGAGGCTCAGTTTGAAGCGCAGGGCCTTGCCGCCCTTTTCCGGGTCGACGGAAAAATCGGTCACGTCGATAGGGGGATTCTCCGGCGTATCCGGGGCGGCGGCGGCCAAAGCTTCAGCCTGCCCGGCCGGTTCGTCCGCATTCCGGTCCGAGGCGTCATCCACCGGCTCTGGTTCGGTTACGGATGGTGTGGAACCGGCGTTGCCGGCTGCGGGCGCTGCGGCCTCCTGAGAACCAGGCAGGGCATCCTTACCCTGCTTGCCCTGTTCGACCTTGTTCAGTTCGCTGACCAGCACGTTGTAATGGGAAAGGACCTGGGACTGAAACTGGAATTCTTCCAGACTGCGGGTGAGTTTATCTACTCTTGCGCGCAATTCCCGATTCTGGTAGCTCAGGTTGATGTATTGATTGATGGCCAGCACCGCGACCACGGCGAACACCAGGGCAAACAGTCCGAAAACAACCAGAAACCTGGCCGATACGTCCAGACTGTAAATCCGGCCGACCTTTCGCATGAAGATGACGTTGATCGGCTCTTTTTTTCTTTTTGTGGTGGCTATGGCTTTGCTCCCGCTCTCATGTCCTGCCAGGATTCTTCCCTGATACGCCAGTCCTGGTCGTCCTTGACCAGCACAAGTTTCTTGAGACCGTAATCCCGGTAGGCGTCGGCTCGATAGTCCTGAATGAAAGTGACCAAGGCCCGAGCCCCGTCGACCTTGATATCCAGCTTTTCAACTCCAACTTTAATCTTAGCGTATTTTCCGGCCAGGCGCTCCTTGTATTCGCGGTACCCCTGGCGGTCCATGTTATTAAATGTAAATTCAGGATGATAGAAAGATATGTAACGGTTCATGTCCTTGCCGCTCCAGGCGGTGAGCCAATTGTCCACGGCCTGGCGCACCGATTCCCTGGCCTTATCGGCCAAGGCTTTCTTGGCGGCGGCAGCCTGAGTGGCGGCGGTCTGGGCGGCGGCGGCTTCGGCGGCGGCCCGTGCGGCCACAGCCTGAGCGGAAGCAGCGGCCTGGGCGGCGGCGGCCTGGGCCACGACCCGCTCCCTGACTTCAGCCGAGAGGAACTTGAGGGGTTCCCTGGGCGGGAAGGGCTGCCAGTCTTCGGCCATTATCTCGTATTTGGCCTGTTTTTCCCGGAGATAGAGTCTTTTCAGTCCATCCGAGGCAAAGGCTCCGCCTTTGTAATACTGGTCGAACGCGGCGACTATGACGTCCTGGTGCCGGAAGACGCGGAGATTTTCCAGTTCGACTTTGATGGTCGAGTACAGCTCGTTGAGCTTGGCCTTATGCTCCATCCAGGCCTGATAGTCCTTGCCGTCATTACTGACGAAGTCCATGGCGTACATGGACTGATAAGAGACGAAATCCTTTTCGGCCCAGGCGCGCCGCCATTTTTCGATAAAGGCCTTGATCCTGGCCGCCTCGCTGTTTATCTCGGCCAGATCCTGGTACCGGACGCGATCATAGATGACTATGGGGGTGTCATAGAGCCGGATATGCTTTTCCAGGTCTATGATATCGATATTATTGAGGGCCACGCAGCCGTTTGAGTCCCTGGGGACGAGCTTGCGGTTGGTGCCGTGCATCCATATGCCGTTGCCCTGCTTGCCCCGGACCTGATCGTAAAAGTTGGGGTAATCCATGGGAAAGGCCAGGACTCCGTAGATGGGAGCCAGTTCGTCTTCCAGGGCTTTTTTGTTGAAGACATAAAAGCCTTCCGGGGTCTTCTTATCCCCTTCCTTCAGCTTGTCGCCCTTGTTCTCCCCCGTAGTGCAGGGATATTCAGCTATTTGATAGTATTGGCCTTTTCTGAATTCATAGAGGAACAGCCGCTGGGTCTCTTTTTCCACCACGACGACGAAGCGGTCCTGTCCGGGACCCGGTTCGATGAGGGCGTCCGGCACCTGCCGCAGAGGCTGAGAGGAGGAGGTTTCTGTGGCTGATATGGGCCGAGCGGTGAAAGAAAAGAAAACGGACACCGCCAGCACACAGAGCAGGAACTTGGACATGGTGAAAAATTTAGATTCGGACGGCATGGCTAGTGGGCGCTTCAGTCCTCCAGATTATAGGTTAAACGGGCCGTGCCCAGCACTCCGGTGACGACCAGGTCAAGACTGCCGCCGGGCTGGAAGCCGGGGGGAGTCAGGAACCTGACCGTATAGAGAGCGGCCCACGGCGAAACGTAAGGAAAGAATTCCTCCAGCTCGGAGGTCTTTTTCTTGAGCGGTCTGATTTCGAAAGGTTCCAGACGCCCGAAGGCCGGGCCTTCAAGAAAGACTCTCCAGGGCGAGTCCTTGGACTTGAGATCGGCGTTGCGGGGGTCCGGCGCGGAGACGGCCAGAAGAAATTCGATGTTTTCACCGGCCATGGCCATCTGATCGGCCATCATCTTGTCGGATTTTTCCCGGTCGAGAAGATAGTCCCGGGAATATTTGGCCACGTAAGCCCGCCTGAAGGAGGGCGATTTGCAGGTAGCCGCGGCCTGAAATATGAAATCCAGGTCACGGTAAATCCGGGCCTGGGCGGTCCAGCGCTCAAGAACGGCCGGGTAGTCCGGCCCCTGATCCGCGGCCGGCTTCGGGGCTTCCGTGCCGGCGCAGGCGGCCAGAAGCAGGCAAGCGGCCAGAATCGCCGTCAACGACCATCCACGTCTGTTCATTTTCATCAGGCGCGCCCCCAAGGCTGATTTTGTACTAACCGCTTTTATAGCTTTTTTTCATCAAAGTTTCAATAGGGTAGACCGGAAGTCAGGCCCCAAAGACCCTTTTGAAGATGGTGTCCACGTGTTTGAGGTGGTATCCGAGGTCGAAAAGGCCGTCGATGTCGTCATCGGAGAGCATATTCCGCACATCGGGGTCCTGTTTGAGCAGGGTCTTGAAATCGATTTTTTCTTTCCAGACCCGCATGGCGTTGCGCTGAACGATGCGGTAGGCCTGATCGCGGATAAGGCCTTTGCGGGTCAGGGCCAGCAGGACCTGCTGGGAGAAGAAGAGGCCGCCGGTCTTTTCCAGGTTGGTTTTCATGTTCTCGGGGTAGACGACCAGATTCTCCATCATCTTGGTCATGCGGGCCAGCATGTAGTCCAGGAGGATGGTGCTGTCCGGGCAGATGACTCTTTCGACCGATGAATGGCTGATGTCCCTTTCGTGCCAGAGGGCGACGTTTTCCAGGGCGGCCATGGCGTTGCTGCGGATGAGCCTGGCCAGTCCGGTGATGTTTTCGGAGCCGACCGGGTTGCGTTTGTGGGGCATGGCCGAGGAGCCTTTCTGTTTGCTGCCGAAGGGTTCTTCGGCTTCAAGGACCTCGGTGCGCTGTAGATGCCTTATTTCCACGGCGATTTTTTCCAGGGTGGCGGCGCAGACGGCCAGGGAGGTGAAGAATTCGGCGTATCTGTCGCGCTGAATGACCTGGGTGGAGGCCGGGGCGGGTTTGAGGCCGAGACGGTCGCAGGCCTTGGCTTCTATATCCGGGGAGATGTTGGCGAAGGTGCCGACCGCGCCGGATATTTTTCCGTAAGATATTGTTTCGCGGGCATTTTCCAAACGCCTGCGGTTACGGGCCATTTCGTCGTAAAAGACGGCCAGTTTGAGTCCGAAGGTGATGGGTTCGGCGTGAATACCGTGGGACCGGCCGATCATGACGGTGTCTTTGTGCTCATAGGCGCGTTTTTTCAGGGCGGCCATGAGGGCGTCGACATCTTCGATGAGTATGTCCGCCGCATTTCTGAGCAGCAGGGCGTTGGCAGTGTCGAGGCAGTCGGAGGAGGTCATGCCGAGATGGAGGTAGCGGGAGGAGGGGCCGACGTTTTCCTCGATATTGGTGAGGAAGGCGATGACGTCGTGCTTGGTTTCGGCCTCGATCTCTTCGATGCGTTCGACGGAAAAAGAGGCTTTGGCCCTGACTTCCGCTACGGCTTCGGCCGGGACAAGGCCTTCTTCGGCCATGGCTTCGGCCACGGCCAGTTCCACATCCAGCCAGGCCTGATACCTGGCTTCCGGTTCCCACAGACGGCCCATAACCGGCCTGGTGTATCGAGGAATCATCTTCCACCTTCGTTGAACAAATTTGGATTTTTTTATCAGCCCCGGCTGTTGGTGTCAAGCAGCGGAGGCGGTTGTTTTTTTCAGGCCAGAGCCACGGCCAGGAGCAGGCCGAGGGTTTCGCCGAGCATTATGACCGCGCCCAATATGTCGCCGGTGACTCCTCCGAGCTTGGCGGACCAGAGACGGACGGCGGCCACGGCCAGGAGACTCACGATCAGGGCGGCGACCAGGCCTTTAATGCCCAGCAGCAGGAAGGAGACGGCCAGGGCCACCACGGCGGAACGGACGATTTCCTTCTTTCCGGCCAGATTGATGAAAGGACGGCCTAGGCCGCCGTCTTCGCGGGCGTAGACGGAAAGTGCGGCGGTCAGAGAAGCGGCCCAGCGTCCCCAGACGGGGAAGAGGGCCACGACGGGCCAGGCCGTCAGGCCAGATATTTCGCTCAGCAGGGAGGCCTGAAGGCCGATGATAAAAATGAGGGCGGCCGCGCCGAAGACGCCGATGGCGCTGTCTTTCATGATGGCGAGTTTACGTTCCCGGTCCCGGTGTGAGTAGAGTCCGTCGGCGGTGTCAGCCAGACCGTCCAGGTGCAGCCCGTTGGTGAAGAAGGCCTGGGCCAGCACCAGGAGAAGACCGAGCACTGTGGGCGGCAGGAACGGAGACAGAATCAGATAGACGACGGCGAGCAGAAGGCCCAGGACCAGCCCGACCAGCGGGAACCAGCCCACGGCCTCGGCCAGGTCTTCAGGGGTCTCGTTGAGATTGTCGCGCAGACGGAAGACCGTCATGAACTGCAAGGCGATAAGAAAGGTTCTGAACATTTTTTACTCCAGGGCCGGAGCCTTTTTCCCGGTCAAGGCCTTATTTGCCCCCAAAAACTGTTTTTATTTCAAGCGTTGAGCCAGTCCGGCCACGACAAAGAAGACTTCGCGGGCATCGCGGGCCAAGCCCTGGTGGATGACTCCGGCGGCGTCGCGGAAGTCGCGGGCCAGTCTATTGTCCGGGACGATGCCCAGGCCGACTTCGTTGCCGACCATGACCACCGGACAAGGAGCATCCAAGGCGGCGCGGGCCAGGCGGCGGCCTTCGGCGGCGCATTCATCGACGGTCATGTTCCGCCCGGCCATGAGATTGCTGAGCCAAAGGGTCAGGCAGTCGAGGAGGACGACCGAAGCCTGTCCGGGGCGGAGGCCCGCCAGATAGGCGGCCGGGTCGAAAGGTTCTTCGACGGTAACCCATTCCGGTCCGCGTTCGGCCTGATGCCTGGCTATGCGGTCGGCCATCTCCCGGTCGTGGGCCTGGGCCGTGGCCAGGTAGATCCGGACGGCCGGAGCCTTATTGCACAGATCGAGGGCCAGAGTGGTTTTGCCGCTTTTGGCTCCGCCGAGGATAAGAGTAATATCGCCCATGTTCCAAACGTCCAGGTTTATTTTTCCGGCCGGACGCAATGAGTCCGGCCGTGGTTATTTTTAACGCTTTCGGCCGAAACAAGCAAGCCGGATCGGTTAGGCTGTCGCCTGAACCCCAGGCTGTCGCCTGAACCCCAGGCTGTCGCCTGAACCCCAGGCTGTCGCCTGAACCCCAGGCTGTCGCCTGAACCCCAGGCTGTCGCCTGAACCCCAGGCTTGCGCCTGGACCCTCTCTGGGGGCTGGCCGCCCCCAGCGCTCCCGCTGGTCGCTGCCCCCGCGTAAAGCCGAAATACAAAACCGGAGGTGTCATCCTGCTGAAAGGCTGTTAATAAACCTCTTTGTTGTCTTTATCAACCTGACCTGCACTCCCAATCGCCGATTTTCCGGTTTCCCCTTTCTTCGGCGAACACGGATGTTCGCCGCCCGCATCAGGGCACGGATGCCCGTATGCGGGTTAAACAGGCCGGGGGTTCCAAGGGGACGCGGCCGCTTAGGCGTCCCCTTGGTCTGGGCGGGAAAGGCTGTCCGAAGTCATCGCCGTTCGCGGCAGGGGCGAAGCATCCCGCCTGCATAGTTGCTTTCGGAGCCTTCTTTTCTTGCATCGGCCTTGGTGAAAACTTTGTCAACAAGCTCGGACCCGCTCCGCAGTTTTCTGATTTTTGGCAGGGCAATAAAAACCCCCGCCGCAAGCGGCGGGGGTTGGCCAGCATTCCGATTCGGAACGCATTAAAAAACAGGTGCCTGGAATGCCTCAGAGAACTGGTCTGGGCAGCAGCCCGGCGGCTTCGATGATTTCACCGACTTTCTCTTCCCATTCAATGGCCATGAGATGTATACCGGCCACGCCGGGAATTTCTCTTATTTCCTGAATCTGCTCGACGGCTATCCTGATGCCTTCCTTGCCCTGGTCCTTTTTGCCCACGCCCTGCATGCGGGCGACGATTTCGTCCGGCACGTCCATGCCGGGGACGAAGTTCTTCATGTACTTGGCCATACCAAGGGATTTCATGGGGGTGACTCCGGCGAGAAGGAAGACCTTTTCGGTCAGCCCCATGTCCACGGCCTGTTTCATGTACTTTTTGAATTTGGCCATGTTGTAGATGCACTGGGTCTGGACGAAATCGACTCCGGCGGCTATTTTCATGCCCAGCCGGTGAACGCGGAACTCAAAGGGGTCTGCGAAGGGGTTGACGGCGGCCCCGATGAAGAGGCGAGGTTCGGTCCCTTCCTCCATCTCCTGTCCGGAAAGAAGCTTACGCTCGTCGCGGAGCATCTTGACGGTGCGAAGGAGCTGGATGGAATCCAGGTCGTAGACGTTCTTGGCTTCCGGGTGGTCGCCGAATTTCTGGTGGTCGCCGGAGAGGCAGAGCATGTTTTTGACACCCAGGGCGCAGGCTCCGAGGATGTCGGACTGTATAGCTATGCGGTTGCGGTCGCGGCAGACCATCTGCATGTTGGCTTCCAGGCCTTCCTGCTGAAGGATCAGGGAACCGGCCAGGCTGGAGAGGCGGACCACGGAAGTCTGGTTGTCGGTTACGTTGACAGAGTCGACGTATCCCTTGAGGTGCGCGGCTTTTTCGCGGACAATCGCGGCGTCGGCGCTGCGGGGCGGGCCGCATTCTCCGGTGACAGCGAATTGGCCGGCGGTCAAGACTTTTTCGAGATTGCTGCCCGACTTCATAGTTTCAGATCCTCCCTGACAATCTTGCGGGGACCGCCGTCCCGGCTGGTGGACCAGTTCTTGTAAGGTTTGAGGGCGGTGAGTTCTTCCAGACGGCCCTGTTCCATCATCCTGGTGACGATGAGGTGCCAAACGCAGTCTACGTCATTGCTTATTTCGCATTTACCGCCGGAGGAGCCTCCACAGGGGCCGGAGAGGAGGCTTTTGGAACACCGGGCGATGGGGCAGAGTCCGCCGAAGAGGTGGATTTTGCAGTTGCCGCAGGCCTGACAGAATTCGGCCCAGACTCCATGTTCGAGGGCTCCGCCCATGAAGTTGGTGTTCAGGGCCGGAAAGACTTTCTTTTCCGGGAAGCGGGCCGAGATGAACTGCGGCCCGACGCTGCAGGCCATGGAGAGGACGGCGTCGTACTCGCCGATCATGTCGGCCAGTTGGTCGATGTATTCGGGATCGCACTGGCGTTCCAGAGTGTGCTCGTGAACGTCAATGGGCCGGTTCTCCTTGTCACGGGCCAGGCGGATGATGGAAGCCAGAATGCCGACCTCTTTCCGTCCGCCTGCGTTGCAGACCGTGACGCAGCCCTTGCAGCCCACCAGCAGGATTTTCCGGAAATCCCTGACCATTTCCAGGATTTCTTCAATCGGTTTCCTCTCAGCTACTATCATGGCACTCCTCTCCGGCCGCGCCTCAGGCCGCTTTGACGGCGTTTCTGTTGAATGGACTGGGCCCTAGTTCCCTGATAACGGCCGTGAATTCCTTGGCGATTTCGACGAAGCGCGGTCCCTGGGCGGCGGACATGTTGTACATAGCCACCCGTTCCGGCTCAACGCCCAGTTGTTCAAGGACCTTTTTGACGTAATTGACCCGTTTTCTGGCTTTCAGGTTGCCGCTGACGTAGTGGCAGTCGCCTTCCTCGCAACCGGCGACATAGATACCGTCGGCTCCGTCCTCGAAGCCCTTGAGGAGGTGGATGATATCCACCCTTCCGGTGCATGGCACCTGCACTATTTTGATATTCGTGGAGTATTGCAGTCTCATCGAACCTGCCAGGTCCGCAGCCGAGTAAGCTCAGTACTGGCAGCAGAAAGCGACGATTTTCGGTTCAAATTCGGCCATATCGTTCACCCCTTCGCGTGTGAGATGTTTTCAACCGACCAGGGCTCCGGTCTTGGCTATTATCTGCGGATCGGTAAAGTGCTGCAGACTTATGGCTTTGCCGGGGCATTCCGAGACGCAGGCTCCGCAGCCCTGACATATCGCCGGTTCGATGACAGCGTAGCCGTCCGGTCCGATATAGGGCACACCGAATGGACAGGTCCGGACGCAGGTCAGACAGACCGCGCATTTTTCGGGTTCTACCACGGCCACAACGCCTCCGACCTGGATGACGTCCTTGGCCAGGATGGTCGAAGCCCTGGCGGCGGCGGCTCGGGCCTGGGCGATGGACTCTTCGATGGGCTTGGGGTAATGGGCCAGTCCGGCCAGGAACATACCGTCGGTGGAAAAATCCACGGGCCGGAGCTTCATGTGGGCTTCGAGAAAGAAGCCTTCGTTGTTGAGCTGAACCTTGTAGGCTTCGGAGACTCCCCTGCCTTCATTGGGCAGAATGGCCGTGGCCAGGGTCAGCAGGTCGGCTTCTATCTGGACCGGACGCCCGAGAATGTGGTCGGTGACGGTGACGGCGACGCGGCCGTCCCCGACTGGTTCGACCACGGGCTTGCTGTCCAGGTCGTAGCGGATGAAGATGACGCCCTTGGCCCGGGCTTCCTTGTAGAGTTCCTCGCGGAAGCCGTAGGTCCGGACGTCGCGGTAGAGGATATAGACGCGGGTGTCGGGGCTCATCTCCCGAATACGCAGGGCGCTTTCCACCGAGTGGGTGCAGCAGATTTTGGAGCAGTAAGGGCGGTCCGGTTCGCGGGAGCCGACGCACTGGATGAAGACAGCCGCTTTGGCCTTTTTGACGCGCTCGGGGTCTTCGGCCAGCAGGCGGTCGGTTTCCAGGGAGGTCATGACGCTGGAATGGCTGCCGTAGAGGTATTCATCCGGCTGGTAGGCCTGCCCGCCGGTAGCGACAATGGCCACACCGTGTTCCACCGTGGCGATTCCGCCGGGTCCGGCTATCCGGGAGGTGAAGTTGCCCAGGAAGCCGGAGCAGGATTTTATCTGGGCGTCCAGATGCAGAGTTATCAGGCTGTTGTCCTTGACGCGCTGGACGAGGCCGGCGGTGAAGGCCCGGATGTCTTCTCCCCGCCAGGTCCGGTAGAGCTTGAGGGCGTTGCCGCCGAGGGTGTCCGTCTTTTCGACCAGATGGACCGGGTAGCCCTGTTCGGCCAGGGCCAGGGCGGAGGTCATGCCCGCAACGCCTCCGCCGACCACCACGGCGGCCTTGGTCAGGGACATGGGCTGCTGGTGGATGGGGTTGAGCAGAGCGGCCTTGGCCACGGCGGCCCGGACCAGGGCTTTGGCCTTTTCCGTGGCTTTCTGCGGTTCGGCCTGATGGACCCAGGAATTGTGGTCCCGGATGTTGGCCATTTCGAAGAGGTACTTGTTCAGTCCGGCCTGCTGGAGCGTTTCCCGGAACATGGGTTCGTGGGTCCGGGGCGAGCAGGAGGCGACGACGACGCGGTTGAGCCTGTTTTCGACGATGGCGTCCCGGATCTTGCCCTGGGTGTCGGAGGAACAGGTGAAGAGGTTGTTGTCGGCGAATTCGACAAAGGGCAGCGTGGCCGCGTATGCGGAGACATCGGGCACATCTACCACTCCGCCTATGTTTATGCCGCAGTGGCAGACAAAGACGCCGATCCTCGGGGTTTCCTGGCTGATATCCCTTTCCTGCGGATATTCCAGTGTTTTTGTGCGGGTGAAGCGGACATCGGCCAGTTCGGCGGCGGCTGCGCTGGCCGCGGCCGAGGCTTCCATGACGGAGAGAGGGATGTCCTTGGGTTCGTTGATGGCCCCGCAGGCGTAGACGCCGGGCCGGGAGGTGGCCACGGGCTGGAACGAGGAGGCCTTGATGAAACCTTCTGGCGTTAGGTCTACACCCAGGCGTCCGGCCAGTTCGTCGAATTCGGCCGCCGGTTCCAGGCCGACCGAGAGGACGATCATGTCGAACTGCTCTTCGCGGGGCTGTCCGGTTTCATCGACGAACTTGACCAGCAGATCGCCGTTGGGCAGGGGATCGATAGTGTGGACCCTCGAGCGGATGAAACGGACGCCGTCATCCTGGGCCCGGTTGTAGTATTTTTCAAAATCCTTGCCGTAGGTGCGCATGTCCATGAAAAAAATGGTGGCTTCGAGGTCGCCCCGTGCGTGCTCCTTGGCGATAATGGCTTCCTTGATGGCGTACATGCAGCAGACGGCGGAACAGTAGGGACGGTCGCAGCGGTTGATGTCCCGCGAGCCGACGCACTGGAACCAGGCGACTTTTTTGGGTTCCTTATGATCCGAGGGCCGGACCATATGCCCCTGGAAAGGCCCCGAGGCGGAGAGTATGCGTTCGAATTCCATGGCCGAAATCACGTTGGGGAATTCGAAATAGTTGTAGGTCTTGTAAATGGAGGGGTCGAAGGGATCGAAGCCCGTGGCCAGGACGACCGAGCCTATTTCGAGTTCGACGACTTCATCCTTCATGGAGTGGGTTTCGCGGGTGACGGCCCCGGCCTGGCAGGCCTGGACGCACTGGAAGCACTGACAGCAGGCTCCGCAGGCCAGACAGCGCGAGGCTTCTTCGACGGCCAGTTCCGGAGGGAAGCCGAGTTCAATTTCGTCGAAGCCTTTGAGACGTTGTTCCAGAGGTATCTTGGGCATGGCCAGACGGGACTTCTTCTGAATGTCCGTGGGGATGTCCCGCCAGGTTTCATCGCCGCAGAGTTCCAGCTTTTCGCGGCCTTCGGCCATATCCTGCCCGCGCAGATAGCGGTCGATAGAAACGGCGGCTTCCTTGCCTGCGGCCACGGCGCCGATGGCGATCCAGGGTCCAGTCTGGGCGTCGCCGCCGGCGAAGACTCCTGGACGGCCGGTGGCAAAGGTGAGGGGATCGGCTTCGATGGTGCCGTTTGGCTTGAGATTCAGGCCTTCCAGACCCTTGAGAGGCTGGGTGGACGGGGCCTGACCGATGGCCACCACGACCAGGTCGGCCTCCACGGCTTCGGCGCAGGATTCGTCGTACTGAGGATTGAAACGGCCCGAGGGGTCGAAGACGCAGGTACAGGATTTGAGCTGTACGGCGGCGACCTGCCCGTCCTTGACCGTGAACTCCTTCGGTCCCCAACTGCACATGATCTCGACGCCTTCCTCGCGGGCCTCTTCGATTTCCCAAGGCCAGGCGGGCAGTTCGTCGAAACTTTCCAGGGCCATCATCGAGACTTTGGCTGCTCCCAGCCGGACGGCGCTGCGGGCCGCGTCCACGGCCACGTTGCCTCCGCCGATGACGGCGACTTTCCGGCCGCTCAGATCGCTCTGCTCGCCGAGATTGACTTTCCTGAGGAAATCCGTGACCGGGACAATGCCCGAAGCGTCTTCGCCAGCCACGCCGAGGCGGCGGCTGCCGTGCGCGCCGAGGCCGAGAAAAACCGCCTTGAAGCCCTGGCTGAAGAGGTCGTCAAGAGTGAAATCCCGGCCCAGGGCTGTGTTGTATTTGATCTCCACGCCCAGCCCGGTGATGACTTCGACTTCCCGGTTCAGAACATCAGGGGGCAGCCGGTAATCGGGTATGCCGACCCGGAGCATGCCGCCGGGCACGGGGAGAGCTTCGAAGATGACGCAGGGGTAGCCCTGGCGGGCCAGATGATAGGCGGCGGCCAGTCCGGCCGGTCCGGCTCCGACAATGGCGACCTTTTCGTCTTTGGCTTCTTCGCGTGGTATTTCAACTTCGGCCACGTCGGCCTGATCGGCGGCCAGCCTCTTGAGGTCTCTGATGCTCAGCGGCTGATCGACCTGTCCCCGGCGGCATTCGCTTTCGCAGGGGTGGGAGCAGATGCGGCCTAGGGTTCCGGGCAGAGGCAGGACGTCCATGATGACGCCGAGAGCCTCCTTGAATTTGCCTTGAGCTATCAGCGAGACGTACCCGTGAGCATTGACGTGGGCCGGACAGGTGACGGTGCAGGGAGAAGTGTCGAGTTTGGAAACGGCATAGGCGTTGGGGTAGGCCTGGGCGTAGGGCTTGTAAGTGACCTTGCGGAAGTCGATGCCCATATTGAATTCGTTGGGCAGATTGACCGGGCAGGCCTTGGCGCATTCGCCGCACCCCGTGCACTTGTCCAGGTCGACGAAACGGGCCTTTTTGAGTATCCTGGCCCGCATATCTCCGGGCTGACCGGTGACTTCCAGGACTTCGGCGTTGGTAACGGATTCGATGTTGATGTGTCCGCCGCAGTCGTTGAGCTTGGGTGAGATGATACACATCGAACAGTCATTGGTGGGGAACGTCTTGTCGAGCTGGGCCATCCTGCCGCCGATGGCCGGCGTCCTTTCGACCAGATAGACGTAATAGCCCATTTCGGCCAGATCCAGGGAAGCCTGAACCCCGGCGATTCCACCGCCGACGACCATGACCGCACCGATTTTCTCCGCGCTGTTTCCCGCCATAGATTCAACCTCGAAAAGCTAAGGGTTTGCAGAAAAGGCAATCATTCCGGCCCGAGAAGGATATTATCCTTCCTATTTTCAGCAAGTCCAATTAATTCGCTTAGTTATGAGGTATTTGGGAAATACGGGGACTGTGGATGTCTGCTCCGGCCGGGAAATGAGATTTCCGAGCTCTTTTTCGACCATCAAACTCTCCACATGTCCCTCAACCGCCGACCAGCTTTCCCCGGCCCGATGTCCGGGCTGCCTGCGGCCCGTCCTTTTTGAACGGATGAGGCTTACCCAGCGGATAAGGACCGAGTATTCAAACTAGAACTAGCGCTCGGGAGAATAGGATCAGCATGGCTGCATTATCAGTTTTTGGTTCCGGATGGGATTTTTATACCAGTTACGCTTCTATGTGTCAACGGTGAGTGCAAGGAATCGTGCTGAGATTGAGAGACAGGGGATGCGCATGAAGATGAGACGAATAAGTGCGAAGGAAAGCGGGGCCGCAACGCGGCCCCGCTGATTGTCTACAGGTCTGTTCTGTTTAGAAGAGGCCTTTGACCTTGCCGGTCTTGACGTCGACATCGACGCGTTTGAAGGCCGGGTCGGAGGCGGTGCCGGGCATCAGGGTAATGGCACCGGCCACGGGCACGACAAAGCCGGCTCCGCCGTAGACCAGGATGTCACGGACGAAGAGCTTCCAGCCCTTGGGCACGCCCTTGATGGAGGGATTGTCGGAAAGGGACAAGTGGGTTTTGACCATACAGGTACCCATCTTGGCGATTTCCTTGTCTTTCTCCATTCTTTCCAGCTTCTTCTGAGCTTCGGCCGAGTATTCGACACCGGCGGCGCCGTACGCGGTCTTGGCGATCTTTTCGATGCGTTTGGAAAGGGGCAGTTCGAGTTCGTACAGGTACTTGAACTTGGTCTTCTCGTTGCAGGCGTCGACAACGGCGTCGGCGAATTCGAGCGCGCCTTCACCACCCTTGAGCCAATGCTCGGAGACGGCCACGCGGGCGCCAGCGGCTTCGGCGAGGCGGCGGATGGCGGCGATTTCGGCCTTGGTGTCGTTAGAGAAGGAGTTGATGCAGACGACCGGGTTGATACCAGCCTTGCGAACGGTCTGGATGTGGTGCACCAGGTTGGCGCAGCCTTTTTCGACCCAGCCCACGTTTTCCTTCTTGTATTCTTCCGGCATGGGGCGGCCCGGGATCGGAATGGGCGCGCCGCCGTGGCACTTGAGGGCGCGGACGGTGGCGACGATGACCGCGCAGTGGGGCTGCAGACCGGAGTAACGGCACTTGAGGTTCCAGAACTTTTCGAAGCCGATGTCGGCGCCGAAACCGGACTCGGTGACATGGTAGTCGGAGAGCTTGAGGCCGACGCGGTCGGCGATGATGGAGCTCTGTCCGATGGCGATGTTGGCGAAAGGTCCGGCGTGGACGAAGACAGGCTGTCCTTCGACGGTCTGAAGCAGGTTCGGGTTGAGGGCTTCGGCCATCCAGGCGGTCATGGCGCCGGCGACGCCGAGGTCTTCGGTGGTGACGGGCTTGCCGGACTTGTCATAGGCCACGATGATCTTGCCCATGCGCTCGCGCATGTCCTTGATGTCGGTGGCCACGGCCAAGATGGCCATGACTTCGGAGCTGACGGCGATGCCGAACTTGGAGCGCATCATGAAGCCGTCCATCTTGCCGCCGATACCGATGATGATATTGCGGAGGGACTGGGCGCAGAAGTCGATGATCCAGCCCATTTCCAGATTTTCGGGGTCGATGTTGAGACGGCGGCCCATATTGCGTTTCTTGAGGGTTTCGTCGTCGTAGTTGAATTCGTGCTGCATGCGGGCGGTCATGGCGACCATGGCCAGGTTGTGGGCGTTCATGATGGCGTTGATGTCGCCGGTGAGGCCCAGGGAGAAGGGGGTCAGCGGAACGCACTGAGCCATACCGCCGCCGGCCGCGGAGCCCTTGATGTTCATGGTGGGGCCGCCTGAAGGCTGGCGGATGGCGGCGCTGACTTTCTTGCCGCGCATGCCGAGGCCTTCGACCAGGCCCATGGTGGAAGTGGATTTGCCTTCGCCCAGAGGCGTGGGAGTGATGGCGGTTACGTCGATGTATTTACCGTCGGGTTCCTTGGCAGTGCGTTTGAGGACCTTCATGAAATCGACCTTGGCCACGTAATGGCCGTGGGGGAGAAGCTCTTCTTCCCTGAGTCCGAGTTCTTCGCCCAACTGGTAAATTTTCTTCATGTCCTTTTCGGCTGCTTCGGCAATCTTCCAGTCTTCTGCTTCGACAAATTTTTTCCAATCAAGAGCCATTCTTTGTTTCCTCCTTGCAAAGGTGCAATCTTGCAGTGATTGTGTTTAATCCTTACCCCAGGTTTGCAGGTCCCGGCAGCGCCGCAGCCAGGGGATCATTGGTCATCGGAATGTCAGCTATCCACAGACCGGCATCACCGGCCGCATTTCCCCCGGTCCTTGATCTGAATATAGAAAATGATGCCTGCTGTAGGAGGCTACTCGTGAGTTTCGTTCGTTACCACAATTATATGGTTGCGTCAAGACGATTTACACATTTTTTCACAAAAAACGGGATAGTTGCATGGGAAGAAATTGTGTTGACATTTCTTTTTGACAAATATATGAATTTTTGCTATTGAAGTTTCCTTTATTAAGGGACCCGACGCGGCAATCAGTTGAACAATCAGGAAATTGTTATCAAGTCACACCTAGCCGATAACCGTCTTTGCGGAGGTTTTCATGTTTGAAATTCTGGAACGAGAGGAAATGGCCCAGGGCACGGTGGTCAAGAACGTCATCAAGGCGCCCAAGATCGCAGCCAAGGCCAAACCGGGACAATTCGTCATCATCCGGGCCAACGAGACGGGGGAGCGCATCCCTCTGACCATGGCCGACAGCGACCCTGAAAAAGGGACCGTGACCATTATCTATCAGGTAGTGGGCAAATCCACGGCTCTGTTCAAGACCTTCAAGGTGGGCGATGCCTTCCAGGACGTTCTTGGTCCTCTGGGGCAGCCCACTCACGTGGATAAGGTTGACGGCCTGGTCATCTGTGTCGGCGGCGGCACGGGCACGGCGGTGGTTCATCCCATCACCCGCGGTTACAAGAACGCGGGCAACAAGGTGGTGGCCATCATCGGTTCGCGGAACAAGGATCTGCTTATTCTGGAAAAAGAGATGGGCAGAGCTTCCGACGAGCTGAAAGTCTGTACGGACGACGGTTCTTACGGGCACCATGGTTTTGTGACGGACGTGCTGAAGCAGTACCTTGACGGTCCCGAGAAGGTGGCCGTGGTCGTGGCGGCCGGTCCTGTGCCGATGATGAAGTTTGTGGCCAAAATGACCGAGCCTTACGGCGTTAAGACCCTGGTCAGCCTGAATTCCATCATGATAGATGGTACGGGCATGTGCGGCGGCTGCCGTGTTTCGGTCAAGGGCAAGAACCGTTTCACCTGCGTGGAGGGACCGGAATTCGACGGCCACGAGGTTGATTTCGACGAGCTGACGCAGCGTCTGTCCGCTTACCGCGAGCATGAGGGGCAGGCTATGCAGGAATTCGAACACAAGTGCAAGATCGGCCTGGACAAGTAGGGGTGGATAGAGATGGCAGATAAAAAAGAGAAAGTTTCCCGTCAGCCCATGCCGGAGCAGTCGGCGGAAGTCCGCCGCCGCAACTTCGAGGAAGTGCCTCTGGGCTATACCGCCGAAACCGCCATGCTGGAAGCCAGCCGCTGCCTCCAGTGCAAGAATCCGGCCTGTGTCACCGGTTGCCCGGTGGAGATCGATATTCCCGGTTTCATCAGCCGCATCAAGGAAGGCGATTTTGCCGGGGCCATAGCCAAGCTGAAGGAAAAGACGGCGCTGCCCGCAGTCTGCGGCCGGGTCTGTCCTCAGGAGCTTCAGTGCGAGTCCAAGTGTATCCTGGGCAAGAAGGACGAGCCGGTGGCCGTAGGCCGCCTGGAGCGTTTCGCGGCCGACTGGGAACGGACTCAGGGCGAGGTGAAGGTGCCTGTTCTGCCGGCCAAAACCGGCAAGAGCGTGGGCGTGGTCGGTTCCGGCCCGGCGAGTCTGACCGTGGCTGGGGACCTGATCCTGAAGGGCCACGACGTGACTGTGTACGAGGCTTTCCACAAGGCTGGCGGCGTGCTGGTTTACGGCATTCCGGAGTTTCGTCTGCCCAAAGCCATCGTCCAGGCGGAAGTGGATTACCTGACCAAGTTGGGCGTTAATTTCGAGTTGAATTCGGTGGTGGGCCGGACCGAGACGGTGGACGAGCTGCTGGAGCGGCACGACGCAGTCTTTATTGCCGTGGGCGCCGGTCTCCCGAGCTTCCTGAATATCCCCGGAGAAAACCTCATCGGCATCTATTCGGCCAATGAGTATCTGACCCGTTCGAACCTGATGAAGGCTTACCTCTTCCCCGAGTACGACACTCCCATCGTACGGGGCAAGAACGTGGCGGTCCTGGGTGCGGGCAACGTGGCCATGGATGCGGCGCGGACGGCCATGCGCCTGGGCGCGGAAAACGTGCGCATTGTTTACCGCCGTTCCCGCGAGGAGATGCCGGCCAGGGCGGAAGAGATCCATCACGGCGAACAAGAAGGACTGGAACTGTATCTTCTGACCGCGCCGGTGCGCTTCATCGGCGACGATAAAGGCCGCGTCACTTCCATGGAGTGCATCAAGATGGAGTTGGGCGAGCCTGATGCTTCGGGCCGCCGCCGTCCGGTGCCCATCGAAGGTTCGAATTTCGAACTGGAGACCGACATGGTGGTCATCGCCGTGGGCGCGGGAGCGAACCCGCTCATCACCAGCACCACTCCCGGTCTGGAAACGAACAAATGGGGCTACATTACGGCCGACCCGGCCACAGGCAAAACCATGAAGCCTCGCGTGTGGGCTGGCGGCGACATCGTCACGGGCCAGGCCACGGTCATTCTGGCCATGGGCGCGGGCCGTCAGGCGGCCAACTCCATGCATGATTATCTGACCTGGGGCTGGTAGCCGCCGGAGGACTTTCCTGTTCATAATAGTACAGGTTAGGTCTTTTCAAAACCTGAAGATTGTAGTAAGAGTCTCTCACCGAGGGGGACTCTCTTGGCCAAGGGGAGGGGTTACCCTCCCCTTGTTCATTTTCAAGGTTTGGGGATAATGATAGACGTCCAGAACCAAAAGGATGACCGGCATATAGACATTGACAAAGTTGGGGTCAAGAACATCAAATACCCCATCACTGTCATGGACCGGGCCAACGGCAAACAGCGGACCGTGGCCAGCGTCAACATGTATGTCAACCTGCCTCATCACTACAAGGGGACGCACATGTCCCGCTTCATCGAGATACTGTCGGAGTACCGGCAAGAGATCACGCTGAAGAACCTTTCCCGCATTCTGGAAGAGATGAAGACCCGGCTGAACGCCGAGTCGGCTCATTTCAAACTGACCTTTCCTTATTTCATCGAGAAGCGGGCTCCGGTGAGCGGCACGCCGAGCCTGATGGAGTACACCTGCACCTTCCGGGGCTCGATGAACAATACGGGGCGGGACATCATTGTGGAGGTGGCCGTGCCGGTCACGACTCTCTGTCCCTGTTCCAAGGAGATAAGCAAGGCCGGGGCGCACAACCAGCGGGGCATTGTCACCCTGGCCGTCCGTTACGAAAAATTTATCTGGATAGAGGACCTCATCCGGCTGGTGGAGAACTCAGGATCGTGCGAGGTCTTTTCACTGCTCAAACGCAGCGACGAGAAGATGGTCACGGAATCCATGTATGACAACCCTATGTTCGTGGAGGACGTGGTGCGGGAAGTGGCCCGCAAGCTGGAGAGCGACGACAATATCACCTGGTTCACCGTATCGGCGGAAAACTTCGAGTCCATCCACAACCATAGCGCCTATGCCTTTATCGAGCGCCACAAAAAGCCGCCGGTGAAGAAGCTGGATTAGTTTTTTTTGCGACAAGGCAAGCCCTTTCAGGGCCGCGGCCGGAAGCCCGCGGCCTTTTGCATATTGAGTGAGCCGCCCGGCACAGGCGACCGGCCATGGGGCGGGTTGCGGCCGGAAAGGCTGCCGGAACTCGGACCGGCGGCCGCGGACGGAGGTTCTCGATGAACGGTTTTTTCAACAGGATATTGAAGATCGATGTGACGCGGCACACTTCTGCCGTAGAGGATATTCCGGACGAGTTGTGCCGCCGGGGACTTGGCGGCAAAGGTCTGGGGACGAAGCTTCTTCTGGAGAACAATCCGGCCGGGGCCGACCCGCTGGGTCCTGAGAACCATATCGTCTTTGCGACCGGCCCGGTGACCGGGAGCAACATACCGGGTTCCAGCCGTTACGGGGTTTTCGCCCGTTCTCCCCAGACCGGGTTTTACGCTGAGTCCTATTCGGGCGGCCGGGCGCCTGAGGCTTTGAGCCGGACCGGTTTCGACGCCATTCTCATATCCGGGGCGGCGGACGAACCCGTGGTGGTGGAGATAAACGAGGACGGGGCTGTCTTTCATCCGGCCGGGGATTTGTGGGGTCTGGACACTTACGAGACGGAAGCCGCCTGCCGGGCTCGCTGGGGCGGGGCCTATGGGCCTTCAGCCAGGGCCGGGGTGGTGAGCATAGGACCGGCCGGGGAGAATCTCATCAGGTTCGCCTGCCTGGAGAACGACAAGTGGCGTTCGGCGGGACGGACGGGCCTGGGGGCGGTGCTGGGTTCGAAGCGGATCAAGGCCTTGGTTTTCAACGGCCGCTGTCGGAGGCTGTTGGCCGATCCCGGCGGAGCGGCCGAGTTCGTGCGACGGATCAAGGAGCGGGCCAAATCCGACCAGGCGGCCTTGACTTTCCGCAAGTTCGGGACGACGGGCATGGTCGCGGCCCTTAACAAGATCGGGGCCTTCCCCAGCCGTTACTGGTCTCAAGGCACCTGCGACCATTGGGAACAGATCAGCGGCCCGGCTCTGCTGGAACGCTGCGACGTGAAGCCTCGGGCCTGCCTCCGCTGCCCCATAGCCTGCGGCCGCCTGAGCACGGTCAAGAGCGGCCGTCACGCCGGGCTGACGGTCGAGGGACCGGAGTATGAGACGATTTTTGCTTTCGGCGGCCTGTGCATGATCGAATCCATCGAGGAAATAACCTACCTCAACGACATCTGCGACCGCCTGGGCCTGGACACCATTACTTCGGGCAACCTGTGCGCGTTCGCCATAGAGGCTTCACGGCGCGGCCGCATCAAGGAACGGCTGGACTACAACCAGCCGGACCAGACGGCGGATCTGCTGCGGCGGATAGCTTACCGGGAGGGCGTCGGCGAGGTTTTGGGCCGCGGCATACTGGCCGCGGCGGCGGAATGGGGTCTGGAAGACATCGCCATGCACGCCAAGGGTCTGGAACCGGCAGGCTACGAGCCCCGGGTTCTGAAAGGCATGGGCTTGGCCTATTCGGTCTCCGACCGGGGGGCGTGCCACCTGCGCTCCAATTTCTACCGGCTGGAGATGAACGGGACATGCCCGCCGGAACAGGAGGAGGGCAAGGCCGGGCACTTCATCAATTTCGAGGACCGGTTGACTCTTTTCGACACCCTGATCCTCTGCCGCTTCTTCCGGGAAATCTATCCCTGGGAGACGGTGAGCGAGCTGCTCGAGTGCACAACAGGCCTGTCTCTCGACCTGGAGGGCCTGCGGGCCATGGCGGCGACGGTCACGGACGACACCAGGCGCTTCAACTTAAGGGAAGGTCTGACTCCGGACGACGACAATCTTTCGCCGGGGTTCTACCGGCAGCCGCTGGAGACCGGGGAGACCATAGATGAAGGATATGTCAACCGGCTGCGGGACGATTATTACCGGGTAAGGGGCTGGGACAGTCTGGGCCGTCCGGCCGACGAGTAAACTCCGCCCTTCTCCGCCCTGTCCATGATCTACGGTAAGTGCAAATAAGGCGTCACTTACGTAAAAAAAACAGAACGAGACCTGTGCGTTCTGACGGACCGCCGGTCTCAATGCGGCCGCACTTCGGATCCAGCCGATTTTTCATTTTTTCGGTTAAATTTCAGAAAGGTACAACACAAAGAGAAACCGGCGTCCTTTGCGGGATGGCAACCGGTGTTGCGCGGCGAAGTGCTCCTTAAGATATGAGAAGCTCTGCCAGGGCAGGACGTTAAGTGTCGAAGTTAAAAATTTTTCAAATTTAATTAAAGATTACTTCAGGTAAACCGATAAGTCTGACAAGGAAGAGGTTGGAGTCCCGCACTGTCCGGTGGCGGGGCGGCCTTATCCGAAACCTTCCGGCAGAAAGCCGGAGCAGATACCCAGAAAAGGAGATCATCATGTCTTATTCGGTTACCTTGACTTCAAGCATGTCCCAGAATCTTTTCAGCCTTCAGCAGATCAATTCAGCCATGGAGACAGCCAACAACAACTTGGCCACCGGCAAGAAGGTCAATTCGGCTCTGGACGACCCCATCAACTTTTTCGCGGCCCAGGACCATACGTATCGGGCTTCGGACCTGGAGATGAGGAAGGATGAGATGTCCGAGGGCGTTCAGACCATCACGGCGGCCAACGACGGCGTCGAGGCCATCCTGGATCTGATCGACGCGGCCAAGTCCCTGGCCCAGTCGGCCCTGACAGCGGAGGATCAGACCGAGGTGAACGATCTGGAGGACCAGTTCACCGAGGTGATGAGCCAGATTGACGACCTGGCCGGAGACTCGGGGTACAAGGGTGTCAATCTTCTGATGGGAGCCACGGAGCAGTTGAAGGTCTATTTCAACGAGGACGGTTCCTCCAACATGACGGTCACCGGCGAGGACGCCACTTCGACCGGACTGGGCATAACGGCCGTGGCCGCCGACGACTGGTGGGACGGAACCAACTCCGTTCCGAGCGAATCGGCCATCAATGCCACCATCGCCGAGCTTGATGATGCCAGGGATGCTTTGCGGACTACGGCCAAGACCCTGTCGACCAGCCTGAGCACGATTGAAATCCGGCTGGATTTCACTTCGAACATGATCAACACCCTTGAAGAGGGCGCGGGCAACCTGACCAACGCGGACACGAACGAGGAGAGCGCCAACCTGCTGACCTTGCAGACCCAGCAGTCCCTGGCCATCAACGCCTTGAGCATCGCTTCCGACTCGGCTCAGAGCGTACTCGGGCTTTTCAACTAACCGTCAGGCCGCCGGCCGGCTCGACTGAAGCAGAGAATGGGGGGAGACCGGGTCTCCTCCCCAACACTGACAGGTGAGGCGGGCTGTTAAACGGGCGACGTTCATAAGGCCGGGGCGGGAGCCGGTCAAGTTGAGTGAAAATGTATCGTCCCGGCCTTTGAACAAAACGCCGTTCTGGCAGCCTTGGAGAGGTTCGGCAGCGTCATGGCACTTAAGATAGTCTTGAAACCCCATGAAAAAATGATCCTGGCCGGGGCGGCCATAACCAACGGCCCGGCCACATCCACCTTTCTTATCGAAAACGAGGTCCCTCTTCTGAGGCAGAAGGACATTCTGGCCGAATCCCAAGCCGATTCCCCGGCCCGCAGGATCTATTACGTGGTGCAGCTAATGTACATAGACAGGGCCAAGCTGCTCGACTACCACGCCACTTACTGGAAGCTGGTCCGGGATTTTCTGGGGGCCGCACCCAGCTCTCTGAAGTTGATCGACGGCATCAGCGAGCACATTGTCGCGGAACGTTACTACCAGGCGCTGAAAACGTCCCGCAAGCTCGTGGAGTATGAAAAGACCCTGCTGGAAGCCTCCGGCTGATCAGGGTTCTTCGTTCTTTGTTCCCTCATCCTGAGGGGCGTCCGTGCCGGTTTTGCCCTGCAGCCCGGCGGCCAGGCTCAGGTTGATATTGATTATGGGCGTGAGCTTGTCCGGCGTGGGCGAGATCATGATCCTGACGGTCTGCTTGTCGATAAAGGCGCCGAGCTTAAGCAGGTTCACGCGCAGTTCTTTGGGCAGCGGATTGGCTTCGGTGACCAGGTCGGCCTGGAGAACGCTCCAGAGTTTCTGATTGTATTTCAGGGCTTCGTTCAGGGTTTCGGCCCGGTCTTCCGCTTCCCAGTTTTCCTGGCATTGCTTTAATTTCATGGCGGCCTGGGTCAGGACGCGGGCTTCGTTCCGCCGGGGCGGGGCGGTGAAGCGTTCCGTTTTTTTGTACTGGTCTATAAGCAATCGACTCATCTATTCCTCCTGTTGATTTCCGGAACGATCAGGCGGCGCGCCGGTATTCAGTGCCGCCGGCTCAATTCCTTCATTTTCAGAGATAATCATTCAGCCGATTCATGTTGAGAATCAGGGAGGCCGCCTCGAGGGCGATTTCGTGGGCGGTCTTCTGGCTCTCAAGTTCCAGGGCGGCCTGGGAGGCGTCGGCTTTTTCGGTATCTTCCAGGCGTTTTTCCAGGGTCAGGGTCAGATGAGCCAGACGGTCCGAGGCTCTTCCCAGGCGGCTGTAGCTGGCGGAGAGGCTGGTCATTTCGGCCTGGATGATATCCAGATCCCCGGCGATGGTTTCGGCCTGGGCGGAAAGGGCTGCGGAGTTGTTCTCCTGTGCCAGCAGGGTGATGGCCTGGGAGATGCTTTTGAGTGCCGAGCTGAACAAGTTTCCGCCGTCGGTATTCAGGGTGACGACGTTGTCCGTGCCAGCCAGGACGCTTTTGGCGGTGGAACCGCCCCGGTAGCTCGGGTATGAGGCCACCTGATCGCCGCTGGAATCGGCGGCGGTCACATTAAAGGAATAGACGCCGTCGGGCAGGGCGGTTCCCGAGTCGTCCAGGCCGTCCCAGGTTATGGTGTTTGTTCCTTCTGTTCCGCCCGTGACGTTGAGGGTCCGGACGACCTCTCCGGCGGAGTCGAAGATTTCGATGGAGACGTCCGCAGCGGCTGCGGCCAGTTCGAAAACGATATCGTCGGCCAGACCGCCGGAGACGGCGGCTTCATCGGCGAAAGGAGCTGTTTTGGTCAGGCCTCCCGAGTACATGTATCCCTCCTGATATTGGGAGTTAGCCAGATCGATTATCTGCTGGCAGATATCCTGAAGTCCTCCCAGGGCGGCTTCGCGGGTATCGAGGTCTTCGGCGGAGGACTGGTCGGAGACCGTGTCCTTGGCCTGGTCGAGCAGTTCGTAGACCAGTTCGAGGTTTTCATTGGAGACTTCAACCCAGGTCATGGCCAGGGAGATGTTGGACTGGTACTGCCCGTATTGTGAGATGGTGGCCCGGTCCCGCAGTATTTCTCCCGCAGCGGCGGGGTCGTCGGAAGGCCGGTTGACCTTTTTGCCGGAAGCTGAGACGGTTTCCGCCTCGTACAACCGTTCGCTCTGCTTGTTAAGCCAGTAGGCGGCGTTTCCGGTCATCATCCGATAGGTGACTCTCATAGCCTTTCTCCTTTGCCCGACAGCGCGTCTTACATGTTGACGATAGTATCGAGCAGTTCCTGAAGTATGCTTATGGCCCTGGCCGAGGCCTCATAGGCGTACTGGTGCTGGGTGATAAGGGCCAGTTCCTCGTCCGTGGAAACGCCGGAGACGGAATCGCGGTAGTTCTTGCAGAGCTGGAGGGTGTCCTCCGCCTGTTCGCAAGCGGTTTCGGCCTCGTCGGCGTCGTGCCCGGCCTGGCTGACCAATGAGCTGTAGAATTCCGCGAAGGTGGCTCTTCCGGAGGACATGGGGAAGGAGTCCTGGAGTTCCGCTACGGCCAGGGCGTTGGTGGAGTCTCCCGGAGCGCCGTCGGCTGTGGCGGCGGCGGCCACAAGTCCCGGATCGTCGATGATATTCTGCCTGACGGCCAGGCCTGCGGCTGTGGTCCCTGAGAAAAGTTCCTGGCCGGGCTGCCCATCGGCGTCGTAACCGGCGGTCAGGACCGAATTGACCGCTTCGGCCAGGGAGGCGGCCAGTTCATCCAGTTGGGCGAGGTAATCGGGAATGAGTTCGTCGCGGACAGCAAGAGAACCGCCGAGGGCTCCGCCGGAGAGAGCGCCGGTGACGACGCTGGCGTCGCCGTTGCCGGAGAGCCAGACGGCATCCTGCAGGCCGGAGCTGGTGTTGGTGACGGTATCCAGGGACCAGGAACTGGAGCCGTCAACCAGGGGCAGTCCGTTGGAGAGTTGAATACTGACCATTCCCTGATTGTTCTCAAAGGTATTGATGTCCAGATAAGCGGAGAGTTCGGTCACAAGTTCGTCGCGGACGTCCTTGAGAGTATTGGAGCTTTGCCCCGACGATTCGGCGCGGAGAATCTGGGCGTTGAGTGCCGCCAGTCGGCTTGTGAGGGAGTTTATTTCGTCCACGGATGAAGAGACGGACCGGTCGATATCCCGCTGTATGCCGGTGAGTTCCGTGCTCATTTCGTTGAAGGCTGCGGCCAGTTCCCCGGCGGCGGCCACGAGCAGGGTGCGTTCCGTGGAGCCGGAAGGGTTGTTGGCCAGGTCCTGCCAGGCGCTCCAGAATTCGGACATGGAGGCGCTGAGGCCGTAATCTTCGTCCTCGGTGAAAACTGCTTCCACGGCGCTCAGGTATTCCTGACGGACTTCGTATTCGCCCAATTCTTCGTTGGCGGCGTTCAACCTGTTCTGCAGAAACGAATCATAGACCCTCCGGGCGTCGCAGCTCTGGACTCCGCCGTCGGCGGAGGCCCGCAGAGAGACGGTCTGCCGGGAATACCCGGCGGTTTCGGCGTTGGATATATTGCTGTTGGCGGTGTTCATGGCCGCCTGCTGGGCCAGCAATCCGCTGACAGCGTTATTCATGACTGAGGATATGGTCGACATCAGGGTGTCCTCCCGGTTTACAACAGTCGCTTCCCGGTGCGTCATTTGAGGTTGACAATGGTCTGGAGTATTTCACTGGTGACGGAAAAGACGCGGGAACAGGCCTGGTACGCGGACTGCGCGGTAATGAGTTCGGCCATTTCCGTGGCCAGATCGACGTTTGAGGTTTCGAGGCTCTTGGTGGCCACCGTGCCGTTGCCCCCGACGCCAGGCGCTCCGTAGACCACATCTCCGGACTGCCGAGTGGCCTGGTAAATATTTCCGTCGACCTTGTCGAGGCCTTCGTAGTTGTTGAAGTTGGCCAGAACAAGCTGGTAGAGGGCGGAAATCTCTCCGTTGGAATAGGTGGCGGTGAAGACTCCGTCGTCATCCACGGTGATGTCCGTGACTTCACCGGCGGCGTACCCGTCCTGGGATTGATCGGAGAGGGCGCTCGAACTTGCATACTGGGTCAGCAGGCCGTTGGAGGCGCCTGCGTCGTCGTACAGATTCCAGGCAATCGTCTGATCGGCCGCGCCGTTGGTTAGTTCCAGGGTAAAGGAGGGGTTCGTTCCGGTACCGAGCAGGCCGTTTTCGTCGAAGGTCAGCAGGCCGCTGGAATCCCCGGTGAGGGTCCCGCTTCCGGAGGGTATGCTCGCGGTCCAGCTCCATTCGTTGGCATTGGCGGTTTTGGTGTAGTTTACGGTGAGGGTTATTTCGTTGCCCAGTGTGTCATAAACTGTGGTGGTGGTGGTGAAGGTGTCGTTCTCATCGGCTCCGGAATCGAGATTGACGGTGGTGGACATTTCAGAGGTGGCCTGGGGCGGTGAAAGAGCTCCGGAGATGCCGATAGTGGACATGGAGCCCAGGTTGCCGTCACCGCCGATGGGGTAGCCGAGCACGGCCAGATCGCCGTAAACCAGATTGCCTTCGTCGTCGAAGTCGAAGGAGCCGTCCCGCGTGTAGAAGAGCTGGCCGGTTTCCGGGTCTTCCAGCACAAAGAGCCCGGAGCCGCTTATGGCGAAATCGGTGACGTTTTCCGTGCTGGAGACGCTGCCCTGAGTCCATTCCTCGTTGATTGAGCTCACGGTGACTCCGCAACCGAGAGAGCTGCCGGAGACACCCGTCAGGGACTGGTTAAGCACATCGGCGAAGGAGATGCTGTTGGATTTGTAGGAGGTGGTCTCCGAGTTGGCTATGTTGTTGCTGACGACGGAGAGTTCCTGAGTGAAAGCGGAGAGTCCGGAAATACTGGTGTACAGGCTTGATATCATGATTGCACCACCTGGACTACGTCGCTGTAGCTTATTTCCTGTCCTGTGCTGGAAAGCAGCGTCGTGGAGCCGCTGCTGAACCTGACGCTGCTTATATGGCTTCTGAGGTATGAGACGGTTTCGAGACTGTCGCCCGAAGCATCCATGGCGTTGACGACGAAAGTGTAATCGCCGTCGGACAGGGTTTCTCCGTTGCTGCCGGTTCCGTCCCAATCGACATTGTTCTGCCCGGCCGAGGCCGCGCCCAGATCGATGGTCCTGACGGCCTGGCCGTCTTCGTCATAGATGGTGACGCTGAGGCTGGCGGCGTCATCGGTCAATTCGACGACCATATCGTCGGCGTTGACGCCAGAGATGGAAACTGTGGAGCTTTCGGTCAGGACATCGTTGCCGATGAGGCTCACCGCCTGGGAGTTATTGACCGACGCCTGGTACTGCAAAAGCTCCTGGAGGTAAGTATTGGTGTTGACCTGCTGTTCAAGCTGGCTGTAGGCGCAGGTCTGGCTGGTCAGCTCACTGGTATTCATCGGATCGAGCGGGTCCTGATTCTGAAGCTGGGTCAGGAAAAGAGTCAGAAAATCGTCTGCGTCCAGGCTGCTGCTGGATGCCGTGCTCGAACTGGTGAGCAGTTCGGCGGAAATGCCCAAGGTCGAGCTGTCAATACTGGAAACTACGGACATGGTAACCCTCCTTAGTTTTTCTTCATCCATAGAGGGGGCGCATCCGGCGCTCCCCTGTTTAAGGGGCAAAGGTATCCGTCGGCGTAAGCCGGCCTTTTCCGGCGGCTGGCCCGGCAAAGGACGCAGATTCACACCTCAGCGTGAAGCCGATGTCTGCTCAGGCAGAGTCCGTCAGGGCTGACGAAACGGCGGCGGTCCCGAGGACCGGCGCTCAAGGCCCCGGCGGCGATGCCTGCCCGGATTCATGAATGTTCATAGATGGATGGGAGGGGCTATTGACCACGCAGAAAGCTGATGGTACAATAAATAAGAGTGTGGTCAACAGCCCGCTCGCTCCAGAAAGCCAAACACCCCGACCTGCCAGTCAGTGTTTGGCTTTCTTCTGTTCAAGCCCAATCCTGTTTTTCACTTCATACAGCCTCCTTTTGAGGGCGGAGACGGTCGGCTTATTGGCAGACCTGCCTGAGGCCCCCAGATATTCACCCGACCGCCGGACCCTGTCGGCGGATACCCCGTCCCGTGGATCATGCGCCGGGACGGCTGACTATCGATAAAGCAAATAACATACCCGCAACTTTGCCGTTGAACGCTACGTGCCAGCCGCCGGAAAGCATAAGTGTCATACGTTTCAGGGAAAGGGTTACGAACCTCAAAAGAGAGCAAGGGGCCGCAAATTAAGGTCTTCGGAAGGACGGCGGTCCGAAAAGGCCTGATAACTGAAGCCGGACTGGGCGATTGAGATCCGTGACGGCAATCTTTGAAGAGGCGGAGAGGAAAAATATGCTGGTCACTTAAGGATGAGGCATTTTGTCCGTCATGGGGCAGAGAAAAATCCTGCCTTCCGGAGAATGGCATTAAAGACAAAGGGGCAAAAATTGCCCTGCCGGAATTGTTTTTTCTAAAGACCGGCAAATTCTGCCTAGTGCTATCCATTAGAGTTTTTTTCTGATTATCCGATTTCCGAAAATTCAATTTTGACATCTTCCCGCACACCACATATCGAGATGTATTAACACCTGTTTTTTAACAAATATTAACAATTCTCTTGACAGAAATCTTCCGCATCAACTTCAGATCAACATTAATTGCGGCACCGATAAAGAGCCAAAATGCATAATGGACGTGCAGTTGAGCCGGAGTTTCAATCAACTGATATTCTTTTTTTATGAACAATATACATTCACCAAAACAGGTGAATATGCGTTAAGGAGACGACAGCCCTGGATGCTCAATTTCTCCGTGAAGACCTGAGGTGGCACGATTGATATAACCGTTGGTTATTTTTTGCGTCTTCTGTCTTCCAATATCACTCCGGCATTCTTGAAAAGATACGATTTCCAATTCTTAATCTGATTGGGATGGATCTGATATTTGTCGGCAAGTTCCCGCAAATTCTCTTTACCGTTGACGAGTTCATAAACAACTTTGGCCTTGAATTCACCACTGTAGCTTCTGCGTGTTGCAATGTTGTTTTCCGCTTTTTCCAGATCACCTTTTCTAAGAGCCATAGCAACCTCACATATAACCTTATGTTTGGCCTGTCTGAACGATGGCTCGCTGAATCAATAACCATGAATCAGCCAGGCCCAGACAGGCTCATCTCCATTCTGAGCAAACAATATACCACGTTTTTTGGCGATAAAAACGGCCGGAATAATGCGGATTTATTAACCTATCACTTTTACTTAATAAACCACGCTTGTTAAATTTTGTAAATGCTTAGTCGAGTATTTTCTAATGTATTTTCTCAGGTTTGAAGGGAATTCTTCGGCCGGTACAAGGCTGTGCCGCCGGGGCGGGCCAGGCGGCACGGAAAGTAACTGACGTTCACACTGTTTCGTCCGCAAAACCGCTACGGAGCGGAGAAGATGCTCAGAAGGGATTCAGGCCGCCGATGGCGCCCACGGAGAAGGCCAGCAGGAACTGCCCTGCGTAATAGAGGGGCAGGCCGATGAGGCGGTTTATGTAATCCTGGCCGATGAAACGGTCCCTGGCGACGAAGACATCGGAGAAATAGAAACTGGCCGCGCCGACAAAGGCCATTATCTGGCCTTTGAATCTGAGGTCCGGGACCATGACCAGGGCCGAGGCGGCGGAGAGCATGACGGTGATGACGACGATGTAGGCCAGGACCGGGTATTTCATGTCGCCCAGGTGGGGCCGGAAACGCCAGTAAACGTAGGTGCTGACGGCGAAGACGAGTATGACCGCCGGGGCGCTCCAGGCGGTGTACGGGGTGATGGCGGAAAAAGCGGCGATGTAGAAAACGTGGCCGAGGAGGAAGGAGACCAGCCCGAGCTTGAAGGCCTGGGGGCTGGTCAGGGCCAGGAGCACGTCCCCGAAGAGGCAGAAGACCAGCCCGGCCATTATGGCGTGGAAATAGCCGGTGGACTGAGGCGTCTGGGCCAGGGCGGCGTAAATGAAGACCAGGGAGAGGAAGGCCTTGTTCATGAGCCGAAGCTGGCTGGGGCCCTTTTTTTCGTGGTAGAGCAGACCGGCCAGGAGAATCAGGGCGGCGGCGATAATGACCAAATTCAGCATGACTGGACTCCTTGGCTGAGATTAAGGTTGATTTTTTACGGACACGGCAGGGCGTCCGTGGTCAGCAGGTCAGATGGAAACAGGCTGCCACGCTGTTGAGCGGGGCCAGTTCGTTGTAAATCTGGACGGCCTTGCCCGTCCGGGCCGAGACCAGCCTGATGCTGTGTTCGGCCAGGTCCGCTTCCAGGGCCGGATCTGTTCTGACCCGGCCCAAGACGCCCAGACCGCAGACGAGGAACTGCGGGTCGGCCGAGATGAGCGGAGCCAGGTCCCCGGCCTGCAGAACATGACATTGGGTCCGGCGCCAGGAATTTTCCACCCGGCCGTCGGGGTAGATGATGAGATCCGAAGTGAATTTTTGCCCGTTGACCACCATCCGCCCCCAGAAGAAGGTGTCAATCATCAGGAAAGCCTCCAGGAACTAGGTTTGCGGCGGTTCTTTCGCGCCGCTAAGCGAAAGTATGCGTTCGTACTGGGCCCTGGTGACCGGCATGACCGAGAGCCGGGACTGGCGGACCAGGGCCGTTTCGCAAAGGACAGGGTCGGCTTTGATGGCGGCCAGGGTGACCGGCCTTTCCAGGGGGAACCATGGTTCCACCTCCACACCGACCCAGTGCCTGTCCGGCGCCGCCGGGTCGGGACAGGGACGGGAAACGACCCTGGCCACGCCGACGACGCTTTTTTCCGTGACCGAATGATAGAAGAGAAAAACATCTCCGGGACTCATGGCCAGGAGATTGTTGCGAGCCTGGTGATTGCGGACTCCGTCCCAGAAGGTGCGTCCCTGGTCCACGAGGTCGTCCCAGGAATAGAGGCCGGGTTCGCTTTTGGCCAGCCAATATTTCCGTTGCGTTGTCATACGCCCCGCAGATCGGCCAGGACCTTTTCGGCATGACCCTTGGCCTTGACGTTCGGGTAGGAATTGAACAAGAAGCCCTTGCTGTCGAAGACGAAGGTGCTCCGGACCACGCCCATGGCTGTCTTGCCGTACATTTTCTTTTCCGCCCAGGCTCCCAGTGCTTCAAGGAGAACCCGGTCCGGGTCCGAGAGCAGCGGGAAACCGAGCCCGTATTTCGCGTCAAAACCGGCATGTGATTTGACCGAATCCCGGGAAAGCCCCGCCACGTTGAAGCCGAGCCGGTGGAAATCTTCCAGCCGGTCGCGGAAATCCCCGGCTTCCAGGGAGCAGCCCGGGGTATTGTCCTTGGGATAGGCGTAAAGGATCAGCCCTTTGGGTCCGGTAAGATCGGCGAAGCTCATTTCGCGCCCGGTCTGATCGGGCAGACTGAAGCCAGGTATGTTCCAGCCGGTTTCCAGCATGATTTTTCTCCCATAGGGAAAGCGGAATGAGGGTGATTTGTTTTGATTATAGGACGGGAATGGCCTTTCGTCAACGTTCCAGGGCGGCGGGTCGCCGCTGCGTCCGACCCGGCCGGGGGGCCAGTTTTCTCTTGATCGGCGGGCTTTGCGGGGAGTATGGTCTTTTCATTCCACAAAACCAGCGAGAGAAAGAGGCGGCGGAGATGAGGCAGGACCTGATTTTTCGCGGAAAAGACGGTGACTTCCACTATATCGACTGGGGCGGTGACGGGCCTTTGCTTCACATAGCCCACGCCACAGGTTTCTGCGCCGGGGTGTACGGGCCTCTGGCGGAACGGCTGACGGACAGCTTTCATGTAGTCGCCATGGACGACAGGGGCCACGGGCTGACAACCGCCCCGGCCGATCCCCGGCGGCTGCGGGACTGGGACGTCTTCGCTCGGGACCTGGAGCGTTTTTTCGAGTCACTGGGCGGACCGGTGACGGCCATGGGCCATTCGCGGGGCGGGGTGGCCAGCCTGATGACGGCGGTGCGGAGGCCGGACCTGGTGCGGGCCCTGGTGCTGGTGGACCCGACCATACTGCCTTATTCCTGGATGTGGTGGTGGTATCTGGCCAAGAAAACCGGTCTGGCCAAGTATGTGCCCATCGCCAACCGGGCGGGCAAGAGAAAGGCCCGCTGGCCCGACCGGGCGACCATGCTGTCGGCTTACCGGGGCCGGGGGGCTTTCCGGACCTGGGGGGACGATTATCTGGAGAGTTATGTGCAGTGTGGAACCGTGGATACGGCCGAAGGCGGAGTAAAACTCTGCTGCGACCCGGCCTGGGAATCAAGGTGCTTCGCGGTCTGCCCTCACGACGTCTGGCGTTACGTCCCCAAGGTGAAGCAGCCGACGCTGCTGCTGTACGGGAGGGATTCGGACACTTTTCTGCCGGCGGCGGCGGAGAGGTTCCGGCGGGTCAGCCCCAAGGCCCGGGTCAAGGGCTACGAAGGGGCCAGCCATTTCGTGCCCATGGAGCGGCAGGAGGCGACAGCGGCCGAACTGGAAGCCTTTGCCGGGGAATTGGGCCTTTTACAAAGCTGATGAAGGCCGTATATACTGTCATCATTCCGGCATGCAACACCGCTCCCGCGTCGGGGAGCAGGCCTGGAGGGTGATTATGCAAGTCCTGTTCATCATCAGCACCGACGACGGCGAAACGATTTACAACGCCATGCGCCTGGCCAACGTAGGCGTGAAAAAAGGGGATGAGGTCAGCGTCTTCATGCTGGGCAAAGGAGTGCTCTTCGAACAAAGCGGCTCCGAAACCTTCGACGTCATGGGCCAGGTCAACGAATTCGGCGGGGATTTTTACACCTGAGGCGTCTGCATGAAAGCCCACGGTCTGGAGGGCTCGAGCACCTGCCCCATCGGCTGGATGGATGATCTTTACGAGCTGATAAGCGAGGCCGACAAGGTGCTGACGTTCTGAAAATCGCGGGGGCGGGGCAAACGGATTTTTCAGCCCCGGACGCGGCGGAAGATATTTTTAAGGCTGGAGAGGATGACCAGCTTCTGCTCTTCGGGCAGACCGGCCAGAAAGCGGGCGTGGTTTTCGTCCTTGGCCCGGATCATCTGCTGGAGGGTCTGCCGTCCCAGGGGAGTGATTTCGGCCACGGTGAGGCGTTCGTCCTGGGGGTCGTGTCCCCGGACGATGAAACCGCCCTTTTCCAGCCTTTTGGCGATGCCCGTGACATTGGCCCCGGAGACGAGCATGATGCGGGAAACGTTGGTCATGGTGTTGCGGCCGTTTTCGGAGCCTTCGAGGACGCGGAGGAAGTTGTACTGCTGGAAGGTCAGTCCGTAGTTCTTGAAGACGAGGTCGCATTCCTTTTTGAAGGTTTCGGAGACGCGGACCAGGGCCATGAGCAGGCGCTCGTCGGTGTCGAGTATTCTTTTTTGCAAGCGGTCCTGTGCCATTGTTTAAGACTCAAATATTTAACTGGTTAACCTTTCCTCAATATTTAGCATTGCCCCGCCGTTTCTGTCAACGAGGAAGAGACGGGGGGTGAGAAGAGGTTGGGACGATGGGGACAGAGGGGAGCCAGAGTCAGTATGCGGGGGATGCGTTGCATAACAATGAAGCGGCACTCGTGAAGATGCGGGCGGCGAGAGCCTTTACTCCATTTGATTTATTCCGGATATCCGTTCAGTTCCATAATAGAATTATCTTGACGGCGGCATTGGCCGGGCGCATGATTCCGTCTTCGCGACAAGTGCGGACCGGGGTTAAAGTTCCGCACGGGGACCGACTTGCAAAACAGGCGGCCTTGATTCGTTGTAATTGAGGTGGTCAGAGATGGGTTACGTCAGCCAGGGTTTCAGGGGCAGTCCGGCCGATGCGCCCGGTACAGCCAGCCAGCCGCAGGTAAAGCCTTACGGCGGCCTTTCCCGCATTTACGATTACGAATACAGCCGGTACACGGCCGATATAGACTTCTACTTGGAGCGCCTGAGCCTGCACCGGGTGCGGGGGCGTCTGCTCGACCTGGGGGCCGGGACGGGACGGGTGACCTTGGCCCTGGCCAAAGCCGGGTATGAAGCGGCGGGGCTGGACAATTCCGCGTCCATGATCCGCCGGGCCAGGCGGAGACGGGCGGCCCTGGGGCCGGAGATTCAGGACAGGGTGCGGTTTTCCCAGCAGGACATGACGGCTTACCGTCTGCAGGGGGTTTTCGCGGCCGCTTTTATCTGTTTCAGCACACTGGCCTTGCTTCCTTCGGCCGAGGTGCGGCAGGCCTGCCTGGAAAGAACGGCACGGCATCTGGCTCCCGGCGGCCTGCTCTATATCGACCTGTTCGCGCCGGACACCAATCCTTCCGGCGGACCGGCCGGGGAGAGGCGTTCCTGCCATGAGTTCATCGTCCCGCCGAGGGGGGACCGGGTGGTCAAGGAGGTCGTCGAGCGGCCTTCGGAAGACGGCCGGATGCTGGATGTGACTTACCGTTACCTGATGCTGGACTATTTCGGCAACCGGCTGCCGGGCGATCTGACGGTGGGCTTCGGCCTGGCCCGGCTGGGGCGGGCGGAGACAGAAGCGGCCCTGGACCGGTGCGGATTCGACGTGGAAGAGATTTTCGGGGACTACCGGGGCCGGGCTTACGAGGCTGGCGAGAGCCCCCGGATGATCTTCGAGGCCCGGCGGCGGGAGGATACGGTTCAGTAATCCTGCCTGTTTTCCAGTTCCGACCAGAGCCGGAAGGCCTTGGCGGCTTCGGGGTCGTCCAGGCGGAGGACCGGCAGCCGCCTCTGTTCTGGTCCGCGCAGGAATTCATCATAGATGAAGAGATCGTCGAAGCCGGCTTGGGCGGCCTGGGCGGTGGTGTTGGCGTACCAGATTTTTCCTATTCTGGCCCAATAGGCGGCGGAGAGGCACATGGGGCAGGGCTGGCAGGAGGCGTACATTTCGCAACCGGTCAGATCGTAGCGGTTCAGGTTGCGGCAGGCGTCGCGGATGGCGGCTATTTCGGCGTGGGCGGTGGGGTCCAGGTCCACCGTGACGCGGTTGCGGCCCCGTCCGACCACGCGGCCGTCCAGAACCACCACGGCTCCGAAGGGGCCGGAGCCTTCCGCCACGGATTCCAGGGAGAGGCCGACAGCTTCGGCCATGAAGATGTTTCTTTCGCTCATCAGTGTTTCACCGTTCATCTGTTCCAGCTGCGCCGGGCGCGTTTTCTTTACAGGATGCCACATCGGCCGGGGCGGCTCAAGCCGGAAAAGCCGGGCGGGGCTTTAGCCCTATCAAATACGGAAAGCTGCCTTGAGGCGGGCCGCGGTCTGCCGGGGGTCATCGTCCAGGCTGAAACCCAGGGCGTTGGCTCCGGTCGGGCAGGCGTTGCGGAACCAGTTGAAAATGAGGCGCGGGGTTTTGAGGCCGTTGGCCACGGCGGCGGCGGCGCTCTGCACTCCGATGAAGCAGGCGCTGGAGCTGATGAGGCGGGCGGTTTCGAGAAGGTCGGGAGGTTCGATCACGGGCATGCCGAGGCGGCGGTGGAAAACGGCGTCACGGGGCCCGGCCACGGCGACGACTTCGCGGTCCAGGCATCTGAAGAGGGCGGCCCAGAATTCCAGCAGTTTCTGACAGGCGGCATCGGGCATCAAATCCATGAGGGTGTCGCCCCAGGTATTAAAGACGATGAAGTCCCGGCGTGGTTCTTCGGAGAGGAAGAGGCATTGTTCGTCGAGGTTGCGGGGCATGTCCAGGCCGTAGGCCTTTTCCAGGATGATGAAGAATGACTCGATAAGGTGCCGGTCCAGGACGGAGCGGCCGAGTATCTCCTGGCGGAAGCCGAGGTGGAAGACCGGTCCCGGGCCGTCCGGCTCGGTCATGCGCCAGGGCTGGCAGCCGTAGCGGAGGTGTTCGAGGCGGTATTCCGGGTCGATGAAGCAGTCTTCCAGGCAGGGCTGTATTCTGAGAAGGGGGACGGCAGCCCGGCAGTAGTCCGAGGTCTGGAGGCGGACCGGGGCATTGAAATGCCTCCCCAACTGCATCACCGCCGGGAGGGTGTAGAGCAGGTCGCCCAGTTTGCCGGGAAAAGTGACCAGAAGCTTGGCCGGGGTGTTCATAGGGCCTGTTTTTCCGGTCCGGCGGACTTGCCGGGGCCGAACGCGGAAAGACGGCTTACATATAAGTGGCGATGACCCACTTGGCCACTTTGAAGCCGCCGATGGCTATGGCCAGCACGGCGGCCAGCCCCAGGACGCCCAGCAAAATGTCCAGCACGCCCCACTGACCGGGCTTCTTTTTTTTCTTGGATTTCTGCTTTTCGTTCATATCCCTGAATCCTTCACTTTTTAGGGTTCAATCAGCCAGGATTTTAGCAATTCCGGCGCAAAAAGCAAGGCGCTTCACGCATGGTCACGGTTCCAGGACCAGACGCCCCTCGGCGGCAGCCTCTATTTTGTCGCGGGAAAAAAGCAGCGGGTGATGGGCCACATCGAGCCAGTTCCGCATCTGGTCGCCGTAGTGAGGGCTGCCGACCATGCCGGACTGTCCGGGAGCGATGGCGGCGAGGCTGGCATCCCAGTCGCCCAGGTCGTAGATATGGCGGTTGCTGGCCGTCCAGGCGCTGAGGTCGTAGTCCGGCCCCGGAGTGACGGCGGACTGCCAGACCGTAGAGAAGTGGCCGCCGCCGGGGAACGGCCCCAGGTTGAAGAGGCGGTCCAGTGGTTTGACCTGGCCGAGGGGATGCTGAACCCTGACTTGGTGTATGAGGCCCCAGCGCCAGCCGGCAGGATCGCGGCCCATCCGCTCATCCAGCACGGCGGCAGCCTGTTCCAGGCTTCTGGCGGCTATCTCGGCCAGGGTTTCCTTTTCGGCGGTGGCGGCGTCGTCAAACCAGGGCGCATCCGGTTCGGACATGAGGTCGAGCAGGATGACGCGGGCATGGAAGACGAAGCCGTTGAGCGGGAAAAGCGGGACCAGTCCGCGGCCGAGGAAAAGGCCGGTCAGGGAACCCATTTCGTCGCTGAAAGTGTTTTCCAGGAGCCTTTCGAAGAGCACGGCGTAGACGGCTCCGCCCGCGCTGTCCGGATCGAGCACGCGGTTCCAGGAATTGAGGACGGGGAGAAGCCGCCGGGCGGCCGGCGTATCGAGTTTCAGCCTGTTGAGGGCCTCGATGAACTGTGCGGCCGGTAGGCATTTCAGATCGGCCTGAAGGTCCCGGCAGTCGGCGGCGGTGCATTTGTCCTTGTCTGCGAGGAATTCAAGTATGCGGGCCTGCCGATGGCCCGGAGCGAAGTCCGCGCCCAGGTAATAGGGATAGTCCGGACCGGCGAGGCGGTTGTTGGCCGTGGCCAGAAAACCCTTGTCCGGGTTCAGGAAAGCCGGTTTGCTTTCCGGGGGAAGGTATCCGGTCCATTCGTATTCGCCGGTCCAGCCCGGCAGGGGTCCCAGGCCGTGGCCGGAGGCGCGCACCGGGACGCGGCTGGCCAGGACGTAGCCGATGTTGCCCCGGCGGTCGGCGTAGGCCAGATTCATGGCCGGTTCGGCCCAGTCTCCGGCGGCGGATCTGAATTCGTCCCAGTTGGTGCTCAGGTTGATCCGCCGCAGGGCGGCGACAATGCCGCCGGGGTCGTGGGCTGACCACTTGAGGGCCAGGGAGTGTTCGAGCCCCTTGAATTCGGCGGACAAGGGGGAGATGACCGGGCCGTGGACGGTCCACCAGGTTTCGTGCACCACGGGCTTGTCCAGCCCCTTGACCCTGATTTCCTCGCGGACCAGTTCGGCCTGACGCCACTGGTTTTCGAAGAGGTATTCGCCGGGCCGGTCTGGGTTCATTTTTTCCAGATAGACATCCTGGACATCCACGTAGGCGAAGGTTATGCCCCAGGCCAGGTCCCTGTTGTGCCCGGCGATGACCAGCGGCACTCCGGGCAGGGTCAGCCCGGCCACGTCGAAGCCGCCGCCGGAGAGGTGCATTTCGTACCAGACCGAGGGGATGGCCAGTTGGAGGTGCATATCGTTGGCCAGCAGCGGTGAACCGGCGGCCGTGCGGGAGCCGTGAACGGCCCAGTTGTTGCTGGCTCCGCCGGGAAGGGTCAGGAATCCGGGCTCGGGAGCTGCGGAGGGAGAGAGGGCGGCGACCATGGAGGCGACCTGTTCCAGGCCGGGTGGGACCACGGTGGGCGTGCCGGGCCGGTACCGGGCCAGAAGTCCGGCGGTCTTTTCGGCCCCCAGCTTTTCGACCAGCAAGGCCCGGACTATTTCCTCCTGCCAGTTCTTGCCGCCGAAGAGGGCCATGGTCTTGGCCCAGCCCAGGGAGTGAGCGGGAATCCAGGGTTCGGGCCGGAGGCCGAGCAGGCGGAATTCCACGGGCAGTTTCGAGGCTCTGGCGGCATTGTGGGCGTTGACGCCGTCGGCAAAGGCCTGGAGGGCAGCCAGGTCATCGGGCGATGCGATCCTGACTTCCTGTTCGGCGGCGCGCATGAGGCCGAGAGTGCGGAGAACCCGGTCCAGAGGCAGGGCTTTTTCGCCGACGATTTCGCTGAGGCGGCCGGCGGCCAGCCGCCGGTTCATTTCCATCTGCCAGAGGCGGTCCTGGGCCTGGACCCAGCCCTGGGCGAAGCAGAGGTCGTGGACGTTTTCGGCGTAGAGGTGAGGCACGCCCCAGCGGTCGCGGATGACGGTGACCGGCCTGGTCAGTCCGGGCGCACGGAGGCTTCCGTCTATCTGGGGCAGCGGGCTTCCGAGCAGGTAATAATAGCCTGCGGCCGCGGCGGCCAGGAGGACTATGACCAGTCCCCCCAGAATGAGAAGCAGCTTTTTAAGCACGGGAGCACCTCCGGCTGAGTATTTTGTATTTTTCAGACCTGGGGTTTCGGGGCAGCCTTGGCCTGGACCTGCGTGTTGTCTTTTTCCTTGAGATATCCGGCCAAGCGCAGTTTCTTGCGATAGACCGCTCCGGGATAGGCGTCTCCGCCGTTATAGGACAAGGCGACCCGGTCTAGGTTGCAGAGGGGCGCTCTGTCGCCGCCGCGCTGCATGGTGTGGGAGCGCATGAGCGCAGCCATATGGGAGGCGGCCATGTAGGTGGCCAGAGTCAGGTGGTCCTGAAGCCGTGCCGGGTCTTCCGGAATGCGGAAGCCGTCCTGAAGCATGGCCTTGACGATGAAGGGTTTGGTCGGTTCGAAAATCTGAAAGGGGCTGGCGGAACGGGAATGGTCGCCCAGGACGTTGGCGAAGTAGGTTTCCTGGTGGGCGATGGAGACCATGAAGGTGAGAGGCACGCCGAAGAGCCGCCCGGCCACATACATGTCTTCGGCCAGCCGCCGGGCATAGGCGTCGATGGTTTCCGGCGCATGGGTTCCGGCGTATCTGGCGTGGGCCTGGAAGACCTCGATGTTCTTCCGGAAGTACGGGGCCATGACTTCGGTGAAACGGGTCAGGCCCATGCTTTCGACTTCTGGGATGGGGTTCAGGCGTCCGGCGAATTCGGGAGCAGCGGCGCCTTGCATTTTCTGGTGCTGGCGGATGTTGTGCAGGACCATGTCCAGGCTCTGTTTTTCGTCCGCGCCCAGTGATCTGAAATCGGCGGCGAGGCGGTCCCAGAAGAGGCATTCGCGGGGTCCGGCGGCCTGGGCCAAGCGGTAGAGGGCCTTGAATTGGGGCTGCTGGACAGGCTTGTCCCGGAATGCGTCGCAGACGGCCGGAAAGCGGGATTGGAGAAGCCGCAAGGGGCTGCGTTCTCCGTCCAGTTCGCTGAAGGCGATTGTGCGGCCCGGTTCGTAGGCCTGGCGGATCATTTCGGCGTAAACGTGCCCGGAAAGGCCCAGTTCTCCGGCGCGGGCGTCAATCTCTTCCTCGATGAGGTTCTGGAGGTGTTCGAAGCCCTTGGCCCTTTCTTCCGGGGAAAGGGCTCCGAGGTCGAAGATCCGGCGGACGTACGGGCTGTAAACCGGACCGGCCAGGGGTTCCGGTTTCAGGTCGGCCAGTTTTTTAAGTTGATAGGCCGCATGGGGCGGACCTTCGATGAGCGTGGGCAGGGCGGTGGCCTTGGAGGATTCCTGAGGCACGGCTGCCACCAGTCCTCCGGCCAGCAGGAGGGTGTAAAGGCCCCGCTGCACGGACCGGCGGGCGTCGCGGCGGAACTGTTCGTCGGCCAGACGGGCCGCCGCAGCCGCGCCGATCTGCTGGAGACGGCGGCCGACAATTTCGGCGGCGTCCCGAAAGCCCTTGTCCTCGGTGTATTTGAGCAGGGCGGCCCAGACTTCCTCATTGCCTCCGCCGTGACGGGCGATGACCCAGAGGAGAAGGCCGAGGCGGTCCTGGCGGGCTTCCAGCTCCGCGTTGCGGGCATCGGCTTCGGCCAGTCCGGTCCGTAAACCGGCCACGGTCTTTTCGAGAACGGCCAGACTGTCTTCCAGTGTCTGCTTTTCGGCGGCGGAACGTTCGGCCAGACTGCCCAAGGCGGCCCAGGCGGCTTCGTTCCGGCCCAGCTTTTCCGCCAGCTCGGTGCGCAACGCGGCGGCTTCCCGGGCTTTTTCCTCGGCCTGTTTCCGATGCCCGGCGGACTGATTGCCCAGGCGGACGATTTCGGACCTGGCTTGGGCAAGTTCGGAGCCAAGGCTCTGGTTCAGTTCTTCCAGGGAGGATGCAAGAGTCTGAAGGCGGGCCTTTTCGGCGGCCAAGCCATCCGTAAGGGCGGCGGCTTCGGCCAGTTCAGCGGCCAATCTGTCGCCCCGCTGCTCGGCGCTGTCCCGCATTCCGGCGGTTTTTTCCAGTTCGGCGCAGGTTTCGGCCAGTTCACGGGAGCGGGCGGCCAAATCCTGCTTTGTTCCGTTGAGAGCAAGGGCCAGAGTCCGGGCCTGACGGCGGGCGCCTTGCAGGCTCCGGCTGAGTTCACGGCGCTGACCAAGGACGTCGGCCAGTTCCGCGGTGTTGTTAAACCAGGCCTGCCAGAAGTAATCAACTATGGGGAGCAGGGCCTGGAGCCGTTTTTTCAGCAGTTCGTTGCTGCGCGAGAGGTGTTCATGCTCCAGGGAACGGGCCAGTTTTTCTTCCCGAAGAATACCGAGACTGGTCTTGAGGTTCTCGTTTTCCTGGCTGAGCAGGTGCACCATGGCCACGAAATATTCGGAGCCTTGAGGCGCCTGCGGGGCCAAGGGCTGAGCCTCGGGCGGCGGCCCGGCCCAACGGCCGGCCTGGTTGAGAAAGAATTCGAGCAGCGGGTAGAGTTCGGCCAGGCGTTCCTTGAGGAAATCCAGGCGCAGGGTCTGGGCTGAGATGGTTTTCAGGGCTTCGCCGTGCAATTTTTCAGCCTGATCGCGCTGCTCCGTCAGGGCGCTCATGGTCTGACGGAGATTCCGTTCTTCGGCTTTGAAATCTTCGAGCCGGGAGTGGTGGACCTGTTCGCGGCGGGCCATTTCCAGACCGAGCACGGCCAGGGCGCGGGAATAACCGGCCGCGGCGAGGCGGGATTCTTCCTTGTTGCGCGTAAGGGCTTCAGCGGCCAAAGCCAGTTCGGCGGCCATGTTGCCGTGTTTTTTGAGCAAATCTGTATACTTGACACGGCCATGCCGCAGAGCCCGGCCCAGCCCGTTGATGAGGGGCTGAAGCTCGTTGTCTATGCGGACGCCGAGCTCATCGCCGCGATTTACGGCGGCTTCGAGTTCGGCAGCCAGACGCTTGTTCTGGGCGTGAATAGCGGCGGCCCGGCGGCGACCGCGTTCCACTAGTTCGTTCAGGCGGCTGTTGTCGCCGCGCAGGGCCTCCATGGCCTCCTGGTCGCGGCGGCGGGCGGATTCCAGACCTATGACGCGTTTCCTCTGGGCGGCGACGACCCTGTAGTCGGCCAGGCGATGTTTGAGGCTCGTAAGGACCTCGGAGAGTTCAGGCAGACGGCTGAGCCGGTCCAGCAGTTCCTCGGCCGGTCCGGAGGACAGGGCCTGACCGGCGGCGGGGCAGGTTCCGAGGGATGCGGTCAGCCGGTCATGCAGGGCGGCTAGCCGGAGAGAGGCAGCTCCGAGCTGTTTCCCGAGGGAGTCCGTTTTCAGGGCGGCCGAGAGGGCACAGGCCCGCAGCGTATTATCCGGTCCGATGAGGGGTATGAGGGCATGCAGCAGCCGGGTCTTTTCGTCTTTGGCCCGTGCGGCCTTATCGCCCATGGCTTTTACCCTGGAGGCTTGTTTGCGGACTCTGGCCACGTCCCTGCCCAGGGACCAGCGCCTCCTCTTTTCCAGGCTTATCCTGTCCCGGTCAAGGGTGCGGACGGCTTCCAGACGCCCGGCAAAGAGCCCGGCGAGCCTGTTCCGGCGCTCGGTCAGCAGACGGGCCGCCTGCTCGAGGTCTTTGAAGCGGGTGATGAATCCGGGGAGCTTTTCCGGGCCGGGCTCGGGACCGGCGACGGCGCGGGCGAGGTCGGTGGAAAGCTTCCGGGCGGCGGCCTGAAATCCGGCTACATCCAGCAGGAGTTTTTCGGTGGATGAAGCAGCCCGGTCGAGTTCGGCCAGCCGGTCGTTGCGGGTGCGGACCTTGCCGGAAATCCGGTCGACCAGAGGCTCGGACGAGGGGGTGAAATCATAGTTACAGGCTTCGAGAACACGTCCGGCCTGCCTTTGCAGGTCACGGGCCGAGGCAGGCCAGACCAGAAAACGCTTTTTCAGGCTCCTCCAAATTTCCCCGGCTTTTTCCACGTCGGCCAAGGCCTGGACGCAGGAGGCTGATTCACGGCTTTGGGCGGCAAGACGGGCCTTTTCGACGGTCAGGCGGGCTTGCAGGGTGTTCCGGTAGTGGCCGAGTATCTCCACACGGGCCGCACGGCGGTCGAGTTCGGCCGCGAGCTTGAGGAGATAGGCCGTTTTACGGTCCAGTCCGGCCCGGCCGCGTTCCAGGGAGACGGACCCCAACTCGTATTTGATCCGGAGTTTTTCGAATTCCTGCTTCCTGGTCAGCAGTTCACGCCGCGAGACATGGGAACCCGAACGGAAGAGGCGGGCCAGCAGTCTGGGCGGGGGCATTTTTTCCAGGGCGGCCAATACTTCGCCTTGCCGCCGGATAGCTTCGGAAAGGCATTGGAGATGAGGCAGGCCTTCGGCTTCACGCCGGTGCAGTTCAGCGGCCATCTTGCGGCAGGCGGCCTGCAACTGGCCGAAACGCCGTTGGGCGGCTTCACGCTGTTCAAGGGCCGCGGCGCGCCGTTCACCAACATGGACCAGTTTTCTTTCCAGGATTTCAAGCTGCCGAACGGTCTTGTCCCTCTCGGCCCGCAGAGCGCCGCTCTTGCGGCGGAGAAAAGCTTTCAGCGCGGGGATGTGTTCCGGTCCGAACCTGCGGGAAGCGGGACTTCCGCCGTCAGGAATGCGGAAAACGCCGCCCAGGGCCACGGTTTCGAGTAAAACAGAGGTCCGACCGGAAGGCCCGGCTGACTGAAGAAAAGAGGATGGATATCCCGCCGTCACGGCGGCCGCCAGTAAACGGCTTATTTCACCGGCCATGGTCAGGAGGCTGGCCTTGTCCAAGGTTTCCGGCTTGTTTTCGGGGGTCATTGTTTCCATTATCGTCACAGAGCCGGCCTCGATCCGCCGGATTTTCAGGCGGTAACCGGGCGTTTAAAGACAGCTTCCCGTCAAACATGACCGGAGCCGCTTTCCGCCGCCGATAGCACGTCTTGTTGAGACTATACAAAAGTCGGTGCAATGTCAATATCTTAGTTAACCATGACTGGTTGGAACGGGGGATGAAGCGAAAATCCGGCCGGAACAGGCCGAAGCGGACCGGACTGACACAGATTCCGGAGAGGCGGCGCGGCACAGGAGGCCGGACGGATTATTAATTCACGGCGGATATTGCGGCGGTTCGAAATCCCGCCACTCCGAACCTTCTCCACCGGAAAAGCCGGGGCGGCATTGACATGTAACGGAACCGCAAAGTATCTTATAATAATAAAATCATCTGCACGTTTTCTTGGCGGCATTCTGTTTCCTGACGACGATCGTACAACGCGGCGAGGCGGCAAAAGGGTCAAGTGAAGTCCCGGAAGGGGTTGACGCGGCTCTGCTTACACGGCTTAGATGCCGTAACCTCCAATTCCATCATGGAGCACGGTTGATATTTTCATGAAAAAAATTGGGAGGATAATAAACACCAGAGGATTTCAGATCTGGTTCTGCGTGGTCTGCCTTGCGGCGTTCACCTGGCCGGTGCTGACATCAAGGGAGGGGTCCCTCCTGATCTTCACCTACAAATACATCTTCGCCGCCTGGGGCGTGGTGGTAATTCTTCTCTTTTTTATCAGCCGTTTTCTGAAAAGTGAAACCGGCAAGGAAGACGGCGGGGACTCCACCGATGTTTAGCCCACTGACCGTCCTGCTGGCAATCCTCATCTATATGAGCCTGCTTTTTCTGCTGGCCCTGAAGGTGGAGCGGGAGGCTGCGGCGGGGCGCAACCGGGGGAACAACCCATTTATTTATTCGTTATCACTGGCTATTTACTGCACAGCATGGACATATTACGGCAGCGTGGGCAGCGTGGTCAGCTCGGGCATGCTTTTTGTGACCACCTTTCTGGGCTCAATCCTGGCCATCACCCTTTGGTGGATTATTCTGCGCAAGATGGTCAGGATCAAGAACACTCACCGCATCACCAGCATAGCCGACCTCATCAGTTCCCGTTACGGCAAGTCGCGGGCCCTGGCCGCGCTGGCCACGGTCATGGCTCTGGTGGGCGTCACGCCTTACCTGGGCATTCAGCTCAAGTCCGTCAACACGACTTTCAACCTGCTGACTTCGGGCGGGTCTTTTCTGGAAGGCCACATCAGCGACCTGGTGGTGGCCATGATGATTGCTTTCACCATCGCCTTCGGGGTGCGGCGGATAGATCCGACCGAACGCCACCAGGGCATCGTCACGGCGGTGGCCCTGGAGAGCGTGGTCAAGCTGGCGGCCTTCCTGGCGGCAGGTCTGGCCGTGGTCTTCGTCATGTACCACGGCCCGGAGGACCTATTCCGGCAGTTCGAAGCAAGCCCTTTGCGGGCATCGGTCAGTCTCGGTGAAGCCGGTCCGAAATCGCTGCTGAAATGGATGACCTACCTGCTTTTGAGCATGTCGGCCGTAATGTTTCTGCCTCGGCAGTTCCATGTGGCGGTGGTGGAAAATTTTGACGAGAAGCACATCCGCCAGGCCATGTGGCTTTTTCCCCTGTATCTGCTGCTGATAAACCTCTTTGTGGCGCCCATAGCCCTAGCCGGACTGTTGCGGGGCATTTCCCCGGCTCTGGCGGACACCTATGTCTTGACGCTGCCGATGATTATGGGCTGGCCGTGGTTGTCGCTGCTTGTCTTCATCGGCGGTTTTTCGGCGGCCACGGCCATGATCGTCATCAGTTCGATGACGCTGTCAACCATGATAACCAACCACCTGCTGCTGCCGTTGACCGACTGGTTCGAGGGCCTGATATTTCTGCGCCGCCGCTTGCTGGCTTCGCGTTGGCTGGCGGTGGCGGCGGTCATCATCGCGGCCAATATATTCAACAAGTATGTGGGTGAATTTTTCACCCTGGCCAACATGGGCTTGATGTCTTTCGCGGCGGTGCTGCAATTCGCACCCGTGGTTCTGGGCGGGTTGTATTGGAGGCCGGGCAGCCGCGCCGGGGCGATTCTGGGACTGAGCGGCGGTTTTCTGGCCTGGTTTTACACGGCTTTGCTGCCGGCTGTTTTACGCAGCAACGACCTGGGAGCGGGGCTGCTCAGGGACGGCCCCTGGGGCTTGAGCCTGCTCAATCCGGAAAACCTTATGGGCATGTGGGCTTTCGATCCCATGGTGCACTCGGTCTTCTGGTCGTTGTTCATCAATGTCAGCCTCTACATCGTCGGTTCCCTGGCCTGGCCGGCCAACGATGAAGACGACCGCGTAGCCCGCGAATTCGTCGAAGCGCTGCCCACCGGCCGTTTCGGGGCGATTTCCCGCCATGACGGCCCCCCGATCGACGCTGAAAACAAGAAAAAGCTGATATTGGAGATGCTCACCCAGTTTCTGCCCGAGACGCAGGCAGAGTCAGTGGTAAAGCGGTGCTTCGGACAACTGAAGCTGAACGGGCTGAAACAGATATCCATAGTTGAACTGGCGGAATTGCACAGCGAAGTGGAACGTTCCCTGTCCGGGGCTATCGGAGCGGCGGCGGCTCACCGGGCCATGAAGCACTCTTCGGTTTTCACTCAGGAGGAGGCCAGGCGTCTGTCCGAGGTTTACGCGGAGATACTGGCTGATCTGAAGGTCACCCCGGCGGAGCTTAAAAAGCAGGTCGACCTGCACCAGGAGCGCGAGGATCTGCTGGCTTTGCAGGCCAGGGAACTGACTCTCCGGGTGGAAGAGCGGGAGAGGGAGATAGCCGAGCGCAAGCGTATCGAAACGGCGTTGCGGGAGAGCGAGGCGCGTTACCGGGCTGTTCTGGAGAGCTCTCCGGACCCGATAGTTGTTTATGATATTGATGGACTGGCCAATTATCTCAACCCGGCTTTCACCCGCGTCTTCGGCTGGACCTCGGAAGAGGTTCTGGGCCGGAAAATCCAGTTCGTGCCTGACGGCCACCGGGAAAACACCATGGAGGCGATCAGGCAGGCCTACGACCGGGGTTATTACAGATTTGAATCAAAACGGTTCACCAAGTCCGGCGAAATACTGGACGTGAATGTCAGCGGAGCGGTGTACAGCAATCCGGCGGGCAAGCCGGTGGGTATGGTGGCCAATCTCCAGGACATCACGGAGCGGAAACGGGCGGAGCGGGCCCTGCGGGAGTCGGAAGAACGTTACCGCAACCTGGTGGACAGCATAACCGATTACATCTACACCCACGATCAGGAAGGCATCATCACCAGCGCAAATCCGGCGGTGGCCATTGGACTCGGTTATGAGCCCGAGGACATCATCGGACGCCCCATATCGGATTTCATCGCCCCGGAGGAGCGCTCAAAATTCAAGTCGGAATACCTGGCTCAGATAAAAAAGAAGGGCTGTGCCGAGGGCCTGTTCAAAATGAACAGCCGCCATCAGATTCCCATTTATGTGGAATACCGGAACACACTGGTGAAAACCGAAGGGCGGGCTCCCTATGTGAGCGGTTCAGGACGGGACGTGACGGAACAGATCAAGGCCCGCCGGGATTTGCGCAAGATGGAGGAAAAGCTTTTCCAGGCACAAAAAATGGAAGCAGTCGGAGTTCTGGCCAGCGGCATCGCCCACGATTTCAATAACATATTGCAGGCCATATCCGGGTATGTGCAACTGATCCTGTCCAAGGGAAGCCATGATAAGTCCACGGAGCGTTATCTGACCGAGGTCAACAGGGCTGTGGAGCGGGCGGCGGAACTGGTGCGGGGTCTTCTGACTTTCAGCCGGAAGATGGTGCCGAATCTGATCCCCCTGGATCTGAACAACGAGATTCTGCAGACGGTCAACCTGCTCAAACGGACCATACCGAAGATGATAAGCATCGAGATGATTCTGGAGCCGGAGCTGAAAAGGGTGGAGGCCGACCCGGTCCAGTTGGAGCATGTCCTGATGAATCTCGCCACCAACGCCCGCGACGCCATGTCCGGCGGCGGCAGGCTGCTGATCGAGACGAACAATGCGACTCTGGACCAGACCTTTGTCCTGGCCCACCCGGATGCGGCGGCAGGCGAATACGTACATCTGCGGGTTTCCGACAACGGACAGGGCATGGACGAGGAGACTGTCCGGCATATTTTCGAACCGTTTTTCACGACCAAGGGCATCGGCGAGGGAACGGGGCTGGGCTTGTCCACGGTTTACGGCATAGTCAAGACCCACGGCGGCCATATCAATTGCGAAAGCCAGCCCGGCCGGGGATCGGTTTTCAATATTTACCTGCCGGTGGTCGCCTGGGATTCGGCCCAGGAGATCAAGGAGGCCCCGGCCAAGGAAGAGGTTCGCGGAGGCGGCGAGGTCGTCCTGCTGGTTGACGACGAGGCGGCGGTGCGGGAGATAGCCAGGGATACGCTCACAGGCTTCGGGTACCGAACCATGGAGGCATCCAGCGGCGAAGAAGCATTGGAAATGTACCGGCGGCACGGAGAGAAAATCGATCTGATTCTGCTGGACCTGGGCATGCCGGGCATGGGCGGCCGAATCTGCCTCAAGGAGCTTCTGCGGCTGAACCCGCGAACCAGGGTGGTGGTGGCCAGCGGATACGCGGGCAACGGCCCTGATCTGCTCTCCGAGGGCGCCAAGGGCTTCATCGGCAAGCCTTACCGGCTGAACCTGCTGCTGAGCAAAATCAGGGAGGTTCTGGACGAAAAGAACGGTGAGACGGAACAGGACAAAAAACTTGAAGGTTTGCCCCAGGACGGTTAAGGTCAGGTTCTCGGCATTTGACGCCGTGCGGATATTCCGCGCAGCGTGACAATACTTGCATTCGGGATGGACATGGAAACAGAACAGATGATCGCCGGCCTTTGCCGGCCGGAAGCTTACAGCCACGAACCGGAATGTGTTGACCTGGTCCAGACTCACATTTCCTGGGTCTTCCTGGCCGGGGACCTGGTCTTCAAGGTCAAGAAGCCGGTTGATTACGGTTTTCTCGACTTCACTTCCCTGGAAAAGCGCCGGCATTTCTGCGGCGAGGAAGTCCGCCTGAACAGGCGCCTCTGTCCGGATCTGTATCTGGGCGTGGAGCCTCTGACCCTGGACGGCGAGGGCCGTGTGCGCATGGGCGGCCCGGGGGAGCCGCTCGATTACGCGGTAAAAATGAAGCGCATGCCCTCCGACGGCATGATGCTGGAGAAGCTGGACCGGGGGGAAGTCGGTCAGGAGACGATGGATGTCCTGGCCGGGTTGCTGGCGGACTTCTACAAGCTGGCCGAGACCGGAGGGACGGTGGACGAATTCGGTTCCCGGGAGGTCATAAAGTTCAACACGGACGAAAATTTCGCTCAGACGGCGGATTACGTGGACGTGGCCTTGTCGGAGGAGCGTTTCGGCCGGATAAGGTCTTTCACCGACTCGTTTCTGGAGGAACGGGGGGACCTGCTGGAGCGCCGCATCCGGGGCGGGTATATCCGCGACTGCCACGGCGACCTGCACATGGCCAACATCTGCCTGGGGGAGAAGGTCTGGATATTCGACTGCATCGAATTCAACGAACGCTTCCGCTTTTCCGACGTAGCTTCGGACCTGGCTTTTCTGGCCATGGACCTTGATTTCCGGGGGCGGCCGGAACTGGCGGAACGTCTGGTCGAACGGTATGTAGAGTTGTCCGGGGATAAGGAACTCCCGGAGCTGCTGGACTTCTACAAATGCTACCGGGCGTATGTGCGGGGCAAGATCAATTGCTTCACCTTTGACCAGCCCGCCGTACCTGCGATTGAGCGCGAACGGGCGCTCGATCAGGCCAGACGCTATTTCGCCCTGGCTTACCGGTATGCGGGCGGCATCCGCAGGCCAGGAATCACGGCCTTTTTCGGCCTCATGGGTTCGGGCAAAAGCAATTGGGCCAGGGAAACCGGCCGCCGCCGGGGTGCGCTGGTCATAACCTCGGACCGGGTGCGCAAACAGATGGCCGGACTCTCCCCGCTGACCCGGATGTATGTGCCTTTCGGCGAAGGGCTTTATTCGGCTGAGGCTTCAAAGAAGGTTTATGAGATCATGCACCGGGCGGCGGGCAAGCTGGCCGGGGCGGGCCTGGATGTGATTCTGGACGCTTCTTACATGAAAGCGGCGGAAAGGGAGGCTCTGGCCCGGACCGCCCGGGAGGCCGGGGCGGACCTGACTTTCGTCTACACGGAAGCAAGCGACGAATCCATCCTGGCCAGGTTGAAGAAACGGGAGGATTCCGGCCGGTCCGTATCGGACGGACGGGAAGAGATTTTCGCGGCTCAGAAAGAAAAATTCGCCGCGCCGGAAGCCGTTGCCGGTTTAAGGCTGATCAGACTTTCCACTGACGGCCCCAAGGAAGAAGTCGGGCCTGTTCTCTGGCGGGTTCTGGATAAAGGGCAGACAGCCCGGGGCTGATTACCGCCCTGCCCTTCCCGCTCTCAAAGCTGAACTCCGGTCGGGCCATCGTCCTTGACGTAATGATCCGTGAACGCGATTTATTGACATTTTCATGCACAATCCCGGCCTCCGTGCTCCATGGCGCCGGGGCCGCCTGGTGCGGGGAACCGGGCCGGGAATGTCCGTCCGCCGTTCCAGGACGGTTTTGGCCAAATTATAAAAGCACTTGACAGGGCGAACCGACCTGAGATACTTAGTTTCTTTTGATACCCCGCTCCGTCGTCGCGGGGTTTCCTCGCTCCTTCCGTATGTGAGGGGGCCAAAAGACCATGAGGAGGTATTGCAACCGCATGTTTGCACGACGTTACGAGACCCTTATTCTCATCACCCCTGATCTGACTCCCGAGGAGTTGGAGCAGGCAAAATCCAAAATCACCGACGTTGTCGAAAAGATGGAAGGCAAGATTCTGCGTTTCGAAGACTGGGGTAACCGCCAGTTGGCTTACCCGGTCAAGAGGCAGCTTCGCGGCCACTATCTTTTGCTTGAGTTCATGGGCCAGCCCGACCTTTTGAACGAGGTCGAGCGCCAGATGCGCCTTGACGAGCGTTTCTGGAAGTTCCTGACCCTGGTCAAGGACAAGCGTTTTGACGAGGCCAAATACCTCGAGGAACTCGAGCGCTTATCCGCGGAACGGGCCAAACGGGAGGCCGATGCCTTGAACGGCGGTCCTGGAAGCGACGAAGAGGATGAAGACTCCCTTGACGACGAGGGTGACGATTCCGACCTGGATGACGATGACGATGGTTCCGACGCCGACGACGACTCGGACGATTAGGAATCACAGCGCTTCCACCAAGGCCCCAATCGGCCGGTTACTGAGTTTTTAAGGAGAAAACCATGAATCAGCGTCGCAAAAAAAGAAGAACTTTTCACCGCCGCAAGGTTTGCCGTTTCTGCGCCGACCATGCCGTGGACATAGATTATAAAGACCTCAGACTGTTGCGTCATTTCATGACGGAGCGGGGCAAGATCATCCCCCGCCGTATTTCCGGCAACTGTGCCCGTCATCAGCGCAGCCTGACCCTGGCCATCAAACGGTCCAGATACATGGCCCTGATGCCGTACACGGCCATGACCACCAGTTCCTCTTAATAAGAAGACTGTGGTCCGAACGCCCCGCCCCCTTTTACAGGGGGCCGGGTGGTGAGTAAATATGAGTGAAGGCCGGTCTCCTTCAAGCCTGACAATGGCCGTTATTTCCATACTGCGGGAACCCAGCATGCTACTGGGCGCGGGACTGTCCGTAGGGCTGTTCGTGTCCATGTCTCTGTTGCCCTTGTTCGGGGTCTTTCTGGGGATCTTCACGCCGGCGCCTCTGTTTTTCTTTTATTACCGGCGCGGGCGTCTTTTCGGATTGACCATGACGGGGCTGGCCATTCTGGGCGTTCTGGCCATCTATGCGCTTGTTGGAAGGTCTTTCGGCGTCATTTTCTTCTTTGAGTGCGCAATCCTGGCCGTGGTCATGGCCGAGGCCTTCATCAGGCGTCTTGGTCCGACCAGGGCGGTCGGTTATCCGGCCGGGGTGATTCTGGGCATGGGAGTTGTCCTGATGCTCGGAGCCAGCCTTTTTCTGGGGCAGAATCCCTGGGATTTCGCCAAAGCGGTGGTCGAGCGGCAGGTGCACGGTTCGCTGCAGGTTTACGAACTTCTGCTGTCCGGCGGCGATCAGGCTCCCGGACAGCCCGCTCCAGCCTTGCAGGACCAGCCTCGGGGGAGCGCCGGGGAAGTTGACCCGGCCCCTTTGGAACAGCCCGAGCAGGCGGAGGAGACTCCATCGGGGTTGTCTCTGTCCCCGGAATTGACTCGCCTGGCCTCGGTGCTCATCAGCCTTTTTCCCGGATTCATGGTTCTGGGTACGATCCTGGTGGTCTGGGCTAATTTCATGGTGGGGCGTCATTTTGTGGGCCGCACCGCGGGATTGCCCCCGGAGTTTTCCGATCTGACCGTCTGGTCGGCTCCGGAACCGCTGATCTGGGTGGTCATCGCCTGCGGTTTCGGCATTTTTCTGCCGTTCCGTACTTTGAACATTCTGGCCGCCAACGGACTGCTGATGCTGGGCCTGCTCTATTTTTTCCAGGGTCTGAGCATCGTGGCCTTCTGGCTGGAAAAAAAAGGCGCGCCGGTTTTTTTGAAGACCGCGGCTTACACTCTGATAGCCCTGATGCAGACCATCGACGTAATGATTGCGGCTTTGGGTCTGTTCGACATGTGGTTTGATTTCAGGAAACTGAAAAAGTCGCAGCCAGGCTTTGAAGCCTGAGGTTGCCTTCAGGATAAAGGAAGGAGTTCAACAATGCAAATCATCCTCACCCAGGACGTGGAAAATCTCGGCCTGGCCGGTCAGTTGGTCAAAGTGGCCAAGGGTTACGCCCGTAACCTTCTGATTCCCGGCGGCATGGCCGTTGAGGCCACACCGGCCAATCTGAAGCTTTTCGAGAAAAAACGGGCCGAGTTCGCCGCCCGGTCTCTGAAGGAGAAGGAGCGGGCCAAGCTGCTCAAGAACCAGATCGAGGAACTCGACCTGTGCATCGTCCAGAAAGCCGGTGAGAAGGGCAAGCTTTACGGCTCGGTGACGACCATGGATCTGGCCGCTGCCATGGCCGACAAGGGCGTGGACATAGACCGCCGCAAAATCAAGCTGGCCGAACCCATCAAGGTTCTGGGCAGTCACGATATTCAGGTCAAGCTGCACACCGACGTAACAGCCCATCTGACTGTCTCCGTGGTTTCGCCGGAAGGCGAAGGTGCGCCGGACACGGGCGCCGAAGCTTAAAGATATTATGACTGGGGAGAAGAAAAACCGCCGGATCAGCCGGCAGGTTGAGGATCTCAAACTCCCTCCCCAGAGTCTTGAAGCTGAACAGGCCCTTCTGGGCGCCGTATTGCTGGACAATGCGGCCCTGGCCAGGGTTCTGGAAACCCGCCTGAGCGACGAGGACTTCTACCGCCAGGCCCACGGTCTCATTTTCGCGTCGATGAGGGATCTATTCGACCGCGGAGAGCCCGTGGACCTGGTTACTCTGAACGAATCCCTGAAAAAATCCGGGGCGCTGGAAAAGGCCGGCGGGCCGGCCTACGTGGCGGAACTGGCCGATTCCGTGGCCACGGCGGCCAATGTGGAGCACTACGCCCGCATTGTGCAGGAACGCTCGCAGCTCCGCCGTCTGCTGACCACGGCCAGCCAGATTTCCGACCAGTGCTACGCCACGACCGCCGATGTCCAGGAGGTTCTGGACCGGGCCGAGTCTTCGGTTTTCGCCATCCGCGAGGGCCGGGACGTGCAGACGCTTCAGCCGGTCAACAGCCTGCTCAAAAGCACCATCGGGCACATAGAGAGCCTGATGACGCGGAGCGGCGGGGTGACCGGAGTGACGACCGGCTTCAAGGACCTGGACGATCTGACCGGAGGTCTTCAGCCGTCGGACCTGATTATTCTGGCCGGACGGCCTTCCATGGGCAAGACGGCCTTCGCGCTGAACCTGGCCCTCCATGCGGCCATTCCGGAGGAGCGCGACGTCAAGGAAGGCAAAGCCTGGGCCGTAGCCTTTTTTTCGCTGGAAATGTCCACCGACCAGGTTCTGCTGCGCCTGCTCTGTTCCCTGGGCGGTCTGGACCTGAAGGACGTCCGGACGGGGCGAGTCCGGGATCAGGACTTTATTCACCTGACCATGGCGGCTTCCAAGCTGGGCGACGCCTCCATTTACATCGACGACACCCCGGCCATGGCCGTGCTGGAGCTGCGGGCCAAGGCCCGGAGGCTTAAGAGCCTGCTGGCCAACCAGGGCCGGGAGCTTGGTCTGATAATCGTGGATTATCTTCAGCTTATGCGCGGCAGCGGACATACCGACGGCCGTGAGCAGGAGATTTCGGAGATCAGCCGTTCTCTGAAGGCCCTGGCCAAGGAACTGCATGTCCCGGTTCTGGCTCTTTCCCAGTTGAACCGCCGGGTGGAGGACCGTCCGGACAAGCGGCCCATGCTGGCCGACCTGCGGGAGTCCGGGGCCATCGAGCAGGACGCCGACGTCATCGCCTTTGTCTACCGGGAAGAAGTCTACAAAAGAGACAACCCGGAGATCAAGGGCCAGGCCGAACTGATCGTGGGCAAGCAGCGCAACGGCCCCATAGGCAACGTAAAGCTCTCATTTCTGCATCATTGCGCCCGGTTCCGCACGGCATCGTTCCGCGACGACGTGTATGACATTTAGTTTCCACGTCCGTGGAATTCACTGGGCCGATTCCGGCAACTCCTTCCAACTATCATCTTTTTCCTGTAAAATATCAGTAAAATGAACCGAAACGGTTCACCGGAGGTTTCGCCATAAGCCGCATCGAGGGTCAAACACAGGGTCTGAAGGCCAACCAGTTGGCCAGATTGAAGAAGCTCGGCCGACGCCGGGTCCAGCCGGATATGGTGGTCAGCCCTGAACTGGCCCACGACCTGGCCGATCTTTCGGCGGAAATCGGCCGCCAGATCGGCCTGATGCTGGACCGTTCCGGTGCGGTGGACGCAGTGGTGGTGGGCGACGGCCGAGGCCTGTTCCTGCCGGACCTGGGCCGCCAGAGAGGCGGATTGACGCGCTTCAACGGGCTGCGCCTGGTGCATACCCATCTGAAACACGAAGGCCTGGATCAGGACGATCTGAACGACCTGGCCTCCCTGCGCCTGGACCTTATCGCGGCCCTGCTGGTCAGGACCGACGGTCATCCGCCATCCATCGAAGCGGCCTATCTGCTACCGGGCGCGGCCAGCGGTGAAGAAGTGGTCCGTCTTTCGGCCCGCCACGCCGGGGCTCTGGACGTGGATTTTTCCGGCCTGATTCATTCCCTGGAAGCCGAGCTGACCAGGCGTCAGAAGTCGGTCCAGGACGTCCGGGGCCGGGAAAGCGCCCTGCTCATCAGCGTTACATCGTCTTCCCGGACTGATGCCGAAGAGTATATGCGCGAGCTGGAGGAACTGGCCAGAACCGCCGGTCTGCGCGTTATGGACAGTCTGATATACCGTTCCCGCCCGACCAGGGGGGCTCAGCTTCTGAGCCAGGACCGCATCGCCCAGCTCAGTATCAGGGCTTTGCAGTCCGGCGTGGAACTGCTGATATTCGCCCAGAATCTTTCTCCGGCCCAAATCAGCAAGTTGACCGAACAGTGCGAATTGCGTATTATTGACCGCACTCAACTCATACTCGACATCTTCGCGCAACGGGCCCAGACCAGGGAGGGCAAGCTCCAGGTGGAAATGGCCCAGCTCAACTACCTGCTGCCCCGTCTGGTCAAGAAGAACACGGCCATGTCGCGGCTGACGGGCGGCATAGGGGGCCGAGGTCCGGGCGAGACGAAGCTGGAAATCAACCGCCGCCGGGTGCGGGAACGGATCGACCGCTTGCGCAAGGAACTGGACGGGATCAAGGCTCAACGGAGCCTGCACCGGGCGCGGCGGGCCAAGGCCGGTCTGCCGGTGGTGTCGATAGTGGGCTACACCAACGCGGGCAAATCGACGCTGCTCAACAATATGACCCGCAGCGATGTTCTGGCCGAGGACAAGCTTTTCGCTACGCTGGACCCGACCAGCCGCAGGCTTAAATTTCCTCGGGACCGGGCCATCATCATCACGGACACGGTGGGTTTCATCCGCGACCTGCCCCCGGACCTGATAGAGGCTTTTTCGGCCACGCTGGAGGAACTGAACGGGGCGGATCTGCTGCTGCACGTGATAGACGGGGCCAGCCCTCACCTAGAAGAACACATGGCCACGGTGGAAAAGCTCCTGGACAGCATGGATTTGGGCAACACCCCGGTTCTGAGGGTGATGAACAAAGTGGACATGATGGAGCCGGAACTGGCGCAAAACCTCTGCCGGCGGCTTTCGGCGGTGGCGGTATCGGCTCTGGACCCAGGCACTTTCGGGCCTCTGATAGAAGCCATCCAGATGAGACTGGGTTGGGTGGACCAGCCCCGGACGGTTTAGGAATCGTGGAAATCATACTGTATCAGCCGGAGATACCTCCGAACACGGGGAATGTGGCCCGTTTGTGCGCGGCCACCAGAACGCGGCTCAATCTGATAGAGCCTCTGGGTTTTTCGCTGGACGACAAGCATCTCAAAAGGGCCGGACTGGATTACTGGCCGGAGGTGGATTGCCGGGTCTGGCCGGATTGGGAATCTTTTCGAGGGAACTGGAACGGTTCTAGGCTGGTATTCACCTCGGCGCGGCGCGGTGAAAGGCTGCACCGTTTCGAGTTCCAGCCCGGAGACGGTCTGGTTTTCGGACCTGAGACCAGAGGCTGCCCGCCGGAGCTTCTGGACCTGTATCCGGGACAGGTGGTGAACATACCCATCTGGGGTCAGGTCCGGAGTCTGAACCTGTCGACGGCGGCGGGGATAGTTCTTTTTGAGGCTTTTCGTCAGACGGGGGCGCTTGACGCAGCTTTTTCGGGGGAATGAAGTAAGCCCGGACGCGGGGACGCCCGGGCTTGGACCAGGGTAAGCAGGTTAGGGCCAGGGGGTGGCCCTGATTTGAAGCCTACACCAGGCTTTCAAAAGTTTCAATAACATTTTTGCTTTATTATTAGCCGGACTAATAAGGGGATAAAATCGACAGCTTGCCCCCTTCAGAGGGGCCCTGCGGTTTCGGTTCGGCCAAGAAAAATGGGGAGAAACGGGAATGAGACATGTTTCAGGGGGACAGGGATTCACGCTCATCGAGATAATGATCGTGATCGCCATCATCGGAATCCTGGCGGCCATCGCCCTGCCGCAGTTCGCCAGTTACAGGCAGAGAGCCCAAGACGGCGCGGCCAAGGCGGCTTTGCATCAACTGGCCAAGGCCGAGGAGGATTACTACCTGCAGAACGCCACTTACACGTCCAACCGCACGACTCTCTTCAACGCCAGCGGCTGGCAGGTGGAGGACCCGGTGCGGGTCAGCATCCTGGCCGCCACGAAGACTTCGTGGTCGGCGACGGCTACGCACACCGGGTCGTCCAACGTCTTTACCTATTCCAGCCGGGCCGGGGGCTTGCAGTGATTTTTCAGAGCCCCAGTCCCAAGGCTCTTCCGGCCAAGGCCACGGCCAGGGCCAGCAGGTAGGCCACGGCGGTGTTGTAAACCAGGGCGAAGAAGGGCCAGCGCAGCGAGTTGGTTTCGCGGCCGATAACGACCAGGGTGACGAAGCAGGGCGCGTAGACCATGACAAAGATAATCATGGTGAAAGCGACCAGCGGGTTGAAGCCGGGTTCGCGGGCCAGCTTCCGGGCCAGGGAACTCGAGTCTTCCGGATCGACGCCGCTGAGGGAGTAGGCCGTACCCAGTGTAGAGACGACCACTTCCTTGGCCGCCACGCCGCCCAGCAGAGCGATATTGGTTCTCCAGTCGAAGCCCAGAGGCCGGGTGACGGTTTCCAGGGCCAGGCCCAATCGGCCGGCCGCAGACCGCCGGAGTCCGGCGGATGCTTCCGCTCCTTCTATTTCCATCAGGTTTCTACTCAGTTCAAGATAGCTTTCGGCTGCGGCCCGGTAGCGTTCCGAATCGGCGGAAAGACTTTCACCCGCCCGGAGGGCGGCGACTGCCGCAGCCATGCCGGCCAGGTCCGGGCCTATAGAGGGATTCCCCTCCCCTTCTCTTTTGCCTTCCGTGTCTTCCATGGAAAATTCGGCAAAGGCGTCAAGATTCGCCTGATCGGGCAGAAATTCAGCGGCCGGTCCGGCGAAGAAGGCCTGGTGTGCCTGATTGCGCTGGAAGTCGAAGACGGCCTTTTCCTGATCCGAGAGTCCGGGGTAAGTCATCATGGCCCAGAGGAGGATGGAGACTCCGAGAATGACCGTGGCGGCCTTTTTGATGTATTCCCAGACCCTTTCCCAGGTGTGGATGAGCAGTCCCTTGAAAGTGGGCCAACGGTAAGGCGGCAGTTCCATGACAAATGGGGTGCTGCGTCCCTTGAGGACGGTGGAGCGGAGCAGACGGGCGGAGAGCAGGGCCAGGCTCCAGGAGATGAGGGTGAGCAGAAACATCAGTCCCGCCTGACGCGAGGCGAAGAAGGCCCCGATAAGCACGGCGTAGACCGGCAGTTTAGCTCCGCAGTTCATCACTGGGGTGACCAGGATGGTGGCCAGCCTCTCCTTGGGGTCGCGGAGGGTTCTGGCGGCCATGACGCCGGGTACGGCGCAGCCGCCGGCGATGCCTCCGCCGACCATGAGCGAAAGGACCGAGTTGCCGTGCAGTCCGAAGGTGCGCAGGATGCGGTCCATGATGAAGGCGATGCGGGCCATGTAGCCCGAGTCTTCGAGGATGGCGATGGCGAAGAACATGAAGGCGATAAGGGGGACGAAGCCGAGGACTCCACCCACTCCGTCTATGACGCCGGAGACGAGGAGCGACTGGAGCGGTCCTTCCGGGATGAGGCGGGTAAAGAGTTCGCCCAGCCAGGCGAAGAAGGTTTCGCTCCAGACCAGGGGGATTTCGCTGGCCCAGAAGGTGAACTGGTATATGCCGTAAAGGACGGCCAGCAGGGCCACCGGTCCCAGCAGGCGGTTGAGCGCGACCTTGTCTATCTTGTCGGATACGGTCCGGCGGACGTCCCTGACCACGGTCACGGACTGCTTGGCCGCGGAAGTGATGAAGCCATAGCGGTGGTCGGCTATGACGCCTTCCGGTTCGTCGTCCAAGGTGGCCCTGAGGTGCTTGGAGACCGTATCGACCAAGGACCGGATCCGGGCAGCGGTTTCGGGCCGTGTATCAAGTATCCTGAGGACTTCCGCGTCGCCTTCCAGAGCCTTGAGAGCCAGCCAGCGAGGTGCGTATTTAGTCAGATCGTAGCCGCCGCTTTCCAGCAGCTCGGCGATCCTGGATATGGCATTGTCCATGTCCGAGCCGTAACGGAGGCGCTTGGGCGTCCAGGGCAGTTCCTGATCGGCCAGGTCGACGACGGCGTCGAGGAGTTTATCCATGCCCAGGCCTTGCCGGGCCACCGTGGGGATGACGGGCACGCCCAGGAGGCCGGAAAGCTTTTCCACGTCTATTTTGAGGCCTCGGGCCTCGGCCTGGTCCATCATGTTCAGGGCGATGACCACCGGCACGCCTATCTCCATGAACTGGACGGCCAGGTAGAGGTTGCGTTCCAGGTTGGTCGCATCGACCACGTCCACCACCAGTTGGGGGCGTTCGTCGACGACCACGTTGCGGGCGACCAGTTCTTCCAGCGAATAGGCCGTCAGGGAGTAGGTGCCGGGAAGGTCGACCAGGCGGATGCGGCGGTCCCGGTGCTCGAGGTTCCCTTCCCTCTTGGCCACGGTCACGCCGGGGTAGTTGCCCACGTGGGCTCGGGCCCCGGTAAGTTCATTGAAAAGACTGGTTTTACCGGCGTTGGGGTTGCCCGCCAGGGCCACGGTTATGTTTTTTTTCATCGGTCCCGTCCAGAGCCCGCCCTTCAGCGGACCACCTCCACTTCTATATAGTCGGCTTCGCTGTTGCGCAGAGTCAGGTTGTTGCCCCGGACCCGGATATTGACCGGGTCGTACAGCGGGGCCCGGCCGTTGACGATTATCTCGGTGCCGGGCACCAGCCCCATGTCGCGGAGGCGGCGGTTCATTTCCCCTTGCCCCCTGACCTTGAGGATGGTCGCCTTTTCTCCTGATTTCATATTTCTGAGGCTGATTACGGACATATCAATCTCCCGCCGGGGAAAGGCCCCGGCTGCCGTCATTCTGTTTTGTCAAAATTTTAGTGCGGATCTCCCGGAACGGCGTCCGGTCCGGCCGGTGAATGGCCGCACTGCCCATTCAGGCCGGAACAGCCTGAACAGGAGCAGCATCCCGCGGGGCGCTTATTTCTTAGGACAGCCGCGATTCGCCGAACCAAAAAGAAAACGCAGCCGGCGATGATAGCGGCGACCAGGACAGTCTGCCACATATTCTTCACTCCCTTCCGCCGGACCGTTTTCCGCCGGAGAGACCATTATCTTTTCACTCATGCCCCTTCCCAGGGCCAGGCGGCACCCCCGGCAGGAAACCACCAGGGGTCCGTCGTTCTTGCTCAGGACTTCAATCTCCACGCCGTTGGTCAGACCCATATCCTGGAGACGCCGGGTCAGTTCGTTTCCTCCCTTGTGTCCGGCCAGGATGAGTCTCTCCCCTGGTTCTGCTTCGCACAATGGCCGCCCCGGCCGACGCTGGCTGGCGCACTCCGAACATAGTCCGTAAATTTCCAGGCGGTGCTGGAGGTTGACGAAGCCCCTCTCGCGGGCTATTTCCCTCTGGAGTCTTTCCAGTTCCGGATTGACGAATTCTTCCACCGCTCCGCATCGGGTGCATATCATGTGGTCGTGGTGATCTCCCAGGTGGCGGTGTTCGTATCTGGGCCGGTCATCCTGAAAACTCTTGACCTGGGCGAACCCGAAGCGGCAGAAAATCTCCAGAGCATCCCGGACCTCCTCCCTGGTCAGCATCAGTCCTCTGGCTTTGAGTCTGGTGTGCAGTTCCTCTTCGGTCAGGTGTTCTTCCGTGCTCAGGAAAGCATCCAGGATTTCCAGAATATTTCCAGGCCTTACTCCTCCCCTTTCTTCCAAGAGGCGTTTGAGCTCGTTTTTTTCTTTTTCATGCAGGGCGCGCATATCATTCTTTCATGTCCAGCCAGGCCACATAGCCTAGTTGTTATTGTAATTCAATATCAATATGGTGATGTAAAGGTGGTTTGTCAAGGGTCTTTCCGCTGGTTATTCGCTTTTGGCGGCGCAGGAAGAGCAGAGGCCGTAGATTTCCATTTTGTGGCCTTCGGTGGTGAAACCGTGCCTAGCGCCCAGTTCCCTTTCTATCTCATCCAGGCGGGGATCGTGGAACTCGACAATCTTCCGGCAGTTGCGGCAGCGGAAATGGGAATGGTGTTCGCGGCCGTAGATGTGCTCATAATGCATGTGCCCGTCTTCGAGAAAGACTTCGGTGATCAGGCCTGCCTCGATAAGCAGCGGGATGGTGCGGTAGATGGAAGGCTTGGAGACGCCGCCTTTCTTCTTGAGACTGAGGTAAAGCTGGTCGACATCGAAATGATCATACCGGGAGAAAATGGCCCGGACGATGATTTCTCTTTCCCTGGTGTTGCGCAGGCCGCGCCTTTTCAGGAACTCGCGAAATATCTTGATTTCCGGCTCCAAAAGCAGTCCTCCCGGTTCCGGTTTGAAAGGCATGACAAGGGCCAGGCCGGTCATGAGGCCGACGGGCGCATAACGGGCGGAAATGCCCGAGCGCACGCCGGGGTCGGTTATGAATCTTCGAACCCGCTATCTTCCGGAGGTTCGGAGGTTTCAGGCAGGCCGAAACCCTGGCGGATCATGAGATCCGTCAGGACTTCATCCATCTTGTCGGCTATTTCAAAATACAGATCAGCCACACCGAGCATCTCCAGCCTCAATTCGTCGCTGCCGTACTCGAACTGATCCCGGTAAGCGCCGTCGTCAAGGCGGCAGTTCAACAGTTTAAGGTGTTCCAGAAAGTCCATGCGTTTGAATTTAAATCGAAGAAAAGTCGTTGGCAATGAAAAACCGGCGCAAATGGAGTTTTGAACTTAAAAACGGAAACTGAGACCGACGCTGAACGACTCCGGCTGCACGGGCGAATCGAACCCGGCCGGGCGGGACTGACGGGTACCGGCCGCCGAGTAACCCAGATTCAGATCCACATCAGGGGTGAGGTTCAAGGCCAGGCGAGCGCCTCCGGCCGATGCTGATTGGCTCAGGGGCGAAAGGCGTTCCTCCGGAGACCTGGGGAGAGCGGCAGGGGTGTCCAGGGTCAGGGCCAGCCGGGCGGCCAGGGCGGCCCAGGCCGGAGTCTCCGGGACAGGGGCGGATGACCGCGCCGAATCGTCGTTTGGAGGCGGTTCCTGCGTTTTTTCGGCAGTTTCGGCAACAGGAAAGCCGTTGTCGTCGAGTTGCTGAGCGGGCGGGGGAGCAGCCGGGGGAGCGAGTCTTCCGGTTCCGGCGGCGGCCAGCAGCAGGGGGAACCCTCCGGGCGACTGCAAGACGGAACCATCCTTGAGGAACCAGCGGCCGTCCCTGGTCCGGCCCATGGCTTCCGGGTTGGCCTGCTTGAGGGCCTTGAAAGAGCACCCCAGCTTCCTGGTTACCGCGGCGATGGTATCGCCGGTATGGACTACATAGCTGACTGACATTTTTCCGGAGATAAACAGAGGCAAAAAACCGGCCAACTTGAATTGCCAGCATATTTTAACTATTTTCCGGAACTTACCGAAACAGCCGCAGGATGCGGGGAGAGGCGGCGGGGGCAGCATATGCCGCCGGAGGGAAGATTGTGCCGGGGGCTCCGGCGGCGAGCCCCCGGAGGCAGAAATCAGCCCAGGGCGCTCCGCCAGTCCTCGATGAGATCGTCCGTGTCTTCAATGCCCACGGACACCCTGACGAGGGAATCGGTGATGCCCATCTTCCCGCGTTCCTCGGGGGTCATCTTGGCGTGGGAAGTGAGGACCGGGAAACAGAACATGGATTCGGCCCCGCCCAGGCTGACGGCGTGAACAAAAAGCTTGAGGCTCTCGGCGGTGCGGCGGGCTTCTTCGTGACCGCCTTTCAGTTCCACCGAAAGCATGCCGCCGAAGCCGGACATCTGCCGGGCGGCTATTTCATGTCCCGGACATTGAGGCAGACCGGGGTAATGGACTTTTCCGACCCGGGGATGCCCGGACAGGAATTCAGCCAGGGCCTGGGCGTTCCGGTTGTGCTGGCGCATGCGCACCCCCAGAGTCTTGAGGCTCCTTTCCAGCAGATAGGCTTCGAAGCCGCCCAGTATGCCGCCATGGTTGACCACGGTGGCATAGACCCGGTCCATGATCTCCCGTCCGGCTACCACGGCCCCGCAGCAGAGGTCGCTGTGGCCGCCGAGGTATTTGGTGCCGCTGTGTATGACCACGTCCACGCCCAGGTCCAGGGGTTTCTGGTTCAGCGGCGTGGCAAAGGTGTTGTCGATGACCGTCAGCAGGCCGCGTGATCCGGCCTCATCAGCCAAAGCCCTGATGTCTACGATCCTGAGTAGCGGGTTGTTGGGCGTCTCAAAGTAGATCAGCCGGGTGTTGTCCTTGACGGCGGCCGTGAAATTTTCAATGGAGCCGCCGGAAACCAGGGTCGTTTCAATGCCCAGCCGGGCCATTTCGGAGACGACAAAATGGTACGTTCCGCCATAGATGTCAGCCTGGAAGACGGCGTGGTCTCCGGCCTTGAGCAGAGCCAGCAGGGTGCTGGTGACAGCGGCCATGCCCGAGCCCATGACCAGGGCGGCTGGGCCGTTTTCCAGGGCGGCGATGGTGTCGGCTGCGGCCTTCTGGTTGGGGACGTTGAGGTACCGGGGGTAACAGAATTCGGCGTCGCCCTCCGGGATGCGGTAGGCCGAGGACAGAAAGACCGGCGTGGAGACGGCTCCGACGTTACGGTCCTTGAATTCGGCGGAATGGAGGCATTTCGAAAGTTGTCCCAGGGATTTGCGGTTCATGAAATCAGCTCCCGGCCTGGAAATGCCCACGGCCGCCAAGGCGGCCGCAGGGATGGAGAAACGAGTCAGACAGCCGTCTCAGAGACGATCGACGCTGACATAGGCCAAACGGCGTTCCATCTCATCGTCGATGAATTGAATAAATTCCTGTAATGGATACGAGCGCCCGCAAGCCCGGCAGCGCCAGACGATGGAACGTCAGGTACGGGCCAGGTGCAGCTCTGCTCCACATTGGCAAAGTATTTCGGACATGGGCCATGAGGTAGCACATGCCGGGGCGGCTGTCAAAGTAATTGACCGGAACCAGCGGGCGGACCGGTTCCGGCCGGGTTGAGCGGCGAAGCTATTTACCGGGGCCGAAGACCTCCGAGGGCTTGGCCGTGCTGCCCGTGGCGTTGGGGAAATCGTCGGCCTTGTAGGCCTTGGTGTTGCTCTCGATAAGGTGCATGGCCTCTTCCATGAAGTTGTTGTAACGCTTCTTGCACTCGTAAAAGCCGTGCCACCATGAATAATCCGGGGCCATCATAGCCGCGCCCATACGGGCACGGCGGCCTTCGTGGTGCCAGAGCTCGTAGAATTCGACTTCCAGGCGTTCGTCGAAGAAACGGGTCTTGTCCAGCAGGCCCCTGGCGTACAGGTCGTCGAGCATTTTCCTGGCTGGCCGATAATAGACTTCGTTGTATTCCTTGACCACCAGGTCGAGCTTGGCGTAATGGTCGTCAACCCAGACCTGGCCGTGGCATTGGAGGCAGACGTCCTTCATCTTGCCGCGCTCGTCCGCCCAGTCGGTTCGGGAGGGGAAGGCGGCGAAATCGGCGGGCCTGACGGTCAGCGGGGCTTGCAGTTCCCAGGAGAGGCGTTCGGTGACGTTGTGGGTGGAGAGCATGGCCCCGGCCCCGGTTCCGGCCGCAGACATATGGCAGACCGCGCAGGTGGGAGCGCGGAAGTCCCGCCCGGCCAACCATTCGCCGTCAGGCGCTTCCCACGACCAGCCGTGCCCGGCCGAATCGTATATGGCTCCATGCTTGGATTCCTTGTAGATTTCCATCTGCGGGTGGTCCGGGCCCAGGTGGCATTGGCCGCAGGCTTCGGCCTTGCGGGCTTCGGCCGCGCTGAACCGGTGCCGGGTGTGGCAACTGGTGCAACTGCCCAGACTACCGTCAGGATTAGCCCGTCCCACGCCGGTGTTGGGCCAGGACCCAAGTTCGGGTGCGCCTTCCGAAATGCGGACAACCGTGCCGTGGCAGTGGTAACAGCCGGCGTTCCTTTCGGTGCCGGAATTGAGGCCCATCTGGAGCCATGGGTCGATTTTCCACATTATCTCTATGGTATTGGCATGTTTGCTGGCGGCGTACTGGGCCGCCTGATCCGGGTGGCAGCGGGCGCAGTCCTTGGGGGTAACCACAGCGGAGACCGGAACGCGGTATTCCCTGGTCCCGTACTGCTGATCCGTCCGCTCATACTGATTGTAGTGTTCGACGCTGACATCCGGGTCCGACTCTTCGGCCTGATGACAGTGAAGACAGGAGACTCTGGCCTTGGCGTGCAGGCTTCCGACCCAGTCGGCGTGGAGGCCGGGGGTAAGTTCCCTGTGGCATTCCAGGCAGGCCACCGAGGCTCTCACGGTCCAGCGGGGGCCGCTGAAGGCCAACGGCGGTCCCCAGCGCCAGTAGGCTACGCAGAACAGGATGAGCACACCGAATATCAGGGCTGAATTGGCCATGAAAACAAATATTTTCATAGCCGGACGCTCGTGCTCATCCGTCTCTGCCTGAACCGGGCCCATGTCCCCGACCCTTTCCAGTACGTCAGGGCCGTGGGGCGCACCGGACATGGCTTCTGTCAGGTCGCCTCCGGCCCGGTGCCGCCCCATATGGACGCCGTTCTTCCAGAGCTTACTGGCCGAGACGTCGTAAACCCGTCCGGCATGAATGATATGGGCCGGGCCGCCGTCCGCGCCGTCGGGCAGGAAGCTGCCCGGGGCAGGACCAACTTCCTTGACTTTTTCCAGGACCTCCGGACCGTGGGGCGCGCCGGACATGGCTTCTGTCAAGTCGCCTCCGGCCCGGTGCCGCCCCATGTGGACGCCGTTCTTCCAGAGCTTGCTGGCCGAGACGTCGTAAACCCGTCCGGCATGAATGATATGGGTCGGGCCGCCGTCCGCGCCGTCGGGCAGGAGATCTTTCCGGTCCGGGGCAGGTTCCCTAAGCAGCCGGTCGATACGGGTGGTGGCCACGGCGGCGATGAGGACCATGAGGAGAAACAGGGAGACCTTGACCAGCCAGACCAGGCCGAAGGTGGTGGTCCAGATTTCATCCAGGCTGGTCAGGCGCATGAAAGTCAGGGCCAGGCCGGTAGCCGCCACTACCAGGATGGAGACCCGTCCCAGGCGGACTTCACCCTTGGGCAGGCCTGAGGTCAGGGAGCGCGGCCCCATGAAGAGATGGACGTAAAAAATGGCTCCCAGCCAGATGACGGCGGCCAGGTAGTGGAGAAAACCCAGGAGAAAGCGGAGCAGCCGGGGCCAGAAAAGCGGTCTTCCGTCTTGCGGCAGTTCGAAACCGGCGGCCCGGAAGGCGTCCCCTTCCCTGCTCAGGGTGCCGCCGCCTTGCGGGTCTTCATGACAGTAAACGCAGGAAAGGCTTGTGCGGGCGGAAAAATCCGCCGTGGCCAGGGCTTGTCCGGCCATGAGCAGGAGCGTGAGCAGGGCGGCGCAGCAGAGAAGACGCAGTTTCATGATAGTCCATCCGGAGCAAAGTAAGGCCGGAACCAGCGGGCGGACCGGTTCCGGCCGGGTCGAGGGGCAAAGCTATTTACCGGGGCCGAAGACCTCCGAGGGCTTGGCCGTGCTGCCCGTGGCGTTGGGGAAATCGTCGGCCTTGTAGGCCTTGGTGTTGCTCTCGATAAGGTGCATGGCCTCTTCCATGAAGTTGTTGTAACGCTTCTTGCACTCGTAAAAGCCGTGCCACCATGAATAATCCGGGGCCATCATAGCCGCGCCCATACGGGCACGGCGGCCTTCGTGGTGCCAGAGCTCGTAGAATTCGACTTCCAGGCGTTCATCGAAGAAACGGGTCTTGTCCAGCAGCCCCTTGGCGTAAAGGTCGTCGAGCATTTTCCTGGCGGGCTGATAATAGACCTCGTTGTATTCCTTGACCACCTGATCGAGCTTGGCGTAATGGTCGTCAACCCAGACCTGGCCATGACATTGGAGGCAGACATCTTTCATTTTGCCGCGTTCCACTTCCCAGTTGGTTTTAGCCGGGAAGGCGGCGAAGTCGGCGGGCCTGACGGTCAGAGGGGCCTGAATCTCCCAGGAAAGCCTTTCGGTCACGTCGTGGGTGGTCAGAACCGGACCAGAGCCGGACATATGGCAGGCGGCGCAGGTCGGCGAACGGTAGTCCACTCCGGCCGTCCAGGTTCCAGGAGCGCCGTCCCAGCGCCAGTCGTGACCGAAGGAATCATAGATGGCTCCATGCTTGGATTCCTTGTAGATTTCCATCTGCGGGTGATCCGGCCCCAGGTGGCACTGGCCGCAGGCTTCGGCCTTACGGGCTTCGGCCGCGCTGAACCAGTGCCGGGTGTGGCAACTGGTGCAGCTGCCCAGGCTGGCGTCCATGTTGACCCGGCCCACGCCGGTGTTGGGCCAGGAATCGTGAGTCAACCGGCCGCCTTCCATCCTGACCACGGTCCCGTGGCAGTAGTAGCAGCCGGCCACCCGCTCGAAATCGGAATTCATGCCGTTGTTGAGCCAGGGGTCGATCTTCCAGATGATCTCCATGGTATTGGCATGCTTGCTGCGGGCGTACTGGGCGGCTTCATCGGGATGGCAGCGGGAACAGTCCTTGGGGGTGACCACGGCAGCCACCGGCACACGGTATTCCTTGGTCCCGTACTGCTGGTCGGTCCGTTCGTACTGTTTGTAATGCTCGACGCTGACATCCGGGTCCGACTCTTCGGCCTGATGACAGTCCAGGCAGGTGATGTTGGCGCTGGCGTGGCGGGAAGCCGACCAGTCGGAAAAAAGACCGGGGTGCTCCCGCTTGTGGCACTCCAGGCAGGCCACGGCCTGAACGGGCATGCTGCGCTCTATTCTGTATTCCTTGGACTTGGGCAGGTTCGGGGCCGCCTGATCCTGGGCTGCCGCCGAAGCGGCGGAAACAAGCAGAAACAAGGCTGCGGTCAAAACCGGAATTGCTCTTTTCATCAAGTCACCCTCCTGATATTCGGCCGGTCCGGAACCGGTGGCGAAGCCGTCCACCGGATCAGAGGCCCAGGCCCCTGTAGTTGCCGGAATACTGTTTATAGTCGTACCGCTGACGCGGGTTGTGCACCAGATTCCGATGACAGTCCAGACACTTCTTTTCATAACCGGGGCGCGGGTACAAAACCGTGCGGTGAGCCAGCATGGCCCCGCGCTTGTCCGGGATATAGAGCAGATTGCGGTGGCATTTGAGGCATTGGGCGTTTTTGATGTTCGCCCAGGCCTTTTCCCTGTTGGCCTGGTGATCGTATTCATCCATGGTGAAATGAACGAAGATGTCTTTCAGGCCGTGCATGGTCTTGGCGTAAAAAAAATCCACAGTGTCGTGAGGGGCGGGCAGGTGACAGTCCATGCAGTCCGCGACAAACCCCTGGGCGTTGTTGGTGTGGGTGGAAGTCTTCCAGGTATTGTAGGCAAAATGTATTTCGTGGCACGAAGCGCAGAACTGGGGCGTGGAAGTGCGGACCATTGTGTAGTAGGTCATGCTGAAGACGGGAAAGCCCAGCATCAGGCCGACGGCCACGTACAGCAAGGGTTTCAGCATTTTACGCATGAAAACAGTTCCTTGACCGGTTGCGGTTGATTGAATCGGGAATCAGATTTGAAGTTTTATCAATACATAACATATCGAAAAGCGCCCGGCAACGGCGGACTTGCCGGTATTTACGGGCAACCGTCCCTTACCCGGCCTGGCGAGGGCGGGGGATTCCCGTCCGATCCGGGGCTGGAAGAATGGAAGAAAAGCCCGTTTTTTGTTTGGACAGGACGAAAACCATCTTGACTTCCTGAAAATTAAAATATACTTTCTGTCAATTATATTGACGGACGAACCCAAGAGCCACCGAAGGCCGCCCAATGTCCCCTTTCGATTTTTCAGTGATCCGAAATCTTCGCAGGAAGCGAGGCCTGACAGCGGAAGATCTGGCGCGTGAAGCGGGGGTGACCCGCGTGACCGTGTCCAAGATGGAAAGCAACGAGGGCAATCCCACCGTTGGCACCCTGGAAGCGGTGTCGCGGGTTTTGCGGATCCCGCCCAGCGAACTGCTCAGGCTGGCCGAACCCGTCCGGACCGAGATGCCGGAGACAGAACCATTCGAACGGGAAGGTCTTTCCGGCAGCCATATCTGTTTCGCTCGGTTCGAGATGTATCTGCTGCGGGCCGAAGAAGGCGTGACTACGGAATTCGAGCCGGGCCTTCACGAGAACACCGAGGAAATCTGCCTGGTTCTGTCGGGCCGGCTGCTGCTGACGGTAGGCGACCGCACGACCGAACTGGGTCCGGGGTCGGCCCTGCGTTTCCGGGCCTTTTACGAGCATCGGATCACAGCCGCCGAGGCTTCCGATTTTTTGCTGATGCACCATAAGATAGACTAACCGCCCAGCGGTTTCAGCGTGAAGACCACGAAGGTCTTGTTCCAGAAGGGACAGGAGCGTCGTGGTCTTTTTTTTGGCCGGAATCAACCAATGAGGAGAGAAGATTATGAAAACGGCGATGAAGAGCGCCCTGGTCTTGCTGCTGCTGATTTTTTCCGCATCACTGGCGCAGGCGGAGGAGAAAGAGAATCAGCCCATTGATCTTCAGGAGATTGTTGTCACCGCACCCGGCGAGGATGCGGTCCCGGAGTACGTGCAGGATGTCATTCCGGAAGAGGTGCTGGCCTTGCCGACCGTCACGGGTTCGGTGCTGGAGAGCCTGGAGAACCAGGCCGGGGTTCAGATCAGGAAAAATTCGACGGCCGGGGCCGGACAATCCAGCCTGCGGCTCAGAGGCTTCGGTGAAACAAGGCTCAGGGTTCTGCTGGACGGCGTGCCTTTCCAGCGTGACGGTTCATACGGACAAGGTCCGGTGGACTGGTCCGTGCTTTCCCCCGAAAGCGTGGATCACATCGAGATACACCGGGGGGCCGGCCCGGCCAAGTTCGGCAACACCCTGGGCGGAGTGGTCAACATCGTCAGTAAAAAGCCCTCCGAAAAACCGGAAACCACTCTGACCGCTGTTTACGGAGCCATGAACACCTGGGACGGACGTCTGTCTCATGCGTGGAAAGTGGGGCCGGTGGGCTGGAGCCTGTCCGCCAGCCGTTTCGACACGGACGGTTATCTGCGGAACAACTACAACCACCGGAACAACATTAAGGCCGATTTCAGCCTCGACCTGCCCCGGCAGTGGGAAATAGGCCTGGGCGCGACGGTGTCCGATTCCGAGACGGGCATGGCCGTTTACAACCGCCCGGACAGCCCTTATTACAACAGCGGGGAACCGGAGGCCGGTTCCATCACCTTCGGCGGTCCGGGCATCGGCGGGCGGCTTATCGGCGGAGAAAAGGCCTGGGGCGACGAGAGCTACGCCGAGGACAAGAATACAGTGCTCCGGGCGCACCTGCTCAAGAAGCTCCGGACCGGCCATGTCCGGCTGGATTATTCCCTCTGGAATCAGGACAAAAAGGAAGTCTATTTCGACGCGGCCGACAGCGGTAAAAAGATTTACGAACGCACCACCAAGGCCGAAGACAACAACTGGTCTTTGCAGGGGGAAGCGGTCTTTGATCTGGGGACTCACCACATCGAGGCCGGCGGCGAATACCGGCGCTACGGCTGGGGCGACCAGACCGTCGACTACATAGACAAAAGCTATTTCAACGGCTCCATTAATTTCTTCAAATTCGTCTCGGAAGGTTTCCTGGGGCAGGACAAATGCCTGACCTACCAGGCTTTATACCTTCAGGACCTCTGGCGCCTGCATCCGCGCATGGACCTGGAATTCGGTCTCAGGCAGGAGATGTACAAGGCCGACAGCATCGACCCGGACGCCTTCGGCTATGTCTGGCCCGCCGCCGAGACTTCCCTGGACGAAAACAACCTGGACCCGCGCCTGGCCCTGACCGTCAGACCCTGGACGGACGGGTCGTTCAGATTCAGTTTCGGAGTGGTCCACCGCTACCCCAATTCGCCGGAGTATTTCTGGTGGTATCTGAACAAGGGCACGGGCTATTTCAACACCGATTTCAAACCCGAGCAGGCCAGGCAGTATGAAGCCTCGTACGAACAGAAAATCGGCGGCGCCCTCAAATCGACCGTGCGCTATTACCATTACGACATCGAAAATTACATCACTTCGACTTCGGTGGCCGGAGTCGGCTCCGTCTTTTACAACATCGACCAAGTGACGGTGAAGGGCCTGGAAGTCGGCTTGACCGCCGACCTGCCGGCCGGTTTCACCTTCTGGACCAACTTTACCTGGCAGCAGGGCGACAAGGACGGCGACCCCTGGGATGCCGGCAATGCCCTGACGGACGAGCTGCCGGACCTGCCGCAGGAAATACTCAATGTGGGACTGGGTTACAGACCGAACGAACGCTTCTCGGCCAGCCTTTCCTTTAAAAACGTGAGCGAACGTCAGCATTTCAGCGGAAAGGAACTGGTCACCCTGGATTCCTATTCCCTGGTCAATCTGGAAGCCGTCATCCAGGTCTGGAAAAATAGCTGGAGCCGCTGGGATCTCCTGCTTTCGGCGGGGAACCTGCTGGACGAATCCTATGAGGAACGCGACGGTTATCCCATGCCCGGAACCGCCGTCATGGGCGGCTTGAGAGCTTCCTTCTGAAAAATCGGCCACAACCGTTTCACACCGGATATGGAAACAGGGCCGGGCCTGCGGGCCCGGCCGGACAAGGAGCAGTCATGAGAAGAGCAAAAACGGTATTGGTTTTGTCATTATTCATTCTGACTTCACTGGCCGTTCAGGTCCGCGCGGCGGACAAGCTGGATGATCTTGGCCGGGAAGCGGTCCGGACAGCCCTGAACAGGCTCCAGGCTTCTCCGGATTCCCCCGGTTTGGCCTGCCTGACCAACGCCGGATACTCTATTCCCGGCGGCCAAAGCACCAGGTTCCTTTACGACGTCATCGCCTCGGAGGCCGCCATCAGCCTGGGGCGAGGCAACCTGTTGCCCGTGCATACCGGGGCGGACGACGGGCTCTGGTTCGCCTTTGTCCAGAAAAAGGGCGAACATGAACTCAACATGGTCTATGAAATCCTGGCCGAGGACGGAACACTGAAGACCGAAGGCCCGCTGAATGTCTATGTGGACCAGGGGCGGGACTTTGCGGACTTCAAGAAGGTTCTGGGCCCCAGGGCCTTCGCCCTGGTGACCCTGGCCAACGGCTGGGCCGACGGACAGCCGGAAGACCTGCTGCAGGGCGCCCTGTACCATGACCATTTCTGTTGCGGAGTGGCCACAGGCTATCTGACGGCCCGTTACATACTCGGGCAGATTCCCCTGGCCGAAGGGGAAAAATACATCTACGTGGGGGCTCCCGGCTGGTGCCAGGACGACTACCTGATGTACTACTTCAACCTGACTCCGGGCAAGCACGGGTATTTCATCATGGACTACCCGTGGTCCCGTCCCTGGAAGACGGCGGAGGCCACCTATGAAGGCATGGGCGGGGTCATCATCAAGTACGACAGGAAGAAACAGGCAGGTAAGGCCTACGTCCTGCGTTTCGACTGGCGTTTTGAAGATTTCAAAAAGTTCCTGGGCCAGCCGGACCTGAAAATAGACTGGGGCGGCAAACCCTGGCTGCATGTCCTGTACAACCGTTTTTTCCTGCAGAACATGGCCCATCCGGAAATGTTCGTGTCGGTGATCAAAACCCTGGATATTCAAGGCCAGGAGGGCCTGAAGAAGCTGACCGGGCTGGGAGCCAATCCGCTGAGGGAGATACTGGGCGAAGACCCAACCTGGTAATAAACACCATCAACCATATGGAGACGATATGATATTCAAACCGTTCATGCGCGAGGGCTTCATGCCGCTGCCCGTGGCCTTCATCAGCACGGTCAGCCTTTCCGGAGTCCGCAACATCGCCCCCTATTCCTGCCTGATGCCGGTTCTGCGGCCCCTGGATCTGGTCTGCGTGGCTTCGGCCCACAAGCGGGACACCCTGGTCAACGTCCGGGAGACCGGGCAGTTTGTCCTCAACCTGCCGGGCGCCGACATGGCGGACAAAGTCGTGCCCACGGCCAGATACAGCCGCCCGGAAGTGGACGAGTTCATCGAAGCCGGTCTGGAAGCCAGGCCTTCGGCCACTATCATGGCTCCGGGTATTGCCGGTTGCTACGCCTGGATGGAATGCGAACTGGTCCGGGAATACGAAGAGCCGGAGTATGTCCTGCTGATGGGCCGGGTGACGCGGTTGGAAGTGGGCGACGAATTCCTGACCGAAGATGGAGCGCTGGACCTGACGGCGGCGAAACCTCTGATGATGACCGGAAGCCGGAAAGGCATGCGTTTCTGCACCGCCGCCGAAATCGGACACTTTGAGCCTTTCGGGGGCATGTTCCCCGACGGCCGGGACCCTCTGGCCGGGAAATACGAGGATTAAAGAGCTTCCCGCCAGGCTGCCGCCTGGAAATGTTGACGGGGCGACTGCGTCCCGTCAACCAAAACCAGTGTCAGTAATCAGTTACAGCCCGGTATCTGCCTGCCGACACAACTGCCGGAAGAGCAATGGTCGCCTTCCGTGCAGTTGTTTCCGTCGGAACAGGCATTGGAATTATCATAACCCCAGCGCCGCTGGTAAGCCTGGCCCCACTGGTCGAGGCATTCCTGACAGTCGTTCTCCGGGTTCTTCTGATGACGGGTATAACAGACCCCGTCGATCAGGCAGAAGCCCGGTCTGATAACATGGGTGCAGGTTCCATTGACAATGCGGTCGTCGGTGCAGGCCAGGCCGTCGTTGCACCCTGCCATGGCCGAGGGCTTGGTCTTCGGCTTCCGAAACGGCGAGGGTTTCTTGAAATCTCCGGCCCAAACCTGAGGAGCGGACAAGGACATGACAACCACGGCCAGAATGAGCATACGAAGTTTCGGCAATATTCTCTTCCTTTCGAACGGCATTTCCTGGAAACAATACGCCTGACGACCGGGATTCGGTCTTTCCTGAAACCTCTGTCAAATATATTTGAACGTATTCGGGTGTCAACCGTTAATGCCCGGCTGGTCATGCGCCGGGATTGATGCAGCAGGCCCTGCGGCCGTCGGGCCGCAAAAACAGGAGCGGGCAGGCCGGATTCAGACCACTTCCAGCATGCCGGGAGGGCCGTCCAGAACTTCGCCTATGACCACGGCCCGGGGGGCATCCAGAGCCCGGACGTGGGCCAGCAGGGCTTCAACCCTGTCTTCCGGTACGGCCAGCAGCAGTCCGCCGGAAGTCTGGGCGTCGGCCAGGACGTTGAGCAGTTCCGGGGCGACATTTCCGGCCACGTTCATGGATTTGGCGCAGAAGTTCTGATTGTTCCAGGAGCCGGCCGGGACCAGTCCCATACCCGCGTATTCGAGGGCTCCGGTGATGAGAGGCACTTGGGCGCTGTGGAGGCGCAGGCAGACGCGGCTGGCTTTAGCCAGTTCCCCGGCATGGCCCAGGAGGCCGAAACCGGTCACGTCGGTTCCGCCGGTGACGCCGTAATCGGCGGCGGCTTCTCCACCGGCTTTGTTCAGGGTGGTCATGACAGCGACCATCTCGTCCCTGGCCTCGTCCGAAGCCAAGCCGCCCTTGATGGCCGTGGCGATGATGCCCGTCCCCAGGGGCTTGGTCAGGATGAGCTTCTGCCCCGGAAGGGCTCCGGCGTTGGTAACAACCCGGCCGGGATGGACCAGTCCGGTGACGGAAAGGCCGTATTTGAGTTCCAGATCGTCCACGGTGTGCCCGCCGACCAGCACGGCCCCGGCCTCGTGGACCTTGTCGAATCCGCCCCGGAGCATTTCCACCAGGACGTTTTTTTTCATGGAAGCGGTAGGAAAGCAGACAATGTTCAAGGCGGTCAGGGGACGCCCGCCCATGGCGTAGACATCGGACAGGGCGTTGGCCGCCGCGATCAGGCCGAAGGTGTAGGGATCGTCGACGATGGGGGTGAAGAAATCCACGGTCTGGATCAGGGCCACGTCGGCGTTAAGGCGCATCACTCCCGCGTCGTCGGAAAGGTCGTAACCGACAATCAGATCGGGATGCTGCTCCTTGGGAAGCAGGCCGACTATTTCACCCAGGTCGCCCGGACCCAGCTTGGCCGCTCAACCGGCGGCGCGCACTGTCCGGGTGAGTCTGGTCTCCGTATCGTCTTTCACTTCTTCTCCTTCAGTCCGTTGGCCACTGTCCGCACTTCGCTTTTCAGGAATTCCAGAAAGGTCAGGCAGAGGGGCGAATGAGTCCGTTTTTTGTGGCTGACCGCATAGAACTGGCGGCGCAGGTTCAGACCGGCCACAGGGACGATCTTCACCAAGTTGAAATTGCAGGGACCGTCCAGGGCGAAGCGGCTGAGAATGGAGACGCCCAGCCCAGCCTTGACGCCATGCAGCACGGCTTCGGTGCTGCCCATTTCGGCCACCACGTTGAGTTCGGACGGGCTGACTCCGCTTTCGGCCAGGGCCGAAACCATGGCGGCCCGGGTCCCGGAGCCTTCCTCGCGCATGATAAAAGGCGTTTTGGCCAGTTCGCGGACCGGCAGAGGTTTGTCGCGCCCGGCCCAGGGGTGGTCGGGAGGAACGGCCAGCAGCATTTCGTCTTCCACCACCGGGGTGAATTCCAGGTCATCGGAAGAGACCACGGCCCCGACCATGCCGATTTCGATATCGCCTTCCAGGATGCGGTTGACGATGGCGTGGGTGTCGCCCAGGATAAGGGTGACCCTGGCCTCGGGATAGACCCCGCCGAACCGGCCGATGACCACCGGCAGGATATAGCCGCCGGGGATGGTGCTCCCGCCCAGGCGCAGGCGCCCTTTCATAAGACCCTTGAACTGTTCCAGGGCGTAATGGGCTTCCTGGCGGAGTTCGAGCATCCGCTGGGCGTAGTCCAGCAGGACATGGGCGGCGCTGGTGGGCATGACCTGGCGGCCGTACCGGTCGAAGAGCCTGAGTTCCAGTTCTTCTTCCAGAGTCTTGATGTGCCCGCTGACTGTGGGCTGTGTCAGCCCCATCTCAACGGCTGTACGTGAGAAACTGCGGAAGGCCATGAGTTTGCAGAAGACTTCGAGCCGATGCAGGTCCACCGTTGCACCACCTATCCTTGGCATAAATTTTAGCTATAATAGGTCGTATCCGGGCTTGTTGTCAAGGAAACGAGCGGTACCATATTCTCGTCAATTGACCGAGTGGCTGCCGCTAGATTAAGATATCCGCCGCCTGCAAAGTTTTTTTCGGCAAAATCAGCAAGAAAAGCAACAAACAGGGAACAGCCTTTCGGCCTAACTCAAAACCGTCCGACCGGCGAACAGCGATGCCAGAAGGCTGTAAACACGAAACCAGCGGCCTCAGCCGCACAGACTCGGGACCAAGCAACCATTTCAGGAGACTATACCTTGCGGAAAATCATCGCCTTATTGACACTGATTATCTCACTGACAATGACGGCTACGCTTTGTGCCGAAAACGTGAACCTGGACGACATACTCACTTCCCGCCGACTGAATGGAACAGTGGTCATATCCTCGCTCAACGGTCAGGAGTACATCGGCAACGGAGAGCGTGCCGGACAGCGCCTCCTGCCGGCTTCGACTTTCAAAATTCTCAACACTCTCATCGCTTTGCAGGAAAGGGTTGTTGCCGATGAAAAGGAAATCATAGCCTGGGACGGCCAGGACAAGGGCCTGGAAGCCTGGAACAAAGATCAGAGCATTGAAACAGCCTTTCCCGGCAGTTGCATATGGTTCTACCAGGAACTGGCCAAACGGGTGGGACCGGAGCGTTACCTGCAACACCTGAAAAAAACAGGATACGGCAACGGGCAGGCCGGTCCTGAGGTGACTTCGTTCTGGCTGGACGGCGACCTGCGCATATCGGCCCTGGAGCAGGTGGCTTTTCTGAAGAGGCTTTATTTGAATGAACTGCCTTATCCCGGCGAATACCAGGATCTGGTCAAGAGAATGATGGTGGTGGAAAAGACCGACGAGTACACCATAAGGGCCAAAACAGGCTGGGCGACTCGGGTCAAACCTCAGATCGGCTGGTACATAGGGTACGTGGAAAAGCAAGACCAGACCTGGTTCTTTGCGGTGAACATGGATATCACTGAGAGCGGTCAGGGACGTTTCCGGCAGGAAGCCGCCCGGGAAGCCTTGAAACGGGCAGGGATACTGTAGGTAGACCAGACGGAGCGAAGCGCCGTGCGCGCCTCATAACGACATAGGGCCGCGTATTCACGCGGGATGCTTCGCCCCAGGCTGTCGCCTGGACCCACTCTGGGGGCTGGCCGCCCCCAGCGCTCCCGCTGGTCGCTGCCCCCGCGTAAAGATGGATAATAAAGCCGGAGGCGTCAGCCTCCGGAGCCGGGTGCAGGCGAAAGCCTGCCAGACCAAGGGGACGCCCAAGCGGCCGCATCCCCTTGGCCCCCCGTCTTGTTTAACCCATCTACCACAAAAGTGATTCCCCATTTAAACAATACCGGTTTTCCCTGCCCCTCCCCTCTTCTTCTCCGTGACAATTTCCCATAATCTGCTATAATATCCACATATAAGCGGCCAAACGCCGCCGGTTGCGGTCTGCTTTCAACCCATCAATTCTTTCCCATAAATGCCCATGGAGGTTCGTCATGACCGAATCCAGCGCCCCCCGGTCCAGAGCGGAAAAGCTTCTGCCTCCCCAGGTTCAGGAAGAATTGCGCCAGGCCTTCGCCGTCCTGCCTCACGACATCCCCTTGCTTCTCTTCACCGGCCCAGCACAGGCCCCGGAAGAAATCGAGACGGCCCGCGATCTGGCGGCCGCCTTTCAGTTGGTCACGGACAAGATCAAGTTCCGGGAACACTCCCTGGATTCCCCTGAAGCCGCCAAGTGGGGCGTGACCACCGCGCCGGTCTTCGTCTTCGCCCCGGAAAGATACTCGATCCGCTACCTCGGCGTGCCCTTGGGAGAGGAAGGCCGCACCCTGGTGGAGACGCTCATCCTCATCGGCCTGGGCCAGAGCCGCCTGAAACCCCAAACCCTGAAAGTGCTGGAAAAGATAGATTCCCCCCGGCAGGTCATGGTCTTTGTCAGCCCCACCTGCCCGTACTGCCCTCAACAGGCCGTCAACGCGGTCAAGGCGGCCATCGCCCGGCCCGGCCTGATCTCCGTGGATATTGTCGATACCGGCTTCAACGCGGACCTGGCCGACCGTTACGCGGCTTACAGCGTGCCCCAGACCTTTGCCGACGACATTCTCATCGCCAAGGGGGCCCAGCCGGAAGAACTCTTCGCCGCCTCCCTGGAACAGATGGAAGAAGCCGCTTATTTCATCCCGGAACAGGACGCGCCCAGAGTGGAAACCGACCTGGTCATTGTCGGCGGGGGACCGGCCGGACTGACCGCCGCTATCTACGCGGCCCGGTCCGGGCTGAAAGCGGTCATCATAGAACGGGACCAGCTCGGCGGGCAGGTGGCCACCACGCCCGTGGTCGAAAACTATCCGGGCCTGGCCCGCATCGGCGGCAAGAACCTGGTGGACATCATGGCCGCCCACGCCCTGGAATACGTGGACATCTTCCTTCGGGAGGAAGTCCGGGAGATCAGGACCGGTGATCCCATCGAAATCACCACCTCGCTCAGGACCTTCACAGCCCGGGCCGTGTTGCTGGCCACCGGGGCCGTTCACCGCAAGCTCGACGCGCCGGGGGAAGAGCGTTTCGCCGGGCGGGGGGTATCTTACTGTTCAACCTGCGACGGCCCCCTTTTCAAAGGCAAAAAGGTGGCCGTGGCCGGGGGCGGCAACAGCGCCGTCACCGAAGCTCTGCACCTCCGCCACCTGGGGGTGGACGTGACCCTCATCCACCGCCGTGACGCTCTCCGGGCTCAGGAACACCTGGTCCATGACCTGGAACAGGCAGGCATCCCGGTGCTCTGGAACACGGAAATCAGGGAAATCCGGGGCCATGAAAAGATGGAGGAACTGGTCCTCCACGACAAGCAGGCCGGCCGGACCGAGACCAGACCCTTTGACGGCCTCTTCGTTTCCATCGGGTACCAGCCCCAAACCGGCCTGGCCAGGGAACTGGGCCTGGAAATCACCGGCGACGGTTACATCCGGCACGACGAACTCCACCGCACCAGCCTGCCCGGAGTGTACAGCGCCGGGGACGTGGAAGGCGGATACAAGCAGATAGTCACCGCCGCCGGGGCCGGAGCCGCCGCGGCCATGACGATTTTCGAGGACCTGACCCACCCATACTGGAAAGACCGGCAGGCTTAGAGCCGGGCAGGCATTAACCCGAATCTTCTTTTTCAGAATGGTCTGCTCCGGGATGCGGGCAGGATGACCGGTTGGACATTAAGTCTTTCCGGCGCGGATGGGATGCAACCGTTCCTTGCAAATGAACAAATCGGGCGCATCATGGAAAAAAAGGCGCTTACCGGACGGAGTCCCGGCTCCGTCCTCAAACAGTTCAAACCGTATTCACCTGGGCCTAACGATGGTCCGCCGGCGGTAGTAACCGGATTTAACGGTCATGTTGGGTGACACCAGGCACCCTGGAGCCATAACCGAGCCGGGGCTGGTCACCGAATTGCAGCCGGTCTCCACCCCGTCACCCATTATGGCCCCAAACTTGCGCCGGTCCACGGCAAACACTTCTTCCTCGATCTTTATGCGGATGGGGCCCGGCACGATCTTCAGATTGGCCAGTTTGGTCCCGGCTCCCAGGTTGACATCCCGTCCCAGAATACTGTCCCCCAGGTAGGCGAAATGCCCGGCCTTGGCCCCGTCAAGCATGGCCGAGTTCTTCATCTCGGTCACATGGCCCACCACACAGCCCTTTCCGACCAGGCAGGACCCCCGGATATAGGCGCCCTGGCGGACTTCGGTGCGGGCTCCGATTATGGTCGGCCCCTTGACCACCGCCCCTGGTTCGACCACCACCCCCGGCCCCAGTTCTATCTCTTCGTCCAGCAGGCTGGCTCCGGCGTAGATGACCGAGGCCCCGGCGAGTAGCTCGCCCCGGCGGCGGACCTGAAACTCGCCCTTGGCCGCATCCCCGGGCTTCAGCTCGATATCATCCGTCAGGACTTCACCTTCATACAGGACAAGCGTCTTCGGCAGAACATCGCCGTGCTTCCTGATGGCCGCAATATTGGGTCTGATGACCTGGCGGATGTAAGGTTTTATCCGGTCGAGGGCCTCCCAGACCAGTTCCACCCCATCGAACAGTCCACGGTCATGTAGTTCATTCATATCGAAAAATGATTCGGGTCTCAAAAGCTCCATGATTCGTTTACCGCCTGTCTCATTCATGGTCCGAATTCTATCACAATCAGCTTAACTATTTCCATATCGAGGCAGCGCAAGGCAGTCAACAGACTTTATACAGCAGCAACAAGGTGTTGACTCGGATAATGCTAAGTAGGCAGAAAAAGCCTGCAACAAAAAAAGCGAACGCAGGTTTCACTTAGGCAGGCGGCAAGATAGAATAACAGTGTGGCGTGAGATGTCATTCAGGACAGCCTCCACAGCGGCCGCCGGGGCATGCGGCCGACACCGGACAAGAGCTCAGCCATAGCCGGACTTGTGCCGCCGTACACCTTTTTTGAAGGCCGGGCCAGGCACAGCCAGACCTGCCGCACGACCGGGACGATGTCGTTGCCGACAGGGGTATGCCCGCCAGGATACCGGATTGCTGTACAGGCGGGGAGTCGGGGCGGGCCGAGGAAAACGGCTGGGGCATTTTACCCTGTAAATTAAGATGTTCTGAAAAAACGGGGAGCCTTCCGGCGTCCACGGTCAAGCCGGATCAGGGGCATCCTTGCCTGGAAGGGAACTGCCAGCCGACAGCAGGATAATGGACATGAAAATTCATCTGAAAAGATTCTTACGGACACTTGTCACCGCCCTCAACGCAACCGCTCCGGTAATATCCGTGGCCCTGGCTGCTGTCCTTATGGCCCAGCCCCGGCTATGCGCGGCACAGGAAATGCTTCCGGGAGCGGCTTCCGGCGGTTCGGCATCTGTTCTGAATGAACAAGCAGGCCCGCTCATCCTGTACGTCAACTCCTACCATCCGGGCTATGCCTGGTCGGACCAGATTCTGTCGGGCATCAGGGAAGTCCTGGGCCAGTCCTTCGGCCCGGATATGGATCTGAGGGTGGAATATCTGGACGCCAAGCGGTATGGAGACGGCTTGAAAGCGGATCTGGGCCTGGCCATGACGGACATCTGGCGGCAAAAGTACGCCGGACTGAAGCTCGACCTGATCCTGGTCTCCGACCAGAACGCCTACGACATGCTGAAGAAGGTCCGCGCCGGCCTGTTTCCGGACACGCCTCTGATTTTTTCCGGGGTTGAACAGCCATGGCCTCTGGCCCCAGACACCACCGGAGTCCTGGCCAGCACGGACTACCGGGGCAATGTTGATCTGATTCTGCGGACCCTGCCGGGTACGCGGCAGATATGGATCGTCACGGACTCTTCCGCCACCGGCCGGATCAACCGCCGGATCATGGCTGAATTGAGCGAGGAATACAGAGACCGGGCGGCCTTCCGCTTCTTCGATGAGGGAGAAGGCCTCGAACCGGAAGCTCTGCTGGACAGGGTGGGACAACTTCAGGCTCGGGACGCCGTCTTTTTTCTTGATTATTACAATTCGCCTTCGGGACGGTACATCGATCTGCAGACATTTCTGCCGATCCTGACCCGGAAATCCCCCGTCCCGGTCTTCAGCCACGTGGACCTGTATCTTTCCCTGGGCGTCACCGGCGGCAAGATGAACAGCGGGCTGATTCAGGGCCGCCAGATCGCCGGCATGGCGGTACGAATTCTCGGAGCAGGAACGAGGCAGCTTGTGCCTCCTCAGACGGAGCTTTCTGTTCCCACCTTTGACTATCTCAAACTGGAACACTTTAAAATACCTCTTTCCCGTCTGCCGGAAGACAGCCGTGTCACCAACCGGCCCACCGGATTTCCGAGGCGTTTTATTATCCAAACGATAACCGGGGCGTCTTTTATCGCCCTTCAGCTCTTCCTGATAGCCTGGCTGCTGATCCTGCTGAAAAGGCAGAGGACCTTGCGTGAATCTGCCAGGCAGAGCGAACTCCGCTTCCGCGCTCTTTTTGAAATGGCCCCATACGGGTGTGTGGTCACCGATATCGACGGACGGTACATCCTGGTCAACCAAGCCTTCAGTCAATCAACCGGCCTGACCGAGGAAGAAGCCGTCGGGCGGACCGCTTTTGAACTCGGCCTGGGACTGAACAGGGATTTGTACGAAAAGACAAGAGAAGAACTCCTGCGGACAGGCTCGTTCTCCAATCTGGAAACAATGCTGCCCACCAGCCGGGGTGACAGGCCCCATCTTTTTTCCAGCAGGACCATGGAACTGGACGGCCGCCAGGTTGTCCTCACCGCGACCATGGATATTTCCAAGGTCCGCCAAGCGGAAAAGGCCTTGTTGGAGAGCGAGGAACGTTTCCGCCTGCTGTTCCAGATGTCCCCCGTTCCCATGGCCCATATCGCCGGGGACGGCCGCTTCATCGCGGTCAACCGGCGTTTTACTCAAGTCCTGGGCTTCAGCCTTGACGAGATACCGGATAAGGATCACTGGTGGGAGAAAGCCTACCCCGACCCGGATTACCGGAAAATGGCAGTCGAAACCTGGGAGACGGACGTCAGAAAGGCCGTGGATAAAGATTCCGCCGTGGAATCAGCCGAATACCGGGTGACCTGCCGGGACGGCACGGTCCGGGACATGCTCATAGGCGCTTCGCTCCTGGGCGAAAGCACTGTCGTCAGTTTCTTCGATATAACCGGCCGCAAGCGGGCGGAGGAAGAACTCCGGCAAAGCGAGGAACGGTACCGGTCCATCATCGCCGTCTCCAACACAGGGGCCTGGGAATACCACCTCGACCGTAATTTTGTCTGGTGCAGTCCGGAATATTTCACCATGCTCGGATACGACCCAGCTCAATTCGACATCTCGGGCCGGGAAAACCTCGTGGAAGTATGGAAGAGCCTGCTCCATCCGGACGACAGGGACCAGGCCTCCGCCATCTTCGCCGAGTTCCTCCGCAACGGAGCCGTCGGCCTGTATGAAAACCATTTCCGCCTGAGGCACAGTGACGGAAGCTGGGCCTGGATATGGTCGCGAGGCCGCTTGCTGCCGAACAGCCAAGGTGAAGGGAATTCCCGGCTGATAGTCGGGACCCATATCAACATCACCGACCGCAAACGGGCCGAAGAAGAACGGGCCGAATATCAGGAACAGTTCCTGCAAGCCCAGAAGATGGAATCAGTGGGACGCCTGGCCGGCGGAGTGGCCCATGATTTCAATAATATGCTCGGCGTCATCATCGGCTATGCCGAACTGGCCATGCGGAAATTGAAACCTGAAGAGCCTTTGCACAGAAACCTGGAGGGAATATTCAACGCGGCCGAGCGTTCGGCCAACCTGACCCGCCAGTTGCTGGCCTTCGCCCGCAAACAGGCTATCGCTCCCAAGGTGCTGGACCTTAACGAGACCGTGGAAGGCATGCTCAAGATGCTCAGGCGGCTAATAGGAGAAAACATCGAATTGGCCTGGCTGCCCCAGCAACAACTCTGGCCGGTCAGCATGGACCCTTCCCAGGTCGACCAGATTCTGGCCAACCTCTGTATCAACGCCAGGGACGCCATAACCGATGTGGGCAGGGTAACCATTGAAACGGCCAACGCGGTTTTCGACGAGTCCTACTGCGCCGTGCATGCCGGCTATCAACCCGGCGATTATGTGATGCTGGCCGTGAGCGACAACGGCGGCGGCATGGACCAGGAAACAAGGCTTCACATCTTCGAACCTTTCTTCACCACCAAAAAGGCCGGACACGGCACGGGCCTCGGTTTGGCCACGGTCTTCGGTATCGTCAAACAGAACAACGGTTTCATCAACCTGTACAGCGAACCGGGCCAAGGGGCCACCTTCAAAATATATATCCCGCGCCATGCCGGTGAATCCGCGGGAACACCGGCCGAGCCCGTGGACGAGCCGCCGCACGGGCAAGGAGAAACCATACTGCTGGTTGAAGATGAACCGGTTCTGCTGGAAATGACCGGAGCTATGCTGGAATCCCTGGGTTATTCCGTACTGGCCGCCGGAGCTCCGGACGAATCCATACGCCTGGCCGAAACCCACCCCGGAAAAATCGACCTGCTCATAACCGATGTCGTCATGCCGGGCATGAACGGCCGGGAACTGGCCGAACACCTCCAGACCCTCCGGCCGGGCCTGCCTCAATTATTCATGTCGGGATACACGGCTAACGTCATCGTCCACCAGGGCGTCTTGGATGAGGGCGTGCGTTTCATCCCAAAGCCATTCTCTCTCAGGGATCTGGCCGTCAAGACAAGAGAAGCCCTGGATCGGAGGTAGCCCCGCGCCATTAATAATTTCAGGGGGCGTCAGCCCCGCGCACGACATCGAGCTTGTTGACAAAGTTCCCCAAAGGCCGTTGAAAGAAAAGAAGGCTCCGAGAGCAACTATGCAGGCGGGATGCTTCGCCCCAGGCTGTCGCCTGGACCAACTCTGGGGGCTGGCCGCCCCCAGCGCTCCCGCTGGTCGCTGCCCCCGCGTAAAGCCGGAATATAAAACCGGAGGCGTCAGCCTCCGGAGCCGGGTGCAGGCGAAAGCCTGCCAGACCAAGGGGACGCCCAAGCGGCCGCGTCCCCTTGGAACCCCCGGCCTTTTTTAACCCGTCGAACGGGCATCCATGCCCTTCGCCGGGGGGCGAACGTCAATGTTCGCCTAAGAAAGGGGAAACCGGAGAAATCGGCGTTTTGGGTGCAGGTCAGGTTGATAAAGACAACAAAGAGGTTTGTCAACAGTCTGTGCAATGAGGGGGCCGAAGCCCCCTCATTGCGTTAAAGCGCCGCCCGCCATCAGCTTCATCACAAATCGGTCGGCCGTATGCCGTTGAAGCATTTCAGACAGAGATCGTCCCGCGGGATTCCCAGGGCCTCCACAAAAGCTTCGAGGCTGTTGAACTTGACCGTATCCGCTCCGATGCTTTGCGCCACCCATTCCTCCAGACTTTCCAATTCGTTACGGCTGGTTATGTCGCCCTCGCGGAACAGCTTGCGGGCCATCAGTTCTTCGTAGCTCCGGGTGGATATGCCGAAATCGCAGGGGTGCATGAGAGGCGGGCAGGCCACCCGGACATGGACTTCCGCCGCGCCCGCACCCTTCAGGTCCCGGACTTTGTGCAGTATCTGGGTGCCACGGACAATGGAATCGTCGCAAAGAACTATTCTCTTGCCCTTGACCGAGTTCTGCAGAATGGACAGCTTCCTCTTGGCCATTTTCTCGCGGGCTATCTGGGTGGCCTGAGTGTAACTGCGGTCCGCGTAACGGTTGTAGAGAAAAACTTCCTGATAGTTGAGGCCAGACTTCATATGGTACCCGATGGCGTGGCCGATGCCGGACATGGGCACAGGCGCGACCAGATCGGCTTCCAGCCCGCCCTCCTCCCGGTCCCTCCGGGCCAAGGCTCCCCCGAGGCTGTTGCGCGCACCCTGCACCGAAAGGCCTTCCACTATGGAATCCATGCTGGCTGTGTAGGCCCACTCAAAGGCGCAGAAAGCCCGGCGCGGCGAAGGCAGTTGCCTGACGGTGGTGAAGCCCCGCCCGTTGATGAGGACGATTTCGCCCGGCTTCACATCTCTGACCAGTTCCATATCCAGGTTCTGCAAAGCCCTTGATTCCGAACAGGCGACAAACCTGCCGTTACCCTGCCCCAGGACCAGGGGGCGAAAACCGAAAACGTCGCGGGTCGCGTAGATACCCTCGCGGGTCAGAAGAACCAGGGAATAGGCGCCCCTGATCTTTTCGGACAAGGCGGCCAGGCCGGACACCGGGTCCCCGGCTTCCATGATTATCTTGGAGATGACCGAAACATCGTCGGCCTTGTAAAAAGACACGCCGCGCTCCATCATCTCCTCGATAAGCCCACGGGAATTTATGACATTGCCGCTGAAGGCCACGGCTATTTCACCCAGCTTGGACTGCCAGCGGGCCGGCTGCCGCTCCTTCAGGCTGACATGGCCGATGCCCCAATTGCCGGTCAATCCCCGCAGTTCCTCGTCGGAAAAGGTGTTGACCACCTTGCCGTGGTGAGTCACCTGGCGGAGACCGCCGTCAAAGGTGGCTATGCCGCAATATTCCTGACCGCGATGCTGCAGAAAATCAATGCCCTGGTAGATGTCGGCAACACAGTCCGTTTCCGACCATATGGCGAAAAGTCCGCAATTTTCCTGAATAGATTTCATCTGAATAGACTCCCCCGCTTAACCCGTTATAAAAGCTCACCCTGATGCGGACGGCCCTTGCCGGAATCAGTCCGGATCAAGGGCCGTTTTGCCGTAAACGTTCTATTTTATATCCTTGTGGTAGGCCTGAAGAGACTTCACAGCTCCCCGTTTTTCACGTATCGCCCTTATCCCCCGGGCCGCGGCCAAGGCTCCTGCCAGGGTGGTGATATACGGAATGCGGTACCGGATGGCGGCTTTGCGGATATAAGAGTCGTCGTATTTGCTCAGCTTGCCGCTCGGAGTGTTGATGATGAGGTTTATTTCCTTGTTCTTTATGGCATCGAGGATATTGGGGCGGCCTTCATGCAGCTTGAGTATATGGTCTACCCCCAGTTCCTTTTCGGTCAGGAAGGCCTGAGTCCCGACGGTGGCCTTGATCTGAAAACCCAGCGAGGCGAACTGGCGGGCCACTTCCAGCACGGCCGGCCGGTCCGCTTCGGTAACGGTTATCAGCACGGTCCCTTCCAGAGGCAGAACATTGCCCGCCGCCTCCTCGGACTTGTACAAAGCCAGGCCGAAGGATTCGGCCATGCCCAGAACTTCGCCGGTGGACCTCATCTCCGGGCCGAGCAAGGGATCGACTTCCGGAAACATGTTGAAGGGAAAGACCGCTTCCTTGACGCCGAAGTGGTTAATTTTCTTGTGGTTGAGGTTCAGGTCGGCCAGCTTTGCACCGAGCATGATCTGTGAAGCCACGCGGGCCATGGGGATATTGCAGACCTTGGACACCAAGGGCACGGTGCGGGAGGCCCTGGGGTTGGCTTCCAGGATATAAACCGTGTCCTGGCAGATGGCGTACTGAATGTTCATCAGGCCGACCACTTTGAGTTCCACGGCGATGCGGCGCGTGTATTCCTCGATGGTTTCCAGATGCTTGGGCGGAATGCTGATGGCCGGGATGACACAGGCCGAGTCGCCCGAATGGATGCCCGCCAGTTCTATATGCTCCATGACGGCCGGGACAAAGGCGTCATGGCCGTCGGAGATGGCGTCGGCCTCCACTTCAATGGCGTTCTCCAGGAACTTGTCGATGAGGATCGGCCTTTGAGAACTGACGTCCACGGCCACGGTCACGTAGCGGCGGAGCATCTGCTCATCGTGAATCACTTCCATGGCCCGGCCGCCGAGCACGTACGAGGGGCGGACCATCAGCGGATACCCGATGCGTTCGGCCACGGCCAAGGCTTCATCCAGGTTGCTGGCCATGCCCGATTCCGGTTCAGGAATGCCCAGATCGTGCATGATATGGCGGAAACGGTCCCTGTCCTCGGCCAGGTCGATGGTCTCGGGCGATGTACCGATAATCCTGACCCCGGCTTCGGCCAGTTCCGAAGCGATGTTCAGAGGAGTCTGTCCGCCGAACTGGACGATAACCCCCTCGGGTTTTTCCTTCTCATAAATGCTTAGCACATCCTCCACGGTCAGAGGCTCGAAATAGAGCTTGTCCGAAGTATCGTAGTCCGTAGAGACCGTCTCGGGGTTGCAGTTGACCATAATGGTCTCGTAACCGCCGTCCCGCAAAGCAAAGGCGGCATGAACGCAGCAGTAATCAAACTCGATCCCCTGCCCTATGCGGTTGGGTCCGCCGCCGAGAACCATGATCTTGGGCTTGCCGGATACTTCCACGCGATTCGGAGCGTTGTAGGTAGAATAGTAGTACGCCGCGTTTTCAACCCCGCTGACCGGCACCGCGTCCCAGGCTTCGTTCAGGCCCAGAGCCAGACGGCGGCTCCGGATGTCCTTCTCAGACAGGTGCAGAAGTTGGGCCAGGTATTTGTCGGCAAAACCGTCCTTCTTGGCTTTGATGAACAGATCGTCCGGCAATTCCCCGCCCCGGCAGGCCAGTATCTCTTCCTCCAGCTCCACCAGTTCTTTCATCTGCTGGATGAACCAGGGTTTTATATGGGTCTTGGCATACAAGGTCTCGATGTCGGCGCCCTTGCGGAGAGCCTCATACATAATGAACTGACGCTCGCTCGAAGGCTCGGCCAGCAGCTCCATCAGTTCGTCCAGAGTCCGCCGGTTGAAGTCCTTGGCGAACCCCAGCCCGTAGCGGTTGATTTCCAGAGAACGGATGGCCTTGAGGAAAGCCTCCTTGTACGTCTTGCCGATGCTCATGACCTCGCCCACGGCCCGCATCTGGGTGCCGAGACGGTCCTGGGAGCCTTCGAACTTTTCAAAAGCCCAGCGGGCGAACTTGACCACCACATAGTCGCCCCAGGGCGTGTATTTCTCCAGAGTGCCTTCCCGCCAGTAAGGTATCTCGTCCAGGGTCAGGCCGCTGGCCAGCATGGAGGATATCATGGCGATGGGAAATCCGGTGGCCTTGGAGGCCAGGGCCGATGAACGCGAGGTGCGCGGATTAATCTCTATGACCACCACCCGGCCGGTCTTGGGATCGTGGGCGAACTGGATGTTGGTGCCGCCGATGACCCTGATCGCGTCGACTATTTTGTAGGAGTATTCCTGCAAGCGGTTCTGCAGTTCCTTGGAGATGGTCAGCATCGGCGCAGTACAGTAGGAATCGCCCGTATGCACCCCCATGGCGTCCACATTCTCGATGAAACAGACTGTGATTTTCTGTCCCTTGGCGTCCCGGACCACTTCCAGCTCAAGCTCTTCCCAGCCCAGAACGGATTCTTCTATCAGAATCTGCCCCACCAGGCTGGCCGCAATGCCGCGGCTGGCCACGGTGCGCAGCTCTTCCACGTTGTAAACGAGGCCGCCGCCTGTTCCCCCCATGGTGTAGGCCGGACGGACCACCACCGGGTAACCCAGTTCCTCGGCAATTGCTTCAGCCTCTTCGATGTTGTAGGCCGGCTGGCTGCGGGGCATATCAATGCCCAGGCTCTCCATGGTCTGCTTGAAGATGATGCGGTCCTCGCCGCGCTCGATGGCGTCGATTTCCACCCCGATAACCTTGACCCCGTATTTTTCCAGAACCCCGGCCTTGGCCAGTTCCGAAGAAAGATTCAGCCCGGATTGGCCGCCCAGATTGGGCAGAAGCGCGTCCGGCCTTTCCTTCTCGATTATCTCGGTCATGCTCCGGACGTTGAGCGGCTCGATATAGGTGGCATCGGCCAGACCGGGGTCGGTCATGATGGTGGCCGGGTTGGAGTTGGCCAGCACTATCTCGTAGCCGAGTTTACGCAGTGCTTTGCACGCCTGGGTGCCGGAATAGTCGAACTCGCAGGCCTGTCCGATAACGATGGGGCCTGAACCGATAATCATCACCTTCTTGATATCGTCGCGCTTGGGCATCTATCTTTCCTTTTCAGCAAAATTGAATTGCCGTGGTCGTTGACAGTTTTACTATATATATGGGCTCTTGGAATATAAAAAAGCGGTCAAGGGGGTGTCAAGCGGTAAAGGAGCAATCCTCTTCGCCGGGGAGGCCGCCAAAGCCCCCCCTCGCCCCTGACAAGCACAATACGGCAGGCATTTAAGACAGTTACCCCAAAAGACACACGTATCCATACACGGTGAAGTTTATACAACTCACCGTCATGGAAAAACCGGGGAAATAGTTTGCGCCCTAACGCAGGCCGCCGTCCACAACCCTGCCGTCTTTTATGACGAAGAATCTCTTACTTGAATACATGCCTGTCTTAAAGATAAGCAGCCTGGTCCCGTCGGACCGGTCCTGGACCGAGACAGGCTCGCCCCATATGCGCACCACGTCCTCTTCCGTCGCCGGGTTGGATTGATAGTAGGACCGGTCGTTAATGGCGCATCCGCCGAGCAGAATCAGCGCCAGCAAGGCGATTGCCGCCAGCATGTTCTTGCTTTTCATACAGACTGTTTCCTCCCGATAAATGGCCGCCGGATTCCGCCGGTGCGCCGGGAAACGGGGACTCAATGATCGGAGGGAGAGGAGGGCCGGGCGAGTTGGATTCCGGACGGCAGCTTTCATTTCATAGGTCAATTATACCACGGCCATGGTATAGGACCACGGGAGAGAACACTTTCAAGAAAAAACCCTCCGGCAGCCAAGAGCAGGCAGCGGCCTGGCCTATCGTCGCTATTTTTAATTATTCTATGGGTTTGGGCAGGACAGGGGCTTCGGACTTGGCAGCGTTTTTTTCTTTCTGGCGGGCGAAGGCCAGAGCCACAAAGACGGCCGCGCCGATAAGTCCTCCTCCGATGGCGCAGAAAGAAAGCAGAATGGTGCGGAAAAGCAGGGCCACGAATCCGGGCATCAAGGTCAGGGCAACCGGCTGCAACGGCTGAGGTCCGGTGAATGAAGTGAAAAAGACATAGACGCCGGGTTCCTTTATTTCGAATTCCAACAGGGAAACGCCGTAACGGCCATGCAGGTTGTAAGTGCTGTGAGCCCGGGCCGGAGCCACGGCCACCTCGGCGCCCAGACCTGTCTGGACGCGGAAACTGAGCCCGTTCAGAACGGAATAGACCTGGTTCGGCAGGTTTGCCACCGCCGGACCGTCTTCAAAAAAGACCGTGTATTTGCCTTGCTCACGGAGCAGCACCTGGGTCACGCCCGGAACCGTCAGGCGTATCCGGGTATCGGACAATTCGGACAGGCCGGAAAAGAGAACGTACGCGAAACCGCCCAGCCCCGCCAGCCCCGCCAACGCCGCCAGCAGAAAATACCAGGCCCTGATTCTGCGTTTTTTTTCAGCCATGATTCCCGGTTGGTTGAAATTTTTATGTAATAATTATATAACAAAAGCCCATTCCCCAACAAAACAAATCAGGCGGTGTATCATGACGCGAGCTCTGGAAGGCTTGAAAATTCTCGACCTGACCATGAATCTCCCCGGACCTTACATGACCTGGCTGCTGGCCAGCCTGGGGGCGGAAGTACTGAAGGTGGAAAACCCGCAGGGCGGCGACTACGCCCGCGCCCTTGGCGGCAAGGATGGTTCATCTTCACCCTTTTTCGCCGCAGTCAACCGCAACAAGAAAAGCCTGACCCTCAACCTCAAATCCCCGGAAGGCCGGGAAGTGCTGCTCAGACTGCTCGACGATTACGACGTGCTGGTAGAAGGCTTCCGGCCCGGAACCATGGCTGGCTTCGGCCTGGATTTCGGCTCAATGCAGGCCAGGCAGCCCAGACTGATCCAGGTTTCCATCTCCGGTTACGGCCAGGACGGCCCTTTCCGGCTGCGGGCCGGACACGACCTGAACTACCTTTCCCTGGCCGGAATCATCGGCATGACCGGCACGAGGGAAGGCGAACCGGCCATTCCCGGCATCCAGGTGGCCGATCTGGCCGGAGGCAGCCTCATGGCCCTGACCGGCCTGCTGGCGGCCCTGATTCAGCGGGACAGGACCGGTCAGGGGCAGTTCGTGGACACAGCCATGTTCGACGGAGCCTTTTCCCTGGCCACCATGGTCTTCAGCACCGTCTCTTCCGGCATGGAAGAACCAAGGGCCGGACGCATGATACTTAACGGCCGCTTCCCCTTGTACGGCATCTATGAAACCAGGGACGGCCGGCAAATGTCTTTTGGCGCGGTGGAATTCAAATTCTGGCAGAACTTCTGCCTGGCCGTGGGCCGCCCGGACCTGCTGGGCAGCCAGTTCGGCGGCCCGGAAGTCATCGAGGACGTAAAAAAGATATTCCTCAGCAAAACACAGGCCGAGTGGGTGGAATTTCTCAAGGATGTGGACGCCTGCTGCGAACCGGTTCTGTGGCTGGACGAAGCCGCCGACTCCGAACTGGTCCGGTCGCGGGGTCTGGTTCACACCTGGCCCGACGGGCGGCGCTGCCTGGCCAGCCCTCTCCGCCTGTCCGCTTCGCCGCCCAGCGAAGAACTTCCCGCCCCCGGTCTGGGTGAACACACAGATGAAGTGCTGACCGCCCTCGGTTACGAACAGGAGAAAATTGACCGCCTCAGACAGATCGGCGCGGTGTGAAGGGAGCAAGGATAGAAATCAGACGGGAGAGGAAGACGGCTTCGTCAAGGCCTGTTCAGGCGGGATGCTTCACCCCTGCCGCGAATGGCGAAGACTTCGGATAGTCTTTCCCGCCCAGACCAAGGGGACGCCCAAGCGGCCGCGTCCCCTTGGAACCCCCGGCCTTTTTTTAACCCGTCGAACGGGCATCCATGCCCTTCGCCGGGGGGCGAACGTCCATGTTCGCCTAAGAAAGGGGAAACCGGAAAATCGGCTTTTAAGGAGCGCCTCAAAACAATGAAGGCCCTCCGGCCTGAAACCGGAGAGCCTTCATTTCCTATTCTGTGCGGGCTGTTACCGGCCGACGGCGGGCAGCAGCATCTGGGGTTCGCCCAGCAGAAACTCGCCTTTACTGATCCAGTCCTTGAGAATCCCGGCTATTTCCCTGGCCTTGACCAAGGAAGACAGAGGGACGGTCGGGATGTCCTGTCCGTTGAGAGTAATGGTCCCGGATTTCAGTTCGGCGTAACTGACCTGTCCCAGGGTTTTCCCGTTGCCTTTCTGGTAGTCCACCCCGTAATCCACGATCTGGGTGAATATCTCTTCATCGGAAACCCCGACATTCCTGGCGATTTCCTCGTTAAGCAGGGGAATCGGTATGCCCAGGCCCACAGCCAGCGAGACGCCGTACCCCAGCAGCGAGGCTCCGACCAGGTACTGTGGGCTCATCTGCTTGAGATCCCCGATGGTCATGATGGTTCCGGCCGGGGTCAGAGGGACTCCGTTTGGGCCTCGGCTGGGATCGGGATTGTGCTGGGTGCCGGGCCAGGAGACATAGCCCTGGGCCCCGCCGAGGAATATCCTGGTCCCCACGCCGATGGTCCGGAAATAGGGGTCGTTGAGCAGAGGGGAGAGTTGCCCGGCGCTGCAATAGTTGGCGTTGCCGAACTTGGGTTTCAATGGTCCCATGTAAGTGTAGATTATCTTGGGCCGGGAATTGACCGCGCAATTGTAATTCTGGTAGCCGTTGCGCGGGTTGAAGAGAACCGCACTCCTCATTTCGGCCAGGGTGAGGGTCTTCTCGTCCTTGAGGTTGGGATAGCAGTCGGTGCCATAGGAAGCGGCCCGCACGCGGATTTTCTTCCCGGCGACCAGATCGTGAATAACATGCGCCCCGCCGTATTTGAACTGGCCGGGATGAATGCTGTTGAGAGGATCGCCTTCTACGGTTTCGGTGGCCCCGATATAACAGTCCACGGCGGCGATGCCCGCGCAGGTCGGCACGTCGTTGAGCCAGATTTTGGAAGCCCTGATGGAAGGCTTCGACTGGCCTATATTGATGAAGGCCCCGGAAGAGCACATCGGCGCGAAAGTGCCGGTGGTCACGACATCGACTTCCTGAGCCGTCTTGACCGGACCGTCCTTTTTGACCAGTTCGATGACCTCTTCAGCCGTCAACACGACGGCCTTGCCTTTTTTAATGCGTTCGTTGATTTCCTGATAGGTCTTGTTGACCTTGTGTTTTACAGCCATTTTTTTCACCTTGCCGCCGTTATGGCCGGCTTGTCTTGAAAAAGTTATCCGCGGTGGCCGCAGCTCCGCCAGAGCGTAACTATAAAATACAACTGCGGCTGTTTGCCGAGTTTACCAGGGCCGGGTTGTGAGTTCCGTAATTTATTATATTAAGAATTCCGACGGATCAGCGGGCTGTATCCGTCTTTTCCCCGAGGCCCGGTCAGACCAGGAAAAGGCTGGGCATTGTGCGCCCCAAACGGGGCCGTCCTCCTCCTGAGGCAGTCCGCCGGGGCCGGGCGGAGGAGTTATTTACCGGAAAAACTACCTGTCTCATGCCTTCTGATACCAAAACGCCCTTCCGCCGTCCTGAGCGGTCAATTCATGCTGGACAGAACGTTGTGTCCGGCCTTGACCAGATCATCCACTATCGGCTCCAGGTCCATTTTTTCCAACCTGAAGAGGTGAACCATCTGATTCTGTTTCAACTGAGTCACACTGATGTTTATAATCCGGCCGCCGTGGTCGTTAATGATATGGCAGGCTTCCTCAAGCGCATCGTCCTTGCCGGGGAGCACCACGTCTATGCGGGAACTGGCCGAAAGAAAGCCCATGAGTTCAATCAGGGCCGAAAGCATATCCACCACGGTGATTATGCCCTTGAGGTTCCTTTCGGAGTCAACCACGGGCAGGCAGCCGATTTTGCGCCGGTAAAAGAGCCGTGCGGCGTCTTCGAGCATGGTTTCAGGGCTGACCGTAGCCACGTCCGACACCATGAGGTCCCGGACGCTGATATCTTCCAGCATGGCTGGAACTATGGCGCTGCGCAAATCGCGCTCGGTCACCAGGCCTATCAGTTTCTTGCCTTGGACGACAGGCAGATGCCTGATGGCTGCGTCCTTCATCAACTGGAGAGCCTGATCCAGAGACGCCGTCACCTGGACAGTGACGACGTTTTTACTCATGATTTTCTTAACCTGCATGGTTGAACCCCGGTTTTTCCAACTAAGGAATCAAGACTATCAGAGGTGAAAGCGGGAATTCAAGAGAAAACATGGAGCCCTGCGGGGTTGCGGGAAAGGTTCGGACCCGGCGGGCGTTCAGCGGGAGCCCTCGGCCAGGGCCTCCATCTCCCGATCGAAACGGGCCAGGAATCTTTCCCCGTCGCGGCGTCCCCGGTCGAAGGCGTCCTGTATCCCTTCGGGGTTGGTATAGTCCCATTTGCTGACGGGAACCGGTTGGGAGGGCTGCACATAGAGCCGCCCGGAAACTCGCGGTATCCGGTCTGCCGGATAGTGCCGGGTCAACAGGATCAGGGTGGGACCCGGCGCGCCGCCCAGGGCGAGGAGAGGCACGTTGTCCACCAGGCCGCCGTCCAGAACCGGAGCACCTTCCCAGGATAAAACAGGCGTCACCGGCGGGGTGCAGGATGAGGCCAGGAGAAGGTCGGCCAGTTGACCGGGATTTTCGCACTGCCTGACGGAGACGACCTGAGGACGGAATCCGGCCCTTGACGACCATTCCGAGTGAACCGGATGGCGCAGATTCTTTTCCAGGGCGTAACAGACGAAACCGGTCAGAACGGCCAGCCGCGGCCCGGCCCAGCGGGGAGGACGGGCCAACAGCACCCGGATATCCGGCCCGCTCTTGAGTTGTTGCAGTCCATCCCGGCCGATGACCGTGAGCACGGCATCCCGGTACATGGCCTGATGGGGAAAGACCGGCGCCCCATTGAAGAGGTTGCGCCAATAGAAATTTTTCGGGTTTCCGGCCATAAGGTATTTCATATAGGCCAACGCATAATCCAGGCGGCCGGAAAAGACGGTGCAGGCCATGGTGGCTCCGGCGCTGGCTCCGGCCACAACCTCCGGCGCCAGTCCCGCAGCCGGAATAACTTCCTTGAGGAAACCGCACTGCCAGAGGCAACGGTTGCCGCCACCGGCCAGAACCAGGGATTTAAATGGCGAGTTCATATAATTTTCTCGTTCCGGATTATGGTGAATAGACGCAGTATAAACATGGTAAGCCACGGGCGGAGAAAAATCAAACGACAAACTTTGCTGAGCGCCTCCTTTTAGACGATCTTTCCCAATAATTTCTTCGCTTGACTAACTCACAGAAAAAGGTCAGTATTTTAATGACCATGTCCTGGTGGGGGCCGGGCTGGAGTCGAACAGATATTAAAAAAGACACTCCAACTTTGCCGCCTCGGGAATCGGTTGATCGGATTCATTAACCATCAATAAAAGGGCTTGAGCCCATGACCATGCAGGGGACCTATGAAACGAAGTCTCGCCGTGATCCTAGCCGCGTTTCTTCTCAGCCCATTGTTTTCTTTCACCGTTTTCTGCTCACCTGAAAGTTGGGCGCAAAAAGCCCCGGACGGGCAGGCTGTCATCCATTCCTCTCAAAACACCGCATCATACCGTCTGCCCGTGTTTTTTGAAAAAAACCTGGGACAGGCGGCTCCCATGGCCCTCTTTCTGGCCAGAACAAACGGCTATAAGGTTTTTCTCACCGCCGAAGGAGCTGTTTTCAGCCTCGGAACGGACGGCGAGCGCCCGACCATGCTGCTGAAGCTGGCCGGGAGCAATCCCAACCCTCTGGTTGAGCCGCTGGGGGAACAGCCCGGACGGGTCAATTACCTGACCGGCTCAAACCCGGCCGGGTGGAAACGCCACATACCGATATTCACCAAGGTCGCCTACCGGCAGGTCTATCCCGGCATCGACCTGGTCTTCTACGGCCGCAACGGGAGACTGGAGTACGACTTCGTGGTGGCTCCGGGGGCCGATCCCAGCCTGATCCGGCTGAGGCTGGACGGAGCGGGCAGGCTGGCCCTGGATGAAAGCGGGCATCTGACCGCTTCCACCGCGACCGGCCGGATGGTGCAGTTCAGCCCGGAGATATACCAGGACATCAAAGGGGAACGCCAGCCGGTGGAAGGGCGCTATATTCTGACCGAGACAAACGAAGTGCGTTTCCAGGTGGCGTCATATGCGGCGGAACGGCCCCTGGTCATCGACCCTCAGGTGTATTATGCTTCATATTTCGGCGGAACCGGCCAGGAGGATGCCTGTTCGGCGGCCACGGATGCGGACGGGAATATCTACCTGGGCGGTCGGACCGATTCGGCCGCCTTTCCGCTGCTCAATCCTTACCAGGGAACTTTGCAGGGAACGGCCGATGCCTATGTGGCCAAACTGGACCCTACCGGAGCGACTCTTCTTTTCTGCACCTACCTGGGCGGCGGCGCTGTTGACGCCGTCTACACGGTCCGGCCGCTGTCCACCGGCGGCATCGCCCTGGTGGGTGCGACCAATTCCGCCGACTTCCCCATCACAGCGGCAACCGCCTATCAGACGGCCCTAGGCGGCTCGGACGACACCTTTATCACAGTCATGACCGCCGCCGGGGACGATCTGCTTTATTCCACCTACCTGGGCGGTTCGGGCAACGACCGACCTTACGGCGACATGACCGTAGACGAGACCGGCAAAATCTACGTGGCCGGCTGGGCCGGCTCACCGGCAGCGCCTCCGGGAGCCTTTCCGTTGGTGGATGCTCTGTATTCCACCGGCAACTGCTATGTCTGCAAACTGGACCCTGCTCTGACCGGAGCCGCCTCGATGATCTTCTCCACCCGTTTCGGCGGCGGCGGCACTGAAGGAATATTCGGCCTGGATGTCGATTCGTCCCACAACATCTACATAGGCGGGTACACCACTTCGAACAACACCACCTTCCCCGTGCTGAACGCCTACCAGGGAAACAACAACGGCTTCATGGATTCATTTCTGGCCAAGCTGAGTCCTGACGGGCAGACTCTGTTTTATTCGACCTTCTTCGGCGGCAGCAACTATGACTACGCCCGCAGCCTGGCCGTGGACGGCTCCGGCAACGTCGTTCTGACCGGTTATACCGATACGCCCGACACGGCGGCAATTCCGTTTCCTCTTCTGAACCCCCTTCAACCGACTTACGCCGGGGCCCTCGACGCTTTCATAGCCAGGTTCAATTCCTCCGGTTCGCTGGTGTATTCGACTTATTACGGAGGAGATCAATCGGACCAATTTGAATCGGCGGCCATGGACAGCACGGGACGGGTGCATCTGGCGGGCTGGACGGAGTCCACCAATTTTCCGACCGTGGACCCGGTGCAGGCCTATGCAGGCAACCGCGACGCCGTCCTGACGGTCCTTGACTCTTCCGGTACGGTGCTTTTTTCCACCTTCTACGGGGGCGCAGAATCCGACGCGGCCTGGTCTGTTTCGGTGGATGACGAAAGCGTAGCCTGGATCGGCGGCATGACCTCGTCTACCGATCTGCCGACAGTGGATGCCTTTCAGAATTCTTTCGGGGGCGGGACCCAGGACACCTTTTTCGCCAGGATCGGGGAAGCTATTTCACCGCCGACGCCAACCCCGACCATCATGACCCATACCTTCGCGCCGGGTTCCACGGCGGCGGATTTCAGCATCCTTTCCTTTGGCCTCCAGCCGACGGAGACCAACCCCCTGTTGCTGCTCGGCTCCCAGATCGGCACCTATGACAACACCAGGATGAGGATAGGTTACTGGGATCAGGGCATTCAGGGTTACAAGGAGTACCCGTTCATCGATATGGACCCGATCAAACCGGGAAACGCAGCCTGGTTCCTCTTCCGCGACGGCAAGGAACTGACCCTTTCCGGCACGGCGACGGAGACATCCACCGGCCCAATGGGTCTGACGGGTTACGCGTATGAGCTGAACTACGGCTGGGTCATGGTCGGCAACCCCTTCTCTTTCAAAATAGGCGTGGACGATATCGTGGTGACGGACGAAGGCGGGGGTCACGAGTTCCTGACTTCAACCTCGAACACCATCACTCAGCAGGTCTTCTGGATCTATGAAAACGGGACTTATGTCCCGGCCGACACCCTGGAAATAGGCCAGGGCGGCTGGATCAAGAAGCTGACCCCTGGTTCCGGCGAGATTTTTTTCCAGAACGTTCCTTATGTCGGGGATGAAGCACCGGACTCCATGCCCCGCCGGACAGTCCCGGATGCCCTGGAGCGTCCGCCCGCTCCTCCGGCTGGCCTGGATTCGAGCGAAGCATCCGCCGGGGGCGGCGGCTGCTTCATAGACGACCTCCGGCAACAGTAACAGCCACATCAGCACATTACATCGCCGGGACGCTTTTTTGCATTCCCGTCCCGGCGATGTGCCTTGACATGGCAGGTGCCATGCGATAATTTTAGGTCCCGAGTACAAGTTAACTGATTAACCTGCTCAATAAGAACAGAGGTGCACCTGCGCATGAACTCCAAGTTCATTATTGTTACCGGCGGAGTATTGTCTTCATTGGGAAAAGGACTTGCCGCCGCGTCTATCGGGGCTCTTTTAGAGAGCCGAGGCCTCACCGTCACCCTCCAGAAACTCGACCCCTACATCAACGTTGACCCCGGAACCATGAACCCCTTTCAGCACGGCGAAGTCTTCGTCACCGACGACGGAGCGGAAACAGATCTGGATCTGGGGCATTACGAACGTTATACCCACGCTAAACTGGGCAAGAAAAACAACTTCACCACCGGCCGCATCTACCACGAAGTCATCACCAAGGAACGCCGCGGCGACTACCTGGGCGGAACGGTACAGGTCATTCCTCATATCACCGACGCCATAAAGGAAAAAATCCTGGCCGTGGCCGACGGCTCCGATGTTTCCATCATCGAAATCGGCGGAACCGTCGGCGACATCGAAAGTCTGCCCTTTCTGGAGGCCATCCGTCAGCTCAAACTGGACCTGGGCCGGGGCAACATAATCTATGTTCACGTCACACTGGTCCCGTATATCAGGGTCTCCGGCGAGATCAAGACCAAGCCGACCCAGCATTCCGTGGCTACCCTGCGCGGCATAGGCATCCAGCCCGACATCCTGCTCTGCAGGACCGAAAAGCCCCTGGATGATGGGCTCAAGAAAAAGATATCCCTGTTCTGCAACGTGGATCAGGACGCAGTCATCACGGCCATCGACGTTGCCTCTATTTATGAAGTGCCGCTCAATTACCACAACGAGGGGCTGGACGAAAAAATCATCGAACTTCTCAATATCTGGACCAGGGCTCCGCGTCTGGAATCCTGGGAGGATCTGGTCGAGCGCATCAAGAATCCGGCCGACGAAGTGACCATCGGCATAGTCGGCAAGTACGTCGATCTTCAGGAATCGTACAAAAGTCTGAACGAAGCCCTGATCCACGGCGGCGTGGGCAACGGCATCAAGGTCAGGCTGAAATATCTGGACGCCGAAGCTTTGGTTGAAGAAGGGCCGGAAAAGTGCATGGAAGACGTGCATGGAATCCTGGTACCCGGCGGTTTCGGTTCACGCGGCGCGGAAGGCAAGATACTGGCCGCCCGTTATGCCCGCGAGAACAAGATTCCTTACTTCGGCATCTGTCTGGGCATGCAGATAGCGGTTATAGAATTCGCCAACAACGTGGCCGGAATAAAGGGCGCCAACAGCACGGAATTCGACCTGACAGCGAAAGCTCCGGTCATCTACCTGATGAAGGAATGGTTCGACTACCGGTCCCAGAAAGTGGAAAAACGCGACGAGCATTCCAACCTGGGCGGGACCATGCGCCTGGGCGCATACCCCTGCCGGCTGGTGCCCGACACTCACGCTTCCGAGGCTTACGGCGAGGAAGAGATATTCGAGCGTCACCGGCATCGTTACGAATTCAACAACGAGTTTCGTGAGGTATTGACTTCCAACGGTATGGTTCTCTCCGGTCTTTCTCCGGACGGGGAGTTGGTGGAGATTGTAGAGCTGAAGGACCACCCGTGGTTCCTGGGCTGCCAGTTCCACCCGGAATTCAAGTCCCGCCCCATGTCCCCTCACCCGCTTTTCCGCGACTTCATCAAGGCGGCCTGGGAATATAAAAAGAAGTGACCGAATCAACCGTTAAAACCAGAACTGTGCATATCGGCGGCGTACCCGTGGGCGGGGACAGCCCGCTCCTGATCGTGGCCGGGCCGTGCGTCATCGAAGGGCCGGAAATGGTGCGGGACCTGGCTGAAAGACTTTCGGCCGAAACCCGGACCGCCGGCCTTGGGTACGTCTTCAAGGCTTCCTACGACAAGGCCAACCGGACCAGCGTCAAGTCTTTTCGGGGGCCGGGCATTCAGGACGGACTGGCCCTCCTGAAAGAGATAAAAGCGGCTCTCGGACTTCCGGTCCTCAGCGACGTTCACCGTCTGGCGGAAGTCGAGGCAGCGGCCGAAGTGTTGGACGTCATCCAGATACCGGCCTTTCTCTGCCGCCAGACCGACCTAGTCCAGGCCGTGGCCCGGACAGGCAAGGTGGTTAATGTCAAAAAGGGGCAGTTTCTTTCTCCCTGGGATGTGGCCAATATAATTGAAAAAATAACCGCAACAGGCAACGAAAACATCCTCATCACCGAGAGAGGCTCCACCTTCGGGTACAACAACCTGGTCGTGGACATGAGGTCTCTGCCCATTATGCGCGGTTTCGGTTTTCCGGTTGTTTTCGACGCCACGCACAGCGTGCAGTTGCCGGGGGGCGGGCAGTCCTGCTCGGGTGGGGACAGCCGTTTCGTGCCGCCTCTGGCCCGGGCGGCGGTGGCCGCCGGAGTCGACGGCGTGTTCATGGAAGTCCACCCGGACCCAGCCAGCGCCCTCTGCGACGGACCGAACTCCCTGCCTCTGTCCGAATTCGCCGGCCTGCTGAAACAGCTTGGCGCCATTGACCGGCTGATCAAGGGAACGGAGGCTGACCGATGAGTATGGACCAGGCCGGGCTGGCGCGGATAAAGCTGTTGCTGCTGGATGTGGACGGCGTGATGACCGACGGCCGCATCGTGCTCGACGACAACGGCGTGGAATCCAAGTTTTTCAACGTCCGGGACGGCCACGGGCTGAAAATGCTGCAAAGGGCCGGTCTGCGGGTCGGTATACTGACCGGCCGGAAGAGCCGGGTTGTGGACTTGCGGGCCGCGGAACTGGGCGTGGAGATAGTCTTCCAGGGCGCCAAGAACAAGCTGGAAGTCTATGAGAGAATGCTGGCCGAACAGTCCCTGACGGACGAGGAAGTGGCTTTTGCCGGCGACGACGTGATAGACCTGCCGGTGCTGCGCCGGGTGGGTTTGGCCCTGGCTCCGGCCGATGCCGTGGACGAAGTCCGGGAGGTGGTTCATTATGTCTGCCGGGCCGCGGGAGGCCATGGAGCGGTGCGGGAGATAGTGGAGTTGCTTCTGAGGGGACAGGGGCTATGGGAACAGGCCATGGCCCGGTATCGATAGATGGTCCTTCCAGCGCTTCAACCAACCAAATTCTATTGATATTTTTTCCAGTTCATGTCAGTTTTCCCGGATGAGGCAAGCAGGTCGGCACACTGTTTGCTTTACAGTTGCGCCCGCACGGTCTATAATTTAGATATGCCTTGGCTGACGAACAAGGGGTTCGTCAGAAAGATTTAGATGCGCAAAGTCAAGATATTGCTTTTGACCGCCTTGATCGCCTTGCTGGCCGTCAGTCTGGTCACTTTTTTTCAGGGAAGCCGCATCGGTTACGGTCCGGCCGGCCTGGTTGAATCGCTGCCCGACTATATTGATATGCGCCTGAGCGGCGTCAATTATACGGAGGTGAGCGAAGGCGAGCGGGATTGGACCCTCCAGGCGGACACCATGCGCAGCTACAAATCCACGGGCATGTTGGTTTTCGACCGGGTGGAGATCACCTTTTTCACCGACGAAGGTCTGTACAAGGTGACCAGTGATCAGGCCCGTTATTACAAAAAATTCAAGAAAATCCGTCTGACCGGCCGAGTGAAGGGCTGGGACAAAAAAGGATATGTTTTGACGGCCAACGAACTCCAGTATGAAGTCGAATCCCGGCAGGCCACGGTGCCCGGACGCTTCAAGATTACCGGCCCGAAGCTCGACCTGACCGGTCTGGGCCTGGTGGTGTTCGTGCAGGAAAACCGCATGAAAGTGCTCGATCAAGCGAATTTATTGTTGAAATCAACCACGAATATATTATAGGCGCACGATTCACCTATGAAACCGCTAAAGGTCATCTCAATCTTGTTGTTCGTCTCCATGTGGTTGTTCCCGGCCGCTTTGGCAGCCGCTGAGTCCGCCGCAACTCCTGCCCGGGCGGATGCCAATACGCCCGTCAGCAACGCCCCGGCCGCCTCCTCCCCCAAGGACAACGGCTTCAAGCCGGTCAATATCGTTTCGGACCTGCTCGAGGCCGACGATGTTGAGAAAGTCGCCATATTCACGGGCAACGTGGTGGCCCGCCAGGAAGATATGGTTCTCAACGGCGACCTGATGAGGGTTTATTACATCCCGGTCAGCAACCCCAATCCGCCCCAGACGGCGGCGGGCGGGGACGAAACATCCGACAACGAGATCGAACGGATCGAGGTTGAGGGCAATGTCAAGATTACCAGGGGTGACCGGGTGGCCATGTCCGACAAGGCCGTCTACCTGGCCAAGGAGAAGCCCAGGGTCATAATTCTGACCGGCGCCCCCAGGGTCTGGCGGGACAAGGACGTATTGAGCGGACAGAAGATCAAGTTTTATCCGGATCAGGACAGAGTGCTGGTGGAAAGCGGCGAGGGCCAGAGAGTGAAGGGCACTTTTTACCAGAAGGCCGAGGAAGGCGCTGCCCGGCCCGGCCAGAATGCGGGATCGTCACCCGCGCCGGCCCGGGATTCCGGAGGACCCAATTGAAGCCCGCAACTGCTGTCAGCCCACGTATGCCTTCCTGTGGCGAGGCCAGGGAAGAACAACGGTCTCTTGTCCCGGAAGCCCGGCTGAGAATGGAGAATCTGGTCAAGAGCTACGGCCGCAAGCGGGTTGTCGACAGCGTCAGCCTCAACATCGACAGCGGGGAGATAGTCGGCCTGCTGGGCCCCAACGGCGCGGGCAAGACAACGACTTTTTACATGACGGTGGGGCTGATCAGTCCGGATCAGGGCCAGGTATTGCTCAATGACGAGGACATCACCAGGATGCCCATGTACAAGCGGGCCAGGCGCGGCATCTGTTACCTGCCTCAGGAAGCCAGCATTTTCCGCAAGCTGACCGTTGAGCAGAACATCATGGCCATCCTGGAGACTCTCGGCCTGCCCAAGGCCGAAGAACGGCAACGCCTCAAGGAGCTTTTAGCTGAACTGGGCGTAACTCATCTGGCCAAGAACAAGGCTTATTCCCTGTCCGGGGGTGAGCGCCGCAGGGTGGAAATAACCCGGGCGCTGGTCACCAACCCCAGGTTTATTCTGCTCGATGAGCCGTTCGCCGGTATTGACCCGCTGGCAGTCATTGACATTCAGAACATCATACGGCAACTTAGAGAAAGAGGGATTGGCATCCTGATTTCAGACCACAACGTGCGGGAGACCCTGGGAGTTTGTGACCGGGCGTACATACTCAGCAGCGGCGTGGTTCTGGAAGAAGGGCCTCCTCAGGCCATCGCGAACAGCGAGACGGCCAAAAAAATTTATCTTGGCGAACAGTTCACATTGTAACCGTCTTAAGAGATAATATCAGTATGGCCCTTGAACTTAGACAAAGCCTGAAACTTAGCCAGCAGCTGGTCATGACGCCCCAGTTGCAGCAGGCCATCAAGCTGTTGCAGCTGTCCCGGCTGGAACTCGTCGAGACCGTCAACGAGGAGTTGGAGGAAAACCCTGTTCTGGAAATGAGCCAGAACGAGGACGATGGGGACCCTGTTGATATGCCCGGCCAGAACCAAGGCGAGGAACCGGTTGTTGCCGAATCGGATTTCAGTGAAGTGCGCGTCGAAGAGAACATGCGCACGGAGTTTGACTGGGAGAACTACCTGGGCGAATACAGTTCCGCCCCGTCCACGACCAGCATGTACGAAGCTCCTATCGACACGCCCTCGTATGAGAATTTTGTCGCAAGCCCGACTTCGCTTGCTGACCATCTGACCTGGCAGTGGCGGATGTGCCGGACCACCGAGACGGAGCAGCGCATCGGCGAGCAGATAATCGGCAACATCAATGCGGACGGCTATCTGAGAGCCAGCCTGGAAGAGATAGCCGAACTTGAGCAGGTTTCGACGGTTGAGGTTGCCCGGACGCTCTCAAGAATACAGGAATTGGACCCGGTCGGAGTCGCCGCCCGCGACCCGAGGGAATGCCTGCTCATTCAGTTGAAGCTCCTGAATCTGGAATCGAGTCTGGCGGCCAGGATAGTGGACAATCACCTCTCCGACCTGGAGAACAAGAATTACCCCAAGATAGCCCGCCAGTTGAAGGTTTCCAAGGAGGCCGTGTTCGCGGCGGAGAAGGTCATTCTTAACCTGGACCCCAGGCCCGGCCGCCTTTTCGGCGGTGAAGAGCCGGTTTATATCGTGCCGGATGTCTTTGTCATCAAGATGGGCGACGATTATGCCATCGTTCTGAACGAAGACGGTCTGCCCAAGCTGCGTGTCAGCCAGTTTTACCGGGACATGCTGGGGACTCACGATGACATGTCGTCGCAGACCAAGGAGTATATCCAGGGCAAGCTGCGCTCGGCCCAATGGCTGATCCGGAGCATACATCAGCGGCAGCGGACCATTTACAAGGTTGCCGAGTCCATTTTCAAGTTTCAACGGGACTTTCTGGACAAAGGCGTGGAGTTTCTCAAGCCCCTGGTTTTGCGTGACGTGGCCGAGGATGTGCAGATGCATGAATCGACCATAAGCCGCGTGACAACCAGCAAGTATGTCCATACTCCCCAGGGGATGTTCGAACTGAAGTTCTTCTTCGACAGCCCGGTAAGCCGATTTTACGGGGAGTCCATGGCCTCGGAGAGTGTGAAGAAGAAAATAAAGCAGATCATCGCGGCCGAGGATCCCATGAAGCCTTTGTCCGATCAGCGAATTGCCGAGATTCTGCGGGGCTCGAACATTGACATTGCCAGACGGACTGTGGCCAAGTACAGGGAAATGCTGGGGGTTAATTCTTCCAGCAGGAGGAAAAAACATTATTAGAGCCGCATTAAGGCGGCCAAACACATCCCAGGAGGGACCATATGCAACTTTCCGTGACGTTCAGGCACATGGAGCCATCTGATTCCCTTAAGGACTATGCCCGTGACAAGATTTCGCGGGTTGAAAGACTGCTTGACTCCGCGATGGAGGCCAATGTGGTACTGTCTGTGGAGAAATTCAGGCATACGGCCGATGTGGTAATCACGGCCGACGGGCTCAAAATCAAAGGCCAGGAACAGACGGAAGACATGTATTCGGCTCTCGACATGGTTGTCGACAAGCTGGAACGGCAGGTTAAAAGCTACCGGGAAAAGCTGAAGAACCGCAAGTCCAAGGACAGGATCAAACCCAAGGAAGTCAGGATCGATGTGATCCGGGCCGAATTGGACGACGAGTCCTCCGGCCCTCAGGTGCTCCGGGCGGAGCAGGTTTACGCCAAGCCCATGGATGTTGATGAAGCTGTCATGCAGTTGGAGTTGACCGAGGAACAGTTTTTGGTTTTTACAAACGCGGAGACAGAGAAGATCAACGTGCTATATCGCCGGGACGACGGCCATTACGGCCTGATTGAACCGATGTCGGACTAGCCGGCGAACCCGCGTGGGAAGGTATTGATGAAAATTATTGAACTACTGGATAGAAAAGCCATTGTCCCGGAACTGACCTCCCGGCACAAAAAACAGGTCCTGGATGAGCTGTGCCGGGTCGTGGCTGAAAATGAAGGGCTCGAACCAGCGCCTCTTCTGGAAGTCCTGCTGGAGAGGGAAAGGCTTGGCAGCACCGGCATCGGTGACGGCATAGCCATTCCTCACGGCAAGACTTCGGCTGTCGACAAGCTGGTGGTGGCTTGCGGGCGCAGCATCGAAGGCGTGGAATTCGAGTCCATGGACGGGAAACCGACCCACATATTCTTCCTTCTGGTAGCGCCGGAAAACACGGCTGGTTCTCACTTGAAAGCTCTGGCCAAGATATCCCGGCTTCTGAAGGATGCCTCTTTCCGGCAGCAACTGCTGTCGGCTCCCGGGGCCTCGGAAATCTATGAGTTGATAGCTTCCCGGGACAACGAATTCTAAGCCGCGCGGCCGGGTTCCGCCCGGCCGCGTTTTTCAAAGACCAAAGCAATCTAACCACTTTTCCGGATAAAGATGTTATAAAACCATGGGCGCGGATCAAAGTCTCTGCAGAATCATCATTGTGACCGGCCTGTCAGGGTCGGGGAAGTCTACTGCGCTTAACGCGCTGGAAGACTGCGGATTCTTTTGTATCGACAACCTCCCCATCCTGCTCCTGCCCAAATTCCTGGCCTTGCACGACCAGTCCAACCCGGAATTCATGAAGCTGGCCATTGGCATGGATATGAGGGAAAAGGGATTCGTCCAACATTTCCGGGACCTCTTTTCCCATATCACGTCACAGAATTACGACCTGACCATACTTTTCTTTGACGCCGCGGACGAGGTGCTGGTCAAGCGCTTCTCCGAAACCCGCCGCCCTCACCCCCTGGCCGCCGATGGGGGCCTGCTGGAAGGCATCAGGCTGGAACGCCGCCTGATGGAAACCGTCCGGGAGGCGGCCCTTGAAGTAATCGACACATCCACTTTCACTGTCCATAAGCTCAGGGATATCATCCGGCAACGCTACTGTGTCAGCGAGTCCGGACGCAATCTGTCCATCGAAATGCTTTCCTTCGGATTCAAACACGGCCTCCCCCCCGAAGCCGACATTGTGATGGACGTGAGATTTCTGCCTAATCCGTTCTACCTTGATGAGCTAAGGGAGCTTGACGGGAGAGATAATCGAGTAGTAGAATACGTTCTCGGTTCTGAGGAAGGTCAGTTATTTCTTAATAAATTCACAGACCTCCTCGATTATGTCATCCCGATGTACAAGCGGGAGGGCAAAACTTATCTGACCATTGCGGTGGGCTGCACCGGCGGCCAGCACCGTTCCGTGTCCATCGTCAACGAACTGGCCCGGCACGTCGGACGAAAAGACAACAAGGTTTCGGTCCGTCACAGGGATATACTGGGTAGATTAGAGCAGTCATGATTGGCATAGTCATCGTCACGCACGGACGCTTGGGGGCCGAGCTTATCACTACCGCCGAATTCATTCTGGGGCGCATAGAAAACGCCCATTCGGTCTCCATTGACGTTCAGTCGTCACCGGAAACCATGCGCAAGCAGATTGAGCAGGCGATTAAAAAAGCCGACCATGGTCAGGGCGTTCTGCTCCTGACCGACATGTTCGGCGGCACGCCGTCCAACCTGAGTCTGTCCTTTCTGGCGGCTGGCAAGGTGGAAGTTCTGACCGGAGTCAACCTTCCCATGCTCATCAAGCTGACCCAGTCCCGCGACGGCAATTTGAAGGAAACCGCTCAGGCGGTCGGGGAATACGGGCGCAAAAGCATCACAGTGGCCGGTGAACTGCTCAACCGGCGAACTCAATCTTAGAAAAGGCTGCGAGGGTCTGGTGGCGCTGGTTCTTGTCAGGGTTGATTGTCGTTTGATTCACGGCCAGATCATCGAGGCCTGGACGCCTTTCACGAGAGCCGACTGCCTGCTGGTGGCCAACGATCAGGTGGCTGAAGATTTTCTGCAGCGCTCCATCATGGAAATGTCCGTCCCCCCCAATCTGGAAGTGGCGGTCTTCAAGGTAGATGAAGCGTCCGAACGCCTGGCTGGCGGGCTCTGGGCCGACAAACGGGTCATTCTCCTTTTCGCCAACTGCACCGACGCCCTTCAGTTTCACCGCAATTTCCCTGTTTTCAACCGCCTGAATATTGGCAACACAGACTGCTCTCCCGGCAAAAAGCAAGTCACCTGTTCCGTATCTTTGGGCGAAGGCGACATCGAATGCCTGAAGGAAATCAGCGATACGGGCGTTTTTATCGAAGCGCGCAGCGTACCGCAGGACCAGGCCAGACCCATCAACGAAATCAAGGAACTCTGTCTTCTGGCCTGAATGGGGCGTGACCGGTATGTGGGCCGAATACTTCCTGGTGGCCGCAGTCGGCGGACTGATAGCTCTGGACCGGACCGTGGCCTTCCAGGTGATGATCTCCCGCCCAATTGTGGCCGGTCCGATCACCGGCCTTCTCCTTGGGCAGCCTTTAACCGGCGCCGCCGTTGGCGCGCTGCTTGAACTCGTCTGGATAAGCAGGCTACCCTTGGGCGGACACATCCCGCCCAACGAATCCCTCGGAGCGATTCTGGCCGCTGGAGGCGCTTCCCTGGCCGCCGAACCCGGCCCGGCTTCCCATTCCGTGATAGCCCTGACCATTCTGTTGGTGCTGCCCCTGGCCAATCTGGCGTCCCACCTGGAACTTCGCATTCGTCAGTTCAAGGTACGCATGGTGGAATGGGCCTTATCGGCGGCGGAGGCAGGCAGGCTCCGCAGGATCAGCGCCTACAACCTTGTCGGCCTGGCCCTGTCCTTTGTTTTCAACCTGTTCTTCCTGCTGCTCACCCTGGCCCTGCTGACCACCGCCGTCAAGGCCCTGCACCCGATACTGACTCCGCCGATGCTGTCGGCCCTCGATCTTATGTACTATCTGATTCCCTTGGCTGGCGTGGCCGCCGCCCTGAGCACCATTACGGTCAGCAAGTCCGGTTGGGCTTATGGAGTTCTTTTCCTGGGCGCTCTTGTACTGTTGACCATATGATTCCCGAAACCAACGATAATTCGCTGCTCGACCGGGTGACCATAGAGCGCATGAGCCCCGATGATCTGGACCAGATTCTGGAAATCGAGCGGCGTTCCTTTCTTCACCCCTGGACACGGGACCAGTTTCAATCCGAGCTCGACCGCCGCCCCTCGGTCTGTCTTTCCCTGAAAACAGGCCCACTGGTCATCGGCCACCTGATATTCTGGGCGATTCCGCCGGAAATCCAGATACTTAACATAGCTGTCGCCCCAGATCACAGAAACCAGGGACTGGGCCGCTTTCTGCTGGAGTATCTCTTCGCTTACGCCGGAGAGATCAAAGTCAAAGAGGTGTATCTGGAAGTCCGGCCGTCCAACGGAAGCGCCAGAAGTCTTTACAGGCGAATGGGCTTTGTCCAGACCGGAGTCAGAAAGAATTATTATGAGCAGGAGCGAGAGGATGCATTGGTCATGGCCAGGATTCTCTGATTTTTCAAAAAGTTAAATTCATGCTGACAATTCTTGCCTTTTATCGGTTTTAATAATTGCCGTATTGTCTTAGTATGTTTTCTTGCGGCCTGAAAACGATTGACGCAATCCGTAAAGGCCAATAGAATTAATGATAAAGAGTTATCCAGGCGGGTCCTTCGGATGCCAAAGCGGCTTTGGCCTACATGATCTTTGTCCAGCCCAGCCTTTTGCGGCAAAGGCGGACGATACCGATCAGGGAGTCGCCCTGACTGACGGGATTACCGCTGACCGGGCTGATCGGACCGGAAAGCATTTACAGACGATTGATCGAACAGAGAAGCGAAAGGAATAAGGACAAATGGTTGACGGTTTTGGACTCATGTCGGTTATTACACCGCTGGATGAGCGTTTTCCGTTCATCAACGAGATCGACATCAATGGGAAGACGCTGTTGATCCGGGCCGATTTGAACGTCCCTTACGACCAGGACCAGAATATTACGGACGACACCAGAATCCGCGGCATCCTGCCAACGGTGAATTTCGCTCTGGATGAGGGCGCCCGGATAATCCTGTGTTCCCATATGGGCCGTCCCAAGGGCGAAGCGGTGCCTCACCTCAGCCTGGCCCCGGTCGCCCGGCGTCTGAGCAGGCTGCTGAAAAAGGACGTTATAATGGCTCCGGACTGTGTGGGACCGGAAGTCAAAAAGATGGCCGAAGCAATGAATCCGGGGGATATTCTCCTGCTGGAGAACCTCCGTTTTCACCCTGAAGAGGAAATGAACGACGACGACTTCGCCCGGCAGTTGGCCGAGCTGGGCGAAATTTACGTCAACGACGCCTTTGCCGTTGCTCACCGCTCCCACGCCAGCGTAGTGGCCATTGTCGACCACATGAAGGAATGCGTGGGCGGATTCCTGCTGAAAAACGAGCTGACCTATTTTCACCGGGCCATGCAGGACCCGGCCCGCCCCTTGGCGGCCATCATCGGCGGCGCCAAGGTTTCCTCAAAAATTTCGGCCGTCGAAAATCTGCTGGACACGGCGGACAAGATCATCATCGGCGGGGCCATGGCCAATACCTTTCTCAAGGCCATCTATTACGACATCGGCTCCAAGTCCATGGTCGAAGAGGAACTGGTGGAAAAAGCCCGCTCGATCATGCGCAAGGCCCGCCGCCGCGGCGTGAAGTTTTACATCCCCGTTGACTGCGTGGTAGCCGACCGGTTCGACCCCAAGGCGGAGACCAAGATAACCACAGTCCAGGAAGTTCCCGAAGACTGGATGATCGTCGATATAGGCCCGGCTACATCGCATCTTTACGCCGAAGCCCTCTCCAACTCCAAAACCATCATCTGGAACGGCCCCATGGGCGCTTTCGAAATTGACGCCTTCTCCCGAGGAACGTTTCAGATGGTCCAGACCGTGGCCAACACCTACTCCATGACCATTGTCGGCGGCGGCGACACGGATGTGGCCGTCCACCGGGCCGGTGAATCGTCCCGTATGTCCTACATATCCACCGGCGGCGGCGCTTTCCTCAAACTGATGGAAGGAGGGCGTTTGCCCGGCATTGTGGCCCTGGAAGAACATGCCCGTCAAGCGAGAGAACAGGAGGAGGACTGAACATGACCGCTGCCAAGGGCCGCCGGCCTTTTATCGCCGGCAATTGGAAGATGTTCAAGACAGTCGGCGAAACATCGGACTTTATCGGTGAATTCAGGAAGCTTCTGCCTGAAGCCCCGGACGCGGACGTGGCTTTGGCTCCGCCGTTTCCCTGCCTTGAGACCGCTGTCCGGGCCGCAGCCGGTTCTCCTGTCGCCATTGCCGCCCAGAACGTCTTCTGGGAGGCCGAAGGAGCCTTTACCGGCGAGGTTTCGGTCGGCATGCTCAAGTCCCTGGGCGTGAATCTGGTCATAATAGGCCATTCGGAACGCCGCCAGTATTTCGGAGAAACCGACCAGACCGTCAACCGACGGGTCAAGGCCGCGCTCTCCGGCGATCTATCTCCGATCCTCTGCCTGGGTGAGACACTGGAGCAGAGGGAATCAGGCCGGACCTTCTCCGTGCTGGCCGCCCAGTTCTCGGGCGCCATGGACGGCGTATCCCCGGCTGACGCCGCCCGTATTACCCTGGCTTACGAACCGGTCTGGGCCATAGGGACAGGAAAAACGGCCACGCCGGAAATGGCTCAGGAAGTCCATGTCTTTCTGCGGCGGGAATTTGAAAAATTGTACGACAAAAGCCTTGCAAATGATGTCCGGATTCTGTATGGTGGCTCCGTTAAGCCGGACAATGCCGCCGACCTGATGGCTCAGCCGGACATAGACGGAGCCTTGGTTGGCGGTGCGAGTTTAAAGGCTGATGTTTTTGCCAAGATCCTGAGATACAAGGGAGAATAAGACCGGCAGGTCTTTTTTAGTGATGACCACTATAACAATAATACTCCATGTCATCGTCTGCATTGCCTTGATCCTGATCGTGCTGTTGCAGGCAGGCAAGGGAGCAGGTATGGGAGCCGCCTTCGGTGGAGGCTCCAGCCAGACGGTTTTCGGAACCACCGGACCGGCTGGATTCCTGAGCAAGATAACGGTCGTCGCGGCTGTCATCTTCATGGGAACCTCTCTGGGCCTGAGCTTTTTCAGCAACAACCGTATCGGCACGGACTCGGTCATGGAAGGGTTGAAAGTTCCCGCACAGGAACAGACAGCCGCTCCCGCGGCCACGGCCGAAGAACCGGTCCAGCAGGAAGAGCAGGCAGCGCCCCAGGCCGCGCCCGATGTTCCCAAGGAAGAGGCTCAGCCGATTCAGCAGCCTGCGAGCAATTAGGAGTTTCCCTCAGTGCCGAAGTGGTGGAACCTGGTAGACACGCCATCTTGAGGGGGTGGTGGGCCACGCCCGTGCGGGTTCGAGTCCCGCCTTCGGCACCATAATTCATAAAAGGCCGTAATCTTAATTGGTTACGGCCTTCTTCTTTTCAGTGGAAGTCGCGGAGCCAGGCCTTACGCAGTATCCGCTTTAAAACGTTCCTCCCGGAGTTCTGCGCCAGCGGGCTTGAACGATTGAAATAGCCATCACAAAACGGCTTCCAGACGGCTTCAGTGAAACCAGAGCGTGTGACGTCTTTCATCTATTGCATACCTCCTATGCCGCCTGCAATCTGAGCCTAGCAATCAGCCACACGGCCAATGTGGATGATATCAGGCCCCAACAGGCCGCCCATACTATCAGCCCCTTGACTTTCGGCCGAAGTGCCACCCGAACACGCCGGGCACATCGTTCAGCCCCCTTGGGCTCTACCCGGCCCCTTTCGAGGAACGAGTCGATGCCTTCAAGACGATAAAAAACCTTCCCGCCGACGCGATGGAAAGCCGGGCCTCGGCCCATGCGCCGCCACAGTTTGAGTGTGCGGGTTGTACTATTTAAAAGTTCAGCCGCCTGGCTGGGGGGAAGCAGCTTTTCGGACATGGCATTTCCCTGCTTTGGTCAATGCCCCAAATAAAAAAGGCATGACCTGAACATACCAATCCCTATTAGGGGTTGGAGGTTCCTTGTCACACCATGCCGATCTTGCTTGCCGGTCTCTTGCCCTAAATTATGGGGGAGTGCCGACCAGGGACCGGGGGCGGTTTCTTCGTTTTCACACGTCGGATGTGAATTCGCCACCAAGCCTTATGTTCTGCCCGGCCTCTGCCTATCTAAGGGAAGTACCGAGGAACCAAGGGGGTTGGTTCTTCTCACCCAACTTGCCCACACTTGTGCGAGCTGTTATCTTTATAGCCCATTCCGCTCACGTTGTCAAGCATAATTTTATTTAGTTTTGCATCATTAATACTTAATTATACATCTATCGCCAAAGTTGGGACTCCTGTTTCCGTGGTCTTCAGGCTCGAGAGATAAAGGCGGGCGGGTCTGGCGTTCTGAGGTAGGCGCTGTCCACTGTCAAGTCCCCAGTTTTTGGCCTGCCGGTCGATTTTGTTCTTTTTCCAGGTTGCACCTGAAGTGAACGTCCGGGACAGCCTGTTTTATCGTCCATCAAGACTACGGTATTCGCCGTTTTGAGCCGCTTTAATTTTGCCTGTTTCGCCGGACTGCTCTATTATTGGTCGAGGCATAGGACAAACCAACCCTCTTGCAGCAACAGGAAATAAAATGGCTCTGGCGAAATGCTATAACTGCGGACGTGTCGTTGATGATAATTTGCCTAATTGCCCCGGCTGTAAAGCCTTAACCAACCGGGGGCAGGCCGAAAAGGCCGCACGAAAAGCGGACAAAAAAACCGCACAACAAGAACTGATTCAAGCCCGTTCCTGGACGCAGACCAAAGGCGCGGTAATAATCATCGCCGGTTGTCTGGTCGGGGCCGTGGCGCCTATATTGGGAGCCTTTATCGGGATTTTCGGGTTTTTGGTCCTGCTGAAGGGCTTATTGCACCCGGCCTGATCGGCCACACCCAAGGCATAGAGCCGGACATGGATCCCCGCCAGGTTTGTCGGCGCCCCACGCAAATCGGGGCAACTTGCCCCTTATAGCGAGCCCTTCTAGGGAAAAGATGAAGAATTACGACGGTTGTCCGCTCTTCTTACCGCCCAGAAACTCGATAAAGTGGCGGATGAGTCTGCGCGCCTTCTCGGATGATTCGTCCAGGTAAATTTTTTTCAGGGCTTCTGAAGGTGTATATGCGGCCCGGTAGGCTTTCTTCGTGGTCATGGCGTCGAACTTGTCCACGATCCGGCAGATCCGGCTCAGTAGGCTGATTTCATTCTCCTTCAGAGCCCTAGGGTATCCGGACCCGTCCGACTCTTCGTGGTGCTCCAGAACGATGCGAAGAGACTGCCGGGGAAAAAGCAGTGAACGCGTCAATTGCTCATGACCCTTTTCAGGGTGGTTTCTTATTTCCAGCCATTCCTCTGAGGTCAAAGGAGTTTCCTTATCGAGAATGGCTATGTCGATTTTGTTCATTCCCAGGTCATGAAACAGAGCCCCGATGCCGAGTGTATGAACAATGCTCTTGTCGAGCTGCAGAAACATGCCGAAAGAGACACTCAGCAGGCAGACATTGGCTGAATGATTGAATATGCTGGTGTCCTGGCGAAAGAGCTTGTTCATGTCCTGATAAAGTTCCGGGTCTTTGACCATGGTGGTGAAAATGTTGTCCACCAGATTGACCGCCGACTGGATTACTTTTTCATCAATTGGCCGGGCCAGTATATCCGCTATCGCCTCCACGGCCTTTCCGTAAAGCACCAGTTTCTTCTGCTCGCGGACCCGGGCGGTTTTGAAGCCGGGCATTGATTTCAGGGCTGTATAATAGGCCAGGTATTTACGGTAGTCCTGCTCCTTAATGAAAAAGCTGCCCAGTTTCCGTTTGAAGAGTATGTTGCGGAGCCCCGATGTGAAAACCTGATCGGAGCGGCAAATCAGCCGAAGATAGTGTTTCTCAGTCTTCCTGTTGAAAATCTGGACATAGAGATTAAATGGCAGTTTTTCCCCTGGCACCATATCTTCGAAGCGGACCTCGACAAAACCGTCCGGAATACTGTCCGTGGAGACGATTTCATCATCCAGCAGTATTCTCTCCTCTTCTCCTTTGTCTTTGCTTCTGGATTGGAAAACCGGGGAGGCCACCATGTTTCTGATTCTGTCGGGCAGAGAGCATTCAGCCTCGGTGTGTTTCTTGATGGCCTTTATGAGGTCGTGGTTAACCACAGGCTTGCTCAGGAATTCGGCCGCGCCCAGTTTGGTGGCGGCCACCGCCGTGTCAATGGAGCCAAACCCGGTAAGCATGAGCACAGGCAAAGAAGGCTTGCTTTTACGAACCAGCTTCAGGACTTCGAATCCGTCTATATTGGGCATCTTCAGATCGGTTATGACGGCGTCCAGTTCGGTGTAAAGGATGTAATCTTCCACCTTGGCCGGTTCATTGACCTGGATGACTTCATAACCTTCCCTGGTCAAGACTCGCCCGATGGCCTTGGTCACCTCCGGTTCATCATCGACCAGCAGAATTTTTTTTACTCCGGTCATGCCCCACATCCCCCCTATGCCAATACCGGCGGACAAAGCATCGCGCTTTTCTGTTCACGCCCAGTCTTCATGGCTTCTTTTGGGTCCAGGTATATGGAAAGCCGCCGCAATATTCGAACCGGGAAACAGGGGTCAACCCTGCTCCCCTCAGCCTGAATATGGAACCCCAAATCGACTGGCTATGCCATTGGTGATAATGAAAACCGCTGATTCCGGCGTCTGGCCAGACACCCGATGCAACTACAGGAGCTGCCGAATTGACCTATGTTCATTTGAAAAGTGGCGTATATGGAATTATCGACATCCGTAAAATTAAATATAACACATACATCAGCGGCTTGCAGTCCGGCAGTACAAATAACTCATGTCCGCAGCTTGTTTTCCCTTCAACGCCGTGGAGACTCTTATAACGCCGCCAGCGCGGGACAGTTTCGAAACAGTTCTTCAGCGCGGAGGACTTCTTCGCTGCTGCCGATTATCAAAGGAACCCGCTGATTGATATCCTCCGGGATGATGTCGAGAATGGCCTCCCGGCCGTTGCTGGCCCGCCCACCGGCCTGCTCCACCACCATGGCCAGGGGATTGGCCTCAGTCATCAGCCTTAACCTGGCCGAAGGAGGTTTGTTGTCGCGGTGCTCGGCGGAATGGAGAAAGACTCCCCCGGCCAACAGATTTCGGTGAAAATCAGCGACCAGTCCGCCCACGTAACGGCTGGAATAGGTCCGGCCCTGTTTGTCCGGGGCTTTCAGTGAATCCACGAAGCTCCGCACGGGTTCGTCCCAATAGTGGCGATGTCCTTCGTTGACGGAATAAATTTTCCCGGATGACGGTATGCGGATATTCTCATGGGAAAGCAGAAATTCGCCGACTTCCGGGTCCAGAGTGAATCCATGCACGCCTTGTCCGGTGGTATAAACCATCATGGTGGATGAGCCGTAAAGGAAATAACCTGCGGCGGCCTGACTGCGCCCGGCCTGAAGGAAATCGGCGGACGCCATCTCTTCCTGATTCCCAGGGAGCCGGTATATGGAAAAGATGGTACCCACGCTGACGTTGGCGACCACGTTGGAAGCGCTGTCCAGAGGATCGAAGGCAACCAGATAGTTGCCTCTGGTCCGGCCATCGGTCAGTTCCAGCAGATCAGCCGCCTCATTGGAAATAAGCCCTGCGGCCTGCCCCGACGATATCAGGCGGGAGACAAGAATTTCCCTGGCTGTGTGCTCCAGCCTGCGCATCCGTTCCACCGGCTCGCGGGCGGAAAGAGCTGCGGAAGTGGAAAGGCCTGTCTGGTTGAGTTCCCGGTTTATATATTTGGCGGCGACTATCATTTCATTGAGCAGCATGGTGAAAGCGCCGGTTGAGCCTGAGATGTGTCTTTGGGATTCCAGTATGTGTTCAACGACCGTTGTTCCAGGGTGCATTGTGTGAGGTCTCCGTCTTCATTTCCGGATGAGGAACAACCACAAACAGGGTCGGCTGTCCTTTCAGGCTCTCGAAGCCTGGCCCTGCCAATATAAAACCAACTGCAGGGGGCAAGTCAAGCCGAACAGTCCGGCTCAGGCAAAGAGTTTGGGGCCGGGCCGTGGCTTATAACGCGAAAACTGGTGTTCAATTCATTGGATTGGCCGCAAGGTTGACCAGCCTGGGACGTTGCTCATCTATTGACTCCTGATTCCGTTGGCGGTACATTTAAAGCGGTGGTTTACCTGAACCTCTTCCGGGAGGGGGTAGAAGCAAGGGAACCGTCAGCCTGGGAGCCCGGACTACCCCGGCTTTTTTCTTTTTCAGTGGACTATCCAGCCTTTCCTTACTGCCTCTGCCCCTGCCGTTTTCGCAACGTTTGCCTCCAAGCCGCCTAACAAGTATAATTAAGATAATTGGGACGGAAGCCGGGACCAAGCGTTCCGCCTATGGCTTTGAGGATGTAGATAACTCGGGGGCGACGGGCGGACCCGCACGAGCCGGAAAAATCGACTGCCGTCCCCTTTCATTTGCTTCGCCACAGCAACACTCCCCGCCGACCCCGTCTCCGGGTCATCCAGGCGGGCGGCAGCCTGGCTGCTACATCTCGGAAAAATAGCGGCGGTATTCTTCGGCGACCAGGGGCTTATCCTTGTATATCTCAAGAAAAAATTTGAAGGAGGCCATTTTCAGAAAGGAATAGACCGGAGCCACCAGGAGGCTGGCCAGGATGATCCTGACCCAGAAACTTTCCACAAACAGCAGGACAGCCGCCGGAATCAGGGCCACGAAGACCGACTCTATCAGCACCCGCAACAGGAAAAATATCCAGGAAGCCCAGAAGACTTTCCAGTTCGTGAAGAGCAGGAAAAAGAGGGAGAGTTTTTCAGCGAACCCGCCATGAGAGATGACGGCCAGTTTCGAAGAATAGGAAAGCCCTCCCAGACCCACGGGGGCAATAAGAAAGAGCAACCCGGCCAGAAGCACCAGAGCCGACGAAGAACCGGTGGCCGACCAGACAGCCCGGCTGGCGGCGAAAGAAAGCAAGGTCCACGTCCCCAGCACCAGGCAGAGTGAGCCTACGGCCACGGCGTCCCAGAGGACCTGGCTCCAGCGCAGGGAAAACAGGGCGGCCATGATGCCGAATCCCTGCCGTTCCCGCCGGTGCATTCTCCGCATATCGCTGGACGGCCACATGGAGATGAGTTCCTTGAGCATGAACAGGGCGGCCAGCACCAGAACGGAACGGTAATCGGAGAGCAGACTCCGGATAATACCCGGCAGTTCATTATAAACCCAGGCCGAAGCGCCAAGCCCCAGGGTCTTGATCTTGGCCAGGTCCAGATCAGGGCCGGCCTTTACATACCTGTGCATGACTCTGTCCAGAATAATCAGCAGAAGAATAAGCAGGGTGAAAGACTTGTATTTGAATATCTCCCGGACCGAATTGACGGTCAGAATACGGACTATTCTTTTCATGGATTTCTCCGCCACGTGAGGCGGTGCGGATTCATGGTTCGCTTCTGCGGAATTCAACGGCCAGCCTGTCTTTCTCGCCCTGGGGCAGGAACACCTCGATGGTGTGGTTAAGTTCCGAATAATAGCCTCCGGGCAAGACATTGAAGGTCAGAAAGACTGTATCGCCCTCCCGGCGGACCGATGTCTGCAAGGAATAAGAGACGTTGGGCAGGCCGAAGCCCTGGGCGTTGAGTCTGACTCGCAGTTCATCTTCGTCTGGAGAGTACCGGACCTGGGTCTTTTCGTAATCCACATCGGCCTGAACAACCAGACGGCTTAAAGCTGGGTCAGACGCTATGACCTTTTCGTGGGTTTCGTAGAAAGGCCGGCGGGTCATGAATGATAAGGCTATAACCAGAACTGCTGCGGAAATTCCGGCTCCCAGAAAGATTCTGCGGGAACTGGACATCAGGGCGACGCGGGGAGACTCGGCTTCCGGAACCCTCAGGATCAGATAATGCAGAGCGGCGGCCGTCATCATCAGTATGCCTAGTGACCAGATGCAGTCGGAAGCATAATGGGCGCCCTGCAGCACGCGGGCCGTGCTGATAAGCGAACCGTAGGCCAGTCCGAACGCTGCCCCGCCATATGCCAGAGCCCTTGAGCGGCGATGAAGGAATATCATGGGCACGAAGACAAAGCCCATGGTGCAGTGGCCACAGGGAAAGGATTCGCCCTTGCCGACCTGGCCGGGCGGGAATACTCCCCTGTACTGCCACAAGCCGCCGAATTCCTGCACCTGCCGCGGCCGCGGCCGCCCCCAGTATGGCTTCACCAGACCGTTGATGATGAAACCTCCGCCGATGATGGAAGTCAAGACAATGACCATGAGGGGACGCCGCCAAGCAGCCATTCCCGGACGGACCAAGGCCCCAAACCAGGCAACCAGAGCCGCCACGGTCAGTATGATTCCGGGGATGGTCCCGTACTGGTGCAGAAACCGCCAGGGTTGCAGGTCCCCGAGAGGCCAGCCTTGGGCGGGGCTGTAAAAGCGGCCGGCAATGGACCGGTCAATATCCAGGGCGGCGAAAACCCAGGTGATAATCAGCAACCCGGCGGCCAGACCGGCCAGTATCCAGATGCCTTTTTTCCTGGTCGAAAAAGGACCGGTCCGGCTGTTGCCTTTTTTCATTGCTTGTTCCATATACAGCAGCAGACCGTTATCCTCTCCAAACTGCCGTGCCCGTAGGCCGTCTTAACGCTGAATGTGTCAAATATCATGGACGCCTGTCAAGGTCATTAAACCGTACCGGACTAACCGGGCTGGTTCCTTCTCACAATTGCCGGAATCAACCCGCGAAACAGCCGCTCTGAATAAAAAACCCGGCCTGCGCCGGGTTTTTATCGTCGTTATCCTGAATCAGCCGCCGAAAAGGCCTTTGAGTTTCTTCAGGGGGCTAGGGTTCTCTTCCGGCTTTGTTTCAGGCTGGGCTGGCTGAGTCTGGGGCGGCCCGGCCGCTCCGGTCTGGCCCAGCATGAGTGCCCCGGTTGATTTGAAACGGGCGTGAGCCGTCCAGTCCGGCTTCCAGTCTTTGGGTGCGTTCTCCGGCTTCGGAGGGTAGGAAGTCCAGAAATCGTCGCCATAGGCTATGAACTGGAGCATAGCCCCGTCCGCACCGGCGAAAACGCCTTTGGGAATGGTGCAGGAATGAACAGATGGAGGCATTATGACTTTTTCCTTAATAAACTTGACCACGTCACGGCCGGGCAGGTAATCCATCAGACCGTAGCCCGGGTCAAAGACTTCGCTGGAAGACCACATAATCATCTCCCCGGTCTTCTGCACATGGGCCATGGCTACGGCCAGATAGCCCACGGCCGAGGGAATGGGTTCCCACTCAAAGTAGATGCTCTCCTCCAGCCCCCCTCTGACCACCGGGAACTTGACCGGAGCCATGAAATCATGTCCCGCGTCCAGATCGAATTTTATATGCGGGATGTAGTTGCCGTGGACGAACTGGAGACCCTGTAAGGAAGCGTCGGCGGGAATTTTGTCGTCGCTGTCCTTGTTGGGCCATTCGGCGTAAACCCAATCCTTCCTCGGCGCGGGGGGATAGGTTCTGGATGGTCCGCGGCTGACCATGGACTTGCCGAAAGCCGCCTTGTCCATCTTGGCCGTATCCAGGATTCTGGGCTGTCCGGCGCGGATGGTTTCTCCGCAGCCCCAGTAGAATTTTATCCTGACGCGTGGAGGCTCTTCCTTCTGCCACGGCACGGCCTCTTCTCCGCCGCCCGGAGTGGTTTCAACCTTTTCGGGGGAGAGCAGAGGCAAAGAAGCCCCCATCTTCATACCCGCAGGAATGTCATGGGCCGCCTGGGATTTGTCCGGCGGAACCGGCATGGAATTGAGCTGTAGATAAAGCCCCTTGCGCGGCCCGAAAGCCCCACCGGTGACTTTGCCCATCAGCTTCCCCATCAACCCGGTGTCTGGCTGCTGGCTCATGCCGGGCATGCTGAAATTATCCGTGGAAACGCTCATCCAGTACAGCGGCGCACCTTTGGCCGCCGTGCCGGGCGCAGGCTCGGGACCGGCCACAGGAGAACTCTGCCCGCCTTTCACCCCGGCCAGATCCACGCATGCCGACACTCCCCAAACCAGTAGAACAGCCAAAACCAAGGACAGAAAAACGGTAATCCGCCGATTCTTATTCATGCTTCAACCTCCATCCCGCTGTTGCATAGCCATTCAGGCTCGAACAGCCGGTATTCCGGCCGCCGAACCGGCAAGCCTCTTGCCGTTGCCATTCCCAGGGATCGGAAACGTTGAACGCTCGTTCCGGGCCAGGCTCCGGCGCCTCGAACGTCCATTCCGCGATTTGTTTGAAATTTCCAAGAAAACTCGTTTAGACTAGCCCCAATCTAATAACGGAAAGGCGGAACAGTCAATAGCAAACCTGATTTTGAAAGATAAGACGGTGCCACCGGCCGGGAAATGATGGTCCTGTTTTTGTCTCGCCGCTTGGGGACCCAAAAAACATGCGCTCGCGGCAAATCATGAAAAACGGTTTTTCATCTCCTGCAGCCACTGCTTTTCCCTTTCACAGCGCTCCCTTCTGTCCAGAATGGCGATATAGGAAAGGACTTTCTGGCGTTCCTGATCCGTAATACCGTCGAATCGCAGTCCGAAAAACGACTTCCGCCTCGTCTCGTTTGAATGCTCGGCCCGGACGATTACGGCGGTGTTGATATCCACCACCTGTTCCTTCGAACCGTTGTTGAATTTGCAGTCATCCGGCAGGACAAGTTTGATTCTGGCCTGGGAAAAAGTCGTCCCGATCTCGTATTGACGTTCACCGACAAACCCCAGACCGCAACCCGAAATGTTTCTGACCTCGTTGTTCAGGAAAAATACGGGCGGTTCCAAGGGCAGGTTGACCCGGTAGAATTCCCGCCGCTGCTGCTTGAGAAGAGACTGCGGCTTGGCAACCAGGTAGAACCGTCCGCCCTGATCACGCCCTTCGGCCAGCGGCTTGGATTCAAAAAAATAAGTGATCCCGTCCAGCCTCAGGGAAAAGACCAGGGGCGAATGCGTTTCCAGAAAACGGCGGGCCTCGCCGTCGGTGAAACGATCTATGAGGATTTCCCGGGCATTGATCTGCAGCAGCCTGGAAACAAAAGTGTCGTCGTCCGGAGTGTGCAGATACAGATCGGGCGACTTGCCGTGGAGAGACTTGTCCAGAACATAATCGAGCTCGTTCTGCTTGACAGGCTGATCAAGCTTTATCCGTTGGAAAAGACGATCATATTTGGGCTTGAACGAGGGGTTTATAACCTCGGTTATTTCAACAGGGGGCATTTTTTCCGTTCACTCGGTTATTTTTAAGGCATTCTCGGCTCAAGCAGCATTACCGTTTTCGCCTCAACAGTCTATCATGTCGGAATAGCTACTGATTCAGCAAACCATCGGTTATCTGGCCAACCGAGTCCGTTCCGACGTGCATCCGGGCGATTTAGGGGGAGGCAAGATAAGCCTCAAGCCCCGCCGCGGATGCACAGTTTTTTTATATCAGAACTGATGGGCGGCTGGCAACTGTTAAGGGAATATGCGATTTTCCAAAACCAACTGTTTTCATTAAGTTAAACATCAATATATCTTTTTTTGGAATCAGAACCAGGTATTTCTCTGCAACTACTTGATTGTCTTCAAACTGTTACTTGAGATTTCCCAGTTGCCCATTGTGAAGGCCCGGACTTGCCGAATGGAAGCGATATGTCTCCCATGGATTTTTTTGTTGACCGCCAGCCGGCAGGACGTTGATGATGAAGCACGTTTTCAACAGCCCCGGTCGAAACTTTTACTTATATAGCCTCAACGGGGCGGAAACGCCATGGCGAGAGCATCCCCCCGGAAAACCGCACATCGAAAGGTCGGATTTTCATGTGGCCCTATCTGGTTGAGACTGATTTTCTGCTGGTCAACACCTATGGCGTTATACTGACCACCGGCTTTGCCCTGGCCATACTCTGGACGGTTCACGAAAGCACTCTGGCCGGACTGGAGCGGCGGGCATTTCTCAACCTGGTTTTCCTGATGGTCCTGGCCGCAGGTGTGGGATCGCGCCTGCTTTACGTCGCCCTGGCCTGGAAACGCTACCAGGCTCATCCTTTAGACGCCCTGCTTATATGGCAGGGCGGCTTCGTCTTTTACGGCGGGCTGTTGCTCTGTATCCTGCTTTTCCTGATACTCGTTCCCCGTTGGGTTTTGCCCTTCTGGAGAACAGCCGACGCTTTCGCCCCCGGCCTGGCCCTGGGGGAAGCGGTAGGGCGCCTGGGCTGCCTGGCGGCGGGCTGCTGTTACGGCCGCCCCACCGATCTCCCCTGGGGGCTGACCTTCAGCCACCCGGAATGCCTGGCCCCGTTGGGCAAGCCCCTGCATCCGACCCAGCTTTATACCTCCATCTTGATGGCCACGGTCTTCCTGGTGCTGGTGTCTCTGAGGAAAGGCAGATGGCTGAAGCCGGGCCAGTTGTTCTGGAGTTACGGCCTGCTGCACGGAACCGTCCGGCTTCTGGTGGAATACTTCCGGGGAGACAACCGGGGGCTTCTGCCCTGGTGGGGATGGACCTGGACCCAGGCGGCGGCGGTTGTCCTGATAACTGTTTCATTGCTTATGCTTGGATGCTTAAAAAGAAAATAAAAAGGCCCCTCCGCAGTGACCGGAGAGGCCTTTTTTCTGTTATTGAAAAACTATTCAGCCCCGACCTGGGCCAAAAAGACGCCGTTGCGCAGGCCTTCCAGGGAAGTGGACTGTCCGGCGTAAAACTCGGCCCCATCGGTCGCGCAACCACCGACATTGGAACCTGTCCCCTGCCAGATCAAACCGAAATACTGAGAATTTCCCGACACAGCCTCTCCACAGGCTATGGCCCCGGCAATGGGCGTATCGGCTGAAGCCGGGTAGTTTGAACTATGAAAAACGGCTGAACCGCTGAACGGATTGCGGGGCATTTTTTCCGGTGGAATCATGTCTTCCACTGATTTTTCCGGGGTGTCCGGGCCGGACCCTCCGGGATTGCGGCCGTTGATAGACACCGGGCTTCCGGTGCTGTTCCAGTTGCTGGCATCGGTATCAGCCAACCAGGTAAAGGAATCTGTCACCAATCCAAAAACAAACGTTTTACTCGCCAAGCTATTTAAATAATTTACTATCTTGCAGGTAGAAGCTTCTTCCTGGGCCGCCATCTGGCTTTCGGCCCAGCCCTGGGCAAAGGAAGCCAGTTCAGTGCAGGACTGTCTGACCAGGGTGTACTTGGCGTCGACGTTGGCCCTCCAGGCCCTGGGGACAATAACCGAGAGCATGATCCCGATGATGACCACGACCAACAGAATCTCGATCAGGGTAAAACCTCGTTTGCCAGATAAGTTGGACACAGCTTTCCTCCCAGATTATTTGATTTTGTTTTTTTCCGAGTTAAACCTGAATACCCCTATTTTTTATAAAAGCATGAAAGACTTTTGAAAGTCAACTATTTGTTCCCGCCGGCATTAAGGATATATGTGGAACAGGCCCCCGGAATCTTTTTTCACAGGGGCCTGTTTCACCGGAAATACTTGGGCGGCTCCACCGGGTGTTTAATTTGGAACAGCCCACCCGGCCAAGAAATCCTTACCGCAAAATTCTCTCCATCTCGAAGAAAAGATCCTGTTCCCTGATGACCCCGAGAATCTCATCGCCTTCAGCCACCAGCAGACGCCGGTGATTGGTTTCCAGCATGATGAAGGCCGCCTCCATAAGGCTGGCTGCTCCGTCGATGGTCCTCGGCGTGGGCGACATTATGTCCTTGACCCTGTTTCTGGCCAGCTCCAGGGAGTTGCGCCGGAAAAAGCCGCGCCAGAACATGGGGGAGTACTGGATGGTGTCGGCAGTGGAAGGCTTGGGTGCGCTGAGGTAGGCGGGCATGATGGCCCTCAGCAGGTCCACGATGCTCAGGATTCCCTGCACTTTGCCCTGCTCGGACATGACCAGCAGGGAACGGTGACCGGTTTCCATTATGGTCGAAGTCGAGGCCGCATTATGGAAGGACTCCCTTAGCTGGTCGATGGCCTCCTTGACCGTGGCCGAGCCGGGCACGCAGGTATAGTCCGTGATGGGTATCATCACGTCCCGGACCCTTCTTTCCTCGGCCGGAGCCGGAGTTTTCCTGTGCTGATAAGCCTCATTGATCTTGGAGGCCATCAGATCGATGACGCAAGGCTTATTCAGGTAATCGAAGGCCCCCTTTTCCAGAGCTTCCCTGGCCGAAACCTCATCGCCGTGCCCGGTCAGCATGATAACCGGAATGCCCGGGGCTTTCCGGCTTATCTCGGCCAAGGCCTGAAGGCCGTCCATACCGGGCATTTTTATATCGAGTATGACGACGTCCGGCTTTTCCACGATCTTCTCTATGGCTTCTTCGCCACTGCCGGCCACGATTGTCTCATAGCCCCGGCGTTCCAGGATTTTTTTGGTGGTAGCCCGGAACTGCCGTTCATCATCCACTATCAACACTCTGATACTTGGACTCATCTTAGCTTCCTCCCATGTGGTCGGGATGACTATTGCTGGCACTGAAATGCCTCATCATCATTATTATTGGCCGATCTTCCACGGGGCCAGCCATGAGTGCACCTGGCCCAGCAGCAGAAGAAGGATAAAAACAGCGGAACAGAGCACCAGGCAGGCCTTTTTCCCGCTGAGCCCTCCTGTCCTGGCCAGCCCCATCCCGACCAGGATGAAGCGCCATAGACCGACTGGCAGGCTTGCGCCCGGTATCCAGGCCAGCAGAAGAGTGGCGCTGGCGTAGGCATTGACGGCAAAAAGCGTCCTGAAAGAAAATACCCCGCGGCAGAAAAGCCAGGCCGCTCCATACAGAAGCAGAGACAGGACAAAGGGAGTCAGCATGGCGTTCAGAAAGAATATCAGCGTCGCCACCGGGGTGTTGTGCGGCGTAAGAAATCCGGTCAAAAAGCTGAAAACCGCACTGCAGACGGCCAGAAAGGCCAAGGCCAGGACGGGGTTCCCGTCGCCGGGCATGTCGCCGAAAAATTCACCGGGCCGGACCAGCACCCGCCAGAAGGCCTGGATAGCCTTGCCGACCGGCCCGCCTTCGGCCCTCTGCTCAATCAAGTCAGGTTTCGTTTCGGTCATGCTCTCGGCCCGCATGCTCTTATCCTTTTTTTCACCCTAATAGGAGGGCAGTCCAGACCAGCCCATCCAGGTCCAGTAAGTGGCGGCCATAAGCATCAGGACAGCCATGTTGGTGAACCAGAGGATGACGCCGACTCTCAGATAGTCCTTCCCTTCAAGATAACCGCTGGCGTAAACGATGGCGTTCGGCGGAGTTCCTATAACCAGACAGTAGGCCAGCGACGAGGAGATGGCCGTACTCATGGCCACAAAGGGTATCATGCTGGTGCCGGGGTGGACAATACCGGCCATAGCCAGGGTAACCGGTCCCACGGCGGCGCAGGCCGGGCCGTCCGCCATGAGCTGAGTCAGCACGCCCGTGATGACGTTTCCACTGAGCAGCAGCCCCAGCCCCTCGCCCAGACCCAGGGGGACGGTGAAGCCGACGATGGTCCTGGCCAGCCAGAAAGCGGCTCCGGTGACCACCAGAACATGGCCGAAAATAATGGCCCCGGCGTACAGCCAGACCACCCCCCAGTCGACCTTGGTCTGGTAGTCGCGCCAGTTGACCACTCCGGCCAGAATGTAGGCCACGGCTCCCATGACGGCGAAGACGCCGATGCCGAACCTTATGCCGGTCAGCTTGTAGATAACGCTCTTCTCGGTGATCCAGCAGAAGAGCATGACCACAAAGATGACCACGGATATTTTCTGCTCACGGGTCCACTTGCCGCCGGTCCGGGCTATCTCTTCCTTGACCACGGCCACAGATAAACCCAGGTTCTTGTTCTTCGGCTTGAAACGCCAGTTGATCAGAAACCAGGTGATAGGCGCTACGAACAGCAGGTAGGGTATACAATAGAGGCACCACTCTCCAAAGCCTATATTTATGCCGTACATGCCCTCAGTGTAGTTCATCATGATGATATTGCGGGCCGCGCCGGACGGAGCCAGGGAACCGCCCAGATTGCAGGCCATGGCTATGGTTATCATGAGCATCTTGGCCAGTTCGGGGTCTTCCTCGCCGCTGGCCGCCACGGCGGTTGTATACATGATTATGCCGATGGGCAGAAACATGGCCGCCAGGGCGTGGTCCGACATGAACATGGTCAGCGGCGCGATGATCAGTATGATGATGAGGGTAATCCACTTCACGTCCGGATTGCGGAGGCGGCCAAACATCATCAGGGCAATGCGGCGGTCAACGCCGGTTTTTACAAAGGCCACGGCGAACATGAGGCTGCCCATGATGAACCAGGTGGCGTCCGACCAGTACAGAGCCGCCACGGATTCCCGGTCGACGATTCCTCCGGACAAGGCGATTATGCCTATGCAGAAGGCGACCATGGGCAACGGTATGGCCTCGGTCAGGAAGCAGGTGACCACAAAAAGCAGAACACCCACCGCCACCCGGACTTTGAAGCCCGCCTCTATGGCGGCCTTCTGGTCTCCGGCGTCGAGATCGTCAAAAGTCAGCTTGTCGGCCCGCAGGTCGAAAGCCGCCTTCATTGTCTCCTTGAACTGTTCAGGAGATATGGTTTTGACGTGATCCATGGCCTGAGCCAGGTGTTCCTTGGTAGAGGGGATGCCGTACTGCTCGCACCACTTGGCGTTTCTTTTCAGAAAGGTTTTCTGGCCGAAAGAGGACATCTGGATGCTGGCGTCCATCATCCGGACCAGTTGAATCTGCCATTGGTCGAGTTCGCCGCTTTTCTTGCCGAACAGCTCCTGGGAGAGGTAGTTCTGCACGTATTTGGGTCCAAGGGTATATTCTATGCCCACATCCAGCATGCTCTTGGGAGTGGGGATGGCCAGCATAAGGATGAGCAGACCCAGTGGGATGACGAAGAGCTTCCAGTTGACAAATCGGTCGTAACCGGTTGCCTGTTTCTTGGCGTCGCCTGACATCGTTGCCTTCTCCTTTTCCTGTTTTTCCAGCGTCAGCGATAGCTGCCCAGCGGAGCACGGATCACGGAAACGGAAAAAGCGGAATACTCACCCGGAGTTCAATGCCCCGTTGCGTTCCGCTTCATGGAGGACGCCCGGCGGCTGCGAACCGCCGACGCTCCTATCCTGACGGCCTCTTTCATTCTCACCTCGGCCCTTGCTGTCATTCAGAACAGCTTGCCGAGACCCCAGACAGCCATCATGACGACGGTCCCGTAAAAAAACAGGGTCCGTTCAGCCTTCCGGGAATACCAAAGCCGGCCTTTTTCAATGCGGAAAAGCCTGTTGCCTTTCATACCCAACCCCTATCATTCGGGCGCCGTTTTTCTTGACGGTCTTATGAATCCTGGCTTTCTTTCAGTATCTCCCGAGGCGATTTGGAATACTGACGCGACTGGGCCATGCGGATCTTCTCTTCAAGCGCCATCCTCTTGTCGTAAGCTTCCTCGGCCTTGGCCAGCAGTTCATCCAGATCGCAGGGCTTCATGACATAGTCCACGGCTCCGGACTTCAGACCGTCAACGGCGGACTCCACAGTGGCGTGCCCTGTGAGCATGATGACTTCCACCAGAGGGAAAAGCCTCTTGATCTCCTTCAGAGTGCTTATGCCGTCCATGCCGGGCATCTTGACATCCAGAATGACCACATGGACATTGTGAGTATTGAGTTTCTCCAGCGCCTCCTGCCCGCTGGCGGCCGTCAGGGCTTCATAACCCTTCTTGCCCAGCAGCTTCTGGGTGGTGCTGAGAAACCTTTCCTCATCGTCCACCAGCATCAGTTTCATGTTCTTCATCTGTCAGACCTCCTCGGTGGTTCAGAAACTGTTTAACCTTCAAATCTCACACGAAATTTACGAACAAACCTTGAGGACGCTTCAGATTCAGGTCTTCAGCGGCAGACGGATACTGAACGTTGTCCCCACATTCTTTTCACTGCCGACCTGAATCACACCGCCCATCTTGTCGATTATCCCGAAGCAGATGGAAAGCCCCAGACCGGTGCCCTTGCCCACCGGCTTGGTGGTGAAAAACGGCGTAAATATTTTCTCCATGTTTTCCTTGCTTATGCCCGCGCCGTTGTCCTGAACGTCTATGGCCACGGAATGATCGTCGGCGGTCAGCCTTACCGTAAGCTCCCCCAGTCCCGACGCCCCGTGCCTCTCGCCAATGGCATATATGGCATTGTTCAGGAAATTCAACAGGACCTGCTGAAGCTGTGAAGGATCGGCGTTCACGGCCGGCAGGGCCTCCGGTATCTCCTGCCTGATTCCAATACCTTCAACCTCCGCCTTCTTGGCAATCATCCTGACCACATCGGGGACCAGTTCCCGCAAATCCACCCTGGTCGGTTTTGTCTCCTTCTGACGGGCGAATTTGAGCAATCCCTGAGTGATCTCGCCGCAACGGTCGACCTGCACCTTTATCTGATTGACGGAATCCAGCACCTCGTCAAGATCCGCAAGATCCCGGAACTCCGGACGCTCCTTGAACTCGGCCAGAATCATGTCTATCAGCGTCTGTTCAGCCCTGATTATCTGTAAAGGATTGTTTATCTCGTGGGCTATGCCTGAAGACATCTCTCCTATCTCGGCCAGCCGTCCGGCCAGTATCAATTGCTGGCTTAGCTGGCTCTTTTCCCGGTCGGCCCGCTCCAGGGTCCGGATGACCCGGTTGCTGATGTAGACGGCCAGGAGTATGATGACGGCAATGCCCACGACAGTAATGAGTATGACCGTAAGAGAAGCCGAACGGAGCGCGGCAAAGGCGTCGGCCTTGTCCCTCCTGACAACCAGCAGCCAGGAGCCCTCCTTCATCCAGGTGGTGCCGTAGAGATAAGCGCCGTCGCTGCCGTTCTCCGGGATGAATATCCGGACGCCTTCATGAGGGGTGAGGTAATCCTTGGCCCGCGGGTCCCTTTCCATCAGTTCGCCGCCGGAACGGCGCTGGGTCTGGAGTATGCCGTCCGTATTGAGGATGTAGGCTTCACCGGTTCGGCCTATACGGACTTTTTCCACAACCTCGGAAAAAATGAGGGAATCTATGGTGGCCCGGATCACCCACAATCTCCCGTCGGCGTCCCGCTTGGTCAAGGCGATGACAAAATGGGGAATCTTCCTGTAGCCCAGAAATATGTCGCTTATATAGTAGCCGGATTTCATGACCTCCTTGAACCATTCGGTTTCCCCGTAGGGCTTGCCCGCCAGTTGGAATTGCCCGTGGTAGGCCACATGCAGCCCCCGGTCGTCAAAGACACCCAGATCGACAAAGGCGTTGGATTTTTTCTGGAGGTTCCCGAAGATCAGATCCAGGGTCTGCTGGTCGCTGATGTCGTTGAAGGAAAATGTATCGGCCACAAACTGCAGATCGGTTTTCCTTTCCGCCAGGAAAGACTCGATCATATGGGCGTGATCATTGACTATCCTTTGCAGACTGGCACTCGTGGTGGTGCGGATGGAGTCGGTGAAAAAGTTGAAGCCGACAATACTGGCGGCGATGAAGGGAATCAAGGGGACCAGAACCATGCTGGCAAGAATCCTCATTCTTACCTTTTTGTAATGGTCTTCTTTCATCGGTGGTCTTCCTCTGTTCCTGCCGGCTGGCTTCCAACCAACGCCGAGCCTGCCGGGAAAACAAGCCGTAATCGAAAAATCGCGGGGACATGGTGTCAGGGGTCAATCGGCGCCGCCCAAAAATGCCGGCCAGAGAACACTTTTTCTTCACAGACATAGGACAAAGCACAGGCTATGCCAAGAGTTCCGAGAGGGTAAAATATAGATTATAGTCTTGTTTTTACTGGTATTATTTAAAATAGTCAAATATTTTGTGCAAATGTGCACAATGGGCCATGTCAGGATATTTTACAACCTGTAAAGGGTCCATCTGCTTCACAGGCCCACCCAAGGACAGAAGCCGGGGATTTCCGAAGCATAATCCAGCCGGAGTTTACAGGGCGAATCCCGACGCCTGCCGGAATCAATCGCTTTGCGTGAAAATAGCGGCAATGCGGGGCGGGTTTTGCCTTTTTTCGCTTCAGCATTTCCCGGCTGTGGCGTTTGTGTGTCAAAGGAATTTTCAGCATAGGAACATAACCGTCTGCACCGGCCTGCCGCAAACTCCTCAGAGGTCTTGCCTCAACAGGCGGAACGGCATTTCCGGCCTGATTTGCATCCAACATAAATGGCCGTTCATTTTTTTTTTAGATTGTCTTGAAAAATAAGTTTATTCGGCCTACAATAAGCCAATCCTTTACAAGACGTAAAAAAAGCTGGCGTTGTACCGGTGGCGGAATCGGTTACGCGGCGGGGTTGTAACCCGTTAATTATTATCCCGGACCGCTTTTCCCGCGAGTCGTGTTCCTGGTACAACACTTGCTTGGAATTGAGTGTAAGTGGCGGCTGGACCATCCAGCGGAATTTTTTTCACAAACAAAATAAAATCAAAGCAAGGGGGTGAGGTCTCGTAAGTCTCATCAGGTTTCCGGCCGGTATTGGGCCGAGAAACTTTGGTTTATCCGTTTTGACGTGCTGCTAACAAGGCTGTCTCCGAATTGGCCGTGAGACAAGCTGCAACGAATGGAGAGTCGAAATGAAAGGCATGTTAAGTAGCGGATACAAATTGTTAGCCGTTATTATCAGCGCGTTTCTTCTGATTGCCCTTATCTTCGTTTCCAGTCCCACTCCGGCCGCGGCTGAGAGCCTCGAACTTGCCACCTCCGCTCAGGTATATGAAGCCTTTCGCGGCATGGGCATAGAGTCTTTCACCAAAAAGAGCGGGGTTGATGTGAAGATCGGGGTTTACACCTCCGATGCGGCGGTGCAGCGCCTGGTTAACGGCGTCAGTGATGTAGCCGCGATCGCCAGCCGTTTGGAAAACCGTTACAAGGACCAGGGTTTCGTGGAGTTTCCTTTCTGCAAGGACAGTCTGGCCGTAATCACCAACGCCCAGGTGCAGGTCAAGGATTTGTCCCTGGAAGAACTCCGCGGCATCTTTTCCGGCATGATCAAGACCTGGAATGAAGTGGGGGGGCAGGAAAAACCGATAACGGTCATCATCCCGGCCCAGGACACGGCGGCCTACCGCAATTTTTCCAGCCTGGTCATGGGTGGTCAGGACATCAACTACGAAATCCTGACCCGCAAGTCCACCGACGTGGTCGAAGCCGTGCGTCACTATTCCACGGCCATTTCCTTTATCAACCAGGCTCCCACCAGAGGCACCACTCCGGGCGCCAAGATAGTCAAGATCGATGGGCGGGCTCCGGGCGACCCGGGATACCCGTATTTTGAAGTCTTCTCCCTGGTGACCAGAGGGCAGCCTGCTGGCTCGGTCAAGCAGATTGTGGATTACGCCCGTTCCGATGAGTTCATGAACATCATCAAGGAGCGGGGCATGATTCCTTACAAGTAATAAGAGGGCCGTCGAAATTCCGGCTCCGGGAGCCGGAATTATCTGCGCTGGATACTGAGACAGGCGCGGAAAAATACTGAAAGTCCGCCTTTCAGATGTTTTTCCGCGCCTGCTTTCTTCCGTGAGGCCAACAAATTAAGTCCTCTGTAATAGGCCGAAGCTGGTTCAGCGTCGAGGGCATCCCGTCTTTTTCACGGCCACCCGGTATTCAAGAAAGCCCGCCGGACTGGCCATTGGGGGGTATTTTATTGACGGCAGTCGGCATCTCGCTGTCTATCCAAGAATCAGCCCCCCGGTTCTTGCCGGGGGATTTTTCACCCCGGCCTTCGAGGCCTCCCCGCTTGCCAGGACAGGGAATTAAGCCGGTCCTCTCGCATATCATTCAGACCCGGCTCACGGCCCCCGGAGAAACCGCACTGCTTCCCCCAGGCAGCAAAGTGTCAAGAGCAGGGTTGCACGATTTAACGTATCCATATATTATTTGCGGTCGGGCTCGCAGGTCCGCCCGGACATCGCGTTCCAACCGCCGGTCCGGCCGGAAGAGACAGCGTTCCCTTTTTTCGAAACCAAGCGGTTTCTGCTTGTTATTTCTCAATAATATCAGGCTGTGGCGCCGGATTTCTTGAGTGCGGCTTCGTGGCTTTTCTTTAAGGAGCATAGGTAAATGGCAACCAAACTGGTAATCATTGGCGGAGTGGCCGGCGGAGCCACCGCGGCGGCCCGGGCGCGCCGCCTGGACGAGCATGCCGAAATAATAATGTTTGAACGGGGTGAGCACATATCCTTCGCCAACTGCGGCCTGCCCTATTACATCAGCGGAGTCATCGAAAACAGGGACGATCTCCTGCTGACCAATCCGGTGGCCTTCGGCGACCGTTATTACGTGGACGTGCGGGTCAACTGTGAAGTCGTCGGCATCGACCGCCTGAACAAACAGGTAAAAGTCAGGAATCAACTGACCGGTGAAACCTTCGATGAAAGCTACGACAAGCTCATCCTGGCCCCGGGCGCGGAACCGCTCAAGCCGCCCATCAAAGGCATCGACCACGAAAGCATCTTCAACCTGCGCAATATCCCAGATTCCGACCGCATTAAAAAATTCATCGACGAGCGCCAGCCCCGGGCAGCGGTCATCATCGGAGCCGGGTTTATCGGTCTGGAAATGGCCGAGGCGCTGGTTCACCGGGGCATAAAGACGACCGTGCTGGAGAAGCTCCCCCAGGTCATGGCCCCTCTCGACCAGGAAATGGCGGCCATTGTCCATGGCCATCTCAAGGAAAAAGGCGTGGAACTGGACCTGGAGAACGGTGTGACCGGTTTCACGGACAAGGACGGGCGTCTCGTCGTTTCCACGGAAAAAAACCAGGATCTGGTCTGTGATCTGGCCATATTGTCGGTGGGCGTCAGGCCGGAAAACAGGCTGGCCAAGGAAGCCGGGCTGGCCCTGGGTGAACGGGGCGGCATCAAGGTCGACGCCGCCATGAGGACTTCCGATCCGAACATCTACGCCGTTGGCGATGCGGTTGAAGTCAAGGACCTAGTCACCGGGCTGCCGACCATGACCCCGCTGGCCGGACCGGCCAACAAGCAGGCCAGAATCGCCGCAGATAACGCCATGGGCCGCCTTTCAACCTTCAGCGGCACTCTGGGCACGGCCGTGGTCAAGGTCTTCGACCTGACAGTGGCTTCAACCGGGGCCAACGAAAAATCCCTTAACGCCAAAAAAGTGCCCTACCTTACCAGTTACACCCATTCCAACTCCCACGCGACCTACTACCCCGGAGCCCAATGGATGTCCATCAAGCTGCTCTTCTCACCCAGCAACGGGAAGGTTCTGGGCGCTCAGATAGTGGGGCAGGAAGGAGTGGACAAGCGCATAGACGTGCTGGCTACCGCCATTTACGCCAACATGTCCGTGTACGATCTGGAGGAACTGGAGCTGGCTTACGCACCGCCTTACTCCTCGGCCAAGGACCCGGTCAACGTGGCCGGTTTCGTGGCGGCCAACATGCTGAAGGGCGACCTGGACCCGATCTTCTGGCATGAACTGGCCCGGTACACCCAGGACGATACCATCCTGCTGGATGTCCGGCAGGTGGACGAACTGGAGACGGCGGGAAAAATCGAGGGAGCCAGACACATTCCCCTGGGGGAACTGCGGGAATGGCTGGACGACTTGGATCGCAGCAAAAACTACCTGGTCTTCTGCGCCATAGGCTACCGCGGCTACCTGGCTTACCGGCTCATGAGCCAAAGGGGCTTCAACGTGAAGAGCATCAGCGGCGGGTACAAAACCTATCTGGGCTCAAAGGAACAGATGATGAAGGAATCGCCCCAGACCAAGCTCTGGCTGGGCGAATAGCCTCGGAATAGCTGAAAACGGCGTCCGGGCGGTTGTTCTTCCGCCCGGACGCCGTTTTCATTTTAAATCGCGGAAGGGCCACTCTTCCGAACGGATGGGCAAGGCCCGTGATTTCTTTTCAGATACCCGGCAGTATCTTGCCGGGATTCAGGATCATGTTCGGATCGAAAAGCCTCTTGAGGCCTTCCTGTAGCCTGAGACTTTCCCCTGACAACTCCATGGGAACAAAACGCCTCTTGGCTTCCCCCACTCCATGCTCCCCGGAGATGGTCCCGCCCATCCCCAGAACGGTGCTAAGAATGGCCGTCAGGCTGGCTTCTATTCCCTGAGGGTCTGAACCGGCTTGAGCCGTTATGTTCAGGTGAATATTGCCGTCTCCGGCATGGCCGAAAGCAAAGATATAGACCCCGTATCGCGCTTCCAGATCGGGCAGGGCGTCGGCCAGGTCGGCGATACGGCCGATAGGAACAACCACGTCCTCCGGGATGTAGATGTCCGCGAAATCGTGAATGCGCAGGGAAACCTGGCGGCGGACGCCCCAGATTTTCTCCCTCTCCGGACCGTCCGGAGCCGGGAGCAGATGGCTGGCCCCGGCCCGGCGGCAGATATCGCCGATGAGACCGATCTCCCGCTCTATCTGCTCAGGCACGCCGTCCGTCTCGATGATAAGCAAAGTCGGCTGTTCTCCCGGCACGGTGAAAGGCAGGAGGTCCCCGACCAGTTTGAGGCATTTATGGTCCATGAATTCAATGGCCGACGGCAGATGGCCCCGGTTCATGATCTCCGTCACGGCCTTCATGGCGGTGTGCAGATCGGCGAAAGATGCGGCCAGCCCGGTCACCGCCGGTGGATACGGGATGAGCTTCAGGGTCAGCCCGGTAATGACGCCCAGAGTGCCTTCGGACCCGACCAGCAGGTGGGTCAGGTCATAGCCCACCACCCCTTTTCTGGTCTTCACGCCGGTGCGGATGAATTCCCCGTTGGGCAGAACAGCTTCCAGGCCGAGCACATAATCCCTGGTCGTGCCGTATTTGACGCAGGCCGGTCCGCCGGCGTTGGTGGCCGCATTGCCGCCGATGGTGCTCTGGTCCATGCCGGCCGGATCGGGCGGATAGAAAAGACCGTCCCGCCGGGCCGCGTTGCGCAGATTCAGGGTCACCACGCCGGGTTCGACTTCGGCGATCAGGTTGACCGTGTCGATAGCCTTGATGCGGTTCATGTCTTCCAGGGAAAGAACCACTCCGCCCCGCAGAGAGAGACAGCCTCCGGCCAGGCCGGAGCCGCCGCCGCGAGGAATGACCGGAAAGCGGTATTCATTGGCCAGTTGGAGCAAGCGGCTGATCTGGCCCGCTGATTTGGCCTTGACCACGAGTTCCGGCAGGCTGCGCAGTTCCGAGGCATCCCGGTCGTAAGCCTTGAGGGCTTCGCTGTCCGATATTACAGAGTCCTCGCCTATCTCAGAGGCGATAATCCGCCGGATTTCGCTGTCTATGGGTGAGTATGAATTCATTTTGTCCTGTCCGAAGCCCTGTTGTTTTGCTGCTGTCCAGCCCGAAAGAGAAGAAAGGAATTAAGGGGCCGTCATCCCTTGACGCTTCCGAAGCCGGGAATATACAAGGATTTTTCGATCTTCTGAAGCGCGAAAGTGGCCATGGTCACCAGAATCAGGTAGTAGAAACCGGCCGCCAGAAAGGCCTCAGTGAAACGGAAGTAGTTGCTGGCGATGATTTTGGCTTCGCCGGTCAACTCAATGCAGGTGATGATGTAGGCCAGGGAAGAATACTTGATCAGATAGATAATCTCGTTGCCGCAGCCGGGCAGGGCCCGCCGGACCGCCTGGGGGATAATTATCCAGAGAGCTGTCTGCAACCGGCTGAATCCCAGCGACTTGGCCGCCTGCTGCTGACCTCTCTTGATGGAGAGTACTCCGCCGCGCACATATTCGGACTGATAAGCCCCGCTGCAGAGGATGAAGCCCAGCACTGCCGCCGTGTAAGGCTCGAGGTATATGCCCAGGTTGGGCAGGCCGAAATACAGGATGAAGAGCTGACAGACCAGAGGGGTGCCGCGAAAGACGGCGGCGTAGAAGTCGGCCGCCCGCCGGAGTTTGGAGCCGCCGAAAGCCCTCATGATGCCGGCGACAATGCCCAGCAGCAGGCCGCACGTGGCCGACGGTATGATCAGCATGACGGTCATCAGCAAGCCCTGATTCAGGGCCGGAATGACCACGCTGCCATAAAAATGCCAATCGAAAAGGTTCAATTCAGAAAGTCTCCTGGTTCAGTTCGCTGAGCTTGGCGCAGAAATCCAGCGTGCGTGAGCAGGATTCCGGGCTTAGCAGTTCGGCCGGCGAACCGTGCTCGATGATGCGGCCCTTCTCCATGAAAAGAAGTTCCTTGGTCAATGAGCGGGCGAAGCCGATCTGGTGCGTGGCCATGAGCATGGTCATGCCGCCTTTGGCCAGGTCGCGGATGACGGTCAGAACTTCACCGATCAGTTCGGGGTCCAGAGCGGAAGTCGGCTCGTCCAGAAGCATGACCTTGGGGTCCATGGCCAGGGCCCGGGCGATGGAAACCCTCTGCTTCTGGCCGCCGGAAAGTTCCGCCGGATACTGCCCGGCCTGGTCGGCCAGGCCGACGCGATCCAATTCCTGCATGGCCCTGTCCCAGGCTTTCTTCTTAGGCCACTTCTTGACCTTGCGGAGAGCCACCGAGACGTTGTCACGAGCCGAGAGATGGTCGAACAGGTTGAAATCCTGAAATATCATGCCGACCTGAGCCCTGAAGGCATAGAGGTCACGTTTGCGGCTGAAGTGGACTTCATCGCCTTCGAGCCAGACCCGGCCCTGATCCGGCGGGATAAGAAAATTGATGCACTGCAGAAGCGTGCTTTTGCCGCCGCCCGAAGGCCCGATAAGGACCTTGAGTTCACCCTTGTTCAATTCGAGAGAGACGGATTTGAGTATCTCCATCCCACCCAGCGACTTGTGAATGTCTTCCACCCGCAAAACGGGAACATTATCCGGCATGATGCTTGAAAACCTCAGTATGAATAGCCTGGTATGCGGACCTTCTTCTCAAGTCTGCGCAACCCCTTCACTCCCAACCAGGTCAAACAGAAGTACAGCAGGGCGGCGGCGATATAAAGCGGCAGGTGCTGATAGGTCCTTGAAGCCACGAAATGGGTTCTGGCCATGATCTCGGTGGTGCCGAGAACAAAGGCCAGGGCGGAATCTTTGAGGACAATGGAATACTCGTTGGACCATCCGGGAATGGACAGCCGCAGCGCCTGGGGCAGGATAATGGTGACTATGGCCCGGAGGTCGCTCATGCCCAGGGCGTTGGCCGCCTTGAGCTGCCCCTGGGGCAGGGATTGGATGGCCCCCCGGAAAATCTGGGACTGGTACGCAGTGCTGGCCAGGCCGAGAACCAGAGTGGCCGCGGTAAAGGCGCTGAGGTTGATGTTCAGCATGGTGAAGAGCCCGAAATAGAAAAGCATGAGCAGCACCAGGACCGGAACACCACGAAAAAACCAGACATAGATATTGGCGATCCAACGAATAGGCCGCTTGCCGTAAACCTGCATGACGGCCATGGGAACCCCGGCGATGAGCCCGAAAGCCATGGCTCCTATGACAATACCGATGGTGACCAGCGATCCCCGGATGAGATAAGGCAGGGCATCAGTTATGGCAAGCAGACTCTCCAAAAGCATTCCTCCAAGTCAATCCCAAAGGCCGAAAAACACTGAAAGGTAGTTTCTTAACAGATAAACCCTGTTGGGGCAAGTATTCACTAAAAACCCGGCCGACGGCGAACATTTTCGCCGTCAGCCGGGTTGTGAACAGGCCAGCAGCCTAAGGCGTTGAAGCTTATTCCGCGAGCTTGTGTTTTTTGATCAGTTCCTGCCAGTACGGATCGGCCATGAGCTTCTTGAGGCCGGTGTTCAGCTTGTCCAGAAACTCGGCGTCTTCCTTGCGCACCGCGTAACCGAAATCTTCTTCCTCCATGCCGAAGGTGCCGATGATCTTGACCGGCTTCTTCAAAGCGGCATCCTGGGCCGGGGCGTCATCCATGGCCGCCGCGTCGATACGTCCGTTCAGGACGTCTTCTATGGCCAGGGGAGAAGAATCATAGTAGCGCAGGGTGAAGTTGACGCCGTCCTTGCCGACCATCTCTTTGAGGAATTCGGCTTCGGAAGTGCCCTGCTGCACACCGAGCTTCTTTTCGGTCTTGAGGATGTCCTCAACGGTCAGATTGGAATCCGCCTTGGTCACGAAAACCTGTTTGATGATCCAGTAAGGATCGGTGAAATTGACAGCCTGCTTGCGCTTCTCGGTAATGCTCATGCCGGAAGCGACAAAGTCGATCTTCTTGGCCAACAGGGCGGGCACGATGCCGTCCCAGTCGGTGGGCTGGTGTTTAACCTTGAAACCCATTTCCTTGGCGATCCAGTCAACGGCGTCCACGTCGAAGCCGGCCGGATTACCGTCCTTGTCCACATAGGCGAAGGGCGGAAAATTGGCGTCGATGCCGTTGATGTAAACCTTGTCCTCCGCAGCGGCCAGACCGCCGAACAGCAGACCGCAAGCCAGCACGACCATCAGTAACCACGAAAACTTTTTAACCATGTCACTCCCACCTTTTTTTCTCTGTTATTTTCAGACACTCAAACAGCAGATAATTACAATGCTCCGACCGGCTGACAGACTCGGTTTCGCCAGGTCGAGTCACATGAAAAACAATTAGCAAGCGTAGGGATGATATTCATAACACTAGGGCTGTGTCAATTCAAAAACCGCGGTTCCAGACACTTGTATAGCACAGACCGCGTCTTGTTGCCTGATATTACCGATAGTTGCACATGGTTGTATAGACGACCAGTTTTGCCTTGACAGCTTCCACGGTTCTTTTCGATAATAAATAAATTGGGGATTTGTTACTTCCATATTCACGCAGATTGTTAAAGGGGAAAGGGGCAATGACTCTTCATAAAAGGGCAGGTTTCACTCTCATCGAAATTTTGCTGGTCGTGGTCATTATCGGCGTCATGCTGGCCGTAATTGTCCCCAGGGCCTGGCGGGCCAACACGGACGCCAAATACGCCCTGGTCAGGCAGGCCGCCACCGAGTTGGCATCCTTCGCCAATCAGTGGGTGGAAGAAAACATGAGAAGCCAGACGGAGTATTCCGAGGCCCAGGCCCTCAGCTACTACCGCACACTGGTCGGCAATCCGGGCAACAGCGAAATTCACGGCGCCTGGTATCACGGCGATTGGGTGGCCACAACCAGTGCCTCCAACTGGCAGGGTCCCTCCAACAAGCTGCCCGTCTGGGGCCGCAATGCCGTCAGACCAGTGGGAGCCACTCCGCCGGGCGGCACGGCCGCAGATCCTCCGGACACCGTAGTCGAACAACTGGTGCCGCCGGAGAAGGTGCCCCGCAATCCCTTCAATGGAGCCAACGTCTTCAACACCACGGCCAACTATCCTTCGGTGGCCCGCGGTCCCATCCCCGGCGCTCTCTGCTGCGCCGCCTACAGGGAAAACAACCTGAATTTCGTCAATTTCGCCCTGCTTTTCCAGGGCACGGACAGCACCAGGGGATACAACAGCTATATATACAGCAATAACAATCCCGGACTTTTCCATGCCGGACAGGACATCACCATGGAAGGCGTCCGCAACGGCGTCTTTATGGCCAGGGTGCACTGACCGGGAAACAGTCTCTCGATTTACCGCTTTCAGAGCAAGGGGCCGCAAGGCCCTTTTGCTTGCCAGCGGAATTCTCCCAGCCTTTTTTAAGGTTGGCAGATTACGGCCCTCCGGGTTAATCTCTTCACGCTTGGAGACTCGCCCCTGGGGTCGGATTTTCTCCGGGCATAATAAACCGGCAAGGAGATGCGTCATGCGCCGCGGGCATTGCGAAATAAACGACCCGGTGGAAAAAGCCAGGGTGCTCAACTCCACCACCATAGGCCGGCTGGCCACCAAAGACCGGGAAGGGTATCCGTACATCACTCCCGTAAATTTCGTATTCCACGAAGGGAAAATATATTTCCACTGCGCTCCGGCCGGAGAAAAGCTGGACAACATCATTCGGGACAATAAAGTCTGTTTCGAGGTGGATGTACCTCTGGCCTATGTGGAAACAGGCTTTAACGAAACCAGGAATCCTTGCCAGGCCCATCAGCTTTTCCAGTCGGTCATCATTCGGGGCAAAGCCAGAGTGGTCCGGGACGATGAAGAAAAGACCAAGGCTCTCAACGCCCTGACCGCCAGGCACGAACCTGATTGGGATTTCACTCCCGTCACGCCCGACTCCCCGGCCTATCGAAAATGCCTGGTGGTGGCTGTGGAACCGGAAAGAATGACCGGTAAGGCCGACCTGGTTCAGAACAAGTCTGCGGAATTCAGGCGGGATCTGGCTGAAAAGCTGCTGAAGAGAGGCCGCCCCGGGGATGTTGCCACAGTCAAAGCCATGGGCTTCGGAGTGGACGACGACGGCAGCGGACCGCGGGTCAAGCCTTAGCCGCCCGTCAACATCAGGTCAATTCCACATCGCAACCCGCCGCCGACCGCCTTGGACCGTGCCGGTTCCGCGGCGAAGAGAATACCTTTGCCAGTTGACCGGGCCGACCAGTTGGTTATATTTAGGCTATAATCAAACCGTCCATAGGGCGGTTTGTAATATTTGATTCAAGGTGTGAAGTATTCATGAGTACGACGGAAGAGGACCGAAAAAGCAAAACAAAGCCCCAGATCACAATCCGGGAAATGGATATTGACGATTTTGCGGCTGTTTACCACCTGGGTGAACGCCTGTTCACCGCGTCCGAAGTCCCGAACCTGTACCGGACCTGGGACGAATACGAAGTAATGAACCTGTTCCAGTATGACCGGGAATTTTGCCTGGTCGCGGAATTCGACGATAAAATTGTCGGCTTCGCCTTGGGCACGACCATAGAAAAGCCTCGTTCGGCCTGGAAATACGGGCACATGGTCTGGCTGGGCGTCTCCCCCGAGTTTCAGCAGAGCGGAGTCGGCGCACGTCTGTTTAATCACATCAAGGACCTGATGACCAAGAGCGGCGTGCGCATCCTCATGGTGGACACCGAGGCCGACAACCTGGGGGCTCTGAACTTTTTCCGCAAGGTGGGGTTCCGCAAGCCGGAAGAGCATATTTACCTGAGCCTGAACCTGTCAGCTCAGAAAAAAAACGGCCACACTAAAAAAATCCAGGGTTGAGGTATGCCTCTTGCTTGATTCTCCGATCAAAACCAAACGCCTGCGAGACCTGCTGACCCGCCTGCTGGATATCTACAGTCCGTCCGGCAAGGAGGAAGAGGTCATAGACTTCGTTTACGCCTATTTGAAACGGCGGGGTCTGCCGGTGGTCAGGCAGGAAGTCGATGAGAACAGGTGCAATTTGGTGGTCGCTCCGGCCGGTTCAGAGGCGGCGGCGGCCTTCATCGGCCACCTGGACACGGTGCCGGCCTTTGATCTGGATGAATTCGGCTTTTACGAGGAAGGGGACCGGATTTTCGGGCTGGGGGCTTCGGACATGAAATCAGGGTGCGCCGCCATGATCGAAGCCTTTGTCACGCTGTGGGAGCAGGGTTACACCTCCCTGCCCCTCATTCTGGCCCTGGTGGTCGGCGAAGAGGAGACCGGGGACGGAGCCGCCGAACTGGTCAAGGAGTACCATTTCCCCTGGGCCTTGATCGGCGAACCGACCACGCTGCAACCCTGCCTCAACCATTACGGCTACATGGAAGTCCAACTTATAACCCGTGGCAGCCGCAGGCATGCCTCGCTGGCCCGGCCGGGCCAGAATGCGGTGGAAGGCCTGTTGAGGCTTCTCCTGAATCTGACCAACCATCTGGAAAAAAACACACCCCGGCTGGTTTACAATATTCGGGACCTTTTCAGTTCCGGTTCAGGTTTCATCGTCCCCGATGAATGCAGGGCCTGGGTGGACATCCACCTTCCCCCGGAAGCCCCTCTTCCCGAAATAACCATGGAACTGGAGGAACTGGTGGAGGGCCAGCGTCTGGAACGGCCCGACCTGGAAACCCTTTTCCATATTCAGACACTACACGCCGGATACGCTCTGCCGGACAAAGGCCCGTTGACTTCGGCTCTTAAGACCGCCCTGGCCGGAGCCGGTCTGGCGTGGGAACCGGCCAGCTTTCCCAGCCATTCCGACGCGAACCTGCTCTGGACCTCGGGAGTCAAGCCGGTGATGTTCGGATGCGGCTCCCTGGACGAAGCCCACCGCCCCGACGAATTCGTGCTCTTCGATCAGGTCAGGGTTGCGGCCGAAATATACTACCGGACGGCGCTGAGCTTCGCGGCCAAGGACGCCTCCTGATTATCCTCCTCAAGAGTTGGGCATTGACCCCTTGAGGTTGTTTCTGATATAGTTTTTCAAATTCCCCAATAAAAACTTCTGATTTCTCGTCGGGCGAGGCGCAATGGCGTTTGACTGATCCGGAGGCCGGACTGGTGCGTCATGGAAATCCATTTCCATCCACCTTTATGGGAGGTTGCATGTCCGAAATCGACCAGAGGTCTGAAACGGCGGGGGCGTTGGGCAACGGCGAAACAACTGTCAACCGGGTCTTCATCAACCGGGCCGGGCAATACGGTTCGCGTCTGGCGGTGGAAAAAAACCACGGAGGAAGCTGGGTTAAGGCATCCTGGAAAGATTATTACGAAAACGCCAGGGCTGTGGGGTTGGCCCTGCGGTCGCTGGGACTTGAAAACGGCGACAGAGTGGCTCTGCTGTCGGAAAACCGCCTGGAATGGCTTTACACAGACATGGGGGTTCTGGGCGCGGGCGGGTGCCTTGTCCCGATCTACGCCACCTTGACCGGCGAAGAAATCGGTTTCATCCTGCGGAATTCAGGCGCCAGGTTCGCCGTCCTGGAAAACATCGGCCAACTGGAAAAAGTCATGGCCGTGCGGGAAACATGCCCCGAACTGCAACTTCTCATCATCATCGACACGACCGGCTCTGCACCCGGAATTCCCGGCGTCATGGCCTTCAGCGAACTGCTTGCAGCCGGGCGGGCTGAAGCGGCCCGGAAACCAGGGGATTTTGAACGTCTCGCCGAGGCGGTGACAACCGGCGATCTGGCCACCATAGTCTATACCTCCGGGACCACCGGGCTGCCCAAGGGAGCCATGATCACCCACGGCAACATCATGGCCGTGGTCAAGTCTCTCGATGAGGTCAGACCGCGGTACGGATTTGAAACCGACCAGACCGTACCCTTTCTCCCTCTCTGCCACGTCTTCGAACGCATAGCCGGCCATTTCTACGGCATGTATGTCGGCCTGACCTCCTCCTATGCGGAAGGCATAGAGACCATCGTCCGCGACATCCGGGACAAGCGGCCCACGGTCATTCTGGCCGTGCCCCGCGTCTGCGAAAAGATTTACCAAGGGATAATGCTGCAAGTCTCCCAGTCGCCACCCTGGAAAAGAAAGGTTTTCGCCTGGGGGCAGGGCGTGGGCCGGGAAATCAGCCGCCTGCGCGAATCACGGCAGGCCGCTCCCTCGCTCCTGAAGCTTAAACACAGACTGGCCTATGCCCTGGTCTTCAGAAAACTCAAGGAAGCCCTGGGCGGCCGGGTCCGCTGGATAACGGCTTCCGGAGCCCCCACGGCCAGGGAGATAATCCAGTTCTTCAATGCGGCGGGGATCACCGTCATTGAAGGTTACGGCATGACCGAATGCACCGCCCCGGCCACCATGAGCAATCTGGCCGATCACCGCATCGGCACGGTCGGACGCCCTCTGCCGGGGGTGGATATCCAACTGGCCGAAGACGGCGAAATCCTCGTCCGTGGCGGTAATGTCTTTAAAGGCTACTGGGACATGCCCGAGGAAACAGCCGCCGCCTTTACCCCGGAAGGTTTCCTGATGACCGGCGACATCGGCCGCTGGACAAAGGACGGCTTTCTGGAAGTCGTGGATCGGAAAAAAGATCTTATCATCACGGCGGGAGGCAAAAACGTCGCCCCCCAGAAGATAGAAAACCTCTTTAAAAAGAATCCTCTCTTCAGCCAGGTCATCGTGGTCGGCGAGCGCCGGAAATATCTGACCGCCTTGTTCAATCTCAACCTGCAACAGGCCGAACGTCTGGCTAAAAACAAGGGGATTCCTCACGCCCGCCCGGAAGAATTGACGGATAACAGCGAATTCCTGCGGCTGGTGGATGATATAGTCACCGGTCTGAATTCACAGTTGGCCCGGTTTGAAACCATCAAAAAATACCGGGTTATCCCTCACGAGTTTTCCAAGGAGACCGGCGAACTGACGGCGACTCTCAAGGTGAAGCGGCGGGTTGTTCAGGAAATGTATAAGGAAATCATCGATTCAATGTACGCCGATTGAGCCAAATCGAGACGCGGTCTTCCATCTCCCTGACCAGTTGCGTCAACTGCGGCCTGGACAGACGCCGCGCCGTGGCGGCCAGTTCCATAATCTTGTCCTGCTCCAGTCCCGTAGCTTTGCTGACCAGAAATGCCTCCACTTCCTCATGGTCGCGCAATCTTCCGCAGACCCCCAATGCCCCCAAAAGAGCTTCCTGCTCAAGGATGGGGATGCAAATCTTGATGAAGCCGGCGTCGCAGTCCAGGACCACGGTTTCACCCGACCGGGCCGACTCGGCCATGATAGTCTGGTTGGCCACGGCGCAGATGGCCTGGGCGCTGGCGGGATTGCTTTTGATGACCGGACAGAGCCGGTTGCCCCAGCCGGTAAAGTCCGTCAGACGCCCGCCTTCCGGCCCGTAAAGATAACAGTTCATGCCCGACATCAGATGCATTTCTTCTTCGAAACGCTTCAGGTCGGCCGGCACGACCAGATCGGTCAGCTTCATAGCCTCTCCTCCGTCTCGCTGTTCATTACTTATTTTGTGGGTGTTTGAATGCTGATAATAACTTGAATAATAAAAAATAGCAAATATCAAGGCGCAAAATGACGGTTAGTCCCCGGACCTAGACGCCTGTTTCTTCACCCGGCAGTTCCACCAGAGTATGAAAAGATTCCGGAAACGGTACACGGCTTCATCAAACAGATTGAACTTGCTGGTACGGTGGTCTTCGCAGAAAACAGGTATTTCCACGGCCCGCCCTCCGGCCCGCAGGGTGTGGAATATGATGTCCAGAACATAGGAAGTGCCGTGGTCTATCCGGTCGAGGTATCTCAGGATGACTTCCCGGTGGTAGGCCTTGGCCGCAATGGAATAATCGGCGAAGGACAACCCGAGCAGAAGCCGGGCCGTCAGGATGAAAGCGGTGCTGCCGGCAGTGCGCCAGAAAGGCCTGTCCTGTGAGCCCATCTTCTTGGAACCCACGACAATCTGATGGCTGGAAAGCAGTTCCAGGGAGCGCGGAATAAAATTCAGGTCTATGGAAAGGTCCATGTCCACCGACACGATCAGTTCAAAACGGGCCTCCCGGACGCCCAGACTGAAGGCCCGGCCCACGCCTTTTTCCGGCAGGCTGAAAAACCGTATCTCCGGGTGTTCCGAAGCCAGCCGCTCTCCCCTCTCCACAGTCGCGTCGGTGGAACCGTTGCTGACAATTATCAGTTCATGAGGTCGGCCCGTCGAAGCGAGGAATTCCAGCAGTCTGAGTGAATTTTCCTCGATGATGTCCGCTTCGTTGTAAACAGGGATGAGCGCGGTGAATCCGTTTGTCATCGGATGAACTCCCAGAACAGCTTGAGCCGGTTTATCTTGTCCCGCATATTGCCTTCCCGCAGCCCGGCCGCCACGTACCCCGGACGCAGATAGAAGCTCAAAAAGGCGCGGCGCGCCTGGCTTCCCAGCTCATCCAGGCTGTGCTCTTCCAGGCAGGCGGGAAAAGGCTCCAGCAGCGCAGGATGGGACTTGAGTCCCATTTCCGAACCCCGATAGGGCGCGGCCGCATGAAAAGACGCATAGGTCGGATTCAGTTTCCGGGCGAAACGCATGGTCGCCCGCCGGTCGGCTTCGCTCTCTCCGGGCAGCCCGAAGAGAAAGAAACAGGCCGTGCTTATCCCCAGCCGCCGGCAGGATTTCACGGCCCCGGTTATCTGCTCCAGGGAAATTCTCTTCCCGATGGATTCAAGCAGCCGGGGAGAGCCGGTTTCCACGCCGAAATGCACCAGTCGGCACCCGGACTGCTTCATCAGGGCCAGAAGGTCCGGATCCACAGTATCGGCGCGGGTCTGGCAGCACCAGCGGAATTTCAGCCCCGAAGCGATGAGGCTGCGGCAGAGCGCTTCCGTGTCCGCCCGGCGGAGAGTGAACTCCAGGTCGATGAAATAGACCGAAGCGGCCTTGCGCCGCCCCACTGTTTCCTCTATCTCCAGCAGAACCTTGTCCGGGGGCTTGCGTCTGACTCCCGGTCCGTACATGGATTTGAGGCAGAATATACAGGAATAGGGGCAGCCGCGGGAAGTCTCCAGCAGGGCCAGCCTGGGGCCGAGGAGCTGATACTGGTAATTGTTCAGGTCCACCATGTCGTAAGCAGGCGGCGGGAGTTCGCCCAGGTCTAGGGGCGGACGTTCGGCCTCGCCCGTCAGGCGGCCGTCCAGCAGGCGCAGCACTCCCGGAACACCCTCCGGTTGGCCTCCGGCTTCGGCCAGTTGAAGCAGCGGGGCCTCCGGCTCGCCGGTCACCAGGGCTTTGACGCCGAGGCTTTTCAGCATGAATTCCGGGTGAATCGTGCCGTGGGCTCCGGCCAGAAAGGTCTTTTCCCGGGGAAGCAGTTCCACGACCGAAAGCAGCTTTTCCCAGTCCAGATTGGGGCACTGCCACCTGTCCAGGGGGGTGGACTGAAGCAGCACCAGATCCGCCGCCAGCGCCTCTTTTCGAATCGACTCAGGCGGCAACCGCCTGGCGCGGGCGTCCAGAAGAACGGGCCGGTGGCCATGCTCCCGCAGCAGAGCGGCCGAAGTCAGCAGGTCCAGTGGCGGCCAGGGCCTGTTGAAACGTCTGGCTCCAGCCCTGTTCGTCCCCCAGGATGGGGTGAGCAGCAGAACATTCAAGGCCGTCCTCCCGGCAGACCGGCAATCTGCTTCTCCGCTTCACCGCGCCAGCGGGTGTGAGGATACCGGTCTATAACCAGGCGGAACTGTTTCACGGCTTCATCCTCTTCGTTGAGATACAAGGCGATAAGGCCCAGGTGGTAATGTCCTTCGGCATTATAGCCGCCCGTGGGGTCGAGTTCCAGCATATCCTGAAACCCCCGGCGGGATTCTTCCCAGATACCGGCCTTGAACAGGGACACGGCCGCGAAATAGGCGGCCCTTTGGGCTTCATCCAGAGTGGCGGCCTCATCCCCGGCCATCAGAAAATATTTCCGGGCCTCTTCGTAACGCCCGTTGTCGAAGAGGCTCATGGCATGCCCGTAATAATCCACCGGCGGCAGTTCGCCCAGTTCGGCCAGCCTCCGTCCCGCTTCCACCGCCCAGTTCGTCTTGGGAAACCTGGACCGCAGGTCGCGCCAGTATTCCTTGGCCGATTCCTCTCGGCCCAGCTTAAGGTCGCACAGTCCCATGTGGTAAAGGGCCTCCGGCAGAAGGCGGCTCTCCGGGTATTCCGAACCGAACCGAGCCCAGACCGACCGGGCCTCGTCGTATCTGTCCTGCCGGAACCAGGTCAGAGCCAGATGGTGCAGAGTATGGTCAACTATGGGCGAAAGCGGAAAAGCCCGCAAAGCCTCCTCGAAATCCCGCCGGGCCGTTTCGTAGTCGCCCCGGTCGTAAGCCTTGCGGGCCTTGTTGTACAAAACGGTCGGGTCCTGATCGTGAATAGCCAGAATGACAAAGGCCAGCGCCGCACAGACTCCCAGCACTATCACCGCCAGGATGGCCTCCCCATGAGGCCTGATCCTCCGGGCCGCCGGTTCCAGAAGCACCTCCAGGCGTAACCGCCCGCCGGTTTCGGCAAAACCTTTCCGGCGAAGCAGCAGAAGACCTGTGTAAAAAACAGCCAGCCCGGTCAGCACATAACCCAGATAGTCAGGCCAGGTCCGGCCGAAACAGAGACGGACCCGGCTCTGTTCGGGAAAGACCATCATGAAAGCCGGGCTGGCCCGCCAGATCCGCTCCGCGCCCTCCACCTTCCAGTTCGGATGGTAGGAAACCTTTATCCACAAAGGACGGCCCGGTTCCGCCCCCTCGATGATGATCTCCTCATTGCCGACGGTCTCCCTGAGGCCCGGCGTCGGCGGCAGCGGCTGTCTGGGGGGATATTTCAGCAGGTCCCCGGAATCTGCCGCCTCAATGACGGCGGCGAACTGCCCGGCCTCAGCACCGGACGCCCGGTCGGCCCAGACCACCGGCACTTGCACATCGCTCCATCTGAACCAGGTGAAGGCGTCGGTGCGCGGATTGCGGCCCATGGCCAGCACCGGCTTGAACTCGGGCTGGACCACGTAGCGGCCGCTGTTCCCCGGCAGGCGAAAAAGGGCGAAAGGCGGGAAATCCCGGACCAGTTCGTACCCCGGAGTATTGACCGCCGCCGTCCTGGCCTCTTCGCCTACGGTGATGTAATTCCCGACGTTGAAGAGTTCCAGGTGCCGGAGAGCTTTCTCCAGGTCGAAACGGCTGTAGTTGTAGCGGCTGAAAGGCGCGGATATGGTCTGGGAAACTTCCGACTGAATGTAGAAGACAAAAGGACCGTTCAGACTGGCCTGAAGGTAAAGGCCTTCCAGGGTGGCCCGGCCGGCGAACATGGGCAGCAGTTCGAAGGCCCTCAGAGTCCCCACTCCGCGGGTTTCGGCCGAATGTTCATAAACCACGCGGGGCGCGGCGAAATCGCCTTTGAGTTCGCCGTTAAGGTCCCTGTAGGCAGGCCAGAGGCTTTTGCCTTCGTAACCGCTGTAGTTCCAGATCACCCAGTTTTCGATGTAGCTTTCATGATGCGCCGTCCAGGCCACGGTCAGCAAGGCCAGGGCCAGCGCGGCCACGTGTCTGCTCCGCCATCCGGCCAGCAGCCGCCCGGCCACCGCCGCACCCAGCAGGACCAACAGCAATTGGCCGAAAGGCAGAAAACGGATGTCGACAACGCCCAGCTTGTTGGCCGCGAAATAGAAAATCCCCGCGACAAAGACAAGAAAAAGGACAAAGAAGGCGGCCCGGCGGGCCGTCTCCTCTTCCCCCGGCCGGACAATGCTGCAAAAAGCGCCGATCAGCCCCGGAACGGCGAAAGGCCAGAGTATCCGGGGCAGGGCCTCCTGCCAGTCCTTGATTATCCAGACGAAATTGTACGCCGTGGTGTATGGGCCGAAGAGAATCAGCGGCACAATCCAGAAACCCATGAAGCAGAAGGCCAGGATATTAACCTTAAGGATATAAAAGAGGCGGAAGAGCCAGTTGCGGGGCGTGGTCAGAAAGAATGAAGCCCCGATGACGCAGAAAAGCAAAGGATAACCGTGGCAGAGCCCCACGGCGGCCAGCAGCAGAGCGTTGCTTATCTCGTTCCGGCCGCTGTCCGCATCCCGGAACAGACGCCCCAGGTAGACCAGGGCCAGAGTCAGCCCAAGACCATAGGTGAACTCCCCGGCCAAGTTGGAAGGGATGTTCCCGCCCCAGGCCGAATTCGCTTCCATGAAAAGAAAAGCCAGGGAAAAAACCGCGCCCAGGTCAGGAGCCGGGTCCTTGCAGCCCAGGTTGCGCAGCAGGCTGTAAGCCCCCAGGGGCAGGCTCAGAATACCGGCCACGGAAACGATCTTGAAGGCCACGGTCAGCGGGGTCATCAGGCTCAGTCCGGCCATGCAGAGAAAAGGCAGAGGGAAATAGAACTGAAACAACGGGAAACCGGCGTAATGCCCCGGCTGCCAACCCATTATCTTCATCCGGGGCAAAAGGTAGTCCCGCAGATAGGCGGCCGTGTAGTAGTGGCCGGCCGTGTCGCCTCCGGTGACGATGCTGTCGCTCAGCAGCAGCTCCGGATGAAGATAGGCCAGAAGGAACCAGTAGGTCAGGCCCCAGAGAGCAACGCGGATCAGTGAATTCTTACTGAAGCGGGGCTGAGTGCTTTCCATTCCTCAACCCCGGCCCTTGGCCGATCGGCGTCCGGCGGCCTGGCAAAAGATCGCGGCCAGAAGCAACAGCAGACCGGCGGCGGCGAAAATGAACCTGTTGCGCTTGAAGAAATTTTCCGCCCGTCCCACAGTCACCAGGTTTTCCGTAACAAAGGTGAAGTGGATTCCCCCTCGTTCGTATTCCAGAAAAGCCAGGACAGGGTAAGCGGCCCCGTCGCGGGCCGATCTGTTGCGCAGGGTAAAAACAGCCTCGGCCTTTCCGCCAGCCTCGGCTCTCACCGACTTCACCGGCGGCTCCACTTCTATCTCCCGCGGAGAAATCAGCCTGATGCTCACCTCGTTGGCAGAGGAATCACGATTTTCTATTGTCAGGGACAGCTTGTTATCCCGGCCCAGGACCGCCGTTTTCCGCTCGGCCGTCACCAGGCTTTCCGCCTGGCTCATATGGATGAAAACTCCTGAGGAAACAGCGGAAAAAACGTACCCGTTGACGTCCTGAAAATCCACAGTGACAGCCACGGGATAGGCTCCGGGCACGGTCAGGCGGGGTTGGAAAAACAAACGGACGGGGAAATCGCTTCCCGGCTCCAGTCTGGCCATGGCGGGAGAAGACGCGGTCAGTTCCCCCATAACGGCGTTTATTCTCACATTCGTAGCCGCTTCATCCCCCGTGTTGGTCGCGGTGACCTGCACGGTAACCCCGTCATCGGCCACTGAGCACGTGGTTGAGACCTGCATGGTAATGGTCCCGGCCCGGACGGCGGTGGTGAAGAGCAACAGCGCCAGGCCCAGGCAGACGGGAATCAACTTGTTCATGGAGCGCCTCTACCAGGATTTATCGGAGATATCTAACACATGGGCGTTCAAATGGCAAGCGGCTGCTTTGTGTCAGGCCCGGCTGCGCATGGCCCGCTTGACCTGAGCTCCGGAAAAATGTAACATCCGTTGCCAGGGCCGCCCGAATCCCCGGACTGCTCAAACAGCCGGGAAAAACGCGGATAAACCCGGCCGGCCCTTTTCATGTATCCTTTCCCATAATTCGCCGGAACTCCAAGACCATTGCTCATGCAGGGCAGGTTCCCGGGATGGCCGGAGAATTGGCCTTCGTGTCCGGAATCCCAATCGCTGGTTACCGACTGCCGAAAGGACAACCGAGGAACTACATGCGGCTCGCGGCACCTACAGCAACCAATTGTCACAACTGAAACTGCGTTCATGCGGAAGATTTCACGCCGAATGCTGAAGAAAGCTTCTTTTTGTTGGTCAACCATGGACTCTCAGACTTTTTCTTGAACAAAACCGTCGGAACGGCTGAGGCCGCCTAGGTCAGGGCGGCAGACTGGAAAGTTGCGCCCAAGGCCAGGCCTTGCCGGGTCTGTAGCCACGGGTCCTGAGTAAAGTAAAGTTCTTTGAAACACTGTCGCCTCAAAAAACTGGAAGATATCCCGGGTTCGTGCAGGGCGGATCATGGCAGGCCGGGAGGTGAAGGCCTGGGGTATTTTTTGAGACGGCTTTCGGGCTTCTGGAAGGCTTATGGTCAGAATAAGGTTCGAACGGGCAATATCACGCGCAAGTGGAATCTCGGCGGCTCCGGCCGCACATCACGCTCAACTTAGGAGGAATTGTCATGAAAAAAATCCTGTTCTCCATTATGGCCCTGGTTATCATGCTCTTCAGCGCTCACCTCGCCTTCTGTGAATCCGTCGAAATCATAGCCGAAGACGACTGGTTTCCTTATTGCGCCAAAGCCGGCGACGGCGTGGACGGCCTGGCCGTCGATATAGTCAAGGCAGCCTTCCAGGCCGAAGGCCTTGAGGCCGTTTTCCAGCCCATGAACTATGACCGAGGCATGGCCATGGTCAAGGACGGTAAGGCCATCGGCTGCTTCGATGCCCCCAGGACCGCCGAGATAGAAGACACCTATCTTTGGCACGACGATAAACTCTTCTCCGCCGACAGCTTTTTCTATGCGCCCGCGGACTTCGCCGGACAGGTCACGGGAACCAAGGACCTGGAAGGCAAAAAGCTGGGCCTCACCCAAGGCTATGGTTATGGCGACGCCATTGACCAGGACGGCAAGATTCTCAAGGAATATTCCAAAAGCGACGAAATAATACTGAAAAAATGCGCCGCCAAAAGAGTCGATTTTGTCATCCTTTACGACAAAGTCGCCTCTTTCCTCATCGGCAAGCTCGGCCTCCAGGGTCAGATCAAACAGGTCGGGCCTTCGGAATCAACCGATATCTTTGTCGTCTTTTCCAAAACCCATCCTTCAGGCCAGAAATACCGCGATATCTTTTCAAGCGGATTGAAAAAGATCAAGGCTGACGGAACTTACCAGGGCATCGTGGACGGCTGGGACCAGAAATTGAAAGCAGGTAAATAGGACTTGCCAGGGCGCGGGCTCACCCCCGCGCCCTGCCCGGCCTGAAAAACAGATTCCACTGGAACGCATCGATTTCACCGGAAGAAATCGACTCAATCGGGTAAGAGGACACAATGCGCATAAAGACAAGAACGGTTCTGCTGTCGATCGTTACCGTGGTTATCGTCGGCCTGTTGATGGGGCTCGCCGGAGTCTTTCTGATAAATCGCGAAATCCGCCAGCTCAACACAAAACTGTTCAATGAAAAAGTGACCAAGCTGACTCAGATCGCCTACCAGCAGGACGAACTCTTTTTTGAAGGCACTTACAACGATATCGCCGAAGCACACCAGAGGGTTCTGGACAGTCTGAGAATACTTTACCGCGACGAAAAGGATGAAAGCACCTACCCGTTCATCCTCTCCGAAGACGGCAGAGTTATCATCCATCCCACCATGACCACGGGAGAGCCTTTCACCGACTTCGTCAAAATAGACCAGATAAAAAAAGAAGCCACCGGCGAACTGCAATACATGCGGGACGGCGTCGACCGCTGGGGCGTGTACAAAACTTATGACCCCTGGAAATGGACCTTCTGCTACACCACCACCGTCTCGCTCAAGAACAAGTCCCTGTATGCCTTCCTCTGGCTCTCCATTCTGCTGACCATGGGCATAATAGTGGTCAGCGGAGCAGTTAATTACTACGTCAGCAGCCTGAACACCCGGCCGATAAACTACCTTATCGCCCGGGTCAAGGACATCGCCCAGGGCGACGGAGACCTGACCAAAACCATCGAAATCAATACCGGAGACGAGATGGAGGAACTGGCCCGCTGGTTCAACACCTTCATCAACAAACTGCACGATATTATCAAGCAGGTTGCGGAGAACGTGGAACAGCTCACTGCATCCTCCACGGAATTGGCCGCCGTATCCAACCAGATGGCTTCGGCCGCCGAAGGCATGTCCGGCAAATCGGATGAAGTGGCCTCCGACACCGAAAGCATGCGCGGTGAACTGGACGAAGTCGCTTCTTCCACCGAAGAACTCAGCGCCACCGTCCAGACCATGGCCTGCGCCGTGGAGGAAATGACCGCCTCCGTGGCCGACATAGCCAAAAACGCGGCCAATTCGGCCAGCACCGCCGAAAAAGCCTCTCACATCGCCCGCACCACAGGAGAGGCCGTGCAGGTCTTTCGGGACAGCGCCAAGGAAATCGGCAAAGTCGTCCAGGTCATCGTGGATATCGCCGACCAGACCAAACTGCTGGCCCTGAACGCCACCATCGAAGCCGCCAGGGCTGGCGAAGCGGGCAAAGGCTTCGCCGTCGTGGCCGGAGAAGTCAAGGAACTGGCCGGGCAAACCGCACGGTCCACGGAAGACATCCGGGCCAAGATACAGGGCATCCAGGATAATACGGCCCAGGCTGTGGATTCCATCGATCAGATCATAGAAGTGATCAAAACCGCCAACGACCTGGCTCAGGGCATCGCCGTGGCTGTGGAGCAGCAGAGCGCAACCACCAACGAAATCGCCCACAACGTCTCCCAGTCCGCTTCCGCGGCCAACGAAGTCTCCAAACTTACCGGACGCGTGGCCCAGGTCACCCGGACCATTTCCCTGAACATCGGGGAAGTCTCCGAGGCTTCCAAAGGCGCCGCTCAAGGAGCCGGACAGGTCCGCAAATCCTCCCAGGAGCTCTCGAAAATGGCCGAGGAACTCAAAGGCCTGGTCAACCAGTTCAAGGTCTGACCCTGAACAGCCGGGCAGTAATCAACAAGAACGCCGGGGCAGGCAAGCCCGGCGTTTTTTTATCCATCATCCCGACGCGCAGGCCTGCCGCCTCTTCGAGGACATCCCCCCTCCTGGACCTGCCTTGAAACTCTGTTCCCGAAATCGTTTTCAGGAACGGCGGGTGATGACGGCGAGAGCGCCCAGGACGCAGGCCATACCGGCAAGGTGCGTCCAGAGGAAGGCCTCGCCAAGGACCAGGTAGGACAGGAGCACGGCCGAGACAGGCAGGACTCCGGTGAAGACTGCGGCCTGGTTGGCCGGGATAACCGCCAGCCCCGAGTACCAGAGCATAAAGGCGGCCACGGTGACGATCAGGCCGAAGTAGACGACCGGGAGCCACTGGACCGTGGCCACGGCGGTCAGGTCGAAGCCGCGCAGGTCGGCCAGGGCGAAAGGCAGGAACATGGCTGCTCCATAGAGGGAGACTACCGTGGAGATGGTCAGAGGGCTGAGCCGCCTGGAAACCATTTTGCCGCAGGAAATGAAAAGTGCTTCGCCGACCACCGCCCCGAAGACCATTATATTGCCGAGCCAGGGCCGAGGCCCGCGCAAATGGAGCGAATCGGCTCCGGAAAGATTGAGAACCAAGATGCCTACAACCGCCAGAGCCAGAGCGAAAACATTGCGGCTGGTGATTTTTTCCCGGAGGACAAGAAAGGCCGTCAATCCGGCCACGGCCGGGGTGGTGGAGGTGATGACGCCGGCTTCGGCGGCGGTGGTGAACTTGAGCCCGTACAGCAGAAAGATACTGAAAAGAAAAGTGCCGAAAAACGCCTGAAGGAACATTACGGCCCAGTCGGCTTTTCTGATCCGGGGAAAACCTCGTTCCGCACGCAACAGCATGGGCAGAAGCACGGCCAGGGCGATAAGAAACCTGAGTTCGGAAGCCAGACAGACCGGAAAGGCGGTAATGACCATCTTACCGGCCACAACCGAGGACCCGACAATGGCCATGGCGGCGGCCAGTTGCAGATAGGCGCGAGTTGTTCTGCTCATGATTCGATCCGGACTGGTCCTTTCAGCAGGCAATGTTGCTTTGCCTGGCTGCTCAAGACTGATTTTCCCGGCCTGTCCCGGCTGATTTTCGCCGGGCACGAAAACCGGCGCGGCCCTCTGGACCGCGCCGGCCAAGTGCTCAATTGGCGGCGATGATGGGGTGGTGGGCCGAGTCGGTCACTTCTCCGGTGTGGCAGGCTCCGCAGTTGCCCTTGGCCCCGATGGGCCCGGCCAGTTTCTGATACTGGAGAGGCTGGATAGTGTCCCGATCCTTGCCGTAGATGTTCACAGCCGGATAGTTGGCGTGAGTGCTGCCGTGGCAGGCTCCGCACATCAGCGAGCCGGTTTCGTCGCTGGACAGGCGGTACAGACCTTCCGGACCGGATGTCCATTTATTGTAGGACGAAGCGCTCCTGGCCGGGAGCTTCTCGTGGTCGTGGCAAGCGGCGCAGTCCGGTTCGTTGAGCCAGGGCGTGCGGGGATTGATTTCATCCACGGAGGACGCCGTGCGGGGGTCCAGGCGGCGCATCAGCTCCGAGGCCGAAGACTTGCCCGCCTGGTCTTCCATTTTAAGCAGGCTGAGGGCGTGGTCTTCCAGCTTGCCGTGGCACGATGTGCAATCCAGCCCGGCCGAAGAATGGACGCCGCGCAGGCATCCGGTGGGTCCGGCGGCTGAGGCCGGGTGGCAGGAGTAGCAGGCTTCCGGCCCCCGCCCGGTCAGGTAGTTGGCGTGCCAGCCATGTATGGCGGCCGGGAAATTGAGCACGCCAGGCTTTCCTTCAGCCTTTAGCACAGGGTCAGGGTGGCAACTCTGGCAGAGCCTGGGCTTGCCTGCCTCGGCTTCGGCCAGCAGGCTGGTGCCGTTTATGCGGTCATGGACGGCCAGAACATCGGCGGCCGTCTGGTCGGAGAATCCGGCCACACCGGCCACCCGCCATTCTCCTCCATGGCAGTTTCGGCAGCCCATCTCGGTTGAGGTCGGCGCAACCATCCGGGTGCTGGCCAGGAGCCGCCCGGTCTCCGCGTCGTGAGCTTCCACGGTGAAAATGGGGTAAGGATTGAAACTCCCGTCGTCCGGGTACGGGACCACCGGGACGAGATCGGCCGAGAATGCACCGAGCTGTTCCTTCAGATCCATTTCACCGGTGACGCCTTTGCCGCCCAGACCTATGCCGGGCTGAAGCTTGGCCCCGACAAGCGATTCGGCGAACTCCCAGAACCGGACGTGTTTGGCCGGACTCTCGAAACCAGGTTCTACCCGGTAAGTGATAACGACGTTATCGGTGACGACTTCCGGCGGATCGCCCCGGCGGAAGAGCTGGGCGTACAAGTCGTTGGCCGGGGGCAGGAGAATCCAGTAAGGGTCGCTGTCCGAGATGCAGTGCATGCCGAGGCTGTTCCAGGCCAGCAGGACGTACTCGTCTTCATCGGAATTGAAGGGTGGAACCTCCACGGGGAGTTGGGCTGGCTTGTATGGCTGGACCGTGGGCTCGTTCCGGCCGTGCAGGCCCTGAACGATGTACGCGGCCAAGGCCTTGCGTTCCTCAGGCAGACCGAAAAACTCGGGCATATGCCGGAGAATTCGGCCTTGCCCGTTGAGTTGGGCCTCCAGTCCGAAAGTGGAGAATTTGGCCGTCAGCGGCAGTATGTCGTTCAGTGGGCCGCCGATACTGTGGCAGGCCAGGCATTCCATGGCGAATATTTCGCGTCCGGCCGCCAGTTGATTTTCCGTGTTAACGCTCTTTTCCTTTGTCCACTTGGCCGAAGCCAGTATGCCCTTCCGGTTGATCCTCTCCGTGGCGGCTGTGGGTATGGAGTTTGACCAGGTGTGGCCCTGGATAAGGTATGGGCGTCTCCCGGCTTCGCGTATCCATTCGAAAGTTCCGAACTGAAGCAGGGCCGCAAAGAGGACCAGGACGACCAGCAGGCCTCGGACAGCCCTGGGTCTGACCAGAGCCACGGCCAGCGCGCCGATCAGCACGGCCGGAGAGAGTATCAGAAAGGCCCGGAGCAGAGGCGCGATTTCCCGGGACTTGGCCAGAATCATTTCCCTTGGCCCGGCCGGGATAGCCTGGAGATACCAGAAGGCCGAAGTAGCCAGCACCAGAAAAGGCAGCCCCACCCACCACGCGGCGTACCTGAACAGTTTCTCCCTCAAGGCTCTGTCTTCAACGCGCAAGGCGGTGACAAAGGCGAAGAGACCGGCCATGATGAGGGCGTGAGCCGAACGAAAAACCAGGCTGGGCCAAAACGAGGGATTGAAGAAGCCGTCCCAGAAATCCCCGGTTTGGAGCCAGGCCCCGGGGGTGAGCATAAAGCCGACGATGCCGTTTATCATGAAAAGGGAGAGCCAGGCGAAAGCGAAGTAGAGCCAGCCCAGGATGAGGTGGTCGCGGCGGTTCATGCTCTTGAAATAATAGAAATAGAGCAGAAGGGCGGTTATTTCGCCGAGGAAGAAGACCCACTCCGTGGCCCAGCCGAAAACAAAGGTGTGTATCAGAGTGGAGGTGACAGCCGGGCTGAGCAAGGCGATGGTGAACCAGATGCCCACGCCCGTCAGTCCGCCGAAAACCATGGTCAGCAGCAGGAAAAACTTGGTATGGCTCCGGACATATTCGAGCAGGCCCGGAGAATCTTCCCTGTAGGCCTTCATCTCGGTGAAGACGAGGAAAAGCCCTCCGCCCACGGCAAAGTGGGCCACAAAGACATGTATGACGGCCATCAGGGCAATGGGGAGGCCCCCTCCGAACGCGGGAATCCACCAGACAGGGTATTCCATGTCAGGCCTCCCTGCCGGCCCGCAGGGCCAGTCTGAGCATATAACCGACCAGGAGAAGGCCGATGACGAAGGCGACCAGGAAAAGGACCAGAGGGGAAGCCTGGGGGGTGACCTGGAGACTGGCCGGTGAAAAGTATGGTTCGAGGTACGCGGTCCGGACCAGGTGGCGGATAAGGACCATGACGACCACGGCGGACAAAACGGCCGCTGTGGCCGGAATCAGCCTTTTCTTGAAGCCCAGAACAATGGCCAGCAGAACCAGGGCTATGCCCAGCAGCAGAAGGAAAGTGTGCAGCGTCCGGCCGCCCAGGAAGAGGAACATGGTTTCGCGGGGCAGGGAGATCAGGAACCAGAAGCCGATTAGGATCTGGGCCAGAGTGGCGTAATTGAACCAGGCCAGGCCGTAATCGATGCGCGGCTCTGTCTCGGCCCTGCTGAGCCCTTTCTTTCCTTTTATGTGCCAGGTCAGGGCGATAAAGAGCCCCCCCAAGGCCAGTGAGGCGGTCAGAAAATGGAGATACCTCGGCCATATGGTCGGATCGCCCAGATTAAGGAGCAGGCCGCCGGGGTTGTCCAGGTGGCGGCCCCAATTGGCCGGGGTAATCATCAGAGTCATGTTGTTGGTGAAGAAGAAGGCCGTAATAAGAAGAAGAATCAGGGCCGGGGCCAGAATCAGGCTCCGGGCCGAACCGAGGGCTTCGTATTTGAAGTCGTAGATATACAGGCCGTAATAAGCCAGCATGACCAGCCCGATTACGGAGAGCCACCAGACGGCCATGAGCACGGAACTGGCGTACATGAAGTGGCCGTAAATGACCTGAATGAAGAGGAGGGGGGCCACCCCGAAATTGACCGTCAGGGCCAGGGCCGTGGGGACTTGCCGGGAAATCTGGGGCGCAACACTCTTTTCGCGCCTCCGGCCGAGACCTTCAACCAAAGCGATCAGCCCGGAGCCCAGGACCGCGTTCATGAAGAGAAGATGGATTATGAAGGTGACAATGAGCAGAACGCCGAACCAGCCCCAGTGGACGGGAATGGCGTCTGGCGCGGGAATCATGTTGACAGGGTCCATGTCTGTTCTCTCCTGACGGCAATCGGGCGGTATTCCCCGGAGGCATATATTTGACAGGGAGTCGTCCGGCCGTCGATCTTCGTTCTTAAAAAAGCGGGATAATTATGCGCCCCCGATTTCACTGTTTTCAATTATAAAACTGTCCGGCGCTTCTTCCAAGGATGAGGGCGGGTTGAAAAACAGGCGAAAAGGCTTGCCAAGGGCCGTCTGAATGGATTAAAGTTCGTGACCGTTCAGGGGGCATTGGCAGTGGATCAACCTCAGCCAGATTAATAACAACGCTTACTCATGCGGGATGACCCTCTGGAACAGGGGTAGAGTGGAACCTTTTGCTTATCTGATCAATTCTTGCCGGATGACTCTCCTGATCCTGGCCGCACTGCTTTTGACAGGCTGTAACGGCGATTCGAAAGTGACCGACCAAGCCCGGTTGATTTATCAGAAGGCTTTGGAACTGGAAAACAGCGGGCTGACGGCCGAGGCCATGGCCGAGTACGAGAATCTGGCCTCTTATCCCGAGAGCGAATACTGTACCCGGGCGAGCCGGGATCTGCTGGCCAGGGGGATAACCCTGTCAGCGGCCCGCCAGTCCTGGACGGTGACAGAGTTGTTCCGCGTGCGCAATGCCTTGATCGAGGCAGGCGAGTTGGAAGGGCGTTCCGGCGACCCGATGGTCAAGCTGACGGATACCGACGCCTGGGGCAGGCCTCTCTGGGTGGAGTATTTCACCGGCTGTGCATACCGCGTTGCCGTTCGCTCGGCCGGTGCGGATGGAGTGATGAGTTCCGGCGACGACCTGAGAGTCTACGATTCGTCGCTCCAGGAGTCCGGGCAGGATGGGAAGCCGAAGGATGACGCATATTATGCGGCCAAACGGTTTCTGGAACCAGGCCGGGCCGGGGGCAATTGCCGAAAGCGGGCAGAATCCGGCGGTAAGGGAATGAAAAAACCGGGGAAAACAGACTTATCGGGACCCAGCGAAGTTCGGGCCGATTTGAGCGAGCTGCTTAAAGGCAGCGGCAGGTAGTGACTCAGGGATGGATATCGGGACAATAATCGGGATAATCAGCGGTCTTGGTCTGGTGCTGTCGGCGATCATGCTCAAGGCCAGCATTGTAAATTTCTTTGATATATCAAGCATATTGATTGTTTTTGGTGGGACCGTTGCGGCCACGCTGAATTCCTTCAGCCTGGCCAGCGTCATTGGGGCTCTCAAGTCGTCGGTCAAGGTCTTGTTCGTCCAGAGGATAGACTATATCGAAACACTGCGGGAGATGCTCCAGGTTTCGACTATGGCCCGGCAGCAGGGTTCCCTGGCGCTGGAAAAATACAAGACGGAAGACGGTTTTCTCAAGAAGGGCTTGATGTTGACGGCTGACGGCATGCGTGGACCCGACTTGCGGAATGTGCTGACGCTGGAGCGTGAAGCCACGGAAGAACGCCATGCGGAAGGCCAGGAGATACTGGAAAAAATGGCCGAACTGGCTCCGGCCTGGGGCATGATCGGCACCCTGATCGGCCTGGTGATAATGCTTTTGAACCTTGAAGACCCGTCGGCCATAGGCCCGGCCATGGCCGTGGCCTTGCTTACCACCTTCTATGGGGCTCTCTGGGCCAATTTCATGTTGATGCCGGCCGCGACCAAACTCGAGCAGCGGACCAAAAAAGAGATGGTGCGGTTCAATATGATTATCGAAACCATGGTCTCTGTCTCCGACGCCGAGAATCCCCGCCTGCTCCAGGAACGCCTCTTGTCCTTCCTGCCTCCACGCGACCGTCAGACGGCCATGGAGGCTGGACGGAAAGTGGCCGGCGGTCAGGCTGCGGCAAAGAAGGCTTCGGCAGGGGCCAGGTAGAATGCCCCGCCAGGGCAAGAAGTCCGGCGGCGCTCCCCGCTGGATGACCACTTTCGCGGACCTCTCCACTCTGCTTCTGACCTTTTTTGTCCTCCTGCTTTCCATGGCCCAGACGGACATCCAGGAATTCAAAGCTGTTCTGGGTTCCATCAAGGACGCTTTCGGGGTGCAGACCGAAGCCGCCGGAATGTATCAGCCCCTTGTGCCGGAAAAGGCCGCTCCGGCGGTGAACTCTGTCCGCGAGGATCTGAGGAATGCCGATTACGTCAATAGCCTTCGCGGCGAACCGGCCGCTGCTTCGGAGAGCACGAAACAGGAGGTCCTGAGAGAGGAAGCCCAGCGGCGGGCCGAAGAGGCCATCAGGGCGGCCATCGAACGGACCGGCGCAGGCGACCAAATGGAAGTGATCAGCGGAAAGCGCGGCATACGCATCCGGGTCAAAGGCGCTCTGCTCTTCGAAGGGGGCGAGGCCGAACTGACCGCCAGGGCTCAACCGTTCCTGGACGACCTGGTTCTGGTGCTGGACAAGTTTCCCTATCACCTGCTGGTGGAAGGCCACACCGATTCTCAGCCCATCAGCACGCCCAGGTTTCCATCCAACTGGGAGCTTTCCGGCGCTCGTGCCTCTGCTGTTCTGAGGTATCTTCTGTACTGCGGCATTCCGGCCAGCCGTCTGGCCAGCGTGGGACTGGCCGACAACTATCCACTGGCTTCCAACGATACGCCTGATGGACGCATGGCTAACCGGCGGGTGGAATTCGTACTCACCGACGAACCTTTCCGGCAGGAAATAGACTGAGCACAGCGGTCCGGACCTCGATATAGGGCCTGACTCCTGCTTTAGTCCCCATAGACCGGCAGTTTCGGCCCGGTGAACTGTTTTTCGTAAAAATCTCTCGTTTCTGCTTGTTTTTCAGACACATGACCTATTATTTCGTCATAGTTGCCAACCAGCAGGTTGACAATTCTGGCGTCCAAAAGTCCATCGTCTGCTGATTGCTTGAGGATTTTCAGAATATTGTCCTTGGACATCCCTTTTCTGTATGGCCGGTCTTCGGAAAGGGCTGTGAATATGTCCGCCACCATCAGGATTCTCGATCCCGTGCCAATTTCATTGGCCTTGCAGTGAAAAGGGTAGCCTGACCCGTCGAGCTTTTCATGGTGATACGCAGCCCATTCCGTAACCTGCTTGAGCCCGCCGATAGTATCGATCACCGAATAGGTATGATAGGTATGCGATCTCATGATGGCCATCTCCGCATCCGTCAGTTTGCCGGGTTTTTCGAGTATGCTGTTGGGAATGGCCAGTTTGCCGATGTCATGCAGATTGCCGGCGACTTCCATCAGGACGGTTTCGGTGTCTGTCAGGCCGAAGATTCGGGCCAGCATGGAGGCCGAAGCGGCAACTCCGGAAGAATGGGTTGACGTGAAGCGGGAGCGGAAGTCGATTATGTTGCGGAACAGTTCGGATATGCGCAGCACTTCGCCAACTTCTATTTCGATCTGTCTGAACGGTCCTTCATTGAGCAGAATTGAATACAGCCTGGGCGAAACCAGATCCAGCCAGAATTCCTCCCTGTCGGAAATCGCCAGAAAGATGTCCACTATGCGGGGATTGAGGCCGGAACCGGACAGGGCTTGGACCTTGGTTCTGAGGCCTTCCTGCTGAAGCAGTATATGTTGGTCGCGGTTGATCGAGCGTTCCAGATAGTCGCCGAGGTATATCAGTTGAGAGTCGAAGGCAAGATCGTTTTCCGTTGATCCAAGCCAGTCCCGCCAGTCGCGGTGGTGATTCCTTATCAGCGGAGCCGCGTCTCTCAGCCATGGCATGTCTTTGAGCAGGGTCTCCCCGCGGACACAATGAGGCATGAGGTCTTCAGCCTCAAAACCCTGGTTGCTCCTCAGGGAAACCTTTTCTTCCAGCGAAAAAGCTCCAATGTCGTGCAGGAGAGCCGCAGAGAAACTCTTCTCCAGGCGACGATCGGGGCAATTGTCGGCCTTGCACATTTTCCAGACGGTGAAGGCTGTTCTTTGTTGATGCTGAATCAGATCGGGAGTGGCCAAGTCCATGGCGTCGGAGAGGGAAAGGACAAGGTTGCCCAAATTAACTGAATGGCGACGTACCATATCATCCTCTTACTGGTCTTTCGGTGTTCGGCCGGCCTTTGCCGCCGTATATTTCAAGGTCATCCAGTCCGGAGGGAACGATGAGCGGAATTACGGAAGACCATATGACTCAACCAGGACAGAACGAACCGTTTCTTTTTATACAGCAGAAGGGAATTAATTTCCCGGCAAATTTCCATTGGCTCTCCTGTCCCGCATCTCACAACTGAACCCTGGCGGACAGTGATCAGCGCCAGCCTCCGAAGATGGATGGCCCAGGGGACGGGCGAAAGCCTGGCGGGCGATGGACGTTATCGTCAAACCGGCGAAAAAGCGAGCTTGCCCCAGAGCGGTGTCAAACTAAGGAGAGCGGATTTACCTGCGGCTCAAGGTCTCCCTTGGCCGCCCGGATTTGTCCGGCCCAAGGCCCGGATACACTTGAACCCCGCAGCCTGACGGAATATAATCCAAGAAAAATCCGCGCTGAACGGAAACCAATCCTTTGTACGAACGTCCTCCGGCCGTCAAGGCCGGTCTACGCTTGGGAGCTTATATATGTCTCCGGCCCGCTTGACCATTGCCCTGACCCTGACTTTTCTGGCCTTTCTGGCTCCGCTGGGTGCCGCTACGGCCCAGGATTTTCAGGACCGCGAACTCTCCGGCCTGGCCGGATTCGAACTCCTGACCTTGTATGCCAATCCTTATGACCCCAGTCCACAGGACCAGAAACAGAAACTGGCCGAAGACGCACGAGCAAAAATCGCCGCCGCCGGGCTGCCCATCATGGACCGCGTGCTGGCTCAGAAACTGGCCGGACGCCCCAGGCTGCTTCTCCTTATCGGAGTCTTGCCCGAACCGTTCTGCGGACCTTCCAAGCTCTATGAAATAGAAGTGACTTTCCAGGAGGACTTCCAGAGAATCCGCGAACCTCAGGTTTCGGCCCGCAAGGATGTCTGGACCCGCCATTTCAATTATCTCAGCACCTCCCCGGAAGTTGACGGACCGGAGATGATCGAGAATGCCGTCTATGTGCTCGACCATTTTATCGAGTCTTACCGGGAAGCCAATCCGTGACGAACGTCTGATTTTTTGCTACTCTGAATCATTGGCATTGGGGACTGATGGATGATTTCTTAACAGTCAGAAATCATCCGTCTGATTTTTTTACACTTCGTCTGAAGCCAATGGTGAAAAGTTGCGAAAAACCGTTCCCAAAACGATAATAATAGTCCTTTTCGTGCTGTTTTTCGCCTCTGCGGCCTTCCCGGCCTCCGCCAGGGCCGGCCAAACGACCCTTCAGCCCATGGGAATCGAACTTTACCTTGTCCAGTCCTGGTCCGGCGAACCCATGAACTCGAAGATCACGGCCTGGCAGAAGATCCCCAGGGAAACGCTGACCGTAACCATGCGGGAAAAAGGACAGATTGTTTACGGCTATCTGGTCGTTCACTGCTGGGACGCGACACAATGGGCCGAATGGCACCCTGATTTCGCCAATAATCGCGGCTGGTTGGTCGACCGGCGGCGCGAACGTCCCCGCAAAGCCTCATCACTGGTCTCGCCGTCCTATAAGAATCTGGAGCAATTCATATTCTTCGACGAAAACGCTTCCCCGGAAGACCGGGCGCAAAAAGCCCGCGACATGGCAGAAAAGAACCTGCAGGCCATCTGGGGCTTTCAGCTCGGTCCGTTGCCGGAACTGTCGGCCGGCTTCAAAGGCGCCGATTTTCCATTTGTTTTCTGGAACGGACCGGCCAAGAAATCCGAAGCCGCCATCGGCGTCCGCATTCTCGCGCCCAGAGGACGGTGATTTGGATCGGCCGGGGTTTTCGCCAGCAATCCGGGTATCAATCTGAAACGTCCGCCAGGAACGCAATCTGAATCGCATCAGCCGACAGGAGGGACATCATGGGTGCAGAGCCTGAAAAAGCCGCGATATTCAAAGAGGTTCTTCAGGATTATCTGAGCCGGACGGCCAGCCGGGACTGGTCCGACAAGGCAGGCCTTCTCGGCATCGCCGTTGACGGCCGCAATGTATCCATTGATTTTTATGGACAGAAATTCACCATCACCCCGGACGGAATCCGGGACGCGGACGGCAGGCAGCCTCACCACGCCGTTTGTGTGGTCTTGTGCCAATACCTGTTGCTGTCTCCCGATTCCATGCGGACAGGCGGTGAGCTTTTTGCCTACAGAAACTTCCCGGACGCCGCGCCTTACGTCCAGGGCTTCAGGAATACGGCGGAATTGCCGATTGCCCGCTTCTTTTCCGGCAAAACAGAGATGTTGAAGCAACGCTGCCAGTCCATGGGCGGCCGCCCTTTCACCGAGATGAGCGGCAGTCGGTTCGCTTATGAGATTCCGGCCCTGCCCAGGGTTCCGGTTTTTCTCCTCTTTGATGACGAAGACGACGAATTCGGGGCTGAATGCCATATCCTTTTCCGGCAATCCGCCCAGGATTACCTGGATATGGAGTGCATCGCCATGCTGGGGAGCATCCTGGCGACCTGGCTGACCAGACAGAAGGGTTGAAACGGGGATGATCTGACCAAGGCAGGCTTTTCGTTGCCAGCAATAAGGGCAGACATTGACAAAAGGCCCCTTTGACCGTCTCGCCGCGGCACCCAGCAAATTTCTTGCTGTCTTTTCCGTTTGTTGTTATCAATCAGATATGATAAAAATTGTGGAAGTTTTATTCCGCGACCAGATTCCCAACCGACAGGACAGGACCAGCCGTCACAGACAAGAGGGGTAAAGCCTCTTCACGGTCTAAGCGTCGCTCTCCACGGTTTCCCCTGACAACGAAATCATGCGCCACCGGCAAAGCCGCGACATGACCGGGCTGTTCGGGGTGCTGGGCTACAGTTACGACCAGGCCGGGAACCGGCTTAGCGAGACCCTGGACGGTTCGCCGGACACTTATTCCTACACCTCGGGGCTGCTCCAGGGGGTGAGCGGCCGCAATTCGCTGAGCCTCGGTTACGACGGAACCGGGCGGATCACGGCCCTGGGCGGGCTGAATCTGAGTTACAATCAGGACGGTCGTCTGGCCCAGGTTTCGGATTCCTTGGGCGTGCTGGGCCAGTATGTATACGACGCCTATGACCGGCGGGTGATCAAGACGGCCGGGGGCGCAACCACGGTCTTCCGCTACGACCGTGATGGGCGGCTGATTGCGGAAAGCACGGACACTGGGACCATTTTGCGGGAATACGTCTGGCTGAATGACGAGCCCCTGGCCTTGCTCGAAAACGGCCAGGTGTATTATTATACCAATGACCACCTGGGTTCGGCCCAGGTCTTGACCAACCAGGCCGGGGAAGTGGTCTGGCTGGGGCATTATTCGCCCTTCGGGCAGGTGACGGTGGACCCGGCTTCGACGGTCGGCAACAACCTGCGCTTCGACGGGCAGTATTTTGACGCCGAAACCGGCCTGCACTACAACTGGCACCGGTACTACGACCCGCTGACGGGCCGGTACCTGACTCCGGACCCTATCGGCCTGGACGGAGGGATAAACCTGTATGTCTATGCGGGCAACAACCCGCTGAGGTTTGTTGATCCGGAGGGGTTACTCGTTGAGGCCGTCTATGTTATGAGCACAGGGTTCTTTACGGTCACAGATACCGACACAGGACAACAAGCAACAATGTTTGCTGAATCTGGTGGAAAACCATTCGGCGATCCTATTCCCCCGGGGCAATATGATATTTTGGATCACAGAGAGCCAGACTTTCTAAGGTTAGATCCTGTAGATTCAAGACTCAGAAATGATTTTGACGATGCTTCTGGGAGAAGTCATTTTAGACTTCATAAACCAGGCAACACCACCGGCTGTATTGCTGCCGATAATGAAAAGGACTGGGAATCTGTTCGGGATTTAATTAGAAAAACCCGCACAAAATCTGTTCTTGACGCTGCTAAACCTTGGTGGAAAATATGGGGCGGCTTCGAGTATATCAATTACTTTGGAACACTTGTTGTGAAATAGCATGCTTAATACTTGTGTCATTCAACGTGCTGCAATTATTGTGTCAATCATCCTGCTGGTGGGATGCGGAGGACCTGGCAAACCAACACTTTCACACATGCTTAACGTAGAAGCACTGTCTGCACATGATTTTTATGTTAAATGCTATCAAATTCCTAAGGGAGTTTTTCGGGGGGTTTTATGGCCGACTGATCGAGCGGACTATTTTAAACTATGGGTTATACGCAAAACCAATGAAGCATTTTATGAGGTGCCTGCTCCTTCAGGATTTATTTTCGACAAAAAGAGCGTTTCGGATCAATGGCTGATAAAATGCACAGACAGAACAGACAACATAACAACCTACACGGCTGCCAGAAAGGATGGCAGTGCATTATTTCGATTCCAATTGCCTACTAAAAAGACCGAGTATAGTTTCACAGTGTTTAGGAATAATTCAAGTGAAGAAATGTTGATATTTATGGATATACACGAAACCAACATTGATATTGGAACCTTCGGCTATATCATTATTAAAACGAGATAGCTGTATGCCAAGTTCTTTTATCCAATAGATAACGGCGGCTGATTGCGGAAAGCACGGACAGCGGGACCATTTTGCGGGAATACGTCTGGCTGAACGACGAGCCCCTGGCCTTGCTCGAAAACGGCCAGGTGTATTATTATACCAATGACCACCTGGGTTCGGCGCAGGTGCTGACCAACCAGGCCGGGGAAGTGGTCTGGCTGGGGCATTATTCGCCCTTCGGGCAGGTGACGGTGGACCCGGCTTCGACGGTCGGCAACAACCTGCGCTTCGACGGGCAGTATTTTGACGCCGAAACCGGCCTGCACTACAACTGGCACCGGTACTACGACCCGCTGACGGGCCGGTACCTGACTCCGGACCCTATCGGCCTGGAAGGCGGGATCAACCTGTTTGTTTATGCCGGGAACAACCCGCTGCGGTTTGTTGATCCGGAGGGGCTGTTTAATAATCCGATTGCATTTTGGTATAATATTTATAGAGCTGCTCATGAGCAGAGAATCTGGGGACACCAAAATTTCCCTGGAACCGGCGAGAGTATTTCGTCAATGAGGCATTGTGTCGTAAGTTGTATGTTGGCATCAGAGTATGGGGTGGCTGAAGCCAGAGTCGCCGGATTTGTCAATGAGTTACAGGGAGTTGCTCTTCATGACATCCCCAATTTAAGAAGCAGAATTAACCGCACGACTCCATGGGCCTTTCAATTTCGTGATATCGCAAGCAATGAATGTGGTTTCGCGTGCAGCGAAAAGATCCAATGCCGTGAACCTAAAGAGGAAGTTCGCGATGCCTGCATTGAATGCTGTTCAAGATAGTGTCATAGTATGTATTATGGCTATTTCCCTTTTTTGTTGCCATTCTCCAGGCAGAGATGATTTGGCCTTATTGCAAAAACTAAACAGTGATTACTCTGGCAGGTATTTGATTGAAATTGACGACTCATCTTATTTGTCGGTAATGGCAGTAAAAAGTCATACTATAGATGAAGTAGATTTGTTGCAGATATATAAGACAATGGTGTTTAGTGATTTTACCAAGAGAGAAAGAAGAAAAACACCGATTGTATATTTAAATGCTTATAACGCCAAAGGTCATTTTGTCGTTCAACTCTATTTTGATAAGAATGCTGATGTTTTTGTGAAATCCAATGCCAACTATTATTAATCAAATTATTCGGCGAGAGAAGATCTAAATGGCTAATCATTGATAGTGTCTTACAGATGACTCGAGGTGTGCGCATTGAATTCGACAAAAAAAATAATATTACCCGGCATCCTATTTTTTTTTGGGTATGTTCTTGGTGTGTTTACCACAGTCAATATGTGTGGAATTGGCTGGGACTTTTTTTTTGAAACCCCACATCTCAACCAGGGGGTCAGACTGACGTCAGATCTGATTGTCGAGCAAAATGATATTGAACTCATTTTACCAAAAAATACAGAACTACTTTTAAATAGGAAGCTGCCTGGGGGTAATGAGTATTGCCTTCTTCTTGAGTATTCATGGGACAATGTTGAATTGATAGGGACGAGACCTATCTGTTTTAAAAAGCGTAAAGGCGAACCTACCCGGTGATGGGGGTTAATTGAGTAATTCAGAATCACAATTCTGGATCAGGCGTATTTGGAAGAGTGCGAACGAAAGAACGGGCTTAGATGATGCAAATTGATATTGTTGAATTGAAACAAGTCATTGACCGCCTCTTCGATCATATAATAGAAACAAAAGGTGTTAGGCAATGTGAGTTTGACAAGGATAACTACTGGAATGTCCCCAGCCAAGAATTATTTGAAGCCAACGACCCGAAAGAGTTGGATATCGGTAGCCTCTCTGATGACTGGGAGTTCTTGTCAAAACTGTTGAAACCGGAGAATAAGCCAGTAGCGTGTCAGCTCACACAAGTGGCCCCCATTCTTCGGTATCTCGGTGAGTATCTGGGAGAAAAGCTGGCGAAAGATGGAGGATAGATTTCGACTACTTACTGATAGTAGTGCTGGATATATGATATAAGACCTCTGCGCGGCAAAAGTGTTGTAAAATTTTGAAACTTGCACTAAAATCCGTACGTGGCTATTTTGATGTCTACACTTACATTTTTCACCATATGTGTGGCAATTATATTTTTGATATACTGTACTATTCTCTATATCCGCGACCTGAGGACTGGAAGAGATACATTCATCAAAAAGACGTGTCGATGGATAATAAATCTGATTGACATTCTATTTGGACTCGGATGATGTATTGGAAAGTGGAGCGCTCTTTCTTTGAGTAATACAGAATTACTATTTGGGACTGGATGTATTTTTTTGATAGCTGCTTGTACTGGCATTACTGTTATTGGTATTAAAAATAGTTCGTTGCTTGGCAAAAAACGATCTGCGTTCTCCGAACTGAAACCGAGCGAGGTGAAAATTGCGAAAATTGCAGCCGTGTTATTCATCTGCGGACTGGCCCTATTCATTTGGGGTCTGTTTCTGGAATAACCTGATCGTCTTTGTTAAAGCTTGAACTGGGGCTGCTTCCGAATCGAGCTTGCAGATACACGAGTTGCCAAGGGTGGTTAGCCGGGGAAGTGGTCTGGCTGGGGCATTATTCGCCCTTCGGGCAGGTGACTATGGACCCGGCTTTGACCGTTGGCAACAACCTGCGCTTCGCCGGGCAGTACAATGACGCCGAAACCGGCCTGCACTACAACTGGCACCGGTACTACGACCCGCTGACGGGAAGATACCTGACCCCGGACCCCATCGGCCTGGACGGAGGGATAAACCTGTATGTAGTTCGCATTATTGGGAACCACAAGTTCCGTCTCCAACCTATGAGGAAATCACAAATTAATGGCAGTATGATGCGGTTACATCTATCTTCATTTCTTCGAAAGATTGTTTTTTCGCCAATCAGTTTGTTTAGGCAAGTCAATGCTAATAAATTTTCGTTTGAGGTGATTTCTCTTTACGTATTGACAGGAATTATTACGTTTCTAAAAAGTTTTGTCTTAAAAGGGCGGAGTTTTGTTTTTCAGGATAATGGACTGGATGATTCCATATTGTCGTTATTATCAACACCTCAAGCGAGATGGGCGTTGAGCTACATCTTCTATTTTTTACTTGTCTTGTCAATAGGTTTTATGGGGCGTGTATTTTGGAAAAACAACGGGATAAGGCAAATACTATTTTTGATGATGTCTATTAGTGGAGTGGCGCTTATTTTGCATCCACTATTTTCCCTATTGAGCCTCACATTGCCCTATGATATCGTAGTATTTTTTGAGCGCCTGGTTTTTATGTGGGTTATTGTTCTTTCTATTTTGGCAATACAGATATGGCTTAACGTTTCGCTATGCATGGCTTTTATTGTTTATTTCGTGGCAGGTATACCTGTTGTCTTTATTATCGGTTTACCTGGCTTATTCCCTTATCTGAGTTGGTTAATTTGTAAGAGCTAAGGTATTGCCTCACGGTTATTGAGTCGTGTCTCGGTATGGCGTTTTTTGCTCCAGGTTGATCCTGGAAATAGCCGTGGGGTACCTCTGGTAAAGTGATCACCCGGTGCATTACGCGCCCTTCGGGCACGTGACTATGGACCCGGCTTTGACCGTTGGCAACAACCTGCGCTTCGCCGGGCAGTACAATGACGCCGAAACCGGCCTGCACTACAACTGGCACCGGTACTACGACCCGCTGACGGGCCGGTACCTGACTCCGGACCCCATCGGCCTGGAAGGCGGGATCAACCTGTATGTCTCACAAGGTTGGCCTGTTCTCAACAGAGATATAAGGACTCAAATTGCCGATAGCGGAGACAATGTTCTAAGGGTAGTGCCGTGAGGAACTCACTATTCATTCTATTCATTTTACTATTTTTGAGCGCTGCCGTTGCGTACGCAGATGCGTCCCAGGAACTCGTTCCTGTATTATCTCAGGGTGAAACAATTGTGCAGGGCACCTTTGGCAGTCTGAAAGTGCAAGTACATATTTTGACACACGAACTACCAATTGGCAAGCCGAGTGACATAAGACCTAATACTATCATGTCAAGTTGCACGTACAGTAAGTACCCATGCAGCATTGTTGATCGGATCGAGATTACCGTGGATGAAATTTCGCTATTCATTCCACGCTCAGTATTTTGTGATTTGTCGGATCTAGTCAACGCGAAAATTGAAGGGGCAAACGGCGGTGCAATTCTAACTCTTTATGGGGGTGATGCGTCAGAGAGCTATATTGTGAAGATACAGTTTGGAAAAAACGGAGTTAGACGTAGGTCTTTTTTCAGTGCAATGCAGCCCGATCAACTGCTTCAAGAAACTATCTATTATAAACGAATATTGGGTAATTAAGCGGAAACCAATATTGCTCAGGACACATTATCATCCTGCTCAGTCTTTTTTGAAATAGGTTGCAATATGAAAACAGAAGTAACCATTACTTTTGGTATTGGGGTATTTGTTCAGTGCATATTTGTTGTTGTTTTGTTGAGAAATATGATCACTCGCAGAAGTCTTGTGAACTGGCTCTTACCAGGAGGCACAAGTAAAGCTGAGAGAGTGATTCTTTTTTCATGTATCTTGATCGTGTTGGGGTTGGGACTTTGGGGGTCAGCATATTTCGCTGAATAGTTGTACAGTGCTGGTATTAACCTGACAGTCCACCCCAATCCGGTTTTTGACGGCATTGGCTGAAGTGCCAAAAAGCTTTTGGGAGGCCATGCGTATTGTTTCAGACCGTCACCACGAGGACCAGAAGCGACCGGCATTATCGAAAACATCCGGGACTGAGGCTGTTGACACCCAACTAGTCCAGAGACATCGAGTTATTTATGGTTTTCGGGAGCGGTTAGGGATGCGCATGAGTCGAGTTTTTCCGCGCCGACAAACAGCTTTTTGACATAATTATCCACAATCCATGTCACCGGGGCTCCTTTCGGAATAATAAAGGAATCGCCCGCGTTATACGTATGGACGGGACCGTCTTTTTCCCGGATTTTCACGGAGCCTTCCACAATGTAGCAGAATTCGGTTTTGGGATGTTCATGAGACCAGCTTCCGGCCCGGCAATCCCAGATGCCCGCTCGGAAATTACCGGAAGCATGATTATAGTAGACCCAACTGTTTTCAAAGGGCCGACCTTCCGTGGCATTCGCTTTATAGCCGGAGCTGTGTTCCAAGACCGAAGATTGGTCGAAATCGATTATTTTCCCGTCAGCCATTATTCATTTCCCTTCAGAATTCATCAACATTCAGCAGATATTTTTTCCGTATTGACCGTTATTTTCAGCCGCCCCGACGGCCGGTCCGAAGCGGTCGAGTTCCAGACCGGCGATACTCACTTCCGGCTTTTTCCCCAGCATGAGGGACGAGACAACTCTTCCCACCATGGGCGACAGGGCGAAACCATGCTTGGAGAATCCACAGGCATGCATGAATCCGGGGACCCTGCTTGAATAGCCGATAAGGGGAAATTTGTCGGGACTGTCGCCGTCAAGCCCGGCCCAGGCCCTGACCAGGGGTATATTTTCGACTATTTTCAGCAGATCGTAGGCGACTCGCACGCACTTCTGCAATTCTGAAAACCTGAGCCGGGTTTTGCCTTTTTCCAGGTCGATATCAGCCAGATAGCCTCCACATATCAGGATGGAACCGTTGCGCGCCTGATTGAACCAGAGTTTGCGCTTGTTTGCCGTTATGAAAGGGCTCAGCAACCTGGGCATGGGCGCGGTCACCATAACGCTTGGCCCCACCGGCGTAATCGGCAGGCGGTCGCCGATCATTTCACCGACATTGCCGGCCCAGGCCCCGGCGCAGTTGAGTATCTGTTCCGATTCCAGCACACCCGCAGAAGATGTCTTGACCATAAAGCCGTTGGGTTTGATTTTGATTTCCAGAGCCTCACACCCCATATGGATGAGAACGCCTTCATCAAGACAAGCGGCGCAAAAAGCCCGGCATGTTTCGGCCGGATTGGCGTGCCCATCGTTATTGGACATGATACCCCCCACGCAGTGGGCAGCGATGGGCGGCGCAAGCCTGTTCAAGGTCTCTTTGTCAATAAGGATTTCATTATCGTAACCGAGAGATCTGGTTGTGGCCGCCCTTTTCTCCAGTTCCTGCATATCCTCATCGTTTTCAGCCGCCACCACATAGCCGGTCTCATAAAAACCGCAATCGGAACCGACGATTTCCGGCATGCGATGCCACATATCCAAAGCCCCGTGGATCAGCGGGATTTCATTCAGGTCCCTTTTCAGGCTTCGGACGCCTCCAGCGTTGACCCCGGAAGCATTTTTGCCGACAAAATCTTTTTCCAGAACAATGACTTTCTTGCCCTGCCTGGCCAGATGAAGGGCTGAACTCAGACCGATGAGGCCCCCGCCAATCACAATAATGTCAGCATGCATGTCATTTTCCTCCGGGGTTATTCTCAAAATCCATATCGACGAGTTCGCCTATGAACAGATTTCTGACCGGCGGGCGAATGCTGAGGGGGGCCAAATCCTGCATCATCCGGCCCGTTTCCGCAGCCACCAATTCTCCAAGGGCGCTGCTGCACATGCGGCTCTGGCACGGCCCCATTCCGCAACGGGTGATACTCTTGACCGTTTCCGGAGTCTTCATGCCCTGCAGAACGGCCTGCCGGATCTGACCGGCGGTGACTTCTTCACAGCGGCAGACCATAACATCATCGCCGACCGCGTACAGATCGGGCCGAGGGCGATAGGCGGCATCAATGAAAGGCCGGGGCTTTATTTCATGATTCAGGTCTCTGAAAACAGATCGGCAGAGCTCTTCTTTTTTCCGGCTCTGAAGGCCTTTTAGATCCGCCGCAATATCAATCGCCGCCAGTCTTCCTTTCTTTTCGGCGGAAACCGCGCCCTGGACGAGCCCGCTGTCTCCGGCCACGTAGATATTCCTCTCGCTCGTGCGGCCGAACATGTCGATTTTGGGGCACCAATAGCGCTGCACCGGTTCCCATTGCCGCTCAAGATCGAGCTGGCGCACAAATTCGGCACGGGGCACTATGCCTTCATGCACCAGCAGAGTATCCGTATTGATTTCCCCGGTATGCTTGCCGTACTGAAAAGTCAGTTTTTCGATGCAATCATGTCCTTCAGCGGCGTAACGGCTGACATTGGTTTTGCGGTTGCCGACAATCCGGCCTGTTTTGAGGAGCATGCCCACGCCTTTGAGAAGGTATGCGGGCCGGGCCAAGGCGCCGGGCAGATGCCGAAGGGATTTCAAAGTGGAACAAGCGGGCCTGGTATCGAGGAAGTGGGAAATTTCCACTCCCATCTTGTGCAGATGAATGGCCACGGAAAGCATCAATGGTCCGCTGCCGACCATGGCTACCGGCCCCTTCGGGGCCAAGCCGGAACTCTTGTACAGGGCGTCGATGGCTCCGGCCCCCATAACGCCGGGGAGAGTCCAGCCCGGGAAAGGAACGGGGCGCTCCATGGCGCCTATGGCTATGACGATACGTTTTGCCCTTATTTCATGAGAACGGCCAGCGGCGGAGTAACAGAGGCGGCCGTCGGCTTCGATCTTCCAGACCGTGGCCCTGGGAAGATATTCGGCCCGGCTGTTTCTGAATTCCCGAACCAGCGAAGCTCCCCGTTTATAATCAGCACCCAGGAGTTCCAGACTTTCAGGGGTCTGGCGTTCGATATTGCGGTAAATCTGGCCGCCAGGAGCTGCCTGTTCGTCAACGGCCAGAACATTCAGACCCAGACCGGCGGCCGCAGAAGCGAAGACAAGCCCGGCCGGTCCTGTCCCAATAACAACGGCATCCCATTCTTTCCGCATTTTATCGGTCTCCGCCAAAATCCTGTTTTCTGATTTTCATTCCGTCTTCCACCATGGTCAGGCAGGCCTGCTGATATGGACGCCCGTTGATTTCCATAAAACACTCATGACAGACGCCGATCAGGCAGTATGGCGCTCTTTTTTCACCGTTTTTCAATGAGTGCCGACAATAGTGGTCGGGGGTATGTCCCAGAACAGCGGCGGCAACGCTGATGCCGCCGGGGACCTCTATTTCCTGTCCTTCATATTCTATGCGAACCGTTTCGGAAGAAATGAGTCTGTGCTGAATGAACAAGGTATTTTTCCTTTCTCAAGTCAGAGGAATTTCCCGGTCAAGCCTGGATAATTACTTCCCCGCAGGCAATAAGAGACCATAGCGGTATGTCGAGCTACCGCCGGCGCCAGAGTTTCTTTTCGATGTCGCTTATGAGCTGCGCATGGCCGTTATGCCTGATTATTCAGATACCTGGATGGCAAGAATAAGGACATCCTCGTCCCCAAGGGTTCTCGATGTGTGAGGGATGTTGCCGTTAAAACAAACGCAATCACCCTTCTCGAGGTTTATCAGGCGGCCTTCATAGGAAAATTCTATCGCCCCTTTGAGGATATAAAGCATCTCCTGAACATTGTTATGGGTGAAGGCTTTATGAAAGCCCTTGTTGGCGGGGAAATGCATCAGAAAAGGAGCAAATTTCTTGCCTGAAAAATGTTTGGCCAAACTATAGGCGTCATAGATGCCGTTGGAAACGGCCTTGCTTTCTCCGGCCTTGACAACGGAAATGTTCCGCTGGGAAGCGCCTTCGGCCACAACTTCACTTAAACTGATTCCCAAGCCCCTGGCGATATTGGCATACGTGGAAATAGGGGGCAAGGACTGGCCTTTTTCGATCTTGGAAATCATGGACACTGAAACGCCTGATATTTCAGATAATTGAGCCAGAGAGAAACCATTGCGCTTGCGATGGTGACGGATTCTCTCGCCAATAAGCGTCGGCAGCGCCTCATCTTTGGTTTTGGGAGTGATCGGCCTTCCTCCTTTATCTCCTTCGTCTTCCGGTTATCAAGCCTAATCCAGGTAATATCCCCTGTCAAGATATTTTTCATATAATGATATTTTTACTATGACTCATCTCATATTTAATTGTTTTTCTTAGCTATTTAAATTTTATATAAGATAATTCACTGGTGTATATCAGACTGAATCGGCACTGGCAAAGGAAATATACGGGGTATTTTATCATATAAAGAAAATTACTGTTGGAGCCTACGGATACGGCAGAATGAATCCGTCCACGGCATCCGCGACGGCTCCCGTCCTGACCGGAATGTCTTGCCTTTCCAGCCGGCCGCTGCTCCGGAAGGAAGCAGGCCGAGATTGGGCGGGCTCTTGCCAAGAAGCCAGGAAGATGATAGAGGAAAGTGGATTTCCGTCCGGCTGACCAATCCGCCAGCAGAAGCGAGGAAAGGACCATGGGTGATTATATCAAAGCCCTGAGGGCGCCATTTTTGAGCGGTTCGCTGATGCCCGTAATCCTGGCCGCAGCCTGGGCGGGGATGAACGGTTCGTTCCAGTGGACGCCATTCGTTCTGATCATGCTCGGGGTCGGGTTTCTGCACGTGGCGGCCAACCTTATCAACGATTGGGCGGACAGCGCGGGCAGCGACCCGCTGAACTGTCAGGTCACGCCTTTTTCGGGCGGCAGCCGGGTCATCCAGGAAGGCAGGCTGAGCCGGGGGACGGTGCTTATTCTGGCTGTCTTCTTCAACGCGGCGGCTCTGGCCGTGGGGGTGGTCCTGATGATGAACCATCCCCTGGTGGGATTGCTGGGCGGACTTGGTCTTTTGATTGGTCTTTTTTATTCAGTGGCCCCGGTACGGCTGATGTGCCGGGGACTGGGCGAGGTGGGCATATTCTTTGCCTTCGGGCCTCTGGTGACTCTGGGCACTCATTACGTGCTCACCGGCGACCTGACCTGGACGGCTTTCATGCTCGGCCTTCCCCTGGGTTTTCTGATCACGGCGGTCATCTGGATCAACCAGTTCCCGGATTTTCCGGCGGACAGGGCGGCGGGCAAGAAGAATCTGGTTGTCCATCTGGGGCCGAAAGCGGCCCGGTGGATATACCCTTCCCTGATGGCCGGGGCCTTCATCAGCCTGATAGTGTTGGTGGCCGTCGGTTTTCCGGCCTTACTGCTGCTCGGCCTGGCCGCCCTGCCCTTGGCCGTCAAGGCTTGCCGGGTCTTCTGGCGAGGTTATACAAAACATCCGGACATCGTCCCGGCTCAGGCCCTGACCATCCAGACTCAACTCGCCGTGGGTGCGTTGACCAGTCTGGGGCTTGTCATAGGGCTTCTGGCCAAATGAAAGGTATTTTATTTTGCGAATAATGGCCCTGGATATGGGCGCCAAGCGCGTCGGAGTGGCTTTGAGCGACGAAATGTGCTGGACGGCGGGCGGGCTGACCGTCCTGGAAAGGACGCCCAACCGCAAGTTCATGGTTTCGCTCAAGGAACTGATTGAACAGCACGGCGTCACCAGGCTGCTCCTGGGCCTGCCCCGGCGCATGGACGGCACCATGGGTCCGGAAGCCGAAGCCGTCATGGAACTGGCCGAAAAATTCCGGGAGGAACTGGGAGTGGAAGTGGTCACCTGGGATGAAAGGCTTTCCACCGTGGCCGTGGAACGGGTTCTGATAGAAGCCGACATGAGCCGGAAAAAACGGAAACTGGTCCGGGATAAGGTGGCTGCGGTCTATATTCTGCAAGGCTATCTGGATTATCTGAGTTCAATCCCGCCGGAGAAGCGTTGATGCGCAGGTTTCTTATCTGGTCGGCGGCGGGTCTGCTCCTGTTGATCCTGGCCGCCGGACTGGCCGCCCTGGAAATAACTTCCCGCCTGTCGCCGCTGGCTCAGGAAAGCCGGAAAGTCCTGGTTTCCGTGCCTCGCGGGGCTACGCCGCCCCAGATCGGGCGGCTGCTGGAGGAGTCGGGGGTAATCCGGTCCGGAGAAACCTTCCGCTACTACGTAGCCTACAGGAAAGTCGGCCCGAAGCTGAAGGCGGGCGAACACCAGCTTGACGCCTCCATGAGCATCCCGGAAGTGGTTTCCAGCCTGATAGAAGGCCGGTACAAAATGTACAGACTGACCGTGCCGGAGGGGCTGACCATGGACCAGGTGGCGGCCCTGGCCGCTCAGACAGGACTGGCCGACGAAGCGGAATTCAAAAGGCTCTGCCGCGATCCGGAATTCATCTCAGCCTGGAACATGGATGTACCGACGCTGGAAGGCTATCTTTTTCCGGAGACTTACCATTTCGTGCGCGGGACTTCCACGGCGGAAATCGTTACAGCCATGGTTGACCGTTTCCGGCAGGTCTGGGGAAAACTGGAACCCCTGGTCCGGACGAGCGAACTGACGCCGCACCAGGTGGTCACCCTGGCCTCCATCATAGAGAAGGAAACCGGCGCGGCCGAGGAACGCCCGCTGATATCGGCGGTTTTTCACAATCGTCTGAAGAGGGGGATGAGGCTGGAAACCGACCCCACCGTAATCTATGGAATCAAGAATTTCAACGGCAATCTGACCCGTAAACATTTGGAAACCTACTCTCCCTACAACACTTATCTCATCGACGGACTGCCTCCCGGACCCATCGCCAACCCCGGCGCCGAGAGCCTCGAGGCGGCGCTCAATCCCGCGCAGGTCAATTATCTTTTCTTTGTCTCCAAAAATGACGGCACGCACCAGTTTTCCGGCTCTCTGCGGGAGCACAACCAGGCGGTCAACCGCTATCAGCGGAGGCGTTAGGGGGCTGTTTCCGGGTCTTTTTCGGCAAGCCGGACATGGCCGCAATTCGCCGTGGACCGCCGATTTTTTTTTGCTTTGGGGCTCAGGAGAACAGGTTTTTTTGCCACCCGCCCCCACCACAAAGAATTACCCCATCATCTTGTATGTCACACCTTAAAAAATACCACATATAGGGTAGACCATCGCCGAATTTACCATTTAAATCGGGGGCTTTTCTTCTTTTTTCCTTGACAGTGGATAAATGTGGCATCTATAGTGGGGAAAAGTGGCATAGCGTGGGGCAGAAGTGCCTCCAAGGACAGGCGAGACAAAGATGCTTTTATTCCGTGGGACATACCTCCATACCATCGACAGCAAGGGCCGGCTCGCGGTGCCCAACCGGTTCCGCGAAGTGCTCAAGGCCAAGGAGGACAATCGTCTGGTCATCACCAGGGGAACCCATGGGGACTGCCTGTCCGGCTACACCGTCGACCGTTGGGAAGAGATAGAGGCCGGCCTGGACAATCTGCCGGCCGGACGCGGCAAGGACGCCTTTGTCCGTCACTTCATTGCTCCGGCCCAGGACTGCACTCTGGACAAGATGGGCCGGGTGCTGGTCCCGGCTCAGTTGCGCCAGGAGGCGGGGCTGGAGAAAGAAGTCATGGTCGTGGGCGCATTGGGCAAGTTTGAGATATGGGACCGGGAGCGCTGGGAGCGTTATTGCGAAGCTTCCAAGGACGAAGCGCTCGAACTCCTGGAAACCCACGATATAAGGTTCTGATGAAACATGGTGTATATCCACAAACCGGTCATGCTTGCCGAGGTGATAGAGGCTCTGGACCCGAGGCCAGGGGGCCGTTATGTGGACTGCACTATTGGCGGCGGGGGCCATGCCAGGGCCATTCTGGACCGGGTGGGACCTCAAGGCCGACTGCTGGGCCTGGATCAGGACCCTGAAGCGATAAGGAATCTCGAACACGTCCTAAGCCCCACCGCACCGAACCTGATACTGCGCCGGTCCAATTATTCCGGGCTCGCCGACATAATGGGCGAGCTTGGCTGGGACCAGGTGGACGGCGCGATCATGGATCTGGGTCTGAGTTCTTTCCAACTGGACAGCTCTGGTCGGGGCTTTTCCTTTCAGAAGGATGAGCCCCTGGATATGCGCATGAACCCCGACCAGGGGCAGCCTGCGGCTGATCTGGTCAACCGGCTCCACGAAAAAGAGCTGGCCGACCTTATCTATCAGCTTGGCGACGAGAGGGCTTCACGCAAGATAGCCCGGGCCATCGTCAAGGCGCGCCCCTTCAGGACCTCGGCCGAACTGGCCGATGTGGTCCGGCGGACCATGCGCCGTCCCGGCCGCCCGCCGCGGATAGACCCGGCCACCAGGACCTTTCAGGCCCTGCGCATGGCGGTCAACCGCGAGCTTGAACATCTGGAAGAGTTTCTGGCCGCTGCTCCCGCGCTCATTCGTGAAGGGGGCCGGCTGGTGGTTATAAGTTTTCATTCCCTGGAGGATCGCCTGGTAAAACAGGCCATGGTGCCGGCCGCCCGCAAGGCGGCTCCGGAACAAGGCCCGGCCATAAAGGCAATTTACAAGAAGCCGCTCACCCCCACCGAGGAGGAAGTGGCTGAAAATCCCCGGGCGCGCAGCGCCAAGATGCGGGCAGGGATAACAATAAAGCCGTCGGGAGAAGAGTAAATGCCGCAAGTACAGGTGCAAAAGATTCGTAACGGGTATTTTTCGGTCCGTAAAGGCAACCGTAAGCCCAAGGTTTCTTTCCTGGCCCAGGGCAACCGCCTATTTCTGGCCTGCTCCACGGCCCTGGTCTTCGTGGCTTTCGCCCTGGCTTTCGTCTGGACCAACTACCAGGCTATTCAGATGGGCTATCTGACCTCGAATCTTCATCAGGAACGGACCCAGATGATAGAGCTTAACCGCAAGCTCAAGGTCGAGCTGGCCAATCTTTCGTCTCTGGACCGCCTGGAGAAGACGGCCACGAAAGATTTGGGGCTGGTAACGCCCAAACCGGAGCAGCTTCAGGTTGTCGAATGAAAGTCGACCCGGCCAAATGGACCAGATTCCGCATACTTCTCGTCCTCGGTTTTTTTGTCTTGATCTGGGGCGGGATAATCTGGAGGGCTTTCCAGCTCCAGGTTGTGGAAAGGGAGCACCTGGCCGGGTTGGCAAAGAAAGAGTGTCAGCGAGTAATCAACATAAACCCCGTGAGGGGGGACATATATGACCGCCGGGGAGAGAAACTGGCGGTAAGCGTGGAGGCGGATTCGATATTCGCCGATCCGGCCTCGGTGGAGGATCCGGAAACGACAGCGGCCCGGTTGTCTTCGGTGCTAAACCTGAACAGCCGGGATGTGCTGAAGAAACTGAAGGCCCAGTCAACATTTGTCTGGCTCAAGCGCCAGGTAGGTCCGGAAGAGTCGAAAAAAGTGGCGGAGCTTAACCTCAAAGGGGTCTATTCCCTGCAAGAGACCAAACGTTTCTACCCCAACAAGGAGTTGGCGGCCAATCTTTTGGGCTTCGTCGGTATCGACTCGCAGGGTCTTGAGGGTCTGGAAATTGCTTACGATGAATACCTTCGCGGAGGGTGTTCTTCCTGGCGGGTGACTCAGGACGCCCTGGGCCGGACCTTTCTGGGACTGGACAGCGACGCCCCTCCGGGTTTCCAGGGAGCCAGAATAAACCTGACCATCGACCGCCGCATCCAGTACACCACGGAAAAGGCCCTGGCCAAGGTGGTTGAGGATTTCAACGCCAAGGGCGGTCTGGCGGTGGTGCTCAGGACAAAGACGGGAGAAGTGCTGGCTTCGGCCGTGGAGCCTTCTTTCAACCCCAACGCTTTCGCCAGCTACAGCGCGTCCCAGAGACGGAACCGGGTATTGACGGACACTTTCGATCCCGGTTCGACTTTCAAGGTTTTCATCGTGGCCGCGGCATTGGAGGAAGGCCTGGTCAAGCCCACGGACCTGGTTTTCTGCGAAAACGGCGAGGTGGTCATCGACCGCCACACCATCCATGACACCAAACCTCACGGCTGGCTGACAGTCAACAAGGTGGTCAAGTATTCGTCCAACATAGGGGCGCTCAAAATAGGCGAGATGCTCGGTCCGCCCACGGTCCACCGGTACCTGGAGAGGTTCGGATTCGGCCAGCGGACAGGCGTGGACCTGCCGGGAGAATCGGCTGGTCTGCTGAGGCCTTACAAGGCCTGGCGCAAGCTGGACGCGGCCAATGTGGCTTTCGGCCAGGGCGTCTCGACCACGGCTCTTCAGATGACCTCGGCCATGTCCGCCATAGCCAACGACGGAGTGCTGATGCGGCCGTACATCGTTTCGGAGATTGTCGACTCCGACGGCCGGGTGCTGAAGAGAAACAAGCCCGAGGCGGTCAGGCAGGTTGTTTCGCCTCAAACCGCTAGGGAAGTCAGGGAAATGCTGCGCATGGTAGTCGAGGAAGGCGGCACGGGGACCAGGGCCGAAACAGACGGATACCCGGTGGCTGGCAAGACCGGCACGGCGCAAAAGCTGGACCCCGAGACGAAACGCTACTCGGACAAGAAATATTTCAGTTCCTTTTTGGGGTTCGTGCCTTATGAGGACCCCCAGTTGACCATTTTCGTGGCGCTGGACGAGCCCAGCCCCCAGGCTTACGGCGGAGTCGTGGCCGCTCCGGCTTTCCGCGAAATAGCGGAAAAAGTGCTGCCCATAATGGACATAGCCCCGGTGAACCCGACCCCGGAGCAGCTTCTCATGGCCCGGGCCGAAGAGAGCGGAAGCACGGTCAACCGGCAGACGATTCAGAAGATCAAGGACCTGGCTGAAGCACTCAAGGAAGAAGCCATGGCCGCCGCACCGTCCCCGGCCGAGGCGGAAGCCAGACCGGAACCTGAGGCCGGAGCCATGCCGGACCTGGTTGGTCTTTCCATGCGCCGGGTAATGGAAATGATGGCCGGATACAATGTTGACCTGAACTTTACCGGCAGCGGACTGGCCGTCTGGCAGACTCCTCCGCCGGGGCAGACTATCAAGGCCGGTCAGGTCTGTAGTGTGCGTTTTGAGCAATAACCATGAAGATGCATGAACTCATAAAAGAGATCGGCGCCGTTTCCTGGACGGGAAATACGGACGTCGAAATCACCTCAGTAGTCTACGACTCGCGGAAAGCCGTTCCGGGTGCTCTCTTCGCGGCAGTGCGGGGACTGGCCGCCGACGGCCGGGATTTCGTGCCTCAAGCCGCAGCCGCCGGAGCCGCCGCCGTCCTGGCCGACGCGCCTCTGGAAAACGACCCCGGCGTACCGGTGATAATGGTGAAGGATGTCCGCCCGGCCATGGCCCTGGCGGCCGCCGCCGTCTACGGACACCCGTCCAGCGACATGACCATGATCGGCATCACCGGCACCAACGGGAAGACCACGACCACCTATCTGCTGGAAGCGGTCCTCAACCGGGCCGGTTTCTCGGCCGGGGTCATCGGTACGGTCGACATCCGTTTTGCAGGCAAGACCATACCGGCGGCCCACACCACGCCGGAAGGTCCGGACCTGCAGAAATACATGGCCGAAATGCGGGAACAGGGCGTCAGCCACGTCATCATGGAGGTTTCCTCCCATGCCCTGGATCTGCACAGGGTGGAGGGCTGCGCCTTTGACGTAGCCATATTCACCAACCTGAGTCAGGACCACCTGGACTACCACAAGGATATGGAAGAATACTTCCAGGCCAAGCGGAGGCTGTTCACCCAGCACCTTACGGGGAAGCATCTGCCGGACGGCCCGGCGGCCGTAATCAATGTGGACGACCCGCACGGCCGTCTCCTGGCCGCCGAATCAGGCGACAAGGTACTGACCTACAGTCTGGCCGCACAAGCCGACCTGACCGCCGCCGGAGTCAAATCCGAGCGGACTGGACTTTCCGGCGGCATAATCACTCCGGATGGCGTTATCGAGGTTCACAGCCGTCTGCTGGGCGGGCTGAATCTGTACAATTTTCTGGCCGCCACCGGCGCGGCTCAGGCCCTGGGCTTATCGGCCGGACAGATTTCGGCCGGACTGAACAGCCTGCAGGGCGTGCCCGGCCGCCTGGAAAGGGTCGGCCATAACGATGATTACATAGTGCTGGTCGATTACGCTCACACCAGCGACGCACTGGCAAGAGTCCTGGAAGCGGTCCGGGCTCTCGGCCCCAAACGTCTGCTGGCTATTTTCGGCTGCGGCGGAGACCGGGACAGGACCAAGCGCCCACTCATGGCCAAGGCCGCGGGGACTCTGGCCGACCTGGCGGTGCTGACCAGCGATAACCCTCGCACCGAAGACCCCATGTCTATCATCGAGCAGGTCGAAGCTGGTTTGAAGCCGCTGTCCCTGACCAGGCTGGACCCTGAGCAGATCGAAAGCGGTTTTGCCGCCGGTTCGTATGTGGTCATCCCCGACCGCCGCACGGCCATCCGAATGGCCGTGAGCCTCATGGAGGCGGGTGATATTCTGGTCATCGCCGGAAAGGGCCACGAGAATTACCAGATACTCGGCCGCACCAAGATCCATTTCGACGACAGGGAAGAAGCTCTGGCCGCCCTGGAGACGGAGGGCAAAGCGTGAGCCGGCTGACCTTCACCCTGCTTGACGCCGCCCGGGCCATGGACGCAGCCGCGCCCAAGGGTATGGGCGAACTTGTTCTGACCGGCGTCAGCACGGATACCCGGACCATCGAGCCCGGCCAGCTTTTCTTCGCCCTGCGCGGGGAGAACTTCGACGGACACGATTACGTCGGGGCCGCCCTGGACAAGGGGGCGGCAGCAGCAGTGACCGGGAAGGATTTCAAGGCTTCCCGAGGCATGACGGTCATCAAGGTCGAAGACACCCTGCGCGCCTTGGGCGATCTGGCGGGGAGTCTGCGCCGCAACCGACCACTCAAGGTCGTGGCTCTGACCGGCTCCAACGGCAAGACCACGACCAAGGAGATGCTGGTCCGCATGCTGAGCCGCCGCTGGTCCACTCTGGCCACACAAGGCAATTTCAACAACCTGATCGGTCTTCCTCTGACCATCTTCCGACTGGAAGAAAGCCACCGGGCGGCCGTCCTGGAGATGGGGATGAGTTTTCCGGGGGAGATAGCCCGGTTGACGGAAATCGCCGGACCGGACGTGGGTCTGATAACCAATGTCGGCCCGGCTCATCTGGAGGGACTGGGCAGCCTGGAGGGCGTGGCCCGGGCCAAGGGAGAACTATTCAGCGGGCTGGGTCCGGAAGCGGCTGCGGCGGTGAATATGGACGACCCTCTGGTCGTGCGGACCGCCGAAGTCTTTCATGGCCGGAAGATCACCTTCGGCTTCAGCCGCCGGGCCGATGTGCGGGCCGCCCGCGTCCGTCCGAAAGGGCTGGGCGGAACCTCTTTCGAGCTGATAACCCCAGAGGGCCGGAGTCAGGTCGGCTTCGCACTGCTGGGGCGCCATAATGTTCTTAATGCCCTGGCCGCCGCCGCCGGAGCCCTGGCCATGGGTTGTTCACAGGAAGATCTGGCGGCTGGTCTGGAAGGCTTTCCGCCCTTCCCCGGCCGTCTGGAACTGAAAAAGCTGGCTGGACCGGTCTACATGCTTGACGACACTTACAACGCCAACCCGGCCTCGACCATAGCCGCTCTCAAGGTTCTGACCGCCCGGCGGGGCAAGAGCCGGGCCGTGGCCGCGCTGGGCGACATGCTGGAACTGGGCAGGGCCGCAAAGTCCGAGCACGAAAGGGTCGGCCGGACCGCCGCCGAACTGGGCGTAGACCTGTTGGCCGCTGTGGGTCCGAACTGCAAGAACATGGTCAGTGCGGCCCGCAAGGCCGGTCTGGACAAGGATAGAGTCCACTGGTTTGCCGACGCCCCTGAGGCAGGGGCCTGGCTCAAGGAGAGGCTGCGGCCTCATGACCGCCTGCTGGTCAAGGGGTCCCGGGGCATGAAGATGGAAAGGATCGTCAAGAACATGACAGGAGAGGAGACCCACTGACATGCTGTACCACCTCCTCTACCCTCTGCACACGACCTTCCAGGTCTTCAATGTCTTCAGGTACATTACCTTCAGGACCATCTACGCCGTCATCACGGCCATGGTCATCTGCTTTATTCTGGCTCCCTGGTTCATTCGCAAGGTCAAGGAATTCCAGATAAAACAGTACATTCGGGACGAAGGCCCGGCTTCGCACAAGGCTAAGGCGGGCACGCCGACCATGGGCGGGGTCTTTATCCTGGCCTCCGTTTTCGCTTCGGTGCTTCTGTGGAGCGATCTGACCAGCGTCTTCGTCTGGGTGGTCATATTCATCGGAGTGTCTTTCGGCCTAATCGGCTTCTTCGACGATTATCTGAAGATAAAACGCCGTCACAACCAGGGTCTGACCGCCCGAGGCAAGCTGGTCTGGCAGTTCGCCCTGGCCGGGGCCGCCGCCCTGGTCCTGTACTATTACCCGGGTTACGACACCAGACTCTCCCTGCCCTTCTACAAGGCCCAGGTGGACATCGGCCTGTTGTACATTCCTTTGGCCATGCTGGTCATCGTCGGCACATCCAACGCCGTCAACCTGACCGACGGGCTGGACGGGCTGGCCATAGGCCCGTTCCTCATCGCCATGAGTACATATCTGATTCTGGCCTACCTGGCCGGCCACTCCCGCATAGCCACCTATCTGCAGATACCTTACGTGGCCGGTGCGGCGGAAACCACGGTCGTCTGCGGGGCTCTGGTCGGAGCCAGCATCGGCTTTCTCTGGTTCAATTCCTATCCGGCCCAGATATTCATGGGCGACGTGGGTTCACTGTCCCTGGGCGCGGTCCTGGGCACGGTGGCTCTGCTGGTCAAGCAGGAACTCCTGCTGGTCATCATCGGCGGAATTTTTGTCCTGGAAGCCGTGTCGGTCATCATGCAGGTCGGATTTTTCAAGGCCACGGGCGGCAAACGCATCTTCCGCATGGCCCCGTTGCACCACCATTTCGAATTAAAAGGCTGGCCCGAGCCAAAAGTAATAGTCCGTTTCTGGATCATCGCCCTCGTCCTCAGCCTGATAGCCATCAGCACACTCAAGCTGAGGTAGGAGAGACGCCATGGATCATTATTCGGACATCAAAAAAGGTTTTTCGGCGGAACCGGAACTGGCCGGGCGCAGAGTTACCGTGGCCGGGCTGGGCCGGACCGGACTGGCCATGGTCGATTTTCTGCTGGGGAAAGGCGCACTGGTCACGGCCACCGACGCCCAGACGGCGGATAAATTCGGTCCGGAAGTCACGGGGCTGGCCGACCGGGGAGTGACCCTGGAGCTTGGCGGCCACGGCGAAGAAGCCTTTGCGGGGGCCGACCTTATCGTGCTGAGTCCCGGCGTGCCTGCTACCATAGGCCCGCTGCGCCGCGCCATGGAAAAGGGCGTGCCGGTGACAGGGGAAATAGAGCTGGCTTCCCGCTTTGTCAGGGCGCCCATCGCCGCAGTGACGGGCACCAACGGCAAAACCACCACGACCAGCCTGCTGGGGGAAATACTCCGGCGTGCTGGCCGGAGAGTCTTTGTCGGCGGCAACATCGGCAACCCTCTCATCGGCCATGTGCGCGATGAAGACGAGGCTGACGTGGTGGTCATAGAAGTCTCCAGTTTTCAGCTTGAAACAGCGGTTACGCTGAAACCCAGGGTCGCCGTTCTGCTCAACGTCACGCCAGACCATCTGGACCGGTATGCCGGATTCGACGCTTACACCGAGGCCAAGGCCCGTGTCTTCGCAAGGCAGGACGGCTCGGACACGGCGGTCATGAATTACGACGATCCGGTGGTCAGGGCCTTGGCTGTTCCGGCCCGGCGCAGGAATTTCAGCCGGTTGGCCGCGCTTGAGGAAGGGGCCTTTCTCAGGGACGGGCGCATCATTCTGATGGAAAACGGGCGTATGGCTGCCGAACTTCCGCTTGAAGACCTGAAGCTGGTCGGGGCTCACAACCAGGAAAACGTCATGGCCGCCCTTCTGGCCGCCCGCGCCCTGGGGGTTGATCCGGAAACCGCCTGCCGGGCCGCGGCCGATTTTCAGGGGTTGGCCCATCGGGTCGAGTTTGTGGCCGAGATCGGTGGAGTCAGGTATTACGACGATTCCAAAGGCACCAACGTGGGCGCGGTCATCAAGTCGCTGGAAGGTTTCGATTCGCCGGTCATACTCATTGCCGGAGGCCGGGACAAGGCAGGCGACTTTACCGCGTTGGCTCCGCTGGTCAGGGAAAAGGTCAAACTGCTCATACTGCTGGGCGAAGCAAAGGACAAGATAGCCGAGGCGCTGAGCGGGGAGACCGAAACGGCGCTGGCGGGCGACATGGCCGAGGCCGTGTCTCTGGCCCGCTCCCGGGCCGCCGAGGGCGACGTGGTTCTGCTGTCCCCGGCCTGCGCCAGCTTTGACATGTTCCGTGATTACGGACACAGGGGCCGGGTCTTCGCGGGTCTGGTCAAGGGGGAAGCCGTCTGATGGCCGAAGAAGCCCGCCGTCATGAATGGGACTACATGATGCTGCTGGCAGCGCTCTGCCTTACCGGCCTCGGTCTGGTCATGGTCTTTTCTTCCAGCTCCGTACTGGCCGAAAAGCGTTTCGGCGACCCTTACTATTTTTTCATGCCCCAAGTCATGTACGTCCTCCTGGGGCTGCTGTTCATGCTGGTGGTCAAGAATATTCCCTATCAGATCTACTGCAAGCTGGCCTATGTCATCCTGGCCCTGACCGTGGCGGCCCTGATACTGGTCCTCATCCCCGGAATCGGCCACAAGGCCGGAGGGGCCTACCGCTGGCTGCGGCTGGGACCGTTCTCGGTACAGCCTTCGGAAGGGGCCAAGCTGGCGCTGGTCATCTATCTGTCGTATTCCCTGGCTTCGAAACAGGGCAATATTAAGAAATTTTCCTATGGAATCGTACCTCATCTCTTTTTCCTGGGGCTTCTGATTATCCTCATTCTGGCCGAACCTGATCTGGGCACGGCCACCATGCTGGCCGCCATAGCCGCCATCATGATGTTTGTCGCCGGAGTCCGCCCGGCCTATCTGCTTTCCCTGGGGCTGGCCATGCTGCCGGTCCTCTACCTGCTGGTCATGCGCAATCCTTACCGGCTGCGCCGCATCTCGGCCTTTCTTTCGCCCTGGGACGACCCTCTGGACACCGGCTACCATATCATTCACAGCTTTCTGGCCTTCGCCTCGGGGGGGCTGACCGGCATGGGACCGGGAGGCGGCAGGCAGAAGCTCTTTTATCTGCCCGAACCGCACACCGACTTCATCTTTTCCGTGGTGGGCGAGGAGTTGGGCTTCCTGGGCGTCTTCTTCGTGACGGTCCTGTTTCTGCTGCTTATCTGGCGGGGCATAGCCGTGGCCCTGGACGCCTATGATCTTCAGGGCACCTACCTGGCCCTGGGCCTGACTCTTATCATCGGCCTTCAGGCCTTCATGAACATGGCCGTGGTCGTGGGCCTTCTGCCGACCAAGGGGCTGGCTCTGCCTTTCATCAGTTACGGCGGCTCATCCATGCTGGTCAACTTCATAGCACTGGGCATCATTATGAACGTGGCCGCCAAGTCGAGGAGGCACGCCCAATGACCAAGGCCGGAGCGCATATGCTCAGACTTCTGGTGGCGGGCGGCGGCACCGGCGGGCATCTGTTTCCAGGCGTAGCCGTGGCCGAGGAATTCCTGGCCCGCGACCAGGAAGCCCGGGTGCTGTTTGTGGGCACGGGCCGCCCGGTGGAAAGGGATGTCCTGGGCAGACTGGGCCTGCCTCTGGAGACCATCACGGCCAGGGGGCTGAAGGGTAAAAGCATTATGGAAAGACTCGGAGCGCTGGCCGTCGTCCCGGCCGGGCTCTTCCAGAGCGCGTCCATTATCAGGCGCTTCAAACCGGACATGGTTCTGGGGGTCGGCGGATATTCGTCCGGTCCGGTCTGCCTGGCCGCCCGCGTCATGGGCGTGCCCACGGCCATTCACGAACAGAATTCGGTGCCGGGCCTGACCAACCGCATCCTGGGCCGGATAGCCGATCTGGTCTTCATCAGTTTCGAGTCGGCCAGGAGCTATTTTCCCGAGCACAAAGCGTATTTGAGCGGCAATCCCGTTCGCCGGGAAATCGCCTTGGCAGCCGCCCAAGAGCGCCCGGCCGCCGATAACCGCCCGGTCCTTCTGGCCGTCGGCGGCAGTCAGGGAGCGCATGCCGTCAACGTGGCCGTGGTGGAGGCTGTCCGCCTTCTGCATCAGGCCGGACTCTCCTTCCGCGTCATCCACCAGACGGGCGTCAACGATTTTGATTTTGTCAGGGAAACATACGGCAGCCTGCTTCCGGATGCCGAGGTCCGCCCGTTTATTCAGGATATGGGCCGGGCATACCGGTCTTCCGACCTGGTCGTCGGACGCGCCGGAGCCCTGACGCTGGCCGAACTTGCGGCCATGGGCCGCCCGGCCGTCTTTATTCCTCTGCCCACAGCGGCCAACAATCATCAGGAAATGAACGCCCTCTCATTCGTTGAAGCCGGAGCGGCCGAGATGATCAGACAGGCCGATCTGACTCCGGAACTTCTGGCCGGCCGCCTGAAGGAACTGCTGGGCGATCCGGAGAGACTCCAGGGCATGGCCCACGCCGCGTTGGGGCTGGCCAGGCCTGACGCCGCGGCTTTCATCTGCGACACCTGCCGGGCGATGCCCGGCCGCAAAGCCGGGAGAGGGGGCAAGGTCTGAACCATGTATAGAAAGAAAAGACGCATACATTTCGTGGGCATCGGCGGCATCGGCATGAGCGGCATCGCCGAAGTGCTGCTCAACCTGGGCCATTCGGTGTCCGGATCGGACATCCGGGAATCGGACATCACCCGCCGTCTGGCCGGCATGGGCGCACAGATTCACATCGGCCACCGTCCCGAAAACGTGGCCGGGGCCAACGTGGTTGTTTATTCATCGGCTGTGAAGCAGGACAACGCGGAACTGGAAGCCGCCAGGCGCGATTTCATCCCGGCCATTCCGAGAGCTGAAATGCTGGCCGAACTGATGCGGCTCAAATACTCCGTGGCCGTGGCCGGCTCGCACGGCAAGACGACGACCACGTCCCTGGTCGGCACGGTGCTGGCCGAGGCCGGTCTGGATCCGACCCTGGTCATCGGCGGCAAGCTCGACAGCATAGGCTCCAACGCCCGCCTGGGACAGGGGGAATTCCTGGTGGCCGAGGCCGACGAAAGCGACGGGTCTTTTCTCATGCTTTCGCCGACCATTGCCGTTGTCACCAACATAGACCTGGAGCATCTGGATTATTACCGTGATCTGGACCATCTGAAGGAAACCTTCCTCTCCTTCATCAACCGGGTCCCGTTCTACGGAGCGGCCGTACTCTGCCTGGACGACCCCAATGTCCAGAGCCTCATTCCCGGAGTCAAGAAACGCTATCTGACTTACGGCTTGTCGGCCCAGGCGGATGTTCAGGCGGCCGATCTGGTCACCCAGGGCCGGGGCAGCCGGTTCGACCTTATCTTCAAAGGCCGCAACATGGGCGCCATAGAATTGAACATACCGGGACGCCATAATGTCCTGAACGCCCTGGCCGCCGCCGGAGTGGCCTTCGAGATGGAAGTTTCCTTCGAATCAACGGCCAAGGCGCTCCGCCGGGCGGGCGGCATTCACCGCCGCTTCCAGGTGAAGGGGGAAGCGGCCGGAATAACCGTCATAGACGATTACGGCCACCACCCAACGGAAATAAAGGCTACCCTGGCCGCGCTCAAGGACTGCTATCCGGACCGCCGCTGCGTAGTCGTCTTTCAGCCTCACCGGTACAGCCGGACCAAGGCCCTTTTCGGCGATTTCGCCACGGCCTTCAACCAGGCCGACAGCATCATCCTGACCGAGATATATCCGGCCGGGGAAGCGCCCATCGAGGGAATCTCAGGGGCCGTCCTGGCCGAAGCGGTCCGGACACATGGACACCATGATTCGGATTATGAGCCGGACCTGAACCGTCTGGCCGCCAAAGTAGCCGCCCAGACAGCCCCCGGGGATGTCGTACTGACCCTCGGCGCGGGCACCATCTGGCATGTGGGAGAGGAACTGCTGGAAATACTGAAGCATGAAGGCAGAGACTAAAAAAAGACTCATGGCCCTTCTGCCCGAGCGGGTTCAGTTGGACGTGCCTCTGGCCGGGATGACCAGTTTCGGCCTGGGCGGACCGGCCGAGGTTCTGGTCCGTCCGGAAACCGCCGATGAACTGATCGGGATACTGGACTTCATCCGCGTTCACGAACTGCCTTTCTTCGTCCTGGGCGGAGGCAGCAACGTCCTTGTCCGGGATGACGGTTATGCCGGCGTGGTCATTCATCTCGGCCCCAGTTTCTCCCGGATACAGGTGCTGGAAGAGACGCCTGACCGTATTCTGGTGGAAGCCGGCGCAGCCGCACCCACGGCAAGCCTCCTGAAGGAAGCCCGCCGCAACGGCTGGTCCGGCCTGGAATTCATGGCTGGAGTTCCGGGCTCCCTGGGCGGCGCGCTGGCCATGAACGCGGGTTCGCGGGATCAATGGATCGCTCAGTCCCTGCATTCCATCTCCATCATCAACGGGTGGGGCCGGGTTCATGAACTGCCCAAGTCTGAGATAAAAGCCGAATACCGCCGCCTGATTCTGCCCAAGGGCGCGGTCATAGTGCAGGCAGTTTTTGAGTTTAAGCCGGTTTCGCCGGAACAGGTTGAAACCGCCGTGAGGGAAATTCTGGAGCGCCGCGCAGCTTCCCAGCCCAAGGGGGTCAGGAGCGCCGGGTCGGTCTTCCGCAATCCGCCCGAGGATTCGGCGGGACGCCTTATCGAACAGGCCGGTTTGAAAGGCCGTACTCGGGGCGGGGCGAGGGTGGCGACGGAACACGCCAATTTTATCGTCCACGACGGCCGGGCCACGGCCTCGGACGTTCTCGGCCTGATGAAAACCGTCCAGACCGAAGTCAGGGAACACTTCGGGGTTTTACTCGAACCGGAAATAATCGTCCTCGGCCGCGACCAAGGAGACGAGGCTTGATGAATCGCCCAAACCTTAATGAGAAGAAGCCGAAAGGCTCCCGGCCCAACCGCTATAAGGACAGGAAAGCCGCCCGCCGGACGGATGCTCCGAAGAAGCGGGGGGAAGCCCTGGCCAAGGTCTGGCGAACCGGGAAATTCGTCTTCAGCGGGGTATTCGCCCTGGTCCTAGTCGGTGTGCTTTCCGTAGGACTGGTCCTCGGTTACCACTTTCTGGTCAGCTCGGAATATTTCATGGTCCGCAAGGTTGTCCTGACCGGCCTTAACAGGGTTTCCCGCACCCAGGTGCTGGCTTCCACGGGGCTGGACAAACCGGCCAATATCCTGGCCCTCAACCTGAGCGAGATGGCCGAAGAACTTCAGGCGGCTCCCTGGATTGACCGCGTCACCCTGACCAGAAAACTGCCCGACACCATCCTGGTGGATGTCAAGGAGCGGCGTCCTCAGGCGCTTATCAGTCTGGGAGCGATGTATTACCTGGATGAAAGCGGAAGGGCCTTCAAGAAGGTCGACCCCAACGAAAAGCCGGAACTGCCCATCGTCACCGGCTTCACCAAGGCCGATCTGCTGGAGCGTTTCGACTTCACTCAGAGGGACCTCAAGGAGGTCTTCGCTCTGCTCGAAGTTCTGGCGGAGAGGAATGATTTGTTTCGCCTGGAGAACATCTCGGAGATCAATTTCGACGTGGCCCGGGGCCTGACCCTTTTCACCCGGGAACAGAACATCCAAGTGAAAGTCGGCTTCAGCGATTACCGGGCCAAGATCAAGCGTCTGGGCCGCGTGATGGCACATTTGAAAATAAACGGTCAGAGCGACGGCCTCGCCTATTTCAATCTGGAATGCAGTCCGCGAGTCGTCGTGCGTCACGCCGTAAGCGGTTGAGGTGAGATACATGTTTTTTTATCTGAATTTATGCACGCCAACCTGGCCGCAACCCGGGGATGTCAACACCCCGGGCCACGCCGGTACCAAAAGGGAGGGTTTGGGCCGTGAGTAGCAACCTGGTTGTCGGTCTGGATATCGGGACCACCAAGATGTGCGCCGTGGTCGGCGAACCCACCCCCAACGGGGTTGAGATTGTCGGCATCGGCATGCACCCCTCGGTCGGGCTGCGCAAGGGAGTTGTCGTCAACATAGAACGGACGGTGGATTCCATCAAGCGGGCCGTGGAAGAGGCCGAATTGATGGCCGGCTGTGAAATATCCAGCGTCTATGCTGGTATAGCTGGCGGGCATATCAAGGGTTTCAACAGTCACGGGGTTATTGCGGTAAAAAACAGGGAAGTCGGCCCCGGCGACGTGGAGAGAGTGCTGGAAGCCGCCCGGGCCGTGGCCATTCCCATGGACCGCGAGGTTATTCACACGATTCCTCAGGAGTTCATCGTCGACGACCAGGACGGCATCATGGACCCCATCGGCATGGCGGGCGTCCGGCTGGAGGCCAAGGTCCATATAGTCACCGGCGCGGTGACTTCGGCGCAGAACATCATCCGCTGCTGCCACAGCGCCGGCCTGGATGTCTGCGACATAGTCCTTGAGTCGCTGGCCTCGGCGGAAGCCGTCCTGACTCAGGAAGAAAAGGATCTTGGCGTCTCCCTCATCGACTTCGGCGGAGGCACGACCGACCTGGCCGTCTTCTCTCAGAACAGCATCAAGCACACGGCCGTGCTGGCTCTGGGCGGGCAGAACCTGACCAACGACATAGCCATCGGGCTGCGCACGCCCATGAAGAATGCCGAGGAGATTAAAAAGAGATACGGCTGCTGCATGTCTTCCATGATCGACAAAAACGAGATCATCGAAGTGGAAAGCGTCGGTGGCCGGACAACCCGAACCCTTTCGAGGCAGGTCCTGGGCGAGATACTGGAGCCCCGCGTCGAGGAGATTTTCTCGCTCATCCACCGCGACCTGCTCAGGTCCGGCTATGACGAGCAGGTCACCTGCGGCCTGGTCGTCACCGGCGGAGCGGCAGTTCTGGAAGGCTTGCCGGAAGTGGCCGAACAGGTCTTCGACATGCCGGTCAGGGTGGGTTATCCGATGAACGTCGGCGGGCTGGCGGACGTGGTCAACAATCCCATGTACGCCACGGCCGTGGGGCTGGTGCTTTACGGAGTGAAACAGGAAGTAGACCGGGCGGAGAAGGTTTTCCGCATCCGGCAAAAAAATATATTCAACCGGGTGGCCACCCAGATGAAAAAGTGGTTCAGGGACGTTATTTAACACTAACCCATAGGGAGGGGAATTGTTATGCAGTTTGAATTCATCGAAAGTCAGCGCAACGCCAAAATCAAGGTCATAGGCGTCGGTGGCGCGGGGAACAACGCCATCAACAACATGATCGTTTCGGGACTGAGCGGTGTGGGGTTTGTGGCCGCGAATACCGATATCCAGGACCTGGAGCACGCCAGCGCCCCGGTAAAACTCCAGTTGGGAGCAGCCAGGACCAAGGGTCTGGGCTGCGGGGCCGATCCCAGCGTGGGCCGTGAAGCGGCCATGGAGGACGTGGAAAAAATCCGCGAGGTGCTCGGAGACTCCGACATGGTCTTTGTAACCTGCGGCATGGGCGGCGGCACGGGCACCGGCGGTGCGCCGGTGGTGGCCGAAGCCCTCAAAGACATGGAGAATCCGCCCCTGGTCGTCGGCGTGGTGACCAAGCCTTTTCACTTCGAGGGCAAACGCCGCATGAAGCAGGCCGAGGCCGGTATCGAACGTCTGAAGGAACATGCCGACACGATCATCACCATTCCCAATGACCGTCTCATCGCCATGGCCCCCAGAGGATGCAGCATCAAGGATGCTTTCCGCATGGCCGACGACGTTCTGCTGCAGGCCGTGAAAGGCATATCCGACCTGATTCTCCTGCCCGGCTTGGTCAACCTGGACTTCGAGGATGTCCGCCGGGTCATGGAGCAGCGCGGCCAGGCCCTCATGGGCACCGGTGTGGCTTCCGGCCCCGACCGGGCCACCGCCGCCGCCCAGCAGGCCATCGCCAGCCCGCTGCTGGAGGACATCTCCATTGAAGGAGCCCAGGGCATCCTCATCAACATCGCGACTTCGGAAGGCAACGCTTCTCTTGAGGAAGTGGACGAGGCCTGCTCCCTTATCAACAAGGAAGCCCACGAAGACGCTACTGTCATCTTCGGTGTGGCCTGGGACGACAGCCTGGGCGACGATTTCCGCATCACGGTCATCGCCACCGGCATCGGCGGCCAGAGAGCCCCGGTTCAGCAGCCCCAGGAAAGCGGCGGCCCCAGCCACATGGCTTCGCTGGAGGAAGTGGCCCGCAAGGCCAAGTATTACGACCGGCCGACCGGAGAACGCCGCGATACGAGGACGCCCCGGAATCTCAGTGATTTCGAGCGGCCTCAGTACACCAAGTATGAAAGTTTCATCGTCGATGAGGAGGACCTGGAAAGGCCTACTTTCATGAGGCGCAAGGCGGACTGAAACAGAACCTTAAGCGTTGACTTTAACTGAAACGTTTCGGCAAAGGACGAGCGAGAGCCCATGGCGTGGAGTATTGTTTCCCATCTCAGGTCAGTGCTGACCAGGGAAAAGGGGACCATCATAAAGGACTGGGGCGGCAAAATGCCCATAGCCCTGGCCTTCCCCAATGTCTATCACGCGGGGATGTCCAACCTGGGTTTTCAGGCTGTTTACGGCCTATTCAACGCCCACAACGACGTGGTCTGCGAACGGTTCCTTCTGCCGGAGCCCAATATGGCCGCGGAATACTTCCGCACCGGGACGACGCTGCTTTCCCTGGAATCACAGAGGAGGCTGACCGACTTCGAGTTCATCGCCTTCTCTCTCTCCCACGAGAACGATTACCCTGGCGTTCTCAGGATGCTCAGGATGGGCGGCCTGCCCGTCCGGCGGGAAGAGCGCGGCCCGGATGACCCTCTGGTAATGGCCGGAGGTCTGGCCATGAAACTCAACCCCGAGCCGCTGGCCGACTTCCTGGACCTCATTCTCATCGGCGACGGCGAAATAATTGTCCCACACCTGCTGACGGCCTGGCGCGAGGTGCGATCCCAACCCCTCCCAAAAAAAGACCGCACCTTGCGTCTGGCCCGAAGCATCCCGGGGGCTTATGCCCCCGCGTTTTACGAGGCGGCCCATGACCGTGAGGGCCGCCTCACTTCTTTTGAACCGACCGAGCCCGGTCTGCCCGCGCAGATAAAACCGGCTCAGGCCGACGAACTGCCGGACCCGGCCCTGAGCAGCCTTATCATCACGCCGGACACGGAGTTCGCCGACACCGTCCTGGTGGAAATCGGCCGGGGCTGCGCCCGAGGCTGCCGTTTTTGCGCGGCCGGGTACACACTGAGGCCTCCCCGTTCAGCCTCGGTGGAATCGGTGCTGGCGGCCGCAGGTAATCCCGAATTCGCGGGCGCCCGCATCGGCCTTATCAGCCCGGCCGTGGCCGATCATCCCGGTCTGGAAGACATTCTGCACGCCCTGACCGGGCAGGGCCGGGAAGTGACTGTTTCCTCGCTCCGGGTCGAGGCCCTGACCCCCTCCCTGGTCGAAGCCCTGCGCTCGGGGAAACTCCGCAGCGCCGCAGTGGCCCCGGAAGCCGGTTCGGAAGAACTCCGGACCGCCATCAACAAGGGGCTGAACGAAAAGCAGATACTCGACGGAGTCTTGCTGCTGTCGGAAGTCGGGGTGAAAAGGCTCAAACTCTATTTCATGCTCGGACTGCCGGGCGAAACCAGGGATGACGTCCGCGCCATCGGCGAGCTGGTCAGAAAAATCAAGGACCATCTGACCAGAAGCACCAAAGGCCGCCAGCTCATGCCTGAGCTGACCCTGACCATCTCCAGTTTCGTCCCCAAGGCCTCAACGCCCTTCCAGGCCGAACCCATGTGCGGAATCAAGGAACTGAAGGCCAGGGCCAGATCCATCCAGAACGATCTGGGCCGGGTCAAAGGCGTACGCGTGCACTTTGACGTGCCCAAATGGGCCTATCTTCAGACCCTGCTTTCCCGTGGAGACCGCAGCGCCGGTCTGCTGTTGGAAGCCCTGGACCGGCTTGACGGAAGCCTCGGCCCGGCCCTCAAGGAAATCCCTTTCAATCCCGATTTCTTTGTCACCAGGTCCATGGCCGAAGATGCTCTCCTGCCCTGGTCTTTCATAAATCTGGGTTTCAAGAAAGATTACCTGCGGCGGGAAATGGCCAGGGCCGTCCAAGGCAAGACCAGCCCTCCCTGCCGGCCGGATACCTGCCGAATCTGTGGGATATGCGGCGGCTCGGGATAAAAAGGCTAGGCCACGACCTCCGCTCCCAGGATGGAGTTTATCCTTTTCAGGGCGAAATGGTGGGCTTCGGGGTCGAAATCCGCCACGGCTCCAGCGTAAACAAGGGCCGGATAGTCGCGGTTGCGCAAGTCGGAACAGGTATCCATCACACAGATGGATGTGCAGACCCCGCAAAGGTGGACCTCGTCCACTCTCTCGCGGCGCAGGATTTCTTCCAGGTCCGTTCCGTAAAAAGCCGAATAGCGTTTTTTGTCCACCCAGTATTCTCCGGGACGGACAGACAGCTCGGGGATGAGTTCCGCGCCTTTGGTCCCGGCCACGCAGTGCGGCGGAAAGAGGCGAAATTCCAGGTCGCCGGGCTCGTGGCAGTCGGCCACGAAGACGATGAGCGATCCCATCTCCCTGTGACCGTCCAGCAGGTCCCGGACAGCCGGGATGATACGACGAGCATCGTCCCCGCAGTACAAAGCGCCATCAGGGTCCATGAAATCGTTAAGCATGTCGACAACCAGAAGCGCCTTACGGCTCATTTCCCTTACCCCCGTTGTGCAAGTTCATCTATCATGTTGTCTTACAACGATAAAAATGTCAACATAACCCAAGCGGCCAAGACGGCCGGTCCCGATGGGGCCAGCCAAGGCAGGCAACCCAACCGCTCAAGCGGAGACTTCGAACTCTTGGCCGCATCGGAAATAATGACCGGACCCGGCAACCGGAAACGCCTTGCACGGCCGGCCGGGTCTGCTTGCTGTGGAGTTTCGTCAAATGACCAGTCCTTATGACCGGCCGCGCCGACCGGCCCGCCGGCGGCCGCTGCTGTTGTTCTTCGCTCTGCCCCTGGCCGTCGCGGCCGGCCTGGTTCTGCTCTGGTTCGTTCTCGATCCCATGGGCATAGCCCGCCTGGCGGGAAGCATCAAAGGCGAGGCGCCATTGGTCAAGTCGCTGGCCGTCAAAGTGAACGGCCAGGAGCATGAGCTTCGTCCGGGGCAGTTTTTCCAGTTTCACCCGGCCGACTCGTTCGGCGTGACCGGATTTACCAGCAACCGCTGGTATAATTACGACCTGCGGCTGTATTCGCCCGACCTAGATGTGCTCAAGCTGAAGAACCCGTCTCCCCTGCTCGACGTGCTTGGTGAAGAAGCCTTCCACGAACCGCGCCAATTCATCATCCAGGTCAAGGAAGGCCCAATGGTTCTGGCCAACTTCTACCTCCTGGTCAGCATGACTCCCATAGACTGGCTTTCGAAAGCCGATAAAGCCGTGTCTGACGGGGAAAAGGCCCGGTATTACCAGCTGGCCTTACTGCTGGACCCCAAGGATACGGCGGTCCGGGACAGGTTGTCTTCCCTGCTGGAAGCCATGGGGAGGTATGAAGAGGCGGCTGATCTGAGAGAAAAGGCCCTGGGTGAAAACCCGGACCCGGCGGAGCTGGCCAAACTGCTGACCATCTATCTGGCCGCCCATGACCATGGCAAGACAGTGGGCGCTTACGAGCGACTCATCAAGGCTTCACCGCCCGACCAGTCCGCCCGGCTTCTGCGCGAGCTTCTGGACTACCACCGGGCACGTCAGGACCAGGAAGGCACTGTCAAGACCTACAACCGCCTCATCGCCGCTTCACCCGAGCCGGAGGCAGCAGGCTACCTGCGGGAGCTGGCGCATTATTATCAGGAACGCGGGGACAATGAGCAGACCGTGGCCGCCTACCGGGCGCTCAAGGAGCGTCTGACCGGCAGGGAGGCAGCTTCAGTTCTCAAGGAGATCGGTTTTCTCCAGGCCCAGGACAACAAGCCGGACGAGGCCATCAAGGCTTATGAAGAGGCGGCGGCCCTCGATCCGGAAGACGCCAACATCTACCACAACCTGGCCCGCCTGTACCAGTCCAAGGGCAACCAGGAAAGGTATCTGAAATACATGGCCCAGGCATTGAACCTGGACCCGGCGAATGTCGAGGCCAGACTGAAGCTCATAGATGAATACCTGGCGGCGGGCAAGACCGACAAGGCCGAAAACGACCTGAAAACACTCCTCTCCGCCGAGCCTGACAACATCGAGGCCAGGCTCAGGCTGGTCAACCTGCTGGAGAATAAAAAGGATTACGACGAGTTGTCCGTCCAGTATGAATACCTGCTGGCCAAATCCCCGGAGAACAAGGTTCTGCGTTACAACCTGGGTGTCATCTACTTCGATCAGGGCAAGCTGGACAAGGCCGAAGCCATGATGAAGGAAGTCATGCGCCTGGATCCCAAGGACGTGGAAGCGGCCCAGTATCTTTTTGAGATATACCGCAAGCAGGACAAGAAAGACGAAGCTCTCGACCGGGCCGAACAGCTTATTCAACTGGACCAGAGTCTGGAAGCGCCTTACGACTATATATTCGAGACGCTGGACAAGAAGGGCGATTACGAGTCCCTGGCGCGCCGGGCGGCCAAGTGGAGTTCGTCCCGGCCCGATAACCTGCCATTCCGGGAGATGCTGGCCTATGCGCTGATCAAGGGCAACGATCTCAAAGGGGCTGTGGAGCCCATGGAATATCTGGCCGAACGCCGTCCCCGCGATCTGGAGACCCATTTCAAGCTGGCCCGTCTGTACCAAGCGTTAGGCAGACTGGACAAGGCCAAAAAAACTTACGAGCATATTCTGGAAATCGACCCCGAAAACCAGGAAGCGGCCGAAGCGCGGCTGAATCTGGCTGTGGAGGGTCTAAAGGGCGGGAAGCCGCAATGAAAGAGTCCGGGAAAGGCCGGTTACCAGGCGTGGTTTTCGGCTTTCCGGCAGAGTTCGTTCAGAACCTGCTCGACCTTGGCCCGGTAGACCTCCAGTCCGGCCCCGTCAGTCTCGTGGGGAACCTTGAAAGGTTCACCGAAATACATGACCATCCGGGTGAACGGCAGGGGTATCTGCATGCGGTCCCAGGTAGGCAGGGTGATTTTGCGGCGGGCCACGACAATGGCCGGCACCACGGCCGCCCCCGAGGCCCGCGCCACGAAGACCGCGCCTTTCTGAGCCTTGCGCGCAGGCCCCTGGGAACCATCGGCCACAATACCGGCGGCCAGTCCGCTTCGCACCAGCCGTATCATGTCCTTGGCCGCGTCCATGCCGCCTTTGTGCCTGGACCCTCTGACCGTGACGTAATTCCAGCGGGCGACCATGCGGGCGATCATCTCTCCGTCGCTGCTGCGGCTGACCATGACCACGGAGGGTACCCCCCGGAAATGATACAAAACCGACACCAGGTTAAAATGCCAGGTGGGGCAGACAAAGGCCTGGCCAGCGCCGATAATTTCGGTCAGCGGTTCCCGGCCCACGAATGTCCAGCGGCAGGTGCGGTGCAGCCAGGTCATCAATCTGGAGCCCAGAGCCGGGATGAGCAGGGTCCCCAGCCGGCGGCGAATTCTTTTTCTTGCGGCCATAACGGTTACTTAGTTAACAGATCGTCCCGGTCAGGTCAATCTAAACGCCGGTCCGGCGGAGGAAAACCGGTCCGGTGCAGTCCGAGGCAGATGTCCCGGCACCCTTGACTTGAGTTTTTTTTTGACATATTATCCCGAAAATTAAACAAAATTCGGACGGAAAGCGATAGAAAAGTCATAGTCATGAATTACCTTTTACCTGATCTGATAGTCCGGGGCGGCTGGTTGATGTATCCCCTCTTCCTGTGTTCCGTCATCGCTCTCGGCTTTTTTATCGAGCGGATGTTCAAGCTGCGGCGCACCAAGGTCCTCCCCTATGAACTAATCCAGAATATCAACGACCTCATCATGCGCAGAAAATACTCCGACGCCATCTATATGGCCCAGGGCCACCCCAGCGCCATCGCCCGCATCTACATCGCCGCGCTGAGGATTTCCGGTCAGCCCCGTCAGGCCATCAAGGAGGTCGTTCAGGAAGTGGGACGCCGCGAGGCCGCCGATCTGGGGAAATATATCCAGGTCCTGGGCACTGTGGCTTCCATCTCGCCCCTTCTCGGCCTGCTGGGTACTGTCTCGGGCATGATTAAAACGTTCAATCTCATCTCCTACTATGGTGTGGGCAACCCAGGCACCCTGGCGGCGGGCATATCCGAAGCCCTGTTGACCACGGCCGCGGGCCTCTCTGTGGCTATCCCCACCCTGGTCGGGTACCGTTTCATCTCCAGCAAGGCCGACAACCTGATTCTGGAACTGGAGGAGCAGTCCATCAACCTCCTTGAAGCCCTGAAAGGACCGGAGGCCTGAGCCATGAATTTCACCGTCAAGAAGAGGCAGGACCCGGTCATCGAGATAGCTCCGCTGATCGATGTGGTCTTTCTGCTTCTTCTTTTCTTCATGGTCACCACCCAGTTCATCTCGCTACCGGGCATCAAGATTACCCTGCCTGGCGTTGAACCGGGTTCAACAGCCACGGCCACGGCCAAGATCGACGTCAATATGACGGCCGCCGGCGACATCTACGTGGCCGGAGACCCTGTCAACCTGCCCGATCTGCCCGCGGCCATGAAGAAGCACTACCGGGACGCCGAAACCACGGTTGTCATCCTGCGCGCCGACGAGAACGTCTCTCATGGACGTGTCGTGGCCGTCATGGACGCAGTCCGCCGGACGGGACTCAAACGGGTCGTCCTGGCCGCCCGCTGGGCCAAACCGGGGGAAAACGTCAGATAAATGAGCTTGTTGTCGTCCAAAAAGGCTTTTGTTGTCTTTCTTTGCGCCCTGATTCTCGCCCTCAGCCTCATCCTGGTTTACAGCAACCAGGGCCTGCGCTATCTCCAACAGCTACAGGTGGAAAAAGAGGAGTTGGAACGGGCCAACAGGGAACTGGCCGAAGAGAACAGACGGCTTCTTCTGAAGATAGACCGGATTAAAAAAGACCCCCGGCTTATCGAGGACGAAGCCCGGAAGAAGCTGGGTTTGGTCAAGCCGGATGAAACTATTTACCGGCTCCGGGAGGAACCGGAGTCTCCGGCGGATGCACAGGAGAGCAAACCCTGATGAGAAAAATCTCCCGGTTGACTTGTCGGCTGGCCTTGTGGTTTATTGTGGCCGCGCCGAACAGGTCACGCGCTTGAGAGGTGTTATGAACACTCCCGGCAACGGTGACGAAAATGTCCGGCAGGACGACATGTATCCCTGGCGGGAACTAGTGCGCTTAGACCCGTCTTCTCCGGCCCTGCTCCCTTTGGTCCGACGCCATCTGGATGAAAACCGGGCGGACCTGGCCTTGGGAGTAGTCGAACCGGTTCTGCGTTCTCATCCGTCCGATCTCGAAGCGAGCTTGCTCACCGCCCGCGCACTTGTCGAACTGGATCGACTGGACGAAGCCCGGGAATTACTCGGCTCGATACGGAAGAACCTGGAAAAACTGGCTGAAAACTTTGCGGACCTGGAACGGCTGTTTGCCCGCACCGGCGACGCAGAAACAGCCGCCAGGCTGACCGGAGCCCATCTGGCCCTCTCGGGCCGCTTGCAAGAGCCGCAGGCCGCCCCATCTGCGGAGGCGGAAGACGAGAGTCCCGAGACGAGTGAACCGGAGGCTTTCCCTTCGGAAACCCTGGCCGCGCTTTACCTGGGCCAAGGCCACCTGGACAAGGCCGTGGCCGTGCTAAGACAGTTGTTGAACCAGGACCCGGAGAACGAGGACCTGGCTCAAAAGCTGGCCGAACTTGAAAACCGCACGGGAGCGGTTATCAAGCCCGGTATGGAAGCTGAACAAGCGGTGGAGGAACAGGACGGGGAGGCAATTGAAGAGACAGCCCTTAGTGAGGCTGCACTTTCACGGCCTGCCTTATCCGGAATGGAGGAAACCCTGCGGTTGCAGGTTCCGAGCGACGAATCCCCGGAGGCAGCCGAGACCGGACAGATTGACCACCGGCGTATGATAGCTTCCAAGATAGAACGCCTCCGCCAGGCGGCCGCCAGACGCCGCGAGGCAGTCGAACTCAGCAGTTGAAAAACCTTTTTTGAAGGAGATTTGCATAGATGTTTTCCACCAGTGATTTTCGCAAAGGCCTTAAGATCGAGTTCAAAGGCGACCCGTACATAATAGTCGATTTTCTGCATGTCAAACCTGGCAAGGGAGGGGCCTTTGTCCGGACCAAGATAAAGAACCTCATCACCGGCCGTGTGCTTGACGAAACCTTCCGCTCCGGTGAAAAGGTCGGACGGCCGGACCTGGAAGAGCGCAACATGCAGTATCTGTACAAGGATACCGACGGGTTCTGCTTCATGGACAACAGCAGTTACGAGCAGTTGTTCCTGGATGAGGACCATGTTGGCGACTCGGCCAATTTCCTCAAGGAAAACATTGACGTCAATGTTCTCTTATACAAGGGAAAGCCAATAGGACTTGATCTGCCGACCACTGTCAACCTGCTTGTGACCCAGAGCGATCCGGGCCTCAAGGGCGATACGGCCAGCGGGGCGACCAAGCCCGCCACTCTGGAAACCGGCCTGACCATCCAGGTGCCGCTTTTCATCAACGAAGGCGATATACTGAAGATAGACACCCGGACCGGCGAGTATATCGAACGGGCCAAGGACTAAGCTTTCTTCAGCCTTTGACCGGACTGTTTCCCGGGACCCGGATCGTCCGCGATCCGGGTCCCCTCAATTTATGAGGTGACCCGATGACCGATATCAAGCCGCTTTCCACCACCGGCATAGGTTCAGTGCCCTTTCTGGACCCGGAAAGCACTCTGGATCTCATTGCCAGAAACTGCCCGGAGCTGCCCTTCTGGCCTCAACTAGTCCAACGGACTCCGTACGAAGACATGGGGCTACAGTTCGTGGACGGACTGCCCCTGGTGAAAATTGACGAAGAGAACCATCGAGTCACCGTAGGGGCCGAAGGACGGGAAGAAGCCCTGACGGCCTTTTACGAACGTTTTCTCTCCGGGGACTGGGAAAGTTTCGCCGTCCCGGAATCGTCGGCCTTGGGTTTGTACCGTTTCTTTGACCGGGCCGCCCGAGACAACTCGTTCGGACCGGATTTTCTCAAGGTCCAGGTCACCGGACCGGTAACTTTCGGCCAGTCGATCCGCACACCGGACGGCAAGACGCTGCTCGACGACCCGGAATTCGCCGACGTTACGCCCAAGCTTCTCGGAGCCAAGGGGGCCTGGCTGGCCAGCCGGATTCGCGCCCTCGGCCGCACGCCGATCATCTTTTTTGATGAACCGGGGCTGACCGGTTTCGGTTCGGCTTTCTCCAACCTCAGCCGGGAACAAGTGGTGCAGCTCCTGCAGGAAACCGCCCAAATAGCCGCCTCGGACGGACCTGTCCTGACCGGCACGCACATCTGCGGCAATACCGACTGGAACATGGTCATAGCCTCGGGCCTGGACATCATCAATTTCGACGCCTACGGCTTCCTCGATCATTTCCTGCTCTACCCGGAAGAAATGAAGAAGTTTCTGGCAAGGGGAGGACGGCTGGCCTGGGGTATTGTCCCGACTCTGGACTACACAGGTCAGAAAGCGGAAGAGCTGGCGGGAAAGCTGAAGGCAGGCCTGGAAAAACTGGCCGGACAGGGTTTCGATCTGGAAATGGTGCGAAAACAGTCTTTGATAACCCCGGCCTGCGGGGTCGGTTCCCGGACGGAGGACACCGCCCGGGCGATTATCGAGCTACTGCCACAGGTGCGAGAGCTGCTCCAGGCTTAGGTCCAGGGTTACCCAGGCCCAGACCGACGCCGCCGCTGCCGCCGCCCAAAACGCAGCCGTGGCCCAGAAATCGCCGGACCAGAGTTTGAGGGGGCCGGGCCGCAGGCTGAAAACGGCGTCCAGCACAAGGTGCGAAAGCACGCCGGCCGCACCGGCCGCTCCCACAACCAGGGCGGCGTTTTTTCCAAAGGGGGCGAAGGCGCCGGCCAGAGCCGCACCGAAAGCCAGGGCCAGGGGCAGTGAATGAAACATGCCCCGGTGACGGGTGGTTTTCTTGAATATCCATACTCCCAGGGTATTGAAGATCAGCAGCAGGGCGGCGCCATAGACAGCCGTTTTCATGGCGGGCATTCCGTGTGCGGTCAGATACCGGATAGCCGCAACCGCCAGCACCAGGCTGACCAGCCCTCCGACAACACGCACGGAGCGGCTGGTGTCTGAATCCAAATCCGGCAGAATCCCTCCGGCGCACCCGGCCAATCCGGCCAGAGCCGCGGCAGGCCAGCTCCAGTGCATATGGACGGCGGCCAAGGCCGTTCCGGCCAGTCCCACGGCGGCCGCGCAGTAGATATGTGTTTCAAAGGAAGGCATAGGAGGGCATCATAGCCTAAAGACCACTCCGGAACCAAGCCATTTTGAGCCTTCACGGGAAAACGGTTTTCAGCACATCGCCAATGAGGTAATATCCAGACATCGCACCCGAAAAAAATATGGAGTGATGCCATGGGCCAGATGTCCAAGGTCGAAGAGTTCCTCCGCCGCGCCGGATACATGCTTCTGGAAGCCGTCCGTGAAAACATCTTCGTCACCGACACGGAAGGAATTATCGTCTACTTCAACCGGGCCGCGGCTGAAACCACGGGATATCAGTTAGGTGAGGTCGCCGGGCGGAATATCGACATTTTCTACCGCGACAAAAAGCTTTCGGCCGCCGTCCTGGACGAAATAGGCCGGAGGGGCCAGCCCAAGCTGTACGAAGCGGCCATCATCGACCGCGAGGGCAATCAGCGGACATTCTCCATCAAAAAATCACCCCTTATAGACTCCGACGGCCGCCTCATCGGCTTCATCGCCGTCAGCCGGGATATGACCGAAGAGCGCCTCTACGAAGAGGAAATGCGGGCCATGAAGGAATTCAACGAGGCTGTCCTCAATTCGGCCCGCGACATGATCACCGTCACCGATGTGGAGGGCATGATAACCTACTTCAACCCAGCGGCCGAGGCTATAACCGGTTACCACAAGGAAGAAGTCCTCGGCCGGAATATCTCCATGTTCTACCGCGACACGGATATAGCCGTGGAAAAGCTGGAAGAAATATCGGACCAGGCAGCCGCCAGCGAATACGAGGCCGTTATTCTGGACAAGCAGGGCCGGGAGCATATCTTTTCAATAAACAAGGCCCCCCTGTTCGACGATGAAGGCGGCCTGATCGGTTTCACCGCCACGTCCCGGGATATCACCGAGCAGCGAAGCCGGGACGAAGAAATACGCCAGCTCAAGGAGTTCAACGAGGCCATCCTCTGGTCCGTCCACGACTTGGTCGTCGTCACCGATGTGGACGGCCGGATAACCTACTACAATCCCATGGCCGAGCAGGTCACCGGGTTTACTTTCGACGAGGTCAAGGGCCGGAACATCAGTGAGTTTTACCTGGACCAGGGTTTTTCCGACCAGAAACTTGACTACATCCGGGCCACCGGCGAAGCCAATTCTTACGAGGCGGTCATCGTCACCAAGGAAGGCGATCCCCGGACCCTGGCCGTCAACAAGGCCCCGCTTTACGATGCCAAAGGCAGCCTGCTGGGTTTTACCGCTGTCAGCCGGGACATCACCCTGCGCCGTGCCGCGGAGGAGCGGGTCTGCCAGCTTCAGGAAGTCCTGGCCGACAACACCTTGATAAACCTCGACAGCGACCTGATTCAGACCAGGGTCAACGGCATTATGACTTCTCCGCCGCCTCAATGCGGCCCGGATGAATCTCTGGCCTCGGCGGCTGAGAAACTTGTCCAGCACAACCTTCCGGCCCTACCCGTGGTCGGTCCGGTCCACGAGGTTATCGGTCTGATAACCATGAAAGACCTGGTCGAAAAAGGCCTTTTCCACGGCGTGGACCTGTCCGCTCCGGTCCATAAACTCATGCGGGCGGAATACACGACTGTCGAACCGGATACCTTCTATTTCGATGCCCTGACCGCCATGGTTCGCGGAGGTGTTCAACTGCTGGTAGTGGCCGAAGGCGCTCATCTGCGCGGTCTGCTGACCATGAACGACCTCATGCGATCCCGAGGGGTGTCGGTCATCAGTGTTCTGGAAGGCATAGAAGAGCAGACCAGCATCCAGGAACTGGCCGGTTTCCGGCGGGAAGTCGACCGCATCCTCCAGTCTCTCATTGTCGACGGCGCTCTGGCCTCCCAGGTCACAGGCATCATTACCGAATTCAACGACCGCATCACCAGACGGGTTATCGCCATCTCCGAGGAGCAACTCGGCGGACCGCCGCCTGTCCCATATGCCTGGATGGGTCTGGGCAGCGAAGGCCGCAAGGAACAGACGCTGACTACGGATCAGGACAACGCCATTGTCTTTGACGACGCCGCCGCCGATGACCCTGAAGCCCGGGCCTGGTTCGGGGCGCTGACCGAAGTGGTCATACAGGGGCTGGCTGAATGCGGCTTCAAGCCCTGCATCGGCGATATCATGGCCAACAACCCCAAATGGGCCGGGACCTTGACCGAATGGAAGGAGCGCATCCAGCTCTGGGTGGATGACCCGACACCCAGACGCGCCCGCGACATAGCCACTTTTCTCGATGGGCGGGGCGTCTACGGCAGCAGGGAACTGGCCGAGGAACTCCGGTCCCAGACCAACCGCATATTCGTGGAGAATCCGCGATTCCTCGGCCCGGTGGCCGAAGACGCCCTCAGCAAAGGTTCTCCCCTGGGGCTGTTCAAAGGTTTTCTGGTGGAGAAATCCGGGGTGCATAAGGGCATGCTGAACCTGAAAACCCAGGGGACGCTCGTCCTCATCGACTGCCTCCGGCTCCTGGCCGTCAAGGAGAACCTCTTTGAAACAAATACACTGGAACGCCTGCAAAATCTGACCGGGCGCAACCTTTTTTCACAGACCGAAGCCGATACCATCCAGGAGGCCTATCAGACCATCATGGGGCTTCGCCTCCGCAACAACCTGAAGGCGCTTCAGGAACACAAGGAAGCATCCAATCACATCAATCCGGATCTGCTGCCCAAATGGCATCAGCAACGGTTGAAAGACGCCTTCATTATCGGCGACGAATTACAAAAAAAGGTGCGGAAACATTTCTGGTGGCTCTGAGGCCTGATTGAATCAAGTTTCTCCCGGCGTCTGCCGATAAGTGACGTAAGGGAGGAATAACACAATGAGGTTACCGCCACCAGACATGCCGGAACCCAAGATGGTTACGGTCAAGTATGCGGTGAACCCGGAGAAAGGCTCAGTACAGGCCAAAGTGGTTGACCAGTCAACCAAGCAGGTTGTTCGCGAAATTCCATCTGACCAGCAAATTCAAGCTAAAGCGAAATTCGATCACATCGTCGACGAACTGGCCTGAACCTATCCCGGCGAATCCACCGGCTGGATCCATTCCAGTCCGGGGATTGGTTCGCCCTTTTTTACCGTTGACAGTATCCTTACTGAAAAATAAAATAAGCTGAACATGTTGCCGGTTTCAACCGGCTCTCGCCCCGGCCAATAATCGGACCAGACAACCTGCAAGCCGAGGGGACTCCCGGAGAGTTCCGTCAAGGCGGAGATGTCAGCATGGGCAGAACCGGTATCGTCCGCGACAACCTCTTTCTGCAGCACAAGCCGGGGCCCTGGCATCCGGAGTCGCCCGAACGGCTTGAAGCTGTCTACAGGATGCTGGACAGCCGCGACCAGTCCAGGCTGACCTTTCTGCCGGGCAGCATGGCTTCGCCCGAAGACATCACCCTTATCCACAAGCCATCCTATTACCTGGAAATCGTCAATACCGCCGGGCAGGAACATTGTCATCTCGACGCCGACACCAGCACTTCCCCTTTGAGCTTCGAAGCTGCGTCTTCCGCCGCCGGAGGCCTGATAGACATGGTCAGGATGGTCCTTGACGGCGAACTGGACAACGGTTTCGCCCTGGTCCGTCCTCCCGGCCACCATGCGGAGGCCGTCCGGGCCATGGGTTTCTGCATTTTCAACAACGTGGCCGTCGCCGCCGCCTGGGCCAGAAAAAACCGCGGCCTTTCGCGCATTCTCATCGTCGACTGGGATATCCACCACGGCAACGGCACGCAGCATTCCTTTTATGACGACCCGCAGGTATTTTACATTTCTCTCCACCAGTCTCCCCTCTTCCCGGGCACAGGCTCGGTGGACGAAATCGGACGGGGCGCAGGCAAGGGCTACAATGTCAATATACCGCTGGCCGCAGGCCGGGGAGACGGGGACTACCTGGCCGTCTTCAGGCACCTCATCCTGCCTCTGGCCCGGCTGTACCGGCCTGAACTCATCCTCGTCTCGGCCGGTTTCGATACCTACCGCATGGACCCGCTCGGCGGCATGATGGTCTCTCTGGAAGGATTCGCCGCCATGGCCAGGCTGCTGAAGGACGCGGCCGAGGAAATCTGCCATGAGCGCATAGTCCTGACCCTTGAAGGCGGATACCATATCCAGGGCCAGGCAGACGCCGTGGGCCTGGTCCTGGATGTCCTTACCGGCACCGGTTCGGCAAATACTGAGCTGGCTGAAGAAAACTTCCCCGAGCCCGGCATCATCGCCCGCGTCAAATTCGGGCTTCGGAACCACTGGTCATTCTGACCCCTTCCCTCCCCTCTCCGGACCGCCAGGACCAAGGCCCGGCAGATAAAGGCCTTGTCAAAGCCCCGTGGTTGTGGTACCCCAAAATGTGCGTATTTCAGCTATCTCTTTTGGATTAGGGAAGAAAATATGAAGATCGACAGCCAGGAAGTAATGCACGTGGCCAAGCTGGCCAGACTGAACGTTTCGGACCGGGACGCCGAAAGGCTGACCAGTGAGATGAACTCGATACTGGCCTACATGGACAAACTAAACGAGTTGGACACTTCCGGTATTGAACCCATGGCCCACGCCCTCCAACTGGATACACCCTTCCGCGAGGATGCCGTCAAGCCTTCTCTCTCCAACGATAACGCTCTGGAGAACGCTCCGCAAAAAGAGGGCGGCTTCTTCGTCGTCCCCCGGGTCCTTTGAGGAACAGAACCATGGAACTGTTCAGCCTGAGTATAGGAGAACTGGCCGGTCTGTATTCCCGGCGGGAAATATCGCCGGTCGAAGTCACCAAGGCCTATCTTGACCGCATAGGCTCCCTTGACGGCAGTATAGGCGCTTACCTGGCCGTGGCTCCCGAAGCAGCCATGGAACAGGCCAGGGCCGCCGAAAAGAGACTGGCTGAAGGCCGGGGCAGACCCTTGACCGGAGTCCCTCTGGCCCTCAAGGACGTCCTTTGCACCAAGGATATGCCCACCACCTGCGGTTCGCGGATTCTTGAAAATTTCAAGCCGCCTTTCGACGCCTGCGTGGTCAGGCGGCTCAGGGAAGAAGGAGCGGTTTTTCTGGGCAAGACCAACATGGACGAGTTCGCCATGGGCTCATCCAACGAAAACTCCGGCTTCTTTCCGGTCCGCAATCCCTGGAACACCGGCTACATCCCCGGAGGCTCCAGCGGCGGTTCCGCCGCAGCCACCGCGGCCCGTCTCTGCGCGGGTGCGCTCGGCACCGACACCGGCGGCTCCATCCGCCAGCCTGCCTCACACTGCGGCATAGTAGGCCTCAAACCCACATACGGACGGGTTTCCCGTTTCGGCTTGGTCGCTTACGCCAGTTCGCTCGACCAGATAGGCCCATTGACCCGCAATGTGACCGATGCGGCTATCATGATGAACGCCCTGGCCGGCCATGATCCGGCCGACTCGACATCCGCGCCCCGGCCGGTCCCCGACTACACGGCCTGCCTGAAAGCCGACGGCCTCCAGGGCCTCAAGGTCGGCCTGCCCAAGGAATATTTTGTCGAAGGACTTGATCCGGAAGTGGAAAAAGCCGTCAGAACGGCGGTGGATACGCTCCGGTCGCTTGGCGCGGAAATAATCGAGGTCAGCCTGCCTCACACCGAATACGGTGTGGCCGCTTACTATATAGTCGCCCCGGCAGAGGCCAGTTCCAATCTGGCCCGCTTCGACGGCGTCAGATACGGCTACCGGTCCGCGGAGGGCCGCGATCTTGCCGGTATGTATCTCAACTCCCGTTCTGAAGGTTTCGGGCCGGAGGTCATCCGCCGCATCATGATCGGCACCTACGTCCTGTCAGCCGGTTACTATGATGCTTATTACCGCAAGGCCACTCAGGTCAGAGCCCTGATCCGCCGCGACTTCGAGCAGGCTCTTGTGAAATGCGACGTCCTGGCCTGCCCTGTTTCGCCGATTCCGGCCTTCAAAATAGGAGAGATGACCGGCGATCCGCTGACCATGTATCTGACCGACGTCTTTACACTCTGCATAAACATGGCCGGCATCCCCGGATTGTCAGTTCCCTGCGGCCTGACCAGCCAGGGTCTCCCGGTGGGACTCCAACTCCTCGGCGGCTTCTTTCAGGAAGACATCCTGCTGCGGACTGCTTTCAACTACGAGCAGGCCTCGCCGTTCTCCTTCGGCAAGATTTTGCCGGGAATATGAGCAAGATGAAAAAAATAACCATCGTGGAAAACCGCTTCGAAGCCGACCTGCTCAGCGACGCCCTCGAGGCCGAAGGCCTGGACTTCATCATCCGCAGTTACCAGGATACGGCCTATGACGGACTTTTCGTCACCCAGAAGGGTTACGCAGCCCTGCTGGTCAACGAGGATGACGAACAGCGGGCCAAGGCCGTGGTTGAAGCCGTCCGTGCGTCCGTGGACGCCGGTTCAGGTGCGGCCGCCCGGGATGAAGACGATGATTATGACGGGGACGATGACATGGACCCGGAGCAGGAAGATATTTAGAGACATTCTTCAGGTTTGAGGCGACGAAATATCGAGGGCCGTCCGGTGTATCCGGGCGGCCCTGTTATTTTCCAACAGTTCTGCTGTGGCCGCAGAGCTGTGCCTTATTCAGCCGGAGGCGATTCCGCTTCAGACTTATTCTCCCCGGCAGCCGCCTTTTCCGCCTTCTTCTTGCCTATCATCCGCACCAGGACGATGCTTATTTCATAAAGCACCATCAGGGGCAAGGCCATGAGCACCTGGCTTACCACGTCCGGCGGAGTCAGAATGGCCGCGACCACGAAGATAAGCAGAACGGCGAACTTACGTCCGCGGGCCAGAAGCGGGGCGTTGACAATACCCATTTTGCCCAGAAAGACCATGGCCAAAGGCAGTTCAAAAATCACGCCGAAACCGAGCAGCAGCTTGAGGGCCAGGGAAAAATACTGCTGGACGCTGGGCAACGCCCGGATTGTTTCGTCGGAAAACCCCAGAAAGAATTTGAAGCCAAAGGGGAAGACGATGAAATAGCCGAAAAAGCCGCCGACCAGAAAAAGGATGGTGGCAAAGATGACAAAGGAAACCAGATAGCGTCTTTCGTGCCGGTACAGACCGGGCGCGGCGAACTGCCAAAGCTGGTAAAAAATGACCGGCAGCGAGAGCAGAAAACCTCCCCAGAATCCCACCTTGAGGTAAGTGAAAAAGGCTTCCGGCAAGCCGGTATAGATCAGACGCTCCCCCTCGGGCATGGCCCGGAGAAGGGGATCCATCATCACCCGGAAAAGAGGCTTGGAAAAGTAGTAACAGACGCTGAAACCGATACCGATGGAAATAAAACAGTAAATCAGCCTCTTGCGCAGTTCCACCAGGTGGGCCGTAAAAGGCATTTTACCTTCATCGGGAGCATCTTCGTACTCAGCGTCTATCCGCCTGCTCTCTTGATCGCTCATCAGTTTGAAGTCTGTCCGCTCTGGTTGGAAGGATTGTCGGCAGGTTTGGCCGGTTCGGCCGATTCTTCAGTACGGCTATCTTCAGCACCAGTGGCTGGAGATGTCTCCGGGGTTCCCGAGGCAACAACGGACTCGTCAGCCACGGACGGCTTGGCCGTGGTCTGGTCAAAGAATTTTCCGTCCGCCAGGGCTTCGGCCACCTTGTCAACACCGAGTCCTTCGGTGCTCTGACGCACGATATCAGACATGCCCTGCTTGGCCTCGGAAAGGGATTTTTTCAGATCCTTGAACTCTTCCTCGCCCTGAAAACTGGCTTTCAATTCATCGGTGGCCTTGCGGAATTCGCCCACGCCTTTACCGATGGCCCGGGCCAGATCCGGAAGCTTCTCCGGACCGATGACCACCAAGGCTATGACAAGAATCAAAAGCAGCTCGGGCGCGCCGATGCCGAACATAGGTACCTCCACTCAGTTGACCTGTGATTCTATGGTGCCTCTGGTCCCCTGTCAAGCAACAACACTGAAGCAGGCAACGGCCGGACAAAATCCTCTGCGGGGAAGGCGGCCTGATTCAGCGAAGCCGGAGCTGTGATTCCGGAGCGGCGGTTCCGAGCGGCGGCCCGGCATTCGGGTTACAGCGGGAGGGGAAAGCGCGGAGGATCTTTGAGATAACAATTTGTATTAAATAATATTTCAGAACATTACAAATTCATTTAGCATCTTCCTTCAAATTTTTGTTGAATCTTTCAACAAAAATTTGTTGACAACAATCAGAAGCCGCTACATACTTCACATCAGAATGGAGGATAGGTCATGGATGAACCAACACGAAACACCAGCCCTGATACCCCGGCCGACACTGCACCCGGGAAGGGCCAAGCCGACATGGAGGACAGGACCATGAATGAAAACGAACTGATCTTCCAGACCCTGCGCCAGCTTGCCGAAGGTATCGTCAGTACTTTCCCCCGTAATTTCGAAGTAGTTGTCCACGACCTCTCCCAGCCTCAGAAATCGATCAAATACATAGTAGGCGACGTGACTAAACGTCAGGCAGGCGGTCCGGTCACGGACTTGGTGGTCAAGGCTCTCCATCAGGAAGGCCGCAATATCAGGGACCGCCACAATTACAAGACCACGACCAGCGATGGCCGGACCCTGAAGTCGACCACGGTTTTCATTCGCAACGAAGAGGGTGAGGTCGTCGCCGCCTTCTGCATCAATTTCGACATGACCGACTACCTCAACGCCGCCCACGCCCTGGAGATGTTCACCAGCACGGCCTGCGCCTTCAACGGTTCGGAAAGGGTTGAAACCTTCGCCAGTTCCATAGCCGAGACCATTGAAGCCCTCTTTGAACAGGCGGTGGCCAAGGTCGGAAAACAGTCTGCTTCCATGTCCATGGAAGAAAAGATCGAGCTGGTCAAGGAGCTGGAAGCCAACGGTGTCTTCCAGATAAAGAGCGCCGTCGACCAGGTGGCCCTTCTGATGGGCGTATCCAAATACACTGTCTACAATTATCTGAAAAAAATTCACGCTGAACAGGACCTCAACCGTTTCTGACCTCCTGTGCTCAGGTGACCCCATGGAGGAAATGTTTATGAGCAGAGACAATTCACCGGAAGCAGTTTCAACGGCCAAGGCCCCGGCGGCCATCGGTCCGTATTCCCAGGCGGTCAAGGCCGGGGAGCTGCTTTTCATTTCAGGGCAACTTCCGGTGGACCCGGAGACGGGCGAGTTCGCCCGGGGCGGTATCGAGGAGAGGGCGCACCAATGCCTGAAGAACCTCAAGGCCATCGCCGAAGCCGCCGGCACCGGCCTGGACAGGGTGGTCAAGGCCACCGTCTTTCTGACCGACATGGCGGACTTTGCCCGTGTCAATCAGGTCTACGCCCAGTATTTCACGGCCGCCCTGCCGGCCCGGTCGGCCATCCAGGTAGCGGCCCTGCCCAAAAACGCGGATATCGAGATAGAAGCCATAGTCAAGCTTTAACCAGATAGGAGGTTCATTATGAATCTGGCCAAATTCCCCCGCCGCCGTTACACGGAAGGCGAAACGCCCATAGAGTTCCTGCCCCGCTTCAGCGAAGCCGTGGGCGGCCCCAATATCTACATCAAAAGAGACGACCTGCTCGGTCTGACTTCCGGCGGCAACAAGACCCGCAAACTGGAGTTCCTGGTCGCCGAGGCGCTGGCCCAGGGCGCGGACACCCTCATCACCTGCGGCGCCGTGCAGTCCAACCACTGCCGCCTGACCCTGGCCTCCGCCGTCAAGGAAGGCCTCAAGTGCCGTCTGGTCCTGGAAGAGCGCGTTCCGGGCAGCTATAACCCCGAGGCTTCGGGCAACAACTTCCTGTACCGCCTCCTCGGCGTCGAAAAGATAGAAGTCGTTTCAGCCGGCACCGACATGGCCGCGGCCATGCAGAAAGTGGCCGACGACGTGGCCAGGGAAGGACGCAAGGCCTATATCATCCCCGGCGGCGGCTCCAACCCCGTCGGCGCCACCGGTTACGCGGCCTGCGCCCAGGAGATCCAGGGCCAGCTCTTCGAAAAGGGTCTGAACATAGACCGCTTGTGCGTTGCCTCGGGCAGCGCCGGCACCCACGCCGGACTGCTGACCGGCTTTTACGGCTGCAACATGAACATCCCCATAGTGGGCGTCGGCGTCAGCCGCGACCCGGAAGACCAGGAGCCCCTGGTTTACAACCTGGCCCTCAAGACGGCCGAGCGCCTGGGCGTCCATCAGGACATCCCCAGGGAAGCCGTGGTTTCCTTCGGCGATTACTGGCGGCCCAAGTATTCCGTGCCCAATAAGAAGATGGTGGAGGCCGTGAACATGATGGCCAAGACCGAAGGCATTCTGCTCGACCCGGTTTATACCGGCAAGGCCGTGGCCGGCCTGATCGACCTGAGCCGCAAAGGCTATTTCAAAAAGGGCGAAAACATCCTGTATGTCCATACCGGCGGATCTCCGGGCCTGTATGCGTATATCAGACCCATTCTGGGCCTGGAAGAAGTCGCCGACTAACCGTGCTCCCGCAGTCCCCGGCGGCTTCAAGCCGCCGGGGGCGCACGGCCCGCCGCCCCTGGGCGGCCGCAAGGTGAATCGAGATGCAAGAAAAGGTAGTCGGTATCATCGGGGGCATGGGGCCTGAAGCCACGGTCGACCTGATGGCCCGCATCATCAAGGCCACCCCGGCTCTGGACGACATCGACCATATCCGCATGCTGGTCGACAACAACCCCAAGGTGCCTTCACGCATCAAGGCTCTTATCGAGGGGACGGGTGAAAGCGCCGGTCCCTGTCTGCGGGAAATGGCCCGCAAGCTGGAAGAATGGGGGGTTGATTTTCTGGTCATGCCCTGCAACACGGCTCATTATTATCACCCGGAAGTCCAGTCAGCCGTGGATATTCCAGTCCTCAACATGATCGACCTGGCTGCCCGGGCTGTTCTCCATGAAACACCGGAGATAAAAACCGTCGGTCTTCTGGCTTCAACAGCCGTCCTGAACCTCGGCCTCTACAAGAAAAGATTCCAGGAAAAAGGCGTGGCTCTGCTTGCGCCTTCCGCCCAGGCCCAGGAAGGACTGATGGCGGCTATCCGGAAAATAAAGACCAGCAGCTACGGCCAGGAAGTATTGGACGTCCTTCAGGCTGCGGCCGACGACTTGGCCGAGAGCGGGGCCCAGGCCCTGCTGGTGGCCTGCACTGAACTTTCCATTATCGGCCACCTTATCCGGACGCCTCTCAAAGTCTACGACTCGGCCCAAATCCTGGCCGAGGCGATTGTCAGGGAGGCAAAGCACCCTGCATGACATTCAGCCCGTCAGTATAGACGGTCTGGCACTTTTCATCAGGCGGAAACCAGCGAGAGTGCTTTTGATACTCAGCGATTTTTGCACACGTATTCATATTGTTTCCGAAATTCGGCCCACGGGCCGACATCAAAGGGAGTAGTTATGACGACTGCCAAAAAGAAAATGGGTTTGCCGGCCAAGATGGGCATCGGCTTCGGTCTGGGCATCATCCTCGGCCTGCTCCTTCAGGCCATCGGTTGGGACCCCTCCTGGGTCAAACCTTTTGGAGACGTTTTCATCCGCCTCATCAGAATGATAGTCGTTCCCCTGGTCTTCGCTTCCCTGGTCACCGGTGCGGCCAGCATGGGCGATCTGAGCAAACTTGGCCGCGTTTCCGTCAAAACAATCATCTACTACCTGGCCACCACGGCTGTAGCCGTCTTCTTTGGCCTCATGGTCGCCAATATCTTTCAGCCGGGCGTCGGCCTCAACCTGGCCATGGAAGGACTCAAAGCCAAGGAAGTCTCTCCTCCCGGCGCGGTGCAGACCCTGTTGAACATCATTCCTCTCAACCCGGCCCAGGCCATGGCCGAAGGCAATCTGCTGCAGATAATCTTCTTCGCCATCTTCTTCGGCTTCGCGCTCTCGGCCCTTGGCGAAAAGGGCAAGCCGCTCCTGAAGATATTTGAAGTAACCAACGACGTGATGATCAAAATCACCAACGCCGTGATGGTCTATGCGCCTTACGGCGTCTGCGCCCTTATCGCCTTCACCGTTGGCAAAAGCGGCCTCCAGGTCCTGCTGCCCCTGGCCAAGCTTATCGTTCTCATGTATGTGGCGGCCGCACTCCACGTCTGCGTTGTCTATCTGCCGCTGATCAAAGGCGTGGCCAAAGTGTCCCTGAAGGACTTTTTCCGCATCATGAGCGCTCCGCTGCTGGTCGCCTTCTCCACCTGTTCCAGCGCGGCCGCCCTGCCGGCCAACCTTGACGCCACGGAAAAGATCGGCGTTCCCAGGGACATCAGCAGCTTTACCATCCCGCTGGGCACCACCATCAACATGGATGGAGCCGCCATCTACCTGGGCCTGGCTGCGGTCTTTATCGCCCAGATATACGGCATCGAACTGGCTCTTTCCACCCAGCTGACCATTCTGCTGATGGCTATCCTGGCCTCCATAGGCTCGGTGGGCGTGCCTTCGGCCGCCCTGGTGGTCATGACCATGGTCTTTACCCAGGTTCACCTTCCCCTGGAAGGTATCGCCCTGGTAGCCGGTGTCGACCGTATCCTGGATATGGCCAGAACCACCCTTAACGTCATGGGCGACGCGACAGGCGCCATAGTCGTCTCCAAACTGGAAGGCGAACTGAACGCGGAAATGGCGGCTGAAGCGGTTTAAGCAGATGAATAATCATTCCCGTGCACGCCAAGGTAATGCGTAAACGGAAATTATCTCCTCCACCCCAAACCAAAGCCCCGCCGGAAACGACAACCGGCGGGGCTTTACTTTTTCAGAGACAGGCCGACGCGGGCTGGTCCCGCCCCGGACATGTATCAGGCCTTATTGTTTTTTGTATGTAGTAGTCTGATGTACCGGCAAGGAATCGCCAACTAGACGTATCTGGGAGTGATCATGCTCACCTGGGTCAGATCATGCAAAGTGTCCAGCAAAGGGCTGCCCGCCGCCTCTCTCAGGCGCAAGGCTGTTTCCCCGGTCAGGGCCAGCGCCTCTCCGGTCTTGAGCGGCGGCAGGTTGGAAGCTTCTATCCGGCTTCGCTCAACAGCCTCTGCCTCGGCCAGACGGTCACCCTGACCGGTCCGGTCCAGAGGAACCTGGGGTTCCTGTTTCTCGGCCTGGCCCGGCGCTCCCCGGTTCAACTGGGCCAGGTTGGTGTATGTATCCGTCAGGTGCCTTACTTGCATGGCTGCCTCCGGCTAAATGTAATCACCCCGTCGGAACTTGGCTGCTTCGACAGCCGCCAGGACGGCGGTCTGGTCGGCAGTCTGTTTCAGACCGTGACCTTCCGGCAATGCGGCGCTCAACGCCTGCAAGCGTGAGGCTTCGGTCTCCAGTGCATTCACCAGACCGTCAACCTGTTTCAGAGACTGACTCGGATCGCCCAGAGCCTGAGCAAACCGCTCCAAAGCCCCCAGAGTCCTGTCCACCTGTCCGGCTGCACCGGACGCCGACGCGGCCATGATACGTCCCACAGACGCGGCTCCCTCCAGAGACGCCGCCGAAGCAACTTGACTTGTTCCGGAACTCTGGGAAGACTTGGTCAGTCCACTCTCCTCCAGCAAACGGGCGAAATCAGCTCCTCCGGCTTTGCCGGACTGCGGCTTCTGAACCTGATTCAGTCCATCGGCCAAGAATTTATCGGTTATTTTCACCGGTCTCCTCCTGTGCGCACATAACAGGCACGCCATGCTAAAAAGCAATTTCCGTACCAGACGCGCCCATAAGCATTATGACGATAATGCATTGTTTTTATTGCTTTTTAAAGCACCAATTCCAGCCATGTTCTCATGCTCGGGTTTCAGGAGATAGGCAATTTTTTCCGACCCGAGCTATGGACCAATCGAGGCCAAACCGGTTAATACTTCGATTACATTGATATTATAGGCAATAATCCAAAAAATAGTCCATGACAAGATAATGACGCGGCAAGGGACGGGTTGACCCGGCGGAGACTCTCGGGTATCCTCCCAGCATCCGCCGGATCGGGTGGGCGGGGGCAACCATCCAAGAGGTATTACAGGTAAACAGCATTGACAGTTCGGCAGCCGGAAAATTCTCGGATGCTTGAGAGTAATAACCAAGAGGCGAACCGGGTAATTCTCCTTTCCCCGGAGTGGCGAGAGAGGTTCTGATGGACTACGGCATCCGTCATACCTGCCGTTATTTTCACGGCAGAATCACCATCGCCCTGGCTGTTTTCCTGGCCGTGCTGCTGGCCGCCTCCCTGTCTTCTTCCGTCCCGGCGCCCCCCATGGGCGGTCAAAAGCAGCCGATAGTTCTCAGTTCAGAACAGCAGGTCTACCTGCTGACTCCGTATGCGGAGATTCTGGAGGACAGGGACCGGGCCTGGACGATCACGGACGTCGCCTCAGGCAGTCTGGACAGCCGCTTCAGCCCCTTGACCAGCGTCAGCATTAATCAAGGCATCACGCCTTCGGTTTTCTGGCTTCGCTTTACAGTAATCAACAGGTCCTATTCAGCCAGTTCGGCTTACAGCGCCAGGACGCGGGCCCAGTGGCTTCTGGACCCCGGCGCGGCCTTGCCTTACCGTGTCCAGGCCACTCTTTATAAATACGTCACTCCCGGCAAGGCTTTTCTTCAACTTCATTCCGGCCAGTTTTTCCAACTGTTCACGGATGACTCATCGGTTCAATCCACTTATTACCTGCGTTTGGAATCGGACACAGGGCTCCTTCTGAAGCCGCGGATACTGACTTTCACCACATATCTGGAGAACCAGAGCCGCCGCCTGTCCCTGCTCTCCCTGTACTACGGCCTAATCCTGGCGGTCATCCTATACCAGCTCTTGGCCTTCCTCTCGCTCCGGGACCGAAGCAACCTCTATTTCGCCATACATCTGTTCTCCCTGGCCCTTTATTTTCTGGGCATCAACGACATGCTTCATCATTCGGCGCTTGTCGCGCACCCCGACACCTTGGGCACAATCAACCGCTCCACCCTGGCCATTTACCTAGTTACCGCCGTTCTTTTCACCCGTTCTTTTCTTTTCAGCCGTTTCTACGCCCCTCGTGCGGACCGGGTGCTGCTGGCCCTCATGGTACTGGCCGCTCTGCTGGCTTTGGCCAACCCCTTTCTTCCGCCTCGCCCGGTCAACGGTCTTCTCAACCTGTTAGGTCTGGGACTTTCTCTGCTGACCATCGTAACCGCCCTGTTGTGCTGGCGGCGCGGTTTCCGGGCGGCCCGATTTTTTCTGATCGCCTGGAGTCTTTTCGTTCTGGGCGGAATCTGTTTCGCTCTGACCTTCGCCAAGGTTCTTCCTTACAACATATGGTTATTCGGCAGTTTCCAGGCCGGCTCAGGAGTCGCGGCGGTTATCTTTTCCCTGGCCCTGGGGGAACGCCTCAAGTCGCTCCGCCGGGAGAAGGAAGACCTTCAGAAAAGCGAGGTCCGTATAAGGACCATTGTGGACTCCATCAAAAGCGGCGTGCTGCTCATAGAACCTCAGACCAACCTTATTGTCGAAGCCAATTATGAAGCCGCCCGCATCATCGGAGCGCCTCGACAGGCCATAGTAAATCGCATGAAGTACAGCGACATCCATGAAGGGCGCCTGCAGACGCTGCCCGCGGATGGAGGCGGACCTTTCCGGGTGGACTTCGAAGAGGAAATAGTCAACCGGCAGGGCAGAACTTTGACAGTCATAATCAGCGACCGCCTGCTGGTTCTGGACAACAAGGAGTTGGTGCTGGAAAGCGTTCTGGATATTACCGACCGCAAAAGGGCCGAACGGGCTCTCCAGAAAAGCGAGAAGCAGTATAAAGATCTGGTTGACAACGCCAACAGCATAATTCTCAGGTGGACTCTGGACGCTGCGGTTATCTTCCTCAATCCCTACGGACTGGAGTTCTTCGGTTACCGGCAGGAGGAAATCCTGGGCCGCAACATCATGGAAACATTCGGCCCGGCGGGGGAAGCCGCCCGAGGCCAGCTTCGCACCATGCTGTCAGAAATCAGCCATAACCCTGATAAGTTCCGCGTGCTGGAATCACCCAACCTCAAGCAGGATGGAACCCTGGTCTGGGTTTCCTGGACGAACAAGCTGATCACCGACGATAAAGGGCGGCCGCTGGAAATTCTCAGCGTCGGCAACGATATCACCGAGCTTAAACGCCTGGAAGGAGAACTGGCCACCCTGGCCGCCACGGACGGGCTGACCGGCGTGGACAACCGCCGCCGTTTCATCCAGTGCGCCGAAGAGGAGTTGTCAAGAAGCCGCCGTTATCATTACGACCTGTCCTTCATGATGATGGACATCGATCTTTTCAAGGATATCAACGACACCCACGGCCACCATATCGGCGACCAGGTTCTCAAAACCATGGCCGAGATCAGCCAGGGGGTTCTGCGCCAAGTGGACCATTTCGGCCGGTTGGGCGGAGAAGAGTTCGGCGCTGTTCTTGCGCAGACGAATCTGCCGGGCGCGGTCCGCGTGGCCGAGCGATTGAGGAAAAAACTGGCCGGGCATGTTTTCGTGACAGACAAGGGGGCTCTCAACATCACCGTCAGCATAGGTGTGAGCACCCTGTCCGGAGAAGACGATACGCTGGAAAAGATTATGGAACGGGCAGACCAGGCCTTGTACAAGGCCAAAAACGCAGGCCGCAACAGGGTCGAAAAATCATAACCGGAAGAAAGGCCTACTCGCCCTGCATGGGACCGGCCACGACCAGGAAACGGCATTCGGCATCACCGTCGTTGACCAGTTCATGAACCGCCCCCACCGGTATCCAGACGGCATCCCCGCCGGACACGGAGCGGGCCTCATCCCCCACACGCATCCGTCCGGTCCCGGACAGAATAAAATAGATCTCTTCGTAGGGGTCGATATGGGCCTCGATGGTTCGCCCCGGCTGCAATGACGCCTCGGCCAGAAAAAGAAGGTCTTGCAGGGTGCGCCGGTCGAACAGCATGCGGGCCAGGCCTCCGCCGTGAGCCCTGTATGTCGTTGCCTCAACTTCGGGATGGTCGAAACGCCTGACTTTCAATTCACCCCCCTCTCTTCCAGTTCGGCCCGAACCGCGCTGGTGGCTTCTTCAAAGCCGAGCGTCTTAACGGAGAAGACCTCGGCCATGGTCTCGCGGCCAATCCGGCCGGTCAGGCCCAGTTCCTCAGTAAAGTTTTCCAGCTCCTGACGATTCATCCCGATGGTATTGAAAAGACGGCCTGATCTGACCGCGGCCGCCTCGGCTTCCAGATAGGCCAGCAACATCCGGCCGGCCTCCACTAGGAAATCCGCCGGGGCGAAACCCGTTCTGGCGGCGAAAGCCCGGAATCTGTGCAGATTGACCATGGCCCGTTGCGGACCCCGGAAAAAGGAATGTGGCAGACTGGCCTGGTCCAGATCGCGGCGGATGATGACCATGTAGCGTTCAGCCGCCGCCGACTCCAGCAGTCGAAGCTCCTCGTCAGTCGGCTCCAATCCGGCAGATTTAAGCTGGTGGAGGCTCTCAAACAAGGACACCTCCGGCATTTCACCGCCCTGAAGCCTGATGATCTCGGCCTCTTCACTGAATTCCGGCCGCAACACCGTCATCCCTGGGCCAACAGGTCATCCTCGGTGCAGATACGGTTCTTGCCGGTCTTTTTCGCCAGATACATGCTCATGTCAACCCGTTCGAGCAGATCGCCGGATTCCTCGCCGGGACGAAACATGGCCACGCCTCCGCTGATAGTCGCCCGGACCTTGGAGCCTCGGCAGGTGAATTCTGTTTCGTCTATGACCCGCCGCAGACGCTCGGCCAGAATCAGGGAATTACGCAGGTCAGTCTGCGGACAGATGACCGCGAACTCCTCGCCGCCGAACCGGGCGGGAATATCCGAGCAGCGCACCACGCCGAGAATGGCCTTGCCCACCATGGCCAGCAGACGGTCGCCGACCAGATGCCCTCTGGTGTCGTTGACAGCCTTGAAATCGTCTATATCCAGCATGATGAGCGAAAAATGGCTGCCGTAACGCTGGGCCCTGACCCATTCTTCCCTGAGGCGGCAATTGAAAGAACGCCGGTTGGCCAGTCCGGTCAGTTCATCCTTGGCGGCCAGTTCCTCGCTACGGCGGAGGGTGTCCTGAACCTTGACCAGCACCTGGGAGGCCGCTTCGAGCTGGCTCTGCAGGATGGCCTGATTCTTGAGAATCTTGTCCGTCTCGGACAGGATGTGCCGGAGAGCACCCTTGACGGAATCCAGATCCCTGGCCTTGTCAAAGAAAACCAGCTTTTCCTTCAGCTTGGAGCTGTATTCGTCCGACTGGGCGATGGAGGACACAAGACGCTTGATAGTCTCAACCACCAGTTCGTTGACCCGTTCGCCGGCCTGGTCGATAGAATGCAACTGTTCATCGGAAGCTTCCTGGCTGAAAAACTGCTGATAAATCCGGGCCGTCAGTTCCGGAGTAAACGCAACGCCCTCCTTGAGGAGGTTGTTGAGCATGATTTTTATTTCTTCCGAACCGGGGGAAAAGTACTCGTACCAGATCCGATAATTAGCTGGTGTAACGGGAACTTGCAACTGGCTCAACAAAGGTAGCACTCGACGTGCAATTTCGTGTGAAGAAGTGACCAGCCGGTCCGGTTCGCCTTGCCCCCATGGCGGCTTGTTGCCGCCGGCGTCTGAGACCTTGTCTGACATATTTTTTTCTCTCTGCAAAAAAAAGTCTTTGCGTGCTGGGCTTAAATTCTATATCGCATATTTCCCATCACGCCAAGAGGGTATTTCATCTAGCCCATAAAAAAGCTTGCGGGCGGTTAGACGGTTTCGGGGTCGCTGGAAAAGCAGATGACAGAAATAGACAAAGATGCTATTATAGTATAGTTTTTTTCTATATCATATTGGAGGTCCCATGACCAGGGAATTAGACTGCCGCGGCCTCGCTTGCCCGCAACCGGTGCTCAACACCAAGGATGTGCTCGATCAGATGCCCAGCGGGATGGTAATGGTTACCGTCGACAATCCCGCAGCCCGGGATAATGTGACCCGCTTCGCCAAGTCCCAGGGGTGCGCTGTCGAAATCCAGGGCCAAGGCCCGGAATTCACTCTGCTCATAACCAAGGGCCAACCTGCCGCTGAAGCGGCGCCCTCCCGGAGCGGCACCCCAGCCGGGACGCCCAGGCTGATCGTCAGACTTTCCAGCAACCTTATGGGGACAGGCTCGGAAGAACTGGGCCGCATCCTGATGAAGGCCTTTATCAAAAGCCTGTCCGATGCCACAGTCAAACCAGCGGCCCTGGTTTTTTATAATTCCGGCGTTCACCTGACTTGCACAGGCTCCGAACACCTGGATGCCCTGAGACAACTGGAACAGTCCGGCGTCCAACTGTTTTCCTGCGGCACTTGTCTCGATTTCTTCGGACTCAAAGACAAGCTGGCCGTCGGCGTGGTTACCAACATGTATGAAATAATCGAGACCCTGTCCAGCGCGGACAGGGTGGTCTCGCCCTAGAAACGTCAAATTGAGCGAACTGATCTACTGTGACCAGGCGGCCACTTCCTTTCCCAAGCCGCCCGAAGTGATTGCGGCCATGGAGCGGGCTCTGCGGGATGCCTCAGCCAGCCCCGGCCGTTCCGCCCACCGTTATTCCCTGGCCGCTTCCAGAATTGTCTTCGAAGCCAGGGAAGCCGCAGCCGAACTGCTGGGGATCGAGGACTCCAGCCGTGTGGCCTTTACCCTCAACGTCACCCAGGCCCTCAACACTGTGCTTTTCGGGCTCCTGCCGCCCGGCAGCCATGTCCTCACCACCGGACTGGAACATAACTCCGTGATGAGGCCGCTGCATCGCCTGGCTGAAACCGGTGGAGTGGAGGTCGAAGTCGTACCCGGTCCCCAGGATGGGCCGCCCGATCCGGAGGAATTCAGGAAGAGGCTCAAACCATCGACCCGACTGGCCGTGGTCAATCACGCCTCCAATGTCGTGGGGACCATCTGCCCTGCGGCTGAAATCAAAACAGCCATTGAGGGCGTGCCTCTGCTGGTCGACGCCGCCCAGTCGGCCGGGGTCCTGGATCTGACGCCTGTCGACAGTCTGTCCGACCTGCTGGCCTTCACCGGCCACAAGTCCCTGCTGGGACCGACAGGTACGGGAGGACTCTGGGTTTCTCCCCGGCTGGATGTTCCGCCATTGCTTCACGGGGGCACGGGCAGCCGGTCTGAACTCGAAGAACACCCGGATTTCATGCCCGACACTCTTGAAGCCGGCACCCCCAACACGCACGGGCTGGCCGGGTTGTCCGCCGGGATACGCTCGGTCCTTGAGTATGGGACCAGTAAAATACGCGAACACGAAATGGAATTGACCGCCGCCTTTCTGGACGGTCTCGCTCAGATAAAAACAGCTCTGGTCCCCGGCCCCCGGAATCCGGCCGACCGGGTCGGCGTGGTTTCCCTCAATCTTGACGGATGGTCGCCCTCGGACCTTGCCCTGACCCTGGACAGGGAATACGGCATACTGACCCGTTCCGGGCTGCACTGCGCCCCGAGAGCCCACCGCACCCTGGGTACTTTTCCCATGGGCACGGTCCGTTTTTCCTTCGGGCTTTTCAACCGGCTAGCCGAAATTGACACCATCCTCACCGCGTTGGATCAGCTCAGCCGCAGGACGCCATGACGGAAATTCGCCGCACAGCTATCCTTATCTTTCCCTCCATCCACCACGTTCTCCGGGCCGAAAAAATACTGAAAAGGTCTGGCCAGGAATTCGATCTGGTGCCGGTGCCCAAGGAAGTCAATCCGGACTGCGGCATGGCTGTGGAGACGGCCCCTGAGAATGCAGAACTGGTTGGGGCCGTCCTCGCGCAGGCCGGGCTGCTCCCCGAGGCCGTCTATCTGCGCCAGGGCGGCGAGTTCACCAAGACCGGCTGAAGCGGCGGTCAGAAATCTATTTCATTGCGGAAGACCGGACGGACGGGCGCGGCCAGATCGGGAGACTGAACCTCGCCGCTGAACAGATAGCGGTAATTGAAGAACGCCCCCAGGACTTTCTTCACGTACACGCGGGTCTGATCAAAAGGTATCTGCTCGATGAATTCTTCCAGGCTGATTTCACCTTCCGTGTGTTCCAGCCAGCGTTTCACATTGAACGGCCCGGCGTTATACGAGGCGATGGCCAGGGGAAGCTGCCCGTCGAACTCTTTCAGCAGGGCGGCCAGATAGCTGGCCCCGAGGCGGATATTCACTTCCGGATCAAACAGGGATTCGGGGTGAGGGGCGGCCATGTTCAGCCTTTCGGCCGCCTTCTGGCCGGTGGTCGGCAGGAGTTGCATCAACCCCCGTGCGTTGGCCACTGAGATTATGTGCGGATGGTAATAAGATTCCGTGCGAATGACGGCCAGCAACAGGGCCGGATGCAGGTTGAATTCCCTGGACGCCTGCTGGACCTCGCAGGGAAAGGCCAGAGGGAAAAATCGCCGCCGGGCCTTCAACTGGTTTTCCTCTGAACGGCCGGAAACCAGCATGGAAAAATGATTGTATTGCAGGCGGACAAATTCCCGGTATTGGCCAGTTTCAGCCAGATAGGCGCTGCTAAGGGCAAAGAGACGGAGGCTCAGATCCTTCAGGGCGGAGGCAGCGGCCAGCCTTTGTTCTCTGCTCCCCCCACTCCCAGCCTGGCCGCCTTTTTTCAGTAAATCGCGGATGTTTTCCGTCTCCACCTGAGCCAGATCCATGGCCCCGGCCGCAGCCAGATCCTTAAGCCTGGCCAAGGCCTGTCTGACCGCGGGCATGGCCGATTCGGGAGGTTCGATTTGCATCACCTTAGCCCGTTCACCCCATAAATCGCCAAGTTTCAGGCCGGGATCGCTGGCGGCCCAGAAATCCCTCCCCTTGGCCGAGGCCTGCTGGTCTGCCAGCGGCAGGAAAGAACAGTCCAGACCTTCCTGTTCAGACGCCAACAGCTCGTAAAACCGGGGTTGATCCGCCCAGTGGTCAAAGGCATTGAAGCGGCTCAGGCGTTGCCTGCTCAGGGTTCGGTAATAAAAATCCACTTTGCCGGCAGCCAGCACCCGGTAATGCTCTTCGGCCCTGACCCGGCGGCCGGCTCCTTCCAGGGACCTGGCCAGCCAATATCTTGCCCCAACAGCCAGTTCACTGCGCGGACATTCCCGCATCAGCGAAAGAAAACGCTCCGCCGCCATGTCCCAGGCCTTCTGACGGTAATAATAAAAACCCACATGCCAGAGCATCTCGTCCTTGTGGCGCTGCTCCCGAGCCGCCGCGCTCATCCGGCTCCAGCACTCCTGAGCCCTGGTTTTGTCATTCAAGCGGAGAAGAATAGCACCGGCATCGAAAAAGCACTGGTCGGCCCGCTTCGGTGATCTGACGTTGGCTTCCCCGGCTGTCAGGTAGGCCTTGACCGCGTCCTCCCAGCGTCCCAGCCGCTCCAGGCTGCGGGCGTACATCCAGACCGTGTAAGGATTTTTTCTGGCTTCCGCCGGTTCGGCCGCCCACTGGTAATACTTGATGGCCTGCTGGATTTCACCGGAGAAAAACAGCAGCTTGGCCTTTTCACCCCGAAGCTGATCCAGATAATCATCACTCCCCCCCCGAGGCATCAGGCGGTCGATGAGTTCCAGGGATTCCTCCAGCCGCCATTCCCGGCGCAAGGCCGTCACCAGAGCCAATTTTTCCTTTTCGTATCCCGGTCTTTCCAGAAGCGGCCTCAGGAGTTCCTTGTACTTTCGAGTAGCTTCAGGACGGACCAGCCGGGTGTTGGAGCTTTCCATGGCGCGGGCGTAATTCTCCCGCGCTTCATCGAGCCGTCCCAGGGACTCGTAAATGCGGGCCATGGCCAGACGCACTTCGCCTTGATGATCTTTTTTCAGCAGGGGCTGGCACTCCCGCAAAGCCTCCAGCGGTCTGCCCAGGTGAAAAAGGGCTTCAGCTCTGGTCAGTGCGGCTTCCCTCTCCCAAGGACTGTCCGGGTATCGTTTCAGGTAGTCATACAGCAATGAGCGGGACCGTTCATACTGACCCCGCGCATAGGCGGCTTGCGCGACATAATAAAGCGAGTATCTGGCCAGGGAGTCAGGCGTCAGCCCAGGGCGGCCAAGAAAAACGTCCACTTCATCGAAGCGCCCGAGCCGGTAGGCGGCCACTCCGAGGAGAAACCTGACCGAGCGGTTCTGGGCATCGGTCAGCTTGACAGCGTAAATCTTCCGGAGCAGGCCGTATGCCTCTTCATAGCTTCCGGAATTGTAACGGCGGACGGCCAGATCGAAATCGGACCAGGATATGGAGGATTGCCCGGATGCCGCGGCGGGCGGAACAGCAGACTCGCCCTGTATGCCGGACGCGGGTTGAGCAGCAACAGAGGCGCCATCATCCTGAGCCGCAGCAAAAGGGCTCCAGGAAAGCAGCAGACAGATAAGCAAAGCCGATAGACGTATCAAATTTGTCCTCGATAGTATTGACTTACAAAGTTGTAAGGGAACTATCTGATAGTACCAGTCCCGGCTCCGCTGGTCAAATGGGATTTTCATGTGTCATTGACAATGGCATTTTCATGGAAAAAGGCCGGGCCGAACAGACGACATTTCCGTCGCCGCTCCGGCCCGGCCAGACGATGCACTATTTTCAGCCGAACATATTCCCGGAGATCAGTTACCACCGCCGCCGCAGGTGAATTCAGAGCTGAAGCGGGGGAGGCGCCCCTCGACCAAGGCTGCTGCGGCATCACCCACCCGGCTCAAGCCGCCATTGTGGAAGACCTCGATACCGACCTGATTGAAGCCCATCAGGGGACGCATGCCCATGCCTCCGGCCACCAGAACATTGACCCCGTTCTGAGCCAGGAAATTCACCGGTGCCATGCAACCGCCCTGTTCATGAGGCATGTTGGGCAGTAATTTCACATCTCCCAGTTGTCCGTCATCCACGTTCAGCAGAGTGAACATGTCGCAGTGGCCGAAATGGGGACTCAATTCGGAATCAAGGCCTCCGGGACTCATTGAAGGGAAGGCAACAACGATACTCATGATCAGTATTCCTTTCTTACTCTTTTATTTCTGGAGTCGGTCCTGCCTGCCAAGCGGACCGAACTGCTCCTCGTTATTCAAACCGCCTAGGCGGCCTGTTGTTTCAACCTGGCAATATCCATGATTCTGGCCCAGGTGGAACGCACTTCCTCGGCCAGGGGGCTCCTGCCGTATTCGGTAACAACCTGGCGCTGAACCATGGCCTCGGTAAAAACCGGATCATAGGGCAATCGGCCGACCAGGGCAAGCCCCTTGTTCTGGCAGATAGTTTCTATGGCCCGGGTCTGCTCGACGTTCAAATCCCATTTATTGACCAGAACAGCCGCCGCCACCCGGAAATGAGCGCACAGATCGGCCACTCTCTCCATGTCGTGAATGCCTGAAGGGGTCGGTTCGGTGACGATGACCGCCAGATCCGTTCCGGCCAGGGAGCTGATTACCGGGCAGCCGATGCCGGGCGATCCGTCGGAAAGAATCAGATCCAGCCCCCGAGCCTCGGCCAACTGGCGCGCCTCATTTCTGAGCAAAGTCACCAGCAGTCCCGAATTTTCCTGGCCCGGAAACAACTGGGCATGGACCATCGGACCGAAACGGGTCCGGGAGATGTACCATTCGCCGCACTGCCGCCTGTTCCATTCAATGGCCCCGGCCGGACAGAAATGCACACAGACCTTGCAACTCTCGCAAGCTATGACATCGATAAAGGGGCCATCGGCATTTCTCTTGACCGCGCCATACCGGCAGAGGCGTTCGCATTCACCACAATCGGTGCATTTTTCCAGGTCGATTAACGGCTCGTGTCCGGAGATGAACTTTTCCACCCGTTCGTGCGCGGGATCGAGAAGGAGGTGAAGGTCAGGAGCATCCACATCAAGGTCGCAGATGACGTGATTAGCGGCCAGTTGGGCGAAAGCCCCGGTCAGGGAAGTCTTGCCCGTGCCGCCCTTGCCGCTGATAACCGTTATCTCAAGCATTGGCAGCCTCCCGGACCGGCGCGGCCAATCCACGCAGTTGTTCACACAGCCGCCGGAACAGATCCGCGTATTCAGGCCGGGCTTCAGAGATAACCAATCCGTGGGAATAGGCTTCGGCCACCTTGCGGTCGAAGGGTATCTCCAGCAGTATGGGCAGATTGGTCGCCCGGCAGTAATCATAGAGTGAGCGGTCGCCCAGACCGGCCCTGTTGATGACCAGGCCCATGGGCTTACCCAGGGGCTGAAAAGCCTCCCTGGCCAGTTTCAGATCGTGGTAACCGAAAGGAGTCGGTTCGCTGACCAGCAAAATCACATCGGCCCCGGAGACGGCCGTCATGGCCGGACAGCTTGTCCCGGGAGGAGCGTCGATGACCACGTCTTTTTTCCTGTTCAGGCGCTTGTAGACTTCATGCATGAGGGGTGGGCTCATGGCCTCGCCGATCCTGAGACGTCCCATAAGAAAATCCACGCCTCCGGCGGTCCCGCTGAGTATCTCCCCCAGTTCGCGTCCCGTTTCGGTCAAGGCTCCCTCGGGACAGACCGCCAGACAACCGCCGCAGCCATGGCACATGTCGGGAAAGACCAACAGATGCCCGGCCAGAACGGATATGGCCTTGAACTGGCACAATTCGGCGCAGGCCCCGCAGGCCGTACACTTGCTTTCGTCAACCTTGGGCACAGGCATCACGGCCGTTTCCCGGCCCGTCAGGTCCGGCTTCAGGAACAGGTGCAGATCGGGTTCTTCCACATCAAGATCCACAGCCTGTACCGGGCCGTCCCAGATCCGGGCCAGGGAAGCGGCGACGGTAGTTTTACCCGTACCGCCCTTGCCGCTGGCCACAACGACTATCATGCCCAATGCCCCGGCTTGGTAGCCTGTTCAGCGATGGAAACCTTACCGGCCTTGAACAGCTCCACGGCTTCGCGGACGGTCATGCCGTCCACGTCCTGCCCCATGGTCACACCCACGGTTCTCAAAGCCTGAAAGGCCTTGGGGCCGATGAACCCGGACAGGACAACCTTTGCCCCGGCCTTAACCACTGTCTCGGCCGCCTGAATACCGGCCCCGCCGGACATGGTCTTGGCTGCGGAATTGTCCACGACCTCCGAGGTCATGGTTTCGGGGTCGACGATAACGAAGTAGGCCGCACGGCCGAAACGGGGATCAACCTGGTCATTCAAGCCAGGCCCCTGGCTGGAAACAGCTATCTTGCTCATTTATTCTATCCTTTTCTGTGAACCGGTCTATTCGGTTTTTTCAAAACGATTGATGACGTTATCCACTATCCCCGCAAAGGGTCCGCTGTCCGGGCGGCCGGAATCTCCGGCCTCAACCACTCCGGGGGTGAAAGGCACGCTGCCCAGCATGTTCAGCCCCGCAGCTGTGGCCAGGTTGGAACCGCCGCCGGTCTTCAGGAATTCTATGGCCTGACCGCAATGGGGACAAACCATGCCGGCCATGTTCTCAACCAGGCCCAGGATGGGCAGGTTGACCTGATGGCAGAAATCTATGGACTTGCGCACATCGGCCAGGGCAACTTCCTGGGGAGTGGTCACTATCAGGGCCTGGGCTCCGGTGATAGTCTGAGCCACGGTCAGAGGCTCGTCGCCCGTACCGGGAGGGCAGTCGATGACCAGGTAGTCCTGGGGATCCCATTCCAGATCGGAAATGAATTGACGGATGACACCGATCTTTATCGGGCCGCGCCAGATGACCGAACGCTCACGGTCGGGCATAAGAGGCTCGATGGAGACCACGGACAGATTGGGGTTGCCCGGCCAGACCATGGGCTTGGGATGCTCTCCACCGGGAAAACCGTCCCGGATGCCCAACATGCGCGGCACGCTGGGGCCGTGCAGGTCAACGTCTATCAGACCGACCTTCTTGCCCTTGGCGGCCAGACCGACGGCCAGATTCACCGCGACCGTGCTTTTGCCCACTCCACCCTTGCCGCTGAGCACCAGGATCTTGTGCTTGATCTTTTTCAAGGTGTTCTCAATGGCCTTTTCCTGAAGCTGCTGCTCAAAACTCTGATTTGGTTGCGACATTACCGCTGCCTTTCTTGTCGAATAATTTGTTGCGGCCTGAAACGCGACAGCCGCATTAGGACATTATTATTTTTCAGCCTTGTCATCCATTTCCGTTTCGCCGGATTTAGCCTCTCGTCCGTTGACCACGAAGTTCCCGCCGTCTATGCGCAAGGCCAGTCCAAGCACCACGGTCTGCGCCAGGGCCTTGCGGGCCGTGGCCAGTATCCGCCCGAAGGTCTGCCGGGAAACGTTCATCCTCTCGGAAGCCCTGTCCTGGTCCAAGCCTTCGATCTCCACGAGGCGCAAAGCCTCGAAGCCTTCGACAGGCAGAACGATCTCCTCCAGCTCCGACATGGGTACCCCCCGAGGCTTGAAATAAGTAACCTCGGGCATATTCTCAATATAACGGCATTTTTGCGGCCTGGGCATATCGATCCTCCCTGGTCGTTTTGGTCTTACGCTCGAAATCTATACCCACCCCCAGCCTCTGTCAAGGGGGTTTTTGAGCCTGCGCTCATTTTATTGCCCCTTATGAAGGACAGACCCCGGCCTTCGCCCCGGGTGTTGCGCACTTTGTCCAAGTTTTTCGGGGAAATTCAGTAAGGCCGTGCCGACGACGAACGAACGGCAGCCTTGGGCTGGTCGGGCTTCAACTGTTGGACGACCTGATTCCGTCCTCTGTGTTTGGCTTGGTACAGGGCCGAATCGGCCCTGGCCAGGACCATCTCTATGGATTCAACCGGCACATATTCGGTCAGTCCTATGGATATGGTCACCCGGAAGTCTTCGGGCAGTCCGGGATAAGGGCAGTTCTCGGCCCTCTTCCGCATCCGCTCGGCCACCCTCAGGGCCCCGGCCAGATCCGTATCGGCCAAGACCATGACAAATTCCTCGCCGCCGTAACGGGCCAGGAAATCCGCCTCGCGTATCTCCAGCCCAATATCGCGGACCAGCGTCCGCAGCACCGTGTCGCCCACCAGATGCCCGAAGCGGTCATTAACATTCTTGAAATGGTCCAGGTCGACAATGCCCAGGCAGAAATGGGGGGCATGACGGTCCGCCCGCGCCTTTTCCTTCTGGAGCAGATCCAGCATGTGGCGGCGGTTGTAAACCTGGGTCAATTCATCATGAATGGCCAGGACCTCTATGGTGGAGAGGGCTTCGCTGAGTTCGCTGTTGGCTTTGCTGATAGTGGTCCTCAACTGACTGATGTATCCCCCCACCAGTGAAAACCAGGGCAGAACCACGGCCAGCACGATCCAGTGCATTATCTCGACCTGCAGATCCACCGCCTCCGGCCTGTTCAAGACCAGCAGCCAGATGACCAGAGCGTAACTGGCCAGTGAAACCACGGTCAGAAAGAAAAACTGATGGACCCGAAGCCTAAACACCCCGAAAACATAGGTAATCAGATAGAGGAGGAGCATTACGCCGCGAACCCGTCCGGCATAATAGATGACCACCATCAGGACCAGGAAGGCGGCTACCATCTGAGCCATGGTCAGACTGGAGTCGCTGAAGCGCAAGTTCCAGCCGGTTCTGAAGACCAGGTAAAATCCGGCGTTGACAACAAGGACGGTAGCCAGAAACCAGAGAGTCCCCCCTGGCGGCATGAGAAACCAGCCCCGGTAGTCGCAGTACAAAACCAGTCCCATACACATCAGGTAAGAAGCAAAAGACATGAACAGGCGTTTGATTCTCAGGGCCTGCTTAGGGTCATCTGTCAACAAGGCGGTCTTCATTATTACTATAAACCTCAACCTTGAAGAAACACTGTTTCAGGGATGAGCCACTGCCGCTTTGCACAGTGATTCCGGCATTTGTGGAAAATGAAACCGTTCGATCGGAGAATGAGTGCGAATATGAGTTAAGATATCCAGTCCAGTTCCACACCCGGCCCCCCGGGGTAAAGCTGACCTTGCCGCGCCATACGAAAAGGATATCTGATATTTAGATGTAAATCATATTTTTATATCAAATAGTTCGGAATATTGTCCATGAAAATCTGCGGGGTTTCAACTAAGGTCTTTCAGCCAGGAGTACCTCGGGGCGGTCCCCGGCTGGTGGAAGCCCATGGGCAAGGCGGGCGCGCATCGCTTTGGTTTCAAGACTGGTCCCGATGAGCCATGTTTTATTCGCTCAAGGTCAGGGAGCATATTCCCTTCCCCTGCCGTTGTCAGGCAAAGAGCCGCTCCGGCCAGATCGTCCTGGCTAGGGCAAACGATCAGTGCACCATTTCAGGAGTCCGGGCGATGTCATAATCACGAACCAGCCTGTTTCGGCACTCACGGCAGACGGTCAGTTCGATGGTCTGGGCCACGTCCTTGGCTACGTCGTCAGGATTCTGCCGGGAAACGGCTTCGATCAGGCGTTCCAGCTCGGCATCGATATCATCCGTCGGTTCAGGCACATATCCGTCAAAAAGCGAGAGGATGTCTATCCTGACATGGTAACGCAGCTCTCCCGCCGCAAACTGGCGGCCGCATTTCCCGCATTCAGCCCTCACAACCCTTTCCTCCATATATTACTTGCAGATACATAGGCCTGGGCGATGTTTTAATTCACTCTAATTTTTTTACTCAAGATTTCATCATACTCTACCGATAGTATTAGTAAGACTCGGAGAAAGGACAGAAAAAGTAGATGGCTCCATAGACAATCTCGACCGATTTGGTTATTATCTAAAAAAAGCTTAAACTTTCTCTCCAGAAGTCCGATAGGAGTAGTAAGAGTTTGAAGATATGTTCCCGGCCGGTTTGACCTTTGCGCCGAGCAGTCAGGAGTAGGCTCATGAAGACCGATGAGGTTTTGCAAAAAGTTTACCTAAACATAGACCAGGTGTCGAAACTAACCGGGGTCAAGAAAACGACACTCAGGTATTGGGAAAAGGAATTCAATGAATTTCTTCAGCCCCGACGGACAGATACCAATCGCCGCCAATATTCGCTTGACGACATCAAGAAGGTGGAAACCCTCAGGAATCTCATTGATGTGGAAAAATACAAGTCCATAGGCGTCAAGATGCGTCTTGGCTTGGCCAATGAGCAGCCCCGCGGCAACAAGAAGACCTGACGCTTCCAACCAACACGTTTAAGACTGACTGCCCCAACCCGCCATCCGGCGGGTTGTTTTTTGTTCAAAACCCTGATGCTGAGGGCGGCCCCGGGCCGCCCTCAGCACAGATCAGGATTTGACCACTTTCTCTCCGCCGGGGAAAACGCCCCGGGTATCCACGATGAGCCTGGCGTTCTTCAGCAGCAGGTCATAGTCGAAGGCGTCATGGTCTGTCACCAGGACCACGCAATCATAGGCGGCCACAGCCTCCGGAGTCAGTTCCACCGATTTCAGATCGGTATGGTACCGCCGCATGAGCGGAAAAACCGGTATGTGCGGATCGGAATAGGAGACGTCCGCGCCCTTTTTCTCCAGTATCTCCAGAATTTCCACGGCCGGAGACTCCCGGGTGTCACCCACATTCTTTTTGTAGGCCAGACCTAAAAGCAATATTCTGGCCCCCCGCAGAGGCCGACCCCGCTCGTTCAGGCCATCCATGGTTTTATGGACGACATAGTGGGGCATCTGCCGGTTTATTTCGCCGGCCAGTTCGATGAACCGGGTGTGCACGCCATATTCGCGGGCCTTCCAGGTCAGATAAAACGGGTCGATGGGAATACAGTGCCCGCCCAGGCCTGGCCCGGGATAAAAGGGCGTGAAGCCGAAAGGCTTGGTCGACGCGGCATCAATGACTTCACGGATGTCAATGCCCATGGTGTCGGCGACTATTTTCAATTCGTTGACCAAGCCGATGTTGACCGCCCGGTAAATATTCTCCAGGAGTTTAGTCAGTTCGGCGACTCTGGTGGACGAAACAGGCACAACCTTTTCTATTACTGCCCCATACAAAGCCTGCCCGGCTTCCAGGCAAGCCTCGGTGCAGCCGCCAACCACCTTGGGGGTAGTTTTGGTATTGAAACGCTGGTTGCCCGGATCTTCCCGCTCAGGCGAGTAGACCACAAAGACATCCCTCCCCACTACAAAACCACGGCTCTCCACCCGGCTCCTTATCTCTTCGTCGGTGGTACCGGGGTAGGTCGTGCTTTCCAGGGCCACTAGTTGCCCGGCCCGAAGGTGAGGCAGCATCTCTTCGATGGTATTGACCACAAAAGTCAAGTCCGGTTCGCGGTGCTCGTCCAGCGGGGTGGGTACGCAGATCAGCAACGCATCGGGTTCCGAGGCCAGTGAGAAATCGCTGGTCGCCGAAAGGCGCCCAGCCTCAACCAGGCGGGCAACTTCCGAGGAAGGGAACTGCGGGATATAGCTTCGGCCCTGATTGATGGAGTCCACTTTCGAGCCGTCAATGTCGAAACCGAGCACCCGGAAACCGTCTCCAGCAAAGCACAACGACAACGGCAAGCCCACGTAGCCCATTCCGAAAACGCCGATCAAAGCCGACTTGCCTTTTATTCTGCCAAGAAGTTGCTCCAGCATAGACTTTGTCCTATCTTAAAAATTCACTAAGGCTCCCGGCTATTTCCTCTATCTGCGCATCCTCAAGATAAGGATGCATGGGCATGCTGAATATCCGCCCGGCCACAGCCTCGGCCACGGGGCAGTCACCGGCCCGTCCGCCCAGGTAGGCAAATGCAGTCTGCAGATGCAAAGGCTTGGGGTAATAGACGGCGGTCGGCACGCCCACCTTCTGCAGGGCCGCCCGACAGGCATCCCGGTCATCTACTTGAACTGAATACTGAGCCCAGGCGCTGCGGAAGCCTTCTGGAACGACCGGGGTCTTGAGCAGACCGGCCAGTCTGGCGGAATACTGTTCAGCCACCCGCTGGCGCTCATCCAATTCGCCAGAGAAAACACCGAGCTTGACCCGCAGGACAGCCGCCTGCAATGTATCCAGCCGCCCGTTTATACCAATGCGAACGTTTTCGTAACGGTCGCTGCCCTGGCCGTGAGCCCTGATGGAGAGCAGCTTTTCGAGCATATCGTCATCGTTGGTGAAAATAGCCCCACCGTCCCCGTAACAGCCCAACGGCTTGGCCGGGAAGAAGCTGGTTGCGGCCACATGCCCAAAACTGCAGGCCCGGCGATTCTTGTAAATACCGCCGAAACCCTGGGCTGCGTCTTCCAGAACGATCAGGCCTTCTGCATCGGCAATGGCCATAATGGCATCGTAGTCGGCGGGCAGGCCGAATAGATCCACGGGAATTACGGCCTTGGGGCGTAATTTTCCTTCCCGCCTGACCCTGGCCACGGCCTCCTTCAGAAGACTCGGATCGATGTTGTATGTATCGGGATCGATGTCCACGAAGACAGGAGTAGCCCCCAGAAAGGCGATAACCTCGGCAGTGGCGATGAAGGTGAAAGTGGTGGTGAAGACGGCGTCGCCGGGGCCGACGCCATAAGCCATCAGGGGCATCAACAAGGCGTCTGTCCCGCTGGCGCAACCCACTGCGTACCTGGTTCCCGCGAATGCGGCCAGTTCGGCCTCAAGCTTGCCTACTTCCGGACCGTTGATGTACTGTCCGTGAGCCAGAACGACATCCATGGCCGCCCTGATATCTGTTTCCAAAAGTCCGAACTGTTTCTTGAGATCTATAAAAGGAATTCCCATTTTTTCCTCAACTGTCTTCAGGCTCAGGCCTTTATCTGTACCGGCTCCAGCCGGCCGTCCGTTTCTTGATAAACAGCCCCGCAGGCGGGACAGGTCAGGTCGTCGAAGAGACGTTCGCCGCACATGCAGGCCCAACCGACCCGGCGGGCCGGGTTGCCGACCATCAGGGCGAAGTCGGGCACGTCCTTGGTCACCACAGCCCCCGCGCCGATAAAAGAGTACCGGCCCAGGTTGTGGCCACAGACGATGGTTGCGTTGGCTCCGATGGTCGATCCGCGTCCTATGACGGTCTGGCGGTAATCATGCTTCCGGGAAACATGGGCGCGGGGGTTGATAACGTTGGTAAAAACCATGCTGGGACCGCAGAAGACATCATCCTCCAGAACCACGCCGTCGTAAACCGACACGTTGTTCTGAATTTTACAGCCGTTGCCGATGGTCGCGTTCGGACCGACAACCACGTTCTGGCCCAGATTGCAACGTTCACCGACCTTGGAGCCGGACAGCACATGGCTGAAATGCCATATTTTGGTCCCGCGGCCAATTTCAACGCCCTCGTCAACCAGGGCGGTTTCGTGAAGAAAGAAGTCTCTCTCTGCCGCCGCCTGAACCTCGGCCACCTTGGCCACCCCTCCCGTCTCCAAGGCTTCCTGGCAAGCATTCAAGACCCGCAGCACGCGCAAGGCTTCCTCTCCGTCGGTGCGGGGAGTGCGGCGAATTTCCATGCATTCCAGAAAATGCTGGCATTCCAGACGCAGCGGTTCGGCTTCCTCCAGGGCCACGGGCTCGGCTGAAGCCTTGTGGGCGACGGGGATATTGTCCTGCCAGGTGATGGTGTGGGGGTAGAGTTCCAGTTTGCGGTCCCAGGGTGCGGTGTCGTCGAACACGGCCATCTTTTCCTGACCCACGATGACAAGTTTCTGTTCCTTGAAAGGATGGAGCCAGGAGACGAAAAGATGGGCCTGAACACCGCTGGGAAAATGCAACTGGCTGACCGTGACGTCGGCTATCTTGCTGTGCAGATAGTTCCCGCCCCTGGCCACGACCTCGTCTGGATTCTCCTCCAGAAGGCCCAGAATCACGGAAATATCGTGGGGCGCGAACGACCACAAGACGTTCTCTTCACGCCTGAGCTTACCCAGATTCAAACGGTTGGAGTAGATATAATGGATGCGCCCCAGAGCGCCGGAATGCACAAGTTCTTTCAGCTTCAAAACCGCAGGATGATACCAGAGCAGATGGCCAACCATCAGGACCAAGCCCTTTTCGGCGGCCAGATTGATGAGTTCCTGACCATCCCGCAGCGACAGGCACAGGGGCTTTTCCACATAGACATCCTTGCCCGCCAGCAGGCATTCCCGCAACAGAGCTGCGTGAGTTTCGGCCGGAGTGGCCACCACGACTCCCCTGATGGCGGGATCGGACAGGACTTCGGAAAAACTCAGCACTCCCCGCACCCCGGGGTAGGTCTCGGCAAACCGGGCCAACGTCTCTCTATCTTTGTCGCATATGGTGTGCAGTACGCCCAGGGCGTGGAAATTGCGGACCAGATTCTTGCCCCAGTAGCCGCTGCCGATAACGGCAATATGGGGCTTGTTATTATCCATCGTTTTGTCCTCCCGAAAAAAACACCGGAAAGATGAAGCCGGGCATGGCCGCATGCCGGCTCAATCTTTTGGATGGAATCAATTACGGCGGCGCGAAGGAAACAGCCGATACCATCCCCCCGCGATTTCTCACGCACAATAGCAACAACCGGGGGTTGCAGTCAATGAGCTTCCTGTGAGGCGACGCGCCAACCATTTGAACAAACGCAGATTACGCCGCGCAGTCAACAGCCTCCATTTAAAGATATTGCAAGTGTTTTGACATGGCCGAAGGCGTCTGTTAACTTGAAAATATGTGACTGAAATTCCATCGGGACCAATATGTATAAAAAAAGTCTTTTTAAGAAATTCACCATGTTGGTCGTGCCCCTGGTCGTGGTGGCCGCGGTGGGCGTCGCTCTCGGCCTGGTCTACATCAGTCAGCGGGCTTTTGAAAAGAACATCAGGGCCGATTACCGCCTGGCCGCGGCTCTTGCCGCCAGACAGATTGAGGCCTTTCTGGAGAACGCCATCCAGGAAACCAGGGCGGCGGCTTCATTCGTCGCAGCCATACGCCTGGACAACTGGCGCACCCATATGGCCATCACCGAATTCCGGGAAAAATTCCCCCAGTTTCAATATATGGCCCTGGTCGACCTGAACGGCTACGAAATGGCCAACTCCTGGTTCAACCAGGACCTGCTCGACCGTTTCGCCTGGACGACTTTTCAGGAAGCGACACAAGGCCGTGTCGCTTATTCCCGCATCGTCATCCTTGACCGCGTCCCGGTCATGTTCATTGCCGCCCCGGTCTTTTACGACGGCAGTCAGGTCGCCGTCATCTGGGCCAGACTGAACGCCAAGCCGGTCTGGGACGTTGTCATACAGCTAAAGCGCGATATCAACTTCGGCCCGGACGGCCATGTCTACCTGCTGGACCAGGATAAAAACCTGATCGCCAGCGACGAAGTCTCCCGTCAGTTCGGGCAGGTGATCGAACTGGGCGCTCCCCCGGCCAAATCAGACAGCCGGCACCTCGACGTCAATGAATTAAGGGACGCCAAGAGTTTTGACACACTCGACCCGGAAACGCTTAAATCCCTGCTAAAAGGTTGGCATTCCCGTCCGGAATTCTGGGTCGGCGAGTTGGAAGGCCACAGGCATATTTTTGTCATGGCTGAAATCATGGGGGTCAGGTGGAATCTCTATATGATTCAGACATACAGCGAAGCCTTTCAGTTCCTGAATCAGGGTTTACAGGCTTCGGCCGTTCTGGTTATCCTGGTCATCCTCACAGGCGTGGCCCTGACCTGGATGACCGCTAAAAGATTTCTCGCCCCGATCAGCCGGCTCCAGCACGGAGCGGCCCGCATAGCCCGCGGCGACTTCTCGCAACCCATCGAAATAGACAGTCAGGACGAAGTGGCTGAACTCGCCTCCCATTTCAACGAGATGCAGGCCTCGCTACAGAATTATATAAACCGCCTTATCTCAGCCACGGCGGACCTGAACCACGCCAAGTGCTTGGCCGTACTAGGCACCACAGCCTCTAAGGTCAACCACCAGGTCGGCAATTTTCTCAACAACCTGAGCCTGGCCCTGTCCATACTGAAGGCGGACCAGCTCTCCGCCCCTTCCCGGTCTTCACTGTCGGTCATCGAAGACAACACCCGGCAGATCCGCGCCTTTATCGAACGGCTGCTCAGCTTCGCCCGCCGGTCCGACCTGACCCTGGAACCATGGCGTCCGGCGGCCGGTCTCTCCCGCGTCGTAGAAGCTCACCAGCCACAGGCTGCTGACAAACACATAACCTTACACCTGGAAACAACGGCAGACCCAATTGTCCTGGTCGACCGTGTCCTGCTTGAAGAAGCCATGAGCAACCTGCTCAGCAACGCTATCGACGCCGCCCCGGAAAACGGCCGGGTGGACATCTCCGTCAGCCAGGAAGGCGAAAAGGTCCGCATCGTCGTCGAAGACGACGGGCCGGGTATCGCTCCGGAAAACCTGGAAAATGTCTTCACGCCTTTTTTCACCACCAAGAAAGGCAAAGGCACGGGTCTTGGCCTGGCTCTGGTTCAGACCATACTTGAGGCCCACGGCGGCGAAATCAACCTTTCTTCACCTCCGGGCAAAGGCGCGGTGGCCCTCTGCTGGCTCCCCTCGGCCCCGACGGTCCTGGCCGAGCCGGAGGCTATACGCCGCCCTGTTACCGGATCATCTCCAAACTGACAAACATTTGAACAGATTCTCACAGGGTAAGAAAACGGCTTTGGGGGCTGTCGGGGAAATGCCTATGTCATCGGATGACGGCCCTGCGTCGGGCGAGGCGGAGGCGGACCAGGCTTCGAAAATGAGAACCCGGCCCACCGGGCTAACCTTTCCGGGCTAACCTTTCCGGGCAATCCTGTCGAATCGGCTGTCCATGCAGACGCTTATATCGGTGGTGATAAATCTTCCGTTGTGAAAAAGACTTAAGAGGGAAAAAGGCCGGTCAGCCTCTGTTGGTCGTTGTCCTTGCTGAGGACCAAGGCCCGGTTCATTTGAGACGCCGGACGGTCAGTCCGGTAGCCGAACAGTGGATGGGAGATTGGGCCCACAGGGAATCCGCATCACGGGCGGCCTGGATCATGACCCACCAGCCCGGACAGCCCCGGCAGAGGATCTGGCCCGAAGCCAGGCAAGGAGGCCTGTCTCCGGGCTTCACCACCCTCAGCCCTTTTATATCCTTTATTGAAACCGGCCCCGGAGGCACGGCGCTTTTCCGGTCTATATCCCCGGTCACAGCCGAATCCGTCAATCGCCGCCATCCCGAGCGGCGATTCCAGCCAGGACTTTTTCCGGGGTAATGGGCAGATCCAGGCATCTGTATCCGGTAGCGTGCCAGACAGCGTCGGCGATGGCCGGAGCAGTCGGCGACACCAGTCCCTCACCAGCCTCCTTGGCCCCGAAAGGCCCATCCGGTTCGTACGTGTCCACGCAGAAAGATTCTCCGGGCGGCATATCCTCGGCCGCCGGAATCTTGTAATCAAGAAAAGTAGTGTTCAAAGTCTGGCCGTCACGCATGACGAACTGTTCGCACAAGGCGTAACCAAGGCCCATATGCACAGACCCTTCCAACTGCCCTTCCACCGACATGGGATTGATGACCGTCCCGCAATCATGAGCCGTTGTCATCTTCTCCACCTTTATGAGCCCTGTCTTAGGGTCGACTTCCACCTCGGCCACCTGGGCTCCGAAGGAAAAGGCCGGCGAAACCAGGCCCCGGTCCCGTGGAGTGTAGTAGCCTCGGCCGACAATCTCCTCACCCCGCCGAGCCTTCACGGCCATGGCCACGGCTTCGCCGAAAGTCATGCCCCGGTCTGGCCGGGCCTTGGAAAAGACACGGTCGCCCCCGAAGGCTATCTCATGAATCACGTTCAGGTTGAAGCGGGCCGAGACCGTACCCACCAGTTGCTCCTTGATCCGTTGCGCCGCCTGAACCACCGCATTACCTGCCATCAGGGTAACCCGGCTGCCCCAGGTTCCCAGATCAGCTTTGGGCGTCATGGCCGTATCGGCGGAGGTGATGCGGATACGCTCCACGGATACGCCGAGTTCCTCGGCCAGAATCTGACGCAGAACAGTATCCGAACCCTGGCCTATATCGGAAGCCATGGTCAACAGGTGCAGGGTACCGTCATCATAGGCCCGGACCTCGGCCGCCGTGAAATTGTATATTGTGTTGAACCAATTGAACACGCCGCCGGAGATGAAACTGTAGCAGCCCACACCCAGTCCCTTGTTCGGAGCGGGATTTTTCCTCTTGTCCCGCCAGTCGGTCATCTCCGCCACTTTCTGCAGCGATTCGATGAAGCCGCAGGAGGAGATGGTCGCCACGCCCGGTATCTCGTCGCCGCTGACCATGGCGTTCTGTATTCTCAGGTCGATGGGGTCCAGCCCCAGTTCCCCGGCCGCCATGTTCATCTGGCTTTCACCGGCGAAGAGCGCCTGAGGCGCGCCGAAACCGCGCATGGCTCCGGCGGGCGGCTTGTTGGTGTAGACGTGATAACCCCGGTAACGGTAATTAGGGAAGCGGTAGAGCATGGCTCCGAAATTGCCGCACAGGAAGGTCGCCGTGGGCCCCATGGAATTGTAAGCCCCGCCGTCCAGATAGACCTCGAAATCCTTGGCGACGATGGTCCCATCCTTTTTGAATCCGATTTTCGAACGTATCTTCATCGGGTGCCGCCGCCGTCCGGTAGCCAGTTCCTCGGCCCTGGTCAACTGAAAACGCACAGGGCGTCCGGTCTTGCGGGCCAGGAAGGCCGCGCAGAACTCCCAGGGCCGCAACTCCATCTTTCCCCCGAAGCCTCCCCCCACGGTGGGCTTGATAACCCGGACATGGTTCTCCGGGATGCCCAGGGTCGAAGCCAGAAGACACTGCACAATGTAAGGGGTCTGGGTGGAGGTCCACAAGGTTATCCGCCCCTCGGCGTCCGCTTCGGCCACGCAGGCGCAGGGCTCCAGATAGGCATGTGAAACGGCATGCACGGTGAAAAAGTCTTCGCGCACGTAATCCGCCCCGGCCAGGGCCGTTTCCACGTCACCCACGTCTATCTTTCTGTCCAGGCTGATATTTCCCGAGAGGTCAACCTCGTCGTGGATCAGGGGTGCGCCCTGGGCCAGCGCCGCGTCAACGTCGTACACCGCGGGCAGTTCCTCGTAATCCACCCTAATCAGATGCACGGCCTCCTCGGCAGTTTCCTCATCCACGGCCACGACGGCCGCCACCTCGTCCCCGATGAAACGGACCTTGTCCACGGCCAGAGGCAGTTCGTCCTGGCTTTGAGGCACCAGCCGCCAGTTGCCGTATTTTATGCACGGAGTGTCTTTCCCCGTGATAACCGCCTTTACTCCGGGCAGGGCAACAGCCTGAGACACGTCGATGCTTTTTATCCGTGCGTGAGGCACCGGGCTGCGCAACAGCTTGCCGTGCAGCATCCCCGGCAGCTTTATGTCCCCGGCATAAACCGCGCTGCCGGTCACCTTGGACGGAGCATCCACCCTTGGAGCGCTCTGCCCGATAAACTTGTAATCCGGATACTTGCACATACTCATAGCTCACACCCCGCCTTATTGCTCCGGGCCATGGCCAGGCTCTGTTCCAGAGCCCGCCCGGTCAGCACGGCCACCATCCTCCGCCGGTAATCGGCTGAAGCGCGCATATCGGAAATAGGGCTGCATTCCTCGGCCGCCATCTCCGCCGCACGGCCCAGCAGTCCATCTTCCGGAACCTGACCGGCCAGACTCTTTTCCGCCCGTCTGGCCCTCAGCGGCGTGGGTCCCACCGCTCCCAAAGCGATACGGACAGCCGAGATGGCTCCTGATTCACCAAGAACCATCAGAGAGGATACCCCCACCGCTGCGATATCCACCTTGCTGCGCTCGGATATTTTCTGGTAATCCGAGCCGCTGCCGGCAACCGGCGGAGGCAGAAGCAGTTCCTTGACAATCTCCCCGGACTCCAGGGCCGTAAGACCCGGCCCGCGGAAAAATTCATCCAAGGCCAGACGCCTTTCCCCGCCCGGATGTACAATGACGACTTCCGCGCCGTAGACGAGAAGAGGCGTGGCCGTATCCGCCGAAGGGGCCGCGTTGCAGATGTTTCCCACCACCGTGCCCATGTTCCTGATCTGAACAGTAGCCGTCACCCCGGCCGCCCCGGCCAAGGCCGGGTAATGCTTCCCCACGTCGGTATTGGAAGCCACTTGGGCCAGTCTGGCCAAGGCCCCGATGCGCAACCCCTTGACCGGGTCAAAATCGACCTTATCCAGTCCGGACACTCCCCTCAGACCGACGACATAGTCCGGCTGCATGGCCCGGTGCCGGAGTTTTATGATCAGATCGGTCCCCCCGGCCATCAGACGAGCCTTGTCGCCGTGCTCGGCCAGTAAAGCGCAGGCCTCCCGGAGACTGGAGGCTCCCACGTAAGTGAATCTCGGCAAAGGCATGGCTACCCCTCCTTGTCCGTTGACCGCATGGTGCGGGACGCCTCGCCCACCGCCTCGACGATTTTGTTGTAACCGGTGCAGCGGCAGAGATTCCCTGACAGGCCGCGCCGGATCTCCTGCTCGGTCGGTGTGGGATTGATTTCCAGCAGATGCTTGGAGGACATGATCATGCCGGGCGTGCAGTAGCCGCACTGAACCGCGCCCCGTTCCACGAAAGCCTTCTGGATAGGATGCAGTTCCTCGCCGCTCGGAGCAATCCCTTCGATGGTCGTGACTTCCCGGCCGTCGGCCTCCACAGCCAAGGTGAGGCAGGAAGTCACCGTGCGCCCGTCCAGCATGACGGTACAGGCCCCGCAGTCGCCGGTCTGGCAACCGACCTTGGTTCCGGTCAGGTTGAGGTCGTCCCTCAGGACTTCGACCAGGGTCCTCCAGGGGTCTACCGCCAATTCATACACGTCCCCATTGACGCGCAAGGCAATGTTTACCTTCGACATATGCACCTCGTCACCTTGTCGGGGATAAATTACTTTACTAGTTAAATAATAAGCCCACAATACAGGACAAGCGCCGCCCTGTCAAGCGCCCGTGAACTTACAATTAGGATCAATCATCTAGTATTATGAATAAAAACGAACCGCAGGGAACGGAAGCCCCGCACTCTCTTCCCCAAAATTGTCTTTCTACCCGTTTCTCCTTAAGGAGATGTGAAGCGTGCCGCCGGGCCTAACTGGCCCGAGTGTCATAAAAAGCCAGTTCGAACATGGCCCACCGACACTCTCACACATCAAGATTATCAGGGCATGAATGGGACATGTCAATAAAGGCTCCGGTCGCACCGGCAAGCCCTTCGCTCCAGACAGGAAAACTAACGCTTGACATCATTACCGTCTGACGGGCAATAATTTAAAGTCAAGCGCCCAGACACTGCGGCCGCAAGGCCGCCGAAAGGCTGACCATGTCCAGGTTTTTCCTGATCGTCCTGCTCTTCTTTCTCGCCACTCAAGCCCTGGCCTTTTCCATAATCGTTCATCGTCTGCGCCGCCGCCCCTGGGCCGTGCTCTTCACCATAATTCTGTTTTTTGCGGCCAACCTGCCCTGGTTCTATCTGCCCCTGGCCAGTTCCAGCCCTAACCCGCCCGCCGCCTGGATAGTGGCCCTGGTCGTCCGTCCTTTTCTGACCTGGCAAGTCGGCGTCTGGCTCTGGCTGATCGTCGGCGCGGCCTTAAGCCTGACTCTGCTTATTGTCTTCCGCCTCCCTTCCAACCTTTACCGCTGGTGGAAAAAAAGCCGGGGCTGGCCCCAGCGGAGACGCCAAATCAATCAGGAGCGGAGGGCCTTTCTTATCAAAACAACCAACGCTGCTCTTTATACCGGCGTGGCCGCAGGCACCGGCTGGGGACTGGTCCGTCAGTCATTCGCGCCCAAGGTCGTTCATTACGACGTGCCTTTCACCGGTCTGCCTCAGTCGCTGGCCGGACTGACCATCGCCCACCTTTCGGACCTTCATATAGGACTCTGGACGACTCCGGACGATGTCGGCAGGACCCTGGAGGTCACCCGTGATCTCAAGCCGGACCTGGTTGTCATCACCGGGGACATAATAGAACACAACCCTTCCTACGCCAGCGTCCTGACCAAACGCCTGGGCATGATTTCGGGCGCTCCGCTGGGAGTTTTCGGCATCATCGGCAACCATGATGTTTATACCGGAGCCGAAGCCGTAGCCGCAGGCCTCGAACAGGGCGGAATAAACATGCTGCGCAACACCCACAGCTCAATGCAGCCCGAGGGATTGCCCCTTCTCCTGGTAGGTATCGACGATCCCGGACGCCACTGGGCCGGTTCCGGCGGACCGCTCCCTCTGGAAGCAGCCCTGGCCGGACGGCCGGAAGGCCTTTTCCCGATACTACTGACTCACAGGCCCACGGGTTTTGAACAGGCCGTCAAGGCAGGCATACCACTGACCCTGTGCGGCCATACTCATGGCGGACAATTCGGCCTGCCCAACGGCCCCAACCTGGCCGATCTGTCTTACAAGCACACCCATGGCTTGTACCGTGAGCCGGGAGGATTCATCCACGTCACCGCCGGCATCGGAGCCATCGGCCTCCCCTTCCGTCTGGGAGTCCCCCCGGAAGTCGCCATTCTGCGGTTGGTCCAGGCCTGACGATAATCCGGCGGTTAATTACATGACCATGCACAAACCACCGCTCCAGGTCACGGCCGCTCTGATCGTTCGGGAAGACGGCCGGGTTCTGATCACTCAGCGCCCCCAGGGAACCCGCCATGCCGGCCGTTGGGATTTTCCGGGCGGCAAGCAGGAACAGGGTGAGACTCTGCCGGAATGTCTTCAGCGTGAGATCAGGGAAGAACTGGAGTTGGAAATAGAAATCATCCGTCACCTTCTCAGCGTCGACCACGACTACGCCGAGTTTTCCCTTACTCTCCATGGATTCCTCTGCCGGCCTCTCTCCAGCCATATGAACACGGCTCATTTTTCCGCCGTAGCCTGGGTGGAACCTGGCGGACTCAGCGCTTACGACCTTCTGCCCCCGGACCGTCCCCTGGCCCGGGAACTGGCCGGATTGCAGGCGCATATCTGAAAGAAATTGAAAGCCTTGTGCCTGTCCGCTCTGGCGGTTATAATCGGCGGATTCGATAGCGACACCGGGGCGGTTGTTGAACCGTCCCTTGGAGATATGACTGTGAACAACAAAAAGACCTGGCTGGGCCTGATAATAAGCGCGGTATTCCTTTATCTGGCCTTCCGGAAAACCGACTGGGCCCAAACCTGGGAGATCGTCCGCACCATTGATTTTTTCTGGCTCCTGGCCTCGCTGCCTGTTCTTCTACTGACCTTCTGGCTCCGGGCCGTCCGCTGGCGCTATCTGCTTCTGCCGGCCGGCAGGCCAACCATACATTCGCTTTTCGGCGCGTTGATGATCGGTTTCATGTCTCTCAACCTTCTGCCGCTCAGGCTGGGCGAATTCATCAGGGCCTATGTCCTGGGCCGCCGCGAAAATCTGTCCAAAAGCGGCGTTTTCGCCACAGTTGTCCTCGAAAGGGTCTTTGACGGCTTCACCGTCCTTCTATTTCTCATAACCGCCCTCTTTCTCCAGCCCATGCCTCTGCCGGAAGAGGCCATGGCCTGGATAAGGGCCTTTTCCTACCTGGCCGTGCTCATCTTCGTCTGTGCCCTGGTCTTTCTGGTTCTGGCCCGGCTCAAGACGGATTTTCTGGTCATGCTGGCGGAAAAACTTCTCAGCCCTCTGCCCAGATTCCAGAATCTGGCCAGCCGCCTGATCATCTCCTTCGCCTCCGGCATGGACGCCTTGGCCAGTCCACGCCTCATCGCCTGGGCTTTCCTGCATTCCATCCTGGTCTGGGCTTCTACCACCGCTTTTTACTGGGTGGTCATGTTCGCCTTTTCACCCCCCGGAGGCCAGAGCCTGGGTGCAACCGTGGGACCGGTCGGCAGCGTTATAGTATTGGGAGCCATAGCCCTGGGCATCATGATCCCGTCCTCCCCGGGTTTTGTCGGGACTTTTGAACTGGCCTGCATCACCGCCATGGTCGCCCTTGGCGTTGAACGCTCCATAGCCGGGAGTTACGCCATCATCGTTCACATCACCCAGTTCATCCCCATTACCGTCACCGGCATTGTCTATTTATATCTCCAGAATTTCAGTCTTCGCGAAATCAGCGACGGCGGACGCACGGCCAAGCAGGAGCTTGAACCGGATGCCTGAACCGGTCCTCCCTGCCTCTTCTGGACCGGCAGACAAGATGCCCCAAATTTTCTTGACATTACTTGGCATTATGGATTATATTCACTAAGAAAATCCACCCCGACTCGGGCGCGCGGCCCAAGGAGGATGCAGGATGAAGCCCAAAAGCTTCCCAATCTTTGTCTTCATACTGGTCGCCCTTGTTCTCTGCCTGGCCTATCCGGCCCTGGCCCAGGAACACCAGAAGTACACCGTCAAGGCCGGGGACACCCTATGGGGGGTATCCCAGAAGTTCTACGGCGACGAGACGCTCTGGCCCAAACTCTGGGAGATGAACCGGTACCAAACCACAAACCCCCATCAGATCTATGTCGGCGATGTTCTGACCATCTATCCTATGGAGGAGTTGCTCAAGGCCAAGGCCCCGGCGGCTCTGCCCCCGGTCAGAGACCCTTATGATCGCGGACGCCCGATAGATTCGGTCTTTCCCGAACATTTCACGTATCTGGCCAACCCTGATGGTTTGGCCGGCACCGGCGTAACCAAGCTCAAGGTCAAAAAAATCGACCCGCGAACCGGCAAGGAAGTCATCACTTACGACGAAGTCCGCGAAGTGGGAGAAATAATTTCCTCCATGGAAAGAGGACAGTCGGCTGACGCTTCGGAAGCCATTCACGGCCGCCTGCTCCTGTCCTACTATGACGACGTCATTGTCCGCTTCACCGGGGATGTGGCCAAGATACTCAACTCGGCCGCCAACAACGATCCCGACCCATACTTCCGGGAATTTCCCATCTACGAACTAACCAACGAAGTCAAAGAGCCGGATGACGGCCGCCCCGAGGCGGGCAAAGTCATCGGCCGGCTTCACACATTCAAAGGCATGGTCACGGTCGTCTCCCGCGTGGAAGGTCTGACGCCGCTGACCGAGAAGGAAAAGGCTAAGCTGACCAAGGCGGGCAGGACTGACTTTGACGACGAGCCTGTGGCCTACGTGGCCAGAATAACCTACTCCAAGGACCCCATAAACATCGGCGACAAGATATTCCTGTTCAAAAGGATGGATACGGTTTCGGGCCGATAGACATACCCGCGAAATTCACAGGGCGGTCCATCATGGGCCGCCCTTTTTTTGTCCGCCGTAAGCCACAGTGACAACCGATTGATTGATTCAGCCAGGGACGCCAGACACAAACCCCGAGACCACTCCCGGAGGCACGGCTTGTCTCATTTTTTTACGGCAGACGAAATTTGCTATTGACAACACCCGGCCCGATTGATAATTTGCCCCCTGTACCGCACGGGGCTGTAGCTCAGCTGGGAGAGCGCATGAATGGCATTCATGAGGTCAGGGGTTCGATCCCCCTCAGCTCCACCAAAAAAAGACAAAATCAAGGCCGGGTCCGAGACCCGGCCTTTTTTCATCCGAACTCAGATACAAGTAAGCAGGTAAACCGCCTCTTTCCCTCCGGCAGTAAGCGCCACAGTAAACCGCAGGAGAGTTCGAAGTCCCTGGTTTCTGGCAGACATATGACTGCTGCTTAGTTGCGGATCAACCCATGCCAGGGCCGTTGACGAATCAATGTTTCATGGATTAACATGTCTTTCGTTCAGCCCGATATGAGGAGCATGGCCGGGGTGCGGGCCTGATGTGCGTGCGGCCGCTTGACGGCGTCCATCCGCGCCTGGAGGCAGGTCAGGAGATAAAAATGAGGGACGAGCAGAAGCCAGAATATCCAGATAAATTGAATCCGGTTGCATCCGGCGGGAAAACCGCGCCCCCGGATTCCACATCAGGACCTGGCCACCGCACGGAATTCGAGGAACAGATCAAGTATGAACGTCTGCTCTTCCGCCTCTCCTCCAGCTTCGTCAATCTGCCGGCCGACAAAGTCTGTGCCGAAGTCGAATACTGGCTGAAAGAAATCAGCGAATACATCGGGGCCGACCGTTCCAGTTTCAGCCAGCTTGACCCTCAGACCAACAATCTGTCCATTGTCCACGCCTATTCCAAATATGAGGATACACCCTGGGCGCATGAGGTGAACTATGAGGACTACCCTTATATTACCGCCAAGGTTAAGGCTGGTGAAATCGTCAGGGTGGAGCGCGTGCCCGACGACTGTCCTCCAGGGGCCGAACAGGAAACTTACCGTGCTCTCAGCCAGAACACCAAATCGTTCATTTCCATTCCCTTCCGGCTGGATGACGCCGTAATGGGGGTCTTCATGTTCAGCTCCCGGAAGGCCCACAAAGCCTGGCCTGATTCCCAGGTGCAGAGGCTCAACCTTATCGGGGAAGTCTTTGCCAACGCCCTCAACCGTAAACAGATGGAAGACGCCCTGCGGGAGAGCCGGGCCCGCTTCAAGGGTTCATTCGACCATGCCGCGCTGGGAATGATAATCTTCGATCCCCAGGGGAGAATGCTGGAAGTCAATCCCTTCTTTTCCCGCCTGCTGGGATTTCCGGAAGACGGTTTGCTTGGGCGGGATATTTTTGACATTACCCACCCCGAGGACAGGGACATCAGCAGGAAACGGATCAGCCAGACCATGGCGGGAGATTTCCAGTCCTTCCGGCTGGAAAAAAGGTATCTCGGACGTGAAGGGGATATCGTCTGGGCGAGGGTCAGCAGTTACCTGGTTCGCGGCGCCGATGGAGAACCGAAGTACTTCATTTCCCATGTGCAGGACATTACCGAAAGCAAGAAAACCAGCGAAAAGATAAAGGAGACCAACACAGCCCTCAAGGTTATCCTGGACCAGCGCGAAACCGAGAAAATCCAACAGGACAAGGAGATGATGTCCAAGCTGGAAGCGCTGGTTCTGCCCTACCTGGAGAAACTGACCAACACCCCTCTTGACCAGGAACAGAAAGTATATCTGGAACTCATCCGCGCCAATCTTGCCGGAATATTCGCGCCATGCGCCCACGGTTTCAAAATCCTGGGCAGCCGACTGACCAGAACGGAAATGCTGGTGGCCGATATGGTCAAGAAAGGCCAGACCAGCCAGGAAATAGCTGATCTGCTCAGAATAAGCGTGCCTGCGGTCTATTTTCACCGCAACAACATCCGCCAGAAGCTGGGGCTCAGGGGTAGCCGGGCCAATCTGAATTCCTACCTTCATTCCCTGGATTAACCGTGATCAACGGCTATCTTTTATAAGCAATCGGCTTATAATTTACCAATAAAATATTAGCAACCAAGCCCCTCCCCCATCTGTTAAAAAAAACAGTTAATTGTTAAGCATTACAGATGCTAAAGGAGACCCTCAATGCCACAGGCTGAAACTGTCTTTTACGGCGGAACCATACTGACCATCGACGCTAAACGACCACAAGTCCAAGCCTTGGCCGTCGCTGAGGGAAAAATACTGGCGGCGGGCAACGAAGACGAGGTCTTTGCCTTAAAAGGACCGGCGACAAATATGGTCGATCTCAAAGGCAAGACTCTGACGCCCGGCCTTGTCGAGCCTCACACCCACCCAATGACCAGCTCGCTCCTCTACAACTACCTCGACATAAGCGCCTTCACCCACCCCACCGCCGCCGACGTCATGAATGTGCTTCGGGAAGCCGCCGCTAAAGCCAAACCCGGCGAGTGGATCGCCGGGTTCGGTTACGACCCCATACTCCTCCGGGATCTTCAGGCCCTGGACGCCGACACTCTGGACGAGATTTCCACGGAGAATCCAATCTGGGTGATGATCCAGAGCATGCACACGGTCTTCGTCAACCACAAGGCCCTGGAAGCAGCCGGCATCAAGGATGATGTGCCGCAGCCTTCCAACGGGACCTTTGTCAAGGACAAGAACGGCCGCCTGACCGGTGTCATCATCGAACAGGGCGCTATCTGGCCGATCATGATGGCCATGCTCAGAGACATGGGGTTCGACGCCCGCAGGTTGATGCAGACGCAGATCAAACGCTACGTCAAGGCCGGTTACACCACCCTCGGATCAGCCGGTGAATTCCCGGATGTCAGTCTCTGCACCATGCTTCGTGACCTTCTGGAATCCGAAGATGGCGGCGTCAGGATTTCTTTCATGGAAAAGGCCACAGACTGCGAAATGGGCATCAGAGTGCAGGTCGGCCCGGATTCGACCCGTTTCCAGACCCGCGGCATTAAGCTGTGGTATGACGGTTCGCCTTACACCGGCAACATCGGCCTGGACAAACCTTATCTGAACAGCGAACTGATGCAGGAAGGTTTGGGCGTTCCCCCGGACACCTGCGGTTACCTGATGATGGAAAAGGAAACCCTTTATCAACTGGTCAAGAAATACCACGACCAGGGGCACCAGATCATCATTCACGGCCAGGGCGACCGGGCTATCAGGGAGATTGTGGATGTCTACGAGAGGGTCCTCAGCGAATCCCCGCGTCAGGACCACCGGCACCGCATAGAACACGGTGCGCTCTTTCCGCTGGATCAGCTCCAGCGGGCCAAGAACCTGGGCCTGACTGTGAGCTGGCACATCAACCACATCCACTACTATGGTGAAGCGCTGCGGGACGACATGCTGGGCGAAGCGAGAACGGCGCGGCTCATGCCCATGGCCAGTGCGCTCAAGGCGGGTCTGGTTTCCTCCCTGCACAACGACAGCCCCATGTATCCCGAAGAGCCGTTCAAACTGATGCGGACGGCGGTCACCCGCATGACCCGCCGCAACGAGGTGATCGGGCCGGATGAAGCCATTCCGGCCGAGGAGGCATTGAAGGCGCTGACCATCAACGGAGCCTGGCAGTTGGGCCTGGAAGACCTGGTCGGGAGCCTCGAACCGGGCAAACTGGCCGACATGGTGATTCTGTCCGACAATCCCCTGGCCATCGAACCGGAACGCCTGCACGAGATCAGCGTGCTGGCTACCTACCGCGAAGGACGCCTTTTCACCGAATAACCGGTCATAGAAATACATCTAACACAGGCAGATATACTCAGGGGGCCGGTTCCGCAAGGAACCGGCCGTTTCTGTCCATATGCTCCGGTTCAGTCCAGTTCTTTCCTGTAAATCCTGCGCCGTCTGACCTCAAAATGGTCGAAGACCTTGAAGAGTGACTGGACGTTGGTGTTGGATTCCAGCAGGTGGCTGGTTTCGGCATATTTGAACCCCATATCCCGAATGGCTTCAATCAGACCGCCAACCAGCATGGCCGGGACGCCGATACCGTGGTATTTTCCTCTCACGCCCACGATGTAAAAATCCAGGGCTTCCCGCTTCCTCAGAGCAGACATTATATGCAGCCAGCCCCAGGGCAGCAGGCGGCCGCCGGCCTTGCGGAAGGCCTGAGAGAGGCTGGGCAGGGCGACGAAGAACCCGGCCAGCTCATCGTTCTCGTCAACCACAAGCTGGGTTATTTCCAGATCGATCACCGACAGGTAGTGTTTGAGATAAAAGTCGATCTGCCTGTCGCTCAGAGGCACAGTCCCGTACAGGCCGGAGTAGGCCTCATTGTGCAGATCAAACAAGGCCCGTCCCCATTTTGCGGCCTCCCGGCTGTTCTTCAGGTGCAGCATCCGGAACCGGCCTTTGGCCGCCGTACGGGCGGCAAGAGCGGTTATCTTGCTGAAAACCTCGTCTGAGAAGGGCAGGATGCGGTGTTCCACGTAATCTATTTCCTTGACGAAGCCGTAACGTTCCACGAAATCCCGGTAATATGGCGGATTATAACGACCGGTGACCGGGGTCGGGTAATCAAAGCCGCTGACAAGCAGTCCCTCGAAGTCCAGATCGGTAAAACCCTGGGGCCCGGTAATGCTGGTCAGGCCCTTGGTGCGGGCCATGTCCTCCAGAGACCGGAACAAAGCCTCGGCCACCTCATAATCGTCAATCGACTCGAACCAGCCGAAACGCAGGTTTTTCGTGCCGTGCTTTTCATTGGCTGCGTGGCTTAATATACCGGCTACCCCGCCCACCGGCCGCCCATCGCGCCGAGCCAGGAAGAGACGTGTTTCAGCCCCTTCGTAAGCCGGATTGCGGGCCGGATCGAGCGTCTGCATTTCAATGCTAATCAAGGGCGGCACCAGGGCAGGGTGGCCTTTGAGGATTCTGCGATGAAGAGAGACAAAGGTTTTCAGGTCCTTTTTGGATTCAACAAGGCTTATCTGGATTGACATTTTTCAGAACCCGCTTTTTTCCCCGGATATCCGGCCGGACGCATATGGCCCCTATCTGAAGTATCCTGGTCTATCGCCGCCATCAGGCGAATATCTTGCCTGTCATAGTATATGGTTGCCCGGAAAGAAACGGCTCTCTATAATCAGTCTGCCTGCCCCGAACGCAGTCAGACCATTGTCCGTCTGACTTCGCCGGGCTGAAAACACTTTCAGACTCAGACGGAAAAATCGAACAGATATGACAGAGCCCATGACCGAGAACGTTGCTGGCGGCATCCGTCCATTGAAGATCGCCATGATCTGCGACTGGTTTTCGCCCCGGCTGGGCGGCGTGGAAATGCATCTGCATGATCTTTCCAGGCAATTGACCGGCCAGGGCCATGAGGTCAGAATCATAACCTCCACACCAGGCGAGGCGCAAGACGACGGACTGCCCATCCATCGCCTTAATTCCCCGCGCTTCCCCGGTTATGACGGTTTTGCCTTCACTCCGGCTGCCTTCAGGCGGCTCAAAAACATTCTGACCCAGGAACATTTCGACCTTGTCCACACCCATATCAGCATTGTCGCGCCCATCGGCTGGGCCGGGGCTTTCCAGGGCGTACAACTGGGTCTGCCGACGGTAGCAACCTTTCATTCCAGACTAAATCACTGCCGACCGCTGCTGTCCATGCTCAACATTGGCCTCGGCTGGTCCGGGTGGCCGGTGGTCTTTTCGGCGGTCAGCCGGACTTTGGCCGATGAATTCCATAGTCTGGTCGGACCAAGGACAGTGCATGTTCTGCCCAACGGAGTGGACCCCGAATTCTGGCGCATCAGCCATCCGCCCCTGGATGACCGGACCATACAAATCGTTTCGGTCATGCGGCTGGACAAAAGGAAGTGGGCCGGACCGCTCATACGAATGGTTCCCGAACTTCTGGCTGCTCTCCCGCCGGGGAGACGGCTGAAACTGACCATCATAGGCGACGGACCTCACCAGCCGAGAATACGGCGTCTGATAGAGAGCCTGAAACTGAATGATACGGTTGAACTCCTGGGCCGGAAGCCCAGAACCTTCATCCGCGATTTTTTCACCCGAAGCCACATATTCGTCCTGCCCTCCCCCCTGGAATCCTTCGGGCTGGCCGCCCTGGAAGCCCGTTGCGCCGGGTTGCCGGTGGTGGCCAGGTCTCAGGCCGGGGTCAGTCACTTCATTCAGTCCGGCCGGGAAGGCCTGCTGGCCGGATCGGACAGGGAACTGGCCGAGTGCATTCAGCGTCTGATGCTTGACGCGGACCTGAGAGCGTCCATAGCCGCTTATAATCGCCGGACGCCGGTGTCGTACGGCTGGTCCGAAGTGGTGCCGGTTCATCTGGAAACCTACCGCAAAGCCCTGACCAACGGCGGACGCCCGGTTTAGACGACCGGGCGTCTCATGTTTCACTCCCGGCCTCCTTCTCCTTTTTAATGCGACCCCAGACAGACGAAACGGGCAGCAGGCCGTTGCGCCTGAGCACGGCCGCATAGCCGGTCCCGACCAGGGGAATCAGGTAGCAGAGATGCTGAACGACGGCCAGGCTCACCGCCTGGGCCTGATCCACGCCCAGGTACTGATAGATCAGAAAAACGCTGGCTTCGTACACGCCAAGGTTGCCCGGCGAGACGGAAACCATGGTGGCCGCACTCAGGCAGGCCAGAACCAGCAGGGAACTCCACCAGGGCAATGCCAGCCCGAAACTCATCTGCACCGCCCAGATGCCCAGAGCCTCGGCCGCTTTCATGGCCAGGGCGCAGGCCAAGCCACCAAGAAACAGCCGGGGGGTCCTCATGGGCTTGAGGTGATGAGCCCAGCGGACGGCAAAGGCCAGTATCCTGCTCCAGGCGCCCTGACCGGCTTCGGATTCTTCAATCTCTCCGGCAAAACGATGCGCCAGAAAAAGAAGAGCCAGAAACAGCAGCAGCACCGCCAGCCCCAGGAACGGCAGGCCCCGGCTCAACCACAAAGGCAACGACGCCGCCAGACTCACCAGCATTATCAGGGTGACTTTGCTCAACCCTTCGGCCAGTTGATCCAGGGCCAGAACGGAAAGGGCTTCGGCATGCCCCACCCTGCGGCCCAGCAAGGCCACGCCCAGGGCATGGCCGGCCCCGAAAGGCACGGTATTGAGCGTCATGGAGATCAGAGAGTTGATCTCTAACATCTGTCGAAAAGGCACCAGGGCCTTTTCCGGCAGGAACAAACGCCACTGCACCGCCCATAGTGCGAGGATGGACAGATTCATCATAACCGCTGCCAGAATCCAGACCGGTCTGGTCCGGCCCAATTCCAACCAGACCAGAGTCCAGTCGATTTTCCCCCAGGCGACGAAAAGGAGGACCGTAGCCGCCGGAACGGCCAGCGAACCCAGCCACTTGCGCCTGTTCGTTTTAAGTATCATTCCAGCAGCTCCCTGATGCGCAGAAAAACGGCCCGCCGGTCCTGAAAAAAGCCTATGACCTGCCGCAGGCAACGAACGGCCTCGCCCCCGGTCCTGAAGCGGCAATCCAGGCGCAGTTTCTCTCTCCTCAAGTCGACGAATTCCCAAGGATGGACAAACAGGACAACCGGGCTTCGCAATGTCCCCAGCCAGGGCTGCCGAATGAAGCCGGGCAGCCTCAGGACGGACGAGGTCGCCGATACCGGAACCCGCAAAAGATTTTCAGCCCGGTCCTTGCGCCAGAAACCCCACTTGTAAGAGCCCTGCGAGGAATCCACCAGGAAACCTGCGTCAGCCAGGATGGGCAGAAATTCCGAGGGAAAGTTCAGATAGGGCGCCCGGAAGGAAACCACAGGGGCGAAAGCGCGCAGCACTCCGGCGGAAGCCTCGATTTCCTCCACCGCTTCCCGATAATCCATGGACCGGAAAGACCTGTGGGTCATTCCGTGACACCCAAGTTCGAGCCCGGCCTCGACAATACTTTCCACGGCCCGGGGGAATCTGCGCGCCATCTGACCTGTGGTAAAAAAAGTGCCATTAATTCCGAAATCGTCCAGGACGTCCAGCACGGCGGCCAATCCCTCACCCAGACCACGGAAGGTATTCAGGTACGGCGGGCAGTCCTGCTCCACATCCACGCTCAGACAGACCTTCAGAGGCGATTCGGCCGGTGCGGCCATCCGGTCATAGCTGGCCATCTCAGATATCTCTCCGAGGCTGAAAGACCACATAAGGCCCGATGACGAAGCTCAAACGGTAATTTTTCCATAAAACATCCAGAAACCAGGGAAAGAAATGAACATCCCCGTAAAAGCGCTTTCCACCGAGGGAGGAGTGCCCGGCCATGGCCTCGGCCAGGCCCTCAGGCCCGGCTCCGCTCCAGTCCATCAGAATAACCGCCCTGAATCGGCGCTCTTCCAGCCTGCTTTTCAGCGAGGCTTCGACGGCCGGAACGTCTCCGGCGACCAGCCGGAGCTGAAAACAGTCCAGAACCACGGGCCGACGGCCGTCCAGCAGGAGAGGCAGCAAGGGATTTTCGCTGAGTATCTCCTCTGGGCCGGTTCCCAGTTTTACGGCCATGCGGGCGATGTCCGCCCGGAGCGGCCGGCCGACTTTTTCGATATAGGAGCGTATGGAGGGGGTTCCGGGCAGCCACGATGCCACGATAAGCAGGGTCAAAAACCCCAGCCCCCAGTTGGTGATACGCCTGCTTTTCAATTCCCGGACCGGTCCAACGGCCAGGACCATGACCGAAGCGGCCAGCAGATCGAGCAGATGGTTTCCGTCCGTGCCGGGCGAAGCAAACATAATCGCGGTGGAGAGCAAGGTCACTCCGAAGTAGACCAAAGGGAAAGTCCGGCGACTGACCGGGTATTGCCTGACGGCCGAGAAAACGGCCAGTATAAGGATGACGGTAAAAAAAGGGTCGGCCAGGGCCGTCAGGACGAACCAGAAGGGAAAACATAAGGCATAGGCCCAGTCCATCCCGCCGGTGGCGCAGGCCAGAAAAGCCTCCCAGGCCCGGCCGCCGCTGGCCGCATGAATGGCCCACAACCCCGCTACGGCCAGACCGCAGAGCAGCAGCGCCAGCCACAGGGCTTTCTTATACCGGCGTTGCAGCAGCAGGTAGATCAAGACCGCGGCCGCGCCGTTCAAGGTGGTCAGCTTGGTGAAAAACGCACCAGCCAGAGAGAGGGCTCCGGCGGAAATCCAGGCGGCAGAGTCTTCCTTTTCGCCCCGCAGCACAAAGACCAGTCCCCAAAGGTTCAGTCCGCCCGCCAGAAAATCGCACTTGACGGCCAGAGTCAGCAACATCAACGAGACGGAAGCCAAGGGGAGAAGGGTGAAAGGCAGCGCCTCTCTGCCCCTGACGTCCATTGTTCTCAGAAGCTGGTAAAGGCCGCTGGCCCAAAGAAGAAACGACGCCAGCACCAGGCTCCTGCCGCTGGTTACCGGATCGCCGACCAGCCCGAGCAAACTGCTGTGCAGAAGAGAAAACAAAGGCATATATCTGGTCCCGCCGCAGTAAGCGCCATCAAACAACGGACGGTAGAACCAGCCCCGGGCGATGTCTTCGGCCGAAGCCGCCATGATTCCGCTGACATGATCGTAAGGAATGGAGCCGGGCACGTACCAGAACAGCAGAGCCGCCAGTCCGGCCAGAGCGGTCAGGGCGGCAGGCCACAGAAAAAAAAGGGGGCTATTCCATTTTTTTTCCATTGATTGGGTTCGGTCAGAGCAGGAAGGGCAAACCATGGACACCGTCCGCCAGAAGATGAAGAGTAACTTATTGATATACCTGACGCCCGAAGATGGGCCAGTATATACCCCGGGTCTTCAATCTTTCAACTTCAATTCCTGAAGCCTGGTTTCACATTGACGTCCTTAGGACAGTTAAGATATCATGCGTGGTAAGTGGGGACATTGCCCGCTTTTATCTCTTTCCTTCAAACCAAACGTGTCAGCGGCAAATTCTCTGAAGTTCGTCCGCTTCAAACAGGTGGAACCCAAGATGGTCTCCCCTGTAAGAACGATAGAGCCAACACAGGTATTAAGTCTGCATTTCGAGAGCGTTTGCCGATATGTCGGCCTCAGCGGTTGCCACTCCCAAACTGCTGGCCGAGGCCGTTCAGTTAATCAGTCTTTCTCTGTGACTGGAATAATCATTGGGAGATAGCCTTGATAAATATTTAACATCATTATTTAACATCCTGAGGCCCAGGTCATGATGGCTTCGGCGACCGTTTATTTTTAACCGTCAACTCACCAAATCCGGAGGCAGATATGATTTGCAAATCATCGGGAACGCGACCAACTCTGCTGGCCATGGTTATGGTTTTAGCCCTCACGGTGTCAGTCTTATTTGTCGTATCGGCGGCGGACGCGGCCGTCATCAACGTCACCAATCTCAATGATTCCGGAGCCGGGTCGCTGCGGAACGCCATCGAAACCTCCTCGCCTGGGGATGAAATTCAGTTTTCCGTTACCGGAACCATCAACCTCAGCATGGGCTCGCTGGATATCTCCCAGGACCTGACTATCACCGGTCCGGCCGGCGGGCTGATTATCGACGGCGGGTATTTGAGTAGGGTTTTCGTTATTGATAATGGCGATGTAACCATTTCGAATCTCACCATCACTAATGGAGCAGCAGGCACGGGCGCTGGCGTGCTGGTCAGCGGTCCAGCCGACGACGCTCTGCAGAACGACGAAGCCCGAGATATGCCGCCGGTGCTCCCATCCCTGACTATGACCGGCTGCACCATCAGCGCCTGCCAGGCGTCTGAATCGGGAGGCGGTATTCACAACGAAGGCGAGCTGACCATGACCAACTGCACGGTCAGCGGCAACAATGCCCAGAATGCCGATGCCGGCGGCATCTACAACAACGGCACCCTGACCATGCTCAACACCACCGTCACCGGCAACACCGTGGCTTACGATCTGGCCTTTGCCTCGGGAGTATTCAACATCGGACCAGCAATGTCGGTGAAGAATTCGATCATCGCGGGCAACGGCTACGGCGAGGCTCTCGTAGCGGATGAGCGGGCGGAGGCCAGAAACAGGCAGATTGCCGTGCCGAACATCTTCGATTCTGGCACGCTGACTTCCCAGGGCTACAACATTGTAGGCGACGATGCGGGCAGCAATTTCACCGAGACCGGGGATATGGTCAATGACAACCCGCTGCTGGGCGCATTGGCCGACAATGGCGGCCCCACCATGACTCACTTGCCCCAGGAAGGCAGCCCGGCCATAGACGCAGGCACGAATACCGGGGCTCCGGCCACCGACCAGCGCGGACAGGCCCGGCCCCAGGACGGCGACGGCGACGGCACGGCGACGTGCGACATCGGCTCGGTCGAAGTTCCGGGGCAGGAGCAGCCTCAGCCTCCGACCGAACCGATCCAGACTCCGCCCGCGGCCAACGGCCAGCATATAAAAGTCAAATTTAACGTAGCCGCACCGGTCACCCTGACCGGCTCGGACCACAACGGCGACCCGTTGACTTACAGCATTATCAGCTATCCTGACTACGGCTCCCTGTCCGGCACGGCCCCCAACCTGACTTATACCAGGCAATCCAGCCTCACCTACAATCCGGCCAAGACCGCCCTGGTCTTCCAGGTCAACGACGGCGCCTACGACTCGGCCCCGGCCACGGTCATTCTGGAGGCATTCGTCGATCCGGCCGTGTCCAATGTTCCGCCCGTGGCTAATGCCCAGGTAGTCGGAACCCAAATCGACACGCCCGTCAGCATCACCCTGACCGGTTCAGACAATGATGGTGGCGCCCTGACCTTCTTCAAAAACAGCGACCCGGCCAACGGCGTGCTGTCCGGCACCCTGCCCAACCTGACCTACTCGCCCAACAGCAGCTTCACCGGAGCGGACAGCTTCACTTTCCAGGTCAGGGATGCTTCCGGGTTCTACTCGGCCTTAGCCACCGTCCAGATCAAGGTCGGGCCGTTCGAGGGAGAAGTCCCCATCGCTGACGCAGGCAATGGTAAAGACAAGCTGCGCAAAAACGAATCTGCGACATTAGACGACACAGGGTCATATGACCCCCGGGGCAGAGCTCTCACTTACCGCTGGACCATAACCAACACCGAGGAGTTCAGCATCACCAACGCCGACACGGCCAAGCCGACAGTCACCCATATCGGTGACGATGATCGGGTCGACACGAATTGCGTGCTGACCGTGACCAACCCCGACGGCCTGTCCGATACCGATGTCTGTGTAGTGAAGGTTCCGTTCGGTTCGGCGGCGGCTTCGGGCCTGCTCTTCGGACTCTGCGCCCTGGCCGGGGTGAGAAGCATCCGCAGGAAGAACCAGAGGGGCCGCTGATATGGGACAGACAGACCCGCACAAGGAGGATATGAGCGTGAGCGCCATCAGAAGCATATATAAGAAGTGCCTGCTCGTCGCGGCCGTGGCCGCCTTGGCCCTGGGGATTATAGCCGGCCCCGCTCTGGCGGTTACCGAGGGCGAAGGTCTGTATTCGGCGGTTATCTTTTCGCCGTCTCACCCGGAGTATTCCTACGAGGTGCTTTTCGACACCCTGGAAGGACTCATGGCCTGGCTTCAGGACAACCCGCCCCTGGACAGGATTCCGGACTTTGCCCCGGAGACGGACGCCCTGTTCATGTATCTGAACTACGGCGGGCTGGCCATGACCATCCGTCTGCCGGCCGACTCGTCGGATTTTACCTTGGAGATTCCGGCCCTGGACGTCCAGGAGACTTTTTCCAGCGACGCCGGGGACCGTCAGGAAGCCCTGACCGCTCTGCAGGAATGGGTGGATGAGGACCCGGACGGCGTCATGGAGGAAGTCGAGACCTACGTGGCCAACCAGGGCGCGGCGGTGGAAGGCGGCGGCGGCCGGGATTTCTACGTCGGCTGCTTTATCGGTTCGCTGCTGGATTAGCTGATAATTTATAAAATCTTGAAGAAAGGGCGGCTTGATCTTTTACGGATCAGGCCGCCTTTATTATTCCATGCGGACTCAACGGGGATCGGCGGCGGCCATAGGCAGAAACAGGGTTTGCTCTTGCGGTTACGGCAATTTAAATCTTCATATATGAAAATTTCACATTGACCATAATCTGTTTGCGGCGCTATGGTATGAAACACGGGGCTATCACCCCTGTTCCCTATTTCCGGTAAACATCGAGTGAAGACTGAATTTCCGGTTGTGCGGCATAGAGGACTTTCTACTCAGCGAGCCCCTGCTTGAAACGAAAACGGAGAAAAGTGACAGGGATTAAAATCAATTCCCCGGCAGGTCTCTTCAATGGACTGCCAGCGGCCCAGCCGGATGTTTCCACAGCAGTTTCCCCTCAACATGACAACTCCGGAGAGGTATTTTCAAACAAAATCTGCACACGGGATCGGCCCCTCTCAATGCGGGGTCTGAGGCCGTTTTTTCACACTACAACTAACCATAACGAGGCCAATATGATCTGCAAATCTTCGGGAGCAAGACCAGCCCTGCTGACCCTGGTCATGATTGCAGCGTTTACTGTTTCCGTTCTGTTTGCCGGATCGCTGGCACACGCCACGGTCATCCCCGTCACCACTCTGGACGATGCCGTGCCCGGGTCCCTGCGGGCGGCCATCGCCAGTGCCAATCCCGGCGACGAGATTCAGTTTGATGTCAGCGGGACCATCAGCCTCAATGAAGGCCGCCTGATCCTTTCACAGGCTCTGACCATCACCGGCCCGGACGACGGGATAATCATCGACGGCGGGTACAGCAGCGAAATATTCAGCGTCGAAGCCGCCGACGTAACCATCTCGAATCTCACCCTGACCAAAGGATTCGGCGACCAGGGAGGCGCTATTTACAACGTCGAGGGCAGCGTCCTGACCCTCACCGGCTGCACCATCAAGGAATGCCAGTCGGCGGGACCAGGCGGCGGTGTTTACAACGAAGGCGAACTGTCCATGACCAACTGCACGGTCAGCGGCAACCACACCGTTTCCGCCGACGCCGGCGGAATATATAATTCTGGAACACTGACTCTGCTCAACTGCACCATCACCGCCAACACCGCCGCCGAGTGGGCTGGCGCGGCCGGTCTGGCCTCAATTGGCGCCGCAGTGACGGTGAAGAATTCGATCATCGCGGGCAACGGCTATGGAGAGCCCCCCGTGGCCGAAGACCGGGCGGAGGCAAGGGATAATCCGCCCTCTGTCCCGAATATCTTCATCTCCGGCACGCTGACTTCCCAGGGCTACAATATCGTGGGGGACGATGCGGGCAGTAATTTCACCCAGACCGGAGATAGGGTCAATGACAACCCGCTGCTGGGCGCATTGGCCGACAACGGCGGTCCCACCATGACCCACCTGCCCCAGGCCGGCAGCCCGGCTATCGACGCGGGTACGAATACCGGGGCACCGGCCACCGACCAGCGGGGACAGGCCCGGCCTCAGGACGGCGACGGCGACGGGACAGCCGTCTGCGATGTCGGCTCGGTCGAGATTATCTCGCAGGGCATCCAGACTCCGCCCGCGGCCAACGGCCAGCATATAAAAGTTAAGTTAAACGTAGCCGCACCGGTCACCCTGACCGGCTCGGACCACAACGGCGACCCGTTGACCTACCGTATTATCAGCTATCCTGACTACGGCCCCCTGTCCGGCACGGCCCCCAACCTGACTTATACCAGGTACGTCAACCTCACCTACAATCCGGCCAAGACAGTCCTGGTCTTCCAGGTCAACGACGGCACCTACGACTCGGCCCCGGCCACGGTCATCCTGGAGGCATTCGTCGATCCGGCCGTCTCCCAGGTACCGCCCGTGGCTAATGCCCAGATAGTCGGCACCCAAATCGACACGCCCGTCAGCATCAACCTGACCGGTTCGGATAATGATGGTGGCGCCCTGACCTTCTTCAAAAACAGCGACCCGGCCAACGGCGTGCTGGCCGGCACCCTGCCCGACCTGACGTATTCGCCCAACAGCGGCTTCACCGGAGCGGACAGCTTCACTTTCCAGGTCAGGGATGCTTCCGGGTTCTACTCGGCCTTAGCCACAGTCCAGATCAAGGTCGGGCCGTTCGAGGGAGAAGTCCCCATCGCCAACGCCGGTAGTGACCAGAAAAAACTCCTCCGAACCGCAGTAGTCCCCCTTGACGGCACAGGGTCATATGATCCCCAGGGCAGAACACTCACCTATAGTTGGACAATAACCAACACCGAGGAGTTCAGCATCAGCGGCACAAACACGGCCACGCCGACAGTCACCCATACCGGCGACGAAAATCGGGTCGAGACGAATTGCGTGCTGACCGTGACCAATCCGGACGGCCTCTCCGATACCGATATCTGCACATTGGAGGTTCCGTTCGGTTCGGCGGCGGCTTCGGGCCTGCTCTTCGGGCTCTGCGCCCTGGCCGGGGTGAGAAGCATCCGCAGGAAGAACCAGAGGGGCCGCTGATATGGGACTGACAGACCCGAACAAGGAGGATATGAGCGTGAGCGCCATCAGAAGCATATATAAGAAGTGCCTGCTCGTCGCGGCCGTGGCCGCCTTGGCCCTTGGTATTATAGCCAGCCCCGCTCTGGCGGTCACCGAGGGCGAAGGACTTTACTCGGCGGTCATATTTTCGCCGTCTCACCCGGAGTATTCCTACGAGGTGCTTTTCGACACCCTGGAAGGACTCATGGCCTGGCTTCAGGACAACCCGCCCCTGGACAGGATTCCGGACTTTGTCCCGGAGACGGACGCCCTGTTCATGTATCTGAACTACGGCGGGCTGGCCATGACCATCCGTCTGCCGGCCGACTCGTCGGATTTTACGCTGGAGATTCCTGCTTTGGATGTCCAGGAGACCTTTTCCAGCGACGCCGGGGACCGTCAGGAAGCCCTGACCGCTCTGCAGGAATGGGTGGATGAAGACCCGGACGGCGTCATGGAGGAAGTCGAGACCTACGTGGCCAACCAGGGCGCGGCGGTGGAAGGCGGCCACGACTTCTTTGTCGGCTGCTTTATCGGTTCGCTGCTGGATTAGCCAGGTCAATTCTGAAGAACTGAATATGGGGCAGCTTGCTCAGTAACGAGCAGGCTGCCTTTTCTGATTCAGTTCGCCTTATCAAGCAAGGGCGTAGGGGCGGAGATCTGTAATATACCAATTTTCCGTTTTTTATTGATTCTGTATCCTTTGAAGCAGTAAAATGCTTTTCATAGTCCCAAATCGACCAGCGCTGACCAATGGCTTCTGGTCGTTTGTGGGAACATATCCATGAGTTTCCCGTTTTTTCCCCAAACCAATATGAACTGTGTTTGTTTTTCCGAGTTGTCCGGTAGAAATTGGGCGTCTTCAATGCCCCTTACCCGGCAAGCGACTTAGAGAAAAGTGAAAGGCGTCTTTTACGGCAGACTGACGTCAGCGGTCCTTCCTCCAGGAATGCCGACCGAAGGGCATATCTTCACCCTGATTTGATGCGGTGTGAAACCCTTGGGAAGTTGCCCGAACAAATCGCTCCTGTCGGCGCAGATCAGATGACTCAGGTTCAGTTTTTTTCCAACCAATTGCGGAGGCAAACATGATTCACAAGTTGTCAGGAACCAGACTGATTCTGGCCATGCTCTTCGTGCTGGCCTTGCCATGGCCCTTTTTCGTCCAGGCCTCGGAGGCCGCAGTCATCAACGTCACCAATCTGAATGATTCCGGGGCCGGGTCCCTGCGCAACGCCATCGAAACCGCCTCGCCCGGTGACGAAATCCAGTTTTCGGTCACCGGGACCATCAACCTCTCTTCGGGCGCTTTGAGTATCTCCCAAAACCTGACTCTCACCGGCCCGGAAGGCGGAGTGACTCTTGACGCCGGGTATTCGAGCCAAGTCCTCATCATCAAAGACGGTAGCATGGTGAATGTTTCCAACCTGACCATTGCCAAAGGAGGCAACACTCCATACGGAGCCGGGGTCGCAGTGCTCTACACCCCCTCCGGCGACGCCCTGTCCCGCGACGCGCCAGCGCCCATTACGTCACTGACCATGTATGGCTGCACCATCCAGGATTGCCAGGCTTCCACGAGCAGCGGCGGCATTTACAATCAGGGCGAGTTGACCCTGACCAACTGCACGGTCAGCGGCAACAACGCCCGTTACGACTCGGGCGGCATCAAAAATCGAGGGACGCTGACCCTGCTCAACACGACCATCACCGCCAATACCGTCACCTCAACCAGTGGCGTAGGAGCTGCTATCTACTCGACAGGTCTTGAGGAGATAACGGTGAAGAATTCGATCATCGCGGGCAATGGCCAAGGCGAGCCTCTGGTGACGGAAGACGGTCTCGTGGCCGGCAAAGAACAAGCCGAAGTTTCGAATCTTTTCATTTCGGGGACCGCGGTGAACTCCCTCGGCTACAACATAGTAGGCGACGACGCGACCAATGATTTCATCGGCCAGGGAGACGTCATTAACAACAACCCCATGCTGGGACCATTGGCCGACAACGGCGGCCCCACCATGACTCACCTGCCCCAGGCAAACAGCCCGGCCATTGACGCGGGCACGAATACCGAAATTCCATCCACAGATCAAAGAGGGGTGACCAGGCCGCAAGACGGGGACGGGGACGGAACGGCCACGTGCGACATAGGCTCCGTGGAGGTTGGAGACCAGGAGCCCGGGGGTTCGCTCCAGAGTCCGCCGGTTGCCAACGGGCAGCATGTAAAAGTCCAAAAGGATGTGGCCAAATCAATCACCCTGACCGGCTCGGACCATGACGGCGACGCCCTGACTTACGAAATACTCACCCAGCCGTCCCTGGGCTCGCTGACCGGCGCGCCGCCCAGCCTGACCTATACCAGGACCAGCGACCTCATCTCGGCGGGGGCCCGGGATTCTTTCACCTTCCTGGTCAACGACGGTACCAATAATTCGGCTCCGGCCACGGTCACCCTGGAGGCTTTTGTCGACCCGGCTGTCTCCCAGGTCCCGCCCGTAGCCAACAACCAGATAGTCAGCACACCCTCCGATACTCCGGTCAACATCACCCTGACCGGTTCTGACAACGATGGCGCTTCTCCCTCTTATGTCACACAAAGCGATCCGCTCCACGGGACACTGAGCGGCACTGCGCCCAACCTGACCTACTCGCCCAACAGCGGATTCATCGGTTCGGATTATTTCAAATTCCAGGCCTACGATACCAGCCTCCGCTACTCCGAATCCGCCTACATTTTAATCAAGGTCGGAGCTTACAGCGGAGAATATCCCGTGGCCGTAGCTGTCCACCCCTTTCCCGATATAACGCCGCTCGCCTCGACGATGGTCGACGGCAGCAGATCCTACGACCCTCTGGGCAGAAACCTGCTCTACCAATGGTCGATCACCAACACCAACGATTTCAGCATAACCAACACCAGCTCGGTCCAGGCCACGGTCAGACACACCAGCGGCGCCGGGAGCGAGACGAATTGCGTGCTGACCGTGACCAATCCGGACGGCCTCTCCGACACCGCTGTCTGCCCCGTGGAAGTTCCGTTCGGTTCGGCGGCGGCTTCGGGCCTGCTCTTCGGGCTCTGCGCCCTGGCCGGGGTGAGAAGCATCCGCAGGAAGAACCAGAGGGGCCGCTGATATGGGACTGACAGACCCGAACAAGGAGGATATGAGCGTGAGCGCCATCAGAAGCATATATAAGAAGTGCCTGCTCGTCGCGGCCGTGGCCGCCTTGGCCCTGGGGATTATAGCCGGCCCCGCTCTGGCGGTTACCGAGGGCGAAGGTCTGTATTCGGCGGTCATATTTTCGCCGTCTCACCCGGAGTATTCCTACGAGGTGCTTTTCGACACCCTGGAAGGACTCATGGCCTGGCTCCAGGACAACCCGCCCCTGGACAGGATTCCGGACTTTGTCCCGGAGACGGACGCCCTGTTCATGTATCTGAACTACGGCGGGCTGGCCATGACCATCCGTCTGCCGGCCGACTCGTCGGATTTCACCTTGGAGATTCCGGCCCTGGACGTCCAGGAGACCTTTTCCAGCGGCGCCGGAGACCGCCAGGAAGCCCTGACCGCTCTGGTGGACTGGGTGGATGAAGATCCGGACGGCGTCATGGAGGAAGTCGAGACCTACGTGGCCAACCAAGGCGCGGCAGTGGAAGGCGGCGGCGGCCGGGACTTCTACGTGGGCTGCTTTATCGGTTCGCTGCTGGAATAGCTGATAATTTATAAAATCTTGAAGAAAGGGCGGCTTGATCTTTTACGGATCAGGCCGCCCTTTTTGGGCCATCCAGCCTCAACCAGGTTCAGTCGGCAGCGGATTCACCGCCGGAAAAGCCTGATGCCGTTGGGTTTCAGAAAAAGAAAATGAGCGGCCAGCAGGGACAGACCTCCCCCAACGGCCATATTGAGGATGTCCGAAGCGCCGTGGACCGGTTCGAACATATCGGGATTCCTGGAGGAGATGACCAGGACGGCGGTCAGGCGGGTCAGGTTGGCTGCGGCCATGACCAAGGCTCCCACCAGCAGCCAGACGGCTCTCGGCCGCCAGGAAGGGGCGGGCAGAGTCAGGGTCACGGCCATGAAGACGAAGAACCCGCCGAAAAAACCGGTGCATTCGGCGGCCACGCTGTAAGCGAAGGGGCTGCCCTCCACCATGACCACCGGCCCTTTCCGTGAGGCCGACAGCCCGAACCAGGAGACCGTCTTTTCCAGTTCCCAGGCCAGCACCGGCCGGTAGGGTTCGACGACGGTCTGCCGGAACCAGGACATGTTCCAGATGACCTGGGAGACCAGGAGATAGACCAGGGCGAATTTGAGCAGCCACCTGACGGCTTCCCGGTCTTCCTTTCCGGCGATCTTTATCGGTGTTTTCATTTTTCTCGTCCAGACTCCAGGACAAATTTCCCCAGATAAAAACGCTCGGTCACCCAAACGGTTATAACGGCGTAGGCCGCGCCCCATACCAGATCCACCACGTAGTGGTGGTTTAGGTAGACGGCGGCCAGGCAGATCAGGCAGTAATACAATATACTGAAAAACCGCAGGGCTCTGAACTTCAAGGCATAATACACCGTCAGCAGGGGATAGGCTACGTGAAGCGAGGGAATGGCCCCGAAAACATTCGGCGTCCGGCTGTAGTAGTCTGTAAGCAGAGTAATGCCGAACAGGGCGTCGAAGCGGACCGCCCCGGCCCCGGTGGGCGCGGCGTCCAGTTGCGCCGGTCCCAATCCGTACAGGTCCACGTACCAGGGCGGCGCGGCGGGATAGATGTAGTAGGTCAGCGAGGAGATCAGGCTGACCCAGAACAGTCCCCACACCAGGCCCGCCGTATCGCGGCGGCCCAGCCTGAAACGGTAGTAAGCAGCTGTCAGGACAAAGACAGGTACAAAGGCGATATAAACCAGGCCGGTAAGAAAATCCAGCCCCGGATGGGTATGCTGTTGCCACCACTGGCTCGGCAGCAGTAAGACTCCCCGCCCGGTCTCCAGCCCGAACAGGAATTCGTCCCAGAGATATGGCTCCAGGACCCGCACACGGCCGCGGATTATGTCCGCGTAATACCGCTGGCTGTCGTAGCAGGCTATCATCAGGATGACCGGCAGGAGAAAGGAATACAGGCTTCGCGTCTTTGGTCCGCCGTAATAAAGCCCCAGAAAGGCCCCGGCCAAGGCCAGGTGATCGCCCCGCAAACCGCCCAGAACAAGGTGCGCCGCGACATAGCAGGCGGCCGCAAAGGCCGGGACAAGCCTTTTAAGACTCCCCTGCCCTCGCCACCATTCCAGCCAGTTCGGCTCTGCCGCTATTGATGATCCGTCCTCAGCCCCATGCCGGATAGCCTGGTCATGGCCGGTTTCCGGCCATGAGGGCATGTTTCGGTTGTGATAATCGGGCATGGGCGGCTCACTTTGGACAAGTAAAAACTGTCGGACTATCCTTGATAAGAAAAGACTCTATGGCAGCTATATAAAAATGGCAACTGCTTTGACTTGACGGCGGTGGACCAAGAAAAAACCGCATACAGAGATGTCCGGACCGGAGCGCAATCAATACCTCTCCCCCGGAAAAGAGCTGGGGAGGGCCACCCGGGTGCCAGAGCCTGCCCGGAGCAACCCTCCCCATCGGCGGAAGAGGAGGTTTTACAGGGAGAAGAGACTGTGGGAAAAAACCCTTGCCAGCCCCCGAGACTTCCCCGGGAGCTGACAGGCGTCTTGTTTTTGTTTAGAAGGACATCACGATCTGGTTCTTGAACATGTAGATGTTGCCCGTCTCATGTCCAAGCATATCCTTGAAGTAGTCGCCCGGGGCCAGGTAACCGAAGGCCAGGGTGTAATCAAGGTTTTTCATGATCGTGTACTTAAGGGCCATGTCGAATTCACTGCCGTAGTGTTTGCCCACGCCGTCAGGAACTTCGTTCATGTCGATGTAGCCGTAAGCGGCATGGAAGACCAGATTCTCGGTGATGTTGTGGTCAACCCACACACCAATGGCCTGTTGGTTGGCCGCGTCGTTCAGGCTGAACAACGGGGTGCCCATGGCCGTGTCGTAGGCGATGAACAGCGGCACGTAGTCGAAACCGGAGCCGACCATGCCCTTCATCTTGTCGTCGGTGGCATCGTCATCGCCCTGGGTATACAGGTACCAGGCGCCGACCAGGCCGGATCCGTATTTATAGATACCGTCCATGTAGAAGCCCAGGCCTTCCAGATCCTTGTCGTTGCCGGGCACCCAGCCCCAGCCCTTCATTTCGCCGGTTATGTACTTGAGCTCGGTGTTGAACTCCCAGGTGTCGCGCTTGATGCGCAGGGAGGGGTTGATGATCCATTTTTCGCTTTTCTCGGACAGGCCCACGCCCCAGTTGGGCAGAGCGGGGGTGGCTTCCACGCCGGAGTGGTTCCGGTCGTAGCGGATCAGACAGTTCACGCCGCTGCCGGGACCGAAATTCCACTGAGGCAGGATGCCGAACTTGTCGAAGTCCTTGTCCTGTTCTCCAGCCGCATAGGCGATGTCGCCGCAGTCGACTTCAAAGGTCTTCTCGTAGAAGGCCCACATGGAGAAGGCCCCCTTCTTGAGATAATACCTAGCCCGGTCCAGGGAGAAACGGGAGTCGAAGACCAGGCGGTCGGCTTCCACGGGGGAAACGCCATAGGCGTCGCCGAACATGGACAGGCCCGCGCCGTCCTCATAGCTGCGGCCGGCGAAAAAGACTCCGTATTGAGTCATAATGGTCATCCAGACCCGGTAGAATTCGATGCCGCTGTTGTATTCGAAGTCGCCGGAACCGGGAGTCGATGACGGCCAGCCGGGCCAACCAGGCATACCGGGCTTGTACTTCCAGGTCAGAGTACCAGTCTGGGTGCCCCATTTGTTGTCCCGCAGGGCCTGGAGATGACATTCCAGAACCAGGTTGTCGGAAGGGAACAGTTTGACGTTGATACGAAAACGCTGATCAAAAAATGATGATTTGTCTTCGTCTTCGCTTTTGTCGGCCACGTTTTTGTAGTTGTTCAGGTAGAAAGCCCTTATCCGGTAAGTTCCGTTAATGGAGACCTTGGTCTCCGCGAAGGCGGTGCCCGCCACACCCAGAAGCAGGACCAGACTCAGAATCAGTGCCTTAAGCCGCATACCCATCATTTCACTCCTCAATTGTTATTGCTTCTCCGTTGAACATTTCCCCGGTCTCTACCGCCGCAAACATTTACCGTTTTAACGTTCGCGGTCCCCGGCAGACCGCGAACGTTAAAAGATTAGAAAGTGCGCTTGCCCCAGAGCCTGAAGACCTTGATGAGGGCCAGGCAGACAACCGCGGTTACCGCTTCGACTATCAGAAGCATCGGCAGGGATTTGGTCGGCGCAGCCACAGCACCCGCCATGAAGACTACGTGGGTCGCGGTGAACACACAGAACAGGTTCATGACACCGGCCTCCATGGCCACCGGCGACTTGAATTCAGGATCGACGATCCTGAGCAGCAACAGGCCGCTGGCCGCCGTGCCCGTGCAGTAACCGAACATCATCATGGCCCGTTCAAAGCCGTATTCGCCGACCCGGCGGCCGAAATAGAGAATCAGGAAGGTGGTCAGAAGGGCCGCCAGGATACAGACCAGGGAAAGCATGACTATGTACTTGGTCACCACGGTCATCTGCACGGCCATCATCGTGGCCACCAGGAGGTAGTCCACTGTGGTGCCGGTAACCCGGCGCTGAATATCGTTGTTGATCAGGTGGATGACACCCAGCTTGTTCATGACCACCCGGACCAGCAGAGCCACCAGCAGACCGTAGAAGAAGATCATGCCGAAGGTCAGTTCGGCCCAGGGCCCGCTGAGCACGTTGTATTTCAGGAAGTAGCAGAGCAGGTAGGCCAGACCGTAGACAAATCCGACCAGGGCCACATGGAAGGCCAGGCCGTCGATGGTGGCCGAGTGAGTGGTCAGGCGGCCGGCCGATTCGGTGCTGCCTTTTTCCAGGATACCCTTGAGAAAATCATAGGGCAGATCCTTGGGCGCATTGGCGGCAAAGCCCTTGCGCACGCCCCAGTTGGCCAGGGGCACGCCAACGAAGGCGGCGACAAAGAAGCCGACGGCGGCAAAGGTCAGACCGATGCTCATGGCGTCCTGGACATGGAAATTCTTTTCCCAGACGGCAGCAATGGCCAGCGTCTGGCCGGGACCCTGAGTGTAGCCATGGCCGACCAGCAAGCCCAGCCCCTGGTAAATAGGCTCCATGAAGGCATTAAGCCCGTAGATGATGCCCACGCCCAACAGGGACTGCAGACAAAGGGAGGCCGTAAAAAGAAGGGCCATCCAGATGGAGCCCTTTAGAACGGTCTTGCCAACGCCCTTGGACGTATTGTCCGTGCCCGTCAAACCGATGGACACAAAACCGAGACCGAAAAGATGAAAAGCGATAAGCGAAAAAGCCTCGTGAGGCACTTTGGTCCACCCCAGGCTCATCAGCACGAAGCCCAGAATACCGCCGATGATGCTGGCCGGAACCAGAAATTTCTGAAACAGTTTGACCTTGGCCCGCAACAGCGCGCCCAGAAGCAGCATGCCCGACAACCAGGCAAAGGCGATCAGTAAAGGCATGAAAGATTGTTCAAGCGTCATTGTCGTGTCTCCTCCTCCGGTTTCGAAAAGCCCACATAGCCTTCCAGTAATAAATCAGTCTTTATCTGTTTTCCCCAGAAACAAGAGGAGCATGGCTTTGAGCGCCATGCCCCTTTTATTTCAAAATCAGTCTGACGAAAAAACCGAATCCCCGCCCACGAATGTTCTCAACACTTGTATATCTTTAATCCTCTCGCTCGGCACATCCAGGGGATTCTCGCTGAGCACCACAAAGTCGGCCAGTTTGCCCGGCGTAATACTGCCTTTGATATCTTCCTCGAAGCTGGCTTTCGCGGCGTAAGTGGTATAAGCCTTGACCGCCTCGAAGGCAGAAATACGCTCATCCGGCCCCAGGACCTGACCTTTTTTAGTCACCCGGTTGACTGCATTATGAATTGAATCCAGGGGGCTTATAGGGGTAACCGGCAGATCCGAATGAAGCGTGAAGACAAGTCCTTCTTTCACGGATGAAGCCAGAGGACTTATCCGGGCGGACCTTTCCGGTCCCAAAAACATCTCTATATGACGGTCGCCCCAATAGTAGACGTGGTTGACAAAGTAACTGGGAATGACGCCCAGTTTCTTCATCCTCTTAATATGGTCCAGAGAGGCGGTCTGAGCGTGTATTATCATATGCCGGGCATCCTCCCGAGGATGCTTGGCCTGCGCCTTTTCAAAAGCCTGGATGACCGACTCTATGGCGGCATCTCCGTTGGCATGGATAGCCAACTGCTGACCGGCCGCATGGTATTTTTCGACCATGGCCTCAAGCACTTCCTGGGGCCAGATGAACCCGCCCTTGAAATCGGGCTTGTCGTAATAAGGTTCAGACAAGGCCGCCGTCCAGCCCTGGATCGAGCCGTCCTGGAACATCTTGACGCAGCCGATTTTCACGTTTTCATTGCCGAAACCGGTGCCCAGACCGCTCCTCATCAATTCTTCGAAAACCGACGGGATTATCGTCAGATAAGCCCTGAGGCCCAGGGCGTTGTCGCGGCTGAGCTCATTGAGGGCCTGAATCAGGTTAGGGCCTTCTCCCATCCGGCCGATGACTCCATCGTGTATGCTGGTGACCCCGGCGGCGTGAGCATACGGAACAGAGTTCAGCAGCATCTTTTTATAATCTTCGACCGAGGCCACGGGAAGCTGGTCCACGAGAGGCTGAAAAGCGGTTTCCTTGGCCAGACCAGTCAGTTCGTTGTTGTCATCCCTGACGAACTCCCCACCTTCCGGATTGGGAGTGTCGGGTCCAATTCCGGCCAGAGCGAAGGCCTGCGAATTGCACCAGACCAGGTGTCCGGAACTGTGAATCACCATAACCGGGTTTTCATTTGCTGCGGCGTCCAGGACCCGCATGGTAAGGTCTCCACGGTCATCCAGGGCGGTGTCATCGAATGAGTGACCAACGATCCACTCGCCGGGCGACGATTCGGCGGCCCTGGCCTCGATCTTGGCGACAACACTCTCTATGGTCCGGCAATCGGAAAAATCTATTTGGCTCAGGGTCAGGGCGAAGAAGGTAAAATGGTTATGGGTTTCAATGAAACCGGGCAGTACGGGCAAGCCCTGCAAATCAACAACTTCGGCCTCCGGGCCGCCCCAGACAGAGACTTCTTCTTTGTCGCCGACAATACAGACACGGCCGCAACTGACGCCAAAAGCTTCCGCCCTTGGAATCTCCGGGTCCATGGTCACTAGGTCGGCGTTTATGTAGATTTTCTTTCCCATCACGACTCTCCTTCTTTTCATTCCGCCGCCTGGTAACAGGTTGCGCCGCCCACTACGGTTCGCAGTACCTTGATATTCCTGATCTCCTCCGGCGCCACTTCCATCGGGTTGTCGGACAGGACCACAAAGTCGGCCAGCTTGCCCTCGGTTATGCTTCCTTTTATATCTTCCTCGAAACTGGCTTTCGCTGCGTAGGTGGTATAAGCCTTGACCGCCTCCAAGGCGGAAATGCGCTCATCAGGTCCCAACACCCGGCCGTTTTTGGTCATCCGGTTCACCGCATTGTGGATTGAGTCCAACGGGCTGATGGCTGTCACCGGCAGGTCGGAATGCAGGGTAAAGATGACTCCTTCTTTCAGAGACGAAGCCAGGGGGCTGATCCGGGGCGCCCGCTCCGGTCCGAGAAAAATCTCCAGGTGACGGTCGCCCCAGTAGTAAACATGGTTGACAAAATAACTGGGCAGGACGCCCAGGCGCTTCATCCGCCGAATGTGGTCCAGCGAAGCCGTCTGGGCGTGGATAAGCATGTGCCGGGCATCATCGCGGGGAAATTTGGCCTGGGCTCTTTCCATGGCCACTATTATGGACTCGATGGCCGCGTCGCCATTGCCGTGCACGGCGATCTGCATGCCCGCCCGGTGATATTTTTCCACCAGCACGTCCAGTTGCTCCTGGGGCATGATAAGGTCGCCCTTGTGGTCCGGCCGGTTGAAATAAGGTTCGGTCAAAGCCGCTGTCCAGCCCTGAATAGAACCGTCCTGAACCAGCTTGACGCAACCTATCTTAACGTATTCGCCGCCAAAACCTGTGCCCAAACCCAGTTTTGACAACTGTGAAAAAAAAGGCTCCAAAATGGTCATGTAGACCCGGAGCCTCAAATTACCTTCTTCGAAAAGCCGGCGGTAAGCCTCAACGACCTTTACCCCGCCCGGCCACATGCCTATGGCCGCGTCGTGTATGCTTGTTACACCAAATCGGTGGGCATGATCCACCGCCTTGATGATAAAATCCCCGATCTGCTCGGCTGTGAACTCCGGCAGTATGCCCATCAGCAGATAGCAGGCTGTTTCGGTGAGCAGACCGTTGGGCTCCCCGTCGCCGTCCCGGCCGATTTCCCCTCCGGACGGGTTGGTTGTATCCCGTCCAATGCCGGCCAAGGCCAAGGCCTTGGAGTTGGCATACATCAGATGGCCGGAGACATGGGTGACGACCACGGGAGATTCGATGGAGACCTCGTCAAGGTCATTCCGGTGCAAGTGGCGGTTGTCCTCGATCAGGGTCGAGTCGAAACCGTATCCGCCCATCCATTCTCCGGGTTGAATAGAAGCGGCCTTGACCTTGAGAGCAGTTTTGATTTCGCCGATGTTGCGGCAGGTGGCCAGATCCACCTGATCGGAACGCACGGCGAACCAGGACAAGTGATTGTGAGTTTCCAGAAAACCCGGCAAAACGGTCCGCCCGCCCAAGTCTTCGATGCTGGCGTCGGAACCGCCCCAGGCCATTACGGCCTCACGGTCGCCGACTACGGCGAAACGGTCACCCAGCACTCCGAAGGCTTCGACGCGCGGCCGGTCCTGATCCATGGTGATTACGTCTGAGTTGAGGAAAATTTTCTTCTTGTGCATCAGATAACCTCGATAACAATCGTTGCAGTTTCTGGTGTTACCCCACTTGAAGAGCAGGCGGCCGAACGGGGCTCAAATATGTTGTGCGTAGGCTTACTACTCACTTAGTGCGTAGCCGCACTACACAGGTCTTGTGTATACTTACTACGTAGCAGGCTGACTCGTCAAGAAAATAAAAAGCGTTTGACACGCAAGAAGATTTCCTATACATCTAATTAGTAATACTGTATATTCAGGGCAGAGGTTAAGCGGGTGCAAAGATGAAAATAAGTGAACTCATTAAGAGAACCGGAGTCCACAAGGAAACCATCCGATACTATATCAACCAGGGACTCCTGCCCAAACCTCGTAAACTGGGCCGCAACACAGCAGAGTACGGCGAGGAGCACGTAGAAGGGCTACACCTGATCAAAGAGCTGCAGGAACAATATTTCCTGCCTCTTACCGTCATCAAGCGCATCATCAAGAGAACCAACGAATCCAAAAACAATCGTCTGCTCCTGGATATTCAGAGTGAATTCTTCCGCCCCCTGGACCAGCTTCTGCCCAAGGATATCAAAGGTGAAGAGGCCTTCCTGGAGGCCATCAAAATCCCTCAGGAACGGTTGGAAGTCTTTGAAAAAGCCGGACTCATCACTCCTACTCTCAAGGACGGGGAAAAAGTCTATTCCCAGGACGACCTGAAGCTCGGCAAGGTCTTCGGGGCCATGCGCCGGGCCGGCATGGCCTTTGAGAGAGGCTGGAAACGGGATACCGTTCTCCATTATTACCAGGAAACCAGGAAGGCCCTGGAAACCGGCCATCAGTGGTGGGTTGAAGACAGCTTCAAATTCCTCTCCCGTGAGGAATTCGACCAGCTCATGATCGGAGGCCATGAAATAATGGCCATTTTCTACTATTACATGGTCCGCAAGATGGCCCAGGACATGAGCAGGCTCTGTAGAGAAAAATGGGATGAACTGGAGGCCAGGCAAAAAGAGCAGAGCCAGGACGATCCCGAGAAGTAACCCTTAGTTCAGCCGCCCGGATAGAACTCTTCAGCCTTGGCTCGGAAAAACCCGCACTGATTTGTTCCCAGGTCCGTAACTAGTCCTTCCCCGAGAGCTACACAGCACCGCCCTACAGGCATTTGATTCAAGGCATTGAAGAATCAATCCGGCAGGCAGAGAAAGTAAGGGGAAAACCGCCGGGCTGCCTGTACAGCTACCGGCCGACGGCTTTCCCCCGCGGCGTCGAAAACTTTTTTCAACGAAAAGGCGTCCAGGCGTTATTAATCAAGATACACGTTCCGCTCTCCGCAAAATGGGGAGCAGAACGAGTTTCCAGAGATCAGAAATTCACCTGTATCTGGTTCTTGATCATGTAGACATTGCCGACTTCATGTCCCAGGGTGTCTTTGAAGTAATCGCCGGGGGCAAAATAGCCGAAGCCCAGGGTGTACTCCAGGTTGCTCATGATCTTGTATTTGACGGCCAGGTCGAGTTCGCTGCCGTAGTAGTCGTCCACGCCGTCGGCAACTTCATTGACCTTCATATAGCCGAACGAGGCGTGCAGCAGCAGGTCTTCCGTCAGGTTGTGATCTACCCAGACGCCCAGAACTTTCTGGTTGGCGCTGTCGTTGCGGCTTAAAATCATGCCCGTGTCGTAGACGATGAACAGAGGGACATAATCGTAACCCGTTCCGACCACTCCCTTCATCTTGTCGTCAGCGGCATTGTCGTCGCCCTGAACCCAAAGGTACCAGGCGCCCAGGACGCCCGAACCGTATTTATACAGACCATCGACATAGATGCCCAAGCCTTCCAGGTCCTTGTCGTTGCCCGGAACGTATCCCCAGTCCTTGAGATTACCGGTGATGTACTTGATTTCGGTATTGAACTCCCAAGTATCGTATTTCAGTCTCAGAGACGGGTTGAATATCCACCGGTCGCTTTCCGTAGCGAAGCCGACCGCCCAGTTGGGCAGAGCCGGAGTCGCCTCTATGCCGGAACGGTTCCGGTCGTACCGGATAAGGCAGTTGACGCCGCCGTGGGGGCCGAAATTCCACTGGGGCAGGATTCCGAACTTGTCGGCATCCATGTCTTCATTATTGTTCGGATTCAGAGTGGGGTCGGAATCGAGCTCCCAATTCTTCTCGTAAAAGGTCCACAGGGAGAAATCGCCTTTTTTGATATACCACTTCAGCCGGTCGTAGGAGGCTCGGCTGTCGAATATCATCCGGTCGGCTTCCACCGGTGAAGGACCGTACGCGTCGAACATGGATATACCGGCCCCGTCCTCATAACTCCGGCCGGCCATGAAAGCGCCGTAAGGGGTGATGATGGTCATCCAGACCCGGTAGACTTCTATGCTGCTGTTGTATTCGAAGTCGCCGGAACCGGGGCTGCCCACTCCCGGCCAGCCGGGCATGCCGGGCTTGTAATGCCAGCTCAGGACGCTCTTCTGAGTGCCCCACTTATTCTCGCGCAAAGCCTGCAAGTGGGTCTCAAGAATCAGATTGTCCGAGGGCTTTAATTTGATGTTGATACGGAAGCGTTGATCAAAGAACGATTGTTTGTCTTCGTCGTCGCTTTCGCTGGCCACATTCTGATAGTTATTCAGGACAAAACCGCGAATCCTGTAATAACCGGTAAAAGAGACCTTGGTTTCAGCCAGGGCCGCGCCAGCCATACCCAGAAGCAAGATAAAGCTCAGAATCAGTGCCTTAAACCGCATACCCATAATTTAACTCCTCTAAGATTGCCCTCTCCGTTGAATCTGTCACCCAGTTTCCAGCGCCGCACAGAGATTATTCGTCCATATCTGAAATAAAACGGCCCAACGGCCGCAGTGCCCATGGATTGGAAAGTGAAGAAGCTTCAAGGCCTTTGCAAGAGACCGTCCTCTCGGCCCGCCGCCCCTCCCTGCCGTGGGTAAAAAAAAGCTCCCGGTCGGTCTGGCCGACCCGGAGCCTTAAATGGCCTTCGCCCCGAAACCATGCTTGACTCGAGCAACGTAATATCGCCAATGGACCAGCCATGACAAAGCCGTGCAGGGGAAAGGGCTTCAGATGCCGCATGATCTTTCCCTTAATATCCGGCAGTCATTTTGTTTTTTACCCTCATTGATACACACGTCAAACACTCGTTATTCTCGTGTCTTATGACTCATTTCACACATATCACGTATTTACGATACGCATATTTCGCGTAAACATGATACGCGTTATTTACGCCTATATACTACACGACTGACCGGTCAGTCAAGTAAAATGAAAAAATTTGACACCCTGGCTAACTTCCGGTAAATGGAGACAGAGCTAAAGAGTGAGGATCAATGAAGATAAACGAGTTGGTCAAAAGGACCGGGGTTCACAAGGAAACCATCCGCTATTACATAAATAAGGGGCTGTTGCCGAAGCCCCGCAAGCTGGGGTCCAATTCCGCAGACTATGGGGAAGAGTTTGTCGAAGGACTGCGGCTCATCAAGGAATTGAAAGAACAGTATTTCCTGCCTCTGTCCGTCATCAAGAGAATCATCAAGAAGAACAACTCGTCCAAGGCCGGCCGGATGCTGCTGGACATCCAGAGCGAATTCTTCCGCCCTCTGGACCAATTGCTGCCCACCGATGTCAAAGGCGAAGAGGCCTTTCTGCAGACCGTGGAAATATCCCCCGAACGCCTGGCCGCTTTCGAGGAAGCCGGGGTCATCAGCCCCGAGATCAGGAAGGGCCAAAAAGTCTATTCCCAGGACGACCTGAAGATCGGCAAGGTGCTCGGGGCCATGAAGCGGGCCGGATTGAGCAAGGAATTCGGTTTCAGCCGGGAAATCATCATCCATTATTTCGAATCGATAAAAAAGACCCTTGAACAAAGTCAGGAATGGTTCGCCGAGGATACCCTCGACCTCCTCTCCGAGGCGGATTATTCAAGGCTCTCGACCTTCTCCAACGAAATTCTGAGCGTCCTCTTCTACCACATGGTCCGCAAGATAGCCTGCGACCTGAATGAAAACAGTCTGAAAGTCCGGGCAAAGGCCAAGGCTGCGAGGTTGCGGAAAGAACAGGAGTCAGAAGACTGATCCTCTCCGCTGGCCAGGGGCCGGTCCCGCTTGCCGGAACCAGCCCGGCGATTGAAGGGCGAGGCCCCAACCTCAGGGGATAAAAAGTCCTCCCCTTTCAGACTCCTTCCTTGATTTTGCCCCAGGGCAGACAGGGGCCGTATCCTCCGCGTTCACCAGGACGTCCGGCGCTCCGGGGAATGCGAACCGGCCTGAGCCGGCCCCGGTGACGAGGTAGCGGACAGGTGGACCAATTCCCGATTCAGAGTCATTCCTCCAACATTCCTTTGTCGAAATTCTCTCCGGGGAAATACTTGGCCAGCCGCACGTCGCAGGTCCGGGCGTGGCCTTCCATACCCTCCAGACGGGAGATGCGGGCGCTGACCGCGCCAACCCGACGGTTGGCTTCGGGAGTCAGGCGCTGATAAGTCAGGACCTTGATGAACTTGCCGACGTTCAGTCCGCCCGAGTAACGGGCCGCCTTCTTGGTGGGCAGAATGTGGTTGGTGCCGGAGCACTTGTCGCCGTAGGCCACGGTGGATTCTTCACCCAGAAAGAGAGAGCCGTAGTTTTTCAGGTTCTGCAGCCACCAATCCAGGTCCCGCGCCTGAACCTCCAGGTGCTCCGGAGCGAATTCATCGCTCGCCACCGCGGCTTCTTCCCTGGTTGAACAGAGAATGACTTCCCCATACTCGCCCCAGGACGCCCTGGAAACATCGGGACTGGGAAGTTCCTCGATTATTTCCGGCATGCGCCCGATGACTTTCCTGGCCAGTTCCTCGGAAGTGGTCACCAGCACCGCCGGTGAATCATACCCGTGCTCAGCCTGGCCGAGCAGGTCAACGGCCACAATCTCGGGATCGGCTGTCTCGTCGGCGATGACCAGTATCTCCGATGGCCCGGCAAAGACATCTATACCCACTTCGCCGTACAATATGCGTTTGGCTTCGGCCACAAATCTGTTGCCCGGTCCCACCAGAATGTCGGCAGGCTTGCCGGAAAAGAGGCCAAAAGCCATGGCCGCAATAGCCTGAACTCCGCCGAGAGTCAGGATGAGGTCCGGCTGCCCGAGGGACATGGCGTAAAGAATGGACGGATGAATGCCGCCGCCGTGGTGGGAGGGGGAGCAGGCAACAATGTAAGCAACTCCGGCCGCCTTGGCCGTGGCGATGCTCATGACCGCCGAGGCCGCATGGGCAAAACGTCCTCCCGGAACGTAGCATCCGGCCACGTTGACGGGAATCAGCCGCTGACCGGCAAAAACACCGGGATAAAGCTCCGTCTCGAACTCATGCATGCTCTCGCGCTGTTTAAGGGCAAAACTGTAAACCTGGCGATAGGCGAAATTGATGTCATCCTTGGTCTGCTGGCTCAGGCAGGACGCGGCGGATTCTATCTCCTTCCGCGTCACGACAAAATCTCCGGCCCAGTTGTCCAGTTGCCGGGCGTATTTTCTGACCGCCTCTTCTCCACCCTGCTTGATTTCGCTCAGCATGGAGAGGACGATTTCCTGCGTCCTGCCCTCATCGGCCTGAGACTTCTTAGCCGCTTTTTTCAGATACACAATGCTCATTCTTCAGTCTCCCTGAACTCCTCTAAATAACGGCGCCTTGGGGTGCCGGAAGCGGACATATTCGCAGACTCTGCAAACGCAACCGGCAGATACCGGCCTGAAACTTATACTACTTGACGACTTTGTAAACCGCGTTGCAGTCATCCTCGCCCCAACCGGCCGAACTTGCCGTTTCGAAATAGTCCCGGGCCGCCCGCATGGCCAGGGCGTCAACTCCCCAGTCTTCGGCCATGGCGCAACCCAGACGCATGTCCTTCAGGGCAAGATTCAGGCCGAAACGGGCCGCGAAATCACCTTGCGCCAACCATGGTCCGCGAACATCCAACTGGAAACTCCGGGCTCCTGTTTCGGTCAGCAGTTTTATCAGCAAGTCTTTATCCATTCCCGCCCGCTCGCCCAGACGCAGGCCCTCGGCCAGCACAGCCAGGTTGGTCATGCCGATGAGATTGCTGATGAGCTTGAAAGCCGCCGAAGCTTCCACTTCGCCCAGATGCACCGGTCGGCCGATGATATCCAGGATAGCCCGGACCTTCGCATAGGTCTCGACAGCCCCGCCGACGAAAAGCGGCGCTTCTCCCTTCTCCGCGTCCACCGGCGTCTTGCCCAAAGTGCACTGCAAATAATCCACTTTCCTTTCGGCTGCCTTGTCGCACAACAATCTGGCCGTGGCTGGGTCAATGGTGCTTGTTTCTATATGAACCGCTCCGGGTTTCATGAGACCAAGCAAGCCATCAGCTCCTAGCATGACCTTCTTGACATCATCGGGTTTGGGCAGGCAGGTGAACAGGATATCCACACCGGCCAGTTCACGCATCCCTTCAACCGCCCGGCCGCTGGGACCGGCGGCAGCGGTTTTTTCCGCCGATTCCTTAGTCCGGGCCGCTAGCAGGACTTCCCTGCCCGACCGGATAAGGTTGCGGGCCAATCCCCCACCCATCTTGCCCACGCCGATAAAACCGAATTGCATACCATCACCGCCTGTCCACCGGCCCTTTCGGGCCGGGGCGTTCAGTTAGTTTGCCTGGCCGCCGATGGCGGCCACTACTCTTAAGCGCTACGATACAATTTGGTGAACACATACTCCCGATGCCCCAGGGCTTCCTGGGCGGTCAGGCGGCCGTTGCAGGTCCGCTTGAGCATCTCGAGCAGGTTGTCTCCGGACTCGTCCAGGGTCATTTCGCCTCGCAGAATGGCCGAACAGTCGTAATCGATATGCTCGGCCATGGTGGAAACCGTAAGCGGATTGGCCGAAAGCTTGATGACCGGTTCAACCGGGTTGCCGATGATGTTGCCCTGGCCGGTGGGGAAGAAGTGGCAGACGAATCCGGCGGCCATCCACAGGGTCACGGCTTCGGCGGCGGCGGAAGAAGTGTCCATGAACCAGAGGCCGGGACCCGTCGGGGCCTCGGCTGGTCCCAGCACGCCCACATACCGGGCCTTTTTACCGATTTTCTGCAGGTTGCCGAAGGCCTTTTCCTCGATGGTGGTCAGGCCGCCCCGGATATTGCCCTTGGTCGGCTGGGAACCGGACAGGTCGTCCGTCTTGTTCTCGTTGATGAAATCGTTATACGCGGACCAGGTCTGGTAGAACTTTTCGCCGATTTCCGGAGAAGCGGCCCTTTCCTGGCAGACCATCTCCGCGCCGGTGATCTCGGAAGTCTCGCCAAAGGAACAGACGCAGCCCATCTCCACCAGCTTGTCTATGGCGTTGCCCACGGTGGGATTGGAGGCCAGGCCGGAGGTCGTGTCCGATTCGCCGCACTTGACCGAGACCCAGATTTCCGAGAGATCGGCTTCCTCGCGCTGAAGCTCGCTGGCCCACTGGACGTATTCCTTGGCTTTCCAGGAAGCGGCGGCAATAGTGCCGATGTCCCCGGTCCGCTCGATGGAAAACCCGGTGACCGGCTTGCCGGTCTTGGCTATGCCTTCCACGACCAGGTTGGTCCATTCCGGCTCGATGCCGATAACCACCACCGCCGCCACGTTCGGGTTGGCTCCGGTACCGATAAGGGTCCGGAAAAAAAGCTTCAGGTCTTCTCCGAACTGGAGTCGGCCGTATGGATGGGGCAGGGCCATGGTCCCTTTGACATTATTGGCCACGGCCTCGCAGGCGGCATTGGAAAGGTCGTCCAGGGGCAGAATGACCACGTGATTGCGGATGCCGATCCGGCCGTTTTCGCGACGATAGGCAAGGACTTTGGGATTGTTCATGGTTACCACCTCTTGGTCTTCAGGTTATGGATATGGACATGGTCGCCCTTGCTGAATGCCTCCACGACCTTCCCGATGTCATGGCCGTATTTGATGACCGTATCGCCGCCCCCGGCGTCAGCAAGAGCGATCTTGTGGCCCAGGGGAATGTCCATATTGGCTTTCACCTGAATCCTTTCCTGACTGTCCATGAAGAGGCCTTCCGCCATTTCACCGGCCTTGATGTCCACCGTGGCGACACCGACACTGTCTGCTTTCTCGTGAATAAGAAACTGAATCATGATACCTCCTTCTTTTTTCGGCCTGAGCCTGATATCCGGCGATTCATAGCCTGCCGCCTCCACGGACGGCCCTTGGTTTTGCTTAAAACAGGTTACCGGCGTCGGGCAAGCCACCGACGCGATGCCTTCCCGGGGGCATCCTCAGCCCATTCCTTCATGACAATTAGCGGGCCTGTCGGACCGGAATGGCGGTGTGCCTGTCAAACATGGACGAACGCGGAAGGTGGAGCCCGCTCCCGGAGCATGTCTTCCAGCGGGGCAGTTCGCAAAGGTGTCTCCGTATCTCAATTCCACACGCACGAGTTGTTCCACATCCGCCATCACGGCTTGACGCCCCTTTATAAGCAAGGCTCGTGCCGAGGAAGACTATTTTAAATTATCATGTAATTTATGCATGTTGATGTGTATCCGCTTAATACAGGCACTCAGACAAAGCCCAATATACGGCATATTGCCCAATATTGGGCTTAACTTTGGGCATGGATATGTTATCATGGCAACGAGACCGTTCATCAGGAGGATGCCGTGACCTGGGACCCAGCGACAAGATACAGACTACTGCTCAAACTCAACAACGCCATAATCACCAAGACCACCCGTGAAGACCTTTTCCGATCCCTGGCCAAAGAGCTTCACCAACACGTGGCTTACGACCGCCTCAGCATCAACCTGTACGACGAGCAGACCCAGTCTCTCAGCTACTTCGCCGCCGCCGAAGGCATAGACCCCGAAGGCATTGCCGGCTCCGGCAGCCGCCCCCTGGCCAAGGCCGCCATCGCCGACCTGGTTCTGCGGTCAAGGCAGCCGGTCATTGTCGACGATCTGTCCCGGTACCACGACCTTTCCTCCGTGAGCTCAATGATAAAATCCGGGCTCAAGGCCACCATGGCCTATCCTCTGGTCGTCAGGGGCCGAATATTGGGCACCATTCATTTCTCCTTCTCCCAGACGCCGGGCCAAATGTCTGAACTGACCGAATTATTAAATGAAATTTCCAATCAGGTGGCCATCGCCGTGGACAACATGCTGACTCATACCAAGCTGATGAACCTGAATGAAAACCTGGAGAGGGAAAAACGCTTCCTGATAGCCAGCTGCGAAGAAAACTACAACCAGGACAACTTTTTCCACGCCTCGCCAGCCATGGCCGTAGTCATGGAACAGATAAGACTGGTGGCCGCCACCGACGCCTCGGTGCTCATCACCGGTGAAACCGGTACGGGCAAGGACTTTCTGGCCAGATACATCCACAATCTCAGTCCGGCGGCCACCCATCTTTTCGTCAAGATCAGCTGCCCTTCCCTGGCTCCCTCGGTCTTCGAAAGCGAACTTTTCGGGCACGCCAAGGGCGCTTTCACCGGAGCGGACGCCAAGCGCATCGGACGTTTTGAAATGGCGAGGGGAGGTTCAGTCTTCCTTGACGAAATAGGCGAACTGCCGGTTGGACTGCAGGCCAAGCTGCTCCAGGTTCTGCACGAGCGCCGGTTTGAGCGCGTGGGCGACAACACCCCGGTTGAAGTCAACTGCCGGATCATCGCGGCCACCAATCAGGACCTTGAACAGAGCATCCGGGAAGGCCGCTTCCGCCAGGACCTTTTCTACAGAATAAATACCGTTTCCTTCCAGATTCCGCCGCTCAGGGAACGCAGGGAAGAAATCCCTCTGCTGGTGGAGAAATTGACCGAAGTGGAAGCCCGGCGCATTCACCGGGCTCCGCCCATGTTCACCACTCCGGCCCTGGACCTGCTCTGCCAGCACAACTGGCCGGGCAATGTCCGCGAACTGAAAAACCTGATCAAACGCCTGCTGATTCTGAGGCCGGGCGACCGTATCGGCGAAGGAGACGTCAGCCATATCCTGGATGTCTTCGAGCCTCAGCCGGCCCGCCAGTTGGATGCCCTGGCCGATGTTGAGCGACGCCACATAGAAAACGCCCTGACCAGATGCCGGGGTGTTGTCGCCGGACCGGAAGGCGCGGCCAGACTTCTGGGTCTGGCCCGGACAACCCTCCAGTACCGCCTGAAAAAACACGGTCTGAATCCCCGCGACTATGTCAGGGGGAATCAGTTAGCTGACAAAATAAAATCAAAATGACCGATGTATACAGCAGACAAATTGAGTGAATTGTTATTGAGCCATTTAGTGAGAGAGTTGGGGTATGGGGTTGTCACCGGCCTCAGGCGGCCCTGATTTAGGGAGGTTCGCGGCGGTGAGACGCAGCTACGATGAAACACCTTCTCGCCTTGCCCACTGTCTGGCGCATGAAGACTTGAAATATTACTCAAACGATGGTCGGCAAGACTTAAAAAACATCATCTTCATACCAGCGTTTCATCCGGTAAAACGCGCTCACCGACAAACCCCAAACATCCACACCCTCCTCACAACTCAACCGATGTTTTCTTAAATACCTTGACCATATTCGAAAGGCATTCACCGGCCCCCTGGCAAAATTCCCTAACGTCTTATAGATGATACTCATCCTGGAGAGCCATCCTCACCTGTCAGCTCATCTGTGTGCGACTATTATTGCCAATATAAATTGAACAATGAGGCATTATCAATTATGGTCTGTTGATCGGATTAGCACCGAAGAAAGAGCAACAAACCTGTAGCGGAATAAACAAATAGCTGGTAATGGAGAGGCTACCCGCATGATTTGTGGTGAAGATAGGGTGGCTTCGCCAGCCGGGCTTACACTTCCAGAATAATTTCAAGTTGATGTATTCAGAGGACATTCCCAGTCCCTTTCATTGACGTAATACCGAACGAGCCGTTCCTTTTGTTGATGAACTTCATAAAACGGGAGGTTTTCCATGGTCAGGAAGCTGCTTATGCTGGTTGCTATGGTCTTTTTTTTCACCTCTATGCTGCAGGCCGCCCAGATCCCCCTCAACGAGAAGGAACTCCCCGTTTTTCCCGGTGCGGTAAGGAACAGCACTGAAGAAGCTGAAATAATAGCCGCAGAGGAAGGTCTCCATGCCGCGCCAATGGACACCAGTGACGAACATCCCCTGGCCATGCGTTCGTTTTCCGTCTTCGCCTACACTGTAAACACACCGGCGGAAAAAGTTCTGCGCTTCTACCTTGATAAGCTGGGCGGTAAAGAAGAAGAAGCTTCCGAGCATCTCTACACGGGAAACACGCCCTCCGGGTCGACCAGTCAGGTTTACTATCGGATCGATTTCGTCGATTTCACTGTTTACAGCCAGAAGGATGCTGCCGAAGCCAAAGCGGAATTGGAAAAAGCCCGTTCCCACTTCGAATCCGGCAATTGGGTGTCAAGCGCCGATTTCGCTTGGGAAGTCGGCGAGCAGAACGGGGATTTTTCAGTTTTCGACCTCACCGTGCGGGATGATTATTTTTACACCTTCGATGCACGGGGCAACAAAAAAATTCAGACCACCATTGTCATCAGAAAAACCACTTATATGAATCCGGACGATGCACGGGCGGTTATCCAGAACTTCAAGAATGAAGGGGATGCGGGCGGCGGTTCCGATCAGGTCAACAACGTCTGGGCGAATGATGGCGTCCCCTTCAACCCTGAGGGGGTGGGGGTTTCGGTCTACCCAGGGTCGGTTTATGATGCGGAGACCACCGCTTTCTTACGGGAGAACATGGGTCTCCGAGCCGGGGCTTACCAGTCGGGTGACAATGCCCGGAACATTCTATCTTTCTTTGAAAAAGCAGGTTTAAAACAGATTCATGCCGATGAAAACGGGGGGGTGCTGAAACGCTGCCAGGAAGAGTACAACCCCTACCTGAAAAAAACCATGAGCACCGGAGAGTGTGATGTGGAAATCACCATCCAAAGCCCCTGGAGGGATATGACAACCGGAGAACTAAGGCAAAACACCCTGATTTCGATTGTGGATACTTCGGAATAACCGGGACAGTTCCGCCGGGTTCCGGGTGTCAAACCTGGGCACTGATCAACTTTCAAAACAGAGGTCATCCGTCATAACCCTTACCCATCCGGCCGCAATGCGGCCCCAGCCCGGAGGACAGAAATGGACAAAATATTGATAGCCGCCGGAACCTGGCCGGGGGTGGCCCTTTTCTGGCTGCTCAGCCAGGGGGCGGGCGTTTCCCCCATGGCTTCCGCCGCCCTGGCCCTTTTGTACGCGGGAATTTACATGGCCGCAGCCGTGTCCGTGGACCGGGCGGTCAAGCTCGATTACGCCGTAGTCTTCTTTTTCGCAGCCGGTCTGGCTCTGAGCGGCCTGGATGCGGATGCGGGCAGGATGGCGCTGGTGGAAAACGGCCCTTTTTTCCTGATGCTCTGCCTCTTTCTGGCCGCCCTGCTGCCGGTGATTTTCGGAGCCGAACCCTTCACCATGGCTTACGCCCGTCGCACCACCCCGGAAATTTACTGGCAGACCGAACTCTTTCGCAAAATAAACAAGCTGATGACCCTGGCCTGGGCGGTTCTCTTTCTGCTGGCCGCCGTCATCGCTCTGCTGCCCGGCATCTTCTTCCGCTTCCTGCTGCCCGCCGCCCTGCTGGCCGGGCTGGGCATACCTTTCAACAGGCGTTTTCCCGATTGGTATATGCAAAGGATCGGCCTGCCGCCGCTGGCGGACCAACCCGACACGGGCAGGAAAAACTCCGGACCGTCCCATTATAGCCAGCCTTCTGAGACAATCAGGCCGTCCGGACAGGAAGCCCGGCCCCAAAAGGATCAGGACGCGTCACGAGCCGCAGCAGTGTGCAGCCTCCCGCCCATCAGGAAAATACTGGTCATCCAGGGCAGCCCCAGAGGCAAAGCCGGTCGTACGGATGAATGCCTGCAACGTTTTCTGGAAGGGACGGCTTCGGCCGGAGCCGAAACGGAGACCGTCTATCTTAACAGGCTGGAGATAAAGCCATGCACGGGCTGCTACACCTGCTGGACCAAGACGCCCGGCCACTGCATACACCGGGACGACATGCCCGATCTGCTGGAAAAGCTCAGGAACGCCGATCTGGTCGTCCACGCCTTTCCGCTCTATGTCTTCACCATCCCCGGTCTGGCCAAGAATTTTCTCGACCGCTGCCTGCCCTTGGCCAAACCCCATATCATTACCGGGCCGGACGGTTTGAGCGCCCACCCCAAGGAACAGGAGGGACCGGCGCGCCTTCTCCTTCTTTCCGTCTGCGGCTTTCCTGAACCCGACCACTTCCGGGCTCTCAATACCATGTATGACTGTCTGACGGCCGCCGGAGGCTCCATTCTGATCGGCCGCCTGCTCCGTCCAGGCGCTGAGGGTCTGCCGGCCGGACGGAATCTGGGCACGGTGTACGACCAGGTCATGGAAGCCTTTCGTAAGGCGGGCAGTGAAACCATCGAACAGGGTTACGTCTCGCGCTCGACCGAAGAAGCCGCCTCCACTCCCCTCTTCCGGGACAATGATCTGTACCGCCTGATGGCCAACCTTTACTGGGACGCTGAAATCGCTTATCACGAGGCCAAGCGTTCGGGCCGGGAGATGCCCCCGCTCAAGGATTACCTGGCCGGACTGCCCCAACTGACCCTGGCCGGCATGGCGGTTGCCTTCAATCCCGAAGCGGCCGGAGACCTGGAGGCTGTCATTCAGTTCGACATTTCCGGCCCGGAGCCAGGCTGGCATTACCTGGAGATCAAGGGCGGCCGCTGCCGTTATCAGGAGGGCCGGGCCGAAGCCCCCTCGGTAACCATCCATACGCCCTGGGAGGTCTGGCAGGCCATCGGGCAAGGCGAACTCTCCGGGCAAGAGGCTTTCATGAAGGGCAGTTACACCGTGGAAGGCGACCTGGGATTGCTGATGAAAATGGCGGAATATTTCAGGCGATAGAAGGCATCAAAACCACCGGTTCGGATTGCGGGATGGCTGAACTTGACGGAACAGGTCATGCGGGATAAATTCAGATAAAAGGCGACATTACGAAAATTTATCAGGCGTGGTGAATATTTATGGTTAAGTTCAAGGGTATCAACCATCTGGCCATGACGACAGGCGATATGGACGCCACCATCGCTTTCTGGCGGGACCTGGTGGGCTTGAGGCTGGTGGCCGGGCTGGGACAACCGGGATATCGGCATTATTTCTTTGAAATTTCCGAGACAGACCTTCTGGCCTTCTTCGAATGGCCGGATGTCGTGCCGGTTCCGGAAAAAGACCATGGCTACCCGGTCAAGGGCCATGTTGTCTTCGACCATGTCTCTTTCGGCGTGGATTCGGCGGAAGACCTCTGGACCCTGAAAGACCGACTGGAAGCCGCGGGATTCCAATGCTCCGGGGTCATCGACCACGGTTTCATCCATTCCATCTATTCCTTCGACCCCAACGGACTGCCCATCGAATTCAGTTGGGAGGTGGAAGGCGTCGATATCCGGCGGACGCCTCAGATGAGAGACAAAAATCCCACTCACCTGGCTGCGGAAGGTCCCGACCCTCAGCCCGGCCGCTGGCCGGAGACGTCGCGGGCGACGCCTGCTGACCAACGCAGGGTCTTTCCCGGTGCGGGCAGCGAGCTTTTTCACGGTATGAAAAAGGAAGAATGAAAAGAAAAGGCGGGGCACCAGGCTGTCGCCTGGACCCACTCTGGGGGCTGGCCGCCCCCAGCGCTTCCGCTGGTCGCTGCCCCCGCGTAAAACCGAAATATAAAACCGGAGGCGGCAGCCTCCGGGGCCGGGTGCAGGCGAAAGCCTGCCAGACCAAGGGGACGCCGGAACCCATGGCCTTTTTAACCAGTCGAACGGCAGGCTGCGCCTGCACGCCACGAGGGGACTTCGTCCCCTATGCTCCCTTTGGTCGCTACCCCAAATCAGCCCTTCGCCGGGGGACGAACATCCATGTTCGCCTAAAAAAGGGGAAACCGTAAAATCGGCTTTGAGGGTGCCGTCAGCTTGATAAAGACAACAAAGTGGTTTGTCAACAGTCTCAGGCGGGGTGCAGCACCCCGCCTGAGACTGTCTGAAATCCGGCCTACTGGCATGAATTGAACATGTAAGGGTATTTTGCCAGGAAGTCCGCGAACCGGAACTCAAGCACGTTGTTGTTCTCGTTCGATTCGGACACCTGCTTCTGGCAGTCGAACTCCACGGCTACCGGCTCGTCGACCTTGAAGCACTGTTCGGAATCAAAATTGACATTGATGAAAAACTCCGTTTGCGGGTCCAGGGCCGGTATGTCCAGAATTCTTTCCTGGCGGTCAAAGGGCTCCCGGCCGTTCACCCAGGTCAGTCTGGCTTTACTTGGTCCGGCCGGACCCTTGCCCACATTTCTGACGTAACCGGCAATACTTGTCATCATCATGTAACCCTGCTTGTAACAGCAGAGGCAGTCTCCGGCGAAAGGTCCGCTGGAAGAGTTGGTATGAATCACGGATAAATATGGGTTGAGGCTGGCCAGATCGGGAGGAGCAGTCCGCTGTTTGAGCGGAGCCGTCTGGGCTGCGGGCTGTTGCGTCTTTACCGGTTTCTGCAGCTGCGGTTTCACCGGCAGTTGCTTGACCGGCTCCTGGGCCATGACCACCCCGCTGAAGAAAACAGCCGCCAGCACTATCACTGAAACACACAACACGGCAGTATTCAACTTACGTCTCATCTTTGCCTCCTGATTCAGTTTTTGGTGATGTTTCCGGGTCGGATACCCTTTGATAACACATTACGACTGTGAAGAGCAAACAGGTCTATTCCCTGAATGTTTTTTATCGTCCAGAATTAAAAAATATAGCCCGGCCGGAAGGAAGAAAAAAGGCCCGCTCCCTGACGGGTGCGGGCCTTGATGGGGCCGAGTGTCGGTGTCTAATGGGCCGACATGATTTTGCCGGATTCGGATTCCTTCTTAACTTCGATGACGATCTTGTACAAGACGGTCAGGATGAGGAAACCGATGGCGTAAACGCCGACGGTGATCAGCAGCTCGGGCAGAGTGGGCAAGTACTCGGTCACATGTTCGAGCGGGTTCGGGATAAATCCGCCGATGACCAGGCCGAGGCCCTTGTCTATCCACAGGGCAACGAAGATCATCAGGCAGGTGAAGAAGAGCACCACTTCATTGTGACGCCACTTGGGCACCAGCATGATGACGATGGCCGCCAGAGCCATAATCATGGAGAGCCACATCCAAGGCACCAGAACGCCCTTGCCTTCCAGCCCGGCGAAGAGATAGACCAGGCTGTGCTGGTGGCCGGGAATGTTGCTGTAGAACGCCGTGAAGAATTCCATGGCGTACAGGAACATGTTGATAATCAGGGCGTAAGTAACGATGACCGACAATTTCTGCAATGCTTCCTTGCCCGCGTCGAAATTGGCTACCTTGCGCAGAATAAGCGCAATCATAATCAGCAGCGAAGGACCGGCGGCGAAAGCCGAAGCCAGAAATCGGGGAGCCATGACCGCGGTCATCCACATATGGCGGCCGGGCAGACCGGCGTACAGGAACGCCGTCACCGTATGGATGCTGATGGCCCAAGGAATGGAAATGTAAATCAGGGGCTTGACCCAGGCCGGCGGACTGACCGCCTTTTTCTCGGCTTCCAGCAGGGTCCAGCCGATGATGATATTCAGGAACAGGTAACCTTGCAGCACGATCATGTCCCAGAAAAGTATCGAATTGGGCGTGGGGTGCAGCACGACGTTGAACAGACGGGCCGGGTTGCCCAGGTCCACCATGACGAACAGCAGACACATGGTCACCGCCGACACGGCCAGGAACTCGCCCAGGATGGTTATCCGGCCGAATCCGGCTGTGTTGTGGAGGTAATAGGGCAAAACCAGCATGACGCCGGACGCGGCCACACCGACCAGAAAGGTCAACTGGGAAATGTAAATGGCCCAACTGACGTCGCGGCTCATGCCCGTGACCCGCAGGCCTTGGCTGTACTGGTAGAGGTAGGCAATGAAGCCGACTCCGATCAGCACGAGCAGGAAGATCACCCAGCTCCAGTATTTATTAGTTCCGGTAAGCGCCTTCTCAAACATAATTACCCCTTACCCTATACTATGTAGTAGATGTTCGGCCCAGTACCAAGACTCGGCTTACGTCTGATGGTGGGGTGTTCGCTTATGAGCTTCCGAACCTCCGAACTGGGGTTGGCCAGATCGCCGAACACCATGGCCCCGGACTTGCAAGCCTCCACGCAGGCGGGATGCAGCCCCTTGGCCAGCCTTTCCGCGCAGAAGTTGCACTTTTCCACGACCCCCTTCATCCTCGTGGGATACTCGGGGTTGGTCTTCTTGACGTAGGGACGGGGGTCGCCCCAGTTGAAGCTGCGCGAACCGTAAGGACAGCCGGCCATGCAGAAACGGCAGCCGATACAGCGGTGCATGTCCATAATCACTATGCCGTCGGGTCTTTTAAAGGTGGCCTGAGTGGGGCAGACCCTCACGCAGGGAGGATTGGTGCAGTGGTTGCAGAAGACCAGAAAACGCTTCTCCTCAACCTCTTCCGAAACAAACTCGCCAGCCTGCTCGGGAAAGGCGTTGTGGTAATTTTCCGGCCAGATCCATTTGATCTCTTCCTTGTGGTTCACCGAACCGTCCAGGTAGCGGATGTCCGGCACGTTGTGCCACTCGTGACAAGCCGCCTGGGCCGCCGCGATGTCCTCCTCAGTCAGCTTCCGCATGTCTATGACCATGGCCCAGTGCTTGCCTGCGGCCAAGGGGGCTTGCGCCTCAGCCTGAGCCAGAACCTCGCTCCGGGTCAGAACCTCGAGGGCTGACGTGGCGCCGAAACCCAGGGCGGAAATCCCGGCCAGTTTCAGAAAGTCTCGTCTGTCCATACCCATCACTTCTCCTCCGGCGCGACGTGGCAGTCCCAGCAGAAAGGCGACACGCTGGTGTAGTTGTGGCACTTGTCGCAGAAATCCTTCTTGCTGGTATGGCAGGTCATGCAGGTATTCTGCAGACTCATTTCATACTGATTTCCGTTGGGGGCCACATAAAGACGCTGGCCGTCGCGGACTACGTTGTTCCGCCAGTCGTCCAGTATCTGCATATGCGTGGTCTTCATGTTCGCCTTGGAGTCCACGCACTGTCCGGCCGCCTTGGCCGCATCGGCCAGGATAGGCTCGGGCGCGGGCGCGGCCGCTGTCCCCAGGTTGTACCAGAACGGGAAGCTTAACAAGCCGATGCCTATGATAAGCCCGGCTATGATTTTGCCCGAATCATACATCTTCCTCTTCCTCCGTGCTTCTACCTGGGATCTCCTCGCCACGCAGGTTGTATTCGCGCTCGTTTTCGCCTTCCATGATCAATGCATTGGCCACGAGCTCGGTCACGCCGCAGTTGGTCACCTCCGGCACCCAGTAATCCAGCAATGGGGGCAAGGTGGCCCGGTCTACCGCGCAGATGCAGGCCAGGGTGTTGACGCCGTATTTCTCGTGAACATAACGAACTGCGTTGGCCCGCGGGAAACCGCCCTGCATTCTGGCCACTTCATACTCGCCGGCGTTCAAACCGGCCCCGCCGCCGCAGCAGTAAGTCTGTTCCCGGATGGTATTGTCCGGCATCTCGAAGAAATTGTTGCAGACATTCTTGATGATGTACCGGGGTTCCTCCAGCATGCCCATGCCCCGGGCCGGGTTGCAGGAGTCATGGAAAGTCACCTTGAGGTGGTCGTTGCGGCTCGGGTCCAGCTTCAGCTTGTTGTGCTTGATCAGGTCGGCCGTGAACTCGCTGATATGAACCATCTTGGTAGAGTTGGCGTTCTCGAACTTGGTTCCGGTCAAAGGATTGACCGGTTTTTCGAGAAAGTCGGCCGGCCCGTTGAAGGTGTCCATGTACTGATGGACGACCCGCCACATGTGGCCGCACTCGCCGCCAAGAATCCACTTGACGCCCAGGCGTTTGGCTTCGGCGTACATCTTGGTGTTCAGGCGCTTGGCCATCTCGTGGGAAGTGAAGAAACCGAAGTTGCCGCCTTCCGAAGCATAGGTGCTCCACGTGTAGTCCAGGCCGATATGCTCGAACAGCATGATGTAGCCCATGAACGTGTAGATGCCCGGCTCGGCGAATATGTCGCCGGAGGGCGTGATGAAAAGAATCTCCGCCCCCTTGCGGTTGAAATGGGGTTCGATGTTAACCCCGACATACTCCTCGATATCCGCGAGGAGAAAGTCCATGTTTTCTTTATAGGTGTGAGGCTGCAAGCCCAGATGGTTACCGGTCCGGTAGCAGTTGGCCACCGGGGTGGCGATCCAGTCGATGTTCAGGCCCAGCAGGTTAAGCAACTCGCGGCCCATAATGGTGATTTCGGCCGTGTCGATGCCGTATGGGCAGAAAACCGAACAGCGGCGGCACTCGGTGCACTGAAAGAAGTAGTACCACCATTCCTTCAGCACATCCTTGGTCAGCTCACGGGCTCCCACCATCCGGCCCATAATCTTGCCGGCCAAGGTGAAGTCCTTACGGTAGACGGACCGCAGAAGCTCGGCCCGCAGAACAGGCATGTTCCTGGGATCGCCGGTGCCGATGAAGAAATGGCATTTGTCGGCGCAGGCGCCGCAACGGACACAGATGTCCATGAATATTTTGAAGGAGCGGAACTTGTCCAGCCTCTCCCGCATGCCTTCAAAAATAATCTCCTTCCAGTTGGAAGGCAGCTGCCAGTCGTCGTCCAGGGGGTTCCAGCTACGGGGATTCGGCAGACCGACATACTCCAGGCTTTTCGGATTGCCGCCCCAGCAGAATGTGCCCTCCTTGAAATCGACCGGGGTATCCATCCACCCCTTCAATGGAGGAGTGTGATTGATATTGGATAGTACCTCAGGCTTCGGGGTGGCCATCTTCTACTCCTTTATCCTCGGCTTCATCTTCTGATGACTCGTGATCCACGGGAAGACCGGCCTCAATCATCAGGTCTCTGAATTCTTCCTCGTATTCTTCGTAAGTATGGGTGGCAACCGGGTAGTTCCACGGGTTGACGTGGCGTACGGCCCGGTTGTTGTTAACCATGTTGCGGGTCGGGCTGAGGAAAATGCCGCCCATATGCATAAGTTTGCTGAAAGGGAAATAGGTCAGCAGCACACTGACCAGGAAGAGATGAATATAAAAAATCACCCCGATTCCTTCGGGCACCACCGGCTGAAAATGAACAAGCCCCATGGTCAGGGCCTTGACCGAGACGATATCCACCTTCAACAGGTAGCGCATGAGGATGCCGGTCTGGGCGATGGCCAGAATCAGGAACAGAGGGAACCAGTCATTAGTCAGTGTTATATACCTGACCTGGGGAATGACCAGGCGGCGCAGAACCAGGAAAGTCACCATGCCCATGAGGGCCATGCCGCTCATATATAGTCCGGGCAGCCAGGACAAGGGCCAAAGGCCGATTTCCAGAAAACCGTCCAGTTTCTCCAGCAGAGTCACAAACCCCAGCACCGGTTCTGTGAAAAAGCGCAGATGCCTAAGCAAAACCACCAGAAAAGAATAGTGGAAGCCCAGGGCGAACAGCCAAAGCCACTTGGATGAACTGTAGGTAGCCCGGCCATGCCGGAAATCCAGCGCCGTGTTCCGGAACAACGAACGGAAACAAAGAACTTCCAAAGCCATCCGGATTATAACCCCGCCGGTGGTGCAGGGATTATCGATGCTGTTGGTCTTGATCCACGGCAACGATTTTTCCTGACCGCAGGTGGTCGGGATGCGGAAAGGCACAGGCGACTTGCCCCAGTTGACCACCCGCCAGACCACGCCCACGAAGAAAATCGCCACCGCGGCATACGGGATGACCACGCCGAACAGGACCGTCAAATCCACGGCCCACACGCCCAGAAGCGGAATCAAAACCAGGACGGTCACCGCTACGGCGGAAAAAATTAAGCCCGTTAAGCCCATAAACCATTACCTCGCTTCATGTTAGATCTCATTGCCGCTGTCCCTGAGATCAGGGAGTTCAGCCTCCTCCCCGTTCTCGCACAACAGGTTCGCCCTCCTCAGGAGATTGTGAAGCCTGCGCTTCTCATCATTGATCTTGATCTCCTTCAATTGATCCCAGCACGCCATGTAAATATCGAAAGCCCGTAAGGTCAGAGAATCCACCTTGGCGTCAAAGCCGGGCAATTCCGCCTCCAGGCCTTTCTTCTCGATATCCTTGGCAAAAACCTCTCGGACAAGCCCCTTCAACTGAGGCACAAAAACCAGGGCAACCGAAGGTTTGAATTTCTGCACCGCCCTTATCTTGATTATCCTGTCCAGATAATGGGTCACTTTTATCGGGTCGGCGGTTTCTTGAGACAGTTCCCCCAGCAGCCCTTCCAGCCCTTCCAGAGTGGAACTGCCGACAGGGTTGGCCATGGCGTCCTTCTGACGCCGCAGAAACTGGACAGTGTCCGGCGGATAAGTCGCGATTACCGCTTCAAACCACCGGCCCAGAATGGTCGATCTCTTCTCGGAAAGTAATTTTTCTATGCTCATGCCCGGATTTTTGGACAGTTCAGTCTGCCGCTTGATTAGATTAATAATTGCAGTTTCGAGGGTTTGTGCCGCATTTCACGCGCAGACGCTCACAATGGAAACGGATGTGCGTCAATTAACACAATCTTCCCCTTGAGTCAAGTATTTTAGCCACTTGCGGAAAACAGCGGGAGTCGGAATCGCAAACCGTGACTCTGCTCCCGGGCCAAACGCACCAGCCAGACCGCCTGAAAACGGACTATAGTCAAAAGCCTCTGAAAGTGTCAAGCACCCAAAGACTACTAATTCAGCCTTTAAAAGCGTTTTTAAGCAAAAAATCCCCGGAAGGCCGTTCTTCCGGGGATGCGTGACGGATACAAGGAAAGGTCAGGGCGTGCGGCGCAATCTCCGGCCGGCGCTGTGAGCCAGAGAACAAAGGACAGGCACCACCACCAGGGTCAGCAGTGTGGCCACGGCCAGTCCGAAGATGACGGCCACGGCCATGGGTCCCCACCATTGAGAAGATTCGCTGCCGATGTCCCAGGCCAACTTGGTGAAGTCGAAACTCACTCCCACGGCCATGGGCAGCAGCCCCAGAATGGTGGTGATGGCCGTCAGCATCACGGGACGGAAACGCACGGCCCCGGCCCTCTCCAGAGCCTCCCGCGAGCCCAGTCCGCGGGCCATAAGCTGATGATAATAATCGATCAGGACAATGGCATTGTTCACGACCACCCCGGCGAGACTTATGACTCCTATACCCGTCATGATGACGCCGAAGGCTGTGTTGGTCACCAGCAGCCCCAGAAAAACTCCTATCAGGGACAGCAGTACCGAAGTCAGAATAATCAGCGGCACGACAAAAGAATCGAACTGGGTCATCAGGACCAGGAGAATAATGAAGAGCGTGGCCACAAAGGCCTTGCTCAGAAAAGCCTGGGCCTTGGCCTGCTCCTCCTGTTCGCCGGTAAAACGGTATTCGTATCCCCTGGGCCAGTCAATGCGGTTCAGTTTGGCCTGGATGTCCGCGATTATATCGTTGGCCAGACGGCCTGAGTTGCCGCCGGATATGGTCACCACCCGCTTCTGATCCTTCCGGGTGATGGCCCCCAAGCCGCTGGTCACTTCAAAGCTGGCCACACTGGTGATGGGTATGGGCTCGCCCTGGGGGCCGGAAACCGTTATACGCTTCAGACTCTCGATGGAGTGCCGGTCCTTCTCCGGCAGACGGGCCAGAATGTCGTATTCGTCCTTGCCCTCGCGGAACACTCCGACCTTGACACCGGCGACGGCGGCTTTCACAAAGTAGGCCACAGTATATGTGTCCAGGCCAAGCAAGGCAGCCTTCTCCTTGTCGACCGATACCCTGATCTCGGGCTTGCCCAGAACAAAATCGTCCTTCAGGTCCACCAGGCCGGGGATATCCTTTATATCCTTGCGCACCCGCTCGGCCAACTGCCCCAACAGCCTGATATCCTTGCCCGATATCTCCAGATTGATGGCCGCGCCCGTAGGCGGGCCTTCCTCTTCGGCCTCCACCTGGATATCGGCGCCCTTGATGCGGGCCAGCAGCTTGGATCTTATCTCGTTGACCACCTCGGGAGAAGGACGGCTGCGGTCCTTGAAGTCAAGGAAATCCAGGGATACCCTGCTGATGTGCGTCCCGGTCCCTCCCTGGGAAAACGGATCCCCGCCCTCTGAACCGATGTTGGCGATCACATATTTGATGTCGGGATATTTGGAGACCACATCTTCAATCTGGGCCACCAGCTTGTCCGAAGCGTCCAGATTCGTACCCTCGGGGGCCTTGATATACACGTATGCCCGCCTGGGGTCGGATTCGGGAAAAAATTCCGTGCCCCGGCCGAAGGCGGCGAAGGAACCGATGGAAGCGACCAGCATGGCCAGAGCGGCAGCCACCACCAGCAGACGATGGTCCAGGGACCAGGAGAGCACCCTTTTGTAAAACCGTTTTATCAGCGGGCCGCGTATGCTCTCGTCCTCATCTTCATCCTCGTCGTCGCCCACATGGCCCCTGGCCGCCTTGGCCGTCTGATAACGGGCCGAAAGAACGGGGTTTATGACCAAGGCAACAAACAACGATGAAGACAAGGCCAGGATCAGGGTCAAGGGCAGAAAACCCATGAACTCGCCCATGATACCCGGCCAGAACATCATCGGCACGAAGGCTCCGATGGTCGTCAGAGTGGAGGTGATGACCGGCCAGGCCACCTGGTTGGTTCCGAGGCTCGCTGCCTCGAAACGCGAACGGCCCTGCTGCATGTGCCGGTAAATGTTCTCCACTATGACAATACCGTTGTCCACCAGCATGCCCAGGGCCAGAATCAGGGAGAAGAGGACCACCATGTTCAGGCTCACATCCATGGCCGTCAGGAGGATAAAGGTCATGAACATGGAATAGGGTATGGCCAGGGAAATAAAGATGGCCGAACGTCCGCCTATGAAGACCAGTATGACCAGCAGGACCAGAATCAGGCCGGTCAGGATGTTGTTCTCCAGGTCCGAAATCATCAGGCGCACATCGGCCGACTGGTCGGAAGTAAGGTTAATGGTCAGATTCGGCGGCATGGTCGGGCGGATATCTTCCACCACCCTCTTCACTTCGTCGCAGACCCGCACGATGTTTTCACCCGTTCGTTTCTGCACGGCCAGGGTAACGCTCTGCTGGCCGTTGATCCGGCTCCGGGTAAGGGGGTCCTTATGGCTGTCCTGAATGGCGGCCACGTCGCGCAGATAGATGGGTTTGCCGTCACGGACAAAGGCCACAATGGAAAAAATCTCCGCCGGATGCTTGAAGTCCTCCGGCGTCCGCACCAGATATTTGGCGTCGCCGATATCCATGCTCCCGCCGGGCATGTTCACATTGCTGTTTGTCACGGATTGAACCAGGCTGAGAAACGGCATGTTGTAGGCCGAAACCCGGTCAAGATCGAACTCGACGTGAATTTCCCGCTCAAGGCCGCCCGAAACCAGGGTGTCCAGCACTCCCGGAACAGCCTCCAGCCGGTCTTCGAAAGTCTCGGCAAAAGTCTTCAGTCTTCTCAGGCTGTAGGGGCCGGACAAGACCACCCGGATGACGGGGATGTCCTGAAAGTTAATTTCCTTGACGAAGGGGTCGTCCTTCAGATCGGCAGGCAGGTCGCCCCTGGCCTGGTCTACCTTGTCCCGCACCTTCTGCAGGGCGTCGTCAATGTCCACGCTGGGCAGGAATTTCACCGCCACGGTGGAAATACCCTCGGCCGAAGTCGAACGGATTTCCTCGACGTCGGCAAGCCCCTTGAGTTTCCTTTCAATGGGAATGGTGACGAGCTGCTCCATGTCTTCGGAAGACACGCCCTCGTAGGTGGTGCTCACAAAGACATAAGGAATTGTAATATCGGGGAAAGATTCTCTCGGGAGAGTCAGATAGGAGTACAGCCCGGCGATGACCAGAAGTATCAAGAGCGCCAGCACCGTTGTCTGACGTTTCAGCGCAGCCTGATTCAGTATCATTGGACCTGGACCTTCGTTCCTTCCTCAACCTCGGTCTGGCCGGTCACGATTAACTTGTCACCGGCCTCCAACCCTTGCGTGATCTGAATACGGTCTCCGTCTATGACGCCGATGGAAACCGTCCGGGCCTCGACCACCCCGTCCTTGACCACATAAACCAGCCTTTCTCCGCCCTTGTCCACCAAAGCGAAGAGAGGCGCTGTCAGGGCTTCGGGGATAACCCTCCGCATGAAGGCCACCCGGGCGATCATCCCCGGCCGAATATCACCCATGAGGTTGTCCACAAGGACCTTCACCCGGAAAGTCTTGGTCACCGGATCGGCCTTGTAGGCCACAAAATCCGTCTCGCCCAGCATGTCCCGTCCGGGAAAGGCATCGACCCTGACCATGGCCTTCTGGCCCTTTTTCAGGTAGCGGACATCCATCTCGGGAACATTGACCTCTATCTCGATCTTGTCCACGTTGACCAGGTCGGCCACAGGCTCGCCTCTGCCGACAAACTCGCCCTCATCGACAAACAGATGATTGACCACGCCGTCGACCGGAGCATGAACAAAACCCTGTTCGTAAGCCACCCGGGCCTGACGCAGATTGCCCATGGCCACGGTGCGCTCAGTCTGGCTCTGGTCGCGCTCCTCCCGGCTGATGATGCTCCTGTCAAATAGGGTCTTCCGCCGCTGGTATACTTCTTCGGCCAGATTATAGGCCGCTTGGGCGTTGTCCAGAACAGCCTTCAGGGCCGAGACGTCTATCTTGGCTATGAGGTCGCCCTTCTTGACCCGTTCTCCTTCCCGGAAACCGAGCCACTCCACCCTTCCGCCCTGGTCGGCGGCCAGCCTCACGTCCAGCAAAGGTTTGGTCTCGGCGGGCAGAAGCAGGACGTCATTGATCGGAGAAGGCACAACCGTCTCCGTGGTTACCTTCACCTGCCGGACTTCCCGTGTCTGAACAGCTTCTTCCGCCGAACTCGGAGAGCCGCCGCAGCCGGTCAGGGGCCAGATCATCATCCCGGCCAGTATGATTCCTCCTGATATTCCAGCCAATCTTCTCATATTCATACCTATTTCCCCAGGCCGTCAAAAGCCTGCTTCAATATCTGGCGGGGCAGTTCGGGCCGGCTGTTCTGCGTGTCGGTCAATGTGGCGCAGACACAGAAATCCAACAGTGCGTATAGGCTGAAAGCCACCACTTCCGGATCACGGTCGGCCAGTTCTCCCCTGTCGCGTCCCTCTATATAAATTTCCCTGACAATCTGAAAAAAAGGATGATCGAAACTGGCCAGATCGGTTTCAGGAAAATCCTGATTCCGGCCGAAGGCCAGAGAATACATCAGGCGAACCATGCTCCGGTGCGCCGCGGCCACTTCAAAAACGGAGTCGAACAGGATCGTGTAACGCTCCAGAGCGGTCCCCGCCGTTTCCCAGGCCCGGTCCGCCACGTCTTTGGTCAGCGACCTGGCATATTCCAGAATGCTCCGGAACAAACCTTCCTTGCTGCCGAAATAGTAATAAAGAACCGGCTTGGTCACACCGGCCCTGGCGACTATCTCCCTGACCGCCGTGGACCCATAGCCCTTTTCGGCAAAAAGGTCGACTCCGGCAGACAGTATCCTTTGCCTGGCGTTGTAGTCGTCGACGGCGTGTTTTGTTTCTTTGGCCATGAAATAACTCTCTATCGCAAGTAATGCGCTGAGAATTACCACCGGGGCGAAGTGGCGTCAAGGATATTCTACCTACCGGTAAGTAACAATTGTGTGACAGGTTGGGGGCGGCATTGCCGAAACAGCAGGCGTCTACTCCCGGCGCAGGGTTTCCTCGGTAAACAGGCATCCGATCAGGGCGACCAGAGACGCCGCAAAGAGAAGAAGAAAGGCCCGTCCGTAGGCATCGGGGGAGTAAGGCCCTCCGGCCGGACCGGAAAGGTCCAGCAGCCAGCCCAGGGCAGGCTGCATCACCGCACCGCCGAAAAAGGGGAAGAAATTGACCAGCCCCACCGATGTGCCGGTTATGGAGACCGGAAACATCTCCTTGCTCATGGTAAAGCCGATAACCACCACGGACGAAGAGGTCATGGACAGCAAGAGGCAGAATAGATAAAGCCCCCAGGCGGGCATGGCCGCCGGGGCAAAAGCCAGCACAGCCGTCAGCCCCACCATGCAGACAGCGCAACCCACGATGATCTTCTTGCGCGAATAGAGGACCCGGTCCGAAAGGTAGCTCAGGAAAGGGCTGCCCAGAATCATGGACACGGCCAGCATGCTCAGCACATGCCCGGCCTGGGATTTGCTCAGTCCGTAAACCTGCATCAGGTAGGGACCGCCCCAGAGTCCGCCGAAAGAAAAAAAACAGCCGCAAGTAAAGAAAAACCATATGGCCAGCGGCCAGAAACGCCTTTTTTTCAGAACCATGACCGCCCCGGCCCAGACGCCGATACGTTCGGCGGCGACCGATCCGGGTTTGGCCTCGGGCTCCACCGGAGGCAGTCCCAGTTCGGACGGATCGTCACGGACGAAGAACCAGATGGCCGACGCCAGCAACAGAGTCAACCCGCCGATAGCCACGAAACTGCCTCGCCACCCCAGCAGGTCGCTCATATAGGCCAGAGGTGTGGCTGCGCTCAAAACCCCCAAGCCCCCAACGGCCATCAGAAGTCCGGTCATAAAGGCGAACTCGGACGTCCGAAACCAGCGGGTCAGCACCTTCATGGTCGGAACGAAGAGCATGGCCACGCCCAGGCCGACCAGTCCACGGGCCAGAATGGCCCAACTCACTCCCGAAGACAGCCCGAAGAAGATGGAAGCCCCCCCCGCCAGAAGAAAGAATCCGGTGATCGTCCGGCGCGGCCCCCAGGAATCGGCCAGCAGTCCGGCCGGCAGTTGCATCAGGGCGTAGGGGTAAAAATAGGCCGAACCCAGCAGTCCCATCAGCGCCCCCCCGGCTTTGAGGTCCCGCATCATGTCCACGGCCACCACAGCAGGGGACAAGCGGTGAAAATACACCAACAAATAGGCTGCGGCCAACAGGCCGAAAACCACCCACCTTCGCCTGGACGGACATGATTCAGCCGGCAATGCGGACATAACCGCTCCCTTCTTGCGATGTTTTTTCAGGAATGAAGATATCTTAACCGACTGTTCCGATGAAAACAAGCGGCAAGTCGACACATTTCTTTGACACCGGGAGCCGGAGTGGGCTAGAGTGAAAATAATTTAGGATAGACCGATATGAACATGAGACTGCAACATCAGACAGAAGAACCCAACCGCCTGCTTCAGGTCTTATCCGGCCTTATCCTGGGACTGGCCGCACTGGCCCTGCTTTGGTTCGGCCTGACCAGCTTCCTGGTGGCCGTGGCCTTCATCGCTTTCAAAGGAGCCTGGCTTCCGACCGTGGCCGGCGGCGGCCTCTTCGCCGTTGGGGTGGCTCTGCTGCTCAAGTCGCTCCGCTGTCTCAACCCTCCCTCTCAAACATACTGAACCGGATAAGCGGGCCTTTCATTCCAGTGGAGTTACAGGCTCCAGATCCACCCGGCCCGGAAATCTCTGGGCCAGGGCCTCCGAAAGCCCGTCAAAGGCCTCACGCCCCTCCAGTTCAACCACAAGTTCCCGCTCATCCAACAGCTTGAGCCTGCCTCGGGAGCGGATCACCTCAATGACCTCGTCCGGATCGACGGTAATCCAGCCTTTCATCCGCCGCAGAAGCTCCTCTCCCTTAAATGCCCGTTCGATGACCAGGTCGACCTGCCGTTCCTTGGCCACCCAGCCGATAACCGCTGGCGAGACCAGCACCGGAGCGACCGCATCGCCCACGGCCGCGCACCTGAACCACAATTTGCAGCGCACCATCGCCTTTTCTCCTCGACATTGTTGTTGATCTATGTATTCTCTAATCAATACTGGCACATGGTCAATAATAAACCCAGAAAGAAGGAGGCACCCATGGACCTTTTCTCCGCCATGAAAACCCGCGCCAGCAAACGCGCCTTTCTCGACCGCCCCGTTTCCCGAGAAATAATCCGCGAAATACTGTCTTCCGCCGCCCAAGCCCCTTCGGCCATCAATCTCCAGCCCTGGGAATTCACCGTGGTCGCCGGAGACGAAAGACCCCGCCTCAGCCGGGCTTTGGCCCGTGCTTACAAGGAACGCAAAATCGGCTGCGGAACCGGCTCATCCCAACCCTTGCCGGACCGCATCAGAGCCCGTCAGCTTTCCTCCTTCACCGGGCTGGCCGAATTGATGCAGACCGAGGCCGCCGAGGTCTCATCCTTCATCAACCAGGGCAGCCTGGATTTCTACGGCGCTCCCGCGGCCATCATCGTGACCAAGGAAAAATTCTTTCCGGAAACCGCCTTCACCAGTGTGGGCCTGATGATCGGCTGGCTTCTCCTGGCCGCCGAGGCCAAGGGCCTTGGTACCTGCCCGGTCGGCCTCATCAACTCCTATGAGGACACGGTTCTGGATTTTCTGAACCTCGAAGACCGCGACCTCATGCTGGGAATCGCCTTGGGCTATCCGGATCCGGAAGCCCCGGTCAACCGGCTGCGCACACCCAGAGAATCGGTTGACGAACTCATCCACTGGTACGGCTGAACAAGAAAACAGGCTGATAAAGACCCGGAAAGCATACTCTTTGTGTTTACTTTTGTGACTTAATTATGTATGAATAGGTAAAAGATTATGCTTTCAAATAACAGGTGATTGAGAAACCATGAAAGAATACTTCACTACGCACGACATCGCCCTGATGCTGAATGTCACTCGGGTCACGGTCAGAAACTGGATCATCAAAGGCCGCCTTGAAGCCACCACCACTCCAGGCGGCCACCGGCGCATCAGCCGCAAGGAACTGGTCCGTTTCATGGAGGACAACAACTACAACCCCGAAATCATCCGTGAATACGAACTGACCCGTCAGAAACGCTTCGTCTACTGCTGGGAATACCACCATAAGGGTTTTGTCAACCTGGCTCACCGCCACCGTTGCGAAGACTGTCTGGTCTATCAGAGCCGGGCCCAGCGCTGCCATGTCCTGAAGGCCTCGGTCGGGCACAAGAAGGTTTTCTGCATGGACTCCTGCGACCAGTGCGGATACTTCTTCAAGTATTTCGGCGAAAAGTAGGCTTTCAGACCGCCAGGACCATCCGCACGTCCAGAGCCGGACACCCCGGAGCGCCAGCCGCCGCCGGATTGATGTCGATTTCTCTTATTTCAGGGAAATCGAGGGCCAGTTGCCCCAGGGCCAGCAGACGGTCTGTCAGCAGTTCCAGGTCGGCAGGCCTGCCGCCTCGCAATCCCTTCAGCACAGGGAAGCCTCTCACGCCCTCGATCATGGACCGCGCCTCCCGGCGGTCCAGAGGCGCCAGGCGTATGGCCGCGTCCCCAACGGCTTCCACAAATATTCCGCCCAGTCCGAACAGAACCATGGGACCGAAAGTGGGGTCCTGCTTCGCCCCCAGAATGACCTCCACCCCCGGCTCGACCTGAGCCTGCACCAGGACGGCGAATTTTTCTCCTTCGGCCAGCAGTAGGGTCAAACGCCCTGCCATCTCCGTGAAAACAGCCGCCGCCTCGTCCCTGCTGCCCACGCCCAGCCTGACTCCGGCCACATCGGATTTGTGACTGATTGAACCGGTATCGGCCTTGAGAACACAGGGGAAGCCCAGCGACTCTGCCGCCAGCGCCGCCTCTTCAGCCGACCCGGCGCGTCGGCAGGGCGGGGATTCGAAACCGTAGGCCGCCAGAACTTCAAACCCTTCGGCCTGGGTCGGATTCCTCTTTCCGGACAGGGCCGCCGCCAGAATACGCCGGACCGTCTCGCGGTCGGCCGCCACGGTTTCCGGTTTGAACTCCCGGTGAGTCTCCCGGTAATGCTGAAGCTGATAGCTTAGGTGCAGAGCCTGGGCGCCGTCTTCGGGACTGTCGAAGACCGGAAAAGGCATATGCTGCTTCAGGTAAGCCATCTCGCTCTCTTCGACGAACAGGCACAAAGCCGTCGGCTTGCCGTACTCCCGTGTCAACCTCTCCACTTCAAGGATAAAACGCCGCGCAGCCTCCCGCTCCGGCTCCGTATAGCCATGGACCAGGAGAATCCCGTCTATCCCGTCCCGCTTCAGCATCTCCTCCACGATCTTGAGGTAGACATCCAGGTCGAAAAGATCCCCCAGATCCAGAGGATTTCTTAGTTTGATGACGCTGGCCCGGAAATGCTGTTCGAAATCCTCTAGAAAGGACCGGGAAAAATCAGGCAGGTTGAAACTGTAATGCTCGCAGGCGTCGGCGGCTATGACCGCGTGTCCGCCGGAACGGGAGACCACGGCCAGGTTCGGCCCACGCAGAGGCGGCAGAGTCAGAATCTTTATGTAATTGACCAGGACATTGCCTCGGTTGACCCGGATGAAGCCCGCCTGCTTGAAGGCCGCGTCCACCACGGCATCGTCCGCGCTCAGGGCGGCTGTATGGGAACTGGCTATTCCGGCCGCCGCCCGGCCCACATTGGCCTTATGGATTATCACCGGCTTGCGCGAACGGCGGCCCAGTTCCATCAGCCTCCGTCCGTCGGCCAGACTCTCCAGGTATATGCAGATAATGTCCGTATTCCCGTCTTCCAGCAGATACTCCAGCAGGTCGTTTTCGTCCACGTTCAACTTGTTGCCCATGGAGACGAACTTACTGAAGCCGATACGCTCGGATATGAGGTAGTTGATGTAACTCAGCCCCACACCCCCGCTCTGGGTCAGAATGGCCACCTGCCCGGCCCCGATGTTTCCGCCCATAGCCATGAAAGGAGTGGCCAGTCCGTTCTCCAGGTTGATGATTCCGATGCAGTTGGGACCGATGAAGCGCACGCCGTGCCGCTCGGCGGCCGCCAGCAGTTCCGTTTCCAGGTCGCGGCGCTCTTCGTCGTATTCGGAAAATCCGCCGGATTCCACCACCACCCGGCGGATGCCCAGACGCCCGCATTCCTCCACCAGGCCTGGCACGGTCCTGGCCGGCGTCAGAAGGACCGCCAGGTCAAGTTCGGCCGGCACATCGGCCAGGCTGAGGTAAACGGGCCGCCCCAGGATGGTCCCTCCTTCCGGTCCCACCGGGTAGACTTCGCCCGTAAAGCCGTATTTGAGCATATTGGAGACGATGGAACGGCCCAGGTTTCGCGGATTGTCCGAAACCCCGGCTACGGCGACCCTTCGCGGATAAAAAAAGCTCTTCATTTCCGCCTCCCCTGCTTAAACCGAATGGAATTTCATGGCAGGCAGCTCCAGGCAGGTCAGAGTCCCTCCGAACACCGCCCCGGTGTCTATTCCGATCTTGTTCGGCCGCACCAACGGGCGAGGCAGAGGAGTATGCCCGAAGACCACCGGCTTCCCGTGGTCGTATTCGGAGGTGATAAACTCGTCTCTTATCCAGAACAGGTCCTTGGGGTCCTGTTCGGCCAGAGCCACACCGTCCCGCAGGCCGGCATGGACAAAAATATGGCTTTCCGTCTCGTAATAGGGAAGCAGCGAAGCCAGGAATTCACGGTGGCTCTTCGGTATGGCCGCCCCCTGGCCGCCGTAGCTGTCCAGCGTGCTCCCGCCCCCGTTCATCAGAAACAGGCGTACATTCCGGCCTTCCAGATAATCCAGGAAGAGTTTCTCGTGATTACCCATCAGACAGACGATCCGGTCTGAAAAAAGCCGCAGGTTGATAACCTGGTCGATGACGCCGGCGCTCTCGTCGCCCCGGTCCACATAATCCCCGATGAACAAGAGGGTGTCTTCCTCGGGGCGCCAGTCGATCATGGCCAGCAGGGCTTCCAGCTTCCGCAGACAACCGTGAACATCACCAATGGCGAACAGACGCGACACTGTAACCCCCTCTAAAAGCCCAGCACGAACACAGGACGCCGCTCATCCAGCCTGGTCAGCCCCTCTGACAGCGCTGCCGCCTTGGCTTCCCGCAATTCCGAAGGATCGAGAGACCTGCCGATTTCCGGAAACTCATACGCCCGGCCGCAGGGCCGGTACTGCCCCATAACATTGACGTATGTCCTGTGAGATATCTCCCGGGCCAGGAAACGGCAGATATTCCGCGTCTCATCCAGAGCGCCGGGCATGACCAGATGCCGCACCAGAAGCCCCCGCACCGCCAGCCCGTTCCCGTCCAACTCCAGGTCGCCCACCTGCCGGTGCATCTCAGTCAGGGCGGCCATGGCCCGCTCGCGGTAATCGTCCACCCCGCAGTAGCGCCGTGCCGATTCATTCTCCCAGAACTTGAAGTCCGGCATATAGATATCCACCACATCCTCCAGGAGCCTCAGCGTCTCCACGGAATCATAGCCGCCGCTGTTGTAGACCAGGGGTTTGTCCAGACCGGCCGCGACGGCCATAGGCAAGGCTTCCAGAATCTGGGGGACCACATGGGTCGGGGTCACGAAATTAATGTTGTGACAGCCGGATTGGGAAAGCTCCAGCATCAGGCGAGCCAGAACATCCGGCCCGGCTTCCCGCCCCTGACCGCCGTGGCTGATATCGTAATTCTGGCAGAACCGGCAGAGCAGGTTGCAATGAGTGAAAAAGACCGTTCCGGAACCATGGGTCCCCACAAGGGGCGATTCTTCCCCGAAATGGGCGTCATAGCTGGACACCAGAGCCCGTGCGCCGGTCCGGCAGACACCCAGTTCCCCGGCCGTCCGGTCAACCCCGCATTCCCTGGGACAGAGCCGGCATTCCTTTATCAGGGCAAAAGCCTTCTCCACACGGTCATTAAGAACGCCGTCCTCATGCAGTCTGATATAGCCGGGCTGTCTGCTCACGTTACCTCTGAAGGGTTGGAAGGCCAGTATAATTCACCCCTGGCCGCTTTGGCAAGAAGGGCCGACGAGTTTGGGAGCCTTTCCGGCGTCTTTCGATTGCTCCTGACCGGCCGGGGGGCTATAATCAGGGTTATGGATGATAATCGGAACGATACCCGCAAGACAGGCCGTCCCGCACGAATTATCCTCTTCACAGGAAAAGGCGGAGTCGGCAAAACCTCGGTCGCTGCGGCCACCGCCGTCCGCGCCGCCGAAATGGGTCTGGGCGCCCTCATCATGAGCACCGACGCGGCTCATTCCCTGTCCGACTCCTTCGACCTGCCGGTAGGCCACGACCCGGTCCAGGTCCGGCCCAACCTCTGGGCTCAGGAAATGGATGTCAACCGGCAGATGTCCGAACACTGGGGGCCTATCCAGGCCTTTCTGCGCCGCTTCATGACCAAACACGGCCTGGATTCGGTCATTGCCGAGGAGATGGCCGTTCTGCCGGGCATGGAGGAAATCTTCTCCCTGCTGGCCGTCCGCGAACACGCGGCGGACGAGAGATTCGACCTGCTGGTCATCGATTGCGCCCCCACCGCCGACACGGCCAGGCTGCTCACCCTGCCGGAAATCACCCGCTGGTACATGGAAAAGGTTTTCCGCATCCAACGGACCGTGGTCGGGGCCGTTCGCCCCATGGCCGAACGACTCCTCGACACCCCCTTGCCCACTGACGATGTCTTTGAAAACATCAAGTCCCTGCACGGCCATATTATGGATGTCAAGGACATGCTCACGGACCGGAAACGCACTTCCATCCGACTGGTGCTCAACCCCGAGAAAATGGTCATCAAGGAAGCCCAACGGGCCTTTACCTTTCTCAGCCTTTTTGACTTCAACCTGGACGCCGTCGTGGTCAACCGCGTCCTGCCCGAACAGATAACCGATCCTTATTACGGCAAATGGCGAGAGCTTCAGGCCGAACACCTCGCCTTTATCCGCACAGCCTTCCAACCTCTGCCCATCCTGACGGCCAGACTCTGGGACAGGGAAATAGTCGGCCTGGAACTGCTCTCCAGGCTGGCCGGGGAAGTCTACGGCGACAGAAGCCCGGCCGATGTCTTCCAGACCAGCCGTCCGGTCTCCGTCTGCCGGGAAAACGGGCTCTATCTCCTGGACATACCCGTGCCTTTCGCCGACAGGGAAGAACTGCAAACATGGGTGCACGGTGATGAACTCACCGTCAAGTATAAGAATTTCAAACGCAACCTGCTCCTGCCCCGCGTCCTGGCTCAGCAGAAGCTGCAAAAAGCCGAGTTCCGGGACAGGCACTTGCGTCTTTATTTCGGAGGCGACTCAAATGACGGAAAAAGTTGAACCCGAAGTCCAATGCCCTTTCTGCCAACTCAAAGGCTGGGCCAGAAGCTCGGAAACCGCTCAACATCTGAAAAATGCACGAAGGGAAATACTCCTGGCCGTCAAAACCGCCGTGGAGGCCGGGCTGGCCTGCCTGGACGAAGAAGAGAAGGCCCGGCGGGAAGACCGTTCGGAAGCCCGCCAGGTCCCCATCGAGTGAAGCAGGGTCCTAAGGCTTACGGTCCGCGATAAACCAGACCTTGACCCGGCGCGGCCAGAATCCCGGACGCCGCAGCCGCCGCAGGCTTTTCCTGACCGCCGCCAGTTCATCTTCCCGGCTTGGACGTTCGGCGTAGATAAACGACTCCAGATACTCCACGATGGCCGCGATATCGTTCCTGAGCATCGGGAAATAACGGCCCAGCCTGCGCCCGTACTCACGTGGCGTCTCGCTCATCCGGCGGGGCACCCCGCTGCGCCGCCCCCAACCCAGCAGCCGCAGATAACCGGCCAAAGCCTCGGGCCGGTTTTCGAACAGCCCGCGAAAAAAAGCAGCCAGACGGAAGAACTGACGGTCCAGCCAAGCATACATTTCGGCCAGCAGCCCGGTCGGCCGGTCCTCCCGCGCTGTCCGGCTCATCAGCTTCAGATAAAGGCTGTATCCCAGATAAAAGAGCAGACACAGAAAAGCCAACGCCAGCAGAGACAGCAGCACCCACCCCGCTACTCTTGCGGCGATTTCGAGCCAATAAGGCCACTGGCCGGGCTCTCCAGTCTCCATGGTCCTGTTCACCGCTCCTCCACCAGCCTGGTCCTGCCGGAAATCTCGCGACCCGAAAAGCAGCCGCAGGAACGCCACCAGCCATGGCTCCATGGCCGACCCCGCCGCCTTGGCCACTCCATAACCAGCCTCGGCGGCGGCGGTGAGTTGAGGCAGGAAAAATGCCACAGCTCCCCCGGCCAGGATCAGAGCAGCCAGGGCCAAGCTCAACACCGTGCCCACCCCGTGGAATCCGGGCCGGAATTTCTTTTCCACCCGCCCTTGGGTACGGGCCAGGGCCAGGCTCATCAGGCCGAAGCAGAAAAAGGAAACCACCAGAGGCAGGGCCGCCGGGTCATGAACGACCTTGTCGAAACGTCCGTGCAGCAGGGCCTTGACGATGAAAAGAACGAAAAATGCGGTCAACCCCAGATCGAAACGGTTACTGACCGTCTGATATCCGGTCCCGCCCTTGGTCCATTTTACTCCGCCTCTCCAGAGCCACCAGACCAGGGCAATCTCCCCCGCCGCAGTCCAACGGTCTTTCGTGGACAGTTCCCCGCCCAGAAAACCGGTCAGCCAGCCGCTGTCCAAAAAAGGCGTCCCGCCAAAGTGGAAATGATGAACAAGATGCAGGGCGGCCAGTCCGAAACCAGCTGAATGCAGCAGAACCACCCAGATCAGCCGCCAGCCCCGACCTCGCGAAACCGCCGTAACCAGCCCCGCCCCGGCAAAGGCCCCGAAAACGCCGGTCCAGGGGTATGCGGCTTGCAGAATGAGCAGGGCCAGATAATTGCTCCAGGCGAAACGCCAGGTCAGTTCCAGGCCCATAAAGGTTCCGGAGAGAAGCCGGTTGCCTGGCTCCGCGGCTTTCACAGCGCCGCCTCCCCGGCAATCTCAGATAGACGATGCAGCCTTGTCCCTTCGGCCGCGCCTTCACCCGTCCGCGCCACCAGAAAAACCACGGGCTGGCGCCTGCTCTCGAAAAAGGCTCCAGCCGTCCGGGCAGCTCCGCCGAATTCGTGTGAACAGTGGATGACGCTCCTGCCCCGGACCAGGTCGGCATGAGCGGCCAGGCCGGAGACCAGAGGCCCGGAGGCCTCCATTTTCAGTCTGGCCAGGTATTCCAGCAACTGATCTGGCTGCCCGGAGACCCCGGTCACAACCGCCTGCTCCGTCCCTTCTCCCCTGAGGACGCAGTTGGACATGACGGCCGTCTGGATGCCGCGACGATCAAAGTCCACGGCCAGAGAAGCCATCACCTCCAAGGCCTTTTCAAAACCCGCAACCGCCCGTTCCGCGCCGGCCAGGGCTTGACCGGGTTCTTCGAGCGTTCTGGCCGCCTCCCGCGCTTCGGCGAATCCGGCCGCGTCCAGGGTCAACAGGACCTTGGTCTGAGCCGAAGGTTCGAAGACTTTTTCCTGCCACCGCTGATGCCGGGCGCTGGCCCGCCAGTGGATGAACCTTGAGGGCCTGCCGGGCTGATAATCTCGGGTGCCCATGATGTACACGGGATCGAGCACCGGACTCCTCGCCCCCGGTGCGCCGAAGAGTTCCAGTTGCGGCAGTTCCAGTGCCTGGACGGGAATCAGCCGGGGATAGACGATAAGCTCCACTCCGGCTGCGGGCGGCTTGGCCCTGGGAAACATGCCCAGCAGGTCGCCAGCCGTTATGTGGCGGGGTTCGATCCGGTACACCCCACGGCGGGCGGCGGTCAGGGTCCAGCGGAAAACAGCCGATTCGTACCAGAGCAGAGCCGCGTTCAGGTTCGGCAGTTCTTCTTCGGACTCCATGGTCTGCGGCATGGGCGCGGCGGCCTGGACCCAGACCGGCAGAAAACGCCGGTTCCTGGCCGCCAGCGTCAGGGTGACCGATTCACCGGGGAAGACACGCCGCCGGTCCGATCCGACTTCAAAATCGACCCCGGCCCGGCTCAACCGGCTCCAGAACCGGGCCAGTCCCACCACCGCCAGGACCGCCAGGCAGAGAAGGGCCAGGTCGGTTTCCCGGTTGATCAGGGCCGCCAGCAGCAGGATGACGACAAATATCCGGGTCAGGAAGAAACTGTAAAATCCCGGAACGCGGTTGTCTTCGGCGGGCATATGTCCGTTTTTTCAGGATTCGGGTTGGATGGGAGGGGGCGTCCGCTCGATAATCTCCTTGAGGTATTTTTCAGGAGATTCGCCGCGCAGGCGCTCCTCATTACGCAACACCAGGCGGTGAGCCAGCACGGCCAGGGCCACTTCCTTGACGTCATCCGGCAGGACATGACCACGGCCCTGTAAGGCCGCCCTGGCCTGCCCGGCCTTCATCAGCCCGATGGAGCCTCGGGGGCTGGCTCCGTAACGGAAAGCCTCGTGCTGCCGGGTGGCATGCACCAATTCGGTTATATAGTTCCTTATGGCCGGAGCGACATGCACTTTCCGGCACTCCTGCTGCATGGCCGCCACCCGTTCAGGTTCAGTCACGGCCTCCAGAGCGTCCATGGGGTTTTCTTCCTGGAAGCGGGCCATGATGGCCATTTCCTCTTCCCTGCTGGGGTAGCCCAGGGTGATCTTGAGCAGAAAACGGTCCAGTTGCGCCTCCGGCAGAGGGAAAGTCCCTTCGAGCTCTATAGGATTCTGAGTGGCCAAAACCAGGAAAGGCGCGGGCAAGGGGTAAGTTTTTCCGTCCACGGTGATCTGCCGCTCTTCCATGCTTTCCAGGAGGCTGGACTGAGTGCGGGGAATGGTCCGGTTGATTTCGTCGGCCAGCAGCACGTTGGTCATGACCGGACCGGGCTGAAAACTGAATTGGCCGGTCCTCTGATCGTAGATATTGAAACCCGTGATGTCCGCAGGCAAAAGGTCAGGGGTGAACTGCACCCTTTTGTAGGTCCCGCCGATGCTCCGGGCCAACGACTTGGCCAGCAGGGTCTTGCCCAGGCCGGGCACATCCTCCACCAGGATATGCCCTTCGGCCAGGACGGCCGTCAGCAGGAGTTCCACGGCCTGTTCCTTGCCCACGATGACCCTGGCGATGTTGTCCCTGATGGACTGGCAAAGTGCGAAATCAAGCGGCATGTTATGCAACCCGGCAGGCTCCGCGAAGGCCCGCTGTATGAAGTTTCAGCTAATCAGCTCTCCCGGCTCAGGCCGGGACAGCCGTTTCAGGCAAGATTCATGATGTACCTGAGCATGGTCCAGAAATGGCAGAAAGCTCCGGCCAACACAAAAAGATGCCAGACCTCGTGAAAGCCGAAAACCCCGGGCCACGGGTCGGGACGCTTGATGGCGTATATGACGGCCCCGATGGAGTAAAACAGTCCGCCCAGGGCCAGCCAGATCAGCCCGCCCGTCGGTATGCTCATGACCACCGGATAAACGGCCACCACGCACAGCCAGCCCATCATCAGGTAAATACCCGTGGACAGCCAGCGGGGCATGTCCATCCAGAGCAGCTTGCCCAGTGTCCCGAGAACCGCCAGGCTCCAGACCACGCCGAAAAGGCTCCAGCCCCAGGCCCCCCGCAAAGGCACCAGGCAGATGGGGGTGTAGGTCCCGGCGATGAGCATGAAGATCATGATGTGGTCTATGCGCCGGAATATCCGTGTTCCTTTTTCGGAAAGAGGCAGCAGGTGATACAGTGCGCTGGAGGTGAACAAGGCCACCATGGATGCGCCGTAAACGGAAAAAGACACCACATGCCAGGCCGAAGCCCGCAACGCCGCAAACGTCACCAGCAGAGCCAGACCCGAAGACGCCAGCAGCGCCCCGAACAAATGACTCAGGCCGCTGAAAGGATCACGCAGTCTGCCAACCATCTTGTCAACCTCTTATTCTTTATATAGGCAAAAAAGAAAACGCCCGGCCCATTGCCCGGCTCAGTCAAATACTACTCGCCGCAAGCCCGACCGTCAAGGACTTCCCCGTACGACTTCCCCGCACGGAGGCTCCCGCAGACCATTGTCACGAACAATAAAGAGAGTTCTCTGTAAAAACTGCCGTTTGGGGATTTTGTATGAATTGGACTTGGGATTCCTATGTCAACTTATTTTCGTTTACTTTTAAGCACATCCATGGTTTCAAAAAGCCAGCCCAGGGCGGCAAAGATGAGGAACTGGGTAAAAAAAAGTAAGCCTATGGAGACTCCCAATTCCGGCGGCACGCCTTGCAGTTTAAAGAGATATGCATAGGCCCCTTCCCTTAGGCCGAGACCTGCGTAAGTCACCGGCAGAATCTGCAAAAGCAGCACGAGTGAATTAATCCAGGTAGAATCCCAGAAATCAAATGGCAGATCCAAAGCCAGAAAGAGCAGGTACATGCGTATCAGGAACAGAAACTGCCAGATCAGGGTCTGCAGCAGGAGCGTAACCATGACGTGTGATGATGAGTTTTTGAGAGAGAAGTTGCCTATAAAGTGATGCAGTCTTGAGTCTTGGGACAAGCGCAGGGTCCGCAACAAAAATCGCCGGGCTGGCTCGTTGACCGAAGGGATCAGGAAAAAAAGCAGAGCAATGGTTAGTCCAAAGAAGCACATAGCCAAGAGTGGCTGCAACCGCCGGCTGAGAAGCTGAAGAGAGGGGGTGGCGCTGAACAACAGAGGGATAGCGCCGCAGGCCAAGAGGACCAGCAGGAAGAACAACCGTTCCACTATGGTGGAGGCGAGAAAGAAACTTTTGCCGGTTTTATTTCTAGTTACCTTGAGCCAGCGAACAGCCTCTGGTCCCAGGGCGGAAGGTAGAAACAAGGCGTAGAATCGGCTGATGATGTTGATGACCATGAGTCGTGTCAGAGACAGTTCCAGGGTCGAATTCTTGATCAGAACATGGTACTTCACGGCCATGCAATAAGTGCCGGCGATGGCCGCCAGGGTGGATGTGATGAAATAGAATACACTGATACCAGCCAGAGTTCCGCCGATGGCCGCCCAATCCACTTTGTGTGCGATATAGAAGAGCAGGGCCGCAGTGATGATGATCTGAAAGACGAGTTTACGCAATTGACTCCCAACAATTCCAGCTCAGGTACCAAGGATTAGCTGTGAACACCATAATAGTTCCCAAGACTCACTCCTTGGCGCAAACATAAAGCTGGTTAAGACGCCAACTGAATCTTTCCATCACCAATACCTGGAATCCGTTATCTGTCAATAAGCTTTCAAGCGTCTGCGTTGACAGCCCCCACTCTTCACCTTCCGCCATTCCCCTCTGATGCTGATCTTTATCCCAAAATGCCACAGCGTGCCAAACACAGGAAATAGCTGGAGGCAGGTTTGTGAGCACAAGTTTTCCTTGGTCGGAGAGGATTCTACGCACTTCCTTCAAGACCCGTGCGCGGTTAGGTATGTGATTAATACAAGCCACTAAAGTGACCGTATCAAAACTTTTATCCTCGAAAGGAAGGTCCGCCGTGTCCTTTACTATCATATCAACGCCGGACCACGGATATACATCTACTCCAATTCCTTCCCCAGACCTTTGGCGATAGAGGGCAACAAGTTCATTCTCTCCGCAACCTATATCAAGTAAGCGGCCATTAACCTCATTCAATACCAATCCAATCCTAATATCCTTGTTGGAGGTCAACAACGGCAAACGACAGATCAGTGGCTGAGGTACCACAAGCTTGAAAGGGAGGAGGACTGTATTGAGTAAATACTCCCACTTTCTGTTATAAAGGGCTCTTTCTCTATTGCTCATCTTCTACCCGCCATCATTTTGTTCAATTTTAGTTCCTTAATTTTTAACACACCTAAAAACACTATGGATCCTTGAGAAAATATATCTCTAAATAATCAGATATTATTTACCGGTGCCCAAGGGGCCATGAGACCAACATCATGACCGTTGCAGGCAGTTGCTGTTTTTCTACCGCCCTCTACTTTCAAAATCTCATCAGAATGGCAAAAATCGGTTGCATCATCATACTCAAACTTTTCTCTTTAGATGACCTATATCATACTATCTCTTCACCAAATTATAAAAAATAGTTTCCATACCGATGAGCCGATCAAAATGCAGTTTCTTAAAGAGTCTCATAGTTATTTCCAATAACTTAGAATTATATAACCACCGAAAATATTCTATAGAGTCTGAACTGAGGAGCGAATTCCTTTTTTTAACCAATACTTCAAAACCCTTATTACGGAATATATAATCCAGGGAAGCCTCACTAAAGAAGGATATATGAAAATAAGTCCAAGGCTCTAAACCAGCTGTTTTTCTAAAAGTATAGAGCCAAGCAAACTTTGTTGAGTCTGGAACTGAAATAAACAGAGTGCCGCCTGGAGCAAGCAATTTGCGGCATGACTCCAGAATATTCATAGGATTAGGCAAATGTTCCAATACGCTAATCATCACAATGACATCAAAGTAATCAGTCATCGCTTCAAAAGGTGAAGATGAAAGCATGTCTTCCGCTTTTATATTAAAAATACGATTTCTATTCAACTGCAATCTATCAGCTGTTTGCTCAAAAGATATCGGGATCGGCTCTATGCCCCAATACTCTCCAACGATATTCATGAAAGTGGCAGTTAGCGGTCCTTCACCAAAACCGATTTCCAATAATTTAGTTTCGGCTGGCGTATCAATTTGAGAAAGTATTTGATTTGCCACGCGATCATTCTCAGAATTGCGCCAAGATTTATAGGCAGCATGCGCCTTATCGGAACTCCAAAATTCGGACTCTTCAACATGCACATCATTAATAGAATGAATATATGATTCATGCGGGTAAACAAACCAATACTTACAGTTATTACAATGGTATAATTCCTGGCTCACATGTGGGTGAGAGTGCAAAAACACCGAAACACCGTTGCATAATGGGCAACGAGCTTTTGTTGATCTCATATAAATCTCCACAGGTTCGTAATCACTGACAGGCCTCAAATAGCACTATTCCACCAATTGACTTCAACGCAACCACGTCTTAATTATTGTCCTAAAAAAACATAGTGCGTAGCTGATATTTTTCCCTTTTTTACTCTTGCCACTAAGCCGTCGTTTAATTACCACTGGTATTTCAATAATGCGTGTATTATTTTTTACAGCTTCAATGATCAGCTCAGCAGTATGATACTGGTCCTGGACCAACAAACAAGAACGCAACACCTTGCTGTTCATGGCCCGGAAACCACTGGCAGGGTCTGTAATCTTTTTTCCAAGAATCACGGAGAGCAACCACGAAAAAACATGAACGCCGACATATCTGATACGCGAGTATCGTTCCATGGAGCCTAATAGTCGGGAACCAATCACCAGCTCCGCCGTGTCGTCCAATAGAGGTTCAACAAGTCTCGGCATATCCTCTGGCTGATGCTGCCCGTCTGCATCCATGGTGATAATTATATCCACACCAAGAGCCAATGCCAACTCAAATCCGACGCGCAGGGCAGCCCCCCCTCCTCTGTTTATAATATTTCTGGCCACCAATGCACCCTGTTGGGCCGCGATTTCGCCAGTACCGTCGGAACTGCCATCATCAACTACGATACAGTATACTGAACGTTCATGGATAATCGCCGGAAGTCCTGATATAACGGCCGAAATATTGTCAACCTCATTATAAGCCGGTATTAATACTAAAATAGACTCGGCACCGAAATTGACTGTATTTCTTTCAAAAAACATATCCACGGCCAAGGCACGCACCAAACGGTCGAATCCTTGAGACAGGAATCGTGTTTTGCCCCGCTCATAAATCAATAAAAGCCAGAGTGCCACGGATGATATGATGAGCAAGGCCAGCAGTCGGCCTCGTTCGTGCTTGTCCAAGGAAAATATTTCTGTGGGCAGGTTCACCATGCTCGGGAAAAGGCTGACCAGGAGCATGGTCAGCCCGAAGAAAAAAAGGACGACAACATCAAGACGGCTCTCCGAATGGCGGCGCAAACGGAAGAAGATTACCGCAAATATTGCCAGCGCCAGAATGATGCCAAATACTCGCAGTATGGACATGTTTTCAGCCTTGCTCTATATTATTATAAAAGAAAAAACGCAATCGGCCCGATGTTTCGCAAAACTCAGTATTTTCTTCCCGGTAGCCCTATGAATACCACTCCGGCAGCTTTCGCGTCCATGTCTGCCAAGGCGTCGACCTGTTCTGGGGTAAAACCGAAATATCGGGGGAAAAACTCATTTCTCAACACATTGTAATTAGCATGATTTCTTGAGCGCAACTCGTTTAGAAGCATGCCTATTTCATAGGCCACCCTAGGTTTGTAATCCTCGAGCAGCTGAAAGTTATCTACCCGATAAACATCTGGTTTCGTGTGTATTTTTTTTACTCCAGACATATTTTCTAAGTAATCTCCAAAATGGTCATAACGATGATCCGGGGCCACAAAAACGGGAAAATCTTGGGCAAAACGCCTTCTTAAGTCGGACTCCTCCACATAGAGAAATCGTAATTCACCTCCCGAATTCCAGTGTTGAAGCTTTTTGGTCCACCCTTTAGGCCAAAGAAAAAGAAGACGACTATCTATTGTCCCACTTGGAAGTTTTTCACAGAAATTTGAGCTTAAAGATAGAGCTCCCGTGATAGTTTTACATGGCAGACGAGAAACATTGTATTGGAAATCTGAAAAAAAGTCTATAGCATATAAATTGGAAAATCCCGTAAAAATTGTTGCGCCTGGATGGGCGTGCTTGGCTATTATTTCAGCCGATTTTTGCCCCGGCTCATCAAGTGAACCCTGTAATTCAAAATTGGTTCTATCCCCTTTAATCAATCTGACCAAGTGAGTGTCTCCTAAGCATTGCCCACTATAGACCTTTGCATAGCATATCTGGTAAATTGCAAAGGTTACAGTAAAGACCAAGATAATTGTTCCCGTCAAGTATTTCGACAGCCCAATATGCTGTCCTTCGCCGAAGGACGCGAGCAGTCCCATGCCTTTGCCCAAGTCATGAAGCAATATTCCCAATGGGATAAATGTGGCAAACAAAAACACCCCAGATTGGCCGAGTCTGTATCTGGCGAGACCGAGAAAAAGCATACCAGGAACAAACAACAGAAAAATAGCTACGTTGACCCTTGAGTATTTATGTTTCACAGACCGCAAAAAAATCCATATCCAGGCGGCCACGAAAATCCAGCCTAAAAAAATATCTTGGAATATAAATTTCTCCCAGAAGCTAATAAAGCCTTGCAAGACATTATGCAAAGTTCCAGCGATGGTATCGGAAACCAGAAGCTCAGCAGCTTGGCTGGAGCTTCCTTTTAATACTCTTGCCGCAAATTGGTCTATGGTAGCAAGTCGCATAACAAAATAATATATTACAACACCTAACGCAGATGTACCGCATACTATTCCGCCCTCTCTCCACTTTGACAAATTCAAGCTGGGACCGTCCCACAGTAAAACCAAGAGAATTGGAAATGGCATGAACAGCAGGGTAGTGGACTTGACTAAGTAGGCATAAATATAAACAATGCCGGCAACTATAGCCAGTTTATCAGAATGTCTGTCAATCGCAACAATTGAGAGAAAAATCGCTAAAAGAACAAAGAACGGATGGATATTGTCGAGAAGAACTCTATGAGACAGAAAGGATAAGTAAAATGATGTGAGCAGGGCTAAAGATGCAGCAAAGGCGGCTTGTTTGTTTAGTAGATACTTTGTTATGTAAAAAACAAGAACGACATTGGCCAAGAAAAAAAAGCGGATAAGAACTGTGGCCGACCATATTGTGGGTCCCAGAGCCTTGAATATCCCCCCCAATAACAAGATAAATCCTGGCCGGAATCCCCAGTCGAACTGTCCCTGGCTGAACTCAACGGCTTTTTTGAGGTAGAGTCCAGAGTCCAGGGAGGTGAATCCCACACAGGTGAATGAAAGGAGAAAAGCGAGAAACAACGGGGAAAACCATAGGATATTCGCCGCCCAAGAGACCATTTTTTTTTGCATATCAACCTTACCCGGATAACGGCCAGTTGTAAAAAAAAGATTCCAATCAAGCCTCAAATATTACGTGACAGCACCAACCTTTTCACAACTAGGCCGGTCCCCACCCCCAAACGCAGGCGCATTAAGCTATTCATTCTCCCATAGATACGTCAACTCTTTCAATAAAAATCCCGAGACGCCCCGCGATGTCGACTCACAGACAGACATCAGCACAAGTCAACTTATTTGAATACTGAAGTCCAAATGCCTCTGATTCTTTCGACATCAGAAACAAGTCATATTTGAATCAAGAACCTTCCCAAGACCCCCACCTCGGCGCTGATGTCCCAGGAATCCCGACCCAAACCAGCCAGTCCCTCTGGTTTCAGTATAATAATACATCGAACCGACCACGGTCAATCAAGTTATTTGTCAAGGACTTCCCCGTGCGGAGGCTCCCGCAAACCGCCCGGAGGAACTATAAAAAAGGTATCGGCTTGCCCGTCCGGAAGGCCGTGGCCTGACAGCCCGCTATCAGCCGTCCGCCCTTCTCCCGGACCTTGATGTCGTACAGAGCCGTCTTTTTCGTGCGGCTCACTTCACGGGCCTCGGCCCGCAGGCGGCTCCCCGGCTCCGGACTGGCCACATAGGTCACGTTCACGTTCAGGGCCACGGCAATGGTCCCGTGGGTCTGGCTGGCCGTCTCGAAAGCCTCGTCGATCAGGCCGAAAACCGCCCCGCCATGAGCCCGCCCGTAAATGTTGTCCATGCCCGCCTGATCGTAATCCATCTCAACGGCGGAATAGCCTTCTTCCAACTCCACCAGTTCGATACCCAGACGCCGGGCGAAAGGCTCCTTCTCCACCGCCCCGAAAATGGCCCTGCTTATCCCGGAGAAACCATCCTTCATCAGTTGCCCCCAACACATCTTCTATAACTGATTTTTCCTGTGGGTCAAAGCGCCCGGCAGGAGTATCTGAAACTCATTGTTACGGATTGTTTTAAATATAAGCGTCTCAAAGGTGGAAAAGTCAATAACGTTGTCACCGGACAGAAAAATTCGGTTCGGCTGTCCATAAAGGCGAAATCAGCGCTACCACTTGATTCTTCAATCATCCAGGCCGGGCCTCATGGCCCTTCGCCCGCCACAATCGGCAACCTCCCAGAGGAAAATGGGTGCGCCACCGCGTCGAAACCGTATAGAATAGATTCAAGAGCTGCGGCCGGCCGAAACGGCCTGAATCCGCTCAATTTCATATTGTGAGGCATTACTGTTGTCTGAAGCAAAGATCATCCTGGTCGATGACGAGGCCCCTTTCGTGGACGTCATGACCGAACGTTTGAACAAACGCGGTTTTGAAGTGGTCAAGGCCCTTAATGGAGATGAAGCCCTCAAGAGGCTACGGGAACAGGCTGATATTGAAGTGGCCGTGGTCGACCTGAAGATGCCGGGCATGGATGGGCTGGAGCTCCTGGTGGAGATGAAGCGTCTCCGTCCGTTGCTGGAAGTGGTCATGCTGACCGGGCACGGCACGGTGGAAACAGCCGTGGAAGGCATACGCCAGGGGGCTTTCGACTACCTGCTCAAGCCCTGCGAGATGGAATCCCTGCTGGAAAAGCTCAGGGGCGCGGCAGGGAGACACCGGCGGCACGAGGACCAAGTCATAACTTACCGCTCCCTTGCGCCCAAGATGCGCCTTCAGATGCTGGCCGATATGGACACAGCGGTCCGCCGGGCCTTGGGTATTGAAGAGGACTGACTCCCGGAAGACGGAGGAAAACGTGAAGATTGACGGCCTGCATCTGCTTCTGACCTATCAATGCAATTTTTCCTGCGATCACTGTTTCGTCTGGGGCGGACCCGGGCAGAGCGGGACCATGAGCCTGCGGACTATAGAATACATCCTGGAGCAGGCCGCCGATCTGGGGGGAGTCGAGTGGATTTATTTCGAAGGAGGGGAACCTTTCCTTTATTACGCGGTCATGGTCCGGGCCATTGAAACAGCCACAGCCATGGGATTCAAGACCGGCGTGGTGACCAACGGTTACTGGTCTTCGGAAGCCGAAGACGCCGAGGTCTGGCTCAAACCTCTGGCCGGACTGGTCGGCGACTTGACCATCAGCAGCGATTACCACCATTGGGGCGAAAAACTGAGCCGCCCGGTCAGAATCGCCTTGGCCGCAGCGGAAAGGCTGAATATACCCGCCGGCACGATCAGTGTGGCCAGGGCCAACGGCCAGGCTGCCGGCGGCGAGGACGAAGCGGACTTGATGTTCCGGGGCCGGGCGGTGGAAAAACTGGCCGGCCTGGCGGACGGAAAACCCTGGGCCTCGCTGGACAGGTGCCCTTATGAAGACCTGCGGGAACCGGGCAGGCTGCACGTCGATCCCTTCGGCAATCTGCACCTCTGCCAGGGGCTGACCGTCGGAAACATCTTCCGGGATTCCCTCCGCCGCATCTGCTCCGGATACGACCCGGAGGCTCACCCCATCGCCGGGCCTCTGCTCAAAGGCGGGCCGGCCGAACTGGCCCGCTGTTATAGTTTCGAGCCGGAGTTGGAATATGCCGACGCCTGCCACCTTTGCTATCTGGTGCGGCGGGAACTGCGGACGAAATTTCCCGATTTTCTGGGACCGGACCAGATGTACGGCCTGGAGTCCAATCAGGCGGACTGAAACATCTTCGGATACAGTCCCCCGGCGCAGAGGCCGTCCTGATCCTGCTCGTCAAGCCGCAGCAGATCCGGAGTGTGGACGGCTATTTTCGATTGACAAACGCCGCGAATGACGGTTCATTGAGGAATTAGTTCTTGACCGGTGACCGGGACCGACCTTGATTTTCTCCCGTTCCGACGCCTGGTTTAATGGTTCCGAGTATGTCTGGAAAGTCATCACCTTATGGATGTTTTTGATTCCCTGGAAAGCAGGAATGCAGCGGCTAAGGCCAATCTTTCCGTAGGATTCCTGCTGGCCCCGCATTTTACTCTCATAGCCTTCGCCGGCTTCCTGGCCGTGCTCAGGCACGCAGGCGACATAGGCGACAAAAGCCGCCAGGTCCGTTGCCATTGGACGGTGATGGGCCGTGAAGACAGGGAGGTAGTCTCCAGCGCGGGCGTGAAGATTGCGCCCTGGGAGCCTTACCGCGACCCTTCCCAGTTCGACTACATAGTGGTGGTCGGCGGCCTTTTGCGTGACGACAACCGTTACGACCCGGAGATTATCAGTTACCTGCGTCTGGCTGCGGACAAGGGGGTGAACCTGGTCGGCCTGTGCACGGGCAGTTTCTACCTGGCCAAGGCCGGTCTGATGCAGGGCCGCAAATGCTGTGTGCACTGGTATCATTTTCAGGATTTCATTCAGGAGTTTCCTGATCTGATCCCGGTGACGGACGAGATATTCATCACGGACCGGGACCGCATCACCTGCCCCGGCGGGACATCGGTCACCGACCTGGCTTTACATCTGGTGGGCCAGCATCTGGGCAAGGAGCGGGTGCTCAAATGCCAGAGGCATCTGCTGCTCGACTGGGGCAGGCCTCACAACCACCCTCAAACGCCCCTGACCAATGATTATTCGGCCATCTCGGACCCTCGGGTCCGCAAGGCGGTCTTTCTGATGGAGCAGAGTATCGGTTCTGAACTTTCGGTGGAGGAGCTTTCGGATTCGGTCAACACCAGCGCCCGGCAGATGGAGCGCCTTTTTCAGGACCATTTCGGGAAGAGCCCGCTGACTTATTACCGGGAGATGAGACTGAAGCACGGCCGCTGGCTGCTGACCAACACGGACCGGACTATTACGGATATCGCGTACGAATGCGGCTTCGCCGACGCTTCGCATTTCAGCCGGTGGTTCAAAAATCTGTTCGGTGTATCTCCAGCGGCGGAGAGGAAAAAAGCGGGGACAGCCAGTGGGGAGTGACCGGACAATAATCTGTTATTACGGTATGTTCCGAACAGGAAAAGGGAAACAGACTGAAGCATAGTCAATCGCCGTGCCCCGTCTTGGGACAGGGCAGGGTTTCAGCTTCGAGGCCGCGTCAATTCAGCGCGGCCGTATTTTTTCCGGCCATCGGCGAAGGCCGGTCTTAACACCCCGTCAGGCGGCCCCGTTCCTGGACAGGACCGGCCTGTAGTTCACGTCTCCGGCGCAGAAGTAGATGGCGGCCAGGGGCTCTTCCATGGACCAGAAGGCGTGGTTGCTGCCGTAGGGTATGAAGACCGCCGAGCCCGGCGGCAGGCTGATGGTCGGCCCGCCGGATAGGTGCCAAGTTCCCCGCCCCGAAAGCATGTAAAGACATTCGACGGTCGGGTGAGTATGGGACGGATAGTAGGTATTCGGCCCCAGGAGCATGATACCGATGGAGACGGTGTCGCTGAGGCGGAAACCGTCCGGCCCGATCAGTTCGGTGTAGGCGTAGTTGTCCATGAAGCCCTGGCTGGTGTTTTCCACAGTGTAGTTGGGGCACTGCATCCAGCGCAGCCGGGGCGTCAGTTCTTCAAGGGCTCCGGCGAGGCCGTTGGCCGCTCCGCGCCTGGTGGCTTCGAGGGCCTGACTCCAGAAGCGGACAACCGGCATGGACTGGGGCGTCAACGGGACATCGGGGGATGTCTCGGCCTCCAGGGCGTCCAGAATAGCGCGCACTTCACGGTATTCCTCGTCGTTGCCCCTCATGGTCTGTTCTATCTGCCGGGCCACGGCCGCGACAAAGGCGTCGACGGCCTGCCCGTCATTCGAGCGCGAGGGGAGGCGGGCGACAGCCGGTCCGCTATCGCCCGTCTCTTCCGGGGTCGAAACTTCCGGGTTGGGGCTTTCTCCGTTTTTGACCTTGTCTGTCAAAATACTTCTCCCATAACGATCAATCGTTGAATTCGAACACCTTGGCCCGGTGAGCCTTGAGGTACTTCATGCAGAACTTGTCCTGCCCGGCCAGGGTGGAAGCAGCGGTGATGTTGGCCATCATTCTCCGGTCGAGGGGGTTGCAGATGGCACCGTCCAGCCCCTTGGCTATGGCCATGGACATGAAGGTCTGATTGAGGAATTTCCTGTTGGGCAGGCCGTAGGAAATATTGGAGAGTCCACACATGGTGTGGACGCCCTTGAAAGTGCCGACGATTTTTTCGATGGCGTTGAGAAACTCCATGCCGAAGTGATTGTTGACCGACATGGGCTGGACCAGCGGGTCGACGAAGATGTTGTCCAAGGGGACATTCTTCTGAAGCAGGGCGTTTATGAGCTTGTCGGCGATGGCCAGGCGGTCGTCGACCGTCTCGGGCATGCCGTCGTCGCTCATGCAGAGGGCCACGACCTTGAGGTCGGTGCCGGCCACCACGGGCAACAGGGTGTCGAAGCGGTTCTTTTCCAGCGAGATGGAGTTGATCATGGCCGTGCCTTTGTGGACGGCCAGGGCGGCTTCCAGGGCTTTGGGGTCCGGGCTGTCGAGGGCGCAGGGTCCGTCCACGGCCTCCTGGACATTGGTCACCAGCCATTTGAGGTATTCGGCTTCCCGGCCGACAAAGATACCCGCGTTGACATCGATGAAATTCGCGCCGGCCTGGTGCTGGTCCACGGCGATTTTCTTTATTGTTTCGGCGTCACCGGCCTCAATGGCCGCGCCGACGGCCTTGCGGCTGGCGTTGATAAGTTCACCAACGATGATCATTTCTGTCTTCCTTCGTCACGTAACGGTTACGGATAATTTTCAAGGCCTTGCATGTTCTCTTGTTCCTGGTCCGGCCCGAGAGCGGACCGGACCCAAGTTTCAGAGCAATCAGGCCGCCTGAGCCGCGCCTCCGGCCAGCAGCCGCCGGGAGAGTTCGACCGCGCTGGGTGCATCGTCCGAATAGCCGTCCGCGCCGATCTTGCGGGCGAAGTCTTCGGTGACGGGGGCTCCGCCGACGATGACCTTGATCTGGGCGGCTTTCTGCTTGAAAAGGGCTGTGGTGGCTTCCATGGCGGGCATGGTGGTGGTCAGCAGGGCTGACATGGCCACGATGTCGGCCTTGCTTTCCAGGGCCGATTTGAGGAAGGTGTCGGCATCCACGTCCACACCCAGGTCCACGACCTTGAATCCGGCTCCTTCCATCATCATGGAGACGAGATTCTTGCCGATATCGTGCAGGTCGCCCTTGACTGTGCCGATGATGACGGTGCCCTTGTCCCGGCCGCCTTCGCTGCCCAGATGGGGCTTCAGCACTTCAAGTCCGGCTTTCATGGCCTGGGCGGCCATGAGCATTTCCGGGACGAAGAGGTCGCCGGCGGAGAATTGCCGTCCGACTTCGTCCATGGCCGAGATAAGGCCGTCGTTGAGGATGGCCTGAATGTCGGTTCCGGCGGTCAGTTCCTTTTCGACCAGACCGGGAACCTGTTCCTCGTCAAACTCAAGAACCTTGGCAAAAATATCTTTGACGCTCATCGATGATCCTCCTAGTGTTGTTGGGCGCGCCGCACCTGGCGGTTCGCGCCATATCCGGGCAGGGCAGGCCGGAATGGCCGAGCCCTGTCATATTCTTCATCGGGGGGACTTGCCGCAACAGGCAAGGGCCGCTCAGGCGGCCAGTCCCAGATACATCTTGCGCACGTGATCGTTGCCCAGCAGGTTTTCGCTGGAGTCATGCATGGCCACGCGGCCCTGCTCCATCACGTACGCCCGGTCGGCGAACTTGAGGGTGGTGTCCACATTCTGCTCGACCAAGAGAACGGTGACATTTTCGCCCCTCAGTTTATGTATGGTTTCGAAAACGGCCCAGACGTTTTCCGGGGAGAGCCCCATGGAGGGCTCATCCAGCAGGATCATCTTGGGGTTGCTCATCAGGCCGCGGGCGATGGCCAGCATCTGCCTCTCCCCGCCGCTCATGGTTCCGGAGAGCTGCTTGCGCCTTTCCATCAGCCGGGGGAAGAGATCAAAGACGTATTCGAGATTAGCGGCTATGCGGTGCTTATCCTTGATGGTATAGGCACCCATAAGCAGGTTTTCCTGCACGGTCATGGCCGGGAAAAGATTGCGTTCCTCGGGAATGAAGCTCAGTCCGTGCTGGGCCAGCAGATGAGTGGGTTTGCCGGTGATGTCCTCACCCATGAAGCTGACGGTTCCGCTGGCGGGCGGGAGCAGCCCCATGATGCTTTTGAGGGTCGTGGTCTTGCCGGAACCGTTCGCCCCGAGGACGGCCACCATTTCACCTTCTCCGACCTGGAGGGACACGTCCCAGACCACCTGGAGATACCCATAACTCACATTAAGGTTTTTTACTTCCAGCAATTAAATCTCCTTTTCGTCCACCACGAGCGGCAGGCCGGCGCTTCATCAGTGCAGTTTGGCGTCGGCTCCCAGATAGGCCCGGCAAACATGCTCATCGTTGCAGATATGATCCGGGGTGCCATCGGCTATTTTTTCCCCGAAATTAAGCACCGCTATCTGGTCGCAGACATTCATTATCAGCTTCATCAGGTGTTCGACGATGAGTATGGTGACGCCTTTGTCCCTGATCCGCCGAATGAGAACCGTGATGTCGTCCAGTTCCGTGGGGGTGAGTCCGGCGGCCACTTCGTCAAGCAGCAGGAACTCGCAGTTGCTGGCCAGAGCCCGGGCCAGTTCCATCCTTTTGAGCTGCATGGTGTTCAGATTCTGGGCCATCACGCCGTAGTCCATGGGGAATTCCACGAAATCCAGCATCTTCCTGGCCGTATCCACGGGGTTTTTCTTGCCAAGGCGGCGGGAAAAGACCGCTCCGACCGTGACGTTTTCCAGGGCCGTCATCTGGGGGAAGGAGCGGACTATCTGATAAGTCCGGGCTATCCCGGCATGGCAGCATTTGTGCGCCCGCAGGGTGGTGATATCCCGGCCCTTGAAGAGTACCTTTCCGGCCGTCGGCGAGTATGTGCCGGCGATGCAGTTCTGCAGTGTGGTCTTGCCCGCGCCGTTGGGACCGATGAGGCCGAATATCTGGCCCTGGGTCACTTTCAGGGAAACGTTCTCCACGGCCTTCAGACCGCCGAAATACTTACACAAGCCTTGAGTTTCCAGTATCGCCATCCCATTACCTTTGCATTTCAGGAATCAGATTCCTCAATTTGGGTTCCGCGTCCGGCGACGCCGGGCCGTTAAAGCCCGGCGCCTCCGTCAGGGGTATTGCTTATTTCATGTTGTCCGGAATCTGCAGGTCCTTGGTCTTCCATTCCGCAGGCCAGACGATTTCGGCCTTGCCGTCAAAGTACTGGATGACGGGGAAGATGTATTTGCCCTGGCCGACCACCATATCCGGGAAGGTTTCGGGCGAGTACGCATATTCCTCCATCAGCAGGCCTTCGGTGAAGGTCAGCTTGCCGGGAATGATGAGTTCCTCGGCGCACTTGACGAAGTTCTCCTTGGTTAGGTCCCCGTATTTTTCCAGGGTAGTCTGAAGGACCTTGATGAAGAAGCTGGCCGTATCGTAGCAGAGACCGCCGGAAGAGGCCCCCGGTTCGAAGCCGTAGCGGGCCGTGAAATCATCACGGAACTTGCGGGCTTCCGGAGTGGTCCACTGGGGAATCTGGTCCAGGACGAAGTTGGATGCGTCGCCGGTCAGGTTATACCATTCGCCCACCCAGCCGAGGCCGTCGGAGAGAATGAGGGATTTGAGGCCGACTTCGCGGCTCTGCTTGATGAAGGCGGACACGGACGGCGGGTCGGACATGGAGCCGACGGCCACGGAAACCTTCTGCCTTTTGATTTTGGAGAGCAGAGGATAGAATTCCGTTTCGCCCAACTGGACGTATTCCTCGGAGACGACTTCCCAGCCGGCTGCCTCGAACTGTTTCTTCACGGCTCCGCCGAAGCTGCGTCCCCAGTCGTTATCGACGCCGTACACGGCCACTTTCTTTGTTTCGGGCTTCCAGAGGCCGTTGGCAATGGCTTCTTCCAGGGCCTTGATGTAACCGATGCTGAGTTTCTCGGCCAGGGGCCAGGTTTTGCCGACCCAGTACTTATACTTTTCCGGATCCGCCTTGTACCTTTCGTTCATGATCTCGCCGGCTCCGAAGCTGAAGAAATGGGGCAGCTTGTATTTGGCCGCCACTTCCATACAGGAAGCCGAAACCCAGCTATGCCAGGTATTGAAACCGACATCTATACCGTCGCGGACCACGGCCCTTTCGTAGGCCTTGGCCGCCTTTTCGGCGTCGGATTCGCTGTCGATCCAGACAAACTCTATTTTATAGTCGCCGACTTTCCAGTTGATCTTGTCGAAGGCCATCTCGATGGAGTTCTTGAACTCCTGACCGACACGGGCGGCCGGACCGGTGAAGGGGCCTATGCTCCCCACCTTGAGAACTTTTTCCTCGGCCACGGCCTGACCGGGGCAGACAACCGCCAGGGTCAGACAGAGCGCCGCCAGGATGGCCAGAAAACTGGCAACTTTCACTGAACAAGCAGCCACACGCTTCATATTTCGCTTCTCCTTTGGATGTGTTCAATCCTTACCAGAAGTTTTGGGTCAAACGAGCAAGTAGTCTTTCCTCTTGTTCCGGGAACGTTTTCGGGTTATTAAAAGTGCGTCGAGCCGGTCCGCATTTCTCGCGTGTTGAGTCACCCGCAAAATGATTTTACCGTGAGATTTGCGGGCCGCCGCACTTTGCCCCATTTTTCATAGTCCTCCTTTCCTTTCCATGTTTACCTCGCCAATGGGCAGGTCCCCGGACAAATCTCCGGCTTCGGCGGCCGAGCCGCGTTTCGGGTCTCTGAGAGACCGCAAGCGGCCGGTTGCGTATTCCCAGAGGCCGACCAGTCCCTTGGGGTAGTAGATCATTACAACAATCAACATCGCGCCGTACATAATGAGACGGAATTCCATGAGGTCCTTGAGGAATTCCATTATCGGAACCATGACCATGGCGGCCACCAGAGCGCCCCAGATGGTGCCGCGCCCGCCGACGTAAGCCATGGCCAGCACTTCAATGGTATGACTGGTATTCATGACCGACGGGGTGAGTATGCCGATGAAGTGGGCGTAGAAGCCGCCCATGAAACCGGCGATGGCACAGGAGATGGTGAAGTTCATAACCTTGTATTTGACGGCGTCCACTCCGGATGATGAGGCGGCTTCGAGGTCCTGCCCGATGGCCCGGAAGGCCATGCCCACATGGGACTTGATGATGCATGTCAGCAGGATGTAGGTGCCGAGGACCATGACCAGAACAAGATAATAATAGGGCCAGTTCCTGACTGTTTCGAAGAGCAGCGGCACGGTGAGTCCGGCGTGCCCCTTGGTCAGCTCGACCAGGTTCCCGGCCGTGGACATCATGGCCAGGGCCACGAACCAGGTCATACAGGAAGCGAAGATGCCGCCCAGCCTGATGGTCAGGAGACCCAGCAGGAGCCCCAGGACTCCGGCCAGCAAGGCCCCGGCGGGTATGGTCAGCCAGGGGGAGAGGCCCATATTGATGACCATCAGACCGGAGGTGTAGGCGCCCACGCCCCAGAAGGCGGCGAAGCCGAAGTTGACGATATTGATGAATCCGGCCGTGAAATCGAAGGCCATGGCCAGGCCGCCGAACATGAGGGCCGAAATGAGCAGCCGGAGGATGAATTCATCCCTGACGAAAAGGGGTATCAGGGTCAGGAGTATGAGGGCGGCCAGGCCCACCGGTTTGATGCCCACGGCCGCTAGCCCTCCCAGTATGTTTATTCCTTGGCCGCCGGTCTTGACTTGAACTTGTTCCATTCTTGCCCCCTTGTCCTATTCCAGGACGGTCTTCACGCCTTTGGCGGCAAAAAGGCCGTTGGGCTTGAAAAGTAGAATCATGATGATGATGGAAAGGCTGATCACGTCCTGCCAACCTCCGCCCACGTATGAGTAGGTGACGGTTTCCAGCAGTCCGACCAGCAGCCCGCCGATAATGCTGGCTCCGACATTGCCCATGCCTACAAGAATGGCCACGAACCATGATTTATAGAGAGGATTGAGTCCCATGGTCGGGTAGGCTGGGTTGATGGAGAGGAGGCAGGCCCCGGCGATTCCGGCCAGCATGGCGCTCAAGGCAAAGGTCAGGGTATGAATCTTGTGGCGGTCTATCCCCACCAGGCTCGCCCCGGTCTCATCCTGGGAGACGGCCCTTATGGCCCGCCCGACCTGGGTCTTGTTCATGAAAAAGATGAAGGCGAGAATGGTGAGGATGGCGATAAGGAAGCCGACCACCCTGTCCATGGAGATGGACATGCTGCACAGCCAGTCGACCCGGCCAGGCCAGTATTCGGTGATGCCGCGGTAGGTGCTGCCCCAGGTCAGCTTGGCGGTGTTCTGGAGAATAATGGATATGCCCAAGGTGACCAGGAACGAGTTCATGACCCAGGCCTTCTTCGTTCTCTGGCGCAGGGGGTAGAAAATACCCTTTTCGAGGACCACGCCGACACAGAAAGCGGCCAGACCGGCCGTGAGTATGCTGGCCAGCGGTCCGAAGTGAAACATGGTGAAAGCGAAATAGGCCGCGTAGGCTCCGATCATGTACAATTCTCCGTGGGCGAAGTTGGAGATGTTCATGACTCCGAAAACCAGGGAGAGTCCGATGGCCATAAGGGAGTAGAGGCCTCCCCTGAGTACTCCGGCTACCAGAATGTCCCAACCTTCCATCAATAGATCCATAGCTGTTCCCTTACTTCTGTCCTATACCAAACCTGTTCGATGATTCCGGGGGCTCCGGCCGGACCGGCCGTGGAAGCCGCACGGGGGATTACACGTGTCCGTAATAATCCCGGTGAGAAGCCGCCGAATAAGCGTAGTCAAGGAGCGTGCCCCAACTGAAGACCGGCAGATCGAGCACCCGCTGAACAGCGCGGGCGAAGGGCTGCATGCCGGTGCATTCCAGCATCAGGGCTCCGATTCCGGGGTTGGCCTTGACAAAATCCACACAGGTGCGAATCATTTCGTCTTCGGCTTTTTCATACGAGGCCACGGGTATATCGGGCCTTTTTTCGTGGTCCCAGAGCTTGTCGAATTCCTCGCAGTAGTATTCGTCCTGGGCTCCGGCGATGAGTATATTGCTGTCCGGGTCTATGCCCACGTTGCGCAGGTGGGTCGGGGTGAGGAAGCGTTTCTGGGCGCAGACTATGCCCACGTATTTTTTCGGACCTATGGTCTGCTGAATGAAGGGGACCTGAAGAAGGCTGGACATATAGACCGGCACATCTACGTATCCGGCCACGTCCTTCTGGAAATAGGCGAAGTAACCGCATTCGGCGGCAATGGCCCGGCAGCCCATGCGTTCGAGTTTCTTGGCCGCCCGCAGGATGGGTTCACGGCAGGGCGACTTGTCTTCGGCCCAGACCAGGGTGTAATTGTCCACGCCCTCGGCTATTTCGTACTGGATGGGATAGGGAAAGGCGCTGGCGTTTCTGACATCTCCCGGAAAGCCCGGATAGGCGTCGTCCAGAACCATGATGCCTATACCCATGCCGTAGCAGGTGTGATTCCGCCGGGTCCTGATATGATTAATGCCCATGTCTCGGTTCTTATACATGATTTCGGCTCCTTGCCTCCTATGGTTGTCCCAATGCGTTTATTGATCCGAAAGCGGCCTCCGGGCCGCAATTGTTTTCCTATCGTCAGGCCCCGGCGCAGGCTGAACCGGCGGCCACGGCGAGCATCCCGGCCGGCACGCCTTCGGCCAGGAGGTAGCGTTCGAGTTCGGTCCGGAGCCCCTGCTCCAGTCCGGGCTGCTGATAACCGTCCAGCAGGGCGTGGAGTTTCCGGTCGAGGTTGCCGGAAAAACGCCGGTCAAAATCCGCGGGATCGGCCGCGCCCCGGACGCTGATCTCCGGCAGCCATGGCGCCCGGCGGCAGTTCTGCATGGTGTGCCTGGCGGTCAGATATTCCCCGCCGGGACCCACTGCTTCGATGACATCCAGGGCTAGGTTTTTTTCGTCCACGGCCAGATCGGCCAGCAGGTATTCGACCATGCGGACGATTTCCGCATCCACGAGAAGCTGTTCCACGGACATGGCGGCGAATCCGGCCAGGATGCCGGCGGAATGCAGGACCAGGTTGATGTGCTCTCTGGCGGAAACTAGCATGCTCATCATGCTTTCATATCCGCTCTGGGCGGAGACCCGGCCCGCGTCGGTCAGTGCGCCACCGCCCCGGCAGGGGAGATTGTATCTTCTGGCCAAGCGGGCGCACCAGGCGGTCTGGACGGAGAGACCGGGGGAGCCGATGGAGACTCCGCCGGTGCGGATGTCCGTGGTGGTGGGCATGAGCCCATAGACGACCGGCAGGCCCGGACGGAGCATCTGGCAGACGGCGATGGCCGCCAAGGCTTCTGCGTTAGCCAAGGCGATGTTGCCGGCCAAGGTTACAGGTCCGGTGGCCCCGGCCATGGGTCCGGGGGAGATGATGACCGGCTGGTTGAAGTCGGCGCAGGTGCGTATGGTGGCCAGCGCGTTGGCGTCGATCTGTAAGGGGCTCAGGGTGTTGACCAGGGTCAGCACCACCGGTTTTTCCAGCAGCCGGCCGCGGCCTCCGAAGAGCATGGCCGCCATATTCATGATCCGGCCGACTTCGGCGGCCGATCCGGCGATGCCCAGCAGGGCCTTGTCGGAGTTGAGAATGGCCGTATATATCATCAAGGCGTGGCTGTACGCCGGTGAGACATCCTGGGGTTCGGCCAGTATGCCGCCGTTGATATGGAAACAGTCCATGGCCTGCACCAGCCGGGCCAGCCGGACGTAATCACGGAGCAGTGCTCCACGCCTGGTCCCGTCGGCATCCACCATGAGCGGGCAGCCATAGCCCGGAGCATAGGAAACATTGTCTCCGCCCAGCAGGACGTCGTGCACAGAGTTGCGGGCGTGCAGGGTGAAGGATGAAGGGGCCTGGCCGACCCACTTCATGACTTCGTCCCCCCGGAAGAAGACCCGGTCTCCTTCTACTCTGGAAACGTGTCCGGCGACCAGTTCCAGGACTTCTGGACCGTGCAGGCGCAGCCCCACGTTTTCCAATATATTCAGCGATGCTTCGTGGATTATGTCTGTCTTATCGGTCAATACCTTCTCCGTTCATCCAGGAAACCCGCGCCGCGCCGTTGAGCCCATTGGGCTTACCCGGGCTGTCCGTCCGGCGTCAGTGGGTTGAGCAGTTTTTTTACGGCATCCAGGGCCGCTGGGTCCACTCCGGCCCGGTTGACCAGATAGTCTTCCAGGGCGGCCTGCCGTGCTGGTTCCAGTTCCGGCCGGACGTAAGAAGCGAGCATCCGCTCCATTTTCTTCTGAATATTGGAGGACAAGGCTTCTCCGGGCGTACGGCCGCTCAGGCTGCCCCGCAGGGCCACTTCCGGGGCCCAGGAATGGGTCCGGCATTTTTTCATGGTGTCCCTGGTGGTCAGAAACTGTCCGCCGGGGCCGACGGATTTTATAAGTTGCAGTCCGGCCTCGTAATCTGTTTCGGGCAGCCCCCTCAGATAGTAGCGGGCCATGTCCATTATTTCCAGGTCGACCATGAATTTTTCGTAGGACATGGCGGCGAAACTGTCGAGGATACCGGCGCTGTGGACGATGAGGTTTATCCTGTTCTGCAGGGCCGTGAGCATGGAGAGCATGCTCTCATACCCAGCCTGGACCGAAACGTCCTTGGCATCGTTGGTTGTTCCGCCGGCCCGGCTGGGCAGATTGAAGCTGCGGGCCAGGGCGGCGCAGTATCCGGCCTGCAGGGCATAGGCCGGGGAACCGATGGAGATGTTGCCCGTACGCAGGTCGGCTCCGTAACATTGCAGCCCGAAGATTACCGGGACGCCGGGCCTGGCCATCTGGGCCAGGGCGATGCAGGCCAGGGCTTCGGCCGTGGCCAGGCTCAGGTTGACGCCCAGGTCGACCGGACCGGTGGTTCCGGCGGCCGGAGCCGGGGAGATAATCATGGGCTGGTTGCAGCGGGCGCAGGTCAGGATGGAATCCAGAGCCATTTCATCCACCTGGAGCGGGCTGACCGTGCTTATCATGGTCAGGAGATGGGGCCGTGAAGTGAAGCTGTCTTTGCCGCCGAAGACGAAGGCGGCCGCTTCCATCATCTCATTGATATGGCGTCCTGTTCCCGGAATGCCCAACAGGCATTTATCGGAGCTGAGGATGGCCGCGTAGAGCATGATGAGGTGGCTGCGTTCCGGGTCGACATCGGCGGGCTGGGCCAGAATGCCGCCGTTGATTTTGAAATGCCCGCTCTGCTGGACCAGCTTGGCCAGGGTGACATAGTCACTGAGGACGGTGTCGCGGCGGGAGCCGTCCGGGAGAATGAGGCTGGCGCAGCCGTAACCGGGCGAGCATTCCGATTCGTCCCCGCCTATAAGCATATCGTGGCGGGGATTGCGGGCGTGGATGGTGAAGCGGGACGGCGCCCGCTCCACCCAGTCCATGACCTGTCCGGGCAGGAAGAAGGCCCGGTCGCCTTCCACCCTGACTCCGTTTTCGCGGAGAAGGTCGAGGGCTTCGGCCCCCATGAGCCGAATCCCGACCTCTTCCAGTATCTTCAGGGCCGTGGCCCTTATATGGTCAACGTGGCTCTGCATGCCTTTATCCATTTCCGGAATCAGCACCGGGCCTCCAGCCTGGCGGTCCAGGCGTCCAGTTCCTTGAGCACCGCTTCGTCCAGGGAAGGAGCAGCGTGGTTTTCCAGGATATCGGCCATTTTGGCCTTGATCTTGGAGCCGACCTCGGAGGCGTCGGGATTCTTCATCTTCCGGCTGAAGAGGGTCGGATAGAAGACCTTGCGGAAGTTTTTCATGGTGTGGGGCTCGTTCAGGTAGGCTCCGCCGGGACCGACCTTGGTGATGAGGTCCAGGTTGAGGTCTTCGGGTTCCACATCCACGCCCATGGTGTAGTGCTTGAGCATCTCGATGATTTCATCGCAGAGCACGACCAGGGCCGGGTTGACGCTGTTGCAGTGGTCGGAGACGCCGATATCGTGGATCAGGTTGGCCTTGCTGAGCATGGTCGAAAGTATTTCCATGGTCGCTTCGGCCACGGCCTGCTCGTCAAGGAATTTGGCGTCGGTGCAGCCGGCGGTGCCGTAGAAGGGCAGGCCGTAATAGTCCACGATGTCGGCAGCGGCGGCCACCTGGAGATGAAACTCCACGGCTCCGTAGCTGCCGATGGTCGTCTTCATGTCCATGATGGAGGGCATGGCTCCATAGATGAAAGGTGCGCCTTCGCTGACCAACTGGCTGAGCACGAGCCCGGAGAGGGCTTCGGCGTTGCACTGGGCCAGAGTGGCGGCGCGGCTCATCGGCGAGGTTCCGCCCATCATGCAGTAGGGCATGTAGACTACCGGGATGCGGTTTTCCGCGCTGATGTAGAGCTTCTCAGTGCTTTCCTCGGGGTGGGTCAGCGGCGGAATGGGTTCGCAGTAATTGAATATGAAAGGCTTCTCCTGCAACTTCTTCAGGCCGCCCGCCGCGATGGCGGCGATGTCGATGACTTCCTGGAGGGAGGCTACGTCGTTGGTGGAGAAGTTGATTGTCTTGCTGAAATTCTTGAGGGTTTCGATAAAGGAAATCTGGGTCTGGATCTCGGGCGGAACATCCTTGGCCAGGCCCACGGAAAGGACAAAATGGATGTTCGGCAAAGCGTCGGCCAGCCGGCACATGGAGACGATGTCCTTTTTGAGGAACTCGCGGGCGCGTCCGTCGTACGGGTCCACGATCTCCAGCATGTCCGAATGGCAACCGAAATAGACCTGTTTTTCGTTGTTGATGGTCATGGCCGGTTCACCGGCCCGGTTGTAGAGCACCAGTTCCTTGGGCGCGGATTTGAGGGCCTGTTCGAGCAAGCTGCGGGGTATCTTCACCAGCCCGTCGCCGTTAACTTCACAGCCGGCCTGTTTGAATTTGGCCAAGGCCCGTTGGCCGCCGACACGCATGCCGACTTTCTCCATCAGGTGGAGGCTGGCTTCGTGAATCCGTTCGATTTTGTTCCGGTCAAGAACGCTGAAGTTTATATTGCGTTTGCATTCCCTTGCCATGAATCAGTCTCCCCGTGACGCGGCCGCCGCCCCTCTTGTCCGGGGGGCGGCCGCCGCCGGTATATTCGGTCAGCTACTTCTTCTCGACGTAAACGCCTTCATGGAGATACTTGAGCATCTCTTCCTTGGTCATGTGGCCGATGCCCAGGTAGTCCAGGGTGTAGCCCTTGGCCCAGAAATCGGTTTCGGCCATGACGGTGGCCAAGCTTATCAGAGAATCGACCACCGGTGTGGAGACGCCGAATTTTTTACCAAGTTCGTGGTAGACATGGCAGCCCACCGGGATGTCTTCGGTGATGTACCGGTTCTGGATGGTGAAAGGACCGGTGCCGTACTGGATGTAGTCGTGCTCTTCGAAGGGAATTTCGTAATCCGGTCCCATATATTCGGGGCCGAGGATGTTTTCGCGGGAGAAGAACTGACGTTTTTCAAAGTCCTGGATGCCCACGCCCATGGCTTGGGCCAGGGCGGACTGTTCCTGGTACAGGGCGTACTGGACGCGCGAGATGGACGGGCAGTAGGCGTGAGAATAGATGGAGAAGTCGTTTTTCTCATCACCGAAGATCACGCCCCAGTTTTCCATGACGCCGACGCCCAGGATGGTGCCGGGGCAGTGAAGGACGGGGTTGACGTTGCTGAAGCCTGTGTCCATAACCGTAACGCCGCCGACCACGCCGTCTCCGGCGTTGATGCAATCGAAAGCGCCGATGTATTTGGTGGAGGCCAGGAAGTCATCCTGGTCCGAGGTGGGCAGAGCCGCGCCGCGCAGGGTGATGGCCCGGTAGTAGGCCCGAATGCGGGGCAGAACCACGCCGCCCTTGATGTCCACGCGGGAGCCGTAAGGGGAGCTGGACCAGCCGCCGATGACTACTTTCTTGTCGCAGCCTGCTTCACGCATCATCTTGCGCAGGACCAGGGAGCCGTAGTTGTCGGGGATTATGTGCACGAACTGGCCGTCTTCCAGGGCCGAAACCAGTTGCTGGAAGAAAGGCAGGTGTCCGATGGCCGGGGTGGTGATGATGATGATTCCGGCTCCTTCGACGGCTTCGGCCACATTGGTGGTGACCCGGTCGAAATAGGCCTGCCCGGAACGTTCGTAACCATAAAGGTTCAACTGCTGACCGTAGAAGGTCAGGCCTCTTTCCTTGACCCCGAAGAGGGTTTTTTCCGCGTACGGGGCCAGGTCGCAGAAGCGGACCTTGTTTCCGGACAGAGCGCAGTCGCCGGCCACGGCCTTACCCACGGCACCGGCGCCCAAAACGGCAATAGGTTTGTTTTTCAGGTATTCAATGTTGCTCATCGCTTTTTTATCTCCTTGGAATTTGACCTTTTCGACCAAGCTCAGGTTGCCGCCGCAACGGCTGTTTTTGCCTTTGTTTTCATCCAATCCCGCAAGCGTTCCGCTCTTTTTTTCCCGCAGCGAAAACCAGAGCCGGACAGCTCCCGGAAAACATAGACCGACGAAAGCCGAGACTTACCATGCGGGAGCGGAGGACAGACTTCGGCCCGACCTACCTGCCTCACGGCTCACGGCTCCCCTGCTTGTTTTATCCTTGCGCAAGTGAAGCCAGGTAAGACTCATTTCCACAACCGCCTTTTCATTTGGTGTTTGTGACTCATCCGAAAGCGCCCCATGGAAGGGGACGGTTTCAGGATCAGACCGGAAATTACTCTCTCAAGTGTTTCTATGTATAAACGAACCCGGTTGTAAAAAATTGCACGACACGGACAAGTTCTTGAACGAAAACGACCAGCACACGCCCTCCGGGAGGTTCCCCCCGCCCGGACAAGACATTTGAATGAGCGCACAACAAGAAGAATAATTGCTTTATTTTTCAGATGTTATCTACAGAAAGCATGCTCTGTGGTGGAACGGAAAGCAGCCGGAGCGGTATAGTCTTGATTCGTGGACGAGAGAGAATTAATGTCAAGGCAGGACAAGACGGCGTTACCGAAGGACTAACCAAGCCGGAGTCATCCTGTTCTTCACGCAACCCAAAGGCGGGAATCGCCGCCTGAAAGTCCGAGACTATATTCAGCGGAAGGTGCCCAAATGAACATATCAACCAGGATTACAGCTATTCCCGTTGAAATAATGGATAAATGGCAGAACGTGGTCGACGTTATGGCCCAAGTGCTGGAAGTTCCGGCGGCGCTGATCACCAGAGCATCTCCTCCGCAGATCGAAGTGCTGGGGTCTTCCAGAGTGGAAGGCAATCCTTATAATAAAGGCGATACGGTGGATATGGCCAGCCACTACTGCGAATCCGTCATTGTCGGACGGAAAAAGCTCAGGGTCTCTTACGCGCCCGATGATCCGGACTGGATGTCGGCCCCGGAGATAAAATACGGCATGAATGCCTACCTGGGGCTGCCGCTGCTCTGGCCCGGTGGAGAAATATTCGGCACCATCTGTCTGCTGGATGCAAAACGGAATCCCTTTGGCAGGCAATACGAAACGGTTCTGCTCCAGTTCAAGGATCTGGTGGAGACCCACCTGGCCCTGACGGACAGTCTGGAGCAATTGACCGCACGGAACAGGGGACTGGAAAAGGCCCTGGGGGAGATCGGAACGCTGAGGACCTTACTTCCCATCTGCGCAAACTGCAAAAAGGTCAGGGATGACGAGGGTTACTGGCGACAGGTGGAAGATTACCTGGGCGAACATTCCGGGCTGAAGTTCACTCACGGCATCTGCCCTGACTGCGCCCTCAGGCTCTATCCCGAACTATATAATAAGGATTAGGCCTGCTCCAGGCCGTGCACCTGGTCCGGCCTCATGGTAATCGAAAAATACCCCCGCAGTTCCTGCCGAACCAGACAGCATCGGCGGCAGGCGTCGACATAATCCCTTTCCGGTTCCAGCAAGAAGCGACCGGGCTGTATTATGTCAACTCCTGTCGATTCCCTTTTACAATTCACCCGAAAAAGTGTTTGGGGATGAGGCGGCTGTCGAGAGCCCAGGCAGCACAATTGCCGCTTGGCTCTGTAAGGCCGCCAGTGAGGTCATGACCCGTTATCGGTGTTATTCTCGGAGTGAATATCCAATCCTTGGTTCTTGGCGGCGTTTTTAAGGTGCCTGACTACCGCAGCCCTGGCTTGAGCGGCTTTGTTGTCGCGCACGGCCTCAAAAATGGCGATATGTTCATTCTGGACAGATCGGGGCAGGCCTTGGTCCGGTGTCTTGTTTCTGCCTGATTGTATCTGATCCCTTATCCTGTTGTTCAGCCACTTGGTAAAACGAATGATATAGGGATTACAGCTTGCTTCGGTAAGTGAATTATGAAACTCGACGTTTTCAACTGTACCTGCGTCCCCTTTTTCCACAGCCTCTTCAAGTGCGTCCAGCCAGTGTTTCAGGTCTGCTATCTTTTCAGGGGTGGCCCGCCGGGCCGCCAACTCGGCGGCTTCCCCTTCGAGAGCGGCACGGAGTTCATACAGATATCCGATATTAATATTTTCTATAGCTGGATCTTCCAGCAACTGGAAAGGGGGAGCGTCCAGATTCTCCGCAATGCGAGTCCGCCCGCCTTGCTTGGATTCGATGACTCGCTGCTGTTTCAAAATGGCCAAAGCCTCTCTGACTACAGCCCGGCTAACCCCGAACAGCTCGGCGAGTTCAGTTTCCGTAGGAAGGCAATCACCGGGCCGCAGGACTTGGTTTTCGACCTCCAGCATAATAAAATCAACAACTTGCTCGGCGAGGCTTTTTGATTTCTGTATATTGGGCTTACCGGACAAACCGTGTGGCATTGAGCACCTCTCTTATTTTTTGCCAGCTTAGCATGTTTTCAGGTTGACAGACAACTTTTTTCTTCGTATGTTTCCCTCAACATGGGTGCTCCTAAACCAACCCAGGAGAAAAGGAAAGAAAAATGCCTGACAGAAAAAAGCTATTGTGTCTCGTTTTGTCAATGGGTTTGCTGCTCTGCATGTCCGGTGCCGCGTTTGCGGAAAACCGTATTGTCATGTCCACTTCAGCAACAGGAGGGTCATGGTACCTGTTCGGAGGCGGTCTGTGCGGACTGATTTCGAAATACATCCCCGACACCTCCGCCAGCGCCAAGCCTTCCGCTTCTTCGGTTGAAAACATCCGCAACGTTGGGCGTGGCAGGGTTGCTATCGGCATGGCCATGCCGGACGCCGCCTACAACGCTTACAACGGGAAAGGCGACTTCGGTAAAGAACAATATTCTGATATTAGAGCCTTATTTTCTATACATGGCGCTGACACCTACCTATATACCTTAAAGGATTCAGGGATCAATAGCGTCAGGGATTTCAAGGGCAAAAAAATTGCTGTTGGGGCCGCCGGTTCGGGAACCGAGGCCTGCAACCGTCTGATCCTCGACTATTACGGACTGACCTACGACGATATCGATGAAGTGTTTCTTTCGGCGGGAGAGGCCGTGCAGGCCATGCAGGATGGTTCGCTGGATGCCGCCATGTATTCGCATGCAACCCCCCATTCCCTGGTCATGGATCTGTGCACCTCGCGGGACGTCAAGTTCATTGAGATGGGCGAAGACGATATCGCCAAATTCATAGAAAAATACCCGTATTACAACGCCAGTGTGGTCAAGGCCAATTCCTATCAGGGCCAGGACAAGGATTACCCCACTTTCGCCTACCACGGGGTAATCATCGCCAACAAGAATATGGACGAAGAACTGGCTTATCAGATTGTTAAGACGCTTTTCGAGCACAAGCCGGAAATCGACTCGATTCATGCCCAGTTCAAAGAGATCACTCTGGATCGGGCCACGATGGGAGTTCAGATCCCCTTTCATCCGGGGGCTGAGCGTTACCTCAGGGAAAAAGGCATCTTGAAATAACAGCCTTCCCTTCCATAATTCGGCCGCCCGGAACCGTTTGTTTAGCCCTCCGGTTTCGGGCGGTCCGAATATTCGGACAGCCTGCTCATGCGTAAACTTAAAAACATTGCCCTCATCTGTATAGCCTGCTTGGGTCTGCTGGCATGCGGCCGGTTGGCTGAAACAAACACACAGATGCTGTATTTAGCCGTCACCGATTATGCTGGGACTGGTTGTTTGACCTATCCGGTGTCTGCCGGGGATAAGTTTGTGGTCGAGTACTTTCATTCATATTCAAAGTTGCCTGTGCGTGAGGTCTATATTGTCCGAAACGACAAGACCATAGAACTGCACCAGATCGTGCAGAAGGCCAGCCAGTGTTCGAGCATAATATATCCTGAAGTGAGATTGCGGGACGACGGATGGATAGAAATAAACAACATCCATCGCGTGACCCAAGAAATTTCTTTCATCAGCGGCAGTCCGGATCTGGGCAACCACAAGCTGGAAATTGGCGGGCGGGTTATACGCCTTTCCGATACGTTCGAAGGTGGTAGTGAGATTCTGATAAACATCTTAACCTTTGACCCTCGTTCTGCAAGCGTCCAGAAATAACGCGGCAGATTAGGAGAGCAATATGTCGTTAGACTCCGAAAAAAGTTCCACCCCCGGATTTCTGTCCCTGTCCCTCATAGCCGTTGCCACTGCCGGCGGTATTTTTCATCTTTATACAGCCGTGTTTGGGCTGTACCCAGCGATGATTCAGCGCAGCATCCACCTTATCATCGGTATTGCCTTGACCTTCATTCTGTTCCCTCTTGCCAAGGACAAAAAGCTGGGGCACTGGGCGTGGAAAATACTCGATGTCGCTCTGCTGGCGGCCGGTGTGGCAACCTGCGCTTACATGGCCCTCAACTACAAAATTCTCGTAGGCCATGTCGGGAACCCCACCCAGTCCGATCTCATCCTGGGTGCCATCGCCTTGGTGGTCACGCTGGAAATCACCAGGAGGACGGTCGGGCTTCCGCTGGTCATAGTCGGCCTGCTGGCCATAGCCTATGCCTTATGGGGAGATTACATCCCCGGAGCCTGGGGCCATCGCGGCGTCTATCTGGATGAATTGCTGGAATACCAGTACCTGAGCACGGAAGGATTGTTTTCTGTGGCTCTTGGGGCTTCGGCGAACTACATCTATCTATTCATCATTTTCGGAGCCTTTCTGCTGAAGTCCGGCGTTGGCGACTTTTTTAACGACGTCGCAGGCTGTGTCGCCGGCAAATACGACGGCGGTCCGGCCAAGGTCGCCGTTGTGTCTTCCGCCTTTTTCGCCATGATATCCGGGGCCTCCGTAGCAAACGTAGCCACGACCGGGGCAGTAACGATCCCCATGATGAAAAAGGTCGGCTTCCGTCCGGTGGTGGCCGGAGCCATTGAAGCCGCAGCCTCTACCGGCGGACAATTCATGCCCCCGGTCATGGGCGCCGTAGCCTTCATCATGGCTGATATGCTGGGCATCCCGTACATCAGCGTCTGTAAGGCGGCAGCCTTGCCCGGTTTGTTGTTCTTCTTTTCCGTATTGTACATAGTCCACCTGGAAGCCAAACGGTGCGGTATCAAAGGCCTGCCGGTAGAGGATCTTCCCGACTGGAAGGCGACCCTGAAGAATATTTACCTCATTATCCCTGTAGCCATTCTGCTTGCTTTCCTGATTGGCAGATATTCGGCAACCTTTGCCGCTTTCTGGTCCATCATGGCCGCATTCGCCGTCAGCGCACTCCGCAAAGCAACCAGGATGAACCTGCAAAGGATCATCCAGACATTCGTCGAGGCGGCCAAAAACGCCTTGCCGGTGCTGTGCGCCTGCGCCACCGCAGGCATTGTGATCGGAGTAGTGACCCAGACGGGGCTGGGGCTGAAATTCGCGACACTGGTCATAGAAGCAGCGGGAGACACTCTTTGGCTGGCCCTGATATTCGTCATGATCACTTGCATCATTCTGGGGATGGGGCTAACCGTATCGGCGTCATATATCATCACGATCATTATCGCCGGCCCAGTCCTGATTCAGTTGAATGTCGATCCGATCGCGGCTCATCTCTTCGTGGTTTATTATGCGGTGTTGAGCTGCATCTCTCCGCCGCTGGCGCTGTCGGCTTTCGCCGCTGCGGGCCTGGCCGGCACGCCGCCGTTCCGGACTGCTTTTTGGAGCATGCGCATCGCTGTCGTCGCCTATATCGTGCCATTCCTTTTCGTCTACAACCCTGCCCTGATCTGGAGCGGGTCATTCTCGGATATTACCATTTCATTCGTGCAAGGCATGATCGCCTGCATCACTCTGGGAAGCGCCATCATGGGTTACCTGGGCGGCAGGCCGTTGAACGTATTATTCCGGGGCGCGCTGTTGCTTGCCACCCTGTTCCTGTTCCATCCCGGCATTATCACGGGCATGGTTGCCGTATTCCTGCTTATCGCTATCTTCGCATATCAGAAGCTAAGCGGGCGGAGAGCAGCCGTCCCGGCCGGACAGGTGCACGCAGGACAAGACATATAGAGGCATAGCGCAAAGACCATACTTACTATTCCTTATCATATAAGGCTCAAGGAGACAGATAATGAACGAACTCATTCGGATGAACGCCAGACATATAGTCGATCTGCTTAAAAAAGGCGAAGTGACGCCATTGGAATTGGTAGACGCTGCCGCCGAAAGAATTCTCCAAACCGATGATAAGATCAATGCGATCCCCACACGTTGCTTCGACCGCGCCCGCGACCATGCCAAACGCATCATGGACAATGGTCCTGGTGAATCCGGGCCGGGCCAGCTTCACGGACTGCCTCTGGCCATCAAGGATCTGGATGACGTAGCCGGTGTGCTGACCACCCATGGTTCGCCCATATTTAAAGACAATATTCCCCAAAGATCCGGATACGTAGTGGAAACCCTGGAGAGCAACGGCGGAATCGTCATTGGCAAATCCAACACTCCCGAATTCGGATCAGGATCCACAACCTTCAATGAGGTTTTCGGGACTACCGTCAATCCCTGGGACACCTCCAAGACCTGCGGAGGATCCTCGGGAGGAGCGGCGGCAGCCTTGGCTGCCGGGCAGGTCTGGATGGCCCAGGGAACCGATTTCGGCGGCAGTGTTCGAATCCCTGCGAGCTACTGTTCCGTGGTGGGGCTTCGCCCGAGTCCCGGACGGGTCGCAACAGGGCCTGATCCCCTGCCCTTTGCAAGCCTGAGCGTAAGGGGACCGATGGCCAGGACCGTTGGAGACACGGCGTTGATGCTGGACGCCATGGTAGGAATGCACAGAGATGATCCTCGGGCCTTTCCCAAGCCGAACCGGCCCTTCACCGATGCCGTGGACTATCCCGCCGCGCCGAAGAAAATCGCCTTCTCGGCCGATCTGGGCCTGGCTCCCGTAGACAAGGAAGTGGTTGATATCTGCCGGAAGGCCGCCCTCTCGTTTCAGAATTTTGGCAGCCTCGTCGTGGAGGACTGCCCTGATTTTGAAAACGCCGTGGATGTTTTCCAGACGCTGCGGGCGGTTAATTACGCGTCCAGAATGACTCCATTGCTTGAAAAATACAGAGACAGGTTGAAGCCTGAAGTTATCTGGAATATAGAAAAAAGCTTTAACTTGAGTTCTCTCGACATAGCCTCGGCTGAAAGCGCCCGTGGCCGGCTCTTCCATCGTGTGGCCGCTTTCTTCAATGATTATGACCTGCTCATAACCCCGACAGTTGTCGCTCCGCCATTTTCCAAAGATCTCCGGTTCCTGGAGGAAGTGGAAGGGACAAAATTCGATTCGTATATAGGCTGGCTGGTGATGACCTTCGTGATCACCCTGACCGCCTGCCCGGCCATCTCCATCCCGTGCGGATTTACCAAGGCCGGACTTCCCGCCGGTCTCCAGATTGTGGGACGCTGCCTCAACGAGGCGGACGTATTATCCGCCGCCGCTCTGTTCGAAAGGGAGCATCCGCAGTGTTTTGGCACCCCTGTGGACCCGCGACCATAGAACAGCAACGGTAAAGGATTGACGGAAATGAAAATTTACGGATTAATGTTCATCTCCCTGTGCATGCTTGCCGGAAATGTCACAGGTGAATACCTCGGGCGCATCCTGGGGATTCCGGGTAATGTCGGCGGGGTCGGCTTCGCCATGCTTCTGCTTCTCTTCGGAGTAAACTATTTAAAGAAAAAGAGTTTGTTCACTAATCAGGCGGAAGAAGGGATCACTTTCTGGAGCGACATGTACATCCCCATCGTCATAGCCATGACGGCGATACAAAACGTCGTAGCAGCCGTCCACGCTGGACTGGTCCCGATAATGGGGGGGCTCACATCCGTTCTGCTGAGCTACGTGCTGCTGATATTTTTCAACAAAATGGCCTTTAATTCAGCCGGATCCGACGGATCAGAAATGGGCAAGGAGCTTCAGACGGTGGACCATGGATGTCATTGAGCTGGTCTTTGTTAAATACAATATTGTCATGTCCTTCCTTTTTGTGGGACTGATTATATTCGCTGCCCGGCGGTTGGCCGACCTGTCCAGAGGACGGGTGGATTACACGGCAATTGCCATGATCCTGGGGCTGGGGCTCGCCTATATCGGGGGCCTGATTTCCGGCAATGGGAAAGGCGGTCTGTCCAGCATTCCGCTGTTTTCAGGCCTGGCTATCTTCGGTGGCGCGATGTTCCGGGACTATGCCATAGTCGCCACGGCCATCGGCGCTCAGTGGAGTGAAATCAAAAAGGCCGGCGTGGCCGCCATCTGCTCTCTGTTCGTCGGAATCCTGCTCGCTTACACAGTCGGAGTGGTGATTGCCAGGTGTTTCGGCTTCACCAGTCCCGTGGACATAGCGACCATCGGGGCCGGATGCGTGACCTATATTGTCGGCCCGGTGACTGGGACCGCCTTGGGGGCCAGCTCGACCGTCATTTCGCTCAGTGTCGCCGCAGGCGTGGTCAAATCTGTTTCCACCATGCTGTTAACCCCCATGGTCGCCCGTCACATAGGCTTGAACAATCCCAAGTCAGCCATGGTCTTTGGCGGATTGATGGGAACGACAAGCGGAACGGTTGCGGCTTTGGCCGCAGTGGACCGCCGCCTGGTTCCTTACGGCGCCTTGACAGCCAACTTTATTACCGGCTTAGGGTGTATCGTCTGCCCTTCTCTGCTGTTCCTGGCAACCAAAATGATTTTTCATTGATAAATCCATAAATGGATGAGTGAAGAACGAACCGCCAATAAACCGCAGACAGAATAACCCATCTGAAAACGGCCACCCCGGTTAACCCCGGGTGTGGCCGTTTTTTAGTGTTATAAAGAATCAAGGTGCCCCAGGAAAAGTCCGTCATCTCAAGAGGCATACAGATTAGCAGGTCCTTATCCTGCTTGGGGCCAAGAGAGGGAAAATCAGATCAGGGTCTTCCTTAATTCCCGGGCCGGGGAAGGAATGACCACATGGCTGACCACCGGCCCTGAGTCCCCTACCCCTTCGACGCCGGCCTGGACAGCGGCTTCAACAGACCCCACATCGCCGGTCAGAGTGACAAAGGCCTTTCCGGCCAAGCCCGCGGCGATGCGGACTTCGATAATATCGACCCGTGCGGCCTTGGCCGCCGCATCGGCGGCCAGTATGCAGGAGGCCGCCGAATAGGTTTCGATGACCCCGAGGGCCTGAATTTCCACGATCTGACTGGTGCCGGAGAGGGCTGGCAGAATCGCCGTGTGAATTCTCGGCAGAGTGAACCAGTCTATAACCATCTCGCCGCCGGTCAGGCGGCCTGTCTCCACGCTGGTAACCACGGAAGCGGTGTCGCCGGTGACCATGATCAGGTAACGGCCCGGACAGGTGGTGCGGGCGGTGAGCAGATCGACCTGGGCCGATTTTATCATGGCGTCGGCGGTCAGGATGCCCATGGCGATGCTGTTCAGTTCAACGCAGCCGACTGTGCTCAGGTGCATGGCGAATCTCCTCAGTGGTTTCTTTCTATGATGACGCTGTCGGCGGTGACGCTGGCGACGACGCCGTCGATGCTGGCGTGGACCCTTGCGCCCAGGGCTTTTTCCGGGATTTCACCGATCAGATCGCCGGTCTGCACCCGGTCGCCTACCGCGACTACCGGGACGGCTGGTGCGCCGATGTGTTGCCGGAGGAGGAGAATAACCCGGCTGGGCAGGAAAGTACGCTCGTCAAAAGCCGGGTGACCGTGGTACCGGGCCACATCCAGACGTTCCATCAGGCGGCCGGTGGGCACGGCCCTTTCCTTTCTCACGCCACGGGGCTGAAGCGGAGTCTCCCGAGGTTCCCAACGGACCCCCTGTTCGCGCAGTTGCTGTTTGATCTGGATATTGATCTCCCTGGGCGAAATCATCATGGGGCAGGCGAACTTTTCGCAGATGCCGCATTCCGAGCAGAGCAAGGCCTCTTTGGCCGTCTCGCCGCTGAGAAGGCTGGCTCCGAAGCCGCGCATGAGTTTGTGAGGATGCAGGGCGTGGCCCAGGAGATTGCGGGGGCAGAGTTCCGTGCACTGGGAACACTGGCAGCAGACCGTCTGGGTCAGGCGGCGGAGTTTTTCCGGGTCCATGATCTTGGCCCGCACCACGTTGTGGTCTTCAGGCAGGACCAGGAGGCCGCTGGTGGTCTTGGTGACCGGACGGCCGGTATCCGGCAGGACCCGGCCCATCATCGGTCCGCCGTCCACGACCCGGAAACGTTCGATGACCGGGCCTCCCACCCAGGCGAGCACCTCGTCCACAGGACTGCCCACCGGCACCTTGAGCACCGACGGAGTGCGGATTTCTCCGGCCACGGTCAGGTAGCGGTGGGTCACCGGCAGACCGTCGGCGGCCCTGGCTATGTTGACCAGTGATTCGACATTGCTGACCACTACACCCACCTGCAAGGGCAGCCCGGCTTCGGGCACGGTGCGTCCGAGCACCTCGTGGACCAGGACATGCTCGTCTCCGGCCGGGTAGAAGTCCTCCAGTTCGAAGACAGCCAGACGGCTGTCGCCCAGCTCCGCCAAAGCCAAGCGGACCTGAGCCATGGCCCGGGCGTGCTTGCCCTTGAGGCAGAAGAAACCCCGGCCGGCCCCAGTGCTGTCCATGACCAGGGAAAGGCCGCGGAGCATGCTCGCAGTCTCGCGCTCCATAAGGAGGGGATCACTCATCAACAGCGGTTCGCAGGAAGCGCCGTTGACCAGGACCGTATCCACCTTGGCTTGCACCTTGACGTGGGTGGGAAAACCCGCCCCACCGGCCCCGACCACGCCTGCCGCCCTGATCTTTTCCGCAAGGGTTGCCGTCATTGCCTCAACTGCCTCCTGAGCCTGTGGAGAAAGGAGATAGGCTCTATTGGTCCGCCCAGTTGGCCGGGTAGGTCACATACATGAACCTGGTGAAATCCGGCGTGCTGAAGGTGATGGACGAGTCTTTGGGAATCAGCAGGATATCGCCGGCCCTGGCCGTGACCGTGCGGCCGCTTATGCGGATATCCAGAACGCCCTCGATGATGTAATCGATCTCGTCGTATTTCAGGGTCCAGTCGAATGACGAGCCGCCCCGCATCTCCATGACGCCGGAGCCCAGGCGAGGACTCTCCTCAAAACTGAAAACGTCCTGAAGAAAGACCTGATCACCGGGTTTGCCGGTGTCGAAGGGAGCGGGAACGACCTGGGCGGCTCTCACGGCGATGACGCCGCTGGCCCGGTCTGCCTGGCGGGGGATGCCCTGCTGGGCCTGACCGGCCAGGGTTTCGGTGATGACCTTCCGGATGAGCTGTTCCAGTGTTTTTTCATCAATGGCCATGGTTCACCTTATTGTTAGAGGGGAGGCTTCGGGTATGCCGCAACAGCTTTCCCCGAAGCTTCCCCGGATGTTGATTTATTCCTCGGGCTGCTTGACCTTGGGCAGGATCATCTCCACGTCGGCATGCGGCCTGGGGATCACATGAACGCTCACCAGTTCGCCCACCCGGGAGGCGGCGTTGGCTCCCGCCTCGGTGGCGGCCTTCACCGCTCCGACATCGCCGCGGACCATGACCGTAACCAGACCGCTGCCCACCTGCTCCCGACCGATCAGCCGAACATTGGCGGCCTTGACCATGGCGTCGGCTGCCTCGATAGCGCCTACCAGACCTTTTGTTTCGACCATTCCCAGTGCGTTCATAATTACCTATCTCCTTTGTTTGTTTTAAGTTGCTCGATGATGTTCCTGGACAGCGCTTGCAGCCGTGTTCTGTCCTTGATGCCGTATTCTTCCGCGAGAATCTGCTCGGCACGGGCCAGGGTCTTGCAGAGCGGACCGGGTCCTGTGGCCAGACAATCTTCAGCCAGAGGGCAGTCCTTGGAATCCAGGCAGCCGCTTTTGCCGATATCGGCGGGTGATGAATCGGAAACCGTAAACTTCCCGGCTTCCGGCTCGCCCTCGGGGGCCGGGCCATACTCAATGGCTATGCCCCGGTTGCGGAGCAGATCCTTGGCGCCCGGGCTGAGGATCATGTTCTGGTCAACGTGAATTTTCCGGGTGTCCGCGTTGATGAATGCATCCAGATTTTGGACGCTGATGAGTTGCTTGGCCATGGAATTACCTCAATACCCTGGTTAGTGCATTGAGCACGGCCTGGTCCGGCGCGGCCAGTATCACCGTGTCAATGAGATTTTTTTCCAGAATTTCGGCTGACGCCGCCGTGGCCGCTTCCACGGAAGCCACATCACCGCTGAGGACAAAATATGATTTGCCCAAGATGCCATGCCCGGTCACCAGCCGGGAAAGGGTGACGGCTGCTGCCTTGACCGCTGCGTCGGCGGCGAAAATGCCGGATATGGCGGTCCGCGATTCGACCACGCTGACCGCCAGGTCCGTCCGGACCGGCACGGTTCCGCGCAGGGCGGCCAGCACCTCGTCCGAAACCCTTGAAATCAGATGGCTGGCCACAACCTTGACCGTGGCCTCTCCGACCACGGACATTGAAGACCTGACAGCTTCACGGTCGCCGCTGACCTGGATCATATAGCGCCCGTTACAGATGGTGGAAGCGTGGACGAGGGCGACCGAGGCCTTCTTGACCATGGCGTCGGCCAGCCCGACGCCTCCGGCTATTCCCGCTGTTTCCACCAGGCCCAGGCTGGACATCAGTCAGCCTTGACTTCCACGGCGTCGATGATGCCGACAATGGTGGCGTCCACCGGCGACCGGTCTATGGTCGCAGCGTTGCGCGCCGCGCTGCCCGTGGCCACCAGGACCTTTTCGCCCACACCGGCCCCGATGAAATCCACGGCCACCATGATCTCCCCCTCCTTGCCGGTGATGGGGTCCAGACGGCGGATGACCATGAGCTTCAGACCGCTCAGGGATTCCTCCTTGCGGGTGGCCCAGACGTTACCGATGACTTTGGCGATTATCATTTATCTGCCTCTTCCCATGATATGGTGAGTTGGTTGTCCCGGGCGAAATCGAGCGCCAGAGGCGTGACCCGGCAGGCGCGTTCCAGCCTGATGCAGGACCTTCCCGTGGCCGCGAATTCACGCAGCCCGGCTTCCGTCAACAGTTTGCCCGAAAACGGCGCCTCTCCGGCAGCGGTCGAGGCAAAGGGTTTAATACCGAACCCGGCCAGAGTCTCGGCCTGGGCGGCGTAAAGGGCCAGGAGGGCCGGGGGAGCGGTATCCGCATACCGCTGGTATTCATAGGCCAGAACCTCCACGACGCGGCCTTGCAGAACTTCGGACAGAATGGCCATGCTCACCCGGCCGTTGGCCCGGCCCTGGGCGAGTTCCGACATCTGCCGGATGGACAGGCAGGGGACGATCCGCCGTTGGATGTTTTCATCCTGCCAGGCGTCGTCGAGGTTGAGCAGCCGGTATCCGTCCAGGCAGGAAAACGGTTGCAGATCCGGGACCTCGCGCCCGGCGGCCATAATCAGGGCCTTGGGCCGCTCTGTTTTCAGACGGGCCAGAATTTCCCGCGTCAGTCCGGCCACCAGCCGTTCCAAATCCATCTCTCTAAACACGGTCCGGCTCCCCGGCGGAATCGACGATCACGGCCGCGCCGCCGTCGCGCCAGCCGCAAGCATTGCCTTCATCAAAGTCTATGTGCATGGCCAGATTGAAGTCGTCGGAGACCCTGACCAGGACATCTTCCATGACCAGCGGGCGCTCGCAGTCCATGCGGACTTTGATCTTCTGCCTGTCCCTGATGCCGTGCAGCCTGGCGTAGTCGCCGGGCATGTGGATGTGGCGGGCCGCGACGATAACCCCTTGTTCAATGGCCGCCAGACCGTGGTGCGAAGCCAGGATAATCCCCGGCGTCCCTTCCAGGTCCCCGGAGTGGCGGACCGGCGCCTTGACGCCCAGGGTGCGAGCATCCGTGAGGGAAATCTCCACCTGGGTCTGCTTCCGCACCGGACCGAGAACGGCAACATTGTCCAGCACGGCCTTGGGGCCGATCAGGCGCAGCCTCTCTTTGCAGAGAAACTGGCCGGGCTGGCTCAAGGGCCGCTCAAAGGTCAGATCGTGGCCGAACAAGGCCTGCGCATGCTCGGCCGATAGATGAACGTGCCGGGCCGAGAGTTCCACAGGGATATCGGCCCGGCCGATCTCACCCAGCCGGGCCATGACCTTTTCCAGAATGGCCCGCAGCAGAGATTCGTCCACAATCTGAGTATTCATCGGTACATCCCTGCCATGTGTTTGAGCATCATCACATACACCGCGCTGCTCATCCGGTTGAGAGCCTGGATGAGGTCCGGCCGCTCGACTCCGCAGTCGCCCCGGAAGGCCGTGACCGCGCAGATCTCCGTGGCCCTGACCCTGGTGCGCAGGAGGTTGAGGTCAAGCACCACCTTGTCCATCCCGTGCTCGGGCAGGACATGCTCTATACCGAAATGCTGCTTGGGGTGGTGAGACCTGTCCCTCAGCTCCGCGTCGTTCAGTCCGATCACCCTGGTGTCCTCAAGCGGCTGCTCCAGGACCTCGGCCTTGAGGATGTTCCGGCAGCGGCCGAGGACGTCGCCAAGGTCGGCCACCAGGGCCGGGCAGTCTCCGACCTGGTCCTGCAGGATCAGGATTTCGGCCTGAAGCTGGTCCAGCGCCCCCCGCAGGACAATCCGGGGATGGTCCTTGGCCACCAGTTTCTTGCCGTGAAGCTGGGTCAGGTGCTCCGGCTTCTGCTCGTAACAGCCGCCATCGGCGGCGGAAACGTACCGGCAGACTGCCGCCGGCCCCGGCCGGGCCGCCAAGGCTTCGGCCTTCCCGCTCAAGGCGGCAGTCCCGGCCGCCGGCCTCGAGTCTGCCGGAATCCGGCGCACCTCGACCTTGGCGTCACTCAGTATCTGGGCGGCGGCCGGAGTGATGATCTGGCCGTCTTCCACTTCCAGGAATTCTGGCATCCTGGTCTTGAACCTGCTTCTGAGAAGCGTTTCGGATATTACTTTCTCAGTGATGAGTGCCACGGTCCTCACATCCCATTGGTTCAGATGATGGTTTCCACTTCGTCATGAGGTCTGGGAATCACGTGGACGCTGACCAACTCGCCCACCCGGTCGGCGGCGGCGGCCCCGGCGTCGGTGGCGGCCTTGACCGCGCCGACATCGCCGCGGACCATGACCGTAACCAACCCGGCTCCAACCTTCTTGCTGCCGATCAGTTTGACGTTGGCCGCCTTGACCATGGCGTCGGCCGCCTCGACCGCGCCGACGAATCCCCGGGTTTCAATCAATCCCAATGCGTTTTCTGACATGCTTGTTCTCCCGTTTGCTGATGTTTCCGGCGGTATATGCCGCCTTGGTTCAGATCAGGGCTCTGAGCCTCTCCATGATCAGACCGGTGAGCCGGTCGACATCCACGGAGGAGGCGGATTCCCGCCCGTTTGTACAATCGGCCGACGGGTCGGTCACGCCGTAGGCGACCCGCCGTATGTTCAGTAAATGTATGGTATCCACGTTGTCGGAAGTCGAACTGCCGCCCGCCGTCCCGCAGCCCAGGGTCAGGGATGGGGTCAGGTTGGTGGTCAATCCCACAGCCCCGTGGGTGGTCGGAGTGTTGACCAGCAGGCGCGAGACCGGCTTCTTGAGAGCAAACTCGCGGATGACCTCCTCGTTCTCGGAATGAATGCCCAGAGTGTGGCCGATACCGCCGTTTCTGAGCAGCTTGAAGCAGAGTTCGCAGGCCTGATGCCAGTCCTCGACCGTGTAGAAACCGATCAAGGCGCAGAGTTTCTCCTTGGAGAACGGGAATTCCCGTCCTACGCCCTTTTCCTCGCAGACCAGCACCTTGACGCCTTGAGGTATGTCTATGCAGGCCATCTGGGCGATGGTCTGGGCGTCCCGGCCGACAATCGCCGGATTCATGCCGCCCCCGGCCCGTTCCATAATGGCCTTGACCCGCTTAAGCGGCTCACCTTCGAGAAAATGACCGCCCTGGGCGACCAGGGAAGCCTTGACACGTTCCGCCACTACCCGTTCGGTAATGATGGCCTGTTCCGAAGCGCAGACCGTCCCGTTGTCAAAGGTCTTGCTGACCAGTATCCGGCGGATGGCCGCGTCGATGTCCGCGCTCCGCTCGATGAAGACCGGCACGTTGCCCGCACCGACGCCCAGGGCCGGAGTCCCGGAGCTGTAAGCCGCCTTTATCATCGCCGGTCCGCCGGTGGCCAGAATCAGGTCAGCCTCGCGCATCAGCTCCTGCGTCCCCTGGATCGAGGGATAGCACATCACGGTAACCAGATCCTGGGGCGCGCCCTTTTCCGCCAACACGCCCCTGATGATGTCCACCACAGCCGTGATGCACTTCAGCGCGCTGGGGTGCGGGCTGAAGACGACCGCGTTCCCGGCCTTGAGGCTGATCAGCGCCTTATAAATGGTGGTCGAGGTCGGATTGGTCGATGGGATGAGAGCGGCGATAACACCTGCCGGGGCGGCTACGGCGATAATCCTCTTCACCCGGTCGTCCTCGAGGATGCCGATGGTCTTCAGGCCGCGGATGTGCTGCCAGACCCTTTCGCTGGCCAGCAGGTTCTTCTGCAGCTTGTCCTGCCACTTCCCGAAACCGGTCTCTTCCACGGCCATCCTGGCCAGTTCTTCGGCCTGGGCGGCCGTGCGGCTCGCAATGGCCTCCACCAGGCCGTCCACTTTGGACTGGTCCATCTCCATGTATGCGGCCAGGGCCGTCCTGGCGCTGCGCACCAGAGACCGGGCCTCCTGCATTGACAACAGATCGATGTCTACCATATTCATGAGCGTCTCTCTTGCTTTGCAGCGGCAATCGCGTCAATGAGTTCCTGTTTGTTGGCGAACTTGATCCGGGCCTTGGTCAGGGCGATGCCCGGAGTCTTCCTGGCCAGTCCGCGCAGGCGGGCCACGCTCAGCCGCCCCAGTTCAGCGGGATCGGATGCCGGAGAAGCCGGTTCGCCGGAATCGACGGCTGCTGCTGATAGGCCCTTCGCAACCGTTTCGGCGGGCGATGTTTTTACTTCAGGAGCCGGGGAAGGCTCGCCGGGTCCGGAAGTCTGCGGAAAAAGCATCTCCAGGCCCTCGGCCGTGCGGGCAATCACCGTGTCCGAAACCACCTCGCCCACAGGGCGGGCCGCCGTCACCCCGCTCTGCACCGCCGAATGCACCGAACTGACGTCCCCGGTCAGAAACACCGACACAAGACCGGCCCCGGCGAACCGGCAGCCGATCAGGGATACCTCAGCCGTCTTGACCGCCGCGTCCGCAGCCACTACGGCCGGGACAAAGCCTCGTGTCTCTATGATGCCCAGGGATTCGGCCATATCAGGTCCGCAGCGGGTTGTCCGCGACGAAGTTGACTGCCTCCGCAAAGGCATCGCAGGCCGCCTTGCAGGCCGACTGGCTGCCGGTCAGCAGGCCTCCGCCGAAGTTGGTTTCCGAGGGCGGACCGTAAAAAGCGGCCAAAGTGACATCCGCGGCCTTCAACGCCGCATCCAGGGCGTACACGGCCTCCAGGGGCGGCGCGATCAAATAGGCCAGAGGAGTACCTTCAGCGACGCCGGCCACCCCGGACAGATAGGAGCCGGTCCGGGAAATGCAATGGGCATAGTAGCTGATCGTGTCATCCTCGTTGGCACTGTAGAAAGCGCCGTCGTGTTCGAGGAATTCAATGGCCGCGTTCAGGCCGCTCTTGACTTCCGCCGGGTTGGGGCCAGCCAGGAGACCGATGAATTCACCGGCCAGTTTACTGTTGGCATTGGCCGCGCCGCCGTAGAATGACTTGGCGTAGACCACCGTAACCTGGGCTTTCTTGGTAGCCTCGTCCAGGGCGGTGTAGGCCACGTCGTCGATATCGGCGGTGAACAGGGCGATGCTGCGGTGTTCTGCAGCCAGCTTCAGCTCCCTGGCCAGATCGGGATTGACGTTGGGAATCAGTTTTGCGCTCAGTATCTTGGCGCGTATGGCATCACCTTTCACTGTCTGCTAGCCTCCGTGTTCCGCGCCGAAAAATTTCGTGCGGTCCTTGTTGTTGTTTTTCCGGCCGGGCGAAGGCTTTGGCCTGACCGACCTGTGAATATGCGCATCCCCATGGCTCAGTCCTGCCTGGTCTCGAAGACCAGCGACTTGATGACCACCGGCACCACCGTGCCCCCGGCCATGGATCTGCCTATATCTATGTAATCGCCTTCCTTGACCTGGAGTTGGTCCACGCAGATGACTGCGGACTTCTGGTCCAGAGTCCGCAGGCTCTGCCCAAGAGCCTTGGCCAGATCAGCTTCCAGCACCACGATCAGGGGAAAACCGGCCCCGGTGACCGAGGCCAGCCCCAGCCAGAGTCCACGGGCCAGGGCCTGAACATCCTTGAACGAACGGAAACCGTTGCCCGGTATGCCGATGGCCAGAGGCTCCAGGTCACGGTCGGTGAAAAAGCTCTTCACGCTCCGGGACACCGCGGCGCAGACGGCCGCTTCCCCGGCGGCCGTCTCGCCGCCGGCGAAAGGTATGGCCACCGGAACGTTGCGCAGAGGCAGAAGAGCGTCGTCGACCATGATGGTGCTTCCGCTCACGTCAACCGTTCTGGCTCCCGCACCGATGACCGTGGCCCGGATGGTCTCGGTGGGCCGGATCAGGGTATATCCTCTGTTGGTGAACCACTGGTGAACCAGACGCCCCAGCAGAGGGCCGATGTCCCCATGCCGTCTGACCTCGCGGGGGTCGAGACGGTGCGGGTCTCCATACACGTAGTCGGCCACGCCCCCGGAGACCATGACCACATCCAGCGGGTAATCCAGTCGCAGAGGCTCGGTCATGAGCAGACGGCGGGCCAGGGGTGTGGGTGACTCAAGACAAGCCCCCACCGTCTCGGCCATGACGGCGCAGACAGCCTCCAGCTCGCGTAAATCCGGGGTCCGGCCAACCGCCAGACCCACCCCCATGGAGGCGAGAATCGCTGACATGGGCTCGCTGATCTGGGTGATCCGGCCGCTGTCCGGGTCCAGTTGCAGCAAACGGCCGCCGATATTGACGCAGCACGAGTCGATGGCGTTCCCCTGACGAAAAACCGCGATGTTGGCCGTGCCGCCTCCGATATCTATGTTGGCCACGGTGCAGGCATGGTTGCGGGAATAATCGGCCGCGCCAGAACCCTTCCCGGCGATGACCGCTTCGAGTTTGCCGCCAGCCGAAGCCACGACAAAATCGCCGGCCAGTCCGGCTATCCGGTTGGAAATCGCCCGGGCGTTCTCTTTCTTGGCCGTCTCGCCCGTGATGATCACCGCGCCGGTGTCGATCTCGGCCGGAGTCACCCCGGCGGCCTGGTATTCCTGCCGCAACAAGGCCATGATGCGGTCGGCGTCAATCCGGTTGTCATCGCTGATGGGCGTGAAATATATCCGGCTCCGGTGGGTCACCTCCTTGTCGGTGATCTCCAGCCGGGGCACCAGGGTTCCCGGAGCAACGTTCTTCACCGTCAGTCTGCTGAGGACAAACTGGGTGGTGGTGGTACCGATATCGATACCGATGCTCCGGATAACCGAGGTGTGGATACCGGTCAAAATCAGGCCTTTTTCAGCATCTCAGCCAGTTTGATGCCGCTGGCCTTGTGGTCGAGCATCTGCTTGACCACAGTGGCCAGGTGGGCTCCGGCTTCCACCGGCGGGATGCCCCCGCGATGAATATTGGAAATCACGGTCCGGTCGGCTTCCACCGTGCCATGATAAGGCTGGTAGGCCAGGTAGGCGCTCATGCTCTCGGCCGTGATCAGGCCGGGCCGCTCGCCGATGAATTCGACGAGCACCTCGCAGCCGACCAGCGGCGCGATATCGTCCATAACGCCGACACGGCCGAATTTGACGTAGAAAGGCGTGCCCACGCTCAGGCCCATGGTGGTGAGTCCCTGGATCAGGGAAGGCAGGACATCGGTGATGTTGGCCTCGATGCTGGTGGTGCTGAGACCGTCGACCACCACTATCTGAACCTGCGGATTCATGCGGCAGCGTTCCTTGATGGTCTTCTTGGCTTCATCGCTCAACAGCTTGCCGAGATCCGGTTTCATCAGGTACTCATCCTTGTCGCCGACTACGGTCTGGACCTGGAAGAGCCCCAACTGCTCGATGAACTCGTCCGGCAGATCCTTGAACACCGCGTCAACGGCGGCGGCATGGTCGGCGAGAAAATGGAGCAGAGCTGCTGTCTTCTGCCTGGCTCCGCACCGCCCCATCAGGATGCGGGCCGGAGTGGCCTTGCGCATCATCCGCAGAGCCTCCATATTGTGGGGATTATCCACCCCGATGCGATCAGCCGGAGGCAGGGTGACCGGAGGAAGCTCACCGGCGGCAGGCTTTTCGACGCTGTCAGCTACGGCTACGGTCCTGCGGTTGGTGTCCAAGGCACCCTGTTCGATAAGTTTCCTGATGACGCCTTCCACTATTTCCCGTTCGGTTTGCGTATTCACCACACCGTCCCCTTTATTTGTCAAAGATGGAGGGATCGCCGGCTCGTGCGGTCAGTCTGCCGTTTTCCATGATCCCGTAACTCTCGAGCCATTTCTCGAATTCCGGAGACGGCCGCAGGCCCAGAATCTCCCGGATGCTGGCATCGTCATGATAGCTGGTGTCTTGGTAGTTGAGCATGCAGTCGTCCCCGCCGCTGACCCCCATGAAGAAGTTGGACCCGGCCAGGGCGCAGAGCATGGTGCCGATCTCCTGGTCGTCCTGGTCCGCCTTCATGTGGTTGGTGTAGCAGGGAGCGATGCCCATGGGCAGGCCGTGCATCTTGCCCATGAACAGGTCTTCCAGGTCGGCCCGTATGACTTCCTTGCCGGTATAGATGGTCTCGGGACCGATAAAACCGGAGACGTTGTTGAGCATATACGGTGCAAAGGCCCGGCCCACCCCGTAAGTCCTGGCCTCCAGGGTCATCTCGTCCACACCGTGGTGGCAGCCCAGGGACAACTCTGAGCCCTGGCCTGTTTCGAAATACATCACATTGGGTCCGGTGCCGGTGCCCAGTTTCAGGGCCATCTCCCTGGCCTCCTCAAGCATGGGCACGCTGATGCCGAAAGCCTTGTTCGCCGATTCGCTCCCGGCGATGCTCTGGAAAACCAGGTCCACCGGCGCCCCCTTCTTCAGCGCCTCCATCTGGGTGGTGACATGGGCCAGCACGCAGCACTGGGTGGGAATCTCATAGAGATGGCGAAGTTCGACCAAAGCGTTTATCAGCCGGGTGTAGTTTTCGACGTTGTCCTCAACCGGGTTGACTCCAAGCACCGCATCGCCGCTACCGTAACTCAGTCCCTCCTTGAGCGAGGCCAGGATGCCTTCAACGCTATCGGAAGGATGATTGGGCTGATTGCGAAAAGAAAGGGTGCCGGGCAGGCCGATGGTCGTATTGCAGTGGGCCTGAACCTTGATCTTCTTGGCGGCATAGGCCAGATCCATGGTGCTCATCAGCTTGGCCGAGGCGGCGATCATCTCGCTGGTGAGGCCCCGCGAAAGGTTGAGCAGCTCATTCTGAGTGGTTGCGCCGCTGAGGATATACTCGCGCAGCTCGGAGACTGTCCAGGAAGCGACCTTGCTATAGATCGCCGTGTTCAGCCGGTCGTAAATCAGCCGGGTGACCTCGTCGGTCTCGTAAGGGATGAGGGGATTCTCGTAGATATCCTTGAGCTGCATTTCGGCCAGGCAGAGCTTGGCCGCCACTCTTTCGGAGGCGGAAGAAGCCGACAGACCGACCAGGGCGTCACCGGATTTTTCGGCGTTCGCCTTGGCGAAGACGTCGGCCAGCGAGTTGAATGTGTAGATCTGGTTATTTATCTTGCTCTTCAGGTTCACTGGGTCACGCTCCTTGAGTTGATGTGATTGACCGCGGCCCAAGGGTTTCTCCGGCCGAGGGCCTGATCCGGGCCGCATTGTCAGAATCCAGCCAAGCCAGGATGACGTCGATCCCGGTCTGGCGTATGGAGCTGGTGTGAAAGATGGTCTTGACACCGGCCCATCCGAGGAATTTTTCAGCGCGTTCGATATCGCAGGCGGCCAAATCGGTCTTGGAGACTATGCCGATGGCCTCCTTGTTGAACATGGAGGTAAACTTGGGAGGGAATACACTGTGGACGGCGGCGCCGTCCTGGACCAAGGCGATGACATCGCAGGAGGTGGAGGTGGCCATGAGGGCCGAATAGTAATGTCTGTTCTCCAGAAATTCGCCGGGGGTGTCCACGACCAGGCCTGTATAGCGTACAGCCTGGGTCTTCCGGTACACGAGTTCCCTCCCCTGCATGGACTGGATCAGGGTGGTTTTGCCGCAACCTGTTCTGCCGACGAGCATCATTCGCTTCATGGGCGATCCTCAGGAACGGGTTATCTCGGTGACGGTGAACTGGAGAACCACGGTAAACATCTGCTGCACCCCGATGATGGCGGCTTCGACGCTGGCCACATCGCCAAAAACGACCAGAGCGCCGCCGAAGCGGTCCAGGAAACCGATCTGGACATCCCCGGTTTTGGTGGCCACGTCCGCGGCGATTATGACCGCCTCGCCGGGAGTTATGGTCAGTATGCCGATGGCGTCGGCTCCCCGGTCGTCGAGGCCGAGGTTCTGGTAGATAGATTGTTGCGGACTGGCGATGATATGGAGCAGGGTCACCTGTTTTCCAGGCACATACTCCTGAATCATCCGCTGCTTGGTTTCCACGCCGGCTCCTTCTCTGGGGGGCCTTGCCTGGCCTGACCTCCGGGCTGGTCTTTTATATGTGGGGAGGTTTATGTTTTTGTTCTCCTCCCTGCTTGACTACCCCGGCGGTTAACTGGTATAGAGTTCTATACAGTTTATGAATGAGAGGCCGGTTATGTCAACAGAAAAATACAGAACCCAACCGCCAGCAGTCATCCGGCCGCTCGGGCAACCGGAGCCGTGGCCCGTGGACGATGTTTTTCAGAGACCGCAGCCTGGACCGCTCCAAGCCGTGCCCCCCGGAAAATAACAACAGCCCTCCGGCCACTCCGGGGAAGACCGTTCCAGGGCCGCTGAAACCACAGGAAAGGATACTCATGAACCAGCCGGACCGCCCACGGAAGTATCCAATAGGGTTTAAAAAGGAAAAACAGGTATATCCATGTCAATTGCCGCGTGATTTCCAGTTTAAAACATGGTAAATGGTTAAATGGGGTGGACAGGACCCGTCATGGTCTTCTGACGGGCGTAATGATTCCCGACACGCCGCCACCACAATCAAGCTCACTCAGAGGCGGCGCAAAGAAAAGATTATTATGGCCTTGTGCGTCTACTCCAGCCCGTGACGATGCTGGAGAGATGAGGTTATTTTTTCAAAGTCAGATAGGCCGGACAAGGACGCCACCCAAGGTGAACAAACGGCAGGACAGCCAAGGCCAGGCCCGGCCAAGATAAGATGAGGAAATATCGATGTCAATGAATGTGATCGATCCCGACAGCTCGGTTCCCAAATACCTACAGATATGCCAATGGATCGAGGGACTGATAGAGACCGGAAGATTCAAGACAGGCGAAAAGTTGCCGTCGGAAGTCGAACTCGCCCGCATGTGCGAAGTAAACAGGAACACCCTACGCCAGGCCATGACGGAGCTGGTTTCAAAAAGCAAAGTGGAAAAGATCAAAGGGGTTGGCTCTTTTGTCAAAAAAAATGAGCCCACGGTGGAACTTCGACACGATTTGAAACGGATAGCCAGCTTCAAGGATTATTTCGGCAGCGCACCCCTGGAGGAAAAGACCATTGTCCTCGAACTGGAACCCAGGGTGGCCGACAAGCAAATAGCCGAGGAACTGGTGCTCGGATCGGAGCGGAAGATCCTTTTTCTCCGGCGGCTGCGCACCGGCAGCGGCCTGCCGTATATATACGAGGAGAGCCATCTGCCCTACAACATTTTCAAGGATCTCACCCCCGACGAGGCTTCCAGTTCCCTGTACCGGGTGTTTACGAAAAAATACGGCATCCGCCTGGCCAAGTCCCACCAAGTCATCCGGGCGGTCAATCTCAGCAAGCAGGTCTGCACCATGTTCAGCCTGCCCGAAGGAGCGGCCGGCTTCCTTATGAAGAACACCACCTACGACAGCAACAACACCCCGGTTGAAGTATTGTATTCCTTTTGCCGAGGCGACAAGTATGTCCTGGAACTCGACCTGGGTGAATATCAGACTCTGGGTTAGGGTACAAGAACTCCGCATCCGGCCCCCGCGACGTCCGATTGCGGCCCCCCCGGCCGATCCGGAAAGCCGGGCTTTCAAGACATTCTTTTGTCCGGAAATTTCAGAAAGGCCTGCTCCGTACAATCGGGCGGGCCTTTCTCCCTGTTCAAAGACACTTAGGTCTACATGCAACGATGCTGGACATGATAGGCATGACCAGCTCCCGCCAAGCGCAGACGCCCTAATCCCACCGAGGTGCTATTAATTTTAGCCTTTATAACAAGATGTTACAAAGACACAGGGAGGATTTTACCCACATTATCCGCTGCGAAAGGCCTCGCCGTCGGGCAGTGTTTTTTTCTATTGACAAATCCTTTTCTCTATTTTACACCTGTATAGAACTCTATACCGAACCAACAAGCAGTGACCTAGGGCGTCCGCCCAGAGGCGCATCAAGAGGCAGCATGACAGTCCACCGAACCAGGCTAGTCAGCACCAGAACAGAAGGCTCCAAAATCTGTGCAACCTTGCCGCAACGCCTTGCAATCACTCAACAACAACGAGAAAGGGTGTAACGATATGAAAGATCAGGCTCACGTTGTGGTCATCGGCGGAGGCATCGTCGGATGCTCCATTCTCTACCACTTGGCCAAAGCCGGATGGAAAGACGTCGTCCTGGTGGAAAAAAACGAACTCACCAGCGGCGCGACCTGCATGGCCGCCGGTCTGGTAACCCTCTTCAACTCCTCCCCCACCATGATGCGCATGCGCAAATACAGTTCCGAGCTCTACTATGAGCTTGGCGCCTTCGACAGAGTCGGCAGTGTGCGTATGGCCGCCAGTAAACAGCAGCACATGACACTTCAGCGAGCTGTCAGCACAGCCAAGGGTGTGGGACTTGAAGTCGAGATGATCACCCCGGACGAGGTGGTCAAAATCATGCCCTGGGCCACCAAAAACGAACTCTACAGCGCGGTCTACCTGCCTAACGACGGACACCTCGACCCTCACGGCACCACCTACACCGTGGCCAAGGCAGCCAAGGACCTGGGTGCCGAGATCTACATCAACACCCGCGTGACCGGCATCGAGCTCTCCCCCTCCGGCGAAGTCACCAAGGTCAGGACCGACCAGGGCGACATCAAGACCAACATCGTGGTCAACGCCGCCGGTCTTTGGGGCAAGCAGATCGCGGCCATGGTCGGCATCAAGGTCCCGTCGACCCCCGTTGTTCACCAGCACCTGGCTCTCCAGGCTGTGCCCGGCAGCGAAGTCCCCAACGACGGCCCCTGCTTCCGTGACACCGACCGCCTCATCTACGGGCGCCCCGAGCACGGCGGCATCCTCTTCGGCGGCTGGGAACTCAACCCGCCCTCGACCTGGGAAGACGGCGTGCCCTGGAGCCATTCGGCTACCGAGCTGCCTTCAGACTTCGACCGGTTCGAGCACCTTCTCGTCAACGCCATCAAACGCTTCCCCTTCCTGGAAAACGCCGGCATCGAGCACCTGGTTGCTCACCCCGACGCCTTTACCCCCGACTCCCGCCCCATGCTCGGCCCCTGGCCCACGGTCAAGGGCTTCTGGATGGCCAACGGTATGTCCATGGAAGGCTTTGGCGGGGCAGGCGGCATCGGCAAGGCCATAGCCCAGTGGATGGTCGAAGGCTCCACCGAGCTCGACATGTTCGGCTTCCACGCCTGGCGTTTCGGCCGCAACTTCCATGATCCTTATTACGCCGCCTCCTGTGGCCGGGAATGCTACCGCTACTACTACTACACTCATTACCCCCAGGACGAAGACACCGAAATGCGCCCCCGCCGCATCTCCCCGGTCAACTACCGCCTCCAGGACCTGGGTGCTGTTTTCGGCAAGAAAAACGGTTGGGAACGCGTCAACTACTTCGCCCCCGGACAGCCCTGGCGGCGGGCCGGCGAGGACCAGCGGAACTACGGCGGCTACGTCAAGCCCCCCTTCTTTGAACTGATTGCCGAGGAATGCAAGGCCCTGCGCGAAAGGGTCGGCATGGTGGACCTGACCAGTTTCGGCAAGATCGAGTTCACAGGACCCGGCGCTCTGCCGTTGCTCAACCGGCTGGCGGTCAGCGAGATGGACAAACCGGTCGGCTCGGTCATCTACACCCAATTCTGCAACCACAATGGCGGCACCTTATCCGACGTGACTATCACTCGTCTGGCCGAAGACCGCTACCGTTTGGTCACCGGCTCAGGCTTCGTCGATAACGACATGGGCACCATCAAGTCCAGAATCAGCCCGGACGATCCGCCGGTGGAAATCCGCGACGTCAGCGAGGAATACGCAGTCCTCGCCCTCTGGGGCCCCAAGAGCCGCGAGGTTCTGCAGAAGGTCACCGGCGACGATGTCTCCGACCAGGCTATCCCGTACATGACCTCCAAAGCCATCAGCATCGGTTGCGCCGAGGTACACGCCCAGAGAGTCAGCTACGCCGGTGAACTGGGCTGGGAACTCTATGTCGCAACCGACAAGGCTATCGTGGCCTGGGACGCAATATGGGAAGCCGGACAGGCTTATGGCATCCGCCCCTGCGGCTACTACGCCCTTAACTCCCTGCGCCTGGAAAAGGGTTATCTCTACTACAGCGACGACATTACCACGCTGGAGAACCCCTACGAAGCCGGCATCGGTTTCACGGTCAACCGGAAAAAGGCCTTCGTTGGCAGTGACTCCCTGGCCAAAGTCCGTGAAAACGGGATTAGCAAGAAACTCTGCACCATCGCCATCGGTGGCGAAGAGTGGCTGCCCCTATACGGCGGAGAAGCTGTCATCAATGACGGCAAGGTTCTCGGCAGGCTACGCGGAACCGGTTACGGTCACACGGTCAAAAAGAATATCGGCAACATCTACCTGCCCCTCGAACTGGCCAAGACCGGCACCGCTCTCCAGGTCGAAATGTTCGGCGAAATGGTTCCGGCCGTGGTCACCGACAGGGTTCTCTACGACCCCAAGGGAGAAGCCCTGCGCGGTTGATTGAAGTGGTATAAACGGGGGGCCGCCGGACTGCTCGGCCCCCCTTCTCGGAAGCTCTTTGAAATTCAGCGCATTATCTGCTGACAATCCTATGGTGGATGAGACAGGACGCCGGTCCCTCAGGAACAGCAGTGAATACTACAGTTGATACTGAACCGAATCGTGCGTTATCACAATATCCTGCAACCAATCGTTTCTTTCGCGTTTCGACAGGCCTGCATAACATAAGGATAAAGCGTTCTCTTGGGACTGATTCTCCGGACAAGGCCGCACGAGACCAAACACCGCGTCAGTCCCGTAAAAGAAACGAACGACTAGGGAAGGCCCACAGGCCTCCGGAAAATCAAGGAGTAGATCACCTCACCGACATCTGTTGCGAATAAGGAGGGGAAATGGATACCTCAAAAATGAAACATTTGGAGAAAAAGGATTCCGCCCTGAGCAACCGTCTGCTGAAATTGGCCAAGTCAATGGGCCATGAGGCGGCGGAGGCTCAGGACGCCCTGGAAACATCTTTTTTGCGCGAACAGATAGTCGACGTGGTCGAGACCTATTACGATATCGGCAGTGTAACTGAAGTATTTGAAATATTTGGTGGTTACATCAACAGAAGTTTTGGCGTTGTTGTAGAAAAAGATGGCGTCCGGAAACACTATTTTCTTCGCAGGTATAAGCTGGGGATCACCGACAAGGAAATACAGTTCGAGCATTCAATGATAACCCATTCCATTTCCAACGGTCTATCCATCTGTCCCGGCCTCATTTCTTCTCGTGAAGGAACCACTTACGTCACTCCGAGCACCAGCAGATACAAATTCGCCATCTATGATTACCTTGAAGGTGAGGACAAGTACACCTGGGACAATCCGATCATGGAGGACGAGGAGTACGCCTGTTCCGGCGAGGTCCTGGCCACCCTGCACAACGCCACCAGAGACTTCGATCCAGCCGGTTTGCAGCGGGTCGAACCCAAAATACTGGAATTCGCGCCCACCCTGGCCGAAAAGTTCCTGGCTTTCTCCAGAGATGAAAGGCCGGGCAGTAATTTCTACCGCTACTTCATGCAGAAACTCGACGTCATCATGAAGGCGCTTGCGGTCAACACCATTACCGCAGAAGACGCGGAACGGATGCCCCTCAACGCCATCCACTGCGACTTCCATCCCGGCAACCTCAAATTCATAGAGAATCAGGTCGTGGGCCTCTTCGACTTCGACTGGGCCAAAATCGACCTGCGCCTCTTTGATGTCTGCTTCGCCATGGTCTACAACTCCGTCATCTGGGGTGGTCAGGACGACGGCGTAATGCTGATGGATAAATGCAGGATTTTTGTTCAGTCATATCAGGATACCCTGGAAAGGCTCAAGGGGCTGTCACCGATGAATCCCGTGGAACTCAAAAATTTCCCGGTCATGACCGCCTTGGCCAACCTGTATCTGTTGAACTGGACGTTAGCGGCATATTTTGCTGGAGCGGAGGTGAACGACGATGAGTATCTGGCGTATCTCGAGCACAATGTACGCCAGATGGAGTGGATAGAAGAGCACAAGAAAGAGTTAGAAGAGTTGGCGGAATCCGTCAAAACAACCAATCGTTGAAAAGGAGTCGCTATGTCTCAGGCAGTAGCCCAACAACTCAAGATGTCACAGGACCTCGCTCATGCAAAAAAAGGCCTGTTGTGGGGTGTCGTTTCCGGAGCCACCTGGGGTTTCGATGGTGTAATCCTCGGTATGGCCCTCGGCCTCGCCCCCTTCACAGATGGAAACAGCCTTTACGCCGGCGCTCTGGCCGGAGCATGCCTGCATGATGGTTTCGCCGGCTTTTTCCTGTTTTTCTACAACCTGTTCACAGGTCGCTGGAAAGAGTATGGACGGACCCTGCGCACCAAACCAGGCATGATCGTCTGCCTGGGCGCACTGTTCGGCGGCCCCATAGCCATGAGCGGTTATCTGGTAGGCATCAATATGGCCGGGGCGACCTATTCGCTGGCCATCACCGCCATGTATCCGGCGGTTGGCGCCATCCTGGCCGTTTTCATTCTCAAGGAAAGGATCACGCCCCGGGTCTGGATAGGTATCATCCTCTGCATCGCCGGAGCGGTCATCGTCGGCTGGGTGCCGCCTGACACCTCCGAATATCCCCATTTCTATCTCGGCCTCGGACTGTCGCTGCTGGCCACTTTCGGCTGGGGCATGGAAGGCGTTCTCTCCACTTACGGCATGGACATGGCCGATCCCGACATCGCTATCGGTATCCGCGAATCCACTTCCTTTGTCGTCTACCTGGTCGGCATTCTGCCCATAGCCGGCGGCATGGCCATGTTCTGGAACAGCTTCACCCAAAGCAGCATCATGTATCTGGCGCTGGCCGGTTTTGCTGGCGGCTTATCCTACCTCTGCTGGTACCGCGCCCTGAACACCACAGGTGTCGGCCGGGCCATGGCTCTGAACATCACCTACGCCCTGTGGGCCATCGTTTTCAGCTTTATGCTCACCGACATGGAAATAACCGCCAACCTGATCGGCGGCGCGGTGGTCATCACCCTGGGAACCATACTCGTTGTGGCCAACCCCAAGGAGCTGATCAAGCTGCGGGCGACCAACTGAGCCAACCATTAAGGAGGAAGTCTTATGTCACAGACCATACCCATGCGCTTCAGGATACTGCACCTGATATCCCAGAACCCCGGCATTACGGAAGCTGAACTCATGGACGCCCTGCGGCCGGAATACGGCGGCGAAGGCCAGTTAAAACAGTCGATCATTTACACCCATCTCGCCTCGATGCGTGCGGTGGGCATGATAGAGGATACTGAAATTTCCGTGGACAAAAACAATAAACTCATTCAGCGGGTCAAAATCACCGAGTACGGCACTTCACGGCTGGCCTATCTGCCGAAAAACTGGGCGCCGAAGGCTGTCTGAGGTAAACAGGGTCCCCGCCTGATCGCGGAAAACAGCTTTACGATAGTGATCGCCCGGAATGCGGACCCGACCCAGCCGCACTCCGGGCAAAAACAACCAGCGGCTTCAAAACGGCTGGCTGGTCCGCGCACAGGCGTGGATGAAAGACCCAGATGGAGAACAATCACCATGAAAGACTTTGATATCAATCAACTCATCAATGAAGCTCCGGAGCACTACCAACAGGATCTGCGTAACGAACTGGAGCTCTATCGTCAGATGATGGAGACCACCAAGGCGGTACTGGCGGAAGTCGGCGTCGAGACAAAGAACCAGGAGCTTATCGAGCTGATGGAGGGGACAGGTCTGGCCGGTTATGACGCTTCAACGTCGCGCCTCTATGTCCTGCCCGATCTGATCGACCAGGCCCTCGAACTCGCCCCGAAAACTTTTCCCGGGGACGAAGGCATGAACGTTCTGGGACTCGGCGGCATCCCGCCGTTTCTCTACCGTGAGGGGCAGGAAATGCCCATGCCTGCCAGTTACGAAGAGTTGGACCATATTATCAAGGTAGTCGGAGAAAACCTTGACGTGGTTCGTTTTCTCAGCCAGCCGGTCAAGGTGCACAAGGGCGACGCCCTCAAATGCAACCAGATCATGGATCAGCTCAAGGATTGCATCAAGGTCACCTGCAGCGCCTACATGCATGACGACGAGGGAGTCAAGTGGTTCATGGGCCGGGAAGACTGGCACGACTCCATCTGCGGTCTCAAATCGCCTCTTATCTGCATGGACCCCATGATGGACTCGCTGATGAAGACAGCCCGGGCGGGGAACAATGTCCGCCTCACCACCATGCCCCTCTCCGGCCGCACCGCCCCCCAGACCCCGGAAGGCACCATAATCATCAACCAGGCCGAAGTCCTGTTCATGCTGGCGGTGGTCCAGACCATCAAGCCTGGCCTCGTCTGCCTGTTCGGCGGCATGCCCTGCCCGACCAAGCCCAACGGCGACCTGGCCTACTCAACAGACAGCATGGACATGCTCAACGTGGCCGTGGCCCGTCTCAACATGTGGGTCACCGGACTGCCCACCTACCAGTCCGGCGGCAGCACAGAGTGCAAGGACCCTGACGAACAGGCTCTGAACGACGGCATCCGCGGACGGCAGATACTCTGCGACTTCGGCACCCACAATGCACGGCACTGCTTCGGCGTTCTGGACAACCTCAACTTTTTCAGCGAAAAGGCCTTTCTCCAGGACTGCGAAGCTCAGCGCCGCTATCTGGCCGAAAAGAAGCCCTATGTGCTGAAACCGCTGTATACCCCGCATGACGAAAAGGCTTTCGAAGTAATCCAACGAGTGGCCAGCGGCGACTATCACGTAGACCACCACACCACATCCAACTTCAGCGCCTTCGAAAACTGGGAAAAGAAGGCCGCCGAAAAAAACGTTTTACCCTAAGGACCAGACACGGAGGCCGCCCCGCACCCGGTGTGACGGCGGCCCCCACGGGAAAAATAAGCAGGCAGTATCGCCCTGAACAAAGAAGGAACGAGCGATGGAACAAGTCATAATAGAACCGACCATTGACCAGAAAAATATCGGTCGCATCTATCTGATGGTGAGCAAAGTCTCCAGCTTCAACGGCCATCGGATACGGAGCATCGAACCCCTGCCCGGCGGCCTGACCAACGAAAATTTCAAGGTCGGCATCGGGGACAAGTATTACGCCGTCCGCTGCGCGGGTGAAGGCACGGAAAAGATCATCGACCGGCCGGCTGAAGACAATAATGCCCATCTCATGGCCGCGAGCGGCATAAACCCGCCCCTGTTTTATTACGATGCGAAGACCGGGGACAAAATCGACGAGTACATTGACGGCAAAACTCTGCATGTCCCGGATTTCTCGACGGAAGAGGCCGACAACTACATCCGCCTTATCGCCAAGATGCTGCGCAACGTCCATACCTGCGGCAAGGAGTTCAAAGGTAAATTCGACTTCTTCGAGCAGGTCCACGACTACGTCAAGCTGATAGCCGAAAACAACATCGAAAACTATCCTGGTCACGATCAGGTCATGGAGAAATTCCATGAGATCGAGGCCATTCTCCAGCGCAACCCCCGCCTGAGCAGCCCGTCTCACAACGACACCCTGCCGGAGAACTGGATCGTCAAGGACGACCGGATTTATCTGATCGACTGGGAGTACGGGGGCGTAGGCGATCCGCTGATGGACGTGGCCGCTTTCAGTCTGGAAGTCGGTCTGACCGATGACCAGGAGAAGCTGCTGCTCAACGAGTATTTCGGCAGGCCGGCCACGGAGCGGGAATACGCGATGATACTCATCAACAAGTTCGCCAATGATCTGCTCTGGTACATGTGGGCGCCCATTCAGATATTCAACGGCAAACCCAAGGAATGGTATTGGAACTACGGCCTGGGACGTTTCGAACGTTGTGTGGCCCTGATGAACAGCGATATCTTCAACCGCTACCTGCAATACCTCGACTGAGGTTTGACAGGTCTCTGAACAAGGTCGATAAAAAAACGACAGGCCTCCTGGTGGGAAATTAATTTTCGCCAGGAGGTCTTTCTTCTCTCTCCCGAACGGCTGTCCGGCCGTTCGGCGAACATAAAAACGAGGTATGAACATGGCCCTCGCGCTTTTTGACCTGGACCACACCCTGCTCGACGGCTGCAGCACTTACAACTGGTGCCTCTTTGTTGGCGAAGACGTCCTCGGCGGAGACCCGCAGCATATTGAAATGGCCCACGCCTTCCACGGCAATGACAAGGGCGGCGGAGTCTCCTACACTGTCGAGGATTACCAGCACTTCACCATGAAAATCTTCCCGGACCGCACCGCCGCCGAAATTGACGAACTGGTGACCCGTTATCTCAAAACCCGGGTCGAAAGGATGGTTCACGCCAAGGGCCTGGACGTGATCGCCGAACACAAAAAAAGGGGCGATCTGCCCGTACTGATAACCGCCACTATTGATGTCATCTCCGTTCCCATCAGCCGCCTGCTGGGGATCGACGAAGTCATCGCCACCGTGGCCGAGAAGCGAAATGGACGCTATACGGGCCGCGTGGACGGGACTTCCTGTTACCGGGAGGATAAGCTGGTCCATCTCCAGCGCTGGCTCGACGCCAGGGGCCTGAACCTCGATGAAGGAGCTTACTTCTACAGTGACTCACGCAACGATCTCCCCCTGCTCGAACTGGTCGAACATCCGGTGGCCGTGGACCCGGACCCTTTCCTCATGGAACATGCTAGGCAACGCGGCTGGAGCGTCCTGAGTTTCAAATCTGAAAATGAATGATCCGGCATGCACCGGGAAAGGGGAGGGTGGAACTCGGTGCATCCGGATTTGTAGATGATAGGGATAGAGGGTGGTCGGTGGGACGCGACCCCGATCATCCGGGTCTGATTGGACCAGGGTGTGATTTCCCGGTATTATCGAAGGTCACGGTATTCCTCTCCATGTGAGGGTATGGCTGCCCCGGCTTTCCCGGCCGGGGTTCAAGAGCAAACCCGATCCAGCACTTCGGCCAGATCCCGGACCGCCAGATTTCCGTTGCCGTCGCGGATTCCGTCGCTTAGCATGGTGATGCAGAAGGGGCAGGAGGCCACCACTGACCCGGCTCCGGTTTCCATGGCCTGCCGCGCTCTCTCATTGTTGATGCGTGTGCCTATGGTCTCTTCCATGAACATTCTGGCCCCTCCGGCCCCGCAACACATGGCGTTGTCACGGTGCTTGGCCATTTCCTTCACCGGCCCGGAACGGTTGGCCAGAGCCAGAAGCTGCCGGGGACTGTCATACAGATCGTTCCAACGGCCCAGATAACACGAATCGTGAAAAGTCAGCTCGCCCAGTTCGGCCGGGTTGATCTTCAGCCTCCTCTGATCCACCAGTTCCTTCAGAAAAACCGAGTGGTGAACCACGTCGTAAGCGGCGCCGAACTGCGGATATTCGTTCTTCAGGGTGTTGTAGCAATGGGGACAAGCGGTGAGGATACGCTTGGGCCGGTATCTGTTCAGAGTGGCCGCGTTTTCCTGGATCATCATCTGGGCCAGATACTCGTTGCCGCACCGCCTGGCCAGATCTCCGTTGCAACGCTCTTCTTCACCCAGAATGGCAAAACGGATGCCGGCTTTTTTCAGCAGGCTGGCCATGGCCTTGGAAGTCCTTATGCCCGCGTCATCGTAAGACCCGGCGCAACCGACGAACCAGAGTATATCCACATCCGGAGTGTCGCTCATCCGGGGTACGTCAAGCTCCCTGCACCAATCGGCGCGGGCCTCGGCCGGGAATCCCCAGGGATTGGACTGGTTCTCTATGCTGGTAAAGACATCCTGCATCTCCACAGGGAAATCGGCTTCCATCAGAACCCGGTTCTTACGGGCTTCCAGAATTATATCCAGGTGCTGAATGTTGACCGGGCAGATGTCCTCACAACCCCGGCAGGTGGTGCAGGCCCAAAGGGCGTCCCCAGTCAGGGGAGCGCCGTTGCCGCCGACCAGGGAGGGCAGTGATTCGGAGTCTCCGCCCTGAATCAGGGCGTCGGCATGGGCCAAAAGGTCGAGTTTGAGGCTATGGACCAGTTCCCTTGGCGACAGAGGCTTGCCGGTGGACGCGGCAGGGCAACGCTCCTCGCACCGCCCGCATTCGGTGCAGGCGTACAGGTCGAGGACCTGTTTCCAGTTCAGTTCATCCAGCCGGGACAGGCCGAAGGTCTCGGCCTCCTCGTTCTCGATGTCCGTGACCAGCATCGGTTTGGCCGTCTCCAGAGGCTTGTAGAAGACGTTGGGCACGGCGGCCAGAAGGTGCAGGTGCTTGGAGCCGGGGATATAGACCAGAAAGCCCAGGATGGTCAGGATGTGGAGCCAGTAAAAGACCTCCATACCGGCCGCCCTGGCGGGCAGGGGCAGCCCGGACAACCCCAGCAGGCCGGATATTCCGGCCGAGACCGAAAAATAGTTTCCGTAATCGAAATCCAGCGCAGGCAGGGTCAGGTGAAAGGCGTTGTACAGGTGAAAGGTGATGATGATGACCGCTGTGAAGAGAATGATCAGCTTGGCGTCCAGGCCGTTGGTCAGGTATCCGGGTTTGAGCACCAGACGGCGGTACAGACCGTAACCCAGACCGACCAGGACCAGAAAGGCCAAGACATCGACGACACGGAGGTAAAAGCCGTACGCGCCGGGAAAGACATTAGCCACACTGAACCCGTGGAAGACGCCTTGGATCATCATCTCCAGGGAATGGGGCTGGACGGCGAGAAAGCCGAAAAAAATCAGGGCGTGGGCCAGACCGGGCCATTTCTTGCGCCGGACATTGCTTTGGCCCAGTATGTCCGTGAAAAGGACCCCGATCCTTTCCGGCAACCGGTCTGGTTTGATGTTTCTCTTCCCCTTGACAGCCATCATAATGCGGAAAAGCTTGCGCACCCGGAAGAAAAAGCAACCGAAGCCACCCGTCAGCAGAGCCGCGACCAGCAGGGCTTTGACCAAAAGATAGGCGCCGGAATGATATTCCATGGTAGTCACCCGTCAGCAAGCAATCAAGTGAGCGAAGGAACAACCGGGCCTTGCAGCCTGCGGCCCGGTTGTTCCCTGTAGGAGGGGTCAGCGTCTGGCCAGTTCCTCCTGAAGAACAGGCACAACCTCGAACAGGTCGCCGATGATGCCGTAATCGCATTTCTGAAAGATGGGGGCGTCCTTGTCGGTGTTGATGGCCACGATTACCTTGGAGGTTTTCATGCCCGCGAAATGCTGGACCGAACCGGAAAGACCGCAGGCGATATACAGTTTGGGGCTGACCGTCTTGCCGGTCTGGCCGACCTGCATGGAATGAGGCGCGTAACCGAGATCCACGGCCACGCGGCTCGCCCCCACGGTCCCGCCGACGGTGTCGGCGCACTCTTCCAGCAGTTTGAAGTTTTCGGCCGAGCCGATGGGGCGGCCTCCGGTGATGATAATGTTGGCCTCCGAAAGGTCCACCCGCCCGGAGCCGCTCTTCTTCACTTCCTTGACCGCCAGACGCCCTTCGTCCCGGCTGGACGAAGAAAAAGTGACGGCTTCCGCCTCCACAGGCGCTTCGTTCCAGTCAATTACGTTGGGCCTGATGCTGGCCAGAAAAAAATCACCCTTAAGGCTGAGCGTCGCCGTGGTTTTTCCGGAAAAAAACGGTTTGACTGCGGTTTTTTCGTTCAGATTGATCGCCAGACAGTCCTGAACGAGAGGTGCATCAGTCAGGGCGGCGACACGAGCCAGAAGATCCCGTCCCTTGCTGCTGCAAAGTCCCAGCAGCCACTCCAGTCCGTATTCCTTGCAGGCTTCGGCCAGAACCTTAGCCTGAAGCTCGGGCCGGGCGGCCAGGTCTTCACCTTCGGAGCGCAATTCGACCACGGTTTTCACCCCGTGGCGGCCAAGAATCTCCTTGCAACCCTCGGCGTCGGCGGCAACAAAGGCTGTCACTTGGTTGCCGTCGCCCCTGGCGGCGCTCAGCACGCCGAAATTGGAAGCCTTCACTCCGTTGCTGTCGGTTTCGATCAAAACACCTATATTGGCCATGGTGGTTCTCCCTTATGCTTTGCGAATCGGTTCGATGGGCTCTCAGCCTTTGCTCAGTCCAGGACCTTGGCTTCCTCACGGAGGACACGGACCAGTTCATGGACAGCTTCCCGGGTGCCGCCGTCGATTATTCTGGCCTTGGAACGTTCGGGGACGGGTTCGAGCATCTGGACCTGCATGGCCTGCTCGAGCTCCACGCCGAGGGAACCGGCGTCTATCTGCTTGATCTCCTTCTTTTTGGCCTTCATCACGTCAGGCAGCTTGGGGAAACGCGGTTCGTTCAAGCCCTTTGACGCGCCGATGATGCAGGGCAAAGCGATCTCCAGGACTTCTTTTTCCCCGCCGCCTATCTCCCGCTCCACCGTGGCCTGGCCCGCCCCGGCTTCGAAACGCACGACATCGGTGACCACCGGCAGGCCCAGGGCCGCGCCCAGGCGGTGGCAGGTCTGCATGCCCTCGGTGTCCATGGCCTGCTTACCCGCGAAGATGATGTCCGCAGGTCCGTCCTGCTCGATAGCCTTCTGCAGAATCCGTGCGGTGTCTCTGCTGTCCAGAAAAGTCTGGTCGGTCTTGACCAGGATGGCCCGGTCTGGTCCCAGGGCCAGGGCCGAACGGATGGTGGCCACGGCTGCTTCCTTGGCCACGGTGACCAGCACGACTTCCCCCCCCTGTTTCTCGACCAGGCGAACGGCTTCCTCGATGGCGTATTCGTCATGAGGACTGGGGATGTATTTCAAGGATTCGTCGATTTCCTTGCCGCCGATGATTCTGATGCTGGCCGCTGTATCGGGGACATGTTTCATACAAACATACGCTTTCATGGTCAGCTCCTTACTTGCGAGATTTATCAGTGTAGATGTCTATACAGTTTATTAGAAAATAATAACCCCTTTGTCAATACTTATTTGGGACCCGAACATGGCGACTGCGGCAGTATTAAGAAAACGCAGCGGATTGTGAGGCGGGGATATTCGCCCGAAGCGGACTTCTGAAGGCAGGGCAAGGCCTGCGATTGGAAAGCAAAGCGAAATCGGCGAACCGGCTACAGTCCGCCGTTTGGAGAACGTGGACACACAGGGCCATCCTCGCAGGCGCTGCCCCCCTGACCGACCCGTCCGGGCCGGTTCTCGAAAACGGCAGCCAGACCGGTCTGGCTGTGCCGGCATCCGGCGTCTTGTCTATACATCACGCCCAGCCGGTATTTTTTAACAAACCATCTGGAAATGCTCTGCGGGATGAGGACTCAGCCGGCTTCAACGGCCTCGGCAAATAAACCGGCTTATTCTTCCGAAGCAGGCGCAGCCGACGTTTTCCGCTCCATGATGCTTTGCGTATTGTCCAAGTGGTGCTGGATGGCCTGGTAGGCTTCCCAAGGCAGGCCGGCCTTCAGCTTGTTCCAGATATGAAGATGCTCCTGCACGGTATCTTCCATCCGCCCGGGGACCGTCAGCACCTTAACCGTGATCCGTTCGAACCGGTTCCGAATTTCGTTGTAAGTGGCAAACAAGCGTTCATTCCCCGCATAGAGGACAATTTCCCGGTGATATATTTCGTCCAGTTCCATGAATTCATATAAGCTTCCTTCCCGGGCCACGGCTTCCTGATCCTTGAGGTACCCTTCAAGTTCGCCAAGCAGTTGCTGAACCCGCAGATCACGACAATGCTGAGCGATCAAGATGGCGCAGAAGCCTTCCAAAGACTGCCGGATCTGAAAGGTCTCCTTGACTTCGTCGATAGACAAAGGTTTTACCTGAAAGCCTTTGTAAGGCAGTATTTCGACCAGGTATTCCTGCTTCAACTGAAGAACGGCCTCGCGAACCGGTGTCCGGGAAACGCCCAGCAGGCCAGCCGCCCACTGTTCCGAGTAGACTTTGCCCACTTCCAGATCACCGCTGACAATGGCCTTCTTCAGATATAAATAGACCTGTTCCTTAAGGGAAGGAGTTTTGATGATTGTTTCAGACATACCGTATCCCCTTATAGCCTGCCCGCATCGGGACCAAGATACCGCTGGCGCTGTCGCCCATGTAATATACTGATAACATAATTAAATCCATTGACCGGTCATAACGGACCAGTCAGGCGATAATTTGAATAATCAATAATATCAAGAACAAAGCCCCGGCCTATAAAATTACCATGAGTTTTAGTGTACAACAAGCAGCAAAAACATCACATGAAGCGAATTTCGGCCCGCGAAGCACATCAGGCCGCATGCGAACCGGTGGCACCCGTTTAACCATATTGATGGTTAAAAATTTGTATTATTTATATTTTCAACGCAGCACACGTTTCACTTTTCAAGTCACAGACGAGTCTTCAAAAAAATCCGGCTGTCGTTATTGAGAGGGATGCACAGATCAGCCCCGCGGCCGCTGTTCGGAGCGGGGCGCTTCGCCCCAGGCTGTTGCCTGGACCAACTCTGGGGGCTGGCCGCCCCCAGCGCTCCCGCTGTCGCTGCCCCCTGCGTATAGCCGAAATATGAAACCGGAGGCGTCAGACTCCGGAGCCGGGTGCAGGCGAAAGCCTGCCAAAGCAAGGGGAGGACCTGGCTCAGGATTGCCTGTCTTAACCAGAACAGAGCGGGTCCAGGTAGAAAATTACGAACTATTCTGTTCAGGCAGGCCAGCCATGCCGGAGAGCGATTTTTGGGCTTTTCCGTGTATTATCAGACTGATTTCCCAAGGCATAATATAAAGGGACAAATTGGTGCCAGCCAGGCACGCGGCCGCAGACATTGACGTTTTCTCTTATATAACAACATGTTAATCGATAGACATGTCTTTGTTCTCTTTTTTTAAAAAATTCTGTTTATTTGAATTGAAAAGCGGAAGAAGTATGTAGTATGCTACGTGCCAGCTAAGACAATTTGGGCGGGACAGGAAGAGTGGAAAGCGGGATTACTTCATCGGCATAGCCCCTGGAGCGCCGGCCCCGATCAGCGGGGAGCCCCCCGGCAACCGTCGCAGCCACCCTACCAACCTGTCCGGCCGCAGTCGAGTGAAAAGTCTCCCCTTGAGGAGACGCCAACTCAGGCTGGCGGCGTCTATCAAGCGCCGGAGGCGATTGGCACGAGACAGGCCGGTTTATTAAAAAGCCGGTCGTGGGAAAAGCAGTAAGCCATGGGAGAGGAACAAGGATGAGTAACAGGTAGTTATTCTAACGCTCCTGGGAATAGCAGCAAAAGAGAGCCGGTCACCTCGACAGGCACTAAGGGCCCATCCCCGATAATCGGCATCGGTGGGGGCCTTTCTTCATGGCCGCTGCCGCAGATGCTCCCGGGAGGTGCCCGACTCCGGGACGGCTTCCTGTCAACTGGTACAATACGAAGAAAAACAGTGTGTAAATTCCATATTGAACGACACGCTGGAATGTAAAACAACACAATGGAGGCAGGTTTATGAAAAAGTTTACGGTTATCGCTTTGGCCATTATGGCTTTTGCTCTGGTTCTTTCCCAGGCGGGAATCAGCCAGGCTGCCAAGTTCAACCTTAAAGTCGGCCACGTGCTGGCTCCGACCCACCCCTATCAATTGGGCCTGGAAAAATTCTGCCAACTGGTTGGCGAGAAGACCGGCGGCGAAGTCAAGGTCGAAGCTTTCCACAGCTCTCAGCTTGGCAACGAACGCGAGATGATTGAAGGCCTTCAGTTGGGCGTTCTGGACATGACCCTTGTTTCCACCGCTCCACTGGCTGGTTTCTCCAACAAATTCCTGGTGTTTGACCTTCCCTACATCTTCAAGACCCGTGAGGCGGCCTACGCCACCGTCGACGGCCCCGTGGGCACCGAAATCATGGACACCCTGAAGGCCAAGGGCATCATCGGCCTGGCCTACTGGGAAAACGGCTTCCGTCACGCCTCCAATTCCAAGTTGGAACTGGTTCATCCCGCTGACGTCAAAGGCCTCAAGATCCGCACCATGGAAAACAAAATTCACATGGCTTCATTCAGGGCCATCGGCGCCGACCCCACCCCCATGGCTTTCGGCGAACTCTTCACCGCCCTGCAGCAGAAGACCGTGGACGCCCAGGAAAACCCCCTGCCGGTTTTCTTCACCTCCAACTTCTTTGAAGTCCAGAACTACCTCTCGCTGACCGGCCACTTCTACGCGGCCTCCCCCCTGCTGATGAGCAAGGTGGTCTGGGAAACCCTGCCGGCTGAATATCAGAAGGCCATTCAGGAAGCGGCTGTAGAAGCCCGCGACTTCGAACGCGGCATGATCCAGCAGATGGACACCGACCTGGTCAAGGAACTCAAGGCCAAGGGCGTGACCATCACCGAAGTCGACAAGAATGAATGGGCTGCCGCCATGGCTCCCGTCTACAAGGACTTCGAAGCGGAAATCGGCGCGGACACCATCGAAAAGGTCCGCGAGAAATAGATAGGGGCTTGAATCGGCGGGAGAGAAATCTCCCGCCGATACTTTGTGCCCCGCTGGATCGGGTTGGAACATGACCGGCCGGGAGCCGGGGGGCGGGACCCTGCCCGCGAAAAAAGCGTCGGAACGCAATCCCTCCCACGGCGGACGCCAGCCGCCAGAGCCCCACTAGCCGGAATAAAGACAGGCCGCCCCGATCTGAACAGAATTCTCAAGAAGGGAATGTCCCATGGAAATGCAAGAGGCGAAGTTTTTTAGGTGCTTGACGCGATTTGAGATGGCAGGGGTGACCGTGACCCTGGGCCTGATGACCGTCGTCGTCTTTCTCCAGGTTTTCTTCCGGTTCGTCATCAAAGGCTCCCTGCCGTGGTCGGAGGAACTCTCCCGCTATCTGATGATCTGGGCGGTCTTCTTCGGGGCCAGCATGGGCGCCAAAAGCGGGGCCCATATCGGGGTTGAGGCCTTCACCCGTCTCTTTCCCCGCTCCGCCAGGAAAGCGGCCATACTGATCGCCGGGTTCTTCTCGGTCCTGTTCTGCATAATCATTTTCTTCCTCTCCGCCAAGGTCGTCGGGGCCATCTACAAGACGGGCCAGGTTTCACCGGCCATGGAAATGCCCATGTACTGGGCTTACCTGGCCGTCCCGGCGGGCAGCATTATGATGGCCGTCCGCTTCCTGCAGGCCACGGTCATCAAGTGGAAAAAAGAAGGGGGGAACGCCTAAATGACCACCGTGCTCTTCGGCATCTTCGCCATCCTGGTGATTCTCAACGTGCCCATCGCCGCCAGCCTCGCCCTGGCCTCGATCACGGCCATCGTCGCCAGCAAGTCCGTTCCGCTCATCGTCGTGGGCCAGAAGCTCTTCGCTTCCATCGACTCCTTTCCCCTCATGGCCATTCCCTTTTTCATGATCGCCGGAAACCTCATGGAAAAAGGCGGGATATCAAAGCGGCTGATAGCCTTTGCCAACAGCATCATCGGCTCCCTCTCCGGCGGGCTGGCTCTGGTGACCATTCTGGCCTCCATGTTTTTTGCCGCTATTTCCGGTTCTTCCCCGGCTACGGTCGCCGCTATAGGGTCCATCATGATTCCGGCCATGGTCCGGCAGGGCTATGACAAGAGTTTCGCCACCGCCACCCAGGCCTCGGCCGGATACATCGGGGTCATCATCCCCCCCAGCATCCCCATGGTCACCTTCGGCGTGGTCACCGGAACCTCCATCGGCGGACTCTTCATGGCCGGCTTCATCCCCGGCGCCCTCTTCGGCCTGGCCCTCATGCTGGTCGCCTACATCATCTCCTGGAAAAACGGATACTCCGGCGACAAGAAAGCCTCCGTCTCCGAAGTGGCCAAGGCCTTCAAGGAATCCATCCTGGCCCTGCTCATGCCGGTCATTATTCTCGGCGGCATCTACGGCGGCATCTTCACCCCGACCGAAGCGGCCAACGTGGCCGTGGTTTATGGCCTGATCGTCGGCCTGTTTGTCTATAAAGAATTGAAATGGTCTGATATCCCGGAAATCCTGAAGAATTCCGCCATCAGCTCCGCCCTGGTCATGCTGATTATCTCCACGGCCAGCGTCTTCGGACTGCTCCTGACTCGGGAAGCCATTCCCGCCCAGATCGCCGAAATCTTCCTCGGACTGACCGCTAACCCCATGGTCCTGCTGCTCCTGATCAACGTCATGCTCCTGGTCGTGGGCACGTTCATGGAGACCAACGCCGCCATCATCATTCTGGCACCCATCTTCTTCCCCGTCTGTCAGCAGATGGGCATAGACCCGATCCACTTCGGCATCATCATGGTCGTCAACCTGGCCATCGGCATGATCACCCCGCCGCTCGGCGTCAATCTCTTTGTCGCCTGCGGCCTGACCAACCTGACCATAGAACAGGTGGTCAAATCGAACTGGTTCTACCTGTTCGCTTCACTTTTCACGCTGGGACTCGTCACCTACTTCCCCGCGTTGACCATGTGGCTGCCGAAGTTATTGATGTAACAACAGGATATGAAGCGCCCTCCGTTCATAGAGCGGATGGGCGCTTGAACACATACGAGGCTTTCACAGTTCAGTTTTCAAACGGCACAATCTCATGACCAAGACACGAATAGGCTGTCTCTGCCAAGGCAAGCCTCAAAAACGCTTGGTGTTCCAACAGCGTTTTGCTGGAGAACAATATGCTTGATCCAAAAATCATACGAGAATTGAAGACGATCTTCGGAGATGAGGATGTCCTGACCTCCCGAATCAGTCTTGAATCATATTCCTACGATTCCTCGCCTTTTTTCCATCATCCGGAGGCCGTGGTCTTCGCCGACTCGGTCGAGGAAATCAGCGACCTGATGCAGTTGGCCTCCCGCGAGGGCATCGTCGTCATCCCCCGCGGCGCCGGCACCAACCTCAGCGGCGGCTGCGTCCCCATCCACGGCGGCATAATCCTGGCCATGAACCGCTTCAACCGCATCCTGGATATCGACACGGTCAACGAAACGGCCCTGGTTGAACCCGGCGTGACCAACATGGGCCTGCAGAACGTCCTGGCCCCCCACGGCTTCATGTTCGCCCCCGACCCGGCCAGCCAGAGAGTCTCCACCATCGGCGGCAACGTGGCCGAATGTTCCGGCGGCATGAGAGGCGTCAAGCACGGGGTGACCCGCGATCACCTGCTCGGCCTGGAAATCGTACTGGCCGACGGCCAGGTCGTTCAGCTGGGCCGTTCAGGAAAATACCTTCCCCATATCGACCTGACCGGAATCTTCTGCGGCTCCGAAGGAACCTTCGGCGTGATAACCAAGGCCCTGGTCAAGCTGACGCCCCTGGCCGAGTCCGTCCGGACCCTCATGGCCGTCTTCGACAGCCTGAACAAGGCCGGCGAAACCGTGTCCAGAATCATCAGCCGGGGCATCGTGCCCACCACCCTGGAAATCATGGACCGGGCCATGGTCCGGGCCGTCGACGATTTCCTCCACCTGGGCTTCCCCCGCGACGCCGAAGCCCTCCTGCTGATCGAAGTGGACGGCTACGAAGTCGAAGTGGACCGCCAGGCCGCCACCATCGTCGACATCTGCCGGGAGACCGGAGCCACCAGCGTCGAACGGGCCACTTCCGAGGAACAGCGCCAGAACCTGTGGCTGGCCCGCCGCTCCGGCAACGGGGCACTGGGCAGAATCAAGCCCGCCTACATGGCCCAGGATGTAACCGTGCCGCGCTACAAACTCCCGGAAATGCTCAGCTATGTCGCCGAAGTCGCCAAACGGCACAACATCGCCATCGCCCAGATGGCCCACGCCGGCGACGGCAACCTCCATCCCCATATCCTCTTTGATCCCTTCGACAAGGAGGAACAGAAACGGGCCGACGAAGCCTCCCGCGAAATCTTCCGGGCCGCCCTGGACGCCGGAGGCACGCTCACCGGCGAGCACGGCATCGGCATAGAGAAGATCGACTTCATGCCCTGGGCCTTTTCCCCCGAAGACATGAACTTCATGGCCGAAGTCAAAATGGCCCTCGATCCGGGACTCATCCTCAACAAGGGCAAGGTGCTCAAAATGGAAGGGGAGGGGCAGCATGCAGATAGATAATATGGTCCGGGAGCTCGGCACCCTGGTCGGACCCTCGTTCGTCGAGACCGGCCCCGAAGCCATTCTCAACGCCGGATTCAAGCCGGACATGAAACCCGCGATTCTGGTCTTTCCGGGCAGCCAGGACGAAGTCTGCCGCGTCGTGGCCTGGGCCTCGGACAACCGCACCCCCATCGTCCCCTTCGGCGGCGGCACCCGGCTGGACCAGGTCCTCACCCCCTTCGACGGCGGCATCGGCCTCTCCCTGAGCCGCCTGAACCGCATACTAGAACTCGAGGCCGACAACCTCTCCGTGACCGTCGAAGCGGGCCTGACCAATGAGGCCCTCCAGGAAATACTGAGGCCGGAAAACCTCTTCCTGCCGGTGTGGCCCGACTTCCCCGCTTCCACCATCGGCGGCGAAGTCGCCGGGAACTTCTCCTCCTGGAAACGCTACCGCTACGGTTCCTTGGCCGACTACGTCCTCGGAGTGACCTGCGTCACACCCCGAGGCCAGGTCGTCCGCACCGGCGGCAAGACCGTCAAGAACGCCAGCGGCTACGATCTGACCAAGCTGCTGTCCGGGTCCTGGGGAACCATGGGCGTCATCACCTCGCTGATACTCAAGCTCAAGCCCCTCCCGGAAAAGGAAGCCGTGGTCAGCGCCGCCTTCTCCTCCCCGGACGAAGCGGTCCGGGCCGCCGGACGCATCCTGGCCGCCAGGACGGTGCTCTCCTCGCTGAACATCTTCTCCGACGGCCCGACCGGCGGACTCCGCTGGGCCCTCTGCCTGGAAGGCAGCCGGGAGGCTGTGGCCAGCCACCTGGACCTGGCCCGCCGCATCCTGGGCGATTCCGCCCGGGTCCTGGAAGACGCCGAAGGCTTGGCCGCCTTCAGAACCGGCTATCTCCAGGTCAGGCGGTTCCTCAAGGGAGCCGGCAACAGCACTGCCGTCATCGACAAACGCCTCACCGAAAAGATGATCCCGGTGCTGAAGCTCCTCGCCGAAACCAAAGCAGCCTACGACTTCGATCCGGCCGCCGGGGTCCTGGAATTCTCCCTGCCCGGCCAGGAACAGCTCCCCCAACCGGACTTCCTCGCCCGCTGGAAGCCCCTGGCCGATCAGATGGCTGGAGGAATACAGACCACCTTCGACCGGGCCGCCGGTCATCCGGTCCTGGAAAAGCTGGTTTCCCGAATCGACCCTTTAGGACTGATGTTTCCCGCCAATGTTTTTCTGAAGGATGTGCATCGTGGCTAAAGAACTCACTGCCGAAGAACTCGAAAAATATATCCTGAAATGCAACCGGTGCGGCACGTGTCAGGATGTCTGTCCCACGTACAAAATCACCAGCAATGAAAACGACGTGGCCCGCAGCCGAATCCGTCTGGCCCGGCTGGTCATGGAAGGGGAGTACAAGTGGAATGACGACCCCGAACTGGCGGAGCATCTGAACGATTGCCTCCTCTGCAAGGCCTGCGTAAGCGTCTGCCCATCCAACGTGCCTACGGACGCCATAATGATGCAGGCCCGGAACGAAATCAACAAGGTCAAAGGCCTGCCGCTTTTCAACCGGGTGGCCTACCGGGGCACGCTGTCACATAACAACAGACTCAAAGCCCTGGGCGGACTGGCTCGACTTTATCAGAGAAGCGGGGCGCAGAGCGTGTTGAGGAAGAGCGTCCTGCGCTGGCTGAAAGACCTCGGCCGGATGGAAGAACTCCTGCCCGAAGTGCCTCCCCAGACCCTGCGGGCCATGCTACCCGGACTGCTCAGGCCCATCGCCGAACCGGCCAGAAAGGTCGTCTACTTCCCCGGCTGCGCCATCAATGTCTTCTACAGCCGCATCGGTGCGGCCAGTATCGAGGTCCTTCAGGAGAACCGCTGCCGGGTCACCGTGCCCGAAACCGTCTGCTGCGGAGCCCCTCACCAGACCTGCGGCGATTTCGAGGAAGCCCTGCGGCTGGCCAGGGCCAATATAGACGCGGCCCTGGGAATGGAAGCGGAGGCGGTTCTGACCGATTGCGCCACCTGCGGCTCCGTGCTCAAAGGCTACGCAGAACTGCTCTCCGACGACCCCGAATACCGGGAAAAAGCCAGGATATTCTCCTCCCTGGTCAAGGACATCAACGAATACCTGGTGGAAACCGGCTTCTCCGCCGACCTGGGACCCGTCCCCGGCATAGCCAGCTACCACGACCCCTGCCACCTGGTCCGGAGCCAGAAGATCAGCGATCAGCCCCGTAAGATTGTTGCCGGCATCCCCGGCCTGGAATTCAGGGAGATGAAGGAAGCCGACATGTGCTGCGGCGGAGCCGGGTCCTACGGAGCCCTCCACCCGGAAATGTCCCGCAGGATCCTGGACCGCAAAATGAGCAACTTTGCCCAGACCGGCGCGGACTACCTGGTCACCTCCTGCCCCTCGTGCGCCATGCAGCTCGAATACGGACTGCGGCGGCACGGCAGCAAGGCGCGGGTGGTTCACCCGGTTGAGTTGCTGGCGGAGGCTTACCGAAACCGGAAATCGCCCCAAAACAAGGGGTGAGGAGGTTTCGTTTCAAAAGGGGCGGCTCGGCTCAAGGGCAGGCGCTTCAATGGAGAAGCGTCCGGGCGCGGGACGCCGGCCGGTTCAGGTCCTTGGAACCGGCGGTCAGCCTGAATAAAAAAATGAATCACGAAGAGGAATCCAGATGATATTTCCACGTATGGCCCAAATAAAACAACGTTTCGAAACCCGGCCAATTGCCGATGCCGCCAAGGCGGTCCGGGATGAACTGGCCAATCTGAAACTCGCGGAAAGAATCCGGCCGGGGCAGACGGTGGCCATCACCGCCGGCAGCCGGGGCATAGCCAATATGGTCACTGTCCTGTCCGTCATTGTGCAGGAGCTCAAGGCCATAGGAGCCGAGCCCTTTCTCGTGCCCGCCATGGGCTCCCACGGCGGGGCCACGGCAGAAGGGCAGGTCCGGCTCCTGGCCGGTTACGGCATTACCGAGGAAACCGTCGGCGCGCCCATCCGTTCGGACATGTCCGTGGTGGAAATCGGCCGCACTGAACTGGGCCTGCCTGTTTATCAGGACAAGATAGCCGCCTCCGCCGACCACGTGGTGGTCATTAACCGGGTCAAACCCCATACTGATTTCGAAGGCCCGACGGAAAGCGGACTGATGAAGATGATGGTCATCGGCCTGGGCAAACAGAAAGGTGCCGAACAGTATCACAACGCCGTCCTCGAATTCGGCTACTACAAGATGCTGGTGGCCGTCGCCCGGGTCATCCTGGAAAAAATGCCCATTTCTTTCGGTGTCGGCCTGGTGGAAAACCAGCTCGATGAGACTCAGATAATCAGGGCGGCCTGGCGGGAAGACATCGAAGCCATGGACACCGCCCTGCAGGTGGAATCGAAAAAACTTCTGCCCCGCATTCCTTTCAAGGAAATAGACCTCCTGATCGTCGATGAGATGGGTAAGAACATCAGCGGCACGGGCATGGACCAGAATGTCATCGCCCGCACGGTCATCCGCGTGGGGACGGTGCCTAAGGAGCCCCGGATTCGCCGTATATTCGTCCGGGACCTCACCGAGAAAAGCCAGGGCATAGCCATCGGTCTGGCCAACGCGGACTTCACCACCACCCGGCTGGTGAAAAAGATCAACCGCCCGGCCACCTATGTGAACTGCCTGACCGCCTGTGAACCGGAAATGGCGGCTATTCCGCCCTATTACGACGAGGACCGCGAAGCCGTGGAACGGGCTCTGGCCACCATCGGACTTATCCCATCGGAACAGGCCCGAGTGGTCTACATTAAAAATACCCTTAACCTGGAAACCATGATGGTCTCCGAAGCCCTGCTGCCGGAAGCGGCTGAAAATGCCAGCATCGAAACGGTCTCGGAACTTGCCCCGCTCCGCTTCGGCGAAGACGGCAATCTGATCAGCCCCTGGCCGGAAGATAAGCATTAGAAAAACCAAAGGCCGGGTCCCGCCTTGCGGAACCCGGCATCAGACTGCTGACCCCGCCAACCTGCGGGGTTCAGGCCGTTGACAAACCGGTTTGTCTTATCAACAGGGGGGCGGGAGCCGGAAAAAGGCTCCTGCCCCCCTGCGGCTTTTCCGTTTTCAGAGACGTGCCGTCCCCCCCGACCTCCCGAAACCGACAGATCGTCCCCAGGGCGGCCCCTGTCTCAGACCGAAGCGATGCTCTTCCCGGTCGACGCGGCGCTGTAGCCGGGCAGAAGACCGATCTCGTCCCGCAGGTGCTTCGACTGCATGACGTCCAGGAGCACCTTGATGGTCGGATGCTCAATCAGGTCCGAGGGTATGACCAGGTCGCAGCGGACCTCGGCCATGGGCACGAAGCCCAGATTGAAGGCGGCGGCCACGGCGCGCAGGCCCAGAGCGGCGTCTGCCGCCTGGCAGGCCACCATGTGCGCCCCTTCGTTGTGGGTCCGGACTTCCTGCTCGTACCCGACCACCGCCCCTCCCGGAACGCCCTGCCCGGCCAAGGCGTCGTCCAGCAGAACCCGCAGAGCCGCCCCCGGCTCGCGGTTGACCATGCGGATGCCCGGCCCTGCCAGGTCGGCCGCCGACCGGATGCGGTGTGGATTGCCCCGAAACACCATCAGACCTTCCTCCATCAGAGAAAAACCGATTACCAGACCGCCGGTTCCGGCCAGCTTCTTCCTGGAAACTTCCACGTTGGCGTCACGGCCGGGGCGGCTGTGCAGGTGGGTTCCGGCGATATGGGCCTGCCCCGCCGCCAGAGCATCCAGGGCGCGGTGGCTTGATGCAAAGCGGCAGATAACCCGGGCACTGGAGTCCGCACGGCTGGCGTGCGCGGCCAGGATAGAAAAGGCCGGGTCGCACCCCAGCAGGAATACCGTCCGATCAAGGTCCTGTCCCGAACCGAGAAGCCGGACGCTATCCCCCGCAGAGTCCAGGATGCCGTCCGCCGGGCGAAACTCCTGGTTGAGGGCGAAAAGTCCTTCCAGGGGATAACCGATCAAACGTCCGCGCACTTTGGCCGACGCAACACGCAGACCAGCCGTTCGGCTGCCTTCGGCCAGGGTGATCGGGTGGGACTCAGGAGATGCATCATCCGCAAACAAATCCTCCACCCGACAACCGAAGCATCTGGCCAGCTTCAAAGCCACGGCCGTGTTGGGCAGGTACCGGCCCGCCTCGATGTCGTAAACGGCCTGCCGCTTGATGCCCACCTGCTCCGCCAGTTGGGCCTGGGACCAGCCCGCGGCCTGGCGGTAATGCTTGACGCGGCAGATTATCCTGTCGTCGATGTCCGGCATGATCTGGGGTCCTGTCTGAAACAAAATTAAAGTGACGTCTTTAAAAATAACTTGACGCTTTTAATATGCCAACTTAGCATAGGCGGCAGAATTTTTCAATCGCGTGTTGGGGCGGCCAACTACCCGAACACCCGCAAAAAACGACCACGAATCAGCAAAACGGAGGAAACCATGCACAAGCTGGCCAAAATGGGTATTGGCGGATGGGTCTTGATCGCCGCCTGGATTGTCGTTCTGATCGCCGGGTTCAGGCCCTTGAACGCCATGGCAGACGAACAGAGCGTGACCGTGTTCGCCGCTGCTTCAACGACCAACGCCGTCACCGACATCGCCAAAATGTTTGAAGCTTCTCATCCCGTCAAGGTGCTCCTGTCCTTCGCCTCTTCGTCAACTTTGGCCAAGCAGATTGGAGAAGGCGCCCCGGCCGACGTCTTTCTGTCGGCCAACCCGCAATGGATGGACTATCTGGCCGAGAAAAACGAAATAGTCCCGGAAAGCCGCGTGGACCTGCTGAGCAACCGGATAGTCCTGATTGCCCCGAAAGACAGCCCCGTGGATAACGTCGCCGTGGATTCCGCTCTGGATATGGCCGGTCTGCTCAAGGGCGGTTACCTGGCCATGGGCGACCCCGACCACGTTCCGGCTGGAAAATACGGGAAACAGGCTTTCGAAAAACTCGGGCTGTGGGCCGCCATTCAGGACAGGATCGCTCGGGCCAAGGATGTTCGGGCGGCCCTGACCCTGGTGGAAAGAGCCGAATCCCCCCTGGGCCAGGTCTACGCCACGGACGCCGCCATCAGCGACAAGGTCAAGGTGGTCGGCGTCTTCCCTGAAGACAGCCATCCCCCCATTACCTACCCGGCGGCCCTGATCGCTGGCAAAGACAATGCGGCGGCCAGAGATTTTCTGGTTTTTCTCCGTGGGCCAGATGCCAGGGCCGTGTTTGAGAAATACGGCTTTTCGGTTCGCTGAGACGCACTCGGGGCCGGGCTCTTCCTGGTCGGTTCAATCCGGCCACCCGGCCCCTGCTGTCCTCTTTGACCTGAAACCTGAACGGGTGGCTGATGGACTTCTTTAATTTGACCCCAGTGGAATGGGATGCCGTCCGGCTGAGCCTCCGGGTGTCGGCCTGGGCGGTGACCGGCAGCCTGCCCGTCGGCATAGCCGCGGCCTGGGTTCTGTCCCGTTGCCGATTCCCCGGCAAGGAGTTGTTGAACGGCTTGATCCATCTGCCCCTGGTCCTGCCCCCCGTCGTAACCGGATACCTCTTGTTGCTGCTTTTGGGCCGGAGAGGCCTGGTCGGTAAATTCCTTCATGACGCTTTGGGAATTACCCTGGCCTTTACCTGGAAAGGTGCGGCCGTCGCCGCAGCGGTCATGGCCTTCCCCTTGCTGGTCCGCGCCGTCAGGCTTTCCATCGACGCCGTGGACCAGGGACTGGAGGACGCGGCCCGAACCCTGGGAGCGGGTAAGTTACGCGTTTTTTTCACGGTCTCGCTGCCGCTGATGGTGCCCGGGATCATCACCGGGGCAATTCTGGCCTTCGCCCGCAGTATCGGCGAGTTCGGAGCCACCATCACCTTCGTCTCCAATATCCAGGGCCAGACCCAGACCCTGCCGCTGGCCCTGTACTCGCTGACCCAGGTCCCCGATGGCGAGGCCGGGGCGCTGCGGCTCTGCCTGATCTCCGTGGTGTTGGCCATGACCGCCTTGGTCGCCTCGGAATGGATGTCCGGCCGGTTCGCCCGGCACATGAAAGGGTGACCGCATTGCTGGAAGTTCAACTCAGACGCCAACAGGGCGCGTTCACTGTCGACGCAGCCTTCTCCGTCGGGGACCGGGGCGTCACGGCCCTGTTCGGGCCGTCCGGGGCGGGCAAGACCTCCATCGTCAACATGGTCGCCGGCCTGATTCGGCCGGACGCGGGCCGTATCGCCCTCAACGGGCACTGCCTTTTTGATTCCGCCGGTGGAGTGGACCTCCCTCCCGAAAAACGCCGGGTCGGCTACGTCTTCCAGGACGGCCGCCTGTTTCCACACCTGTCGGTGCGCTCCAATCTGACCTACGGACTGCGCATACAACCCAAAGCGGAAAGATACGTCGAATTTGACCAGGTCGTCAACCTGCTCGGGCTCGCGCCCCTACTGGAGCGGCGTCCGGCCAAGCTGTCCGGCGGAGAAAAACAGCGTGTGGCCATCGGGCGGGCTCTGCTGTGCAGCCCCGCCCTGCTCCTTATGGACGAGCCCCTGGCCTCCCTGGACGGGGCGCGCAAGGCCGAAGTCATGCCCTTCATCAGCCGCCTCTGCCGGGAATTCTCCACGCCCATCCTCTACGTTAGCCATCTACTGGACGAGATTTCCTGCCTGGCGGATCACCTGGTGCTGATAAAAGACGGCCGGGTCTCGGCCTGGGGCCGGTTCGAGGAACTGTCAGAGCGAAAGGACTTACAGCCGGACCTGGTCCGGAACGGCCCGGGTTTGCTCAGACCGGCCGCAGCGGACAGCTCTTTATAAGCGCCCCGTCTGCCCGGCCGCAGCCCGACTCGGCCGTCATGACGTAGACCGTATCCGCAAGGAGCAAAGCCTCCTCCACGTCGTGGGTCACGAAGAGCACTGTCCGGGGCAGGGCTCTCCAGACCTCCAGCAGGAGATTCTGCATGGCCGCCCTGCTCAGGGCGCCCAATGGATACTTCTTACACATCATTTTGTTACGTAGCTGATAATCAGACACCTGCCCCGGAGGACCGGTAAGCCGGTGAAATCGGCTTTGCGGGTGTAACTCAGAGCGATAAAACCCATCAAAAATAGGTTTGTCAACAGCCTGGATTCCCCCAAGGGACTTTTCTGTTTGAGTTGACAGACATGCCTCGAAGATGTTTGATGATTCCGGGGAAGACGAGGTGAAAATGGAAAAATGCGAGATCGTTTTGAAGGCCGAAATCACGGCCCGGAAAAAGCGCTATGTGGCCTCCTGCCCCCTGCTGGACGTCCACTCGCAGGGGAGCAGCGAGTCTGAAGCCTTGGCCCGGCTGGCCGAAGCAGCCGAGTGCTTCCTGATTTCCTGCCACGAGGCAGGCACTCTGAACGACGTCCTGGCGGAGTGCGGATTCAGCTTGTCTGATGGAGGTTTGAACCCGGCGGAATCGGGTTGCGTCAAGATCGCCCTTCCCTTCCCCCTGAACACGGGGCGGAGCTGATGCCGCGTCTCGGTCCGGTGCACTGGAAGGTTCTGGATTCACTGTTCCGGCAGCTTGATTTTGTATTCGAGCGACAGCGAGGGGACCACCGGGTTTATCGCAAACCGGGCGTGGCGCGGCCCCTGGTGATTCCGGCGGACAGCGAAATAGATACGGCCATCATAAAAAGCAATTTGCGGACGGCCGGTATTTCCCGCGACCGGTATTTTGCCCTGCTGGCGGGGGTCAGATCGGCGGCCTAAGGGGGTTCTCGCGGGATGGAACACGCCACATCAAGCGAAAGGTCCGGCCTTGGGCAAAAAGCGCCGATAGTTGCTGCTCTGGCGCTCTGACCTGATTTCCCTCATTGCGTTAAGGCTTTCTTGCCGTTATCTTGTGTTTAAGGGGAATCAAGGATTTCTTGCCCCGGCTGTTTATATATGGTAATGGTTCGACTCATTTTATCCGGGGCAGGTCCAGGGGATACTGAACCGGTTTCATAACGGAGACGGTAGTGGATAAACTTAGAGGTTTTCAGAAAAAATACCTGCGCGGTCTGGCTCACAGCCTGAATCCCGTGGTTCTGGTCGGCCAGAAGGGATTGACCGAATCACTTATTGAATCAATGCAGGAAGCCTTGGACCAGCACGAGTTGATCAAGGTCAAGTTCAATGAATTCAAGGAAAAGGCTCAGAAGCAGGAAATGACGGGCGAGTTGGAGGAGATGACCGGTTCCCAGGCCGTGGGCATGGTCGGTCATGTGGTCATTTTCTACCGCCAGCATGAGGATGCGGAAAAGAGGAAAATCGTCCTGCCCGACCGCGAGGCTTAGGCCGTTTCGGGGGAATTTTAAGGGCGGCGTCCCCAAGGGGCGCCGCCCTTTATTTTTTCAGTCTTCAACAGATGTTCAGCGAATGAAAGCTCTCTCCAGCACGTGCAGAATGACCGGAGCGGTCAGGATGACGAAAAAGACCCGGAAAAAATGGAAGGCCATGACCACAGGCAGGTTAGCCTGGCTGTCCACAGCCAGTCCGAGCATGGCGCTCATGGCCCCCGGGCTGGAGGACAGGTAAGCTGAAGCGATGTCCAGAACTCCGAAATGAACCAGGAGGACGCTGACTATCAGGCCTATGCCGACCAGAAGCAGGGTGGACAGCACCACGGGCAGAGCGATGGGTTTGAGGTGGTGGAGCATTTCCGGCTGAAAACTGGCTCCGACCATGACGCCGATGATTATCTGAAAGAAAAGATTGACCGATCCGGGGACGGCGATGTCTTCGCTGAGAGCCATTTTCAGGGCAATCACGGCCAGCATGGAGCACATTATGATGCCGCCGGGCAACCGGAGTCTGGCCCCGGCCAGCCCCCCGGCCGTCCCGGCCAGTAAAAGCAGAACAAGTTTGATCATTGCGTCATATCCTTTCAGGCGGCGGCCCAGGCTCCAGGTCTGTCGGCCGCCATTCCTCTTGATTCCGGATCATATTCCGGTCCAGGCAATTCAGGCCGCTTCCGGCAATGCGGGAAGCGGCCTGAATTTTTTGTAACACTTGCTTCTTTATTAATCAAGCAGACAGGAAAGGCGATGACGAGGGCACTTCCCGCCGTGAAGCTCCGGCCGGGGCGAAGTGCGGTCAATTGGCTGCCGCCGCGAACCGACGGCTCCAGAGGCCAACCACCTGCGCAGGACCGGCGGCTGAAAACCGCAGTCAACCGAGACCATCAGGCCGAATCCGCCGAGCCTGCCGGGTATCGCTTCAATGAAGGGCTATCTTGTAAGGATTGATGGTCAGAACCGGCACGACCGAGTTCTTGACCACCTGTTCGGCCACACTGCCGAAGACTATCTTTTCCAGGCCCTTGCGCCCATGGGTGCCGATGATGATCATATCGACTTTCCGTTCATTGGCGGTTTTGAGTATCTGTTCCGCCGGATCACCGGTGACGACTGCGGCCTCAACCTCCTGATCAGGAAAATTCTCTTCTATGAATTCCTTGAGCCGTTTTTCCCCCTGCCTGGCGATAGCCCCTTCAAAGTCGTTGATATAGGGGGTAGGTATGCCCATGCCGGCATAATGCTGAAAGGCTCGGGCGACGAAGAGCAGATGGAGCCTGGCGCCGAGTCCCGTGGAAAATTCTTTGGCCATGGAGACGATCATGGCCGAAGCTGCTGACAGGTCCACTGGAAAGAGAATTTCCTTGATAGCCATGGGGATTAACCTCCTCAAACTCCTGCTCGGCAAATACGGTTGCCGCGGGAGAAAGCAGCCGCCGCAGCGGCTTGTGACATCGGAAGAGATTCAGCCGGCCAGTTCGCCTGATCGCTTATCAAGCGGACAACATCGGGCTATTTGTTTCGATGATAAACAACGTAATCGGAAGCTCAATTTTTCAGTGGTGCTGTTATCGTTTTATATCACACAGATGAGTGGGGAGCAAGTTCGAGTCTTTCGCATGCTCCAGCCACTCGCCCGGCAGGTGACAGTGTGATATATTTGAAACCTGAATCCGGCTTCGGCCGGGGATAATCAACAATTACCGGGAACCGCGGCCCGGCCGGCGGTTGCCGATACGGCAGGTTATGACCGAATTTCAACTCGTCACAGACTTTGTTCCTCAAGGGGACCAACCCCAGGCCATTAAGATTCTGACCGAAAATATCCGCCAGGGAGTGCCCAGCCAGGTCCTGCTGGGCGTGACCGGTTCGGGCAAGACCTTCACCATGGCCAACGTCATCGCCGCAATCGGCCGCCCCGCCCTGGTCCTGGCCCCGAACAAGACCCTGGCCGCCCAGCTCTATGGAGAACTCAAAGGGCTGTTTCCCCATAACGCCGTGGAGTATTTCGTCTCATACTATGATTATTACCAGCCCGAAGCCTATATCCCTCAGTCGGACACGTACATAGAAAAAGAGACTCACATCAACGAAGCCATCGACAAGCTCCGCCATTCAGCCACCCGTTCAGTCCTGGACCGGCGGGATGTCATCGTGGTGGCTTCCGTCTCCTGCATCTACGGCCTGGGTTCGCCGGAAGCGTACCAGGAGATGCTGCTCTACCTGCAAAGGGGCGTGGACAGGCCGTTGGAAGAGATTCTGGCCAAGCTGGTGGAAATGCAGTATGAGCGCAACGATTACGACTTTCACCGGGGGACTTTCCGGGTCCGGGGCGACACACTGGAAATCTTCCCGGCTTACGAAGATGCCCAGGCAATACGTATCGAGTTTTTCGGCGACACGGTGGAACAGATCAGGATAGTCGATCCGCTCAGGGGAGCAGTCCTCGGCGACCTGGATAAGGTAGCCGTCTATCCCGGCAGCCACTACGTCACCAACAAAGCCAACCTGGACCGGGCTATAGGGCAGATCAAGGAAGAGCTAAAGGAACGCCTGGAATATTACTACCAGAACAACCGTCTTCTGGAAGCCCAGAGGATAGAGGAACGGGCCAACTTCGACATGGAGATGCTCCGGGAAATGGGTTTCTGCCACGGCATAGAAAACTACTCCCGCCACCTGACCGGACGGAGCCCCGGGGAGCCGCCTCCGACCCTGCTGGAATACTTTCCCGACGATTTTCTCATGATAATCGACGAGAGCCACATCTCCGTGCCCCAGCTCCGGGCCATGTACCACGGAGACCGCTCCCGCAAACAGACCCTGGTGGATTATGGCTTCCGGCTGCCGTCCGCCCTGGACAACCGGCCTCTCAACTTCGAGGAATTCAACCAGCGCATCAACCAGACCATCTACGTTTCGGCCACCCCGGCCGATTACGAGATGGAGTTGTCCAAGGGCGTCGTGGTTGAACAGATAATCCGGCCCACGGGACTTATGGACCCGGCAATCACCGTCCGGCCGGCCCTGGGCCAGGTGGACGATCTGTATTCCGAAATAAGACTGCGCGTAGCCCGGCGGGAGCGGGTGCTGGTCACCACCCTGACCAAGCGCATGGCCGAAGACCTGACGGAATATTTCACCGAAATGGGATTGAAGGTCACCTACCTGCATTCTGATATCAAAACCATCGAGCGCATGGAAATCATCAGGGGCCTGCGTCTGGGCGAGTTCGACGTGCTGGTGGGCATCAATCTGTTGCGGGAAGGCCTGGATCTGCCAGAGGTCTCCCTGGTGGCCATCCTGGACGCGGACAAGGAAGGTTTTCTGCGCTCGGCAAGGTCGCTCATTCAGACCTGCGGCCGGGCCGCCCGCAACGTCAACGGCCAGGTCATCCTTTACGGGGACAAAGTGACCGACTCCATGCGCCGGGCCAAGGAAGAAACCGACCGGCGGCGGACTTTGCAGGACGAGTTCAACCGGGAACACAACATCACTCCCGAGACCATCCGCAAATCCATAGACAACGTGCTTTCTTCCATCTATGAGGCCGACTATATCACCGTGCCCGTGGTGGCCGAGGCGGAAGCCGAATACGTGCCGCCTCACGAAATACCGGACCTGGTCAGGCGGCTGAAAAAGGAAATGAAGGAAGCTGCGGAGAATCTGGATTTCGAAGAAGCCGCACGGCTGCGGGACCGCATCAGGGCTCTGTCCGACGAGGAGATACTGGGGCTTTGATCCGGTCCGGAGCACATGGCCGCATCGCGCCATTCAAACCTTTTCACCAGCCCGGTTTTCCTTCATAATCGCCCTTATGACCGATCTGGAAGCACTCAAGGCCAAGGCCGCCGCCATGCCCAGGTCTCCGGGCGTCTACCTGATGAAGGACGCCCTGGGACGGGTCATCTACGTGGGCAAGGCCAAAAACCTGCCCAAGCGGGTGGTCACCTATTTCCAGAGCCGTCCGGCTTCCGCCAAGACCGCCAGGATGGTCCAGAACGTGGCCGATGTGGAGTTCATCGTCACCGGGACCGAAAAAGAAGCCTTTATCCTGGAAAACACCCTCATCAAGAGGCATAAGCCCCGCTACAACATCATACTCAGGGACGACAAGACTTATCCATACCTGCGCTTGACTCTGGGAGAAGACTTCCCGCGCCTGGAAGTGGTCCGTTCCATAAAAAAGGACGGGGCCGCTTATTACGGTCCATTTTCATCAGCCACGGCCCTGCGCCAGACTCTGCGCTTCATCCGGCGTCTCTTTCCTTTGCGTCACTGCCGCAGGCCGGACGTAACAGCCGTGGACCGGCCCTGCCTGAATTTTCAGCTCGGCCGCTGCCTGGGTCCCTGCGGAGGCCATGTGTCGCTGGAAGAGTACCGGGCCATGGTCGACGAGGTCGTCCTTTTCTTCGAGGGCCGCAACAAGGCTCTGACCGATTTATTGCGGGTCAAAATGAAGGAAGCCGCTTCCCGGCTCGATTTCGAGGCTGCGGCCCGTTTCCGGGACCGTCTGAATGATGTGGAAAGAACCCTGGAGAAACAGAAGGTTGTTTCCACGGACATGATGGACCGGGACATCATCGGCCTGGCCCGCGACCGGGGCCAGACCCTGGCCACCATACTTTTTGTGCGGAGAGGGGCGGTCCTCGGGGCGCGCAATGTCCCCTTGGGGGCGCGGACAGAGTCGGACGAGGAAGTCCTGGAGACCCTGCTGGGCCAGTATTACAGCCGGGAACACATGGTGCCCGAGGAGATTCTGCTGCCCGCCGTGGTGGAAAACCGCGAGCTGCTGCAGGATTGGCTGAAGGAGCGGCGGGGCAAGACGATGAGGGTGCTCAACCCGGTGCGGGGTGAAAAAAAACGGCTCCTGGAAATGGCCGCCCAGAACGCAGCCTCGGCCCTGGCCGAACGCCTGCGCACGGCCGACCTGGGAGCGGACGCCCTGCTGGAGCTTCAGGCCAGACTGGCTCTGCCTCAACCACCCCGGCGCATAGAAGGTTACGACATGTCCAACCTCCAGGGGGAGGCCTCCGTCGGAGCCATGGTGGTGCTGGAAGACGGCAAGTGGGTCAAGCCGGACTACCGGCGCTTCCGCATAAAGGAAGCTTCCGGCCAGGACGATTACGCCATGATGTCCGAGGTGCTGAGCCGAAGGCTGCTCAAGGAAGACCTGCCCCGGCCCGATCTGATCCTGCTGGACGGCGGGCGGGGGCAGCTGGGCGTGGTCATGGCCGTGATCGCCGACCTGGGCATCGAGGACCCGCCGCCGGTAGCCGGTCTGGCCAAGGGCCGCGAAGAAGGCGAACCCGACCGGGTCTGGCTGCCCGGCCGGAAGAATCCGGCTTCGCTGAAAGCGGATTCACCGGGCCTGCTGCTGCTGATGAGGGTCAGGGACGAAGCCCACCGGTACGTGCGGACTTACCACCACCGGCTCAGGTCCAAGGGCAGCACCCGTTCCCAGCTTGAGGACGTTCCGGGCGTCGGCCCGGCACGGCGGAAGGCTCTGCTGGACTATTTCGGGTCGGTGCAAAAGATAAAGGAATCCTCGCCCGAGGAACTGCTGGCCGTGCCGGGCATGACGGCGGCGGCGGCCAGGGCCGTGTGGGATTTTTTCCGGGCGGCAGATACTCCGGATGACGCCGTGGCGGGAGCCGATTATGATGATGATTCGGCCGACAGCCAGGAAAACGGCCTGCTGACGGAGGATGATTTCGAGGATGACATCCCGGCTGAAGATACGGAATAAACAGCCAGCAGCCTTAATCCCGCCCGCGATTCAACGTGAAGTTCCTGTTTTTTTATCCTGTTATATTCCGGGATAATCAGAACCGAGGAAGTCCCTTACCCGCTCCAGGGTCGGCAGGCCGGTGCGCCCGCCGATATGTTCGCATTTGAGAGCGGCCACGGCCGAGGCGAAGGTCAGCCAGCCCGGCATGGCCCAGCCCTGCAACAGGGCGAAGATGTACCCGCCGTGAAAGGCATCGCCCGCGCCGGTGGTGTCCACGGCCCGGACCGGGAAGGCCGGGCAGTGATGAAATTCCCGGCCGTCGTAACCGGCGCTCCCCTGGCTGCCCAGAGTGACCACGACGTAGCCGGGGCCGATTTCGTGGAGCCTCTGAAGGCCGGTTTCCAGATCGCCGTCCGGCTGGAAGGCCCGGAAGAATTTTTCCGAACAGACCAGATGATCGGTCAATGCGGCCAATTCCAGATACCGGTCCCGCAAGGTCCCGGCATCCAGCACCACCGGCACGCCCGCCCGGCGGGCTTCCCCGGCGGCCAGCAGGCAGGCTTCCATTTTCAGGCCGTCCAGGTGCAGCAGACGGGCTCTCCGGACCAGGTTCAGGTCCACTTCGTCCGGGTCCAGTCCGGTGCCCTGGCCGGGATGCCAGAAGATGGTGCGCTGGGCTGTTCCGGGGTCCACGGCGATGAAAGCGAACTGCGATTCTCCGCCCGGCCGCACGATCAGCCCGGCAAGATCGACCTTCTCATCCGCCAGTCCACGCCGAATCTGTTCCCCGAAGCCGTCGTCGCCGACCACACCGATGAAGGCCGTGGGCATTCCCAGGCGCGCCAGGGCCACCAGGGCGGTGGCGGCCGGTCCGCCTCCCTGCACGGCCAGAGACTGAAGCTCGCACTTGGCGTCCGGCGGCGGGTATCCCGGGATCAGGCCGAGGAAATCAAGTGAGGCCTGGCCGAGTCCGACCACCGGGCCGCTCCTGTCCAAACCGTTCGTCATTCCAGCATCTCCAGGAAGGCCTCCAAACGTATCCGGACCTGTTGGATGCTTTGGCCGGGGCGCGAGGTTTCCAGCAGGAGATGAGGCAGGCCGGCATTTTTGAGGGCGTTGGCCTGTTCAGGATATTCGAAGAAATGGGGTTCACAGTACTTCTGAATCAGAAAAACGACCCCCTTGGCCCCTGAACGCCGGACTTTGTCCAGAAGCAGCTCGGCCGGGTCCAGCCCGGTGTGTTTGCAGGGGCAGAGCGGACGGTGCATAAAGGCCTCGGCCATCGCCTCCAGCGGGTCCCGGCGGTCCGGGGTTTCGAAATCAAAGGCCCGGCGTCCGGTGCAAAGGTCGTCATCCGCCACGGCCGCGTTGGCCTCGTCAAGCATCCGGTAGAAATCCGGGTCGTCGCCCAGGTTCCCGGCCAGAAAAAGAGGAATTCGGCCGGTGTCCGGCTCGGCGGTTTCCAGGAAGGCCAGGACCGGCTGTATAAGGTTCAGCCAGACATCCGGGGGCAGACGGAAGGCAGCCAGAGAGGCCAAGAGGAATTCTTCGGCCGGGAGAGCGCCGGGGTGTTCGGCGTTGAGCTGGTAAAGGCGGCGCAGGTGGCGGCGGAGTTCGGCGTAGAGTTCCAGGGACTCCTGCAGGTGATAGTTGGTCAGGGGCAGGCCGGACCAGGCCCCGAGTTCGTCGCGGAAACGAGCCAGGGCGACCACCAGGTAGTCGCGGGCCGAGGCTGAATCCGCCCTCGTGGGGAGCCTGACCACGGCGTTATGCGGCATGGAGACAGCCCGGGGCCAGATATCGGCCACGTTCTGCATGGAATCGCAGGTGTGGCCGAAGACCAGACCGTGCAGACCGGCCAGCCGTCCGGAAAGGCCTGCCTCCAGGCCGCCCCGGACCAGGTGGCAGCAGTAGGAAGGAAGCTGGCTTTCGGCCTTGGTAACCGCGTTGTCGAAACGAAAGATGCGGACCGGATTGTATCCGGCGGCGTGGATCATTTCCAGGGGGACCAGGGGGCAGAAGTAACCGACCTGGGGCCGGTTGTCGGCCAGTTCGATGCGGCCGGGGTCCTGTTCGACGGCGCGGCGGAATTGGAGAAGGTTTTCCGGTACGGTCACGGTCAGCCTCACTATAATTGCTGTTGGAAATGGTGGTGGTTCGACGCCGCCCGGCTGCCTCCGCAAAGCGGAAGCCTCCTCGGCGCTGGATGGGCAATTATAGGTGATTTCGCGGGCCGGGTCAAACGCCAGGCGGTCACTCCAGGTTGAATCTCTTGATTTTCCGCCAGAGCGAAGCGCGGTCTATGCCGAGTATTTCGGCGGCCTTGGTCTTGTTCCAGGCGGTATGGTTGAGGACCCACTTGATATAGCGTATCTCCTGGTCTTCCAGGGTGGGCAGTTCGGCATGTTCCGGCCGGAAAGTACGGACGGAGAGTTCCAGCAGGTCGCCGGGGAGGTCCTGAACCCGGATGATGTCGTCCTTGGCCAGGACCACGGCCCTCTCGATTATGTTTTCCAGTTCGCGCACGTTGCCCGGCCAGGAGTATTCGCGGAGCATCTTCATGGCCTCGGGATCGACTTCCCTGATCTGCCGTCCAGCCCGCGCCGATTTGCGGGCCAGAAAATGGTGCACCAGCAGGGGGATGTCGGCGCTTCTTTCGGCCAGCGGAGGCAGGTTGACGGTGACCACATTGAGCCGATAGTAGAGATCGGGCCGGAAACGTCCGGCCTCGGACTCCGATTTGAGGTCTCGTGCGGCGGCGGCGATGAAGCGGACATTGACCGGCACGGGTCTTGTGCCGCCCACGCGCAGGACTTCCTTTTCCTCGATGACCCGGAGCAGCTTGACCTGCATGTTCAGGGGCATATCGCTGATTTCGTCCAGGAAAACAGTGCCACCGTCTGCCGATTCGATGAGCCCCGGACGGGTGGTGGCGGCCCCGGTATAGGCTTCCTTTTCGTGTCCGAAGAGTTCGTTGGCCAGGAGTTCTTCGGCCAGCGCCCCGCAGTTGAAAGCCACGAACGGTTGGCTGTTCCGGGGACTCAGTTGGTGAATGGTCCGGGCAGCCAGTTCCTTGCCCGTGCCGGTTTCACCGACCAGGAGAACGTTGGCGTCGGTGGGGGCGACCTGTTCGATAATCTGAACCAGGCGGCGGACGGGTTCGCTCTGCCCGATAATGAGGGGCTTGTCCAGATCGCGCAGTGATTCCAGGGTGCGGCGGAGGTCCTGGTTTTCCAGGTAGAGCCGCTTTTTCAGCAGGGCTTCCCTGACCAGCTTGCGGACCAGGTCTATTTTGTACGGTTTGGGAATGTAATGGTAGGCCCCTTCGCGCATGGCTTCCACGGCCGAATCCACGGTGGCGTAAGCCGTTATGACGATGACTTCGGTGTGAGGCTGTTCGGCCCGGGCCTTGTGCAGAACCTGGATGCCGTCGACCTGCTTCATTTTGAGGTCGGTTATGATGAGGTCGAATTCCCTCTGTTCGATGAGAGCCACGGCTCTTTCGCCGGAGGGGGCGGAAGAGACTTCGTAGCCCTCTTTCTTGAGGATATGCTCAAGATTGCGGCGGGCCAGGTCGTCGTCTTCGACCACCAGTATGGTTTCCGGTTCAGCCAATGTCTTCTCCCGGTTGCTTGAGAGGCAGCGTGATGATGAAGTGAGAGCCTTGGCCTGGGCGGCTGGTCACTGTGATTTCGCCGTGATGTTTCTGGATTATACCGTAAGTGACGTAAAGACCCAAGCCGGTTCCCGAGCCCACGTCCTTGGTGCTGAAGAAAGGGTCGAAAATCTTGGCCAGGTTTTCTTCGGGGATACCGATGCCTGTGTCCGAGACCTCCAGGGTGACCACGCGGAGGTAGGGTTGGTAATAGGCCCCGACGGTGAGAACCCCGCCGGTTTCGGCCATGGCCTGAATACCGTTTATGATGAGGTTCATGAGAGCCTGGGAAAGACGGCGCTGATCGACCTGAATTTCAAAGGGATGGGGGATGTCGATGCGGACCTCCACTTCAGAAGGAACCTGTCCGCGAACGAGTTTGACCGTGTTCTCGATAAGGGACCTGACGTCGACGGGGCTGGGGGCGAACTCTTTTTCACGGGCGAATTCAAGAAGCGATCTGACGATGTCCCGGGATTTTTCGACTTGCTGCTCGATGCCCTGGAGCAGGCTTTTCTGAAAGTCTAGGTCTCCTTCGTCCAGTTCTTCGAGCATTATCTGGGTGGAACTGGAGATATTGGAGAGGGGGTTGTTGAGTTCGTGGGCGACTCCCGAGGTCAGGGTGCCCAGAGCGGCCATCTTCTCCTGCTGGACGAGTTGTTCGGTTTTTTTGTCCAGTTCCTTGATCATAGCGTTGAGGGCGGCGATGAGGGACTGAATTTCGGGCGAGCCCGAAACCGGGGGAATGGCCCGGACGTTGCCTGCGGTGATTTCGGCGGCGGCGGTCTGAATGGCGGAGAGCGGTTTGAAGATGAGGTAGAAGAGGTAGTAGGCCACGACAACGGCCAACAGGCAATAGGCGGCCAGGGAATAGAAGATGGACCGTTTCTGATCCTCCACCAGTTCATGGATGCGGATGCGTTCATTGCGGACCATGTTCACCAGGGACTCGGTGAAAGCCCGGCCTATGTGCCGCAGTTCATATCCCAGCTTGGCCAGGTTGGCCGCCCCCTTTACGTCGGTTAAGGCCGAAAGAGCCGCCTGGTACTGCCTGGCGATGACCTCGTAGTTGGAAAGAAATTCCCGGTTCCTCTCCAACTGAGCCGCACTGGCCACCTTCTTGCCCTCCAGGCTCAGGCGCTCCAACTGCTGTTCCGTCTGGCGCAGATACTCCATCATCAGCCGGAAATTGTCCTGCCCGCCATAAAGCAGAAAGTTTTTCTCATACCGCCGGACTTCCAGGGCGTTGTTGAGCAGGTCGTCGGCCAGTTCCACGAACTTCATCTTGTCCTGAATAATTATGTGGCGCTGATAGGTGACAACGGCGAAGAGCAAGCCCCCGAGCAGGAAGAGGATGAAGGCGAATATGATTTTATGCCGAAGGGCCAGAGCTATCCGGGTCCTCATGGGTTCCTCGCGTTTTTCCCGCCTGGGGACAGACAAGGCCTGATTAAGTCATGGTGTATTCTTTTTTAGATACCATAGAATAAATACATCATGCCAATCATTATGACGATGAACAAGACGGACATAATGGAACCGGCTTTGATAAAATCTATGCTCCGGTAGCGCCCCGGCCCCATGTACAGGGCGTTGACCTGGTGGGTGGGCAACAGGAATGAATTGGACGTGGCCAGGCCGACCACCATGGCGGCCAGACGCGGGTCCATATTGGCCTGCTGGGCCATGCTGACCACCAGCGGCACCAGGAGAACCGTGGCCCCCACGTTGGAGACCACCAGGGTGAAAACCGTGGAGATGACGGCTATGACCGTGAGAAGGACGACGGGCGGAACAGGCCCCAGCATGGAGAGGGTCAGGTTAGCGATATAAGCCGCCGTACCGGTTTTCATGGTGGCCACGCCCAGAGGAATCAATCCGGCCAGAAGAAAAATGGTGCGCCAGTCCACGGCCTGGTAGGCTTCGTCAATGGAGAGTACACGGGTCAGGATCATGCCCAGAGCGCCGGTCATCAGGCAGATGGAAAGCTGAATGTGAAAGACCATTATCATAACCAGGGCCACCACCAGCCAGAGTCCGGCAAAGAGGGCTTTCTGGGGCCGGAGTATTTCGGCTTCTATGGGTGATGAAAAAAGGAAGTCGTGCTGCTCCTTGAGAATGTGGAAGCGTTCCCACTGCCCTTGCAACAGAATGGCGTCTCCGGGCTGAAGAATGATGTCGGCCAGACCGGCGTAAAAAGTCTTGTCCCCCCGGTAGATGGCCAGACAGTTGACCCTGTATTTCTGACGGAAATGAACCTGGGCCAGGGTCCTGCCGGCCAGTTCGGAGCGCGGGGCCACCACCACTTCCACCGTACCGGCCATGGCCGGAGACATGTCGCCCTTGAAGACATCGAGTTCGTATTTGACTTCAAAGCCGTAGTCGGCGGCCAGCCGGATGACGTTGGCCTCCGGACCGACCACGACCATGTCGTCTCCGGGATGAATGTCGCAGTCCCGTTCGGGAGCGTAGATTCTTCCGTCGGTGGCATGCCTGTGTACGGCCTCCAGGTGAACCAGATACAGATCGCGCATCATCTCCATGGTCAGATAGCCGTTGAAGTTCGCGGGGGCCTTGAGCTCAAAGTCGTCGCCCAGGCGGTCGTAAGCCGGAACCAGTTTGTCTCCAAAGGTGGTCCCTTCGCTTTCGCCCTCTTTTTTGCCCGGCAGCACCCACTTGCCGAAGATGACAAAGTAAGCTATGCCCCCGGCCACCAATGAGAGGCCGATGGGGGTGACGGAAAAAAGGCCGAACGGTTGCAGGCCGAACGGTTTGATCAGGTCGTTCAGGAGTATCAGCGGGCTGGAGCCGACCAGGGTGATGGTCCCCCCCAGTATGGCGCAGAAACCTATGGGCATGAGCAGTTTGGAGAGCGGGATGTTGAGTTGTTTGCTCACCCGCTGCACCGCCGGCAGAAAAAGGGCGGCGGCCCCGATGTTCTGCATGAAGCTGGAGATTCCGGCCACCGTGGCCGAAATGAGAATAACCACGCGGGACTGGCTTTTCCCGCCCAGTTTGACTATCGGATTGACCAGGCGGTTGATCAGTCCCGTCTTGTCCAGTCCCGCGCCGATGATGATGACCGCGATGATGGAAACCACCGCGTTGCTGGAGAGCCCGCTGAAGGCCTCGTTGGGTTTGACCAGTCCCAGCAGCGGCAGGGCGACCATCATGATTATGGCCACCACGTCCACGCGGACCCACTCCACAATGAACAGAAAAACGGCCACGCCGATCATGCCCAGAACCAGTATGATTTCCGTTGTCAGTTCCATGCGCTTTTCAACTCCCGTGCGTTGGAGGTATCCGTGGGACCCGGCGCAGGCATCCCGTCCGCCGCTCCGGCGATGGCGGGAACTACCGGGCGGAATGGCCGCTTTTTCAGGCGAAAGCCAGGGAGAAAACCGGAATGGCCGGGGTGACGCCGTCCGCTCTTTCCACCGATTCGTCAGGCTCGGTGACCACGTATTCAAGCCTTTTGAACTCTTGGTGCAGTTCGCGGATTATATCTGTGGCGTCGCCGAATTTAACCAGGTGACGGAAGGAAACCCCGGCCTCCTCACACTGTTCCCTGAACGGAGAGGCCGCCTTTTCCGAGAGTTCGGAAAAATCCTGGCGCAGTTTGTCCCGATACGAAGTGATTCCCGGTTCGGGGTCGGCCGGTATGTAGCGGGTGCTGACAGCCACTATTTCATAACGCAGGCGGCCGGCCAGTCCTATGGCATAGTCTTTCAGGCACTTGGAAAAATCATGGTCGCGTCCGAGGACAAGGATTATGGACGGCTCTTTTTCAGCCCGTTCCAGCACCAGCCGGGCTTCTTCCGGCATATTGGCTTCGGCGTAGGTTACCGCTTCCTGGTATTGTTCCATTTTTTCGTTGACACGGGCCGCGGCGCTTTTGCGCTTCAAAATGAAATTTTTCATATGCTCTCTCCTGTGTCCGCCTTTCTCTCAACAGCCAACGTCGGGATGGTCAGCTTTTGTCTCAAAGACGCGGGAAGCCCATACCCGGCTCCCTGGGACGCATCGTCATACACCGCCAACATCACATCCCTGTGCTCTTCCACGAAACGGACGATTTCCCGTTCCGCATCACCCACCTTGAAGGTCACCTCGTAATTAACATCGTCAAATCTTTCCGCGCCGGGCTGGTCCAGAGAATTTGATATCTTGCAGAGCATGGCCTGAATACTCCTGGCGGCCTCTGGCTCACCGGCTTCGGCAAAAGCGGCGGCAGCCATGCTGGATTCGAAAACCCGCCCGCCTTTCCTGATGCCCTTGACTATTGTCCGCCACCCCTTTTCCACGGCCGGGCTGACGACTTGCAGGACTTCGAGTCTGGCCCTGAGCCTCTGAGCCAGCCCCAGGGAATATCTGACGGCCTCTTCGTGTGGCGCAGCGCCGTCTATGGCTAAAAGTATTGTTCTCATCTCCTGATTTCCTTCCACCCTCCAGCCTGGTTTCCCGCGTTGCAGCCGGTCCTGCCCGAACTGACTCCTCCCGTCATTGCTTGTCCGAAGGAGCTCTCAATTCGAGGCGGGGCCTCGGTGCTTCCGGCCGCGCCTGGGGTCTCGTCCGTTTCCTGCCCCTGTCATGGCGGCGCAGTATCTCGCGGCATGTTTCAAACTCACCTGCCTCGGCGAAAGCCGCGGCAGCCATATGCCGGTTGAGCCAATCGAATAAACGCATCTTTTGTCCTCCCTCTGTCCCGCAGTGTCTTGTGCCCAATTACTACTCAAGAATCGGGCCAAGATGCATTTTCCAGATTACTCATTGTTTTTACTTGTTATTTAGATATTGGCCATAAAACCGGAAACAGGCGCCGCATGTTGCGATATGCAACAGTTCAGGCCGCCGACCCTGTTCTGGCCGGTGACAGCGGGACTTGGCGGATACGAGCGGGGGCGAACAGTGGCGTTGCGAAACGCAACAGTGAGGAGCCGAAGCCTGCCCGGCTCGGGTTTGTTATTGTGTTTTGTCGGGGGGTTGGCTAAAATTCAATTTCACCCCAGAGGAAACAAACAATGAAATTTTTCGGACGTTTCGAACAGCCTCGGGAAGAAGAACCGGAACTGGAAGCCTTGCGGGAATCGGTATCGGCGGCGAATCTGCCCGGTCCCGCCGAGCAGGCGGCTTTGCAGGAACTGGAGCGGCTGACCAAGACCCACCCCAGCGCGGCGGAGTATTCCATCGGGCTCAGTTACGTGGAATATCTCCTGTCTTTGCCCTGGTCGGTCAGGAGCGAGGACAGCCTGGATCTGGGCAAAGCCGAGGCGGTGCTGAACGAGGCCCATTACGGGCTGGAGCAGGTCAAGGACCGGATTCTGGAGTTCCTGGCGGTGCGCATCCTGCGGGGGAGCCGGAAGCCTCTGGTGCTGGTGGCCGACGACGAGGAGATAACCAGAAACAATCTGCGGCACATTCTGGAAAAGGACGGTTTCACTGTCGAGACGGCGGCGGACGGCGGGGAGGCTCTGGCGCGTCTGGCCGAGCAGGAATTCGACATCGTGCTGACGGACAAGAAGATGGGCCGGGTTGACGGGGTGGCCGTGCTGGAGGAAGCCAAGCGCCGCTACCCCGAGACCCAGGTGGTCATGCTGACGGCCTACGCCACGGTGGATTCGGCGGTGGACGCCATGCGGAAAGGCGCGTTCCACTACCTGAGCAAGCCTTTCAAGCTGGAGGATGTCCGGGAGACGTTCCGGCAGATAATGGATCAGAAAGGCCGGATGAGCATGACTCGCGGGCCGGTTCTCTGTTTCGTCGGACCGCCCGGCACGGGCAAGACTTCCCTGGGCCGTTCCATCGCCCAGGCCCTGGGCCGGAAGTTCGTCAGGGTATCTCTGGCCGGATTGAAGGACGAGGCGGAGTTGCGCGGGCACCGGCGCACCTATGTCGGGGCCATGCCGGGGCGCATCATCCAGGAGATCCGGCGGCTTGGAGTGAACAATCCGGTTTTTCTGCTGGACGAGGTGGACAAGGCGATTCAGAATTTTTCCGGCAATCCGATTTCGGCCCTGCTGGAGGTTCTGGACCCCGAGCAGAACGGGACGTTTACCGATTACTATCTGGGCCTGCCCTTCGACCTGTCCAATGTGCTCTTCATCGCCACGGCCAACGTGACGGACCCCATTCCGCCGGCCCTGCTGGACCGGATGGAGGTCCTGCCCATCAACGGGTATACGGAAGGTGAAAAGGCGGAAATCGCCCTGCGCTATATAGTGCCGCGCCAGATCAGGGAGAACGGCCTGGACCAACACCGGCCGGAATTTTCGCGGGAGTCGGTGGCCAAAATCATCCGGGACTACACTCACGAGGCCGGGTTGCGGAATCTGGAGCGGGAAATTGCGAGACTCTGCCGGAAAATGGCCCGGAATACATTGAGCGGAGAGACTCCGTCCGGCCCGGTGGCGGTTACACCGGAGTTGGTGGAGGAGTACCTGGGGCCGCGCCGCCACTATTTCGAGGTGGCCGGAGCCAGGGACCGCGTGGGGGTGGCGACCGGGCTGGTCTGGTCCGAACAGGGCGGAGAGATTATTTTCATCGAGGCGACGATGATGGCGGGCGGGTCGCGGCTTATTCTGACCGGCTCCCTGGGCGAGGTCATGCAGGAATCGGCCAGAGCGGCCTTGAGCTACCTGCGGGCCAACGCACGTCTTTTCGGTCTGCCCGAGGATTTTTTCAGCGGCCGGGACATCCACGTCCACGTACCGGCCGGGGCCATCCCCAAGGACGGCCCCTCGGCCGGTCTGACCATCGGCGCAGCCCTGCTGTCTCTGCTGATGGGGCGTCCGGCCCGGCGGGAAGTCGCGTTGACCGGCGAACTGACCCTCTCCGGGCGGATCCTGCCGGTGGGCGGAGTCCGGGAGAAGGTGCTGGCGGCCAGGCGGGCGGGCATAAGAAAAATCATATTCCCGGAAAAGAACAGGGCGGATTTCCGCGATTTGCCGGAGGAAGCCTGCGAGGGGCTGGAAGTGGTCTTTGTGGATTCCCTGGAGCAGACGGCGGACCTGGTGCTGGTTCCGGCCTCATAAACAGAAAAGAAGCGCGGGCAGCCCGCTGAAACCGGGCCGCACATCTGATAGTTCTAACGGAAAACCGAAAAGCGGGGGAAACACTCCCGGTCTATGGCTAAGGGGCGTTGTCGACGATCTGATGGAAGCGTTCTTCGTCGAGGTAGACGATTCTGACCTTGGCTTCGGAAAGGACTTCTCCGGCCTGATTGCATATCTGTCCGCGGACCTTGGCTCCGCGTGAGCTTTCTTCGATGATGGAACTTTTAAGGACCAGGGTCTGATTGAGACGAACGGGTTTGCGGTAACGGACGTCGAGCCCGGCCGTGACAAAGTGCTTGACGCCGCGAAGTCCGGTGACGGCCCAGGCGGTTATTTCATCAAGAAAGACGCAGTGGAAGCCGCCGTGCATCAGGTTGTCCCAGCCGCACCATTCCGGAGGCGGGGTGACCTGGGCGGTGATGGTTTCTTCATCGAGCTTATAGAATTCGAGGTGGAGTCCTTGAGGGTTGTCCGGGCCGCAGACAAAACACTTGCGTCCATCGGCCCTTTCATCCGGGCGTTCGATTTTTTTCAACTGGCATCCTCCAACCCCTGGGCGACGCGGACGACCTGTTCGAAATCCCGGCGGATCAGTTCCAGAACGGGGCCGAAGTTGGTCTGGCGAAAGGCCATGTGATCGAGGATATCCATGATATGATCCCGGCCCAGGCTGGCCCGGTGCGGGCGTTCCTGGACGAGGGCCTCGATGATGTCGGCCAGGGTGACAATGGTGTGTTCGATTTGCAGGTTTTCGGCTTTCAGGTGGAAAGGATAGCCGGACCCGTCGGCTCGTTCGTGGTGGAAAGACGCCCAGTCCCGTATGTCTTCGAGGCCGGGTGGATAGGAAAGAATATGATAGGTCTCGTAGGTGTGCCTTTTGACCACCTGGAATTCGTTCATGGTAAGTTGGGCCGGTTTGTCCAGGATTTCATCCGGCACGGCGAGTTTGCCCAGGTCATGGAAAAGGCCGGCTATGCCCAGCTTGCGGACGGTTTCCGGAGGCCGTCCCGCCCGAGCGGCCAGGAGACGGCAGAGACGGGCCACGCCCGGCGAATGATCCAGGGTGAAACGGCTTTTGTTGTCGACCACGCGGGCGAAAATCCCGGCTACGGTTTCCAGGTCTTCCAGGCCGATGAAGGCCGGTTCCGGAAGTTCGACCTCCGACAGCGCACGCTTGACGTGCCGGGGATAGAGCGACAGCCAGAAGGCTTCTGTTCTGGAGGCTTCGAGAAAGGCCTTCACGGCGTCGGAATTGAAATGGGTGCCGGTTAGGTCCTTGATCTGTCCCTCTATGCGGCTCCGGCCGATAATGAGTTCCTCTTGCCAGTCCAGCAGGATATCGATGCGGTCGGCCAGAAAAAGGATGTTGGCGGCCAGGGCGGTTTCAGCGTCTAAAGCGGAATCCTCGGCCAGCTTTATCCAGCGTGTCCGACTGCGGGCGACAATAGAGGCGGCCTTTTGAAAGAGCCCGTATTCCCTGAGAAGCCCCGCGCCTTCGCGGCAGACTTCATTGGCTCCGGCCCAGTCGAGCAACCGCAGGTTAGGCTGGATTCTGGTGCAGGAAACACCGGTGTGGTGAAGCAGCGAGGCCGTGCAGAGGCTATCGAGTGTTTCCGGGGAGAGGCCGAGACGCCGTCCCAGGTTGAGGGCGATGACAGCCACTCTGAGGCCGTGCTGGTCGATGCGTCCGCTGACCAGACCGAGGGCCTCGGAGAGGGAGATGACCAGTTCTCTCAGGTTCACGGACAGACTTGATTCGACCATACATGATCCACTGTGGGCGCTTTTGCCGCGCCCGAGGGTATTTGGCTGATAATAATTGACTCTTGTCTGTTTGGCAAGGGAGATGAGTTATTCGGCGGGCCAAAACGGAGAATGACATGAAAGCTTATACTGCTCCACGCTTCCACGGTTTGACGCCGGCGGAGGAAATCAGGGCCAGAACGGCGCGGATGAAGGCCTCTCTGGCCGCTCTGGGCCTGGACGCGGCGCTGATCGTCCAGAATGTGGACATGTTCTATTTTTCCGGCACCATGCAGGCCGGACACCTTTTGATACCGGCGGAGGGGGAACCCTTGCTGCTGGTACGCCGGGAACTTTCCAGAGCCCGGGCGGAATCGCCCCTGGCCGATGTGGTCGGGGTCCAGAGCTTCCGTGAACTGGCCGACCGGATCAATGAACGGCTGAACGGCTCGCCGCGGCGGCTGGGCCTGGAGTTGGATGTCCTGCCGGTGAACCTCTTCCGGCGCTACCAGTTTCTCTGGCCCGGCGTCGAGATGGTCAACGCCGGTCCAGCCATCATGGACCTCAGAGCCGTGAAGAGTCAGTATGAGGCAGGTTTAATGAGGCAGGCCGGTGAGCTGGCCCGGAAGGTCTATGCCCAGGTCCCGAAACTCCTCAAACCCGGCCTGACGGAAATCGAACTGGCCGGGCTGCTGACGGCCGAAGCCTGCCGGGGCGGGCATCAGAACCTGCTGCGGAGCCGCTCCTTCAACCAGGAGGTCTACTCCTGGCACGTCATCTCCGGAAAAAGCGGAGGAATAATCAGCGCCATCGACGCGCCTTTCGGCGGGTACGGCCTCTCCCCGGCCTTTCCGGTGGGGGCTTCACTGAAGCCGATTCAGAGGGGCGAACCGGTGCTCATAGATTTCGGTTTGTGCGTGGACGGATACCAGGTGGATCTGACCCGGATGTTCAGCGTGGGAGAGCCGCCGGAGGCGGTCCGGCAGGCTTATGGGGCGCTGGTCGAGATCGAAGCCGAGCTCAAAGACCTGCTCCGGCCCGACGCCCGCGGCGACCGGCTCTTTGAAGCCGCCGTGGCCCGGGCGGAAAGCCTCGGCTTCGGCGACGCCTTCCTCGGTCCCCCCGGTATGAAGGCCAGATTCGTGGGACACGGCGTCGGCCTGGAAATCAACGACCCGCCCATACTGGCTCCCGGCCACGAAACGCCCTTGCAGGCGGGCATGGCCGTGGCCCTCGAACTCAAGATGGTCTTCCCCGGACTGGGCGCGGTGGGCCTGGAAAATACCTTCCTGGTCAGGGAAGGCGAACCCGAACTCCTGACCCGGGCCGACAGCGATTTCATCATCGCCTGAAACCCCGCGCCGCAAAAAAGGCCGGCCCGCTGAAACACGGACCGGCCCTGGAGGTATGGTCGGTTAAGATTTTCATCCAGCGGCCCGTCATTCGGGCCGGGTGTTGTCTGTTCACGAAAGGCGGTCAGGCCGCCGGGAGTCTACAGGCTGCCGATGAGCAGCACCAGCCCCACGGCCACGCCGATCCAGAAAAAGGCTTTAAAGCCCTCGACCCAGCTGCTTTTGGCCGGGCGGCCGTCGAAAAAAAGCCCTCTATTGACCTGGAAAGTTGAATCTTCGGGAGTGATAAGATACAGAGGCGCCTTTATAAAATTGCTTTCCTTTTTCATCTTTACTCTTACCTCCAATGCTGGAGACCTGTGATGAAAATATGGTTATTCTTTTGTCTGCCAAAGCCTTGCCGAATTTGTGGCGCCCAAATCCGACTTTATGATTGACAATATATCCCTCCTGCTCTAATTAATAAAATTAATGTTTCTAAGTTTTAGGTTAAGGTGACGTAATGCTGCCCGACTTCAACCGCCTTAAGGTCTTCTACTACGTCTACCACCGCCAGAGCGTCGCCGCCGCCGCCAAGGATCTGAACATCACCCAATCCGGTGTCAGCCAGCAGCTTCAGAAGCTGGAGGCGGAACTCAAGACGCCGCTTTTTACCCGGCTGCACAAAAAACTCGTGCCCACCCTGGCCGGAGACCGCCTCTTCACCCTGGTCGGTCCCTTTGTCGAAGAACTGGAGATCGGCGTCAGCAACATCAGGCAGGCCCAGGAAAAACCTTCCGGCCCACTCCGCATCGGGGCCCCGGTCGAATTCGGCAAGGAATACTTTCCCGGACTCTTCGCTTCCTTCCGCCGCGAATACCCCGAAGTCGTCTTCTTCCTCCAGCTCGGCGACCCGGCCGTCCTCTGCAACATGCTCGCCGCCGGCGAACTGGATTTCGCCTTTGCCGACATGTTCTACACCGAAGGCCCCTTTGTCGACCGGCAGGGCCTCTTCAGCGTGGAGCCGGTCATCGAGGAGGAAATCATCCTGGCCTGCTCCCGCGAATACTACGAAAACCGGATCGCCGGGAACCACTCTTACGAACACCTCCGCACCCTGGAATTCCTCTCCTACCAGCAGAACGCCCTGGCCCTAAAGACCTGGTTCCGCCACCATTTCGGCAAGACACCGCCCCACATGAACATCGTCATGGCCGTTGATAGTCTCCAGGCCATCATCTCCGGACTCAGAAGCCACCTCGGCCTGGGCATCATCGCCTCCCACTTGGCCTGGACGCAGATCAGCCGGGGCGACTTAGTCCCCATCACCACCCCCAAGGGCGAAGTCCTCAACCTGATCTCCCTGGTCCTCCTCCAGGACAAAATCCCCACCCTGACCGAAAAGACCTTCCTGGCCCACTTCCGCCGCGAAATACACCTGACCGGCATCCAGAAAAACTTCACCCGCATAGCCCGGACTCCGCCCAAGTAAGCCCCCGCCTGTTCAAGCGGCATGTCACGGCCAGCAGGCGGAAGTTCCGGCTGAACCCGGATCTGAAGCAGAATCAGTAAAAAACGGCAACCGGAGCACCAGCCATGCCTGAAGACGGAATAATCACTTTCGTTCAATCCCCGGCTGGCCCATAAATCCCGGAGCAAGCTCAAGGCTGCCGAAGGCAGGCGAGCTTGTCGACAAAGTCCCATCAAAGGCCGTTGAAAGAGAAGAAGGCTCCGAAAGCAACTATACAGGCGGGGTGCTTCGCCCCTGCCGCGAACGGCGGCGACTTCGGCCAGTCTTTCCCGCCCAGACCAAGGGGACGCCCAAGCGGCCGCGTCCCCTGGGAACCCCCGGCCTTTTTTAACCCGTCGAACGGCAGGCTGCGCCTGCACGCCACGAGGGGACGTTGTCCCCTACGCTCCCGCTGGTCGCTACCCCAAATCAGCCCTTCGCCGGGGGGCGAACGTCCATGTTCGCCTAAGAAAGGGGAAACATGAAAATCGGCGTTTTGGGGCGCAGGTCAGCTTGATAAAGACAACGAAGGGGTTTGTCAACAAGCTCAGGTTGCCGAAGGCAGGCCTTTTTGAGAATTGCGGGATATGCTATAACCATCCCTCCGGGGATTCATCCGTTGTTCCCAACGGTAACTCCGGTTACCCGGATAGTGGATGATTTTGTAAAAACGCTGTCTGTGGGCGCGGAAAATCCGGACCAAGGCCGGTCGTGAGGCCGGTCCCGCGGAATCCGCCCGCAACGTAAAGGGATTAATATCAATCATTGATTGGAGGCAAAAACTATGAGTCAGTTTCAATACGCGTATATCATAAAGGCGCCCGGATACAGTCTTCGCAGTCAGGCCGCGGTCCTGGAGTCCGAGGCTTTCAAAAGCAGCATCGTGGGCGTGGGCTCTGTCGATGAAGCCTGCGAAGCGGCCCGGGAATTGGTTAAAAAACAGGTGACCCTCATAGAACTGTGCAGCGGGTTCAAACGCGACGACGCCCAAAAGGTGTTTGACGCCATTGGCGGAGCCGCCAAGGTGGGCTTCATCGGCCAGTTTCTGGTCAAGGAGTAGCCATAGTCCTTCAGTCCGGGAGCTGGCGGCGGCCCTGCCGCACGCTCCCCGGACTTGGCCATCCCCCCGGAAGTCTGCACGCCCGCCGCTGCGCCCGTAGGGGTTGGGTTTTGAAGCGAAACCTGCGGTTAGAGGCGCAGGAACGGCATCGGCCAGGAGATCGGCAAACTACGACCAGCGATTCATCTTGCGCAGGCGGCCACAGCGATGATTCTTCTCGGCCAACGCTTCAAATTCATGCCTCGCAACCAGTTACAAGAGTTGGGCGAATATAGTATCATGATGACTTAAAGCCTGAAAATCCCTTGTTTTGCAGGGTTTTTTTCGTAAAAACACTACAACATAAAACAAGGGAGTCAGGCTTTTTTTGATTAGTTGCGAGACAGCGGTGACGGTGAAGGGTTTCAAAATCGTCTCGATTTTTTGCACCGTCAGACCTCCGAAGCAAAGATATGTCTTAATCTCCTGGCGGCCTTAGAACTATTCCCGGTCTCACACTTCGGTTACGGTAATAGCCTCTTGTTCACAGACCTCAACGCAGCTTTCACAGCCGACACATTCATCTTCGTTCACGACTACCGATTTGCCGTCCTTCAATTCGTAAACTCCTGTGGGACAGACATCCACACATTCACCGCAGCCCACACACTTATCCAGGTCTACTTCAGGTTTAAAAGCCATTTTTCCCTCCTTGGTCGGTTAAATTTTCCCTCTGCGGCCGCATCTACCCATCCCTCGTCCTCTGCACCCCATACCGCGCATATGAGGCCCCTGTTCGAAGAAGGCCCGTAGAAAATCAGCCAGATCAATTCCCTCTATGCCAGAAAACATCATCCCGGAGGAAGGATTACGCCTGAACAACATATCGTAAAGACGTCTTTTTTCAGGATCACAAAGCACATCATAGGCTTCGGTGATCTCCTTGAACACCTCCGTTTTTTTCGGATCGTCCCCGTTAACATCCGGGTGATACTGTTTAGCCCTCAAGCGGTAAGCCTTTTTTATTTCTTCGCTGGAGGCATCCGGCTCGACTCCCAGTCTCAGGTAATAATCATTCGCCATTCCACCCACTCCAACCAATCGGACACGGCCCGCAACAGATGCGGAATGCCGTTGCGCACTTTTTCAGAACGGGGAAAACATACCAAAACACCTAAAGCAATTCCTCGCCTACTCTGGCCCAGAGGGCTCTGACCGCTTCTGCACCGGCTGAATCACCGTATTCAATTATTGTCAGGCCCTTAACCATCGATTTAGTAAAAGCAGGATCAAAGGGTATTCTGCCCATCACTTTAATCCCTTTTTGCCGTGCGTAAGCCTCAACCGCTTCTCCCTGTTCGGGATTTAGTTCAAACTTGTTGAGACAGATCATGGCTGGAATTTTGAAAAACGCAGCCAAATCAGCCACACGTTCCATGTCATGACGGCCGGAAACAGTCGGCTCGGTGACAATCAGCACAGCCGAAGCCCCTCCTAGAGAGGCAATGACGGGGCAGCCTATGCCAGGAGGTCCGTCGGTCAGCAGCAGGTCAGCAGAGAACTTTTCAGCCAGTTCCTTTCCCTGGCGGCGGATGAGCGTGACCAGTTTGCCGGAGTTCTCCTCGGCTATGCCCAGCCGGGCATGCGCCATTGGGCCAAACCGGGTGTCGGAAATAAACCACTCGCCACAGGTGTTAAGCGGAAAGTCCACGGCACCGACCGGGCAAAAATAAAAACAGACTCCGCACCCCTCGCAATCAATCTGGTCGACAACAAAATCTTCGTTTATGGCCTTCCAGCGGCAGAGTTCCCGGCACAATCCACACCTGGTGCAGCGGTCCGAATCGATAAAGGCCGTATGTCCCGATTGAAAATCGTGCTGCTCCCTGATCGTGGGACTGGTAATAAGGTGAAGATCCGCGGCGTCGACATCCGCGTCGCAAAGGACCTTATTCTGAGCCAGAGAGGCAAATCCTGCCAGAATGCTAGTCTTGCCGCTACCCCCTTTGCCGCTGATGACAACCAGTTCTTTCATTGGGTCCGACCTTCCATTCCCGCGATTTTTTCAATCCGGCGGTACAAATTCTGAAACTCTTTCTTCCACTCGGGAAGCACCTCGGCGAACAAATCGCCGCGTGAATATACTTCAGCGATTCTTCTGTCAAAGGGTATTTTCATCAGTATGTCTATCTTTTCCTCATGAGCGTAATCCTCCACTGAACTGTCGCCGACATCGCAGCGGTTGATGACCAGTCCACAGGGGATTCCCAGTATTTTCACAGCTCCGGCAGCCAGTTTGAGGTCGTGCAGGCCGAAAGGTGTAGGTTCCGTGACCAGCAGGACAAAATCAACACCCTTCATGGCCGCGATAACCGGGCAGGATGTGCCTGGAGGGGCGTCGATTATGGTGATTTTCTGCTGATTTGTATGCGACCGGACACTCTTGATCAAAGGAGGCGACATGGCTTCCCCCACTCTCAGACGGCCATGAACAAAATCAAGGCCATTGCGGCGGCCCCACTCGACAACTCCCAGTTCCCGGCCGGTTTCGGTTATGGCCTTGACCGGACAAGCCAGCAGACACCCCCGGCAACTGTGGCAAAGTTCGTGGAAAGTCAAGACAGTCTTGCCAAGAACGGTAATAGCCTTGTATTGACAAACTTCGGCGCACTTGCCGCAAAGATTGCACTTGCCCTCGTCCACAACCGGAACGGGAGTGTAAACAGTTTCGGTCCCCCGGAAATCCGGCCTGATGAACAGATGCGAATTGGGCTCTTCCACATCACAGTCCAGAAGCTGAACGTCGGCTTCCAGGGAAACGGCCAAATTGGTGGCCACTGTGGTTTTCCCTGTTCCACCTTTTCCGCTGGCTATGCTGATAATCATTCACCTATCTCCACATAACAGATAACTTCGAGTAAAAAGCCGTCTGTGAGTTGGCGCTGCTGCTCAACCCCAAAAGAATCAAGCGAGCGTTTTCTTCTTCAAGTTGCGTTTCATGTAATCGTCAAGAGCGGCCTGCAAGGTTTCGGCCGCCAGAAAAGCGCAGTGACGCTCTTCTTCCGGCAAATTGCCGGTAAGCTCCAGAATACTTTCCCCGGCTATGGCCGTTAATTCATCTGGAGTTTTGCCCATGGCCAATTCAGCGGCGAAAGAACCGCAAACCACGCTGCAACCGCATCCGTCACTGAAAAATGAGGCATCCCCGACCTTTTCGCCGTCGAACCGCAGGAACATCTGCATGGTGTCCCCGCAACTGCCGGTGATGCGGGCGCAGCCGTCCGGGTTTTCCATAATGCCCATATAGAGAGGTTCCCGCCACCGCTCAAAAGCGACCTGGCCATAACTCTCCCTGGTTTCTTCGTCGATCCGGAGCTGGAGTGCATCCAGAAAATCATCCAGTTTTTCCGTCATAGGCCCTCACTATCCTCCCTGCCTCCAATGACCTCAGGCGGTCGTGACCTTCAGGCAGTCTTCTTGTCCTGCTATTTCCCCATCCCCAACAGCCGTTCAACCTCGTCGACCACGCCATTGAAGGCCTGGGTGAAACCCAAATTTTTATTTTCCATTATAGAAACCCGCCCGTCGTCACCGGCAATGACAACTTCCGGCTCAATGGGAAGGCGACCAAGCAGATTTAGTTTTTCCCTGCTGGCGGTCACAGCCCCTCCGTCGGACTTGAAAAGATTGATCGTCTTGCCGCAATAAGGACACTGCAGTCCGCTCATGTTTTCAACCAGCCCCAGAATTTCCATGTTTACCTGGCGGCAGAAGTTGATGGACTTACGGACATCGGCCAGGGAAACTTCCTGCGGCGTAGTCACGATTAAGGCCTGAGCTTCGGGAATGGTTTGGGCCACGGTCAGCGGTTCATCACCCGTTCCCGGAGGAGAATCTATGACCAGGTAATCCAACTCCATCCAATCTATGTCCGAAATGAACTGCCTGATGACGCCGCCTTTTAACGGACCTCTCCAGATGGTAGCCGCATCCTTGTCGCCCATCAGGACTTCAATGGAAATAACCTCCATGTTGGGTAGGCACTTGACCGGATGCGGCTTACCCGTGCCGCCCGCTGAAAGTTCTTCCTTAAGCCCCAGCATACGGGGAATACTGGGACCATGAAGGTCGACATCCATAAGACCGACTTTCCACCCGCGATTGGCTAGCGAGAGCGCGAGGTAGACGGCGACGCTGCTCTTACCCACGCCTCCCTTGCCGCTCATCACCAGTATCTTGTGCTTGATATGGTTGAGCCTGTCCCTGATCTCCATGTCCTGCTGATCCATCCGGGCCCTTCTCATGGCTTCGTCAACCTTTTTTTTATCCGGGCTCATCCTTAAAACGACTCCTTTCTGTAATCCCTGTCCGATATTTTATTCAATTTATAATCTGCATCCGGGGAAAAGCCCCGGCAGCAGACTCAGCCCCGCAGGTCCTGTTCTTTACAGCCGGCCCCAATTCGCCGACCGGCCCGTTTGTTGCGTCTCACTGGAAAGCGCGTCTGATGCGTGGCGAAGGGCAAAGGTGCTTGGGGCTGCCTGGCTCGTTCCCGGCTCCCACCCCCCGGCTCTGCTTCGGCATCAACAGAACTCGTTTTCTGACTCTCCAAACTTTCTGGCCATTTGGCATCCTGAACGGGCTCTCCATCCCAACCGGCGAAGCCGGCGGCCGTTTCGTTGCTTTTCTCAGACTCTTTCAGGATGCAGTATCCCAGACCTCCGCCGGTCATCGGCCCAAGCCCCTTAGGGCCTTTACCGTCGAAACTAGGCATACCTGAACCTCCTGTATCCAACTCTCCGTAATCGAGGCGCCTGATAGACACACGGGGCTGCCATTCCATTCTGCGGTAAGGCTGCCCCTGATATTCGGCATTTTTACTCAAACGCTGCCGCTTGCCGGTTTATACAGCAAGGAACGTGCCACAGGCTCGGCAGCAAACCAAATATTTATATTTATCTGTATCTAAAAGAAAATTTCGAGAGAGTCCCTGAAGGGTCCGCCGGTCGGTCGGGTGAAACAGAAACTATAAGTGCATTTTGCAATGTTAGCGCCGTTGTCCTCGTCCGTCCGCGTCGGGGATATCAATCTGGAGTGTTTTGATTTTCCGGTAAAGGGTGCTGACGTCTATGCCGAGGTCCCGGGCCGTGCGCTGACGGTTGCCGCCATAGTAACGCAGCGTTTCGGCAATAAAATGCTTTTCCATTGTTTTCAGGTTCATCGGGCCGAAGGTTTCTTTTTTCTGTCCCGCCGCCGGACGTAACTCCGGGGGCAGATGGTGAAGCTCGATAAGTCCGCTCCGGCAAAGGACGAAAGCCTGTTCAATAATATTCTCCAACTCGCGCACGTTGCCCGGAAAATCGTGTTCCATCAGACGGGCCATAACCTCCGGGGAAACGCCGACAATGCTCTTGCCCTGACGGCGATTGAATTTGTCAAGCAGGTGTTCGATCAGGAGAGGGATATCCTCCCGTCGCTGTTTGAGACTGGGCAGGAGCAGGTGAATGACCCGGATGCGGTAATAGAGATCTTCCCGAAAACTGCCGGCCTTGACCAGTCCGGCTAAATCCTTGTTGGTGGCGGCAACAATCCGAACGTCGACCCGGCGAGGCTCGGCCCCCCCCAAGGGCTCAATGACCCGATCCTGAAGAACGCGCAACAGTTTGACCTGGAGCGCGGGGGAAATGTCGCCTATTTCGTCGAGAAGTATGGTTCCGCCGTCAGCCAGAGCGAAACGTCCAGCCTTGTCCCTTCGGGCATCAGTAAACGCCCCGGCCTTGTGGCCAAAGAGTTCGCTTTCGAGAAGAGTATCCGGCAAAGCGACGCAGTTAACCGGCACGAACCTATGGTTCCGGCGCGTTGAAAGATTGTGGATAGCCCGGGAAAACAGTTCCTTACCAGTACCGCTGGGGCCTTCAAGCAGGACCGTGCTGCTGCTTTCGGCTATCTGGGGAAGCAGTTCGAAAAGCCTCATCATTGCGGGACTGCGTCCAATGATGTCTTCAAACGTGTAACGGTTCCGGAGTTCTTTCTGCAACTCTTCGATTTCCCTCAGATCCTGGAAAGTCTCGACCCCACCGACGGCCTTGCCCTTTTCATCCCTGAGGATGGCGGCCGAAAGCCGGACAGGCACGCGGCGGCCTCCATTGCTTATGATATGAGCCGTGGCGTTGGCAACAGGTTTCCCGGTTTCAAAGGTGCGCCGGAGCGCACAGTCTTTTTCGCAGATATTGGCATGAAAAACATCGCAGCAGGCTTGGCCGACAGCCTCCTCCCTCGAAATACCGGTGATGCGCTCGGCCGCCCGGTTAAAAGCGGTGATGCGCCAGTCCAGACCGACCGTAAACACGCCCTCATTGACAGAATCGAGAATGATGTCGTGAGCGGGCGTCGTTTTGATTCCAAGCATGACCATCACCTGTAAAAGGGTATTTTGCAATGTATGCTAACAAATAAGATTGCATAATGCAATAAAGCATATGCACCTTTTGAGGCTTTAAGAAGTTAACATCTTGTATATATTAATATTTTTATAAATTTAAGCCATTGGCACGGCGATTGCTTTTTTTCAGTGGTTATGAGAATTGCAATTCCTTGCTGGCAAGGCCGGGTTTCACCGGTCTTTGATGTAGCCGAAGAAATGCTGTTGCTAGATGTCGGAAAGACCTCTGAGCCGCAACGGGAAAACCGGTCTCTGCTCAACTCAGACCCGCTGAACCGGGCCAGGGAACTGGCTAACCTGCACCCAGACATTCTGATTTGTGGTGCGATTTCGCTGGCGCTGGAAAACGCCTTGCTGGGGTCCGGTATTCAGGTTGTCGGCTTCGTTTGTGGAAACGTTGAGGAAATAGTGGAGGCATTTCTGAGAGGAGACATCTCTGACTCCCGCTTTCTTATGCCTGGCAGTTGTTCCAAAAGGAGAAGGGTCAGGCTTCGGGACAGATGATCAACAGAGGATATTTCCCGGCTGGATCACAGGCTGACGGACAATGGGACCGGACCATAAAAAACAATAATCTGCTCAAGCAGAAACCAGACGTGATGCGATGAAGCCGGATGTATCCGGTTGTTGTTTGCTCTCAGGCAGGGCAACAGGTTCATTAAGAAAATGAAAGGTAAAATGTCATGAAAATCGCCATTACTGCTGAAGGGCCTTCCCTGGACTCTAAACTTGATCCCCGATTCGGCCGTTGCGTCTATTTCCTTATAGTAGACCCGGACGATTTCAGCTTTGAGGCCTTTGAAAACCCCAATATAGGCCTTGGCGGCGGCGCAGGAATCCAGTCGGCCCAGATGGTCGCCGACAAAGGAGTAAAGGCTATCATTACCGGCAACTGCGGCCCCAATGCACTGAAAGTGCTTTCTGCGGCTAACGTGAGCATTATTGACGGTTGTTACGGCACAGTCCGGGCCGTCATTCAGGATTACAAGGAAGGCCGCATATCGCCTGGTGGAGATTCCAGTCCACAGGGCGGCGGACAGTTCAGACCGGGCGCGGGCTCCGGGGGAGGCCGGGGTTTAGGAGGTGGCCGGGGCGGCGGAATGGGAGGCGGTCAAGGCAGGCGCTGAGCAACGCTTATCCAGCAAAAACGAATGAAAGAATGGACATCTCGTCCGAAGGAAGAAAAAAGAGGAGAGATCCTGTTTTCTATTACAACACGCTGAAAAGTATCAATCTTTTCCAAAAGAATATATAGTGGTTAGTCTTGACTTACCAGCGGCAAAATCTAAAATATGGAGGTAAATGACTCATGAGGATTGCCATCCCCTTGGCCAACGGAAGACTTTCATCCCATTTCGGACACTGCCATTCTTTTGCCCTGATAGATATCGACCCCCAAAGTAAGAAAGTCGTCAAGCGAACCCAGGAAACGGCCCCGCCGCACGAACCGGGCCTGCTACCGGCCTGGTTAGGAGAGAGAGGGGCCAAAGTGATAATTGCCGCAGGCATGGGACAGCGGGCACAGCAGCTTTTTGAACAGCAGGGTATACAGGTAGTGGTTGGCGCAGCAGACGACACGCCTGAAAACCTGGTCAAGAGCTATCTTTCGGGCACACTCAAAATAGGTTCCAATATCTGCAGTCACTGAGTCACTGAGGTTGCCGCAGGTTTTGAACATGCTTGAATTCCGGCGCACAATGTCAGCATGAAGACGCCGATTCAGATCATAATTTGCAACATCAATGTATTATCAGGCCATTAGATGAATAATTACAGCGTAAAGGCCACAATACTGGTCGACAACAGAATTAATGATGGATTAACCGCCGAACACGGTTTTTCCCTGTGGATTGAGACATCCGGGAGACACATTCTGTTTGACACGGGCCAGGGCGCGGCCATTGAAAACAACGCCGATAAACTGGGCGTAAACTTGGGTTTGACCGACACCATGGTGCTGAGTCATGGGCATTATGACCACACCGGCGGCATTCCCATCGTGTTGCGGCGCAGTCTACACATAGACGTCTACTGTCATCCGGGAGCTGTTTCTCCCCGCTACGCCCTGAGGCAGGGGGGGTGTCACCCCATTCAGATGCCCCAGGCATCGATGGCGGCTCTTGACAGACTTTCCCTGAAAAACCTCCACTGGATTGAAGGGCCATTGATGCTTGATGAGACCATAGGCATCACCGGTCCGATACCCAGGGAAACAGCCTTTGAAGATACTGGAGGCCCCTTTTACCTTGATCCGGAAGGTAAAAGGGTGGACCTGATCGACGACGATCTTGCTTTATGGATGAAAACCGAGTCCGGGCTGGTGGTTTTCGCCGGTTGTTCTCATGCCGGAATCATAAATACCCTGAACTTTGTCCAGAGGCTGAATTCCGGCGCGAGGATCAGGGCCGTGATCGGCGGATTCCATCTGCTTGAAGCCAGGCAGGAACGTCTGGAGCAAACCATTGCGGCTCTGCGCGAATTTGCCCCTGACATACTGGTGCCCTGCCATTGCACGGGCGAAAAAATAATCGACCTGTTGTGCCGGTCTATCGGCCCACAGGTTAAGCCCGGAGCAGCAGGGATGGTCTTTCACTTCTGAACGATCTCTCTGAGGCATCTCCCACTGCCGGGGATATTAAACCAGCAACTTCCTCCTGTTGAAAATTAAATATCCCCGGCAGAAACCCTTAAGGCACAATCTCGGCAAACCGGCTACCGGAATTCAATTATATCTGATCACTGCTGCCTCTATTGAAGGGCAATGGCATTGAGACAGAATTCCATCTCCGTCTTGATCCGTCCCGGATACCGGGCCCGCCCGAACGAGTATCGCCGCTTGAGGGTCCCAATGCCTTGCTTCACCGCGTGAAAAAGTCTGCTTAGCAGCCGGTTGCGCCCTTTGGCTTCCTTGCTCAGGGGCCGGTTTCTGGAGGCCTTTTCCATGCTCCGGTCATGGAAGCCCTGAATTTTGAACATCTCCCCTCTGCCCAGACTGCAACACCTCGCATCTTTTTTGAATTTTTCGCATATATTTCATCTAGTTCCAACAGTTATCCGTCAAGAGGCCTTGACTGGAGGCCCCGCCACACTTTTCTCTTGACATAAAATTTGAGCGGGAAGATAATTCATCGTGATGAATTGATTGTGATGTCACAACAAACAGGAGGTGATGAGTATATGTCGTTATGGAGCGATTTACCTCCCCTGAGCCCCAAAGGGAATCAGCCGCTTTACAGTCAAGTCGCCGAAACTCTGTCCGCATTCATCAAACTCCGGCAATTCCCCCCGGGCACCCTGATGCCCACCGAAAACGAGCTGATGGCCGTCTTCGGGGTCAGCCGAACCACCGTCCGTCAGGCCATACAGCAACTCGAATCCAACGGCCTGGCGGAAAAAATCCAGGGCAAGGGAACCTTTGTCGCCGAGCCTAAAAAACAGAGCCAGATCAGGTTCTTCAGCAGTGTGGAACGCTGGTTGGCTTTGCAGGGCTTGCAGGTAAACAACCAACTGCTTACCAATCTCAACGGAACACCTCCTGATTGGGCAGTCAATATGGGATTCCCGTCAGAGGGACCGGTAAGAATCATCCGGCGGTTGAAGCTTCTCGATGGACGCCCCCTCGCTCTGGAACAACGCATCCTCCCTCCGGACATCGCCGATCTGCTGAATGAAGACGAAATCAATAAAAACGCTCTCTTCCGGGCGCTTGACGATCATCCGCAGGCTTATACATGCCGGGTGCTCTACAGCATCAGGGCCACCATCGCTCTCGATGAAACGGCTGAAATCCTTCAGATAGAGCCGGGGTCCCCCTTGATGGTCCGCACCGGAATTTATCGTAACGCTTCTGGAAGATTCATCATGGCGGCTCAGGTAGTCTTTGTCGCCGATCCGTTGGATTTTCGCATGGAATTTGTCCGGGAAGACGATTACTGGGCCATTACCGACTCTCCGGATCGTCTTCGTTGACCATTAACCTCTCCCGAAAAGGAAATCGTTCTAATGGAAACCAGGTTTATCGAAGCTGATCTGCTGATCATCGGAGGCGGCAGCGCGGGCTGCATGGCCGCTATCCGAGCCCTGGAGGTCAAACCGGATCTAAAGGTGGTCATCTTTGAAAAAGGCGACATCACCTACAGTGGATCCATCGCACGAGGAATGGACGCCCTGAACATTGTGGCGATCCCCAATTTCACGACCCCCGAATTGTATGTGGAAGCCATCACCGAAGGATGTCAGGGGGTCGTCGACGCCAAACCCAGTTACGTCATGGCGGCTCGCTCCTTTGATCTGCTGAAAAAACTTCAGAAATGGGGCGTGTACTTTCCGACGGACAAGTCCGGAAATTTCAAGACGCTGAAGTACCACGTAAAAGGCCGTTTTCAGGTCGCCATGGAAGAACCGAACCTGAAGGTGATGATCGCCCAGAAGGCCCAGGACGCGGGGACCAAAGTCGTGAACCGGGTGATGAGCCTCGAGCTGCTCATGGACGGTGGCCGCGTGGCCGGGGCTATTGGGTTGAACGTCCGGACGGGAGAACAGGTGGTCTGTCGGGCGCGGGCCGTTTTGATCGCGGCCGGAGGACTGGCGCGCCTGTCACTGCCTAATTCCGGCTATCTGTACGGCACGTTCGATTATCCCGGCAACAGCGGCGACGGCTATCAGATGGCCTACAAGGCGGGCGCGAATCTGACGGGCATGGAGTTCACCCGGCGGACCATGCTGATCAAGGATGCCAACATGCCCCTGTTGGCTATCACCGTGACCCGAGGCGGCCGGGTCCTGGACATCTTCGACAATATTCTGATGGAAAACGAAGTCAACAACCTGAAGAGCATGGAAGATGCCTACAACAGGGGCTATGGGCCGCTGCGCATTCAACTCAAGCACCTGGATGAGGAAACCATCCAGGAAATCGAGCACATTCTGTTCAGCACAGAACGGCCCGTTCAGGAGCGTTTTTTCCTCGGGCGTGGCGTTGATTTCCGGAAACGGGACATTGAACTCTGGCCGACCGAAGCCCAGATGTGCGGCGGTCACGGCATGGCGGGGGTTCTGGTCAACGAGAACGCGGAAACAAACGTGCCCGGGCTGTACGTGGCCGGCGACGTGGCCAGCGTACCCAAACAGCATCTTACCGGCGCCTTTGTCTTTGGAGAAGTGGCCGCCGAATCCATAGTGGATTTCATCGCCTCCCAGTCCGACACGAAAATCGACGACAAGCAGGTCCGGGATGCCGCCAGGGAACGGGACAGGCGCTTCACAACCGTGGACAGGGAAATCGGGGTGGTCGATCTCGAATACAAGGTCCGCCGTTTCATCGGAGATTACGTCATATCTCCCAAAAACGCCGTCAAGTTGAACCGCTGGCTGGAATGGGCGGACCGCTTCAAGGCCGAAATATACGACCAGGTTCTGGTTCGCAATGCCCATGAACTGTCCAAGCTCTATGAAATCGAAAACATCGTTTCCTGTGCCACATTATCCGTCCGGGCCTCCTTGGAGCGCAAGGAGAGCCGCTGGGGCGAAGCGCACCGGCGCACGGATTTCCCTGAACGAGACGACCGCAACTGGTTGCGTCATGTGATCGTGAGCCGTGGTGATGAACTTGAAGATATTCGCGTGTCTACTCGGCCGGTGATCGGTCTCGACGGAAGGGAAGTGCGTTCATGATTTCCGACATCAACATCAGAATCAACCGGGATTTGTGCTTCAGCTGCGGGCTGTGCGTCGACCGCTGCATCATGGACAACCTGAGGATGTACCTCGCGCCGTGCCGCAACGCCTGCCCGATTCATATGAATTGCCAGGGATACGTCCGGCTGGTCGTCCAGGGCAAAGGCCTTGAGGCGGCCCGGGAGATGCGCAAAGGATCCGCTTTTGCCGCCATTCTGGGCCGGGTCTGCACCCATCCTTGCGAGACGAAATGCGAGCGTGCGGCTGTTGACGGCGAGGCCGTCCATATCCGGGCCATCAAACGCCATCTGGCCGACAGCTTTCCCGAAGTCGCGTATGAGCCGGCCCAAATGCCCAAGGAAACCGGGCGAAGAGTGGCCATAGTGGGAGCTGGCCCGGCCGGGTTGACGGCCGCTTATGAATTGGCCTGCCTGGGACACAGCGTGACGGTCTTCGACTCTGCCGCCGAACCGGGCGGCATGCTGCGCTGGGGGATTCCGGCTTTTCGTCTGCCGACCCCTGTTGTCGCCCAAACCGTGGCCATGCTGGAAAAGATGAAGGTTCGATTCGAGTGCGGACGGACCCTGGGCCGAGATCTGGACCTCGACCGCCTCGAACGGGAATGGGACGCCGTGCTGCTGGCCACCGGCGGCGGTTCCGCCGCCAGACTGAACATTCCTGGCGAGGATCAACCGGGCGTCTATCACGGTCTCGATCTCCTGCGTCAGGTGCGGGAAGGCAAAGCGCCGAAGGTCGGGTCCCGCGTCATCGTTATCGGCGGAGGCAACACGGCCGTGGATGCGGCGCTCACCTGCCGCAGATTGGGAGCCTCGGAAGTCACCCTGGTCTGCCTGGAGGAAGAAGGGCGGATGCCCGCATTCCCGGCCGAAATCCGGGAGGCGCTCGAGGAAGGCGTCAAGATCACGGATTGCCATGGAGCACGCCGGATAATCAGCGACGGCGGCGGTTTTTCGCTCGAATTGTCCAGATGCCTGAGCCTGCACGATGAAAGCGGCCGTTTCAGCCCCAAGCTGGATGACGCCTGCGACCTGGCCCCCTCGGCCGACACTGTGGTCGTGGCCATCGGCCAGAAGCCGGATTCGTTCTCCATGCCCGCCGATCCCCTGACCCTGCAAACGGAAAGACCGAAAATCTTTGCGGCGGGCGACGCGGTCACGGGACCGAGTTCCGTAGTCGAAGCCATGGCCCAGGGGCGCGAAGCAGCCGTATCCATCCACAGATTGCTTTCGGGTGAGGGATTGAGATGGGGCCGAGCCTATTGGAGCGGCGCCTATATTACCGATTTCCCCATTGACCGGTCAAAAGCCATCGTCCGCAGTCGCGGCGAAGAGCCTCGTCTGCCGGCGGCGGAAAGGACCCTTCACACGGAAGTCGAAACAGCCATGACCGAGGAAAACGCACGGAGGGAAGCGGAACGATGCCTCAATTGCGGCCGCCCCGCCGAATTCAATAAGACCTGTTGGTACTGCCTGCCCTGCGAAATCGAATGTCCAGTGCAAGCGTTGGAAGTCCGAATGCCTTATTTGGTTCGTTAAAAGGCCTGACTAAATGACCAAACGTGGAGGGATTATGTTGAAAAGAACACTTTGTCTGTTGTTTCTCCTTTGCATTATGACCTCTTTTGCTGGATTTGCGCAAGCCGCCGACTGGCCGAACAAGCCCGTGACCGTCATCGTGCCCTGGGCGCCCGGCGGCATGACCGATGTCTCCACCAGAATGCTGGTGGAAAAGTTCAAGGAAAAACTTGGCCAGCCCGTGATGGTGAACAACATCGGCGGCGCCGGCGGAATCACCGGCATGCGGGCTGTTCTGTCTTCACAGCCGGACGGGTACACCTTCGGTTCCGGGGCCATCTCTTCCGCCTTGGCCGCGCCGTTGCTCCTTAAGGCCGAACCTTTTGATCTGGACAAGATTCTCTTTGTCGGCGGGTATGCCGTCCAGGTTCGGATCGTCTGGACCTCCCCGGACAAGCCGTACAAGACCTGGTCTGAATTCGTGGAATATGTCAAGGCAAACCCCGGCAAGGTCTCCGCGGGCGGCGGAGGATCGCAGGTGGCTCTGGATGTCTTCAGATCCGTGGCCAAAAGCGAAGGGCTCAGCCTCAACTTCGTCATGTTCAAAAGCGGAGGCGAAGCCTCGACCTCCATTCTCGGCGGCCACGTGGACGTCTGCGAAACCGGATCGGGAACGCCCGCCTATCAGGCCGCACGTGAGGGGAAGCTCATCCCTCTGGTCTGTCTGAGCCCGCAGACCGACCCCGTCTTCCCGGGCCTGAAAACCGTGGCGGAACTGGGATATCCGTTCTCCATCACCTCCGATTACGGCATGGTTTTGCCGAAGGACGTGCCGGAATCGATCCGGGCCAAACTGGAAAAAGCCCTCCAGGAAACCCTGGAAGACAAAAACGTCCAGGAAACCATGTCGACCATGGGGCTTCAGGGGAAATTCATGACAGGCAAGGAATTCGAGGCCTCGGCCAAGAAGAGCCTGGAGCAGATTCCTAAACTGACCGACTATATCAAGGACTTTGAATAATCTACGGCTTGTGCCCAACAGGCGTTCATGACGAAATGGGACGGCTCGGGGGCGCTTGCAGATTCCCGTCCTGAACTGCGAGCAAACCCGGCTGTCCCGCCAAAAAGAAGGACCGTTTTACCGACAAAAAAAATAAGCGATCTTCCATCTAAAAAATCAGGTGGCTGCATAATGAAACAGAAATTGACCGCCTTGAGCTTGTTCTGTTTTTCGATTCTCTACTTATCCGGCGGCTGGGCTCTCAAGCTGGGCAGCCTCAGAAAGCCGGGGCCAGGCCTTTTGCCCCGTCTGGTGGGCGTCTGCCTGGTGATCTGCACCGGAGTTTATCTCTGGAAAACGCTGAGGATTAAGACGGAATCCCCCCCTGACGCCTCTCCGCCGGGCAATGCAAGGACCGTCATCTTGCTGGCCGGGGCCATCTTGGTCTATCCTCTTTTACTCTATTTCCTCAAATTCATCCTGGCTACTTTCGCGGTTGTCTATTTCATGCTGCTCGTCCTCAAGTTCAAGGGACCGGCATGGGATTGTGCCATCGCTCTAGGGTTGGTGGTCCTGACCTTCGTCGTCTTCTCCATGGTCCTCGGGGTGACTTTATCAATCGGTCCGATCGAGGAATTCTTCTTCCTGCTGAGGGGTTAAGATATGGAAATGTGGCAAAGCCTGGCGCACGGATTCTCCATCGCCCTACTGCCGATGAACATGCTGTACGCCTTGGTGGGGTGTATCGTGGGCACGATCACCGGTATCCTGCCGGGCATAGGCCCCCTGGGCGCGATGGCTATTCTTCTGTCTTTCACTCTCTATATCGACGCCGCCGGGGCGATGATGTTTTTCGCCGGCATCTACTACGGTGCCATGTACGGCGGGTCGACCACATCTATTCTGCTGAACATCCCCGGGGAAAACTCCTCGGTCATCACCTGCATCGACGGCTACAAAATGGCTCAAAAGGGCCGGGGAGGGGCGGCCTTGTTCGTGGCGGCTCTGGGGTCGTTCGTGGCAGGCACGATCAGTGTCATCGGGCTTATGGTGGCCACCTCGTTTCTGGGCAGCGCAGCTCTCAAATTCGGACCATCGGAATTCGTCGCCATCGGGGTCTGCGGTCTTGTCCTGCTGATCAAACTGAGTGAAGGCTCCTTACTGAAATCCGCCATCATGATCTTTCTGGGCATGGCTGTGTACACCGTGGGCGTTGATTATCTCACCGGCACCCTGCGTTTCACCTTAGGAGTCGAGAAACTGACTCAGGGTATCGACTTCCTGCCGGTCGCTCTCGGCCTTTTCGGAATTTCAGAGGTCCTTGAAACGGCGCACTCTTCCATGGACATGGGCAAGGCCAAAAAAGTCCGGATGCGGGAGTTGCTGCCGAACCGCGAGGAGTGGCGGCGATCAGTGCCGCCCATGTTCCGCGGCTCGATCATCGGCTTTCTGATCGGACTTATTCCCGGCCCCGCTCCCATGATCTCCACGTTCGTCTCCTATATCACTGAGAAAAAAATTTCCAAGCATCCAGAAGAGTTCGGAGAAGGAGCCATCGAAGGCGTGGCTGGGCCAGAGTCCGCCAATAACGCCGCCGTCGGGGGCGCCTACGTGCCGCTTCTGGCCTTGGGCATTCCCTTTACGCCGGCTATGACCATGGTGCTGGCCGCCCTGATGCTCCACAACATCAATCCCGGCCCGAGCATGATTCAGGATCAGCCGGATCTTTTCTGGGGCGTCATCGCCAGCATGTATATCGCCAATTTCATTCTGCTTCTACTGAACCTTCCCATGGTGAACATTTTCGTCAACATCCTGAGGACCCCCAAGCAGATCCTGCTGCCTGTGATCGTGATGCTCTCGCTGGTGGGCGTGTACAGCGTCAATTCCAGTGTGGTGGATCTCCTGATCATGGCTCTTTGCGGCATTATAGGGTTTATCTTCAGGCAATACGGCTTCCAACCGGCACCGCTGATCATCGCCATGGTCATCAGCCCCATGCTCGAAAACTCGTTGCGCCAGGCCCTCCTCATTTCGGGCGGCGATGTGGGCAGCATATTCATGCGGCCGATATGTCTGGCGCTGTATCTCATCGCGGCCAGCGTTCTGCTGGTTCCCTGGCTGCTCAAGAAAATGGGGTATGGCAAGAAGAAGGATAACCTTATGTCGGCCTGATGCGCGTCATAACACGGGCATATACGCGGCGGGCAGCGACCAGGGGGAGCGCCGGGGGACCTCCCCGGAAATGCCGCCCAGGCGCAGCCTGCTCCAGAGCGACATCCTGGTCTGTAAGCAAATAGCGCCCCAAACGAATCAAGGGGTCAGACCTTTTTGGGTCTGACCCCTTGTTACAGATGGTCGGGGCGATAGGATTTGAACCTACGACTCCCTGCTCCCAAAGCAGGTGCGCTACCAAGCTGCGCCACGCCCCGAATAAAACTAATTCAGCTTACCCGCCGCCGCCCAGGACCGGAGACCTCGCATCATAGCCCTGACCAAGGCATCCCGGTAAGGCTGCCCCTTGAGGCGGCGTTCCTCTTCCGGATTGGTCAGGTAGCCCACTTCTATCAGCACAGCCGGGCAGGAAACCCCGCTCAGCAGAGCCAGAGGCAGACCTTCCGGACCATGGCCGCCGATTCGAAGCACCTCGCCCAAAGCCCGGTCAAGTTCCATCGCCAGATTCCGGGAGGCAGGCAGATATCCGGCCTGGACCAATTCCCATTCCAGCGGCCCGTTTTCTCCCGGGGCCTCGGATGAAACCTCCGTGGCGAGACCGGCCTGAAAGCGGTAATCCTGAAAAAGAACATGAAATCCGGAAAACAGCGCCGAAGCAGCTCCGGCCCCGTGCAAAGAGATGAAGATATCGGCTCCCAGCCGGTTCGACAAAGCCGCTCTTTCCTCAAGTCCCGGATTCTGTCCCTCGTCACGGGTCAGAAAAACTTCCGCGCCGAACTCCGTCTCCACAGCATCCTTGAGCTGCCGGGCCAAAGCCAGAGTCAGGCCGGATTCGGCCAATCCTGCCGGGCCGGTCACACCATGGTCGCCTGCCCCGTGGCCCGGATCTATGACCACCCGAGCAAATGAAAGAACCGGAGGCCCAACCGCTCGGACCGCCAGAGGCCAAGACAGGCATAATACAATTATTGCAAATAATATTGCAATGTTAGAACATAATTTCGTCATAAAGGCCACGGCTATAAAAACATGCGCCTTCTCCGCCTGTCAATGCTTTTCTCAAAGCCAGGCCTGCGTGGAAACCATTATACCCCGCCCGGCGCAGATGTGAACAGAATTCATCGCCTTAATGTCCGGGGAAAAGGCGGCCAGGCGGCTGTTTTCAAGGTTCGGAGGACAGATCAATATCGGGGTAAAGCTTTCTGATGCAGTCAGGGCAGAGGCCATGGCTGAATTCGGCGTTGGAATGCTGGCTGATATATGATTCAAGCTGCCTCCAGACCCCTTGTTCGTCGCGAATCTTTTTACACGACGAGCAGATGGGGAGTATGCCCTTCAGGACCCGAATCTCGGCCAGAGCCTTTTCCAGTTCCTCGGTCCTGTGGGCCAATTGCAGGCTGAGGATGACGGCTTCACGGCGGCGGCGCAGGGAGTACCAGGCAAAGCCGACGAGGAGAAAGCCGGCGGTGATAAAGAGTTCGTCTATCTCCAGGCCTTCATGCCTGTTGGCAAGGAGGTGAACTTTTTCAAAGAGATCTACTTCCGCGGAAAAGAAAAAGACCAGAAGAGCCGAGATCAGCAGGACAAGCAAATCTCTTTGGCCCTGGACTGGGGGGCCTTGGCGGGATGTTTTCGACGGCATTTTTTACCTTTTTCGCCCTCGGGGACGAATTAAGCGGTTTGCTGCTGTTTTTCCGAGACTTTGCCCGGATGTCCGAATAATACCAGAGATAAGGACTGTTGGAAAGACGCCGGAAAAATCACCATTAAAGTTTGGGCTACTGTTGCACATATTATACCGCCGGGATAAAATATTTAAGATATCCCATTATTATTCAATCAGAGCGCTGGACAGTTCTTCCCCAGTGAAACCCGACAAACTCTGTCCACTAGATGTATGCGGTAAAAACCGCCCGTTTCTTTCTTGAGATTCAGGGGCGTCTTTATAGAAGCGAACAATCGTTTTCCCTGTTGCACGTCCGGGCTTACCCGGGCTTCGGGAGCGAAATGATGAGACTGACGCCGAAGATTCTGCTTTTTGTTTCTATCTTCAGCCTCCTGATCGTGGGCTGCGTGGGCGGGGTCTTGATGCTGGACCTGCACGGCTCAATCTCCGAATCCATCAACAAGGAAGTCCGCAACCACCTGATTTGCTCGGAATTCTCCCTGCGTACTTTTCTGGACACCGCAAAACACGAAGTGGAGACCCTGGCCTCAGCCGAACTGGTCCGGACCCGCCAGGACGAATCCTTCACCAGTTTTGTCCAGGCCGATCCGGACACTTTCGCCTACAACATCGGCCCACTGGAGCGCAGGATCATCAACCTGTTCGCTATCTACCGAAGCAACCTGCCGTATATAAATTCCGTATATATGGGCCGCGAGAACGGCTCTTTCGTAAGGTCTCATCTGCGCGCCCTGCCGACGCAATATGATCCCAGGGAACGTCCTTGGTACCGACTGGCCAAAGAGAACCCAGGCCGGGTCATGAGGACTCCGCCATACAGCTCGGTAACCACCAAGGACGTCAACATCGGGTTGGTCAAAGCCCTGACGGACGAATCAGGGCAGGTTTACGGCGTGGTGGGCATGGATGTGACCCTGGCCTTTCTGACCGGTTTCGTGTCCTCCATCAAGGTCGGTTATGATGGTCACATTATTCTGATGGACGAAACAGGGATTATCCTGGCCAGCCCCAATCCGGCAGATGTCTCTCAGAAGATAGAAACGGTCTTCGAGGGATTCGACAAGATCCACAAGTACCACAGCGAGGGCAGCACCACGGCCGTACGGGACGGAACCAAGGTGGAGATAATCTATTATACTTCGCCCCATTTCGGCTGGAAGCTGTGCGGGGTCATACCCCATTCGGCCATGAACCAGGCCGCCTGGAAACTGACCGACCGTATCTTGTTGGTGCTGCTTTCCGGCCTGCTTATTCTGGGTATTCTTCTGGTCATCGCCTTGCAGGGTTTTATCGCCGCTCCGGTCAGCCGACTGACTTCCACGGCGCGGGAGATAACCAGAACGGGAAATCTGGACCAGAAGGTCGAGATTACCGGGCGGGACGAAGTCGGGCAACTGGCCCTGAGCTTCAACAGAATGATCGAGGGTTTGCGGATGGCCAGGGCGGAGTTGGCCGCGTACAAGGACCACCTGGAGGAACTGGTCGAGGAACGGACACGGAAGCTGAGGCAGAGCGAGACGCATGTAAAAAAGATTCTGGGGACGGCCAGCGAGGGTTTCTGGTTCATAGACAACCAAGGGAAAACCCTGGAAGTAAACGAGGCCATGTGCCGGATTCTGGGCCGTCCGACCGAGGAGATACTAGGCCGCAGCGTCTTTGATTTTTACGACGAAGAAAACCGGAGAATCCTCAAGGAACAACTTGAACTGCGCAACCAAGGGCGGGAAACAGCCTATGAAGCCTCACCATTGCGGCCGGACGGAACCAAGGTCCCCTGCCTCCTCAGCGCGACCCCGTATTACAATGAAAGTGGCGAAAAAAGCGGTTCTTTCGCCCTGATTACCGACATAACGGAGCGCAAGAGGGACGAACTCGCCCTGCAGGTGGCCCGTGAGGAGGCCGAGGCGGCCAATCGGGCCAAGAGCGATTTTCTGGCCAACATGAGCCACGAAATACGCACACCCATGAACGCCATCACCGGCCTGACCCATCTGGCCCTCAAGACCGAGCTGACTTCACGCCAGCACGACTATCTGACCAAGATCGAAATATCTGCCAGGGCTTTGCTGAGCATAATCAATGACATACTTGATTTTTCCAAGATCGAGGCCGGCAAGCTGGCCATGGAATCCGTGGATTTCAACCTTGAGGAAGTTCTGGACAATGTGGCCAACCTCATAACGCTGAAGGGACATGAGAAAGGCCTGGAAATTCTTTTCCAGACCGATCCGGACCTGCCATTTACCCTGACCGGCGATCCCTTGCGGCTTGGTCAAGTGCTGACCAATCTCTGCACCAACGCCGTCAAGTTCACGGAGAAGGGCGAGATAGTGGTTTCCGGCTCACTGGAAGAGAAAAAGAACGGCCGGGCCAAGCTGAGATTCTCCGTACGCGACACGGGCATTGGCCTGAGCCGGGAACAACAGGCCATTCTTTTCCAGGCCTTCACCCAGGCCGATTCATCGACAACCAGAAAATACGGGGGCACGGGCCTGGGATTGACCATCAGCAAGCGCCTGGTTGAAATGATGGGCGGGGAAATATGGGTGGAAAGCCGGGCGGGCGAAGGCAGCACCTTTCACTTCACAGCGGTCTTCGGTTTGTCGGACAAGGAGTCCAGACAGCTTTTGGTACCTTCGCCAGACCTGAGAGGCATGCGGGTCCTGGTGGTGGACGACAACGCCAGCAGCCGGGACGTCCTGGCCAGTATGCTGGCTTCTTTTTCCTTCGAAGTAAGCCTGGCAGCTTCGGGACCGGAGGGGTTGGCCGAGTTGGAAGCGGCCGGGGACAGGCCTTTCGACCTGGTGATTATGGACTGGAAGATGCCGGGCATGGACGGGATAGAGGCTTCCCGGCGCATCAGGGAGAATCCCGGCCTGACCAGGACTCCGACCATCATCATGGTCACGGCCTACGGGCGGGAGGAGATTATCGAGCAGGCCAGGGCAACAGGCCTTGACGCCTTTCTGGTCAAGCCGGTCAACGCTTCGCTCCTTTTCAATACGATTATGGAAGTCTTCCACCAGGGCGTACCGCCCGAGTCACACATCCGCCCCAGACGGGACGAGGGGAAAGAAATCGCCGAGGTCTTGCAGGGAGCGCGGATTCTGGTGGTGGAAGACAACGAGATAAACCGTCTGGTGGCCAGGGAACTGCTGGAAAGTTCGGGGTTTGCGGTCTCTCTGGCCGAAAACGGCCGCGAAGCTGTTGAGCTTGTCAGCCGGGAGGAATTCGAGGCCGTGCTGATGGATATTCAGATGCCCGAGATGGACGGCTTGGAGGCGGCGACCAGAATCCGGGAGCTGGGCCGGGATGATGCGCGCCTCCGCGATCTGCCCATAATCGCCATGACCGCCCACGCCATGAGCGGGGACCGGGAGAAGAGCCTGGCGGCTGGGATGAACGACCACGTGACCAAACCCATAGACACTTATGAGCTTTTCAGCGCCCTGAGCAAGTGGATAGACTCCGGGCGGAAAAAGCCTTCGGCCGGACCGCCGGTAACAGACCAGGCTGGGGAGGAAGCAGACTGGCCTCCGCTGCCCGGTCTGGACATCAAAGCTGGTCTGCACCGGGTCGGGGGAAAACCTGGATTGTACCGGGAGCTTCTGCTCAAATTCAGGGAGGAGTTCAGCGGGTCCGGGGAACGGCTGACGGAGGCCCTGAAGGCCGGCGACAGGGAGTCGGCCCGAAGGCTGGTCCACACGGTCAAAGGCGTGGCGGGCAACCTGGGGGCGTTGGGTCTGTACGAAGCGGCTTCAGAGCTGGATGCGGCCTTGAAAGGATCAGACAAGGAAGAAGCTTTCCCGGAAAAGATATCCCGCTTTCGGGAAGCCATGGAACTTGTGTCATCTTCGGTGGATGGGCTTCCGGCCCTGGAGGATACTTCCCCGGCCGAGGCGGAGGCGGGCCATGAGATTGATTTTGCAGGACTGGAGGCGGCTCTGGAGAGGTTGAATCCCCACGTCAAAGCCCGTGAACCCAAACAGTGCGCGGACATACTGGCGGAAATCATGGCCATGGCCTGGCCCCCCGAATTGGCCGGGGATGCTTCTTCACTGGGCAACCTGGTCAGGAGATACAGGTTCAAGGAGGCCGAAGCCGCTTTGGAATCCCTGGCCATAACAATCAAAAACATGGAGAAAAAAAATGCGCAGTCCGTCTGATTGCCGGATCCTGGTGGTCGATGACGCGGAAGTTAACATAGACATCCTGCTGAGCATCCTGGGTGATGATTACAACATCAGCGTGGCCATGGACGGGGAGAGTGCGCTGGAACTGGTGCAGACTTCATCTCCTGACCTGATCCTGCTGGACATCAAAATGCCTGGCATGGACGGTTATGAAGTCTGCCGGCGCCTGAAGGCCGATCCCTGGTACCGCGATATTCCCATCATCTTCGTCACCGGCCTGGGCGACGTGGAGGACGAGGCCAAGGGCCTGGAACTGGGCGCCATAGACTACCTGACCAAGCCGGTCAGCCCGCCCATAGTCAGGGCCAGAGTAAAAAACCACCTGGAGCTGAAGCTGGCCAAGGAGGAGTTGAGCGATCAGAACCTCACCCTGGAGGTAATGGTCATGGAGAGGACCAAGGAACTCCTTCTGACCCGAGAGGTGACCATCGAGTGCCTGGCTTCACTGGCCGAATACCGGGACCCGGAGACTGGCGGCCACATCCGGAGGACCCAGAACTATCTCAGGCTCCTGGCCGAGAACCTCCGGGACCGGCCAGCGTTCCGGGGATTGCTGGACCGGGAGGTCATCGATCAGCTCTACGTCTCCGCCCCGCTGCACGACATCGGCAAGGTGGGCATACCCGACCATATACTCTTGAAGCCCGACCGTTTGACGAATGAAGAATTCGAGATAATGAAGAAGCATGCGGATTACGGCCGGGAAGCCATCATGACGGCGGAAAGGCGTCTGGGCGAGGAGTCATTTCTGAGCTACGCCAGGCTGATCGCCTACGGGCACCACGAGAGATGGGATGGTTCTGGGTATCCCCTGGGCCTGAAAGGCGAGGCCATACCCTTCCCTGCCCGGCTTATGGCCGTGGCCGACGTTTACGACGCACTCATCAGCAAGCGGGTGTACAAAGCCCCCATGAGGCATTCACGGGCGGTGAAGATAATGGAAGAAGGCATGGGGACCCATTTCGATCCGGAAATACTGTCCGTGTTTCTGGATCTTCAGGAGGATTTCCGCCAGGTAGCCCTGGAACACGCAGACTTCCAGGAGGAGACGGACGCCCTTTCCGCAGGATTCATCCTTCAGTAAGAGGTTCAATATGGCTATGGGGGAAAATGGCCGGAGTCTGGTCATGATAGTGGACGATTCGGCCACCACCGTGGATATTCTGGTGGAGTCGCTGGCGGATGACTACGAGGTCATGGCGGCGCTGGACGGGGCAACGGCCCTGGAGGATATCCACGCTCATCTCCCCGACCTGATTCTGCTGGACATATTAATGCCCGGCCTGGACGGCTACGGAGTCTGCCGTCTTTTGAAGGATAATCCCAAGACCAGCGGAATACCGGTTATCTTTGTCACTGCCCTGGCCGATGACGTTGACGAAACCAGGGGGTTCGAGCTGGGAGCGGTGGACTATATCACCAAGCCGATCAGCCCGCCGGTGGTCCGGGCCAGGGTGAAGACTCATTTGGCCTTGCGGCAGGCTCAGACAACCCTGGAGGCTCAGAACGCCGAACTCCTGGACAGCGTCCGGCTGCGGGAGGAAGTGGACCGGATTATGCGGCACGACCTCAAGGGTCCACTCACCAGCATCATCAGCCTCTCCGAGCTGATGGGCAATGAGCCGGACCTGCCGGAGGAGCACAGGCAGCAACTGCTGGCAATTGAAGAAGCGGGCTGGCGCATGCTGCACATGATCAACCTTTCCCTGGATCTCTTCAAGATGGAGCGGGGTATTTATGAACTCAGGCCCGAGCCCGTGGACCTGATAAGAATCGCCCAAAAGGTCGCCAATGAGATCAGGGGACTGACCCAAGCCCGCCGCCTGGAGTTGTTCTTCGCCAGGGGAGGCAAGCCGGTACAGCCCGGCGAAAAGTACCTGGTTCTGGGCGACGAACTGCTCTGCTACACAATGCTGGCCAATCTCCTGAAAAACGCCCTGGAGGCTTCCCCCAAAGGCGGAACGATTACCATTGATTTTGAGGATGGCCCCTGCCCCGGTTTGAACATCCACAACAATGGAGAAGTACCTGTGGAAGTCCGGGAGCGTTTTTTTGAGAAATACGCCACTGCGGGCAAGAGCGGCGGGACGGGCCTGGGAACATATTCAGCCAAGATGATGGCCGAGATCCAGGGCGGTTGCATCCTGATGAAAACCGGGACAGAGGAAGGCACAACCATCTCCGTCCGGCTGCCCGGCCCGTCAGACAAACAATGAAGGGAACAGCCAGGCGCCTCCGGCTGATTCATCTCCTCCATAACCAGCAAGTAAACCCCTGACCAGGGCGGGGCCCACAGCCCCGCCCGCCCCTTGCCTGCCTCATCCGTTCCCCCTGCTTACCATTACGGCCCTGCACTGAACAACCGGGAGCGTCCCGGTCCGGTGAATCACCAGGTTTCGCGGACCTTGACCCCGCCTGCGCTCAGGTAATCCTTGAGCTGGCGGATGGTGTATTCGCCGTAATGGGTGATGGAGGCGATGAGGGCCGCATCGGCGCGGGCTTCGCTCAGAACAGCGCGGAGGTGTTCCGGGTGCCCGGCTCCGCCCGAAGCGATGACCGGGATGGAGACGCCGGTGGAGATCATCCTCGTCAGGGTCATCTCGTACCCTTCCTTGGTGCCGTCGGCGTCTATGGAATTGACGCAGAGCTCACCGGCTCCGAGGCGTTCAGCTTCCTGAGCCCACCAGAGGGCGTCGATGCCCATGCGGGTGCGGCCGCCGTGAATGACGATTTCGTACCCGGTGGGTATTTTTTCCGATGGCCCGACCTTGAGCACATCCATGCCCAGGACCACACACTGCGAACCGAAGGCTTCGGCCCCCTGGCTGATGATCTCCGGATTCTGGACGGCGGCGGAGTTGACCGAAACCTTTTCGGCCCCGGCGCTGATGACCCGGCGCATGTCTTCCAGGGTGCGTATGCCGCCGCCCACGGAAAAGGGGATAAATATCTGTTCGGCGGTGCGGCGGACCACGTCGATCATGATGTCCCGGCGGTCGGAAGAGGCCGTGATATCGTAGAAAACCAGTTCGTCAGCCCCTTCCTCGTAGTAGAAGCGGGCCATTTCCACCGGGTCGCCGATGTCCACATTGCCTTCGAATTTTATGCCCTTGGTCAGCTTGCCGTCGCGGACATCCAGGCAGGGTATTATTCTGCGGCTAAGCATAATTACCGTCCCACTGGCAGAAGTTTCTGAGTATGTTCAGTCCGGGCCGTCCGCTTTTCTCCGGGTGAAACTGGACGGCGACCAGGTTGTCCCTGGCCACGGCCGAGGCGAAGGTTATGCCGTATTCGGTCCAGCCGACGGCGGTGAGCATGTCGGCCGGGGACGGGTAGTAGGAATGGACGAAGTAGAACTCGTTTTCGGGTTTCAGCCCTTTGAAAACAGGATGGGCGGAAACGAAGCGGACCCGGTTCCAGCCCATGTGGGGCACCTTGAGGGTCCAGCCGTTATCCTTGAGGTCGGAAGGAAAGCGTCTGGCTTCACCGGCCAGGAGCCCTAGACAGGGAGTGCCGCCGTCCTCTTCCGAGTGTTCGAAGATTATCTGTGTGCCCAGACAGATGCCCAGGAGAGGCTTGCCGGAATCCTTGACCAGCTTGAGTATCCTGTCCAGGCCGAGGCGTTTGAGATCGGCCATGGCCGACCCGGCCGCGCCCACGCCGGGAAAGATGACTCTTTCGGCGTCAAGGATGGTATCCGGGTTCTGGGTGACGACAGCGTCGTAACCCAGGTGCCGGACGGCCCTTTCCACCGAAGTCAGGTTGCCGGCTTCGTAGTCGACAATGGCTATTAAAGACATTTGTTACACCGAAAATTCCGTTTTGTTCCGTTTCCGGCTCTTCAAGGCCGGAAACCTGGTTATTTATCGAGACCGCTCAGGAAGACTCTTCGCGCCTATCTGGAGTAGTCGTAGAAACCCCGGCCGGATTTCCGGCCGAACCAGCCTGCGTCGACGTATTTCTTGAGCAGCGGGCAGGGACGGTATTTGGAGTCGCCCAGGCCCTGATGCAGGACGTTCATGATGGCCAGACAGGTGTCCAGGCCGATGAGGTCGGCCAGAGCCAGAGGCCCCATGGGGTGGTTCATGCCCAGCTTCATGACCTGGTCAATGGCCTCGACCGTGCCGACGCCTTCGTACAGGCAGTACACGGCTTCATTGATCATGGGCAGGAGAATCCGGTTGGCGATGAATCCGGGGAAATCCGAGGCTTCGACCGGGGTCTTGCCCATCATTCCGGCCAGGGCGACGGTGGTCAGGAAAGTTTCCTCACTGGTGGCCAAGCCGCGGATGACTTCAACAAGCTGCATCATGGGCACGGGGTTCATGAAGTGCATGCCGATGAAACGGTCCGGGCGGCTTGTGGCCCCGGCCAGCCGGGTAATGCTGATGGACGAGGTGTTGGAGGCCAGAATGGCGGATGGCAGACAGAGGGCGTCCAGTTGCCGGAAGATGTCCAGCTTCAGGTCTTCCCTTTCGGTAGCGGCTTCCACGACCAGATCGGCCCCGGCCATGTCTTCCAGAGATGTGACACCCCTGATTCGCCCCAGGATTTCGTCCTTCCCGGCCTGAGTCATTTTCTCTTTCTTGACCAGACGGTCCAGACTGGAGGCGATGGCCTTCAACCCGCGCTGAACGAATTCATCCTTGATGTCCATCATGATGACGTCGAGGCCAGCGGCGGCGGCCACCTGAGCAATGCCTCCACCCATCTGTCCCGCGCCGACCACGCCGAATGTCTTGACTGCCATTATCAACATCCTCCTTGAAATGAGAAATCCCACAGGCCGCAATATGCCCGAAAGGACCGATCAGCATTCGAAAAATTGATGAAGGGCAGTTTATTGAAAACAGAGGTCAAAAGCAAGGCGGTAAAAAGAATCGGCTACATGTTTCGGACCAGAAAATCCACAATCCGACGGCTGGCCAGCCCATCGCCGTAGGGATTATGAACAATGGCCATACTTTTGTACAGTCCGGGGTCTTCAATCAAGTCAGCGACGGCCTGGACAATCCTGTCACGTCCCGTTCCCACCAAACGGACAGTCCGGGCCGACAAGGCTTCCGGGCGTTCGGTGGTCTCCCTCATGACCAGGACGGGCTTGCCTAGGCTGGGGGCCTCTTCCTGAACCCCGCCGCTGTCTGTAAGAATTATACGGCTGCGGCTCATGAGGTAGACAAAGGGTTCGTAGACCATGGGACCGGTCAGAAAGACATTGGGCAAGCCGGAAAGTATGTCCTTGACCGGTCTCTGAACATTTGGATTAAGGTGGACGGGATAGACGAAGCGCCAATCAGGAAAGCGGGCGGCCAAGTCGCGGATAGCCCCGCAGATGGAGACGAAACCGTCGCCGAAGTTCTCCCTGCGGTGTCCTGTGATGAGAACGATTTTGTCCGCTTCGACGGAAAAACCCCGGCCCATAGCAGTATCTATATATTTTATCAGTCTTGTCCCGAGAGTCTCGTCGGCCTTGATGCGGCCGAGAACATGGAACAAGGCGTCAATGACCGTATTGCCTGTTACAACGATTTGCTGGGGCTTTACATTCTCGGCCAGAAGATTGTCGGCCGCCTGCCTTGTCGGGCTGAAATGGTAAGTGGCCAGGGCTGTGGTCAGTTTGCGGTTGGCTTCCTCGGGCCATGGAGCATACATATCGCCGGTCCTGAGCCCGGCTTCAACATGTCCCACAGGAATTTTCTGATAAAAAGCCGCCAAGGTGGCGGCAAAAGTGGTTGTGGTGTCGCCATGGACAAGGACCAGGTCCGGACAAAAATTGGACAGTATGCCGCGCAGGCCCGCCAAAACGCTGGACGTGATATCGAACAGGTCTTGCTGAGGTTTCATGAGGTCCAGATCGTAATCAGGAGTCAGATCAAACAGGCTAAGCACCTGATCCAGCATCTGGCGGTGCTGGGCCGTGACGCAGAGTTTGGCCTCGAACAATTCGGAAGTCTTCAACATGGTGCTAAGAGGCGCCATCTTGATGGCCTCGGCCCTGGTGCCGACCACCAGAAGGACTCTTCTCATTTCAGACATCCGCAAAAATCAAGTATCCTGGCATCCCGATTGGAACCAATCCGGCTGAATTCCTTGTGGGCCACAAGCAGGGCCAGAATATCGGCCTGATCCAGGGCCTCCTCCAAACTCACCAGAGGCAATGGCGGGTGTGCCCGAAGATTCGGTTCAACAGCCAGGATATTGTGTCCCCGCTGTTCGAGTTCACTGGCTATGTGCAGAGCGGGGGACTGCCTCAGATCGTCAATATTGGGTTTGAAGGTCAGCCCCAGGCAGGCGATTGCAGCCTTTCGTCCGTGTTCGGCGCTGAAGCGCAGGGCGGCATTCTCGATGTTTTCTATGATCCACTTTGTCTTGAAGCTGTTGACTTCACGGGCGGTGCGGATGAGTCTGGCCAGACCGGGTAATGCATTAACGATAAACCAGGGATCAACAGCGATGCAGTGCCCCCCCACACCCGAACCAGGCTGCAGAATATTGACCCGGGGATGACGATTGGCCAGCCGGATGAGTTCCCATGCGTCAATGCCCAATTCGCTGCACAACATGGATAGTTCATTGGCGAAAGCGATATTGACATCACGAAAGCTGTTTTCCGCCAGTTTGGTCATTTCGGCTGTGCGGGCATCGGTGGAAAGGATTTCTCCCTTGACGAAGGTGGCGTAAAAATCCGCGACCTCTTTCGTCGCCTCCGGAGTCAAACCGCCGACGACACGGTCATTATGTACCAGCTCGTGCATAATGCGGCCGGGCAGCACTCTCTCGGGACAATGGGCCACGTGGACCCTTGAGACATCAACTCCGTTTTCGGCCAGCACCTGGGCGACCCTCTCCGTGGTACCGACGGGTATGGTGGATTCCACTATGACAATGCCGCCGGGGCGGACAAAAGGAGCGATGGAGCGGGAAGCGGAAAGGACGTAGTCTATATTCGGTACGTAACCGTCATTGAAAGGAGTGGGAACGGCGATGATGAACAGGTCGGCCTCTCCGGGTTCGACATCGGCGACAAGTTTTCCCGATCCTACGGCGGCCCGGACGAAGGTATCCAGATCGGGTTCAGCGATATGAATCTCACTCCGGTTGATTGTATCGACCACATCCCGGACCAAGTCGACGCCCATAACGTTATAACTGCGATTGGCCAGCAAAGCGGCCGTGGGCAACCCAATATATCCAAGGCCCATCACACATATTCTTTTTTTTACGATCATTTGAAGCACCCGTCAAAGCTGTGAAAACAAACCGCTCAAACCATCTTTGCTACCGGAAGCGGTGAAACCAGATCAATAGTTTTCCAATGGCACACTTCTTGATAAATCATAGCATACTTTCCGCTCTTGTCTCACAACAGCCAAGATTAATCAAGGTCGGATTAAATTTTTGATTTGTGATAATTAGTTGCGGAAAGGCTGCTTGGCCAAGGTGGCCAGGTAGAACTCAAGAAGCCGCGTCCATTCATTTTCCCAGCAAAAACGCTCAACTACGGCTTGCCGACCGGCCATGGCCATGGAATCGCGCTTCTCGGGATTTTCCAGCATGAAAAGCATCGCTTCGGCCAGAGCTTTCGGACTGGTCGGGTCGGCACAGACTCCGCCGCCGGACTGGGTGATAATCTGGCGTTGCATGGGCAGATCCGAAGCAATGACAGCCAAACCTCCGGACATGTATTCAAATATTTTGTTGGGAACGGAGTACAGATGATTCCGTAACGGCAGGTAGGCCAGTATTCCGACAGAGGCGGTGGCGAACAGTTGGCGCATGCCTTCCCGGTTCAGTATGCCGACATATTTCGTATGCCGCCAGCCAGGAGCCGACCGGCAAGAGTCCTCAAAATCTCGGCCGGACCAAGGCCCAGCGATGGTCAAGCGGGCTCTTCCATCCAGCATAGCCACGGCTTCGATAATATGCAGGATGCCTCGCCCGGGAGCCAGCAGACCGGCGTAAACAAAATGATTCGCGTCCCTTGAGGCTGAAGCGCCAAGTAAATCCAATTCATTGCGCCAGCAGTAGTTGTTTATGACTGTACTGCGGGAGTGTTTCGAAAATCTAGGCTGAATGCCCGGCCAGGCGCAGATGACGGATTCGGTGACCGCGTGGGCGGCAAAGCGTTCAAATCCCCCCGCCAGTAAAGACATCGACCGCCTGAGCATGGGGGATATCCAGGTCTTATCACGGATAGCGGCGGAAAAATCCTCGTGGGCGTCGTAAACAAGGGGGTGTATTTTTCTGAATGGAGAAAGAAAGGCCCAGAGTAACAATTCCGGGTCGTGTATGTGGTATATATCGCCGTTCAGCCGTGCGGCCGCACTTAGAACTCGGGAAGCGGTGTAGGCAAACCGTTTCATCCGCCCTTTAATCCGGGGAACAGGATGAATATGAACGCCATCCTCGATCCAGTCATGGCTTCGATTGGCCGGTGCAACCAAATGAGTTTCATGTCCAGCCAGAGCCAGTGACCGACACATGCGGTAAAAAATGCGCGTGTCATTCCAGGGGTGCACTGAAGTGACATGCACAATTCGCAGGGGCGAATCGCCAGTTGTTAAGATTGACATCATAATATCAGCACCCGTTCCGCACATGGTCTCTTTTCGAGGCAGAATTCATCACCACCATCTCGGCCCGTAATCAGATTATATGACAAATCCGTTCAGAATACCCGCTCATGCTGGCCTCAGGCTGAAAAAAGCCTGTATACAAAACGTTTTTCCCAAACGTCCCGACAAGATTTGATGACAGAATAATCCGTTTTAAACTGAACTTTCAGGGCAGGCAAAACGAATTCAGAACCAATATAATCAGACCGTTTTTCACTACCAGTGTTGCCCTCTGAAGAACCGGGAACAGCATTTCCCAAGACTTTGCCAGCATTATATTCAATAACTCTGCATCATTGTAATATCAGTGCCATCATAAGCTTCCTGATATCCGGGGTGGCCGATTCGAAAACTTTGGGCACCATAACAATCGTCCGCATTGGTGTCAATGCGATTTACCACCCGGTCAAGGCGTAGCGGTAGGACGAAATCAGTGGCGAGAATAAGAAAGGAGCCCTGAAACCATCACCCCTGAGACAAGGGGGCTCCCGCCGTCGGCTGACCGCCCATTATTGAGTCAACGAAGCCATCAATCGTCAATCGCCCGCCAGTTCTGGATTTCGATGATGTTGCCTTCCGGATCGGCCATGTAAACAAAAGTCAGCAGGCCAACTCCGGGGATTTCCCGGACAGTCGCTTCCCCCACGGCCGAACCGCCGTGCGCGAGAACGGACGCAGCTACGGCGGAAACATCGTCGACGGCAAAGGCGATATGAGCATAACCGGGGGTATTGGGTTTCAAATCCGGGCGTTCCGGCATGGATTCATACTGAAATATTTCCAGAGTCGGGCCTTCATCGCCCCAGCCGGGAAGCCTCAGGTGCTGCCCCCGCAACCTGGCGTTGGTCAGGCCGGTGGCCTGATCCAGCCACGATCCGCTCAGGTCCCTTTCAGGAGGGACGGGGCGGCATCCGAAAACCTGCTGATAAAAACTGGCCAGTATGCGCCAGTCCAGGGCCACAAGGTTGGTGTGGGCGTATTTGATAGCCATGATAATTCTCCATATGGATAATGTTGATCGGAAAAAGCCTTCTTCTCAAAGCAGTTCCCTTAGAAGGAGTTCATAAAATTTTTCCCGGGCCTGTCTTTCGCGCCAGGGTTCGTGGCCGCACTTTGCGAGCAGGTAGAAACGGAAATCAGACAGGACGCGGGCCAAGGGTTCGGCCACTCCTTCGGACGGGTGAGGGTCGTAATCCCCATGGATGGCCACCACCGGAGACTGGACCAAGCGGCCCATCTCCAGCAGTTTACCGGAAGACCTGAGTTCGGAGGCTTCGGCCCAGATGCGGACATGCAGATCGTGGCGGCAGACGATCTCTGTGCTTGCCAGGGGTAAAGGGTCGAAGGCGTCGGCCGTGGACATCAAAGCGCCGAAACGGGATAGAATTCCGTCCAGACCGGAATCGGCCGGTTTGTGTAAAGAAGCGATGAGGCTGCGGGCTTCCCGGCGGTCTGTTTCGGTCAGCCGCCCCAGCCTGGCATCCATGATCCCCGCGGCATAACCTGCTTCAAAAGGCCCGCTGCCGACCAGAATGAGCTTCTTCACCAGTCCGGGGTAGCGGGCGGCGAAAATAAAACCAAGCCAGGCTCCCCATGAGTGCCCCACCAGAGTCACCGGCGCTTCGGCTCTGGCAAGCAGAATTTCTTTCAATTCAGCGACCAGGGAGTCAATGGATTCACGGGTCTGGAAAGGTTCCAGGACTCCGATTCCCGCAGCGGCAAGGTCACTGGCCACCCCGGCCATGGAACCAGGCGCGGCAGGACCTCCATGAAGAACCGCCACGGAGAAAGGCGCGTCCCCGTATTGTCTCATGTTTTTCATGTCGGCGGGCATGAACTCAAGTTACCTCCACCATCCCGGTAATGCAATTACTTAGAATCCCCGGTCCGGAGCATCCGTTCGGTGTACACTACATTAGAGACTGGGCGAAAGGAGGAGGGATATTACGGAAAGGAACGAAAAAGGTCGCCGGGACAGCGAAACAAATTGTTGCAAGACACACAGTCTGAGCGGATTTGGTTTTCTTTTTTTACTTTTGGTATTAATGTACAAAATTTAGCCGTTTTTCCTCCCCTCAGGAGAAGATAATTTAATTACGCCGGGAACTCTGGAGCGGCATAACGGTGGTCTATGGCGACATTTGCAAAATCTATCACTGAACGGATCGAGATTGAATGTCCGGTGGAAGCGGTTTGGGAAGTCTTCAGTGATTTCAGGTCATACCCTGGCTGGAATCCTCTTGTCACCAGTATCAAGGGCAATATGGTGGAAGAAGGTCATCTGTCCGTCAGTGTCCGCCTGGCCGGCCGAAAAACGACTTACCATCTCCGGCCTTACTTGATCCGCGTCGAAAAACAGAGGACCTTGAGATGGCGGGGAAATGTCTTCCTGCCCGGTTTTCTTGCCAGCAACCACACATTTCTGTTCGGCCCCATCAGCGAGAATCGGACCAGGTTTGTACAGATGGAGACATTGACGGGTCTTCTGGTGCCTCTGGCTTGGCCCAAAGTCGAGGAAGACCTCCGGGAAGGTATACGCTTGATGAACCAGGAGTTCAAAGAGCGCGTCGAGTCAAGCTGCTGCGTGATCAACAGGCGTCCCCGGACGGAGACCCCTACGGAGAAACGGTCGACGCCTCCCCACGGTCTGAGATTGAAGCCCGAATAGCCGGCCCGTTTAGCAGACGGTGATGAACCCGCTGCCAGGAGGCGGTCTTCATGCCCGGACAAACAGGCAGAACAAGGCTACCAGCCAACGCAAGAGGGATTCTCTTTTCCGCTCTTCTGGCCGTGCTGTTCTTCGGCCTTGTCCTGGTGTTTTATCTCCGTGAAACCGGCCGCTCCACTGATTATCCCGCCTGCCGGATAGCCGATCCGGCCAAATCCCTGACGCCGATTTTCCCTGCGCGTCATGATTGGCCTACCCAATCGATTGAAGACTTTCTGGATCTGACCCGCCGTGCCGGTTCCACATCCCTGATAGTCCTGCATGAAGACAGGCTGGTGGTGGAATGGGGAGAAACAGCCAAGCGGACCAGTTCCCATTCGGTTCGCAAGAGCCTTATCAGCGCCCTATACGGCATTGCCGTCGACCGAGGTTTGGTCAACCTGGACTCATCTCTGGCCGAACTGGGCATAGACGACCTGACTCCCTTGACCGAGCAGGAAAAACAGGCCACAGTCCGGGATCTGATGAAGGCCCGTTCAGGCATCTATCTGCCGGCGGCGGCGGAATCGGCGGAAATGAGGGCAAAGCGGCCGGCAAGGGGAAGCCACCTCCCGGGAGAATACTGGTACTATAACAATTGGGATTTCAACATCCTGGGGACGATCTTCGAAAAGTAGACAGGGTTGGGCATCGGGCAGGCTTTTGCTCAATGGATCGCCCATCCGTTGGGGATGTTAGATTTCCGACCGGAGGATGTTCATATGAGCCGCGAACCGGTCTCCAGGCACGCGGCCTATCCGTTTTATATTTCGGCACGGGACCTGGCCATTTTCGGCGCTTTGTTTCTCAATGACGGGGTCTGGCGGGGATATCGCGTGCTGCCCGAGGGCTGGGTCTCCGAGAGCACAAGCCCCTGTTCCGTCAACGGTGATTCCGGTTACGGTTATCTGTGGTGGACTTTCCGGGACGAAGCCTTTTATGCCGCAGGCTTCGGCGGGCAGTATGTTATCTTGCTGCCTGCGGAAAAGATGGTTATTGTCAACCGGGTGGATACCGGGCAGCCCGGCCCGGAAAGACGGCAGTGGTTTGCGGCAGGCGAAAGAGTAGACAGCAGTGAGATGCTGGAGTTGGCCAGAATGATAATCCCCGCCCGGCCCGAAACAACCGATTGACCACTGCCGACACTGACCGACAGCACTGAAGAGATTGAAGGAGACAGTTTATGGAAGGCAAGCGAGTGAGTGAAAGCAGTGTAGTCATGGCTTACGCGATGCTCCCTCAGGACACCAACCCGTATGGCAACGTCCATGGCGGAGTGGTCATGAAATATATCGACTCAGCGGCTGGAGTGACGGCCATCCGGCACGCCCGGCGGAATGCGGTTACCGCGTCGGTGGACCGGCTGGAATTCCTCCACCCGGTCTATGTGGGCGACCTGGTCTTCTTCAAGGCCAGCCTGACCATGGTCGGCCGTTCATCCATGGAGGTGGGCGTGCGCGTGGAGGCGGAGAACCCCCGGACCGGCGAGGTTCGCCACACAGCCTCGGCCTACCTGACATTCGTCGCTCTGGGCGACGACGGCAAGCCTTCGCCCGTCCCGCCGCTTATCCTGGAAAACGAGACGGAGAAGCGCCGCAACCGGGAGGCCTTAGCCCGCCGGGAGATGCGCCTGGCCGAACGCCAGAGAGAGCATCAGGGTTGAGGAACATCCTTTTTTGACAAAAATACGGCGGGGCTTGGCGCCCCGCCCAGGCTGTTGAAAAACCCCTTTGTTGTTTTTATCAACCCGACCTACACCCCCAAAGCCGATTTTCCGGTTTCCCCTTTTCTTAGGCGAACATGGATGTTCGCCCCCCGGCGAAGGGCACGGATGCCCGTTCGACGGGTTAAAAAAGGCCGGGGGTTCCAAGGGGACGCGGCCGATTGGGCGTCCCCTTGGTCTGGGCGGGAAAGGCTGGCCGAAGTCGTTGTCGTTCGCGGCAGGGGCGAAGCACCCCGCCTGCATAGTTGCTCTCGGCGTCCTCTTCTCTTTCAACGGCCTTTTAGGGGACTTTGTCAACAAGCTCCGGCGGGGCTTGGCGCCCCGCCGTATTTTTGTCAGCACCTGAGTGCTGTCGGCATCTTGGTGAATAATCAGGGCAAGGGGGACGCGCCGCCTTGCAGGTATTGCAGAAACTGGTCCTTGGGACTGAGAACCATGGTCGTATTCTCATCCAGCGAATTGTCGTAAGCCTGGAGGCTGCGGATGAAGGCGTAGAATTCCGGATCCCTGTTATAAGCCTCGGCATAGATTTTCGCCGCTTCAGCGTCGCCCTGGCCGCGCAGAGTCTGGGACTTGCGATAGGCTTCGGCCAGCAGAACGGTACGTTTGCGGTCGGCCTCGGCCGTGATCTTCAGGGCGGCTTCCTGGCCTTCGGAACGGTACCGTTTGGCCTGCCGTTCACGCTCGGTTCTCATGCGGCCGAAGACGGCCCGCTCGTTCTCCTTGGGCAGGTCGGCTCTTTTGATACGGGCGTCGATGACGCTGATGCCGTAATCACGTGCAGCCTTGTCGGACCTTTCGGTCACCACCTTCATAATATCGTCCCGCTTTTCCGAAATGATCTGGCTCATGAGATGCTGCCCCAGTTCCACCCGGAGTTCGGCGAAGACGATATCATCCAGCCGGGCCAAGGCCCCGTCGATGTTGCGCACGGTCTTGTAAAACTTGAGCGGGTCGATGATGCGCCATTTGGCGTAAGTGTCCACCAGCAGGTTCTTCTTGTCTTCCGTCAATATCTCAGACGGCGCCGCATCATAATCCAGGAGACGGTTTTCGAAATAAATGACCTCCTGAATAAAGGGGATTTTGAACTGCAAGCCAGGCCCGATGATACCGCTGACCGGCTTGCCCAGTTGGACGATTACGGCCTGCTGGGTCTGGTCGACCATGAAGAAGGCGGTGTTGAGGCCAATCAGGGCCAGAACGATGAGGACAACGACGGAACTGAATTTCTTATTCATATGGCTCACCGTCCTTATTGAGTCTTCTGATAGGTCCCTGGCTGTTCAGGGACGGGAGCGGCAGGTGTCTGCGTCATGGATTCAATGCCCAGCCCTTGGAGAGGCAGGAGCGGGACAACGCCGCCTTTGCCGTCCAAGATGATCTTGCGGGACTGGGAGACTACATTTTCCATGGTTTCCAGGTAGAGGCGGCGGCGGGTGACGTCCTTGGCCTTTTTATACTCCTCGTAAAGAGAAAGGAACCTGGCGGCGTCGCCCTGGGCTCTCTTGATCTTTTCTTCCTTGTAGGCTTCGGCCTGGCGGACAAGCTGCTCGGCTCGGCCCTGAGCCTTGGGCAGGATGTCGTTGGCGTAACCCTCGGCTTCGTTGATGAAACGGTTCTGGTCTTCACGAGCCGAAGCGACATCCTTGAAGGCGTCGACGACCTGCTGGTGCGGATGAACGGCCTGGAGTTGGACGGCGACTATCTGGAGTCCCGACTTGTATACGTCCATGACCTCCTGAATTTTATTCTGGGTGTCCTGCTGTATCTGAAACTTGCCGGCGGTCAGGGCATCATCGATCTTGCTCTTGCCGATGACCTCCCTCATGGCCGCTTCGGTGGCGTCGCGGACGGCTTTGACGGGATCGCCCACATTGAAGAGAAAGTCCCGGGCATCCTTGATCCTGTATTGGACAATGAACTGAATATCGATGATATTCTCGTCGCCGGTAAGCATGAGGGCTTCATCGGTGACGGGCCGGTACTGGGTCGGCGGCCCCAGGCTGATGGTGCGGAAGCCGACTTCAAAGCGTCTGATCTGGGTGACCTTGGGCTTGAGCACGGATTCGATGGGGTAAGGCAGGTGGTAGTGCGGCCCGGAAGTGGTCTCGCGCGAGAATTCTCCGAACCGCTTGACCACGCCGACTTCATCGGGCCGGACGATGTAAATACCCGAAAGCAGCCAAGCCAAGGCGATGATAATCACGATGACGTAATAACTGGGCATGCGTCCCCGGAATCGGCGCAGGTTTTCGACGACCTTGTCGATATCCGGCGGCTGCGGAGTCGGCCCAGGTTTCTTCTGCGACCATTTTTCCCAATCCATGGGCATAGAATCACCATTCAATTAAAGATTTTCGTTTTAACAAGGTATTACACCCTGCCGTAAAAATCAAGGCGAGGACGCCGCTTTCGATGCTTCAGCGCCCGATTTTCATTTGATCTTCGCGGCTATCTCCCGGACCCGGGCCATGGTCTCATCCAGGTCGATGGTCAGCAGGCGTCCATCCCTGACCAGGATGCGCCCGTCCACCAAAACGTGCTTTATCTCCCGGCCGCTGGCGGCATACACCAGATGCGAACGGGGATTATAGAGAGGCATCAGATGGGGGGCAGCACAGTCCAGCACGCAGAGATCGGCCCGGAAGCCGGGGACGAGGGAACCGGTCACGCCGCCCAGCCCCAGGACGCTGGCTCCACCCGGCCCCGCCAGAAAAAGGGCTTCGTCGGCCGGAACGGCGGTAGGGTCGAGACCGGCGGCCTTGTAGAGCATGGCTGCGGCTTTTATCTCGCCGAACAGGTTGAGGTCATTGTTGGAGGCTGCACCGTCCGTACCCAGAGAGAGTCTGAGGCCGCCCTTTATCATGGCCGGCAGAGGGGGCAGTCCGGAGGCCAGTTTCATGTTGGACTCCAAGCAGATGGAGACGGCGGCGCCCCGTTTGGCCAGAAGTTCGATCTCGCCCTGATCCAGATGGACGCAATGGACGCAGATGGTTTCTTCGTCGAGCAGCCCGAGCGAATCCAGGTACCGCGCCGGGGTAAGGCCCCGTTCACTTGTAATCTGGCCGACTTCGGCGGCCGTTTCGGCCAGATGGATAAGAAAAGGGACCTCTTTCTCCCGGGCCAGTTCCTTGCCTTTCCGGAGCGTTTCCGGCGAACAGGTGTAAGGCGAATGACAGAAAACAACAGGCAGGACCAATGGTGAACGTCCCAGCCATTCGTCCAGGTATTCCCGGACGTGGTCGATGTTCCGGGCAGGATCGGGCACGCCGGGCGCGGGAAAGTCGACGACGCCTTGGGCCAGCATTGCCCTGATGCCGGTCTCGCTGACGCTCCGGGCGACGTCTGCCTCGTGGAAATAACTGTCCACGAAGCAGGTCGTCCCGGACAGGAGCATTTCGGCGCAAGCCAGTTTGGCTCCCCAGTAGGCCATATCCGGTCCGGCATGGGCGGCTTCGGTCGGGAAGATGTGCTCTTGGAGCCAGGTCATGAGAGGCAAATCGTCGGCCAACCCGCGAAAACAGGTCATGGGGGCGTGGACATGGGTGTTGATCAGGCCGGGGATGACCAGACACCCGGCGGCGTCGATGGTTTCGGCGGCCGGAACGGGCGGCAGTTCGTCCATGGGACCGATGGCGGCGATAATCCCGTTCCTGACGGCGACAAAAGCGTTACGGACCGGCTCGGCCTCCGGCTCGAAGTTGACGACCAGGGCGTTGATTATCAGGACGTCGTAACCGGTTGCCGGATTCATATGACCACGACCTCCGGGTGCATGACGATCTCCGATTTCATCGAGTTGGTGACCAGGCAGTATTTCTTGGCCAGTTCGAGAGCCTTGCCCGCCGGTTCTATCTGGTCCGGCGAGGCAACCTCGACCCGGGGCCGGAGTTCCAGCCGGGTGAAAAGGAAGCCCTGGCCGGGGACCTGTTCGAGGAGCCCTTCGGCCTGACAGGAAAAGGACTTCCACTCAGCCCTGGTCTTGGCGCTCATGGCCGTGAAGGTCGACATGAGGCAGACGGCGGCCGAGGCGACAAAGAGTTCTTCCGGGTTGGTGAGGCCTTCGTGGCCGCCGAATTCCGGCGGAGTGGCCACGGTCAGGTCCGGTTTGCCATCCAAGATCAGCAGGCCTTTTTTAGCCTCCTGCCACTGGCAGGTGGCGATGTAGCGATATTCTTTTTCCGGCATGGCAGCTTCCTATCTTCCGACCGGTTCGGTCATGAGTGCGGCGATTTCGTTCATGCGGGCGTAGATTTCGTCCAGGTCAAGGGTGGTCAGGCGGCGGTTTTCCATCAGGACCCGTCCGTGGACGACGCTGTGGATGACGTCCGCGCCTGAAGCGGCGTAGACCAGATGGCTGACCGGATTGTAGAGCGGGGTCAGGTGAGGCTGGTCAAGGTCGATAACGATGAGATCGGCCAGGCAGCCGGGGACGAGCCGGCCGGTTGATTCGCCCAGCCCCACGGCCCGGGCGCCTTGGACTGTGGCCAGGCCCAGAACGGTGGCCGCATCCATGACCGTGGGGTCCATCTTGAAGACTTTGTGCATCTTGGCGGCGGAATCCATTTCGGCGAAAAGGTCGTGGTTGTTGTTGGAGGCCGGTCCGTCGGTGCCGAGACCGACCGTCACTCCGGCGGCCAGGAGTTCCGGGATCGGGGCGACGCCGGAAGCCAGTTTCATGTTGCTCTCGGGATTGTGAGCAACTCGAACTCCGCGCTCAGCCAACAGACTTATCTCTTCCTCGTCGAGAACCACGCAATGAGCGGCCAGCAGATTGGGCGAAAGGAGCCCCAGACTGTCCAGATGACGGACAGGCGAGGCGCCGTAACGTTCCCGGACGGCGGCGGTTTCGTCCTGCGTTTCGGCCAGATGGGTAATAAGGGGCGCGTTGAGGCGCTCGGCCAGGTCGCGGCAGGACTTCAGCAAGTCGGGGGAACAGGTGAAGGGCGCATGAGGCTCGACAGCTACTGTGATGAGGTCATGACCGCGATACCGTTTGATGAGGTCCTCGGTGAATTTGAGCCCCTTCTCGGGCGGACCATAGTTGGGTGAAGGAAAATCGTACAGGACTTCACCAGCCACGGCCCGCAGTCCGGCCTTTTCGGCGGCCCGTATCACCTGGTCCTCAAAGAGATACATGTCGCAGAAAGTTGTGGTGCCCGAACGGATCATCTCGGCGCAGCCCAGGAGCGCACCCCAGTAAACCATTTCGCCGGTGAGCTTGGCTTCGGCCGGAAAGATGTGTTCCTGGAGCCAGGTCATGAGCGGCAGATCGTCGGCCAGCCCGCGAAAGCAGGTCATGGCCGCGTGGGTATGGGAATTTATCAATCCGGGCATGACCAGGGCTCTGGGCGCGGTGAGGACACGGGCCCCTTCTCCATGCCGCCGCCTGATCTCGGCAACCGGCCCCACATCTATGATTCTGGAGCCGCTGATAGCCACGGCCGCGTCATTCAAGAATTCACCGGGCTTGTCTAGTGTAAGGACCAGATGCCCTTCAACGATAAGGTCAGCCACTGGTTTTGCCTCCTGTCCGGCTTGAATCTGCATTCTTTGGTCGTTCAAGCTTAAGTATCGGCGGGGCTCTTGTCAACGCCAAAGCCGAGAGTGCTTGAACACTGGCAATCGGCGGTTTATACCAGTATAACATGTTGTATTTTAAGGTCATTTTCCATCAAAAGTTGACAAGGACTTTTTTCCGGTATAGTATCTCCCTTCGTCGGGCCCAAACGGGGTCCGGGAGAAAGGTTTTTATGGGATTCAAACGTATTGTTCTGAACGCTCTGCTGGCCCTGGCCGTAGCCTTGCCCCTGGCGGCGATGGAAAGCCGGGTGCAGTTCGGCCAGACGGACGGCTTGGCTCAGGAGAAGAAGCAGAAAGCGGCTCTTCAGGAGCCGGTGCCTCTAACCGCCAAGTCCGGTTCCGGGTTGGTGGAGATGGTCAGCGCCAAGGTGACCAAACGGCCAAGTCCCAAAAAGATGGAGCGCCAGCTTGATACTCATATCAGGATGGTGGCCGAACAGCATGGGGTTTCGCCGGCCTTGGTCAAGGCGGTCATCAAAGCCGAATCCGGTTTCGACCCGAACGCGGTTTCTTCCGTAGGTGCGGTCGGCCTGATGCAGGTGATGCCTTCCACGGCCAGACGGGTGGGCGTCAAAAACCCCCAGGACCCTCACGCGAACATCGAAGCCGGCGTGAAGTATCTCAAGATGCTTCTGAACATGTTCGAAGGAGATGAGGCCCTCGCCGTAGCAGCTTACAACAGTGGCCCGAGCAAGGTCCGAAAGTACGGCGGCATTCCGCCTTACCGGCAGACCCAGGTTTTCGTGGAGCGGGTCATGTCTTATTACCGGTCTTATTTAAAGTCTTAAACTTCCTTTTTTAACGAATAAAAATACAAATAAACAACCTTGGCGGGATATCCCTGTCTGCCGGGATGACCATAGCGGATTTTGTCAGGGGGCTTTTGCCCCCTTGCAGTCCGGGAATGATTGCGGAGGCCTCAATTTGCCGGAGCAGACCGCCGGCCTTGCATTACAGGAGCGCAACGAGGGGCAGGCTTATGAGGTCGAACCTGCCGGGATTGTCGATAGACTTTCTCTTCGCCCGACACCCTGGGCATGATCCGGCTATGGGAAAGCGTGTACTATCGTCCTGAATTCCAGCACGAGGAATTCCGGTCCGGGTTGCAGGAGCTTTTTCCTTCCTACCATAGAATAGGAAAATAGCTCGCCGCGGCTCCGGCCTGGGCCGGGACTAGCGGTTGGTCACAGTTTCCGGTCACCCGTTTTCCTGAAATCGACTATTTTCCTGTTCAAGAAAACCTAAACAATCAGGAAAACAATGACCACCATGACCAGGGCGGCCGCGATAGCGACGCTGATGGCGATAAGGACGGCGGCCCATCAAGACTTGACGGCCGGAAAAGGGCGGGAGTATCTTAGATAGCCAATGGATCAATTCCGCGTGAAGCCCTAAGTCCCTCCAGGCTCTCGGCCGGCTCCACTGGATAACCGGGCCGGGACACTCCCAGGCCATCGAGAAACAATATGCGGATCATCACCTGTAAGGAATGCGGCTCGCAGGTCAGTAGCAGGGATAACGTCTGTTCCTATTGCGGTGCACGGCTCAGGGGTATTCTTCACCGCCGTTTCGGGCTTAATGGCTGTTTTATCCTGATAATACTGGCATTTTTCGTGTTCATGGCCTTGGGTTATTTACTCCCCTATGAATCGCTTTAGTGAAATCTGAAATAGTCGGACCAGAAATCGAAACATTAAATGGCCATGGGCGACGTCTTGCTGGGCCACCAATACAACCGCCAAATATAATTACCGATTTTATTTTATATATATTTTTATTAACCTGATACGTTAACACTATTGACGATGGTGAGGCGTGCATATACAATTCAAGACAAAGCGCTTGGCAAGCCTGTGCAACGAGATCAAAAAGGCGACCCAGGAGTGGGGCAAGCAGAACGCCTTGAAACTGGCCCAACGGCTCCAGGAGTTGCAGGCCGCCGACAGTTTGGATGACATCAGCAAGCTGCCTCCGGCCCGCTGTCACGAACTCAGAAAGAACAGGAAAGGCCAGTTCGCCGTCGTACTACAGGGCAAAATGCGTCTCATCTTCGTACCTGACCATGACCCGCTCCCCACGCTCAAGGAAGGCGGTGCAGACTGGAGGCAGATCACACGAATAGTGGTCGTTTCCGTGGAGGATTACCATGAGTAGGAGAGCCGAAAAATACACGTATCAGCCTGACGTGGCCATACCACCGGGCGAGACCCTTTTGGAAACCATCGAGGTGAAGGGCATGTCCCAACGAGAACTCGCCCTTCGGACGGGCATAACGCCCAAGACCATCAACGGAATCGTCAAGGGCAAGGCCCCGATCTCCATGGAAACAGCCATGGCCCTGGAAAAGGTTCTGGGCGTCCCCGCACGGTTCTGGATGAACCTGGAACAACAGTATCGAGCCCTGGCCGCCGAACTCGAGGAAAAAAAGCAGCTTTTCGAATGGGGTGCCTGGACCAAGAGGTTTCCGATTAGAGAACTGGTGAAACGGGGATTCATGCCGGAAGCCCCGGATTCGCCTTCCGAGGTGCGGTATCTTCTGGAATTTTTTAGCGTGGTCAGCCCCGAAGCATGGTCGAATGTGTATGCGAAGCCGCAGCAGGCTGCCTTTCGCGCCCCAGGCCGAGCCAGGCGAGCCCCGGAAATTGTATCGTCTTGGCTTCGTATGGGCGCAATCCTGGCTTCGAAAGCCTCGTGCCCGCCCTATGACGAAAAGGCCTTCAGGACAGCCCTGAAGAGCATCCGGGGCCTGACCAGGGAGACGCCGGACGTCTTTCAGGGCCGTATGATCGAACTCTGCGCGGGTGCGGGTGTTGCCTTGGTCCTGGTTCCGGAAATGCCCGGCCTTGGGATCAGTGGAGCCACTTACTGGCTTTCCGAAGGGACCCCAGTCATCCAGTTGAGCCTTCGCTATAAGAAAAACGACCAATTATGGTTTACCTTCTTCCACGAGGCAGGGCATATCATCCTTCACGGGAAAAAGGACATCTTTATTGAGGAGAACAATGGCCTGGATGTCGACCCAAAGGAGCTACAAGCCGACGAGTTCGCGGCGGACCTGCTGATCCCGAAAAAAGATTACCGGACCCTATGTGACCGGCTTGGAATACGGCCATCAAAGGCCGAAGTCGAGAGCTTCGCCCAGAGTATTGGAATTGCCCCAGGGATCGTGGTCGGCCGACTACAGCGCGACAAGGTCATCCCGTTTTCCCACATGAACGACCTGAAACAGACCCTCTGCCGGGCCGATGTCTGACGCCAGGTGCTTCATGCCGACAATCTTCCTCTCCGCAGCCATCAAAATTAGACGGTTGCTTAATAATTACAGCATGTTTCCACATTATGACAGTGGGGAGATTACGCTATGAAGGCCACCGAAGCCAAGTTAGTGGAATTCATCAAAAAGTCGCCACAGTTCGTCATTCCGCTCTACTAACGGACCTATAGCTGGAGTGAAAAGGAATGTCGGCAACTATGGGAAGACATCATCCGAACCGGCCGTAAGGATGACATATCCGCCCATTTCGTTGGCTCCATCGTCTACGTCGAAAAAGGGCTGTATTCGGTTTCGAGTCAGTCCCCCTTGCTTGTCATCGACGGCCAACAGCGGCTCACCACGGTGTCTCTACTCATCGAAGCGCTGGCCCGTGCTTTGGGCGACGACACCGAACCGCTTGAGGGTTTCTCAGCAAAAAAACTCCGCAATTATTACCTGCTCAACCCGGAAGAGGATGGTGAGAAGCACTTTAAGCTGCTCCTCTCCCAGACCGACAAAGACTCCCTGATTGCCCTGGTTGAACGGCATCCCGAACCGAAAAATCCCTCGATTCGGGTGAAGGAAAACTTCCGATTTTTCCAAGAACGCATCGAAGAGATCAAGAACGAACTACCGGCTTTGTGTAAGGGGCTCGCGAAACTGGTGGTCGTGGACATATCGCTCAGTCGCGACCAGGATAACCCCCAGCTCATCTTCGAAAGTCTGAACTCCACAGGGCGCGAACTTTCCCAAGCCGACCTCATCCGTAACTTCATCCTTATGGGGCTGGAACCGAACCTTCAAAGTAAGCTCTACGAACAGTACTGGCGCCCAATGGAAGTGGCCTTCGGGCAGGAAGGTTACTCTACCCACTTCGACAGCTTCATGCGTCATTATCTGACGGTCAAAACGGGCGATCTTCCCAACGTACGCATGGTTTATGAAGCCTTCAAACAGTACTCTCGATCCCCCAAAGTGGCGGCTGAAGGCGTAGAAGCTCTGGTCGGCGATATTCGCACTTTTGCCGAATATTACTCTGCCATTGCGTTGGGACGTGAGAAAGACAAGGACCTCAAGGCGGCATTTCAAGATATCCGGGAGCTCAAAGTTGATGTTGCCTTCCCATTCTTGCTTGAGCTTTACGCCGATTTTGTCGCTGGCATTCTCAATAAGTCTGATTTGCTAAAGGCCACACGTTTGGTCGAAAGTTATGTATTCCGCCGAGCGGTGTGCGGCATTCCCACCAACTCTTTGAACAAAACCTTCGCGACATTTTCGCGCGTGTTCAAAAAAGACCGTTATATTGAAAGCATCCAGGCGCATTTTATTCTGCTGCCGTCCTACCGACGTTTTCCGAGTGACGAAGAATTTCAGCGTGAAATGCAGATCAGGGACCTATACAATTTCCGTAGCCGGAGTTACTGGATACGCCGCATGGAAAATCACGACCGCAAAGAGCGCGTGTCAGTCGATGAATACTCCATCGAACACATCCTGCCCCAAAATGAAAATCTATCGGCTAAATGGAAGGCTGATCTCGGAGCAGAGTGGAAACGCATACAGGAAACCTATTTACATACCCTCGGCAATCTGACGCTGACCGCTTACAACCAGGAGCTTAGCGACAGGTCTTTCCTTGAGAAGCGCGACATTAAGGGTGGATTCGCAGATAGTCCGCTTAGAGTAAACCAGGGGCTTAGGAAACTCGACCGGTGGACGGAAGCGGCCATTCAAAAGCGTGCGCAAAAGCTTGCCGGGCTGGCAGTTAAAACCTGGGCCGGACCAAACCTTACGCAGGATGTGATTCAAGCATACAGGCCGAAAACGCCCCGCTCAAGTTACACCATAGAAGACCATCCATATCTTCTGTCCAATGCCTTGCGCGAGGTGTTTGAGGCATTCCGCAAAAAAGTGCTGGACATTGACCCCTGCGTAACAGAGGAATTCCTTAAACTTTATGTAGCCTATAAAGCTGAAACAAATTTCGTTGATATCGTGCCGCAGGCCAAACCTTTACGCCTTACACTTAATATGACCTTCCCCGAGATCAGCGATCCCCGAGGAATCTGCAAGGATGTCACTTCCCAAGGCAAATGGGGAAACGGCGATGTGGAGGTCGGGTTGAAATCACTCGATGAATTGCCTTATGTAATGGGGCTTGTAAGACAGTCATTCGAGAAACAGATGGGCAACGGCGGTGATTCGTAACCGTCAAAATTCACAGGCTGTCAAGATGAGTCCCACTGAATCCGTTTGATTGTCTGCTTCCTCGGCGGCTTGCCGCTGGTATAGACCCGGCAACCCATTTAATATAGTGAGGGAACATGTCTCTGGAAGTCCTGTCAAAACCTGATATCTGGATTCGGCGGCAACTCCGTGTTATCATGGAGATATGAAAGTGGGAGAATTGATTTATCTGGAGGCGGCGAGGGTCCTGCCTCCAAACCGGGTCGGCCCGCAGGCGCGCCCTAACGGTGCGCCGGTAGTGGCCGAGATCCCCGTGGCTGCCCCCAAAGGGTACCCCTGGGAGTCTGCTCCGCCTTCGGCCGCGCAGCGGAGTCTGCGGGACACAGACTGGCACGGCGGTCCCGGCATAGTGGTCGACAGGTACGTCTGAAGGATCAGTCTGCCGGATTGTCCCTTCTTTTTCGCCACTCATGCTCCAGTATGCTCATCATCCAGGCATTCCACCAAGTCCCGTCCACGCAGGTGGTTTCCCGCCTTAATCCTTCCCGGACAAAACCGGCTTTTTCATAGCAGCGGATGGCAGCCGTATTGAAATCATAGACATTCAACTGCACCCTGTGAAGGCCCAATTCGCCGAAAAGTCTGGCCAGCAGGGCTTCAAGCATAACACCCGCCAGACCTTCTCCCCGCCTTTCCGGATCGACCAGGACCAGGCCGAGGCTGGCCATTCCGGCCTGCCGGTCGAACTGGAGGACAGCCGCAAAGCCGAGAACTGAGTTGTGGCCGTCAACAGCTTTCCAGGCCGTCTTTTCAGGCGGGTCGCCTCCGGCTGAATCCAGGAAGGCTTCAAGCTGCGGCCGAGTCAAAGGGTATTCAAAGGTCCGGCCGCACCAGGCGGTGAGCAGTTGCGGAGTATGGACCCAGGCCTGGAGTATGCCCAGGTCGTCAGCGGTCATGGGTTCTAGCCTGATACGTCCCTTCATATCAGTGGCCTCCCTGTTTATCTTCAGGCGGGCAAAAGCGATAAGGAAAACAGGGCCAGGTTGCCCAGCGAGTGGATGATTATGGGTGCGGTCAGGCTGCCCGAATAATGATAAGCCAGGGCGAAGACAATGCCCCCGACAGCCTGAGTGATCGGGAGGCCGTGCCCGCAGTGAGGCAGAATGAAGATCAGCGTACTGGCCGGAATGGCGATGAGGAGTCCCCAGCGGCGGAGAAAACCGAAAATGACCCCGCGAAAGAACAGTTCTTCGACAACCGGAGCAATTAGCCCGCCGACGATGAAATATAAAGCAAGGCCAAGCCCGGTTGTCGGCAGGGAAACTCTGAGCAGCCGCAAGGGGTTCATGCCGTTCATGGCCAGAGCGGCCATGCCGCAGCCAGCGGCCAGGCCGAAGGCGGCTGACCAGACGAGGCCGGTTTTCAGTCCCGGCCGGAAGGAGCCCGGCCCAAGTCCGACAGCGGAGACTCCACCGGCCTGTCTGGCCGCCAGAAAAAGCAGAACAGCTCCGTCGAGCAGCCGCGCCGCACCCAAAACGGCCAGGCTTGGTCCAAGCCCGGCCCGGACGGCGGCCAGGACAAGAAATTCCACGGCGAGGACAAGGCCGACGGCCCGGACTGTGAGTTTTATTCCGATTTCTTCTGACGCCATCCCAGATCCTTGAGTGCGCGGTAGGCGTACCACTGAACGTACCAATGACGTGAAGAATTTATGCGTTCGAGGATTACGGGAATGGCTTCCGTATTCTGCCGCAAACCCAGGGCTCTCAGAGCGGCACAGACGACATTCGGCTGGGGATCTTCCAGCAGGACCAGAATATCGGCATAGGTATCGCTGTTCCGGCTGACGCTGAGAGCTCCGGCCAGCCAGTAGCGTTCCTGGACGTTGTCGGAAGCCGTGAGCTTTCTGTAGTCGGGGAAGCTGGCGATTTCGAGAGCCCGCCTTTCAATCAGGCGCAGACTGGCCACGCGGGATTGCCAGGCCGGGGAAGCCAGGAGTTCCTCCACTGTCCGCCCGTCATGGGCGGTGTTGCGGCCCAGGTAGAGAGGAAGGAGCAGGGACAGGCCCAATGCGAGGCAGGCCATGGCGGCGATAAGCGAGGCCTGGCCCGGTTTGAGGAACAGTGCGGCCAGATAGTCAAAAAGCGTGAAAAAAAGAATGTAGATTGTCAGAGGCATCCCGGTCAGGAGCGAGAAATAGGTCAGCCGGCGCAGCGGGGAATGGATATCGGTGCGCCGTGAGAATTCGTTGAGAAAGCGGGCAGGGTCTGACAGAAAAGTGTCGAATTTGGCGATAACTATCAGGTCCTGGTTCTGCTTGAGCAGAAGGTTGTCTCCATCGAGGGCGATATCCAGGTCGACGATCCGGTCTCCGACCAAGGGCAGATAGTCGTATTTCAGGACAGCCTTTTCCAGGGCGCGGGACATCCAGTATGTTTCCAGCTCCGGCAAACGGCAGGTCTTGATCGTTTTCTGGGTCAGAGACTTGAAGGCCTGGGCGGGATACAGGGTGTAGCGGTAGTAAAAATCATTGAGAGCCCTTCCTGTCTGGCTGGAAAGAAGGATATTGTCCCTGATGTCGATGAAGAGAAAGCGGTCGTTCTGGGGAAACCAGACTATGGCTATAACGGCCAGGGGCAGAAGAAAGGCCAGATTCCGCCGCCAGACTCCGCCGCGCTCATCTTCCTTAGTGGGCATCCATCTGCGGGCGGCCCAGAAGACGACCGGGGGGACAAGAAGCACAAAACCGGCGCCCATCGGGTCCAGTCCGTTGAGATTGACAAGAAACAGTCCAGCGCCCCAGATAATGAGCAGGAGCACCAGGGCGGCCTTGTGCCGGGCCAGGAGACGATCCCATATCCAGGTCAGGGCCAGGGTGAGGGCGGAGAGTCCGGCTCCGGCGGTAAAGGTGAAAAACAAGGCTCCATAAAAGGCGCTGGCCGCTCCCTGGAGCGAGGGCCAGATATGCTCATTGGGCACAGCCAGGTAGCCGGCCGACTGAACGGCCTGTAATTTATGGTAAAGATCTATGTTGGAAAGATAGATGAAGACCGTGGCCACTAACTGGGTGGTGAACAGCCCGAGGGAAACGGCCTTGGCTGGATATAATGTCCTGTTCATACTCCCGCGCATGGTGACGAAGCCTTGGCGCTTCGCCGTATTATGGATATTCATCAATCGAATATGCCTGTTGCCGCTGACGGAGTCAACATCTGAGTGGCGAACAGATGCGGGAAAAGAGGTTGACAAGGCTCTCTCGCACCTCCACAATCCGGTTAGCCCCGACGGGACGAAAAAGAGGAAATACGCATCGGCCGGAAAAGGACAGGGGAATGACCGAGCCCCGGCGTAGAAGTCGGCTTTCTTCAGCGCAACCATGCCTGGCCGCTTAAATGCCGCAGTCGGCTTAATCCGAGCGGGTGGCGGCCAAAGGTTTTCTGAACAGAGGTCTCGGACAGGACGCGGCGGACAAAGGACAGCCGCTTCCAAGGACGGCGGCGGGCCGCGTGAAGCGCTTTCAATCCTGATGACCGCGTTGTATCGTTGGGGAAACAGCACGGGCCGCCGTGGGGAGATTATGGGCTTATGAGTGCAAAACGAGGGCTGGTTATTGTCAACACAGGGCCGGGCAAAGGCAAGACAACCGCGGCCCTGGGGACGGCGGTGCGGGCCAGCGGGCAAGGCCTGCGGGTTCTGATGCTTCAGTTCATCAAGGGCGGCTCCCGCTACGGCGAACTGGACGGCGCGAAGCATCTGCCCGGTGTGGAGATACGCCCCCTGGGCCTGGGTCTGGTTATGCCCGGCCAAGACAGGTCGGCTCACCAGGCCGAGGCCAGAGCGGCCTGGGCGGAATGCCTGCGAGTGGTGTCGGCTGCCGAACATGATTTGATTATTCTGGATGAAATATGCGTGGCCGTGCATTTCGGCTTCGTGTCGGCGCAGGAAGTGGTTGAACTCATCAACTCGAAACCGCCTGAGATGCACCTTATTCTGACAGGGCGCAACTGCCCTGAGGAAGTCATGGCGGCCGCGGACACGGTGACGGTGATGGAGGAAGTCAAGCATCACTTCGCCGCCGGGGTAAAAGCCCAGGCAGGGATAGAGTTTTAAGGAAAGGATCGGTCAGTCAATTGGTTTTGGACAACATTGGGCATCTGCCGGCCGACGTCAAGGAACTGGAAACCGTCTGGCCTCAGATACTGAAAGCCATTCTGGTGGAATCGCGTTCTCCGGCCGATCCGGCGGAGATAACGGCGCGAATGGCGGCGGACAGGGATTTCATGGCTCTGGTGGAAGGCTGGGACCGTATGCCGACCGCCTCTCAGGCCAATGCCTGGGAGATGATTCAGGAACGTTTGTGGGAAGCGGCCAAGTCCAGCCGGGCCTTCTGCGTCCGCTGCGGCGAATGCTGCCGCAAGGGCAGCCCGGTTCTTTTTGAACAGGACCGGCCGTACCTGGCCTCCGGGGCCATCAGCCGCGGCGACCTGGTGACTTTGCGCCGGGGCGAAAGGGCTTATTCCAACCGCTTGCGGAAAATGGTCATCCTGGAGCGTGAACAGGTGAAGGTCCGGGAGGCTTCGGACGGACGGACTTGCGTCTTTCTGGGACCGGGCGGGGACACATGTCTTGTTTATGACGAGAGGCCCCACCAGTGCCGGGTGATGGAGTGCTGGGACCCTGCCCGCTTCGATACGGTTCTGAGCCTGCCCCCATTGACCCGCCTGGACCTTTTGGGGGAAGGCAACCCGCTGAAGCCTCTGCTTGAGGAACATGAACGCCGCAGCGGCGTAATGGAAACGGCCTGCGCGTTGAAATGTTTCGGGGAAGGAGATGCCGCAGCCGAGGACAAAGTGCTCGAAGCGGTGGTCTTCGACTGGCACATCCGCGAATTCACTGTGGAAAGATTCGGCGTGGACCAGGCGGAGCTGGATTTCCTCTTCGGACGGCCTCTTATTCAGATTGTCGGGACCTTCGGCTTCACGGTGGAAGCCGATGATTCCGGCCGTCCTAAACTGGTCGGGTTTACAGACGAAGTATAGTTTCTATTCCCGGTGATGCGGCCCTTGATACTCTGTTTGGGCTCTGGAAGTCTGCTGAAGGCTTTTTGCGGGGCAGGAATCCGGCCGCTTGGACGCTCGTGAAACGGGCGGGGGTGTTTTTTCTCTTGACAGAAAAGGGGCCAATCGCTATTAGGTAAGGGATTTCGCCATATTAGTGATTCAGTTGACTGTCGGTTTTGTGATCCGACGGGAATGTCCATAGAGTCGCTGTATGAAAAAACCGTTTGGAGCTTACACATGAACAAGTCTCAGTTGATAGAAGTCTTAGCCAAGCAAGAGGGCTTAACCCTGAAAAAGGCCGAACTGGTCGTCAATATCTTTTTTGACGGCGTCTCGGATGGGCTGGCCTCCGGTGAACGGGCTGAAATCCGTGGTTTCGGTTCATTCAAGGTCAAGGAGTATGAAGGGTACACCGGCCGTAACCCCAAAACGGGCGAGGTCATTGAAGTCAGTCCCAAGAGACTGCCTTTCTTTAAAGTTGGCAAGGAGCTGAAAGAAAGAGTAGACGAATTCGACGGCGAAAATCAGAACTGAGTCCACCGGAAAAAGGACATTTATGCCTAAGAAAAAGGTGGTCGACGCGGCCAAGCTGATCAGCGCCGTCAATTCCGGGATGACGGACAAAGAAATGATGGAACGATTCGCTATCAAGTCCCGGACCCAGCTCAAGTCCTTGTATCTGGACGCCCTGGTGGCCAACGGCTCGGTGGTGAGCATCGTTGGCCGTAACGGCGGCGGAAACGTTGCCGATGACGGGGAAGTGGAATTGAAAGTAAACAAGCGGGGCAGCCTGGTTGTCCCGAAACCCCTGGTTCAGGAGTTGGGCTACCAGTTGGGGGATGCTTTCAAGGCTCGCCGGACCAAGGCGGGTATTGCCCTGAAAAAGATATAGCCTTTAAAATAATGACGTTCGGTTTGGGCGGATCCGGCCGGGCGTATTTTCATCTTTCAGCCTTTCCACCATCCGGTCCGTGTCCCGGCGGCTCTGAGCGGGCCTTCACGGGGCGGCATTCTGCCTTATTTTCCGGCCGGGACGGCCTGACCCGGGTCGGACGGTTGTGTTTGGAGCCGTCCGGCTCGCGGGGTGTGAGTCCGCCGGGTTTTCAGCAGACATTTCAGAGGGAGATGGTCCACCGTGTCCGAAACGAGGTCCAAATACAGGGTGCTTGTTGTGGACGACGACCGGTCATTCCTGACCCTGTTCGTCCAGGAAGCCCAAGTCCGGGGCCGCGACAAGCAGTGCGAGATATTGACCACGGATTCCGGCGACGAAGCGTTGCTGCTGGCCGGACGCAAAGCTCCGGACGTGGTGATTTCCGATGTCCAGATGCCCGGATTGAGCGGGCTGGACCTCTTCGCCAAACTGACGGAGCGTTATCCCGGTCTGCCGGTGATACTCCTGACGGCCTACGGCTCGATAGACAGGGCGATTGCCGCCGTTAAAATGGGGGCTTACCACTACTTTACCAAACCCCTGGAAGACCATGACCTTTTCTGGAAGACGCTGCTGGAGGCGGCCTCCAAAAAACGCCGCGAAGATGAACTTGAAGAGTTCCGGCGTGAAAAAGCCAGGCGCGGCCCCGACAGCCGGATGGTCGGACAGAGCGAGGCCTGGCGCAGGGTGGTCGAGCAGGTCGAGTTGGTGGCCCCTCTGCCCTCTACCGTACTGATTACGGGTGAAACGGGTACGGGCAAGGAAGTGACAGCCCGGGCCATTCACGCCCGCAGCGATCGTTCCGACCGTCCGTTCGTGGCCGTATCCTGCCTGGAATTCTCCGGTACGCTTCTGGAATCTGAACTCTTCGGTCATGAACGGGGGGCTTTTACCGGAGCGGTGGCACGTAAGAGGGGCATTTTCGAGCGGGCTCACGGGGGCACCCTTTTTCTGGATGAAATAGCTGAAACCCCGCCGGAATTGCAGGGCAAGCTCCTGCGCGTGCTTGAAGGCTCGCCTTTTTTCCGGGTTGGAGGCGAAGATCCGTTACAAACGGATTTCCGGCTTATTGCGGCCACCAACCGGGAGATGGAAAAAGAGGTCAAGGAAGGGCGCTTCCGCCAGGATCTCTATTTCCGGTTGGCCGTTTTTCCCATCAAGATGCCTCCACTGCGCGACCGCAAGGACGACATCACGTCGCTGACACTGCATTTTCTCGAAAAGACGGCCCGCCGCCTGGGCCGCCCTCTCAAACCCATATCCGGATCGGCTCTTTCAGCCCTCCATAACCACGATTGGCCCGGCAATGTGCGGGAGTTGGAAAACCTTATAGAACGTGCGGTCATTCGCTGCACGGGCGATGAGATACACCCTCTGGACCTGTTCCCGGAGAGAGGTCCGGCCTTGGATGGTGACTCGGGTCTGAAACTGGAGAACATGGAAAGGCAGCTTATCCAGGTGGCCCTGGAGCGCAGCGGGCAGAACAAGACCGCCGCCGCGGAGCTGCTGGGCATATCGCGCAAGACCTTGGGCGAAAAGATTGTCCGTTACGGCCTGACCGGCGGACAGAACGTGTAACCTTTCGTTACAGTTGGCACGGGGGCCGGAGTTGAGCGATGTAACCTTTTGTTACACGATATTGACCACCGCCCACCCGCCTGGCAGTTTTTTTCCGTTGATTTTGCGTTGCTTTTGTTTTAGTTATATAAGGTATTGAGAGAATTCAACAAGCATGGCCCCGTTCTTGCGTAATGCCTCAAGCATGGGCATTTTGAATGAAAAAACCGTCTGGCTTGTTGATTCCGATGAGTTCCTGGGCCGCTTGCTGCGGATCAAGCTTGCCCCCCTGGGACTGAAGCTCCGTCAGGTAAAGCCTCAGGATCTGGAGATTCCCGGTGATGCTCCGGAAGCGGCGGAGGGGGGCGTGGTTATAGTGTCCATGCCTCAGCCCGGTCGTTCTTGGGCTTATCTTATGGGCCGCGTGCAGGACCATTTTCCGCATGTTCCGGTCGTCAAGCTAATGCCCATGGGGCAGGCCTCTTCACCAGGCGACTGGACTTTGCGCGAGGACGAGCACATGTTCTCCAAGCCATTGTCCGACCTGGAAGGCTTCATTGACGTGATAGGACGCCTGATGTCACCGGGCGGGGCGGTTTAAGGGCAGCCCGACACGCCCTCTTTTCTGATTTAGCCGGACGTTTTATGCTGGCTGGCCCCGGTAGGCGCCGATTTGGAATAGTCGCCTTTTTTTTGCACCTTTAATATGCTTAAAAAAACAGGGTATATCATGGGCAAAACATTTGATGAGTTGTTGAGCGAATCGGCGGCGGCGCATGGGCATCTGTGCGCCGGGCAGGTTATAGGTGTGCGCATGGCCATGGCGGGGGTCTCCCTTTTGGGGTACCAAGCCCCGCTGACAGGCCGGCAGTTGAAGGATGTCGTGATCTTCGTGGAAATCGACCGCTGCGCCGCTGATGCCTTGTCCACGGCGGCCGGGGTCCGCCTGGGCCGCCGTTCATTGAAATTTCGCGATTATGGCGTAATGGCGGCGACCTTTGTCCGTCTCTCCGACAGGCGCTCCTACCGTCTGTCCGTCAGCGAAGACAGCAGGCGGCGGGCGGAAGAGCTGTATCCGGACCTTCCCAAGGCCCAGCGGGAAGAGTTGGCTTACCGGGAACTCCCGGAGGATGAGCTTTTCACCATTCAGGAGGTGGAAGTGGTCCTGGGACCGGAAGACCTGCCCGGCTGGAAGGGACACAAAGCCGTCTGTTCGCGTTGCGGCGCGGTCATAAGCTTTGGCCGCGAGATTCAGGCTGGCGGCCGGACCTTGTGCCGCCCCTGTGCAGGGGAATCCTATTTCCGTCCACTGGCGAACAGGGCGGACAGGATCGGATTCGATACTCCGGCCCTGGCCGACATGAGATAACCTCTGATCGGGCCTTGATTCTCCCACCCGCCTGCCCGGCGGGTTTTTTTCAGCAGAAATACAGAGGCAGGCGGCCGTTGGAGGCGTCCCTGCCGAAGGTGGGCCGCAGTTTGACCGGCGGAGTCACCCTCCACGCGGCCAGCGGCGGTATTGTGTCCGTTTTCAGCCGGACGTGGTCAGGAAGTAGGCCAGATTGTCCAGTTTGACCGTAAAGTCGACGTTTTCAGCGCTGAATCCCTTGGGCACCTGGATCTGGACCGGGGCGAAATTGAGAATGGCTTTTACATTGGCCTGGATGAAGCGGTTGACCACATCCTGGGCGCGCGAGGGCGGCGTCGAGACGACCCCGATCTCAATGCCCGCCTGGCTGGAAACTTCCGGTATGCGGTCGATATGTTCTATAAGCAGGCCATTAGGCAGTTTTTTACCGATTTTATGGGGATCGATATCGAAGACGGCCACGAAGCGGTAGCCCTGCCGCACAAAATTCTCGTGGGCAATCAGGGCTGAACCAAGGTTGCCGATGCCGACCAGCCCCATATTCCATTCTTTGTTCAGTCCGAGAATTTTCTTTATTTCAAAGAGGAGATCACGGACAAAGTATCCGACGCCGCGCACGCCGAATTCACCGAAATAGGCCAGGTCTTTCCGAATCTGGGCCGAGTTGACGCCGCAGCGTTCGGCCAGCTTTTCGGAAGAAATGACTTTGACGTCCTCTTTGACCAGTTCTTCGAGATTCCGAGAGTACAACGATAGCCTGGTTATGGTGGCTGCCGGTATTTTTGAGAACTTCATCTGTCGGACCTGTGGGTTGGCATTAATATTGTGAACCTAGTTACATATAAGTTCAAAAAAAATTCAGGCCGAGGAAACCGGTATGACCGGCTTCCTCGGCGGTTTCAACATGTTACATGCCGACCAATTTCTGAATCGGTCCGGACATGGGGTACGCGTAGAGCAGGATAAGGGCCACAACGAGAGCGTAAATACAGAGGGACTCGATCATGGCCAGACCGATGATCATGGTAACCGTGATCTTACCGGAAGCCTCGGGGTTGCGGGCGGTGCCTTCGACGGCGCCTTTGATGGCCATACCCTGGGCCAGGCCGGTGCCGACGGCGGCCAAGGCGATGCCGAAGCCAGCGGCGATGACGATGCCGTAGAAGACCTTGAGGCCGGCGACCTGAACTTCGGTCTCGGCGGCCATGGCCACGGCGGTCAGAGCCAGCACGAACAGAGCGGTAAGCAGTGCGGTAACGGTCAGTTTCTTCATGCTTCTTTCTCCTTCTTTAATTTTTGCCTTCTTCCTATTGTTCCAACCCCATACGGGCGGATTTTATCATCAGTGCGCTTCGTGAATCGAACCGGCGATGTAGAGCATGGCCAGCAGCGAGAAGACGAAGGCCTGGACGAAACTGGTGAATATGGCCAGGAACATCATGGGCAACGGAGCGAAGAACTTGCCGGCCAAAGCCAGGAGAATGGCCAGAACGAGGTCTTCTCCCATGATGTTGCCGAAGAGACGCAGGGTCAGCGAGAGCACCCGGGACAGGTGGCTGATTATCTCAATGGGGAGCATCAGCGGGGCCAGGGGCAGAAACGACCCCATGAAGTGCTTCACATACTTGACGCCATGGTATTTGATGCCCACGTAGTGAGTGGCGAAAAAGGTGACCAGGGCCACGGAGAGGGTTGTGTTTATGTTGGCCGTGGGCGACAGCAGTCCAGGTACCAGGCCCAGGACGTTGCAGACAAATACGTAGAGGCCGATGGTGGCGATGAGGGGGAAGTATCTCCGGCCTTCTTCACCCATCATGTCGACCTGGAAGCTTTCGATGGCGTCGATAACGGCTTCAAAAAGGTTCTGAAGCTTGCCCGGTATGAAGGAAACGTTTCGCCCGGCCAACCGGCCGACGATGATGAAAAGCAGGACGACCAGCCACGAGTACAGGACGTGGGGGTAGTGGTGAGCGAAGCTGCCGAGGCCGATGCTTTCAAACAAAAGGGACAGGAAAAGCAAGGGGTGTTCCATATGTCAGACCGCCTCCTTCATGATGGTCTTGTAAACAATCTTCCCGGTTAAACGGGCGACAACCAAAAAGACATTAACGATGAAAACGGAGAGCCCCAGAAGCAGGCCCAGCCCGTTGACTATATGCTGTGAAATAAGAACAAAAATCACCGCTCCGGTCAGGATGAAGCAGAGATAGAAAAACGGCAGCACGCTGCCGGGCGTAACCCGGTTGCCGGGGACCAGGGCCTTGAGCACGGCCCGCCTGAGCAGGTGCAGGTTGCCCATGACCAGGAGCCCACCCACGGCCGTGCCAGCCGTGACATCCATGGGAAACAAAGCTGCTGATGCTCCCAGCAGGGCCAGGAAAACGATCCACCCGTAAAAATAGAGCCTGAGCACGAGTTCACGTTCTTCACGACCGTTCATTTTTCGTTCTCCCGGCTCATCCTCTGAACTCGTTTCATGATCACGAAAATATTCTTGAACCCGGCGATAATGCCCAGGATGAGAAAAATCATGGTCAACCAGGGCTTGGTGTCAAAAACCCGATCCAGGTAGTAGCCGAAGACCAGTCCCAGGACAGTAGCCAGAACCATGGAAAGTCCCATGGTTGAGGCCATGGCCAACAGGTTCAAGGTTTCTCGGGTCCCTTTTTTCATGCGTTTCCCGGGCCAAGGGACCGTTGACCACTGGTCATATGCTGACGTTTTATTTCAGTTTTGCCGCTCGTGTATTATGTCACATAGTCCGTAACATATGGCCGAAGGCAAGTCAACTTTTTTTTGTCCCAAAGCGGTTTACCTCTGCCTGCCCGTATCCGTCGCGAGAATACGGGCAGGCAGGATTGCGCTTGTTATTACAATGATTTAAATACGTCATCCGCCACGGCCAGAGTCTGGTCCACATCCGCCATGGTGTGGGCGGAAGAGATCATGGTCGCTTCGAACTGGGAGGGAGCCAGAAAGACCCCCTTCTCCCTCATCCCGCAGAAGAACCGGGAATATTTGGCCGTATCCGATTTGGCGGCCGAGGCGTAATCGTAGACCGGATCCGGGGTGAAGAACATGGTGCACATGGCCCCGGCCCGGTTGCCGGTCACATCATGGCCGTGTTTGCGGGCCAAGGCCAGCAGGCCCTCGGCCAGGGCGGCCGTGGTTTCCTCCAGGCGCTCGTAGAAACCGGCCGTGGAATTGAGCAGCTCCAATACGGCCACTCCGGCGGCCATGGCCAGAGGGTTGCCCGAGAGCGTACCGGCCTGGTAGATATTGCCTTCCGGGGCCAGACGGGACATGATTTCCCGTTTGCCGCCGAACGCCCCCACGGGGAGGCCTCCGCCGATAATCTTGCCCAAGGTGGTCAGATCGGGGTCCACGCCGTATTTCTCCTGAGCTCCGCCCAGGCCGACCCGGAACCCGGTGATGACTTCATCGAAGATCAGGAGGGCGCCGTTGTTCTTCGTGATCTCGCGGAGGCCCTGGAGAAAGCCTTCCCTCGGCGGAACCACGCCCATATTGCCAGCCACAGGCTCGACTATGACGGCGGCTATTTCTTCAGGAAAAGCGGCAAAGGCCTGCTTGACCGGCTCGAGATCGTTGTAGGGCAGCGAGAGAGTCAGACCGGCGATTTCCTCGGGCACTCCGGGGCTGCCCGGTATGCCCAGGGTGGCCACGCCCGAACCGGCGGCCACCAGGAGGCTGTCGGCATGCCCGTGGTAGCAGCCGTCGAATTTGATGATGCGGGACCGCCCGGTGACTCCGCGAGCCAGCCGGATGGCGCTCATGGTGGCTTCCGTACCGGAATTGACCATGCGGATCATGTCCACCGAAGGCAGGGCGTCTACCAGCAGGCGGGCCAGACGGACTTCCGACGGCGTGGGGGCTCCGAAACTGGATCCGCGTCCCAGAGCCTCGGTCACGGCCTTGTTGACTCCGGGGTGGGAGTGCCCCAGGATCAAGGGTCCCCAGGAGCAGACGTAGTCGATATATTCCTGGCCGTCGGCGTCCCATATCCTGGAACCTTTGCCGCGCATAACGAAAAGCGGGTCCGTGCCGACCGAACGGCAGGCCCGGACGGGGCTGTTTACTCCGCCGGGGATCAGTTCCCTGGCTTCCTGGAAAAGCTTCTGCGAAGTCTGGTAATTCATGCGAAATACCTCATGGATGTCTTTTTGAATTCTTCGTCGCTGAAAAGAAGTTCATATTCGTCCACAGCGGCTTCTTTGGCCATGCGAGCGGCCAGCCGGTGGCAGGCTTCCTGGTTTTCGGCGTGTATCATGGTGTAAAGATTATTGTTCCAGCCCGGAGCCGGATGCCGGTGATAACAATGGGTCACTTCACGGAACGAGGCCAGCAGATTCCCGACTTCATCGAGCCGTTCATCCGGGACTCTCCAGGCAACCATGGCGTTGGCCGTGAATCCGGATTTCTGGTGGCGCAGGGTGGCCCCGAAACGGCGCAGAAGCCCCCGCTCCCTGAGTCCCCTGATTAGTCCGATGACCTGATCCTCCGTCAGGCCGATCCTGGAGGCCAGATCGGCGTAAGGAGTACGGCCCGCTCCCAGGTCCCCGCCCAGTTCGCGGATAAGCTTTTTTTCGTCTTTGGTCAGCTCTCCCTGGCTGTTTTCCGGCAAGTGGGCATCCTCCAATAGTCTGAAAAAAATAAAGTAACTCAGGCGGCGGTTCAATGTCAACCAGACTGTCATAATCCAGTTTATTCAATCCTGCCGCCAAGCCAGGCCGCATTGGATGCTTAAATATCAACAATTCGGGAACGGTTGCCCAGCCCCTTCCGCTGCTTCGTTGCCCCGGGACGGTCAGCCTTGTGATGCAAATTACGGCATTGGCGGAAAGTAAAATGAGACCTGGAGTTCAAAGAAAAGGGCTTGACAGGGAACAGCAGTGGCTATACGCATGTACAAAATACAATTTTCGGCCCTTTGGGGCCAGGAAGATGGAGCGGGACTGATGACGACACGCCAAGGTGGACAGGTATTTGAAGGCGCGGGCAAATATGTGCTCGACAGTGAACTGGCCAAGATAGTGAACATATCCATAGCGCTGGAAATGCCGCTGCTGCTCAAGGGCGAGCCGGGCACGGGCAAGACCATGCTGGCTTACGCCATCGCCGAAAGCCTGCGGATGGACCTTCTGACGCTGAACGTCAAGTCAAGCCTGAAGCTGGTGGACTGCCTGTACCAGTACGACACGCTGACCCGCCTGAACGACAGCCGTTTCGGGGATTCCACACGCGATGTCAGCAACATCGAGGAATACATCCGCATGGGCAAAATCGGCCAGTCCTTTGCCACGGAACAGCGGGTGGTGCTGCTCATCGACGAAATAGACAAGGCCGACACGGATTTCCAGGACGATATGCTCGACGTGCTGGACATGATGCAGTTCGACATCGTGGAGATAGACAAGACGGTGCGGGCCAAGGTCCGGCCCATCATCATCATCACCTCCAACGCCAAGAAGGACCTCAGTGATCCCTTCCTGGGGCGCTGCAACTTCCACCACATCGCCTTCCCCGAGCCGGATATGATGCGCCGGATCATCGATGTGCATTTTCCCGGCCTGGACGTGCACCTGGCCGAGGAAGCCATAAGCTGCTTCTACCGGTTGCGGGAGATACCCGGCGTGGAAAAGAAACCGGCCACCCGCGAGCTTATCAACTGGATAAGGGCCTTGAGTCTGGACCCGGATTTCCGGACAAAGGACCTTATAACCGGCCAGATACCCTACCTGGGCATCCTGTTCAAAAAGAGCGGCGATCTGCAGCAGGCTTCGCGGCAACTCGGCCGGACCAGGCGTTAGGGCCTGCGGAGGCCGAAGCGGGATGTTCGTAGAATTTTTCTATCAGTTGCGCCAGTTGGGCGTGCCGGTGTCGCCGACGTCGTTCCTGCGCCTGCAGCGGGCCCTGTCCATGGGGCTGGTCACTTCCCTGGATGATTTCTACACGGCGGCCCGGTCGATCCTTATCAAGAGCGAACGCTACTTCGATCTTTACGACCAGGTCTTCGCACACCATTTCGAAGGTGCGGAACTGCCGGACATGGCTGGTCTGGAGCTGGCGGAGGCAGCCCGGGCCATGCTGGATGAATGGCTGAAGCATCCTCGCGAAATGGCCGAAGCCCTGGGTGTGGACGAAAACGATCTGAAAAAAATGACGCCCGAGGAGCTTATCGAATACTTCAAGGAGCGTTTGAAGGAGCAGACCGAACAGCACCACGGCGGCAGCAAGTGGATCGGCACGGGCGGGACTTCTCCGGTCGGCCATTCCGGCTACCATCCCGGCGGAATGCGCGTGGGCGGCGTTTCGCGGAACAAGTCGGCCATCAAGGTGGCCATGGACCGGCGCTACCGGGACTATTCTCAGGAAGGCCCGCTGACTCAAGCCCAGATGGGCGAGGCGCTGAAACGCCTGCGGCGTCTGGTGCCGGTCGGCCCCAAGGACAAGGTCAATGTCGAGGAGACCATCCGGGAGACGGTGCGCAACGCGGGCGAGATAGATATTGTCTTCGAGCGCAGCCTGCGGGACCGTTTGAATATAATCCTGATGATCGACAATGGCGGCTGGTCCATGGAGCCTTATGTCTACCTTGTGCAAACGCTTTTCGATTACGCCCGGGCCCAATTCAAGGACCTGAAAACCTATTTTTTCCACAATACCGTGTACGACCATGTCTGGGCCGACCCGCCGCGCATGCGCAAGCCCATGAAACTGGAGCATCTGGCGGCCCTTGATCCGGAAACGAGGCTCATTATGGTCGGGGATGCTTCCATGGCCCCTTATGAGCTGATGGCCACGGACGGTTCGATACACATCGAGGAAAGAAGCGGACAGCCCAGCGTCGAACGTCTGCGTCTGCTGTCGGAGACTTTCCAGCACTGCGTGTGGCTGAATCCCAGGCCCGCTTCGGAATGGGCCTGGACCCGGACCATCGGGCACATCGCCCGTATTTTTCCCATGTATGAGCTGACTCTGGACGGACTGGAGCAGGCGGTCACCCGGTTGAAGGGCAGGCATTAGAGAGCCAGGGGGTTGTCTTTTGAGGAAACGGGCGGCCAGCCGGGCCGCCCGTTTTATTTATTACCGGCTTTGGTCAGGCGTTCGATTTCCGCTTCGGCTTCGGCCAGATCGGGGTTGGCTTCCAAGGCGCGTTTGAAATAGCTGACGGCAATGTGATCCAGCCCGCCGTCGGAATAGGCCCGGCCGATATTGAAAAACAGCCCGTCGTGGCTCGGCGAGATACGCAGGGCGGTTTCATACTCCCGGACGGCGTCCTGCCATTTACCCTGGGTTCTGAGGGCGATGGCCAGACGGTTGATCGTATGGACGTCTTTTTTGATGGCCAGGGCCTCGCGGAAATATTTCTCGGCCAGGGCCGGAAACTTTTCCAGGCAGAGCTCCGCTATTTCCAAAACCGCGTCGGGGTTGAGGTGCAGGGCCTGGTCGAAGGCCTTTTCGGCTTCGGACGGCTGATCGACCTGCAGATGGATTTTGCCGATTTCCATTTTACGTTCGAAATGGTACGGATTGAGCCGGTCGGCCTTTTTGAGAAAAAAGAGGCCTTCCGGAAGTTGGCCGCGTTTCAGGTGGTATTCATAAAGCTTTCTGATGACGCGGAGAAAGATGGGGGCGTGGCTGTGGGCCTTTTCGTACGAAGCCAGGGCCAGCCGGTCTCTCTGGAGCCCTTCGTATGCTTCCCCTCTCAGGACGTAAGCTCCGGGGCTGCCTTTTTTGACCCGGAGAATCTGTTCGGTCATCTTGATGGCCTTTTCGTATTCCCCATGAAGAATGAGGTTTTCGACTTCGGCGAATTTCTTGAGCAGCCGGGACGGGTTGATGAGATTGCCGATCTTTTCCCGCAGGGTCTCCTCGGTGAACGGTTTGATGATATAGGCCGAGGCTCCCTCTTCGAAAACAAGCCCTACCTGGGATTCGTGATTGTCGGCGGTGATGACGATGACCGGCGTGTCCTTCAGGCGGCGGCTTTTGGCCATTCGCCGGAGGACCTGAAGGCCGGAAAGGCGCGGCATGTGCAAGTCGAGCAGGAGCAGGCAGCCCTTATCGCATTTCTGGAGCAGGGCCAGGGTTTCCAATCCGTCGCCGGCTTCGTGGATGTTTTCGTTGGGTATGCCGAAGGAACGGAGCATGGCCCGGACGGCCTTGCGCATGGCCGGGCGGTCTTCGGCGACAATCGCGGCCCGTTCCTTGAAGTATTCGGGAATGGCGATCCTTTTTTCGGGCAGATCCAGCGGCGTCCGCTTGCTACTCATGGTCCCCACGCCTCACGGCTTGTTCATCGTCATGCCCGTGCAGTATACCACGTTCCTTTCGGTTTGCGCCTTCGGACCCGCCATGGATCAATGGATATCTGCTTCTTCTTTTCTCTTCACATCGAACTTACCGGCAGGGGGACGACTCCGCCGGGCGGCGGTCAGAGAGATGGACTTGGTAGGGCAGACATCGACGCAGACAGCGCAGTTAAAGCAGTCGGGGATAACGGTTTTTTCCCGCTTGAGTATGGCGCTCATGACGGTGGAAGGACAGGCGCGGGCGCAGGCTTCACAGGCGATGCAGGTATCGTAATCGACGGCGACCTTGAACAGGCTGATCTTTTCCACCAGCCAGCCGGCCAGCCCGAAGGGACAGAAAAAGTGGCACCAGGGCCGGTAGATGAAAAGAGAAGCCACAACGATGACGGCGGCGAAGATAGCGCCGAAGGCGGTCAAGGCCGCAGGTTTGAATATCTTGAAGGGGTCCACCGGGTCGATGATATCCACAGCCCAGGTGAAGGCCGTCACGGTGAAGACGGTGAAAAAGGCCACCCGGACCGTGTTGGTGACGACGAAGGGAACCTTGTATTGCCGCAGGAAACCTTTGCGGTCCTTGCCGTCGCGTCCGAGCCGGAAAATGAAATCCTGCAGGGCGCCCAACTGGCAGCCCCAGGCGCAGATGAACTTGTTGGCCAGAAAAACGGTGACGAGGAAAACCGTCATGGCGATGAGTCTCGGAGGAAAGATGACGCCTCTGGCTCCGTAAAGGACCAGGGCGTCTTTGACCGTGCCCATGGGGCTGGGGTCTGATCCGAGAACCACGCCGAACAGTATCAGCGAAGTCAGATACAGGTATTTTCGGGTCCGGGGAGTGACCCGGCGGCGGCGGATAAGGAAGAAGACGAAACCCAGGAAGAGAAACCACAAGGCGAACTTGAGAGGTATTTTGAACCAGTCCTTGGATTCGTATTCATCGGCCAGGGCTTGGGACTGCGCGGCACGGGCGGCCAACTCATCCGGAGCGAGGCCGAAATCCTCGACTTTCTGCTCCATCTGGCCGGGCGAAGTCAGACCGAATATCTTTTTCAGAGCCGCCTTGTCGAGATGGTTGATTTCCCCGAAACCGGCCACGGTCATGCCGGGCTCGATGGTCAGGGGTTTGTCCGCAGGAACCCCTTCCGGTTTGCCTCCCCAGAGCGCGGCGGAAAGGTAGGAACCGGCCGCGACCAGGAAAATAAGAACGATGAAAGAAGCTATGACGCCGGTTCTGCTTTTAGCGGACATTATCCCCCTCCCTTCAAACGACTCCAGGCCGTTCATTCATCAAGGCTATGTCCCCACTTTTTCAGGCCGCCCACCCCGCCCTGGAGGTTGCGGGTCCGCTTGATCCCGAGGTGGTCGAGAGCCACCTGGGCTTCGTACGAACGGACCCCGGAATTGCAGATGAGCAGAAGGTCCCGGTCCGTAGGGATTTCATTGATTCTTTCCCGAAGCTGTTCCTGGGGAATATTGACCCAGAGTCCCGGATAGTTCTCCACATAAGGCTCGGCGTTGGCCTGTCCGCGCACATCGAGAAAGAGGCAGCCTTTTTCGTCGGCGGCTTCCAGCAGGGCGGAGAATTCGTCCACATCCACGGGGCGGTTCTGCCCGGCCAGAATGTTTTCGGCCGTGTTTCCCAGGGCGTTGAGTATGTCCATAGCCGCCGAAAAGGGCGGGGCATAGGCCAGTTCCAGGTTGCTGACGTCGCGGACCGCGGGCCTGTATTTCAGGATGGCGGCCACGGCGTCGATGCGGGCGGCCAAAGCGTCGCCCTGGCTGGAAAGTCCTTGAACTCCGAGGACGCGGCCGGTGGAGCGATCCACGACCATTTCCAGGTACATGAGTTCCATGCCGGGGTAAAAATGAGCCCGGTCGCCCTGAACGACAAAGGCGGAAAAGGCATCGAAGCCTTCGGCGCGGGCCTTTTGCAGGCTCAGTCCGGCGGCGGCTACGTTGAGGTCGAAAGACTTGAGGATGAACGTCCCGACTACTCCATCGAACTCTTCCACCGCCCCGGCCAGGTTGGAGCCGATTATGCGCCCCTGACGGTTGGCCAGCGAACCGGAAGGCGTATAGACCTTGCGGCCGGTGATGAGGTTGATGTTTTCGATACAGTCGCCCCCGGCGTAAATATCCGGGTCCGAAGTCTGGAAGCGCGAATTGACGACAACGGCGCCGGAGGGCGAGACTTCCAGGCCGGCCCGGCTGGCCAGATCCGAGTTGGGAATGACGCCCACGGCCATAATAACCAGATCGGCCTCCAGGGTTCTCTGGTCGGTGACAACCCTTTCCACGGCGGTTTCGCCTTCTATGCGAAGGACCTTTTCGGCCAGAAAGACATTTTCGACTTCGTTGTCGGCCAAAGAACGCTTGACCATATGAGCCAGGTTGGGGCTGACGACGCCGGGCAGGAGTTGCTCCTGAACCTCGACCAGAGAGGTGTCGATCCCCCAGAGGTCTGTCAGGGCTTCAACCATTTCCAGGCCGATGGCTCCGCCGCCGATGACCACGGCGCTGCCGACTTTTCCGGCGGCGATACGTTCCTTGATGGCCACGGCTTCACCGAGACTGGCCACGGTGAAAACGCCGTCCAGGCCGGAACCGGGGATATTGAGGAGACGCGGCCGGCTGCCGGCGGCCAGAACCAGTTTGTCGTAGGGCAGGTCTCTTTCCTGTCCGGTTTCCAGGCTGCGCACGCGGACGGTCTTGGCCGAGCGGTCCACGTCGAGAGCCTCGGTGCGGACCAGGACATCCACGTCCTTGGCCCGGCGGAAGAAATCGGCGTCCCGGACCATGTGGAAACTGGTGCTCTGAAGCTCACTAGCCTCGTTTACGTCACCGGAAACAAAGTATGGGATGCCGCAGCCTCCGTAAGAAATGAGAGAGTCCCGGTCGACCATGGTGACCTTGGCGTCGGGCCGGAGCCTCTTAAGACGGCAGGCGGTCTTGGGTCCAAGGGCCACGGCTCCGATAATGACTACGTTGTAGGACATGGTGGTGGAACCTCCGTTGGCTGAACTTGAATAGGCGGCCAGATCAGTGTTTTTTACCCAGAGCGACCCGGTGGGCTTCGGCCAGACGGTCCTTGAGGTAGGAAACGACGCTGATATCGTTCTCTTCCAGGTCAAAACAATAGCCGGTTTCCTCGAATAGCCCGGAGGGTATGCAATTGCCCAGTCCGCTGGGGTCGGTGATTTCGTCTTCGTAGAAGCAGACGGAAAGGAACCAGGGTTCGAACTTGGACATGACCACGTCCATGAGGCAGAAGACGGGGCGCTGCCGTTTCTTGCTGTTGTCGTTGGTGGAAACGCGGAAGGAGTAGCTGACACCCTTGCGGACGAGCAATTCCCACTTGATATTGGGCAGCATGCGGGCTTCCAGGGTCAGATCCATGAAGGCCTCGCTCAAATCTTTCTGTTCGGCAGGCCAAGACGCTAGTATCTTGTCAAAATTCTCAGTGCTCATATGGACTTCCTAAAAGGGGATTTTTGATTTCGCCCCGACCGTGAGGCCATGGAGAGGCAGCAGCAGATCGGCGGTTTCTTTCATGCGCCGTGCGCTGTCCCAGGCCTGGATAGCGTCGGTATGGACGCCCGGGGCGACTACCGGACCAGAGTCCGGAAAATTCTTTTCGTTACAGCAGAACCCGGTAATGACGGCCTTCCCTGCGGCGGTGTCAATGATGACGGACTGCCCGCCGGGCGAGTGTCCCGGAGTCAGGACCACCCGGAGTCCGGGAGCAATTTCCCGGTCGCCTTCGATCAGGTCCAGGTTCAATTCTTCGATGAGGTCAGGGAAATAGCGATGGTCGATGGGATGAGGATTGAGGGCGAACTCATATTCGGCTTTCTGGGCGACGACACGGGCGTTGACACATTTATGAGTGTTTTCACAATGGTCGTTGTGCAGATGTGTCTGAATCACCAGGTCTATGTCTTCCGGTACAAGGCCGAACTGGTCCAGCGCGGCTTCAAAATCGAGGATTCTGAAACCGTATTTCTCGCCCACCCCCGCCGGAACGACAAAGTCATCCAGGCCGGTATCGACCAGGATATGACTGTCTCCGCCGGAAAGGTAAAAGACGTAAATGGGCAAATGAATGCGCGTGCCGTAGCCGCGCTGATAGGTCATTATACCCTGGTCCGTCTCATTCATACCCACGACCAGTGGATGGATGACGTATTCTGTCACTGCTAAATCTCCCCTTCCACGTTTACTAACATAAGGGGCTCGAACGGACAGGTCAAGAGCAAACTCGGGGCATGAGCAACTGAACCCGGACCTGCCTTTTTCCGGCTCCGGCGCTATAATAAAGTATTGCCGAAAAAGCCGGGGCGTGGTATGGGCAATCTCAGGTATCTCGTTGAAGGTTAACAGGCAAATGAAGTACAATTTGTTGTTTTTATTAATTTTACTGGCCGCAGTGCTGTCCGGGAATGCTGGAATCCGGGCCGAGGAATACGTCCTGGAGCCGATAGTGGTCACCGCGTCGCGCTCGCCTCGCCCGGCGGAGACGACCTCGGCCAACATAGCGGTCCTGAGCCGTGAGGAAATAGAGAAACTGCCGGCCCGGGACGTGGCCGAAGCCTTGGGCTGCATGCCAGGCGTGTCAGTGGAGCGCTCGGGCGGTTTCGGCTCCCAGGCCACTGCCAGCATATACGGTTCGGAAACCCGCCATGTCTCGGTCTACATAGACGGCGTGCCCTTGAATCTGCTCTCCAACCCCATGACGGACCTGTCCAAGATTCCGCTGAACAATGTGGAGCGTATCGAGGTCTACAAGGGCACGGCTTCATCGGTCTGGGGCAGCGGCCTGGGGGGGATCATCAACATCATCACCAGGGAACCGGCCGAGGCCGGCCTTGGGGGGCAGGCTGATTTGCTGGTTGGAGAAAACGGGACCTGGTCTCTCTCCGGCGACCTTAACGGTACATCGCCCGGCCGGACAGGATATCTGTTTTCACTCCGCCGGGCCCACTCGGACGGCTTCACCGATCACCGCAGCTACGACCAGGATTCTGTCTACGGCAAGGCTACGCATGCCTTGGGTGAACGCGGCCGGTTGAGCCTGGCGGCCAGTTTCGACCGTTCCGACAAAGATGCTCCCGCCCTGTACCAGCCGGGACGCTGGGACAGGGCGAATCTGGACCGCAACTATCAGAGCCTGAACCTGGCCTGGCGGGCCGGTTCCCGGCTGGACTTCGACCTGAACTTACGCAGGCAGGGACAGCAGGGCAAGGTGGACCTGAATTTTGACGACGGTTCCACGGTCAACAGCTTCGATTATCTGGAAACCACCTGGGGCATTTCAGCCAAGGGAGCCTACCGGGCTTTGAGCGAGTCCGGCGACGGCCACGAGTTCGGCCTGGGGCTGGACACGGATTTTGGAGACTACGACTACAGTGTCCTGGGGCGGGAAATTGCCTCCCGCAACCAGGATGTCTGGGCCACGGGCGCCTGGCATCACGGCCCACTGAGCGTGAACCTGGGCTGCCGTTTCGACGACAACATGGATTTCGGTTCTCAGTTCAGCCCGTCGGCCGGATTGGTCTGGCGGCGGCCCGGCTGGCCCGGCCTGATTCGTTTTCAGTGGTCCAGAGGCTTTTCCGCGCCGCCTTACGGCTGGCTTTTCGACCCCACGGTGGGCAACCCTGATCTGGGGCCGGAGCGGGCGACGACCTGGCAGTTGGGGGCGGAAGCGAACCTGGGCGGTTTGCGCCTGGAAATGAATTTCTTCAGGGCAGATATGGAAGATATGATCGTCTATGATCCTGTTCCGGGGCGTTTGACCAACCTGGAAGAGGTCCGGCGCTCCGGCGTGGAAGCGAACATCTCGGCGGATTTGGGGCTGGGATTGCGCCTTCGCCTGGCCGGGACCTGGGTGGAAGTGGAGAACCTGCGGACCGGCGGAGAAGTCCCGGATATTCCGGTCAGGATCTACGACTTGGGCATCGAGCACCGGGCCGGCCGCCTGGGGCAGACACTGCAAGGCCGCTGGACGGATTACAATTCCAGCGACGAGCTGACCCGGGACCGGCGGATGATCCTCGATTACCTGCTTAAATTCGATTTCGGCGGGGGCTGGTCAGGCCGGGCTGCGGTCCGCAACCTGACCAACGAGACTGAGCATCACTATTGGTATCTGCCCAACCCGGACCGTTCATTCGAAGCCGGAGTAACCTACATTTTTTAAGCGGTTTTCAGTACCTGGTCTGCCAGGAAAGGAAAATTGCCTTTTCGGCCGGGGAATAACCGACTTGCCAGGCCTGTTTGCGCCGCAGATCCCGCAGAAATTCCTCCCGGACTTCCCGGTTGTGGATGTGGGCTCCGTTGACCGCGTTGTAGATGTTGCCGCCGTACCAGGAGGCTTCCATCAGGCCGAGCAGGGCGAAAACCACCCAGCTTTCGTTGTTGTAGGCTTCCATGGTTCCCCAGAGAAAGGCGGCGTTGAAGCCGAAGGCCAGTCCGGCGTCCACCGGCCGGCCGTCGTAGAGCTGACCGGCTCCGGGCAGGACGGCGGACATAATACCGGCGGCGGCCGGCGAACGGTAGGGAAGTTTCGCCCCTTCCGGAGCCAGACCGGCCAGAGCCCCGGCGGAAGGCCTAAGCTGGTGGTTCTGATCCACTGAATCGAAGGTTTGAGAAGCCTCTTCCCAGCGCCCCGCCTCAAGCAACAGCCAACCGAGACGGAAGCGGGCCACGTTGCGGATATGGCTTACGTATTCTTCGGGCAGGGACGGCTCGTCTTCAAGTCCCCGGTAATAAATCAGGGCGTCGCCGGAGGGATCGATCTTTTCCAGGCAACGTCCCAGGTCGAGAATGGCTTCGGCGGCCAGGGACGGATCTTCCCGCTGGACGACGACCGGGGCAAAGGCGGCTCGGGCGCGGTCGAATTCACCCAGGGCCAAGCGGCTTCGGGCGGTAAGCAACTCGGCCTCGTGGCGGCGGGGGTCTTCGGGTTTGAGGAAGAGAAAACGTTCCGCCTCGGTCACGGCCCGGTAATAATCGCCCTGTTCGAAAAGGTGGCGGGCGAAATCCAGGTAGGGGTCAGGTTCGGCGGACAAGGCCGGGACGGCGGTCATCTGTATTAAAACGCATATCAGAAAGGCTATCCTCGGCAGAGCGGACATCAGCGGTTTCCCTTCCCTTCCGTCAGCCAGTAGTCGTTCATTTCCACCGGGTCGTAATGGAGTTTATTCCCGCCCCGCCAGACATAGGGCGGACTGCCAGCGGTGGTGAATTCCCGAAAAAATCGGTCTACCTGCATGAAGGTCCCCAGCCAGGCCCCGTGCTTGGCGATGGCCTGGAGACAGTAGTCGGAGCAATTGGGGTAAGAAGGACAGATGCCGTCGCCGCGGAAAGTGCGCAGCCGGTTCTGGTAGAGCCGGACCAGGGCGGAGGCCGGTCCGGAGGCCCGGTCGGACAGTGAATCTTCAGAGCCCTTCTCGGGCGGCAGGGTCTGAAGCAGACGGCGGGCTTCCCCGGCGGACGGATCGTCCGGATGAAAGAAGAGAAAGCGTTTGAGTTCGCCACGGGCTCTGGGGGCATCCCCGTCGGCCATTAGTTTCCGGGCGAAGTCCAGAGATTTTTCAGTATCAGGCGCAAAGGGTTCCGCTCCGGATATTCCCGCCGGAATCAAAACGGCCAGGGCCAGAACAAGCAACAGGGTTATAATGCTGTCAGCGGGTCTCTTCATGGGGCCAAGAATAACAGATTTCAGGGCCGCTCGGATAGGCGGGACTTGCTTTTTTTCCAGTCAAAGTGTACCAATGCCGGGCTGGCGATAACCGGCAAGGAGCAATAAAATGAAGCAGATGTGGTTGAAGAAGAAGGCCGACAAGGCGGTGAGGCGTTTTCATCCCTGGGTTTTTTCCGGGGCGGTTGACCGCCTTGAAGGAGGGCCGGGGACCGGCGACCTGTTGCGGGTGCTGGACGCGGAAGGTTCTTTTCTGGCCTGGGGGCACTACAACCCGAATTCGCGTATCAGGGTGCGTCTTCTGGACTGGCGGGAAGATGCCGAGGTTGACGGGACATGGCTGCGGGAACGGCTTGCGGCGGCCCTGGAACTGAGGCGGAGCATGGGTCTGTTCAAGCCCGGCGGGGCTTGCCGGCTGGTCTTTTCCGAAGCCGATTATCTGCCCGGGCTGGTGGCCGACTGGTTCGCCGGCTGGGTGGTTCTGCAGGCCATGACTTCCGGGGCCGAAATCTGGAAGGCCGAAGCGGCGTCCATACTGATGGAGCTGACCGGAGCTCGCGGCGTTTACGAACGGAGCGACGCCGAATCACGCCGCCTGGAAGGGCTGGAGTCGGCGACCGGCACCCTGGCCGGAGAAACTCCTCCGGCGGCGGTGGAGTTCACCGAAGGCGGTTACCGTTTTCTGGCGGATCTGGCCGGAGGACAGAAAACGGGCTTTTTTCTGGATCAGAGAGTCAACAGGGCCCGCGTGGCCTCTTACGCGGCCGGCCGCGACGTGTTGGACTGTTTCTGCTATACCGGCGGTTTTTCGGTATACGCAGCCGGAGCCGGGGCCTCTTCCGTAACCAGGATCGATTCTTCGGCGGCGGCGGTGGAAATAGCCGGCCGCAACTTAGAACTGAACGGCCTGGGCGGGATTCCCGGCGAAGCCATCCAGGGCGATGTCTTCCATGTGCTCAGGGATATGCGGAACAGGGGCGCCTCTTTTGATCTCATCGTGCTGGACCCGCCCAAATTCGCGCCGACCAGGGCTCAGGTATCGGCGGCCTCAAGGGCTTACAAGGACATCAACCTGCTGGCCATGAAACTGCTGCGGCCCGGCGGAGTGCTGGCGACTTTCTCCTGTTCGCAGGGGGTGGAAGCCGACCTTTTCCAGAAAATCGTCTTCGGGGCGACCCTGGATTCCGGCCGGGAAGTTCAGATACTGGAACACCTGAGCCAGGGACAGGACCATCCCGTGCGTATGTCGTTCCCGGAGTCATCTTACCTCAAGGGACTTATCGGCTGGGTTCTTTAGCTTTTTTCATAGCCGCCCCCAGGGCTTGACAGAGCCCTCCGGGGAGGCTAATAATCCCTTTGACGTTCCAGCATCCCGGAACACGGTGAAAATCCGTGGCGGTCCCGCCGCTGTAATCGGGGACGGTGAGCGGATCGGAGGAAAGCCTCCGGCCACTGGCAGGTTTTAATCTGCCGGGAAGGTTCCGTTCAACCGGTTGATCCGAAAGCCAGAAGACCTGCTGGAGTGAGCGCGAGGAAGCGGGTTGGCTGATGGTAAAGGCACCCCATGGGGACAATTGTTCCCCGTGGGTTTTTTTATCGCGCCTCGCCGGAAATCACGGCCGCCATGGGCGGACCAAAGACTTTTGAGGAGGCAGAGATGGAAAACAGATTAAGGAAACTCATCGGCGAGATTCCGCCGCTGGACCAGGCGGCCATGACGGCGGCGGCGAAGCGTCAGGACGACCTGACCAAGCCTCGCGGTTCCCTCGGCGTGCTGGAGTCGCTTTCGGTCAAACTGGCCGGCATCCAGGGCACGGACCGTCCCCGCTCGAAAAACAAGGTTATCTTCACCCTGGCCGCGGATCATGGAATCGCGGCCACCGGAGTGAGCCCTTATCCGGCCGAAGTTACTCCGCAGATGGTTTTGAATTTCCTGCACGGCGGGGCCGGTATCAATGTCCTTTCCCGGCAGGTCGGAGCCAGGGTGGTCGTGGCCGACCTGGGCGTCAATTATGATTTTGAACCTCCGGCCGCTCCGATTGACCTGAAGATCGGCCGGGGCACCCGGAACATGGCCGAAGGACCGGCCATGACCCGCGAGGAAGCCCTGCGGAGCATTCTGGCCGGAGTCGACCTGGTGGAAAAGGAATTGGCCTCCGGCGGAATCGACATGCTGGGCACCGGCGACATGGGCATAGGCAATACAACTCCGAGCAGCGCCATAGCAGCTTTGCTGACCGGCAGCCCTGTGGCTGAAGTCACCGGCCGGGGCGCCGGCCTGGACGACGCCGGACTGGCCGCCAAGGTCGCCTGGATAGAAAAATCCATCGCGGTCAACAACCCTGATCCCAAGGACGCCCTGGACGTGCTGGCCAAGGTCGGCGGCTTTGAGATCGGCGGCATAGCCGGACTATGTCTGGCTGGAGCCCGCCATAGGATACCGGTGGTGGTGGACGGTTTCATCTCCGGCGCGGGAGCCCTGGCGGCCTATGCCCTGGCTCCGGCGGTCGGGGATTATCTCATCGCAGCCCATCAGTCCGTGGAGATCGGACACCGGCGCATTTGGGAGCACATGGGGCTGAGGCCGCTGCTCAATCTCGACCTGCGCCTGGGGGAAGGCACCGGGGCGGCCATGGCCATGTTCCTGGTCCAGTCGGCGGCGGCGATCCTCAACGAAATGGCCACCTTCTCCGAAGCCGGGGTTTCGGACAAGGAATAGTTGTTCCAGAGCAGTCAACCGGGGGCTTCGAGTTTTTTTCGGAGCCCCTGTTTTATTATTAATCAGGCTGAGGTAAATTGCCTCAGTGTCAGAGAATTGATAAGGCGGCCCTGAGAGGGGCAGGCCGAAGATGTAGAGACAGGTGTAAGTTCATGCGCAACAGCCGGTGGATGGTTTTCGCCATCTGCGCCAGTTTTTTTATTCTGTCCCAGTTTTACCGGGCCTCCAACGCGGTGATCGCCCCGGAACTCTGCCATGACCTGGGCCTGACCGCCCATGACCTCGGCCTGTTGGGAGCCCTGTTCTTTTACATCTTCGCCTTCGTGCAGTTTCCTCTGGGGTATCTCCTCGACCACTTCGGAGCCAAACGGACCATGGTCGGCCTGAACCTGATCGGAGTGGCCGGGGCTCTGGTCTTCGCCTGGTCGAGCAGCCTGGCTGGAGGGCTGGCCGGGCGGGCACTCCTGGGGCTGGGCATGTCCGCCAACCTGATGGGCGGGCTGAAACTTTTCACCCAATGGTTCAAACCCCGCGAATTCGCCACCGTCTCGGGCGTCCTCGCCTCTTTGGGCGCCATAGGCAGCCTGGCGGCCACGAGTCCCTTTGTGCTGCTGGTCAATATGGTGGGCTGGCGCTGGGCCTTTGTGGTGGTGGCCGTCCTGAACGCGGCGGTGACAGTCTCCATGGTCATGCTGGTGCCCGGACAGGCTCCGGAAGACGAGCACCCCAAGGCGGAGATACGCATGGTCAAAGCCGGGCCGTCTATGCGGGAATCTTTCCGGAGGCTGCTGGTGGACCGTAGTTTCTGGGCCATATCGGCGGCGGCCGGTGTGCGCTACGGCGTTTATGCGGCCTTCCAATCCCTGTGGGCCGGACCGTTTCTCATACTCTATCTGGGACTGCCCAAGTTGACGGCCGGGAACCTGATGCTCATGCTGACCGTGGGCTTCATCCTGGGCGCGCCTTTCGGAGGCATGCTCTCGGACCGGGTTTTCAAATCCAGAAAGGCCACGGTGCTCTTGAGCCTGGTGCTGATAGCGGCGGGCCTGGCCCTGTTGGCCGTGTGGCCCGGTCCCGTGCATCTTTTCCTGCTTGGGCTGCTGTTATTCCTCTTCGCCTTTTTTGCGGCCTTCGGACAGATACTCTACGCGCATATAAAGGAACTTATGCCCCAGGAGATGTCTGGAACGGCCATGGCCGGAGTGAACTTTTTCGTCATGGGCGGAGCCGGAGTCTTCGTGCATGGCCTGGGCAGCATCATTGGCGGCGGAGACGGCGCGGCGCTGGGCGCAGGCTCGGATTATACAGCCGCCTTCTGGGTCTGTTTCTGGTCCGTGGCCGCAGCCACGGTGGTCTATCTGTTCAGCCGGGACGTTAAGGTGGATCAGGGCTGAACATCCAGCCCCGGAATGCGCCCGGCATGAGTGTAGCAGGTCAGTGACTTGTGGTCGCCAAGGCGTCCGACCAGGGTCAGGTTGAAAGCCCTGGCGGCCTCGACGGCCAGAACGGTCGGGTTGGAAAAACAGAGACAGAGAGGCAGCCCGACCCGGACGGTCTTGATGACCATCTCCAGGCTGGCCCGGCCGCTGAGCAGAACCAGTTTGTCGTCCAGACTCCAGCCTTCCAGGAGAGACCTTCCTATCACCTTGTCCAGGGCGTTGTGGCGGCCCACATCCTCGTAACAGATAAGTAAATTCCCTCCCTGGTCATACAGGGCCACGGCATGGACTCCCCTGGTCTGCTCGTACAAGGGCTGGTGCCGCAGCAGGTCGCTGAGCAGTCCGGTCAGCACGCGGCTGTCGAAGGATGCGGCGGATTCGACCGGGGCCAACCCATTGAGCCGCCGGTCGAGGACCTCCTTGGCACTGAGTCCGCCGGTGGAAAAGGAGAGGGTCAGGCGCTCCGAACGGGCTTGCTCCGGGTCGAGGCCGGGAAGGTTGACCAAGGCGCGCTGTCCGGGCAGTCCGAAAAGCCCCGGTCCGTCGAGCAAGGTCAGGTCTGCGGCCTGATCGGCGGATACTATGAGGCCCTCGGTCCTGAGCAGACCGATAATCAGTTCTTTTTCGGCTCCGGGGGTGCTCATAAGCAGGGTGTGCGGGCGGCCGTTGAGAACCAGTTCCAGCGGCGTCTCCAAGGCCAGCCAGGCCTTGCTGTCCGGTCCGCCGTCACCGTTCAGCGGGGCTACAGGCACCCGCCGGACTGGCCGCCACTTGTTTTTTTCAGAATTCATGCGTCCCCCCGCATAGTTGAACATGCCGGATAGGCGGCCGCAACGATTCGTACCGCCGGACCTGACATTACGGCTTGCCGTTTATATCATTGAGAATACTTTGCGGGAGTTGAGGGTGTCAAGGATGGCGTATCGGGGGAGCGGCCTCAGGCCGCTCCCCCCGAGTTCAGTTCTTTTTATTGCTTTGCCGCCAGATGCCCTGGGCTCCGGCGCTCTTGATTAGATCCTCGCGGAAATCCGGGTGAGCCAGTCCGATAACGGCTTCGGCCCGTTGCCAGGTGGGCAGGCCGTGCATGCGCGCTATACCCTGTTCGGTGACCAGATAGTCGACCATTTGCCGGGGAATGGTAGTGATGGAGCCCGGCTTGAAAGTGGGAACGATGCGTGAGCGCAGATTACCATTCTGATCGGTCCGGGTCGAAGTCAGGCAGATGAAGCTCTTGCCGCCCCTGGACCACTGTGCTCCCAAGACAAAGTCCCACATGCCGCCGTTGCCCGAAATCTGCTTGTACCCGCTGCTTTCGGCGTTGACCTGGGAATACAGATCGACCTGGACGGCGTTGTTGATGGATATGAAGTTGTCGTGCCGGGCGATGACGCGGGGGTCATTGGTGTAATCAACGGGGTAGGAAGCTACGGCGGGGTTGTTGTGCATGAAATCGTACATGCGCTGTGAGCCAATGGCGAAAGTGAAGGCGACCCGGTGTCGGTCGAAGATCTTGCGGGCCCCGTTCATGCGCCCGGCTTCAATCATATCCACGTAAGCATCGACGAACATCTCGGTGTGTCCGCCAAGGTCCTTGAGGTCGGAATCGGCGATCATCTTGCCCACGGCGTTAGGCATTCCTCCTATGCCAAGCTGAATGACCGCTCCGTCAGTTATATGTTTCATGACCTGTCTGGCAATGGCCTTGTCTTCTTCCGAAGGAGGCAGTTCCGGAGCGGCGAAGGGCTTCTGGTTCTCCGGCGCTTCGACTATGTAGTCCACCTTGGAGATATGCACGGCTTCTTCCGCCCCCCCGGGGCAGACCGGCAGGTTTTTGTTGACCTCGACAATGACCTTCTTGTTGCGCTGCATCTTAGACTGAATCTCGGAATTCTGGGGCCCGAGGTTGAACCAGCCGTGGTCGTCCATGGAACAGAGGCGGTAGATGCCCACGTCCCGGTCGGGCCCCTGTCCGTCCCGCAGCATGCCCGGAGCGTGATGATAGAGTATGGGCACATAGAAGACATTGGGGTTGTGCTGGGCCATCATGCGGGTGAGTTTGGAGTACTGGAAGTCATGGTAGGTGAAGCTCTGGGGGACGGTGGCCACGGCGGGCATGGGCGGCAGAGTCACCGCGCCGTAAACCATGACGTTTTCCAGTTCCCCGGCCCTGGCGGCCAAGGCCTGATCACAGGCCACGGGCTTGGCGTTGAAAAAACCGTAATCGACAAGATCGCCGGACTTGATGACCTGGACCGCTTCCCGGGCGGTGACCAGTTTCTGCTGGTATTCCTTTTCGTAAGCCACTTTTCCGATCTTCCTCCGTATTTCCAGATTCAATGCCCGCTTTCCAGGCGGGCTTATTTCTTCTGTCGAGGGTGCAGTTTCGGTCTATTCGCGCCGAGTAACGCCGTGAAAGAATAGTTGCTCCATAAAGTCGATATGCTCATCCAGCGCTTCCTGCCGGGGATCATCCAGCCAGGTGATGAGGCAGGCGTTCATGACGGCGCGCAGGCAGATAATGGCCAGTTCTGGATCGACCTCGCGGAAAAGGCCCATCCGGGCACCCCTGTCCAGCGCCTTGGCGGCCGGTTCGGCGCAGGCCATATACCTTGAGGCCAGATCAGAATCGAGTCCCCGGCCCAGGTGAGTGGAAAGTCCCACCGAGTCTCGGACGTACATAGTCATTTCCCTGGGGTAGCGGGCATAGACCGTGGCTCCGGCGCGGATGTACCTTCTGACAATCTCGGATTCCGTGGTCGCAGCTGCCAGTTCTGTCTCAACCGTTTCCTCGAAGAAGGCTACGACCCGTTCCTGCAGTGCCCGGTACAAAGCATCCTTGCCGCCGGGAAAGAGGCGGTAGATAGTGCCGATGCCGAACTGGGCGGCCTGAGCAATTTCCTGGACGGTGGTCTTGGCGAAGCCCTGGCCGTAGAAGAGGTCGGCGGCGACGTTGAGCACTTCGTCCTTGTGGCGCAGGATTTCCTTCTGGCGTCGCGAGATCTTGGCGGCAAGCATGGTTCCGGCTCCTTGATAGACATGCGCCCGGCTTTTTGGAACACTTATTCCGATATTGAAGATTGATTCCATATTAGAGCTTTTCCTCCGTTCAGGCAAGAGGGATTTTAAGAAAAAATGCACACTCTCGCTATGTCGTTATCATTACTTGTTAACAATTTCACATTTTATCCACAACCTGTGGATAACTTTTCAAATAAATAAACATCCCGGCAAGCAACCGGGACTGTCAAGCTGCGAAAAACCTCACCACACCTATACCCAACAGGGTTGCCAAGCAATTCCCCCGGTGATATGGTGGCTCAGTCGCTAGGGGAGGATTACTGAGAACCGGTGTCATGGCCGGGGACCCTTAGGACCTGACCTGGGTAATGCCAGCGTAGGGAAGCGGCGGTGAAAAACAAGACTATCGGGCCGGGGTCATCCATACCGGCCTGAGTATATTTTTCATACCGCCGTTTTCCGCTCCTTGCGGGAAACGGCGGTTTTGTTTTCGGACGGGACCAAGAACCAGCCTCAATGAAGGGAAGGCGCTCGTGACCTGAAAAGATTGAAACATAGTCGCTAGGGGAGGTTTTTGACTGAGACCCGGCCTTGTTTACAGGGCCGGCGACCCTTGGAACCTGATCTGGATAATACCAGCGGAGGGAAGCGGCAATGGATGAACGGACAGAACCGGCGGGAATAATTCCGCCTGGGCGCCGCTTCATCCGGCGGCCGTTTTCCCTTTGGGAAAACGGCTTTTTTTATGCCCGGCGGCCTCTGAGCCGCACGGATGAAAACAGGAGTCGGAAGATGAACGGAAGCAGCGAAGCGGCGCGTGCGCCGTGGACGGAATTTATTGGTGAAATGGGACCGGCCTGGATTATCAGCGCGGTGGCCATGGGCCCGGCGACCATGGCCAGCGTGGCCATGGCCGGTGGATTGTTCGGCTACCGGGTGCTCTGGGTGGTGGTTCTGAGCGCCCTGCTGGCCTTTGTCGTCCAGTATATGGCCGCCAAGACCGGCATCATCGGCGGCCGGGGCATCATCGGCCTGACGGAACAAACCTGGGGCAAAGGCCTGGCCTGGGTCCTGACTATCGACGCCCTGCTGGCCACCTGGCTGGCGGCGGCGGTGCTCATGAAGGCCCTGGCCGAGACCACCGGCCTCATTACCGGCCTCGTCTCTCCCTGGTGGTCTATCCCTTACGCGGCCGGAATATTCCTCCTGGTCGGCTACGGCGGCTACAAGGCCCTGGAACTGGCCTGCAAAGTGCTGGTAGCCGGGGTGACTCTCTGTTTCCTGGTGACGGCGGCGGCGGCCCGGCCAGACCTGCTTGAAGTCTGCCGGGGACTGGTTCCGGCCCTGCCGGGCGGAGCCGAGGGCGCGGTCATGATGGCCGGGATCATGGGCGGAGCCGTCCACATCACCATCATCGCCATGCATACATACAACGTCAATGCACGAGGCTGGAGCAGGAGCCGTCTGGGTCTGGCCAGGACCGACACCTTTCTCTCCATGTTCGTGGCCTTCGGCCTGTACAGCACGGCGGTTTTTCTCGCCGCAGGGGCGGTCTTGCACCCCCAGGGCTTGCAGGTGCGCAGCGCCCTGGATCTGGCCCGGACCCTGGAACCGGTGCTAGGGCCGTACGCCAACGGGGTCTTCCTGACCGGACTCTGGGGAGCGGTCATCTCGACCATCGCCCCGACCTACCTGGCCGGAGGCTATTTCCTGGCCGACAAGATGGGCTGGGAGACCAGCGTCAAAGACCGTCGTTTCCGGGCCGTGGTCCTGGCCGGATGCCTGCTCAGCCTGGCCGGTCCCCTCTGGCCCGGCAGTTTCCTGACCCTGCTGGTGGTCATGCTGGCCCTGGGACTCTGCGGCACGCCCCTCATTATCCTCTTGCTGATGATTCTGCTCAACAAGCGGGACTGGGCCGGACCGGACCGCAACGGCTGGACCCTGAACATTCTGGGCGGACTGGCCCTCACGGTGACTACTTTCCTGGCTCTGCGCTTCGTACTGGCCAAGCTGGGCCTCTGGGTCTGAAGAAGGAGAACCGAAAATGGAAGAAAGGGAAAAACTGGAAATTCTGCGGCGGGAAGCCCTGGAGCTTGGCGCCGACCGGGCCGCGATAATCCCGGCTTCCGAACTGGTGATCAGAAACAGCGCCCGGTCCAAGTGTTTCATCCCGGCCTGCAAGTTCTACGGTTCCAGCATCATGTGTCCTCCCCACAACCCGCTGGTGCCCGAGGAAACCCGGCGAATAGTCTCCGAGTTCCGTTACGGCATCCTGCTGCAGCTCAAGGCGGCGGTTGAGGATTTCGTGGGCGGCGAGTGGCGGACCCGGCACGTGCCGACCGAACTGAAACACAAGGAGATCGTGGCCAGGCTGGAAGGGAGGGCCTTTCGTCTGGGGTTCCCCCTGGCCCAGGGTTTCGCGGCTGGTGAATGTTCATTATGCGTTCCCCGGACGACCTGCGCCGTGCTGGAAGGCGGAGAATGCCGTCATCCTCTCCAGGCCCGCCCGGCCATGGAAGCCTGCGGTTTCGACGTCTTTTCCATTGCCGCCAGGGTCGGCTGGGAGATGGTCCCCATAGGACACGAATCCCGCGCGGAAGCCGTGCCTTGCGCCAGCCTGATCGGACTGGTGCTGGTGTGCTGAACGCATCACCCGGCTGGGAGAAGTTCCGGGGACGGAAGACCATCATCGCCGGTGAAGTCAACAGCGGCAAGACCACGCTGACCGCCCGTCTGCTGAAGTCTTTTCTGCTGACCGGCTCCCGTGAGCCGGCCGCGGTGCTGGACCTGGCCCCCGAAATACCCCCCGATATTCCGGGACGGCGGGGGCTGGACGGTGTCGGCGGCTGTCTGCTTGTCCCCCCAGGACACGGCGTCCTGTATCTGAGGCCCAGGCTGGTCCCACCCCGGCTGACGGCCAGGAACGAAAAGGAGGCCTTCTCCCTGGCCGAAGACAACCTGGCCGCCGTGGAGGCCCTGCTGGACTCTCAAGACCCTGGCCGGTGGCAGGTCCTCTTCATCAACGATGTGAGCCTATATCTCCAGGCGGGTACTGCCGAAGGCCTTTTCGGCCGCCTGGAAAAAAGCGGAACCGTCGTGGCCAACGGCTACCTGGGCGCATGCCTGGGCGGCGGCGCTCTTTCACAGCGGGAACGGAGCGAAATGGAAAAACTTATGGCCCTTTTTGACCAGATAATCCGGCTGCCTCGGGCGGCCGGCCACAAAGGAGACGAATAGATGAAACGTGTATTGACCATAGCCGGTTCCGATTCCGGAGGCGGCGCGGGCATTCAGGCCGATCTGAAGACTATTACCGTTCTGGGCGCTTTCGGAACCAGCGTCCTGACCGCCCTGACTGCCCAGAACACCTTGGGTGTGCAGGGCATTCACGAAGTCCCGGTCGATTTTGTCCGGCAGCAGATGGACGCGGTGCTGACCGACATAGGTGCGGACGCGGTCAAGACCGGCATGCTTGCTTCGGCGGCCCTGGTCGGCGAAGTGGCGGACGGGTTGCGGCGTCACCAGACCGGCCCGCTGGTGGTGGACCCGGTCATGGCAGCGACCAGCGGCGACAGCCTGCTGGCCCGGGACGCTGTGGAGACCATCAAGGCTGAACTCATTCCCCTGGCCTTTCTGGTCACCCCCAATCTGCCCGAAGCCTCGATGCTGGCCGGGTTTTCCGTCAGTGACATGGCCGGCATGAAAGAGGCGGCCCGGCGAATTTTCGCTCTCGGCCCGAAAAACGTGCTGATAAAAGGCGGCCACCTGAATGATGAAGCGGCCGACCTGCTTTACGACGGCCGTGAATTCAGAGTCTTCTCCTGCCCGAAAATCGAGACCAGGAACACCCACGGCACCGGCTGCACTTACTCGGCGGCTCTGGCCGCTTTTCTGGCTCAAGGAAAAACCGTGGTCGAAGCAGTGGCGGAGGCCAAGGCTTTCATCTCCCGAGCCATCCGTTTCGCCACGCCTATGGGTTCAGGAAACGGGCCGACCAACGCTTACGCCCATGTAGCCAATCATCTGGAGCGGGAAGCTGTCTTGTTGGAGCTGGGCGAGGCACTGGAACGCTTCCTCAGCGAGCCGCTGGGGCGGCTGGTGCCCGAGATAAGGACCAACTTCGGCTATGCCTTGCCTGCGGCTTCCACTCCGGACGAGATTGCGGCTATCCCCGGCCGGGTGACCAACCGTGGACGCCGTCTGCTCTGCTGGTCTGAAGCGGCCTTTGGAGGCTCCCGGCACGTGGCCAAGGTCATCCTGGCGGCCATGGATTTCGACCCGTCTCTCCGCTCGGCCATGGCCATCCGTCACGACGGTGAAATCATGCGGGCCTGCCGCGAACTGGGCTTCAATATGGCGGTCTTCAGCCGGGCTGACGAGCCGAAAGAGGTCAAGGAGCGGGAAGGTTCGAGTCTGGAATGGGGCACGCGCCAGGCACTGCGCGGCTTCAAGGGCACCCCGGACTTGGTCTACGACGAAGGCGGGCCGGGCAAGGAGCCTATAGTGCGCCTCCTGGGACGGACTCCGGGCGAAGTCGTGGACAAGGCCATGGCCATCGGGCGAAGACTGGGGCTATAGATGCTCCCCTCCCCTGCCCCGCCTCTGTTGAAGGTTGAAGGCTTGCAGGCTTCGCTGACCTCGGGTGGCGATTCTTACCCGGTGCTGGGCGGCCTGGACCTGGAGATCGACCGGGGCGAGTTTGCCGCCGTTATCGGCCCGAGCGGCTGCGGCAAAAGCACATTCTTCAATGTGCTGGCCGGGTCGCTACCGGCGGATGCAGGGCGTCTTTCCTGGGAAGGCGCTCCGATGGAGCATCTCCGGGGCCGCGTCTCCTACATGCAGCAGAAGGACCTCCTTCTGCCGTGGCGGACCTTGCTGGACAATGCGGTTCTCGGCCTGGAAATCAGGGGGGTTCCCCGGACTGAAGCCAGGCGCAGGGCCGGGGAGTTGCTCCCGGTCTTCGGACTGGAGGGATCGGAAAACCGTTACCCGGACGAGCTCTCCGGCGGCATGCGGCAACGGGCGGCCCTGCTCAGAACCATGCTCTGCCGGAGGGATCTGGCCTTGCTGGACGAGCCTTTCGGAGCCCTGGACGCCATCACCCGGCGGGGCATGCAGGACTGGCTGCTGGAAATGCGCGAGCGCTTCGGCTGCGCCTTCCTGCTGGTGACCCATGACGTGGAAGAAGCCCTGAAGCTGGCCGACCGGGTCTGGGTCCTCTCCGGATGCCCGGCCAGGGTCCGGGGAGTGATCAAGCCGGAACTTCCCAGGCCGCGGCGCTCCACTTCTCCGGAAATGGCGGCGCTGAAAGAACGGCTCCTGACCATGCTGGAAGGAGAAGAATGATGTTCAGAGGTCGGTCCTGGGGATGGCTCTGCCCGCTGCTGTTGCTGGCCGCTCTGCTGGTGCTCTGGGAAGCGGCGGTGCGCCTGGCCGGTATTCCCCGTTACATCCTGCCCGCCCCCTCGGGCATAGGCCGGGAGTTGTGGGCCAAGGCCGGCCTGCTGGCCGGACACAGCCTGGTGACCCTGGGGGAAATAGCTCTGGGCCTGGCCATCGGCCTGGCCGGCGGGTTGGGGCTCGGCGTGCTGGTTTTCTCCTCCAGACCCCTGGAAAGAGCGGTCATGCCGCTGGTAGTCGCCTCCCAGGCAGTGCCGGTCTTCGCGGCCGCCCCGCTGCTGGTCCTCTGGTTCGGTTACGGGCCGGGATCCAAGGCGGCCATGGCCGCGATCATCGTTTTCTTTCCCATCGTGGTCAACACCTTGGAAGGTTTGAAGTCCGCCGACCCCGATCTGGTGGCCTTGCTGGAGATACTGGAAGCCGACCGGCGGCAGATATTCTTCAAGGTCCGGGTCCCCCAGGCCCTGCCCTACGTGCTGGCCGGGGTGAGGGTCGGGGCGGCCGTCAGCGTCATCGGGGCGGTCATCGGTGAATGGGTCGGAGCACGGGAAGGACTGGGCTACCTGATGATGCAGGCCAACGCCCAGTTGCGGACCGAGCTGCTCTTCGCGGCCATCGTCTGCCTGTCCGTCATGGGCACGGGCCTGTACTGGGCGGTGGGTGCACTGGAAAGAATACTTACCCCGTGGAAAAAACGGGCGGATATTAATAAAGGAGTAAAATCATGTTGAAGACAAAATGGATTTTCTGTACTTTGCTGGCCCTGACGCTCTGGGCCGCTCCCGCTGTTGCGGCGGACAAGATCAGCGTCATGCTGGACTGGTACCCAAACCCGGATCACGCCCCCATTTATCTGGCCCAGTGCGAAGGCTTCTTCGCTGCCGAAGGGCTGGATGTGGAAATCATGGTTCCGGGCGACCCCAACGACCCGCTCAAACTGGCGGCGGCGGGCAAAGTGGATCTGGCCGTCAGCTACCAGCCCAGCGTCATCATGGCCCGGGATGAAGGCCTGCCGGTGGTCTCCATCGGCGTTCTGGTCCAGCACCCCTTAAGTAGCATCGTCTATCTGAAGGATTCGGGTATCAAAACCATGGCCGATCTGAAAGGGAAAAAGATCGGCTATTCGGTGGAGCCATTGTACCGGGTGCTCTTCGAGGCGGCCGCCGAAAACGCGGGGCTGAAAAAATCCGATTACGAACTCTACCGGGTGGGTTTCAACCTGACCCCGCCTCTGCTGAGCGGCCAGATTGACGCCGCCGTGGGAGCTTTCCGCAACTTCGAGGCCGTGCAGGTGGAGTTGGAAGGCAAGTCCGCCGGGATCTTCGCCCTGGAGGAAAACGGCGTGCCGGATTTCTACGAACTGGTTCTCATCACCGGGGACGGTAACATCAAAAACAGACCGGAAATGCTGCAACGGTTCATGCGGGCCTTGAGCAAAGGCATTGCCATGACCACCGATAAGCCAAAAGAGAGCCTCGGCATGTTCCTGAAAATGCTGCCCGATCTGGCCGACGAACTCAACCGGCGGGCCTTCGCGGCCACCGTGCCTTTTTTCCGGGGCAGCCCGGCTCAGGAAGCGGCGCGCTGGGAAGCGTTGCAGGATTTCATGCTGGCGCGGGGCCTGATAAGGAAGAAGACTCCGGTGCAGGAGATGGTCTGGAAGGCCGATTAAACCTCCAGGCTGAGGACTGGCCGGTCTGAAGACATAAAGCTGATAAATCCCCGCTCTCGCGGGGATTTATCAGAGAACATCCTATCTCTTTGGAGTTACTTTAATATTTGATACGGCCTCTGTTTATTTTGAAACCTCAGTTGCAGTTTGCCTGTCCGGCATAGCCCATCTTGACCCCGTTGATGACCAGGCACCCGTTGCCGCAGGTGCTGTAATCATAAGTCGTGCCGCCCATGGAGATGCGCCCCTGATTGCGGTTGCCCTGAATGGTCCACTGGCCGTCTTTGCCGCCTTGGCTGGCCGCGCCCCAACTGCCGTCCGTGCCGGAATAGCTCGATTCTGAATTCATGCGGTAAGTGCCGTTGGCGCACAAAGTCAGCCGTCTTTCCGTGCCGCCCGTGGACCCGTACCCGCCTCCGGAATATCCGTAATACTGACCGGCGAAATACTGCATAAGCTGCGGGTCGTTGGGCACCATGGGGCCTCCTCCGCCGCTTTTCTGGCTCTTGTCGGCCGAGTCCAGGGCCTTGGCCACCGCTCCCAGGCGGGCCTGGCTCTGGGCATACCCCTTTTCGTCTTCCTTCCAGTACAGCAAGGTCTTGTCGGAGTTCCTGAAGGTCAGATCGTAAGGCACATTCCCCTTCCAGGCCTGGTGCAGCCAGAACTTGGCCACCAGACCTTCCGGGCCATTCTGGGTGGTTTCCGGCGGCCCGAGCAGCCTGACCACTTCGTCGTAAGGCATGCCTTTTTCCAACTGGTTGACCTTGCGGACCGAATCGAATCCCCCTGAGATGCAGGAGGCCAGCAGCAGGGCCGCCAAAGCCAGGACAACGGCCTGACTCAGTAAGAATCTTGGTTCTTGCTCCATCGACCGGGCGCATTCCATGACATTTCCCCCTTCTTCCGACCGGGATCGGGACAAGTATTTAATTAGTTTAAACAAAAAATCAGGGCGTCAGGACTTTCCGGGAGCAGGCGGCGCTGGCTTGAGGCGTTGAAGAATCGGGACAGGATGAATTTCCGCTTTAAGGAAATGATATTCCATGAATATGGAAGCGGTCAAGATTGACCGGACAACGTTGTATGCTGGTTAACCCATAGCCGGAGATGCTTCCGAGCGCATCCCTACAGCCCAACCGAATCGTTTTTTTAAAAATTCTGCCCAGAGTTGGTTTCGCCGGAACAACGGCTGTATGACCTCTGATATTTCCTCCCTGTCCCCGGTAAGGAGAAACTCAGCGGCCATTGGTGCGAACTGTTCGGGCTGAACATGGGCGGCAACTGGAATGATGTCCAGTTGTGGAGGTGAGGTTTTTTCGAGGATGGCCCTACCGTGAGCAACAAACTCATCGACCGTCAAATCAAAGGCGTCAGCAATGCGCGACAATGTGTCAATAGAGCCAAACAAGGGCTTGTTGTTAATAATTCTGCTTATTTGTGCTTGGTCTACATCCCCAACCTGAACCTGGGTTAGCCCGTGTTTTCCCATTAAATCTTTTAGGGCCAGCCTGATAGACTGCCTTGTTTCCTGTACCCTATCCATGACGACACCACCTTTTTGCCGCCTGTTAACCTGTTTAAATTGTTCCCATCTGGGGAGATTATAACAGAGAGTAATAATAAACAACAACGGAAAGGTATTTTCTCTTCATGTGTCACCTCTCTTTGTTGAAAAAAGTTTGTAACGAATTTGTAACGCTTTTCAGGCAAGAAAAGGGCGCTTGCTCCGGTGGTTGAAACCGACGCAAACGCCCTTTTATATTGGGAAATAAGGCTTTAAAAAGTGGCGGGGACGACGGGATTTGAACCCGCGATCTCCGGCGTGACAGGCCGGCGTGTTAAACCGCTTCACTACATCCCCGAAATTCGACTTATATTCTAACAGAGCATCTTTCTGTTTTCAAGCCTGGTAGGCGGAACAGGGCTCGAACCTGTGACCCCCGGCTTGTAAGGCCGATGCTCTTCCAGCTGAGCTACCCGCCCACGAAGGGGGACTGTATATAGTTATTCCCCCGATGTCAAGCAAAAATTAGTGAGCCATAACCTCCGGGCACGAATTCGTTTTTTCCGCCGGAACGAAGTCTTCGACCGGGGTTTCCTCGACAAACAGTGATTCGCCTTCCGGGACGACGAGAGCTTCCCGAAGGACCTCATCCATGTGTTCCACCGGGATGATCTTGAGTGACTTGAGCACCCTGGCCGGTATCTCCTTGATGTCCTTTTCGTTGTCTCCGGGGATGATTACCGTCTTGATGTTCCCCCGGTGGGCGGCCATGATCTTTTCCTTGAGCCCGCCGATGGGCAGGACCCGGCCGCGGAGGGTGATTTCGCCGGTCATGGCTATGTCCCGGCGGACCGGCCGTTTGAGCAGGGCCGAGACGATGGCCGTCGTCAGGGTGATGCCTGCGGAAGGGCCGTCCTTGGGAATGGCGCCCTCGGGTACGTGAATATGGATGTCCACCTTGCGGTAGAACTGCTCGTTCAGCCCGAGGTGGGCGGAACGGGAACGGACGTAGGACAGAGCCGCCTGGGCTGATTCCTGCATCACGTCGCCCAGTTTGCCGGTCAGGATCAACTGCCCGCGTCCCGGCATGATGACGACTTCGGTCATGAGTATCTCGCCGCCCACTTCGGTCCAGGCCAGACCGGTGCACAGGCCGACCTCGTCCTTCTCTTCGGCCACACCGTAGCGGAACTTGGGAATGCCCAGATACTTGGCCACATTCTTGGCCGTAATGCGAATAATGCCGCGACCGGGTTTCTTGACTATTTCACGGGCGGCCTTGCGGCAGATGGAAGCTATCTCCCTTTCCAGGTTCCGGACGCCGGCCTCGCGGGTGTAGCGGCGGATGACCTGGAGAATGCCCAGATCGGTGAACTGGATCTGCTCCGGAGTAAGCCCGTTGAAGCGGATCTGCTTCCGGGTCAGAAACTGCTGGGCAATATTGAGCTTTTCATCTTCGGTGTAACCGGGAATTCGGATTATTTCCATGCGGTCCTGCAGAGGCAGGGGTATGGAATAGAGCGTATTGGCCGTGGTGATGAACATGACCTCGGACAAATCGTAATCCAGATCCAGGTAATGGTCGTTGAATGCGTGGTTCTGCTCCGGGTCCAATACTTCAAGCAGAGCGGCCGAAGGGTCGCCCCGGAAGTCGGTGCTCATCTTGTCCACTTCGTCCAGGCAGAAGACCGGGTTGTTGGACTTGACCTTGCGCAGGGACTGGATGATCTTGCCGGGCAGAGCGCCGATGTAAGTCCGCCGGTGGCCGCGAATTTCGGCTTCGTCACGCACACCGCCCAGGGAAAGGCGTATGAAGTTGCGGCCCATGGCCCGAGCCACGGAGCGGGCCAGCGAGGTTTTGCCCACGCCGGGAGGACCGACCAGGCAGAGAATCGGTCCCTTGACTTTCTTGACCAGGCTCTGCACAGCCAGGTATTCGAGTATGCGCTCCTTGGGCTTTTCCAGCCCGTAATGGTCTTCATCCAGAATGCGTTCGGCTTCGGAGATATCCAGGGTGTCCCTGGTCTTCTCATACCAGGGCAGAGCCATTATCCAGTCTATATAATTGCGGACCACGGTGGCTTCCGCCGACATGGGCGACATCATCTTGAGCTTGCGGAGTTCGTGCTGAACCTTGGACGAACCTTCGCGGGAGAGGCGCTTCTTTTTGAGCTTATCCTCCAACTCCTGAATTTCGTTCTTGAAGTCGTCCTTATCCCCCATCTCCTTCTGGATGGCGCGCATCTGCTCGTTGAGATAATATTCCTTCTGGGTCTTTTCCATCTGCTTCTTGACCCGGTTCTTGATGCGCTGTTCTATCTGCAGGACCTCGATCTCGCCCCTCATCAGTTCGTAGAGGCGTTCGAGGCGCTGGGAAGTGCTGACCGTTTCCAGCAGGGCCTGCTTGTCCTCTATCTTGAGAGTCAGATGGGCGACGATGGTGTCGGCCAGCTTGGAAGGGTCTTCGATGGCGGTGACGGTGCCCAGAACTTCGGAAGGTATCTTCTTGTTTATCTTGGCGTATTTTTCAAAAGTCTCGTTGACGCTGCGGGTCAGGGCTTCCAGTTCGAGGCGGTCGTCTTCCGGTTCCAGCAACTCCTCTATTTCGACGTAAAAGAAATCCGGATTGGAAAGGTAATTGGCAATGGTCCCGCGCCTCTTACCCTCGACCAGGGCCTTGACCGTGCCGTCGGGCAGCCGCAGAAGCTGGAGGACCGAACCGATAGTGCCGATGATGTTGATATCTTTTTCGGCCGGGTCGTCGACCTTGGCGTCCGTCTGCGAGCAGAGGAAGATGCTCTTTTCCAGGTTCATGGCGTGTTCGAGGGCGTTGATGGACTTTTCGCGGCCCACGAAGAGGGGGACGACCATATGGGGAAAAACGACTATATCTCTCAGGGGTAAAAGGGGCAAATGGAACCTGCCCCCGCCCGATTTGGAATCAGACTTGGAGCGATTCAGGTTAAACAACATTGTAGCATCCTTTTAGGTCGGAACCGGCCGCTCCGGCCAGGCAGACCCGGCTTGAATGTGACCGCCGCTCTGCGGCTGGTTCGGCGAGACCGGCCGGCCCTACGGCCGGTCTCAACGGGATGAGGCTCAGGCGGATTCAGCCTGTTTTTCGTACAGCAGGATAGGCTGTTCGTGATTGATGATGACTTCCTCGCTGACCACGCATTCGCGGACATTTTTCAACGCCGGGAGTTCATACATGATGTCGAGCATGGCGTTTTCGAGGATGGCTCTGAGCCCGCGTGCGCCTGATTTGCGGCCAAGGGCTTCCCGGGCCACGGCCACCAGTGCGCTTTCGGTAAATTTCAGGTTGACCTTTTCGAAATCGAAGAGCTTCTGGTACTGCTTGACCAAGGCGTTCCTGGGCTCCTTGAGAATACGGACCAGGATGTCTTCGTTGAGTTCATGCAGCGTGGCCAGAACCGGGAGACGGCCGACAAACTCGGGGATAAGGCCGAATTTGAGCAGGTCCTCGGGCTGGCAGGTCTCCAGAATTTCTCCCAGATTACGCTCTTCCTGGCGGCGGCGTATGTCGGCGTTGAAACCCATGGTTTTGACGCCGATGCGGGCCTTGATCAGGTCATCAAGTCCGACAAAAGCCCCGCCGCAGATGAAGAGGATGTTGGTCGTGTCGACCTTGACGAATTCCTGCTGAGGATGCTTGCGGCCCCCTTTGGGAGGCACAGCGGCCATGGTGCCTTCGATAATCTTGAGCAGGGCCTGCTGAACGCCTTCGCCCGACACATCGCGGGTGATCGACGGATTGTCCGACTTGCGGGCGATCTTGTCGATTTCGTCTATGTAGACGATGCCCTTGCTGGCCCGTTCCACGTCATAGTCGGCGGCCTGAAGCAGGTTGAGGATGATATTTTCCACATCCTCGCCGACATATCCGGCCTCGGTCAGGGTGGTGGCGTCGGCGATGGTGAAAGGCACGTTGAGTATCTTGGCCAGGGTCTGAGCCAGCAGGGTTTTGCCCGAACCGGTGGGGCCGACAAGAAGAATGTTCGACTTCTGGAGTTCAACCCCGTCCGCGTCGGTGGTGGCTTCGATGCGCTTGTAATGGTTGTGCACCGCCACCGAGAGAATCTTCTTGGCCCGCTCCTGCCCGATGACATACTCGTCAAGAATGGATTTGATCTCGTCCGGCCTGGGAATATGGAGAGAGGTTTCGCCTTCTTCGCGTTCGTATTCCTCGGCGATGATGTCGTTGCACAGCTCTATGCATTCATCGCATATGTACACGGACGGTCCGGCAATGAGCTTTTTGACTTCATCCTGGCTCTTGCCGCAGAAAGAGCAGAGGAGGTCAGTCGGCTTTCCTTCGCCTTTCTTGGTCATTCGTTCCACCTCCGGTCCTCGCTCTTGACTTCCCTTTTGGCGAGGACCTTGTCAATCAAGCCGTAGGAGACGGCATCGGCAGCGGACATGTAATAGTCCCGTTCAGTGTCGCGCTGTATCTTTTCCACATCCTGGCCAGTATGATGGGCCAGGATATCATTGAGCTTTTCCCGCAGTTTGAGGATTTCGCGGGCCTGGATATCCACATCGGTGGCCTGGCCCTGAAAACCGCCCAGCGGCTGATGGATGAGGATGCGGGAATGAGGCAGGGAAAAACGCTTGCCCTCCGCACCGGCGGCCAGAAGCAGCGCGCCCATGCTGGCGGCCTGTCCCATGCAGAGAGTGGCCACGTCGGGCTTTATATACTGCATGGTGTCGTAAATGGCCAAACCGGCGGTGACCAGACCGCCAGGCGAGTTGATATAGAAGTTGATGTCCTTATCCGGGTCCTCGGACTCCAGAAAAAGCAGTTGGGCGACTATGAGGCTGGCCACATTGTCATCCACCGGAGTACCCAGGAAGATAATGCGGTCCTTGAGAAGCCTGGAATAGATGTCATAGGCGCGTTCGCCTCGGCTACTCTGCTCAACCACTATGGGAACGAGTGTCATATCTTGTAATTCCTTCAAGCGAATTAGGAGCCCGGCCCGAATCACCGTCCCCTGTTAGTCGTCGTTTTCGTCCGATTCAGCTTCAGCCGAAGCAGTCGGTTCGGCGTCTTCAATATTAGCAGTTTCCAGCAAATAATTCAAGGTCTTTTCCTCGCGGATGCTGTCGGATAGACTATCCAACATGTTGTTTTTGTTGTAATATTCTCTTACAATCTCCGGCGATTGACCGGCCTCGCGGGCCATTTCCATTATCTTGCCCTCGATATCCTGGTCCTCGACCTTTATTTCCTTCTTTTCCGCTATCTTATCCAGCATGAAACCCAGTCTCACCCGATCGGCGGCCTTGCCGCGGTTCTCTTCACGGAGCTTGGCCTCGGAGACGCCCATGGCTTCCATGGAGAGGCCGGAGCGCTGGAGGTTGAACTTGAGGCTGGCCATCATGGAATCCAGTTCCTGGGCCACCAGGGATTCCGGAACCTCGAATTCGACCAGCTTCAGGAGTTCATCCTTGAGCTGTTCCCGAACCTGGTGCTCAACGCGGCCGGTCTCGTTTTCAGTCATGTCCTTGCGCAGAAGGTCCTTGAGACCTTCCATATCCTTGATATCCTGGCCGAGGTCCTTGGCGAAATCATCGTTGAGCTCAGGGAGTATCTTTTCCTTGATGTCCTTCAGGGTGATCTCGAAACGCACTTCCTGACCGGCCAGTTTGGGGTTGTAATGCTTTTCCTCAAAGGTAAGCACCACTTCCTTGGTCTGCCCCTTGGTCAGGCCTTCGAGAGCCGCGTCGAAATCGGGGTGAAAACCGCCGGAGCCGACTTCGGTCTGATAATTGGGGTTGGAGCCGTTCGGGACCACTTCGCCGGCTATATAGGCTTTGTAGTCGACAACAACGAGATCCCCTTTGGCCGCAGCGCGGTCCTCTTCCACGGACTTGGTGGTGGCGTAGGCCTGACGGAGTTCCTCAAGCTTGGCCGCTACCATTTCGTCAGTGATATTGAACTTTTCCCTGGTCAGGGCAAGCCCTTCGTAACCATCGATCTCGAATTCCGGACGGACTTCGATGGTAACGGCGAACTTGAACGGCTGACCTTCCTGGAGATCGGACTCTTCCAGGACCGGCGGGGCGACCATGTGCAGATCGGCCTCGTCAATGGCCTTGGGCAGGGCGTCGTTGATCAGCTTCTGAGCCACGTCCTGTTCTACTTGGGGGCCGTAATAACGCTTAATGATCTGGGCCGGAACCTTGCCGGGTCTGAAGCCTTTGATCTTCGCGCCCTTGCGAACCATCTTCAGGGCCGAGTCCAGTTCGGCCTGGACCATTTCCGCCGGCAACTCGACCGACAGCTTTTTCTTTGTGGCGCCGACGTCCTCGATGTTGAACTGCATTGCCTTCTCCAGGTTAATTATAAATTTTTGGTGCGAGAGAGGGGACTCGAACCCCTACGACCAGAGGCCGCTGGCTCCTAAGGCCAGTGCGTCTACCGATTCCGCCACTCTCGCGCGCGGATAAGCTAAAAGAATTCATATATAAAGATTATCAGGATATGTCAAGGGAGGTTAGATAAATTTCAGGCAAGATTTTCCTTGGGCTTCGGTCAGGAATTCGAGCCGTTGATTTTCTGTATAAGCTGTCCGGCTTCGGTCATGTCCGGGTTTATGGCCAGGGCCTTGGCCAGGTATTCGCGGGCCGACTTGAAATCGCCCTTCTCATAACAGGCGCGGCCCATGTTGAAAAAAAGGTTCTCGTCGTCGGGGGCGATGGCCACGGCCTTTTCATAGTGGGCGATGGCGTGGTCGTGCAGGCCCATGCGGCGTAATTCTATGCCGAGTTCGTTGAATATATGCTTGTTCTCGTCCTCGAAGACGGCTTCGATGTGGGCCAGTTTCTCAAAGACCTCCTGAGCCTTTTCCGGTTCGCCCTGGGCCAGGTAGACCTTGCCGACGCCGAAATTGGCCCTGACGTTGTCTTCGTCGAGCTTGAGGGCCTTGCTGTATTCGTATTCCGCGCTGAAATATTCCTTGCGGCGGTAATGGGCTTCGGCCTGAGCAATGGCTTTGTCGACCTGTTTTTCCTGGCCGGACTTGCGGTCCGGCCCGACATCGGGCTGAAAGGTAAAACGGCGCTTGAATTCGGCCAGATCGACTTTTTCGAATATGGGCAGAGGATTATAGTCCATGTCCAGCAATTGGACCTGAATGAGGTCTCCTTCAATAGCCTTGGCCATGTAGTAATTCTTCATTTCCTGCGTGCGGGCCGTGCCACCGGTGCCGATGTGGCGCGTCAGGCACTCCATATATATACCTTCTTCGATAATGGGCATGACTGAATCAGACTCCTTTGGGGGGACTATACAATTTTGCGCCGGGGTGGTCAAAGGCTAAAGCGTTTCGGAAGATGCCGTCACGGAACCTGTTTTTTGAGGACCGGGAACCAGAGACGCCCCGGTTCCTTGAGTCTCCCTGCGGCGGCTTCGGCGTCTGGCCCGTGCCCGAAAAACAGGTCGCAGCGGGCCGGGCCGCGTATGGCTCCGCCCGTATCCTGGACAAGGACAAAACGGGAGAAATCGGTCCATCCGGCAACCTGCCCCTGGTCCACGACCGGGCGGCGGGAGGCTATCCAGGCCAGGGCGCCCTTGGGAAATATACGGTGGTCCAGGGCAACGGACCGCCCCGGCGTTAGGGGGACGTTGATATTGCCCACGGCGTCGCCTTCAAGGACCCGGAAAAAAACATAACTGGGGTTGTGATCGAGCAGTTCGTCCATGCGGTCCGGATTAGCCGTCAGCCAGTCGCGGATGGACTGCATTGAAAGTTCCTCCTGCTTGATAAGCCCCAGGTCAAGCATCCGGCGGCCCAGACTGCGGTAGGCATGGCCGTTGGCGTCCGCGTAACCCACCCGGAGAGTCCGGCCGTCGGTCAGGAGCACCCGGCCCGATCCCTGGACGTGCAGAAAAAAGGCTTCCACCGGATCGTCGACCCAGACCAGTTCCAGGCCCCGTCCATCCAAAGACCCCAGGCGGTCTATGTCCCGCCGGGTGTAATAAGGAACCAGACGGTTTCCTTCGACCCGCCCCTTCAGGGTGCGCCCAGCCAAAGCCTCGTCGAAGTCGCCCAGGCGGACTTCCAAAAGGTCGTCCGGCTTGAGATAAAGGGGCCACTGGTACGGCGCTTCGCGTTGGCATGAACCGTGAAGCAACGGTTCGTAATATCCGGTGAAAAGGACCTCTCCCCTGCCCTCCTTGCCCACGGACGAATAAAGGATGAAACTCTCGGACAGGGCCTCCCGCAGGGCCTTTCCCGGCCCCAGACCGGAATAGAGTGCCCCGAAACGGTCCAATGACTCCAACAGGTGGGCGGCGGTATAGGCGTCCTGACCGTATCTAAAGGAGCGGTCTGGCGGCAGTTTCCTTAGATATGCCCGGGACTGCTCAATTGCCCCGGCCAGTGAACCGGCATCGAGATCGTCGTTGAAGTCCGGCCACTCTCCCTGGGGAACCCGGACCATGGACTCTCCCGGCGGCGGAGCGGGTGCGCAACCCAAGCGGCATGAAGCCAGAGCCAAGGCGGCCAGGACAATAAAAATTAAGGCTGCGGTGCGTCTGGGCATGGATAACGTCCAATTCGTTGCTGGTTCACGGAGGTTCAATGTTGCCACCGGCGGGCAAAAAAGGCAATAGCCGGCGAGCGTCCCCACTCAACTGTTGGCAAGTGGACAGTGAATAAGCTACAATACCTCGACATCTGATATGATACTTCAGGCTTATTAGCTGAGCGTCCGAAGCCTTAATTATACGCCGGTGGCAGACTTTCTCCTTTCCCTCTGGCCGCCCGCGTGCCGGCGCACTCGAAGTCGGGATGGACGCTGCCTGGAACTTGCACCCATCACAAGAATACCTGACCGGGAGACGGCCATGAAGACCTTAACCTCCTTGGGCTCCGAAAAGACCCGCAAGACATTCTGGGTCTTTTACGTCCTCAGTTCCCTGTTGCCCGTCCTCATTCTCCTTTTCATTCTCTTTCAATATCTGTACCCCTACCTGAGCGAAGAACAGAAGATAGAACTCATGACGCCGCTGACCGCCGGACTATCGGCCATGGTCCTTGTTCCTTTGCTCGGCGTCGTCCTTATGTCGAAAATCATCCGCTCCCTGGAAAACCTGACCGAGGAAGTCCAGACCAGGGCGGCTGAACTGATTCAGCACAGTGTGGAAGTCAACGATCAGAACGAAATGAGCTCCCTTCACCAGCATTTCGAAACCCTGTACAACGAACTCCAGTCAAAGATTGATGAACTCCAGACTCAATCCCAAACCCTGGCCAAGTATAAAACGACCATGGCCGAAATGGCCTCGCCGGATAAGCTGACCCAGATGCGCCGCCGCCCCCATTTTGAAATCCGCCTCAAGGAGGAAACCAAGCGGGCGGAAAAAAGTGCGCAGCCTCTCGCCATTATCATGCTGGAACTGGCTGACATCCGGAACTACGCCAAGCAGCACGGCAAGGTCGCTACCGCCCATCTGCTCCGGGGCATGTCGCACCTGATCCGAGACTCCATCCGGACCAAGGATGAACCTTACCGGTACGCGGGCGATCAGTTTGTGGTCATGATGCCGGAATGCCGCCAGGAAGAAGCCGCTGCCGTGGCTCAGAAGATCATCGAATCCTCGGAACTGCTCAAATTCAAGGGGACCGGCCAGGAGAAAGAGGGCATGGTCCGGCTGATCTGCGGAGTGACTGTGTACAGAAAAGGCGCGGCCGATTTTCTTGCCGAAATAGACCGCTGTCTCGAGGAAGCCCGGGCCGCCGGGGTCGGCCGGGTGGTCATGTGCCGGCCCGGTCCTTTGCACTGATCGGCCCGGCCGTTCTATTAAAAATAGATAAAGGACCAGGAGTAAGCCGCCGGAGCCCCGCCCGCCTCCGGAAGCCGGTTCCCTGTCCCGAAGGCCGCAATTCCGAACCGGAGAGAGAAATATGCTCAGAGAACGGATTCGTTACGCTCCCTTGAGGGACAGGATCACCAGCCCGGCCGAAGCGGCCGCCCATGTGACCGATGGGACCAATCTCTTCATCTCCGGGTTCACGGCCGGTTATCCCAAACTCATACCCCGCGAACTGGCCCGCCGAGCCAAGACCGGTGAAAAATTCAAAATCAATCTCTATGCCGGAGCTTCCACCGGGGAGCAGGTGGATGGGGTCCTGGCCGAGGCGGGCGTCATCGCCTGGCGGCGGCCCTACATGAGCAACCCGGCCATGAGAAAACTCATTAATCAGGGCGAAATCAACTTCAAGGACGACCACCTTTCCCGCCTGGCCGCCTCGGTCAGGGCCGGAGACTGGGGACCGGCCCATGTGGCCGTGGTCGAAGCCCTGGCCATCACTGAAAAAGGCCACTTCATCCCCACCATGTCCGTGGGCAACACTCCCACCTATGTCAGGGAAGCCGAAAAAATCATCATCGAGATGTCCGGCATGGAGCCCATGGAGATGGAAGGCATACACGACATCTTCATACCCGAAGACCCGCCTTACCGCATGCCAATACCCATCTACCGGGCCTCGGACCGCATCGGCAAACCCTACATCGAAATGGACCCCGACAAGGTCGTGGCCATCATCTTCAGCAATGAACAGGACAGTTGCCCGGTCTTCACTCCCCCCGACGAAACATCCAGCCTCATGGCCCAGTACATCCTCGATTTCATCCGCCACGAGATAAAAAAAGACCGCATGCCCCGAGGCCTGCCCTGGCAGTCGGGCGTGGGCGACGTGGCTAACGCCGTGCTCTCCGGGTTCCTCGAGGACGACTTTTTTTCCAGCCTGGACCTCTATTCGGAAGTCCTCCAGGACAGCGTTCTGGACCTGATAGACATGGGCAAGGTCCGGGCCGCCTCGGGCTCCTCCATGACCCTCTCCGAAAAATCACGCCGCCGTTTCTTCAATGAAATTGAACGCTACAAGGATAGAATCGTTCTGCGGCCCGCCGAGATATCCAACTCGCCGGAAGTCATCCGCCGCCTGGGCGTCATCGCCATCAACACGGCCATGGAAGTGGACATCTACGGCCAGGTCAACTCCACCCATGTGATGGGCTCTCACATGATGAACGGCATCGGCGGTTCCGGAGACTTCGAGCGGAACAGCTTCATCTCCTTCATGGTCACCCGTTCCACCGCCAAGGACGACAGCATCTCCTGCGTCGTCCCCATGGTCTCACATGTGGACCACTCAGAACACTCCGTGGATGTCATTGTCACCGAGCAGGGACTGGTAGACACCCGTCCCCTCACTCCGCGACAGGTAGCCGAGGCCATCATAAAAAACTGCGCCCACCCTGCCTACCGCGATCTTCTCTGGGACTACTATCAGAGGGCCGTCCGGGAGCGCGGCGGTCATGAGCCGCACCTGCTGGGCGAAATATTCGCTTTCCATAAGCGCTATCTGGAAACAGGCGACATGCGCCCCCGGTGAACAAGCACCCGCCGCCCCCGGAAGATGTTTCAGCCGGCAGACTGGGGCCTGATCACAGTTTTTTCAGGCCAGGGCGGTGGCGATCACCAGAATCACCCCGTTGGCCAGGTACATCTTGCGGACCAGGTGCCCGTGGCTGTCCAGTTCCAACCAATCCTCGGTCCGGTGAATCAAACGGTCCGTCCGGATAAAGAGAGGCAGTGTGAGCAGCCCGGCCAGCACCAGCCAGGAGACCAGACCGGCTGCGGCCAGACCGATCATACTGGCGTAGGTGGCCAGCCACCAAAGGCGGAAAACCGTGGCCGCGCCTTTCTTCCCCAGACGGACGGCCAATGTGATTTTGCCCACGGCCTGATCGGTCTTCATGTCCGGCAGGCTTTGAAAATAAAGGATATTGGCCACCATCAGGCCGACCGGCAGAGAGTACCAGGCCATGGCCCAGTCCCATGCCTCCGCCTGAACCCAGTAGGTTCCCCCGACCATGGCCAGGCCCATGTTCAGAAAGACCATGGCTTCGCCCAGGCCGCGGTACCCGTATTTAATCGGCGGGGCCACGTAGAAAAGGCTGCTCAGGCCGGAAAAGGCCACAATGGCCCAGAGGCCGGTCCGGCCCGACCAGGACACCAGAAAAAAGGCTGTGAGCAGGGCTGCGCCATACAGAATCACCAGGGCCGCGGCCAGTTGTCCGGGGCTGATGAGCCGCTGCTGGATGACCCGCGAGCCGCCGATGGAGTCTCCTGCGTCGGCTCCCAGCAAGTGATCGAAAAGATCGTCGGCCAGATTGGTGGCCAGATGCACGGCAAAGGCCCCCAGATTTATGACCAGAAAACGTCCCCAGTGCCATTGCCCCGTGGCTTTGTGGGCCAGTACCAGGCCCAGGACCAGCGGAACGATGGTGGCCACGTAGAAGGGGGGCCGGCTGGCCTGCCACCAAGCCCGCAGCAGTTCTTTTTTCATAAGCTTTTCCAACCGCAGAAACGCCGCTCCAGCAGATCGAATATTTCGTAAATGGCAATTCCCAGACCGGACAGGGATATGATGCCCACAAACATCACCGGCGAATTAAGCGTTCCCCAGGCGTCCAGAATGTACAACCCCAGGCCCACCTCGGTACCGATGGATTCGGCAAAGAAAAGAACCGCCACGGCCGTGCCCACCCCGATGCGCAGGGAGGTGAAGACTCCCGGCAGACAGACCGGCCAGATTACGTGGCGGAAAAAATCCCGGCGGGTCGCCCCCAACGACTTCATCGAGTAACGCATCTCCTTGGTGATCTGACGCGCCGCGTCCCTGGTGGTGATGAGCAACTGGAAAAAAACGATCAGGGCGATGAGAAATATCTTGCTCAGGTCGCCCAGGCCGAAGGCCAGCAGGATGAGCGGCAGGAAAACTATCTTCGGAACGGGGTAGCTGAGATAAATAAAAGGCGCGGAAAAGCGGTCCGCCCGGCGGCTGCCGCCCAGGGCCAGGCCCAGCGGCACAGCCGTCACAAAAGCCAGCAGCAGGCTCATGCTGATCCGGTAGGCCGAGGCCAGGAAATGCCGCCAGTATGCAGAGGTCCGCACCTCGGTCAGCAGGGTGGAGAGAGTCAGCGCCGGTCCGGGGACGATGAATTCCCCGGCCGCCATGGATACCGCCTGCCAAGCCACTATGAACAGGACCGCGGCCCCGATATAACCGGCCATGGACGGCCGCCTCATGATCCTTCCTCCAGAAGCCGCCTCAAGCGCACGCAGATATCGAAAAACTCCGGCTGAACACGCGGGTCTGGCTGGCCGAAGACAGGATTGTCGAGCACGGCGGCCACTCTGGTCGGCCGACCGGAAAGCGCCATGATGCGCCGCCCCAGGGTGGCCGCCTCTTCAATGTTGTGCGTGACCACGATAAAACTGAAGCCCCGGCGGCCGAAAAGGTTCAACAAAACGTGCTGGAGTCTTTCCCTGGTCATGGCGTCGAGGGCAGCGAAAGGCTCATCCAGAAGCAAAATCTCCGGCCTCAGGAGAAAGGCCCGGGCCAGGGCCACTCTCTGGCGCTGGCCGCCGCTCAACTGTTGAGGATACTTGGCACCCAGTCCGGGAATGCCGAGTTCCTCCTCCAAGAGTTCGACCGTCTCTCTCGGGGGCATTGTCCGGCGCACCCGCGCTCCCAGTTCGATGTTCTGGCGGACCGTTTTCCAGGGGAAGAGACCGTAATCCTGCAGAACCAGGGCTGTTTCACGAGGCGGTCCAGTCACGGGACGGCCCTTGATACGCAGAGTTCCGGCGCTGGGCGGCACAAGTCCCGCGATCATCAGCAGCAGTGTCGTCTTGCCGCAGCCGGAAGGGCCGATGACAGCCAGGGAGTCCCGGCCGTCAAGGCTGAAGGATACTCCGTCCAGCACGGATACATCCCGGCCGGCCTCGCTGAAAGAGCGGGAAACCTCGCTGACTTCAAGCAGCTTATTTGAAGAAACGGTCATCCACCAGTTCAGTATACGCCGGTGTGGTTTTCAGTACACCGCGCTCGGACAGCCAGAGTACCGCCGCTTCGGTCCGCTCACGCGAAGGGGCGGCCAGTTTCGGGAAGGCCGGTATCTTGTACGTAGCTTCGAGAGGCTTGGGCACGTTGCAGTGGCGCAGCATGACCGGCCGGTATTTTTCCGGGTCCGAGTTGATCAGGGCTGCGGCCTTGTCCACGGCGGCAAGGAATTTCCTTATGTCCGCCTCCCGCTCAGCGATGGTTCGGTCGGCGAAGATAAGCACGGTGCTGGAAAGCTCCGTGTCCCGGTCGTCGGCCAGCACCCGGCAGCCCTGATTTTCGGCCATGGTCACCAGAGGTTCCGGCAGAGTCGCCGCCTGCACCTGCCCGGTCATGAGCATCTGAAAGCGCACCGGTATGTTTTTCGATTCCAGAAATCTGATCTGGTCCGCGGGCACGCCGCCCGACCTGAGCAGCGTGTCCGTGACATACTCTATGATGCTGTGAGAGGAAACGGCCACCGGCACCCCGGCCAGACCAGCCAGGTTCTGAATTTCGGATTTCGGTCCGGTCAGGACCCCGAACATCCTCTGGCCTGCGCCCGTGCTGAAATTACGGGCCGCCAGCCTTACGTCAACGCCATTGGCCTTCAGGACTATGGGTGTGAAGAGATCTCCGAAATAGCCTTCTATCTTGCCCGTGGTCATGGCCACATCCTTGTCCATGGCCGTCCGGAAGGGAACCAGACTCACTTCAAGGCCCTCAGCCTTGAAAAGACCGGCCTCTTCGGCTACGAACAATGGCAGGGCCTGGATGACCGGCAAGGTTCCGAAAGTCAGGGGCGCGGAACCCGCTCGCCCCGGCGCGGCCGGTGCAAAACAGAACAGTCCCAGCAACAGAATCGTCACGCAAACAACTCTGTTTTTCATAAAGTCACCCCGCTGTCTCTTTAATCGTTCCCGCTTTCCCATAATCGCGAAATCCACTCCTGTAGACTGCCGGACCGGCCGGGCAAGCAAAAAAAGCTACCCATCAGGACCTGTCCGAAAGACGTATTTCACCCCCGGCCAGTTCTTCCAGACTCTGACGGTCAAGTATCCTTATGCGGGGCCCTCGGACTTGAGCAACCCCTGCTTGACCAGCTTGGCCAGTATGCGCGAAAGTGTTTCGGGAATGGTCCCCAACAGGCTGGCCAACTGCGTCTTGGTGATGTCCAGTTCCAGTTCGTCCGAACCGTTTTTAAGCCCGCTAAGAAACAACAGATGAGCGGCCAGACGTCCCGGCACCTCTTTAAGGGAAAGATCCTCGATAAGGTGCGTGAAACGGCGCAGGCGCATGGACATGAGTCCCAGCAGGTTCAGGGCCAGGTCTGGATTGCGTCTTATCAGGTCCAGCAGGGCCCGGCGCGGGAAAAATATCACCGCCGCTTTGTCCAGGGCTTCAGCGTAGGCGGGAAAACGAACCCCGGCGAAAACAGCCACCTCTCCGAAAGGCTCCCCCGGACCGAACAGATGCAGTATCTGTTCCTTACCATCGGGCGAAAGTTTGAATATCTTTACCCGGCCCGCTGAAACCACGTAAAACCCGTTGCCTTCGTCGCCCTCGGAAAAGATGACCTCGTTCCGCTCCAGGTTTTTGACCTGAGCTATGGCGGCCAAGTCCGCCTGCTGATCCTCAGGCAGCCCTTCAAACAACGGTATGGCCCCGATTTGTTCAGCCAAGTTTATCATTGAGTTAACCCCTGCCAAGTCAATAACACCAGGCCTTGACTCAAGTCAAGGCCGCCGGCCGCGCCATCAGATATACTCTAGACATAATACCCCGAGGTGAAACGATGCAGTGGGATGAAACGGCTGAAACAGCCGTCTCAAGAATACCCTTTTTTGTTCGCAAGAAAGTAAAAAAACGGGTCGAAGAAGAAGCCCGCCGGGCCGGGGCCTCCAGAGTAACTTTGCGGCATGTCGAAGAAAGCCGCCGCCGTTTCCTCGGTTCCATGGAAAGGGAAGTCAAAGGCTGGCAGTTGGAAACCTGCTTCGGGCCGGGAGGATGCCCCAACCGGGCCGTTGGGGATGACGGTCTGGCCGAACGCCTGGAAGAGGCTTTGTCTTCCCGAAAAATGAATGATTTCCTTAAGAAGACAGTGCAAGGGCCGCTGAAGTTTCACCACGAATTTCGGGTTTCCGTCTCCGATTGCCCCAACGCCTGCTCAAGGCCCCAGATTGTCGACTTCGGGCTGATCGGTTCCCGGCGGCCGTCCCGTCCGTCAGACGAAGCCTGCACTGCTTGCGGCGCCTGTATAGAAATCTGCAAAGAAACAGCCATCATGATTGAAACGGACGGCCCAGCCATCCTGGACCCGGACCTCTGTCTGGGCTGCGGCCAATGCCTAGCCGTCTGCCCGGCTGGAGCCTTGGAGTCTGCCTCGGCGGGATACAGGATTCTCATCGGCGGCAAGCTGGGCCGTCGGCCCCGCCTGGGCAGGGAATTGTCCGGACTTTTTTCGGCGGATGAAGCTCTCCGGGCTCTGGAAACATGCCTGGACTATTACCTTGCAGAATGCCGACAAGGAGAGCGCCTGGGTGAAATCATGGCCAGACAGGGGGATGCCGGGCTGGTGGGCAGAATAATGAATAAAAAGAAAACAGCTTGACTTGGGTCAAGGCGGCGGTCGGTGCCGCTGGATATACTCAACGACAAAACGGAGTCACAGTTTTCAGTTTGACTATAACTTTTAACAGCAAAGGAGTGACCGAGATGTTTTGCTTCCAATGTGAACAGACCGCCAAGGGTGAAGGCTGCACTGTCAAGGGCGTTTGCGGCAAGGATGCCGATGTCGCCGCCCTGCAGGACCTTCTGCTTTATGCCCTCAAGGGGCTCTCCGTCTGCGCCGTCGAAGGCCGCAAACACGGATTGACCGATGGGGAAGTCAACGCCTTCACGGCCGAAGCCGCTTTTTCCACCCTGACCAACGTCAATTTCGACCGGGAACGCTTCCAGCCCATGATCCGGCGGGCCGTGGAACTCCGTGACCGCCTCAAGGCGAAGATCAGGGCAGCCGGAGGAAACACCGATTTCGCGGAGCCCGCCGCCAGATTCGTTCCGGCCGACTCCCTTGAGGGTATGGTTGAACAGGGCGTCGAGGTCGGTGTGAAGTCCGGACCGCAGTCTGACCCGGACATAAAGTCCTTGCGCGAAACCATGGTCTACGGCCTCAAAGGCGTGGCCGCTTACGCCGACCATGCCCACCTTCTGGGCCAGGAAGATGACGTCGTCTACGCTTTCATCCACGAAGGCTTGGCCGCGACCCTGCGCAACGACCTGAATCTGGAAGAATGGGTGGGAATGGTACTCAAGTGCGGCGAAGTCAACCTTCGGGCCATGGAACTGCTCGATGCCGCAAATACAGGTGTTTACGGTCACCCCGTGCCCACCAGCGTGCCCCTCGGACCCAAACAGGGCAAGGCCATCCTCATCTCCGGCCATGACCTTAAAGACCTTCACGATCTGCTCAGGCAGACGGAAGGCAAGGAGATCAACATCTACACCCATGGTGAAATGCTGCCTTGCCACGGTTATCCGGAGCTGAAAAAATATCCTCATTTCCACGGGCATTACGGCACCGCCTGGCAGAACCAGGCCAAGGAATTCGCCGAGTTTCCGGGGGCCATCCTCATGACCACCAACTGCATCCAGAAGCCCAAGGAAGTTTACCACGACAATATTTTTACCACCGGACTGGTGGGATGGCCCGGCGTGGTTCACGTGCCCGACAAGGATTTCACCCCGGTCATCGAGCGGGCGCTTGCGCTGCCGGGTTTCCCGGCCGACGAAGACAAGGGCGAAGTTATGGTCGGTTTCGGCCACAACGCGGTTCTCAACGTGGCCGGAACAATCATCGATGGGGTCAAGAGCGGTGCCATCCGGCATTTCTTCCTTGTGGCCGGCTGCGACGGAGCCAAGCCTGGCCGGAACTACTATACCGAGTTTGTGGAAAAGGTCCCGGAAGACTGCGTGGTTCTGACTCTGGCCTGCGGCAAGTTCCGCTTCTTCGACAAAAAGCTCGGCGACATTGGCGGCATCCCCAGACTCCTGGACATCGGACAGTGCAACGACGCCTATTCGGCCATTCAGATAGCCGTGGCCCTGGCCCAGGCTTTCAACGTCGGCGTCAACGACCTGCCCCTGTCCATGATATTGTCATGGTACGAACAGAAAGCCGTGGCCATTCTGCTGACCCTGTTGCATCTGGGAATAAAGAATATCCGGCTCGGCCCCAGCCTGCCGGCTTTCATCACCCCCAATGTCCTCAACGTGCTGGTGCAGAACTTCGATATCAAGGCCATCAGCACTCCGGACGAAGACCTCAAGGCCATTTTAGGCTGACCGCTTGATCGGGGCGGCGGGCAGGCCGCCGCCCGTTTTTTTGCATGGAGCCCGCCGATGATGCCTGAAAACGGGGAAAAAGATGCTCTGAGGCTGGACCGCCCAAGCGGCTTTCTTGAGGAAGTCACCCGGCTGACCGGCACGCCCGTGGGCAGTTGCTACGCCTGCCTGAGCTGTTCCGGCGGCTGTCCCGTCTACGAGTACATGGATATGGGGCCACACGGCGTCATGCACCGCATACGGTTGGGGCTCAGGGAAGAAGTGCTTTCCAGCCGGACCATCTGGCTCTGCGTTGGCTGCCACACCTGTTCCGCCCATTGCCCGATGCTCATCGACATCTCCGCCGTCATGGACTGTCTGCGCCGCCAGTCCATGGAAGCAGGCCTGGCGGCCGAAGAGGACGTTCTGAATTTCCACCGTGAAGTTCTGGGTTCCATCCTGCGCTACGGGCGGACCCACAAGCTGGAGATCATGCTCAGATTCAAGGTTCGTTCCGGCCGCTGGTTCGAAGATGTTGATCTGGGCCTGAAAATGCTGAGCCGCCGCAAACTGGACCTCCGGCCTTCCAGGATCAAGGACCCCGGCCGGCTGGCCAGACTATTTCCGTCCGCCGGGGGAGAAAAGAAATGACTCCGGCGGCCGCAATAGAAGTATCCTATTTTCCGGGCTGTTCCCTGGCCACAACGGCCCGGGAAAGCAACCAGTCCCTGGTGGAAAGCTGCGCCGCCATGGGGGTCAGGTTGGTGGAATTGGAAGACTGGAACTGCTGCGGCTCGTCATCCGCCCACAGCCTGAACCAGAATCTGGCCCTGGGGCTGACCGCCCGCATCCTGACACTATCCCCGCCTGGACGGCCGCTTCTGACCATGTGTCCGTCCTGCTTCAAAAATCTGCGGACCACTCAAATCAAACTGCGCCAGGACGAAGCATTGCGCCTCAGACAGGAAAAAGAATGGGGTGCGCCCGTCAATCAGGATGTGGAGGTAGTCGGCTTCTTTGAACTTCTGCACTTCCTGGACCGGCTCCAGGCCATGGGCGCGGCCCCTGCGCCGTCGGCCGTCCGGCTGCTGTCCGGACTGAAAATCGCTACCTATTATGGCTGCATGGCCATGCTGCCACCGGCCCTCCGCCGACTGAAACTGCCCTGGCATCAACTGGAGATCAAGCTGGGCGAAATGGGCGCGGAAGTCGTGCCCTGGGCCATGGGGCACCGCTGCTGCGGGGCCTTCATCTCGGCCACCCATCCGCCCCTGGCTTCGGGCCTCATCAACGGCATCTTCAACAATGCTTTGGAATTCGGCGCTGAATGCCTGGTTACGGCCTGCGCCATGTGCCAGCTAAACCTGGAAATCCGCTGCACCCTGAAGGGGAGCATCCCAACATTCCACTTTTCCGAACTGATGGCCCTGGTTCTGGGCGCACAGGATTACGAACCCTGGTTCCGCCGTCATCTGGTCGACCCCCGTCCGTTGCTGAGAGGCAAGGGACTGATCGCCTGACCGGGATCAGTCCGGCGTGACCCGTTTCAATACGTTCCCCAGATTGTCCTTGGTTGAAAACGGGGATGAAGGGAGAAGTATCACGCCAGCATGCTGCGTTACAAAACAGCCTCTAACCTTCAGTGATTGCGCGATTATCACCAAAATAAAACCCCGCCTGAAGCGGCGGGGTTCATCAGCAGGCTGAAAGCCGGTCCGTTGCGGACCGGCTTTTGTTCTTTCTATATGTCCTTGAAAGGCCCGCTCAGTCTTCCGTGCCGTCGCGGCCCAGGCAGAATTCCTTGCCGGTCTGGGGGAAGAGGGCGCAGATAAGCTGGTCGTCTTCGTTTTTAGCGTACGCGGCGGTGTCGGCCTTGACCTGTTCCATTTCCGGGTCGAGCACATCGCCGGGCCTGGTGTCGTATTCGGGATAACGTCCGTCCTTGCCCTTCTTGAGAACGATCTCCTTCACTTCCGGATCGATTTCCGTGGGGGTCTTGCCATAAAGACCCTGGACTATGCCTCGGGTTTCCTTGGTCACGAACTTGTAAGGCCCGAGGAGGACGTTCATGACGGCCTGAACGCCGACTATCTGGCTGGTCGGAGTGACCAGGGGCGGCGTCCCGAGCTGGCGGCGGGTCTTGGGTATTTCCGCATAGACCTCGGCCAGGCGATGGACCGCTTTCTGTTCCCTGAGCTGGTTGACCAGGTTGGAAATCATGCCGCCCGGAACCTGGTGCAGCAGGACGCCGGTGTCGATGACGGCCATCTTGGTGTCGTCGAGCAGTTTCTTGTAGTTGACGGCCACTTCCTCCAGCTTCTGGCTCAGTTCCACCAGCAGGGTAAGATCCATGCCGGTGTCCCGGGCCGTGCCGTACACGGCGGCCACGATGGGTTCGACGGCCGGCTGGCCGGTGCGCAGGGCAAAGGGGGCCAGGGCGCAGTCGACGATGTCCACGCCGGCTTCAATGGCCTTCAGGTAGGCCATGGAGGCCATGCCCGAAGTGTAATGGGTGTGGAGATGAATGGGCACGGAACAGTCTTTTTTGAGGGCCGAGATAAGCTCGTAGGCGTCGTACGGGGCGATAAGGCCGGCCATGTCCTTGACACAGATGGAATCGCAGCCCATATCCTCAAGCTGGCGGGCTTTGTCCAGATAATACGCCAGGTTGAAGACATCTCCGCCCATGCGGCGTTCGGTCAGGGAGTAACAGATCGTGCCCTGAAAATGCTTTTTGTTTTCCTTGATGACTTCAACCGAGGTTTCGAAGTTGCGGAAATCGTTGAGGGCGTCAAAGACGCGGAAGACGTCGATACCCACTTCGCAGGCCTTGTTGACAAACGCACGGACAACGTCGTCGGCGTAGTTGCGGTAGCCGACAAGGTTCTGCCCCCGGAGCAGCATGGAGAACGGGGTTTTTTTGATGTATTTTTTCAGAGTACGGGGACGTTCCCAAGGGTCTTCCTTGAGAAAGCGATGCATGGTGTCAAAGGTTGCACCGCCCCATACCTCACATGCCCAGTAGCCGACCTCATCCATACGTTCGGCCAAGGGAATCATGTCCTCCGTCTTCATACGGGTGGCCAGCAGGGATTGGTGGCCGTCACGGAGGGTGGTATCCATGATCTTCAGTGGCTGGGGATTGGCGGCGAAGATTTGCTCCGTCATCATCATGCTCCTTAAAAATTAGTTATATGAAAAAATGCTGGTAGCCGATATGGCAGAACTTATATCATGGCAGGATACCGTGTCAACCGGGACCGCATTGTTTTTGTTCCTGTCGGCGAGAGCGAAAGCCCGGACAGCTGCTTCAGACCGATACGGGATGGAAGATTGATTGAAAATGTTTTGACGAAAACCGATTTTGTGGTAGTCTTTGAGCCGTTGTCTGGGGGTTGGACATTTGCACGGAGGAGAGAGGGTCCTATATGGAACTTAATTTTCTTCCTGAGTCCAAGTACTTAAGTTGCTCGGGCCTGGGAGGACCCGGCAGAATCGGGCAAGAACCTCCCACACGCTCAGCCAAGCCCTTCAAAACCCTGGAAATAGAAATTTCCACACGATGTGACCTTTTCTGTCCGTCGTGCCCGAGGGCCACGTACTGTAATTCGTGGATAGACCAGGATATGAGCCTGGAGCACTTCCGGCGGATTTCGGCGGCGTTTCCCTATTTTGAGAATATCCATTTCCGGGGCTGGGGCGAGCCGCTGATGAATGCGGATTTTGGTGAGATGGTCAGAATGGCCCACCAGAGCGGGGCCCATCTGATACTGACGACCAATGGGGTCCGTCAGATTCCGCCCGAACTGCTGCCGTTTTTCGAAGCTGTGATCTTCCGGCTGGATTACGGAAGGGCGTCGACCTATGAACGGCGCAATCCCAAAGCCAAATTCAACCGCGTCATTCTGAATATCAGCGAAGTGCGCTATTGGCGGGAACGGAATTGCCAGCCCAAACCGCTGACTGTTGTGACTTTCGCCAAAAACCGCTATTCCCTGCCTGAACTTCCTTGCTACCTGGAAACAGCCATAAAATTGAAGCCGGATCGTGTGGTTTTTTATCAGCCGTCTTTCCATGTGCGCAAGGTGGACGAAAAAGGCGACCTGCCGGGCTCCATCGACATGGGCCTGGTCAGGAAGATCGACTGCGTTCTGGAAAAAAGAGCCGAGTCCTCCGGTGTGGACATGATAAACCAGCCCCTGGACAGCGACCCGGCCGGCCGTTGCGTGTTCGATCCGGTCAGGACCATGTTCGTGAACTGGAGCGGAAGGGTGGGCATGTGCCGTGATTCGGCCCTTCCAGTGGCCAGCGGACGTTTCACCCGCTATTACCATTCCGGCGAGGAACTGCTGGAGACGGCTCTTTTCGGCTGTCTGGGCGAGGACCCTCTGGAGGAAATATGCCGGTCCCGCGATTTCCGGGATTTCCGGCGGGCCTGCATAATCGGGGGCGGATGCCGTGGTTTTTCCACCGACGAACCCCGGATTCAACCTGACCAGGTACCTGAAAACCTGATCTTCATGGGCGGCGAACGGCTCCGTTCCTGCCGCTGCTACCGGCGATAACCGGTAGTATGGTCATCCTGATCGACTCGATTATCTGACGGGCCACGCTGCGCGGTTCGGCTTTGTCTCCCCCGTTGACCCGCACTGCCTCGTCGCGCAACTTTTCTTCTCTATAACCCTGTCTTCTTATCACATCCAGAAAGCTTTGCGGCAGATCGTCGGGCGGCTCCACATCGTTCATGACCGCCCAGGCCAGAGTCCAGGCCCGGGCCACGTTGACAATGTGATAGCCTCCGCCGCCCAGGGCCACCCAGGGCAGGCCTGAATCCCTGAACCAGCGGACAGCCTTGAGAAAACCCGCGGTGGTCAGGCAGAGGCTGGTCAGCGGATCATTGTAGAAGGTGTCCACCCCGAGCTGGGTGACCAGGATGTCCGGCTTGTAGGCTTGCAGGATATCCGGGACCAGGCTTTCGAACACATCCCAGAAGACTTCATCATTGCTGCCCGGATACAGAGGCATGTTGACGGAAAAGCCCTGGCCCCGGCCTCTCCCTGTGTCATACACAAAACCCGTGCCCGGGAAAAGGGTCCGGCCGTGTTGATGTATGCTGACGGTCAGAACCTTGTCCGTGTCGTAGAAGACCTCCTGGACGCCGTCGCCGTGGTGGGCGTCGATGTCCACGTAGGCCACGCGCAGGCCCCTGTTGACCAGTTCCGTGATGGCGACGTTGATGTCGTTGACATAGCAGAACCCCGACGCCTTTTGCGGCAGGGCGTGGTGCAGTCCGCCGGCCATGTTGAAAGCCAGGTCGACCCGTCCGTCGGCGACCAGGCGGGCGGCCTGGAGCGAGGCGCCGCTGGTCAGCAGGGACCATTCCCACATGCCGGGGAAAACGGGATTGTCGCCGGGGCCCAGCCCGAAAGCCTGCGCCAGGTCAGGGTCGTATTCACAGTTGGCCGAACACCGCTTCAGGACGTCAAGATACTGGGGGCCGTGGACAGCAGCAATTTCAACGGGGTCGGCCGGAATGGTCTCTTCAATCAGCAAGTCCGGCAGATCGAGAAGCCCGTAGGCGCTGATGAGGTCATGGGTCAGTTTGAGGCGCTCTATCCGCAGGGGATGATGAGACCCGTAGTCGTAACGGAAGTATTTGTCTGTATAGACGAACGCCTTGCCGCCCATGTGGCTGCCTCCGGGTTGTGCGGGATTAAGGCCGAATTATACAGCCTGGTCATATCTGCGGCAAGCTGATCCTTCTTCAGGACCGTACGCTCAATCGCATCCAAACAGTCATGCCCTATTTACCCCGGTTTGACCACTGATTTTTTCAACCCGCGTCCTCTTTTTTCGGACTATGTCCTAAATAGCGGACATTGTCCGGAAAAATCGGACAAAAGCGGAGAGGCTTACAACCTCTCACGCTCCAATATGTTGATTATTAAGAGATATTTTTCATAACCCCGTTGGCATGTATTTTGTCTAATGCAATAAAGATATCCCCCGGGTTGCGGCCATGGGGGCATGAGAGGGGGGCTGTATCGCCCATCCTGACTCATGGACTTTTTATAAAGCTAACCGAACAAGACAATCTGGATGAGATACGGGAGGTCGACAATGAGTTTGCGGACAGCGAAATCGGTTCAAGGGACTGCGGAAGAGGCAGCGAGAGAAGGTAAATACCTGACCTTCGTTCTGGCTGATGAAGAATATGGTCTGGGCATCCTGAAAGTCAGAGAGATAATCGGCATGCTGCCGGTGACCTCGGTGCCTCAGACTCCGCCCTTTGTCAAGGGTGTCATCAATCTCCGAGGCAAGGTCATTCCAGTGGTCGACCTTCGCCTCAAGTTCGGCATGCCTGAAGCCGCTTACACCGACAGGACCAGCATAATCGTGGTCGACGCCGGGGCTTCCGTCCAGATCGGCATAGTGGTGGATCATGTATCCGAGGTCGTGAACATCAAAGGAGAAGACATACAGGACCCGCCTCAATTCGGTGCGACGGTGGATACCGCTTTTATTCTGGGCATGGCCAAAAGCAACGGCGGAGTGAAAATTCTGCTGGACATAGACAGGGTTCTGACGGCCGAGGAAATGGCTGTTCTGGAACAGGCGTCCTGAATCTGCCCCCAAAACAGGCTCTTCAACTATCCTCCACCGGACTCTTCCAGACGCGAGGCCTGTGGTATGCCCCGGTCAAGAAGATTCGGGACGCCGGTCCTTTTAAATGTTCACCCGTTCAAACAGAGTGACCGGAGGGAGAAGCCATAGAAACAGTGCTTTAACAATTTTAAAACAGATAGTTTATTCGGCTGAATCGCTGTTGATGCGACATCGGAAATCGTAATGTACCGCAGGAGAACACAATGAGAAGCGATAAATCGAGTATTAAAGCCAGAATTCTGTTATTTCCGCTCATCTTTGTCATCGGCGCCCTTGTCATGCAGGGGGCCAGTTTCTATTTAAGCAACCGGCTGAATAAGCTGGTTGTTCTGCCCAATTTCGAGAACCAGGTCATGGAAGGCAACAAGAAGGCCTTGAAGACCGCAGTCGAGGCCGAAGCTCAGGCCTTGTCGGAGGCCATCAAGTCGCTGCCCACCCGCACCGAACAGATTGATGCCGTGCTCCGCCTGACAGACCCCATCCGTTTCTTTGAGGATAAAACAGGCTATTTTTTTTCTTATGACTTTGACGGGGTCCGCATAAACATCCCGCCGGACAAAAGCAGAAACGGAGAGAACCTCATCTCCCTGCAGGATGTCAAAGGCAATTATCTGGTCAAGGACTGTGTCGAAGCGGCCAAGGCTGGCGGAGGTTTCACAACCTACTACTTTGAAAAGCCCGGCCAGGGCATTCAGCCCAAGCTTACCTATGTGGCTCCCATACCGGGAACGGATTTTTTTATCGGCTGCGGAGTCTACATCGACAACGTGGAAAAGGAGCGATTGCAGCTACAGGAAAAGATAAGCGAAAGCAACAGATTATATACAACATACCAGGTGGCCATTTTCCTGATCGCCCTGGCCCTGGTGGTCATCATTTCCCTTTTTATCACCCGGTCCATCATTCGGCCCATCAACGTCATTATTCACGGCCTGGGCGAGGCTTCGGAACTGGTCTCGCAAGGTTCTATCCAAGTAGCCTCTTCCAGCCAGCAACTGGCCGAGGGGACTTCAGAGCAGGCTGCGGCCATAGAAGAGACATCCTCTTCTCTGGAAGAGATGGCCTCCATGACCAGGCAGAATGCGGACAACGCCAAGGAGGCGGAATCGACGGTCAGGAAGACCAGTGAGAGTTTCGCCCAATCGGAACAGGCGCTTCGCGAGCTGAACCAGGCCATGAACGAAATTACCGGTTCCAGCGAAGAAACACGGAAAATAATCAAGACCATTGACGAGATAGCCTTCCAGACCAACCTGCTGGCCTTGAACGCGGCTGTGGAAGCGGCGCGGGCCGGTGAGGCCGGAGCCGGTTTCGCCGTGGTCGCCGACGAAGTCCGGAACCTGGCCATGAGGTCGGCCGAGGCGGCCAAGAGCACAGCTTCCATTATAGAAGAAACGGTCAGAAACGTTCATTCCGGCTCGAATCTGGTGAACAAAGTCGAAGCGAGTTTCACCCAGGCGGCCCAGGAAACGGCCAGGGTGAATTTGCTGGTGTCCGAGATTTCAGCAGCCTCGGAAGAGCAGGCCCAGGGCATCGGCCAAGTCAATTCGGCCGTGACCCAGATGGATCAGGTCATTCAGCGCAATGCCGCCAATTCGGAGGAGTCGGCGGCCGCCGCCGGGCAGATGAGCGAGCAGGCCGAACGCCTTTCGTCTATTGTCGCGGAACTGGCCGCCTTGGCGGGAAGTAAAGAAAAAACGAACGGTCAGGCCTCCCGCCGTCCCCTCGCCGATACTGACCACTCCCGCAGGCCCGGCCGGGCAGGGCTGCCGGCCGGAAACAGAAGCCGGGTAGTCTCCTCAGATCGCTTATTGTCTTCGGAGAGACAGTTTGAGGATTTTTGACCGCAATTGGTGCTGAATAACAGCAGAATCTTTTTCAGTTGCCATGATTCAGAAACCCCGCCGTTTTCGGCGGGGTTTCTGACTGTTGACAAACCCCTTTGTTGTTTTTATCAACCCGACCTACACCCCCAAAGCCGATTTTCCGGTCTCCTCTTTTCTTAGGCGAACATGGATGTTCGCCCCCCGGCGAAGGGCACGGATGCCCGTTCGACGGGTTAAAAAGGCCGGGGGTTCCAAGGGGACGCGGCCGCTTGGGCGTCCCCTTGGTCTGGGCGGGAAAGACTGGCCGAAGTCGCCGCCGTTCGCGGCAGGGGTGAAGCATCCCGCCTGTATAGTTGCTTTCGGAGCCTTCTTCTCTTTCAACGGCCTTGGGGGGACTTTGTCAACAAGCTCAAACCCCGCCGTTTTCGACGGGGTTTCTTATTGGCTCCGCATTTCGAGACCTCAAAGAAGAATGGAAAACAAAAGACTCGCTTGGGATTGGTTAAGCAATTCGTATCGTGTGTCCTGAATCCTTAAATTCAAATGCTGATACCCGGGGAAAAATGCCGTGCAGGCCCCGGTTGTTTATACTATAGTTACAAAATAAAATAATTCGTGGTTGAGGGAAAATGCCCGCATCCAAACAAAAAGCCAGCCTTTTTCTGCCCTGCCTTGCCGATCTTTACTACCCTGAGATCGGCCGGGCCGCCATCAAGGTCCTCCGGCGGGCCGGGCTGGCCGTGGACTACCCCCGCGAACAGACCTGCTGCGGACAATGGGCTTACAACCAAGGACAATATGACGCCGTGCGGGCCATGGCCAAGCACTTCATCGCTGTTTTTGAAAAATCGCCCGTGGTGGTCAGCCCTTCCGGGTCCTGCGTCCTGACCGTTCGCCGTTATCCGGAACTTCTGGCCGATGAGCCTGTCTGGCAGTACAGGGCGAAAAAAGTGGCTGCCAGAACCTACGAGATAACCGATTTTCTGGTCAACCGTCTGGGCGTGACCCGCTTGGGCGCCCGTTTTGACCGGAGGGTTGTTTTGCACGATTCCTGTCATCCCCTGCGTGGTCTGGGGCTGAAAGACGAACCCCGGGAACTGCTTCGCGCCGTGGATGGGCTTGAACTGGTCGAAATGGCCGAACCGGAAATATGCTGCGGTTTCGGCGGGGCCTTCATGGCCCAGAATCCTCAGCTCTCCACGGCCATGGCCCAGGAGAAAATAGACCAGGCCTACGCCACGGGCGCCGACTGTCTTGTGCTTACCGAGCCGGGCTGTCTGCTCAATGTGGACACGGCCCTCAAGAGCCGCGATTTGAAATTCCGGGCTCTGCACCTTGTTCAGGTGCTGGCTGCGGGAGACGGCGCGGGGGAGGGGATTCGTGGCTGAACAGCGGGATTTCCAGCAGACAGTCGCCGAGGCCCTGAACAAGAAAAGCGTGCAACTGGCTCTCGACCGGGCCACCGGGACCTTCAAGCAGATGAGGTCGGCCTCGCTACGGGAACTGGGCTATTTCGAGGAACTGCGCGACCGCGCCCGCGACGCCAAGGACCGGGTCCTCAACAATCTGGATAATTATCTGCTTCAGCTCGAACGTTCGTTCACCAGGGCCGGAGGGCAGGTCCACTGGGCCGCCGACGGCAGGCAGGCCGTGGGCCATGTTCTCGATATAGTCTCCGGGCGGGGCCTGAAGACTGTGGTCAAGGGCAAGTCCATGACCACGGAAGAGGTTCATCTGAACACGGCCCTGGAACAGGCCGGGCTGGATGTGTTCGAGACCGACCTGGGCGAATACATTGTGCAGCTTCTGGGGGAAAGGCCTTCCCACATACTCGCCCCGGCCTTTCACAAGACGAAGGAAGACATCGCCCGGCTCTTCGCCGACCGCTTGGGTATAGACTACACCGTGGTTCCGGAAGAACTGACCGCCGCCGCACGCCGGGAACTGAGGACCCGTTTTCTTTCCGCCGACGTGGGCATTACCGGGGTCAATTTCGCCGTGGCCGAAACCGGGACCCTGGCCATCATGGAGAATGAAGGCAACATCCGCATGGCCACGACCCTGCCCAGGGTTCATATCGCCGTCATGGGACTGGAGAAAGTCGTGGCCGATTTGGACGACCTGGCCCTGCTTCTTCAGACTCTGCCCATGTCGGCCACAGGACAGAGGCTTTCCAGCTATGTTTCGCTGCTGACCGGACCTGGACGAAGCCAGGGGGAAGGGCCGGAGGAACTCCACCTGATAATTCTTGACGGTTTCCGTTCCTCGGTTCTGGCCGATCCGGAATTCCGGCAGGTGCTCCGTTGCCTGCGCTGCGGGGCCTGCCTCAACTACTGCCCGGTGTACCGCCGCGTAGGGGGGCATACCTACCCGTGGGTCTATTCCGGTCCCATTGGCGTGGCTCTGACCGCAGCCGCCCATGGGCTGGACGCCGCCAAAGACATAATCTCCGCCTCCACTCTTTGCGGGGCCTGCGGCGCGGCCTGTCCGGTGCGCATCGATCTGCCAGGTCTGATCCTGGAAGCCCGCCGCCGCTTGGCCGCGAGGGAACCCGTGAAGGCCGGAGCCGTCACCGCCCTAGCCAGGGGACTGGCCACACCTGCGGGTTTCGATCTGGCCGCCCGAGCCATGGGGCTGGGGGCAAGCGTGGCTATGGATTCCCAAGGCCGGCCCCGCCGTTTTGCGCCGGACGGCCTCCATAAACTGGCCCGGAACAGAAAGTTGTCCGGACCGGCCGCCGAACCATTCCGCCGCTCGCTTTTTCGGGGGTTGGACGAGACCGGGGAAGAAGATCAATGATCGAAGAACGCGACCGCATACTATCCCGTATCAGAGCCGGACTTGCCGGTCCCGGCGGTCCGGTTGCGGAAAATAGACCGTATCTGCCGGAATCAGCCATCCGGAGGGCCGCCAGGGAAGCAGCTCTTTCCCGTGAAGAACTTATCGGAGACTTCAAGCTGCGCTGGGAAGGGCTCGGCGGGACTTGCCGGACGGCCGGAGACTCGGATGATCTGGCCATTGCTCTCCGGGAGGTTCTGGAGGAATTTTCCGTCCGGGCCGTCGCCGTTGCGGCAACCGTCAGCCGACTGGTCCCGGAGCTGGAAGGGCTTTTGCACGAACTGGAGATAGAACCGCTGGCAGCCAGGCCAGATCAGGCAGAACCGGCCGCGGCTGGGCTGACCACCGCCATGGCCGCCGTTGCATATTCCGGGTCGCTGATTGTGGATGGCAGTGAACCGGGCGAGCTTACCGCTTCGCTGTTGCCGCTCGTCCATATCGCCCTTATACCTGCCGACCGCATAGTCTTCAGCATCCAGGAGGCCGTGCAGTTCGTGGACCGGGAGGGAATGCCCAGGGCGGCTGTCTTTATCACCGGTCCCAGCCGAACCGCCGACATCGAACTCACTCTGGTCAGGGGCGTTCACGGTCCTGGCGTCACCCACGCCATCATCCTCGATTACGCGACAGACAGCCGGACCTGATCCGAAAAAAAACCGAAGCAAGGCGGGCCGGAAGCACGCGGCCCGATGTTTTACCTTTTTATACCCGAAAGGGTTTGGTATAAAAAACTTAAAGACTTACCCAACATACAAACAGATTGCCTGACGCAAGGAGGCCTTTATGTTACCTATCATTGATATCGAGGCAAGGGAGATTCTTGATTCGCGCGGAAACCCAACCGTGGAAGTGGATGTCTGGCTCGAGGACGGTTCCTTCGGCCGCGCCGCCGTGCCTTCGGGTGCTTCCACAGGCCAGCATGAAGCCCTGGAACTGCGCGACAAGGACAAAAAACGCTATGGCGGCAAGGGAGTGCTCAACGCCGTCAAGAATGTCGAACAGGTCATAGCTCCCCGGCTTTGCGGCGAAGACGCCCTTAACCAGGTGGAAATCGATCTGGCCATGCTCGAACTGGACGGCACGCCGAACAAGAGCCAGCTCGGGGCCAACGCCATACTGGGCGTTTCCATGGCCGTGGCCCGCGCCGCGGCCGATGCCTGTGCACTGCCCCTTTACCGCTACCTGGGCGGCGCCGCGGCCTGCGAACTGCCTCGTCCCATGATGAATATTCTCAACGGCGGCAGCCACGCCGGCAATAACGTCGACCTCCAGGAATTCATGATAATGCCCCTGGCCGGGGACACCTTCGCCGAAGCCCTGCGCGTGGGGGCGGAGGTTTTCCATTCCCTGAAGTCCGTTCTGGCCAAGAGCGGCCTCTCCACCGCCGTCGGCGACGAAGGCGGTTTCGCCCCAGACCTAAAGTCCAACGACGAGGCCGTGGAAGTCATTCTCAAGGCTATCAAGGCGGCCGGTTTCAAACCCGGCAAAGACGTGGTGCTCTGCCTCGACGCCGCCGCTTCCGAATTCTACGACAAGAAAAAGAAGAAATACGTCTTCCACAAGTCCGACAACTCGGCCAGGACATCGGCCCAGATGGTTGATTTCTACAAGGACTGGATAGACAAATACCCCATAGTTTCCATCGAGGACGGCCTTGATGAAGACGATTGGGCCGCCTGGAAGAAGATGACCGACACCCTGGGAAGCCGCCTCCAGATCGTGGGCGACGATCTTTTCGTCACCAACACCGAAAGGCTCTCCCGAGGCATCAAGGAAGGGTCGGGAAACTCCATACTTATTAAACTCAACCAGATAGGCACGGTGACCGAGACCCTGGCCGCCATCAACATGGCCCACAAAGCCGGCTTCACCGCCGTGGTTTCCCACCGCTCCGGCGAAACCGAAGATACTTTCATCGCCGATCTGGTGGTGGCCGCCGGAACCGGCCAGATAAAGACGGGCTCCCTCTCGCGCTCGGAAAGGGTCGCCAAGTACAACCGGCTGCTGCGTATTGAGCAGGAACTTGGTTCCGCGGCCATTCTGCGCAGGCCGTTCTGACCAGCCTTCAGTTCGATAATGCCGGGGCGGGGGCTTGACTGCTCCCCGCCCCCGGTTCATCCCCTTGCTTGCCCCCCGCCGGGTCCTGATATATAATCGCCCCATTATAAGCGGAAGGTAACGTTTCATTGAAAACGACAATCAATAATCTGCTCCTGGTCCTGTTGCTTCTCTTTCCGGCCGCCTGTGCTTCGACCCAGTCGGTAGTTCCGTCGCTCATCGACAGCGGCGCCGCCGGACACATCGAAGCCGACGCCACCCTCTTGCCGGTGCTCGATTCCCGAAACTACCCGGACCCGGAAGCCTACCCCGACGTCTATGCAGGCATCCCGGTAGTCATACCCGCCGAAGAGATACTCGGCCAGGCGTACAAAATGATCGGCGACGCCGGTATCTTCCGCGACCTGGTTCCCTACGAAGGGCCTCAGCCGGAAAGAGACGCCTTCAACTGGTCGGCCTTCCCTCTCCGGGGCATCGACACGGACCTGGCCGTCGGAATCGAACTCAAAAAGCTGGATCTGCGTAAAACCGGGCAGAATGCGCTGATCGTACCGCACGTCCTTCTGGACGCCACGGCTCTGCCCGTTTTTTCCGCCGTCGTCTTGGCCACCAACGGCCAGACAGATATCGGCCACCGCTTTGTGCCCTCGGCCGAAGTTCTGTTCGATTCCAGCGTGGAACTCAACATCATCAGCCTCAAGGGCGGAGGCAGGATTTTCCACAAAACTTACCGCGTGGGACTGACCGACCCCTCGGTTTCCGAATGGGGACTCCACCAAGGTCTGCTTCGTTCGCCCAAAGACGGTCAGAGACTCGGCCGCCGGGTCGCTCCCAGGATCATCGGCGACGCCTTTCTCCAGATGGCCCGGGACCCGGAACTGGCTTGGCTGCCCAGATACGCCCGCACGGCCTGGATCGGGCGGGCGCTGACCGACAGCCGGGTGCCGGCCGGGGAAAAGGCGGCCCTTTTCCGTGAACTGGCCGGAAGCATCACCGCTCCCGGATTCACCAGCCGCGAGCTGGCCAGTCTGTCTTCTTCGTCCACGCTGCCGGATAAAATTTATACTGTTATCAACGTGGATACCGACGTGGCCTATTCCGACGCGGGAGGGGATTACCTTCAGTCTTACGCCGTCGATCCCGGTTGGCTGGAAGAGTCACGGGCGCTGAGCCGTTTTTTCGATCTGTCCTTCCAGATTATCGTGCAGTATCTGGCTACTCTGGAACAGGGGCGTTTCGCTTGTCCCGCCGATACGACCGCGGCGGAGCAGCGTGAAAACGTGATGGAACTTCTGGCCGTCCTGGGACGGAATTACCCGGTCAACCGCATCTATCAGAGCGCCCTGCTCGACAGGACCACTCCGCTGGCCGCCAGAAAGGCCTTGTTTCTGACTTTGGCCAGAGACCTGGAAAGTTGGGGCAATGACGAATTTGTCCAGGAGCATGTCCGGGGCCTGGCTGAACAACTGAGCGTGGAAGACCAGGGCAAGGCGGCGGACGCCGCGGCCCTGCTTGTCTCTCTCAAGGGAGAAGAGGCTCTCAACGAATACCCCATACCCCGCGACGTTCTCTGGCAGGTTGCCGGACCGGAGGATGTCTGGGCCGCGCCCCTGGCGGCCAAGGCTTTGGCCGGCGGGGCTTACAGCCCGGAACTCCTGCGTCTGGCCGGAGTGTACCGTCTGGAAGAAACAGTGCCCGGCCTGGTTGCCCTGCTGCGGGGTCTGGCCTGGGGCGGACTCTCCCCCAAGGCCGAAGAACCGGAAATACCACTGCTTCCGGCGGGTCCCAAGGAGGACAAACAGACACCGGACGCCGTTCTCATTGTCCGGACTCTGGGGTGTTTCGGCGGCAATCCCGAAGTGCTCTCCGTCATGCGGGATCTGCTCGGTTCGGCCGGGCCGGACCGCCTGATTCCGCCGGACGTGGCGGCCGAAGCGGTTATCTCTTTGGCCCGTCTTCACGACCAGGCTTCGGTTGAACGCATTTTCGGCCTCTGGTCCGCCGAAGCCGTGGAAAACGGTTCCGCCCCCGTCCGTCTGGCCTGCCTCAGAGCCCTGGAGAAAATGGCCGGTCCTGAAATCCGGGACCGCCTTCTTGCCGCCGTGACCGCCATGGACCCCAGGGCCGAAGTTAGTCAGCCGATCCTGCGCGAAGCCGCCGACTTCTTCGGCCGCGTCCGCCTTGGTTCAGCCGTGCCGCTTCTGGCGGGGCTGGCCGGTGACGCAGCCACACCCGCCAATCTTGCCCAGTCGGCCATGCGCGCCCTGGGCCTCATCGCCGACACCGCCGCCGAAGAGCGCCTTACTGAACTGGCTGCCGCCGGCCTGGGCGAACGGATCAGTCTGGCCCGTCAGGCCCTGGAGCAACTGGCCTTGGAAAAGGCCTTCTGGCTGGAAATGCAAACCCGGGCCGCGTCCGTGGACGGAAGAGGCCGCCGGGGCTGAGGCTCCGCCGCACGACACTGGATTTTCTTATGAACGAACAGAACAAATTGCCCGACCTGCGTTGCCTGGAACCCCAGGAACTTGACTCTTTTGTCGCCGGGCTGGGTGAGAGAAAATTCCGCGCTGACCAATTGCGAAAATGGCTTTTTCATTTCGGCCTTTCAGATTTCAGCGAGATGACCGATCTGTCCCGCGACCTTCGCGCCAGGCTGGCCGAGAATGCCCGGATCAGCGATCCGAACTGCCTGACCGTGGAGACATCCAGAATCGATGGCAGCCGCAAACTGCTGTGGGAATTGGAGGACGGGCAGGCCATAGAATCCGTTCTCATCCCGGAACGGGGGCATATGACCCTCTGCGTCTCCAGCCAGGTCGGCTGCGCCATGGGGTGCAGGTTCTGCCGCACGGCCACCCTAGGCTTCAAACGCAACCTCACCCAGGCCGAGATTATCAACCAGGTCATCGGGGCTCAACGCCAACTGGCCGAAGAAGAGAAACTGACCAATCTTGTTTTCATGGGGATGGGTGAACCTCTGGCCAACCGGGCCAATGTGGTGCGGGCCATCAGGATACTCACCGAACCGGGCCTGGCCGGGCTGGCTCAGAGACGGCTCAGTCTTTCCACCGTCGGACTGGTTCCGGAATTTCCCTATCTGGCCGAGCAGGTATCCGTGGGACTCACCGTCAGCCTGAACGCGGCCGACGACAAGACCCGCGACTATCTCATGCCGGTGAACCGCCGCTACCCCATGGGCGAACTCTACAAGGCTCTCAAGGTTTTCCCCCTGCCTCACCGCAAGCGCATCACCATTGCCTATGTCATGCTGGCCGGGGTCAACGATTCCGAGAAAGATGTCCGCAGCCTGGCCCGCTTCCTGAGCGGTTTGAAGGTCAAAATCAACCTCATCCCCTTCAATCATTTTCCCGGTGCCGAGTTCGAACCTTCTCCGAGGAGAAAATCGTGGCTTTTCAGGAGATGATGGCCAGTAAGAACTTCACCGTCATGGTCCGCTGGAGCAAAGGCCGGGATATTTCCGCCGCCTGCGGTCAACTGGCCGGGAAGCACCAGCCCCGCCAGGCGGGCAAGCCCAATTAGTGCTTGACAACCCGGCGCTTATCTAGCTTATTAGGCACAAAAGTCAGATAAAGCGGCTTGTTGGAGGTATTTGTTTTGACTGATTCATCTTCTTCGACCATCTCCCCCGATTTCGAAAAAGGCGGGGGGCTCATCCCGGCCGTGGCCCAGGACGCCGCCACCGGCGAAATCCTGATGCTGGCCTACATGAACAAAGAAGCTTTGGACAAGACCATCGAGACCGGCGAAGTCCATTACTGGAGCCGTTCCCGCCAGGAACTCTGGCACAAAGGCGGCACTTCCGGGCATGTTCAGAAAGTCAGCGAAATTTATGTGGATTGCGACGGTGACACCATTGTCGTCAAGATAGACCAGATCGGCGGCGCGGCCTGCCATACCGGCCACCGCACCTGTTTTCATTATCGCTGGAATGACGGCGCATTTGTCGAAGAAGGCGAAAAAGTCTTTGATCCCCGGGAGGTTTACCGAAAATGACAGCCTTGCTTAAACTGGGCATCCCCAAGGGAAGCCTGCAGAACGCCACCGTCGATCTGTTCGCCAGCGCCGGTTGGAAGATAAATGTCAATGGACGCAGCTATTTCCCCGATATCGACGACCCCGAGATAGAATGTTCCCTCTGCCGGGCCCAGGAAATGTCCCGGTACGTCGAACAGGGCGTCATCGACGCCGGTCTGACCGGTCTGGACTGGACCCGCGAGAACAACAGCAAGGTCAAGGTCGTGGCCGACCTGGTCTACTCCAAGGTCAGCTCGCGTCCCGCCCGCTGGGTTCTGGCCGTGCCCAACGATTCCAAGGTCAAACGCCTGGAAGACCTGGAAGGGAAAAAGATATCCACAGAGCTGGTCAACTTCACCAAACGCTATTTCAAGGAACGCAATATCAACGTCCAGGTCGAATTCTCCTGGGGGGCCACCGAAGCCAAGGTCGTCTCAGGGCTGGCCGACGCCATCGTGGAAGTCACCGAGACCGGTTCGACCATCCGCGCCCACGGGCTCAAGATCATCCATGAACTCATGCAGACCAACACCCAGCTCATCGCCAACCGCGATTCCTGGAAGGACGAAGCCAAGCAGACCAAGATCAAGCAGATAGCCCTTCTGCTTCAGGGGGCTCTCAACGCCGAGGGCATGGTCGGCATCAAGCTGAACGTCTCGGAGGCGAATCTGGAGAAGATAATCGAGATACTGCCCAGTCTCAATGCGCCGACAGTGGCCCATCTCCACATGTCCACCTGGTTCGCGGTGGAAGCCATTGTCTCGTCCTCCGTGGTCAGGGAAATCATCCCCGAGCTGATCAAGCGCGGAGCCGAGGGCATTATCGAATACCCTCTGAACAAAATAATCTGAGCCAAAGGTGGAGCCGAATGCCAAAACGCTTGTGGGCCTCTGTTTTGACCGGCCTGATCGCGGCCGGGCTTTTTCTGGCCGCCTGCGCCGGTCCCGAAGTTAACGTAGAGGAACGGACCAGGAACCAGGCCGACGCCTACCTGCGTCTTGGCGCCACCTATCTCCGGCAGGGCCAGTCCACCCCGGCCCTGCGGGAACTGCTCAAGGCCGAACAGCTCGACCCCGAAAATCCCGACGTCCACATACACCTGGGTCTGGCTTATCAGGCCAAGCAGAAATACGAAGAATCCGTCCGGCATTTCCAGAAGGCCCTCCAACTGGACCCCAAATCCTCCGCCGGCCATAACAATTTGGGCACCGTCTACATGGATATGGGGCGCTATGACGACGCCCTGGCCGAGTTTCAGGCCGCCCTGGCCGACCTGTTGTACTCGACGCCTCATTTCGCCTACAACAATATCGGCCTGGTCCATCTGGCCCGGCGGGAATTTGCCGAGGCGGCCGAATCCTTCAAAAAGGCCATAGAGTTCGCGCCGCGTTATTCGGTGGCCCACAACAACCTGGGGCGGGCCTACCTGGGCATGGGGCGCTTGGACGAAGCCCTGGAAACATTCAACAGTGCCGTAAAAAACGCGCCCGAATACGCCGATGCCTATTTCAACATCGGCGAGACATATGAACGTATGGGCAGCTTCGGCCCGGCCCGCCAGGCCTTTCAGAAAGCCATGGAACTGGCCCCGGATTCCCGGTTGGCCGCCGAAGCCCGCAGCCGGCTCAAACTACTGCCGCAATGACATCCGGAAAGAACCGCGAATTAGGAGACTGCTGAAATGGTTACCTGTCGTGCGAAAGACATCCCGTCATTTATCGTCATGGACATACTGGAGCGTGCCCAGGCTATGGAGCGTTCCGGCGTGGACATCATTCATCTGGAGATCGGGGAACCCGATTTCGCTACTCCGGAATGCATCAACGAAGCGGGCCGAAAGGCCATAGCCGACGGACACACCCATTACACCCATTCCCTGGGCGTCCTGGAACTCCGGGAAGCCGTGGCCGAAGATTACCACAAGCGTTACGGCGTCAACGTCAATCCGGACAACATCATCATCACGGCGGGCACATCCCCGGCCATGCTCATGATCTTTGCCGCCCTGCTTGAGGAAAACGACGAACTCATCCTTTCCAACCCGCACTATGCCTGTTATCCCAACTTCGTCAATTTCTTCTGCGGAAAGCCGGTTTTTGTCAACGTGGACGAGGACGACGGGTTCCAGTACCGTCCGGAGCGCATCGAGGCAAGGCTTTCATCCCGGACCAAGGGCGTTTTCATCAACTCTCCGGCCAACCCCACCGGCACGCTGCTTTCGCCAGAGCGCATGCGTAAAATCGCGGACATGGCCCCTCTGGTCATCTCCGATGAAATCTATCACGGTCTGGTCTACGGCGGCGAGCAGGCCCATTCCATCCTCGAATACACGGACCGGGCCATGGTCATCAACGGCTTTTCCAAGCTCTACGCCATGACCGGCTGGAGACTGGGGTACGTCATCGCGCCCACGGAATTCATCCGGCCCATGCAGAAAATCCAGCAGAATTTCTTCATCTCCCCCTGCTCGGTCTCCCAGTGGGCCGGCCTGGCGGCCCTCAAATACGCCGCCCCGGATGTGGCCCGCATGGTGGACATTTACGATGAACGACGCCGCTTCCTCATTCAGGGGCTCCGCGACCTGGGATTCCAGATCAAAGTCGAGCCCAAGGGCGCGTTCTACATCCTGGTCAATGCCAAGCATATCGACACCGACTCGTACCGGCTGGCCTTCGACATCCTGGAAAAAGCCCATGTCGGCGTAACCCCCGGCATAGATTTCGGGGCCAACGCCGAAGGCTATATCCGTTTTTCGTACGCCAACTCGGTCGAAAACATCGCCGAAGGCCTTCGGCGGCTCAAGGTCTATCTGGAGGAACGTGGAGTATAAAGACAACAGCAAGGACTACCAGGTCCGCAGCTCCGAATACGTCATCAGCGCCGTTTCCCCGCGACAGTACCCCCGGCCGGACCGACCGGAAATCGCCTTTGCCGGCCGGTCCAACGTGGGGAAATCATCATTGCTCAACCGTCTGCTCAACCGGCGCAAACTGGCCCGGACCAGCCGCACTCCAGGGCGAACCCAGACCATAAATTTTTTCAACGTGAACGACGAGCTGTATTTTGTCGATCTCCCCGGTTACGGGTACGCCAATGTTCCGGTCCGCGTCCGGGCCGCCTGGCAGCCCATGGTAGATTCCTACCTTTCGGCGGAAAGGGATCTCCGGCTGGTTGCCCTGCTCATCGACATCCGCCGGGAACCTGGTCAGGAGGAGATTGACCTCATCCATTGGCTTTCGGACCGGAATATCCCGGCACTCATCATTGCGACCAAGGCCGACAAGGTTTCCAGAGGCCAGAGGCAGGCCCGGCTGGCCGCCATCAGCCGGGGGCTGGGCGTTTCCACCACGCCCCTGATCTTTTCGTCTCTTTCCGGAGAAGGCCGCCCGGACATATGGGAGGTCATACACCATTTCTGCGCACCGGACCCGGATGAAGCCTATCCGGATGAACCGGACCAGGAGGAAGACGAAATATGACCGGAAGAATCCTGCCGCTCCTCCTGGCCGTGCTGCTCATAGGCGGCTGCACCCTGGTCCGGGTGGACCTGGGGCCGCAATCAGCGCCCCTTGAAGAGAAGACCATTGCCGGCGAGGGACAGGCCAAGATTCTTCTGGTCGAAATATCCGGCGTCATGCTGACCGGGCGTTCTCGCCCTGCCCTGCCGTGGCAGATTTCGGAAAACATTATCGCCCGGCTGGCCGAGGAACTGGACACGGCCCGCCGCGACCCCGAGGTCAAAGGCCTTATCGTCAAGATCGATTCCCCCGGCGGAGCCGTGGCCGTGGCCGACCTGCTTTACCACCAGCTTGACGCCTTCAAGAGGGAAAAGAAAATCCCGGTCTCGGCCCAGCTCATGAGCGTCGCCGCTTCCGGCGGATACTACGCCGCCCTGGCCGCCGACGAAATCGCGGCCCTGCCCGCCACCGTCACCGGTTCAGTGGGCGTCATCAGCGTAAAACTGAATCTCCAGGGCCTCATGAATAGATACGGAGTCGAGACCGAAACCGTGAAGTCCGGCCTGTACAAGGATATGTGGTCGCCCTTCCGGGGAGCCACTCCCGAAGAACGCCGGGTCATGCAGAGCCTCATCGACCGGTTTTTCGCCCGCTTCATCGGCTTGGTAAAGGAGAACCGGCCAGGCCTGACCGCCGCCCAGACCGAGACCGTCGCCAGCGCCAGGATATTCTCCGCCGAAGAAGCCCTGGAAACCGGCCTCATCGACCGCATCGCCTATCCGGAAGAGACCTTTGACCGTATGAAGGAAACCATCGGGGTCAAGGAAGCCAGGCTGGTGGTTTACCACCGTCCCGGCGCTTACCGTCCCAATGTCTACGCCCGCTCCGATGCCGCCCCGGACGCCCTGACCCCGGAAGACCTAATCGCCTTCACCTCCGCCCCCCAACTCATGTACCTCTGGCTGCCCGGCCTGCCCTGAAAAAGCAGCGGCGTTTTTTTCTTGGCGTGTTGCCGGGAAAGACCAAAAGGCGTAAGCAGGCTATAGGTCCCTTGGCCGCCTTGACGTCTGCTGTTCCCTGGCCCTTGCCAGGGGCTATATCAAAGGGCAAGCCATAGAGAAATACCCTCGGGCGGTCTGTTCGCCTACATTAGAGTTGCAAGATTATTTTGTCTTTTCAGGGCCGCGCCAAGATCCTGCCATTCACTCGGCAGCCTCGTTTCGTAAAAACAGGATCAGGTAATTGTAGCCCAGATCGTGGCACCCTGTTCTTTCAAAACCATGGGGCCGCACAGCGTCTTCAATTTCTTCCGGAGATTGGCGCATGTGCCTTGGGGGGCCAAAATTATAATCTTCCTTTTTACACTCGACCACGGCCAGGCATCCGCCGGGTTTAAGGATCCTGAAAACTTCGGAAAAGAGAGCCGGTCCGGTCCTCTTCAGATTGAAAATGTGCAGCACCGTGGCGATGAAGACCATATCGGCGCTGGCGTCATCCAGAGGCAATGGCCCTGTAATATCTGCGAGCAAGGGCGTGATGTTGCCGCGTCCCGGAGAATCGCTGGTCCGCTTGAGGTTGTCGATCAGATAGGGCCAGTTGTCCAGGGCGAACACCCGGCCGCTCTCCCCGACTATGGCCGAAGCCTCGATAGCGTAATCACCGGCGCCGCATCCCAGATCAACCATTACCTGGCCGGGGAGGAGAGGAATTTTTTCCAGGACGGTTTTGGGATCGTGCATCCAGGCGCTGGTGGGGCCGTGGCTATTATGGCTGTGGCCCCCGCCCTGACCTTTTCGACAGGAGTGTTGCTGGTGGTCGATCATCAGACTGATTCCCTATTCGGAAGAAGGCCCACAGGGCTTTGATATTTGTACAATACCTTGTCCTTCGACTTCATAAAACGGGTGGCCTCCACAGGTGAAGCAAAGCCCCTGAGCAGCGCCGGCCGACACGATTTTGGTACCCATGACTTCCTCACCGCATTTCGGGCAAACGGCGCTGGGCTTAATCGGCGCTGTTTGAGGCAGTTCCGGACGGACTGACTCCACAATCAACACGGCTTCAAAGGGTTTCTCGATCAGGGTAAAGGCCGCTTGCCTGGCCTGTTGCCGAAAGGCAGCCAGGTCTTCAGCTGTGCCGGCCCGCCTGGCGATTACTTTTTCCATGAGAGGGTAGAATTGAGGCGCACCCTCTTTCACCAGAAGCCGGTAAGTGGGAGCCACGCGGATCCGCACCCCTTTTTGCTCTCCCCTGCGGGATAGTGTCACCGCCAGACGCCCCAGGTCCCGGAAGACCAGGGCGTTATTCCCCAGGGTGCAACCGGTCACGGCCTGAACGCCGTCGGCGAAACAGGCATTGGCTTCCACCACAGCCATGAGGTCTTCCATAATGCCGTCAAAGTAGACGGACGCAGCGCCCAGTTCCCATAATCCACAGACCGAAGCCATGACCCCCATGGCCACGCCCGGGCAGAAGTGCCCATGGATTTCCGCAGCCTTGACCAGACACGTGGTCATGTCCTTTTCCTGGACCGCCTTTATGAACCGATGCCGGGGATTTTCCTTGAATCGTTCCAACTGCTCCTGAATCATCGAGTCCTCCTTGGCCGCACCGGCGAACATTCACCGTGGCGGCGTCACGCTGCTTAAGAGTTTGCAGCTTCTTCAATCATGGCCTTAAGAATGCCTTTCCTAAGCAGGGAGACTTCGTCTATGCCTTCCTCCAATTCCAATGGCCTTCCCAGGAGGCTGCCTTCAAGCAGCCCTTCGCGGTATTCGATGTGCCCCAACGATTTGATGCCCCGTTTGTCAAGTTCCTTGTAAAGTTGAGGCAGGGAAGCCTCGGAGCGGACCTTGTTCAGGATCGCGCCCCAAAAGGCTGCGCCTCCGGCCTGGGCCATCGTGCGGATTTTGGCTGACAGGTTTAAGGATTCCAGGGAGGGCTCCACCACGGCTATGACTCCATCCAGGCTGGATTCTATGCCGCGCCCAAAATGCTCTATGCCGGCCTCCAGATCGACGATGACCACCTGGGAGTCCCGGACTTCCAGCTTTTTCAGAAATTCGCGAACGACAACTCCCATAGGGCAGGCGCAACCTTCAAAAGTATGATCAATCTTGCCGGTGACCACCAGAGTGCAACCGTTTCGTTCAGCTTTGTGAGAGGATGGAAGGTCGCTCAAGGAGATCGCTTGCTGTTGCCAAATCGGCAGGATGGTTTCACCGGTGTCAATTATAAAACCTTCAGCCATCTGATTCTGAATGTGTTTCTTACCGCCGACGAATTCCATGAGGGGCTTCGGCTGGGCCTCCAGACCCAGCATCCAGTGCAGTCCCGAATTGGACTCATCAGAATCAATAACGAGCACCGGGTGGCCTTTCCGTTGAAACTCCCTCGCCAACAGGGCCGCCACTGTGCTTTTTCCGCTGCCGCCTTTTCCGCATACGGCCATTTTCATGGGTCATTCTCCTGGTTGCCGTCTCGCCTTGGGACGGCTGACTATCATTACAAGTAATAAAGAAAGGAATCGCGTTTTGTTATGTCGCTTTCGTTTTTCTGGCCATCAAAGGTCAGATGGAGCACCGGTTTCTGATCCTCCTCGGCTAAGTCTTTTTCCAAAATATTCAGTGACGTGCCCGTGTTTTCGTAGGTTGAGGCTACGGTGATTATGCCGTCGGTCCGGGGGAAGGGGGCCGACACTTTGGCCCCTCGGTAACGGCCGAAGGCTCCGGCATAGTACCCTATGGACCGGTCCGCTCTGGCGGCCAGGTCGTTCAGATTTTTTTCGAAGGGACTCTCTTCCCCAAGGCATGCTGAAATGCTTTCCACGTCGTTCTTGAACCGGTTCAGCAAGCTCGAATGATGGTTGCGTTGTCCGTTCTGATCCACGTAGTCGCGCCATAACAGCCACATCGCTTCGCTGAATGGCGCATAAAAAACCTGGTGCCCCTGCTCTTCCAAGCTCTTGAAAAGAAAGCCGTTCATGAAGTCATTGTACAGAACCAAGGGCTCGCCGATGGCGAGGATGCGTTTGGTGCAGGATTGGTTTTGTCTTTCCTGGAATATTTCCCTGGCCAGGTCGCTCAGGTTACCGATGGTCAACCGGCGTTGGCGGATCATATCGAAGATGCGGTTTTTATGATCGTCCCGATTTTCCGGCGGCGCGGCTCTCACCAGGTCGCCGGCCAACATCGCCCAAAACAATAACCGTGCGTCAGGCTCCTTCAGGTCCAGCAGGTCCTCCAAAAACGGGGATACGATGTTTGCCTTGGTATAGCCTTCCTCGTCCAGCTTCATCCGGAGCGTCCGGCTGTACTGCCCGTCCACTTCCGCCCCTTCATTCCGGGGAAGAAGAAAGGCCACGGGCTTTCCGTCAGCTTGGGATCGGCATTTTCGCACGACGTCTCCCAGAAGGCAGGTGAGAGAAAAATACTCCTCGGCGATGGTAAAGCTTCGCCCGATATCCACGGCCTCCCGATTGGTCGGGGGAAGTGTCTCGGCTGCGACCCCCTCGGCTCTGAGGATCTCTGTGGCCATGTCGGCATAGGGCTCCATCTGGGGCAGATAAACGGTGGCATCCGGCTGAAGATCCCGGAAATCTTTCTTGATGTTCTCATCCTTCGAGAGCGTCCGCGCCAAATAGGTTTCGGCCTTTTCCGCCTTGGTCGTCTCCAGATTGTTCAGGCTGTTGACAAAGGCTTCCACCCTGGTGATGAGGCCCACACTTGAAGAATGCTCGTCCACCTCAATGTGCAGAAAAGGTTTCCCTTGCATCATTTCCCGGAAAAAATGGGCCAGCACCGAATCAGGACCGCAGCCGTGATGCGTGAGCAGAATTGCATACAGATTCGGGTGTTCCCGGATGAAGGGCGCTGGTTCCAGAATGTGCTGCCCAAAAGGCCAGTACATGTTCGGATGTTCTCGTGAAATATCCACTTCCGGCAGACAATAGAACGGCAGGACCTGGTATCCCATTTCCGCCAATTTGTCCGCGATGCCCATATTCAGGACCGGATCGGCGACCCCGTAGATTTTCGAGATTAAAATGAACGCTTTTTTTTCGGGATCCAGGCCCTCCATCGCCGTTTGACCGGCTCGCGCCATCCTGGCTTCAAATTCCTGGAAGGCTTTCATTCCTTCCTGAAGAGCCCGGACGGTCTCTTCGTGACTGACGCCGAGTTGTTTACCCAATCCGGCAAAGCTGTTCATCATGAAGCTTTTCCCCAGGCTGGAGGCTATGGTTGGGGCCAGCAGCCGGATGCCCTTGTTTTTAAGGTTCATGGCGTAGTTAACGGCCTTGAAAGCCAGTTGCATGTAAGGGCAGCCGAAGTTCCGGCGGGAGGGGGATCCTGGATGATCCACGGTGTAAAGGTCCGGGAAAAACAGGAAGTCTACTTTTTTGCCGACCAGTTCGGCCACGTGACCGTTGATCAGTTTCACCGGATAACAGGTCTCGTCCAGGGAATGCTCCTGCCCCAGGGCAATGGTCTTTTCACTGGTGGGCTCGGACAGCAGGACGTTGAACCCCAGCTCCGTGAAAAACCTGTGGAACATGGGAAATAAACCATAGGTGAACAGAGCTCGGGGGATGCCCACAGTCTTTTTGGCGGGGTCGAGTACGCCTGTGTAACCTTCGAAAATCAGCGCTTCCGTGGACGCGTTGAAAGCCGAAGGCTTTTTCATCTCCGGTTCTGCCGACAGTTCAACCGCCTTGGAGAATGGTTCCGGCTCGAATCCCTTGAAGTGGGTCTGCCGTCCGGCCGATTCTTCTCTGGCGATGATGGCCGCTCCGTATGCCCCTGTGACACTGAAAAAGGGCGGGACAATTATGTCTTTGCCCGTCAGAGAGCGGAAGGCGTTGACCACCCCCTGGTTGTGGGCTACGCCGCCCTGGAAAAGAACCCTGTTGCCGATTTTTTTCTGGCCTACCACTCGGTTAAGGTAATTGCGGACAACGGCGTAACAAAGCCCGGCAGTAAGGTCTGTCAGTTTGGCGCCGCGCCCCAGGTGTGCGGCAATACTGCTTTCAATGAACACCGTGCAGCGTTCGCCTAAATTGACAGGATGAACACTGGCCAGGGCCAGAGAGCCTATTTGGGAAAGGGGGATATCGAACTTTTGGGCTTGTTCCTCTATGAAAGAACCGGTTCCGGCGGCGCAGATCTTGTTCATCTGAAAGTCAACCACCACCCCGTCCCTGATGCTGATGAACTTGGAATCCTGCCCGCCGATCTCAAAGATCGTATCCACCCCCGGATCGATAGCGGCGGCTGCCCTGGCTTGGGCGGTAATCTCGTCCTTTACCGAATCCGCCCCGATCAGCCGGCAGGCAAGAAAGCGTCCGGAACCGGTGGTGCAGGCGGCCAGCACATTGAGCCTATGGCCAAACTCCTTTTTTAAAGAAGACAGCCCCTGCCGGACTGCCGACGCAGGATCTCCCAGAGTCCTTAAATAACGGAAACCGATGATCCGGTCGTCGCCGTCCGCAAGAACCAGTTTGGTGGTTGTGGAGCCAACATCGACGCCCAGAAAGACATCCAACTGGCAGTCCGTGGGAGGCGAAACAACGATGTCGTGCTTCCCGGCGCTGCTGTCCCGGCCGAACATGGCAAGCGCCGGCAAGGGGGCTCCGTTTTCTTCAAGGCCGGGTTCATCAGGTAGCGATTCAAGACCGGAAATCAATGACCCGAGATTGATGGCCAGGTGTTCCTTCCGGGCGATCAGCGCCGCCCCCAAAGCGCCTAGGCGGTCGCCCTGCTCAAGGAGGACAAGATCATTTTCATCCAGATCCAGCACGCTTTTGAGGGCAGTCAACACGCTGGCGTTGCGGGCAACCCCACCGGCCAGCAATACCGGTTTTTCCAAAGGCGCCTTTTTCAGCACCGCCGTCCTGAAATTACGCACAGCCGCAAAAGACAGCCCCAGGAGGATGTCTTCCAGCGGCACTCCTTCCTGTTGGTGATGCGTGATGTCCGTTTTGGCGAACACGCTGCACCGGCCCGCGATTCTGGGAATGGATTTGGCTCTGGCGGCATATTCCGAATAATCTTCCAGTTTAAGGCCGAGCCGCGAAACCTGCTCTTCGAAGAAAGATCCTGTCCCGGCAGAACAATTTGAATTAATGGATATTTTTATCCGAGACCGGTTCCGTTCCCCCAATCCGGAAACGTATTTGGCGCTTTGGCCGCCGATTTCGATAATGGAACGGGCCTCGGGGCTGGCCGCACCGGCGCCTTCCACCAGGGCGGCCACCTCATTGACCGCCAATACCCCCGTTGTGCCGGTTAGAATTCTTCCGCCGCTGCCGGTCACGGCACCGTATTTAATCTCGTCAGGCCGATGTGTTGCGGCGATTTCCTCGATGAACTGCTTTACAGCGGCCCGGGCGTTTCCCCTGTGCAACCGGTAACCAGAATAGACGAAGGCTCCTCCTTGATCGAGCACCGCCATTTTTACGGACGTGTATCCGATATCGATTCCTATGCTGAACATGTATAAATTCTCCATCCCGCGAAGCGGACTTGCTTTTCGCAACAGTCATTGTTCCATTGAAGCAGGCAAAGACCGTTGTTTATGGTTAATGTGCTTAACTATTAATGCAAAAAAAATTACTCTTGTGCCCGGCTCGCAAGGCGTTGGCTCATTACCTCGTCCAAGGCCTCCAGCAAAACCGACAGCGTTGCGACCTGAGAAAGAGAAAAGGCGCTCAAGCGTTCCACTATTTCAGCCATGTCCCCCCCATGAAGACGTTCGTGCTCACGGTAGACAGTCCACCCCAGGGGAGTCAGGGTCAGCTCATACTCCTTGTTGCTGTGCAATGATTGTTTTTTCAATAAAAATTTGCGTTTGACTAACCGGGAAACCATCTGGGAGGCCGCGCTTTTGGTAACTCCGAAATAATCGGCAACCTGGGTGACGCTCATGGCCCCCTCTTCGCCAATCGCCTGGATGGTGTGGGCTTCGCGGGTGGTCACCACCAAGCCTTCTTGGACAGGGATGGGCATCTCCTCGATGAGCGAGTACATCTTGGCAATGCGCAAGAATGATCGGATACTGTCCTTTATGAGGTCTTCCTTGGTCTCCATGTGGCAACGGTAAATGTGGTTAACTAAATTGTCAAGGAGAATTTCAGAAATTTTTTTCCGCCCGAGCCGGTGAGGCTTACGCACTCGACCGCAGCCCCTTTTTTTGCCATGGCGTATAGCAGGAGGCGTGAAGCTTCCTGACTGCCTCTGATGCGTATTTCAGCATCCACCACGCCCTGACCCCGGAAGACCTCGTCGCCCTGACCGCCGCCCCCCCAACTCATGTACCTCTGGCTGCCCGGCCTGCCCTGAGCGGCGGACATCCCGGCCTCTCCAGCCGCATCCCCTGGCCCGGCTTGATCTTCCCTTATCGCTTTCCCCTTGACACTTCTATACCGAACGGTATAGAATCGCCCCATGAGTGACAACCGCGCCCATATACTCGATCAGGCCCTCCGGCTTTTCGCCGAAAAGGGGTACGACGCCGTGGGCGTCCAGCAGGTGGTGGAAGCGGCCGGGCTGACCAAGCCGACCCTTTACCATTACTTCGGCAGCAAACAGGGCCTTTTCGAAGCTCTGATAGAGGAACGTTCCCAGCCCCTTCACGAGGCCGTGCGCCAGGCCGCGGAATATTCCGGCGACGTGACCCTGACCATCACCCGGCTGGCGCGGGCCTGCTTCTCCTTCGCCCTGGCCGAACCCCTCTTTTACCGCCTTCTCCTTTCCACCTGGTTTGCGCCGCCCTCCAGCGAATATTCCGCGGCGGTCAGGCGGGTTCAGGAAAGACAGTACCGGCTCATCGCCGCCATGTTCGAACAGGCGGCCCATGACCACGGCAACATGCGGGGTCGGCACCGGCGCTACGCCGTCAGCCTGCGCGGCATGATCGACACTTACATAGCTCTCTGGCTGCAAGGGCATTTGGCCCTGGACGACGAAACCCTGCTGCATGAAGCGGTGCATCAGTTCATGCACGGCATATTTTCGTAAATTTTTTTTATTCCCTGGCTATACCGTACGGTATAGTGGAGGCACAAGATGGATAAAGCACATTGGGCCTGGCAAAGCGTCTTCTATCATATCTATCCCCTGGGGCTTTGCGGCGCGCCCGAACGCAACGATTTCCGCTCCGCGCCCTGCCCAAGGCTGGACCTGCTTCACGGCTGGCTCGACCACATCCAGGGGATGGGGGCCAACGCCCTGTACCTGGGGCCGGTCTTCGAGTCTTCCGCCCACGGGTACGACACGGCCGATTATTTCCAGGTGGACCGGCGCTTGGGCGACAACGGGGCTCTGAAAAGATTCTCCGATGAAGTGCACCGGCGCGGGCTCCGCCTCGTCCTGGACGGAGTCTTTCATCATGTCGGCCGGGATTTCTGGGCTTTCAAAGACATCCTGGCCCACGGCCGGGAGTCCCGTTTCAGCGGCTGGTTCCACGGGCTGGATTTCAGCCATACCAGCCCCCATGGCGACCCCTTCGCCTATCAGGGGTGGAACGGGCATTACGACCTGGTCAAACTGAACACCGGGCATCCGGAGGTCAGGGACCACCTATTCGAAGCCGTGGCTTCCTGGCTCAGGGAATACGACATCGACGGCCTCCGCCTGGACGCGGCCGACTGCTTGGACCCTGGTTTTCTGCGTGACCTGGTAGCTCACTGCCGCCTTCTGAACCCGGAATTCTGGCTCATGGGCGAAGCCGTTCACGGCGACTACCGCCGCCTGGCCGGACCCGGCCTGCTGGATTCGGCCACCAACTACGAAGCCTACAAGGGCCTTTTCTCCAGCCACAACGACGGCAACTACTTCGAAATAGCCTATTCCCTGGACCGGCAGTTCGGCAAATACGGGCTATACCGCGACCTGCCCCTTTACGCCTTTGCCGACAACCACGACGTGGACCGGGTGGCCAGCCGACTGAAGAATCAGGCCCACCTTTACCCGCTTTACATCCTGTTGCTGACTATGCCTGGCGTTTCTTCTCTGTACTACGGCAGCGAATGGGGTGTGGTTGGCAAAAGAAACAAGCACAGCGACCGGCCGCTCCGCCCGGCCCTGGAGCTGGCTGATATGCCCCGGCAGGCGCCCCAGCCCGATCTGCCAAAGGCTATACGCACTCTGATCGGCCTCAGAAGGAAGCTGCCAGCCCTGCGGAGCGGCGATTACCGCAATCTGCACATCGACAGGTCGACCTTCGCCTTTGCCCGGCGAACCGCCGCCCAGCAGGTCGTGGTGGCCGTGAACTCCTCGGGAGAAGCCGGAACGGTGGAGCTGAATCTGCCGGGCACATCCCGGCTGGCCGACCTGCTGAACCAAGGCCGGACTTTCGTCCTTCGGGACGGTAATGTCTCATTGCCCCTGGACCCCTGCTGGGGCCGGGTCATGCTGGCCGAATAACGGGTTCTCCCGGTTACCAGCTCAATCCCGGCCCACCGTGCGGGTGATCCGGAGCCCCAGTTTCTTCATTTTGCCGCGCAGGGTGGATGGGTTGAGGCCCAGCAGTTCGGCGGCGCCGCCGGGACCATTGATTCGTCCCTTGGTCATATCAAGGGCTTGGCGGATATGTCCGGAGACTACTTGCTCCAGAGGCGGGAAGCCGTCCGGCGCGGGTGGTGAAAGGGGCTCGACAGGAGGAGAGACAGGGCGCCGTCCCAGGGGGGGAATGGCTAGGTGGTCGCCCTGGCTGATGATCAGGGCCCTTTCAATAACGTTCTGAAGCTCGCGGACATTGCCCGGCCAGTCGTAATCCCGGAGCTGTCCTAGGGCCGCCGGACCAAGCAAGGGTTTGCGCCCGAGGTTCAATTCCCTGGTCTTGCGGGCCAGGAAGGACTCCGCCAGGAGAGGGATGTCTTCCCTGCGCTGCCTCAGCGGCGGAACCCAGATCGGGAAGACGTTGAGTCTGAACCAGAGGTCCTCCCGGAAAGTCCCCTCCTTGACCATTTCCGGCAGATTCCGGTTGGTAGCCGCAATCACCCGCACATCCACGGTGATGGACCTGCTGCCGCCGACCCGCTGGAATTCCATGTTCTGCAGCACGCGCAGCAGCCGGACCTGAGCCTGACGGGGCAACTCGCCCACTTCATCGAGAAAAATGGTCCCTCCGTCCGCCTGTTCGAAGAAACCCCTTTTCAGACCGGTGGCCCCGGTAAAAGACCCCTTTTCATGCCCGAAAAGCTCACTGTCCAGCAAGGTCTCCGGAATGGCCCCGCAGTTGACGCTGACAAAAGGTCCCTCGATCCGGCGGGAGGCCCTGTGAATGGCATTGGCCACCACTTCCTTGCCCGATCCGGTCTCGCCCATTATCAGCACGGGGCTGTCCAGGCGTGCGACTTTCATGGCCATGGCCATCACATCCTTGAGACCCGATCCTGCCCCGATGACCTGCTCCTCGACCAGGTAGCCCAGGCGTCTGAGAAACTCCCGGTTGGCGGCGGCCAGACGTTCGTTCTGTGTTTGCAGCTTGAGATGCTGCAACAGACTGCGGCCGTGAGTGGCCAGGGTTTCGTTCAGGCCAATCAGCAGGTCGGCATGTTCCTGCCGGTACGCGTCGTTCTTGAAGATGGTCAGGCCTATGGAATAGGTGTAGTCGCTGTCCGAACCGATGTTCAGGCTCATGTTGGACGCTTCGGTCTTGATATTCAGAATGACGCTCAGGTCTTGGACCAGTGGACTGTTGTTATTGAAAAACACTAATTTTTTGTCGCGGTTGCGCATACTCTCCGCTAAGGCCGGTCCGGACAGATGGATTTTTTCGTCCACGAACCAGACCCCCTCGCGGGAGACATGCACTATATAATGCAGCAGGCCCTTGTCTCGCTGATTTCTGGAAAAAGTCAGCAGGTCAAGAGGAAACAGCCGGGACAGGAAGGCGAAGGCCCGGTTCAGGCTGTCTTCCATTGTTGTCCCGGCCCTTATGGCCTGGTTCAGTTCCTCGGCCAGAGTGAGGCTCCGGTTGTTCATTTTATCCCCCGGCATACATGACCCTCCTGGATGCTCAGCGAAGTCTGCCGCGACCAAAACGGGCCGCCACCGCACCGGCGCTTTGCCGACATAGTTACTATATATGGTAATATTACCACAAAAAACAAAATGAAATGCTCCCCACGACAGTTTACCGACCCCTAATCAGGCAAATGGCAGAAAAAACAATGGAAAATATCTGGCACGAAAAATGCTCCATTCCTCTGAAGCCTCTGCCCGAAAAGGGGCCGGAGCGGAGGCGCTGCGGCAAGGGCGCCCCGGAACACAAACAAACAAAAAACCCCAATCCGGTCGCATCGTGAAGCAAGGCTGACCCAATCATGAAGTCTCAGGGATTCCTCGGCTGGTCAATGGTAGCCATCGGGTTCACGGCCAATTTCCTGGCCTCGGTCTGCCAGACCTATGGTTGGAACGCCTTCACCGAACCCCTGGGCGCCTTGAGGAGCTGGAGCCGCACCGAAATCAACATGGCCATGAGTATCGGCTTCCTGCTCGGAGGCTGCATGCTCATTCCCATCGGCCGGCTCATCATGGCCGCCGGCATCCGCCGGACCATGCTCGGCGGGGCACTGACCTGCGGAGCCGGTCTGATCTGGATGGGGCTCACCCCGAACCTGTGGTGCTTCTATTTCGCCTATAGCATGGCTTTCGGCGGAGCCCTGGCCTTCAGCTTCCTGACCGTCACCACCCTGACCACCAACTGGTTTGACCGCCGCCGCGGGCTGGCCCTGGGGACCGTCTCCCTGGGTTCCGCCACGGCCGGCTTCGTCGGGCCGTCCATCCTGGCCCCGCTGATCGAAGCCTGTGGGGTGACCATTGCATTCCTGTCCCTGGGAACGCTGGTTGCCGCAGCTGGACTTCTCTTTTACCTGACCGTGGTCGACGCCCCGCCGGATGAGGCCATGCCCCTGGGAGGCGTTTCGTCTGCTCATGCAACCCCACATGATCTGCCACCTGCATCCGAGGAACATTTCTGGACTTTCCGAAGCCTGGTCCGGCTTCCTTCTTTCCACCTGACCGGGCTGGCCTTCGGACTGGGGCTTCTGGGCACCACCACCATCATGAGCCAGCTTAAACCCATTCTGGTCAGCCGAGGTTTTACCGACAGCCGAGCCCTCCTCATCCTGGGGCTGACCGCGCTTGTGGGCGGGGCGGGCAAGCTCTTCTGGGGCTCGCTCTGCGACCGTTTCCGCCCCCGGCAAGTGGCCGCAACCGTCTTTTTTCTGAGTTTCTTCGGCCTGGGCTGCGGTTTCTACGCCCACCGTTCTCTGGCGGCCACGGCGGCCTTTGTCATCGTTTTCGGTAGTTCAATGGGCGGGCAGATAACCATCTTCGCGGCCATGACCGCCGACTATTTCGGCCGCCGCTCCTTCACCAACGCCAGCCGCTTCCTCAGCATCTACATGCTGCTGCAGATCGCGGGCTTTCCCCTGGCTGGCTGGAGCTACGACCGCTTTCAGTCCTATACTCCGGCCTTGCTGGTCTTTGCCGGGGCCTATTTCATGGCGTTCCTGTTGATTCTGGCTTCCCGCCGGCCGGTCTTCGCTGACCCTGAATCATCGGCTCCCGTAACCGCCGTCCGGGTTACCCCGCACACCTGCGGCCAGAATCAACCCGGATGTGTTGATCAGACTAGCTTTTGACGATTCAGAGAAGAAAACACAGACTGATAACAAGAATTCGGAGGAAAAAATGAACAAAGCGGACAAGATTTTCTACCACGGCGACATAGCGACCATGGACTTCGGGCTGAACACCGTCAGCGCTCTGGCCGTTTCCGGCGGCCGGATTATCGCCACCGGCACTGACGAACAGATAAAGGCCCTCAAGGGACCGGAAACCGAGGTCCACGATCTTGGCGGACGGACCGTACTGCCCGGTTTTATCGACGGGCATGGCCATTTCCTGATCAACGGCTATTTCCGGACCAAGGCCGTGGACCTGAACAGCCCCCCGGTGGGTGGGATAAACAGCCTGGAAGAAATAATTGCAGCCCTCAAGGCCCGGGCGGAGGTCACTCCCGAAGGTGAACAGATCATCGGCTTCGGGTACGACGACACCCTTCTCCGCGAACAGCGCCACCCCCTGAGAACGGACCTCGACCAGGTCAGCACCCGCCACCCGGTCTGTATTTTCCACATGTGCGGGCACCTGGCCGTGGTCAACAGCTATTTGCTCGATCAGGTCGGACTGACCGGCTCCACTCCTCAACCCTCCGGAGGCCATTTCAGGGTGGACGAACAGGGCCGGCCCAACGGCATCCTGGAAGAACTGCCCGCCCTGAAACTGGCCGGCATCGATATGCCTGACCTGAAGCCTGAAGAAATCATGGAAATTGCCGCCAACGGCAGCCGCATCTATCTGGCCGCGGGCTACACCAGCGCCCAGGAGGGGGCCTCCATGCCCCTGATGACCGCCGCCCTGAAGCTCGCCCACGCCAGCGGAGCCCTGAAAACCAGGGTCAACATTTTCCCCGCTTTTACCCACCCCCTGGACGGCTACTCCGGACACTTGAGCGGCACGCCTCTGACCGACGACCTGATGCTGACCCTCGGGGCCTTCAAGATTGTGAACGACGGCAGCCTCCAGGGCTATACCGCCTACCTGACCTCTCCTTATTTCCGCAAGCACCCCTCACAGCCCAAGGACGACCTGTACCGCGGCTATTCCACTCTGACCGACGAGGAACTGACCGAACTGGTCGCCAGGCGTCACCGCGAAGGCTGGCAGATTGCCATCCACGGCAACGGCGACGCCGCCATAGAAGCCAATATCAACGCCCTGGAAGAAGCCCAGCGCCGTTACCCCCGCAACGACGCCCGGCATATCATCATCCATTGCCAGACGGTGCGCGAAGACCAGTTGGACCGCATGAACCGTCTGGGCATAATCCCGTCTTTCTTTGCCACTCACACCTATTTCTGGGGCGACCGACACCGTGACCTCTTCCTGGGACCGCACCGGGCGGAAAGAATCGACCCCTGCCGCAGTGCAGTGGTCCGGGGCATGCCTTTCACCTGCCATAACGACGCCTTCGTCACCCCCGCCGACCCGCTGCTCTCCATCTGGTCGGCCGCCAACAGGCTCACCTCGTCCGGAAAAGTCCTCGGGGAAGCCCAGCGGGTTCCGGTCGTCGAAGCCGTCAGAAGCGTGACCACCTATGCGGCCTACCAGTGTTTCGAGGAGAACCGGAAGGGCTCGCTCGAAGTGGGCAAGCTGGCCGACATGGTCGTCCTGGAGGCCAACCCCCTGAAAGTCGACCCGGTGACCATCAAGGATATCAAAGTGCTGGCTACCCTGGTCGGCGGTGAAACGGTCTACGGCGAACTGTAGATACAACTCCGTCCAGTCGCTGTGCACATATCTCAGGTCCTCGGATATCCTTTTCCGAGGACCTTTTTTCAAAAAAAGCCCCGTTTGGACATTAAAAGTTGACTTGATGAGGCTAAAAAACGTATTTTTTAAGTCAGCTTCAAATCGTTTTCTCAAATTCGGCAAAACATATCACAAAAGGTAAAGGAGTCTGCATGATGCTGTTTACGGACAAGGGTGAAAAAGGCTTCACGCTGATCGAGATTCTGCTGGTGGTCGTCATTATCGGCGTCATGTTGGCCGTGATTGTCCCAAGGGCCTGGCGGGCCAATACCGACACAAAATACGGGCTGGTGAGGCAGAATTGCACGGAACTGGCCGCCTTCGCCCATCAGTGGAAAGAAGCCATGGTCCAGGCCCAGGAAGAAACTTCCACCGCCTCGACCTACGACTATTTCAATTCGCTGTCCTATGACGGCACAAACGGACAGTGGGTGGCGAAGGACTACGCCTCCAACTGGAATAAAAACGGTCTCAGCGGCAATGCCAACCGGAACGTGGCCAACCGGGTCCCGGCCGCGCCGGAAACCGACATAGAAAGCATGGTTCCCCCGGAAAAAATGCCCCGCAATCCCTTTAACGGCGTCTCCGTCTTCAATCTGCAGAATCTGCCTTCCGGAGCAGGCGTCAATCACGTGGTTCCCGGAGCTATCGCGGCGCACCGCAACTATAACCCCGGCGGTGCGTACTACTTCGCCTTGCTCTTCCAAGGCACGGACTGCACATCGACAGTAATGAGCAATTCCGCCACGTTCCACGCCGGTCAGCATGCGGAACCCGGAGCAGGCGAAGAGGGCCTGCGCAACGGTATCTTCATGGCCCGCTGTTTCAACTGATTCCGCTGATATCATGGCGGCGGCCGCCAGGCCGCCGCTTGGACCATTGCCGGGGTACACGCCCCCCGGCAATGGCTGTCGCCTGGACCCAGCTCAGTGAGCCAGAGCCAGTTGCACCCGCCACTGACAGTTTCTCCCTGCCTGACACATATCCGCTTTCCGGGCAGTGTTCAGTATCTTAAGTCAGAAAATGAAAACGTTGCACATGACGAGTCCACGAAGGATATTTTCTATGAGACGATCTTTTTCTGTGACATAATAAAAGTTCACACTGCTTAGCTTTCTGTTGGGATAGCATTAAAAATGGCGAATGAAGTTATTCCATACCTGGAGATGTGTCACCGTGAAGGCGTGACTCTCCAGCGCGGCATGAATTTTGAGCTGGCCGGAAAACATTCGGTTATCTTGATGTCTGTCCGGCCTGGCGCCCCGTATGCGGATCGCTTTGAAGACGATGGCTCAACGATCATCTATGAAGGGCACGATGTCCCCCGCTCTGACGTCTACCCCAACCCTAAAGAAATAGACCAAAAAGAATTCACCCCGAGCGGGCATCCCACGGAAAATGGGAAGTTCCATAGATCTGCCCAACTATTCAAATCCGGTTTGTGTCAACCTGAACGAGTCCGTGTTTATGAGAAGATAAGGCAAGGCATTTGGTCGTATAACGGTGTGTTTCATCTTGTTGATTCATGGCGCGAAAATAGTGACGGCCGCAGCGTCTTCAAATTCAAACTTGCTGCCGTTGAAGGCGAGGAAGATTTTTCAGTTCCGGTGCCTGTTCAATCAAAGACTCGCAGGGTCATCCCTACTGCTGTGAAACTCGAAGTATGGAAAAGGGACGGGGGTAGATGCAGTAAGTGCGGGGCCACGGAAGATCTCCACTTTGACCATATTATTCCGTGGTCAAAGGGAGGATCATCCAGTACCCCGGAAAATATCCAATTGCTGTGTGGAAAACACAATTTAGAAAAGCACGACCGAATCGAATAGCCAACCAAGCGCACCAAATCTGTTTGCGCCTCCCCCCCTACCTCTCACCCATTATCCCCAGGGCTTTCATCTTTTTGTGCAGGCTGGTCCGGTCCAGGCCGATGGCCTCGGCGGTGGCTGAGACATTGCCGTCGTGTTCGGCCAGCTTGGCTTTCAGATACTCTCGTTCGAAGCGGCTTTTGGCTTCCCGGAAAGAATCCGCGTCCATGATTTCCGAAAGGTCCGCTCCGGCCGCCGGAAGGGCTTCGCGCCCGGCGTTGAGAGGGCTCACCGATTCTATGACCCGGCCCGGCGTCATGATGACCAGCCGCTCCACGGTGTTTTTCAGTTCCCGCACGTTGCCCGGCCAGTCCATGGCCATGAGGGCTTCCAGGGCCGCGTCCGATATCCGTTTCATTTCGGTGGCATTTTCCCGCGAGAATTCCTCCAGGAAATCCTGAATCAGCAGGGGGATGTCTTCCCGCCGTTCCCGCAGAGGCGGGGCGTTGACAGGGATGACGTTGAGGCGGTAATACAGGTCCTGACGGAAGTTGCCTTTTTCTATTTCCTCCTCCAGGTCCTTGTTGGTCGCCGCGATGACCCGCACGTCCACGGTGATGGTCTTGTTGCCCCCCACCCGCTCGAACTTCTGTTCCTGCAGAATCCGGAGAATCTTGGCCTGGGTCTTGGGGCTCATGTCCCCGATTTCGTCCAGGAACAGGGTCGAATTGCTGGCCAGGTCGAATTTGCCCCTTTTCTGGCTGTTGGCCCCGGTGAAAGCCCCTTTTTCATGGCCGAAGAGCTCGCTTTCGATCAGTTCTTCGGGTATGGCCGCGCAGTTGACTTCCACCAGCGGCCTTTCGGCCCGGCGGCTGAGGCGGTGAATGGTGTGGGCGATAAGCTCCTTGCCGGTGCCGTTTTCGCCGGTTATCAGGACCCAGGCGTTGGTCGGGGCCACCACTTCCAATTGTTTTTTCATAGCCAGCATGGCCGGGCTTTTGCCGGTCAACTGGAAACGCTTGGCCGTCCTGTTCCGCAGGATGAGGTTGTCTTCCGAAAGGCGGTGGTAATCCAGGGCGTGGTTCACCGTCAGCAGCACTTTTTCGTATGACAGGGGCTTTTCGATGAAGTCGAAGGCCCCCATCTTGGTGGATTTGACGGCTGTCTCCACGTTGCCGTGGCCGGAGATCATGACCACCGGCAGGTAAGGGTGTTCGTCCCGCAGGCGCTGCAGGACTTCGAGGCCCTGTTCATAGCCGTCCATCCAGATGTCCAGGATGACCAGATCGGGGGTCTCTTCCTCTATGGCCGCGAAGGCCCCGGCTCCGTTGGCGGCGCCCCGCACTTCAAAGCCTTCGTCACCCAGGATGCCGCCCAGGGATTTCCGGATATCGGCCTCGTCGTCCACCAGAAGTATGTTTTTGCCCATGGAAGAATCCTCAGTTCCGGACCGGCAGTTCGATGATGAAGACGGCGCCGCCGCCGTCGTTGTCCTGCACCCGCACAAAGCCGTTATGGTCCGACACGATGGTTGAAACTATGGCCAGCCCCAGGCCGGTGCCTGATTTCTTGGTCGAAAAATAGGGTTCGAACAGCCGGGCCTTGTCGGCCGGGCTTATGCCCGGGCCATTGTCGGCCAGTTCCAGCCGGGCCATTTTCAACTGGTCGTCGTAATGCAGGGAAATTTCTATGCGGCCGTGGTTCTCCAGGGCGGCCACGGCGTTGTCCAGCAGGTTTATCAGGACCCGCTTCATCTGTTCCTTGTCCAGGTCGAAGACCGGTAAGCCTGGCTCCCGGTTGAAAACGAACTCGATTTCCCGGTGCGCTTCCCTGTACAGGAAAAGGGTCTCCTCCACTATCCGGCCCAGATCGTTAGGCGTGGGATTGGCCGCGGGCATCCGGGCGAAATTGGAGAATTCGTTGACCAGCTTCTTCAGTTCCTCAACCTGCCGGATGATCATCTCCGTGGCCTCGTCAAAGACCTGGGAATCTTCTCCGAAACGGTCCCCGAAACGCTTGCGCAGGCGCTGAGCCGAAAGCTGGATGGGCGTAAGCGGGTTCTTTATCTCGTGGGCGATGCGCCGGGCGACTTCGCGCCAGGCGGCCATGCGCTGGGCTTTTTCCAGTTCCGACAGGTCGTCGAAGACGATCACCAGACCGAGGTCCTGGCCGCTTTCGTCGGTCAGCAGGGTCAGATGAACATGCAGGCTCAGGATATGGTCGCGGATCTTGATGCGGACCTGGCTTTCCGCCGACCCTCTGGCCGAACGCTGGGCCGCCTGGATAAGGTCGTCCAGCAGGGCCATGTGTTCCAGAGCCGTGACCGTCCGGTAAGGCTGCCCGATAACCCGTCCCACGTTGATCTGGAGGATTTCCGCCGCCGAATTGTTGATGGTAGTGATACGGCCTTCCCTGTCCGCCGAAATAACCCCGGCCGCCACGTTCTGCAGGATAATCTCCGTGTAGCGGCGGCGCTGGTCCAGTTCGGTATAGCTCCCCAGAAGTTCCTGGTTTTTCTGAGTCAGAGCCTCCTTGCTGGTTTTCAGGTCGCGGTTCATCTGGTTGAAGGACTCCACCAACACCCCCATCTCGTCGCTGGACTGGGCTTCTATGGTGAAGTCGTAATCGCCCATGGCCACCCTCTGGGTGCCTTCGGCCAGGTCCGTCAGGGGGCCGGTCAGGCCCTTGGCCAGGTGAAAGCCTATCCAGGTCGAAACAAAGACAATCAGCAGGGCCACAATGGTCAGGGTGATGTAATGGCTGACCTTGATGGGATCCTTGAGCCTCTGCAACTGCCGGAAGCCTTCCAGGCCGCGGCCCACCGCTTCCAGACGCTCGTTGAACGGCGGATCGAAATAGTACCCGGCCACCAGCACTCCGGCTACCGCTCCATTTTTGTCCGACACCGGAGAAGCCGACCGGACCATGTCGAAATGTCCGCCCTCGGAGACCCAAGTCCTGACTCTCTTGTTGATGGTCACGTCGCGGAACAGGGACGGCTGCACCGAGGGAATGAAGAGGTATTCCAGCTCCGGGACCAGGAAGGAAGCCTGCAATTTCTGATCGGCCGCGTAGTATTCGACCAGGGAAAATCCGTATTCCTTGCGCTTGTCGTCCAGCAGAGTCTTCAGGCGCTCCAGCCGGGACGTCTGGTACAGGCCGGACTGTTCGATTTCATGGCTCAACTGGCCGGAGAAATGCTCGGCCATTTTGTTGGTTACCGACGCGAAGGACTGGCCCAGGTCCAGGGAATCTATCAGGGACTGTTCCACATTGGTGTTGAACCAGTAATCCTGGCTGCTGGTGATGAACTGGATGGCCACAAAAAACAGGAGCGCCGTGGGCACCAGGGAGAGACTGACGAAAGCCACTACCAGCTTGGTGCGCAGTCGGGCGCCCAGAACTTTTCGCCGGGGTTCGAAGAAAATCTGGTAGAGATTGCGCAGGACCAGAAAAAGCAGGAAAAATATGATGATGGCGTTGAAGTTGATCAGGGCGAAAACCAGGATGCTGTTGACCTTGGGCGCGCCCGCTCCGGCCCTGACCACATAAGTCTGCAACACGGTCAGGCCGATGATGACCAGGACTGTGGCCCCGACCAGAAGGCGCTCCATGCGCCGCTTCCTGCGCCCAGTCCCTTTGTCCTTTTTCAACCCGTTTTCCATCCAGCGCCGCCCCCGGCCGGGCCGTCTTGGGCCCAGCCTGTTTTTTAACAATAAAAATAGAATAATACAGTGGTCAGGTCAGGTGCAAGCCTCTTCTCTCCACCACCAAGCCCGCCTGCCGCCTGGACCTGTTCCCGGGGTGCCCCCCTGGCGCTCCCGCCGTTCGCGGCCGGGGCGAAGAATCCTGCCGCTTGCCATCATGGAGAGTTAAATAAAAAACAAAAGCCCCGCCGATATCGGCGGGGCCTGTCAAAGGATCAAGGCGACCCCCCGGCCGCCTTTTAGTGCCCAATAACTATGTTGCTACCCGAAAAAACTCAAGCCGCTGCCCTGGCCGCATCCAGCCAGCCCGCAACCGGCACCCGCACATTGTGTTCGGCGCATTCGACCGGGTCGGCGAATTCCACCAGTTCCCAGGCCGACGGATTGGCCGCCAGACCGGTCAGCAGCATGTTGTTCAGATGATGGCCGGACTTGACCGCCTTGAAACGGCCGATTATCGGCGCGCCCATAAGGCTTATGTCGCCGATGAAATCAAGCACCTTGTGGCGGATGAATTCGTCCTGAAAACGCAGTCCGTCCTGATTCATTATGCGGAAACGGTCGATAACGATGGCGTTGTCCAGGGAACCTCCCTGAGCCAGACCGTTTTTCTTCAGATATTCCACTTCGTGCAGGAAACCGAATGTCCGGGCCCGGCTCAATTCGCGCTCGAAGGCCGCGTCGGAGAAACGGAAATCAAGGCTCTGGCTCTGGATGAGCGGGTGGTCGAAATCGATGGTGTAATCCACCGAGAATTCCTTAGCCGGGCAAACCGATACCGACTTGTCGCCTTCACTCACCGAAAAAGGCTTACGCACCAGAATGAATTTCTTGAATCTGTCCTGAGCCGCCACACCGGCCGATTTGACCAGATAGACAAAAGGAGCCGCCGACCCGTCCATTACCGGAACCTCGGGGCCGCTCAATTCCACCCGTACATTGTCCACGCCCAGACCGGCCATGGCCGCCAACAGGTGTTCCACCGTGCCTATCATCACGCCGTCCCGGCCCAGAGTCGTGGCCAGGCGGGTGTGGGAGACGTTTTCCAGACAGGCCTTGATTTCAGGACGGTTAGGCAAGTCAGCCCGGACGAATACTATGCCCGAATCCGGCGGTGCCGGAGACATGGTCATTTTTATTTTTTCACCGGAATGAAGCCCGATTCCGGTACAGGATATCTTGTTTTTCAGCGTCCGTTGCAAAAGATTGTGCATGTTCTCCCTCACTGCTGGTCCATCGACACAACCTTTACAGGCAACGAACGTGCCAGAGAATGGCCCTGTCGGCAAATACCCGAAAAAACAAGATGTTAAACCTGGAGAGACGGTATTAAAAAAGTGGCCAAAAAAACAATACTGTGGCAAAAATACCACACTATTTCGCAAGGTCCGGGAATTTGGGCCACACTAAGTGTGGGCATCATGCCTCAATTTCAGCTTCGGCCCGCGCCAGATCTTCCGGCGTGTTCACGTTTACAAAGGAACGAAGGTCCTCTTCCGCCGTCCGCAGAATATTTTCCGGCACCGCGTGCCAGTGAACGCCTTTGTGCATCAGTTCGCCCACCTTGTGGCCCCCTTCGGCCAGCAGCTCCATGGCCGGTTTCAGACATTCCCGCGAATAGACAGCCACCAGAGGCTGCCAGCCGTCGCTGGTGCGCGGGGCTGTCACCCTGGCTCCCCTTGGTCCGGCCTGGGCCGTTTCGATGACCAGCCGCAGAATGGCCGGATTGAGAAACGGGAGGTCGCAGGCCAGGGTCAGGCAGAGACGGTGGCGGGCGTAAAAAAGGCCGGTGGCGAGTCCCCCCAGAGGCCCCTGACCGGGTAAGAGGTCGCGGACGGTCCGTTCGCCAAACTCGAGGAAATCGCTCGGACGCCTCGTCACCAGTATAATTTCCCGGCACAACGGCCGAACCTGCGACAGCACCCGTCCCAACAGGGTTTCGCCTCCCAGCTCAAGGCCGGGTTTGGGCCGGCCCATGCGGCGGGAAGCGCCTCCGGCCAGGATCAAGCCTGTTATTTCGTAACTACCATCCGGCAATTGGTCCCTCTATCATCCGTGTCCGGCCGGGGGAAAGTCCCTTGCCGGAGTATATTTGCGACATCGACAAGTCAAAATAGCACATCCTGCCGAAACGAAACAAGGCCGCCAGAAGGTTTGATTATGTGCATCTGTGTCTGGTCGGTCTTGACGGGGGGACATGAGCCGACTATCTTGGGTGCGGCGGCCGGAAGGCGGCTTATTAATTTTGCAGGTTATTCCTCTTATATGCTGACACTGCACGTACATGACCGGTGGTCGGCCCTTGGGGGCGCGGACTGGCACCTCATAAGCGTCCTGGATAATCTCCCGGCCGGGGTGGACGCGGCCGGAGTGTTCGGGCGCTCGGACGACTCTGTTGAGCCCGGCCACGAACCACGGCGGGGGTTGAATTTCATCCGCAAGCTGGACCTGAAAGCCCCCTTCGCGGCCGAACGAAAGACGGCGGCGGAGCTCGAGGCCTTCATCCGTAAAACAGGGCCGGACCTGGTCCATGTCCACAACATTCTTAACCCTGTCCTGATGGAAGCGGCCGCCGCTTGCGGCCGCGCCGTGATTACTGTCCAGGATCACCGTTTTTTCTGTCCCGGCCGGGGCAAGGTCCGTGAAGACGGCTCTCTCTGCAATGAAACTTTCGGCCTGCACTGCGCCGGATGCTTTGACGAGGAGAAGTATTTCCTCCGTCTCATGGAACTGGTCCGGGCCAGGCTGAAGGCTCTGGAAAGTTTCCGCGCCATCGTGGTCTTGAGCCGCTACATGAAGCAGGAACTGATCCGGGCAGGGCTGCCGGAGGACCGGATAGAAGTCATTCCCCCCTTCGTCCACGATATGGACCTGACGGAAAGCCCGGCCGCCTTCGGCCGGGACATTCTCTTCGCCGGACGCCTGGTCTGGGCCAAAGGGGTCTTCGACATTCTGGAAGCCCTGTCTCTCCTGGACGCTTCGGCCCGGCTGGCGGTGGCCGGGGCCGGGACTATCGAGGACCAGGTGGCCGAACGGGTCCGGGAGCTGAAGCTGGAGAATCGTATCGACTTCCTGGGCTGGACTCCTCACCGGGACATGGCCGGAATCTACCGCCGGGCCAGGGTCGTGGCTCTGCCCTCACGCTGGCAGGAGCCTTTCGGCATAGTGGGACTGGAAGCCCACGCCCTTGGCCGTCCGGTGGTTGCTTACGACGTGGGAGGCGTACGCGAATGGCTGAAGGACGGTGAGACCGGCGTGATCGTCCCGGCCGGAAACGTGCTGGCCCTGACAGCGGGTTTGCAGGTTCTGCTCAGGGAATCGGAAACAGCCGAAGAACTGGGCCGGGCGGCCCGGAAACGGGTGGAGAGGCTCTTTGACCGCAATGAATTGATGAACCGACTGGTCGGGGTTTACGAAAAGGCTTCCGCCTGATTCCGCTTCCTTCTCACGAACTGCCCGCCTCTTCCGTGATTTCCTCAATCAGGCGAATCTCTTCTTCCATGACTGCGGCGGTCTCAGCGGCCGGGCCTATCAGGTCGGCGGAAATCATGTCGTTGACGTAAGCCCGCCATTGCCCGGTAAAGGCATCCAGCGCCCGCCCGGCGGCGCGGTCGAGACTGAAAGCGTAGTGCACGGTTTCCAGCAGATATATCCCCAGAACTATTTCCAGGAGAGAAAGAAGATCATGCCAACCCAGGGAGAGTCGGACAAGGGGAGCGGCGTCTCCGGCCTGGCCGGTCAGAGCGGGCCAGAAAAAATTCAGGATCAGAGGCAGAAAAGGCCAGCCCAGAACGGCCAGCGGCAGCAGGTGGTGGCGAACCCTCCAGCGGTAGCGCCCGGCCAGACCGGCGGCCTGCCGTCCGCCCTGTTCAATCAGCGCCTCCGAGGCTGCGCCGGTTATGGCCTCGGAACGGGGCAATTGGCCGAGGCGCTGGCGGAAGTTGAGGCCCGGAGCTGTATCTCCCGGCCCGAAGGCCTCGGAGATTTCCCCTCGCCATGATTCGAGGCGTCTGGTCAGGGCCGTCAGCTCCGGTGCGGGCAGAGAAGTGCTTCCCGCCGCTGTCCGCCTCCGGCTGAACAAACCCGTCAACCGGTCCCAGACAAAGATAAAAAAACCCAGGGGCCACGGAGCGCGTTCCCGCGCCAGAGCCGCCAGCCCGTTGCGCCAGTGCGGGCGCATGGCCCCGGTGACAGCAGCGGCTTCCGCCCTGACCTGCCCCTGTATTTCCCGTTCGGCCTCTTCAAGTTTCTCGCGCAGAACAGCCAAGCCAGCGGAGGCTTTTTCAGTATCTGCCTCTGCGGACAGATCGTGGGACAAGCGTATTACTCTGGCCGCCAGGTTCAGCTTCTTGATCGAAAGCCGCCTTTTCTTTTCCTTGAGCTGTTCAATGAGCTCCATCAATGCGGCAAAACCCGCACCCTCCCGGTCTCCACCTCCGGCCAGGGCGGCCCGCGCGGACATGGGCAGCACCACCGGAGCGTCCAGGCCTGCGTGGCGGGCCAGCTTGGCCCTGAAATCGCTCAATATCTGGTCAAGGACGCCCGGAGCCTCCGGGCCGTACCGAGCGTGGAGGTCGTCGGTCTTGTTGAAGACAAAGACCCAGGAAGACCTTGCCTGCGGGGCCAGAGCCAGCCAGTCGAACAAAGCCTGGTCGGCGTATTTGACCGGATCGACCACCCAGAGCAGCAGGTCCAGCCGGGGAAAATTGCGGGCCAAAGTCCGCCGGTGGTCCGGTTCGAGGCTGTCGAAATCCGGAAAATCCGCCAGACTGATGCGCCGGAGGGCTTCGGCGTCGTGCAGGCTTACCTGCTCGTCAGGGTCGAGGGAAAATGAATTGTCCCGGTGGCGGTAAAGAACCAGCCTGTCGGTGGTGGGACGGACGTCGGAACTGGAGGATATTTCAGCTCCGGCCAAGGCGTTGATGAGAGTGGACTTGCCCACGCCGGTACCGCCGACCAACCCCAGGCAGAGACGGTCGTCGGCGGCCCTGATTTCTTCGGCCAGGGCCTCGGCCCGTTCGGCCAGGTTGGAGCGCCGTGCCGAATCCAGCAGCATCAGGCCGGGCCGGTCAAGATACCGGCCGATCCGGTCAAGCAACGGGCGGAGGCGATCCAGTTTTTTTTCTTCTTCCGGCATCGGCTTGACGCTCATCGCAGGTCTTCGAAAGCCCGCCTCAAATCGGCGGCGTCTTCGGCCAGGGGCTCGGCCACGGCCAGGCCCAGACTGGAGGCTTGCACAAAATCCAGATAAGCCCGGACCTGGTCTTCCAGGATCGCACGAGTGTTCTCCTGGTGACGCCGGGCCGCTTCGTCTTCAAAAGCCTTGACCTTGTCGCGGCTGATGGCGTGGCCGGTGAGCTTGGACAGAACCGGGGCCACAACCGTATCGACAAGCCCGTCAAAAAAGGAGAATCCTCCGCCGGTATGGACCTGAATGCTGATGAATAGCCCCAGGGAAAGAACCTGGGCCAGATAGAAGGTCATTTTTTCGCCCAGGTTGAGGCCCTTGGCCAGTTCCGCCGCCTGGCCGGCCACCCAGGCCTCCAGTTCGCTCCTGACCCTTGCGTAGCGCTCCCGCACTTCCTCTCCGGAAAAAACCAGCGAGCTATACCCCGAGTCCTGCAGCAGGCCCCGGCCCACGGGCCCGGAGTTGAATATCTCGGCAGCCTGCCGGTTGTAATCATGGACAAGAGTGACCAGAGCTTCCCGGTTGGCGGCGAAAAGCCGCTCTATCTCGTCGTCCAGGGTGGTGCGTCCGGCGGCCGGTCCGGCCTTGGCCAGCCCCAGAGGGCTCAGTATTTTGTCTCGGACCAGGGTATAGGGCAAAGCCATGACCCGCCGGGGGTAGCGCAGCAGGTCCCATTTGAGAAAAAGCGTCTGTATCTGAGCGATGAGGCTGGCTTTGAGCTCACCCGATATGGAAACGGCCAGCCGCCCGGCCAGATCTTCCCCGGCCCTGTCCCCGGCCCTCCTGAGGCTCTGCCCCAGGGAGTCAAGCTCGCCTGCGGCCCGGCGGAGTCCGGGCAGTAGTTCGTCCTCCAGCAGGCCCTTCAGTTCCACCCAGTCGGCGGCGGCTTCGGACTTGAGCAGTTCCTGCCGCTCCGGGCCGGACCAGGCGGCCAGTTGGCGGCGGAGTTCTTCCAGCGCCTCCTGGCCGGGGGGCAGCAGATCGGCGTCGGCCAGTCCGGGCAGATCGGGCAGGCTCAACAGCGGCCGGTCCAAACCGGCTTCCCGCAGACGGCGGGCGAAATCCTCCAGGCTCAGCGGATTTTTGACCCGGTTGACCAGGATAACCGCGGCGCGCCCCCGCTTGTTGAGTCTTTCGAGATAATCCCAGGAAGCCTGATCGGCGTATTTGACGGCGTCGGTGACAAAAATCACGGCGTCGGCCCGGTCGAAGACATCCGAAGCAGCGGCCCGGTTTCCGGCCAGCACGGAGTCGAAATCCGGAGTGTCCACCAGAATCAGATCGGGCCAGACGGAATCCAGGGCCGGAACCAGTTGGTGCAGTCGGTCCGGATCGAAGGCCACTGGTCCGGTGGAGGGCGAGGCCTTGTCGTAGCCGGGTAAAAAACCCGGATCGAGGGCGGCCTCCCTCCGGTCCGGCGAAACCAGCAGAACCGGGGCCAGGGTGGTGGGCCTCTTGTAGCCCGAAGGGCTCAGGGACCGGCCCGCCAGGGTATTAAAGAGCTTGGATTTGCCGGTGCCCGTGGCCCCCAGCACAGCCACCACCACCGGAGCTTCCAGTCCCCATTCCAGACGGTTGTCCAGACGGCTGGCCGTGGCCAGGGCGGCGGCGGTCAGCCCGGACAGGACGCCTCGCCCGGAAGCTTCATGGACCGGGCGCAGTTCGCCCAACCGCCCGGCGACCCGCCGAAGCGGTTCCAGTGGTCGGCGATGCAGCCGGTCGAATTTTGACAATAACGGTTTTTCCATGGCGGCGGGCAGATGCTATCAGGCGCCGGTCGGCTTTGTCAAACAGAGGGCCGCCGAGGCCTTGAAGCTCCGGTTCATTCGCCCTGCCCTCCCTGGTCCAGCAGTTCGGCAACTAAAGCCAGCGCCGAAGCGCGGTCGCGGGCCCGGCCGACCGCCTGGGCCTCCCTGACACTGTCCAGGAGTTCCCCGATTATTGGCCCTTGTTTGAGGTTGAAAGCCTCCATCAGGTCTTCGGCCGAAACCAGCCGGGGAGCCTTGGCGACTTCCTCCGCCTGATGGGCGATTTCACGCAGCAGGCGAAGCAGGAATTTCTGAAACTCATTGAGGCCCCCGGCCTTTTCCCAGGCCGGTCCCTGAGACGCCGCGGCGTCGGCCAGGGCGTGGGCGGCCACAGCCCAGATACCCTCTCCCACCCGCCTTCCAAACCGGTACACTCCCCGCGACGACAGGGTTCCGGCCCGATCCGCGTCCCAGAGGTGAAAAGGAAGCATATGCCCGCCCACGACAAGGTGCAGGAATTCCGCTTCCGCACGGGACAGCTTGAAGCGGGCCCCGGCCTGCATGGCCTTGGTTCTGCTTATTTCCTCGTGTCCGAAAAAATGCACCTCGCCGTCCTCAGCCACGGTGCGGGTGTCGGGCTTGCCCAAGTCGTGGCAAAGCACAGCCATCTTCAGCACCGCCGTCCGGTGTTCCTTGCTCAGGTAATCCTGAATCTCGCCGTCCAGACCGGAAAAACTCCCGGAAAGATCGGCCAGTATCTCTTCCAGTGCCCGGAAGGCGGCCAGCGTATGCTCAAAGGCGTCATACTGATGGTACTGCCCCTGCGGGCACTTGCGCAGGGGCGTGATTTCCGGAAGAAGGCTCTCCAGCAGCCCTGTCTCGATCATGGCGGACAGGGCCGGCCAGGAACGGGGTACGGCCAGCAAGGCCAGGAATTCTTCCCGCAGGCGTTCCGAAGCCATCCCGGTGATGAGGTGCGACCGGCGTCCGGCCAGTGCAAGGCTCTCCGGGGCCGGGGTCAGCTTCAGTTCGGCCATGATGCGGAAGAAACGGAGCAGGCGGAGCGGGTCGGCCAGCACATTCTCTTCGCTGACGAAACGGGCCGTCTTCGCCTGAAGGTCCGCCATGCCGCCGCAAGGGTCCACCGGCTCCGGGTAATCACGGTCCTTAAGATCCAGAGCCAGGGCGTTTATGGTCAGGTCCCGGCGTTTGAGGTCGGTTTCGATATCCGGCCCTTCCAGCGGGCAGAGGTCCAGGATGAGGCCGTTGGAGGATAAACGATAGACTTGCAAAGGCGGTTTGCCCAGCACTGCGGCAGTGATGTTCAGTTCATCGGCCGCCCGGGAGGCTACCTCCCCCACCCGGCCGGGCAGGGCCAGATCCAGGTCCTTGAAAGGACGGCCGAGCAGGAGGTCGCGAACGGTCCCCCCCACCAGATAGACCGGTCCGGGGGCAAGGCTGAGTATTGTTTGCAGGGCGGTGTCTTTCCTCAGAGCATCCAATCTCGCACGAGCCAGTTTCATGAAACCTCCGGAATCATTGAGGTGCGGTGTCCCAGGGCCAGAGTTCGGCCAGAGCGGCCAGACTGGGCCATATGTCTTCTTCCCTGTGCGGTTCCAGGGTCACGGCCGGAGCCTGTGCGTAACGGTCCCCCAGATAATGAAAAAGGGCTTCAAAATCCACCCGCCCCTGCCCGATGGGCAGATGGTCGTCCCACCCGCCGTGGTTGTCGTGCAGGTGCATGGCTTGAAGGTGTTCGCCCAAAACCTCAACCCAATCCAGCACCGGAGCCTCACCGAAGGCGCTGGCATGTCCGGTGTCGAAGCAGAAGCCCACTCCTTCCGGAGCCAGGCCGTCCAGAAGAGGCTTGAGTTCATATGGGGTCAGTTCGTAAGTGTTTTCCAGGACCAGGCGGATACCCAGCCCGGCGGACCGGCGGGCCAGGGGACGCCACGTCTCAAAGCTGGCCTCAAGCCATTTTTCCACATAGAAACCGTGCCGCTTACGGTCGAAACCGGCATGAAAGACTATGTGTTCGGGCTTGAAAACAGCGGCGGCTTCCAGAGCCTTGTGCAGACGGTCGCGGGTGACTTCCAGAATCTTCGGGTCGGCTCCGCCCGGAGCCAAATCGACAAAGGGGCCGTGAACGGAAGGACGCAGTCCGGCCGCTTTCAGCCTTCCGGCCATATCGGCCAGTTCGGACCGGGGCATCCGGTCGATAACCCAGGCGTCGAGACCGAGTTCAGGCCGTATCCGCTGGTCCAGCAGCAGATCCAGCCTGCCGCTTCTGAGCAGCACGGCCGGGGCGTTGACCCGGACCCTGGCCAGCAAGGCCCTGTGGTTGTCTTTCAGTTCCGGAGATGCTTTCATTGGCCTGCTTAATCCCCCTGCCGCGTCCCGGCGCGGTCCGGCGATTGACAGCCGGATTCTTATGTCCTATCTTAGGTGAAAAGTTCACACTCATAAAGGCAAAAAAATTGAGACACTCATTAGTCGCTCCATTATGTTCAGCTTTTGTCCTGCCGGGTCTGGGCCAGGTGCTCAACCGGCAGCTGATCAAAGGCATCTCCCTGGTGGCGGCCATCACCATAGTCTTTCTCTCCCTGGTAGTTACCCTGCTGCTGGAAGTCTCTACGGTCATGGGCCAGGTGGTCGGGCCGGACCTGACCTTCGGCCGCAATGAATGGGCCTTGCTGGTGACGGAGCTGCGGGCCAGGGACCAGACCACTATCTTTACCCTGATACTGCTGGCCGTGCTCATCTGGGCTTACAGCATCATCGACGCTTACCTTGTCGGCCGTCACTTCAAACCGGCCGATGAATCAGGACAAATTCAGGAAGACAATGCGGCAATTACTGATTGATGAACTGAACCGGACGGATGCGGCCAGGCTGGACGATTATCTGCGCGGCCATGCCCGGACTTCGTCCATGAACGGATTGTACTGGGTGGAACTGGAACGGGAACTGCTGCGGCCGGAGCAAGCGGCCTGCGAAGCCGATCACCCCTTCTGCTTTGCGGTGGAAATCGGAGATTCCTGGGCCAAGTTCGAGCTTCTTATCCGGAGCCTGCCAAATATGCGCAGTCTTCATACTGGATACGCCGACCCGGCGCAGCAGCGGTTTATCCTGGACTATGCCAACCGGCTGATCGAAGAACTGGGCCTGACAACCTGATTCTTTCTTAAAGGGAGTTTTTTTGTGGCCATAAGAATGGAAAATCGCGGCCGGGCCGTTGTTCTGGGGCTTCAGGGCCGTCTGGATTCCCAGGCGGCGGCGGAACTGGAAGCAACGCTGGGACGATTGCTCGACGAAGGCCGGAATCACCTGGTCATGGATCTGACAGACGCGGAAACCGCCGGAGGAGCTTTTTTGCGGGTTCTGACTTCCGGGGCGGTCCGTTCGGCCGAGGCCGGAGGCAAACTGATTCTGGCCGGTCCCGGCGAAGCGCTCAGAGAGACGCTCAACCTGGCCGGTCTGGAAGCCGCCCTGGAAACAAGCCGGGACGTGGAAACAGCCCTGGTCGAGCTCTGACCCGGCCCGCTTGGGGCCAGGTTGTTTACAGGCGGAAGCATAAGGAATTTCCGCCGCCTTCTCGATAAACCCCGCCGGTTTCAGCGGGGTTTGCGTTTCTTGACAGAGTCTCTCCAAAGGCAGTTGAAAGAAAAGACGTCTCCGCGCATGACTGTCCAGGCGGGATGCTTCGCCCCTGCCGCGAACGGCGGCGACTTCGGCCAGTCTTTCCCGCCCAGACCAATGGGACGCCCAAGCGGCCGCGTCCCCTTGGAACCCCCGGCCTTTTTTAACCCGTCGAACGGGCATCCATGCCCTTCGCCGGGGGGCGAACGTCCATGTTCGCCTAAGATAAAAGCTGTAGGATAAAACTAGATAGCCTTCACGATGATTCGGCGTCGGTCTGCAATGCAGTGTTTTCCGGAGGCATAACTGAGTTGCTTAGCCAGGATCCCTCTCTGGCCTTCTCCTGAACATGGGTTAGGGTATTCTGAATAACTATTCTGGTCGAATCGTCACCGACTACCGGGAGATTGCTCGCAATACTCGTGTCTTCTGCGAAGAAAGCACGCGCCTGCTCGACCTTTTCACCAAAATACTTCCTGGCTGTGTTTGAATCGAAATCATATCGGTTTTCATCGTTATTTTTTGTTGTACTTACGGTCAGCATAAGCAACTGTACTACTGCATTGTCAATAAGAGTGTCAGCCGTATCAAGCAGATAATCAATAAACCATCTCCACTCAATCAGCTCCCCCTGAGGATCAACTTCGACAAAATTATCTATGAAATATCTGAAAGAGGCAATGTTTTCACTTTTTAAAATGGCAGGCAATACTTCCGGTTCTTCCTGGAATATCTTCTTCGCCAGACCCGCCATTTTCCGTAAGGAGTCCACTCTTCCTAACGAAGAAAAGTTTCTGTTCACAGTATCTGATAGATACAGGCTGATTCTCAGGCATTTGCCCAGCATCCGGTCAAAACGTCCCTGGTCGATCCTGATGTCTCTCTCTTGGCAAATCTTATACAGTCCCAGACGACCGGGATATGCCGAAACGTCTTGTCGGTTGAATCTGTCCTGCACGATCAGTTCTACAAGCTGTTCAAACAGCATTTCTATGTCGTTGTCTGACAACAATACGTTGAACCACAATATCTTATCTGACCAGTATTTGTTATCTCGAAGGCGGATGGCTATTGTGTAGTCGTCCTCTTTCCCTTCAGTTTTAATCGTCCATTTTCTTATGGTTTCGGCTAGTTCCTGGTCACTGATATCTTCCCGTATGTCCTGCCTTAAATATCTTTCCCAATAGTCCGTGGGTAGTCTGTTCATGATGGACTGACACGCCAAATTAGTCTTTTTCTGTTCCCACAGATCATAAAAAAATGAAACCAGAACTCTGGCTGCCTCCTGATCGGATACGCCCCTGACAACAGTTGGCCATTCTTTGTCCAACCGGGCTTTCGACTCCGTCTTCTCTTGATCTGAAAAGGGTTCTTTTCTCTCATGATATCCCCTGATCGTTTCAATATTGTTGACGAAAAAACTATACACCGGCGGCAATGCGAATCTCATGGTGGTCAACACCAGCAGATCGTCAAAATCAATTTCACCGGGCAATCTGTCCCAGATTTTGATGGTTTCCCTGAGTACTCTCTTCATTGTTCTGGGCGCGCTCATGGGACGCGCTATGGCGCTGAGCGGCGTTGACATTGCTGTTTCATAGCTAATCAATTCCGGGGCTAAGTCGCGGCCTAAAGTCAAAGTAGTTTTAAGCCTTTCTTCTCTACTCTCTTCGTCAAATCCGATATCGATGCATTTTTTAAGGAGCTCTTTTCTCAGCATATCACAGGCATTTCTGACAGTCTTGTAGGGCATGACCGGCACCGGCTCATGGCTTTCCGCCAGCCGGTCCAGGATGGTCGTATCGGCCAGCAGGGCCAGCACGAAGGAAACATTGTTAAGGTCGCGCAACCGGTCCAGCAGGGCCGCCAGTTCGGACAGCAGGTTCTCCGAGCCGGGATTCCGGTCGATGTCCTCGATAAAAACCACCAGCCGCAACCCCGCAGCCTCCAATACCTCGTCCAGGCGCTCCAGTTCCTCCCCCGGTTCCTTAGGCGGGTTGCAGAGACAGGCCAGCAGGTGCAACCAGCCGTTGCCCGTGGCAGAAACCGCCTGCCGGTATTGTCCGGGCAGGTCCATCAGTCCCGAGCAGTCCACTTTTTCCGCCAGCTTGTCCACCGCCCTCCTCAGGATGTATTCGGCCACCGAGTCCTTTCCCAGGCCCCAGGTGTCGGCCCGGCAGACGATGATGCGCTTGGGCTTCGCTTCCGTCGTGGTGTTGTATTTTTTCAGGTTTGCTTCCACCAGGTTCAGCAGGCTGCTTTTTCCACTTCCAAACCCGCCTTCCAGGCCGACCGTCTTCCGCTTCTCGCCTCTCAGGATGCCAGCTATATACTCCGCTCTTGCCGTAAAACCGAAAAGGTCTTCTTCCGCCTTTTCTATGGGCTTTTCTGTTTCTATCCATTCCAGCCACCATTCCAGGGGTCTCTCTATTTCCTGGGCCGTTGCCGGTTCCTCTGGTTTATCCGGGGTTGGCTCGCAGGCTTCCAGACCGGGATTATCGGACTTGCTGGCCGCCAGCCAGCGGGCTGTGCTCACAAAAACAAGCAGGACAATCAGGCCGAGCCAGAATCTGTAAGACTCGACAAGCACAAACGGATTCACCCTCAGTCCGGGGGTTAAACCGGCCACCACTGCGAAACCTATTGCCCCGGCTCCCCAGGTCGGCGGATACCTCAGGGTTTCCGCGCTGACCAGGTTGCCGAAACTCGGCCGCCCGGCCCGCAGCACCACGTAAAGAAACACCCCGCAGATCAGCAGCCGCGCCCCATACGCCCACCAGCCTCCGCCCAGAACCCTGTCCAGGGTCCCGACCTGTCTCATCAGGAATGGCAGGAGCAGCAGCCAGAAAATCGCGCCCAACCCGGCGGCTGCCAGCAGCTCGCCGTACCGCCTGGCCGTTATCTTCCGCCAGGAATAATCTTTGGGGACCGAGGGTGAAGCCGTTTGCGGGGAACTGTCCGTCATGATTCCATTCCCATGGGGAACCGGCCGTTTTTCCGGACTTGGAGTTCCTTGTGATTTCAGGCGTGACAAAAAGATGTGATTCAAAATCCGGGCAGGTGCCAGTTCTTCACCTGACGCCACAACCGGACATGTTAAGCATACCTTTTAGATGGTTACCCGGTCAAGAGAACAGGGGCCTTGCGTTTTTCTTTCTCCATCTCGCGCCACAGCGAACATCCATGTCCGCCTAAGAAAAGGGGACATGGGAAAATCGACTTGGGATTGCCGTCAGCTTTATAAAGAAAATAAAGAGGTTTTTCAACAGCCTGGCCTCCGGTTTTGTCCTTCCCTCGACTTTGCGGGGGCAGCGACCAACGGGAGCGCTGGGGGCGGAGCCCCCAGAGAGGGTCCAGGCGCAAGCCTGGGAGGTCCAGGCGACAGCCTGGCGAAGCACCCCGCCTGAACAATCTGCCCAGAAGCCGTCTTTCTCTGGTTTGCTTTTTTTATAAATCGAGGACTCGCATCAGACGAGCAGATTGACCTGCCCGGCTGCATTGCGGTCGAGCTTATCCCCAACCGAAGTCCCGCAGCGGGCGCAAAGGTACTCGTACTGGTCGCCTTCCGGCAGAACCAGCAGCAGGCGCTTGCGCACGGGCATGGACCTTCCGCATACCGGACAGTAAAGTTCCGAAGCGTCAAACTCCCTGAATTGTCCTTCCGTATCGGTTCGCCTCATGTCTTGCATCACCTCTTCCGCTCTCGTTTTCTTACTACCAATTGTAATGGCCGGGGATTGCCTGTCAAGGCCGGTGGCCGGGATCGCTGGGCAAAACGTAAGTCCGCCTGCACGGCCGGAGAAAAAATGGCTTGCCGCGAATCGAGCCAGCCTATATTATTTTATTAAATCATCTCACATTTTTATGACAGTCAGTGGCAAGGTCGACGCAAGAGCGCCCTGCAAACGTTTTGAAGCTGGACAAGAGGAGGTCGTCATATGACTGTGTTAATCCTGTCGCGTCAGTTCGGAGCGGGCGGAAAGACATTAGGGGAAAACCTGGCCAAAAGGCTGGGCTTTCAATTTGTCGATCGGGACATAATTGCCCAGGTGGCCCGGGAGGCCAATGTGTCGGTGGACTGGGTGGTGGCCGTGGAACGCGAAACAGGCGGCCGCCTGATGAAGATTCTCTCCAAGATGGTCAGCGGCGACTTCATCCAGCGCATGCTGTCCGATTCCGGCTCGGATTTCGACGAAGAAAAGTACGCGGCTTTTGTCAAAAAGGTGGTCAAAGACATCGCCAAGGAAGGGAATGCGGTCATTCTGGGCCGGGGGAGCCAGTTCATCGTGCCTGACCAGCCGGGGGTGTTCAAGGTCCTGCTGGTTGGGGAAAAGGCGGACCGGGAAAAATTCCTGGAAAAACAATACAAGCTTTCGGCGGCCGAGGCCCGGCAGGTCGTGGCCAAGGAAGACCGGAAAAGAGCAGCCTTTCTGGTGGGCATGGACGCCAAGAGTCCGGACGATCCGCTCCTTTATCACCTCTGCATCAATACCAGCAAGATGAGCCTTAAACGGGCTGAAGAGATGATTGTGGACCTCATCGAGGCCCGGAAGACCTGAAAATTTGCCCGCAGGTATGTGAAGGCCCCGGCCCGATGCCACGGCCGGGGCTTTTTTTTTCAGGACGCCGTGGGTGGGCCTCCGTCCCGGGGAAAAACGACGTTCCCTCCAGGCTCTACAGCTATCAGCCGGTCGAACAGTCCCTGTTTTTCCATCTCCAGGCGGATGTCCCGGGGCGGAAAATGGACGGGTTCGTCGCCCAGCCGGAAAGCGCCCCAGTGGACGATCATCAACCGCCGGGCCTTGAGTTCCAGAAAAGCTCTGACCACTTCGGCCGGATTCATGTGGCTGTCCTTCATGAACCACCGGGGCTCGTAAGCGCCGAGGTTGAAGACGGCCAGGTCGATGTCGGCCAGGCGGCCCAGTTCCCCGTAACGGTCGAACCAGGCCGCGTCTCCGGAAATGAATATGTTCGGACCGGCGGCCGTGCGGATCAGGTATGACCCCCAGAGCGAACGGTTGGGGCCGGTCAGCGGGTTGCGCATGGTCCAGTGGTTGCAAGGCAGCAGGGTGATTTCCAGGCCGCCGTCCCGGTGGGTTTCCAGCCAGTCGAGCCGGGTGCGCTTCAGACCGTTGAAACCGCTGAAGACGGAATCGTACCCCAGGGGCGTTATGAAGTGGGAACGGCCGTCAAAGAGCCTGAGGGTCGGCAGGTCGAGGTGGTCGTAGTGGCCGTGGGTCAGCAGGACATAGTCCGGCCGGGGCACGTCCGCAGGGGCGAAAGCGAGGGGGCTGAAGTCCCTGAAAAAGCCGAAGAGCCCGCCGAAGACAGGGTCGATGATGATGGAGCGTTCCCGGTCCTTGATGAAAACGCATGAGTGCTTGACAAAAGTCAGGGAGAGGCCCTGAGTCTCCTTGACGGCGGTCCAGTCCACCTCGACCCTGGTCACCGGCTCATCAGGATAATACTCTTTGAATTCGTTGCGGTGAAACAGTTTCCAGGACAGGACCCCCAACATGTTGCCGTGCCCTCTCTCGGAAAAGGGGTTGAGGAAACCGGACGGCCCGTGGTGCAGACGGGTGGCGGCAATCTCCGCCAGGGGCAGACCCGAGGCCCGGCGAAAAACTTCGGCCTGGATGGCCGCGCTGGCTGTTCCGGGTCTAAGCACGGCCGGCAAGGCTCCCGACAGGGCGGCAACCGAGGCCCGCCCCAGGGTTCCGAGAAATCGCCTTCTGGTCCAGTTCGCTGTCACGGGTCTTCATGGCTTGCGGCGCAGGCGGTCGGCCGGCACTGGGGCGTCCACAGGATAGATGGGGTTGGCCAAGGTCCACCAGCCCGGCCGGGGCTCGGCTGTCAGTTCCAGCCGCCGGACGAATTTGATGCTCTTGTAGCCAAGGTCGAAAGGCGAAATGAGCCGCATGGGGGCTCCATGGGGTTGGGTCAGAGGCCTCCCGTCCTGGTCCAGGACAAGCAGACACTGAGCCTTGGGGTCCAGCAGACGTTCGAGAGGCATGGATTCGATATAGTGCTCCTGGCCTTCCGGCTGAGGCCGGGTGCTCCCCAGGGAATGGAAAACAACGTATGCGGCTTCCGGTTTTGGCCTTACGCGGTTCAGTATTTCCGCCGGACGAAGGCCGCCCCAGCGCACATCGGCCACGCTCCAGCCTTCAACGCAGTGAAAATCGGAAACCTGCTCCGTCTGAGGCATGGCTCTCAGGTCGGCGTATGAAAAGGAAGACGGCTCCTCGACAAGACCGTCCACCACAAGAACGTAGGGTTCAGATTGACCGGAGAATGTTCCGATGGATCCGGAGGCCGGGTCGAAACTGAAATCGGCGACTTCCACCGTGCGGATGGGGAAACTCTTGATGAAAAAGGCCCAGGCCGCCTTGGGCACGGCCAGCAGCAATCCTCCCAGGCCAAGGGCCTTGAGGACTATTCTGCGGCCAGGCCAAGCTTTCCGCTCTTGTTCGCTGGTCATGCAGGCCTCCCCCGGCTGGCCGCCAACGAACCCGCTTCGGTCCTGTTTGGCATCGCCGGTCAACATCTGGTAGAATAAAAAGGTCTTTGATTATTAAACAGCCTCGAAGCATTTTTGGCAAGTGCCGCAACTGCGACCGCAAATGCGGTCCGATGCCGGGCCTCGGCTTCACCGGGAGGCAGGCCGCAATCATTTCCGCAGATCTGTTAAGGGAGGAAAAATAATGCCGGAAATTCTGGAAGTCATCAAAACGCGGCGGAGCATCAGGAAGTATGAGGACAAACCGATACCGGAGGAGGTCCTGAACAAGGTTCTGGAAGCGGTGCAGTGGTCTCCCTCCTGGGCCAACACCCAATGCTGGGAAGTGGTCGTGGTCAGGGATCAGCAGATCAAGGCCTCTCTGCAAGAGACCATAGGCAAGGGCAACCCGGCGACCAAGGCGGTGGGCACGGCTCCGGTGGTCCTGGTCCTCTGCGGAAAAATGAATAGTTCGGGCTACTACAACAACCAAGTGACGACAAAATACGGGGACTGGTTCATGTTCGACCTGGGCATAGCCACCCAGAGCGCCTGTCTGGCGGCCCACGCACTTGGGCTGGGGACGGTCATCGTGGGTCTTTTCGATCATGACCGGGCGGCCAAGGCGCTGGGAGTGCCTGAGGGTTACGAGCTGGTGGCCATGCTCCCGATTGGCTACCCGGCCAAGAATCCCCCCGCGCCCAAGCGCCGGGAACCGGCCGAGTTCACTCATGCGGACCGGTTCTGAGCCGAAACAGCCTTTCAGTAGCTGAATTTAAGTCCGTATTTTTTAAAAAGCTCGTAAAGCCTCGACCTGGAAACCTGAGATATCCGGCAAGCCTGCTGGATATCTCCTTCGGCTATGTCTATAAGCCGCTCGAGATAGTGCCGTTCGGCTTCGGCGGCCGCGGAAGCCCGAAAATCCCGGAGAGGCGCAATAACCGGCGTCGTTGCATTCGGAATGGATGCTTCTTCGCCGTTTTTATTCTCCCTGTTCATGGACGCCCTGGCTACCTGAACCCGAATATGGGTCGGCAGATGCTTGGGGAACAGGGTATGCTCGTTCTTGGCCGCGCTGATGGCCGATTCCAGGGCGTTGAACAGCTCACGGATGTTGCCGGGCCATTCGTAAACCTTGAGCATGTCGAAGAACTCGGACGAAAAGCCTTTCGTGGCCAGGCCTTCCCGCTCACAGACTTCGGAGACATGATGGATGACAAGTTCCTTCAGGTCATCCAGGCGGTGACGGAGCGGAACCAGCGGGATGGCCAGAGCGCGCAGGCGGAAAAGCAGGTCGCTGCGAAAAGTCCCCTGCCGGACCATGGTCTCCAGATCACGGTTGGTGGCGGCCAGCAGCCGGAAATCGCTGTAAATCTCCACCTCCCCGCCCACCGGCCGGAAGCGGCGTTCCTGAAGAACCCGCAGGAAATTTTTCTGGATACCCAGAGGCATCTCGCCGACTTCGTCCAGGAAAAGCGTCCCGCCGTCGGCCTGGACGATCAGGCCGTCCTGAGACCGGTCCGCGCCGGTATATGCGCCCCTCTCATGCCCGAAAAGCACGCTTTCGACCAGCGTCTGAGGCAGGGCCGCGCAGTCGACGACGACAAAGCTCCCCTGGGACCGGCGGCTGTTCTGATGGATGGCCCGGGCGAAGACCTCCTTGCCTGTACCGGTTTCGCCGGTGATAAGAACGTTTGTTTCGCTGGTGGCGGCCTGAACCAGCAAATCCAGCCCGGCCCGTATCTGCGGACTGTTGCCGATGATGCCGCAACGTTTGAGAGCGGCCAGGGGCTGACTTTTTCTTTTTTCGGCCCGGTACTGAAGAGCCCGGACCAGCGGCAGGGTCATGGAATTCAGCGACGCGGGTTTGGCGATATAATCCCAGGCACCGCTTTTGATGGCCAGTTCGGCTCCATCGGCGTCGCCCTGCCCGGTGATGATGATGACTTCCGGTGCGAATTCAGCCTTGCGGATGCCCGGCAGGGCTTCCAACCCGTTGCCGTCCGGCATGTTCACATCCAGAAAGACTACGTCGTAACGCCCGCGGACAGCCTGATGCAGCCCCCCGCTGAGCGTATAAGCGCATTCAGCCTCGTGCCCTATGGCCTGGATCATGTCGGCCAGGGCGAGGCAGACCTCTGCGTCGTCGTCAATAATCAGGACTCGGGCGGAGTCGGGCAACCGACCGTTGTGCGGTTCCGCGTGCATTGCCGGATTTTCATCCCCTGTTTCGGTAATTAGGCCGGCCTGAAGCCGTTATTCCAGAGTCAAGGATGTGTCATTTCATCGCTTTCGTCAACCAAAACCGGACACCGAAACAGGAACCACGTTCAGCGTAGAGCCTTTTTGTCAACCTTCCCCACGTTGGTCAGAGGCATACTGGATACGAATTCGATCACCTTGGGCACCTTGTACGCAGAAAGATTGGCCCGGGCGTATTCATCAATGGCAGCACGGGTTTCTTCGTCGGTGCGGTCCTGCCAGGCCGCCGATTTCTGGACAACCAGCTTGACTATCTCGCTGCCGGGACGTTTCCGGTTGGGCAATCCGACGACGGCGCAGAGCTCTATGGCCGGGTGACTGTAAAATTTGTCTTCCAGTTCGCGGGAAAAAACCTTGTATCCTCCCACATTGAGCATGTCCTTGGCCCGGTCGACGATATAGAAAAAACCATCTTCATCCATCCGGGCAATGTCGCCGGTATGAATCCATATTTGGTCTTCCGCCTGACGGAGAACGGCCGCCGTCTCGGCCGGTTTTCCATGGTAGCCTTTCATGACCTGAGGCCCCTGGCAGATCAGTTCTCCTTCTTCGCCGACCGGAACCTGGTCCACGCCGTTTTCCAGGTCGACTAGCCGGATGCGGGTGGAAGGCAGAGGCAGGCCTACGGAGCCGATCTTCTTCCGGCCCCGCCTGGGATTCATGGTGATGAGAGGACTGGTCTCCGTCATGCCGTACACTTCCACGACCTTGCCCGGACCGATGATCTTTTCGAGCTCCAGGATGGATTCCGCGGGGTACGGAGCGGCTCCCGATATGCAGCAGCTCAGGACCGAAAAATCAAGCTTCCTGAATCCCTCATCCTCGGTCAGCATCATGTAAAGGGAAGGAACGTTGGTCATGAAGGTCGGCGGCCGGGATGACATTTCCTTGACTATGAACTTGGTGTCCCGAGGGTTGGGGATGAGTATCTGGGCCGCCCCCAGGCTCAATCCCAGCATGCCCACGCCGAGCCCGGCTAGGTGAAAGAAAGGAAAACCGGACAGGAATACCTCGCGGCCAGGCTCCAGCCCCATCCAGTGATCGAACTGGGCCAGGTTCGAAATGAAATTCCGGTGAGTCAGCATGGCCCCCTTCGGCAAACCGGTGGTCCCGCCGGTGTACTGGACCAGCATGGTGTGGTCCGGAGTGATCTTCACTTCCGGCGGATTGGGCTCGTTCTCCTTGAGCATTTCCTTGAAGCGGGCGACCGTGCGTCCGGGCAGAGGGGTGACCTTGCCGGTGGGTACCTTTTTCAGCCAGTTCCCCAGCAAACGTTTGACCGGACTGGCGTAGTCGAGCAGCCCGGCGGCGGCGACGAACTTCAGGTCAGGGAGCTGTTTTTCTATCTCCAGAAAACGCTTTTCAAAAACCGCGTCCAGAGTGACCAGGGCGGCGGCCCGGCTGTCCTTGAGCTGGTGGACCATCTCCGGCGCAGTGAGCAGAGGCGAAAGGCCCGAGGCTGCGCAACCGGCCATGATCGCGCCGATCTGGGCGACCAGGTATTGAGGGATGTTGGGGAGGTTGATGGCCACGACATCGCCGGGACGGCACCCGGCCTTGGAAAGGGCCTGGGCGAAGCGGGCGGAATGCTCGAAGAGCCGGGCATAGGTTATGGTCCGGCCAAGAAAGTACAAGGCAGGCCTGCCCGAGTATTTGTCCCGGACGCGCAGGAGGCGGTCGAGAGCTGTTTCATCGGGAACCCGGACTTCCGGCTTGACGCCATCGTCATACCATTTCAACCAGGGACGGTCATCGTAGCTCACGTCTTTTCCCTCCGTAGGAGTCAGCGGCCAATGAGTCTTATCTGGTAAACGCCATGACTGCGGGCGACGACCTGGCCGTCACGGTCTATCAGTTCGCCCTCCAGGATGAATTCGGCCTTGCCTTTTTCCCGGGCCTCCTTTTCTATGCGCTCGGCCTCGTCGGCGGCTATGGCGATTTCAATGGTCACATCGGAACGGGCGGGCTTCAGATACCGGATGTTCATCTCCTTGACCACGGGATAAAAAACTGACGCATCGAAAGTGGTCAGAAAGACGGCTCCGCCGGGCATCTCCGCCAGGGTAAAGAGAGCGCCGGCGTACATGGAGCCGATGTGGTTCTCGTTACCGGCCAGCGGGACCATCATCTTGACCCGGCGCGGCTCCAGGGAGATCGAGCGAATGCCCGTCCTGTGGACAAAAGGCACCGCCTCCTCGACATACTTGGCAATAAGTTCAGGCGTAAGACTGTTCATATCCCCGTCCCCTGCCCCGCCGGCGGCCCGGCGGCCGGATAAGGTTGCGGGGCCGCCGCCCGGCGGGATGGGCGGCGGCCCCAATTTGTAGGCTGGAATATTCGCAGGCAACGCTGCCGGAACAAAAAGGCCCGGGATCAGAGTCCCATGAACTTGGCCGCGATACCCTTCATGATCTCGTTGGTGCCCGCGAAAATCGAAAGTACCCGCGTGTCACGCCAGGCCCTGGCAATGGGGTATTCCTCGCAGTACCCGTAACCGCCGTGGAGTTGCACGCAGCCGTCGGCCACCCGCATGGCCATCTCCGTGGTCCAGTATTTAGCCATGGAAACTTCCACCACCACGTTCTTGCCTTCCACGTGTTCGGCAATGAGCTTGTCGATGAAAGTACGCCCCAGCTTCACCTCGGTGGCCATTTCCACCATGCGGAACTGAGTGTTCTGGAACTTGGAAATGGGCCGGCCGAAGGCGGTGCGTTCCTTGACATACCGGGTCGTCATTTCGATCATGTTCTCCGCCGAAGCCACCGCGACCAGCGCACACATCAGGCGCTCCTGCTGGAGTTTCTCCATGAGCATCAGGAAGCCGCCGCCCTTCATGCCCAGCCGGTTGGCCACGGGCACGCGGCAGTCAGTGAAAAACAGCTCCGCCGTATCCTGGCTGTGCCAGCCCACCTTCTTGATCTTCTTGCCCTTCTCGAAACCGGGCGTCCCGGCTTCCACCAGATAAAGGTCTATCGACTGGTGAGGGTTCGTAACCGACGGGTCCTTGGCCGCCAGAACGACCAGGTCGGAATTTATGCCGTTGGAAATGAAGGTCTTCTGCCCGTTGATGACAACATGGTCTCCGTCCTGCACAGCCGTGGTCCGCATCGACGCAAGGTCCGAACCAGCGTTGGGCTCGGTCATGGCCACGGCTGTGATCGTGTCGCCGGACACGCAGCCGGGCAGATATTTGTGCTTCAGTTCCTCCGAGGCGAAGGACAGGATGTAAGGAATCACTATGTCGCTGTGCAGAGGGACGGCCAGCCCGGAATGGTTCGTGCGGGCCAGTTCCTCGGTCATGATGACCGAATAAAGGAAATCAGCCCCCAGACCGCCGTATTCCTCCGGCACCGTCATGCACAGGAAGCCCTGGTCGCCCATCTTTTTCCAGACGGACTTGGGGACAATGCCGGCCTCTTCCCATTCCTCCACATGAGGAATGACTTCCTTTTCAAAAAATTTACGGAGACTCTCGCGGAAAATGCGGTGTTCTTCGGTATAGGAGAGGATATTCATTTTCTTACTCCTTCTGCTCGTGGATGATGTCCACGGGGTAACTGCGGCCTTGATTGTCCTGAAAAATCATGCGCCGGGCGTCGGCCCAGCGGCCGGGCTCCATGGTGCAGTAGAAGGCTATGGTCACACCCGGCGCTATGTACTGGTCTCCGTGAGGGATGAGAGTCTCGACCCGGTAGGTCCCGAAGCCGCCCTCCAGATCGAAGCGGCTGGGGACCACCACCGGGTCGGAACCAGTATTCTTGACGTGGATCTCCAGGTTCTGATCGAAAGTTCGCGCTCCGCAGCAGGTCTTGAAATTCAAAACGTCTTCCACGGCCGAATCCATGATCGCCCGGATTTCCAGCATTCCTGCCTCCTAATCGTTGAGCCGCCCGACTATGGCGATGCTGCAAACATTCTGGAAAGGAAAACCGCCCAGGTTATGGGTCAGGCCATGCCGGGGATTCTCGATCTGCCTGTCACCCGCCCGCCCCAGCAGTTGCAGATACATCTCGTAGAGCATGCGCAGACCTGAAGCGCCTATGGGATGGCCGAAGCATTTCAGGCCGCCGTCGACCTGGGCCGGAACCTTGCCGTCCCGGTTGTAGAAGCCCGCGAGCACGTCTTTCCAGGCGCTGCCCCTGTCGGAGATATGCAGGTCCTCGTAAGTGACAAGTTCGGTGATGGAGAAACAGTCGTGCAGCTCCATCATGGAAATTTCCTCGCGGGGGTCGGTTATTCCGGCCTCCTTGTAGGCCTTGACACTGCACTTGTCGGTGGTCGCGAAATTGGCCCCCTCCCACTCGTTGAACCCCATCTCCTCGCCATTGGAAAGAGAGAGTTGGAGAGCCTTGACGGTGACCGGGTTCTTGATGCCCATGTCCTTGGCCTTTTCCACCGTAGTGACGATGGCGCAGGCCGAGCCGTCCGAAACCCCGCAGCAGTCGAAGAGCCCCAGCGGATGGGCGATGATGGGCGCGGCCATGACCTGATCGATGGTTACCCGCTTGCGCAGGTGGGCCTTGGGATTGAGAGCCCCGTTCTCGTGGCTCTTGACCGATACCTGGGCTATGGCCCTCTTCAGATCCTGGTCCTTGACCTTGAATTTGGCGGCATAGGCCGAAGCGAGCTGGGCAAAGACGCCGGGGGCGGTCATGTTGGGCATCCAGAGCCACTGCAAAGAGCCGAAGTTCGATCCGGGGTTCGGCAGGCCGCCGTAGCCGGTGTCCTTCAGCTTCTCCACCCCCAGGGCCAGACAGACATCGTAAGCCCCGGAAGCCACGGCGTACACCGCCCCGCGAAAGGCCTCCGTGCCGGAAGCGCAATAGTTTTCCACCCGCGTGACCGGGATGAAGGGCAGGCGCAGAGTGGTCGCCAGAGGCAGGGCGCTCTTGCCCACGTTTATCTCTTCCATGCAGGTGCCCTGCCAGGCAGCCTGGATATCCTTGGTCTCGATACCGGCGTCTTCAAGGCACTCGGAGTAGGCCTCGACCATGAGCTCCTCCGCCCCCACGTCCCAGCGCTCGCCGAAACGGGTGCAGCCCATGCCGATAATAGCGACTTTGTCCTTGATTCCTGTGGCCATTATTTATTCCTCCTCCGCCCCGCCCGGAACCCGGCCGGGGCGAGATGACGCTGTTTTCAGAACTTGAAAAGCTTCTCTATGAGCTGGGACTTCATCAGGTCGCCATCTATACGGAGCTTGCCCCCCGTGAAGGCGGCCATGGCGTTCAGTTCGCCGGTGATGAGCTTGACGAAGTCCTGATCGGCCATCTTTATGGTGGTGGTCGGCGAACCGTGCCGGCCCTGGCCCACTTCCAGCTTGCCGTCCTTGACCACGGCGAACCAGTCGCCGCCTTCGGGCCCGGTGATGGAGAACTGGAAGACCACGTCCACCCCTGCGGCTTTGTCCGCCTGGAAAGCTCCCGGCATGCCCTCGAAAATACCGGCCACGGCCTGTCCGCCGCCGGAACCGGCCCCGCCTTCCGCCGCTTCAGCCTTCTTGGGCGAAAAAGCATCCAGCATGGGGCTGAAAGCCGCGGTGGCGTTGGGGTATTCCTGACCGCCCTCCAGCGAATTGACCGCCTCCCAATTCTTGTGCAGCTCTTCCGGGGCCGGGGGAGTCTTGCCGTCGCCGACTACCGCGCCCGGACCGGTGACTATGGCCGCCCGGTTGAAGTACCCCATGCCCGCGTTGAATATCTGGCCGGTTTCGGAGCATTCGTTAGAAGCCAGATAAAGCACCAGCGGAGCCACGAATTCCGGCTTGAGCTTGGCGAACAGATCCGGCGGCATCACGTCTTCAGTCAACCGGGTAGCGGCGATGGGGGCCACTGTGTTGACCCGGATGTTGTGCTTCTCGCCTTCGGCTTTGAGGGTGTTCATGAAGCCCACCAGGGCCATCTTGGCGGCCGAATAGTTGGTCTGGCCGAAATTGCCGTACAGTCCGGCGGCGGAAGTGGTGAAAATTATGCGGCCGTAACCCTGTTCGCGCATCTTTATAAAGGCCGGGCGGGTGACGTTGTAAGCGCCCTTAAGATGAACCGCCATGACCGCGTCCCAGTTTTCCGGGTCCATCTTCACCAGGGTCTTGTCCCGGAGGATGCCGGCGTTGTTGACCACGATGTCCACCCGGCCGAAAGCGGCCACGGCTGCGTCGATAAGGGACTGTCCGCCTTCCTGCGTAGCCACGGAATCGTAGTTGGCCACGGCCTCGCCGCCCAGCTCCTTGATCTCCTTGACCACAGTGTCGGCCGGGGTCGAGGAGCCTCCGGCGCCGTCGCGAGCCCCACCCAGGTCGTTGACGACGACTTTGGCTCCCCGTTTGGCCAGTTCGAGCGCATATACCCGCCCAAGACCAGCCCCGGCCCCGGTGACCACTGCCACCTGATCGTCAAAACGGATGCGCTCCTCGGAAGCCGCAGGGGCTTCCTTCACGGGCAGCGGAACGGCTTTCCAGAAATACCCCGAAAAACCACGCTCCCGGTCAAGGTAACGCCTCCGGAAGCTCATCTCCACCGGCTGTCCCACCCGGACATCGCCGAGTTCGCAATCCGTGAAGTCGGCCATGAAGCGTCCGCCGCCTTCAAACTGAACCATGCCGTAGATGGCGGGCGGATCGACCGAAACGGCCAGCAGGTCACCGGTAAAGGTCTTGACCTTGGCCGGAACACCGGCGAATTCATAAGGCTCCTGAGTATGCACGGCGCGGCAGTCCGGGTTGACGCATATATCCATGCGCGGGAACTGGGGAGTGCCGCACTTGGAACACTTCCCGCCGACCAGCCCGAACAGCATGTCCCTCTTGCGGTACAGCACCGTCATGGCCGTCTGGGTCGGCGCTTCCGCCCTGATGCCCATCTCCGGCTGTATCAGGTCCCGGAACTTCAGAAACTTCTGATAGTTGTCCGTGGTCTTCTTCTGGGCCAGGGAACCGTTTATGCCCCGGCGGGCCGGCAGGTCCAGGATAGCCTCGGTGACCTGAAAGCACATGGCGTCGCAGCCCTGCCCGAAACCGGCCACCAGAATCCGGTCTCCGGGCTTGGCTTCCTCCAGCGCCTTGACCAGCATGACCAGGGGATGAGCCGCCCCGGTCTCGCCGCAGACCTCGTGCAGGTTGTCCATCAGCTTGCCGCCCCCGGCCCCAAGGCCCTTGCCTATCTTCAGATGCTCGGCCTTGAAGAAACAGGGGAAAACAAACCGGCTGATGTCGTCCATGGACAGGGAAAGCTTCTTCAGCAGGCCGTTGACGGCGGCCGGAACTATCTTGGAATACCCTTCATCGCGGACCCAGCGCTCTTCCCACATGTAATCGAACTGGTTGTTCTGGCCCCGGTAGTGATCCACGAAGTCGCTGGTCACCGTATGGGAGCCCAGGTGTTCGGCGATGACGTTTTCCCGCCCGACCAGAACCGACGCGGCTCCGTCGCCGAACCACATCTCGTAGAAATAACCCATCTTGGCCTGGCGCTTGTCCGAGGCCGCAACCAGGACCTGGTTGTTGTCCCCGCTCTTGACCGCCGTCAGAGCCTCCACCAGCGCCGTGGTCCCGGCACGGAGAGACGACGTGAAGTCCGCCGCCTTGATCTCGTCGCCCAGGTTGAGGGTCGTTTTGAGAACCCCCGAGTTCAGCCGGTCGCTGAACGGCAGGGTTGTCGAACCTAGAAATACACCGTCGATCAGGGATTTATCCTGTCCGGTCAGACAGTCCTTGCCCGCGGCCACGGCCATGGTCAGGCTGTCTTCATCCCAGTTGCAGAATGACCTCTCCCCCTGGGCCACCGCGATCAGGGCCGGGGCGAACCAGCCCATGGCCTGGTAGATGGACATGCGGTTAAGCCTGAGCCGGGGGATGTAACCGCCGTATGCTGTGATGCCGATCATGGGACTACCTCCTCTGGCAATCAGAACTTGAAGAGTTTTTCGATGAGTTGAGACTTCATGACATCGCCGCCGATCTTGAGCTTGCCGCTGGTGAAAGCCGTCATGGCGTTCAGTTCGCCCCGGATCATCCGGATGAAGTCTTCATCACCCATGCCCAGGGTGGTGGTGGGGCTGGCGTGTTTGCCCTCCGCGATGGAGCAGGCCCCGTCCTTGATCTGGACGTTCCAGGAACCGCCGCCCGCGCCGCTGATGTCATACTGAAAAACCACCTCGACCCCGGCGGCCTTGTCGGCCTGGAAGGCATCCTTCATGGCCGCGAAGATTCCGGGCACGGTCAAGCCGCCTCCGCCCCCCTGCGCCCCGGCCGCCGGCGCCTCTTTCTTGGGCGAAAAGGCTTCCAGCATGGGCGTCAGAGCCGCGTTGAGATTGGGGTATTCCTTGGCCCCGCCCATGGCTTTGATCTTGGGCATGGCCTCGGCCACCTGCTCGGGCGTGGGTATGGACTTGCCGTCGCCGACCACCGCACCAGGACCGGTCAGAACCGCCGCACGGTTGAAGTACCCCATGCCGGCGTTGTAGATCCGGCCGGAATCAGGGCACTGCTCCGAACAGAGATAAAGGACCAGGGGAGCCACGAATTCAGGCTTGAGCTTGGCCAGCATCTCAGGCGGCAGGATGTCTTCGGTCAGCCGGGTGGCCGCCACCGGAGCCACGGTGTTGACCTTGATGTCGTTCTTCCCGCCCTCTATCTTCAATGTGTTCATAAAGCCTACCAGCCCCATCTTGGCGGCCGAGTAGTTGGTCTGGCCGAAGTTGCCGTACAAACCGGCGGCCGAGGTGGTAAAGACTATCCGGCCGTAACCCTGTTCCCGCATCTTGACATAGGCCGGACGGGTGACGTTGTAAGCACCCTTGAGATGCACGTCCATGACCGTGTCCCAGTTTTCCGGGTCCATCTTGACCAGGGTCTTGTCCCGGAGGATGCCGGCGTTGTTGATGACGATGTCCACCCGGCCGAAAGCGGCCACAGCCGCGTCGATTATGGCCTGACCGCCCTCGGCGGTGGCCACGGAATCGTAGTTGGCCACAGCCTCGCCGCCCATCGCCTTGATCTCCTTGACCACAGTGTCGGCCGGAGCCGATGAGCCCCCGGCCCCGTCGCGGGAACCGCCCAGGTCGTTGACCACAACCTTGGCCCCCCTCTTGGCCAGTTCCAAGGCGTACACCCGGCCGAGACCGGCCCCGGCACCGGTAACCACAGCAACCTTGTCTTCAAAACGCAGACCGCCCAGACGCTGGCGGCGCTCATACTCTTCCTTGCTGAGCCATTCCACCACGCCCTTGTCGATGACAACGTCGTTGTTGGCCGTGTTGACCACCCGGAAAACAGCCCGCCCCTCTTCGGTCTTCCAGATCTGAGTCTTGATGGCGATGCCGGGATAGAGCGTCCGGGAGAAACGGACGCGGAAACGGGACATGCGCTCCGGTTCGCCGGGGAACAGGTGTTTGATGACTGCGCGGCAGGTGTACCCGTGCGTGCAGAGCCCGTGCATGATGGGTTTTTCAAAGCCCGAGGCCTTGGCGAAATCGGGATCGACATGGAGGGTGAAGATGTCCCCGGAAAGCCGGTACAGAAGCGGCTGATCCTCCGAAGGATTGGCCAGTTCCTCGAAATCCGGAGCGCGGTCGGGGAAATCCACCTTCTCCTCGTCACCCTTTTCGCCGCCGAAGCCTCCGTCCAGACGGCTGAACAGGGTGAAGATATTGGTGAAGAGTTTCTGGCCGTTGGAATGGTAGGTGTCGGCCTTGGCCACCACCAGCGCGCCTTTGCCCTCACCCTTGTCGAACATGTGGGTAACCGCGCCCTCGGTGGTCAGGGTGCCTTCGACAGGTATTGGATTGTGGAAAATGATGTCCTGTTCCCCATGGAGAATCCCGGCCAGGTTGGCGTTGGCCGAAAGAGCCGCTTCAGCCAGAAAATCGAAGACACTGGCGATGGAGTAGCTGGGGATCACCTTGAGGCGGTTTTCGTACACGTAGTCCAACTCGTCAAAGCCGGCCCCTACGCCCAGGGCATAGAGGACTATGTCTTTCCAGTCATAGTCCTTGCTGAGGGGGCCGATCTTCTTGCCGATGGCGTCCAGATTGAGGGCCATCCCGGTTCCTCCTTTGTGGAAATTGAGTTTTATTATTCGGGAACGTTACAGTTGCGCAAATACTCCATCATTTGATGGAGAAAAGAGTCTGCCAAAACGCCAAGGCCCGCTCCGCCGGTCGGAGGGTCCTTTTTATTCGCCGCTTGAAACTGAAACTATATGGGCGGCCGCGCTCAGGCGGCTGGCTTAACTCCGGCAAAGGCCGGTATGAGAATGAATTTCAGCGTTTCTATGGCCAGGGGAATATACTCGTCGCGCTCCAGTTCCAGGGCCGCACGGAAAAATTCCTCGCCGGAAATGAAATCGTAGATGGAGTTCATCATGCAGAGGATGCGCATACGGGCGTGGATGGAGACGGTGCCGTCCTCTTCCGCTATGCCCATGGACCGGGCGATGTCCGAGACAAAGTCGGGAATTTTGTCCTGCCACTTCATTTTTTCCCGGGTCTTGGCGAAATAACGGAAAAAGGTCAGGTTGGCTATTTCGGAATTCTGGAACAGGTAGTCGGTCATCATGTCTATGGCGATGTCCATACGCTCGGCCAGAGGCCGTCCGCGGACCGTCTTCTCGACCCGACCGAGCTGCTGCCGGAGATCCTCGGTAATGTCGAGGATAACCGCTTCATACAGGTCGTTCTTCTCACCCCAGTGATAATAGAGAGTGGAGATGTCGATACCGACTTCCTTGGCGATGATGCGGGTGGTCGCGCCATGATACCCGTATTGCCCGAAGACGCGCTTGGCCACGGCCAGTATCTTGGCTTTCATGGAGTCCGGATCTTTTCGGGCTTTTTCGAGTGGTGAAGGCATGCGGAAAGTCCAAACCCTTTCTTCCAGCATTTGATGGAAACAATTACAGGAAGCAAACGATGTGGTCAAGAAAAAAATGACGCCCGGACACATTTTCAGGAGACTCGTCGGGAGAAACGAGAAAATACTCCGGCACGGCCGAAAGAAACCGGCACGGGTTGGGGCAAAGCCAGGGCATCTGGTCGTTTGAGGCTTTACATGTTAAATTAAGTTCAGCAAACAACGAACACAGCGTCAAGCCAGCCGGTCGGTGGGCGCACCTGCCTTGTCCGGTGGAGGATAACACTTATGCCTTTCCGGACGAACCGGAGCGGAGCGATAAGCCGCAGGGCCATACTGACTTACCTGGTCCCGACGGCCGTCCTGGTCCTGCTGGTGGCAGGCAACCTGACGCTCTGGTCGTACAGCCGGGACCTGGCCGCGACCCTGGCCCGCAGGCAGAACCAGTTCGTAGCCAAGGAATTGGCCCTGCGCATTCAGAACCTCTTCTTCGAGCGGACCAAGGACCTGACCCATCTGGCCAATCTCTGGCAGAATTCACCGGAACACCTGCGTAAAGAATTTTTTCTCCGCGACGCACGGGGCATTGTCGAGCGTGAACCGCAATATCTGTTCATCAAATATTTCGATGCCGAGGGGAGGCCTGTTTCAAGCGCCGTATCTCCCTTGCATCCTTCCGAGCCGCCGCTCCCTTCGCAGGAAGAAATCAGGCGGATGCTCCGCCTGACGGAACTTTCCGACGAGCCGGTGGCCACTCCGGCCCGGCAACTGAAAGACGACCGGTTAGTGGTCTGCATTCATGTCCCCCTGAAAGCAAAATCAGGGGAAAGAGAGGTATCTTCAGGCTTTATCGGCGGCCAGTTCCTGATCGCGGACATCTTCCGCACTATTGTCAGCAGCAGCGAGCATCCTGAATTCGTGGTCCGCATTTTCGAGGACGGCGCGGAGATATTCAATTCGGCTCCCGAGCAATCGCCGCCTTCGTCCATAGACCGTTTTCTGGCCAGCCATGTTTTTTCCACCTTGGGGCGCGCCTGGCGGGTGGTAGTCTTTCCCCGCAGCGACAGCACCCTCGCCCATCTGCCCCGCGAGAACAATATCCGCCTGCTGGTCAACCTGAGTGTTTCACTGCTGACGTCCGCTCTTCTTTTCTTTTTTCTGCTGGCTCTGGAGAAGACCGTGGAGAGCCGGGCGGAGCTGGCCCATGCGGCGGAAAAACATGCCTTGGCTGTCCGGGCCGGACGGACCGCCGCCTGGGAGATAGAGCCTTTGACCCGGAAGATCACGGCCGATGACGACCTCAATGAGCTTCTCGGCTGGGGTCCGGAGGCCACAGATGTTTTGATTGACGACTGGTTGAGCCTGGTCCACCCGGAAGACCGGCCAAACGCCGCACAACGGCTGGATGAGCTTGTCCGGGGCGAAGTATCGGCCTGTTCCTTTGAATTCCGGGCCATCCGGAAGGAAGGCGGGTTTGCCTGGTGCTGGATGAAGGGCGGCAGGGTGCAGTCATCCGAGAAGCAGCCCGAAAGAATCGTGGGGACCTGCACGGACGTAACCTGGCGTCGGCAGGCCGAGGAGGCTCAAAGAAAAAGCGACGAAAACTACCGGCTGGTCGTGGAAAACGCCAGCGAGAGCATAATGATAATCAGGGGGGAAACTCCGGTATTTTTCAACCGTCGCACCCTGGAACTGACAGGATATACGGAGGAAGAATTCCGAAACGCCAGTCTTTTCGATCTGATCCACCCTGACGACAGGGAGAGAATCCGGGACAACTACCTGCGGCGTCTTCAGGGCCTTTCGGTGCCTTCTTCCAACCGTTTTCGTTTTATCGACCACGAAGGGCGGAACCGCTGGGCCATAGTCAATTCAGTATTGATAAAAGTGGAAGGCCGGCCGGCCACGCTCAACTTTTTTTACGACATCACGGAACAGCACCTGGCCGCACTGGCTCTGGCGGAGAGCGAAGACCGTTACCGGAGTATTTTCGACAATGAACACTCAGTGATGCTGCTGACCGACCCGGTCGATGGGAACGTGGTGGACGCCAACCCGGCCGCCGTCCGTTTCTACGGTTTCAGCAAGGAGGTCTTGCTGAAAATGAAGCTGGCCGACCTGACCGAACCTGACGCGGGCGGCGGCCAGGGGGCGGGGGAAGCCGGACAGGTAAGGCACCGGACCAAATCAGGTCTTGTTAGGGAAGTGGAGATGTTCAGCGGACCCATAACGGCCGGCGGCAGAAAACTTATTCTGTCCGTGGTTCAGGATGTCACGGAGAGCCGCCGGGCCCAGGCCGCCTATCTGGAGGCCCGCGATTACGCGCACAATATAGTCCAGAGTTCCCTGGACATGATCGTAGCCCTGGACATGGAACGAAGGATTGTCGAATTCAACCGGGCCGCCAGCCAGACTTTCGGATACGAATCCGAGGAAATCACGGGCCGCCTGGTGGACTCTCTTTTCGCCACACCTGGAACCGGCCGGACTGTGGCCGAGGTCATTCTGGAGAAAGGCGTCTTTGTGGGGGAAACAAAAAACGTGCGCCAGAACGGCGAAGTGTTTCCCTGCCGCCTATCCGCGTCCGTGCTGCGGAATTATAAGGGACAGGCCGTGGGAACGGTCTGCATTTTCCGTGATATCACCTTGGAAAGAAAAGCCCGGGCCGCCCTGGAGGAATCGGAAGAGAAATACCGCACACTGCTGGAAACCATCAGTGAAGGGTTCTGCCTCGTGGATGAGCAGACCCGGCTGACGTACGTGAACCAGGGCTTGGCCGGAATCCTGGGCTATGAGAGGAGCGAATTTATCGGCCGCAGCATAACGGATTTCATAGATCCGGACCAGGTTTCGCCCTGGCGGGACCGTTTTGCCCAAAGACAAAAGGGGCAGTCTGAACAATATGAACTGACCATGAGGCGAAAAGACGGCAAACAGGTCTTTACTCTGGTTTCGGCCCAGCCGGTGATGGACCGGGAAGGCAAATTCAGGGGCAGCATGGCCGCAATTACCGATATCACGCGGTTGAAAATGATCGAAGGCCAACTGGGTCAGGCTCAAAGGCTGGAAGCCATCGGGCATCTGGCCGCAGGCATCGCCCACGAAATCAACACGCCCATGCAGTATATCCGTTCCAACATAGAATACCTTTCCGGCGAATTCGACAGGAACAATGAGATACTGGGCGAGATTTCCCGAATCTGCGCCGAACTGGCGGAAGCATTCCCCCATGACACGCAAGCCGCTGCTTGCCGTGACAGGTGCGCAGGAATCAACCAGACCAAGGACGACGCCCTGGACGCCATCAGAGGGTCCCTGGAAGGCGTGGAAAGGGTGGGCAAGATCGTTTCCTCCATGCGATATTTCGCGCATCCCGGACGCGAGAAAAAAAGCGATCTGGATATCAACCAGGCCGTGGAAAACGCCGTTATCATCTCCCAGTATGAATGGCAACAATGGGCGGATCTGGAAATGGAATTAGCCCCGGATCTGCCGGTGATACAGGGTTACCCGGCCGAATTCAACCAGGCCATGCTCAACCTCGTCATAAACGCGGCCCAGGCCATTGCCGGGGAAAACCGGCCCGGAAATAAGCCTCGGGGTCTTATAGAAATAACCAGCCGAAGGGATGGAGATTGGGCGGAAATACGGGTGGCCGACAACGGTCCTGGCATCCCCGCACATGTCAAACCACGGATATTCGATCCTTTCTTCACCACCAAAGAAGTCGGCCAAGGCACGGGCCAGGGTCTTTCCATGGCTTATTCCAGCATAGTGGACCGGCATGGAGGAAAGATCGAAGCAGACGAAAACCAAGGCGGAGGAGCGCTGTTTATCGTCCGTCTGCCCATAAAACAGGTCCCGGTTGGTTCACCCTGACCCCAGACTGTCGCCCCGGCCCTCAGGCTGTCGCCCCGGCCCCCAGGCTGTCGCCTGGACCTGTTTCCGGGGGCTTGCCGCCCCCGGCGCTCCCTCTGGTCGCTGCCCCCGCAAACCAAGGGATGGGTTTCTCGTTCCTATTCCCCGGCAAGCATGAACCTTCGCGGCCCGCACTGGCAAGGGCTGCTATTATTCTATTCAGACGCCGCAGTTTCTTCCGTTCCTTCGGACTGGCGATTGAGCCCCAGGCATTTGTCGGCGAATTTACACCATTTGGCGCAGCCTTCGTTGAGCTTGGGATTCGGAAAGACGTGCCCGCATCCCTTGCATTTGCGCTTGCCCTCGTCCTTGAAAAACTCCACCGATTCCCCGCAGTTGGGGCAGGTTATTTCAAAAATGTCGCCAGGTTTCCAAAAAGCCGTATCCTGACCCGGACATTGGGTAAAAGACATCTTTCCGCTCCTTCCTCCGCCATGGCGGCTCGTCTTCCCGGACCGCCTGCGGCTCCGTTCATCTGCTCTTCAGAAAAACATAATCACGATTCAGGACAAGTCCATCATGGGCCCGGCCTTTCAGAATCCAATACCGCGTGTTCCAGCGGCTATGAGGCCGCTTCCTCCAGAACTTCAGCCACTTCTCCGGTCGGTTCAATCTGGACCAGCCGCAGAGGCACCACCCGGCCGCTCTTCCTGACAGCCTGCCTGACCAGGTGGACCAGGCCGAAGCAGCAAGGCACAGTCATATAAAGAACCGTCAGGGATTTGATATGGTTATTCTTTATAATTTCCGCCAGCTTGTCTTCGTAGCCACTCGTCTCGTCCAGCTTGGGGCAGGCGATGACCAGGGTCTTGCCGGGCAGGTATTCCCGGTGCAGATTCGTGGCCGAGAAACCCGCGCAGTCGGCGGAGATGAGCAGTTCCGCGTCCTGAAAATAAGGCGCCTTGACCGGGACCAGATGCAACTGGACCGGCCAGTTGCGCAGAGCCGAAGCCGGAGCCGCTTCCCTGGTCTGACGTGAGTCGGCCGGACTGAGTTCCCGAGACATGCTTCCGGGGCAGCCGCAAGCCAGAGTCCCCTGACCATGCGAGGCATGGACCGGGGCGGGCTGAATCTGAACCGGCTCCGGCCCCTGGGTGGATTGCCGGTTGTTCTCGTCCTGCCGGGAAGCCACATGAGCCATGGCCGCCGACTCGTCGAACTCTTCGGCATCTCTCCGGATGACCGTCAGGGCCCCTGTGGGACATTCGCCCAGACAGGCGCCCAAACCGTCGCAATAGATTTCGCTGACCAGTTTCGCCTTGCCGTTGATGACCTTCAGAGCGCCTTCCGCGCAGCCGATCACGCAAAGGCCGCATCCGTCGCACTTGTCTTCGTCTATCTGAATGATGTTTCTGACCGCCATGGGTGAAACCTCCTTGTCCGCAACTTGATTATAGAATACCCCGGACAAGGAGATCAGGCCTTGACCTAGGTCAAGTGGCTGTATTTTGTTTTTCTGTTTTATCAAAGCGTTCGGCCTATCCATGCAAAAATCCCGACAGCAGGTTATACGACCGGCAGTGAACGGAAGGGCGATTGTTCCGAAGGCCGGGATTCCCGATGTCATGACACCCCATGGCCGGATGAGCAGGAGTTGATTCGGGCCATTGACGGGGACGGGTAAGTGCAGATAGAGTATCGGTATGGAGAAGAAACGGGAAAAAAGCGAGCCCAGGCCCGTGGGGGAGCTGCTGGACGAATCCATGGGCAACGGATTTCTCGGCCTGGCCCGGGAGATGGTCCGTGTCTTTGAAGCCTGGCCCAAGGCGGTCGGCGAGTTCAACGCGGCCCGAACCAGGCCGGAATCCATCCATAACGGGGTCTTGTCCGTGGCGGTGGAAGGCTCTGTCTGGATAGACCGTTTCAGCTATTTCAAGGCCGATTTTGTGGACAAGATCAACCACGAAGTGGGGGCTCCCGTGGTCAAGGATATCCGTTTCCGGGTAGGCGAGTTGGGCACCCCCCGCCAATGGGCCGAGGCTCGTGAAGCCCAGCGCACAGGGCGGCCCGCACCTTCCGAATCGGACCGGCCGGGTATACGCGAGGCCTTGGCCGCGGTCAAGGACGAGGAATTGCGCAAAAGCCTGGCCGCCTTGCTGGCCCGCCAAAGGCGCGATTAAGGCCAGGCTGTCGCCTGGACCATCTCTGGGGGCTGGCCGCCCCCAGCGCTCCCGCTGGTCGCTGCCCCTGCGGAAGACCAAAGAATTAAACCGGAGGCGGCAGCCTCCGGAGCAGGGTGCAGGCGAAAGCCTGCCCCCCTTGCTGCCAGGCTGTCGCCTGGACCATCTATGGGGGCTGACCGCCCCCAGCGCTCCCGCTGGTCGCTGCCCCTGCGGAAGACCAAAGAATTAAACCGGAGGCGGCAGCCTCCGGAGCAGGGTGCAGGCGAAAGCCTGCCCCCCTTGCTGCCAGGCTGTCGCCTGGACCATCTATGGGGGCTGACCGCCCTCAGCGCTCCCGCTGGTCGCTGCCCCCCACAACCCAAGGTCCACTCCAAGTCGCTCATTCTTATTCCCTAATGGGAAACCTTGATATCAAAAGATAAAATCAGTCTGCTTTTTGCGGGACCGGCTCCGGACCGGCCAGGATGGCGTCGGCTTCTTCGGTGTAGTCGCGGGTTTTTCCGGGTCGGTAGAGGAAAAGAGGCGGTTCTATTCTCAGTTCTTCCCCTCCGCCCAGACGGGCTTCCAGAAGAACCAGACGGGCGGGTTGATCCCGGCGGCTGTGGACTGTTCTGAACCTTTTTGGTTCGAGACCGGCAGCCTTGAGAACGGCGATGAGTCCGGCCAGCCTGGCGGCGGGGTAGACCAGGGAGAGGAGTCCGCCGGGCTTGAGCAGCCGGGCAGCCGTCCGGGCGGCGTCGTCGGCCGATCCGGCGACTTCGTGGCGCGCTTCAGCCTCTTCCTGTCCGGGATTGAGGCGGCCGGTCCCTTTTTTCCGGTACGGGGGGTTGCAGACGATGCAGTCGGCCGGACCGCCGCATTCTTCCCTGGTCAGACTGCGCCAATCCGTTTTGAGCACACGGACCAGGCTTCCGCAGGGATTCACGGCTGAGTTGAAACGGGCACAGGCGGCCAGCCTCGGCTGAACTTCCACGGCCAGCACCCGGCCCCGCCCCAGCCGCCAGGCCAGGGCCAGGGCGACGACGCCCACGCCGGTTCCCAGGTCGATAACAGTCTGCCCCGGAGCGGGACGGGCGAAATCGGCCAGGAGAAGAGCGTCAACAGCGAAACGGTACCCGTCGCGGGGCTGCGCCAGGGCCAGGCGGCCCCGGTACACGGCGTCAAGAGTGACGGCGGAGGCGTCCAGACCGTATGCGGCCAGGAGTTCGTTTTCGGTACCGGGAACAATAACCGGTTCCGGCGGTTTCTGGTCAGCCGTCAAACAGATTCGCCTCCGCGGCGGCCGGACTTCAGCAGACCGGGTCGATGGCCTCGTAAGGATTGACCGGATTGAAGACCAGGCCTGTGGTCACCTTGGGGTAGAAATAGGTGGACTTGCGCGGCATGACCAAACCTTCCTCGGCCACGGCCTGGACCTGTTCCATGGGCGTGGAGTTGAGGATGGCGGCCAGTTCGGCTCCGCCGTTCCGGACACGGTTGATAGCCTCGTTGACGCGGCTGGTGTAGGCCAGACGGTCGGCGTCGTCGAGGTCCTCGTCGGTCATGCCCAGGACTTCCTGTAAGACCAGGGAGGTCAGTACTACCGTATCCAGCTTCTGCAACGGTTCCGGCCAAGCTCCCAGAGCGCCCTTCAGACCCGCCCCATTCTTTTTTTCCAGCAGATAATAGGTATTGGCCAACCGGCTGAAGAGACCGATGGAACTGTGCCTGCGCCCGGTTTCGTGTAGGCGGCGGATAAAGGCTTGCCGGGCCATGCGTTCTTCAACCACATTGTAAGAAAACTTCTGAATCTGGAAGAACCGGGCCAGAGAGGCTTCGAAGTCTTCAAGATTGTCCGGGCCGCCGCTCAGCAGCAGGCGGTGGGCCGGAAGAATGGAGAGTCCGGGGTCGGAGACCGGGCAGAAGTAGACCATTATGTAGTTGAGCGGAGAATCCGGTCCGATCTTGACGCCGGATTCGGCTTTGTACCGGCGGTAGTTCAGGGCGGTTTCGTAACGGTGGTGCCCGTCAGCGATATAGATAGTCTTGTTTTTCATGAAATCGCAGATGGCCCGGTGCACTCCGTTATCGTGGATGGTCCAGAGCCGGTGTCCGGAACCTTGGGCGTCGGTGAAATCGAAGAGCGGTTTGGAGCGGAGTCCGGCCTGGAGAATTTCCCGCGATTTGAGATTTTCATCCGGGAAAACGGTGAATATCTGGCTTAGGTTGGCCTGGACGTGCTTCATCAGGTGGAGGCGTTCGGCCTTGTGGGCGGAGAAGGTCCGCTCATGGGGCTTGACGGCAGAGGAGGCACCGAATTCCTCAAGCCTCAGAAGACCGATGAAACCGTGCCGGGTGAGGCGCTGCCCGCTCTGGGGATCGGTGAAATCGGTTTCCACATAGTAGTAGGCCGGTTTGAGGTCCCTAACCAGGATGCCTTCGGCCAGCCAGCGGTTGTAAGTCAAAGCGGCCCGGTGGTGCCAGTCGTGGGCGCTCTGGTCTTCGGGGAGCCTGGGACCCAGATCGATATGCAGCACGTTGTTCGGGTGCGATTGATGATAAGCGGCCTGTTCCTCGGGACTGACCACGTCATAGGGGGGGGCGACCACGCGGCCGAGTCCACCGGTCTTGCCCTGATCGTAGAGTATACCCTTAAAGGGTGCTATTACCGCCATTTAGAAGAACCCTGCCTTTCAATCAAAATGACTTTAGTCGGCTATCATATCATATGGCAGCCGTCAAGGCGATTCTGGCCGACATTCTCTGGCTGCGGGCGGAATGACCGGGATAATCAATACTTGACAGTCCCGACGCTTACCGGTTAATAATGCGGAATAATTTCCGAAAGACCTTTTGGTCTTGAGGGGTGTATTTGTCCTTCGGCGGATTAATTTTTACGAGGCTGATGGGCTGTATGCGGAAGGCGGGCAACACTTATCGGACCGTTGCGCCTTACGTATTCTAACTTATTGACTTAAGCCGATATTTGTGTCATCTTCATAGTGTGTGGTATTTTACTCTTCTTTAATCTTTTGCGGGCGAGTCCCCGCGGACCCGGCCCGCGCAACACCTGAATAGGGCAATGCCTGTCCTTTTTGCCTTTAGAGAAGACCGCTTCGGTTTCCGTTTCGAGCTCGGCGAAAGGGCCGTGCTGGGGCGTTCGCCCGAGTGCGACCTGATACTTTTCGACCGGGCCTCGTCGCGTTTCCACGCCGAAATCACCGCCACCGACCAAGGTTATCAACTCAATGACCTGAAAAGCACCAACGGAACGCTTCTGAACGAAGCCCCGGTGACGGCGCCGGTCATTCTGAAGACCAACGACGAGATACGTGTCGGCCAGGAGGTCTTTCTCTTCAACCCGTCCCTGGACGTGGCCGTGGGCCGCGACGGGGTGGTGCTGATCGTCGGCGATGTGGATGAGGCTCCCCCTGGGGCCTTGCTGTCGCCGCCGAGCGCCGATGTGGGAGGACTCGAGAAGACGCAATTGGGCGTCCTGTTCAAGGTGGCTGCGGCTCTGAGCGAACGCCCCAAGCTGAACCGGGTTCTGAAACAGGCGGCCTACACCCTGGAAAAAATATTCTCCGCTTCCCGGACGGCCCTGCTTTGGCCGGAGAGCACCGAGATTCAGCGCCTGACGGCATTGCTGGTAAGACCAAACGAGCAGATGCTGGTATTGCCGGAGCCTTGCGTCCGGCTGGCTTTGAAAGAAGGCCGGACGGTGGTCTGGCCCAAGGTGATAACGGAACTGAATTACGTGCAGGGCGAACGGATGCTTCTGGACGAGGCCCGCACCAGCTTGTGCGCCCCGCTGAAGACCCAGGGCGGGCCGTGCGGACTGTTGTATGTGGAGAGCAAGACCCGCCAGTATACGGAGAAGGATCTCAGCTATTTTTCGGCCATGGCCTCGCTGATAGCATCGGCTCTGGAAAACGCCCACCTCATCGCTCAGCTTGACCGCCGGATTTTCCGGGAGGAGGAAGATTTACGGACGGGGAGCGGCTTTGTGGGCGACCATGCCCAGGTCAAAGCCTTGCTGGCCACGGCGGCCCAGGTGGCCCAGACCGACGCCCGCATACTGCTGACCGGGGAGATGGGCACGGGGAAAGAGGTTCTGGCCAAGCGGATTCATGCCTTGAGCCCGCGCCGTTCCGGTCCTTTTGTTTCCATAAACTGCGCCTCTCTTTCGCCGACGCAGATCGAGGCCACTCTTTTCGGACACGAGCCCGGCACCATGACCTCTGACGGGGCCATAGGGTTGCTGGAGGAGGCTGACGGCGGGACCCTGTTCCTGAAGAATATAGATCACCTTCCCTTGTCGGTCCAAGTGGACATCTTGCGGGCTTTCGAGGAAGGTGTTATATACCGCGTCGGTTCGTCCCGTCCCCGTCCGGTGAAGTTCCGCACGGTCTCTTCCACCAATGTGGAACTGGCCCCGATGGTGGCGGACGGAGAGTTTCGCGAGGACCTTGCGCACCGGCTTTCGGATGTGAGCCTGGAGATGCCCACGCTCAGGGAAATCAGGGACGACATAGCCGGTCTGGTCCGGCATTTCGTCCTCCAGGCCGCCCGTTCAAGGGGGCTGGCCGTTCCGGAAGTGGACCCGGCCGCGCTGGAATGCCTGAGGGCTTATCCATGGCCAGGCAACGTAGGCGAATTGAAGAACGTGTGTGAACGGCAGGTTATGTTTTCCAACGGTTCGGCCATCCTTCTGGACGACCTGCCCATGGATCTGCGCCTGTCGGGTGAAGTCTTCCGGACCGCGCCGGGTGAACGCATACCGGATACGGTCATGGAAGCGGAAAAGATATACATCCGCCGCGCCCTGTCGCGCACCGACGGCGACCGGGGCAAGGCGGCTCTGGTTCTTGGCCTGAGCGAAACAGAGTTCGAACGCCGGATGAGAAATTACGACATCTCTCTGGATCACGGCCAGGAGCTTCAGATCACGGGGACCGGCAACTAAATCGGTTCCGGTTGAAAAAAATAATAGTTGCAAGAGGTTTTACAGAGTTGGAGGACATTCCATCACAAGGTCTCCTCAATCGGCTCCGATCATTGGCCCGCCGCTTGAAAACCGGCAACGGCATTGAGCGATTCGAGGAAGAAATACAGGACCTGATCGAGCAGGGCGCTGAAAAGGGAGTCATCTCCGCCGGCGAAGGCGAGATGATTCAGAGCATTTTCGAGTTCAAGGATACCATTGCCCGGGAGATCATGGTGCCGCGTACGGCGGTCATCGGGGTCAGCCGGGAAGCTTCCCTGGGCGAAGCCCTCGAACTTATCATTAAAACCGGACATTCCCGGCTGCCTGTCTACACCGGCGACATAGACCACATAGTCGGAGTGCTCCACGCCAAGGATCTGCTGGGGATATGGGGGCGTCCGACGGAAGATCCGATGCCGGATGAACTGGTCCGCACACCAATTTTCATCCCCGAAGGCAAGAAGATAGTGGAACTGCTGGGAGAGTTGCGGGGCAAAAAGAACCACCTGGCGGTAATACTGGACGAATACGGCGGCACGGCCGGCCTCATCACCCTCGAAGACATCATCGAGGAGATCATCGGTGAAATCCGCGATGAGTATGACGACGAGGAAGATCCGGTGGTGCGGATCGACGATGAAACCGTATTGGTTGACGCCCGCATGAACCTGGAGGAACTGGAAGATTTCATGGATTACGAGTTCCCCGAGGGCGATTACGAAACCGTGGGCGGCTTCATCACCGATCTTCTGGGGCGTGTGCCGGATGAAGGCGAACAGATTGAATTCCGTAACCTGCTTCTGACCATCAAGGTCGCCGACGAGCGCAAGATCGACAAGGTTGAGATCAAGCGCCTTCCCCCAAACGGCAACCTGAATACCAACGCGGCCTGAACAACCATCATGCCCCCGCTATTCCGCCTGTCAACGGGGCCGGGACGGCCCATACTGGCCGCACTCTCCGGAGTCCTGCTCACGCTGGCCTTTCCCCGGCCGGAACTCTGGCCCTTGGCCTTTTTCGGCCTGGTCCCCCTCATCCTGGCCAGGGGAGGCCTTGACGGAGAAGACTCGTTCCGTCTGGGATTCATAACCGGCCTGGTGCACGCAGTTACACTGGTCTACTGGATTGTCCCGGTCATGACCGAATACGGCGGGCTGCACTTTCTTCTGGCTTTGCCGGTATTCCTGGCTCTGGCCGCATACATGGCCCTGTATCCCGGTCTATTCGCCTGGGGGCTGACCTGGGCCGAACGCCTGCCGGGCCTGAAGGCCGGCGGGGTGCTCTGGGCCCTGGCCGGAGCGGCTTTATGGTGCGGGCTCGAATATTTCAAAGGTTTCTTCCTGACCGGTTTCCCATGGGAACCTCTGGGCGCGGCCCTGGTCGCCGCCTTGCCATTGATCCAGGTTTCCGATATAGTCGGACCTGGAGGACTCGGTTTCCTAACCGCCTTGGTCAACCTGGCGCTCGCCGCTGTTTTTATGCGTCCGCGACCTTTTTTCCGGCGGTCGGCAGCGGGTCCGCTGTTGCTGGCCGCAGCCGTCCCGGTCCTGATGTGGACATACGGACAGGCCCGGCTGACCCAGGTGGACAAGCTGGTACAAGAAGCCCCGGTGCGCAGAATGGCCGCGGTGCAGGGTTCCATCCCCCAGGACTTGAAGTGGGACCCAAGCCACAGGGTGGAAACCATGATGGCTTACCGGGACCTCACGCTGAAAGCCGGCCTGTCCGATCCCTGGCTGACCGTCTGGCCGGAAACGGCTTTGCCGCTTCTGTACGAGCGCGATCCGGCGGCCCGGGAGTGGGTGGACGACCTGGTCAGGCGCGCCGGGCGGCCGTTGCTTTTCGGAGCGCCCGGATATGCCGAGAGGCCGGACAGGGAACCGGTCTATTACAACCGGGCCTATCTCCTCGACGGTCGGGCCGAGATGCTGGGCTGGTATGACAAATCGCACCTCGTGCCCTACGGCGAATACGTCCCGCTCCAGAAGTACTTCCCGTTTCTGTCCAAGATAACCCAGGCCGTGGGCAATTACGAACCGGGGCAGCCCGGACGGATACTCGACCTGAACGGCGACGGCATCGGGGTGCTGATCTGTTTCGAATCGGTCTTTCCCGGACTGGCCCGCCAGGCGGTCAGAGCCGGAGCCGATTTCCTGGTGGTCATCACCAATGACGCCTGGTTCGGCCGGACTTCGGCCCCTTACCAGCATTTTTCCCAGGCGGTGCTCAGGGCCGTGGAGACCCGCCGCAGCGTGGCTCGGGCGGCCAATACGGGCATCAGCGGCTTCATCGACCCGGCCGGCCGGGTCCTGGGGACTCTGAATCTGTTCCAGCGGGACGTCCTGATCCGGGATGTTCCGCTGTGCCGAGAAGAAACCTTTTACACGCGGACGGGAGACATCGTTCCGCAGGCCTGCCTCGCCTTGACCATACTGATTTTCGGGGCCGGTTTTCACAGGAGAAAAAAGAATGTTAGCTGATCTGAGACCACAGGTAAAGGATATCCGGGAACGTTTTCAAACGCTCAGAGGTTATCTTTGACCTTGCTGCCATAAACACCCGCCTGACCGAGTTGGATAAAGAGATTGCCAAGCAGGGCTTCTGGGACGATCCCCAGGCGGCCCGTGAAGTGACCCGCGAACGCCAGCAGTTGTCGCAGCGCACCGAACTCTGGAACTCCCTGGAAAAGGACATGGAGGAGCTGGAACTCCTCATGGAAATGGCCGATGAAGAGGAGGACGAGGGGGTTGCGCCGGAAATAAAGGAGCGCCTTGAAGGCCTGACCAGCCGTCTGGACCTGTATGAGGTTCAGCGTATGCTTTCCGGACCTCACGACCAGAGCAACGCCATTATCGACATCCACGCCGGGGCAGGCGGCACCGAAGCTCAGGACTGGGCGGAAATGCTTTTGCGCATGTACCTGCGCTGGGCCGACCGGAACAGTTTCCAAGCCAAGATAGTCGATGTGCTCGACGGCGAAGAAGCCGGCATCAAAAGTGTGACCTTCACGGTATCCGGCCAGTATGTCTTCGGCCTGCTGCGTTCCGAAGTGGGCATTCACCGGCTGGTGAGGATATCGCCCTACGACGCCTCCAGCCGCCGCCACACATCTTTCGCCAGTGTCTTCGTCACTCCGGAGATTGACGACGATATCGTCATCGAGATCAACGAAAAGGATCTGCGCATAGACACCTACCGGGCCAGCGGGGCCGGGGGCCAGCACGTCAACAAGACCAGCTCGGCCGTGCGCATCACCCACCTGCCCACCAATATCGTGGTGCAGTGCCAGGATGAAAAGTCGCAGCACAGGAACAAGGATATCGCCATGAAGGTGCTCCGCGCCCGGCTCTATGCTCTCGAAGAAGAGAAGAAGGCCGAGGAGCTGCGCAAGCTTCATGACAGCAAGATGGACATCGCCTGGGGCAGCCAGATCAGGTCGTATGTCCTGCATCCTTACCGTCTGGTCAAGGATCACCGGACCGGCGTGGAAATGGGCAACGTGGACGCCGTTCTGGACGGCGATCTGGAAGACTTCGTCAAGGCTTATCTGCTGGAGTACGCCAAGAAAAACGCAGGATTGACTCCGGCGAAATAAAGACTTTCAGCAAAAGCTGCCGAGCCGGGTGTTTTTCACCCGGCTTTTTTTATGGTTTCGGCGTAAGCCTTGACGCCTTCCACCAGTCCGTCGGTAAGGCGCTCCTTGTATTTTTTCGATTTGAGCCTGGTCTCTTCTGATTTGCTGGATATGAAGCCTATCTCGACCAGAATTGAAGGCATGTTTGCTCCGATCAGAACGTAGAACGGGGCCTGTTTGACGCCGAGGTCGCGAATGTCCTTGTAATGGTTCCGGAGCTTACCGACCATGGCCCGGTGGACTCTGCCGGCCAGGCGTCCCGACTCGGTGATCTTGGAATTGAGCAGCAGGTCGTTGAGTATGACCTGCAGATCGCTCATCTTCTTGCGGGTGGCCGCGTTTTCCAGGGCCGCGACGCGCATGGCCTCTTCATCCGTCGCCAGGTTGAGGAAATATGTCTCCAGCCCGGTTATCTTGGCGTCCCGGTGGGCGTTGGCATGGATGGAAATGAACAGGTCCGCGCCTTTGGTGTTGGCAATGGCCGTGCGCTCCTCAAGAGGGATAAACACGTCCTTGGTCCGGGTCAGCACCACATCCAGACCCAGTTGTTTCCTTATCTTGTCGGCCAGCATGAGGGCCAGCTCCAGGGTCAGGTCCTTTTCCGGCAGACCTGTGATGCCGGTGGCTCCGTGGTCCTTGCCGCCATGACCGGGATCGATGACCACCCGGCTGATGCCCAGACCGAGCTGACGGGCCAGTGACGACTGATCCACCGGGACATGGGCCGGGCCTCGGGGCAGCTTGGGGCGTTTTTCGGCGGCGGCCCGCAGATCGGTCAGCGGCAGTTTGACTGAGGCGGTTTCACCCGGCTTGGCCGTCTCGGGCTTGGCAGTCTCGGGCTTGGCCGCCGACGCCACGGCTTCCGGCTTTTCCTTCTGGCGGCCGGTCACATCAATGACGATGCGGGAAGGATTGGTCAGGGAAAAGATGCGGTAGTTGTAGATTTCCTGTATGTCCAGCACCACCCGGACCGTATCCTGGTCGTGCTGGCCGATGCGTGCGCCGTTGAGCAGGCCGTCGGATATCGGCAGTTCTTCGCGGGCATCCGGCGCCATTTTGGCCGGTCCCAAATCGAGATAAAGGCGCATGGGCTTGTTGTTGGTTTTGTCCGGACGAAGCAGATGGTCCCGGAAACCCACTTCGCCGGTCAGATCTATGGCGATCCGGCTGTAGGTCGGGTTGGCCCAGTAGCGCATGCCCTGGACCAAGGCCTTGCCGTTGCCGGAAGGCTGAGCCGAGGCTTCGGCCGCCGGTTTTTCTTCCGCCACGGGCTTGGCCGCGGCCTTGGGGGGAGTCTCCGGCTCCGGCGGCTCGCTGGGGGCCGGTCCGGAAATCTTGGCCATGCGTTTACGGGCTTCGGCCACCTCTTCCCTGGCTCCGGGGTGGTTGAGTTCAACCTTCAGATATTCCACGTAAGCCCGGTCCATATCCCGGTTATAGTCGGCATAAACCTTGCCGATACGCAACTGGGCCTGGGCGGCCAGGTTCTGCTGGGGAAAACGTTTGGTCAACTGACGGAAACAGTCCAGCCCCTTTTCCAGGTCTTCGGAGCTGCGGGACTTGGTGTACAGCCCCATGTAAAGATCGCCCTGGGCCAGCCAGGATTCGGCGGCCAGCTTGCCGCCGGGGTCCCGGTCTATGACCGCCTGGTAGCGCTTGATGACGTTAAGCCAGTTGTGCCGCAGGTCTTGAGCTTTCTTGTCCCGGGCCAGTTCCTGGCGGGCCTTCTGCGCGGCCGTATAGAGGTCGGACGTGGAAGCGTCCGCCGCCGGGGCCATAAACGCCAACATCAGGATCGTTGCGGCTAAAAGAGCCAATATGCGTATTCTTGTTACCCTCATACCATTCTTTTCAGCTTGGCCAGTTCGTTCAAGGCTTCCAAAGGAGTCAGGGCGTCGACGTCAAGGCGGCGGAGTTCATCGGCCAGACCGTTGTCGGCGGGGCCGAAGAGGCTGAGCTGCACCGTGGATTTACCGGATTTGCTCCGGGGACGATGCGGCTTGGGCAGACCGTTTGAAGCGGTCCCGCCGTCTTCCAGGTTTTCCAATATCTCCGTGGCCCGGGCCAGGACCCGTCCCGGCAGACCGGCCAGGCGGGCCACGGCGATGCCGTAGCTGCGGCTGACCCCGCCCGGAACCAGTTTGCGCAGAAAGATGACGGAGCCCTGCCACTCTTTCACGGCCACGTTGTAGTTTCTCACCCGGACATGGGTCCGGGCCAGATCGACCAGTTCATGATAGTGAGTGGCGAACATGGTCCGCACCCCCACTCCCTGAAGGTCGTGCAGGTATTCGGCCACGGCCCAGGCGATGGAGAGTCCGTCGAAGGTGCTGGTGCCGCGTCCGATTTCATCCAGGATGACTAGGCTGCGGGGCGTGGCCTGGTTGAGTATCTGAGCTGTTTCGTTCATCTCGACCATGAAGGTCGAACGTCCCCTGGTCAGATCGTCCGACGCGCCCACCCTGGTGAAAATCCGGTCCACCAGACCCAGCCGGGCCTTTTCGGCCGGGACGAAGGAACCGATCTGGCACATCAGGACGATAAGGGCCGTCTGGCGCAGGATGGTCGACTTACCGGCCATGTTGGGTCCGGTGATGATGAGTATCTGTTCCGAATCGTTGTCCAGAATCACGTCGTTGGGCACGAAGGTCTCACCGCGCAGCGACCTTTCTATGACCGGGTGCCGACCGCCCTCTATCTCCAGGCGGTCGCCGTCCAGCAATTCCGGCCGGACGTAATCGAACTTGACCGCAGCCTCGGCCAGAGCAGCCAGGACATCCAGTTCGGCCAGCAGATCGGCCGTGCGCCTCAGCCGGGACGAATGCCCGGTTATTTCCCGCCGCAGTTCGTCGAAGAGTTCGGTCTCCAGCGAGACGCGGCGTTCCTCGGCCGTAAGGACTTTCTCCTCCTGCTCCTTGAGCTCGGGCGTAATGAAACGCTCAGCCCCGGCCAGGGTCTGCTTGCGGATGTAGTCCTCGGGCACCAGGTGCTGATTGGCCCTGGTTATTTCTATATAGTACCCGAAGACCCGGTTGAAGCCGACCTTGAGCGAATTGATCCCGGTGCGTTCGCGCTCGGACTTCTCCATCCTGGCGATCCAGCCCTTGCCGTCGGACATTATGTCCATCAGTTCGTCCAGTTCGGGCTTGAACCCCCGCAGAAAAAGGCCGCCTTCCTTCAGACTGAGCGGAGGGCCATCCACCAGGGCCGAGGCGATCAGCCCGGCCACATCGGCCAGCACGTCGAGGCTCTCCCCCAGCTCCCGCAGACGCCCGTCGGACTGGCCGAGCAGCAGAGACTTGACGGCGGGCAAGCGCTGGAGGCTGTTTTTCAGGGAAGACAGGTCCCTGGGTGTGGCCCGGTTGAGGGAAATTCTTCCGGTCAGCCTTTCCAGGTCGTGAACCCCGCCCAGCAAGCCGCGGAAATCGGCGCGGGCCAGTCCGTCCACGACCAAAGCTTCCAGCGCATCGTGGCGCTGGGCCACTTCCCGGCGGTCCAGCAGAGGATAGCCCAGCCAATGCTTGAGTTTGCGTCCGCCCATGGCCGTCACGGTCATGTCCAGCAGGCCGATGAGCGATCCGGCCCGGCCCCGGTCCCTGAGCGTGGCGAAGAGTTCCAGGTTGCGCTTGGTCGTTTCGTCCAGGACCATGAAGTCTTCCAGGCGGTAGGCCCGCAGACGGTCCAGATGCACCAGATCCCGGCCCTGTTTCTCCTGGGCGTAAAGCAGGGCGGCCCCGGCGGCGGCCAGTCCCAGCGGCATGTCCGCCACGCCGAAGCCGGCCAGGGCGTGTTCGCCGAAGCGGGCGGTCAGCACCAGCCTGGCACGGGCATAGTCAAAAGCCACGGATTCGAAAGAGGTGGTGTAAAGCCCCAGTTCTGCGGCCGCGTCGGCCAGGCCGGAGGAATCCTCTTCGCTGATAAGCAGCTCCGCCGGAGAAACGCGGGAAAGTTCTGCGGTCAGGGCACGGGAATCGGGCAGTTCGGTCAGAAAAAAGTCACCGGTGCTTACATCCAGCGCGGCCAGCCCGTAACGCAGCTCCGGAGCGTCTTCCGGCGGGCCGACAGCGGCGGCCAGATAACGGGAGGTCTTGGGGTCGTCCATCTCCGGGGAAACGACCATGCCCGGCGTAACCACGCGGGTCACTTCCCTGGCCACGATGCCCTTGGCCAGCCGGGGGTCTTCCACCTGGTCGCAGACGGCCACCTTGAGTCCGGCCCCGATCATCCGGTTGATGTAGGTTTCAGCGGCGTGGTAGGGCACCCCGCACATGGGGATGTCCCGATCTTCGTACTTGGAGCGGGAAGTGAGGGCTATTTCCAGGACCGGAGCGGCCTTGACCGCGTCCTCGAAAAACATCTCGTAAAAATCGCCCATGCGGAAGAAAAGAATTTCATCTGGATGCTTTTCCTTGATGGAAAAATACTGCTTGAGCATCGGGGTCAGTTTGGACATGCTTCAGTTGCGAACCTCTTCGGTCTCAATCCCGGCGCAAGATTCGGACGGGGTTTCATCCTGCCGTTGTCCGGGTATTTCCTCCCGGTCAAAAAGCAGGGGGTGGCGGCGGTGGAGCGACATGGAATCCCAGGCGCAACACTGGGGACAGCGCCATTGCAGTTCGGGGGAAACCAGGCCGCAACGCCCGCACTGGAACTCGGCGTCGGGCACGGTCAGATGATCCAGCAGATCGCGGTAGGCCTGCAAGGCCTCGGCGTCCCTTCCCCTGGTCAGCAGAATGAGACCAATCTCCCGCCGGGCTTCGTACAGATCCGGGTCCATGTCCACGGCCCGCCCGAGTTCAGCCAGGGCTTCGTCGATGCGGCCGCGCTGGGCCGACAGCCTGCCCTGAACGAGCCTGGCCAAGGCGCTCTGATCCCCGGCCGCGCACTGAGCCAGGAACTCTTCCACGGGCCGCAGGTCTTTCAAGACAGCGGCCACGCGGGTCAGACGGCCGAAAGCCAGAAACGTCATCTCCGGCGAGGCGGCGGCTATCTTGCGCCAGACCTCGACGGCCTTCTTGGGTTTGCCTTCATGCAGATGCAGATCCCCCAGATGCAGATAGGCGTCCACGCAGGACGGATCGAGGCTCAACGCTTTCTTGTAGGCCGCCTGAGCCTGAGGCAGACGGCCCTTTTCGAAATGCACCTTGCCAAGTTCGACCTGATGATGGGCCATTACCCCTCGGGAGGGCGCACCGGTCAGCTTGGCCAGTTTCTGCTGAGTCTCGAAGGCCTTGTCCCAGTCGCGGACATCTTCATAGATGCGCACCAATTGCTGGTAGGCCTCCACCCAGGTGGAATCGGCCTTGATAACATCTTCGAAGGTCTTGACGGCCCGGTCCAGAAGGCCGCCCCGGCGATAGTCCAGCCCCAGATCGAAAAGGGCCTGCCGCCGCACCTTTTCATCCAGATTGGGCCTGAGAATTATGCTCTGCCGAATACGCACCGCCCGGTCGATTTCGCCTTTGCTGCGGAAGAGGTTGCCCAGGGCCACATAGGTCTCCACGGTTTCCGAATCCAGGGTCACCGCACGGGTCAGCTCCTCAATGGCCAAATCGGGTTTGTCGGTCAGAATGTAGTTTATGCCCTTCATGAACGCCGCGTTGGAAACCAGGCGCTCCTTGTCGGCTGCCCGGTTTTCCGTTTTGCCGCCCGGCCTGGGACGGTTTAAGAGCCAGCCGAGGAGCCACCCTGCCAGCAGGGCGGCAAGAGCGATGCCCATAAGAAGCTGAAAAATGGTCAGGCTGAAACCAGGCAGGGCCACCGTCTGATTGAACATGGCTCAGCGACCTCCCGGGACGGATGGCCGTGAAGCGGCTTCGGCTGACATCTCGCCGGTTATGGGCAGGTTGCGCAGGGATTTGAGTTCCTCTTCGGCCCGGCCCAGCCGCCAGTTCAGTTCCTTCATTTCCTTTTTGAGGCGGCGGCGGCGAACCAGCCCAAGCCCGAAGGCCGTCATATAGCCCAGGGCCAGGCAGACCACCGCCAGCAGCGAGACCGGCAACGGCGGGCTGTCCAGGGAGAAGAGCAGGAGGTTCAGCCGCAGGCTTTCCGTATGGGACAAGGCCCCCAGGTTCTGGACCACGAAGAGCACCAGAAGCACGATGAAGACTCCCCACAGGAACGCCTTGGCCGTTCTCATGCCTCAACCTCCAGATTCTGAAAACGCGGCAGCAGGCGGTCGTACGCGGCCTCCAGGTGTTCGGGCACCACCCGCACGTCGGCAAATACGGTCATGAAATTGGTGTCGCCGTTCCAGCGCGGCACGATATGGAAGTGCATGTGGTCTTCCACCCCGGCCCCGGCCACCCGGCCCATGTTCAGGCCCACGTTGAAGCCGTCGGGGTTGAAATCCTTCTTCATTATTTCGATGGTCCCCCGCAGGGTTTCCATCAGGTTGGCCATCTCTTCCGTGGTCAGATGTGACAGGTCCGGCACATGACGCCGGGGGGCGACCAGCAGATGTCCGTTGTTGTAGGGATAGCGGTTCATCATGACCATGCTCAGCCGCCCTACGTGCAGTATCAGCCGCGATTTATCCGGAACAGCCTTGTCTTCATCCACGCAGAAGATGCAGGATTGGTTCCTGGCGGCTTCGTCTTCGCCCAGAATGTAGGTCATCCGCCAGGGCGCCCACAGGTTTTTCATATCGGACCTCCTAATCGAGCGGTATTATCTCGCCTTGGATGCTGTCGGTGATGGTCAGCAGGCCCACAGTATTGCGGCCGAATGAGTCCATAACAGCCGTGCCGGGATTGAAGACAAGCTCTCCGCCCACGCGGGTGTTGTCGGCTCTGTGGCTGTGGCCGTAGACCAGGCAGTCTATTTCGCCGAATTCCCGGCGCAAGCGCCTAGCCAAACCGTCCCGCGCACCCCAGCCATGCATGAGCCCGATGCGGAAGCCGGCCGCCTCGACCACTCTTTTATCCGGCAAGGACTCGGCCACTTCCGGTCGGCACATGTTTCCATGCACGGCCACCACTCCGCAGCTTTCCAGATAGACCAGCACTTCGCCCGAAACGATGTCTCCGGCGTGAAGGACAAGGTCGGTCCGGCTGAAAACCCCTTCGACGATGCGTTTGAGTTCATCCGTCACGCTGTAGAGGTGGGTGTCCGACATGACGCCTATCTTCATGGTTTCAAAACCCTTTTTCCCTTCTTATCTACGCGGTTATAACTTAACAAAACTCGGCCCGGCATAACAACAGTTTTTACCCCGAATTCCGGCCGCCCGGAGTCTTGAGAAGAAACAAGGCCTGGACTTTGCGCCTTTCAGTCTTCCGGATCTTCGTTACCGCGCAGAAGAGTGGCCGGAAGCAGGGCCCGGTCGCCGAATTTGTCCGAAATACGGTCCAGTGCCCGGTTCAGGCGGCGGCCCCTTTCGTCCCCGGGCTCCTCGGCGAACAGGCTGCCCTGCCGGGGTTCGCCTTCCACATCCAGCCCGGAGAGAGAGACCCCCAGCAGGCGAGCCGGACGGCGGCCGACTTCGGTCTTCCCCAGCAGACGATCCGCCGTGCGGAATATCTCCCGGTGGTCGTCCGTGGCCCGATGCAGGGTTTCGGCCCTGGTAATCAGCTTGAAATCAGCATATTTGACTTTGACGGTGACAGTGCGGCAGACCAGGCCGGATCGTCTGAGGCGGCGGGCCGTGCGCGTGGACAGCCAGAGAATCTCCCGCCGGGCCGCATCCAGGGCCGTAATGTCTTCCAGATAAGTTTCCTCGGCCCCGACGGATTTGACGTCCCTCTCCGGCTCCACCGGCCGGTCGTCTTCCCCTCTGGCCAGAGCCTGCAAGTCCAGGCCATGGTCTCCGAACCTGGCGCGGACCAGATCCTCCGGCAGCCGGACCAGGTCGCCGATGGTTTCCACGCCCAGCATGGCCAGGGAATTCCGGCCGACCCTACCTACTCCCCACAGCCGCCCGATGGGCAGCGGGGCCAGAAACTCCCGGACCCGGTCCGGCGACACCACGGTCAAGCCGTCCGGTTTTTTCATGTCTGAAGCTATCTTGGCCGTCAGCTTGTTGGGAGCGACTCCGGCGGAGACGGTCAGTCCCCCGGTTTCGTTTCTGACCAGAATCTTTATTGTCCGGGCCATTTCCGCCGCCGGTCCGAACAGACGCTCGGAGGCCGTAACATCCAGAAAGGCTTCGTCCAGGGAGAGCGGTTCTATGAGAGGGGTATAGCGCCGGTAGATATCGAAAATCAGTTCCGACAATTCTTTATAGCGGGACATTCGGACCGGCAAAACCACGGCGTCCGGGCAGCGGCACAGGGCCTGGGACATGGGCATGGCCGAATGGACGCCGAAACGGCGGGCTTCGTAGGAACAGGTCGAAACCACGCCCCGGCGGGCGCTGCCGCCCACAATAACCGGCCGCCCCCGCAGCTCCGGATTGTCCAGGACTTCCACAGCCGCATAAAAGGCGTCCATGTCCAGATGAATGATGCTCCGCCTTTCCATGGAGGCATTATGGCATATCCAGCCGGAAAAAATGAATAGATGGATAACAACGAGAGAAGATAAGGCACCATGGTCACAATAAGCGTTGACAATTATAGGCTTTATCGAGTGGCGAGCCATGGCCTTCCGGTTAACTAATGCGCCACATCAACAATTCTAACCTTATCTGTTCCCTCATAACCCCCCACCGCACACTATTATCTATGGTTCCGGCATTACCGACTGGAATTTTTCCCAATGCTGCCCATGGCTGCCTGTAAGTAAAAAGGGCTTAAGTCGATATGACTTAAGCCCTTGATTTTCTTGGTGCGCCGCGTAGGAATCGAACCTACAACCTAATGATTAAGAGTCATTTGCTCTGCCAGTTGAGCTAGCGGCGCATATTGTCTTGTCAGAGAGGCGTGGCCTCTCTGAAGGGGACTTTTTACCACTGTCAGCCGGTCAAGTCAACCCTGAATGTCAAAAAATGTAGAGAGCACATGATATGACCGAATAAAGTAGCAGATGAATTGACCGATTAGGCATCGTCCCTTCAGGAGGTTGCCTATGAAGCGTTCGGCGGTGCTGCAAGAGGTCAGGCGGATGAGTCAAAGATAACTCAGGAGAATATTTCTTCAATAGTCCAGAGGCGTCACATCTTCCGCCCCTGGCCAAGCCATTCATAGGCGGCCAGAACGAGGATGGTGGTGCCGTCAATGATTTCGCCAGCCAGGACCATTTCCTTGAGACGGGAGAGCTTAATCCTTTCCACCCCGGATATTTCCAGTTCATCCCGGCCCTGGTCCAGGGGTTGCAGTTCATGGGCGGTGAAGACGTGGATTATCTCATCCGAGTAGCCCACAGAGGGGGCGAAGGAGAGCAGAGGGGTCAGCCGGCCGGCGCTGAAGCCGGTCTCTTCGGCCAGTTCACGCAAGGCGGCCTGCTCCGGTTTTTCACCGCGCTCCATCTTGCCGGCCGGGAATTCCAGGGTTTCCCGGTCCAGGGGATAACGATGCTGGACGACCAGCAGGGTTTCGTCATCCCCCAGCAAAGGGAGGACGGCCACGGCCGAGGGGTGGCGGACGGCCAGACGCCGGGTGGTCCGGCCTCCGGCACGTTCGACTTCGTCAAGCTCGACGTGGAATGAAGAGGCGTTGAGAACGCCCAGATTGCGGATTTTTCTCTCCACGTTTCTATCCGTTCGCCCCTGAGGCAGGCGATTGGGGCGGCCCGTCGGTCTTGGGAGCGGGCTCGGCTCCAGGCAGATAGATGCGGTCGCCGTCGTAACGTATCTCATTGATCTGCTCGGGCTTGAGGGAACCGAGTATCAGGTTGAGATGTGTCAGATTGAAGACCACGACTTTTTCGTAAGGTTCGAGCAGATTGACATCCTGATCCAGGCGTTTGGTCTTCATGTTGAAGACATGGACCATATTTTCCGCATATTTGAGGATCTTGGCCACGCCCGTGCTGCGCCCGTTGGGCGATTCATCGGCCCGTGAAGATATCTCCACGCCCCGGTGGCTGAAGTAGTCACGAAGAAAGGAGAAATGTATATCCCAGAGGTTGTCGCCGGGCCGGACCACGTAGACGCCGTAGTATTTGACCGACCTGCGCAGAGAAACCGGAGCCGCCGGTGCGGCCGGGGGCTGAGCATCTGCGGGCTTCTCGGTCAGGTCCTGTTCCATAACCGGGCCGCCGCCGAGTTGAGGGAGTATCTCTTCAATGGGGACCTCTCCGCCGCCGGATTCTATTTCTGCCAGGATGTCCTTGATGGAGATGGTCTCATTGCCGACCTTGATTGACTCTTCCGAGCCGACAACCATATCCAGACTGTCGCCGATACCGAATTCCTTTTTTCGCTCCAGGATCATTTCACCGAGTTTGAGGTCCGAGTGCTGTTCGATCTTGCCGTAGTCGATGACTTCACCTGAGGCGGCGGCCGGAGCCTTGGGTTCGGCGGTCCGAGGGGTCTCGGGCGATGTTCCCGGCCAGGGCCAGAACTGGAAGAGGTGGTTGACGATAACCAGGACGACGATCAGGCCGAGGACGAGCCAAGGCCAGCGGGCCCGGTATTTGGGCGGTTTTGCCATTGGGTTGTAGTTGGATTTGGCCATGGAGGGGATTATACAATGATGCGGCGGCAAGGGCAAAAAGAAAGAGGCCTCCGCCAGGCTGTCGCCTGAACGGTCATTCTCGGAGCCGTCTTATCTTCATAACTGCTTTTGGAGCGGCTTTGTCACCAAACTCAACCCCCGCAAACAGATGCGGGGGTTCAGACTGTTGACAAACCCCTTTCTTGTCTTTATCAAGCTGACCTGCACCCCCAAAGCCGATTTTCCGGTTTCCTCTTTCTCCGGCGAACACGGACGTTCGCCCCCCGGCGAAGGGCTGATTTGGGGTAGCGACCAGCGGGAGCGTAGGGGACAACGTCCCCTCGTGGCGTGCAGGCGCAGCCTGCCGTTCGACGGGTTAAAAAGGCCGGGGGTTCCAAGGGGACGCGGCCGCTTGGGCGTCCCCTTGGTCTGGGCGGGAAAAACTGTCCGAAGTCGCCGCCGTTCGCGGCAGGGGCGAAGCACCCCGCCTGAACAGTCATTCTCGGAGCCTTCTTCTCTTTCAAGGGCCTTTGATGGGACTTTGTCAACAAGCTCAAACCCCGCAAACAGATGCGGGGTTTATCATGGATGGCGGTCCCGAAGGCGGACTCCTTTATCTTCAGTTCGCCCGGCTGGCTTCGGCCAGTTTGCCTATGGGCTTAGCCATTTTTTCCAGGTGCTTCAGCAGTTCTTCCAGGCCGGAACCGGGAAGCCCGAAAAAGAGATGCCCGGCCGGGATGGCCGATTTGAGCCGGCAGGCCAGACCGAGAAAGGTGATGTTGGGGCTGCCGGTCAGCAGAGGATAGGCGGTGACGTCGGCGCAGCCTCCGGCCACGCCTCCGGCCTGAGGCAGGTTCTGCCCACCGCCGCTTTGATAGTTGGCGGCATAGAGCAGCCACATGGCCTGTTCCGGGGTGACTTCCAGAATAACCACATCCGGTTCCGCAGTCAGATCGGCCAGAGGGCTGATAAGAGCAGCCCGGCTGCTGCCGGGGGTTAGCCTGGGGGCTCCGGACACGCTGGAGCGGCTGGCGTCCTCGTCACGAAAGAGGCCGGCGGCGGCTTTTTCCTGGGCGGTGGCGGCCAGAAGCGGGGCAGGGTCTTTTTCCAACCCCAGGGCCACAGTGCCCAGAGTGCAGCCAAGGCTTGAGGCCGGCCCGTAAAATGTCCGTCCCCTGGCGGCCATGGTCAGGCCCTGACAGTAGCTTTTGAGGACTATTTCCGGCGGCGGGCCGTCGGGAAAATCGGGGTCCCGGTCGTCGGGACCGACAAGCTTGACGCCGACCGGTTCGAGTTCAAGCCGCAAAGCCGCCTTGAGGCGCACGGCCAGTTCACTGAGCGAGGGCATGGGTCTGAACACTCCTGTACTCTAAATTAAGCTTCCGGGCTGAAGCCTAATAATAATAAGAGAGGCCCACCACGGCCTGGTTGAAATCCAGACCGGGGTTGCGGCGGTGAGAATTGGCGTTGGAGATGTGCCTCCAGCGGTACCCGGCGCTGAGATATAGGTCCTGAGTCAGGCGGAAATTCAGGCCCAGGCCCCAATGGACATCGAACATGAGGTCGCTGTGCGTCGCGTCGGTGTCCATATTGTTGTAAAGAGCGCCGATGGAGATTTCGGCGTAAGGCGAGACAGTCTTTTCGAAGCCGTAATGAAAACGGAAGGTCGGGGAAAAGCCGACTTCAAAATACTCGGAATAGTCGCCGACGTATTTGTTGTAAAAACCTTCGACGGCCAATTCCACGGACCATTTCCAGTCCGGTCCCGGATCAGTCAGGAAGACGCTCCAGTAAGGATTGAGGCTGACGAAATTATAATCGTCTTCACCATCGTAGGACTGCGCGTAACCTAGCCAGCCTCCGATACGATGATGTGTCTTCTGTTCATCGGAGGCCAGAGCCGGTGCGGCGCAGAAGACGGCCAGCACCACGAAAAGAATAAGAGCTTTCCGCGCATGAAAAGTGATGGACTTCATTTATTACTCCTTGATTTTACAGGAATCGCCACGAATACAATCCGTGCAGTTTAGCAAAAGGTCTATTAAGGGTCAAAGCCAAATTGCTCCAAACACCGGGGCTGACAAGAATAGCCGGAGCATCCGGCTGGCGTGCGGGCCGAAGGTTGATTATAATGGCCGCAAACACGAGCGGGGCGAGGAGGGCCGGATGGAAAAGAAACGTTGCGCCTGGGCTGTGGGGAATGAACTCATGCGCGATTATCATGACCTGGAATGGGGAGCGCCGTCCCATGACGACCGCCACCTTTTCGAGCACCTGGTGCTGGAAACGGCCCAGGCCGGACTGAGCTGGCTGACGGTGCTGCGCAAGCGGGAAAACTACCGCCGGGCCATGGATGGTTTCGATCCGGAGATCATCGCCGGTTATGACGAAAACAAAGTGGCGGACATGCTCACCGATCAGGGCCTCATCCGCAACCGGCGCAAGCTGGAAGCAACCATACACAACGCCCGAATTTTCCTGGCGGTCAGAGAGGAATTCGGTTCCTTCGACCGCTATATCTGGGACTTTGTGGACGGACAGCCGATAGTGAACTCCTGGAGGAGTCTGAAAGAACTGCCAGCCCGGACGGAGCTTTCGGACAGAGTGAGCAAGGCCATGAAGAAACGCGGCTTCAAGTTCGTCGGGTCCACGAGCTGCTATGCGTTCATGCAGGCCGTGGGGATGGTCAACGACCATGAGGTCGGCTGTTTCCGTTACCATGAGGTGCAGGCGGACCGGTAGCTGACCGGCCTTTTTTGAATAAAGGAGTGATAGTCTTTCCCGCCCAGACCAAGGGGACGCGGCCGCTCAGGCGTTCCCTTGGTCTGGCAGGCTTTCGCCTGCACCCGGCTCCGGAGGCTGACGCCTCCAGTTTTATATTCCATCTTTACGCGGGGGCAGCGACCAACGGGAGCGCTGGGGGCGGCCAGCCCCCAGAGAGGGGCCAGGCGACAGCCTGGGGCGAAGCACCCCGCCTGTATAGTTTTTCTCGGAGCCTTCTTTTCTTTCAACGGCCTTGGGAGCCACTTTGTCAACAAACGCACCGGAGGCGAAAGCCTCCGGAGCATAGACTTCGGAGCAGATTGAGCGGCAAGCATGAACGCCGTGGTAATTAACGGGGCTGAGCAAGAACCCGAGGCGGAGTTATCGCCTCCGATTGGTATATGGGAAAACAGAGAATCTTCACCTGCGCCGGTACACAGACATGAATCCTAAGCAGTTTCCAGAACCCGCCTCACCGAAGCCAGCAAGTCCCCCAGCAGGTAAGGTTTGCCGATAAACCCGGCCGCGCCCGATTCCAGTGTCCGCCGGGCCAGGCTGTTTTCGGAGTAGCCGCTGGCTATGAGGACCCTGGCCGACGGATTCATCCGCAACAATTCGACCAGGCATTTGTGCCCCCCCATGCCGGGCATGCCCAGGTCCAGAATCACCAGGTCTATTTTTGCCCCCTGCCGGGCGTAGGCTTCCAAGGCGTTTTCTCCGCTGTCGGCCGGGATTACTGTGTATCCGAAACGCTGCAAGGCCTGGGCGGCGAAATCCCTGATGGCCGCGTCATCATCGACAACGAGGATTGTTTCCGTCCCGCCCCGGGGTTTGACCTTGCCTTTGGCTTCAAGACTCCCGCTGTCAGTCAGGCCGCCAGCAGGCAGATATATTCTGAAAGTCGTTCCCTGGCCCGGTTCACTGTAGCACTGAATGAATCCGCCTTGCCCCTTGACGACGCCATAAACCGAAGCCAGCCCCAGCCCCGTACCACGGCCTACTTCCTTGGTGGTATAAAAGGGTTCGAAGATATGTTCAATCGTCTCCTTGTCCATGCCGTGGCCGGTGTCGGAAACAGTCAGGAGCACATATCTGCCCACTGTGGCGACAAGGTGCTCGCGGCAATAGTCCTCGTCCAGGATGATATTCCGGGTCTCAATGAAGAGTTGTCCGCCGTCCGGCATGGCGTCGGCCGCGTTGCTGCCCAGGTTCAGCAGTATCTGCTCCATCTGGACAGGGTCGGCGTTGATGCTCCAAAGGTCGCCGCTCAGATGCAGATCGACGTCGATCATTTTGGGAATGGTCCGCCTGAGAACGGCTTCCGCTTCGGAAACCACCTTGTTAAGATCGACCGGGCGGCGTGCTCCCTCCAGTTTCCGGCTGAAAAGAAGAAGCTGCCTGACCAGCCCGGCGGCCCGGTCGGCTGCCTTGCCGATAGCCGACAGCTCCGCATAGTCGGGGCTCTCCTCGGTCCTGTCCATGAGCAGAAGCTGAGTGTAACCGTTGATGGCCTGCAAAAGATTATTGAAATCGTGGGCTATGCCTCCGGCCAGGGTGCCAATGGCCTCCATCTTCAGGGCTTGCCGCAGTTGGATCTCCATATCCTTTGTCTGGGTCACATCGCGGAGAATGACCAGCATGCCTGCGGGGTTCCCTTCGTGATCGTCGAAGCGGGAGGCGCTGATGGTGACGTCGAGCACCCGGCCGTTTTTATCCAGCCTCCTGGTCTGATAGTTGGCGGAAAACCCCCCGGCCAACACCCGCTGAATTTCCGCCAGACTGGATTCTTTTTCCGTTTCGGGGACGAAGTCGATTCTCCGCCCCAGCACTTCATCCGGAGTCCAGCCGAAAATTCTCGTGAAGGCCGGACTGACAAACTGGGCATTGCCGTCGATGTCGTATATTGCTATGGCGTCGGCCGAGGAATCCAGCAGGCGGCGGTAAACCTCTTCGGCCCGCTTGGCTTCCTGGAAAAGTGAGCGGTATTTTTCTTCCCCGGCCCTGAGCAGTTCTTCGGCCCGCTTGAGTTCCGTGATGTCCTGGTTGACCACGATGGCAGCTTCGAGCGAACCAGCTTCATTCAGCACCGGCGCGGTGTAATTCAGGACAATCCTTTTTTGGCCGTCAAAGGCGTCTATTTCCAGCATTTCACCGGCTATGGTAACGCCTTTATTCACGGTATGAGCCAGAGACCAGTCATCCGGCGCGATCTCCTCGCCGGAAGGAAGGCGGCGGGCCTTGAAAACGCCGTATTCCTCTTTCCCCACTTTCGGCTCCCCGCCCCAGATCTTCACGCCCGTGGGATTGCCGGAAAGCAGCCGTCCATGACGATCGGTTATCCACAAACCCACCGGCAGGATTTCGAATATCTTTTGCAGCAGGTTTTCCCTGCGGGACAGCTCATCTTCTATCCTTTTGCGCTCGGTTATGTCGCGAACGATGGAAATCACGTGCTTGACGCCGTTGAGTTGTATTATCCTCGCCGAAAGTAGGCCTACAGCCGCGGACCCGTCTTTGCGCCGCAGACGAACCTCCATGTTGTCGCAGTATCCTTGGGTGGAAAGCTGTTGAATCACCCGCTCCCGTTCCGATGGATCATGCCACAAGCCTGTTTCGAGAGACGTCTTGCCGAGAACGTCTTCACGGCTGAAGCCGCTCAGCAGAGTGTATCCCTCGTTAACGTCCATATACACTCCGTCGGCCAGACGGCTGAGGCTGATAGCCTCCGGGCTGGTTTTGAAGATCAGGCGAAAACGCTCCTCGCTCTCCTTCAAGGCTTCCTCAGCCTGTTTGAGTTCCGTAACGTCGTGAAATATCCCTAAAAGGCCGAAAATCTCACCATCTTTGTTCCGGAGAGGAGCCTTGCTGGTGACCACCGACATCTTGCCCCCTGCGGCCGTGGTCAGGGTTTCCTCGATTCCCAGCAGGGAGACTCCCCTGTCGATGACGGACCGGTCCACTCGCAGGTAGCTTTTCACTTCTTCCTCGTCTCCGGGAAGATCGTATTCGGTTTTGCCGACAATGCTCTCGGTGTCTTTCAGGCCGAAGGTTTCGGCGCAGACCTTGTTACAGCCGAGGTAGACCGAATTCCGGTCTTTCCAGAAGACCCCGTGAGGTATGTTGCTCAGGATATTGTTCAACAGTTCCGACTGTTGAGCCAATTCATCCTCGGCCTTGGCCCGTTCCGCGATTTCGCGTTTCAATTCCCGGTTGGTTTCAAGAAGCTTCAATCTGGCCAGCCCGGTTTCGCCGATTACCTCGGCCAACCTGCTCAGAAAATCCATGATCGAGCGGATCTGTTCCTCGGAAAAAATCGGGACTTCGTCCAAAGCCTTGAGATAGGTCTTTTCTTCAAAACCGAATTCAGCCGCCTGCCGGCGAAAAAAATCCCTGTCGGGGGGTTCAAAGAGAAACTGGCCGGTAAAAAGGTTGCCTATGTGGGTGCCGGCGATGACAATGGGCGTAGCTGCGTCCAGCATCCCGTTCCGGCATCTGTAGATATTGTATTGCTCACCCATCTTCAGCCGGCCGGCCAGCACGGTGTCGCTTTCCGTGCAGCGGATGGCGGTTTCCGGATTCCGGCGATGAAAACAGGTGCAGATGTCCCGCCAGCCCGTGGCTACCAGAACGTTTCCCTCGAGATCAAGAATAGCTGTAGCCGCTCCTGTTGCCTTAGTGAAGCTTTCACAAAGATTCGCCAAGACCTCAAGGTCGAACAGTTCCTTGAATGAATAATCCAAGCAAACCTCCTCCACCCCCCAAAGGCGGGAAATACGGTTGTCGGCCGGTCAAGAGAAGCACTTCCCGGTCCGGCTTCAGACCGGCAGACCGGACCGGCCATCTGACTCCATGCCAGGAGATAATGCCATTAACTCTGCCAGGCAAGTAAAAGCCGGGCGTCATTCAAAGAGTGGTGCGGGATTTTATTCTTACGGGGTATTATAACATCTGATTTTTAACTGTCAAAAGACAAGGTGCATAAAAACGGCTAACAAGGAACAACCCCTTGGCGGCCGGAAAACCAGCAGGTTAAAAGAATTCACAGGCCCGGCCCGAGACATAAAAGCAGTTATCCCGGAGCACGGTCAGAATTCAACCGGCCGCCTCCAAAGCTTTCCTGATCTGCTCCGCCAGTTCCTTCAGCATCAAAGGCTTATTCACCACTGCACTGAACCCAAGGTTTTTGATTGTCTCCGCGGAGAGGCCGTCGCTGAAACCGGTCATAAGGATCACCGGCAAATCTTTCCGCTCTTGCCGCAACCTGGCCCCCAACTCCAGACCGGTCATGCCCGGCATGGTCTGGTCTGTCATTACCAGGTCTATTTCGTCCCGGTGCAGACGGAAATGCTCCAAGGCCAAGGCGGGTTCATAAAAACTCGTTACCTTGTACCCCAGAAACTGCAACAGCTCGGCCGTGGCCTCGGCCACTGTTTTCTCGTCATCCACAACCAGAAGAGTTTCATCCCCTCCGGCCAGTGAAGGCGATTCCTCTCTCTGTTGCCGGGCCTGGCCGTCATAAACAGGCAACAGCACCTTGAAACGGGTCCCTTCGCCCACCTCGCTGTCCACGAGAATGGCACCACCCATCTCCTTGACAATACCGTGCACCGTGGCCAGTCCTAAACCAGTGCCCTCTCCCCGCCCCTTGGTGGTAAAAAAAGGATCGAATATCCGCTCTCTGACTTCGGGTTTGATCCCTTCACCGCTGTCGGCAACCTCCAGCCGTATATACCTGCCCGGAATCAAATCCGAAAGATGCCGGGCCTCGCCGGGACTGACTTCGTGTCTGTCCAGGGTCACGGTCAGGGTCCCGCCGCTCCGGCGCATGGCGTGAGCGGCGTTGGTGCAGAGATTCAGGGTCAACTGGTGCATATGCGTGGAATCGCCCAGCACCAGCCCCAGTCCGGAAGGTATGTCGCTTACTATCCCGATTGTAGCCGGAATCGAAGCCCGTAACAGCTTCAAGGCCTCCTCGACGATCAAAGCCATGTCCAATGGATGCTTCTCAACCCTGGACTGGCGGCTGAAGGTCAGTATCTGGCTCACCAGGTCCCGGGCGCGCAGACCGGCCTTGAGTACTTCGTCTATATAATTTTCCACCTTCTCCCGCCGCTGAGCTTTCAGCTTGCCCAGTTCAGCGTAACTGAGAATTGCGGTCAGAATGTTATTGAAATCATGGGCGATGCCTCCGGCCAGAGTGCCGATGGCCTCCATCTTCTGAGACTGCCGCAACTGGTTTTCCAGGTTTTTCAGCTCCGTGATATCCCGGGCTATGCCCTGGGTGCCGAAAAATTTGCCCTCTGCAACCGGGTCCCCGTCGTACAGACCTTCCGCGTCCAGCAGCACGATATGCTCGTTGTGTATACCGGCGCTCCGAGTCTCAAAAGACTCCTCGCGCTTCGTCCTGCTGAGCAGACGGACCGTCAGATCGCGGGTTTTGCGTTCCCCGGTCCTGCGCTCTTTGATCTGGCGCGCCACGGCCTGACGGTCGTCAGGGTGAACCAGTTCCAGCACATCCTGGCCGATCAGTTCTTCCGGACTGAAACCGTAGTCCTTGACCGCATCGTTGATGAAGACGATCCGCCCTTCCACGTCCAGACGGTACAGGATATCGGGAATACTGCGGATTATAGAATCCAGCATTTCGCGTGATTTTCGCAGATCCTCCTGGGCACGCAGGTGCTCGGTGAGGTCCCGCACCACCGAAACCAGCAAACGGTCATCTTTGACCGTTATCCGGCGCAGGGAAAGCAAACCCTGACGGCGCACCCCGGACTTGGTCACAAACGGGAATTCCAGATTATCCAGTTCCCCCGTAAAATTCATTTTTTCAATAGCTTGCCGCCGCTGGTCGGCATCCGCCCATAAACCCAGGTCGATGACAGTCCGGCCCAGAGCGTCCTCTCTCGACCAGCCGGTTATCTTTTCAAAGCCCTCGTTAACCTCGACGATCCGGCCGTCTTCGCTGATGATGGATATTGAATCCGGAGAGGCCTGAAAAGCGCTGAAAAATTTCTCTTCCGACAGCCTCAATTGCTCGAAGAGCAGGGCGTTCTTCAGGGCAATAGCCGCTTCATTGCCGAAGGCCTCGACGAAATTGGCCTGACCGGCCAAGTCAACCGTTTCCCGGTAACCCAGGAATAAAACTCCAAGATTTTCTTTTCCCGAAACCAGAGGCAGAGCCGCCGCCGAACGCAGGCCGCTGTTTTTGCACCTCGGGCCGCCGAATCTGTGGTCATGCTTGATGTCCAGGGAATAAAAGGCCTTGTTCTCTTCAGCCGCCCGTCCGCAAAGACAGTCGTCCGCCTTGTACGGCGCTTCCAGTTCGAGTTCATCGGCGTGATTCAGCGGCAAGCGGGCTTTCAGAAGCAAGTCGCTCCCTTTGCGCAGAAAAACCATGGCCTGGTCCGGCTTGAGAATCCCGGCCATGTGTTCAAGGATGGTATCGAGAGTCGACTCCAGGGAAAGACTTGTCCCCAGCCTGCGGCTGAACTCGTTCAGGGCCAGCAGTTCCCTCATCCTGTCGCCAAGGGCTGTCTGGGCCTGGCGTATTTCCGTGACATCCCGGCCATAGGTGGCTACCGCCGTCACCCGTCCCTCGGCATCCTGCACGGGATAAAAAAGCCGGTCTAGCACCAGACCCCGCTGGATGACCTCATGCCGGACCGGGCGTCCGCTGGCCATGGCTTCCCGCGCCCAGCGGTTACTCGACTCAATATCTTCACTTGAAGCCAGTTCCCGGTAGGAAAGACCCCTTATCTCCTCCGGCTTTCGGCCGAACCACTTGGCTGCGGCCATGTTGGCCGCCAGGATGATGCCGTCCAGATCCACCATGATTATAAAATCGTCCGTGGTGTCGATGAGCGTCTGAGCGGCGCGGTGAGTCCTGGCCAGCTCCTCCTGGACTTTCCGGCGCTCCTCGGCTTCCATCTGGACTTGTTGCAGCAATTCGGCCAACTGCAAGCTCATACTGTTGAAGGTCGTGGTCAGATCCCCGATTTCGTCCTCCCGGTCAATCCCGATCACTCCGCCGGGTCCCTCTGCCGCCACTCTTGACATGGCTTCCCGCAGCCTCTTTATTGGGCGGACAACCCCACCGGCCAGCAAACGGTTTAAAAGAACCAGCATGACCAGAAAAGTAGTCGCCAGGAGGCCGGCCACGAGCAGCCAGGACAGTCTTCTGGTGCGCTCCACGTCGGCCAGGGAATAGATTATTCTCACATATCCGTTAATTTCACCCAGAGCAGCCACGGGCGCTTCGAAACTCAAAGCAGGTATCTCGCGCCATTTCTCCATCCCGGTCCAGGATTCTCCCACCAGCAATCCGGCCCTGTCCTTGAGGGAAGGCGGAGAGCCGCCCAGGCGGTCCTGATGAGCCAAAGGCCTTCCGGAGCGGTCGTAAACAGTCACCGACACGATGCTGTCCAGGGCCAGGATTTCCTCCACCCGCAGGTCCAAAGCACGAACCCGGCCCTCGAATATTTCATTGGCGAGATGGCCGCTTTCCCGTTGCACCAGCATTTCCAGGACCGTCCGGCTCTTCTTCACGATGGAATCCGTCTGCATGCCCAGCAGAAACAGAAAGGTCAGGCCGAAGATGAACGCCAGAACCACGAAAGTGGCCAGAAGAGATCGGTTGATCCGGCGTTGTAAAGGGACTCTCATCAAACCTTACCCCTTGATATCATTCAATCCCGGTTCCGTCCGGGAAGCCGCGAATGCACAGACTTTTCGAAACCGGCTCTCCCCCGGTCAAAACGCAGTATGCCCACGGGTTTATCCGGGTCGCCGTTTGAGTCAAAAGCCACAGGGCCTGTGACGCCGATAAAATCACGAGTGGCGGCCAGAGCGTCCCTTACGGCCGCCGGGTCCGTGGAAGCTGCCCGGCGCATAGCGTCGGCCAGCAGAAACACAGAGTCGTAAGTCAAGGCAGCCAGGCTCTGCCGATAAAGCTTATTCCCGGAAGCATAACGGGCGACAAAGTCCCGGCTGCGCGGGTCAGGGTTGTCCACATGCCAGTGCCCGGTGAAGTAGCTGCCCTCGATCTCCGAAGGAGCATATTCATACATGTTTTCCACCCAGCCGTCACCGCCCCAAAATATGCTCCCCAGCCCCATGCTCCGGGCCTGTCTGATGATGAAGGCCGAATCCCTGGCGTAGCCGGGGATAAAAACCACGTCCGGGCGCAGGAGTATCAGTGTCTCCAATATTGGCCGGAAGTCGTTTGTTTCATTCAGATAGTCGAGTTTCGAGACGACCAGGCCATCCTCTCTGAAGCGCCTGATGAAAAAATCCGCCAGATCCGCCGAATACTGATTGTTGGCGTTGACCAGGACCGCGGCGGTCTTCGCCCTCAGATCTCTCAAAGCGAACAAGGCCATCGCGTCGGCCTGCTGCTGGTCGTTGAAACAGATGCGAAAGACAAAGTCCCGATCCAAAGTTACCCCAGGATGTGTCGAAATCGGGGTAATCATGGGTATTCCAGCCTGTTGCAGCACGGCGGCCATGGCCTCTGAATGGGAACTCCAGGAAGCGCCGATGACGGCGGCCGCTCCGTCTGCCACGGACTGTTCGGCCGCCCGGCGGGAACCGAGGGACGTGCTTTCGTTGTCGTATTCCAGAAGCACGATGCGGCGCCCCAGCCCCCCCCCCCGCAAGTTGATTTCTTCCGCCGCGAAGCGCGCCGCTTCAAAGCCGGACAGATTGAGCTCGGCCGCATTTCCTGTCTTGGCGAAAATCACGGCCACAGGGACCCGCTCGGGAGATTGGGTTTTGACATAATCAATGCTTCCGCCAGCCAGACGGACCATAACCAGGGCCTTCTCGGGGTCGCCGTTCCGGTCGAAACTGTAGCTGCCCGTTATACCTTCAAAACCGTCGGTCGCAGCCAGGGCGTCCCTTACAGGTCCGGGCTCGTCCGTTCCGGCCCGCCGTATGGCGTCGAAAACCAGAAAGGCTGCGTCCAGGGTCAGGGCTTCTATATCCATATTCCCGTCCCCTCTGCGCTCTATCCACTGGCCCAATTCGCCAGCCAAGCCTGGGTAAGATTCCGCCCGTGGATGCCAGGCGGCGGCGAAATAACCGCCTTCCACGGCTTGCCCGGCAATGCGGTACATGGGCTTGTCCCAACCGTCGCCGCCCATGAAGACCGAAGCCGCGCCAGCCCGCCGGGCTGCGGCCACAAGCAGGGCGCTGTCTGTCTCGTAACCGGGTATAAAGACCAGATCAGCGGCGGCCTTGGCGATCTTTGCCCCCACCTCCCCGAAATCGTGGGTTTCGGAGACATAATCGACCCGGCTCACCACCTGGCCGCCCAACTGGCTGAACTGCTCGATGAAGACCTCCGCCAGAAAAGGGCTGTAGGAATTGCTCACATTCACAGCCAGAGCCGCGGTCCTCGCCCCCAGGTCCTCCCTGGCGAAACGGGCCAGGGCGGCTCCCTGGAAAGAATCCGTGTAATGCACCCGGAAGATGTAATCCCCCAGCCGGGTCACCTGAGGGTTGCTGGCACTTGCCGCCACCAGGGGGATGCCAGCTTCCTGAAGGACCACCCCCATGGCCATGACGTCGGAACTGTTCCGGCCGCCAATGACCGCCGAAACCCGAGCCTTGACAGCCTCCTCGGCCGCCCGTTTGGAACCCAGAGGCGTGTTGTGATTGTCCAGGTGCAACACCTCAACCTTGCGGCCCAGAATTCCGCCGCTGGAGTTGATTTTTTCCGCACAGAAATCCACTACCGCCGATATGACCGGTTCCACTCCTGTCGACAGACCCGTCAGAGGGGCTATCACGGCCAAAAGGACAGGCCGCCCCTTGGCCTCCGCCGATATGTTGTCAGAATCAGCCGGAATTTCATTTTTCGCCGCAGTCGCCGGGCTGTATTCCGGAGTTTCAGGGGTCTGAAGCACCCAAAACACTCCCGCCCAAAAGACAGCAAAACACAATCCAACCACCAACCAGAGGTTGCGCATACGATATCTCTCCCCTCGGATGTCCTCTTTAATGATACATCGGAAAGAACCGGTTCGCCAGCCGGACGGCAAAAAGCGCCGTTGAGCTTGCCGACCAAGTCTCCCTGCGGAACATTTGGTGGCGGCCGTTGGCCGTTTGCCCACGGCGGGATTGACTGGAAAGGATAAAAAGACAAGGGCGGCTTAAACAAGCATTGGAGCCGGTAATCAAACCAGCCATCAGCCGCATGGTTTGGCAACAGACCGATCTTTCTCAGAAATAAATCTTGAACTCGGCAAAATAGTAATCGGGGTTGAGACCTAATTCGCTGCGAATGTCGGTCAATCCCGAATTATTCGTTGCGGGACGTTCACCGTAATTCAGGCTGGCTCCGGCGATCACTTCCGCGTTGTCGGCGGCCGACCAGGTCAGGGTGGGCTGAATCTGGGTGGAGGCGTCGGTAAAGGAATGGATTATGGCCAGCCGGCCGACCAGGATGGGCAGGAGGTCGTAGGCAACGGTCAGTCCGGCCAGATGGCGGCCAAGGTGCAGCAACCCTCCAGAGGCCGAGCGGACCATGGATTCATTCAGATTTTCCGACCCGGCTCCGTTGTAAAGGTATTCGGCTTCGACGGTCAGGGAGTTTTCGAAGCGGCGTCCCAGTCCCAGGACGGCGGTGAAGCTGTTTTCATAAACCTGTCCCTGATAGGGGAAAGGCATGTCCGGGCTGTCTTCCGCCCAAAACAGAGCGGCTTCGGCGCGTATTTCCAGACCGAACAGCTCGCCCACCAGACCGCCGCCGATTTGCCATCCTCCGTATATCTTTCCGCCTTGAACGGCCAGGTCCCAGCCGGCCGCGTTGGTGAAAAAACGGGCCAACAGAGAAGAACCGTTCCAATCGGCCTCCAGGAACCGTTGTCCATCTGTGGACGAACCGTCCGAAAATATCTCACGGCCGAAGACGGCGACCAGATTGATTCCCGAAAAGAAGCCCAGAGGCACGTCTAGGCGCACGGCATCAACTCCGGCCTTGTAGTCCCGGTCGAACTGGCGTGGATCGAAAGGCAGGTAGACGTCGAGCGGGTTCCAGAAATAGGCCTTGCCGAAGGTGACGGCCTGGCGGCCCAGGGTCAGATCGGCGTTGGGAAAGATTATGCGGACATTGAAGCGGTCCAGCCAGAGTCCGGCGGAGGTGTGCTCGCCGCTGAGCCAGTTCCAGGAATCGTCCAGGGACCGGTAACGGGTGCGATTCCCGGAAAGGTTGAAAGCACCGGACGAGTTCCCTTCTTGTCCTGAAAAGGTGGTCAGGCTCTGAACCAGATGCACCTGATAGGCCAGATTGTCGGTCGGGCGTCCGGCGGCGGTCAGGCGCAGGAGGGTCTGGGAGTATTCATCCTCTTCGTTGTCCGGGCCGAACAGAGGGCTGAAGTCGTAATTACGCACGGCGGCGGCCACGGTGCGCAGGCTGCCGTCAAGACCGAAAGCGCTCTCCGTGTTGCCGCACAGGGCCAAGGCCGCCGAGGCCGGAAAAAACAGCAGAGCCAGGGCAAAGCCAATCGTCAGGATTTCAGTCCGGCATTTCATGCGGGGTTTCACCGGGACCGCCGTCGGTCTGAATGCGGCCGTCCTTGAGCAGGAGCAAACGGCGGGCTTTCTTCATGACCGCCGGATCATGAGTGGAAAAGAGGAAGGTGGTTCCCTTTTCCTCGTTGAGCCTCCTCATCAGTTCCAGAAGCCCTCCGGCGGTCTTGGAATCCACGTTGGCCGTGGGCTCGTCGGCCAGCACCAGGGCAGGTTCCGGGGCGATGGCCCGGGCGATGGCCACCCGCTGCTGCTGGCCTCCGGACAGTTCGCGGGGAAAACGTTTCTCCAGTCCATCAAGTCCGACTTCCCGGAGGATGGTCCGGACGCGGGCGCGCCGTTCATCGGCGGGACGTCCCTGGAGCATGAGGACGTATTCGGCGTTCTCCAGCACGGTCAGGACAGGGATGAGGTTGTAAGACTGAAAGATGAAGCCGATCCTTTCGCGGCGCAGCACGCTGAGTTCCGTGTCCGACAGCCCGGTCAGGTCCCGGCCTTCCACGGAAACATGGCCGCTGGTCGGCCGGTCCAATCCGCCGATGATGTTGAGAAGGGTGCTCTTGCCCGAACCGGACGGTCCGGCCATGGCCGTGAACTCACCGGCCTCCAGGGTCAGTTCCACGCCCCGCAGGGCCTGAGTTATCACCGTACGGCCTTCGCCGTAGTCTTTCATCAGGCCGTTCACCTTGACTATACCGGTCAAAAGGACACCTCAGCGCAGCAGGTCGGCCATGGGCACGCCGACGGCGCGCTTCATGGGCAGGAGGCTGATAATAAGGGTCGCCCCGAAGACGATGGCGGATGACGTGAAGAGAATCTGGGGCGTGATTCTGGTCCGCAGGGTGGTGGACATGGCGAAACCGGATATCTGTATGCCTTCCTGGAGAAAGGAACTGAGATCCACCCCGATGTAGTTGACCAGCCAGGAAGCCAGCGCTCCGCACAGGAGTCCCACGGAACAGCCGAGCAGGCCGAGAAAGGCCGATTCGGCCAGTATCTGGAGCCTCAACTGGAGCGGGCGGGTGCCCACGGCCAACAGGATGGCGAACTCCCTTTGCCTTTCCAGCACCGACATGAGGATGGTGTTGAAGATGGTGAAGAGGACCAGAAAAATGAGAATGCCCTGAAAGATGATATTGGAACCCCGGTCCATCTTGATGTACGAGGACAGTTCCGGCATGACTTCCTGCCAGGGCCGGACAGCCAGAGACCGGTTCCGCAGGCTGTCCCGGACCTCGCTCATGACCCTGCCCTGGTGATCGGGATCCCGCAGGATCAGGCCGACCTGGGTGGCCGCATCGGCGGGCAGCCGGAAGAGCCGCCGGGTGAAATCCAGCGGGGCCTGGACAAAATAGGCGTCGATCTCCTGGCTGCCGGTCCGGAAGATGCCTTTGACCCGGCAAAGTTCTTCAACCAGATTGCCGTCCACATCGTTGGTGGTCAGAACCATTTTCTTACCCAGGTCCAGATTGAGAGTTTCGGCCATGTCCGCGCCGATCACCACTAGGCGGTCGTCGCCGTCCTCAAGGTAGGTCCCCTTGACCAGATTGCGGGCCAGGGGTGAGCTGCGGGCTTCAACGGAAGGCGTCACGCCCATCAGGGCCGCCCCCACGGAACCGGCGCCGGATTTGGCTATGCCCTGACCGAGGATGATTTCCTTGGTCAATTCGATGTCCGGCCACGAAACCAGAGTTCCGGCCAGTTCAGGCGACTGGGGGGTATAAAGATCGACCGCCGGAGCGGACGCATATTCGGGGTGTTCGATGGTGATGTGCCCGGCCTGCATGCGCACCACCTGCTCGATCATCTGGTTGTACATGCCTTCGCCCAGAGCCACGAAGAAGATGGCAAAGGCCAGTCCGAAGCCGATGGAGCAGACCGTGATGACGGTCCGGCGGCGGTTGCGCCAGAGGCTTCGCCAAGCCAGTTTCAGGATCATGCGCAGTCCTCCATCAGTTCTCAGGCCTGATGTATGGCCTTGACCGGGTTGAGCCGGGCGGCCAGCCAGGCCGGGTACAAGGCGGCCAGCAGGGAGACCAGCCACATGCCGAGCACGGGCCAGACCACGGCCTTGATGCTCAGCACGGCCCGCCAGACCGGGTCGAACGCCACGCCTACCACGGTGTACTGACCGGCCAGAGAGGTCGTGTCCAGGCCGAATTCTTGCAGGTACCATGCGACGGCCACACCCAAAATAACGCCCGCGAGCGAAGCGAAAACGCCCAGAACCAGGGCTTCGGCGGCCACGTCGCGGACGATGCGCCAGGGGGTGCCTCCCAGGGCCTTGATGATGCCGAACTCGCGTGTCCGTTCAAACGTGGCCATGAGCATGGTGTTCATGACGCCCAGTCCGGCCGCCAGGAAAAAAATGAGGCCGAAGATGGCGATACTGACGTCAAAGATGTTGACCATGTCGGAGAGGGCAGGCAGGAGCTGACGCCAGGTCTTGACTTCAGCTTCCGGCGCGGCCAGGCCCGCTTCGGCGGTCAGTTGTTCCAAAGGTAGTGCGCCACGGGAATTGAGGGCTATTTCGTGGACCCGGCCATCCGAGACAAAGAGTTCGGCAAAATCGTCCCGGTGCATGATGACCGCGTTGCGGTCTATTGCGTCTCCAGCCGACTTGAGAACCCCGGCCACGGTGTAAAGTTCATTACCCAGTGAACCGTCGGCGGCCTGGACGACCACGACCAGTTCGTCGCCCTCGTGCACATTGAGGGAACGGGCCAGCTTGCGGCCCAGAACCAGTTCGCGGGCGGCTGCCGAGGTCAGGAAACGGCCGGTTGCAAGGTGTCCGGACAGATCGAAGGCGGTCCTTTCCCTTGCGGGGTCTATGCCCCAGAAGAGAGCGCCCGCCGACTTGGTCTGGTGGGCCACCAGCCCGTAACCGTAACTGCGGGCGGAAGCAGACAGACCCTGCCGATCCAGGCGGGCGAGGATTTCGTCGGGGGTATCCAGGCTTTCGTAAAAAGAGCGGCGGGCCAGGTAGGCCGGGTTATGGAGCTGGGCTTCGCCCACCACCAGATTGGTGGCGTTGGAGAGGGCGTTGTTCATCAGGCCGTCCATGAGGGCGAAGCTGGCAATGAGCACGGCCGTATTAAGGCCCACGGCGGCCAGGGTGATCATGGTGCGCCGGGAATTGCGCCAGAGGTTGCGCCAGGCGAAGACCAGCAGGCTCACGGTCGTTCTCCTTATTGTGTCAGGGAGCGCAGAGAGAAAGTTTCCGGTTCGAGATCCAGGTTGAAAGCTATTTCCTCGTAAAGAATCTCGGTTTTTTCTTGCGGTTTGTCAACCGGGACAATGGTCATGAGCGACGGCAAGGTCCGGTCGCCGAACTGCCTGACTTCGCCAAAAGACATGGTCCGGGCCAGATTGAGGTCTTCGTCGTAATAGAGTATGCGGATGGGCTGATAATCCACAGGCTGGACAACCACCAGTATCCGGCCCCAGACCACGGCGGCTTCAGGTTTGGGGATGCAGGTGAGTTCCAGGATTTCCCGGCCGTCTTTTTCCCCCTGAAAGGTGACCTCGAAGTCGAAATCCTCGGTCATGCGGCTTTCCTTGACCAAATCGTCATTAGTGAAGTGTGAGCCCATCCAGGAGGCGGACATCATGGAGGAAGGCAACTTGATGACCCGGTTGACTTTGGGCAGGTAATTCCAGATATCGTTGACCACGCGCAGGGTGGCGGTGCCTTTTTCCTTGTTGGGAGCCAGGATGCGGATCAGGGATTTGTCCTTGCCTTCGGTCCAGGCCTCGAGGGTCAGGGAACGGGTCCAGTGGGCGGTGGTGATGGTCATGGTCATTACGCCCCGGCTGGAGCGGCCGCGGTAAAGATCATCCACCCTGTCCAGGATTTCGCGGGCCGTCACCTGAGCGGCCGGAGCCGTAGCGGGGGTCAGGAGCAAGGCGAGGGAGACAAACAGAGCCAGAGCAGTGAGCCGCGAAAAAAGATTGGTAATCATGAGGCCTCCAATCCGGCAATCCATTTTTCCCCAAGAAGGTTTCGGCGGAGTTTTCTTTTTTGTTTCCTTTTGTTGGCCTTCGAGGGAATGGGTAAGTCAATTCCAGCCACCATATTTGGGGCTTTCCTGATTATAACTTATTTATTTATCGTCATTTTGTAAATACCAACCGGCCGCTTTCGTCAAAAAACAGGCCAGTTGAACTGGTTTATACAAAAAGAAAAATACAGAGCCCAAAAAGTTGGATACAAGCAAAAGAAAAGAAGACTCCGAGAATGACTGTTCAGGCGGGATGCTTCGCCCCAGGCTGTCGCCTGGACCCACTCTGGGGCTGGCCGCCCCCAGCGCTCCCGCTGGTCGCTGCCCCCGCGTAAAGATGGAATATAAAACCGGAGGCGTCAGCCTCCGGAGCCGGGTGCAGGCGAAAGCCTGCCAGACCAAGGGGACGCCCAAGCGGCCGCGTCCCCTTGGAACCCCCGGCCTCTTTTAACCCGTCGAACGGCAGGCTGCGCCTGCACGCCACGAGGGGACGTTGTCCCCTACGCTCCCGCTGGTCGCTACCCCAAATCAGCCCTTCGCCGGGGGGTGAACGTCCGTGTTCGCCGGAGAAAGAGGAAACCGGAAAATCGGCTTTGGGGGTGCCAGTCAGCTTGCTAAAGACAACAAAGGGGTTTGTCAACAGTCTGGAAGCCGCCCCGGAGGGGGCGGCTTTTTGAGCGGACAGCGGCTTGTTCAGCCGGGGATAATCAGTTTTTCAGGCTGTGGATGGGGGCGGGAATGCGGCCGCCCAGGTTGATGAACTGCTCCACATTCAGCTCGTTGCGCACCGGCATGATGGTGCCTTCTCCGAGCAGTCCGCCGAAGGAAACCAAGTCACCGGCTTTTTTACCGGGCACGGGGATGACCCTGACGGCCGTGGTCTTATGATTGACCATCCCGATGGCCATTTCGTCGGCGATGATGGCGGCGATGGTTTCGGCCGAGGTATCGCCGGGTATGGGGACCATGTCCAGTCCGACGGAACAGACCGAGGTCATGGCTTCGAGTTTTTCCAGGGACAGGCGGCCGGCTCCGGCGGCTTCGGCGATATTGAGGTCTTCGCTGACCGGGATGAAAGCTCCTGAGAGCCCGCCGACGTGGGAGCTGGCAAAGGCCCCGCCTTTTTTGACGGCGTCGTTGAGCATGGCCAGGACGGCGGTGGAGCCTGGCGCACCGATGCAGGCCAGGCCGAGGCTCTGGAATATTTCGCCCACGGAATCGCCGATCTGGGGCGAAGGGGCCAGGGAAAGGTCGACCACTCCGAAGGGGACGCCCAGATGTCCGGCGACTTCACGGCCGATTATCTCACCGACCCTGGTGACCTTGAAAGCGGTGTGCTTGATGACTTCAGCCAGATCGCCAAGGGTGCGTTTGCCTTCCCCGGCCATGGCCCGGTCGATGGCCTTCTTGACCACTCCGGGTCCGCTGACGCCCACGTTGATCACGGCGTCAGGCTCTCCAACGCCAAGGTAGGCTCCGGCCATGAAGGGAACATCCTGCGGGATATTGGCAAAGATGACCAGCTTGGCGCAGGCCAGTCCGTCCCGGTCGGCGGAGCGTGCGGCGGCGTCCTTTATGGTGCGGCCCATCAGGGCCACGGCGTCCATATTGATTCCGGCGCGGGAGGAGGCCACATTGACCGATGAACATACCCGGTCTGTTTCGGCCAGGGCCTGGGGTATGGCTTTGATGAGGGCCAGGTCGCCGCGGGCCGCGCCTTTTTCCACCAGTGCGCCGAAACCGCCGACAAAATCAACGCCGACTTCCTTGGCCGCCCGGTCGAGGACTCCGGCTATCTTGACCATCTGGTCGCTGTTGAAGGGCGCACCCACCACGCCGATGGGGCTGAGGGAGATGCGCTTGTTGACGACGGGAATCCCGTATTTATCTCCTACGTCGTTGCAGAAGGAGACAAGGTTTTTCGACAAGCGGATTATTTTGTTGAATATTCTGGCGGTGAAACGTTCAAAGTCGTCGCTGGCGCAATCAAAAAGGCTTATGCCCAAGGTTACGGCCCGGACGTCCAAGTGCTCGTTCTTGAGCATTTCCAGGGTGCTGATGACTTCCCGGTCGGTTAGCATGGCTGTTTCTCTCTTTCGTCAAACATGGCTCAAAAAATTAAATACGGTGAATGGCTTCGAAGATGTCCCGGTGCTGGACGCTGATTTCCACACCGAGCTCCTCGGCCTTGAAACGGAGGGCCTGGCGGAAGGCCATCCTTTCCACATCCTGGGGTACATCGACTTCAAAAACGATGACCACCTGGGTCGGTTCGTCTTTGCGCGATATGGCCTTGAGATTGACAATATTGACGCCAAAACCGGCGATAACGCCGCTGAAGGCGGCAATCATGCCCTGCTGATCGTTGCCGCGCAGGGTAATGACGAAGGGTTCTCCGTCGATGACGGCCGGAGTCGCGGCCTTGAAATCCTTAATGGCCACGGTCAGTCCCATGGGGGTGAGGTCCAGGGCCAGGCGCTCCCGGACCTGGGCAGGGGTGATCGAGCCGGGGATATCGGCCACGATTATGGCGGCGAATTCAGTTTGCAGAATGGTCTGGCTGACTTCTCTTATATTGCACGAGACGTCGCTCATAGCGGCCGCAACGGCATGAACAATGCCCGGCCGGTCTTCACCAAGAATGGAAACAACGACTCTTTTCATATCATATAACCTCAAAAGCTTTCGGCGCAGTCAAGATGGCGCCGATTATTTTACAGAAATTGTTTTCCTTAATACAAGCCTGTCGCCGCCTCAGAGAAAGACAGCGACCAGAAAGATCACTGCCAGCAATGAAGGCAGAAGATTGCCGATCTTGATATAGGTCAGTTGCAGAACGTTTATGCCTATGCCCAGGATTAACAGGCCGCCCACAGCAGTCAGTTCATTGATCATCACCGGGGAAAAAGCTTCCCGGAACTGGGCGGCAAAGAGGGTCAGGCCGAACTGATAGAGAAAGACGGGGACGGCGGAGAAGATGACGCCGGTACCGTAGCTGGAAGCCAGGGCGATGGACATGAAACCGTCCAGGATAGCCTTGGTCAAGAGCAGGGTGTGGTCGCCGCGGAGCCCTTCGTCAAAGGAGCCGATGATGGCCATGGAGCCGACGCAGAAGATGAGCGAAGCGGTAATCAGGCCTTGGGTGAAGGCCTCGTTACGGCTTCTGATCTTCTTTTTGAGGCGGTCGCCCAGGCTGGCGAAGAAGTCTTCCAGCTTGAGGAGTTCTCCGGCAATCCCGCCCAGGATGATGCTGAAGACAAGAATCAGAGGGTGCTGGCACTTGAAGGCCATCTGCATACCGATCAGCAGGACAGACAACCCCAACCCCTGGAAGACGATATTTTTGATGTTCTCGGGGAAACGGCGTCCGAGGAGCAAGCCGAGGAGGCTGCCGACGATTATGGCGGCTGTATTTGTCAGTGTTCCAACGGGCAGCAGCATTTGTTTTTTCCAAAACCTGATGACAGCGTGTCATGGGGACGAAACCCCGGTTATTTTTCACTCATTCGGTTGGAGAGTGGACTTAACGGTTGACCGGTGAGGATAGCCGGAAACAGCACCGGAGCGGATGGCCGCCGGAGCTATTTTGCGCCGAAAAAAAAGGACATCGAGGCATCATTCTCGTTAACCGACTGATTTGCATATAATTTATGCATATCTCCATTTCAGAATTCGGCCATGATACTATTACACAGGCGCCTTAGCAACCAAAAAGCCCCACCCTTTTCCCGTCCCCCAAAACAGCTCCGGTCTTATTCTGAAGGTCGGCAAAAAATTCAACTTCAACCGTCAAACCGCTGGCAAATCTAACCGCCCTGGCGGAGCATCCCAAATACAACATGCTGTTTTTACTGTTTTTAAACCAAACAAGAGCGTGGCATGCTAATTGCTTAGTAAACTTTAGAGTTTAAAGTTCGCCCTAAGTTTTTCGATAAGAAGCACAGGAGGCCGGAGTTTGAGGGCAACACCAGGGCGGGATAATAAAGAGTTACTGACCATTCAGCAGGTCAGCCGCAGGCTTGACGTGACCACGCATACTCTCCGTTTCTGGGAAAAGGAGTTCGACGGGCTCATAGTGCCTCTACGCACCCCGGGCGGGCAAAGGCGCTATACGGAGGAGAATGTGGAATTGCTGTCCGCCGTATGCAGTCTGAGGCAACAGGGACTGAGCCTGGCCGAGATAAGGACCACTTTCGACCTTAACGGCTCGCTTCCAGAACCGGTCTCCAGTGAAGAAAAACTGGACCTGCTGGCCCGCCGGGTGGCTGAAGCCGTCCGGGCGGTTGTCGCCGATTTTTTGACGCGGGAACGTATATGAGCCGCACAACCGATAACAAAACGCCGCTGGGGCGCATACTTGGTGTCATCCCCGCCCGGGGAGGCTCCAAGGGTCTGCCGGGCAAAAACATCCGGCCTTTGGCCGGCAAGCCTCTGATCGCCTGGACAATTCAGGCCGCTTTGGGCTGCCGCTGGCTGGACCGGGTGATTGTGTCCACGGACGACCAGGAGATAGCCGGAACCGCCCGGACCTGGGGCGCGGACACCCCGTTCATGAGGCCGGCCGAACTGGCCGACGACGCAACGCCGACCATCAAGGCTGTCATCCACGCCATCAGATGGCTGGAAGAAAACCAGGGTTACCGGCCGGATTACGTCATGCTTCTCCAGCCGACCAGCCCTTTGCGGACCAGCTCCGATCTGGAAGAAGCAATCCGGCTGGCGGCGGGAAAGGAAGCTGACGCCGTGATAAGCGTCGCGCCGGTAGAAGACCATCCGGCCTGGATGAAGGTTCTGGATTCCGACGGCCGAATGAAGGACTTCCTGCCCGGTTCCGGGTCGGCTTCCCGCCGCCAGGAACTCGAACCGGTTTACGCCTTGAACGGAGCTGTATACCTGACCAGGCTTGACCTGGTCCTGGAAAAGGAAACCTGGTACGGAGACAAGACCCTGGCCTATGTCATGCCTCCGGAACGTTCCCTGGATATAGACAATTACCTGGACTTTCAGTTGGCTGAACTGGTGCTGAACAATGGGAACCGAAACAATAATTAACCTAGGCGGACGCCTGATCGGTCCGGGCCTGCCCTGTTTCATCATTGCCGAGGCCGGGGTCAATCACAACGGCGACGTTGAAATGGCCAGACGCCTGGTGGACGCAGCCATAGACGCCGGAGCTAATGCGGTCAAGTTCCAGACCTTCAAGGCCTCTCTGGTGGCGGGAGCCGCCGCGCCCAAGGCCGAATACCAGCAAAAAGCCGCAAGTTCAGGCGAGTCACAGTTGACCATGCTGGAGAACCTGGAGCTGTCGGCCGAAGATTTTGCCGGACTGGCCGGATACTGCTCCAGCCGGGGATTGGTCTTTCTTTCCACGCCTTTTGACCGTGAATCAGTGGACCTTCTGGCCGCCCTGGATGTCCCGGCCTTCAAAATAGCTTCCGGCGAGATAACCAACTGGCCCTTACTGGAGCATGTGGCCCAACAGAACAAGCCGGTCATTCTGTCCACGGGACTGTCTTATCTGAGCGAAGTGGACGAAGCGGTCCGGGTTCTCCGCCGCTCCGGTTGCGGCGAATTGGCTCTTTTGCATTGCCTGACAGATTACCCGGCCGACCCGGCCCAGGTGAATCTGAGGGCCATGGAGTTAATGGCGGCGGCGTTCCAGGTTCCGGTAGGGTATTCCGACCATACCTCGGGGCTGGCCGTGGCCGCCGCCGCAACGGCTTTAGGGGCCTGCATCATCGAAAAGCACTTCACCCTGGACAGGCAACTGCCGGGACCGGACCACCAGGCCTCGCTCGAACCCGGCGAGTTGCGGGAACTGGTGAGGACCGTCCGCACCGTGGAGGCAGCCCTGGGCCACGGGCGCAAGGAGCCAGCCCCTTCGGAAGAAAAAAACCGCGTAGTTGTCCGGCGCAGCCTGACCGCCGCCCGCCATATCGGCAAGGGTGAAACAATCGGGTTGGAGATGCTGGCCGCCCTGCGGCCGGCCGACGGTATTTCTCCGGTCCGGACAGGCGAGATTGTCGGCCGGAGGAGCAGGCATCCCCTGGCTGAGGGCCAGATACTGGCCTGGAGCGACCTGGAATGAAGACCATAGGAGTAGTCACCACCTCGCGGGCCGATTTCGGCCTGTATCGTCCCATCATCAAGCGGATTCTGGCCGATGATGCGCTGGAGCTGTTTCTGTACGCGGCCGGTCCCCACTTGTCGCCCGAATTCGGCCTGACCGTAGGCGATATAGAAGCGGAAGGCTTTTCCATCCACGAACGGATAGAGATGCTTGTCTCCTCGGACACACCTCAGGGCACGGCCAAATCCATGGGTCTGGGACTCATCGGCTTCGCCCAAGCGTTTGAAAAAAAACGCCCGGACATCCTCCTTGTCCTGGGCGACCGGTTCGAGATGTTCACCGCCGTGGCCGCCGCGCTGCCGTTCAATATCCCCGTGGCTCATATCCATGGGGGCGAGATCACGGAAGGCGCCATGGATGACGCCCTGCGCCACGCCATGACCAAAATGAGCCACCTTCATTTCGCCGCCACCGAAGAATACGCGGCCCGCATCCGCCGACTGGGCGAGGAACCATGGCGGGTGACGGTCTCAGGCGCACCGGGCCTGGACAATCTGAAAGATTTCAGTCCCCTCTCCGACCAGGAGTTGGCCAGCCGTTTCGGTCTGGACCTGTCCAAGCCGACCCTGCTGGTCACCTATCACCCGGTCACCAGGGCTCCTGACGGAGGACTGGCCGACTTGGGCGAATTATTGGCCGCCCTGGCTGCAACAGACTTGCGGCTCGTTTTCACCTATCCCAACGCCGACGCGGGCGGACGGGCCATTATAGCCAAGATTCAGACTTTCGCCGTCCAGCACCCCGGCGTGACCGTAGCCCCTCATCTGGGCACAGCTGCCTACTTCACCCTGATGTCCAGAGTTGCGGCCATGGCCGGTAATTCGTCTTCGGGCCTAATAGAAGCAGCCTCTTTCGAACTGCCCGTGGTCAACGTCGGAACACGGCAGCAAGGCAGGGTCCGAGGGAAAAACGTCATAGACGCGCCCGGTGAGCGTAACGCCATAAAGGCCGCCCTGAACAAGGCCGTTTCATCGGATTTCCGGGCTCGGCTCTCCGGTATGGACAACCCTTATGGCGACGGATGCGCGGCGGAAAGAATAGTCGAAGCCCTTCGCCAAGCAGATCCGGCCGAGCTGGCCGCCAAAAAATTCCACGACCCCTCATCGGATAAGCAAGGAGGGGGACGATGAAAGTTATCGGTCTGGGTGCGGGCGGCCACGCCAAGGTCATTCTGGATATCCTCCGCCTGACCGGCGGTTGGGAAATAATCGGACTGCTGGACACGGACAGCCGTCTCTGGGGAAGCCAGGCCGGAGGTATCGGGATTCTGGGCGGGGACGAGTTGATGCCGGAACTGAGGACGTCAGGCGTGGAACACGCCTTTGTGGGTTTGGGTTCGGTGGGAGACGCAGGGCCGAGAGTCAGGTTGTATGAAGAAATCCTGGCCGCCGGTTTCAGTCCGGTAACCGCTGTCCATCCCACGGCCGTAGTTGCCCGCTCAAGCAGATTGGGAAAGGGCGTCATCATTGCCGCCGCCGCCGTGGTCAATCCGGAGGCTGACCTGGGCGACAATGTCATCATCAACACCGGGGCGGTTGTGGAGCATGACTGCCGGATCGGCGACCATGCCCACATAGCCACCGGCGCGGTGCTCTGCGGGGGCGTCCAGGTAGGCCCCATGGCCCATGTCGGGGCCGGAGCGGTCGTCAGGCAAGGCATCCGCATCGGGGACGGAGCCCTGGTGGGAGCCGGGGCGGTGGTCATCCGGGACGTTCCCGACGGCCTGACCGTCGCCGGTACGCCCGCCGTCCACCTGAAAGGAAAAACCAAGGATAGAAACATGCAGACGGAGGCATTCGCATGACCGTGCGCATCATCCCCCGCCTGGACATCAAAGGCCCCAACCTGGTCAAAGGTATCCATATGGAAGGCCTCCGGGTCCTGGGCAAGCCGGAACACTTCGCCCGCTACTATTACGAACAAGGCGCGGACGAGCTGATTTACATGGATACCGTGGCCAGCCTTTACGGCCGCAACAGCCTGACCGATATCATCCGCCGGACCGCGGCCGAGATATTCATTCCGTTGACCGTCGGCGGAGGGCTCCGCACCCTGGACGACATCCGGGAAGTGCTCCGGGCCGGGGCCGACAAGGTCTCCCTGAACACGGCCGCCGTCAATGATCCCGAACTCATCAGGCGGGCCAGCCGCAGTTTCGGATCGTCCACCATTGTCGTCTCCATAGAAGCCATACGGCACCCGGACGGTTCTTACGAGGCCTACACGGATTTCGGGCGGGAAGCCACCGGCCTGGACGCCTTCAACTGGGCCGTCAGGGCGGCGGAACTGGGCGCGGGGGAGTTGATGGTCACGTCCATCAACCAGGAGGGTACGGGGAAGGGCTTCGATCTGGAACTGACCAGAAGGATTGCCGCAAGCGTCCCCATCCCGGTTATCGCCGCCGGAGGCGCGGGCGAAATGGCTCACGTGAACAGAGTTATCAGCGACGGCCGGGCCGACGCCGTCTGTCTGGCTTCCCTGCTGCATTACCATTGCGTCAAACAGGGACTATTCGTGGGCGAGGATTTCTCGGCCGAAGGCAACACCGAATTTCTTCAGACCGGGAAGGGATTTTCCAAGATCCATGAAACCGGGCTGAGGGAGCTCAAAGCCTTTCTCGGGGCCAACGGTCTGCCCTGCCGCTCTCTGAACTAGAGGTGGATATGCGAGTCAACCAGGGAATTCAAACAGCCATCATAGACTACAGCCTGGGCAATCTGTTCAGCGTCCTCCAGGCCTGCCGCCATGCGGGGCTTGAGGCCTTCATCACGGCCGACCGGGAGGAAGTTATTCAGGCCGACGCGGTCATACTGCCCGGCGTGGGCGCTTTCGGCGACGCCATGGACACCCTGCGCCGGCTTGATCTGGTATCACCTCTGCGGGATATAGCCGCTGCGGGCAGACCTTTGCTCGGGATATGCCTGGGCCAGCAGCTCCTGATGTCGGAAAGCTGCGAATTCGGACAGCATCGAGGGCTCGACCTCATTTCAGGTTCGGTGGCCGGGTTCGAGAGGCCTCTGGATGATGAAGGCCGCGTCCTCAAAGTCCCTCACGTGGGCTGGAACATGATCCGCAGGCCGGAACGCAACGGCCGGGACCCGTGGGAGGAGACCTGTTTCCGCGCATTGGGAAACGAACCCTACATGTATTTTGTCCATTCTTATTACGTCATTCCGGAAGACAGGGATGCAGTCCTCTCCCTGTCCTCTTACGGCCGGACGGAATTCTGTTCGGCCCTGAAGAAAGGCAACATCACGGCCTGCCAGTTCCACCCGGAACGAAGCGGTCCGGCCGGGCTTGCTGTCTACCGCTGCTGGGCTGAAGACATCGGTGCAGGCAAAAACCAAAGCGCCAACTGCCAGACAGCCTGGCCAGAAAATTCCGAGCGCGATTTTGACGGGAGAAGATTATGAAGGTCCTGCTGGTGGTTTACGACAATGATTCCTATATTCACTGGTTTCCCCAGGGGTTGGCCTATATCGCCGCCGTCCTTCGGGACGCCGGGCACCAGGTTGAAATCTACAGCCAGGATATCAACCACTACCCTCCGGAGCATCTGACCGAGCACTTGAACCGGAACCGGTACGACGCTCTCGGGGTCAGCGTTATAGCCGGTTACTACCAGTATCGGATGCTGCTCAAGATCGCCAAAGCGGTTAACGATGCCGAAAATCGTCCGGCTTTCATCATCGGCGGCCACGGCCCGGCTCCCGAGCCGGAATATTTCCTGCTCAAGACAGGCGCCGATGCGGCCGTCATAGGTGAAGGCGAAGCCACGGCGCTTGAACTCTTCAGCGCCCTGGAAGAAGGCCGGTCTCTGGCCGGAATCAAAGGCATCGCTTACCGCGAAGGCGACCGGGTGTTGGTGAATGAATCCCGTCCGCTGATAGAAGACGTGGACGCCCTGCCTTTCCCGGCCTACGACCTTTTCCCTGTCGAGTATTACCGGCTTCTGCGCATGCCTCACTGCTCCAACCATGATTTTGTCATGCCGGTTCTTTCGGGAAGGGGATGCCCTTTCAAATGCAATTTCTGCTACCGCATGGATCCGGGTTTCCGGCCCCGCAGCAATGAAAGCATTATCGAGGAAATCCGTCTTCTGCAGGCCGATTACGGAATCACTTACGTGGCCTTTTCCGACGAACTGCTAATGTCTTCGGAAGCCCGGACGGAAAGCATCTGCCGCAGTTTTATCAAGGCCGGGCTCAACATCAAATGGGACTGCAACGGAAGGCTCAACTTCGCCAAACCGGACCTGCTCAGACTTATGAAAGAAGCAGGTTGCGTCTTTATCAACTACGGCATCGAAGCCATGGACGACCAGATACTCAGGAACATGAACAAGGCTCTGACCACCAGACAGATTGTCAGAGGTATCGAAGCCACCCTGGCGGCCGGCATCAGTCCCGGTTTCAACATCATCTTCGGCAACATCGGCGAAAACAGGGAAACTCTGAGGAAAGGAGTCGATTTCCTGCTTGAATACGATGACGGCTCCCAGATGCGGACCATCAGGCCCGTCACGCCTTATCCAGGTTCGCCGCTCTATTATCACGCGCTGGAGCAAGGCTTGCTCAAGGACGTGGCCGATTTCTACGAGAACAAGCACACCAATTCGGATCTGCTGGCGGTCAATTTCACCGATCTGACCGACCGGGAATTCCACGAGGCTTTGTTGGAAGCCAACACGGCCCTTATAAGCAATTATTTCGACCATAAAAAAGACTTTTTCATAGAACAGGCCCGCACTCTTTACCTGGAGCAGGACGCCGGTTTCCGCGGCTTCCGGCAGTCGTGAAAAGGGCTATTTCCTGGCGGAGGATATTATGCCGGAACATCTGAAAACATTGCACGGTCTGCCCGAGGAAGTCCACTTCTGTCGGAAGTGCGTCATGTCCAACCAGCGTCCGTCCTCGTACCCGGAATTCAAACATAAGCCCGACCGGATAGCCCCGACCCTGCAATTCGGTGAAGACGGGGTCTGCGACGCCTGCCGGTACGCCGAAAAAAAGGAACTGATAAACTGGGCCGGAAGGGAAGAAGAACTGCTTATCCTGCTGGAAAAATACCGCCGCCATGACGGAGCGTACGACTGCGTCGTCCCGGGCAGCGGCGGCAAGGATTCCTGTTACGCCGCCCATCTGCTCAAATACAAGTATGGCATGCATCCGCTGACCATCACTTGGCCGCCCTCGATTTACACAGAGATCGGACACCGCAATTTCCTTAACTGGCTGGAAATCGGCGGATTCGACAACATATCGTTCAAGCCCAACGGGCGGGTGCACAAGCTGCTGACCAGGCTTTCCATCCAGAACCTGCTGCATCCGTTCCAGACATTCATCCTGGGACAGAAAAATCTGGCTCCGAAAATTGCCCTGCAATACAACATCCCGCTCATTTTTTACGGGGAAAACGAAGCCGAGTACGGCAATCCCATAGCCGAAAACAGGACATCCCTCAGGGACAGGTCTTATTTCGCCGTCAACAACCTTGACGAAGTGTATCTGGCCGGAGTCTCCGTACCGGAACTGATGGAAAAATACAACCTGCCGCTGGCTGATCTGGCCCCCTATCTCCCGGCCGACTACCGCCTGGTGGAAAAACAGCACGTTGAAGTCCACTATCTGGGCTACTACGTCAAATGGACTCCCCAGGAAGCCTACTACTATGCGGCCGAACACATGGGCTTTGAAGCTAATCCCGTCCGCACCGAAGGCACTTACAGCAAGTACAACAGCCTGGACGACAAACTGGACGGCCTTCACTATTACACAACCTACATCAAATTCGGTCTTGGCCGGGCCACCTATGACGCCGCCCAGGAAATCCGCAACAAGCACCTGACCCGCGAGGAAGGCGTGGCCCTGGTCCGCCGCTTCGACGGTGAATTTCCCCAGAAATATTTCCAGGAGATCATGGATTACCTGGAAATGGAACCTGAGGAATTCCACCGGCATTGCGACAGAAACCGTTCCCCTCACCTCTGGACCAAGGAAAACGGCGCCTGGAAACTCAGACATCTGGTCTCATGAGACCATCTTGAGCACAGTCAGGCAGACGGGGGATATATGAGAGACGAGCCTATGAAAAAGCTGCTGAGAGATCACCACGAAGTTAAGGCCTCGCCGGGCTGCACCTTTGGGGAAGCCCTCAAACAAATGGAACGGGTAGGCCGGGGCATTATTCTGATCGCTGACGGCCAGGAGCGTTTGCTCGGCGTCATGACCGACGGCGACATAAGGAAAGCCGTGCTCAAAGGCATCACTCTCGACGACCCGGTCACCCTGGTCATGAACCCCACGCCTGTCGTTATTACCGAAGAGACCACTCCCGGTGAACTCTACCGTTTCATGCAAGAGAAAGGAATCCGCTATGTTCCCTCTCTGGACCGAAGCGGGCGCCTGGAAGGCATCCTCTATGAAAAGGAGCTCCGGGGCGCGAAAATAATCACCTGCCCGGCGGTCATCATGGCCGGAGGTCTCGGCACCAGGCTGCGGCCTCTCACCGCCAATGTTCCCAAACCTCTCCTGCCCGTAGGCGGCAAGCCCATGATCCAGCACGTTATCGAAAGCCTGCGAGGTTACGGCATCAACGAATTTTTCGTATCGGTCAATTACAAGGCCGAAATGATAGAAGAGTTCCTCGGTGACGGATCGGACTTCCGGGTCAGAATAGAATACCTGCGGGAAAAGAAACGCCTGGGCACAGCCGGAGCCCTCAGCCTCATCCGCACCAACGGCTGGCAGGACATATTCGTCCTCAACTCCGATGTCATGACCGACCTGGACTTCCACGCCATGTACCAGTTTCACCTCGACCATGAACACGATCTGACCATGGCGGTCAAAAGATTCAACCTTCAGGTTCCTTACGGCGTGGTGGAAATGGACATGAACCGGGTGGTCAGCCTGTCCGAAAAGCCAAATATCACCAACTACGTCAACGCCGGTATTTACCTGCTCAACCGCCGGGTTCTCGGGGACATTCCCCGCGAGACGTTCTTCAACATGACCGACCTCATCACCAACCTGGTCGATCAGTCCAGGAACGTGGCCTCGTATCTCATCAAGGGAGACTGGACGGACGTGGGCCTGCCCGAGGAATACGACAGGCTCAACGGTCTGCTCAAGCCGGTCAACGAAGCAGAGACCGCCAAAGCGAGCAACATGTGATGAGCGGAATTCGGGGAAAAAATGTTCTGGTCACCGGGAGTTGCGGCTTCATAGGCAGCCACCTGACCGAGCGCCTGGTTGCAGAAGGCGCACGGGTCACGGCTTTTGTTTATTACAATTCCTTTGGCCGCCGGGGCTGGCTGGATGCCGTGCCGGAGGAGATAATAGCCGAGGTCAAGGTCTTCAACGGCGACGTGCGCGACTACCACTGCGTCCGTCAGGCGGCTGAGGGCGCGGAGATCATCATGCATCTGGCCGCCCTCATAGGTATACCCTATTCGTACGTGGCCCCGGACTCTTACGTGGACACCAATATCAAGGGAACGCTCAACGTTCTCCAAGCCGCCCGCGAACTGGGGACGGCCCGCGTCGTGCACACTTCCACCAGCGAAGTCTACGGCACCGCCCGTTACGTGCCTATTGATGAAAAACACCCGCTGCAAGGCCAGTCCCCTTATTCGGCCACTAAGATCGGCGCGGACAAGCTTGCGGAATCATTTCATCTTTCCTTCGGCCTGCCGGTCGTCACGGTCAGGCCGTTCAACACCTACGGCCCCCGGCAATCCAGCCGGGCAGTCATCCCCACGGTCATCAACCAGGCCCTGGCCGGGAAAGAAATCAAACTGGGCAATCTAAGTCCCACCAGAGATTTCAACTACGTAGCCGATACTGTGGACGCCTTTGTCAGAGCCGCCGTCTCGGACGCGGCCGTAGGCCAGGTCGTCAATATCGGCTCGGGACGGGAAATCACCATCGGCGACCTCTGCCGGCTGATAATGGAACTGACCGGTCGAAAAGCCGACGTCAGGCAGGAAGAGGAACGGTTCAGGCCTCCGGCCAGCGAAGTGGAAAGGCTCTGCGCGGCCAACGCCAAAGCCAGGGAACTGCTGGGCTGGGAACCTGAACACACACTGCGCGAAGGACTGCGGAAGACCATCGCCTGGATGGAGAAAAACATTGACGGTTACCGGACCGGGCAATATGCCGTCTGACCCTGGCTTCATTCCCTTGAGGGAAACACGCACAGGCATCCTCGAGTGTGACTCCGAGGGATTATGTCCGGAAACAAGCAGGGCATTCACAGAGGATTACGCAGGAAGGCGGGCCGGGACCGGAAGCAATCCGGGAAGCCGGAATATATCAGGGACAACATTATGAGCATCGCGGGGTACGAATCAGTCAACATCGGCGGGCACATGGTCGGAGACGAACATCCCGTCCTCTTTGTGGCCGAAATGGGCACATTTTTCAACCGTGATGTCGAACTGGCCTGCTCTTACATCAAGGCGGCCCATGAAGCCGGAGCTCCGGTAATCAAGACCGAGGTCCTCCACGATCCCGGAGTCTGTCTGCCCGGCACCGGCCTCACCCATCGGTACCGCCATGCTGGCGGGGCCAGTGTGGAAGACTACCGGGCTCTGATAGAGCGCAAAACCCTGCCCCTGTCGGCGTACCGCGAAATTTTCGCTTTCACGTCCGGGCTGGGGCTGCCTTTCCTGGCCACGGTCTACGACCTGGAAGGCATAGATTTTCTGGCTGAAAACGGGGCCGCCGCCATTAAGATCGCCCGGGACAACATCGACAACGTGCCCCTGATCCGGCATGCCGCCCGGACAGGGTTGCCGCTGATTATCGACGCCGGAGGCGTCTACCTGGAAGAAACGGCCAGAGCCGTCCGGCTGGCCCGCGAGGCCGGCGACGGGGGCGTCATAATCAATCATCACCCGGCAGCCAACCCGGCTCCGCCCGAGTTTCACAACCTCAGAGTCATCTCGGCCTACAAGCAGACGCTCGGCCTGCCGGTCGGGCTGGCCTGCCATTACCGGGGCGACGAAATCCTGTATGCCGCTGTGGGTGCAGGCGCCAATCTGCTGGAAAAAGGTGTTGTCGACGACCCGGACCGTAACGAGCAGGATCTTATCTCGGCCTGCCGCCTGGACGAACTGGCCGCAGTCATCCGGAAAGTCAACGCCTGCTCCCAGGCCATGGGCGACCAGGTTCCCCGGCCCCGAGAACCAAGGGACCTGAGCACCCGCAAGGCACTGGCCGCCCGCAGACCCATTGCCAAAGGGGAGGTCTTCTCCGAAAACAACCTTAAAGCCGCCTTTCCGCCCAACGGCGTATCCGTAACCTATTGGGATTTAGTGGCCGGACGGAAAGCCTCGCGGGACATGGCGGTGGATGAACCTGTCGTGTGGACCGATGTCGCATTTGACCGCTGAATTCGGCTGGCCGGGAGGCGACCGGCCCGGGGAATTGAACTTCTGTTTCAACCCGTCCCCGGACGACGGCCAGGCTGTGCTTGAAGCCCTCCGGCAGGAATTGCCGGGACTGAAAACGGAAGATGCCTGCCTGAAAGCCCTCACCCCGCCTGACGGTGTGGTGGGAAGGTACCGGCTCGGCTGCGCCCTTGGGGAATATTTCGTGCGCATCAGCACCAGAGAGGGCATGCCCCGGCTCGAAAACGCCATTCTGGCCCATCTTGCCGCCCAAGGAGCACAGGTAAATCCCCTGCTTGCGGCTGGAAAAATATTTTCGCTCAACGGACGGACTTACCGTCTCGACCTCAGGCCGCTCATAGACGGCAGGCATTTCAACCATTCGGAGGAAGATCTGGCCTCAGTGGCCGCAGCTCTGCGAGTCTGCCATGACAGCCTGTCCGATTTCCCGGAAAGCGCAGTCATCAGGGCAAACGCTGTCGGACGCAACCGGAAACTGGTTCAGGCCCGTGACGCCTTGACCGAAATGATCCGGATGGACAGGTTCGGCGCTCTGGGTACAGCCGCCTCATGGGCCTCCCGACATCGTGAATGGCTGCAAGAAATGACGGCACTATTCAACCCCGAACTCCATCTGTTGCCGGATGCCCAGGTGCTGCACGGCGAAATACATCCGGGCAACGTCCTTTTTCTTCGCGACAGCGGCCAGGCCGTCCTGCTGGACTTCGAAGAGTCCGTGCATATTTTCGCTCCTCCAACCTGGGACCTGGCCTACCTGATACAGCGTTTCTGTCTGACTGGTGGGCAAACAGCCGGAGATATAGAGCGGAGCATCGGGATTATTTCCCGTCAATACGGGCAACCCCTGCCGCCGCTGGCCGGTATGATGCGCCAGGCCGCCTGGACCGCCATGGCCGTTATTGCAGACCTGCATATTTCCGGCGGAGTAGTTACTCCGGTTGAGGAATACGACAAATTCGTCCGCCTGGAAAGGCAGGCCCGGCGGTTGGAGGGGGTGTTGTGAGCGAGCATCCCCGCATACTGTTTTCAGCCCGTGACCCAGGTGGAGCCGGGCATATAGCCGCGCTGGCCGCCGCCTTCCGGCAGACCGGACGTTTCAGCGTATCGGTCGCCGCCAGCGGACCGGCGTTGGATATGTTGAGTCAGTCGGGGGAAGTGCCGGATGTCTTCACCTTTTCCGGGGGGCAGGACTTTCTCGGCCCTGGAGACAACACCAGGGCGCTGCTGGACGCCGCACGCTCAATCATGGCTAAACACCGGCCGGATGCTGTTGTTGTCTCGCTCTCATCTCTGGGAGTGGGACTAGATGAGGCCCTGCTGGCCGTGGCTGGAACTCCGACGCTGGCCATTCAGGATTTCTGGGGTGATGTCAATCTCGGACTCGGAACCCCGGCGGGGTTGTATCTGGTCATGGATGAATATGCCGTTGATCTCACCGCCAACAGATGGGGAGTCAAGGCCGAAGCCATAGGCTCGCCCAAGCATGCCCGGTACGCGGAACTGGACATACCGGCCATGAGGAACGCGGCCAGGCTGGAGTTGTCGGTGGACCTCTCCAGGCCGCTGATAGGTTTTTTCGGGCAGCCGCCGTCAGTGCCTGGTCACGAAGATGCCTTCGGCGACCTTCTGAAAGCCCTGACCGATTTCGAACCTTCCCCGGTTTTGGTTCTGAGGGAGCACCCGAAAGCGGCTCAAAACCGGAAAGAGCACATGGCCATGGCGGCTGGTCTTGGCCTTGATGTCCGCGACGCCACGGACCGGGGCCGCCCGGAAGCCTGGCTGGCCGCCTGCGATGTGGTCGTCACGCCGTTTTCACTGTGCGGGTTGGACCACGCCTATCTGAGCCGCTACAGCCCGGAACCGCTCGGCACTGTTCTTTATCTGAACACCAACCACGAGATACGGGCCTTTATCCGGGAAGCCTGCGCCATGGACTGCTTTCCCACCGTCAAGCAGGGATTGGGCCGGGTAGCCGATGACCCCGCAGGCCTAAGGGGAGCACTGGCCGAACTGCTTTCTCCGGAAGCCAGGGACGCCTATTTCCTGGCCTCCGGTTCCCTGGGCGGACAAGATCCCTGCCTGGCGGCCATTGCCGCCGTTGAAAGGGCGTTGGGCCTTACGGGCCTAAACTGAAAAGAGGATAATAATGAACAACCAGTTCGCCGCCGAAAAAATCGCCGAGATCGAGCAGGCTTTTCCTGTCAATACGCTGCTCTACAAAGGGCTCAAAGTCTGGCCGCTCATCAGGCTCTCGCTTATGTGGCAACTGCTCCAGCCCAAGACCGCTTACACTTTCCGGCCAAACCAGGTCTGGCCTTTGGTGCGTCTGGGCAGAGACAAAAAGAACACCGGCGCTCTCAGGCGGTACCGCGGCGTTGATATGATTCTGTATTCGCTGCCCAATTACCACGCCGACATGGTTGAAGGCAAATACTACGACCGGCACATCGATCCCATGATGCGCCTATCGAGGCCGGATTATAAATCCATGAAGCTCGAACTGGCTTCCCCGCAGAGCAAAACCACGGTGCCCAGATTCGAACCGACTGTTTTTGTTGAACCGCCCAGGAAATTTGTGGCCCAGGAAAAGAACGCGGCATCTCTTCTGGGAGGGATCGGGAATTTCGCCGATTTCACTCTGGCCGCCGCCCATCTCGTCCCCGGTGTCCGTTTCGACGAGCCGCTTTTCGTGGAACAAGCCGACCTAGCCGGACAATACCGCCTTTTTTTCCGGGAAATAATCTCCGACCTCGAACCGAGGGCCGTCGCCTTTCCCTGGTATTACAACCTTATCACCATGTCCCTCATCTGGGCCTGCCGCGAGCTGGGCGTACTGACCGTGGATATACAGCACGGCCAACAGGGGCCGTTCCACGGCATGTATTCCCACTGGACAGCCATCCCGCCAGAGGGTTATGAACTGGTCCCTTCGATCTTCTGGAACTGGGGCAAGCAGTCAAAGGAGAACATTGAGCGCTGGCACCCGCCAGGCAACACCCGCCAACGCTCCATTGTCGGCGGAAACCTCTGGCTGGGCGGCTGGGTCAGCGGCTCCGGTTGCAGCCTGACGAGGGAGGAAACCGAGTTCGGGAGTGAAATCGCCCGGCATTCCAAAAGCATCCTGGTGACCCTGCAAAATCTCCCCGAACCCTTGCCGGAGCACCTGCTTCAGGCCATGCAGCAGTCTCCCCGGGACTGGCTCTGGCTCATCAGGCTCTCGCCCCAGCACCGGACGCCTCAGGATCAGATACGGAACTGGCTGCACAGCCGGGGCCTGCATAATTTCGAAATAGAGAAATCCACCAGGCACCGCCTCTATGCCTTGCTCGGCCAGGTGAATCACCACGTGACCCGTTATTCTTCGGTGGCATACGAAGCGTTGCCCTTCGGCGTTCCCACCACTCTGCTTGACGACGAGGGCCGCCGGACCTACAGCGACTACATCGGGCGGGGCATTTTCGCATACGCGGAAACAGCGGAAGAATTGCTGGCCTCCATCAACAGTAACTGGTCACGCGAGGAGCTTCAGGAGCCGTCCCCGTTCATCGAAACAGACCCGGTCCTGGCCCGAGACGCCCTTAAATGCATTATGAATGAAGCCAAGCCCCGGGCGGACGAAACCGAAGAAAGCGGTTTTGAGGATTCCCTCAAGCTGGCCCTGGCTCAGGAAGCGGCCGCACTGCTGGAAACGAAGAAATATGACTCAGCCCTGGATAGCCTGGACAGGGCCCTGGCCGAACCCGGCCACTCCAGCGGCCTCCATTTCGGAAGGGCGCTGGCCCTCTCCGGCCTGAACCGCAACGAAGAAGCCAAGGCCGCAGCCCAAGCCGAACTGGCCGCCCAACCGAAGCACCAGGGAGCCCGGGACCTGCTGGCCAGATTGGATAGACCAGCGGCGGCAGAGCCGGAAAAGATAACGGCCCTCAGGGACGCCAGCGACGCCAACACACCCGATATTGGTTCAGAGGAGACCCCGGAAGACTTGCTGGCCCAAGGCGAAACCCGTTTCCGCGAAGGCCGGCTGGCCGAAGCAGAAGATTTGTTTCTGCGCATATTGGCTCAACAACCGGATCACGCCACGGCTCTGAACAACATGGCCTGCATATCCTGGAACATGGGCCGTCTGGATGAGGCCAGGGAGCGCCTGGCCAGAGTTCTGGAGATATCTCCGGACGACCGCGAAGCTGTTCTGAATCTCGGGCAGGTTCTTCAGGCCCTGCGCCTTTCCGGAGAGGCCCGGAATGTTTATTCGGATTATCTGACGAGGCATCCGGAAGAGTGCGAAATGAGAGAAGCCCTATCCAGCCTGGCATAGGCATGGGCCTGGCGGAGCGGCAGAAGCCTAGCCCGTCCAAGCCAGCATGAGGTTTTATTTGTTGGAGGAAAGAAAGATGTCGGCGACCAACCCCATAGTCACCGTGATACTCTGCACCTATCAGCGGCCCCATTACCTGGGCGACGCCATCCGCAGCGTCACTCTTCAGGATTTCCAGGAATGGGAGCTGCTGGTCATCAACGACGGCGGACCGGACGTCAGCCAATTAGTGGCCGGATTTGCCGACCCCCGCATACGCTACCTGCCCCAGGAGAAGAACCGGGGCAAGTCCGTCTGCTGCAACATCGGCCTCAAGGAAGCCCGCGGCCGCTATATCGCCTACATCGACGACGACGACATGTGGTATCCCAACCATCTCGGAGTCCTGACCAAGGCCCTGGACGAAAACCCCGAGGCCGGGGCGGCCTACTCCGACCTGTACGCTGTTTCCTTCATCAAGGATGAAGCCACAGGCCGCCGCTACATCCTGGACAAACGCATGTCCGTCTCCAGGGATTTCTGCCGCCCCTTCATGTTCTATTTCAATCACACATTGCATGTCAGCCTGATGCACCGCAAGGACGCAGCGCTGCGCGTCGGCGGCTACAACGAAAAGGTCACCTCCCTCATCGACTGGAACATCACCCGCAAGTTGGTCTTCCTCTACGACTTTGTCCATGTTCAGATTCCCACGGGCGAATACTACATGCCTCTCTTCAAGTCCGACCGCATCTCCATCGTCCAGCGCAAGGACAAGAGAAAGTTCAAACAGAATTCCCGCATCATCAAGGCGGATTTTCCGCCCGAGCCGTGGACCAGGGTCGACAGGGTGGATGTGATTTTCCCGGTCGAACAGTGGGATGATGAACTGAAAAACAAGCTGTGCGACCTCATAGACGAAATATGCCATCCCATCCGCATCATTCTGGTCAATAACGGCACGGGACTATCACCGGCCCGTTGCCGGAAAGCGCTTGGAGAACTGACCGAACTCAGCAATATACGCATCATCAACTCGAAACAGAAGATCGAGGACATATTCGCCTTCAGGCTGGCCGCCGGGCAATCTGACGCCGATTACCTGCTTCTGGCCACCATGAAGCTGCAACCCAAGGCTGTCCAGAAACGGGTCATGGCCGGGCTGGACTTTCTGAAACGAGTCCGGCAGAGCGAAGGTGTCAAGTGGGACGTAACCGAGGAAGCCGAATCAAATTTCGAATTCCTCATCAACCGTGAACTCTTTCTGAGGAAAAGCGACCCCGGCTATGCCGACCAGGCCGTCAACCTCAACAAGCTGCCCCAGGTTCTGCCCGAAGGCTTCCAGTTCGATCTGGTCATGGCCGAAGCCAGGCGCCAGTTCAGCAAGGGCAAATACTCCGAGGCCCTTCAGTCCATGCGCCAGGCCAGAAAATTCAATAACGGCACGCCGACCAGGGCCTTCAGTTTCGACTTTTATACCCGCATCTGCCTGGCCCTGAAGCAATACGGGGAGGCCGAAAAGGAATGCCAGGCCCTGGCCAGGGCGGGTTACCGTCCGGACAACCTGATCCGCCTCGGCGAAATACTTCAGGCCCAGGGACGTCATAAGGAAGCCGTCCAGGCTTATCAGGAAGGCTTTCAGACCCTGGGTATGACCGAAAACGACCTGGACAGCTCGGTGTTTCCCATCGATTTTCCACGGGAACTCAACGGGTTCACCGCCTTGATAGGTCTGGGAGAATCCCATCTGGAACTAGGCGACCAGGCCGAAGCCGCCCGCATGTTCAGGCGGGCATCTAGACTCAGGGCCAACAGCCACCGGCCATTCCTGGGGTTCGCCAAGCTCTTCCTGGCCACCAACCAGCTCGACCAGGCCGAGACAGCTCTGGGCAACGCCGGCATGAGAGACGGGCGAGACCCGGAAACGCATCGCCTGCTGGGTAAGCTCTGCGAAAGGCGCAAGAGGCTCGATCTGGCGTTTACCTGCTATTTAAAGGCGTTCGCCAATGCCAAGGACGACGAAAAAAACCTTGACCCGCTGTATTTCACCGGAGCCAACCTGGGCAAATGGGCTGAACTGAAGCCGGTTTTCCAGGAGTTCCTCGAACACCGTCCCGGCCATGTTCAGGCCGTGACCAAACTTACGACCATACACCTCAACCTAGGCGAAGTCGATCAAGCCGCGGAAATCTGCCAGAGTGCCTTGAACCGGAATCCGGCTTATGCCCCTCTGAAGGCCATGGCCCGGAAGATTGAACAGGCCCAGGCCGAAAAGAAACCGGCCCCGGCGGAGGCTGAACCGCAGTCCGAAAAACTGGATGAGGACTGACTGAAGCCGACAGGAAGAGTCCGCTTTACCGGCTCTTGCGACGCACAGTGCCGGAACCTCTCATGGCCAGGGCCTACAGAAATACTTACGCCCAAGCCTGCCCTTATCCCTTGGAAAGCATGCTTGCAGGATTCGCCGCCGAAAAGTTCATCACCAGGGAGACGCCCATCATCGCCATCGGCAGTTGCTTCGCCCAGCACCTCAGCGAGTGGCTCCAGGGCCATGGCTACAACTGCCTGCCTCACCCGTGGGGAGTCATCTACAACCCCCAGAACCTGCGCCAGTTCGTTCAGCAGGCTTTTGAACCGGAGACCTGGAATCCGGTGGATCCATACTGGATCATGAAAGGCCAGTACTGCGACCCTTACCGTAAGGACGACAGCCACACCGGACCATACCCCCTGGGCGCCAGTGAAGAGGAGGCCTCCGCCCGCCTGGCTGAATACAGGCAGACCAGCCGTTCCATTTTCGAAAAGGCCGGACTGGCCGTCTTTACCTTGGGTCTGACCGAGCTTTGGCGGAACAAGGCCGATCACAATGCCTATTTTCAGATTCCTTATCCGCACCTTTATGACGAACGGCGCCACGAGTTTCACGATCTGTCCTTCAGCGAAGTGGTGGAATCCCTGCGCTGGTCCATAGAGACCCTGACCAGCCACAATCCCGGACTGAAAGTCCTGCTTTCCGTCTCGCCCATCCCTCTGCACATAACCTTCCGCGACCATCTGGGGCCGTACATCGCCACCCAATTCTCCAAATCGACCCTGCACGCGGCTGTGCTGGAGATCATCAATACCATGGACAACGTTCACTACATGCCCAGCTACGAGATTGTCCGCAACGATCCCGGAGCCCACTATCTGGCCGACGGCCGCCATGTGCGTCAGGAGACGGTTGAACTCATCATGAACGTCTTCAAAGACCTGTATGTAAAGTAAGGTTTCCGGCCCGTTCCGTTCACAGGAACGGGCCGACGGCCTTGTCATCTCCCCCGCGAACCTGTATTAATTATTTATCAGCTTAGCGGAACGGATGGTCTGCCCTGCTGCCGATGCGGCAACGGGAAAGGTCGTCTTTCCGCATCCGCGCCCATTCATCCGTGGAGGGAATACATGTTTGAACAGAAAACGGTCGCCCGGAAAATCGTCGAACTCTATCCGGACATCAGAAAATTCGGTCTCGACCTGTCTGTCAGGAAAGACCAACTCATCGGCGGCGAGAATTACGTGGTCACCCTGACCAAGGACACCCGGCAGGCCCAGTTCAAACTCGGCCGGGAAGATGTCCAGACCTGCATGGACGGCAACCTGTGTTCCCTCATCACCATAGAGTTGGCCCGCTTCATCCGCCAGTTCATAGATGAAAGTTACGCCGTCCCCGCAGCCGGCTGACCTTCATCCGGTCGCCATTATTTCAGCCTTTTATTGCGGTGTTTGGCCTTTCCGCCTTCTTCATGTATAATTCCGGCGACAATTTGTCCTTGACTGGGGTATAAACATCCGGTCCCTTTTTGTCCGGACCCTGTGCCGCAGCAAAACCGTCCCGCTTCCGGAAATGGACCCGACGACAGGACGGCGGGCCTGTGCGGCCGATATCAACCAACCCGCCCCTGAACCAGGGCGGCCTGGAGATTCAAATGCCTGATAACCTGACGCACAAGATACTGAAAAAACACCTTGTCTCCGGAGAGCTGAAGCCCGGAGAGGAAATTGCCATAAAGATCGACCATGTCCTGCTGCAGGACGCCACCGGCACCATGGCCATGCTCGAATTCGAAGCCCTGGGCATAGATTCGGTCCGCGCCGAACTGGCCGTCCAGTTCGTCGATCACAACCTCATCCAGACGGATAACAAGAACGCGGACGACCACCGGTTCCTCCGCAGCGCCTGCGCCCATTTCGGCTTCCATTACAGCCCGCCAGGCAACGGCATCTGCCACCAGCTCTACCTGGAACGCTTCGGCATACCGGGAAAAACCCTGGTCGGCTCGGACAGCCACACTCCTTCATCGGCCGGAGTCTCCACCATGGGCTTCGGCGCGGGGGGCATGGACGTGGCCCTGGCCGCGGCAGGCTTCCCTTACTACCTCCCCTGCCCCAAGGTCCTCGGAGTCAAACTGACCGGTCAGATGCCTCCCTGGGTCAGCGCCCGGGATGTCATTCTGGAAATGCTCCGGCGTTACGGAGTCAAGGAATGCGTGGGCAAGGTTGTGGAGTACTACGGCCCCGGACTGGCCAACCTGACCGCCACGGACAGGGAAACCATCGCCAACCTCGGCACGGAACTGGGCGCGACCAGCACGGTCTTTCCCTCCGACAAAAACACTCTGTCCTTCCTGGAAGCTCAGGGCCGGGGACATGTCTGGACCGAACTGGCCGCCGATGAAGGGGCCGAATACGACGAATACGACGAAATAGACCTCTCGTCCCTGGAACCGCTTATAGCCTGCCCGTCCTCCCCCGGCAACGTCGTGCCGGTCAGGGAGAAGGCCGGTCTGCCCGTGGGGCAGGTCATCATCGGCTCCTGCGCCAATTCATCATACCGCGACCTCATGGCCGCCGCCGCCATTGTCAAGCGCCGCCAGGCCCACCCGGCAGTGTCCTTCCATATCAATCCCGGCAGCCGCCAGGTTATGCTCAACGTTTCCAACGCCCGCGCCATTTCCGACCTGCTGGCCGCCGGAGCCCGCATCAACGAGCCCGGCTGCCACGGCTGCATCGGCATAGGACAAGCCCCGGCCACCGACCAGATCAGCCTGCGCACCTTCACCCGCAACTTCCCCGACCGCTCCGGGACCAAGGACGACCAGGTCTTCCTCTGTTCACCCGAAACAGCCGCAGCCGCGGCCCTGACCGGAAAAATCACCGACCCCCGCGACCTGGGGCAGGAATATCCTCACGTAGCCGAGCCGGTCAGATATATTGTCCACGAATCGAGCATCCTATTTCCGTCGCCCGAATTGAAGAAGACGGAAATAATCCGCGGACCCAATATCAAACCGTTCCCCGAGCTGGATGAACTTCCCGATTCCCTGGCCACCCGCATCGTCCTCAAAGTGGGCGACAATATCTCGACGGACGGCATTATGCCCGCGGGCAGCAAGGTCCTCCCGCTCCGTTCCAACATCGCAGCCATCAGCGAATGCGTCTTCGAGCAGATTGCTCCGGGCTTCGCCTCCCAGTGCCGGGGCCAGAGCGCCGTGACCGTCATCGGCGGCGACAACTACGGGCAGGGTTCCAGCCGGGAACACGCAGCCCTGGCCCCCAGATACCTTGGAGTCAGAGCCAAAATCGTCAAGAGTTTCGCCCGTATCCATAAGGCCAACCTCTGCAACTTCGGCATTCTGCCCCTTACATTCAAAGATCCGGCCGACTACGACAGCCTCAAACAGGACGACCTGATCGTCTTCAGGGACCTGAAGAGACTCATCGCGGAAGGAGCCGAAGAAATTCCCGTGGAGATCAACGGCAGGAAAATTCTGACCCTGCTCCAGGTTTCGGACCGTCAGCGTCAGCATCTCCTGGCCGGCGGCATCCTCAACTATTTTAAAAAGAAGCTGGCCGAAAACGGCGCGGCCTGAGAAAAAACACAAACAGACAGAATAAAGCCGGGCCCGGAAATCTTTCCGGGCCCGATGCGCTTTACCCATTGTCCCCGTCCATAATTTTCCATAAACTATGCTTTGTTACTCCAGGATTCAAAAACCGTTAAGGTGAAGACCCATGGGCATAGCCTCCGACATAATACTGATTGTCGTGGCCGGACTGATCGGGGCCATCGTCGCCCGCAAGCTTAAGCAGCCGCTCATACTGGGGTACATCCTGGCGGGCATAGCAGTAGGGCCTTACACCGGCGGGGCCACAGTGTCCGACGTCCACCAGATCGAGCTCCTGGCCGAAATCGGCGTGGCCCTCCTCCTCTTCGCCCTGGGCCTGGAATTCTCGCTCAAGGAACTCAAACCGGTCCGCCATATCGCCCTCATCGGCACGCCCATCCAGATAATCCTGACCATGGCCTTCGGCTATCTCATCGGCAGATACTCCGGCTGGGGCGCGGTCCCGTCACTCTGGTTCGGAGCCGCCGTTTCGCTGTCCAGCACCATGGTTATTCTCAAGACCCTCATGAACCAGGGGCTGCTGGGCACCCTTTCCAGCCGGGTCATGATCGGCATGCTCATAGTGCAGGACCTGGCCGTGGTCCCCATGATAATCGTCCTGCCTCAACTCGGGCAGCCCGGCTTCGGCTACTCGTATCTGGCCATAGCCCTGGCCAAGGCCGCCTTATTCATCACCGTCATGCTTCTGGTCGGCAACCGCCTGCTCCCTCATCTGCTGAAAAAAGTCGCCGAGGGTAATTCACGCGAACTCTTCCTCCTCTCCATCACAGCCATCGGGTTGGGCGTCGGGTACGCCACGCACCTCTTCGGGCTGTCCTTTGCCTTTGGAGCTTTCATGGCCGGACTGGTCCTCAGCGAATCCGATTACGGCCACCAGGCTCTCGGCGACATCGTGCCTCTGCGCGACATTTTCGGCCTGCTCTTCTTCGTTTCGGTAGGCATGCTCCTCGACCCCCGCTTTTTTGTGGACCACATAGGCTTTGTCCTGGCTCTGGCCGCCATGGTCGGACTGGGGAAAGCCATTCTCTTCGCCACGCTGGCCAAGGTCTTCAGGTATGCCAACGTCATACCTCTGGCCATGGGGCTGACCATGTTCCAGATAGGTGAATTTTCCTTTGTTCTGGCCAGGTTGGGCCTGGATAGCGGCTCAATCGGCCAGGATATTTATTCTTACCTGCTCACCACAGCCATTGTCACCATGCTGGCCACACCGGTTCTGGCCAAGCTCACCACACCCCTGTACAGACTCCGAAAGCGCTGGTTGAAAAAGGAACCTCTGCGGACGGTCAACATTCCGCACTCCGGCCTTTCGGACCACCTGGTCATAGCCGGAGGAGGGCGTGTGGCCCGCCACATAGCCGGTGTTCTCATCAGGCTTCAACTGCCTTTCGTACTGATCGAACTCGACCACCGCAGCTTCGAACAGGCCAGCCTTTCCGGATACCCCGTCATCTACGGCGATGCCGCCAACGAACACGTTCTCGCCGCCGCCGGGCTGAGTAAGGCCCGCCTGCTTATCATCACTATTCCCTCAATTGTCGACGCCAAGGGAGTCATAGACGCGGCCAGGCGAGGCAACCCGCAACTGCCTGTCATCGCCCGCGCCGCCGGACAGGAACAACTGGAGGCCTTGCGGGAACTCAAAGTCTTCGAGGCCGTTCTGCCGGAACTGGAAGCCGGACTGGAGATGACCAGACAGGCCCTTCTCCATCTGGACATCCCGGCTCAGGAAATACAGAACTACCTCGATACCGTCAGAACAGACCTCTACACGCCGCTGTTCGAAAACAACCACGACTATCTGCTGCTTTCGCGGCTCAAATCTGCCGCCGGACGCCTGGAAATAAAATGGGTCCGCCTGCCGGAAGGCAGTCCGCTGAACGGACAGACCTTGCAGTATTGCCAGATCCGCGCCCTGACCGGAGTCTCCGTAGTAGCTCTGATGAGAGACGATTCCCTGACCGCCAATCCAACACCGGATCAGATCATTGAAACCGGTGATTTTCTGGCTGTCATGGGTACAAAGGAACAACGAGGCCGGTTCGAACAGTTCATCAATGAGGCGGCGCCCGCCTGATCTGGAGACTTGACAGGAGGGACGGAGGCGTGTTAGTTAATGGCCCATTCACGGCCAGAAGACCGTGATCTGCAATAACCAGTTATAATACGTAAAATTTATCAAGCCACGAAGGCTGTCACAGACCCCAGGAAAAGGGACTAGGCCGACGTGGCTTTTTTTTATCCTTTTCCTTCGACAACAATTCGCCGGAGGTTGAAAATGCGTTGTTCAAGCAGGTTGTTGAAGTTGACGGCAGCAGTTCTGGGCCTTTTTTTCTGCCTGGCCTGGCTGCCGGGCATGGCAGGGGCTGAACCCGGAACCCTGGTCTATTCATGGCCGAGCAATGTCGGTCCGTTGAATCCCCACCTGTATTCCCCCAGCCAGATGTTCGCACAGGCCATGGTTTACGAGCCGTTGGTGAAGTACGGACCGGGCGGCAAGATTATTCCTTGCCTGGCCGAAAGCTGGGATGTTTCCCCGGATGGCCGGGAGTATGTCTTTCATCTGCGGAAGGGTGTGGTCTTTTCGGACGGCACCCCCTTCAACGCGGCGGCGGTCAAGATGAACAACGACACGGTCGTGGCCAACGCCCAGCGTCATTCCTGGCTGGAGATGGTCAACCAGATCAAGGAGACCGTCGTTGTGGACGAACACACGGTCAGGATGTTGCTCAAGGAGCCTTATTATCCCTTGTTGCAGGATCTGGCCCTGGTGCGGCCTTTGCGCTATCTGAGCCCGTCCGGTTTTCCCGCTGACGGCGATACGGCCAAGGGGATGAAAGCCCCCATCGGTACAGGCCCCTGGGTGTTGAAGGATATCAAGTTGGGCGAATACGACGTGTTTGTCCGCAACGAAAAATACTGGGGTCCCAAACCGAAGATCGAGAAGATAGTGGTCAAGGTTATTCCCGATCCGAATACCCGGGCTGTGGCTTTTGAGACGTGTGAACTCGATCTTATCTACGGAGACGGGCAGATCAGCCTGGACACCTTCAACCGCTTCCGCAACGACAAACGTTACACGACCCTGGTCTCTCAGCCCCTCTCCACCCGCACGGTGGCGATGAACAGCAACCGAGGCTTCACCAGGGAACTGGCAGTCCGGCGGGCTATCGAGCATTCGGTGAACAAGGAGGCCATCATCAAGGGCGTCTTCCTGGACACCGAAATCAAGGCGGACACCCTGTATCCGAAAAACATCCCTTATTGCGGCATCGACCTGCTTCCATTCGCCTATGACCAGGCCGAGGCGGGCAGAATTCTGGACGAGGCAGGCTGGAAGCTGGCGGGCGGCGAGAAGTTCCGGACCCGCAACGGAGAAATTCTGGCTGTGGATCTGTGCTTTGTCGGCAACGACGCGGTGCAGAAATCGGTGGCCGAAGTGCTGCAGGCCGATCTGGGCAAGGTGGGAATAAAGGCCAACCTGCTCGGCGAGGAAAAGGACAGCTACTACAAGAGACAAAAAGCCGGTGAATTCGATCTTATTTTCAACGACACCTGGGGGCCGCCTTATGATCCCCATTCCTATTCAAGCTCCATGAGGACTCCTTCCCACGCGGATTACCAGGCTCAGTCCGGCCTGCCGATGAAAGCCGAGATAGACGGGATGATCAGCCGGGTTCTCATCACCGTGGATGAGGCTGAACGCCGGGAACTGTACCGGAAAATTCTGACCACGCTCCACGAACAGGCCGTCTACCTGCCCATCAGCTACACAACCGGGCTGGTGGTCCACCGGGCCGACCTGTCCAACGTGGTTTATGGACAGACCAAGTCGGAAATCCCCTTCGAGGACATGGTCAAGCAATAGGCTGAAACCGGCGGCCGGGAAAATTCCCGGCCGCCCAGATGGCGGGAAGAGCATGCTGAGATATATTTTACGCAGAATTCTGCTTCTGATTCCCTTGTTGCTGGCCGTATCGGTGATTGTTTTCCTGATCCTCCGCCTGGGAGAAAACGATCCGGCCATGTCCTATCTTCGCCTTTCCCAGATTCCGCCGACCGACGAGGCGCTGGCAGCGGTGCGGGAGCAGCTAGGGCTCAACCGGCCGCTTCTGGTGCAGTATTTCGACTGGCTCTGGAAGGCCTTGCACCTGGATTTCGGCATTTCCTACGTCACCGGCGCTCCGGTGGTGGAAAGACTCCTTTTCTACCTGCCCAATACCCTGTATCTGGGGGCGGTCTCACTTCTCCTCTACCTGGGGCTGAGCCTGCCGCTGGGCATGATTTCGGCTTTGAAAAAAGACCGCTGGCCGGACCAACTGACCAGGGTTCTGGCCTACACAGGGGTATCCACTCCAGCCTTCTGGCTGGGTTTCCTGCTGGTTTATGTCTTTGCAGTCAAGCTGGGCTGGCTGCCGGCCCTGGGCATGGGCGGCCCGGCACACGTCATCATGCCGGCCATTACCCTGTCCCTTATGTCCATGTGTATAAACACCCGCCTGATCAGGACGAGCATGCTGGAACAGATGAACACCCGCTCGGTCCTTTACGCACGGATCCGGGGGGTATTGGAAAAGTGGGTCATCGGGCGGCACGTCATGAAGAATTCCATGATTCCGGTGGTCACGGCCGTAGGCATGCACATTGGCGAGATGCTGGGCGGGGCCGTGGTGGTGGAGATAATCTTCGCCTGGCCGGGTGTGGGACGTTACGCCATGTCGGCCATCTATAACCGGGATTTCCCGGTGATGCAGTGTTTCATTCTGATAATGACGGTTATCTTTGTGGTCTGCAATCTGGTCGTGGACATTATGTACGCTTGGCTGGACCCGAGAATACGTTACGAGGGAGGGTCGGCGTCATGAACGTATTCAAATCCCTTCTGAAAAGAAAAATGATCTGGTTCGCCTTGCCGGTCATAGTCATGGTTCTGGCCATGGCCCTGCTGGCGCCCTGGCTGGCCCCCTGCAACCCGGACGATGTGGACCTGAGCCGCAAGCTGTCGCCGCCGAGTTCGCAGAACCTTCTGGGTACGGACCACCTGGGCCGGGACATCCTGTCCCGGCTTATCTGGGGAGCCCGCACCTCCATGGGGTCGGTTTTCATCATAATCAACCTGGTCATGCTCTCCAGCCTGGTGGTCGGATGCCTGGCCGGGTACGCCGGGGGCTGGGTGGATTCGCTTTTCATGCGTATCTGCGAGGTCTTTCTGACCTTCCCTACCTTCATCCTGGCCATGTTCCTGATCGGAGTGCTGGGCACAGGCATGGTCAACGTAATTCTGGCCATAGTGCTGACCCACTGGGCCTGGTACGCCCGAATCATCCGCGGGTTGGTCCTGAGTCTTAAAAACAGGGAATACATCCTGTACGCCAAAGTGGCGGGCACCCGGCCCCTGAGCATCATCATCCGGCACCTAGCTCCGCCCGTGCTGGCTCAACTGGTCATTCTGGCCACCCTGGACATAGGCCACATGATGCTGCACGTCTCCGGGCTTTCTTTCCTTGGCCTTGGAGTGCAGCCGCCGACTCCGGAGTGGGGAGTGATGATCAACGATGCAAGACAGTACATCTGGACTCAACCGGAACTGCTCATGTATCCGGGCCTGATGATCTTCCTGTCGGTCCTGGCCTTCAATATTCCCAGTGATGCGTTGAGGGACAGCCTGGATCCGACCATCCGCAACGAGGGGGTCTGACCATGTCCAAGATTAGATTGTCCGTGGAAAACCTGTCCTTGTCCCTGGGAAGCGGAAAGACGGAAAGGCTTCTGGTCAAGGAAGTCAGCTTTTCGGTGAACCAGGACGAGATCATGGGGCTGATAGGTGAAAGCGGCTGCGGGAAGTCTCTTTCCTGTCTGGCCGTCATGGGCCTGCTGCCCAACGGAATCAGGCAGGTCTCCGGAGATATATGCCTGGACGGACGCCCGCTCAGGGACCTGGATGAGGCTGAGATGAGGGCTTTCCGTGGCCGGAAAGCGGCCATGATTCTGCAGAATCCCATGAGCTGTTTCGATTCCGTTTTCACGATACGGCACCATTTCAAGGAGACTCTGGCCTCCCACGGCTTCAAGCCAAGGGAAGTGACCGCAGAAAGGCTTGACGCCGCCCTGGTGGAAGTGGGCTTCGACCGGCCCCGGGACATACTTGACCTGTATCCCTTCCAGATGAGCGGCGGGATGCTGCAACGGGTGATGGTGGCTCTGGCCCTGACCATGAATGTCTCGCTGCTCATTGCGGACGAACCGACCACGGACCTGGATGTGGTTTCCCAGGCCAGGATACTGGACCTGTTGGCCGGGGTCAGGGAAAGGCACGGCGTCTCCATCCTGCTGGTCACCCATGATCTGAGCGTCATCGCCCGGCTGGCCGACAAGGTGGCCGTGATGCAGAATGGCGAGATCGTCGAATCGGGAACGGTGGGCGACATTTTCACTCAAAACCGCCATCCATACACCCAGGCCCTCATGCAGGCTCATCTGAGCCTCTACGGTCCCGCCCTGAACCGGTTTATGAAAGCCAACGGCGCCAGGGAGCACGAAATACCGGCCTTGGCCGTGGCAGGCTGAAAAAGGAAACGACATGTCTCTGCTGGAGTTGAAACAGATACGCAAATCCTACCGCCGTGGCGGCCTGTTCGGGATGCGGGAACGCTTTGAAGTCCTGAAGGATGTCGACCTCTCCCTGGAGCCGGGCTGCTGCCTGGGGTTGCTGGGCAGGAGTGGTTCCGGGAAAAGCACCCTGGGACGCATCGCCCTGGGACTGGAACGGCCCGACTCCGGCGAAGTCCTCTTCAACGGCAGACCGGTCAAGTCTCTGCCGGAGCAGGACTACCGGGAATACCGCAAAAACATCCAGGTGGTCTTTCAGAATTCCTTCGGCTCGGTCAATCCGCGCTGGACGGCCGGAAGGATCATCGCCGAGCCTATCAGGAATTTCGAACAACTTTCTCCAACCAGCATGCGAGAGAAGGTCGTGCATCTGTTGGAAAGGGTCGGCCTGCGTCCGGAGGCGGCGGATAAGCTGCCTCACCAGTTCAGCGGCGGAGAATTGCAGCGGGTGTGCATCGCCAGGGCCATCTCCCTGTCGCCGAGTCTGATAGTTCTGGACGAAGCGGTCAGCAGCCTGGACATGCTCATCCAGGCCAAGGTTATGGAACTGCTGACAGACCTGCAACGGGAGACGGGAACGGCCTACCTCTTTATCTCCCACGATATCCGCGTCCTGTTGAGAATGGCCGACCGCCTGGTGGTTCTCGACGAAGGGCGGATAGTCGGACAGATGGACCGGATGGACGAGACCGGGAGCATTACCCACCCGGCCTTCACCAATCTTCTGGAAGCCATACTCCCGCCCTTGCCGGCCATGCTGGCCTGAGCGCACGGTTCAGGGATCTTGATTCACCAGCGGTCGAAATGGAAAGCGGTACGGTGAAGTTGAAGCTGAACCTGTCGGCCGCACTGAAGGGAGGCTACGGCCTCCCTTCAGCTTGTTGACAAAGTCCCCTCAAAGGCCGTTGAAAGAGAAGAAGGCTCCGAAAGCAACTATGCAGGCGGGGTGCTTCGCCCCAGGCTGTCGCCTGGACCAACTCTGGGGGCTGGCCGCCCCCAGCGCTCCCGCTGGTCGCTGCCCCCGCGTATAGCCGCAATATAATACCGGAGGCGTCAGCCTCCGGAGCCGGGTGCAGGCGAAAGCCTGCCAGACCAAGGGGACGCCCAAGCGGCCGCGTCCCCTTGGAACCCCCGGCCTATTTTAACCCGTCGAACGGGCATCCGTGCCCTTCGCCGGGGGCGAACATCCATGTTCGCCGAAGAAAGGGGAAACCGGAAAAACAGCGTTTTGGGGTGCAGGTCAGCTTGATAAAGACAACAAAGGGGTTTGTCAACAGTCTCACCATACATCCCCAAGCCCGTTTCTCTCCACCTACGGTTGACAACAGAATGCCGTTTTCTTGGGCGGCGTTGTTCTTTTTGCAACTGCCCCCCGATTTCGCCGGGATAGACTCTTGACAAAAACGCTTTCCGGGGATATTAGTTAATTTAATGAACTAACTTGAGGCCGCTCATGTGTCACCTCGAAAAAAAACTCATGGTGCTGCTCGAAAAAATCGAGAACGCCATTACCGCGGAGAAGGTCAAGGCCCTTCAGCATATCGACGGAGGCGATCTGCCGATCAGGTATTTCTATTACCTCAACGTCATAGGGGAAACCGGCACCTTGTCTTCCACTGAACTGGCCGAACGCCTGGGCCTGACCAAGCCGGCCATCACCGCCATGGTCAAGCGGATGATCAAGGAAGGCTGCGCATACAAGGAACAGTCCCCGGACGACCGCCGGGTCCATTTTATCGGCCTGACCGAAAAAGGGGCCAAGATAGCCGGCGTCTACCGGAACGCCAATATCGGGTTTGTCCAGCGCATACGCCGAAGCCTTGACGGCCTTGAATTTGAAAACCTGGTCGAGTTGCTGGACAAACTTAAACTGTAAATTAAATTTTTTTTGCCAATATAGTTTATTCATTTAACTAATTACATGGAAACTAAAACCAAAGCCCGGCACAAAATAAAAACACCATGGACGCCAACAGTCAAACCGGCCTTCCGGGCGAACGTGCTCATGCGCCGCACCCCGGACCGTCCGATAGAAAATGGCCCTGGCCGCCGCCCTGATTTTATGCCGGAAAAACCTCGCCAGGGAGCGCCCGGCGGCCTGGGCACGGATTATTTTTCTGCTTCTCATTTACTGCCTACGGGAGATGACCAATGACCGATCTGCAAAGAATTGTCGACAACCAGAGAGAATACTTTATCACCGGCCAGAGCAGGCCTCTGGATTTTCGCCTTCAGGCCCTGAAAAAATTACGCACGGCGATACGGGAACGCACAGAAGAAATCCTGGCCGCCCTGCATCAGGACCTGCGCAAGCCCGCCCAGGAGGCCTATGCCAGCGACATCGCCACCGTACTGTCGGAAATAGATTACACGATCAAGCACCTGCCCCGCTGGTCCAGGACCAAACGGCTGTGCACCCCCCTGGCCCTGGCCCCGGCGGCCAGCAAGGTCATCTATGAACCGTACGGGGTCTGCCTGGTCATCGCGCCCTGGAATTATCCCTTCGGCACATGCCTCCACCCTCTGGTTCACGCCTTGGCCGCCGGCAACTGCGCCGTTCTCAAGCCTTCCCGCTTCGCCCCGGCTACTTCCGCGATCATAGCCGACATCATCCGCTCCATTTTTCCGCCGGAATACTGCACCGCCCTGCATGGGGAAGGCGAGAGTTCCCGGGAAGTTCTCCGCCAGAGATTCGATTTCATCTGCTTCACCGGCAGCCCCGAGGTCGGCAAAATAGTCATGGAGGCGGCCGCCAGACACCTCACCCCCGTGCTCCTGGAGCTGGGTGGAAAAAGCCCGTGCATAGTCGACAGGGACATAGACATGGAAACCACCGCCCGGCGCATCGTCTGGGCCAAGTTCTTCAACGCCGGCCAGACTTGCGTCGCTCCGGACTACCTGCTGGTACCGGAGGACGGTAAGGCCCTCCTGCTGGACGAGCTGGCGCAGACGATCCGCCGCTTCTACGGTCAAGACCCGCAGGTCTCCCCGGATTACGCCCGCATCATCAACGAACGTCATTTCGACCGCCTGACCGGCCTGCTCGATTCCGGCCAAACCGTCTGCGGCGGACGGCATGACCGGAACGATCTCTACATTGAACCGGTCATTCTGGATAATGTCGCTTGGGAGAGCCCGATCATGGGGGAAGAAATCTTCGGCCCCATCCTGCCGGTCCTGACCTACAAATCAATCGGCGAGTTAATAGACAGGCTGAAGCGCATGGAAAAGCCCCTGGCCCTGTATGCCTTTTCCCGAAACAGGAAGTGGGCTGAGAGAATCATGACCGAAATTTCCTTCGGCGGCGGCTGCGTCAACGCTGGTTTGATGCAGTTCGTCAATAAAAACCTACCCTTCGGCGGAGTGGGCAACAGCGGAATGGGCTGTTACCACGGACATTACGGCTTTGAGGCCTTCTCGCACCGGAAAGGCATATTGGATAAAAGACTCCGGCCCGACCTGTCCCTGCTCTATCCGCCTTACGGCAACAACCTGAAATGGCTGAAAAGATTATTGGGATAATCCTTCCGGGCGGCCGTCCCCCGGCCGCCCAAACACTGAATTAATTCCGCATCTCAGAACACAAAACCGCATTCATACGGACAGAGTGCCGCCCCCACGTCTTTTTCGACGGGGTTTTTGTTAGCTCGCCATCTATCCGGCAGGCCGCTTTTTCTCTGTTTTTTCCGACCAAAAGGGACGTTCGCTTGCTCCCGCCCCCGAAATACATTGACGCAGGCCTGGTTTCATTTCAGAATGATAATGTTTCCTTGGTACAGGACTCTGAGTGGCCATGGAGCATTGGACAATGGGACCGGCATAGCCTGGCAGGAATTATTTAGTGACGATTGAGTCTACTCCGGCTGTTGTTGACTCTTGCCGGACCTGAGCTATAACAGCCGACTGTTTTGCTGTCCGAAGCGCAACCCTGCCCCCGCGGTTCCCTTCAATCACCAACCCTTATCTTTTCTGGAGTGAAGACATGAGTAAACTGGAATTCGGCTTGACCATGCTGATAACCGGAACCGGCGGCACTCTGGTCAGCCTCTATGTCCTTTCCCTGATGGTCCAGATTCTCAAGCGAATCTTTCCCCGCGAGGCCTCCCCCAAGACTTCACCGGAAGTTCGGGAATAAAGGAGGGGCGGACATGCTGGAATCAGTATTGAACGGAATGGGCGGATTGGTCATCGGTTTCGCGGCTCTCACCCCGCAAGCGGTCATTATGATGATCATAGGGTCGGTGCTTATCTACCTTGGCGTCAAAAAGGGCTTCGAACCGCTTCTGCTGCTGCCCATCGGCTTCGGTTGCCTTCTGGTCAATATCCCCTTAAGCGGCCTGATGGCTGAAGAAGGCCTGTTCAGACATTTTTACAACTTCGGCGTTATCACCGAAGTCTTCCCCTGCCTCATCTTTATCGGCATAGGAGCCATGACCGATTTCACGCCTCTGCTGGAAAACCCCAAGATATTCCTTCTGGGCGCGGCCGGGCAGTTCGGCATCTTTCTGACCCTCATCCTGGCCCTGCTTATCGGCTTCACGCCTCTGGAAGCCGTGGCCACGGGCATAATCGGAGCCTGCGACGGTCCGACGTCCATTTACGTGACCAGTAAATACGCACCTCATCTCCTGGGGCAGGTTTCGGTAGCCGCCTACTCGTACATGGCCCTGGTGCCCCTCATCCAGCCGCCGATCATGCGCCTGCTGACCACGGAAAAAGAGCGCAAGATTGCCATGACGACCCTCAAGCCCACGGTCTCCAAAACGGCCCTGGTGGTCTTTCCAATCGCCGTTACCGTCCTGACCTGCCTCATCGCCCCCTTTGGCGCGCCTCTCATGGGCATGATCATGTTCGGTAATCTGATGAAGGAATGCGGCGTGGTCCAGCGACTGACCAACACCGCAGCCAACGAACTGACCAACATCGTCACGCTGCTTCTGGGCATAACCATCGGGGCCACCATGGACGGACAGGCCTTCCTGACCGGCAAAACCCTGCTGGTTCTGGGCCTCGGCTTCATCGCCATCTGTCTGGATACGGTGGTCGGAGTCCTTTTCGGCAAGCTGATGTGCCTGCTCACGGGCGGCAAGGTCAACCCTCTCATCGGCGCAGCCGGCATCTCGGCCTATCCCATGGCCGCCAGGGTGGTCCAGGTTGAAGGCTCCAAGGCCAACAAGCGCGGCTACCTGCTCATGCACGCCATGGCTGCCAATACCTCGGGCCAGATTGGCTCGGTCATGGCCGCCTCCATCATGCTCTCGGTCCTTCAGGCCATGGCCATTATCTGACGTCTCTCCCGTACACGCCATAACAAGGCCCGGCCGGAATTCCCGGCCGGGCTTTTTCATAAACAGTTCAGGGTTTTATGAATACCAGCTCTCTTTGCCGGGGTAAAAATTTACTCCAGCAACAGATGCAGAGCCGGAGGAAATTTTTCCGGAGAGCGGCAAGGAAGATCCCGGCGGGCTTATCTGGGAGCAGACAATGAAAACAAAAAAGAAGAGCAACCAGGGAGGCCGGCAGACTCAGGCGTAAGTATCCACCGCCAGTCCTTTGGCCGGGTTCAGTTTCAGGGCCTCGGTCAGTATTTCCTTGTTGATCTCGAAACTCTCCCTCAGAACATCGCTCATGGAAGGACCGGCCTGATCCGGATGGGATATGGTTTCATTGACTTTATTGAATGTTTCAAACATCCGCCCGGCCCGCCGGGCGTCGGCCTGGAGGTTGCCGTCGTATTCCAGTACATTGTCTGTGCGCAAGAGACGGTCGATGGGGCTTAGTTCGGTCATGAATAGTCCTTTCCGAGGCCTTTCCGGGCGAAAACAGGTTATACGGCTATATCGGCGGGACGGCTCGCAGACTTGAAAAGAATCCCTCCGGAAGTCTTTCCCGCAAAACCTTTTCAGACCGAATTTTCAGGTTTACGCTTGATGCTCAGCAGGCGTTCCACATCCGCCAGAGCATCTTCGCTGTCCACCTCCGTCAACATCCATTTGCCGTCGTGGTAGACAGCCGCTGTCTCGTAGTCCCGGCGCACATGGGAAAACAATTCAGGAAGAACAGCCTCGGCCTTTTCGCGTTCCGCTCCGCCGATAACAATCTGAAGCAAAAACCGCCCGCGCTCAGGAATCAGGGTACAGAAGGACTTCGACTTTTTATAACGCAGCCCCCAGCCGTGCTTCCGGCCGCCATAAACCCAATCGGGGGCGAAGACACCCGGATATTTCAAGTCGATTATTTCAAGCAGACTTCGCCAGCGAGCGTGAGCAGCCTGGCCCAGCCAGCCGCTGAGAATCTGCTCATCGGGCTTGACCGATTTGTCAGACAGGCGCGATTCCAACCCGTTCATTCATTTCCTCCATGAATCAACTTCTAATATATGGCCATATACGGCCACACAACAAATCAGCATTTGCCACAAATCCGTGGACAAGGAACTATGATATTATGCTAAGAATACAGACCATGCGCCAGTCCGTAAAATGACAGTCCGTAAAATGGCGCAGCATGAAGTAGCGGGTAAGCCGGGAAGTGAGATTTTTCGTGATCGGGCCACGACGTGGCAAAATTTATATATATCGGTATTCAGCACCGCGTTTCCGCGATCAGACATGAGGTTGACAATCCGCATGAGACAAATGAGTATTCGGACGAAACTGGTCCTGATTCTGAGCATCCTGCTGGTCCTGGCCTTCTTTTCCACCAGCCTCATCAGCTACCTGGTTTCCAAAAATCATTTCCGTTCGGGCGTCCTTAACCAGACTCTTCCTCTCATCAGCAACAACATCCTGTCGGATATCCAGAACGACCTAATGATGCCTATTTACGTTTCTTCGCTGATGGCCAACGACACGTTCCTCAAGGACTGGTCTGTGGGCGGCGAAAAAAACATAGATGAAATAACAAAATATCTCCAGGAGATAAGCAAAAAATACGGTTTCTTCACCGCCTTTTTTGTCTCCGACCGAACCTCGAAGTATTACTACTACGGCGGAGTGCTGAAATCCGTCAGCATCGATGACAACCACGACGTCTGGTATTACGGCTTCAAAGATAAAAACGTGGACATGGAACTGGACGTGGATACCGACGAAGCCTCGGCCGGCAATCTGGCCATCTTCATCAACCACCGTTTGCTGGATTACCAGGGCCGTTTTCTCGGGGTGGCCGGGGTGGGTTTGAATATGAAGCAGATCGGCGGTATCCTGGCCGATTATCAAAAAAAATACGACTGCACAGTCTATCTGACCGACTCTTCCGGGCTGATCCAGGTCCACCCTGACCAGTCGCTGATCGAGAAAGTCTCCATGGCCGACCTGGAAGGGCTCAGGGAAATAGCCAGGGAAATACTGAAGAAAAAATCCGATTCGGAAAGTTTCGAATACACCCGTAACGGCCGGCAAGTCTATCTTTCGGCCCGTTATTTTCCCAGTTTCGACTGGTATCTGGTGGTGGAGCAGAAAGAAGATGACACGCTGCAGGACATTCGCTCGGTTCTCTTCACCAATACCGCCGTGGGGCTCTTGGCCTCCGGCCTGATTCTGGTCATAGTCGTCCTGACCGTCAACTATTTCCAGCGCCGCATGGAAGTCCTGGCCACCGTCGATGAACTGACTCAGATCGCCAACCGCCGCCAGCTCATGAGCAATCTGAAAGCCGAATCCATACGGGCAGGCAGACACCATCACCAGTACAGCCTGCTGATGATCGACGCCGACCACTTCAAATCCATCAATGACAACTACGGTCATCAGACGGGTGACCAGGCCCTGGTCATGCTGGCCGAAACCATCCAGGCTTCACTCCGGGCCTCGGACATGCTCGGCCGCCTGGGCGGCGAGGAGTTTGTGGCCATCCTGCCGGAAACTGACCTGGATGAAGCGGTTCTGGTGGCCGAACGTATCAGGCGTCAGGTGGAGTCGACGGTTTTGTCTACCGAACACGGCCAGCTCAATCTTACGGTCAGCATAGGCGCGGCCACCACCGAGGATGGCACGGCTGAGACAGAGCAGCTTCTTCATCTGGCCGACCAGGCCATGTACCAGGCCAAGGAATCAGGCCGCAACAGGGTGGTTACGGCGTCCTAGCACCGCCAGGCACCGGAAAGAAGTGGGCGGCCAAGCCGCCCCAAAGGTTGTCGGACATAATTTGCATTTCCGGAAAGAACAGCAGGACAGAAAGTTGAAGATAAGAAAAAGAGAAGACGGCTCCGGGCCTGATTGTTCAGGCGGGGTGCTTCGCCCCTGCCGCAGAGGGCTATGACTTCGGACATTCTTTCCCGCTCAGACCAAGGTGACGCCCAAGCGGCCGCGTCCCCTTGGAACCCCCGGCCTTTTTTAACCCGTCGAACGGGCATCCATGCCCTTCGACGGGGGGCGAACATCCGTGTTCGCCGAAGAAAGGGGAACCCGGAAAATCGGCTTTGGGGGTGTAGATAAGACCGATAAAACCCAGCAAGAAAACAAAGAGGGTTGTCAACAGTCTGTGTGGGGCGGCCAAGCCGCCCCACTTTCTTTGATCTCTGTCCCGGAATCAGCCTTCCGCCGGGCGGGGCAGGGACATCATCTCTATTTCCTGCTGCAAGGATTTAAGTTCTTCCAGAAAACGGTCCCGCTGGTCCTCGATGAACTGCCGGGTCATCCCCCGGTAGTATTCAATCCCGCTCAACAGATTCTTTTTAAAACCGGCCAGATAACTTTGCTGGCGTGATTGCAGGCCATCGGAAAATTCTTTCATCTCTTTCCGGAGTTGCTCCACATAGAGCCTGATCTCCTCAAGAAACATGTTCGGGCGGTCGGAATTGGCCAGCAGCGACATTCTGCCGTAGATATGCCCCACCATATCCTCAAGCGAGACTATCTTTTTGAAATTCAGTATATTCGGACCGCAGCAGACCGAAGGCGTCGCGTCCTGGTCGATTCCGTACTTCAAGGTGGCGCTCCCGGCCAAGTCGTGACAGATGCAGGTCTTTTCCAGAACCAGTGCCTTGACTACGGCCAACTGCTCAGGAGAGAGCCCTTCCTCGGGCAGATGTTCCAGCTTGCGCTTCACATACAGGCGGGAGGCCGGACAGATGGGAATTTTGGTGAATTCCGCGTTAGTAGCCAGCAGCTTGTTGGGGCAAGGGCTGCCGGGATGGCCTTCCTGAATGCGCCGCCGTCGGGCCTCTTCACTGTAAGAAGTCCGCAGGCTCCAATACGGCACGCCCAAAGGCGAGGAGTTGCTCAAATACACGTCTTCCTTCTTCGCGTGGATAAGACGATCCAGATGCTCCTGGTCCACATTGGTCGCTTCCGGGACCAGCAGGAAAGGCGTCCCCCACCCAGTGCTGTCGACCTGGTAAAAATTAAGCAGAAAATCGTTCTCGCCCGCAGTCCCGATGCCGCCCTGCACGGTCAGACGCGCCTGCGGCGGAGCTTGGTCCAAAGGACGGCCCATCCCGGACAGGGCTTTTTCGTAGACTTTCAACTGGGTTTCGTAAAGCTCCCGCCGCTTCTCCTTGAACTCCTCCAGGACCGGCCCCAGCAGGTGCCCGGGATTCAGAAAAGCGTGGCCGCCGCAGTTCAATCCGGACTCGACCCGGAACTCGGCCACCCACAAACCCCGGTTGGCCAGAAACTTACCCTGAATGAGGGCCGAACGGTAATCGCTGACCTTCAGCACAATTTCCTTGATGAAATTGCCGGCCTTGTCCGGAAAAAAATCCTCGAACTGAGCGGCGTATCCGTAGAGGCGCTGGCTGATGCCGGCCGAAAAGACAATGGCAGAACGCAAAGTGCTTTGAGCATAGCCGCGCAGAGCGGACATGGCCCCGGAATACTCGGGCGGCTGCTTCTCTCCGTTCCGGTAAGTATCACAATCCAGCTTGGTCATGATGTTTACGTCAATACTGCCGGGCACAGCCTGGAGGCGCAATTCATCCTGAAGCCTAGCCTTTTCCTTTTCATCGGTCTCCGCCAGCATCTTACGGTACTGCTTCTTCAGGTCCGTCTCCGGCAGCAGGTCATAATAGCGGCGGATTTCGCCATTCCCTTCAAAAGACGAAGCCTGCAAATCCGTAACCTGCCGCCGGACCAGCCGGTCCAGCAGATTCAGGTAAGCCGTGATGCGGTGCGCTCTGGAGTCCGGCACACCGGCCTCAATGGGCTCGTAAGGCTCATTAAGGCGCTGGCAGTGGTATTTACGGACCTTTTCTATCAAAACATCATCGACCAGGGAGATAACCGACGAAATACCGTACCGCGCCACTTTAAGCGGCGTATCAATGGTGAACCCCGTACCCATCACCGGTATATGAAACGAATGGGGATGTTTGGTCATGACTGCACTCTTCTGTTTTTTCCTTTCTGCGGATAATCCTGCCGTCTCTGCACCGCCGTCCCGAAGCATCTGTTTGCATCAGACCTCAATCAACGGCGGATGAATAAAACTTTATCAGAATTGCCGGGAGCTTGCCTGAATATTTCCCCGGACTGGGCCTGACCGAGCCGATAAAATGAATTGTATTCATTATTTCAATTCATTATCTTCGGGGAAAAAAATGGCGGGTGGCCAAGCTGGACAGGCCGGAATCGCCGGCCACGGCTGCGAACAATGTTCAGCACCCGATCAGTCTGAAAAGCGGGCCAGGCGCGAAGCTCAACAGTATTCATCCATGGTTTCCTGCAGCACCTCCCCCGCCATGCGGATGATGGCCGGGCATTTCACGCCGAACAGATTACGCTCCCTGGCTTGCCGGTATCCGTCTTCCGTGCTCACGTCCACGCCGAGCAGTTCCCGGCAGACAGTTGTCCCTGTCCGTTTTTCAAAGCGGCTGACAAAAAAGCGGGTTGCTTCGTACACCACGGCCCTGGCCGCCCGTTCGTCCTCGCCCGGAATGGCCAGCCCCAGGACCATCAACGCCCCGTTTACCGCTCCGCAGGTCCGCCCCAGAAGGCCGGCGCCGCCCCCGAAAGCCCGGGCAACCCGTCGGGCCAGGGTTTCGTCCAGGCCGTACCGGCGTCCGAAGGAGGCCAGAATCGCCTGAGAACAGATCATATCGCCGCCGAAAAACCGCACTGCTTCATCTACGGGATTCATCGTTCTCTCCTTGGACGACGCTGCGGTCACAATCTAAATCCGGAAGTCCCGCCAGGTCAATCTGTTTTGTTCGGCAGGCTTGCGGCTTAATGAGACGAGGCGTAAAAAAAGACGGTGATGAAGAGCTCCGGCTGGCTTGTTCTGCCAACCGTCTCGCCAGGGCGGCCAGCCATGACAGGCGCCATGGCCCCGGCTGAAAGATTGCAGGCCTTCCCGCCGGTAGCCGGTAATCAGATTAATCGTCTGCTGAGTTCATTCTTCCGGTCACTCATCTTCCACTGCCTTGACCGCATCGCTGAAAACGTTGCCGGTTGCCAAGACGGTTTTGCCTGCCGCGCTTTCCAGCAGGCGGTCCGTCTCCGGAGCAGTGCCCCGCCGGGGATTGAAATCCGTCCTCAACTCCACAATGGGCACGCCCAAGGCGCAGGCCAGCCCCATGATGAACCCTGCCGCCGGGTCCACATCCCCGCTGTCCGTCAAAGCCAGCACCAGATCGGCAGACTCCACGGCCCGACGCCACGCGGCTGTCAGCCCAAGGCCGTTTTTCTCGTCCTTGAAGTCCTGAGGCAGGGTCACGTCGTGCCCGGCTTCGGACAGGACCTCTTTCAGCCTTTGGCTGAAAGCCCGTTGTTCCCAGGTGGAAAGAGGCGCGCCGATGAATATTTTCCTGGCCATGCCGATGGTCAGCCCTCCGGGATGATGAACTCGGAGCCGGAGAAAGGTTGCCGCCGCAGGTTTTGACTGCTGAACAGCATCTTATTGCAAGGAAACAAGGGAATTGACGAAAAAAGAATACGGCGGAGCCTTTCCACCTGTCAAGGATAAGAAAATCCGCCGGTTGATCTGTCTCTTCTCAGTTGGGTGCGGCGTCCCGAAGGAAGAGCCGGGCTCCATGACTTTCACCGGCAGCCCTTCCGCCTTTCCAGTCCGAAACATCCCGGACAGAACTTGAGCAGGTTAAAATAAACCAAGTGCCAATGGAGGCATTTCCGGGCATAATACCGCGTCATCCGACACAGAGGTTGTCAACGTGCACGAAGGTATAAGAACCACAATGAGTCCGGTGGAGTGGGCTCTGCTGTTACTGCTGTCCGTAATCTGGGGCGGCTCGTTTTTCTTCAACAAAATCGCCCTGGCCGACCTGCCGACGCTGACCATTGTCTTTGGGCGGGTTTCGTTGGGCGGAATCATTCTGATTATAATGGTCTACGCCCTGGGCAGAAGCCTGCCCCGTTCGCCGGGCCTCTGGCTGTCCTTTTTCCTGATGGGGGCGCTGAACAACATGATCCCTTTCTGCCTCATAGTCTGGGGACAGAACAGGATAGGCAGCGGCCTGGCTTCCATCCTCAACGCCGCCACGCCGGTCTTCACCGTCCTGCTGGCCCACTGCCTGACCCGGGACGAGCGTCTGACCGGCAAAAAGATGCTTGGCGTCTGTCTGGGACTGGCCGGAGTGGCGGTTCTGATCGGACCGGAAGCACTCAGAGGGCTGGGAATGAATCTGGCGGCCCAACTGGCCGTCCTGGGTGCGGGCTTTTCCTACGCCCTGGCCGGTATCTTCGGCCGCAGGTTCCGTCATCTGCCGCCTCTGGTCACGGCCGCGGGCCAGGTCGCTTCAGGAGCGTTGTTGCTGCTGCCCCTGACCCTGTGGGCGGACCGCCCCTGGACCCTGCCCGTGCCCGGCCCGGCGGCCTTGGGCTCGGTTCTCTGCCTGGCCGTGATATGCACCGCCGGAGCCTATCTGATCTACTTCAGAATACTGGCCTCGGCCGGGGCAACCAACATCCTGCTGGTAACCCTGCTCATCCCGGTCAGCGCCTCGTTCCTCGGAGCGGTTTTTCTGGGTGAAGTCCTGTCCTGCCAGCACGCTGCAGGTATGGGTCTCATCGCCCTGGGTCTGGCCGCCATCGACGGCCGCCTGATGATCTGGCTGAGAAAAAGAGTCATCCGCTGATAATTGTGGAACAACAGCGGCCGGGAAAGCTATAATGCCAAGCAGCCCGCCTGACGGACAGGGCTCCATTTCTCCCGACCGAGGAACCGCCAATGGCCCGACTCGACCGCATGCCCGAATGTGAACGCAACCACCTGCTGGCCGTCGCCTGCCCCACTTACGAAACACAACCCTGGGTCACCGGCCCACCGTTGTCAGAACGCAGACTGGCCTTCATCTCCACGGCCGGGCTCCACCGCCGAAACGACCGCCCCTTCACTCCGGGCGCGGCCGATTACCGCGTCATCCCGACCGACACGTCACCCGGCGATCTGGTCATGAGCCACATCTCCACCAATTTCGACCGGACAGGCTTTCAGCGGGACCTCAACGTGGTCTTCCCCCTGGACCGCCTCCGGGAACTGGCCGCCCAGGGCCGGATAGGCTCCCTGGCCTCCTGTCATTATTCCTTCATGGGCGCGGCCACGCCGGAACAACTGGCCGCACCGGCCCGTGAACTGGCAGGCATCATGAAAGGCGAAGGCGTCGACGCCGTGCTGCTGGCCCCGGTCTGACCTCTCTGCACGCGCGCCGTGGGCGCGCTGGCCCATCACCTGGAAGAAGCCGGGCTGGCCACCACTCATATCAGCCTGGTCAGGGAGCACACCGAAGCCATAAGGCCGCCCCGTGCGTTGTGGGTTCCTTTTGAACTTGGTCGCCCCTTCGGCGTACCGGACAACCCGGAATTTCAGATGCGGGTGCTGCTCGGAGCCCTCAATCTCCTGGAAGCCGGATCAGGCCCTGTGCTGGCCGATTTCCCCGAGGAAGCCCCCGCTTCTTCTTCCGAAGCCGTGCTGCCGGCCTGCCCGGTCAGCTTTCCTCAACCGGAAGAGCAACTGTCACCCATCGAACGCCTGCTGGCCGATTTCCGGGCCGAAGCCCTGCAAATGCGCACCTGGTTCGATCTGGCCAGGGAAAGGAAGGGACGCACCACCAGCGGGACCACCGGACACGAACTGGAAGAGACCGTGGATTTTCTGGCCGGTTTTGTCCGGGGAAGCCGATACGACAACTGGCTGCCCGGCCAGTCTCAGGCGACGGCCCTCAAACTGGCCGTGGAAGATGTCAAGGCCGCCTATTTCGAGGCCCTGGCCATCCAACCGGGCCAGACCACCGACAGCTCGGCGCTGGCCGACTGGTTCTGGGGCCGGACCTTTGCCGCCAAGGTCATCAATGAGATGAAGAAAATATGCCTGGCCGCCGAGGATGAAGCGATGAAAAAGCTGGGCGTCCTGATGCTGGTGCCCCGGGTCCAAACCCACCGCTTCGAGAACTGACGGAACCGAGGCTATCCGCCCCTCACCCCAGGCTGCCGCCTGCACCCCAGGCTGCCGCCTGCACCCCAGGCTGTCGCCTGGACCTTCTTCCGGGGGCTTTGCCCCCGGCGCTCCCGTTGGTCGCTGCCCCCTATGGGATACCGTCCTCCTGGCTTCACCAATAATACATTGATAACACGGCACTTTCACCAGATATTCCTGCCGCCGATTCTCATTGCCGCCACACCTGCTTGCTGATATATTAGATTTTAGCAGCTCCGGACCACTGAACTCTCCGGCGCACAGACGCTCCCCCGTATCCGCCCAAGGCCTGACAATACGGCGCGGGCAAAGCCTGTTTACCAGCGAGGTCCTCTCACGTGCAGGAAAGAAAAATCCAGGGCCTGGCCTTCGCCTTTTCCGCCGCCGTCTTCGCCGCCCTCTTCGACCTTATCACCCGTTTTTCATCGGCAGGACTCACACCGTGGCAGATGCTTCTGGCCAGAGCCGCCTTCGGCTTGCTGCTGACCGTTCTGCTGGCCAGAAAAATGGGACTCAGCCTCCTGGGCCGGAACCGTGCGGCCATGCTCCTGACCGGACTGACCACGGTCGCAGGCGTCATCTGCCTGACCGTGGCTCTCATCAGGCTGCCCATCTTCGAAGCCCTGCTTCTGCTTTATCTGTATCCCGCTTTCGCCGCCCTTTTTTCGCCTTTTCTCTGCGGAGAAAAGACCAGTCTGAAGCTCTGGGGGCTGATCGGCCTGGCTTTCTGCGGCACCGGCTTCATCCTCTGGCCGGGAGAACTCGGCGGGGGGCTGCATTGGGGGCACGCGGTCGGAGTCGGCGCGGGCCTCCTGCAGGGCCTGGCCCTGACCATGGTCCGCCGCTACAGCCGGGACAACAACGCCCTGACTCCCTTCTTCTATTTCTGCCTGGCCGGAGCTTTCGTCTCCCTGGGCGCCCTGACCCTGGGCGGGAATCATCAGCCCTTGACCATGGCCGGAGGGCTGGCCCTGGCCGCCATAGCCGTGACCGCCGCCCTGGCCCAGCTCTCCCTGTGCAAATCCCTCTCTTCCATCGCTTCCGCCGAAGTCGGCGTCATCGGCATGTCGGAAATAGTCATGGGCGCGGCCCTGGGTTTTCTGCTTTTCGGTGAGGCTGTGGCCTTGAGACAGGTTCTGGGCGGGGTTCTGGTTATCGCCAGCGGGATCATACTGGCCCTGGACTCGACCGGTAAAACGGCCTGAGCCCCGCGAACAGGTCATACTCCGTCCAACGCTGTAAAGATATCTGGTAGTCTTGGCCCAAGCAGGCCGCTGGTCCGGAAAAATCGGCGGGAGATACGAGAAAGGTAAAAAAGGGGCCTGGTTCAGATCTTTTCGATGGAAAAACTTATGCCGTAATGCTGGTTTTTGCCGAAAATGAGCACCGTCCGCCCCAGACCGTCATCCGGCACCGGCAGGCCCAAATCCTTCGGCGAGTACATGGCCTTGGCCCGGACCATGCGCCGCAGGGTCGTTTCCACGGCCCCGTCCTCGCGCTCCACGTACAGCTTCAGCCCCCGGTCCACATTGGCGGCAATGGTTTTGAACCTCTCCTTGAGCTGAAAATCGGCCGTGGCTCCGAACAGGCTTTTCATCTTGAACTTGAAAAGGTGATCCAGAATTCTGGCCATGCCTTCCTTGGGGTCTTCCTTGAGGCGCAGATTCCAGAGAAATTCTCCGAGGCCATAATGGTCGCTCCACCAGCCTTTGTCCGGGTTGTAGACATGCACCCCGGTGGGGGTCAGCCGATGAGCCCCCAGGCCCAGGTCGTCCGTCAGAATTTCAAAATTTATCTGCCGGCAGCCCAGGGTCTTGGTGCCGTTTCTGAGCAGCAATGCCGAATTTTTCGGAGTGAGCAGCTTCAGGGCCATACGGTCCCGCGGCTGCAAGGGTTTCCCTCGCCGCCTGTGGATGGAGCGGATGATTTCCACCGCGCAATCAGTGATAACCCGCTGTTCGCGTATGACCATCTGTTTGTTGTTTTGACCGTCCTGACTCATCCCGGCACACTCTGATAAATTTCAGGCCATTTCTTTCAGCATATTTGAGAGCAAAAAACAAGCCAACACTGTATTTTCTCTTGTTTTCCCCGTCCAGTCAAGACCTACGGGAATCCGGCCACAGCTCTTCAATGTGACGGAGCCGGAAAAAAATGCCGCCGCAGGCGTTTTTTTTCGTCTGCGCCGGACCGATTACTCTTGACTATGTTCCGGTTTTCATTATGTTAGGCGAAATAATCCGGCGGTCAGGCTGATTCTGGAGGCAAGTGCACATGACGGCAAGCCCAAAGGCGTTACAGGCGAGGTTGAGCCCGGAGGAACTGGCCCGGCGCTCGGCCCTGCTGGCTGAGTCGCCTTTTCATAATTTTCTGGGCCTCAAGCTCAACTGCGCCGAACCCGGCCGGGCGGAAATCGAATTCACTCCCATGGAGAACGTCCGCAATGGTTCGGGGGTGCTCCACGGCGGGATAATTTACTCGATTCTGGACGTAGCCGCTTACGCCGCCCTGCTCCCCTGCCTGACCGACAGGCAGGAGGCCGTGACCCACGACATTCATTGCTCGGTCCTGCAACCGGCCCGGTTGGGCCAACCGGTCGTCTTTCAGGGCCGGGTCCGCAAGCTGGGCAAGCGTCTGGCCTTTTGCGAAAGCGAGGCCTGGGCTGGAGAAAACCTGATCGCCCTGGCCCGGGTGACCAAGTCCATCATCGAGCTGGGCTGAACCTTCTGTAAACCGCCGCACCACTGGAACCGCTGACGCTGTATCCCGGAGATTCGGACTGTGAGCGAAAAAATTCCGGATAGAGACAACACGCAGACGCTTACCGCCGGAGAGCCTTTGTGGCAGTTCCCGGAGATGAGGCACTCGGGGGTGGATTATGCCGACCGCCGGGTGGCCGAAGAGTACGACCGCCAGCACGCCGCCTTCCGGGACTTTGAAAAAGACGCCCTGCTCGTCATCGAACGTTTAGGCCTGGGCTCCGGCGATTCGGTCATCGACCTGGGCTGCGGCACCGGAGCCTTCGCCCTGACCGCCGCCCGCCATTGCCGCCGAGTCCACGCCGTGGATATCTCACCAGCCATGCTGGACATCTGCCGGGACAAGGCCCGGCAACAGGGCCTGGCCAACATTGATACCCACCAGGCCGGATTTCTGACCTACCGGCACATAGGCGAACCGGCCGACGCCATTGTCTCGGTGGCGGCCCTGCACCACCTGCCGGATTTCTGGAAGGGCGCCGCCCTGACCCGGCTGGCCGGAATGCTCCGCCCCGGCGGGCGGCTTCACCTCTTCGACGTGGTCTTCTCGTTCCCGCTCCGGGATTACTATCGGGAAATGGACGCTTGGGTGGAAGGCATGAGGTCCGAGGCCGGAGAAGCCATGGCCGAAGAGACCGTCGTGCACATCCGCGACGAATACAGCACTTTCGACTGGATAATGGACGGTCTGCTCGAACGGGCCGGATTCCGCATAGATGAAAAACTATCCGAATTTCCGCGCTGTCTGACCTACATCTGCACCAGACTGCAACTCTGATTGCCGCCTGAAAAAAGGAGAAGAACCATGAACGACTGCCTGCGGCTGGCCGCGGCCCGGAAAGCCACGGCCGAAAGATTATTGGATGAACTGAAACTGGTGGAGCGGTGGGGCGTCTTCGGACGCCCCGTGATCGTCGGCGCACTGGCTTACGACCTGATGTATGCCCGGGATATCGACATGGAGATATACTGCCCGAAGTTGAGGATAGAAGACGGGTTCGAGGTCCTCCGGGCCTGCGCCCTGCATCCCCGGGTGACCCAGACCATGTTTGTCAACGCCCTGGCCACGCCGGACCAGGCCCTGTACTGGCAGCTCCTCTGCCGCGATGAAGAAGGCGGGGAGTGGAAGGTCGATATGTGGTCGGCTCCCGAGGACTACCCCCTGCCCCGGGCCGAATACCTGGTGGAGCCCATCCGCCGGGCGCTTAATCCCGAGCTGCGTCAGGCAATTATCCATCTGAAGGGAAAAATGGCCGAAGACAAGTCCCTGTCCTGCATATCCATTCACCTGTACCGGGCCGTCATTTCCGGCGGCGTCCGCACTGTGGACCAGTGGCGGGAGTGGCTGTCGGCCAACGACACCAGCGGCCTGACCGCGTGGAGGCCGTAACCGCATCAGGCTTGGGCCGGGGCAATCAGGCCGCGCCCCGGCCAGCCCCGGATCAACCCCTCCGGATATCCCCCAGACAATCGGTCCGGCCCGCCGCCCAGGCTTCCAGAGTCTCCGGCAGCCAGTCTTCCAGGCCAGGCTCCAGATAGAATGTTGGTTGGAGCAGGTCGTCGCCGGGAGCGATGAGACCTCTGGTCAGGGCATGCCCGGCCAGAGGAGTGTAAGGGTAGATGCGAACCCCCATGGTCAGCCGGAATATGTCCGGCTTGATCCGGTCGATGAAATCCAGACTCCTCAGGACCGACTCCCTGGTCTCTCCCGGCGCCCCCAGCATCAGAAAACCCATGACGCTTATCCCGGCCTCGGCCAGAATGCGCCGGTCACGGGCCACATCGGCGGAAGTGAAACGCTTGTTCAGGCGGGCCAGCATCTCGTCGTCGCCGCTCTCGAAGCCCAGACTGACCGAGACGCACCCGGCCCCGGCCAGCAGGGAAGCCAGCTCTTCGTCCAGCCGCCCCGGATAGACGATACAGTTCCAGGCGGGCTTGACTCCCGCCGCTATCAGCCCCCGGCAGAAAGCCTTAGCGAAGGACGGGGGCAGATTGAAGGTGTTGTCAGTGAAGAAAATTTTCCGGAAGCCGGACGCCACGTAACCCGCGACTGTCCCGGCGGCCAGTTCCGGCGAACAGCGCCGGATGGCCGTGCCTTCTATAACCGGCGTCGAGCAGTAAGAGCACCTCATGGGACAGCCGCGCCGGGTCTGCACGGGCAGCATCAGGCTGTCGTCTTTCCGGACCGAAGTCAGCCAGCGGGCCACCCCCGCCCAAGGCAGATCATCCAGGTTGGGGGAAAACCGCCGGGCCGCCGCCCGGTCTTGGCCGGGCAGATACAGGCCGGGCAGACCCTCCAGGGATTCACCGGCCTGCAAGCGCCGCAGAATTTCCGCAAAGGCCCACTCGCCTTCACCCTGAACGCCCATGTCCGCGCCGAGAAAATCCAAAGCCGCTTTGGGAAAAATGCTGTATCCCGCGCCGCCCAGAATCAGCGGGGCCGACGAATTTTCCCGGCAGGCGTCCACCACCGCCCTGGCCTGTTCCAGCAGAAACCGTGGTTTCAGCATGTTCTGGTCGTCGATATTGCGGACGGATATGCCGACGGCTTCCGGCTGAAAGCGCCGGACCGCTTCCGCCGTCCGACCCCGGGCGTTGTCGGCCCTCATCAGGTCCAGCAGTTCCACCTCGTGGCCGGCCCGTTCGGCCGCCGCCGCCACCAGGGCCAGCCCCAGGGGCAAGGCGGCCATATTCACATCTTCCTGATTAGCCGAAATGAGCAGCGCCCGCATGCAGTCTCCCTGTTTTCCCGGTGTTCGAAGCCGATAATCAAGAGACGGGCCGGGGCATCTTCACTCCGCCGGGTCCCGGCGGCCGAGCAGTTCCTTGAGCCCGTCAAGCGACTGGATATCCAGATGCACATCCCGCTGCGGAAAAGGTATCTCTATGCCGGACTCCCGGAAACGGTCCCAGATATCCAGCAGGATTTCGCTCCTGATGTTGGCCAGCCCGTTCTGAGGATCGTCTATCCAGAATCTCAGTTCCAGATCAATCGAATTGTCGCCGAACCCGGCCAGATTGCAGACCGGCCTGGGGTCGGACAGGACCCGCCCCCGGCTGGCGGCGGCGGCCAGAATCAGCTCTATGGCCCGGTGAGGGTCGGCCTTGTAGGAAATGCCCACCGGAATCCTGACCCGCACATTGCGGTTGCTGTACGACCAGTTGACCACCTGCTGGGTGATGAGGTCCTCGTTGGGAATCAGGTATTCCTTGCCGTCCCGCGTAGCCACCGAGATATACCGGCCCCGCAGGTCGGTGATCCAGCCGAACACATCGCCGACCTGAATCACGTCCCCAGGCTTGATGGACTTGTCCACCAGCAGGATGATGCCGCTGATCAGGTTGGCCACTACCTTCTGCAAGCCGAAGCCGACGCCCACGCCCACCGCGCCGCTGAAGACCGCCAGGGCGGTCAGGTCTATGCCCACGCTGTTAAGAGCGATAATCACCACAATGGTCAGGGTGGTGATCTTGATGGCCTTGCTCAGCAGCACATTGGCCGAAGGAGAAAGGCCTTCGATGTCTTTCAGCTTGTTTTCCAGATAATCGGCCAGCCAGTTGCCCAGTTTGAGCATGGCCACCAGCACGACCACGGCCTTGATGAGGGAAAGGACGGTCAGGCGCACCGCGCCCACGGTCAGACCGAAACTGTCAAGAAACTCCAGGGCCGGCCCCAGAGCGCCGACAATGTGCAGGGCGGCGAAGGTCCAGGCCAGGGCGGCGATGACCCGGGACCAGAGCCTGTCCAGGATGAGCGAACTGAGCAGTTGAATGACCACCCAGGCCAGCAGGAGGGTCTGCACCAGACCGATGAGGAAGGACGGCGGATAGAACCGGCCCAGAATAAGGCCCGCTATCCAGAGCAGGACCAGGGAGCAGATAAAGGGCTGCAACTTGACCAGGCTCTGAAAGATATTGGTCAAATGAGGCTTGCCGGTCAAGTGCGGTGCCACCCGTTCGTTCAGGTAGACCCGCGCCTTCCGGCCCAGCCGCCAGCCCAGGGCCAGGACCAGCAGCAGCACCAGGGCCTGAATGAGGTTGCTGACGACCAGCAGGTCCTGAACCAGCCATTTGTGCAGCAGGTCCAGCCATTCGGACACAATTCTGTTTTGCAGAAGATCGTTGATCAATTCGCCCCGCCTGATTGGTGGATGAAAGTTCCGGGTAATATAAAGACTGCCCCGATTATATGCGGAACGACCCGCAAGGGCAACAGATGAAGGCGCAGTGGTCCCGTCGCTGCTTGACCTGATTACGGCAAAGTTTTAGTATTCAGTCATTGAAGCGAAAATATCCATAGTCTGCGGGAGTTCCAATGATTACCGGCGGCCCGGCCATGGCAACCGGAACCCCGATAAAACGGTCAATAGACTTTACCGCTGAACAGGCAAACCGTTCTTGTGTCCATTGCTCATTGTTTAATGGAGATTGAAGCATGAAAGATATGCCGGGAACCATGGCCCTGCCTTCAATGGACATCGCCTCGGCCAGCCGGGCCAACGCGGTCCAGACCTTTGCCGCCCGCAACCAGGGCAGGGACAAAGCCGGACAGATCGTCTTCCGGAATGTTTAGGGGAGAGGCCATGGACAAGGATCTGACCAACTCCGAACTTGAACGCCAGAATATCCTGAACAACCCTTATGCTGTTCAGGAAATCAAAAAAGCGGCTCCAATTCAGGGTGTTATTTTTGAAGGAGCCGCTCGCGTGGTCAAAGAGCAAGTTGCCCGCTTTTTTGAGGTGGACCCGAGAACAATCGACCGGTATTTAGAAAGGTTCGGCGATGAACTTCTCCGAAACGGTTACGAGGTGATAAAGGGTAACCGGTTGAAAGAGTTCAAATTAGCTGTAAAAGAACAAGATGTTCGCGACATTGATGTCGTTAACAAAACGCCGCAGATAGGAATCTTCGATTTTCGGGCATTTCTGAATATTTCCATGCTCCTGGCTGAGAGTGAGCGGGCCAGGCTTCTCCGCCAGACCATTCTGGACATCGTCATCGACACCATAAACCAGCGCACCGGCGGCGCGACCAAATATATCAACCAAAGGGACGAAGACTTCGTCTTCGCCTATTTCCGGGAAGAAAACTACCGGAAAGACTTCACCAATGCCCTGAGGGACTACGTGGACATGGGAAAGTTCAAATACCCCATGTACACCAACCGAATATACGTCAGCATCTTCCGCGAAAACGCCCAGGAATACAGAAAAATTCTGCGGCTCAAAGACAAGGACAAGGTAAGGGATACTTTTTACTCTGAAATCCTTGACCTCGTATCTTCCTATGAGTATGGCTTCGCCAAAGTGCTGGAAGCGGCTTTCGAAAAAAAGGGAGAGCGGCTCACCTCGTTTGAAGTTGACGAGCTATTTGCCGGATTCGAGAATCAAGCCCACTGGAAACCCCTGGTGGAAAGCGCCCGTCACAAAATGGCCAGCCGGGATATGGCCTTTAGGGACGCCCTTCATCTGCAGTTGAAGGAATACATCACCCCGCTCCAGGCCGATGAATTCGAGCGGTTTCTCGGGGAAAAGAGCAAGGAGCTTGTCGAACGGCTGTCAGAAGCAAAGGATGTGCTCAAGAGGCTCAAGGAGCGTGGGTGATGCCGATTACCTACCTCACGCTGGAACAAGCCGTGGAGGTCCACCGTAAGACCGTGGAAATCAGCGGCGGCGGGGCGATTGGGCATTTGGACATGGGCAGACTTGAAAGCGTTCTGGAACACATCAAAAACGATGACTATTATCCGTCATTCGAAGACAAGCTGACCCATTTGTTTTTCTGCGCCGCCAAGTTCCACTGCTTTGAAGACGGCAACAAGCGGATAGCGATTTCTCTTGGGGCGCAGTTCCTGTTGCTCAACGGATATGTCTTTGTCGCTAAACGGTTTATTCACGAAATGGAAAACATCAGCTACCATGTCGCCGCCGGAAGGATCGGCAAGGACCTGTTGCGTGAAACGGTCGAGGCCGTGATCTATGACAACATGGACAATGAATCGCTCAAATTGAAAATCCTGCAAGCAATTTCCACGGAAGTGTAAATCGAGACCGCCGGGTTTCCGGCCAGCGACCGGAGCCGCCACAACGGGTTCAGTCCTTCCGGGGGGCTTTTCTCCCGAAAGGAATCCTCAGTTTCCTCATCTTATGGCGCAGGGTGGAGGGGTTGACGCCCAGAAGGTCGGCCGCTCCCCCGGAACCTTCGATCCGGCCCTCCACGGATTCCACTACCCGCCGGATGTGCCGGGCGACCACCGAATCCAGGTACAGGACCTGGGGGTTGAAAGGCAGGCCGGTCCTTCTGACCGCCTCGCTGTCCACCGGCGTCACTTCGCTGAAGTCCAGAGGCTTGCCGTCCGACAGAATCAAGGCCCTTTCCACGGCGTTTTCCAGTTCCCGGACATTACCCGGCCAGTCGTAGCCCATGAGCCGGTCCATGGCTCCGGGGGCCAGCCTGGGAATCCAGTTGAGGCCCATTTCCTGGGATTTCCTTTTCATCAGGTACTGAACCAGCACGGGGATGTCGGCCTTGCGGTCCCGGAGGGTCGGAATGGAGATGGGAAAGACCTTGAGGCGGTAATACAGGTCCTCGCGGAACTCACCCCTGACCACCATGTCCTCCAGATCGCGGTGAGTGCCGGAGATGACCCGGATGTTGACCCTGATGGATTCGGTGCCGCCCACCCGCTCTATTTCCTTTTCCTGAAGCACCCGCAGCAGCCGGACCTGGGCCTGAATGGGCAGTTCGCCTATTTCGTCGAGAAAAATTGTCCCGTTGTGAGCCCGCTCAAACCGCCCCCTTTTGCGGCTGATGGCCCCGGTGAACGCCCCACGCTCATGCCCGAAAAGTTCGCTGTCGATCAGCGTTTCCGGAATGGCCCCGCAGTTGACCTTGATGAAAGGCTCCTTGCTGCGCGGTGAAAGGTTGTGAATCGCGTTGGCGATGACCTCCTTGCCGGTGCCTGTCTCGCCCTGGAGCAGCACCGGGGACGAGAGAGGGGCCACGTGACGCACCCGGTCCATGACCTCCCGCAGCCCGAAATCCGCGCCGACGATCTCGTCCCCGGCGATGCGGCGCAATTCCTTCTGCAGATAGCGGTTGTCGTCGGAAAGGCGTTCCTTGAGTTCCAGAATTTCCCGGTGCCGCTGGCTGTTGGCCAGCGCGATGGCCGCAGGTTCATTGATGAGCCCCCAGAGGCGGGCGTTCTCGGGGGAATAGACTGCCCCTTCACTGCGGACGGTCAGCGCGCCAATGTAGTGCCCTCTGATCATCAGCCTGTTGACCATCACGCCGCTGGGCGGCCAGCCCATGGCCAGAGCCAGGGGCCGGATGATGGAGTCGGCTTCGGCATTCTCCAAAGTCCTCACCCGAGGCATGCCGGAGGCCCTTTCAATGCTGGCCCGGACTTCCGGAGCCAGGGCGATACGGTGGTTGTGAACCACACCGCCGTCCTGGTCGGCCGTGGCCACCACCACCACAGCCCCCATGGACGGATCGTAGACGGTCAGCACCAGTTCGTCGGCCGGGAAAAAGTTTCTGATGTAGACAAGGCACTCCCACAGGGAGCGTTCGATTTCCAGGCTTCCGCAGATGCGCAGGGTGAACTGCCGGAAGAATGTTTCATCACTTTGGGGCAATTTCGTCCTCCCGGAGGAATATTTTGTGAAGCCGCCCCATTTGAGCGGAGGCCTACCTGTCAAAAATGACAGATACAGCACGATCTGTCAAATAGGATAGCACATTTCTGCCAAATAAGACAGAACCAGTCAAACCAAATTGCAACACGCTGATATTGCAGTTATTTTTTCAGGGCACGATTCATGCTTCGTCTGAGTTCAGAAGTGAGTGATTTCACATGGAGTGGCTGGAAACCATACGACTGAGAACATCGCGGAATCAGGATCAGGATGTGTCGCACATCCTGACGGAGGCGGCCGACGGCCTGGCCGGACTCCCGGGACTCCGGGGCATTGAGGCCTACTGCGAGCCTTCCAGCCGGATGGATTTTTCGCTCCAGCTTTTCTGGAATACCGACGAGGTGCAGTTGCAGGGCAGCGCCCCCGGCCTGACCCTGGTTCGTGAATTCAAGGATCTGGGGCTGGTCAATCACATGATCTGGGTCCGCCTGGAACCCACCGCCCTCGGGCCGGATGCGAACGTTGCGGGCCATAACCGCGGCGGACCGGCTTCGGGGCCGGGAACGACAATGAACACTTAGGCCGAGAGAAAGGCCGTTTTTACCCAATAAACCTAAGGAGACTACTCATGAAGGAAACAGAAAAAGACCGGATGAACAAAGCAGCGGAAGTGAACATGGATCGCCGCAAGCTCCTGAAGGGCGCGGCAGGCATGGGCCTGATCGCGGCGGCCGCACCATTTGCCCTCAACCTGCACGGCATGGCTCACGCGGCCGAGGCCAAAACCGTCCCCACCCAGTGGGATGACGAGATTGAGGTCCTGATAATCGGGACCGGGTTCGCCGGTCTGGCGGCGGCGGCCGAAGCGGCCGGACGGGGCTGCAAAACGGTCATCCTGGACAAGATGCCCACTTACGGCGGCAACTCCATCATCAACGGCGGCGAATACGCGGCCTGGGACGACAAGCTGCAACTGCGCCAGAAACACAATCTGGGCGAAGACAGCGTCGAGACGCACCTTAAGGACACACTGAAGGGCGGCGACTTTTACGGCAACCAGTCCCTGGTGGAAGTCTTTGTCAAAGGCTCGCCCGAGGCTCTGAACTGGATGATCGACGAAGGCGGCCTCAAGCTGCGCGACCTGGTCAACAGAACCGGCGGACACTCATCCTACCGCACCCGCACCTGCCAGGAAGGCATCGGCCGGGGCTTCACCGAGGCCCTGAAGAAGATCGCTCTGGCCAAGGGCGCCAAGATCCAACTCGGCACCAAAGTGACCTGGATCTGGCGTCAGGCCATGGACGGTCCGGTTTTGGGCGTCGAGGTGGAAACGAAGAAGGGCAAGCACAACATCAAGATCGGCAAGGCCCTGATTCTGGCTTCCGGCGGTTTCAGTTGGGATGTCAAGATGCGTCAGGATTTCAACCCCAGCGTCACTCCCGATTTCAACTGCACCAACCACAAGGGCGCGACCGGCGAAATGATCCGTTACGCCCAGGCCATCGGCGCGGACAGCCTGCAGATGGCCTTCATTCAGCTCTATCCCTTTGCCGAGCCGGAAACCGGCATCCTGGATTCCCCGGCCGTCTACCCCTTCAGAGGACCGGGCTACGGCATTGTCTACGTTGACAAGAACGGCAAACGGTATGTCAGCGAACTGGAACGCCGGGATGTCTGTTCCCGTGCGGCCATCAACACCGGCAGCAAACCGACCTTCTCCATCTTCAACGAGAAACTGATCCCCCTGATGGGCACCAAGGAAGAAGTGGAAAAGGGCATGGCCAAGGGCCGTTTCATCCAGGCCGAATCCCTGGCCGAACTGGCCAAGAAGATCGGCGTGCCGGGCAGTGCCCTGGAAGAGACGATCAACACACACAACAAATACCTGGCCGACGGCAAGGACCCGGACTTCAACAAGCCCATCACCACCAAGATGGTTCCCATGAAGGAAGGCCCGTTCTACGCCGTGGCCCAGTGGCCGGCCGTGCACCACACCATGGGCGGTCTCCGCATCAACACTTCGGCCCAAGTCATCGACATCTGGGGCGACGTAATTCCCAAGCTGTATGCGGCCGGCGAAATCACCGGCGGCATCCACGGCTCTAACCGTCTCGGCAGCAACGCCACCGCCGATTGTACTGTTTTCGGCCGTGTGGCTGGTATCAATGCCTCCAAGGAAAAAGCCTGATTACTGTTCTGACCCAAAGGCCGGGGCTTCGGCCCCGGCCGACCCATCTCCTGTAAGTGAGGAATTCAAGTATGCTTCGACTGCCTAAGGTTCTCATCGCCTGTTTCTGTCTTGGGGTTCTGCTGTGGGGACCTGGCCCGGCGGACCGGGCCGCAGCGGCGACCGCACCCGCCTCAAGCTGTCTGGCCTGTCATGACACACTGAAGGAACTGTTGCCTGAAAAGCACCAGCCCACGGCCGACGGCCAGGAGTGTTCCGCCTGCCACAAAGCGGAACTGACCGATGAAGCCGCGGCCAAACCATACTCGGCCTTCCTGCACCGTATCCATGCGAAAAAGGATGCTGGCGTCGCCTGCCTGGATTGCCATGTCTGGACTGAAAAGGAAGGCTTAGGAATAAAGGGTTCCCAGTTGATTCTGGGCAAACCGACGGAAAAGAATCTGGGGCTTATCAAAGACTCCACGGTCTCGTGGGCCGATTCGGATATGCTGGACGCCATTCATTCCCGGAAGGATGTGACCTGTCAGGCCTGTCACGGCAAGAACATGCCCTCGTTGGGCGATACGGTGGAAAGCAGCCGTTGCCTGATCTGTCACGGCCCGATGGAGGATTTGATAAAGAAGACCACTCCGGCGGAGTTCGCCGACCGGAATCCGCATAACTCCCATCTGGGCGAAATCGAGTGCAATGTCTGCCATTATGCTCACAGCGAATCCAAGGCCTATTGCCTGGAATGTCATCCCAAGTTTGAAATGACCATGCCGGAAGCAAAGGCGGCGCAGCCGGCCAAAGATAAATAGTTCACGCTGAATCACGGGGTCCGGCTACCCATCGGGAAACACGGACACCAGAAACTCCCCCCTGATCTTTGGGCCGCCTTTTCAATGGACCCCGCCGGGATTCTCCCGGCGGGGTCTTATGTTTCATTCCGGCCGCGCCGCCGCCAGCGGCGCACGCCGTCATTTTCACATCGCAACCATCAGAAGGCCAGGTCCGGTTTCCATTCCTTCCAGACCTTGCCGGCCAGGGCAGGGCCGGGCTTGAGAGTCGGTTTGCCGGGAGTCCAGCCGGAGGGAGTGACTTCACCCGTAGCGGCTACGTGCAGAAAAGCCTGAACCTGCCGGAAGAGTTCGCCGACATTGCGCCCCACTTCCGGGGTCATGACCTCCATGGCCATGATGATTCCCTCGGGGTTGATCAGAAACCGGCCCCGGATGTCGACGCCGGCCGCTTCCTCGTAAACGCCATAGGCCGAGCCGATACGGCCTCCCGCGTCGGAAAGCATGGGGAAAGGCACCCCGCCCTCGACCATCTTGGAGAGTTCTTCCTCCTGCCAGATTTTGTGGACAAAACGGCTGTCCGTACTCATGGCCAGGACTTCCACTCCCAGGGCCTTCAACTCGTTGTACTTGACTGCGACCGCAGTCAACTCGGTCGGTCAGACAAAGGTGAAATCACCCGGATAGAAGCAGAGGACCACCCATTTTCCTTTATAGTCCGATAGTTTGATGTTCTTAAAACCGCCGCCGAAATAGGCGCCGGCTTCAAAGTCCGGAGCGGGCCGGCCGACACGAGCCACCATTTTGCTTTCCTCCTTGGGTGCTGTTTCCTGTTTAATGTTCGAATCCGCCGATTGTGGAGCTATCGGTCCGGCGGCGGGTTGGACGCAACCGTCTTTGGCTTCCGTCATGCACATCCTCCTTTGTCAATGGTTGCTGTATTTAAAATATCAATGCTTATAGGAAAATGCTATGCCTGATAATTCCATCCGGCCTAACGCCTTGATTCGCAAGTATTTTGTCGTGAAAAATAATCCGGCGGGGCGGAGGGCCGTGAAGAGGACGCACGGCCGGGGTAAACAAAACCCCGCCCTCCGGGACGGGGTTTTCCGGAATTCACGGTCCGCCGTCAGCGGAGGCCGAGGGCGGTCTATTTCTTGGCGTCCGGGACCTCTTCCCACCCCGAGCACATGGCGTTGAAATGGCAGAGCAGGCTGTGGCCGGTGGTGGTCATGTAGACATGCACGATCAGGAAGGCCAGAATGGCGAAGGCCCCGGCCATGTGGATGAAGGCCACTGTTCCTAGGGCCAGGCTTTCCCAGCCCCAGGCAGTCCAGGAGTTGTAGCTGTAATACACGTAGCCGGAAACCATCTGCACCGGCAGAATGAGAATGGCTATGAGGAGATAGGTCATTCTCTGCAAGGGGTTGTGCTTGGCCCGTTCGCTCTTGGGCACCGGGTGAGGTTCACCTCTGAAGATGCCGATCATATAATACCGGGCCACTTCCATAATCCGCCGGGTGGTCGGGATGTACTGCTTCCATTCGCCCGTGGTGGCCAGCCAGAAAATAATGAAAGCATAGAGGATGATCCAGGCCCATCCGCTGTAAAGATGTATGTCGTGGGCGGCGTGGAAGCCGAACAGCTTGTACACCCCGTGCAGTTCATAGCCGGTAATAAGCAGCAGCAGGATGAGCAGGGTCTGGGTCCAGTGCCAGAAACGCTCGAAACGGGTGTACAGGTAGATTTTTCTCATGCCGTTTTCACTCATGGCTCTTCCTCCTACTTCCCGTTCCTTTTGCGGGCGACCACCCGCACCGCGCCGTGGATGAAGACCCCGGCCAGAGAGCCGATGATCACCAGCCAGCCCACGGTGTTAAGTCCTTGGTTCGCGTCGCGTCCAGGCATATAGAACCCGCCCAGATTGGCCAGGCGGCCGCCCCGGCTGTGACATTCCTCACAGGAGACTACATTCTCCTTGGGTGCGACCTGATGAGTGATGGGGAAGGCGTATTCGGTTTCGACAAAGCCGACCTGGCCGCTGAAAGGCAGGCCCACGTAGTCCATGCCTGCCTGAATGGACCTGGGCCAGTCCCAGCCGCCCCAGTAGGCTCCGTCTTCCTTCTTGCCGAAGAGCTTGGGCACGACCATGGTCTTGTTGGCCTGATCATACATGGTCTTGCCCCGGTGGATCTTGAAAGGATAGATCAGGCTGCGGCCGTCGCCCATCTCCCCGAGGATAACCGTCAGGTTGACCGTCCGGGTGGGATCGATGGGGGTTCCGGCCATGACGTTTTCCATGGCCCCGTTCCACCAGCGGTACTCGGGAACCACGTCCTTGCCCCAGACGAAGTTGCCCTTCATGGAGTCATAAGACGGCCTCTCCAGGGGGCCGGGTTCCTTGTAAGGCTTGCCGTCCTTCATCTTGCCCGCCGTGGACCAGTCCCAATACATCTTGGTCGGCAGCTTGCGGGCATATTCGGGGATGTGGCAGGACTGGCAGGCCACCTTATCCGTGTGGTCGTTGGCCTTGACGCCGGGCTGGTGAGACTTGGCCGTGTGGCAGGAGACGCAGCTTATGCGCGAAGCCAGGTCGTCTTCCAGCAGCGTGACCGGCTTGTCCGTGGCCGGAGTCTTGTACGAACGGCCGGCCACCTCGTGTTTGACCGTGGTGTGGCAGCGGGTGCAGGTGAAATTGGCTCCCTCTAAGGCCATGTGGACATCCAGGTCCTTGTTCGGCTTGAACATGGACGAATCCAGGTCGCCGTGCTTGACCCCGTCGCCGCCGCCGCCGAAGAAGTGACACACTCCGCAGTTATCGCGGGTCGGGCGGCCCACGCTCTGGGCCACCTTGTTCCAGTCCGGAGGCAGATACTCCTTGCCGTCGGCCTTGAACACGGTCGGCTCGCTCACCGGGTTGCCCGCTCCGGCCGGGAACTTGACATAGGTGCCGGTCCGGTCGTGGCAGACCAGACAGTCAACCTTGGCCTGGTCGCTGAAATCGAAGGTCTTGTCCTTCCAGCCGTAACCGGCATGGCACGATGTGCAGCGGGGCTCGTTGGACGGCAGCGAGACGCAGAAATTGTTGATCACCGGTCCGGCCTTGCCCAGCTTGACCTCTTCCGTGGCCGTGGGGGCCAGCCAGGTCCAGTGGATGGTCTGCTGGAACTGCATGGCCGCCTCGGTGTGGCAGCTCAGGCAGGCCTGAGTCACTTCCGGTCCGCTGGCAAACTCCTTTTGCAGCGCCTCATGCTTGGCGTGGTCCGTGGTCATCCAGCGTTGCGGAATCTGTTCCGCGTCGCCCACCGACGCCCGAGCCGCCGGCGAGAGCAGCAGCGCCAGGATGGCCAACAGCGCTCCGGTAGACCAGAGCAGCAGCTTTCCTCCCGATTTCACGGCTATTACCTTACTGGACATGCAACCTCCCATGGCACAACTGATAACCGGGACGGATCACCGGACCGCCCGGACGAACAGAACCCTAACTTTGACCTGTAAAAGCAGTATAACCGGTAGCAAAGGGCATACCAACGGCCCCACCGCGGAAAAAATGCCCAACATGCTGATTTTTATGGGTGCAGGTCTGCTCGACCGCAGGCTTGAGCCGATAATGTGTCCGGTGAATGTTGCCTCTACTGTTAATCACATTAACAGTGACCGATAATATTAATGCAAACATTAACGTTGTCGTCTGTGCTATATTGTTAACAATAGTCGATCGGGGTCCATAATCAACAGGCGCGGGGAGAGTGGCATATGGGAGCCAGACAGAAAGGCGAAGGGCTGAACGCCCATTGGCCGGAGATCATCGACACGATGTCCGAGGGACTGTTGGTGGTCGGGCGGGACGGCCGGGTTCAGGTCGCCAACCAGGCCCTGGAAAAAATGACCGGCTTTCAGACTGGAGAAATGCTCGGACAGGCCTGCACCATCTTCAACTGCGACGCCTGCGAACTGGTTCTCAGCCCGGACACGGACCAGTGGTGCCGCCTGTTCGATCCGGGCAACGAAAACGTGGAAAGCCGCCGCTGCCGCATGATCCGCAAGGACGGTTCGTACCTGACCGTGCTCAAGAACGCTTCCCAGCTCAAGGATGCCCGGGGCCGGGTCATCGGCGTGGTGGAGACCCTGACCGACATTTCCGAACTGGAACGCAGGGAAAGAAAGATCCTCGAACTATCCCGACGCTTAGACGGCGATCACGGCTTTCACGGTCTGGTCGGCCGCTCCCCGGCCATGCGGAGAGCTTTTGCCATCATGGAAAAAGCCGCCCAGTCGGGCGGTCCCATCATCATCTACGGGGAAAGCGGCACCGGCAAGGAACTGGCTGCGCAAGCCATCCACGACCTCGGCCGCAGCCCGGACGGCCCCTTCATCCAGCTCAACTGCGCGGCCCTGAACGAATCCATCCTCGAAAGCGAACTCTTCGGCCACGTCAAAGGCGCCTTCACCGGGGCCTACCGCCACCGGCAGGGCCGTTTCGAAGCCGCCCACGGCGGGGACATCTTCCTGGATGAAATCGGCGACATGCCCCTCACCACCCAGGTCAAGCTCCTGCGGATCATCGAATCCAAGCAGCTTGAACGCGTCGGCGACCACCGGCCCATTCCCATCGACGTCCGGGTCATCGCCGCCACTCACCGCCACCTGGAAAGCCTGGTGGCGGAAAAGCGCTTCCGGGGCGACCTCTTCTTCCGCATCAACATCATCCCCATCCACCTGCCGCCCCTGCGGGAACGGACCGAAGACATTCCCCTGCTGGCGGAGCATTTCCTGCAGGCCATGCACGAACGCCACCCCAAGGACATCCCCGGTCTCAGCGGCCCGGTCATGGACCTCTTCCTCCGCCACGCCTGGCCCGGCAACGTCCGGCAACTGAAAGGGGCCCTCGAATACGCCTGGGTGCTCAGCGAAGGCGGCCCTGTCCGCCTGGACCAACTCCCCCCGCACCTGACCGGTTCGTCACCCGCCGTCCCCTCTCGGGATGAAAAAACATCGGCAAACCAGGCCGGTCTCAAACTCCGGCCCGGCCCCGAAGCCCGCCGGGAGGCCCTGCTGGAGGCCCTGGCCCGGACCGGGGGGAATCAGTCGCGGGCCGCCGCCCTGCTGGGGGTCAGCCGGGTTACTGTCTGGAAATGGCTGAAAATATTCGGCATTAATTCTGAAGGAACGGCTGGCGAATAAGTTCCTTCAGGATTCTCGACGCTCACCAGCCTGCTGATGTTTCTTGCTTTTTTCCCTGATTCTCTGATAAAAAGGAGCCGGTTGGCCTGCCGGACGGGTTTATCGGCCTGCCTGGTCCGGGGCAAACCTGTTCTATCCAATGTATTTTCCCCCAACAACCAAAAGCGGCCCGCGCCGCAGCGGAGTATTGATCAGATTGCAGATGGTTGACTGTTTCTTATCTGGTTTTGCGGGCTTGTAAAACTCTTTTCCGGGGTTTTCTCCAGCCGGGGAGCCCCTACATTCACCGAGGTGACTGATGAAACACTGTAAAGGATTGCTGTTTCTGACTCTGGCTGTTGCCCTGCTGCTCGGGACATCTTCCCTGGTTTCGGCCGAACCCTGGGCCGTGGTGGCGGAACAGGAGGCCGAACTGTACACCATCGACCTGGGGACCACTCCCCCCACCGTCTACGGCCCCCTGCTCCAGGGCGAGTTGGGGACGGCCGGCGGACAGCTGCTGGACGTGGCCGTGGTGAACCGGGGCGACAACTACGCCCTGGTTTCCAATTTCGGCGACAGTAAGGTCTTCCGGGTCGATCTGACCGACCCGGCCAACCCCTCAGTCGCCGCCCAGATCGATATTTCCATGTTTGCCGAGGATATCACCGTCGCCCCGGACGCCTCCTGGGCCGTGGTCACCGACGGCGGTTTTAGCAGCGGGCTGGACTTCATCAACCTGGCCGACAACACGGTCGCCACTTACACCCTGGCCGTCGATCCGGTCACCACCGACCAGCGCTACGCCGCGGCCACGGCCATCAGCCCGGACGGCGGAACGGTCATTATTATTGACTATTTTGGCGGGCAAGTCATCTACGGCCCGGTCAACGCCGACCGCACCGGCCTGGAGAGTGAGACAGCCATCGCCCTGCCCGATTCGGGCGACCCGCCCGCTGCCAATCGCCCTCTCAACGTGGCCGTCAGCCCTGACGGGCGCACGGTCCTGGTCCCCGTGGCCTTTAACAAGAATATCCAGGTCTTTTCCCTGACCAACGGCGTCCTGGCCCTGACCGGCAGCGTGGACGGCCTGCCGGGGAACGCCCAGACAGTGGTCTTCTCCCCTGACGGAACCAAGGCCTACATCAGAACCAGCACCGCCGATCCCTCTGCTGACCCCGTGCCGGTCGATCAGATGGCCTGGCTGCAAGTCAACGGCCCCGGCGACGTCACCCTGGGCGGCACGGGCGTGGCCGACCTGCCTGTAGCCACCACCGGACAGTTTTTCGGCGTCGAAACCCTGGCCATTACCCCGGACGGAACACAACTGCTGGCCTCCAATCCTCAAGGGGTGAACAACAACCAGCTTCTGCTGCTGAACACGGCGGATTTCAGTTCTTCCCTCATCACCCTGACGGATGCCCTTAACCCCAACGGCGTGGCCATCTTCTACCCCAGCGTGCTGAACGTGGAAATATCCGGCTCCGGCGCGGGGCGGGTGGTCAGTTCCCCGGTTGGCATCGACTGCGCCGACCAGGGTTCCCATAGTTTCGCCACCGGTTCACAGGTCACCCTGACCGCCATTCCCGAAGCCGGGTCGGCCTTTGAAGGCTGGACGGGCGTAACCGGCATGGGCAGCGGCCCGGCCGTGGTCACCATCACCGGCGACCAGACCGTCACCGCCGTCTTCGGCCCGGATACCGACACCGACGGCGTCAGCGACGAGCTGGAAGACGCCGGCCCCAACAACGGCGACGGCAATGACGACGGCCTGCCGGATTCCCAGCAGGACAATGTGGCCACCTTCCAGGATAACGCCGGCGGCTGGGCCACCCTGGTTTCCGAAGACGGTACGGCTCTGAGCAGCGTCTCCTTTTTCCCGGCCCCGGACCAGGAAAACCTGCCGGAGCGCATCTCCTGCCCCCTGGGCGGTTTCGCCTTCACCGTCGAAGGTCTGGCTGCCGGAGCTTCCACCCAGGTTGTGCTTATCCTGCACGAACTCAGGGTCACCCTCAACGAATACTATAAATACGGTCCCACCCCGGACAACGCGGCCAACCACTGGTACGATTTCGGACTGGCCGACGGCGTCGGCGCGGAGATCGACCAGCAGCCCGGCGTCACCACTATCACCCTCAATCTGACCGACGGCGCCAAGGGCGACGCCGATCTGGCCGCCGACGGACGTATCGTCGACCCCGGCGCCCCGGCCTCCCGGACCGGCGGCGGAGCCAGCGGCAGCAGCGGCGGCTGCTTCATCAATTCTCTGCTCGACTGAAATCCATAAAACAAGGGCGGCCGCCGGCCGCCCTTCAAAGCAGTTCATAACCCCGTCCACTCTGGCCGGGGTTTATTATTTTCAGTAATGTTGCAGCCTTTCCCGAACGCACCCTCCCGGTTCAGGCAGACAAAAGCTGCGTTTTAGTCCAGTATCTCCAAGACAAAACGCTTCTGTTGCTTGCCGGAAGCGGCGCTCAAAAGATTCCTGATGGCGTTGGCCGTCTGTCCTCCCTTGCCGATAACCTTGCCCATGTCTTCCTTGGCGACCTTCAACTCCAGAACAATGGATTGCTGTCCAACCACCTCGGTGACAAATACCTGTTCAGGATGGTCCACCAGCGCCTCCGCTACGTACTTGAGCAGTTCCTTCATCTCCCCTTCTCCTTTGGCTTGTTACTTCCGCACTACCGAAAATGTCCAGCCGGTTTCTGGCTCATATCGGAAACGATGTAACTAGTATATACCAACATAAACAAACTCCGCATAATCCAACTGAAAATAAACAAAAAATGCTTTGTGCGGACCAGACATCCGTACAGCCGGTCCACCGGTGCGCCGGGAAATCAGGCGGACAGGTGACCGAAAAACCGGGTCCCTGCGGACCGGAAACAATGAGAATGTGAACGGTCTGGAGAATATGGGCGCGGAAAACCGGGAGATTATCCCGGCTGAGCTTGTTGACAAAGCCCCCCAAAGCCGTTGAAAGAGAAGAAGGCTCCGAGAGCAACTATACAGGCGGGGTGCTTCGCCCCTGCCGCAACGTGTGATGACTTCGGCCAGTCTTTCCCGCCCAGACCAAGGGGACGCCCAGGCGGCCGCGTCCCCTTGGAACCCCCGGCCTTTTTAACCCGTCGAACGGGCATCCATGCCCTTCGCCGGGGGGCGAACGTCCATGTTCGCCAAAGAATGGGGAAACCGGAAAATCGGCTTTGGGGTTCCGGTCAGGTTGATAAAGACAACAAAGAGGGTTGTCAACAGTCTGAGCCGGGAGATTATCCCGGTTATTTATCGGGTCGGGGAACCTTTTTTCATGAACAGCAGTTTCCAGGTTTCTCCTGGAAACTGCTGAATATATTCTTCGCGGCGGAGGTTCAGGCCTGATTTTCCATATATCCGACGCGGTTGCGGATGAGGGCGTCTATTTCGGACCGGCTGTCCTTGAGGAAGGCAATTGTCCGCTTGGCCATGCCTTCGAGCAGGTCCATTTTGTTGGAAGCGATGATTTCGCCGGGGATCAGGTAACCTTTTTCATAGAGAAAACTGACGATGGTGTCTTCTGCGTCCATTTCCACACCGAATTCGTTACGCAGGAATTCCAGCCAGCGTCCGAATTCCCTTGGGTGTTCAATGAGTTCGGAGGGCAGTTCCAGCTCCAGACTCAGCGGTCCGGCCAGTCCGGGGTTGATTTTTGAGCCGGCCAGGTAGTCCAGGGCATGAGCGATCTGGTGAATCAGAGTGGAGTCGCTCACCGCCGGAGTCAAAGCCAGGTAGATATGGTCCGGGTCGGCTTGAATGGTTTTGAAAGGGTTGACCATCTGTCCGGCGCTCATCGCGGACAGATTCTTGGGCGGTTCCTTGGGGACAAAGCCTAGTTTAAGGTAGGCTTCCAGGTCGATGAAGCGCAGGCCGGTAGGCGTCCCGGTGAGTTCGGCCAGGTTGAGCCGGTCCATTATCTCCCGGCACCGGCCGTAGGAGACTTCCGGCAGGCCGCAGATCTTTTCGGCCGTGCCTTCGGGCAGGCCTTCCAGACGCTTGGCTACAAGTTCTTCCTCACGGTCCATGTGGCAGTTTTTGAATTTTTTACCGCTTCCGCAGGGACAGGGGTCGTTTCGCCCGATTTTGGACATATGCACTCACCTTGCTCCGAAAATTTGCTTTAAGACATACTGTATTCCCGGGATAAAATCAATGGGTAAGCCGCTTCCCCATCAAGCCTGGCGGCCTGACTTCATAGAAAAGGCCGGGGCCGCTCCTCCGGGTTGAAATCGGCGGCCGGGGATATAGATTATAATCACGAGACAAGGGTGGTGAAGACATGAGCTATTGCAGTCTGACCGGCGGGACGATCAAGGACTATCTGACCGGAAGGGATATGCCCGATTGCGACGATGAGCAGATACGCCAGAAGCTGGAACGTCTGCTTGTTGAAGAAAAAGGATATGCGCCAGCCGATATAGAGGTGGACCGTTTTTTTGAGGTTGCCTTGGGCGATGAAAGGAAACCGGGCCGTGCGGAACTGTCGGTAATTATTGACGGGAGGCCTCTGCTGACCGTCAAGTGCGCCCGAGGATCATTGGTGACCAGGGAACAGGAAGCCATAGCCGCTTCCCGGCTGGCTTTCGAGGTCATGCCGCCTTATACGGTGGTAACCAACGGCGTGGAGGCGGAGCTTCTGGAAACGGCCTCGGGCCGGGTGGCCGGGACCGGTTTCGAAGCCATCCCCACCAGGGCGGAGGCTGAGCGCCTGATCGGGGAACTGGATTTTCCCCGGCTGACGGAGAAGCAAAAGGAGAAAGCGGCCCGCATACATCTGGCTTACGCGGTTTTCGAGTGTTCAAATTTCTGCGAAAGCTAACATCCTGTTTCCTTTCCTATTTTACCGGTCGGCACCTCATGAACCGGGGGGATTCCTCGACAATTTCCCAGGCGGAGGATTCCATTATCTTGCGGCGGGCCTCGCGGCGGGACTGGTGGCCGTTGTCGATATAGAGAAGTCCGGACGGCTTGGTCAGACGGTTTATTTCTCTCAGAAAAGCTCCTGTGTCTCTGACCATGTGGAACATGTCCAGGGCATAAACCCGGTCGGCCGTATCCGCAGGCAAGGGACATGCGCCGTCCGGAGCCAGGCAGGCCGAGACATTGTTCAGTTTTTCCCTGATTATCCTGCGTTCCACGGCCTGGACAGCCAGTTCATGGATGTCCACGGCCCAGACGCGGCCCGCCGGTCCCACCAGGCGGGAAGCCCCCGCGATGTATGATCCCGGCCCGCAGCCATAGTCGATGACGGTCTGGCCGGGTTGGAGGTCAAATTCTTCCAGGAGACGGCTGACGGCGACAAAACGGTCCCTTATCCAGAAAAGCAGGGACATGCCCCTGAAGGCTACATCCGGCATGCGATCCATGCGGCTTCCGGTGAATATGGACATCATTCTATTTCCTTTCCCCTATAAGTGTTTAGCAACTTAACTCTTTAGTGAAAAAAAACTAGATCCTCTTCTGAAAAAACTTCTCCACCTGGGTCAGAAATTCATCCAGAAAAGCCAGCTTGTCCTGCGGCAGGCTGGTAAAATAATCCCGGAAGCCGCCATCCATCTTTTCATGCCAGTGGGCATGGGCATAATAGGCCAGCTTGCCCTTGGCGGTCAGGCTGACCAGTGCCCTGGAAGCATTGTCCGGGTCGGCATCTTTGACTATCATTCCTTTTTTTTCTATCTTTTTAATTGTTTGAGACACAGCGCCCTTGGTTATGCCCAACTGCCTGGCCAAATCGGAGACGCTGAGGTCCCTTTGTTCCCCGATCACTTCTATCATGTGTATCTCGGAACTGTGGAGGGGCTCGTCCAGGCCGAAGAAGCGCGGCTGTTTTTCTATCCGTTGCCACATCTTGACCAGATGGACGAAACGGCCGAGGATGGCGAACGGCTGTATTTCTTGCTTGGACATAAGCGAAGTGTATAGCATGTAAACACTTAAGTCAAGCCCAAAAAAGAGGCTGGCCTTTCACACCTTCCCGATCTTGGTGGAAGATTCAGGGCCGGGGCCGGATGACCCCCGCCAGACGACCCAGTATTCTGACCCTGGCCCGCTCCGCCCCTTCGAAGATCAAAGGCCCGTACCGGGGATTGGCCGCGTGCAGTTCTATCCGTTCTTCCCGCCGCCGGAGCACTTTCAAGGTAGCTTCCGGCTCCAGTCCCTCCACCTGCACCGCCACCACCTGCCCGTCCTCGGCCTCTTCCTGAGGCCTGATGACCGCCAGGTCGCCGTCGCGGATATGAGCGTCGATCATGGAATCGCCCCTGACTCTCAGGGCGAAGGAAGCGTCGCAGCCGAAAAGGCCGGGATCCACCGGCAGTTCGCCTTCCAGATTTGCCTCGGCCAGGATGGGCGTGCCTGCGGCGATCTGCCCCAGCAGGGGGATAAAGCGCCCGGCCTGTCGGCCGGCGGCCTGCCAGGTCCGTTTCTTGCCCGGCGTCCGCGTCAAGCGTCCTTCAGCCTCCAGAGCCCGCAGATGCTTGAGCAGGCTGCCGGGGGAAGCCAGTCCCATGGCCTGGCAGATTTCGCGCACGGTCGGGCCGAATCCTTCACGGGCCTGGAATTTCCGGATGAAGTCGAAGATTGCCTGTTGTCTTTCCGTGACGACCATGCCTTGATTATAGAAAACAAATGTTCTCTATGCAAGCAAAATTATTCCCCCTCCGGGCAGAGAGGGAATAGAGTCTGTCAACAAAGTCTCTTCCAAGACCGTTGAAAGATGAAGATGGCTCTGAGGATGACAGTTCAGGCGGGGCGCTTCGCCCCTGCCGCGAATGGCGAAGACTTCGGATAGTCTTTCCCGCCCAGACCAAGGGGACGCCCAAGCGGCCGTGTCCCCTTGGAACCCCCGGCCTGTTTAACCCGTCGAACGGGCATCCATGCCCTTCGACGGGGGGGGCGAACGTCCATGTTCGCCTAAGAACTGGTAAGCCGGTGAAATCGGCTTTGCGGGTGTAACTCAGAGCGATAAAACCCATCAAAAAGACAAAGAGGTTTGTCAACAGCCTGTATCCCCCCTCCGGGCAGAGAGGGAATGGACGCTGGAAAACATCATCAAGTATTAACCCGGCAGCGCTCCGCGCCCTGGTGACGGATAATGGTCCCTTCCACCATGAAAACCACGCATTCGGCCACGTTCGTCGCCTGGTCCCCGATCCGTTCAAGGTGCCTCCCGGCCAGAATCAGTTCCACCCCGCGCCGGACGACCCGCTGCTCGCCCATCATCCATTTGATCATATCCTCCAAAAGAGTCCGGTTCATCTCGTCCAACTCGTCGTCCTGGCAGCAGACTTCATAAGCCAGGGCCGTGTCGTGCTGTACAAAGGCGTCCAGGCACTTGCGGGTCATCTCCTTGGCCGTATCCGACATCTGCAGAAGCAGCGGGGGAATCTCGTCAAAGGCCGTGAGTTCGTTCATGGCCAGGGCTCGCTGAGCTATGTTGACCGCCTGGTCGGCCGTTCGTTCCAGGATGGTGCTTATGCGCAGGGCCGAAGTCAGAAAGCGCAAGTCCACCGCTACAGGTTGATGCGTGGCCATGAGCCTGACGCAGCGCTGGTCGATGGTGTTCTCCAGCTCATTGACCCGGAAGTCGTTGCGGATGACCTCATTGGCCAGGGCGCTGTCACGGTTCAGTATGGCTCTGGTCGCATTCTCAACAGCTTCCTCCACGAGACCGCCCATTTTGAGGATCTCTTCTTTTATCTTGTCTATCTCCAGATGAAAATAAGAGGACGTCACGGTGGTTTCCTTTCTCTCAACCAAAACGGCCGGTTATATAATGCTCCGTCTGTTCCTTCTCGGGCCGGGTGAACAACTGCTCGGTTGAGCCTTTTTCCACCAGCTCGCCCATATAAAAGAAGGCGGTCTCATCCGAGACCCGGGCGGCCTGCTGCATGTTATGGGTGACAATTACTACAGTATACTTTTCTTTCAGAACCTTGACCAGTTCCTCTATGCGGGCGGTGGCGATGGGGTCCAGGGCCGAAGTCGGCTCGTCCATGAGCAGGACCTCCGGTTCCATGGCCAGGGCGCGGGCTATGCAGAGACGCTGCTGCTGGCCGCCCGAAAGTTCCATGGCCGACTGCTGAAGAATATCTTCCACCTCGTCCCACAGGGCCGCCGATTTGAGGGCCTGCACCACCATCTCGTCAAGCTGGTCCTTGTCTCTCAGACCGTGCAAACGCGGCCCATAGGCCACGTTGTTGTAAATGGATTTCGGGAAAGGGTTCGGCTTCTGAAAAACCATGCCGATACGCCGCCGGATGTCCACCGGGTCCACCCCGGCTCCGTACAGATCCATGCCTTCGAAGATCACGGATCCTTCCACCCTGGTGCCGGGAATAAGGTCGTTCATCCTGTTGAAAAGGCGCAGAAAAGTAGATTTACCGCAACCGGAAGGGCCTATAAAGGCCGTAACTTCGTTGCGCCGGATATCCATATTTATGTTTTTCAGGGCCAGGAAATCCCCGTAAAAGAACTTGAGGTTCCTTACTTTCATGATGGGGTCCTGGCCCAACTGCATCGCGTTTCTCTCCATTTTTACCATCTCTTGTTCTTTCTCATCCTGGCCCGAAGCAGAATGGCCGAAAGGCACAACCCCAGAACCAGGGTCATCAGAACCAGAACCGTCCCGTACTGCAACGGCCTCGTCTGGTCTATGTGCGTGCCCGCGGTGGCCAGAACGTAAATATGGTAAGGCAGGGCCATGACTTCGTCAAAAGGCGAAGTCGGAGTGGCCAAAGTGTAAAAAGTCGCCGCAGTGAACATGATCGGGGCCGTTTCTCCGGCTGCCCGGCCGATGCCCAGAATGCTGCCGGTCAGAACGCCAGGCAGGGCCGCCGGGAGCACAACCTTGCGGATGGTCTGCCAGCGCGTTGCGCCCAGGGCCAGTGAAGCTTCACGGAAAGTGGCGGGCACCTGCCGCAGAGCCTCTTCCGACGCGCCGATGATCGTGGGCAGAATGAGAATGCCCAAGGTCAAGGAACCGGCCAGGATGCTCACCCCCATCTTGAAGAAGATACAGAAGAGAGCCAGTCCGAACAGGCCGAAGATGACCGATGGCACGCCGGCCAGATTCTGGATGCCCAAACGGATGACGGCCAGGGTTTTCCCGTCCTTGGCATACTCGCTCAGATAGATGGCCGAAGCCACTCCAAGGGGCAGGCCCACCAGGATGGCCCCCATAGTCAGATAAACCGTGCCCATGATGGCCGGGAAGATGCCGCCCTGGGTCATGGCTTCCCGTGGGGGGGCGGTCAGGAACTCCCAGCTTATCGCGCTTATGCCGTGGGCCACGATAAAGACAATGATGCCGCCCAGGGATCCCACCACCAGGGCCATGGCGCCCCGGAATACCCAGAAAGCCGCTTTCTGGCGCAGCTTACGGGCTTTGATCGAATGCCAGCTCATAGCGTGGCCGAACCTCTCTGCTGGAAGCGCCGCGAAACGTAGGCCGCCACCAGGTTGAAGACCAGGGTTATGACAAACAGGACAATGCCGATGGCGAACAGGGCGAAGTAATGTTCACTGCCGAATGGAGTTTCGCCCATCTCCGCAGCAATGGTCGCCGGCAGAGGCCTGACCGAATCGAAGATACTCGAAGGTATCTGGGCCGCGCCGCCGGCCACCATAAGCACGACCATGGTCTCACCCATGGCCCGGGACATGCCCAGTATAACCGCCGTGCCGATGCCCGAAAGAGCTCCGGGAACATAGACCTTGACCAAGGTTTCCCATTGGGTCGCGCCCAGGGCGTATGAAGCCTCGGCCCACTCCCGCGGTACATTGTGCAGGGCGTCCTCGGAGATGCTGCATATGGTCGGTATGGCCATCAGGGCCAGCATCAGCGAAGCGTTCAGTATGTTCAGGCCGGTGGGAATATCCAGCCATTCCTGCAGCATGGGCGCCATGACGACCATACCCACGAAACCCAGGACCACTGAAGGCAGGCTGGCCAGCAGCTCTATGGCCGGCTTGACCCATTCCCTCACCCGCCTGTTCGACACCCCGGCCAGGTAAATGGCCGAGCCTACCCCCAGGGGCACCGCGATAAGCGAGGAAATGGCCGTCACGGAAAGGGAACCGGCGATCAGGGCCAACACGCCGAAACCGGCCGGGTCGTAGGTCGGGTACCAGTCGCTTCTGGTCAGGAAATCGGCCACAGGCACCGTCCGGAAAAGGCCCAGCCCCTCCCGGAAAAGAAAGATGACGATCAGACCCATTATCAGGACGGAGACCGAGGCCAGACCCAGAAAGATGCGTCTGACGCGGGCATCGCCACGATCGGTCAGAGGTGTCAACTCCAGCGGTGGCCGGCAGGAATCCTCGAGGGGTTCGCCCATGGCCTCGTCCGCCGTTGCTTCGTAACTTGCTGAATCCAATTTCAACCTCTTGCCCATGTAAAGATTATACCAATCTCCGGCTCCAGGGCCGGCTTCGTTATTTACCGACAAAACAATCTATAACCAAGGCTTGGCGGCTGTATGTCTGCAATGTGACATGATTGTTACAGGATAAAAAAACGGCCGGTCCTGAAAGGCCGGCCGTTTTCTAATACTATTTATGTCAAGCGGTTAGGGGATGGCGACGAAACCTTCCTCCACCACGATCTTCTGACCTTCGGGACCCTTGACAAAGTCGATGAAGTCCTTGACCACTCCGGTGGGCTCGCCGCGGGTGAACATGAACAGGGCGCGGGAGACCGCGAAGGAACCATCGGCTGCGGCCTGAGGAGAAGCAGCCACGCCGTTGACCGTCAGGGGCTTCAGGTTGTCGTTGAGGTAGCCTATGCCCACATAGCCCATGGCGAACTTGTTGCCAGCCACAGCCTGGGCCACAGCGCCGTTGGAAGCCTGCATCTGGGCGTCGGGACGGACTCTTTCCTTATCCAGTATTTTCTCGTTCCAGACTTCAAAGGTGCCGGAACTGGAATCACGGGAGATGACCACTATGGGCTTGTCTTCGCCGCCGACTTCCTTCCAGTTCTTTATCTTGCCGGTATACATGTCTTTGAGCTGTTCCACGGTCAGGCCGGATACCGGGTTGGCGGGATGAACCACAGGCACGATGCAGTCCAGGGCCACGGTGTGGCGGACCGGAGTCACACCCTTTTCCTTAGCCAGGTCTTTTTCCTTGTCTTTCATGTCCCGGGAAGAGTCGCCGATGTCGGCGGTGCCGTCGATGATGGCTTTGATGCCGTCGCCCGAACCCGTACCGGCCACGGAAATCTGTACATCGGCGTGCTTCTTCATGAAGTCTTCCGCCGCCTTCTGAGCGATGGGCAGAACCGTTGTCGAACCGGTTATGGAAATCTTTTCCGCGGCCATGCCGGGAGTGAAGCCAAAGGCGCAGATGGAAGCCGCCACGACCAGCGTAACAGCCATTTTCAGGGTTTTTTTCATTCTCTTTTCCTCCAATTTTGTTTCTGACATGATTCCTAAATTTTCAACCCGGCCAACCGGCCGGTTGTTTCCTCAGTCAATGTTGTAAGCAAGGATAGGCCCCTATTGTGACGGAATCATGACGCGCCAGTGACATTGCCTGGAAGAAAGATGAAAAGGATTTTTTTTCTTAATAATATTATTATATCGGGGAATTATAACGACATTGGCGTGTGTTGCAGTTGGCGGCCCGGTGGCAGTGACCAGCGGTGCACTTGAGTCTGGGCCCCACGGAAACAACTCCGGACGCAGTCCGGCAAGGGGCGGGAGCCCTCGTAATGGGTCCAGGCGCAAGCCTGGGGGCGGAAACCGCCCCCATATTATCAGGCGGGGATTATCAACTCGAAAGTGCTGCCTTTGCCCGGCATGCTGTCCACCGTCACCCGGCCGTGATGAACCTGGGCTACGTGTTTGACGATGGCCAGGCCCAGCCCGGTGCCGCCCATTTCTCGTGAACGGTTCTTGTCCACCCGGTAAAAGCGTTCGAATATTCTGGGCAGATGCTCCTGCGGAATGCCTATGCCGGTATCCCTGACCGCTATGTGAACCTGCCCGCTGTCCTGAAAAACTTTCAACTCCACCCGTCCTCCGGGTTCGGTATACTTGACGGCGTTTTCCAGCAGGTTGACCACCGCGTTCTCCAACTGACGCCGGTCCCCCGGAAAAACAAGCGTATCGTCGGACAGTCCGGAATCCAGCATCACGCCTCTGGCCGCGGCCAGTTCGGATACCGCATTAAGGGAGCTTTCAACAAGGCCCGCCGCCCGCAGATTTTCCGGTGAAGCAGCGGTGATTGCACCTGATTCCAGCCTGGCCAGTTCCAGCAGGTCCTCGACTATGTCTTCCAGCCTGTTGGTGTGCCTCTTAATCACTTCGGTGAACTGTCGGCCGAACTTGGGATCGGACAAGGCCCCGTCCAGCAGGGTCTCCACCGAAGCCCTGATGGCCGCCAGCGGGGTTCTCAATTCGTGCGAGACGTTGGCCACAAAGTCGCGGCGCATCTCTTCCAGGCGCTTTCTTTCGGTTATGTCGTGAAATACGGCCACCACGCCGCCTCTGGGGCCTTCGCCAGGCAGGAGAGCCACATCCACTTCCAGGACGTGCGGTTTGCCCCCCAGGGTTCTTATCTCCACCGAGGCGAAAGGGTTGTCCGGGGATATCCGCTGCAAGGCCTCTATCAGGGCCGGGCTTCTCAGTATCTCCGAAGGCATCCGCCCCACCGGATCGGCCCGCAGGTCGAGCATGGAGCCCAGGGCTTTGTTGATCATGGTGACCCGGCCCGCGCTGTTGGTCACCAGCACGCCCTCCACCATGCCCCGCAAGACGGCTTCAAGCCGGTCCCGTGCACGGGTCACGGCATGAATTTCTTCCTGAAGGTTGTCGGCCATCTGGTCGAAGGCCCGGCCCAGGTCGCCGATTTCGTGATTAGGATAATGCCGCAGACGCTGGTCAAGGTCGCCGGATGAGATGCTTTGGGCCGTGCGGGTCAGATCCTTGACCGGGCGGCTCAGGCGAAAGGAGACCAGCAGGGAGACTCCGACAGACAGAAGCACGCCTAGCAGCGAGGCCCACAGTATCAAGCCCTGCAGGCCGGAAAGCACTTCCTCCACCTGCCTGACCGACAGGGCCGCCCTGATAATCAGCCTCGGCTCAGCGGAAGTCCCCAAAAGGTGCGTCACGTACATCAGGTCATCGCCCAGGGTGCTGCTTCTGCGGAGACTCCAGCCTTGTCCATCGGACAGGGCCGCCGTCACTTCCGGTCTTCCTGCGTGACTCTCCAAGGCGCCTATGGCCTCTGACGGCACTTCGGAGTCGCCCAGCACTTTCCCGTCAGGGCGGATGAAGGTCACGCGGATGCCCATCTTCCGGCCCAGATAGTCCGCCAGGTAGTCCGTCTCCTGGACCGATTGTCCCTCGTTCCAGCGGTCCCGAGCGACTTCACCGATCAGAGTGCACTGATCAAGCAGTGAAATGCGCAGGTTGTCGGTCATCTTCCCCCGCAGGCTTTGTTCCAGGAAGACTCCCACAAAGGCCAGGGTGCAGATGACCGCCAGCAGTGTTCCGGTCAGTATCCAGGCCTGAAAGGAGAGACGCAGCTTCATATCTCTTCTCTGAAACGGTATCCGACGCCTCTGATGGTCTCGATACGTTCCTTTTCGGGGCCAAGTTTCTTGCGCAGACGCCGGACGTGTGTATCGACCGTCCGGGCGTAGCCTTCATAGGGGTAACCCCAAACCTGATCCAGCAGCACATCCCGGCTCTGCACCCGGCCAGGGCGAGAAGCCAGGTGGTGCAGCAGGTTGAACTCTGTGGCCGTCAGCACCACCTCTTCACCCTTGACCTCCACCCTGTGTTTTTCCAGGTCGATCAGCAGACCGGGGAAAGCCAGCCTGGCCGACGGCGCGGGCTGATCCATGGTCCGCCTCAGCACGGCCTGAACCCGCAGCACCAGCTCTCTCGGGCTGAAAGGCTTGGTCATATAATCGTCAGCCCCGATTTCAAAACCGATTATGCGGTCCACTTCCTCGGCCTTGGCCGTCAGAATGAGTACGGGAATACGCCGCGTCTTGTCTTCCTGACGAATCCGGCGGCAAACCTCCTTGCCGTCCAGGCCGGGCAGCATCAGGTCGAGCACGACCATTTCCGGCCGCTCCTTTTTGACCAGATTGACCGCATCGATCCCGTTCATGGCCTTCAGGACCCGGAAACCGGCCTGCTGGAGATTGTAGTCCACAACGTCAAGAATATCCTGTTCGTCCTCAACAACTAATACGGTCGGTTGCACTGTGGCACCTCGCTTGGTTCACGGCCTTGCCGCGTAGTCTGCTGCGGTCCTACACCGCCTTAAACTACGTATTATTGTACTTTAATGTAACATAAATGTGACAGCCGGCCGAATTGACGGTGACAAACCAGAGGCCGATTGACTGCCCCGCCCCGACCTGCTAATTGTATACCCGTTCGCTACTCAAGGGATAAAGATGTTGCGGTGATAAAAAGTCTGGCTTACATCTTTTTTTTTCAATTTCTCGGTGAAGCCGCTTCCCGTCTGAGCGGTCTGCCCGTGCCCGGCAGCGTCATCGGCATGGTCCTGCTCACCGCAGCGCTCTCCCTAAACCTCATCAGAATCCAGGACGTGGCTCCGGCCGCTGATGTCCTGGTCCGAAACATGGCTTTCCTCTTCGTCCCTCCCGGTGTGGGGCTTATGCTCTATTTCGACCTTATCCGAGGCCAATGGCTGGCCATTGGCCTCTCGTTGCTGCTCGGCACCTTCATGGTTCTGGCCGTCGTCGGACTGCTTCAGCAAACATTGGGGAAAAAATGACCGGCCTTATCCGCTCGCCCCTTTTCGCCGTGGCCCTGACCTTTCTCGTCTATCACTTGGCCCAAAAGCTCTACGGACGTTTTCATCTGGCCCTCTTCAATCCGGTCATGGTCTCCATCGCCGTCCTGATCGTCATTCTCAGGACGACGGGGCTTGACTACCAGACCTACAATCAGGGCGGAAAGCTCATCAGCTTCTTTCTCGGACCAGCCGTTGTCGCCCTAGGCGCTCCCCTCTACCGCCAGATTGAAGAGATCAGAAAACAGGGCAGGGCCATGCTGATTTCCCTGGCCGTGGGCAGCGTGGTCGGAGTCCTCTCGGCGGCCCTGACGGCCAGGCTTTTGGGCGCGCCCGTGGAAGTCGTCGCCTCGCTGGCCCCCAAATCGGTGACCACGCCCATCGCCATGGGTATAGCCGCCAAGATCGGCGGCCTGGAACCTCTGACCGCCGCGCTGGTCATCGCCACCGGGATACTGGGAGCCGTGGCCGGTCCGGCCTTTCTCCGGCTCATCGGCGTCAGGAGTCCCACGGCCTTCGGCTTGGCCATGGGGGCGGCTTCTCACGGCATAGGGACAGCCCGCGCAGTTGAAGAAGGCGAACTCCAGGGCGCCGCCGCCGGATTGGCCATCTGCCTCAACGGCCTGGCCACGGCCCTGATAACCCCTTTCCTTATGTGGCTCATCATGTGAGCAGGGAGAAGTATCTATGTGCGGCAGGCTGGCCTTGTCCGCCCGGTTCGAGCAACTTGCCCGTGAATTCGGGCTGGCCGCCGATCCGGGCCTGAAACCCCGTTACAACGTGGCCCCCACCCAGCCCCTGGCCGTGATCCGCTCCGCCGCCGGACAAGGCCGCGAACTCGTCTTCCTCCGCTGGGGGCTTATTCCCTTCTGGGCCAAGGACGCCTCGGCGGGGGCCCGCTTCATCAACGCCCGTGCCGAAACAGCCGCTGAAAAGCCGGCTTTCCGGCTGGCCTTCCAACACCGCCGGGCTCTGATCCCGGCCAGCGGCTTCTTCGAATGGTCCCGCAGGTCGGGCCGGAAGGAGCCCTTTTTCATCCGCCGCAGCGACGGAAAGCCTCTGGCCCTGGCCGGAATCTGGGAAATCTGGCGCTCCCCCGAAGGCGAAACAGTGTCCACGTCCGCCATCCTGACCACCAGCGCCAACAGTCTGGTCGGGCGGCTTCATGACCGCATGCCTGTAGTCGTTGCTCCGGATGATTACCGGCTCTGGCTCGACCCCTCCGCCACCGGCCCCGATGAACTGGCCCGCATCTTCAGACCCTGCCCGGAGGCAACCCTGGAAATGCACAGCGTGTCCCCCAGGGTCAACAGTACCGCCATTGATGAACCCGGTTTGGTGGAACCATACGCCGACGGCCAACTCTCTCTCTGGCCCGGCCCGTAAAGCACGCTCTTTCACCTCGCAAAACGGCTTGGGGTGTCAAACAGGTGTTTTTTGTTTATAATATTCCATAAACCCTATCCTGGGGAAACCAGGCTGCGGACCAGTCGTCCGCCCCTCACGGAGTTTAGGCCATGCTGACAGCAGAGCAGAAACTGGACGCCCTGACCAATCTGGGCGCTCAACTGAACCGCCTCTCCGACCTGGATATTCTGATGGAGCGCATACTCAGCGAAGCCCGCCGTTTCGTCAACGCCGACGCAGGCTCCATCTACATCCGCCATGACCGCGATCTCCGCTTCACCTACACCCAGAACGCCACCTTGCAGGAAAGGCTGCCAAGTGGTGAAAAACTGGTCTACTCCACCTTCGCCATCCCGGTCGACGAAAACAGCATCGCCGGATGGGTGGCCACCGCCGGACGCCCCCTCAATCTCAAGGACGTTTATGAACTGGACAACTCCGTGCCCTACAGCTTCAGCCGCCAGTTCGATGAAACCACAGGATATCACACCCAGTCCATGCTGACCTTGCCTCTGGCCACCAGCCGGGCCGACGTGGTCGGCGTCCTCCAGATAATCAACGCCCGGGACGACAGGGGGCGCATCATCTCATTTTCCCGGGAAGACGAAAAGATGATGGCCCATTTTGCCTCCACCGCCACCGTGGCCCTGGAAAAGGCCCGCATGACCCGCGACATCATTCTCCGGATGATCCGCATGGCCGAAATGCGCGATCCCAAGGAAACCGGGGCGCATGTCAACCGGGTCGCCTCCTATTCCGTGGAATTGTATGAAAAATGGGCGCAGAAGCAGGGATTTTCCCGTGAAGAAATAGACGCCAAACGCGATATCCTGCGCATGGCCGCCATGCTCCACGACGTGGGCAAGGTCGGCATCTCGGACACCATACTCAAAAAGCCGGGAAGATTCACGGAAGAGGAATTCAACGTCATGAAGGAACATACCCTCATGGGCGGACGCCTTTTCAAGGACAAAAGATCGGAATTCGACGACGCCGCCGCCGAAGTAGCGGTCAACCACCACGAAAAGTGGAATGGACTGGGTTATCCGGGATACGTGGATATGGAAACCGGCCGCCCGCTGCCCGGCTACGAAACCCCGGATGGCAGGCCCAAGGGCAAGGCCGGCAAGGAGATTCCCCTGTACGGCCGTATCGTCGCCATTGCCGATGTCTACGACGCCCTATGTTCACAGCGCGTCTACAAACCGGCCTGGGAGGAGAAAGACGCCCTGGATATCCTGGAAAAAGACGCCGGGAGCCATTTCGACCCCGAGCTGATAGAACTGTTCTTCTCCCGCCTGGATGTCATACGTTCCATCAGAGAGAGATATCCGGACGAAGATTAAGTCAGGGAAACCAGATTCAGGCCGCCGGACAGGCCGAAGTCTTCGCCCAGGACCACGGCCGCGCCAATCACTCCTTCCACGGTCAGGACCCATTCCAGGGCGGGCTCGATGTCCTGCCTGTTGCGGACCCGGTTGCCCAGGGCTGTAGCTGCGGCGTCCGCCACGGCCGTTGACCGGGCCGCCACCAGGGCCGCGTCCGCCCGCCCCAGACTGAGCGAATGTCCCACTGTGCCGGAAGAAGTGCAGACCCCCAGCGGCATCATTTCGGGGGTGAACCGGAATCCCACCTTCAGCGACAATGGCGAAGCTCCGGCAAACAGGCCCGCCGTCACTTCGCGGGGGACGTTCAGATAAACGTCGCCGCCGTTTTCCACGATCACGCCTTCAGGTGAATGAGGCAGGAGGCCCGAGCCCACGAACTCGGCCATGGCCCCGGCCACGGCGGCCATGGGGCCGGTCCCGGCCAGGCGCCCGGCCCGCAGCATCGCCCGCACCGGCGGAGGGGCCAGGGGAGAATCCGGCAGAGGTTTCAGGCTGGAATAGAAGTCAGGGTGCTCCAGGCCCCAGGACTCGATGCGCCTGCGGCCGAGCAGAACAATGTCCAGGGCCTTTTCGGTCAGTTCGGCCGCCGCCCGGATGAAAAGGTCGGTCTGTTCCACCCGCACCGAAAATCCGGTCAGGCCATCGGCACGCACCCGGCCGCGGTAAACCGAACGGTCCGAACTCCCTTCGTCTTTCACCAATCTCCAGTCCCCGTTGGCTGCTCCCGGTCCATCATTGACCGTTGGCGTAGCGCAGCAGCACCGAATTTTCGCCCAGCGCCTCTCTGGATTCGCGGATGAGGCTTCGCGACGGGCGGACCTTGTCTTCCAGCTTCATCAATACGATGCCCTGGTCCGGCACCGACAATTTCAGCAGAACCGGGGTTTCGCCGGGATGGCTTCCGATGATGGAACGCAGTTTCAATAAAGACATACGGTCCAGATTGTCTCCGGACAGAGTGAAAATAACCTGGCGGGCCAGCTTTTCCAGAGCCGACTCCAGCGGCACTATCTCCGTGGCCTTGATCTTGTTGGTCGACTGACCGCCTTTTTCGTCGATGGTCAGTTCCCCGCTGACCAGAACGGGCTTGTCCGCCTCGAGATGCTCCTCGCAGGTCTGAAAAAGATCGGGGAAAACAATGACCTCCACCGTGCCGGACATGTCTTCCACAGTCAGAAAGGCCATTCTGTCGCCCCTCTTGGTCGTCTTCATCAAGATGCCTGCCACCACCCCGCCGATGCGGACCTGGGCTTTGTCGGGCAGCTCGGCCAGCTTCTCCGCCGTGGTATTGGTCAGGCTGTCCAACTCCTGTTCGAAACGGGCCAAAGGGTGACCGGTGATGTAGAAACCCAGAGACTCCTTTTCGTATGCCAACCGCAACGATTCGCGCCATTCCTGAACTTCCGGCCAGCGGATAGGGGCGGCTTCCTCCTGTCCGTTCAAGGCTTCGAAGAGATTGCACTGGCCCTCGTCACGTTCACGCTGACAGCGTGCGCCGCGCTCCAGGGCGTCGTCCAGGGCGCCGGACATCCTGGCCCTGTCCACCTTCGTGGAATCAAAGGCTCCGCATTTTATGAGGGCCTCGATAACCCGGCGGTTGACCTTGCGCAGGTCGACCCGCTCGCAGAAATCGAACAGGTCGGAAAAGGGCCTTTCCTGCCGCGCTTCCAGAATGGATTCGATGGCCGCCTGCCCCACGCCTTTGATGGCCGCCAGGCCGAAGCGTATCTGGCCGTCCACCACCGCGAAATTGATCTTGCTCTCATTGATGTCGGGAGGCAGGACAATGATGCCCTTGCCCCGGCATTCATTGATGAAACGGACAATCTTGTCCTGGTTGCTGACTTCACTGGTCAGCAGTGCGGCCATGAACTCGATGGGATAATGCGCCTTCAGGTAGGCCGTCTGGTAAGTAATGAGGGCATAGGCGGCGCTGTGGGACTTGTTGAAGCCGTATTCGGCGAAGTTGGCCATCAGGTCGAAGATCTTGGCCGCCTTCTGCTTGTCGAAATCATTCTCATGCGCTCCGGCCATGAAACGGCCGCGCTGCTGGGCCATTTCATCGGCAATTTTCTTGCCCATAGCCCGCCGCAGCAGGTCGGCTTCGCCCAGGGAATAACTGGCCAGCCTCGAGGAAATCTGCATGACCTGTTCCTGATAGAGGATAACCCCGTAGGTGTCCTTCAGGATGGGCTCCAACTCGGGCAGCTCGTATGTCACCGGGATAAGGCCGTGCTTGGCCTGGATGAAAGTGTCCACCATCCCGCTCTTCAACGGGCCTGGCCGGTAAAGGGCCACCAGGGCGATAATGTCCTCGAAGCAGCTTGGCCGCATCTTGACCAGAATCTCCCGCATGCCCGAACTTTCAAGCTGGAACACGCCCGTGGTGTCTCCGGAGCTGAGCAACTCATAGGTCGGCGCATCATCCATTACGCCCAGATTGTCCAAATCAACCTCTACGCCCCGGGATTTCAACAGTTCGAGAACCTGATTGATCTGGGTCAGCGTCTTCAGACCCAGGAAGTCGAACTTGACCAGCCCGATCTTTTCCACACCCTTCATGTCGAACTGGGTCACCACCACCCGGTCCTGGCCCGAATCGTGGTCGGAAGAGACGCAGTACAAGGGCAGGTAGTCCACCAATGGGCGGTCCCCGATGACCACACCGGCCGCATGGGTCGAAGCGTGCCGGGGCAAGGCCTCCAGGCTCTGAGCCACTTCCATCAGCCTGGCGACCCTGGGGTCGTCCTTGGTGGCCTGAGCCAACCTGGGTTCCTCTTGCAAAGCCTCCGCCAGGGTAATCTTCAGGCGGTTGGGCACCAGCTTGGCGATGCGGTCCACTTCCCCGTAAGGCATGCCCAGAGCGCGTCCCACATCCCGGATGACTCCCTTGGCCTGCATCTGCCCGAAGGTGATGATCTGCGAAACATGGTCCTGACCACCGTACTTCTCCGTCACGTACCGGATGACCTGCTCCCGGCCGTCCGTGCAGAAGTCCACGTCGATATCAGGCATGGATATGCGTTCCACGTTCAGGAAACGCTCAAAAAGCAGGTTGTACGGCAGCGGATCCAGGTCCGTGATGCGCATGGCGTAGGCCACCAGACTGCCCGCAGCAGAACCGCGGCCGGGGCCGACCGGTATCCTGTTCCGTTTGGCGTAGTTGATGAAGTCGGCCACGATGAGGAAATAACCCGGGAAGCCCATCTTGATGATGACTTCCAGCTCATACTCCAAACGGTCCCGGTATACCTTGATTTCTTCTTCGCTGAGGCTCCGGTTCCTTGCTATTTCCTTGAACCTGGCTTCCAGTCCTTCACGGGCTTCGGCCGAAAGACGGCTGTTGAGATCCTCCCCCGGTTCCAGAGGAAACTCGGGAAAATGATAATCCCCCATCGGTATTTCCAGGTTGCAGCGCGCCGCCACTTCCGCCGTGTTGGCCACCGCCCCGGGAAAATCCCGGAAAAGATCCTCCATCTCTTCGCCGGACTTGAAGTAGTACTCCTGGGTCGTGAACCGCATCCGGTTCTCGTCATCGACCGTCTTGGCCGTCTGAATGCACAGCAGGACGTCATGAGCCTCGTGGTCCTGACGCCGCAGATAATGGCAGTCGTTCGTCGCCACCAGGGGCAGACCCAACTCTTGGGAGAGTTTCAGAAGGCCCCGATTGGCCACATCCTGTTCGGGCAGATAATTCTGCTGCACCTCCAGATAAAAGCGTCCGTCGAAAATCTCCGCGTAACGCTTGGCGGCCAGCACAGCCTCTTCCTCCTGCCCCGATACAATCAGACGCGGCACCTGGCCCTGCAGGCAGGCCGAAAGGGCGATAAGCCCGCCGTTATACTTCTCCAGAATTTCGAAATCCACCCGGGGCTTGTAATAGAAGCCTTCCAGGTTGGCTATGGATATCAGCCGGGAAAGATTGCCGTACCCCTCCAGGTTCATGGCCAGCAGGACAAGATGGTACATCGGGTCCTTCTGGTCCCGACGCTGACGGCCGCGGGGAGCCACGTAGGTCTCGCAGCCGATGATCGGTTTTATCCCCGCCTTTCTGGCCTCCTCGTAGAACTTGAAAGCCCCGAACATGTTGCCGTGGTCGGTAACGGCCACGGACTCCATGCCGTACTGCTTGGCCTGCTTGAGGAGGTCCTTGATGCGGATAGCCCCGTCCAGCAGGCTGTAAGCCGTGTGGACGTGCAGATGAACAAATGAAGATGAATCGGACATTGTCTGGAGAATCACCCTTTGAGACTGTTGACCAGATCCACGTAAGACTGCATGGCTTCCTCGGAGGTCATGCCTTGGAGGCCGGCCCAGGCGTCATACTTGGCCCGGCCCACGGGGTTGGTCAGACCCGGCCGCCGGCCATCGGCATCGCCGGTGCTGGCCTGTTTGAACAGGGCATACAATTTGAGCAGTGTCAGGTTGTCGGGTCGTTGCGGAAGCTGCTGAACATCATTCGAGGCTTGTGTGAATGCTGCGCTCAGGGCGGACATATCCATCTCCTCTTCAGGTTCGGTAGAATCTGTTTTCTCTCAGCTTCGTAAAACTGTAAGCCGGCTTGGAACGCTACTCCCACTCTATCGTGCTGGGCGGCTTGGACGAAATGTCGTAAACCACCCGGTTGATGCCTTGGACCTCGTTGATGATGCGGTTGGATATCACCGCCAGGACCTCATAGGGCACTCTGGTCCAGTCGGCGGTCATGGCGTCTATGCTGTCCACGATCCGCAAGGCCGCCACATTCTCATAGGTTCTGTGGTCGCCCATGACGCCGACCGTACGCACCGGCAGCAGCACAGCAAAGTACTGCCAGACCTTTTTCCACAGGCCCGCCTTGCGTATCTCTTCCCTGACGATGGCGTCGGCCTGACGCAAGACGTCCGCCCGCTCTCTGGTCACTTCCCCCAGTATGCGCACGGCCAGTCCCGGTCCGGGGAAAGGCTGCCGCCAGACCATCTCCTCCGGCAGGCCCAGTTCCATCCCCAGTTCGCGGACTTCATCCTTGAACAGCTCCCTGAGAGGCTCCACCAGGGCCATCTTCATGTTTTCCGGCAATCCGCCCACGTTATGGTGAGACTTGATGGTCGAGGACGGCCCGCCCCTGAAGGAAACAGACTCGATGACGTCCGGATACAGCGTGCCCTGAGCCAGATACTTGACCTCGCCCAGCTTCTTCGCCTCGGCCTCGAAGACCTTGATGAATTCGTGGCCGATTATCTTCCTCTTCTTTTCCGGGTCCTCGACCCCGGCCAGTTCATTCATGAACTGCTCGGAAGCGTCCACGTGGATCAGGTTCAGATGCATCTGCTCTTTGAACATGTTCACCACCATCGACGCCTCGTCCTGACGCAGGACTCCGTTGTCCACGAAGATGGCGGTAAGCTGGCTCCCGATAGCCCGGTGGAGCAAGGCCGCCGTCACCGATGAATCCACGCCGCCGGAGAGCCCGCAGATGACCCGCTCCGAACCTATGCGTTCGCGCATATGGACCACCGTCCGCTCGATGAAATTGGCCATGGTCCAGGTCGGGCTCAAACGGCAGATACGGAAGAGGAAATTGCTCAGAACTTCCTTGCCTCGCGGCGTATGCACCACCTCGGGATGGAACTGCACTCCCCAGAGGCGTCCTGATTCGTGCCGCATGGCCGCGAAAGGCGAATTCTGGCTGCGGGCGATGGTCTGAAAACCGGGGGCCAGGCCGTGCAGCCTGTCGCCGTGGCTCATCCAGACCCGGAGAGGCGCTTTTTCGTCGTCCAGGCCGTAAAAAAGGTCGCTGAAGTCATCCACTATCAGTTCGGCCGGGCCATACTCACGGTGAGTGGACACATCGACCTTGCCGCCCATCAGGTGCGTCATGAGCTGCATGCCGTAACAGATGCCCAGCACCGGCAGGCCCAGATCGAATATGGCCGGATCAACCGTGGGCGAATCCTCTTCGTAGACAGCCGACGGGCCGCCGGAAAGAATCAGGGCCGCCGGAGCCAGGGCTTTCAGTTCCTCCAGCGTAATCGTACAGGGATGTATCTCCGAATATACTTTCAGTTCCCGGACCCGCCGGGCTATAAGCTGCGTGTACTGCGACCCGAAATCCAGGATTATCACACGCTCTTGGATGGACTGATCCATACGGGACCCCTCTCTGATAAAACCGCTCTCCCGTCCGGTCAAACGGAAGAACGAAAATGCTACAGCTGTTCCAGTCTGTAGTTGGGCGCTTCCTTGGTGATAATGACGTCATGCACGTGGCTTTCCTTCAGGCCTGCCGAAGTGATGCGCACGAATCTGGTCTTGGTCCGCAGTTCCTCTATGTTGCCGCAGCCGCAGTAGCCCATGCCGGCCCGAAGGCCGCCCATAAGCTGATACACGCTCTCCGCCAGGGTCCCGCGGTAAGGCACGCGGCCCACGATGCCTTCCGGCACCAGCTTGGACTCGGACAGGGCGGCTTCCTGGAAATACCGGTCCTTGCTGCCTTCACGCATGGCCTCGATGGAGCCCATACCCCGGTACCCCTTGTAGGTCCGGCCCTGAAAGAGAACCGTCTCACCCGGACTCTCATCCGTCCCGGCAAACAGGCTCCCTATCATGACCGAACTGGCGCCGCCGGCCAATGCCTTGGTCAGATCGCCGGAAAACTTGATGCCGCCGTCAGCCATGACCGGCACGCCGTATTTGTCGCCGACCTTGGCACTCTCCATGATGGCCGTCATCTGAGGCACGCCGACACCGGCCACCACCCGCGTCGTGCAGATGGAACCCGGCCCCACGCCGATCTTGACGCCGTTGGCCCCGGCCTTGATCAAAGCCTCGGTGCCTTCCGGAGTAGCCACGTTGCCCGCTACCAACTGAAGTTTGGGGAAGGCCTCCTTTATACGCCTGACCGCCGCCAGAATCGTTTCCGCGTGTCCATGGGCGGAATCGATGAAGACGGCGTCCACCTGAGCGTCGACCAGAGCCGACACACGCTCCAGGCAGTCCGGACCGGTGCCGACCGCCGCCGCCGCCCGCAGACGGCCAATGGCGTCCTTGCAGGCCTGGGGATACTTCCGGACCTTTTCAATGTCCTTGATGGTAATCAGGCCCTTCAGCCGTCCCTTGTCATCCACCACCAGCAGTTTCTCTATGCGGTGTTCCTGCAGCAGCCCCTTGGACTCCTCCAGCGTTATTCCTTCGCGAGCCGTAACCAGGCGCTCCTTGGTCATTATCTCGTGCACCGGGCGCTCGAAATTCGTCTCGAAACGCAGGTCCCGGTTGGTCACTATGCCCACCAGTTCCTCGCCTTTGACCACCGGTACGCCGGAAATGCGGTATTTCTCCATGATCTTCAGGACATCCTGGACCTTGGCTTCGGGGTGGACTGTCACCGGGTCCACGATCATCCCGCTCTCCGACTTCTTGACCTTCTCCACCTCGGTCGCCTGGCGGGCCACGTCCATGTTGCGGTGAATGACGCCCAGGCCTCCGTGACGGGCCATGGTGATGGCCGTCTCCGATTCCGTGACCGTATCCATGGCCGCGCTGACAATGGGTATGTTCAGGCTGATCTCGGTCGTCAGCTTGGACGAAACGTCCACTTCCGAAGGCAGGACCTGTGAATAGGCCGGGACCAGCAGCAGATCGTCAAACGTCAGCCCCTCTTTCCAAAGGCGAGTATTATCCATGATTCATAAGCTCCTTAATCCCGAGGCCAGCAGCCAGATGCCTTCCAGTAGACCGGCGTCGCTGACAATCAGGCGTTCTGTCTTGAGGAAATCCATAATCTCCAAAACCGCGGCGGCTCCGCCCAGGATAACGTCCGCCCGGTCGGAAGGCAGACCGTCCAGCCGGGCCCGTTCAGCCGCCGGCAGTGAACCCATACGCTCGAACAGGTTGGACAACGCCGCCCTGTCCAAACGAAAATTATCAATCAGCTCGGGCCGGTATTCCTTCAGCCCCTGGGCCATGGCCGCCAGAGTCGTGGTCGTGCCGGCCGTGCCCACCAGCACCGCTCCGTAAGCCTTCTCCGCCAGTGGAGAAAGGCCGTTGACCAGTATAGCCTTAGCCGCCTCCCGGCAGGCGGCTGTTTCAGCCTCCGCAGGCGGGTCGGTCCGCAAGTGGGCTTCGCTCAAAGCCAACGCGCCCAGCGGCAGGCTGACGCTTCCCTCTATACGGCCTTTTGCCGTCAAGGCGAATTCAGTACTCCGGCCGCCCAGATCGAAAACAACAGCCCGCTCGGGTATGGGCTTCAAGGCCGTCAGCACTCCGGCCGTACTAACCTCCGCCTCCTGAGTCCCGCTCAGAATAAGAGTCTCGCACCCCAGATCGCGGCGGATAGTGTCCATGAACTCCAGGCCGTCCGCCGCCTGGCGTACGGCCATGGTGGCTCCGACTAAAATCCTCCCTGCTCCCAGGGCGGCCGCGGACTCCCTGAAACTCTCCAGCACCCGCCAGGTCCGTTCCCTGGCCTCCGGAATAAAAAAATCCCCTGGACGCAGGGCCTGTCCCAAGCGAGTCGTTTCTTGGCGCACTAAGTGTCGGGTTATGCCCTCGCCCTGAGCCGAAGCCACCAGAAGGCGTACGGTGTTGGAACCCAGATCTATTGCCGCGACGGGGGTGGGGCGCATGACCATGTGGCGAGATAGGCCTCAGGCCCCCTGGGGGCCGGACAAAACTTGGTTTTTAATAACAGAAGGAACTGGCCTTGGCAAGGTCTTTCTCCCTTGTTTTAAGCGATCATTCTCCACCAAAACCGCTCCATCCGCAAGCCTTCTTTCAGCCATTAAAGAAAGGTCTTGACCTGCGGCGGCTTGCCTGCTATGTTATAGACACGAATTTAATTATTTGCGTGCCTCTTGTCCCAGGATCAACCAGCACAAGGAGTTCGCGAAAATGTTCTTCCCAACCGCAGGGATAGAAGTCTCCCCCTGGATTCCACCCCTGGTGGCCATGGTTATATCCTTTTTCACTTCCATGGGCGGCGTCTCCGGAGCGTTTCTCCTCCTCCCTTTTCAGATGTCTTTCCTGGGCTACACCAACCCCTCGGTCAGCGCCACCAACCAGCTTTTCAACATCGTAGCCATCCCCAGCGGGGTTTACCGCTACTACCGGGAAGGCCGCATGGTCTGGCCTCTGACCATGATCGTGGTGGCCGGGACCCTGCCTGGAGTCTTCATCGGAGCCCTCGTCAGGGTGGCCTGGCTGCCGGACCCCAGGATATTCAAGCTCTTCGCCGCCTGCGTCCTCCTGTACATCGGGCTCAGGATGGTCCGCGACCTGACCGGCAAAAAGATAGCCGGGATAGCCAAGGAAGCCGGGGAGAAACGATTCCAGGAATTGGTCAGGCGCCACCGGCAGACAGCAGCAGGGGGTAAGGGCGAAACCCTGCCCACGGTCAGAATCACCATGTTTGACCTGCGGCGGCTGGGCTACAGTTTTTACGGCGAGGAATTCGAGGTCAGCATCTGGGGCATTTCGACCCTGAGCTTCATCGTGGGCATTGTCGGCGGCATCTACGGCATAGGCGGCGGCGCCATTATCGCCCCGTTTTTCGTCTCGTTCTTTCACCTGCCGGTCTACACCGTGGCTGGAGCGGCCTTGATGGGCACCTTTGTCACTTCCGTGGCCGGAGTGGCTTTCTACCAGATCATCGCGCCGTTCTATCCCCAGACTTCCGTGGCTCCGGACTGGCTGCTGGGGGTGTTGTTCGGACTGGGCGGCATGGCCGGGATGTACCTGGGGGCCAGGTGCCAGAAATTCGTCCCTGCCCGCGCCATCAAGTGGATGCTGAGCGGGGTGATAATCTTCACGGCCGGGAAATACGTCTGGGGATTTTTCGGTTGAGGGACGCCGGGGCTGCGGGGTTCGACCGGAACCTCCGCCCCCGCTCAATCTTCTTCCTGCGATGCCCCGGAGTCCAGCAGCTCGCGCACCTTCAAGGCCAGGGTCCGCGCGGTGAAAGGTTTCTGAATAAAGTCGAAATCGTCCTCGGACAGTCCGGGGTGACCGATATCCTTGTCGGTGTAGCCAGACATGAAGACGATCTTTACCTGGGGGAATAGTTTGACCACCTGTTCGGCCAGGGCGGTCCCGTTCATGTCCGGCATGACCATGTCGGTCAGGAGCAGGTCCACAGGGCTGTTCAGTCCGGCCAGCAGCCGGAGGCAGTCTTCCCCGCCAGCCGCATCGAAGACCTTGTAGCCGTCGGTTTCGAGTATCTGCACCACCAGACTTCTGACCATGGCATTGTCTTCGGCCACGACGATGGTTTCGTGCCCTTGGGTGTCCCTGAAGGAGACGGGAGCTTCATCGGTCTCGACAACAACCTCTTCGGCCACCGGGAAGTAGATACGGAATGCCGCGCCCTGCCCTTTTTCCGTGAAGACTTCGATATGGCCTCCGTGCTGTTTGACGATGCCGTAGACCGTGGACAACCCCAACCCGGTTCCTTCGCCCAGAGCCTTGGTGGTGAAGAAGGGTTCAAAAATCCTCTGCCTGGTCTGGTTATCCATGCCCGGCCCGGTGTCGCCGACAGCCAGCGTGGCATACCGTCCCGGAGCAATTCCGCCGTGCTCGGCGGCATAGGCTTCGTCCAGATATGCTTCACCGGTCTCGATGGTCAGGAGTCCGCCGTTCTTCATGGCGTCCTGGCCGTTGACGGCCAGATTCATGATAATCTGCTCGATCTGCCCCGCATCGGCCAGAATGGCCGGGATACCCTGGGCAAGCATGATTCTTATTTCTATGTTCTCCCGGATGGTGCGCCTGAGCAGCTTTTCGAAGGCGGCAATGGTCCTGTTCAGATCCACAGGCTTGACATCCAAGGGCTGTTTACGTCCGAAAACCAGCAGCTGCCGTACAAGCTCCCGGGCTCTGAGCCCGGCCTCAAAAATGCCGTTGACAGCCTGCCAGCGCCGGTCGTCGGGGGCCAGGCCGTCTATCAGCAACTCCCCATAGGCGATAATGGGGGAAAGCAGATTATTGAGGTCGTGGGCGACTCCCCCGGCCAACCGGCCCACTGCCTCCATCTTCTGGGACTGGCGAAGCTGTTCTTCGAGCAGTGTTTCCCTGGTCACATCGCGGGTCACCGCCACATAATTCATGATGGCCCCGTTGGCGTCAAAAACCGGAGCTATACAGGCCTCTTCAGTGAAAGACGTTCCGTCCTTGCGGGTGTCCGCCACCCGGCCCTCCCAGGTTTTCCCGGCTTCCAGCGTCTCCCGGAGATTCTGAAAAAAAGGTTCGTCCCGGTCCAGACCGGGAAAAAACAGAGGGTTTCTGCCGATCAATTCGGCACGTGAGTAACCGGTCGTACGTTCAGCCGCAGGATTGACATATTGTATCTTGCCCTCGATATCGGTGATGACCACGGTTTCACCGGCCTGTTCGATGGCGGCGGCCAGACGCCGCAGTTCGGCCTCGGCTTTCTTACGCTCGGTGATGTCCCGGGAGATGCCGTGAATGCCCACTATTTTCCCCTGACCGTCCCGCAGGAAGCTCATCATCCTTTCCAGGCTGATGACCTTACCGTTCGGCAGAACCCAATCACCTTCGACGGTGTACTTGCGGCCGGGGTCGCTTTCTCCTTCCGCCTCTAACTGAAGCTCCCTGGCCAGTATTTCCCGGATCGGCTGAAAAGAGGCCTTGACGGTTTCACTCTGCCCGGCCAGAGCCATGTAATCTTCCACGCTGTATCCGGTCTGTTTCATGATGGCCGGACTGAGATAAGTGTAGTTCAGGTCCAGGTCCATGGTCCAGATGACATCGCTGGCGGTCTCGGTCAAAGCGCGGTATTTCTCTTCACTTGCCCGTAAGGCTTCCTCCGCCTGTTTCCGGGACGAAATATTGCGGGCCGAGGTGATGACGGCCTTCACTGTTCCGTCCGGTCCTGTTTCCGGAGAAAGAAGCCAGTCCAGCCAGGTCCCGTCCGGAAGTTGAAATTCCGTCCGGTAGACTTTGCCGGTCAGAAAGACCTGATCGATGGCCTGAGACCAGAAACTGGACAGTTCTTCCGGAAAACCCAGTTCCCGGTGAGTTTTTCCCAGAAAAGCAACGGGCGGCATGCCAGTCTGGCCCGCAATGGCAGGACTGACGTACAGGTGGCGGTGTTCCCGGTCGAAACGCATGACCACGTCAGGTGAGTTTTCCACCAGGGCCCGGAACATTTCCTCGCTCTGCAGCCTCGCTTCATCCGCCCGGTTCTTCATCCTTATGATCCGTATATGAATGAAGGCAAAGCCCATAACAAAGGAAAACCAGAGGGCAATTCCCAGCAGAGATATTACCAGGTACCGCTCCCGGGCCTGCGTGACGGCTTCCAGCGAAAGGCCGACGTTGACAGCCCCCATAATCTGGCCGGTGCTGGAATAGTATGGAGCAATTAGGTCGATGGTCCTTTCGCCGTGATGAGGCGAGGTGGGATCATCGGCGTCCCGGACGTAGATCTGCTCCACGGTCTCGCCGGTCTCCACGCAGCGCCGGAAACCGGGGTCGTCGAAATTCATGCCGACTCTGGCGGGGTCTCCATGGGCAATGGCCTTGCCCTGAATATCCATGACCAATATATAGCTTATTTCGCTTAGTTGCCGGGAGATTCTCTGCAAGCAGTCCTGCCTGGCGGAGGGGGACAAGTGAGGTATGGCGCACTGGAGAAAGCTGATCTTGTCCCTGGCCCGGTTCCTCATCAGCTCCACGTGCGATTTGTAGATGCTGCCCATGAGAATCTGGGTGAAGACGCTCATGAACAGGGCGGAGAGGATCACTACCGCCGTCCAGAAGATATATTCGGACTTCTCTCGCCTGACTATCCGGGAGAACACGTCTGTTTAGCCTCCGAACTCTTGCAGGCCTCTGGTTTCCGGATATGCTTATCCGAAATCATCATTCCAGAATGATTGTTTGACGGATTCCGGAATTTGAACCTCATATGAAAAAACAGCCTGTGCTTGTTCTGATTATATATCGGAAGCGGAAAATTGTCCCATGATGAAGACAGCAGTGGCGATTATTTTCTTTTGTATTCAAAAAATTCCTTATCATTCCAAGAAATTGCTGCATCGCTCCGCGGCAGAATCTCCATCTCCAGATCCGCCAGCATCCGCAGATCGGCCTGCAGGTCCTCGTTTGAAACGGTCAGGAGGTCTCCCACCATCATCCCGTTGCAGCCCGCATAGAACAGCATGCCTTGCAGGCGGAGCAGGTGCTGCCGCCCAGCGGCCAGCCGCAGCGTGGCCTGGGGATTGACGAGACGAAACATGGCCACGGACCGCAGGATTTCCAGGGGCGCGGGGAGAGGCATATTTTCCAGCCGGGTGCCGGGAACAGGAATCAGGAAGTTAAGAGGAATGGAGTCCACCTGTTCACGTTGGAGAATCCGTGCGAATTCCACCCTCTGCTCAAGGCTTTCCCCCAATCCCAGGATGCCTCCGCAGCAGACTTGCAGCCCGGCGGACTTGGCTTCGCGCAAGGTCTGAAGACGCTTTTCATAGCTGTGGGTGGTGCAAACGGAAGGGAAATAGCTTCTCGCCGTCTCCAGATTGTGATGATAGCGGACGAGTCCGGCTTCCTTGAGCTGCTTGAGAAGGTCTCGGTCCAGACACCCCAGCGAGGCGCACCATTTTGCTCCGGTCCCCCGGGTTTCCCTGATGGTCCCGCAGATGCGTTCTATACCCTCGGATGAAAGCGCTCCCCCGCTGGTGACTATACTGAAAAACTCTATCGGCCGCTCCGACGCCGCGGAATAGGCCTCGATCATTTCTTTCTTTGCAAGCAGCCCGTAGACCTTGGCCCGGCCTTCGGTACGATGCCCTGATTGGGCGCAGAAGGCACAGTCTTCGCCGCAAGCTCCGCTTTTGGCGTTGATGATGGAGCAGAGGCTGACCTTGTCTCCGAACCGGCGGCGGGCTTCAGTTGCCGAGGCCATGATAACGGGCAGATCTTCCGCTGGTGAATTCAGTATGTCCAGGGCTGTCTCGTCGTCAATCGTCGCGCCCGTCCGGACGGCTGCCATCATCTGCGTATGGAATCTCATCATTACTCTCCTCGCCATGACGTGGTTGGCGGCTGGCCATAGTTAGCGGTGCAGGAAGAATCCGGCCGCAAGCCGCCAATCTAACCCGGATAACGGGGCTATGGCAAGATGAGGGTGCATGGAGAGAGCAAACGAGGCTGATGCCGGAAACTCGGAACGATAGACATGGGGAACGACAAAACCCCGCGGGGGTCACCCAACGGGGTTTGTCTTATGTTTATAACCGCTATGGTGAGCGGTTTGTAAACTGGCTCCCCGGGACGGATTCGAACCGCCGACAGGGTGGTTAACAGCCACCTGCTCTACCAGCTGAGCTACCGGGGAATAGTAGTTCAGACAAAGGCGTTTTATATTCTCTTTTGTCTTTCCCGTCAACCCTTTTTTTCAGGTTTCCGGAAAAGCCCGGTTACTCCGCCTTGGCCTCTTCCTGTCCGGCGGAGGAACCGCCAGCCAAGGTGACGATTTTTTCGTATTCCTTGTTGACCCGCTCCTGGATGCTTTCCACTGTGGCTGCGTCCAGGTGGCGGAACCTGCCCTGAGCCTTGAAGTAGTCCGTGATAGGCTTGGGCTTGTCCACCTTGCGGGTCAGGATGTACTGTCCGTCGATGACTTCATACAGGGGGAAGACCCTGGTCTGTACGGCCAAACGGGCGCTTTCGATGGCCAGTTCGGGCTTCATGCGCCAGCCGGTCGGGCAGGGCGCGTAGATATGAACGTAGGCCGGTCCCTGGATGGTGGCGGCCTTGCGTATCTTGTTCATGAGGTCCAGATGGAAGGCCGGGCTGGCCGTGGCCACGTAAGGAATACCGTGAGCGGCGGCGATGGCCGGCATGTTCTTCTTCCAGGTGTACTGCCCCTTGGACTGCTTGCCCGGAGGGGAAGTGGTGGTCATGGCCCCGAAGGGGGTGGAGGAAGAACGCTGGATACCGGTGTTCATATAGGCTTCGTTGTCCAGACAGACGTAAACGAAGTCATGCCACCTTTCCAAGGCGCCGGAAAGTGCCTGCATACCGATGTCGGCGGTGCCGCCGTCGCCGGCAATGGCGACGATGGGAACCCTTTTATCGGGGATGACGCCCTTGCGGCGCAGGGCCTTGAGGCCGCTTTCCACACCGGAAGCCACGGCGGCGGCATTTTCGAAGGCCACGTGAATCCACGGCGTCCGCCAGGAAGTCTGGGGGAAGGTGGATGTGCAGACCTCCATGCAGCCGGTAGCCGAGACAGCGACCATTTCGGACCCGAGGGCCTTCATGAGGAGCCTGAGAGCCAGGACCTCGCCGCAGCCCTGACACGCACGGTGACCGGGAGCGAAGGATTCTTCCTGGGGGATGGTCTTGGCGGTAATCTTCTTGAAGTTTTTCAGATCGTCGGCAATCATTCCATCACCCCCACCATCTCGAAGCGGTCCTGACCTTCCTTGGCGAGGGCCTGGCAACGCTCGTATATGTACTTGAAGTTTTCCCTGGTGGCGTCACGTCCGCCGATGCCCAGGGTGAAATTGAAAATCTGCGGCCTGTCGGCCAGAGGATACAACAGCGACCGGACTTCCTGGAAGACCGGGTTCCCGTGGGAGCCGGGAGTCAGACAGCGGTCGATGACGCCGATCTTTTTGGCCCCGGCCACGGCAGCCTTGAATTCCTCATCCGGGAAAGGCCTCCACAGGCGGATGCGGACCAGGCCGACCTTGTGGCCCTGTTCGCGCATTTCGTCTATGGCGGTCATGGCCGTCTCGCTGACGGACCCCATGGTGATCATTATGGTTTCGGCGTCTTCGGTCTTGTAGGTTTCCACCGGGTTGTAGTAACGCCCGAAGATGTCCCCGAATTCCTTCCAGGCTTTGACGATGACCTTCTTGGAATCCCGCAGGACTTCGTCACAGGCTTTCTTGGTTTCGGTGTAGATCTCGGGGATGCCGAAAACACCCATGGAAACAGGATTTTCGGTGTCGAGGCGCAGCTTGGCCTTGTAAGGAGGCAAAAATCTGGCCACTTCCTCGGCTTCGGGCATGAAGACCGGTTCGATGACGTGGGTGAGGGTGAAACCGTCCAGGTTGACGGCTACCGGCAACAGCACGTCTTGATCTTCGGCGATGCGGAAGGCCTGAATGGTCAGGTCCAGGGCTTCCTGGCCGTTTTCGGCAAAGACCTGAATCCAGCCGGTGTCCCTTTCACCCATGATGTCGGAGTGATCGTTCCAGATGGAAATGGGACCGGATAAGGCGCGGTTGGCCACGCTCAGAACGATGGGCAATCTCATGGACGGAGCTATGTAGAGCATCTCGTGCATGAGAGCCAGGCCCTGGGAGGAAGTGGCTGTGTAGGTCCGGGCGCCGGCAGCGGAAGAACCGATACAGGCGCTCATGGCTGAATGCTCTGATTCGACCGGGATGAATTCCGCGTCGAGTTCTCCGTTGGCCACCAGTTCGGAGAGGTGCTCGACGATATGGGTCTGAGGGGTAATGGGGTAGGCGGCCACCACGTCGGCGTTGGCCAGCTTAACCGCTTCACTCACCGCGAGCGAGACTTCAAGTCCTATTCTTTTCGACATGGGGTTAGACCTCCTCCACGACCATGGTGATCGCGTCCTTGGGGCATTCGTGAGCGCAAATGCCGCACCCCTTGCAGTAATCCAGGTCTACCAGGAAGTATTTTTCTTCCGAACCCATATCCTTGTAACAACCTTCGGGGCAGTAGATGTAACAGAAACCGCAGTAAATACACTTTTCGCGGTCGAGAATGGGCCTCTGTGAGCGCCAGTCACCGGTCTTGTAATCAACAGTGCTGCCCGGACGGTCGACATGGCAACCCAGAGGGACTTCTTTCCAACTCATTAAGGCGTCTATCTTGGCCACGTTACTCCTCCAGATGGGTTTCCTCGAAGGCGCGGTCGTAAGCCTTCTGGTTTTTGGCAGCGATGGCGCCGAACCGTTTGGCCAGAGGCCCATTGATGGCGTCAGCGTTGATAATGCCGGTGGCTTTGACCAGGGCGCCGAGCATGACCGTATTGGTGATGGGCAGCCCCAAGGTTTCCAAAGCGATGCCCGAGGCATCCACTGTAGCCAGGCGGTGTTTGAAGCCGTATTCCTTACGCAGGTCTTCATGACTCCGCGTAGTATTGATCACAATGATGCCTCCATCCTGCAGGCCGTCATCAATCTTGGTTATATTCATGACGGTCGGATCGAGGACCACGACGACATTGGGTTGGTAAACCTTTTCCCTGTTCCGGATGGCCTGGCTGTCCACGCGCAGAAAAGCGACAACCGGAGCTCCGCGGCGTTCAGGCCCGAAACTGGGAAAAGCCTGGGCAAACTTACCCTCCTCGATGGCCGACAGGGCTACCAGTTCAGCGGAGGTTACCGCGCCCTGGCCGCCTCGACCGTGAAATCTGACTTCAATCATGTTTTTCTCCTCAAGTCAGTATTACTTTTGTTTGTCATACATAGTCTAGTTATGTAGTAACAAGTTACAATGTCAAGGAAAAGTTTGTTCTTGGCCGACTTGCGAGTCGGCCGAGGGCTTTTCCGTGGACGGATGATTCCGTCAAATCAGCGTTCTCTCGTTTTCGTGTTGACTTTCCAAAGGCAAGCCGATGAAACCGGTGCGGGCGACTTCCTTGACTTTGAAGGCGTCCAGGGCTTGCATAATGGTGTTTATCTTCCTTTCGTTGCCTATAAACTCCAGAGTCATGGTTTTTTCGGCAATATCAACCACCGTAACATTAAAAGTATCGGCCGTCTTGATGACCTCGTGTCTTTTATCCCGAGGCACGAAGAGCGTCAGGAGGACCAGTTCACGGGTGATGGACTCGGAGTATTTTAGGTCCATGACCTTGATGACATCGATGAGCTTGCGGAGCTGCTTGGTCACCTGTTCCAGGATAACCTCATCGCCGGAAACAACGATGGTGATCCTGGTCACTTCCGGCTTTTCGGTCACGCCGGCGGCGATGCTTTCTATATTATAGGCACGGCGGGCGAAGAGTCCGGCCACATGAGAGAGAACGCCGGGATGGTTGCGCACCAGTATGGAAATCATCTTGCGCATGGTCATTCTCCTTCCCCGACGAAGTCGGTCTGTCCGCCGCCGGCGGGAATCATGGGCATGACGTTTTCTTCCGGGGAGACCATGAACTCGACCAGGACCGGTCCTTCGGTCTTGAGGGCCTTTTCAATGGCCGAGGGCACATGTTCCCGGCTGGTAACCCGCCAGGCCGGAATGCCGTATCCGTCTGCCACCTTGCAGAAGTCCGGATTGAAGTCGAACACCGTATGGGAATAGCGCTTCTGGCAGAAAAGTTCCTGCCACTGCCGGACCATGCCCAGACAGCCGTTGTTGAGAACGAAAATTTTGACCGGAATGCTGTAGCTGCGGATGGTGGCCAGTTCCTGAATGCACATCTGGAACGAACCGTCGCCGCAGATGGCCACCACCTGACGGTCGGGGCAACCGACCTGTGCACCGATTGCGGCCGGAAAACCATATCCCATGGTGCCAAGTCCGCCCGAAGTGATGAAACGGCGTGGTTCGGTGGTCATGATGTACTGGGCCGCCCACATCTGGTGCTGACCGACATCGGTGGTGACAACGATTTCGCCCTGGGTTATGTCGCTGAGGGTTTTGATGACATACTGAGGCTTGAGGGCGCCGTCTTCCTTGAAGGTCAGGGGGTATTCCCTCTTCCACTGAGCGACTCTCTCCAGCCACTTGTCGCGGACCTGCACGTCAACCTTCTGGTTGAGTATGGTCAGGACCGATTTCAGATCCCCGACGATGGGGATGTCCACGCCTACGCGCTTGCCGATTTCGGCCGGGTCCACATCCACATGGACGACCTTGGCCAGAGGGGCGAATTTGTGCACGTCGCCTGCCACCCGGTCGTCGAAGCGAACGCCCAAAGCGATAATCAGGTCCGATTCGTATACCGTATAGTTGGCGTATTTAGTGCCGTGCATGCCGGGCATGCCGAGGGCCAGTTCGTCGTTGTCCGGGTACGCGCCTTTGCCCATGAGGGTGGTAGTGATGGGTATGCGCGTCTTTTTGACAAAACGGCGGAGTTCCTTGCAGGCCCCGGAACTTATCACGCCGCCGCCGGCATAGATGACCGGTCTGCGGGCGGTGCGGAGGACCTGAAGCATGGCCTCGATCTGCCTGGGGTGGCCCTTGGTGACCGGAGCATAGCCGGGCAGCTTGACGGGGCCGACCTTTTTCGGCTTGGCCTGGGCCACCTGGAGACTTTTGGGGATATCGATGAGGACAGGCCCGGGCCGGCCGGTGCTGGCTATGTGGAAGCCTTCCTTTATGACCTGGGGCAGGCGGTCGATATCCTTGACCAGATAGTTGTATTTGGTGACAGGAATGGTGATGCCGTAAATATCGGCCTCCTGAAAGCTGTCATTCCCTATCATGTTCACCGCAACCTGCCCGGTCAGGGCTATCAGCGGCACGGAATCCATATGGGCGGTGGCCAGGCCGGTAACCAGATTGGTGGCTCCCGGTCCGGAAGTGGCGATGCAGACGCCGACCTTGCCGGTAGCCCGGGCGAATCCGTCGGCCGCATGAGCCGCTCCCTGTTCGTGCCTGGTAAGAATGTGCCGGATCGGAGAATCGTACAGGGCGTCGTAAAGAGGTATTACCGTGCCGCCGGGGAAACCGAATACGGTATCCGCACCGTTGTCAAGCAGGCACTGAACGATTATTTCCGCTCCGGATTTTGTCACTGTCATCTCCCTAAGCCTCCCGCTTCGCTTCCACAGCCCTCCTCAAAGTGGCTTCATCGACATATTCAAGATCGGCGCCCATGGGAACCCCTTGGGCTATCCGGGTAACTCTGACACCTCTTTCACGAATAAGCCCGGCCAGATAATTGGCCGTGGCTTCTCCTTCCGCTCCGGAGCCGGTAGCCAGCAGAACTTCCTGAATGGATTCCCTGCCGATGCGGGCCAGAAGCTCGCCTATGCGCAAGTCGTCCGGCCCGATGCCGTTGAGCGGCGAAAGAACCCCGCCCAGGACATGATACCTGCCGCGAAAGGCTCCGGTCGCTTCCAGAGCCATCATATCACCCGGACCTTCCACCACGCAAATGAGGCCGTTGGCCCTCTGGCCGTCCCGGCAGATGTGGCAGGGATCGTCTTCGGTAAAATTGAAGCAGACCGAGCAAAATCTGATTTTTTCCTTCACTTCAACGATACTGGCGGCCAGATCACGGACTTTTTCCTCGGGCTGACGGAGTAAAAACAAGGCCAGCCGCGTAGCGGTCTTGCGGCCGATGCCCGGAAGTTTAGCCAGATTGTCCACCAGGGCCACCAGGGCCGGAGGGTAGTAACCCATTCTGCGCTCCGCGAAACAAAAAAGTATGGCTGGCGGACCGGCGTCAAGACCAGAGGGGCCAGCCGTTAAAATAAAGCTGATTCAGGGAATGGGACAGGATCAGAAAAGACCCGGCAACGACATCCCGCCGGTAACCTTCTGCATCTCCTGAGACACCATGTCCTGAGATTTTTTCAATGCGTCGTTCACCGCGGCCAGAACGAGGTCCTGAAGCATTTCCACGTCTTCGGGGTTGACGACTTCCTTGTCAATGCTTATGTCCACTATCTCCTGACGCCCATTGGCCACCACTTTGACCATGCCGCCGCCGGAAGTGGCTTCAATGGTTCTTTCAGCCATTTCCTCCTGAAGCTTCATTATCTTGTTCTGCATCATCTGGGCCTGTTTGACCAGATTGCCCATGGGTCCGCCTGTTTTGGCCATGTCTGCCTCCTGAACTTGCTTAATTCTCCGGCTTTACTTCCAATACTTCGCCGGGGAGTATCTGTCTGGCCTCTTTGACCAGTGGATGGTTGAGAATCTCCTCTTTCCGCCTTTCCAAATCTTCCCGCCCGGTCCCTTGGGCCGAGACCGGCGCGGCAGCCGCATCGCTGATTACGATTATTTCCAACCTTGGCCGCCGACCGAAGAAATTTTCCAGCAGATTGATTATCTTGGCTCGGTCTACCAGATCAGCCATGCTCTTCTGAGCGAAAGCGACGAGCACCTGTTCAGGCCCGAACTCCCTGATTTCGGCGTGATCGAGAAAACGGGCCTGTAGTGGGCATTCCGCTCTGACCATGTTCATGAAGGAGCCGACATCGTGCGGCCCGGTCCAGGGGGCGGCCGGTTGAGCGACCCTGGCAGGTTCCGAACGGACCGGCGAGGGAGTTGGAGCCGCAGAGGTTGAATACTCGGGAGAAAACGAGGCTGCCGATCCGTGCGAATCCAGTCCGGGAGACGGAGTTCCCGATGCTGAACCGCCAGAGGGAGACCCGCCGCGAGGCAGACCGGTCATGAGTGCTTCCAGGCGTGCGGTCAGCTCGGCCAGGGGCTGCAGCGGTTCGATCTGGGTCAGGCGGATAATGAGCGCCTCCAGAAGCAGGCGCGGCTGCGAGGCCCGATGCAGGCGCTCCTGAATATCCAGCCAGGCGTTGAAATGAAAATTGAGAGTCTCCAGGCTGGCGGAGGCGGCGACTCCGGCCAGTTCGGTCAGTTCCGCATCAAGGAGATCGAGTATTTTCTGCGGTTCACGGGAAATTTTGACCACCACCAGGGCGCGGAAATAATCCAGGACCTGACGGGAAAAATCCTTGGTGTCAAAGCCGAAGTTGTAAACCTGGTCCAGCAGATCCAGAGCGCGGCTGGCGTCGCCGTCGAGTATGGCCTTGGCCATGCCGGCGATAAGGGCCTGATCTATGAGACCCAGAGCTTCGGTCACCACTTCGTCGGAGACATTGAGTCCCGCGTAAGCTATAACCTGGTCGAAAAGGCTGAGTGCGTCGCGCATGCCGCCTTCGGATTCCCTGGCTATTATTCTGAGGGCGGCCGGAGAGGCCTGGATGTTTTCGTTGGCGGCGATTTCCTGCAGGCGGCCGATTATCTCCCGTAGGCCAATGCGCCGGAAATCGTAGCGCTGGCAGCGGGAAAGAATAGTCGGCAGAACCTTGTGGGCTTCGGTGGTGGCAAAGATGAAAACGACGTGCTCCGGCGGCTCTTCCAGGGTTTTGAGCAGGGCGTTGAAGGCCTCCTTGGTGAGCATATGGACTTCGTCGATGATGTAAACCTTGTAATCCCCCCGGCTGGGAAGATATTTGACCGTCTCCCGAAGCTCCCGGATTTCATTGATGCCGCGGTTGGAAGCACCGTCGATCTCGAAGACATCCACGGCCTGGCCTTCACTGATTTCGACACAGGACGAACATTCGCCGCAGGGGCGCGATTTTCCTTCGGCCCGGCAGTTCAGGGCCATGGAGAGCAGGCGGGCCACGGTGGTCTTGCCCACTCCCCGCGCTCCGGCGAAGAGAAAGGCGTGGGCGATGCGTCCTGATTCGAGGGAGTTGACCAGGGGACGTATAACGTGCTCCTGGCCCACCACATCGGCAAAGACCTTGGGTCTGTATTTTCTGGCCAGGACCAAGTAGGACATTTTCGCCGAAACCAAACCTTTTTTAGTAGTGGTTAAAAGCTGCTAAAACGGCACGACCGACGGGAATCATAGTTCCGTCGGCCGCGCCCGGTATGCGATTCATGTGGCCGTTCATTCAGCCGCATTGTTTGAAAGGGTGGCGGAGAGAGTGGGATTCGAACCCACGGTACGCCTATTAAGCGTACACACGATTTCCAGTCGTGCTCCTTCGGCCAGCTCGGACATCTCTCCAAATCAGCGTTAGTATATAGGGCCACAGGGGGCCTCTATGTCAAGGAGAAAATTCTCCTTTACTTGCAATTGGCGGAGAGGGTGGGATTCGAACCCACGTGCCCGGCTCTTCACCGGACAAGGCGATTTCGAGTCGCCCCCGTTACGGCCTCTTCGGTACCTCTCCTTTTGCGAAAAAAACCCTGAATCAAGGCCTGCGATTCTTCGGCCATGATTCCGCCCACCACATGAATGCGGTGATTGAGCCCGGATATTTCGGCCAGGTTGAGCAAAGATCCGGCAGCGCCCCATTTGGGTTCAGCCGCCCCGTAGACCACCCGTTCAATCCGGGCATGAATCATGGCCATGAGGCACATGGCGCATGGTTCGAGGGTGGTATACAATTCGGCTCCGACAAGCCGGTAATTCCCCAGCTTCAGACCGGCCTGGCGCAGGGCCAGTATCTCGGCGTGGGCCGTGGGATCGCTCAGGGTCAGGCAACTGTTTCCAGCCGAAGCGATCACTTCTCCGTCGGCCGAAACCACCACCGCCCCGGCCGGGACTTCATCCCGCCGTTCGGCTTCACGCGCCTGATCCAACGCCAGCCGCATGAACTGCATGTCCCGTTCAGTCACTGACTGTTCCCAAGACGCAAAGGGATTTTGTACCAAATCCGTGCGGCTCTGTCAACTGTTGAAGATACTGTTTGTATCCATCTTTTTCCAGCATTATTTATCCATGCAGCTCTTCGCCGGCCTTTCAGCGGCAGGCGGCGGCTATCTCGTCCACAACCATGGCCGCAGCCCGGGCCGGGTCGACGGCGTCGCGGATGGGTCGGCCGACGACCAGATAGTCCGCTCCGTCCCGAACGGCGTCAGCAGGAGTGACCACTCTTTTCTGATCGTCACCGTCAACCAGGGACCATTGGGGGCGTATGCCCGGTGTAACTATGAGCGGTTCCGGCCCGAGGGCGCGGCGAACCGCACCGGCTTCCTGACCTGAGCAGACCAGGCCGTCACACCCGGCGCTCCAGGCTTGGCGGGCTCTGAGCAGGACCAGGGCCATGGGATCCCGGTATTCCTGGCTCAACCCGAGTTCTTCCCGCAGATCCAGGCTGGTCAGCACTGTCACGGCCAGAACCTTGGTCCGGCCTGCCTTGACTTTGGCCTCTTTTATGAGGGACGGGCCATCGCCGGAATGGACGGTCACCATGTCCGTCCCCAGTGCGGCGGCGGCGGCCATGGCCCGTCCGACAGTAGCCGGGATGTCATGGAGTTTGAGATCCAGGAATATGCCTGTCCTGCCTGCGGTCAGGGTTTTCAGTTCACGGACGGCCTCCGGTCCGTGGCTGATGAAAAGTTCCAGCCCGACCTTGAAAAGGCCGACCTGATCCTTGAGGGTTTTGACCAGGGTGACCGCTTCATCCCAGGTCGGGACATCCAGGGGAAAAACGAGCCTCTCACGGGGGCTTAGATTTCTGTTCATATTAACCACCCAGTTTTCTGCCGATGATAGCACAAAAGAGATTACTAGGGGCGGTGCAGCCGGGGTTGTCCGGCCTGACACAGGCTTTCGGCCCGTTCCGATAATTCGGCGGCCAGCGTAAGCAGACCGGCTCCGCGCCGGAGATTCTGCTCCGGCAAGGACGGGTATCTTTCCCGATCCCAGGCGAAATAGGCCTCTTCAAAAAAATCGCGCAGATAGCGGCGGGCCAGATTGAGGACCTGGAGGGCGGCGGCGGCGGGCAGGGATTCCCATTCCCCGGAGGACATGGACAGCCCGTGACGCCTGTATGAGTTCACGGCGGCGGTGAAAAGCGGTTCGTCCAGGTGAGCCTGGTCGTTTTCATCCCTGAGCCCCGCCCATGACCTGAGAGCGTCTCCCAATTCCCAAAGCAGCCAGCCGGTTCTCACCGTGTCCAGGTCGATAAGAGCCGTGGCCCGTCCGCCGGAATCGAAAAGAAAATTCTCCAGCTTGGGGTCTCCATGCAAAGTGGCTCCGGTAACGGCCGTGACAGGGGGAAGGCCTTCGGATATTTTTTGGGCCATGACGATAGAAGCCACGGCCCGAGCATAGCGGGGATGGCTGGAAAAATCCGTCTCAAGCTCCCTCCAGGCGGAAGCGGCGGAGGGGGCCTCCCGGTTGTATTCGGCGGGCGGCAGCGGCTTGAGAGACGGCGGATCGTCAGCCAGCACACGGTGAAAAAGGCCGAGGCAACGGGCCGCTTCGGCTATATGGCCCGGTTCTCTTCTGCCCGGTCCGCCGGGCAACCAGGTCATGAGCCGCCAGACGCCCTGCCTTTCCGCCCATGAACTTCCGTTAACGGTGGGAATCACGCGGGCCGTGGTCAGACCGGCCCTGGCCAGGGCTTCGGTCACCTCGGCGGTATTTTCAGCTACGGCCCCGCCGGACCCGAAAACCGGGTGGAGACGCTGCAGGACGAACAGCCCCCGTGGAGACGTGACCTTGAAGGAAAGGTTGACCCGGCCGCCTGCCAGACGCTCCAGCCGGACAGGTTTCCCAAGGTTGAAATCCTTTTCGGCGGCTTGCAGGGCGATTTGTTCCAGGGGATCCGCCATGGGTGTAATTGTCGGAAGCTTAAAGGTCAATCGACTATTCTTTCGGCGTCAAGCACCAGAACGACGCGCCCGTCCCCCAACAGGGTCAGGCCCTGGCAGTAGGGCAGCCGTCGGAAGGCTTCCAGTTCGAAATCCTTGATGACTATCTTCTGCTGACCGACGATGCGGTCGGCGCATATGGCCTTGCGGCTCTCCTTCTTGCCCCGCAGAATGACGAAGGTTCTGACGCCGTCTCTTTTTTCTTCTCCGGCGGGCAGCTTCATCTGCTCCTTGATGTTGATAACGGCGATGACGTTGCCGCGATGTTCGAAGACGCGATGGTCTTTGTGAGTCACTAGTTTATCATCCGGCACGGTAATGATTTCAACCACGTTTTCCAATGGCAGGCAGAAGGTCGAATCGCCCAGGACGATCATGATGGCTTCCTTGGTCAGAAGCGTATTGGTAATGGGTATGAACAGCCTGATGGTCAGGCCCAGTCCGGGGCGGTTCTCCAGCTTGATCTCCCCGTTCCATTTACGGATATTCGAACGGACCACATCAAGACCGACGCCCCGGCCTGAAATATCGGTAGCTTCGGTCTTGGTCGTAAAGCCGGAGCGGAAAAGCAGGGACTGGACCTCCTCATCAGACATCTCCTTCAGTTCGTCCTGGGGAACGATCCCTTTTTCAAGGGCCTTGCGCCTGATCTGAGCCAAGTCCACGCCCCGTCCGTCGTCGGATACTTCGATGATGATGGAAGCCTCTTCCTGCTCCACATTGACGGAGATGAGGCCGCGAGGGTCCTTGCCGGCGGCCTGGCGGACTTCGGCTGTTTCCAATCCATGGTCTATGGAGTTGCGGACGATGTGAATCAGCGCCTTTTCCACATCTTCGAGCAGGCTCTTGTCGATGGGCACATGCTCTCCGCTTATGAGCAATTCCACATCCTTGTTCATACTGTGCGAAATATCGCGGACAAGGCGTGGAAATTTCTTGAGAATGTTGCCTATCTCAACCTGGCGGACCTCCATGATGGACTTCTGGAGGCTGATAATGTCGCTGGAGATGCTTCTGTTCAAGGCGGCGAATTCACGGACCAGACCCGGATTTATGCCTGCCTGTTTGAATGAATACTGCAAGTGGTTCAGTATCTCCGACTGGGTGATGAGCTTGCCCACGGATTCCAGAAAAAGATCTATCTTTTTTTCATCCACCCTGATGGTCTTGACCTGAGGCTGGGAGCCTGCGTGAGCCACCCTGGAGTCAGCGGCCGCAGCGGCTGGCGCACTTTCCGTCAAGTCCATTCCCGCGTTTCCGGCTGCTTCGGCCTTGAGGTTCTTTTTCAAGTCTTCAAGCAGGGTTGAAAAAAATTCGATGACGATGGGGTCGATGTCCAAAGCCCTTTCTTCGAACATGTCCAACCCGTCATTGAGCTCCTGAAGCACCTCCATGATGCCTTCTTCGGCGACCTCAAAGAGGGCTTGAATGAAAACTCCGGCGTTCTTGAAGAAACTTTCGCTGTCTTCCTGGGTGAAAGAACCTTTTTTGAATTTCTCCAGACCGGCTTCGTAGTTATGCATCAGTTCGGAAAAATCCTTGCCTCCGTAAGTGTAACGGATGGCCCCGCCGGATCCTCCGGCGGCCCAGAGGTCTATCTGGCCGGAAAGAGCCCCCACGGCCCGGTTCAAAGCCGTAAGATCAATGTCCTCGATGGAAGGCAGAATGGCTTCTATTTCATCCAGAACGGCCTTGGACTTTTCCACCAAAAGGTTTTCCTTGCGGCTGAGCTGGTCGAACTGATGATTGATCTGCTCTATGAACTGGAGGTGTTCGGCGGTCAGATTCAGGAACGTGATGTCGTTTTCCAGCCGGTCAATGATGTCACGGAATATATCGTTGCCCTGGAACAGCAGATCCACAATCTTGGGAAAGCGCTTGAGTATGGAGTTGTCCTTGTCAATAAGCTGCATGAGATCTTCCAATTTGTGGGCAATGTGGGCGATGTTCTCCACATTGAACATCTTGGAAGAACCTTTGAGAGAATGAAGATGGCGGAAAAGGGAGAAAATGACCTCGCTGTTGGCCGGGTCCTGCTCAATGGCCACCAGTTTGGTGTCCAGAGTCTCTATCGTTTCCTTGACTTCCTCCTTATACTGTTCAAAGAGTTCAGCCAGGCTCTCACTTGTGACGTTCATGCGTGTTCTCCCGGAGCACGGCGCGGGGCCGGACGTGCAGAGTTGTATGCGGCGCTACATGTCCAGGGCTTTTTTAATAGCGGCCATAACCCGCTGTTCGTCGTAAGGTTTGAGTATATACTGCTTGGCGCCGATCTTGAGGCATTTCATGACTGTGCGGGCATCGGAAACGGAGGAGGCCATGACAATCTTGGCGTCGGGGAAGCGGGCCATGATGGTTTCCAGGACCTCGGTGCCCCTCATCTTGGGCATGATAATGTCCAACGTCATGACATCCGGGTTAAGTTGTTCAAACATTTCAATAGCTTCTACTCCATCAGAAGCCATTCCGATCACTTCGAAGCCGTTGTCGTTAAAGAACTTGGCCAGCATGTTGCGCATCACCGGTGAATCATCCACAATGAGAACCCGCTTGTTCTGCCCACCGTTGGCGGTTCCGTCCTGAGTATCCTGTTCGTTGGCCATAGTATCCTCCCTGGGACATTTGATTCTGTATGACTGTTACTCAGAACTATATAAAACCCGGCTCACCAGGGCAAGTGCTAGGATGTGATTAAAAGGCGGGGGCGGTCCCGGGAGGCTGTTTTCTTGATATGAAACATTTTTTGGTTTTACAGAAATGCAATAAACATATAAGATACTTTTATCAACATTTTCATAAAATGCGTATAAGGTGAGATATGTCCAGCGCCAAGGATGTAGACGTGATGGCCCTGGAAATCGGCAGCAAGATCAAGGAACTCCGCCAGAAAAAGGGGTTCACTCTTCAGGACGTTTCGAGTCTGGCCGGTCTTTCCAAGCCTCTGATTTCCCAGATCGAGAACAACCGCGTAGTGCCGCCGGTGGCCACGTTGCTCAAGCTGGCCCGGGCTCTCGAGGTGACCATAGGTTATTTTTTCCAGGAAGACGAATCCAGCGACCGGGTGGCGGTGACCCGCAAGGAAGAACGCAGAACGGTGGCCCGCCTGCATCATCAGAAGAGCGGCGTTGGCTACTTTTACGAGTCTCTGGAAGTAAAAAAATCGGACAAACACATGGACCCGTTTCTGGTGACCTTCGATGTGGAGGATGTCGGAGACATCCATTTTTTTTCACACGAAGGCGAGGAGTTCGTCCATGTATTGTCCGGAGAGCTGGAGTTCAGGATACGCGACCAGGCTCACGTACTTCACCCCGGGGACAGCCTTTATTTTGAATCCGACCTCTCGCACGCCTTCCGTTCGTTGGGCTCGGAACCGGCCCAGGCCTTGATTGTCATCTACCATCGCGATTAGCCGGACTCGGCTGTTTTCCGTTCCAGTATAAAAAAACCCGCGGCAGGCTGCCGCGGGTTTTCCATTTTCAGGTCCGGTCGGCCGGGCAGAACCCGGCCGAATGGCTTCAGGTCAGACTTCCAGCCAGGACTCGCTGAAAAGCGAATGCCCCAGAACGACCTTGGCCGTCTTGACGTAATTCACGGCTTCCTTGTCCATGGTGGAGTAGTCGTATTCCTTGCCGTCCATAACGCCGTAGATGAGGTCGACGATGTCCTGACGTTTGCCACGGCATATATCCATGATAATCGGATCAAAGGCGTCGACGATACTGGAGTACATACCTTTGCGGGCCAACATGCACATATAGGTATGGTTCAGTATGGGGCGCAGGTGATCCGGGTTGCCGTTGGAAACGTTGGACAGGCCGTTGGTGGACTTGACCGGTCCGCCTTCGGGATCAAGAGCAGCCACGATATCCGGAAGCATGTCGAAGAATTCCAGGCTGTTCATGAGCTGTTCCTGCTGGATGTTGACCGGCGTGACGATGGGGTCTACCCAGATGTCCGTCATGGGTATGCCAAGGGCCTGGGCGGCCATGAGCAACTCCGTGGAGAGCTCGGCGCGCTCGTTGGCGTCCCGGGCCATACCGTTGGGTCCCCACATCAGGGCTATCATGTTGGCTCCGTGCTCGGCGCAGAGAGGCAGCATACGCTCGTAGCGCTCGGGACGGCACATGATGGAGTTCATGATCGCCTTGCTTTTGCAGGCCTTGAGACCAGCGGCCATGGCGTCGATATTGGATGTATCCAGACAAAGGGGGATATCGGTGACTTCCTGGACGGTCTCGACCACCCAGGTCATGAGTTCCTCCCCGCCTTTTCTGGCTGGCCCAAGGTTGATGTCAATGTAGTCAACCTTGACCTCCGCCATCTTTTCGGCCATTTCCCGGATGGGAACCGGGTCTTTTTCCTTGAAGGCCTGACCTATACGTTTGTTGATGACGTTAAGGTTTTCGCCGATGGTTTTCATGTAGACGTTGTCGGACATGGAATACACTCCTTGCAATAGATTGTTAGGCGACCTTGAATTCCTTGAGGAATTTGGGAATATGCGCGGCCTCCCTCGGGCCGATGGTAACGTTCCAACCCGGCAGTTCCTCTTCCAAGTCTCCCATGATTGCCGCGGCGTATCCCGGTATGACCAAGGCCTTGTGTTTGATTTTGTCGCCTATGCCGCACTTTTTGACGAACATACCGACAGCGTCTCCGACAAACTTACCGGCGGCCCAGGCGGTCAGGACCGAAAGTCCCTCCGTGTCCATGACCAGGAGCCATGTGGGCACCCGGCTGGCCTCAATTTCACCCGAGACGATAAAGTAAGTCAGGGAGAAGTTCGAGGTAATCAGGACCGGAGAGTTTTCGTCGGGGCCGTTGATGTCGTAGATGCCCTGGGTGACAGTCATGGGCCGCTGCGGGTCGGTGTAGATGTTGAGCCTTTCCAGCAGCAGAGGGAAGACTACTGAGCCTTCGAACTCGGACAAGACGACCACGCCGGCGTACTTGGCGATCAGGCCGGCGGCGATGACCGTCTGCATGGCCAGGTTGCCGGTCATTTCGCACGGGAAGGTGATAGTCGGGAAACCGAGCGAACGATTCTGAGCCAGCAGGGCGGCCCGGCGCAGGGCCACGGAGTCGACGAAGGACTCCTTGACTGTCCGTGTGCCGCTGTCGAGGACCAGATCCTTGAGGCCCATACCGGTCAGTTTGTCAGTCAGAGCCATAAGGGCGTCCATGCCGTCAGCCTTGACAGCCAGGGGACAGGCGGCTTCCAGAGCCAGCTTGCCCATTTCCTCGGCATTGTCTGCGGTGGCTGCATAGATGAGCGGGTTGTAATCGCCGACAGAGTCCAGAGCCTGCTTCATAACGGCCGGGTCGTCGGCCATAAGGATCAGCCCGAGGTCGCTTTTGTCGGTAATCAGCTTGGCGGCTGCGGCAAACTTGGCGCCATCGCCGGCGACTGATTTAAGGGCGATGAGTTCGGGGCGCAGGTTGAGTCCAACACGCTCGTACTGGTAAGCCATATACCGCTGACATTTTTCTTCGATGACCCCGGCGTCGGTATCATCGGTGACCATGACTGCAATGCCCGGAGAGTTGTAAAATGTTTTTTCGTGACGGAAGAGAACAGTCTCTCCGCCTATCTTGACGGCCGTATCGCCATAACCGATGGTCAGAGGCCTGATGGGTGGGGCGGAAGCCTCGGCCAACATGGCCTTGGACTCTTCAGATACGTATGGACAGGCGTCAAGTTCGGCTTTGCCCGAGGCCAAATTCATGGCGAAGGCAAGACAGGTGGGGACACCGCATTCGCCGCAGTTGGTTTTGGGCAACAGCTTGAAAATTTGAATTCCAGTCAGCGCCATTATTTTCTCCTCATTACCGAAAAATTATAGTGCCTCCCCCGGCCAGGCGGACCGGGGGAGGCAGCAGCTTACTGAATAAGCTGCTCCATTGTGAGTGCGGGGTGTTGCTTTTCCTGCAGGAAAGGCAGGATGTCCTCCTCGGTAATGCCGACAGTTTCGTCCGCAATACGGTCGATCAGATCGGGCACGCCGAGTTCTTCACCGCGTTTGAGCAGTTTCTCCTTCAGCTCTTCCTTCAACGATTTGGGCATCCAGACCATACGCAGGAGGCCGCCGTCGCCGGTGAGGAACTTACGCTGAATGATGTTGTATTTGCTGTGGCCCACGAAACCGGGGGACTGGGCGCCGCCGCCCATGACACCGGCCAGAGTGGTGAATTTCATACCGCAAGGAGTCTCCCCCGTGTAGTCGCGGTGCACGGTCATGACGCCGTTACAACCGGGCAGCATGGCGGCAATGCACTCACAGCAACCGCAGGTGGTCATCGGGTCGTTGACGATGCTGTAGAAGCAAACCGACGCGACCGCCTGACGGGAGGCCTTGAAGATGAAATCATTGGCGCCTTTGAAGATGCCCAGCTTGGTATCGAGCACTTCACCCTTGTCGATGGGCTGGTTGGGGCCGTTGGGATTGATTTCGAAGGAAGCCTTGCAGTCCATCCAGTTGTAAGCGCCGCAGAGACCGGTCCGTTCCGGGCTGACCACGCAGACGTGGTTGGGCGCGAAGCTCTGGCACAGGGTGCAGGAGTAGTAGGTCTGGGTCTCTTCGTCGGTCATGTTCTCGACGCGGGCGTCGCGGGTGGCGTAGATCTTACGTGCTTTCTTGGTGATCTCGTCCACCTTGGCCTTGTCGGTATACAACTTGACCTGAACCTTGTCGAGAACCGCGCCGAAGTCCTGGTGGAATTTGGCGTGAAGGATGGTGCCGATGTGTTTCAGGGTGAAACCCTTTTCCACGGCGGCTTCGCCCACGCGAATCCAGGAGATGTCGCGCTGGCCTATGTGCATGATGCCCTGAGCATAGTTAATCAGGTGGTGAATCTGCCGTTCCAGAATAGGCTCGAAGTCCTCCTGGAATTTACGGCCGGCCACCTGAACGGTGATGGCCAGGGGCATGCGCTCACCCTTTTTACAGTCGGTGACGTCCGGTCCTTCAAGTTCGACCTTGCCGTCTTCAACGGCGTTCATGTCGCCCATCTGAACCAGTTCGACCGCCTGGGTCTTGCCGCCGCCCATTTCCAGGTAAAGGTCGTCCTTGCGGACGCGCTCACCCTCAAAGGCCGGGCCGTAAGACAACGGAATGTCGATGGTGGCCACGGTGGTTTTGAGTCCGCGGACCTCGACCGACCTGTTGACTATTTCTTCGTGGCCCACATTGGCGACCACGTGCTCGTAAGTGCAGACGCCGGTAGGCAGAATTTCCGGGATATCCGTGTCGGCCAGGGTCGGGAAACCCCAGTTGACACAGCCGGCCGCGTTGGCCGCCCATTCGGCGTTGACTTCACCGAAGGCGTTGACAAAGGCAAAGATACGCTCTTTGTTGTAGAGCAGCATGCGGCGGTAGTCGCCGGGTTTGATGCCGCCGAAGGCCATGGCCGCACGGTTGGCGAAACCAAGGGCGAAGACGGCTGCCGAGATATCCGGGCCGAAGGGAACCAGACGGGTGTTCCAACCGATCTGGACACCGGCCTCCAGGAGCTGTTCGGAAAAAGTAGTCCCGCCCTGGTTGGCAGCCATGAAGACGTAGATGCTGCGTTTCTGGTATTCCTCGGCTATCGCCTTGGCGATTTCCGGCGAAGGAGCCGCGCCGACGATAGCGGCAAAGCCCGGGGCGGAACCGTCGACGAACTCGACGCCGCGTTTACGGAAGACAGTGTCTTCGGCCGCGCCGAGCCAGATCTTACCGGCGGCCTCGTCAATTTCCTCGCTGACAAGGTAGAAGTCGGGATCTTCGACGTAGCGGATGGCTTCGACGATTTCCTCGGCCAGAATGGCGGCCATGCCGGCGTCCAGCAGGGGGCCGAGGTAAGGCAGATGGTTGACGTTTTTCACGTGAGGCGGCAGAAGCTGCCGGACGACTTCCATGGGCTTCTTGGTGTCGCCCAGGGTTTTGACCGGTATGCCCAGCAGCGAATAAATGATGGGCAGGTAGTACGCGGTATTGGGGAATTCCAGCTTCTGATCCGGGCCGTACTTCTCAATGGCCCTCTTGATTTTGCCTTCAGCTTTCTGGACTATGTTGTATGCGCCCTGAATGGCGGCAAAAGCGACTAATTTCGACACTGATACGTCCTCCTTTCTTAGAAGGAAATTCTAATTAGGCTGCATCCAGTTTCTGGCGGTCGGCCATATCCATGAGGACCCTTTCGCGGGCCTTGTCGATGCCGAGAGCCTTACGCTTCTTGTCGATATGGGCGATCATCTTGGCCGCATGCTCATACGGGTCCTCGACCAGGTCCCACATGCCGCCCAGCTTGCCGTCCAGTTCCTCGAAAAGGTGCTTCTGGAACTTGGGAGCTCCGGTCACCGGGAGGGTCACGCCGAAAACGGTATAAACGCCGGAAGCGACGAAGTAATGCCCGATGCTGATGGCCTTTTCACTCATCCACTCAGGCGCGGAGCCTGCCGCAGGCAGATCGGAGATATCCTTGCCCAGACCGCCCGCCTTGACCACTTCGGCGGCGGCCATGAGGATGCGGGAGTTGTCCACGCAGGAGCCCATGTGCAGGACAGGCGGGATACCGACCGTCTCGCAGACTTCGGCCAGACCTGGTCCGCAGTAAACGCGGGCGGCTTCCGGCGTCAGCAGCCCGGCCTTACCGCAGGCCATGGCGTTGCAGCCGGTAGTCAGGACGATGACGTCGTTTTTGAGCAGTTCCTTGACCACGATCAAGTGAGCGGAGTCGTGAACAGTGCGGCAGTTGTTGCAGCCGACCACGCCGCCGATACCGCGGATGCGACCGTTGATGATATTGTCGTTAAGGGGTATGTAAGAGCCGCGGAAGGTTCCACCGAGGTGATATCTGACGGCCTCATAGGAGAAGCCGGCAACCATGTTTTCCTTATCGCTGGGAATGAGGACTTCCTGCTCCGGACGTCGGTTCGGGAAATTGTCAATGGCGGTCTTAACTATTTCCTTGCCGATTTCATAAGCATGATGCTCATCGAACTCGATGTGCACGGTGCTGTTGCCGGAAGCAATCTTGGCCCTGGGATTGGTGGTAATCAGCTTGGTGTGATAGCAGTCGGCCACATTGGCCACATTCTGCATGATGCACTGGACGTCCACGACCATGGCGTCGACGGCTCCGGTGATGATGGCCAGTTCCTGCTGGAGGAAATTGCCGGCCACAGGCAGGCCGTGGCGCATCAGGATTTCGTTGGCGGTGCAGCACATGCCAGCCAGAACGATGCCCTTGGCACCCTTGGTCTTTGCATAATCCTGCATTTCCTGGCTGCTGGCGGCGGCCACGATCATTTCGGAGAGCAGCGGTTCGTGACCGTGGACGATGATGTTGACCTTATCCTCTTCCAGAACGCCCAGGTTTATCTGGCCGTGGCAGGGGTAAGGCGTGCCGAACATGATGTCCTGGAGATCGGTGGCGATCATGGAACCGCCCCAACCGTCGGCCAAAGCCGCCCTGGTGCATTGATCCGTAATGTTCTCGTAATCCTGGTCCACACCAATGTGGGTGCGGTGCATGATTTCGACGATCTCGCGGTCGATGCCGCGGGGAACAACGCCCAGCTTCTTCCACAGTTCATAACGGGCCACGGGCGCACGTTTGACCGTATAGACTTCGCCGTTTTGCTGCCCCCATTGACCCAGAGCTTTTTCACCAAGTTCCACGGCGATGTCATAGATGTCGCGGGGAACCTCTTCCTCGCCGTCCTTGACCGTAATGGCCACGTCGAAATCAGGGGCGATTTCGAGCAGCTTTTGGTGGTCCTTGATAGTGTAGTCGTGGGTTTCCTTGCGGGCGGCGGCCAGGAAGGTTTCGGCCACGCCTCGTCCGTGGTCGGAGTGGGCGGCTGCGCCGGCAGCAACCATACGGGCGAAGTTACGGGCGGCGATGGTTTCGGGAGTCGCGCCGCAAAGGCCTTTGCGGTTGTCGGGCTCAAGGCCGTCCTTGATCTTTTTGGTCATAGGCAACCGGCAGGGCCCCTGTGAACAGTTTTTGCAACAGATGCCTTCGACACCGATATTGCAAGGTTTCATGGTGGCGGCCCGGTCGAAGATGGTTTCCACCCCTTCCTTCTGGGCCTTTTTAATCATCTTGATGCTAGCGGGATCGACAGAAACATCCTCTGCCCTGTAGCCCGCCGCCTCCTTGCCTTTAACTTTGGCGTCTTCAGCTGCCATTAGAGGTTCCTCCTCTTAATATTGGGGCCCAAGCTTCGTTTTTCCGCACCTTGGGCCAATTTGTGTTTTCAGTTCCGATTGTCTCACCTGCATTTTTCAGCTCCTGAAAGGCCGCCGGTAAAACCGGTCGTTATTCCGCAGAATCCTTTAGGTTCAGAGGCTTATCGGCGCAAGGGCCGGGTCCTTCATCACCGCGACCTGCCAAGGCTTCACCGCCCTTCCCTTTTGACTTTCTTCCGATCAGCCGCGAGATTATTTCTCGCTGGATGATCAAACAGGCAGAGAGATCGGGCGGCCGAATCGTCAACGCCGGTGGACGCGGTTCAGGGCGGCCAGAAGCTTCTCGACCACCACCAATTCGGACGGAACAACTTCCGCGGCCTTTTTCATCTCCCGGGAACCGGACGCCTCGACAGCCCTTTTGGCTTCCATTTCCTCGCGCTCCTGAGCTCTCTTGGCGCGCAAGGCTATGAGTTCGTCCCTTTCCTTGGCTTTGGCCTTTTCAGCCGCCTCGGCATCAGCCTTGGCTTTGGCCGCCGCTTCCGTCTTGGCTTTCGCCTCGGCCTCGGCTTTGGCTTTGGCCTCCGCTTCGGCCTTGGCCTTGGCATCCGCCTCGGCTTTAGCTTTGGCTTCCGCTTCGGCCTTGGCTTTGGCTTCCGCTTCAGCGGCCGCGTCTACCTTGGGCTCGGGCTTGGCCTCGGCCTTCGGAGCAGGCTTGGCTTCGGGCTTGGCCTCAGCCTTGGGAGCAGGCTTGGCTTCGGCCTTGGGAGCGGCGGGCTTGGGCGCGGGTTTGGCCTCGGCCTTAGCCGCCGGTTTAGCCGGAGCAGCCGCCTTTTCCTTCTTGGGCGGCTCGGCAGCTTTCTTTTCCACCTTGGGCAGTTTGTCGGCCGGAACCAGCTTGACTTCGTGCAGGCCTTCCTCCTGGACTTCTCCGCCGTCGGCCAACAGGTTTATATACTGTTTGACCAGCTTGACGGTGCCGGGATGACGAAGAAGCAGAATGTCCGAGCCAGCCAGAAGCAGAGCAACCGCTTCAGTGGCCTCCATAAGGATGCCTCTGTCATCGGAATAGCCCAGAGTCGGGACATCCTCAAATGACTGCTTGGCTTCCTTGCATTTCCAGACTTCGTTGGCCATGTTGTTTATGATGGGCTGCTGGAGATTGTCATCCTGCTGCACAAGTCCGGCCATGCGGAGACGTTCCATGACCGAGTAGCAGTACTCCATGCCGTAGCCCAGGCCGCCGGTCGTGGGGTCGATCAGTATTTTGTCACTCTTCACGCCAAGGTTGCCCAAAAGAATATTGAGCTGTTTGGCCAAGTTGACGTCAATGGGCGAGTTGGCGGCGATGACATGCCCATAGGCCAAGGCCTGGGCGCCTATCTGTTTATGGTTTTTTTCTTCCACGGGCCCAAGAATCAGATTCTTGCCCTGGAAAGCTTCAGCCACTGCGCTCAATGTTTGGGTGTCTTTTTCGTGGTTGGCCACGCCGTAAACGGCGACAGGCACATCGACGGCCTCAAGAACGGCCTTGACTGTGGCCACGGCGTCAGCCGGTCCCTTGTCAAATCCGTTGGGATCGGTGCTTTTGAGCTGGACCACAACCAGATCGGCACCGTATTCGACGCATTTTTTCGCCCAAGCCCCGGAATCGCCGAGGACATCGGCATAGGGCGCCTTAACGGATTCCGGCCATTCTTCACCGGGATCCATGTCCCAAATTTCCATAGCGATCAGTGGTTTGTGGGGCATGGCACCTTCAAAGAGGAAGAAGGGGTAAGAGTTCTCACCGCCGACGACCAGCTTCTTTGCCGATCCGAGAGAAACCTCTTTGATACTACCGGTGTATTGAACTTTTTTCATTTCAAAGGCCAAGGCTCCTACCTCCTTTAGCGGCTTCTCACCGCCTTAAAAATCTTTTCCAGTCCGCGGCTGCTTTCATCAGTGCAGTTCATCGGCCAGACGCTTCGCCAATTGTGATTTAATTCATGAGAGTTAGTGAAATCTTTAACATAGAGGGTCTAAAAAAAGGAACACCTGCGACCCCTCGATTCGTTTGTAGGCTAAAAACTAAATACAATCGCCTTTCTATGTCAAGAAAAAACGAACAACAACCTCCTGTCGTTAGGCCCGTTCAATCAACGCCGGGCAAGTAGGTTTCTCATTTCTGATTGCAGCCTTTCTCTTTGCGCCGCAAAATTTGATTTTTCGGATGCGACTATCGGCGGGGCCGGGTCCAGCTTTAAGGACAATGGGTCGATGAAAGTCTTGTTCTTCTTGACCCGGAAGTCCAGATGAGGTCCCGAGGACAGTCCGGTGGAACCGACATAGCCAACCAGTTGGCCCTGCTTGACCCGGTCGCCGGTCTTCAGTCCGGCAGCGAATTTCGACAGGTGCCCGTAGCAGGTCTGATAACCAAGGCTGTGTTTGATTTCCACGTAATTGCCATAACCGCCTTTCCATCCCCTGAAAACGACAATGCCGTCACCAAGGGCTTCCACCGGCGTTCCAGTGGGGGCGGCGTAATCCACACCCAGGTGCGGTCTCCTGATTTTCAGGATCGGGTGCAGACGCGATTTGGAAAAATAAGAACTGATCCGGCGGTACTGCAGAGGAGATTTGAGGAACATTTTCCTCAGAGAACGCCCGTTCTGGTCGTAGTAGCCGCCTTCGCCCTTGGAGTTCTCATAGTAAAAGGCCTCCAGCGTCTGGCCGCCATTGACAAATTCGGCGGCCATAATGCGCCCGACCCCCTTGGGAATGCCGTCACAGTACTTCTTTTCGTAGAGAATGCGAAAAGAGTCTCCATCCCTTATATCAGTAAAAAAATCAATGTCATAGGCAAATATATCGGTCAAGGCCAGAACAAGTTCAGGGTCCAGCCCATAAACGTTGACGGCCGAAACCCAGAGACTGGATTTGATCGAACCAGCCGAAGCCTCGGTGCAAACAACCGGAGAGCTTTCCTGCCAGGAGGCCACATAGCCGGATGGGGTCTTGAGCAGGACCAGGGGATTGCTTTTGTCCCGGCTCAACTCCAGACGCACCGGTTCGTTGGTCTTCTTTTCGCGGTAAATGGCAACCTGAAGACCGGGGCGCACCTTGGTCACATCCATGACCTCGGCCGCAGCCTGGGTAATAAGGCGCGTTTCGGAAGCGTTCAGACCCAGACGATCAAAAACCACCGAGAAACTTTCGCCTTTTCTTACTTCATCGGCACTTTTTCTGAGCCCGGCCAACCAGTCCAGGGACCGCTGGAATATTCCGGGTTCAAGGGTTGGCAATGCGGCGGCGGGCCTGGGCAGGACGGCTTCCGCCTGATTGCCGGCCTCGGTACTGGTCCTGCCTGTAGGCAGAAGTTGAATCACGGCCGCCAGTGCGGCGATGAATAAAATCACGAACAGGGTCTTGAAGAGAGGCTTCTTACCCTGGTTCTGGTATCGATTCTTGGTGGGGCTTTTTAGTGGCAACATGTCAGCTGTTCGTCGCAGCCTCCCATATATGGCCCGCAGTATAATATGATTCCAGCTTTTTGGCCAGACCTATAATTACAGCAAAAAAGGAAAAAATCATCTGCCCGCGAGTCTTTTATATTCATAGATGATAGCTTCACCGGCGCTGGTGCCCAACCTGTCGGCCCCGGCCTGAATGAAACCCCAGGCGGAAGCCAGGTCGCGGATACCTCCCGAAGCCTTGATACAGGCGGCCTTTCCCTTCAGTGCGGCGCTCAGGGCCATAACGGTATCCAGGTCCGCTCCCGCGCCGAAAAAACCGGTGGAAGTCTTGACATAGGCCGCTCCGGCTTCGGCTGCCGCCATAGCCGTGCGCAATACTTCTTCCCTGGTCAGGTCGGATGTCTCCAGGATCACCTTGACCGGAACCGGGGCGACGGCCTCGGCAACGGCTCTTATTTCCATTTCCGTTTGTCTGTCCGACCGGTCCTTGATCCAGCCCCGGTTGGCCACAAAATCGATTTCCCCGGCGCCCAGAGCAACCATTTCCAAGGCTTCGGACACCTTGGTTTTCACAGTCTGGAACCCCAGGGGGAACCCGACAACTGCGTCCACGGCCACTCCGGTTCCCCGCAAAACCTGCGCGACTTCAGCGACCATGCAAGGAGCCACGCAGAGGGCGGCAAAACCGAGTTCGGCTGATCTTTCGGCCACAGAGCGGACCTCCCCTATGGTGGCCGAGGGGCGGAGGATGGTCTGATCGATATGGCTGGCCAGGGGAAAATCCGGCGGTATGTCCATAAAGCCTATTCCTCCAAAACAGCCGACCGCCTTGCGGAAGCAGCGGAGCATCCCCGAGCCGCCCGAGCCGAAAACGCTGTCTTCAGCCTGCGGATAACCACTTGACCGGTCTTTCGTAAAAACATTTTATTTCAATGAGTTTGGGCATTTCATAGCCAACAGACAGGCAATGCCCGCCAAGCGATTCAAGAGAGTATCAGGCAGACCGTCCTGTTTCAAGATGTATCTTCTTTCTCTCAACTGCTTGCCCCCCCGATAACAGGACGAGGCGACAGTCCGGCCGCTTCGATAATCTCCGGAACTCTTTCTTCCCAGCCGATGGCCATGAGGTGCAGTCCGGCCACCCCGTCAAGTTCCTTGAGCCAGTTTATGGTTTCGACCGCTATTTTTATTCCTTCGGCAGCCTGAGCCTCGGGCGGAACGCCCTTGATACGGGCAATGACCTCGTCCGGGACATCCATTCCGGCCACTTTGAATTTCAGGTATTCGGCCATGCGGACCGATTTGAGAGGAGTCACGCCCCCCAGGATATGGACTTTGCCGGTCAGGCCTTCCTCACGGGCTTCGTGAAGCCATTCTTCGAAACGCCGACGGTTGAATATGCTCTGGGTCTGGATGAAGTCGGCCCCGGCGGCGACCTTTTTAGCCAGCCTGGTCACGCGGAAAGCCAGGGGATCCGCGAAGGGGTTGGCCGCCGCGCCGATGAAGAGGTCGGGCTTGACGGTCAGTTCGGTCCCGTCGATGAGGCGGCCTTCGTCGCACATCCGCCGGGCGGTCTGCACAAACTGTATGGAATCCAGATCAAAAACCCCCAGGGCCGCTTTCTGATTGCCGAAGGACTGGTGGTCGCCGGTCAGGCAGAGGATGTTCTGAATCCCCAGAGCCCCGGCGCCCAAGAGCTCCGACTGGAGGCAGATGCGGTTGCGGTCGCGGGTGACAAGCTGCAGGACCGGTTCGAGCCCCATCCTGGTCAGAATGACGGCCGCAGCCATGGAGGAAAGCCTGACCACCGCCGTCTGGTTGTCGGTGGTGTTGATGGCCTCGCAGTGGTCCTTGAGGAACCGGCCGTTCCTTTCTATCCGTTCCGGGTCCGCCCCCCGTGGCGGACCGCATTCGGCGGTCACAGCGAAATGCCCTGCGGCCAGGGTCCGGGCCAGACGGCTGGGCTTCTTCACAGGCCGCCCTCCCCCCTGACGATGGTTCGCGGGCCGCCGGAGAGGGACGTTGCCCAGTCCTTGGGAGGAATCACCGTCTTGAGGCGGTCAAGCTGGCCGAGTGCGGACAAGCGGTCGTAGATGAGTTGCCAGGCGCAGTCGATGTCTGGGTTTACTTCGCACTTGCCCTTGGCCGAACCGCCGCACGGGCCGTTCAGGAGGCGCTTGGCGCAACGAGTGACCGGACATATGCCGCCGAAGAGGGCCAAACCGCAGTTACCGCATCCGGCGCAGTCTTCGGTCCAGACGCCTCCGGCCAGAGTGGAGCCGACGAACTGGGTATTCAGACCGGGGACAACGTAAGTTTGAGGATAAAAACGGACCAGGGACTGGACTCCGGCTCCGCAGCCCAGGGAGAGGACTGTTTCGCACCAGTCCACGTCTTCGGCCAGGACCGGCAGAAATTGATGAACGCACTGCCGGTCGACGCAGGCTTCACGGACGACCGGTTCCAGGCCGTCCATTGCGCAGGATGAAAGGAGTTCGGCGGCCAGCGCGGCCACTTCGTCCGGCCCCCCGGCGGCGCATTCCGCCGCACAGGCGCCGCAACCGATTATCAGTATTTTCCGTGAAGGGCCGAGAAGTTTTCTTATCTCAGCCAGAGGCTTTCGGGTCGCCACTATCATCCGTCGTCACCTCCGCCAAGAATGCGGCCTGCGGCAAGCCGCCACGATCTGGTCACCCGGTGAGTTTAGACAGGCGGGCTCCGATGTGCAAGCACAAACACACAAAGATTCTTTGATCCGGCGATGACCGGATAGTCAGGATACAGGCAGGGGATCAGTGCAACAGCCCGGCCAGGACAATGTGGGCCTCCCTGGCCATGGTCATGGTCTTTTCGGCCGCGCCGGGCAGGCGCAGGCGGCTGTCCAGATCGTCGAAGTCCTCGGCGTCCGGACTGATATCGGAGCGGTTGCCCAGCAGGGACAGCCGGTTGGCCACAAACCACTGCCAGTTATAAGCCTTGGACAGAGTCAGCCGGTCGTCGGGACGGACCAGACCGGCCTCGGAGAGCATATCCAGGGCCTTGAGGGGCGACGGGACGATGAAATCAGGGTTCCGGCCGGCGTGTTTGAACTGAAGCAGCCTTATTTTTCTTTCGATGTCCAGCAGACCGCCCTTGACCAGAGGCAATCCTTCTGCCAGAGCCCGGTCCCGGTACCAGGAATCCAGGGCCGGTTTGAGACGGTCCCCCAGTTCGGCGGCGGTGCGCAGCAGGGATTCCCGTGCGGCCTTCTCCACGGCCTGCCCCAATTTTTCCTGGCCGACCAGAAAGCGGAGCCTGAGAAGGGAAAGGCGTTCCTTGACGGAACGCAGGCCGAGAAAATGTTCTTCGAAAGAGGAATACAGGATGACCGGAGCCCCGGGCAGCAGCGGCGGTCCGTCCTGATACTGGTCTTCAGCCATGTGCGGTATGCCTTTGCCTGCGGCGTTGGGGGCAAAGAGATAGAACATGGTCCGGCTGGCCAGACGATGAAAATAATCCCTGGCCGGCAGCCATTCCTTGTTGGAGCGTCTGGCGGCTTCAAAATCGGCTTCCGTCAGGGCCGGAGCGAATTCGGCGGCTCGGGAGTGAACAAAGATGGGGGCTGGTCCGGTGGTATACCAGGGTTCGCCTGCCCCCAGGCGGCTCAGTGAGCATATGGCCACCGGCGGTTTGATGTTGCGCCTTTCGAGGATGAGAGGGTGAACGTTTTTTTCCCTCATATTCTGTTCAGCCACCCACCAGGCCCCCTGAATCATGGTTTCGGCCAGAGCCCGGAGCCTGGAACGGACCTGGTAAGGCTTTATGCGTTCCAGCAGGTCAGCCCGGGCCAGGGCGAGAAGCGTTCTGACCCGAAGACGGCGCAAGGCCAGCAGAGCATCCTCCGGATCGTCGAGCATCTTGCGGAAATGTTGCCGGAAGAGTTGAAAAGACGGGGAAAAATCGTCCTCGGTTTCGAACCAGACATCGCAGTTGTCCCGAGTCCTGGGGGTCTCCCGCCAGGTTCCCTGGCCGACGAGATCGGAAAGAAAGGGGCTGAGTTGAAACAGCTCCTTGTCGGGCAGCGTGGCATTCAGTTCCCTTCCGGAGGATTTATCCGGCATGAGCGGCTCCGGATGAAAAGAGGTCATCATAAATCCGGCGAACCTTGTCCATGGCCTCTTCCAGGGAAATAAGCGGGTCGGGGCCGGTGACAGCCAAGTTCAGGGAACCTATCTCTTCGGCCGTATAGGCCGTGGCGTCTCCGGAGCGGGCATAGATGAGATTGAGCCTGTTGGCCACGCGGCTGATGAGTTCGTACGCGGGTATCAGCTCAGCCAGTCCTTCCGGTCCCAATCCATGCCTGACCAGGGCTCGCAAAGCGGTTCTGGTGGACGTGGCGCGGAGGCCGCCGGTCCTGTTCCTGGCGTGAACCATCTGGAGGTATTGGGTGATGAATTCCACATCCACCAATCCTCCGGGTGAAAACTTCAGGTTTATCGTATCCGGGTTGAGCTGCCCCCGTTCAACGGCCATGCGTTGCCGGAGACGGTCTATCTGGCTGACTGCGTCGGCCGGGAGTTCCTGTTCGAAGACGGCCCGGGCCGCCAGCCGCCGCATTCTGGCCCCTAGGGATTTCGGTCCGAGAACCGGCCTCATCTTGAGCAGCGACTGCCGTTCCCATATCTGGGAATTCTGGTGATACTTGGCAAAGGCGGCCGGATTCACGACCAGCGGGCCGCTGGTGCCGGAGGGGCGGAGCCGTGAGTCGATTTCATAGCCGGGGCCGTGTTCCAGGGGCAACGAAAGATAACTGGTCAGGCGCTGGGCCAGACGGACCGCCTCTTCCATTTTCAAGGATGAGCGCCCCAGTCCGAGAACGAAAATCAGATCCAGGTCCGAGCCGTAAGATAGTTCGCGTCCGCCGAACTTGCCCATGCCCATGGCGGAGAGAGGGGGCAGGCCGGGAAACTCCCGTCCGGGAAAAACCTGTCCGGCAGCCAGCACAAGAGTCCGGGTCATGACCACTTCGGCCAGATCGGTTAACTGGTCCTGGACTTCGGTCAGAGAGAGTTCACCCAGCAGGTCGTAAAGGCCGATACGCAGTATTTCGTCGTTCTTGAAACGGCGGATGATGCCCAACTGTATCTCGGGATCGTCCTCCACACCCAGAACGGTGTTGAGGTCTTCGAACATGACCGGCTTGGTCTTGACCAGGCGGGCGGCTCGCCGGTCGACCAGGCTGTCGAGTATGCCCGGATGGTTGATAAGGACTCCCGAAAGGTAGTCGCTGGCGCCGAAAAGCACGGCGAGAAGATTGACCAACTGGGGGTTTTCTTCCAGCAGGACAAAAAAACCGGCTTTGGGTCCCACGCTGGTCAGAAAGCGTTCAAGGTGGAGTATGGCCCGGTCGGGATCGGGCGTGGAGGCTGTCTCGGCGATCATGACTGGCATCAGCCGTTCCAACTGACGGCGGTACCTGGCCAGACGGTCGGGCAGAAAGCGTTCCTCGCGAATGTTGCGGCAGGCGGCCAAGGCGGATTCCGGGCGGAAAAAGCCCACGTCCGCCAGGATTTTCAGGGAGAATTCCTCGTCATCCAGGTTGTCCAGGAGTCTGGTCACCCAGCCGGGCGGGACCTGAGCGGCCCGCTTATCGCCCGGACGGTCTCCGCCGCCGGGTTCGGCCAGGAGCTGGTCATAACGTATCCGGACCCGGTCCATGTGGGCATGGAGTTCCTTGTCGAATTTTTTGACCGGCTCGTTTTCGTGGCCCATGGAACGCCCCAGGGTTTCCATGGCCGGAAGCCCTTTGGGCAGAAGCTGCGTTCTGGTCATTTCCTTGAGTTGGAGGCGGTGTTCGACGGTGCGCAAAAAGATGTAGGCGCTGGAAAGTTCGTCGGCGTCCTGCTGGGTGATTATGCCTTCAGCGGCCAGAGCCTTGAGAGATGACAGCGTGTCAGGACGGCGGAGATGAGAGAGACGGCCGCCGAAGGTCAGAGTGAGGGCCTGAGCGAAGAACTCGACTTCACGGATGCCGCCGGGAGATAGTTTGACGTCCACGGCGGGCCGGCCGCGGCTATGTCCGGCGGAGATGCGGGCGACCCTGGCGTTGCGTTCCCGTGCGAAACGGGCCTTGAGGGCCTTGAGTTCTTCAATGGCCGTATAGTCCAGGTGGCGGCGGAAGACAAAGGGAGCAAGGTCGCTGATCAGTTCCCGGCCGGCTTCCAGGTCCCCGGCCACGGGCCGGGCCTTGAGCAGGGCCAGCCTTTCCCAGGGCTGCCCCAGGGCCAGATAGTGCTTGCGGGCCGATTCCAGGCTTTGGGCCTGATCTCCGTCTTTGCCTCCGGGCCGCAGATCCAGGTCGATGCGAAAGACCAGACCGTCTTCGGTCAGTTCGGACATGGCCCGGGAAACGGTGGTGAAAATCATCTCGGCGGCCTGCTGAACCGGCGGATTCTTGTCTTCGGTGGGCACAGGTTGAAAAAAATAGATCAGATCCACGTCCGAACTGTAATTGAGTTCACGGGCTCCCAGCTTGCCCATGCCCATGATAATGGGCCGGAGGCCCAGTTGATCCGGAGCGCGGTCGAGCTTTTCGCAGGCCAGACGGATGGCTTCTTCCAGGGCCAGATTGAGGCAGGCGTCGGCCACGGTGGTCAAAGTCTCCACCACTTCGGCCAGATCGGCCCGGCCGGTCAGGTCCCTGACGGCCAGGCGGGATATTTCCTGGAGGCGGAAGAGCCGGAGGCCTGTCTGAAGTCTTTCGAAGCCCGGTTTTTCACCGACCAGTCCGAGCAGGATGGTAGGGGCGTCCTCACAGACCATGGGGTTTTCGAAGGAACGGGAAAGGAGCAGCCACTTGGCCGTGTCCGGCCTGACGGAAAGAGCCCTGGTCAGAGCCGGAGAAAAGGCGGCGAGGGTGGAAAGGGCCTGAACGGCGGACGGGTTCCTGAGCAGGGCTTCACGCTCCGCCGCTGAAAACTGACTGAGGATTATTTCACCCCGGTCAGACAGTTTTTGTTGTGAAAAAGGACCCACCGTGCGGCGCCGGGAAAATAAGGCATCCCGGCAGGCTCCTCTCAGTATCTGCTTTCCGCGGGCGCGGCGTCCCGCCGGAAGCGGGACGCCGAAGCGCGGAGCTGTTAACAGTCGTAATACATATAAAACTCATAGGGGTGCGGACGCAAGCGCATCTCGTCAACTTCGCGTTCGCGCTTATATTCCAACCACATATCAATGGCGTCATCGGTGAAGACATCGCCTTTGAGCAGATAATCGTGGTCGTTTTCCAGAGAATCCAGGGCTTCCTCAAGCGAAGCCGGAGCGGTCGGCACGTCGGCCAGTTCCTCGGGGCTGAGAGCGTAGATGTCCTTGTCCAGGGGCTCGCCGGGGTGGATCTTGTTCTGGATGCCGTCCAGGCCGGCCATGAGCATGGCCGAAAAAGCCAGGTAACTGTTGCAGGACGGATCGGGGAAACGGACCTCGACGCGCTTGGCCTTGGGACTGGCCGAATACATGGGAATGCGCAGGGCCGCCGAACGGTTCCGGCTGGAGTAGGCCATGTTCACCGGAGCTTCGAAGCCGGGGACCAGGCGGCGGTAGGAGTTGGTGGTCGGGTTGCAGAAGGCGCACAGCGACTTGGCGTGGGCCAGAATGCCGCCCATATAGTACAGAGCCATTTCGGAAAGGCCGCCGTACTCGTTGCCGGCGAAAAGGGGTTTGCCCTTCTTCCAGAGGCTCTGGTGAACGTGCATGCCTGAACCGTTGTCGCCGAAGATCGGCTTGGGCATAAAGGTCACGGTCTTGCCGTTGCGGCGGGCCACGTTCTTGACGATATATTTGAAGAGCATAAGATTGTCGCCGGTCTTGACCAGGGGCGCGAAGCGCATGTCTATTTCAGCCTGGCCGGCGGTGGCGACCTCATGGTGCTGGGCTTCGACCTGGATGCCGCAGTCCTTCATGACCATGCACATCTCGGTGCGGAGGTCCTGGTAGGAATCGGTGGGCGATACGGGGAAGTAGCCTTCCTTGTAACGGGGCTTGTAACCGAGGTTCGGACCTTCTTCACGGCCGGTGTTCCAACTGCCCTCGACAGAATCGACATAGTAGTAGGACGAGTGCTGGTTGACGCCGTAACGGATGTCGTCGAGGATGAAAAATTCGGCTTCCGCGCCGAAGAACGCGGTGTCGGCAAAGCCGAGAGATTTCAGATAGGCTTCGGCCTTGTGGGCGATGTAGCGAGGGTCGCGTGAATAACGCTCCTTGGTTATCGGGTCGGCTATGTCGCAGATCATGGAAATGGTCGGCATGGCGGTAAAGGGGTCCATCATGGCCGTTTCCGGGTCCGGGATTACGATCATGTCGGAAGCGTTGATGGGCTGCCAGCCGCGGAAACTGGAACCGTCGAAGCCGTAGCCTTCCTCGAAGTTGGATTCTTCGAGCTCCGAGATGGGCACGGTGAAATGCTGCCAAAGGCCGGGATAGTCCATGAATTTCATATCGACCATTACGGCGTTATTTTTCTTGGCCATTTCCAGAACTTCTTTTGGGGTCATGAAAATTCCTCCTGTTCGGCCGACTCCGCGGCCTGAAAATAATATTAATCAGAAATTGTAAACGTCAGGGCGGCCTTGAGCTCTTTGATCTGGTCCTCGTCGTTGAGTTTCTGGCCGAAAAAATCCCTCACGTAAAAAACGTCCACAACCTGGTCGACCTTGGTTGAAATTTTGGCCACATAAATGGAGAGCTGAAGGTCGAACAGGGTCTTGGTCAGGTCGTACAACAGCCCCAGCCGGTCATGGGTAAAGACTTCGACTATGGTATAAAAATCCGAGGTTTTGTTATCCACCGATACGGTGGAAGGCTTCCGGGGCGCGGAAGACCTGGTGTTGAGCATGGGGCTCTTGTGGGCCAGGCGATAATCCAGGGCCAGATGCCCGGTCAGGGCCCGGAGGGTGTCGCGGCGGACCTTCTCCCAGGTTTCGTCGGCAAATAAAAGGTCCGGCGGCTGTTCCACCTGAAAGACATCCAGGGCTATGTTGTTCTCCCTGGTGAAAACCTGGGCGCCGAGAATATTGATATTGTGAAGCGAAAAGACGCCGGCCATGCGGGAGAGCAGACCCGGGCGGTCCGGCGTGATGATGAGGACCTCGCAGTAACCTTCCGGTCTGGTCTCCACTTCCCATATAAGGGGATTCTGCTCGTTGACCTGCCTCTCGAGCAGGAGATGTCTGGCTATCTGCCCGGAGTCGGCGACCCAGAGGTAATGGGCCGACATGTTCTCGAAATAAACGCCTATTTCGGCTGGCGTCATTTCTCCGGCCAGCATCTCCGTGACTTCGGTCCTCAACCGCTCTGTTCTCTTGGATATTTCCCAATCGGCCAGTTTGCTCCTGGTCAGCACGCCGAGGACCTTGAAATAGAGTTCCCGAAGCAGCCCGGCCTTCCAGTGGTTCCAGGCCCCCGGCCCGGTGGCTCTGGAATCGGCCACGGTGATCAGGTAGAGCATGTGCAGGCGCTGAGGATCGCCGACCCTTTCGGCGCAGGTCAGGATAAGTTTTTCCTCGTTCAAGTCGCGCCGGGTGGCGATTTCTATGAGGTAAAGGTGTTCGGCCACCAGAAAGGCCAGTGTCTCCACACGCTCCGGTTCCAGGCCGAGCCGCTCGCCTATGGCGGGCACGATTTCGGCTCCGCGGCGGGCGTGGTCCCGGCCCTGCCCCTTGCCGACATCATGGAGAAGGGCGGCCAGAAACAGCAGTTCACGGTCGGTCACCTGGTCGAATACCGACTTTTCGACCCCGTTGACTCCTTCATCCGCCAAACCGGCGGCAATTTTTTTCAGTTCCCAGAAAGTCAGAATCAGATGCACGTCCACGGTGTAGACATGATAGGCGTCGTGCTGCACCCTGGCCCTGACTCCGGCCAGCTCCGGTATGTAGGCGACCAGGAAGTCCAGATCCTGAACGGCTTCCAGTTTCTTGGGAGCGGAAACATTGGAAGGAGGAACAGCCACCAGGCCCTTGAGGAACGATTTGGCCACGGCCGGGTCGCGGCGGTAAGCGTCGTCAACCAGTTCCAGATTGCTCCGGATCAGTTCCAGGCTGTCTTCCTTGATGCGCAGGCCTTCGGCGGCGGCGGCCTCAAAAGCCCTCATCATGAGTATCGGCCGGTTTCTCAACTCGGTCCGCCCGGCCAGTTCCAGAAGTCCCCGGCGGACGACCAGACCCTTTTCCACCGTCCTGGCCCGTTGGGTCATGCGGCGGACATGGGCGGGCCGGAGTTCCTCGTCCACCCGGCTGAGAAAGTAGTCGAGCGCGCCCTTGGTATGGTAGACCCGGGTGTAATACTCCTGCATGAAGCGTTCCACCCGGGAAACCTCGCCGTCAGCCTTGAAATCGAAGATTTCCGCCAGACTCTCCTGGTGTTCGAAGCTGAGAGTGTCGTTCCTTTCGCCGGCAAGGCGGTGGAGGTGGCTGCGGACGCAGGTCATGAAGCCCCGGTCGGCCTTGAGTTCCTCAACCCTGTCCGCAGGCAGGTAGCCCCGGCCGACCATCTGCTCCAGATCGTCGATATTGAAGAGAGCGTTTCCGGCCCAGATGATGGTGTGAATGTCCCGCAGACCGCCCTGCCCTTCCTTGACGTTCGGCTCCAGCAGATAAGGCGTCTTGCCGAACTTGCGGTGCCTTTCGGTCAAAGTTTCCTTGAGCTGGACAAAGAACTCCCTCTTGCGGGCCTTGCCTCCGAGCCAGCGGCGCAGTTCCCGCTCGAACTCGGCGAACAGTTTTTCATCTCCGGCCAGAAAACGGGCGTCCAGACAGGAAACCAGGGTGGCGAAATCCTGCCTGGAGACTTCCGCGCATTCGGCAAGGGAACGGACGGCGTGCCCCACATCCATTTTCAGATCCCATAGGGGATAAAGCAGGGACTCGACCGGCTCCTTGAGTTGCCTGGCCGCTCCGGCCGACGAGGGGATGAGGAAAAGCAGGTCTATGTCGGAATATGGGGCCAGTTCCCGGCGGCCGTATCCGCCCAGAGCGATCAGGGCGATCTTTTCCGATTTGCGGTTCCGCCCGACGGCCTGTTCGAACAGCTCCCTGATATGGCTATCCATCAGATCGGTATACGCGGCGGCAAACTCCAGCCCGCACCGGCCGGCCATGTGGTCCTGGAATAATTTTTCTCTGGCTGCGCGAAAGTCCTTCATGTCTCTCCATGCCTTATTCAAGCCGCGATATCGCTGCCTGTTCAAGCAAATGGCAGGCCAATTTTCAATAATAAATATAGCCCTGTTATTACTGTAAAAATAAAAACAACGGTTTCAACAGCCGCAAAAAACGACAAAATTGTCTGCCCCCAGAAAGGGGAAAGCTACAAAAATGTCGGTTCCGCCGCTATTTTTCAGTCCCGGCGGCCGCCGTCGGCAAGATTTCGGGCGGCCCGGGCCAGTGCAGCCACGGCCAGGTCGATCTCTTCGGCGGTGCTGGAACGCCCCAGGGAGAGGCGGACGGCCCCCTTGGCCACCTCGGGCGGGAGGTCCATGGCCTGCAGGACGGAAGAAACTTTAACGGTGTTGGCGTGGCAGGCGGCTCCGGTGGAGGCCCGGATTTCCGGGGCGGAGGCCAGTATCTCAGCCCCCAGGCGACCGGGGAAACAAACATTGAGGGTGTTGGGCAGTCTTTTTTCGGGATGCCCGGCCAGGACAATGTCAGGGCATTGTTCCTTAAGGCCGTGATAAAGCCTGTCGCGAAGTTCCGCCAGCCGGGGGCCTTCGCTGGGCAGATTCTCTCCGGCCAAGGCGCAGGCCCGTCCCAGTCCCACGGCCAGAAGCACGTTTTCCGTCCCGGCCCGGCGGCCCGATTCCTGACCGGCCCCGTGCATGAAAGGTTCAATCTCCATGCCCCGGCGGATGTATAAAGCGCCCACGCCCTTGGGGGCGTAGAGCTTGTGCCCGGCCACGCTGAGGAAATCCACACCGAGCCGGTTGACATCCACGGGGATTTTACCCAAGGCCTGAGCGGCGTCGGTATGCAGCCAGATGCCAGATTCCCTGGTGATGGAGCTTATTTCGGCCAGAGGCTGAATAACGCCGGTTTCGTTGTTGGCCAGCATGACGGATACCAGTTTCGTCGAGGGCTTGACAGCCCGGCGTATATCGTCGGGATCGACCAGTCCCTGACCGTCGGTGTGCACGAAGGTGACATCGGCTCCCTGATTAAGGAGAAAAAGGCAGGGATTTATTATAGCCGGGTGTTCAATCCGGGTGGTTATTATGTGCACCGGCTGGCCCGCCCCGTAGTAGACGCCCTTGAGCACGGTGTTATTGGACTCCGTGCCCCCGGAAGTGAAAAGCATCTCGTCCGGCGAGGCCCCCAGCAACGCGGCCGCCTGGGCGCGGGCCGTCTCCAGTGCGCTCTTGGCGCTGCGCCCCAGATCGTATTCGCAACTTGGGTTGCCGAACTCGCCGTGGAGGTAGGGCATCATGGCCTGGGCCACTTCCGGAGCCACGGGAGTGGTCCCGTTATGATCGAGATATATTCGCATCTGGTTTATCCTACAAATTTGTCAGTCGGCCGGCCTTGAGCCGTTTTTTAGAACCGGCCCGGCGAAAAACACCCGGACCGGACAGGATTCAGGTTATATTTCTTCTTGACAAGGCGTATTTGGGGGCGGCGGAAGTGTTGGCCCCCAGCAGTTCAGCCAGCTTGTCCATATTGTTTTTTTGTCCCACGGCGATAAGGGTGTCACCCACCTGAATGCGTGCCTGGGCCGAGGGGTTGAACAGCATGCGGCCTTCCCCGGTCTTGATGGCTATGACGATGAGATCCATATCGCGGCGGATGTTTGACTCCAGCAGAGTGGTGTCCTTGATTCGCGAATCTGGTGTGACCAGTATCTCTTCCATGGCCAGGCTATCTCCTTCTCCGACCCCATGGACGGTGGTTTCTATAAAATCCGAGACCGCCGGGCGGAGGATGGCCTGAGCCATTTTCCGGGCGCCGATGGAATAGGGCGAAACGACATGGTCCGCCCCGGCGCCCTTGAGCTTGCGCAGGGATTTTTCGTCGGAAGCCCTGGAAAGGATAAAAATATCCCGGCTCAGAGTCCTGGCGGTCAGGACAATATAGACATTGTCCGCGTCCGAACTGACGGCGGCGATGATACCCTGGGCGCGGTCTATGCCTGCGGCCAGCAGGTTTTCCTCATCGGAAGCATCGCCACGGACATAAAGCAGGCCGTCCCTCTCCAGTTGTTCCATGGCCGTCTGGGAGTTGTCGATGACGACCAGGGGAAGTTTCTTGGCGGATATCTCCGAGGCTATCATGCGGCCGATCCGGCCGTAGCCGCAGAGGATATAGTGATCTTTGAGGGATTTTATCTGCTTTTCCAACTTGCGCCTCCCCAGAACCCTTTGCACGCTGACTTCGACCATGGCCTGAGTCATCTGCCCGGCCAGATAGGCCACCGTGCCCACGCCGAATATAATGACAAAGATGGTGAAGACGCGGCCGGCCGGAGTCAGGGTGCGGATTTCGCCGTACCCGACAGTGGCCAGAGTGATAACGGTCATATACAGGGCGTCCAGCAGGTCCCAGCCTTCGATGAACCGGTAACCCATCGTTCCGGCCAGAAGCACGCCGATGCCCAGCAGTGAAGCGGCTATCAGTTTTCGCTTGCGGGTTTCCCTGACTTTATCCATAAGAGGTCATTTTAAGGTCCGAATCCATTGTCAGCAAGGTTTTTATCGGTTCAGGCATCGGAAGACGGTAATTTAGAGCGATGTAAGGAGCGCGGGACCGCTCCCGCCGCCTGGGCCTGCTCCCTTAAAAGTATACGGCAAGACCGGACCGGTTTAAATCCATACAGCAAAAAACCTTGCCTCTTAGCCGGTTATGCGGCCTTGACTAACCCTGACGCGGAGTGTTAGTTAAGGGCAGGAAAATATCTCCCAGAGGTTCGGGGTATGCAATACGAAGCCGTCATCGGCCTGGAAGTCCACGCGCAGCTCTTGACCAAGAGCAAAATATTCTGTTCCTGCTCCACATCCTTCGGAGCTCCGCCCAACACCCACACCTGCCCGGTCTGCCTGGGCATGCCGGGAGTTCTGCCTGTTCTGAACAGAAGCGTGGTGGAATTCGCCATAAAGATGGGTCTGGCCACCAACTGCACTATCAGGCCGAAGTCGGTCTTTGCCAGAAAGAACTATTTTTATCCTGATCTGCCCAAGGGGTACCAGGTTTCCCAGTATGAGCTGCCTTTGTGCGAGAAAGGCTGGATCGAGATCGACTCGGAGGCCGGAACCAGGCGCATCGGCATCAACAGGATTCATATGGAGGAAGACGCCGGCAAGCTCATCCATGACGAGATGAATCCGGTCAGCTATGTCGACCTGAACCGGACCGGCGTACCTCTGATCGAGATAGTCAGCGAACCCGACCTCCGCTCGGCTGAAGAGGCCTCGGCCTATCTCAAGTGCCTGCGCGACATACTGGTTTACCTGGAGATATGCGACGGCAACATGGAGGAGGGCAGTTTCCGCTGCGACGCCAACGTGTCGCTGCGCCCGGTGGGCCGCGAGGCTCTCGGCACACGGACGGAACTTAAAAACATGAACTCCTTCCGCAACGTCATGCGGGCTATCGAGTACGAAATCCGCCGTCAGCAGGCCATCCTGGATGACGGAGAGGAAATCATACTGGAAACACGACTTTGGAACGAAGCCAAGGGCACGACCGAGTCCATGCGCAGCAAGGAAGAGAGCCACGATTACCGGTATTTTCCGGACCCGGACCTGATCCCGGTCCAGGTCGGCGAGGACTGGGTGAACGAAATTCGGGCGGGATTGCCCGAGTTGCCGGTGGAAAAGCGGCGGCGGTTTACGGCGGATTACGGTCTGCCTCATTACGACGCCGAGGTGCTGACATCATCGCGCCACCTGGCCGACTATTTTGAAACAGCGGTCAAGGATTTCGATCAGCCCAAGGCCGTCAGCAACTGGATCATGTCCGAGTTGATGCGGGAGCTGAAGGCTGACGAACGGGACATAACCGAATGCCCGGTCAAGCCGGCGCAACTGGCTTCTCTGCTGCGGATGGTCCACGAAGGCAAAATCAGCGGCAAGATGGGCAAGTCGGTCTTTGAAACAATGTACAAATCAGGCCGCGGCCCTGAAGACATAGTCAGGGAACAGGGTCTGGAAGTGGTCAACGACACCGGTCAACTGGCCGCCCTGATTGACGAGGTAATGGCCGCAAACCCCGGCCAGGTGGCGGAGTTCAGAGCCGGGAAGGACAAGCTTATCGGCTTTTTCGTGGGCCAGATAATGAAAAAGACCAAAGGTCAGGCCGATCCCAAGGCGGTCAACGATCTTTTGCAGGCCAAACTGAAAGGCTGACCGGGCCGGGGCGGCGGGCTCCCGAACGCCGGATTTGTTTTATAGATGCGCAAACATGCAGGCCTCGAGCCGGACAGTTTGCGCATCCTGTTTATTTGAGAGGCGGCGACAATGAACATGCGCATTGACATCAGCCGGACGGCTTTCGATTTCGACGGCGTGGTGGTGGATATAGTGACGCCCTTCCTGCGGCTGGTGGAGGAGCGGTACGGTTACGGCGGCTATAATCTCGAGGATGTGACCGATTTCAACCTGGAAGCCACTTTGCGCCTGCCGGGCGATGTGGTCAGGGATGTCGTGGACGATCTTATTCGTCGCCCCCTGGAGCTGGGGGCGCTGCCTCTGCCGGGGGCACGCGAGGCCTTGACCGGTCTGGCAAGGGAATGGCCTCTGCTGATCGTGACTTCGCGCCCCTGGGCCGAACCGGTCCGGGCCTGGTTCGCATCGCGCATACCCGAGTTGCCCGGCGACCGCCTGGAGATAATAGCCACGGGTGATCCGGCCGGCAAGCTGGAACATCTGCGGGAGCGCAACGTGCATTACTTTGTTGAGGACAACCTGGAGACCTGCCGCCAACTGGACGAGGCCGGGCTTTGCCCTCTGGTTTTCGACCAGCCCTGGAACAGGACGGAAAACCGCCTGCCCCGGGTCAGCGGCTGGAGCGAACTGGCTCCTCTTTTTCAGACAGACAGGGCACGGGCATAGAAAAGCCCGATGCGGGAAAAGAGTAAAGAATGACCGAGGGAATGAAAATACGGGACTGTTTCAAAAATTACACGGCCGACCAGGACAAGACTTCGTCACCTGAAGAAACGGTGGCCCGAGTTAAGGCCAAGCTGGCCCAGGCAGGGCTGCGTATTCTGGAAAGGACCGTCCGCATTGATAACGGCAGGCTGGACATCCCGGTATTCATCAGTGAATGCGGGGTGGACGCCGCCCGGATAATGCCGACGAAAAAACAGATGGGCAAGGGCGCTTCTCCGGAGCAGGCCGAAGCCAGCGCGGTCATGGAACTGGTCGAGCGTTTCAGTTTCTTCAGTTTCCGTAACGATTACCCATTCGTCAAGGCTACGTTCGAGGATGTTTCCGACCGGGCGTTGCCCTTCGAGCATCTGGCCATCTCCGTACACCACGACCCGGAGGACCTGGACCGGGCAAGACAGGCTCTGGACGGTCTGGTCCTGGACTGGGTCCCGGCCCTCAACCTGACCCGCAACCGGGAGTATCTGATTCCCTTCAACTGGTTTTTCGAAATCAACCAGTTCAACGGTTCTTCGGCGGGGAACGCCTTGGAAGAAGCAGCCATGCAGGGCTTGGCGGAAGTAGTCGAGCGTCATGTCTCTGCGGTGATCGCCAGAACAGAACCGTCTCTGCCCTCAATAGATCCGGCCTCACTGACCAATCCCGCGGCCGTGGAATTGGTCAGTAAATTTGAAAAACAGGGGATAAAACTTTTCCTCAAGGATTTTTCTTTCGATATGGGCCTGCCCACCGTGGGCGGGCTGGCTTACGATCCGGCCAACTTTCCGGAAAAATCGGAGTTGGTTTACACGGCGGGTACAGCCAGCGATCCTCAGAAAGCCCTGATACGCACCCTGACCGAGTTGGCCCAGCTTGGCGGGGATTTCAACACCAAATCCAATTTCGAGGCCAGCGGCCTGCCCAAATACACGGATCTGGCCCAGGCCGAATACATCACCGCTCCGGCGGTCATGAAGCCAATCGGAGAGTTGCCGGGAATCAGCCACGACAACATCAGGGTGGAAATAGAGCGGGCCGTGGAGGCTCTGGCCCGGAAGGGCCTGGAGGTCTACCTGGTCGATGTTACCCACCCGGCTCTGGACACTCCGGCGGTTTATGTCATCGTGCCGGGGGCTCATTTCCGGGAGAGAGCGCTGGGGGCCAACGTGCCTTTCTTCGCGGCCAAAATGCTGGCCGAACAGGAAGACCCCATGGCGGCGGCCGCTGGTCTGGCGGGACTGGAGCGGCTTTACCCGGACAGCTACTATATCCGCTTCCACCAGGGTTCGGTCATGCTGAACCTGGGACGGCCGGACAAGGCTTCGAAGTTGCTGAAGTCCGCGCTGGCATTGCAGCCCACGAAAGAGGACCGGGCGGCGGCCTTGACCTATCTGGGCCTGGCACATCAGCAGATGGAAGAGTTCGAACCGGCGTTGGCGGCCCTGGAGGAATCGGCGAAGCTGGACGCCGAAAGGCGGGACACCTTCAACCTGCTTGGCTTCTGCTATTTCAAGACCAAGCAGCACGAGAAGGCCATCGCCAGTTTCAAGCGGGTTTTGGAACTGGACCCCGGTTCGGGCATTGACTACGCCAATATAGGGTCGAACTACCGGGAGTTGGGCCGGAAGGACAAGGCCCTGGAGTATTACGGACGGGCGCTGGAACTGGACCCGAGCCTGGACTGGGTCCGAGAGAATATAAAAAAACTTCTTTAAAGGAAAGCGGGGGACCCCGGCCCACAGGGTCCCCCCGGGAACCGGGCTATCTGTTCCGCCAGGAAGGTGATCTCTTTTCCAGAAAGGCCTTCAACCCCTCTTCCGCGTCGTGGGAGGGCATCAGTTCTTCCAGGTAGATTCTCTCTATTTCCGCCAGGCCGGCTTCGGCGCCGTCCCGCAGTCCGGCCAGGAAAGACTGGCGGGTCTTTCTTATGACCAGCGGGCTCAAGGCGCGCAGCTTGCCCAACAGCCTCTCCAGTTCAGCTTCCAACTGATCCGGTTCGACGACCCGGTTGACCAGCCCGAGTCCGCAGGCTTCCTCGGCGCCGATAACCTCTCCTGTCAGGACCAGTTCCAGGGCTTTCTTCCGTCCGATAAGCCGGGGGAAAACCAGGTTGGCGATGGGGGGAAAGACGCCGACCTGGATTTCCGGCTGACCGAACTTGGCCTTGCTGGAAGCCAGAACGAGGTCGCAATAGACGGCCAGTTCACAGCCTCCACCCAGGGCCGCACCCTGGACCGTAGCAATGGAAGTCAGGGCCAGGCGATCCATGCGGCGGAAAATTCCGTGGAAAACTTCTATCATTTCCCGAACCCGGTCGCCCAGATGTTCGCCCACATCGACACCGGCGGAAAAGGCCTTGCCTTCGGCCCGGAAAACCAGGGCCGCCAATCCTTCCTGCCCGGTTAACCCGTCCAGGGCCGCGTTGATTTCCTTCATCATGGCGATATTGAGGACATTGAGCGGTTCGCGCTTCAAGGTGATGAAGGCGACCGCGTCCCTTATTTCCAATGCGATATGCTGATACTGCATGTCAGCCCCTTGTCCGGCGGCGCTTCTGGTCAGGCCGGCCCTGACGGGCCGGCCGCTTTGTTTACTGTTGCGGTTTACCCATAACCTTGGCGTAGGTTTCGTCGTTCATCTCCGCGCCCTGGGCTATCTGACGGCGAAATTCGATGAAGTCGATGACATCCTTGCCGGTTATCTTCTTGGTGTTGAAGGCTCCGAAACCAAGGAAAGCCTCGTAGTTCATGTTGGCCATCAGCCAGTGCCTGTTGGGCAGCTTCATCATGTCCCAGAAATACTTCTTCTTGCCTCTTATGCCGTCGATGGACTTCATCAGGCAGCCGGGGAAGAGGTTGGCGAAGGTCCAGATGATGCGGTTGACTTCCTTGTCCAGCAGGGTGAAGTCCGTGGGCAGTTCTTTCATCAGGGCCTTGGCTTCCTGGGCCTCCGGACCGGTCTTGAACTCGCCGTAAACGACTTCGCCGTCTTCAATGTAACGATCGGTGATGACCAGGGGATTGCGGACAAACTTGTCCCCCTGTTTGAGGACCGGCACGGCCTTGGAGACAAGCCCCAGCATCTTCATTTTGTAGGCGGACCACATTTCACAGGAAACGCAGTTCCACATGGCGTTTTCCATGGAGAGCATCCAGGGCAGAAAGTCCGTGGAACCGCCATCCGGGGCCGAACCATGACGTGCACCTGCCTGGCCGAGAATGGCCAGATCGCTGGCCACGGACAGGTCGCAGGCCATGCCTATTTCCTGTCCTCCGGCGACGCGCATGCCGTTGATGCGGCATATAGTCGGTTTCTTGCAATTGAGAATAGAGTCGACCATGCCGTTGAACAGGTCCATGTATTCGCCGTACTCGTTGGGCCGCTTGGAATAATATTCCGAGTATTCCCTGGTGTTGCCGCCGGTGCAGAAGGCCTTGTCGCCGGTGCCGGTAAAGACGGCGGCGACCACGGAACGGTCGCCCGAGGCTTTGTTGAAACCGGCGATGACGCCTTTGACCATCTCGGTGGTATAGGAATTGTACTGCTTGGGATTGTTCAGGCGTATGGTAGCCACGTAAAGGTCCGGAACGGGGTTGCCGGCCGGGTCCAGCAGGGGAGTCTTTTCGTAGACAGTGCAGGGAGCATCGGCTTCGGAACCGAAATGCTCGTTCCCGAACAAGGCATGATTCTTAATTCCATTGTCTCTGGGCATCCATTCTAAGGCCATCTAAACTCTCCTCCTTCGAATCATTGATTATTGTTCAAATTTTAAAAATCCGGTTCCAGGACCTGGCGTTTGTCAAAGGCCCCGGAGTGCTGTGCTTCAAAGACACTGGCGATGCTGCTCATGGGCTTGGTCTCCAGGAAGGGTTCTATCTGGACCTTGCCTGCCTGCACCAGGGAAAGGACCTTGGGATAGTATTCCGGCAGACAGCCCCACGTGCCGATGATGTCCGCGTCGAAGGCCATCAGACGGCTGATGGAATACTGGTTTTTGGTCATGCCGAAACCGACGACGATAAGCTTGCCGGTGAAGGACAGCAGGCCCAGGGCGATGTCCTGAGCCGCGCCGATTCCGGTGACTTCGAATATCTTCCAGCCGTAGTTGGAAGGTACGCCCGCCTCTTTGCAGATGGCCTTGAACTCTTCACGTATATCCTTGAATTCCTTGTTCTTGATATTGATGGTGTAGTCGGCTCCGTACTGGCCGGCCCGGTCCAGTTTTGCCTGATCCCGGCCCATGCCGATAACCACCTTGGCCCCCAGAGCCTTGGCAACCTGTGTCTGATATATACCCACTCCGCCGGTGGCTCCGATGACGATGACCAGGTCGCCTTCCTTCAGATCGGCACGCATGGCCGCCTGGTACGGCGTGGTGGCGGCGTCGGCAATGACCGCATAATGGGAAAGAGGCAGGCCTTTGAGGTCTTCGATGATACAAAGGTCCTCGGCCGGAACGGGAATGTAGTCCGAAAAACCGCCGTACATGCCCAGGGAGTTGCCGGGCATCTTCTGATTGAGGCAGCGGTTGCCCCGGCCCTGGTTGCAGATGGGGCAGTTGTTGCAAGGCATGACCGCCGGGACGATGACATTCTTCCCGATCAGGTCGGAGGGACCGGCGACCACGGTGCCCGATATCTCGTGCCCCAGGGTCAGGGGCGGCTTGTTGACCGTGGGCACGCCATCATAAAAATAACTGAGGTCGGTGTGACAGACCCCGCAGCCGGCCACCTTGACCAGAGCATCCTTTTCACTCAGTTCCGGGACAGGTATTTCGGCTTTCTGGAGCTTGCCCGGAGAGGTGATTTTTTTCTGTTCCTTGTCGAAGAACGGGGCTTCGACCATCTGCCAGGTATTGATTTTGGTGGGAATATCAGTCATTTTAAAACCTCCTGATAACTTCCGGTTGAACCATCAAGTAAGACCGTAACCGCCGTCCACGCAGAGGAGCTGGCCGGTGATGTACTTGGCGTCTTCCGAGGCGAGAAACACGAAAGCCGGGACGATATCGTCCGGTTCGGCGAAACGGCCCAGCAGGATGCGTCCCATGTAAATTTCCCGCAGCTTATCGTCCGTCCGGATCTTCTCGGTCATTTCGGTGGCGACAATACCCAGGGAGATGACATTGACGCAGACGTTGTATCTGGCCAGTTCCCTGGCTGCGGATTTGGTGAAGGAAAGAAGGCCGCCCTTGGCCGCCGAATAGTTGATCTGGCCCACGGTCCCCACCAGTCCGGCAACCGAGGTCACATTGATTATGCGTCCGTATTTCTGCTCGGCCATGACATCGGCGGCGGCCTGGCTGCAGAAGAAAGCGCCCTTGAGGTGCACTCCCAGCACTTCGTCCCACTGCTGCTCGGTCATTTTCCGCAACAGGGCCGGACGGGTGAAACCGGCATTGTTGACCAGGATATCGACCCGGCCGAATTCGTCCAGACAGGTCTGAACCAGACGCCGGCAGTCGTCCTGGACGGCCACATCGGCCCGGACGGCCTTGGCCCGGCGTCCCATTTTCTCCACCTCGGCGACTACTTCCCTGGCCGCCGAATCGTTGGAGGCGTAGTTGACGATAACGTCTGCGCCCTGGCTCGCATAGGCCAGAGCCACGGCTCGTCCGACACCCCGGCTACCCCCGGTGACCACGGCCGCCCTATCCGTCAGCTTCATAAGCCTCTCCTTCGCGCCACGCCCCTGGTTTCGCGGGCTGGTGTTCAGGCGTTGTTTTCTGTCGGGATCAGATGACTATATTGTAGTTATATTGTAGTTATCTTATAGGTGAAGAGAAAATGGTTGTCAAGACAGAAATTGGTTAAATTCAGTCCCCGACCGCCCCATGGCGGCAAACATTATTTTTCATTTCATTACATTATGCTATCATGTTGGCAAGATCGGGGGTTTTGGCGGTAATCTGCCTTCTGATACACGGAGAGGGGCCGGGTGGCGTATTCAGTGTTGAAAAGATGGAAAAAGGCGTTCAGAAACCTCTTGAAGACGCTCAAGGGGACGCATTTTTTCGAAATTCTGGCTGTCACGGCCTCCATGCTGCTGTTGGCCTCGCTGGCCCTTTACCTGGTGGAATACAGAAAAGGCTTCCTGCACGGTTTCGGGGAAGCTGTCTGGTGGTCGGTGGTGACGGTGACCACGGTCGGTTACGGAGACGTGGTCCCCACAACTTTTGTGGGCCGGGTCATCGCTTTCGTGGTCATGATTTCGGGACTTTTCCTGCTCTCCCTGATGACGGCCACCATTGCTTCGGTTTTCGTTTCGCGCAAGATCAAGGAGGGTAAAGGCTTGGAAGATGTACACGACAAAGACCACATTGTCATCTGCGGCTGGAATGAAAACGGCCTGGACGTCATCAAAAGCCTCTACCACCAGCTCAAGCCCAAGGTCCCGATGGTGGTCCTGCTGAATGAACTGCCCCGCGAGGAGGTCGACGCCATCCTCTATCATTTTCCGGATATAACTTTCCGTTTTGTGCGGGGCAATTTCACCAAGGAGGAAATCCTGGCCCGGGCCAACATGAAGAGGGCCAGGGCGGCCATCCTGCTGACGGACAGTTCCGGTCCCCACCCGCCGGAAAAGGCGGACGAAAGGACTATTTTCGGAGCTCTGGCCATCAAATCCCTGGCGCCCAAGGTCAAAACCTGTGCGGAGCTCATCCATGCCGAAAACAAGGAGCATCTGAAGCGGGCCAATGTCGATGAGATAGTGGTTCGCGGAGAGAACAACGCGGCCATTCTGGCCGGCGCGGCCGCGGCCACGGGCCTTTCGACGGTGATGAAGAAGCTGCTGGACGTGGATGCCGAACAAAAACTTTGGCGGGCGCGTCTCCCCGAACGGCTGATCGGCAAGACGGCTGGCGAGGCGGCAGCCTTCTTTCAGGAAAAGTATTCGGCCATCATGCTGGCCCTGGTCACGGAGACCCAGGCCATGCGGCTGGAGGACATTCTCTCTCCCGACGCCACGGCCATAGACGATTTTATCCGGAGAAAATTCACGGAGTCGGGCAAGGATTTTTTTTCATCGTCCAAGGAACGCATATCCGTACAGGTCAATCCCCCCCTGGATTACGTCCTGACCAAAAACGACGCGGTCATAGTTCTGGGCAGGAACAGGCCGGGCGACGGTTCCTTCATTGAGAAATCCCTGGACTTTGTGGCCGGTTCCGGGAGGACGGAGGGCAAATGATCCCTGAAGTGGGCTTCCTGAAAAAAATAAACATATTCCAGGACCTGAACGATCAGGAGATCGAATTTATCGCCCAGATCATCAAGACCGGCGAATGCAAATCCGGCGAGGTGGTCATGAAGGAGGGGGAACCGGGCGATTCCATGTATGTCATCGCCGAAGGAGAAGTCCAGGTCACCAAGACACTGACCATGAAGTTCGGCGAAGACGATTTCCGCGAGACGGACAAGACCCTGACCGAACTCAGGGCCGAGGACATGGTGGTTTTCGGGGAGATGTCCCTGATTACCAGGGCGGAACGGTCGGCAACCATTGTGGCCCTGACTGACTGCACTTTGTACGAGATAACCCGTGAAAGCTTTCTTGGCCTGGCCAGGGCCAAACCGGATCTGGGCTTCAAAGTAATGTCGCGCCTGGCCGAACTGCTCAGTCAGCGCCTGAAGCAGTCTGATGAAAACGTGGTCAGACTGACCACGGCTCTTTCCATAGCCTTGAGTCAATAATCCATCCGGAGGATGTCCGAACCGGGGGAACCTCCCCGGTGGCGGGCGGCAAACGGCCATGAAAGTATTCGTGACCGGCGGCACCGGCTTTGTGGGAACCAATCTGGTGCGGCGTCTGGCGGCCGGGGGACATGATTTGGTTGTGCTGAGCCGCTCCCGGTCCGGTCTCGCGGACGGCGGCCGGGTGTGCTTTGTCAAGGGCGACCCGCAACAGCCGGGCGCCTGGGGGGATGAAGCTGCGGGCGCGGACGCCGTAATCAACCTGGCCGGAGCCTCGATTTTCCAGCGCTGGACCAAATCCGCCAAAAAACAGATCATGGAGAGCCGTATCCTGACCACGCGAAACGTGGTGGAAGCCATGGGGCGCGGTTCATCGTCGGGCCGGGTTTTGTTAAGCACTTCGGCGGTGGGTTACTACGGCTTTCGCGGCGACGAGAAGATCGATGAGGAATCAACGCCGGGTTCTGATTTCCTGGCCGAAGTGACGAGGAAATGGGAAGACGAAGCCGTCAGGGCCGAATCTTCGGGCGTCAGAGTGGTTTTGATGCGTTTCGGCGTGGTCTTCGGGCCGGACGGCGGGGCGCTTGGACAGATGCTGCCCTTGTTCCGCAAAGGCCTGGGCGGGCGGCTGGGATCGGGGCGGCAGTGGTTTTCCTGGATACACCACCATGACCTGGAGCGGGCCATGGAATACCTGCTTGAGCAGCCCGAGGCCGCAGGCCCCTTCAATCTGACCGCCCCCAACCCGGTGACCAATGCGGACTTCACCAAGGCCCTGGGGCGAGCCCTGAAACGGCCGGCCTTCCTGCCCGCACCCGGTTTCATGATAAAATTGGCCTTGGGCGAGTTCGGTTCGGTGCTGCTGGAAGGCCAGAAAGTTACCCCCCACAGACTGAACCGGCTGGGGTTCGAATTCGATTTTCCCACTATCGAAAAGGCGTTGAGTGATCTGGTGAAGTGAAAGCTGCTGTCTGGGTCGAAACCGTGATCCCCGCTTATGCGTTCAGGAAGAGGCGCGGGAGATGCTGATTCGACCGGACGGCCGCAACCTGACCTTCACCCGTCTGCTGGCGGCGGCCCTGGCCGCAAGGAAAGGCGGAACATCACCGGCCGGGCGGGCTGAACTCATTGCCGGCTGTCCGGGCTTTCCACCGGAAGAGGCCCCGGAAGGGGTCGCCGAGTATTTTGCCAGGACAGGCATGGCGACAACCAGGAAAGTCCTGGCGGAGGCCTCGGCCCTGGCCAGTTCATGGCTGGCCGCAGGGGTCTTCACCCTGACCCTGCAAGCAGAAAGATCATTCTCACCCTCCCCTCCTCTGGCCTTCGCCTGGGGCGCAAAATCCTGCGGCGGCCGCACGGCGGCCCTTGTCAACTCCCGCAAACCCCAGCGCATTAAACCTGACGACCGCTGGCTGGCGGCGCTCCGCAGGATGCTGGATGGACTTCCTCCCGGCCGGGCTGTGATCGGCAGCCTGAGAAATCCTCAGTATGAACTGGTCTGCGCCGCCGCCGCGGAGTCCGGCCGGTTTCTTGTCCTCGTCCTGGACGGCCCGCTGCCACAGATGAACGCACCTCAGCGGGCCGTAAAATTTTTCGAGGAGTATGCCGGACTGGCCACTGCCGGACGGACCTTGTACCTATCCCCTTTTCCACCCGGACCAGTGCCGAGTCCCAAAGCCTGTGGACCTATTAGGGACGCCTGGGTGATGAGCCTGGCCGACGAGGTTTACGTGGTCGAGGTCAGAAACGGGGGCAACATGGCCGATCTGGCCGGTGCGGCCCTGAAAGCCGGAACAGGGGTAAAGGTATTCAGGCCGGAAAAATTCGGCCGGAGCGCGGCAGGAAACAAGGAACTGCTGGAGGCCGGGGCCGAACCCTGGCGGATGCCTCCGGGTGGAGGCTTGAAAACCAAGAAGAGGGCGTCGATTGATTGGCCAGCCAGGATCCTCACGCTGCCGGAAAACGATTATCTGATTCACTATACCCGCGCCTGGCCGGGACCATGGCCGGGACAGTCCAGAGCCGATTATTACAGTTCATTGCTCCGGGGAAACCCTGATTCCGGGCATGGGGCGTTTGATTCCCTGAGACGCATTCTGCTGGAGAAAAAAATCAGGGCCTCGGCCAGAATGGTCCGGGGGAATGAGCCGGTGACGTCGTTTACATCGGTAAGGCCGGAAGACCTGGACGGCCTGATCCGCTGGAACCCGGCACTCATCAGGTGGACCTTTGAACCTTACGGGCTGGCCATTCCACGGGAGCTGCTTTTGCAGGCCGGAGCCGAACCGGTGATTTACGGGTCGGAAAGCGACTGGGAGAATATGCCCGCAGCCCGGAGATACAGGTTTCAGCTCCAGCGGTCCGGCGAAACGGAATGGTTTAAGGAAAGGGAATGGCGTCTGCGGGGCGACTTCGACCTGAGCGGGCTTGATCAGAGGAAGATAGTGGCGCTTGTCCCCACGGCCGGGGAGGCCGGACTTATCAGCCGGAAATTCGGTTGTGAGACGGCGCTGACAAGCGCCCGGAAAAAGGGAAGAAACGGCGGAGCTATTCGGACTCGATTATGAAGGCCTCAAGGTGCAGGTTTTCATCGGCCCTGATGATGACCCGGCGGTCCAATCTGTTCTGGAGTTCTTCCACGGCGTGCCGTTCCTCGTCCAGAAGAAGTTCCTTCAGGTCCGGATGCACGGTCAGATAGATGGAATCGGCGTTGGTTTCCAGGGCTTTACGTTCCAGGCTGCGGAAGGCCTCATGACATATGGAGGTCTTGGACATGAGATAGCCTTCTCCCTGGCAGTAAAAGCAGGCCTCCCTGACCAGCCGGTCTATGTTGTCCCGGGTGCGCTTGCGGGTCATTTCGATCAGACCGAGCTCGGACATCTTGAGCACCTTGGTCTTGTTCTTGTCCCGGCGCAGAGCTTCCTTAAGAGAAGTAAAGACCTTCTCCCGGTTCATCTCCTGCTCCATGTCGATGAAATCTATGACTATCAGGCCGCCGATATTGCGGAGCCTCAACTGGTAGGCAATTTCCTTGACCGCCTCGAGGTTGGTCTTGAGAATCGTCTCTTCGAGGTTATGCCGCCCCACGTACCGCCCGGTGTTGACATCTATGGCCACCAAGGCTTCGGTGGCTTCGATGACGATATAGCCGCCGGATTTCAACCAGACTTTCTTGCTCAAAGCCCGGCTTATTTCAGTTTCCACCCCGTAAAAATCAAAAATGGGCTCACGGCCCTCGTATAATTCCACGGCTGAATTGAGCCTGGGTGAAAAAGTGTCCACAAATCTGAGTATCTTCTGGTATTCGCACTCGTTGTCTATGACCAGCCGGTCGACTTCCTCGGTAAAAAGGTCCCGGACGGCGCGCAGGGTGACATTGAGGTCCTGATGGATAAGGCTGGGCACCGAGGCATTGACCGATTTCTTCTGAACGTTGTGCCAGAGCCTGATGAGAAAGTCCATTTCGGACTTGATCTTGTCGTCACTGACGCCTTCGCAGGCCGTCCTGGCGATGAAGCCGAATTCCGTGGGCCGTATTTCCTGGATTATCTCCCGCAGACGCCGGCGTTCTTCTTCGTCCTCGATACGGCGGGAGACGCCGATATGGCTTACCGTGGGCATGAGAACCAGATGACGGCCCGGCAGAGAGATGTGGGAGGTCACCCGGGCGCCCTTATGTCCCATGGGCTCCTTGGAGACCTGGACCATTATCTCCTGGCCTTCGTGAACCAGTTCCTCTATCTGGAAACTCTGCTCGGGAAAGGCCGGGCGGGTGTTCATATCCTGGGAATCGTCGGAGAGGAATTCCTCGTCCTCCTCTTCCTCCCGGCGCAGCATTTCCTCAAACTCGTGCTGATGATCGTAAACATCGTCGACGTAGAGAAATGCGGCCCGGGACTGCCCGATGTCGACAAAAGCGGCCTGCATCCCGGGCAGAACCCTGACCACCCGCCCCTTGTAGATATTGCCGGTAATTCCTTCCTTGGATGATTCCTCCAGGAAAAATTCAACCACCGTTCCGTTTTCGACCAGGGCGATACGGGTGGCGTGGTTGCGGGCGTTTATTATCAGTTCTGTGGACATGATGCCTGTATGTTGTCCAAAAGGGTTTCCAACTTAACGACCGAAGCCGTTTCGATTTTTTCTGGGGAAAGCCCGCTGATGACCTCAACCGCCTTCAGTGGCCGGACGGAACCAACTTCCCCGCTTAACAGAATAATTTCAATCTCGTCCGGGGTCAAGACTCGTATTTCGCCAACCAGAGGTTTCAGGTCCAACCGGCGGAGTCCCTTCTTGCTTTTTTTCTCCACCATGACTTCATCCTCAAGGGCGAAGCGCTCGGCCAGATCCGGTTCAAACAGCGGCCCATCGGCCCGGACAAGGTAACGGGCTCCGGCGGAACTCAGCTTGGGAGACCCCTCCGGCCTTAGCAGAACGGCTTTGACGTAAAAACCGCCAGGCATCTGAGCTCGCAGCAGTCTTTCCACTTCGGCCGCTTCGGGCGGGCCGACCAACTGGATTTCGGCGTACTCGTCACGGCTTTCAATCCCCACGGAAAGAGGCGAGGCAAAGGCTATTCTGGGCTGAGGATGAAACCCCTGGCTCATGTAGAAATCCAGACCGGCCCGGCGGACGGCCCGGGTGAAGACATCTATTGTTTCCAGATGACTGAGGAACCGGGCCGGACCTTCCTTGGTATAGTTGACCCAGAACCGGACCCGGTCTCCTTCCGGAGGATTCCCGGCGGCGGGGACGGGGGCGTCCTTCTCCGGGTCGTATAGGCGGGGCTTGATCTCCTTGAAATCGCAGACCCCGCATTTCGTGCAGGCGTGTTCCCGGCAATCCGCCGTCTTCTGGGCCTGCAAGGCTTTTTCGCGTTCGGCCCAAAAATAATCCTGTTCCACACCAACCCCGAGATGCGACCACGGCAGGACTTCTTCACGGCTTCTGGCCCTCAGATATTCGTCCGTGGTCAACCCGGCTTCGGCCATGGCCTCCAGCCAGTGATTCAGGTTAAGTGCTTCCGACCAGGCGTCGAAACGGGCGCCTTTGGAGCGGAGAATCTGCAGAACCCGGCCGAGTCTTCTGTCTCCGCGTGAAAGGACGCCTTCGAGCAGGCTGGCTTCGGCATCGTTCCATTTGGGCTTGAGGCCGGGCCGCTGCAGATTGTCCCTCAGCAGACGCATGCGCTGGTGCATCTGCTCCAGATTGAGCATGGCCTCCCACTGGAAAGGCGTATTGGCCTTGGGGACAAAAGTGGCGAAACTGACGTTGACCTTGCTCCTGCTCCCGGCCTGGACACGGCGGGCCAGGTCAGCGATGGCGATGACGTCTTCATCCGTTTCCGAAGGCAGACCGACCATGAAATAGAGCTTGATGAGACGCCAGCCCAAGGCAAAAGCCTCACGGGCGACATACATGAGGTCGTCTTCGGTCAGGTCCTTGTTTATGACATCACGCAGACGCTGAGTCCCGGCCTCAGGAGCCAGGGTGAAACCGGTTTTGCGGACCCGCTTGATCTCTTTCATCATAGCGGGGTTCAGAGCCTTGACCCTCAGGCTGGGCAGGGAAAGAGCCACCCGGCGGGGAGAATGCGCGTCCATGAAGGCCGACATGAGAGGCTGAAGGCAAATATAGTCCCCGGCGGAGAGAGAGAGGAACGAGACTTCATCGTGGCCCATGGCGGCCAAGGTCTCCCGGGCCAGGTTGAGAATGGTTTGAGGCGAACGCTCCCTGACCGGCCGGTAGATGAACCCGGCCTGGCAGAAACGGCAGCCTCGGGTACATCCCCGGGAAATTTCCAGGGCTATGCGGTCGTGTATGGGCTTGGTGAAGGGCACGACCTGGCGTTCCGGAAAATAGGCGGCATCCAGATCGGAAATTACGGCCCGTTTGACGCGGTCATAGCCGGGAACCAGGGGCCGGATTTCGGCCAGCCTGCCGTCCTGCCCGTAGACGGGCTGAAAGAAGGACGGCACATAGACGCCGGGCCGTCCAGCCAGGGAGAGCAACAGGTCTTTTTTGGAACCGCCGTTCCTCTTCCAGGCCCTGATCTGGTCCAGCACTTCCAGAAAACCGGCTTCAGCGTCTCCGATGAAGAAAAAATCGAAAAAATCGGCCACAGGCTCGGGATTGCAGGCGCATGGCCCTCCGCCGATGACCAGAGGCGCGTCTTCTCCCCGCTCGGCGGCCAGCAGAGGCAACCCGGCCAGGTCGAGCATATTGAGCACGTTGGTGAAAGACAGCTCGTACTGGAGAGAAAAACCGATCAGGTCGAAATCGGCCAGGCGGCGGCCGGACTCCAGGCTGACCAGGGTCTGCCCGTTCCGGCGGAGGTCGTCTTCAAGGTCCAGCCAGGGGGCCATGACCCTTTCAGCCCATATCTCCGGCCGTTGATTGATGAGTCCGTAGAGTATCTTGAGACCCAGATGGCTCATCCCTATTTCGTAGACATCGGGAAAAGCCAGGGCCACATGCAGATCGACATCGTTTTCGCTTTTGATCACAGCGTTGACTTCACCGCCCACATAGCGGCTCGGTCTCTGGAACTTATCCAATTCTTTAGACATACAAACCTATAATATCAGTAAAGCGCTCCGCGGGGGAGTGCGTATTGGGCCAAAAATTTACCGGCGGCCCGAAACCGGCGCGCCGGGTGCATTGTTCCACGGACATAATAAACTTTCAGTCGACCAGGGCCCGGGACAGGAACTTCCTGGTGTAGTCGTCCCCGGAAGTCTTCAATTCGGCCCAGGGGGCGTCCGCGTGAATCCTTCCGTCCTTGAGCAGAATGAACCGCTCGGAAAATTTGAGAGCCAGATGAACGTCGGTGGTGGCGACCATGATGGTCATCCGGTGCTCGGAGACAAGGTCTTTTATCAGGTTGACGATACGGACCGAAGTAACCGGATCAAGTCCGGCGGCCGGCTCGTCGAACAGGGACAGCCTGGGCGTGGTGGCCAGGGCCCGGGCCACGGCTACGCGTTTTTTCATGCCGCCCGAGAGCTCGAAAGGAAATTTCTGGGCTGCCGACATGAGATTGACGCCTTTGAGCAGCCGGGCGATGAGCTCTTCCTTCTGCCGGGAAGGCATATCCGTTTCCTCATCCAGAACGAACATGATGTTTTCCCGGACTCTGAGGGAATCGAACAGTGCTCCGGACTGAAACTGCATTTCAACGTTTCTGAGCAGTTCCCGTTTCTGATCCTCGCTGAGCCGGGACCAGTCTTCACCGAAAAGAATCACCTTGCCGCTGTCAGGCTTGACCAGTCCGACGACCATTTTGAAGATAGTGGATTTGCCGCTGGTCGATTCCCCGCAGAGGCTGACGTATTCCCCTTCCCTGACGGTGAAGGAGACGCCGTCCAGGACGGGACGGCCGTCGTAGATTTTCACCACATCTTCAAAAACCAGTATTTCTTCGGACATGACCAATAAGGCCCGCTTTTCAGAAGGTTATGGTTTCCGGGTCTATAATCCCGGCCGAATCGATCATTACGGCCCCGCTGGCCGAGTAGACAACCGGTTCGCCCATGTTTTCAACCAGGCCCTGGAACTCGAATTCCAACAGGGATCTTCCGCCGTCCCGCGGCTGGCGGGATTTTATGCGGAATGATTCCTCGATCACCTGGCAGCAAGAAGCGTCCGGCGCATCCCTGCCCGTTCCGTTGAGCAGAGCGGAGACCTGGGCGGCGATTCGGCTCCTTTCCAAGGACTCCACGGGGTTCTTTCCCTTTTTCTGTTGGCAGACCAAGGTCTTTATGCTACTTTTGGTCCACCGGAATATACCATCATAATCTGTTTAGGCCTCTTGAACAAGGCCCAATCCCTGTACTTGTGTGGAGCCTACATGAGAACTGATACGATTCCCACCATGTTCTGGAAGCACGTCCGGGAATTGGACGAGCGGACAGCCCTCAGACAGAAAGTTTTCGGCATCTGGCGCGACATATCATGGCGAGACTACGGCCAGAGAGTTCGTGAGACGGCCTGCGGCCTGATAGAGTTGGGACTCGAACGGGGCGACTGCGTCTCCATTATAGGGGAAAACTGCCCGGAGTGGCTCTTCACCGACCTGGGCGCCATGTGCGCGGGCGGAGTCAGTGTGGGTATCTACACAACCAACTCGGCCGACGAAGTCGGTTATGTTCTGGACCATTCCCAGTCCAAATTTTATGTGGTCGAGAACGAGGAGCAGTTGGACAAGGCCCTGATGGTCAGGGAGCACCTGCCCAATCTGAAAAAAATCATCGTCATCGACATGGAGGGGCTGCGGCACTTCCGGGATCCGATGGTGATGAGTTTCGAGGCGTTGCTGGAACTGGGCCGGGAACGCGACCGCCGTGAGCCCGAACTCTTCGAAACCCGTCTGCATGAGCCTCAACCGGAAGACCTGGCCATACTGATTTATACTTCCGGCACCACGGGCCCCCCAAAGGGGGCCATGCTGAACCATCACAACCTCATCTGGACCACGGCCTCGCTGGAGGAGGCGGTCAAGCTGAGGGAAGACGACGAGGTAGTCTCTTTTCTGCCCCTCTGCCATATCGCCGAAAGAATGTTTTCGGTCTTTCTGCCCATAAGATACAAGTACAGAGTCAGTTTCATCGAAAATACGGATACGGTGACGCAGAATGTCGTGGAAGTGAGCCCGACCGTCTTCTTCGCCGTGCCGCGCATCTGGGAGAAATATTACTCGACCATCTTCATCCGGATGAAAGACGCGACGTGGTTCAAACGTCTGACCTTCGGCCTGACCATGAAAATGGGCGCGGCTTACGCCAACGTCAAACTGGCTCATAAGCCCATACCATTACATCTGCGCCTGGGTTTCGCCCTGGCCGATCTGACTGTGTTCCGCAAGTTGAAAAAAAGGCTGGGGTTCGACCGCGTGCGGCTGGCTATTTCCGGAGCGGCGCCCATAAGCCCGGATGTGCTCAAGTTTTATCATTCCATCGGCGTGCCTTTACGCGAGGTTTACGGGCAGACCGAGGGAAGCGGGCCGACGACCGTGCATCGGGGCAGTGAAATCAAAATAGGAACCGTGGGGCCGCCCTTGCCCGGCGTGGAGGTCAGGCTGGCCGATGACGGTGAAATACTCTTCAAGGGCGGGAATGTTTTCATGGGATATTACCGCAATCCCCAGGCCACGGCGGAAACACTGGTTGACGGCTGGCTTCATTCGGGGGACGTGGGCGAGTTTGACGAAAACGGCTTCCTGCGCATCACGGACCGGAAGAAGGATCTGATCATAACTTCCGGCGGGAAAAATATCGCCCCGCAGAACATCGAGAATCAGCTCAAGTTTTCGCCCTATATCAACGATGCCGTGGTTATCGGCGACAAGCGCAAGTATGTGACAGCCCTGGTCATCATCGACGAAGACAATGTCTTCAAGTACGCTCAGGACAACAAGATACCTTTCACCACCTACGCCACTCTGACCCAGGCCCCGGAAATCCTGAAACTCATCCAGGACGAAGTGGACCGGGTCAACAAATCCCTGGCCAGGGTGGAGCAGATCAAGAAGTTCCGCGTCCTCCCCAAAAAACTGCTGGAAGAGGACGGAGAAGTGACTCCGACCATGAAGGTCAAGCGCAAATTCATCAACGAAACGTTTTCCGATCTGATCGAGTCCATGTATTAGGAAGATTCAGGTTGACATTTTACCGGACCGGGTCCTAATTTTTAATGGAGGCAAGGGGCCGGACGGCGGTGCTTTGCCGGAGCCTTTCCCCTTAATCACTTCGGCCATTGCAAACAGGAGAGACTTATGACCGCCAGTCGAGACTGGGAGAAGCCCATCCGCCGGTTGGAGCTTCTGATGAGGCTGAAATCCTTTCCCGTGGCCTTCAAAATGCTGGAGAAAAAAGAGGACATCCGGGAAATTCCCTTTGTCCGCCGGGTCAGTCACAAGGCCACTCTGTGCCAGCTCATCACGCTGGTCCGGAACTTCGACTGGACCGTGGCGGCGGATGCCGACGATTTCCTTTCCTTCATGTGCCCGTCCATAATCGGCTTGAAAGAGTTGCCATCCTACGCCAAGGACGGGACTTTCCGCAGCATCGTCTGGACCATGACCCGCGAGGACGGCAAGAAGTTCGAAGCCTCCATTCCCAGGCTGCCCCTGGGCAAGTATGAAGCCGTGGCCATGGCTCCACTGGTCTACAACCCTTTCGATCCTGATATTGTTCTGATCTACGCCAATCCCGCCCAGATGATGCTGCTGATAAACTCCCTGCAGTTCGAAGACTACGAAGTGATGGATTTTCACTGCGTGGGCGAGGGTTCCTGTTCGGACGCCATCTCCCGCTGCTACCTGACCGGCAAGCCTTCACTGACCATCCCCTGCTATGGTGAGCGCCGTTACGGACACGCCCAGGACGACGATCTGGTAATGGCTCTGCCCGCTGCTTTGATGGACAAGGCCCTGCGGGGCATGGAAGCTCTGTACCGCCGGGGCATCAGGTATCCCATCAGCTACGCCGGGGCCGAAGCGGACGTGACCGAGGCTTTCCCGGCCAGCTACGCCCAGGCCCGCAACCTGGAAATGCTCCGGGGGCAGGACAACAGGATTCTGCTCGGAGTGACCGGAGGCATCGCCAGCGGCAAATCGACCGTGGCCAGGATGCTGGAGGAACTTGGAGCGCCGATCATCGACTTCGACGTATTGAGCCGGGTGGTGGTGGAGCCGGACAAGCCGGCCTGGAAGGACATCGTCGCCTTCTTCGGCGAACAGGTGCTCAACGAAGACCGGACTCTGGACAGGCTCAAGTTGGGAGAAATCGTCTTCAAGGACATGGAAAAGAGGAAGAAGCTGGAAAGCTTCACTCATCCGCGCATATCCGGGGAATTCGTGCGCCTGGTCATGGAACACGCCCAGAAGGACCCTGATGTGATTATTCAGGTCGTGGTGCCTCTGCTGATAGAGATCAACATGCAGCCCATGATGCACAAGAACCTGCTTGTTTACGTGCCTGAAGAAACCCAGGTCGAACGCCTGATGGCGCGGGACAATATCACGCGGGAACAGGCTTACGACCGGATCAAGGCACAGTTGCCCATTGAGGAGAAGAAGGGTTACGTGGAATACGTCATCGACAATTCCGGACCGGAGGAGGAAACCCGGCGGCAGGTTGAAGAGCTTTGGACCGAATTGAAAAGGGTTCAGAAGGAGAAGGCCGGCGGCCGGGCGGCCTGAAGCAGGCTGAAGTCCAAACGCCGGGCGCTTGCGCCCGGCGTTTTCTATTGATTCAGTTCAGCGCCAGCGTTTTTTCCTTTTGTAGCGCTGGTAGCCTTTGACCGATACTTCCGACTTGACGCCCAGGTAGAATTCCTTGACGTCTTCGTCTTCCATCAGTTCCGCGGGCGACCCGGCCAGGACAAAACGTCCGTTTTCCATGACCAGGGCGTAATCCGCCACGCTCAGGGCCATGCGGGTGTTCTGCTCAACCAGGAGTATGGTCATACCGGCCTTGTTTATCTGTCTGATGACATCAAAGATGCTTTTGACCATGATGGGCGAAAGCCCCAGTGACGGCTCGTCCAGGAAGAGCAGCTTGGGACGGGCCATCAGCGCCCTGCCGATGGCCACCATCTGCTGTTCCCCGCCGGACAGGGTCCCGGCCCACTGCTTTTCCCGTTCCTTGAGAACCGGAAACAGTTTGAAAATGTTGTTGAAGTCATCCTGAATCTCGGAACGCCCCCGGCGAGTGTACGCCCCCATGAGCAGGTTTTCCCTGACGGACAATTCCGCAAAAACTTCGCGGCCTTCGGGCACGTAGGAAATGCCCATCCTGACAATGTCCTCGGTATCCCGCCCATCGATGCGCCGCCCGAGAAATTCAATGGTTCCCTTGTCGGGCTGGTCCTCGATCAGTCCCATGACTGTTTTGAGAATAGTCGTCTTGCCCGCTCCGTTGGGACCGAGTATGGTCACGACCTTGCCTTCCGGAACTTCCAGGGAGACTCCCCTGAGCGCGTAGATGAGCTTTCCGTAAAGTGTCTCGACGTTCTTGATACTGAGCACGGCTCAATCCTCTCCCAGATACGCTTTCATGACTTCGGGGTGGTTCTGAATCTCTTCCGGCCGGCCTTCGGCTATCTTCCGTCCGTAATTGAGCACGGTGATCCGGTCGGAAATGTCCATGACCAGCTTCATGTCGTGCTCGATGAGCAGGCAGGTGATGCCGAATTCCTCTTGAATGTCCTTCATCCAGATCATCAGATCCTGTTTCTCTTCCATGTTCATTCCGGCGGACGGCTCGTCCAGAAGCAGTAATTCCGGCTCAAGGGCCAGAGCACGCCCCAGTTCCACAATCTTCTGAGTCCCGTAAGGCAGGCTGGAAACAAACTGGTCCCGGGCGGACTGGAGGTCCAGAAAATCGATTATCTGTTCGACTTTCTCCCGGTTGGCAATCTCCTCCTGGGCGGCCCGGGTTCCGCGAAAGAACATGAATGAGCCGGAAAGAAGGTTTGTTTTGATGAAATTGTGCCGTCCCAGCATGAGATTGTCCATGGTGGTCATGTTGGCGAACAGCTCGATGTTCTGAAAAGTCCTGGCCACCCCCAGGCGGGCGATCCTGTCCGGGCGCAGCCCCTGGATCTCCTGGTCCTTGAAGATTATCCGGCCCTGCTGGGGACGGTATAACCCGCTGATACAGTTGAAAAGGGTGGTCTTACCGGCGCCGTTGGGACCGATGACGGCGTAGATGGTGTTCGGTTCAATGGCAAAGTTGACAGAAGTCAGGGCCTGAAGGCCTCCGAAACCGATAGACAGATTTTCCACTGTGAGCAGATTCATATACTGGCGCCATAATCAGACCCCTCCACAATCGGTGGAGGGGTCCGGGTTTGGGAAGATTACAGGTCGGCCTCGATCCAGTCGGAGAGGCGTTTCACCTTACCGCCGGCCAGGGCTTCGGAAAGGAATATTTCCTTCTGGCCCTGACGCCGTTCAGGGGTGTAGGTGATGCGGCCGAAAATGCCTTTGAAGTCCTTCAGGGTTTCCATCTGCTTGATGAAATTCTCCTGGCTCAGGTCGTTGCCGCAGCGGCGCAGGCCTTCGACCATGGGCTCGGCGAAACCGAAACCGGCATAGAAGAAAACGCCCCAGCGTTCGCCCTTGGCCGCGTATTTTTCATAAGCCTGATAGTATTTTTTCATCAGGGGCAGTTCGGAATCAGGGGTTTCCGCGAAGTTGGCGAAGATGGTGCCTTGCCAGAGGCCGCCGGTGATCTGTTCCATCATCGGGGCGTCTGACAGGGCGCTGGTGGTCATCCAGGTAGGTTGAAAATTCATGGCGGCGGCTGTCTTCCGCAGGATAACGCCATGAGTGGGCATGACCCACATGATGACCACTTCCGGATCGGCCTGTTTCAGCTTCATGGTGTGCGACTTGAGGTCGCGGTCGGCCGGTTCCGCCGGGAGTTCAATGGCCAGTTCCAGGTTGTATTTCTTGAGCTGCCGGTGAGCGCCTTCCAGGCCGCCCTTGCCGAAGTCGTCGTTCTGATAGAAGAAGGCTATCTTCTTCTTGCCCATGGTTTCGACCGCGTATTTGACCAGGGCGGCGGCTTCGTCGGCGTACTGAGGATAGACGGCGAAAACGTTTCGCTTCAGGGGCTCGATCCAGTGGGAAGAACCGGTGGAAGGACCGACCCAGACCAGGCCTTTCTCGGTCAGGTAATCCATGACGGCCAGTCCGGGAGCGGTGCCCACTCCGCCGACAAAGCCGAAAATACCTTCGCCTTCAACAAGTTCCTTGACTCCGGCCTTGGTTTTGGCCGGATTGTACTGATCGTCGAACATGAAATACTTGATTTTGCGGCCATTGATGCCGCCTTCCTCGTTGATCATGTCGAAATATACGGCCGTGCCTCTGGAGACCGCGCCCCAGGGAGCGGCGGGACCGGTCTGCGGCCCCCACTGACCTATGCGGATCTCGGTATCGGTTACTCCGGGGACGCCTTCGGCCCAGACTGTCCCGACTGTCAGCAGCAGACTCAGGACGACCACGGGCCACAGCAGTTTCAACGCCTTCCTTTTCATCTCAGACCCTCCTCATTTTGTTGTTCAATGATGGTAAATCTCACCCCAAACCGGTGGAAGCCGGTCTCCCCCGGTGCTGAAACAACTCGGGACATCAAACCTTTTTGACGTAATGCCGGGCCAGGAGCCCGCTGGGTTTGACGCACAGGATCAGAACGATAATGGCAAAGGCGACCACGGATTTGAATTCGATGGAGACATAGGAGCCGAAAAGATTTTCCGTGATGCCGAGGATGTAGCCGCCCACGGCGGCTCCAGGCAGGCTGGTCATCCCTCCGAGAACGGCGGCCGAAAAGCCTTTGAGCTGGGGGTCCCACATCATGTAAGGGTCCAGGGTGGACGCCGGGGCGATGAGCAGGGCCGCCACGGCTCCGACCAGGGACGAAAGTCCCCAGGTGAACATGAGAATCCGGTTGGTGCGGATGCCCATGAGCTTGGCCGCGTTCTTGTTCTGCTGGGTCGCCTTCATGGCGATGCCCGCCTTGGTGTAGCGGAAGAAGAGGAACAGGGTGAACATGAGGATCAGGGTGACGCAGAAGGTCAGGAGTTCGAGCTTGCTTATGTACAGTTCGCCGATGGTGAAGGTGTCATAGGAGGTGATGGGGAAAGGGAGCTCGCGCTGGTCCGCTCCCCATTTCCAGGATGTGAAGCCGAAGATTATCATCTCCATGCCCAGGGTTATGACGATCAGGCCCAGAACATTGGGTTCCTTGGCCCGCCGCAGAAAAGCGAATTCGGCAACGAAGCCTACCAGGGCGGCGAAGACCATGGCCAGGGGTATGGAGATATAGAAAGGCAGTCCGTAAGTGTCCAGCATCATGAAAGTGACGTAAGTGGTTATCAGGGCCATATCGCCCTGGGCGAAGTTGAGAACTTCGGAGGTCTTGTAAATGATGACCATGGCCAAGGCGATGAGGGCGTAGGCGCTGCCGACCGCCAGGCCGCTGATGATTATCTGCCAGAACATCGTGCAGGTGCTCCTTCTTTCAGAACGGCCAGGTTTTCCAGTAAATTTTGGTTCTGATCCAGAATCCGTAGAGGCCCAGGGGCTCGAAAATGATAATGAGCACCATAATCAGGCCGTAGACGATGAACTGGACGTTGGGCAGACCGGACACGGAGAACCAGACTTCCGAGGCTCGCATGAGAAGGTCGCCCAGGAGAGGGAGGTTCTGAACAGCGGCCAGCTTGAGGTTGAGAACGGCCAGAAGTATGGCTCCGGCGATTGAGCCGAAGATGGACCCCAGGCCGCCGACAACGACCATGGCCAGAAAGATTATGGAAAGCATAAGGTTGAATATCTGGGGTTCTATGAAGCCCAGAGAGAAGGCATAGAGGCCTCCACCTATCCCGGCGTAGAAAGCCGACAGGGCGAAAGCCAGAGTCTTGTAGTAGGTGAGATTGACGCCCATGGTTTCGGCGGCTATGTCGGAATCACGCAGGGCGACGAAGGCCCGGCCGACCTTGGTCCTGACCAGGTTTCGTGCGGCCATGGTCAGAAAGACCATCATGGGTATGACCACCCAGTAGAAGGAGAAATCCCCCTTGACCGCCCAGGGGCCGATGAAGAGATCCGGGGCGTGAAGGCCCTGGCGGCCTCCGAAGAGCTCCCAGCGGCCGATAATCTGGGTGACGGTCAGCCCGAAACCAAGGGTGGCGATAGCCAGATAAGGACCTTCCAGCCTCAGGGCCGGCAAGCCCAGAAGAAAACCGAAAGCCGCCGACCCAAGAGCGGCCAGAGGCAAGGCCAGCAGAAAAGGCAGGTGCAGTTTGGTCATCAGGAGGAGGGTGCCATAGGCCCCCAGGGCGAAAAAACCGGCATGGCCCAGACTGACCTGGCCGGTATAGCCCACCAGCAGGTTCAACCCCACCGCCACGATAATATGAATGGCAATGTAGTTGACCATGTAAATGTAGTAGCCTTTACCAAGAGCGGAAACAACAAAAGGGAAAGCGGCCAGGACGGCCAGGAGCACAACAAACCAAAACAGAGTTACCCCGGATGAAAACTGCTGAATATCCTCGTAATAGTCGCGCTTCATGTCCATAGGCTAGCCATCGCCTCCATCTTTCTCCTTTTTCGGGGGAACGGTCATCCGGGAAACCATTTTCTCGTAATAATGCTGGTGCTCCTCGAAGACGACGCTGCCGCCCTTCATGGTGTTCAGTTTCATGACCAGAAAATTCAGTTTCTTGATCTGCCTGTATTTTTCCTGTTCGTCCTTGATGCTGGCCAACATATCCTCTATCTGCACGATTTCGTTTTTGAGCTGCACTTCCGGCGGCAGGACATTGGCGTTTTTCAGGACGGTATAGGCCATGCGCAGGTCTTCGGGAATTCTGGAGTAATCTTCCAGGTCCAGGGGCTGCCCCTGGCCGGGCAGGTTGTCGAATTCGCCCCTTTCGAAGGCCTCCTTTATTTTTGCTTCGGCAATTTTCTCAGTTATATTAAAGATGTTACCCACAAGGCACCTCTATCTGACTTTAAAAAAAACCTTCCGGGGGCGTCTGAAACAGGACGACCCGCATCCGCCGCTTTACCGACGGCTCACTTAGGGATGGTGACGGGAATTGAAGGGCTGCCGGCTATCCGGCGAGCCGGTCTTCTGGGTGGACCCTTTTCTCTTCTTCCTGAGCCAGGCGCCAGATTTCCTCCTGAATGAACAGGTCCACAAGTCCCTTGTCCAACCGGCCGGATTTGGCTTCCTCCTGAAGAATCATCAAGGCCTTGTCCACGGGCATGGCCCGCTTGTACGGCCTGTCGGCGGCGACCAAGGCGTCATAGATGTCGACTACGCCCAGGATGCGGGCCTGCAGAGGTATGTCCTTGGCCTGCAGCTTGTTGGGGTAGCCGGTTCCGTTGAGCATCTCGTGGTGCGCCGCGGCGAAACTGGGAATGCGGGACAGTTCCGGAGTGAACGGTATGTTTTTGACGATATTATAGGTGTGAACGACATGGGATTGAATCTCCCGGTATTCCGCATCGGTCAGATTGCCTTTGCGGACGCTCAGGTTTTCAAACTCATAATCGTCCAGATACGGCCTTTTCTGTCCGTCCCCGTCCGTGAACTCCTTGTTCTTGATTTCCAGCAGTCTGGCCAGGTCCTCGTCCGTCATCCATCCTGGTGTGTTTATCTTTACTATGAAATCGATATCCTGTTGAATTTCGTCCAATCGCCGGTCTTTTTCTTCCTGGATGGCCTTGACGGCCAACATGTCAGCCGGCCCATTGGTGAGCAGCTCGACTATTCGGGTCTGGCACTCCAGGCTTATGCCCAGCTTGATCTGTTCGAATCGGGTGCGGACAAGTTCCAATATGGCGTCGCTGAGTTTATTGGCTTTCTCCAGGACGTGTTCCTTCACCCCGATTTTACCTATGTCGTGCAACCAGGCCGAGTAGGAAAGCTCTTCCAGTTCTTCCTCATTGAGAGCGACCTTGGCGAACAGCCCTTCCTTCTGGCGGTTCAGAGCCTGCGCCATCAACTGAGCCAGGGTGGCCACCCGCCGGGAATGGCCTGCGGTGTGCGGGCTTCGAGCATCAATGGCGGACGCGGAGTACTGCACCAGGGCGGCGAAAAGATTTTTGATTGAGACGATGAGTTGGGCGTTCTTAATGGCCACGGCAGCCTGGGAGGCCAGCGACATGACCAGGGCCTCGACCTCAGCGGAAAAAGAAGTCACCTGGCGATCCTGGTCCAGGGCATTTATGAGCTGGAGGACGCCGATATTCTCGCCGCGGTTGTCCAGCATGGGCACGACCAGCATCGACTTGGTCCGGTAGTTGTTCCGCTCGTCAAACTCCCGGTTGACTTCAAAGTCCACGGAATCGTCCGGTTCGTAGACATCCTTGAGATTGAGAATCCGCCCGGTCAGGGCGACGAAGCCGGCGATGCTTTTCTTGGTCAGCGGCAGCGGAAAAGGCCGGAAACTGTCCGCGTAGGCCGGATCGCGCTGAAGCAGCGTGTCATTCTGAGCGACTTCGAACCTGAGTTGTTCGTCTTCTCGAATGTAGATGCTGCCTGCGTCCGCATGGGTAAACTCGCGCACTTCCCTGACGATGAGGTCGAGGAGGCGATCCAGATTTGTTTCGCTCGAAAGCGCGATACCGATCCGGTTGAGTTTGGTAATCTGCTCTCTCAGATCATGGTCGGTCATGTCTTCATCCACTGCTTTTTAGGGAATGGTTTAATATACCCGGTGTTTCCGGCCATAGCAAGCTTAAAGACGCAAGGTGCGGACACCCGCCCTGCCGGCCCGGGAACGGAATAACGCCTCCGTTTGATTATTATTATCATTGCCGGAGGCCAAGTGAAATAGTATTAATAAATTCATGCTGAGTCCAGAAGCAAATTTCCTGGTCGTCTCCGCAGCGCGTGCCGATGGCCTTCAGATAGAACAGGTCCTTCAGTCCCTGGGCTACGGCCTTGTCACCATGGTCGAAAACGGTGAAACCGCATTAAAGTTGGCGGCCAGCCGGGATTTCGACGCCTTGATAATCTCCCGTGACCTTCCGGACATGCAAGCAGCCGACCTGGCGTCACGCTGGAATATATCGGCCGGGCGAAACGACAGGGCCTGCCTGATACTCGCCGAACTTGAGCTTCTGGCTCAGATGACAGGTCCGGCGGCCGGGATTTCGGCTGTTCTGCTGCCTTGGCCTGCCTCGGCGCAGAAGATATCGGCCTGGCTGAAGGTTTCGGGGCCGCGACAGCCGGAATCGTCCAGCAAGTCCGGTTTGAGCGGGTCAGGCGCCGGTCAGGACGGAGGGGGGCTTCCGGAAGAAAATCTGGCAGGATTCGAAAAGGCCTTACAGGCGGAAAAAAGGAAGCTGGCCGGCTTGCAGACGGAAATCGGCCTGGTCATGCACAGACAGGGACGCCTGGCCGAGGCCATTGCCGCTCTGGAAGAAGCGGTCAAGGCCGATCCCGGACTGGCGCGGGCCCAGGCCGGGCTGGGGCGGGCTTACCAGAACGCCGGGCGTACGACCGAAGCCGCATCCGCGCTGGAGAAAGCATTCTCGCTGGACCCGCACAGCCGTGAACTGCAAGAGACTCTGGCCGAAGCTGTTCTGGAAAACGGCGATCCTGCCCGCGCTGAAGCCCTCTTTCATGACCTGCTGGAGGGCAACCCCAGGAACCTGCACCTTTTCAACCGGCTGGGCATCAGCTTGCGCAAGCAGGGCAAATTCGAGCAGGCCTTGTCTCTCTACCGGCAGGCTCTGGAGATAGACGGCCGCGACGAAAACCTGCTTTACAACATGGGCCGCTGCCATCTCGAGGCCGGACAGCGTGAGGAAGCTGAAGTATTTCTGCAAAAGGCCCTGGAGATCAATCCGAACCTGATACAGGCCAGAAAACTGCTGGCGGTGCTCGCTTCCGCCCGCTAAGGCCCCGCAATCATGAAGACCGGAAGTTTATAAGGATTATCTGGATATTATGACCTGCAACGAATTATTCGGCAGAATGGAAGAAAAATACGCCGAACTGGGAATAAGTGATGTCAACGGCGTCTTTCAGTTCAATATCGACGGCCAGGACGGAGGCAGGTGGCATGCCGTCTGCGCCGGACCGTCGTGCCAGGTTCTGTCTGGACTCCATGAGTCACCGGATGTAACCGTCTCGGCCCGCAGTGAACACGTGATAAAGCTGGCCGATGGGCGGATGAACCCGGCCCTGGCCCTGCTGACCGGCAAGGTCAAAATCAAAGGCAAACCCTCCTTGCTGGCCAAGGTGCAATCACTGTTGTCCGGCCTGCGCTGAACCCGCAGGACAGGAGACACCGTTATTATAGCCATGAGACCAAACCGGCTGGATAAGATCCCGGCCGGATGATATAATCAACATATCTGCTCACGATTCGCGTCACGTTCATAACATCCTGTATCCCTTCGGTTTTTCATTCTCTCTATCAACCTGTTCTTCCCCAACGGCTGAAACCGGCCGCTTCTGGATTCTTTCACAAAAAGACTGCCGCCGAGCCCTGATTTGAATCTCTGCTGACGCGAGATAGCTGTTGACACCAAGCTATAACGTAGCTATTATGTAAAGCATACCTACAAACAGATGGCACAGGTCCGCTCCAGACCCCTTGGGCGGCGTGCAGCGGGCCGTTACGGAACGGGCAGCCTTCAGCGCTTCCTGTCCCTTGACCGCTCAAGTAATCCAGGCATTACCGAAGCTTCTGTCAGTTTCTGGAAACCAAGGAGGACCATAATGGATTACGTGGCCGAACTTACCGCCATAGTCGGTCCCGGGAACATTACCAATAACGAGATAGACTGTCTCAGTTGTTCACGCGACATGTCGGTCCACGTTGGCGTGCCCGATGTCATTGTCTTTCCCGCGAGCGCAGAGGAGGTGGCTGGCATCGTCAAGGTGGCGGCCAAGGCCAAGGTTCCGGTGATACCGAGGGGCAGCGGGACGAGCGTGACCGGTGCGGCCCTCTCGCCTTACGGCGGCATCCTGCTGGACATGGCCCGCATGAACCAGATACTGGAAATCAACCTGAAAGACGGTTACGCACGGGTGCAGCCGGCCGTGGTCTGCAACGCCCTGAACGCCAGGCTTGGCCCCACGCATTTTTTCCCGCCCGATCCCGGTTCCGCCCCCATCGCCAGCATCGGCGGCATGATTTCCACCAACGCCAGCGGAATCAGGGCGGTCAAGTACGGCACGACCAAGGACTTTGTCAAGGGTTTGAAAGTGGTGATGGCCGACGGTTCCCTGATTCATACCGGCAGCATAGCCCCCAAGCATTCGACAGGTACTGATCTGACCAATCTTTTTGTCGCCGCCGAAGGCACCCTGGGCATAATCGTGGAAGCGGTGGTCAAGATCCTCCCCGTGCCGGAGTATTCCATCTTCGCCCGCATCGATTTTCCGTCCCTGGAAGACGCCGGAAATGCGGTGGAGGAGATGCTGACTTCCGGCATCCCCATCTGCACCTGCGAAATTCTGGACCGGGTCTCCATGGACATCATGGACGAGAAGCTGAAGAGCAAAACGCCGGAAAATATCCAGTGCCAGATTCTTCTGGAGATCGACGGCAACAAGGCGGCGGTGGAGGCCGACCAGGCGCGCATCACCGAGGTTTCCAACAAGCATAAAGCCATCGCGGTCCGCTGGACCACCGATCCGCAGGAAAGGGCCGATCTTTCCAAGGTCCGCCACGGGCTGGTGCCGGCCATGAGCCGGATCAAGCCGTATTACCGGCTGGTTCCCCTGGTGGAGGATTTCGGCGTGCCCATGACGGCCATTCCGGCCACCATCAAGGGCATCCAGGAGATAGGCGAAAAGCACGGTTTCCCCATCGCGACCTTCGGCCATATCGGCGACGGCAACCTGCACGCCACGTTCATCATGGACGTGAGGAATCCCGAGCACTGGTCCAAGGTCAAGGCCATCGCCCTGGAATTCATCGACCTGACCTTAAAGTTCGAAGGGACACTTTCGGCTGAACATGGCCTGGGCATGGCCAAGAGTCCGTACATCGGCCAGGAACTCGGCGACTCGGTCAAGGTCATGCAGAAGATCAAGGACGCTCTGGACCCGGAAAAAATACTGAACCCCGGCAAGTCGGTCTTCAAGGGCGGGATAACGGACATTCTGGAAAAATCCGCCTTTGATGCCTTGTATAAGCATCCCGAGGCCCTGAAATCATTCGGCGAGGACGTGGACAAGGAGATTCTGGCCTGCATCCAGTGCGGTTTCTGCCGGGCCGGCTGCCCGACCTTCGCTCAGACCAAACTGGAATCGCTCAACGCCCGGGGCCGCGTGATACTGGCCTACAACATGCTGACCGGCCAGTTGCAGCCTTCCGCCGACCTGGCCAAACGTCTGTACCAGTGCATGCTCTGCCTGAACTGCAAATACACCTGCCCGGCCGGGGTCAACCTCTCGGACATCATACATTCAGCGAGAGAGCGGCTGGTCCGGGAAGGGTATCTGCCGGAAATCCACAAGGCGCTGATAGAAAGCATCGCCGAGTACGGCAATCCTTTCAGCGAGGCTTCGGAAAAACGGGCCGACGTTTTCCCCTCGGAGTTCGTCAAAAAGGACAAGGCCGAAACCCTGCTCTTTCTGGGCTGCGTTTCGTCCTATCAGGATCTGAAGATCATCCCCAGCATGATGAAGATAGCCGGCGCGGCGGGCGAAGACTACACGGCCCTGGCCGAGAATGAAGTCTGCTGCGGCTATCTGTCCTACCTGGTCGGGGATACCGATGCCTTCAAGGCCAGCCTGGCCCAGGTCATGGAACGGGCCAAGGCGACCGGAGCCAGGCAGATCGTGACCACCTGCGCCGGCTGCTACAAGACTTTCCACGATCTTTATCCCAAGTACGGCGGCGACTGGGGGGAGATCAAGGTGCTGCACGCCATCGAGTACATCGAGCAACTCATCAAGGCCGGGAAGTTGAAGTTCGCGGAGGACGGCAAAACGGCCAAGGCGGCCTACCACGATCCCTGCGACATAGGCCGTCACATGCAGATATTCGAACCGCCCCGCAACGTGCTGAAAGCCCTGCCCGGCGTGGAACTGGTGGAATTCCCCCTTAACCGCAACCTGGCCAAGTGCTGCGGAGGAGGGGGCGGAGTAAAGGCCTTTGACAATCCGTTGAGCGGCGATATTGCTTTCGAGCGGGTTAAACAGGCCGTGGGCGTCGGAGCGGACACCGTGGTTTCGGCCTGCCCCTCCTGCAAGAATTCGCTGAACCAAGGGGCGGCCAGAGCCCGCAAGGAAAAGCAGGGCAAGGTCAAGGTGGTGGACCTGACCGAACTGGTGGCTTCGAAACTAGCCTGAAGACCGTCCAAGGAGTGGCGAAATGGCGGACACGGAAAAGAAAACGGCCCGAAAATCCATAGCCGCAACCAAGCAGTGCAAGGAACTCATGGCCGACCATTTCCGGGAACTGGATGAGGCGGCCAGGGCCGGATCGCCCAAGGTGGCCTGGTGCAACAGCGTGGGACCGGCCGAATTGCTGCGGGCCATGGGCTTTCTGGTCTATTTTCCGGAAAACCACGGCGCCCTGCTGGGGGCCACGCGCATGGCCACGGACTGCATACCGGCAGCCAACGCCATCGGTTATTCGCCGGACATCTGTTCCTACCTGACCTCGGACGTGGGGGCTTATCTGAAAAAGGAAACGCCTCTGAGAAAGGCTTACGGCATTGAGAATCCGCCCCGCCCGGATGTGCTGGTCTTCAACACCAATCAGTGCCGGGACGTGCAGGACTGGTTTTCCTATTACGGCCGGGAGTTCAACGTTCCGGTTGTGGGCGTCGTCACCCAGAGAAGCGTGGGGGAGGTCCGGGAAAGCCACATAGACGATCAGATAGCCCAGATGAAGGCCATGATCCCGGCCCTGGAAAATATTTCCGGCCACAGATTCGACTATGACAGGCTCAAAGAGGTCGTCCGGGAATCGGCCGAGACGAGCAGACTCTGGCGGGCGGTGCTGGAATCCGCGGCGGCCCGGCCGTCGCCCCTGACCTTTTTCGATGAAACAATTCTTATGGGTCCGGCCGTGGTGGGCCGGGGAACTCCCCAGGTTACGGAATTCTATCGCTTGCTCCTGGCCGAACTGGAAGAGAAGATTGCGGCCGGGGAAGGCGCAGTGGAGGGAGAGAAGTATCGGATTTACTGGGAAGGCATGCCTGTCTGGGGCAAGCTCCGCCCGCTGTCCGATCTTTTCCGGAGCCTGTCCGCGTGCGTAGTGGCTTCGACCTATTGCAACTCCTGGATATTCGACGCCCTGGCCGCCGATGATCCCTTCGAGGGCATGGCCCGGGCTTATATCGAACTCTTCATCGTGCGCAACGATGAATACAAGGAAGACTATATCCGGCATTATCATGAGCTTTTCGGACTGGACGGAATAGTCTTCCACGACGCCAAGACCTGCCCCAACAATACGAACAACCGTTACGGTATGCCTCAGAGGCTGACCGCCAACCTCGGCCTGCCCACCCTGACCATACACGGCGATCTGAATGATCTGCGTTGCTATTCCGAGGAACAGGCTATGACCAACATCGAGGCCTTTATCGAGCAGTTGGCCGATCGTTAGGAGGGGGTATTGTCGGCGGACGGACCTTATTACATCGGCGTGGACATAGGGGCATCGACAGCCAAAACGGCGGTTATCGACGGCGGCGGCCGCATCCTGGCTCGGGCCGTGTCGCGTTCCGGGACGGACTACGCGGCCACGGCCGAAAGGCTTCTATCGCTCTGTCTGCGGGAAGCCGGAATTGACCGTTCGTTGATAACATCCTGCATGGCCACGGGATACGGTCGGCGCAATGTGGTTTTCGCCACGGATACCCGGACAGAGATAAGCTGCCACGCGGCGGGTTGCCATTTCCATTTTCCGGAAGCCATCACCATCATCGACATCGGCGGGCAGGACAACAAGATAATCAAGCTGGACGCCCGGGGGCAGAGAACCGGCTTCAAGATGAACCGGAAATGCGCGGCCGGCACGGGGGCTTTTCTGGAGGAGATGGCCTACCGCCTGGATCTTCCCCTGGAGGAAATGAACAGTCTGGCCGCCCGAGCCGAGGGTGAAACGGTCCTGGGCAGTTACTGCACGGTTTTCACCGCCACGGAGATACTGGAAAAAATCCGGGCCGGGCAGAAGGTCCCTGATATCGTGCGCGGGATATTCCGATCTATCGTCAAGCGAATTCTGGAAATGGACACCATCACCGATACTCCGGTCATGTCCGGCGGGGTGGCCGAGCATAATCCCGTTCTGGTGGAAATGGTCGGGCAAGACCTGGGCCGCAAGGTCTTGCTGCCGCCGGAGCCCCAATTGATGGGGGCCTTCGGCGCAGCCCTGCTGGCCCGAAACGAATCCGAACAACATTAGAAAAACCGGCCTCCGGCAGGCTCAAGGCCTGTTGGGGCCGTAAGGTTACGCTGTTTTACCCGGTCATTCAAAACGGAAGGAGGACCCGGAGATGAGCAGATGGCTGAATGTTGGAGAGATTCTGAGGATTAACGCCGCCTTGTATCCAGACAAGCTGGGCGCCAAGGATCTCCGGCGCAGCATGACTTTCAAGGAATGGAACGAGCGCAGTTGCAGGCTGGCCAATTCACTCCTGGAGATGGGGTTGCAGAAGGGCGACCGCTTCGCCGTCATAGCTTTCAACAGTGTGGAATGGATGGAGATTTACGTGGCGGCGGCCAAGGCCGGTCTGATCTGCGTCCCCATCATGTTTAGGCTGGCTCCCCGGGAATATGAATACATTCTCAAGGACTCCGGGGCCAAGGCCATGATCGTGGAAAAACCTTTCGTCGAAGGGACAAATTCCATCCGTGAAAACCTGCCCGACCTGAAGGAACTTATCTACCTGGGCGAAGGCCAGGCCCCGGCGGGCTACAGCCACTACGAGGATCTGATAGCCAAGGCCTCCCCTGAGGAGCCCGGTGTGGAAGTGCACCACTCCGATGTCTGGACCTTCATGTACACGTCGGGCACCACGGGCAAGCCCAAGGGAGTAGTCCGGACCCACGAGAGCTACATAGCCTTCTACATCCTCAACGTGGCCGAGATGGGCTTCGGCAGGGATGACATAGGCCTGATGGTCATGCCCATGTGCCATGTCAACTCCATCTTCTACTCCTTCAGCTTCACCTACACTCAGGGGGCTGTCTGCGTCTACAATATGACCAGTTTCGACCCGGAACACCTGCTCACCACTCTGGCCAAGGAGAAAATCACTTTCACCTCTCTGGTGCCGACCCACTACATCATGATGCTGTCCTTGCCGGATGAGGTAAAAAACAAGTACGACGTTTCCTGCGTGAAAAAACTGCTCTGTTCGTCGGCCCCGGCCCGCAAGGATACCAAGCTGGATATTCTGGGTTACTTCAATAATTCCCAATTATTCGAGGCCTACGGTTCCACGGAGGCTGGCCTGGTGACGCTTCTGCGGCCAGAAGACCAGATCAGGAAGCTGGGGTCCATAGGACGGGAGATCATCGGCACGGGCCAGCTCAAGCTGCTCGACTACGAAGGCCGTGAAGTTCCGTCCGGCCAGGTGGGCGAACTCTATTCCCGCGGCCCGGCCTTCTTCAGCGAGTATTGGAACCTGCCGCAGGTGACCAAGGAAGCTTTCCGGGGCGAGTATTTTTCGGCCGGGGACATGGCCCGCAAGGATGAAGAAGGCTATTACTACCTGGTCGACCGGAAAAAGAACATGATCATCACCGGCGGGGAGAACGTTTACCCGTCGGAAGTGGAGGACGTGGTGGGGTCCCACCCGGCGGTCAAGGACGTGGCCGTCATCGGCGTGCCCGACCCCAAATGGGGCGAGTCCATCAAGGCCATCATCATCCTGCACGACCGGGTCGAGCCGACGGAGGCCTTGAAGCAGGAGATATCGGAATACTGTTCGGGCAAGATCGCCGGTTACAAGAAGCCCAAAACCATAGACTTCATTCGGGACGATGAAATGCCCCGGACAGGGACGGGCAAGATACTGCACCGCGCCCTGCGGGACCGTTACGGCAAATGGAGCGACAACTGACGGGCGGCCGGAAGCCGTTTTGACAAAGATTAGCGACTATTCAGGGAGGTAATAAGGTGCTGGAAAAGGTTTTCATTCCGTATAAAGCGTACTGGAGTTCCCCTTTCTGCCGCTGGCAGGGCAGCCTGCAGAACGAGCACGCCGTTGTCGCGGGGGCGGCCACGGCCAAGAAATTTTTTGAACTGAGAGGCATATCTCCGGAGGTACTCGACGGGCTCTTCCTGGGCATGACCATCGGCCAGAAGAGCTGGTTCTACGCCGCGCCCTGGTTTGCCGCCCTGATGGGCAACGACCGGATCAGCGGGCCGACCATTTCCCAGGCCTGCGCCACTTCGGCCACGGCCCTGGCCATGGCGGCCATGTCGGTGGAGACGGAACAGTATAAAAACATCCTGGTGGCGACAACGGACCGGTGTTCCAACGGTCCGCACTCGGTCTGGCCCAATCCCCTGGGACCCGGAGCCGAAGTCATCAGTGAAAACTGGATGATGGACAACTTCAACCATGATCCGTACGGGCGTCAGGCCATGGTTCAGACGGCGGAGAACGTGGCCAAGGAACACGGCGTAACCAAGGAGGAGTCCGATTTCATCGCCCTGCGGCGCTACGAACAGTATATGGACTCAATGGCCAACGACCGTGAGTTTCAAAAAAGGTATATGATACCGATAGAGGTCCAGGTTTCCAAAAAACAGACTATCCTGGTCGACAGGGACGAAGGCATCACGCCCAGCACGGCGGAAGGACTGGCCAAGCTGAGGCCGGTTGTTCCGGATGGGGTGATTTCCTTCGGGGCCCAGACTCACCCGGCCGACGGCAACGCCGGTCTGATAGTGACCAGCGAAGATAGGGCGGCCGAGCTTTCGGCGGACAGCAAGGTCAGAATTCAGGTCCTTTCCTACGGCTTCTCCCGGGCCAAGAAGGCCCACATGGCGGCGGCGGTTACGCCTTGCGCCCAGATGGCCCTGGAAAACGCGGGGCTCAAGGTTTCGGATCTGGCGGCGGTCAAGACCCACAACCCCTTTTCGGTCAACGACGTGGTCATGGGCAAACTCATGGGCATCGACGAAAAAATATTCAACAACTACGGCAGTTCACTGGTTTTCGGCCATCCACAGGGACCGACCGGAGCCCGGTGCATCGTCGAATTGATCGAAGAACTGGTTCTCAAGGGCGGGGGGTACGGACTCTTCGCCGGGTGCGCGGCCGGGGATACGGCGGCCGGACTGGCCTTCAAAGTCACCTGCTGAAAACAGCCTGGGGCTGGTCTTGTCCGTCCTTCATATCTTTGAGAAACCCCGCCGATTTTGGCGGGGTTTGAATTTGTCCGGCGAGAAATTTTTTTTCAGCCGGGCAGGGAAGCCTTTAGTTCCGGCTCTGACCGAAGGGACAGAGTTGCAGCATAGCACAGACCGGGCAGCGGGGATTGCGGGCCGTGCAGACGGCCCGGCCGTGGGCGATGACCTGATGACCGAACACGGTCCATCTGTCCCGTGGAAGCTGTTCCATCAAGTCGTATTCTATCTTCACCGGATCGGTGTTCTCCGTCAGGCCCAGCCGCCCGGCGATGCGGCCGACATGGGTGTCCACAACCATGCCGGGCAGCCCGAAAGCTACCCCCAGAACCACATTGGCCGTCTTACGCCCCACGCCGGGCAGTCTGACCAGTTCGTCCAGTGTTTCCGGCACCCGGCCGCCGTGCTTCTCCACCAGGGCTTCTCCCAGACCTTTGAGCGATTTGGCCTTGTTGCGGAAAAATCCGGTGGAGCGGATGTCTTCCTCGAGCTGCGTCAGCGGGACCGCTGAGTAATCTCCGGCGGTTTTGTACTTCCGGAAGAGTCCCGAAGTAACCTTGTTGACCCTTTCGTCGGTGCACTGAGCCGAAAGGATGGTGGCCACAATGAGTTCGAGGGGATTGGCATGGTCCAGGCTGCATCGGGCGTCGGGGTATTCCCTGTTCAGGATATCCAGTATTTTTTCTATGTCGGCCTTGTTTCTCATGTTTTATGGCCTTATGTCAGACGGCCTTTTTCCGGGCGGCCAGATAACCGGCCATGCCGGAGGCATCCAGGCAGTTGAGCACGTCTTCGCTGGTCAGCCAGCCCTTGCGGGCGGCGTAGACGCCGTAGCGTACGTCATTGAACCCGGCGGCAGCATGGGCGTCCGGGTTGATCATCATCCTGACGCCCAGGGCTTTGGCCCGGCGCATCTCCCGCCAGTCCAGATCAAGCCGGTGAGGATTGGCGTTGATTTCGACCAGCGTGCCGTGAGCTGCGGCAGCTTCCAGAACGGCGGTCAGGTCCAGGGGGTAGGGTTCGCGGGCCAGCAGAAGCCTGCCGGTGGGGTGCCCCAGGATGGTCGTATGAGGATTGCTGACGGCCGCGACCAGGCGGGCGGTCATGTCCTTCTCGGGCAGGTTGAACACCGAGTGCACCGAGGCGATGACAAAATCAAAACGGGCCAGCACTTCGTCCGGGTAGTCCAGAGAGCCGTCGGGCAGGATGTCTGATTCAATGCCCCAGAAGAGACGGAAATCGGGGTTGTCCTTCCGGACTTTTTCCACTTCGGCCGTCTGGCGGTCCAGGTCTTCCAGGTTCAGCCCTCCGGCGTAGAAGGCGCTGCGGCTATGGTCGGACAGGCCCGCGTATTCGTATCCGAGTTCCCGGCAGCGGGCGACAATTTCCTCAATGGTCAAACCGCCGTCGCTGAAGTTGCTGTGGATATGAAAAACGCCTTTCACATCGGCCTCGGTTATCAGGCCGGGGAGTTCGCCTTTTTCGGCGGCCTCGATTTCACCCAACCCCTCACGCAGTTCCGGGGGAATGTAAGGCAGGCCCAGAAGCCTGAAGACGCCCTCTTCGTCGGCGGGCCTTTCTGTCCGCTCATTTTCATCGAAGAGCCCGTATTCGTTCAGCTTGAGGTTCAGCTCCTTGGCCCGGCGGCGCATCAGGGTATTGTGCTCCCGGCTGCCGGTGAAGTGGTGCAGGGCGAAAGGAAAGGCATCGGCCGGGACCAGGCGCAGATCGACGCCAGGTCCAGCCTTGAGACGGAAAGTGAGCTTGGTGTCGCCTCCTGAATCCAGGGATTCGACCAGAGGCGACCTGATGACGTATTCCGTGACGGCGGCGGGGTCCTCCGAAACGGCGACCATGTCCAGATCTTTGATGATTTCCTTGCGGCGGCGGAAACTCCCGGCTGCTTCGATCCGGCCGACGGCAGGACAGGCGGCCAGTTCGGCGGCCAGGGCCAGGGCCATGGGTTCGGCCTCGGCCCAGAGGAAGCGGCCGCGGTATTTTTTCAGGTTTTCTATACCCAGCAGAACTTTGGCCTGGGTCTTTTCCCCAAAGCCCTTGAGAGTAATCAGGCGATTCTCCCGGCAGGCGTATTCCAGTTCGCCCAGGTTGGTCACGCCGAGTTCCTCGTAAAGGACCTTGACCTTTTTGGGCCCCAACCCCTGAACCTGGAATATTTCCAGCAGGCCGGAAGGAATGGAATTCTTGAGTTCTTCCAGGTATTGCAGAGAGCCGGTTCTGACCAGTTCGGAGATATGGGCAGACAGGGTCTTGCCGATGCCCTTGACCCGTCCGTCCAGCCCCTCCTCGACCATGGCTTCCAGATCGCCTTCCAGGGAAAGCACGGTGCGGGCGGCCTGCTGATAGGCCCTTATCTTGAAAGTATTTTCACCTTTCAATTCAAGCAGGACGGCGGTTTCTTCAAGAACGGAGGCAATGGCCTTGCGATCCATAAACGGTGATCCTCGGCAATACGGCGATCAGAGGTTTCCCGGCCGGTTCAATTAAAAAAACCGGGCGTTTTTCGCCGACTGAAAAGAAACGCCCGGTCCACCCTTTCGAGGATAGGCCGGGCGGTCTGTCTGAATACTCCCGGAATTTTCGACACAGAGGCCCGGCAGCGCCCGTCCCGGACCGTCTACTGGTCCTGGCGGCCCCAGAATGCCCCTGGCTGAATTACTCGAAAAGAATCCGGTGGTTGACCAGGTTGATGGATTTTATTCTGGCTTTGATGACTTTCTGTTCGCCAAAAATACTGACCATGCGGAATCCGCCGTCATCTTCCGGTTCAATCAGGTCAACAGCTTCCAGCAGGAGTTCTTCCTGACCGTCTTTATACATGAAGGCGTTGGCTTCACACATCGGACAAAATCTCCTTGATTCTTTCGTTCACAATGGCTTCGACCAGATGGGGCAGAGGCTCACCGCTCAAGCCGACCAGACAGATTTTCTCCTGCGAAAGCGGCAGCAGAATCTTGGGGGCCGGGCTGGAGGTGACGGCTTCGGCCATCTTTGGGGTCACTTCTCCCATCATGGCATTGGCCCAGGTAATAGACACGGGACCGACGATAATATCCGCTTCGGCCGCCGTGCGAACAATGGCGTTCTCGCCAGACGCGCCCCGGTTCGCCCGGGCTTTCAACATCTGCGATGTGGCAATGGCATTTGTCCCCAGGGCGAGAATCTCGATCGCTTCGCCGAACTCATCCTTGAGCCGTTTAACCAAAGCGGCGCCGATTCCACCACCCTGTCCGTCGATAACGCAGATTTTTTTGCGCAACTTACACCTTTCCCCTGGGGAATAAACCTGTCTGTGAATATACTGCACCACCGCCCGAGGTGCAAGGCCAAAGGCCCGCCCACAGGCTTTCGCCTGTATCTTCTCCGTGGACTACCCCCGCCCAAGATGGCTTGAAGATGGAAATGATAGGGAAGAGAAAAACAAAACTTCAGGTCCGTCGAGAAACAGGTGAAAACCGACGGCATTGACGGGTTTTGTCAAAAGGCTGAAATGGCAAGGCCGCTCCTTTGTCACTTGCACCGGCCGCTGCTTTATATTAATAAATCAGGCATGGATACTAAAATAATTTTAATATTGGCGGCATCGTTTCTGCTGGGATCCGTTCCCTTCGGCCTGATTCTGGCCAGGCTTTTCGGAGGGGTGAATCTGCGGTCCACCGGCAGCGGCAACATCGGCGCGACCAACGTAGCCCGGACCCTGGGGGTCAAGCTGGGAGTGGCGACGCTTGTTCTGGACATGGCCAAAGGATTGGCTGCGGTGCTCGCGGCCAGGATGGTCTGGCAGGATCCCGTGATTGCGGCAGCGGCCGGGTTCTGCGCTTTTCTGGGCCACCTTTTTTCGCCTTTTCTCGGGTTCAAGGGTGGCAAGGGGGTTTCCACGGCCCTGGGGGTTATCCTGGCTACCGCGCCGCTGGTCCTGGCGCCGGTGGCGCTGGTCTTTGTCGCCGTGGTCTCCAGATGGGGCTATGTATCGGCAGGCTCCATCGCCGCGGCGGCCATGACTCCGCCCACAGCCTTGCTCCTGGGTTACCCGCCCGTGACCATCGTTCTGACTCTGGCTATGGGGGCGCTGATAATAATAAAGCACAGGGAAAACATCGGCAGGCTGCGCCGCGGCGAAGAAAAACCCTGGCGCACAAAAAACCGGGAGAACAACATCTGACAGCCGGCGTCCCGCCGGAGCGGGGAACGCCGGCCGTTATTCGCTTCCTTTTTTTCAACCACCGACGAGCTTGTTGTAAATCTCTCTCACGGCCTTGACTGCGGCCGGCGAGGTGTCGTACACGGACTTGCCCGCCAGATCGGCTTCGACTATTTCGTCACTGTAGGGGATGTAGCCGAGAATTTCGAAGTCGGGCAGGCCTTGCCGGATAAAATCCATATCCTTTTCGTGCCGGACCTTGTTGCCGACCACACCCAGGTTGGCCAAGCGCAGGTCGGAAGCCAGACGGCGGACATGGGCGGCCGTATCGAGTGAACGGCGTCCGGGCTCAACAACTATGAGAAGCTTGTCCACGGCTGAAGAGGTGCCCCGGCCCAGATGCTCCAGACCGGCTTCCATATCCATGACCACCACTTCATCCCGAGCCAGCACCAGGTGCATGACCAGATTCTTCAGGAGGACGCTTTCCGGGCAGACACAACCGCCGCCGCCTTTCTTCACGCCCCCAAGGGTCATGAACTTCAGGCCCCCCACTTCCTTGGCTATGGTGTCGGGCAGATCGTCCACCTTGGGATTCATTTTGAAGATTGACCCGTATTTTCCGGGTTCGGTGCCGGTGCGTTCGGCGATAAGTTCTTTCATCTCGGAAATGGGCACGATGTCCCGGGGACGTTCGAACCCCAGGGCGGCGGCCAGGTTGGCGTCCGGGTCGGCGTCTATGGCCAGGACTTTTTTGCCTTCGGCCGCGAAGATGCGGGCCAGCACAGCAGACAGAGTGGTCTTCCCCACTCCGCCTTTACCACTTACGGCGATCTTCATCTCAGTTTCCTTCCTTGGGCTGCGAGGCCAACCGCATCAGGCGATACACTATCATCCCCGAGACCCAGGCGATGTCCTCCGTGGACAGGTATTCCGAAACACTGCGGTCAAAAAGTATTTTGCCGGCCGGTTCGAATTCGTCGTCCCCGGCCCAGACAATCAAGGTCACAGGCACGCGGGGCAGGGCCAGGAAGCGGGCTGAAGCGTCTCCCTGCCCGGGGACCGGTTCCCCTCCGATAATGGGCGCTGTTTCGAACAGCCGCTGAGGTTCCCGGCCAAAAGCCGCCAGCATCGGAGCTTCAGCCCGTTTGACAAAGGCCGCGAAATAAAACTCCCCGGCAGGCACTTCCCGATAGGTTATCATTTCACCCTGCAAGGGAGTTCCCTTGGCCGTGTTCAGATAATGGAGGATGAGAACCTGTTCGGTCAACGGAACGTCCTCCCCCCCTCCGGCCAGGCGAACCTTGAAATCAGGGCAGGTCACTTCATGAGGCCTGCCGATGAAATCCAGGCGAAAAACCTTTTGTTCCTCATCATAGAAAACACCGCTCAAGCGCGCCACTTCCACAGGGTCCTTGGCGGCCAGTTCACCAGCCGCCAGGTTCAGAGCGTTCACATAATCATCTGTCCGGGCCACTTTCACCTCCATATGAGCAACCGGGGTGGACCTTTACAAGGCCGACCCGTGAATATATTATGAATGTTAATTCAGCTGCGAAGCTGTGTCCATAGAACAGCCAGGAGTTTTTTGCAAGGTCCCGTTATGGCGCGCCGTAAACACACCCCCAAGCCTGTCGTTCAGAACCGTGTCCCCGAGGAATCCGGCCCGTTGGCCCATCGCCCTTTCCAAGGACTCAAGGGGCTGATAGAAATAAGAAAAGAAGAACCAGTCGCGCCGGAACCGGTCAAGGAAACCGAGCCGGAAGACGACCTTTCCCTGTTCGAATCGGCCATGGCCGAGGTGACCAGACTTCCGCGCAAAAAAATAAGGGTGGCCGGGGAGCCTGATCCCGCGAAACCGGGAAACCGGCCGATTTTCTCCGAAGAAATGGAGGTCCTTGCTCAACTGGAAGACCTGGTGGCCGGCCGGGTTCAGTTCGATATCGTGGATACGGATGAATACATCGAAGGCCGCATACGGGGGTTTCATCCGTTGACCCTGGAAAAGCTCCGCAGGGGGCGGTTCTCAGTTCAGGCTCACCTGGATCTGCACGGACTGACCGTGCGCGAAGCCGAGGAAGCGGTCAGGGATTTCATCACCGAATCGCTTAACCTGGGCTACCGGTGCGTCCTGCTGGTTCACGGACGCGGTCTGAATTCAAAGGACCAGATTCCGGTCCTGAAAGAACGCCTGGAAAAAATACTTCTCCGCGGCCCGGTCCGCCGTCACATATTGGCTTTCACCTCGGCCCGACCTCACGACGGAGGCGCGGGAGCCAGTTACGTTCTGTTGCGGGCCAAGCCGTGATCCAGCCTTTCGCCTTCATTCATTCTGGAACATAAACCGCCGCATACTGATATTCAACAGGAGCCCGACGGCGACAAAAGTGGTCACCAGAGATGTGCCGCCGTAGCTGATAAGGGGCAGAGGTATACCGACCACGGGCATCAGGCCGATGACCATGGATATGTTGATAAGAAACTGCCAGAAAATCAGAGCGGTCATACCCAGGGCGAGCACGGCCCCGAAACGGTCCTGAGACCGTTTGACAATACGCAGACCGGCCATGATAAGAAAAAAGAAAAGCAACAGCAGGACAATACAGCCGAAAAAGCCCCATTCCTCGGCGAAAACCGAAAAGGCGAAGTCCGTATGCTGCTCGGGCAGAAAACGGAGCTGGCTCTGAGTGCCTTTCATGAAGCCTTTTCCCCAGAACTGCCCCGACCCAACGGCGATTTTCGACTGAATAATATGGTAGCCAGCGCCCAGCGGGTCGCGTTCCGGATTGAGAAAAGTGACTATCCTCTGGCGCTGATAGGACTTGAGCAGGTTCCAGACGATGGGGGCTCCGGCCAGAAAAGCGGTGCTGAGGAAAAAAAAGACGGTCCGCCGGACTCTGAGAAAGGCCAGAATGGAGAGAGAAGCAATAGCCAGATGAAGGGCTGTCCCCAAGTCCGGCTGTTTGAGGATCAGCAGGAAAGGCAATCCAACCAGCAGCCCGGGTCCGATCATGTCCTTGAAACCTATGCCGTTGGGGTATTCCCGCTGGGAAAAGTATTTGGCCAGGGCGATGAGAACGAATATTTTGACCGGTTCTGACGGCTGGAAACGGAAGAATCCCAAATCCACCCACCGTTGGGCTCCGGAACTGACCTTGCCGATCAGCAGAACCATTATCAGCAGGGCGACTCCCAGAATGTAAAACAGGTATCCCGTTTCCTTGATGATGTGGTAGTCAAAAAAAAGTATGCCCAACATAATGCCGAAGCCGATAGCCAACCAATAGACCTGTTTGATGTAGACAGGAGTTCCGGATGAGGAAAAGCTGCCGGAAGCGCTGTAAAGATTGAGTATGCCCATCCCGGACAAAGCCACGACCAGAAAAAAAAGAACCCAGTCAAAATTTTCTATCAGTCGCCTATCGAACATCATAATCAATCACCTGCAACAGCATCTTCGGCCTCCGCGGCCTCTGCGGACTCCGGCCGGACAATCGGGGCTTCGGGGTGGAAGTATGCCTCCAGAACACTCCTGGCTATCGGACCGGCGAATGAACCACCGTGTCCGCTGTGCTCGGCAATAACCGCCACGGCGATGGTGGGGTCTTCCATAGGTGCGGCGGCCACGAACCAGGCGTGATCCCGATACTTGTAAGGAATCTCTTTCTTGTGCAGTTCCAGGATATTGCGGCCGACGACTTGAGCCGTGCCGGTCTTGCCTCCCACGGTAATACCTTCCATCCGCACGGGTTTGCCTGTCCCCCTCGGCTCCGAGACCACACCGGCCAAGGCTTCGCGAACGGCCTTGACTGTTCCGGGTTTCAGATTGAGCCGGCGTATGACCTGGGGTTCAATGGACTTTATGAGCTGGCCGTCAACATCCGTGACTTCCTTGACCAGGTGAGGCCGATAAAGCACTCCCCCGTTGACAGCCACGGCGACCACCTGGGCCATCTGCAAGGGGGTAGCCAGATTGTAACCTTGGCCGATGACCACGGAAAGGGTCTCCCCCTGATGCCAGACATCCTTGAAACGAGCCCTTTTCCAGTCGGTTGAAGGGACTATGCCGGACTTTTCGGTGGCCAGCCCGACCCCGGTCTTTTCTCCCAGGCCGAAAGCCTTGGCCCATTTGGCCAGCCGGTCGATGCCGAGGCGGACGCCCACTTCGTAAAAATAAACATCACAGGACTCCACCAGGGCCTGGTGCAGGTCCACATAGCCATGTCCGGTCTTTTTCCAGCAGTGAAAGACCCGGTTGCCGAGAGGATACCCGCCGGTGCACATTATCTTCGTGTCCGGCGTGACCACCCCTTCTTCCAGAGCGGCCACGGCCGAGACTATCTTGTAGGTCGATCCCGGCGGATACTGACCGCTGACAGCCCGGTTCTCCAACGGATGCATGGGGTTGTTCGACAGGGCCTTCCATTGCTCCTGGGTAACACCCTTGACAAAATCGTTCTGGTCGAAGGTAGGGTTGGAGGCCATGGCCAGCACTTCCCCGTTGCGGGGGTCCACGGCCACCACGGCCCCGGCTGTATCACCGAGAGCGGCCTGAGCGGCCTGCTGGAGGTGTTCGTCAATTGTCAGGACAAGATTGTAGCCGGGAATAGGATTGATCTGGCTGATAAGGCGCTGCACCCGGCCGGCGGCGTCCACTTCGACCAGGCGGCGACCGCGACGGCCCTGCAACTGGTCTTCCCACTGCTGCTCTATTCCGTAGCGCCCGATCAGATCGCCCATGCGGCTGTTTTTGAAATCCGGGTTGTTGAGCTGCTCCTGGGTTACTTCACCTAGATAGCCGATGACGTGGGAGGCCAATTGGTGATGCAGATATTTTCTTTGAGGCTTGACCTGGATAACCACGCCGGGAAGTTCGTAGCGGTGGGTTTCCAGAGCTCCCACATCCTGCCTGCTCAGACCGCTCAAAACAACGGACGGCTGAAAGGCCGGGCGCATTTTGGTGGCTTCCAGCTTTTCACGTATTTCGGTCCAGGGCTGGTTCAGGAGGCCGGAGAGACGATCCGCCAGCTTGTCAAAATCGGCGACATCCTCGCGGATGACAGCCAGATCGTAGGCCGGATGGTTATCAACGAGTATCAGACCATGACTGTCTTTGATAAGCCCGCGTGGAGGTATGATGTCCTGAACCCGCGTCCGGTTGCTTTCCGACAGCACCCGGAATTCGGAGCCTCTGACTATCTGGAGATACCAGAGGCGGAGCAGGACTATCAGAAAGAAAAATATAACGGCAACGACCAGGTATTGATAGCTGGAGCTTAAATCTTCGGTCTGGTCAGAAAAAGGGCTGCGGGGAATCTTCACAGGTCTTGCTCCGACGAATCCGTCACCAAGGGCCGCAGAAGGTCCAGAAGTCCGAAAAAGAACGGCCCGACAAAAGCAGTCAGGAGGACGGATACAAGGTATGAAACAGCCGGATTGGAAAAACTGTCGGGGAGGAGGAGCGGGTATCCGTTGAAGAAATACAAAGCCGCCCAGTTCAGAAGGCCCGCCCACAAGGAAAAGAGAAAAACCAGTATGAAAAGATACCCGGGAGCCGATGGATCGAGCTTCTGCCTTATCCGGCTGGCCATAAGAAAGACAATCAGGAAAAGGACCGGATTGAACCCCAGCAAGCCGGCGCTGGCGGCGTCCTTGAGAAAGCCGAGAGCGGCGACCAGGATGACGCCGGTCGTCAGGGGTGCGTTGAGCCCGAGATAAACGATCAGGATGATGTATAGGTCCGGACCGTACGCGTCGGGAGCCATCCAGGACTGAAAAATGGTCTGGAAAAGCAGAAGAACCAGTCCGGTGATGAGGAAGAACAGGACTCCTTTAAAAAATAAGGGTTTAATTCTGACTTCATCGGCCATAATATAAAAATCCACGCCTTGCCGGCGGTCTGGTCAACATTGTTTACCGGAAACATCCGGTCAGAGGAGAAAACTTTCTCAGCCGGGGCCTGCCTGGCTCGTCTTCAGAACGGAGGCCGGTCGGTCAAAACGACCATGACTTCTTCGAGCCGGCTGAAATCCACAGCAGGATCAACATCGACTTCCTGGAATATGTCATGACCGATTTTGCGAACCCTTTTGACCGTCCCCAGTGGAAGGCCTTTGGGAAAAACGCCCCCCATGCCGGAAGTGACAATGATGTCTCCGGGCATGACGGTATCGTTTTTCAGCACATATTTGAGAGTACACGTTTTTTCCGAACGCCCGGCAAGCACTCCCCTGACTCTGTTGCGCTGAACCAATGCGTCAATGGAGCTATTGTAATCAATCAGCAGGAGCACCCTGGCATAGTGGGGCGAAACCCCGATAACCCGGCCGACAATGCCCAGGTCCGTGACCACGGGCATGCCTTCCTGAACGAAATGCGAACTGCCTTTGTCTATGGTGACGGTTTTGAACCAGGCGGACGTATCCCAGGCTACGACCTGAGCTCCGACCGTGGGCCGCTCCTGTATCGCCTGAAAATTGAGGAATTTCCTCAACCGCTCATTGGCCAGTCCGGCTTCGCGGAGTTCATTGACCTTGGCCCTCATACCTTCCAGGGCCAGATGGAGTTTCCGGTTCTCGTCCCGGAGATCCACCAGAAAAAAATAACCGGTCCAGAAATCGGCTACCCACCGGGCTGAACTGGTGACGCCGTTCTGGAGACCGGCCACTGCTTCAATCAGTGTTTTTTCGGCAAACGACAACTCATCTCTTTTGCCGGCGTGATACGAAAAGGTCACCAAGACAAAGAGCACTATGGAAAACAGCACTATTAGACGCCAACGCCAGGACATGAAGCTCAGTTACGGGCCGACCCAAACGGTCGGGTCACTGGATCATAACCTCCTTGAGAATAGCCAGGTTATCCAAGGCTTTACCGGAACCCAGAACCACGGTGGAGAGGGGGTCTTCGGTGATGGATATGGGCAGGCCGGTCTCTTCCCGGAGGAGTTTATCGAGATTGCGCAGAAGGGCGCCGCCGCCGGTCAGCACGATGCCTTTATCGACGATATCGGCCGCCAGTTCAGGTGGAGTCTGCTCCAGAGCGATACGAACGGTTTCGACAATGGTTTCAATCTGTTCGGTGATCGATTTGCGGACTTCCTCGGAGTCTATGGCCAAAATCTTGGGAATGCCGCTGACCAGGTCGCGGCCCTTCACTTCGATGGTTTCAATCTCATCGTTGGGATAGGCTGTGGCGATGGTGGTCTTGATGATCTCCGCTGTCCTTTCACCGATCAGCAGATTGTATTTCCTTTTTATGTGCTGGAGGATGGCTTCGTCCATCTTGTCCCCGCCGACACGGACGGACTTTGAATAGACTATGCCGGCCAGGGAAATAACGGCGACTTCGGTGGTGCCGCCGCCGATATCCACAATCATATTGGCTGTGGGCTCGGTAATCGGCAGCCCCGCGCCGATGGCCGCAGCCATGGGTTCTTCAATCAGATAGACTTCGCGGGCGCCGGCGGATTCGGCCGATTCCTTGACCGCCCTTTTTTCAACCTGGGTGATACCGGAGGGTACGCAGATGATGATACGGGGGCGAACCAGGGCCCTCCGGTTGTGCACTTTGCGGATAAAATGGCGCAGCATGGCCTCGGTAATGGCGAAATCGGCTATGACGCCGTCCTTCATGGGGCGGATGGCCACGATGTTGCCGGGTGTTCTGCCCAGCATTTCCTTGGCTTCCCGGCCCACGGCCAAAACCTTGTTGCCCGACCTGTTTTCAGCCCTGACCGCCACCACGGAAGGCTCGGACAGGACTATACCCTTACCTTTTAAATAGACCAATGTATTGGCCGTGCCCAAGTCAATGGCCAAATCATTGGAAAACAAACCTAATAGAGGATCTAAAAACATACTCAACGAGTCCTTGCTGTCATGGAGTCAAACTTTTCCCTTGACCCGAGCGAGTCCGGAAAATATTACAGAAATTTATACGCAACCTAGCAGAAAAGATACAAGAAAACAAGAAATAATATTTTTTCGGGCCGGGCCGACTCAGGCCTGCGGCCCTTAAGCGCAATTCCGGACAGAAGGCGCACAGTTGCTGAAGCCAGGAGCCAGGACCGCCCCGAGAATCATTCATAGTTTCCATTATCGATAAAACGGCCGGAAGACGGGATAGCGCCGAAAAAGCGGCCAAAAACAGCAAATCTCCGCCAGTAGTCTTTTCGCAGCTTTATTCAGATGTTACTCTCAAGATAAAGCCAGCGGATCGGGCTTCGGGCATTTTTTTTCATTTTGCCTGTCGACATAGCTATGCATTTCTGGACAACCTGCACCGATTTCTGTTAATTAAGGGAAAAATACCGGGACAAGGAACAAGGCCGTCCATCGTGGGCGGCAGGGTTCGGTTCCCAACCTGACCGGGGGTGCCTGACCTGCGGAGCGGGTATTATTTTGTTATTGACTTAGCCGGCCTTGGCGGCTATTATCGCGGTTTACATTGCCGGAGGTTTGCGAAGATGTATGCGGTAATAAAAACCGGGGGCAAACAGTATAGAGTAACCCCGGGTCAGACTTTCAGAGTGGAACGCATTGAGGGTGAGCTCGGTGAATCCGTGACTCTCAACGATGTTCTGTTGTTTTCCGATGGGGAGAGTGTCAAAGTCGGCAAGCCCCTGTTGGATGGAGCGACCGTAACGGCCCAGATAGTTGAACAGCACAGGGCCAAGAAGGTCATGATTTTCAAAAAAAGACGTCGCAAAGCTTATCGCCTGACCAAGGGGCATCGTCAGTATTACACTGCCCTGCGGGTTCAGGAGATAAACGCATAAGGAGTCTGTTCCATGGCGCACAAGAAAGCAGGCGGCAGTTCCCGCAACGGCAGGGACACCGCAGGTAAGAGGCGTGGCGTCAAGCGTTACGCCGGTCAGCAGGTAAGAGCCGGCAATATCCTGGTTCGTCAGTTGGGGACGAAACTTCACCCTGGCGAGAACGTGGGTTGCGGCCGTGATTACACACTGTTTGCTCTTATTGACGGCGTGGTCGCTTTCGAACGTCTGGGTAAGAACCGTAAAAAGGTCAGCGTTTACGCGTCCTGATCCCAGAGGACCGGGCCGTCCCGGAAGCCCCCGTTCATGAAATTTGTAGATCAGGCCATTATTCAGGTGAAGTCCGGGGACGGGGGTCCCGGCTGCGTCAGTTTCCGCAGGGAAAAATACATTCCCAGAGGCGGTCCTGACGGAGGTGACGGCGGTCGAGGCGGGCACGTGGTGTTGTTCGCCTCTTCCCAGAAGGATACCCTTTTCCGTTTTCACATGAACCAGCACTTCCGGGCCGAAAATGGTCGGCCCGGAGAGGGCAGGAACAAGCACGGAAGATATGGGGCCGATCTTGTAATTGAATTGCCGCTGGGGACGATGGTTTTGGATGCCGAAACCGAAGCCTCCCTGGTGGACCTCGTTCAGCCCGGCCAGAGGTTTATCATCGCCGAGGGCGGCCGCGGCGGTCAAGGCAACGCCCGTTTTGCCACGTCCACGAACCGGGCTCCCCGTTTCGCTCAGCCCGGCGAACCAGGCCAGGAACTGCGGCTCCGGCTGGAGTTGAAACTTTTGGCTGACGTAGGGCTTATCGGCATGCCCAACGCTGGCAAATCCACACTGATCTCCAGAATATCCGCAGCCCGTCCCAAGATTGCGGACTATCCCTTCACAACTTTGACCCCCAGCCTGGGAGTGGTGGCCTTCGGCGAGGAGCACTCGTTCGTAGTGGCCGACATTCCCGGCCTGATTGAGGGGGCCAGTCAGGGGACCGGCCTGGGCCACCGTTTTTTAAGGCATGTTCAGCGCTGCGGGCTCCTGGTTCATCTGCTCGATGCCGGCCGGACCGGCGAGGGCGATCCCCTGAGCGATTTCGCCGTGGTCAATGCGGAACTGGCGGCTTTCGACCCGGAGCTGGCGGGCAAGAATCAGCTTGTTGTCGTCAACAAGATGGACCTGACCGGTTCGGAAGAAATCCTGGATGAAGTGCGCCGGGCCTTGCCGGACAAGGTGGTCATGGGCATCAGCGCCGCGACCGGCGCCGGGATCAAGGAGTTGAAGCAGGAGATATTCCGCCGCCTGCAAAGTGAAGAACGCCTCCAGAATGATGAATCGGACGGGGATGAATGGTGAGCGCGGTATCTGAAGAGGAGCTTCGCAGGAGATTCTGCGGTTCGGCCCGGCGTGTCGTGGTCAAGGTTGGCAGCGGCGTTCTGACCAAGGATGACGGCCTCAATACCCGAACGGTCACCAGACTGGTCAATGAAATAGCCGCCTGCAAGTCCGAAGGCCGCCAGATCGTAATGGTTTCTTCAGGAGCCATTGCTTCCGGATTCAAAAAAATCGGCCTTAAAGAACGCCCCAAGACCATTCAGGACAAGCAGGCCTGCGCGGCTGTCGGCCAGTCGAGCCTGATACATTCTTACGAAACGGCTTTTGACCGTCACGGCTACAAAGTCGCTCAGATTCTCCTCACCGCCGACGACCTGAGCCACCGGCGGCGTTATCTGAATGCCCGCAATACTCTGAATACCCTGCTGGCCTGGGATATCGTGCCGATCATCAACGAGAACGACACCGTGGTAGTCGCCGAGATAAAGTTCGGCGACAACGACACTCTCGCCGGGATGATCACCGGGCTGGTGGAAGCCGATCTGCTGATAAATCTCACGGATATAGACGGGTTGTACGACAGCGATCCCCGGCGCAATCCCGAGGCCAGATTCATGTCCCTGATCGAAACGGTAGGGCCGAGAATCGAGGCCATGGCCAGCAACATTCCCGGGGCTCTCGGGTCCGGAGGGATGTACACCAAGGTGGTGGCGGCCAGGAGGCTGGCCAGGCGGGGCGTGCCGACGGTCATAGCCAACGGCGCCAGGCCGGGCACCTTGATGGCCGTTCTTTCCGGGGAAAACACCGGCACCCTGTTTCTGCCCCGGGATAAGACGCTTAGCCAGAAAAAACACTGGATAGCCTTCACGGCCAAGCCAAGGGGCAGCCTGGTGGTGGATGACGGAGCCCGGCGGGCCTTGCTCGACCGAGGCAAAAGCCTTCTGCCTTCAGGGGTCGTCCAGGTGATCGACCATTTCAACCTGGGCGATTCCGTGCAGATTCAGGACAAGGCGGGCAAGCTGGTGGCGGTCGGCCTGACCAATTATTCTTCCGACGAAATGGTCAGGATAATCGGTTGCCAAAGCTGTGATATTGAGAAGGTCCTGGGCCACAAGCATGCCGATGAAGTCGTTCATCGCGATAACATGGTGGTCGGCAAGGATCTCAAGTTTTAAGGGGGAAGCCGCTTTTCCGGCTGCCTCCTGCCGCAACAAAAAGCCAACAAGCCGATTGGAGAAAAACAGTGAGCAATGCCGGGATGATGCTTGATCTGGCCCGAAAAGCCCGTCAGGCCGCACGCGCCGTGGCCAGGATGGACACGGCCGCCAAGGATAAGGCCTTGTTGGCCATGGCGGACTATCTGTTGCAGAGTAAGGCCGAAATTCAGGCCGCAAACGCGAAAGACGTTGACGCCGCGAAAGACAAGGGCATGTCGGCCGCCCTGGTCGACCGCCTGACCCTTTCGGACAAGGTAATCCAGAGCATGGTTGACGGATTGCGCGATGTAGCCGCGCTGCCCGATCCGGTCGGAGAAATCACCGGTATGTCGACCAGGCCCAACGGCCTGCAGGTTGGCCGCATGCGCATTCCCTTGGGGGTAATCGGCTTTATTTATGAATCCCGGCCCAACGTGACGGTGGATGCGGCGGCGCTCTGTCTGAAATCCGGCAACGCCGTCATTCTGAAAGGCGGCTCCGAGGCTATCAACTCCAACATGGCCATTGCGGCCGTGGTCAGCCGCGCCCTGGAAGACAACGGTATTCCGGGTGAGGCTGTCCAGGTGGTGCCGACAACGGACCGGAGCGCGGTCAACGAGTTGCTCAAGCTGGACGAATACATCGATATCATCATCCCCCGAGGCGGCGAGGGTCTGATTCGTTTTGTCACCGAGAACTCCAGCATCCCCGTGCTGAAGCATTACAAGGGCGTCTGCCATGTTTATGTGGATGAATCGGCTGCCCTTGAAATGGCCCGGGACATCTGCCTGAACGCCAAGGTCCAGCGCCCCGGAGTTTGCAATGCCATGGAAACCATGCTGGTCCACCGGGCCGTGGCCGGAGAGTTCCTGCCCATGGCCGCCGATGCGCTCGAAAAGGCCGGAGTGGAGCTGCGCGGCTGCCCCGAAACCTTACAAATGTTGCCGGGTCGGCGGGCGGCCGAGGAATCGGACTGGCCGGCCGAGTTCCTGGATCTTATTCTGGCGGTGAAAGTGGTCGGGGACCTGGATGAGGCCCTGGACCATATAGCCAGGTACAGTTCCAACCATACGGAAGCAATCGTCACCTCGAATTACGACCGGGCCAAGCGTTTTCTGGCGGAAGTCGATTCGTCGGTGGTGCTGGTCAACGCCTCGACCAGGTTCAACGACGGCGGACAACTGGGCCTGGGAGCCGAGATCGGCATCAACACCTCCAAGCTGCACGCCTTCGGCCCCATGGGCCTGACTGAACTGACCACGACCAAGTTCATCGTCCACGGCCGGGGGCAGATAAGAAGCTGATGAGCGTCGCCGGGCTCAAACTGGGGCTGATGGGCGGGACATTCGATCCGGTCCATCTGGGACACCTGCGGGCGGCGGAAGAGATCTGCGAGCTGATGGGACTGGACCGGATGATTTTCGTGCCCGCCGCCAATCCTCCGCATAAACGGAAAGGACCGGCCGCCTCTTTCCCTCACCGTCTGGCCATGTGCAGGCTGGCCACCGCCGATCATCCCGGCTTCATGGTTTCGGACGTGGAAGGGCATCGCGACGGACCGTCATACACGGTTGAGACGCTGCGGCACTTCCATGACAAATTCGGCCCCGATACGGAGATATTCTTCATCACCGGACTTGACGCCTTCATGGACATTCATAAATGGAAAGACCACAAGGAACTGTTCAAGCTGGCCAGTTTTGTGGTCACCACCCGGCCTGGGACCGATTCACAGGGGCTCGCGCCCTTGCTCGAAGACATGATCCTGCCGGGAGCCTGCTGGGACGAAGTCTCGTCCTCTTACAGGCGTTCCGACGTGAAGCCCGTTTTTTTTCGCCCGGTATCCAGCCTGGACATATCCTCCACCGACATCCGCAACAGGGTAAGTTCAGGAGAATCGGTCCGCTATCTGGTTTCGGAGAAGGTTCGGGAGTATATTTCAGATAATGGACTATATAAAGTTGCCCATTAGGGTAAAGAAAGGATTCGCTTAGTGACTGCCCCCGCAACCGCAAGGCTTAAGGCAGATTTGATTCTGGAGGCGGCCAAGGAACGCAAGGCCTTTGATCTTGTTCTTCTGCATGTTGAAAAACTGACGTCCATCGCCGATTATTTTTTAATCTGTTCGGGTCGTTCCACCCGCCAGGTTCAGGCTCTCTCCCAGCATATCCGGGAGCAGGTCAAAAAGACCGGCGGGCATTCCCCTTTGGGCGTGGAAGGCGAAAGCCAGGGACAGTGGGTCCTGATGGATTATGGTGAAGTCATAGTACACATTTTCTACGAACCCGTCCGGGAGCTTTACGATCTGGAGAGCCTCTGGCTGGAAGCCGAAAGGCTTGATGTAGGCTCGGAAGTCCAGAGACCGGCGGAAGAAGAGGTCGTTTAACCCATGCGGTTGTCTCCGTCCCGGAAAAAAACGGTTTTATCCGCATTTTTGTTTCTGCTCGTCTCGTTCTGGTTAGGGCTGGCCGGACAGGTTCAGGCTCTGACCACGGACGAGGAAAAGGAACTGGGACGGGAATTTTATTCTTATGTAAAAAAGCAGGTCAACATCGTCGATGACCCGGCCATTCAAGGCTATGTTGAAAGTCTGGGCCGCAAGATTCTGAAGGTGGTCGGCCCGCAGCCTTTCGAATACAGGTTTTTCGTCATTCAGAACGAGGTAATGAACGCCTTTGCCGGACCGGCCGGCTATATCTTCATTCACAGCGGCCTGATCGAAAATTTTCAGTCCGAAGGTGAACTGGCGGCTATTATCAGCCACGAAATCGCTCACGTGACCAGCAGGCATCTTTCTGAACGGATGGCCAAATCCCAAAAAATGTCTCTGGCCACCCTGGGGGGCATGATTGCGGGCGTTTTTCTGGGCGGACCGGCCGGGCAGGCCCTGATGATGGGTTCTATTGCCGGCAACGTGCAGATGCAACTGGCCTATTCGCGGGAAGACGAACGGGAAGCGGACCGCAAGGGCCTGGACTACCTGGTTCAGTCCGGGTATGATCCCAAATACATGATTCAGTCGTTTCAGGCACTTTTGCAGGCGAACTGGCACCAGCCCAGCGATATTCCCACTTACCTGACCACCCACCCCGGACTCTCCGAGCGCATCTCGTCAGTGGAAAGAAACGTGCAGATTCATCCCGGTTACGGACAGGTTCTTGGGCGGGGAGACGAAAAGGCTTTCAAGTCGGTCAAGGTCAGGACCATGGCCCAGTTGGCTGACCCGCAAAGAGCCCGGAACGGGTTTGAGGAAATGTTGAGGCAGAATCCCGGCGATCCTCTGGCCCATTACGGTCTGGCCTTGCTGTACAAAAAGAATCAGGATTTCGACCGTTCCGTGGCCGAATTCCAAAAGGCCCTGGAAAACGACCCGGCCAATCCCAGCATCCTGTCCGACCTGGGCGCGGTGCTTTTCCAGCAGAAGGATTTTCAGGGAGCGATGAACGTCCTGGGCAAGGCGGTCATCCTGCGCCCCGACTGGGTTCAGGCGCTTTCTCTGCTGGCCCGCATCTATGAGGAGCAGGGCCAAGCCGAACAGGCCCGCGACCTGTATAAGCGGGTCCTGGCCCAGGAACCGGACAATCCCGAAGCCCTGTACGGATTGGGCATGATATACGGTCAGGAAGGGAAAATGGCCCTGGCCCATCTGCATACCGGACGCTATTTCAACACTCAGGAGAAACCTGACAAGGCCATGTTCCATCTTGGCAAAGCCCGCGAGGCGGCCACCGGCGCGGATGCGGGCCTGCTGCCCGAAATCGAGGAGGCCGTAAAGGAGGCCAAGCAGCAGGGCGCCATCAAGAAGAGGGAACAACTAGAGGAACAGCGCAAGAAACTTCATCGCTGATTCGCTTTATCTGCAATTCATTCATCCCGTTATCGCCGGTTCCGCCAAGGCTTACAATTTATAACAATTCAGACTGCCGGGAGAGGTGAAATGCCTGATCATATCAAGGCCATCATGGACCCGAAATCAGTAGCCGTCGTGGGCGCGACCAACAGGCCCAACAGCGTCGGCCTGGCCGTATTCCACAACATCCTCAGAGGCGGGTACAAGGGAGTTCTGTATCCGGTCAACCCCAAAGCCCGCTCCATCCAGAGTGTCAGGGCTTATCCGGCACTGAAGGATATCCCGGACGAAGTCGACCTGGCGGTCCTTATCGTTCCGGCGGAGATGGTTCATTCGATTGTCGAGGAGGCCGCGGAAAAGGGCATCAAGGGCGTGGTCATCATCACCGCCGGTTTCAAGGAAGTCGGAGGGCGCGGGGTGGAGTTGGAGAGACAGCTCAAACAGACGGTGGACAGCCATAATATCTCCATGATTGGCCCCAACTGCCTGGGCATCATCAACACCAGCGCGGCGACCAGCCTGAACGCCAGCTTCGCCACCAAGATGCCCAGACCGGGCAACATCGCCTTCATCTCACAATCCGGAGCCCTGTGCACGGCGGTCCTGGATTACGCTGACGGCCGGAATATAGGCTTTTCCAAGTTCATCAGTTTCGGCAACAAGGCCGATGTCAACGAAATAGACCTGCTCAGATATCTCAAGGACGATCCGGAAACAGACGTCATTCTGATGTATCTGGAAGACATCTCCAACGGCCGGGAATTCATAGATGCGGCCAGGGAAATAACCTGGGGGGCGCGCAAACCCATGCTGGCGCTGAAATCCGGCCGTTCGGCCGAGGGAGCCAAGGCCGCGGCCAGCCACACGGGTTCGCTGGCCGGTTCCGATTCGGCTTACGACGCCATCTTCATGCAGAGCGGCATTCAGCGGGTGGAAGGCATCACCGAGCTGTTTCACTACGCCATCGGCTTCTCCCGGCAGCCTATTCCCAAGGGCAACAAAATAGCCATAGTCACCAACGCCGGCGGCCCGGGAATCATGGCCACGGACGCGGCGGTCAGGTACAACCTGACTCTGGCCACCTTGGCGGAAGAAACCAAGGACGAACTGCGCAAGCATCTGCCGCCCACGGCCAATATCAACAACCCGGTGGATATAATTGGAGACGCCCCGCCGGAGAGGTATGAGGCGGCCATCCGGCAGGTGCTTCTGGACCAGAATGTTGACGGAGCCATCGTTATTCTGAGCCCTCAGGCCATGACCGACCCCTTGGAGACGGCTGAACTCGTCCCCAGGGTCATCAAGGGCATTGACAAGCCGGTCCTCTGCTCATTCATGGGCATTGTCGATGTGTCGGAAGGCGTGCGTTTTCTGGAGGCCCACAATATCCCCAACTACGTCTTTCCCGAGGCTTCGGTGAGAGCTATGTCGGCCATGCTGCGCTTCGGCGACCTGCTCAGACTGGAAAGGCGCAAGGTCCGGCGGGTGGCGGCCAACCGGGACGCGGTCATTGACATCATCGAACGCCGTCTCAAGGACGCGGACGAGCATTACTCCCCGGAGCATGAGGCCAACGAGCTATTGCAGAGCTATGGTTTTCCCATCCTGCCTCAGCGCCTGGTCACTCAGCCGGAAGAAATCGGGGAGGCCGCCGACTCGGTCGGTTTTCCCGTGGTGATGAAGATAATCTCGCCTGATATCATCCACAAATTCGATGCGGGCGGGGTGAAGCTGAAAATTGAGAGCCTGGACCAGGCCCGTCAGGCCTATGACGAGATAATCGCCAACGCCAGAAAATACAATCCCAAGGCCCACATCAAGGGCGTCCTGATGGAAAAAATGTCCAAGCCGGGTATCGAAGTTATTCTGGGGGCGTCGCGTGACCCCAAATTCGGGCCTATCTGCATGTTCGGCCTGGGCGGAACATTTGTCGAGGCCCTCAAGGATGTCACCTTCAGGCTGGCACCCATGTGGGAGATCAGCGCGGAAATAATGATCGAATCAATCAAGGCCTACAGAGTGCTCCAGGGGATGCGGGGTAACCCGCCTTCGGACATAGAGGCCATCAAGGACTGTATCCTGCGCCTTTCCCAGATGGTCAGCGATCACCCCGAAATAGCCGAACTGGACATCAACCCCCTTATAGTCTATCCGGAAGGCGAAGGCTGCGTGGTGGCGGACAGCCGGATACTGCTCAGACGCCCATTGACCTGAGGCGAAGCCCGGAGAAGGGCCGAGCCCAGACCGTTAGATGAATACCCCTGTTCAGCCGGGTCCGGCCCGGCAGGGGTATTTTTTTTAACTCTGCATACCTGAAGACCCAACCCGCGAGACAGTTCCGCAATATTACCGAAGACCCTAGCCAGCCATCTCCCGGCGGGGGGGTGAACTCCAACACGCCTTTTTTGCAGACAAATGTGAACAAATATTTACATCATCACAAAGCCATGGTAGATTTCCCACTTTCCCGCAAGGAGCCTGCAAAGACGGCCGCAGCCTTTACGCGGCCGAGGTTCATTATCGACGTGAGCCGACATAGAACAAACAAGGGTTACAGGCGGGAACAGGAGCACGAACTTCAACACTTGCAGCGAATGACTATCCGGCTGTGACGCATACCTTCAGCGGCGTTTGATTCATTCAGAAACCGCTTCCGAGGGAACGAGGCGGACAGCCGGGGACGGACAGACGGTGCAGACCGATACCGTTTGTCGCTTTGTTTGAGCCGGATTTGCGAGATGTCTTTCGCACGGGGTGCGGATAAAGCACGCCGCGGGTGCCAGCCGGGGGGGCCTGCGGATGGTTGATATTCGTGAAATTTGAAAATCTTTCAAAAATTGAGGCGCTTTTACGCCGAAAAAGTGGAGTGGATGCAGATGGAACCTGTTTTGATGAGTTTGCTGGTGATTGTCGCCCTGGCTGGTTTTTTCTGGTCTATGCAGCGCAGGCTTTTGCCGTTGTTGGTCATGCAGCCCGAGGTCCGCTGGGACAGGCCCGGCGTCCGGTTGAGCCGCATGTTCAAGTACGCTGTCGGTCAGAGACGTTTTTTTCACAGTTTCGAATTCACCCACGGCCTGGCTCACGTCCTGATATTCTGGGGCTTCCTGGTCGTCAGCCTCAACACCATTCATCTGGTCGGCCGGGCCTTCAGCCCCGAATGGAGTCTGCCCGGCCTGGGCGACACCTGTGTCGGACTGGCCTACACCTTCCTGAAAGACCTTTTTGTGCTGCTGGTCATGGTCGGCTGCGGCATAGCCCTCTTCAGGCGCATCGTCTTCAAGCCTGAAAGGATGACCATCTCCTGGGAAGCCAACCTGATCCTGCTGTGGATATTCACCATGATGATCCTCGACGTCGTCTACGGCGGGTCTTTTTATATTATACATCCCGAGAGTCCGGAGAAGTCGGCCGGCTTCATGGGCGTGCTAGGTATGGGTATTCTCTCCGGCCTGGGTGTGGCCGCCGGTTCCGGGGCGGTCAGATTCCTGAACGTCCTCGGACATTGGGGACACGTCATCCTGGTGTTGGCCTTCCTGAACTACCTGCCCTACGGGAAACACTTTCACGTCATCACCTCCCTGCCCGCCGTCTTCTTCGCTTCACTCAGGGCAAAAGGCGAGTTGGCCCCGCAGAATCTGGAGGACGAAAACTGCATTTTCGGCGTCACCGAATTGCAGTCTTTCCCCTGGAAACGGGCCTGGGACATGTACACCTGCACCGAATGCGGCCGTTGCCAGGTCAACTGCCCCGCCAACGTGACGGGCAAACCCTTGTCCCCGAAAAAACTGATCATGGCCGAGCGCGATCACCTGAAGGCCAAGACCGATTTGATGTGCGAAGCCGCCAAGCTCAAGCTCAAAAAACAGCCGGAACAGGCCGCCGAGCAACTCGAAAAGTGGGAGTCCGGAGCCTTGATCGGCGACGTCCTGACCGAGGAAATAATCTGGTCCTGCACCACCTGCCGCAATTGCGCCGAAATGTGCCCGGTGATGATCGAGCATGTCGACAACATCGTGGATCTGCGGCGCGGTCTGGTGCAGCTTGAAGGCAGCATGCCCAAGGAGCTGGTCACAGTCTTCAAGAATTGGGAAAACAATTCCAACCCCTGGGGCATCGGTTTCAGCAAACGCGGCGAATGGTTCGCCGACCTTGAAGTGCCTACTCCGGCCGAAAATCCCGATTTCGAATATCTTTTCTATGTCGGCTGCGCCGGTTCCTTTGACGAGATGAACAAAAAGGTTTCGTCGGCCATGGTCACGATCATGAAAGCCGCCGGAGTAAATTTCGCCTGTCTGGGCGCGGACGAGCAGTGCTGCGGCGAGACCGCCCGCCGTCTGGGCAACGAATATCTGGCCCAGGCCATGATGCAGGCCAATGTCGAAACCTGGAACGAACTGGGTGTGAAAAAGATAGTGACGGCTTGCCCCCACTGCTTCAACACCCTGAAGAACGAATATCCCCAGTTCGAAGGCCGTTATGAAGTGGTCCACCACAGCCAGTTCATCCAGGATCTTATCCGCCAGGGCAGGATCAAGCCCGAAGCCGCCTTCGACCGGCCGGGTTCAGCCGTTTACCACGACTCCTGCTATCTGGGACGTTACAACGAAGTCTACCAGGCGCCCAGGGAGACGGCCAAAGCCATTCCGGGTCTGAATCTGCTGGAAGCCGAAAGACACGAGCGGACCAGTTTCTGCTGCGGCGCTGGCGGCGGCCGCATGTGGATGGAAGAGGATATGGAACAGCGGGTCAACCGGGTAAGATGCGAGGAACTGCTCAAGACCGGTGCCAAGACCCTCATTACGGCCTGTCCTTACTGCGCCACCATGTTTGACGAAACAGTCAAGGAGAAGGAGCTTCAGGAGGAAGTCAAGGTCATCGACCTGGCCCTGCTGGTCGAACGCTCACTGACCGGAAAATAACCGGGCGTACCCGTCAGGGCCGCCTTAAAACAAAGACCCCGCCCGGCTGAAAATGCCGGGCGGGGTTTCTTTTTTCTACCAGAAATGCTGGGGCGTTTGTCCCGGCCATCAACCTTTTATAATTCTGGGCAGCATCTGCTGGTGGTGGGGGCAGATGGAAGTAGGGTTCTGGTATGAAGCCCCGACAAAGGCCTGCATATAACGCCGCAGTTCTCCGTAAGGCACCACTTCATCCACAAAACCCCGCCTGGCGCAGAAGGCCGGACGGGACCGGTCGTAGTACAGCTTGACCAGCTCGTTCATCTTCTCGATGACCGGTTCCAACGGACGCCCAGCGTCCTTCTCCTTGACCAGACGCCGCGAATAGGTCGCCGCCGCCGCAGTCTCGCCGTGCATGACATAAATCTCCGTGGTCGGAGTGCCCAGGGTGAAAACGTTGTTGTTGTTCGCGTTCGGGCCGCCCATCACGTAATGGGCCGCCGCCGTGCCCTTGCGCAGAACCACCAGCATCAGAGGCACGTCGGTCTGTTCGATGGAATAGATCAGCGACTGGCCCAGACCCAGCAGTTCAGCCTTCTCCGCCGTGTCGCCCACGTCGATTCCCGAAGTGTCCTGCAGCCAGATCATGGGCAGGCGGTCGCGCCCGCAGAGAGTCGCGAACTCGTTCAGCTTGATAAGCCCCTCACGATAAAGCTTCCCGCCGATGCCCTGATAGGCCCCGTGAGCATAACCGGGATAGTCCTTGGGCAGAAAGCCTTGGCGGTTGCCCAGCACACCCACCGGCAAACCGTCTATCTTGGCCAGACCGCAGTAGACTTCCGGGCCGTAGTCCGGACGGAACTCCAGGTGCTCGCTCCCGTCAACCAGACGCGCCAGCAGGTTGTCGAAGTCGTAGACCATCTTCTGGTTGAAGGCCATGATCGAGTTCAGGTCTTCCACAGGATAGAGAGGATCCTTCGGCTCGTCCACCCGGAAGAAATCCGGATTGTACGCCGGCATGTCCCCCATCCACTTCTTCAGAGCGTCCAGAACCCCGGTCTCCTCTTCGTAGACCTCACGGAAGAAGCCCGTCGCCTCGTGGTGGATGCGCACGCTCCCCGGAGGCTCCTCCTTGAAGTGCCGCGTCGCCTCGATCAACTGCTCCGCACCCTCAAGGTCGAAATAACCCTTCGGGCTCATACCGCCCACGATGCCCCCGCCGCCCACCGCGATGTTGCAGTCCTTGTGCGCGATAAGCAGAGTCGGGCTGATGCCCTGGTAACCGCCGCCCGCCGGATTCGTCCCGTAGATGCCAGCCAGAACCGGCACCCCCAGCTTCTCCAACTCGGCGTGACGGAAAAATGTCGTCCCGCTGCCTCGGCGGTCCGGATAGACCTCCTCCTGCTGCGTCAGCTTCACCCCGCTGCAGTTGACCAGCCAGACCAGAGGCACATGCAGCCGCTTGGCCATGTCCGTCACCCGCAGGATGTTCTCGGACTGGCCCGGTATCCAGGCCCCGGCCAAGACCTTGTTGTCAAAGCCGATCACCACAGCCCACCGCCCCGAAATACGCGCCAGGCCGTCGATCACCCCCGTCGTCCCTTCCTCGTTCTCCTTCGGGTTGAAAAGCGTATGCAAAGGACGCCACGTCCCCTCGTCAACCAGATAATCGATCCGGTCCCAGACCGTCATCTGACCCCGCTTGCGGATAACCTCCGGCGGCAGACCGGCCTGCCTGACCTTCTCAACCTCCGCCGCCAGATCAGCCTCCACCGCCTCTATCTGACGGCGGTTCTCCTCCATGCGCTTGAGCACGTTCTCCTTGAGAGCCTTGCCCAAAGGGTTCATCTTTCTCCAATAAGGCTTCATGATCTCAGGCCTTTCCTTCCCTGTTCGAGTTCCTAACGATTGGCCTTGCGATAACCGAGCTGATCCTGGGCCGTGATCATCTTGCAGACGTTCGACGAACCTTCCACCATGAAATACGTCGGGGCGTCCCGATAGTAGCGGGCCACAGGATACTCCGTCGAATAGCCGTAGGCCCCGAGGATGCGCATGGCGTAGTTCGCGCACATCACCGCAACTTCCCCGGACTTCCACTTGGCCTGGGCCACTTCCAGGGTGTTGCCTAGTTCGCCCTGGTCCTTCTGCCAGGCCGCCTTGTAGACCAGCAGGCGGGCGGCCTCGATCTCGATGCACATCTGGGCTACCAGATCCTGATTCATCTGGAACTGGCCGATCTGCTGACCGAACTGTTCCCGCTCCGTACAGTAAGAAGTCACCGCGTCCAGGCAGGCCTGAGCCAGGCCCACACCGCCCGCCGCCGCAGAAAGGCGGGTCTGGTTCAGCGAACCGAAGACTATCTTGGCCCCGTCGCCCGGCTGGCCCAGGATGTTCTCCTTGGGCACCCGCACGTTCTCAAGGTAGATTTCGCCCGTCGGCGACGAACGAGAACCCATCTTGTCCAGATTGGTCACCGAAACGCCTTCATAGTTCTTCGGCTCAATCACGAAAGCCGAAAGGCCCCGCCCCTTGGCCGCACGGTCTGTATAGGCGTAATAAACCAGAACGTCCGCTATCGAGGCGTTCGATATCCAGGTCTTGGACCCGTTCAGCAGCCAGTGGTCGCCATGGTCCTCGGCCGTCGATTTCAGAGCCATCACGTCCGAACCGGCGTTGGGCTCGGTGATCCCGAAGCCGCCCAGCCATTCCCCCGAAACCAGGCGTGGGATGTATTTCTTCTTCAACTCCTCCCCGCCGTAACGCAGTATGGTGAAAGCGCAGCCCAGTTCCAGCATGTTCACCTGAACACGCAGGGAACTCGAAGCCCGAGCAATCTCCTCGGTGATGATGATGGCTGCCAGCCAGCCCATCTCATTGCCGCCGTAACTCTCCGGGATCACCGTCCCGAACATGCCCAGCTCGCCCATCTTTTTGACCACATCGTGCGGAAAATGATGCTCCTCGTCCCATTTGTCGGCAAAAGGTGCTATCTCGTTCCGGGCAAAATCACGCGTCATCTCACGAAGCATCTGAAGGTCTTCGGATAATCCAAATTCCATGGTCATTACTCCTGACTGTTGACGACAAGTTTAGACCAGGATGTTCCCGGCCACGATCATGCGTTGGATCTGATTGGAACCGTCGAATATCTGTATGGCCTTGGCGTCGCGCATCATCCTCTCCAACGGTTTTGCGCCGCTGACCCCTTCGGCTCCTGCATGACCATGGAGAGGCTGCGGGGTCCACTCCGAACCCGCCCGAGTTGCAGGGCAGAGCCAGCTTCAGCAGACCGGCCTCACAAAAAGCTTCATAGCTCTCCCGGGGAAACCTCTCTTCCCGGTCCACTGCGGCAGCATGGGGGGCCACCCGGAGTCCGACCAGGCGCCGGACTTCATCCCGGATGATGTCGCCCTGTGCCGCCAAATGCATCATCGTCCCTGGTCCGCCTCCAATGCCGGATTATCTTTCGACGATTATGGCTATCCCCTGCCCTCCGCCGATGCACATCGTGGCCAGCCCGTATTTCAGATTCCGGTCTTTCATTTCATACAGAAGCTTGATCAGGATGACCCCGCCGGAGGCCGAGACGGGATGCCCCAGGGCAATGGCTCCGCCGTTGACGTTGGTCTTCTCAAGGTCCAGCCCCAGTTCCCTGATGCAGGCCAGCGACTGGGAGGCGAAGGCTTCGTTGAGTTCGACAAGGTCCATCTGGTCGATGGTAAAACCCGCCTTGTCCAGAGCCTTGCGGGTAGCCGGGATGGGTCCTATACCCATCAACGACGGTTCGACCCCGGCCGAAGCGTAGGAGACTATGCGGGCCAGAGGTTCGAGACCCAGTTCCGCCGCCTTGCGTGCGCTCATGACCACAAGGGCGGAAGCGCCGTCGTTCATACCGGAGGAGTTTCCGGCCGTGACGGTGCCGCCGGAACGGAAGGCCGGTTTGAGGGCGGCCAGCTTGTCCCGGGTAGTCTGGCGGGGATGCTCGTCGGTGTCAAAAACAACCGGAGGCTCTTTGCGTTGGGGTATCTCCACAGGGATGATCTGTTCCTTGAACCTGCCTTCGGCTATAGCCTTGGCCGCCAGTTCCTGACTTCTCAGGCCGAAATCATCCTGGTCTTCTCTGTTGATCTGGTATTTTTCGGCCACGTTCTCGGCGGTTTCCCCCATGGTGTCGCCGGACAGGGGGTCGAAAAGAATAAGCTGATCCTGGAGCTGACCGTGACCGAGCCGGTATCCCCACCGGGCCTGCTTGAGCAGGTAGGCCGCCTGGCTCATCGTTTCCACGCCTCCGGCGCAGACGATATCGGCATCCCCGGCCTTGATGATCTGAGCGCCCAAGGTCACGGTCCGGATGCTTCCTCCACAGGCCTTGGATATGGTGAACTGGGGGCTCTCGATGGGCAGGCCGCCCCGGACGGCCATGACGCGGGCGGCGTTGATGGGAAGTTCGCCGGTCCGGTATCCATAGGCCATGATGACTTCATCCACGGCGGCCGGTTCGATACCGGCCCGCCTGATGGACTCCCTGATGACCAGAGCGCCAAGATCGCCGTCGCTGACTTCCTTCAGTGTGCCTCCGAAACGGCCAACTGGTGTACGAACTCCGCTGACAATAACCACGTCTTCCATGCCGAGCTCCTTTTGCGGTCTATTTTATTTTGAGGAGTGATAACCTGAATAATTATGCGGGGGCCGTATTATTGTCAAGAAAAAACAGCTACACTATAGCTATGGAGCTTAATCAAAGTGCTCCCGCCGATTCGGGCCGCTTTATGCTTTACATTTGCAACATGGCGTAGTAACAGAAGAATCAAGGTTGGCTACCGGTCGAAGAGGGAATTTATGTCCAGCAAATCCAAGGTCATGTCCATGACGGAAGCAGTGCGCCGCCTGGTCAGACCCGGCTCGGCCCTGGTCATGGGGACAGGCCTCGAAGCGGCCATTCCTTTCGCGGCCGGTCATGAAATCATCAGGCAGCAAATCCGTGACCTGACCCTGATAGGGCCGATTTCGGACATGCTCTTTGACATGATGATCGGGGGCGGTGTGGTCAAGCGGGTCATCGCCGCCTGGGTCGGCAACGTAAGCACCGGTTCCGGTTACAATTTCCGCCGGGCGGTGGAGGAAGGCCGGCCTGTTCCCCTGGAGGTTGAAGACCATTCCAACCTCTCCGTGGCCACGGCTCTGGAGGCCGGGGCCATGGGTCTGAGTTTCGGCGTAATGCGTTCTCTTTTCGGGACGGATATACTGGCCCGCAACCCCAACATCAAACCAGTGGATTGCCCGTTTACCGGACAGAAGCATCTGGCCGTGCAGGCCTTGACTCCGGACCTGGCCATCATTCATGCCCAAAGGGCCGACGAAGCGGGCAATGCCCATCTGTGGGGAGGCATGGGGGTAACCCAGGAAGCGGTCAAGGCCAGCCGTCAGGTTATGGTGGTGGTTGAAGAGGTTGTGGAAAGGGAGATCATCCGTTCGGACCCGAACCGCACCCTGGTGCCGGGCTTCAAGGTGGCGGCCGTGGTCGAGGAGCCCTGGGGGGCGCATCCTTCGCCTGTGCAAGGCTTCTACGGCCATGACGACGATTTTTATCTGGAATACGCCAGGGCCACCAGGGAGGCCGAAGATGCTTCGGCCTGGTTTGCCGAGTGGGTCTTCGGCGTCCCGCACCGGCAGGCATATCTGAAAAAAATAGGCCGTGAACGTCTGGAAGGTCTGCAAATGAAGCACTCCAGGCCGGCCGCGCCGGTGGACTATGGTTTCTAGGGGGCGGCCATGATCGTCAAACCGGCGGAGATAATGGTCTGCATGGCCGCCAGGGAAATCAGGAACACCGATGTCGTGTTCGTGGGCATGCGTCTGCCGCTTCTGGCCTTTTTCCTGGCCAAGGCTACTCACGCACCGGACGCGGTAGGCCTTTTTGAAAACGGAATCATGAGGGACGCCCCCAGTCCCGCGCCCATAGTGACCATGGGCGACCCGCCCAACATCAGCGGCGCCATAGCCTGCACCTCATTGCGGGAAGTCATGGGGTACCTGCAGCAGGGGCGGGTGTCGCTGGGTTTCATCGGCGGGGCCGAGGTCGATGTCCACGGCAACCTGAATACGACCATGTCCGGAGGGACCAGGCTTCCGGGCAGCGGCGGCGGGGCTGATATTGCTTCACTGGCAGGCCGCCTGATGATAATAATGTCCCACCAGCGGAGGCGTTTCGTCCAGCGGGTGCAGTACGTTACTTCGCCGGGCTACGGCTCGGGGCCGGGCTGGCGGGAGTCCATGGGGCTTTCCGGTGGCGGCCCGGCGGCCATAATCACCACCCTGGGCGTCTTCCGTTTTGATCCGGCCACCCGCAAGGCGGTTCTGGACCGGATTCACCCGGAGGTCGACCTTGAAGACATACGCCGGGAAACATCCTGGGAACTGGAAATATCGCCGAATCTTGAGGTCACGCCCCTGCCCACCCTTGAAGAGTTGGGATTGATCCGGCGTTTTGATCCGCACGGATTCTGGACCGGCGGTCGTTGACGGAGTATCATGAAACTGAGCGTCAAAAGTAAATTCTGGCTGGTTGACGAAGACGGCCGCCCGGTTTTTGGCGGAGGCCGCCAGATTATTCTGGAAAAAATAGAAGAACTTGGATCAATTCAGGCCGCGGCCCAGGAACTGAAGATGTCTTACCGGGCCGTCTGGGGAAAAATAAAGACAGCGGAAGAACGGCTGGGCATGAAACTGGTGGACACCTATCCCGGCGGCGGCAAACAGCGTGGAGCCGCCTTGACGCCGGAAGCCAGAAAGCTGCTTGACCTTTTCCGCGAATTTCACGCTCAGGGCAACGACCAGGCCGACGCCCTGTTCCAGCAAATATTCCCCACCAAGCCTGTCGAAAAATGAAAAAACTCCTGAAATGCCGAGAATGGACGCAAGTCATGCCGATAATGCTCATCGGCGGACGTCCGGCATGACCAATCGCAGGAAAAATAACAAAGCAGGCTGACATAGCTGCTTTTCAATGGAAATAATCTCACCATCATGAATCAATCCACACATCATCCGATCATAGAACAGCCCCAGGTTTCGGGCTTCGGGACCGTGCCTCGGGTCAAGGGCGGCTATCTGAATCTTTCTCCCTATCTGCCCTATTTCGCGGCGGAAAGGCCGACGGACTGGGACGTTTTTTTCGGACGCTCCGCGCCCATGGAGTTGGAAATCGGATTCGGCAACGGAGAATTTCTGGTCCGCAACGCCGCCGATAACCCTGACCGCAATTTTCTCGGAATTGAACTGACCTGGGCTTCCGTTAGAAGAGCCCTGCGCCGGACCGCGCAACAGAACCTGAGCAACATAGCCGTGACCAAATGCGACGCCCAGGTCGTCTTGAGCCGCCTCTTCCGGCCGAAATCAATCAGCCGTATCTATTCCCTTTTTCCGGTACCCTGGCCCAAGGAGAGGCACGCCCGGCGGCGGCTTTTTTCGACGCAATTCCTGCGGCTGGCCGCCAGCCGTCTCCGGGACGGCGGAGAGATGCAGATAGTCACGGACTTTGAGCCTCTTTTCCAATGGGTGCTGGAGCAGGTGCCAGGCTCGGGATTCCGCGCCGAATCCGAATTCATTCCGGCCCGTTTTCAGACCAAGTATGAACGGAAATGGCAGGAAGACGGCCAGAAAACCTTTTTTGAAATCAAACTATTAAAAGAAGAGAACGTGGAGATTCCGCTCCCGGAGGAGACGGTCTTGTTTACTTATAAAGTGCCCGGTTTCAATCCCGAAGAATTCAAGCCGACGGGCCAGCGCGGCCCGATAACGGTTGACTTCGAGGACTATGTTTACGATCCCGTCCGCCGCAAGGCTCTGGTGCTGGCCATGGTGGCCGAAGACCGTCTTATCCAGAATATCTGGATAGAGATAATGGAAGACGAGGGCCGCTGGGTCATCCGGGCGGCGCGGGGCAGCAACGCCATGCCGACCATGGGGCTGCAAAGAGCTCTGGAGCTGGTGCGGGACGCCATAATCTGAGGCGTCCCGCCACTTTGCCCGGAAGCCTATTCTTCATCCGACAGGATAGGCTCTTCGTCCTTGGTGAATTCCCTCAGAACAGTGGTCGCGTAGGATCCTTTGGGCAGGCAGAAGGTAAAGGCCAGGCCCAGAGGGTGGGGTTCGACGGAAAGCCCTTCTATTATCAGACGGGCGGTCCGGCGGCTGCCGTCCAGTCTGGCCCGGCGAAGGTTTGCCTCGGTCAGGCCCGCCTGCTCCATGACCGAACGTTCCAGATCACCGGGCTCGCCTCCGGCCCACCTCATCTGCGCGCCATAAATGGGCCCGGTATAGGTAATTTCTCCCGCAGTGAAACGGGGACGCTCGATATCCGCGTCTTCCACGTCAAAAATACCGCCGGTAGCTGTCTTCTTGGCCACATCCCCGGTCAGAATCTGATCGAACCAGCCGCGTCCGATACGTTCGGACAACCACAGGTTGAAAAGCTGGGACTGGTAAGCTGACAGCAGGAACCGGGTCAGCCAACGGTTCCCTCCCCCTCCCTTGAGCAGAATATCCCGGCCGCGCTCGGCGTTGTCGCCCTTCATGCCGAAGCGCTGACGGCCGTAATAATTGGGCAGTCCCCGTTCATGCAGCGCCAAGGCGGTTTCCCTGGCTCTCGCCAGAGCATCCTCCTCCCCGGTCTGGAAAATAATGGTGAACCGGTTGCCGAGCAGATGGCCGGTTTTAAGTTTTTTATTGTGTCTTCTGGCCCAGTGCACCTTGACAGGCAGGGAATCCTCAATGCGTTTGGCCACTTCCTCTTCCGGCACCACCGGCAGCATAAGGCTGACGGTCTGGGTCACCCGGGCCTGTTTGTCTTTCTGCCCGGCGCAGCCCAGATCCACGTCGCGCAGACTGAAGGTGTCGGCCAGGCTCTGGAGTATAGCCCGCGTGGTCCAGCCTTCTCTGGTGAAATGGACGAAAATATGGTCGCCCTGCCCGGAAGGTTCATAAACAGGCAGTTCCTCCACCACGAAGTGGCCGGGTTCGGCCTTTATCTGACCGGAAATACCGGGCAGGCCGGCGGTGATGAAGGGCAGGTCTTTTGTCGGAAATTCTTGTTCACTCATGCTTGGACAAACAGGCCGCAGGTCATCCCCTCCCGGCCTTGACTCCTCTCAGCGTAATGACCCAATCTGACACTTTTGCCCGCGCTTTTCAATAGCGGTGCGAGTTTAACCTATTTCCGCCAGTTTATTTGGGCCTTGACATTGTTAATCTCTACCGGTAATCTGACTATAATATAGCCACATTATAATCACTAATATCAGGCCGCCGATCAGCTTGCGCCCGGAATTGACCGCCTGCCGCGTTCTTTTTTCCCGGCGCTTCGGCCGGAATTCAGGATATGGCCGGACGGAACAGCCGTCGCCAGGGATACCGGCATAGTGAAACTTCTCCCTTTCAGAGCGAACCGCTTTTGACAAGAGGCCAGATGAACGTTGACGTTGTAATTATCGGAGCAGGTATCGCCGGGCTGACCGCCGCCGCCGAGCTATTGAAAAAAGGCGTTTCCTGTCTGCTGCTGGAAAAGGGGCTCTTTCCGGGAGGCCATACGGCTCGGCTTTCCTGCAAGGCCACGAAGAACTGCGCCAGGTGCAACGCCTGTCTGCTGGAGGAAAGCGTGGCCGCGCTGGCCCTGAGCCCTCATTACCGGCTTCTGGTGCAGACCACGGTCTCGGAGGTGGAGCAGGAAAACGACGGTTATCGCCTGAGCCTGTCTTCGGCCCCGGTTTACCTGAATACGGACAAATGCGTGGATTGCGGCCTCTGCCATCAGGCCTGCCCGGAGCCCGGCAAGGCTCTCCGGCTTTCGCCGACGCCTGCCGTCGGACCGGGGTTCAACATATCAGCAGCGGACTGCCTTCACCTTCAGGGTCGGGACTGTCAGGCCTGCGCCGACGCCTGCCCGGTCGGAGCCATTGATTTTGCCGCCACCGGGGTGGAACGCGAAGTCAAAGCCAAGGCCTTGATAGTAGCCGCCGGTTTCACTCCGTTTGAGGCTGAAAAAAAACCGCGCTATGGCTACGGACGTTTGCCGGATGTCGTGACGGCCCTGGATGCGGACCGGCAACTGCGTTCGACAGCCGCCCTCACCCGCCCTTCGAACGGAGTCAGGCCGCAAAGAGTGGCCTTTGTGCAGTGCGTAGGCTCACGGGATCCTTCCATAGGCCGGGAGTATTGTTCCCGTGTCTGTTGCGGTTATGCTCTGCGCATGGCCCATGCCGTGAAATACCGTTGGCCTGATACCGGCATCGCCTTTTTTTATATGGACATACAGAACTTCGGCCGCAATTTTTCCCGGAACATCGAGGAAATCGGGGCCGAGATAGAGCTGCTGCACGGGGTTCCTGGAGAAATAACGGGCGCTGATGACGGCAGCCTGGCGGTGCCTTTTCTGGATGAAGCCACCGGCCGCAAGTCTTCCCGTTCTTTCGACCTGGTGGTGCTGTCCATAGGACTTGGGCCGCCGGACAGCGGTCTGGCTTCGGCCCTAAACCTGGAAACGGACGAGGACGGCTTTCTGCTCTCCAAACAAAGCGGAGTATTCATCGCCGGTGCAGCGGCAGGCCCCATGGACGCGGCCGAGGCCAGAGCGCACGGCCGGGCGGCGGCCGCTGAAACAGCTTTTTATCTGAAAGGCGCAGCATGAAAGGCCGAAACGAGCGCACGCTGGTTTTCTGCGAACCCCAGTTGACTGCCTTGGGTCTGGTTCCTTCGCGGCTGGTGGAGGCGGCGGCGGGTTGGCCGGAAGCCGCGGCGACCGTCCTGGCCGGTTCCTGGCAGGATTCCTCCCCGGCCTCCGGACAAATATTCCCGGTCGGACGTTCAACACCGCTGACCTGGCCTGACCTGGAGAGACGGCAACAGTTTCCGGTCCCTCTCCATCCATATCTGGCCTGGATGGACGGTGACCGCGCCGCCAACGTGCTGGCCCTTGTCCGGGCCGCCTTGGCCGAAGATGAATCAACAAGAGAGAATGAGACTATCGCCTTCGAACCGCTTCGCCGGGTCCTTGTCGTTGGGCAGGGCCTCGCGGCCAGGCTGACTCTGGAGGAACTTGCCCGCCGGAGATTCGAAACCCTGTGGGTTCGCCGGGGTGGAGAAGACTCTGATGACCCGGCTCAGACAGCCGATGAATTTCAGACTGCCTTCTGCCGGTCCGTGATCGGATTGAAGGGTTTTGCCGGAAAATTCCGCCTGTTGCTGGAAAACGGGGACGAACCGGCGGAGGTGGAAGGCGGCGCGGTGGTTTTCTGCGGTCCGGAAGAGAGGGAGCCGCTCTTCCTGGACCAGGGAGCCGGAACCAGGATTCTGCGGCTGAGCGAGTATGAAGCCGAACAGGAAAAAGAATCAGCCGCAGAACAGGCGGACAGGACAGGCCGGGTGATCTTCCTGGCCGGTCTGGGCGGAGCCACCAGTTCGGGAAATATGGCCCGCATGATCCGAGCCGCCAGCCGGGAGGCGCAGAGGCCGGACCGGGCCGTCTATATCCTGGCCCCGCAGATAAAAGTGGCTGAACCCGGCCTGGAACGGTCATACGGGCTGGCCCGGGAAGCGGGGGTGACCTTTTTCCGGACCTCCTCGGACGGTCCAGTTCTGGAAGCCGCGCCCGACGGCCGCCTCAAATTAAAAGTCTATGACGCCATGGCCCGGGCCAATATCTCCCTGAGCGCCGATTTGCTGGTCGTGGAGGAACACCTAAGAGCCGGGGAGAGTCTGGAACTTTGTGCCGAAAAATCAGGGGTGATGAGAGGCGAAGACGGCTTCCTGGCCCCGGATAACGTGCTTTTTCTGCCGGTGGGCACCAACCGCCGTGGGGTGCTGGCCCTGGGAGCGGCCCGAGGCACCGACTCGCCGGAATTGCTCAAGGGTGAAATCCTGGCCATGGCGGCTGAAATCGAAGAGATTCTGGGCGAGGTCAGCGTGGAGTCCGGCAGGCTGTCCGTGGACCGGAAGCGCTGCACCATCTGCCTCACTTGCGTGAGAATCTGCCCTTACCAGGCGCTTGGGGTCAAACAGCGCCGTCCATACACGGCTCCGCTCTCCTGTGTCGAATGCGGCCTCTGCGCCGCCGAATGCCCTATGAACGCATTGCAATTGGAGGATTTTACCGATAGCGGCCTCCGCAGAAGGATCCGCTGCTTAGTCGCCGAACGCCCCAGAGACCCGGCGCGTCCACGCCTGATAGTCTTTGGCTGCCGGCGTTCGGCGGAAACCGCCCTGGCAGCGGCTCCAACACCGGACCAGCCGGTGGATATGGTTTTCATATCGGTGCCCTGCGCCGGCAAACTGGAAGAAGACATGATTCTGTCCGCCTGTCTGGCTGGAGCCGACGGCATCATGGTGGCTGCCTGCCACGAGGATAATTGCCGGACCCATCGCGGCAATGTGGAAGCAAGGCGCCGGACCGGACATGTAAAAAACTTGCTGGAGGAGGCCGGTTTTTCTTCTGAAAGGTTGCGTTTTTTTTCCACGGCCCCTAATATGGGGCTCGAATTGGGCCGGGCAATATTGGAATTTTATTCGGATATTTCGAAAATTGGTGTCACCGGCCTGGCGGAGCGAAATAATGACCGAAATAGACCTTGACCGTGCCGATCCCACTTTCAAGCATGAAGTGGCCCGGCGGCACGGCGCCGAACAGATAAAGCGCTGCTATACCTGCGGGGCCTGTTCGGCCAGTTGTCCGGTGGGGGCCATAAATGAAGAATTCGATCCACGCCGACTCATCCGGCTGGTCATCCTTGGTCTGCGGGAAGAAGTCCTCAAGAGTCCCTTGCTTTGGTATTGTTCCACCTGCTACACCTGCCAGGAAGCCTGCCCCATGGGGGTCAACTTTACCGAAGTCTGTTTTGTGCTGAAAAATATGGCCACTGAAAGCGGACATTTCCCGCCGGGCATGAACGCTCAGATAGAACTACTCAAGGAGCACGGACGGCTCTATGAAGTCAGCGAGTTTGAAAACGAAAAGCGGCGAGAACTCGACCTGCCGGAACTGACGGAAAAACCGGAACATTTCCGCACCATTCTGAACGCTTTCAAACTGAAAGCGGCGGAGGACGGCCAATGACCTGGGCACTGTTTCTGGGCTGCACCGTCCCAGTCCGCAACCTGAATTATGAAGCGGCCGTGCGCAGAACCGCCGCCGGGCTGGGTTTGGAACTGCACGATCTGACCGATTTCGGCTGCTGCGGCTTTCCCCTGAAATCCCTCTCCACCGAGGAAGCCCTGGTCGTCACCGCCCGCAATCTGGCCGTGGCCCAGCAGGCCGGACACGACATCCTGGCCATATGCAGCGCCTGTTCATCCACTCTGGCCGAAGCCGAATTCGTGCTGTCCCACGACCGGGAACTGGCCGACCGCGTCAACCGGCGTCTGGCGGACATAGGTCTTTCCTATTCCGGAGGCGTGCGGGTCCGCCATTACACCCGCTATCTTTATGAAGACGTGGGCTTGGACCGGATCAAGGAGCTGGTGACAAGGCCTTTGACCGGGTTCCGTTTCGCGCCCCACTACGGCTGCCATTATCTCAAGCCCGGCGAAATCATGGACCACTTCGACGTGCCGGATCAGCCGAAGAGTCTTTCCCGTCTGATCGAGGTCCTGGGGGCGGAGGCCGTGGACTATCCGGGACTGAAGGACTGTTGCGGCGGCGGGGTTCTGGGCGTGAATGAAGAACTGGCCCAGGAAATGGCCTTCCGTAAGCTGGACATGCTGACCAGGATGGAAGTGACCGGCATGGCCGTCATCTGTCCTTTTTGCAATGTCATGTTCGAAGGACAACAGAAATCGGTGGCCAAGAAGCACGATGTCAAGCTGAAGGTGCCGCTTTTCTTCTATCCCCAGCTCCTGGGGTTGGCCATGGGCTTCACTCCGGATGAGATGGGTTTCAAGCTTAATCGTATCAAGGATAAGGATTTCCTCAAAAGTATGGGGGATTAAGGGGACCGAATCTGTTATAATTCTGATACCGACAATCAAAAAAGACCGGCCGAAACACCTTGGCCCTGAAAAGAGGAGGGAAAAGAATGGAGATAGAAGGCTACAGCTTCCCTGACGATCTTTATTACGACAAGAATCATTTCTGGGCCCGGGTGGATGGCGACGTTGTGGTCATGGGCACCACGGACATGACCCAGCAGATGGCCGGCGAAATAACCTACGTGGACATAGACCAGGAAGGCGCCGAGGTTTCCCAGGGAAAACCCTTCGCCTCCATCGAGTCAGGCAAATGGGTGGGCCGGGTTTATGCGGTTGTCTCCGGCGAAGTGGCCGAGGTCAACGAGGCACTGGAAGACGAACCGGAACTGATAAACCAGAATCCATACCAGGAAGGCTGGTTGTTCAAGATCAGCCCGTCCAGCCTGGAAGAAGACCTGGACCGGCTGATGAAACCCGGCCCGGAGCTGGAAGAATTCGTCAAGGCCGAAATTGCCCGGGTGGCTGACCTGAAATAGTCTGCTTCGTTAACTAGCACCAATGGCGGCCATCTGGCCGCCATTGGTGTTTTATTCTGTCCGGCGTTAAGGCCTGTACCGGGGAATGACGTATGGGCCTTCCGGTATTACGGCCACTTTCCTGGAACCGGTCCGGAATACCGACTGGCGCACGGCTCCTTCCAGCGATCCGACATTATCCACGCCCGTCAGTTCATGTTCCCCGGCGGACAGTCCTTCGCTGAAAAGCTGAATGCGGCCCACCCGCATGGGTTTGAGCTGCATCTCGGTCTGCCACTCGTCGACATCGGCGTGCCGCTTCGACCAGAGAGTATCCATGAACCCTTCAACGCCCAGTTTGACCAGCTTCCGTTGCGCGGCTACATAATCGGGCGACCCCAGGCCTTCGGAACATTTCGCGGCGATGATCAGATTCCCGCCGGGAGCAAGAATATCCATAGCTCCGACCATACCCTTGACCGTCTGGTAGTAGGTCCTGTCGAGAGGGTACCCGCCGCCGCTGGTCACCACGGTCTTAAAAAGCCCCGGGCAGGGAAGCTCCGCATAGCCGCGCATGAAGTCCACCGCAGCGCCATGGCTGGCCTCGATCTCTCCGAAATTGATATGGGCCAGACGCCTGTGTTCGTCAATGACGGCGTTGACCGCCCAGATTGCTCCCAAACGGCGAACCACTTCCAACTGGGCCTCGTGCAGCGGATTGCCTTCGAGAACGCAGTTGGCCGCCCGTGGGTGTTCGAGGAATCTAGTGGTGTGGAACATGGTTATGGTGTCCTGGTGAGCCACTCCCGGCAGAACCAGCTTTCTACCGCCGGAATACCCGGCCATGAAATGCGGTTCGATCAGGCCGACGACCAGGCGCAGGTCAGCCTGGACGAAGCGGCGGTCGATCTTGACCGGCAGCCCCTTGCGTGTCGTCCCCAGGTCCACATGATCTTCGTCATTCCGGGCGAAATGGTTGACCACATTGACCGTATTCAGCACCCATTCATCGCCGATCAGCTCCCGCAGTTCATCACCCAGGTTCGGCCGGTGCAACCCGGTAGCCACCAGTATGGTAATGTTCTCCGGAGCCAGGCCGGCGGCCAGAAGCTCCCGGACTACGGAGGGCAGTATCACTCCGTTGGGGACAGGCCGGGTGATGTCGCAGATGGCCACACAGGCCGTCCGGCAGCCCCGGGCTGTCTCCCGCAGGGGACGGCCTCCGACCGGTTTTTCCAGCGCGGATAAAACTGCCTCCTCCGGGTCAGCCAGAACCGGCATCAGCGGTTTGCGCAAAACAGTCACGTCCCAGTCATCGGGCAGTTCAAGAACCGTCCCGTTTCTTCCATAATTAAGGTCTATACGCATCTGCGTTCAGCTCACCTCGCGTCCGGGGCTGTTCAGGCGTGAAAGGCCACGCTCAGCCATGCAGCAGGCTTTTGGCCAGAGACACCGCGTCGCCCGCATCACGGGCGTAACCGTCGGCCCCTATGTCATTGGCGAACTTGCTGTTGACCGGCGCTCCGCCGACCATGACCTTGACCTTGTCCCGCAGCCCGGCCTCTTTCAACCCCTCGACGACTTTCCTCATCTCGGGCATGGTCGTGGTCAGCAGCGCGGACAGCCCCAGAATATCGGGCCGATGCTCGGACACGGCCTTGACGAAGTCGGCGGACTTGACGTTGATACCCAAGTCTATCACATCGAAGCCCGTGCCGCGCAGCATGGTCAGCACCATGTTTTTGCCTATATCGTGCAGATCGCCCAACACGGTGCCAATCAGGACCTTGCCGGCGTTGGCCTGCTTCTCTCCGGCCAGATAAGGCTCAAGCACGGTCAGGGCCTCGTTCATGGCCCGCGCCGAAAGAAGCACCTCGGGGATGAAGACCGAACCGTCCTTGAAACGCAGGCCTATCACCTCCATGGCCGCCAGCATCCCGTTATTCAGTATGTCCGCGGCGCGGAAGCCTTTTTCCAGCATCTGGCGGCAGTGTTCCTTAATGGCCGTGTTATCCCCGGTCAGGACATCCTGCTGGATAATCCGGAAATCCTCGCCGGTCATGGCGGCGCAAGCCTCCTGCCCGGCGGCCTTCTTCAGGGTTTCACCGGAAACAGGCCGAAAACCGCCGGCCTCCATAGGCAGGCGCCCTTCCTGCTCCACCCGCTCACCTATCCGCACCAAGCGTTCAAAATCCGCGTGGGCGGGCGTGGTGTCGCCGATGCCGACGATCATGCCGTCGCCCGGCGCAACTGCCTTGAAAAAATGATCCAGATACTCTTCGAAATCTTCGCGGGTCGTGCTTTCCTCCAGCAGCAGGCACTCAGGTATGCCGCCGAGAATGGCCACCCGGCCCCGCCAGTGCCGGTAATATTCCTCAATCCTGACCTTGGTCATGGGATAAGGCGTCACGGCTTCGGCCACGTCCAGGCCGGAATCCCGGATCAGATCCATCAGGCCCAGATTCTCCCCGTCGCAATGGCCGTAGAGCAGCTTACCTTTTTCGTGGAGAACATCCCCGGCCTTGCGCAGCCAAGGCATGATGTCTTTTTCGAAATAAGCGGGGTAAGTAATCATGTCATCAAAATTCGCCCCCCAGGCCACGGCGTCGGCCGGGGAATCGGCGATGATGTGCAAAACCTTGTCGTAGCAGGAATCCAGAGCCTCGGCCAGTTCCCGCATCTCGCGCTGGTGGTCGTTGTAATGAAAATAGAATTCCGTGGCCCCCAGCAGGTCTTTCTGGATGAGGTGCATGGGCGATGCGGCGATGGTCCCAAGAGCATTTGTCGCCGCGACTCCGTCCTCGCCCACGGACTCCTTCCACCGGGTGAACTCCGCATAGTCCGGCACGAAATCCATATTGCCGAATATGTAGGCCAGCACCCGGTAGTCATCGGGTCCCTTGATGGCGTGCTCCTTGACCCAGGTGATGGAAGCACCGGACTGCCTCATCTCCTCGGTGTAGCCAGTGGTCGTGCTTACCGTGCCGACGGGGGTGTGATACCTGACCTGCACGGTGTCGCCGTCGCGGGAGACTTCTATATCCACGTCCCTGGGGAAAATGTATCTGAAGGTCAGCTCCTTCAGATGGTACAGCCCCAGAGCCCGGTGCAGGTTGTCTTCCGGGTCCTTGATCTTCAGGTATTCCGGGACAACCTTATGCAGAGGCCAGCCCTCGGCGCGGGCTATCTCGTCCAGTTGGCGGCCCTTGTGCCTTTCCGGCAGGGTGCCGGCCATGGAGTTGGCGTTGTACCACAAATCAAAACGAGGCAGGTAGGGCAGATGGTCGACCATCTCGCCACGGGCGGCCTTCAGGATTCGTTCCCTGTGAGTCATATCTTCACTCCTTTCCGGCTTAGAAAAGCCTTCAAGCCCGGCAGATTGTCTTCACTGTCAAAAGGCAGATCGAAAAGCGGCCCATCATGGAGCTCCAGACCATTCAGACCACGGGATGCTTCCAGCAGGGCAGGAGAAACGGCCAGCCACTCCAGATTCAACGTATTGGGAATCCAGGCCATCCTGACTTTTTCCCGAGTCCACAGGCCTATGGTGCGAAAAGCCGCATCCAGGGCCGCCCTGTCCGTGGGCAGCGTCATGGGAATGCGGGCCTTCTCGGGAGCCACGGCGGTCAGACAGTTGGTGTTGGTCACCTGGAAGTCGACCTTGTCCACAGCCCGCCTGGCGACAAAATCGGCCAGCCCTATGCCGGTGGCATTGCCCTCGGACCTGTCGGACATGTCCCGCAGGACTATCCTGGTAATCCTGGGCGTCTCGCATTCCTTTTCATAAATATTCATGATCCGGCCAATGACCTTGGTGTCGAAGCCCGCGCCGGAAATGTCCTTGCCTATTTCATCCACCAGCAGCACGTCGAGCTGTTCGAAAGGCAGCTTGGCGTGGTGCAGCTTGGATTCCTCCAGCAATTCCGGCTCACGCCGGAAAACCATGGCGGCCGGAACGGCCTCCAGCCGGTGAAGATGGTTGGCGTGGTCTTCCAGTATGGCGACGCCGCCCAGGATGTTCAGACGGTCGAAAAAGGCCTTGGCTATGGCCTGGATGGATTTCTCGTAAGATATGTTCACCGCGAGCTGATGCATGGATTCGGCTCCATGCCAACGGCCCAGCCCCACCACGGTCATCTTCAGCAGTCCGGATTCGGTACTGCCGATGTATTCGGTATGCTCCTTGATCCGGTTGACCAGAATGATATGGTCGGCCTCAACAACCGCCTTATCCGTGTATATGGGGTGTCCGCCCATGACCGTCCCGACCTGGACGGTCTCCAGTTCTTCATGAATCGGCACGCCCAGCAGTTCCTCGGTCAGCCCCGTGTGACGGACGATGGAGGCCTGGGCCAAAGGATCGCCGCCGCCGTGACTGCCCATGGCCGGAAGCAGGAAAGGCTCGCCTCCTTTTTCCCTGATAGCGGCGACAAGCGAGGCCATGACCTCGGGCATGCACTGAATTCCACGGCTGCCCGCCGTAATCAGAACCCGCTGGCCTTTCCTGACCGGGTCCAGAAGTCCGGTCCGCTCCAGCTCGGAACGAACCATAGCCCTGGCGTCGGCTGGTGCGCCTTGTTCGAATATTTGCCTTATCAAGCCAAGCTTCGGGAATTGCATTCCGATGCTCCTGTGTTCAGCCTTATATGTTCAGACAGTAATTGAGTGCTTCGCTCAGCCCAGGCGTCCCGCACGAAAGTCCGTTATGTAGCACATGCAGAAATCGTCCCTTCCGTTCACCGCCAGAGCGGCGCTGAGAGCTCCGTAAAGCTGCGGGTCGGTCGGGTCGAGAATGGCCGAATCGAGTCCCCTGGTTATTGCGCTTACCAGGAATGTCCTGTTGATGAGCTTTCTGCTGGGCAGACCGTGGGAGACATTGGTCAATCCGCAGGTTGTGTGAACGCCGGGATGATTGGCCATGATCCGGGCTATGGCCTCCAATGTGGCCGAGGCCGACTGGGTGTTGGTGCCCAAAGGGTAAACCAGCGGGTCCAGATACAGATCATCCAGAGGCAGACCCGCTTCCAGGGCTTTTTGCACCAACTGCTCCGCCAGTTCGACCTTCTGGTCGGCTGTATCGGCCATGGTCCCTTCGGACTGGCAGAGGCCGATAACCTTGGCCTTGCTTTCAACGACTAGCGGCAGCAGGCTTTCCAGACGGGAAGGCTCCAGGGTTATCGAATTGATCATCGGCGTTTTGTCCACCAGAGGCAGGACTGCCCGGATGACTCCCGGATCGGGGCTGTCCAGGCAGAGCGGCTTGTCCGTGACCGCCTGGACCGTGTCCACCAGCCACTTGAGGTGTTCGGCTTCCGAATCCACAAAGGCTCCGGCGTTGACGTCAATATAGTCTCCACCGGCCTGATCCTGGTTTCCGGCCTCGTTCCTGATGAAATCCGCGTCCCGGCCGGCGATGGCCTGGTAAATTGACTTGCGCGAAGAATTTATACGCTCGGCGATAATCAGCATTCCGGCTCCATTCATATTGACTTGGGCTACCCCAAGACCTGGGATGGATTCCCCGAACAGGTTCGAGGCTCCATCCCGGATATGGATTACTAGTTGAGGCCGACCAGGTTTTTGGCCAGCCTGACCGCCTGGGCCGCATCCTGACCGTAACCGTCGGCGCCGATTTTTGCGGCGAACCCGGCATCGACAGGCGCCCCGCCGACCATGATCTTGACCCGCTCGCGCAACCCTTTGGCGGACAGAGCCTCGATGACCTTCTTCATTTCCGGCATTGTGGTGGTCAGCAGCGCGGACAGCCCCAGAATGGCGGGGCTCTGTTTCTCCACCTCCGCCACAACCTTGTCCACGGTCAGGTCGACGCCCAGGTCGACCACTTCAAAGCCCGCGCCTTCCAGCATCATGATGACCAGGTTCTTGCCGATGTCGTGCAGATCGCCCTTGACCGTGCCCATAAGTATCCGGCCTTTGCTTTCGGTCTGCCCGCCGGTCAGCAGCGGCTTGATAATGGCCAGCCCCTTTTTCATGGTCATGGCCGCCACCAGCATCTCCGGCACGTATATTTCATTGTCCGCGAATTTCTGGCCGACAATATCCATGGCGGCGATCAGGGCGTCATTTATCAGACTGTTCAGATCGGCCCCACTATCCACGGCCGCCTGGACCAGGTTTTCGATTTCGGCGTGTTTTCCTTCCACCACCGCTTCTTTTATGTTTTCCAGATTTGCGCTCATAGGTTTCAACCTCCAGGGTTTACAGATTTATCGGATAAACGCCGTGACGCAGAACAGTGTCCCGCATGGCCATATAGTTTTCGAAACGGGCCCAGTCCGGCACGGAATTGCCTGAGCCCAGGCAGAAACCTCCGCCGGGGGCGACTTTTTCCAGAAGCTCCCTGACCCGGGCCGTAACTTCGGCCTCGCTGCCGCTGCGCAGCAGCTCATTGGCCACATTTCCGGCCACGCAGAGACGATCTCCGTAACGGCGCTTGACTTCGACAATGTCCATGCAGGAAGGATCGATGGGTTGCAGCACGTCCACGCCTATATCGATGATATCTTCCATGAGTTCGCTCAAGTCGCCGTCGGAATGCAGGAAGAACAGCAGGCCGCGCTCGTGGCACAGCCTGGCCATTTCCTTGTACCAGGGAAAGACGTGATCACGGTAAGCCTTGGGCGATATCATCGGACCGGTCCCGAAAGCCAGGTCGTCCACGGCCCAGACCGCCCCGACGTGAGGCATTCCGAAAATCTGCTCCAGGCCCTTGAATTGAATCTCGGCCACTTTCCTGAAGACATCCGCCACCAGTTGCTCGTCCAGGATCAGCGACATGGAAAAGTCGTTGAATCCCATGAGCATCCAGGTGAGTGTGAATATCTTGCCGGACAAAGCGACCACCTTCATACCTTCCGGCAGCATTTCACCGGCCTTGACAATGTCGCTGAAATCCAGCTCACCGGCGACTTCCCAGGGAAACTTTTCAAAATCCGCCCGGTTCTTGATGAAGCTGGTCAGTTCCAGATTCCAAGATTTCTCGTCGTTGCGGTCGGGTGAATCGGCCAGCATGACGTCTCTTATGATCCTGGAAATCCGGGATTCCTCCGTGACCTTGCCGGGCTTCATCATGCCCACAGTCAAGGGGATGTAGTCGTAACCGGCCCGGCTCCAGAACTCTATCTGCGACGCCAGATCGTCGCCGGTCACTTCCCTTCCCAGGAATCGGCTCTGGATGGAGTAATCAATCAAAGCCTCGAACAACGGAACCCTGTCCGGCTCCCGGCGGCCGGCGGCCCGGCGCACTCTCTCAAAATCAGGTTTGATATCCATGAGTTCCTCCCGGCCTGACGGCCTGCTGTCAATAACCTTCCCGGCAGGCCCGGACAATGGCCTTCAGGTTCTCCAGTGGAGTGGCCAAGGGGATGCAGCATTCCGGCCCTATCATATTGACACCGGCTGCGATCACGTCCCGTGTCTGGTTGTAAACGTCTTCAGGGGTGCCCTGATACAGAACCTGAGCGTTGTTGATGCAGCCGGCCAGGGACATCCTGCGGCCGATTTTTTCCATGACCACCCTGGGGTCGTTCTGGTACTCGAAATGGTAACAATCGAATCCGGCGTCGGCGAACAGTTCCAGGCGGTCCTGGCAATTGCCGCAGACGTGCAGAATGACCGGGCCGTGTATTTCCGCCATCATTTCCTTGTGGATAGGCAGAAGCAACTGCTGGTAATGCTTGGCGCTGACCAGGTTTCCGGTGGCGTGGTCGGCCAAGACCACGATGTCGGCCCCGGCGGCGAACTGGGCGTTGGCCGAAGCGATGGAGGCAGGCATGAGCTGGCGCATCATCTTCTCGACCCTGGCCGTCTCGCCCATACCCACCTGAAGCAGGAAATTCTGCGTCCCGGCCATGTGGTAGGAAAGAGTCCAGGGTCCCATGGCCTTGCCGATGATGGCGGCCTGGCCGCCGACCTTCTTTCGCAGCAGGCCAAGAGCGTCCAGCAGCACCCGCATGGACGGCTTTTCCAGAAAATCGGCAGGAATCTCGATATCCGAAAAATCCGCGTGAGGAAAACTCTTGGCGTCCGGCATGGTGTCCCGGTCGCCCCAGTCGATATCGCAGCCCAGAGCCGCCGCCTCCTGGTCCACGCTGTATTCGGGCATAACCGAATCGAAGCCGGCGATGGTGTGTCCGGCCAGAGCCAGCTCAGCCATGGCCTGGGGGTCGAGGTGCGCCTCGGGGTAAGATACGCCGCAGGCATCCATCAGTCCGTGGCAGACAATGGCCGTGGGGTTGACGACCGGGGGTCTTTCGCCTTTCCAGCCGTTGAACATGCCCGACATGACCAGGTTATAAGGGGTTGATCTCATTCTTGACAGGCCTCCGTAAATATGAAGAAGAAAGGCTTGCGCCTCACTTCCTGAATGGTTCAAACAAAGATTTGGCGTCGATCTCCACATCCATGTTTTTCTCGATGGTGTGGACGACATCGAACAGATGCCTCATCATCTCGGCTTCAGCCGCACTCACGTCGCGGTTGCTGATGCACCGGAAAATTCTTTCGTGAAAACCCACGGCGTTTTCTATTGATCCAGGCAGTTGGGAAACTTCACCGATGAACTTCTTCAGCAGCTCCCAGATGGTTTCCAGAAACTTCAGCAGAACCCCGTTGCGGCAGGTCAAGGCCAGACGCATGTGGAATTCGGCATCCAGCTTGCTGAACAGGTCCACGTCCCTTGCCCGGTAAGCCTCTATCTGACGGTCCAGCAGGCTGTTCATCAGCCGCAGGTCTTCGGCCGTGGCCCGGATGGCGGCCAGTTGCACCGTCGCCTTCTCGACCACGACGCGGGCCTCCAGGAACTCTCTCACCGTGGAAGGGTTCAGCAGCAGGTGGTCGGAGAGTGAACTGACATAGTTGGCCGCGCTGGTAATGTTGACAAAGGTGCCTTCCCCCTGCTTGGTGGTCAGAAGCCCCATGACCCGAAGCTTGTAGGTGGCTTCGCGCAGGGTGTTGCGGCTGACGGCGAACTGCTTGGCCAGTTCGTCCTGGGAGGCAAGTTTCTCTCCGGGCTGCAACCGGCCCATAACGATCCAGTCATGCAGTGTCTTGAAGACTTCATCAGCCGCGCTCGTCCTCTTGATGCCGGGAAAGACCATTATCAACTCACCTCTTTCCATTATTTTTGCGGGCTGCGCACAGCAAACCCGCGCCGCGGACGTCGAGCCTCAGTGCCCCATCAAAGATGGCAGCCACAGTGAAAGTCCCGGAAAAGCCATGACCAGGGCCAAAGCCGCTATGGTCAGCCAGAGATACGGCAGATTGGCCTTGTATACGTCGGTCATGGAAATATTTTCCGGAGCCACGCTGGCCATGTAGAAACAGGACGGTCCGAAAGGCGGCGTCAGATAAGAGATGTGCATGTTCATGCAGAACACAACGCCGAACCAGACCAGGCTGAATCCCATTTCCTGAACGATAGGAGTGAACAGGGGCATGGTCAGCAAGAGTATGCCCATCCAGTCCAGGAACATGCCCAGAAAGATAAGAATAAGCTGCATGACGATGATGACGCCCCAACGGCCGAAAGGCAGGGCTCGAATGGTATTCTGAACAAAGTCCGCTCCGCCCGCAAGCGTGTAAACGCCGATTATGGTCTGGGCTCCGAAAAAGAGCCAGGTGAGCATGACGCTGACCTTCAGCGTTTCATATCCCGCCAGCTTAACGCTCTCGAAATTGAGACGGCGGTTCACGGCGGCGCTGGCCAACGCACCCAGACAGCCTATGCCCGCGGCTTCCGTGGGCGTAGCCACTCCGGTGTAGATGGTTCCCAAAACGACCACGGCCAGGATGAACGGCAGGATGAGGCCTTTCAACAGGGATATTTTCACATTGAGGGGCACATTTCGTTCCGCTTCGGGAGCAACCGGCGCCCATTCCGGTTTTAACAGAGTGGAGATTACTATATAGCCGATGAAAAGAGCCGCCAGAACCAGGCCGGGGATAATACCGGCAATGAACAGTTCGCCGACGGACACTCCCGCAGTCATGGCGTAGACGATGAAAACCACGCTGGGAGGAATCAGGGTCGCCAATCCGCCGCCGGAGGTGATGCTGCCCAAGGCCAGCCTTTTGTCATATCCCCGATCCAGCATCTGGGGGAGGGCTATCAATCCCAGGGTGACGATCTCGGCCCCGCAGATGCCGACCATGGCGGCCATGATGATGCAGGCCAGGATGGTGCCTATGGCCAGACCGCCCCGCATATTTCCGGACCAGACGTAAACAGCCCGGAAAAGCTGATCGGCCACGCCTGATTTCTCGAGAATACACCCCATGAAAACGAATAATGGGACGGCTAATAAGGTGTAATTGAGCATCATGTGGTAGACCCTGGTCATGGACATGAACATGACGCTGGGCGAAAAAAGGACCAGGGTGAAGATGCAGGCGGTGGCGCCCATCGTCCAGGCCAGAGGCAGCCCCAGCAGCAGGAGCGACATGAAGACGACGACCAGCAGGATCGTTATCAGTTCGATGCTCATAGCTCTTTCCCGTTAATGGCGAAGTAGAGGTCTTTGATGAATTTGGAGGTCCCCTGCATGCCGAGCATGACCACGCCGACCACAAAGGCGATCTTGATGGGATAAACCGGGGGGTCCCAGGGAGTCCCGGAGGTCTCGCGGATATTCAGCGACTCCATGGCGAACTTCGTGCCCACCCAGAGAAGCAGGCCTATGTACAAGGCGAAAAAAGGGAAGGTCACACAGTCCAGAATTCTCTTCTTCCGGGGAGAAAACTTTTCATACAGGAAATCTATCTTGACATGACGGTTTTCGAGGAGAGTCCAGGCCGCGCCGATAACGTAGAGCAGGGCGCAACCGTAAGTCATGGCTTCGCTGGCCCAGATGGTGGGGCGGTGAAAAATGTAGCGCATGGCTACTTCAAAGCAGATTATGACCATGATCGGCAACATGATGAAGCTGATAAACCGCCCGGCCAAAGTGTTGAACGTGTCGATCCATCTAACAATAGTTCTCATCAGTCCAAGCCTTTCTACCAGAAGCCTGGAGTGGGAAAGGCGAGCCTTCCCACTCCATTAGGGCAAAGCTACTGCAAGCGGCCGATCTCCTTGAGCCACTCCACCTGAGCGTCGATGGATTTCTTGGCCATGGGGGACTTTTCAGACCATTCCTTCCAGACTGTGCCGCGGACCAGTTCGCGCAGCTTCGCAATATCTTCCTGAGACCAGACCAGCGGCTTGGACCCGGTAGCATCCATCTCGCGAATGGCCTTATAGTCATCAATGGCGCACTGAGCCAACTGTTCGCTGTTCAGTTCACGCACCATGCTGGTAAGAATCTGCTTGATGTCTTCGGGCAGTTTTTCCCATTCGCCCTTGTTGACGGTGAAATCACTGATGGGCATGGAACGGAAACCCGGCCAGATGTAATACTTGGCCACGCGGCTGAAGCCCATGCGGTGGTTGACCGAAGGAGTGGACCAGTCGGCGCCGTCGACCACGCCCTTATCAAGGGCCGAGTAAGCCTCCTCGCCGGGCAGAATAACCACACCGGCGCCCAGGATCTTGAGCATGTCCGCCGTCATACCCTGAGGCGAACGGAACTTGTGGCCCTTGAAATCTTCAGGCTTCATCACAGGATATTTGATGAACATGGACTCTGTTCCCCAGAGAACCACGCCGATGCAATGGGCATTGTAAGGGGCGTAGAGTTCGTTGATCAGGTCCAGGCCGCCGCGATAAAGGAAGAAAGCTTCGTATTCCCAAGGCTTTTCATAGGCGCAGATCAGGTCCGTCAGCGGGGCGAAGGCCGCTTCCTTGCCGGTGAAATAGCCGGGCCAGACGTTCATAACCTGGATAATGTTGTTCTTGACTGCGTCGAGAGTTTCAAAAGTGGGGACTATGGCGCCTGCAGGAAAGGGTGTGATTTCCAGGCGGCCATTCGTGGCGACCTTGACTTTCTTGCAGAATTGCTCCAGGAGCTTGTAGGGGAGTTCACCGGCGCTCCACAGGGTCTGGAGCTTCCACTTGGTCGTGTCGGCCGCTGCCGGAGCGACGAACCAGGCCATCATCAGCGCCGTTGCCAACATTACAACGAGGAACTTCTTTGCTTTCATCAGAGACTCCTTTCACGAATTGAAGAAAAACGACCATAACAACCAGAAACTTACGCTCTCACTGCCCTCCTTTCCCTTAAAGCCGCCTACCCGGGCCGGACACCGGACAGATAATGGGGCGTCCCCTCATCCGTCCATAGTCATTGTATGATTTAGTCATTCTATGTTTATATTTTTTTTCGCTTGTGGCAAGCATTTTTTTCAATTAATAGAAAATTGAATTAATTATTTGTTTTTACTTTTATATTTATCAGATGAAGACATTGAAATATGGCAATAAGGCGGCTCTGAAATATGATATACCTCGCATGACTGTCTAAAAATTAGACATTTTTTATAAACTTAAGAAGCCCGGAGCAACCAGCGGCGGGAAGAAAGGAATAAGGTCCCGGTGAAAAACTGGACGGGTGGAGCCGCCGAAGTGGTGATAGACGACGGCACCAGACAACAGGAATGGCGGAAAGAGGGAGGCGGCTTCGGTGCATTCTTGCAGGCGGGGAGCTTCGCCTCCGCCGCCAACCGGACCTCGGCCTATGACGGCGGCCGGTTGCAGCGTTCAGAGGGAGCCCCGAAACCAGGTCCAGACCCGGTCCGGCAACAGTCAGGGGTCAGTCGGCGGGAGCGTCCAGTTTGAAGCGGAGGCGCAGCACCCCGTCTTCCTGGCTGGCCGACACCAGGCGGAACCGGCCTATCTCTCCCGTGGAAAGCACGTGTTCACCGATGCAGGGGCAGGCATCATAATCACCGACCCGGACAATACGGATTTCGTCGCCGGCCTCCTCGGGCAGACGGGTCAGATTGTAATCGGCGGCGGCCCGCTCCCGGCTGATGAACTCCTCGGTCACCGGCAGGTCGGACACGATGATTTCGTTGACTTTGTCCTCCAGGGCCTGAAACTCTTCCCCGGACAAAGCCCGGCCGAAATGATAGTCGCATTTGGATTTCTTTTTTTCTATGTGAGCCGAGAATGCGCGGCCGCAGCCAAAGGTCCTGACCATGGTCTGGTTGAGTATGTGTTCAGCTGAGTGCATCCTGGGGTCTGCTTGTTTCTTCATGAAAAGCTCCTTTTAATCCTCACGGACGTGTCCACGAATATACCGCCGTAACAGAACCGGCACAACCCGCGCCGCGGTAATGGTCAAGAATTTCTTGCGTCGAATGCCGCCTCGTGTATCATGCGGTGACACCAATTAAAGGAGACCCGGCCTGCCGGCTCCTCCAGGGACACCGATCAATCATGGTCCTGTTGATTTACCCTCCGGCCGCCAAGCCATGCGAACCTCCGGCTGGCCTGGCTCGCCTGAACGCGGCTCTGCGCAGCCACGGCGTGCCCTCATTCATGCTGGACGCCAACCTCGAAGGCCAGTTGGCCCTGCTGCGGGAACCCTTGGAAGCAGCGGACACCTGGACGGCGCGGGCACTGAAAAACAGGGAGGAGAGCCTGGCCCTGCTCAAACAGCCGGAAGGCTACCTCAATGCCGACCGTTACAAAAGAGCCGTCTCCGACCTGAACCGCATACTGACCCGCGTTTCCGCCCCATCATCCGTCCGCGTGTCGCTGGCCAACTACCAGGACGAGCGCCTTTCGCCGCTCAGAAGCATAGACCTGCTGGAGGCCGCACAAGAGCCGGAGCGAAACCCCTTTTACTTCTATTTCGCTCCCAGGCTGGAATCACTGCTGGATGACCTGCGCCCCGATCTGGCAGGGCTCTCCATCAATTTCCTCAGCCAGGCCCTGACCGCCTTCGCCATGATCGGTTATCTGAAAAGGCTCCGGCCCGGCCTGCGCATCATCGTGGGCGGAGGCCTGGTGACTTCGTGGGTCAAGACTTCTGGCTGGAAGGCCGATTTTTCGGCCCTGATAGACGAAATCGCGGTGGGACCCGGCGAAGAAAAACTTCTTTCCTGTCTGGGGATAAAAGCTCAGGGAGAACATTATCCGCCTGACTATTCGGGCCTGAAAGACCTGCCCTACCTGGCACCCGGCTTCATTCTGCCCTACAGCGCCTCCACGGGCTGTTACTGGCAGCGCTGTTCATTCTGCCCGGAACTGGCCGAAGGCAACCCCTATCATCCCGTGCCCAAGTCAACGGTGGCGGAACAGTTGGCCGCACTGGTCGAATCCACCAAACCGCACTTGATTCATCTGCTGGACAATGCCTTGAGCCCCGCGCTCCTGCGCGAGTTGGCCGTCAAGCCGCCGGGAGCCCCCTGGTATGGTTTCGCCCGTGCGGATGAGCAGTTGGCTGATCCTGATTTCTGCCACGCCCTCCGGCAATCCGGCTGCGTGATGCTGAAGCTGGGGCTGGAATCCGGAGATCAGGCGGTGTTGGACGCCTTGCGGAAAGGCATTGACCTGGGAAGGGTTTCCCGAGTGCTGGCTGCGTTGAAAGATGCGGGTATAGCCACCTACGTCTATCTGCTGTTCGGCACTCCGGCCGAAGATGAGGCTCAGGCCCGCCGGACTCTGGAATTCACGGTCCGGCACGCGGAAGAGATTGGTTTTCTCAATCTGGCCATCTTCAACCTGCCGGCTTACGGACCGGACGCGGCTGCCGTACCGACGGACGCCTTCTATGAAGGCGACCTGTCTTTGTACAGGCAATTCAAGCATCCGCTGGGCTGGGGCAGACACGAAGTCCGGCAGTTTCTGGATAAGGAATTCCGGAGACATCCGGATGTGGCGGATATCATCAGACGGGACCCGCCGGTTTTCACTTCCAACCATGCGCCGCTGATGGTTATGGCCAGCCGGAACCTGAGGTAGCGGATGAAACAGGGGGCGCGAGGCCCCCGAAACATTCAGCGGAGTCGGAGTTTCTGTCCCACCCAGATTACGTCATTATTGGTAATGTGGTTCAGCCTCTTCAGGTCTTCCAGAGGCACCCCGGTCTTGTCCGCTATTCTGCCCAGGGTGTCGTCTGGCTGGATGATGTATGAATCCTTGCCTGCCGCTTTTCCGGTCCCGCCCTGATCGGCGTCCTTCTTGGCGGTCAGAGCCTTGTTCTCGTCTTTCAACCGGTCTATCTCGGCCAGAAGGTTCTCCCTCTCCTTGTAAATCTCGGTCACGGATTCGTTAAGAACCTTGTTTTCCTGCTGCGCCGTTTCCAGCTCGGTTTTCAGGGCTTCCTTTTCCGATACGGCCGCCTGATAATCCTTTTCGGAGACTCCGCAAGCAGTCAGGGTGAGTATCAGACACATGAACGTGAACAGGCGTAATGCTTTTTTCATGACAACTCCACAGGTTTTTTCATTCTCTCAGTCTTTGATACGCCGGGCCGAGGCCTCTGGTTCTAAGGGAGAATATATCTTAGGGTGTAAATAAAAGACGGATAGGCCCAGATGGTGTTTTTGAGCTGAGATACCGTCAGGCCGTGCTGAATGGCCAGCCCGAATATATTGATCATCTCGTCGGCCCGTTCACCTAGAATATGGGCGCCCACAACGCGCTCGCCGCTCTCGTCGAGCAGAAGTTTGTAACCGGCATGCTTCAGGCCGATGCGTTTATGTTCGCTCCAGCCGGAAGTCTCTTTGTAATATTTCTTAAAGCCTATACGCTGCCGCACCGCCTCGTCTTCTCTCAAACCGACCGCAGCCAGGGGCGGATAGGTATACACGGCGCTCGGCAAGCCCTGGTGCTGGCTGCTCCGGGTATTGCCGTGGATGATGTTGTGCGCGGCCACTTCGGCTTCCATGGTGGCTACCGGCGTCAGGGGATGAGTGGTGGCGGCCGCGTCTCCGGCGGCATAGACCATGGGGTTGGAGACGCTCTGCATGAATTCGTTGACCGTCACGCCCCGGCGGGTACTTTCCACCCCGGTCTTGTCCAGTTCCAATCCATCCAGAGCCGGGACCCGCCCGGCCCCGTGGACAACCATGTCCGCTTCAAGGACCAGTTCGCCGCCAGCGCCGGCCCGGACCAGCAGGCGGCCGTCCTGGCGTTCAACCGCCTGAACCGGACAGTTGACCTTGACCGTCACGCCCAGGTCTTCGGTCGCCTTCACCAGCAGGCCGACAAGATCCGGGTCGAAAGGAGCCAAAGGGCGTTCCACTACTTCCAGTATGGTCACCCGGGTTCCGGCCCGGGCGGCCAGATGGCCCAGTTCGAAGGAGATGAAACCGCCGCCCATGAATATAATCTCTCGCGGCATCTCCATCATCTCCAGAAAATCATCGCTGGAGGAAATAAATTCCTTACCGGGCGTCTCCAGAGGACGTGGCACGGCACCGGTGGCGACAACAACGTATTTTCCCACCAGGATATCGTCGTTGACCTTGATGGTGTTGGGTCCGACAAAGCGGGCCCGGCCGAAATAGGAGGCGATGCCTTCATGATCCAGAAAGGTTTCGACCCTCCGGGAAACAGGCTCGACAAAGGTGCGGTTAAAACGCATCAATTCCGGCCAGTCTATAGCCGGAGCGTTGCGCAGGCCATGACCGGCCATGTCCCTGGCCCTGGCCACGGTGAAGGCCGCGTCGACCAGGACCTTTTTCGGCTCGCAGCCGCGCAGGGGGCAGGTGCCGCCGAAACCGTAATCCTCGATCACGGCCACGGACAAGTCCGCGTTGTTGCAGTCCTGAGCGGCCTTGCGGCCGGCCGGACCGGACCCGATGACCAAAACGTCGTAATGCTCGGCCACGACTCGCCTCCTGAAAAAAATAGTGACCGGCTCATAACGGTCACTCCGGTATTATTTCATTTCAGCCAAAAACTTACAAGGCCGGACACGAAAAACATGAACGCCGCCAAACGGAGCGGGATTCTCTTTCATCTCGCCTTCTTTTTTCATGTGTATTGACAAGAACATGGTCGCTGCTCCGGACCGGCCGGCCGTTTCGGGCCCCCTTCAGCACGTTCCGTGCGAGGATCAGTTATTCAATATTATCAGAATGTGCCGCAACTCGCAAAAAATTCGGCGTCAGGAAGAAAGATGAACGGACAGGTTCAGCCCTGAAGGGCCAGACGGCCGATTTCTCCGGATAGGTCCAGAGACAACCGGTCGGCCAGCACCAGACCGGCCGGATTGAGAATCAGCCTTTTCTCTTCAATACGGGCCAGCCCCTGCTCCAGCCACCGGTCAATGAGTCCCACCCGCTCCGGCCACCCGGCCATGGAAACGCCTTCCCGCGTCCGCAAACCGAGCATGACGATCTCCAGAGCCAGTTCGTCTTCGGTGAGGCGCTCCTCCCCGTCCAGAGGCCGCCGGCCTACCCGCAGTTTCTCAACATATCCCCGTACCGACTTCAGATTCCACCAGCGTACTCCCCGGTTGAATGAATGGGCCGCCGGACCAAGGCCGAGATAAGGCGTGTGACGCCAGTATTTATTGTTATGCCTGGATACCAGATCATCGCCTCGGGCGAAATTCGATATCTCATAGTGGATATAGCCGTGGGAGGTCAGATATTCGGAAGTCAGCAGAAAAAGACGACGGGCGGCTTCCTCTTCGGGCGGAGAAAACCTGCCCCGCTCCTGGAGTTGGCCGAACCTGGTGCCTGGCTCCACGGTCAGCAGATAACAGGAGAGATGCTCGGGAGAAAACTCAACCACCCGGCGCATTGTTTCCACCCAGGAGGCTTCACTCTGGCCGGGCAAACCATAAATGAGGTCCAGGCTGATATTGTCGAAACCGGCCTGGCGCAAAGCTCCCAGGGCCGACAGCGACTGCCCCGCGGAATGCCGCCTTCCCAGAAAGACCAATTCCTCGTCGTTCAGGGATTGAACCCCCAGGCTGACCCGGCTGACTCCCAACGCCCGCAGGAAAGAGGCCTTGGACAAGTCGATGTCTTCCGGGTTGGCTTCCAGGGTGACTTCGGTCTGTCCGGAGAATTCAAAACCCGAGCGGAGATTGGCCAGCAGTTCGTCCAGAACAGGTTCGGGCAGCAGGCTGGGGGTGCCGCCCCCCAGATACAGGGTGTCAAAAGGCGCGAAAAGGCCGGCGTAAAGGCCGGCCTCGCGGGTGATCCCTTCCAGCCAGGGCTGTATCAGCGAAGGCGCGGCCAGGGAATAAAAATCGCAATAGGGGCATTTGCCGGAGCAGAAAGGGACATGAACGTACAGGCCCGGCTGCGTTGTCTCATTCATTGTCGCTTTTCAGCACGGCCACGAACGCACTTTGCGGCACTTCGATCTGGCCGACCATCTTCATCCGCTTCTTGCCCTTTTTCTGCTTTTCCAGCAGCTTGCGCTTACGGGATATGTCGCCGCCGTAGCACTTGGCCGTAACGTCCTTGCGGAAGGGGGTGATGGTGGAGCGGGCGATGATCTGACCGCCGATAGCCCCCTGAATGGCTATCTTGAACATCTGCCGGGGCAGCTCCTCCTTGAGGCGTTCGCACATCTGCAGAGCCCTGGAACGGGCGCGATCCCGGTGAACGATGACCGAAAGCGCATCCACCTTGTCGCCGTTCAGAAGGATGTCCACTTTCACCAGATCGTTCTCGCGGTAATCTATGATGTCGTAGTCAAAGGAACCGTACCCCTGGGTGACCGTCTTGAGCTTGTCGTAAAAATCATAGATAACCTCGGCCAGAGGCATATCGAAAAGCATTTCCACCCGGCCCTGAGTGGGGTAGTTCATCCGGGAGTTTTCGGCCCGGCGCTCCAGACAGAGCTTCATGACCATGCCGACGTACCGTTCCGGGATGAGTATGCTGGCCCGGATGTAAGGCTCTAGAGCCCTGGCAATAGTGGTCGGGTCCGGATATTCGTCAGGATTGTCAATGACCAGTTCCCGGTCATCCTTGAGAATAAACTTGTACTGGACGCTGGGAGCGGTCATGATGATGGACTGATCGAATTCCCGTTCCAGCCTCTCCTGGACGATTTCCAGATGGAGAAGTCCCAGAAAGCCGCAGCGGAATCCCTGGCCGAGGGCGGCCGAGGAATCCTTCTGATAGATCAGCGAGGCGTCGTTCAGTTTGTATTTCTCCAGGGCGTCAATCAGCGACTGATAATCGTCGGCTGCCACCGGGTAGATGGAGGAAAACACCACCGGCTTGACTTCCTTGAATCCCGGCAGAGGGGCCGGGGCAGGATTGGAGTCCAGGGTCACGGTTTCACCGATGCTGACATCCCCGACCGTCTTGATGCCGGAGATGATATATCCGACTTCCCCGGCGGTCAGTTCCTTCATGGGAACCCTCTGAATCTGGAAAGCCCCCACTTCCTCAACCTTGTACCGCGCCTTGTTGGCCATCAGCTTGATGACGTCTCCAGCCTTGAGGCGGCCGGAAAAAACCCGGCAACTGACGATGGTGCCGCGAAAAGAATCGTAGTGGGCGTCGAAGATGAGGGCCTTGAGAGGATCGTCTTCATTGCCTACAGGAGCGGGAATCCGCTCGGTAATGGCTTCCAGTATGTCTTCGATGCCGATGCCGTCCTTGGCCGAACAGAGCAGGGCCGTGTCTGGGTCCAGCCCCAGATCGGCCTCTATCTGTTCCCGGACCATGTCTATGTCGGCGGAAGGCAGGTCGATCTTGTTGATGACCGGAATGATGGTCAGGTCGTGCTCCATGGCCGCGTAAAGATTGGCCAGAGTCTGGGCTTCCACCCCCTGGGAGGCATCGATCAGAAGCAGGACGCCTTCGCATGAAGCCAGGGCGCGTGAGACTTCATAGGAAAAATCCACATGGCCGGGAGTGTCGATAAGGTTGAGGTCAAAGCGTTGGCCCTTCCGGCTGGTGTAGGGCAGGCTGACTGTCTGGCTCTTGATGGTGATGCCGCGCTCCCGCTCGATGTCCATGGAATCGAGTATCTGGTCGCGGAAAAGCCGGGCCTCCACCAGGCCCACATGCTGGATGAGCCGATCGGCCAGAGTGGATTTACCGTGGTCGATATGGGCGATTATGCTGAAATTGCGGATATGCTTCATATTTATTCTGGGTTTTACTCTTCCCCATAAGGGGACGGAAAATGGAGGCTCTGGAGAGCCCCTCTTTCATTCTTCAGTCTGGGAAAGGCCTTTCCGGCGGTTGGCGTTTCCATTGCTCAGGGAAGCGGCCGCCGTGGCCAATCATTATAGATTTAAACATTTTATGTTAATCTGTTTTTAGCTGGCTGTCAACGGATGTACGCTGTATTCGCAAAAAACCGGCGAGAATGAATTTTTCCGGAAAAATGGAGAAAAACAGGGGCTGTCTGGCGGAAGCGCCATCCGGCCGTCCGCGGAGAGGCGAACCGGCCGGATGTGCTTCCCGGATAGAATTACTTCGGCGGCTCCATGCCGGTGATGCGCTTGAAAGTGCCGTCTTCCAGCGCTTCCTTGATGCTCTTGGCCAAGGTGTCGGCGTGCGCAGCGTATTTTTTATTGACGATGATGAACAGGTCCGGGGCGGCCAGCACGCAGACCGGCTTGATGCCGCTGTCCTTGAATTCGGGCATGCCCAGAACGGTGAAGGCTCCCACGGCCGTTACCGCAGCAACGTCCACCTTGCCCTGAGCCAGCAGCATCAAGGCTTCGGGGACCGAGGCCGCGTAAGTTACGTTTTCGTCCGGCACGTTCGCCTTGAGGCCTCTCTCGACAATGATGGAACCCTTCCAGGCCGCGACTTTCAGATTTTTCAGATCGGCCCAGCCGGTGATCTTCAGGTTGGGGTCCTTGGCGAAGGCAGAATAAGGCGTCTTCCCGGCCATCTGGGGAACCAGCATCAGGTTGGGATACTGGCCGCCCTCCAGCACTTCGGCTATGCGCATCATGGTCCCGCCGACCTTGCCTTCATTGGCGTCGGGCAGACACTGGTCCAGCGGCGTATAGACGACCGTCAGTTCCAGTCCGGCTCTGGTGAAAACCTCGGTGTAAAAATCCACCATAATCTTTGCCGTGGGTATTTTCTGCGGGTCCATGGACATGTTGAGGACGATGGGTTCAGCCTGAACCTGCTGCCCGGCCAGAAAGAGGCTAACAACAACGGCGAAAAGAACAAAGCAAGTTTTCAACGTTCTACTCATTTTCCACTCCTGTGTCAGTTTCAGATTGCCATGGTGCATTTCTGCGTGTGATGCTCATCCACCGCGTGAAATCGTTCTGCTGACAATCCCGGCGCGCCTTGCCAAAGGTGCATTGCGGGGTCGTCCCTCGAAAGGGCCAAACCCGCCGGTCCTGGCTTCAAACCCGGCGGCATCTGTGGCCGGACCTGAAAACCATGGAACTACCGCAACGAATCCCCCGGGAGCCTTCCAGCCCTGCTCAACCCCTGAAAGCGGTTTGAGCTCGGCAGCAAGGCTCAAGGCACTTTGTCAAAGGACGAAATCGTGTCAATACAACTCGAATGAAGCGTTCTTTCCCCGGATTATGGATGTAACCAGTCTGGCGGGTCCCTGTCAAGCGCATAATCAGGTAGTGCGTTCTTTCACTACGCATATAACATACTAACAGAGCTTGGCTAAGACGACCAAGGCACAGATGTGGTAATGTCAGGGGTGAAGTACCGGAAGGGGTGTCGCCAAACGAATTCAGCGGGCCTGATTCTTCTTCTCCTGGACACAGAAGATGCCTTCACCGGACGCAGCCGACTGAAAGCATCCATTGCAGGAAATACATTTCGCCGGAGCCGGATCGCCTTCGGCCCAGCGCAGGACCAGGCCGGGTTCCCGGATAAAGGGGCGGGACATTGAAACGTAATCGGCCTGCCCTTGCTCCAAAACTTCCCCGATGACCCCAGGGGAGCGCAAACCGCCGACCATTATCACCGGAGTTTGCAAACGGGCCTTGAAAGCCGCCGCCAGATTGCGGAAATAGGCTTCTTTTTCCGGCTCCGAAATCCTGGTTCTCACCGGATTGAGCCGGCCGGACCAGGGCAGACCTGCGCTGACTTCGAAGGCGTCCAAGCCCATGGCCTCAAGATTGGCCGCAGCCGAAAGCGATTCTTCCTTTTCCAGACCGCCTTCGATGAAATCCGCCGCATTGATTTTGACCAGGACCGGATAATCGGGGCCCACGGCCCCGCGCACGGCTTCATAGGTTTCGTACAGGGCGCGGGCCCGGTTGGAGGCCCTTCCACCGTACCGGTCGCCCCGGCGGTTTATGGCCGGAGAAAGAAACTGGCTCAGAAGATAGCCATGGGCGGCGTGAATCTGGACCGCATCAAAACCGGCCGCCTTGACCCTGGCCGCGGCCCGGCCGAAATCCTCGACCAAGTCCAGAATTTCCGATACGGAAAACTCTCTGGCCTTGATGTTTATGGCCGGATGATTGACGGAGGAAGGACCGGCCGGTATATCCCTCCCGGTCAAGGCGGTTGGAGCCTGGATGCCGGCGTGGACAATCTGCATGGCCACGCGGCCTCCGGCCTGATGCACCGCGCCGGTCAATCTTTTCAGGTCGTCGACGAGATCGTCCGCATATATGCCGGTCTGGCGAATCGCAGCCTGACCGTCGGTCCTGATGTAGGCAAACCCGGTGACCGCCAGTCCCACGCCCCCGGCGGCCAGGGCCTGAAACATGTCAACCAGGCCGTCCGTGACCCGGCCGGCCGAATCGGCCAAACCTTCCCAGGTAGCGGAGCGGACAAACCGGTTTTTCAGGATCAGACTCTTGATTTCCGTCTTTTCAAAGGCCGATTTCATATTATTCATCATCTTTTCCATATGCAGCTTGGCCAAAAATTATGTGGGCCAGTCCAGCATAGAACAGAAAGGCGCTGGATCGACCCAAGGGACTATTCCCGGCCCTGCTCCTGTTCATCCAGGTCTTTTGCATAATCCGGCTCGAAACCGGTTTTGAGCAGATTTGAAGAAGCCCGGGCGATGACCGCGCCTTGCTCGTCCACAATTTCGCAGACCGCATGGGCTATTCGCCGGCCGTTGCGCACAAAACGGGCTCTGGCCGTGACAGTCTGGCCCACCCTGGCCTTTCCCAGGTAATTTGAATGCAGGTCGATGGAGAGCATGAAGCCTTTTTCGCCCAGGGTGGCCGAAGTCATGCCGATGATATCGTCCATGATGGCCGCCTGAACTCCGCCGTGCAGCAAGCCGGTGGGGTTGGCCATTTCCGGCCTCACCCGGTAGGCCACCTCCATGGCCCCGGCCTCGGCGGAAACTATCCGGCCGTCCAGCCAGGCGGTGAAGGGAGGCGCGCCTTCCAGTTTCCGGCCGATGGCCGACCGGAAGAAATCGATTATGGGGTTGGAATCACTCATGGGCTGTTCTCCCCATGCCGGGCTCATGGCCTCCGCACCGACCGCATCCGCCGAAGCGGAAAGGTTCCCGCAGAGGCGCAGAGGAGATTATCCCTTGATCCGGCGTATGCGGGCGCCGAGACCGGAGAATTTTTCCTCTATCCGCTCGTAGCCCCGATCAATGTGATAAACCCGTGAAAGTTCGGTCTGCCCGCAGGCGGCCAGTCCGGCCAGTATCAGCGAGGCGCTGGCCCTCAGATCTGTGGCCATGACCGGGGCTCCCGAAAGATTGCCTACGCCGGAGATGATGGCCGTGTTGCCGCTGAGCTTGATGTCGGCGCCCATGCGTCTGAGTTCGCTGACATGCATGAACCGGTTTTCAAAGATGTTCTCGCTGATGACCGAAAGGCCGTTGGCCACGGACATCAGGGTCATGAACTGGGCTTGCATATCCGTGGGAAAGCCGGGGTAGGGCTTGGTCTTTATGTCCGTGCTGATGAGAGTTTCCGGCCCGGTGACCGTGATCCTGTCCTCGCATCTTTCAATCTTCAGACCGGCTTCTTCCAGCTTTTTTTCCACGGCGTCCAGGCAGTTGAGCGGCGCTTTCCTGATGGTTATGCACCCGCCGGTGATTCCGGCGGCGACCAGAAAAGTCCCGGTCTCTATGCGGTCGGGCATGATGGAATGGGAAACAGGCCCCAGGGAAGTGACTCCGTCTATGATAATCTCGTCAGATCCGGCCCCGTTTATCCTTGCGCCCATCCGGTCCAGAACCCTGGCCAGATCGACGACTTCCGGCTCCCGCGCCGCGTTGCGCAGAACGGTCCGCCCTTCGGCCAGGGCGGCGGCCATCATAATGTTTTCCGTCCCGGTGACCGTGGGCTGATCGAAAAAAAACTCCGCCCCGTGCAGGCCGTTGGGCGCTTCGGCGTTCACGTACCCGTGCTCCAGGGTAATCTTGGCCCCCATGGCTTCCAGGGCTTTCAGATGGAGGTTGATGGGTCTCGGCCCTATGGCGCAACCGCCGGGCAGCGAGACCTGAGCCACGCCATGCCTGGCCACCAGAGGCCCCAGGACCAGAACCGAAGCCCTCATGGTCTTGACCAATTCGTAAGGGGCCACAGGATTGTCCACCTTGCGGCAATCAACCTCGGCCTGCCCGTTACCCAATTCAACCTCAGCCCCCATATGGCGCAGCAGGGCGGCCACGGTCCTGATGTCCTGCAGGGCGGGCACATTATCGAAACGGCAGGCGCCGTCGGCCAGCAAGGCGGAAGCCAGTATGGGCAGTGCCGCGTTTTTCGCTCCGCTGATGGTGACTTCCCCGCTCAGACTTTTTCCGCCTTCTATAACAATCTTGTCCATAATAGCCGTCTATTCCTCTTTTTTCAGGGTGTCAAGCACCACTACCCGGTCGCGGCCGGCCAGGTCCCGGATAATACGCACGTCCCCGTAACCCAGCCCGGAAGCCAGGCCTTGCAGCGCGAGGCCGTGATCCGGCCATACCTCCAGCAGAAGAGCGCCGCCGCCGGCCAGACGCGGCCGGGCCTGTTCAACCGCCCGGAGTATGATATCCAGACCGTCAGCCCCGCCATCCAGACTCAAAAAGGGTTCATAGTCACGAACATCCGGGGCCATATCGGCCAGGGCCGGTTCGGGAACATAAGGGAGATTCGCCGTAATTAAATGAAATGGCTGCTGGCCGGAAAGGGGTTCAAGCAGATCACCCAAGAACAGACTTATTCGGCCGTCCGGATTATGCCTCGCGGCGTTGCGGCGGGCGTAATGGAGGGCGTCAGGGGAGAGGTCCACGGCCCAGATGCGGGCCTGCGGGAGAAGCGAAGCCAAAGCCAGGGCCACGGCCCCCGAACCGGTGCCCAAATCGGCTAGACGCAATTCGGACAAACCCGGCCATCTCTCTCCGGCCAGCCTGACCGTCTCCTCGACCAGAAGCTCGGTCTCCGGCCGGGGAACCAGCACGCCGGGGCCAACTTCCAGCTCCAGGGAATAAAACTCTCTTTTGCCGGTTATGTAAGCTACCGGTTCCCTGGCGGCCCTGCGGCGCACCCGGCTCCGGTAACCGGCCAGTTCCTCCGGTTGGAGCGGGCGGTCATAGTTCATGTACAGACGCACCCGGTCCATGGCCAGCAGGTCGGCCAGAAGGACCTCGGCATCCAGGCGGGGTGTATCGACACCCTTGCCCGCCAGATAATCCGTCGTCCAACGGATCAGGCGCAAAACTGTCCAGGATTCCTTGCCGCCGGGTTCAGGCCGATCGGCCACGATCAGAATGCTTTCAGAGCCTCGGCCTGATAATGGGTCACCAGGGAGTCGAAGACTTCCTGCAAATCTCCCTGCATGATCGATTCCAGGCGATAGAGGGTCAAACCTATGCGGTGGTCTGTCAGGCGGCCTTGAGGAAAATTGTAGGTCCGGATGCGTTCGCTGCGGTCGCCGCTACCGACCTGGCCGCGGCGCTGTTCGCTTATCTGCTCGGCCTGTTCCGCCTCCATGGCGTCCAGCAGGCGGGCGCGCAGCACCTTCAAAGCCTTGGCCTTGTTCTTGTGCTGGGACTTCTCGTCCTGACAGGTGACAACCAGGCCTGTGGGCAGGTGAGTGACGCGGACGGCGGAGTCCGTAGTGTTGACGCTCTGGCCTCCGGGACCGGAAGAGCGGTAGACATCCACCTTGATCTCCTCGGGCTTGATCTCCACGTCAACTTCCTCGGCTTCCGGAAGCACGGCCACGGTAACGGCCGAAGTATGGATGCGCCCCTGGGATTCGGTGGCCGGTACGCGCTGTACGCGATGCACGCCGCTCTCGTATTTGAGCTGGCTGTAAACCCTGGATCCTTCTATCATCGAGATAACTTCCTTGAAACCCCCATTGTCGGTTTCATGGGCAGCCAGAATCTCGACCCGCCACCTTTTCTGCTCGGCGAAACGCGAGTACATCCGGAACAAATCCGCGGCGAACAAAGCGGCCTCTTCGCCGCCGGTGCCAGCCCTTATTTCCAGGATGACGTTTTTCTCGTCGTTGGGGTCCTTGGGCAGGAGGAGCAGAGTCAGTTCCTCTTCGGTCGCGGCGATTTTCTGCTCCAAGTCCTCAATTTCCGCCTGAGCCATGGCCCGCATCTCATCGTCGGAATCGCGCAAAAGTTCCCGAGCGCCCTCCAAGCCTTCGTTGAGCTTTTTCAGGCTGCGGTAAGTGGCGATGACTTTGCTCAGTTCGGAATGCTGGCGGGCGGTCTGCTGGTACAGCTTCTGGTCCTTGATGACTTCCGGCTTGGAAAGCTCCGCCTCAAGATGCTCGAACCGTTCTTCAACTTCTTTAAGATCTTCAAACATATTTACTTGACTGGGGCCTGGGCTTCTTCAAGGGCCAGGACTTTCTTCAACGATATCAGAGCGATTTCGAGCTGGTCATCAGACGGCTCTCTGGTAGTCAGATGCTGAACCCACATACCGGGCATGATTGCCCACCGAAGCCAAGGATTGTCCATGTGGCGGCTGGCGTAACGGTTGAGTTCATAAGCCGCCCCGGCAATGGGCAGCATAAGGAGTATTTTTACGCCCACGAAGAAGAGATGCAGGACCCAGCCGGTCTCCCTTCCCGAAGGTGTAATAAGCGGAAATACAATCGCAAAAAGAGCGATGCTGATCAAAAGGACGACAATGATAAAGGCCGTCCCGCAACGCGGATGCAGGGTGGAAAACCCCCGGGCGTTTTCCACGGTCAGGTCCATGCCGGCTTCGTAGGTGAATATGGATTTGTGTTCGGCCCCGTGGTATTCAAAAACGCGCCCGATATCTTTAATAAAAGATATCAGCCAGATGTAGCCCAGAAAGAGCGCCAGCTTCAGAACGCCGTCCACGGCGTGAAAAGACAGAGACTTCACGCCGAAAGCATACGGCCCCAAACGGCCGAGCAACAGACTGAGGTAATGGGGCAGAACGACGAAAAGCAGGATGCCCAGGCCGAGGGAAAAGGCTATGGTTCCGGCCAAGGCCCAGTTCCCCAGTTGTTCCTCTTCCTCGTCAAACACCTGGTTGGCGGAAAAGGTCAGGGCGTCTATGCCGTTGACCAGAGATTCCACCAGAACGACCACGCCGCGTAAAAACGGCCGTTCGAGCCAACGGTGCTTGGCGGACAGAGACCGCCACTGCGATTCCTTCAAGGCCACTTCGCCGTTGGGTTTACGAACGGCCACAGCCAGGGCCCGGGGAGAGCGCATCATTACGCCTTCCAGGACAGCCTGGCCGCCGACGTTTAAACACCGTGAGGACAAACCTGCTTTACTCAATAGGGCCCAAGCCCCGGCCACTCTACTCGACCGGACTTTCGGCTTCTTTCTTGGCAGCCTTTTTCTTGTTCATCTGGGCGGCCACATCGCCGTATTTCTTCTGGAATTTCTCCACACGGCCGGCCGAGTCAACCAGGCGCTGCTTGCCGGTGAAGAAGGGATGGCAATTGGAACAGATTTCGACCTTTATGCCTTGAGAGGTCGAACCGGTTTCAAACTCATAACCACAGGCGCAACTGGCCGTGGTGATGTGATATTCGGGATGAATGTCTTTTTTCATGGTCTTTTATAACCCTCCATGCCACATAAAAGAGATATTCTACCAATCTCAAAACAAATTTTCAATCTTTTTCGCTAAGGACGCAAGGCGAAGTTTTCCCCCTCCGGCGGTCCAGGCATCCGGCGCACGCCTGCCTTCGCCGAAAAAGGACTGTTTGAGGCCCGGCCTCAACTATTCATGGAATCCAGGAACTCGCCGTTGCTCTTGGTGCCCTTCATCTTGTCGATCAGGAACTCCATGCTGTCCACCGGCGTCAGCGGAGACAGCAGCTTGCGCAGAATCCAGACGCGGTTGAGTTCCGTATCGTTGAGCAGCAGTTCTTCTTTGCGGGTTCCGGAACGGTTGATGTCGATGGCCGGGAAGACGCGCTTGTCGGAAAGCTTGCGGTCCAGGTGGATTTCCATGTTGCCGGTGCCCTTGAACTCTTCGAAAATAACTTCATCCATCCGGCTGCCGGTATCGACAAGGGCCGTGGCGATGATGGTCAGTGACCCGCCTTCCTCAACGTTTCGGGCCGCGCCGAAGAAGCGTTTGGGACGGTGCAGGGCGTTGGAATCCACGCCGCCCGAGAGTATCTTGCCCGAAGGAGGCACCACGGTGTTGTAGGCCCGGGCCAGCCTGGTGATGCTGTCGAGAAGAATGATAACGTCCTTTTTGTGCTCGACAAGCCTTTTGGCCTTCTCTATCACCATCTCCGCGACCTGGACGTGGCGCTGTGCCGGCTCGTCAAAGGTGGAGCTTATGACTTCGCCCTTGACCGAACGCTGCATGTCGGTGACTTCCTCGGGCCGCTCGTCGATGAGCAGGACGATGAGAATCATGTTTTTATGGTTGGTGGTGATGCTGTTGGCGATGGATTGGAGGAGCATGGTTTTACCGGTTCGGGGCGGAGAAACGATCAGGCCGCGCTGCCCCTTGCCGATGGGCGTCATAAGATCCATTATCCGCATGGAGTAATTGGAGGAGACCGTTTCCAGGTTCATCCGCTCCATCGGATAGAGGGGCGTGAGGTTGTCAAAGAGTATCTTGTCCCGCGCCACTTCCGGATCTTCGAAGTTGCAGCTCTCAACCTTGAGCAGGGCGTAATAACGCTCGTTCTCCTTGGGGGGGCGGATCTGGCCGGTCACCGTGTCGCCGGTCCGGAGGTTGAAGCGGCGGATCTGACTGGGCGAGACATAGATGTCGTCGGGACCGGGCAGGTAGTTGGATTCAGGCGCCCGCAGGAAGCCGAAACCGTCGGGGAGAGTCTCCAGGACTCCGCCGCCGTAGATCAGACCGTTTTTCTCTGTTTGGGCTTGCAGCAGGGCGAAAATCAGCTCCTGCTTACGCAAGCCGGTGGCTCCTTCAATGCCAAATTCCTTGGCCATTGAAGTCAACTCACTGATTTTCATCTGTTTTAGTTCGCCAATATTCATGTTTCGATTATGTCCTTTCCTGTCACTATATAACTTTGCAGAGCTTTTTTCTGGTGTCGCCATAGGATCGTCGCCCTTTTAACAACCGGCCAAGCAAGCCGCATTGGAGCTTTGCGCGCCAGTCCCCTGTCGGGACACGATAAGGCTGGTTTTGAATTGCTTTTTTTATACAGGCAAGTGTCTTGGGGAATACACTCCCGAAATTCAAGATCCTTTTAGGAAGTCATTCTACATCATCGTCCACATTCTGGTCAGACGCACACATTTGACTTAATGGCTGTAAGAACAGAATTTCACGATACGAAGTAATTTGGACTGATTTGAAGTAACCCAGGTAGGGTAAAACGTCACTTCATGAATCCCAGTATATGAATGAAGAGTACTTTATCAATCCGGGGATGTCAAGTGGTTATTCCTCCCCAGAGGCCCCCGAGGGCCGTTACTTTCTCACGAACTCCAAACCCCGGCCAAGACTGCGGGGAAAGACGGTCAGTCCCCTTCCTGCTTCCCCCGGCCCGCCGGCAAGCCACTCTCTATTTGAATACGCAAAAAGCAGCGTTAAACAGGCCGAGTCTCAAGTTCTTCGAGTATTTCCAGAACCCTGGCCATATCCGGGGGAACAGGCGCATCGAATTCCATGGCCTGTCCGGTGATCGGGTGATTGAAGCCCAGATGGCGGGCATGAAGCATCTGGCGGTTGACCAGGCCTTTCAGGGGCTCGGCCCCTTTCTTCAGTCCGCCCAGCCCCACGCCATAGACCGGATCGCCCACGATGGGAAAACCGATGGAGGACAGATGGACCCTGATCTGATGAGTGCGTCCGGTCAGGATGCGGAGTCTCAGCAAGGAGAGCCCCATGCCGAAGCGCCGCAGAACCTCCCACCTGGTCAGCGCCGCCCTGCCCGACCGTGAATTGGTGGACATCTCCTTCCGCCGGACCGGATGCCGGCCGATGGGAGCGTCGATTTCCCCGGTGTCCGTGCGCGGCCAGCCTCTGCATATGGCCAGGTAGTACTTGGTGATGCCCCCGTTCTTGAACTGCTCCACCATTCCCTGATGAGCCCGGTCGTTTTTGGCCGCCACCATGACCCCGGAGGTGTCCTTATCCAGGCGGTGGACAATTCCGGGACGGGCTTCACCGCCGATCCCGGCCAGGTCGGGGCAGGCGGCCAGCAGGCCGTGAACCAGGGTTCCTTCCTGGTGACCTGCCGCCGGGTGCACCACCAGTCCGGCCGGTTTGTTGACGACGATGATGTCGGCATCCTGGTAAAGCGTGGAGAACAGCACTTCCGGGTCCGGCGTCAATTCAGCAGGCACGACAGCCGGCACAGTCAGTGTAACAGTCTGCCCGGTTTTCAGGCGGGCGGCGGCCTTGCCCGGACTGCCGTCCACCAGGGCCAGGCCCTGGTCGATGAGGTTTTTAATGCGGGATCTGGTCAGGTCTTCGGCCCGAACGGCCAGAAAACGGTCCAACCTTACCCCTTGCTCCGAATCTTCCACTTCTAAGGTCAGAATCTTGTCCACTTCGATGTTCTTGCTGTCGGAATCGGCCGTTGACGGCCGGTGAGGCGGTTGACGCCGGTCTCTGGAGACGGCGGGTTCATGGCGGATGATGGAATATGCGGGACGGTTCCCTTAATCAGGCAGGCTCATGACTGGCCGGGAACAAGGTCAAAAAATTCCATAATTTCTTTTTCGACCATTGTCTCAGCCTGGTTCTGCGCCACGGAAAGCTCCTTTACCAAGAGGTTTCTGGCCGTATCCAGCATCTTTCGTTCGCCGAAGGAAAGTTCCTTGTCCAATCTCAGGAGAGACAGATCCCGCAGCACCGCAGCCACCTCAAAAGCGGAGCCCGTCTTGATTTTTTCCATGTACTCGCGGTAGCGTCTGTTCCAGTTCTGGGTATCGAGTGAGACGTCTTTCTGCCGGAGAATGTCGAAGATTTCAGAGACCTGAACCGTGTCGATAACTTGGCGTAATCCCACGTTATTGACATTCTGGGTAGGGATCATGATAATCATGTCGTTATCCAGAATGCGCATGATGTAGAAGCTCTGCTCCAGGCCCGCGATTTCCTTCTTTTCAACGGCCTCTATCCGGCCAACACCGTGGGCGGGATAAACTGCCAAGTCTCCCACCTTAAACATTAATTTTTAGTCCTCCACAAATACTCACTATCATTAAATAATAATACTCCCTCTGGGGGAAATAGTCAATTGATCCCGTTCCCGCAGTTTTCCGTGGAGCCAAGGTGTGAAGGCGGCAATAAAAAGGACCGGCCCCTAGGGCCGGTCCTTGTATTCGCGCTTCAGCGCGACGGCTTCAACGCCGCCGGCCTTTTACCACCTGAGCAGGCCTGTCCAGTTGACCAGCAGAGGGGCGATAACCAGAGAAACAACCGACATCAGCTTGATCAGAATGTTCATAGCCGGGCCGGAAGTATCCTTGAAGGGGTCGCCGACGGTGTCGCCGACAACAGCGGCCTTGTGATTGTCGGATCCCTTGCCGCCATAGTTGCCCGCTTCGATGAACTTCTTGGCGTTGTCCCAGGCGCCGCCCGCATTGGCCATGAACAGGGCCAGGAAGACGCCCATCAGAGTGGCGCCCAGCAGGGTACCGCCCAAGGCTTCAGCGCCCAGGAAGATGGCAACCAGCACCGGGGTCAGAACCGCGACCAAGCCAGGCAGAATCATCTCCCTGAGGGAAGAAGCTGTGGCTATGGAAACGCAGGTCTTCGGATCCGGCTTTACACCGGGAGCGCCTTCGAGCAGACCGGGGATTTCGCGGAACTGGCGGCGAATTTCCTCGACCATTTCAAAAGCAGCCTTGCCGACCGAGGTCATGGTCATGGCCGCGGCCAGCATCGGGACGATGCCGCCGATGAAGACGCCGATAACCACGATGGGGCTGGTGATGTCGATGGCCTGCAGGCCGGAAGCCTGGGTGAAGGCCACGAACAGGGCCAGGGCGGTCAGGGCGGCGGAGCCGATGGCGAAACCCTTGCCGATGGCGGCGGTGGTGTTGCCCAGGGCATCCAGGGAGTCCGTAATCTTACGGGTCTCCGGTCCGAGACCGGCCATTTCGGAGATGCCGCCCGCGTTGTCGGCGATGGGGCCGTAAGCATCGACAGTCATGGTCGCGCCGACGGTGGCCAGCATGCCAACGGCGGAGATGCCGATACCGTAGACACCGGCGGTGTTAAAAGAAATGTAGATAGCCACACAGATAGCCAGAATGGGCAGGAACGTGGATTCCATACCCACGGCCAGACCTTGGATGATAACCGTGGCCGGGCCTGTTGCCGTATTGGCGGCAATCTTCTTAACCGGACCGCCGGAGGTATAGTATTCGGCCATCAGACCAATGGCGATGCCGACGAGCAGGCCGGAGAGAACCGCCCAGAACACGCCGATGGGCAGGCCCAGCAGCGAGTTCGTATTGTAAGTCAGAATAATGAATACGATACCGGCGATAAAGGTGGTGTACCTCAAAGCTCCGGCAGGATTGATGTTCTTCAGGGCCTGGATGGAAAAGACGCCAACCAGGGAGGACAGCAGACCGCCCATGACCACCAGCAGGGGCATGGCCATGTAAGACATGCGCATACCGCTCTGTGCGTCGGTCAGGACCATGGTCGCGCCGATGGCGACGGTAGCGATGATCGAACCCACGTAGGACTCGAAAATGTCGGCGCCCATGCCGGCGATGTCGCCCACGTTGTCACCCACGTTGTCGGCGATGACGCCCGGGTTGCGGGGGTCGTCCTCGGGAATTCCGGCTTCAACCTTGCCGACCAGGTCGGCGCCCACGTCGGCCGCTTTGGTATAGATACCGCCGCCGACACGAGCGAACAGGGCGATGGAGCTGGCGCCCATGGCAAAGCCGTTAATATAGCCGGCCGTCTCCGGCGAGCCGCCGAAAACCCAGAACCAGAAGCCGACGCCGACCAGGCCCAGAGAGGCCACGGAAAGGCCCATAACGGCTCCCGAAAAATAGGAAACGTTCAAAGCGGCGGCCTGGCCGTGCTTATTGGCCGCTTCCGCGGTGCGGGAGTTGCCGCGGGTTGCCGCGGTCATGCCCATCAGGCCCGCCAAGACGGAGCACAATGCGCCGGTGAAGAAAGCAACCGCCGTCTGCCAGTTCAAACCGAACAGAAGAGCAAAAAAGACGATGATAACGAAGACGGAAAGGTAGGCGTATTCCTTTTTCAGAAAGGCCATGGAGCCTTCATGGATCATGTGCTCCAGTTCCTGCATGACTTCGTTGCCATTGGGCTGCTTCTTGACATAAGCAAAAATCCCGTAGGCAATTAGCAAACCCACGATCCCCAACAATGGTGCAAATGGTGTTAACCCTAACATCAGATTTTTACCTCCTCCTCCTTTGCATTCACATCCTTACGATTAAACCGCCCTTGAGCCTCGGCCACCCCTGAAGAAACAATCACCTCAACCGCCAGGGAGGCCGTTTCTATCACCTTGTCAGCCAATTCTTTTTCTTCCGGACGAAACCGGCCAAGCACATGCTCTTCCCCCGCCATGCCGGCCTCAGGACGCCCGATGCCTACCTTGATACGGGCGAATTTGTTATGACCCAACGATTCTATGATGGAAGCAACGCCCTTGTGACCGCCGGGGCTGCCCTGGGAAGCGATTTTTATTCTGCCGACTTCCAGGTCCATATCATCATAAACAACAATAAGGTCCTTCAGGTCAAGTCCGAAATAGTGAAAAATTTCGCTAACCGCTCGGCCACTAAGGTTCATATATGTCTGCGGCTCAACCAGCAGAACACTTTGCCCGGCCAGGCGGCCGGAACCAACCACACTGGAAAAACGTTTCTGACTTAAAACGATGCCGTGACGCTCGGCCACACGCTCAAGGACCATGAAGCCCATGTTGTGCCGTGTGCCCTGGTACTTTCGCCCCGGGTTGCCCAACCCAACTATGAGGCGCACTTAAAACCAGCCGTCTTCCCGGATTGAGGTAAGGAGATTGGCCGGCCATGCGGCCAATCCCCGGATGTAAACATGCCTTAGACTCAGGCTTCGCCAGACTCTTCGCCTTCCAACTCCTCCTCGCCCTCGCTCTTGGCGCCCTTAGGAGCCACAACGGTGACCAGAGTGAAGTTGACATCATAGACAAACTCAACGCCTTCGGGAGCCGCGAGGTCTTCTATGTGAATGGAGTCGCCCACATCCAGGCCGGATACGTCGGCTTCAATCTGGCTGGGGAGCTTGGCAGGCAGGGCGGAGACGACCACGTCGTGACGAATCTGCTCCAGGTTGCCGCCCTTCTCCAGGCCCTTGGCCTTACCCACCAGGACCAGGGGAACTTCGGTCTGGATGGTCCGCTTCATGTCGACTTCGTAAAAATCGGCGTGCAGCAGATGACGCTTGACCGGGTCCACCTGATAGTCCTTGACGATAACGACCTTCGTAGCGGCTCCGCCTTCGCCCTCAATGTTCAGATTGATGAGCGAGTGGGAAGCGACTTCATCCAGCAGGATGCCGGTTAGTTCCTTGGCAGGCACGGTCAGTGAAAGATTTTCCATGCCGCGGCCATATACGATGGCCGGAACCCGGCCTTGGCGCCTCAGGCTTTTGGCCGCGCCTTTACCGGAAGTAGTGCGGGCGCTGGCGTTTAGGGTTACGTTGTCAACCATGATAAATTATCCTCCAGATAATAAAAACTGATCCCGTCAAAAGCGACAGAGAATTATACAAACAAAGAGCTGACCGAATCCTCCTGGTGGATTCTCCGGATGGCTTCCCCAAGAATATTGGCCACGGACATGGCGTGAATCTTGGGGCTGGCTTTAGCTTTTTCCGATAGGGGAATTGTATTGGTGACCACCAGGGAACTGATCGGCGATTTTTCAATTCGGTCCAGGGCCGGTCCCGACAGGACGGGATGAGTGGCACAAGCCAGCACTTCCCGGGCGCCCTGTTTGAGGATAGCCTCGGCCGCCTGGGTCAGGGTTCCGGCCGTATCGACCATGTCGTCGACAATGATGGCGATCTTGTCCTTGACATCGCCGACAATATTCATGGCCTTGGCCTCGTTGGCCCGCTCACGCCGCTTGTCGATGATGGCGATGGAGGCGTTGAGGCGCTTGGCATAGGCCCGGGCTCTTTCAACGCCGCCCGCATCAGGCGAAACAATGACCTGCTCCCCGGACTTTCTGTCGCGGAGAAACTCCAGCAAAACAGGGGCTGCAAAAAGGTGATCGACGGGGATGTCGAAGAACCCCTGTATCTGGCCGGCGTGCAAATCCATGCACAAAAGACGTTTGGCTCCAGCCGTGGTGATGAGATCGGCGACCATCTTGGCGCTTATGGGTACGCGGGGAGCGACCTTCCGGTCCTGGCGGGCATAGCCGTAATACGGCATGACCGCAGTGATCCGGCGGGCGGAAGCCCTTTTCAGCGCGTCCACAATGAGCAGAAGCTCCATCAGGTGGTCGTTGACCGGACTGCAGGTGGACTGGATGACAAACACATCGCGGCCACGCACGTTTTCGCCCAGTTCAATGAAGGTCTCACCGTCGGAAAAACGGCGCACCTGAGCCAATCCCAACGGCTGACCGAGATATTCACAGATCTCCTTGGCCAGGGCCGGGTTCGAGTTTCCCGTAATAACTATCAGATCATTTCTCATTGTTCTTTTTTCAATTTATTGGCTGGGGTGGCAGGATTCGAACCTGCGAATGCGGGTTCCAAAGACCCGTGTCTTACCGCTTGACGACACCCCAATTGTTGCTTTCGGTGTTTTCCCGCTCCCGTCTCAGGTGAGGCGAGCCGATTGTTTTATCATTTTTAGACCGGAAAATTACTCATAGGGAAGAAGGTCGCATCCTTCCGGCGCGCCCTCCCAGGTCGGCCAAGACTCGTCTGCAGGTTGAGCGGGGATCACAAGCCACTTTCCTGGTCTTTCTTTCTCCAGTTCGACGCAGGCTCGTTCCATGGTTTCCCGGTCAAAAAACACGCCGAAAACCGTTGGCCCGCTACCGGTCATCAGGGCGCCAATGGCACCGGCGCTCAAAAGGCGTTCTTTTATTGTGTTCAGCTCAGGGTAATGCGGCAGCACCACCGCTTCCAAGTCATTGTGAAGGATCGAACCAATTGTGAAAGAACGCTCATTGAACCTAGATGGTATATGACTAAGTGGCCTGTTTGTCAACTTTATTTTGACGTTTTTGTACACCCAGGCCGTGGACAAAGGCCACCCCGGATTAACCAGCAGAAAGCTCATTCGGGGCAACTCGGGAGCAGGTCCCAGTTTTTCCCCTATCCCTTCAGCCCAGGCCGCTGTTGCCGGATAAAGAAAAAAGGGCACATCTGCGCCGAGAGACAATCCGATCCCCGACAATTGAACTTCATTCAGCGGACGGCCATATAGTTCATTCAGCCCCGCCAGGGCCGCAGCCGCATCGGAGCTGCCGCCGCCCAGACCCGCAGCCACGGGAATCCTTTTTGACAGATGAAATTCGGCCCCGCCGTCAATCCCGGTGTTTTCAAAAAAGGACCGGGCGGCCCGGATTACCAGGTTGCCATCGTCGGCCGGAAGGTCCTCCGCCCCGTCAACCTTGAGGCTTAAACCGTTTTTTACAGGGGTAATGGTCAACCGGTCGGCCAGACTCAGTTTGACCATCAGGGTCTGCAACAAATGGTAGCCGTCTTCACGCCGCCCAACCACGGACAGGTGCATATTTATCTTGGCCGGGGCCGAAATTGTCACAGTCGCCGGGGGCATCTTGCGGAACCTTTGACGCAAAAGCCCCGGACCCGCTGACGGGTCCGGGGCATGAGGTTTATATCTGACTACTCGTTCTTCAAGGTGAAGAAGAGCGTATTGGAGCCGCGCCTGACCAGGAAAAGGGCGGAACCGTCCTTGCTGATCTTGGTCATGGCCGCCTGATATTCGGACAGGCTGGTTATCTCCTGACGGTTGATTTCCAGAATTAGGTCGCCGGGGTTGAGTCCCGCTTCCGCGGCCGGGCTGCCGTCAGCCACTCCGGTCACCAGGACCCCGGAAGCATCCTGGCCGAGGCCCAGACGATTGGCCAGTTCCGGAGTCAATTCCTGCACGGACAGACCCCAGTCCGCGCCAGCCTCCGGCGCGGTGCCGGCGGCCGCCTGTTCTTCGGTCATCTCTTCGATTTCGGCCTTGAGAATTTTCTCCTTGCCATCGCGGACCACCGTCACGTCGACCTTCTTGCCCACCGGCGTATCAGCCACGGTCAGGGGCAATTCGGACCATTCCTTGATATCCCGGCCGTCGAAACGGACGATGACATCACCGCGCTTGATCCCCGCCTTCTCGGCCGGACCACCGGCAGTCACATCGGCCACCAGAGCGCCTTTCTCATCCTTCAGGTCGAAGGACTTGGCCAGTTCGGGGGTTATTTTCTGGATCATCACACCCAGCCAGCCCCGGACAACCTTGCCCTTGTCCTTGAGCTGATTGACAATCCCCTTGGCCATATTGACCGGAATAGCGAAACCGATGCCCTGCCCTCCGGCGACAATGGCCGTATTGATGCCCACGACATCGCCATTGAGATTCAACAAAGGTCCGCCGGAATTGCCGGGATTGATGGAGGCGTCCGTCTGCAGGAAGTCGTCGTAAGGACCGGCGCCTATGCTGCGTCCACGGGCGCTGAGTATGCCGGCCGTTACCGTATGCTCCAGACCGAAGGGATTACCGATGGCCACCACCCAATCTCCGATGCGGAGGTCGGCCGAATCGCCCAATTCCAGATACGGCAGGTTTTCGCTGGATTTTATCTTTACCAGGGCCAGATCGGTCTTGGGGTCGCGCCCCAGAACCTCGGCCTGGAATTCCCGTTCATCGGAGAGGCGCACGATCACTTCATCCGCGCCCTCGACGACGTGATTGTTGGTGATGATATGACCTTCGGCGTCAATAATGAAACCAGAGCCGAGAGATCTTTCCTTCCGGTCTTTTTTGGGCATCTGCCCGCCGAAGAACCGCTCAAAAAAATCGTTGAAAGGATCATTGGGGCCGCCGCTGGGACCGCGGTAAGTGAAAGGCCCTTGACGCCCCTTGACGACCTTGACCGTGGAAATGTTAACCACGGCCGGCGAGGTCTTGGCGGCCACATCGGCAAAGGAAGCCGGTATCATCTGAACCGGCGTCTGACTGGCGGCCTGCGGCGGCGTCAGCCAATACACCAGGGTTACAGCAAGACAAAATGTCATGGTCAGACACAGAACCGCCGCAAGGCGACGCCTCTTCGGCTTTCCGGTCATGGATAATTCAGACATCATGAAATCTCTCCTTTACGCGCACATTCAGGCGTTTTTTCTGGCCGCCACAAACTTCATCCTTAGCTCGTAAAGCAGGTTATCCAGCAGGTTCTGTTCTTCCTCATCGAGATTGCCGCCCGTTTTTGCCTTGAGCATGGCCAGAATGTCGATAGTCTGCTTGGCCAAAAGCAGATTCTGGCAACGCTGCCGGGTGTTCGGGTCCGGCAACTCTCCCAAGTGCAAAAGGGCTGAGGTACTGAGAGAAAAGATAAAGGTGGAAAAATTGACTTCCGGCAAAGGAGGCTGATCACTGCACGGACCTTCCTTTTCCTGCCGGGAATACTCCTCCGCCGCCTTCTCCATGGAGTCCCTGGCGGACCGGGCTTCGTCTTCTCCCCCGGCCTCCTCCGGCTCCAAGGGCTTTCCATCCTGGGTAAAACTGCGGCGATCCTTGACCTTGAATCCCTTTTCCTCGTCAGACATAACTGCGCTCCTTATGAGGATTCCTCCGGGCTGCCCCGGTGACCACACTTCGCGAACAAGTAGATAGTATACTCCCCCGCCGCCGGAGATTCAAGCCAACCGTGGCGGGGGAGCGGATAAAGAGCGGAAGAAGCGTCAGTTTTCAGCCGGACAGGGGAGCGTCAGGCGTTGACGGCGAAAACAGCCTCGCCGTCCTTCAGGTATTTCACCATCTGCTCGGCCACGGCCCTGGCCACATTGACCTGGGCTTCAAAGGTGGAAGCGCCCAGATGCGGAGTGCAGATGAAATTGTCCAGGGAAAGCAGCTTATGTTCGCCCGGAGGCTCCACGGAAAAAACGTCCAGAGCCGCACCGGCCAGTTTGCCTGAAGACAGGGCTTCGTACAAAGCGTCTTCGTCCACCAGCCCGCCCCTGGCGCAGTTGATGAGATAAGCACCGTCCTTCATCTTGGCGATGTTTTCGGCGTTGAACAGACCGGCGGTCTCCTTGGTCTTGGGCACGTGAATGGTCACGAAATCGGCCTGGGCCAGCAGTTCTTCGAAAGTCACCGCCCTGGCGCCATGGCTGTTTATCTGCTCGGCGGTCATGAACGGATCGTAAGCCAGCACTTCCATTTTCACGCCGCGTCCCAGTTCACCCACTATCCGGCCGATATTGCCGAAACCGACCACGCCCAGGGTCTTGCCCATGACCTCGCGGCCTTCCAGGGCCTTCTTCTCCCAGCGGCAGGCCTTGAGGGAATCACAGGCGCGGTAAAGATTGCGGGCCAGGGCGAAAATCATGGTGACGGCCAGTTCGGCGGCCGCGTTGGAATTCTGGCCCGGCGTGTTCATAACTATCACGCCCTTGGCCGTGGCCGCCGGTATGTCCACATTGTCCAGGCCGGTCCCGGCCCGGCCGACGACTTTCAGGTTTTCCGCCGCAGCCAACAGAGCCGGGGTGACCTTGGTGGCGCTCCGGATAACCAGACCGTGGTAGTCCTTGATTATGCCCGCCAGTTGCTCGGGATTCAGGCCGGGTTTCTCATCCACTTCAAAACCGGCTTCCCGAAAGGTACGGGCGCAGACTTCATGCGCTTTGTCGCTGATTAAGATCTTCATATTTCCCACCTTGCTTACCAATAAAAAATATCCGCGCCGGGCCGACTGGCGGCCCGGCTGTCTGTCTGGTCACATTTCTTCTGAAACGCGGCTGGCGGCCCGCCGCCTGACGGGGGCCGCCGGAAGGCTCATCAACCTCGAGTGCGGGCGAATTCTTTCATAAAGGAAACCAGAGCTTCCACGGCTTCCAGCGTTGTGGAATTGTAAATGGAAGCCCGGCAGCCGCCGACCGACCGGTGCCCTTTCAGCCCGCCCAATCCGGCTTTCTGGGCCTGAGCCACGAAGTCCTTTTCCAATTCCTCGTTAGGCAGATGGAAAGTGACGTTCATTCTGGAACGGCTGTCCGGGTCGGCCGTGGGCCGGTAGAAATCCCCGGATTCCAACAGGCCGTAAAGGAGACCGGCCTTGCTCTCGTTTATCCGGGCCATGGCCTCCAGGCCGCCCACGGTCTCTTCCAGCCACTTTAGGACCAATTGGACGACATAGACAGGAAAAGTCGGCGGGGTGTTATACATGGAACCCTTGCTGGCGTGCAGCTTGTAGCTCAACATGCTCGGGACCTTGTCGGCCGCCTTTGCCAGAAAATCCGGGCGGACTATGGCCAAGGTCACTCCGGCCGGCCCCAGGTTCTTCTGAGCTCCGGCATAGATGAGCCCGAAAGGCTTCGGGTCGAAGGGACGGGAGAGAATATCCGAAGACATGTCCGCGACCAGGGGGATTCCGCCGGTATCGGGATAGGCCGCCCACTGAGTGCCCTTGATGGTATTGTTGGAAGTAATGTGGACGTAGGCCGCGCCTTCCGTGAACTTGATGTCCTTGGGAATATAACAGAAATTGCGGTCCTCGGACGAAGCCACGACAGACACTTTTGAACCGATCAGGCGTGCTTCCTTGATGGCCTTGTCGGCCCAGGTGCCGGTGTTGACGTAATCCGCCTGTTCACCGCTGCTCAGGAAGTTCATGGGCACCATCAGAAACTGGGTGCTGGCCCCGCCATGGAGAAAAAGGACCTGGTGATCATCGGAGAGTCCCAACAACCTTTTGATCCGCAGCACCGCATCGTTGAGCACTGCCTCAAAATCCTTGGACCGGTGGCTGATCTCCATAATGGACATGCCCGTTCCTTTGAAATTGAGCAGTTCGCCATTAATCTCTTCGAGCACCGGCAGCGGCAGCGCGGCCGGGCCGGCATTAAAATTGAAAATTCTGTCACTCATAACTCTCTCCACTCCAGTGCGATAGGCAGGTCCAAATGTATTAACCGGCGGTCCGGGTACTTTGGAAACCACGGAGCTGCCGGTCGTCCAGCCTTTGGTAGGGTAAGAATGGTAATTGCAAGTGAGGAAAAAGTCAACTTGAAATCTCCTCAAAATTAATAGAAAAAATTGCATGCAAGAAGACTTTTAAGCCTTCTGGCAGTTGAAAACCTGATGTTTTCCGAAGCTCGGATCAAAAGGTGTTTTGCTACCTGGACGTCATACGGGCAGTCGCCCGGTGGAGCCAGGCAACCCTGTACTGGAAATTTACAGGTGTTATCCTAACTCCGGAAAGGCCGCCAAGGCAAATAAAAAGCCCCGGGGCAAGCCCCGGGGCTGCAAGGTCTCAGCCGGTGAGCGGTTAGAAGCTCATGGTCAGGGTGTGCTTGAAGGCGAATGCGTTCCCCAGATCCCCGTTTCCGCCGAACTTGTGGAAATCGCCGGGCATGAAGTAACCCAGGCGGACTTCATAGGAGAGGTTCTCCATAAAATTGTAAAGCAGACCGAAGTCGATTTCCGAACCATAGCTGTCGTCCACGTTGGGACCGAACATCTCCGTCTCGTTGATCTTGATGTAGCCGTAGGCGGCCTGGAGCAAAAGAGACTCGGTCAGATTGTGGTTCCACCAGAGGCCGAAGGTCCAGTGGTTGGCCTGGTCGCAAAGATTCCAGGTCGAGAGCCCGATGTCGTAGGCGATCAGCAGGGGAATGAAGTCGGCGCCGCTTCTGGTCAGGCCCTTGACCTTGTCGTCGGTCACGTCGTCATCGCCCTGGAGCCAGAGATAGTAAGCGCCGATTTTGCCGGAACCGTAATTGTACGCACCTTCAAAATAGTAAGCCGCGCCTTCCAGGTCCATATCCAGGCCCAGAAAATCGGATTTCATGCTCCCTGTCACCCACTTCATCTCCGTGGCCAGTTCAATGGGGCCGAACTTCAGAGACAGGGCCGGGTTGACGGAAAAGATGTCCGACTTGGCCGTCATGGTGGACCGGTCGCGGACATAGGCGAAGAGGCAGTTCACCGCGCCGTTTTCGAACTGGTAAATAGGCAGCAGGTAGAAGTTGTCCTTGTCCAGTTCCTGCTCGTTCAGCACGTTCAGAGCCGGAATGGAATCCTGTTCCTTGTCCTTTTCGTAAACCGCCAGCATGACGAATTTGCCCACGGCAAAGGTCCACTTGATACGGTCACGGGAACCCTCGCCGTCAAAGATGAACCGGTCGGCTCCGACAGGAGAGGCCCCGACATTCAGCACGGCCAGACCGGCCACGCCGCCGGACTGGCGGCCGAGATCAAAGATGCCGAACTTGGTTCTGATTGCCATAAAAACCTTGTACATCTCAAAACTGCTGTTGTACTCGGCGTCGCCAGCCCCGCCCCCTAAAGAGCCCGGTTTGTTCGCCCAGTTCAGACCGCTGCTCTGAGTCCCCCACTTGTTGTCCTTCAGAGCCTGGAGTTTCACATGAAGAGTCAGGTTTTCCGCGGGCATGAGTTTTACATCAAGGCGGAAACGATGATCGAAATAAGAGGATTTGTCTTCGTTATCGCTGTCGTCTTGCAGTGTGAGGTTGTTTACGTACCAGCCGCGGACGCGGTATGTGCCGGAAAAACTCAGCTTTGTTTCGGCGAAGACAGAGGAGGCGAAGGCCAGGACCAGCAGGACGCAAAATACTCCAACCAGAGTCCTTTTTGACATAACAGTACTCCTTCCGGAATCTACCCAATTGAACCCAATACTACCCAATTACCCAAAAAACTTCGTTTCCAGGAAAGTTGATACACCGTTGCCCGTCACCACCCCCCTTCATCAAATCGGGTGAGACATCCAACATTTTTTATGCTTTGGAGAATTAACGGAGAATAGAATTGAAATATTATTCACATATTTGATTTTCGTGTCAAGGAAATTTACGCTTCATGGCCTTTTCCCAACGGACAATTGCCCCCTTCAGGCCGCCTGACGGCAACACGGAAGGTTCTCTTGGCGGGGCCCGGAAAATAGAAAAGCCCCGGGGCAAGCCCCGGGGCTGTGAAGATCTAAACCAATAAGCCGATTAGAAGCTCATGGTCAGAACGTGCCTGAAAGCCATGGCGTTGCCGACATCCGCGCCAGCCACGCCGAACTTGTTGAAGTCGCCGGCCACAAAGTAACCGAACAGGGCTTCGTAAGTCAGGTTGTCGAAAATCTTGTAAACCAGACCGACGTCGAATTCGTTGCCGAAGTGGTCATCCACGTCCGCGCCGAACATCTCGGTTTCGTTGATTTTCACGTAACCGAAAGCCGCGTGCAGCATCAGCTTTTCGGTGATGTTGTGGTCAACCCAAAGGCCCAGGGACCAGTTGTTGTTGGCGTCATTCAGGAGGCCGATGTCATAGACGATGAGCAGCGGGCAGAAGTCGCCGCCGGTGGCGACACGACCCTTGACTTTGTCGTCGGTCACATCGTCGTCGCCCTGGGTCCACATGTACCAGAGGCCCAGCTCGCCCATGCCGTAATTCCACATGGCGTCAAAGTAGAAGCCCAGACCTTCCAGATCCACGTCGGCAGTTTCCATCTTGCCGGTCAAATACTTCATCTCGGCGTTCAGGGTGAAGCCGCCGAAGCCCAGGGTCAGGGCCGGGTCCAGGACCCAGTAAGTGCTCGACTCACCGGCAGTGGAGTTGTTCTTGCCATACAGGAAGAGACAGTTGACCGCGCCGTTGGCGAACTTGTACTGGGGCAGCACAGCCCAGAAATCATGGTCGAGTTCCTGCTCGGCGGAGGTCCAGTCCTGTTCGGCGACTTTCTCGTAAAGAGCGATCAGCAGGAAGGGGCCGGAAGCCATGGTGAATTTGATACGGTCTTTCGGACCTTCGGAGTCGAACGCATAGCGGTCTTCGCCCATCGGCGATCCGCCCTGGCCGGCCACGATCAGACCGGCGGTGCCGCCGGACATACGGCCGATGTCGAAACGGCCGAAGGGGGTCTTGATCTGCATGTAGGCGCGGTACATTTCAAAGCTGCTGTTGTATTCCGCGTCACCGGCTCCGCCACCCAAGGCGCCCGGTTTGTTCTTCCAGCTCAGGCCGCTGGGCTGGGTGCCCCACTTGTTGTCTTTCAGGGCCTGCAGGTTGATGTTCATGACCAGGTTGTCCGCAGGGTAGAATTTCACACCCAGACGGAACCTCTGATCAAAATACGAAGACTTGTCTTCGTTGTCGCTGTCATCCTGCAGGGTAAAGTTGTTCATGTACCAGCCACGCACCCGGTAGCTACCCTCAAAGGCCACTTTGGTTTCGGCGGCGGCGGCGGCGGCGAAAGCCAAGACCAACAGCAGCGCGAAGGTCAAGATAACGAATTTCTTCATCTCTTTACTCCTCAATCAATGCAAACCACTAACTACACAAAATTTCTTCTCTTTCCACACTTACCCAAATTAACCTTGTTTTTTTCCCGGTTACGCTTGACCACCCCCTTGTCGGCAGGATACGGATTCCGCCTGTACCTGTCCCTCGTCAGAGACACGCATAAGCTTCTCCGCCGTTCCTCCCTTGCGGAAGATCCGAACACTTCATGGTCATCAGCTGGGAAAGCGGAAGATACGCCCCTTATCACCCAGGCGTTTTCCACTTGTTGGCAATGTCCGCACGCTGGCGCCAAATGCACCTTTTTTTGGATTGTTATTGTGATTACACTTTTGAAGATACTTTGTCAAGACTTTTGTTCGACGGGCATACGCAATTATGAGAAATAATAAACGGAACCAGCGCCGACGATCAAGATTGTGTTTGAAGGATACCTGGAAACGGCCCCCTGGTCTAATGAGTTAGCCGGGCATGCAGAGCAAATGGAAACGGCATCAAGATACAAAGCAGATTAATTCAGCCATCGAGCCAGTGCGTCAGCCCTGCATGAGGACATAAAAAAAGCCCCGGGGCAAGCCCCGGGGCTGTAATGATCTAAACCAGTAAGCCGATTAGAAGCTCATGGTCAGAACGTGCCTGAAAGCCATGGCGTTGCCGACATCCGCGCCAGCCACGCCGAACTTGTTGAAGTCGCCGGCCACAAAGTAACCGAAGAGGGCTTCATAAGTCAGGTTGTCGAAAATCTTGTAAACCAGACCGACGTCGAATTCGTTGCCGTAGTGGTCATCCACGCCCGGCCCGAACATCTCGGTTTCGTTGATTTTCACGTAACCGAAAGCCGCATGCAGCATCAGCTTTTCGGTGATGTTGTGGTCAACCCAGAGGCCCACGGACGAGTTATTGCTGGCGTCGTTCAGGAGGCCGATGTCATAGACGATGAGCAGCGGGCAGAAGTCGCCGCCGGTGCCGACACGTCCTTTGACCTTGTCGTCGGTCACATCGTCATCGCCCTGGGTCCACATGTACCAGAGGCCAGCCTCGCCCATGCCGTAATTCCAGATGGCGTCAAAATAGAAGCCCAGGCCTTCAACATCCAGATCGGCGGTTTCCATTTTGCCGGTCATGTATTTGAGCTCGGCGTTCAGGGTGAAGCCGCCGAAAGCCAGGTTCAAAGACGGGTTGATGACCCAATAGGGCATGGACTCGCCGGGAGTGGCGTTGTTCTTGCCATACAGGAAGAGAGAGTTGACCGCGCCGTTGGCGAACTTGTACTGAGGCAGAACGAACCAGAAATCACTGTCCAGTTCCTGCTCGGCGGAGGTCCAGTCCTGTTCGGCGACTTTCTCGTAACCGGCGATCAGCAGGAAGGGGCCGGAAGCCGTGGTGAATTTGATACGGTCTTTCGGACCTTCGGAGTCGAACGCATAGCGGTCTTCGCCCATCGGCGATCCGCCCTGGCCGGCCACGATCAGACCGGCGGTGCCGCCGGACATACGGCCGATGTCAAAACGGCCGAAGGGGGTCTTGATCTGCATGTAGGCGCGGTACATTTCAAAGCTGCTGTTGTATTCCGCGTCACCGGCTCCGCCACCCAGCGTGCCGGGTTTGTTCTTCCAGCTCAGGCCGCTGGACTGAGTGCCCCACTTGTTGTCTTTCAGGGCCTGCAGGTTGATGTTCATGACCAGGTTGTCAGAGGGGTAGAATTTCACACCCAGGCGGAACCTCTGATCAAAATACGAAGACTTGTCTTCGTTGTCACTATCATCCTGCAGGGTGAAGTTGTTCATGTACCAACCACGCACCCGGTAACTACCCGAAAATTCTACTTTGGTTTCGGCGGCGGCGGCGGCGGCGAAAGACAGGATCAGCATCAACGCGAACATCAGCGTAACGAGTTTCTTCATCTCTTTACTCCTAAGATCAATGCGAACCACTAACTACACAAAATTTCTTCTCTTTCCATACTTACCCAAATCAACCTTGTTTTTTTCCCGGTTACGCTTGACCACCCCCTCATAAGCAAGATGCGGATTTTGCTTACACTTTTCCCTCGTCAGGGACATGCATAAGCCTCTCCGTCGTTCCTTCCTTCCGGAAGATCAAAACATTTCAGGATCACAGGAGCATCAGCTGGGAAAGCGGAAAAGGCGTCTCTTTTACTACCCCGGACGTTTTCCACTTATGGGCGATATCCACACGAAGGCGCTATGCACCTTTTTAGGGATTCTTGATTTTTAATTACCTTTTTATCAAACCAGTTGTCAAGCTTTTTGTTCGAATACCGGTCGTATTTATCGGGAATGATGGAAGAAACAAGACTGGATTTCAGCACGGCGTTCGAAACGAAAAGGCCCCGGAGTCTCCTCCGGGGCCTTAACAGCCCGCTAAGAGCTAAACGAGCTTAGAAGTTCATCTGCAGCTGATGCTTGAAAGCATAGGCGCTGCCGACATCGTTCACGCCCATCATGTCCTTGATATAGTCGCCGGGCATGAAGTAACCGAAAATGGCCGAATAAGTCAGATTCGGCATGATCTGGTAGGACAGACCGAAATCGAACTCGGAGCCGTGATTGTCGTCGAAGCCGGTGGGCACTTCGTTCATCTTCACGTAGCCGTAAGCGGCGTTGAGCATGAGAGATTCAGTGATGTTATGGTTCCACCACAGGCCGAAGGTCCAGTGGTTGGCGCCGCCGCCCACGTTGGTGATGCACTCGTCATAGAGCAGGAGCAGGGGGCAGAAGTCGCCGCCGGTGTTGATCAGGCCCTTGACTTTGTTGTCGGTGACGTCGTCATCGCCCTGGGTGTAGACGTAGAAAGCGCCGACCTGGCCGGGGCCGTAGGTCCAGGAACCGTCCAGGTAGAAGCCCATGCCTTCGAGGTCGGTGTCGGTAACGTCTTCTTTACCGGTCAGCCAAGCCAACTCGGCATTGACCTGGAAAGCGCCGAACATGAGACGCAGGGCCGGGTTGATGGTGTAGTAGTCCAACTTCAAGCCGCCCGTGTGGTCGCGGTCGAAAATAACCGCCACGCCGGCCGCGCCGTTGGCGAACTTGAAGGTCGGCTCCACGCCGAACTGATCGTAATCGCCGTCCTGCTCAACGGAGGACTGGTCGATTTCCGCCACCTTGCCGTACCAAGCGCGCACGTTCAGGTTGTCGGAAGCGTAGTCGTAACGGATGGCGTTCAGTTCGTCAGCGCCGTCAAAGGGGCAGCGGTCGCCGTCATAGTAGCCCAGGCTGCTCAGACCATAGGTGAAGCTTTCCTGACGGCCGATCTGGAACTGGCCGTAGGCGCTCTTGATGGTCATGTAGACTTCGTAAACTTCGAAGGAGCTGTTGTACTCGGCGTCGCCGGCTCCGTTACCCAGAGCGCCGACCTGGTTGGCCCAGTTCAGATTGCTCTTCTGGGTGCCCCACTTGTTGTCCTTCAGAGCCTGAGTCTTCAGGGTCACGGACAGATTGTCGGAGGGCATGATGTCGACCTTCAGGCGGAAACGCTGGTCGAAGTAGGAAGACTTGGCTTCGTTGTCGCTCTCATCGGCGAAGTTGTAGTTGTTTTTATACCAGCCGCGGACGCGGTACTGACCGGACATGGACACCTTGGTTTCGGCAATGGCCGTGGCGGCGAAAGCCACCGTCAGCAGCGCGGCCAGCGCCAGCACGAAAACTTTTCTCGACATTTACAGTGCTCCTTTAGTTTCTACCCAGTTTACTGATAGAAGACCCAAGATAAAACTACCCTGATTTACTTCTCTTTTCGCCTTTACCAAATCAACCGTTGTTGACGATTACGCTTAACCACCCCCTTGCCCGTAAAATGGAAACGACAATTATAGGGTTTCGCTGCTATGGACCTGAAGAGATCCGCAGCTCTTTCCTTCCCCTCGGAAGGCAATATCGGTATCAGAAGGCTGGAAAACAGGAAATTTTGTACGGAAATTACGTCGCCGATGCTCCGCCGCTGGTCTCGGCAGATATCTTCCTTTGCGCTATATGCGCTTTTTGCTGATTTATGTTGCCATAGAGGACACCAGAAGTCAAGCATTTCGGCATTCACGAAATATTTTTTTGCTGTTTGCCTGAAAAATATAGCAATTAATTGAGGATAAGCTAAAAAAATGGCCCCGGAGTCACCCCCGGGGCCATGAACGCTCACTAAAGAGAGCTTAGAAGTTCATCTGCAACTGATGCTTGAAAGCGTAGGCGTTGCCGATGTCGTTCACACCCATGGCATCCTTGATGAAGTCGCCGGGCATGAAGTAACCGAAGATGGCCGAATAAGTCAGGTTGGCCATAATCTTGTAGGACAGGCCGAAGTCGAATTCGGAGCCGTAATTGTCGTCGAAGCCGTTGGGCACTTCGTTGATTTTCACGTAGCCGTAAGCGGCCTTCAGCATAAGGTCTTCGGTGATGTTGTGGTTCCACCACAGACCGAAGGTCCAGTGGTTGGAAGCGTCGCACAGGCCGGCCACGCTCTGGTCGTAGATCAGGAACAGGGGCAGGAAGTCGCCGCCGGTGGTCACCAGGCCCTTGGCCTTGTTGTCGGTGGCGTCGTCATCGCCCTGGGTGTAGATGTAGTAAGCGCCGATCTGGCCGGGGCCGTAGGTCCAGGAACCGTCCAGGTAGAAGCCCATGCCTTCGAGGTCGACGTCGGTAACGTCTTCTTTACCGGTCAGCCAAGCCATTTCGGCATTGACCTGGAAAGCGCCGAACATGAGACGCAGGGCCGGGTTGATGGTGTAGGAATCGAACTTGAAGCCGCCAGTGTGGTCACGGTCGTAAATAACCGCCACGCCGGCCGCGCCGTTGGCGAACTTGAAGGTCGGCTCCACGCCGAACTGGTCGTAGTCGCCGTCCTGCTCAACGGAGGACTGGTCGATTTCCGCCACCTTGCCGTACCAGCCGCGCACGTTCAGGTTGTCGGAAGCGTAGTCGTAACGGATGGCGTTGAGCTCGTCAGCGCCGTCGAAGGGGCAGCGGTCGCCTTCGGCGTAACCGATGCTCTGCAGACCATAGGTGAAGCTTTCCTGACGGCCAAGACGGAACTGGCCGTAGGCGCTCTTGATGGTCATGTAGACTTCGTAAACTTCGAAGGAGCTGTTGTACTCGGCGTCGCCGGCTCCGTTACCCAGAGCGCCGACAGAGTTGGCCCAGTTCAGTTTGCTGGACTGGGTGCCCCACTTGTTGTCCTTCAGAGCCTGAGTCTTCAGGGTCACGGACAGGTTGTCGGCAGGCATGATGTCGACCTTCAGGCGGAAACGCTGGTCGAAGTAGGAAGACTTGGATTCGTTGTCGCTCTCATCGGCGAGGTTGAAGTTGTTTTTGTAGAAGCCCCTGACGCGGTACAGACCGGACATGGACACCTTGGTTTCGGCAATGGCCGTGGCGGCGAAAGCAACCGTCAACAGCGCGGCCAGCGCCAGCACGAAAACTTTTCTCGACATTACAGTACTCCTTATGGTTCTACCCAATTTTTCCAAACTACCCAAAGCTTAACGCCCCAAAAACGAATCTCTTTTCGATTACCCAAATCAACCAGAGAATCGGCCGCGGGACACACTGCTTTCAACTCGAGGAAACACCCAGATTCCTCGGCGGCGTGTCTTCGGGAAGCACCCCTGCTCCCCGGCACGCGGGTATTGGGGAACGGATTAACACAGAATTTCCAGCCCTGTCAAGACAATTTTCCCGGCGGATACCGGGATTCCGGACGGGTTTGGCACTATTTCGAGCATGCCGAATTTCACGCTTCATGACCTGCTTTTTTCCTCCTTTCTTGCGGGCAGACAGAGCAATACCCTCATGCATATTCATATCGTATGAAGCCGCATTTTGGTTCTCGGAGTTTTGAAAAAAACATCGGCGAAGGCCGGCACGACGATCTGAAAAACGGCTTCCGGCCCGCGCTTCGGCGAAGAGCGTATGAGGCGTTTAATTTCCCGCATCCCGAGAATAATCGGCCCGCTTTTGACGACACAGGTGCCCTGAAAAAATTCTATTGAATTTTCCCATGCCTATGTGTTAGTTGTTATTTATGAATGCAGATTTTCAGGCGTATTTTCAGGTTCAGTTGCAGGCACTTTGTCCGGCTGACCTGGACCTCGACCGGCCTAAGCGGCCGGTCGGAAGAAAGCAGATAATCAATCAAAATACTGGGGGCTGGGAATGGCCAGATTGATTTTAACCCTCCGAGGCAGGGAGCTTGACAAGTTCCTGTTGGGCCAAGGCAAGGTTACTATTGGTCGCAGTCCTGAATGCGACATCACCATCGACAACACGGCGGTGTCCCGCAGGCATGCCACGATAGAGTTTTCCGGTGACGGTTATCTTCTGACCGACCTGGGCAGCTCCAACGGGACCTTTCTTAACGGCCGCACTGTCGAGGAGCCCACCCAGCTCAAACCGGGGGACGTGGTCGGCATAGCCAAGTTCGAACTTCAGTTTCAGGACGCCCCACAATCGGAAGTTCAGAAAATGATGGGCGGCATGCAGGACATGGAAGCCACCATGATGGTCGACGCCGAAAAGATGGCCAAGGCCTTCCAATCCGCCCCGGACAGCACGCCCACGGCATCAGGCCCCCGCAAGCTGGTGGTTCTGAAAGGCGAGGCCGAAACCAAGGAACTGGTCATCGAACGGGACGTCATAACCCTGGGCAAGGCCCCTACCTGCGACCTGGTGATCAAAGGATTTTTCCTGGACAAAATCGAAGCGACTCTCACCCTGAAAAACGACAAGTATTTTCTGGTGCCCATGGGCGGTTCGGTAAAATACAACAACGACAAGATCATAAAGGAACAACCGCTTAAAGTCGGCGACACTTTCGTGATCGGCAAAACGATCATCGCGTTCACCTGATGCGGCGGCAGTTTCCAGGGGTCCCCAGCCAATGACATGTAGCTTACCGGTCGAGATTGGCACTATCTCTTGGCCGGGATCAGGGTATTGAGCATGGATCTCCAGTACGGCGCCCTGACAAATCCCGGAAAAGTCAGGGACAACAACGAGGATTCCTTCCTGACCCTGCCCGAGCACGGCCTTTTTGTGGTGGCCGACGGCATGGGGGGGCATAACGCCGGAGAAGTGGCCAGCGCTCTGGCCATCGAGACCGTGGCCAAGGCTTCCACGCAGCTGCCTTCACCGGACTTCCGCCTGCCCTGGTGGAAGCGGCTGCTCGGCAAGAAAGTCCCGCCGTTCAATCCGGTCGAATGGCTGCACAATACCATCGTCGACGCCAACAGGGTTATTCATGAGGCGGCCAAGGGTTCTGCCGAAAAAAAGGGGATGGGGACCACAGTGGCCATGATCCTCAAGAGAGAACAGGCCCTGCTGACTGCCCATGTGGGGGACTCAAGAGTTTATCGTCTGAGGAAGAACAAACTCAGCCAGTTGACCCAGGACCACTCCCTGGCCGAGGAACTTGTCCGCCGTGGCGTTTTGACTCCTGAAGAAGCCCTTTACGCCGCCCCTTCGAACGTCCTGACCAGGGCCTTGGGCGTGCGGGATCAGGTAGCCGAGGACATAATCTACCACTCCGTGGAGCCAGGAGATCTCTTTCTCCTCTGCTCGGACGGCTTGTACAACATGCTGGAGGATGCGGAAATGGGCCGCATACTCCGCAACACCATAACGTTGCAGGACCGGGCGGCCCGCCTTGTCGACGCAGCCAACGCGGCTGGCGGCCAGGATAATATCACCGTGGTTCTGGCTCAGTTTTTCTGAAAATTCTTCGAACGGATTAAAAACCGCCGGCCGGTAGAGATGTGAAAATCCCTTCCGGCCGTTTTTTTATCTTTCGAACGCAGCCTCCCGGCGTGAGGCGTCGGATTTTCCGGAGAAAGCGGCCTTGAATCAGGATGTTTCCGGCCCGGATACGCCGGAATCGTCTTTCTCCCTGCGGCCTGCCTGTTTTTTCTTGAGATGCACCTGTAATATGGACACCGCCGCCGGGGTCACCCCTGATATCCGGGAGGCTTGCCCCAGCGAAACAGGGCGGATGCGGGTCAGCTTCTCCTGAACCTCGCGGGAAAGCCCCGGCATATCCTTGTAGTCCATTTCGGGAGGGAGCTTGGCTTCCTCCATTTTTTTGAAACGGGCCACCTGCTCGGTCTGGCGTATCAGATACCCCTCATATTTGGTTTCTATCTCCAGTTCCTCGGCCACATCGGGGTCCAGGTCGGCCAGCCAGGGAGCCAGCCGCGCCAGTTGCTCCAGCGACATATCGGGACGGCGCACAAGGTCGGTCAGGGCAGCCGGGTTAATTAAAGGAGAAGACCCCATGTCGCGCAGGACATCGTTGACGGAAGAGACAGGATAAAACCTTTCGGCCGAGGCCCGTTCCCGGGCCGCCTGAAGGGCCGTCATTTTCCGGCGGAAAGCCTGGTAGGCGTCATCAGGCAGCAGACCCAGAGCATGTCCGGCTTCGGATAGTCTGCTGTCGGCATTGTCTTCCCGCAGCATCAGCCGGTATTCAGCCCGCGAAGTGAACATCCGGTAAGGCTCACGGGTCCCCAGCGTCACCAGATCGTCGATCATGACCCCAAGATAAGCCTGTGAACGGTCGAGTATAAACGGTTCCCTTCCCTGTTCGGCCAGCGCGGCGTTGATCCCGGCCATGAGCCCCTGTCCGGCGGCTTCCTCGTATCCGCTGGTGCCGTTGATCTGACCGGCGAAATACAAGCCGTCCACAAGTTTTGTCTCGAGAGTCGGCTTCAGTTGCAGCGGGTCGGCGTAATCGTATTCTATCGCGTATCCGGGCCTGACTATTTCGGCTTTCTCCAGCCCCGGTATGGTTTTTATCATGGCCAACTGGGTTTCCAGGGGCAGGCTGGTCGAAATGCCGTTGGGATAGACTTCATGGGTGCTCAGCCCCTCGGGTTCGAGAAAAATCTGATGCCGGGGCTTTTCGGCGAAACGGACGACCTTGTCCTCGATGGAGGGGCAGTATCTGGCCCCTGTTCCCTTGATTACGCCGCTGAACAAGGGGGAACGGTCCAGTCCGGAGCGTATGGCTTCGTGTGTCCGTTCGTTGGTGTAGGTGAGATAACAATGGATCTGGGGCCGGGTGATGGCCCTGGTCCGGAAAGAGAACGGCCGGGGCGGATCGTCTCCTGGCTGCATCTCCAGTCCGGCATAGTCTATGGTCCGCCCGTCCAGGCGGGGGGTGGTGCCGGTTTTGAGCCGGCCAAGCTGGAATCCCAGTTTTTCCAGGCACTCGGAAAGCCCCACCGAGGCCGGGTCCCCCAGACGGCCGGCCGGCTGATTGCGCAGGCCGACGTGAATGAGGCCGCGCAGGAAGGTGCCGGTGGTCAGCACCACCCTCCTCCCGCGAAAGACCTGCCCCATATCCGTGCGGACCCCTGCGGCCATGCCCCGTTCGATGAGCAGGTCTTCAACCATGGCCTGCTTGATGTCCAGAAGGTCCTGTTCCTCCAGAACCTGCCGCATCCGCTGCCGGTAAAGATCCATGTCGGCCTGGGCGCGGGACGACCGGACGGCCGGTCCCTTGCGGGTGTTGAGCCGCCGGAACTGTATGCCTGTCTCGTCGATGTTGCGGGCCATCTCGCCGCCCAGGGCGTCGATTTCCTTGACCAGATGGCCTTTGGCCAGACCGCCCACGGCCGGGTTGCAGCTCATGGCCGCTATGTGGTCCACGTTGATGGTCAGCAGCAAGGTGCGCACGCCCATGCGGGCGGCGGCCAGAGCGGCTTCACATCCGGCGTGACCGGCTCCCACGACGATGACGCCGTAATCATTTGTCTCGATTGAAAACACCCTCGCACCTCTCGGCAGACAAGTACCAGAACCTTATCCCCCTGTCAACCTGACCTTTTCCCGCCCCGCGCTTGACATGAAGGAAGGCTTCAGGCAGGCTTTGTCCTTACGGAGGACAATTCAATGGAGCTGGACATCCTGCTGAGGAATGCACGGATTATCGACGTGGCCGGAGGGACGGTCCGCCCGGGTCAGGTGGGGGTGCTGGACGGCCGGATAGCGCTGATCCTGGATAATAAGGAAAAATCTCCCCATTCGGCCTGTGAAATAGACGCCGAAGAGGCCTTTGTCGCTCCCGGATTCTTCGACGCCCACGCCCACGCGGACCTGTTCTTCAACCCCGCAGCCTTCAGCGACGGTTTTCTGGTGCGCGGCGTAACCGGTGTTTTCGCCGATAACCATGACTGCGCCGTAGCTCTGGGACCATGCGCTTATGAAAAGCTGCTGGACGCCGCCCGGTATTTCAATATCCGTTTTTTCGCCGGAGTCCCGGCCGCCGCGCCTCTTTACCCTGCCGTGGAGGGTCCGGAGCTTTGGAGCGAAGAAGACTTCGCCCGCCTCATAGCCCGCCCTGAAGTCCTGTCCATCAGCGAGATTCAGGCCTGGCCGTCGGTCCTCGACGGCGACCGGCGTTTGATAAGCCGCATCCGGCTGGCTCACAGCCTGGGCAAACGGGTCGAAGGCCATACTGTGGGGGCTTCGGCGGCCAAGCTGAAAGACCTGGCCGAGGCGGGCCTGACCTCCTGCCACGAAGCCCTTTCCCCCCAGGACGTCCGGAACCGGCTGGATGCGGGACTCTGGGTCATGGTCAGACACAGTTCCATCCGGACCGATCTGGACAGGATTGTCCCCTACCTGACAGGGTTGCCTGAAAAAGACCTTGACCGGGTCTGCCTGGTCACCGACGGCGTCTTCGCCCGGGACTGTCTGGAAGTGGGGGCGCTGGAAAATACGGTCGTCAAGGCGCTTGAACTGGGCCTCGCCCCCATGCAGGCATTGAAAATGGTTACTCTGAACCCCGCCCGCTATTTCGGCCTGGACGGCAGGCTGGGTCAGATCAAGACCGGCCTGGCCGCCGACCTTGTCATGTTCCGGGAACTGGAACGCCCACGCCCGGAACTGGTCATCTGCCGGGGCAGACTGGCGGCCCGCGATGGGCGGCTGCTGCTTGCGCCCTCCACTTGTCCGGCTCTCGGCCTGGGCGACAGGCCTTTCACTCTGCCTCTTCCCGGACCCGAAGCCTTTGAATTAAGAACACAGGAACACTCTCCGGTCACGGTCCCGGTCATCAGGGTGGTGGATCAGACCGTCACGGCGGCCGAGGAAGCAGTTTTGCCGGTCGTTGACGGCCGCCTGGTTATTCCCGATGAACCGGACCTGATGCGGGCGGCCCTGCTGACCAGGGACGGCGCACAGACCGGCCTCGGGCTGGTCCGCAACCTGGGCTTCCGGGTCGGAGGCCTGGCTTCGTCCGTCGCTCATGAAACCCATGGCCTGATGGTTCTGGGGTCATCGCCGCGAGACATGAGCCTGGCCCTGGCTTCCCTGAAGGAGATGAACGGCGGCCTGACGGTCTGGGACTCGGGCCGGGAATTGCTGCGAATCCCGCTGCCTCTGGGCGGCATCATGGCCGACCTGAGCCTGGCGGAAACAGCCGCCACAATGGACAAGCTGGACTCCCTGCTCCGGGGAAAAGGCTCCCCCTGGCCTGGACCATTGCTGCCGGTGGTCTTTCTCTCTTTTACTTCCATACTGCGGCTCAGGCTGACTTGCACCGGTGTCTACGACGTCAGGACCGGCCGGGTGGTCTTTAACGGCTTTACCGGCTGACGCCCCCAGGAAGAACGAAAGTCCGTTTTTTCTGAAACTTTCCCGGACTGCCGGTCTCTGCAACAGAAAAAGCTGCCTTGCCGAAGGGGGGAGGAAATGAACAACGTCATTATAGAACTGACGGCCCGGGAGGCCCAATTGGTTGAATCCATCCTCATGGACGAAGACGAGAGTGAGGCGCTGGCTTTCATCAGGACAGTAATAAAACCCAAGCTGAGGAGCAAGACTCAACCCGGGCTTGATACGGGACGGTCCACGGGGATATTGCCCTGATTTATAGTCTACTGTTTTTCGTTATTATGTTCCGCCTGCTCCTCAACATTGTATTTCTTGCGGATAAGGGAGGGAACAAAAGAGACAAGAACGAGAAAAACCGCGCCCGCAGCCAGTGCCTGCTTTTTTCCCTGTTCCCTTTTGCACCATGGTTTGCTTCTATTCCAGTGCCTACGAGACGGCAACGTTGAAAATGCCTTTTTCCATTTAGGCCCGGCTGTGTTATTTTCCGGTTCAGACAGGGAGAGATGAATGAAATCCACCAAAGAGAGTTTTTATCTGGACAAGGTCATGAACTGGACTGATGCGGCGGCTGAAATGCAAACCAGACGCAGGGCAGGGCACAAGACAGTTTTCACCAACGGTTGTTTCGACCTCCTTCACGTAGGGCATCTGCGTTATCTGACGGAAGCCCGGGAGTTGGGGGATTTTCTGGTCATCGGCCTCAATTCCGACCGTTCGGTCCGGGAAATCAAGGGGCCGTCCAGGCCTGTCACTCCGCAGGAACAGCGGGCCGAGGTTCTGGCCGGTCTGTCAGTGGTGGACATGGTGGTCGTCTTTGACCAGCCGGACCCGCTGGAACTGATAAAAACCCTCCAGCCGGATATTCTGGTCAAGGGTGGAGACTGGCCTCTGGACAGGATAATCGGCCGGGATGTGGTTGAAGGACGCGGCGGCCGGGTCCTGACTATCCCGTTGACTCAGGGTGTTTCCACCACCAATATCATCAAGACGATTCTGGAACTGAGCGCCGGCGGGAATTAACCGGCTTACAAAAACGAAAGGGCGGTTTGCACACCGCCCTTTTTCATTACTCCAACCAACAGAAATTATTCCACTGTTACGCTCTTGGCCAGATTTCGCGGCTGGTCCACATCCGTCCCGCGCAAAACGGCTATGTGGTAGGCCAGCAGTTGCAGCGGTATGGCCAGTATGACGGGCATGAGCATCTCGCTGGTTCTGGGCACGAAGATGACATCATCGGCCTTGCTCTGCACCAGCAGGCTGTCTTCCTCGGTCAAGGCGATGACCTTGCCGGACCGGGCCTTGACCTCCTCGATATTGCTCAGCACCTTCTCCAGCGTTTTTCCGTTGGGCGCGCAGAACACCACGGGCATTTCCTCATCTATCAGGGCGATGGGGCCATGCTTCATCTCGCCGGCCGGGTAGCCTTCGGCGTGAATGTAGGAAATTTCCTTCAGTTTCAACGCCCCTTCCAGGGCCAGAGGGTAATTGATACCCCGAGCCAGGTAAAGGAAATCAGAGGCCTGGGCGTACTTCCGGGCTATGTCTTTGACCTGTTCTTCCCCTTCGAGGACTTCCTCCAGCAGCCGGGGCAGCCTCATCAGCTCCTGAATCATCTCCCGGCCCTTTTCCAGGGTAAGCAGCCCACGGGCGTCAGCCAGATAGATGGCCAGCAGGTACAGGCAGATCAACTGTGTGGTGAAAGCCTTGGTGGAAGCGACGCCGATCTCCGGACCGGCCTGGGTGTAAATAACTCCTTCCGCCGACCTGGCCAGCGAAGAACCGACCACGTTGCAGACGGCCAAGGTCCGCGCCCCCTTGGACAAGCCCTCTCGCATGGCCCCGAGTGTGTCGGCCGTCTCGCCTGATTGCGAAATCAGCACCTGGAGCGTTTCACGGTCGAGAATGGGATCACGGTAGCGGAATTCCGAACCCAGATCCACTTCCACGGGAATACGGGCCAACTCCTCGATCATGAATTTGCCCACCAGCCCGGCGTGCCAAGAGGTCCCGCAGGCCACGATGCAGATCTTCTTCAGGCCCCGAATATCTTCACCGGTAAAAGGCAGGTCGGGTATCACAACCCGGCCCTGTTCCGCCGAGATGCGGCCGCGAAAAGTATCTATCACCGCCCTCGGCTGCTCAAAAATCTCTTTCTGCATGAAATGCTTGTACCCGGCCTTCTGAGCCATGATCGGGTCCCAGAGCACTTCGTGGATATCCTTTTGCAATTCCTGGCCGTCCAGGTTGAAAAATCTTATGCCCTCACGGCTAAGAAAGGCCACTTCCCCGTCGTCCAGATAACTGACCCGGCGGGTATGTTCAAGAATGGCGGGAACGTCGGAAGCAATGAAATGCTCCCCTTCCCCGTAACCCACGATCAGGGGACTCTCCCGCCGCGCCGCCACCAGCAGATCGGGGCGGCCCCGGTGGAGGATGCCCAGCCCGAAAGAACCCTCGATGCGGCGCAGTGCCTTGAAAATGGCGTTTTCAAAGGAATCTCCCCGGCTGACATGGAAATCTATCAGATTGGCCACGATCTCCGTATCCGTCTCCGATTCGAAGGACCGGCCGGCGGCGATAAGTTCGGCCTTGATTTCCAGGTAATTCTCAATAATTCCATTGTGAACAACAACCACATCACCAGAAACGTGAGGGTGGGCATTGGTCTCGGAAGGCCGCCCATGGGTGGCCCAACGGGTGTGGCCCAATCCCAGAACGCCCTTGGGAGGTTCATCCTTGACCCTGTCCTTGAGCCGAATCAGTTTGCCTTCACAGCGGCGTATCTGGATGGTGTTTTCGCACCACACGGCCACTCCGGCGGAGTCGTAGCCGCGGTATTCGAGTTTTTCCAGCCCGTTCAGCAGGATGGGCACAACCTCTTTATGCCCTATATAACCGACTATTCCACACATGACTTCACACCATTTCCTCAGGTCAGTCCCTTTTAATGCCGTCCACGGAAAGCGGTCCTATTCTGCCGCCCGGAGCAACTTCCGAGCCTTCCAGGACAGAACCTTTACCGATGAAAGCGCCAGAGCCAACCTTGACGTCACGCAATAAGCAATCAGGCTCGATGACAGCCCCCTCGCCCACGCTGGTTCGGCCCAGCAGGTAGACATTGGGCCAGAGCACCACATCCCGGGCCAGTTTGACCGTAGTCTCGATATATGCTCTTTGAGGGTCGATCATGCTCACTCCGGCCCGCATCCAGGCATAATTGGTCCTGGCCTGGAGTATGGACACGGCCTCGGCCAGTTCGGCCCGGTCGTTGATGCCCAGAACCTCTTCCGCATCAGGTGATACTATGGCCGCCACAAGCAGGCCTTGACTGCGCGCCGAGGCAACCACGTCTGTCAGATAGTATTCCTTCTGGTCGTTGTCCGCCTTCAGGTCGGCCACAGAATCGAACAGCAGACCGGCATCCACAGCGTAAATACCGGTATTAATTTCGCATATTTCATACTCTTCGGGAGTTGCGTCCCTGGCTTCGACGATACGCAGCAGGTAGCCGTTCTCGTCCCGGATAACCCGCCCATATGCCCCGGGCAGGGGCAGTTCCACAGTCAGAACGGACAACGGAGTGCCCACACTGCGGTGCGCAGCCAGAAAATCCATCATGGTCTGGGGGGAGAGCAGAGGCACGTCGCCGGAGAGAATCATGACCGTGCCCTTAAAATCCTTGAAGGTCTCCCGGGCCGCGGCTACGGCGTGACCTGTGCCCAACTGACGCTCCTGCAGGACGTAATCCAGCCCGTCCCGGCCGATGATTTCGACAACCCGCTCCGCCTGATGGCCGACAACCACCACAGTCCTGACCGGATTCAGGTAACCGGCCGCATTGAGCACATGGGCCAGCATGGGTTGGCCCATCAACGGATGCAGGACCTTGGGCAGGTCCGATTTCATCCGGGTCCCTTTGCCTGCCGCCAGGATGAGAACAGCCAAATCTTCAGTCACAATCGTTCTCTCATCAGTCTTGTATTAAATTCAAAACAAGATATTTTAGCACAATTAGTCCTTGCCGACCAATCAAGTTTGATAATCCGCCAGACCCTTCTTTTCATCAAACAGGGGATGACTTCCGGCGGCCCCAAGCCCCGCCGGATGAAATCCCGCAACGATTGTGTCCGCCTGCTTGAGTCAAAAAATGGCCGGACAGGCGGGAGGCGTCACGGTCTGGAGGAGTCCGAACCGGCCATACCCCATAAAAAACGGGCGGCTCTCAAAGAGAACCGCCCGGAATTGATGTATCTTCAGGTCTGGCTATCCCTGACCTTGAGCCTTGGCTACCACCTTCATCCTGACCAAAGCGCGTTTCAAAGCAGCCTCGGCCCGGATATGGTCGGTTTCCTCGCGCTTGGCCTGGGCCAACCGCTGTTCCGCTCTCTCCTTGGCCCTTTTGGCGCGGTCAAGGTCTATTTCCCTGGCGCTTTCAGCCGCTTCGGCCAGGATGGTCACCTTATCCGGAAGGACTTCGGCAAACCCGCCGGTAACAGCCATGTAATTTATGGCTGTCCCGATCCGGTATCTCAGCTCGCCTTCCTGCAGAGTGGAGAGGAAGGGGATGTGTCCATGGAGCACACCAAACTCGCCTTCGGTCCCGGTGGCGACCACTATATCCACATCCGTCGACAAGACCATCCTGTCGGGTGTGACGACTTCCAGTCGAATCTGTTCGGCCATGGTCTTTCCTTATCGGTTAATTTACTTGGCCGCGGCCAACCGCTCAGCCTTTTCACGAGCCTCTTCGATGCCGCCGACCATATAGAAGGCCTGCTCGGGGAGATCGTCGTGCTTACCATCGATGATTTCCTTGAACGCACGGACCGTATCTTCGACCTTGACAAACTTGCCGGGGGTGCCGGTAAAAGTCTCGGCCACGAAGAACGGCTGGGACAGGAAGCGCTGTATCTTCCTGGCGCGGGCCACGGTCAGCTTGTCATCCTCGGAAAGCTCTTCCATGCCCAGAATGGCGATGATGTCCTGCAGGTCCTTGTATTTCTGAAGGGTCTGCTGAACAGTCCGGGCTACCAGGTAGTGCTCTTCACCCACGTACTGGGCGTCGAGAATCCTGGAGGTGGAGTCCAGAGGGTCCACCGCCGGGTAAATGCCCAGCTCGGAAATCTGCCGGGAAAGAACCACGGTTCCGTCGAGGTGGGCGAAGGTGGTCGCCGGAGCAGGGTCGGTCAAGTCGTCGGCAGGGACGTAAACGCACTGGACCGACGTAATTGAGCCTTTGTTTGTGGAAGTAATCCGCTCCTGCAACTCGCCAAGGTCGGTGCCCAGGGTCGGCTGATAACCGACGGCGGAAGGCATGCGGCCCAGAAGAGCCGAAACCTCGGAACCGGCCTGGGTGAAACGGAAAATATTGTCGATGAAGAGAAGCACGTCCTGACCTTCCTCATCGCGGAAGTACTCCGCTGCGGTCAGAGCCGACAGGGCCACGCGGGCGCGGGCACCCGGCGGTTCAGTCATCTGACCGTAGATAAGGGCGGCCTTGGGCAGAACCCCCGACTCCTTCATCTCGTTGTAAAGGTCCGTACCTTCACGGGTGCGCTCACCGACACCGGCGAAGACGGAAATACCGCCGTGCTGCATGGCGATGTTGTGAATCATCTCCATCATGATGACGGTCTTGCCGACGCCTGCGCCGCCGAACATGCCCATTTTGCCGCCGCGGGGGAAGGGAACCAGAAGGTCAACGACCTTGACACCGGTTTCCAGAACCCGGACGGTGGTGTCCTGATCCGTGAAGTTGGGGGCGGGGCGGTGAATGGGATAAAACTTTTCCGCCTCAACCGGTCCCAGACCGTCCACGGGACGGCCGATGACGTTCAGAACCCGGCCCAGCGTGGGATGGCCGACAGGCATGGCGATAGGCATGCCGGTGTCCTTGGCCTCCATGCCCCTGACCAGACCATCCGTGCTGTCCATAGCGATGCAGCGGACGACACTGTCTCCCAGGTGCTGAGCCACCTCAACCACAAGGTTGTCTTCCTTGTCATCGATGATAGGGTTGGTCACGGTCAGGGCGTTGAGTATGGCCGGCAGGTTACCCTCACTGAATTGTACGTCCACGACAGGCCCGATGACCTGAATGATTTTGCCTGCGTTCATGTGCTCCTAGACCTCCTCTAGGCTGAGAATTCTTATGAAGACTGTTTCAGGGCCTCGGCCCCGCCGACGATATCCAACAATTCCGCCGTGATCGCGGACTGACGAGCCTTGTTGTAGACCAGTGTCAAATCCTGGATCATTTCCTTACAGTTTTTAGTGGCGTTGTCCATGGCTGACATGCGCGCCGCATGTTCGCTGGTCGAAGTCTCCAGCATGGCGTTGTAAACCTGAATGGTGACGCTCTTGGGCAGCAGATCGACCATGATGCCTTCAATGCTCGGCTCGCACAGGTATTCCATGCCGCCGGCCGCTTCCGCCTCGTCCTGCTGAGCAGGGGATATGGGCAGCAGTTTCACGGCCGTGGCCACCTGACGGCCTACACTCTCGAACCGGGTGTAGTAGAGCCAGACCTCCTGGACTTCGCCTTCCATGAAAACATCCATGGCTTCGCGGGCAATTCCGGCGGCAACCTGATAATCGAACGAGGTCATGGTGGAGATGTGGGCCTTGCGGATATTGACATCCCGGCGCCGGAAATAGTCCCTGAGTTTCCGGCCGACCAGAGTCAACGCCACGTCCACGCCCTCGTTGGTCTTGGCTTTGATGAGCCTTTCCACGGCATTGATGGCGTTGGTGTTGAAACTGCCGCAGAGACCACGGTCGGACGAGAAGGCGAGTACTTCTATCTTCCTGACCTCCTCGGGCTGAATGAGCAGCGGGTGGATGTCAGGTTCAATGCGCGACGCCAGACTCTCCATCACCTCGGCGAATTTGGCCGCATAAGGCCGGAAATTCTCCATCCTGGACTGGGCGCCCCGGAGCTTGGAGGCGGCGACCATGTTCATGGCCCGGGTGATCTTCTGGGTCTGCTTGACCGCTGAGATCTTTCGTTTTATGTCCTTGAGCGCAGCCATTTTTTCACTCTTTAAGCAGCGGGTTGAAAGACGGAATCAAATTCGTTCAGTGCCTGCTTCATCTTTGCGTCCAACTGCTCGCTGATGTCGTTGGCTTCCTTCAGGCTGGTGAATATCTCGGGATATTTTGATTCAACATACTCAAACATCTGCTTTTCATACTCGGCCACGGAAGCAACCGGGTATTTATCAATGAAGCCGCGGGTCCCGGCGAACAGCGACAGGACTTCCTTTTCGGGAGCCATGGGCTGGTACTGAGGCTGCTTGAGCAGCTCAACCATGCGCATACCGCGGTTCAACTGGGCTTGGGTCGATTTGTCCAGGTCCGAGCCGAACTGGGCGAAAGCCTCAAGTTCGCGGTACTGGGCCAGGTCCAGGCGCATGGTGCCGGCGACCTTTTTCATAGCCTTGGTCTGGGCAGCGCCGCCGACGCGGGAAACCGAGATGCCGACGTTGATGGCCGGACGGACGCCCGAGAAGAACAGGCTGGGCTCCAGGAAGACCTGACCGTCGGTAATCGAAATAACGTTGGTCGGGATGTAGGCCGAAACGTCGCCAGCCTGGGTCTCGATGACCGGCAAAGCGGTCAGGGAGCCGGCGCCCAGATCGTCGCTGAGCTTGGCCGCCCTTTCCAGCAGGCGGGAGTGGTTGTAGAAAATGTCGCCGGGGAAAGCTTCACGGCCCGGGGGACGGCGGAGAAGCAGGGAGACCTGGCGATAAGCCACAGCCTGCTTGGAGAGATCGTCGTAGATGATCAGAGAGTGCTGACCGCGGTCCCGGTAGTATTCGCCCATGGCGCATCCGGCATAAGGGGCGATGTACTGAAGGGTAGCCGGGTCGGAGGCGCAGGCCGAAACAACCGTGGTGTATTCCATGGCCCCATGGCGCCTGAGGACGTCCACGACCTGAGCGACGGTGGACTTTTTCTGACCGATGGCCACGTAGATGCACTTAACATCCTGGCCCTTCTGGTTCAGAATGGCATCCACACAGATGGCCGTCTTGCCGATCTGACGGTCGCCGATGATGAGCTCGCGCTGACCGCGGCCGACGGGCGTCATGGCGTCGATGGCCTTGATACCGGTATACATCGGCTCATGCACGGCCTTACGCTTGATGATACCGGGGGCGATGACCTCGATACGGCTGAATTCCTCGGTCTCAATCGGACCTTTGCCGTCCAGAGGACTGCCGACCGGATCCACGACGCGGCCCAGAACGGCGTTGCCGACCGGAACCTGAGCGATACGCCCGGTCCGTTTGACAGTGTCGCCTTCCTTGATGTGCTCGACATCGCCCAGAACGGCCACACCGACATTGTCTTCTTCCAGGTTAAGGACCATGCCGAGAATACCATGGGGGAACTCGAGGAGCTCCATGGCCATGGCCTTCTCCACGCCGTAGACTTTGGCCACGCCGTCGCCCACGGAAAGGACGGTTCCGGTTTCGGAAATCTCGACCTTTTTATCGTAATCCTTAATCTGAGATTTTATGATCTCGCTTATTTCCTCTGCCCTGATTTGCATACGCTTTTACCCCTTGATCAAGGATTCTTTGAGGTTTCTCAACTGAGTCTTTACACTGCCGTCCAAAACCAGGTCCCCAACCTGGGCCACAACCCCGCCGATTATTCCGGGTTCCTGTTTCGTCTCAAAGACGATGGTTTTGCCGGTCATCTTTTCCAGGGTCTCTTTTATCTGAGCCTGGATGCTTGCACTGATCGGCCCGGCAGTCGTGATCGTCGCGCGCTTGACGTTATTGACCTCGTCCACCAGACGCTGGTAGTGGACACTGATGGCCTCCGCATGCGCAATCCGTCCCTTGTCTTGCAGTAGAGACAAGAAGCTGGTCACGATAGGCGAAAGTTTTATTTTACCCAAAACGGTCTTGAGAATTTTATTTCTGCTGTCCGTCGGATAAATGGGATTGGTCAGAGCGTCGGCCAGCCCGCTTTCCCGCATGACCTGGCTGAACGCGGCCAATTCCTCGCCATACTTGACTAAGTTCCCGTCCTCCTGGCCAAGGGCCAGCAATGCCTTGGCATACCGTCTAGCTATGGTCTGGTTGGTCAATTCTGCACCACCTTGTTGAGATATTCCTCCACCAGACGCTGCTGGTCCTGATCGTTAATGTTCTTGCGGACCAAATCCTCGGCCATGGAGGCCGACATTTCGGCGATCTCCCTGGTGAGTTCTTCTTTGGCCTTGCTGATCTCTTGTTGAATGGTGACTTCAGCCTGTTTTTTGATCCGGTCGGCCATATCCTGGGCCCCGGCTATAATCTTGTTCTTCTCGTCCTCGCCGCTCCGGATGTAATCGGCCATGATCCGGTCCCGCTCGGCTTCCATGTCGGCCAGCTTGGCCTCCAGTTCCTTGAAACCGGCCTCGGCCTGGGCTTTCTTCTCTTCCAGGTCGGACAAGGTCTGAGCAATGTTCTGACGCCGGTTGTTCAACCCTTGGGAGAGAGGCTTGCGCAGGACATAAAAAAGGACGCCGGCCAAGACGATAAAGTTGGTCGTCCTCCAGACCAGGTCCCAGATTTTAGCGGAAGGAATGCCGCCGTGGCCTTCTTCGGCGGCGGATTCGCCGCCAGCCGGTTCGCTGGCCCAGACGGCCACGGGACCGGCCAGGCAGACGCCCAAGGCCAAAACGGCGATCAATAAGGACAGGCGGACTCGAAGTTCTCTCAGCCTGGTCATCATGACAAGCTCCTTCCCAGAACCTTCTGAGCCAGTTCCCGGGAAAAAGCGTCCAGGTCGGCTTTGAGGGCCTGACGGGCCACGTCTATCTCGCCGGTGATCTGGAGCCTGATCTTTTCGACCTCGGCTTCGGCCTTTTCAGCCGCCAGAGCCAGGATCTTTTTCTCTTCGACCTGCCCCAGGCCCTTCAGCTCGTCCTTCTTGAGGAATCCGTCCCGACGAGCCTCGACCACCTTAGCCTCGATCCGGCCGGCACTCTCGGAGGCCCGCGAGGACAAGGACTGAATGTCCGACTCGAAACCGGCAAATTTCTCTTTGCGCTGTCTGATCATCTCCCGAATTGGCCGATAGAGCAGGACATTCAAGGCGATCATCAGAATGAGAAAATTGGCGATCTGAATTAAAAGGGAATAATCAATACTAATCATATCTGGCTCGACCCCTCGCTCAGAATAACCGCTTCAAACAAAAGAAATTATTGCTGACGGTCTCGCGCTCGTGATTTTTTTAACATGACACACAATAGTACCGTGGGTTACAAGCACGAGTTTTTACCTTATTTTCACATGCGCTGTCAAAGGTTTTTTAAAAAAAAATTTCACGAAGTCATCGGAAACATAAACGAAGGGAATATTTAGATGATTTCTTGGTCCACCCTGCGTTCGCCTTCTTTGGTGATCAACGTTATCTTCTTGTCCTTGCCGGTAAAGTCAGAAGCGTCGACCATCTGGCAGTTGCCCTCGAAGATGACTCCCTCGTCAATAGTCACCGTGGGGGAAACTATGTTGCCGTAATGCTTGGCCGGGGCATGAAATTCAACCCTGTTTCTGGCCCGGATATTACCATGGACCTCACCGCTGACCACAACGGTATCCACGTCTATCTCGGCGGTCACATTGGCAGTATCGCCGATGATAAGTGTGCCTTCAGACTTGATTTCTCCGGAAAAACGGCCGTCGAGCCTGATAACACCTTCAAAGGTCAGTTGGCCCTGGAACGCTGTCCCCAGTCCGATGAACGCGCTGATTTCGCTACTTGATCGCAAAGAACGCAGCTTCCGTTTTTTCATCACGGCTCCTTGAAAAAGTCATGGGACCAGCTGTTTCAGGCGGTTTGTACCACGATTCTCCAGACGGCGCAAGAGAAAATGGATTTAAAGCACATATTCAGGATATTATCAGGTTTCCGCCAGGCGGCGGCAATGTATTTGCGCCATGATTCACTAACTTTTCCCTCCCAACGGCCTCTGAGCCGTAAAACGGACGGCGGCATTTTTTTCTTGACAGGTTTTCCGGAAAAGTCTATAGTTACTTTGTAGCTATTTTATAGTTAAACAGACGGGCTCCAAACGCTCCCCGGCGTGTCTCCGTCTATTTCCATCAAAATACGTTAACAGACGAAAAAGGGTCAGGCGCAAGTTGTCATCATGAGCACGAACGATACGTCCAATTCCCGGAGAAATCACCAGGCCGGAGAGGAAGGCTTTCCCCAGAAGGCCAAGTTTGAAGTCTACGGGGAGGAAATGATCGAAAAAGAGGTCAAGCTCAGCGGCAACAGCGGGAGAGTGTATCTTCCGCCCGACTGGGTCGGTAAACACGTCAAAATAATACGGATAGACTGAAAACCACCATGGCGACGACTATAAACAGTGAACTGGAAATTCGGCCCATAACTGAAGAAGAGCTGCTAGAAGTAGTCCGCATTCAGGAATCCATTATTCAGAAAAAGGTGGCCCCGGGTTGGCTGAACCTGGTCAAGATGCATCTGGCCAAACCCGACTGCGTGGCCTTGGCGGCCGTCCGGCAGTCGGAAGTGATCGGCTTCTTTTTCGGTGAAGTCAACCACGGATTCTTCGGCCTGGAGCATTCCGGGTGGATAGAGATGTTCGGCGTCGACCCCAAATACATGGGACAGGGTGTCGGGCGGGCTCTAGCCCAGGCCGTCTTCGAACGCTTCCGGGCGGCCGGGGTCAGAGACATCTACACGGCGGTCCGCTGGGATTCCGGGGACCTGCTGGCCTTTTTCAAGGAGCTGGGCTTTTCCCTCAGCAACTTCATAACCCTGAAAACAAAACTGGAATGACGGGGTGATTTTTCCGGCAAGCCGCCGCCATGACCGGAGTCCGGAATTTTGGCGGCGCCGCCTTGCAGAGCCCCCTTTTCCGGAATAGAGCGGACCCTGCCCGGAGCAACCGGTCGTTGACGAACTCGCGCATCGGAACAGTTGCGCCTCGCCGCCGGACAGTTTTTCCATTCTGACGGGTTCACCTCCCCTCCCTTTTCTGTTAATATCCGCCCATGCCTCACATTGCGTGAAACCGCCTGTTCTCTGTTGTTCCTTGCCGGATGCCCCTGGCAGCCGCTCAGGGCGGGACGCAGCACCTGAATAAAGTCCCGCATGGCCCGCATCGACGTCTCCAGGCAGCGCCGGGGCGTCAGGAAGGAGACTCGGTGATGCTCAGCGCTGGTATAGACATCGGGGCCAAGACCATCAAGATAGTGGTCCTCGCGGACGGCGAGGTATTGGCCAGGGAGATTACTCCGGCCGGTTATGATGTCAGGGAATCCATGGAAAAGGCCTGGGCCGGCCTGGCTGCCCGGTCGGGGGTGACCGCCGAGAGCATTGGCCATATCTGCGGCACCGGAGCGGGACGAAAGGACGCCCTGCATGCCTCGGATTCAGTCTCCGATGTTACGGCCGCCGCCAAAGGGGCTCACGGGCTTGATCCCTCCATCCGCACGGTCATAGATGTCGGGGCGGAGGAAGCCAGGGCCATCAGCCTGAACAAGTCTGGTAAGGTGCTTGATTTCGCTATAAATGAGAAATGCGCCGCCGGTTCCGGCGCCTTCACCGAGGCCATGGCCAGAGCCCTGGAGGTCGGCGTCGAAGAACTCGGCCCCCTTTCGCTGCAAAGCACCAAAGCCGTGCCCATAAACGCACAGTGCGTCGTCTTTGCTGAATCGGAGATAGTGACTCTGGTCCATTCCAAAACCCCCAAGCCCGACATGGCCCGGGCCATTCACGACGCCATTGCGGAGAGGGTCGTTTCCATGGTCCGCCGGGTGGGTCTGGAGCCGGAAGTCATGCTTATAGGCGGGTTGGCCAAAAATGTGGGCTTTCTCACTTCCCTGGAACGGGAACTGGGAATCAAGGTCATAGTCCCGGAGCATCCCGAATTCGTGGGCGCTCTCGGCGCGGCCTGGATAGCCTCGGAGCTGTGAGAGGACCATTTCCGCCGCTGCCGGCACAGGAGAGGATATATGGCTGAAGAGTTCTGGAGGTGGACGGAATCCCGCTGGACCAACCCCGGCCTTTCCTGGAGGGACGGGAGCATCGTCACCGCAGGCGTGGATGTCGGTTCGGTCAGTTCCCAGGCCGTGATCCTGATCGACGGTCAGCTCTATGCCTACGCCAGCACCCGCACCGGTTCGGACAGCCCCAACAGCGCCAACAACGTCATGAACTGGTGCCTCGAAGACGCCGACGGCCTGTCCAGGGAAAAGATATCGTACACCGTGGGCACAGGGTACGGCCGTGTCAACGTCCCCTTCGCCCGGAGGGCCATCACGGAAATCGCCTGCCACGCCCGTGGAGCCAATTTCATGTACGGCCCCACGGTCCGCACCGTGCTGGATATGGGCGGGCAGGACTGCAAGGCCATCCACTGCGACGAAAAAGGCAAGGTCACCAACTTTCTCATGAACGACAAATGCGCCGCCGGCACCGGCCGGGGCATGGAAGTCTTTGCCGATATGCTGGGCGTATCCATCAATGAAATAGGCGAGTTGTCACTCAAGGTCGAAGAGGAACCGCCGCCGGTATCTTCCACCTGCGTGGTCTTCGCCAAATCCGAGGCCAGCGGCCTGCTGAGGGAAGGCTGGCCCAAGGAAAAAGTCCTGGCCGCGTATTCCTCGGCCATGGCCCACCGGGTCGCGTCTCTGCTGAAACGCATAGGCATGGAAGAGGATTTCGCCATTACCGGCGGAATAGCCAAAAACAAGGGCGTGGTCCTGCGCCTGGAAAAGGAACTGGGTGTCAAGGCCCTGGAAACCGGGATAGACACGCAGATAGCGGGAGCATTGGGCGCGGCTCTGTTCGCCAGGGATTTGGCCGAAAAAGCCGGAAAGTAGTTACTGCCCTGTTTGAGCCCGGAAAACCGGGATTCCAACCGGGAGGGACCGGTTATTTATGCTAGCCCATTACGGTTACAAGGATGGTTCCGGGGACTACTTCATCACCATAGACACCGGAAGGTGCGACGGTTGCGGAGAGTGTATTCCGGCCTGTCCGGGCGGCTGCTTCCAGGTGGGTGAAGACCCCAATGATCCGTTGCGGGAAGAACCGGCGGCCATCGTAACGGAATCCGTGCGCAACAGGCTCAAGTACGTCTGCGCCCCCTGCAAGCCGTCCATCGGCCGTCCGCAGCTGCCTTGCGTCACAGCCTGCCCCGGAAACGCCATCAGCCACTCCTGGTAAGGCGGGCCGGGAGGCGGGATTTATTTATAGAGCGAAACATAGTAGAATGAATATCAGACTCGGCCGGTCCGGCCGCATCTATTCCGCCAACCGGCACCAACCGGCCATCAGGACGGAGAGACGGGAAATGGACCACAAAAGTCCACGGGAAAGAGAATTAATCAGCAAGGGCTGGACCAGACGTTTTTCGGCCAGTGAACCCCGCCTGAGTGAAGCCGTGGAAAATTACCGCCAACTTGGCTACGAGGTCATTCTTGAACCGGTGGACCTCTGCCCCGGTGACGATTCCTGTACATCCTGCCTGGAACAGAACCCTGAATGGGTCAGAGTAATATACACCCGAGGCCGGAAAGCGGCCGAAAACGATCTTTTTTAGTCAGGAGAAGTGGATCAAGTGATAGGACAACCTGCCCCCAAGACTGCTCCGGAACCGGATATGGACGAAGCCCGCATCAGAGAGATTATCGCCGGGCATACCCCGCTGACGGCCGACCCTTTTCCCGGACTGCGCCCGGCCTCCGTCCTGATTCCTTTTCACCCGGCCCCGGAAGGACTCTCGATCATATTCACCAAAAGGCCGGACAACCTGGAGCAGCATCCCGGCCAGATATCCTTTCCCGGCGGAACACGCGATCCGGAAGACCTCGATCCTCTGGCCACGGCCTTGCGGGAGACCCATGAGGAAATAGGGGTGTCGCCCGCAAGCGTGGAGGTATGGGGGAGACTGCACCAGGAAATCACGGTGACCAGGTTTTCCGTGGCACCTTTCGTGGGACTGGTGCCGCATCCATATGAATTCATTTTGAGCCCCCGGGAGGTGGAACGCCTGATAATAGTGCCTCTGGCCCATCTCCTGGACCCGGGGAATTCAACCGAAGGCTCTTACCTCTGGGGCGGCCGGAACTACAGGACTTATCAGTATAAATATGGAGAGGACATAATCTGGGGAGCCACGGCCAGGATGATTCACAACCTGCTTTGCCTGCTCACCACCGGCGACGAGCAGCAGGAACTTCCCTTTTCCCTGTGATTCCGGATCACTGCCCCAGAAGGCGAAAGAATACCGTCCCGGCCTTGAAAAAAACCGGCTTGGGCCTTATTCTAGAAGTACAAAGTCGATGGCTTCTTGGGCGCACGTGATTTAGGTTAGTTTGGCAGATCCGTCAAGTAAGAAATTAAACTTTGCGTTTAAGGGCATCTAGCCAACACCACACGGCGCCCTAGGAAGCATCGCAAGCCGTCCAGACCGGGCAAGTTGGACGGCTTTTTTTCATCTAATATCCCGTTGCGGCCCTGGCGCGTCCCTCATAGGTAACAGGACACTTGGGCGGCGCGTCGCTGTTCGGCACAGCCGAGCCGCCGTGAGCCATGGCGGCCAGCCGGCTGAGTCCGGCGAATTCTTCCGCGCTGAAAGGCTGGATTTCCCGCAGCCCTTCATCCAAGGCGTTGTCCGGACAAAAATTCTGAATCTTCCATTCCGGGGCGAAATTGAGCTGCCCACCCATTATCATCAGGTCTTTTTTCGAGTGCAGCGAGGGCACCACGGTGGTGCGCAGGGTATAGGGTATCCCGGATTTCCTGAGCAATTCCAGACTGCTGACAACAGGGGCCAAAAAACCGGGCCTGCCGCAGGTCCGCAGATAAGAGACTTCATCCAACGGCCCCTTCACGTCCATGGCTACATGGTCGAGCAGGCCCGCCTTCAGAAGCGCTTCCAGGACCTCCGGACGGCTTCCGTTGGAATCCAGTTTGACCTTGAACCCCATCCCCCTGATATCATCTATCAATGCAGGCAATTCCGGGGTAAGGGTCGGTTCGCCGCCGGTGATAACCACCCCGTCTATCCAGCCGGCGAACTTGCGCAATCTGCCCCGCAGGTCATCCCAGGATAAGGTGGGGAAATCCTCGGAGTTCAACACCAGTCCGTAATTATGGCAGAACGGACAGCGGAAGTTGCAACGGCCCAGAAAAAGGACCGAAGCAACCTGGCCGGGCCAGTCCAGAAAGGATGTTTCCAGGAAACCCTTGACAGGCAGATTGTGCAAACCGTTCACTTCCGTGCCCCGGAACCTTTCCTAGTGGACAGAATCCACAATTTTCTTTTCAAGAAAACGTTTTATGGGCAGTTCATACTTGATATGGCTGCCGTCGTCCAGAACCAGAATCGGCAAAGCGCCCAGCTCGACCAGATCGACGAGTTCATGCCAGGCCAGGTGGGCCAGCACGTCCGGATCGTCCCTGGTTATGACTTCAACCTTGATGCCCATGCCCTGGAGATCGAAAGCGTTCTTGATGTTGTCGCACTTGTGGCAGTCGTGCTTGGTAAAAAGGGTCATAGGATTTCTGCCTCCTCTCTTTAGTTCTCGCCTACGGCGGTCACGTTTTCCGCGGGCTGGGCCGCTGGGCTGCCGAAGAAGGCCTGGTTGCGGAACCGGTCCCTCAACTCGCCGATTTTGCCCTTGTTCCAGGATGAGAGCTTGGTGAAATACCCGGTGATGCGGGTAATCCCTTCCAGATCCGTGGAGCCGCAGTAGGGGCAGACATCCAGCAGGCCCCGCGCCGTCTGGTTGCAGGCCCGGCAAGTGGTGAATTCGGGAGAGAAGGCGATCTGGTCGTTCTTGGTCCACCGGAAGGTCTTGAGGACGAAATTGGCCAGGGATTCAGCCGAAGGCTTGCTTTCGCCCAGCCAGATGTGGGTGATGGCCCCGGCTTCGATAATGGGATGAAACAGTCCTTCGAACTTGACCCTCTCGATGGGGTTCATGTCCGTCCCTACATTGAACAGGGTCGAATTTGTGTAGTAAATTTCGTTGCCTTCGATGTCGCCCTTAACCACAGTGGAAGCGGCTTCGTTGAATTTTTCCATATCCAGCTTGGCGAACCGGTAAGCCGTGCTTTCGGCCGGAGTCTGTTCCAGCACGAAGTGCATGCCGTATTTCTCCGAGTACTTGTCGCACAAAATCTTCATGTAGGCAATGACCTTCAGCCCGAACCGGATGGATTCGTCGGTCTCGTGGAGCTGACAGCCGGTGTGGTACTGAACCATTTCGTTCAGGCCGACCATGCCGATGAGATAGCTGGCCCGGTACATGCGGAGATAGGATTCGCCGTCCCGGTGCATGCCCAGAAGGGCCAGGGGGCCTTTCTCGCCGTGGGTGAGGAGTTTCTCGATAAATTCCTTCTTCTTGATATGAGCCCGAACGGCCAGGCCCACCTGCTGGCTGAGCAGATCCATGAGCTTGGTGTAGTCGCCCTGGGCGCGGTAAGCCAGCCGGGGCATGTTGACGGTCACGTTCTGAAGAGCAGAGTATCTCATGCGCCAAGGCGTCTTGGCGTCGTCCAGATCGCTGGCTTCCAGTTTGAACGACAGGCGGCAACACTCGGATATCTTGGCCGTGCCGCCCCGGTCGAAAACAAAGTAGGTGTTGCCCTTCTCGGAAGCCACCCGGCAGATCAGGTTGAGGAATTCCTCATGCCCCGGAGTCTTGAAAAATTTCTCCGTGATATGGACCAGGGGCTTGGGGAAGAAGAAGGGGCGGCCGCTGGCGTCGCCTTCCAGATAGACCTCGAACAAGGCCCAGACAAAGCGTTGGGCGTCCTTCTCGAAATCAGAGTAAGTCAGATAAGGCTTCTCGGCCCTGGTCGCCGGATCGGGGTTCTCCACGTAAGTCCCACCGGGGCCGATGGCCGGAACATCCGTAAAATGATCCGGAACCTCCCAGTAGAGGTTGATGTCGGAGAAAATGGCCTGCCCGCCTCGGGCCACGGCCTGCTGGGAAAATTCGAAGATCAGCATCTGGGCAAGTTGCCTGACCCGGCGGTCGTCCAGATCGACCAGGTAGGGCGCGAAAAAGAGATTGACCGCGTCCCAGCCGATGGCCCCGGCGAAGTTGGACTGCAACGCGGCGGCGAATTTGACCATATGGGCCAAGAGAACTTCCGCGTGCTTGGCCGGCTTGGCCAGGGAAAGGGAGTTGGGCAGGGACAAGCCGAATTTTTTAATGTATTCCAGGGACTGCCCGGAACAGTAAGGCCGGTCGATAAACCCGAGATCATGCAGATGAATGTCGCCGTTCATGTGGGCGTCGCCGGTTTCCTGGTCAAAGACCTGGAGAAAGGCGAATTCCTTCTTGATGGTTTCGGCCAGCGTCAGGTTGGTCGCTTCCGGACCATGGGGAATGTTGGCGTTTTCCTTGTTCTGCTGCATGATGAGCCGTTCGACATCGTAGATGGGCATACCCAGACGAGTGTGCATGCGCCGGACGTCCTCCAGCCCGTATTCGAGAAGCTTGGCGTTGACCAGCTCGCGGACAAGGGGTGCGGAAACGAATCTTATCTTGGTCTGACGGACGAAGTCCTCGACCTCGCGGCCGATGACTTCGGCCACCTCCGGCTCGATGGTCGTCTCCTTGAGCAAGGCCTCGACTATACGCCGACGGTCCCAGCCCTGAAGGGCTTCCTCGGAAGACCTGACAAAAAGAGCCATATCCGTGGCGTCAGGCGCCACTTTTTTCACAGAAGAAATCTTCACATCATGAAGCAATGCCATGAAACACCCCGGTGTCCGAGCTGGAAATTCACTCGGGTAGATAAATCATTGAATTTTAGGTTTTGTTGGAAGAACCCCGAAAGGGACTGTTCTCTCCGCTCCACCTGTCAATCATGCAGTATATTGAGTCCCGTTGACTGGAGGATACTATATTTAGTGGGTGCGTTCTTGTCAAGGACAAATTACACCAGAAAATGACCCGGCGTCGGAGGCGGGACGAGGCTGCAACCATTTTTTTAAATATTTTAACTTGTTGCCAGTTATATACATTTATATGCTGTTTATAACTTTTATAGTCAAAATATGTGAATGGAACTTAAGGGATAACCGACGCGGCGGACATCACCGCCGGAACGGGTAACATGCAGTCAAGATTGATTTTAAAAGAATTTCCACGTGATGACCAAGCCGTCGGACTTGCGCGCGGGGAAGTTTTAGATATCACCGAAGGAGCACACTGTCAACCCGCCAGTGCTTGCCATCCCGGATCGAGGACATATATTTTAAGAACAAAGAGGCCCGGACAAGGTTTTTACGGGCCCGCAGCAACGTACTCGGGTATAAACATGTTCCAGGAAGATCACCCCTGGACCGGCAACATACTTTTGAAAATTCGGACCGGCTTCCGGAACTCCGGACGGCGGGAACGGAATAATGGAGCAACCCGCATGATCTACAGACAATATTGGAAGACAGTCATCCTCCTGCTGCTGGCCTTCGCCCTGGCCGCCCCCGGCCCGGCCCGGGCCGCCGAACCGGAAAAATACACCCTGCCCAACGGGCTGGAAGTGCTTCTGATCGAGAATCACCGTGCCCCGGTCGTCTCCATTCTGGTCTGGATCAAGGCCGGGAGCGCCGCCGAAGGACCGGACGAATACGGTCTGGCCCACCTGATCGAACATATGATGTTCAAGGGCACGGACAGACGCGGGCCGGGTATGATATCCACCGAAGTAGAGGCGGCTGGCGGCGACATAAACGCTTACACCTCCTTTGACCAGACGGTCTATTACGTCAACATGGCCAGCCGCTTCGCGGAGCGCGGCCTGGACATACTGGCCGACATGGTTCTGCATCCCGCCCTCGATCCGGCGGAATTCGCCAGGGAAAAAGAGGTGGTTCTGGAAGAGGTCCGCCGGGGTGAAGATTCCCCGGACCGCCAGCTCTCGGAAGCGCTTTTCGGCACGGCTTACCAGGTCCACCCTTACGGGCGGCCGGTCATCGGCTTTGTGGAAAGCATACGGGAACTGACCGTGGAACGGGCCCGCGCCTTCCATCAGCGCTGGTATGAACCGGGCAACATGATCCTGGCGGCTGCCGGCGATTTCCGGTCCGACGAGTTCAAAACATTGATCGAGCGTTATTTCGGCGGAGAGGCGGCCGCCCCTGTTCCGCGGCACGACCGTCCTGCTGAACCGGAACAGAAGGAACTCCGGGTCAAACTGCTCCGGGGCGACGTCACGGTGGCCCGGATGGGTATGGCTTTCCATATAACGGAGGTGAAATCCAGCGAGATACCGGCTCTGGACCTGCTCGGGGCCATCCTGGGCGACGGACGGACTTCCCGCCTGTACAGCTCTCTCAAAAGGGACAAGGAGCTGGTCAATTCCATATATTCCGGCACTTACACTCCCGAGGACCCTGGTCTGCTGATAATCAACGCGGATCTGGCCCCGGACAAGATCGAGGCGGCCGCCCGGGCAGCCATGGCCGAAGCGGCCAGGCTGGCCTTTGAACCTGTCACCGGCGAGGAACTGGCCCGGGTCAAGCTGAACGCCAAGGCGGACTTTGTCCGGTCGCGGGAAACAATGAGCGGCGAAGCCCGCACGGCCGCTTATTTCGAAGCCCTGCTCGGGGATTACCGGGCCAAGGACAGTTACCTGGAAGACCTGGATAAAATTACCCCGGCCGATATTATGCGGGCGGCGAGCAAATACCTCAGGCCGGAAAACCTGACCCTGGCCGTCATGGTTCCGGAGAAGGCCGCGCCTGCCCTGAGCGAGGATAGTCTCAGGGCCGCCGTCAGACATACGGCCGCCGTGAGCCGGGAAGAAAAGGTCAGCAAGTTCACCCTCTCCAACGGGGCGACCCTGCTGGTCAAACCGGATCATTCCCTGCCCCTGGCCGCCCTGAAGGCTGTCTTCCACGGCGGACTGCTTTACGAGACCCCCGCGCAAGGCGGCCTGACCAACTATCTGGCCGAAGTCTGGGACCGGGGCACGACAGGGATGTCGGCTGAGGAACTGGCCAGGGCCGTCGAGGACATCGGCGGAAAACTGGGTTCATTTTCCGGCCGCAATTCCTTCGGTCTGGAAGGGGAATTCCTCAGCCAGTCCCTGGACCGCGGCCTGGAGCTTTTCACCGACCTGCTGACCCGGCCGGCTTTCAGCCGGGAGGAAACGGAAAAGGCCCGCCCCAATATCCTGGCCGCCATCAAACGCCAGCAGGACGAACTTACGGCCAGGGCTTTCAATCTTTTCAGCCGCACCCTGTATCAGGGGCATCCTTACGGCCGAGACGTGCTGGGCGAACCGGCGAAGGTAGAAAAAATTTCGGCCGCCGACCTGAAAAACTATTATGACAGGTACGCCCGCCCGGCGGACATGGTCATCTCCGTGGCGGGGGACGTGGACCCTGAAAGAGTCCGGAACAGCCTGGAAAAACTGCTTTCCGGCTGGACCGGCCGCCCGGCGCCCGCCCCCGTGGTGAAGACTGCCCAGCCGCCGGCCGCCCCTCTCTCGGTCATGGACAGCATTGACCGGGCCCAGGCGCACATGGTCCTGGGCTTCATGGCCCCCGGTCTGGAAAACCCGGACCGTTACGCTTTGGAAGTTCTGGACAACGTGCTGTCCGGCATGGGCGGCCGTCTTTTCCTGGAACTGCGGGACAAACAGAGCCTGGCCTACACGGTGACGTCTTTCTACCGTCCGGGACTGAAAACAGGTTCATTCGGACTGTATATCGGTTTTGACCCATCCAAGCTCGAACAAGCCCGCCGCGGCTTCCGGCAGGTTCTGGACGAATTGGCCGCAACGCCCATAAGCGAGGCTGAATTGTCACGGGCCAAGGAATACATTCTGGGCGTTTACGAGGTGGGGCAGCAGACCTTCGGAGCCCAGGCCATGGACCTGGCCCTGAATGAGCTGTACGGCCTGGGCTATGACTACGGTGAGAGGTATCTGCAAGGAATCAATGCCGTTACGGCGGAACAGGTCCTCGACGCCGCCCGCCGGTATCTGGACCGGCAGCATTCGGTCGAAGTCCTGGTGGGACCGATTAAATAAACCCGCCCGGCTTTTGTAGAGCCAAGGCCGGTCCGGTAAGGGACCGGCCTTGGACGTTCCGGTCTCTTATTCGAAGATCTTTTCATCCTGAGCGTGGGCTTCGGCCGCGTCGGCCTCGAAGTCTCTGACATCTTCCCCGGATTTCTTGCGCAGGAAATATTCTTTGTACCATTCGTGGGCGATGATCATGGACATGACTTCGTTGGTCCCGGTCCAGATGGAAGCCAGCCGCAGATCGCGGGAAATGCGTTCCACCGGAAAAACGTTGGTGTACCCGATGCCGCCCATGACCTGCATGGAGTTGTGGACGACCTTCTGGCAGGCCTCGGTGACGAACTTCTTGGTCTCGCTGACATAGCGCCGGGTCTCTTCGGCGCTCAGTCCCGAATCCACCGCCCGTGCCGTGGTGTAGACCAGCGACCGGGCCGCGTCCAGCAGCATGACCGCTTCGGCCACCTGGAAGCTGACCCCCTGGAACTGATTGATGACCTGCCCGAATGCCTTGCGCCGGGTGGTATAACCTGTAGCCACTTCCAGGGCCGGACGGGCCGCCCCCACGGTCATGGCCGCCGTGCCCAGCCTTTCGGGTATCATCATGGTGGAAAAAACGGCGTACGCCCCGTTGAGCCGGCCGACGATGTTTTCCTTGGGCACCTTGACATCCTTGAAGACCAGCCGCCCGGCTCCACCGCCCCGGCTGCCCATCAGGCCGTAAAGGTACTCCACCTCCACCCCCGGTCCCCTGTCCACGACAAAGCAGGTCAGGGCCTTCTGCGGCTTGGCCTGGGGATCGGGGTCCGTCCTGGCGTAGACCAGGAAAAAGTCCGCGCCTTCGGCTCCGACGATAAACCTTTTCTGCCCGTTGAGCACAAAATGGTCGCCTTTGTCCTCGGCCGTGGTGGTTGTGCCGAAAAAGTCCGATCCTCCGCGGGGCTCGGTCAGACACTCGGCGGCGAAGATTTCTCCGCGCAGCAAGGGTTTGACGTATTTTTCCTTCTGCTCATCCGTGCCATGCAGGATGATCGCGTCGCAGACCAGTTCCGCGCCCACGCCGAAGACGCAGGCGAAGGTGTACCCCAACACGCCCACTTCCTCGACCACCATGCTGGTGGTGACCCAATCCAGATCACGGCCGCCCCATTTTTTCGGATAACGGCATCCCAGCAGATTGCGCCGACCGGCTTCGCTGAGAAATTCCTTGGGAAAACGTATCTTGTCCTGATCCATGTCCAGGATCATCTGGCGGGGGACCCAGCGGACCAGGTCCCGGACCTCTTCCCGCAGAGCCTTCTGCTCCTCGGTCATCAAAAAGTCGAACATCTTTTCATCCTCCCGCCCTGCCGGGGCATTTTAGGCGTAAGTCGCCCTTAGAGCGTATTTCATGATCTTGCCTGTAGGAGTGTGGGGCAGTTCCTTGACGAACTCGAACGCCCGGGGAATCTTGTATTTCGCCAGCCGTTCTCCCAGAAAAGCGGCCAGCTTTTCCTTGTTCAGTTCTGAACCGGGCTTGAGAACCACCACGGCGGTGACTGTTTCGCCCCATTCCGGATTAGGCTGGCCGATAACCGCCGCCTCCACCACTTCAGGGTGAATGGAAATTGCGTCTTCCACTTCCTTGGAATAGACGTTCTCGCCGCCGGTGACGATCATGTCCTTCATCCGGTCCACGATGTAGAGGTAACCTTCCCCGTCCACCCGGGCCACATCTCCGGTCCGGTACCAGCCGTCGTAAAAAGCTGCGGCCGTGGCCTTGGGGTCTTTGTAATAGCCCTGCATCATGCTGTCGGCCTTGAGCCATATCTCCCCGACTTCACCCGGCCCGGCCTTTTCCGTTTCCGTTTTCATGACCAGCATGTCGGCTCCGATGAGAGCCCTGGCCCCGATTGATCCGGCCTTGGGCACCTGCTCATCGGGCTTCTGCACCGTGCCGGTAGGACCGGCTTCGGTCATGCCGTAAACCTGATAGAAGTTCCGGCTCTGGTACTTGGCCATGAGCATCTTCGCCACGTCGCCGGAAACTGGACCGCCGCCATAGATCCAGCAGCGCATGGACGAAAGGTCGAACTGGTCGAAGTTGGGCAGCATCTGGACCGGCAGGATATAGCTGATGGGCGCGCCGAAATAGACCGTGCACCTTTCATCCTGAACGGCCTGGAGGAAGTGGAGAGGATGGTATTCCCGGAGCAGAACGGTGGCTGCTCCGACAAACTGGGCGGCCATGAACCAGTTGTTCAGAGGCGACGAGTGCCAGATGGGCATGGCCATGAGCAGGCGGTCTGTGTCGTCCATCTTCATGGTCAACGCTCCGGTAATACCGGCAAAAACGACGTTGCGGTGGCTGTGCTGGCAGCCCTTGGGCTTGCCCGTGGTCCCGGAAGTGTAAAGGATTTCCGCCGGGTCGTCGTCCGAGACTTTGACCGCCCGGTATTCCGGGGCCTGTTCCAGTGCGGTTTCAAACCGGTCGAACCCGTCAGCTCCGCTATCGATGGCGACTTTTCTGACCTTGGAAGAGATTTTCCCGATCACGGGGGCCAACGCTCCGTCGAAAAGGAGGATTCCGGCCTCACAGTGTTCAAGGATATAGTCCACTTCGGGGGCCATGAGTTTGTGATTGACCGGGACGACCACGGCCCCGGCCTTGAGGACGCCGAAAAAGGCGCAGACAAAGGCCGGAGTGTTGTAGCTCATCACGGCCACCTTGTCGCCCTTGCCCACTCCCCAGGACTGGAGAACAGCGGCCGCAGCCTCGGCCCTGGCCTTGACCTCGGTGAAGGTTATCCCCTGGCCGCCCGCCCGCAGACAATCCCGCTGGCCATACTTCCTGGCGTTCAGATCAAGAATCGCGCACAGATTCATCCCTGTCCCCTCCTTTTTCAATTTCCTTCAGACGTTGCAGCAGCTTCCGTTTGACACTGAGGATATCGTTTTCCAGCAGCCGCAGTTCTTCGATGCGGCTCCTGATTTCGGCCAGGTTCCTTTCACCGTAATCCAGGGTTATCCTTATCTGATCGGCTTCGCTCTTCTCCTCGGCGGCCATGCCGATCATTTCGGCTATATCTTCCAGGGTATGGCCGAAATGCTTGCCGCGGAGAATGAGTTTCAGCCGGGCCCGGTCCCGGCGGCTGTAGATGCGCTGATTGCCCTGTGAACGTCTGGGGGCTATGAGTCCCTTTTCTTCGTAGAAACGGATGGTTCTGGTGGAGATATCGAATTCGGCGGCCAGTTCGGAAATGGAGTATTCCTTCGGCGAATCGGCCTGTTCGTCCCGGTGCATGGTCCCTCCATATTTCCAGTTTACGTTAACGTCAACCCTGACAGTAAAAATCATTCCTGTCAACCGTTTTGCATAGTCGAGCGGCCGGTGTCAGGGGGACCCGGCAATACTTGCAAGCGTGTTCTAATTGCCGCAAGGGTCTGGAAATGAAGAAAAAAGCCCCGCCTGGAGTTGGCGGGGCCGCATCTTTATGGATTTTTCCGTCCGCTTCAGTTTTCTATGATACTGAGCCGCCAGCGGCCTTTTTCCAGCCTCACATCCACGGGTATCTCCAGGGTTCGGCTGAGCACGTTGTTGGTCAAAACCTGGTCCAGCCGCCCGCAGGCCGTCATCCTGCCCCGGTGCAGGAGCAGGCCGTGGGTAAAGCCCGGCACTATCTCCGAAACCGAATGGGTCACCATTATCAGCGTGGGGCCTTCCGGGTCTCCGGTCATGGCCCCGATCAGGGCCAGCAGCTTTTCCCGTGCGGCCAGGTCCAAACCCGAGCATGGCTCGTCCAGAATCAGAATTCTCGGCTCGGGCAGCCGGGCGCGGGCCAGAAGAACCCGTTGCTTTTCCCCGGCCGACAGGTCGCCGAAGCGCGTGCCATTCAGCATAGTCAAACCCATGTCGGTCATGACGGCCTCAGCCCGGCCGACCAGTTCGGCGGAAGGCTGCTCGAAAAGGCCGAAACTGGCGAAAGCGCCGGAAAGCACCACTTCCAGGGCCGTGTCGCGGACCGGGATCTTTTCGGACAAGGCCGGGGACACCCAGCCCAGGCCCTGGCGAAGTTCCCGCAGGTCCACCGTGCCGAATTTTTCTTCGAGAACATGCACATCGCCACGGCTAGGCCAGAGATAACCGGCCAGAATGCGCAGAAGAAGGGTCTTTCCGGCCCCGTTCCGTCCCAGGACAACCCAGTGCTGTCCCCGGTTGACCGTCCAGTTCAGATCCTGGAGCAGAGGACGTTCCCGCCAGACGGAAACGTCTTTCAATTCGATAACCGGCTTGTCCTGGCCGCCGGTCTTGGAAGCTGTCATTAGTTGGAGCCTTTCTTGATGGCCTGTCCGAGTCCATTTCGCCGCAGGCTGGACCATGTTGCAACCCCAAAACGACCAAATTGTCAAGAACAAACTCAATAAACGACATTTTTGTCGTTTATTGAGTTTCATACGCTTTGTTAATTAATTGTATATTGCTTAAATTAAAACAAAAACAGACAAAATAAAGTTTGGTTCAAAAATTGCTTTTTTTCTGGCCAGCGGCGGCCTCGCGGTGCGCCCGACACCCATCAGCACCATAGGAGAGTTTTTATGAACACCGGCGATACGGCCTTCATCCTGATTTCGGCCGCCCTGGTCATGCTGATGACCCCGGGGCTGGCCCTTTTTTACAGCGGCATGGTCCGGGCCAAGAATGTCCTGGCCACCATCATGCAGAGCTTTGTCTGCCTGGGTCTGGTTACCGTGATCTGGGTCCTGTGGGGCTACTCGCTTTCCTTCGGCTCCGACCTGGGAGGCCTCATCGGCGGCCTGGAGTACCTGGGGCTCAGGGGCGTGGGTTTTGAGCCTCACCCGTCCATGGCCGCCACCGTGCCGCATCTGGCCTTCATGATTTTTCAATGCATGTTTGCCGTGATAACTCCGGCCCTCATAACCGGGGCCTTTGCCGAAAGGATGAAGTTCAGCGCCTTTCTGCTTTTCATCCTCCTCTGGGTGACCCTGGTCTACACGCCCATGTGCCACTGGGTCTGGGGAGGCGGCTGGATGGGCCGGATGGGGGCGCTGGACTTCGCCGGCGGGGCGGTGGTGCATATGAGTTCAGGGGCATCAGCCCTGGCCGCCGCCCTGGTCCTGGGCAAGCGCCGGGGCTACGGCGCCGAGCCGTTCATACCGCACAACCTGCCGACCACGGTCCTGGGTGCGGGCCTGCTCTGGTTCGGCTGGTTCGGCTTCAACGCGGGCAGTGCACTGGCGGCCAACGGCCAGGCGGCCTCGGCCTTTGTCACCACCCATATAGCCGCGGCGGCGGCGGGTGTTTCCTGGCTGCTGGTCGAATGGCGGCACCGGGGGCTGCCCACAACCCTGGGCGCAGCCTCGGGCGCGGTAGCCGGACTGGTGGCCATAACACCGGCGGCCGGCTTTGTCAGCCCCCTTTCAGCCCTGATCATCGGCGGTCTGGCCGGTGCAATCTGCTATGGGGGCGTCATGATGAAGAACCGCTTCGGCTATGACGACTCATTGGACGTAGTCGGCATTCACGGTTTGGGCGGGGCCTGGGGAGCGCTGGCTACGGGGATCTTCGCCAACCCGGAATTCGGCGGAGCCAGCGGGCTTTTTTCCGGCAACCCAGGCCAGCTCGGCATACAGGGCTTGTCCGTAATAGCCACAATTCTCTTCTGTTTTGTCATGAGTCTGGGTATACTCAAAGCGGTCGACGCCCTGATCGGACTGAGGGTCGGCGACGAGGACGAGGTCAGGGGCCTGGACCTGAGCCAGCACAGCGAAACCGGGTACAGCCTGACCTGATCCGGAGCGAAGATTTAAGGAGCAGTCATGAAGAAGGTTGAAGCCATCATCAAGCCTTTCAAGCTGGAAGAAGTCAAGGAGGCCCTGTCGGCCCTGGGCATAGAAGGCATGACCGTGACCGAAGTCAAGGGCTTCGGACGCCAGAAGGGCCACAAGGAGATATACCGCGGGGCTGAATATGTAGTTGATTTCCTCCCGAAAATAAAACTGGAAATCGTGGCCGACGAGGCCAAGGTCGACCAGATTGTGGCGGCCATCCACCAGGCGGCCCGCACGGGCAAGATTGGCGACGGCAAGATATTCGTCCTGCCCGTGGAACAGGCCGTGCGCATCCGCACCGGCGAAACCGGACCGGACGCCATCTAACCCCCGCCCCTTCCGACTGATTCCAAGCCGATACCAGGCCCGCCCGCGGATTGACCACGGGCGGGCCTTTTTTCTCGCGGCCGACCGAGCCGGGCCGCCCGCCTCGCCGTCAAACCTTCCGACAATATCGTCCGGCCAAGAGCCTATAGCAACAATTTTGTCGTTTTATATCTCATTATCTCTGCGCTTATACATATCAACATATTGAATTAATTTGTTTTACACAACATGGCATGTCATTTGCTCTCCCTGACACAAAACATAGTGTTGTGTCAGGAGGACATGATCATGAAGAAAAAGGTGCTGTTGATGCTGGGTTTGTTAGTCATGAGCGCGGCCACGGCCTGGGCTGAAGACCCTCCCACTCTGGAAACCAATAAAGCGGCCATAGAGCTGGTGCAGAGTCACGCCGACTATGTCTGGACCCTGGTGGCGGCCGCTCTGGTCTTTTTCATGCAGGCGGGTTTCGCCATGGTGGAGACCGGTTTCACAAGAGCCAAAAACGCCATCAATATCATGATGAAGAATCTGATGGATTTCGCCGTCGGAACCCTGGCCTTCTGGGCCGTCGGTTTCGGGCTGATGTTCGGAGTTTCTTCCACCGGCTGGATAGGAACCAGTGGGTTCTTCCTTTCCGACTGGACTCCGGGAGGAGACCCCTGGGTTCTGGCCTTCTGGATGTTCCAGGTGGTCTTCTGCGCCACGGCGGCGACCATAGTTTCCGGGGCCATGGCCGAAAGGACCAAATTCTCGTCCTACATCATCTACAGCGCCGTGGTCAGCATGGTCGTCTACCCCATCTTCGGCGGCTGGGCCTGGGGCAGCCTCTTCAACGGCGGGGGCTGGCTGGAAGCCTTAGGCTTTATCGACTTCGCCGGTTCCACAGTGGTCCACTCCATGGGCGGCTGGATAGCCCTGGCCGGAGCCATTGTTCTGGGGCCGCGCCTGGGCAAGTTCTCCAAGGACGGCCGGGCTCAGGCCATTCCCGGACACAACATGCCCCTGGCCGCCCTGGGCGTCTTCATCCTCTGGCTGGGCTGGTTCGGATTCAATCCGGGTTCGACCACCGCAGCCAACAAAGAAATTTCCTGGATCTTTGTCAACACCAACCTGGCCGCGGCCACCGGCGCGGTGGCGGCCATGTGCGCCTCCTGGCTTAAGTTCGGCAAGCCGGACCTGAGCATGAGTCTCAACGGAGCCCTGGCCGGCCTGGTCGGCATCACGGCCGGGTGTTACAACGTCTCGCCCAACAGCTCCATCATTATAGGAGCCGTGGCCGGAGTCCTGGTGGTCTTTTCCGTCCTCTTCTTCGACAGGATAAAGATTGACGACCCGGTCGGCGCGGTCTCCGTACATGGAGTCTGCGGGGCCTGGGGAACCCTGGCCGCCGGACTCTTCAACCTGGAAGGGGTCACCCTCCAGATCATCGGAGTTCAGTTGCTGGGAATCGCCGCCTGCTTCGTCTGGGCCTTCGGCATCGGCTTCCTCATGTTCAAGGTGATCGACCTGACTGTGGGCCTGAGAGTTTCCCCCGAGGAAGAAGCCGAGGGGCTGGACTTCAGCGAACATGCGGGCAACGCCTATCCGGACTTCCAGGTCTCGGCCTACGCCCAGAAGTAAAATAGTCAGGAAGGAGCCAGGAAGATGAAAAAGATAGAAGCCATTATCAAGCCGTTCAAGCTGGAAGACGTGAAGGACGCCCTGACCGCCCTAGGGGTGGAAGGCATGACCGTGACCGAGGTCAAGGGCTTCGGCCGCCAGAAAGGCCACAAGGAAATCTACCGGGGAGCTGAATACGTGGTGGATTTTCTACCCAAGATAAAGATGGAGATAGTCGCCGACGACGCCAAGGTGGAGCAGATAGTGGGCGCCATACAGAAAAACGCCCAGACCGGCAAAATCGGGGACGGCAAGGTCTTCGTCAGCCCCGTGGAACAGGCCGTTCGGATAAGGACGGGAGAGACCGGCCCTGAAGCCATCTGACCGGTTTCGGCGCTCCGTATCACCTCTTAAGTCTTCACCCGGCCAACCGCCAAGGCCAACCCTGCCGCCTTCCAGGCGGCCCGGGGTGAAGCACGGAGCGCCGGAGAAAGAGACCGCTCCCGAGGGCTGCCGCGCCCCGGAACCCGGTCCCGCTACGAGCCTCACCACCCTCACGCCCCGCCCGGTTCCCGGAACATATGCCCGGGGATCAGGCGGGGCGCTCGCTCCTCCGGGGATAATATTTGTCCGACTGCTTCATTCCTATTATCATTACGGTAAAAGATTCCCTTCCTTCTGAAAACAGACATGCCTGTTCCGTAACCAAAAAAAGCTTAGAGGCTCTTTACAGGCAAGACCGGCCGTCCCGGAGACGGCTTCGGATAGATCAGCCAGTCATCTGGCGGAGAGAATCAACCCCAAACAGGCAAGGAGTCTGGACATGACTACATTTTTATTTGTCATTTCAAAAGGATTCGAGAAATCAGGCGGGGCGACAAGGTCCATGCAACTGGCTTCCATCGCGGCGGAAAAGGGCCAGAAAGTGGAAATTTTCCTCATTGACGACGCCATTCACTGGGCTCAGTTGGGCATGGCCGAAGGCATCCGTTCAAGCACGGGCGAACATATGAAGGATTTGCTGGACAAGCTTATCGCGAGAAAATCCGCCATCTTCGTCTGCAAGGCCTGCGCCGACAAGCGGCTGGTGTCGCCGGACGATCTTATTGAAGGAGCGGAAATCCAGGGCGCACCGGTACTGGTCGACAAGATGATCAACCCGGATTACAAGGTCTTCACTTTCTGAACCTGGTCCGGGAGCCTCTCCACCGGCCGAAGCAGGGTGAAGTAAACCTGCGGGTCACTCCGGGTTATTTCCGGTGCGGTAGAGCTTCTTCCAGGGCGCCTGTTTATTCTTGAGGTAGTTCTTGATGGCCAGTTTGAGCGTACTGGCCGCCAGGCGGGCGCAATGCAGGTGGTCCGGCGGCAGTCCGCCCAAGGCCTCCACTATGTCGTCCTCGTCTATCTGCAGGGCCTCGGTAAGAGGCTTGCCCTGAGCCAGAGTCGTCACCACGCTGGCACAAGCAATGGTGTGAGTACAACCGTCGGGCATGAAGGCTATGCGGTCTATGGCCTCATCCCGGACCTTGATATATATTTCGATGCTGTCTCCACAGGCCCCCGTGGGATGGCCGTAGCCGTCGGGGTTAGATATGACGCCCAGGTTGCGGGGCGTCATGGCGTGGATCAAAAAATCATCGGTGAAACCGGTATCCGGAGTATTGGCAGGGGTCTTTTTTACGTCTTCCATCAGAATCTCTTCCGGCCCTTAAGCCGTCCTTAAATAAGTTAAAATCACACCCACTATAAAGAACAATCCTGCTTAAAAATCAAGCGGCGAAAGATTTTTTCAGCAGTAAGAAGACGACCGTTGTGACTTCGGATACTCTTTCCAGCCCAGACCAAGGGGCCGGAAGGCCTCAACCTTTTGGAATCCCCGGCCTTTTGCCCGCAATAAGGGCATTCATGCCCTTCGACGGGCGGCGAACGCCCATGTTCGCCGGGAAAAAGAGATGGGACGGCGGAAACCAGGCTGCTGGGACGACAACAACCAACCCCGCCGAAAACGGCGGGGTTGGCCAGAAATCGGGGCTACGGGAGCGGCCCCTTAATCTGTCAGGATTTCCGGGTCAGGCGTAAGTGAATCCTTCCGGCAGGTCCCTCACCGGAACGCCTTGGGGTACCCAGGAGAGATCCGTGATGGTGTAAGTCGGGTTGATGGTCCTGAAGATGGGCACCACCCGCATACCGATGCTTGGTTCACCCAGCGAAAGATAGCTCATGAGAATGGTGGAGACGCCCTCGAACTCGATATTGATAAACTTGATGGGAGTTTCCAGAGTGTTGAAGGCCCCGGACCTTTCACAGACCATGAAGGTGTGGATGGCGGCCTTTTCCCGGCATACGGCGGTCAGGTCCACGACGGTGTTGCGTCCCAGACAGTCCGGGCAGTGGATGCGGAAAGGCAGGTACACGGTGCCTTTGTTCTCGCAGGCCGGATTATCGCAGCGGGTCCCCATTATTTTGCCCTGGGAGAGGCTTTCAAAAAACTCGGCCTCGCCTCCGTAGGTGTGGATATAGGTCATGGTTCTGGGGTTGGTCACGCCCACCAGCCGCCAGTTGTCGCCTTCGAGACGGATGGGCATGTTCGGGGTGATATGGTGAAAATCGCCTTTTATCCGGTATTTGCCGTCGTTAACGCGGACGGTTCCAAAAATGCTCATGGTGTTGCCCCCTTTCCCTTAGGCGTCTTTTTTCAACAGGTGGTCCGGGTCCATCAGGATGGTGGCCGTAACATGCGACCCTACGCCTGCGTGGCTGATGGCCATGCCCCGTTTGGCCCCTTTGACCTGAAGGTCGGTCCAGTCGTCCGGTTTGGGCCGGTTGAATTCGTCCCAGAGTTTCTGGTCCGCATGAAGTTCAGCCCAGCGGTTCCACAGGTGACTGGCCACTTCAAAGGTCTGCATGATGCCCGTTGCCCCCACGGCGTGCATGCAGCCGATCAGGCCTCCAGAAAGATTGGAGGGCAGGCGTCCGGGCTGACCGGTGTGGGGGTTGACATGGTAGCAGTCTCCGGATTCCACGTATTCCCGCCCGCGCCCGTACGGGCGGAGGCCTATGTCTTCGTAGGTCTGGACGTCGCTGATGGTAAAGGCGTCATGCAGTTCCAGCACGTCGAAGTCGTCCATGGGATTGACCACGCCCGCCATGTTGTACGCATAGTAGGCGGCCATGCGGGCGGCCAGGAAGCCGGTGAAACCGGGATAACGGTGCCCCCCGGGGAACCTTTCTTCCAGATCGTCGTACTGGTTCGGATTTTCGTTGGGCAGGAGCGGAATGGCCATGTCCCGGCGGCAGGCAGGCCTGAGAGTGTGCGAACCGGCGGTGACCCAGATGCGCAGGGGTTTGTTTTTCGTCCCCTTGGTCAGTTCCATGGCCGTATCTTCATCGCAGACAATGGCGCAGGCCGCACCGACGCTCATCAGGCAGCAGTCCAGAGCCCTCAGGGGATAGGCCACCACGGGAGACTTGAGAACGTCGTCCACGGTGATCTTCATCGGAGCCTGGGCGTAGGGGTTGAAACGGGCGTAACCGTGGTGCTTGACCGATATCTCGGCCAGGGTGCGCCGGAAGGATTCTTCCTGCTTGCCGTAGATCTGCCAGTATCTCTGGGCCATGACCGCATAATATCCGGTATAGATGTGCCCCAGCGGAGTTTCCCAGTCCTTATCGGCCGCGCAGGAGATGAGATGGTTGCCTTCATCGGTCGGCACTTCATCCATCCTTTCCCAGCCCATGGCCAGAACGCAGTCCGAATACCCCGAAGCTACCGCCTTGGCCGCTTCCCAGAGCGTGGAACCGCCCGTGGCTCCGCCGGTTTTGATGCCGATGTTGCCCAAAGGATCGAGCCCCAGACGGTCGTGAATAACAGCCTCGCCCAGGAGCTGGTCGCCGAAGTGATCGGCGAAATGGCCATAGTAACAGGAATGGATGTAACGCTTGAGTTCGGCCGGCGTCTTGTCAATCAGAGCGGCGGCCCGCGTCAGGGCGTCGACGCAAAGCTCTTCGGTTCTCTTTTCCGGGATGGCCCGGTCGAATTTGGACTGTCCGGCGGTGACCAGATAGACCGGCCGCATGAACCTGGGCGGCTTAAGCTGCCTCTCGCTGAAAGTAATCATTCCGCACCCTCCTTAGTTACCAGATTTCTTTTTTCCTTACGCCAGCTCACCCGTCTGGCTTACCGCTGACACCTTCCGGCGGTCCGGGGCTTTTAAGCTGGATGCGGCTCACAGCGTCCCCACCCACAGAGCCACGGTCATCTCCCGGCTGGTGTTGGTGATACTTTGCCGGTTCGTGTCGGCCCAGAAATGGGCCGCATCCCCCTCTTTCAGAAGCGTGGTCCTCTCCCCCTGGGTCAGCTCCAGGCGTCCCTTGAGAACACACAGCACCTCCTGCCCGTTCCGGACATCCTTGCGCACGGGGATGGTCGCCCCGGGCTGCAGGAACAGAACCGCGCTGTCGATAGTGCCCCGGTCTTCCGGAGGACAGAAACGCCGGGTGGCGAAGCCGGTGTGGGGCACCTCCGCTTCATCCCACTCCACCCTGAGAATGGTATGGATGTTTTCATGTTTATCGAGCTGATTTATAAGATCACCGGCGTTGATCTCCATGGCCGTGCAGATTTGCCGGAGTGTATCCAGTGAAGGAGATTTGACCGCGTTTTCCACCTGGCTCAGAAAACCCTCGGAGACGCCAGCCTTTTCGGCCACGCTTTTCAGAGTAAGCTGGCGGTTGCGGCGGTGCATCCTGAGCAGAGCTCCCAGATTCATTTCAAGCGATTCCTTTCAGCGTGTGCATGATACGGGTCCGGTGCGGACGAGAAGCGCCAACATTTACGTTTGGTTAATATTTACCATATGTAAATGTTGTGTCAATAAAAAAAGGACGCCGACTTCAAACCGGCGTCGCAGAGGCAGTCGGTTGAAGAAAATATGAGCCGACAGGACCGGCGTGCTCCGGCGCAGGGTTTACAAGGCTCCGATAAGCCGGGCAATGACCAGACGCTGGATCTCCGAGGTGCCTTCGCCGATTTCCAGAAGCTTCTGGTCGCGGTAGAAGCGCTCCACGTCGTATTCCTTCATCAGGCCGTATCCGCCGTGGAGCTGGACGGCGTGGTTGGCCACCATGTGCATCACTTCGGAACAGAAGAGTTTGGCCATGGCGGCTTCCTTGCCGAAAGACTTGTTCTGGTCCCGGAGCCAACAGGCCTTGTACAGGATAAGGCGGGCGCACTCGATGTACATAGCGCAGTCGGCCAGTTTGAAGGCATTGGCCTGAAAAGTGCCGATGGGACGGCCGAACTGCTGCCGTTCCTTGCCGTATTTCAACCCCTGTTCGTAAGCCCCCTGGGCTCCCCCCAGCCCCATGGCTCCTATGGAAAGGCGGCCGCCGTCCAGTGTCTGCATCATCTGGTAGAAGCCGTGCCCCCGCGGGCCGAGCAGGTTTTCCTTGGGCACCCGGCAGTCTTCGAAATAGAGTTCGCTGGTATTGGAAGCGCGCCACATCATTTTCCCGTGCATGGGCCGGGCTTCGAAACCGGGAGCGCCTTGCTCCACCAGTATGCAGGAAAGCTCCTTGCGGCCGTCGTCTCTTTTGCCGGTCTGACAGAGCACGGTGACCCCGGCGGTGATGTCTGTCGAGGCGTTGGTGATAAAAATCTTGGAACCGTTGATGACCCATTCGTCGCCGTCCAGAACGGCCGTGGTCCTGCTGTTGCCGGCGTCGGAACCGGCATTGGGTTCGGTGAGCCCGAAGCCCCAGAGGGTTTTGCCCGCGCAGAGATCCGGCAGGTATTTCTTTTTCTGTTCCTCATTGCCGAAATAATAAAGAGGGCCGATGCCGAGGGAATTCCCGGCAGCCACGGTGGCTCCATGAGAGCCGTCCACCCGGGAGATTTCCTCTGTGGCGATGATATAAGAAAGGTAGTCCATGCCCTGTCCGCCGTATTCTTCTTTGACGAACATGCCGAAGAGTCCCAATTCGCCCATGGCCCGCATGGTATCGTAGGAGAATTCCTCTTTTTCATCCAGTTCCCTGGCCAGTGGTTTGATTTCCTTTTCCGCAAATTCGCGCACACTCTTGCGGAGGATTTCCTGCTCCATGGTCAAACTGAAATCCATGACACCTCTCCTTGAGCAGTCCAGGGCCGAGCCCGGCCTTCTGTGCAGTATTTAATTTTTTGGGATTTACCGAATATATTAACCAAAAAAAGAGAGGGTATGCAATGGGAAACGAAAAAACTTGACGGCAGGTCAGGAACGAAGAGTCGACCGCAGGGGCTTGGTTGTGGTAGATATTGGTTTAAGTGGACCGAAAAAACATCCTGTAGACATTATCGGTTCCCGGGAGGTAAGGCTTTGAGCGATTCATGGTTAAGGGTTTCGGCCCGCATAGATAATTACCTTGAAGATATCATCCGTTTTCAGAGCGAACTGACGGCCATTCCGGCGCTGGGACCGGTCAACGGAGGCCAGGGAGAGAAGGAGAAGGCCGAGTTGACCCGGCGTTGGCTGGAGTTGCTTGAACCGGAGGAAATTCTGGAGATCAACGCACCGGACGACCGGGTGGAATGCGGTTACCGCCCGAATCTGGCGGCCATCTTCAAGGGGTCAGGGCAAGAAAAATCCAAGGTCTGGGTTCTGTCCCATCTGGACATAGTTCCGCCGGGGGAATCATCCTTGTGGGATTCCGATCCCTACACCCTGCGGCGCGAAGGCGACATGATCTACGGACGAGGCGTGGAAGACAACCAGCACGGAATCGTGGCTTCGTTTTTCGCCGTAAAGGCCTTGCGGGATGAAGGCGTCAAGCCCAAACACGACATCGGCCTGATCTTCGTGGCCGATGAAGAGACCGGCTCCGATTTCGGCCTGACCCACATTCTGAACGCCAGGCAGGAACTCTTTTCCTCGGATGATCTGATTATAGTACCGGACGCGGGCAGCGAGGACGGGGCTATGATCGAGATATCGGAAAAAAGCCTGCTCTGGCTGAAGATCACCGTCAAGGGCAAACAGTGCCACGCCAGCACTCCGGGCGAAGGCATCAACACCATGCGGGCCTCGGCCCGGCTGATCTGCGCCCTGGACGAGGCCCTGCCAAAGTCGTTCGACGGGAGGGACAGCCTTTTCTCCGTGCCAGCCAGCACTTTCGAGCCGACCAAGAAAGAACCCAACGTCCCCAACATCAACACCATACCGGGTGAGGACGTATTTTACATCGACTGCCGGGTCATCCCCAGATACTCGCTCGAGGATGTCGTGGCCAAAGTCCGGGAAACGGCCGACCGGATCGAAGCGGAAACAGGCGTCAGGATAACCCTCGAAAAGATGCAGGCGGTGCAGTCACCGGCTCCGACTCCGTTCGACGCTCCGGTGGTCAAGGCGCTGACCAGGGCGGTAAAAAAGGTTCACGGACTGGAGGCCAAGCCCATGGGCATAGGCGGAGGCACAGTGGCCGCCATGTTCCGCAAAAAGGGGCTGCCTGCGGCGGTCTGGTCGACCAGCCTGGAAAACGCTCACCAGCCCAACGAAAAGGATTCACTGGCCAACATCGTTGCCGACACCAAGGTCTTCGCCCACGTCTATCTTGGCCTGTAGTTAAAAAGGCGAAAGCGGAAAAATCCGCTTTCGCCTTGTCATAAGCAAGGGCCGAAAGGCCCCGTTTTCTTTATGATACCTTACCGCCCGGATCGGTGGGGCGGCTGACGGTGAGCAGCGCCAGTCCGTCCTTGTCCGTGGCGGCCAGCACCATGCCTTCCGATTTGACGCCCATGAGTTTGGCCGGGGCCAGGTTGGCCACGACGATGACATTGCGGCCGACCATTTCTTCCGGTTCGAACTGCTTGCCCAGACCGGCCACGATGGTGCGTTCCTCGCCGATGTCCACGGTCAGCTTGAGCAGCTTGTCCGATTTGGGGACTCTTTCCGCCGCCTTGACCAGACCGACGCGGAGATTGACCGCCTTGAATTCGTCAAAAGTTATTATGCCTTCCGGCTTCTCATCCTTGGACGCGGCTTCCTTCTTTTTTCCGGATTTCTGATCTTCCTTGCCCGCCGGAGCCTTGCCCGCCGGAGCGCCGCCGAGTTCCACGCGGGGAAAGAGAGGACTGCCCTGGTTGACGGCCTGACCGGACGGCAGGGCCTTTTCCAGTTCCTTATAGTCCAGGCTGAGGAAACCTTCCGGCAAGCCGACCTGACGGCGCATTTCTGCGGAGGTGTCCGGCATGACCGGGAAGATCATGTTGGCCACCAGGCCGAGAGTCTCCAGGAGCTGGTAGAGGACGTCCTCCAGGTAATCCTTGCTGGCGGGGTCCTTGGCCAGAACCCACGGGGCTTCGCGGTCGATGAACTTGTTGGCCTGGCTGATGAGCTCCCAGGCGGCCATAAGCCCTTTGTGGAAACCCATGTGCTGGAAGTTTTCCACGTATTCCTGAACAGCCTTCTCCCCCGCCTGCCGGAGTTCGCCGCCTTCGGAGCGGGCCTTCCGGGCGGCCGGCGCTTTGCCTCCGCCGAATTTGTTGATCATGGTCAGGCTGCGCTGGCAGAGATTGCCCAGGTCGTTGGCCAGATCCGCATTGATGCGGCCGACCAGGGCTTCTTCGGAAAAGTTGGAGTCCAGACCGAAAACCATGTCTCTGAGCAGGAAGTATCTGAAGGCGTCCAGGCCGTAGACATCCTTCATCCGCAGAGCCTCCACCACGTTGCCCAGGGACTTGGACATCTTGCTTTCGGCCACTTTCCAGTAGCCGTGGACATTCAGATGCTGGTAGACAGGCAGCCCGGCGGCCTTGAGCATGGTCGGCCAGTAGATGCCGTGGGGTTTGAGGATATCCTTGGCGATGGTGTGATGGGCCACGGGCCAGAATTTTGAGTACAGCTCGCCGTCGGGGTATCCCAGGGCGGAAACATAGTTTATCAGAGCGTCGAACCAGACGTAAGTGACGAAACGGTTGTCAAAGGGCAGATCGATGCCCCAGGTCAGGCGGGACTTTGGCCGGGAGATACACAGGTCTTCCAGCGGCTCCTTCAGGAACGAGAGGACTTCGTTGCGATACCGCTCCGGCCTGATGAAATCGGGATTCTGGTGGATATGTTCGATCAGCCAGTCCTGATACTTGCTCATCCGGAAAAAGTAGTTCTCTTCCTCTATATAGGTGGGCTTGGTCTGGTGGTCCGGACAGAGGCCGTCGACCAGTTCCTTGTCCGTGTAGAAGCGTTCGCAGCCGAAGCAGTAATGGCCGCCGTATTTACCGAAGTAAATATCGCCGCTGTCATAAACCTTCTGCAGAATCGTCTGGACGACTTTCTTGTGGCGTTCCTGAGTGGTCCGGATGAAGTCATTGTTGGTTATGTTGAGCTGGGGCCAGGTCTGCTGGAACAGCGAACTTATATGATCTACATATTCCTGGGGCGGAACCCCGGCGGCTTCGGCGGCCTGAACAATTTTGTCGCCGTGCTCGTCGGTGCCGGTCAGGAAGTAGGTTTCATACCCCATGAGGCGGTAAAACCGGTTGACGGTGTCATTGACGATGGTCGTATAGGCGTGGCCCAGGTGGGGTCTCGCATTGACATAGTAAATAGGTGTGGTGATATAGAAACGCGATTTCATTAATTATTCTCCTCGGGAAAAAGTTCGTCTTCTTCCTGGAAATCGGTGTCGGTATTATCCTCGGCGGGATTGTCGTAATCGGCCCGTTTGTCGCCGTGAAAGACATCCACCTCTTCGCCGTCGGGCAGCAGGACGGTGGAAATACGTTCCATGATATTCTGCCGCACAACCTTGCCCTCCCCTTTTTCGGTCACGAAACGCTTGCCCAGCTTGGGGAGGCCTCTCTTCTGGTCCATATAGGTTTCGTACTCATAGGTCAGGCAGCACATAAGCCGGCCGCAGACGCCGGAAATTTTGGTCGGATTGAGAGACAGGTTCTGCTCCTTGGCCATCTTGACCGACACCGGGGCGAATTCATTGAGGAAGGCCGCGCAACACAGTTCCCGCCCGCAGCAGCCCAGGCCGCCGATCATCTTGGCTTCATGACGCACGCCTATCTGCCGCATTTCTATGCGGGTGCGGAACTTGGCGACCAGGTCCTTGACCAGGGCCCGGAAATCGACCCGTCCGTCGGCGGTGTAGTAGAAGATGATCTTCGAACCGTCGAAGAGAACTTCGGTGGTCACCAGCTTCATGTCCATCTGCCGGGCCTTGATTCTTTCCAGGCAGAATTCGAAGGCGAATTTTTCGCGGGCCAGGTTTTTTTCGTGCTGCCACAGATCGTCTTCATTGGCGATCCGCTGAACCTGCTTCAGCACCATATCCGAATCGGTATCCAGAGCCTTGGGGGTGGTTACGACCTTGCCCAGGCCCAGGCCCTGCTCGGTATCCACGATGACCGTGTCGCCCACATTGAGGACGAAAATATTGGTGTCAAAATTATATATTTTTCCGCAATCACGAAAGCGAATGCCAACGACTTTGCCCATTTATCGTCTCCCCAGATCGGCCAGATTCAAAGCCAGGTTTTCGAAAACCATCTCCGGCCTGATCAGTCGGTTGAGAGCATCCTCCGCCCGGTCAATTTCCAGCAGAGCCGACGCAAAAGCCTGAGTCTTATATCCGGCTCCGGCTTGCCTGAGTTCAGGGGCGAGATCGGAGTTGACCAGATGGCGAGTCTCCCCGCCTCCGGCCACGATCATCAGGTCCCGGTACCAAAAACGCAACAGAGAAAAGAGTTCCGGCCATGATTCCTTGTCGGCGGCGAGATCCGCCGCCCAGTCCAGGGCCTCATCGACCCGTCCGGGGTCCGAACGCCCCAGCCGCGCCAGCAGGTCCTTCCGGCGGGACCAGACGGCTTCGGGGTCCATATCCTGAACCCGGCCGAGGCATCCGGCCGACAGAGACGCCAGCAAACGGGCCTGGGGACCGCTGAGCCCCCGCTCACGCACCAGGAAGGCCTCGACGGTCTCCCTGGACAGGGGCGCCAGATTGACGCGCAGACACCGTGACACTATTGTGGTCAGCAGATCGGATTCCTCCGGCGCGGTCAGGATTATCAGGCTGTCGGGAGGAGGCTCCTCAAGGGTTTTGAGCAGGGCGTTGGCGGCTGCCTCCATCATCCGGTCGGCTTCCCTGATAATGAATACCTTGGTCCGGCCTTCATACGGACGAAAAGCTGACCGGTTGCGCAACTCCCTGATGGTGTCGATCTTGATGACCCTGGTCCGGCCCTCCGGTTCGGTCTTGACCACATCAGGGTGCACTTCGCGTTCTATTTTGCGGCAGGCCTCACAACGTCCGCAGGGGTTGGCCGGATCGTTTTCCAGGCAGTTCACGGCCTGGGCCAGCACTCGGGCCAGCATGTACTTACCTACTCCGGCCGGGCCGGTGAGAAGCAGGGCATGGGGCAGCCGTTTGTTGACCAGCATAGCCGTGAGCAGCTTTATGGCCCGTTCGTGGCCTATGATGTTATTGAAACCCATCCGTTCCCTGTGGCCCTTGCGCCGGTTATTCCTGCAAAAAACTCAACTGGTTTTCGTCTTTCTTCTTCTTGTGTTCCGGTTCCGGCGGTTCCTGTTCCGCCGCCGGGGTTTCCTGACAGTTTCCGGCCGGCCCTTCGGCCTCGTCCGGAAGGCCATATTCTTCAGCAGGCGGAGCCTGGCTGACCGGCAGGTCGGGCCGGTAAAAGAAGCGCTCCATCAGCCGGTTCCAGTCGGTCCAGCCTGATTCGGCGTCGGCGTGCCGTTGTATGAACCCGCCGATGCCGTTCATCTTGGCATCCAGATCGTCGATCTGATGCAGGGCCAGGGCCTCCAGAATCTTCGGCTTCTTGGGCGACCCCAATTCGTACTCCCCGTGATGGCTCACGATGAGGTGCTTGAGCAGCAGGGCCAGATTGGCCGGAAAATCTGGCCGGAGCCGCAGTTTATCTTCCAGCATCTGGACTCCGATGACCAGATGGCCCAGCATGCGGCCTTCGTCCGTATAGTCCCCGGTTATTCCCTGATCGAACTCGCGCAGTTTGCCCAGATCGTGCAGCAGGGCTCCGGCCAGCAGCAGGTCGTGATTGAGCATGGGATAGAGGCGGCTCACGGCCACGGCGGCCCGGCCCACGGAGAGAGAGTGTTCCAGGAGTCCGCCCATGTAGGCGTGATGAAAACGCTTGGCGGCCGGAGCCTTCCTCAGCGCCAGAGCCGTCTCGGGATCGGTGAAGACGTCCTCAAGGAGGCCGCGCAGATGGGGATCGGCCACTGTGCCGACAAGAGCGATCAGTTCCGCGTACATCTGGTCCGTATCGTAGGGAGAAGCAGGCATGAAGTCGGCCATGTCCACCTGATCGGGCTCCAGCGGCCGGGCCTGAAGAACTTTAAGCTGCACCTGCCCCTGAAATGATTCGGCGGCGGCCCGCACCCAGGCGATGGCGCCGTTTTTGAAAGTATCGAAAAAAAACTGGGCCTGGTCCCAGACCCGGGCTTCCATCTGCCCGGACCGGTCCTTTATTTTCAGCCCCACAAACGGCTTGCCGTTGCGGGTCTGTCCCAGCCTTATGTCGTCGAGCAGGAACGGAGAGCCGACTTCCTGACCTTCCCGGATGTCTTCGACGAATATTTTCTGTGCCGTATCGTTCACCAGCCGCTCCTTGGCATTTAGTCAAATTTTAAGTTTAGTCGTTATCATAGGTGGATGTCAAAATTTTTCCGGGGTGACGGTCCGGGCCGGACCGATGTTTGACTGTCCGCGGTTTGGCGTTGACAAAACAGGCGAGGTTGTCATATGGAGAATATAGACATATTATAAGGAATCGGCGCCCGCAAGGGCTCAATAGGGAAGACGGTGCAAATCCGTCGCGGTCCCGCCGCTGTAAACGGGGACGAAAGCCGCAAGAAGCCACTGCTCATCAATTGAGGTGAACGGGAAGGCGCGGCCGGTAGGATGATCCGTAAGCCAGAAGACCTGCCGGTTCTCATGGAAGACGTCCAATCGGCGCGAGACCGGCACGGCGCATAGCCTCTTGTGGGCAAAAGCGGCCAAGCGTTTTCCACAGGGGCGATGAAGCAAGCTGGGTGCAATCCCCCTAGTCCTTTTCAGGGCTAGGGGGATTTTTATTTGGGCCGGCGATCAGTTATCGGCCCTCATCCAACACGGGCCGCAGCAAACCTGTCGCGGCGCAATCGGTGGAAGTGAAAATGAAAAACAATATCCGTCATCCCAAGTCAAAAAAACGCATGCCGTGGGTTTTGCCCGCCATGCTCATCTTGTTGGTCCTGCCGTCATGGACCGGCGCGGCCGAAAGCCAGCCCATAACCCTGGGCAGCGTTCTGGTGACAGCCGCTTCCCCGGACGAAACATCCAGGGTGGGAGACGTGGATACGGAAACCACCCCGGTCTTTCATACGGTCATCAAACGGGAAGAGTTCGAGGGCAGGATGGAGAGCCTGGCCGAGGTGGTGGAAAAAGAGGCGGGCGTCCAGATCCGGCAGCAAGGCGGCCTGGGTGGGTATTCCGCCGTCTCACTGCGGGGCTCCTCCAGCAACCAGGTCCTGGTCTTTATCGACGGCATACTGCTCAACGACGGGGCCGAGGGCTCGGTCAACCTGAGCAACATCTCCCTGGCCGACGTGGAAGCCATTGAAATATACAGGGGCATCACTCCCGCCAACTTCAACAGATCGTCCATCGGCGGGTTGATCAACATCCGCACTTTGCGCAGCAAAAAGGATTTCAGCGCGGCAGTGACGGCCGGAGCGGGCTCCTTCGGCACCCGCCGCCTGTCCGGCTTCGTCAATCACAAACCGGGCCGTGCGGACTATATCCTTTCCCTGGACTACCTGGGCAGCCAAAACGACTTCACCATAGACAACGACAACAACACCATCTGGAATCCCGACGACGACCGGGAGGAAAACCGCAACAACAACGAACTGACCCAGTTCAACGGACTGGCCAAGGCCGGTTTCGATTTCAGCGACCGTTTTCGGGCCGATATTTCCACCCAATGGTTCCATAAGGACGAAGGGCTGCCCAACTGGAACAACAGCCCCCTGGTTGACACCTCCCTCACCACCAGGAGGAGCATCACCAGCGCGCAGATATCCGGCCGCAGGCTTGGTTCCCTGGGCTGCAATCTGAGCCTTTCCGCCGATTACACCTGGAAAGAGGAAGAGTATGACGACCGGCACGGGTACGTTGGCCTGGGCAGTCAGCACTCCATATACACCACCAAACGCAAAGGAGCGGGATTATTCTTCGAGCTGCCCGCCGGAAGGCATCTCATATCCCTGAACGCCGATTTTCATACCGAAGATTATGACCCCGAAGATCTGCTGACACGGGTAAACCCTCACCAGAGCAGCCGGGACACCGTTTCCCTGGCCCTCCAGGACAGCATTTTCCTTTGCGGAGACCGCCTTATCATCACCCCGGCTGTCAGGCAGACATCTATCAAAGATGATCTGCAAAGCGCCACCAGCATCTGGGGCCTCCCCCTGGAAGGACGGACCAGGGAGGAAAGCTATCTGACCCCCCAACTAGGTCTGAAGTATCAAGCCGCCCGCTGGCTGGCTCTCAAAGCCAATGCGGCGGGCTATGTCCGGGAGCCGGGTTTTCATGAACTGTTCGGCGACCGGGGATACCTTACCGGCAACCCGGACCTGGAAGCGGAGAAAGGGACCAATTTCGATCTGGGTTTCGAAGCCGACTGGAGTCCGGCGGGGAGCGTGGTGCGGCGGGTTTCCTTCCACGGCGCCTATTTCCGGAACAGCGTCGAGGACATCATTACCTGGGTTTACGATTCCCGCGGCATCGGCCGGGCCATGAACTTTTCCGAAGCCTTCATCGAAGGTTTTGAGGCCGGACTGAACATAGACGTAGCCGGTTACCTGGGTTTCATTCTGAACGCCACCTGGCTGGACACGGAAAACCGGAGCGAAATATCAGGGTACAACGGCAAATACCTGCCTGGCCGTTTCAGGACTTCCTACCTGGGACGGATAGAAATCAGGCCCCGGCCGTTCAAGATATACGGAGAACTCATAGTCGAAGACGGCATGTACTACGACGCCAGCAACCTGCTCAAAGCCTCGAAAAAAGAGGAATTGAACTTCGGCGTGTCCTGGGCTTTCAAATCAACACTGTGGACCCTGGAAATCAAGAACGCGGGGGACAGCCGTTACGAGGATTTCAACGGCTACCCGTCCCCCGGCCGTTCCTTTTTCCTGACCATGAAGTATTCGCTTTAGCTTTTTAACTAGTTAGACATGCAACAGATTCGGAACAGGGGGGCGTCAATCTCCGGGCCAAGGCCCGGGCGCTCTCCAAAGGAGGAACAAGAAATGATCAAGTTGAGCGGTTCAAGGATACTCCTCACGAAAACAGCGGCGGCGGGCTGTCTGCTGCTGGCGGCCATGCTGTTCTTCACCGCCGGGCCGTCCCTGGCGGCCAGTGCGGCTGACAGCCAGAAAGCCGTGGTCGGGCTCAGGGACGCCGGGTATACCAGCGGAGCCCACGGACTGGCCGGCGTGGAACCGGTCGGCGGCCCCAGGACCCTGACTGAAAACCTTCTGCCCACCGACACTTCGGATATCGGGCTGGCGGCCTTCGGTTCTTATTTCTACCGTCTGGAAAAGATGAACCGGGACAACATCTCCAAGTTTTCCCTGGACGCCCCGGATACGGTTATCTGGCAGTATTCCACGATTGACGCCGGCGAAGCCGTGTCTTCCAACCCGCACTCGCTGGTTTTCGCCGCGCCCAACAAGGCTTTTGTCATAAGATACGGCTCCGCCAAGGCCTGGATTGTCAACCCCATGGCCGCCGCCGAAACCCAGTTCAAGATCGGTGAACTGGACCTGAGTTCCTACGCCGACGGTGACGGAATACCGGAGATGGAAAATGCGGTCATGGCCGGCGGCAAGCTTTTCGTCATTCTTCAGCGGCTGGAAAACTGGGTTCCTTCCAATACCTCGTACGTGGCCGTGTTCGATGCGGCCACCGGACAGGAGATAGACACCGGAATCACCAACGCCGACGGAGTCAAAGGCATTCCCCTGCCGGGACGCAATCCGACCTCCATCCAGTATCTGGCCGACAACAACACCGTCTACGTCGCCTGCACCGGCTCCTATCCCGGTTACGGCAATCCGGAATACGAATACACCGGCGGCATCGTTACCATTGATCCGGACACTTACGAAGCCCGGATGCTGGTGGACGACGGCACGGCCGACAGTCATCCTTATGGGGCCATCACCGGCCTGGCCCTGGTCTCGGCCACCAAGGGCTATCTGGTCGGATACGCGGGCTGGGGCGACAACTCAGTCTATTCCTTCAACCCCTCCACCGGCGTGGTGGCCGACAAGGCCCTGCCTGGCCTCAGCCACAAGACCATCTCCGCCCCCCCGGTCATCTATGAGAAGGACGTTATGCCTCGAGCCGCGGTGCCCGGCCTGGAGCACATGAACATCTCCGGCATGCAGTCGGGCATCTACAAGGACAAAAACGGCCTGGTCTGGGTCTGCGCCTCCACCTTCACCAGCAACGAACTCGTCGTCCTCAACCCGGCCGACGATTCCATCGACGAGACCATGACCCTTGAACTGACGCCCATGGAAGTCTCTTTCTGCCCCACCGCCGAAGCCTGGACGGACTCGGACGGCGATGGAATCATGGACGACCAGGACCTCTCGCCCTCGGACGCAGCCGTGGCCACGCCCAGCTCGGCCACCGGAACAGGGCTCATCACCATCGAAGCCGCTGGAGGAGCCCTGGCCAATGTCCAGGCACTGACCGCCGACGACGCCTCTCTCAACCAGGACAACAGGCCCGAAGGCGCCCAGTTCCCCCATGGCGTGGTGGGCTTCACAGTCACCGGTCTGGCCGCCGGACAGGGCATCAATGTGACCTTGACCTTCCCCCAGACCCTGGATAGCGAGGCCGTCTATTACAAAATAGGCAGCAACGGCTTCTACGAATACGACCAGGCCGTCATCTCCGGCAATACGGTGGTCCTGACCCTGGTCGACGGCGGCGCCGGAGACGCCGACGGCCTCTCCAACGGCGTCATAGTCGATCCCGGCGCCGTGACCATTCCGGACAACACTTCCACGCCCTCCTCCGGCGGAGGGGGCGGCGGAGGCTGCTTCGTCAACTCGTTGTCCGATTAAACAGCCAGTCAGCGCGGTTATCGGTTTTCAGGCGGGACCAACCTCCCGCCATCCAAGGCTGAAAGCCGGTCTCCGCTAACCTCAACCCCCGGGGGCGTCAAGCCTCCGGGGCTTTTTCGTTTCCGCGGTCCTGCTTGTTGCCGGTTGACATTAACCGGTAAAATGGCGTATGAAGAAAATTGAAATGGAACCGGTGCCCAATAGGGGCATCATTAGGGAAGACGGTGCGAATCCGTCGCGGTCCCGCCGCTGTGAACGGGGACGAAAACCGCGAAGAGCCACTGCCCACCACATAAGATGGGCGGGAAGGCGCGGCGAGTAGAATGATCCGTGAGCCAGAAGACCTGCCGGTTCCCGTGGGAATAGTCCAGTCGGCGAGTGACCGGCGCGGCGTATGACCTCAGTGGTCAAGTCCAGACGAATCCTACTGGGGCGATGAAGCAAGCTGGGTGCAATCCCCCCGGTCCTGTCAAAGGGCCGGGGGTTTTTATTTTTGAGCCCGGACAGGAAACGATGCTTCGTCCTCAAAGCCAAAACCAGGAGGCTTTCAGCCATGTTTCGATTCAATGGACGATTTGTTCCGCTTATGGTCTTTTTTCTGTTTGCCGTTCTCCCGCCGGCGGCTCCGGCCCTGGCCGAAGTTTATCAACTGCCCGACATATCCGTAACGGCCACCCGCAGCGAGCAGGAGTTGGCCAAGCTTCCGCGCAACGTCACGGTCATAACCAGGGAAGAAATCGAAACTCTCAATCCCCTGACAGTCACGGATGTCCTCCAGTCCGTACCGGGCCTGGTGATCCGCGATTATTCAGGCACGGGCAGCTCGGCCACGGTGGACATGCGCGGGTTCGGTGAAACCGGCAATCTGCATACCCTGGTCACTGTGGACGGACGGAGGCTCAACCAGATAGATCTGTCCGGAGTGGATTTCACGACCATTCCGGTGGAGAACATCGAGCGCATCGAAATACTCCACGGCCCGGCGGGGGTGATCTACGGAGATTCAGCCGTGGGCGGAGTAATCAACATCATCACCAAGGAAGGGTCCGGCCCCTTCTCGGGCAAAGTCCAGACCAGCCTGGGCTCCTACGATTTCAGGGGCGTCAAGGCCAATGTTCAGGGTGCGGCGGGCAAGGTCAGTTACTTTGTCTCCGCCCGCCAGGACGCCACGGACGGATACCGTGACAATTCGGAAACCCGGCTGAGCAACGTGACTTTCAATACCCGTATTTACCCCACCGATACTCTGTCGTTTCTTCTTGACGGCGCCTTCAATCAGGCCGACTTCTCCCTGCCCGGCTCTTTGTCCGAAGCCCAGATGGAAGAGAACCGGCGGCAGGCTTCCAGCCCGGAAGACTGGGCCGAAAACAAGGATTCCTCAGTCAGGGGGCAGGTGAAGAAAGATTTCGGCGGGGCCGGTGTGCTCACCGCCGACCTCTCGTATCGCTGGCGTGATTCCAGTTCACGCATGTGGGCCAGGTACGACACGGACATCAACACCTTGGGCTTCCAGCCCAAGTATGTGGTCAACGGTCATCTGGCCGGCCTGGGACACCGGCTGACCCTGGGCCTGGATGTCTTCCGGACCGGCATGACCAATGACACTTCGGCCATCGGAGGCCCCAAGCAGCAGACCATGGAGTATGAGCTCGATACCATGGGGCTCTATCTGCTGGAGGAACTCAACCTCACCGAAAAACTGGTCTTCAGCCTGGGCGGCCGCCATCAGCAAGCCCGGTACGACATCACGAGCAAACCGGTGGGCGCGGCTGAATCATCCAACAGCTCTGACGAAGATCAATCGGCCGTGTCGGCCGGGTTGTCCTACAATTTCACCCAGGGCTCAAAGGTTTACGGCCGTGTTTCCAGGAGCTTCCGCTATCCGACGGTGGAAGAGTACGTCACTTACGGAATCTTCAACGACCTGAAACCCGAAAAAATAGTCAACTGCGAGCTGGGCGTGGAATACACTTTCATGCCCGGCGGCCGCCTGTCCGTGGCCGTATACCGCATGGAAGTGGAGGACGAGATAGCCTACAACCCGGCCACCTGGTTGAACGAGAATCTGGACGAAACCAGGCATACCGGCGTGGAAGCCAGCCTGCGGGTTCCCCTGGGAGAGATTTTCAGCGTCTACGGCACGGCGGCCTTGCAGGAAGCCTGTTTCACCAAGGGAGATTACGACGGCAAGCGGCTCCCGCTGGTGCCGGACTGGCTGGGTTCCGTAGGTTTGGACGTAAAACCGGTGGAAAATCTGAGAGCCGGTTTGCAGTTCAACTTCGTGGGCGAACGGCCTTACGGGAGCGACAAGGCCAACGATTACGGCGACCTGCCCGCTTACACCACCGTGGATTTCAACCTGGATTACAAGATCAGCCGGTTCCACTTTTTCTTCAACGCCAAGAATATCCTGGGTGAAAAATACAGCACTTACGCGTACGCCAGCGCCTGGGGCAAGAGTTATTATCCTGATCCGGAAGCCAGCTTCTGGGGCGGCGTGGGCGTGGATTTTTAAACGATGCAACCAGAAGAGCTGGGCCTGTTTTCCGGACGGCGATAGACTCCCGCCGATCAGGACCGGAAAACGGCTCACGCTCAACATGACCCGGAGGCTTGACGCCTCCGGGTTTTCTTTTGATCTGATTCAGCGGGCCTGGGGTATGAGGGTGACCCTGGGGCGGTTGCGCGTTGGTTCGCGGTCGACAATTGTTTCGACGCCGTAGGCTGCTTCCAGAAGCTCGGGAGTCAGCACGTCCTCGGGACGGCCCAGGGCCAGGGGACGGCGGCCCCGGCCGAGCAGAAGCAAACGGTCGCAGAAAAGCGAAGCAAGGTTGAGATCGTGGCTGACCTGACAGACTCCCAACCCTTCTTCAAGGCAGGCGTTTTCCAGCATGGCCATGGTCTTGAGCTGATGGTCGAGGTCCAGGGCGCTGGTGGGTTCGTCAAGCAGCAAAAGGCCGGGCTCGGCGGCCAGAGCCCTGGCCAGGGCCAGCCTCTGGCGTTCGCCTCCGGACAGTTCCCCGGCCGGGCGTTCACCCAACTCCGACAGTCCGGTCATGGCCAGAGCCCTGTCTGCTGCTCTATGGTCTTCCTCGTTTTCAAACAGACGCCGTCCCATCAGGGCGAACCGCCCGGACAATACTGTTTCCAGAACAGTGAACCCCGGAGCCAGTTGGGGAGTCTGGGGGACCACACCCATTACCTGAGCCACGGCATCCGGGCTGTAGGTAGACAAAGGCCTTCCCCGCAGAATGACCCGGCCCCGCGTGGGGGACAGGAGTCCGCACAGCAGGCCCAGAAGGGTTGATTTACCGCTGCCGTTAGGGCCGATAATGCCGAGCATTTCGCCTTCATGAAGTTCTAGGCCCACCCCGTCAAGCACGGGTTTTTCGGTGTATCCGAAGCTCAGGTCTTCGGCGGACAAGGCCGCCAATGTTCTTTTTTCTACCACCACCGGCTGCCCCTCCTGGCCAGAAGCATCAGGAAAAAAGGCGCGCCCAGAAAGGCCGTGACCACGCCCACCGGCAGCTGGGCCGGACTGATGACCACCCGGGCCGCCGTGTCGGCCAGAATGAGAAAGCTGGCGCCGAAGAGACCGGCGGCGGGCAGCAGGAGCCGCTGGTCGTAGCCGATGGCCATTCGGATCAGGTGAGGCACCATCAGGCCCACAAAACCTATCAGTCCGCTCAGGCTGACCGTGACCCCGCAGAGCAGGCTGACCAGAAAAAAGAGCACCAGTTTGACCCGTTCCACATTGACCCCGGCGTGGGCGGCGGCCTGGTCTCCGGAACTGAGGAGGTTCAGGTGCCGGGAATAGGAAAAAATCGCCAGGCCGCAGATGGTGACCACCGGGGCCAGTATCCAGACCTGGGTCAGGCTGGAGCCGCTCAGGTCCCCGTAAAGCCAGAACATGATGGAATGGAGTTTCTGGTCGGTGGTGGTGGAGATGATGAACATTATGGCCGAAGTGAAAAAGGCGTTTATCATGACCCCGGTCAAAACCAGGGTCGCTGTTTCCATGCGACCCTGGCGGCGGGCTATGGCCATGACCAGAAGCACCGTGCCCAACGCGCCGACAAAAGCGGCGGCGATGCGGGTCCAGGGATCGCCCAGCCCCATAGCGGTGGCCAGAACCGCACCCGAGGCCGCGCCGCCGGAAACGCCCAGTATGAACGGTTCAGCCAGGGGATTGCGCAATACACCCTGAAAAACCGCGCCGCACATACTCAGTGAAGCCCCGACCAGACCGGCCAGCAGAATGCGGGGCAGGCGGAACTGACTCAGGATGACCGCATTGGTCCCCTGGTTGGCCTCCCCCCATATCCAGGCCCAGATCCGGGACGGAGTTATAGCCACGGTGCCCAGCCCCAGCCCGACCAGCAAGGCCGCAGCCAGAAGCAGACAGAGCCCGGCGCAGACCCCGGCCAGTTTACGCGGCGTGGCTTTCATCTGGGGGGCTCCTCCGGGGCGGGAAATCTGTCTGGGTGAACCAGGCGGGCCAGCTTCTCCAGCCCTTGCATGAGGCGCGGGCCGGGCCGGTCGAGCAGGTCCGAGCTTATGCTTTCCACCCGGAAACCCGGCCGGCCCTTCAAGCCGGGAGCATCGCGCCAGAAGGAAATCTCCTTGTCCAGGTTCTGACCTCGTTCCATGGTGGAAACAATAACCACTTCCGGCTGGGCTTCGATGACAAATTCCATGGTCAGACGCGGCCAGTTGACCGAAACCTGTTCGGCCAGATTTTTGGCCCGGACCATATCCAGCAGCTTGCCGTGGAAGCTTTTCCCTCCCACACTGACCACCGGACGGTTGCCGATGACCAGGAGCGTCGGGACTTCCGGGGCATCCTTGAGAAGGGCCGCTATTTCATCGAACTTGCCCTGCATCTTCAAAGCCATGGCCCGGCCGGATTCGGGAGCGCCGCAGACCCGGCCGATCAGTTCCAGGCTGGCGGGCAGGTCCACAGGGTCTCCCGGCCAGGTGACGAAAACGGACAGCCCGGCCTGTTCCAGTTTTTCGACCACCCAGGGGGGGTTGCCTTCCCGGTTGGCCAGAATGAGGTCCGGGGCCAGGGCGGCTATCTGTTCCAGGTTGGGAGAAATGTAATCGCCGACCTTGGTTTTCTCCAGGGCCTCCGGAGGATAATCCGACCAGGTGGTGACTCCGGTCACCCTGTCGCCGAGGCCGAGGGCGAAGACTATTTCCGTCAGGGACGGAGTCAGGCAGACAATTCTTTGCGGACTGTCGGGCAGCTCGACCCGGCGTCCCAGCTCATCGGTGAAGACTCCCGCCGAGACCGCGCCAGGCACCAGGAGCACGGCCAGCAGAAGTATCAGGCGGCAGGCCTTCTTACTGAACGCAGGCATGGCACCTCTCGTTGTCGTGCGAACCGGCGGAATGGGGATAATCGGCCATCTCCGCCCGGACCCCCGCAGCCAGAGCCCGCAAGGCCATGAACAAGGGCGGCTGGCCGTCCAGATCCACTTGACCTGCGAATTCATCGGGCTCCATTCCGGCCGCTTCGGCGCCGATTCTCAGGCACTGGTTTTGCCACGCGGCCAGATCGGAGATCAGGCCTCGCCGCCAGGAATCATCCATGGCCAGGGCGGATTCCAGAAAACCGGCGAATACGGGTTCCAGCAGCAGGTGTTCCAGTCCGGAACAAAGTCTGGCCGACAGAGTCTGGTCGTTGGGCTCGAGTTGCCGGGCGAATTCGTGGAGGCTCAACCGGCGTTCCTCCAGGCGCTGAAAAATGCTGCGCGGCGCGGTCAAACCGTTCTGCCCGGCCACGGCCTGCCTGACGCCGCCGTACACTGCTCTGGCGATGAGTTCACCCATCTTGCAGTGGCCGCCGGTCAGGTCGAGAGGCGCGCCTTCCCCCCGTAGGATAATCATGTTGTCCGTGCCGGTGCCGGTGGCCTGGTATTCCACGGGCTTGGCGAAACTGCGGACATCGAGATCCTGCAAAGCGGCCGTCTTGGCTTCGGTGGCGCTGATGACGGCCCTGGCCATGGCCCTGTCCGAGAGACTTCTGTTGGTCATAATGATGATGTTTATGGTGCCCGGTTCGTAATAGTCGCCGGAATCGGCGGACATGCGCAGGGCGTTGGACCTGACCCCGGCCGTGACCAGAGCCCAGACCTTCATTTCCTCAAAAGAGGCCTGGCTGACCGAAAGATTGTCCATATCCGCGCCGGTGACCATCATGGCCGTGCGGGCCGGGTCCAGGCCGATAACACAGGCGGCCTCAGCGGTAATATCCTTGACATCCGTCCCGCCCAGACGGGACCAGCCGGGCGGAGCGACATAATGGTTGCCCACGGCGGTCAGATCGGAACGGAAGCCTTCCAGAGTGGACAAGGCCGTCATGGGGCGTTCGAATTCCACGGCCAGAGTCTTGCAAACAACATCGCCGATCAGGCTCTTCACCACGCGGGCCGTCTTGACGTAATCGAGATCGACAGAGACGGGGCTGGCGGAAACCGGCGCATCGGGTTCCACCTGACTGCCCGGAGCCGCGAAGTCCTTTTCATATATGGCGTGAGCCAGCCCGCTGATAAAATATCCGGCGCGGGCCGAAGCCCGGCAGGTCAGATCGCACGGGAAATAAACTATCCGCCTGTTTTTGACTGCTTCCACATCCCGCCAGCCGGGACGGTCCAAAAGCCTTCGTATGGCTTCGCTGTCCATATTGCAGGCGTAAATCACCTGGGGATCGAATTTTTTCCATTCCTCCAGCGTCACCGGAACTACCGCGCCCTTTTTACCCAGCAGCGGAGGCAGGCCTCCGGCAGCCCTGATGTATTCGGTCTGAAAGGAGTCGTCGCCGGGAGTCATGACCTCATCCCGGCCCATGAAACGGATGACGCGCTTACGTTTTTCCAGGGGAATCCCGGCCAGCTTGCGGGAGACCAGATCCACATCGGATTTTATTTCCCGCACAAGCAGTTCCGCCTCGTCCCGGCGGTTGAACATGACGCCCAGAAGGCGAATGTTGCGGTAGATGTCCGCCAGGGAAGAGGCGTCGAGCTGAACCAGGGCGGTCTTTGTTCCAGAATAGGCCCGGCGGATATCATCATGCAGGCTGGAAAGGAAAATCACGTCTGGTTGAATCTTTTTTATCAGCGCTGGCGAAGGGCTGAAAAAACCGCCCAGAATCTGCTTGCCGGAAGCCTCCGCCGACCAGGCATCATGATAGGTTATGCCCCGGACAACGGGACCGGCTCCCAGGCGGAAGAGTATCTCGGTCAGGCCAGGCACCAGGGAAACGACTCTTTGCGGAGGGCCTTCCAGGACAACCTGACAGCCCGAGGAGTCGGTAAAACGGACCGGACCGGCCCAGGCCGGGCTTCCGGTCAGAAAGGCCAGCAGGCAGGAAACGGCCAGAGCCGCAATCATTCCGCGCAAATGGCGTCTGTTCATTGGCAGGATCGTCCTCAACGCCGCAATCGGTGCAGCCGGAAAGCGTGGAAAATAAAAACCCCAGCCCGCAAACAGGACTGGGGGGATTGCACCCGTCTTAACTTCATCGCCCCTGAAGGAGCCGCGGGGCCGGTCCGTCGCCGGTCTCACGTGTTCCCTGGTCCGGCAGGTCTTCTGACTTCCGGGGACTGCTCAAGACCGCGCCTTCCCAGCTTGCCAGGGCCAGTGGCTCATGGCGGTCTCCCAACCCGGTTACAGCGGCGGGACCGTGACGGATTCGCACCGTCTTCCCTTTTAAGCCTCCATGGGCGCCGAACCGCGTTGATTGTCCCTCAGTCTGCCGGGACTGTCAAGCTCGTTCCTTAGTATAATGAATATGGGCGGTTGCCCGCAAAGCAGGACAAAAGGATATCGACAAGCCGGGGCGCTTCGGGATAGTATTGCCTTGTTGCAGACAGGTTCCAGGGAGGGTTGACCATATGAAGGTCACATTGGCTCAGCTTAACCCCAAAGTGGGTGATATAGACGGCAACCTGGCCAAGGCCAGGGAAGCCATCGACCGGGTGGCGGATGAAAAGCCGGACCTGGTGGTCTTTCCGGAGTTGTTCCTGACGGGGTACCCCCCCCAGGACCTCCTGGAGAGGCCCTGGTTCATAAAAAAGCAGGAAGAAGCTCTGCAGGAGCTGGTGGAAGTCAGCCGGCGGCACAAGGATACCGGCATAATCATGGGGGCGGCCCTGCCCAACCGCAAGGAAGCGGGACGGGGACTCCACAATGCGGCCGTGCTCATCTACTATGGCGAGATGGTTTTCCAGCAGCCCAAGTCGCTGCTGCCCACCTATGATGTCTTTGACGAAGCCCGCTATTTCGACCCGGCGGAAAAAATCAGAACCTGCCCGTTTCAGGGCTGGAATCTGGGCATCTCAGTCTGCGAGGACGCCTGGAACGATCCCTCTCTCTGGCCGGCCGGCCGTTTTTACGACCTGGACCCCATCAGCGTCCTGGCCGGAGCGGGCGGGCGGAAAAACATAATCATCAACATTGCGGCTTCGCCCTTCCAGGCAGGCAAGGACACCACCAGGTTCGGGCTGCTCAACGGACACGCTTCCCGGCACGGATCGCCTCTCGTCTTTGTCAACCAGGTGGGGGGCAATGATGAATTGATCTTTGACGGACGCAGCATGGTCCTGGACAGGAAGGGCCAGCCCATCGCCATGCTGTTGCCCTGCCAGGAACAGATAGAGACCGTGGACCTGGAAACCCCTGGTCTGCCGGATCTTTTTCAGCCGGAAGACCGTGTGGCTTCGGTGCATCAGGCCCTGGTCCTGGGCATCAGGGACTACCTGGGAAAAAGCGGTTTCAAATCAGCGGTGGTCGGCCTGTCCGGAGGCATAGATTCGGCCGTGACCTGCGCCCTGGCCGTGGAAGCCCTGGGGCGGGACAATGTTGTCGGCGTGACCATGCCTTCGGTCTTCTCCTCTGAAGGCAGCATCAACGATTCACGGGAACTGGCCGGGAATCTGGGCGTGGATTTCCGCGTCATCAGCATCAACGGCATCTTCAAATCATACCTGCTGGCCTTGAAACCCCATTTCCAGAAAAGAAAAATGGATGTGGCCGAAGAAAACATTCAGGCCCGCATCCGGGGCAACCTGCTCATGGCCTTCTCCAACAAATTCGGCCACATGCTTCTGGCTACCGGCAACAAGAGCGAAATGGCCATGGGCTACTGCACCCTGTACGGCGACATGAGCGGCGGATTGGCGGTCATCTCCGATGTCCCCAAGACCATGGTTTACGACCTGGCCAGGTACATCAACCGTAAGCGGGAAATAATCCCCCAGGCCACCATCGACAAAGCGCCCTCGGCGGAATTGCGCCCGGATCAGAAGGACGAGGATTCTCTGCCGCCCTACCCGGTCCTTGACCAGATATTGAATCTTTATATCGAAGACGGTTTGTCGCGTGATGAAATCATCGGGCGGGGATTCGAGCCCGAAACGACGGCCTGGGTCATACGGACCATCAACCGCAACGAGTACAAGCGCTGGCAGGCCCCGCCGGGGCTGAAAGTCACCTCCAAGGCTTTCGGAGTCGGACGCCGGATGCCCCTGGTGGCCAAGTTCGATTTCTGAAAAATCCTCTGCCGTAAAGCCGCCCGCCGTCTTTCGGGTCTACCCCGGACGGCGGAAAGCCCCACAGGCAACCGCCATCTTCCCTCAAACGTCAGAATCGGTTTCAATAGACCGGGGCTGGGTTTCCACCTGATCCAGCACGGGGATGTCCTGGGCCGAACCCGAACCCAGTTCCTTGAATTTACGGGCCGCAGGGAGAACGCGGGCCTCCAGGGAGCCCACGGATTTGTTGTAGGCCGCGTTGGCCTTTTCCAGGCCTTTGCCGATTTCGTTGACGTGTCCGGCCATGACCCTCATGCGCTCATAGAGCTGTTTGCCCAGTTCGCTTATCTCCAGGGCGTTGCGGGCTATCTGCTCCTGACGCCAGCCGAAGGCCACGGCCCGGAGCAAGGCGATAAGGGTGGTCGGCGTGGCTATAACCACATTCATCTTCATACCGTCTTCGATCAGGCAGGGATCCTGGTCCACGGCCGAGGCGAAAAATGATTCGCCGGGAATGAACATGACCACAAACTCCGGGGTCTGCTTGAACTGCTGCCAGTACGATTTCGCGCCCAGGCTGTTCATGTGCTTCCGGATCTGGCTGGCGTGCCTGACCAGATAGCCTTTGCGGTCCTCGTCGCTTTCCGCCGAAAGCGCACTGAGGTAGGCGTCCAGGGAAACCTTGGCGTCCACGACGATATCCCTGTCCGAAGGCAGGCTGACAATCAGGTCCGGACGGAAACGGCCATCGTCCGAACTTACGCTGACCTGCTCCGAAAAATCGCAATGAGCGGACATCCCGGCCAGTTCCACCACCCGGCGCAAGGTGACTTCCCCCCAGCGCCCCCTCACCTGGGGAGCCCGGAGAGCCGTGACCAGGTTGCCGGTTTCCCGCTGAAGACTCTGCTGAGACTGGGTCAGGGTCTTCAGGTGTTCCTCCAGGCTGGTGTAGGCCTGCTGGCGGTGGTTTTCCAGAAGTCTTACATGCTCCTCGAACTGCTTCAGAGAGTCGGACAAGGGCTTGACCAGCCCCTTGATGGCCTCTTCTTTCTGCCCTAAATCGCCCTTGGCCTGGCTGACCACTCCGTCAAAGGTCTTTTTCGCCAGGTCCAGAAAGGCCCGGTTGTTCTGATTCAAGGTGTCCCCGGCCAGGGACTTGAAGGTGTCGGTCAGTTTCTGTTTGGCCTCCTCCAGAAGCTGGCGTTCTTCGGCCACCCGCTGCATGGCCTCTTTCTTTTCCGTCTCCGCCCTGGCTCTGGCCTCCCTTTCCCGGCCGAGTTCGGCCCGCAGTTCATTGCCCTGTTCCGCGGAATCACGCTGCTGCCTTTCGGCCTGTTGGCGAAGGGAATCCAGCGACTCCTGCAAGGCCGAAACCCGGCCCTCGGCCTGCCCGGCCCGGTTTTCGGAAACTTCGACCTTGGCCACGAATTCCTTGCGGACGCGATTCGCCGCCCAAAGCCACCCCAGAATCAGACCGGCCAGCAAACCGGCAGCGGCTATGAGATAAGGCGCGTAAAGGGTGTTGGAGACCACTTGTTTTCCCCCGTCCTTGATGTTGCGAATATCAAAATGAATTTTTTTACCGGCCCGAAAAACGGCCCTGGCCAAGCTCACCGAAACCTGGGTTCATCAACTGTTCCGGCGTATCAAACCGCCAGTCCGTTCCAATACGAGTTCGGAGCGAAATAATATTCTATCACTTGAGTCATCATAAAGATAACCGCAAGGCCAAATCAAGTCAGAAGGGGAAGACCGGGGATCGGGCGTCCGGAAAGGAGGCCGGGCGGGGCGCAAAGAACCGGAGGCCCTGCTTCCATGCCTTTACACCTGAAAACAGGCTGACCGGACGCCCCTCTTCACAACCTGCCAAACTCGTCATCGGTCATGCTTCACGTCTTGACATCCATTCCGACACGGTGTAGGGTAAAAATATAGCTACAATCTGATTACATTGTCTCCTTTTTTCGGTTGCTGAAACTAGATGGAGCGGAGCGCCAGGCCCGGCCAGCCAGAAAGACGGCGGCCGGACGTCAAGCCGTCCTCGAAATCAGTTCACCCGGGAGTCAGGCCGTGAATGTCAACCAGGCCCCCTTGAAGACCGATGAAAATCAGCCCGGCGGCGTCTTGCAGCCCCCCCCCGAGAGCGGCCGGATAAGCCCGTCCAGCGATTTCCTGCGCCGGGTCCAGGCCGAAACAGGCTTGAACCTCTCCGCCTGTTACGCTTGCAAGAAGTGCAGCAACGGCTGTCCGGTGACCTTCGCCATGGACCTTTATCCGCATCAGGTCGTCCGGTACGTCCAACTGGGCTTGGCCGAACGCCTGCGGGACAGCCGGACCATCTGGGTCTGTGCCTCCTGTCAGACCTGCCTGACCCGGTGTCCCAACGACGTGGACCTGCCCCGCCTGATGGATTATCTGAAGGAAAACGTGACCAGGGACAAGAAGCCGGTGCCGGAAGAACGGACCAGGCTCTTTCATACTCTCTTCCTCCGGGACGTTTCCAGGCGGGGACGGGTCTTCGAGGGGTCTCTCATGACCAGGTACCTTATCAGGTCCGGCGGACTCTTCGGACCGGAAGCCATTAAAAACGCCAGACTCGGACTGGCCATGCTCAAAAGAGGGCGTCTGAAGCTGCTGCCGGCCGGGACCCGGGACAGGGCCTGGCTCAAGGCCCTTTTCCCTTAAGCGTGGAGAGGGGGATGTCTTTGGAGGTTGGGTATTACCCAGGTTGTTCGCTTGAAGCCACGGCGCGTGATTACGCCGACTCGGTGGCCGGGGCGATGGAATGCCTTGGCGTCGGCCTGGTGGAAATCCCGGACTGGAACTGCTGCGGAGCCACAGCCGGCCACAGCCTGGATCACCGGGTGGCCGTCAACCTGGCCGCCCGCAACCTGGCCTTGGCCGCACAGGGCCCCGCCACGCTGGTCATCCCCTGCGCCCTCTGCTTCAACCGGCTCAAATCGGCTCAGGTGGAACTGATCGAAGACCGGACACTGGTCATTCCCGAGATAGCGGCCCTGGGCACGGACTACGGCCGGGTGGAGATTCTGGAACTCAATACCTTCCTGACTTCCCCGGAAATGATAAGCCGGGCCGAAGGGCTCGTGAAACACCCGCTGACCGGGCTTAAGCCGGTTTGCTACCACGGCTGCCAGGGCAGCCGCCCGCCCCGCGTGACCGGGCGGCCCGATTATGAAAACCCCATGGGCATGGACCATCTGCTGGCCGCCCTGGGGGCCGGAGTCGTGGACTGGCAATTCCGGACCGACTGTTGCGGAGCCTCGCATTCCGTGGCCCGTCAGGACATTGTCTTCACCCTGGTCGGACGCCTCTACGAAAGGGCGCTGACCGCCGGGGCCAACTGCATCGTCACCGGCTGTCAGATGTGCCAGGCCAATCTGGACCTGTACCAAAAGGAAATCTCCAGCCGGATGGGACGGGAAGTCTACCTGCCGGTGCTCTATTTCACCGAACTGATCGGGTTGGCCCTAGGCCACAAAGATGCGGCCGGCTGGCTGAAAAGGCATATGGTCAGCCCCGGAAAACTCATGTCCGCCACAGCGATTCCACCGCAGGTTTGGGAACGGTTATGAGCCAAAACGCCGCAGGCAAGCGCGAGGGCAAATCAGGCGCGGTGATGGTCGTCGGAGCGGGCATAGCCGGAATGCAATCGGCCCTGGACCTGGCCAATGCGGGCTTCCTGGTCTATCTGGCGGAAAAGGACATCAGTATCGGCGGGGTTATGGCCCAGCTCGACAAGACCTTTCCCACCAACGACTGCTCGACCTGCATGATCTCCCCCAAGCTTATCGAGGTGTCTTCCAATCCCAATATCAGGATCATCAGCCGGGCCGAAGTTGTCGGCCTGGAAGGCGAGCCGGGGGACTTTACGGTCAGGGTCCGCAAGGCCCCGCGCTTCATCGACGAAGACGTCTGTTCCGGCTGCGGAGAATGCATCAAAGCCTGCCCGGTGGAAGTCCCGGCCAATTTCAACGAAGGACTCAACCGCCGCAAGGCAATATACCGGCATTTTCCCCAGGCCATTCCCTCGGCCTACGCCATAGACAAGCGGGGCACATCGCCCTGCAAGGCCGCCTGTCCGGCCAATGTCAGCGCCCAAGGCTACGTGGCCCTGATTGCCCAGGGCAAATTCAAGGAAGCCCTGGCCGTGGTCAGGCAGGAAAACCCCTTCCCGGCTGTCTGCGGCCGGGTCTGCACTCACCCTTGCGAAACTCAATGCGCCCGCGCCGAAGTGGACGAAGCCGTCGCCATACGGGACCTGAAAAAATTCGTGGCCGACTGGGAAGTCCGCTCCGGGGAAACAGCCCTGCCCGAAATCGCGAAAAGCCGGGAGGAAAAGATCGCTGTCATCGGCTCCGGACCGGCCGGACTGACCGCAGCTTATTATCTGGCCCTGGAAGGATTCCGCCCTACGGTCTTCGAGGCCCTGCCCGAGGCCGGTGGCATGCTGAGGGTCGGCATCCCCGGCTACCGCCTGCCCCGCGATACTCTCGACTACGAAATAGATTACATCAAGGCCGCAGGTGTGGAGATAAGGCTCAACTCGCCGCTCGGCCCGGAAAAGACTCTGCAAAGCCTCAAGGATGAAGGATTCGCTGCGGCCTATCTGAGCGTGGGGGCTCACCGGGGTCTCAACCTCGGCGTGGAAGGCGAAAACCTGCCCGGCGTCCTTTCCGGCGTGGAATTCCTGAAAGCGGCGGCCCTGGACCGGGCGGAACGCCCCGGCGACAAGGTTGCGGTCATCGGCGGCGGCAACGTGGCCGTAGACGCGGCCCGGACCGCTCTTCGCCTGGGCAGCCGCGACGTGACCATCCTGTACCGCCGCACCCGCGCAGAAATGCCCGCCTATGATGAGGAGATCGAAGAAGCCCTGGAAGAAGGGATAAAAATCGAATTTCTGGCCGCGCCAGCCCGTTTCCTTCAGACCGGCGGACGCCTGTCCGGGGTGGAAGTCATCCGGATGGAACTGGGGGAGCCCGACTCTTCCGGCCGCCGGAGACCGGTTCCCGTAACAGACTCGGAATTCGTCCTCCCCGTGGATGGAGTCCTGTCGGCCATCGGCCAGTCGCCCGACCTGGATTTTCTGGGCAGCAATTCGAACCTGGAAATAGGCCGGGGCGAGAGGGTGACCGTCGACCCGGTCAGCGGCCAGACCAGTGTGCCCTGGATTTTCGCCGGCGGCGACGTGGTGACCGGACCGGCCACGGTGGTGGAAGCCATTGCGGCAGGCAAAACCGCAGCCGAATCCATCCGCCGTTTCCTCGATGGCCAGGACCTGGCCGAAGGCCGGGAACGGCTCTTCGATATCGCCTCGGTGGACAGGACAGGCCTCAAACGCCAGCACCGCCGCCGTCCCCCTGTGGCCGGCCCGGAAGAGCGCCGCAGGAGTTTCGCGGAAGTGGTCGGCGTCTTCGATGAAGACACGGCCCGCCAGGAAGCCTCCCGCTGCCTGGCCTGCGGCATATGTTCGGAATGCTACCAATGTCTGGAGGTCTGTCAGGCCGGGGCCATAAGGCACGACGCCCAGGCCGAGGTCCTGGAGCTTCGGGTCGGTTCATTAATCATGGCCCCAGGTTTCCGGCCTTTCGACGCCCGCCTGAAGCCCGAATACGGCTACGGACGCCTGCCCAATGTCATCACCAGCCTGGAATTCGAACGCATCAATTCCGCCTCCGGGCCGTATGGAGGACATGTGCGGCGGCCGTCCGACGGCCGGGAGCCGAAAAAAACCGCCTGGATTCAGTGCGTCGGTTCGCGGGACCCTTCCATAGGCCGTGATTACTGTTCCTATGTCTGCTGCATGTATGCGACCAAGCAGGCCATCATCGGCCAGGAACACCTGCCGGGCATGGAAACGACCATCTTCTACATGGACATCCGGGCACAGGGAAAGGGGTTCGACCGCTATTACGAAAGAGCCAGGGATGAGCACAAGGTCCGGTACGTCCGCTCGATGATCTCACGGGTTCTGGAAGACCCGCTGACCAGGGACCTGACCGTGCAGTATTTCGACGAAGAAAACCGCCTGCGCGAGGAAACCTTTGATCTGGTCATACTCTCGGTCGGTCTGGTTCCTCACCCTGCCTCCGGGGAATTGAGCCGCGTCCTTGGCGTGGAGACAGACCGTTTCGGATTTGCCGTGCACGAGGGGATCAATCCTCTGACCACTAGTCGGCCGGGGGTGTATGCCTGCGGAGTCTTCCAGGCTCCGCGAGACATTCCGGACACGGTCATGCAGGCCAGTGGAGCGGCGGCTGAAGCCGGGACCCTGCTGGCCGAGGCTCGCGGCACGGAGATAACGGCGGCGGTCTTTCCCGAGGAAAGGGATATTTCGGCCGAACCGCCCCGTATAGGCGTATTCGTCTGCCATTGCGGCATAAACATCGGCTCGGTGGTCGACGTGCCTTCCGTGGCTGAGTATGCACGCACCCTGCCCTATGTGGAGCATGCCGAAGATTTCGTCTTTTCCTGCTCCACGGATACCCAGGTCCGGATGATGGAAACCATCAGGGAAAGGCGGCTCAACCGCGTCGTGGTAGCTTCCTGTTCACCGCGCACCCATGAACCGCTTTTCAGGGAAACCCTCCGGGAAGCCGGACTGAACCAGTATCTCTTCGAAATGGCCAATATCCGGGACCAGTGCTCCTGGGTGCACGCCGAAGACCACCCGGCAGCCACGGAAAAGGCCCGGGACCTGGTGCGCATGTCCGTAGCCCGGGCGGCCCTGCTGGAACCGCTGAAACAGTTCCCCGTGCCGGTGGAACAGTCGGCCCTGGTCATCGGCGGCGGACCGGCCGGCCTGACCGCGGCTCTGACCCTGGCCGATCAGGGCTTCCCGACCCATCTCGTCGAAAAAAGCGCCCGCCTGGGCGGCATGGCCCTGCGTCTCCACCGCACGGCCGAAGGCCACGACGTTCAATCCTACCTGAAGGAACTGGTGACAAAAACCGAACAGCACCCATTGCTGACCGTCCATCTGAACAGCGAGGTTGTTGAGACGACCGGTCATGTGGGGCAGTTCATTTCCAGACTGACCGGTGAAACCGGGCATGCGGAAATCTCCCACGGCGCGGTGGTGGTAGCCACGGGCGCGGCCGAATATCAGCCGACCGAATACCTGCACGGCCGGGACGAGAGAGTCATGACCCAGTTGTCCCTGCATGAATCCCTGCATACCGACAAGGCCCCGCTCTTCGGCATCAGAAACGTGGTCATGATTCAGTGTGTCGGCTGCCGCAACAGAGAGCATTCTTACTGCAGCCGCATCTGCTGCACCCAGGCCGTGGCCAACGCCTTGAGCATCAAGCGCAAAAGCCCGGAGACGGAAGTGGCCATCCTCTTCCGGGACATGAGAACCTTTTCGCTCAAGGAACTCTACTACCGGGAAGCACGCGACAAGGGAGTCATATTCATACGTTTTGACGAGGACCGCCCCCCCGAGGTTGCCTCCGGCCCAAAGGGATTGTCCGTCAGCGTCTTCGACCTGGCCATCAACGAATGGATAATGCTGCGGGCCGACCGCCTGGTCCTGTCCGCCGCCGTCCGCCCGGCCCCTGAAGCCAAGCGTCTGGCCGTGGCCTTGAAGCTGCCCCTGGACACCGACGGCTTCTTCATGGAAGCGCACTTGAAGCTGCGCCCCGTGGATTTCGTCAATGCCGGTTTCTTTCTGGCCGGAACGGCTCATGGGCCGAAATTCCTGGAAGAATGCGTTTCCCAGGCTAAGGCCGGCGCGGCCAGGGCGGCCGCTGTTCTGGCCCGCAAGGAAATGCTGGTCGGGGGCGAAGTGGCCGTGGTTATGGAACCGGATGAATGCGTGGCCTGCCTGACCTGTGTACGCACCTGCCCTTACGGGGTTCCGCGCATCAACAGTGAAGGCGTGGCCTACATCGATCCTGCGGCCTGCCACGGATGCGGAAGCTGCGCCTCGGCTTGCCCGCGCAAGATAATCCAGGTTCAGCACCACAAGGACGCACAGATACTGGCCAAGGCCATTTCTTTCTGAAACAGGCGGCGGGAGACACGAAAGGACATGAACACCGTAGATAAGTACCAGCCCAGAATAGTAGCCCTTCTTTGCACCTACTGCACCTATACGGCCGCCGACATGGCCGGTTCCATGCGCTTGCAGTATCCGCCGAACGTGCGCATTGTCAAGCTGCTCTGCACCGGCCGCGTGGATGTCCATTACTTGCTGGAAATCTTCAAAGCCGGGGCCGACGCAGTCATGGTCAGCGGCTGCGAAATCGGCGACTGCCATTTCCTCGAGGGCAACCTCAGGGCCAGGGAAAGAGTGGAACACGCCCGGAAGCTGCTCGATGAAGTGGGGCTGGGCGCGGAAAGGCTGGAGATGTTCCACATAGGCGCGTCCGACGCCCCCAAATGGGCGGCGGCGGTCGAGAAGATGACTGCAAAGGCTTTGGAACTGGGGCCTAATCCTTTGGGGCGGAAGACACCGGACCAACCGGTCGCGGCAGTGGGAGGTTCTGGACAATGATAGTGGCCCGGAGAAAAGAATTTGCCGAGATAGCCGAGGCCGTCAGGGACTTTTCCAGGGTCCTGGTGGTCGGCTGCGGAACCTGCGTGGCGGTTTGTCTGACCGGTGGAGAAAAAGAGGCCGGTATTCTGGCCGCTCAACTGGATATAGCCGCCCGCCTGGGCGGCCGGGAACAGTCTTTCGGGGTGGCCTGCGTCGAACGGCAATGCGACCGTGAGTTTCTGGACGAACTGGCCGAAGCGGCCAAGGGGTGCGACGCCATGCTCTCATTGGCCTGCGGGGCGGGCATACAGTTTCTGGCCGAACGGTATCCGGAAAAACCCGTGCTGGCCGGAGTGGACACGACCTTCATCGGCGTTAACGAAGCGGTCGGCGTCTGGGATGAAAAATGCCGTTCCTGCCGATCCTGCGTCCTGACCATGACCGGCGGCATCTGCCCGGTGACTCTCTGCCCTAAGAGCCTGCTCAACGGCCCCTGCGGCGGAACGGTGGACGGCAAGTGCGAAACCGATCCCGAAAGGGACTGCGCCTGGACACTGATCTACGAGAGGCTGGAAAGCACCGGGCGGTTGGACAACATCAAAGAAATCGCGCCGCCCCGGCCCCAGGGCAAATCCAATCTCCCCGCCCGGCAGATCCACCCGGCCTACATGAGGAGGTACACGGCCAATGAGTAAATTCCGTGAAGCCCTGGCCGGGAAGGATTTCGTCGTAACCGTGGAACTGGACCCGCCCAGGGGAACCGCCATGCAGCCCCTCCAGGATCTGGCCGCCAGCCTGAGCGGGAGGGTGGACGGGCTGGTCATTTCGGACAACAGGAAAGCGGAAGTCCGCCTGTCCGCCCTGGCCGCCGCCCTGATGCTCGGTCAACAAAAATGCTCCATAATTCCGACCCTGACATGCCGGGACCGCAACCGGCTGGCCCTGACCTCCGATCTGCTGGCCGCATCGGCCGCCGGGCTGGAAGACATCATCATCGTTTCCGGGGATTTCGTCAGCCTCGGCGATCATCCTGAAGCCAAGCCCGTCTATGACCTGGACTCAGTTCAGGCCCTGCAACTGGCCGGTCTTTTGGCTCAGGGACGGACGCTCTCCGGCGGCCTTGTCGACGGCACAGCCTCTTTTCACCTAGGCTCCTCGGTGGCTCCGGCCGCCAATCCACTGATGCCTCAGGTAATGAAATTCCGGAAAAAGATAAAGGCTGGAGCGGAATTTTTCATTACTCAGCCAATCAGCGGCATTGAAGTCATTCGTAACTTCAGAGAAAAAGCGGACCTGGACGGGGCCAGGCTTCTGGCCTGGGTCGAAGCCTCGGGACCGGACGGTTTTGCCGAGGCGGCCGGGCTCGTCAAGGCTTTGCAGGGGTCCGGGCTGGTCCACGGTGTTCATCTATCCGCGCCGGAAGACCAGGCACGCCTGCCGGAATTGCTGGACAAAATAGGCCGTTAAGCGGCCGCCCCCTCTTGACGGGCTCAGAGATGGCGGCAAATCGCCTTTTGCCGCCATCCCGATCTTGTCTCTCGGACCATTTCAACCTATCATGGCTAAGGCATCGGTCGCCAAAAACAGACGGGAGATCAACTCATGAGCTTTTCTCCGCCGGAGATGATTGCCGGAAAAAAGGTTGGTTTTCAGATCGGCCCTGGCGGCTGGCTGCCGGACAGGGATACCGTCGTTTTTCTCCACGGCGCGGGCGGCTCCCGCCAGACCTGGCAAAGCCAGTTGCGCGAACTGCCGGAATTGAATACGGCCGCACTGGAACTGCCCGGCCACGGAGCAACCCCCGGACCGTCTCACGACCTCCTTGAATCTTACGCCCGCTGGGTCCGGGGAGTGCTGGAAGCTTGGCGTCCGCCCGGCCGGACAGTGCTGGCCGGACACTCCATGGGCGGGGCCATCGCCCTGGAATTGGGACTGACCAGTCCTGAGCTGTTGGGCGGCCTGATTCTCATCGGCACTGGCGCGGAACTGCCGGTCAACCCGGCCCTGCTGGAAGGACTCCGGAGCAGTTTCCCGGCCACGGTGGAAACCATCGTCAGGTGGTGTTTCCACAAGGAAGCAGACCCGGCCTTGCCGGAGGCGGAAAAGGCCCGCATGGCCGCCAACGAACCAAAGGTCCTGATCGACGATTTTACCGCCTGCGCCGGATTCGACAAACGGAACGATGTCTCGCGAATAGGTCTGCCGACCCTGATTATCTGCGGCTCGCAGGACAAGATGACCCGCCCCGGCCAGTCCCGTTTCCTGGCCGACAACATCCGGGGCAGCCGTCTTGAACTGGTCGATCAGGCGGGACACCAGGTCATGCAGGAACAACCGTCTCTGGTCAACGGTCTGATAGCGGATTTTGTCCTCGGACGATAGTGACCGGACAGCCGGAAGAGTGAATGACGTGAAGAAAATAGAAATACCGTTGACTCTGGACGGACAGACGGTAGGATTGGAAACCGGTCCGGGCGGCCTGGCCCCGGGACGGGAAACTCTGGTCCTCATCCACGGCTCGGGCGGCTCTCGGTTGAGCTGGCGGGGCCAGTTGAAGCCTCTGGACAGGGTGCTTAACGTGGCCGCCTTGGAACTGCCCGGTCACGGGGAAACTCCCGGCCCCGCCCAGGGGACCATAGGCGAAAGAGCCGCCTGGCTGCTGCGGGCGCTGGACGAACTTCCCTTACCGGGCAGGCCTTATCTGGCCGGAACCTCCATGGGCGGGGCGGTGGTCCTGGAAACGGCTCTCCTGAGGCCCGGTTTTGCCGCGGGCCTGATCCTCATCGGTACGGGAGCGGTTTTCGACGGCGGCCGGGAACTGGCTGAAGATTTCGAACGGGATTACCGGCAAGCCCTTTCGGACTTCTCCGACCGGCTTTTTTCCCCGGCGGCAAATCCGGCCCTTATCCGCCAGAGCCGTGAACTCCTGGCCGAAGTCGACCCGGAAACCCTGGTCGCCGACCTCAAGGCCAGCGCGGCCTTTGACCGTATGTCCGACCTGCCTGACCTGGTATTGCCCTCCCTGGTCATCTGCGGGCGGGACGACCGCATCACCCCGCCGGAAATGGCCCGGAAACTGGCTGGAGCCATGCCTCTGGCCCAACTTGAAATGATTGACGACGCCGGGCATATGGTCATGGCTGAACAGTTCAGGGCGGTCAACGAAGCCATACTCAAATTCGTCGGGCGGAATCAGTAAACAGACCTTCAGAAAGATAACGGTGGTTGACAGATGTCTTTGGCCTCATTTATATCAAACTCTATGGAAAATCAAACAACCACACTTTACATCATCAGGCACGGTCAGGTTGTCGGGCATGACACGCCCAAATACAACGGACACACCGACGTGGATCTCACACCCCTGGGCGCGGCCCAGATGGAGGCCATGGCCGAAGACCTTTCAGTGGTCGACTTTTCGGCGGTTTACAGCAGCGATCTGAGACGTGCCCGTTACGGCGGAGAAGCTCTGACCCGAGGCCGCGACATCAAGCTCCAGGTTGACCCGGCCTTCCGGGAACTCAATTTCGGGGCCTGGGAAGGATTGAGTTTTTCGGAGGTCCAGGAACGCTTCCCCGGTTCCATGGAAGAGCGCCGGAAAGACCCGGTCAACTACCGGGTGCCCGGCGGGGAAAGCATCGGCGATTTCTGGGAACGGGTCTCAGTCAGGACAAAGGAATTGATCGACGCCCACCGTGGCGAGACGCTGGCCCTGGTGGCCCATTCCGGAGTCAACCGGGTCATCCTGCTTCAGGCCCTTGGTTGCGGTCCGGAACAAATATGGAAGATAGACCAGGGGTTCGGTTGCGCCAACATCGTGGACTACTTCCACGACGGCAACATCCTGGTCAGGCTGGCCAACGGTCCGAACAGGGTTCAGGGACAGTAGGTCGCGCAGGACGTTTCCGACTCCCAGGCCGAAACCTTGGACAGCCGCGCCGCGCCGGAATTGAGACGGGGGGCCAAGTTGTCGAAGATGAAACGGGCGATGTTCTCCGAGGACGGATTGTGCTCCTTGAAGAACTCCAGATCGTTGAGATACTGGTGATCCAGCAGATCAAGCACCTCGTTGAGGTGCTTTTTTATCACGCCGAAATCCATAGCCAGCTCGGCTTCGTCCAGCCGGTCGGCCACCACGTAAGCCTCCACCGTCCAGTTGTGGCCGTGCAGATTCTCGCATTTGCCGTAAAAGTTGCGCAGATTGTGAGCGCCGGCGAACCGGCTTATTACCTTGAGTTCGTACATCGGTCATCCTTAAGAAAATTTTCGATCCTTTTTACAGGATGCTCAACCTCTTGTCCATACGCCCCAGCAGGTTTTTCAGGTCTGTGGTCAGGCCGGCCAGATCCTGATGGCGCTTGCCGATCAGCTTGCCGAGCTCGCCCCGCCAGTAATCCAGGACCTCGCGTTCCTTCTTCACCATCTCTTCTTCAATCTTTTTCTGCATCTGGCGAATAAAGGCCTGATCGACGTTGGTCATAGTCACTCCTGTCGGATCGAATGCGTGGTTGGCTATTTGAGAAACGGGCTCATCCGGGCGGCTATCTGTTCTTTCGGCAAAGCCCCGACCATGGTATCCGCCAGTTTCCCCCGGTCAAAAACAAGGAGCGTGGGGATGCTCCTGATCTGAAACCGGGCCGACGTGCCCTGATTTTCATCCGTGTTGATCTTGGCGACCTTGATTCGCCCCCGCCATTCAGCGGCCAGGCTTTCGATAACCGGCCCGACCATACGGCAGGGTCCGCACCAGGGAGCCCAGCAGTCCAGCAGGACCGGCAGGGGTGAACGCAGCACCTCGGCCTCGAAATTGCGGTCGGTCACTTCCACCGGGCGTCCGGTAAACAGCCCCCTCAGATCTATGGGCGACCGGCATTGGCCGCACGTAGGCCGTTCATCAACCTTGGCCGCCGGTATGCGGTTCCTGGTTCCGCAACCGGGACAGCGGACGATGTAGCTGTCCGGGCTGGCCATACGAGTCCCTCCTGTTGTCAGGGTTTATAAGGCTTGCCGCACTCGGTGCAGACTCCGTTCTCGATGATGCCGATGCAGTTCTCGTCGCTGCAAAGTATGCGATTCTCCAGATCGTAAGGATCGCCTTCACCGCCTGCCGCGGCATAGGCCTGAGCAGGCCCCAGCGACGAGCCGCAATAGCAGCAGAAGGCCGCGTCCGGCGGATTTTCCTTTGAGCAGGCTGCGCAGGTCAGCCCTTCGGTCTCGTGCCCGCAGGCCTCACATTTCAACATGATCTTCCTCCATATAATTGGCCTTTTTCCTGAACTCATTATCGCCGGAGCGGAATTTTTGTCAACCGCCCATTCTCATGGGCTTTTCGAGAAAGATTGTGCCGGTTGTTCGGGTTGCGCCCGTAGGCTTTATTATGTTAGCATGTGCTCTAAGTAGGGCGAATTTCAAAAAACATCAGGTTTTGTCGTGAAAAGAATTCCGTTGGAAAAGGCTGAACCCGGCATGATACTGGCACAAAAGATGGTCAGACAGGACGGGGTATTGCTGTGTCAGAAAGGCGCGGAGCTGACGGAAGGCCTCATCAGCATGCTGAAAAGGCTGAACTTCGAAACCATTCCCATTGAAGAGGTATCCCAAGAATCGCCGGAAGAAAGGGCCGCCCGCATCGCCGGGGAAGTTGCCGCCCTGGAGCAGCGGTTCGCCCGGGTAAAATCGGACCCTGTTTTACGTGCCTTGCAGGCCGCCTTTGTCAGACGGCTGCATGAGGGCGACTGATGACGGATAAGACCGAACTGAAAAAGCAGGTCAAGCGCATCAAGAATCTGCCCACCCTGCCGGGCATCGTCCAGAAAATATCCAAGATGGTCGAAAACCCGGAGACTTCCTCGGCGGATGTCGGCAGGCTCATTTCGCAGGACCAGGTCTTGTCGGCCAAGGTTCTGCGCATGGCCAACTCGGCCTTCTTCGGCATGTCCCGCAAGATATCATCCATAACCCAGGCCCTGGTCATACTCGGTTTCGACGTGGTCAAGGGACTGGTGCTGACCACATCCGTTTTCGACATGATGAGATCCAGCATGGTCGGCCTCTGGGAACATTCCATCGGCTGCGCCACGGCGGCCGGCTGCATAGCCCGCAAGCTGGGCCGGGAGGATGCCGAGGAAATTCTGGTGGCCGGATTGCTGCACGATCTGGGCAAGGTCGTCCTCAGCCTGCAGATGCCCGAAGAAACCGAACGCATCCTTGAACTGGCCGCCCAAAAAAAACTTTCCTTTTACGAAGCTGAACAGGAAGTGCTGGAATTCAGCCACGGAGACGTGGGCCTCTGGCTTTCCGAGCACTGGAACCTGCCCGAAGCCCTGGCTGATCCGATGAAGTACCATCATCAGCCGGAAAGAGCCCGTCAGGCTCAGTTCCAGACGGCCGTGGTCCATCTGGCCGACATCATGATAAGGGCCAAGGGCTACGGTTTCAGCGGGGATAATTTTGTGCCGCCCCTTTCCCCGGCCGCCTGGGAAATCCTGGGCATGACCACCGACGACTTTGACGACATCGTGGCGGACATGGAAGCCCGGCTTATGAACCTGATCAACTTTCTGGCCTGACCCCGAAAGGCCAGCCGTTCCGGACCGGCAGACATGATTACCGGCAAATTCGTCTCCAAACAGCGCAGGTATCTGATGGGCCTGATCGGTTGCGGGCTCATCCTGGCCGTGCTGCTTCCCAGCCTGCTGAGCGGCCGGCTGGATCTGGTGGAATACAAGGGGCTGGACTGGCTGCACCGCCATTTTGCCGACAAATCCAGGGTTGCCTCGGACATCGTCATCCTCTATATCGACCAGAAAAGCATCGACTACTTCCAGAAAGCCCGTGGAATCGGCTGGCCCTGGCCCAGGGACGCCTACGGACTGGTGGTCGAATACCTTCGTCAGGCCGGAGCCAGGGCCGTCATATTTGACGCCGTCTATTCGGAACCGTCCGTCTTCGCCGGAGATTTCGACGACGACAACACCTTCGCCTCGGCCATGGAATCATCAGGCCGGGTCATCCAGACCCTGGTCATGCATGAAAACGTCAAGGGCGGCGCTCCGGCCGATGAACAGGCCCTCTCCGCCCTGATCTCCAGCCGCCCCCTTGACTACCGGCGTCAGGACGGCTCAGCGCCTCACTCATTCCGGGACGTGACCATGCCCATACCTGTCCTGGCCGAAGCCGCCTGGGCCCTGGGCGTAATAAATGTCGAACCGGAAGAGGACGGGGTGGTCAGGCGCGTCAGGCCCCTGGTTTCCTTTCGGGACGCCGTCTTTCCGGCCATCAGCCTGGCCGCTTTCCTCAAGGTCAATGGCGAATGGTCCGCCCTTCAGACCGCGAAGGGACTGAGCCTGCCCACGGGAACGCTGCCCCTCGACGGCGAAGGCATGGCCCTGCTCAAATATTACGGGGGCTTGGGCACATATCAGGATTACACCATAGCCGCCGTCATCCAGTCGTCCCTTGATATGCAGATGGAAAAGCCCCCCCTCCTGGAACCACGCCTTTTCAAAGATAAAATCGTCTTTATCGGGGCCAAGGCGGCCGCTCTTTTCGACCTTCGTTCAACCCCCATGGACGACTCCCTGCCCGGCGTCGAAATCCACGCAGCCTTTCTGAACAACCTGTTGGCCGGAGACTTTCTCCAACGCGGAGGCCATGTGCTGCGGGGTCTTCTGGCCGCCTTTCTGCTCCTGGCCACACTCAGCGCGGCCGTCCTGGCGCCGTCGGCCCTGACTGGCGGTCTCGCCTGCCTGATTCTCTGCCTACTTTATGCGGCCGGAGCAGTCCTGGCCTTCCGGCAGAATATCTGGCTGGACCTGCTCTCCCCCCTGGGAGGCCAAGTCGGCGTCTTCATTCTGGCCAGCGTTCTCAATTACTATGGCGAAGGCAGGGAAAAAAAGGCCGTCAAGGGGGCGTTCTCCCGTTACCTCAGCCCCCAGGTCGTAGCCCAGGTTCTGGAAAAGCCCGAACTGCTCTCCCTGGGCGGCTCCCGCCGGGTCATGACCGCCTTTTTCTCCGATCTGGCCGGGTTCACTTCTATTTCCGAAACCCTGACACCGGAAGGCCTGGTGCACCTGCTCAACAGGTACCTCAGCCTGATGACCGGGGCCATCCTCGACCAGGGCGGAACCTTGGACAAATTCGAGGGCGACGCCATCATGGCCTTCTGGGGCGCCCCCCTGCCCCAGGAAGATCATGCCTTGCGGGCCTGCCTGGCCGCCCTGGAACAGCAGAAACTCATGGCCGCCTTCCGGAAAGAAACAGCCGCCGAAAACCTTCCAGAGCTTCACGTGCGTATGGGTGTTAATACAGGCCCCATGATCGTCGGCAATATGGGCTCAGAAGAACGTTTCGATTACACGGTCATGGGCGACGCGGTCAATCTGGCCTCGCGCCTGGAAGGAGCCAACAAGGCCTTCGGCACGGGGATTATGATCAGCGAAACCACTTACGCGGAAGTCCGCGATGCGGTGGAGGTCCGGGAGTTGGATCTGCTGAGAGTCAAGGGCAAAAACAAACCAATAACGGTTTACGAGCTTCTCTCCCGCAAAGGCGAGTTAAACCCCGAAAAGGCCGCCGTGGTGGACGCCTTTGAGCAGGGTCTGGCTCTTTACCGGGACCTGGATTTCCCGAAGGCGGAAGAATTTTTTATCCGGGCCTTGAACCTTGACCCCAAGGACGGGCCGTCCGGGACTTATCTTGAACGCTGCCGGGCCTATCGGCAGACGCCGCCGCCGCCGGATTGGGACCGCGTCTTTACATTGACCACCAAGTAAGATAAAATTTTTATATCAAACCATGGGGGAATCCCGCATGAAACGAAGCACTTCTTTTTGCGTCAGGGTTGTTGTTCTGGCGAGCCTTCTGGCTTTTCTGGCCACGGCCGCCTGGGCGGCGACTCTCTACGTCGACCGGCCCAAAGTCGATATAAAGAAGGGCCGGGGCGCCTTTTTCCCCACCATTTTCACCGCCCAGAAAGGCGATGCCCTGGAGGTCCTCACGGAGCAGGACGGCTGGTATCAGGTCAAGACCCCCAAGGGCGACGGCTGGGTCTTCGGCAAGGCCCTGACGGAGCGGAAAGGCGGCAGCTTCAATCCCCTGGCCAGCTTGGTCGGCACGGCCGATACCTCCGACCTGGACAAGACCGCCGGTTTCAAGGGATTCGACGCCGCCACGGAGCAGGCGTATATTGCGAACAACAACTTGCAGGCTCAGTTGAAGCAGGTTGAACAACTTGAAAAAACTCCGTTTTCCCTCAGTGAGCTGAAACAGTTCCAGACGGCTGGGAAGCTGGCGGCGGGAGGTGCCCAATGACCAGGCATAAACTCCTGCTGGCGGCCCTGGCTGCGCTGCTGGTCCTGTTCGCGGCCTCCTGCGCCAATATCGCCGATTCCATCGCCAACAATCCCATGGGGGCGTTGCAGAGCGCCGGCCGCATAGGCCAGGCGGCGGCCAAAGCCTCACAGGACATCACCGAGGAACAGGAGATGTACCTGGGCCGCAGCGTCTCGGCCCGCCTGCTGGCCCAGTACAAACTGCTCAACAACGCCAAACTTCATAAATACGTCAACCTGATAGGCACCACCGTAGCCATGGTCTCGGACCGCCCGGACATCGTCTACCATTTCGCCGTGCTGGACACGCCCGAAATCAACGCTTTTGCCGCACCCGGCGGTTATATATTCGTGACCAAGGGCATGATCGACTCGCTCGAAAACGAAGAAGAACTGGCCGCCATACTCGCCCACGAAATCGGCCATGCCGCGGCCAAACACTCTCTCAAGAGCATCAAAAGCGCCCTCTGGCAGCAGGTTGTGGTGATTACGGCCAAGGAAGGCGCACGCCACGGCGGAGTGAACCCGGAACTGCTCAGCCTCTTTGACCAGATAACCGATAAGGTGGTCAGCACCCTGGTCACCGTCGGCTACGACCAGACCATGGAGTTTGAAGCCGACGCCCTGGGCCAGACCTTCGCCGCCCGGGCAGGATACGATCCTCAGGCCTTGCGCCGCAACATAACCCTGATGGTGGAAAAAGAAAAACAGAAGGATACAGCCCTGAGCGCCCGCCTGGGCACCCACCCGTCCTTTGCCGCCCGCCTGGAAAAACTCCCCCAGGCTCAGGGCCAGTCTCCTGAGGTTTCGGCCGTCAAGGCCAGAACCGCCAGATTCAAAAAAACAGCCGGTTGATTTCAAGCTGTGAGGCCGCTCCCCAAGAGCGGCCTCGCAGCTTGTTGACAAACCTCTTTGTTGTCTTTATCAAGCTGACCTACACCCTAAAAGCCGATTTTTCCGGTTTCCCCTTTCTTAGGCGAACATGGACGTTCGCCCCCCGGCGAAGGGCATGGATGCCCGTTCGACGGGTTAAAAAAGGCCGGGGGTTCCAAGGGGACGCGGCCGCTTGGGCGTCCCCTTGGGCTGGGCGGGAAAGAGTTTCCGAAGTCGCCGCCGTTCGCGGCAGGGGCGAAGCACCCCGCCTGAACAGTCAGGCCCGGAGCCTTCTTCTCTTAATCCTTATCTTCAACTTTCTGGCCTTCTGTTATTTCCGGAAATGCAAATATGTCCGCCGGTCTTTGGGGGGATGTTGCAGCTTCAACTGTCCAGAATACGCCTGACGCTGCTCACTAGGTCACCCAGGTTGTAAGGTTTGCCGACATAGCCGGCGCACTCCGCAAGCGTCTTTTCCACCAGCTCATGGTCGGCCGAATAACCGCTGGTAATCACGACTTTCACCGCCGGGTCAGCTTCCACAAGCTGATGCAGGCACTCCGTTCCGCCCATGCCCGGCATGCCGATGTCCAGAATGACCAGCTTAATCTGCTTCTTCTTTGCCCCCCTGTAAATTCCCAACGCCTCTTCACCGCTGGCGGCGGTAATAACCGTGTACCCGAAATGCTCCAGAATCTGTCGGCCTATCTCTCTTATGGAATCATCATCATCCACCAGAAGGATACTCTCTTTCCCTCCACGGAGAACCGAATCTTCCGCCTCCGTCTCCGCCTTGATATCTTCAGCCCCTGCGGCCGGAAAGTATATCCTGAAGCTGGCCCCCTCGCCAGGCTGGCTCTGGCAGCGGATGTGACCGCCGTGGCTTATCACCATGCCGTAAACCGAAGCCAGCCCTAGCCCGGTTCCCTTGCCCGGCTCCTTGGTCGTGTAAAAAGGCTCGAAGATGTGCTCCAGGGTTTCTTCCTCAATGCCTTGGCCGGTATCCGAAACATTCAACAACACATAGTTACCGGCTTCGGAACAGGAATGAAAATAGCCGGGACCAAGGACGGCGTTGGCCGTCCTGATTGTCAGCCGGCCGCCTTCGGGCATGGCATCGGCCGCGTTGATCCCCAGGTTCAACAATATCTGTTCCACTTGCATGGGGTCGGCCCGGATGTTCCACAAACCTCCCCTGGCGGCGTACTCCACCGAAATCATCTTCGGTATGGTTCTTCTCAATATCCTGACCGCCTGTTCCACTTCCTGATTGAGGTTTACTAAACGCTTTTCCGGCTCGACCTTCCGGCAGAAAAAGAGCATCTGCTGAACGAGCTGGGAGGCCCGCTCCACGGTCTTCCTTATGCCCGTCAGGTGGCCATGGTCCGGATGATCGCCGCCCTTGTCCAGCAGCATTATCTGCGTGTATCCATTGACGGCCTGCAATACATTGTTGAAGTCATGGGCGACGCCAGCGGCCAGTCTGCCGACAGCCTCCAGCTTCCGGGCCTGCCGAAGCTGCGCCACGCGCCGCTCTGCTTCTTCGTCCTCCTCCGGAATATCCTCGGCCGATGAGGAATACCGCCGCGCCGTCAGGGAGACCTGGCGGGCTGATACAGACAGGAGCCTGGCTATACGCTCGAATTCAGGGCCGGACATGGCCGGCAGTTCGCGGAAAGCGATCAGGAAAGCCCGTTCATCGGCCCCGATTCTCCTGGCCCTGGCCATAATCTCTTCTTCGTCCTGCGTCTTGTCCCGGACCTGCCCGATCAGCCAGTTGGCCGCGTGCCTTCCCTCCAAGATGATGCCCGCCCCGGCCGTCCACAGACCCGCGCTCTGGCAAAGCCGGACCAACGGACCTTGGCCGCAGCCCTGGCAGACAAGCGCCGCGGAAAGGCGGCACCCCTTAACTCCTGGTTCTGTCCGGAGAATGAACTCCCGGCAAAGGCGCCGCAAGTTGCTGGGAGCGGTGAGATAGGAACCGTTCGGACGGGTTATGATGGAGGCCACTCCGGCGGCTTCGGCGAAATCATCCTGAATCCGCTGAAGTTCTTTCAGATTGAATAACGCGCTGAAGTCCGTCGAGTCCGCTTCCGCCACAGGTTTGCTTGACAACATGATGAGTTTTCCAGCGTTCTCTTAAAAAGATATCAGGTCCGGATTTCAGACCATAAGATTTACGAACAGGCCCCTGGTAATCAGCCCCGAGCGAATAACTCCCCCACCGGAGACCTTACGGTAACCTGCGTCCCGGCTGGGCTGAGCGGACGGTCTGCTCTCAGGCAGCATGTCCCGCGCCGTCCTGTTGCCCTGGCCGCTCGAAGAGTGGGCATAAGGGAGCATCTTCGTTGTTACGGGCTGGATCATCTGACACCGCCACTATTCATGACGCCCAAAAACCACGCCCCATCAGGCCGCCTGAAGCCGCTTCCAGTTGAATGATCAGATCGCCCCGAAGAGCCTCGCCGGGCCGGTAATGTCCCGCTCCGCGCAGGCGGATGCGGCCCCGCTGGATCAGCTCGGGGGTCACCTCCACCCGCAGAGTCGCATTCGAGGCCGAAACGCCTCGGCCCTCGCACTTGGGACACGGCCTCTTCCTGAAGTCTCCGTCTTCGTGCATGGAAAAAGTGTGACCAGCCCCCAGGCACCGGGGGCAGGCGTCTTCCTTCTTCCAGGGCAGAGTCAGACGTAGACCGCTCAAGGACGCTTCAGGAGTCACCCGAAGAAGATAAATGACATTGGCGCCATCATCGGCGACGCCTTCAAAGCGCCAGCTCTCCCCGGTTGCTTCGCTGCTTTTTACCTCTGGCCGGGAAGATTCCGCCGTTCCGCCAAGCTGGCGCAACAAGGCCCGGTAAGCCCCGTATATTTTTTGAAAGCGCACAGCATCGCCGCTCCCGGAGGTATCGGGATGGAAACGTTTGGCCAGACGGCGGAAGGCGCGCCTGATATCGGACAGGGAAGCCCCGTTATTCAGATCCAGTGTCTCGTAATATCCTTCCATGATAATCCTCCCGGCAACAGCATTTGCTTCTGTTAATGGCAAAGCCTGTGCCAAGAAGACAGAGACAATTTTTTATTCAATATTTACAGAGCTTTATCGTGATGAAGACACTAAACGGCGGGAGCAGGTGTGAATTACACTTCACATATTTTAGGTTTTTTCCATGGTCCTTTAAAGATAATCAGGCATTTCGTGAGGTTTAGATGAAGCCGAATATAGGCAAAAGCAGTGAGTCAGCAGAGCAACTTTACATAATTTATTATTTATACTCTATTTTTTACAAATCAGCCCGAATCATCTTCAAATCGCGGTGATGTGCATTCATCTTCACACCTGACTGTGAATTATAATTCACACCAAGTCCTTCAGTTCGGCCTGAACGATCATTCGAGCCCGTAGGCCTGAATCTTCGTGATGAGCGCCCGTCGGCTGATGCCCAGAATCTCGGCGGCCCGGGTGCGGTTCTGGCCTGTCCGGTCCAGAGTCCTCTGGATTATGGTCCTTTCCGTCTGCTCAACAACTTCCTTCAACGCCGACTTCAGGTCCAGCCGGTCGTCGGGAATAACCACGGACAAACCGTCCGGGGGGACCTCCCGAGGCAGGCCGAAAGGCAGGTCGGCCAAGGTTATGGATGCCCCCTCGGACATTACGGCCGCCTGTTCGATCACATTGCCAAGCTGCCTGACGTTGCCGGGCCACGGATGCTGGACCAGGGCGCGGACAGCTTCCTGAGATATTTTCTTGGCGGTCAGGCCCTGCCTTTTCACGGTTTTGTCGACAAAATGCCTGGCCAGGAGAGGGATGTCGTCGCTTCTGTCCCGTAGAGGAGGCAGCCTCAGGGCTATGACGTTAAGCCGGTAGAAGAGGTCTTCCCGGAAGCGGCCGGCCGCCACTTCTTCCTGAAGATTCCTGTTGGTGGCCGCAATGACCCTCAGATCCACCTTGCGGCTGGACGATTCGCCCAGACGGCGAATCTCCTCCTCCTGCAAGGCCCGCAGCAGTTTGACCTGCATATCCAGGGGAAGCTCGCTGACCTCGTCCAGGAAAAGCGTCCCTCCGTCCGCCTCTTCAAAAAGACCCTTCTTCGGCCGGTCGGCCCCGCTGAAAGCACCCTTGACATACCCGAAGAATTCACTTTCCAGCAGGTTGGCCGGGATTGCCCCGCAATTGACGGCCACAAACGGCCTGTCTTTCCGCGGACTGTTGTAGTGGATGGACCGGGCGGCCAGTTCCTTGCCGGTGCCGCTCTCCCCGGAAATCAGAACCGTCGAACTGGTTTCCGCCACCTTGGCGATGACTTCAAAAACCCGGACCATGGGCGTCGAGCGGCCGATGAAATTGGAAAAATCGTATTTTTCCATGATCTGGGCCTTCAATTGCCGGTTCTCAGCCAGTATCTGCCTCCGCTCCAGGGCCTTCTCCAGCACCAGCAGAATCTCGTCTTCCTTGAAAGGCTTGGAAATGTAATCGTAAGCCCCCTGTTTCATCGCCTGGATGGCTGTTTCCACTGAGGAAAAGGCCGTTATGATGACAACCGGCAGTTCCGGGTCCTGGGCTTTGAGCCTGGCCAGCAGTTCCAGCCCGTCCAGCCCGGACATCCGGATATCGGTCACAACCGCGTCAAAGGCCGTGCGGGTGAGCATCTGCAGCGCTTCGTATCCACCGGCCGCCGTCTGGGTTTCGTACCCCTGCTTGGACAGCATGATGGTCAATATCTTGCGGATGTGTTCTTCGTCGTCGACAATGAGTATGCGTGGAGCTGAGGGCATTTTTTCTTCCCGTGGCTCAGGCGGCCGGCAGAGACACGATGAAAACAGTACCGTGTCCGGGTTCGCTCTCCACCTCGATGGAGCCGCCGTAGCTTTCGACCAGCCGGTGGACAATGGCCAGACCCAGGCCCGTGCCCTGCCCGACCGGCTTGGTGGTGAAAAAAGGATCGAAAATCCTGTCTCGCGCCTCAGGCGGTATGCCCGGGCCGGTGTCCTTGAGGCGCAGTTCGACCATGCCTTTCATCTCGCGGGCGGAAACCGTCAGCCCGCCGCCGCCGGGCATGGCCTGGGCCGCGTTCAGGGCGATATTTATCACGACCTGGGCCAGGTGGTCCGGGTCCATGCGGACCGGCCTCAGATCCGGCGGAAGATCAAAAATCGTCTTCATGTGGGCGAAGGAACGCTGTCCCGACAGCATGGACATAATGGAAGGCATGGCTTCGGCCAGATTTATGTCGCTGCTGTGCCCGGTGGAAGGCCGGGAAAAATTCAGCAGATCCTCGATGATTCTCTCGATGCGGGCCGTCTGGCTGGTGATGGCTTCGAGGTATTCCCGGCTTTCCTCCTCCCTCACTCCGCCGCCTTGCAGTATCTGGGTGTAGCCGGAGATGGCACTCAGGGGATTGCCTATCTCATGAGCCACCCCGGCGGCCAGTATGCCGATGCTGGCCAGCTTTTCCGAATGCAGCAACTGACGCTCCAACTGTTTTCTTTCGGTTATGTCGCGTGCCAGAACCAGGCACCCGGCATTTCTTCCGCCTTCACTGTCCAGCAGGGACATGCTCATCAGCACGTCCTTCCGCTCCCCGGCCGCGGTTCTCAAACCCACTTCCACGGATTGCTGCCCTGGCGTCAGGATTGGGCCGCCCTTTCCGGATTCGGACGATTCCCCGTGGAGAAGCTCCTCCAGCTTCCGCCCCAGCAGATAATCCTTGCCGAAACCCCATTCCTCCACCTTGCGGTTGACGTAGTTGATCCGTCCGTTCTCATCCAGAGTGAAGATGAGATCGCTGGCTGTTTCCAGCAGATTCTCCAGGTAAAGGCTGGTCTGCCGGGCCTGGCGTTCGGAGTCCTGCAACCTGACGTTGGCCGCGGCCAGTTCGTTGAATAACTGGACATTGGCCAGAGCCGTGGCCGCCTGATCGCTGATGATGGTCAGCACTCTGACGTCGGCGTCGTTGAAAGGCTGGGCCGCGCCCCGGCTCAGACTGAGCAGCCCCACGGTCCGGCGGCGGGCGATAAGAGGCAGATAAAGCCGTGAAACCGGCGGGTCGTCCGGACGCCCGCCAAGGCCGGTTCCCGGCTCGCTCAAGGCGATAACCAGGGGTTCCCTGGCCTTGACGGCCCTGGCCGGTTCACTATCCTCGTCATCCAGGGGGAATATTACGCCCTCATGGCCCGCCGGGAATCTGGTTTCATCCGAGGCCGCGTCAAAGGAGGCGACCAGCCTCAAGGCCACACGGTCCTGGTCGACCAGCAGCAGAAAGAGCCGGTCCAGGGCTATCTCGTGAGACACGGCCTCGACCACCGCCCGCGCCAGACCTTCCAGGTCCAGGGGCGTGCGTAACGAATCGCTGATCCGCCGAATCAGCGAAAGCTCGTCGATCTTCTGGTCGTAGAGCTCGTAGATATCCGTCAGAGTCTTCTTGTAGGTCTCCAGCTGGGCTTCCAGGTGAGCGACCCGGTGCTCCGGAGAACCCTGGGCCTCTTCCTGTCCCGCCGATGCTCCACGGCCGTTTTCTTGAGATGACATGGTGTTATTCTAATGGGAACCAGCCGCCCGTTCAACCTGAATTACCAGGCCGCAAAACGGAACGCAAGGCCGGGTGTGCGGGAGGAGCCATCTCCGGACGATTGGAAGAGCTTCGGCCGGGGATATTTCCCGAAGGAAGGGAACGGCGGCGGAGCCTTTTCATACCAGGACTCCGCCGCCGTTTTTACAATGAAGCAAAGCCGGATACGGAGGAATCAGGCGGTCAAGCCATCCGCCCGTTTCCGTATCCGGTCTTGACTCGGGGTCGTTATTTCCGCTCCCGGCCCTTGGCTATCGCGGCCAGAAAGACATGCATAATGGAGGCTCCGGCCAGAGCCGTGATGCCTGCGTTATCCTGGACGGGCATGACTTCGACCACATCCATGCCCTTGAGGTCCATGCCCTGACAGGCCCCCACTACCAGTTGCAAAGCCTGATGAGTGGTGAAGCCGCCGATCTCCGGGGTGCCGGTTCCCGGTGCGTAGGCTGCGTCCAGAAAATCCACGTCAAAAGTTACATAGACCGGCTGGCCGCTGATACGGCTCCGGATCGCCTTGACCGCTTCCTTCACGCCCATGTCATGCAGTTGCGGCCCGGTGATTACTTCCATGCCGCTGTTTCTGGCGTAATCCAGGGCGTCCTTGCTGTACAGGGGACCGCGTATACCCACCTGCAAAGAATGCTCGGTCTTTATCAGACCTTCTTCGATAGCCCAGTAAAAAGGCGTGCCATGATTGTAGTCCCGTCCGAAATAACCGGGAATGGTGTCGCTGTGGGCGTCGAAATGCAGCAAAGCCACCGGCCCGCCGTGGACCTTAGTCAGGCCCCGCAGAAGAGGCAGACTGATGGAATGGTCTCCGCCCATGCACAGAGGGATCACTCCGGCCCGGCAGATATCGGCCATCCCTTCTTCCATCTTGGTGAAACTGTCCTCGATATAACCGGGCACGGTATCGATATCGCCATAGTCAAGGACGGATAGGTTTTCAAATATGTCCACATCCGTCAGGGGACAATAAGGCTTCAGGATTATGGACGCATCGCGGATGGCCGCAGGCCCGAACCTCGTGCCGGCCCGAAAGGACGTCCCGGTATCAAAAGGCACGCCGAAGACGGCCACGTCGGCGCCTTCAAGCTGGGTTCCATGGGGCAGCCGCATGAATGTTCTGACGCCGCTGAAGCGGGGCGATTTCAGAGAATCAACGGGTTGGTAGACGATTTCTTTATAAGACATTATTCCTCCTACGGCAGAAGAGCTCTGATTTCCTGATGGTTCAGCAAGAATTGCTCTTGTGCGTGTAAAAATTCGTTCATCTCGGGAAGCTGAATCAACCAGTCGTTGCTGGTCAGCATATGGGCAAAATCAGGGCTTTTGACCAGGAAGTCGCCGAAAGCCGGATTTCCGAAGAGAACATCGGCCACCTTGGCATTGCTCAGGATATTGGCCATGTTTCCGGAATCGAACAGCATGCCCGGATTGCTGATCAGAACCTTGTAAAGGCTGGGATACTGGATTATGACATCCAGCTTGCTGAAGAGCAGGTCCGGGTGGATCATCATCTGGATATAGTCGAAAAGCAGACTGGGCAGTCCCAGGGCTATCTTGGGGAAGACGAGCAGCAGAATCAGGGCCGTGGCCTGCAGGAGCAGAAACGGGACAATGGAGCGGTATATGTCGCTCAAAGTCACTTCCTTGGGGGCGACGGCTTTCATATAAAACAGGTTCAGCCCGTATGGCGGGGTAATATAGGCCATCTGCATGTTCATGACATACAGGACGGCGAACCAGACAGGATCAAACCCCAGGGCCTTGATGATGGGCACATAGATGGGCATGCACAGAAACAGAATGGCGATATCGTCCAGAAACATGCCCAGGACGAAGAAGCTGAGCTGCATGAGAACAACCACCACCCAGGGGCTGACGTTCATGCCGGTCAGAGCGTCCCGGATCATGGTGGAAGCTCCGAGGCCGCTGTAGACGCCGCTGAAAACAATGGCGCCCAGGATGATGTAGGCATTGAAACTGGACAGGCTCAGGGTCCGCATGATGCTTGTTTTGAAATTCTCGAAGGTGAGGTTGCGGCGGATGGCCGCGCAGATTATAGCCCCGGCCGCGCCAAGGGCGGCGGCTTCGGTGGGCGAAGTTATACCGGTGAAGATACAGCCCAGAACCCCGATGATGATGAAGGCGGGCAGGACCAGGTATCTGAGGGCCAGGACCTTGTCTTTCAGGGTGCCGCGCTGTTCAATCGGCAGGGCCGGAGCCAGTTCGGGCTGCAGATAGGCGCGGATGCCGACATAGATGATGTACATGGTGGCCAGCATGATGCCCGGGACAATACCGGCCGCGAAGAGCCGCCCGACGGATTCCTGGGCCACAAAGGCATACATGATCATCATGATGCTGGGAGGTATCAGAAAACCGAGCGCGCCGCCGGCCTGAACAATGCCCGTGGCTATGCGCTTGTCGTAATTGCGGGCCAGCATGGCCGGCACGGCGATAATGCCCATGGAAAGGGTCGCGGCGCTGCTGACTCCGATCATGGCGGCCATGATGGCGCAGATCAGAATGGTCCCCATGCCCAGGCCGCCGCGCAGACCGCCCGACCAGAGATAGACCGCATCGAAAAGGTCCTTGGCGATACCCGAATTATGCAGAATAAAACCCATGAATATGAAGAGGGGTATACATATCAGGGTCTTGCCGGACTCCAGCGTGAAATCCTTGAATTGGAACAGCAGCATATTCAACAACGCCGGCTGAAAAATCCAGGCCGTAAAAATGGCGACGGTTGACAGGGAAAAGGCTATGGGCAGGCCGGTGCTCATTAATATCAACATGCTGGAAAACATGAAAATGGAAACCCCGACGGTGCTGCCTGCGTTCAGCATTCCGTTAAGATGGAGGGCTCCGACCATGCAGAGGTATGAAAAATAGATAACCAGCAGGACCTTCAGTGATTTGTTGCTTCCTACGGCAGTCATCACAGTTCCTCGTTGAACAAGGCAAACCAGAGGTTCTTTATGAACCCGGCTGTGCCTTGCAGAATTAGCAGGAATATTCCCACGATCAGGCTCGCCCGCCAGTGGTACAGAGGCTGAGCCAGCGTCGAATTGGACGTCTCGCGGAATGATATGGAATTGATGGCGTCGGCGGTCACCAGATAAAGCAGCGTGGAGATGAATATCATGAAAAAGACAAAGGTGATCGAATCCATTATGGCTTTGGTGCGGGGAGGCCACTTGCTGTAGAAAATATCCATGCTGACATGTTCTCCGCACAGCATGGTATAGGCTCCGCCCCAGATCATGTAGAAACCGAAGGCCATTTTGCTGAATTCAAAGGCCCAGGTCGTCGGGCTGTTGAAAAAGTGCCTGGCTATAGCCTCGTAAAGCATGATGGCGCCGAAAAGCAGCAGCACTGTTGAAACGCCGTAGGCAATAATCAAATTGGCCTTTGATACGGCCCGGACAAATTTACTTAGCATACCCTTGGCATGTGGCATGGTTGTCACCTGTGAGAAATGAGGGGTGGGAACCTTGTCCCCACCCCTGCCGGATGTTGAGGGCTGTTTCTTACAAACGTCCAGCTTCCTTGGCAGCCTTTTTAATCAGTTCAACCGCCTTCTGGTTGGCTTCGGACTTCTTGGCCTCTTCGTCCCAGACGGTGAGCGAGGCCTGGGTCATCTGCTTCATGTCATCACTGGAAAAGGAGGTGTTCGTGTTTTTGAAGAGCTCGTTGACGGTCGCCTCGTCCTGGGCGGTGATCCAGGTGTAGTAACCGGTCCGGAATTCATCCGCAGCCTTCTGCACGACTTCCTGCAGATCCTTGGGCAGTGAATTCCACAGGGCCATATTGATAACCAGAGTGTCGACAATCGGATCGAGAATCGGAGTGGTATTGAAAAAACGCGCGCCTTCGTAATACTTCGTTTCCTTGTATTCGAAAGCCGAACCGTACAGCACGCCGTCGATCTGGCCGGTGGTGAGAGCCAGATAGATGTCTTCCGGCGGCATGGAAACGGTCTTGACCTCAAGCTTGTTCAGCATCTTGGCGCTGGCCCCGACGGCGCGAATCTTCATCTTGCGCATATCGTCGATGCTTTTGATGGGGCGCTTGCCCAGGAAGTGATAAGGCGCCGCCCAGACCGGTCCAAGATACTTGACGTCGTGCTTGGCGTATTCTTCCTCGATGATGTTTTTGAGACCGTAATCAAAGAAAATGGCCTCGGCTTCCTTCACGGAAGTCCAGGCCAGAGGCATGCCGGATTCAATCGAACCGATGGGGGTCTCGGTGAAGTGATGCCCCATGCCGCGCCCCATGCCGATGGTCCCGGTCTTGACCGCGCTCAGTATCTGGCTGGAAGGCACCAACTCGCCGCCGGAATAAGGCACGACTTCGATCCTGCCGCCGCTCTCCTTGGCCACCTTCTCGGCAAACTGCTTTTCCGCATCCATCATGCCCGACGGATAGTAGCTCTGCAGCTTTATCGTAAATTCAGCCGCAAAAGAAACCTGGCTTACCAAAAACACCGTCATTGCCATTGCCGTCAAAAAAAGAGTTAATTTACGCATTGCGACACCCTCTTCTCCTTTGGGGTTGTTGTTTGATGGCTATACAAAGTAGACCATCTCAATAAATTTCTTATTGAAATCGAAGCCCCAGTGAATGTGCCTGTGGTAGGTAACGGCCTTTTCCAGGTTTCTTTCACGCAGGGCGTCGACCAGAATCTGGTGCTCGGAACAGGCATCGAGATACCATTTTTGGGGAAAGCTCTTTTTGGGGATGTCCCACAGCCTGTTCTTGATCGGGGTTAAAATGCGTTCCGCGAATATATTAGGGGCCATCATTATGAAAACATGATGAAATTTATAGTGCAGCCGGTCATAGGCCCGCAGGTCGCCGTTCTGGGCATGGGTCTGCATTTCCATGTTCCAGGCTTCCATCTGATCCAGAATCTCCGGGGTATAATTCGCAAAGCCGTTGGTAATGAGGGTGCTCTCGATAGCGCCGATAACTTCATACAGGTAGTGAATGTCCCCCAGCTCGAGAGTGTTGACAACGACTCTGCTGCGGGGGTGGATGGTGACTATTCCCTCGGCGTCCAGGCGGATAAGGGCATTGTTCAGAGGGGTCCGGCTGATGCCGAGTTCCTTGCATATCTGTTTCGGATCGATAACTGAACCGGGCAAAAGTTCGCCTCTGTGCATTTTCTCGCAGAGGTGTTCATAGACCTGATCCCTCAGCGATTGCTCTTTACCCGGATCAGCTCCATTTTGACTCTCGAAAAATGTTTCTTTTTGCTTTTTGCCGCCCATAAAGACCTCCTGTCATTTGCTGGCTGGACCATGAGGGCTCAAGACAACTGAAACACAAACTGAAATTTCAGTCAAGATTAAATTTGAAATTTCAGATTATAAAAAGACAACTACTTTGAATTAAACACTATTTTTCTCAGAATTTAACCAAAAGTACCGGCCGCCCTTCAATCCATTTCCCCAGAATCGCCGGACTCACCTGCCGGAATCAAGGTCCAGCAGGCGTAATACAACCCCCGGATTGTCCGGCGAACAGCAAAACCGATTGCTTCGGACAGCCTCATATCGATTCACGATACAGCGGCCGAGAGACGCGGACGGGCGCAGAAAACACATATCTGCCGGATCGAACACCCGCAGCGCCGCCGGTTGAGGACCGGCTGAAGGCCGCCGATGCCGGAAATGAACTTTACTCCTTGGAAATATGCCGAGCCCATGCGAAGATATATTATCAACAGGCCTCAACGTCTGCCGGGCCGCCTTGGAAAGGTGCGGGCAGGGCTCTTCCGCATAAGGGAGTCGTCAGGCACAACGGCTGGCGCCGGGAGGCAATTGGTTCCAGTAGCCTGAAAATACTCGGGGCGGAGAACAGAAAAGCCACCGAAGGAGCGATTGCAGAACAGTGAACAGTTGGAGCATTGAACTTTCCGAGAAGGAATTTCAGGCCTTTTCGGATCTGGTTCATCAGAAAGCCGGGATCAATCTGCATTCCGGTAAAAAGCAGTTGGTTCGGGCCCGCCTGGCTACACGTATCAGATCCTTGAAGCTGGGGACCTTCAGCCAGTACTACGACTATGTCATCAACGACCACAAGGGCGATGAACTAGTCCTGCTGCTTGACTCCATTTCCACCAACCTGACTCAGTTCTTCCGCGAACCCAAGCACTTCGACTTCATGGCCGAAAAATTTCTGCCCGAACTCGCCGCCGCCCGGCTCAAATCCGATCAGAGGCAGATCAGAGTCTGGAGCGCCGGGTGTTCCACCGGAGAAGAACCTTATTCCATCGCCATCACCCTTCTGGACAATCTCTCGAGTTTTACCGGGTGGGATATAAAGATACTGGCTACGGACCTCTCTACGCGAGTCCTGGGGGTAGCCAGGCAGGCCGTCTATGCCGAGGAGCGCGTCAGGGATATTCCCGCCGCCACCATGAGGAAATATTTCCAGGCCGGCCGGGGAGATTGGTCCGGCTGCTTCAAGGTCAAGGATGCGGTCAAGAAACTGGTGGTCTTCAGGCGCTTGAACCTGATGGACCCTCTCCCCTTCTCCAATCCGATGGATCTTATTTTCTGCCGCAACGTCATGATCTACTTCGACAAAAAAACCCAGGGAGAACTGGTTGACCGCCTCTATCAGAGCCTGGCCAAGGACGGATACCTGTTCATCGGCCACTCGGAAAGCCTGACAGGCGTCAAGCATTCTTTTAAATATGTACAACCAACGGTTTACAGAAAATGAAACTGATTTGCCGGGTCATCCGACCGGAAAAAAACAAAGCATGCAAAGCCCCCTTGCCGACTCTGGTCCGCGAGGAAAAAACACTTAATATAGCCTTGATGAAGTTGACAGGAGGCCTGTTGTGATAAGAGTCCTTATAGTTGACGATTCCGCCATCGTCCGCAAAATATTCACCGAAGAGCTGTCCAAGGAAACCGATATCGAAGTCGTGGGCACTGCTCCGGACCCTTATGTCGCCCGGGACAAGATCATACAGCTCAAGCCGGACGTCCTGACCCTGGACATAGAAATGCCCCGGATGGACGGCATCACCTTCCTGCGAAAGCTGATGAAGCACTATCCCTTGCCGGTTATCATCGTCAGCTCGCTGACTCCCAAAGGCAGCACCATGGCCCTTGAAGCCCTGGAAATCGGAGCCATTGAAGTTCTGGCCAAACCGGGAGGTTCTTATTCCGTGGGCGAGATGGGTGCGCAACTGGCCGACAAGATCAGGGCCGCAGCCAAGGCCAGGCCCCTCAGGAAAGAACCCACCACCGCGCCGGCGGCCGCGCTCACTATGTCTTCCAGGGCCATGGCCGAGACCACCAACAAGGTTGTGGCCATTGGAGCCTCAACCGGAGGCACGGAAGCCCTCAAGGAAGTCCTGACCCGCATGCCTCCCAACAGCCCCGGCATCGTCGTGGTCCAGCATATGCCGGCCAACTTCACCCGGGCCTTCGCCGACAGGCTGGACGGGCTGTGCAAGATAAACGTCCGGGAAGCCAAGGATAACGACTCGGTTCTGCCTGGCACCTGCCTGATTGCGCCAGGCAATTTCCACATGCTTCTCCGCCGCAGCGGCGCACGCTATTTCGTCCAGGTCAAAACAGGTCCCATGGTCCACCATCAGCGCCCGGCCGTGGACGTTCTGTTCAACTCCACAGCCCAGTACGCCGGAGCCAACGCCGTGGGAGTCATCATGACCGGCATGGGCGCCGACGGTGCCGACGGCATGCTCAAAATGAAGGAAAGCGGGGCCAAGACCATCGCCCAGGACGAAAATTCCTGCGTGGTCTTCGGCATGCCCAAAGAAGCCATCAAAAGGGGAGGCGTCGACAGGGTGGCGTCCCTGGGGACTATCCCCCAGGCCATACTCGACATGCTTTGAAAAAACTTCGGCAACACGCAGGTTGCCCTATTTCGGTCTCTCGGGTAAGCTGATATTGAATAAGGCTCGTTGGATATCGAGGTGAACATAGTTGCGGGAGCTCAAAACACAAACCACATCTCCGGAGCTTACTCCCGAAAGGCTGAAAGAACTTGTTGCGGAGTTGCGAAAAAACGGGGCGCTGTCCGGAACTGTTGTTTCCAGGGATGACGAAAGCCCCAAGGGATTGGCTTTTATTGTCCGTGATCTCACTTCTGTCGAGCTGCAGAAGCTGCTGCCCCAGATCGACCTGACCATTCCTCTCTCCCGGAGCAGTCTGGAAACCCTGCGATCTCTCAAAGAGATGACCGGGCGTCTGCGCCGGCTCGAAGAACTGGCGGTCCAGGACACCCTGACGGGATTATATAATTTCCGCCATTTCCGCCAGAGGCTTTCCGTGGAGTTGGAGCGCGTCAGAAGAACGGAGAATCCCTGTTCGTTAATAATGATCGACCTGGACCGTTTCAAACCGGTCAACGACGAGTATGGACACCAGACAGGCGACGAACTGCTTCGCCAGGTGGCTGACATAATACAGGCCAGCATCAGGACCGTGGATGTGCCGATCCGTTATGGCGGCGACGAGTTCGCCGTCATTTTGCCGGACACAGACACCAGGGCGGCTGAAAGAATCGCCCGGCGCATCAGGGAGAACGTGGAAAAAGATCCGCGCACGGCCCAATACGGAGTAACCGGCTCCTTCGGTCTGGCCACGCACAGGTATTTTGACGATGAATCGGAGGAAGCCCTGGTGGAAAGGGCCGATCAGGCCATGTATAGGGCCAAATCCGAAGGCGGCAATAAGGTCTGGACCGCCGAACAGGAAGCAAGGCCGGAAGCCCCCACCGCCGTTTCAGCTCCGGAAAGGGACGCTCTTTATATCCAGCTCGCCAGGATGAAGGACCAGTAATCCGGGCCGGGAGGTCAGCCGGACGAGTACAGATCCGGACGCCGCTGGGGCAGAAAGAAACCCATGCGGCTCTGCCGGACGGCGGTCAGATCGGCGGCTTTCAAATCCGCTGTCACGAGAGTATCTTCATCTCCAGCGGCTTGGGCCAGTATCTCCCCTTTAGGGCCGCACACTACGGCCACTCCGGCAAAATCCAGCCCGTCCCCGTTGCCGCCCGCCTGGTTGCAGGCCGCCAGAAAAACCGAATTGTCATAGGCCCTGGCTGGCAGATACCTCAGCCAGCGGTCAAGCTTCTGCCCGGCTTCTTCCCTTGGAGAAGCATGGGGAACCAGCAGAATCTCCGCTCCCCCCAGGGCCTGCTTCAGGCTTATTTCCGGGAAATGCCCCTCGTAACACAACTGCAAACCGTAATTTATCCCGCCGTGGGACACGACGGAGATATCCGCCCCCGGTGAAAACAGTTCCCTTTCCGTGGGGCCAAGATGGGTCTTCCGGTATGCGGCCTTCACGCCTGTTCCGTCAACCATCACCTGGGTCAGGTAAAGCCTCTCCGGCCCTGATTCCACCAGACCGGCGGAAAGGGTCAGGTTCAGTTCCCCGGCCAGTTCTGTCAGGGCTCTGGTCAAGGGTCCGGGGACAGGCTCAGCCCATTCGTTCATGGGACGGCGGACCGTGTACCCGGTCAGGCAGGCTTCAGGCAGAACCAGCAGCTCCGCCCCACGCGCAGCCGCAGCAGCAGCCAGAACGCGGAGCCGCTCCAGATTACCGGCCTTGTCTCCCACCACCGCCCGCATGGCGGCTACGGCTATCCTGATGTCTCTCATGATTAAAAAGGGCCTCTCAGAGAGAGGCCCTGAAGCATTAAGCCTTGATTTCCAGGGCCTTGACCAGCTTGGCCAGCATTTCCGGCTTCTCCCGGACATCGCTGTTCCTGAGGAATTCAATTCTTTGCAGGAAACGGTCCTTGAAAGTAGCCACGTATTTATCCCGGTTCTTCACATTGGCCGGATTGTACATGTCATAATACCCGGGCAGCAGCTTGTCCACGGACTCCTTGGTGGGAATCTGGGCTCCGGGCAGGAAGTCCCAGTCCTCCCATTCCAACTGACCTGTCAGTACGGCCGTCTGCAAGGTCAGCGATGTCTTCAGGGGAACCGGTTTGGTCTCGTCGTCGGAATGATCCCACATGCCCGCACCCCCGCCGGACCAGACATGACACTCGCAACCGGCCTCAAACACGGCCTCATAACCGAAGCAGTCTTCGTACAGCGGGTAGACACGGAAGGGATTGGCGAAAGGCATGAAAACCAGGCGGGACATTTCCTCCGCCGTCACGTTCTCCGCGGCTGTTCTCTTGGTCATCAGAGTCGCCCCCATGGCCACGGCCAATGGAACGCTGTTGATCCTGACAATGGGCGGCAGAGTCGTGTCTTTCATCAGCCAGCCGATGTAATTGGGAAAGCCTATCGTGTTGGTCGTCTCGCCCAGGAGTTTGCGCGAGAAAATGGCCCGGCCGTTCTTGTTTCTGATGTCCTGCCCGTAAGGCAGTATCTTGCCGTCAACTTCAGCCACCAGCATATTCTGGGTGGATATGCAGTATTCCCAGTCGGGGTGATCCAGCTCCCGGTTGTCCGTCTTGTCGAACAGGGAAGGCTCCCAGACATAGCAGATCTGATTCTTGTAGTCGATCTGGAAGGCGTCGTCATGGGCCGTGCGGCGCTTGAAACCGGCAGGCAAGGTCCCGGCGTTGTCATGGGAGTTGGTGTGCGCCGATTTTCCGGAACCCGAAAGGCCATAGAAGGCTATGACCTGCTTGCCCCTCTCCTTGAAAACGTCGCAGCCGGAGAAGTCGATCTCCTTGATCCCGCCGTGTGCGGCTACCGCCCCTAGGCGCATGCCCGCGGTCCAGGCCATGGTCAGGGTGCCCTTTTTCCGTTCGCCGAAATAGCGCAGGCCCAGGTTGAAGATGGTCATATGCTGCTCATCCACCACCACACATCCCTTGGCCCAGCGGGGATCGGAAGACTTCCATTCGGGATAGGCGACAAAGAGGATGTCCTGGATAGGGAGTTCCTTGGAAGTCTCATATTCCGGGACCATGTTCAGCGGCTGAAAATTGGCCAGCCAGTTGAACATGTTGGATGCGTCCTCGGCGGGAGCCAGCAGACGGGCCTTGACCATCATGTCCGGATGCAGGCCGATCACGGACTCGCATATGACCAGATCATGATCATGCTGCAGCTCGAAAACGGCTTCCCGCAGCATGGCTTCCAGCTTGTTCTTCTCCTGGCCGGAGACCCGGTTGTAGAAAATCCTGGCCTCGGCGGACCGCCCCACAGTGCCTCCGTGGTTGTCGTTGATGACCTTGGCCCCGGCAGGCAGGCCCAGACGGCGTATGGCGTTCTTGTACACGGGAAGATCGGTGACCGTGACCCAGGGCAGTTCGGAAGCCATCTGATAAGCTTCGGCCGCCGATATCCTTTTCGGCCCTCCCAGAGCGTTACGGCCGTTGAAAACAGACTCCGCCAGAGCCCGAATTGGTGACATATCGCCGAGTCTTTTGTAATACTTCCAGGAAGGTTTACTAGCCATGCCTTGTCTCCTTCAAGCAATCATGCAGGTCTATGGTTGATCTCGTTCCGGGTTCTTCACTTCTCGACGCCGTAAAAACTGTATGAAACAATCAGGCTGGACGCAGGAAATCCTCGGCCAGTCGAAGCATCAGTTCCACACCATGGGCCATGGCCGCCTCGTCCGGGTCAAACCTGGGCGAATGCAGCATGGGAACTGGTCCGGAAACAGCCTTGCGGCAGCCGAGATCGTAATTGACCCCCGGAACCGCTTGCAGAAAATAGGCCATGTCCTCAGCCCCGTATGAAGGCCCCTGGGGCAGGACGTTTTCCGGACCCAAAAGATCTCCGGCCACTTTGATAAGAAAATCCATCATGGCATCGTCGTTGAAAAGCATGGGGTAGCCCTGCTCCAGACGCACGGAGACTTTCAGATCGGTCCGGCCTTGCAAATCTAAGGCGGAATCCTGGACAATGTCCAGAGCCTTTTGCCTGTCGCCAGGGTCCAGAGATCTTATTGTTCCGGAAATTTTGACATACTCGGGGATTATGTTGGTCTGGGTCCCGGCGTGAAACTGGCAGATGGCCACCAGGGCCTTGTCCAGCGAAGCCGCTTTTGAGCTTATGACGCCGACCAGGTCCGCGCCCGGCCGCAAGGGGTCCAGAGCCAGGTCCGGATGAGCGGCGTGTCCGCCGCGTCCCTGGATTTCAATATAAAAATTGTCCACCGCCGCCTGGGACGCGCCCCGACAGTAACCTATCTGGCCGACTTCCAGAACTGGCAGCACGTGGGCGGCGAAGATGGCATCCACCGGTGGATCGTTCAAAACCCCGTCCTCGATCATGGCCGCCGCGCCGGCTCCGCCCTCCTCCGCCGGCTGAAAAATCAGCTTGACCGAGCCCGCGAGCCGGTTTTTAAGTTCTTCATCTTCGGCCAGGGCCCTGGCCACCCCCAGCAGCATGGCTGTATGCAGGTCATGTCCGCAGGCGTGCATCTTGCCGGGTATCTTTGAAGCCCATTCGAGCCCGGTTTCTTCCTGCAGGTTCAAGGCGTCCATATCGGCCCGCAGAGCCAGACAGCGGCCGGGGCGTCCGGAACGCCACAAGCCGACAACTCCTGTCCGGCCGACACCCTTCCGGACCTCCAGGCCCAATCCGGCCAGAGTTCCGGCCACCAGGGCGGACGTCCGCTCCTCCTGATAACAAACCTCGGGATAAGAGTGAATCTCGCGCCGGAGACCGACGATCCAATTCTGAAGACTCATCACCCTGTCGCGGCAGCAATCCATAACTTACACCTCAGGCGCTTAACTAACACATATTTACCGGCAAACTCAAGCCCCACGCTCTTATTATGCCAAATCCGCCTGAAAACAGCCCGTTTCATTGCCGACTCCGTCAACTCGTGATAGATATTCTTCAGGAGGACCTATGGACTCTTACCAGTTGCAGGATGAAACAGCCGTCAAAATGCTGAACGCCATCTTCCGTGAAACCAAGGGCGATCTCAACCGGACAGCCGGAATGTGGGCTGTCGGTGAAAGCATCGGCCTTGACCGGAACATGACCCAGGATGTGGCCATGAACCTGGTCGGCGAAGGCCTGCTGGAAATAAAAAGCCTTTCCGGCGGACTCGCCTTGACCCCTGAAGGCCTGGAATTCCTGGGCGGAGTCAAGGGCCAAGAGGAAAGTCCTCCGGACCTTGCCGGTTTTCTCGACTTGGCCGAAGGCAGTCTAGACCGCCTGGGTTTGGCCGGAAAATCTCTTCAGGACCTGAAAGCCGACCTGGCGACCTTGCAAGCCCAGTTGAAACGCTCGGAACCGCTGCCGGATGTGGTCCGGGCGGTCCTGGCCAGTGTCCAGCGGGCGCTGGCTAAATCGGCTGCTCCCGAAGCGGAAAGTCTGGCCGAGACAATTAAGGCCATGAGCCGATAGCCCTGCGGCCATCCCGCGTTTTTCGGCTCTGGATTTTCTAACGGATATCCGGGTAGTCTTTCGCCAGCATTTGCGGAGATGCACCCCGGAAATACCTGTAAAGACGGCTTACGTTCCCTAGACTGTTTGCCCAGACACCGTTTTCTTCCCACCGCCGGGCCGAAGTCAGCATCCGGCCTTCGGCCATAACTATGCGCCCGAAGGCCCTCAGGCGGCGGACAATATCCACGTCTTCCATCAACGGCAGGTCGTCCGAAAACCCACCCACCGCCTCGAATGTCTTCCGGAAAAGGATGGCGTTTATCATGGGCGCAACACAAACCTTCCGGAACAGGTGCTTGAGCGTTTGAATTACATGGTTAAGGCTGAAAGGCCGGCGGCGGCATAATCGGCCGCGCCGGCCTTTACTGAGCCTGGATTATAATATGCGGATCAACGCACGAAAAGCACGCTGCATTTTGCCCGGCGGAAGACCTTTTCGGCCTGGCCGCCGAACCTTAGCTGACGGGCCAGACTCATCCGGCCCTTGGCCCCCATAACAATGAGGTCGGCGTTCATCTCATCGGCCATGCGCAGTATCTCCTCAAAGGGATAGCCCCGGGAGATGATGCTGGTATGAGGCACCCGGGCGGCGTTCACCTTCACCAGCACCTGCCTCAACTGCTCCTCCTTTTCGTCGCCCAGCCCCTGAACGGCCTTTTCATACAATTCGCCCCCCATGGCCTGCACCCGTCCGTGAATGCGGGTTATTTCCTCAAAGATATGCTCATTCAGCACGTGAAGAACGACCAGTTCGGCCTTGAATTTCTCCGCCTGTTCCAGAGCCTCGTTGATCACGGCCTCCGTATGCTCGGAAAAATCCAGAGCACACAGAATTTTCTTTCCGGCTTCCTTGCTTGCGGTCATGCCTTACTCTCCTTGAGCTTCCGTCGTTCTTGCAGAGGCAGCAGCAACGAGGGGTCCTTCCTGATACGCATCTTCTGAGCCCCGTATACAGCCGCAAAAAGGCCGATAGCCAGCAGATCGACAACCAGGGCCGGTATGCTCAGGCCCAGGGTGTCGTAAAGCACATGGGGGAAAAGCAGCAGAATGGTGCCCAGAGCGGCGATTATCCACTCCAGCACATTGGTCGGGCAGATCAGGTACCCCATGGTCAGGGCGGAAAAGGTGATGGTGCCGAGCGCGCAGGTCAGGTAGGTCATGAAAATTTCCGTCCCGGTCCCGTTTAGCAGCAAAGCGGGCGAATAGGCGAAAAGAAACGGCCCCAAGTAGATCATCTTGGCAAACTTGAACGATGTCCAGCCGGTCTTCCAGGGGTCGGAACCGGCGATAGCCGCTCCGGCGTAGGCCGCCACGCAGACCGGCGGAGTTATGTTCGAATCCTGGCTGAACCAGTAGACAATCATGTGGGAAGCCAGCAGGGTCCAGGTAGCCGCCATGGGCAACTGGGCGTCCAGTTCGCCGAATGGCAGATGGAAATGATACATGGCTATCATGGTGCTCATGGCCGGCACAGCCAGAACCGCCGTGATCAGGTACGCCGCCGTGACCGGAACCCCCATGCCCAGGATGAGCGAAGCGACGCCGATGAGCAGCACGGCCAGGGGCAGGTGCCCGCCGGAAAGGCTGAAAATGATTTCGGAGAACCTCAACCCGATGCCGGTCAGGGCAATGGCTCCGACGATGATGCCGATGACGCCCACGGTCGCCCCGATGATCATGGTGTTCCTGGCGCCCTCCAGCATGGCTTCCAGTATCTCGCGTGGCCCCATCCGGTAATCCTTGGTCATCCAGCTTACGGCCACACAGGAGAGAGTGGCCAGCACCGCCGCAAAACCCGGGCTGTATCCCAGCAGCATCATGACCACGATGATGACCAGAGGCAGAGACATGAACCATTCTTTTTTCAGTATCTGCCAGGCGGTCGGCGCACCTTCCTCCACCACGCCAATCAGACCGTAGCGCTTGGCTTCGAAGTGGACCATGACGAAGACGCCCAGGAAATAAAGAACAGCCGGGAATATGGCCATCTTCATGATTTCCACGTAAGGCGTTTCGGTCATCTCGGCCATCAGGAAGCCGCCAGCCCCCATGATCGGAGGCATGAACATGCCGCCCACGGAAGCGGCAGGCTCAATGGCCCCGGCCACGTGAGGCTTGAAGCCCGCCTTTTTCATCAGGGGTATGGTGAAAGCCCCGGTGGAGACCGTGTTGGCGATGGCGCTGCCCGACACGGAACCGAAGAACCCGGAAGCGATAACCGCCACCTTGGCCGGACCTCCTGCCGTCCTGCCGGCCAGAGCCATGGGCAGGTCCAGGAAAAACTTTCCGGCTCCCGACTTCTTCAGAAAGGAGCCGAAAAAGATGAAAAGAATGACGTAAGTCACCAGGACATCGGCCATGATGCCGAACACGCCTTCCTGTTTCAGATAGATGTGGTTGACGATGCGCTCGAACGAGAATCCCCGGTGAGCGATGATGTCGGGCATGTACGGGCCGTAATAACAGTAGCCGATAAAAAGGATGCCTACGATGGTCAGGGACCATCCCAGCACACGGCGGCAGACTTCCAGGGAAATCAGAATGCCCAGCGTGCTGAAGATGAAATCCGTGCGGTTTTCATTACCCATGCGGTAGTTGAGAGCCTCGAACTCCATTATCCAGTAGCCGACGGTCACCGCCGCCACCGCCGCGAGTATTATGTCCGGCACGGTGGGCCGGTCAGCCCGGGATTTATGCCAAACCGGATAGGAAAGAAAGACCAGAACATAGGTGATCAACACATAGATGCCGCGATGATACTGAGCGGCGACGGGTCTCAGTCCGGCGTTGTAGAGATAGAATAAAACCATGAAGATGCCAAGAGCCGACGTGAAATAATACCAGAACCCCTTCATCTGCCGGCCGACCTTGGCGTCACGGCGGACTATCTCTTCGAGCTTCTCCTTGTCGCCTATCGCAGCGCCGCTGCCAGCCGCTTCTTCAACCTGACGGATTTCCTCATCCATAATATCCGGAGACCTCTCGACAATAAAAGGGAGGGAGCGGCCCTCCCTCCCCAGTTAAGGTGCTGTTTTCAATCAATCAATGGGCTTAAGGTTGTCGGGAATACTGACTCCCGCCTCGGTCCAGAACTTGGCCGCACCCTTGTGCAGAGGCCGGGAGGCGTTCATGAAGTTGTTCTCCAGGGTCATGCTCTTGGCCGCCTTATGCGCCTGCCGCATGCTTTCCAGACCTTCCTTGGACCAGATGGACTTGGTCACCCGGTAGACCACATCCTCGTCTACGTCCGCCCTGGTGGTCAGAAAAGTGCTGTCCTGGAAGCTCTTGCAGGCTTCCGTCTGCCCTGGGTAGGTGTTGGCCGGAATGGTCGTGCCCGCATAGGCATAAGCCGCGTAGAAACCGCTCTCCTCCGCATCCACGCCCACATCGATCAGCCGGATCTTGTCCTGAGTAGCGGCCTCGATGATGGAAGCGTTGGGATAACCGACCAGAACCCAGAACGCATCTATCTTGCCGTCCTTGAATGCGGACGCGGCCGCCGAGTAGCCCAGGAACTGGGGTTCGAAATTGTCCCAGACGCCCAGGTGCTTGAAGAAACGCTCAGCCGAGGTGGCCGCTCCGGAGCCGGCGTTGCCCACGGCAACTCTTTTGCCAGCCAGATCCTTGGCGCTCTTGAAAGGACTGTCCGCCCGGACGACCAACTGGGCCGGAGCTCCATAAAGGTAGCCGATGCTGCGGACCTTGTCGTAAACATTGGTATCCTGGGGGAGTTTGCCCACAGCGCCGAGTCCAATGTCCACGGAGTAGGAAATGCCGAAATCGAAATCGCCGCTATTGACCCGCCGGACGTTCTCAACCGAACCGCCCGACCCTTCGGCCGACATCTTGATGTCGCCGTTCACCTTGGGGACATAAAGGGACATGCCGTTGGCGAAATAGTTGAAGGTGCCGCCAGTAGGGCCTCCCCCGATGGAAATGAACACGGTCTTGGCCAGAGCCGGGGTGGTCTGAATTCCCAGGCCGACCACAAAAGCCGCCAGCAGTAAGATTAACCCAAGCCTCTTCATAACAACCTCCTGGTAAAGTGAATTATTCTCTTGCGGTCCCGGTTTTGACCGCTCAAGCACAGATTTCTCTCCGTCTCGGCCGCAGAAGATGCGGGTTCAACGGTCCCTGGTCTCCGGAAAAGAGTCGGGGGGCGCGGCCGAAACGCATGGCTCCGGACGGCAATCACAGATTTTCAGGATGCTATAAACATATCAGAACAAACGGCCTCTTGCCAAGGTTTTGTGACTGATTCCTCGGTTCACTTTACGGATTTCCCCCATCCGCAGCCTCCGGTAGCCCAAACCGGAACAGGCGGCAAACTGCCCGTTGCCGCCGAAAGGCCTCTGTATTATGATTAGCTGATGAAAGGCGAGCCTGCCCCGCCAGGCCGGAGGAGGGGAAACCGGAGCGATGATAAAGGTCTACACAGTGCCCGCCTGCGGCCGTTGCCAGGTGGTCAAGGATCATCTTGACCGGGCAGGATTGGAATTTCAGGAGATTGATGTCGCCGGCAACTTCGCCGGCTTGAGGGAGATGATCCGCATATCCGGCTCCAGGCAGGTGCCTGTCACCGTCACGGGAACTGATTTCGTAGTCGGCCCCGATCTCGCGGCTCTTACTCGGCTGATATCGGCGCGGCCGAATACCACAGAGGAAAACCAATGAACACAGTTATGACTGAACGCCCCGTCCTGGGCCTGACCATGGGCGACCCGGCCGGAGTCGGGCCGGAAGTGATCGTGCGTGCGCTGGCCGAGCAGGAAGTCTACGATATCTGCCGGCCGCTGGTCCTGGGCGATGCAGGCGCCATAAGGCAGGCACTGCACACCCTGCGCCTCGACCTGGCCGTTCAGACATTGGCTTCGGGCGAGGCCCCGGAAGGCAACGCCGGGGTTATCGAAGTCCTGCCCCTGTCCGAACTCCAGCCGGAGGACCTCATTCCGGGCAGACCCACGGCGGAAGGCGGGGCGGCTTCGGGTCGCTACATAGAAACCGCAGCCAGAATGGCCATGAACGGACGCCTGCAAGGCATGGTCACCGCTCCCATCAGCAAGGAAAACCTCAACCGGGGCGGGTACAGATACCAGGGCCATACCCAGATGCTGGCTCATCTGGCCGACGGGGCCGAAGTGGTCATGATGCTGGCCGGGCCTAAGCTCCGCGTCGTTCTGGCCACCATCCACATCCCCCTGAAAGACGTGCCGGAAACCCTGACTTCCGACCAGATCGTCGATACGGCCCGCATCACCAACCGTTGCCTGAAAAAGTATTTCGGATTGGCCGAACCCCGCCTGGCGGCGGCGGCCCTCAACCCCCACGGAGGGGAAGGCGGCATGTTCGGGCGTGAAGACGAGGAAATAATCATGCCGGCCGTCTCCGAAGCCAGAAGCCTGGGCATGGACATCAAGGGTCCCTATCCGGCCGACACCGTCTTTTATCGGGCGGTTCAGGGAGAGTTCGATGTCGTGGTCTGCATGTACCACGACCAGGGCCTCATCCCCCTCAAGCTGCTTCACTTCAGGGACGGGGTCAATGTCACCCTGGGTCTGCCCTTCATCCGCACCTCGGTGGACCACGGCACGGCCTTTGACATTGCCGGTCAGGGCCTGGCCGACCACACCAGCATGGTCTGCGCCGTCAGAATGGCCGCCGAAATGGCCGCGATGGAGAAAAAAGGTCTGGAACAGGAACAGCCGGAAGCACTTGACTGAGAAGGGGGGACTATGTGGGACGCTCTCTTGTGGCTTTACCTGGTCAACGCCGCCCTGCTTGTGACCCATGAAATCGATTCCGCCTACTGGCAGGAATGGAACCTTTTCCGCCTGCCCGGCGGCATAGCCCTGTTTCTCGCCCTGCACCTTCCCCTGGTCTTCCTGATCCTTTACGGCCTTCTCTTTGTCCACCAGAGGACAACGGCCGGGCTGGTCTTTTCCTTCATCCTGGCCGCCGGAGGCGTATTCGCCTTTGTCATCCATATGTATTTCATAAAAAAAGGCCGCGAGGAATTCCGGACGCCCATGTCCTTGTTCATCCTCGCGGCCGCTCTGATCGTCTCATTGGCGCAGGCGGCGGCCGCCGCCATGCTCCTCTAATCCTGTCTCAGGCCGCCGACCTCTTCACGTTGCCGCGTATGTACTCGACGATGTCGCGGGTGTAAGTGCCGGGGCCGAAGATTTCGGCTATGCCGGCGACTTTAAGCGGCGGCACGTCGCTCTCGGGAATAATCCCGCCGCCGATAACCAGGACGTCGTCCACGCCCTTTTCCCGCAAGAGATCCATGACCTTGGGAAACAGGTAATCATGGGCGCCGGAAAGCACGGACATGGCGATGACATCCACGTCTTCCTGAATGGCCGCGTTGACTATCTGGGCCGGAGTCTGCCGCAGGCCGGTGTAGACCACTTCCATGCCCGCGTCGCGCAGGGCCTGACAGATGATCTTGATCCCCCGGTCATGCCCGTCCAGGCCGGGTTTAGCCGCCAACACTCTGATTTTTCTTTCATTCGTCATATCGTCACCGGCGCTTCGTATTCTCCGAAAACGGAACGTAAAGTGTCGCAAATTTCGCCCAATGTGGCGTAAACCTTGACCGCGTCAATGATGGAAGGCATGAGATTGCGTTCGGAAGCGGCCGTTTCCTTCAAAACGACCAAGGCGCGGTCCACGGCCCAGGCATCCCGGTCCTGGCGCAGCTTGGCCAGCCTGGCCGCCTGCTGCTCCCGCACCGCCGGGTCCACCCGCAGGACTTCCATGCCGGTCTCGTTTTCGGTCTGAAATTTGTTGATGCCGACCACCACCCGTTCCCCGGCCTCCACGGCCTTCTGGTAACGGTAGGCGCTCTCCTGAATCTCCCGCTGGATGAATCCGTTCTCCACGGCGGCCACGGCCCCGCCCATCCGGTCTATCCGCTCGATGTAGTCCCGGGCCTGAGCCTCGATGCGGTTGGTCAGGTCTTCCACCAGGTATGAACCCGCCAGAGGATCCACCGTCTCGGCCACGCCGGTCTCATAGGCGATGATCTGCTGGGTCCGCAAGGCGATGGAAACCGCTTCCTCGGTGGGCAGGGAAAGGGCTTCATCCATGGAGTTGGTATGCAGTGACTGGGTTCCGCCCAGAACGGCGGCCAGGGCCTGGAAGGCCACCCGCACGATATTGTTCTTGGGCTGCTGAGCCGTCAATGTGCAGCCTGCCGTCTGGGTGTGGAAACGGAGCATCATGGAACGAGGATCCTTGGCTCCGAAACGTTCCTTCATAATGCGCGCCCACAACCGCCGGGCGGCCCGGTATTTGGCCACTTCCTCCAGAAAATCGAGATGGGAATTGAAAAAGAAACTTAGGCGCGGCGCGAAATCATCCACATCCAGGCCGGCCTTGACCGCCGCATCCACGTAAGCTATGCCGTCGGCCAGGGTGAAGGCCACTTCCTGGACCGCGGTCGAGCCCGCCTCGCGGATGTGGTACCCGCTGATGGAGATGGTGTTCCACTTGGGAACTTCCTTGCTGCAGAACTCGAAGATATCCGTGATGACGCGCATGGAAGGCTGGGGCGGAAAGATATAGGTGCCCCGGGCCGCATATTCCTTCAATATGTCGTTCTGAATGGTCCCGGCCAGTTTGTCCCGGCTGACACCCTGCTTCTCGGCCACGCCGATATACATGGCCAGCAGCACGGAGGCCGGAGCATTGATGGTCATGGAGGTGCTGACCTTGTCCAGCGGAATGCCGTCGAACAGGGTCTCCATGTCGGCCATGGAATCTATGGCCACGCCGACCTTGCCGACTTCCCCTATGCTTATCTCATTGTCCGAATCGAAACCGATCTGGGTCGGCAGGTCGAAAGCCACGGACAGGCCGGTCTGGCCCTGTCCCAGAAGATACTTGTAACGCTGGTTGGATTCCTCGGCCGTGGCGAAACCGGCATACTGGCGCATGGTCCAGAATCGCCCGCGGTACATGGTCGGCTGAACGCCTCTGGTGAAAGGGAATTCGCCGGGGAAACCCAGGTCCCGGAAATAATCGAGTTCCTCAAGGTTGTCCGGGGTGTAGCTCCGTTCCAGAGGCAGCCCGGATATGGTTTCAAACTGCTTCCGCCGTTCAGGCCTCTTGGCCAAGGTGGCTTCGATTCCGGCCTGCCAGTCCGATTTTGCCTTTTTCAACTCGTCAAAAGCCATGCTGCAACTCCAGTCTCTCCAGAAACCAGGCCTATTTACAGAGGTATGTTGCCGTGCCTGCGGGCCGGCCGCTCCTCCTGCTTTTTCCTCAGCGATTTCAACGCCCGAATCAGCTTGCGCCGGGTGAACTCAGGCATGATGATCTCGTCGATATAGCCAAGTTCCGCCGCCTTGTACGGGCTGGCGAAGGTCCGCCGGTATTCATCCACCAGCCGCGCCTGGACCTCAGCTCTCTCCTCGGGCGGAGCCTTGTCTATCTCCTTGCGGAAAACGATGTTGACCGCGCCTTCCGGACCCATAACGGCAATTTCGGCCGTGGGATAGGCGAAATTTATATCGCCTCCGTGGTGCTTGCTGGACATGACGTCATAAGCCCCGCCATAGGCCTTGCGGGTGATGACCGTTATCTTGGGAACGGTGGCTTCGCAATAGGCATAGATGATCTTGGCCCCGTGCTTGATTATGCCGCCGTGTTCCTGAGCCACGCCAGGCAGGAAGCCTGGCACATCGACAAAGGTTATCAGAGGAATGTTGAAAGCGTCGCAGAAACGGACAAAGCGGGAACACTTCATGGAAGCGTCTATGTCCAGGCAGCCGGCCAGAAAACGCGGATTGTTGGCCACTATGCCCACGGGATAGCCGGCCAGGCGGCCGAATCCGGTAATCATGTTCTGCGCATACCGGCGGTGGACTTCGAAGAAATAATTATTGTCCAGAACCGTCCGGATGATGTCCTTCATGTTGTAAGGCTTCTTGGGATTATCCGGGATGATGTCCCTCAGCTTCATGTCCACCCGCTCTGGATCGTCCTGGCACCTGATGCGGGGCGGCTTTTCGCGGCAGTTGGAAGGCAGGAAAGAAAAAAGCTCCCGGACCATGTCCAGGGCGTCACGGTCGTCCTTGGCCATGAAATGGGCCACGCCGCTGGTCGTGTTGTGCCGCTGCGCGCCGCCCAGGGATTCCCCGTCCACTTCCTCGGAAGTGACCGTCTTGATGACCTGAGGGCCGGTGATAAACATGTGCGAGGTCTTGTCGACCATGACGGTGAAATCGGTGATAGCGGGCGAATAGACGGCCCCGCCGGCACAGGGACCCATGATGACCGAGATCTGCGGGACGACCCCGGAGGAAAGCACGTTCCGGCGGAAAATTTCACCGTAGGCGCCCAGCGACTCCACGCCTTCCTGGATGCGGGCTCCGCCTGAATCGTTGAGGCCGATGACCGGAGCGCCGTTGCGTACGGCCAGGTCCATGATCTTGCAGACCTTGGCTCCGAAAGCACCGCTCAGAGAGCCTCCGAACACGGTAAAATCCTGGGAAAAGACGTATACCAGCCGGCCGCCTATGGTGCCGTATCCGGTCACAACTCCATCGCCGGGGATTTTCTTGTCCCCCATGCCGAAGTCGCTGCACCTGTGGAGGACATAACGGTCGAACTCCTCGAAAGTGCCCTCGTCGAGAAGGTGTTCGATGCGTTCCCTGGCGGTCAGCTTCCCTTTGGCGTGCTGGGCGTCGATCCTGTCCTGCCCGCCCCCGAGAAGCGATGATTCATTACGTTTCTCAAGTTCCTGAAACTTTTCCTCGTTGGCCATTTGCTTGTGCTCCTGTGGAACGGATAGTATTCACCCTTCATGGGGAAGGGTACCACTGGACGGCTCAAATTTTAAATATGATCAAACCGGATTTAGCAATATTACAAAAACACCGGCTGAATAGGCAAGCGTTTTTTCCCAGACAGGGGGCGGTTCAACGCTATACACGCAACTTCAGGCACAATATGGAGAAAGGATGCAGGAAGACGGACTTTATTGACTCTCAACGACAGAAGAAAAAGAGGAGAAGAATAAGCATTTCCGGTCATGGCCCCGAACAGTACAGGGCCATGACCGGCATTATTTTAGAACAGTTTCTGGAAATAGGACAGGAAATACCCGCCAGCCACCGCCGAGCCGATGACTCCGGCCACGTTGGGTCCCATGGCGTGCATCAGCAGGTAGTTCTTTTTGTTCTCCTGGTGTCCCAGGTGATGAACTATGCGGGCGCTCATGGGCACGGCGGAGACGCCGGCCGCTCCCAGCATGGGGTTGAACGGCTCCTTGGAAATCCAGCTCATTATCTTGCCGACCAGAACGCCGCCGGCGGTTCCGACGGCGAAAGCGGCCAGGCCGAGCCCCAGGACCATCAATGTCCGGCCATGCAGGACCTTGTCCGCGGGCATGGAAGCCCCGATACCCAGCATCAGCAGGATGGTTATGATGTTGATCAGCTCGTTCTGCGCGGTGTTCGAAAGACGCTCGACCACGCCGCTCTCCCGGAAAAGGTTGCCCAGGAAGAGCATGCCCACCAGGGCGGCGCTTTTGGGGATGAGCAGAATGATGATGATGGAGGCGTAAATAGGGAAGAGTATCTTCTCCAGCTTGGACACCGGCCTCAGCATCGGCTTCATGTATATCTGACGCTCGGCCTTGGAGGTCATCATCTTTATGATGGGCGGCTGAATAATGGCGACCATGGCCATGTAGGAATACGCGGCCGTGGCCGTGATGCCCATGATGTCCGGCGCCAGCAAGCCCGTGGTGAAGATCGTCGTAGGCCCGTCAGCCCCGCCGATAATACCGATGGAACAGGCCTCCTTGACGTTGAAGCCCAGGGCGATGGCCCCGGCGAAGGAGGTATATATGCCGATCTGGGCAGCCGCCCCAAGCAGAAAAGACTTGGGGTTGGCGATCATGGGTCCGAAATCGGTCAGCGCCCCGATACCGAAGAAAATGAACTGGGGCAGAATAGTCCAGGTATACAGGCCGTATTTCAGAATAATACCGAGAATACCGGCCATACCGGGAGCGAGATCCGCCGAGGGCGGAGTGGTCAGTCCCGTCAAAGGCAGGTTGGCCAGCAGCATGCCCGCGCCGATAGGCAGCAGCTCATACGGCTCCCACTCCTTCTTGATGGCCAGAAAAATGAAAGCCAGACCTACCAGCATCATGACCGCCTGGCCGGCTGTTATCGAGGAAAAACCCATTCTGATGCCAAGAAACATGGTCGTTTACCCTCTCTATTTCCCGTTCGCAGCCTTGCGGCTTTTCTCGTAGCGTTGGACAACCCGGCCGATGCCTTCGGTCAGAAGGGCCAACAGGATCATAATGAAGAAAACTATAAAAAGGCCGTTGAGGATGATCTTGGTCGCTTCGGGCCAGCGGTTGTAGCTGATCTTGTAATGGACCAGGCCGTAACCGCCGTCCACGGGAACTAGAAAAAACGATTCGGTGGAATCGGGGTGGGTGGAAAACTCCGTCTGATAAGATACTTGCAGGTATTCACCTTCGGGCAGATCCCCAACCTTGCCGACCATCTCAGCGCCGATAAACTTGCGGGATATCACCTCGCCCATGGACTCCCGTTCCGAAACAATCCGGCCATGCCAGAGGTCCGGCGTCTCGTCCTTCTGGAGCATCGGAGCGGTCAGCACGAAGGATTCCTTATACTTGCCCTCATCGAGAAATTTCGCGAATTGCTGACAAACTTCCTGAGCGGCGGGTGGAACATCCAGGGCCTTGGCTTGAGCGCAGGGCAGCAGCACCAAGCACACCGCTAAAAAAACAAAAAATTTGCGGAACATTCTCACACCCTTGTCCAAAGTGGTGGATGCGCTGAGCCACTGTTTGGGTCTAACGCAATGTCAGTCTCCGAACGCAAAAAACAGGCGCCCGAAATCTCCCCCCCAGCGGAAAATTTCAGGCGCGGCCACGGGCTTATCGTCAGATAAGGTCCGCCAGAACCCGTATATCCGCTATTCCAGAATCATGATAACGGATTCAGCTTCAATCGGCTCGCCTTCCTTGACCTTGATTTCCTTAACGGTGCCGTCAGCGGGAGAAACCACGGGAATCTCCATCTTCATGGCTTCCAGAATGGCCACTTCGTCGTCCTCACCGATCTTGTCGCCGACGTTGACCAGTATCTTCCACATCTTCCCGCTCATAGGCGCTGTAATTTCTGCCACTTTCTTTCCTCCAGATTCCTTATTTTTTATTTCCCATTGCACCCTGTCCGGCGCTTGGCGCCGAATTTATCACTGTCGTAGCGGATGGGGTTTCGGGTGCTTATCTCCAGGAAGATACACTTCCTCGCGGCCATCCGCAAATGAAATATGGCACTAGGGTAGGGCTAACGCTCTCTTTTAATTGAAGAGCGCTACCTTTGTCAAGTTAAAACCCGGAATGCGCCAGGAAACCGCGCCCCGGGCCGCCCGCATGCCGGCATGTTCCCCTTTGCGAGACAGCCGATCGGGCTTATCGGATTCACGGCCGACAATCCCGCACCGCTGAATGATAAACGGCGGCCCGGCCGGAAATCCTCACATAGTGCATTGACATCCGTCAGGATATCATTTAACCTGTTAACAATCAGAAAAAAATTTATTTGATTCGAGAGTCCTTTTTCAACTTGTTGAGAAAAAGGGGGTAACGTTGTGCTTGGTTTAGGCAGCGCGGAAATGGCTCTGGCTTATGTGCTCTGCATTCTGGCCACGGTGTTGTGCGTCGTTTACGGGATTATCAAATGGAACAGCATGGGGCGTTATGCCGAACATCTTGACGAAAAAATCGAATGGGAACGCAAGGACCGCAAGATAAAGGAACAACTCCCATAATCTTCGGATTCGACTGAACTGGCTGCATCCTACGGAAGGGCGAACTGGAAGGAGGCAAGATGACGGTCAAGATCGTTCTGGCAGTTATTTACCTGGCTATCGTCTTCTACCTGGGCTACAAGGGCTGGAAAGAGACCAAGGAGGCCAGCGATTACATGCTGGCCGGCCGAAGCATGAACCCGTATGTCATGGCCATGTCTTACGGCGCCACCTTCATCAGCACCTCGGCCATCATCGGTTTCGGCGGAGCAGCCGGGCTCTTCGGATTTCCCCTGCTCTGGCTGACCTTCCTCAATATTTTTGTCGGCATCTTCATTGCCATGGTCTTTTTCGGAAAGCGAACCCGCAGGATGGGCATCGCCCTGGATTCCCACACCTTTCCGGAACTCCTGGGCCAGCGGTACCAGTCCCGGTTCATCCAGGGTTTCGCCGGACTGGTCATCTTCTTCTTCATTCCCGTCTACGCGGCCGCCGTCCTCATCGGCATCTGCCGTATGCTGGAAGCCAGCATCATGGAAATCCTGGTCCAGAATTTCGGCATGACCGCGGACCCGGTCCTTTCAACCATGGTCTTCACCATAGCCCTCTTCGGCTTCTCCCTGGTCCTGGCGCTTTACGTCGTGACCGGAGGACTCAAGGCGGTCATGTACACCGACGCCTTCCAGGCCTCTATCATGTTCGTAATGATGATCATCCTGCTTTTTTTCACTTACAGCAAGCTGGGCGGGCTCTGGGATGCTCACCAGTCGCTGACCGACATGGCCAAGTATATGCCTCAGCGCTTCCAGCAGGGCGGTCTTCTGGGCTGGACCCAGGGCGCACGCCTCGGCTCGCCCCTCTGGATGGTCATCTACACGACCATAATCTACGGCGTGGGCATCGGCGTGCTGGCCCAGCCTCAACTGGCAGTCAGGTTCATGACGGTCAAATCGGACCGCGAACTCCACCGGGCCGTCCTCTTCGGCGGAGTCTTCATCCTCATGATGACCGGCGTGGCTTTCGTGGTCGGCGCTCTGTCCAATGCCGTCTTTGTCCAGAAGATGGGCATGCTGCCCCTGGAAGGCGGCCTGCTCAAGCTTCACGAAGCGGTCGGACTTTACACCACCAACCAGAACGGCCAGACGGTAACCCCGGCCATCAGCTTCGTCATGGGCCAGGGCAATCTGGACGCCATCATTCCCACCTATATCGAAAAAATCATGCCCAACTGGTTCTCCGTGCTCTTCCTGCTGGCCATGTTCGCGGCGGCCATGTCCACTCTAAGCTCCCAATACCACGTCGGCGGGACTTCCCTGGGCCGGGATTTCTACGAACGAGCCTTGTCGTCCGGCAGTGAAAAGGGCATTTTTGTCACCCGGATCGGAGTGGCCATGACCATCGTCCTGACCCTGCTCTGGGGTCTGGCCCTGCCCGTAAGCATCATAGCCGTGGCCACGGCCTTCTTCTTCGGACTCTGCGGCGCGGCCTTCCTGCCAGCCTATTTCCTCGGGCTTTACTGGAAAGGCATGACCAGGGCCGGAGCCATAACCAGCATGGTCGGCGGTTTCTGCGTCAGCTTCTTCTTCCTGGTCTTCGTCCATGAAAAGGAAGCGGCGGCCATCAAACTCTGTCAGTTGCTGACCGGGAAGACAACCCTGGTCGCCGGAACTTCATGGCAGATAATGCAGGTCGTGGACCCCAATGTCGTGGCCCTGCCGGTCGCTTTCATCCTGGCAGTCGTCGTCAGCCTCTTCACGGCCAAGATGCCGGAAGAGCATCTGAAAATCTGCTGGAGGAACATCTGATAATGCCGGCCCCAGCCGTGCGTCTCTGAAGTGCCATACGGAGGTTGACTAAATGCCGCTAAGCGTTCGGGTCTGGGATTTTCTGGACCGTGATTTCAAAACAATCAAGCCGGACGCCACCCTGGGGGAAGCCATGGCCGTCATGCATGAAGCGGCCAAAGGCCCCAGCAAGAGCCGCAGCCTGGTGGTGGTGGACGACCAGATGCGCCCCTTAGGCGTCATATCCATGCGCAACCTGCTGGATGCCTTCAAGCCCGAATTCTCCCGCTGGGCCGGCCTCCTGGGCCAGGAAGGCCTTGATGAAGCCCTGGAGAAAGGGCTGAAACAATGCAATTACCGGCAGGTCAGGGATTACATGGTCAAGGTGCCGTCTCTGAAAATGCGGGACGATATCATCAACGCCTACAGGATACTGACCGAAAAAAAACTGGAAGTCCGGGCCGTGCCGGTGGTGGAGGCGGAAAAAGTGGAAGGAGTCGTGCGCATTCCCGACCTCTTCGAAGCCTTCTACGAAGCCTATAAAAAATTGCGCTGAAAAAGCGGCCGGGGGAGACCCCGTGTCCAGCCCCCCCCGCATAGGGCGGGGTTGAGACTGTTGACAAACCCCTTTGTTGTTTTTATCAACCCGACCTACACCCCCAAAGCCGATTTTCCGGTTTCCTCTTTCTTAGGCGAACATGGACGTTCGCCCCCCGGCGAAGGGCATGGATGCCCGTTCGACGGGTTAAAAAAGGCCGGGGGTTCCAAGGGGACGCGGCCGCTTGGGCGTCCCCTTGGTCTGGGCGGGAAAAACTGTCCGAAGTCGCCGCCGTTCGCGGCAGGGGCGAAGCAACCCGCCTGTATAGTTGCTTTCGGAGCCTTCTTCTCTTTCAACGGCCTTAGGGGGACTTTGTCAACAAGCTCAAACCCCGCCGAAAGCAGCGGGGTTTATTGTGCCGTAAGCCGCGAATCCCGGCAGGCTAAGGGCGAGCAAAAGGCGTTCGGGGGGACGCTCACCTCCCCCATAGGGCTGCCAGCCGAAGCCGGGAGTCCAGATGGCCAGAGCGATTTTCCATCTTTCGGACGCCTGGCCAGAACATACCTTGGGCCGCTGCCGGCGGTCAACATATAAGGAATGGCCTTTCCCCGGAAATATTCCCTGTCTGACCCGCCAGCCCCCAGAGCGGGTCCAGGCGACAGGCCGGGGGTTCAGTCTTCCGGTTCGTCGTAAACCCCGCTCCGCCTAAGCCGGACCTTTTCCAGAACCTCCCGACGCTCCTCGTCCGAAAAATAGGTCCAGCGGCGGATTTCCTTCATAGTCCGCATACAGCCTTCGCAATAGCCCGTGTCCAGATCTATCAGGCACTCGCCGTTGCAGGGCGATTCAACAGTCTTCTCGTTCGAACTCATCTGCTTTCCGCTTCAGGCTTAAGCGAAACAGGTCACGGCTTGCCCGGATAGACAATTTCCATGGTCGGCTCATCAACCTGATTCTCAAAAAGTATCTCTATCTCGAAAACGCCCAGGTTCAGGGTGGCCTTGGCCTTGTACCCCATGTTCTTGACCATGTTCAGGGTCTTGGGGTTGTCATGGGCCACATAGGCCACCACGCCCTTGAAACCCTTGTCGCGGGCTATTTCAAAGACGTACTGCATCAGGGCCTTGCCCACTCCCCGGCGGCGGTAGTCCTTGTCCACGGCCACATCCACTTCCACCATGCCCGACTTCTCGGCTTCGGCGGCCATGTACCGGCCGATGGCCACGACCCGCTCAAACCCGAGTTCGCCTTTGAGCACCAGCACGGTCATGCGGGTATGGTAGTCGATGTTGGCCATGGCCGCCATCTTGTCCTGGGGAAAAGCCTTCATTGTCCGCAGGAAGCGGTAGTGGACATCGCGGTCGTCCAGACCGTAGAAGAACTCCTGGATAATCCGCAGGTCCTTGGCCTTGGCCGGGCGGAAGACCAGGGTCTCGCCGTCGGTTTCCACCTTCTTCTCCAGATTTTGAGGATAAACCACCGGGCGGAACATGGTGATGGAATCGCCATGGGAAAGCAGGCCGGAGTCCAGCGCCCGGTTGTACAGCTCTTCCCTGAACTTGGGATGGGCGATTTCGATCATGGCCACCGCCCGGTCGTGCATGGACTTGCCCTGCAGATTGACCGAACCGAACTCCGTGACGATGTACTGAGCCGCGGCCCGGCTGGCCACTATCCCGGAACCGGGGGAAATGTTCGGCACGATCCTGGACAGGCGCCCATCGTCGGTGGTGGCATTGAGGGCGATGATGAACCGGCCTTTCTTGGCTCTGTAGGCCCCGCGCATGAAATCAACCATGCCCCCCACGCCGGAATAAACCCTGTTTTCATGGCTGGAGGCGCAGACCAGACCGGTCAGGTCCACTTCCATGGCCTCGTGGATGGTCGTCATCCGCTCGTGCTGTCCCATCAGAAACGGATCGTTGGTGTACGCGATGGGGTGGAATTCGACAAACGGATTCATGTGCACAAAATCGTAGAGTTCCCGGCTGCCCAGGCAGTATGAGGCGATTATCCGGTTGCGGTTTATCTCTTTTTTGCGGTTGGTTATGACGCCCCGGCGGATAAGTTCCAGGTGCGTGTCCGTCAGCATGTCCGTGTGGACGCCCAGATCCTTCTTGTCCACCATGGCCAGAAGGCTGGCCTTGCACAGTTTGCCCAGGCCGACATGGATGGTCGAACCGTCTTCAACCAGGCGGGCCACATTGTCGCCGATGACGTGATGGGTCTCGTTAAGGACCGGATCCGTCACTTCCAGCAAAGGCTCTTCCCGTTCGACCACGGCATGGACTTCGGTGATATGAATGAAGCTGTCGCCCAGAGTGACCGGCATGGCCGGGTTCACCTGAGCTATAACCAGATCGGCCGAGGCTACCGCCTCCTTGGCCACATCCACGGCTATGCCGAGGCTCATATAACCGTGGGCATTGGGTGGGGACACCTGGACGAAAGCGCAGTCAAGCTCCAGCAGCCCGTCGGTGAACAGGCGGGGCACCTGGGACATGAAAATGGGCGTGTACTGCGCCCTTCCCTCCCAGACCGCTTCCCGGGCCTCGCTGCCGGCGACGAAAAAAGTCTTTACCGAAAAATGCTGCTCCGGCTTATCAATGGCGCCCAGCCCCCGCCCGCGGACGGACAAAACCTGTATGATCTCGACATCAAAAAGCTTGTCCGCCATCTGGCCAAGCTTTTCGACCAGGTACTGAGGCTCGCCGCAGCCGGAACCGATGAATATCCGGCTGCCCTTCTTTACGGAAGCCAATGCCGCTTCAACAGGGACCAGTTTGTCTTCGTACCTCATGGAAGTCACCTCTTGGCCTCCGCCGCCTTCCCTGTCTCCGCCGGCGTCCGGCCGATTATGTGTGTCGCGCACCGATTCATTATAACAGAATAATCGCCAAGGTCATCTCCGGAGTGCTGCTGCGCAGCCGGATACTTTTTGTCCCTCGACTGCCCCGCAATCTTTCCCGCTTTCCCGTCTGCTCTTGACCACGGCCGAAATTGGGTGATAATCCATGAAACAAACCGTACCGAGCTTGTTGACAAAGTCCCCCAAAGGCCGTTGAAAGAGAAGAAGGCTCCGAAAGCAACTATACAGGCGGGGTGCTTCACCCCAGGCTGTCGCCTGGACCAACTCTGGGGGCTGGCCGCCCCCAGCGCTCCCGCTGGTCGCTGCCCCCGCGTAAAGACGGAATATAAAACCGGAGGCGTCAGCCTCCGGAGCCGGGTGCAGGCGAAAGCCTGCCAGACCAAGGGGACGCCCAAGCGGCCGCGTCCCCTTGGAACCCCCGGCCTTTTTTAACCCGTCGAACGGGCATCCGTGCCGTTTGCCGGGGGGCGAACGTCCATGTTCGCCTAAGAAAAGAGGAGACCGGAAAATCGGCGTTTTGGGGGTACAGGTCAGGTTGATAAAGACAACACAGAGGTTTTTCAACAGCCTGACCACCTTTTTAACAATTTATCCACCAAGGATGCTCAGGGCATGAAAGCTCAGGACCTCTCCAACGGACAGGAAACTGTCAAGGGCCGCTTCGGCACTTTCGGCGGTGTTTTTACCCCGGCCGTGCTGACCATACTCGGCATAATTCTCTTTCTGCGCATAGGTTGGGTGGTCGGTCAGACAGGCCTGGTCGGCGCGCTCTTCATCATCGCCCTGGCCAATACCATTTCCTTCATCACCGGCCTGTCCATTTCTTCCATAGCCACCAACATGCATGTCCGGACCGGCGGGGCCTATTACATGATCGCCAGGACCCTGGGCCTGGAAATAGGCGGGGCCATCGGCATCCCCTTGTACATGTCTCAGGCCGTATCCGTGGCCTTTTACATCATCGGCTTCACCGAAGCCCTGACCTCCACCTTTCCCGCTCTGGAGCCGCGCCTGCTCTCCACGCTCATCGCCTTGCTTTTCGGGTATCTGGCTTACGTGGGAGCGGATTTCGCCATAAAAATCCAGTATGTCATCCTGCTCCTCCTGGGGCTGGCCCTGACGTCGTTCTTCACCGGAAGCTGGGGCGCCTGGGTGACTCCTACCCTCTTGGCCCCTCCCGAGGCCGACGCCGCCTTCTGGCACGTCTTCGCCATCTTCTTCCCGGCTGTCACCGGCATAATGGTCGGGGTCAGCATGTCGGGGGACCTCAAGGATCCGGGACGCAGCATACCTAGGGGCACTATCTCCGCTATCACTATAACGGGTATAATCTATCTGGCCGCCGCAGTCTGGCTCTCCACCCACGCCACCACCGCCGAACTGCTGGGCGAAAACATGATAATGCAGAAAATCGCCCGCTGGCCGACCCTTATTCTGCTGGGAGTCTGGGCCTCCACCCTCTCTTCCGCCCTGGGCAGCATTCTAGCCGCCCCGCGGACCCTCCAGGCCCTGGCCTTCGACCGGGCGGTGCCGCATGTTCTAGGCTCCCGGATGGGCAGCCCCACCGAACCGAGGCTGGCCGTCATTCTGACCACAGCCATCGCCGTATGCGTCATCTGGATGGGCAACCTGGATTTCGTCGCCCCCATCATAACCATGTTCTTTCTCAATACCTACGGCATGGTCAACCTGATGGCCGGGCTGGAGCGCCTGGTCGGCAATCCCAGCTTCAGGCCAGGATTCAAAGTCCCGGGGATTGTCTCCCTGCTCGGAGCGGTCGGCTGCTATGGAGCCATGTTTCTTATCAACACCCCGGCCACCGTGGCGGCAATCATCGTCAGCTACGGCGTCTTCGCCCTGCTGGAAAGGCGCGCCCTTCAGCAGAGCTGGGGCGACATACGCAGCGGATTCTGGTTCGCCATCGCCAGGTTCGGACTGGTCCGCCTGGAAGCCTTCCCCCGTCATGTCAAAAACTGGCGTCCCAATATCGTCGTCTTCACCAGCATCGTCCATAACCGGGAACAGCTCATGGAGATGGGTACCTGGCTGATCCACGGACACGGCATACTTTCCTTCTACCACCTCCTGGTCGGGGATGTGGATGAACTGGCCGCCAAGGGCCTGCGTTCGACTTCGGCCAAGCATCTCCAGAAGTTCATCGACGAACACGGCGTGGCCGCCTTCGCCGAATGCAGCATTGTGGAAGACATGTACTCCGGCATATTCGACACCATGCAGATGCACGGCATCGCCGGGCTGGAACCCAATACAGCCCTGCTGGGCTGGAGTTCCCAGCCGGAAGACAACCCCGCGCAACTGCTTATCGCCCACCGTCTCATGGCCCTGGGTAAATCCACCCTCTTCCTCAAATTCGAACCGGAATGCAGTTTCGGCAGGCGCAAGCGCATAGACTGCTGGTGGAGGGGCCGCGACCGCAACGCCGAACTGATGCTCCTATTGGCCCACATCATCAGAAGCAGTCCGGCCTGGGAAGACGCCGAAATCCGAGTCCTGCGCCTGGTGGCCAGCGAAGAGGCCCGCCAGGGGGCGCGGGAAAGCATTGCCGCTTTTCTGAAAAACGTCCGCGTTGACGCGGAAGCCGTGGTCTTGGTGCATGAAGACCGGGAACAGCCGTTCACCGACGTTCTCGAAAACACCAGCCGGGAAAGCGACCTGGTTTTCCTGGGCCTCCAGGCTCCGGAACCCGGCAACCTTGAATCATTGGCCGGGCAGATGCGCCGGGTCCTCATGGTTACTCCGACCACCATAATGGTCAGAAGCGGCGAACGGGAAGATATCCTGACTGTGGAATCAGCGCCATGATCTCCGCCCGAGCGGCCGCAGGACGATTATCCGGCACTTTTTTCTTTACATATCCGGATTTGTTTAAGTAAATTAAGTTAATCGACATCTTAAATACAGTCGGCCCCCGAAGCCGCCGGATAGCGGCGGACTGAACAGCGAAAGGGACAAGGGAATGGAAAAAATACTGATTATCGGTTGTAAGCGCGCCATGGACGACGTCTGCATCGGTTGTTCGAGGTGTCTTGTCGGCTTCAACCGCCGGGAAGGCGAATTCGCCCGTTATGAAAAAGGCGAGGCTGAAGTCATCGGTCTGCTCAATTGCGGAGACTGCCCCGGCGCGACCATAGTCACCCGGCTGGCCCAGATAAAGATGTGGAACCTGCCCCTGGGTGAAAAGCCGACGGCCATCCACATCGGGCCGTGTCTCAAGGATCACTGCCCTTACGCGGAGACCATTATCAAAAAGATCAAGGCCAAGGCCGGCATTCCGGTCATTGAGGGCACTCACCCTTACGCACCGGCGGATATCTTCGCCTGAAAAAGTGTTTTTGCCTGCAAGTCCGGTGACGGCGGCCCACGCGGCCGTCGCCACTTGACACCTACTCTCCAGCCAATTATATTAAATATTCAAGCGTCGGGCGGAGTTGGCCCGGCCTTTAATTTGCGTGATAAGAGGTGTCCCCTCCTATGGCCAAGACGGCCTTTCTTTTTCCAGGTCAAGGTTCTCAGTTTGTCGGCATGGGCAAGGATTTCCACGATGCCTATCCGTGGGCGCGGGAAATATTCGCCCTGGCCGATGAAGTAACCGGCAAACCTGTCACCAGACTCTGTTTCGACGGCCCCATGGAAGACCTGACCCAGACGGTCAACCTTCAGCCGGCCGTTACCGCCGTCAACCTTGTCTGCTTCAGGGCTCTGCTTGAGCGGGGCCTGAAGCCGGATTTTACCGCAGGCCATTCGGTCGGCGAATACTCGGCCCTGGCCGCCGCCGGAGTGATCTCCACGGCGGACGCACTAAAGCTGGTCAACGCCAGAGGCGAACTGATGCAGAGGGACGCGGACCGGCGTCCCGGAGCCATGACCGCGGTCATGGGCCTTTCCCGGGCCGAAGTGGAACAGGCCGCAGGCAGGGCCGCCGCCAGAGGCGTGGTGGTCGTGGCCAATCACAACAGCCCTCAGCAGCTTATCATCACCGGCGAGACGGACGCCGTGGCCGAAGCGGCGGAACAGGCCAAGGCCATGGGCGCCAAAACCATACCGCTCCCGGTTTCCGGCGCCTGGCACAGCCCCCTCATGGAGGATGCCGGCCGTGATTTCGCCGCCCGCCTCAAGGAAATCGAATTCCATAGCCCGGCCAGCGGCATTGTCCTCAATGTGACGGCGGAGCTGGAAAGCGACCCCGGCCGGATCAGATCCACCATGGCCAGCCAGATAACCTCTCCGGTTCGCTGGGCTGAGATCATCGAAAAGATGCTGGCCGAAGGGGTGACCGATTTCGTGGAAGTCGGGCCGAAAAAGGTTCTGGCCGGGCTGGTCAAAAAGACCGTGCCGGCGGGAGTATCCGTCAACATCATCAATGTCCAGGACATGGCCGGAGTGGACCAGGCCGTGACAAAATCAGGGAGTTAACAACGTGTCCGTTCCAGCGGAAAAGCTCAAAGCCAAGTTGGTCTTCACCGAAGAGCGGTGCAAGGGTTGCGGCATCTGCGTGCACGCCTGTCCCCGCAAACTGATCGCCATTAGCGACAGACTCAACAATCAGGGCTACCCAGTGGCCGAACTGACCGCGCCGGAAAAGTGCAACGGCTGCGCCATCTGCGCAGAAATGTGCCCGGACGTGGTCATAGAAGTTTGGAAGTAACGCAATCATGGCCAAATCCAAAAGAAAAATGCTTCTGGTCAAAGGCAACGAGGCCGTCGCCATGGGTGCTATTGAGGCCGGTTGCCGTTATTATTTCGGTTACCCCATAACCCCCCAGAACGACATCCCGGAATACATGTCGGCCCATATGGCCGAAGCCGGTGGATCTTTCCTGCAAGCCGAAAGCGAAATAGCCTCCATCAACATGCTTCTTGGAGCCGCCGCCACCGGCGCAAGGGCCATGACCTCCTCTTCGTCCCCCGGCATCTCTCTGATGCAGGAAGGCCTCAGCTACATGGCCGGGAGCCAGATTCCGGGGCTGGTGGTCAACATGAGCCGCAGCGGACCCGGACTGGGCGGCATTCACCCTTCCCAGGGCGACTATTTTCAGGCCACCAAGGGCGGCGGGCACGGCGACTACCGCCTCATTGTCCTGGCCCCCGACTCCATTCAGGAATGCTACGAACTGACCATGCTGGCCTTCGACCTGGCCGACAAGTACCGTAATCCGGCCATGCTTCTGGGTGACGCCATTCTGGGCAACATGAAAGAATCCCTGGATCCCGTGCCTTACAAGCGCAAAGTCCCGGCAAAAACCTGGGCCTTGACCGGGGCCAAGGGCCGTCCGACTCAACTCCTCAAAAGCCTGTATCTGAGTGACGGAGAGCTGACCAAGCACTGCTGGCGTCTCGATAAAAAATACAAGAGCATGGACAAGGAAGTCCGCGTCCAGGAAGTGGCCGTGGAAGACGCCAAAATGGTCCTGGTGGCCTTCGGCTCAATGGCCCGCGTGCTCAAAACAACCGTGGCCATGGCCAGGGAAGAAGGCATGAAAGTCGGCCTTATCCGGCCCATCACCCTCTTCCCCTTCCCTTCCGAAGCTATCAACAAGGCCTCCGGCCCCAAGAAACGCTTCATGGTCATGGAACTCAACACCGGGCAGATGGTCGAAGACGTCAAGTTGGCGGTCAAACCCAACACCGACGTTCATTTCTTCGGGGTTCCGCCGGGCTACATCCCCGCCCCCGATGAATTGCTCAAGGAAATAAAGAAGGTCTATCCCGGGAAGCAGGGACAAAAATAAGGCCGGGCAGACCCGGCAGAGGTTCAAGATGCAACAAGTCTTCAAAAGACCGGAATCGCTCAAGGACGTTCCCTTTCATTTTTGCGCAGGCTGCCACCATGGCGTCATTCATCGCCTGGTGGGCGAAGCCCTGGACGAGTTCAAACTGCGCGAGGACACCATCGGCGTGGCCTCCGTGGGATGCTCCGTCTTCCTGTACGACTACTTCGATGTAGACGTGCTCGAATCGCCCCACGGCCGGGCTTCCGCTGTGGCCTCCGGCGTCAAACGGGCCCGTCCGGACAACTTTGTCTTCACCTACCAGGGCGACGGCGACCTGGCGGCCATCGGCACGGCCGAAATCATACACGCCGCCAACCGTGGCGACCAGCTGACCGTCATCTTTGTCAACAACACGGTCTTCGGCATGACCGGCGGCCAGATGGCCCCGACGACCATGGCCGGACAGAAGACGACCACCTCGCCTTACGGCCGGGACACCAGTCTGGCCGGGCACCCCATCCGCATGGCCGAACTGCTGGCCCAGCTCGAAGGCACGGCCTACTCGGCCCGCGTGGCCGTGGATACGCCCAAAAACCTCATGCAGGCCAAAAAGGCCATGAAGCGGGCCTTCGAAGCCCAATTGCAGCATGAAGGGCTCGGCTTCGTGGAAGTCCTCTCCTCATGCCCGACCAACTGGAAGATGACTCCAGAGGCCGCCAACAAGAGGCTGGCCGAGGAAATGATCCCCTTCTTCCCTCTCGGGACCTACAAAGACCGGCTGGCTGAAAAGACCGAACGGCAATAAGGAGCGGTACCTTGTATTTCGATGTGATCATCTCCGGATTCGGCGGCCAGGGGGTCCTGTTCATCGGCAACCTGCTGGCCTATGCCGCCATAATCGAAGGCCATAAAGTCACTTACATGCCGGTGTACGGCGTGGAAATGCGGGGAGGCACGGCCAACTGTACCGTCGTCATCTCCGATGATGACATAGGCTCGCCCATTATCAATTCACCCAACTGCTCCGTGGTCATGAACAAACCCTCCCTGGTCAAGTTCGGTCCGCTGACCAGGAAAGACGGCTTGGTCATTGTCAACTCTTCCCTGATCGAAGCCGAGGACGTCAAGCTCAATGGCCCCGAAGTTTTTCTTTTGCCAACCATAGAGCTGGCCAAGGAAGCAGGTAACGACCGGCTGGCCAACATGGTCGTTCTGGGCGCGCTGGCCGAAAAGACCGGCGTGGTCACCCTGGACTCCATCAGCCAGGCCATGAAGGAAACACTGCCGGAGCGCTCCCACAAGATGATCCCGGTAAACATCCGGGCCTTGGAAAGGGGGGCGGAATTCGTCCGCAACGGCAAGTAAAAACAAAGAGGTGACGCCATGACCGAAGGAGCCGACAAAAAAGTATATGATGACTTCTTGGAAGGTGTCGACCGCCTGAAACATCGGGTCAAAAGGGAAGAAGAATTTCTTGATGACATTTCCCTGGTCGCCGGAGGCGAAACGGAACCCGAAGACATGTCCTCCGTTGGCGAAAGGGTCAGACTCATCCGCGAGGAAAAAGGCCTGACCCTCGCCGACGTAGCCTCCCGCACGGGCTTTGCCCCCGATTACATCGGGCGCATAGAGTCCAACGAGGTTTTCCCGCCCTTGGGGACCCTCATCAAGCTGGGCAAGGCTCTGGACATGAACATGGGATTTTTCCTGTCCGGCGGCGAAAACAAGCCCTATGCCATGGTCCGCAGCCATCAGGGCACCCAAATCGCCCGGCGGGCCGCATCCGACGACCAGAAATACGGCTACACCTACCATACGCTGGCTCCGGGCAAAGCCGATCGCTCCATGGAGCCGTTCCTGGTCACCCTTGAACCGTCGGAGGAAGAAACTCTCTCCAGCCACGAGGGACAGGAGTTCATCTACGTCCTCAATGGGCGCATGGAAGTCATTCTGGGCGAAGACAGGCTCGTTCTCTTTCCCGGCGATTCCATCTATTACGATTCCAAAATACCTCACATGGTCCGTTGTCTGGACAGCCCTCAGGCCAGAATTCTGGCCGTCCTCTACCCGCACGACAAGTGATATTGACAGCCCGGTTCTTCCTCCCGGCCGAACGCTCTCTTTCGCTGCAAACACAGTTACCGCCCGCCGCCTCGCGGCCTTGCCCGGACAAGGCCTCAGGGGCGGGGGCAAGTGGACGGGATCAAGTAAAAATCCTTTCTTGACACCTTAGTTTTTTCAAGATACATCGTGCTCAAAGATTTTTTGGATACAACCTTATGGAGCGTAACCATTTTATGAAAAGAAAAACGGCCGAAATGCCGTCCACCAGCGATGCCGTCAACTTTCTGGCTCCAGCCGGACCGCACGCCGAAAACATATTCCGATCCCTGCGCCGTATCGCCCGGGCCATAGATGTGCACAGCCGGGACCTGACCAGCCGATTCAATCTGACCGTCCCCCAGGTGGTCTGCCTGCGTCAGTTGCTGTACGGCGGCCCCTGCACCCCCAGCTCTCTGGCCCGCATGGTCTTTTTGAGCCAAGCCACAGTTACCGGAATCGTCGACCGTCTCGAATCCCGAGGGTTGGTCATCAGGGAAAGAAAAGAAGCGGACCGCCGCAGGGTGACAGTCAGTCTGACAACCCAGGGACGGGCGGTCACGGAATCCCTGCCCCATCCCCTGCAGGACAAGTTCGCCGGACGTCTGGGTTCTTTGTCCGAAAGCGAGCAGGCCGATATAGACAGGATACTTGACCGGGTCTGCGAGATGATGGAGGCTCACGGCCTGGAAACCGCGCCCCTCGGGACCGCCGATCCATTGCCGATTGAGCAGCACTGAATTTTTTCCAAACTTGACTCATCGACAAAAAAACCGGGATATCCCGGTTTTTTTGTGGCCGGTCCTGAAAACGGGCGCTCAGAGCCCGCCTTCAAACTTGCATTGCGTGAAATCAATCGGTTCGCCGCACTTGGCGCATTTGTGGTTCTTGTCGAATTCGTCGGAAAAAATCTCCTTCTCCTCGCCACACTTGGGGCAGTTGCAGACAAAGGATTTAAGGTTCTTGAATTGTTCGAATCCGGGGCAGTGTTGAGGCGTGTTGCTCATGGAATTACCCTCCTTGCCGTCTTGGCCGATTTTGGGAAAGGGAATGCTTTGTGGTTTATTAATTTGTAAACCATCGCCGCCGCCAATGCAAGACCGGGGAGGAAGTACAACCGCTCAAGCAGAAAACAGAAAAAACGGCCGGCCCGAATAACCGGACCGGCCGCTGAATAAACCTGCAATAAAACCGGATACGCCTACTTGGCGCTCTCCTCGTCTTCCATGCGGGCCAGGTCTTCAAAGCGCATATCCAACCCGATGACTCCGATGATCTCTTCGTCCTTGTTGCGGATGGGGCCGGAAACCGTAATGCACAAAGCCCCGGTGAAACGGGAGGTGTAGAAGTCGGTTACATGGATTTTGCCGTCCCGCATGGGCTCCACGAACCAGACACGGTCCGACATGTTGTGCCCCAGCATCATGCCTTCGAACTTGGCCCGGTCGGTCACGTGGGTGATGTTCTTGGTTATCTTGTAACCATTGGCGTCCGTGACATACAGGAACTGGACGAACGGATTCGCGTTCAGAAGCTCCTGCATGGCCGGTTCCATCTTCTCCGGGTTCATAGTCTTCAGCTCGGGGTGCTCTATAAACTCTTCCAACAGGCTGTAAGCCAGGTTCTTGGCCCTGGCCTTGAGGCGGTCGAATTCCGACTGGAAGAGGTGAGGCAGGTAGGCCCTGGCCAGCTTCTCCATCTCCTTGTTGGACATGGAAGTGATACGGCCATGCTCGTACTCCCGGGCGATGGCCTTGGCCATCTTGACGATGCCGGGATGCTTCTTGTCCACGGCCGCATCCCCGCTCAGACCCAGCTTCTGATTGACCCAATGCACCACCGCCGCCGCGCCGGACTTGTCGGTGATGATAATGCTCACCGGCCGGTCCAGAATGGCGGCGGTGTCGAAAATATTGTAAATCTCTTCGTTCTTCATCAAGCCGTCGACATGGACACCGGCTGAAGTGGCGTTGAAGTCCTGGCCGACAAAGGGAAAATTCGCCGGTATGCGGTACCCGATTTCCTTCTCGAAATAATGGGCCATCTGGGTTATCGCCCGCGTGTCCATCTCGCTGGTTTCGCCACGCAGGCCGATATATTCCATGACCAAGCCTTCTATGGGCGTATTGCCGGTCCGTTCACCGAAACCCAGCAGGGTCCCGTTGACGGAAGCCAGGCCGTACAGCCAGGCCGTGGTCGCATTGATAAGCCCCTTGTGGAAATCATTGTGGCCGTGCCACTCCAGGTCCTCCCCGGAGAAACCGGCGTCGTCGATCAAAGCGCGGACCAGTTTGGGCACGGACCTCGGCAGAGCCGCTCCGGGGTAAGTCACCCCCAGCCCCATGGTGTCGCAGAGGCGTATTTTGACCTTGACGCCGTACTGATCGGACAGCTCCTTGAGGTCCTGAGCGAACGGCACCACGAAACCGTAGGTGTCCGCCCTGGTCACATCCTCGAAGTGGCACCGGGGAATGACGCCCAGGTCCAGGGCCGCCTTGACAATGGCCAGATACTTGTCCCGGGCCTGAGTCCTGGTCAGGCCCAGTTTCAGATAGATATGATAATCGGAAACAGAAGTCAGAATCCCGGTCTCGGGAAGCCCCATCTCCTTGACCAGCTTCAGGTCATCGGCCACAGCCCTGATCCATCCGGTGATCTCGGGGTATTGGAACCCCAGGGCGCGGCACTTATCCACGGCCTCCCGGTCACGCTCGCTGTACAGGAAAAATTCGCTCTGGCGTATGACCCCGCGGGGACCGCTCATCCGGTTCAGTATCTTATATATATCCACAATCTGCTGGACTGTATACGGAGGTCGGGCCTGCTGGCCGTCGCGAAAAGTAGTGTCCGTTATATAAAAATTTTTGGCCGGGTCTATGGTCGACTGATGATGGTCGAAAACCACTCGGCAGACCTCGGTGTAAGGAAAAATATCCCTCATCAGATCGGGTTCCGGAGCATCAATCAACTGGAACCTCATCCGGTTGCTTCTCTCGTGCTCAAGCACGCGACGCTCCTTACTCCAGCGGGTCATCTCAAATACTCCTTTCTAAAATAGGGTACCATAACAAGTACCCTTGTATATATCTTCAAGGCTCATAATGTCACAGGAATAATCGGTCTGGCGGCCGGATATGCCTTCGCGGCCGCCTCGGGAAATCATAATCTCCCGAGGCTGGCCCGCGCCGTAATTCTTTTCCTCTCCGTCCGGGGCGGCCGCCGGATTAAAATTCTCCCCGGCCAGCCTCGAACGGTCAGTCGGCTTTCTTCTGCTGAACTTCCACCCGCAGACCGAGTTCCAGCAACTGCTGTCGGTCCACCCGGTTGGGCGCCCCGGTCATCAGACAGGTGGCCTTCTGCGTCTTCGGGAAAGCAATGACATCCCGGATGCTGGTGCAGCCGGCCAGCAACATAACGAGACGGTCGAAACCGAAAGCCAGGCCGCCGTGGGGAGGCGCGCCGAAGGTCAACGCCTCGACCAGAAAACCGAACTTCTCGGCCACTTCCTCGTCGGTGAAATTCAGGGCACGGAAGACTCTCTCCTGAACATCCGGACGGTGCATACGAATGCTGCCGCCGCCGATTTCGTTGCCGTTGAGCACCAGGTCGTAAGCGCGCGCGCGCATGCTTTCCGGGTCGGTCTCCAGCTTGTCCAGGTCTTCCTCCAGCGGAGCGGTGAAGGGATGGTGCATGGCGGTGAGGCGTTTCTCCTCGGCGCTGTACTCGAACATCGGGAAATGAGTCACCCAGACGAATTTGAAATCGTCACTCCGGGCCAGCCCCAGGTCGCGGCCCACTTTCAGCCGCAACTGCCCCAGAACTTCCCAGACCACTTTGCGCTGATCCGCGCTGAAGAAAAGCAGGTCGCCGGGCTCGGCGTTCAGCACCTCGGTCAAACGGGCCTTCTCCTCATCGGAAAAGAACTTGGCTATGGGCGACTGCCAGCCGTCCGGATTCACTTTGATCCAGGCCAGCCCCTTGGCGCCGTATATCTTGACATAATCGATGAGGTCGTCCAGATGTTTGCGGCTGAAATCGCTGCAACCCTTGGCGTTGATGGCATTGACCACCCCGCCGGAAGCGGCCACTTCCGAAAACAACTTGAAATCGGCCTTGGACACGATGTCCGTGACATCGACCAGTTCCATGCCGAAGCGCATGTCCGGCCTGTCCACGCCGAAACGCTCCATGGACTCCTGGTAGGTCAGCCGCGGAATCGGGCGGCTCACCTCCCGGCCGAGGATCTCCTTGAAGATCTTGGCCATCAGGGCTTCCATCAGCGTCATGATGTCTTCCTCGCTGATGAAAGACATCTCCAGGTCTATCTGGGTGAATTCCGGCTGCCGGTCGGCCCGCAGGTCCTCATCCCGGAAACACCTGACTATCTGATAGTACCGGTCGAAGCCGGAAACCATCAGCAACTGCTTGAAAAGCTGGGGAGACTGGGGCAAGGCGTAAAACTGGCCCTGATTGACCCTGGATGGCACCAGGTAGTCGCGGGCACCCTCCGGCGTCGAACGGGTCAGGACCGGCGTCTCCACCTCCAGAAAGCCTTCGTTGTTGAAAAATTCCCTGGTCAGTTGAGCCGTCTTGTGCCGCAGGGCGAAATTCTGAAAAATGCTGGGCCGCCTCAGATCCAGATAACGGTATTTCAGACGCACCGCCTCGGAAACGTCTATGCGATCCTCGATCATGAAGGGCGGAGTATTGGCCGTATTGAGCACACGCAGGTGATTGATGAAGACCTCTATACGGCCGGTATGGATATTGGGGTTGATCATATCCTCGGGACGCTCGCGGACCCTGCCCTTCACGGCCAGGACGTATTCGCTCCGGACCGCGTGGGAACGCTCGTGGGTTTCAGGGTCCTCCTGGGGATTGAAAACCACCTGTATCAAACCGGTCCTGTCGCGCAGGTCGATAAAAACCAGGCCGCCGTGGTCGCGCCGGCGTTGCACCCAACCCATGAGCACAACTTCCGCGCCCATGTTCTCTTCACTCAGGTCCCCGCAATAATGAGTCCGTTTGAGGTCTCCCAATGATTCGATCAACTGACTACTCCTCGCTCAGCCTCGCGGCCAACGACGCCGCCAGGTCATCAATTTTTTCAAAAGAAACTTCAGCCTGTTCACCCTTGTCCATAAACCTGATCACGACTTGCTTCCGGGCCAGCTCGTCCGGACCCACGATCAAGGTCGCGCCCGCGCCCAGTTTGTCCGCCCGCCTCATACGGCTTTTCAGGCTCCCGGACGAATAATCGGCTTCAACCCACAATCCGTTCCGCCTCAACTGCTGAACCAGGCCGAAACAGGCCGTGACCGAATCGTCATCAAGCGCGGCCACGTAAAGGTCAGGCCTGGCCGGTTCCGCTTCAAATTTGGCGGAGAGCAGCATGATGAGCCTTTCCAGGCCGACGGCAAAGCCGATGCCAGGCACATCGCCGCCCCCGAGGCTCCTGACCAGTTCGTCGTAACGCCCGCCTCCGGCCACCGCGTTCTGAGCGCCCAGATCGCCCGTCTGAGCCTCGAAGGTCGTCCGGGAATAGTAATCCAGGCCGCGGACCAGTTTCGGATTGACGATGAAATTCACACCGGTGCGCCTGAGATCGTCCTGAACCACGCCGAAATGATCCCGGCATTCGCCGCAAAGGGAATCCAGGATGGACGGCGCGTCCTGAACCAGTTCGCTGCACCGGGGAACCTTGCAGTCCAGCACCCGGAGCGGGTTCGTCTCCAGGCGGCGCTGGCAGTCGGCGCAAAGCTCTTCCTTCTGGTCCCTCAAAAATTCCTGCAGCCGAGACTTGAAACCGGGGCGGCATTCGCGGCAGCCCAGGCTGTTGATATTCATGGTCACGTCGGACAGCCCCAATTCGGCCAGAAAATGGTCGAGCAGGGTGACTATCTCGGCATCCATGTGCGGCGAAGCCACGTTGAAAGCCTCCACGTCCAGTTGGTGAAACTGGCGCTGGCGGCCTTTCTGAGGCCTCTCGTACCTGAACATGGGGCCGATGAAAAAATATTTCAAAGGACGCCCGTCGGCGGCCAGGTTGTGTTCTATCAGGGCCCGGACAATACCGGCCGTGGCCTCGGGCCGCATGGTCATGGATTCGTCATGCCGGTCGGCGAAGGAAAACATCTCCTTCTCGACGATGTCCGTATCCGCGCCGATGGAACGGGCGAACAGCTCGGTCCGCTCCAGCACCGGTATGCGGAACTCGGCAAAACCGAAGTTGCGGGCGACCCTGGAAGCCGTGGCTTCCACCTTCTGCCACCAGCCGGTCTCCTCGGGCAGAATGTCCTTGAAACCTCTAATCGACTTGATACTCACTTTACCACGCTACCCCAAAACCGGCCCAAGACCGGTTTTTATCTGGAAATGCAAACTTAAATAATTAATCTTACTCGTTACAATTGTCAACCAAATTGAGGGTGCTGTTATGGGGAATTCGGACGAGGGTAGCCAGGTCCGCAGGCCCCGGACTGGCCGCGCTCCGGCTGACCGGCGGTCGTGAGGTTGCTGCTGTTCTGAGCTTCTTCGATGTGTTCTGGCAGTAGTGTAGGCGTCAGGCGAGGTAATGCGTCCAGGCGCGCAATCCGGTCGCGGCCGGAAGTCCATCTGCGGCTTTTCCGGGATATCTTCAGGCTGGAGCCCTGCCAGACGGATGCACCAGTCCGGGCTGAAAATGCAGAAACCTCAGTTTTCGAGGGTATTGCGGAAGCGTTTGCTCAGGCTCTCCCACTCTTCCAGGGAAATTATCCTCTGGGGCCTTTCAAGGCCGCAGGAAGGGACAGCCCCACCCCTCCGCTCAACCGTCCGCCTTTCCTCCCGCCGTCTTTCCAGGCGGCGTCTTTCGACCCAGCGGCGTTCAGTCCGCCGTCGCTCGGACGCTCTGTTTTCGCTCTCAACCCGGCCGCCGGCCGGAGGAGCTGACTTCCTTTTTCGGGCCATGCGCGAACCCCGCTTTCCTTTCGTATGAAAACCCTCAAGCCTGCCTCGATGCGGTGAAACGGCCCATATGGCGGTTGACCCGCTCAATATAGTTTCTTGTCTCTTCAGGCAGATAGCCGGTAGACTTCTCCAGATTGCCAGGCCCCCAGTTGTAAGCCGCCAGGGCCCGGTCCAGGTCGCCGCCGAAACGGTCCAGCATCTGCCGCAGATACTTCACCCCGCCGTGTATGTTGGCTTCAGGATCAAAAGGATCGTCGACCCCCAGATCCCTGGCCGTGCCCGGCATGAGTTGCATCAGCCCCATGGCCCCGGCCTTGGAAACCACCGTTGGGTCAAAATCCGACTCGGTCTTGATGACCGCCCTGACCAAGTTCGAATCCAGTCCGTAAACAGAAGCCGCGTTTTCTATCGCAGCGTCAAAATCCCGATATTCCGGCCGATTCCATGACGCTTTATTGGTGCCGCCTGCCTCGGCTCCCTCCGGCTTTCCCCCCGCCTCTTCCGGCCTCCGGGCGTGCTCCTTCACCCGCTCTTCCAACTGCCCGGGGTCCACCTGAGCCAGCCCCAGCAGCTTCAGCCAGCCTTCCATCCCCGTGGAACCGGTCTCGCCGCCCAGCCCCCCGGGCAACCCATCAGACTGGCCGGAAAATGCCTGAAGCAGGGTGTTGTTGAGCTGCATCAACTGCATTTCGGCAATTAATTTAACTGCTTCCAGTTGACGCTGCGCAGCTTCGGAAGAAGGAGGCAGAGTCCTCATGCTTTCATCGGCTTTCGCCAGAAGACTGCCGAAAGGCTCACCGGCCGAACTCTTCCTCTCGTTCGCCTGCAAACTCGTTATGCGGTCCGCCGGTCCCGTGCGGACCGGCCTGGTGTTTTCCACGGACATACCAATCCCTCGCAGTTCATCGTTATCCAACTATAGTCTTAAGCAATTCCCCTGCCAAAAACCCACACCCCGGAAATCCGCGCCCAGGCGGCGGGATTAGTAGCGGCCCGGCGGATTGCCGATGGATATTTATTTAATTTTTTCATCATGTTCAGCAGGTGAGGAGGCCGGGAAATGTCTGTCTTGTTGACACCTTGAAACAAGACTGGTAAAAAAGTCTTGACCGAAGATGTTTTTTCCGGTATTAACCGATTCTTCGGAATGAGCTTGCGCCCGTAGCTCAGCTGGATAGAGTGCCGGACTACGAATCCGTAGGCCGCAGGTTCGAATCCTGCCGGGCGCACCAAGAAAATCAAGGGGTTAGGTCACATCGACCTGACCCCTTTCTGCTTCTGTGTGAGAAATCGTGTGAGAGCCTGTAACGCGCACCATAGCCCGCAGGCCGGAAACCGCTTGACAATTCACACCCGCTTGCTAAAAATTATTCATGAGGCGTGTTGCGCCCGGTTGAGCCGTAGCTCCATAACCGGGCGGTCAACGTCCAGGTTGCTGCGGCGGCCTGAGATTGCAGCCTCATTTTTTTTTGCGCCAACACCAGCTTCCCCCTTCGCTGTTTGTTTAGGTAACCCTGGTTGGATGCATGTACAATAGTCAGGGCTTATACTGCGCCGCCAACAGGCCGGTTGTCTCATCGATCTGAAACGTCTTGATAAGCCGCTGCCGCAGCACCACCTCGCCGGTCGTTTTATGTCTGTCGGCGCCTCCGGAACCAGGGTGTCTCGTCTGTTTATGGTGCCGAGCCGGGGCTAATTTCTGGACGAGCGCCAGGCTCCCGGATCGATACCGAGCTTACGCATTTTATTCCGCAAGGTGCTGGCGTTCACTTTGAGAAGTTCGGCCGCGCCTTGAGGCCCATTGACCCGGCCCCGGCAGTAACCAAGCACCTCCTCGATGCCTTCCCGGACAATGTCGTCCAACGACCGCACAGGAGAACGAATCCCGTCTTGGATCACTTTTCCTGAAACCGATCCTTTATCTGCCGCAAGTACCTGGTCCCCATTCAACTTGGCGTCTATTTGCTGATCGATGAGCTCTTCCAGGTATCCTTTTTGTTCCCCCGGCTTGAGATACCAGCCATGATCCTGGGGCAGATATTTTTCCGGGTTCAGGTACTCGCCTTTGGAAAGAATCACGGCCCGTTCCACCAGGTTTTCCAGTTCCCGGACATTGCCCGGCCAGGAATATTCCATGAGCCTGGGCAGGGAGTCGGGGTGAAGAGCAGGTGGTGGACTGATGCTCAACCTGGCGCAGATGCGCTGAACAAAGAAGTGGATGAGCGCGGGGATATCCTGGGTTCTTTCCCTGAGCGGCGGGACATAAACCGGAAAAACAAAAAGCCGGAAAAACAAGTCCTCCCGAAACGCACCCCTGGAGAGCATGTTTTCGACTTTGCGGTTGGTGGCGGCAATGATCCGGACATCCACCGAAACCGGAGTGCTGCAGCCCAGTTTATCAACCTCGTTGCTTTCCAGGACCCGCAGGAGATGGACCTGAGCGCTGGGAGATAGTTCCCCCACTTCGTCAAGAAATAGGGTGCCGCCGTCGGCCTGTTCAAATCTTCCGGGGTGGTTTCTGGTGGCCCCGGTAAAGGCCCCTTTTTCGTATCCGAAGAGTTCGCTGTCAATCAAACTTTCCGGAATCGCCCCGCAATTGATTTTGATGAACGGTTTGTCCGCCCGTGGAGACATTTTCTGAATCGTGTCGGCGATCAGTTCCTTGCCGGTGCCGGTTTCACCGAGGATAAGCACCGGCGTTTCCCGATCTTTCAACTGTTCGACCACCTTCATTGTCTCCAGCAACCCGCCCTGGGCGCCGATGAGGGAAGAATCCTGCAGTTGGCGGAGTTCTTCCTGCAAGCTGCTTTTTTCGGCGTAGAGCTTCTGCTGGAAATCGGACACCCTCTTGAACTGGAGCATGTTGGCCATGGCCATGGTGAAGGGGCCCAGCAGCAGGCGCATTTTACGGATGTGCTCTCCCGTGAAACAGCCGTGATTCTTGCCGATAAAGCAGAGATGTCCGATCGGGGTTTTGCCTGCGTGCATGATGCCGATCATGTAAGCCGGGGGCTTTTAGGGGAGCAGGTGGGAGATAGCCTTGCGGTGGGCCCTCGTCACTTGCCAGCCGCCGTCCTTTTCCCCAAACAGGACCGGGTCTTCATTGCTCTCATGCTGGATCATGCGCCGGGATTCTTCCGGGGAAAGGTGCAGGATGCTTTCCACGTAATCAAAGCGGTGAGCCGTCACCAGAAATAGCAGCTTCAAGGCGCTCAACCGGCGGCAGAACTGGTGCAGGGAGATACCCTCTATAGGGAAATAATCCTTGAGGTAATCGAAGAGAGCGACCATTGAAGACGAAAGGTCTAGGCTGGCGGTGATGTGCGAAACAACTTCTTTATAAAATTCAAAATCTTCTGTTGATTCAAGATGCTTCATGTTTTTGGTCCAAAGTTAAATCCTGTCTTTTGGCCGAAGCCGTTGTCATATACGGCCAGAAAATCACCAAATAAGGTAATTGTCAAACAATTTACCGAATAAGGCGGGGGCTCCGGGGCGGCAAAAAAGTGGAGTGGTTGAAATAATTGAAATTATCCTCCTGGCACCGATTTTGACTGTCATCAGGAGATCGGGCAGGCTGTTTGAACGACTGCTCGGCTTATTTTTCAGGAGGAAGCCATGGAGACGGAGGCGGCGCCAAGAGGGCTGGAGGGAGTTTTTGAGAAGAGGATCTGCGAGTACAAAGCCCGCAATCGCCCTGAAGACTTGGCGGCATATCTGCAAGATATACTGGCCGGTCCGGATTATCCCGGCCTGCCGGTTGAATTCAAGGCCAAATTATCGAACGAAAGGGGCTGGGCACTGCTGCAATTGGAGCGGGTGGCCGAAGCCCGCCATAGTTACGAGCAGTCCCTGCAGATTGATCCGGGCAATGTGACCGCCCGCTACAATCTGGCCAATCTGGACATGCATGCCAATGATCTGGTCCGGGCCATGCACCGTTATGGTGATTTGCTGGCCGATGTCCCTGACCATGCCGGAGCCCTGTACAACAAGGCCCTTTGCCATGTCCTGAGGGAAGAAGTGGATCTGGCTGGTCCGCTTTTTGAGCGCGTAACCCGGATAGAACCGGATTACCTGGGGGCTCAATTCTGGTTGGGAGAATGCCGCTTGCGCCGGAACATGTATGCCGAGGCGTTGGAAAGTTTTCAAAAAGTTCTGGCCCTGGACGGCGGCCACACCGAGGCGCGGCGGGGAGCGGCCATTTGCTGCCTCAAGACCGGGGCCTACAGGGAAGCTGTCGGCCAGTGCGAAGCTTTGTTGGAAGACACGGGGCCTGAATTGACCGCTCTGCGCATCAAAGGCGATGCTCACCTGGCGCTGGGTGAAGTGGAAGAAGGCGTCCGGTGCCATCTGGACATGGCTTTCATCGAGTTTGACGCCCGTGAGTTTCTTATCAACCGGGCCAGGCAATTGAGCGAGGAAAATCCCGGGATAGCAGGGTATTACTGTCAACGGATTCTGGAGCATTTCCCTGATTTCGAACCCGCCCTGAAGCCTTTCCTCGGGCAAGCGGATAATGCACCGCTTTATCTGACTGAAACCGGTTTGTCCGTATAAGGGAAACGAACCGGCGTTTGTGAATAAGCAGTTATTGTGAGCGGGGCGTGATGCGTCGCCTCGTACTCTCACGAACAGAAAAAACGACGCATCTGGTTTTGGGAGGAAAATATGCCAAAAGAAAAAGATGCCTTGGACATCATCAATGACAAGTCCAACTTCACGGATGCCGCCAGCCATCTCGGGGCGGACAGCGACTCCGAAATGACCGGAGGACCGCGGACGGCCCAGGCCGAGCCGCCGTCCCAGGAAAAAGGGATATCCCGCCGCAGCCTGCTGAAGATCGGCGGCGTGGGCGCGGTGGTGGCCAGCCTGGCCGGGGCTGGTGCGGCCGGGTTTGCCATCGGCCGTTCGGACGACGCCTATACCGGGTACAACCGGACGTACCAGGGCGGGGACATGTTCTTCAATCGCAAGCCCTTCCGGGTGAAGACGGCGGCCATGATGGAGCCGGTCGGCCCGGTGGAGCGCCCCAACTGGACAGAATTCCTGTTTGACCGGCGGGGTGAAATTTTAAGGCTCATCAAGAGTGGAGAATGGAATCCGGGCATGGGACTGGAAAAGATGCCCGGCGACCTGGGCGATTATTATCGCAGCCGGCCGAGGGAAGACTACGACACCATGATGAGTTCCCTGGAAAAAGCGGTCAAACGGACGGAAGCCTGGAAAAACGGCAAGAATAAGCGTTACGCCATTGCCGATGCTTACAACTCGGCTTTCCGGGCCGCCGGCATGTACAACCGTCATGGCAGCACAGTGCCCGAGGACCCGGCGGATGTGGAAAGGGAAACCGGCAACCCCGTGCCGCCGGAAGAATGGGATTTTCGCAAAATCTGGCGCGATAAGCCTCTGCCCTTCAAATCCCCCAAGCATGCCTCGCAGTTGATCAAGCGCGTGGCCCACATGTTCGGCATGTCCCTGGTGGGCATTACCGACTTCGATCCGCGTTTCATGTTCAAAAACAAAATGCGCGGCATGCCCAATGGCGGACGCGAATGGGGCGACAAGGTCCCCGCACATTGGAAGAGCGTCATATTGATGGGTGTGCCCATGTACTGGGACAACACCTATGCCGCTATCGGCTATTCCTCGTCTTTTGACGCCTATTTCCGTTCCCGCTGCGCGGCCGGCCTCATGGAACAGTTCCTGCACGAACTGGGCTACCCGGCGAGAGCCATGTTTCCGGGCACTCATTACGAAATCATGATGGCGCCTTTCCTGCTCAAAGCCGGACTCGGCGAATACAGCCGGGCCGGGGTGGTCATGACTCCCGAAACCGGACTCAATATCCGGCCGGCCGCCGTGGTGACCAACATCGAGTTTGAATACGATCAGCCCATCAGCATCAACATGGCCGAATTCTGTAAAAAATGCAAAATATGCGCCGATGTTTGTCCTTCGGGAGCCATCTCCAAGGCCGATGAGCCGGACACAGTGGTCCGCGGATTCAGGCGCTGGCGGTTGGACGAGGAAAAGTGTTACAACCAATGGAGCAGCGGCCCCACCAGCGACGGCTTCGGGTGCCGGGTTTGCATCGGCGCCTGTCCTTTTTCACGAAAGAATACCTGGATTCACACCATATCCCGGGAACTGGAACCCAGAGACCCCACAGGTCTGACCGCCACCGGTCTTCTGGCCATGCAGCACAATTTCTTCAAGTATCCGGAAGCCGAAGACTTCAAATCGGATTGGGACGGCGGCAAAGAAGCCAACTACCATAATCCCCTCTGGTGGATGAGGCCGGAGAACTTTTTCGACCTGGAAAAGAACTGGGAATACTACGGAATGGAATAAGGAGGTCTTATGTTTCCCGGAACGACTATCTCAAATTACGTTTTCTGGATGGCTATGGGCGCGCTGCAGATTCTGGTCATTGCTGGCGCTTATGCCTGGTTCCATTCATATGGTAAAAAAGTCAGATGGTGGCAGATGCTGCTGATGTACCTGTGTTTCGCCAGCTTCTGCCTGGTCATTGCCGGAGGATTCACCCTGATGGGCGAATATGAATCGCGGGCCGGCTGGTATTTCATCGGTGTTCTGGGGCTTCCCCCAATCATCGTCGAAGCCATTCTGGTCAAACTTTTTCTGATGAAGAAAAAGTCCGGGGCTGCTTTGGATAATGCGGCTTGATCTGAAAAAAGCTGCGGCTCTGGTCTCCCTCCTTATCCTGGCCTTGGCCTGGATAGGAGGGAGCCTCCGCCAGGAAAAGAACGCGGTGGCCCGGCTGGAGTCGCTCTCGGCTGAAGTGACGGATATACGTCAGGTGGGCGACGCCTTGTTTGAAGGGCGCAAGAAGAACGATCCTCAGTCCAGGGTCTTCATCGGCGTCCAAAGCCGGCCCGGATACGGCGGTCCCCTGACCGTGGCCGTCATGGTCAATGATTCCGGGCTGATAGAAAAAACGGCCATTCTGCACAGCACGGACACCAGCACCTATTTGACCAAAATCGTGGGCCAGGGACTTCTCAAAGCCTTTCCCGGCCGGGAAGTAGACGATCTCCCAGAGGTTGACGCGGTTTCCGGGGCCACTATTTCCTCCACCGCCATCATCGAAGGCCTGACCCGGGCCTTGACTCAAGTGGGCCATGAGAAATTCGGCCGGGCAAGGCCAGAGTCCTCCAGCCGCAGTTTCCCGTCCGGCGAATGGCCCAAGCTGCTGGCGATTTTTCTGTTGTTCGGGGCCGCCTGGTATGTTTCCAGCCAACGGTTTCCCTGGAACAAGAAATGGGCGCGCTGGGGGATTATGCTGGCCGCCCTCATTGCTTTTGGATTTGCATACGGCTGCCAGTTTTCCCTGTCCACCGTGACGCTCTTTTTGGGCGGCAGTTGGCTGAAAGGCCTGGCCACGTTCGGACCTTTCCTCGTGCTGGGGCTGGCCGTGCTGGTTTTTTTCGTGACCAGGAAGAATCTTTACTGCGCCACCCTCTGTCCTTTCGGAGTGCTTCAGGAAGGCCTCAGCCGGATCACCGGTTGTTCTCCGCCGCCCGTGTCCCCCTGGATGACCTGGGCGGCGCGGGGTTTCGCCCTTTTGGTCATGTCTGCGGCCCTGTACTTTCGCGACCCGTCCCGAGCCACTTACGAGCCATTCGGCATGGCTTTCAATTTCATCGGCTCCAGCGCCTTGTTTGTCCTGACTATCCTGGTTGTGCTGTCCTCAATGGTTTTCAAACGGCCTTGGTGCCGGCTCCTGTGCCCGATCGGGTGCCTTTTTGATTATTTTCAGTTCATCAGAAACACGTGGCTGAATCCTCGAAAAAGATCCTCGAGAAAGGAACTTCAGGCATGAAGTGGCGCAAGACGATCTCAGTAGTGCTTTTCTTTTTCTTCCTCTGCCTGACCGGTTACGAAGTCTTTAACAAGCTGCTGCCGGAAAAAGACGGGGGAAAAGCACCTGTCCGCTTCATGTCCGGTCTGGGACCGGCTGAAAAGGCCCAGCCAGCAGCCCCTCAGCCCCCCCAGGTCGATTACCAAGACCTGCTGAAAACGGGTGACACGGTTCATTAAGCACAAGCCGTTGAAATGGAAATAACCCCATCCAGGAGGGCAATCACAGAAAATCGGACGATTGCGCCCCTCTGGACTATAATCGTGGCAAAATTAATTATGACCGGCCTGTTGTGAGGTCTTCTCTCTGTTCGGGGCGTCAGCCATGGCCTGATATCCTTTCGGATGAGAGCACTACGGGAGCACTCGGGTGGTAATTCCGAGGGATTTTGAGGGGAAACGCGGTATACGCAGGTTGGGCCGCGCCAAATTAATATATTTATTTAATTAATATTATATCCATGTGCCAGGCCCAAATCCCGGCTTCCTGTAATGCCGCTTTTAAAATGCGCCTCCCTCTTTAACCCTGCTCTTCCAGGTGTTATCCTTAGCCACAGAGTGATGTCCATACAAATGGACAAAGGAGACGTAATTCTCTATACTTCATTCGTCAACAGGTATTTTTCTCAACAAAACAGAAGATACAGAGGCGCACCATGAAAAAACTGCTTGTGTCCGCAACCCTTTTGGCCTTGCTGCTTTCCGCCTGCGCTGTCGCGCCCCCGGCTCCGACCGGCCCGATAATGATCCCCGGCCGTATCTTCAGCCTCCAGGACGGCACCGAATTCATCTTTGCCATCGAGCGCAGCTCGGGCATTGGGATCATGACAGCCCGCAACCTCAAGACAGGGGAAGAATTCTCCGGCAACTACACGGCAATGCTTGTGGACGGCGGCGTCTCCACCGGAACATACACCAACTCGTGGGGAGCCAATACCGGCACGGTAACCACGAACACGGCCCCCACCAAGGCTGTCGGCAAAGGCATCCTGCGGGGAAACATGGGGACGGTCATCAGCATATCCATGGACATCAAGCCCAGCTACGACCCCAGAATCAACCCTTCGGGATTCGGCGATGGCACCGACAATAACGGCCTCAAATACCAGGTGCAGTTCGGCGGAAATTAAACGGATAAACACCAGGATGGTCACCCGGCGGCCTCGCTTTAAGGGCAAGGCACTGGACGCCCGATCACCACTTCCGCGTCATCCGTCGCGTGGCTGTAGCTGGTCCTGTAGCCAGACATATCGTCATTGACGTACATCCGGCCCACGCCGATGCCGGTGGCGTAGTCGTGAGAAGTGTTTATCTCGATGTTGCCGCCGGTCTGACTCGTGCCGTGAGCCGAACAGTCCCGGTGATAGCTGCCGTCCGCGCATTTCTGCACGTATCCGTCATCGCCCCTGCTCCAGGCGTGGTAATAGTTGGGACCGTAAACCGAATTGCCTTCCCCCTTTTTCCGGCTGTCGAACATGTGGGGAGAAGTCGTCGAATCGGCCACTTCCACCACCCACTGGTAAACCCCGCTGTTGTCCTTTTTCTCGGTGCTCCTGTAAGGGTAGTCATGGATGAAGAGAACATGTCCGGTGTTCTTCGTCCGGCCCCGGCTGTCCTTTTTGGCCTTGTAAATTATGCGGCCTTCGCTGCACGCCGATTCATCAGCCACTTCCTTGGTCTTGTAAACCTGCCCGTCCTTGTAGCAGCAGTATTTGGTGTCCAGGTCCAGGTTGTCCGGATGCAGGTAGACGATCACGTCTCCCGGCCGTGCGTCGCTGATGTGTTCGACCCGGCTCCAGCAAAGATCGTCATCCGCAGTGGCTTCCTGACCGGCATAGACGGGTGAGTTTTTGAACAGATCGTAGAAATCGGCCGCCAGAGGCCTGGCTACCGGCGTCGTCACCCCCGCTTCCTCTTCCAAAGGACCGCAGGAATAACACCTGGATATTTTCTTATAAAGGGACTCCGCCACGCCCTGGATCACGTAGTAACCGACAAAACCGGAACAATCCAGGAAAAGGTCGTAATCGTCTATGGGGTCCGCCGCCGTCTGCTGAGCCAGCGAGGTATAGTTCGGGTCGAGAGAGAAAGGCCGGTGGCTGTAACCGGTATTGTCAAGCTTCAGCAGGATGTCATCGACCTGATCGTTGAAAATCTCCCGCACGGTCTTCGGACAGGTCGGACAGACCCCCACCAGTGGCGGGGCCTCATAAGCTCCGTCGTCCCCCGGGCTGTCGTCGCACCGGCCCTCGTAAAAGGCCTGCAACTCGCATTCGATGGTCGCTGTCTGCTCGCCGTCGTCTCCCGTCATCATTTCCTGGCGCTTGCAGATGTCAATCGCATTGCCGTTGTCGTCGGTGGCCGGTTCAACCGTGCCGCCCTGCTCCATGCAGTATTGACAAGCCTTCTGATAATCGGTAAGTTCACTGCCGCCTCCCCCGCAGGCCGCCAAAAACAGGGCCGCAACCAGGCCAAGTCCGATAATCAAAGACCGTCTTTTCAGGGTAAATGTGCCGCCCTTTCCAGGCCGGAAAATAAAAGGCCTGGTTTTCCGCGGTATCCCGCTCATCCTGGTCTCCTTCATTCACGATGCCAATCGGCTGTTCCACTCAAAATCATCAGCTCAGCTGTCCGCCTGTTCACTTTGCAAAGAATAGGCCCTTGGCGCCGGCAAAATCAAGGCCGTTGTCAGACCTTGCCCAGACCGGAGCGCAATAGAGAGTAATCCGCCGAGACCTGGAAAATAATGAATTTTGCCAAGCCTTCCCCGGCCCCGCCCGCTTAAGGCCGCCAACGGTGTGTTTTAAACAGCGGGAATCTTGCTTCAGGCGGGGTGCTTCGCCTTAGGCTGTCGCCTGAACACACTGACTCAAAGTCGGTTTTATCCGCTGTTATTCTTGATTATTTTGTCCTGCCCGGGGCGAGTTGCCCAAGCGTTCCAGAATCCAGGCCGCCGTGGCCCTCACCGTCTCCGATTCATGCTCCAGCAGGCCGCGAACCGCTCCGGCCACGCCCGGCCCGACCGCCGCCAGGCCGTCCGCCGCCGCGGAACGGATGCGCCAGTCCGGGTCGGCCAGGTGCCTGAGCAATATCTCCGTGGGGTCGAACACGTCCTGTTCCGCCGTCCGGCTCAGAAGCAGGCAACGGATACCGACATTCTTTTCCCTGTCCAGTTCCGCACGGATATCCAGGAGCCTGGCTCCAGCCCTGAAAGCCAGCAGGCGCAGTTCCTCATCGGATGACTGGGCATATGGGGCAAGCTGGCTTTCCAGTCCATCCGCCAGCTCCGGCCCTTCGGCCATCACCTTCAGAACCTCCCCAGCCAGCTCAGGTTCCTTCTCCAGGACCTCGGCCAGCAGCCCGCGAACATCACCGGGAAAATCCCGGACGCCCCAGGCCAGCACTCCCGTCTTGGCCGGTCCGGTCAGTCCGTCCCAACAGCTTTTCAGGCGGAGCCAGGCTTCGCGCCCGCCCGCCTCCAGCAGTTCCAGAGCCTTGTCCCGCCATGCCCCGTTTAGTTCAGACAGCCAGGCGGCTTCCGATTCTCGGTCGAACGGCGGTACATCGGCCGGCCGGTCCGACAGGATGGCCACTCTGAGACGGGTCCGGGGCTGTTCCAGCCCGTGCCCGGCCAGGATGGTCGCCGCCGCCCGTGCCTGAGGCCGGTCGTCGCGCCAGAGCCATGGTTCCAGAAAATCCACGGCCTCCGCCTCGTTGTCCTGCATAAGCCGATTGGCGCAGGCCAGCAGCAGGCGGGGATCGTCTTTTTCGGCAAAACAGCGGGCCGCCTCTTCACCCACGCGGGGGCCTCCGAAGACGGCCAGGGTGGAAAACAGGGCCAGACTGCCGGATTTGTGCCGCGAGCGCCGCAACTGGCCGATGATTTCATCGGCCAGCTCCTTGCCCTCGTAAGGCCCGTAGGCCAGGGCCTTGGCCGGATTCCGGCCGATGGCCTCCAGCACCGCCAGGCGGACCTGGAAGTCCGGCGAGCGGAGGCCCCGGAAAAGATCCCCGGCCGATTCTATGCGGAGCTTGGTGACGCCTTTCGGCTCGCCGCCGCCGGGCTCAGGCGAATTCAACGGCAACCTTCTTCGGCCCGGTAAAAACATCCCGGGCCCCGCCCGCCACATAATCCTGTCCCACGGTATTGGACAGGGTGTGACTGAACGGCCTTATCTGGGGAATTATGTCCAGCCATTCCGCCACGGCCAGTTTGTCGCTGGCCCCGATGTGAAAGACTTCCAGCAGTTGCAGACTGACAAAGACGCCGAACGAAAAGCTGAAGCCCGCCGTGTGTGTCAGTTCAACCTTCATCTCCGTGGGCTCGTGGTCCAGGTCGATGCCGGTGGAAATCCCGACCCATTTCCCGTTGGTCAGGTCGTCGGTGGGATTGGTGTATTCCTTGTCGTCCAGGGTCACCTTGGATATGCCCAGGTTCAGGGGTATGCCCACGCCTATCTGCGGACCGAAGCCGATGCCGCTCAATGTGGCGTTCAGCACGGCGTTGATGCCCAGGACGATAATACCGATGCCTGCCTCGTCCCCGGCCTGCGAAGCCAGCACCAGCACCGGCCAGAGGTTGATGGGAATGTCGAACATCGGGTTGATGGTCACCTTGCCGTCCTCGCTGGCCGCCCACTCGCCTTCCTCGCCGTCGACAATAGACAGTGAGCTGGTGAAAGCCCCGGTCAGAGGCGCGGCCTTTTCCACCGCCGCCTTGATCGATTCGGCTTCGATGGCTTCCAGAAGGATGTCTATGGCCAGTTCGACCAGGTCGAGTTCTATGGATGCGTCGATATTCAGCTCCGAACTCCAACTCCCGCTCAGCCAGTGGACCTTGTAGACCGCGCCCGTCAGGCCTATCTTGACCCCGAAATTCATCCCGCAGCCGAATCCGCCGACGAACTCGTCATCCTTGATGGACAGGCTCAGCTCAAAGTCCTCGACTTCCCCTTCCAGGTTGAACTTGACCGCGTATCCTGGGCCGCAGACCCCGAAAAAAGCGCCGTATTCGAAACTGGCCGCCGCCCGGACGGCCAGGTAACGGAATCCGTGGTCCAGCAGCTTCGCCCTTTTCTCGCTGCCCAGGGACAACCCCGCTCCTATAGTGGGAAAAGGCGGGAACAGGGCCAGCCCGTCGCAGAGGCTCGGAGGGTCCGAAGTAGCAATCATGGTCGTGTTTATATCGTATTTCGCCATTATTTCCTCTCTCAGACGGGAACGCCGGCCATGACCGACAGGGTGTGGTCATCGAATTCGCCGATGAAAACCAGGCGTCCTTCACCGTCCACCTGGTCGCGGGTGAGCCCGAAAGCTATGGTCAGCAGCCGGGCTCCGCTCGCACCCAGCCGGTCTCCGGAACACAGCACCGACCGGACCTGCGCCCCGTTGGAAACCAGCAGTTCCTCGGCTGCGCCGTCATCGGTGAAGGCCACGCAGTAAACCAGACCGTCCGGCCCGACTACCGGTCCGCCGAAGCTGCTGATGGTCCGGCCTCGCGGCGTCCGGCCGCCGGTCGCGGCCAGGACCCTGTCGTTGTAGAGCAGGGCCATGTCGTCATTGCTCAGGTGAATGACCCTGGCCGTGGAACCGTTGTCGCCGACGCGGGGAGCGTAATAGGTGTTCCCGTCCACTATGGCCGATTTTTCTCCGGCTGTCCTTGGCAGACCCAGCAGCTTCTGCGACCCCGGCCCGGTGTCGCGGACATTGCCCGTTATGACCGCAGTCCTGGAAGTGGAAGAACTACTGTCGGCCTGCGCGTCCTGGTAGGCAGGCGAGGTGTGGACCTGCACCACGTAGCTGCCGGTCAGGCCTTCCCCTTCGAACAGCCCCACCCGGTCGATGACATGGGCCGAATCAGGCACCATGTCGCCGGAACTCAGCAGAAGGCGGCCGCTCCCGTCGACTTGCCCACCTGGAAGGTGAAACAGGCCTTCCCCCGCCTCTTCGGCGTCTTCCGAGAAGTAGTGTGAGGAGACCATGAGGTCGTCGTTATGGTAGATGTCGAAATTTCCCAGGGAAGCCGAAAATCGCCCGCCGCTGTTGCCGGGCAATGGCGTCAGGTATTCGACGACGGGCTCCAGAAGGCCGTGCTGGCGTTCCAGGTAGATGGATTCCGTCCTTTGATTGTTCATCTGGAGCTTGCAGGCGATGGTCCCGTGGTGGTTCAGACCGGCCAGGCCGACCGTCAGCACTTCCTTGCCGTTGGCAAACAGGTCGCCCTGGCGCACCACCTGCCGGAACTGCTGCAACCGGGGCCGCTCACCGGAGAAATCGGCCAGAAGCTCGTACACGCCCATGGCCAGGCCTTCCCGTGTCAGCCCCTGCCGGTCCCCGGCATGAAAAATGATCTCGCCCAGATCGTTTATCCTCACCGCTCCGGGCAGAAAAAGCGCCTCCGCGCCGTTGGGCAGAGGGTCCCCTGTGGTGAAAAGCCGATAATAACGGTAACCGTTCGGCAGAGGCGCCGAACCGCCACCGCTGCTGCCGCTGTCCAGCCCGCAAGACGACATGACCAGTCCGCAGGCCGACCAGCCTAATAGTTTTAAAAATTCTCGACGTTGCAAAATTTCCCCGTACCTTTCTGCTTTCGGCGCCTTCCTTTTGTCTGCTTGAGGAAGGCCCCCTGGTCTCGCGCCGCCACAGCCCGCAATCCGGGTATGGCTGCCTGTCGCCGCCTGAAACAAGAGCAGACCGTTCAGGTTTTGAGTTTTGCGGGGTGCTGGCCGTGATAAAGACTGGAACAGGATTTCGGGGCATGCGGTCCTCCGGACCGGAAAGCCGGGAATTCGATATCAGCCGGGACAAGACGGCACCCGCCGCTTCCTTTTAAAAGGTAATCCAAGCGGTTTTGATGTTCAATAAAAAAGCCGTTCCCGGTCATGAGCGGGAACGGCAAGGATGTGTCAGGCGAAAGTCAAAAGTCTTTTTATTTTAATGTGTTCTGAAAGCTGCATCAAGGATTCCGCTGAGTTCGGGTGGATAAAAGCTCTGCCTTCAACCGCAGCGGTATGGACTATCGGCTTCATTCCGGCCAGGCAGGGCCTAGGAATTGTTCTTTCTCCGCTCAAGTTCCTGGTTCAGCAGCTTCTCGTTCAGACTTACCTCCAGTTTCGAGATTTGCGTCTGTAATTTCCGGGTCTTGGCCGCGTCCGGCTCCGGGGCGTTCAGCACGGTCCGCAGATCCTGTTCGAGATTGTACAACTCGCTGCCGAGTCTGACGGTTTCTTCGTCGTAACCGGCCCCCGAAGCCGGGCAGGCTGGAGATTTTATTATTCTATTAAGGCAGTTATTGTCAGCCATATGGCTGACGGAGCCAGTTTGACCGCTTCTGTTTCCCAATCCGTGCGCATAAGCCAGACTGCCGACGGCTATTACGAGGAGCAGAGCCAAACCCAATGTCGTCTTTCTGGACATCTTCCCGCCTTTCCGAACACGGCCCGTTTTTCTGTGGAGGGCGCTTTTTGTAGCTGAGGGTTTCCCGGCTTTTTGCCTTTAATGCAGCAAAGAACGCGCCAGAACGGACGCGCTATGAGAAATTAAAGATAATAAATTGATATTACAAAATAATTACATCTTCCGGCAGGTGAATGAAGGGGGGGAAATCGGCGGTGAAGCCGGGCGTGACTGTCTATTTTTTATACAATCTCCTTGAGCGGCGTCCAATAATTAGACATCTGCCGGAAAGGACCGGTTGAAAAGCGTCGTTTTTGTGCAAAAACCAGTCAGAAAATGGTTCAAAGAGGCTGAAAAAGGCAAAAAGGGCCTTCCGGGGCGCGGGGCGGGCCCCGTTTTTCCCGGCGAAAAGATCATCGGGCTTGAAATAGAATAAAGGGCGGTATATTACATGATGATCATTCGCAGGGATCGCACAGATTCAGTTTACCACTCTCTTTGCGATTTTTATGGCATGTCCCGTCCCTTTCAGCTCCAGCCGGAGGGGCGTTTTCGTTTATAACCGGAATCCGGCCGGAAGAATCCATCAGCAACGGTTCGAGACAGCATATGCAGGCATCATCAACGGCAAAAGCAAACATCAAGGTCATCCTAGGGCTGACTCTGGTTCACCTTACCGGAGATTTCTACAGTTCCTTTGTCACGCCGCTGCTGCCGGTTCTGCAGGAGAACCTGTCGCTGACCCTGACCGAGATCGGTTTTCTGGCGGGCATAAGCCGCCTGTTGGCCTTCATCGTCCAGCCGTCCGTAGGCTATCTGGCCGATCAATACAAGACCCGGTTATTTGTCGTGGGCGGCCCGCTGGTGGCGGCCATCTTCATCCCTTTACTGGGAGTGGCCACGGGATTCTGGACGGTCATGTTTTTCATCGCCGTGGGGTCCATCGGCTCATCCATGTTCCACCCCCCGGCCGCCGGGATGATTCCGGCTCACGCTGGCCGCAACATGGGCCTGTCCATGTCCATTTTCAATCTGGGCGGGGTCATCGCCTTTGCCATCGGGCCGCTCTTCGTGACTTGGTATGTCAGCCGTTTCGGCCTGCCCGCTCTGCCTTTCAGCGCGGCCATCGGCGTGGCCCTGACCGGGGTCCTCTGGGTCATTCTGCCGGTTCCGGAGGGTGAAGGCATGAAGAGGCTGGGGTTCTGGGGTTCGATAAAGGACGCTCTGGGGCCGGTCTGGAAGACCATCAGCCTGATCTGGCTGCTGATTGTCCTGCGGACTTTCGTCAGCCAGTCGTTCATGACCTTCCTGCCGATCATGTTCGCCGCCCAGGGTTATTCTCTGGTGACCATCGGCGGGATCTACGCCACGTACATAACGGCGGCGGCCATCAGCGGGCTCATTGCCGGGCATCTGGCCGACCGTATCGGATACAAGCCGATTTTCTACGTCACTTACGCCCTGGCCACGCCCAGCCTGTATTTTTTCCTCAACGCCGGGGGCCAGTGGATTTACGCCGGGGCCTTCACCGCCGGTTTCATCACCCTGGCCACCATGTCCATCGCCGTGGCCATGGCTCAGGAACTGGCTCCCCGGGCCGGTTCTTTGGTGGCCAGCCTGATGATGGGGCTGGCCTTCGGAACGGGGGGCTTTCTGACTCCCTTAACCGGCTGGCTGGCGGACCTGTTTTCCATCCAGTTGGTGCTGGGGATAATCCTCTGGGTCCCTCTGCTGGCCACGGCCCTGGTTTACCGGCTGCCCGGCCGCGCCGAGATGACGCGCCGGGCCTGACCGGGTTATCCTTCCAGGCCGGACAGTTCCCGCAGGGACCGGGCCAAAGCCGAAAGGTCCTCATCGCCGAAGCCCCTGGCCAGCAAGCCGTTTTCAAGCTGGGCCACCAGGGAAGCCAGAGGAAGGGAAACTTCCAGCTCTCCGGCGTTCTTCAGGGCGATAAAAAGGTCCTTCCGGTGCAGCCTCACCCGGAAGCCCAAGGGATAATTATTGTCGATCATGTGGCCGGCCCTCTTGTCCAGGACCCAGGAAGCGGCCGCCCCGCTGCTGACGGCCTGCACCACCTTCTCCATGTCCAGACCGGCCTTCAGGCCGAGCACCAGCCCTTCGGCCACGGCCAGATAGGTGCCGCCGACAATGACCTGATTAATGGCCTTGGTCAGTTGGCCGGAACCCAGGGGGCCGACGTGGGTAATGGTCTTGCCCATGGCTTCCAGGACCGGGCGGGCCTTGGCCACGGCTTCAGGCGTGCCGCCCATCATGATGGAGAGGGTGCCCAAGCGGGCGCCTTCGGACCCGCCGGAGACCGGGGCGTCGATCATCCTTATTCCTTTTTCGGCCAGGGCGTCGCCGAAGCGGCGGGCGGCTTCGGCGTCTATGGTGGATGTGTCGATATAGACAGATCCGGGGTCCGCGCCGCGGATGATGCCTTCGTCCCCCAGCAGAACCTTTTCCACATCCGGGGTATCGCTGACACAGGTGACGATTATTTCGGCTCCCCTGGCCGCTTCCATGGGGCTCCCGGCCCTTTTCGCTCCGGCCGTGGCCAGGGATTCTTCCCTGGTTCTGGTCCGGTTGTGCACGGTCAGTTCATGTCCGGCCTTGAGTATGTTCAGGGCCATGAATTCGCCCATGGTCCCCAGTCCGATAAAGGCTACTTTCACTTGCCACCTCCCGGTTTGTTCCGCCCCGGCCGCATAAGCGGCCCTGGAATCGCTATTTCTGGTAGATAATCTTCGGATCTACGGATCTGACGTCGCCGCAGCCGGTCAGAACCATGGAGGACATCAGTTCGCCCTTGATCTTTTCCCAGTATTTTCTGACGCCTTCACGCCCGCCGCCCACGGAGGCCCAGACCAGAGGCCGCCCGATGAGGACGCCGTCCGCGCCCAGGGCGAGCATTTTCAGGACATCGGCCCCGGAGCGGACGCCGCCATCGGCCAGGATGGTGAGCTGTCCCTTGACGGCGGCGGCCACTGCGGGCAGGACTTCGGCTCCGCCGGGGGCGTGGTCCAGAACCCGGCCGCCATGGTTGGAGACGACAATGGCCTCTACTCCGGCGTCGGCGGCGGCTCTGGCGTCGCCGGGAGTCATGATGCCCTTCAGGATGAGCTTGCCCGGAATACGCTTTTTGAGTTCGGCCAGTTTGGCGGGCGTTTTGGGAGAAACAGGACGGCCCATTTTTTTCAGGGTTATCAGGCCGCAGGCGTCTATGTCCATGCCGAAGATGGTTGCTCCGGCGTCGGCGGCTTCTTCGACCTTCATGAAGAATTCGGCATCATCCCAGGGCTTGATAAAGGGAATGCCCCGGCCTTCCAGGTCCCTGATGGCCTTGTACCCGGCCTTGTAGAGCCATTCGGGGACTCCGTCGCCGGTGCAGCCTATCACTCCGGCGTCCACGGAACCGGCCAGCACGGAGTGGATATATTCGTATTCGTCGAGGTCCTTGCCCATGTTGAACGAGGCCCCGCCGATGGGGGCGGCCATGACCGGCATATCCAGGTCCAGGCCGAGAAGGTTGCAGCCGGTTTTCGGTTCGGCCACGTCATGCAGGGTTCTCATGTTGAAGCGCACGGCGGCCAGCGCTTCGACGTTGGCCCGGAAAGACGAGCCCGTGCCCAGTCCGCCCATGCCCGGCACTTCGCCGGAGCAGATTTTTCCGTTGCATTCCGGGCAGACCCGGCAGTGTTCCTTGAGTAATTCCTTGGCCTTCTGGCGTATTTCCTTCATTTTACGGTTTCCTCCGATGAGCCGTGGTTGAAATGGGGCCGGAAACCGGGGCGAGGCTTACAGCCGAGGCGCCCCGAGCTCTGACTGACAAACGGCTGTTTTCAGAATAATATAACCGGCGGGTTTTGTAAAAGTTCCGAATGCGGATAAAGCGGAATATTCTAGTCTACGGTCTCGCCCAGGTAGGCTTTGCGTATATCCGGGTTGCCCAGCAGGGCCTGAGCGGAATCCTCCAGGATCACCTTGCCGGTTTCCATGACGTAACCACGGCTGGCCGTGTTCAGGGCCACGTTGGCGTTCTGTTCCACGAGGAGTATGGCGGTGCCGTCTTCTTTGTTGATGAGCTGTATTATGCGGAATATCTGCTGCACTATGATGGGGGCGAGTCCCAGGGAGGGTTCGTCCAGCAACAATAGTGTGGGGCGGCTCATCAAGGCCCTGGCTATGGCCAGCATCTGCTGTTCTCCGCCGGACAGGGTGCCGCCCAACTGGCGGCTGCGGTCCTTGAGGACCGGGAAATAGTCGTAGACCGATTGCAGGTCCTTGCGGATGCGGGCCTGGTCCTTGCGGAAGAATGAGCCCATCTCCAGGTTTTCTTCCACGGTCAGGCGGGGAAAGATGCGGCGGCCTTCCGGGACCTGGCAGAGGCCCATCCGGGGCAGCCGGTCGAAGCTGATTCCGTTGATGCGGCGGCCTTGGTAAAGATGTCCCCTTCGCCAGCCGGGACAACGTTGCAGATGGTCATAAGGGTTGTGCTTTTGCCCGCCCCGTTGGCCCCGATTATGGTCACGATTTCACCGGGGTAGCACTTGAGGGAGATACCCTTGAGGGCCTGAATCCGGCCGTATCCGGCCACCACGTTGCGGAGTTCCAGTATGGGCTCGGCCATGGGCTAGTCCCTTTCCTCGGATCGTGCGCCCACCCTCTTGGCGGGCCAGAGCCCCTTCGGCCTGAAGAGCATCATGACGGTCATGGCCCCGCCGAAGGCCAGCATGCGGTAGAGTTCGAAACCCCGCAGGGCTTCCGGCAGGGCGATGAGAGCCAGCGCACCCAGGATGATGCCCGGAATGGATCCCATTCCGCCCAGAACGACCATGCACAGGACCATGGCCGATTCTAGGAACGAGAAGGATTGGGGGCTGACGAAACGCATGCGGGCGGCGAAAAAGGCCCCGGCCAGTCCGCCGAAGACAGCGCCCATGGCGTAGGCCAGCAGCTTGAGGCGGAAGGTGTTGACGCCCATGATCTCGGCGGCTGTCTCGTCTTCCCGGATGGCTTCCCAGGCCCGGCCGATGCGGGAATAGTTGAGGCGGCGCACGGCGATTATGGTCAGCACGGCCAGGATCAGAATGACGTAATAGAGGTATTCCAGCTTTTTCAGCCAGAGGTGTTCCAGGGTTAAACCGTTGCCGAAATCGAACCAGTAAAGACCGGGAGACTGGATGCCCAGGATGCCGTTGGGGCCGTTGGTCAGGGACATCCAGTTGTTGAGGACGATGCGGACGATTTCGCCGAAGCCCAGGGTCACGATGGCCAGGTAATCGCCTCTCATGCGCAGGGTGGGATAGCCGATGATGCAGCCGGCCACGGCGGCGAAGATGGCGGCGATGGGCAGGCAGAACCAGAAGGAGAGGCCGTAGTTGACGGAGAGCAGGGCATAGGTGTAAGCGCCCACGCCGTAGAAGGCGATATAGCCGAGATCCAGCAGCCCGGCCAGGCCGACGACGACGTTCAGGCCCAGGCCCAGGCAGATGTAGATCATTACGCTGATGGCCACGTCCTTGGCGTAACGGCTGGTCAGTTGCGGGAAGAGAACGAGTCCGGCCAGGAGCAGGGCCAGCCAGAGCCAGACCGGCAGGCTGCTGTAAACCTTCCGGGTTGCCCCAGCCAGGGCCGAGGCGGGACGTTCAAAGAAATTCAGCATGCCCAGGCGATGCAACTGGACGATGACGAGTATGATCAGGGCCGCCAGGGCCACCTGGCCCCAGACCTTGAGGCTGGCAATGAATTCCAGGCCTTCGGGCTTTATGCCCATCAGGGGCCAGAGCAGGAGGTAAAACCAGACGAGCCCGACGACGAAGAGCCAGTAAATCTTTTTAGATTCGGGTGTCGTCAACGTTCTCTCCCATGATGCCGGTCGGCCGGAAATAGAGCACGGCGATGAGAATGATGAAGGCGAAGACATCCTTGTATTCGCTGGATATGTAACCGGCGGCAAATACTTCCACCATGCCGATGATGACTCCGCCGATCATGGCTCCGGTGATGTTGCCGATTCCGCCGAGGACGGCGGCGGCGAAGGCCTTGATGCCCGGCACGAAGCCCATGTCGAATCTGACCGACCCGTAGTAAAGGCCGACCATGATTCCGGCGGCGGCGGCCAGGGAAGCGCCGATGGCGAAGGTCAGGCTGATGATGCGGTTGGAGTTGATGCCGACCAGACCGGACATTATCTTATCCTGGGCGGTGGCCCTCATGGCCTTACCCACCCTGGTCTTGAAGACAAGGAGGTTGAGGGCGACCAGCAGAACCAGGGTCACGCCAACCATGAGCATCTGCATGTAGGAAACGACCACGCCCCCGAACTCGACCCAGCCCTGGGTCATCTCGCTGGGATAAGCCTTGTCGTAGACGCCCTGGGTGAGCATCAGGCCGTTTTGCAGAAAGATGGACATGCCCAGGGCGGAAATAAGGACGGAGAGCCGGGAGGACTGGCGGAGAGGCTTGTAGGCGACCTTTTCCACGGCCATGGCCAGCATGGAGCAGTAGATCATGGCCAGAATAAGCGCTGCGGTCAGGCTGAGCCACGAAGGCAGACCCTGGGCGGCCAGCCAGCTCAGGAGAATCACCCCCAAATATCCGCCGGCGGCGAAGAATTCGCCGTGGGCGAAGTTGATGAGCTGAATGATGCCGTAAACCATGGTGTAGCCCAGGGCTATCAGCGCGTAGATTCCGCCGAGAGTCACACCATTTATAAGCTGCTGTAAGAAAAATTCCATTGGCCTGCCGGCGGCGGGACCGGCGGGGCCCAGGCAGGGGCCCCGCCGCTGCCGCGCTTAATAGAGTTGTCCGGTTTCGGGATTCCAGAAATTCTTGAATTCCTGGCCTTCAACCACACGGATAATATAGTTGGAACCGGAGTCGCCGTTCTCCTTGAACTTGATGTGCTTGGAAGCCCCGTCGTAGTCCAGCTTCATCATGGCGTCCCGCACCTTGTCCGGGTCGGTGCCGCCGGCGGCTTTGACGGCCAGGAAGTAGGACATGGCGCTGTCATAGGCATAGGCGGAATAGGCGCCCGGGTCGCCGTACTTGGCCGAGTATTTTTCCAGGAACATCTTGTGCGAAGGCTTGGCGGTGTCCTGGAAGCCGAAGGTCAGGTACATGCCCTGCACGGCCTCCTTGCCGATCTCCATCAGGTTGGGATGGTACACGGCGTCCTGGGCCAGGGCTTTGGCGGTGATGCCCATGCGGCGGGCCTGGATCATCATCATGGCGCCGGATGCATGGTTCTGGAAGCTGATATAAAAGACATCGGGATTGGCGGCCTTGACCTTGGTCAGAATGGCCGCGTAGTCTTTGTCGCCTTCGTTGACGTGTTCGTGGGCGGCCACGGTGATACCGGCGGCGGCGCTTTCCTTGGCCACGTTGTCGGCCAGGCCCTGGGAATAGGTAGTCTTGTCGTCAACTATGAAAACCGATTTGGCTTTCAGGTAGTTAGTCATGAAGGCAATGGCCGCCTTGCTCTGGTCGTCGTCACGCCCGCAGATGCGGAACATGTATTTCAGGCCCCTCTCGGTCACTTTCTCGTTGGTGGAGGCCGGAGTGATCATCATGATGCTGTCTTCGTCCAGAACCTCGGAGGCGGGGATGGTGGAGCTGGAGCAATACGCGCCGATGACCGCCGAAACCTTTTCGTTCAGCAGCTTGTTGGCGGCGGCCACGGCCTGGCGGCCGTCACAGGCGCTGTCCTGAGCCGAAAGCTCTATCTTGTCGAAACCCGGAAGACCGCCTTCAGCCATGATAACCTCAATGGCCGTCTCCACTCCGTGCATAATGTCGTTGCCGTCATGAGCGTAAGGACCAGTCAGGGGGCTCAGGCTGCCGATCTTCAAGGTCTCGGCCGAAGCTCCGCCGACCGCCATCACGGTCACCATCGCGGCTACAGTCAGGGCTACCAGAATCAAACGTTTCATCCGAGTCTCTCCTTTCATGAAAAAATTGTTACTGGCCGAGGTATGCCTTGATGACCGTCGGATCGCGCTGAATCTCCTCCGGCCTGCCCTCGGCAATCTTTACGCCGTGGTCCAACACCACGATGCGCTGGCAAGTCCCCATCACCACCCGCATGTCATGTTCGACCAGGAGAAGATTGATTCCCAGGTCGAGGATGCGGTGAATTGTCTTCATCAGGTCCATGCTTTCGGCCGGGTTCAGTCCGGCCGCCGGTTCGTCAAGCATGATGGTCGCCGGTTCTGAAGCCAGTGCCCTGGCGATTTCCAGGCGGCGCTGGAGGCCGTAAGGCAGATTGCAGGCCACTTCGTGGGCCATGGGGCCGAGTCCCATGAAAGACAGGGCCTCCAGGGCCTTGGCCCGGATATGTTCTTCTTCGGCTTTCTGCCCCGGCGTCCGCAAGACCGCTCCGAAGACTCCGGCCCTGGTGCGGCAATGCTGAGCCACCATGACGTTTTCCAGGGCCGTCATGTTCTGGAAAAGACGAATATTCTGAAACGTCCGCGCCACGCCCAGGGAAAGAACCGAATGGGGCCGCAGACCGAGAAGGCTGCGGCCGTCATAGGAGACGCTGCCGGAAGTTACAGGATAAACACCTGTAATAACGTTGAATACTGTGGTTTTCCCCGCGCCGTTAGGTCCGATGAGGCCGACGATTTCACCCGGCATGACATTCATGTCAAGGCCAGCCAAGGCCTGCAGCCCCCCGAACCGGACGCTGACTTCTGTTAATACAAGTTCAGCCATAAGCCAAAAATTAATATTAAAGGAACGACAAAAAATCAAGAAGAAACGTCACCGACGCTCCAATAACCGCCAAATATCAGTCTGTTTTCATTGATAATCGTCTGGGCCGCCGGTCCTGGCCGCCTTTCGGCCCTTCTTAAGCTGCTGAATGGTCAATCCGGCCACAATGAGGGCCAGGCCGCCGAACGTCGACGGCAGTATGGCTTCGCCCACCAGAAAATGGATGAACACAAGAGAAAGAAAAGGCGAAATAAAGATGAGATTCCCCACTTTGGCTGTATTTTCCGAAAGACGCAAGGCCGAAAGCCAAAGGACAAAGGTTATGCCCATTTCGAACAGGCCGACATAGACTGCGCCCGCCAGGCCGCTGAGGCTGTCGATCCGCGGAGTGGAAACGCAGAGGCAGACAGCCAGGATGAAGGGCAAGGAAAAAAGAAAGTTAAGCAGCAGTCCGGCCACGGGGTCCCGGGCGTCCCTGATGTTGAGTATCCAGTACAAAGACCAGATGACGGTGCTGGCCAGGACCAGGGCTACGCCAAGGCCGCTGGAAAAGGTGAACCCGAAAGGACGGCCGTGGGTGGAGATAATCAGCACTCCGGAATAACTGATGAGGGCGGCGATGATGTCCCAGCGGCTGATGGGCTGCTTGAGCAGAGGTATGGAGAGCAGGGCCAGGGTGATGGCCCAGGTGTAATTAATCGGTTGGGCTTCCTGAGCCGGGAGCAGTTCGTAGGATTTGAACAGAATAAGGTAATAAAGAAACGGGTTGAGCAGCCCCAGGAGAAGTGAATGCCCGTACTGGCGGGGTGAATAGGAAAAAATCAGACGGAACCGACCCTGCAAGGCCAGTATGGCGGCCAGGACCAGGATGGAGGTCAGGCTGGAGTACAGCAGGAGCTGCACATAGTCCAGGTAGCGCAGGGAGAGTTTGAAGGCCGAAGCCACCGTGGACCAGCAGAGGACCGTGATCAGGCCCAGGACATAGGCTTTGTTCTGATTGGTAATGGTGCACCGCCGCCGGAAAGCGTTGAAGCCGGACATTGCCGGAACTCAGAGTTATTCTTCTATATCCCAAGCGGGATGTCTTTTGCAAGCGCCCCCAGGCTATCGCCCCAGGCTGTCGCCTGGACCCCAGGCTGTTCGCCTGGCCCCTCTCTGGGGGCTGGCCGCCAGGCGGTCGCCTGGACCCTCTCTGGGGGCTGGCCGCCCCCAGCGCTCCCGTTGGTCGCTGCCCCCTCGTAAAGGGATAAGACCTCCTGCCTTCAATTTTCCATCTTTACGTTGTTCCGGGAAAGGAAAACCGGGTTCGCCGGGGAAAGAGAGGGGACAGGGGTGAATGGACTTCGGGCATTATAGGTGGTAAATAGAAATTACCTCGGCGGCGGCGCCTTTTCAGGGGCCGGACTTCTGGGCCGGAGGGCGGTTTGATTTTCAAGGAAGCAAGGCGGCCTGGCCGTCTCCGGGAAAGATATGCTGAACAATCCGAAAATTCTGGCCATAGCCACAGTCATTCTCTGGAGCTGCTTCGCGCCTCTGGGCAAGATGATCTCCAACAAGTCGGAATTCCTGTTTATAAATTTCTCTTTTTTTATCAGCTTCCTGACGTTCCTGACCGGTTTCACCCGCCTGCACGGCCGCGGCCCGTGGCGTCGGCTGAAGGATCTGCGTCCCGTCCATCTTTTCTTCGGCCTGTTCGGGTTCTTTTTTTACTGGGCGGCCTTGGTGCAGAGTTTCCGGGAATTTTCCTCGGCTTCGGGCACGACCGTTCTGAACTACACCTGGCCTGTTTTCACCGTGGTTTTCACGGAACTTTTTTTCCGGCGGACCGGCAAAAGCCCTTTGCAGAGGATGGTGGAGTTTCTGGGGATCGGGCTGGGATTCGCCTCGGTGCTGGTCCTGGCTACCGGCAGCGATATCTTTGCTTTTGAACTGACTCACATAAAAGGGCTGCTCTGGGGCCTGGCCGCCGGGGCTTCCTACGGATTCTACGGAGCATACAGCGGGACATTGAACCGCGAAACCCAGATACTCTTCCTGATGGCTTCGGCCGGCATCAGCGCCCTGGCCATGATCCCGCTGTCTATGGCCGAACTGCATATTCTTTCCCAGGTCACCTGGCGGGACGTGCTGCTGGTGGCCGTGGTCGGCTGCGCCATCGACGGCGGCGGTTATTTTCTGTGGACATCGGCCAACGTGGCGGCAAGGGAACAGCAGGTGGATATATCGGCCGTGTCGTCCATAGTTTTTTTCCTGCCGCTAATTTCGGTGGTGTTCGTTTCTCTGGTGCTGGGTGAAGGAGAAATATTCAAGCCATATTTTGCCGTCACCCTGGCCCTGCTGATTTCTGGTTCCGTCGTCTGTCAGCGAAACCGGGAAATCACCCGCCGCATCGAAGCGTGGTTCGGTCACGGCCGGCCGTGAGGCCGCTGCCGTCCGGGGACTTCCACTAGGCCGACGATTCTAGTTGACCACTAATTTATATTAGAGCAGATTAACTCGCCTAGGCGCAGTTTGCGCTGAGTAAAGGAGTTTTTTCGATGCCCGACCGAATCAATCGCTGGGAGGGGCCGGGCGGTTACCGCGAATTTCTCGTTTTGGCCTTCCCGCTCATTATCAGCACCGGGGCCTGGTCGATTCAGCATTTCGTCGACCGCATGTTTCTCTCCTGGTATTCACCGGAGACCATGGCCGCTTCTCTGCCAGCCGGTATGTTCAATTTCGCCCTGACCAGCCTGTTCATCGGCACGGCCAGCTATGTGAGCACTTTCGTGGCCCAGTATCAGGGCGCCGGGCGGCGTCCGCGCATAGGTCCGTCCATGTGGCAGGGCCTGTATGTATCCTTTTTCGGGGCTCTGATCGTGGCCTGTTTTTATCCTCTGGCTCCGTGTATTTTCGGAGTCTTCGGACACGAGCCTCAGACCCGACTCTTCGAGGTCCAGTATTTCCAGGTGCTCTGTCTGGGAACCTTCCCGGCGATAGGCAACGCGGCCGTTTCCGGGTTCTTTTCCGGCATTGGCAAGCCCTGGCCGGTCATGTGGATGAATTCGCTGGGCACGGCGATCAACCTGCTTCTGGATTACGCCCTGATCTTCGGCCACTGGGGCTTTCCGGAGATGGGCATAGCCGGGGCGGCGCTGGCCTCGGTCATCGGGACGGCCGTAAGCTTCCTGGTCCTGTTCGTCATGGCTGTGGCCGGTTACGATAAGGAGTATCATACCTGGAGGGGCTGGCGTCCTGAAAAGGAGCTTTTTGCCCGGCTGCTGCGCTTCGGTCTGCCTTCCGGCGTTCAGTTTTTTCTGGACATGGCCGGGTTTACGGCCTTCATCCTGTTGCTGGGCCGCTTGGGCACGACCAGCCTGGCCGCCACGACCATCACTTTCAACATCAACAACCTGGCCTTTCTGCCCATGGTGGGGGGCGGCATTGCCATATCGGTGCTGGTCGGCCAGTATCTGGGAGCCGACCGTCCCGACCTGGCGGAAAGAAGCGCCTGGTCGGGGTTCCGGTTGACCCTGGGGTATATGACCATCGTGGCGGCCTGCTACGTGCTCATCCCGGAGGTTTTCGTGGCCCCCTTCGCGGCCAAGTCCGATACCGCGAGCTTTGCCGAAATCTACGGGCTGTCCGTGGTGCTGCTCCGTTTTGTGGCCATCTATTCGATCTTCGACGCCATGAACATTGTCTTCGCCTCGGCCATCAAGGGCGCGGGGGATACCCGTTTCGTCATGGTCATGCTCCTGGTGGCTTCGCTGACGGCCCTGGTGGTGCCGACGTGGGTGGCCCTGGTGGTTTTCGAGTCCGACGTCATGACCGCCTGGATTATCCTGACCATCTATATCTCCATCCTGGGCCTGACTTTCCTGGCCCGTTTCCTGACCGGCAAATGGAAATCCATGCGGGTTATCGAAGCCGCGCCGGTAACTATTCCGGGCCTCGATTAATAAAACGGCGGTATAATGGGCCGGGTGGCGGACCTTTTTTTCCGCCGCCGGAGATACTCAGGAACTTGTTTGCGGAGTTGGCAATCATGAAAAGAAGAGTTTTGCTGGCTGTGTTCTGCGCCTTTCTGACGGTGCAATGTTCGGGGACATCGACGGCAGTCCTGGGCGCGCGTGACAATCAACTGGCCCCGTGCCCGTCTGGTTCGGGGTGTGTATCCTCCCAGAGCGAAGATCCGACCCAGTACATGGCGCCCCTGGAATACGAGGGGACGCCGGAGGCGGCCCGGGCCAGGCTGCTGCAAGTGCTGTCGGTCATGGAAGGGGCCAGCGTGGCGGTGGACACCAGCGACTACCTCCGGATCGAATTCACGTCGAAGGTGCTGAACCTGGTGGATGACGTGGAATTCCTGTTCGCGCCGGACGGCCGGACCATTCATTTCCGGTCCGCGGCCCGGAAGGGCTATTCGGACCTGGGGGGCAACCGGCGGCGGATGGAGATGATCCGGGACGCCTTCGCCCGGTAAGGTGTTCATCTGGTCAGGGTTACACAGTTGCGGCCGGCCTGCTTGCTGGCATAAGCCGCCTCGTCGGCCCTTTTTACCAGAGTATCGAGCGTATCGCCTTTGCGAATGATGGTCCCGCCGAGGGATATGGTCACTTGCAGCGGCTGGCCTTCCTGCATGAGGAATGATTCGCGGACCAGAATCCGGTAGCGTTCGGCGATCATTTTCAGTTGCCCCTCATCCACGCTCCGGATGAGGGCGACGAATTCCTCGCCGCCCCAGCGGCCGGCGGTGTCGTAGGGACGCCCGGTTCTGGCCAGGGTTTCCGCCACCATCTTCAGAACCAAATCGCCGACATCGTGGCCGAAAGTGTCGTTGACTTTTTTGAAGTGGTCTATGTCGATGAAGAGAAGCCCCGCGCTTTCGCCGGTTCTTTCCATTTCGGCCAGGCTGGCGGCTATCAGCCGTTCCATGCCGCGGCGGTTGTGAAGCTGGGTCAGGTGATCCAGCAGGGCTTCCTGTTCCAAGGCTTTCAACTTCTGTCTCGCTTCCATAAGCGGGCTGTTGTCGCTGAATATCTCCACCACGCCGACAGGATGGCCTTGCTCGTCCTGCAAAGACGTCGCCTTGACGGTGACCGGAACCCGGTGTCCGTTCTTATGGTGCATGAAAACGTCGATTTCGCGGGGCTGTCCGTCGGCTGCTACTCCAGCCAGGGGGCAGCCGGACAGGCAGAGTCTCGTACCGTTTTCGTCCACGTGATTCAGGATATTGTTCCGGCAGCCCCGGCCCAGGACCTCCTCCCGGGGAAAACCGCTTATCCTTTCCGCTCCTTTGTTCCAGAAGGTTATGTTTCTGTCAAGATCGACAAAATAGACTCCGCAGAAGAGATCATCCAGCAATGACCTGAAGAACAAGGACTCCTCCATGGCACCACCTCCAAGGCCAAGAACGGTGTTGAATGATATTGATATTTTACCATGTTCCGGCTACCGGTGCGCCCCGATTCCGTCTGGCGGTCCATTTATTCACCCTTTTCCCCTTGACTTAGAAGCCCGGTGGTATAACCCTTTAGCAGTGCGAGGAGTCTTATTGAACGGAGAAAGGAGTTCTGATATGTCTTCCGAAAAATATAAACACGTCTTCGGCCCCGTGCCTTCCCGCCGCCTGGGACGCTCTTTGGGCGTGGACCTGGTGCCTTTCAAGACGTGCACCTATGACTGCCTGTACTGCCAGTTGGGCAAGACGACGGACAAGACCATCGACCGGCGGGAATACGTGCCGGTGGACGAGGTTCTGGAGGAGATCCGGCGCAAGTTCGCCGACGGGGTGCAGCCCGACTACGTGACTCTTTCCGGTTCCGGCGAACCGACCCTGCATTCGGGCTGCGGGCGCATCATCCGGGGCATAAAGGAAATCACCGACACTCCGGTGGCCGTCCTGACCAACGGTTCGCTTTTGTGGGACCCCCAGGTCCGCCAGGACCTGGCGGAAGCCGACCTGGTCGTTCCGTCTCTCGATGCCGGAACCCCGGAGACCTTCGAGGAAGTCAATAAGGGTCATCACGAGATCGGCTTCGACCGGATGGTGGAGGGCCTGATTAAGTTCCGGCGGGAATTCAAGGGGCAGGTCTGGCTTGAGGTCTTTATGCTGGACGGCCTGACGGCGACGGATGAAGAGGTGGCCAGAATGGCGGCCATCGCCGAGAAGATCGGGCCGGATCGGATTCAGCTCAACACCGTGGCCAGGCCGCCGGCTTACAAGACGGCCGGGGCGGTCTCGGAAAAGGAGATGAACCGCCTGGCGGGCATCTTCGGCGAAAAGGCCGAGGTGGTGGCCGACTTCGGCGGAGCGGCCAAGGACGAAGACCTTTCGGTGACCAAGATGGAAGTCCTGGCCATGCTGGAAAGGCGTCCCTGCACCCTGGACGACGTGTCCGTGTCGCTGAAAATCCACCGCAACGAAGCGATCAAGCACCTCGACCACCTGGTCAAGGAGGGATTGATAATTCCCCAGGAGACCGGCGGTAAAACCTATTACATGAGCGTTCAGCACGGTTGAAGATGAAACCAGCCGGGAGCGTTCGTCTTGAGGCGGAACGCTCCCGGCTTTCCCTGCACCGCCTCCGCCGCGCAACGGATCATTTTTCCTCCATCCTCTTTTTTTCTTGAATTTCTGGCGTATTCTCCTAAACTTCGCCGAGCGTCTTGAAAGGCCAGGACATCCGAGGCGGTGGACCAGGCCGGAATCATTTGGAGAATAGGCAATGGCCCTGGTCAGTTTCAAGGATATCAGCATGGCTTTCGGCGGCCCGCCCCTGCTGGACGGCGTGAACATGCAAATAGAGGAAGGCGAACGCGTCTGCCTGGTGGGGCGCAACGGGGCGGGCAAAACCACCCTGCTGAAAATTCTGGCCGGTAAACACCGGCCGGACAGCGGAGAAATCTTTCGCCGCCCCGGACTGACCGTGGCCGGACTGCCTCAGGACGTCCCGGCCGGGATGGACGGGACAGTTTACGAAGCCGTGGCCGCCGGGCTGGGTGCCGCCGGCGAGAAGCTGGCGGAATACCACCAGTTCACGGCCAGCCTGGCCGACCGCGACGATCCGGAGACATTGCAGCGGATGGACCGACTGCAACTGGAGTTGGAAGCCCTGGGGGGGTGGGAGTCCCGGCGCAAGGTGGAGACCATCCTGACCAGGATGAAGCTGCCGCCGGAATTTCAGTGCCAGACCCTTTCGGCCGGAGCGTCCCGGCGTGTTCTGCTGGCTCGGGCACTGGTGGCCGAACCGGACATGCTGCTCCTGGACGAACCGACCAACCACCTGGATATCGACTCCATCGGCTGGCTGGAAGAATATCTGGCCAAGTTCAGGGGGGCCATCCTCTTCGTCACTCACGACCGCATGTTTATCCGGCATCTGGCCACCCGCATCCTGGAGATAGACCGGGGAAGACTGTCGGACTGGAACTGCGGCTACGAAGAATATCTTCAGAAAAGACAGGCGTTACTTGAGGCCGAGGCGGAACAGCAGGCCCGGTTCGACAAGAAGATGACCGAGGAGGAGGCCTGGCTGCAGAAAGGCATCCGCGCCCGCCGCACCCGCAACGAGGGCCGGGTGAGGGCTCTGCTCAGCATGCGCGAACAGCGGGCGGCCCGCCGGGAACAGATGGGCCGGGTAGGGCTGGAAGTGCAGGAAGCCGAACGCTCCGGCAAGCTGGTCGTGGAGGCTCGGAATATTTCCTTCGCCTATGAAGGCCGGACCGTCATCAGGAACTGCTCCACGACCGTCATGCGGGGCGACAAGGTCGGCATCATCGGCCCCAACGGCTCGGGCAAGACCACGCTGCTCAGGCTGCTTCTGGGCGAGTTGAAACCCTTTGAAGGGATCGTGCGGGAAGGGGTGCGGCTGGAGGCCGCCTATTTCGACCAGCTCCGCGCCCAACTGGACGAAGACAAGACGGTCCAGGAGAACGTGGGCGACGGCAAGGAGAACCTGACCATAAACGGCCGGGAACGGCACATAATCGGGTATCTCAAGGATTTTCTCTTCACTCCGGAGCGAGCCCGCACTCCGGTGCGCGCCCTGTCCGGCGGCGAACGCAACCGTCTGCTGCTGGCCAAGCTCTTCACCCGACCGGCCAACGTGCTGGTCCTGGATGAACCGACCAATGATCTGGACGCCGAGACGCTGGACATTCTGGAAGAGCTTCTGCTGGAGTTCACCGGCACCATCCTGCTGGTCAGCCACGACCGGGAGTTTCTGAACAACCTGGTCACCAGCACCCTGGTCCTGGCGAATGACGGGCGGGTGGCCGAATACGTGGGCGGTTACGACGATTACCTGCGTCAGCATCAGGCCCTGGCGGAAAATTCGGCGGGGCAGGCTCAGCCCAAGGCCCGCAAGCCCAAGCCGAAACAGGAACGGCCCCGCAAGATCACCTTCAAGGAACAGAGGGAGCTGGAAGAACTGCCCGCCCGGATAGAGGCCCTGGAAAAAGAACAGGCCGAGTTGTACGCGGCCATGGGCGCGCCTTCATTTTACCAGCAGCCCGGCGAGGCCATCACGGCGGCCCGCGACCGTTTGAAGGCCGTGGAAGCTGCCCTGCCCGAGGCCTACAACCGCTGGGCCGAACTGGAAGAACTCAGAGACATGAGTAAACCCGAAACCTGCTGATCCGGCGCTGGACGAAACCGGCCTGTTTCGGCGGCCGAAAGCAATCGAAAGAGGTTGCAGCGGGGGGCCAAGCCGGGGCATGATTGTCTGAGGCGCGGTATTAATTCCGCCCACCGTCCGCCGGAGGCGCGGGGATTCCCGGGCTTACCGGAAAGCCAGGAGGCAGCCATGAGTTTCTTTTCCCGCATTTTCGGTATTTCCCGGACCAGACAGCCAGCCGACCCCGGCTGCTGGAGCTACTCGGACAACAGGCTGACCATAGACCTGTCCCGGGCTCCCGAGCTGGGAACAAAAGGCGGCGCGATAAGGCTGGAAGGAAGCAACCTGCCTTGCAGGGTGCTGGTCTTCCGGGGGGAAGACGGCCTGTGCCGCGCGATGCGCAACCAATGCACCCACGCCGGACGCCGCCTGGACCCGTTGCCGGGCCAACCGCAAATCCAGTGCTGCAGCGTCGGCAAAACCACCTTCACCTATGACGGGCAACGCCTCTCCGGCTCAGGCAAAAAAGATACAGCCGTCTTTCCAGTTGCCGAGGAGAACGGCCGCCTGATGATTCTGTTACAATCAGATTGAGCCTTTTATGTACAGATAACGGATTGCCTGAAAAGGAGAGAATGATGACCGCACTGAAGGAAAAAATCCTGGCCCGTATCGGCGGGCCGGTCCTGTCCGCCCTGGCCAGCATTACTGAAGACAACAAGCCCTGGGTCAGGTACGTGGTCACCGTGGCCGACGAGAACCTGGACATCTGGTTTGCGACTTTTATCGGTTCCCGCAAGGCGGCCCAGTTCAAGAGGAACCCGGAAGTCCATCTGACCGCCGGGGCGGACAATCTCCAGTCAACCGAGCCTTACGTGCAGGTTCAGGGCCGGGCGGAGGTCCTGACCGATCAGGCGGTCAGGCAGGCGTTCTGGCAGGAGGAGTTCAAGACCTACTTCACCGGACCGGATGATCCCAATTTCGCCGTGGTCAAGATCACGCCTTACCGTATCGAGTACCAGACCATGGAGGATATGAATCCCGAGGTCTGGGAGAGGTAGGTCCGGTTCCGCTACATCATCTGGTAGGGGTCCACATCCACGGCCAGGGAGACTCCGCCGCCTTTCAAGGCAGGCTGGACGGCCGCCAGCCAGCGGTTCAGAAAGTCGTGCAAGGTCCTGACCCTTTCGCCCCGCAGCAGTATCTGGAACCGGTGTTTGCCCTTGACCTTGGCCAACGGGGCCGGGGCAGGCCCCAGCAGTTCCAGTTCCGGACCGGCCTGTCCGAGCATTTCCCGTCCCAAATCGGCCGCCGAAGCGGCCGCTTCACGCGTCCGTTCCTCGGAATTGCCGGAAAAGCGGGCCAGCACCAGCCGGGAAAAGGGAGGATACCCCAGTTCCCGCCGCTGGCCTGATTCGTACTCGAAAAAACCCAGATAGTCGTGCCCCTGGGCCAGCCTGAGGCTGTAGTGATCCGGGCTGAGGGTCTGGATGATGACCCGTCCGGGATTCTCTCCCCGTCCGGCCCGGCCGCCCACCTGGGCCAGCAGTTGAAAGACCCGCTCCCCGGCCCGGAAATCAGGCAGGTGCAGGCCAAGGTCGGCGTCGATGACCCCGACCAGGGTGATGTTGGGAAAATCGTGCCCTTTGGTTATCATCTGGGTCCCGACCAGGATATCCAGTTCCCGGTCGCGCAGGCCTTCCAGGATGCGGGTCAGTTCTCCTTTGGGCCGGGCCGTGTCGGCATCCAGACGGCCGACCCTGGCCTCGGGAAAGGCCTTGCCCACTTCTGCTTCCAGCCGTTCCGTACCGATGCCCAGATAGCGGAAGAGGCCGGAGCCGCAGGCCGGGCAGCGTTCGGGCGGCGCGGCTTCATAGCCGCAGTAGTGGCAGACCAGGCGGTTGGCTTCGCCAGCCCCCTGGTGCAGGGTCAGGGTGACGCTGCAATTGAGGCACTTGAGGACTTCCCCGCAGGAAAGGCAGATGGGCAGCCCGGCCAGCCCCCGGCGATTGATGAAGAGCAGGGCCTGTTCGCCCCGGTCCAGGGTTTCCCTCAGCGCGGTTTTCAGGCGCGGGGTCAGAGCCCCCCGGCGGCGGCCGGCTGAATCGAGCCGCAAGTCGATTACTTCCACCTCGGCAAGCGGCCGTCGCCCACCCTTTCATCCAGGGTCAGCAGGCTGTAGCGGCCGGCGCGGGCTGCATTGAAAGACTCAAGAGAGGGAGTGGCCGAACCCAGAATAACGGCCGCGCCGCACTGCTGGGCCCTCAGCACGGCCAGGTCCCGGGCCTGGTAGCGCAGCTTGTCTTCCTGCTTGTACGCTCCGTCGTGCTCTTCATCCACCACGATGAGCCCCAGATCGTCCAGCGGAGCCCAGACAGCCGAGCGGGCTCCCAGGACCAGCCGGACCTCCCGCCGTCGGATCTTCTGCCACTGATCGTAACGTTCGCCGTCGGAGAGCCCGGAATGAAGCACGGCCACATTTTCACCGAACCTGGCCCGGAGGAGTCCTTCCATGGCCGGGGTCAGGGATATTTCCGGCACCAGCAGCAGGGCGGTTCGGCCCATTTCCAAAGCGCGTCCGGCCGCGATCAGGTAGACTTCGGTCTTGCCCGAACCGGTCACTCCATGCAAGAGGAAGGGGGCGAAGCGTTTTTCGGTCAAGGCCCGGACCACTTCGGCCACGGCCCCGGCCTGCTGGGGAGTGGGCTCGGGAGTGTGCCCGTTGAAATAAAGGGGACGCCCCAGGGAGTCGCGGTATATTTCCCGTTCTTCGACCTTCAGGCATCCTTTCTGTTCCAGCCTGCGGACGATAGCGCTCAGGCCGGAAAAGCGTTCGTTGAAATCAAGGGCCGGGGATGGTCCCCGGTCCGAGAGAATATCCAGCAGTTCTTTTTCCCTGGGTCCCAGGCGGGCCTCCGTGGCGGTTGCCGGGGGGAGAGGAACAAGCCATCTCTGTTTTCTGGCCCGCACCCGTTCCCGCTGCACATGAGTATCCACGTCCACCCAACCCCGCGTCCGGACGCGGCGCAGCAGGCGCAATCCGTCCGCGCCTTCCCTGGCCAGACGGCTGAGGACCAAACCTTCATTGTTGTTCAGGCGCTCCAGAAAAAACAGTTCATCCGGCTCGGCCAGCCCCTGTTGCAGGGCCGACCGGCCTTCCACGGTCAGGGTGGCCCGTTGATGGCTCATGACCTTCAGACCGGCAGGCAGGGCTTCGGCTATGACCATCCCCAGGGGATAATGATAGTAGTCGGCGGCGAACCGGAAAAAGGGGACCATCTCCGGCCCGAACAAAGGGGCTTCGTCCAGGAGCTCGGTTATTTCTTTCAGTTCGGGAAGGCCTTCCGGCAATGATGCTCCGCCGCCCAGTTCGAGGACATAGCCGGTGACCCGGCGCGAACCGAAAGGGACGAGCACGCGGAGACCGGTAGTAATGATAGCGGCCAGGTCCGGGGGGACGAGGTAATGAAAGGAGCCTGCCACCGGCACGGCCACGGCCACTTCGGCCGCAAGGCATTCCCTCGGGGTCATTCCAGTTTCTTCCTGAACCAGTCCATCTGGCGGCGAATCCCGGCCAGTTCGGGATTGCCTGCACCGACAGCACCGGTCTCGGGTGGAGGGGCTACTGTCCGGGCCAGCTCTTCCAGATCGAAATCGCCTTCATCCCCGGCCGGATTTATCCGCAGGTCCTTGAGCACCATCTCGTTTCGCCGCCCGTCCGGCATGGCCGTGGAGAGAATTTCCGGCCAGTTCAGTCCTTCTCCGTCACCGTGTCTTTGGTGGTTCTTCAGAAAAATATCCCAGCCCGGCCGCCCGCCTTGAGCTGGCAGGACGAAGCGCCGCAGTTCCATGGTCCGGCGTTCGAACCAGAGTTGCGGCCTGTCCAGGTCGCCTTCTCCGGCCCCGAGTATGTAGACGATTTCGCCGTCCAGGCGGCTCAGTGCGACCTTGTTGAAATCGATGCCGAGGGCGGTCAGAAGGGCTTGCAGGCGGCCCGTGACGTTTTCGGTCAGGATAAGGAAAAGCTCCGGCGGTTGGGGCCAGGGCGTCAAAGTCGCCTGGTCGCCGACCATGACCAGGCGTTTGGAAGCGGAGGCCAGGAAGACTTCTTCCCGGTCCGGCCAGGCCAGACTCAGGCGGACCCGGCCGGGAGTCCTGACAAAGACGGTTTCGCTGGGAGGACCGGTTTCATCGGCCAGCGGGCTTTCGTATACGGCTTTCAGGGAATCAACGGGTTCGCGTCCGGCGGTGTACATGGAGAGCAGTTCGCGGGCCGGCGGCAGATAGCTCCACCCCGTCCCCGCACTCAGGACAATCGTCAGCGCCGTCAGCAAGGCTCCCAGAATTCTGGCCGGCATTATCAGATTCCGTATCTGACCGCTATGGCGTCTTGCAGGCGGGCGACGACCTTGAAGGCTTCCCGGAGGGCGCGGCGCTCGACCGGGCCGAGCATCTCCGGGTTTATCCAGTCAAAGGAAAAACGGTCCAGAGCGAGACCGTGCAGGTAGTTTTTCAGTCTGAGCATGAACATAAAATTAAAAGCCTCCGCCGCCTCTCTGGCCGTTTGAGCATCCAGGTCCCCATTCTCTTCCAACGCCCGCAAACGGTCAAGGGTATTGGTCTGAGGCTGCCTTTTCTCCAGGGAGAGCAGGCGCACGGCGGCCACGGCGGGCTGAAGGCCCAGCTTCTTCAGATTGAGGCGGTTGGCGTGTTCGCCGGATTTTTCGACGACAAACTGACGGAAGAAGCCCAAGGGCGGACGGTCCGCCAGGGCGCCGGCCGCCAGGCGGGCCAGGAACGACTGGTTGCCGAGCAGTTCGCGGCGGACAACCCGCATGACGTCTCGGACAAGTTCCTCGCGTCCGTAAATAAACCTGGCATCGAAAAAAAGGGCCGCCGACTTCAGGACCCCGGGATCGGCCTCTCTGAGCCAGACCTGAAAATAGGAAGACCAGACCTTGACCGACTGGCACCATTTTGGGTTGTTGGCCATGTTCTCTTCCTTGCACCTGGGGAAGCCGCACCTTTCCAGGCCGCTTATTATCTCTTCGGCCAGGGCAAGGAAATATCTTTGGACTTCGTCTTCCCGCCCGGCCGGGGGATCGGCGTAGACAATGGCGCAGTCGTGGTCCGTGCGCATGATCTGTTCCTTGCGCCCGGCGCTCCCCGAACCGACCCAGGCCCATTCGGCCGGAGGAGTCCCCATTCCGCGGGCTTCGAGCGCGCTGATGCCCAGTTCGATGAGTCGCCTCATCAGCCGGTCGTTGACGAGGGTGATGACGTCCTGGATGTCGGCCACGGACAGCCCCTGCCGAACCAGCCTGCCCGCCAGCCGGTCAACATTGTGCTGAACGGCCAGCAACTGGTCCAGGCCGGTGGAGGTATCTATATCCTTGACGGCGGAAACCGGGTTGGCTCCTTGCAGGAGGAGCAGGTCGTCCTGGGTGACCATGCCGATAAGGGCTCCCCGGTCCAGCACGGGAATATGGTGCAGGTTCAGCCGGACCATGGTCATCATGGCTTCGAAGCAGAGGGCGTCCCCATTGACCGTGGCGACTCCGGTGTGCATTATCCCTTCCACCGGCGCGTCGATATCCATGCCCTCGGCCACCACCCGTCCCCGAATATCCCTGTCGGTGAATATGCCAAGGGGCCGCCATTCGTCGTCGACAATGACCATGGCCCCCACGCGCTCCCTGGTCATGAGGCGGGCGGCGTCCCTTATGCTCAGGCCCGGACGGCAGGCTACGGGCGGACGCTTGACCAGTTGGCGCAACGGCGTGTTGAACATGGCCTTGTCCGCCGCCAGGGAATCCCAGTGGGACGGCAGAAGCATGCCGGGTTCGGGGCCGGGCTGCACTCCGTCCAGGATATGAGCCGAATAGATGCGGAACTGGGGGAAGCTTTCCACCAGGCCGATGAAGACGGATCTGTCCACCAGGTAGCAGATGGTGTCTTCGGCCGCGGCGGCGAAGAAGGCCGGAGGTGCGCCTTCCACCATGGAAATGGACCCGATACTGTCGCCTTCGCAACGGAGGTCCAGGAGGCGTTCATCCCGGCCGTTCCGCAGGAAGAGCCTGACGGAGCCCTTGAGGATGAGGTAGAGAAATTCCAGGGGCTTTTCGCCGGCCCGGATAAAGACTTCCCCCTTGGGGAAATACTCGATCTTCAGGCGGCCGGCCACCTCGTCCCGCACGTCGGGGGGCAGGGTGTTGAAGGGCGGCGCTTCCTTCAGAAAAGCCCTGACCTTGTCCAGGGGGATGCCCGTCATGAGGCTCTACCTCGCTGTGCCGGGCCGGGCGGCGGCCCGGACCCGGTGCTGATGATGCTGAAAAAAACGGGGCGATGGGCGGGCGGCTGGAACGGTTTTCGGCCTCGCCGCCCGCCTGAATTCATATTTTTTTGCCGTTGGGCGGCAGCGGCAGAGGGCCGTACCGGACCTTTTCCATCTCAATGACGTCAATGATGGAATGGATAATTTCCGGCTCCTTTTCCTGCACCCTCTCCCAGGAGGGCAACTCGGCTTCGACATAAACTTCGTGCCGCAGACGCTTCTCCACTTTCATCACCGTTTCGATGAACCCCGATTCCATGAAAGGTTTGAATTCCGGGTGGCTGGAAACGAACCTGATGATGTTTTCGGCGATGTGCTGGGGTGATTCGAGGATGAACCCGGCGAAGAGGACTGCCTTGCTGAAGACCTGCCGGACCATGGCTTCTTCCGCGTCGCGGTCGTATTCCAGTCCGTTGAAGCGGGCGTTGTCGGAGTACTTCTTGATCAGGTCCTCGGCGATGGACGTGTAGGTCACGGCCAGGTCGCGGAAAAAATGATCGGAGACTTCAAGGCCTTCCTCGATTATCAGGGCCTTGAAGAGAGTGGTCACGATGTCCACGGCCATCTTGTGCAGGCCGCTCTTGGCGTCTTCCGGCGACGGCTCCTGGTGCTTGTGGTCGAAGGCCCCGCGGGTGAATTCGACCTGGGCGACCTGGTTGGCCTTGCGCCAGGCCTCGATGAGAGTGAATATCTCGATGCCCCAGTGGGAAGCGTAGCGGAAACGCTTGAGCAGGCTCACATCCAGAACCACTTCACCGGAAAGCTGGTAGTTGAAGGAGAGCAGGAAGTCGATGAGGCGCATCATCTTTTCTTCGCGGGTTTCGGTAAATTTGCGTTTCAGGGCCAGCAGCAGGGGATCGAGCAGGAGCCGTTTGACCCGGCCGAACATGCGTTTTCCGTCCCAGCGGGCGTAGTAGGCCTTGGAGAACTGGTAGTTCAGGGCCAGGATGGGGTAATAGAGCCGGTCGAGCTGATCCCGTTTGAAGGTCTTGATGTCCGCGTCCAGCAGCCCGACGGAAGTCGCGCCCAGGGCGATGGCCGTACCGAAGCACATGAAGAGGTTGCGGCCCTTGCCCCGGACCGACAGGTCCATGCCGGCCCGGTCCAGGCGCTGGTAAAGGCCGGAATAGGCCGGGCCGTCATTCCACTGTATGTAGAAATTCCTCAGGCCCTGATCCGCCAGAATCCGTCTCAGGAGCTGGATTTCATCCTCGGTTGCCTTGTCCACGCCGATGATGATTTTGTCCAGATACCGGGTGCTCCGCAGTTCGTGAATGATGTTTTCGAAGACTGGGCGGCTTTCAGGGTCGGTGAATTCGGTGGCCAGGGCGGGGATGATGAGCATGGGCTTTTTCCAGCGGGAATGAAGCGCCAACTGCTGGCGGAGGTCGGTCCTGGGGGACATCTGGTAGAACGTGGTCAGCTTGGGATGTTTTTGCGCAAAATCAGTCATTTGTGTACCTCATGCCAATAAGTCAAACCAAAGAAGGAACTCCAGTCTTTCGAGCGCGGCCGGGAGCGCAGGCAGCAAGGCGGCAAACCCTTTCAAGGCCTGAGTTGTCCGTAAAGATTCAGGGAGCCAGGGCAGGCCGGGTCAATACTGCTTAGCGTATCGCCGTGCCGTCATATACACCGCACCCGGATAACAGAACGCCGAATTTCACGGTCATGTTTTGCCTCCGTTTCGTTTGGTTAAGGGCAGATTTGGGTTGATTGATAAAGACAGATTACCACAAAAGACGCCGGGGGCCAAGAAGCCCGTGACCGGCGGGGCGGTGGCCCGTGCTGCGCTGCTGTCAAATTCATTGACGGTTTCCGGACCATGTGTTAGCAATATGAACCGGTTAACCTCCACAAAAAAATACGGCGGCCTGCATGCACGAAATGTCCATAGCTCAAAGCATCCTGGATATAGTCCGGGAGGAGATGGAGCGCCATCAGGTGAAGCGGCTCGAGGCCATCAACGTGGTCGTGGGCGAGCTTTCCACCGTGGTTCCTTCGTCTCTGACCTTTTGCTATCAGGTTCTGACAGAGGGTACGGACCTGGCCGGAACGGCGATGAATATAAGGGTCGTCCCCCTTACATACCGCTGCATCGACTGCGGGAGGGAGTTTACTTCGGAGGCAATAACCTTTGAATGCGCCTTCTGCGGCGGAAATGCTCCCCTGCTCATAGCCGGGAGGGAACTGACCGTGGAAAATCTCGAGGTGGCTGATTAGCTCAGGGAGGAATACTGTGGTGCAAGTTTCTGTCGTGCGAAACGTCCTGGAGGCCAATGACCGCATTGCCGCGCAAAACAAGGAAATATTCAAAAAAAGCGGGGTGTATGTCATCAACCTGATGTCCAGTCCGGGGGCGGGCAAGACCAGTCTGCTGGAACGGACCATCGAAGCGCTGAAAGACAGAATCCGCATCGGCGTCATCGAGGGCGACATCCAGTCGGCCCGCGACGCGGAGCGTGTGGCCCAGAAGGGTGTTCAGGCCGTTCAGATCAATACGGACGGGGCCTGTCATCTGGACGGCAACATGATCCGGGACGCCGTGGAAGAGTTCGACCTGTCCGGGCTGGACCTTCTGGTGGTGGAGAACGTCGGCAATCTGGTTTGCCCGGCCGAGTTCAACGTGGGCGAAGACGCCAAGGTCATGATTCTCTCCGTGGCCGAAGGCGACGACAAGCCCATGAAGTACCCGCTTATGTTCCAGGAGTCCAAGGTTCTGCTCATCAACAAGATCGACCTTCTGCCTTATCTGGACTGCGACGTGGCCAAGATCAGGTCCGAGGCCGGCAGCCTGAATCCGGACCAGACCGTTTTCGAGGTCTCGTGCCGCACGGGTGAAGGCCTGGAGGCCTGGTATGCGTGGCTTCTGGCGCAGGTCGGGAAGCAGGCCTGAGCCGTTGCTCCGCTTGGAAGCGGTAACCCGCCGAACCGACCAACTGGTTCTGAGCTTCCGTGGACAGGTCGTTCTGAATGATGGCTGATGAGGAACTTGTCAGAGTCCGGGCCGAAGTGCAGGGCATCGTGCAGGGCGTGGGATTCCGGCCCTTTGTCTACCAGCGGGCGCTGAGACTCGGCCTGAGCGGTTTCGTGCAGAACAATTCCCTGGGGGTCGAGATTGAAGCCGAAGGCTCCCGGACAGGAATTGAGGCCCTTCTGCGGGCTCTGCGGGAAGAAGCGCCGCCCCTGGCGCGGGTCACTTCGGTCAATGCCCGGCCCATTCCTCCGGAGGGGGATGCGGCTTTCGAGATCAGACTCAGCCGGGCCGGGGCCAGCCGCAAGGCTCTTATCAGCCCGGACGTGGCTGTCTGCGCCGACTGCCTGGCCGAGATGAACGACCCCGGCGACCGCCGGTACCGCTATCCTTTCATCAATTGCACCAACTGCGGCCCCCGCTACACCATCATCAGAGACATCCCCTACGACCGGGACAAGACCACCATGGCCCCGTTCACCATGTGCCCGGACTGCGCGGCTGAATACCACAACCCGGCCGACCGCCGTTTTCATGCTCAGCCGAACGCCTGCCCGGTCTGCGGCCCTGCCTTGGCGCTGCTGGATGAATCGGGGCAGCCGGTGGAGGCCGCCGACCCGGCGGCCGAGGCGGTAAAACTTCTGCAACAGGGCCTGATTGTCGCTGTCAAGGGCCTGGGCGGTTTTCACCTGGCCGTGGACGCCGTCAACGGCCGGGCCGTCCGCCGCCTGCGGGAGAGAAAGCGGCGCGAGGAAAAGCCGTTGGCCGTCATGGCTCCGGACCTGGGAGCGGTGCGCGGCTTCGCCATGCTGACCAAGGACGAGGAGATGGTTCTGTGCTCCATCCAGAGGCCCATAGTGCTGCTGGAAGCCCGCCAGCCCTCGCCCCTGTCCCCGCAGGTCGCCCCTGACAACAAGTATATCGGGGTCATGCTTCCTTACGCGCCTCTCCATTACCTGCTGCTCCCCGGATTCACCGCCCTGGTCATGACCAGCGGGAACCTGAGCGAGGAGCCCATCGCCAAGGACAACGAAGAAGCGGTGCGCCGCCTGTCCGGCATAGCCGATTATTTTCTGATTCACGACCGGGGCATTCACTTGCGGGCCGACGATTCGGTGGTTAGGGTCCAGGGGCGGAGTCTCCGGCAGGTCCGGCGGTCCAGGGGATACGTGCCGACGCCGGTCTTTCTGCGCCGGGAACTGCCTCCGGTGCTGGCCGTGGGCGGAGAGCTGAAGAACACCGTCTGCCTGACCAAAGAAGACAGGGCCTTTGTCAGCCAACACATCGGCGACCTGGAAAACACGCAGACCCTGGATTTTTTCGAGCTGACCATCCGGCACCTCCGGCAGATACTTCAGATCAGCCCGGAAGCCGTGGCCTGCGACCTGCATCCCGACTACCTGAGCACCCGGTGGGCTTTGGAACGGAGCGGCCTGGAAGCCATAGCCGTTCAGCACCATCACGCCCATATAGCCAGCGTGCTGGCCGAGCATCATCTGGCCGGGCCGGTCATCGGGCTGGCCTGCGACGGGACCGGGTACGGCGACGACGGCCGCATCTGGGGCGGGGAAATACTCCTGGCCGACGCCCAGGGTTATGAACGCCTGGGGCACCTGGCCGAACTGCCTCTGCCCGGCGGAGCGGCCGCCATCCGGGAGCCCTGGCGCATGGCCGTGAGCTATCTGTCGCAGGCTTTCGGGACAAGCGCGGCCGGGCTGGACCTGGAACTGCTGCACAGGCGGGAAGCGGGTCAGGTGGATCTGCTCATGCAGGTCATAGGCAAAGGGATAAACTCGCCCCTCACCTCCTCCCTGGGCCGTCTTTTCGACGCCGCAGCCGCGCTGGTCGGCCTGAAAGACAAGGCGGCCTTTGAAGGGCAGGCCGCCATGATGCTGGAAATGTGCTGTCCCGGAGGGGAATTCCCTTCATACGATTTCGACCTGGACGAGGATAGAGGGCGGGTGATCGTCAACCCGGCCCCGCTCATCCGTCAGATGGTCCGGGACCTGGGGCGGGGCAAAGAGAAAGAGGAGATCAGCGGGCGTTTCCATGCCACGGTCATCAAGGCCCTGGCTGCGGCCGTTTTGAAAGCCTCGGCCCGGACCGGTCTGAAGTCGGCCGCCCTGTCCGGCGGCTGTTTCCAGAACATGATTCTGACCGCCGGACTGGTCCGTTCGCTGGAGCGGGCGGGGCTGACGGTCTACACCCAGAACCTGGTTCCGGCCAACGACGGGGGACTATCCCTGGGACAGGCGCTCTGCGCCGCGGAAAGGCTGGCTTCATGAAGTATCAGGACGAATTCCGCAACGGCCTGACGGCCCGCCGCCTCATTGAGGCGATCAGGAAGCGCTCAAAGCGTCCGGTCAGGCTGATGGAGATCTGCGGCACCCACACCGTCTCGATTTTCCGCCACGGGCTCCGTTCGGTGCTGCCCGACAACGTGACCCTGGTTTCGGGGCCGGGCTGCCCGGTCTGCGTTACGGCCACGGAGGAGATAGACCGGGCGGTCAAACTGGCCCGCACGCCGGGGGCGATTCTGGCCACTTTCGGCGACCTGGTCCGGGTTCCGGGTTCGGAATCGACCTTAAAGAAGGAAATGGCGTCCGGGGCGGAGGTGGCCATGGTCTATTCCACCATGGACGCACTGGCGCTGGCCAGAAAACAACCGGAAAAAGAAGTGGTCTTTCTGGGCATAGGCTTTGAAACCACGGCGCCCACCGTGGCGGCGGCCGTTCTGACCGCGGCCCGGACCGGCACGAGGAATTTTTCCGTCCTGTCCGCGCACAAACTGCTTCCTCCGGCCATGGAGGCCCTCCTGTCCAGCGGCGATCTGGGCATTGACGGTTTCATCTGTCCGGGGCACGTGACCACGATCATCGGGGTGGAACCTTACCGCCGGGTGGCGGAAAAGTACCAGACTCCGTGCGTGGTGACCGGTTTCGAGCCCGTGGACATCCTGCAGGGCATTCTGATGCTGATCGAGTTCCTGGAGGACGGACGGGCGGAAGTGGCGATCCAGTACAAACGCGGGGCGGCGGAGGAAGGCAACGTGAAGGCCCGAAATATCATGGACCGGGTCTTCCATGCGGTGGAAGCCCCCTGGAGGGGCCTGGGACGCATCCCGGAAAGCGGCCTGGCCCTGCGGCCGGAAATCCGGACTTTCGACGCGGCCTACCGTTTCGATCTGCGCGTGCCTCCGGCCCAGGAACCGCCGGGGTGCCGCTGCGGCGATGTTCTGCGGGGAATGCTTTCCCCTCCGGAATGCCGGTTGTTCAGAAAATCCTGCACCCCGGACTCGCCGGTGGGGCCGTGCATGGTTTCCGCGGAAGGCACCTGCGCCGCGTACTACAAATACCAGAATTAACCGCCCGCCTCGTTGAACCGGAGACGGATGGAACAAGGGAGCGAAAAAACTTGACTTCAGACATGATTCTTCTGGACCACGGCGCCGGAGGGCGGGCCTCGCACCAACTTGTCACCGGGCTGTTCCTGCAGTATTTCGGCGGTCAGGAAGCGGCTACCCTGGAAGACAGCGCGCTGCTGGACCTGCCGCCGGGGCGGGTCTCCTTTTCCACGGACACCTTTACGGTCACGCCCATTTTCTTTCCGGGCGGCGACATAGGGGAACTGGCGGTCAACGGCACGGTCAACGATCTGGCCATGCGCGGAGCCAAGCCCCTGTTCCTGTCGGCTGGCTTCATCCTGGAAGAAGGCTTGGCGCTGAAGGATCTGGAACGGGTAGTCTCATCCATGGGCCGGGCGGCCAGGGCGGCCGGGGTCAGGATAGTGGCCGGCGACACCAAGGTCGTGCCGCGAGGGGCGGCGGACCGTCTTTTCATCAACACTTCGGGCCTGGGGGTGGTTGGGGACGGAGTGGATATTTCGGCCGCGAGGGCCTGCCCGGGGGACATGATAATCCTCAGCGGGACCATGGGCGACCATGGCCTGGCCATTCTCTGCCAGCGGGAAGGACTGTCTCTGCAAACGGAGATAGTCAGCGACACGGCACCTCTGGGCAATCTGGTCGGCGAAATAATCGCGGCCGGGGGCGGGGCCGTTCACGTCCTGCGGGACCCGACGCGAGGCGGCGTCGGGTCTACATTGAACGAAATCGCCGTTTCTTCAAAGGTGGGGATGGTCCTGGAGGAAACGGAGCTGCCGGTCAGGGAGTCCGTGCGCGGGGCCTGCGACATCCTGGGCCTGGACCCCATCTACGTGGCCAACGAGGGCAAGCTGCTGGCCCTCGTGTCTCAGGAAGCGGCCGGGCCGGTTCTGGAGGCCATGAAGCAACACAGTTACGGCCGGGAAGCCGTCATTATCGGCCGGGTCACCGGAGAGCACCCCGGCCAGGTCAGATTGAACACGACCGTGGGCGGTTCCCGCATCGTGGACATGCTGACCGGGGAGCAGCTGCCGAGAATCTGCTGAAGACTACTTCCTTTTGGCTGCCCCGTTTTTGTCTTCCAGGCCCAGTTCGATCAGGCGGTCCATCAGAGCGCCGAAGGAATAGCCTGCGGCCTTGGCCGCACGGGGGAAGAGGCTGACTTCGGTCATGCCCGGTATGGTGTTGGTTTCCAGCAGGTAGTATTTCCCGTCCCGGAGCATCATGTCCGTGCGGCTGTAGCCCCGGCAGTACAAAGCCCGGTGGGCGGCCAACCCTAATTCCTGAGCCTTGCGGGCCAGATCGTCCGGTATCTCGGCCGGGCAGATTTCCTGGGTCGCGCCCGGAGTGTATTTGGCCCGGTAATCGAAGAAGCTGTATTCGCGGCCGGGAATGATTTCTATGCACGGCAGGGCTTCCAGGCCGTCATTGCCCAGAACGCCCACGGTTATCTCCCGCCCCTCGATGAATTCCTCCACGAGAACATAGCGGTCGAGCTTGAAGGCTTCTTTGAGGCCGGACTCCAGCTCATCCAGATTCCGGGCGATGGTCATGCCCAGGGATGAGCCTTCGGAGGCTGGCTTGACGACGCAGGGCAGGCCGAGCCCTGCGGCTATGGCGGCGGCGTCCCAGGGCTGACGGGAGTCCAAGACGACATCTCTCGGCACGGGCAGGCCGTGCAGGCGGTACAGATCTTTGGAGGCCCTTTTGTCCATACAGAGGGCGGAAGCCATCACGCCCGATCCCTGGTACGGCAGGCCGATGAGTTCCAGGAGCCCCTGAATGGTCCCGTCCTCGCCCCAGCGGCCATGGAGAATTATGAGGGCCACGTCCAGCCGTCCGGCGTCGCTGATAAGCCTGTTCAGGTCTGTGGCCGGATCGTAGTGAAAGACGTCATATTTATCTGGATCAAGGGCCTGGGCCACCTGGCGTCCGCTGCGCAGGGAGATTTCCCTTTCCCCGGAACGCCCCCCGCTCAGCAGGGCCACCCTTATTTTGTTCATTGGCATAACTTCGGAATTTCCTTTTCTATATCCACGCTCAGCAACTGGTCCGGATCGCCAGGCAGAACGGCGAAAATGTCCGATTCCAGTTCGAAAGCCATGCTGGCGAACTTGTCAATCCAGACCAGAGCCTCCTTGCTCCGGCCATATCGTTCCCTAATGTATTTGAGGCGATCAGTCAAGGTGGTTACCTGGTCGTTGACCACGCGCTTATCGGCATAGCTGACGATTTCGGCTTCGGTGATGCGCCCCGGCGGGCGGGAGGCGGAGAGGCGGACATGCTGCCGGACTATTTCCGCCACCTCTGGGTACCCAAGTTTTTTCAGCACCTTAGCTCCGGTCAGGGCATGATCCAGGGGGCGGTGAAAGCTGTGGTGCTTGGTAATGTCGTGCAGGAGGGCGGCGGCCCGGACCAGGCGCAAATCCAGTTGGTACCCCTGCCCGATCAAGAGGCGGCTCATGTGCAGAGCCAGCACGCAGACGGCCTGGGAATGCCGGACAATATGCTCGGGAAGTCGGTGCCGGGCCATGATCGCCAAACAGTCTGCCACGCCGGGAAGATTATCGCCGTTTTTACCAGCCATGGGTTTATTCTGGCAAAGCCCAATAAAACATTCAAGTTGAAACGATAGTCCAGACATGTTTCAACCGGTTTTGAACATGCCCCCGGCGGAATTGTCCCTTCCTGGCGGGTTACGGACCCAATATCGGGAAACATGAGGGCTCTTGAAAAAGAGCCTGGGGCGAAATGGCGGGCGGGAAAATAACAGGAACGAGGAAACCGCGTCGTTTTGCCTGTTTATGAATGGTATTCACGCCGGTGACATTTTTTTCCATTCATCAGCTTTTGCGAGAAAACAAGAGCAATAGGCAGGCAAAAACTGTGAATTTATTTATCCACATTTGTGCACAGAGCAAGTCCGGTCTGAATTTTGGCCGTGATAGTGCGCTGTTAAGCTGATATCGGGCAACAGACTGTTATCATGCCTTTTTCAAGCCGTGTTTTCTCAATTTCGACCACATAGGCCTTGTGGAAAAAGCCGTTACAGTCATGAGGCGGGGAAGTGAAAAACCGGCTTTGACGATTGCTCCGGTTTCTTTTAATACTATGGGCGTTCAAAGCACCGTCCGTTTCAGCCGTGTCATCAGGAGGCGTTTTTGCTCGACAAAGAGACAATCTGGGCATTGGTGCGTGAGAATCTCGCGGAAAATCTCACGGACCAAAACATCAAGCTATGGATCAATCCCTTGCAGCCATTGAGGATTCAGGGGGAGATTCTATATCTTGGATGCCCGAACCGCTTCTTCATGGCCTGGGTGAAAGAACATTATTTTACCCATATAACGGCCGCTCTTTCCCAAGCTCATACCAGCGGCTTCAAGCTTAAGTCGATCGAGCTGGAATTAGCGCCTCCGGCCGGTTCCGTCAAACCGAAGCCCCCGGTTCAGCCCGAACAGATCGAGCTGCCCCGGCTGGAAGTGCATAAAAAGGCGCCTCTGCGCTTCAACCCGCGTTTCACTTTCGACCGTTTTGTTGTGGGAGCCCCCAATCAGTATGCCTATTCGGCGGCCATGGCCATGGCCAACGACTGGGATATCAACACCGATTCCCTGTTCCTGATGTCCGAACCGGGGCTGGGCAAAAGCCACTTGTCCCAGGCCATCGGCCACCAGCTCCTGAGCCGTAATCCCCGCAGCCAGGTTTATTACCTGACCGCCGAGGATTTTACCAATGAAATGGTCTATTCCCTGAAAAACAAGCGGGTGGACGAGTTTAAAAACAAATATCGCCAGGGTTGCGACGTTCTGGTCCTGGAGGAAGTCAATTTCCTCAGCGGCAAGGAGAAAGTGCAGACCGAACTGTCCTATACCCTGGACTGCCTGCTTGACGCCAAGAAAAAGATCATTTTTACGTCTTCCAAGCGCCCCAAGGACATCCCTCGCCTGGGCCGCCAGTTCGCTTCACGCCTCAACAGCAGCCTGATGTCCACCATCGAGCCGCCCGACTTCGAGACGCGCCTGAGTATTCTGGGACGCAAGGCCCAGGACAACGGGCTGGTGATCGCCAATTCTGTTCTGGATTTCCTGGCCCGCCGGATCATCAAGGATGTCCGCCAGATGGAAAGCTGCCTGCTCAGCCTGAACGCTCAAAGCCGCCTGCTTTCCAGGCCGGTCGATACGGCGCTGGTGGAGGAAGTCCTGGGCGACCTCATGGAAGAGCCCGGCGGATTCACTCCGAAAATAATCCAGGAACTGGTCTGCCGCTATTTCCAAGTCACGCTGGACGACCTCCGGTCCAGGTCCAGAAGAAAAACCGTGGTGATGACCCGCAACGTGGGCATGTACTTGTGCCGTCATCTGACGGACCTTTCCCTGGAGGCCATCGGCCAGGCCTTTGACCGCAATCATTCCACCGTTCTTTATGCCTGCAACTGCATAGAAAATCGTAGCCGCTCGGATATCAAGCTCAAGACCCAACTGGAATTTCTGTCTTCACAGCTTAAACGCGCCAATTAGGCCGCCAGGGCCTTGGCGGGGGATTCTCCCCCGTCCCGCCGGTGGGACGGGTTTTCCGGTTTTTTCTCCGTTCCGTCCGCATCCCGCAGCACTGTCAACGCACACCCCGATCAGGCCTAATCGGTTGACTAAACCGGCAAAACCGTCCATTATTCCGCCTATGATCACCTACGAAGCCAAAAGAGAACTGCTGGATATAGTCGGCCCGGAATACTATTCCGACAAGCTGGAAGACCTGGTGCTGTACGCCTCGGACGCCACCAACCAGAACCAGTACAGGCCGGATGCGGTCATCCGGCCGGCCACAACCGAAGAAGTGGCCCGGGCCGTCCTGACGGCCCGCAGGCACAAGGTCCCTTTCATCCCCCGAGGTTCCGGTTCGGGCCTCTCCGGGGGGGCTCTGCCCGTGGATGGCGGCATTGTCTGCGTCATGACCAGGTTCAACCGGGTGCTGGAGATAGACGAGGAAAACCTCTTGGCCGTGGTGGAACCGGGGGTGGTGACCGCCCGGTTTCAGGCGGAAGTGGAGCAACTAGGCCTTTTCTATCCGCCCGACCCGGCCAGCCGTGATTTTTCGTCCCTGGGCGGCAATGTCGCGGAAAATGCCGGGGGAACCCGCGCCGTCAAGTACGGCGTGACGCGGGACTATGTGCTCGGTCTGGAATTTGTCGTGGGGACGGGGGAAATCATTCAGACCGGCGTCAGAACGGTCAAGGGCGTGGTCGGTTACGACCTGACCCGGCTGATTGTCGGCTCCGAAGGCACATTGGGCGTCATCACCAAACTCATTCTGCGTCTGGTGCCCAAACCCCAGTCCAGGGAAACAGTGGTGGCTTATTACGCCGATATGGAAGACGCGGCCCGCACCGTGTCGGCCCTGACCGCCGCCCGGGTTGTCCCGGCCACCCTGGAATTCATGGACCGGGCTTCCATAAACTGCGCCGAGGACTACCTCCGGCAGGGCCTGGACCGCACCGCCGGGGCCATGCTCCTGATCGAGACCGACGGACCAGAGGCACAGGCCAGGGCCGAAGCCGAAGTGGCGGTCGAAGTCTGCCGCCGGTCCGGGGCGGGCAAGGTTCACCGGGCTCACAGCCGCGAAGAGGCCGAAGCCATGTGGAAGGCCCGGCGATGCATGTCGCCGGCCATGTTCCGGGTGGCCTCAGGCAAGTTCAACGAAGACATCGTCGTTCCTCGCACGCGCATACCGGAAATGCTGAAGAGGATGGAGCAGATATCGGCCAGACACGGGCTGACCATAATCAATTTCGGACATGCCGGAGACGGCAATATCCACGTCAATGTCATGTTCGACAAGGCGGACCCGGTTCAGGCGGAGCGGAGTCACGAGGCCGTGCGGGAGATAATGGCCGCCACTCTGGAACTGGGCGGGACCATGTCCGGAGAGCACGGCATAGGCACGTCCAAAAGGGACTTTCTGGATATGGAAATCCGGCCCGAGGCCATGAACCTGATGAAGCGCATCAAGACGGCCTTTGATCCGGACGGTATTATGAACCCGAAAAAGGTCTTTCCGCTTCACCCCTGAAGTGGCTGGCGTCAAGTATGTTCACCATGAACAAGGAAGAACTCAAAGAGGCCCTTGAACTCTGCGTCCGTTGCGGCCGCTGCTTGGCCGTTTGCCCCGTATACGCCCAGACCGGCTATGAAGGTTCGGCCTCCCGGGGCAAGGTGGCTTTGCTCCAGGCGGAACTGACCGGGGAAGCCGATCTGGCGGACCGCATGAAGGACCTGTTGTCTCAGTGCCTGCTCTGCGGCGCTTGCGCCGACATCTGCGTCAACGGCGTCCGCGGAGATGAAATAATCCAGGCCGGGCGGGCTCTGGCCGTTCGAGGCGGCGGTCTGCAGAAGATTAAGAGCTGGCTGACCAGGGACGCCCTGGGCCGCGGTCCTCTGACCAGGAATTTTCTGAAGAACAAGGCGCTGTTTCTGAAAAACGTGCCGCCGGAAAGCGGCCTTCATTTCCGTTTTCCTGTTCCCGGCCTGGACAAATCCCGCTGGCTGCCCTCCCTGGCGGAGAAGCCGTTTCTTTCCAACCTCCCGGTTTTACCGGACCGGGACGGACCGCGTGTGGCCTTGTTCGTGGGCTGCGTGAGCAATTTTCTGAGACCCGGCACGGCGGAGGCTGCCGTGCGGCTCCTGGAGTCGGCCGGCGCCCGTGTGATTATTCCGGCCGGACAGGTCTGTTGCGGTAAACCCGCCCTGGGTGCGGGCGATACGGCGGCGGCCGCGCACGCGGCCCGGAAAAACCTGGCCGCCTTCAATCCGGACGATTACGACTACCTCGTCTCCTTCTGCGCCACCTGCTCGGAACACCTGAAGCATTACGGCCAGATACCCGAACTGGGCGCGCCCGGAGGCTGGAGCGGCAAGGTCGTCGATTTCAACGACCTGCTGGTCAATGTGCTGGGCTGGCGGCCGGAGGTCACGGAGGCGGCCGCGCCTTTGCGGGTCTTCTACCACGACCCGTGCCACCTGCACCGCAAACAGGGTATTGTCGCGGAACCGCGCAGAATCATCGAATCTCTGCCGGGGGTGGAGTTGGTGGGCGGAAACCAGCCGCCGGTCTGCTGCGGTTACGGCGGCATCTTCAACCTGTGGCATTATCCTCTGAGCCGGAAGCTTTTCCAGGCCAGGGCGGAGACCATCGAGCCAAACCACCCGGATCTGGTGGTTACGGCCTGTTCTGGCTGTCTGCTCCAGTTTGAAGACGGGCTGCGCGGGCTGAATCTTCCTTTCGGCATATCAACGGTGGTTGAACTGGCCGCGGCCAGGGGGCTGCCGCCGGCCTGAGCGGTTCGGGGCGGAGAGCCGGAGCGTCCCGGACTGGAGTCCCCGGGCCGTTGAAGGCGGGGGGACAACCAGCCGGGAGCTGTTTTATCAGGACCGGGATTCGCGGGCCATCATGGTCAGGAAGAGCCCTGCCAGGACAACGGCGAACCCGGCCACAATCTTGACCGTGGCCAGCAGGGCTCCACCGGTGTTATCACCGGCGGTCAGGTAGAGAAAGCCCTGATAGGCGACAAAGCCGAGCCCCAGGGCCAGCAGGACAACGCCTGTAACCATCCAGAAATTATTTTTATTCATATTATTCATATCATCCATCTCCATACCCCGGCGGTGATATTCAGCCGCTGCGGGGCCGATTGATTTTCGACAGACCTTTTTGCCGCGTAAGCAAGCCGACAGCCCGTCCCGGCCAGTCCATAGACGGACCTGTCCGGGGCTAGTGGGTCAACTATTTCTGATTGTTTCAGAAAAAGTCTGTTTTCAAATCAGAAGCGAGACGGTGCGCAGAAACATTTCCGGCCAATGCAGCCGGGCCTTCTGATCCCGCCTCGTGCGGGACAGGATTTCGTTCAGGACCTCGGCGGGGCCGGTTTGAGGGGTGCAGGAAAGGCTTCGGGGCCAGACCAGGGCCTGATGGTTGAGTTGCAGGCCGGAAGAAAGCCCGGAGCGGGGATCGTGCCCCGGCAGAGATGCCAAATCGGGCCGGAAGAGGCTTTGGTAATAATCTTCTATTGTTGAAGAGTCCGGCGAACGACCGGAGGTGTTCAAGGGGGTGCCGGAAGCGTCCGGCAGGCTGCGGGCAAGGCTGTAACCCATTCCGCTCCCGGCGTTGGCCAGGAGGGCGAGAATGCTGACCGCAATAATGAAATAACGGACCATTCCCGAATAATTCCTCGCTTGGAGGGGAATATAAGCCCGGCCGGGGCGGAAGTCAATTGCTCTCATTCCGGGGTTGTTTCGGGCTCCGGCGGTCCACCGGCATGGGCGGGCCTCGGGTTTCAGCCGATCCGGGACAGCAGATCTTCGATGCGGCTGCGCTGGTTGAGGCCGTCCAGCCATTCCCCGGGCAGGGCTTCCGGCCCATGAAAGGCGGCCAGTATGGAGCCGACGATCATGCCTCTGGCGGCCGAATCGCCTCCGGCCATGGCGTTCTGGACCAGGGCTTCCTTTAAATCGTCCTGATAGCGGGCGACCAGATGAACTACGCAGGGGAAGGCCTCGGGTGTGTGGCAGGACTGCCCGAAGCGGCTGATGGAGGGGACGGATTCTTCCGGCGCGGAATCAAGACCACGGCGGGTCCATTCAGCCAGAGGCGAGGCGGCAAAGCGCCCGGCGGCCGCTTGTTCCATGGCGGCTACGGGTTCCATTCCGTCCAGAACGGCGGTGAGGACCAGGGCGTAGAACTCGGCGGCGTCCAGGGTCAGGGGGTCGGAATGGGTCAGGGCGGTTTGAGCCCTGGCGTCGTCGGCAAGGCGTTCCCTCTTTTTCAGGTCGACCAGGACGACCGGGGCCAGGCGTGTGGCGCCAGCCAGGTCGTTGGAGCGCGAACCGGCCCGGTCCGGGGTCAGTCCGGCGGCGAAATTGGCCAGGGTGCCGCTGGTGGCGCCGTCTATATAGCCATGGTAGTCGGCGAAAAGGTTTCGCCAGCGGGCGGCGAAATCGTCCAGGGCGAAGCTGCCGGCGGCGGCGACTGATTCCAGCAGGACCAGGAGTTGGTCGCCGTAGTGGGTCAGGTCCCCCATTGACTTGCCCGCATGGTAGGAATTGGGCAAGGGAGGCAGAAGCCGGTCGACTCGGCCGAAGCGCTTGGCGATGGCTCCGGTGTTGTATATCCAGTGGACTCCCAGGGATTGGGAGTCGGCCAGAAAGGCCGCCATGACCATGGCTTGCGGCTTGGTTGGCATTTTCCGGTCCCCCTGTAAACATGAATGGACAAATTGCTTACAGTATATGGCCATGATCGCGAGCGGGCAAGACATCATCGGAATATCACGGGGATTCATCAAATCATCCCTTAAGCGGCAAGGTAAGCTTGGCCGGGGGAGCTTGCCGGGATATATTAAGATATCAGGTATCAGCTCCAGGGGCCGGTCATGCCGCCCGTGCCGGAGCAGCCGAGGAGACGAACATTGAGAGCCGGCAGATTTCAGCTTCTGTTACTGGGATGGACATTGGGGATGGCGTTTATACTGGTGCATCCGCCCTGCGCCAGCGGAAACGACGCAGGAACGGCCGTTCATGAATCCTTTTGGCGGTCTCCGGAAGCGGCCGTCATAATGGCCGTCCTGATTCTGCTTCTCTCGGCGGCCTTGGCCCTGACGCTGTTTTTCAGGGCCAGACAGAGGGTTACGGCCGCTTTGGCGCTCAAAGCCAGCGAACAGAGACTGCGCACGATAATGGACAACGCGCCGGTGGTTCTGTGGGCCATTGACGGGAGCGGCGTCTTCACTTTTGCCGATGGGCGGGGGCTGGAGGACCTGCGCTTGGCTTCAGACGGCCTTGTCGGCCGTTCGGTCTTCGATGTTTTCAGCAACAACAAGGCGCAGATGGAGAATTTCCGCCGGGTGCTGTCTGGCGAGGAGGTCAACGCCCGGATCGGGGTGGAAGACCTTGTCTACGAGGCCAGGTATTCTCCTTTGCAGGACCAGGCGGGCAGAGTTATCGGGGCCAAAGGGGTGGCGGTGGATGTGACGGCCCGAGAAAAGCTGGAAGCCTGGCTGCGGGAGAGTGAATCTAAATTCGCCACCGCTTTCCGGTCGAAGAAGGTGGCTATATCCATCAGCCGGTTGTCGGACGGGCGATTCGTTGAAGTCAATCCCGGTTTTGTGAGTATGTACGGCTATGCGGCGGAAGAAGCCGTGGGCCGGACTCTGGATGACCTGGATCTTCTCGGGGGAGCAAAACACCTGTCCGAACGCCGGGCGGCCCGGCTTGAAGAAGAAGGACAACTCCGGGATAACGAATTTTCTTTCCGCCGGAAAAACGGCGAACGCGGCACCGGGATAAACTCCTCGGAATTGATCGTCATTAACGGCGAGAAGCATGTTCTGTCCATTTCTCTGGACATAACCGAGAATAAAAAGAGCGAGGAGGAACGAAACCGGCTGACGGCGGTCGTCGAACACCTGGATGAGGAGATAGTCATCACCGATCCTGAAGGCTGTATTCTCTATGTCAATCCGGCCTTCGAAAGGGTAACGGGTTATCTGAAGCCGGAAGTTGTGGGCGGCAATCCCCGCCTGTTGAAAAGCGGACGCCATGACGAGCCCTTTTACCGGAATCTCTGGACGACCATCAAGGCGGGAGATGTCTGGCGCAGCCGGATAACCAACCGCGCCAAGGACGGAAGACTCATTGAAGAGGAAGCGACCATCTCGCCGGTCTTTGACGATTCCAGCCGCATCAGGGCCTTTGTTTCGGTCAAGCGCGACGTGACCAGCCAGATCAGGATGGAAGCCCAACTGCGCCAGTCTCAGAAGATGGAGGCTATCGGGACCCTGGCTGGCGGCATAGCTCACGACTTCAACAATATACTGACCATCATTACCGGTTACACTCAACTGGCGCTGCAGAAGACCGGAGACACGGACTTGCGGAAGGACCTGAAACAGGTCATGTCGGCCAGTCTTCGGGCCATGGACCTGGTCAAACAGATTCTGGCCTTCAGCCGTCAGGCGGAACAGGACCGGCGACCCTTGGATGTCCGGCACGTCGCCAAGGATGCCCTGAAGCTGCTGCGGGCTTCATTCCCTTCCACCATCGAGATGAAGCAGGACATAACCGCCGAACAGGCCATGGTCGATGCCGATCCGGTTCAGATTCATCAGCTCATCATGAACCTCTGTCTGAACGCAAACCAGGCCATGGGCGAAGGAGGAGGACTGCTCGGCGTCGCCCTGGATAACGTGGAATTGCGGCGAGGGGAGAGCGAAGCCGGGAATCTGCCTTCGGGACGCTATGTCCGCCTGACCGTAAGCGACACCGGCCCCGGCATCGAGCCCGAACTGCAGGAGAGAATTTTCGAGCCGTATTTCACCACCAAAGGGGTGGGCGAAGGCTCTGGCCGGGGGCTGGGTCTGGCCATTGTCCACGGCATAGCCAAGTCTCATGGCGGTGCGGTGAATGTTTACAGCGAAGTGGGGCGAGGAGCGACTTTCGTCGTTTTTCTGCCTCTGCTGGAGTCTGACGGGCCGTTGGCCGAGGAGATTTCCGTCACACCGCAGGGCGGTTCGGAACGGTTGATGTTTGTGGACGACGAACCGGCCTTGGCCGAAGCGGCCCGGGAGATGCTCGAAGGCCAGGGGTACGAAGTGTCGATTTTCATGAGCAGCAGCGAGGCCTGGCGGGCATTCGAGTCTTCGCCGGACAGTTTTGACCTCGTCATCACCGACCAGACCATGCCCGTTATGAAAGGGATGGATCTGGCCGGACGGATACACGGCTTGCGTCCGGAGACTCCCATAATACTTTGCAGCGGCTTCAGTTCGCCGGTGAGCGAAGAAGAGGCCGCGGCGGCCGGAATCAGGGAGTTCCTGATGAAGCCTTTTCTTCTGGCCCAGATGTCGAAAACCGTGCGCCGGGTTCTGGATCTCTGGGGCTGATTTCTGTCCGGGTGGCTCGCCAGGGGCATATGAACCGGGCGAGCCGCAAGGTTGAAAATCCTTTTGGACCAGCCCCCATTCTTTCATTTAAATTATCTGATTTTTACATTTTGCGGCCCGCCGAACCTGGTTTCAGTTCCGGCGGTTGGAGAGGATTGTAATCAATGGGGCGGAGGGCCGGGCCGTCCGGCCGGAGGACGCCTGATGAACCAGAGGAGTCCCGCCAGGATGAGGAACATGATGGACTGGAGGTGAAAAACGTCGTTGAAGGCCAGGGATGAAGATTCCCGGAGCAACTGCCTGTACAACAGGCCCAGGGCGGCCTGGGTCTGGTCGGCCAGGGCGCCTGTTTTGACGGCCAGGGCGGCCTTGATCTTTTCCAGGGTGATGGTGAAGGCCGGGTCGTACACGGAGAGATGTTCGCTCAGCCGGGCCTGATGGAACTGGGCGCGGCGGGCCAGGATGGTGGTGACAAAGGCCACGCCGAATGAACCGCCGAGATTGCGCAGGAGGTTGAAGATGGCCGAGGCGTTGTTCATCTGTTCCCTGGACACGGAGGCCATGGTCAGCATGGTCAGAGAGACGAAGAAGAAGGGCATGCCGAAGCCCTGGATGATGCGGCCCATGCTGGCGGTGAAGAAATCTATCTGGAGGTTGAAGCCGGCCATATAGTGGACGGCGTAGGCGTTGATAAGCAGGCCCGTAGCCAGCAGGAAGCGGGGGTCGATTTTTTCCGTGGATTTGCCGACCATGGGCAGGATGAATATGGAAATAGCTCCGGCCGGGCCGAGGACGAGACCGGCCTGGAAGGCGGTATAGCCCAGCAGTTTCTGGAGGTAGATGGGCAGCAGGACGATGGAGCCGAAGAAGCAGAAAAAGCCGAAGAACATAACCAGGTTGCCGGTGGCGAAGCTGATGTTTTTGAAGATGCGCAGATCGAGAATAGGCCTTTCCTGACGTAGTTCCCAGAAAATAAGAGCGGCGATGGAGGAGAGTGACACGGCTGATAGCAGGAGGATGAAGTCGCTGTTCAGCCAGTCTTCCTGCTGGCCCTTGTCCAGGACGATCTGCAGGCAGCCCACGCCGACGCAGAGCAGGGCCAGGCCGATATAGTCGACCATTTCGCCTTTTGCCCGGCGGTGCATGTAGGCCGGGTCGAAGATGAAGGTCAGGACCATGAAGAAGGCCAGAGTTCCGATGGGCAGATTTATGTAGAATATCCAGCGCCAGGACATGACATCGGTCAGATACCCTCCGACCAGTGGACCTAAAATCGGCCCTACCACTATACCCATGCCGAAGATGGCCATGGCCAGCCCCCTCTGCCTGGGAGGGAAGCTTTCCAGCAGGATGGCCTGGCTCATGGGCTGGAGTCCTCCGCCGCCGATGCCCTGCAGGACGCGGAAAGTGATGAGTTCGGCCAGCCCTGTGGCTGTGCCGCAGAGAAGAGAGCTGAGAGTGAAAAGGGTTATGGAGGCCAGCAGGTATCTTTTCCGCCCCATGAAACCGGCCAGCCAGCCGCTCATGGGTATGACCACGGCGTTGGCCACCAGATAGGAGGTCAGGACCCAGGTGACTTCCTCCTGACCGGCCGAGAGGCTGCCCTGGATGTGAGTCAGGGCGACATTGGCCACGCTCATATCCAGGATTTCGATCATGGTGGGGACCATGACCGCAATGGTAACGAGCCACTTGTTTACCTGAGGCGGCTGCAAGCTGGTATTTTCCTGTTCAATCCGTAAAAATGGTCGGAATGACGCTCATCCCCACACGCAGGTCCGGCGGAGTGCCGGAGTCCAGTTCCAGGGCTATTCTGACGGGGATGCGCTGGACGATTTTGACATAGTTGCCGGTGGCGTTTTCCGGGGGAAAGAGGGAGAAGGCTGCGCCGGTGCCCGCCATAATGGATTCCACATGTCCCTTGATTTTCATGCCGGGGTAAGTATCGACCCTTATGGAGACCTTCTGTCCGGGCCGGACGTCGGTGAGCTGGGTCTCCTTGTAGTTGGCGGTGACCCATAATTTCCGGGGGTCAAGAGGGACAACAGCCATCAGAGGCTGTCCTCTGGAGACCATGGTTCCGGCCTGGATGCTTTTTTTCGTGACGAAACCATCGGCCGGGGACAGGACCGTGGTATAGCCCAGGTTGAGTTCGGCCTGACGGAGCCGGGCTTGAGCCAGTTCAAGCCGGGCCTTCTGGGCTTCCACCTGGCGGGTCTTGATGGCGGCCACATCTTCACCGGTGGCGGCCAGTCTGACATTGGCCTCCAGCCCCCTGGCTTCGGCTTTCAGGGCATCCGCCTGTTTCCTGACGGCATCCTGGCCGGCCCTGGCCGCGCCCAGTTGGGCCGAGGCGGAGTCGGCTCTGGTCCGGGCGGCATCGAATTCGCTTTGGGCTACGACCTTCTTGGCCAGCAGGGCCGACATCCTCCGGAGATCCAGGGCGGCCTGGTCGGACTGGGCCTGTGCGCGGGCGACATCTTCGGCTGCGGCCTGTTCTTCGTTCCGGAGCCTGGCGATGGAGTTGCGGAGGGAATCCAGGGCGGCGGAAGCACCGGCGACGCGGTGGCCGGTGGTGTTCAGTTCCAGCGGCACGCCCATTTCCAGGGCGGTCAAAGTGGCCCGGGCTTCGGCCAAGGCGGCCCTGGCTTCGGCCAGGGCCACCTCGTATTCGGTGTCGTCCAGCTTGAGCAAAGCCTGCCCGGCCTTGATTTCCTGGTTGTCGTCCACCAGGACCTCGGCCACATATCCGGCCACGCGGGGGGTGATGGAGTATATTTTACCCTCAATGTAAGCGTCGTCGGTGACCAGGCGGCCCCGGGTGTAGAAGTAGTAGCCGAAAGCGGAACCGGCGATGGCCAGCAGAATGATCAGAATTATCATCTTGCGGGCGTGGTTGTTCGCGGTCGGTTGCCCGGTCACCGGTTTTACATTAAGTCCCGGAGTGCTTGTTTCGGAGAAGGCTGTCATTCCTTTTTCAGCTCCATCAGTTCATGCCAGGTGTGGCGTTCGAGAAAGCTTCCTTCGACGTTGCCTTCCATTTCATGGAAGAGGTTCAGCGGCACGGTGAAGGTCATGAGGTCTTCCTTGAGCAGGCGCTTGAGGGCCACTCTGGCCGAGATGTCGTTGAGGCCCAGCACTGCACGGGGCTTTTCGGCCTTGGCCTCCTTGAAAGGCAGGATAGCGATGGACATGCAGCCGGCTGCGTACGGGAAGATAACGTTGTTGGAGGTCGGACGGGCGTAGTTGGCCAGGATGGTCAGAGCCGAAACCTGATCCATGTCGGCCAGGAAAATTACCGTTCTGGGCTGCTCCTTGGCGGGGTCCACCTCCTTGAGAGGCTTCAGAACCACGTATTCGAAGGGCAGGTCGATTATGGGCAGGCCTTCGACAAACATGCGGGTCAATTCCGGTGTTTTGACGTACCGTTCGCCGTGGAGAAAATTGTCGAACGATTCGGGACGCAGAAAAGGTTTGACCTTTTCCGCGGCCTGGCGGCCCTTTTCCCACTGTTCGTTGCCCGTGGAGAGGAAATAGCAGAAACAGTCCTCGCCGCCGGGAAAGTTTTTATACTGGTTTCCGAAACCGAGCCCTGTTCCGCCGCCGAAGCAGCCGAAGGTCTTGCGGTCAAAAACCGCTGTTTCGCCTCGCGCAGCCGCGGCCAGCAGAAACATGACGCAGCCCCATTTTCCTTCCTTGAACTGTCTGGCTCCACGGGGCTTTTCATCCGTGGTGATGACGGCCACCGGTTCAAACTTGAAACCAATACTGTCGGCAAGTCGGCTGTCCATGGTTTTTCTCCTTTTGAGCCGAACTGGCTCGAAGCCTTTGATCCGGTCCTTATTCCTTCGACTCCGGCAGACCTGCTCCGGCCGGGTCGGGTTGACTTACCGCGAAATCATGGAGCCTGGCCAGGACCGAGGCAAAACTGTCCAGTTCCTCCCGGGTGAGCAGGCTTTTCAGGGAATGATCCAGGGCGTCGGTGCGGGCCAGCAGGAGGGGCATCACCTCTCTGGCCTGAGGAGTGAGATGGATATGGATGAGGCGGCGGTCCCTGCGGCTCGGCTTGCGCTGAACCAGGCCCTTTTCCTCCAGGTGATCGATGATGGTCATGATGGTGGAGCTGTCGGTGATCAGCCGGTCGACCAGATCCCTGGCGGGCAGGCCGTCCTGCCGGGAAAGAGCGGCCAGGACGCCGAACTGGGGCACGGTCAGTCCGTAGTCCCTGACTATGGCGGTGATCAAGCGCTGCAGGGCCTTCTGGGTTTTGGCCACCTGGAAGCCCAGGTATTTATATGGGGGCATATAGGTTCCTTATGGGCAGCGTGGGCCGGTGAATATTGTACGTATACGTATAATACGTTTTACGTATTGTCAAGCCTGATTCCCTTGCATCGGCCCGCTCCGTCTGCTTTTTCCGGACTCAGGACGATTTAGTCCACTTCTTTCGGAATGCAGTCCTGCCTTCCCGGACGCCCGGCCTGTCCGGCGCCGATTCGGCACGCCTGTTCAATCCGGTCAACATATTTAATATTATACTAAATCGCGATGGATTCATGCAGTCTTGGCCTTTGGCACGCCCTTTGTATTAACAAAATAATGTTTATGCTTCAGTAATTCCCGAACCCGCCGGATAGACCGGCCCAAGACCGAGCCGATCACATCGGAAGCCTTTCTCAAAGAGGCTTTCTTTATATATAGAGGGGCGCCTGGCCAGAACGCCGGACGCCCTTTTTTTGTACAGCGGGGCGGCCTCAGCGGACTGAATTTGCCATGACAGCCGAAAATAATGTAAATTCCCCAAAGCAAAATATCCCTTGAATGATGGGAAGCATTCCGCCCCTGACGGGCGACAAGTGGAAAGGAATCCGGAGCATCATGGGCGCTGACTCAGAAAGAAAAAAAGCGGCTTTTGGTCAGAAAATGGTGGACGTGCTTAACGCCGGGGCTCTGAATCTGGCTTTGGGTATCGGTTACAAGGTTGGTCTTTTCGAGGTATTGTCCGGCTTTGACGGACCGCGGACCTCTGATGAAATCGCCGGGGCCGCGGGACTGGACGCCCGGTATGTGCGGGAATGGCTGGGTGTCATGGGAACAGGGGAAATAGTGGAAGTTGTTTCCTCCGCCGATGGGGAATGCCGCTATCAACTTCCGCCGGAACATGCCGGATTCCTGACCAGGGCCGGCGGCAATGCGAATCTGGGCGTGTACACCCAGGAAATACCACTGCTGACGACCCTGTCCCTGGAAGGCGTCCTGAACGGCTTTCACACCGGCGAAGGCGTGCCTTACAGTTGCTACCCCAGCTTTCAGGCTTTCATGACCGAGTTGTCCAACGCCAAGCACCGGGAGGTTTTGGTCAACCGTTTTCTGCCTTCGGTGGACGACGGGCGGTTGCTGGAAAGACTGCGCAAAGGCATCAGTGTCTGCGACCTGGGATGCGGCGAGGGTACGGCCCTTCTTTTGATGGCCGAAGCCTTCCCGGCCAGCCGTTTTACCGGAATCGACCTGGCCGAAGACTGTCTGGAGCTGGCTGCGTCCGCCGCCAGGGAGCGGCGTCTGGGCAACGTGGAATTTCTGGCGAGAGACGCGGCCCTGCTGGAGGCCGACGACCGGCTGAGGGAGAGTTTCGATTACGTGACTGCTTTCGACGCCATTCACGATCAGACACGGCCGCTGGAAGCCCTGCGCGGAGCGCGGGCCATTCTGGCCCCCGGAGGGGCTTTTTCCATGATCGACATTGCGGCTCACACCAGTCTGCGGGACAACCTGGGCCATCCCATGGGGGCTTTTCTGTACACGGTGAGCCTGATGCACTGCATGCCGGTGGGCCTGGTGGACGGCGGGGCCGGGCTGGGGATGATGTGGGGCCGGGAGCAGGCGGTGGAGATGCTGGAGGCGGCTGGATTTAAAACAGTCGAAGTCGTTGAAATGGCGGACGATCCGTTCAATCTGCACTTTTTCTGCCGCCGGTAGCCAGGACCTTTCCTGAAGAGGTCGCGGGGCAGGTCCGGAAACACAATCGGGGGCTTGCCCATTGCACAGGCCGGAGATGCTAACTATCATTAGACTATGCATGGAATTTTTACGGGGTAAGACTGTTGCTTGTGTGGCGTTCCGGCCTGGATTCAGAATTTTAAAGTTGCCGGAGCAGTCTTGAACGATTCCCGGCATGGGAGTAAAACGGCCTCTTTCATATTTTCCGATGCGCCGAACCGACCGGTCTAAGTAAAGGAGTCCAACCGCTTGCAAGGTTTCTGGGCCAGACAGAAGGCCTTGATGCTGCCGCCTGATTCGTCGGAGGAGCAAAGCCTGTTGCTGTGGCGGGAGCGGGTCTTTTTCGCTTATGCCCTAGTCGCTCTGGTTTTCGGGCTGCTGGTCTACATCCCCGGCACGGCCATGATGATCAGGGAAGGGCATCCTTATGGAGCGGCCCTCAACACGGTCGTTTATGCAACCGTCCTGGCTATCTTCCTGATCGGAAGGCGCATACCCTATGTGGTCAGGGCCGTAATGCTGACTATCCTCTTCTGGGCCGTCGGCGCGGGAGTCTCCCTGGTGGTCGGTCCTTTTTCGGGCGGCCAGAGCTGGCTTTTCGCTTTCGCGGTTTCGGCCGGTCTGTTTCTGGGCTTGCGGGGAGCAGTGGCGGCCCTGGTGCTGAACACGGTTACCGTGAGCGTTATCGGCTGGCTGGCGGTTGACGGACAACTGGAGTGGGCTGGGCAATGGACCGATGTTGGCCTGAAGTGGCTGGCCAGTATGGTCAATCTGATTCTGCTCAACGCCGTGGCCGCTATCGGGGTGGCCATTCTGACCAGGGGAATGGAAGCAGCCCTGCAGAACCGCCGGACGGCGGCCCGTAGGCTGGAGATGGAACGGGCTCAACTGATCGAGAGTCATCACCGGCTGGAGAAAGAGGCGGAAGAAAGACAGTCGGCGGCTTCCGCCCTGCGTTTCAGCGAAGAACGTTACCGCCGCTTGTTCGAAGACTCAGTCCTGGGAATATTCAGGTGCGCTCCGGACGGTTCATTGGTCGCGGTCAATCCGGCCTTTGCCCGCATGTTCGGCCACCAGAGCCCGGAAGATTTTCTTTTGACCGTGGACAGCCGCTCCGGTGAACACTATGCTTATCCTTTTTTCAGAGCCGGTATTTTCAATCATATCCTGGAAACCGGCAAGCCGGCGAGGCTGGAAAACGTTTTCGTCCGTAAGGACGGGACGAATTTCATCGGCAATCTGCACGCCTGGGCGGTGGGTAGCGGCGGGTATGAAGGCTCTTATATCGAAGGCTTCATTGAGGACATAACGGACAGGAAGCAGGCTCAGGACGCCTTGCTGGCCAGCGAAGAAAGGCTGAAGCTGGCGCTGGAGGCTTCCAATGACGGCATGTGGGACTACAACCCTCAGACGGGACAGGCTTATTTCAGCCCCCGCTGGTTCACCATGCTGGGTTTTGAGCCCGACGAGCTGCCTCATAATGACGGCACCTGGAACGATCTTCTGCACCCCGAGGACCGGCCGTGGGTCTTGCAGACCGTTCAGCAGCACATGGAACGGGACGGCGGGCAATTTGAAATTGAATTCAGGATGCGGGGCAAGTCCGGGGCCTGGCGCTGGATAATGGCCCGGGGCAAGACCGTGGCCTGGGATGAAAACGGTCAGGCGGTGCGGATGGTGGGCATACACACGGACATCACGGACCGCAAAACCGCCGAGCGCGAGACGATCATGCTCCAGAACCGGCTGAGGCAGTCCCAGAAGATGGAGGCCATCGGCACCCTGGCCGGAGGCGTGGCCCACGATTTCAACAATTTACTTTCAGCCATCAACGGCTATGCCGAACTGAGCCTGTCGGAACTTCCGGCAGACCACGAAGTGCGTCCGATGGTGGAGCAGGTTTTGAAAGCGGGGGTGAGGGCCCGGGATCTGGTCAAGCAGATTCTGACTTTCAGCCGGCAGAGCGAACCGCAGTTCAGCCCGGTGCGGATATCGACCGTTGTCAAGGAGACGCTGAAGTTCCTGCGGTCTTCGCTGCCCAGAACTATAGATATAAAGTCGGAAATAATGACTCACGACTGCACCGTCATGGCCGATCCGACCCAGATTCAGCAGGTCCTGATGAATCTCTGCACCAACTCCGCCCAGGCCATGATGGAAAAGGGCGGTCTGCTGACGGTTTGCCTGAAGGATGTCACCCTCAGCCCGGGGGAGCTGACCCGGCATCTGGAGATAGAGCCCGGCCATTACCTGGAGGCGATGGTCTCCGACACCGGAAAGGGCATGGCGGCTTCCACCCTGGAAAGGATTTTCGAGCCCTATTTCACCACCAAAAAATCGGGGGAAGGGACGGGGTTGGGCCTGGCGGTGGTTCACGGCATAGTCAAGACTCACGGAGGAGGCATCGAGGTGGCCAGTTCGCCGGGTATCGGGACTACCTTCAAGATTTTTCTGCCTTTGATTCCGGAGTTGAAAGAGACCTCCAGGGAGGATCTTTCGCCGGTCCCGACCGGGACGGAACGGGTGCTTCTGGTTGACGACGAAAAGAGCCTGACCAAAGTGGGAAAAGGAATACTGGGCCGTCTGGGCTACAGGGTCGAAACCTCCAACGACAGCCGGCAGGCCCTGGAGGAATTCCGCTCCAGGCCGGATGATTTCGACCTTGTCATCACCGATCAGACAATGCCGGGCATGACGGGCATGGACCTGGCCGGGGAGATCATGCGGATAAAGCCCGGGACACCGGTCATTCTGTGCACGGGATACAGCGCGACGACGACTCCGGAGATGGCCCGGGCGGCAGGCATAAAGGCCTTTGTCATGAAGCCGTTCGATTCCCGGCAACTGGCCACGATTGTGCGAAAAACGCTGGACGGGGCGGACGAGGCATAGAAACCGGCCTGGTGTTGATGGCAGGGAGATCAGACTGTAATTTAAAGCCATGCTTGCGCCTGGACCGCTCTGGGGGCTGACCGCCCCCAGCGCTCCCTCTGGTCGCTGCCCCCGCGTAAAGCCGAAATACAAAACCGGAGGCGGCCGCTTTCGTCAACCTTTCCTGATTCCAGTGTGGATTTCAGGACCGGTTTTTTCCAGCCGCCGAGCAAGAGCCGCCCGGAGAATAAAATGTTCTGCAGCATCCGGCAGATTTTGATATATTTTTCAAGTCATGTCGGGGGAACAAACTTTTTTGGCCTAAACAGGGTGTAACCAGAACCAAATATCCGTCTCGAGCGATATTGCCTGAGAGGAACCGCTATAACCGCTTCGCCGCAGGCGGGGCATTCACCAACATGTACAGGGAGAAGCCTTATGTTCAATCCGGAAAAATTACTGGGCGGGCTCATCCGCCAGGGTTTAGGCGGCGCCGGCCTGGGAAGCAAGGCTGGCGCAGGCATGGCCCTCTTGGGCGTGGCCGCGGCGGCCATGGAGCACTTTGCGGGACAATCCAAGGCCGCACCGCCCGCCCCCCCTTCCCCGGCCTACCCGCCAAGCGGCGCTCCGGGTATGCAGTCCACGCCGCCGCCCATGCCCGGCGGCGGCCCGAGCATGGCCCCTCCGCCGCCACCTATGGGCTCTTCGCCGCTGCCTCCGCCGATGCCGGGCGGACCGTCAATCGCTCCGCCCCCGCCTCCGGGAGCACCGGCCATGTCGCCGCCCGCGGCGCCCTCAGCAGCGGCCGGAACCGGCGGCGACGCGGTCCTGCTGATTCGGGCTATGGTTGCGGCGGCGGCGGCCGACGGCGATATTGACGAAGAGGAGCGGAGCAAGATCATGTCCAAGCTGGAAGCGGTGGGCCTGACCGAAGAGGAACGAGGCTTCATCGAGCGCGAACTGGATTCGCCGTCCGGTCTGGATGACATCGTCCGCCAGGCCGGCAGCCCCCAGACGGCCGAGCAGGTTTATGCGGTTTCCTGTCTGGCCATAACTGTGGATACCGAGGCCGAGCGGCAGTACATGGAAAAACTGGCTGGCGGTCTGGGCCTGGACGGGGCGGCTTGCGGGCGCATTCGCTCCGGGCTGGGCATAGAAGACTGGTAGACCGGGAATAAAATCCTGAAGGAAAAAACTTAACCAAGGAGAGGCTATAATGGCGCTATGGTATTTCAGTTATAACGGCCAGCAGGAAGGACCTTACGACGATGCCCAGGCCCGGGCCAAGGCCCAGGTCAATCCGGGCGGTCACGCCTGGCGGGAAGGCATGCCTCAATGGCTGCCCATCGGTCAGGTGGCCGAGCTGAGTCAATCGGCCGCCCCGGCGATGGCGCCCCCGCCGCCCGCCACCCGCGGCACCGACGACATTGATTTCAAAATCTTCGGGGCCGAGATGCAGTTCGTGGAAGTCGAACTGGACCCGGGGGAGAGCGCGGTAGCCGAGGCCGGGGCGATGATGTACAAGGACGCCTCGATCCAGATGGACGCGGTCTTCGGCGACGGCTCGGCTTCCTCCGGCGGCGGCGGATTCATGGGCAAGCTGGTCGGAGCGGGCAAACGCCTGCTGACCGGCGAGAGCCTGTTCATGACCGTCTTCACCCACCGGGGCCAGGGCAAAGGACACGTGGCCTTCGGAGCGCCTTACCCCGGCAACATCATTCCGGTCAAGCTGACCGACGTGGGCGGGGTCCTGGTCTGCCAGAAGGACAGTTTCCTCTGCGCGGCCAAGGGTGTGGCCATCGGCATCTATTTCCAGAAAAAGATACTGACCGGCCTCTTCGGCGGTGAAGGCTTCATCATGCAGAAACTGGAAGGCGACGGCCAGGTCTTCATGCACGCAGGCGGCACCATCGTGGAAAGACAGCTCCAGGCCGGGGAGGTCCTGCATGTGGATACCGGTTGCGTGGTGGCCTTCGAACCCTCGGTCAACTTCGACATCCAGCAGGCCGGGAATATCAAGACAGCCCTGTTCGGCGGCGAGGGCTTGTTCTTCGCGGTCCTGCAGGGTCCGGGCAAGGTCTGGATGCAGTCGCTGCCCTTCTCGCGCATGGCCGGCCGCATGCTGCAAGCCGCTCCGGCCAGCAAGGGCGGCGGCGGAGCCAGCAAGGGCGAAGGCTCCCTTCTGGGTGCCCTGGGCGGCTTCCTGGATGGCGACAACGATTAGGCATCAGCAATAGAGAATAGTAAAACCCCGCCGCCGTGCGGGGTTTTATTATTGACTCACCATGCCATGTTCAATCTCTGATGACGGCCGGACTATCTCGTTACTTGGGGGGAGAGTTTGTTGATAAACTCTCCCCGCCGCACGTTTTTTTATCCCTGACAACTTGTTAGTCACACGCCAAACTTTTACAATACCAATATGTGTAAATCACCCGACAAGTCTCAGCGCCTTACGGCGGGTGGCGGGGTTTGCAAATGGATTGGCTGATTCCGTCAATTATCGCCTCCCTCAGCGGTTCATTGGTTCTCCTGGCGGCCTACCTTTTCCTGTACCTGACCGAAAAGGAACGCTGTCTGGGCGTCTGGACGGCGAGTTGGTTTGTTTACACTCTCCGCATGGGGGCCATGCTGGGCTGGAGCGTCATGGGCCAGCCGGGATGGCTGCTGGCCGCCAATCAACTCTGCACTCTCTGGAGCAGTCTCCTGCTCATCTGGGGGGCCTTTCTCTTTTCCGGCCTGACCTTGTCCCGCTGGTGGACTTTCGCGGTCCTGGCCGGAAGCGTCTGGATAATCGCCGGGATTCCGGCGGGGATGTCCATGACCTGGCTGAGCCTGCCCACTTTCACCATTGTGGCACTGGCCTACATCTGGACCGGCGTCCTTCTGCTGCGCGCCAAAGGCATTTCCGGATACGGCCGTCACCTGGCAGGCTGGTCTTTCATCGTATGGGGACTGCACAAGGCCGATTATCCCTTCCTCCGTCCCTTGGCCTGGGCGGCTCCCTGGGGCTACATGGTTGGCTCTTTCCTGGCGGTCCTGGCCGCTGTTTCTGTGCTGCTGGTCTATTTTGAAAAAGCCCGGGAAAAGCAGTCCGTCAGCGAAAGAAGGTTCCGGCAGCTTGCGGAAAATATACGTGAAGTTTTCTGGGTGGTTTCGCCGGACTGGAAGGAAATAATCTATGTCAGCCCGGCCTATGAAGAGGTCTGGGGCCTGAGCACGGAGAGCCTTTATAAGGCGCCGGAATCATGGATTAATTCTCTGCTCGAAGAAGACAGGAAGGATGTCCTTGAGTATCTGACTGAAAAAACGGCCGGTTCTCTGGAGGGCATCGTTTTCCCGGATTACCGGGTCAGGCGGCCTGACGGCTCGGTCCGCTGGATCTCGGCGCGAGGCTTCCCGGTGTTCGATGACAGCGGACAGGTTTACCGGGTCGTGGGTATCGCCGAAGACATCACGGACCGCAAGGCCTCGGACGAGGCCTTGCGCCGCAGTGAAGAAAACTTCCGCCTGATAGTGGAGAACCAGAACGACCTGGTGGTCAAGTTCGATCGCGACTACAGGCTGCTTTTCGCCAGCCCGTCGTACCTCGGATTTTTCAACCGCAAGGAAGAGGATATTCTGAACCGCCAGTTCCTCTCCTTGGTTCATCAGGATGAACTGCCTGGATTGCTGGCTGCCATCGAGAAACTTAAAAGACCTCCCCACACCAGCCGTCACGAAGAAAGGGTTCTTACCGGCAGGGGCTGGCGCTGGCTGTCCTGGTCCAACAAGGCCGTGCTGGACGAAGCCGGGGCCCCGGTTGAGTTCGTGGCCGTGGGCCGCGACGTCACGGAACGGAAGGAAATGGTGGCGGCCTTGCAGGAGAGTGAAGCCCGCCACAGGACGCTGACGGAAAACTCCCCGGACATTATCGCCAGGTTTTCCCGCGATTATGAAATACTGTATATAAGCCCCGCTGTTTTTACGTTATTGAATCTTTCTCCGCAGAGCCTTGAAGGAAAAACTTTGCTGGAGATCGGAATACCGGAAAAACATCGCCTTCCGCTGGAAGAAGGCCTGGCCTGGGTCTTCAGCAACGGCGCACCACTGGAAAAAGAGTGCCAGTACGAAGGTCCCATGGGAGCCGTCGTCTTCGACTGGCGGGTCTTTCCCGAATGGGATCAGGACGGCCAGGTGCAAAGCGTGCTCAGCGTCAGCCGGGATGTGACCAAGAACCGCCATTCGGAGCAGGCTTACCAGCAGTTGTTCAGTTCCATGGTGGATGGCTTCGCCCTGCATGAGATAATTGTCGATGACCGGGGCGAGCCTTCCGATTACCGTTTTCTGGCGGTCAATCCGGCCTTTGAGCGTCAGACAGGTTTAAAAGCGCAAGATATCGTAGGGAGAACAGTTCTCGAAGTCCTGCCCGGGGTAGAGAGACACTGGGTAGAGCTTTACGGCCGAGTGGCCTTGACCGGCGAACCGGTCAGCTTCAACAGCTATGCACGGGAACTGGACAAGCACTTCGAGGTCAACGCCTACCAGACGACGCCGGGACAGTTCGCCTGCATCTTCGTGGATGTGACCGACAAGCACCGGGCCGAGATGGAAAAGGCTAAACTGGAGGGTCAATTAGCCCAGGCCCGGAAGATGGAAGCCGTGGGGACGCTGGCCGGAGGCATAGCCCATGATTTCAACAACATCCTTTCTGCTATTCTGGGCTATGCCGAGCTGGCCGAATGGGACGGGTTGGAACAGGGCCATGACCTGACGAACATAAGCCAGATCATCAAAGGGGCCCAGAGGGCCAGGGACCTGGTCCACCAGATACTGGCCTTCAGCCGGATAGCTCAACCGGACAAAAAACCTCTGGACCTGGGCCGCCTGGTCAAGGAAACCCTGTTGTTTATCCGGGCCTCCGTTCCGACGACCGTGGAAATAGATTCTTCCGTGGACGCCGGGCAGGGCACGGTTCTGGTGGACCAGACCCAGATCCAGCAGGTGCTGATAAATCTCTGCACCAATGCGGCGCAGTCCATGAAGGAGAGCGGGGGCCTCCTGACGGTCAATCTCGACCGGGTCGTCCTGACCGAAGAGGGCGGCGGCGGACCGGACGGACTTGCTCCAGGGGCTTACCTGCGTCTGTCGGTTGGCGACACGGGACCGGGGATCACGGCGGAAGTCATGGAAAGAATCTTCGACCCCTTTTTCACGACCAAGCCGGTGGGTGAAGGCACGGGCATGGGCCTGGCCGTTGTGCACGGCATAGTGAAAAACCATGGCGGAACTATAAAGGTATTCAGCGAGCCGGGTCGGGGCGCCACCTTCGAGGTATTCCTTCCTTTGTACGGCGACGAATGCGTACGCCACGAGGACCAGCCGGACGCGCCCCTGCCCACAGGTTTTGAGAAGGTGCTTTTTGTGGATGATGAGCGGGCTCTGGTCGAACTGGGGCGGCTTATGCTCTCACGCCTGGGTTATGAAGTTGCGGCCCGGACTGATGCCGGGGAGGCCTTGAAACTCCTGGAAAGCGAACCGGACCGCTTTGACATGCTCATAACCGATCAGACCATGCCCCGGCTGACCGGCATGGATCTGGCCAGGGAGGCCTGGCGCGTCAGGCCGGGCCTGCCGGTGCTGCTTTGCACCGGGTACAGCGATTCGGTTTCTCCGGAAACAGCCCTGGAGAAGGGCTTTGCGGCCTTTCTGTACAAGCCCCTGGAGCTGAGGGAACTGGCCAGGACGGTGCGCGAGGTGCTGGACCGCAAGGAGTAGGGGCTCAAGCCGGCCTAGGTAATCTCAAAACCCCGCCGAAGCGGGGCTTTTGTCTGGTTAAAAGTCAAGCGCCCGAAGCCAGCAGGCGTCCGAGGATGAGTCTCTGGACTTCCGAAGTGCCTTCGACGATCTGAAGGAGCTTGGCTCCCTGGTAGATGCGGGCGACCGGGTATTCATTCATGTACCCGTACCCTCCGTGAATCTGGACGGCGTCGGAAGCGGCCTTTTCCAGCATCTCCGAGGCGTAGAGCTTGGCCGCTGTGGCCTCGAAGGTGTGGGCGCGCCCCTGGTCCTTGAGCCAGGCGGCTTTGAGATACTGATTGCGGGCCAGTTCCACGGAGACGGACATGTCGGCCAGCTTGAACTGGACGGCCTGAAAGTTGAAGACGGGCTGGCCGAACTGTTCGCGTTCCAACGCGTAGCGGCGGCTGTGGTCCAGACAGGCCTGGGCTCCGCCCACGCAGACGGCGGCGATGGAGATGCGGCCGGTTTCCAGCACGGACAGGTGCTGGGCGAAGCCCCGTTTCGGGTCGCCGAGCAGGTTTTCCCTGGGTATGCGGCAGTCTTCCATGATGATTTCATGGGTGGCCGAAGCGTGCCAGGCCATTTTGTCGTACCGTTTGCCCAAGCCGAAACCCGGAGCGTCTCTGGGGACGATAAAGGTGGCAATGGTCTTTTCGCCGGGGTTCGTTTCGGCACGGGCGGCGACAATGGCCAGGGAGGCGTTATCCAGCCCGATGTTGGTAATGAACTGTTTGGTTCCGTTGAGTATCCATTCGTCGCCCTTGAGCACGGCCGTGGTGCGGAGGGAGCCCGCGTCCGACCCCGAATCCGGTTCGGTCAGGCCGAAGGCCCCTATGGTTTCGCCGCGGGCCATGGGAACCAGCCATTTCTGTTTCTGTTCTTCGGTGCCGAAGGCGTAAAGTTCCTGGGCGACTATGCTGGTGGTGACATCGAGCAGAGCGCCCAGGGGCATGTCGGCATGGGAAATTTCCTCGATGCAGAGATGCATGCCGACCCAGTCGCCGCCGCCGCCGCCGTACCGTTCGGGAAAAGGCAGGCCCATCATGCCAAGTTCGGCCATCTGGGCAATGATGTCGTAGGGATAGAGTCCGGTCTTTTCCATTTCCTCGGCTCGGGGGGCCACGACTTCCCGGGCGAAGTCGCGGGCCATGTCCCGAATCATCCTGTGTTCATCGGTCAGATCGAAGTTCATATCTTGCTCCCCGAACGGTCCGGCGAATCGGCGCGGTGGTCAGGAAGCCAGGTTGAAGGTCAGGGCGCGGGTCTCGTCAGAGTACACATCGCCCGGAACAACCTGGCTGGTTACGGTCACGGTCCGGCCGATCAGGTCCATATCGGCCTGGTCGGGTTCAATGCCCTCGACGATGCCGATGACCCAGGGGCCTTGCTGCATTTCGGCCAGGGCCACGACATAGGGCGGTTTGCGCCCTTCCGGGGCCACCCGGATGACGGTGAAGGTGCGCAGGACGGCTTGAGGTGTAATTTCCTCCGGCTTCAGGTCGTGGCCCGAACAGCCGGGACAGACGGAACGGGCGGGGAAGACGTATTCCCCGCAGCCGGAGCATTTGAGGCCGAGGAGTTTGCCTTCGGCCAGGCCTTGCTGGTACTGGGCGTAGGTCAGCGGATAATTCATGGCTCACTCCTGAGGATGATGTTGCAGATGGTGCCGAAGTCTCCGCCGAGGGTATCGACCAGGCCGATCCTGGCGCCTTCGACCTGGCGTTCACCGGCTTCGCCGCGGAGCTGTTCACAGATTTCCACCACCTGGGCCGCGCCGGTGGCTCCGATGGGGTGCCCCTTGGCCTTGAGGCCGCCCGAGGGGTTGACGACGACCTTGCCGCCGAGAGTGGTTTCGCCTTTGGCTGCGGCGGCGTGAGCCTGGCCGAATTCGTACAGCCCCAGGGCTTCGAGGGCGAGAATTTCGGCAATGGTGAAACAGTCGTGCAGTTCCACCACGTCGATGTCCTTGGGACCTATCCCCGCCTGTTTGTAAGCCTTGGCCACGGCCGTTTCGCGGGACCTGACGCGGGTCAGGTCTTTCTGGATGTAGAGGGGGCCGGCCGAAGCCTGCCCGGTCCCGGCGACGTAGATGGGTTTCTTCACCAGCTCCCTGGCCTTTTCGGCCGTGGCGACAACCACGGCGGCGGCCCCGTCGGAGAAGGGGCAGCAGTCGAAAAGCTGGAGAGGGTCGGCGACCATGATACCGCCGAGGACCGTTTCCACGGATATTTCCTTGCGGAAATGAGCCTTGGGGTTCTTGGCTCCATGGCGGTGGTTTTTGACGGAGACCTCGGCCATATTTCTTTTCAGTTCGGCCAGAGGCACGCCGTATTTCCGGGAGTACATGTGGGTGGCCATGGCGAAGACGCCGGGGAAGGTTATGCCGGCCGGGCCTTCGTGCATGGCGTCCGAGGCCATGGCAAAGGTGCGGGTGGCCAGGGGGGTGCCCATTTTGGTTGCGCGCTCGGTGCCGCCGGCCAGAACCACATCGTATTCGCCAGAGGCCACAAGCAGGGCGGCGTGGCGGATGGCCACGGTGGCCGTGGCGCAGGCCGATTCGAAGCGGGTAGCCGGGGCGGACATGGGCAGGCCTATTTCGGCGTGGGCGAAGGGTGCCATATGGAGCTGGCCTTCCTCAAAATCGCCCAGACAATTGCCGAAGAACAGGGCCTGCATGTCCTTTGGTTCCAGGCCGGAGCCAGTGATGGCATCGAGGGCGGCCTCGGCGAACATCTCGGTATTCGACTTCTCCGAGATGCCGAACTTGGTCATGCCGAGGCCGCAGATGGCGACTTGTCGCATGTCAATCTCCTGTCTGGTCTTTGCAGATGTCGTTTTCGGTTGTCTTCAGTCTCTTCTCCGGTCAGCGGGGAGCCATTCTGATCGCGCCGTCGAGTCTGATGGTTTCTCCATTGAGCACAGGGTTTTCAATAATCTGTCCGGCCAGCCGGGCGTATTCGCTCGGGTTGCCCAGACGCGGCGGAAACGGGACCTGCTGGCCCAGGGATACCCTTACGTTTTCCGGCAAGGCGGCCAGCATGGGGGTATCAAAAAGGCCCGGAGCAATGGTCATGACCCGGACGCCCTGGGAGGCGAATTCGCGGGCGATGGTAATGGTCATGCCGACGATACCGGCCTTGGAGGCCGAGTAGGCGGACTGGCCGACCTGGCCTTCGAAGGCGGCCACGGAGGCCGTGTTGATGACCACACCCCGTTCCCCGTCCTGATTGGGTTCGTTGAGGAACATCCTGGGGGCGGCCAGGCGGATGACGTTGAATGTCCCCACCAGGTTGACCTGGATGACCTTGCTGAAGAAGTTGAGGGGCATGGGGCCGTCTTTACCGACCACCTTGGCCGGGATGCCGATGCCGGCGCAGTTGACCACGGCGGTCACGGACCCGAAAACCTCGACAGCCTTGTCCAGGGCCGCGTTGACTTCTTCCTCGCTGCACACGTCTGTTTTGCAGTAGAGAGCTGCGGGACCGAGTTCGGCGGCCAGGGCCTGTCCTTTTTTGTCGTCGAGATCCAGAAGCGCGGCCTTGCCGCCAGCCTGGACGATGAGCCGGGCCGTGGCTTCACCGAGCCCGGAGGCTCCGCCGGTAATCAGGGCCACTGTTTTGGCGAGTTCCATATCTTCACCTTTCCGCTTGTTTAATCAGTTTTCAGCCGGCCAGGAGAACCTTGCCTATGGTCATGATCTCGGCTTCCTTGGTGCCTTCGTACAGCTCGAGAATTTTGGCGTCGCGGTAGTAGCGCTGGACGTCATATTCGTCGATGTAACCGTAGCCGCCGTGGATTTCGACAGCGGCGTTGGCGCAGAAAACGGCCGTCTGCCCGCCGAAATATTTAGCCATGGCCGAAGGGGTGAAATCATCCTTACCCTCGTCCAGGTAGAAAGCGGCCTTGTAGACCAGGTTGCGCAGAGCTTCGATGCGAATGGCCATTTCGGTCAGTTTAGCCTGGGTCATCTGGAAAGCACCGATGGGCGAGCCGAACGCGGTACGTTCCTTGGCGTAGCGGACGGCGGCGTCCAGGCAGCCCTGGGAGAGGCCGAGAGCCTGGGCGGCGACCATGGGCCGGGTTGTGTCGAAGAAGTGCATGAGCTGGTAGAAGCCGCGCCCCTCGACGCCTATAAGGTTTTCCCTGGGCACGCGCACATCCTCGAAACTGATTTCGGCGGTGTCGCTGGCCCGTATGCCCATCTTGCCGCGTATCTTGGTCCGGGTGATGCCGGGGGTGTCGGCCGGGACGATTATCTGGCTGAAGCGGTGATGGCGTTTGTCGTCCGGATGGGTGATGCACTGGACGACGAAGAAATCGCAGACTGTCCCGTTGGTGATGAACATCTTGTTGCCGTTGATGACGTAATAGTCGCCGTCCTTGACGGCGCGGGTCTGGTACCCTGCCACATCCGTCCCCGCGTTGGGCTCGGTGTAAGCTCCGGCGCTGATCTTTTCGCCTCGGCAGACCGGGGCGATGTACTGTTTCTTCTGTTCTTCGGTGCCGTAGTAATGGATGGCTTCACAACCGAAAGTGGCGGTTATTATGTTGGTAGCCGTCCCCATATCGACGCGGCAAAGCTGTTCGGTGATGAGGGCCAGGCCGAGAAAGCCTACGTCGGCGCCGTCATACTTTTCAGGCACCCAGGCCCCGACCAGTCCGTTTTCGGCGGCCTTTTTGACCAGGTCGCGGGTGTATTTCTCTTCCCGGTCGGCTTGCTGGGCCAGGGGAGCCAGTTCGTTTTTGGCGAACTTGTAGGCCATGTCCTGGAGCATCCTTTGTTCTTCAGTCAGTTCGTAGTTCATAATTACGCCTCCTTGGGTGGATATAAAATATGGCGCACCCGGCGGGGCCCGGCCCGTCGGGTTCGCGTTACTGCCTTGTTCATTGATATGTGAGTCCGGTCCGGCGGACACCAGGGGGGCCAGCACCCGCCGGACCGGCCTCGCCGAACCGTCAGTCGGCCTTCCGCGACAGCTTGGCGCGCAAATCTTCCCGGAGTTGATTTTTCAGTATCTTGCCCACGGGATTCCGCGGAATGGCTGAGACGATTTCCAGCCGTTCGGGCATCTTGTAGACGGCGACGCCCTGTTCCTGCATGTACTTTTTCACGGATTCGAGAGAGACTTCCTGGTCTTTGGCCGGGACCACGTAAACACAGACTCTTTCGCCCAGGTTCTCGTCAGGCATGGCCACCGCCGCCACGTCCTGCACTCCCGGCAGTCCGAGCAGGGCGTTTTCGACTTCCTGGGCCGAGATGTTGTAACCGCCCCGGATGATGATGTCCTTGGCCCGGTCGAAGAACTTGAGATAGCGGTCGCCCTTGAGCTGGAAGAGGTCGCCGGTGTGGATATAACCCTCTTCGTCAAAGGATTTTTCGTTGAGGTCGGGGCGTTTGAAATAACCGGGGATGACGTTTGGTCCGCGGTAGAGCAGTTCGCCGACATCGCCTTCCTTGGTCAGCGTATTGCCCAGACCGTCCACGACCTTGGTCTGAATGAAGCTGGACATGGGGATGGACCAGGTGACGCCCGGAGTGCCGTACCTAGGCAGGCAGTCCACGCGGGTCGCCATGTCCGGAACATCCCGGACGCCGGATATAATGGCCGTTCCTTCGTTCTGGCCCCAGATATTACCGATGTCTATGCCCCAACGCTTCTTGAATTCCTCCATGGCCCACAGGGAAGGCGGAGCCGAGCCGACGGTGATGGAGCGGATTGAGCCGAGGTCCACGCCCGCGGCCAGGGGGTGTTTGAGAATGAGGTTGACCACGGCCGGAACCAGCAGGGTGTAGTTGATTTTTTCGGCGACCATCTGCTTGAGAAGCAGGGGCGGCTCGAAGGGGTGATGAAGGACCATGGTCCCGCCCAGGATGATCCAGGGGATGTAGACCGTGCCGATGGAAGCCATATTGACCAGCGGTCCGGCCGTGAGCATGGTGTCGTACGGCTCGACCCCGCCCGCGCCGGCCAGCGCCGCCTGGCAGCGCCAGTTGTTGTGACTGAGCGGGCAGCCCTTGGGCTTGGCTTCCGTGCCCGAGGTCCAGCAGAGAGTGAAGATGTCGTTGCCGTGCAGCGGAATACGGTCCAGGGCCGCCGGGTCCGGCTCGGTTTTTATCATTTCCAGGAGGTCTTCGTAGGTGTAGACCTTCTTCACCGAAGGAGTGGCGGCGGCGACCTTTTCGGCCATTTCCAGGTGCGGAAAATCGTGGAAGGATTTGACCGTGATGATGGCCTTGGCTTCGGTCAGGCCCGCTACATAGGTCAATTCCTGGGCCCGCCACTGCATGGGAACCGGGGTCAGGAGTCCGCCGGCCCTGGTGACAGCCAGGTAAAGCATGGCCAGTTCCCAGCAGTTGGGGAGCTGAACCAGGATAACGTCGTCCTTGCGCAGGCCTTCGGCCACGAGGGCGGTGGCCACAGCCTCCACGGCCCGGCCGATTTCGGCGTATTTGACCCGCTGGGGCGGTGTGCCGAGCAGTTGTTCCTTGTTGTAAGGGTCTATGACGGCTTCGCGTTCGGGAAACTTGCTGACGTGCCCGTGGAAATCTTCGAGCAGAGTCCGGTCGGTCCAGCAGCCTTTGGCCGTAAATTCCTTGATCCTGTCTTCAGAAGCGAGAATCATAACTTCCTCCAATCGTTCAGAGCCACCAGTTTAAAGAACCTGCCTAATCCCCCAAACCGCCGGAAGGGGAGCCCGGTCCGGCGGTCAATCATTGCTGAGACCTTCGATCATGAGATCGATGGCCAGTTTCAAGGTTGGCTCAAAGAAGTGCTTCCTGGGATCGAAGAACCTTTTGCTTTCCTCCCACAGAACCATGCCGGTAAAAACGGCCCAGACCGAATCGGCCAGAGCCATGGGGTGGTGATCGCGAAAAAGGCCTTGCTTGATACCGTCGGCGAAGATGCGGGCCAGTCCACGAATCGCACGGGCGGCCATGCCGTTGATCTGTTCCACCATCTCCGGCGACATGTCCCGGAGCCCCCGGCTGGCCTGCTGCCGGAAGAGATTGACCATGGTAACGGGATCGGATTCGTAGACTTCGATGAGAACTTCCGCCACGCGGCTTATCTTTTCCCTGGGGTCCAGTTTTTCCGCTTCGGCCAGGGCTTCCCAGCGTTGGGCCAGCCGCTGGAGCAGTTCCAGGGAAAGTGTGGCGTAAAGATCATATTTGTTTTTGAAATAAAGGTACAAAGTGGCCGGTTTGTAGTCGGCCTTGAAGGCGATTTCTTCCATGGTCGCACCGGTGAACCCTTTGGCGGCAAAAACGTCGCGGGCCGCGTCCAGAATGTGGTTGCGGCGCAACTGTTTTTCCCGTTCCCGGCGGTTGACGGCGGACATGAAATATACTCCAGCAGGCTCTGAAGCCTAGAAAATGAATGGCATTAGTTTTGGTGAATGATGGTCAGTATAGTGAAATTGATTCATATGTCAATAAAATAAAAAGGGCTCCCCGCGAAAAAAAACCTCCGCGATGGAGCCGCAAGTATTAATAATTTTTTTGAAATTTAAACTATTTGGGTAGGATGAGGTAGAAGTTGCTGCCTTTTTCGGTGGCTTCGTACCCGGCGCGGCCGCCGTGAAGCCGGACAACTTCACGGACAAAAGACAGACCGTGGCCCGTACCGTGTTCACCTTCTATATTGGAACCCCGGTAGCCTTCCTCGAAGATTTTTTCCCGTTCTTCCGGAGGCAACGGCCAGCCCGAGGAAAAAAGATTCAGCTTGACGCCGTCCGCTCCAAGCCCGAAAGCGTCCTTGACCAGCTCCAGGCCGTAGGCGATGAATCGCCGCTCGTAACCTTTGTCGTAAACCGGCCGGGTGTATTTAACGGCGTTGGAAATAAGATTGGCGAAGACCTGTGAAATCAGTCCGACATCGACCACGGCCTCGATGACCTGGTCGGGGACGCCGCCGGCCGACAAGTCGATTTCGATATGCCTTTCCGTAAGGCGGCGTTCAAACCGGTCGATCTGAGGTTCGATAATGTCGCGCCGGAAGTTGCAGGTCTTTTTCTGGAGGACGTACCGGCCTTTTTCGAAATGGCTCTGCCGGAGAAGGGTTTCCAGAAAGAGACTCGTGTTCACGTAATGTTTTTCGATGTGGTCGAACTCTTCCTGCAGGCCTTCATTGGCGTAAGCCATTTCGTCGCTCAGTTCCCGCAGGTTTTCGGTGAATCCCGTCGGCGGCATGCCCGAGTGCTCCAACCCGGCCAGTTGCGCCTGAATTTCCTTGAGCCGGTCCATCTTGCCTTTGAGGCGGCGAAGGTAGACCTTGAAGAAGATATTGGGGACAATGACGTTGTGTCCGATATCTGCCACAAGTTTCTTTATGAAATCAAGATGTTGTTGGTTCTTGCGGGCCAGCAGCCTCTGGGCCAGGGAAAGGGCGACCAGATCGGCGAACTTGTTGATAAAAAACAGGTGCTCGGGGTCGGGAATCCCGTTCGGGCAAAGGCTGAGCATGCCGATGATGGCCCGGTTGTCCTGTTCCGGGTTGGCCGGAGCGGTGTTGCTGCTGCGCAGGGGGAAGACGTGACAGCCGTCGGTGATTTTCATTTCCTCGGTCAGGTCTATGGTGATTGTCTCGCCCTGTTCCCGGCGGAGCATGAGGTCGGGACTGGTGCTGGCGGCCAGTTCGGCCCAGGAGTTTTCACGGGCCAGATAGAGGGCCGCCTCCCAGCCTAATACCACCTTGGGCATAAGCACGGCCATACGGTTGAAATCGCCCAGGTCCTGAAGTTCCAAAGTCAGGGTCAGAAAGGCCTTGGCAATGGCGTCCATGGCCGGAGTGAATTGATACTCCTGCTGGTCGGATAGTATCTGGCGTATGCGTTTTTCTATTTCGGCCAGTCTTTCCATGATCTTCCCGACCCGGGCCGGTCTGTCCGTTGGCTTCCGGCCGGTGGCTTCGGTTAAGTGAAGACAGGTCTTTTTCACATTTACCAGACAACGAGCGTCGCCGCAAGATGGCTTATAACTATATCCCGCCACTGTGCGGCGCGCTTTCCGGCCGTTCCGATTTTGCCTCCGGAAGGCTACAGGCAGCCGTCCTTTCTGTGACGGTTGAGCGCTGGAACCCGGAATTCTGGGTCACAAGCCTTTTTTTTCGAAAAAAAGAAACAGCAGAACGTAGGCCACCCCCAGGACGATAATGACCACCCAGTGATTGACGCCTAGAAGCTGGGGCAGGGTGATTTTGCCGTAACTCCCCCATTGCAGCACCGTTTTTTGCAAAAAAGGATAGGCTTCCGCATAAATGGCCGCACCGGCGAGCCCGCCCAGGGCCGCCCAGACGGCGTCCCAGCTCCCCTCGCCGATAGCTGCGGCGGCGGTGCCGGGGCAGTATCCGGCCAGAGCCCAGCCGCAGCCGAAGATGAGTCCGCCGACGATGTTGGCCCCTAGTGATGTGCCCTTGATGCTGAGCTTGGCCAGTCCGAGGTCGTGCAGCAGGTAAATTCCGGCCATGCCGACCAGTATAGCCGAAAGCATGAATTTGATAATGGTCATGTCGGTAAGAAGCATGGCTCCCACCTGCCGGTCATACCGTGCGGCCCGCCCTTTCTGCAGCAGAAAACCGAAAAGAATGCCCGTTATAAGCCCGAAAAGAAGTGTCTGCATTACTGCCGGCCTCCTCCATAGATGAGACGGGCGGCGATGATGCCGCCGATAAAGAAACAGATCAGGGCAACGTACCCGCTGACCGCCATCTGAGCCAGGCCGCTCAGGCCGTGACCGCTGGGGCAGCCGTCGGCCATGCGGGCTCCGAACAGGGCGATAAGGCCTCCGAAAAAGGCGGCCATACCCCGCCGTACGGGATCGGCGGAAAAACGCCGGCTCCACATGTCGGGGACCATCTGCCGGGTAAAGCTGCTGGAAGTCAGCGCGGCCAGAAAGGAGCCGACCATCAGCCCGACCCAGAAAAGGCTTTGCCAGTCGACCGGCGCGGCGTACTTGGCGAAATAGGCCATGTTTTTGACCCGTTCCGGCGCAATAAGCCTTTCGACCGCTCCGGCCGTGCGGGCGAACGTGGTTGAGGCTCCAAAGTATTTACCGGTGATCCAAACGGAAAGGACCAGAACTACACCGCTCAGGGCTCCGGCCAGGTAAGGGCTCCAGCGTCCAGAGTCTTGATGCTTCATTGCCATCGCACCTCCCGGGAAAAAAAGTTTTGCGGTTCGTCATCCGGGAACACCGGCCGCTTCGCGGCTGCCCCGGAATCTTTTTTAAAGGATAACCGCAACGGCGCAAAACGCCAAAAAAACGTTCATCAGACGGGCCGTCGGAGGGGCTGGCCTCAGAGGTTTCGGGCGTGTCTGATCCTGTCCAGTGTGTCGCGGTAAGGCCCTGATTGTTCCGGTCCGGCCAGTTCGACGGCCCGCCGGGCCAGTTCCTCGGCTTCTTCCAGGTTGCTGTTCAGCGTGTAATAGAGCCAGGCCAGGTTGTTGAACGGCTGAGGGTTTTCGGGCAGGGCCGTTATGGCTTTGCGGTATTCCTTTTCCGCCGCGCCGTAGTCTTTTCGGACAAAATACATATTGGCCAGAAAGAGATGCGCTTCGGGGATCTCCCGGGCGGCTTTCCGGTATTCACGCTCGGCCAGATCGTATTCCGCGTTTTTTTCGTAGGCCGCGGCCAGCTTGAGATGGTCCCTGGCGGTGAGCGGGTCGTCAAGCACGGTGATGCGCGGCAGAGAACAGCCCACGAGCAGAAAAATAATAATCAGGGCGGCCGGGAGGCTCACCGGAAGAATCGGCCGGAGCTGGGTTCGCTTCATGTTTTCTACCTCGGTTCAACCGTCATAGTCCACCCCCCGGCCTTGAGCCAGGGCGGCAGGAAATCATTCCAGGGAATGAGGTTGTCCCGGCGGCGTCCGTCATGGACGATGACGCCTTGGGGAGAGTAGCCGAAAAGGACCAGAAAGTGGTTCTTGCTGATGGCGCTCCACCCGTAATCCAGCATGACCACCAGGGGCCGGTTCCGGTCGACGGCCCGGACGACGTCTTCGGGGCGGCCGTTGAACCACTGGGCCGGGAAACCCCGGCTGCGGGCGTACAGAACCAGGTCCAGGGTGACTGTGGCGCGCAGGCCGGGCCGGAAGACATCGGCGGCGATTGCTTCCGGTGTGACCGGGTCGCCGTGGAAATTAAGGACCGAGGCCAGGGCGGCCGGACCGCACTGGTAGTCTTCCTGTGGATGGAAGGGGACGCCGGTTATGATGCGGGACGTCTCGGGCGGCTGAAAGCCGGGCGGCAAAGCGGTTGTGGCCGCACAGCCCGTCCAGAGGAGCGGCAGGATCAGCATTGAAAAAAGAAAAAGGGCCGCCCGGCGCGGGCTTTCGGGGACAGTGGTCCTTTGGAGCGCCGAGCCGGAACGGCCTTGCGATTTCAGCATCCGGAACCGGTCAGCTTATGACAATCTGCCGGTCGGCCAGCTTCAGAATGACCAGGACCAGAACGACGATGAGCAGAACCGAGATGATGACGCTCAGACCATCGCCTGCGGCGGTAATGGTGTTGACCTGCGAGGCCAGTTGATGAAGTTCCTGATCGGAGAGTCTGGCCAGGCGGTCGGAAATCTCGTTCTGATCGTATCCGAAGGCTTTGAGCCTTTCGGTAACGACTTTCTGTTCCAGGACTTTCTGGACGGAAGCCATGTCCTGCTGGCGGACCAGCAGGGAAAGGGCTTCGTCCGAAGGGATGAAGCCTGCCATGGCCGCGGGCGGCAGGCTGATAAAAGTCACGGTAAAGACGAGCAGCATGGCCACTCGCCGCATCATGGCTGATGAGAGAAGGTTCCTCATGTCTATAAAGCCTCCCCAAACAATGTTGATAGGGCTGTTTGCGTGCCTGTATTGCAGACGGTAGCATGCCCGCGCAAAGCCGTCAACACGGGAGTCCGGCCGTGGGCACATGTTATTTTCGGGTGTAATAAGTGCCGGGAGTGTCGGCGTTATCGGGAGGCGTTCCGGGAAAACGGCGCAGCGAGGGGCGGACGTGAAAAAACAAGCCGCTCCGGACCGGCTGCATAGCTGGAGCATATAAACAATGATAACAGCTTTATAGCTTGACTCTGTTTTTGTGGGAAGCCTGGCGTCTGAAACCGGATTGGCATAAGGGCGCGGGGTGGTGTTATATTATGCGCCCATGAGAAAGCCTTCCCGGATATCGCCTTTCCTGTTGGCCGCCTTTCTGGCGGCTGGCGTATTGACCGGTCTTTTCACCGGGCTGCTGGCGGCCGTCACTCAGGACCTGCCACAGATACAGGCCCTGGAGGATTTTGAACCCAGCGCCGCCACGCGGATTCTGGCAGCGGACGGACGGACTCTGGGCGAACTCTATGTTCACCGGCGGCTGCCGCTGACTCTCGAGGAGATGCCCCGGGAACTCAGACAAGCGGTCGTAGCCGTGGAAGACCGCCGTTTTTACAGCCACCCCGGAGTGGACGTAATCCGGGCCGGGGGGGCTTTGCTCAGAGATATAAAGGCGGGGGGGTTTGTCGAAGGCGCCTCCACCATAACCCAGCAACTGGCCCGCAACCTCTTTCTCACACCCCGCAAAACCGTGCTCCGCAAGCTCAGGGAAATATTCCTGGCTCTGCAGATCGAGCGGAGTTACACCAAGGACGAAATCCTGCGGTTTTACCTCAACCAGATTTATCTGGGCTCGGGGGCTTACGGAGTGGCGGCGGCGGCGGAAACGTACTTTGGCAAAAGGGCCTCGGAACTGACCCTGGGCGAATGCGCCGTACTGGCGGGCATTCCCAAGTCCCCGGCTCGTTACGCCCCCACCGGCGACCTGAAAGAAGCCCTGACCCGCCGCCGGGTCGTGCTCAGCGCCATGGTGCGGGAGAACTTCATAACCGATGCACAGGCGGCGAAAGCGGCGGCCGAGCCTCTCCGCCCCTTGCCCCGCCGCCAACCCAAAACCCTCGCGCCGTATTACGTTGAACAGGTCCGCCGCCTGCTTCTGGATAAATTCAGCGAAAACATGGTGTACAAGGGTGGCTTGGAAGTCAGAACCACTCTGGACATGACCCTGCAAAAGGCGGCGGAGCGGGCCTTGCAAAAAGGGCTAGCCGATCTTGACGGTGAGCGGGCGGGTTCATCCTCCCTTTCGGAGACCGCCCAAGGAGCATTGGTGGCCCTGGAAACCGCAACCGGCCGCGTGCTGGCCTGGGTGGGCGGTTCGGATTATGAAAGCAACCCTTTTGACCGGGTGGAGCAGGCCAGACGCCAGCCGGGTTCAGCCTTCAAGCCTCTGGTCTACGCCACGGCTATAGAGGGCGGCCTGACCCAGACCGACCTGGTCTGGGACGCACCGGTCAGCTATCAGGTCGAAGGCAGCAGGGAACCTTGGCGGCCTCAGAATTTCAGTCACCGCTTTGAAGGTGAAACCACTTTGAGACGGGCGCTGGAGGTTTCGGGCAATGTCCCGGCCATCAAGCTTCTGGCCCGTGTCGGCGTGGATAATGTCATAACCACGGCCCGCAAGCTGGGGGTGACTTCAAATCTCAACCCGAACCTGAGCCTCGCTTTAGGGACTTCGGAAGTCAGCCTGCTGGAACTGACCGGGGCTTACAACGGCCTGGCCAGCGGAGGACTCTGGCCGGAGCCCTACCTGATAGAGGAAGTCCGGGACCGTTCCGGCCAGGTGTTGCTGAAAAGTCGGCCGCAACGTCTGGTGGCCCTGACCCCGGAAACGGCTTACATAGTGACCGACATGCTCAAAGGAGTGGTGGAAGACGGGACGGCTCAACGGGCCAGAGTGCTCAATGCCCCCCTGGCCGGCAAAACCGGCACCACGGACGACTATCGGGACGCGCTTTTCGTCGGCTATTCGCCGCGAGTCGCCGCCGGCGTCTGGGTGGGACTGGACTCCCACGGTTCCTTGGGGCGTGGCATGACCGGAGCCAGGGCGGCTCTGCCCATATGGATGGATTTCATGAGGACGGTCCTGACGGAAAGACCGGCCGTGGAATTCACCAGGCCGGTCAATGTGGTCATGCAACCTGTCGACCGCTTTACCGGACGGGCGGCCGGCCCGGATGATCCGAACGCGGTATCCGCCGCCTTCAGGACCGGGACGCAGCCCCGGAACAGTCCTCCGGGTCCTTAATCGACCAGGGCGGAGACGAATATGTTTTTGAAGCCTTTTTCGACCAGGCCCGTCAAGGCTGTCTGGGCCTCTTCCCTCGTGGCGAAACGGCCTATGCGGACGCGGAAATAACGGCGTCCACTCAATTCCACCTGATAATAATAGGCGTCCAACCCTCTTTCCCGAAGCGACCTGACCATCTCGACAGCCGGAGCCTCATCGCTCAAAGCGGCAATCTGCACGGTGAAGTTTTCGCCTGATTTACGCTCGGGCGGGGGCGCGGGAGATTGATTCCTGTCCACGGTCCTGACAACAGGGGCTTCCGGCCGTGGCTTTGAGTCCTCAACCTTGGGCGGCGGCACGGCGGGCGGAGCCTCTGTTTCGGCCGGAGCAGGGGCCGGAGGCTCTGGGGCGGCCGGAGCGGGGGGGGCTGGTGCGGCTTTTGGCGGCGGAAGCTTGGTCTCGTCGGAAATCTTGACCTTGCCGGACAACGAATCGTAGAAAGTCAGCTTGGATTCCACTTCGCCCGGTCCTGGTCCCGGCTGAACCATTTCGGATGGAACCTCGATCACCGGAGCCAGGGCTGAATCCGGCTTCCCGGCAAGTCTTTCCTCAAGCTGCCGGAACGGCTGAGTCTGAAACAGATAACCCCGGCCGACAATGATACCCAGAAAAAAAACCCAGATCATGAGAAAAGACAGGCCGAGAATCCAATAGGCGAGGCTTTTCCGGGTAAGGATCACTTGTCCCGGCAGACGGTCCCGGCTGACGCGGCCGTTGGCGCGGGCAGGCTGGTCCTCCCGGAGTATTCCCGGCGGCGCTTCTCCGGCCCGCTCCGGTTTATCGTCCAAAGAATCGGCAAACGACCCGGCAAAGGTCGGTCCGTCTTCGCCAGCCCCCACCACTGAACCGAGCCGCCCGCTTTCAGCGGGCCTGAGTTGTTTACGCCATCTGGACATTGAAGAATCTCCGGGATTTTCCGCGGCTGTCCCGCCGAGATACCTACATTGTTTCCGGTGCGCTTATGCCGAGTATGCCGAGTCCGTTGACCACCACCTGCTTGACCGCCAGGGCCAGAACCAGCCGGGCGCGTGACAGGGCCGCGTCTTCGGTGACAAAGCGGTGGCGGTTGTAATATGGATGAAAACGCTTGGCCAGTTCGGTCAGGTAGTGAGTCAGCCTGTGCGGTTCGAGGCTGGCGGCCGCGCCTTCGATCAACTCGGGGAAATCGGCCAGATACTTCATCAGCTGGAGTTCCTCGTCCTCGACCAGCAGGCTCAGGTCAGCGTCTCCGGCCTGAGGAATGCCGAAGCCGTTTTCGGCGGCCTTCTTGAACACGCTGCAGATACGGGCGTGGGCGTACTGGACGTAATAGACGGGGTTGTCCGCCGACTGGGTCTTGGCCACTTCCAGGTCGAAGTCCAGATGGGCGTCGGAGCGGCGGGTCAGGAAATAGAACCTGGCCGCGTCGGAGCCGACTTCGTCCACGACTTCCTTCAGGGTGACGAACTCTCCGGCCCGGGTGGACATGGCCACAGGTTCTCCGCCCCGCAGCAGATTGACCAGTTGGACCAGCAGCACTTCAAGGGAGCCTCTTTCATATCCCAGGGCTTCAACGCCGGACTTGAGGCGGTGAACATACCCGTGATGGTCCGCGCCCCAGATGTTGATGACCAGATCGAAACCCCGGCTGAACTTGTCGCGGTGGTAGGCTATGTCCGAAGCAAAATAGGTCTTGTCGCCGCTGCTCTTGACCAGAACCCTGTCCTTGTCGTCGCCGAAACGGGTGGAAGCGAACCAGAGAGCGCCGCCTTCCTCGTACAGGCAGCCTCTCTTCTTGAGGTCATCCAGGGTCGCATCGACCTGAGCGGTTTCGAAAAGACTCCTCTCCGAAAACCAGTTGTCATGGCTGACGCCGAAGGCCCGAAGATCCGCCTTGATGCCGTCCAGAATCTTGTAGGCCGCCTCGGGGTAGATGATGCTGACTGCCTCTTCTTCAGGCATATCCAGGTATTTGTCACCATCCCGGCCCTTGAGCTCCACGGCCAGGTCCTTGATATAGTCGCCCTGGTACAAATCCTTGTGAAAATCCACAGTCCGCCCGAAAAGCTCGAGATAGCGGTACAGAACCGAACGGCCCAGGGTCTGCATCTGGCGGCCGGCATCGTTGATGTAGTACTCTTTCTGGACGCTGTGGCCGGCCGCGGCCAGCAGACGGGAGAGCACATCGCCCAGAGCCGCTCCGCGCCCATGCCCTACGTGCAGGGGTCCGGTCGGGTTGGCCGAAACGAACTCCACCTGAACCCGGCGGCCCTTCCCGGCATCCCCCCGTCCGTAATCAGGGCCGAGGCGGAGGATTTCCTTAACGACGTGGTGCCACCACTTGTCGGAAAGGGTGAAATTGATGAATCCGGGACCGGCCACTTCCATGGAGGCGATATAGCCTTCGGGGTCGTCGATGTTCCGGATTATGGTCTCGGCAATGGCCCTGGGCGCCTGCTTCTCCTGGCGGGCCAGAAGCATGGCCGCGTTGCAGGCCCAGTCGCCGTGGGTGCTTATCTTGGGGACCTCGACCGCCAGCCCGGCCGGTGGTTCGCTGGAAGAAAGATCGCCCCGTTCATGGCCGCGGATCAAGGCGGCCTTTATCTTGTCGGTAATGGTTTTTTTCATGAATCGTCTTTATCCTTTTCCGCATTTTCCGGCTTCAGAGACAAATCCCGGCAGTAGTCGACGCAGCGCATCTGACCAGAGGACTCAAAGGTGTATTTTTTCTGGCAGGTTGCCCGCCAGGCGCAAACGACGCAATAGGTCCTCTCTTCAGTCATGTCCGTCCTTCCCTTGCTTTCTTGCGTGACCCGGCCCCAAGGCCGGGAGCATCAAGCCGCACAGCGGCCGGCGGCCTTCGCCGCCGCGCCGGGGATTCCGCCGGGGAGCGCCTCGGGGAGTCCTGGACGCCCCTTCGGCGAATTAGTAATGTACACTGCACGGAAGGTTATCTCAATCATTAACCTGATTTCAAGCCCTAGTCCACGGACTTTTCAGGCTCAAGCTTGACATCCGGCGGAATAAAAAGGGAAAGTAACCTGCGGGCGACAGACCGCGCAGGCGGTCGAGAGGGCCGCCGGTAAAAACGTTTCAACCAATTGCGGTTACACGGGGTCGGCTTAATGGATATCGAATATTTCCTCTGCGTTATTGGCATGGTTATGGTCATCGAAGGCCTGCCCTATTTTGCTTTCCCCGAAAAAATCAAGGGCTGGCTCCGCCAGATACTGGAGGTTCCCGAACCTGCCCTGAGAAAAATCGGCTTCTTCGCCATTCTGATCGGCCTTACCCTGGTCTACCTGGGGCGGAGGGTCTGAGGCGGGCCGAGGCGGAGAAGTTCACACAAGGCTTGCGGAAAGTCAATATTTCATTATTATTTGACTTTATGCCCCAAGTCTGATTTATTCTGCCCTTTGAGTAAATTGGGCGGTGTAGGCAACAGCCGAGCAGTGGACCGCCGGAATTGATGCGGACTATATCTTGGCGTTATGTCTTGATGATTTTGATTACGAACTCCCGGAGGAGTTGATAGCCCAGAAGCCGGCCGGTCATCGCGAAGAGTCCCGGCTGATGGTTCTGGACAAGCACTCCGGGAGCGTCAGACATACAGGTTTTTCCGATCTGGCTCAATGGCTGCCCCCGGACACCCTTCTGGTAATTAATGATGCCCGGGTCGTACCGGCGCGTCTGTGGGGGCGCAGAGAAACAGGCGGCAGGATTGAGGTTGTCATCCTGGACCCGCCCCCGGCGGAAGCCGGGCCCGGCGAGTATGACTCCGAGTGTCTGGCCAAGCCGACCAGACGCCTGAGACCGGGTGTGGAAGTCTTTTTCGGACCTGACCTGGCCGCCGAAGTGCTGAATGTCACCCCGGAAGGCCGGACGGTTTTCCGGTTCCGGTTCGACAGGCCGCCCCTGGAAGTCCTGGAAGAGCTGGGACATATGCCTCTGCCTCCTTATATAAAGAGAGAGGCTGAGGGCGGCGTTGAAGATAAGCTTGACCGGGAACGGTACCAGACGGTTTACGCCCGTGCGGCCGGGGCCGTGGCCGCTCCGACGGCCGGTTTGCACTTCACTCCGGACCTGCTGACGGATCTGAAAAGCCGGGGAGTGGAAGTCGCGCCCCTGACCCTTCTGGTCGGATATGGCACCTTCGCCCCGGTCAGGGTGGAAGACGCTACCCGGCACCGCATGCACCTGGAGAGGATATACCTCCCCGAGGCGACGGCGGAGGCCGTCAACCGGGCCAAGGCCGAAGGCCGTCCGGTGACCGCCGTGGGCACGACGGCCGTCCGCACCATGGAGGCCGTGGCCCGTCGCGGCTGGCCTCTGGAACCGTTTGCCGGGCAGACGGATTTGTTTATTTATCCCGGGTTTGAGTTCAAGGCGGTGGATCATCTGATAACCAATTTTCACCTGCCCCGCTCAACCCTGCTGATGCTGGTTTCAGCCCTGGCCGGGCGGGAGTTCATTTTGGACGCTTATCGCCGGGCCGTGGCGGACAGATATCGTTTTTTCAGTTATGGCGACGCCATGCTGATACTTTAGTATGGAGACGCTGGCGTCCATGACAGAGGGTTCTTTCTCATTCAAGGTCTTCGCCCGGGACGAGGAAACCAGGGCCAGGGCCGGTCAGTTGACCACGGCCCACGGATCTGTTCCGACTCCCATATTCATGCCGGTCGGGACCAGGGGCTCGGTCAAGGCCGTGGGGCCGGACGACCTGATCAACATCGGGACGCGCATTGTCCTGGCCAACACCTACCACCTCCTGATACGGCCCGGCCATGAATTGATTCACCGTCTGGGCGGTCTGCACAAATTCATGGGCTGGTCCGGACCCATCCTGACGGACAGCGGCGGATTTCAGGTTTTCTCCCTCACCGCACTGCGGCGCATGACCGACGAAGGCGTCACTTTCCGTTCTCACCTGGACGGATCGGAGGTCTTCCTCAGCCCGGAAAAGGCCGTGGCGATTCAGGAGGCCCTGGGCGTGGACATCATGATGTGCCTGGATGAGTGCACGCCGTTCCCGGCCGACCGCGACCAGACGGCCCAATCCGCTGCCCTGACTTACGACTGGGCCCGGAGATGCCTGGCGGCCTGGAGCAGAGAGGGCCATTCCAACCTGTTCGGCATTGTTCAGGGAGGAATGCACCGGGATCTCCGGCGGCGCTCGGCCGAGGAGATAGGCGGCCTGCCTTTCCCCGGCATAGCTCTCGGGGGGCTGGCCGTGGGCGAGGAAATGGGGCTTCGGCTGGAAATGATCGAAACGGCGGCGGAAGTATTGTCGCCGGACCGGCCGCTCTACCTCATGGGAGTGGGCACGCCCGAAGACATTGTGGAAGGCATCGCCCGAGGCGTGGACATGTTCGATTGCGTCATGCCTACGCGCAACGCACGGAACGGGCAGTTGTTCACCCGGTTCGGACGCATGGTCATAAAAAACGCCCGGTACCGGGAAGACGACCGGCCTGTTGACGAGGAGTGCGGGTGCTACACCTGCCGCCACTTTTCACGGGCCTATCTGAGGCATTTGTACGTGTCCGGCGAGCTGCTGGCTTACCGGCTCAATTCGATACATAACCTGTATTATTATCTGTCTCTGGCGGCCCGAGCCCGGGCGGCGGTGATGGAAGGCAAGTTTTCGGAATTTTATAGAGATTTTTATTCCCTGCGACAAAACGGGGAAGCCTCGGACGAAGCCTGAGGCAAGAAAACGGAGGTTTTATCATGTTTGACAGTCTGGCCCATGCCATGAGCGGTGGCGCTGGCGGAACGGCGGCCCAGGGTGGAGGCGGTTTTGGCGCCCTGGTTCCCCTGATCCTGATGTTTGTTATCTTCTATTTTCTTCTCATCCGCCCCCAACAGAAAAAAGCCAAGCAGCACAGGGAGATGCTGGGGAACCTGAAAAAAGGCGACAGGATCATCACCAGCGGCGGCCTGTTCGGCGAAATCACCGGCCTGACCGATACGGTGGCCACGGTGGAAATCGCCCCCAAGATCAGGGTCAAGGTCGCCCGTGGGCACATTTCGGGAATGAGTGGTTCCGTCCAGGCCCAGCCAGCCGTGGCTGAAGCGGACGAGGAAAAGAAAAAGTAAGACAGGTTTCCAAGCTGGATACTATCTTCAGGAGTTAAACGTGGAGCGAAGCTTGAAATGGCGGGCCTTGCTCGTCGCGGCCATACTGGTCGCAGCGTTGGTTTACATCTTCCCCTCCGTCACCCCCTCCCTGCCCACATGGTGGCAGAAGTTCATGCCCAAGGACCAGATCCAGTTGGGCCTGGACCTCAAGGGAGGAATGCACCTCATTCTCGAGGTCGAAGCGGAAAAGGCGGTGGAGAGCGCGGTTGAACGGACGGTTGAGGAAATCAAGTTCAGCCTGCTCAAGGAGAAGATACCGGTCAACAGCGTGACCAGGGCAGGTATGGTTCAGATCGACCTGCAACTGGCCAACGTAGGGGACCTGGAAAAATTGAACAAGATGCTGGACAACGAATTCAGCTACCTGGCCACCACCGGCACCCGAGAGGAGTCCGGGCGGATGACCGTCGTTCTGTCCATGAACGAAAAGGAAGCCCAGCGGATTCGTGAACTGGCCGTGAGGCAGGCACTGGAAACCATCCGGAACAGGATAGACCAGTTCGGCGTGGCCGAGCCCGACATCCGGCCTCAGGGCGAAGACCAGATCGTCATACAGCTTCCGGGCGTCAAGGATCCCCAGCGTGCGGTAGCCCTGATCGGCCAGACGGCTCTGTTGGAGTTCAAGCTGGTCGACGAGGATCACAGCGTTGAGGCCGCCCTGGCCGACGGCCCGCCCGCCGGTTCGGAAATCCTTTACCAGACCAAGACGGACAAGCAGACCGGCCGCTCCAGCAAGACGCCTTTCCTGCTCAGAACACGCGCCCTGATGACCGGCGAGTACGTGACCGACGCCCGGGTGGCCATTGACAATCAGTTCAATGAACCTTACGTCAGTCTGAACTTCGACGCCAAGGGCTCCCGCCTGTTTGAGCGCATCACCGAGGCCAACGTGCAGAAGCGGCTGGCCATCGTGCTCGACGGCAACGTCTATTCCGCTCCGGTCATTCAGGAGAAGATAGGCGGCGGCAAGGCCAGGATCACCGGCAGCTTCACCCTCGAGGATGCCCGCGACCTGGCTATTGTGCTCAGGGCCGGCGCCCTGCCCGCTCCCGTCATCGTCCTGGAAGAACGCACGGTCGGCCCTTCCCTGGGCCAGGACTCAATCAACCAGGGACTCAACTCCATACTGGTCGGCCTGCTGGTCGTCCTCATATTCATGGTGGTTTACTACCGCCTGTCCGGTGTGATCGCCGACGTGGCTTTGTTGCTCAACGTCCTGCTGATCATGTCGTCGCTGGCCTTTTTCGGGGCCACCCTGACTCTCCCGGGCATCGCCGGCATAATCCTGACCATCGGTATGTCCGTGGACGCCAACGTCCTTATCTTCGAGCGTATTCGTGAGGAAATCCGGCTGGGTAAATCGCCTCGGGCGGCGGTGGACGGAGGCTTCGGAAAAGCTTTCCTGACCATCATCGACGCCAACGTGACCACCCTCATCGCGGCCATCGTCCTCTTCCAGTTCGGAACCGGCCCGATCCGCGGTTTTGCCGTGACCCTGTCCATCGGCATCTTGGCCAGCCTCTTCACCGCCATCTTCGTCTCGCGCGTGATCTTCGATTACCTGCTGGTGCAGATGAAGATGAAGGCTGTCAGCGTGTAACACTCATGACCGCACTATCGGAGCTACAGGAATGCAACTAATTAAACCCGACACAAAAATAGACTTTACGGGCGTCCGTCGGTACGCTTACGGGCTGTCTCTGGCTCTTATACTCATAACCATCGTCTCCCTCCTCATCCACAGAGGGCCGAATTACGGCGTGGACTTCTCCGGCGGCATCCTGGTCCAGGTCAAATTCCAGGATCAGACCACGCCCAAGGACATCCGCGAGGGTCTGAAGGATGTGGGTATGTCGGGCGCAGTCATTCAGCGTTTCGGCTCGGAGGAAAGCAACGAGTTTCTCATCCGCGTGGACCAGCAGATAGACGACCTGAAGGGATTTTCCCAGGAAGTCGAAGCCAGCCTCAAAGGTAAATTCGGCGAGGGTGCGCTGGAAGTCCGCCGTGTGGAAATGGTCGGCCCCAAAGTGGGTAAGGACCTTCGTCAAAAGGCCCTTTTCGCCATCTTCTACGCCATCCTGTTCATACTCATCTACATTTCAGGACGTTTCGAAATGAAATGGCTGATGAGCATAGTGGTGGCGGCCTCCCTCATGGGCGTGGTCTACCTGGCCTCGCTGGCCGGAGTAGGTATAACCTGGCTGATTCTCATCGCCCTGCTGGTCACCCTGATCGTCTCCTTCGCTCTCAAGCTCAAATACGCCCTGGGAGCGATTGTTGCCCTCATTCACGACGTGACCATAACCGTGGGTATATTCTCCCTCTTCAACCTGGAAATAACCCTGACCATCGTGGCGGCCCTGCTGACCATCGTCGGTTACTCCCTCAACGATACGATCATCGTCTTTGACCGCATCAGGGAGAATCTGCGCAAATCCCGCCGCCAGCCGATGGAAGAAGTCGTCAACGAAAGCATCAACCAGACGTTGAGCCGGACCGTACTGACTTCGGGCACAACCTTGATCGTGGTTATCTGCCTGCTCCTGCTGGGCGGCCCGGTCATCGCCGACTTCGCCCTGGCCATGACGGTAGGCATCGTGGTCGGCACTTACTCTTCCATCTTCGTGGCCAGCCCGATTCTGTTGATCTGGCCGCCGGAAGCGTCCCGCGCCTCGGCCGCGCCCGTCAAGACCAAGAACGGATCAAAGAAGAAAAAATAGCCTGATCTGAACGTCAAAGGGCTCCATTCGGGGCCCTTTGACGTTTCTGCTTTTCCCTGTCTGATCTCTTTCCCTTCAGAATATAAGCCTTCGCCGCCGCATCAGAGCGCTGCTGCCCGAATGCGGGATTATCAAACGATGCCTTCCATCGGCCATTCTCCGGTAATCTGAAGATAATTATTGACAATTCGGACAGCAGAAACGTATTTAGTAAGAGTGGACAACCCTAATGGATGGATTATGCGAACGAAACGCCAACTGTCCAACAACCTCCTCCGCCTGTTTGTTCTCATTCTGGCCCTGTCGGCCGGAGGGTGCGGTGTTTTCGGCTCGGGCGGCAACAGCCGGGACGGTATCGCGCTGCTGGAACAAGACGTAAAGGCCATGGATCAGCGGCTGACCGCCGATGTGAACGAGCTCAAGAACGACGTCAGGGAAATCAAGGGGCTGCTCACCCGGCAGCCGGGGGCTCTCTCTTCCGGCACGGCGCCGGGGCTGGCCGCCCTGCCGGATTCGCAGGTCGAATCGCTGTACAAACAGGCCCGCGCCTTGTACGTCCAGAACAAGTATGAAGAGGCAGGCGTTTTGTTCACCAGGCTGGCCGAACAGGCTCCGGCTCACAAACTGGCCCCCAACGCCCGCTATTGGCTGGCCGAATGTTTTTACAGCCGCAAGCAATTTGCCGAGGCCATGACGGAATTCGAAAAAACCGTTCGCGACTACCCCGCTTCGGCCAAGGCTCCCGACGCCATGCTCAAGCTGGCTTATTCCAGCCACATGCTGGGCGACGGCAAGGCGGCCATGGCCCGCCTGCACGACTTGCTCCAGAAATACCCCAAATCCGAAGCCGCGAGGATGGTCAAATCCGGGCAGACCGTATTCCGTCAGCCCTGAACCTTCGCGGCGTCAGGCCTCTGCGGCTGCTGATTTGATATCCCGCCCGGCCCCGCCTGTTTTGGGGGGAAATCGCGGCCTTTTTTATTTTCTTGCTCTTTTTTCGGGCATGTGTTAATCAAACTTGTTTCAAATACACACGCTCCGGCCTATCCCGAGGTGCCCGGCCGAAACCGGGTTGAGGGGTCAGCGGCAGCCGGAGCGGAGGTAAAAAACCAAGGAGGAACTAATGTCGCAAATTACTATGAAACAACTGCTGGAGGCCGGTGTTCATTTCGGCCACCAGACCCGTCGCTGGAACCCCAAGATGAAACAGTATATCTTCGGGGCCCGCAACGGTATTTACATCATCGACCTGCAGAAGACCGTTCAGCTTTTCAAGGTGGCCTACAACTTCGTTGCCGACACCGTGGCTTCCGGCCAGTCGGTGCTTTTTGTCGGCACCAAGAAACAGGCGGCCGAGTCCGTGGTGGAAGAGGCCAACCGGGCCGAGATGTATTTCGTGAACAACCGCTGGCTGGGCGGGACCCTGACCAACTTTCAGACCATCAAGAAAAGTATCGACCGTTTGAAGAAACTGGAGAGGATGAAGGCCGACGGCACCATCCATCACTTCCCCAAGAAGGAAGTCCAGGAGCTTGAACGCCAGATGGTCAAGCTGGAACGGAACCTCGGCGGCATCAAGGATATGGACCGGCTGCCCGGCGCCATGTTCGTCATCGACCCCCGCCGTGAACGTATTGCCGTTCATGAAGCCCGCCGCCTGGGCATCCCGGTTGTGGCCGTGGTCGACACCAACTGCGACCCCGACGAAGTCGACTACATCATCCCCGGCAACGACGACGCCATCAGGGCTATCAGGCTTATGACCACCCGCATTGCCGACGCCTGCGTGGACGGTCGTCAGCGTTACGAAGAGTCCATGGGCTCCAAGGACGATGATGAAGACGCCAAGGCCGCTCCCGAAGTGAAGCCCTATATCGCCGACGCCGGCGAATCAGTCGTATCCGCTGACGCGGCGCCCGAAGTGGTGGTTATCCGCAAGGACAAGGCCGCTCCGGCTGTGGAAGAACAAGACGACCAAGAGGCTTAATCAGCCAACCTGATATAAACGGGGGCGGCTGCCCCCGTTTTTCTGACTTTTACGGAGGAAAGAAAAGTGGAAATTACCGCGAAAATGGTCAAAGAGCTCAGGGACAAAACCAATGCGGGCATGATGGACTGCAAGCAGGCTCTGGCCGAAAGTAACGGCGACCTGGATAAAGCCATTGACTACCTGCGCCAGAAAGGCCTCATGACCGCCCGCAAGCGGGCCGGCCGGGCCACTTCCGAAGGTCTGGTGCATTGCTACATCCACGCCGGCGGCAAGCTGGGCGTTCTGGTCGAAGTCAACTGCGAAACCGACTTCGTAGCCAAAAACGAACAGTTTCAGGACCTTGTCCATAATATAGCCATGCATATTGCCGCAGCCAACCCGGTCTGCGTGGATACGGAGTCCCTGCCTCAGGAGCTTCTGGACAGGGAACGCGAAATTTACCGCGTCCAGGCTCTGGAATCCGGTAAGCCGGAAAACGTGGTGGCCAAGATCATCGAAGGCCGCATGAACAAGTTCGCCTCGGAAGTTGTTCTGCTTGAGCAGCCTTACGTCAAGGACCCCGACCTCAAGATCAAGGACCTCGTCAATGAGGCCGTGGCCAAGCTCGGCGAAAACGTCAACGTGCGGCGCTTCGTGCGCTTCCAGGTGGGTGAAGAGCTGGACGCTCAGTAGACAGTCCGGCGGAGCCAGTAGGGTATGGGCAAAAATTATCAGTATTCTCGCGTCCTGCTGAAAATCAGCGGCGAAGCCCTTCAGGGCGAAACCGGTTTCGGCATTGATCCCGATGTTGTCGAGGACATCGCCGACCAGATTTCCGAGGTTGTCGACCCGGAGAGGGGCGTCGGCCTGGGAGTGGTCATCGGCGGCGGCAACATTTTCCGCGGGCAGTTGCTGGCGGAAAGGGGGCTCAACCGGGCCACCGGGGATCATATGGGCATGCTGGCCACGGTCATCAATGCCCTGGCCCTGCAGGACGCCTTTGAAAAAAAGGGGTTGGATACCCGGGTCATGTCGGCCTTGCGCATATTCGAGGCGGCTGAACCGTACATCCGCCGGCGGGCCATCAGGCACCTGGAAAAGGGCCGGGTGGTCATCTTCGCGGCCGGCACCGGAAATCCTTATTTTTCGACGGACACGGCGGCCGCCCTCAGGGCCAGCGAAATCGGCGCAGAGGTTCTGCTCAAGGCCACCAAGGTCGACGGGGTTTACGATTCCGATCCCATGCTCAACCCCAATGCCCGTTATTTTCCCGAACTGAGTTACATGGAGGCCATTGAGCGCCGCCTGAAGGTTATGGACACCACGGCCCTTTCTCTGGCCATGGAAAACAAGCTGCCCATAATCATCTTCAACCTGACCACCCGGGGTAACATCAAAAGGGTCCTGGCAGGCGAGAAGGTCGGGACCCTGGTCACCGGATAGGGGGAGAGTGTCATGCTGCCTGAGATTTATGAAGACCTGAAAGAGCGGATGGAGAAAACCATAACCACGCTGGAGCGCGACCTGAAGAAGGTCCGGACCGGCCGTGCTTCGGCCAGCCTGCTCGACGGCATCCGCGTTGACTATTATGGAACGCCGACCCCGTTGAGCCAGATGGCGTCCGTCTCCGTGCCCGAAGCGCGCCTTCTGCTTATTCAGCCCTGGGACATCAAGGGCATCGGCGACATCGAAAAGGCCATTCTCAAATCGGAATTGGGCCTGACGCCCATGAACGACGGCAAGATTATCCGTATCTCCATTCCTCCCCTGAGCGAGGAACGGCGGCGGGATCTGGTCAAAATCGTCAAGAAGATGGCTGAAGAGGGCAAGGTCGCCTTGCGCAACGTGCGCCGCGACATCAACGACATGCTCAAAGACCTGAAGAAGGAAAAGGAAATATCCGAAGACGACTTTTTCCGCGCCCAGGACGAAGTTCAGAAATATACCGACGATTTCATAAAAAAGGTTGACGAAGTCGCCGAGGCAAAGGAAAAGGAAGTAATGGAGTTTTAAGCGGGGGGCCGGGCCTCCACTTGACGGGCCCCCTCATCCTGCTGTTGGGTACGGCGGCTCCCGGAAGCCGCCGTACCTTTTTTACCAATATGCTTCACCGGCCGCCGGCGGCCTATCTCGTGAGAGTGACATATAACAGTGCAATCCCTCGACAAGCGCAATCTTCCCAAACATTTGGCCGTCATCATGGACGGCAACGGCCGCTGGGCCCAGGCCAGGGGGCTGCCCCGTGTCGAAGGACACCGGAACGGGGCCGAATCCGTCAGGGTCATCACCCGCACTTGCCGTGAACTCGATATCAGGTATCTGACTCTTTACGCTTTTTCCCAGGAAAACTGGCAACGGCCCAAGGCCGAGGTGGACGCTCTCTGGCGGCTCCTCGCCCGCTTCCTCAAGAGCGAGCTGAAGGAAATGCTCACCAACGGTATCCGTCTGAACGTGCTGGGCGAGATAGAACGTATTCCGAAATCCACGCGGAAGCTGTTTCTGGACGCCATGGAAAAGACCGCCGGAAATTCCGGCATGGTTCTCTCTCTGGCCCTCAGCTACGGCGGCAGGCCGGAAATTGTCCGGGCGGCGCGCCTCATAGCCGAAGAATGCCTGGCCGGGAAGCTGAAGCCCGAGGAAATAGACGAAGCCGTCCTGCGCCGCAGCCTTTACACTCACGACCTCCCCGACCCGGACATGCTCATCCGGACCGGCGGGGAGCTTCGCGTCAGCAATTTTCTCCTCTGGCAGATCGCCTACTCGGAAATCTACGTTACACCCCAATACTGGCCGGATTTCAGAGAAGAATCCCTGATGGAGGCTCTTCTCGATTACCAGCGCCGTGAAAGGCGTTTCGGTAAGACCCGGGAACAGGTCCGGGGGGAATGCGAGAGCTGAAAATGGGCCTTTCTTCCCATGCCAGCCGCTGGCTGGTGACGGCTATACTGGGCCCCTTGGTGCTGGCGGTCATCTTCCTCGCCCCGCCGCTTCTCTTCTTCCTGGTCGTGGCGCTGGCCGGCGCCTTGGCCTGGAGCGAATTCTTTTTCATGTGCTTCGGCCGGGAGAACCGGACTCTTTTCGCTATCGGACTGGCCGGGGTGGCCATGATAATGGCTGGCGCCGTCTTCTTCGGAGGACATGGACATGCCGTAGCTCTCTTTCTGGCCGTAGCCGCCGGATGTCTTTACTTCCTCTTGAACTACGCCCGCATACCGTCCATAATTGACCATGTGAGCCGATTCTGCCTGGGGCATGTTTATGTCAGCCTCTTTTTGTCTTTTTTTATCAGGCTGCATGCCCTGGATTCCGGCTCCGGGTGGGTGTTTTTCACTTTGCTGGTAACCTTTGTCGGAGACTCCGCGGCCTTCTACGCCGGACGCTCATTCGGCCGGCGTCCTCTCTATCCCGTGGTCAGCCCAAAAAAAACCATGGAGGGACTGTGGGGCGGAACGGCGGCGGCCGCCATGGCCGGAGCCGTGGCTGCCTGGCTGATGCTCCCGGCTTTCTGGTACGAAGGACTGGCTGCGGGCCTCCTTCTGGGCTTGTGGGGAGCCGTGGGCGACCTTTTCGAGTCAATGCTTAAAAGATCGGCAGGCATCAAGGACAGCGGCACGATTCTCATGGGTCACGGCGGTCTGCTGGACCGCATAGACGCGGTCCTTTTCAACGTGCCGCTGGTCTATCTGATGGCCTTGTATAAAACAGGAGCTTTCTCCGGATGAAATCCGCCGGAAAAAATATTTCCGTCCTCGGCAGCACCGGCTCAATAGGCGTAAACGTCCTGAACGTCGTTCGCGGCTTTCCCGGCCGTTTCCGTATCGTCGGTTTGGCCGCGGCCAACAGCGTGGACAGTCTTGTTGAGCAGATAGCCGAGTTTAAACCGGTTGTTGTGGCCGTCCTGACTGAAGACAGGGCCGCAGAACTGGCCTCTCTGCTCGGACCCGGCCACGGGGTGGAAATCCTGTGGGGGGAAGAAGGCTACCGCCGCGTGGCCTCCCTGCCGGAGGCCGACACCGTTGTTTCGGCCATGGTCGGCGCGGCCGGACTGCGGCCGACCTGGGCTGCGGTTCAGGCGGGCAAGCGCGTGGCCCTGGCCAACAAGGAAACCCTGGTCATGTGCGGCGAACTGGTCATGGAAGAAGCCCTGGCCCACGGGGCGGAAATACTTCCCGTGGACAGCGAGCATTCCGCCATTTTTCAGGCCCTGGCCGGACAGAGAAGGGAAGACCTCAAGAGGATAATCCTGACCGCTTCTGGCGGGCCATTCCATGGCAGGCGGCGCTCCGAGCTCTCCAAGGTGACCAGAGCGGACGCCCTGGCCCACCCCAACTGGAACATGGGGGCCAAGATAAGCATAGATTCGGCTACCATGATGAACAAAGGATTGGAGATAATCGAGGCCAAATGGCTTTTCGGGCTGCCTTGGGAGAGTATCTCCGTCCATATCCATCCGCAGAGCATTGTCCATTCCATGGTTGAATTTCGTGATGGCTCCGTGCTGGCCCAGATGGGCGTCCCGGACATGAGGGTCCCCATCGCTTACGCCTTGTCTTATCCCGAAAGGCTGCCCCTGGACCTGCCGCACCTGGACCTGCCCGAAACGCGCCCGCTCACCTTCTCCGAACCGGACCTGGAAGCCTTCCCCTGCCTGGCCCTGGCCAAAGAGGCCGGCCGCCGGGGAGGCACGGCCCCGGCCGTTCTGAACGCGGCCAACGAGATGGCCGTGCAGGCTTTTCTGGAAGAAAGCATCTCGTTTCTGGATATTCCCGAAGTCGTGTCGGCGGTCCTGGGTCATTTCGAGACCGAACCGCTGACCAGTCTGGAGCAAATCGTTTCGGCCGATCAGAACGCCCGGCGCAAGGCAGGCGAACTGATTCGGGAAACTGGGAGAAAACGCCTATAATGATTACTATTCTGGCCACTGTCGCCCTTCTGGGCGTCCTGATATTCGCGCATGAACTAGGGCACTTTCTGCTGGCCAAGGCTCTGGGTGTGCGCGTGGAAAGGTTCAGCCTCGGTTTTCCGCCCAAGATGGTGGGTAAAAAAATCGGCGAAACCGAATACCTTCTTTCCTGGGTTCCTTTGGGCGGGTATGTCAAGATGTTCGGGGAGAGCCCCGACGAGCCGGTCCCGGTCGAGGAACAGCACCGGTCCTTTTCCCACAAGCCGGCCTGGGCCAGATTTCTCATTGTCTTTGCCGGACCGGCCTTCAACTTCCTGCTGGCCTTTCTGGTCTTCTGGTTCATGTTCACCGTGGGAGGACTCCCGCACCTGACTTCCTATGTCGGCGATGTCAAACCGGACATGCCGGCGGCTGCTGCCGGTATCGAGGCCGGGGACCGCATCGCTGAAATCGAAGGGCGTCCGATCACATACTGGGATGACGTCCTGACCGGTATCAGGGAGAACCGTGGCGGCGAGATCGAAGTCCTGGTCGAGCGCGGCGGAAAGTTTCTGACCCTGCGCCTCACCCCCCAGGTGGTCACCAACAAGAATATCTTCGGCGAGGACATCCAGGTGCCCATGATCGGCATCGAGGCTCGGGGAGATTCGATTGTCGAGGAAGTAAATCCTTTCAAGGCCGTGTATTATGGAGCCCTGCGGACCTGGGACCTGACCAGGCTGACGGTGGTTTCCGTGGCCAAGCTTATCCAGGGCAAGGTTTCGCCCAAGACCTTGGGCGGGCCGATTTTCATCGCCCAACTGGCAGGCGAACAGGCCAGGGCGGGCCTGGCCAACCTGATCTTCCTGGGAGCGCTGCTCAGCATAAACCTGGGGATTCTGAACCTTCTGCCCATACCGGTGCTCGACGGCGGTCATCTGTTCTTTTTTATTATAGAAATGGTTATCCGGAAACCGCTGGGCCTGAAAATCAGGGAAAGGGCCCAACAGGCGGGCCTGGTCCTGCTGGTAATGTTCATGGCCTTTGTCTTTTTCAACGATCTGACCCGCATCTTCACCGGCGCGGACCCCGGCCAGCCTCAACCTGCGGTGGAACAGAATGAAAATTCTGGCTCTGGAAACAGCGACACTGGCCGGTAGCGCCGCCCTGGTCGAGGGCGGCAGGATTCTCGCCGAATCCAACCTTGCGCCGGGCCGGACTCATTCCAGCACCCTTCTTCCGGAGATACAGAAGGTGCTGCAAGAGGCGGGCATGTCCGCAACGGATCTGGATATTGTGGCCGTGGGCCTGGGGCCGGGCAGTTTCACCGGCCTGCGCATTGGGTTGGCCATAGCCAAGGGACTGGCCTGGGCGGCGGGCAAGCCGCTGGTGGGCGTGCCGACCCTGGACGCCATGGCCAGGGCCGTTCAGCCTGGAGACGGCGGGATCATCTGCCCGGTTATCGACGCCCGCAAGGGCCAGGTCTACGCCGCCATGTACCGGCCGTCCGGTCCGCTCTGGGAACGTCTGACCGATTATGATGCCCTGACTCCGGATGGACTGGCCGGGATTATCTCCGAGCCGGTCGTCTTTTTCGGTGAGGGGGTGAGGACTTGGGGCGGCGTCCTCTCCGAGTCTTTGGGGCCGCTGTTTATCCGCGGGGATGAAGCTTTTGATTTTCCCCTGGCGGTCAATGTGGCCGCCGAGGCGGAAATGTTATATGATCGGGGAATGGCCGCCGACCCGGCCGATGTGGCGCCTCTTTATGTGCGCCCGCCGGACATCAAGCCGCCGGCCGAGCCTCATAACCGCCGCCGGGAGATGTTTCTTTGAGCCTCCGGTGGCTTTTCGGTTATTTTTCAACAGCCGCCGCTGGTCCGGTTTTTTGACAGCGGCGTTGACAGTGACGGAAAAACACGTAGAATGATTCCCTTAAACCGTTTTCACCCGTCAGGAGTCGCCTATGGAAAAAAGGGATGAAGCGTTGGTAGCCAGCCTTATCAACGAAAACGAAGAACTCAGAACGCTCATCGAGCGGCATGAAGAGTTCGAGCGGCAATTGGACGAGCTCAACCGGCGGCCTTATCTGACCACCGAAGAGCAGATGGAACGCAAACGGCTGCAAAAGGAGAAACTGGCCGGTCGAGACCGCATTGAAGCGATTCTGGCCGAGTGCAGGGACAATTAAAGACGTGAGGCGATGAAACTTTCTGGAGCGAAGATACTTCTGGAGAGCCTGAAGCGAGAAGGGGTTGAGGTCATATTCGGTTACCCGGGTGCGGCTATTACCGATATTCATGACCAGATGGAGGGGACCAAGATGAATCACATCCTGGTCCGCCATGAACAGGCAGCGGTCCACGCCGCCGACGCCTACGCCCGAGCTTCAGGCAAGGTGGGCGTAGTTCTGGTAACCTCCGGCCCCGGCGCGACCAACACGGTCACGGGCATAGCCAGCGCGTTTATGGACTCGGTGCCTGTAGTCATTCTGACCGGCCAGGTTCCGACCATGCTGATAGGCAACGACGCGTTCCAGGAAGTAGACATTGTAGGCATCACCAGGCCTTGCACCAAACATAATTATCTGGTCAAGGACATCTCCGACCTGGCTTCGACCATCAAGGCGGCCTTTCACGTGGCCGCCACCGGCCGGCCGGGTCCCGTCCTGGTGGACCTGCCCAAGGACATTATCCAGGGCGAGGCGGAATTCAAGTATCCCCGCAAGATCAGCCTGCGCGGGTACCAGCCCCATTACGAGCCTCACCCCAAGCAGATCAAGAAGGCCTTCGACCTGATGCTCAAGGCCAAGCGCCCGGTGATCTACGCGGGCGGCGGCGTGGTCAGTTCGGACGCTCACCGTGAGCTCAAGTCCCTGGCCGAAGCCATGAATATTCCGGTGACCACCACCTTGATGGGTTTGGGAGGCTTTCCGGGCGCCCACGATCTGGCCCTGGGCATGCTGGGCATGCACGGGACATACCGGGCCAATATGGCCGTCCAGAACTCCGATCTGCTTATCGCCGTCGGAGCCCGGTTTGACGACCGGGTCACGGGCAATATCGCCGAATTCTGCCCTGGCGCCGAGATCATTCACATTGATATCGATCCGACTTCCATCAAGAAGAACGTCCGGGTCCAGATTCCCATTGTCTGCGACTGCCGGGCCGCCTTGCAGATGCTGCTCGATCTGGTCAAGGCCGAGCCGGGCGGCATGCCCGACCATAAACCCTGGCTCGACCAGATCGCGGCCTGGCGGGCGACTTATCCCCTGGCCTACGACCAGAATCCGGAAGGCCCCATCAAGCCTCAGTTCGTGGTGGAGGAACTCTACCGGCTGACCCAGGGTAAAGCCGTAATCACCACCGAGGTCGGCCAGAATCAGATGTGGGCGGCCCAGTATTACCTGTTCGGCGGACCCCGCTCCTTTATCACTTCCGGTGGGTTGGGCTGCATGGGCTTCGGCCTGCCGGCGGCCATCGGGGCTCAGATCGCCCGGCCGGAAAAGACGGTCATAGACATCGCCGGAGACGGCAGCATCCAGATGAATATTCAGGAACTGGCCACGGCGGTCCAGTACGGCCTGCCAGTCAAGGTGGCCATTCTGAACAACGAGTATCTGGGCATGGTCCGCCAGTGGCAGCAGCTTTTCTACGACCGGCGCTACGCGGCCACTCCCATGGGCTGCGCCCCGGACTTCGTCAAGCTGGCCGAATCTTACGGCGCGGTAGGATTCCGGGCGGACAAGCCCAAGGACGTGGCTCCGGTAATCAAGGAGGCCCTGAGAATCAGGAAGCCTGTCATTATGGATTTCCGGGTGGAAAAAGAAGAATGCGTCTATCCCATGGTCCCGGCCGGGGCCGCCATCTCCAACATGCTGCTGGTCTGACAATCATGGAACAGAACGGAACCAAACGAACGATCTCAGTGCTGGTGGATAACGAACCGGGGGTTCTCTCCCGGGTGACCGGACTCTTTTCCGGGCGCGGCTTCAACATAGAATGTCTTTCCGTGGCCGAAACCACGGAAGCCGGCGTTTCGCGCATCACCCTGGTAACATCCGGTTCTCCGGCCATTATTGAACAGATAATCAAACAGTTGCGCAAGGTCATCAACGTAATCAAAGTCGTGGACATGAACGAAAGCCCTTTCGTCGAAAGGGAAATGGCTTTGATTAAGGTTCGGGCCGAAGCCTCCAACCGGGCGGAAATATTGCGCACCACGGACATTTTTCGTGGCAAGATAGTAGATGTCAGTCCCAAATCGTTGACGGTCCTCGTTACTGGAGACGAGGGAAAAATCAGAGCCATCCTCGAACTGCTCAATCACATGGGCATCGAGGAGGTTGTCCGGACGGGCAAGATAGCCATAGCCCGGGCTAAAAAGTAATAGTCTTAATTCTGTTTTTTTAAGGAGTTCGGAAATGCAGATTTTTTACGACAAAGATGCCGATTTGGGCAAACTCAAAGGCAAAAAGGTGGCCATAATCGGCTTCGGCAGCCAGGGCCACGCTCAGGCCCTGAACCTTCGTGACAGCGGCGTTGAAGTCATTGTCGCCGAACGCCCGGGCTGCGAAAACTACGAACTGGCCAAGAAGTACGGCTTCGAACCGGTAGCGGCGGACGAGGCGGCCAGGCAGGCCGATGTCATTCAGATACTGACCCAGGACGACGTCCAGGCCATGATGTACGAAAACCAGGTCAAGCAACACCTTGGGGCGGGCAAAATGCTGCTCTTCTCCCACGGTTTCAATATTCATTTCGGCCAGATTGTTCCGCCGGCGGATGTGGACGTGGCCATGGTCGCGCCCAAGGGGCCGGGACATCTGGTCCGGGCCGAGTATGAGAAGGGCGCCGGGGTTCCGTCCCTGGTAGCCATCTATCAGGACGCCTCCGGCAAGGCCATGGATACGGCCCTGGCTTACGCCAAGGGCATCGGCGCAACCCGCGCCGGCGTCATTCAGACCTCCTTCGAGGAAGAGACCGAGACGGACCTTTTCGGCGAGCAGGCCGTTCTGTGCGGCGGCGTTTCCGAACTGGTCAAGGCCGGTTTCGACACTCTGGTGGGAGCCGGATACCAGCCGGAAATCGCTTACTTCGAGTGTCTGCACGAGCTCAAGCTGATCGTCGACCTGTTCTACCAGGGCGGCATCGACTACATGCGCTATTCGGTCAGCGACACGGCGGAATTCGGGGACTACTCCCGTGGCAAGAGGATCATCACGGACGAAACCCGCAAGGAAATGAAGAAGATACTCGCCGAGATCCAGTCGGGTGAGTTCGCCCGCGAATGGATAATGGAAAACAAGTGCGGCAGGCCGGTCTTCAACGCCAGCCGCCGCCGTGAAGCTTTGCACCCGATAAATGAAGTGGGAAGAAAACTGCGCGGCATGATGGCCTGGCTTCATAAAAAGTAAGCCGGACAGGAAGCCGTTCAACTTATGTCCAGGATAGACAACAGACTGCCGGTGGCCCGTGAAGGCCTGCCGTTCATCTTCATTCCGATCATCGGGGCCGGGCTGCTTCTATGGCCCGGCTGGTGGTGGGCGGCCATTCCCCTGGCGGCTGCCGGCCTGTTTTCCGCCTGGTTTTTCAGAGATCCGGACCGTAATCCCCCGGCCGGCGAACACATGGTGCTTTCGCCGGCCGACGGGAGGGTCCTTGAAGTCAGGGAAGTTGACGAAGACCGCTTCCTGGGCGCGAGGATGCTGAAGGTCAGCATTTTCATGTCCGTTCTCAATGTTCACGTCAACAGGTCCCCCATCTCCGGCCGGGTGAACGAGGTCAGGTATTTTCCGGGCAAGTTTTTCAATGCCAGTCTGGACAAGGCCTCGAAGGACAACGAACACAACGCCCTGGTTCTGGAGTCGCCCGGGGGGGCCAGGCTGGTGGTCATTCAGATCGCCGGTCTGATAGCCAGGCGCATCGTCTGCTGGGTCAAGCCTCACGACCAGGTATCCCGCGGACAGCGCTTCGGACTTATCCGTTACGGTTCCCGGCTGGAAGTCTTTTTTCCTCTGGGAGCCACAATCACGGTTGAACCCGGCCGGAAAGTCAAGGCAGGTGAAACCGTACTGGGGTATTTACCATGAGCAGAAGAAAAAAGAGCAAATCCCGGACCAACAGGCGGAAGACCATTTACATACTGCCGAACCTTTTCACCACGGCCAGCCTGTTTTCGGGTTTTTACGCCATAATCTCGGCCATCAACCATGATTTCGTGGCCTCGGCCATTGCGATTATGATCTCCGGCGTTCTGGATTTTCTCGACGGCAAGGTAGCCCGCATGACCAACACCACCAGCCAGTTCGGAGTGGAGTACGATTCCCTTTGCGACTTGGTGGCGTTCGGTGTGGCTCCCGGCGTAACAGCCTTTCTCTGGGCCCTTGAACCTTTCGGGCGCCTGGGTTGGGTGGCGGCATTTCTCTTTGTCGCCTGCGGAGCCCTGCGTCTGGCCCGTTTCAACGTCTACGTGCCGACCAAGAAGCAGGACTTTTTCCAGGGGCTGCCCATTCCGGCCGCGGCGGGTATGATCGCCACGACCGTGATACTGCTCAACCATTTCGGCCAGACCGGCACCATCCGTCACTGGGCCATACTGGTGCTCATATTCGCGCTGTCGTTCCTCATGGTCAGCAATTTCAAATACTTCAGCCTCAAGAACCCGGAGCTTCTCAAGAGCAAGCCCTTCAACACATTGGTCGTGGCTACCCTGGTTTTCGCCCTGGTCGCCGTCCGGCCGCAGATAATGCTGTTCGTCATCATGCTCTCTTATGTCGTCTGCGGACCGATTCTGACTGCGTACAAACACCATCAGGCCCGCCTGGCCGGTCATGAATTATGCGACGACGAGCTGGAGGAACCCGAGAGATCGGTGCTTTGAGGCTGTTTTTGACTTGACAAACACGGTTTTCGCGTGCTAATCACGCGGAACGGAGAAAAGACCGCAAATGACTATGAACCTGACTATTACCCTGCTTCTTCTGCTGGGCCTGCTGCCCCAGAGGCGGGGAGGTTTGTAGTCTGCTCATAAATTAAGTCAGGACTACAAAAGGCCCCGCCAAACCAGGCGGGGCCTTTTTTTGTGGCGCATCCGCCCGGCTGGAGCCGGAGAACATAACCAGAAAATTGGAGGAAACCATGGCCGAAAGAATTTACATTTTCGACACCACGCTCCGGGACGGCGAGCAGTCGCCCGGCGCTTCGATGAACGTCAGCCAGAAACTGCGCGTGGCGCGGGCCCTGGCCCGACTGCGGGTGGATGTCATCGAGGCCGGTTTCCCCGTAGCCTCGCGGGGCGACTTCGAGGCCGTCCGGCTGGTCTCACGGGAGGTCAAGGAGTGTCAGATCGCGGCCCTGGCCCGGACGCAGGAAAAAGACATCGAGACGGCCTGGGAGGCCATTGCGGAAGCTGCCGACCCGAGGCTGCACGTCTTTGTGGCCACTTCGGACATCCATCTCAAACACAAATTGCGCAAATCCCGTGACGAGGTGCTGGAAATGGCCGTGGCCGGAGTCAAGATGGCCTGCCGCCGGACCTCCAACGTGGAATTTTCCGCCGAGGACGCTTCCCGGACTTCTCCGGAGTACCTGGCCAGGGTGATGGAGGCGGTCATCGCGGCGGGGGCCAAGGTCATCAACATACCGGATACCGTGGGCTACACCGTGCCGTCCGAATATGGCGCCCTGATCCGTTACATGTTTGAACATGTCTCCAACATCGACAAGGCCGTGGTCAGCGTACACTGCCACAATGACCTGGGCCTGGCCGTGGCCAACTCCTTGGCCGCCGTGGAAAACGGCGCCCGCCAGATTGAAGGCACGATCAACGGCATTGGCGAACGGGCCGGGAATACGGCCCTGGAGGAAGTGGCCATGCTCTTCCGGACCCGCCAGGACGTCTGCCGCTTTGACACGAGCATGGTCAGCGAGGAAATCTTTCCGGCCAGCAGGCTGGTCTCCGCCGTCACCGGTCTGCATGTCCAGCCCAACAAGGCCATTGTCGGGACCAACGCCTTCGCCCACGAATCGGGCATTCATCAGGATGGGGTCTTGAAGGAGGCGTCCACTTATGAGATTATGCGGCCTCAGGATGTGGGCATCAAAAAGAGCGACCTGGTGCTGGGCAAGCATTCGGGCCGCCACGCTTTCCGGGACAAGCTCAGCAGCCTCGGCTACGACCTGCCGGCGGAAGACATAGACCGGCTTTTCATCCGTTTCAAGGAAGTCGCCGACAAGAAGAAGCAGGTCTTCAACGAGGACCTCGAAGCCATCGTGGCCGATGAGCTCATCAAGGTCACCGAGAGATACAAGCTTCTCTATCTGAACGTCAGTTCCGGCAACACCGTCAAGCCCACGGCCACCGTATCGATACAGATAAACGGTGAACAGCGCCACCAGGCAGGCTTCGGAACCGGGCCGGTGGATGCCTGTTTCAACACCATAGCGGAAATGACCGGCACCAGGAGCGTTCTGCAGCACTTCGCCATCAGCGCCATAACCGGAGGCACCGACGCCCAGGGCGAAGTCACCCTCCGCCTGGAGGAAGACGGCATGGTGGTTCTGGGGCAAGGCTCCGATCCGGATATCATCGTCGCCAGCGCCAAGGCCTACATCAACGGCTTGAACCGGCTGGAAGCCATGCGGCAGAACCCGTACCGTTCGTTTTATTGAGAGAAAAACAATGCCAAGTACGATTACCGAAAAAATCATCGCCGCGCACGCCGGGCTGGACGAGGTCCGTCCCGGACAACTGGTGGAAGTGGAAGTGGATCTGGCCCTGGCCAACGACATCACCGCTCCGCTCTCCATACAGGTCTTCCGCTCCGCCGGAGTGGACAGGGTTGACAACCCGGACAGGATTGCGCTTGTTCCCGACCACTTTGTCCCCAACAAGGACATCAAGAGCGCCGAGATGGTGCAGATGGTCAGGAACTTCGCCAAGGAACAGGGCATAAGGAACTTTTTCGACCTCGACCGCATGGGCGTGGAGCACGCCCTGCTGCCCGAGCAGGGTCTGGTGGCCCCCGGCGATCTGGTCATAGGCGCGGACAGCCACACCTGCACTTACGGCGGTCTAGGGGCCTTCGCCACCGGCATGGGCAGCACCGACGTGGCGGGCATATTCCTGACCGGCCGAACCTGGCTCAAGGTCCCTGAGACCATCAAATTCGTTTACAAGGGCCAGGCCGGGCGCTGGGTCGGGGGCAAAGACCTGATCCTCATGACCATCGGCGACATCGGCGTGGACGGGGCATTGTACAGGGCCATGGAATTCACCGGGCCGGTCATCGACGCCCTCTCCATGGACGGCCGCCTGACCATGGCCAACATGGCCATAGAAGCCGGGGCCAAGAATGGCATAATCGCCCCGGACGAGATCACCCGCCGGTACGAGGACGGCCGGGTCAGCAGGGAATACAAAGTCTACCGGAGCGACCCGGACGCGGCATATGCCGCCGAAAAGGTCTACGACATCACGGGAATGGAGCCTCAGGTGGCCAGACCGCACCTGCCGGAAAACGTGGTCGGAGTCTCAACACTCAAGGACGTGACCATAGATCAGGCGGTTATAGGCTCCTGCACCAACGGTCGCCTGGAGGACCTGCGCCTGGCCGCCGAGGTGCTGGAAGGCCGTCATGTCAAGAGCGGCACCCGGCTGATCGTCATACCGGCCACCCGGGATATCTACGTCCAGGCCATGAAGGAAGGGCTCTTCGAGACCTTCATGTCGGCCGGAGCGGCCGTGAGCACCCCTACCTGCGGCCCCTGCCTGGGCGGGCACATGGGCATTCTGGCACCGGGCGAACGGGCGGTTTCCACCACCAACCGCAACTTCGTCGGCCGCATGGGCCACACTTCCAGTGAAATATATCTCTCCAACCCGGCCGTAGCCGCCGCTTCGGCCGTGGCCGGACGGATCATCAGTCCGGACGACCTGTAGGAGCCAGCCATGAAATACTCTGGAAACGTTTTCGTTTTCGGCGATGATATCGACACCGACGCCATTATTCCGGCCCGGTATCTGAACACCACCGACCCCAAGGAACTGGCCTCCCACTGCATGGAGGACGCGGACACGACCTTCGCCTCCAAGGTTCGTGCCGGCGATATAATCGTGGCCGGCAAGAACTTCGGCTGCGGATCGTCCCGCGAACACGCCCCTGTGGCCATCAAGGCCGCTGGCGTGCCGTGCGTGGTGGCAGGCAGCTTCGCCCGGATATTCTACCGCAATTCCTTCAACACCGGCCTGATTCTGGTGGAATGCCCCGAAGCCCTCAAAGGCTTCTCCGACGGCGACAAGGTGGAAATCGACCTGGAAAAGGGGTTGGTGAGGAACCTGACCAAGGAAAGCGAATACTCATTTCCGCCCGTGCCCGAATTCATGCTGGAACTGGTTTCGGACGGCGGCCTCATTCCGCATCTGATGAAAAAGAGAGCGAAGTCCCGGCAAGGCTGATTTGCCGCTATTTTTTTTCGATTTGCGCCCTTTCGGGGCCGACAAATGGTTTACCCATTATATGAAACAGGAGTAGAATAAGAAAAATGACAGCAGTATACGATATAGCGGCTGTGCCTGGCGACGGCACGGGGCCGGAAGTCATTGCCGAGGGACGCAAGGTTCTGAACGCGGCGGCGGAGAAGTTCGGCTTCAGGATCAATTTTACCGATTACGATCTGGGCGGCGACCGGTACCTGGCCAACGGCGACCTGCTGCCGGACAGCGTGGTGGCCGAATTGAAGGACATGCAGGCCATCTACCTGGGGGCCATCGGCCACCCCAAGGTCAAACCCGGCATTCTGGAGCAGGGCATTCTGCTCAAAATGCGCTTCGACCTGGACCTGTACATCAATCTCCGTCCGGTGGTTCTTTACCCCGGCGTGGAGACTCCTCTGGCCAACAAGGGGCCGGAACATATAAATTTCACGGTTGTGAGGGAAAATACCGAAGGCCTGTATGCCGGAGCGGGCGGTTTCCTGCGCAAGGGCACGCCCCAGGAAGTGGCCATCCAGGAATCCATCAACACCCGTTTCGGCGTGGAGCGCTGCCTGAGATTCGCCTTTGACTGGGCCAGAAACCGGGGCCGGGAAAAGAAACTGACCCTCTGCGGCAAGACCAACGTCCTGACTTACGCCTTCGACCTCTGGGAACGGGCCTTCAACGAACTGGCCGCCTCCGAGTATCAGGATGTGAAGACCGATTACGCCCATGTGGACGCCATCTGCATGTGGATGGTCAAGAACCCGGAATGGTTCGACGTCATCGTCACGGACAACATGTTCGGGGACATCATCACCGACCTGGGGGCCATGATCCAGGGCGGCATGGGCCTGGCCGCCGGCGGCAACATCCATCCGGGCCGGGTCTCCATGTTCGAACCCATCGGCGGTTCCGCGCCCAAGTACACGGGCATGAACATCATCAATCCCCTGGCGGCCATCTCCGCCGGCGGCATGATGCTGACTCATCTGGGCGAAGAGGAAGCGGCCCGGGCGGTGGAAGCCGCCGTCAAACGGGTGGTGGCTTCGGACATCAAATCGCTGGCCGCCGGCCAAATGGGCCATAGTACTTCAGAGGTGGGCGACCTTGTGTTAAAATACGTAATGAGCGGTTGTTAGCCATTGCGCTAAATAATAATCAATTCTGCAGGAGTGGAGAAAAAATGTCGAAGAAACTGACGGTGGCCGTAGCCGGAGCCACAGGGGCCGTTGGCCGTGAGATGGTCAAAACACTGGAGCAGCGCAATTTTCCGGTTGGGACTCTGAAACCGCTCGCCTCGGAACGTTCTATCGGCCAGACAGTGGAATTTCACGGGAAAGAAATACCCGTGCAGGTGCTGGACGAGAATTCCTTCAAGGGCGTGGACCTGGCCGTCTTTTCGGCCGGAGCCGGTCCGAGCAGGCAATTCGCCCCTATAGCCGTCAAGTCCGGCTGCGTGGTGGTGGACAACTCGTCCGCCTGGCGCATGGACCCCGAAATTCCCCTGGTGGTTCCCGAAGTCAACCCCGGCGCGCTGGAAAAGCACAAGGGCATCATCGCCAATCCCAACTGCTCGACCATCCAGATGGTCGTGGCGCTGAAACCCATATACGACGCGGTAGGCATCAAGCGCATAATAGTTTCCACCTACCAGGCCGTATCCGGGACGGGACAGAAGGCCATCGAGGAACTGTCCAGCCAGGTCAGGGCACTTATCAGCGGGCAGGAAGCTACCCACAAAGTCTATCCGCACACTATCGCCTTCAACTGCCTCCCGCATATCGATGTCTTCCTGGAAAACGACTATACCAAGGAAGAGATGAAGATGGTCAACGAGACCAGGAAGATCATGGAGGACGACTCCATAATGGTTTCCGCGACTACGGTTCGGGTGCCGGTTTTTTACGGACATTCGGAGGCCGTCTGGATCGAGACCGGAAAAAAGATAACCCCGACCGAGGTCCGGATACTCCTCAGCCGGGCGCCCGGAGTCACGGTGGTGGACGATCCGTCCAAGAACGAATACCCCTTGGCCATCGACGCCGCCGGCCTGGACGATACATACGTCGGGCGTATCCGTGAAGACATCTCCTGTGAAAAAGGGATTGCCATGTGGGTTGTGTCCGACAACATCCGCAAGGGCGCGGCCCTTAACGCGGTGCAGATAGCGGAAGTTCTACTGGACAGAAACCTCATCAGAGTCTAGCATATTCCCGCATGAAACACGGGCCGGGGTCCGGACTCCGGCGCTCCGGCCCGTCTTGCCTATATTTTTTCGAGGTGGGTCATCGTTAATCAACCCCATACGAATGGAGGATGCGTATGTCCGCAAAAAAACCGGAGTATTCTCCGGAATTTGAGAAAGCACTGGCTATCGGGCGTCCACCCAATATCGCCCGTCTGTTCCCCAATTCCAAAGCCCTGATCGTCAGCGGCAAGGTCATTGACCGGGCCATGCTGGCCAAGGGCAAGGCCATGACCATAGCGGCCAACGGCCGGAACCATTTTGCCATCCGCGGAGCTCTGCGTGCGGCTCAGCGAGCCAACGCCGCTATCATCATCGAGATCGCCAAGTCGGAAGGCGGCGCGTCGGCCTATTGCGCGGTCAATTACTGGAACATGGCCCGGCAGGTGGATGCTGTCTGCAACGAGCTTGGCATCACCGTACCGGTAGCCGTTCACGCCGACCATTACGGCATCAAGGGACCCAAGGACGTGGAGGCGGCCAAGACGGAGATTCCGTCCATGTTCGACGCCGGTATCACCTCCATAGCCATAGACGCTTCGCACCTGCCCGACGCCGACAACCTTCTGACCAACCTGACCCTGAACAAGTACATCCCGATATGGGCGGGCCTTGAAACAGAAGTCGGCGAAATAAAGGGCAAATCAGGCCTGTCGACTCCGTCCGAAGCCCTGTTCCTCATTCAGGGCCTCAACGCCCACGGCATCTCTCCGGACTGGATTGCCCTGAACAACGGCACCACTCACGGCATCGAGGCTTCCGCGGCGGGCATCCAGGTGGATCTGACCATGCAGATTCACCAGGCCATTGAAAAGTATCAGGTTTCCGGGGCTCAGCACGGCACTTCCGGCAACAGTTCGGAAAGGCTGCGCGAAATCGCCCAGAAGACCAGGACCACCAAGGCCAACGTAGCCACGGCCCTGCAGATGATAAGCTGGGGCGTCAAGGTCAATGATTACGGCAACGCCGAACTGGACGAGCAGGGCGGATTCATCAAGCTGCCGGACGCCGGCGCCAGCGACGCCGTATGGCAGGAAATGGTCGCCCAGGCCCAGGGCCAGTCGCTGAAGGCTGGCGACTACAAAAAACTGAATCTCCCCTTTGAGAACAAACTCCTGCGCCAGCCGGCCGATATACGCGAGCGCATGGCCAAGGGTGTGGAGGACTTCGTCTATCACCTTCTGGTCAACGTCTTCAACTGCGAGGACACCGCTCCGCTGGGCATCGAGGCCATACTCAAGGCCGGTTCCTATGATCTGGGTTCCAAGGCGGCCCGCATGGAAGATCCGGCGGAATGGACCGAAGCCAAAATCCTGGAAAGAGCCAAGACCATAAGCTCCGACAAGGGACCGGGCGGAAACTTCGACGATTAGACGACCGGCCTCTGGCCGGCCATATTGCGAGATGGGGCCGTATGCCGGCCCCATCAGTTTGTTGGTGGCGGTAAACATGCGGATTGTGGCCGGAACACATAAAGGCCGAAAGCTCTTCGCGCCCCAGGGAATGGACGTCCGCCCCACGGCGGACCGGGTCCGGGAAGCCCTGTTCAGCATACTCGGCCCTCAGATAGCCGGAGCCTCCGTGCTGGACCTTTTCGCCGGGTCGGGTGCATTGGGACTGGAGGCCCTCAGCCGGGGAGCCGCCCGGGCGGTCTTTGTGGACCGTCATCCCCAAGCCCTGGCCGCCGTCCGCCGCAACGTGGCGGAACTGGGCCTCGGAGACCGGGCGGTCATCATTAAGGCGGATGCGGCCCTTGGAGCCGCGCCCCTGAGGTCCGCGCCCGGCGCACCCTTCAGCCTGATTTTCCTCGACCCGCCGTACGGGAGGGAACTCGCCCTCCGCGGACTGGAGCTTATCGTGCGCCTCGGCCTGGCCGCTCCGGACTGTCTGGCCGTGGTCGAACAGTCGAGCAAGGAAACCCTGGCCCCGCCGCCGCCCTGGAGCATCAGTGATGAGCGGATTTACGGGCAGACAAGGCTGACGTTTCTCGAGTATCCCGCCCCAGGCGGGGAACAGGCCTCAAGCGACTAAAAAGCTTGAAGGATGAGTCGGTTGCGTGGTATGGAAACGGCCAGCGACTATTCGGTTCCAAACTCCATTTCCAAACCAGGCACGGGGGAAAGCGTTATGGCAGGGACGGCTGTCTATCCGGGTTCTTTTGATCCCATCACCAATGGTCATCTCAGTATCATCAACCGGGGTCTCCAGATTTTTGACAAGATCATCGTGGCCGTGGCCAGAAACTCGGAAAAGCGGGGGCTGTTCTCCATCCAGGAAAGGATGGACATGATCCGGGAAGTCATGGCCGACGAACCCAACGTGGACGTGAGGACTTTTGAAGGGCTGACAGTGGAATACGCCCAGAGCGTCAACGCCAATGTCATACTCAGGGGCCTGCGGGCCATGTCCGATTTCGAATACGAATTCCAGATGGCCCTGATGAACCGCAGGCTAAACCGGGACGTTCAATCCATCTTTCTCATGACGGATTACAAATGGTTCTACATCAGCTCGACCATAATCAAGGAAGCCGCCTCCCTGGGTGGAGACATCAGCGGGCTGGTGCCCGATCTGGTCTGCCGGAGGCTGAAGGAAAAGTTCGGCCGGTAGAGACAGGCGGAAGAATGTTCAGACACAAACGGCCCCGCGGGGCCGTTTGTGTCTGGAGATAAAAACTCTATTCAGTTCATGGGCCGGAGCAGCCGGGACCAGCGGGGATGCCAGGCGCCGGTCTCCCAGGACCAGAGAACGGCTACCGCCCGGCCTTTAATGTCCCGCTCATCCACAAAACCCCAGAACCTGGAGTCAAAGCTTTCGTCCCGGTTGTCGCCCATGACGAACAACCGGCCTTCCGGGACCACAAAGGGTCCCAAATTATCTCGGGGCTGTACGGTCTGGGGATAAATCCGGCTGTCCACGTACCTGACATAGGGCTCGGACAGGGGCTTCCCGCCGACCAGGACTACCTTGTCCCGGATTTCAATCCTTTCGCCCGGCAGCCCTATGACCCTTTTGACATAGGGAATGTCGCCCTGCGGCGGATCGAAGACCACCACATCGCCCCGCCTGATTTCGCCCATGGGGGCAATCTCCAGACCGGTCAGGGGAAGCCTGAGGCTGTAAGCCATCTTGTTGGTCAGGATGCGGTCCCCCATCTGTATGGTTTCGAGCATCGACCCGGTGGGCACAACATAGGCCTCAACCACGGCGCTGCGAATCATCACGGCCAGGGCCAGGGCGATAAGGACAGCCCGGCCGTACTCCCTGAAAATGCGCCTGAAGGAACGGTCTTGACCTTCCCCGCCGTCCCGCCCGGACGGTTTGCTTCCTTTCATGCCTTTACTCCATACCCTTTTCACCGAACACCTCGGCTGAAAAAACATAGATCTCCGTCTGGGGGCTCCGCCAGCAGCCGGGGTCAAGTCCGGCCTTGAGGCAGGTGTGGTCCAGGAATGTCTCCCTGTCCCAGCCTTGTTCTGTGGCCACCTGGGGCAGCAGAACACCCCGGTACGGACCGTTGACAACATAAACGCCGTGTCGGCCGACTTCGACCTCTGCCGGGTCGCCGATGCGCCGCATGGGCGTCAGAACCGATATTTCCAGGTCCACTTCATCCAGTTCGCCGGGCTTGAGCGAAGGAAAACGGGGGTCTTCGAAGGCGGCCGACCGGGCCATATCTTCCACGGTCTCCGTCAAAGGCCCTGTGCCCACGAAATTGCCGATGCATCCCCGCAAGCGGCCATGCTTATGCAGGGTGACGAAGGCCCCTCTTTTTTCCTCAAGCAGCGGCGACCCGGTTGCGGCAGGGCGCGAATGTTCAAGGTGCAAGGATTCGGCAATGGCCGAACGGGCCAGTTTCAGGAGCAGTTTCTTTTCCTCGCTCCCCAGTTTTTTTTCGTCCATTATCTTACCCCCTTTCCCGGCCGGCCTTGTTTCCGGCAGCCCGGAAAGCGAAATAGTCCTTCAGAATAAGTCCATGGTCAAAGGCCAGCGGAGACGGCAGGCTGTCTTCGGTGAAGACTTCGGCGCGGGCCGCGTCGTCCCCTCCTCGAGGGCGGCCGGAGGCCCGGGCTATGAAGACGTTGGTGACGGTATGGTGCCGCGGGTCGCGGGCCGGGTCCGAGTAGGCCCGGAACTGTTCCAGGCGCTCCACCTCGAGCCCTGTCTCTTCGAAGGCTTCCCGAGCGGCCGCCTGTTCCAGAGATTCACCGTAATCCACAAAACCGCCCGGCAGAGCCCAGCCCGGCGGGGGATTCTTTCTCAAGACCAGGACCACTCCGCCGCCGTCCATTTCAATAATGATGTCCACTGTGGGGAGAGGGTTGCGGTAAGGCTGGACCACGCCTTGACAATGCGGGCACTTCAGGGGTTCGGTCAAATCCGCTCCCCCCGCGGGTTCTGGCGCACAAAGGCGTCGATTCGGGTCCGGTCCTCCGGGCTGACCACGGTGAACTGAACCCCCACGCCCTTGTCCGGGTCGGGCTGCTTGGACACCCAAACCGTTTTGCCGACGGCATTTATCGGTTTGCTGTCGCCGGGCAGGGTGAAAAGCAGAGTGACCTCGGAACCGATTTCCAGCAGGTTCTCCGTGCGGATGAAGAGGCCGCCGCTGCCGAGGTTCGCGGTGTAGGCCTTGTAGAAATCCTTTTTGGTCTTGAAGTGTATCTCGAAGTTTTTTTCCGTCCGTTCGTTGCGCCGGCCGGCCAGGTTGGTGGCCACGGAAGTCATTTTTCTGAGGCGGCGGGCCAGGGCGTCGAAGATGGCCCGGAATTCCTTGGGCAGCTTGTTGTATTCCTGGGTCAGAAAAGCCCGGTCGTAGACGCCCAGAGTCACTTTACCCACGGCCCTGGCTCCGGCTGAACGGTCCCTTTTATCGACGAAGCTGACTTCGCCGAAGAGATCGCCCTTGTTCAAGGAATCCACCACGATTCTCTTCCCCCGGACTATCTTGAAAATCTCCACCTGCCCGGACAAAACGACGTAAATCCAGTCTCCGGAAGTGCCTTCATTGAAAATTATGTCCCCGTCGCCGTAATGCTCCTCGGTAACCACATAAAGGCTGTTGGCCAAATCATAATTATTCATGGGAAGATACTCTCCTCGACAACCTTTGAAAGTTGCTTAAGATTACCGCATTCGCGAACACTAGTGCAATAGCCTTGATATTCGGACATGATGCTGTCCCCCACCCGCCAGTTCATCCTGGGTTCCGGGTTCAGCCAGATGAGTTTTTTCGCCTTGGCGGCAATTGCGGCCAGGGCTTCCGGCTGAGGATCGAAAAAATTGTTGCGGGCGTCTCCCAGGATGAAAACCGTGGTCCTGGTGGTGACCGAGGCCAGGTGTTCATCGGCGAACTGGCGCAGCGAGCTGCCATGGTCGGTGATAATGTCAACCGGTCCAGAGAAATTTCTCCTTATTCTGCTTTCAACCATCCATTCCTCCCTGTGCGGAGCCTCCAGGTTGGGCGGAGACGGTTACGGGCTTTGGCCGGAGCTGTTTACAAGATTGATGATTCAGGATTAATTTCCATAATACCATCACTATCTTCCGAAGCCAAGATTGAGCGGGCTTTGGCCTTGTGAAAAACAGCTGCGCCCCATATACTTTACTGGTTCAGGGAGGACTATTTGCCGCAGTCATTTTCCAACAGATCCGGAAGGGACCTTGTTTCCCGCTTTCGACGCTCTCTGTCCGCTCTTGTCGGGGCGGAGAAGGGCCGGGGGCAGGTTATGCTGGTCGCCTTTTCCGGCGGACCGGATTCCACGGCCCTGCTGCATCTGCTTCTGGAGACGAGCAACGAGTCCGGGCTGAAGGTGGCGGCAGCGCACCTGGATCACGGCCTGCGCGGCGAGGAGGCCGAAAGAGACCTCAGGGCGGCCGGTCAGGCGGCCAAGGAGGCGGGCGTCCCGTTTTATTGGGAAAAAGCCGACTGCCGCGAGACGGCCCGGCGTGATTCATTATCTATCGAAGCCGCAGCCCGGTTAGTGCGTTACGCTTTTCTGGCCAGGCTGAAAAAGAAAATCGGAGCCCGCTGGGTGGCCACAGGCCACAATGCCGACGACCAGGCGGAAGCAGTGCTGCTCAACCTTTTGAGAGGCTCGGGGCCGCGTGGACTCTCCGGCATCCATCCTGTCCGCTCCGACGGCGTGGTCCGCCCTTTATTGCCTTTCTGGCGAAGCGAAATAATGGAGTATCTGAACGGGCGCGGCCTGACCTGGGTGGAGGACAGTAGCAACGACGATCAGGACTTCACCCGCAACAGACTGAGGCATGACCTGATACCCAAACTGGAAAAAGAGTACAATCCATCTGTAAAGGCGGCGCTGGCCAGAACCGCCGATATTCTCAGGCAGGAAGAAGACTACTGGTCGACCTGCCTGAACGGCCTGAAACATGATCTGTCCTGGGAGGCGCTGGACTCCCGGGTTTCCCTGGCCTTGGAGCCGCTCGCCGGGCTGGACCGGGCTCCGGCCCGGAGGTTGATCCGCGAAGCGGTCCTGGCCGCACGAGGCAACACCCTGGCCCTGACTCTCGACCACGTGGACGAGGTTCTGGACTATGCGGCCTCGGGCGGCCGGGGAGGGCTTGACCTGCCGGGAGGCGTTCGGGCCTGGCGGGACGGGGACCGGCTCCTGATAGGCCGTTTCGACCAAGCCGAGCCTCCGGAATTCGAGTATGAATTGAATGCGCCGGGGCTCACTCTGATACCGGAGCTGGGGCTCCGGCTGACGGCGGCGGTCCATGACCGGCCAGGTGAACTGGATTTGCGGAATATGGGACCGGCGCGGGCGGCCCTGGATCTGGACAGCCTGACCATGCCCCTGAGGGCGAGAACGGTCAGGCCGGGCGACCGGTTCAGGCCGCTGGGTATGAAACATATGAAAAAGTTGCAGGATTTCTTTGTGGACGAAAAAGTGCCGGCCTCGCAACGGCCTCATGTGCCCCTGGTTCTGGACCAGCGAGGCATAGTCTGGGTCGGGGGGCTTCGGCCTTCCGAAGATGCCCGTCTGCGCGCTTCGTCCACACGCGCCCTTGTCCTTTCGTTGGAATGAAAACCGGCCGCTGAAAACAAGGGGTTTAGGCGGCCTATTTCGCGGAAAAGTCACGTTTTTTGTTGAAGATTGATAATTATTGGCATAAGAATTAATCTGTCGGAAAGTAAAAATATACCGGGCTTTGTATCGGTGTTTTTGAGTCGGGGAGGACATTTTGAACCCATTTTATAAAAACCTGGCTTTGTGGCTGGTCATATTTCTGGTCATGCTTGTGCTGTACCAGGCCTTCACAAAGCCCCAGCAGTCTCTCAGAGACGAAGGCGTAACCTACAGCGATTTCCTGTCCAAGGTCGACCAGGGGGAAGTTTCCTCCGTCCTGGTCCAGGGCAATGAAATAAGAGGCCAGTTTCTCGACGGCCGCAAGTTCCAGACTTACACGCCCAACGACCCTGAAATGCTCAAGATATTGAGGGATAAGGGCGTCAAGATAACGGCCAAGCCCCAGGATGATTCTCCCTGGTACATGACCGTTCTCATTTCCTGGTTCCCCATGCTTCTGCTGATCGGCGTCTGGGTTTTCTTCATGCGCCAGATGCAGTCGGGCGGGGGCAAGGCCATGTCCTTCGGCAAGAGCCGGGCCCGCTTGCTGAGCGAAACCGGTGAACGTGTCACGTTTGAAGATGTGGCGGGCATTGAAGAAGCCAAGGACGAACTTCAGGAAATTATTGAATTTCTGCGTGATCCCAAAAAGTTCACCCGCCTGGGCGGACGCATTCCCAAGGGTGTGCTGCTGATGGGGGCGCCGGGCACGGGCAAGACCTTGCTGGCCAGGGCCATCGCCGGAGAAGCCGGGGTGCCCTTCTTCTCCATCAGCGGGTCGGACTTTGTCGAAATGTTCGTCGGCGTCGGCGCGTCCCGTGTACGCGACCTGTTCGTCCAGGGCAAGAAACATGCTCCCTGCATCATTTTCATCGATGAAATCGACGCCGTGGGACGCCACCGCGGGGCCGGACTGGGCGGCGGGCACGACGAACGCGAACAAACCCTGAACCAGTTGCTGGTTGAGATGGACGGCTTCGAATCCAATGAAGGCGTCATACTGATAGCCGCCACCAACCGGCCTGACGTTCTGGACCCGGCCCTGCTGAGGCCGGGCCGTTTCGACCGTCAGGTGGTGGTGCCTCCTCCGGACGTGAGGGGCCGGGAGAAGATACTCCAGGTCCATGTGCGCAGGATTCCCCTGGCCGACGATGTGGTTTTGTCCCAGGTGGCCCGGGGCACACCGGGCTTTTCCGGAGCCGATCTGGAGAATCTGGTCAACGAAGCCGCTCTGATGGCCGCCCGTCTGAATAAAGACAAGGTTGATCTTTCCGACCTGGAGCGGGCCAAGGACAAGGTTCTCATGGGCACCGAGCGCAAAAGCATGATCATCAACGAGGATGAAAAGCGCAACACGGCCTATCACGAGGCCGGACACGCCCTAGTGGCCAAGCTTATCCCCGGCACAGATCCCATACATAAGGTGACGATCATCCCTCGCGGCCGGGCCTTGGGCCTGACCCAGCAGTTGCCCATGGATGAAAAGCACACTTACGCCAGGGATTTTCTGGAAGCCACCCTGGCCATGCTCATGGGCGGGCGCGTGGCCGAAGAGCTGATCCTCAAACATACGACCACCGGCGCGGGCAACGATATAGAACGCGCCACGGACCTGGCCCGCAAGATGGTCTGCGAGTGGGGCATGTCCGAGGTCATGGGACCTCTGACTTTCGGTAAAAAGGACGAGGCCATATTCCTGGGCCGGGAGATTGCTCAGCACCGGGATTTCAGCGAGGAAACCGCCCAGCAGATAGACGGCGAGGTCCGGCGTCTGGTTCTGTTCGGTTACAACCGGGCCAAGGATCTCCTGGTCCGGCATATGGATACCCTGCACAAGCTGGCCGAGACTCTGCTGGAAAAAGAGACTCTGGACGCGCCCGAGATCAATGCCCTGGTGGCCGACGCCGTCGAGACAGAACTTGAACGTCTGAAGGAATCAGGCCAGATTCCCCCGGACAAGGAAGAACCGGCGGACGCGGCTCAAGACCAGATCTGACCATTATGAAAGAAGCCTTCAAACTTGAGTGGGGACAATGGAGCCTGGATATTGCCGCCCGTCCCCACATCATGGGCATCATAAATATCACCCCCGACTCTTTTTCCGACGGAGGTGATTTTCTGGGGGTGGACCTGGCGGTTCAACAGGGCTTGCGCCTTGTCGAAGCCGGGGCCGACATCCTCGACGTGGGCGGGGAATCAACCCGCCCCGGAGCGGCGCAGGTCGGCGAACAGGAAGAAATGGACCGGGTCGTCCCGCTCATCGAAGCCCTGGCGGCCCGTGTTCCGGTTCCGATCTCCGTAGACACCTACAAGTCCAGGGTGGCGGAAGAGGCTTTGCGGGCCGGAGCGGCCATGGTCAACGACATCAGCGCCGGGAGATTCGAGCCGCAGATATTCGAGGTTTCCGCCGCCGCCGGCGTTCCCCTGATCCTGATGCACATGCAGGGCGAACCCCGTAATATGCAGCAGAATCCCGTCTACCATGACCTGATGGGTGAAATCAGGGACTTTCTGCGGGAAGCCATGGAAAAGGCCGAAGCCGCCGGAGTGCCTGAAAAGATGATAATACTGGACCCCGGTCTGGGTTTCGGCAAGACCTTTGACCACAACCTCGCACTTATCAACCGCCTCAAAGAACTCGCGGACCTGGGCCGGCCGCTTCTGCTCGGCCCCTCCCGCAAGGCCTTTCTGGGGCGCATACTGGGCGGAGTCCCGCCCAAGGAACGAGATGCGGCCACGGCCACGGTGACAGCCCTTTGCGCTTACAACGGGGCTCACATACTCCGGGTGCATAATGTGGACATGGCCCGGCAAGCCTTGACTGTGGTGGGAGCAGTGATGCACGAACATGTCTGAGTGGATGATCTGGGCCATAGACTTTTTTCACGGGATGCGCTGGCAGGACTGGGTGGACATCCTTGTGGTGGCCACTATCATTTACCAGGCCATCAGACTCATCCGGGGCACCCGCTCCATGCAGATGCTGCTTGGACTGGCCGTTGTCTTTGGCGCTTATCTTTTTTCCAATGCCTTTCAGCTACTTACCCTGAACTGGATACTGAATAATTTCCTGACCTATATAATTCTGATCCTGGTCATACTCTTCCAGGCCGATATACGCCGCGCCCTGACCCAGGTCGTCCGGAACCCCTTTGTCCGCACCAGCCCGGAACTGCTGTCGGTCCTGGGAGAAGTCTCACGGGCAGCCTTTATCATGGCCGAGAAAAAGACCGGCGCTCTCATCGCCTTTGAGCGGGAAATCGGCCTCAAAAACTACATCGAAGTCGGCCGGGCCTTGGACGCCAAGGTTTCCGCCGAACTGCTGCTGAGCATCTTCAACACGGCCACCCCGCTTCATGACGGAGCGGTGGTGATTCAGGGCGGCAGGCTGGCCGCCGCCGCCTGTTTTCTGCCTTTGCCCTCGGAGCATGAAGTCTCCGGCCATTACGGCACCAGACACCGTGCGGCCATCGGTCTGACCAGGGAAACAGACGCGGTCGTACTGGTTGTGTCCGAGGAGAGAGGCCGGGTCTCACTGGTCCTGGACGGCAAGATAAGTCCGGTCCCGAGCCAGACGGAACTCCGCGACCGTTTGCGTAGCCTGCTGCACACGGCAGCCACGGCCGCGCCGACCCCGGAGGAGGCTTCGTGACATGCGGCTGAGCAATCTCTTCACTCGTCATCTGGGGCTGAAATTTCTCGCGCTGGTCATGGCCGCTGTCCTCTGGTCCATGGCCGTGGGCAGGGAGAAGGCGGAAATAGGCCTGAATGTGCCTCTGGAAATGGTCAATTTCCCGCCGGACATGGTGGTGGCCAACCAGATACCGGACGGCATCAGCGTCCGCATCCGCGGATCGGCGGCCCTGACCAGACAACTGGCCAACCGCAAGTTGCGCTTCAGTATCAATCTGGCGGAAACCAAGGAAGGCCCCAACAACTTCACCCTGCTGCCCGACGCCCTGTCCCTTCCCCGAGGCTTGGAAGTCACCAGGCTCACACCCAGCACCATAACCGTGGAGCTGGAGAGGCTGACCACCAAGACACTGAGCCTGCTGCCGGTCATTCAGGGTGAACCAATACCCGGGTACATGATAGACGAGATCACCCTCGAACCGGGGCAGGTGGATGTCCGCGGTCCGGAAAGACTCCTGGGCGGCCTGGGGCGCCTGTGGACCGAGCCCATAGATGTGACCAAACTGACCCAGTCGGCGGTGATACCTATCAAGCCGTCCCTGCCGGATGTGTCGGTGACTCTGGCCAAGCCGGTTGAAATCAAGGCTCAGATCAGAATTGGGGAAAAAATTGTCACCCGGCCGTTCAACGACGTGCCGATGGAAGTGGTCAATGCCGCCAATAAGTATGAAATACATAAGGATACCGTCGACCTGTCCATCAGGGGGCCTTTGAACACCATGACCGAACTGGGCGCGGGCAAGGGACTCAAGGTGGTCCTCAACCTGGCCGGACTGGAACCGGGCACGTACAAGAGACGCCCGGTCGTCGTGGTGCCCGTCAACATGGAGGTCCTGGAGGTCGATCCCAAGGAAATCCGGGTAAAAATATTCGAGGAGAAACTCCCTGTAACCAATGAGCAACACTAAAAGAAAACTGTTCGGGACCGACGGGGTCCGCGGGGTGGCCAACATATACCCCATGACCACGGAAATAGCCATGCAGATCGGCCGGGCGTCCGCCTATATAGCCAAGCGGAGTACGCAGCGCCGCCGCCACAAGATCGTCATCGGCAAAGATACCCGCCTGTCGGGCTACATGATTGAAAACGCCATAGCCAGCGGCATCTGCTCCATGGGCGTGGATGTGCTGCTGGTCGGCCCGCTGCCGACTCCGGGTATAGCTTTTCTGACCAGCAGCATGCGAGCCGACGCCGGAGTGGTTATCTCCGCTTCCCATAATCCGTTCCAGGACAACGGCATAAAAATATTTTCCAACGACGGCTACAAGCTGCCCGATGAAGTGGAACTCCGGATAGAGGAACTCATCTTCTCCAACGGCATCGATTCGCTCCGCCCCACAGCCAGCGATGTGGGCAAGGCCTTCCGGGTTGACGACGCCAAGGGCAGATACATCGTTTTTCTGAAAAACACTTTTCCGCGCAGCCTGACTCTGGACGGCTTGCGCATCGTCGTCGACTGTGCCAACGGCGCGGCTTACAAATGTGCTCCGGCGGTTTTCGAAGAGCTGGGAGCCAAGGTCCATCTTATCGGGACCGATCCCGATGGCGAGAACATCAACAAAGACTGCGGGTCGCTGCACCCCGAAATAGCCGCCGAGATGGTAGTCAAGACCGGTGCGGACCTGGGTCTGGCTCTGGACGGCGACGCGGACCGGGCCATCTTTATCGATCACCGGGGCAGCGTGGTGGACGGCGACCGGATAATGGCCATCTGCGCCAAGGACCTGAAAAACCGCAACAAACTGGGCGGCAACACGGTCGTGGCCACGGTCATGAGCAATATGGGGCTGGAAGTGGCCATGCGGGACCTGGGCATAGACGTGGTCCGCACTTCCGTCGGCGACCGTTACGTGGTCGAGCGCATGCGTCAGGACGGATTCAATTTCGGCGGCGAACAGTCCGGCCATATGGTCTTTCTGGACCACAATACCACCGGAGACGGCATTCTGACGGCCCTGCAAGTTTTGGCCGTGATGAAGCGGGAAGGGAAATCCCTGGCCGATCTGGGCGAAATAATGACCATTTTCCCCCAGACCCTGGTCAATGTCACCGTGTCCAGAAGGGTCGAACTGGCCGCAGTGCCGGAGGTTCAGGCCCAATGCTGCAAGGTTCAGGAGCTCCTGGGAAATAAGGGCCGGCTCCTTGTCCGCTATTCGGGCACGGAACCGCTGGTCAGGGTCATGATTGAAGGCGAGGACGATCAAACCATTCAGACTTTGGCCGAGGAGACTGCTGATTGCATATCCCGGGCCATAGGGTGACAATATGCTGCTGGCCATTGACGTGGGCAACACCAACATGGTGCTGGGCGTTTTTGACGGGGAATCCTTGAAGGCCGACTGGCGCATCCGGACGGAGAGGGACATCACCGTTGATGAATTGGGCATGCTCGTCCGCAACCTTTTCGTCTCGCAGGAACTGGACCTCAAAACAATTGAGGACGTGATTATTTCCTGCGTGGTCCCGCCCATGCAGAATACCCTCGAAGGCTTCATCGGCAAATATATCCGGGTCAAGCCCTTTTTCGTGGGACCGGGCGTCAAGACCGGCATGCCCATCTATTACGACAATCCCCGTGAAGTCGGGGCGGACCGGATAGTCAACGCCGTAGCCGCTTACGAACGTCACCGCCGCGCCCTGATAATCGTCGACTTCGGCACGGCGACCACCTTCGACTACATATCCCCACAGGGGGAATATATGGGCGGCGCAATCGCGCCGGGCCTGATCATCTCCTCGGAGGCGCTTTTCCAGAAAGCCAGCAAGCTGCCCAGAGTGGAAATCTTCGCCAAGCCCAAAAAGATCGTGGCCAAAGACACTATCAGCAGCATGAATGTGGGGCTGGTTTTCGGCTATGTCGCGCTGGTCGACGGCCTGGTGACCAGGATGATGAACGAAGTCGGGACCGAACCTTACGTCATAGCCACGGGCGGACTGGCTTCCCTGATAGCCGAGGACTCGGTCACCATCAATGAGGTCTCGCCCGACCTGACCCTTGACGGCCTGAGGATAATCTACGAACGCAACCGGGAAAAGTGAAGCCAAAGCCAACCATCCTTCCGCCGCCGCTCAAAAAGGGCGATTTAATCGGAGTGGCCGCTCCGGCCGGGCCGTTTGATCCGGAACGCTTCAAGTCCGGCCTGAACAGGCTGGAATCGCTCGGATTCGGAACATTCTGCCCCGACGAAATTTTTTTTCAGGATGCCTACCTGGCCGGTTCGGACGAGAGCCGCGCCGCCACCCTGAACAGTCTGCTTGCCGATGACGTGATAAAAGCAGTCTTCTGCGCCCGCGGCGGTTACGGTTCCATGCGCCTCCTGAACCGGCTGGATTTCTCGGCCATTGCAAGCAATCCCAAAATAATAATCGGTTTTTCCGACATTACCGCCCTGCTGCTGGCCATCGCCGGGGAGACAGGACTGACGGTTTTTCACGGCCCGGTGGTCACCTCACTGACCGAGGCCGACGAAGAAACCGTGGCACACCTGGAAAACCTCTTGACTGGACGGAACCCCTTTCCGGTCAGCCTTGACGAAGCCCGTATCTGGTCGGACGGCCGGGCTGAGGGGCCGCTGCTTGGCGGGAATCTGACACTGCTGGTCCATCTGCTTTCCACGCCCTGGCGGCCTGATTTCAGAGATGCGCTTCTCTTTCTGGAAGACGTGGGCGAAGCGCCTTACCGGCTCGACCGGCTGCTCACCACCCTGAAACTCTCCGGTGTTCTGGATGAGTGCTCCGGTCTGATTATAGGCCGGTGCGAGGATTGCGGGACAGCCGGCGAAATACTCTCCGTTCTGGACAGGACTCTGGCGGATTTTTCGGGACCGGTGGTCCTGGATTTCCCCATCGGCCACGGAACCCGCAATCTGGCCCTGCCCATAGGCCCCCGGGCTGTCCTGGACACCGCCCAGGGCCGTCTTGACCTCACCGAACCGTATTTAGGCTGAATCATGGCCGGGCAACTCCCGAGGGAAGAAATGGATGCAGCGGTCGCCCGCGGCGTTTTTCCGGGAGGCGTCCTCCTGGCCGCCCACGCCGGGCGGGTGCTCCTCCAAATACCTGCGGGCAGACTGTCCTACGCTCCGGATGCGCCCCCGGTCACGCCCGGCACCATCTACGATCTGGCCTCGTTGACCAAGGTCCTTTCCACCACCTATCTGACCATGCTTTTTCTGGACCGGAAGCTGCTATCCCTGGACAGCCCTCTGGAATCATTCTGGCCGGAGGATGTTCCGGCGGAGAAAAGGGGACTGACCGTGGCCCATCTGCTGGGCCATGCCAGCGGACTGCCTGCCTGGCGTCCCTACCATGAGCACCTGAACGGACTGCCGGAGGAAATGCGCCGGGAGGCCGTAAAGAATCTGATTCTGAAAGAACCCCTGGAGCATAAACCTCGAACCGCGCCGCTGTACAGCGACCTCGGCTTCATCCTGCTGGGGCTGATGCTGGAGAAGCTGGCCGGGAAGAGACAGGATTCGCTGTTCAAATCACTGGTCGCTGAGCCTTTGGGGCTGTCTTCCATGGCTTATGGCCCCGAAAGCGGGTTTGATGAGGCCTCCGTGGCTCCCACCGGAGAAAACCCGTCGCGGGGCGGCGTTGTCCAAGGCACGGTCAACGACGATAACGCCGCAGCGATGGGAGGTGTTGCCGGCCATGCCGGTCTCTTCGGCACGGCGGAAGAAGTCTGGCGGGTTTTCAATTCCCTGCGCTGCTCATACATTGGGAACGTCTCGCCTCATCCGGTCAGGCCGGAAACGGTGAGGACCTTCTGGCGGCCTTCGGGTTTGGCCCCGGATTCAACCTGGGCTCTGGGTTTTGACATGCCTGCCGCCACGGGTTCCAGCGCGGGCAGGCTGATTTCGCGCCGCGCCGTGGGCCACCTTGGCTTCACCGGGACTTCCCTGTGGTACGACCCCGACCGTGATCTCTGCATCATCCTGCTGACCAACCGGGTTCATCCTTCGGCGGCCAATATCGAGATAAGGGCCTTCCGGCCTCTGATACACGACACGGTTGTCGCCTCCTTTGATGAAGGAGCATTGTGAAAGGCCGACTTATGTCCTCCGAACCGATTCTTATTCCGATCAGGCTGGAACGTCCCGGCTTTGAAGCGTTCATCGGTCCCTGGTTCTGTCCGGGCGAGCCTTCCCTGCTGGTGGATGTGGGGCCGGCCGTCGGAGCCCCGGCGCTGCTGGCCGCCCTGGCGGAAATGAACATAACCCGCCTGGATTACGTGTTGCTGACCCACGTGCATATAGACCATGCCGGAGCGCTGGCGCAGATCATGAACCGTTATCCGGAAGCCAGGGCTGTCTGCTTCGCCGATGCCGTCCGGCACGTGGTGGACCCCAGACGCCTTTGGGAAGGCAGCCGCCAGGTTCTCGGAGATCTGGGAGAGTATTACGGAGAACCTGGTGGAGTTCCAGAGGAATCCGTTCTGCCTCACGACAAGGCGGATATTCCCGGCCTCACGGTCATTGAGACGCCGGGACACGCTCCTCATCATTTGTCCTTCACTTGGCAAGGGCGTCTTTTTTCGGGCGAAGCGGCGGGTAATTACCTGAATACCGGCAACCGGGAATATGTCCGGCCAGCCACTCCTCCCAGGTTTTTTCTGGATGAGGCTGTGGCCAGCGTGGACAGGCTGCTGGTTCTGGACGATCAGCCGATTCATTTCGGGCATTACGGGTGGGCTGACAGCTCCCGGAGAATAGCCGGGCGCTTCCGGGCGCAGCTTTTCCGCTGGCGGGACATTGTCGGAGCGGAGTTGTCCCGGGGGGAAGGCCCGGACCTGCCCGAGCGCTGCCTCAAGGCCCTGATCGGCCAGGACCCGGAACTTTCCGTTTTTCCGTCCCTGCCCCAACCTGTTCAGGCCAGGGAACGGCGCTTCATTCTAACTTCAGTAAAGGGATACCTGGGCTTCCTGCGGGAATCAAGGTAAAAACCGCCCATGCCCGGTTCCGGGCAGGCCGGACCAGGACCTACTTTTCAGATTGCCCCGGTGAGTATTCGGGGACTATTTCCTTCAGTGTGGTCTTGATGCCAGCGGCGTCGTAGGTGGCGGCCACGGCCAGCAGTTCATTGATCTTGTCCCTGAGACGGTCGAAATCGCCGGAATCCCCCTTGAGGACCATGATGCGTTTGTGGTCGGTGGGAATGATGCCCTCATCGGCTGTAATCAGTTCCTCATAGAGTTTTTCGCCCGGCCGCAGTCCGATAAAGGTTATGGGGATGTCTTTCTCCGGGTCCAGTCCGTGGAGCCGGATAAGGTCGCGAGCCAGGTCGACTATCTTGACGGGCTGTCCCATGTCCAAAACGAATATTTCCCCGCCGTGCGCCAACGCTCCGGCCTGGAGAATGAGTTGGGCGGCCTCCCCCACGCTCATGAAATACCTGGTCACGTCGGGATGGGTGACCGTGACGGGACCGCCCCGGGCTATCTGCTCCTCGAAAATGGGTATGGCCGAACCGGAACTGCCCATGACGTTGCCGAAGCGTACGGCCATGAACTGGCTTTCGGTCCGGTGATTCATGCACTCCACCAGCATCTCGGCCACTCTCTTGGTCGCCCCCATTACATTGGCCGGACGGACCGCTTTGTCCGTGGAAACCAGGACAAAGCGCTCCACGGCCGCCTCGGCGGCGGCTTTGGCCACATTCATGGTTCCCTGGACATTGTTGCAGACCGCCTCCCAGGGAAAAATCTCCTGCATGGGTACATGCTTGTAGGCGGCGGCATGGAGAACAACCTGGGGCCTGAATTCCCTGAAGACCCGGTTGACCGACTCGTTGTTGCGGATATCGACCAGGAAAGGAGTGACTTCCATGAAGCCGAATCTCTGGCGGCATTCCATTTCCACCTTGAAGAGGTTGAATTCGCTGATATCCAGCAGCCCGATGGCTTCAGGACGGAACACCCCGGTCTGCCGGACCAGTTCCGAGCCTATTGATCCGCCCGCGCCGGTGACCAGTATCCTTTTCTGGTGCAGATAACGCCGTATGCCTTCCTGATTCAGGTGAAGTTCCTCCCGGCCCAGAAGGTCTTCGAGGGTGACGTTGCGGACCGTCTTGACGGACACCTTGCCGTCGATCAGTTCCCGGAGGCCCGGCAGAGTCCGGAAAGGCTTGCCGGTGAGTTCGCAACTGCTGACGATATTGCGCATCTGTTCGCCTCTGACCGAAGGCATGGCGATGAGTATCTCGTCGTATTTGACGGGCAGCCGGCCGATATCGGCCACCTTCCCCAGCACGGGGACTCCGTGGATGGCCTTGCCCTTCTTGTCTTCGTCGTCATCCAGAAAACCGACCGGCTGTATCTTCCGCCCCTGCGTATCCATGACTTCCCGCAGCACTTTTTCTCCTGCGTCTCCAGCACCTATGATGAGAAGCTTCTTGGCGGCGGCGCCATGAATGCGCAACAAAGAGGGGAGAATACTGGTCCCGGCCATCCGGGCGAAATGAAGTCTTATCAGGACCCGCGTGCCCCCGACAGCCAGAAAGGTCAGCATGCCGTCTATAATGAAGACCGAGCGGGGATATCCGGTAAAACGATGCACCATGGATACGGCAAAGACGATGACCAGGGAGCTGGTGAAAACGGCCTTGAAAACATTGCCCAGATCAACAAGGCTGGTATAACGCCACATGCCCCGGTAAAGGCCGAAGAAGACGTAGGTGCCCATTTTGACGGCCACGATCCAGGGCAAGGTCTTGATGAACACGCCCCACATGACCGGTGGAATGGAAAACTCGAATCGCAGCAGATAGGCAAGGAAAAAGCAAACCGCCGAGATGAGCGCGTCGAGAGCCACCATCATAACAAGGTTACGCCGTATCATTAGATATTCTTTCCCTGCCTTTTTTACCGTGGACTGAGGCCCGGTGCGGCAGCGCCCCGGAACCGGCAAGGCAATAATACCTGGCGGCCGGGGCCAAGCCGGTCAAATTCAAGAAATACCATAGCGGGGTATAACATGACCGGCAACCGTACCGATACAACGATAACATAAATAACGGCCCATGATAATCCTTGAGGATACAACTGTTAACCCTTCGGGCCTGCATCCGCAGCTTCTTCTCCGCGTAGTCTTGAGGCCTCCGGCATACAGAAGCATTGCTTTATTAAAATCTCTTTTGGTGATAGGATAATCGGCAAAATACAGGTCCATAATGATCGGGAAACCGGGGAGGACCTCCCAACGGCCTCGGCTGATATCACGCTAAGGATTAACATTGTCTGAGACCTGGCTGACATACACTGAAACTGGCCGAGAGGAGGGTTCCGGCCCTGCGCCTCTTTCGCTCAGGGCGGCCGCCTGGATGGAAACCGGGGTCCTGATATGTCTTCTCATCCTGGCCGCTGGCCTGCCTTTCGCTAAAATCACTTTTTCCCGTGAAGTCGGCATAGTCCTTGGCTGCGTTTTCTGGGGTCTACGCCTGATTCTGGCCAAAAAATGGGACTTGGTCAGAACGCCTCTAGACCTGCCCCTGGCCTTGCTTTTCGCCGCCGGAGTACTGTCTCTGTTCTTCGCCGTGGACTGGCGTTACAGCCTTCATGAGTTGCGCGGGGAAATGCTCAAAGGCATCATCGTCTTCTACCTGGCCGTAAACAACATAAGAACCGAAACACGGGGCCGGAGCCTTCTCGCCGCCCTTCTCCTGACTGTTGTGGTAATGGATGTTTATGGCCTCATTCATTTTCTTGTTGCCGACGGCAGCTTTTTCACGCCCGTGATCCGGGAAACCAGCCTGCATAAAGGCAGTCAGGAATTCACGACCTACCTTGTGCAAACAGCACCGTTCATCCTGGCCGGAATCCTCACGGTCAAACAAAAACTCGGTCGCCGCCTGCTGGCGGCCCTTCTGGTTCTGCATCTGGTCGCCGCCTATATTACCTTCAGCCGTATCGCCATTGTCGTTCTCATCTTCGAAGCCGCTCTGCTGTGGATAATGTGGGGCAAACCCTGGAAGCTCATGATGGTTGCCCTGGCGGCCTTGTTGCTGACAGTGTCGATTCTCATGCCCCGCCCGATACTGCTGGTGGGAGCCAACAGTCAGAACGATACCCGTATTGGCCGCGTCGGAGTCGCCGGTCTCAAGGATTCCCGGCTTATGCTCTGGGAAAGAGCTCTCGGGCACCTCAGCCGCCACCCCGTGGCCGGAACTGGTTACGGCCGCCGCAGCTTTGTCATGAAGTACCCGGAACTGATGGCCAAGAACAGCAATCTGTGGCATACCCACAATGTTTTCCTCAACGTAGCCGTGGAGATGGGAATTCAGGGGCTTCTGATTTTTCTCTTCCTGATCTGGCGAATAACCAGGGGCCTCTGGCCTGATTCGGGCTTGGGGGAAGGCTGGCTTAAAGGCGGCCTGGTTCAGAGCTTCGGAGTCGCCGCCGTGGTGATGACCGCTGGCTACATGCTGCGGAATATGACCGACGACATCTTTAACAACGACTCGGCCTTGCTTTTCTGGTTGTTGGTCGGCTGCGCGTTCTCCCTGAAAATATTCAAAAAAGAAAAGAACGCCACGCCGCCTGGCCCGGCAAAGGCCTGAAACAGGCCTGCCCGGCGGGCCTGTTTCCGCCTGATTGGACCCGCCTTTGCGGAATCCATCCGGCCAGCCCAATTATTTGAACAATCCCGGCCATACCTGAGCTCTGTCCACTTTACCCCATAATACTTAGATGATAAGATGCGGCATCCGAAGCGGGCGGATTAATCCCGTTCGGAATCCCCAAAGAATCATGTGGACGCACAATGAAGATCAGCTTTTCTCATATTGTCTCCATCCTGGTGGCCATGGCTCTGGTCACGGGCCTGACCGGCGCGGCTGAAGCCAAACTCGCCGAAATGACTTTCGGCGGAGATTCGCCCTGGACAATTGTGGCCGCCAGCATAACCATGGAACAGGAAGAGGATGTTTACATGGCTGTGGGTTCAGTCCGCATGATCCGGGGCCAGGATGTCATAGAAGCCAACAAGGTGCGTCTGCATGGCGAAGAGAAAACCGCCGAGGCCACGGGGAACGTCATCTTCACCAGCAGCGATGTCATGATAACCTGCCAGAGGCTGGTTTATGATCTGGACAAGGAAATCGGAAAATTCTACAACGCCACCTTTTATTTTCCGGAGAACCATTATTATCTGTCCGGAGATGAAATAGAGAAAACAGGGCCGGAGACTTTTTTTGTGCTCCGGGCCAGAGCCACTTCCTGCGACGGCCCCACACCGGCCTGGATGCTGACCGGGCGCAGCATGACCGTTGAACGGGAAGGTTACGCCACCTTGACCCACGCCACTCTTTCCACCCGTTTTCTGCCCATTCTGTATACCCCGTGGATAAAAGTGCCGGTTAAGGCCAAGCGCCAGAGCGGTCTGCTTATGCCGAACATTCAGGATTCGGAACGGGACGGCCTGACCTTCACCCAGCCGTATTTCTGGGCGCTGTCCGACAGCAAGGACGTGACCGTTTATCTGACCCATATGGCCTACCGGGGCCTGGAGACATGCCTTGAGTTCCGCTACAAGGACTGGGGAGGCAAAGGCACTTACCGCCTGACCTATCTGAAGGATCTGGACCCTCCCACCATAGACCTGCCCGCTCCTTACGGTTCAAGGGTCCAGGATGAAAGGTACTGGGTGAGAGGCCTTTCGGACATGCAGACCGACTCCGGCTTCGACGTCAAGCTGGATATAGATTATGTCAGCGACCCCGATTACCTTTACGAATTTGAAAACAGCTATACCGGATACCTGAGCACCAAGGAACAGTTTTTGGAAGAATTCGGCCGCGAACCGGCTGAAGCTCTGGACCCTTTGCGGAAAAACACCCTGCTCATCAGCAAGGCCATCGACAGGCAGAGGCTGGCCGTAACCTTTCAGTATACGGATGATCTGGAAGACCCGGACAATCTGGACACCATTCAGCGCCTGCCCAAAATAGACCTGGACTTTCCCCGAACTCTCATCTCCAATACGCCCCTTTTTTTCAGCAATAACTCCGAGTATACCTATTTCGCCCGCAAAACGGGCGTCGCCGGACACCGCCTCGATATCAACCCCATGCTCTACCTGCCGCTTAGTGCTTCCCGTTACCTGGACGTCGAGCCATCCGTGGGTTTCCGCGAAACAACCTACCTTCCCCATGGTCTGGACGATACGGAACGGAACGACGAGTTCAATTCACGCGAGCTCTTCCTCGCCAACCTGGCCCTTTCAACCGAAGTATTCAGGATATTCAATGTCGATCAGCTAGGTGTGGAAAAAATCAAGCATTCCATCAACCCTCAGGTGACATTTAGCTTCATATCGGAGCGGTACCAGGGCGACCTGCCCAAATTCGACAGTGTCGACCGGATAGCCGAAACACGGAAGATAAAATACGGCTTGGTCAATTATCTCACGGCCAAAATGAAGAAGGCTGCGCCCACGCCCGCTTCAACCTACCGCGAAGCGCCGGACGGAGACGAAGGCGGCGCCGAAGGGGATACCCCGTCTTCACCCATTGACGCCGAGCCTCCGACCGAGCCTCAATATGAGTACCGTGAATTCCTCCGGCTGGGCATCTTCAGGACCTACGATTATGTAGAGGAAGAGCGGGACCTGGCTTACCGGAGCCCCGGTTTACCTCAGGACTTCAACCACCCCAACGGTCCATGGGAAATAGAACTGGAATTGAACTTCCGTCCCTATCTTTACGCCAAGGCGAACAGCCAATACGACACATACGAGGAACAATTCACCTATCATTCCGTGGACATAAGAACATCAGACACCCGGGGCGACTACTTCGGTATCGAATACGACCTGAACCTTGAGCCATACAGGATCAAGAACAGGGACAAATACGAATACGAGGAAATACGCTACCTGCTCAACCTTGTCGTGACCGAAGACCTGGCCTTTCAGTATGAAAACCGGTATTCCTTGAAAGACGAAGCCGACATCGCAACTTATTACTCGCTGAACTATCGCCAGCAGTGCTGGGGCATGCGCCTTGAGTTCATGGACAAGCCCAATGATAAGTCCATAGCCTTGATCTTCTCCTTGTTGGGCATAGGCGAAATCGGCTCCTTCAATTATTCGCCTCCAAGCTCTGATACAATGCAAAGCACGGAGAACTGATCCCGGATACCTGTCCATTGCGCAGGGATTTGACGATCTGTAAAAAAAACTGACTCGTGTTTGTTGTGTTTTGTCTGGAGATGCGGTGTTTTGTTTTGCCTATTTTTCTTATTATTGGGTATTCGCCCGGTTAATGCTCCCGTGCAGTCTGGCACACTGATTGCTCTTGACAAGTAGACGGAGTTTTTTCGCGAAAACGATGACGAAGGTGTTTGGGTACGGCCGTGAGGCGATTTCACGCTTCCGGCTCGGATGCCAGCGACAACCAGCGGCTTGGATTTATTGCCGCTCAGCCGCGACCAGGCGGACCGGAAAAACCCTGCTCACCATGGACCGGGGCCGGCCGTAGGGCCGCCGCATACAGGCAAAGGAATATGCGGATAGCCCTTCGTGATCGCATCCTTCTGAATTTTGTCTTTCTCATCGCCGGGTTCGCCGTGGTGGGTGCCCTGGGCGGCACCTATTTCATCAATAAAAACACTGTGGCGGAGGAACAACGGCGGGTCAGCGTGGATCTGCGCTCGGCCTGGAGCGTCATCAACAGTCAATTCAACGAACTTTCCATTCTGGCCAACGTCCTCGGCACCGGCCGCCGGGTGGCCGCCGTGTATGAGGAAGACCTGGAAAGGGAAACGGTCAGAGCCTCCCTGGAGGCGGTCAGGCTGGAGTTCGGCCTTGATTTCCTGACTCTGACCGATGCCCACGGCCGGGTGGTGATGAGGACTCTGGCCCCATATCAGACCGGCGACGACCTTTCCAACGACCCTTTTATCAGTAACGCCCTGCAAGGCCACGTCAAGAGCGGTTTTTATCTCCTGACCGCGGACAGGCTGGCCAGTGAGGGCGGGGACCTTGTTGAAAGGGCCTTTACGGCTTTCACCCCCACCCCCAAGGCCAAGCCCAGGGCCAAGAGCAGCGAAACTTCCGGCCTGGCCATGGTCGCCGCAGCCCCGGTCCGCGACAGGACCGGACACATCTACGGAGTGATCTGCGCCGGTTCGCTTTTGAACAGAAACCATTCCCTGGTTGACCACATCAGGTCCCTGGTCTTTGAAGGGGAAGTCCTGGAAGGCAAACCGGTGGGCACGGTGACCATCTTCCAATGGGATGTCCGCATCGCCACCAATGTCATTCTGCCCAATGGCAACCGGGCCTTCGGCACGAGGGTAAGTTCCGCCGTTTACGACCGCGTTCTGGAGAACAACAGCAGCTTCTATGACCGGGCGTTCGTGGTCAACGACTGGTATATAAGCGCCTATGATCCAATAAAGGATGTGGAGGACAAAGTTATCGGCATCCTCTACGTGGGGGTTCTCGCCAAGAAATACGACGAAATCCGGATGAATTTATGGAAGATATACGGCGCGTTATCCTTAGTCTCGGCCCTTCTCACCGTTGCGGTGGCCCTCCTGTTCGCCAGACGGCTGACCAATACCGTGGGGCGGCTGGCTGAGGCTTCAGGGAGAATCGCCGAGGGCGAACTGGATCTCAGAGTGCCGGAACCCAGGGCGGACGACGAATTGCATGACCTGACCAAGGCCTTCAACTCCATGGCCGGGAGTCTGCGGGACAAGGAAGAGCGCCTGCGCCTGGCCCTCCAGGAACTGGAAAAGACCAACGCCTCACTGCATAAGGTCAATCGCAACTATCTTGAAATGCTTGGTTTTGTGTCGCATGAGCTTAAAAATACGCTGGGGGTGATCTTTACTTCGGCCAAGGCTCTGAATGAAGGGCTGGTCGGTCCTCTCAGCGAAGATCAGGCAGGCCTGATGAGCGGCATAACCAAGAACATCAGTACGGCAGTCAACATGACCAGGAAATACCTGGATCTGACCAGGATAGAGAAGGGCGAACTCAACATTCAGCTTCAATATATAGATTTCATTGTTGATGTGGTCAATCCCGTCATTGATGAACTGAGCCAGGCCCTCGCCTCCCGCCGGATGACGCTCTCCAGCGATCTCCCCGGGTCCCTGTTTTTGAACGGCGACCCCACCCTGCTGCGGGTAGTGGTAAAGAACCTTCTGGACAATGCGCTGAAGTATGGCGCCCCGCAAGGGGAAATTCGCCTGGGATTCAGGGAGGGGCCGGTCGATTATATTTTTGACGTCTGGAATGAAGGCTCGGGATTGACAGCGGATAAGCTGGCTAAAATATTCGACAAATTCGTCCGCTTCAAATCGGATGGCGATGATGAGGGTAAGGGGACGGGCCTGGGCCTGTTCGTAACCAAGGACATAGTTGAAAAGCACGGCGGGACCATAACGGCGGAATCCGAGCCCGGCCGGTGGATAGATTTTATTTTCACCCTGCCCAAGCCCTGAAGACCTGCCCCTCGGCAGGTTGGCCTTCGCCGAAAAGGGTGGGGAGCAAAAGTTATTTCTGCAAAGTTTTTTTTCGCCTCATAAAGAAATCTGACGCAATTTTTTCGTCAGACAATCGACTCTCTTTTTTGTCCCTCAGATTTTATATTTAATTTTCAGTGTGTTATGCATCTTTTCGGCGTGCAGTAATTATTGGCACGTCCATTGCCTTAAAAATTGACAGTCCCCAAGCTCCCGCTCACAAGCCTCCCTCCGGGGGGGCCATGCAGAACACATATCAGTCCCCAGAACCTAATTGAACTAACCATCACGAGGTGCAGCCGTGGAGATGAAAGGCGAATCCGTTGATCGTGAGGAGTTCAGCGTAGACCAGTTGACTGTGGTCGACGCCGTCATCAAGGGTTATAAACACAAACCCGGTGCCCTCATTCCGGTCCTGGAGGAAATCCAGGAAACACTTGGTTACATTCCAACCTCAATCCAGGAGAAAGTGGCCTTGGGCCTCAGGGTTCCCCTGAGCGAAGTCCACGGTGTGGTGACTTTTTACCACTTTTTCACCATGGTTCCCCGGGGGCGTCACACCATTAGGTGCTGTCTGGGCACGGCCTGCTATGTGCGGGGCGGCCGGAACACGCTGGATAAGGTGACGCACGGGCTGAATACTTACCCTGGAGAGACCACGGCAGACCGTCGTTTCACGGTCGAGACCGTCCGTTGTTTGGGGGCGTGCGGCCTGGCGCCGGTCATCATGGTGGACGAAGACACCCACAAGCAGGTCAAGCCTTCCAGAGTCATGGACATCATCGAGGACTACGAATAGCCGGGGAGTGTTCCTATGACCAGGTTGAAGCTTGAAGATCTTTACAGAATCAAAGGTGAGTGGGTCCGGGCGGCCGTTCTGGAGCAGGGAGAGACCGTCGCCAGAGTAACCGTGCATATGGGGACATGTGGAATTTCCTCAGGCGCGGACAAAGTCTGGACGGCCCTGTTGGAAGAAGTGGACCAGTCGGGACGCCGGGACATCGCCCTGACAACTTCCGGTTGCGCTGGCATCTGCAACCACGAACCCCTGGTTACGGTGGAGAGGCTTGGCGAGGAAGCCATCAAATACGCCAACGTCACTCCGGAGATGGCCCGCCAGATATTCCGGGGCCATCTTATAGACGGAGTCATCCAGAAGGATTGGGCTTACGCCAGGGGCTGGGAGCAGGAAGAAAAGGCTTTCGAGGGTGCGCCCTCCGAAGAGTCCGCAGCAGTCTCTTCGGTCAGGGAAGTGCCCTTCTTCGGCCGGCAGGAGCTCAGGGTCCTCAGAAACCGGGGTCTGATCCAGGCGGAGAATATTGAGGAGTATATAGCCTGCGACGGCTACTTCGCCGCGGCCAAGGCCCTCTTCCAGATGTCCTCCCGGGAGGTTGTCCAGGAGATAAAGACATCAGGCTTGCGGGGCCGGGGCGGGGGCGGTTTCCCCACCGGCCTGAAATGGGAGTTCGCGGCCGCTTCGAAATCGGACGAAAAGTATGTGCTTTGCAACGCCGACGAAGGCGACCCGGGCGCTTTCATGGACCGGTGCGTGCTGGAATCCGATCCGCATTCGGTGCTTGAAGGCATGATCATCGCGGCCAAGGGCATCGGGGCTCACAAGGGGTATATCTACTGTCGTGCTGAATACCCCCTGGCGGTCAAGATGCTCAACCTGGCCATTCGTCAGGCCCGGGAGCGGGGTTTGCTTGGCGAAGACATCCTCGGATCGGGCTTCAATTTCGACATTGAAGTCTACCGTGGGGCAGGCGCCTTTGTCTGCGGCGAAGAAACGGCCCTGATAACTTCCATCGAGGGCAAGCGGGGAATGCCCCGCCCCAGGCCGCCCTTTCCGGCCGTCCAAGGCCTCTGGGGCAAACCGACCATCCTGAACAATGTTGAGACCCTGGCCAGCGTGTCTCAGATCATTCTCAAGGGAGGCAAATGGTACGCGTCCATCGGCACGCCGCGCAGCAGGGGCACCAAAGTCTTCGCCGTAACAGGCGACATCGAGAATGTGGGCTTGGTGGAAGTGCCCATGGGCATAGCCCTGGGGGACATAATTTACGACATCGGCGGAGGCATACCCAAGGGCAAGAAATTCAAGGCTGTCCAGTTGGGCGGGCCTTCCGGCGGATGCGTCCCGGCCGAACATCTCAACGCTTCGGTCGATTACGAGTCCATCACCAAGCTGGGCGCGATCATGGGTTCCGGCGGCATGATCGTCATGGACGAAGACAAGTGCATGGTAGACGTGGCCCGCTTCTTCATGGAATTCTGCGTGGACGAATCCTGCGGCAAGTGCACGCCCTGCCGGGTGGGCACCAGGCAGATGCTCCAGATACTCACCCGCATCTGTCAGGGGCAGGGACGCGAAGGGGATATCGAAAAGCTGGAAGCATGGGCGGATATCATCAGAAACACGGCTCTGTGCGGTCTGGGTCAGACGGCTCCCAACCCGGTCATGTCCACTTTGAGGTATTTCCGCCACGAATACGAGGCTCACATCCGCGAAAAGCGCTGTCCGGCCGTGGCCTGTTCCGATCTGTTCAAGGCCCCCTGCCAACACGCCTGCCCGGCCGGTATGGATGTCCCGGCCTATGTCTCCCTGGTCAGAGCCGGACGCCTGTCCGATGCTTACAGGATTCTGCTCAGAAGCAACCCCTTCCCCAGCGTCTGCGGGCGGGTCTGCGATCACAAATGCGAGTTCAAATGCCGCCGGGGCATGCTGGACGAACCTGTGAACATCAGATATCTCAAGCGCTTCATCACCGACCAGGCCTCCCGGCCCGCCCTGAAACCGCCGACCACGTCCCGCATGGAAAAGATTGCCGTGGTCGGAGCCGGCCCCTCGGGCCTGACCGCGGCCCGCCAACTGGCTCTGCGCGGGTACCAGGTCACGGTCTTTGAGGATCTGCCGGAACCAGGGGGCATGCTCAGATACGGCATACCGGCTTATCGTCTCCCCCGGGAAATCCTCAAGGGAGAGATTGAAGCCATTATCTCCTTGGGGGTCGAGCTGCGCTGCGATACCAGGGTTGGGCGGGATATTGCCTGGGAGACCATCAAGGCCGAGTACGACGCCATTTATCTGGCCGTGGGCGCTCACCAGAGCATGAGGCTGGACATAGAAGGCGAAAATCTGCATGGCTGCATCGGGGCCGTGGAGTTTCTGCGCCAGGTCAATCTCGGACATCAGGTTGATGTGGGCAGCCGGGTCGTGGTGGTCGGCGGCGGCAATTCGGCCATTGACGCCGCTCGTTCGGCCAGAAGGCTGGGGGCCGCAGAGGTGACTATCCTGTACCGCCGTTTGCGGGAAGATATGCCGGCCCAGGAAGAGGAAATCGTGGCGGCGGAGGAAGAGGGCGTCAAGCTGGTTTATCTGGCCGTGCCGACACGGCTTGTCGGCGGCAACGGGCGGGTGGAAAAGGTGATCTGCCAGAGGATGTCGCTCGGCGGTTTCGACGCCAGCGGACGCCGCAAGCCTCTGCCCATGGCCGGAGCTGAATTCTCTGTCGAGGCCGACCAGGTTATTGCGGCCATCGGGCAGAGACCGGAGATTCCTTTTGTGGACGCCACGGAGGAAGGGGATTTCAGCCTCGCCCGCAACGGACTCATCAAGCTGGCGGAAGGCAGCCGGACCAGGACCGGTGAAGCCATGATCTTTGCCGGCGGCGATGCGGCTTCCGGCTGGGGCACCGTCATATGGGCCATTTCCGACGGCCGGGCCGCAGCCGGGGAAATCGATTCGGCCATCCGCGCCCGCAACGGAGAGCCGGCGTACATTCCCCCGGACGAGGATGATATCGATATTCCGCAGGTCGTCGACGAGGAGGTCAAGGAAGGACCTCGCGCCGTCATGCCCGAGTTGCCTGTCCGCGACCGCCTGAAGGGCTTCAGGGAAGTGGAGCGTGGTTTTAGCAAGGAAGTGGCCTTGGCCGAGGCGTGCCGGTGCCTGAGATGTGACGTGAAGGAAGTCATGACCTGACAACGTTCCAGACCGGGATCCTTTGTCTCAGGTTTGAATTGCCGCCCAAGCGGGCAGAAGGAGATCCGATGGAACCGAAACCTGATATCACCCTGACCATAGACGGGAACGAAGTCACGGTCCCGAATGGAACGACCGTCCTGGAGGCTGCCAGGGGGATAGGCCGACCCATCCCCACTCTCTGCCATCATGAAGCCCTGACGCCCTGGGGAGGGTGCCGCTTGTGCGTGGTCGAAATCGACGGAGCGCCCAAACTGGCGGCCAGTTGCGTCACGCCCGTAAGACAGGGTATGGACGTGGTCACCACCAATGAAAGGATCATTGAGACGCGGCGCACCATACTGGAATTTCTCTTCTCCGAGCGTCCCCATTACTGCATGATCTGTGCGCAAAGCGGAGACTGCGAATTGCAGCAACTGGCCTACCAGCATCAGATGGACCACCTGACCGTCCCGCCGCTCGACCAGGACTTCAAAGTGGATATCTCCCACGAGGATCTGGTGGTGGATCACAACCGTTGCGTGCTGTGCGGCCGTTGTGTCCGGGCCTGCCGGGAACTGGCCGGCCAGAATGTGCTGAGCTTCCAGAACCGGGGCGGCCGGACCACCATCGGAGTGGACCTGGCCGGAGGCCTGGGCGATTCCACCTGCGTTTCCTGCGGTCTCTGCCTCCAGGTCTGCCCCACGGGAGCCATTTTCTCCCGGCACAGGACTCACTACGCGGTCAAAGGCAAACCGAAAGATTGGCTGAAGATCGAATCCCACTGTCCGGAGTGCGGCTTGCTCTGCCCTGTGGAATACACCGTGGCAGGCAACAACCTTATCAAAATCGACGGCCGTTTGACGGGCGAAGATCCGGTCCGTGGACAGCTCTGCCGCAAGGGACGTTTTGATCCGATGAAGACCCTTGGCCGCAGGCTTCTGGCCCCGCATGTCCGGGACGACGGCGGTTGGCGCCAGGCCGGATGGGACGAAGCACTTCAGACCGTGGCCGCAGGCTTGGCCTCGGCCCGCAAGAACCATGGCGACAGCGCCTTGCTGGGACTCATCTCCAGCGGGTGTTCTCTTGAAGAGTTAAAAGCCTTCAAGAACATCCTGACCGATAAACTTCCATTCCATCTGGTCGACGCCATTGACGGCCGCCACTACCGGAACATTATCGCCGCCATGGACGACGGACCTCACAAGGAGGCGCCCTGGAGCGCCTTGGCCGAAGCCGACCTGATCCTGCAGGTTGGAGCCGATCCGGCCCGGACTCATCCCGTTGTTTTCGCCCTGATCCGGCGGGCCATGCTGGAGAATGACGCCAGGCTGGCTATTATCGGACCGGAAAATGCCCTCGGACAATGGACCAGCGTCCATCTGCCTGCTTCGCCTCCGGAATCGGCCATGCTGATTTCGACGATTTTGAACGAAATAGACCCCCGGAGCCGAAGCAAACCGGCGGATACCGTGCGTGAACGCTGGCAGCCGCATGGTTATGGCTACCTGGTCAAACTAATCAAGGAAGCCAGAAATCCCATCGTCATCACAGGCCCCGACATGACCGGCCTGGATGATTCTTCCGGCTTGAGGGACCTGATCAGCCTCACCCGGATCAAAGGACTTCTGCCGGACCAATGCCTGAGGCTGATTCTTCTGAAGCCCCGGGGCAACAGCGCGGGAGCCTGGGCTCTCGGGCTGGCCGCCGGACAGGGGTTCAGTGAGACGAACGGATTCAGGGCCGGGTTGCTCTGTCTGGCTGACGAGAACGATCTGGGTCTGGAACTGCCCGGCCTGGATTTCCTGGCCGTGATTTCTCCATACTGGCCGGAAGCCTTGGCTGATGGTGTTCAGGTTCTTCTGCCCAAAACCCGTTGGCTGGAGGCGGAAGGCACATTCATGACGGCTGACGGGTCAGGGGAGCGTGTCTGCAAACGGGTCCTGGAGCCGCCGCCCGAGGTGAAAACGGCCGACTTGACCTTGGAGGTCCTGGCCGGCTTGAAGGGTTCGGCCTGAAAAACGGCCGGGATTGGGAAGACTGTATCAACTCCGTAACGCGTTGGACCGGAAGCGGAGGTCGCAAGTGGAAAAACCAAAGGTTGCCACTGTCTGGCTGGAGGGTTGCTCGGGTTGCCACATGTCCTTCCTGGACCTGGACGAAGGCCTGCTGGATGTCCTGGCCCAGGTGGATTTAACGGTGACACCGATAACCGATTTCAAGGACTACGATTTTCCCCAAGTCACCCTGGGCATCATCGAAGGGGCCATAGGCAATACCGAGCAGGTGGAGATAACCCACAAGCTCAGGAAATCGTGCGCGGTGCTGATGGCCTGGGGGGATTGCGCCGTCTTCGGAGGAATCAACTGCATGCGCAACCGGATTCCCAGTGAGGCGCTTCTCCGGCGCGGGTATGTTGAAACAGCCAGCACCATAGAAGGCGCGGTGCCTGCCGACCCGGAGCTGCCTGCTCTTCTGCCCAAGGTGTTGGCCGTGCAGGATGTGGTCCCGGTGGAAGTGTTCGTGCCGGGATGCCCGCCGTCTCCGGAAGCCATTGCCTACGCGCTGAAGGCGGTATTGAAGGGAAAACTGGGCCGTTCCATGGCCAGTGTCATGCACTTTGACTGAGGAGGATCGCCGATGGCCAACCGCACGATAAGTATCAATCCGGTCAGCCGACTGGAAGGTCACGGCAAGGTCACCGTCAAGCTGGATGACCAGGGACGGGTGGCCGACGCCCGGTTCCACGTGACTCAGTTTCGGGGTTTTGAAGCCTTCTGCCAGGGACGGCCTTATGAAGAAATGCCCATAATCACTCAAAGGATTTGCGGCATCTGCCCGGTCAGCCACCAACTGGCCTCGGCCAAGGCCTGCGACGCAATCATGGGACAGGAGATTCCTCCCACGGCCAAGTTGCTCAGGGAACTGATCCATATGGGACAGTTTATCCAGTCCCACGCCCTTCATTTCTTTCACTTGGCCAGTCCGGACCTGCTGCTGGGCTGGGACGCCGACCCGGCGATCAGGAATGTGGTGGGGGTCATAGGCAAGTTTCCCGAGGCCGCGACCAAGGGCATCCGCCTGAGGAAGTTCGGGCAGGAAATAATCCGGGGCCTGGGCGGAAAGCGGGTCCATCCGGCCTTTTCCGTACCTGGAGGCGTGACCAATCCCCTGGCCGAAAGAGACCGGGAACGCCTTCTGACCGGTTTCCCGGAAGCCTATGAGACCTGCGCTCTGGCCCTGGATCTGGCCAAGGGCTGGATCACCGGCAACATGGAAGATGTGAAGAAGTTCGCCAACTTCGACTCCAAGTACATGGGGCTGGTGGACGATGATGTCCGGGTCAACCTGTACGACGGCAGGCTCAGAGTGACCGACCCGGAACGCCGGGCCGTGGCGGAGTTTGCTCCGGAGGATTATCTGGATTATCTCGGCGAGCATGTGGAGCCGTGGTCGTACATGAAGTTCCCCTACTTCAAACAGGACGGCTATCCCGGCGGCCTGTACCGGGTGGGACCGCTGGGCAGGTTGAACGTGGCTGCGGGTTTCAGCACCCCCAAGGCCGACGGCGAACTGAGTTCTTTCCGGAACCTGGCCAATAATGGTTTGACCGGCAGTTCACTTTTGTATCATTATGCAAGATTAGTGGAGATTCTCTACGCCCTGGAACGGGCGGAACAACTGCTCAACCATGATGATATCTGCCGGACCGAGGTCAAGGTAACGGCCAAACCGAAGAACACTGAAGGCGTCGGCGTCATCGAAGCGCCCCGGGGCACCCTCTTCCATCATTACTGGGTGGATAAGAACGGGGGCATGATCAAGGCCAACCTGATAGTTGCTACGGGCAACAACAACCTGGCCATGAACAAATCCGTGGCGCTGGTGGCCGGGGAGTATATCCGGGACGGACGCGTTGAGGAGGGGATACTGAACAGGATAGAGGGCGCCATCAGGTGTTATGATCCGTGCCTGTCCTGCGCCACCCACGCCCAGGGCCAGATGCCTCTGGTGTTGAGGGTCTACAGTGCATCAGGAGGACTTCTCCACGAACTTCGCCGGGACTGAGTCCCCGCCTGGTTCGGCCCGGGGCCGGACCTGCGTAATCGGTTTCGGCAACATCTACAGGCGGGATGACGGCCTGGGGCCGTTCATCGCCGAAGGGCTGGCCCGCCGTTTCGGCGGGCAAGGCGTGATCAGAATCCTGGTCAGGCATCAGTTGGAACCGGAATTGGCGGATGAACTGATGGAAGCGGCGACGGTGGTCTTCGTGGACGCCACCATCGAATCACTGGCTCGGGGTTGGATATTGCAAAGAGTGGCTCCACAGCAACGCCTGGGGTTTGTGAGCCACACCGTCTCGCCCGGCTGGCTGGTCAGCCTGATGGCGAGCCTGTCCGGCCGGACGCCCTCCGGATGGCTGGTGTCTGTTCAGGGAGAAGACTTCAACTTCGGCCAAGGGCTGTCGCCCCTGGCCGGGCAAAGAGCCCAAAGGGTCATTAAAGCTATGACCAACTTCTTGTCCAAGGAGGAAGAAACATGGGCGCCGGGGCTGACATTCTCATCATAGACGACGACAGGGACCTGGTGAACTCAATCAGAATTATACTGAAGAGCAAGGACTATGACGTCCGAGTCGCCTACAATGGGCAGGAAGGTTTCAAAAGAATCGAGGAAAAAGCCCCGGACCTGATCTTGCTGGATGTTATGATGGCCACGGACACCGATGGTTTCGACCTGGCTTACAAGCTGAACCGGAACAAGCAGTTCAGCGGCATTCCCATCATCATGGTGACCGCTTTTCCGCAAAAGATGGCCGAAAAAGGTCCGGATAGCTTCCAACACATTCTGGGTGAAAGCTGGCCGGTTTCCGAATTCCTGGAAAAACCCATCGACCCCGAGGAACTCCTGGCCGTGGTGGAGAGGCTGCTGGAATGACCGGGGTTCTTCATGAATATCGGGCATGAGATAATTCAGCAGCAGATATTCTTTCGCAAAGAGCTGACCGAAAGGGTTTACTGGTTCATCAAGCTTCGCTGGCTGGCCGCCGCCGCCGCCGCTCTGGGCGCCGCGGCCGGCTTTTTTATGGGCTACCCCCTGCCCTATGCCCCCATCGCCGGGGTCATTATTTTCATCGCCCTGTACAATCTTGCCTTTATCCGTATAGGACGCCGCCTGGAATCCGTCCGGCTGCCCGAAGTCAGGCCCTTTGAAATCTTCGCCCATTTTCAGGTCACCCTGGACCTTCTGGCTTTGTTCGCACTGATCTGCCTTTCCGGCGGCCTCTCCAGCCCCCTGCTGGTCTTTGCCTTTTTTCACGTTATTCTGGCCGGCATTCTGCTGTCTCCAGCCAGTTGCTACGTCTATGCACTTCTCATAGTCATGGGCCTGGGCGGAATATTCCTCTGGACGGCCCCCTTTTTCTCCCCTTTGCCCCATAACGGCCCTGTCCCCCCGCCACCGGACGGGGTTGTACACTACCTGGTCTTCTCCGCCGGCATTATTATCGCCGCTTTTCTCATAACTTCGGTCAAGGTGGCGTTGAGAAGCAAGGGCAGGGATCTGATGAAGGTCTCCCGTGAACTGGAAATCACCAACACAAAACTGACTTCCCTGTACGAGATGATCAAGCAGATCGGCAGCCATTCATCGCTGCAAGCCCTGATGGACAGCGCCACCCGCCACGCGGCCAATATCATGGGAGTCAAGGCCTGTTCCATCAAGCTGCTGGACAGGGAGCGCAACTGTCTGAGGTTCGCCGCCACCCACGGACTCAGCGAGGACTACCTGTCCAAGGACTGCATCAGCCTGGAGAAGAGCGTGGTCAACCGGAAGATCATCGAAGGCTCCATATACAGTATCGGGCGCATTAATGAAGAAAGTTATTTCCAGTACCCCGAGAACATCCGTCAGGAAGGCATTTATTCCATGCTCTGCCTGCCGCTCAAGGTGGACGACAAGATTCTGGGCGTACTCTGTGTTTACAGCGGAGAACCAGAGTATTTCGGAGAAAGCGACGCCGACTTTTTTTCCCTGCTGACCGACCTGACCGCCCTGTCCATGGAAAGACTCAACCGGGAGGTCGGCAAGGCCTGGTTTCTCAACAAGGCGGCTCATCAGATGCGAGCGCCCCTCAGCGCCATTCAGACTCTGCTCAAGCTCCTGACCGGCGGCTTCGTGGGTGGTCTGAGCGAAGAGCAAAACCAGATAATCACGCGAGCCGAGAAGCGTATCCAGATTTTGACCGGGGTCATCAACGATCTGCTCAAACTGGCCGCCGAACGGCGCGAAGGCGGCACTCCCGGACTGCGGCCGGTGGATGCGGCGGCCGTCCTGGCCCCCATCATCAGGCTTTACCGGGATCAGGCGGCAGCCAAGGGAGTGAAGCTGGACTTCAGCCGGGAGGAAGACCTGCCCAGGATCATGGCGGATGAATCCGCCCTGGATGAACTCTTTTCCAATCTCATTTCCAACGCCATCAAGTATACGCCCTCGGGGGGACAGGTCGGCGTCACTCTGGCCATGACCGGAGACGATATGCTCATGTTCGAGGTGCAGGACACCGGCATCGGCATCCCGGAGGCGGACAGGTCCCGGCTTTTCAGTGAATTCTACCGCTCCGAAGAGGCCAAAGCCCTGGTGGAGGAAGGCACAGGGCTGGGCCTGGCCATCGTCAAGGAAATCCTGGAACGCCTGGACGGACGGATAGCGGTGGAAACCCAGACCGGCCGGGGCAGCCGCTTCACCTGCATTTTCCCTGTTGTTTCAACATAACTCAGGAACTAATTCCCGAGAAAAGATGCGATTGGGGTATACCGGGGCGGGAGTGCCTTTCGGAGCAGGCAGTTTACTGACAAAAAACCCGGCCGGTAACGGACCGGCCGGGATATTCCTTGGGTACTACAGAAAAGCCGATAATTAGCGGGGAACGCGCTGAAGCCGGACTTTCACCCGATTGCCGGGATTCGGACATTCCCACTCGATGATATCCTTGTCCTCGAAGAGGGGAAAGGCTCCGCCGAATTGCAGGACGTTAATCCAGTTGAAAATATTGTGATAAAAATAACCGCAGAACTGTCCGCACTGATGGACGCTTACTTCGAATTCGTCTCCGGCCTTCATGCCGATGGTGCAGTCGCCCTGGGAACCAATGATTTTGGCCACGACTTTGTTGCCGAGTTCAGGATACTTGACCGCCATTTTCAATACCTCCGCTTAACTCAGTTGGCAGCGGTTTTCAGTAACCGCAGGGTAATGAATAATTGGTTTTCACTCGGCCGCTTCCACGGCTGCAAACCGCCGTTTGGAAACGGCAGCCGTATTATTCATATGAATAAGTTAAATGTCAATAATAAGCTTTATTAGTTTAATTCATCGTTAACAGGAGTAAGGATGAATCCCTCCGAGGGATTGAAAAAAATGTTCAGAGAGCCTTCAACTATCCCTTGGAACCGGCGGGGCCGAAACCGGGCAGGTACTTGTCATTTGACATAAGCGTCTTTATTAAGCAGACTGCAAGGGTCAAAAGGTTTCTTGCATCTCGGCCGGGAAGCGGGTTTGCCTTTGTTTCCGGGCGAATTCATCGACACTCTGAACAGAAAACCGTTAAATCTCAAAGGGGGCCTCAGTGAAAAGAATGCGGCTTGGACAATCGTTTTGGGTCTGTTTAATCGGTTTGACGATGTTTCTTTCCGCCGGACTGGCATTGCCTGATACCGGCGGGGCCGGAACATCCCCGTATGAATGCAACGCGGCCATAGGGAAGTGGAAATGGTTCACCGGCGGAGAGGTTAATATCCAGCCGGACGGGCATCTCAACGGCGACCCCAAATCAACCTGGACCTGCAAGGACCCAGCCTCGAGAACCATTGAAATGAGTTGGAACAACGGCCAGTACATAGACACACTGGCCCTGTCCGGCGACGGTTTGAGGCTGGAAGGCAAGAACCAGTACGGACACAGAGTCTGGGGGGAAAAGATTCAGGCAGCCGCGCCGACGCTGCCCATCGCCTCTCCAGCCTGTGGAAATGCGGTTGGCGACTGGAAATGGTTCACCGGCGGAGTGGTCAAAATCCAGCCGGACGGGCATCTCAACGGCGACCCCAAATCAACCTGGACCTGCCAGGACCCAGCCTCGAGAACCATTGAAATGAGCTGGAACAACGGTCAGTACATAGACACCTTGGCCCTGTCCGGCGACGGTTTGAGGCTGGAAGGCAAGAACCAGTACGGGGACCGGGTCTGGGGGGAAAAGATTCAGGCAGCCGCGCCGACGCCGCCCACCGCCGCTCTGCCCTGCGGAAAAGCGGTTGGAGATTGGGAATGGTTTACCGGTCCGACTCACCGCCTCGGCGCCGACGGACTGCTTGACGGCAACCCCAAGGTAACCTGGACCTGCCAGGACCCGGATAGAGGCACCATTGTCGTAAACTGGGAAAACGTCTATATCGACACGCTGACATTATCCCCGGACGGACAGAGGCTTGACGGCAAAAACCAGCACGGCCACACGGTCTGGGCCAGGAAAATCAAAGGCCCGGATCAGGCGGGCCACGGTTGCCCGGATATTATCGGCCAATGGAACTGGTTCACCGGCAACACCATTTCCTTAACCGCCGACGGCCTGGTCAACGCTTCGCCCAAGACAAAATGGCATTGCGAGAATCCGGCCGAGAGGATTTACGTCATTAATTGGGATAATGTCTATATAGACACCTTGCAGCTTTCCGCGGACGGCAAAAGGCTGGAAGGCCGGAACCAGCGGGGAGACCGGGTCTGGGGCACGAGGAAGTAAGGCCGGCCCAAGGGCGGATATTGTCCGGTGCGGCTATGCCGCGCCGGACAGCCGGGCTGACACGGTGGGGTTGGAGCGTGTTCTGGAGGACTTGGAGTTGCCGCCCTAAGCGCTGTTCCTGGCCGATAAGGGCTATTGCAGCTCGAGTAACCTGAAGATGCTCAAGAATCGTCAACTTGGAACCACCGGCCTTTTTTAACCCGTCGAACGGCAGACTGCGCCTGCCCCCCCAAGGGGGCGTTGTCCCCTACGCTCCCGCTGGTCGCTACCCAAAATCAGCCCTTCGCCGGAGGCGAACGTCCGTGTTCGCCAAAAACAAGAAAGGAAAAAGAGGTGTATGGACAATGTATTTTTGAGCTTTTGGGTTTTGGGGCGCGCCTTACAGAATTAGACCCGCTGGCTTGCAGAATATTCTTCATAACCAACTATCATGATAAACCATCGGCCACTGAACAACAGATTGATATTAAGCCATAATTCAGCTATTCAACGCAGGTGTCGGCCTTACAGGTTGTCTTCCGATTCCTTTTTCTGGAACGGTTCTCACACGGGGAAAAATTATGGGAATCATATGATAACCTGTTGACAAATAGTATCATATGGTACATTATTGTAGCAAGAAAGGCCCCTGGAGGGAATGCCGAGTGGACTTAACCCATTGGAAGGTTAGGATATTTCTGGAAAAATTCAAAGTATTAGCCAATGACGGCAGAATACTCATCGTTAAGAGGAATAAGGACTATACAAGTCTCGGGCTGACCTACAATGGGTGTATATTAGAGTTGCTGGAGCTTTCGGTGGAAGATTACTCTTCGGGACCGGCCCCTGACCGAGGCGGAGATGGGGATGTCTGGATATTTGGCAAGGTTTTTAATGGCAAGGAAGCTTACATAAAATTGAAAATTTCTGTAGATGGGGAGAAGGAGGTGGCTGTTTGCATCTCTTTTCATCCTGCTGAACACAGCATATATTACCCATTTAAGAAGTAGCCAAGAAAGGAGTGCGCCATGACAACAGGTTTTTGTCCTGTTTGTGAAAAGCGTACAAATGTAGAGTTAGTTGACAAAAAGGATATTATCGAAGTTAGAGGAGAGAAAATCGAAGTACAAACGGCTTACTATTCATGTAACGAGTGCCAGGGGGAGTTCTGGAGTCCTGATTTGAACTGCGATCCACTGGAATTTGCTTATGAAGAATATCGCCGTAGACATGATATGCTTCACCCTGATGAAATTAAAGAAATCAGGGTGAACTATGGACTTACGCAAAGAGAGTTCGCAAGATTGTTAGGTTGGGGAGAAGTTACTATTACCCGTTATGAGAACGGCGCGTTACAGGATAAAGCTCACGACTCAACTTTGCAACTGGTAAAAGATCCGGCAAATATGTTAAAAATGGTTGCGATGAATGGTAATGCCTTGCAGGACAGCAGGAGAAGCAATATTGAGGAAAACATCCGGAAACGTATATCGGCGGAAAGAGAAGATACAAATTGCCGAATAGCGTTTGGCGCACTGCAGCCAAGTATATTTAACGGTTTCAGACGTTTTGACATCAATAAGTTTTACCAGTTGGTAAACTTTCTATGCTGGAATACAGACGGAATTATTAAAACAAAACTGAACAAAATGTTGTTTTATGTTGATTTTTTGCACTATAAACTATATGCAATATCAATATCTGGTGCACGATATGCAAAGTTGACCTACGGACCTGTTCCTGATGATTACGAACGTCATTTGCGTTCATTAATTGAAAGTGATGTTGGAGTTTTGGTAAGAGAAGAAGATTTCGGAATTTATACCGGGGAACTCTATTTCTCTATCAAAGAACCACGTTTAAGTGCATTTTCTACTAATGAGATAGAGACGATGGCGAAAGTTAAAAATTATTTTAAAGAGTTTTCTGCCAGTAAAATCAAAGAGTTTTCTCATGAAGAAAAAGGCTACATGCAAACTCCAGACTCGAAATTGATCTCTTATGAATTCGCTAACGACCTAAAAATATAGTAATCGTATCCCATACGAGTGCGAGGCTGAGACGCGTTATGTTTTCCCGTTTAATCAAGACGGCGTGCATGATACTGCTTGTTTGCACCGTTCTTTTCCCTGCCGACGCCCGGGCGGGCCAGGCCTCGCCTCCGGACGATCTGACCGCCGGATAACGTAAAATATTTTTCGCACATTTTGCTAAGGCCGGCAGCGTCCCCCAGATGGTATCAATTGAAGTTTCAGAAATCGATTGAACCAGGAAGGAGACGACTGCCGTGGAGTTACATACTACACCGGAACGGGAAAAGATCATCCAATTTAATGAGGAAGCGGTCAGGGATCATCTCGGAGAGATGGTCAGGAGCACGGTCGAGGAGACCTTGAACCAGATGCTGGAAGCGGAAGCAGACCGGTTGTGCAATGCAGAGAGGTATGAGCGGACGGAAGCCCGTGTAGACACCCGTGCCGGTCATTATCACCGGAAGCTTCAGACCCGTGCCGGGGAAGTGTCATTGAATATGCCCAAGCTTCGCCGGCAGGCCTTTGAGACGGCGATTATCGAGCGTTACCGGCGTCGGGAATCATCGGTGGAAGAAGCCTTGATCGAGATGTATCTGGCCGGAGTATCGGTCCGTCGAATCGAAGATATCACCGAGGCGCTGTGGGGCTCCAAGGTCAGCCCGGGGACCATCAGCAATTTAAACAAGAAGGTCTACAAGCACATTGAGTCCTGGCGGAACCGGCCGATTGAGGGAGAGTATCCCTATGTATATCTGGATGGCATTGTGTTGAAACGGTCGTGGGGCGGTGAGGTGTGCAATGTCTCGGTGCTGGTGGCGATCGGGGTAAATAAGCAGGGGTATCGGAAAGTGCTGGGGGTGGTGGAAGGAGCCAAGGAAGACAAGGCTGGCTGGTCTGGTTTCCTCCATCATCTGTGTGAACGTGGCCTTCGAGGAGTCCGATTAATCATCAGCGACGCCTGTATCGGTCTGGTGGAATCGGCTTGTGAATACTACCCTGAGGCCAAGTGGCAGCGGTGTACTGTTCACTTCTATCGCAATGTGTTTAGCGTGGTGCCCAGGAGGCACATGGCAGAGGTGGCGGCCATGCTCAAGGCAGTGCATGCCTCCGAGGACCTTGAAGCAGCGCTGGATAAGGCGGCTGCGGTGTGTGAGAAACTGAAGGTCATGAAGCTTCCCAAGGCTGCTGAGAAAGTGAAGGCGGGCATATCCGAAACTCTGACCTACTATCATTTCCCTCGGGAGCACTGGCGCCGGATCCGGACGAACAACGCATTGGAGCGTATCATGAAAGAAATCCGTCGTCGGACCAGGGTGGTGGGAGCTTTTCCTGATGGGCATTCAGCTTTGATGCTGTGCGCGGCCAGGCTCCGTCACATCGCTGGCACTGCCTGGGGCCGGAAACGGTATCTGAATATGGAACTGCTCAAAGACCTGGAATTGGAAGAGGAAAACATTCTGGAAGAAGCCGTTTAACTAAAACCGGGACGCTGACAAAAAAAGCGAAAAATATTTGACACTACCGACCGCCGTGCTGGCCGAATTCGAGGACTACGCAGCAAAGGCCATGAAGGAATGGGAGACCCCCGGCATGGCTGTGGCCGTGGTCCGGAACGGCAAGGTCGTCTACGCCAAGGGCTTCGGCGTGAAGAAACTCGGCGGCAACGACCCGGTGGACACCGGCACGGTCTTTCAGGTCGGCTCGACCTCCAAGGCCTTCACTTCCACCCTTGTGGCCATGATGGTGGATGAAGGCAAGCTGGCCTGGACGGATAAGGTCGTCGACCATCTCCCCGGCTTCCGGGTCTACGACCCCTGGGTCACGGCTCAGTTCGAAGTGCGCGATCTCATGGCCCAGCGCAGCGGTCTGGCCACCCAAGCCGCCGGCTCCCTGCCGATTGTCGGTTACAACCGGCGGGAGATCATGGAAAAAGTCCGGCATATCCAGCCTGATACCAGTTTCCGTACCGAATTCGCCTACCTCAACTGCCCTTTTCTTTACGCTGCCGCCCTGGTGGAAAAATATACGGGCCGGACCTGGGAGGAAAATCTGCGGGAGCGCATCTTCGGCCCCCTGGGCATGACCTCGTCTTCATCCGAGTGGGCGGCTTACCAGTCCGCCGCCAACGTCTCCGGCCTGCATCGCCGGGTCAATGACGACCCGCAAGGGCCGATTTACGTCATCCCGCCGGACTGGCCCTTCAACGACTGGGTCTATACCTACGGACCGGCCGGTTCCATCGGTTCCAGCGTGGACGACATGTCCAGATGGCTGCGGCTGCATATGGCCGCGGGGGAATTCGAAGGCCGCCGCCTGGTCAGCCCGGAAAGCATCGGTTATACCCACACCCCCAAAACCATCATCGACGCGCCGCTCACCGGCGGGACCCAGAAGTATTATTGTCTGGGCTGGCTGTACGAAACCTACCGCCCTTATCCCATCGTCTGGCACAACGGCGGCACCATGGGGGCCAAGACTATCATTTCTTTCGTGCCCGAAGCTGGCATAGGCCTGGTGGTCCTTTCCAACCTGGCCCATACGCTCCTGCCCGAAGCCCTGCAACTGAAATTCTACGATCTGTATTTCGGCAACGAGCCCCGTGACTGGTCGGTGGAAATGCTGGCCAAAGCCGTGTCGGGCGGTGGACAACCCGAACGCCCGGCCGCTCCCAGGCCGCCCATGCCTCTGGAGAAGTATGAGGGAACTTACCGCAACGATCTTTATGGCGACATCAAGGTTGCGGCCTCGCAGAGCGCACTGACGGTGACCATCGGCCCCAAGAACATTCCCTGGCCGCTGACTCACTGGGACGGGGACATCTTTGAGGTGGCTCTCCCGGAGTTCAACGAACACATGGAATTCGCTCGCTTCCAGACCGGGCCGGATGGCGGCGTCGAGACCCTGGTCATCGATTTTCTGAACGTGGGAGAAACAGGCGTTTTCATCCGGCGGGAATAGCTTCACAGCGAGAACATAACCTGAAAACAAGAGAGCCGGGGGCCAATATCCCGGCTCAATTTGCTTCATCAGCCCCGCCGCCTGCGGCAGAGTTTCATATATGGTTACGGCAAAACAAGCTGCCGGCGGTCAGGGCAATGGCGGCCGCCGTCAGCCTGTCTGAATTGGCTCAGTAGCGCTTACGGCAGACAGCGTATTGAACGTATTCCACCAGGGAGTCGATGTCATAGACCGGGCGCTCGACGGTCTCCTGAATGGCCCGGGAAAAGGCGGACAGGTCGGTGCATTCCAGAATAAGGGCGTCCAGATCGTTTTCACGCTGGAGTTCGCCCGCCGCATGGCGGATTTCCTGTTCCAGTTTGTCCATGTCGAAGTCGTGGCGCTTGCCTTCGATAATGGTTTCCCAGAACTCGGGATAGCCTTCCATGCCCTTGATGACCACGTCGTCGAATCTGGCCCCGACTTTTTCGAAATGGGCCGGGGTCAGGGCCGCCGCGCTGGCCGTCAGGACGCCGATCCGGCAGCCCGGCCCATGCAGCACTCGCACCATGGGCACCTGAATCAGGCTGGACATAAAGACGGGGATGTTCACGGCGGCGGCTATCTCTTCCTGGAACCTGGCCAGAAATCCGCAACTGCCGGTCACGGCCTTGACGCCTTCCCGTTCCAGTTGCCTGGCGGCCTGTATGAAGGGCTCCACCAGTTCCGGGGTCGGATTGAAGAGCAGTTTGGGGATGTCGACGCCTTCGACCACCCGGCAGACCACGGGAAATTCAAAAGTCCTCGGATTCCGCAGATGGCCGCGGGGCTTGGGGAAGAGAGACTCCAGGCAGAGCACCCCGATGGGCGTGTCGTAGTAGAGAACGCCACCCTTGAGAATCATAATCAACCTCCATCCGATGAAACCAGTCCGGGATATTTCTCCGGAAACAGTCTTATAAACAAAATCTGGAGCAGGAGGGAAACACGCCTCCTGCTCCATCAGCAGCTTTCAGCCGGGACGAAGAGTTAGTTCGCCCTGATGCCGAGTTTGTCTATGACCTTGGCCAGGTCTTCATGCTGGCGATTGATGGCCTCGGTCCATTCAACCGGTCCCAGGTAAGAAGGCGTGGCGTGGATGTTTTCCAGGGCCTTGACGAAAGCCGGGTCATCCATAAGCGACTTGGTGACGGCGGCCACTTTCTCCACTACTTCGGCCGGAACGCCCTTGGGCGCGGCGACGCCGCCCCAGCCGAAGAATTCACCGGGGTAGCCAAGTTCATTAAAACTGGGGACGCCGGGATAGACGGGGGAAGCCTCGCCCAGGGCCAGGACTCTCAGCTTGCCGGCCTTGACCTGAGGGGCGTAGCTCTGGGGGAAGAGGAAGCTCATGTCCGCATGGTTGCCGAGGACGGAGGTAACCGCCGGAGCGCTTCCCTGATGCTCGACCTGTTTGAGCTGGACATCGGCGGACATTTCCCAGTGCTGCATGGCCAGGGTCAGCCAGGTAGCGGCGCCGGGGCTGGCGAAGATCAGCTGGCCGGGTTTGGCCTTGGCGTCCTTGACAAAGTCTTCCAGGCTATTCCAGGGCGATTCGGCATTGACGACCAAGCCGCAGTTCCCGATCATGACCCGGGAGATATAGACGAAGCTGTTCACGTCGTAGCTGGTCTTCGCCGTCTGGGGAGCGATGATGGTCGCACCAGCCTGGGCGAAATACAGGGTGTAGCCGTCAGCCTTGGCATTGGCGGCAAAAGTGGTGCCAGCCACGCCGCCGCCGCCGGTCTTGTTGACCACGATGACCGGCTGGCCGAGTTTTTTCTCCGCGAAGTCGGCCCAGAGACGGGCGGTCAGGTCTGCGTCGCCGCCGGGCGAATAGCAGACGACCACGGTGATGGGCTTCTTGGGGTAATCCCCTTCGGCAAAGGCAGGCTGAATGAGAGCCAGCCCCAGGAGCAGAACAGCAAAGACACTTACCGCGATGACACTTTTCATCTGTTTCATTTGGTTACCCTTTCCATGCTTCATTCGATTGCACACTCATCAAGACCAACGGCCCGGAAGGATCGGTCGACCTTCGTCACGGCCGCAACCAAAACCCTGAATAATCAAGACCTATATACTTCAGGCCTGCCCTTACCTGCCCAGGGCCAGCCGTTTGGATCTCATCCGGGTCCGGGCGATGCTGACGGCCGAAGCCAGAGCCAGCAGCAGGAACACGGCGGAAATGGGCCGGGTGAAAAATATCAGGAAACTGCCGTCAGAAGTGACCATGGCCTGGTCGAAGGCGCGCTCCCAGATGGGTCCGAGGATGAAGCCGATGATGAAAGCCCCCGGACTGAAATCGTATTTTTTCATGAAAAAGCCGATGATTCCGAACATGACCAGGGTGAAGACATCGAAGAGGCTCTGGTTTATCGAATAGGCCCCGACAAAGCAGAAGATGGTCACGCAGGAGAAAATGTAATGTTTTGGCATCTGGGAGAGCTTGACCCAGAGGTTGAAACCCATCTTGGCGATAATATAAAGAATCAGATCGCAGAGGAAAAGACTGCCGAAGATGCCGTAGATGAGGGCCGTGTTTTCATAAAAGATGGTCGGTCCCGGGGTGATGCCTTGGATCATGAAAGCGCCCATCAGGATGGCCGTGATGTCGTCGCCCGGTATGCCCAGGGTCAGCATGGGGATCATGGCCGAGCCGGTGGTGGCGTTATTGGCCGCTTCGGGCGCGGCCACGCCTTCCAGTGCGCCATGGCCGAATTTCTCGGGGGTCTTGGAGCTGCGGCTGGCTTCCGAATAGGCCATGAAAGCAGCCGGGGAAGCGCCCAGGCCGGGGAGAGCGCCCAGAAAAGACCCGATAAGGGATGATTTGACCATGGTTCTGAAACAGGATTTGAACTCGGGCCAGGTGAAACGGTTGTCGGCCTTGTTGGAGGACAGGGTCACCTTCTTGGCCGTGCCGAGGCCTATCTTCAGGCCGACCTGGTAGATGACTTCCGGCAGACACAACAGGCCGATGACCATGGGGATAAGGGCTATGCCGGCGGTCAGTTCAGTGACGCCGAAAGTGAACCTGGTCGCGCCGGTGGTTTCGGATATGCCTATAGTGGAAATCCAGATTCCCAATGCGGCGCATATGACGCCTTTTATGATGGAAGGCCCGGAGATGGACCCGACCACGGTCAGAGCCAGCACGATGATGCTGAACCTTTCGGCCGGTCCGGCCTTGAGAGTAACGATGGAAAGCGGCGCGGCCACGAATATCAGCAGCAGGTTGCTGAAGGTGTCGCCGAAGACGGAGGCGGTCAGGGCCGTGTTCAGGGCCTTGCCGCCCTTTCCCTGCTTGGCCAGCGGATGCCCGTCCAGGGCCGTGCAGACGGCGGGAGGAGCACCGGGGGTATTGAGCAGAATGGCCGAAATCGAGCCGCCGAAGATGCCGGCCTTGTAGATTCCCAGCAGCATGGGAATGCCGATGAGAGGGCTGACGTAGAAGGTCATCGGCAGGAGTATGGATATGGCCATGATGCCGGATATCCCAGGAATGGCGCCGAAGACCAGGCCGCAGGTCACGCCGAGCATGATGCCCAGAACCGGGCCGATTGCGAATATGGACATGAATCCCGATAGTGCTTCGCCAAACATGTTACTGCTCCTTATTCAAACCAGATTCCGGCCGGAAGAATGATGTGCATCAGCCTGGCCGCAACAAAGTACAGCGTTGTGCTGAAGATGATCGACATCGGCGCCAGGACTTTGAAATTGCGCCCGTTCAGAATGTAGGCCACGACCAGAAGGACTATGGGGGTCGAAATCAGGAATCCGATGAATTGCAGCATGATGAGATAGGCGAAAAGGACGGCGACATAGATGACGCTTTTTTTTGTGCTTGAGGAATCCAGGGCTTCGGCCGTTTCCGGACCGCAAGACTGACCGGCCGGGGGCGAAATCTGTTTTTTGGCGGCTGGCTTGAACAAGGCGAATATCAGGAGAAGAAAACTGAGGATCACCGCCACGATGATGACGAATCGGGGAAAAACCAGCGGCCCGACCGTCGACTTCATCCCGCCATAAACGAATTTATGCATGTTCATCAGAAAAGCCAGGCTGCCGCAGGAGAGAAGCAGACTGATGATGATATCGGCGAGATTCCTGTGCTTGAGCGAAAAGTTCATTGTTTTCCACCTTCGCAGATCAAGGAAATGTCGGTCATGTCTCAGCGCCCCGGACCATGACAGCCCGGCGGGCCGGGCGGCAGTTGTTCAGGTGCGCGCCAGGCGGCAAGGCGGTCCGCCTTGGGAGCTTCGCCCCTTGTCCGGCTGGCCGAGGGTGTTTTCCGGTGGGAATTCCCTCGAAGATAGGCCCGAGAATTCATAACCGCTATTCCGTTTGTTTTTGTCGGCCCTTGCGGGGGCTTCGACGTGGTGTCAAGCATGCGGTCCATTTAAAACGCGAGACTGATTACGGACCATAGCATTATGCAGACAAAAGTCAATCTCAAAATCCATATCATGGTCATTTTTTATATTGTGGAATCCGGCTTGAGCGGCCAGCTTCACGCCGCCCGGCACCGGAAGACTCATTCCTCTCCAGGCAACCCGCACATCTCCTGCAACAGAACAGGCCTGATCGGCGGCCTGACCCGCAGGGCCGTCAGATCCGGGACTTTTCCATTCAGGGCCTTGGCCGCGATTTCGGCCATGGCCGGACCGCACATGCGGCCCTGGCAAGGCCCCATTCCGCATCTGGTCCTGAGCTTGAGGTCATTCAGGTCCTGACAGCCTTCCCTGGCAGCCGCCCGTATATCCCCGGCCGTGACCCCTTCGCAACGGCAGACCATAACCTGATCGCCGATGTCGTAAAGGTCGGGCCGGGGCGCAAAGTAGGCGTCCACGAACTTCCTGGGGGCCAGGGCCTTGCGCAACGCCGACCGGGCCGTAGCGCTTCGCGCCAAGGCCTCTCCGGCAGAGATGACCTTGAGCTTCAGCAATGCGTCCAGGCCGGCCAATTCACCCTTGACGGCCGAAGCCTGGGCGCCGTGCACAAAAGAACCGTCGCCGACCACGTAGATCTTCTCGTGACTGCTCCGGCCGTTGCCGTCACAGACGGGGTACCAGTACCTTTGCACCTTGTCCCAGGCGTGTTCCAGTTGCAGCATCCGCGACATGTGGGTACGGGGGATGACTCCTTCGTGGAAGAGCAGAGTAGCGGCGTCGAGGGTATGTTCCCGGCCTGATGAATGAAAGCTTACCTGTTCCAGTCTGTTTTGGCCACAGGCCCTGATCGAACGGACGCCCCGGTGGAAAGGCGCTCCGCTTTTCTTCAGTTTATTCAAAAGGTGCAGGCCCTTCATCAGGAAAGGCAGATCGGTCAGGGCTGGCGGCAGCTTGGACAGGGCCGCAAATCTGTTCGAGCCGGGGCTGGAGTCCAGCACTCCGGCTATTTCCACTCCCAGCGAGGCCAGATGTGCGCCGACCAGGGGGATAAGGGGGCCGTTTCCGGCCAGAACAACCGGTCCTTGCGGAAGCACCCCGGCGTTCTTGTACAGAATGTCGGCCGCTCCGGCGCCCATGACTCCGGGCAGGGTCCAGCCGTCAAAAGGCACTGGACGCTCCATGGCCCCGGTCGCCACCACCATGATATTGGTTCTTATTTCGCGGGACTCTCCACCGATTGAACAGATGACGCGCCCGGGTTCGGCGAACCAGACAGTAGCGCCGGGGGAGTATTCGGCCCCGCTCTTCAGGAAGCGTTCAACGGTCTGCAAACCTGCCCGCCGGTCTTCCGGTTCCAGAAAATGCCTGTCCGAGCCGGAAGCCCCCACAGAACGGTAAATCTGTCCGCCTGGCCGGTCCTGTTCGTCCAGCAGAATAACTTCCAATCCGTTTTCCGCCGCTGTAGCCGCGGCCAGCATTCCGGCGGGCCCGGCCCCGACAACCAGCACATCCCATTGCCGCTGCATTACTCGAACTCCTGCACTTTTACCTGTTTTTTTATCCGCATACCGTCCCGGACCGTGGTCAGGCAGGCCTGCTGATTGGGCTTTCCGTCTATCTCCACCAGGCATTCGTGGCAAACGCCCATCAGGCAGTACGGCCCGCGAGGCTCGCCGGTCACGGAGTTGGTGCAGGTGTGGACTTCGCGGGCATGCCCCAGGACAGCCGCCGCCACGGAAATACCTTCCGGGACAAGGTAAGGCCTGCCCTCGAAGTAAATGGTCGCAGCGGCCGGTTCCCCATGGTTTTGCTCTTTTGGCATTGAAAACTCCTGTATATCCGCCGCCGCTTCAGGCGCGGCCGAAGCGGGACAGTCCGAAAGCAGCCCCGTCCGGAGGAAGTTCCCGGCCCAACACATATTCGGGCAGGGTCTTTTCATGCACGGCGGCCAGGGTCACGGCGCTATGGGCGTTGAGGATAAAAGCCTTGTCATGGCCGGGCACGCGGTCGTAGATGGGGTAACCGTCGTTGGGGAATATCCTCAGACAGCTCCAGCAACGGATGACTCTCAACCTGGCCATGGCCGGCCAGACCGCCACGGCCCAACGGGCCACATCGGAAATCATCTCCGGTGAAAAACCAGGGTCCAGGCCGACTTCCTCATGCTGAAAGCCGACCATGACGGTCCCGCCGCCGGTGCGGGCAATGCCCAGGAGAGGGATGGGCAGTATGTCGCCGATCCGTTCGGTCAGGAAGACCTGTCCCCGGTTCGGCGTAACCGGGACCTTGACGCCCAGGGAAGCCCCTATCTGGCGGTTGCCCAGCCCGCCGGCCAGAACGACCCGTTCACATTCGAATTCACCTTGCGGTGTCTGTACCTTATACCCGGACCCGGCGGCGGCGACGCCGGTCACCCGGCAGCCGGTGATAAGAGTCCCGCCCAGGTTGGTCAGGCCACGCCTCAAGGCGAAAAGAAGATGCAGCGGGTCCACGTAGCCGTCTTCCGCACACCAGGTTCCGCCGCAGACCTGAGGGCCGAACTGTATGCGGGGCAGCATCTTTTCCAGTTCGCTCCGGGAAACCATGGTTCCGGGATAACCTTCCCCACCGGCTTCGGCGTGAAGGGCGTCCAAATAGTTCGAGCGTTGCTGATACTCTTTTTCGCCCAGGCAGGGGATTATGCCTCCCGAAGCGGAATACAGAGGATCGATGCCGGAGTTTTCCTTGAGTTCCCCGGCGAATTCGCCGAACAGGCGGGAAGACTGAAAACCCCAGCGGACATATTCCCGGCAGCCCAGAGCCTTGGACTGGCACCAGATAAGGCCCATGTTGCTGCGGGAAGCCCGGTCCAACAGGGCGGTGGCGTCAATCACCGCCACGCTGCGCCCTCTTTTGGCCAGACCGTAGCCGACAGCCAGGCCGGTCACCCCGCCGCCGACGATGAGTGTTTCAAAACTGTGCTGCATTTAAGCCCCTTGCTCCAGCGATGTCCCGGCGGCCCGCAAAGGACGCCGGGGCGTCTTTTACTTGGGTTGCCTGTAGGCGACGCAGTCGACTTCCAGCTTGCAGTCGCACATCATCGAGGATTGGACCGTCACCCGGGCCGGGGCGTGCTCCGGTTCGAAATATTTAGCGTAGACCTTGTTCAGTTCGGGGAAATCCCGGGGATCATCTATCCAGATACCCAGCTTGACCACATCCCGGGCCGTGTATCCTGCTTCGTTGAGGACGGCCATCAGGTTGTCAAAAGTCAGGCGGGCCTGCTCAAGCATGCCGCCGACCAGTATTTCACCATCCTGATTTCTGGGCACCTGCCCGCTGACAAAGAGCCAACCGTCCGCTTCGACGGCCTTGGAGATGCCCAGTTTGCCGGGCTTGGGAGTTCCGTGACGAATAATGCCTGACATTTTTTCCCGCTCCTTCATTCTACTATATGAAATTCATCCACCATATGGTAAGAAGATACATAAAAAGGGCCGCCATGGCAAGAAAGATTTTCAGAGATACCCCAGACCGGCCAAAATACGGGCATCATGCTGATTATAATGAACAATAATGGAGCTTCCGGCCGGGGACAGGTTCGATAACCGGACGGCGAAAGCTGCGGCCGTAATGCACGGCGGCACGCCTGGGCTGGGGAGACGGTTAGAGGCTTTCGGGCAGGAAACGAATTCAAAGCACTCAAATATTGTGCTATGATTAGGAAGATATATTGTTTATGCTTATATTTTTCATCACTTACAGAGGTAAAAGGCGTGACGTCAAATCTGGAAGACGAGCTTAGGCCCAACGGAACGGATACCATGACGATCAAAGGGGCCCAAAGCGTCTACCGCACTCTCAATATCCTCAAGCTGGTTATCCAGCAGGGCGAAATCAGGGTATCACTCAAAGAAATAAGCGACCGGCTGGGTATCCCCGCTTCCACCGTCCACAGACTCTTGGCGGTTCTGAGGGAATGCGGCTTTGTCTCCTTCGACCCCTCCGGCAAGGGGTATTATATCGGCCAGGAATGCATCACCTGCACCCATTTCGACCGGGACAGCCTGATCAAAGCGAAATACTCCAATCTGGTCCAGCACATCGCCAAACAGTTCGGCTACACGACTTATCTTTACGCCCGCAAGGGTTTTGACTGCGTCTGCCTGGACCGGGTCCAGGGCACCCGCTCCATCCAGATATTCACCTGCGATCCCGGAGACCGCAAGCCCCTGGGCCTGGGCACCGGCACTTTGGCCATGATCGCCTTTCTGGAAGAAACGGAAATCGACGAGATCATCAGCCACAACGAAGCCCAGCTCCGTCAGGGCATTCTCTGCTCGATGGAAGACCTCAGGGGCTTCATACGTCAGTCCAGAACGCTCGGCTATGGCTACGGCCACGACATCATTCTGAAAAACGTCGTCGGCATCTCATTTCCCCTATACATGGATAAGGAGCTCGTTGGCTCCTTGGCCCTGGATTCTATTAAGGGCAGTGAGTGGGATGACCAGCTTGAGATAATGATGGATTACATCAAGCCTAATATTGAATAAACGCCAACCTTTTCCGGGCTCACGGACTCCTTATATTACCTATTTACAAACCATGGCGGCGGCAAGGACCTGAATCCTTACCGCCGCCTTTTTCAAGCCGCGTTTATCTGTCCGGAATCTAACGGCCGGTGCTGATGAAGCAGCCGCCGCTGCCGCCGCTGCCGCCGCCGCCACCGGAGGCAGCCGTCAGTGTGTAAGCGCCGGTTTCGTCTTCAAACCCCACCAGTCCGCTTCCCGATCTGTATTCCAAGTTCACCCAGGAAGAATCGGGGAAAGTGGTGGCGACCGTCAATAATTCGCCTCCGGCGGCTCTCCGGTCGCCAGCGGCTTCATCGGCCGCAGGTTGCACGGCCGCCTGCACCGGGCCGAAGCTTCCGGCCGTCCAGGTCCAGTTGGCCACGGTTCCGGGCTCCCGAGGCAGCCAGTAGTTGGGAAACTCCGTATAAGTTTCCACGGTATAGGTTCCAGCGGCGTCCCGGTAGCGGAAGATATGGATATTCCCGGCCGTATCCTGGGCCAGCCAGACAAGGTTGCCATGGATGGAAACCTTGAGGCAGTTGACGCCGAAGACGTCTTCCTTGCCCTGGGCAATGACGGAAACCCGGCCGGCCGGGCCTTCGAAAACCCAAGTATCCCCTTCCGATATGGGCATCCAGACATTGGTCAGCACAGCGCTGTCCGGACCGAAATCAACACCGTTGACGACCCTGTGGCCGGCCTGGGCCGTAGCCAATGTCTCATCCATGCTGGCTCCCGAACCGCTGGCGTTGGTGGCCGTCAGGCGATAGTAGTAGGTAGCCCCTGCCTGCAGGCCGGTCATGGTCAGTTCAACGTTGACAGGATCATCGCCCGCAGCCAGGGTCCGTTCCGCGGTGGCCAGTTCGCAGGCCGGGGTAAGTCCGTATTCCACGCGGTAAGAAGTCTCCGCACCGTTGGGGTTGATCTGTCCCGTAATCGTGGCCGAGGTGTCGCTGACCACGGCCGGGATAGCGGAAAGCACGGCTCTCGGTACGCTCGGCACCATATAGGACACCGCGCAGGACACCACGGCCGAGCGGTATTTTATGCGCATATAACCGTTTTCGCCCCAGCCGCTCCCCCAACTGTTTCGCAGAATCCAGTAGCCTTCGTTTTCCGCGTCGCCGTTGTCATTCCAGCCCACCAGGGAGATGGCGTGGTCGGTGGGGGTGTAGGCGCAGGGATCCCCGTCGCAGGCCGTCAGGGTGTCTTCGTAGACGCCGCCGCTGTAAGCCGCGAACGCCGCCGTGACCATGACCGCCGCATCAACGACGCCGTAGTTCATGATGGCCAGTTTGATGGCCTCGATATCACCGCAGGGCACCCGGTGCCAGGACCTGAACATAGTGGTGGGACCGGCATAGGGGCAGGCCCCGGCAAAGTCGTCCTGGTAGGGGAAATCCGCTTCGTCGGCCACGCCCACTTCGGTCAGGGCCTGGAGTTCCATATAATCGTAATCGGCTCCGTCACAACCGTAGAAATGGGCGGCATACTCGGGCAGCGCGCCCAGGCACCAGGCGATATAGGCCTCCGAAAAATCGACGAGGTTTTCATCATAAAGGTTCCGGGCCAGGTTGTAGGCACCTTCGGCGGCGGCGGCGGCGCCGAAGCTGTAGCATGAGCCGCAGTTACCCTGGTCGCGGACCGGGCCGATGTAGGCGCGGCCTTCGTAATTCCGCCAGTCCAGGGCGGAAGGCAGGGCGGTCCGCCAGAGACGCAGAGCGCCGCCGGACTGGTCCGCGCATTTTTCCATGGCCTCTGCCGTGGGGACAGATGGACGCCGTTTGAAAAGACGGCCTCGTTCCTCGGGACCCATGTCGAAGATGCGGTTGTGATCGACAGTGAAACCGTAGCCGTTGGCCTCGATCTTGACTCGTATCTCTTCAATAGTGTCATCGGCAGCAAAAGGTATTTTCGGGGTTCCGGCCGAAACCGGCGCAACAGACAGCAAGAGGACGGCCGCCAGCACGGCCGTCAGGCAGACAAACAGGAATCGCCTCGTCATGAAAGAAATATCCTTTTCTCGTTTTGTTTCAGACGGCAAACCTGCGAGGTTCCCCGCCCGTGGTCATCCGTAATCATGCGCAAAAGCAGGTTTTCAGTCAATCTGCACAGTGAACTCGAAAAAGTTCTCGGCTTTTTGCGGTCCTTCCCAGGCCCGGAAATAGGCCATCTTGACGGTGGTCGTCCCGGCACGCAGGGCTTTCAGGTGAATCAGCATCCGGGCCGGACTTCCCGTGCGGCCAGGGAACAACGGGTCGGCCGTGCGGGTGATGAGTTCCAGCATGGTCTCGTCCAAGCTGGTGAAATGCCAGTCATAGCCGGTGGAAGGATTGCCTTCCAGGTTGATGGTCACCGTCTGTCCGACAACGGCCTTGAAAGTCCGCCCCTGGTCCTCGGCGGTCACTTTGACCGGAGCCAGAGGCTGGGGAGGCCGGACTTCGGCGGCCTGGCAACTGGCCAGAAAAAAGGCCAGCACAAGAAGCGCCACGGGCCAGAAAGCCGGATTGACCTGTCTGTACATAGTATTCACCTCTGCTGCGACCTCCCGGTCTTCGCCCGGACAGCCGCCTGGAAGAGGAAAGCTGAAAAATCGGGGAACCCGCGGACATCGGCAGGCCCCGGCACACGTCTCTATAAAACAGATTAAACGGTCAGACGCTTAAGGTAAAGCAGGTTTTGCTTCTCCGCCGCCTGTTGGGGTATCGGCCTGGCGACTTGGCCCTGATTTCAGACAAAACGAGTAGAAAGTTGCAAACTTATATTTAGTTTGCTAAAATTATACTCAATTGTCGCCAAGGTATTTTAACAGTCAACAATATGGCCGAAATTAAGGACAAAATACTGCAGCCTGCTCCGGCCGGGGGCGACGGCAAACCGCCTCCGCTGATGAATTTTTCTTTCCGGAAAATAGCCGCGTTACGGCTGCCGCTCCTGCTTTTTACACTGCTGTTCATCCTGCTTCAGTTGGCCGCCTGCGGCCGCGTCACCATCCGCAAGACCCCTCAGACCGCCAGACCCGGGTCATCGGCCAGCACCCCTGAAACCCAGCCCCGGACGCTGGGCGAACGCATCGCCGGGAAGGCCAAATCTTACATCGGAACGCCTTACCGTTACGGCGGAGCCAGCCCTAAGGGTTTCGATTGCAGCGGCTTGACTTCCTACGTCTTCGCCCATTACGGGTATAAGCTGCCTCGCGAAGCCAAGAAACAGATGGGCTTCGGAAAGCCGGTCTCCAGAAGCCGCCTGAAACCCGGCGACCTGGTCTTTTTCAAGATAAGCTGGTACGGAAATTACCACGTGGGCATTTTCATCGGCGACGGCAAGTTTGTTCATGCGCCGAGTTCCGGCAAAAAAGTGGAGATACAGAGGCTGGACAACAGTTATTACCGGGACAAGTATTTCACGGCCCGGCGGGTGGCCGATTCATCTAGCTAAATATAGGTGTCCAGTTCCCGCCCGCTGGACTCGCTTCCGGGGCGGTCGTTTTCCCGCCGTTCCGTTTTTTCCCCATGCAGATGCTTGGCCGCTTTCCGGTCCTTTTTGTTGCGGAAATTGGGCGCGGTCCGGCTCACCAGCGGTTGCGCTTGAGCGATGGCGGTGATCTGTTCAGCGTCCAGACGCATGGAGCACCTTCCTTATCTTGTCCTCTTTACTAGGCTTATCGGACAGAACCCGTTTCAACTTGAACGCGGGCTGACAAGAAAGTGCGCAATATCCGTTTTGAGGCTGCCGCGACGGCTTTGACGTTTCAACCGGCGGACTGTTTTATTGGCCCAACGGCCTCGGAGGCGGAACTCAGTATTCGCGGACCAGCCTTCCCCGATCCGTCAGGCAGTAAGCCACCCGGTATTCGTAGGGTCTTTTTTTATGGCCCATGGAGAGCATCTCGATGACCAGCGTGGCGGTTCCGGGAGGAACATCAAGAATCCCGGCCACTTCCGGAGAGGCCCCTTCGGAACCAATGAGTTCCTTGTTGGAGACGGTAGGGATGCCGAACCTGTCCTCAATGGTCAGGTAAAGAGGTATTTTTTCGAAAACACTTCGTGAAACGCCGTCCAGACCGGCCAGAAGCTGCTTGGGCAGATAGGATGTTGAGTAGATTACGGGGCGGCCCAGGGAAGAGAAGCGGCGTCTGAGCAGGTACAGTTCCTCGTCTGGACGCACCTTCAGCAAGCGGTTTATTCTCTCGTCTCCCGGAATGGTCTCCAGGCTCAGCATCTCAATCTTCAGAGCGGCTTCCTTCAATTGGAAGTCTCTCTGAAACCGGTAATACAGCAGCGTTTCGCGCATCATGGTGGTTCCGGCCACCATGGTCCCCTTGCCCTGAACCCGGTATAAAAGTCCTTCGTTGACCAGATTCAGAATGGCTTTGCGCACCGTCCCGAGGCTGAAGTCATAATCCTCGGCGATTTCTCTTTCCGGAGGAATCACATGGCCCGGCCCCCAGGCCCCGGTTTCGATCTTCCGTTGCAATTCCAGTTGAAGCTTATAGTAGATCGGGCCGGGGTCGGCCCCCTTCCGGCTGCCCGCCGCCGGCTTTTTCCCTTCACCCATGGCAATCGTCCTTTCTCCCGGACCTTTCCGAAGCCGCCCATATGAGTCAAATTCAGTCACATTGCCGTGTTATTATTTTTAACTTACCAAATTGCCATGGCGTTTCATATGTTTTCGATCACCGGGCCTTTTTTACGCCGTTTCGGCAGCATCACGGCAATTTTTCCCGAATCGAGGCCGGCTCAAGGAAAAAGGACGGCCGGTAGGGCTGCGGGCCTGCCTTCAAAGACAGGCCCGCGTCCGATTCTTTCAGACAATCATCAGGTCCCGTCCGACCTTGGTAAATTTCTCCACCGCAAAACCAAGGTCATCCGGCGAAAGGGCCGCCGAAACCTGGGTCCTGATTCTGGCCTTGCCCTTGGGGACCACAGGGTAAGAGAAGCCTATGACATAGACTCCTTCTTCCAGCATACGGTCGGCCATTTCCATGGCCAGCTTGGCCTCGCCCAGCATTATCGGGACGATGGGATGCTCGCCGGGGGTGATACTGAAACCGGCCTGCGTCATCTTTTCGCGGAAAAACAAGGCGTTGGACTGTAGGCGCCCGACAAGGTCCCCCGAAGCGGAAATCATGTCCAGGGCCGTGAGGGAAGCGGAGGCGATACTCGGGGCCAATGTATTGGAAAACAGGTAGGGCCGGGAACGTTGCCGGAGAATGTCGATAACCGCCTGGCGGCCGGTGGTATATCCTCCGGAGGCCCCGCCGAGGGCCTTACCCAGGGTCCCGGTCAGAATGTCCACCCGGTCCATGACTCCAAAGTGCTCGGGCGTGCCCCGGCCGGTGCGTCCCAGGACGCCGGTGGCGTGGGAATCGTCCACCATGACCAGGGCGTCGTATTTCTCGGCCAGATCGCAGATCGCGGAGAGATTGGCCACGGTGCCGTCCATGGAAAAGACGCCGTCGGTGGCTATCAGGCGGAACCTGGCAGTGGAGGCTTCTTTGAGCCGGGCTTCGAGTTCGGCCATGTCGTTGTTGCGGTAGCGGTAGCGCTGAGCCCGGCAGAGCCGGATACCGTCAATGATGCTGGCGTGGTTCAGCTCGTCGCTGATGATCGCGTCCTCGGCCCCGAACAGGGTTTCGAACAAGCCGCCGTTGGCGTCGAAGCAGGACGAATAGAGGATGGCGTCGTCTGTGCCGAAGAAACCGGCCAGGCGCCCTTCCAGAGTGCGGTGCAGGCTTTGTGTGCCGCAGATGAAGCGCACAGATGAGAGGCCGTACCCCCATTCATCCAGCCCGCGCTTGGCCGCCTCGACCATCTCCTGCCGTCCGGCCAGTCCCAGATAATTATTGGCGCAAAGGTTGAGGACTTCCCGGCCGTCGGCCAGCCTGATCCTGGCTCCCTGGCGGCCGGCGATAAGGCGCTCACCCTTGTGAAGACCGGCGGCCCTGATCTCCGCCAGTTCATTCTCCAAAAAGGATTTCATCTTGCCAAACATGGTTCCTCCCCATGGGGCAGTCCCCGGATATCCGGGTTTATGCCCACTCCAGAATGATCTTGCCGCAGTCGCCGGAAAGACCTGCCGCAAAGGCTTCTTCATAGTCTTCATAGGAAAAGCGGTGGGTTATGACCGGGCTGATGTCCAGACCGCTGACCAGCATGGCGCTCATCTTGTACCAGGTGGCGAACATTTCACGCCCGTAAATACCCTTTATCATCAGGCCCTTGGTGATTACCTGGTCCCAGTCTATCTGGGTGTCCGGCGGCATCATCCCCAACAGGGCTATGCGGCCGCCGTGGAACATGTTGGACAGCATGGACTGAAAGGCCTTGGGCGATCCCGACATCTCCAGACCGACGTCAAAGCCTCCGGTCATGCCGAGTTTCTTCTGGGCTTCCTTGAGGTCTTCGGTGCTGGGGTCGAGAACCAGATCCGCGCCCATGGTCTTGGCCAGGTTGCGGCGGAAGGGATTCAGGTCGGTGACCACCACGAAACGGGCTCCGGCGTGACGGACAATGGCCGTGGCCATGCAGCCGATGGGACCGGCCCCGGTAATCAGGATGTCTTCTCCGACCAGATTGAACGACAGGGCGGTGTGAGTAGCGTTGCCCAGCGGATCGAAGATGGAGAGCTGATCCAGGGTCAGGGCCGGGTGGGCGTGCCAGCCGTTGACCGCCGGGATGCAGAGGTATTCGGCAAAGGCCCCGGTCCGGTCCACGCCTACCGACGACGTGTTGGAGCAGAGATGTCTTCTTCCGGAGAGACAGTTACGGCAGAGGCCGCAGACCAGGTGGCCTTCGCCGCTGACTACGTCGCCGACGCTGAAGCCGGTGACATTCCGGCCCACGGCCACGACCGTACCGGCAAACTCATGCCCGACCACCAGGGGCGGATGAATGTGTTTCTGGGCCCAGTGGTCCCACTGGTATATATGCAGGTCGGTGCCGCAGACCCCTGTCTTGCGTATTTTTATCAGGAGATCGTTGATGCCCGGCTCCGGGACCGGGACTTCCTCAAGCTGCAAGCCTCTTCCCGGTTTGGACTTGACCAGGGCCTTCATTTTTTCCATTTATATTACCTCCGCATTTTCATCAGGTTCCAAGGTTCTTTCTTTTGTTGAGACGATCCGGCCTTTTTGATTCTTTTCTTGCTGTTAAGCGTAAAGAAAACAGCGAACCAAATGGCCGCCGGACACTTCTTTCAGGCCCGGCGTCTCGTTCCGGCAGATATCCATGACCCTTGGACAACGGGTCTGGAAATGGCAGCCGGGAGGGGGCGAGACGGGGCTGGGCACATCGCCCTGCAGGATGATCTTTTCCCTTTTCAGGTGCGGGTCCGGCACGGGGCAGGCCGCCATCAGGGCTTCGGTGTAAGGATGCCGGGGATTGGCGTACAGGCCGCGGCTGTCGGCCAGTTCCACGATGCGGCCCAGGTACATCACGGCCACCCTGTCGCTGATATGCTCGACCACACTCAGGTCATGGGAAATGAACAGGTAGGTCAGATCGTATTCTTTCTGCAGGTCTTCCAGGAGGTTGATGACCTGGGCCTGGACCGAGACGTCCAGGGCGGAAACGGCCTCGTCGCAGATAATGAATTTAGGGTTGAGGATCAGGGCCCGGGCTATGCCGATACGCTGCCTCTGGCCGCCGCTGAATTCGTGAGGGTAGCGGTCGATGCAGTTGGACGGAATCCCGACCAGCTTGAGGAGTTGTTGAACCCTTTCGGTCATTTCTCCCCTGGTGCCGCATCCGTGGATCAGAAAAGGCTCCCCGATGGTCGTCCCGATGGTCTGCCGGGGGTTTAGCGAAGAATAGGGATCCTGAAAAACAATCTGCATCTCCCGGCGCAGTTGTTTCAGCCGATGCCTGTTCTTCCCGGTGACAAGTTGACCCTGAAAGCTTATCTCACCCTGGGTCGCTTCGTCCAGGCAAAGAATGACCCGGCCCAGAGTGCTCTTGCCGCAGCCGCTCTCGCCCACCAGGCCCAGGGTCTCCCCCTTCCTGACCGACAGGTCTACGCCGTCAACCGCCTTGACGTGAGCGTATACCCTTGAAAATACTCCCTTTCGCAGAGGGAAGTATTTCTTCAGATTCCTGCATTCAACAATATTGTCTTTCATCGGCCATACTTCCAGCACCGGACCAGGTGATTTCCGCCCAGGTCAACCAGATCCGGTTCGGCTGCCCGGCACTTTTCCATCACGTCTTCACAGCGTTCGGCGAAACGGCATCCGACAGGCAGATTCAGCAGATTGGGCACCGCGCCCGGTATCACGTTCAAACGGCGTTTTTCCCTTTCCTTTGAACCCAGCCGCGGGACAGCCAACAACAAACCGTTGGTGTACGGGTGAAGCGGTTCGTCGAAAAGGCTGCCGGTCTCGGCGTACTCGACCATCTTCCCGGCGTACATGACGGCCACCTGCTGGGTATTTTCGGCTATCACCCCCAGGTCGTGAGTCACCAGGATGATGGCCGTGCCGGTCATTTCCTTGATCTGGTTCAGAAGCCTAAGTATCTGGGCCTGTATGGTCACATCCAGGGCCGTGGTGGGTTCGTCGGCGATCAGGAGGCTGGGATTGCAGGAAATGGCCAGGGCGATCATCACCCTCTGCCTCATCCCGCCGCTCATCTCGTGAGGGTAATCATTGACCCGTATCGCCGGAGAAGGTATGCCCACCATCCGCAGGGCCTCGACGCTCTTTTCCCGGGCTTCTCCCCTGGAAATGTTCTGATGAAGGCTTATGACCTCAGACATCAGGTCTCCAACCTTGAGCACCGGATTCAGGGAAGTCATGGGCTCCTGAAAGATCATGGATATCTTGTTGCCCCTGACCCGGCGCATCTCCTTGTTGCTGAGCCGCGTCAGATCGGTTCCCTCGAAAACGATCTCCCCCCCGGCGATTTTTCCCGGAGGATTGGGAATAAGCCCCATGATCGACATGCCGACCGTGCTTTTTCCACAACCTGACTCGCCGACAACGCCCAGGGTTTCCCCCCGGTAAGCCTTCAAATCCAGCCCGTCCACGGCCCTGACGAATCCGAGATCCGTCTTGAAGACAGTGGTCAGGCCACGAATAACCAATAGCGGGTCGTTCTTTTCGTTTTCTCTGGTCATCAGTTCATCTTCGGGTCCAAGGCGTCACGCAACCCGTCTCCTACGAAGTTTATGGCCACGGTGGCGATGAAGATCATCATTCCCGGCGGCACCCACATCCACGGCATGGATTCCAGGGTCGACAGCGACTGGGCGTCGGTGAGCATGTTGCCCCAACTGGCCGTGGGCGGCTGAACCCCCATCCCCAGGAAGCTCAGCCCCGCCTCCATCAGAATGGCCCGCGCCACGCCAAAAGTGGCGTTGACGATAATCGGACTCATGATATTGGGCAGAATGTCCTTGATGATGATCCGTTTGGCCCCCGCCCCGGCGGCCTCGCTGGCGGTGACGTACAGCTCCTCCCGGACCGCCAGGGTCTGGCCTCGGACGATCCGGGCCACCTCCGGCCAGCCGAGCAGCCCCAGAACCAGCATTATGTTGAAAATGCTCGGCCCCAAAGCGCCGACGATGACCAGAATGAGCATCAGGACAGGGAAGGAAAGAACGGCATCGACCAGGCGGCTGATAATCATATCGACCCAGCCGCCGAAATACCCGGCCATGGCCCCGAGAATCAGGCCGATGACCACATAAATCGACACGGCCACCAGGCCCACGCTCAGGGAGACGCGGGTGCCGTAGATCATCCGGCTGAGTATGTCCCGGCCGACCACATCCAGGCCGAAAAGATGATCCGGCGACGGACCTTCCCGGGCCAGCATTATGTCGACGTGGTTGGGGTCGTAAGGGGCTATCAGCGGGGCGAACAGGGCCATGAGAACAATCAGGCTAATGGTCACCGCCCCGATGACGGCCAGCTTGTGCCGGAGGAACCTCCGCCAGGCCATGCCCGCAAAAGACCTTCTCGGGGCCAGGGATGTCTGTGAGTCTGTCAGTGCAACATTCATCAGTGTTTTCCTGCCAGTCTGATGCGGGGATCGGCCACGCCGTAAAGAACGTCGGCCAGCAGATTCCCGAACAGAACCATTAAGGCTGTGCAGAGGGTCAGGCCCATCAGAACGGGATAGTCGCGGCCCAGAATGGCTTCTATCGCCAGACGCCCCATCCCCGGCCACTGGAATATCTGTTCAATGATGACCACCCCGGCGAAAAGCCTGGGAATGGCCAGGCCGAGCATGGTGATCAGGGGCAGCAGGGCGTTCCGGAGAGCGTGCTTGAGTATGACCGAGGTTTCGGCCAGGCCGCTGGCCCGGGCCGTTCTGACGTAGTCCTGGCGGATCACATCCAGCATGCTGGAGCGGGTGTACCGGACCAGCACCCCGACCTCGCGGACGGCCAGCACCAGCCCTGGCAAGAGCAGATGGTAAAACCGGTCTCCCAGTGAAAAGGCCTCTCCGATGGTGGACAATCCGCCCGTGGGCAGCAGGTTCAGCTTGAGCGAAAATACGTAGATGCCCACCAGCCCGGCGAAAAAGTTGGGGAACGAGATGCCGAAGAAGGCCACGGCCGTGGCCAGATAGTCCACCCAGGAGTACTGGCGGACGGCGGAAATGACTCCGATGGGCACGGCCAGCGCGTAGGAGACGACGATGACGAAGATCATCAGGCTGAAAGTGGGGGCCAGGCGTTCGGCGATGCGGTCGATGACCGGCTGATGATCCAGGTAGGAGAAGCCCATGTTGCCGTGAAGCAACTGTCCGAGCCATTTCACGTACCGGACATAGATGGGCTTGTTCAGCCCGAGATCGGCCCTGATGAGTTCCACTTCCTGGGGCGAAAGGCCTTGCTGGCCGATCATCATGTCCACCGGGTCGCCCGGTGCCAGATTGATGATCAGGTACATGATCATGGTCACCAGCAGAATGACCGGAATGGCGATCAGGATTCGGCGCAGTATGAAAGTCTTCATCTGGTGAGCCTCAATCCGCCTTGCTCAGCCCGAAGGACTCGACCCTTATGGCGGGCAGGGTGAAGGCGCTGGGATAAATGGAAATAGGACCAGGCCCCTGGGTCTGCCTGCGGGTGGTCAGCAGTTCCCGGCCCACGCCGTTGACCCGGCCAAGCAGTTCCATGATGCTGACCGAGAATCTCAGTTGGGGCAAGGCCTGAGCGATCCGGCCGTTGTCGATGAAAAAGGTTCCGCCGGCCGTTACGCCGCCGACGCGGGTGGTTTTGGCGTCGAGGCAGCGGACATAGTGCAGTTTGGTAATCAGAACGCCCCGCTTCACCTCTGAAATCAGCTCATCCAGGCTTTTTTCACCAGGTCCCATGAAAAGATTGGCCGTGATCGGGCCATAAACGACCTTGGTGGCCGGGAAGGCATGTCCAGTGGAGGCGGTTCCTGTTCGGGCGGCGGTCAGGGAGTCGTGGGCGAAACCCAGGGGCGCTCCGGCCCTTATCAGTTCCATCCTGCGCTTGGGGACCCCTTCGGCGTCAAAGGCCTCCGCCAGTCCTCTGGAATCGGTGGCATCGTCCCAGATGTTCACCAGTGGGGACACCACCTGCTGGCCAAGCCGGCCGGAAATGCAACTCCGGCCCTCCTGCTCGGATAGGGCGCTGAAGACCAGCATGCCCAGGAAAGGGGTCAGGTCGGCCAGGGCATTGGGCAGAAACACTGTCTCATAATCGCCGGGAGGCAGTTCACGGGGATTCCGGGCCTCGGCGCAACGGCGTCCGGCCTCGCGGGCCAGTCCGGCGATGTCCAGCTCATCGACGTTCCGGCAGGCCTGGCCGGAGTAGCCGCGGCTGGAGTCTGATTCGGCCACGAAATTCAGGTTGGCTTCCGTGGCCTTTTGCGCAACCCGGATGCCGGAGGTGTTGGCCAGAAATCTGTCCGACCGTAAAAGATGAAGGGAGCCGCTTATCTCCACGCCCGGCTCTTCGGCCGCGGCTACGGCGTCTCTGATCTGTTCGGCCCTGGCCAGAGGAGACATCCCGGAGGTGCTCTCAAAGAAGGTTTCCACCCTGGGCAGAGGCTCGGGCTCAGGAAAGCGGTAACCGGCGGGCACTTCCCGGCCGAAAACGGCTGTTTCCTCAGCCTGCTTAAGGACAGGGCCGATGATGTCCTCCAGGATACCTTCAGCCGAGGCCTCGCTCAGACGGCCCTCCTTGACCACCCGCGCCTTGACCCGGAAACGGTCTTCGGAGAGGTTCTGAAAGATGCCTTCCCCGTTGAACTTGGTGACGTCGTAAAGGACCCTTTCCGCTGAAAGCTCGGTCTGTACGCCCGGCTTGGAAGGGCAGGCCCCGGCCAGTTGAGCAAGAATTTTATCGTGATCCATGGTGAGTCACCTAAACCCCTATCTGGACGTTTCTGAATCTGGTTACCGGCGCGCCATGCCCGATACGGACACCGAACTGAAGCGGTTCGCCTTTGCCGCAACTGCCAATGCCGGTCATCTTCCAGGTGTCCCGGTCGCCGACAGCGTCGCAACCAGCCCAGAAGCAGGGGGTTATGCCAGAATAGGTCGGGTTCTTGATATAGTCGCCCAGTTTCCCATTTCTGATCTCACGGCCCAGTTCGGTCCCGAACTGGAAATTGAGCCGCAGGCTGTCGATGCTCCACATCTTGGGCGTGTCCAGAAAGATGCCGTCATCCACTTCGCCGATGAGCTGTTCCAGGCTGGTTGTTCCGGGTTCAAGATTGATATTGGTCATCCGGACCAGAGGAACATGGTTCCAGGCGTCCGCCCTGGCCGCTCCGGTGCTGGGCCGGCCGATGCGGCTGGCCGTCTCCCGCGATGAAAGGTAGTTCACCAGAATTCCGTTCTCGATCATGGGGACCCGCTGGGCGGGGATGCCTTCGTCGTCGTAGCCGAAGGTGCCACGGCCGGTGGGAAAGGTGGCGTCGGCGGTGATATTGACCAGATCGGAGCCGTATCTGTAGCTGCCCAGGCCCTTGGGGTCGAGGAATGTGCCACCGGAAAGGGTTTTTTCATAATTATATGCCCGGTCGAGTTCCAGGGCATGCCCCGCGCTTTCATGTATCTGAAGGAGCATGTGCCGGGGCGCGATGACCACCGTGGTGGTCTTCCTGGGGCAGGGCTTGGCGAACAGCAGCCTTTCGGCCTCCTCGGCCAGCCGGGGCGCTTCTCCGACCAGGTTCAGGTTCTCGAAGTATTCGAAGCCGCTGCTGCCGATGTCGCCGAAGTCCATGGCCGGGTAAGTCCGTCTCTGGACGTCGTGACCGTCCGTGGCAAAGACGCCGAGGCCGCCGCCGCATTCGGTCAGGTCCTGCTCTATGAAGGAACCTTCGCTGGTGGCCAGAATCTTTTTCTGCCGGGACTCAGTGTACACGGCCACGGTCAGGTGGACGTATTTGCCCTGCAAAGCCCGGTTGATGGACTTCAGCAGGCCGATCTTTTCTTCCAGGCTTACTTTAAAAGGGTCCTTGACTACCGGAGTGACCCAACGGTCCCTGACCACTGCGGAGGGCGCCAGCTCGATTTTCCGGCGGGAAAAAGCGGCTGTGGCCCGAGCCATTGCCACGGCCCGAGCCACAACCTCATCCAAACCGGCGCTGTCGATCCTTTGTCCGGCGGCGAAGCCCCAGGCTCCGCCGTCCAGTACCCGGACCGAGTACCCGGCCGTCCGGGCGGCCTGTATTTCGGGATGTTCATCCCCGGCCACCCGGATGGTCGTACCTTCGTTCTCTTCGACGCGGACGTCGGCGTATTCCACTCCGGCTTTTGACAGCCTTTCAAGCAATGATTCCGTCAGTGCTTTCATTTCCGATTCTCCCCAACGTCCGCATCTGGAGGCGTTGGCCTGGTGTTTATTTAATCTCCCACTCGTGGATGTTTCTGGTCAGAGGCAGAATGCTGCTCTTGACGCCCTGGACCCGCTTGTTGACGGCGATGGTCGAAGTAGGACAGACCATGGGAATGACGGGCAGTTCTTTGTACAGGGTCTCCTGGATAAACCGGTAGTCCTTCATTCTCTCGTCCTTGTCCAGAATGGCCGCGCTGTGATCGATGGCCTTGTCCACTTCGGGGTTGGAATAGAGCTGCAGGTTGCCTCCGGGAATGCTTTCCGTGTGGAAACGGCGCTGGAAGTACAGATACGGGTCCATGTAGTTCTTGTAGCCGATGAAAAAGGCGTCGATTTTTTCGGGTTCATTGGCCATCGTCTTGATCAGGGTAGCAATGTCGTACTGGGTCAGTTCGGCCTTGATCCCGATTTCGGTCAGGTTCTGGTGAGCGACAGTGGCCCACTGCATTCTTTCCTTATTGCCCGTGGGTACGGCCAGTTGCAGAACCCGTTCCTTGTTCCAGCCCGCCTCTTCGAGCATCTTGCGGGCCTTGTCCGGATTGTATTCGTACGGCTTGGGTTCTTCGAGATAGTAGGGATAACCGGCGGCCCTGGGGATGGCCGTGACGATGCCGCCGCCGACGAGAATCTTGTCCACGACGCCTTTGGCGTTTATGGCGTGGGCAAAGGCCTGGCGCACCTTGGGATTCTTGAGGTCTTCCTTCTGGCAGTTAAACATCATGCCTTGGGTAAAGGGGCTGGAGGCGGTCTGGATGTTCAGGTTCTGAGCCTTCTGCAAGCGGGCGATTTCGATGTTGGGGATATCGCCCAGAGTTTCGCCCAGCACCAGGTCCAGCTCGCCTCTTTCCAACTGGGCAATGGCCGTATCCGGGCTGACGATGCGGATGAAGGCCCGCTCTATCTTGGGCGCACCCAGGAAGAATTTGTCGAACCGGACAAATTCCACATACTGGTCCGTGGCGTATTTGACGAACTGGTAAGGACCGCAGCCGACGGTCGGATTGGCGGCGAATTCGCTTTTGGCCAGATCCTTGACCGCGATGTCCTTCAGGACGTGATGAGGCAGGATGTGCAGTTCGGTGAAGCCGTCCAGCAGAGGGGCGAAAACGCCGTCGGTCTGCACTTCGAAAGTCTTGTCGTCAATTATCCTGAAGCCCGGCAGGTCCTTGGATTCGCCCTTTTTTCTGGCCTTGGCTCCGGAGATTCCGGAAACCAGGTTGAAGTCCATGAAGGCATAGTCCGGATCGGTCAGGCACAGGATGGTGAACTCGACGTCCTTGGAAGTCACGGGCTGACCGTCGTGCCAGAGAGCGTCCTGCCGGATCTTGAAAAGATAGGTCTTGCCGTCTTCGGAGACTTCAAAGGACTCGGCCATCCTGGGGACTATGTTCAGATTGTCGTCCCACTCCAGGAGGCTGCTGAAGGCCAGGCGGTAAACCGCCCGGGCATAACCCAGATGGTAGAAGTGAGGCAAAGTGGAATTGCCAGGTGAACTCCACATGCCCATGGTTACCGAATTGTTGCCGGCCGCCGAAACATGGCCAGGCGCCGCCAGTGCGACGGCGGCTAGCAGGGCCGCCAAGGCCAGACTGTTAAGCAGCCAACGCATTGTTCCTTTGCCGCTTGCGGAAGTGTTTCTTTTCACGCCAACCTCCATTGTCTTTGTCCTGTGTTCGCGGTTCACTCGATTGAGATCCCGCCATCTGTAAAAAAAGCAACTGAAGCAGCCATCGACGATGTGACGCCCCCCATATGGCTGAGGGGCGTCCATATCTCAGCGCACCAGATAAGGCATCCTGACTTCCAGGGCCTTGGCCGGACATTCGATTTCACATGGCAGACAGTACCAGCAGGTCCGGTTGATCTCGGCCGCCCGGCCGCAGCTCAGGCAGCGTTCGGCCTCCCGTGCGGCCGCCTTCGGGGACAGGCATTGTTCGGTTTCCACGCTCAGTTTTCGCTCGGCCGGCGGCAGCTTTTCCAGCCGTCCCCTGGGGCCGCCTACGGCGCGTGAATGATCGGCTTCATACTCTTTCACATACGGGCCGTTCCAGAAGCCGCGGCCCCAGCGCAGACCTTCGCCCTTAAGGAAGCGCTCCACGGAGAAAGCGGCCTCCCGGCCCGAGGCCAGTGCCTCGACCACCGAACCCGGTCCGCTCAGGCAATCGCCGCAGACAAAGACCTTGCCCCGTTTTTCATTCTGCAAGGTCAGGGCATCGGCGGCCAGACGGCCGGAAGACTTGTCTACAAGCTCTTCGGGCAACCCTTCCACATTGACCGACTGTCCCACGGCCAGAACAACCGTGTCCGCTTCCAGGGTCAGCCTGTTCTGACTGTCGAGGCAAGGATTGAAACGGCCGTCGGAATCAAAGAGATACAGGCACTGAGCCAGGCTGATCTCTATTCTTCCCTGGCCGGAGCGGGCCAGGCCGAGCGGTCCCCAGCCGTTGCGGATGGTGATCCCTTCCTCCAGGGCCTCTTCCAGCTCGGCCTCGAAGGCGGGCATCTCCCGGCGGGACTCCAGGCAGACCAGGGCGACCTTATCGGCCCCCAGCCTGCGGCAGGTCAAAGCGGCGTCCACCGCGGTATTCCCTCCGCCGATGACCAGCACCGATTGTCCGACTTGAACCGGTGCGCCGGTCTTGGCCTTTTTCAGCAGGTCCAGGCCCTGCACGACCCCTTCGAGGTCATGACCGGGGATGTTCAGCTTCCGGCCGGTCCAGGCGCCAATGGCCAGGACCGCCGCGTCGAAGTCCCGTTCCAGATCGTCAAGAGAGAAATCTCCGCCCAGAGCCTGGTTGGTCTTGAAGACAACCTCCATCCGGGTCAGCATGCCGATTGTCCGGTCCACCTCTTCCAAGGGGAGCCTGAAGCCCGGTATGCCGTAGCGGAGCATGCCGCCGGGTTGGGCTTCGGCCTCGAAGACCGTCACTTCATGGCCCTGAAGCCTGGTTTCGTAAGCGGCGGACAATCCGGCCGGACCAGAACCGACAATGGCTACTCGACGGCCGGAAGCGGCCGGTATTTCCGGTGATGATGGTTCACTTTCCGGGTAATTATCGGACAAAAACCTCTTCAGCGCCCGGATGTGAACCGCGCCGTCGATCCGGCCGCGCTCACAGGCGTCCTCGCAGGGGTGGGAGCAGACGCGGCCCAGGATGGGGGCGAAAGGGGTCTGGGCGGCCAATTCCCTGGCCGCGTCTTCCGGACGCCCCTGGGCGATAAGTCTGACGTAGCCCTGGCAATTCATGTGCAGAGGGCAACTCTGGCGGCAGGGTCCCACGCTCAGGCGGAGGTTGTCCATGATGCAGCGGTCCACGCAGGTGCCGCAGGCTATGCAGAGATCACGGTTGATGCGAATATTAAGGTCCGAGATCATGACCTCACCTCCTTGCCGTCCAGACCTGTCACCGGCCGGGTGCCGGCCAGTATCTGTCCGGACGCCCCGCCGCGTTCCAGGACCACGTGCTTGAGCCAGTTTCTGTCGTCTCTCTCCGGGTAATCAGTCCGCAGGTGCGAATACCCCCAACGGCTTTCCTTTCTGGCCAGAGAAGCCATCGCGGAAAAATTGCCGCACTTGACGATGTTTTCCACTTCGTAGAGCTTGGAGAGTTCGTGACCGTTGCGGACCATGACCTGGTCGTGGATTTCGTTTTTAAAGATTTCGGACCATTCCAGCCAGCGGTTGAGCTTGTGTTCGTTCTTGGGTGAAAGCAGGTAGTCGCCGATGAAGCGGCGGACCTTGTATTCCAGGTCCACGACGCCGATGTCCCGCCCCGAGGTGGCGAAGCGGCGGTTCCGTTCGTTTTCGATCTTCCGCGCCCTGTCCGAATCGAATGCGGCCTTGCCGCTGGAAGCGATGAATTCCACGGCGCTTTCAGCCGCTACTTCTCCGAAAACAAAAGCGCCGGTCAGGTGCTGCTTGGGGACGCAGGCCACGTCGCCAGCCGCATACAATCCCGGAACTCCGGTCTCGGTCCGGGTATTGACCACAACTCCGGCCATGCCGTGTCCGCCGCAGATCTGAGCCTCCGTCGCCCACAGTTCGATGTCCCGTTTGCGGAAGTCCACGCCCCGGCCCTTGAAGAAACGCTCCTGGACCGGACGCTCGGTGCTGAAAAGGATGTGCTCTATCTCGTCGATCATTTCCGGCTTGAGGTGGCTAAGTTGAATTCGAAGGGGACCGTGGCCCTTGTAGAAGGCCTCCTCCATGGCCTTCATATTGCCCACTTCATTTTCCATCAGGATGTTGTTGAATATGTCCAGCACCCGGCCGCCTCTGGTGACGGTGATGGCCAGCAGGGGCATATTGGCGTCCTTGATAAGCATGGGGCGGTGAGTGTATTCCATGCCGGTCAGTGAGGCCCCGGCCTCGAAAGCCATAGCGAAACCGTCGCCGCTGTTGCCGGGAAAATCGAAGGTTCCGTAAAGGTAGCCCGAGTTGGGCAGAGAGAAACGGGCCTGGCCGCCTGCGCACATGATGACCGCCTTGGCCTTGCAGATGACCAGTTCGCCTGTCCGGACATTCATCCCCACGGCCCCGGTTGCCCGGCCGTCATCCAGGAGCAGTTCCACGCCCATGACCCTGTTCACAGGCTGGGCGCCCATGGAAATGGCCCGGCGGGATATCATCACCTTCAGGTCGGGCTCTTCCATGGCCGTCTGAAAATGACCCTTGACGTGGTATTTGAGCGTCCGGAAATTTCCCGCTTCATCCAGGGGGAAGTAGACGCCCCAATTCTGAAGTTTTTTGAGAAGGTCAAAGGAACGGGCGGCCATGAGATGACTCGTCGGGGCGTCGACCACGCCTTGGCAACCCTCGGTTATGGCCTCGACATAAAGTTCCGGGCTGGTAAAATTCGGAATGGCCACGATGTTCAGCGCGTCCATGCCTCTGGCGATTGAACCGCTGTATTTGATGTCCCCTTTTTCAAAGATGACGACCTTCAGGTCCGGATTCAGCTCCAGAGCCCTGATGGCGGCCATGCATCCGGCGCTTCCGCCGCCGATAATCAGGAGGTCGGCGTCCAGGTATCTGTTTTCCATCGCTTCCTGCTTTCAGGTGTTCACTTCAGGTTATTAAAAAGCCGGTCTCATGACCGGCTACATTATTTTCACTGTCCCCCAATTCTCGTCTTCCCGGTGAAACTCGTACCGCAGCTCCACTCTTTCCGCCAGAAACAGGACCTTGGCGGCCATGATCGGGCGCCCCATCTGGTTTAAGTAGAGACCGCTACGCACCAGAAGCGGCATCCCCGGCTCAACGCCCATCTCCCGCGCCTCCTCATTTGAGGTCATAGTGCTGGTGATGCCGTACTGCACCTGATGGATTCTCGATTCAGGATGCTGGTCCAGAAAGTCGAACACGGCTTGAGTTTTGAAATCGTTTTCACTCAAGGAACGAGCGGCATCGAGGGCCAGGACGCGAAACTCCAGGGCCAGGGGGCGGTCTTCGAAGACCTTGAGTCTCTTCAGCACGTGGACTCTTTCGCCGGAGGGAAATTCGAGCTCGACCGCCCATTGGGGGGTAACGCTTTCCCCGCTGTTCAGGACAATATTGTTCACGGCCAGATTAGGCTCAAGACTTCGGAAGAGTCTGACGACCTTCTTCCGTTTTGGAGCACAAACAAACGTTCCCTTCCCCTGTATCTTGCGCACCAGTCCGCGATTTTCCAGTTGCTGGATGGCCTGCCGGACAGGGGTGCGGCTCAGACCGAACCACTGCATCAGCTCGATCTCCGTGGGCAGGAGGGCTCCGGGGGAGATATGATTTTCCTGGATGAAATCGGTGAGTATGGCGAAAAGCTGCGCGTGAAGAGGCCGGGAATCTTCTCTGTCAAGAGCCGGGAGTTTTTTCCATTCGGGATTCATGCTCCACTCCTTGATAGGTTGTTACGTAATAACGTAATTACCTTTGCGCTGACTGTCAAGCAATTTCCTGAACAGGCACCCCAAAGGCTGCTGACAGCGATTGTCACCTCAAGTAAAAACGGCCGTTCATGATCAACGGCCGCCGAGACAACATTTTGTATTGTCAGAAAAAATTAAATGGCTTCGTTCGTGACGAAAGACGCTGCCCGCTGAAGTCCGGCCGGAATTATTGATATGAAACTATCAAGGCGGAGTCTCCCCCGCCTTGGAGTTTGTTGACAAAGTCCCACCAAAGGCCGTTGAAAGAGACGAAGGATCCGAGAGCAACTATACAGGCGGGGTGCTTCGCCCCTGCCGCGAACGGCGGCGACTTCGGACAATCTTTCCCGCCCAGACCAAGGGGACGCCCAAGCGGCCGCGTCCCCTTGGAACCCCCGGCCTTTTTTAACCCGTCGAACGGGCATCCGTGCCCTTCGCCGGGGGGCGAACATCCATGTTCGCCGAAGAAAGAGGAAACCGGAAAATCGGCTTTTGGGGGTATAGGTCGGGTTGATAAAGACAACAAAGAGGTTTTTCAACAGTCTGCAAGGCGGAGTCTCCCCCGCCTTGCTTTCCCCCGGATCACACCGGCTCCGGTTTCTGGTCCGTTCCGTTCTTGTGGCTTTCGGAATAGGCCAGGGCCAGCCCGCCCGAGGCTGTCTCCCGGTACAGGCCGGGTAGATCGTGACCGGTTCTCTTCATGGTCTCCACCACCTGATCGAAGGATATCTGGTGCCGCCCGTCGGACAGGATGGCATATTCCGCGCAGTCCAGAGCCCGTGTCGCGGCCATGGCGTTGCGCTCGATGCAGGGTATCTGGACCAGCCCGGCCACCGGATCGCAGGTCAGGCCAAGATGATGCTCCAGGCCCATCTCCGCCGCGTATTCAATCTGATAAGGCGTTCCGCCCAGGAGCTGGGCCGCTGCCGCGGCGGCCATGGCGCAGGCCGTGCCCACTTCCCCCTGACATCCGACTTCAGCCCCGGAGATGGAGGCGTTCCGCTTGACCAGGTTGCCCACCAGGCCGGCCGTGGCCAGGGCGCGCAGAATTTCCTTTTCTTCCACTTCGTGCCGCTGCCGGAAATACCTCAGGACTGCGGGGAGGATTCCGCAGGAACCGCAGGTCGGAGCGGTGACCACAATGCCGCCGGCCGCATTCTCTTCGGCCACGGCCAGGGCATAGGAGGCCAGCAGGCCGGTTCGCCGGGACAGATCGTTAAGCCTCCGGGCCTGCCGGTAAACAGAACTGGCTTTTCGGCGCAGGCGCAGGATGCCGGGCAGGACGCCTTCCGCTTCCAGGCCCCGTTCGCAGGCTTCCATCATGGTTCGCCAGACCTGATTCAGGTAGTCCCAGATGCCTGGACCTTCATGTCTTTCCACAGCCGCCCAGAGCGCCAGTCCGGAGTCCTCCGCCCAGCCCAGGACCTCCGCCATTGACGAAAAGGCGTATATTTTTCCGCCTCCGGCCTGAAGCTCCGAACCGTCCCCTTCCATCAGGGCTCCCCCGCCGACACTGTAAACCCGCCACTGATCCGTTACGGAACCATCTTCGCCCAGGGCTTCGAATATCATTCCATTCGGATGCAGGGGCAGTTCCTCATGGACCAGTTCTATTATTTCAACGTCTTTGGGCTCCAGGGCCTGCCGGAGGGCTTCGTGAGTCAGGTGCCCACGGCCGGTCTGGGCCAGACTGCCGTACAGCCGGACCCTGTAGGATGCAGAGGATTCCGTTCGTTCGGAAAAGAGAATTGCCGCAAGCCTGGGGGCCATGGTGTGGCTGCTGGACGGTCCCATGCCGATGCGGAAAATATTTCTAATCGACTCCATATGCCACCAACTCCGATTCCGCCGGGTTGCCTTGGGCGCGGCCCGGACAAGGGGTGATTTCTATTCGATTTGACGGCGGGAGTCAACCATGAGCTGTTTCCACCGGGCAAAAATCTCTCTTGGCGGTACCCGCCAAAGCCGTCCGTACCTTGTGACTTGTTTAATGAAGCTATATATAAGGCGGCGCGGAAAAACCAGTCCTTTTTTCTCCGGCTCAATATGCGTGATGAGTCAAAAGGTTTTCAGTCCCTATATTTTCACTTTGCCTGTGTTGGACGCTCCGGAGATTCAGGCTGGAGGAAGACAAAACACGAAGGCGCGTCATTACGTCTTCAGGCTGGATCGGCGAGTTTTTCCATTGCATATATCTTGTCTTTGGCACGGATTAGGGGATTGTTTTTTTATAATTATCCGCAGTATTTTTACATGAAAGAACAATTCAATTACTGTTTGGTGAATAATTTCTCTTGACATGCCCGGTCCTCATGTTTATTAAATTGAGAGGCGCATCGTCTTTATTATATTAAAATAAGTCACTTTACTTATTATTTTTATCATCAAAATCGCCATTCTCACGGCAGTTATTGTACGGGTTCAGACAATAAAAATATCCGCAGGGGCAGCGGAACACCAAGAGAACAGGGCTAACCGGATGCAGGCAGAATAATCACATTGTTTTCACACAGATCTCTTTCGACAATCGACACCTAATGCAGTCAGGGAGCAAAGGAGCGGACATGCCGAAGAAACTGAAAATCGACACCGACAAGTTGGTTGAAGCCGTGGAAAAAGGGGTGACTTCCAAACAGATCATGCAGGATTTCGGCCTGCGGACCCTGGTTCAGCTCAAAGCCCTGTATCTTGACGCCTTGATGGAAAAGGGAAAGGCTCACAAGATAGTTCGGGAACGGAGTGTCGCGGTGGATAAGAGCAGCAATAGGGAAATCAAGGTCAACAAACGCGGGAGCCTGGTGATACCCAAGGAATTTGTTGAGGAAGCAGGATTCAAAGTCGGCGATTCCTTTACTCTGCGCAAGTCGGCCGCCGGAATCAGCCTGAAAAAAATATAACTTTGAAACGGCGCATTTCCGGGCGGCTTTTCTCGCTCCGGAAACGCGCCTTTTTTCAGGCCGCCCGCACCGGCATTACAGAAATTCATTATAGAAATCCCCGCCTGATGTAGAAATCCCGGATCAGGCGCAGGTATTCTTCCGGTCTCTGGTCATAAGTGTTGTGGCCGCATGACGGCATGACCGCCAGCTCACCATCCGGCAGGCTTTTGTAAAAAGCCACTCCCTGGTCCACGTCGAAGAGCCCGCTGCGGTCGGGGTAGATGACCAGGGCCGGGCAGGATACGGCGGCGAGCTGTTCCCGCAGGTCAAACCATCCGTGACCATAGGCGCCGCCGATGATGCGGAAAAGGTCGAAAAGATATTCAGCCTTGTCCTCGCCATGCCAGTAGACCATCTTCCGGCGGAAATCTTCGTCCATCTCCCTGAACGGTTTGGGAAACTTGAGTATATTGAATTCACGCATGGGCATGGTGGAATAGCATTGGGCGCTGGCCGCCACCAGACTTCTGACCGCCCCGGGATGGGCGGCGGCGAAGTGACAGGCTATGACCCCGCCTTCGCACTGGCCGATCAGGTGAAACTCGCGGATGGCCAGCTTTTCCAAAACCTCTTCCATCTCCGACACACAGGCCGAGGCGAAGTCTTCGCGGGTAAAGTACCGGTCAAATTCAGGGCCAGGCTCCGAACCTCCGTATCCGCGCCGGTCGAACATGGTCACACGGAAGCCGGTTTCCACCAGGGCGGGCATGATGTCGTGCCAGATCTTCGAACTGCCGAAACCGTGGTGGAGCAGGACAAGGTCTTCTCCGGAGCCGTGGATTTCGTAGTACAAAGGCAGGCTGTTCACTTCCAGGTAAGGCATGCCGGACCTCCTCCGCAAGCGCTAGTCATTTGGACGGGTAGTCGAAAACAGAATCCCATTCTTCACCGGGCGGCATTTCCCTGAGCCTCCGGCTTCGTTCTTCGAACAGGCGGTACAATTTCAACTGGTGGCGGCCTACGGCCAGCCGGGCAAAAGCCTCATAAGCCTCTTCGAACCGGCGGGCCCGGTACAGGGACAGGGCGGACTCGAAACGGTCCATTTCCGGCCGCAGACCGGCGGCCGCTTCGGCTTCATAGGCAGTGAAGATGGTCACCGGCGTTTCCTTGCCTTTGACCCGGACCTTGTCTATTTCCTGAAAAACAAAATTCCCGCTGGAGGCCTGCCTTATGGATTCACTCAAAAGCAGGGGCAGTCCGTAGATTCGGGTCAGCCCTTCCAGCCGGGAAGCCAGGTTGACGCTGTCCCCGATGATCGTATAGTCAAAAAGGTCCTCTGTCCCCATGTTTCCCACGCTGACCCGGCCGCAATGAAGGCCTATGCCGATATTGATCTCCGCGCCGAATTCCTTTTGCAGGCGGGGATTGAGAACAGCCAGTTCTCGAAGCATGCCCAATGCGGTCTTCAGGGCCAGGTCTTGATGGTTCGGAGTGTCCAGGGGGGCATTCCAGAAGGCCATTATGGCATCGCCGATGAACTTGTCCATCGTGCCGCTGTTCTCTATGACCAGTCTGGTCATGGGCGTAAAGTAGCTCTTGAGCAGACGGCTGACCTGATCGGGCGGGAGATTCTCACTGATGGAAGTAAAGCCCCGGATGTCGGAAAACAGAATGCTGACCTCTTTCTCTTCGCCGCTCAGCGAAAGTTTTTCCGGGGCCTTGACCATCTGCTGGACCACGGAGGCTGAAACATAGTGACTGAAGGCTGTATGGAAAAAACGTTTTTCGGTTTCCTCGCGCCAGAACTTCAATAAGGTCAGAACCGTGAAATTGACGGCCAGCGTCATAAGGGGCATGAGCGGCGATACGTACATACCGCCTCCCCGGAGGGACCAGCGTGCCCCCATCCAGAGGCCGAAAGCCGCGGTCAGGAGAACCAGCAGACTCAGGACGGAACGGCTCCAGGTCAGGAGAACGACTGAAAGAACACCCGTGATGATGATGAGCATGACTTCCAGTCCGTTGGCCCAGTGGGGGCGGGACAGGAAGTCCTGTTGCAGCAGATTGTCCAGAATGGTGGCGTGGACTTCCACTCCGGGAAACAGATTGTCAAAAGGCGTGGCAATGCGGTCCTTGAGCCCTCCGGCAGTGGAACCGACCAGGACTATTTTGTTGTTGAAGGCACCTGGCGGTATGCTGCCATCGAAGATGTCGGCCGCCGAATAATAGGCGAAGGTGCGGCCCGGCCCCCGGTAGTTGAGCAGAAGCCTGCCCCGGGCGTCGACCGGAACATGGGTCTTGCCCCAGACGATTTCCTCCAGCCCGCCCCCCGTCATTTTCAGGGCGACCTGATCCAGGCCCAGGGTGTTGAAATGGGCGGCCAGGGCCAGACTGGGGTAATATTGACCGGCGTATTCCATCACCAGGGGCGAACGCCGCAGTATCCCGTCCACGTCCGGGGAGGTGTTCAGGAAGCCCGACCGTTTGACCGCTTCGGCCAGAGGGCGAAGACAGCAGATCACATCGGGCGCCACGAACAGGCCCGGCGTTTCCGCGTCCAGCCCAGGCGATTTCAGGATAACGGCCTTGACCGGATGCAGCAGACAGTCTTCAAGCGGGCCTTGCCCGCCTTCGGTAAAAAACTTGTACCCCAGGACAAAGGGACCGGAGCTGAGGACATTGGCCAGGATGCGGTCATTGTCCATCAGGGCCGCCGGCAGCCCCTGGAATTCCACGGCAATACCCATCTCCTTGCGGAGAACGGCTTGAATCTCCGACGGCGAAGTGCGGTCCTTTTCGGCGAAAATGATGTCCAGGGCCACGGTCATGGCCCCATAGCGCCGGATTTTTTCCACCAGGCTGGCGACCCGCGTTCGGGGCCATGGCCACTGGCCGAAGCGGTTCAGGCTTTCTTCGTCCAGATCGACAATGACCGGTATTTGGGTAGGCGTGGCCCTGGGAATTGATTTGACGAGCAAGTCGTAGACCTGATTGTCAAGCTGTCTGAGGGAAACCGGTTGTCCGACATAGAGGATCAAGGCCAGGCCGGAAACAAGCAGACCGGCGGCAGGAATAAGCGGCCGCCCCTTCCGGAATCCGCTCCATACTTTCCTTATCCGATCGACAACACCCAAAATGCCTCCGCTGCCGCAGGAAATTCAGATGGTGGCAAAACCAGGTCCGGAATCTTCAGCGGACTGTAACTTCCACTCGGCGGTTCTTGGGCTCCGGCGTCTCGTCCGGGGTTCGGACCAACAGGTTCTCTTCACCGTGGGAAGTTATCTGGAGTATGCCGGCGTCCACACCCTTGGAAATGAGAATCTGAGCGACGGCATTGGCCCTTTCCAGGGAAAGGCTGCGGTTGAACTCGGCCTTGCCCACCGTATCGGTGTGTCCGACGACGCTGGTGTCGGTGGATTTGCGGGCTCCAATGGTGACGATAATGCTTTGAATCATGGTGGCCGATTGCTGCGTCAATTGGTCGGTCCCGCTCTCGAAATAGAGCATGAAGTGAACAGGCGGGGCAGGCGAGGCGGCCAGGGCGGCCCCGAAAAGGTCTTGAATTTTCTCTTTATCCATTGCCTCGGGCTTGGCGGGCGCCTGGTCGGCGGCGTCCAGGCCGGTGGCCTGTCCGGACTGGGAAAGCACCTGCTCTCCCCCTCGGCTGCTCACCGTGATTTCCCCGACCTTGCCGTCTTGGTCTGGCAGCAGGACGAAAAGGTTTCTTTTGACTCCGCACCCGGTCAAGAGCGAGGCCGCCAGAAGGCCCAGCAGGAAAAGCCTGAGTATTTTCATTGCACTTTGCCCCCTTGGTCTTTTGTTAAGCCGGAATCAGTCCCCTTCCACCCGGACCACAAACCGGGTCCCCCGGACCCCCACAATGGCCAGAGGGGTCTCGAAACGAACCGATTTGGGGGAAAGTTTGGCTATCAGGCCGGAAAGGTAGGCCGCAGTCCCCTTGGTCAGCCTGGTAATGAAGGACATGCGGCCGGCGGCCGGATCAAAAGCGAATTCGCTCAGCTCGATCCGGCTGTTCGGGCCTATGGACAAAGTGGAATCATCCCGAAGGATTACGCCGATCGCACCATCTTCGGCGGTCAGCAGGATATCCTGCCCGTAAAGATGGGCTCCGGCCGTGGCCGGGACATTGTTCCCGGCCCTGACAATGAAGCCCTGCCCGGAAACGTTCTTGACGCTGCCAATGACCTCGTCGGCCGCGCCAGCCACGGCGCACGGGCAACAAAACAGCAGCACCATCAGCAGACAAGTCAAAAATTTCATAGCGCCTCCTCGTAAAATAAACTCGAAAGCCTCCAACCGCATTCCTGCAAATGCGAATTATCGGTTATTATCAGATTTTTTTACGAATTAACGACACCCTTCGTACAACAACATAACACAGAGCCGAACGCTTGAGCAGGCCAAATCCGAAAGGGCGCCGCCAAAAAATATCTGAGAGCCGCTTTTTACGGGAAGCTCAGTCTCCTTATTCAGTACCGTGATAGCGCTGGAAAACCGGGTCGGCTTCCTGAAGCTGCCGCCGCAGGACCTTGCCCACGGCCGTCTTGGGTATTTCCTCGATGAACTCCAGAAGGCGCGGCACCTTGTAGTGGGTCATGTTCTGCTTGCACCAATCCCGCAATTCCTCCGGCGTCAATTTGCCCCGGTATTCCGGAGCCAAAGTAACCCAGGCCTTGATGACTTCGCCCATTTCCTTGTCGGGCAGACCGGAGACAGCCACTTCGGAAACGCCGGGGTGGTGCCCTATAAGCTCCTCGATCTCCTTGGGGAAAACGGAATACCCCCGGACCTTGATCAACTGCTTTTTCCGGTCGTTGATAACCACCCTTCCCAGCTCGTTCATGTAGCCGATGTCCCCGGTGGCCAGCCAGCGCTTGCCGTCCATCTCCTTGATGGTGGCCGCCGTTTCGTCGGGCTGATTCAGGTAGCCGACCATGACCTGGGGACCGGCCACCCAAAGCTCGCCGTTTTCACCCAGCGGCATCTCTTCGAGCCCGGCCTCCATGTCCATAATCTTCCATTCCGTGGCCGGGAAAGGCAGGCCGATGGAGCCGCTGGAGCGGACACCGGTCAGGGGACCGGCGGAGCAGACGGGAGAGGCTTCGGACAGGCCGTAACCTTCGACGATGATGGCCCCGGTCTTGGCTTCGAATTTCTCCTGAACGGGGCCGTGAAGGGGACCGGCCCCGGAGATGCAGGCGTACAGCTTTTCCTTGACCGGGTAATTGTCGACTCCGGCAAAGTCGGCAATGCGCTGGAAAAGGACTTCCGCCCCTGGATATATGGTCTTGTGGTCGGGCGCCAGTTCGCTCATTGTCCGGAGCAGTTCCTCAACCTTGGGCGGCTTGGGGAAAAGCATCATCCACATGCCTTTGCGCACCGAACAGTTCATGACCACGCTCATGGCGAAAGAATGGAAAAAAGGCAGGACGCCCATGTCGCACCAGCCAGGCCCGCCGAAGAACAGCCAGTGCCCGCACTGCACGGCGTTGCTGACGCAATTGAAATGGGACAGGATGGCGGCCTTGGGCACGCCGGTGGTTCCGCCGGTCATGATATAGACGGCCGTGTCATCGGCCGTGAGGTCCGCCTCGGGTGGAGTGACCGGACCGCTCATCAGCTCCCGGAGCTTCAGGCTGCCCGGAGGGGTCGGACCGGAGGGGATCTTTTTCATGAACCGGCCCAACCATTTCTTCAGCGGGGACATCGCGACCAGATCAACGATATTGGTGGTTATTATCCGGCCCGGCTCCACAGGATAATCCTCAATCACCGGCTGCACCAGGTCCTGGCACAGGGAATCCAGGGCAATGACCGCCTTGACCCCGGTAATGCGGAACTGATGCAGGACTTCACCGGGCTTGTAGGTGGGATTTACGCCGGTGACGATGAGGCCCTGCCGGGCGCAGGCGTAATATGAAACGACGTACTGGAAGGAATTGGGGAGAATCAGGGCTACGGTGTCGCCCTTGACCAGCCCCAGGCGGCTCAGGGCCGAGCCCAGGAGGTCGACGTTCTTCTTGAATTCGGCATAGTTCATCCAGGAATCCAGAAACCACATGGCCGGGTCCTGAGGGTTTTTCCGGACCGTTTCCTCCATCATCTGATACAGGGTGATATTAGGCAGATCCGGATTTCTGGGCACCTGTTCCGGCCAACCCGCTTCCGCTGAGAACCAAGGTTTCAATTCATCGACATAGAACTGGCGAGTCACTGCCCTTCTCCTTTTTCGAAAACCATTAATTGGTGGTGTTGTCGGGGAATTACAGTAGGCCGCTCATATTAACCTGTCAAATATTTTTGCAGGTTTTGTTTGAGCGATTTTTCACGGTTACACACAAACAAAACCGCCCGGCTCTTGCTGCAAGCGCCGGGCGGGGACGGCCGGATATCTGAGGCCGGTGATTTTCAGGCGGCCGGAATCAGGCGAACCTCTCGGCAGCCACAGCCAGAAGGCGGCGGACTTTGGGGTCCTGCCAGATGTCCAGACAGGTTTGGTTGACCCGGCTGCCGTGCTCTTCGTAAAGCAATTTGACCGACTGAGTACGGGTGGCCTTGACAGCGGCCATGGCTCCGGGACGCAGGGCGGCCAGCGCGGCCATTTTCTCCAGGGCCTTGGCTTCGACCTCTTCAGCCTGATGGACTTCGTCGGCCAGCCCGATCTGTCCGGCCTCTTCCGGAGACAGGAATTTACCGGTAAAAATCATGTTGGTTGCCGCCCGGTCGCCCACGATCTGGCGCAGCATCAGGTCGGCCAGGTAGGGGGTTGGGAGTCCGATCAGGACTTCGTTGACGCCTATCTTGGTCTTGCCTGCGGCCATGATCCGGAAATCACAGGCCATGGCCATGATGGCGCCGCCGGCGGTGGCATGCCCGGCCACGGCGGCGGCGGTGGGGATGGGCAGGGTATACAGGTCGAGGACAATCTGGTTCCAATTCTCATAGAACCCGGCCATGCCTTCCCTGTCCAGGGACAGGACGTAAGGCAGGTCCAGGCCCATGGAAAAAAACTTGGGATTGCCGGCCAGGACCATGGCCCGGTATTCAGATGTAATCATCTGCAATGCTTCTTGAAAATCAACCAGCAACTCCTGATTGATGGCATTGGGCACGCCGTTGGTCATGCGCAGCAGGGCGACGTCTCCATGCTTTTCCACCGTGACTTTGCTCATCTTCCTCCGCCTCTCTTCGTCTTCATTTTTCCCGTCGCGCCGTTACGGGGGACGCCGCTAATTGGCGAACATCAGTTGAGGCAGCCAGAGAATCACGGCCGGGAAAGCCACCATGACAGCCGTGCCGGCCACCAGGGCGCCGAGAAAAGGCATGGATCCCCGGAATATTTTCTCCAGGGGGACATCCGGGGCGATACCGCTGACCACGTAGACATTGATGCCCACCGGCGGGGTGATGACACCCATCTGGGTCACCAGGACGATGATGACGCCGAACCAGATCGGGTCGTACCCCAGGCCGGTGACGATGGGGTAGAAGATCGGTATGGTCAGCATGATCAGGGCCAGGGCGTCGATGAAACAGCCGCCGACGAGATAGACGAAGACTATCATACCGATTATGGCGAACGGGGGCAACGACAACTGAGCCACCCAGGCGGCCACGTCGAAAGGAATCCTGGTCACGGCCAGAAAATGGCCGAAGATGACTGCTCCGGCCACCAGCAGCATAACCATGGCCGAAGTACGGAGAGTTTCGTTGAGGGACTTGACGAATCCGGCCCAGGAAAGCTGGCGGCGGACCACGGAAACGGCCAGGATGCCGAACGCGCCGACGCCTCCGGCCTCCGTGGGCGTGAACCAGCCCAGAAAAAGCCCGCCCATGACCAGGGCGAAAACGCCCACGGTTTCACCCATGTCACGCAGGGAAAGAAAACGTTCCTTCCAGGTGAAGCGGCGGCCGCAGGGTCCCATGGCCGGAAAGCGCCAGGCGACCAGAAGGATGGCGGCGATGAAGAGGGCGGTGATGACAAATGCCGGGATTATGGCGGCGATAAAGAGACGCCCGATGGACTGTTCCGTCAGTATGCCGTAGACGATGAGGACCACGCTGGGGGGCATGAGCATGCCCAGGCTTCCTCCGGAAGCCACCGATCCGGCGGCCAGTTCGTCGGAGTAACCGTATCTCTTCATTTCCGGCAGCCCCACAGTGGCCATGGTGGCGGCTGTGGCCGGAGAAGAACCGCAGACAGCGCCGAAGGCCGAACAGGCGCAGATGGTAGCCACGGCCAGTCCGCCGGGCGTGTGTCCCATCATGCGGTAGGCCGTATCGTAGAGTTTACGGCTTATGCCGGCGTTGAAGGCCAGTTGCCCCATGAGAATGAACAGCGGTATCACGGTCAGGCCGTATGAGGAGAAAACGTCGTAAATATCCCTGGCCAGCAGATTCAGTCCGGCCTCCGGATTGACGATGAAGGAAAACCCCAGAAATCCGACAATGGCCATACAGTAAGCCACGGGCAGGCGGCTGAAGAACATGAGGACCAGGACAACCAGGCCGAGCAATCCGATGAGAGTGGGGCTCATTTGCGGACCACCTCCCGCCAGGCGGCGCCGATATCAAGGATAACGGCCAGGGCCAGAACGGTGAAGGCCACTCCGATGAAATAAACAAGAAAATAGGTCGGGAACTCCAGAGTCATGGAAACCTCGCCGCTGGCCCTGAGGCTGTTCGCATAGAGGACAGTCCTCCAGGCTATAAGGCAGAAGAGGGCCAGGGCCAGCAGGGCGGTGCAGAAGTCGACCATGTGGCGGACTTTGCGGGGCACCCGCGCCATGAGCATATCCACGCCGACATGCCCCCTGGTCATGTGGGTGTAGGGCAGAGAACAGGCGATAGCCACGGTGGCCAGGAAGCCGACCGTTTCGACCGCCCCGGTGATGGGCCGCCCCACGGCCCGCATGACCACATCCGCACAAAGCAGAAACATCATTCCGGCGATGCAGAAACCGCCCAGCCACTTCATGGGCCGGACCAGGCCGGCGACAAGTTTGTTCATCGGAGCCACCTCGAAATTATCAAAGCATCTATTCCGCGGGAGCGCGGACGGACTGCGCTGCACGATAAAAGGTCTTCCCGGCTGAACCGTTTTCACGCTCCGGCCGGGAAGTCTCGGCTTTACTTCTTAGCGCCCACCGCTTCCAGGGCGACTTTCAGGGCCATGTCGCCGGGCAGTCCCTTCTCGTTGCTCTTGGCCACAAAACCGTCCAGCAGAGGTCTCACGGCCTCGGCCCAGCGGGCCGACTCCTCGTCGGTCAGGGTGACGAACTGCCCTCCTTTGGACTTCAGAAACTCCTCGCCTTCCTTGTCGATGGCGTCCCAGGCCTGACCGGTCTTGACGATCCATTCCCGGTTGATCTCCTCGATGGTCTTCTTGACATCGTCGGGCAGAGAATCCCAGCGTCCTTTGTTCATGACCACGAAAAAGCTGGTCGTATAGGCGGCCGGACGGCTCATGGTGACAAAGTCGCAGACTTCGGCCAGTTTCCAGCCCTTGTTGGATTCAATGGGGTACATGGAGCCGTCAACCACGCCCTTGGAAAGCAACTGGTAGGTTTCGGGCATGGGCTGGGCCACGGGGGTTCCACCCAGGGCCTCCACCACGGCCGCGCTGGTGCCGGTGGAACGAATCTTCAGTCCTTTCAGATCTTCCAGGGTGTGGACCGCTTTTTTGCGGGTATGCAGCAGGCCGGGGCCGTGGGCATGCAGGTACATGACCTTGGTTTCGGCCAATTCCTCGGGTTGCAGCTTCTGGAAAACTTCATTGGCCACCGCCGTGGCGGTCACGCCGTCGGGGTAGCCCAGAGGCAGGTCGACCACTTCCATGACGGGAAAGCGGCCCCGCGTGTAAGCCAGGCAGGACATGCCCACATCGCTTATACCGTTAATGACGCCGTCGTAGCAGACATTGCCCTTGGTCAGGGTCTGGCCGGGGAAATAATCGACCACCACCTGACCGCCGGTGCGTTTTTCCACTTCACGGCACCATTCTTCAGCCAGCTGGCTCTGCACATGAGTCGGAGGGAAAAAATTGCTGTAGGTCAGCCTTATCGGGCCGGCGGCCGAGGCCGGGGATACGGAAAGGCTCAGTCCGCCCATGGCGAGGAGAAAAACAACGATCAGGCAAATTGTTCTTTTCATGGCTGCACACATCCTTTTTCTTCTTGTGATGAATCCCGGAAACCTCATCCCTGAACAGAAAAAGCGGAGTGTGGACTCCGCTTTTTCGTCTTTACCAAAATTAAATGAGCGTTGTCACACTAGGCCGCAGTCCACCCCCGGTAGTAATAATAATAGTAATAATAGACTGTGGCCGACATGGTGACTCTCATAGTATTAACCTTTTCTGTTAAAGGCTTATACCTTCGGCCTCGGCATCTTGTCAACATACTTTTTCGATATTCTCGAAAAACCCCAAACTCAGGACTCCCGCGACTCCAACCGGGCCTTGACTGAAGCCACTTTACCCATAGCCGTGTTTTTTTTGTCACGCCGGTCATCCAGGTTGACCAGGGTCATGACTCTTTCCGCGCCGATGCTGAAAGGCTGCTCGTGCATCTGGGCAACTATATCCAGCAAATCCCTGGTTTCGCCCTCGAGAACTGTGCCCATGGGTGTGAGGTGATATTTGATTCCGTTTTTTTCCAGCCAGGCAGCCACTTCGGCCACGTACCGGCTGACGCTGGTTGTCCCGGTCCCCAAAGGGACCACGGTCACCTGAGCTATGGCCATAACAACTCTCCTTAGGATAACTGCGGTTGATAGCGCACTTTCCGCGCCTCCGCATTCAGCTTTACCTTGGCCCCATCCGGCCGTCAACAGATTAAGCCCTTACCCGCGCCCAGGAAAATCTGAACCGGTTTCTTGGAAAATCTTGCCCGTCTCCCGGAGCTTTTCTTCAGCTCTTCTATGCCGCAGCAATTTATATGCTTTATTTTCAGCATATTACAGACGTCTAAAATCTGGCCCGAATGTTGCTATTCAATTTGTCAGGTAAATATGCCCAGGAGGTGTTCCTGTTATGATGATCAAAAAAGACTGGCTGACCATAGGAGAAGTTTCCGACATCACCGGCGTGCCCATCCATACTTTGCGCTATTGGGAAAGTGAATTCAGCAGCTTCATCCAGCCCCGCCGGACCGGAGGCCGCCAGAGGCGCTATGACGACGAAGCGGTGCGCCGGGTGGTTGAAATCAGGACCCTGCTCAAGGATGAGAAGTACAGCATCGCGGGAGCCAGGCAGGTCCTTGAACGCCGCCATGAGGATGAACGGGATTCGGAAAACAGCCTGCACGGATTTCACGAATACAACGTGGCGGTAAGGCATTAGGGCGAAGCAGGCCCGTCCGGGCGCTGCTTCATTTCCGGTTCGGCAACGGTTTCATCTCGGCCTCTTTAATGGTATAGTTATTCTTCAGAAGGCTGTTAAGGAGGTTCCGTGGCTGAAGTCATAGATTTTTCCAACCGGAAAAAAATCAAGGAAGACCTGAATCACGCGGACAGGCTGGAGTCCCTCAGGACTTTGGTCAGATGTCAGCAGTGCGCCATGAGCTGCGGGAAATGCGGCGGCAAAGGTGAAACCGCCCATCTTGTCTCCCGGCCGGGCTCCAACGCGACCTTCCGCCTTTGCCCCGGCTGCCTGGAAGAATACCTTGATCTGGTCAGTTACCTGGAGTCAGGGTCGGATTCCGGCAATCCTTCATGGTACAACCGGGAGTGGGTTCGCCAGTGGCTGGCCTGGCTGGATTACCAGCTGGCGCTGGTAAATTACTCCAACTCTCCGGAAGTCCTTCAGATATTACAGGAAACCAAACCGGACTGATTATCAGAAGGGGATATCGTCGTCCCCGGCCGGTCCCCCGTACCCACCCGAATCATCTTTCGAACCGCCGGAGTTGCGGGCTTGGGAGCCGCCGCGTTCGTAGCCGCCGCCGGAACGCGAAGCGCCGCCGCCCTGGGTCGGGCTGCCCAGCATCTGCATGGTCTGAGCCACGATTTCCGTGGTGTAACGCTTGTTGCCGTCCCGGTCTTCCCAGTCGCGAGTCTGGATGCGGCCCTCGATATAGACCTGACGCCCCTTGGCCAGATACTCGCCGCATATTTCCGCCAGCCGCCCGAAAGCCACCACGCGGTGCCATTCCGTGCGCTCTTCCCGGCCGCCGTCCTTGTTCGGAACATTTTCCGTGGTGGCCAGGCTGAAAGTGGCCACGGCCGTCCCGCTCGGCGAATAACGAATTTCCGGATCTTTTCCCAAGTTACCGACAAGAATCGCTTTATTTATGCCAGCCATGCCCGTGTCACCCCAATACGTGTCAGATTTATCAATCCATTATAGCTAACACAGGCCCGAAGGCAAATCAAGTCCCGCCCGTCAGGGTGTCGGTAATTCATGCGTAGCGGCTGCCCCATATCAGCCTGGAGACGTCTCACTTGACCAGAGGCAGGACGGCCTTGAATTCCGGCGTCCCGGCCTTCTGAAGAAGTTCGTAGACGGCCATTTCCGTGGTGGTGATCGTTGCGCCTTCCTGGCGCAAACGCTCCAGGGCGACGTCCCGGTTGAAGGGATCACGGGAACCGCAGGCGTCGGCCACGATCTGAACGGAGTATCTGTCCAGGGCCGCAAGAGCGGTCTGAGCCACGCAGATGTGCGTCTCGATGCCGGCGAGTATGAGGGTGTTGCGGGCCAGAAGGCCGAGGGAGGCGCGGAAGGCTTCTTCGCCGAAACAGTCGAAGGTTATTTTGCCGAAGGTCTTCACCCCGGCCAGTTCGTCCCGCAGCCGGGGCACGGTGGGGCCAAGCTTCTCCTGCTCGGTCACGATTACGGGGAGGTGCAGGATATTGGCGAATTGCGCCAGCTTTACCGTATTGCCCAGAATCTTGTCGCGATCGTGAATGACCGGCAGCAGTCTCTCCTGCATGTCGATGATGACCAGAACGGCATCATCCCTGGCGACAAGCCTTTTCTTGTTTTCGATCATGATTGCTAAGCTCCTGTCCGGCGATTGGGGTTGGCCGAAGGCCTTTCCTGTGTCCGCCTCATAATGCAATTATAGCTCTCCGCCCCGCAGACCCGTCCCTTGCTCTATTTGAGCAGATCGAACTCGGTGACGTAAACGTTGGTCTTCTTCTCCCGGCCGATGGTGGACGTGGGCGTGTCTCCGTAATCGTGCCCCGGCCAGACGATGGTTTCGTCGGGCAGGGTCATAAGACGCGAGATGGAGCGCAGAAGCTGATCGAGCGAGGCGCCGGGCAGGTCCGTTCGCCCCCCGCTGCCAACAAATAGCGTGTCTCCGGTGAAGAGGTTGCCCGAGTGCAGCAGACAGAGCCCTCCCGGAGTATGTCCGGGGGTGTGCAGGACCTGAAAATCCAGTTCCCCCACTCTCAGGATCGTGTCGCCGCCGAGGCGGATGTCGGCCGGAGGCGAGGGGCGGAAGCCCCAGGCGCGGGCCATCTGTTGCCCTTCCGTGGAGTTGAACAGGTCGTCATCGGCCTGGTGCAAGACTATGCGTGCTCCGGTCAATTCCTTGATTTTGGCATTTCCGCAGGAGTGGTCCGGGTGGCCGTGGCTATTGAAAATATAATCCAGGGTCAACCCCGTCCGGTTTATTTCGTCAACAACGTTTTCTTCATGGCCGGCGGGATCGACAACCAGGGCGCGGCCTGTTTTTTCGCAGCCCAGGATGTAACAGAAAACAGCCATTTCGCCCACGGTGAGTTGCCTGATTATCATATTCGGCCCCCTGTTTTTTTCAGTATATTGTTTTTTTTCGGGGATATTAACTTAATTGCGAGCCGACAAAAAAGGCTTTCCCTTGATTATCCTTCGGACAAATTTAGCCCTATAACAATATCAAAACAATCTTTTCTGTTCCAAAAATAATTTTTTTGAGTATAATGACTTTCAATAATCAGAAATCCGAAAAAAATCATAGCCAACTGCGAGGGGGGTGGTAACACCTGGGCGCGGCTGCGGTCACCTCGAAACGTCTGGGTATTGGGGTGGAGTACCGGGCTGGCGGCAACGTCTTTTTTTATATGTTTTTTTGAAGGTTTGGCAACGATAGAGGTTTCCAAGCAATGTCTTGCAGAAGGAGGCGTTAAATGGGGATTGAGGAAGAGGTTTTCGCGAGGCTGATTAGCAAAGGGGTGTCCCGGCGTGACTTCATGAAGTTCTGCACGTTGATGGCGACAACCCTTGGCCTGGCCCCGACCATGGCGCCGAAGATCGCTGAAGCGGTCACCGCCAAGAAGAGGCCTCCGGTCATCTGGTTACACTTTGCCGAATGCACCGGCTGTTCGGAAGCATTCCTTAGAAGCACCTATCCTTGGGCGGATGAATTGATTCTGGACGTCCTTTCCGTGGATTACCATGAAACAATAATGGCCGCCGCCGGATTTCAGGCGGAGGAGGCCCTGCATGCATCCATGGAGGCGAACAAGGGGAATTACATCTGCGTGATCGAGGGCGCCATACCCACCAAAAACAACGGTGTATACGGCCGGGTGGCCGGGCGGACCATGATGGACATCGCCAAGGAAGTCACCTCAAGCGCCCTGGCCACGGTCTGTATCGGGACTTGTTCCTGTTACGGCGGGGTCCAGGCCGCCAAACCCAACCCGACGGAAGCCAAGGGGATCGGCGACGCCCTGGGCATAACCACGGTCAACATCTCGGGCTGTCCGCCCAATCCGGTCAACTTCGTGGCCACCGTGGTTCATTTTCTCCTCCTGGGCAAGCTGCCCGAGTTGGACGAGATAGGCCGTCCGACATTTGCTTACTCGCAGACCATTCACGAAAACTGTCCGCGTCGGGCCCACTACGAGGAAGGCCGTTACGTCAAGGTCTTCGGCGATGAAGGCACGATGCAGGGCTGGTGCCTGTTTGAAGTGGGCTGCAAGGGACCGTCCACGTACAACAATTGTCCGACGGCCAAGTTCAATGACGGCATCAGTTGGCCGGTTGACGCCGGTCATCCCTGTATCGGTTGCAGCGAGCCGAATTTCTGGGATGAGATGGCTCCGTTCTTCAAGCAAAGCTAAGGAGTTGACTGGACCAACTCACCATGGAGGATGACGTATGGGTAACCGCATTACCATAGATCCGATACCGCGAATCGAAGGACATCTGCGGATAGAGGTGGAAGTTGAGGGCGGAAAAGTCAAGAACGCCTGGAGCTCCGGCATGCTTTTCCGCGGTCTGGAAATAATACTGAAGGGACGCGACCCCCGCGACGCGCCCCTGATTACGCAGCGCAGTTGCGGAGTCTGCACTTACGTCCACATGGCTTCTTCGGTCAAGTGCGTGGAAGATGCCCTGGGGATCAAGGTTCCGCCCAACGCCGACATCATCCGCAACCTGATGATGGCGGCTCAGCACATCCACGACCATCAGGTGCACTTCTATCACCTGCACGCCCTGGACTGGGTGGACATAGTCAGCGCCCTGGACGCCGACCCGAAGAAGACAGCCGATCTGGCCAACGCCGTCAGCAACGCCCCCGGTCAGGGCGCCAAGGATTTCGCGGCGGTCAAGGACAAAGTCGCGGCTTTCGTCAAGAGCGGCCAGCTCGGCCCGTTCGCCAACGCCTACTGGGGCCACTCGGCTTACAAACTGCCGCCGGAAGCCAACCTGATGGCGGTCAAGCACTACCTGGACGCGCTGCGCAACCAGGTCAAGGCCGCGCAGCTCCACGCCGTTTTCGGCGGCAAAAACCCGCACTTGCAAAGTTCGACCCCCGGCGGCGTGACCTGCGGCAACTACCTGAACGCCGACCGTATTTCCCAGTATCTTTTCATGCTCCGGGAACAGATCGAATTCATCAAGAACGTGTACATACCGGACATTCTGGCCGTGGCATCCTTTTATAAGGACTGGGCCGCCTACGGCGGCTGCACGAATTTCATGGCCTGGGGTGAGTTTCCCGATCCCAGCAAAGGTCCCGACGAGCCCGGCAACCTGTTCCAGCCGAGGGGCTGGATCAAGGACCGCCAGCTCAAGGCACTGGCCGCCGATCCGGCCAAGGTGACGGAAGACGTCACCCACGCCTGGTACCAGGGCAAGGAGGCTCTGAACCCCTACACGGGCAAGACCGAGCCCCTGGAATTCGCCGGTTTAGACGCCAACGGCCAGTTGGACGCCGAAGGCAAGTATTCCTGGATCAAGGCCCCCCGTTACGAGGGGCGGTCCTGTGAAGTCGGCCCCCTGGCCCGCACCCTGGTGTCTTATGCTTCCGGACACGAACAGACCAAGAAATACGTGGACTATGTCCTCAAGACCCTGGACGTGCCGGCCACGGCCCTTTTCTCCACTCTGGGACGGACGGCGGCCCGGGCCATCAATTGCCTGGTCATCGCCGAACAGGCCGAGCAATGGGTTATGGACCTGGTGGCCAACCTGAAGAAGGGCGACACCAAGAGCTTTACTCCCTGGGAATACCCCAAGGGCGAATCCATGGGCGTGGGGCTGACCGATGTGCCTCGCGGTTCCCTTGGCCACTGGATCAGGATGAAGGACGGCAAGATCGAGAACTACCAGCAGGTGGTCCCGTCGACCTGGAACCTGGGACCCCGCTGCGGCAAGGGGCAACTCGGACCGGTGGAAGAGGCCCTGATCGGCACGCCCGTGGCCGACCCGAAGAAGCCTCTCGAAGTCCTGCGCACGGTTCATTCCTTTGACCCCTGCATCGCCTGCGCCGTGCATGTCATTGATCCGGAGAGCAACGAAGTTCACAAGGTTCGGGCCGTTTAGGCGGAAAAGGGAGACAATCGGGGGAGGGGCCGGTCCCCGGACCGGCCGCCTCCCGTGTTTTTTACCTTCATGAAAACTTCGGCAAAGAAAATAATAGTCCTGGGTGTCGGCAACATCCTGTCAAGAGACGAGGGTGTTGGAGTAAGGGTTGCGCAGGAGCTCGATGAGACGTATGATTTCCCCGAGAACGTCGAAGTCATCGACGGCGGGGTTCTGGGTCTGTCCCTGATGGGGGTCATTGAAAGCGCCGACCGCCTTATAGTGGTTGACGCGGTCAAGCTGGGAGGCAGCCCCGGCGATGTTTTCCGCTTCCCCTGGGAAGAGATCACGGACCGGACGCGTTACAAGGACAGCCTGCATCAGGTGGATTTCGTGGAAACAATGTCAGTGCTGCCGCTTATCGCCAAAGTGCCCGAAACGGTTATTATCGGCGTTGAACCCGAGGATATCGAGACGTGGAGCCTGGAACTGAGCCCCAGCGTAGCCTGCCGGCTGCCGGAACTCTGCCGGCTGGTGCTGGACGAATTGTCGTCGCTGGGTGTGACCGCGATAGCCAAGGAGACTCGAACTGATGTGTTTAGCCGTACCCGCCCGCATACTTGAAGTCGGCCCGGAAGGCATGGGGATGGCCGACCATGCCGGAACCCGCCGAGCCATAAGCCTGTTGCTGCTGGAAGACGTGGCCGTGGGGGACTACGTCATAATTCACGCCGGTTTCGCCATCCACAAGATAGACGAGGCGGCGGCCATGGAGACGATGGAATATCTGCGGCGCATGGAGGCCGCTCTCCCGCCCGATTACGAGCCCGAACTGGACTGACCGCCTGATTTACGTTAAACTGTTTCCAAAGCCCTTGAAATCCTTCAGCCAGGGGACGGCGTCCTTTATTTCAGAAAGGCCGCCGCAGGCTGAAGTCTTATCGTTTCACCGTTACGAGAGGAGACCTCGGGCATGAAATTCAATTCGGCCTTGCGGACCTATACCGGCAAGCGTCTGGAGGAGATCGAACGGGCGGACATCCTGGTCGGCATCCCCTGTTACAACAACGACGGAACAATCGAGCACGTCATTCAGATGGTCACCCACGGCCTGAACAAGCATTACAAGAATATGCGCTCGGTCATCATCATCGCCGACGGAGGCTCCACGGACGACACCCGCGAAGTAGCCAAGGAGTTTCAGATCAAGCCGTGGCAGGAAAAAATCGTCTCCATCTACCGGGGACCGGGGGGGAAGGGCTCGGCCTTCCGCTCCATATTCGAATCGGCTTCACGGTTGAAGGCCAAAGCCTGCATGGTTGTCGATTCCGACCTGCGCTCCATCACCTCGGACTGGGTCAAATATCTCCTGGAGCCTGTGCTGGAACGGGGCTACGAATACGTCTCACCGGTCTATACCCGCTATAAATACGACGGCACAATCACCAACAACATCGTTTACAACCTGACCAGGACGCTTTACGGGCTCCGCATACGCCAGCCCATAGGCGGCGATTTCGCCTTTGTCGGCGACCTGGCCGAGCATTACATCAAACAGGACGTCTGGGAAACCGACGTGGCGCGCTACGGCATCGACATCTGGATGACCACCAACGCCCTGACCAATCAGTTCAAGATCTGCCAGTCCAACCTGGGGGTGAAGATCCACGACGCCAAGGACCCGGCCGAGTCCCTGGGACCCATGTTCCGCCAGGTGGTGCATACGCTGTTCGTCCTGATGGAAGAACACGAGGATGTCTGGAAAACCATCAGGGGCAGCCGTTCCGTGCCCATGTTCGGGATGAAGGAGTTCATGGAGCCCGAACCGATCAAGGTCAATCAGGGACGGCTGGTGGATGAATACAAGGCCGGTTTCCGGCAGTTCAAAAGCCTGTACCAGGAGATATTCTGCCCGGACTGTTTCGAACAGCTCCACAAATGCTCCAAGCAGTCCACCACCAAGTTCGACTTGCCGGTGGAGACCTGGGTGATGATACTTTACGAGACGGCGGCGACGTTCCATTCCTGGACCCATAACCGGACCCAACTGGTCAATCTGGTCACGCCGCTGTATCTGGGCAGGGTGGCTTCGTTCATCAACAAGACAAAGGACATGACCTCGGCCGAAGCCGAGCAGGTGGTCGAGAGCCAGGCCCAGGTCTTCGAGGATCACAAGGATTACCTCATCCGGCTCTGGAACGGGGAAAGCGGCCGGATTGCGGACAAGCAGCCGGCCGGAAAAAAGGGCAAGTAGTCTGAATCCGCCGAGCCAGGCCTCCCGCTTCCGGCGGGCCAGGCGCGGCTTTTTACCTTCCCCACCCCCGCAAATGATGCAAGGGATTGTTTTGACAAGTTGTTTTATACAACAAGGCGCGGGGAAAACTTTCGTTGACGCTCTCCGGACCGCCTGTTAGAATCCGGAGCCAAGTTATGGCGAAAAGACTGGAAATAGCACTGAAACCCGACTTGGTCGATCCTGAGGGAGAGGGTCTGAAATCCCGTGCGCGGGAATATTTCGGCCTTATCCTGGACCGGGTGCGGACAATCAACGTCCTGACCATTGACGCCGAACTGAGCGAGGAGCAGTTCGCAAGAGCCAGGACCGAGGTGTTCACCAACCCGGTTATCCAGGTTTCCTCTTATGAGCCGCTGGCCGCCGATTTTGACTACGCCATCTGGGTGGGTCTGCGGCCCGGCGTGAGGGACACTCTGGGTTCCACGGCCCAGGAGGCCTTGGAAGACTTTTTCGGATTCCGGTTCAAACACGGCGAAGCGGTTTACGCTTCCAGGTTGTATCTGCTGCAGGCGCCAACGCTGGCCAGAGACGAGGCCGACCTTATCGCCCGGGAATTGCTGGCCAATGAGATTATACAGCAGTGGCGCGTGATGGACCGAGGCGAATGGGACCCGGCCGGAGGGCTGGGCATTGTCATTCCCAAGGTCAGGCTGCACCACGAACCCACGGTGACGGAAGTCGCCATTGGCAGCGACGAGGAACTGCTGCGCATCAGCGACGAGCGCTCCCTGGCGCTGAACCCCAACGACGTGCCGACCATCAGGGAATACTTCCTGAGGCCGGATGTTCTGGCGGCGCGGGCCAAGGTGGGGCTTTCCAAGCCTACCGACGTGGAGCTGGAGTATATCTCCCAGGGCCGCAGCGACCACTGCAACCACAATACTTTCAACGGTCTTTTCCGCTACCGGGATCTGGCCACGGGCGAAGAGCTGGTGGTGGACAACCTTTTCAAGTCCTGCATTCAGGCGCCGACCCTGCAACTGGCCGGGGTGAAGCCCTGGGTGGCTTCGGTCTTGTGGGACAACGCAGGTGTGGGCCGTTTCGACGAAGACCATTACTACACCATCACCGGCGAGACTCACAACAGCCCGTCCAACATGGAGGCTTACGGCGGTTCTCTGACCGGCATCGTCGGCGTCTACCGCGACCCCATGGGCACCGGTCTGGGTTCGAAGATCATCCTGGGCACTTACGGTTTCTGCGTCGGGCCGCGGGACTACGACGGACCGCTCAAGCCGCACCTGCACCCGAGGCGGCTCCTGGACGGCATCGTCCAGGGCGTCAAGGACGGCGGGAACAAGAGCGGCGTGCCGACCGGTTTCGGCCAGGTCTTTTTCCACCCCTGCTACCTGGGCAAGTGCCTGGTTTTTGTCACGGCTCTGGGCCTGATGCCCACGAAAGTCCAGGGACGCCCCTCGGAAAAGAAGACCACTTCGCCGGGTGAACTTATCATCATGAGCGGCGGCCGGGTGGGCAAGGACGGCATCCATGGCGTAACAGCCTCTTCCCAGGTTTACAGCGAACACACTCCGGCCGGGCACGTGCAGATCGGCGACCCCTACACCCAGAAAAAGATGCATGATTTTCTGATGGTGGCCAGGGATGAAGGCCTGATCGAGTACATCACCGACAACGGCGGAGGAGGACTATCGTCGTCGGTCGGCGAGTCGGCCCGTTTTTCCGGCGGGGCCGAGGTGGACCTGGACAAGGTGCCTCTGAAATACGAAGGCCTGGACCAGTGGGAAATCTGGGTTTCCGAGTCTCAGGAGCGTATGACCATCGCTGTCAGGCCGGAAAATCTGGAACGCTTCATGGCCCTCTCGAACCTGCACGGCGTGGAGAGCACGGTCATCGGCCGTTACACCGATTCCGGACGCCTGCATCTGAAATACAAGGGCCAGACCTGCGCCTACGTGGACCTGGACCTGTTGACTTCTGACTTTCCCCAGTGGGAATTCGACGCGGAATGGCTGCCGCCTCAAAGCCGGGGCCTGACCGAGCCGGTTCTCAGCCGGCCCGGGGATTTCAGGTCTCTGCTCCTGGCCCTTATGGAGCAGCCGAACATAGCCTCCAAGGAATGGATAACCCGCCAGTACGATCACGAGGTGCAGGGCGGCAGCGTCATCAAGCCCCTGGTGGGCGTCAAGCGGGATGTCCCTTCGGACGCTTCGGTCTACACTCCGGTGCCGGGCTCGCTGCGCGGCCTGGCCATCGCTCAGGCCGTCAATCCCACCTACGCGGCCGTGGACGCCTACCACATGGTCACGGCCTCCATCGACGAAGCGCTCAGGCGGTTGCTGGCCGTGGGCGGAGATCCGGAACATATCGGCGGAGTGGACAACTTCTGCTGGCCCAGCGTGCAGTACGACCCGGCGAGCAATCCCGACGGCAAGTTCAAGGCGGCTCAACTGGTCCGGGCCAACTGGGCCTTGAAGGATGCCTGCCTGGCCTACGGAATCCCCCTGCTTTCCGGCAAGGACAGCATGTATGTGGACGGCAACCTGGCCGGTCCTTTTGGCGAGCGGCACCGGGTTTCGGGCCTGCCCACCCTGCAGTTCACGGCCAACAGCGTCATCGAGGACGTGACGCTCTGCCAGACACTGGAATTCAAGGACCCGGGCGACCTTGTCTATGTCCTTGGCCGGACCAGGGATGAACTGGGCGGCTCCGAGTATTACGATCTGCTGGGCTATACCGGACTGAACGTCCCTCAAACAGATATGGAAGAAAACTCCCGGCTTTATCGGGCCTTCGCCCAAGCCTGCCGGGCGGGCCTGCTGGCTTCGGCCAAGGGCCTGTACCGCGGCGGTCTGGGAGTGGCTCTGGCCATGGCGGCCATGGGCGGCGGACTGGGGGCCTTCGTGGACCTGGACGGCCTGCCCTCGGAAAACGGGCTCAGTCCCGAACGCAAGCTGTTTTCCGAGTCTACCGGCCGTTTTCTGGTGACGGTGCGTCCGGCGGATCGGGATGCTTTTGAGGCCGCCTTCGCCGGTCTGCCTTGCGGCTTCCTGGGACGGGTCCGGGCCGACGAGACGACCTTGGTCAAAGCAGGCGGCGAGGAGCTGATCCGGGTGGAAAACAAGGAGTTGAGGGCGGCATTTAAAAAGCCGTTCGGCCATCTGATATGAACGGTAAGGAAAGACAAGTCAAAACCCTGGTGGTGACCGGATTCGGCATCAATTGCGACAACGAGACCCAGTATGCTTTCAACCGGGCGGGGTCGTCGGCCGACCGGGTGCATATAAATCAGTTGATCGAGGACGGCCGTCAGGGCCGGGGGCTTAAGGATTACCATGTCCTGGCCGTGGATGGCGGCTTTTCCTGGGCGGACGACCATGGCGCGGGGGTCCTTCTCAGTTTGAAGCTGAAATCGCACCTGGGCGCGCAGATCGAGGAATTCATTGCGGACGGCAAGCTGATAATCGGCATCTGCAACGGTTTCCAGGCCCTGGTCAACATGGGGCTTCTGCCCGGTTTCGGCGGCGACTACCAGACGCGAAGCGTGGCTCTGACCGCCAATGAATGCGGTAATTTCCGGGACGATTGGGTCCGCATGATCGGCGACCCGGCTTCCCCCTGCGTCTTCACCAGGGGTATCGAGGAAATCGACCTGCCCATCCGCCATGGAGAAGGCAAGTTTGTCGCCCCGGCCGAAGTGCTGGACAGGCTGCGTTCCGGGGGGCAGGTGGCTTTGCGTTATGCCAAACCGGCTTACGAAGCCGACCGCCGGGACGACCGCCCAGCGCCTTACGTGGCCGCCGGAGGGGAATATCCCCATAACCCCAACGGCTCCCTGGACGACATCGCCGGCATCTGCGACGAAACAGGCCGTATTTTCGGCCTCATGCCTCATCCCGAAGGCTTCCACCACCTGACCAACCATCCGGACTGGACCAGGCGTCAGGATATGCGGCGGCGCAAGGGGCTGCCGTTGCTGGACTGGGAAGGCGGCGGAATGAAGATTTTTCACAACGCCGTGGATTACGTGGCGGAAAACCTGCTCTGAGACCAACAGGCGGCCCGGTCTGCATTTTCCGGAACGCCGCAAGATAGATTAATGGAAAGACAGGACCCCGGCGTCCTGTCTTTTTTTCGGAATATTGGATTGGAAAACCGTCCCGGCCGCTCCGGTATTTACATTGAGCATTCAGCCGGGAAGTGATAACTAGGCGTTGACGACGGGCCGGCCTCAGCGGCCGTGACTCCGTGCAATGGGAACGAGAGCCTTTTCCCCGTCGGCAAGGAGGCGGAATTGTCAGAACAGGTTTGGGCCGAGGTGGTCACCATAGGATCGGAACTGGTGCTGGGACAACTGGTGGACACCAACGCGGCCTATATAGCCCGGGCCCTGTCCGAAATAGGCGTGGGCCTGGCCAGGCACACCACCGTGGGCGACGACCGGACGGTCATGCTTGAAGCCATGAGCGCGGCCCTGGACCGCTGTCAGGTGGTCATCACCACCGGCGGAATGGGTCCCACGGAAGACGATCTGACCCGCGAGGCGGCGGCGGCGGTTCTGGGACGCCCGCTGGTCTTCCATCAGGACCTGCTGGACCATATCGAGAAGCTTTTCCGGAGAATCGGCTACAGGATGCCGGAGAACAACCGGTGTCAGGCTTACATTCCGGAAGGCGCGGCCATCATTCACAATCCCCGCGGCACCGCCCCTTGCTTCCTGGCCGAAAACGGCGGCCGCGTGCTGGTCTGCCTGCCCGGAGTGCCCAAGGAGACGGAGCCTCTCATCCATGAAGCCGTAATACCTTTCCTGCTGAAGAAATATGAACTGTCTGGGCATGTCTGGATAAACAGGACCTTCAAGGTCTGCGGTCTGGGCGAAAGCGCCGTGGACTGTCAGATCAGGGACCTGATCGTCTCCTCCAAGAATCCGATCATCGGCCTGCAAGCAGCTCCCGGCGAGGTCAAGGTCCGGCTGACGGCGCGGGGCGAAACCCGTGAAGAAGCCGACCGGCTGCTGGACGGCACGGAAACGGAAGTCCGGGCCATCCTGGGGCCGCTGATCTTCGGGACCGGCGACGAAACCCTGGCGGGCAACACGGCCCGGCTCCTCCAGGAAAAAGGCCTAAGCGTGACGGTGGTCGAGGCCATGACCAGGGGAGCGGTGTCGGCCGAACTGGGCGAATACCTTGCCCCCGCTCTTTTCAAAGGCGGTCTTATCCTGGACAAGCCCGCGCCGGCCGGGGAATTGTGCCAAAAGGCCCTGGAAGGCTCCGAGGCGGACCTGGCCCTGGCCGTGGCCGGTTTTCCTCTGGAAAACGGCCAGTTCCGGGTGGAATTCATGGTCAGGGCGCGCGGCGGCGGCGAGAGTTTCAAGGAACTGACCTTTGGGGGAGCGCGGCACATAGTGCAGCAGCGGGCCAATATAATGACCCTGTTCACCCTTCTGAGATATCTGCGGGATTAGAGAGCGTCAGAGAGCATTGATGAGCGGGACGAAAGTAGATATGGACAACGTGGCCGTGGTTCTTTGCCGGCCCAAACTGTCGGAAAACATCGGCACGGCCGCACGGGCCGCGGCCAACATGGGTGTGGGCCGCCTGCTGGTGGTGGAGCCTTACCGGCAGGAAAAAATGATCATGCTTTCAGCGGCCACCAGGGCCGGGGAACAGTTGATAGAGAACCTGGAAGTCTACGGCGATCTGGGGGAGGCCCTGGGACAGTTTGACCATGTGGTCGGGACCACGGCCCGCCTGGGCTCGGACCGGGGCCCCTTCATCAATCCCCGCCAACTGGCCCGCGACATGATCGGCCTGACCCGGAACAATACCGTCGCCCTGCTCTTCGGCACCGAGCGGACCGGCCTGTCCACCGCCGACCTGCGCCTCTGCCAGACCGTGGTGACCATTCCCACGGCCAACAAGGAATCCAGCTCGCTCAACCTGGCCCAGGCCGTCCTGGTGCTCTGCTATGAAATGCTGACGGCCCGGAGCGACGAGCCTGTTTCGCCCGGCATCAAGCTGGCCCCTCAGGCCGAAGTCCAGTCAATGTTCGACCATTTCTGCCGGACCATGCTGCGGATAAAGTTTCTGCCGGACGAGAATACCGATCACTGGATGATGAGCTTCAAGAGGGTGTTCCACCGCACCGGGCTGACTCACGGGGACTGCAATCTGTTGCGGGGCATGTGCCGCCAGATAGACTGGGCGCTGGCCAACCCGGACAAGCTGGATCAGGAAGATCCCGCCGACGAAGCCTGATCCGGCCCTGGTTTCACTTCAATAATATTATAAAACCGGGATAGCAGCTCCGGCGCTACTTGCGCAGAACCACGTGGAGAGCGCCGGGCTTGACTTCCAAAACTACCGGAACGGGCTGGATGTATTCGCCGTCGCCGTAGAGGTCCATCCTGTCCGGGGTGGTTATCTCGGCCCTGGTCGTACGCAAGGTCAGAATGTCCGGGTGAGGGACATGGGTTCCCGAAAAAACCTTGGGCAGGGTGGCCAGCAGGGTGGGAATGCCGACCTTGCGGACGATGAGAACGTCGATGAGGCCGTCGTCCATTTCGGCTTCCGGGGCGATCTTCATGCCGCCGCCGTAGTACTTGGAGTTGCCGAAAACGGCGAACATGATCAGGCCCTCAAAGACACCGTGGTCGTGGACTATCCTGACGGTCTTGGGCTTGAAGGCGAAGAGCTTGTAAAAAACGGCCACGGTGTAAGCCAGGGTGCCGGCCAGCAGGGGCACCTTGGTGTTGGCGCATTCGGTGACTTCCGAATCGAAGCCGACGCCTCCCACGCCGATGTAATGACGGAGCCCGGTCCAGACCAGGTCGAGAGGCTTGATTCTGCCATTAAGGGCGACATCCACGGCCTCGGCCGTATCATTGGGCAGATCGGCGTAGCGCCTGAAATCGTTGCCCCGTCCGCAAGGGATAAGGGCGATGGGCAGGCCGGAGTGGGCCAGGCCGTTGAGGGCGTAATGCCAAGTACCGTCGCCGCCGACTACCAGGACACGTTCCACCCCCAGGTCGAGGGCGCTGCGGGCCTTTTGGGTCAGATCGGAGGCTGAAAGGCTCTCGGTCCTTATGACTTCCACTCCGCGCTGCCGGAGCATGGCGTAGGCGCGTTCACCGACCTGGCGGGCTTTGCCTCCGGAGGCGGCCGGATTGATAAGCAGGAAGACTTTCATGGGTCACCTTGGCGCTTATTCGACTATTTTCCGCCCCTGCGGCGGAAGGCTTCGGAGACGTAGGCCACACCGAGCATGAAACCGGCCAGGACGATGATCATTATCCAGTTGAATCCGCCGAAAAAAGTCACGCTCAGAAACAGGCCCGCACCGAGGGACAGGGCCAACCGTAGAAGGAAGACAGAGACTGGAGTCACTTCGCCCTCACAAAGGTGAATTCGGAAAATTGTCTATCATTTAGCAGGAACAGCCACCTTGGTCAACCATGCTTTGAATGCTTTAAAGACTTTACAATTCGCCCCCCATTCATTAACATGCGCCTCCATGGCTAACGAGTATATCTGGATAGGTTTTTTGTTGTTGGATTTCACGGCGGCCCTGGTCGTTTTCCGTCTTTTCGGCCGGGTGGGGCTTTTCGCCCTGATCGTGATGAATATCATCGTCTGCAACCTTCAGGTCATGAAGATAGTGAATCTTTTCGGCCTGACCACCACCCTGGGCAACATTCTGTACGCCAGCGTCTTCTTCTCCACGGATGTCCTGGGGGAGATTTACGGCAAGAAAGAGGCGCGCAAGGGGGTCTGGCTGGGCTTCGTCATGCTGGTTCTGGCCACGCTGTATATGCAGATTGCCCTGATGTTCAAACCGGATGAATCGGATTTCATCAATTCGTCACTGAAGCAGCTCTTCGGTTTTTACCCGAGAGTGGCGGCGGCCAGTCTGGCGGCCTACCTCCTCAGCCAGCTCCACGATGTCTGGGCATTCGACTTCTGGCGGCGGCGGACCGAAGGGCGTCACCTGTGGCTGCGCAACAACGCCAGCACCGTGGTAAGCCAGTTGCTGGATACAGGGGTCTTCTGCACCGTGGCCTTCTGGGGCGTTTTCCCCTGGCCGGAATTCCTGCAGATACTCCTGACCACTTATATACTGAAATTCGTGGTGGCTGTGGCCGACACGCCTTTTATCTACCTGGCCCGCCGCGTGGGCGCTCCGGACCTGAAACCAGCCTGATTAACCCTGATTATCCGGTTTGGCCTTGACAGTCCGCCCGAGGTAATTAAGTTAATGGGAAAACATTTGCAGGAGAGATATTCATGGGCATGACCATTGGTGTGGCCGGCAAAGGCGGCGTAGGCAAAACGACTCTGGCCGGGCTGGCCGTAAAATATCTGGTCAAGACGGGACGGCGTCCGGTGCTGGCCGTGGACGCCGACTCCAATTACAACCTCAACGAGGTCCTGGGTCTGCAGGTTGAAGCCACGCTGGGAGACGCCCGCGAAGAGATGAAAAAAGGCGGCCTGCCGGGCATGACCAAGGACGTTCTGATTGAGATGAGAGCCAATCAGGCCTTGGTTGAAACCGATGATTACGACCTCATCGTCATGGGCCGCCCGGAAGGCTCGGGCTGCTACTGCGCGGCCAACACCGTACTGACCAACGTCATCGAGAAGCTGGTGGACAACTACCCTTATCTGGTCATTGACAACGAAGCAGGCATGGAACACATCTCCCGCCTGACCACCAAGGAGATGGACATCTTCTACGTGGTTTCCGACGCCAGCCGGCGGGGACTGACGGCGGCCAGGCGCATCTGGGAACTGGTCGATGAAATGAAGATCCGGGTCGGGGTCAAGTATCTCATCCTGAACCAGGTCAAGGGCGACGTGGCTCCGGAGCTGCTGGCCGAAATCGAAGAGCAGGGCATGGTGCTGGCCGGTGTCGTGCCTGAAGATCCGGAGATTTACGACTGGGATCAGACCGGCCGGCCAACTTCACAAATCGACCAGGCCAACCCGGCCATTTCAGCGGCCTTCGCCATCTTCGACAAGACCATCGACAGTGCGCGGGAGGCGGCTTGACGGTAGACACACCCCGGCCCAGGCTGGTGATTCTGGGCCTGGACGGCGTCTGCTGGTCGATGCTTCAGACCCTGTCCGCCGCTGGAGTAACCCCCCGGCTGAAAGAAATCATGGAACGCTCGGCCTGCGGGCCGATGCTGAGCACCCTGCCGGAAATATCCCCGGTGGCCTGGACCACTTTTTTCACCGGCCGCTCTCCGGGCGAACACGGTATTTACGGATTCAATGATTTCGAATGGGGCGGGTACGGCCAGTATTTCAATTCCTCGGCCGATGTCAAGGTCCCCTGTATCTGGGACTGGCTGGGCTTGCGCGGCGGCCGGTCGGTGATCCTCAACGTCCCGCTGACCTACCCGGCCCGGCCTCTGGCCGGGGTGATGGTCTCCGGGTTCGTGGCCCTGGATTACGAACGGGCGGCCTATCCCCAATGGGTGTCCGGGTATCTTCGGGAAAGCGGCTATCGGCTGGAAGCCGATTTCGAGCGGGTCCATCAGGACCGGCCGGGGTTTTTGGCCGATCTGGATGAGGCCCTGGCCGGACGCGCCCGGCTGCTGGAACGTTTCTGGAAAGATGACTGGGACCTGTTCACCCTGGTGGTAACCGACACCGACAGGCTGCATCATTTCTTTTTCCGTGAATACCAGGAAGGCGGCCCCATTACGGAGTACTTTCTGGACTTCTACCGCCGGGTGGATGAACTGGTCGGCCGCGTTCACGACCTGACAGCCGACCTGGCCGCCAGCTCGGAAAGCGGGGCCGTGCTGGTCATGCTCTCCGACCATGGGTTCACCGGTGTCAGGCAGGAATTCCACCTCAACCGCTGGCTGTCCGCCCACGGCTTTCAGGACAGACCGGGGCCGGAGGCCCGGGTTCTGGCGCTGGACCCGACACGCCTGTATTTCAACCGGCCGCCCCGCTTTCCCGGAGGCCGTGCCGGAGCCGACGACTGGTCTCTCATCGGACGCTTGACGGCCGAGCTCCTGACTGAACCGGCGGTGTCCGGCGTCAGGCTGGGGCGGGAGACTTTTTCCGGCCCGTCCGCCGGGCTGGCTCCGGACCTGATAGTTGAGCCTGCTCCGGGGTTCGAGTTCAAGGCCAAATTCACTCCGGGGGATATTTACACGAGTTCACCGCTGCTGGGCACTCACACCCGAAGCGACGCCTTTTTCCTGGTCCGGGATTTCACGGAACGGCTTCCCGCTCCCGGGCCAAAGGATATTCTTGATTTCGGCCGATATGTCTTTTCTCTGCTGGGACTTTAGGTTACATTAGATTTTATACTGAACAAACGGCAAACATCATGTAAAGGACGGACAGTCATGCCCCAAAAGGCCGAAGTAGACACGACCAATTTGGAAACCTACCGTCAGTCCTGCCTGGACATTGCCCGGCGGCGTTTGGCCGGTTTTTCCTCCATGAAAGACATTGCGGCGGCGATTGACGAACTGAACGCCTACCCCAACCTGGACCGCCTGAGCGAGCCCCGCGAAGTCAAACTGCTGGATGAAAACGCTGTTGACCCCGGCGACCTGGACAGAGCCCGCCGGGCCGTCCTGGACGGGCGGGTATTCTGGGAACATACGGCGGCCGGCGAAGCGACCAGGCTGAAACTCGGGACCAAATTTGTTCTCAACCCGGTCCGGGACCTGACTATAGAGCTGATGGCCGAGATGCTGGGTGAAGAACTGGGGCGGGAAGTGACTCCGGCGGATATCCGGGAGAGGCTGGATGTTGAGCCGGACAATCTGCTGCCCATGAATATGGGTTCCAGGCATATGCTCCAGATGGCCTTCGACCTGAGCCGCCTGGCCGCTGAATCGGGCCGGGACCCCGGCGAGGTGCTGGCCGCCCAGAAAATGCTGTTGGTGCTCAACGAAAAAACGGCGGAAGAAATCCTGGGCCAGTTCCGCCGGGCGAACTACTTCGGATTCGCCCGCACCGGCGTTTTTTTCATGGTCCAGCCGTCCTTTCCCGGCATAGGCCTGGCGGACGGAGGCTTTTTCTTCGACCCGGCGGCTCCGCTCCGTTTGCATAACCATGGCCAGCTGGTCATGCAGGAGACGGCCGACGGCCAGATATTCCATCTTGATGAATCGAACCGGCGGGTTTATCTGACCTCCGGAGAATTCGGCGGTCTCCTGGAAGGAATGCTGGACAAGATTTCCTTCAACATCGAAGACCTGACCTACCTGACCGAATCCATAGACTGGGCCGGTCTGGCCTTGGCCCTGCGCCTGGGGGACGAAGGCTTCAACATGGTCATGGAAATAGTGGCCAACGATCCCGAACGGCCCATCAAGGGGGGGCTGGCCGCCTTCGACGAGGCCCTCGGGCGCAACGTCATGATCGAGAGCTTTCAGCTCAAGGGCCTGCCCAACGAAGAAATAAAGTTTCTGAACAAGAACGTCAACCACTACACCAACCCTGCGGTTTCCTGGCGCAAGCTCAGGGAGACCGGGCTGCCCATGCCGCTGGCCTTCAAGAACGGGTATCTGTATTTCCAGCCCGTGCAGGGCGATATAAACTTCCTGGTCCGGACGGCTTTTGTCCGGCGCCGGGAGCTGCGGCCCATCAGGGCCTGGAAATCCGCGGCCAACACGGCCGAGGCCGTCAACGCCATGTGGCGGCAGGACCGCCAGCCCGGCTTCGCGGCCCTGGCTCACAGAGTCACCAGGGGAGCCATGCCCTGAAGCAACCCGGAGACTGTCCAACGGCCGCCCCGGCGGCCTTTCCATACTGAGCAACCCCTTGACATGCCTCAAGCCTTGATGGATAGTTGAAAACGCCTGAACAAGACCCTTCGGGCAAAAACTGTTTTTGGAGTTAAACAATGCGAGTTCTTTCCGGGATACAGCCTTCGGGCACTCTCCATATCGGCAACTATTTCGGCATGATGAAACCGATGATTTCTTATCTGGATAAGGCCGAGCTCTTCGTCTTCATCGTCAACTACCATGCTATGACCTCTCTGCACGACCCGGACAAACTCCGGTACAACACGCTTAACGCGGCGGCGGATTTTCTGGCCCTCGGGCTCGACCCCGACCGCTGCATATTCTGGGTCCAGTCTGATGTGCCCGAAGTGACGGAGCTTACCTGGGTGCTGAGCAATGTCACCTCCATGGGGCTGCTGGAACGCTGTCACTCCTACAAGGACAAGATTGCCAAGGGCCTGACCCCCAATCACGGACTCTTCGCTTACCCCGTACTCATGGCCGCCGACATACTCCTCTACCAGGCCAACCGGGTTCCGGTCGGCAAGGATCAGAAACAGCACCTGGAAGTCACTAGGGACATCGCCGAACGCTTCAACCAGTCTTTCGGGGAAACCTTTGTGCTCCCGGAGCCGGAAATCAGCGAGGATCTGGCCACCATCCCCGGCCTGGACGGGCAGAAGATGTCCAAGTCCTATGACAACACCATCGAAATTTTCATCTCCAAAAAGGAGCTGAAAAACAAGGTCATGCGGATTGTCACCGACGCCACGCCGGTGGAAGAGCCCAAAGACCCCGATAAATGCAACCTGTTCGCCTTGTACCGCCTTTTCTCCACGCCGGAGGAACTGGCCGAGCTCCGCGAACGCTACCTGGCCCCCGGTCTGAAGTACGTGGACGTGAAGAAAGACCTGCTGGAGCGCATCTGGAATTATTACGCTCCTCACCGGGAAAGGCACGAGGAACTGCTCAGTCACCCGGACACCATTCGCGATATTCTGAAATCCGGAGCGGCCAAGGCCAGAGCCATCGCCCAGGAAACCATGGAACTGGTCCATTCCAGGGTCGGCCTTAACTACTGAAAGATTGCGGGGCTTGATATGATCACGCCGATCGAGTGGAAAGGCGACCATATCCTCATGATTGACCAGCGCAAACTGCCTTGGCGGGAGGAGTTTTTCCGCTGCCGGTCGTACCGGGACGTAGCGCGGGGCATTGTGGAAATGGTCATTCGCGGCGCTCCGGCCATTGGCATCGCCGCAGCCATGGGCCTGGCTCTGGGCGCGGGAACCATCAAGACCAAGGACACGGGGCTTTTTTTGTCCCGCCTCTCTGAAATTAAAGATTTCCTGGCCAGGCAGCGTCCCACGGCGGTCAACCTGGCCTGGGCGCTGAACCGCTGTGAAAAGCTGGCCCGCTCCATGGCGGACCGTCCGGTGCCTGAGATAAAGGCGGCCCTGGTCAGGGAGGCTCTGGACATTCACGAGGAAGACATCCGCATCAACCGCCGCATGGGCGCTTTCGGGGCTGAGCTTGTCCCGGACAAGGCGGTGGTGCTGACCCATTGCAACGCCGGAGCCTTGGCCACCGGCGGCTACGGCACGGCCCTGGGCGTGGTCCGGGCCGCAGTGGAGGCGGGCAAGCAGGTTGAAGTCCTGGCCGACGAAACCCGGCCCTTTCTGCAGGGAGCCCGCCTGACCGCCTGGGAACTCCACAAGGACAACATCCCGGTCAGAGTCATTACGGACAACATGGCCGGGCATTTTCTCAAATCCGGCATGGTGGACCTGGTGGTCGTGGGAGCTGACCGGATCGCGGCCAATGGCGACGTGGCCAACAAGATCGGGACCTACTCGGTGGCCGTGCTGGCCAGGGAAAACAACGTGCCCTTTTACGTGGCCGCGCCCCTGTCCACGATAGATATGAACACGGCCGGAGGGGAGGATATCCCCATCGAACAACGGACTCCGTTGGAAATTACCCACATTCGCGGCCGCCAGATCACACCGGACGGAGTGGAAGTCATCCACCCTGCCTTTGACGTTACGCCTAATAAATATATATCGGGCATAATTACGGAAAAGGGCGTAGTCCGCCGGCCCTACAAATCAGGACTCGCCGGTCTGTTCAAAGGCTGAACGAAGCGTATTGACGAATCAAAAGCCCCCTCCCCGGCTGTTGCTCAACCTGACCGGCAAAGGGGCTTTTCATAATCGGGCTGAAAATCCGGTCAGTCTCCGATGGGAATGGCCCGGCTGGCGTCATCTATACAATCCTTCAGCTCGTCCTTGGAGGCCTTCTTCGGGTCCTTGAGAGCGTCCACGGGGCAAACGAATTCGTTGCCAGCCCTGTCCTTGACCCAAACGAAACCCTTGTGAGTTTTTTGTTCACTCATCGCCAATCCTCCCTGTTTGGTGTTATGGGTGAAAAGTTGTTCTGTTAAAATGATATCCTGTCCAAGATTCCCTTACAAGGCCGTCCCTTTTCAAATCTGACGGCGGTTTTTGGAAGCCTTTTTTTCATCCCCGTTTTTTTTCATCCCTATAGAAGACAAAAAAGAATTTTTCCGCAGACTCGGCCATTTTTCATGGGGAATTCGGCAACTGATTCTTGAACTCCCAGGAATCATTTGTTAGCCTTGTTTACTTGGATGGACCCTCCCGGATGTCATTGAAACCGGGGCAAGACCGCTATTAAGGCCAGTTATTTCTGAATCGGCGGCACGGTCCGTACTAAGCTCAACCATTTGGAGAAAACAATGATATTAGCTTCGCCGGATCGTATTAAGGAATACACGGAACAAGGCTGCTGGCTTGATCGCACTCTTCTGGACGACTTCAGAGAAAACGTCAAACGCGACCCTGAACACATCGCCATAATAGACCCGTTGAACAAAACCGAACTACTGGGAAGGGCTCCGGAAAGGGTTACGCACCGGCGCATGGCCAGAGCCGTGGAAGGCGTGGCCTCCGCCCTGAAAGCCGGAGGCCTGGCCAAGGACGACATAGTCCTGGTTCAGTTGCCCAACTGCTGGGAAATGGCCATGCTCTACCTGGCCATAGCCCGGACCGGGGCGATAATATCCCCTCTGCCGGTTCAGTGGCGCGAACGGGAGATCGGTTACGTGGCGGATCTGACCGGGGCCAAGCTTCTGATAACCGTAGACTCCTTCCAGGGCTTCGACCACCTATCCTTGGCCCGCCGGCTCATTCAGGAAGTTCCGTCCCTGAAATCCGTATTGAGTTACGGTCAACTGGTGGACATGATGGATACCGAGCCGGACCCAGAACTGGACATGATTCCGCTGGACGCCAACGATATACTGACCATCTGCTGGACTTCCGGCACCGAAGCCCAACCCAAGGGCTGCCCGCTGAGCCATAACAACTGGCGCTGTCTGGCCGCTCTGGCCATGGCCGGCGGCAACAAGCCCGGCGACATCATGCTAACCGCCGGGCCTCTGGTCAACATGGCTTCGGTGGGAACGGTTCTCGTGCCGTGGATTATCTACGGCGGCACTGTGGTTCTCCACCACCCCTTCAACCCGGCTCTTCTGCTCAAACAACTGGTCGAGGAAAAGGTCAATTATACATTGCTGGTGCCAGCGGTGATGAACCTGATCCTGAAGCACCCCATGGCTGCGGGCGTGGACCTGAGCGCCATCAGGGCCGTGACGGTGGGTTCGGCCCCCCCGTCGCTCTGGGCCATGAAAGAGTTCGAAAAGCGCTGGAATATTCAGATGGGTAATATCTGGGGCCAGAACGAGGGAACCGGCATAGTTTCCAGTCTGGCCGATGTCCCTGAAATGGAGCTCCGGGTGGATCATCTGCCCCGCTATGGAGCCCCCGGCTACACCTGGTCCGAGGAAATGGCCAACCATGTGCAGACCAAGCTGGTGGACGCCGAAGGCCGGACGGTGACCGAAGACGGGGCCGTGGGCGAGATGCTTTACCGTGGCCCCGGAGTGATACAGGGTTACTTCAATCGGCCCGATTTGAACAAAAAGGCCTTTGACCAAGAGGGATATTTCCGTTCTGGAGACCTCTTTCAGATCAAAGGCGACCGGTATTTACGTTTCTTTGACCGGGTCAAGGACATCATCATCAGGGGCGGACAGAATATTTCGGCTCAGGAAGTCGAAAACATCCTCCAGGCTCATCCCCTGATCCAGGATGTGGCCGCCGTCGGCCTGCCGGACGGCTCCCTGGGAGAACGGAACTGTGTCTGCGTGGTGCCCAAATCCGGAGAGACGTTGACCCTGAAAGGCATCATCGAATTCATGAAGGAAAACGGCACGGCGGCCTATAAGATACCGCAGCGACTGGAGATAGTGGACTCGATTCCCCGCAATCCGGTGGGCAAGATAATGAAGGATGTGCTCCGCCGGGAGCTTATGGCCGCAACAAAAAACAAGAATTAAAACAACTCCGGCGTCGCCCGGCAATCGGGCGGCGCCGGTTCTTCAAGCCCGCTTTCTTTGGGTTATTCCAACTCGTATTTCTTGATCTTTTCCCGCAAGGTCTTCCGGTCTATGCCCAGGGCCTGGGCTGATTCACTCCGCCGTCCCTGGAACTTGAACAACACCTTGCGGATATGCGCCTTTTCGGCTTCGTGGAGAGTCAATCCGGCGGCATCCTCAATCATGGTCCTGTCCGGCTCCCGCCAGCCGACAAAAGCCAGATCGTTATGCTCGATGACGCCGTTGCGCCCCAGAACCACCAGCCTCTCGACCAGGTTGGACAGCTCGCGGACATTGCCTGGCCAGTCGTAGTTCAGCAGGACCTGCATGGCCTTGGGCGAAAGCCCCTTCACATTCATGTTCAGCCGCTGGTTGTAAAGCTTGAGGAAAAAATCTATGAGCGAAGGAATATCTTCGCGGCGTTCCCGTAAAGACGGCATGTGGATGGAGACTACGTCCAGGCGGTAGAACAGGTCTTCACGGAAACGCCCCTTGGTGATGGCTTCCTGAAGATCCTGGTTGGTGGCTGCGATAATGCGCACATCGACCTTGATGGTCCGGTGGCTGCCCACCTGGGATATCTCGCGGTCCTCCACGGCCTTAAGGAGCTTGGCCTGGACATCAAGATTGATGTTGCTTATCTCGTCAAAAAATATGGTTCCGGTGTGAGCCAGCTCGAACTTGCCCACCTTGCTGCTTTCCGCCCCGGTAAAAGCTCCTTTGACGTGGCCGAAAAGCTCGCTTTCAAACAGGGTTTCGACCAGAGTGCCGCAGTCGACGGTCACAAAAGGCCGGGCCGAGCGTTGTGAAAGCTCATGAAGGCGGCGGGCTATCAGGCTCTTACCCGTCCCGCTTTCACCGGTCAGCAGAACCGTGGCTGAGGTAGGCGCGACCCTCTCGACTATTTCCAGGACGTGGAGCATGGAAGGACTGCTGCCCAGTATCTGGGTCCGGTGGCGGCGTTTTTCCAGTTCCTGGCGCAGGTAGAGGTTCTCCAGGGCCAGACGGCGCTTTTCCAGGGCCTGGTTGACCATCTTGCGCAGGTCGTTGGGCGTGAAGGGCTTGGCCAGAAAATCGTAAGCTCCCAGCTTCATGGCCTCCACGGCGGACTGAACCGTGCCGTAGCCGGAAATGACTATGACCACGGACTCTTCATCGCTGGATCTTATTCTCTTAAGTATCTCCAGGCCGTCGGCTCCGGGGATGACCATATCCACAATAATCAGATCATAGGCCCACTTGTCTATCAGCCTGAAGGCGGACTCGCCGTCAGCCACAGTCGTGACTTCCAGCCCCTCCTTGACCAGAGCCCTCTGGCAGGAGTCGCGCATCGCCTCTTCGTCGTCTATTATCAGAACCCGTTCCGGTGCAACCAAAGGAGAAACCACTCTTTCTATTATTGTGAAAAAGTTCTCACACTTGAATTGTAACTGACGGCTAACTTGGTGTCAATGAGCAATTACCCTGAGCGCAACCCTGGTCATCCAGGATAACTTCCGGCCATTGTTGGCAATAACCTTCAGGCCACTGGTCAACTAAAAAACCCGGCCGGGCCGGGCTGTTTAGTTGAGCGTCATGGGCCTAAGATGATTTTTCGTCGTCATCCAGGGACAGGTCGCCGAAATCAAGATCAATTTCGTCTTCCGGAGACAAGGAACCATCGCCTGTTCCATCCGGCGATTCAGCCTTGTATTCTTTCCGGGCGGCGTCTCGCTCTTCCGGGTCCGCCTTCATCTCCGGCGCGTCCAGGTCCAGGTCGCTGAGATCCAGGCCGCCTTCGGAATCCAGGTCCGTTTCGTCCAGATCATCCAGGAAAACAGAATCGGAAGCATCGCCGGAACCAAGCCCGTCCGCGCTTCCGTCGATTATCATGGTCGCGTTGGGATCAAGGGCGGCCGCTTCCCGGCGTTCGCCTTTCCCGGTAATCTCCAGTTCTCCCAGGTCCAGTTCATCGGCTTCCATCTCCGGTTCTTCCTCGAGAGATATGTCCGGAGAATCCAGGATCATGGTTTCCTCCACCCCCAGGGCGCCAGGAGGAGGAGTTTCGTCTTCTTCGCCCAGAAGCAGTTCGGGCTCCTCGTCCATCAAAGCACCAAGATCCAGGGCCTCGTCGTCTTCGGCCTCGTCAGGCTCCAGTATCATGGTCCGGTCATCCAGTTGAGGCGCATCTTCTTCCTGGGCGAAGGCAATTCCGGATTCTTCCTCAGACTCGGGAATGATCTCGTCTTCCAGGCTGATGCCGAGGTCATCATCTTCAGGCTCCAGGAGAATGCCGGAAGATTCCTCGTCAGGGTGAAACTCTATGCCGCCCGGCTCATCAAAGGAAATCTCGGAACTTTCCTCCTTCAACTCCACCGGCTCGGCTTCCGGCGAGTCTTCACCCCCGGCTTCATCGTCATGACGGATGTCGTCCTCATACGCCCCCAGATGTTCGGTTTCCTCGTGCTCTTCAAAACTGAAATCTTCCTCACCGGAACTCATCAGAGATTCAAGATAGGATTTCGCTTGAGGAACAAAGGCCGGGATGTTCAAAAGCTCGCGGCTGGCGGTCAAGTCCTTGCTGCACTTGGGACACGCCGCATTGTAGTCAAAACTTGTATAGCCGCATTTGGGGCACTTCATGGAGCCCTCCTTTTTTTCGGATGGTCTAAGGAGTGATTGGCAACATATTTTAGCAATGCTAATTGGTTAGAGCCGAAAAAGCAAGAAAAACTAAAAGAGATCGCCCAATTCGTGGCCCAAGACGGCCAGAAGGGCCAGGGCGGCCGTCTCGGAGCGCAGTATGCGCGGACCGAAGCCAAGCATGGCGAAACCGGCGCTGCGGGCCAGGGATGCCTCCTCCGGGGTGAACCCGCCTTCCGGTCCGACCAGCACGCGAACCCCTTCAACGCCGGAAAACCGGCCAAGTTCCGCCCGCCAAGCCTCTCTGCTTCCGGGCTCCGCCCCTTCCCAAAGCATCAGCCTTATATCCGATTCCCGTCCGCCAGCCAGAAAATCCCGCAAACCTGTCACAGGCCTTATATCCACGGGCCGTCCTCTCCGGCATTGCTTAATGGCTTCAGCGGAGATTCTGCGCCAACGCTCCACCCGCTTGTCGGCCTTGTCTTTTTCCGGCCGGACATTGCTGCGGACGGCCAGCACCGGCACCAGCGTCCGGAGGCCAAGCTCGGTGGCCTTGTGCACCAGCAGATCCATACGGTCCAGTTTTATCAAGGCCAGTCCCAGGGTCAGGTCCAGGGGGGATTCCGTCCGCACCGTTTCTTCGGTCAGAATATCCAGTTCCAGGCCTCTGGACGTTGAGCGGGCTATACGGGCGCTGAATTCCCGCCCGTCGCCGTCTACGAGAAGAACCTCTTCGCCAGGAGGCAGGCGCAACACGCTCCTGGCGTGGTGAGCCTGGTCCCCGGTCAGAACCGCCCGGCCGTCCCGAACCGAATCGCTGTTGATGGTGAAGCGTCTCATTGACCTTCCGGCAGAATAAACGTCATCGCGGTCCACTCGCCGTCGTCCCTGCGTCCGTCGGCCTGAAATCCGTGAAAAGTGAACGCCCCTTCCACATCGGCGGCCTGCTCCAGAAGCACTCCGGAAAGGACCAGAGTGGCGCCGGGGGCGGCCAGTGCGGCCAGATCGGCGGCCATGGATATCAAAACCCCTGCGGTGACATTGGCCAGGATGAAATCGAAACAGCCCCGGAGAGAGCGGGGCTCCGCACAGGCCAGAAAAACCCTGTCGGCCAGTCCGTTGGCCTCCAGGTTCGCGGCGGCCACCGGCAGGGTTTCCGGGTCGATATCAACGGCTATTATTCCCCGCCCGCCCAGAGCGGCGCAGGCCAGGGCCAATATGCCGCTGCCGGTTCCCACATCCAGTATCCTCAGACCGGCCAGTTCCCTCCGCCGCTGAAAAGCGGCAATCTCCTGGAGACACATGGAGGTTGAAGCATGACGGCCGGTTCCGAAGGCCATGCCTGGGTCCAGCTCTATGACGACCTGGCCGGGACGGCTCGCATATTCGCACCAGCTCGGCTTGATCACCAGGGAGTCGTCAATTTCAATGGGCGCCAGGTCTTCTTTCCATTTTTCCGCCCAATCCCCTGTCTGAACTTCGTTCCATTCCGCCTTCGGTGCGGAATTGAGACCAAATATTGTTTCAATTTCACCGAGGAAAGCATCCAGGCGGGCAGGCAGGTCTTCCGGCCGCTGGGCTTTTCCGAAACCGGCCCGGGTTTCCCACTCCGCGTCTCTTCCGGCGGATTCATCCTGAACCAGTCCCGATGCTCCATTTTCAAAAAGGAAATTGGCCACGGCTTCCGCCGCCGCCGGAGCGTGGCTGACGACAACCTCAAGCCACGTTTTGCCTTTGTCGCGTTTGTCTTTGTTCGTTGCAGTGTCCATCTTGGCCCCATGATAAAACGGCCGACTCTCCAAGGCAAGGCCGTGATTGATCTTTGCCTGTTGTTTTTTTGGGGTTTTCAAGTTGTTAGGGAGGCCCTATAATACGTCTGAAAATCAGGATCGTCCGGGCAGGGCTTCACCAATACTATTCATCGCGACAGGCTTGTTGTCTTTTCCTCTGAATCATCTGCTTCTTTTCGCCAGTCGGCCCGTTCGTTCTCATGACCTGTTTGGGGCCGATTCTCATCCCCTTTTGTCCGGATGAATGGCTTATTGCGCCCGGTCTCGGGAGTATGTATCAATGATATTGATTTTCCACGCCGAATCATGGCCGCCAGGACGGGAAGAGTGAAATTCATCAAACGCATATTTGGGCGGGACAAAGAGCCGAAGCCCTCTTCCGTGGACGACAGGGGTCAGAACCCGTCTCTGACCGACTCCGATTCGGGCAGCGAAGAACTGCTTCTGGCGCGCAACCTCAAATCTTTCGAGCGCTACAATTCGTATAAAACCGATTTTCTTTACGAACAGCTTCCTCACCGCAAAAAAATCGTCTTCGACCTTGTCCCTTTGTTGATCCACCTTGAAGGCCGGGGATTGCTGGACTGCGCCGACGCCTGCCTGAACAGTCCTTACGGTATATACGGTTATGAGCCGAGACCGCAGACCAGGGAAGCTTTTGCCGAAGCCTTTCCCGGATTCTCATTTCCGGAGTTGCGCCCCCGCGCAAGCATCAATCCGAACCTGCCCTTGAAATCCTTGTCTCTGATCGGGTCCATGGGCTCCATCGCCCAGAACTCGAAATCGGACATGGACTACTGGATATGTTTCGATTCCGCCAAGATACCGCCGGAAAAGATGCATTATTTCGAGGAAAAACTGAGGGCCATCGAGGACTGGGCCACAGCTTTCGCCGGAGCGGAAATCCATTTCTTTCCCCTGGACTCGGCCCGAGTGGTCCAGAATGATTTCGGATCAGTGGGGTCGGAAAGCTCCGGCACCGCTCAGGCCAAACTGCTCAAGGAAGAGTTTTACCGCTCCATGACCCTGGTCTCCGGCATGGCTCCCATGTGGTGGGCCATGCCCCCGGCAATGGACAATCAGGAATACAGCCGCCTGGCCGAAATAATCCGGCAGAGCAGCCGTATCAACAGCGCAAATCTGCTGGACCTGGGCAACGTCCATGGCATCTCCCTGGGCGAATTCTACGGCGCGGCCATCTGGCAGATCAACAAGACCATCGGCAGCCCCTTCAAGTCTGTCCTCAAAATGGCCCTGCTGGAAAAATACATGTTTCACCAGGGCCGCGAAGGCTTGCTCTGCGACATCCTGAAAGAGCGCCTCATCAAGGATGAAGACAACCTGCACTATCTGGACCCTTATGTGCTCATGTTTGAACGGGCCAGCGAGTATCTGCAGGAAACATCACGCCAGGAAGACTTGAACCTGCTCCGCCAATCCCTTTATCTGAAATCAGGGGCCAGGCTGACTCTGGCCGACTACCGGCGCAATAATCCGGACCGGAAAACCCTGGTTATGGTCCACCTGGTTCGGGAATGGGGCTGGAACCATAAGGTGGTGGAAAAGCTCAACAACTATCACCTCTGGACTTTCCGGGAGTCCCACAGGTTCAGCCAGGAAATCAACAGGTTCATGATCCGGACCTACAAGAACGTTTCCCAGGAGCTGACCGAGCAGCAACAGCAGATAGACCTGAAAATCAGCCAGCGGGACCTGACGGTTCTGGGCCGGAAGCTTTTCATTTTCTATTCGAGACGAACCAACAAGGTGGAATCCATAAAAAGCGTCATTGAAGCGCCCCCAACCTTGGAAAGCGTGACGCTTCAGCCGAGAACGGACCAGAACGGCGAAAAGTCGTGGACAGCGTACCGGGGCCTGGTCTCGCGGGATCGAGTTCTTTCCGGAGAAGCCAGCCCGCTGATTTTGCACCGTTCCCACTTTCTTCCGGCCGTCCTGGTCTGGCTGGTGACCAACAGGCTTTACAGTCCCGAAACAACGGTCAATCTCAACATGGGCACGAGCAGTATGAGCACTTACTGCACGGTCCCGGACCTGCAGAACCTGCTCCGCGAGATGACCGCCTTTTTCCCCACCCTCAAGCTGAGCGAGCTGAACGAGGAAGAGATGCTGGACAAGCCGCGCATCGTCAGAATGTTCGTGGCGGTGAACCTGAACGAACCGGACAGGGCGGCAAAAATAGCGGAAACCGGAATATGCTACCAGAACAACTGGGGAGAAATCTTTTTCAAGGGTTACGTGGATTCCCAGGACGGATTGCAGGTCGCCCGCGACTTCGTCCGCAAGCGTTTTGCCTTTGATCCGCTCGGGGCCTTGGCCAATTTTAAAATCTTCATGCCCGACCGGCATTTCCGCAGGGTGCTGGGTCCTCGCCTGAACAAGTTCTTCGGGTTCAGCGTGGTGAGCTAACCGCCGAGAGCCGCTCTCTTTATCCGCCAGACATTGTCCCAGGAGAATTCCTCGCCCCGGCAGGGGAAAAAGGTGTTGTTGTGATACAGGGGTTCCCCGGCCAGGTCAAAGGTGGAAGCCTCCAGAGCGTCCCGCCAGAAAGGTGTTCCCGGCAGCGGTGAAAACTCCGCCAGGTAAGGCCTGACTCCCAGCCCCCGAACTGCGTCGGCCGTGGTTATAACTTCCTCCAGCGGCTGGCCGGGCAGTCCATACAGGATGTAACCGCCGATCCGGTCCCTGTCGAAACCGGCGGCCTGAAGGTTTTTCACCGCCGTTTCGAACTGGCCGGGCAGGACCTTGCCGCCCAGTTCCTTCTGCCTGGCCGCGTCCAGACTCTCCAGTCCCAGTCTCAAGGTCTGAAAACCCGCCCGGAACATCAGTTCGGCCAGTTCGCGGGTGATAAGGCCGACATGCATTCCGTTCGGAGCGTGAAACCGCAGCCGCAGCCCCCGCCGGACAACCTCTTCCAGAACAGGGGCCAGCCGTTTTTCCCAGTTTATAAGCAGGGCGTCGTCAAAAAAGGTGAAATCGGTCAGGCCCAGGCGGCCGATACGGTCTTCCATCTCCGCCAGGATGCTGTCGTGCGTCCGTTCGATAAAACCGGGGAAAGTCTGGTCGGAGGCGCAGTATGGGCAACTGTAGGGACATCCGCGGGAAGTCATCAGGGGAGCGAAATCAATCCTGGGGCAGATATCCAGATCCGGCCACTCTTCCAGGGCAAGTACTCTTCCGGCCAGGGATTCCAGGGGCTCGACGCCAAGCATTTCGGCCGCCGCCGAGAGCAGGGCCGCCTCTCCGGGCCCGGTAAAGACTCTGTCCGCTCCGGAATATCTCCGGGCATGCTCCGGGCAGAGCGTGGCGTAAGTCCCCCCGAGCCAGACGGGAATTTCCGGCCAGACCTCTTTAGCCAGGGAAACGGCTCGATGAACTCCGGGGTACCAGTAGGTCATGCTGGATGTGACCAGGATGACATCCGGCCGGGGACCGGCGGAGACTTCACGGACAAAGAGATCCTCCGGCCAACCGTAGCGGGACCATTGCCGGGGTATGTCCGCCAAGGCAAGAGGCTTGGCAACCTCCGCCCTGGCCCACTGCCCTGTCCCGGCGGCCCAGCGTTTTTTGGCCGGCGGAGCAGCTGAGTCCGGATGGAGCCGGTCCAGGCAGTCCGCCAGGCGCACCTGAAAACCGGTTTTCTTCAACAGCGTGCTCAGGTAGAGAAGCCCTAGGGGCTTGGCCCACAGATCGAAGGCCGCGAAATCATATATCCAGGGATTGATTAATAAGGCGCGAGGTTTCATACTTCACTTTAACCCAAGGGGCCGCAGCCGGTCATTGCCTCGGCTCCATTCAACGGTCCGGAATGGAACAACAAGAAAATCATGTACAACAATTTAATATACTTCATACTGGTTCTGCTTGTCTTCACTTCCTACCAGCCGTCCGACGAGCTTTTCCTGCCCGGTTGGGCTTCGCTGGCGGTCGGCCTGGCCGCGCTTCATCTGTACCGGACCGTGGTTCGCCAACGCTTTCAGCGCCTTCTGGCCCGGGCCGAGGAAAGAGGCGGCGGTGGACAGGAATATTACGGCCAGATAACCCGGCTGTCCATACTGGCCCTGGTGCTTTTTATCATTGATGTCCTTTTTCTCGGCTTGAAAGACTTCCTGGTCCAACTGCCGCTGGTCAGACAGTCTTCAGCCCTGACCGGACTGGCCGGACTGGCCGCCTTCTCATTGTATCTCATCATACTCTGGTCCGAAGCCTTTCCGGCTTACACCCGCATTTACCACAGCCAGTTGTCCCGCCGGCGTTATGTCTGGAGCCAACTGCGTTTCAATCTGCCGATTGTGCTGCCTTGGCTGCTTCTTTCAATCCTGGCCGACCTGACCGTCCTTCTGCCTTGGGAAGGCGTCAAGGACTGGCTCAATTCCCCGACAGGGGAAATCATCTTCTTCGTGCTTTTCCTCTCGGTGCTGGTCGTCTTTCTGCCCGCCCTCATCCAGCCCCTCTGGGGTCTCAAGCCCCTGCCCGAAGGACCGCAAAGAAGACACATCGAAGATTTCTGCCGCAAGAACGGCTTCGCCTACCGCGAGATAATGCTCTGGCCGCTTTACGAAGGCGAAGCCCTGACCGCCGGAGTCATGGGGCTGACCAGGCGGTGGCGTTTCATCCTGGTCACCAGGGCTTTATTGCGCGTCCTTGATGAAGAGGAGCTGGAATCGGTCCTGGCTCACGAACTGGGCCACGTCAAACGCCGGCACCTTCTGTTTTACGTTTTCTTCTTTCTGGGCTACCTGGTTCTGGCTTACAGCCTGCTGGACCTCAACGTCTATCTGTACCTGGCCACGGACTGGACCATGGAGCTTCTGCTGGCCGGTGAAGGCTCCGGCGGAACCATGACCACCCTGGCCCTGAGTCTGCCCGTGGTCGTCCTGATGATTGTCTATTTCCGCTTCGTCTTCGGAGTCTTCATGCGCAACTTCGAGCGCCAGGCCGACCTGTTCGCCTTCATGCTGAAAGGCTCCGTCAGCGGTCTGGTCACGTCTCTGGAAAAGATTGCCTTTTTCTCGGGTCAGAGCCGCAACGCCCCGAGCTGGCACCATTTTTCCGTGGCCCAGAGAGTGGACTTCCTTAATCAGGCGGCAAAGGACCCGTGGATCATCCGGCGTCACGACCGCAAGGTCCGCCTGATGCTCGGGATATACTTCCTCGCCCTGATAATCATCGGCCTGACCGGCTATCAGGTGCAGCAGTTCGCTTCGAATCAGGGGGTGAGTCCCCAGACGGCCATCCGGATACTGGAAAAGCAGGCCGCCAGAAATCCGGGCAACGCCCAGGCCTTCCGTTTCCTGGGCGATCTTTACTACCAGGACAAGCAGTTGGACAAGGCGGTGGCCGCCTACGACCGGGCCGTGGAACTTCAACCGGATGAACCGGAAAACCTGAACAATCTGGCCTGGGTGCTGGTCACCAAGGACGATGTTTCCGAATTCGAAAAAACCAGGGCCGTGAAACTGGCCGAAAGGGCGGTCAGTCTCAAACCGGCTCATTACATTCTGGATACCCTGGCCGAGGCCTATTTCGTCAGCGGACGCACAGCGGACGCCGTCAGGGCCATAGACATGGCCCTGACCAAAGCCGCCACTCCGGAAGACAGGCGGTACCTGCTTGAACAGAAGAAAAAATTTCAGTCCGGAGGGCAGGACTCCCCGGAGAAGCCGGCGTATTCCGGACTGGAACCATAAAAAATCAGCGGCGAGAGCCTCCCGGAAAACTGAATACGATTCCGCTCCAGGCTTCCCACAAAATTCTTGTTTCCGGCCAAATTTTCAGATATAGCCAAGGCAAATCTCCCTTCGCCCCCTATACAAACAGACTTAGGAGTATTGACAGTGGAAACCCGTGACCTGATCAAAAAGGCCAAAGACGAGAACAGGACAGCCTTGACCGAGGCCGAGTCCAAGAAGCTGCTGAGCGCCTACGGCCTGCCGGTAGTCGAAGAAGCCGTGGCCATGACGACGGAAGAAGCGGTGAACAAGGCCGACGCCTTTGGTTTTCCGGTGGTATTGAAAGGCCTCGGAGCCAAGCTGACCCACAAGACGGAGATGGGCCTGGTTCATCTGGGACTGAACACCCCGGATGCCGTCCGCAAGGCGGCCCATCGCATTTCCACGGCGGCCGGCACGGATCTGGAAGGCTTTCTTGTTCAGCCTCATCTCTCCGGCCGCCGCGAGTTCGTGGCCGGTCTCTTCCACGACCCCCAGTTCGGCCCCATAGTCATGTTCGGCCTGGGAGGAATATTCACCGAAGCCCTGGACGACGTGGTTTTCCGGGTGGCGCCCCTGGACGAGTCCGAAGCCGGACGCATGCTGGACGAGCTGAAGTCGAAACGGCTGCTTTCCGCCTTTCGCGGCGAGAAACCCGCCGACCGGGACGCCCTGGTCAAAGCCCTGGTCGGTCTCTCCCGGCTGGGCCTGGAAGTCCCGGAAATCACCGAGGTGGACGTCAACCCGCTGATCGTCACGCCGGACGGACGCCCGGTGGCCGTCGACGCCCTGGTCATACTGGGCGAAAAACCGTCGCCGGAACGCCTGAGGCCCCCGGTGGACCCGTCCAAGGTGGGGCATATCCTTTACCCCCGCTCCGTCGCCTTTGTCGGAGCTTCCGGCGGATTCAGCAAATGGGGCAACAGGCTGTTCACCAACGCCCTTGCCGGAGGCTACCAGGGCGAAATCTACCTGGTCAACCCCAAGGGAGAACCCATAGCCGGAAGGCCGGTCTACAAGTCCGTGGCCGAAATACCGGGCTCCGTCGATCTGGCCGTAGTGACCATTCCCGCCGCCAAGGTCATGGCCCTGCTGCCGGAACTGCACGCCAAGGGCATCAAGGGCATGGTTCTCATAACTTCCGGTTTCGGCGAAACCGGCCCGGAAGGCCGCAAACTGGAAATGGAGTTGGTCGAGGAGGCCCGCCGTCTGGACATCCTGATTCTGGGTCCCAACACCATGGGCATATCCAATCCTCACAAAAAATTCCATTGCATCGGCACCCACACCCGGCCTCAACCGGGCTCGACGGCCTTCGTTTCCCAATCCGGCAACATGGGCACACAATTGCTGGCCTTCGCCGAGCGTCAGGGCATAGGCATACGGGCCTTCGGCGGTTCCGGCAACGAGGCCATGTTCACCATAGAAGACGCCCTGGACGCCTTCGCCGTGGACGAGCTGACCGCCACCGTCCTCCTGTACATTGAAAGCGTCAAAAACGGCCGCCGCTTCTTCGAATCAGCCCGTCAGGTCAGCCGCCGCAAACCCGTGGTCGTCCTCAAGGGAGGCCGGACCGAAGCCGGCGGCAAGGCCGCAGCCAGCCACACCGGAGCCATGGCTTCCAATGTCAAGGTTTTCAACGCCGCCTGCCGTCAGGCAGGCATCGTCCTGGCCGACCAGCCCATGGATATGCTGGATCTTTCAGCGGCCTTCTCGGCCCTGCCTCTCCCCAGAGGCCGCAGGGTGGCCATCATGACTCTGGGCGGCGGCTGGGGCGTGGTCACTTCCGACATCTGCAGCGAGTTCGGCCTGGAAGTGCCGACCTTGTCCACGGAACTCGTCGAGCGCATCGACAAGATACTGCCGCCCTTCTGGAGCCGCGCCAACCCCGTCGACCTGGTCGGCGAACCCGACCCCGTCCTGCCGGTGACCATAATGGACGAGCTGCTGGCCTGGGATGGCTGCGACGCGGTCATCCACCTGGGCATTTTCGGCTGGAAGCACGTGGTCAAGGCCATGGTGGAGTCATCGCTCAAGGTCGACCCCACGGCCGATCCGGCCTACCTGCAAAGCCTGATGGCCGCCCTGGAGGGCTTTGAACAGGATTACATCAGGCACATTGTCAGTCTGATGGAGAAACACAAAAAGCCGGTCCTGGGCGTCGGCCTGATAACCGACGCGGACGCCAGGAACGTCTATGAAATCGAAGGCGCGAAATACAAAGGCGTCTTTTTCCCGACCCCCGAGCGGGCCGTAAAGGCTTTGGCCGAGATGTACAAGTATGAAGTCTGGCTGGACAATGCCGGCGTTCCCGTCGAGGAGCGCGGCGTGGCCGGACAGGTAGCCCGCTGAAGTCTTGACTGGATTCTGAAAAAAACTGAAGCCGCTGGGTGTTACCGCCCGGCGGCTTCCTGTTTTTCGGACTTTCCGCGGAATCTATTTCAGGTAGCTCTCAACCTTCCAGATGTCCCCCGGCGTATCCACTTCCGGGGAATCCAGGTCGGTGATGGTCACCTTGATGCGATGGCCGTGCTCCATGGCCCGAAGCTGTTCCAGCTTCTCCAGGTTTTCCAGTTGGCCCGGTTCCAGGGTCACGAAGAGCCTGAGAAAGGCCGCCCGGTACCCATAGATGCCTATATGTTTGTAATACAGGACCTTGTCGCCTTCACGCGGCCATGGGATGGGAGCCCTCGAAAAATAAAGGGCCAGGCCGTTCCGGTCGAAGACCGTCTTGACATTGTTCGGATTCCTGACATCTTCCGGGTCGTCGAAGGGTATTACGGGCGTGGACATTTCCAGACCAGGGTCATCCAGAAGAGGCTTGATGACCTGGGATATTATGCGCGGATCAAAGGCCGGCTGATCCCCCTGCACGTTGACCACGATGTCTTCCCCGGCCAGGCCCAGAATATCGCCGCCTCGGCCAGCCGATCCGTGCCGGAAGGGTGCTCGACCCGGGTCATGACCGCCTCGCCGCCGAACTCCTTGACCTTGTCCATTATCCGCTGATCGTCCGTGGCCACCACCACCCGGTCCACGCCTTGGGCCGATCTGGCCAGTTCATAGACATGCTGGACCATCGGACGGCCGGCGATCATGGCCAGAGGCTTGCCCTGAAATCTGGTCGACCCGTAACGGGCGGGAATTATAACATTTACACTCATCCCATACCTCGCAATAGTTAGGGGAAAAGCAACCGCCCGAGGGCGGGGCGCACTTCAGTGCCGCCCGCCGTCAGCCGGGACGAACCCTGCCCGGCCTTAACGGCTCCATCAGGCAGGGCCGGGCGGAAAACAGCGTTTTCCGCCTGTCTGGAAAATCAAAGGACCTTGGCCGCCGCCGCGTCTATGGCCTTCTCGAAACGGCTGAAATCATCCTCTGTCATGTTGATGCCGATCTGCCACATCAGCATCCGTGAGAGTATGGCGTCGCTCTTGGGCAGGGCCTGCGGCTGATAGTCCAGTTGCCCGCCGCCCGGACGGCTGAAAGGCCAGCCCGACCTGAGCGGGGTCTTCTTTTCCAGCAGATGTTCCCATTTACGGTAGTAGTGCCAGGTGTTTTTGAACCAGTATACGGCTCCGGCCTTGTTCTCGGTCAGCGCTTCATTGAAAGCGGCGGCCTTGTCGGCGTCGGGCAGGAAGAATCCCAGGAAAGTGGCCGAATCGCCCGCCGGATCAGGCAGTCTGCGGAAGGTGATTTCCGGGTACTTGGCCAAAAAGGACTTCAGCCGGGCCTTGTTGGCCCGCTGTCTGTCCAGGATCATGGGCAGCTTGCGCAACTGAGCCAAACCCAAAGCGCCCTGAAGCTCCATCATCCGGAAATTGAAGCCGTAGAAATTGCGGCCTTCGTTGCCGCGGCCCACCGGAGCGTGGTCGTGACCGTGGTCGTGGTATTCGGAAGCCCGGGTCCAGAGGTCCTTGTCGTTGGTGATGAGCATGCCGCCTTCGCCGGTGGTAATGGTCTTGACCGAATCAAAGGAAAAGGTGCCCGCCTGGCCGAAAGAGCCCGCGTGACGGCCGTTAAGGCTTGCGCCGCAGGCCTGGGCGGAATCTTCCAGCACCGGCACATCCCCGGCCGCAGCGATTATTTCCTTGATGGGAGCCATGGATCCGCACATATGGACGGGAATGACGGCTTTCGTCCGGGGGGTTATCTTGGCCTTGACATCGGCGGCATCGAGACAGAGGGTCTCGTCGATCTCGGCCATGACCGGTATGGCTCCGACCTCCAGAGCCGCCTCCCAGGTGGCCACAAAGGTGAAACCGGGGACTATGACCTCGTCGCCCGGGCTGATACCCATGGCCGCCATGGCCACTTTCAGCGCGGCCGACCCGGAAGTCACAGCCAGGGCGTGAGCCGCGCCGGTATATTCGGCGAAGGCCTCCTCGAACTGGCGGACCTTGTAAACTCCGTTACGCTTTTCGGCGAATTCATATCTGAAGAGGACCCCCGTATCGAATACGTCCAGAACCTCTTTCTTTTCCTCATCACCCAATACTTCAAAACCTGGCATTGTTCCTCCTCGCGGTCAAACGGCTGCTCTCCGTTTTCCGGCTTCCGCAATTTTTCTCGCCGCCTACCGGCCGCTTCGGCAGACAGGCGCGGTATTTGTGCACCATTCATCGTCACCGCACGCCGTTGGCGCGGGGACTCAGAAAGCGGCTTCGTAAATGGCTATCGCGTCTTCCTTGGTCATCAGCCTGGGGTTGTTTTCCATGACCCGGGCCAGAGCCAGTCCCTTTTCGGCAAGTTCCGGAATGGCGTCCTCGGGAATGTCCAGGAAAGAGAGGCCCTGCGTGAGATTGACATCCTCCATGAGATCCATCACGGCATTGGCCGCCAGCTTGGCGGCATCCCGCATGCACAGGCCGCTCACGTCCTCGCCCATGACCTCGGCGACATCCACGAACTTGTCCGGACTGCCCAGGCAGTTGAAAGCCATGACGTGGGGCAGCAGCAGGGCGTTGGCCAGGCCGTGAGGCACCCCGTAAATGGCGCCCAGGGGGTAGCTCAGGGCATGCACGGCGGTAACGCCTGCGTTGGCCAGACCCAGTCCGGCCAGCAGGCTGCCCATCATCATGTTCTCCCGGGCTTCCATGTTCCTTCCGTCGGCCACGGCTATGGGCAGGTATTCCGAAATAAGGCCGATGGCCTGCAGGGCCACCATGTCGCTCATGGGGTTGGCCTTGACGCTGGTGTAGGACTCGATGGCGTGGCAGAGCGCGTCCATGCCGGTGGAAGCGGTAACTTCGGGGGGTACGCTCACGGTCAGTTCCGGATCAAGCAAAGCCAGATCGGGATAGAGGTAGGGGCTGTTTATGCCTCCCTTGGCCTTTTCGGCCCGGCGGGTGAAAACAGCCGTCCAGGTAACCTCACTGCCCGTGCCTGCTGTGGTCGGAACCATAATCATGGGCAAACCGGCCTTGGGCACCAGTTCGACACCGACATAATCCTTGGCCTTGCCTTCATTGGTCGCCAGCACCGCCGCGGCCTTGGCCAGATCCATGGCGCTGCCGCCGCCCACTCCGATAACCAGATCGCAGCCGGTCTCACGGGCCAGGGCCGCAGCCGCGTCAGCCTGGACCGGCTCCGGCTCCTGAACGAAATCCTGGAACAGGGTGAATGCCACCCCGGCGCTCGATACGGCGGCGGTTATCTTTTCTTCCATCCCCGCCGCTGACAAGGCCGGGTCCAGAACCAGCAAAGCCTTGCGGCCGAATGAAGCTGCTTCTCCGCCCAGTTTGGCCAGAGAACCGCATCCGAAAATATATCGACCCGCGCCGCGGAAACTGAAAACCTTCGAGTTCATGCCCACTCCTTAAGTTTTTCGGGGCTGCAAACGGCCCCAGCTTGTTGAAAATCGGAGGAAATCATAACACGCACCCCCAAGGTGCGCAATTGATTTCCTTACGGTTTCCGCAGGCTGACGCCCGGAAAAGAAAAAAGCCGAAACTGCTCCGCCGAACTTTTCCCGGTCAGTCCTTTCCGGCCGTCAGAACCTCGTAAGCCTTTTTCAATTCTATGAAACTGTCCTGGTCGCCGCCACGGTCCGGGTGGCAGCGCAGGGCCAGACGCCGGTATATGCGGGCCAGGCCGTCCCTTCCCATCCTGCGCCATTCCTCGCGGGTCAATGAGAAAAGACGGCAGGCCTCCAGTTCGTCCATGGCTGGACCGGACGGGGGCGGAGGCGGCACGGTCCGGCGGCGGGCGAATTCCTCGAAAAGCCGTTCTTCCGGTGGGCGCTGCCCGAATTCACAGTCAAACCAGATAATGGCGTAACGGATGAGATAGTCCGACAGCCAGCCGCCGGGAGTTGGCTCATCGGAAAAGCCCCGGTCAAGGTTGAGGCGGCAGAGTTCGGCCAGAAAGGCTTCATCAAGCCGGGTCTGGTCGAGACATAGAGGGAAGAGTCGTGCGGATTCGGCGGCGAAATGGCGGGCCAGGTCCAGGGCCTCATAGACATACTGCTTTTTTTCCCTGACCCGCAGGGCCTGTTCAAGTTTTTCGAAATAGTATTCAGTTTCGTCGCGGGATTTGCCGACAAGGGCATTGAGAAACTTGTGGGGCCGCATTATGGCCTCAGGCGAATCCATGCGGCCGAAGCGCAGAAAAAAGAGACGCCGCCGGTCGAAAAGGTGCAGGCCGGACTGAGCCATGGCCATGGCTTCGCCTTTCAGTCTGGGCCCTTTTTCGGGTCTGGACGCCCCCATGCGGAGAAGCAGCCGCTGGATGTCGGTTTTCAGAAAAGGCAGCAGGATGCTTTCGAGCTGGCGATCGGCCCCTTTTATACCCCGTGCGGTCAGGGCCTCGACCAGTTCATCCTTGAAATAAAAACTGTTGCCCCCCGGATAGACGACATATCCTCCTGGGTCCACCCCGAAATCGAAGAGATCTCGGTACCCCAGACGGTCTTCCTTGAGACAGGTCTCCCTGAGGACGTACCTGCGTCTTCCTTTGTCTCTCATGGCGGCCAGATACATGCTGCAACTGCTCCGTGATCGATGGGATTTACTATAACAGTACACCGGCCTCCCGGCCAGGGAGAGACCGGCGCTGGTGAATTCTTCGGTCCGGATTTTTACGAAAAGAGGTTTTTTTTGACAATACATTATAAAATCAAGTAGGAATACGTCTTCCGGCGGTATCTTCCGCGCCTGTCAACCGGCAGGCGGTTTTGTTCGCCCTTTTGAGGACTTCGAACCAGTGCCCAAGGATACTATGAAGAATACGAGATCCAGGACCGGCGTCTCTTTTGGAGGGCTGTCACGGCTGAGGACCTTTCTGTTCCTCTGGACGCCCGTGGTTATAATAGTCTTGTCTTTGTTGTGGGGCTGGCAATTTTACGAAGCCAGGAACCAGAAGAATTTTCTGGTGCAGGACAGCCGCCGGATCTTGCGGCTGGTCAAGGAAATAGCCGCTAGAGACCTTTATCTGGCACTTACCGACCTGGCCTCGCTGGCTGAAAACCCTTCTCTCCAGGCCTTTGCACCCGAAGAATTATCGGGCAATACCGGCGATATAAACCGCTATCTGCAGTCCCTGGCCGCGACCAAGCAAACCTACAGCCATATAAGACTGCTTTCCACGACTGGCCAGGAGCTTATCCGGGTTGACCACAAGAATGACGCCACAGTCGTCGCTCCACGGCACCAGCTTCGGTTTAACAATCGTTTCCAATACTTCCGGCAGGGTATAAAGCTGGCGCGAAACCAGATTTACGTTTCCAGGTTCGATCTCAATATCGAGCAGGACGAGCTGGAACGCCCTTACAATCCCACCATCCGCTTCGCCGCCCCGGTTTATGGACCGGATGAACACAAAAGCGGGGTATTGGTCCTGCACTATAACGGCGGTGAAATCCTGCGGCAACTGGCCGCCGCCTCAAACAATCTCCCCGGACGGATCTTTCTGGTGGACGAAGAGGGCTACTGGCTGCTCGGCCCCACCACCGACGACGAATGGGGATTCATGTTCAAGGAGAAACAGGATCGCACCATCCAGAGAACATTTCCTCAGGCCGGAAAGAGCATCAAGGGACAGGATTCGGGCCAGATTCTGAACGACCAGGGACTGTTCACCTTTGCCCGCGTCTCTTTGGCGAAAGCGGAGGTCCCCAGGATATTAGGCGATACAATAATTAACGCCTATGTTCCGGATCAGTTCAATGAAGCAACATGGACGCTGGTTTACTATCTGCCGCCCGAAACCCTCGCCGCCCTGGCCGGAATCAAATATCCGCGTCGTCTTTTCGAGTCGGCGGCCTGGGCCGGGATTCTGGCCGTCCTGTGCTGGTACTCTGCTCTGGCCATAGTGGCCAAAAGGCGGCATCAGCATGATATTCAAAGAAAAAACGCCGAGTTGGAAACCATTCTCCGCTCGACCCCCGAGGCCATAATCTTCACCGATCCCAATCGCCGCATCGTCATGATCAATCAGGCCTTCACGTCATTGTTCGGCTACGACAGCGCGGAAATAGCCGGGCTGTCGCCCCGGATTTACTATGACAATCCGGCTGATTATGAAAAACAGGGGAGGCTCCGTTACAACCTGGAGGCCGGGGTCAATACCGAACCTTACGAAATCACCTATCGACGCAAGAATGGATCGTTGTTTCTTGGCGAAACCGTGGGCACCATAGTCAAGAACGCGGCAGGACATACTTTCGGCTTTTTTGTTGTCATCCGGGACGTCACGGAAACCCGGCGCATGCAGAAGGCCCTGGCCGAGAGTGAAAACCGCCTCCGGCTGCTCATAGATTCCATGGTCGACCACGTCCTGACCATGGACACGGAAGGCAGCCTGACCGCCTATTATCACGCCGAGGCCATACACTTGCTTTGCCCCCCGGAACAAGCCATCGGGAAGTCCTACAGGGATGTCCTGGCCCCGGAGCTGGCCGGTCACCTCGAATCGGCACTCACTTCCTGCGCCGAATCCTGCCGTTCCCAGGAATTCGATTTCACTCTGGGAAAAGGCCATGACGCCCGCTGGTTTTCCGCCGTCCTCAATCTTCTGCGGGACGAGGCGGGAAGCAACATGGGCTATCTGGTCTCCATCAGGGAAGTGACCGAGAGGGTGGCCATGGCCCGGAAACTCCTGTGGAGCGAGTCTTCCCTGGCCAAGGCCCAGGAAGTAGCCCGCATGGGCAACTGGGAATGGAATCCGAACACCAATGAACTGGAAATGTCCAGCGCTCTCTGCAAGCTGCTCGATATTCCTCCCGAACGTTACCGCTCCGATTTCGAGGGATTCTGGGGCATGGTCCACCCGGAGGACCAAACCGCTTTCCGGCAGGCGGTGGACGCGGCCATCTTCAAGGGGGAAAAGTTCGACCTGGAACACCGTATTGTAAAAGCCGGCGGCGAGATTCTCTGGTTCCACGCCCAGAACGAATACACCTTCAACGAAGCCGGGGAGATAACCCGGATCATCGGCACAGTGCTCGACATAACCAACCGGAAACAGGCCGAGTTGAGAATACTGGAAAATGAAAACCGCATCCGGGCCATTGTCGATACCGCCGTGGACGGCATCATCAGCATCAACGAGGAAGGGGTCATCGAGTCTTTCAACCTGGCGGCCGAGCGCATGTTCGGCTATGAGGCTTCCGAGACCGTCGGCCGCAAGGTCAATATACTCATGCCTCCGCCTCACAGAGAAGAGCACGACGAGTATATCCGGCGCTACCTGAAGACCGGCCTCAGCAGGATAATTGGACGGGGCCGGGAAGTAGCCGGCCGCCGGAAGGACGGTTCGCTTTTTCCGGCCGACCTGGCAGTCAGCGAGTTCCGCCTGGGGGGCAAGAGGTATTTTACCGGAACCGTCCGCGACATAACCGAACGCAAGCGCTACGAGGAAGAACTCCGTATCAAGGAAACAGCCATCCAGTCCTCCATCGACGCCATCTGCATGACCGATCTGGACGGCAGGCTGACCTATGTCAACCAGGCCTGGTTGACGCTGTGGGGGTACGCCTCGGAAAAGGAAATAATCGGCCGCTCCATTGAAGACTTCTGGGAAGAAAAGGAGAAGGTGCTGGCGACCCGCAGAGAGGCCGACGACAAAGGCAACTCGCTGATCGAAATGAAAGGGGTGAAAAAAGACCGCGAAACTTTCTTCGCCCTGGTTTCCACCAGCGTGGTCACCGACAGTCAGGGCAAAGCCGTTCTGCTGATGCGCTCGGTGGTGGATATTTCCGAACAGAAGAAAGCCGAGGAGCAGCTTCGCCGCCAGGCACTTTACGACGTTCTCACCAACCTCTTCAACCGCCGCCATCTGATGGACACCCTGGAGGCGGCCGTCAAGGGCGCCCGCCGCCATGGTTTTCCCTTGACCGTCTGCATGTGCGACCTGGATCATTTCAAAAAGGTCAACGACACTTACGGCCACAAGGCCGGCGACGAGGTCCTGGCCGGATTCGGAAAACTTATCGCCCAGGAAATCAGGGCCGAGGACTTCGCCGGCCGTTACGGTGGAGAAGAATTTGTCGCGGGCCTGCCTTACACCCCGGTGGCTGAGGCGCGCAATGTTATAGAAAGAATCCGCGTGCAGCTGGCCGAGCAGAAATTCACCGGCCCGGAAGGGCAAGAGTTCGGCATAACCGCCTCCTTCGGGCTGGCGCAGCTCCCCGACACTCCGGTAACCGTTGCGGAACTGCTTGATCTGGCCGACCGGGCTCTTTACAAGGCCAAACAGTCGGGGCGCAACAGGGTGGTCATCTCGGAGGCATAGGCTGGCGGATCGGCTGTTTTACGGTGTCAGGCCCGTCCGCTCCGCTTCTGTGGCCAACCGGGACCGTTGACTTCTGTTTTTGGCTTTTTTCGTCTGTTTCGGCGTTCTTTTCGCTCAGGACGGGCTCTGTACCGCTGACCTCATTGACGCCTCCACCGGGAATTGTTATCCTCGGACAATCTTCATTATGTTTCAAGGAAACACCATTGGGACGCGGCAAGGACTATAAAAACACGCTGAATCTTCTCACTCTGGTCACCCAGTTGGGCCTGACCATGGCCGGGTCCATTGTTTTCTGTTTCGCCGTGGGTTTTTATCTGGATAAATGGATAGGGACAAAGGGTATATTCCTGACCATTTTCATAATTTTGGGTGTTCTGGGCGGCGGCTGGACCGTCTACCGCCAGATAGATGAAGCCTTCAGGGAGCATAGCAACGGGGACAGTGCTTGAGTTTCCTTTTGAGAAATTTTTAACTTTTAGGTTGACAAAAGAGCCTTGGTTGAATAGTTTTCCAAGACGTACGTAGCTTCAGCCCGGGATGGCCCCGGGTTAGAGTCAACTTTCTATGCAATCGTTCCTGAAATTCAAAAAAACGATCTCGTGCCAGATCCTGGCTACGGGTGTGCTGATTTCCGGAACGGCTCTCTTGTTCGGCGCCAGTACGGCGGCCAAAGGCTTCGCGCTCGGCAGCCTTTTTTCCCTGCTGAACTTCCGGATCATGGCCCGGCAGGCTCCGGGCATGCTGGGCAAGGAACGCAAGGCCGCTTCGGTGGGGGGATTCTTCAATCTGGGGCTGCGGCTGATAATCATGGCCCTGCCACTGGCCCTGGCCTTCAAAAGGCCGGAAATCGATGTCTTGTGGACGGCCCTTGGTCTTTTAAACTTGCAGTTTTCGGTCATCGTTTACGGGTTTGTCGCGCAGCGTTTCGGCCTGACCGACGAACCGACAGTGTAGGGGCGACAGCGTGCAGGAAATCACATACTTACCACAGTGGATTTTCAACATCGGCGGATTTCAGGTCACACTCAATGTCCTGACCCTGGTTAATTCCTGGATGATAATGGGCGTGATCATTCTCTTCGGCTTCCTGGCCACCAGGAAGACCAAGCTCGTGCCCAACCCGTTGCAGAGCGTGGCCGAACTGATCGTCTCCACCTTTGACGCCCTGGTCTTCGACGCCTTGGAATTGCCCAATTCCCGCCGCTACTTTCCCATGATCTGCGGCCTTTTCCTTTTCCTGTGGATATCCAATATCTGGGGAATCATACCCTTTTTGTCCGAACCGACCAAAGACCTGAACACGCCGCTCAGTCTAGGCTTGTTGGGCTTTGTCGTGGCCCATTACTCGGGCATAAAGGCTCACGGCATCAAAAAATACGTCAGTCAGTATTTTCAGCCGTTTATCTTCATGCTGCCGCTCAACCTGATTGGCGAGCTGGCCAAGGTGGTGTCCATCTCCTTCCGTCTTTACGGAAATATAATGGGTGGTTCCATCATTATTCTTGTGGTCAGCCACCTGGTCTACAGCCTGGTTCTGCCGCCGTTTCTCAATGCTTTCTTCGGTCTTTTTGTCGGAACAATCCAGGCCTTTGTTTTTACCATGCTGACCCTGGTTTACATTTCAGTCCAGGTCAAATAGAGCCGGAGATCGGATAAATGCTCCCTGATGCGGAAACAATGGTCAGTGTGGCCTCTTACGTTGGCGCCGGGCTGGCTGTCGGTTTTGGAGCCATAGGGGCCGCGGTCGGAGAAGGCTACATCGCCGGCTTCGCCAACAGCGCATGCTCGGCCAGGCCGGACAAGGCCCCGGATTTTCTGAAAACCATGCTTATCGGCCAGGCCGTGGCCGAGTCCACGGCCATCTTCGCCCTGGTCGTAGCCATGCTCCTCATATTCATGGAGTTCCCACCCCAGTACATCACGGCGGTGGGTCTGGTGGCGGCCGGGTACTGTATGGGGCTGGGCGCTATAGGTTCGGGCATAGGTTCCGGCTTCCCGGCGGCCAAGGCCTGCGAGGGCATGGCCAGGCAGCCCAGAATGACCGGCGCCTTGACCAACACCATGATCCTGGGCGCGGCGGTCTGCCAGAGCCAGGGCATCTATTCGCTGGTCGTGGCCCTGATGATGATGTTTCTCGACTTCGGCGACCGGGCTCTCAACCCCAACGCGGCGGCCCTGCTCGGGGCCGGCCTGTCCACCGGACTGGCCGCCATAGGCGCAGGCATGGGACAGGGCATGATCGCCGGAGCCACCTGCGAAGGCATATCCCGCCAGCCCATGTCTCAAGCCAAGGCCACAGGCACCATGCTGGTCAGCCAGGCCGTGACCGAGACGCCTTCGATTTTCGGCCTGGTGGTCAGTGTTCTGTTGATTTTCCGTGTCTGGCCTGCCGACACCAGCATAGTCACCATGGCTGCTCTCATCAGCGCCGGACTCTGCCAGGGGTTAGGCGGTATCGGACCGGGTATAGGCAACGGCATCACCGGCGAATACGCCTTGCGTTGGGTGAGCCGTAATGACGAGGCGGTGGGCGCCCTGACCAGGACGATGATCATCGGCCAGGCCGTGGCCCAGTCCACCGTCATCTACGCAATGGTTATAGCGTTGGTTTTGATATTTGTTGTTTAATCTGTTGATATCAGGAGGAAGATAACTATGGACATCAGTGGCGCTGACCTCGTTCGGGCATTTGCCCTGCTTGGTGCGGGTATCGCTATGGGTCTGGGTGCCATCGGCCCCGGAGTCGGTGAAGGATACGCCGCTGGGCGTGCTTGTGAGGCTATCGGCCGTAATCCCAGGGAAGCCGGGCTTCTTACTCGGACCATGCTTGTCGGCCAGGCTGTTTCCGAGTCCACGGGTATTTATTCGCTGGTCGTGGCCCTGCTCCTCATCTTCGTCGTTTAAACCCCTGAGAGCGGGGTGATTACCGCCGTTTTGTAAGGGAGTAACGGGCGCATGATTAGTATTAACGCCACTCTCGTGGTTCAGCTTCTGAACTTTCTGGTGCTGGTCTGGATTCTCAACCAGATCCTTTTCAAGCCTACGTTCAAAGTCCTGGCCGAACGGGAGAAGGTGGTGGAACAGGCCAAGAACGAAAGCCTGCGGCTGAAGACCGAGGCTCAGGAAAAGGCCGTGGCCGTGGAGTCCAAGCTGGATATAGCCAGGAAGGAAGCGGCCGCCAACCGGGATGAGATCCGCATCCAGGCTTCGGCCCAGGCCCTGGAAATCACCAACCAGGCCCAGGCCCAGGCCCAGGAACACATTCAGGCGGTCAGGACCGAAACCTCCGGAGAGGTCAGGAAGGCCCGGGAGAGCCTCGAACAATTCAAGGAAGCCATTGTTGAAATGGTCCACATGAAGGTCTTGGGCAGGAAAGCGGGATGAAACTCCTACGCATAGTTCTGATAGCCATGATAGTCGTTGTTCTGGCCGCAGGTCCTTTGCTGGCCGCGGCCGGCGGCAAGGACAAGGAAGGGCCGAGCCAGGGCCGCCAGATATGGGACACGGTTTGGCGTATAATTAATTTCGGCATTTTGGTCTTCTTCCTGGTAAAATATGCACGTCGTCCGCTGATGGCGTTTTTGCGCAAGCACGGGGCCGACATAGGCGAACGCCTGGAAAACTACCAGGCTCAGTTGGCCAAGGCCAAGGATGAGTACGCGCAGACCCAGGAACGGCTGGCCGACATCCAGAAAATGATCGCCGAGATTGAAACCTACATGAAGGACGAGGCGGAACGGGCCAGACAGAAGATTATCGATCAGGCCCGGAAGAACGCGGAGCACCTCCTTGATGAAGCCAAGGAAATCGCCAGTACCGAAGTGGTCATGGCCCGCGAAAGGGTCAAGACCGAACTCGTCGAGCTGGTCATAACGGAAGCGGAAAAAGCCATCCGCCGGGACATAAAGCCTGAAGACGACACCAGGCTCATCGGCGACTACATCGGGCGTGTCACAAAAGTCGCTGACGCCATGACTTGAAAGCCCCTGAGACAGACCACTCAAAGCGGCCCTCGGGCCGCTTTTTTTTGGAGAAACCTTGACCTCCGCCACTTCAAGCAGTCCTGGCCCCGAGAGCAGACCCGCGGGCAATTACTCTTCCCTCTGCCGCCCGGATGAGGAAAAGAGTTGTTTCCGTTGCTGTCCGCCCATCCGGCCTGCTGGATACGACCACCTGAGCCACAGGGCCATACTGGAAAAAATACTGCTGGAAAATACGGCTGTTCAGGCCGAGGGCGCGACGGCCAGGAGAATGATCACCGGGTACAGTTGCTGGGGGCTGGGTTATCTGGACGCAGAGCACAGGCTCGTGGGCTGCCTTCTGCATCCCGCTTGCAACCAGGGCCGCGATCTGCGGGGACTGACCGGCTACGGCGACAAATGCCGCCGCGAACTCTGTCTCGAAGCCCGGGCCATGGCCGAACTTCCGGGCTGGCAGGCCGAAAAAATACTGGAGCTGGCCCGGGGGCTGGACAGTTTCGAATACTCCAGTCCGGCAGCCAACCCCGTTTTCCGGCTTCTGCTGTGGGGCCCTGCCGTCATTGGAGCCTTGCTTGATCTGGAGAAGGAAGGGTTGGTCAGGGAAGATTATCGCCGCCGCTGGGCCGTCCTGGACCGGGAGCTGTCCCCGGAGACCGATGGCTTCCCCCTGGAGCGCCTCCTCCTGACCAGGCCGCTGGCCGATATGGCTGAGCCCGCATTTCTCCAGCGCTACCGGGAAACCATGGCCAAATTCATCGCCGCCCGCCGCTCCGTGTACAGCCCTCCGGCGGACAACAGGCCCTACGTCCATCAACTGGACCTGCCCGCATCATTCGCCCGTTTTCTGCGGTCGGCCCTGGGCCGTCCCCGGTCGTCGCCGGGGCAGGCCCGCGAATTGCTGGGCGATCTGGAACAGACCCTGAGCAGGCTTTAAGACCTCTCCGGCTCAATACTCCCGTCCAGCGTCCGCCGGATGTGGGCCAAAAGGTCCGGCAGACGATAGGGCTTGCTCACGAATCCGCTTGCGCCCAGCCCCGCCAGTTCCTTGGCCAGCCCTTCCATGGAATAGCCGCTGGCCACCAGAACCTTGAGCGCCGGATTCCGCCGGCGCAATTCCACCAGACAGGCTCGTCCGCCCATCCCCGGCATGCCCAGGTCCAGGACAACCAGGTCTATGGACCCGGCCCGGCTGTCGAAAATCTCAAGGGCCTGCTCTCCGCTGTTGGCGACAATAGTCTTGTACCCGTATCTGGAAAGTACATGGGAAGCAACATCCAGGATAGGCGGCTCGTCGTCCACCAGAAGAATGCTTTCAGTCCCTGTCTGAATCCGGACCCGCGCCGGTTCCTCCTCGGATATTCGGGCCGATTTATCCAGTGCGGGCAGAAAGATCTCAAAAACAGTCCCTTCCTCCGGCCGGCTGCGGCAGTTGATGTGGCCGCCGTGGTTCTTGACTATGCCGTAAACAGAGGCAAGTCCCAGACCTGTCCCCGCTCCCACCTTCTTGGTGGTGAAAAAAGGATCGAAAATGTGCCTGACGGTCGCTTCATCCATACCGCTGCCCGTATCCGAAACTCTCAAAAGGACATAATCGCCCGGTCCAGCATCAAGAATTTCCCGGCTCTGCTCATCATTCATGGCAAGATTCAGCGTCTCGAAAACAAGGCGGCCGCCTCGGGGCATGGCATCGCCGGCATTGCCCCCCAGATTCAGGATGACCTGCTCCAACTGGTTCGGATCGCCCATAATGGGCCGCAAATCCTGCCCCAGACGAGTCTCCAGGCGGATCATCTTCGGCAGCGTTCTTTCCAGAATGCCCACGGCGTTGAGCACTTCCCGGTTCAGATCCATGGCCTTGAGTTCAGGCTCAAGGCGGCGGCTGAAGGTCAGCAGTCCCATAACCAGCTCGGCAGCCCTCCGAATCGACTTGTCCATCGAATTCAGATACCCGGTCTGGTCTGAAGCGCCGCTGTCGTCCAGGCGCATCAGTTCCACGTATCCGGAAAGGGCCTGTAAGATATTGTTGAAATCATGGGCTATGCCGCTGGCCAGAATACCCACCGCCTCCATCTTCTGAGCGTGCAGAAGCTGAGCCTGCAACCGCTGCCGCTCCTGTTCGGCCTTGACTCTCCCGGTGATATCCTGAAGAAGAGAAATAAAGAGGGAGACCCGGCCGTCCGGGCGCCGCAGGCCCCGCACGGCCAGGTCAGTGTAAATAATCGAGCCGTCGGCCCGGATGAAACGTTTCTCCAGGGTATAGCTTTCCTGGCCGCCGTCCAGGACCTGGTTCCACAACTGGACATCCCGCGCCAGATCGTCCGGGTGGGTGAGGTCGGTCCAGGTCTTTTTTTGAAGCTCTTCCCGGGAATAGCCGAGAATCCTGCAAAGATGGCCGTTGACTTCAAGAAAGGCCTTTTCCGTCGAAGTGATGGCCATACCGACCAGGCCCAGATCGAAATAGTTGCGGAACCTCTCCTCACTCTCTCTCAAAGCCTCCTCGGCCTGCCGCCGCTCGGTCACGTCCACGGCCATGCCCAGCAGGGCCTCGGTTGCGCCAAGACTATTCCTCAACGCAGTCACCGACAGGTCCACCCATACCTCCCGGCCGTCCTCCCGGTGCAGGGGAACCTCCACCCGCCGATACCCCGCCCCTCCGGCGGCCAGGTCTTCCATGACCGTTTCCAGTTCCTGGCGGCGGCCCGGTTCGACCATCTCCCGGCTGTCGCGGCCAATCAATTCCTCGGGCGGCCGCCCCAGCAGAACGGAGAGAGCCGCGTTGACCTGAAGGAACATCCCCCGCAAGTCCACCAACCCTATCCCAACCGCCGCGCTGCTGAAAATGGTCTTGAACCTGGCCTCGCTTGTTCGCAGCGCGTCCTGAGCCTTTTGCCTTTCGGCCAGCTCGCGGGAAAGATCGCTGGTCCTGTTCCTGACCGTGCGCCGCAATGACCAGGACCACAGTATGGCCAGCCCGAGCAGGAGCAGCAGTGGAACGAAGACCCAGGCCAGAGCCTTGAGGGCCTCCTTGAGACTCTTCTGGTCGTCCAGCGCCCCGAACCATTTATGATAAATCTGCTTGTACCTGCCCGAGGTCCGGACAATGCCCAGTCCCTCGTTCAGGAGGTCCTGGAGTTGAGTGTCTCCATCGCGGACAGCGAAACAGTATTCGCGGGGCAGCATGGGCTCGCCCACGGTTTTAAGGCCTTGAATGCCGGCTTTCCTGGCCAGATAAAGGCCCTGAAGCTTACCGATGAGGGCGCAATCATGACGCCCGGAGGCCAGAAGATGCAAGGCCTGCAAAGGGTCCTCAACAGCGACGATCCGGCTTGAAGAAAGGTTCTTTTTGGCGTAATCGTGCATGATATCGCCGTCCTGCACGATTATCTCCTTGCCCTTCAGATCCTCAAGCCCGTTTATCCCGGAATCTTCCCGGACAAAAAGGGCATGGGAAACAACTATATGAGGGGACGTGAAATCAACCAGCATTTCACGCTCCCGGGAATAAAACATGCCGGTCAGGGCCTGAATCCGGCGGCTCTCCAGCTCGCGGCGCACCTGCGCCCATGGCCCCAGTTCAATGGTTATCTCCAGGCCCATGACATCGGCTACGGCTTGCATGAGTTCGACGTTGAAACCTGCCGGCCGGCCATCTTCAATGAATTCATAGGGAGGGAAATTCCAGTCACCGCGAATAAGCATGGGCTCATCGTCGGCCGCTTGAGCCTGACAGATCGAAGCCTGGAACAGCCAGAGGCAAAGAACGGCCAGAAGAAAGGCGCACGCCAACGGAAGTTTCCCGGTCCTCAGTTCCACCTGTGCCCACCTCCCTGACCGGCTGGATACCCGGTCTCGTTGTCCGTATTGTTTAACCGGGACCTGCCTCTGCCGCTGATATTACGCTTCGCAGCTTCCACTTTATAGTATAGCAGGAAGACTAAGGGAGAAGGCGGCCGGTTAGCAAGCCAAAATACCCCTTGAAATAAGAAATGTTTTTTATTCTAATGGACTTTCTTGGAACTGACGGCAAGCTCCGCCAGCATGTAGTTTAATTAAAGTATGGGAGTTTTCAAATGAGAAGCGACGCCATGAAGAAGGGCCTGGAAAAGGCCCCCCACCGTTCTCTGTTCAAAGCCATGGGTTACACCGACGAAGAGATAAGCCGTCCGATCATCGGCGTAGCGAACTCCAAGAACGAAATTATTCCGGGGCACGTAAACCTGGACAAGATAGCCGAAGCCGTGAAGGCCGGCATCCGCCTGGCCGGAGGAACCCCGATTGAATTCTCCACCATAGGCGTCTGCGACGGAATCGCCATGAACCATTCCGGCATGAAGTATTCCCTGGCCAGCCGGGAGCTCATCGCCGACTCCATAGAAGTCATGGCCAGAGCGCATCCCTTCGACGGCCTGGTGCTCATACCCAACTGCGACAAAATCGTTCCGGGCATGCTCATGGCGGCCCTGCGCCTGAACATACCGGCCCTGGCCGTGTCCGGAGGCCCGATGCTCAGCGGACATTTCCAGGGCCGTGAAGTCGACCTGATCTCCGTGTTCGAAGGAGTGGGCAAGGTCAAGGCCGGGGCCATGACCGAGGAAGAACTCGGCCTCCTGGAGAACGAAGCCTGTCCGGGCTGCGGCTCCTGCTCGGGCATGTTCACCGCCAATTCCATGAACTGCCTGACCGAGGCCATCGGCCTGGGGCTGCCGGGCAACGGCACCATTCCCGCCGTCAGCGCGGCCCGGCTGAGGCTGGCCAAAAAAGCCGGCATGGCCATTATGAAACTGGTGGAAAAAGACATCAAGCCCCGCGACATAGCCACCAGGGCCGCCTTCATGAACGCCATGGCCGTGGACATGGCCCTGGGCTGCTCGACCAATACCGTGCTGCACGTCCCGGCTCTGGCTCACGAAGCCGGTATCGAACTGAACCTCGATCTCTTCAACGAAGTCAGCCGCAAAACGCCTCACATCGTCAGCCTTTCTCCTGGCGGGGCCCACCATGTCCAGGACCTGGACCTGGCTGGCGGCGTCATGGCTGTCATGAAGGAGCTGGCCCAGGCCGGACTGATCGACGGCGAGGCCATGACGGCCACGGGAGAACGTCTCAAGGAGTCCCTGGCCACAGCCGCCGTAGCCGACCGCAACGTCATCCACGCTCTGGACAACCCGTATCACCAGGAAGGCGGGCTGGCCATACTTCGCGGCAACCTGGCCCCGGACGGCGCGGTGGTCAAGCAGTCGGCCGTGCTGCCGGAAATGATGAGAAGCCGCTGCCGGGCGAGGGTCTACGGGTCCGAAGGCGAAGCCACCCAGGCCATTATGGACGGGCAGATCAAGCCCGGCGACGTGGTGGTCGTCCGCTACGAAGGCCCCAAGGGCGGGCCGGGCATGCAGGAGATGCTTACGCCGACCAGCACCATCATCGGTATGGGGCTGGGCTCTTCGGTGGCCCTCATCACCGACGGGCGCTTCTCCGGCGGCAGCCAGGGCGCGGCCATAGGACACGTTTCACCGGAAGCGGCCCTGGGCGGCCCCATCGCCCTGGTCCGGGAAGGCGACATGATCTCCATTGATATTCCGGCCAAAACAATAACTCTGGAGGTGTCGCCGGAAGAACTGGAAAAACGCCGTCAGGCCTGGACTCCTCCGGAGCTCAAGATCAAAGAGGGGTATGCCCTTCGGTACGCCCAGATGGTGACATCCGGGGCCACGGGGGCTGTCCTCAGGGACAAGCTTTGATTGACGGCGGCGCGGCCGGTCAAAGAAAGGACTATAATGGGCTTTGTCTTTGACCAGATAGCGGCGGAAAAACAGGAAGCCTGGTATGGGACGGAAACAGGCCGGGCAGGTTTGCGCCTTCAGCGGGACCTGATCATGCGGCTCGCCGCTCCCCGGCCGGGGGAAAGGCTTCTGGATGTGGGTTGCGGCTCCGGGCGGCACCTGCAGATGTTCAAGCGGGAGGGGCTCCTGGTCACCGGCCTGGACCCTTCCCGCAACATGCTTTCCCTGGCCCGTCAGCGCCTGGGCGATCAGGTTGACCTGCATCTGGGCCGGGCCGAGGATCTGCCTTTTGAAGACAACGAGTTCGATATAGTCACGCTGGTCACCAGCCTGGAGTTCTGCGACGACCCGGAGGCGGCTGTGGCCGAGGCTGTCAGGGTGGCCGGAAGCCGCATATTTATCGGCGTCCTCAACAGCTACTCCCTTACGGCCTTGGGACGGCGCATCAGGGGAGTTTTCCGGCATTCCGTCTATAACCAGGCTAAATTCTTTTCCTTACTGGAACTTATCTGGATGCTGCGAGGTCAGGCCGGTCCGGCCAAGATCAAATGGGGCAGCGTTCACCTGTTGCCGCCCCAACTGATCAGACGGATGGCGCCGCTGGAATCGCGGCCCTTGCTCCAGCGCACGCCGTTCGGAGCTTTCCTCGGGGTGACAGCCGATCTGGCTTACACTCTGCGCGCCGACGGACTGCCGGTAAAACACGGACTCAAGCTGCCCGCCAAACACGCTACCGCACCCCCTGTTTTCGGGCGGGCCCGCCGCCGGGGCGAAGGCCCATCTCTTCCTTGCTGACCATGGGAGGCTTTTCATGCACGAGGCCCTGCTCTATGACCGGGAGGACCGGGACCGGATACGTTGCCGGCTCTGCTCGCACCGCTGCCAGATCAAACCGGACCGGACCGGTCTGTGCGGAGTCAGGCTCAATCAGAACGGCCGCTTGTTCACCCTGGTCTACGGAAGAGCCGTTTCGGCCAATCTGGACCCCATAGAGAAAAAGCCTCTCTTCCATTTCCTGCCGGGCAGCCAATCCATGTCCATCGCCACGGTGGGCTGCAATTTCACCTGTTCCTTCTGCCAGAATCATCAGATTTCCCAGATGCCCCGGGACGAAGGCCGGATAATGGGGAGCCGTCTTGCCCCCGAAGAAATCGTGGCCGAGGCTCTCCAGGCCGGGGCCGCTTCCATTTCCTACACCTACACGGAGCCGACCGTATATTTTGAATATGCGCTGGATACGGCCAGGGCCGCGACAAAGGCCGGACTGAAAAATGTCTTTGTCACCAACGGCTTCATGACCGCCGAGGCGCTGGACCTTATCGGGCCGGATCTTCACGGGGCCAACGTGGATCTGAAGGCCTTCACCGATGATTTCTACAAAACACGGTGCCGGGGCAGGCTGGAGCCGGTAAAGGAGAGTATCGCACGGTTGAAAGCCATGGGCGTTTGGCTGGAAGTGACCACTCTGCTCATTCCGGGCCTCAACGACAGCGAAAAGGAACTGACCGCCCTGGCCGAGTGGCTGGCGGGCATCGGCCCGGACATCCCCTGGCACATCAGCAGATACCACCCGATGTACCAGATGACCGGCCCCGGACCGACTCCCACGGAAAGCATAGACCGGGCCCGGGCCATCGGCGGCCGGGCCGGTCTGAGGTATGTCTACTCCGGCAATGTGTGGGGCGACCGGGGCGAAAAAACCCTCTGCCACCATTGCGGCAACCTGCTTATAGACAGGATAGGTTTTTCGGTCCGGGCCAACAACATCACCGGTGGAGGCTGCCCTCAATGCGGGACGCCGGCCGCCGGCTTCTGGGGAGGCCAAACTTGAAGGAAGCGGAATCTGATGTGCGCTCCGGCCACCGGGAACGGCTGCGCCAAAAATTCCTGGAGCACGGACTGGACAAATTCACCGATGAGGAGATTGTCGAGTTTCTGCTTACTTTCGGCACGCCGCGCCGCGACTGCAAACAGGCCGCCCGAGCCCTGCTGGAAGCCTTCGGCGGCATCAGGTCGGTCTTTGAAGCGGAGCCCGAAGCGCTGGGCCGGATTAAAGGCGTAGGGCCGAAGAACATCGTGGCCATCAAGTTCATCCACGCCGCCGCCGGAAAATTTCTGGAACAGCGCCTTGTCGGGCGGGATTATCTCTCATCTTCCCGCCGGGTCCACGAATATCTGAAACACTCCATGGAAAACCTGGCCAAGGAAGTTTTCAAGGTGATTTACCTGGACGCTTCCAACGGAGTCCTGGCCCTGGAAGACGCCAGCCGGGGGACGGTGGGTACGGCCCATGTCCACCCACGGGAGATAATGGAACGGGCTCTGCTGCTCCGGGCCTCCGGCCTGGTCTTCGCGCATAATCACCCGTCCGGAGGCACCAGGCCTTCCACCGAAGACTTCCGGCTGACCAGGCAACTGGTCCATGCCGCCCGCCTGATGGAAATGCGGGTCGTCGACCATCTGGTCATCGGGAAGAACGGCGATTTTTTCAGTTTCCGGGATCAGGGCCTGCTCTCAAAATACGAAAACGATTACATCAAGGCATTCATTTCTCAGGGTTAGCCAGGCCCTTGTGCCACATATTACTTGCGCTTGTCCTCTTGAATTTCTATAATTCTCGGACGAACATGGCGGATTTCAATGTTCCCGCCCGATCGGTCCTGCGAATAATCCGCCGGATTGCCCTTCAAGGCGACCGTCGCCGAACGGGAACACACAGAATTGCAGCGCAAGCGGAGTTTATTTATGGACGTACGGTACATCAATCCGTTTTTGAACGCTACTATCAACGTTTTGAAAACAATGGCTTTTGTGGAAATTACTCCCGGTAAACCGTTCTTGAAGAAAGATCATGTGGCCTATGGGGATGTCTCCGGCATCATAGGAATTACCGGAGATGCCCAGGGCTCCTTGTCCGTAACCTTTAACATAGCGCTGATCCGGCAGATTATGCGCAATATGTTGGGCGAGGAAATAGAGGAGGTCACCAACGATGTTCGTGACGCCGTGGGCGAACTCACCAACATGATCAGCGGCGACGCCCGCCGCATGCTGGGCGAAGAGGGTTTGAACCTGTCGGCCGCTATTCCCACAATCGCCGCGGGCAAGGGACATTCCATCAAGCATGTGGTTTCCGGACCGGTTATTATCATCCCCTTTTCCAGCGAAGGGGACGGGCGTTGCAGCATAGAAGTAAGTATTCAATAACGAGAACAAAGTGTAATGAATTGTGACAGCGGACCCTGAAGAACTTCAAAGGCTGATATTACTCAGCCGCAATAAGTTCCGAACCTTGGTCGACGGTTTGGTGGACCAGGTAATGTCCATCGATCCGGCGTACCGAATTGTTTCGGCCAACAAAGCTTTGGCTGTAGCCGCCCACCGCAGCCCCAGGGACATAGTCGGCCACGCCTGTCACTTCGTTCTCTACGGTCTTGACCGGCCTTGTCCGGAATCCGGCAGGCTCTGCCCTCTTAACTCTCCGGAAAGACAAGTAGAAATAATCGAACGCAGGAAACCTCAGTCCGAAGGCGGGATTGCGGGCGACCGCTTCATGAGCGTCCGGGCCATACCCATTATCGGGCCGGACAAGCAGACCGCGGAATTCATTATCGTCAGGCGCGACGTCACCATTCAGCGCAAGGCCGAAATTCAGATCCGCGAACACAACAAACGCCTGGAAATGGAAGTCAGGGCGCGGACCAAGGATCTCAGTCTGGCCAATCTGGAACTGACAAAACAGCGGGATGAACTGGGCAAGGCCAACGAGGAGTTGCTCCGTCTTCAGCAGCTCAAGGACGATCTGACCGACATGGTCATTCATGACCTCAAGGGTCCCTTGTCTGAAATCGTGGCCAATCTGGAGCTCTTGAAATCACAGAATTTATCGGAAATGCAGACCGAGTTCCTCGACGCCGCAATGATGGGCACGGACGAGTTCTGGAGGATGATAACAAATCTGCTGGATATAAGCCGCATGGAGGAGGACCGCCTGATTCTCGAGATCGCCTCCTTTGACCCGCGCCACACCATTGACGGGGTCAGGACCCGCCTCGGCCCCCTGGCCCGCCTCAGCGGCGTAACCCTGACATCGGAAGTGGCGGACGATCTGACGGAAATCCGGGCGGACGAAAGGCTCCTGGAAAGAATACTCGTCAATCTCATGACCAACGCCGTTGACCACACTCCGGAAAAGGGGCGGGTAGCCCTGACCGCCCGGAGAGAAAGCGGCTGGTTTCAATTTGAAGTCAGGGACAACGGGCACGGCATTCCCCTGGAGATGCAGGGGAAAATTTTCGAGAAATTTTCCCAGGGGAAAGACGGCCGTCCCAAGACCAGTTCGGGACTGGGCCTGACTTTCTGCAAAATGGCCGTGGAAGCCCATGGAGGGCGCATCTGGGTGGAAAGCGTTCCCGGACGAGGCAGCCGTTTTGTCTTCACGCTTCCTCTTGAGCCCCGGGGGCTCCAGGAAGGCCGGGCGATATGACCGCCAATGGGTTACATGATACAATAAAAGACCTGGACGCCTTCAAAATACTCATTGTTGACGACAAGGCCAACATGCGGCGGACCTTCCGCAACATGTTGCGGGCCTTGGGGTTCACAAATTTCCTGGATGCGGACGACGGCGACGTGGCCTTGAGCAAAATAAGGGCGGAGAGGCTGGACCTGGTTATCTGCGATTGGAACATGCCCAAGATGTCCGGCCTGGAAGTCCTCCGCACACTGCGCCAGGACCCGGCTTACCGGGAATTGCCTTTTCTGATGATAACCGCCGAAGTGGAAGAGGCCACCGTGGCCGAGACCATAGAAGCCGAAGTGGACGCCTATATCATCAAGCCCTTTCACCCCAAAACCCTGGAAGACAAAATAACGGAGATCATCTGCCGGAAATATTCGCCCAGCCCTCTGGAAGTGCATCTGAAGATGGCCGAAGCCTTGATTGCGGCGGGAGATTATTCCCAGGCCCACGCGGAACTGGATCAGGCCGCGGCCATCACCCCCCGCAGTCCCCGGGTTCACTATTTTCGCGGGCAGGTTTATGAGGCCCAGGGCCGCCTGGACGAGGCGGAAAAATCCTATGCCATGGCCAGGGCCATTGGTCCCAAGTTCCTTAAAGCGCATGAAAAACTGGCCGACATATGTGAACGCAAAGGCCGGTCCTCGGATATGGTCCGTATCCTTAAAGAAGCTGTCATAATCAGCCCCAAAAACGCCGACCGTCAGACGAAACTGGGCAAGGCTCTGCTGGCCGAAGGCCGTGTTCAGGACGCCAAAAAGGCCTTCCAGAAGGCCTTGAGCCTGGATCCGTCAAATTCCGGACGCAAAGCGGCCATCGGCGAAGCCTTCCTGGCTCACGGACTCTCCAATGAAGCGGAAAAGGCCTTCAAGGCCTCCCTTGAAGACAACCCCTTGGACGCGCATATCTATAACCGCCTGGGCATAGCTTTCCGCCGTCAGAGAAAATTCGAGGAGGCCGTCCAGTATTATCTCAAGGCCCTGACACTGCTTCCGGAGGAGGAGAATCTGCACTTCAATCTCGCCCGGGCCTACAAGGAATCGGGGCAGACAGGTCCGGCGATGGACCACCTGACCCGCGCCCTGGAACTCCAGCCGGATTTTCCCGAAGCCCTGGAACTGCTGAACGAACTGCGCGGCACAGCCTGACCGCGCCTCAGACAATCATTCGCGGGGCGCCGCTTGGCCCCCCGAGGGACATTATTTTTGTCCGGCCCGTCCATTACGGACGGAGACACCACTCAGGATAAGGAATATGCAGGATTATCAAAAGGAATTTGCTGAAATGCTGGCCGAAAGCGGTGCGCTCTTCTTCGCTTCCGGCCTGAAACTCAAGGATGGGCGCCCGACGCCTTATTTTGTCAACATGGGGCTCTTTCGCACCGGCCGGCTGAGTTCCGTCATAGGGGCCTACATGGCCAGAATGCTCGTGTCCAGGGAACTGATCCAAGGGATAGACGTCCTGATAGGTCCCTCTTACAAAGGGAGCGCCCTGGCCGTGGCCACGGCCCAGGCCCTTTGGCTCAACCACAATCTGGACCTGCTTTTCGACTATGACCGCAAGGAAGCCAAGACCCACGGCGAAGCCACGGGCCGGAAAAATATCTTCGTCACCAACGCCCTTCACCCCGGAGCCCGCGTCTTTATCGTCGATGACGTAGGTACCTCCATGGGTACAAAATACGAGCTCATCGAAAAGCTCAAGGCCGAATCAGACTCCAGAGGCCTCGATCTCACTATAACCGGCGTCGGACTGGCCGTGGACCGTGAACAGACCACGGCCGTGCTGGACTCTCGGGGCGGAATAATCGAGGGGGTGAAAGGTGAGGACGCCATCGGGCGTTTCATGTCCGACACAGGGGTCGGCGTCCACAGCCTGGTGGGCATACGCGGAGTGGTCCGTTATCTGGCCGAAAAAGGGACTCCGGTGAACATCAACGGCGTCAGACGCCCCCTGGACGCGGAAACGGCCGAGAGTTTCGAAAAATACATCGAGACTTACGGAGTAAACGAAAGATGACGGAATACCGGGACTGGACGGCCGAGCTGCCGGATGTCTTCGACCATCTGGACGGAATACTCGACAGGGCCTACTTTGTGCCCCTTTCAGTGGGCGATGCCCTGGCCCTCCAGTTCCGGATAGATTCCCTGAAAGGACTGCCGGTAAAAAAAGTGGCCGAGGTTATGGCCCTTATGGACAGGCTGGAAATCGAAGCCGACCCGGATTACGACGGCTCGCCCAATCCGGCGGCCGTGGCCAACTCGTTTTTTCAGAAACTGCGCAAGGAATTACCGGAAATCTTCGAGTTGTGGGCCTCGGCCGATGCCAATCTTGTTTTCGACCCGGCCGGGGCCTTCAGCTTCGCCCTGGCCCGCGGCGAGGAAGCAATTGAAAAATGGCTGGCCGCCGGGACGGAACAAACAGACTCCTCCGCCTATGGGCAAATCAGGAACCAGGCCTTGGCCGATGTCATGGACGACTTCGATACGGCCCGTTTTCCCGACGATAAAACCCTCCGGCATCACCTCAGGGAGGACAGGCTGGCCAGCTATCCCGCCTGGGCCAGACCGGGGATTTACCTGGACTGCTGGGCCGAATTCGTCCGGGCGGTCATGGACCTGTCCCCCAGGCCGTCGACTGTCACCAGGTGGCCTTATTGATACTCCGGCTCAGGCGTAACAATCCAGGATGCCGCCCTTGGCTGGAGGCCTGGAGGGCGATGTCAACCGGGCTGTCTCCGTGGCAGCAGCCACGGTTCGGACCTTGGCCAGCACTTCGGCCAGCATCTCCTCGCGCCAGGCTGTCCGGGAGACTTCGCGGGCGTAATGTCCGTGTCCCGGGTTCGAGACTCCGTTGATTGATTGGGGCATGAGTCGGCTCCTTGACGAAATTCCGAGCCAATAAAGCTCTGCCTCTGACATATCAATTTACGTGCCATTCGCCGACCTCATATATTGTCACTAAATTACAAAGAGTTGACATGGCCGGGACAACAGATGGCCGGGATGTATCCGCCAATTATTTGACGAAGACAGCGGAATCAGAAAGCGATTATGGGCGGATTCCCGCTTCTTTTGGGATTGGTGGCCGAGGGACTGGAGCAAAGATTGAAGCAGGTTAGGGAAAAGAGGTAGGTGAGCAACAGGGCGGCGACTACGCCGATAAGAATCATAGGCTTGCGGGCTGGAGCGTGTTCAGCCAGAAAAGAAGGGCGGCAGTATTCCTGCTCGCATCTTCTGTCCCGCCCGTTGCGGCGCTCGACAAAATCAGGATAGGCCTGATCCCGGAAGCGCGGGTCCACTTTCTTTCGTCGGTCGCTTTTTCTCCGCATGTCGCTCTTTAGAAAGTGGCGACGTAGAAAACCCATGGCGAAGTTCCCCCGACCCTGATCGTTGTTTACCACTATACCGTTTTTTGCAAACTAGTCAAGTAAATGCCCGTCCTCCAGCGTTCCGTTCCCGCCCAGTATCACATACCGGTACACATAGACAGTCACCGGCACGCCCAACAGAACCCCCCAGAGGCCGAAAAGACTGTGCCCCAGATAGAGTATCATCAGGGTCAGAACCGGGTTGATTTTCATGACCGCCGACACAATCCGCGGATTCAGAATATACGTCTCCACCATATGGACAATGATAATCATGATCAGCGCGGCCAGAGCCCTCTTTGGGCCACCCGCGTTAAAAGCCAGCAGAATTATGGGCACGGAGGAGATGAAAACCCCCAGGACCGGAATTAGGCCGCAGAAGAAGACGATGGTGGACAGCAGAACGATGGGATGAATGCCCAACCCCAGCAAGCCCCCCGCCGTCAATGCCGTATTGATCAGGGCTATGGCTATCTGGGCCTGGAAGGCCGCGCCCACGACCAGGGCGAATCTGGCCACGCTTGTCGCCGTCGCCTGATAAATGGACCTGAACCTGGTGTTTTCCAGATCCAGGGTTCTTCTTTTCAGGTTGGGCAGATCCAGCAGGATGAAAAAGCTGAACAGAATGCCCAGCAGGAAAATGGAGAAATAATGGGTGACCCGGTTCACCGAGCCCAGAACGAGGGGGACAAGGGTCTCGCGGTTCATGCCGGAGATGCCTTTTATGGAAACTGCTTCCCTGAGCCGGTCCATAATCGGGGCCAGGGAGGGCTGCTGCGAGGCCACCTTGTTGAGGTGGTCGTGAAAATTGTCCACCGTCTCCGGCAGTTGTTTCAGAAATATCGTGGTCTCCTCCCCGACTTTGGGGCCGACCAGGGCCAGGACTGTTATCACCAGGGATACGAACACCAGGTAGATGACCACGGTCCATAATCGCCTGGGCAGACGGGTCCAACCGCTGAGGCGCTCTATCAGATTGCTGAAAATGAAGCAAAGAATGAAAGTGATGAAGAGCAGACCGAAGAACTCCCTGACCAGATAGAGCAGAATGAAGAACGCCGTCCAGATCAGGAGTTTTTTGTTGGTGTTGATGAAATTCTGAACATCGAAGGCTGACATGACACCTTTTATACCAGTCCCGGTCCGCCTGCAAGAGGCGGCCGGCCGAAAGAAACTATTAAACCGTCAAGCGGCCTGCCCATGGGGCGGCCGGATTCAATCCCGCGCTAAAAACGGAGCTTGATTGTGCCGTCGGCCGCCACGGCGTTGGTTTCGGGAAAATCCTGGCGGCCCAGTTGATGGATCAGTTGCGCCGCCCGGTTCCCGCTGTCCAGCCTGGGGTGTTCGCCGAATCCCTGCGAGAAGGAAACCACCCGGCCTCCCAGCAGGCGGCCTTCGGCGTCCAGTTCGGCCAGAAGCAGCGGGGCCAGCCCGGCGTTGCCCTTGACGCTGATGCCCTTGCCCGTACAGAAGTTGCCCAGGGAATAGGCTATCAGGCGGTCCTTGTAGATTTCCATGGCCCGGGGCACATGCGGCCCATGGCCGATAACCAGATCGGCTCCGGCCTCCACCACGGCGCGTGAAAAATTGACCACTTCGCCGCGCTCCTCGCCGTGAAACATCTCCATGGACCTGGGAGTGCGCTCCGCACCCGCGCCTTCGGCCCCGCCGTGAAAAGACACTATGACCACATCGTTGTCGCGGGCCAGTCCGGCGACGATCCTCTTGGCCTCGGGTATATCGTTGACCCAGTGGCTGTGGGCCGAGGTGTGAAAGGCCGCCATGGCCACCTTGACCCCTTTCACTTCACGGCGGGCCACCGTGCCCGGCGGTCCGGACCAGACAATGCCCTGGGCGGCCAAGTTGCGGATGGTGTCTTCCCGGCCTTCTTCACCATAATCGTTGACATGGTTGTTGGCGATGGAGGCCAGGTCGAAACCGGCCTCCTTCAGAAAGCGCCCGTAAGACGGGGGGGTGCGAAAACAGTAGGTCCAACCTTCCTTGGAAACCTTGGTCGGCTTGCCCCTGTCGGTCAACGTGCCTTCATGATTAAAAAAAGCCACATCTGCCCCAGCAATGAATTCCCGGCAGGCCGCAAAAAGCCCGGCCCCGCCATCGGCCGGCAGGAGATTCTCCGTGCCCATCATCACGTCGCCCACGGCGGCCACGGTGATGGTCTCCCTGTCCCCGGTTTCAGCTCCGGCCAAGCCCGCCAGGCCGAAACAGATCAGGCCGGCCAAGCATAGGATCATCCATTTCATGCTTCTTTTCAAGGGCATAAGAACCTCCCGTCTCCGTACCGAGGCCGATGAAGGCCTCAAACCTCGCCTTTGATCTCCCGCTCGCGCTGATAACGCTTTTCGCTCTTGCGGCATAATTCCCAGATAACGCACTGGGGGCGGAATTTGCAGTAGGTGCAGGGATCCGTGCAGGCTTCACATTCATCAAGGCATTGCTGGCAAAAGGCCCGTTCCATCTTGTGACATTTGATTACCGACGGGCGTTCAGGATGTCTGCTGCAGTGCTCATCCACGGAAACGGCTCCTTCCAGTGACTTTTTGTCTTGACAGCGTATACCGGTTTCATTTGTTTAACAATTCTTTTCCCCGAAGGTCAATTCAAATTGACCGGTCCGGGAGCCGGAACGCCTTTTCCCGTCCGGCGGCACATGCTATCCTGGGGCCGGGAGGTTGGAAAGATGAAACGGCTGCTCCTGCTTGCGCTCTTGGCGCTGGCCTTGACCGGAACATCCGGCGCACGGGCCGCCTGCCTCTGGCCGCCTTCAGGCGACGGGTCCCTGGACAAGGCTTCCCACTTTCACGCGGCCCGGACTGTCGGCCCGGCCAAGGCTCGGGCGGAAACCCTCCGAAAGCACGCGGCCCTGGCGGTCTGCCTTACTCCCGAAACATTCTTTCAATATTACGCTTCAGCTTCGATAATCATGGGCAAGTACGGCCGCCGGTTCTGCCGCTGGCCACTGACCGGCGACGGCTCCGACCGGAGAGAGGCCTACCTTCAGGAAGCAGCAGCCAAGGGACGTCGGGGTCTTGACAGTGAATTCAGTAGAAAAATAGATGTCTTGCACTCAAGCCTGAATACGGAAGCCTTCGGCTGGCTCTATGCCGAAATCTCCGTGCTGCAAGCGGAGTACGCCAGGGGAATCAGGTAAGAATCACTCGGTCCGGGAGAAGACTTCCGGTGTCTCGAAGTCCGGCACATAGGTCTCGGAAGCGGTCAGTTCCTGGATAAAGACATTCTCCAGGCCCAGGTCCCCGGCCAGATCAAGGACCGCGTCATATTCATCCTCGGTCAGCGGCCTGTTGATCTCGGGGAAAAGCCCGTTCCCGCCCACTTTGTGGCAGGGCAGGTACTGGGCCATCAGGCTCATCCAGAGGTCCGGACCGAACTCATCCGTCAGCCATCTCAGGACCTCCGCCGTCCCGGAAAGACCGCCTGGCAGCACCAGATGCCGTATCAAAACACCTCGTACGGCCATCCCTTCGCCATCAAAGGTCAACGGCCCGGTCTGACGGACCATCTCCCGCACCGCGGCATGGTTGACTTCGACATAATCCGCCGCCCCGGAATACCTGTCCGCGGCTTCCGGCTGTGCGTATTTGACATCCGGCAGGTATACATCTATCAGCCCGTCCATCGGTTCAAGGGCTGCCGGGCTGTCATACCCGCCCGTATTGTAGACCAGGGGCAAAGACAGGCCCAGCCTCCGGGCTTCCGCCAAGGCTTCCAGTATCTGAGGCGCCCAGGGCGTGGGTGAAACCAGATTGACGTTGTGGGCGCCCTGTCTCTCCAGGTCCAGCATCATGTGCGCCAGTTCCGAAGCTGTGACCGGACGGCCCTGTCCGGTCTGGGATATCTGCCAGTTCTGGCAGAAGACGCAGTTCAGCGGACACCCGGAGAAAAAGATCGTGCCGGAGCCCCGTTCGCCCGAAATGGGAGGTTCTTCACCGAAATGAAGCAGATGGGCGGCGACGCGGACTTCCAGCCCCGCCCCGCAAAGCCCTTCTTCGCCGGAGAGCCTGTCCGCCCCGCAGGCCCGTCCGCAGAGGCGGCAACTGCCGAGTATATCCCGAGCCCTGGCGGCCCTGTCCATTATCTCTTGCCAGTCCATACACATCCGGAAAAAAGCCGGGATACCGTCCGGAAGAGGAAAGCATCCCGCCAGCCTGTTTTCGTTCTTGCGCCGGTCCGCCCTCCGGCGGGAACCGGCTATTCGTCCGCAGCCAGCGATGAGACCTTGGCGTAGATATCCTTGAGCGGAATACCGGTCTCTTCGGCCAGGCGGCGGCAGTCCTCGAATTCCGGGACTATCTCCTCCCGGCCATGGCGCTGAACCGCCTTGACCTTGAGCGGCCCCCAGGGGCTGTCCACCGTGCGCACCTCCCTTGCCACCGCCCGGCGCTCCACGGGGTAGGTCCTGACGCCCAGGGTGGTGGTCTCGGTCAGAAGCACGGAAAGGAGGTCTTCCACCTGACCGGGCCGGGCCAGAAAAGAAAGCTGCACAGCCGGACGCCCCTTCTTCATCTGGATGGGAGTCAGCCAGACATCCAGTGCGCCCCGGCTGAAAAGGCGGCCCATGACGAAGGGAAAAATCTCCGGGTTCATGTCGTCCAGGTTGGTTTCGGCCACCACCAGCCTTTCGGCGGTGGATTCCGAAGCCGTCCGGCCCAGTATCAGCCGAAGTATGTTGGGGCGGTCGGGCAGATTGCGGAAGCCCGCGCCCAGGCCGACGCCGGTGACGGTCATGGCCGGCCATTGTCCGAATCCATCGGACAGGGTGGTCAGCAGTGCCGCACCGGTAGGCGTGACCAGTTCGGCTTCGAGCCCGGTTCCATAAGTGGCCGCGCCTTCCAGAAGCGCCAGGGTGGCCGGGGCAGGCAGAGGCAGGCGGCCGTGGGCCGTATCGACCCATCCGGAGCCCATGGGCAGGGGCGAGCAGAAGAGTTTTTCCACCTGAAAATAGTCCAGAGCGATGCAAGCCCCCACTATGTCCACGATGGAATCGACCGCGCCGACCTCGTGAAAATGGACATCGTCGGGAGCCACCCCGTGCACCCTCGCCTCGGCCCGGGCCAGAGCGCCGAAAACAGCCAGAGCCCGTGACTTGACCCGGTCTCCCAGACCGCTGTCCACAATCATGGCCCGGATGTCTCTCCAATGCCGGTGGTGATGCTGATGCTCGATATGGACTTCGAAACGGCGTCCGGCCAGACCCTGCCGGGTTTCAACGGTGGAGGTCAGTTCATAGCCGCCCAGGGCGACTTTGGCCAGTTCGGTTTTCAGGTAATCCAGAGGCAGGCCCAGATCGAGGCAGGCGGCCAGTATCATGTCGCCGCTGGCCCCGGCCGGGCAGTCCGCGTAAGCTATTATGGGCAAAATTCAGTTCTCCGGTTAGTCTCTGTGGGTCAGGCCCCGGCCTTTTTTCTGGACGCGGGGGCCTTCTTTTTAGCAGCGCCGGATTGAGCTTTCTTAGCCCGCGGCCCGGCTTTTTCCTTGTCCGGCGGGAAAAGGATGTCGAGGAACTCATCCAGCGTCTCCACCGGCAGAAAATGCGCCATTTTTTTGATTTTCGGCGGCATCTCCGCCAGATCCTTACGGTTCTGCTCGGGAATAATGATCTTGGTTATGCCCTCCCTGAGAGCGGCCAGGGTCTTTTCCCTCAGACCGCCGATGGGCAGTATCTTGCCCCGCAGAGTGATCTCGCCGGTCATGGCGATGTCCCTGGGCACCGGCCGGTTTGTCAGAACCGAAATAAGGGCCGCGGTCATGGTCACACCGGCGGAAGGACCGTCCTTGGGAATGGCCCCGGCCGGAACATGAATATGAATATCCAGGTTTTCGTAAAAATCTTCTTTCAGTTTCAGCTTTTTGGCTCTAGCCCGGATAAGGCTCAAAGCAGCCTGGGCGCTTTCCTTCATCACGTCGCCCAGTTGACCGGTCAAGGTCAGGTTGCCCTTGCCCGGCATGGTCGAAGCCTCAATATAAAGGAGTTCGCCTCCGGCTTCGGTCCAGGCCAACCCTGTCGAGACGCCCACTTCGCCCTCCTCCCGGCCCGGTTCGGGCAGGAAATCGGGAACGCCGAGAAATCTGGACAGGTTGGCGGGGGTTATTTTGAACGGCCCGGACTCGCCTTCGGCGATGCGGCGGGCGGTCTTGCGGCAGACGGCCCCCAGCTTACGCTCCAGGTTCCTCAGACCGGCTTCCTGAGTGTAGCCGCTGATGATGGCCGAAATCGTCTTGTCCGATATGGACAGGTTCTTTTCGGTCAGGCCGTTTTCGCGCAACTGCCGGGGCAGCAGGTATTTACGGGCGATCTGAAGCTTTTCCTCTTCCGTGTACCCGGGCAGGCGGATGATCTCCATCCGGTCTTCCAGAGCCTGGGGGATGGGGTCCAGCAGGTTGGCCGTGGTGATGAACATGACCTTGGAAAGGTCGAAGGGCAGATTGAGATAATGGTCGGAAAAGGCCATATTCTGTTCCGGGTCCAGGACCTCCAGCAGCGCGGCCGAAGGGTCGCCCCGGAAATCCGCCCCGATCTTGTCCACTTCGTCCATCATGAAGACCGGGTTGTTGGTCCCGGCGGTCTTGATGCCCTGGATAATGCGGCCGGGCAAGGCCCCGATATAGGTCCGCCTGTGGCCGCGAATCTCGGCTTCATCCCTCACCCCGCCCAATGATATGCGGGTGAATTTCCGGCCCAAAGCCCGTGCGATGGACTGCCCCAGGGAGGTCTTGCCCACGCCGGGGGGACCGATGAAGCAGAGGATGGGGCCTTTCATCTTTTTATTGAGCTTGCGGACGGCCAGGTATTCGAGGATGCGGTCCTTGACCTTCTCCAGGTCGTAGTGGTCCTCGTCCAGAACCCTTTTGGCCATCTTCACGTCCAGGCGGTCCCGGGTGCTCTTGGACCAGGGCAGTTCCACCAGCCAGTCCAGATAGGTCCGGATCATGTTGGCCTCGGCCGCGTCCGGGTGCATCTGTTCCAGACGGCTCAGTTGCTTGAGGGCCTCGGCTTCGGACTCCTGCGGCATGCGCGACCGGGTGATCTTCTCCCGGTATTCGGCCATTTCCTCGGCCCGGTCGTCGATGTCGCCCAGTTCCCGCTTGATGGCCCGCATCTGCTCCCTGAGGTAATACTCCCGCTGGGAACGGTCCATTTCCTCCTTGGCCTCGGACTGGATCTTGGCCTGCATGGTCGAGACCTTGTATTCCTTGTCCAGGTACTCGTTGACCAGACTCAGGCGCTCCACCGGGTCCAGGGTTTCCAGAATCATCTGGGCTTCGTTTATCTTCAGGCGCAGATTTGAGGAAACCAGGTCGGCCAGGCGGCCGGGTTCGTCGATGCTGTCCAGGATGGCCATGACATCGGCGGAAAGCATGCCTTTCAGCGAAAGTATCTTTTCGCTCTGCTCCCGCACGTTGCGCATCAAGGCTTCGACTTCCAGCGAAATCTCGTCTGGCGTCTCAAATTCCGGCAACAGTTCCAGCCCGACCTTGTACATGGGCTCACGCTGGATATAATCGGTGATCTTGGCCTTGGCCAACCCCTGAATGAGAATCTTCAAGCGGCCGTCCGGCAGTTTGAACATCCTCATTATCATGGCCACGGTGCCGACTTCGTAGATCTCCTCCGGGGCGGGCTCCTCCACTGTCTGATCCCTCTGGGTGGTGACCAGGATCAGGCGGTTTTCGGCCATGGCCGCTTCAACGGCGGCGACGGAAGCCTCCCGCCCAACAAACAGGGGCAGGATCATGTTGGAAAAAATGACCACGTCCCGAACCGCCAGCAGAGGCAGTTCTTCAGGTATGAGCACCTGGTTGGGGTCCGTGATGCGTTCTTCTGTTTCGGGTTTCCTTTTTGACATGGTCGCCGTATTCCTCTGGCTAATCTATGCCAGAAATAGCCAATGTAGTCAAGGAGTTTGCCCAGTGGCCCGGTCTTTCCCGGAGATGGCGGCAACGAAGCGGCAGCGGTTCAGGCCCGCCGATGGCGTCAGGTCTGCTTGCGCAAGGCCCACAATTGAGCCAGAAGCATTCCGGCCAACATCAAACCGGCTCCCAGAAGGGCGCGGCTGGACATGGTTTCGTTCAGAATAATCCACCCGGAAAGCGCCGCAACCACTGCTTCCAATTGGAGTATAATGGCCGCGTGGGCTGGCGGCGAATCTTTCTGGCCGACCACCTGGAGGGTGAAGCCGACGCCAACCGACATTATGCCTCCATACAGGAGGCATAGCCAGGCCGCTTTAAGCCCGGCCAGGGTTATGTCTTCGGTGAAGACGGCCACGGCGAGACTGATCAGGGCGCAGACCGAAGCCTGGCCGAAAGCCAGAATATATGAATCCATCTTGGGAGAAAGCCAGCCCACAATGAGGACGTGACAGGCCCAGACGAAGGCGCAGGCCAACACCCAGGCATCTCCCGGAGCCAGAGAAAAACCTTCGGTGACGCTCATCAGGTAGAGGCCCGCCGCTCCCAGGCTCGCGCCGATCCACGCGCCGAGCCCCGGACGTTGCCGCCAGAAAAGCATCAATATGGGGACAATAACCACGTACAAACCGGTGATGAAGCCGGCCTTTCCCGCCGTGGTATAGACCAGGCCCACCTGCTGCAGATTGATTCCGGCGGCCATGGCCGCACCGGCCAGGCAGCCGCCCCAGACAGGCAGCCACTTGCCATGGGTGCCGTTGGGAGTCATGGCCCCCAGGTTCCGGCGGCGCAGGACGAAGGGAAGAAGAAAAAGAGAACCCATGGCGAACCGGACGCCGCTGTAAGTCAGCGGCCCCACATAGTCCATGCCTATTCTCTGGGCCACGAAAGTGGTGCCCCACACCACCGCGGCGGTGAAAAGCAAGAGGTTCGCTCTGAGAATCCGGGTGTTCATCTTCTCCTTCACCAACAGCCGGCCGCTCCGGAAAAATTGACCTGTCGCCCTTACGGAGGACAAGGGAAAACCATATATCAAACAATTTGGGCAAAGTAAAGCTAATCAGCCGCAGCCCGGCGGCTTGTGTTAAGCCCCAAATCCGGGCGTCTTGACCGTCCGCCGGGCAGTCATATCCGTCAGAGCGCTCCTGACCATCCGGACCTGGTCCTGCTTTCTTCCAGGGATGTCAACAGGGCCCGGAACCGGGGCGGGCTGTTGGTTAAACTCCGCATAATCACTTGCCATTTACGGCTTCCCATGCTATAAATTTCTAAAATTACTTTATTAAATCGTGTAACAATATGCGCTGGCCCTGGACAAAAAAACAGAATGCAATAATAGACGAAGCCCCCGGAGGATTCTTCTCGCGTTTCGGCCTTGTTCTGGCCCTGGGCGGCATACTGGTCCTGGCCGCTCTGTCCGTGGTCACTCTGCTCATGCTGAAAAAATCCCCTCCCCCCGCTGCTCCGGCCGCCCCTGTCGAAACATCCGTCTCCGGTTCCGTCATTCTGCCGCCGCAGCCACCGGCTTCATCTTCCGCCGATCAAACGGCCGAAGCCGCGCCGGAAGAGCAACCCGCACCGCCGTCGGCGGATGAAGGAAAGACGGACATCGTCTGGCCTCCGGTCGACCAGCCCGCGAGCGCGGAGCCTCTTGCCCCCGCTGGCCCTGAAACAACCCCGGACGTCACGGCTTCCAGCGGACCAATCGGAGAACTCGCCCACCCGGTTATTCCGGAACTGGTTCAGCCTCAGCCTGCTCCGCAAACGGAGACTCAACCCGAGACCGGCTCCAATGCCACCGCTCAGCCCGAGGCGGAGCCTTTTGCGCCTTCTTCTTCCACGGAAAAACCGGCTGCGGCCGCCGCACCGGCGGGCACACTGCCTGAACCGCGCTGGAAGACCGTCGACGAGCAGTGGGACAAGGTCAAGGTAAGCCCCGAAGAACCGCCTTTCGAGGATTTGACCGTCCCCGGCGCCGACTGGAAACAGATCAACGTCGGTCAGGCGGAAAAGGTTCAAGGAGAACAACTGGATAAGGCCGTAGAAACGGCCCCGGCCATGAAAACGGACGCCAAGGCGGACAAAACGCCGAAGCCTCAGACCAAACCGCCGGTAAAGCCCACAGTGGCCGCCGCCGGAAAGCCGTCAGCCAAAGCACCCGCCAAACCGGCGGCCAGCGGCTTGAAAATCGCCGTATTCAATGAAAGCGGCCAACCCGGTCAGGCCGAAATCTATCGGGATGTTCTCAAGGCCATGGGCTATAAAGTCGTGGCCGTCGGAGACAGAGTGCCTCAACCGGGTCCGACCACGCTCCTATACTCGCAGGGCCGCCAGAAAGAAGCCATGGCCCTCCTCGGCCGCATACCCGGCCAGAAAAACGCCTCCCCCAATCCGGGCAAGAGCGAATACGACGTGGTCATCCTGGTCCGCTGATCTTTTTTTAACGTTTTCCATCCATTGTTTCATGCCTGCGGTTTATCCCCGCCTCCGTCTTTGCTATACTCATCCGGACTTGAATCGCGGGTGCACACAATCAACCGGTTTGGGAGGCGCGGCATGCGACATTTTTACCAATGGGCCATCATTTCTCTCGCCGCTCTGCTGCTGGGAACCCTGAGCGGGGTTTCGCTGGCTGACTCGGAGCTCGAAAACAAAATCCGGAAAAACTGGGGCACGGAGACCAGCCTGAGTGAAGGCGGCTGGCTGTTTGAAATCCGTATCCACAACCAGGGAAGCCGCAGCGAATATGCCACAGGCCACCTGTCGTACAAAGGCGTGGAAATTTCGCCCCGCTTCGGGCAGGTCATCACGCCTATCGGCCGTTTCAACTGGACGACAGGCTCATGGCCCCCCAACGATCCCGGCTCTTGGACCCAGTGGGACCCCGCTTACGGCCAGGATGAGATAAAGGCCCCGAAGTCTTCGGAGGCCGCCCGGACGGACGCGGATGTCCCGGCCGAGAACCTGAACCGGGGCTGGTACAAAGCCCCGTTTGACCGCTGCGCCCGGAACACCCCGGAAACCTGGTTCTACGCCCTGGCTCCCGGTTGTTGGATTGACCCGGCCAAGGTCCTTCAGGTGCTTAATGAGCTGGAAAGCCTTGGCGAATCCCTGGCCGCGCCGCCCGCCCTCCCGGAAGGCCTGAAACCCATGCCGCGGCCGATGCCATTGATAAACAAGGAAGAACTGGTTCCGGAACAGCCCCCCCTGGCCGAGCAGGCTCTCGAAGAGATGAGGCGTCTTCTGCCGGTCTGCGCTCAGGCTGGACCGGAATGGGCCGCCCGGGTCTCCGCCGATGAGCGGACCGACCCCTGGAACCGGGAATACCGGGCCATGCAGCTAACAGAGATGGACGCCTCCATACAGGGATACGACTGGGAAATCCTGTCAGCCGGGCCGGACGGCCGCTTCGGCACCGCGGACGATCTCTCGGTTCACGAGGATGTTCCAGCCGGGCATCAGCCGCCAGCACAATACCGGGACCTGGTCGAGGAGGAGGCCGTGCCGTCCGATTCCGGCCAAAAATAACCTACTCCGGACAAGGCCGCCCGAAAGTCTCTATTTCCATCGTCCTGCCGTCGCTCCTGAATCTGACCGCGCCGTCCAGGTCCGTCCTGAAGACTCGGGCCCCGGCGCGGCGGGCTCCGGCCAGGGCCTCCTTTGCCGGAAATCCGAAACGGTTGCCCCGGCCTGCCGAAAAAACGACCACGCAGGGCTGAACCGCCTGGAGAAATCCGGCGGTCATGGAGCCCCTGGAACCGTGGTGGGGAGCCACCAGCACATCGGACCGGAGCCTTTCGCCCTGGCGTTGGACCACCGCCGCCTCGCCAGCCGCTTCCAGGTCGCCTGGAAAAAGAAAAGAAGTTTCACCGAATTCTATTTTAATGACCAGCGAATGGTCGTTCCGTGCAGCCAGCAGATCCTTTAATTTCACACCTTCCATGAAGTCAGGGGACGGCGCCAGCACCCGGCAGGCCGCCTCGCCGAAGAAACGGATTTGGTGCAGGTCGGCCAGAGTGGGCGACATGATGCCCCGTTCCATGGCCGTGGACAGCAGGCGGCCGTATCTCTGATTCAGGCCCGGCGACTGGTGACGCCAGAATTCCCCGGGGCCGAAATTTTCCAGCAGAAACCCCAGTCCCCCGGAGTGGTCGGTATCGGGGTGAGTCAGGGCAATGATGTCCAGACCGGTTACTCCCGAGTTGAGCAGATAAGGGGCCAGAACCTTTTCTCCGGTATCGAAGTCGGAACGGAAGAAACCGCCGCCGTCGATCATCATCTGGGTACCGTCCGGAAGGGCGACATGGGCCGCATTGCCTTGGCCCACATCAAGAATGGTCACTTCCAGGCAGGGCGCTTGCCATAAGTCCTTGACCGCCGGGCCGGCCATGGCCGCCGCCAGGCACAGCGAAGCGGCCGCGCCAGCCCATATGGACCGCCGCCGCGGCCGGATCAGAAAAAGCGAGGCCGCCAACAGGTAGTATCCGGCCAGAAAAAGAATATCCGGGCCGGGAACCAGCAGGTCGGCCCATTCCCAGGAACCAAAGATTTCCAGCGGTCCCAGCGGCAGCCAGAGCGCCCGTCCCATTACGCCGAAGACGAGTTCGGCGGCCGGGGGCCAGAGCCAGGAAAGAGCAATGGCCGACAGGCCTGCGGGCACCACGGTCAGGCTGATCAGCGGGGTGAAAATCAGGTTGGCCGGCAGGGACAGCAAAGGCAGCCGGTTAAAATGGCTAGCAGCTATCGGCGCTGTGCCGATGAGGGCGGCCAGCGAGATTATCAACAGCCCCGCAAAACGCCTCCCTGGCCGCGGCCCGCTTCCTTCTCCGCCGCCGTCGGCGGGTGCGTATGGCGAAAACGGGAAACGGGGAGCCAGGATTATTATGGCTCCTGCGGCGGCGAACGATAGCTGGAAGGAGGCCGTGAAAACTGCGGCGGGCTGAATCACCAGGATTATCCAGGCGGCGGCGGCCAGGGAATTCAGCGAGTCACGGCGGCGTTCCACCATGACGGCGGCCAGAAAGACCGAAACCATGATAGCCGCCCGAAGAGTTGAAGGCCTCGCGCCCGCCAGGGCCGCGTAAAAGAGCACCGGCCCCAGGGTCAGCAGGGCCGCCGCTCGACGCAGGTTGTACCGCAGAGCCCAGCCCGGATTAAGCAGCAGAAGCTTGAGGAACAGCCAGTAAGCAGCCATGGCCACCAGCCCCACATGGAGACCGGAAACTGCCAGGAGATGGGACAGCCCCAGGCGCTGAAAAGCCCGTCTGAATTCAGGCTCAACACCGTCCTGATCCCCCAGAAGCAGGGCCTTTATCAAGCCCGTGGAGGGTTGAGCCGTGGACCGGTCGATCAGACCGGCGGCCCGGTTGCGCCCTCGCTCGATCAGAGCCAACAACCCGGGCAGACGCTCCGGCTCTTCGATGACCGCCAGTAAGGCGGTATTCTTGAGAAAGGCCGAGGTCCAGATGCCCTGACCGGCCATGAAACGGACATAGTCGAAACCGCCGGGGTTCTGAAAACTGGAAATCTCCCTGAGTTCCGCAGGGAACCGCACCCTGGAGCCCACCCCGGCGCTTAGGCCTTCCCCGAGAACCGTCAGATAAATCCGGCCTCGCATCGGTTCGGGGGAGCCCCCGACGGTCATGACCTCGTCGGCCTCAACCACAAGACGGGTCCGCCCCAGGGAGACCCTGGGCGGTTCAGCCACACGTCCGCCGAAGACCAAACCTGGCTGATTCAGGAAAGAAACGACGTGCCCCGGCGTTTCCGGCCGGGAGAAGACGGAGGCGGCCTGGGCCGCGCCGAAGAGAGATAGAGAGACGGCGAGAAGCAACCACGCTCCACGGATCGCAGGCCCGGTTTTTCTGAAGAGCAACAGCCCGGCGGTCAGGGCGGCCAGGACGGCCAAAGGCCGCAGGTCCACGCCGGTGGACGCCAGCCAGGGTCCGGCTACCAGGCCGCCCAGGAAGAAGGGCAGAAAAACCAGCAAAGGGCGGCGCAGCGGAGGCGGTTGGTCTCTGGTCATCCATCCCCCGTTCCGGAGGGTTTGTTCCTCTGGGTAACCGTCCGAACGCCTGTCGGAAAGCTTTAGTCGCTGTAAAGAATTATTTCACATCATCCCGGACAATCTCAAGGCCAAAGGTGCGGCATAGGCGTCAGGTAAGGCATTTCAGGCGATTACAGGAGTCTTTTATTTCGGCTCTCCCTGGCACGGGCTTTGCTGTTTCATATTGTTGAGCCGAAAAGAAGCGGTTCGTGAAAATTATTGCAAAAAGGGGTTGGAATTGAGTTTCATTTGCGCTATGAATTCTATCTTCAAAAACCAGGGTCCAACCCCGGTTAAGAAAGGAAGTATGTTTGTGAAAAAATTAATCACCCCGATCATGACCCTAACCCTCATCCTCTGCCTGGGCTTCTCCGTGGCCCTGGCCGGGGAAAAGGCGGATACGGCTTTTTATCAGAACTGCATTATGGACAAGGCGCTGAAATGTGAGCAGAAAGCCCGGACCATATCCGGAGCCTCCCATAAGGAAGTCATGGCCGAAGCTACCACGGCCAGGGACCAGGCCGCTTTCTACCGCGACTGCAAGGACATACTTGTGGAACGCATGGCCTCCTGCCAGGTTGCGAGCCAGCGCCACTGCGTTGAGCACTACCTGATAAAGGCCTACCACGACAAATCGGTCCGACAGGAAATCGCCCAGGCCGCCAGAGCCAAGATGGCCCTGCACACCGGCGACAATTTGTCCGGCCCCGTGACCCAGTAGAGACCACCGCATTATTTCCGGATAATGGAACCGCCGCGATGACGCGGCGGTTTTGTTATCCGAGAGGCGCCAACACGGCGGCCCGAATCTATTCCCTGTCTTCCAGGGCCAGGCGCAACCGCTCTTCGAATTCCCGTTCCATCTCGTCAAGACGCTCCTGCAATTCCTGCATCCTGCTACGCATTTCCAGAATTACCGCCGCCCCGGCCAGATTGATCCCCAGATCGGTTTTCAGCCTTTCGACCAGGAGAATTGTTTCCACGTCTTCCCGGCAGAGCAGGCAGCGCCCGGCCACCCGTTCCATGGCGATGAAGCCTTCATCCTCGTAAGCCCTTATGGTCCTGGTGGAAATGCCCATGCGCCGGGCCACTTGAGTAATGGTGATTACATGCCTGGCCATGGCCTACCCCCTGTCCCCGGCTGCCGTCTGCGGGACAATATCCCGCAGCTTCTCAAACAATTCCCGTGCTTCGGGGGTCAATTTTTCCGGAACCCGGACGTTGACCGACACCAGCAGATCGCCAGCCGGCTTCTTGCCTGTAGCCGGAACCCCTTGGCCCTTCAGGCGGAATTTGCGTCCGGCCTGGGTGCCGGCCGGTATTTTCAGCTTGGCCCGTCCGGTCAGGGTAGGCACCTCCACCTGTCCGCCCAACACCGCATCAAAGATGGGAATATCCTGTGTAAGCATTATGTCCTGGCCGTCCCGGCGGAAAACCGGATCGGGGGCGACGCGAATCTCCAGATACAGGTCTCCGGCCGGCCCGCCCTCCGCACCTGGACGGCCTTTACCGGCCAGACGAACCCGCGACCCGTTATCCACTCCGGCGGGTATGCGGGCCTTGACAGCCTGCCGCTTGACGGTTTGCCCCAGTCCCCCGCAGGCCGGGCATTGGCGCGGCTGACCGACTCGGCCGGAACCGCCGCAGCCGGGGCACTGGGTCATCACCTGGGCTTTACCCTGCTTCACCGCCACCCGGCCCGTGCCGTTACACTTGGAACAGGCCTGAAAAGAAGAGTTGTCAAGCCCGGTGCCGCCACAGGACGCGCAACCGGCCGGAATCTCGAATTCCAGGGTTTTCTCCGCCCCGAAGACGGCTTCATGGAAGGTGATTTCCAGGCCATAGCTAAGGTCTCCGCCAGGCCGGGGGCCGGTCTCAAACCCGTGAAATCCCCCCCCCTGCCCGCTGCCGGTGAAAAAGGTGCGGAATCCGCCGCCTCCGGCGCTCTGCCCCCGAGCCCCGAACAGGTCGCCGAAAAGGTCTTCAAAGTTGACTCCACCCCCGAAGTCGGGCCTCTGGTACCCGGCCCCGTCAAAGGCCTGTTCATAAAAAGCCTGTTGGCCAAGCTGGTCATATTCACGCCGTTTGGCCTCGTCTCCGAGGATGTCATACGCCTCGGAAATCTGTTTAAATTTATCTTCGGCGGATTTGTCTCCGGGATTGACGTCGGGATGATGCTTCCGGGCCAGCTTGCGGTAAGACTTTTTTATTTCCTCTTGGGAGGCCTCTTTGGAAACGCCCAGTATTTCGTATGGATCAAAAGTCATAATTTGTTTTCCATATATATAGTTTTTCTTGACAAAATAGTAAGTTCGCTTCTCCTGCATGTCAAGGAGCGGAGGCCTTTTGTTCGGGCCGAGTCCCCGGACGGGGCGAAACAGTCAAGTTGCATTGGATATTACGTGTGTAGTAGACTCAGCCAGTATCTGCGGCTAAGAGCCGAAATTCGCCGCCGCTCCATATAGAAATGGTGACCGTTGTCGTGGAAGTAAAAAAATGCCTCCGCTGAAGATACCCGCCAAGATAGGCCGCTACAAGGTCGTTGGCATCGCCGGGCGCGGGGGCATGGGGGTGGTCTACATCGCCGAAGACCCTTTCATCGGACGCAAGGTGGCCATCAAGACAGCCGTTGCGCCTTCACCGGACGATCCAGCCGAATTCGAAAAATTTCAGCAGTTTTTCTTCAACGAAGCCCGCGCCGCCGGTCGCCTGACCCACCCCAACATAGTTTCGGTTTACGACGCCACAGTCGAGGGCGGCCACGGCTACCTGGTCATGGAATACATAGACGGCCCGACCCTCAAGGAATACTGCCGGCCGGACAATCTGCTGCCCAGCGAAAAAGCCGTACAGACTGTTTACCAGGCCGCAATGGCCCTGGAATACGCTCACCAGAACGGCGTCATTCACCGGGACATCAAACCCAGCAACATTATGATTACCAGAAGCGGAGAAGTCAAAATCTCCGACTTCGGCATCGCCGCCATGGAAGGAGTGTCTGGCGCCGCCGATGATGTGGCGGCCGGATCGGTCAGGTACTCCTCCCCTGAACAGCTTCGCCAGGAAGGCCTGACTCCCCAGACCGACATATTCTCGCTGGGCGTGGTCCTCTATGAACTGCTGACCGGAGTAAACCCCTTCCAGGCCGACACCGACGTGGCCACTTTCTTCAAGATAACCAGCCAGGAGCCAGAGCCTGTCCGGAGTCTCCGGCAGGACGTGCCCGAATCTCTGGAACGCATTGTCCAGCGGGCGCTGCACAAGAACCCGTCCAAGCGCTATCACACCGCCAGGCAGCTTTCCTTCGCCCTGAACGCGTCCTTCGACCACATAAATTTCACCGATGACGAGCTGAATTTTCAGGAAAAATTCGATATTCTGAAAAAGGTGGCCTTCTTCAGCACTTTCACCAACAGCGAACTGACCGAAGTGCTCAAGGCCTGCGAGTGGGTTACGCACAAAGCCGATACGGTCATAATAACCGAGGGAGACACGGAAGACTGTTTCTATATCCTGCTTTCCGGCAAGGTCATGGTCAGCAAGAACGGCAAGGAACTGGCCACCCTCAAGCGCGGCGACTGTTTCGGCGAAATGGCCTATCTGGCCCATACCACCAGAACGGCCACCATAGAGACCCTGACCAACGCTGTGCTGATGCGCGTCAAGGCCTCACTGGTCGAAAGGGCTTCCATCGGCACGCAGCTCCGGTTTTACAAGGTTTTCTCCCAAACCCTCATCCATCGTCTTTCCCGCACCAGCGAGCTGCTTTCCAGGGTTTTCTTCGTCGACCACTCTTCCGTTTCCTGATCCGGCCGGATCAGTGGGCTTCGGCCCAGTTGGCCCCCTGATTCACATCCACGGTTAGCGGAACACTCAGCTTGAACACGCCCTCCATGGCCGTCCGCACCAGTTCCCTGGTCCGCTCAAGTTCCTCTTCCGGCACTTCAAAAACCAGTTCGTCATGGACCTGAAGGATCATTCGCGCCTGCAAACCGGCCTCCTTCAGCCTGCGTGACACTTCCAGCATGGCCAGTTTGATGAAATCGGCCGCCGTACCCTGAATGGGCGTGTTTACGGCCATCCTTTCGGCCACGGACCTGGCCTGGAAATTCTTGCTGACCAAATCCGGCAGGGCTCTGCGGCGTCCGAGCAGCGTAGTCACATACCCCGTCCGGCGGGCTTCGGCCAGGGTCTCTTCGATGAAGGTCTTGACACCCGAGTAGCGCTGAAAATACTGATCGATGTACTGCTGGGCCACCTTGCGCTCAATCCCCAACTGCTTGGCCAGCCCGAAGGCCTGCAGGCCGTAGACAATGCCGAAGTTGATGGCCTTGGCCTCCCTGCGCATTTCCGGGGTAACCATGCCGGGGAAAAGGCCGAAGACCTCGGCGGCGGTGCGGGTGTGGATATCCTCCCCGTTGATGAAAGCATCCTGCAAGCCCCTGTCTCCCGAATAGTGGGCCAGGATACGCAGTTCGATCTGCGAATAGTCGGCCGACAGGATCAGCCGGCCCGGCCCGGCCACAAAGGCCTGCCGGATACGCCGCCCTTCCTCGGTCCGCACGGGGATATTCTGGAAGTTCGGGTCGGAGCTGGACAGCCGTCCGGTGGCGGTCACCGCCTGGTTGAACGAAGTGTGCACCCGTCCGGTTTCTGGATTTATCAGGGCGGGCAAGGCGTCCACATAGGTCGATTTGAGCTTGTTCAGGGTCCGGTAATTCAGAATCTCCGCAGGCAGTTCATGCACGGCGGCAAGATCGGTCAGGACTTCCACATCCGTAGAATAACCGCTCTTTTTCTTGGTCTTCTTGCCCTGGGGGAGGTTGAGTTCTTCAAAAAGCACCTGCCCTAGCTGCTTGGGGGAATTGACGTTGAATTCGTGCCCGGCCAGCCGGTAAACCTTCTCCTCCGACTGGGCAATGCGCAGGGCCAGCTCCTTGGAGAGGTCATTGAGCAGTTCCAGGTCCAGGCCCACCCCGTTCATTTCCATTTCGGCCAGAACCCCGATCAAAGGCAGCTCCAGGTCGTCGTAAAGACCTGCCAGACCGGCTTCCTCCAGCTTCGGCCTCAGCGCCTCGGCCAGCATCAGCGCCAGGTCGGCGTCCTCGCAGGCGTATTCGCAAGCAGCTTCGGGCGAAACCTGGTCAAACCCGGCCTTCTTGTCTCCGACCACCTCCTCGTAGGTTATGGGGTCGTGGTTCAGGTAGCTCCGGGAGAGCCGTTCCAGGTTGTGGCCGCCGGTGCCGGGGTCCAGCAGGTAGGACATGACCATGGAATCGTCGCCTATAGGCTTGAGGTCTATGCCGTGGCGGCGCAGCACGATCAGATCGTATTTGATGTTCTGTCCGACCTTGGGCAATTCACCCGATTCGAGCAACGGCTTCAGGTGGTTCCGGACCACCGGCCATTCCAGCTGGCCCCCGGAAAGCGTCTGATGCCCCACAGGCAGGTAGAAGGCCCGGTGAGGCTGAAAACAGAGCGATATACCGACCACGGCGGCCCGCATGGGGTCGATGGAGGTGGTTTCCAGGTCCACGGACAGGCGCTCGGCCCCGGCCATTTCCCGGAGAAGGGCCTCCAGTTCCTCACTGGTCCGGACCAGGTGATAATCATCCCGGCTCATGGTCCGCGACGGCCCCAGGTCATCAAGAAACCTGATGAATTCCATTTCCTGGTACAAGGCCCGCAACTCTTCCGGGTCCGGCTGGCCGGGCTTCAGGTCCTCGATATCCACGCCCAGATCCGCGTCGTTCTTCAGTCTGGCCAGGTCCCGGGACAGGAAAGCCGAATCCCGGTTTTCGGCCAGCTTCTCCCTCAGCTTGCCCGCGACCTGATCCAGCCCGGCGTACAGAGTCTCCAGGTCGCCGAACTGGCTGATGAGCTTGACGGCCGTCTTCTCCCCCACTCCGGGCACGCCGGGAATGTTGTCCGTGCTGTCGCCCATCAGGCCCTGGGCTTCCAGAAACGATTCAGGGGGCAGGCCGAAGGCTTCTTGAAAGGAAGCCCCGGTAAAGGACTTTTCCTTCTTGGGATTGGGGTCGTACATGGAAACGCCCTCTCCCAGAAGCTGGTAAAAATCCTTGTCGCCGGACACGATGACTACCTCGAAGCCTTTTTCCCTGGCCCTGGCCACGGCGGTGGCGATGAGGTCGTCCGCTTCCAGCCCTTCCCTCTCCAGAGTGGGCAGGCGCAGGGCCGCCACCACCCGGCGGATGGGCTCCTGCTGGGCGGCCAGGTCCGGGGGCATGGGCGGGCGGTTGGCCTTGTAATCCGAATACATTTCGTGGCGGAAGTTCCGCCCCCTGGCGTCGAAGGCCAAGGCGATATACTCAGGCTTTTTTTCGCGGATAAGCTTGTGCAAAGTCGCCGTCAGACCGTAAACCGCATTGGTCGGCTGGCCGCTTTTGTTGGAGAGATGCGGTATGGCATGGAAACTGCGATGGATGAACGTGCTGGCGTCCACCAGGTATATTTTTTTGCCCATGTGGTCCTTTCTTCTGCTTATTGCCTGCCTGAGTGTAGCCTTTGCCAGGACGGCAAGTCAAACCTCAAACCGGCGGGGTTGCCCCGGATGCGGGCAGTGCTTACTTTAGAGATATAATGGGGCGCTTGAAGAAAGGGGCTCACCATGCTGAACTGGGAAGAAATCAAACAAAACAAGGGAATAATCAACGCCATAGACTGGGACATCACGCCGCAGGAGGCTTTTGAAGCCTATCAGATCAAGTCTATCAATGCCTGGAAACAGCGGAACCTTGAGGATGTATGTTATTTCGTCCTGTCCGTCTGGCGGGGTGAAGCCAAGGTCAACCTGGTCAGGAGGACCTACCGGGACAGCGAGGACCTGGCCGAAGCACCGGTGCCGGAGGAACTGGTCAGGGAGGCGGTAGCCCGTCAGGGAGGCGGCGCTCCCCGCGTGGCTCACTATGAAGTGGACGAAGAGATCAAACAGTGGCTGAGACGGGAGCTGAAGACCTGAGCTAGGCCGCAGACCTTTTTTGTCTTTTGAAAAGGGGAACCCCGGCGGGTTCCCCTGCTTTTCAATAAGCTCTCACTTGGCCTGAAAAAAGGCCCGGTAAGCCCGAGTTGTCATGTAGATATCCGATTTGGAAGATAATTCGAAAGGCGCGTGCATGGCCAGCAGGGCCGGACCGCAATCCACTATCTCCATGCTGTAGGAAGCCAGGTACATGGCCACCGTGCCTCCGCCGCCCTCGTCGACCCGGCCCAGCAGCCCGGACTGCCAAGTGACGTTCTCTTTCTGAAATACTCCCCTGAGCCAGCCCATGAACTCGGCCGAAGCCTCGGAGGCATCGTATTTACCGCCGGAACCGGTGTACTTGGTCACGCAAGGGCCGTAACCCAGCCGGGCCGCGTTCATCTTCTCATGGACCTCCTGATAATCCGGGTCCAGGGCGCCGTTGACATCGGCCGACAGGGCCTTGGACTTCATGAAAGCCTTGCGGACGGCCGACCAGGATGGTTTTTCGCCCAGCTTTTCCATCAGGTCATTGACAAAGGCTTCCAGAAAATGGGCCTTGGCTCCGGTGGCCCCGTCGCTGCCGATCTCTTCCTTGTCCACAAAGACGGCCAGGCAGGTGTATTCCGGGTTCTTGATTTCCAGCAGGGCCGACAGGCTGGTGTAGGCCGAGATGCGGTCGTCCTGCCCGTAAGCCCCGATCATGCTCCGGTCCAAGCCTACATCCCGGGCCTTGCCGGCCGGGACGGCTTCGAACTCGGCGCTCATGAAATCATCCTCGATAATGCCGTAACGCTGGTACAGGATATCCAGCACCGCCAGCTTGAAACGCTCCTTGACTTCCTCATCGCCCAGGGGCAACGAGCCGACGATGATGTTCAGTTTCTCCGCCGGAAAGGCCTCCGCGACCTTCTTGTCCGACTGGGCCTTGCGGGACAGGTGCGGCAAAAGGTCGGCGATGGTCATAACCGGGTCGTTTTCGTCCTCGCCGATGACCAGGTCTATTCTGGTTCCATCGGACTTGACCACAAAGCCGTGCAGGGCCAACGGCCTGGAGAGCCACTGGTATTTTTTGATTCCGCCGTAATAATGGGTCTTGAGCATGGCCAGGTCCACTTCCTCGTACAAGGGGTGGGGCTTCAGATCCAGCCGGGGAGCGTCCACATGGGACATGATCAGGCGGAAACCTTCGCTCATAGGCTTTTTGCCCGCCACGGCCAGCATGGCCACCTTGCCCATGAAGGTGGAATAAAACTTCTTGCCCTTGCCCTCATCCAGAGGCTTGAACCCGGCCTTTTCGGCCCTGGCCACGATTTCCCGGACTGCTTCCCTTTCGGTCTTGGAGGCATCCAGGAAGGCTTTATAGTCCTCGGTATGCTTCCACATTTCCTCGCGGTCGGCCAGGGATAGTTCGTCCCAGACCAAGGGGTGTCTGCTTTTGAGGGTCTTTTCCAGTTTCTTGATGTCGGCCTTGGCCGGCTTCTTCTTGTCCACGGTCATTCTTCACACCTCTTAAACGGCCCAGCAAGGCTTCTTCATACCCTTGGGGCCGGACTTGTTTTTCGGTTAACCGGCATCCAGAACGCCGGACAGTGTTTAATAATAGGGCCTCAGACGCCATCAAACAAGCCCCGGCAAAAAGCCAGGCAGTTGCGGCCCAGGTCCGGCAGGTGGTAACCGCCTTCCAGCAGGGCGAAGCGGCGTCCAAGACAGAAGCGCAGGGCGGCGCCACGCACCAGCCGTCCCAGCTCGAAGAAATCTCCCGTGGTCAGCAGGCCGCCCCAGTCCATCTCCCCGTTGTCAAATCCGGCCGATACGCCGACTATGTCCGCCGTCTCAGCCTCTTCCAGGGCCGACCGGACGGATTCCAGGTAAGCTTCCCGGCCGGTTGTTCCCGGCGGATTGAAAACTTTGACCCGGCTGTCCCCAGCGAAACAATTGACCGTCCCGTCGCCGAAATGCAGGTCGAAGTCCAGGACAAACGCCCCGCCGATGGAGCCTTCTTCCAACAGTGCGGCCAAGGCCACGGCCATGTTGTTGAAAAAACAGAAGCCCCAGTTATGGTCCGGGCTGGCGTGGTGGCCGGGAGGGCGGATCAGTGCGAAAGCCGGAGTCCCGGCCAAAGCCTCGCGGGCCGCCCTGAGAGCCCCGCCGGCGGCCAGACGGGCCGTCTCGAACAGCGGGTCCCCCGTCCGGCGGACTTCTTCCACCAGACGGCGCGTATGCACCCGGCGCAGATCCCTTCCGGAGGCCGGTTCCGGTTCAACCATCCGGAAAAAAGGAGAAAGCTCCCGAAAAACTACCCGCACCCTTTCCGGCGACTCCACCGCCACGGTGGGATAGTTGACCAGGTAGCGGGAATGGTGGATGACCACCGGACGGCCCATAAAATCTTACTCCCGGGGCGGGTTGAGCAACATCTCTCCGAGCCAGGGGTTTTCCCGGACGGCTCCGGCGATGCCCCGGCCCTCAGGGTCGGATTCCACGGATATTTTCACCACCGGGGGCTCGGCCCGATCGTCCACCGACGGACGAAGTTTGATGTTGCGGACGACCATGCCCAGGTAAGTCACCCGCCCCGGCGCGATTGGGCCGGAAAGGGCGGGCGCCTTGTCCGGGGGCCACTCCGTCGAAACGATATTGACCAGCCTTTCGATAACGTGGCCAGTCAGAATCACCCGGACCTCCGAAAGGTCCTCCGGCAAACGGCCGGCATCGACCCAGGCCAGATATATCCCCCCGGCTCCCCGGCTCTCGAAAACGACATCCAGACCTCCGGGTTCCAGTTCGGCCCTGTACCGTGAAACGGCATCACGCAAGGGTGTGGCCCCCATGCCTGCATCCCGCTTGAAATTGACCATGACTTTTTCGCTCAGAACCAGGCCGACCATGCGGCTGGTGTTGAAATCGGGCGAAGACAGGCCAGGACGGGGAGGCAGACCGCCGCAACCGGCGGGCAGGAACGAGGCCAGCAGAACCAGAATTGTCAGGATGGGAAAAAACCTGTTCACCTGAGCATCTCCCTTGCAGGGTTTCCGCCCGCGGCCATGGCGTTCGGGGCGGAGCGTCGAAGAATCATGCTATCCGATCCGGCGGGCAAAATCAACGGGATAGCCCGATCCGGAGTCCGGGCGATAAAAAACCCCCGCCCTTGAGGGCGGGGGTCGTCTGGTTCCAATTTGGTGGCGGTGCAGGGATTTGAACCCCGGACACTGCGGATATGAGCCGCATGCTCTGACCAACTGAGCTACACCGCCGTTGGGGGCTTTCTAATGTATTAACACGAAAGTGTCAATATTTTTTTGGCCGGACCAGCCCCCGGACCCTTTTGAGACTTACTTGTCCTGAGTCTCCGCGGCCTTTTTCATCTCCTCCGGTGAAGCCAGTTCGTAAGCCACGATATTGCTGCGGGCGTCGCTCAGGCCTTCCCCAGTGGACACGTTGACGGCCACGACCAGGTCGCGCTTGCCGTCATTATTATAATCGTTTATCTGGTAATCTACCAGGGTTCCAGGCAGATCCCGGGAGTGCCAGTTCTGGCGGACAGCCATCTGGGAGAAGCCGAGAGACTGAATGTTGCCGCGTTCGAAGCTCCTCAGCCGCTCAAACATGGGCGTATAGCTGAACTCGTTCTTGGCCACGATCATCTCTTTCTTGCCGTCCTCGTCCAAATCGGTAATCAGAAGGCGGGCCGGAACGTAATACTTCTCCGGTGCTTCGTCTATCTGGTTCGAGGAACCCATTCTGCCGGCCGGGGCCTGAAGGTAATTCATGGTGTTGGCAAAATAGTCCTGCCCGCGCCACTGGCGCTGACCGCCCCGCGACGACACCACCATCATCTCCCGATGGTCTATGTAGACCAGGTTTTCCAACCCCGAACCGGTCAGGTCGGCCAGGGAAAAATTCAGCACGTTTATGAAACCCGGCAGATTGACCGGGGTCATCTGGGTATATTTACCCTTGGAGAACCCCATCTCGAAAATCCCGCCGTAGAAAAGCTCGCCTATGCCGCTCCTCTGCCCCAGCAGCCGCCGCCCGGAAGGCATATCGACCACCCGCAGGTAGTAGGGCATATCCTTCTCGACAATGGCCAGTTGTCCATCACGCATTTCCAGGACCAGCGACTTGGCGTCGAAGCGCTGCTGGTTGCTGATGAATATTTCCGGGACGCCGTTGCCGTTGACATCGGCCAGATCCACGGTGACAAAGTTGTCCGTGGTCTTTCCGTCGTATTTGGCCACACGGGTGAAGGAATCCTGTTCTATTCTGGCCACATAGACGGAGTTTCTGGACGTGTAAACCATCTCGCTCCGGCCGTCGCCGTCAACATCGCCCATGACCAGGCCCGTGATGACAATGGGCAGGGTGGGGCTCCGCCAGAAGCCCTGGTCGTTCATGGCGCCGGGTACCGACAGAAAATTCGGGTTGAGCGGTGAAAGAGTCTGGCCTTCCCGGCCGGTCAGGAGGTAATCCGGGTGACGGCGGTAAGTGGGCAGCTCTTCCTGCTCGGCAGGCGCAGCCGCGGGAGCGGCGGCCACGGTTCCGCGGCCGAAGACCTTGGCGTTTACTTCTTCCGCGAACTGGTTGACCCGGGGAATCACCCCGTCCATGTTCGGAGACTGGGCAAAGGCGCTGATGGGAGCGGCCTGGCCTTTGGCGTCAAGCATTTTCGCGTCGAGGCTGACGCTCTGGCCCAAAACGGTGACCGAACCGAACATCACGTAATCCGCGCCGAGATCGGAGGCCAGTTTCTTGGCCACGGACTCGTCGACAACCCCTTTGAACTGATCAAAGACCTGGCGAGCCTGACCCTTGGGCAGAACAAGCACCTTGTTTTCCCAGGACAACCGGCTGACCAGCATATCCTGTATGCCTTGCTGCAAAAAGGTCATGTCCTGCTGGGCGTTCATCTTGAAAGGCAGGACCAGCACCTTCGCCGGTTGGTCGGCCGCCCGGGCGGGCATGGCCAGACCTATGGAAACGGCCGTAAATACCGCCAATATCAGGAGCAACGGACGCAGACGGGGTGAAATCATGATTTGCACCTTCTTTTCAGTCTCTGGAGAGAGCAATTTACATAAAAAAATACATAATTGCGCCTTCCTATCACTTATAAGTGTGCAGTGTCAAGTTGAGAAGTGTCAAGGGGGCTCGCCCATATGGAGGCCGCAGCCTCTGCGGTACAAGTTCTCATAGTAGTTGACACACTTGGGGTAATGAGATATCTGTCATAAGTAGCGGGGCATAGCTCCGCCGAGGGGTTTTGTTTCGCCGTATTTAACAGGTCAGCGGACACTCTCTTCTTTTCGGGAGTGCCGGAATTGACAAATTACCGATTTCGGCCTGTGGCGTAGGGTGAATATTAATTTTGACGTGCTGGATAATCGTTTGTTCCCAATGTAAAAGCCGCTGTCCGGCCGAGACGACAGATTCAGCGCATCCTGAGTTGACCCCGCACCATGGCCCGGGGAGAGGGCCCGTTCAGACAAAAGAAAAAATCATATGGGCGTCAGGCCTGTAATCAATAAAGGTGCGACCATAGTTCACCGGTATGTCCGGTTCCCGTTCCTGAAGAGGTTCGAGAACCGCGGCGGTGACCCGCGCCCAAAAAGGAGGAGCAACCAATCTCCGGGTGACTCACTGTTTCTTTCGTTCACCCGCCAGGCGTTTTCGTTTGTTCTGGAGATGTTGAATCCCGTCCATCCGCCCCGGGCCGCTTGGAGCGATCAACGCCCGGAACCGCGGAAGCGGCGAATGCCCCGAGCATCCGCCCCTGGCTACGGGAATGAGAGGACTTTCCGACGCGAGCCGGTTGCGGCGACGCGTCTGACCGGATTTTCATTTGCCACCATGGAGGCTCTTGTCCATCATGAATGAACGCTGCCATCTGGGTTTGGATGTTGGATCAATAAGTCTCAACTCGATCTTGTTGAACAATAATGGCGAGGTAGTTTTCGAGGATTACACCAGGACCAAGGGACAGCCCTATGAAGTGGCCATGACCGTCCTGGAGAAGCTTTTCTCGCAATTTGCTCCCGAAACCATCGAAACGGTCTCGGTCACCGGCACCGGCGGCAAGCTCATGGCCGAACTGCTGGGCGGCCATTTTGTCAATGAAATAATCGCCCAGACCCGGGCCACCGACAAATATGCGCCCCATGTCCGGACCATCATAGACATGGGCGGGGAAGACTCCAAGCTCATCCTGGTCAACCGGGAAAGTTCCGGGCATCTGACCATCGCCGACTTTGCCATGAACACCATGTGCGCGGCAGGCACGGGCTCCTTTCTCGACCAGCAGGCCCACCGGCTGGGCTATTCCATAGAGGAGTTCGGCGTCGAAGCCCTCCGCTCGAAGGTTCCGCCCAGGCTGGCCGGGCGATGCAGTGTCTTCGCCAAGTCGGACATGATTCACCTGCAGCAGGGCGCCACCCCGGACTATGAAATCATCGCCGGGCTCTGTTACGCCATGATCCGCAATCTGCGCAGCAACATAGCCAAAGGCAAAAAGATCACCCCGCCCCTGAGTTTTCAGGGCGGCGTGGCCGCCAACCAGGGCGTGCGCAAGGCCATCCTGGAGGTCATGGAACTCGACGAGGACCAGCTCGTCATCCCGGAGCATTTCTTTTCCATGGGAGCCATCGGGGCGGCCCTGAACACCATGGACCTGCTGGCGGCCGGAAAAATCCGGGCTATGGGTTTTCCCGGTCTGGAACGCATGAAGCACTACCTGGCTTACGAGAAACCGGAAGCCCGCAGGCTGGCTTCACTGCAGAAGTCGGCTTCGGAGCCTTCCACCGCTTACCGGCTTCTGGAAGATCTGGCTCCGGGTGAAACCGTCGATGTCTACATAGGCATTGACGTCGGCTCCATCAGCACCAACGTGGTCCTGATCGACGGGGCCATGAAGGTCGTCGACCGGGAATACCTCATGACCGCCGGCCGCCCCCTGGAAGCCATCAAGCAGGGGCTCAAGGCCGTCGGCGACAGGGTCGGCCCCAAAGTCAGGGTCGTGGGCGCGGGCACCACCGGTTCAGGGCGCTACCTGACCGGAGACTTCATCGGAGCCGACGTAGTGCGCAACGAGATAACCGCCCAGGCCACCGCCGCCGCCGCCATAGATCCCCTGGTCGACACCATCTTCGAAATCGGAGGCCAGGATTCCAAGTTCATCAGCCTGGAAAACGGGGCCATCGTCGATTTCATGATGAACAAGGCCTGCGCCGCCGGGACCGGTTCCTTCCTTGAGGAGCAAGCCGAAAAGCTGGGCATCAACATCAAGGAGGAATTCGGGAGCATCGCCCTGTCGGCCCCGAATCCGGTGCAGCTCGGCGAACGCTGCACGGTCTTCATGGAGTCGGACCTGGTCCATTATCAGCAGCAGGGCGTGGACCAGCCCGATCTGGTCTCAGGCCTCTGCTATTCCATCGTCACCAACTACATCAACAAGGTAGTCGAAGACAGGCGCATCGGCGACCACATCTTCTATCAGGGAGCCACGGCCTTCAACAAGGGCATCGTGGCCGCCTTCGAAGCCGTCACCGGCAAGAAAATCACCGTTCCGGACCACGCGGATGTGACCGGAGCCATAGGCGTGGCCATTCTGGCCATGAGGGAACGCAACTGGCAGGAAAGCAGATTCAAAGGGTTCGATCTGTCCGAGAGGACCTACGAGATTTCCTCCTTCGAGTGCAACGGGTGCGCCAACCGCTGCGAAATACGCAAGGTCACCGTCGAAAACGAACAGCCTCTTTTTTACGGGTCCAGGTGCGAAAAATACGACGTTCAGAAGAAATCCGCGGCCAGAAGCGGCATCCCGGACCTTTTCGCCGAACGCACCGAACTGCTCCTCAACCCGCCGGAAGCCAAGCCCCTGGATGGAATCGACCGGGGGGTCATAGGTCTGCCTCGGGCCATGTTCTTCCATGAACTCATGCCCTTCTTCAAAACCTTCTGGACGGCCCTGGGTTTTCAGACGGTCATTTCGGAAAAATCCAACAAGCGACTCATTCACCGTGGCGTGGAGGTCGTGGTCAGCGAGCCCTGCTTCCCCATAAAGGTCAGCCACGGACACCTGCTGGATCTGGTGGACCAGGGGGTCAAGCGCATCTTCCTGCCCAGCGTCGTCAACATGCCCCAGAGCAGTTCCGACCTGGAACACAGCGTGGTCTGCCCTTACAGCCAGACCTTGACCTATACGGTCCATTCAGCCATTGATTTCAAGGCCCTGGGTGTGGAAATCATCGACGGTCCGATTCATTTCGGATTCGGAGAAAGTGTTCTGCTCAGGGATATGACCGCAGTGGCGAACCGTCTGGGCGTCACCGGCGGCCAGGTGAAAAAGGCTTTGAATCTGGCCCTGGAAGCCCAGGCCAACTTCTCCAGAAAACTGGTGGAACGGGGCCGCGAAGTGCTTGAGACCCTGGGGCCGGACCGCCTGGGCATGGTCATCGTCTCCCGGCCGTACAACGGCTTCGATCCAGGCATAAACCTCAATCTTTCCGGCAAGCTGAGAGATTTGGGCGTGATCGGCATCCCCATGGATTTCCTGCCCCTGGACAGCCCCGACCACCACGGCGAAGCGCGCCACCACTACTGGCGGTACGGCCAGAAAATCCTGTCCTCGGCCGAAATAATCCGGCAGAATCCGAATCTCTACGGTATCTACATCACCAACTTCGGCTGCGGTCCGGATTCCTTCATCCTGCATTTCTTCCGGGACCTCATGCGAGGCAAGCCTTATCTGGAAATCGAGATCGACGAACACAGCTCCGACGTGGGAGCCGTGACCAGACTAGAGGCCTTCCTGGACAGTCTGAGCAACGTGAACGTCACGCCGGAAAGCCAGAGCCTGCTCACGTTCCGGGGACGCTGCCATGTGCAGAGCAGGCGCAAGGTCTACCTGCCGTCCATGACCGACCACGCGCAGGCCGTGGCCGCCGCTTTCCGGGCCTGCGGAATAGAGGCCGACGTCCTGCCCAAATCGGACAACGAAACCCTTACCTTGGGCCGCCAACTGACCTCGGGCAAGGAATGCTATCCCTGCATCCTGACCACCGGCGACCTGGCCAAACTGGTCCGCAGTCCCGGATTCGATCCGGACCGGACGGCGTTCTTCATGCCTTCCGCTTACGGCCCCTGCCGTTTCGGCCAGTATTTCCGCTTTCAGCGGCTGGTTCTGGACGAGCTGGGCTATCCCAACGTGCCCATCTACTCGGTCGATCAGAGCGGAGACATGTACAGGGAGCTCGACAACGGCGCGACCGGTAACTTCAGCCGCCTCGGCTGGCGGGGCATAGTGGCCGTGGACTGCATTCAGAAGGCCCTGCTTCAGACCAGGCCCTACGAAGCCAAGCCCGGCCAGGCTCAAGCGGCTTATGATGAGTCACTGAGAGACATTTGTGATACTATCTCGTCCAATGGAAACCTGGACGAATGCATGCGGCGCTGCCTGGGGCGGCAACAGTCGGTCGAAACCAGCGAACCGGGCTCAAGGCCGGTCATTGGAGTGGTCGGCGAAATTTATGTCCGTTCCAACGAATTCTCAAATGAGGACGCCATCTTATCCATCGAACGTTTTGGAGGTGAAACATGGCTGCCACCCATTTCGGAATGGCTCCTGTACACCAACGAGACCAACATGGCCGAGCACCGGCTCAAGCACCAGTGGAAAAAAATGCTGGGCATGAAGATCACGCAGCATTTCCAGTTGAAGGACATGCACCAGATAGAAGGCGTATATAAGGGATTTCTGCGCAACTACCACGAGCCGCCGATTCTGGAGGCTTTCGAATACGCCAAGCCTTACCTGGACCCGACCTTTGAGGGAGAAGCCATTCTCTCCATGGGCAAGTGCAAGGACTTCCTGCTCAAAGGCGCTTCGGGCCTGGTGAACATCATGCCCTTCACCTGCATGCCCGGCACTATAGTCACCGCCCTTATCAAACGCTTCCGCGAGGATAATGAAAATATTCCTTTCCTCAACATGGCCTTTGACGGCCAGGAGCAGACGAACACCTTGACCAGACTGGAGGCCTTCATGTATCAAGTCCATCAGTACTGGAAAGACAGACAATAAGATCTTTAGGAGATTAATTCATAGTGAAAAAAATGCTGATAAACGCGGTGGATCCAGAAGAATGCCGCATAGCTATCGTCGAAGACGGCATACTGGAGGAGTTCTATCTGGACAGCGCCCTGCAGGAGGCCACACGCGGAAATATTTATAAAGGCGTAATTCACAACGTCGAACCGAGCCTTCAGGCGGTCTTCGTCAGTTACGGCGCGGAGCGCAACGGCTTCATGCAGATCAACGAGGTGCACCCCGAATATTTTCAGGTGGACCCGCCGGATCGGGGTCCCATCGACATCCGCAAAGCCCTGACCAAGGGCCAGGAGGTTCTGGTCCAGGTGGTCAAAGAGCCGTTGGGCGCAAAAGGCGCGGCTCTGACCACTTATCTTTCTCTGGCCGGCCGCTACGTCGTGCTCATGCCCGGACGCGAACAGATCGGTGTTTCCCGCAAGATCGAAGACGACGCCGAAAGGGACCGCCTCAAGCAGATCGCCAACGACATGCCCGTGCCGGACGGTTGCGGCTTCATCATCCGCACCGTGGCCGAAGGCCGCAACAAGAAGGACATCACCCGAGACCTCAATTATCTGGTCCGCCTCTGGCAGGACATCAGAAAAAGGGTTCCCGAGATGCCTTCCCCCAGCCTGGTCCACAAGGAACAGGATCTGGCCATTCGAACCATCCGCGACCATTTCACCCCGGAGATGAAAGAAATCCTGATCGACGACCCCGATGTCTACGAACGGGCGCGGGAGTATATCAAGGTCATCTCGCCGAGGTACCAGAGCCTGGTCAAGCTGTCCAAGGACAAGCGGCCTATCTTCGCCAAGTACCAGATCGAGGAACAGACCGAAGACATTTTTGACAACGAGGTGAGGCTGAAATCCGGGGGGGCCATTGTCATCAACCCCACGGAGGCTTTGGTCTCCATAGACGTCAACTCCGGCCGGGCCACCAAGGAGTCCAAGCTGGAGGACACGGCCTTTAAAACCAACATGGAAGCAGCCGAGGAAGTGGCCAGGCAGTTGCGCATCCGGGACCTGGGCGGCCTGATCGTTATCGACTTCATTGATATGCGGGACAAGAAAAACCAGCGTGAAGTCGAGAAGATGCTCAAGACCGAGACCAAAAAGGACAAGGCCAAGATAGAACTTGGCCGCATATCCAAGTTCGGCCTTCTGGAAATGTCCAGGCAGCGGCTGCGTTCCCCCATAGAATCCGGCAATTATAAAATCTGCGAGCACTGCGCCGGCCGGGGCGTGGTCCGTTCGGCCGAAGCCACGGCTTTGGCCGCCCTGCGCATGATGACTCAGCGCATATCCAAGGGGCAGGTCAACCGGGTTCAGGGCCGTCTGAATCCGGCCGTGGCCCATTACCTGCTCAATCGCAAGCGCAAGGAACTGCTCAGCCTGGAAAGCCGCTTTGACGTGGAGATTCTTCTTCAGAGCGATCCCGGCGTCATTCAGAGCCACCTTGAGCTGGAATTCCTTAAGCGCCCGGCGGAAACCAGCGGGGACGCCGACTCCATGCCCCCGGCCAACGGAATCTGAACGTGCGCCTTTTCCGCCTTGCCGTATTGTTCTTTATTGGGGCGGCCCTTATCTTGGGGCCGCCTCCAGCCATAGCCGCCGACGCCCCCTCGCCGGCCGCGCCGCCCCCTCAGTACACCCGGCATGTGGTCTTTGAAATAATGGACGCGGCAGGCAATCCCCTGCCCGGAGTCAAGGCCGAACTCTCTCCGGTCTGGGGTCAGCTCAGCCCGTCTTCGGGACTGGAATCGGACGTTCGGGGCCGTATCGAGGTCGAGGTACAGCCGGTCCTTGAAGAGCCCATGACCGGCCTGCTCGTCCGTGACCGCTTTCTGCTTTACCATACATCATTCCATTACCGTCTTCTCAAGGACGGCTACGTAACCGTTGAAAACAGTGTCGAGGATGTGCAGGAATTCAACGCCTTCGCCGACCCGCTCTTCCAGGGCATAGACAGGAGGCCGGCGCGGACCCCCCTGAATGTCTATGTCCGCCTGCTGGCCTACACGGATTATTTGGCGCAAGGTTCGCCCGCCGGGGTCCTGGATGAGGGAACGATCAAAACCCTGATAGATTCCCTCATTACCCTTGGGAAGGACAAAAACTTTGAAATCAATCCGGGCAGCCTGGCGCTCGACCCCGAGGGACTGCTCCGTTTAGGCCTGAATTTCCAGCAGCTCTTCGATCCTTCGGAAATGGGTATTCAAGCCGCCGGCGCGGCCCTTCTGGGCGATACGGTCCGGAACATTCTGCCGGTTCTGCAGGGTTTCCTCACGGAAAAGCCCCAGGTCAAGACGGTCGAAGTGACCGTCGGCTCGGGCTTTCAATTCCGTTCCAAGCCTTTCGCCCTGCCCGTCAACCGGGATTTTGTCTTCCGCTTTCCGGCCGAGGCCGTAGCTTCGCTGCTGGCCGCCAATCCCGACCTGCCCTTCCCTTTGTCCGACATTGAGGTCACACTGGCCGGTCAGCCGTTAGATCTGAAAGCCGAAGTCAGCCCCGAGGAAATCGAGGCCTCCCCTGGCGAAATGCTCCAGTCTCCGGAGCCGCCCCGGTAACCGCAACTTTTTTCTGGAAAGGAAAGGGAATGAAGTCATCCACCCCTGCCCCATCCACCAAGGCGAACAACAGCCCCCGACTTTCCGTTTCACAGCTTAAAAATCTTATGGCCACCGCCGCCGGACGGCGGCCGGCCGACGTGCTCATCCGCGGCGTGGACCTGGTTAACGTCCACCTGCCGCGCATAGACAAGAATTATTCCGTGGCCATTGCCGGTGAGCGCATTGCCGCTGCAGGCCCCGACCTGGAGCACCTGAAAGGCCCCAGGACCAGAGTGATTGAAGGCCGCGGACGGCTGGCTTTGCCGGGCATGATCGACTCCCATACACATCTGGACGGAATTTTCACCGTCCGGGAATTCGCCCGCCATGCTCTGCTTTCCGGCCACACGGCCTGCGTGACCGAGATGGCCATGATTGCCAACGCCGCAGGGAAGGACGGGGTTCTCGCCTTCATGGACGAAGCCTCCGGCATTCCCATGAGGGTCTTTTTTTCCGCCCCGCCCCTGGTGCCTCCTTTTCCGGCCCTGGAAACCAGCGCCGGTCTGAGCTTGACCGATTTCAAAAAGATTCTGCGCCGTCCTGACGTGGTCGGCGTGGGTGAAAGCTACTGGCGGCCGGTCATGGACCTGGAACCCTGGACCGTCAGCCGTTTCGCCGAGGCCCGAGGGCTGAGCAAGACCCTGGAGGGGCACGCCGCCGGGGCCAGGGGGGCCAACCTTCAGGCTTACCGGGCCGGGGGAATAATCTCCTGCCACGAAGCCATTACTCCGGAAGAGGTTCTGGAGCGGCTGGCTTTGGGCATGACGGCCCAGATCAGGGAAGGCTATATCCGGCGCGAGATCGGGGCCATGGGGCCTTTGGCCGAGCTGAAAGGCCTGGACACACGGCGGCTGATTCTGGCCACGGACATGGCCTCGCCGGAGATGATGCTGAAAACCGGCATAATGAACGAGCTGGTCCGCAGCGCGGTCCGGGTGGGCTTCGAACCGCTCAAGGCCATCCAGATGGTCACCCTGAACCCGGCCGACTATTTCGGCTTCCGGGACCTGGGCAGGCTTGACCCCGGCGCGCTGGCCGATATCGTCCTGGCCGACAACATTGATGATCTGAACGTGCAACTGGTCATGGTCGGCGGCCGGGTCGTGGCCGAAAACGGGCGGCTGACCGAGTGCATCCCGAATTTTCTTTATCCTCCGGAACTTTATTCCACCTTCAGACTGGAGAAGATAACCTCCGCCGACCTGGCGCTTCGGGCTCCTTCCGGGCCGGTCCGGGTCAGGGCCGTGGCCGTTTCCACCGAAACGGTGACCAGGGAAGAGATACTCCTCGTCCAGTCCGTCCGGGGAAGAATCGGTTCGGACCCGGAACGGGATATCGTCAAAGCCGCCGTCTTCAACAAGCATTCCCAAAAGCCGCAGGGAGGAATCGGCCTGGCCAAGGGATTTGGTTTAAAATCCGGCGCGGTGGCCACCAGTCTGATCTGGGACACCAACAACCTGCTCTGCGTTGGGGTCACCGACCAGGAAATGGCCCTGGCCGCCAACCGCCTGATAGCCAACCAGGGCGGGCTGGTCGTGGTTCAAGGCCGGAAGATTCTGGCCGAAATGCCGCTGCCGGTGGGGGGCGTTATCTCCGAGGAACCACTCAGAGAACTGCTCAGGCAGGGCGGTGCGGTGGAAAAGGCCGCCCACTCTTTAGGCTGCACGCTGGCCCGCCCCTTTCTGGCCCTTCAGACCTTCTGCTTCACCGGCCTGCCCTTTCTGCGCCTGACCGACCGGGGCCTGGTGGACGTCCGGAAGGGCGGCCTGGTGCCGGTCGTTTTGGCCGACGAGGCGAAAGAAACAACGGCGGCCAGACAGGCATGACAAGGCTCTTCGACCGCTACCTGGCGATGGACTACAGCGGGGCCGGAGAAGACCGTTCCCCCCAGAAGGGCATCGCGGCCTGGCATTGTACAGCGGCCAGATCAACCGTGACCGCCAGGCTGAGGCCGGGGCAGGTCTTCAGCCGGGAGTCCCTGACCGAAGCCCTGTTGGAAGAGATCGACCGGGCCACGGAAAGGGGGGCAAGGCTCCTTTTCGGGTTCGATTTTCAGTTTTCGTGGCCCGAATGGATGTGGAGGGAAGCCCGGCTGACCGGGCCGGACTGGCGGACGGCCCTGAAACAGATAGCCAAAGGTGCGGACGGACGCCCCCCTCTGGACATACCCAGAAGATTCTGCCGCGCTTTCAACGATTATGCCGGGCGGGACGTTTTTGTCTGCGCCATAAAATCCAGGGCCGTTCAATACGGCCTGAAGCATAGGAGCACGACCGAAATCAACCGGCCCGAATACCGGTTGGCGGAAAAACGCCTCCGTTCGTCGGGCTTCGATCCCAAGCCGGCCTGGGCCGTGGGCGGCCAGGGTCCGGGCATGGTCGGAGGCCAGACCGTCTGCGGCCTCAGGCAGATCGCCGCACTGCTGGACCGTCCGGACATCGGCTGGTGGCCCTTCGACGGGCTGGACGCTTCCGCCGCGGCCTACGCGGGCCGCCATGTGGGAGTCGAAGTCTATCCGGCCATGTTCGTCCCCGACTTCATTTCCAAAAGCGACGACAACGACGCCCGCTGCACCTGCGCGGCCCTGGGCAACGCCGACCGCCTGGGCTGGCTGGTTGAATGGATGAATCTTGGGGCGCTTTCTGCTAATAATAGGCTGACCGTCCTCAAGGAGGGTTGGATACTGGGTGTACGGCCCTGAAGGAGACAAGACAAATCATGTCCGAAAACATAACTCTGACCTCCATCCCCGGCCTGCTGGTCGGACACGCCACCGATCCCGTCAACCGCACCGGCTGCACAGCCGTGCTCTGCCCGGAAGGCTTCACCGCCGGTCTGGATGTGCGCGGACACGCGCCGGGCACCAGGGAAACGGATTCCCTGGGCACCACCGCCCGCGTGGACGAAATCCACGGGTTGGTGCTCAGCGGCGGCAGCGCCTTCGGGCTGGCGGCGGCAACCGGCGTTGTCCGCTGGCTGACGGAACAGGGCCGAGGCCTGCAAACCCTGTGCGGCCGCGTTCCCCTGGTTCCCGCCGCCGTCATCTTCGACCTTTTTTACAACCAGACCTTGTCCAAGCCGGACGAGGCCATGGGCTACGAAGCCGCCCTGGCCGCCTCCGGCGCTCCGGTGGCCATGGGCAATGTCGGGGCCGGGACAGGGGCCACGTCCGGCAAGCTGGCCGGGTTCGACCGGGCCATGAAAACGGGGCTCGGTTCGGCCGGAATCAGCTATGAGGAACTCATCGTGGCCGCCATGGTCGTGCTGAACCCGGTGGGCGACGTTCTGGACCATGAAAACGGGAAAATCCTGGCCGGAGTCCGCTCCCGGGACGGCGGCTCCATTGTCGGCTCCATGGAATCCCTGCCCGAGATTCAGCAACTGCTCAACCAGCCTCTGATCACCAACACCGTGCTGGCCGTGGTGGCCACCAACGCCGTGCTGGACAAAGTCCAGACCACCAGGGTGGCCCGCATGGCCTCCGCCGCCCTGGGCCGCTGCATCACCCCGGCGCACACCATTTACGACGGGGACGTGGTTTTTTCATTGTCCGCCAAACAGGGTCCAAAGGCCGATGAAAGCGTGGTCGGGGCTTTGGCCGCCGAATCGCTGGCCCGGGCCGTCAAGGCCGGAGCCCTGGCCGCCGAATCCATCCCCGGCTGCCCGGCCTTCAAAGACATGGCCCGATGACCAATCACCGCATTATTTTCGGCGATTCGCGCCGGATGGATGAAATCGGGGATTCCTCCGTCCATCTGGCCGTCACCTCGCCGCCCTACTGGCAGCTCAAGGATTACGGCTCCGGTGGACAGCTCGGGTACAACGACTCTTACGAGGATTACATCTGCGGGCTGAATCTGGTCTGGGAGGAGTGCCACCGGGTCCTTCACCCCGGCTGCCGCCTCTGCGTCAATGTGGGCGACCAGTTCGCCCGAGCGGCTTTCTACGGCCGGTATAAGGTCATCCCCATCCGCACGGAAATCATCAAATTCTGCGAAGCCATCGGCTTCGACTACATGGGGGCGATAATCTGGCAGAAGGTCACCACCTGCCACACTACCGGCGGCGCGGTCATCATGGGTTCGTTTCCCTACCCCCGCAACGGCATCATCAAGCTGGATTACGAATTCATCCTTATTTTCAAGAAACTGGGGAACCCGCCCAAGCCGGACCCGGCGGTCAAGGAAGCGGCCAAGCTGACCACCGAGGAATGGAACGAGTATTTCTACGGCCACTGGAATTTTCCGGGCGTACGGCAGGACAAGCATCTGGCCATGTTTCCGGAAGAACTGCCCCGCCGCCTGATAAAGATGTTCTCCTTTCCCGGCGAGACCGTGCTGGACCCCTTTCTGGGCAGCGGGACAACCACCCTGGCCGCCCGCAATCTGGACCGCAACTCGGTGGGACTGGAAATAAACCCGGATTTCGAGCCGCTCATCAGGGAAAAAATATCTCCCGGATTTCTGGACCCGCCAGCAGACATCGACTACAGCCACCGGCCTGTTGCGGAAAACGATTTTTCCAGCCGTGTGGCCGCCTGGCCTTACCGGCCGTGCGCCCAAGCCCCCGAAAGGGTGGCCGATCCCAAGAAATTCCGTTACCGCCCCAGAACCGCCCGCTCTTCCGGCGACGGCGGGGCAGCCTGAAACCAACGGTCCGGTCCGGCCGGGCCTGCAAGGGACCCAAAATGATTATCGATGCGCATGTGCATATTTTTCCGCCGGAGATACGCCGCGACAGGGAAAAGTTTCTGACTCCGGAGGAGACGGCCTTCGCTTCCATCTACCGCGACCCTCAGGCGCGCATGGTCGGAGCAGGGGATCTGGTGAATCTTCTGGACGAGGAAGGCGTGGACCGGGCTGTGGTCTTCGGCTTTCCCTTTGCCGACGAAGCCAAGGCCCGTTTGCAGAACGATTACGTCCTGGAGGCCCAAGCGCGGTTCCCGGACAGGCTTATCGGCCTGGCCTGTTTCGACCCCCGGCAGCCGTGGGCGGAGAAGGAAGCGGTCCGTGCCCTGGATTCCGGCCTGCGCGGCCTGGGCGAACTGGCCGTATACGGCGCGGGCTTCGAGCGGGACACCATCGACCGCCTGGCCGCCCTGGGAGCCTTGTGCCGGGAACGGGGCTTGCCGATGAACGTCCATGTCAACGAACCGGTCGGCCACCAGTATCCGGGCAAGGCCCCCCTGACCCTGCCCATGATCTACGGCCTGGTCAAGGCCTGCGCCGGAGTCAAACTGATCCTGGCCCATTGGGGCGGAGGACTGTTTTTTTATCACCTGATGAAGAAGGAAGTAGCGGGTGTTCTGGCCGATGTCTGGTTTGACACGGCGGCCTCGCCTTTCCTTTACCGTCCGCAGGTTTATGAAATAGCCGCCCGTATTATCGGGCCGGAAAAGATTCTCTTCGGCAGCGACTATCCGCTGCTCAAACCGGGACGTTATTTCCGGGAAATGGAAAGTGCGGGGCTGGACGGGGAGTCGCTCCGCCAGATCAAGGGCGAAGCCGCCGCGGCCCTGTTTTCCCTCAAGTGAGCCGGGAAGGACCGGTCAGCCCAGAAGGGTTATGAGGGCCAGACCGGCGAACATGACGACCGCCCCCGCCAGCCGTTGGCCGAACAGCGGTTCCTTGAACAGGAACCGGCCGTAAAGAACCGCAAAGACCAGACTCAATCTCTTCACCGAAACCATATAGGCGGCGGAAGTCAGGGATATGGCCCAGACGTGGGTCAGGATCATGGCTGCGTTGAAGGCCCCCACAGCCAGCCCCCGGCCGGGCCGGGCGGCCAGCAAAGACAGCCTCACCTGGCCGGTGGCCATAAGCAGCAGCCCCAGGACCGCGGTCAGCAACAGAAAATACATGGTCCCGAAATACATGACGCTGGACAGAAGAATGGCCTTCTTGCCCAGGGTCAGGGTCACGGCGTAGATGGCCGACACTATCAGCATCATCCAGGAACCCGGCTCCCGCAAGACCGCCTTGAGAGGCCCCAGGACGCCGTTCCTGCGGGCATCTATATTCAGGGCGTAGGCTCCGGTTCCGACCAGGCAGATCCCGGCCGCCCCCCAGGCGCTGGGCAGTTCTCCCAGGATAAAGAAACCGGTGAACATGACCCAGACGGGCGTGAAGGCCAGAAAGGGTACGGTCAGGGACATGGGCGAAGTCTGGAGAGATTTCATGTACAAGTACAGGGCCAGAGCCTCGAACGGGGCGGCAGCGGCCACGACTATCCAGAAAAGCGGGGGCAGCGGAGGCGCGGGAGTCATGAGGAAAGGGACTATCAGAAGCGGGGCGCAATAAAGCAGCCTCATGAAACCCATTTCCATGGGCGTCAGGTCTGAGAAATATTTTTTGGTCAGGGCGTCGGAGGCGGATATGCTTACCGCCGAACCCAACGCCAGCCAGAACCACAGCATTTTTCGCCGCCCCCGCTGAAGGCCGAAAGCCCGTTGTTGAGCATTTGAGGCATTTTAACATCAAATACCGGCGGCTTGTCTGCAAAACCGCTCACCCTGTTTCTCTCCCCTGGCGACCGAATATCTTGCCTTAAACCCTTTTTTTGGCTATTTTCAGCTTATGTTTCCAAAGGTCAAAACCGGTTTGGCCCTGGGCGGCGGCGGGGCCAGAGGTCTGGCTCACATAGGCGTGCTCAAGACCATGGACCGGGCCGGAGTCAATATCGCCTGCCTGGGCGGCACCAGCATCGGCGCGGTCGTGGGAGCGGCTTACGCGGTGCATGGACGGGCCGAAGCGGTGGAACAGCTTTTCTTTGAATTCATGAAGACCGATATTTTCAAGGAAACCGGCGTGAGCCTCATGCGGGAAGTCTTCCACGACAAGCCGGAGACGGTTTCCCAGCGCTTGCAGACGTGGCTGAAAAGGGCCTATGTCCAGGCCAAGATTGTCTCCCGCCCGGCCATTCTCGACTCCGACATCTTCAGAAAAGTCATCGACTTTTTCGTCCCCAATATCCGCATCGAGGATCTGCCCCTGCCCTTCTGCGCCGTCGGGGCCGATCTGCGTTCTGGTATGGCCGTTCTGTTCAGAACCGGGTCCCTGCGGGCGGCTGTATATGCCAGCGCGGCCCTGCCCGGCGTCGTCCGGCCCCTGGCCCTGAACAATCACCTGGTCGTGGATGGAGGCGTGGTCTCAATGGTGCCCATTCAGCCGGTCCGGAGCATGGGCGCTGACGTGGTTATCGGCGTGGACGTGGACAAGCAGATGGAGAGCCCCGAGGATTTCGGCAGCGCCATCAACCTGCTTTTCCGTATAGAGGATGTCCAGGGATTCCAGCTCAAGGAACTGGAGCTCCGGGAGGCGGATCTGGTGCTCAGGCCCAATGTGGGCTCGCTTCACTGGTCGGATTTTGAACGTTCGGCGGAGATGATCAAACTGGGAGAAGACGAGGCGGACAGGCACATGGAAACCATCATGGCCCTGAGCAGACGCAGCAAGATGCCGTGGAGCCGTTTTTTTACCCGGTGTCCCCTGGCGGACCGGGAATGGATAGAAATATGATCCCTGGCCGGGAAAGCCGCTGAAAGCGGGTTAGTCTCTCTGACTGTATTTCGGCCGGGACCGCACCGGACCGATTTTCAGTCCATGCCCCTTCAGCCAGTCCCGGGCGGCCTGCTTGACCAGCCGGTAGTAATCTTCCGATCCGCCCAGCGCCGACCGTCCGAAAAAATGGTTCAGTTCGATGAAAAGAGGCTCCGGACTGTCCGTGCCGCGGTCGAACATAAGGTCGAAAGACACCAGGTCCATTCCGGTCTTGGTGGAAAACGCCAAGGCCGAGGCCTTACCCTTCTCTATCAATTCCGGGTCCGATTCAAAGTCGGCCCGCCCGCCGGCGGATATGTTGTTGAAGAATGTTTCCCCCGGCGGGGCCACCCGCCAATAGGCCGTTGTCTTTTTTCCGGCCAGTACGACCCGCAGGTCCCGCCCGCTGTGATCGATTATTTCCTGCTGCAAGAATCCGCCTTGGCCCGGACCCAGGGGTTGAGACAGAATTCTCAGGGCGGCGGCCTGGTCGGCCGCTCCAGAGACCGGAAAGACCGCCCGGCCTTCCCCGCCCAGATTGCCTTTCAGCACAAAGGGCCGGGGCATCCCGCCGCCTCTCCTGGTCAGGAAGTCCTGGACGGAAGGAAAAATCAGCGTCCTGGGGCGCTTGACGCCAAGGCGGGCGAAAAGCAGGGCCTGGCCGACCTTGCCGGGGCAGTCGAAGCGGGCGTCATAGTTGGGCCAGACCAGGGGACAGAGCGCCCGGCAGAGCCGGTACAGGTCTTCCCTGACCCCTTGGGGCAGGATGACGGCCTCAGCCCTGAGCAGGGCTTCCTTCTCCGCCGCTCCGGGAGGCCTTCCGGCGCAGTTGATGTTCTCCTCGGCGGTTATCAAAGGGTGAAAACTGAGTATCATAAGTATTGCATGTTAACATACAACAACGCTTGCCCAATACATTTGATTGACGCAACTGATCCCAGGACTTGCGCCGAACTCTTTTTTGAGAGAACATACCTGCGGCCTGCTCCGAAAGAAAACGGTGTTTCTGAAAAATAATCACCGGGAAAAGGCCCAGCGCAATCGTCACTTTCTCTTGGAGGGTAAAACGAAGGCATGGCCATGCCGGGCATTTTGTCACACGAGCGGCGCATGGTTTTCCCGACCGGACCGGCAGAACGAAAGGTCGCCGTTAACCATCTGCAACAACACATTTTTTCTTGACTTTCCACGCGAAAGATTGTAATTCCAAAATAAGGGAATTGTTTGTGCTGGGTTTGGGGCATATCTTTTTAGCACCTAAAATATGGGGTAATGAACACATGACAGGTCGTTGGAAAAAAATGGTCCTGGGGTTGGCATTTTGTTTGGCCTTGCTTATCCCGGCCCTGGCCGCCGCCGATGAGGCGGCAAAAAACGTTTTCGAGCGGGGCCGGTTCGAGCTCGAGGACGGGAACTATGAGGAGGCCCTCAAATTCCTTGACCAGGCTATCCAGATGGATCCGTCCGACCTAACTTTTCAGTACCACCGGGCTCGCGCTCTGATCAAACTGGAACGGGAAGCCGAAGCTGAAGAGGCTCTGGTCAAGCTTCTGTCCGCCGACCCGACAGGTCAGCCAAACGTTTACGTCGAACTGGCCTCGTTGTACGGAAAGCAGCAGAAGTGGTCCAATGCCGCGGATAATTATTCCAAGGCCCTCAACATTGTTCCCGACCGGGGCGACATCTACCTGGCCCGCGGGGCCATGTTTCTGGAAATGAAAGATTACGCCAAGGCGGACACGGACTTTCAGGAAGCGGCCCGCGTCTCACCGTCCCTGGCCGCCCCGGCGGCGTACAACCGGGCGATGGTGCCTTACCGTCAGGGCAACCTGGATGAGACTCTGACTCTTCTGGAAACGGCCCAGTCCCTCAAGCCCGAGGAAGGACTGGCCAGGGCCATATCCGATCTGAGAGTTTCCGTGGCCAAGGAGAAAAGGCGCCGCAAGGCCTGGAGCGTCGACGCGGCCGTGGTCTTCCAGTTTGACGACAACGTCTCCCTGGAACCCCTGGACGGCCTGGGAGTAGGCACTCCCGGCGCACCGACCAGGGACAAGGAAGACATGGCATACGGTTTGAGCGCCGGAGCCAAGTATTACTTCATCAACCGCCGCGAAGCCGAAGTTGGGGTTGCTTACAAATTCCAGAGCCTGTTCTACTCCGACCTGACTGAAAACGACATATTGTCTCATACTTTCGGCGGCTTCTTCGCCTTCAACCCCAGTCCGTGGTATTTCAATGTCGCCGCCGACTACGGTTTCTATTACGGAGACGGGGAACACCGCCTGAACCTGTTCGCCATCAGCCCATCAGTAACCAGGCTGTTCGGCAAACACGACCGTACGACGGCCCACGCCTCGCTGGAATACAAATCCTACAAGGACGGCAGCGATGATGTCCGCCGGGTTGTCCTGGGCGCGACCCATTTCCATTCGTTTACCGTGCTGACCAACCGGGCTCTGACTGTCAGGGGCGGCGTCCAGTATGAACGGGACGATCCGATCGGAGACCTGGCCGCAGCGTCGAGCACCTTTGAAATCAAGGGCGGGGTGAATTTCCCGCTGCCTTTCCTGCTGGAAGCCGACCTTGGTGTAGGCTACGCCTGGGTTGACTTTGAATCCAACACCAACATCGACCCGGACGAAAAGCGGGAGGACAAGAGGTGGACTCTTTCGGCCAAGCTTGGCCGGAACATCGGTGATTTCATGCGGGTGGACCTGATGTGGAACTATACCTTCAACGACTCGAACACCACCGATGGCACAGGCAAAGACCTGTATGAATTCAACCGCAACGTCTACACGCTTCTTGTCAGCGGACATTTTTAGAGGGAATCGATCATGACTGCCTCGAAAAGAAATATCGTCTATGGGCTCCTGCTAACCCTGGCCTTTGCTTTTTTCTGCCTGAACGCCGCTCCGGCACAGGCCGCGGATCAGGTCGGCTCGGTCACCATTCTGGATGGACGGGCCACCGTAACCCGTGCGGACGACGTCAAGGCCGAAGTGGTCAGGGTCGGAACTCCGATCTATCAGAACGACACCATCAAAACCCAGCCCGGGGCCAAGCTGAGGGTTGTCTTTGTGGACAAATCCATCATCAGCGTGGGCTCCAACACGGTCTTGACCATCACCGAATACGTCTTCAATCCTGAACAGAAGACTCGCTCGGGCGGCGTCAAGCTCCTCTGGGGCAAGGTCAAGTGTTTCGTCAACGACTTCATGGGCTACCGCAACAGGAAGTTCAACGTCACGACCAACACGGCCGTCATCGGCGTCAGGGGAACCGTCTTCCTGGTCTGGGTGGTCAATAACCGCATCACCCGCGTCGCGGCCTTCCAGAACGAAGTCGAAGTCCGCAGCATGTTCAACCCGGAAGATTTCGTGGTTCTGACTCCCAACACCATGACCCAGATCATGGAAGGCGGGTCGCCGGAACAACCTCTGCTGGTCACGCCTGAAATGCTGCTGCTCCTCCAGGAAGGCCTGCTGGAAACCGACTTGGGTCTTCTGGACCTGGGCGCGGGCGCAGACACCACGATGGAAGAAACCACCCAGATGGCGACTTCCACGACCCTTCTGAACACGACGACTACGACGACTACGACGACTACAACGACTACGACCACGACAACCACCACAACAACGATGCACGGGACGCTGCCGGAATTCCCGCAGCCGCCGTCAAACACAACCACGACAACGCATCCTTATTGACAAAATACCGTATGGGTAAAGAAGGTCCGGCCGGAAACAGCCGGGCCTTCTTTTTATAACCTGGCGGACCACCCGTAATCCGTAGAAGGACGACAGCCAGGGTGCGGGATGCTGCGCCGCTGAAACACTGTTCATTTCCAATTTTTTTCCATTGAGCCCCATGGTGCAGCTTTCACCCTTTGCTTGCCTTGCCAGGGATTTATGTTAGAATGAACGGCTAAAGTATGTTCGTCTCGGCTTAGGCGGTCTCAAATGTCTGTTACTCAGAAACATTACCTGGCTGCGGCCAACCTTGTCGTCCTGGGCTTTGTGGTTTGGTCCGGAGTCAGCCTCGGGCTGTCCGTTTTCTCCCAAAGGCTGGAAAACCGGATCATCGACCAAGCCCCGGTCCGGGCCGGGTCCAGTTCCGCACCCAAGTTGCGGACTCTGGCTCATTACGAAGCCATCGCCCAGAAAAACATCTTCGGCGGCGCCTCACAGCAATCGGCCGGCGCTCCCGAAGACGATGAAACCATCCCGGCCCAGACCTCCTCGGGGGACTATCGCCTGCGAGGAACAATTCTGGGTGCCAGCGACGAGTCGAGTTTCGCCATTCTGGAGAATATCAAATCCAAGGAGCAAGACCTGTACCGCCCGGGTGACGCGGTCGGTTCCGCGGAACTGGTCAGCGTCAGCGCCGATGCCATAACCGTGCGCCAGAGCGGTAAACTGGTCAGGATAGAAATATTCGGGGAGGACGACGGCAAGCCTCTGCCCTTTTCCTCCAAACCTGCTGCCCTGCCGAAGACGACGGCCGCCTCTCCGAAAGATGCCGGGACCATCGCCGAGGAAGTGGCTCCGAACAAATTCGTGGTCAGCCGGGACTCCCTCAACCAGCATATGGCCAATCTCAACAGCTTCCTTTCCCAGGTGCGCATAGTCCCCTTTTTCAAGGACGGGAAGCCTTACGGATTCAAGCTGGCTTCCGTCCGCCAGGACAGCCCCGTAGCCAAGCTCGGCATTGAGCGCGGAGACATAATCACCCAGGTCAACGGCATATCAGTGGAAAAACCGGAAGACCTGATGAACCTTTACCGGCAGGTCCAACAACTTGATTCCGTCACCCTGGAACTGGAGCGGGAAGGCTCTCCGGTCACCTTGAATTACTCTCTGCGTTAGGAAATCCGGCTTGTACAGGCAATTTTTCAAACTACAGGATCAGCCTTTCAACCTTACCCCAGATCCGAGGTTCATCTACCTAAGCCCGGGCCACCAGGAAGCCCTGGAGCACATGATCTACGGGGTGGAGAACCGCAAAGGTTTTATCCTCATTACCGGCAACATCGGAGCGGGCAAAACCACTCTGACGCGCCTCCTGATGGACCATCTGGACGGCCGGGCCGAAACAGCACTCATATTCAACACTTTCCTCAATGAAATCGAGCTGCTCCGGGCCATAAACCGCGAATTCGGCCTGGCTGCCGACAGCTCCAGCCGGGAAGCCCTGGTCGAGACTCTGAACCGTTTTCTGGTTGAACAACTCAAGGCAGGCAGAAACGTCGTTCTCATCCTGGATGAGGCCCAGAACCTCTCCGTTCCGGTCCTGGAACAGATTCGCATGCTTTCCAACCTTGAAACCGACTCTCAGAAGCTCATACAGATCATCATCGTCGGCCAGCCGGAACTTGGCCGGACCCTGGCCCGGCCCGACCTGGCCCAGTTGAACCAGAGGATAACCGTCCGCTGCCATCTTCAGCCCCTGGTCCTCGAAGACACCATCCGTTATATTCACCACAGGCTGTCCGTGGCCGGGTCTCAGGGGCTGGTTCGTTTCGATTCGGGAACCTTCCGGCTGGTTCACCGTTATTCACAAGGCGTCCCCAGGCGTATCAACGCCCTTTGCGACCGCGCCCTGCTGGTGGCCTTCGGCCAGGGATCACACAGAATCACCCCCGCCCACCTGAGGCAGGCCCAGAGGGAACTGGCCGGAAATATTGCCTCAACCGAACCATCGACTCTTTTCAGCCGCCTGAAAAAAAGCCGCCTGATTCCGGCGGCTCTCATAGCCGCAGTCGTCATCCTGGCTGTGTTTTTCGGCTTCTACCAAGACTCGGGAGTGTTGAAATGAGTTCCATCAACGACGCACTCCGCCGAGCCAACCGGGACTATTCCGCAGGTGATGTTCCGAGCCGCCAGGTGACCGGCGCGCCATCGGGCTCCCGGATTTCCGGACCGCTGCTCTGGGCGGTCCTGGCCGTCGTGCTGGCCCTGTCCGCCGGGTATTACCTGTTTTTTTATCCGGCCAACCCCTCCGATGCGGTCCGGCCCGTGGCCGCGGAAAAATCCGCGCCCGCCAAAGCAGAGGCTCGGGACAATGCCGGACCCGCGCCGGTTCCGGGGACCGATGAAAAGGTTTCCGTCCCGGAAGCAGCCCCTCTCCCGATGCCGCCCCGGACTCAGGCGGTTGAACCAAGCACTCCGGCCGCGCCCGCTCCGGAGCGGGTCATCGAGGCCCCCAAACCGGCTGGCGAGACAAATCAGGTCCAGGCGAAAAAGGCGGTTGATGCAACTCCGGCTGTCGCCGCCGCGCCGCCCGCACTCCCGGACCCGGAGCCTGCGGCGCAGCAGCCCTCCACGGCGGAAGAACATTTTCTGGCCGCCCGGTCGGCTCAGGACAAGGGCCGCGACAGTCAGGCCATTCACGAATACCGTGAAGCCCTCCGGCTTGATCCCCGTATGGCCGAGGCCTATCTGAACCTGGGCAACATTTTCTATTTCCGTCAGCGTTCTCCGGAAAAAGCCCTTGAAATGTATAAACAAGTCATTAAACTGGACCCGGGCAACAAGCTGGCCCACAACAACCTGGGCGTCCTCTTTTTACGTCAGGAACTCCACGATCAGGCGGGAACCGAGTTTTCCGCCGCCCTGCAGCAGGACCCGGATTATGTGGACGCCTTGTACAATATGGCCTGCCTGGCGGCCATACGGGGAAAAACCGCCGACGCCATGGGCTATTTAACCAAAGCTGTCCATTTACGCCCTGAAGCGGCTTTCTGGGCCGCCGAGGATGTGGACCTGAAGAGCCTGCGCCAGCTTCCTGAATTCAAGTCATTGATGCAGCGGGCCAACGAAAAGCCACCGCGAGGAAAATGATTCATGAGTAAAAAAACTGCCGTCCTGATTCTCACCGTCCTGGCCGTCCTGCTGACTGCCCCGCTAAGCCATGCGGCCAGGATTACCGACGCCAACGCCGTCGGCCAGCCTGTCCCGGCGGAAGACGGCCAGGACATGGTTTCCATTGATTTTCGCGACGTGGACATTCGTGTGGTGGCCAAGTTCATCAGCGAAATAACGGGCAAGAACTTTGTTTTTGACAAGCAGGTCAGGGACAACGTGACTTTGTATTCCCCGACCCAGGTCACGCCCGATGAAGCTTACCGCCTCTTCGAATCGGTGCTGAAAATTTACGGCTACACCACCGTGCCGGACTCCGGCTTTATCAAGATCGTCCCCAGCCAGAAGGCCAAGCTCATGGACGTGGAAACCCGCGCCTCCCTGCCTTCCGCGGAACGGGCCAAGGACGACCGCGTCGTCACCCAGCTTATCCGCCTCAATTATGCGGACGCCGGGGAAATGCGCACCCTGCTCGCCCCCCTCATCGACAAGACCGGAGTCATTCTCTCATACGACAGCGGCAACACCCTGGTTCTGACCGACTACGCCTCCAATATCGACCGCCTGGTCAGCATACTCAGGGCCATTGACGTTGAAGACAAGGGCGCCCAGATGGCGGTCGTGCCGCTTCAGCACGCCTCGGCCAGGGATATGGCTACGGAGCTTCAGGAAATCCTCAAGTCCACAGCAGCCAAAGGCCGGCCCTCGGCGGAAGCAGGCCTCTCATATAAGGTCGTGCCCGACGAGAGGACCAACAACCTGATCATCATGGCCAGACCAACCGAGATTCGCACCATAACGGATCTGGTCAAGCAGCTCGATCTCCCCTCGCCGCGGGGCTCTGACCGGGTGCATGTCCACTTCCTCAAAAACGCCGTGGCTGAAGACCTGGCCCAGACGCTGAACGACCTGACATCCGGACAAGGGGGAGGCGCTCAGGCACAGGGACAGAAAACCGCCTTGCCGACAAGGCTTCTCTTGCAGGAGGATGTCTTCATCACCGCCGACAAGGCCACCAACTCCCTCATCATCAGGGCCAACCGGCAGGACTTCCTGACCCTCAAGGACATCATCGAAAAGCTGGACATCCAGAGGGCTCAGGTCCTGGTGGAAGCGGCCATCGTGGAAATGTCCTTCAAAAAGGCCTTGAACATCGGGGCCGAATGGCGCGTCCTAAACACCGAAGGCAGCGAGCTTTCGGCTTTCGGCGGCACCAACCTGAGCGGCATCATCAACACCATGGCCAGCAATCCCTTCGGAGATGTCTCCGGACTGGTCCTGGGCGCGGCGGAAGGCACCCTCTCCTTCGGAGGCAAGACTTTCCTCAATCTTGGCCTGCTCATCCAGGCTCTCCAGACGGACAAGGACGTCAACATCCTTTCCACGCCTCACCTGCTGACCATGGATAACGAAGAGGCCCGTATTGTGGTCGGCGAGGAAAGGCCGTTCCTCAAATCCTCCATGACTTCGGACACCGGATCGACCAGCCCCACGGTCACCCGGACCTACGACTACAAGGACCTGGGCCTGACCCTTAAAATCACTCCGCACATCACCCAGGGCGGGTTCGTCAAGCTGAAAATCTACCAGCAGATACTCAACTACATAAGCGAAGCGGAGACCGGGGCCATATCGTCGACCAAGCGTGAAACCGAAACCACCGTTCAGGTGGCCGACCGGGAGACCGTGGTCATCGGCGGCCTCATTCGGGAAGACAAGCGGGAAGGCAAGTCTCAGGTGCCCTGCCTGGGCAATATCCCCGTTCTGGGCTGGGCCTTTAAAACCAAGGAGACTTCTTCCGACAAGACCAACCTGCTCATCCTGATAAATCCAAGCATCATCCGTTCTTCCGAACAGCTCCAGGATGTGACCAAGAGGAAGCAGCAGGAATTGAACGACAGCGTGGCTCCGGCGGGCGGGGAAGAGTCCACCGATTCGAAGGGCAACTGATGGAAGAGGCCCGTATCCCCGCCAGCCGCCTCTCGGATCTGGCCCGCAGCGGAGATCAGGCGGCCCTGCAGGAGCTCAGCCGGCGGCTCGGACTGCCTTTCCATGACCGTCTGCCCACGGCCAAGGTTCCCCCGGAGATCATCGCCAGGGTGGACGTGGCCTGGGCCAGGAAAAACCGCCTCGTCCCTCTTTCCATGGACGAGGAATCTCTGCTGGTAGCCACGGCCCGGCCGCTGGCCGTGGAGGCAACGGACGAGCTGGCCATGGCCCTGAGCCGCCGGGTGGAAGTCGTCGTCACCTCGGAAGACGAAATCCTGCGGACATTGAATCTTCTTTATTCGGAAAGCATGGACACCGCCGATGACGTGCTCAAGGCCATCGCCGAATCGGATGAAGAATCCCTCTCCGCGGACCTGGAGTCCGGAACCGATATCATAGACTCCAGCGACGCCGCTCCGGTCATAAAGCTGGTCAACAGGGTCCTTTTTCAGGCGGTCACCGAAAGGGCCAGCGACATACACATCGAACCCGGCGCGGACAAGGTGGAAATACGTTTCCGCATCGACGGCGTCCTGTATCAGCGATTCAGTCCGCCCAAGCACTATCTGCCTTTTCTTTCTTCCCGTATCAAGGTCATGTCCGGGCTGGACATCGCCGAAAAACGCCTTCCCCAGGACGGCAGGTTTCATTTCACCCTGGCCGAGCGTTCCATCGACGTCCGCGTCTCCATCATCCCCACGGAAGGCGGGGAGCGCGTAGTCCTCAGACTCCTGGACAAGTCCTCGGGAATACTGGACCTCGAAGACCTCGGCATGGGCAGCCACGCCCTCGCGGGCTTCACCGAAACCATTTCGCGGCCTCATGGCATCATCCTGGCCACCGGACCGACCGGCAGCGGCAAGACCACCACCCTGTACGCCGCCCTCAGCCGCCTGAATTCCAGGGAACGCAACATAATAACCATTGAAGATCCGGTGGAATACAGGCTTTCCGGCGTAGGGCAGATTCATGTCAACACCAAGGTCGGCCTGACCTTCGCCCGAGGTCTCCGCTCGGTGCTCCGCCATGACCCTGACGTCATCATGATCGGTGAAATACGGGACATCGAAACGGCCGAAATAGCCATACAGGCGGCGCTTACCGGCCACCTGGTCTTCTCCACCCTGCACACCAACGACGCCGCTTCGGCCGTGACCCGGCTGGTGGACATGGGCGTTGAACCCTACCTGGTTTCTTCGGCCGTTATCGCCGTCGAAGCCCAGAGACTCATCCGCCAGCTCTGTCCACACTGCAAACAGCCGGACGAACCCGCTCCGGCGGCCCTGGCCAGAGCAGGACTCAGACCGGACGCACTTGACGGCTTTCAGACCTATCGCCACCAGGGCTGCGACCACTGCTTCCAGACCGGATACAGGGGCCGCACCGGCATTTATGAATTTCTGGCCGTCGACGAGGCTATCCAGAAGGCTCTTTCTACAAGCACCGAGGCCAACGAAATCCGGCGGGCGGCCGTGAAATCAGGCATGAAAACGCTGCTTGACGACGGTCTGGACAAAGTCCGCGCCGGACAGACTTCCCTGGAGGAAGTCCTCCGCGTGACTCTGACCTGAGGCGGCCCGGACAGTTATGCCAGTCTATTCTTACCGCGCCCTGAATGCCTCCGGAAAAACGGTCCGGGGCGTTGTCGACGCCGACACCCCCCAGAAGGCCAGGCAGAGGCTGCGCGGCGACGGCCTGCACCCGATAGATGTTCAGGCGACATCGGTGCGGGAGGCTCCGCTCCGCTCACGGGCCGCCCTCCGCCGCAGCTTCAGATTCCGGCCGAACCGCCTGCGCCTGCTTTCCATTACCACCAGGCAGACATCCACGCTCCTCTCGGCCGGGGTGCCCGTGGTGGAAGCGCTCAACACCATTCAGGAGCAGGCGGAGGACGAAGGCTTCCGTCACGCCCTGGCCTTGATCAGGGAGGAGGTTACCTCCGGCGAATCCCTGGCCAACGCCATGGGCCGCCAGACGGATTATTTCCCGAAAGACTACATTCATCTGGTCCGCGCCGGTGAACTCAGCGGCGCCTTGGATCAGGTTATGGAAAAACTGGCCGACGATCTGGAGGTCCGCCAGGACCGCCGGGCGCGGGTCGCCGCCGCCCTGGCCTACCCGGCCTTCATGACCCTGGTCGGAGCGATGGTCCTTTTCTTCCTGCTCTCCTTCATCATTCCGACCCTGACCGACCTTTTTCAGAGTCTTCACGCCGCCTTGCCGATGCCTACCCGGATACTCCTCTTTGTCAGCGGACTGCTCAAGGGCTACTGGTGGGGCGTTCTCCTTGTTCTGGCCGCCCTGGTCCTCGCCTTAAAGCACTGGCTGAAAAAAGAAAAAAATTACCGCCGCTTTGAAAACACGGTTTTTCACATACCGATAGCGGGCAACCTCTGGCAGAGGCTTCTGCTGGCCCAGGCCATACGAGGTCTGGCGGTTATGGTCGGCGGAGGCGTGCCTCTGATCACGGCCCTGAACGTCACCGCAGAGGCCATGGGCCGGTCCGGCTTCGCGGAAGCACTCAGGCTCGCCGCCGAAAAAGTCGGGCAAGGGCGCTCCCTGGCTGAAGGCCTGGACGCCAGCGGCCTCTTTCCGCCCCTGGCCCGGCGCATGGTCGCCGTCGGGGAATCCAGCGGAACACTCAACGCCATGCTGGGCCGAGTCGCCCGCGCCTACGAAAAGGAAACCGATCAGGTGCTCTCCACCTTGACCTCTCTGGTTGAGCCCGTCATAATCATCGTGATGGGTTTACTTGTCGGTTTCATTGTCATTTCCGTGCTGCTGCCCATATTCGACCTCAGCGGTTTAGTGGGATAGGAGGAAAAAGTGCTCAAACAAAATCTTGGTAAGAAGACAGTTTCCAGGGGCCGCCCTGGCTTCACCCTGGTCGAAATTCTTGTTGTGGTCATCATCCTCGGCATTCTGGCCGGGCTCATCATCCCCCGCATCGCCGATCAGCCGGAAAAAGCCCGCCGGACCAAAGCCAAAATGCAGATCGAAAGCCTGGAAACGGCCCTGAAGCTCTACAAACTGGACAACGGCTACTATCCGACCACGGATCAGGGGCTGGAAGCGCTGGTCAACAAACCCACCAGCGGCAAAATACCCAACCGGTGGCGCGACGGCGGCTACCTGGAAAAAGGCCGCATCCCCGCCGACCCGTGGGACCGCAACTTCCTCTACCTCAGTCCCGGCGTCCATAACCGCGACTTCGATCTTTACTCCCTCGGCGCGGACGGCGAAGTTGGCGGCGAAGACGCCGATGCGGACGTGACCAATTGGGGCGACGATAATTAATATTCCTGGAATAACAACACCCGGCCGGCGACGCACCCGCATCCACCGGCCGGGCTTCACCATGGCCGAACTCATGGTGGTCATGGTTCTCATCGGGCTGCTCCTGACCATAGTCCTGCCCCGTCTTGGCGGAGTAGCCGATTCGGAGCAGTTGCGCACGGCAGCCCGGCGTCTGTCGGGGCTGGCGCTGGAAGCACACAGCCAAGCCGTTACACAGTCCCGGCCGTGGTTTTTATGTCTGGACCTGGAACAGAAGCGGGCTTATCTGTCCACGGTCAGGCCGGGACCGGACGGCGACGCCGGACGGGAAACGGATTTCTTCAATCTGCCGGGTCAGATCGTCTTCAAAGACGCCGTTCACCCGCGGCAGGGCACAGTCACAACCAACCAGGTCGCCTTCGGGTACTGGCCCCAGGGCGGCAGCGAACCGGGCGAAATCCATCTCTATGCTGCGGATGACGATCAGATGACCATCTTCCTCAGACCCTACTTCGGCCGGACCGAAATCAAGCCCGGATATCTGCACGAGGAAACAAAATGAAACGGTCCGGCTTCACTCTCCTGGAAGTTCTGATTTCCATCGCCTTCATCGGCATCGCCCTGGTCGCCGTCATCCGCGCTCAGGGCCAGGGTATAACCCTGGCCGACGAAGCCCGGTTCACTTCCCGGGCCATTTTTCTGGCCAAGCTCAAACTGGCCGAAGCCCAGCACCATCCGGACCTCACCGCCGCCGAACAATCGGGCGCGTTTGCCGAGCCCCTGGAAGAATTCTCCTGGGACGCCGAAATAAACCCCGTCACCGGACTGCCCGGCCTGTACAAAGTGCAGATCTGGGTCCGCCGGACCGGCCAGAAGCCGAAACAGGGGGTTATGCTGCAAGGGTTCACCTACCGGGGGACTCAATGAAGCGCCGTTCCGGCCTGACCCTGGTCGACCTCATGGTCGCCCTGGCCATTCTGGCCATTATCATGACCGCCGTCTACGCCGTCTTCATTTCCCAGGAAAAAGCCACCAGGACGGCTTCCGAAGCGGGCGACGTTTTCGGCCAGGGACTCTTTATCCTGGACCGGCTCTCCCGCGATCTGTCGGGGGCCTGGCTGCCGGACAAGGCCGCCGGCTCGGCCGGGATCCAGTATCGTTTCACGGGGAACAAAGACAGCCTCGGCTTCAACACCACGGCTGTGCTCTCCATGGACGAAAACTCCGGCCCGGACCTGGTCGAAGTGTCGTACAGGCTCTCCGAGCTCGAAGACGTCAAGACCTACCGGCTGATCCGCCGCCAGGACGACACCCCCGACGACGATCCCGCTTCCGGGGGCCGGGAAGTGATAATCTCGGACGATGTGGTCAAACTGGAGTTCGTTTTTGTCGGCAACAACGAAGAGGAAAACTGGGACACGCAAAACCGTTCCGGCCTGCCCCGGTCTGTCCGCATCACCCTGGTTCTGGCCGATGAACAGGGCGGCGAGGAGACCTTTCTCACCCTGGTCTCCCTGCCCTTGTCCGAACCGGCCGTCCCGGCCATCAACCTGCCCTCCGGTCTCGGCCTGTTATGATGAAAGCGGCTACAGTCAAAGTCCTTGGACTCAGGCGGCGCTCCGGCGTGGCCCTCATCCTCACCCTGCTGGTCGTGGCCCTGCTCTCCGCCTCGGCCATCACTTTCATCAAGCGGGTCCACCTCGAAGCCCTGGTGGCCGAAAACGCCCACGACTTCGCTCAGGCGGAAATCATGGCCCAGGCCGGACTTAAGGGGGCCATGACCATCCTGGCCATGGACAACAAGGATTACGACGCCGCCACGGATATCTGGGCGGATTTCCCCAAATACGCGGCCCTGGCCTCGGGCCTTTTCGACGAAGGCGACTTCACCGGCAGCATTGAGGACCTTTCCGGCCTCTTCAACGTCAACTACCTGGTCGGCCAGGACGGTCTGGTCTCCGAGGAAAGACTGGCCCAGTTCGAAAGACTCTTCGATCTTCTCCAGTTGGACCCCGAACCGGTCTCGTCCATTCTTGACTGGCTGGACACAGACGAAGAGCCCCGCAGCGGCGGAGCGGAATCAGCCTATTATATCTCCCAGACCGAGTCCTATCCCAGCGGCAACGGCCCTCTGGCCACCCTCGGCCAACTCTCGCTGATCAAGGGCGTCACCGAGAACCTTCTCAAGGGCAACGACGAGCGGCCTGGGCTGCTGAGCCTGCTGACGGTCAATTCCAAAGGCGTAATCAACATCAATACCGCTCCCGCCTTGATTCTCCAGAGCCTGGACGATGACTTGACGTCCGAGGCCGTGCAAGGGATAATGGAACGCCGGGCCGCCGAGCCCTTCGAAAAGCTGGACGACCTGCAAACCGTCTCCGGTATCACTCCGGAAATCATGGCCAGAATAACCGGACTGGTCGCGGTGGACAGCTCGTTTTTCCGTATTCGCCTGGAAGGTCATTTCCGCCAGGCCACCGTCCGCCTGACCGCTGTCGTGCAACGGTCGGGAGACGCCGTAAGACTTATATTCTATCGGGTCGGATGAGGTGCAATAAGTGGCTTTGAACATGATCCCCGACTTCCTGCGTCCCCGCGCCGCCGTGGGCGTCACTCTCGGCACTTCCGCCGTGCGTGCGGTCCGGGTGGAGCGCACGGATGACGGCCTGGCCGTCCGGGGGGCTCTGGCCGTTGAATTCCCCTTGGACCGGCCCCCGCATCCAGCCGAAATCGAAGCCGCTCTTCAGAAGGTCGCCTCCGGCCTTCTGGACGACAGAACCAGGCTCGTTGTCAATATCAGGTCCAGGGAGGCCGGTCTGCACCTTTGGGAACTGCCTTTTGACCGTCCCGAAAAAGTGGCCCGGGTCCTCAAGTACGAAGCCGAGCCTCTTTTCCTCACCCCCGTGGATGAACTGCTGCTCGACTTTCTACCCCTCAAGACAGGCTCCGGAGGCCGTCCGGGTGTTATCTTCGGAGCCCGGCCCGAAGATGTTTCCTCCGTACTGGCCGATTTCCGCCAGGGCGGACTGGACCCCGAGATCATCCTCCCCGACTCCCTGGGACTGCTTTCAGCCGGACGGCGTCTCAATTCCACGGATCAGGCCTGTCTTCTGCTCGATCTGGGCGCGTCGCGGACAAACCTGGCCCTTTTCCAGGATACACTGCCTGTTTTGCTCCGCTCCGTATTATACGGCGGCCTCAACATCACCAGACAGGCAGCCGAAAAGCTCAAGCTCGATGTCTTCGCCGCCGAAGGACTCAAGCGCGTCACCGACATTGCTGCGGATAACGGGGATAAGACCGTGCAGGTCCTGCGGGAAGGCCTGCGCCCGCTTCTGCTGGAAATTGAAAGAACACTGGCCGCGGGCCTGGCCGAGGATACGCCCGTGGAAATCGTATTGACCGGCGGGGGCGCCCTTGCTCCCGGCCTGACCCGGTTCCTCTCCGACCAGTTGGGACGCAAGGTCTCTCTTCTCTCTGAAGCAGAAGGCCTTTTGCCCGATTTGGAGGCCCTGCCCCCGGACGCGGGTGCGGCCTGCGGACTGGCCATGCTGGGGATGGACTCCGGTTATCTGCCCAACCTGCGCCAGGATGAACTGGCTCCCCGCCGCAGCCTGTCCCGCTATCGCGGCCAATTCAGCCTGCTGGCCGCCGGACTGGTTCTCCTGCTGCTTATCAATCTGGCCGGTTTTGTCTATTCTTACCGCCTGGAAACCCGCAAATACGCGGAAGTCAAAGCGGCCATCGAAGAAATTTTCCGTCAGACAGTGCCCGGCGTCCAAAAAGTCGTCGATCCCCTGACTCAGATGCGCCAGGAACTCGACCGCCTGAGACAGACCGGCGGAGCCGGACCGGCCGACGGCTTTGTTCTGGACCTCCTGCTGGAAGTCAGCCGGGTCACCGCCGCCCAGGCGGGCATACGCATCACCGACCTGGCCCTTAATCCTTCCACTCTGGAAATGCAGGGGGAAGGCGGCAGCTTTGAATCCATCGACCGACTCAAAAACGACCTGGCCGCCCTGCCCTTCTTCTCGGAAGCCTCGCCGGGAGGAGCCCGGGTCGATCCGGCCACCAGGGTGCTGACATTCAAAATATCCCTCAAGCGGAGGTCCGGATGAGGCTCAATCGCCGCGAAACCCTCTTCGTCTCCATTGGTGCTCTGGTGCTCCTGGTGCTGGGCGTCTATTTTCTGATCGTGCAGCCCCTGACCGACCGCCGGGACCGCCTGCACAACCTCACCGCCCGGCTTCAGGGCGACCTGGCCGAACTTCAGGATATGGCGGGCGAGTTCAAGGCTCTGGCCGCCCAGAGAGACCTGACCCGGACCCAGGTGCAGGCCAGGGGCAAGGACTTCGCTCCTTTCAGCTTCCTGGAAAATCTGGCCGGGGAAGCCGGTCTTTCCGGCAGGATCGAATCCATGAGCCCGGTAGCCTCGTCCGGCGAGGAAGGCGCGAGCCGCCAGTCTGAATTCGACGTCCGCCTCTCGGGCATCCAGTTGGGCGAACTGGTCCGCCTGCTCTACAGCCTGGAAGCCAGCGACAAGGTCTTTTTTGTCGTCAACCTGGGAATACGGCCCCGTTATCTCGAACCTGATCTCCTGGACGTATCTCTGCGTCTGGCCACACCGGCGGCCAATCAATGAATGGACTGTTAAAGAAAAGCGCCCTCGCCGGGGCCGTGCTGCTTTATGTCCTGGCCGTCACCCTGACGGCCCTGCATTACCGCTTTCCCTATCAGGCAGCCTTTGAAGCGGCCCGGCGGACCCTCGAAGCCAGGTCGCCGCTCCGGATAGCCTATGACGGGATTCAGCCCGGCCTTCCTCTGACCTACGAAATCACCGGACTGGCCGTTTCGGCCCGCACACCCGCCGGGGACATAAAACTGGCCGATATCGACCGAGTCAGGCTGCGCCTTGGCTTCTTCAGCCTTCTCACCGGCCGTGCCAGCCTGGCTGTCAAAGCCTTAGCCGGGCAGGGAGGCCTGAACGGACAGGTCGATTACCGCCTCTGGGGCAACCGCGAACTGCGTCTGGTTCTGGACAATATCGACCTGCCGGACTTTTCCCTGGCCCAGCCGTCCGGACAGGGCGCGATTCAGGGCCGCCTTGCCGGTTCACTGACCGTCCTTGGAGCCAAAGGCGTCGTTCCCACCGGCGGTCAGGGCTCCCTGGTCATCGGACCGGGACGCATCGACGATCTCCAATTGCCGCAACTCCCGATATCTTCGCTGGAATTCGACCGGCTCTCCCTGGAATTCAAATTGCAGCCCAATGTTGTCGAATTGACCGGCTTGCAGGCTGAAGGCCAGCAGGGCGTGCTCTCCCTTTCCGGCCGCATCAACGATTTCCAGAACCTCAGGCTTTCCCTCGCCGGTTCGGCTAGGCTGGGTTCGGCCGAACAGCCCCTGGCTCAGGCCGATTTCCGTGTTCTCGGAACAGCCACTAATCCCCGGGTCAAAATTACTTCCATGAAGGGACCGGGCGGCCTACCCATCCCTCAGGCCCCATGAGCGGCAATGCCGAGGTCTGCAAAAAAGACTCTACAATGGTATAATTCATACCGTGACCAGACGCCGACGCTTCACCGTTTTTGACCACACCGCCGACCTGGGCGCCTATTTTTACGGAGACGACCCGAGAGACGTCTTTATAAGCGCAGCCCATGGCCTGGTGGAGCTTATGCTCGAGAAACCGCCCCAGAAGGGCGGGGAAGTGCTGGAAATCCGGCTGGTTGCCCTGGACCCGGAGGACCTGCTGGTCCAGTGGCTGAATGAACTGCTTTACTATATCCAGGTCCGGGAGCTGGTCCCGGCGGAAATAGACCGGCTGGCTCTTGGCGCAACCAGTCTGGAGGCCGTTGTCCGGGCCGCGCCCCTCGATCCGGCCGCCCAGATCGTCAAGCGGCAGATAAAAGCGGCCACTTATCACCAGGTGGAAGTCCGCCCCAGGCCGGAAGGCTGGCGGGCCAAGGTCATTTTTGACGTATGAGCCATGGTCCGAACCTTAACCACAATTTTTTAACCTGGTAATTTTAACCATGAAAACAAGAAGACTGGACAAATTCAGAGTAGAAATCCCTCGGGAAGGCGGCATGCGCGTGCCCGGTCTTGTTTTCGCCGACGAAAACCTGATGAAGGAAATGCATCAGGACGAGTCCCTCAAACAGGTGGCCAACGTGGCCCACCTGCCGGGCATTATCACTCACTCCCTGGCCATGCCCGACATGCATTGGGGCTACGGCTTTCCCATCGGCGGGGTGGCGGCTTTCAGCCTCGATGAAGGCGTCATATCCCCCGGCGGAGTCGGCTACGACATAAACTGCGGCTGCCGCCTCATCGCCTCGGCCCTGACCGCCGATCAGATAATGCCCCATCTGCGCGGACTGGTTGAAGAACTCTTCCGCTCCGTCCCTACCGGCGTGGGCTCCACCGGGTCGTTGAAGCTCAACAAGCAGGAAATGCGCAAGGTCCTGACCGAAGGGGCCGCCTGGGTGGTAAAGAAAGGCCTTGGTTTTCAGGCCGACCTGGAACATACGGAAGAAGGCGGCGTCATGCTTGGTGCGGACCCGGACGCCGTCAGCGACCGGGCCATGGAAAGAGGCTTCAGACAGCTTGGCACCCTCGGCTCGGGCAATCATTTTCTGGAAATAGATGTCGTCGATGAAATCTTCGACCCTGAGGCCGCCAGCGCCTTCGGCCTCTTCCCCGGCCAGGCCGCCGTCCTCATCCACTCAGGGTCACGGGGCCTGGGCCACCAGGTCTGCGACGATTATCTGAAGATCATGGCCCGGGCCTCCCTTGAGGCGGGCATTACCCTGCCCGACCGCCAACTGGCCTGCGCCTATCTCGAATCAGAACCGGGCCGGAGATACTTCTCCGCCATGGCCGCCGCCGCCAATTTCGCCTGGGCCAACAGGCAGGTCATCATGCACTGGACCAGGGAAGCCTTCGAAAGGGCCCTGCACCTTTCCCCCCGCGACCTGAAGATGAGGCTCGTCTACGATGTGGCCCACAACATCGCCAAGAAGGAAAAGCATTTTGTTTCCGGAAGGGAGATGATGGTCTGCGTGCATCGTAAAGGGGCCACCAGGGCCTTTCCGGCCGGACATCCCGAAATCCCGGCCGACTACAGGACCGCGGGTCAGCCGGTCCTCATTCCCGGAGACATGGGCCGGGCCTCCTTTGTCCTGGCCGGTGCTCCTGGGGCCATGGCCGAATCATTCGCTTCATGCTGCCACGGGGCCGGAAGGCTGCTCTCCAGAACAGCCGCCAAGAAAGCGGCCAAAGGCCGGTCCATCAACCGTGAACTCGAAGACCGGGGCATCATTGTCCGTTCGGCCGGCCGGGCCACTCTGGCCGAGGAAATGCCGGAAGCGTACAAGGATGTCTCCCAGGTCGTGGAAGTCGTTCATCAGGCCGGTTTGGCGCGCAAGGTCGCCCGGCTCCGCCCTCTGGGCGTAATAAAAGGATAATACACATGTATCGCTTGAAAAATGCACACGGACGCCTTTATGCGGTCCTGGCCGCCTTTTTCCTTTTTCTCTCCTTCTCATTGACCTTTTTTTCTCCGCCAGCGGCGGCCCAGGACGACAGCGAGAGCTATAAGATCGAAATGAAAAAGCGTCTGGACCAGATAGGCAGCGGCATCGACGCCTTGAAGGACAAGTTCTCCGCCGATCTTCAGGAAGCCAAGTCCGACGCCAAGGAGACCGGCCAGGATCTCAAGCAGGACTGGCAGAGTCTCTCCGAAGAGTTGAAGGAACAGCGGGAAGCCGCGGCCGCCAAGTATGAGGCGCTCAAGAAGGCCTCGGGCCGGGCCTGGGACAAGACCAGGCAGGAAATGGACGAAACGGCGGATCAGCTCGAGCGAACCTATAATAAGGCTGTGAAGTTCTTCACCAAATAGCTCAAGACGGGTATTGGAATCATGAACAAAGTCACCATTGAAGGCGTCGAGCTTCAGCTCAGCCACGCTGAAGAATTGCCGCTGGCCTGGGTCGGCCAGCAGGAACTTATGGATCAGATGATGGCCGCGTGGCTGGTCGTCGAGGAAAACGACCTGCCTCTCAACCCCCGGCTCATCGGCAAGCCCGGAGTCGGCAAGACCACCCTGGCCTATGCCGCCGGAAAACGCCTTGGCCGCGAGGTCTATATTTTTCAGGCCACCATGGACACCCGGCCGGAGGATCTGCTCGTCACCCCGGTCATTTCCGGCGAAGGACGCATTCAGTACATGGCCAGCCCTGTGGTCACCGCCATGATCCGGGGCGGCGTTCTGGTTCTGGACGAAGGCAACAGGATGAGCGAAAAATCCTGGGCCTCCCTGGCCCCGCTCCTGGACAACCGCCGCTATGTCGAATCCCTGGTGGCAGGTATAAAGATCAAGGCGCACCCCGATTTCCGCCTGGTCGCCACCATGAACGACGACTCGTCGACCTTTGAGATACCCGAGTATATCCATTCCCGGCTCCAACCCCAGATTTTCATCGACTTTCCCGAGGCCGAGGAAGAAAGGCTTATCCTCAGGCAGAACCTGCCCTTCGCCGACGAGACCCTGCTGGATTACGTGGTGGCCTTTCTGCAACTGGCCCACCGCCGGAACGAAAGCTTCACCGTCCGGGACGGCATCAATGTGGCCCGTTACGCCATTAAGCTGGCCCATTCCAATGGTGCGGCGGACGGCTGCGCCGGCAATAAGGCCATAAAGCAACTGGCCTGCGCCGTCCCGCTGATTCTCGGAGCAGACGCCCTGGTCTATCTGCCCAAGGCGGATTAGGCACCTGAAGACGAAGTGCAACCCGGTTTGAGCAAAGGATCAGGCGTGTCTACCGGCCATTACGATCTTATCACCCACGGCAATATCATATTCGCACCGGTCCTGCATGGTCGGCTGGAGTTCGCCGAAGCCGTCCAGCGGCTCTTCCACGAGCACCGGCCGGACGCCGTGGCCGTCGAGTTCCCCCCTACTCTGCGCCAGGCCGTGCTGCGGGGACTGGACGCCCTGCCCAATCTCCGGGTCGTGGTTTACCAGGAGAAAGACGGGCGGCACGTCTATCTGCCCCTGGAGCCTCAGGATCCGCTGGTCACGGCGGCCTGGCTGGCCCGCCGCCACGGCCTGCCTCTGCACTTCGTCGACCGCGATACCGAAGGCTACCCGCGCCGCCGTGAGCCCTTCCCCGATCCTTACTCGGTCCGGCGGCTAGGCCTGGCCGCGTACGCCGAAGCCTTCAGGACCGAATTCGCCGGTATGGAGCCGTCTCCCGAGGACCACCTGCGGGAAATGACCATGGCCTATCATCTCCAGCAGCTCGCGGCTGAACACCGGAAAGTGCTTTTCGTGTTCGGCCTGTCCCACTACCCCGCCATCCTCGCTCTGCTCGAACGCCCCCTGGCCCTGCCCGTGGGACGCATCAGACGCCCCGGCGTCGCCCTGGCCAACCTGGCTCCGGAATCGGCCGGGGAGATCATGACCGAAATGCCCTTTCTGGCCGCGGCCTTCTGGAACAACCTCCTGGACGCCGCCGAACCGGCCGGCCTCGACCGCCTGGAATTGCACCGGAGGCTTCTGAACCTGGCCAGGGAGGCCCATAAAAAGAACTCCAAGGAGGAAGTCACCACTCAGCAGATAGGGGTGCTGCTCAGGTTCGCCCGGAATTACGCCCTGGTTCAGGGCCGGCTGGCCCCCGACCTGTATCAGCTCCTCATCGCCGCCCGGGGAGCGGTGGATGACAATTTCGCTTACGAAGTCTGGGAACTGGCCTCGAAATATCCCTGGCAGGAAATGGACCCGGCCTGCGAAACCCTGCGCCTTAAAGGGGAAGACCTGTATCTGGACACCAGAAAGATCAACTTTTACCGCAGACTTCACCATTTTCGCCGCCGCCTGGTTTCCGTCCCCGTAAAACAGCGCAAGCGCGAACCGGAGCCGGGCCAATGGAAAAGGGAATGGCAGGGCTTCAATATCTGCTCACACCCGCCGGAAGATATAGTCATAGAAGGCTTCGGTGATTATCTCAGGAAAAAGACCGTCCAGGTCCTGTCCGAGGAAAACCGGCGCACCTTTCCCTTCAGCACCTCCATGCTGGACGGCCTGGACATTCGCGAAACCATCCGCAACTGGCACCAGGATCGTATCTACGTCACAGAGAACCGCCAGATACGCGGCAAGGTCGGTTCGGTGGTTGTTATCTTCGACCATGACGACCCGGAATCCGGCCAGCCCGAACAATACCCCTGGACGGTCTCCTGGCTGGGAGAACACGCCCAGGAATCGGACATGGCCTTCTACGCCACCCCGGCCGGGCGGAACGTGGTCGGCCCCGGCGTCTCCCGTTGTGAATACGGAGGCTTCATGCTGACCTACCCTCCTCTGAGGCTTTACGATATCTGGCAGGATTCCTTCTTCGACAGCGCCCGGAGCAAGGCCGAACGCCTGCTTATGGCCGCCATAGACTATTCAGAAGAACGCCTGGTCGCGTACATAGCCGCCAAGCCCCCGGCCGACCGCATCAAAAATCTCGCCTCCATGTACGGCCGCAAGGTGGTCTATCTGCCCATCGGGCAGTTTTCCCCGGTGACCCTGAAAAAAATACGGGTCTTCCATGTCCTAGACGGCCAGAATGTCCGCAAATGGGCCTCGGAATATATATACTGAGCCGCCCCCATGGCCCGGCAGCACCGGAAAGACCCCTTTGGACCCTGAACACCAGCCTTGGCCGCGCCACGATGCCCCGAAGAGCGCAGGGGAGCGGCCTTGCTCATTAACTGTTTAATATTTTGTTGAAATTCCCTTGGCACTCTTCTAATATCCTGTTCTATACATTCCCCCAAACAGTCGAATAGAGAGGCAGTCATGAACAGAGAGGAGTTCGTCCTTCATGAGTATGTGTCTATTCGTGAGGAAATCCGGGACACAAAGGCCAGGATATTCAAATTGGCGGGTTTTGGCATTGTCGCCATGCCGACGGCAAACTATCTGGCCCACACTTATGACATCAGAGTCATAACCCTGTCTCTCCCCATACTGATTTGCACCATCGTGATACTGTTTCTGGCCGAAAGCAGGGCTCTGATGCGTTGCGGGAAGTACATCCGTGAAATAATCGAACCAATGATGGCCGATGACGACGGGCATGTCGGCGTAGGCTGGGAAACGTGGCTCCAGAGGAAGGAGAAAGGCGAACCGGACCGAAGGCTTGTCGACAAACTGGTGGCCTTCTTTTTCTACATACTTTTCCTGTTTTACTATTCAGCGGCTGTTTACCTGGCGGCCGGCTCGGCCAATTGTTCTTACGGCATGCCGGGCCTCTCAATATGCCTCGGCTTCTATATCGGCATAGGGCTTATTTTTATCGTGGCGCTGATTACCAACCTGAAATACTCGTCGTCTACCGATCACTGAAGCGGGGCTTGGCTCAGAGCTTCTCCAGGCGGGCGGCCTTTTTCCGTTCGGCCTTGGGCGGGCGGCGGCTTGGCCCCTTCTTTCTCGTATCCAGACTTCGGGCCGGGTCGTCTTCCGCCGGAGTCGACAACCCTTTGGTTTCCATATAAAAAGCCATCTCCATGCGGTCCTCGAAAGCAGGTGAATCGAGTACGGTAGCCCCGGCCGCCTCCGACAGGCGGGCCAGCTCCCGGTCCGATGTCACCACCAGAGCCTGACCGCCCTTCTGCCTGGCCAGGCGGACAATAACCTGGTCGGCGGTCTGGCCCGACGGCGAATAAACCACCTTGATACCCTTGGTCTGTTCCCGGCTTTCCCCCAGGTGGAGTCCCTCGGCGGCGTCAAAAACCACAGTCACCGGCCAGCGTTTGATCTTTTTGTACGCGGCCAGCCGCTCCAGTAAGGCCTCCCGACCCTGTTCCAGGCTGAAGGCTTCCTGCCTGGAAAGACTGGCGCTGGCCCGGATGACGTTGTAGCCGTCGATGATGAGATGTACGCCCATGATGAAAACCGGTCCCAGGGCCGGGAATCAGAGAGGCCCTACCCCCAGGGCCTTCATTATCCTTTCCAACTCATCGTTGGAGGCAAAAGTTATCTCTATGCGGCCCCGGCGGCCCTTGCGGGTAATGTTGACCTTTGACCCCAGACGCCGGGAAAACTCCCCGGCCAGAGCCTGAAAATACACATCATCCCTGGCCCCGGCCGCCTTTTTCTTCTGAGGAGGCTGCAGGAGCCTCTTGACCAGGGCTTCCGTCTCCCTGACGGAAAGCTGGCCGGCCAGCACCTGCTCGCGGGCGGCCTGAATGCGCTCCTGGTCGCTCAAAGCCAGCAAGGCCCTGGCGTGCCCCGCCGTCAGGCGCCCGTGCCTTACATCGTCCTGGACGGCCTTGGGCAGTTGCAGAAGGCGCAGGGTGTTGGCTACGGTGGATCTGTCTTTCCCGGCTAGGCGGGCCAGTTCCTCCTGATTCCGGTCGAATTCATCGGCCAGCCGCTGATAAGCTTCGGCCTCTTCCATGGGATTCAGGTCTTCGCGGTGCAGGTTTTCAATCAGGGCCAGCTCCAGCATCTCCACGGCGGTCGCGTCACGCAGAATGACCGGTACGGTCTTCAGCCCCGCTTCGGTAGAGGCCCGCAGACGCCTTTCACCGGCAATCAGTTCGTAACTGCCGGGCGCGATCCGGCGCACCACCAGAGGCTCCAGCACTCCCTTGTCCCGGATCGAGTCCGTCAGGGCCTTCAGATCCCGGGCCTTGAAATTCTTCCTGGGCTGCAAAGGGTTGGCCGTAATGGCTTCGATTGAAAGCTCCATGGGGGCGGAAACCTGGTTTATGCCCTGGTCGATGTCCTCGATCAGCGCCCCCAACCCGCGGCCTAATGCTTTTTTCTTTAACATATCAATTGCTTCCGTTCAATATTTCCCTGGCCAGGGCCAGGTAAGATTCGGCTCCAGTGGAACGGATGTCATACAGAATAATCGGCAGGCCATGGCTGGGGCTCTCGGAAAGGCGCACGTTCCTGGGGATGACGGTCTTGAAGACCTTGCCCGGAAAATGCTTCTTCACTTCATCCATGACCTGGTGAGACAGGTTGTTGCGGGTGTCGAACATGGTCAGAAGTATCCCCATGAGGTCCAAATCCTTGTTCAGGCTGCGCCTGACCAGGCGAACGGTCTTGATCAGGTGGGAAAGACCTTCCAGGGCGTAGTACTCGGCCTGCAAAGGAATAAGCAGACTGTGGGCGGCGGTCAGGGCGTTGATGGTCATTATCTGGAGGCTCGGCGGACAGTCGATGATAAGGAAGTCGTATTTGTCGGCCAGAGGGAGCAACTTGGCCCGCAGGACCTGTTCCCTGTCGGCCATATCCACCAGTTCTATTTCGGCCCCGATCAGATCCTGGCTGCCCGGAAGCAGGCTCAGGTTGGGCAGGGCCGTGGGCTGAACCGCCTCGGCCAGGGGAATATCGTCGATCATGTAATGATAAAGGGTTTTGGTCAGGGTCGCCGGGTTGACCCCCACGCCGCTGGTGGCGTTGCCCTGAGGGTCGGCGTCCACCAGCAGGACCTTCTTCTCGGCCGCGGCCAGACAGGCCGCCAGATTGACCGCCGTGGTCGTTTTCCCGACTCCACCCTTCTGATTCGCGATAGTGATGATTCTACCCATGGTCACTTGATGTCCTTGACTGTCATTGGAGACCAAACGTGGAAAGTTGCCGCCGGAACCGCCTCTATTCTATTCAAAACAGGAAACAGGCTCCGCAAACGCGTTCAGCGCCGCACTGCGTCCGATGCGCGGCCCAAAGGCCGGAATCAGGAATAAACAATAAATATAAGACCTTACGCTTACAGGTCCAACGCCTAAAGATTAACACAGACCTGTTTTTTTGCAAAGGGAAAACCGGCGTTTCACGTGAAACATTCCCTTGCTACGGCCCTTGGCATTTGTTAACCTAAGCAAATACTTTCAGATTTCCGGAGGCGACATGCCCTCTCACAATGAACAGCCTTTTCTTCAGACCGTCCTGACCGCCGCACGCGACATTCTCGGACTCTTCACCCAGGAAACCGAACTCAAGGAAATCGCCAACGGCATCCTAGATATACTGGTCAGACTCGATCTGATTGAAAACGGGCTGATCGTCTTCCCCGGCGACGGACCGCCCACCCTGGCCTGCCGCCATCCGGAATCCCCGGCCTTGTTGTCCCTGGAACCCTTCGAACTGCTGCGAAAATTCTCCCCCGGACGCGACCAGGTATCCGGACTGGCTGCGGACAGAAATCCCCTGGGTCCCACTCCGGGCATCGCCATCGCCCTGGCCGGGGCCTCCTTTCTTCACGGCCTCCTCCTGGCCTGCCCCGGCGAAATCGGACGGCGGCTTCAGAATGAACACTGGCTGGAAATCGGCTGCTCCGCCGGCTGGATACTGGATCGGGCCGCTTCCTGCGCCCGCCTCGAATCTTCACATGCCAGATATCAACGCCTCTTCGAACGCTCCCGCGATTTTCTCTTCGTGGTAGACCATTCCGGGCAGTGGCTGGAAATCAATCCGGCGGGCGTCAGTCTGCTCGGATACTCCTCAAGGTCTGAAATGTCCTTAACCACCACCCTGGCCGACATATTTCTCCATCCCCATGATTATGAACGCCTGCTTGAGCTGGCCGCAGTGCGGAATAACGTCACCCGATTCGAAACAACTCTCAGGCGCAAGGACGGTGAACCCGTCCACGCCGTCATAACCCTGGCCCATTGGGATGAAGGACCCGGCCGTTCCGGCCTTGAAGGCGTCATCCGCGACGTGACCAAGCTCCGCCGCAGCCTCGACGACCTGATCCTCTGCCGCAGCACCACGGAAGGCATTATCGAAGGTTCCCCGGTCGGCATCTTCGTTCTGGACAGCCAGCATAGGGTCACCCACTGGAACAAGGCCTGCGAGACCCTGACCGGCATAAAGCGTGAAGATGTCCTCGGGACTGGCGGTCACCAGCGGGTCTTTCGCGACGGCCGTTCCGAAACCATGGGCGATCTTCTGCTGGACGGCGATATTGACCGGCTCCAACTGCTTTACGGCGACAGAAACCTGCACCCTTCCCCAATGGTTCCGGGCGGTTGGGAAGCCGAGGACCGCTGTTTTTCACTTAAAGGCGATCCCCGGAACCTTTATGTCTCCGCCGCCCCTTTCATGGCCCCGGACGGCGCCCTTCAGGGCGCGGTTCAGGTTCTTTGGGATGTTTCGGACCGGATACGCCTGGAAGAAGACCTCAAGGCCTCCGAAAACAGTTTCCGTCAGATCATTCGTCAGGCCTGGGACGGGATTGTCATCCATGACAGCCAGGCCGTTTATTTCGCCAACAGCAGTTTCCGCAAGATGTTTGAAATAAGGGACGACGAGGAGTTGGCCGGGGCCTATCTGCACCGCTTTCTTGCCCACGACACCCGGCGAGGCCTTTTCGAGGCCTTCAGACTCCCGGAATCCTCCGAACAGAAGACCTTCAGTTTCGAAGGCCGGGGCATGAGACCGGACGGGACGTGGTTCGACATCGAGCTTTCGACCGCTCGCACCACCTGGAAAGGCCGTCCTGTTCTGCAGACGGTTCTCCGCGATATCACCGAGCGCAAACATATGGAAGAGCAGTTGGTGCTCTCCGAGCGCCTGGCGGCCACAGGCACTCTGGCCCTCAACATCGCCCACGAGATAAACAACCCCTTGGGCGGCATCATCACCTATCTTCACCTTCTGATGGAAGACATTGAAGCCTGCGGGGACCGCGCCCAGATACATGATACGGCCGCCAAGATACTGAAACTGGGCAATCGCTGCAAGATTATCGTCTCAGGCCTGCTGGACTTCGCCCGCCCCGACGACCGGGGCCGCGAAATTGTCCATCTTAATCATGTCGTTACCGATACCCTGGTGCTGCTGCAGGGTCACATCATCATGCGGGACATTGAAGTGGTTCAGTCCCTTGAGCCTTCCCTTCCCCCGATCATGGCTCAACGCAACAAAATCGAGCAGGTTTTCATGAACCTGATCATCAATGCCGCCGAATCCATGAAGAACAGCGGCCACCTGACCATCAAGTCCGTGAACCGGATGTCCGACGGCGAAGTCGATGTCCTCATCTCCGATACCGGCCCCGGCATAACCCCCGAAGACCGCAAACGCCTCTTTGAGCCGTTTTTCAGCACCAAGCCCCGGGGCCGCGGGACCGGTTTGGGCCTGGCCATCAGTCACGGCATCATCAAACAGCACCATGGGCATATCTCCGTCGAGTCTCAACCCGGCGTCGGCACCACCTTCACCATCACCCTGCCCACCAGCGGCCGGGGTCCCATGTTCTCTTAGTTCAATTTTTCAGGAATATCAGGTTGGTTCTTTCGTGATTCAGGAAGGGCAGGACGAAATCCTGCCTTTTTTCGAGGCTGAAACGGTTTTCCTTCAGTATCTCCCGGGCTGTATCCATCTCTTCGCCGGCCCTTGGCCCCTTGTAAGCCAACAGGCGGCCGCCGCTTTCCACCACTTCTCCGGCCAGTTCCAGGATGTTTGACAGATCTCCGACGGCCCGGACGGTAACCAGGCCGAAGCCCCTGTCCTGGCCCATGCCTTTTTCTACTCGCCCTTCAAGGACCTCAACCCCGTCAAGCTTCAGCTCCCGCACGGCCTGCCTCAGAAAAGCGGCCCTTTTGGCCCTGGGTTCGGAGAGTGTCGTGGGCCATTGAGGCCGGACGATCTTCAGGACCAGCCCAGGCAGCCCTCCGCCGGACCCGATGTCCAGCAAGCTGACGGGATCAGGCGGAATCACGGCCAGCGGGGCCAGGCTGTCCAGCAGATGGATGACCACATCCTCGTTCAGGCTGGCCTGGCCGATGAGGTTGATCTTCTTGTTCCAGCGCCTGAGCAGGGCCAGATAGTCCAGCAGCTTTTCCCTGACCGGGCCTTCCAGGGCCACGCCCAGGATTTCGGCCCCGGCGGCCAGCAATTCCTCGGCCGAAACGTCCGGCCAGCCTGCTGTTTCACGTGAAACAATCATTGCAATACCCTGTTATTACTTGCCTAAACAGAATCTGGAGAATATTTCGTCCAGGACGTCATCGGGCGTGGTCGCCCCGACTATCTGGCCCAGGGCGGCCAGCGCGGCGTTGATTTCAAAAGCGACCAACTCCGGGGCCAAACCAACCTCCAGGCCTTCCGCCGCCCTTTCCAAGGGCTCCAGAGCCGATTCCAGCGCCTTTTTGTGCCGCAGATTCGGAACGAGCTCCGGAAGGCTTCCACCTTCCCCGACTCCGCCCGTAACCATACGGAAAATGGAATCCTTCAGCTCGGCCAGGCCATCGCCGCGCTTGGCCGAAATCCGCGCTATCTTCCCGTATTCACTCAGTTTATCAACGTGTTCCGCCGTCAGAACCCTCGCGGCGTCCACCTTGTTGACCACCACCAGGATCCGGCCTTTTGGTGCGGCCTCGGCTATGCGCAGGTCCTCTTCGGTCAATTCCCGCCCGCTGTCCACAACCACCAGGGCCAGATCAGCCCCGGCCAGCCTCTCGGCCGCCCGCCGCTGGCCCTCTCTTTCAACCGGATCTTCCGTCGGCGCTTCCAGGCCGGCCGTATCCACCATTATCACGGGAATGCCGTTTATAATCGCGTCAGCTTCTATCAGATCCCGGGTCGTGCCGGGTATCTCCGTTACTATGGAGCGTTCCTTTTTCAAGAGCGCGTTCATCAGGCTGGATTTTCCTACATTCGGCCGCCCCACAATGGCGATGCTCAGCCCTTCCCTCATGACTCTTCCGGATTCATAATCCTTCAGCAGCTCGCTCAGCGGTCCGGAAACCTTTTTCCGTATTTCTTCCGCCGCCTCTCCTCCCCTGACGATGTCCTCTTCCTCGTCCGGATAGTCCAGGGCCACTTCCACATCGGCCAGCGTCCCCACCAGGACCGCCCGGAACTCCTCGACCTTTCTCTTCAATCCGCCGCTCAGTTGAGCCAGGGCCAGGTCTGCCTCCGCTCGGCTTCTTGCTCCTATCAGTTCCGCCACGGCCTCAGCCTGGGAAAGGTCTATTTTGCCGGCCATGAAGGCCCGCCGGGTGAATTCCCCGGCCGCCGCCAGCTCCGCGCCCCGGTTTATCAGGCATTCCAGAACAGCCCCGGCCGCCACGGGGCCGCCGTGGCAATGTATCTCAACCACATCTTCTCCGGTGTAAGTGCCCGGAGCCTCCATAAAGACGCAGAGGGCCTGGTCCAGCGTTCTTGCCGAATCCGGATCGACGACCCACCCCAGATACATCCTCCGGTCCGCGAAAACCTTTTCCGGCCGGGCCGGCCGGAAGACTTCCTTCCCGATAGCGTGGGCTGCCGGGCCGGACATTCTTATAACGGCGATGCCTCCCGCTCCCAGAGCCGAGGAAACCGCAGCCACCGTCTTTTCTTTTGAATAATTTTGGTAAGACATTCTTCTGAGGCCGCCCGAAGCGCATTTCTCCGGGCTTTAAGATTTGAGAAAAAAGCGGCCGGTTCGAAACCGGCCGCTATCACCTATTCAACGGCGAATTCGTTCTGTTCCTTGTTGTCCTTGGAACGCCCCGAACCGCCCTGGCGTTCTCCGGACCTTCTTCCCGGACCGGACCTTTTTACTCCGGCCGGAATGATGACCACGTTTTTGTAAGGTCCGTCTCCCCGGCTCCGGGTCTTCAGGTTTTCATCGCCCTGAAGGGCCAGATGGACCACCCGCCGGTCATGGGCGGACAAAGCGCTGATGGTTACCGGCCTGCTGCCTTTTTTCGCCTTTTCCGCCATTTTTTCAGCCATTTCAATCAAGGACTGGTGCCGGCGGCGGCGATAATCTTCCGTGTCGACGACGATACGGACCTTGGTTTCCCTGGTTCGGTTGACAATCTTGTTGACCACGAACTGCAAGGCGTCCAGGGTAGCGCCTTTCTTGCCGATCAGCAAGCCGCTGTTCTCCCCCTCGACATTGAGTATAACCCGTTCGGATATGCGCTTGACCGCAATTTTCGCCTCAAGCTCCATCTTTTCCAGAATATTCTTCAACGACTCCCTGGCCATGGTCATGGCCTCGTCGTCCGGCCCTTCGTAAACCGTTTCGTTCGGGCCTGTCACCGTGGTCGGCAGGGGCACCCCCTGGGGATCCACCACCGGAACTCCGTTGAAATCCTCGTCATCGTCGTCAATCGCCGCCGGTTCAGGGATTGGCCTCGGTTCGGCGCGTCTGGGTTCCGCCCTGGTTTCCCTGCGGGTTTCTTCCTGCCGCGGCCTCGAATCCCTTCTGTCGCCGCGTCCCGGCCGCTCGCTTCTCTCCGGCCTCTCCAGTCTCTCCGCACGCTCGCTTCTTTGCTCTATTACCGGCGGTTCATTTACCGCGCTTCTTTCAAAAACGGGCGTTGCTTCCGCATCAGCCTTGCCTTTCGTGTTGATACGCTCCTGGATGGCAACCTTAATGACCGCTTTCTTGCTGCCAAGTCCGAAAATACCGCTGGAACCGGTGCTGACGATTTCAAACTTCAGTTCATCTGAGGACATATGCAACTGATTGCAGGCTTTTTCTATGGCCTCCTCGGTGTTTTTTCCTTCGAACTCGATCACAGGCATGCTTTGCTCCCTAATCTCAGGATGGCCTCTTGTTGATTAGATATTGCTGGCCGATGGACAGGACGTTGTTCACGAGCCAGTACAAGACCAAACCCGACGGAAAATTAATGAAGATGAAGGTAAAAAATACAGGCATGAACATCATGATCTTGGCCTGAGTCGGATCTCCCGGGGTCGGGGTCATCTTCTGCTGGAGGAACATGCTCGCGCCCATAAGCAACGTCAGTACCGGTATGCCCGCCGGCGGCTCCATCAGCGGTATGTTGAATCCGAAATGAAAAAGCCTGTCCGGGGCTGAAAGGTCGTTAATCCACAGGGCGAAAGGAGCATGGCGCAGCTCCAGCGCGTAATCAAGCAGTCTGTACAAGGCGATAAAAACCGGTATCTGGATGACCATGGGCAGGCACCCCCCCATGGGGTTGACCTTGTAGGTCTTGTAAAGACCCATCATCTCCCGGTTCATCGCCTCCCGGTCGTCCTTGTATTTTTCCCGGAGTTTCATGATCTTGGGCTGAAGCTTCTGCATGGCCTTCATGCTCTTGTAGCTTTTGGCCGTCAAAGGCCAGAACAGCGCCTTGATCAGAATGGTGATTATGATGATGGCGATGCCGTAATTGCCCACGAACTTATGCAGCCAGAGCAGGAGGATCAGAAGAGGTTTGGCCAGTATGTCGAACCAGCCGAAGTAGATGGACCTTTCCAGGCCGTTGCCCAGGCCCTTGAGCAGGTTGTAGTCCTTGGGCCCGTAAAAAATGGTGTAGTTATACTCTTTCTGCGTGTTGGGCGGCATGACGAGAGGAGCGTTGATGAACTTGATTTCCACCCCGTTCTCATCTATGGCCGATGCGTCAATCCTGGTCTTGTCCGGTTCCGTGGGCAGAACGACGGCCATGAAATACTGGTCTTCGTAACCGGCCCACTGAACGGAATAATCCTTCTTTTTATAATCCTTCAGGTCGTCTTCTATATCGCCGACCTTTATCTCCTTCAACTGGTCGTCGAGAAGAGCGCCCAAACCGTCGAAAGAGTACCTTCTCCCGCCCTGGCGGAAAGGGAGGCTCTTCATATCCAGGAGCAGATTGTCGTCAATGGTCTGGTCCGAGAGATTCCTCAGGGCCACGTTAAGGCCGATAAGGTAGGAATCCTTCTGGAATGTGTAGGTCCGGACTACCTGGAGCCCTTCCGGCCCCTGGTAGGTCATGGTCAGCGTAGCCGCGGAGGCTCCGTCCTGAAGCTCTATGTGAGTCTTGTCGGCCTCAAAAAAGGCGTCCTCCAGCCCCTTCCCGGCCTGCCCCTTGAAGGACAGGGCCAAGGGCAGATCAGACGGCTCCGTGACGGTAACCAGTTCCTTCGGGTCGGAATTCTTATCGTTTTCCGTCAGGTATTTTTTCAGTTTCAGGCTCTTTAAACGTCCGCCCCGCTCCGTAAAAACAGCCGTATACAGCTCCGTGTCAACAGTGACATCCCTTTTTTCCTTTTCCGGGATAGCCGCTGCCTGTGGAGCGATACCGGCCGCTGCGCCATCTATGGGCCTTACCTGCTCAACCGTCGCCTGCTCCGGAGACTGTTCTTCTGTCTGCGCCGTCTGCTCCGGCTGCTGCACCTGCTCCGGTTTCGGGTTGAACAAGGCCATCCAAACCATGAATATGGCCATCGAGAGGACGAAGGCCAGCAATGCTCTCTTTTCCATCAAAAGCTCCAAGACATGTTTTACGCCCTAAAAAGTACAGGGCGCTACCCCGGCTCGGGTCATGGGACAGGGTCGTAACCGCCGGGGTGGAAAGGGTGGCATCTGAGCACTCTCCTCAACGCCAGCCATGTCCCTTTCACGGGACCATATTTTTCCATGGCCTGACAGGCGTATTCAGAGCAACTCGGGTAAAAACGGCAGGCAGGGGGCAGTAAGGGAGATATAAAGTATTTGTAAGCCTTGATCGTTCTTATCAAGGCCCGCTGGATGGCGGCTCTAAACATTACTCACTTTACTGGCCGGTCCAACAATACTCGTAATTCTTCCTGGACCATGCTGTGTGTAACTCCCGCCGCCTCGCGATGGGCGATGACCACCAGATCATAACCCGACGGCAGACCCCGCTTGTTCAAACGGAAGAATTCTCTCACGTGCCGCTTGATTCGGTTGCGGACGACCGCTGAACCGACCTTTTTGGTTACCGTTACCCCGATTCTGGGATGAAACATCTGGTTCGGTCTGAGGAGAATAAGAAAACTGTGTGTTTCCAGGCGCTTGCTTGCGCCCTTGGAGACAGTCAAATAGTCTCCGCGTTTTTGCAGCCGCTCCGATTTCGAAAAAGTATACCTCTCCATGGCCCCTACAGCCCGGCGTAAGCCAGGATTTGGGGCGGAACCGGAGGCGAACCGCCGTAAATCGTGACCGCGCCGCTCAGACCGATAGCCTCTTTCTTCCCTTGGCCCTTCTGTTCTTTATCACCAGCGCACCACCCTTGGTCCTCATTCTGACCAGGAATCCATGGGTCCGCTTACGTTTTAGGTTGCTCGGCTGAAATGTCCTTTTCATAATAATCCACGCTCTTTATTTTCATAAAATTCGAAATGACAATGATAATCTCTGTTCCGCCCCTCTGTCAAGGCCTTTGTTTTTCCCCAATATGAACCGCGGTTCACCCGTGTTCCCCTCTTGCCGTTCGCTCGATTTTCCGGTCACTTCTTTTAGCTTGACTTAAACGTCAAAACCGATAGAATAAGCTATGTTACCTTTAGGAAAGGCCTTTTTCAACATATGCAACTGGACAAATTCGAACGACTGGCACAGAAAATAGACACCCTCCTCGCCCGGGTCGATGAACTCGCCCGAGCCAACCAGGATCTCACGGCTCAGTTGGCCCAAAAGAACGAGGAGATTAATTTTCTCAACGAACAGGCGGCCGTTTTGGAACAGGAACGGACCCAGGTCCGCGAGAAGGTGGACCAGCTTCTGAACCGCCTGGACGGAATCGCCCTTGAGTAAACTTGGTTTTTCAAAATAGCCAGAACATAGTCACGGTCCGCATTCTGGACCATGACTATGAAATCAGGAGTGACGATGAGTCCCAGGTCCGCAGGGTTGCGGATTATCTCAACGCGCTCCTGGAAAACATACAACGCAATACACCGGTGCTTAACCGAATCGACCTTGTGGTCATGACAGCCTTTACCGTCGCCAGCGAAATGCTTCAGGCCCGCCAGGACCTGGATGATTTCCGGAAGCGTGTGGAAGAAGAGGCTGCCGCCCTGGAAGCCAGGATAGATTCAAACCTTTCCTGATTTTTCGGGGTGTTTTGACAAACTGTTTTCCGACCCTTAAGGTGCGGGTCTTTTTAATAGACGATGGCCTGGTTTATAAGAGCCGATATAGGTTTATTCCTATATAAAACAGTTCATCCCTTTCCGATGGGTTTGGTCAAGGGGCTAAAACATAAAATAACCGGCTGACCGTGGCTTGCGGAATCTTCCTTCAAGGCCATGAAGCCGTCAGAATTGTTAAAAATATCCTTGAACCTGCCCTCTCCCGGGGAACTCTCCGGTTCGTAAAACCTGGCCGTTACCGAGGTTCGCCTCGGTACGGGAGGCCTCATTTTTTAACCTTCCGTCTCTAATTGCATCTTAATGGCTGTTATTTTGGGTTCTCGAACGGGACCTCGTGTCCTGACCAATATATATGGGAGGTGGTGAGACAATGTCTTCACCCCTGATAATCGTTCTGATAGGGGCCTTGGCCCTCCTCGTGGGGGTCGGAGTTGGTATTCTTTGGCGCAAGCAACTGGTGGAAAAGAAAATCGATTCCATCGAGGAGCTTTCACAGCGCATGATCGAGGAGGCCCAGAGGGAAGCGTCAAACATAAAGAAAGAGGCGCACCTCCAGGCTAAGGAAACTTTGTCTCAAATGACCCAGGCATTTGAGAATGAAACGCGTGAACGCAGGGCTGAACAGAAAAAACTCGAAAAGCGGCTACTTCAAAAAGAGGAATATTTAGAACGCAAAGCCGAGTCCATATCTCAGCGTGAGATAGAACTGGCCAAGAGCGAAGCATCCCTGGCCCGCCAAGAAAAAAGTATAGAAGATAAAAATCGTGAACTTGACCGCCTTATAGAATCTCACCGTGAAAATCTCGAAAAATTAGCCAGCATGTCTTCAGACCAGGCCAAGGAACTGCTCCTCAGGGCCATGGAAGACGAGGCCCGCCACGAAGGGGCCAAGATGATCAAGCGCATTGAGGTCGAAGCCCACGAGACGGCCGACAAGAAAGCCAAAGAGATCATCGCCCTGGCAGTCAAGAGATACTCCGGAGAGTATGTGGCCGAACGGACCATTTCGGTGGTCAATCTGCCCAACGAAGAAATGAAAGGCCGCATCATCGGAAGGGAAGGCCGCAACATCAGGGCCATCGAGGCCGCCACCGGCGTCGACCTTATTATCGACGATACTCCGGAAGCGGTCATTCTTTCCTGTTTCAACCCGATCAAACGCGAAATCGCCCGCCTGTCACTGGAACGCCTGATCGCGGACGGCCGTATTCACCCGGCCCGCATCGAGGAAATAGTGGGCAAGGCCACTGAAGAACTGGAAACCTCGATTCGCGAAGCCGGCGAACAGGCCACCTTCGACGTCGGCGTCCATGGCATTCACCCGGAACTGATCCGGCTTATCGGAAAACTCAAATACCGTACCAGCTACGCCCAGAATGTTCTGCAGCATTCCCTGGAAGTCGCGTTCCTGTGCGGTATTATGGCCGCCGAGCTGGGCCTTAACGTCAAACAGGCTAAAAGGGCCGGCCTTCTCCATGACATCGGCAAGGCCGTCGACCACGAGATCGAAGGCCCCCATGCTCTGATAGGCGCCGACCTGGCCAAGCGCCACGGAGAAGCCAACCGCGTCGTCCACGCCATCATGGCCCACCATGAGGACGTGGAACCGGAATCCGTTCTGGCCGTTCTGGTCCAGGCCGCGGACACCTTGTCCGGCGCCCGTCCCGGTGCGCGGCGCGAAATGCTGGAAACTTACGTGAAACGCCTTGAGGATCTGGAGAGAATCGCCAATTCCTTCAAAGGTATATCCAAGTCATACGCCGTGCAGGCCGGCCGTGAGGTGCGCATCATGGTCAACAGCGAACAGTTGACCGATGATGAATCGATCCTGCTCAGCCATGACATCTGCCGCAAGATCGAAAAGGAGCTTTCTTATCCCGGCCAGATCAAGGTCACCGTCATCCGGGAGACCCGCTCGGTCGATTTCGCCAAGTAATCTCTGTACCTGGCAGAGTTACAAAGGGCGCGCATTCAGCGCGCCCTTTTTTTATGCGTCTGGCATGGGAGCCAGGCGTTCCAGAACTTTTCCCGTGTGATCTATCACATAAATATCAAACTTGTTTTCCCTGGCCTGCTGAGCCAGTACGGCCAGGCGTATGGCCTCCACCCCGTAAAGCACCCCCGGCCTCCTGTTGAAGGCCGATTCCCCCACCACCGCGTCCTCCTTGGTCCGGAAAACCGGAATAAAGCTGACATTGTTCTCTTCATCGTCCAAGGCCAGAAACGTCTCCTCGCCCTTCTCGTTCTGAGTTATGACCCAAACCCACTCAGGATATCCCGGTTCACCCATTTTTACTCTCCATTATACCTTCTCCGGGAGAGGTCCCCGTCCCCCGGATTGTGTTTGTTTATCCTTAAAAATTAAGACACCCGCGCTGCGATTCAACCCTGGCCGGGGTTTTTAATGATGATGCGTGTGAGGGGGCTGAACCTCTTCCAGGCGCAGCCTCAGCCAGGTTTTCACCTTGTCCAGCTCGGACCTGAACTCCTTCAAGGCCTGACCCCGGTGGCTGACCTCGTTCTTTTCCTCCCTCGACAACTGGGCGAAAGTTTTCTTCAGGGCGGGATAATAAAACACTGGGTCGTAACCGAATCCGTTGGCCCCGGCGGCTTCCGCGGCAATTTCGCCCTCACAGCGTCCGACCCAGGTCAAGGCCGGTCCGTGGGGTACGGCCAAAACCAGGGCGCAGACAAAAGCCGCCGCCCGGTCCTTACGGCCCTTCATCTCTTGCAGCAGCTTGGCCGAACGGTCGGCGTCAGTGGCCGATTCCCCGGCCCAGCGGGCGGATTGAACTCCGGGCGCTCCTCCCAAAGCCTCCACCACCAATCCGGAATCGTCCGCCAGAGCTGGAAAACCCAGTATGCGCGCATAAAAGGAGGCCTTCTTGTAGGCGTTGTCCTCGAAAGAATCCGCATCCTCCACCGGCTCCGGCGTGGGGCCGAAATCATCCAGACTCATCAACTGTATCTGCTCACCGGCCAACAGTTCCCGCATTTCGGCCACTTTTCCCTTGTTTCTGGTGGCCAGCACCATAATTTGGCTGCTCATTTCGCTTCTCTCCTGGTGTGACTAGATTCCGCTATGATAGCCTTCGAAGCGCCGTTCTTGAAAGTCATTTCTTTTCTTTGACGTCCTTACCGGCATGCCGGCGGTAAAGACCGCGAAACTGATGATAGGTCAATCCCAACAGTTGCGCGGCTTTTTTCTGATTATACCGGGCCTGCTCCAGGGCGCTTTTCAGCAGTCCGGCCTCCAGACGCCGGACCTGCTCGATCAGAGGCTCGCCAAGCTCCGCCTGCTTCCGGGTCAACGGAGACTCTTTTCCCCTCCCGCCTTCTTCCCGGCAAGCCCTTTCCCCGCCGAAAGGATCAAAGACTATGTCGTCAATGATTCTGTTCTCCGCCCGGTACACAGCCCGCTCAACCACGTTTTTCAACTCCCGGACATTGCCCGGCCAGCCGTAAGACTCCAGCTCGCTCAAGGCTTTTTCACTGAATTCCGGGACCTCTTTCCAGCCCAGCTCATGGGCCATGTGCGCGGCGAAATGATTGGCCAGAAACAGAACATCCCCTTCCCGCTTCCGCAAAGGCGGAAGATGAAGGACTTCAAAGGACAACCTGTCCAGAAGATCGGCCTTGAAGCGCCCCGCTCCGACCAGGGCGGGAAGATCGGCGTTGGTGGCCCCGACCAGCCGGACATCCACCTTGACCTGCTCCGATCCTCCAACCCGCTCAAAAGTGCCATACTCCACCACCCGAAGAATCTTTTCCTGAACCTCCAGGGGGATGCTGCCGAGTTCATCCAGGAAAAGGGTCCCGCCCCGGGCCGCCTCGAACCGGCCCTGCCGCCGCCTGGCCGCACCGGTAAAAGCGCCTGCCTCATGACCGAACAGTTCGGACTCTATCAGGTTGGGGGCGAGGCCGGCGCAGTTCAGAGCCACCATGGGCTCCCGCCAGCGGCCGGACAGGAAGTGCAGGCGCAAGGCGGCCAACTCCTTGCCGGTGCCCCTTTCCCCGATAATGAGCATCGGCCGATCCACCCTGGCCGCCCTGGAAAGCCTTTCCTGAAAATTCAGAAAGGCCTCGGACTGCCCCAAGGCTTCCTTGGGTCTGTTCTGTCCATTGTTCGCATCCATGGCTATTTTTACCATTATTTAGCTTTTTTGTCACTAATTGGTTTTTCAGGCCAGGGCGGAACGGCCCGCTTTTATCTTCGACCAAACCTAACCACTTGTTTCTGCAGGATTTAATTTTGGGGCACACTTTGGCCCGCGCTTTGCTCTAACAACATCGCGACAACCCTTTCGGAGGAAATAAAATGGGCATATTTACCCGAGTACGCGACATTATCAGTTCGAACATAAACTCCATGCTGGACAAGGCAGAGGACCCGGAAAAGCTGGTTAAGCTCATGATCCAGGAGATGGAAGACACCTTGGTGGAGATCAAGGCCTCCTGCGCCGGAGCCATGGCCGGCAAGAAGAAAACCGGCCAATTGCTGGAAGAGATCAAGTCACGGGCCGCCGCCTGGGCGGAAAAGGCCGAACTGGCCGTGCGCAAGGGCCGCGAGGATCTGGCCCGGGAAGCCTTGTTGGAAAAGCGCCGGTTCAGCGACCGGGCCGACTCCCTCGAACAGGAATGGCTCAATCTCGACGCCCTGATCGAACAGTACCAGAATGAAATCACCCAACTCGAGGACAAGCTGTCCACGGCCAGGGAACGCCAGAGAATCCTCATCCAGCGGCACATACACGCCCAGGGTAAGAAGAAGGCCCAGGCCGAGATCCGCCGTTTCGACACTTCCGACGCCTTTATCCGCTTCGAACAGTTCGAGAACCGTATAGACCGCATGGAAGCCGAGGCCGATCTGATCAACCACGGCCGCAAACCTTCCCTTGACGAACGGATAGCCGCCCTGGGCGGCGACGAGGAAATCGAGAAGGAACTGAACGAGCTGAGGACCAGAACCGCCCGTCCGTCGGACGACACCCTGCCGGCCTGAAGCGGCCCTGCTCCTGTCAACCCTTAAGCCATGATACTGGGGAATATGATAATGACACCGGCGATTCTGGCCATAATGCTTATATTCGGTCTGCCGATCCTGGTTGTAGGCGGATTCTTCGTGATCTGGTCCCTCAAGATAATCACCAGGGGCGGCCCTCGCCACGAGGCCGAGCGGCTTTCCGAGGAAACCCGGCTGATTCAGGAGATTCATCGCGGATTGTCGAAGATGGAAGAACGCATCGAAGCCCTGGAAACCATCCTCCTGGACCCTGAAAGAAAGGACAAACCGTCCCATGAATAACGGCAACGGCTTTACGAGACATCCCCACGGCCACCGCCGCCGCCGTCCGCGACGCCGCGAAATGACCCCCGAGAACGGTTTCAGCAGCCGTCCCGGCCTGTACCGTTCCCGCTCAGGCATCATCCTGGGCGTATGCCAGGGGGTGGCCGATTACCTGGATATATCCGTCTTCTGGCTGCGGGTGGTCGCCGTGGCCCTGCTGCTTTTCACCGGCATCTGGCCGCTGGCCGGGGTCTACCTGGTAGCCGCCGTCCTGATGAAGCCTGAACCCATCGTGCCCTTCCAGGGCGTGGAAGACCAGGAATTCTACAACTCGTACACCACTTCCAGACCCATGGCCCTGCAGAGGCTTAAGCGCACTTTCGACCAGCTTGACCGCCGGCTGGGACGCATGGAAGACATGGTCACTTCAAAGGAACGCGACTGGGAAAGACGATTCAACCAGAGCTGAATATATAACTCCTCTCTCCTCCTCAACCCAAAAACCCCGGGCCGGGTCCCTTTCCCGGCCGCCAACACGGCCCCTTGTCCCCCAACAAGGGGCCGCCCCTTTTATTCAGACAAACAAATCCGTCCAGCCCCGGCCGCTATTGGTTCTTCACGGCCCCGACTCGCATTACCTTGTCCGCGGCATCCTTTCGGCTTGACATAATCCCGTTTTTTTAGGCTAATAGAATACCGCCAAGGTAATAAAGTCCGGATTCTTTCCCCGGTCCAGCTCATCCTTGGTCACAGCAAGCCGAGACCCGCAGGCGCCCCTCAGAGGCCGACCGGCGGGAGCCTTCACTTTAACAACCCTGGGTTTTGTTCATGAAAAAAATCTCCATAATCGCCCCGGTCTTTAACGAGGTCGAGGTTCTTGACACGTTCTTCGCCACCCTGGAACCCATTCTTGGCCGGATCGATTACGACTACGAAATTATCTGCGTCAACGACGGCAGCACCGACGGGAGCGAGGCCCTCCTCCAGCGCCACCACCTCCGCAACCCCAGGATCAAAGTTATTAACTTCAGCCGGAATTTCGGCAAGGAAGCCGCTCTGGCCGCCGGTTTCCGCCATGCGGACGGCGATGCCGTGGTTCCCATAGACACCGACCTTCAGGACCCGCCGGAACTGCTCTTCGAATTTCTGAAAAAATGGGAGGAAGGGTACGAGATAGTTTATGGCGTGCGGGAAACCAGGGAAACCGACGACCTTCTCAAACGAATCACCGCCAACTGGTTTTACCGCCTCTTCAATAAGCTCAGCGACACGGCCATACATCCCTCCGCCGGGGACTACCGCCTGATCGACCGCCAGGCCGTCAATGTCCTCAACCGTCTGTCGGAAAGAGTCCGTTTCAGCAAGGGACTCTTCTTCTGGATAGGTTTCAAACAGATCGGCGTCAAATTCGCCCGGCCCGCCCGTGCGGCCGGGCAGACCAAGTGGAATTATTGGAAACTATGGAACTTCGCCCTGGACGGAATCACCGCTTTCAGCACCATTCCCCTGCGCTTCTGGACCTATGTCGGCCTGGGCGTCGCTTTTTCCTCCTTCACCTACGCCCTTTTTCTGATAATGCGGACCCTGATCTTCGGCAAGGATCTGCCGGGATACGCCTCCACCATGGTGGTCATGCTTTTCCTGGGCGGCGTTCAGCTTGTTTCTCTCGGCGTCCTGGGAGAATATCTCGGCCGGGTCTTTCAGGAAACCAAGGGCCGGCCACTCTATGTGGTCCGCAACACCTTCGGGCTGGACGATGATAAAATCAAATACTGACCTCAAGCCGGACCTCAAAGCCTGGCGCTTCATTGTCCTGGCCGCCTACTTCGTTCTGCTCTGCTGGATCGGCTTTTACGCTTTTCCCAACGAAGACGACTACGCCTACGCCAACCTTTTCCGGGCTCACAACCTCTGGGATATCCAGTCGGAAATGTACTTCAACTGGTCCGGCCGCTACCTGAGCAACTGCACCATCGCCGCCATGGCCGGTTTTAATGACTCCCCCCGGGTTTACCATATGCTGCCCGGTGTCATGATGACGGTTTTTCTCGGCCTGCTTTTCGGGCTGGTCCGGGAACTGAACAAAGCCCGCTCTTTCAGACTCAACGCCTTTATTACGCTGACGATATTCGCCGGTTTCCTGGCCGGTCTGAAATCTCTCAACGAAAGCCTCTATTTCCTGGCCGGGTCTTTCACCTACTTCTGGGGCATGATCTTTTCCCTGGCCGTTTTCCGGCTGCTGCTCCGCCTGCACGGGCAAAGGCGGCTCTCCGCCCCGGCCTATCTTGCCCTCTGCGCCTGCATAATCCTCGGCGCCGGGACCAACGAAATAACGGCCCTGTTCATGGCCACCGTTACCGCTCTGCCGGCCTTGCTGGCCCTGCTCAAAAAAGACCGGCTGCTGCCCGCTCTTCTCCCCCTGGCCCTTCTGAGTGCGGCCTGCCTCTTCGCCAGCTACCTCGCACCGGGCAACTTCGTCCGGGCTCAAACGGCCATATCGGATAAAAACATGGCCATGACCATCTCTCAGATATTCACCATCTTCGGCATCGCCGTGTCGGAGATGTGCGAATTCACCGGCCGCTGGCTTTTCCTTACCCCACTACTGCCCATGCTATGGGTCCTGTCTCATCTTCTGGACCCCAAGGGCGATTGGCGGCTTTGGCCTGGTTTCAGACTTACAGGGAATCTGGCCCTGGGGATTGTTCTCTGGCTGGGTTTCACCTTCGCCGGAATCTTTATCACCTGCTATGCCCTGTCCGGAGCCCTGCCGTCCAGGACTTTGGCCGTCATCCAGTTCTATTTCGTTTCCGGGGCCTTCTTCGTCTTCCTGACGGCCTTCGGATCAATCCGGTCCCTGCTGGAAAAACGCCTGTCCGGAAAAAAACTTTCCCGCTTCCGGGCGGTCTTTCTCGTCTTCCTGGTCATGTTCCTCTTACAGAAAAACGTCTCTCTGCCCGCCTGGAACCTCATCAGCGGCAACTACGGGCTGTTCCGCCAGGGCTACCTGCAGCGCACCGAAGCCGCCCTTTCCCACCAGGACCGGGACCTTCTGCTGGATCGCCTGCCGGCCTATCCTTATCCTGTGTTCTACCGGGAACTGAGAACGGACCCGGACAACTGGGCCAACAGGGCTTACGCCCAATTCTGGAAACTGCGTTCGGTCAGAATCCGGGACTGACCGTTTTTCCCGTCCGCCGTCTGCGCAAAACACTGTTTATCCGGCGCTAACAGTGTTTCCGCGCCGGACAGTCTCCTTGACGCCGTGTAAAGATTGCTGGCGGCAACCGGGCGGTCCGGAATCCTCCCGCTGAATCTGATTCATAATATTCCCTGCTTTTTCAAGGCGCTTAGCCGCCCCCTTCCCTTGGCACATCAATTGCTTTGCTCAATTGTCGCCTTGATGAGCGCCCGGAAGGCCCGGTCACGGCCGGGGGGGCACATTGCAAGAAACCGGAACATGCGTTATCCTTCCGGTGGCATATCGTGAAAGACCATGTGAATTTTTTCATGGTCTTCGTCTGGAGAGACTCTCCGGACCGGATGGGTGGAGACAGACCGCAGGGCGGCCCAGGGACCCGCGGTTCAGTCCATACAGTCGCTCTTTGAAGTCAGGAGGATCAAGCGGCGGCGAGTCGCGGCACCCAGGGCGGCTGTATTTTATCGCATTATGAATACCGCTTCCAAATAATGAATTTATGTTCTATGCTGAACCAGTAATTTAAAAAGGTTGTCTTAGGTATTGCAGACGACAACAGATTAAATTGATATCAAACATTGTCGCACGCTCATGGCCAAGGCCGAGCGTGCGTTGGTCATTCAGGAGGACCTTTCAGGAGCAATAATTATGTCCAACAACATCAAATCCATTCTAAACCCTCAATCCATCGCCGTAGTCGGCGCTACCGACAGACGTGGCAGCGTTGGTTATTCCATTTTTTCCAACCTCATCAACGGGGATTTCCAGGGTATCCTTTATCCGGTCAGCCCCAGGTTGAAGTCGGTCCGCGGCGTCCGCGCCTACAAGAGCCTTTCCGATATCCAGGACCCGGTCGACCTGGCCGTGGTCATCGTGCCGCCCCAGGCCGTGCTGTCCGTCATTGAGGAAGCGGGCCGCAAGGGCGTCAAGGGCGCGGTGGTCATCACGGCCGGTTTCAAGGAAGTCGGCGGCGAAGGCGCCGTGATGGAAAAGAGACTCCAGGAAATCGCGGCCGAGAACGAAATTTCCCTTATCGGCCCCAACTGCCTCGGAGTCATGAACACCGATCCCAAGGTGCAGATGAACGCCAGTTTCGCCACCAAGATGCCCCGCCGCGGCAATCTCGGCTTCATCTCCCAGTCGGGAGCTCTTTGTACGGCCGTTCTGGACGTGGCCGAAGGCCGCAACATCGGCTTCTCCAAATTCATCAGCTTCGGCAACAAGGCCGACGTCAACGAAATCGACCTCCTCAACTATCTCAAGGACGACCCGGAGACCCATGTCATCATCATGTACCTTGAGGAAATTTCCGACGGCGGCAAGTTTATAGAAGTGGCCCGCAAAATAGCCTGGGAGGCCCGCAAGCCCATGCTCGCGGTCAAATCCGGCGTCTCTGTCGAAGGGGCCAAGGCGGCCAGTTCCCACACCGGCTCCCTGGCCGGGTCGGACGCGGCCTATGACGCCATTTTCCGCCAGAGCGGCATAATCCGGGTGGAAGGTATCACCGAGCTGTTCCATTACGCCCAGTCTTTCTCCACTCAACCCCTGCCCAAAGGCAACCGGATCGCAATAGTCACCAACGCCGGCGGCCCCGGCATCATGGCCACCGACGCGGGCATGCGCCACGGCCTCAAGCTGGCCGAGTTCACCGATGAAACCATAGCCAAACTCAAGCAGGACCTCCCGCCCACGGCCAACATTCACAACCCGGTCGATGTCATAGGCGACGCCAATCACTCGCGCTACGAAACCGCCATCAAACACGTGCTGGCCGACGATAATGTCGACGCCGCCGTGGTTATCCTCACCCCCCAGGCCATGACCGACTGCCTGGAAACGGCTCAGGTGATTCCGGATGTGGCCCTTCAGAGCAAAAAGCCGGTGCTCTGTTCCTTCATGGGTCTGGCCGATGTCTCCGCCGGAGTTCAATATCTGCAGGACCACAACATACCCAACTACATTTTCCCGGAAGCGGCCATGCGTTCCATGGGGGCCATGGTCAAGTATGCGGACAGCATCATCAAGCCTCACCGCTCCACCCCGCACCTTGTCACTTCCTGCGATACGGCCGCCCGCTTCATCGAAGACCGGCTGGGCGACAAGGAAAGCGTTTTCGTGACCGAGGTCGACTGCCAGGAGATTCTCTCCTGCTACGGCTTCCCGGTGCTCAAGAGCAGACTGGCCAGGACCAGGGCCGCCGTCAAGGAAGCCGCGGTCGACGTGGGCTTCCCCATGGTCATGAAAATTTCCTCGCCGGATATCATCCATAAATCCGATGCGGGCGGCGTTGTCGTGGGTATTCAGAACCTGGCCGAGGCTGAAGCGGCTTTTGACCGTATCGTGGCCAACGCCAAAAATTACAAGGCCGACGCCATAATTGACGGCATTTTCATGGTCCAGATGGCCAAGAAGGGCGTGGAAGTCATCCTGGGAGCTACCAAGGATCACAAATTCGGCCCCATGATCATGTTCGGCCTCGGCGGCATCTTTGTGGAGACCTTCAAGGACGTCAGTTTCCGCCTGGCTCCCATGTGGGAAAGCAGCGCGGAAAACATGATTACCGGCATCAAGGGTTACGACCTTCTGCGCGGCGCCCGCGGCCAGAAGCCCTCCGACATCAAGGCCCTGAAGGACTGCATCCTCAGATTGTCCCAGATGATGGTGGAAAACCCGGAAATAGCCGAATTGGACATGAACCCGATTATTGTCTACCCTGACGGCGAAGGTTGTGTCGTGGCCGACAGCCGTATTATTCTCAAACAGTCCAAGGAATAGCACGACCTCCAGTGGCGGCGCTCCGCAAGGGGCGCCGCCGAATCATCTTCTCCTCCGGCTTTACCCTCCATTCCGGACGCAGCTTTCCCCCAGCTCTGCAACCAGTGCCAAGTTTTCTGTATTTCCAGGACTGATTGGGGCTAAAGAGCGGCTTCCGCCTCAAGGTCGGCCAGAAGTCTGTCCAGGTCCAAGCCATATTTTGCGGCCACATCCCTGATAGGCTCAAACAGGGCCTGGCAGCAGATGCATTCTCCGGCTTGGGCGTCGTAACTTTTAAAGACCAGTTCGGTGGACCGGTGGCTGGAGATTACGTCCAGCACGGTCATATCGGGCGTTATACCAGCCCCGCTTGTGTTGTCGCCTTGCAAGAGCCCTTCTCCTTTTCGTCCTCGGCCAGGACCTCGGCCAGAGCCCTGGGTATCTGCTCTATTATATCCAGAACCTGTGTGGCCGGGGTGGGGCGGGCATAGCGGCCGGCCAGCCGGTTGGCCCGTGCGGCCAGCAGGCCGGCCCGCCAGACGTCCAGGCCAGATTCCACCAGGGCGGCGGCCAGGGCCGTCAGGGTGTCTCCGGTGCCGCCGATGGCTTCAAGGGTCTCTTCCCGAGGACCTTCCACCTGTCCCCTAACTCCGTCCCGGGCCGCCAGGTAGTCCTTTTCGCCCTTGACCAGGAGACAGCGGGCCGCGTTGCCGTGGCTGTAAGCCCAGGCGATGAGATCCGGTATCCGGTTTTCCTCATGAAGAATGAAACCTCGGGTATAGAAAGGATGCGGGGCTTCTTCATCGGCCAGAAAGGCCAATTCTCCCACGTCCGGTGTAAACAGGTCATAAGCCTCCGCCTGGCCGCTCATCTTGGCCGCGTACATGAATCCGGCGTCCGCGATGAGAAACGGACGGCGCGGAGCCGCCTCAATAGAGAAAAGCACCTTGTTGTGCCAATCCACATCCGGCTGCAGGTAATGGAAGGCCAGCACGTCAAAACCGCCGCTTGGCAGAACACCGGTCAGATACTCATACAGGCGGCGGCTGCCCTTGCCCTGCCCCACATCTCCAACCAGAAAAGCCGTGGGCGGAGCCAGGCCCAGGACTTCCCCGGCCCTGACGGCCGCCGCCAGCAGGGCCGGAGTGCCTCTGTTTATGGCGACCCTCAGGCCGCCGACGCTGATATGGCCGTCCTCCAGAACGACCGGGCCTTCCACCAGGGGGAAGGTCTCATCCGGGACGGTGCCGATTATGCCTAACATAAACGCTTTATTTCCTCATAGGCCAATTGCAGGGCGTAGCCGCAGAGAGTATGTCCGAGCTGTCGCGGGCTGGGAGCGTCCTCCAGGGTCCGCCCCACCATCTCGGCGGCCAGGTAAGGCACATCCGGACAGCCTCCGCCTGAGATGTTGACGATAACCCTGGTCTCCTTGGCTACGGTTATTTTCATGTTGGCCGCCCGCACCATGAGATATTCCCCGTAATCCCGGACCTGGTACAGGCCGACCGGTTTCAGCAAAGGGCTGGTGACCGGTACGACCTGCAGCGGGTCGAGGCCCGCTTCGCCAAGGCGGCGGAGAAGATTCAATTCCTCCATCAAGGGAAATTCTATGACCAGATCGCACCCGCTGCGAATCTCGGGTGGAGGCCCCATGACCCTGATGGACCAGCCGTCCGCCTTCAGGACGTTCTCCGCCCGGATGACTTCGCTGGTGTTGGCGAAGACCAGAAGGCCCCGCCCCCGGCGGCCCGCCTCCGGCTTTTTTTGCGGCTTTTTTCTCAGCAGGCTCAGCAAGCCCATTCGATATTCTCCAGGGTTATTTTTTCAGGGTCAGCTTATACCCTTCACCCTCGTTTTGCACTCCGGCCAGCTGCCAGCCCAGTTTTTTGGCCGCCCGGCCGACATTTTCGCTGGATGTTTCCGTATCGACCAGGACTTCAAGTTCACCTTGGCCCATGGCCTTTATTCTGTCCATGGTCATAAGGACCGGCTGGGGGCACGACAACCCTCTGGCATCAACGAGTTCGCTCATAACAGGACCTCCTTCAGGCTGCTTTCTTTCTCATGGTGAAACCGATAAACAAGCAGAACAGCATGCCCACCACTACAGCGGCCATACCGTGGGGACCCAGGCCGGCGGGTGAGCTGGCCAAGCCGAAATTATGGGCGAAAGCCGCTCCGACTATCATGCCCAGAACGAAAACCGCCGCATCGCCGTCGCCTTCCCCGGCCAGAAAAAGCTGACGGCCCGGACACCCGCCAGCCAGGGCGAAAGCCAGTCCGGCCAGCACCATTCCGGCAAAATTCCAGAAATGGAGGCTGTGAGCAACGGGCTGGCCTTCAAAACCAAGTTTGAACTGGCCCATAATCAGATTGGCGATGAAAGCCGCTGCGACCAGGGCCGCAACCCCGGCAAACAGATGCATCTGGCGGAAAAGAATCAGGTCGCGGAATGCCCCCATGGTGCAGAAACGGCTGCGTTGAGCCACGAAGCCAATACCTAGGCCAACGATGAGAGAGATCAACAAGGGTGCGTGCATGGCCCCTGGTCCCTTGAGGCTGTAAAACAGCACATCGCTTTGAGGCTCACCGGAAACCATCGGAAAGACGAGCATCAGAATAAACAACCCCAGGAAAAGCAGAGGCATCAACCAGCCGACCGAGGCGTAGGTCTTTTCCGAACGGCCAAGGTTGTACCCTCCCTTGAGGAAAAGGGTGCCGATCCAGATGCCGACCACCAGACCGCCCAGGCCGAGGATGGCGTTGCCGTCCCCGCCAGCCAGCCTGAGCAGAGCCCTCCACGGGCAGCCGAGGAAGACCAGGGCCCCGATCATAGCGAAGGCGCCCAGAACAAACCTGACAATAGGGGCGGAACCGGCGCGCGGGCGAAATTCCCTGAAGGAATAGGCCGCGATCAGAGAACCCAGGACAAACCCGATTATCTCGGGACGGACATACTGGACGACCGCGGCCCGGTGCAGGCCCAGAGCCCCGGCGATGTCCCTTTCGAAACAGGCCACACAGATGCCCATATTGCCGGGATTACCCAACTTTTGCAGCAATGGGGCCAGTATTCCTATTAACAGGCCCACTCCGACGATACCCCATGTAGTGGCGAAGAAATTCCTTTCCCGATTCATCAACAACCTCCATTTGTTTCTGGAAATCGACCAAGTTGAATCTTATCCGGCGACGCCAGCCGCCAATCACGCCGGAAAGACCGGATGGGAAAATACATACATCATTCATCCGGCCAGGAAAAGATTTTTTATCGGTATTTATGGTGTTTTTCTATCGTTTTTTTCTATAGCAGCTTCGCGGCCTTGATGCCTGGGAATCTCGGGGGCTTGGGCGCACCAACAACAAACCCCGCCGAAAATGGCGGGGTATGTCTTGAGTCCAGCCCGGCGCCAAGGGGGTTGGCGCTGGGAAACAATGTCAAACGATAAGGGCCGTGTGTCAGAGCACCAGGCGAGGGTCTATTTCATCCTTGAGGGAACGGTTCATCAGATCCAAAAGGGCTTTCTTCGGGTCCTTTTCCTCGTAAAGAACTTTATAGACCTGTTCGGTCAGAGGCATATCCACCTCTTCCCGCCTCCCCAGATCATGAACCGAGCGGGTGGTCTTGACGCCTTCGGCGACCATTTTCATCTCGGCCAGAATATTCTTCAGTTTAAGGCCATGGCCTAGCTTGAGCCCCACGGTTCTGTTTCGGGAAAGGTCCCCCGTGCAGGTGAGCACCAGGTCTCCCATGCCGGCCAGGCCCATGAAGGTCAAGGGGGTGGCGCCCATCTTCACACCCAGGCGGGTCATCTCGGCCAGAGCCCTGGTTATCAGGGCGGCCCGGGCGTTTGTCCCCAGTTCCAGCCCGTCAGAAATACCGGCCCCAATGGCGAAAACATTCTTCAAGGCCCCGCCCAGTTCAACTCCGACCACATCCTGACTGGAATAGACCCTCAATGAGGAAGAGGAAAAGAAGTGTTGCAAAAGCTGCCCCACCCGCCGTTCGGCGCAGGCCACAGTTACGGCCGCGGGCAGGCCGCGTCCGACTTCACGGGCGAAACTCGGCCCGCTCAGACAGGCTTTATGCACGGCCAGCTCGGCCGGCAGAACGTCTTCCATAACCTGGGCCATGGTCATGAGAGAGTCGTTTTCTATCCCCTTGGCCGCGCTGACCAGGACGGCCCCCGGTTTCAAAAAAGGCCGGAGACGCTCGAGGACGCCCCTCATGATATGTGACGGTACCACCAGCAGGACCACATCCTGTCCCGCAACTACTTCTTCCAGCTCATTGGAAGGCCTTATATTTTCCGGAAGATGAATATCCGGCAGATAGGTCAGGTTCTCCCGCCTGGACCTGATCTCTTCGGCGACTTCCGGCTCATAAACCCAGAGATCGACTTCGACTCCCTTCCGGGCCATATGGCTGGCCAGGGCTGTACCCCAGGAACCGGCGCCCACAACGGCGATTCTTCCCGGTTCTTTGGCGACAACATCGAATTGGTCGTTCATTATTCAACTCCTTGTCCGTTGCCGGGTAAAGACCCGGCGGCCGCCCGCCCGGACGCTCCGGCAACGGTCATTTGCTCTTCTTCTGGTTGTTCGCCTTATGCCCGTCCGGCTTCGGGCGGTATCCATAATCAACCGGCGCGACCCCGCCCAGCTTGTTCTTCATCCGGGCTTCCACTCCGGCTATCCTGATTTCCACGGCCTGGCGGTTTTCGTACCTGTCCAGAAGGTCTCTATAAATTCCCAGGGCTTCCGACCAACGGTACATCTCTTCCATACAGTTGCCCATTTTGAACTCAACGGTTGTGCGGAGAGGACTTTCAGGGAAGAGCGAAAGCATGCGCCTGAAGATGAAAAGAGCCTGATCCGGTCGGCCGAGAATCATATGGGCGCTGCCTAGTTCGTCATAAGCCCGTTCAATCTGGTCGGAACCGGGATACTGCTCGATGAAGCGTCCGAATTCAAGGGTGGCCTGCTCAATATCGTTGGCCATAAAATAGGCCCGGGCTATTTTGAACTGGAAATCCGGAGCTTCCGGGCTCTCCGGGCGCTGGTTCAACAGCCAGCGGTATTCCAGGATGGCCCGGTCATAATCATGGGTTTCGTCACGGAAGACATCAGCCAGTATGGATCTGGCCTTGAAAGCGTAATCACTGGAAGGATTCTGCTGAACCAGGTCGCTGAACTGCCTGACCGCCGCCACCCTCTGCCCGAGGGCGTAATAAAGGATTTCCCCCGAACGGAACATAGCCTTGTCGCGCTGCTTGCCGTTGGGATGATCGAGCAGGTATTCCGTATAGACCTGGACCGCCTGCTGAAACTTTCCCTTTTCAAACAGCCGGTCGGCCTGTTTGAAGAATTCTTCCTCGGTTTTGGGTTCGCAGGCGGCCAGACTCAAAAGCAGTAAGGCCGCCAGGACCCAAAGGCTTATTTTTTTAGCCAGAGACATCTGTATAGGACGCTGGGCCGCCGGGCGCGGGCGCGCAACGGCATCTTTACTCGTCTTCCTTTTCTTCCAGTCTGGCTACGCCGACCACGCGCTCACCGGGAGCCACGACTATCAGCGTAACGCCTTGGGTGTTGCGGCCAATGATGGATATTTCGTGGACCCTGGTTCTGATAATGCGACCGGAGTCCGTGATGAGCATCAGTTCGTCTTCGTTGGTCACGTTGAACACACCGACCACCGACCCGTTGCGCTCGGTGGTCTTGATGGTGATCAAGCCCATGCCGCCGCGGGCCTGGAGCTTGTATTCCTTGGCCGCCGTCCGCTTGCCGAAACCATTCTCGGTCACGGTCAGTATGGTTTCCTCGCGGGATTCGCTCAAGACCTCCATGCTGACCATCTGGTCGCCTTCCGCCAGCCTGATTCCGCGCACGCCCGCCGCCGTCCGCCCCATGGCCCTGACGTCCTGCTCATGGAAACTGATGGCCTTGCCGTCGCGGGTGGCCAGGAAGATAACGGATTTTCCGTCCGTCTGCGCCGCGGAAACCAGTTCATCGTCCTCGTTGATGGTCAGGGCGATAATTCCCCGCTTGGTGGGATGACTGAAGGCGCTCAATTCCGTCCTTTTGATAATGCCGTTACGGGTGGCCATGACCACGAAACGGCCGGGCTCGTTCAGGTCGCGCACGGCCAGTGAAACGGCAACATCTTCTCCATTTTCCAGGTTGAGCACGTTGACCATGGCCTTGCCCTTGGCCAGCCGCCCGCCTATCGGTATCTCGTGCACCTTGAGCCAGTGCAGCCTGCCCTTGTTGGTCAGGAAGAGCAGATATTCATGGGTGGATGCCACATAGAGCCTTTCCACAAAATCCTCTTCCTGGACCTTGGCCCCGGCCACTCCCCGGCCGCCGCGGCGCTGAGCCCGGTAAAGGCTGATGGGGTTGCGCTTGATGTAGCCCCGGTGTGAAATGGTCACGACCATATCCTCATCGACGATGTAATCCTCGGGGTCGAGGTCCCGCGACTCGCCCGCGATTATCTCGGTCCGGCGCTTGTCGCCGAATGCTTCCTTCAGCTCTATGAGTTCCTCTTCTATAATGTCGTAAACAAGGCGGTCGTTGCTCAAAATTTCACGGTACCTGGCTATGGCCTTGATGAGCTCGAGGTATTCGTCCTCGATGGCCTTACGCTCGAGTCCGGTCAGTTTCTGCAGACGCATATCCAGGATAGCCTGGGACTGAATCTCGTCAAGACCCATGCGCTGCATAAGCCTTTCCTTGGCCTGGGCCGGAGAAGAGCTTGAGCGGATAAGTTCAATGACCATGTCCAGCTCATCCAGGGCCCTCTTGAGTCCTTCCAGGATGTGGGCCCTGGCTTCGGCCTTGGCCAGCTCGAATATGGTCCGCCGGACCACGACATCGCGGCGATGCTCAAGAAAATACTGGAGAAATTCCTTGAGGTTAAGCACCTGCGGCGTCTGGTTGACAATGGCCAGCATATTCAGGCCGAAACTGACTTCCAACTGAGTCTGGGAGCAGAGATGGTTGATGATGACTTCCGGCGGGTAGTCCTTTTTTATCTCCAGGACCACGCGCAACCCTTCCCGGTCAGATTCGTCCCTGAGATCGGTAATCCCCTCCAGCTTTTTATCTCTAACCAGGCCCGCGATACTCTCCAGCAGACGCGCCTTGTTGACCTGATAAGGTATCTCGCTGATAATTATAGATTTTTTATTATCGCGTGGGCGGGTTTCTATATTGACCCGGCCCCTTATCTTGATAACGCCTCGACCTGTCTTGTAGGCCTCAAGCAGTCCGTCACGTCCGGCGATAAAGCCGGCGGAAGGGAAATCCGGGCCGGGAATGTTTTCCATCAGCTCTTCGACGGTTATGCGCGGCCGGTGGATAAGGGCGATAATGCCGTCAACCACCTCGCTCAGGTTGTGAGGCGGTATATTGGTGGCCATGCCCACGGCGATACCGGAAGAACCGTTGATGAGCAGGTTGGGCACGCGGGTCGGCAGGACCAGGGGCTCTTCCAGCGAACCATCGTAGTTGGGACCGAAATCGACCGTATTCTTGTCTATATCGGACAGAAACTCATGGGTCAGCTTAGCCATGCGGACTTCGGTGTAACGCATGGCCGCCGGGGGATCGCCGTCTATAGAACCGAAGTTACCCTGGCCGTCGACCAGAGGGTAACGCATGGAAAAATCCTGGGCCAGGCGGGCGATGGCGTCATAAACGGCCGAATCGCCGTGGGGGTGGTACTTACCTATGACATCACCGACCACGCGGGCCGATTTCTTATAAGCCTTGTTATAATCGTTACCCAGTTCACGCATGGCGAAAAGAATCCGCCGGTGAACCGGTTTAAGGCCGTCCCTCACGTCCGGCAGGGCGCGGCCTATAATTACGCTCATGGCATAATCAAGATAAGAACTTCTTATCTCGTCCTCTACCTTGATCGACTCTGTTCTCTCAAAAAGATTCATTATTCAAACCTTCAGACATAATGGTAGTGGGGGAATAAGTTAAACTTCTATTCCCCGTGCCATGATTAAACGTCGTTCCGTTGCTTAAATATCCAGTTCGCGAACCTTGAGGGCGTTTTCCTGGATAAAATCCCGCCTCGGTTCGACTTTGTCGCCCATCAGAACGGTGAATATATCATCCGCTTCCACGGCGTCTTCTATTTCAACCCGCAAAAGGGTCCGCCTCTCCGGGTCCATGGTCGTCTCCCAGAGCTGTTCCGGGTTCATTTCACCAAGACCTTTATATCTCTGGATGGTCAAGCCCTTCTGGCCTTCGCTCATAAAGACATCCAATAATTCGTCCTTGGAGTTTATCGCTCTTTCCCTGGCGCCGTGGCGCAGCACAAAGGGCGGTTCACCAATGGATTCTACTTTGCGGAATATCTTGAGCAGTCTCTTCATGTCCTCGTTTTTCATGACTTCGCCGCCCAAACGCACGCGGCGGTCGCCATTGTGCTGAGCAGGAATAGTCAGGACAAAAGTATTATGCTCTTCATCCCATTTTGGTCCTTCAACGGTAACTCCATTCAGGCGTAACTGTTCCCCGACCATGGCGGACCAGGCTTCATCGGAAAATCCCGGGCCGTCACCGGCCAGAATGGGCAGCGCCGTCTTCCACATCCATTCCGGATAGCCGCGGCGGGTGAATCTTTCTATCTGATCTTTGTATGTGGCCAGATCCATAAGCAAATCCAGCAACTTCGTCCCCTTGATGACACCTATGGGCAGCTCCAGCTCGCGATTTTCGACGAAACGCTCCAGGATATAGGTCTGAAACTCCTTTTCGTCCTTGATGTAAATCTGCTTCTGCCCGGACTTGACCCTGTATAGAGGGGGTTGGGCTATATACAGATAGCCGTCCTCTATGATGTTGGGCATCTGACGGAAGAAGAAAGTCAGCAACAGGGTGCGTATATGTGCGCCGTCAACGTCGGCGTCGGTCATGATGATGACCTTGTGATATCTCAGTTTGGTCAGATCATAGTCGTCCTTGCCCAGACCGGTGTTCAGAGCCACCGCCAGGTTCCGGATTTCCTGGTTGGATATGATCTTGTCGAACCGGGCCTTTTCCACATTGAGTATCTTGCCTCTGAGCGGCAGGATGGCCTGGAACTTGCGGTGCCGCCCCTGTTTGGCCGAACCTCCGGCCGAATCGCCCTCGACGATGAAAAGCTCGGAATGGCGAGGATCCTTTTCCTGACAGTCGGCCAGTTTTCCGGAAAGGGAATGGTCGCTCAGGGCTCCCTTTTTCCGGACCATTTCCCTAGCCCGCCGGGCAGCTTCCCGGGCTTGAGCCGCATCCACGACCTTGGCCATGATCTTCTTGGCCACCGGCGGATTTTCCTCGAAATAGGTTACCAGGCGTTCGTAGACCAATGTCTCGACCAGGCCCTTGATATCCGAGTTACCGAGCTTGGTCTTGGTCTGACCTTCAAACTGCGGTTCAGGCACCTTACAGGATATAACTCCGGCCAGACCTTCGCGGACATCGTCGCCGTCCAGTTTGATCTTGACCTTTTTGGCCATATTGGACGACATGATGTAGTTGTTGACCGCTCTGGTCATGGCCGCCTTGAAGCCGGAAAGGTGAGTGCCGCCTTCGGTGGTGGCTATATTGTTGGCGTAAGATAATATCTGCTCGTTATAAGACTCGTTGTACTGAAAGGCTATCTCGATAATCACGCCGTTATTGACGCCTTCCAGATATATGGGAGGCTTGTGCAACGGCGTCCGGCGCCTGTTCAGATATTCGACGAACTCGACAATACCGCCTTTATAAAGGAATTCCTGGCCCCGGCCGTCTCTCTCGTCGGAAATGTTTATTTTTATTCCCTTATTGAGAAAGGCCAGTTCGCGCATTCTTTTGGCCAGAATGTCGTAATCGAACTCCGTGGTTTCGAATATCTCTCCGTCCGGCAGAAAAGTAACCTTGGTTCCGTTCCGGTTGGTCTTCCCCACTACCTCGACACCGGTTACCGGAACGCCGCGTTCAAATTTCTGCCGGTAAACATTGCCGTCGCGATGAACTTCGGCGACCAGCCACACGGACAGGGCGTTGACCACGGAGACGCCTACTCCATGAAGACCGCCCGAAACCTTGTAAGTGGACTTGTCGAACTTCCCGCCCGCATGAAGCTTCGTCATGACGACTTCCAGAGCGGAAATGCCTTCCGACTTATGCAGATCCACCGGGATGCCCCGGCCGTTATCCTCGACAGTCACCGTTCCGGAAGGACCCACCACCACATTGATGGTGTCGCAATATCCCCCCATGGCCTCGTCGATGGAGTTATCCACAACCTCGTAGACCAGATGGTGAAGCCCATCCGGTCCCTGGCTGCCGATATACATGGCCGGCCGTTTGCGAACAGCGGTAAGGCCTTCAAGAACCTTGATATTTTCAGAACTGTATCCGTTACCGTTCTGCTCTTTTTCCTCATCAAATGGCATAGTCATAGACTTTGTTGTTCCTCAAAAATTCATATTTTTACCGGCATGATAACGCCGATGAATCCGGAATCCTCCTCGGCGGTCAAAACACAGGGGTTGCCGGGCTGATCAAACGATATAGTAAGCAGGTCGCTGTTGAGGGCCGAAGCCGCTTCAATGAAATATCTCGGGTTGAAACCTATCTCCATCTGTTCATCTTCATATTCCACAGGCATGGTTTCGTGGGCTTCGCCCAGCTCCGGATTGACGGCGGTCAGCTTCAGTTCCTTCGGAGAGATACTGAAGACTACCCCTGTTCCCATGATTGACACCCGGCGGAGCATCTCCATGAAATCCTTGCGGCCGACCTTCATTAACTTGGTGTTCTTTTTGGGAATGACCAGGTTGTAATCCGGGAAGCGGCCTTCCAGAAGCCTCATTACCATGACGGTGTTATCCCGCCTGACCACGGCGCTGTTGCTGGAAAAACCCAGTTTCAACGTTCCGCCTTCCTCGGCCAGCTTGCGGAATTCCGTAACACCCTTGCGGGAAATGATGACTCCTTTGTCCAGATTCAAAGACCCGGACTCGGGTATTTCCTTTTCAATAAGGCTTAACCTGTGACCATCCGTGGAAACCATCCTAAGGACTTTACGGCCTTCCACATCGGACTTTTCCATAAAGACACCGGCCAGATTATACCTGGTCTCTTCAACCGAAACAGAATAGATAGTTTTTTCCACCATATCGAGGATAAGGTCGGCATCCGCTTCGACATAGGTCACTTCTTCGTAGTCGGGCATGGGTGGAAAATCCTCTGGAGACAAGCCATGCAACTGGAAGTTGGACCGGCTGCCGCTGAGGGTCAAGCCGAAATTGTCGGTTTCTTTAAGGACCAGGTCCTCGTCGGCCATTCCTCTGACTATTTCATACAGCTTGCGGGCTGGTACTGTCAGCCGGCCATCTCCGATGACTTCGGCTTCATAGGTTCCCCTGAAACTTATTTCCAGATCAGTGGCTGTTATGGCCACGCGTCCGTCTATTACTTCCAAAAGGACATTGGAAAGTATGGGCATGGAGCTACGCTTCTCGGCGATGGACTGTGTCTGGGAAACTCCCTTCAGCAGCTCCTCCTTCTTCATTTTTACTTCGAGCATGGCCAACATCCTCCTTAAAGGGTTATGAACGAGAATCAGTTATAAATAATCTTAAATAATAATCTTAATAGTAAGGGCCTGTGAAATTGTTCAAAGAGAACTTTTAATTAAAAATTAAATATAGTTACCATGAACAAAGTCCTGAATGCCAACTAAATTGTTCGTTTGTGCAAACACGTTTTCCGCCCACAGTCTCTCCCGCTGACACTTTTTCAACGTCTATCATCAGCCAGCCTGTGAATAATCGGGACGGGTCACGCTGTCGCGTATAGTTCTCTCCAGTTCCTGGATGGTCCGTGTGAAGCTGTGATCCTGCTGCATCCGGGTGGTGACCTTCTTTACGGCATGGATAACCGTGGAATGGTCACGCCCTCCGAAACGCTGCCCTATCTCGATGGTGGACATGTGAGTCAACTGGCGGGCCATGTACATGGCCGCCTGACGCGGAGCGGCCACGGCCTTCTGCTTCTTGGCCGATTTAAGATCGGCTACCTTCACATTGAAGAAGCTGGCGGCAACCTTGAGAATATGGTCGACTGTTATAAGTTTCTGATCTGCTTCAATGAACATTCCCAGTATTTTCTGGGCCATGTCCAGTTCGACAGGGGCGTTGTGCAGTGAAGCGTAGGCCCCCAGGCGAGCCAGATATCCTTCCAGGACCCTGATATTTGTTTCCTGCTGCGAAGCAAGATAGAAAGCGACCTCGTTGGATAAGGGAATACCTTCTTCCTCGGCCTTCCTGGACAAAATGGCGACCTTGGTTTCCTGGTCCGGAGGCGCTATGTCGGCGAAGAGACCGCCCTCGAATCTTGACCGGAGGCGGTCTTCCAGATCCGGTATATCCTTGGGCATCTTGTCGCTGGACAGGACTATCTGTTTATCAGCTTCGTATAAGGAGTTGAAGGTATAGAAGAATTCCTCCTGAGTCCTCTCCTTGCCGCCGATAAAATGGATATCGTCAATAAACAGGGCGTCTATGCTGCGGTATTTCTGCCTGAAATCACTCATATGCTCGGAACGCAGAGCTTCGATCAATTCATTGGTGAATTGTTCGGAAGTCCGGTAAGCCACGGTCATTTTAGGGTTGTTCTTCAGCAGGTGGTTGCCGATGGCGTTCAATATATGAGTCTTGCCCAGGCCTGAACCGCCGTAAATGAAAAGCGGGTTATAGACCGCCGTGGCGTTGGCTACAGCCAGGGAAGCCGCGTGAGCCAACTGGTTGGAGGCGCCGACGACAAAATTGCTGAAAGTGTATTTTTCGTTTATACCGGATGATACCAAGGGCGGCTGGTCGCCGCTTATTGATTCAACAGGGGCTTTTGTTGATGTTTCACCCGCGCTGACCTGAGTCGGACCGCAGACCAGCTCCAGCGTGACGTCCCGTCCGCACAAATCACAGACAGCAGCTCTTATTTTGTGAAGATAACGGTCTGTTATCCACTTTTTGAAAAAGATGTTAGGTACTTGTATGCGAATATTTCTGTCGGTTCCGGAGCGGTATTTCAGCGGCCGCAACCATCGTTGAAACTCTTCCGGTTCCAATTGGCTTTCCAGGCCGGCCAAGGCTTGATCTAAAATTTTCTTCACGTCCGGTGACCCCAAAAAAATACAAATAATTCAATGTTTTAAAATGTAAAATCTTAGCATAAAAAGGAATGGTTCGCAACAAAAATATTGGCTGTGAAGCCCGGCTTGGAAGGAGAACAGGTAATCCTCACCGCAGATTGAAGAACTGCCAACAGGAACGGTTCTTTCCTGGTCAACGCTGTTGATAGACTGTTGGTATATTGGTGCGTCATCGGGGCTGGCCCCTGCCCATAATCCGAAAAAAACGGACGGGAGGCGTCTTGCCTATATGTTATAAATTTTTGTAACATACTAAAATTAATAATAATTAACCATATTTTCATCATAAGGGACTGGCGATATTTATTATATATACAAGCTGTGAAAAGCGCCCTGTTTTTTGTTCACAATGAGACCCCGGATATTTACATCGGGAACAATCCCTCTGTTTCTTTGTTCAGTTGCAGGTCTGAAAACCGTAATTTCCGCTTGTTCGTTAATTGACACCCCGGCCGCGCAACAGTATACTCTGTCCTTGATGATATAAATCTCTCCCTAAAGAGGCTTTTCGTGCTGATTGATCCCTTCCGGCGTCACATTACCTACCTCAGGCTTTCCGTCACCGACCGCTGTAATCTCCGCTGCCGTTACTGTATGCCTGAGCATGGAGTGGCCAAACTCGATCATAACGACATTCTGACCTATGAGGAATTCCTGCGGGTTGTCACAGCGGCTGCTTCCGAAGGAATGACCAAGATACGTCTTACCGGCGGTGAACCGCTTGTCCGCCGCGGACTGCCTGATTTTATCAGGGAGATTGTTTCGATACCGGGCATTCTCGACTTGAGGCTCACCACCAATGGGGTGCTTCTGGCCGGCCAGGCTTCCGAACTTCTCACCGCAGGCATAAAAAGGGTGAACATCAGCCTTGATTCGCTGAACCGGGAGACTTTTCGCCAGATAACCGGGCGGGACGAGTTCGAAAGTGTCTGGCGAGGAATTCAGAAGGCCCTGGAAACGGGTTTTGACAAGGTCAAGGTCAATGTCGTTATCATCAGGGGAACCAACGACCATGAACTGATGAGTTTCGCCCGCCTGATCGAAAACCTGCCCATAGAGCTGCGCTTCATTGAATTCATGCCCCTGGGCCGAGTGGATTTCTGGTCCCGGGAACGGGTAGTTTCGGTTCAGGAAATCAAGGATAGAATCCGTCCTCTCGGCGAACTCATATCCAAATCGCACCTTGATTCCGACGGCCCGGCCCGGGTCTATACCTTGCCGGGAGCTGTTGGTACTCTTGGTTTCATCAGTCCGGTTACGGATCATTTTTGCGAGACCTGCAACCGTCTCCGTCTGACCGCCGACGGTAAACTCAGATTATGTCTACTTTCCAACCGCGAGATGGATTTGAGGGGACCTTTGCGCGACGGCGCCACAATTGAGGAGTTGAAAGGCCTGCTCAAGGAAGCGGTCAACAACAAACCGGGCCGCCATTTACTGGATCAGGACGCCCATTCCGCCGATTCAAGGGGCATGAGCCTGATCGGCGGCTGACGGGGATTATTTTCAACCTGAAAAAATAAGTAGTGTAAGCAAGATGCCCTTGGTGGAAAAACGAAGCATTATTCTCATCGGTATGCCCGGAGCCGGCAAAAGCACGGCAGGCAGGCTGTTGTCGGAAAGACTCTCCATGCCTTTCATGGACACCGACGCGGCCATTGAAGAAAAATACGGCCGCCGCCTGCAGGATATCATCGACCATGAAGGTCTGCCGGTTTTCAACCATAAGGAAGAAACCGTTATCAGCCAGTTGCGGTTCAACGGCCATATTGTCTCAACCGGCGGAAGCGTTGTCTACTCGGAAACAGGCATGGCCAATCTGCGTTCCCAGGGCCTGGTCATCTGGCTTATGGCCCCGCTGGAAGAGCTGTCGGACCGCATGCGCGAGTCTGTCAACAGCCGGGGCATAGCCGTTGAAGCCGGGCAGACCATTGAAGAACTGTTCGATTTGCGTCAGCCGCTTTACGAAAAATACGCCGACTTGTGCGTACAGACCAGCGGCCGGACTCCGGAGGCCGTGGTCGAGGAGATTATCAGAAGAACAGGGTCTGTCTGAACGCCCGGCGCTCCGGAAGTCCGGGGAAGTTTGCCTTTCCAATTATTATGAATGCTTGATCTTTTCTCCTTCCTGAACGACAATTGAATCCGGGTGGAGGAACGAAGGTTTTCTTCGTCCGAAAAAGCCGCTGTCCGGCAGGCCACCGGGATGAAAATGTTCAGATTAAAACACAATAAAGACAGATCCGTCCGCTGCTTGAACGGCAAGGGTGTTTTGTTCCGCCTGACGGCCGTCTTTTTGTCCGCGGTCTTTTTTCTGGTTTTGTCATCTGCGGTTGGCGCAATGGTGATCTACCATCATTTCGCCCAGGATCTCCCGCCGGTCAATTCACTGAAGGACTACCGCCCCAAGACAGTCTCCACGTTCTACTCCGACGATGGCCAGGTTATCGGCGAGTTTTTCAGGGAAAGGCGTTACGTGACGCCGCTCTCCCGTGTGCCCGGTCATGTGGTCAAGGCTTTTCTGGCCGCCGAAGACGCCAATTTCTACCATCACCCCGGCATGGATTTTCTTGGCATGGCCCGAGCCATGCTGCGCAACTACCAAGCCGGGCGCATCGTCCAGGGCGGCAGCACCATAACCCAGCAGATAACCAGGGCTTTTCTGTTGACGCCTGAAAGAAGCTACAGCCGGAAAATCCGCGAAATAATCCTGGCCTGGCGTCTGGAAAAGAATCTGAGCAAGGACGAGATTCTTTATCTTTATCTGAACCATATCTATTTCGGTGCGGGGGCCTACGGCGTGGAAGCGGCCGCACGGGTTTATTTCGGCAAACACGTGGAGGAACTGACCTTGGCTGAAGGCGCACTGATTGCCGGACTGGTCAAGGCGCCCAGCGCGTTCAATCCGTTTCAGGACAAGGATAGAGCCGTCCGCCGCCAGAGAAACGTCCTCCGCCTGATGAAAGAGGCCGGTTTCATTTCGCCCGCCGAGGCTGCCCGGGCGGCCGGTCAGGAACTGCTGTTCGGTATGAAAAAGGAACCGGTTTTCGAGGCCCCGTTTTTTACCGAACACGTCCGGCGCTATATAGTTGAAACCCTGGGTGAAGATCGCCTGTATGAGGACGGGTTGAAGATTTACACCACCGTCGATCTGGAATTGCAGGCGGCGGCCAGGGAGGCTATAAGGCGCGGCCTGGCTGAGTTGGCCGAACGTCACCCCAGGGAAGAAAACATGGACGATGTGCAGGCCGCCCTGGTCTGTACGGACCTGCCCTCCGGCCAGGTCAAGGCCATGGTCGGCGGCCGGGATTATTCGTCCAGTGAATTCAACAGGGCCGTTCAGTCCCGCCGCCAGCCCGGTTCGGCTTTTAAGCCGATCATCTACGCGGCGGCCATGTCCGGAGGTTTTTCACCCGCAGACATGATTATGGACGAGCCGGTGGAATATAATATGGGCGGAAAAGTCTGGAGCCCAAACAATTATGACCGCCGCTATGAAGGCCCGACAACCCTCTTCGAGGGGCTGGTTCGCTCCCGTAACGTGGTCGCCGTCCGTTTGCTGGAAACGGTCGGCCTGCCCAAGGTCACCCGGCTGGCTCAGAATCTGGGAATTGAATCCCCACTCGGAAGCCATCTCTCCCTGGCTCTGGGCACGTCGGAGGTAACCCTGCTGGAAATGACTTCCGCCCTGTCTATTTTCGCCCGTTCCGGCGTCCGGGTGGACCCGACCTTCGTCAGGCGTATCGAGGACCGGGACGGCAGAATACTGCTGGAGGTCAAACCTCGCCGGATCAGGGTGCTGGCGCCGGATGTCTCCTACGTTGTCCTGGATATGCTGCGCAACGTGGTCGAACACGGCACTGGAGCGGCGGTTAAGCGTCTCAACCGCCCGGTGGCCGGCAAGACCGGCACGACCAGCGAACTGGCCGACGCCTGGTTCGTGGGCTTCACTCCGGAACTGGCCGCCGGCGTCTGGGTGGGCAAGGATCTGCGCGAGGGTCTCGGCGACAAAGAGACCGGGGGGCGTGCCGCCGCCCCGGTTTTTCTGTATTTCATGGAAAAGGCCTTGGAAAATCAACCGCCCTCGGAGTTCATCCCTCCACCGGGAGTCGTTTTCGCCGCCGTGGACCAGGAAACCGGGCGCATCGTCGAAGAAGGGGCCGAAGGTTCGCGGATGGTTTGTTTCAGGGAATCTCAACTGGCCGACGGAGCTTTGCCGGAAGGGGAGCAAACGGATGAATCGGTCGAATATATCCACTTGATTTTTGACCGGCGCGGCTCTAAAATTATAAAAAGAGAGCGCAGGTTTCGAGAGCGGGAACCCGTTTCCGGCACACCGAACCAGGCTGCTGAAAGTATCGTCATAGAGAGTAGCGAAGGAAATCCGCCAGACTGACCAACTGCCTTTCTAAATCCAAATAAGCCACATAACTATCCTTCATTTTACGGCTCCAGGATTCACAGAGTACGGGGCAACCGTATTTTTTAAATATACCTAAGTGTTAAAAGGAGGCACGTGGGAAATGTATCCCACTTCACAAGATAATGGCAGCAAGGGCTGGAGAGCCGGGAATATCATCCCCCCGTCTCTGCTCAAGACAGCCCGTTTTTTTGATCTGTCCCAGGTTTTTGACGATCTGGTCGACCTTTTCACCGTGCCCTGCACAGAGAACAGTGAAATAGTCATCAGGAGATTCGATACCCGGCGGCCTGTTCTGGCTGCGGGAAAAGTTGATATTGTCAATCATATGTGGGTATTGTCCCCGGACCGCAACCAGCGGACGCCTTTTTTCAAGGTTTCCTGTCCGGGCTTGCAGGATTGTGAAGTCACGTTTCGCTTGAAGGTCAAGAGCAATTTTCTGGACGGCTGGGTTTTTCCCGAAATGCGCTGTGAATACCTGGATGGTGAAGAAGAGACGGTCCGCGATGCTGACCAAGTGCTCCGCAGAACCAGTGACTGGACTGTCTGTGAGCTGTCTTTCCGGGTTTACGGCGGCGAAGCTCCGATCTTTTACAAACTGAACATCATTTCCAGCGGGAAAGGCTGTATTTTTGTCAAGGATGTGGAGCTGGTCAAAAAGAAGCTGGTTTACTGATTCGTAAGAACGGCCGGACAAAGGAAGACCCCGGAGCGTTCCGGGGTTTTCCGCTGGTCCATGGCGCAAGCCGCGCCGCCAGCCAGCTCAGTCCGGCTGCGGTTTATTGCAGCACCAGCAGTGCCTGGCGCCGCGGAGCAGGGCGTACCCGCAATAAGGGCAGAGGCAGCGGATGGCTTCTTCGCGGGTCCATTTCATGGCCCAGGCCTCGTCGCCCAGTTCGCGCCATTCGTTCAGGGCCTTGACGACCACGGTCCTGGCCACCAGCAGCGGCTGTTCATTGATTATTGAGCAGGGGAAGTCCGGGCAGAGGTGGCAACCGGAGAGGCCACGGCTGACGGCGCAGTCCCGCAGGCGGCAATTCCGGCACATAGGCGAAGGATTGTCGGACAGGCATCCGTCACAGGCCAGGTCTTCCGGGGCGCAGCCCAGACACTCGGCCAGGCGTCTCCTTGACCGGGGATCTTCTTCGCGGCTGGCCGTATAAACAGGGCAGATTCCGCAATACAGGCCGCAAGGCGCCAGCAGTTTCCGGGAAAACATGGGACACCCCTTTCTTCCCCGCCCCGGTTGTGCAACGGCCTTCCGGGGCGGCCGGAATCAATCCAGTTCCACGGATTCGCGGCAGGAGCGGCAGCGCTTGGCTCCTCTGAACAGTTTATACCCGCAGTGGGGACAGACATAGCGGTTTTCTTCCGCCTCGGCGAATTTTTCCGTCCCCAGCTCCCGCCAGGCGGGAATGGCCCTCAGAATGACTTTTTTCCCCACGGGAATCGGAAAATTGTCAATAAAGGAACAAGGGAATTCAGCGCACTGGTGACAACCGTCGTAGCCCTTGCCGCTGGTGCAGTCGCGGATGGGGCAGCTCCGGCACATGAGAAAAGTTTCGTCCGACAGACAACCCCGGCAAGCGATGTCTTCCGGCTGGCAGCCATAGACCGGGGCCAGCTTTTCCTTGAATTTTTCGTTCCCTTCCTGGTGGGCGATGAGGATGCCGCAGACTCCGCAATAGAGACCGCAAGGCGAAAGGAGCTCACGGTTGACCATGGGACAAACCTCCTCGTCAGGGTTGAAACAAGAAGAGATTAAAGGCCTTTGGAGGCGCTATTGACGGCCAGCCTGACTATCAGGTGATGGAATGGTCTGATTATATTGAAATAGACTGGTCCTGTCCAGTGCCGGTAATGAACCAGGGTGCCCACGTGATACCGATACCGGCCTTCGGCCAGAGGTTCGGCGGCGATAGCCATGTGGGCGGCAAGGTGTTTTTCCGTGGGAGTCTCCGCCGCCCAGAGTCCATCTCCGGTCAGGCGGACCGTCCAGATGCCAATACTCCCGCCGGGAGCGGCTGGCACATCCTCCGGCCGATACCTTGCCGCTCCGGGAACCCCTTCCTGTTTCATGCCCAGCAGCCGGACCAAGCCCCAGCGCACGCCAAGCAGAAACCGCACCCAGCCCGGCTGATAGCTCAGCAGCCCGGCGACGAACTCGGGCAGGCTCACGCTGCTGACGGCTGTTTTCACATCCACATGGTCGGCCGAGGCCAACAGAGGCTTCAGTGCGTCAAGGCGCTTCAGATATTCCATTTTTTATGGCCCGTCTTTTTCCTGATTCAGTCCCGCAGCAGCAGATCGGCGGTCATTTCGCCGGGAATATCCAGGCCCAGGAGTTTCAGGGCGGTGGGGGCCAGATCGGAGAGTTTGCCCCGGGGTATCAGTTTCCGGCCCGGCGAGTCCTGGGCCACGTAGATGCATTCCACCGGAAACAGGGTGTGGCTGGTTTTGACCAGTCCCGTGGCCGGGTCGATCATTTCCTCGGCGTTGCCGTGGTCGGCGGTGATGAAGATGTGAAAATCCAGCTCCAGCAGCCTTTCGACCACCCGGCCCACGCATTCGTCCACCACTTCCACGGCTCGGCGGGCGGCGTCGAAGACCCCGGTGTGGCCGACCATGTCGCAATTGGCGTAGTTTATGACTACCAGTCCGTACGGATTGCCCTCCAGCCTTCCGAGGACCTCTTCAGTAACCTGGTAGGCCTCCATCTCCGGATGACTGGCGAAAGTGGCCGGGTCGAAGCGGCCCTTGACCTCCACCTGGTCCTCGCCGGGATAAGGCACGGTGGATTTGCCGTTGAAGAAGCTGGTCACATGGCGGAATTTCTGGGTTTCGGCCAGGCGGAGCTGGCGCAGGCCGGCCCCGGAGACTACTTCGCCCAGCAGCATCTCCATGCCGCCGGCCTCGTCCATGGGGCCGAGCATGTATTCCTTGAATTCGTTGTAGTACCGGGTGAGGCCCAGATAGGTCACCGCCGGGCGGGTCTTCCTGTTTCCCGGATAATCGTCTTCCACAAAGGCCATGGACAACTGTATGGCCCGGTCCTGCCGGAAATTGGTGTGGACCACGCAGTCGCCGTCAACCATGCCCGTATAGCCGCCGATGACATGGGGCGGGATGTACTCGTCGAACATTTCCAGATGGTCCGGGGTCCGGTCCTGTTCGTAAGAGGCCCGAACCGCCGCCTCGGCCTCGGCCGCCGGACGGCCTTCGGCCGATACCAGGCAATGGTAAGCTTCGTCGGTCAGGTCCCAGTTGCGGGAACGGTCCATGCCGTAGTAGCGGCCCATGATCGTCCCGATGCGGCAGCCCCCGACTTCAGCCATGACCAGCCTCAGTCTGGCCATGTATTCCAGGGTCGAGCGGGGAGGAGTGTCCCGGCCGTCCAGGAAAGGATGGATAATGATCTCGCCTTCAGGAAACTCTTCCCTGGCCCGGCGCATGATCTTGAAAAGGTGCTCCTGGTGAGCGTGAACGCCTTCGTCCTGAAGGAGGCCCAGAAGGTGCAGGCGGCTGTTGTTGTTCCGCCAGTTGTTCACCAGGTTGCGCCATTTGTCGACCTGGAAGAAGGAGCCGTCGGCCAGACCGTCGTCAATCCTTTTGAGTTCCTGGATGACGATGCGGCCCGCCCCCATGTTCAGATGGCCGACTTCGCTGGAACCCTGGTACCCGTCCGGGAGTCCGACCGGCTCACCGGAAGCGTCGAGCAGGGTCCAGGGATATTTTTGTTTATAGGCGTCCATGTTCGTGGTCCGTGCGGCGGCCACGGCGTTGCCTTCCGTCTTCTCGTTATATCCCCAACCGTCGCGGATAATTATGCAAACCGGTCTCATGGCTTCCGATACCTCCGGGTGTTGGCAAAAATCAGTCCTTTCTTTTTTGTAACACGAAACGCCGGTCCCTGGCCAGAAATGAAACCGGCCGGGAACCGGAGGTGGAGCCGGGGGAAATGCGGTGAAAATCTCCTGATATTACGGCTGAATGAGAATCGGAGGCCCTGGCCGGACCAGGCGGTCCTTGTCCCGTATCCGGCTGTTATTTTGCGAAAAAGGTTGCCATACGCCGGGCCTGTTGCTATGTTTTGTCCAAAGTCGACGATGGGGGAAGAATTGAGTTATCTGCCGATATTTGTGGACATTCGTCAGCGCCGCTGCCTGGTGGTAGGAGGCGGTGAAGTCGGTGAACGCAAGGTGTTGAGCCTTCTGGACCGGGATGCGGAAGTGGATCTGGTCAGCCGGGAAGTCACGCCGGTTCTGACCGGGCTGATCGAGGCGGGCCGGGTCGGATATCTGGGACCGGATTATGAAACCGCCCATCTGGACGGCGCGGCCCTGGTCTTCGCGGCCACGGACGACACGGCCCTGAACGGCCGGGTCAGCCGGGAGGCTCAGGAGCGTGGCATCTGGGTCAATGCGGCCGACCAGCCCGAGTTCTGCACTTTCATCGTGCCGGCCTCCATCCGCCGCGGCGATCTGACCATTGCCGTTTCCACCAGCGGACGCAGCCCGGCCATGGCCGCCAGCATCAGAGCCAGGCTGGAAAAGGAATTCGGACCGGAATACGCCGATTTTCTGCGGCTCATGGGACTGGTCCGTTCCAGGGTTCTGGCCGCCGGGGGGGCTTCCGGCCGCAACAAGGAGCTGTTCTGCCGGATGGTGGATTCCGATCTGCTGGATGTTCTTTCCAGGGGGGATCTGCACCGGGTTGACGAGCTGTTGACCGACATTCTGGGCGCTGGCTTCACTCTGGCCGAAATCGGGTTTGATCCGAAACCGGAGAGCTGAAAAATGACCGGAGTTCTATTTCTCCGCCTGGCCCTGTTCGCCTATTTCCTCAGCGTGGCCGCCTATCTGGTCTTTCTGGTCAGACAGAACCGCAAGGCGGCGGTCGGGGGCAACTGGCTGCTGGGGCTGGGCTTCACCCTGCAGGCTGTTTCGCTGGCCTTGAGGACTCTGGATCACGGGCAGTTGCCGATTCTGAACATGACCGAGGCCTTCGGTTTCTTTGGCTGGGTCTTGGCAGGGATATACCTGGTTCTTTACTGGCGTTTCCGCCAGTTGATCCTAGGCGTCTTCGTGGCCCCTCTGGCCCTGGTCCTGGTTCTTCTTGCGTCCCTGCTGCCGACACAGCCTCTCACGGTCACGCCGGTTTTCCGCAGCCTGTGGCTGACCTTCCACCTGGGCACGGTCTTTTCCGGGTACTCTTTCTTCGCTCTGGCTTTTGCCGCCGGAGCCATGTACCTGCTTCAGGAGAGACAGATAAAAGCCAAGAGGCCCGGCCATATCTACCGCCGTCTGCCCTCTCTGAACGTCCTGGACAGCCTCAACTATTATTGCCTGTCCCTGGGCTTCGCCTTGATGACCCTGGGCATCGTCACCGGCATGGGCTACGCTCAGGCCACCCTGGGCCGGTACTGGCGCTGGGACCCCAAAGAGGTCTGGAGCCTGATTCTCTGGCTGGTCTACGCGGCCCTGCTGCACCAGCGGCTGACCGTGGGCTGGCGCGGCCGCCGGGCGGCCATTATGGCCATTATCGGTTTTTCCCTGCTTGTTTTCACCTTTGTCGGCGTCAGCCTGTGGCTCCCGGGATACCACAGCTTTGAAAGCCTCCAGCGGATGCAGACTCCATGACCATTCTCCTTTTAGGTCTCAATCATCGCACCGCGCCCGTGGAAATCAGGGAGAAACTGGCCCTGGATTCCTGTACCCCGGAGGAGGCTTACCGGGACATCAAGGATTTGCCCTCGGTCCAGGAGGCCATATACGTTTCCACGTGCAATCGTGTCGAATTCGTGGTCACCACCCGGGACGAGGAAAAGGCAACCGAGGAAGTAACTTCTTTTCTGGCCAGGGTTCAAGGTTTGTCAACCAACGATTTCAAGGGTTGCCTGTATATTCTGAGCCAGGAGGAAGGGGTCCGGCATTTCTTCCGCGTGGCCTCCAGCCTGGACAGCATGGTGGTTGGAGAACCTCAGATACTGGGCCAGCTCAAGACGGCCTTCCGCCAGGCCGTGGAAAACCGGGGCACCGGGGCCATTCTGAACAAACTTGTCCACAAGAGTTTTTCGGTGGCCAAGAGGGTCAGGACGGAGACCGGTATAGCCAGTCACGCCGTTTCCATCAGTTATGCGGCTGTGGAGATGGCCCGCAAGATTTTCGGCGACCTGCGCGGCCGCAAGGTCCTGCTGATCGGCGCGGGCGAAATGGCGGAACTGGCGGCTGAACACCTGATTTCCCACGGGGCCTCCGAGATAACCGTGGCCAACAGGACCTTGAAGCGGGCCCTGAACCTGGCCCAGCGCTGGGACGGCCGTGCGGTTTCCCTGGAAGAGATACCGGCCTGCCTGGCCGAAGCGGATATCGTGATTTCCTCCACCGGGGCAGCGGAAGTGGTCGTGGATACGGCCATGGTCCGGTCGGTCCTGCGCGCTCGCAAACACCGGCCGCTGTTCTTTGTGGATATTGCCGTGCCCCGCGATGTGGACCCCGGCGTCAACCGGCTGGAAAACGTTTATGTTTACGACATTGACGACCTGCAGGGCGTGATTGAGGAGAACCGGGCTGCCCGGGCCGAAGAGGCCGTGCGGGCGGAACGCATCGTTGAGGAAGAAACAATCAAGTTCATGTCCTGGCTGAAGATTCTCGATACGGTCCCCACCATTGTCGACCTCAACCGCAAAGTGGATGAAATCCGGCGGAGCGAGCTGGAGAAGACTCTGGCCAAGATCGGCCCCCTGTCAACTGAACAGGTCGAGGCTCTGGATGTTATGACCCAGTCCCTGGCCCACAAGATTCTGCATGACCCCATTATGTTCATCAAACACGTCAGCATGCGTGACAAGAAGGATTTTTACCTCGATCTGGCCCGCCGGGTCTTCAATATCAATGGCGAAGCCGCTCTCGATGACGACGGGAACGGTAACTCCGATGTTGAAGAAAGCTGACGCCGTCTTGTGGGCGGGGATTGAAAAAAGGCGCAAGTCCGAGAAAACAACGGCCTGGAGTTGAAAACCGGGCCGGGGGTGCATTTATTCTTCATCTGTGGTATGTCTAACGTTCACCGTTTCATGAGGCGGGGAACAGCTTCGGCGTTATTGGCCGAAGTTACTAATTAATATGGATTTGCAGAATGACAGGTTACAAGGGCCATGGCGTTTATTCAGTGATTATCGGCACCGGATCGAGCATGCCGGAAAAGGTCTTGACCAATTTCGACCTGGAAAAGATAGTCGACACCAATAACGAATGGATTCTTCAGAGGACCGGCATCAGAGAGCGCCGGCTGGCCGGCGAAGGGGAATCCCTGGTGACATTCGGCGAGAGGGCCAGCCGGTCCGCCTTGGCCGACGCCGGTCTCGAACCTGAAGATCTGGATATGATAATCGTGGGCACCCAAAGCCCCGATATGGTCGTTCCCTCGGCGGCTTGCCTGTTGCAAGGCCGCCTGGGGGCCAGAAACGCCCGTGCTTTCGACGTGACGGCCGGCTGCACCGGCTGGCTCTACGGCATGGTCGTGGCCGATACCTTTATAAAGGTCAATCCCCATTTCAAGATACTGGTCGTCGGAGCGGAGATAATCTCCAGCCGCGTGGACTGGGAGGACCGTGCCACCTGCGTCCTGTTCGGCGACGGAGCCGGTGCGGCCATAATCACCGGCTCGGACAAGAGGCGGGGCATACTTTCCACCTGCATCGAAGCGGACGGCGCGGAATGGGAGGCCCTCTGCGTCATCGGCGGCGGGTCCATGCATCCGCCCACCCATGAGATGGTGGACAAGAGGCTTCAGTTCATCCGCATGGAAGGCAATAAAGTCTTCAAACTGGCCGTGCCGAACATGGAGAGGGTGGCCTGGGACGTCATGGCCGACGCCGGGGTCTCCCCGGACCAGATAGACTGGATAGTGCCTCACCAGGCCAACTTGCGCATATTGGAAGCCGTTGTCGACCGCCTGGGTATTCCCGTGGAAAAAGTAATAATTACGCTGGACAAGTACGGTAATACTTCCACGGCCAGCATCCCGGTGGCCCTGAACGAAGCCGTCGGCGACGGGCGGATTAAAAAAGGCGACCTGGTGCTCATGATGTCCTTTGGCGGAGGATTCACCTGGGGGGCCATACTTCTGGAGTGGTAGCGAATAAAAGGGAACTGGGCAAGATGGGCCGGTGCGACTAGCCGGCCTTTATTAGTGCCTAGGTCAGGAAACAGGGAAGATGAAATCGGCAGGAAACAATACTCATCGGGTGCGTACCCGAATCATTGGGACCGGTTCGGGCATCCCGGATCGGGTTCTGACTAATTTCGATCTGGAAAAAATTGTTGATACCAACGACGAGTGGATCGCCCAGCGGACCGGCATCCGCGAGCGCCGCCTGGCTTCCGCCGGGGAATCCACGGTAACTTTCGGGCTGAAGGCCGCTGAGTCCGCTCTGGAAGCCGCCGGGCTGACTCCGGATGATCTGGATATGATCATTGTGGCCACCCAGACCCCGGATATGCCCGTACCTTCCGCGGCCTGTCTGCTTCAGGGCCGCTTGGGGGCCCGCAAGGCCCGCGCTTTCGACGTGGTCGCCGGCTGCACCGGCTGGGTCTACGGCCTGGTCGTGGCCGACGCTTTCATCAAGACCAACCCCTATTTCAATATAATGGTCGTAGGCGCGGAAGTGCTTTCTTCACGCGTCAACTGGGAAGACCGTTCCACCTGCGTCCTGTTCGGCGATGGGGCCGGAGCGGTCATCGTCACCGGCGCGGACAACGGCCAAGGGCTCCTGGCTTCCTGCATCGGGGCCGATGGCTCGGAATGGGAGTCTCTGACTATTGTCGGCGGCGGGTCCATGCATCCGCCCACCCACGAGACGGTGGACAAGAAGCTCCAGTTTATCCAGATGGAAGGCAACAAGGTCTTCAAGCTGGCTGTGCCGGCCATGGAAGAGATGTGTTGGCAGGTCCTCAGCGACACCGGCCACCGGCCCGAGGACGTGGATGTCTTCATTCCCCATCAGGCCAATCTCCGCATCATGGAAGCCGTGATCGACCGGTTGGGCATACCGGTGGAAAAGGTGGTCGTGACTCTGGACAAGTACGGTAATACTTCCACGGCCAGCATCCCGGTGGCTCTGGATGAAGCCCTGCGGTCCGGCCGGATCAAGGACGGAGATCTGGTCCTGACGGCCGCTTTCGGCGGAGGATTCACCTGGGGCGCGGCGCTCCTGCAATGGTGACCCTGGCGGGCCGTTTCCTGTAAAATTCACCAACGCTCTCCATCCTGACCGGAAAAAGGCCGGATGGAGAGCGTGCTTGACTTAAAAACATTTCCAAACCGCCGCGCCGTGTCCGGAATCAAGCGGCCGCAGGCGTTCAAGACAAAAACATGGTTGATTTTCCGCCTTCCGATCCGGCCCTGAAACACCTGGCCGGCCGCAACATGATTTTCACGGTCGGACCCAACGACTCCGAAGACCGCCTGGACAAGTTTACTGCGGAGGCCTCCGGGCTGTCCCGGGGTAAGGTCCGGGATCTGATAGATTTCGGCTCCGTCTGGGTCCGGGGCAAGGTCTGCCGCAAGCAGTCCCGCGTGCTGGCGCCGGGCGACTATATCGCCATGCAGGTGCCGGCCTACGGTCCGGTCCGGTTTTATGAAGCCGATCCGGCCCGGATAATTTTCCGGGACGAAGTCCTGCTGGCCTACGACAAGGAGCCGGGCATACCCTGCCAGCAGACCCCCTACGACGGATATAATCATCTCTTCGGCGCGCTCCAGCGTTTTCTGGGACCAGAAGCCTATCTGGCCCTGCACCACCGCCTGGACCGCCTGACTTCCGGCGTCATGGTCTTTTCCGTAAGTCAGAGGGCCAATCAGAGCATCAGCCGCCTCTTCAGCCAGAGGGGCATCGGCAAGACCTACCTGGCCGTGGTCCAGGGGGAGCCCGAGCGGGAAGAATGGGAAGTGGATCAGCCCATCGCCAAACGCAAAGGCGAATACTACTGTCCCGAGGACGGACAAGGCAAACCGGCCCGGACCGCTTTCCGGGTCCTGGCCTCCGGGCAGGGCCGGACCCTGATCCAGGCCCGCCCCCTGACCGGGCGCACTCACCAGATCAGGCTCCACCTCAAGGCCTGCGGAATGCCTATTATCGGGGACGAGGCTTACGGCGGTATTCCAGCCGAACGCATGATGTTGCACGCCCTCTCGCTGGAGTTCGAACACCCTGTGAACGGCCGGGCGATGAAGATCGCTTCCGAAGCGCCATTAGGCTTCCGGCCGGAAGATTATTCCGACAAGACTATTACCGGCTGAAAGCTTTCCATCCCGGGATGAATAATCGGGATGGACTGGGCAAGGAAGGGGCCGTCCGTTTTTTTGGGGGAAACGTCTGTTCTCGGATGATCCGCGAATGGACAAGCCCTGTTGCACGGAAAGGGCTTGGCTTGTTGACAAAGTGGTTCCCTATGCCGTTGAAAGAGAAAAAGGCTCCGAAAGCAACTATGCAGGCGGGGTGCTTCGCCCCTGCCGCAAGGTGCGATGACTTCGGCCAGTCTTTCCCGCCCAGACCAAGGGGACGCCCAAGCGGCCGCGTCCCCTTGGAACCCCCGGCCTTTTTTAACCCGTCGAACGGGCATCCGTGCCCTTCGCCGGGGGGCGAACATCCATGTTCGCCTAAGAATAAGGGGAAACCGGAAAATCGGCTTTGGGGGTGCAGGTCAGCCTGATAAAGACAACAAAGGGGTTTGTCAACAGTCTGAAGCCCTGTTGCACGGACAGGGCTTGTTGCTGCATAATCAATTAAGAGTAAAATTATCCGCCCGCCAGGACCTATGGGGGGCAAGTGGAGAATCGCCGAAAGGGGCCGGGCTTTGCCGGAAGATAAAAAAGATAACGAGCCTTTGCTTATCAACGAGATCCAGCTTCTTCTGGCCGAGAAACGGACTTCCCTGGCCGCCCTGCGTTCCGGCATAACCGTCTTTGTCTTGCCTCTGTCGGTGGTGAGCTTCCTTATCGCCACATCCAAATACTACGACATTTTCGCGGTTATCCATCTGCTGGCCCCCTTGCTGCTGTTATGTGTCCTGCTGGCCGTTCTGGGAACTTATCTCGTTATGCGGGCGGTTTTCAGGATTCACCGCTACGATAGCCATATAGCCGAATTGAAAAAGAAAAACGCCCGCATAGCCAGATTCATGGACTGACCGGGACCGGAATAAAACTCTTTCATACCCTGAAGCGGGTGCCACACCTTGCTGCAATCAATCATCGAGACATACGGCTACGCGGCTGTTCTGCTGGGCACGTTTCTGGAAGGCGAAACGGTCCTGGTGCTGGCCGGGTTCGCCGCCCACCGCGGATACCTGCACCTGCCCTGGGTCGTTCTGGCCGCTTTCTGCGGGAGTCTCGCCGGGGACCAGCTCTTTTTTTACCTGGGCCGCAGGCACAGTTCATGGATTCTGGCCCGGCGCCCGGCCTGGCAGGAACGGGCGGCCAGGGTCGACCGGCTGGTGAGCCGCTATCACACGCCGTTCATTCTCGGTTTCCGTTTCCTTTACGGACTGCGGACCGTCTCGCCCTTCGCCCTGGGCATGAGTGATGTTCCGGCCAGGAAGTTTATGCTCCTCAACGCCGCCGGCGCCCTGGTCTGGTCGGTGGCCGTCGGCGCGGGGGGGTATCTTTTCGGCAACATTCTCGAAGTGTTCCTGGGCGAAGTCAAAAAATACGAACTGATTGTCTTCGCCGCCCTGGGCCTGATCGGACTGGCGGTCTGGATAGTGCATTTCTGTTTTCTGAAAAAAAACGCGGCCTGCCCTGTCGCGAAGAACAAATAAGGCGGGGGCGCCCCTGTCCGCTCATGCCTGTTATTACCCTGCAATTACCCCCGGTTGGGCTTGACAAAATCGGTCAATAAAATATAGGTTATAGCCGTCCCCGGCGCACCTGGACGGCCGCGCCGGGAAAAGATTTTTTAGGGTCGGTTTCAGGAGTAAATCATCTCATTCGGCGCAGGCAGATCACCGGGGGAAGCTCTGGTCGTATTTTTGTCCTCCGGGGCCGGCCTGGGGCTCATACCCGTGGCTCCGGGGACCTTCGGCACCCTGGCCGGCATCCCTGTCTACCTGGGCCTGAGCCTGTTGCCGCTTCCGGGTTACCTGGCCATTCTTGTTCTGTTCACCCTGGCCGCCATGTTTCTGGCCGGGCGGGCGGAAAAGATTTACGGCCGTAAGGACGACGGGCGTATCGTCATAGACGAGGTTGTAGGGTTCGCCGTGACCATGATTGGGACGGCTCCGGGCCTGATTACGATAATTCTGGGCTTTCTGCTCTTCCGTTTTTTCGATGTGCTCAAACCCTGGCCCTGCCGGAATCTGGACAGGAACATGCACGGCGGAGCCGGGGTGGTCATGGACGATGTGGCGGCCGGGATTTACGGCGCGCTGGTCCTGCAGTGTCTCATCTATTTCTGGCCCGGTCTGGGCGGGACGGTCTGGTAGGAGTTATGCGGGGCGAGATAATCACCATAGGAGACGAACTGATTACCGGAAGGGTCTGCGACCTCAACGCGCATTTCCTTTCCGGCAGGCTTTCTTCCTTCGGGATAAAGATCACCGCCATCTCCTCCGTGGGCGACGACCCGGAAGCCATTTCCGGAGTTCTGGCCAGGGCCGTTGACCGCTCCCAGTTTGTCATCGTCTGTGGAGGTCTCGGACCGACCGAGGACGACATAACCGTCCGGGTTGCGGCCGATTTCGCCGGGCTGCCCCTGGTGCTGGATGAAGAATATCTGGCCTCCATCCGCAATTCGCTCCGGACCAGAGGCGTGCCTTGGGCCGAGTCTTTCCGGAAGATGGCCTTTCTGCCCGAAGGGGCCAGCCTCATCGATCCCAAGGGCGACTCCTGCGGGTTTTACCTGTATCACGGCGACGTTCCCGTTTTTTTTCTGCCAGGCATTCCCGAGGAGGTCCGTCTGCTGGCCGAACGGAAGGTCCTGCCTCTGCTTGTGCGGAAGGACCGGGACAAGGCCGTGGTCCGTCAGCGCCTGTTCAAGGTGTTCGGCTTGCAGGAAGCCCGGATAGGGGAGATACTGGAGGGCGTTACCGGAAGCGAGAAAGGGGCCCGGATCGGTTTCTACCCCAATTATCCGGAGAACCACGTGGCCGTGACGGTCTGGGCCGACACGGCGGAACAGGCTGAGTCCGTGCTTGGCCGTCTGGAAGCCGAGGTGGAAAAGCGGCTGGGCCGTTACGTAGTGGCCAAAGACGCGGCCACGCTTGAGGAATCCGTGGGAATTCTGCTCAAGGCCAGGGGCCTGCGTCTGGCCACGGCTGAATCCTGCACCGGCGGCCTCATCAGCCACCGCCTGACTTCCGTCTCGGGCAGCTCGGATTATTTTGAACGGGGCCTGGTGGTTTACAGCAATGAAGCCAAGCAGGAGCTGCTGGGCGTACCGGCCGAAATCATAGAGGAATTCGGGGCGGTGAGTGCCGAAACGGCCGTGCGCATGGCCTCGGGCGTCCGCGAGCGCAGCGGCGTGGATATCGGGCTGGCTTCGACCGGTATCGCCGGTCCCACGGGCGGCACGCCGGACAAGCCGGTGGGCACGGTTTTTCTGGCTTTGGCCGGTCCGGCGGGGGCTGGAGCCCGGAAATTCAAGTTTTCGGGGCGGCGCGGGCAGATTACCAGTATAACCGCCCAGACGGCCCTGGATATGTTGCATAGGTACCTGGTTGATGATACGTTCCTTTTTCGCCATTGATCTGCCCGGAGCTTTTCGGGACGAAATCGGCCGGCTGCAGGCGCGGTTGAAACAATCCGGGGCGGATGTCAAGTGGGTCCGGACGGAGTCCGTGCACCTGACGTTGAAGTTCCTGGGCGACGTGGCCGAAGAGACCCTGCCCTCCCTGGCCGAGGCCGTGGGCCGTGAGGTTGAAGCGAGTTCTCCTCTGCGGCTGGTCATGCAAGGCACGGGTGTTTTTCCCAATCCGGCCAGGGCCAGGGTGGTCTGGCTGGGGCTGACCGGGGACCTGGAGGCTCTGGCCGCTTTGCAGCACGGCGTGGAGAAAGCCGCGGCCGGTTTCGGCTTCGAGCCGGAAGGCCGGGCATTCAAGCCTCATCTGACCCTGGGCCGGGTCAGGTCCGGGCGCAACCGGTCCGGACTGCTGGCCGAACTGGACAGGCTGAAGCCGGAGCCGCTGGAATTCATGGCGGAAGAAGTGGTTTTATTCAAAAGTGATCTCAGGCCGACCGGGGCGGTCTATACCCCTTTGCAGCGCCTGCCCCTGGGGAGCAAAAAAACGGAGGAACAGTCATGAGCAAATCGCCGGACAAAGATAAAGCAATCGCCACGGCCATAACGCAGATCGAAAAAGAGTTCGGCAAGGGCTCCATAATGAGGCTGGGGGCCGACGGCAAGATTAAGGACGTTCCCATCATCCCCTCGGGCTCTCTGGCCCTGGATGTGGCCCTGGGCGTAGGCGGCATTCCACGCGGCCGGGTTATCGAGATTTTCGGGCCGGAATCTTCGGGCAAGACCACCCTGACTTTGCACGTCATCGCCGAAGCCCAGAAGATGGGCGGTGTGGCCGCCTTCATAGACGCCGAGCACGCCCTGGACGTGACTTACGCCCGCCGCTTGGGCGTCAGTACCGATGAACTGCTTATTTCCCAGCCGGATACCGGTGAGCAGGCCCTGGAAATCGCTGAAATACTGGTGCGCAGCGGGGCGGTGGATGTTCTGGTCGTCGACTCGGTGGCCGCCCTGGTGCCGCGTGCCGAGATCGAGGGCGAAATGGGCGACGCCCATGTGGGGCTCCAGGCGCGCCTGATGTCCCAGGCCCTGCGCAAACTTACGGCCGCAATCGCCAAATCCATGACCGCCGTCATCTTCATCAATCAGATACGCATGAAGATCGGCGTCATGTTCGGCAACCCGGAAACGACCACCGGCGGCAACGCCCTCAAATTTTACGCCACCCAGCGGCTGGACATCCGCCGCATCGCCGCGCTCAAGAACGGTCAGGACGTCATCGGCAGCCGGACCAGGGTTAAGGTGGTCAAGAACAAGATAGCACCGCCGTTCAAGGAAGCCGAGTTCGACATACTGTACGGCCGGGGCATTTCCAAGGAAGGCGACCTGATCGACATGGGCGCGGCCGCCGGCATTATCGACAAGAGCGGCTCCTGGTATTCCTACGGCGAGGAGCGCATAGGCCAGGGCCGCGAAAACGCCCGGACCTTTCTGGAGGAGCACAAGGATATCGCGGCCGATGTGGAGATGAAGCTGCGCGGGGCCTACGGCCTGATGGGGCCGGAGCCGATTCCGGCCGTCGTTCCGGTTGAGGAATAGGATTTTCCGGCGCGGCTGATCGGGCCGTGCTTTTGAGTATTATTCGGACGCTCCGGGAGGGCCGGTCCAGAGGACGGTTCGCCCGGCTGGTCCGGGAAAGATTATGGGAAAGGGCCGGAGGAAAAACTCGCTCCGGTTTCCTTATCAATCATAGACAGCCATAGAGGTTCAAAATGATGACAGCTAACGAGATCAGGGCCAAATTCCTTGAATACTTCAAGCGCAACGACCATGAGGTCGTCAAAAGCGCTTCCCTGGTCCCCAAGGACGACCCGACCCTTCTTTTCACCAACGCCGGCATGGTCCAGTTCAAGAGGATCTTCACCGGCGAAGAGAAGCGGGAATATTCCCGGGCCACCACCTCCCAGAAGTGCGTGCGGGCCGGTGGGAAACATAACGACCTGGAAAACGTGGGTTTCACGGCCAGGCACCACACATTTTTCGAGATGCTGGGCAACTTTTCCTTCGGCGACTACTTCAAGGAGAGGGCCATCCAGTACTCCTGGGATCTCCTGACCAACGGCTACGGCCTGCCGGCCGACAAACTTTACGCCACGGTCTACCAGGACGACGACGAAGCCTATGAACTCTGGCGGGACAAGATCGGCGTGCCCACGGAACGCATCTGCCGGCTGGGTGAAAAAGACAATTTCTGGGCCATGGGCGACACCGGCCCCTGCGGACCCTGCTCGGAAATACTCATCGACCAGGGTCCGGAGATGGGCTGCGGCCGTCCGGACTGCGCTCCGGGGTGCGACTGCGACCGTTATCTGGAACTCTGGAACCTGGTTTTCATGCAGTTCAACCGGGACGAAGCCGGGGTTATGACCCCCCTGCCCAAGCCTTCCATAGACACCGGCATGGGGCTGGAGCGCATTTCGGCCGTGGTCCAGGGCGTGCATTCGAATTATGAATCCAACCTTTTCCGCCCGCTTATCGACTACATCCAGGAAATATCCGGCGTGCGCTATCTTTACCAGTCAGAGCGGGAAAAAGAAGGACTCGAAGCTCCCCGGACCAACGTCTCCACCCGGGTCATCGCCGACCACGCCCGCTCCATGGCTTTCCTCATCGGCGACGGCGTCCTGCCCGAAAACGTGGGCCGGGGGTACGTCCTGCGGCGCATCCTGCGCCGGGCTGTGCGCCACGGCCGCATGCTGGGCATCAAGAAGCCCTTCCTGCACGAGGTGGTGGGCAAGGTCATCGCCGAGATGGGCGGCCATTACCACGAGTTGGTCGACGGCTCCAGTTATATCCGCAAGGTGGTTCAGGCCGAGGAGGAACGCTTCTCCGAGACTCTGGATCACGGCTTGAACCTCCTTTCCGAAGAGATGGACAAGGTGAAGGGTTCCGGCGGCTCGTCCATCTCGGGCGAAGTGGCCTTCAAGCTTTACGACACTTTCGGTTTTCCCCTGGACCTGGTCCAGGATGTGGCCCGCGAGAACAATCTGGACGTGGACATGCCCGGTTTTGAACAGGCCATGGGCGCTCAGCGGGCCAAGAGCCGCGCCTCCTGGAAGGGCAGCGGCGAATCGGCCGTGCCTGCGCCGGTCTCCGATCTCACCTCCTCCGGCTTCACCGTCGAATTCCTCGGATATTCAGGGTTCAAGGCAGAGTCCGAGCTGGCCCTGCTGATGAAATACGGGGTCAAGGCCGAACAGGCCGAAGCCGGAGAGGAAGTGGAAATGGTCTTCAGGGCCACGCCTTTCTATGGCGAGTCCGGCGGACAGGTCGGGGACAAGGGCCGCATCAAGGGGCCTGATGGAGAAATGGAAGTAACGGACACCATCCGCTATCCCGGCCAGATAATGGTGCACAAGGGCCGGGTGACCGACGGCTTTATCAAAGCCGGACAGACCTGCCGCCTGGAAGTGGCCGAATCCCTGCGCCGGGACACCATGCGCAACCACACGGCCACTCACCTGCTGCACAAGGTTCTGCGGGACGAATTGGGCGACCATGTCAAACAGGCCGGGTCCATGGTTTCACCGGACCGGCTCCGTTTCGACTTTACCCACTTCGAACAGGTTACCCCCGAATCGCTGACCCGAATCGAAACCAGGGTCAACGAAGCCATCCGGGCCAACATGCCGGTGGGCGTCACGGTCATGAGCATGGACGAGGCCATGCAGACCGGAGCGGTGGCGCTCTTTGAGGAACGTTACGGCGATACGGTCCGTGTGGTCAGCGTCGGCGACTTTTCCATGGAGCTCTGCGGCGGCACTCACACCGGGCACAGCGGGGACATCGGCGCTTTTATCGTCGTTTCCGAAGCATCCGCGGCGGCCGGAGTGCGCCGTCTGGAAGCCCTGACCGGCCGGGCCGCCATTGAAGCCGTTCAGGCCGAGCGCCGGATCGTCAAGGAATTGAGTGAAAAGCTCAAGGCCTCCCCGGCCGAGCTGGCCGACCGTCTGGACAAGACCATGACCCACCAGAAAGAACTGGAACGGGAGCTGGACAGGATAAAACAGAAGGCTTCAGCGGGTCAGACCGACAATCTTCTCGACCAGGTTCAGGAAGTCGGCGGGGTCAGGCTTCTGGCTGCCTCGGTCAAGGCGGAAAACCCGAAAATCCTCCGGGAAATCGGCGACCGCCTAAAGGACAAGCAGGGTTCCGGGATTATCGCCCTGGGGGCCGAGAGCAACGGCAAGGCCTTGCTGCTGGTCATTGTTTCGGAAGACCTGCAGAAAAAATTCAAGGCGGGAGATCTGGTCAAGGCCATGGCTCAGGAAGTCGGCGGCGGCGGCGGCGGCCGGCCGGACATGGCCCAGGCTGGCGGTTCGAACCCGGAGAAACTGGATCAGGCCCTGGCCAAGGTCCGGGAACTGATCGCCGGATAGCGAGGCAGGCATGAAAGTAATGGTCATCGGCGGGGGCGGGCGCGAACACGCCCTGGTCTGGAAATTTTCCCAGAGCCCCAAAGTGGAAAAAATCTACTGCGCTCCGGGCAACGCGGGCATTGCGGCTCTGGCCGAATGCATCCCCGTGGCGGCCGAAGACCTGAACGGCCAGATTGCTCTGGCCCAGCAGGTCAAGGCCGACCTGGTGGTGGTCGGTCCAGAGGCTCCTCTGACCATGGGACTGGTGGACCGTCTGGCCGCCAGGGGCATCCGGGCCAGCGGGCCTTCGGCCCTGGCGGCGCGCATCGAAGGCAGCAAGGCTTTTTCCAAGGACCTCATGCGCAAATACGGCATCCCCACGGCCGATTATCAGGTCTTTACCGACTACGAAGCCGCCCGCAGTTACGTGAAGGACAAAGGGGGGCCTCTGGTGGTCAAGGCCGACGGCCTGGCCGCCGGCAAAGGAGTGCTGCTCTGCCAGACAACGGAGGAAGCCCTGGAAGCCGTGGACCTGGTCATGAAGGATCGGGCTTTCGGCGAGGCGGGCAACACCTTGCTGGTGGAAGAGTTTCTGACCGGCGAGGAGGCCTCGTTCCTGGTCTTCACCGACGGCAAGACCATCAAGGCCATGCCCACCTCCCAGGACCACAAGGCCATCCTTGACGGCGACCTGGGTCCCAACACGGGCGGCATGGGTGCTTACTCGCCCGCCCCGGTGGTCACTCCGGAACTTCATGAAGAAATAATGGCCAAGGTCATGCGGCCGACCATTGAAGCCATGGCCGCCGAAGGCTGCGAATACAAGGGCGTGCTGTACGCAGGGCTGATGATCGGCGAGAACGGACCGAAGGTCCTGGAATTCAACGCCCGGTTCGGCGACCCGGAATGCCAGCCCCTGCTCATGCGCCTCAAATCCGACCTGGTCGAGGTATTGGAGGCCATTATCGACGGCAGGCTGGATGAAATAGAGCCCGTCTGGGACGAAAGGGCCGCGCTCTGCCTGGTTCTGGCATCCGGCGGGTATCCCGGCAGCTACGAAAAGGGCCACGTCATCTCCGGCCTCGATCTGGCCGCCGGGATGGAGGATGTCTTTGTTTTCCACGCCGGTACGGCCCTCAGCCGGGGACAGGTGGTCACCAGCGGCGGCCGGGTTCTGGGCGTGACCGCTCTGGGCGATGGGGTGGCTCAGGCCATCGACAAGGCTTATGCGGCAGCGGCCAGGATCGGCTGGACCGACATGTACTATCGCCGCGACATCGGCCGGAAGGCCCTGAATCGGACTTGATCTTCAGTCCGTTGAATAAAATATTTGAGGTTGTGACGATGAGCGAACCATTAGTCGGCATAGTCATGGGCAGCGATTCAGACCTGGACGCCATGAACGGCGCGGCCGAGATGCTGGAGAAATTCGGCGTGCCTTACGAAATGACCGTGGCCTCGGCCCACCGCTCCCCCGAGCGGGCGTCGAAGTACTCCCGAACGGCCAGGGAACGCGGACTCAAGGTCATCATCGCCGGGGCCGGTTGGGCCGCCCATCTGGCCGGAGTGCTGGCCGCCGAAACCACATTGCCGGTCATCGGCGTGCCTCTGGATTCCTCGCCTCTCAACGGCATGGATTCCCTGTTGGCCACGGTCCAGATGCCTCCCGGCATACCGGTGGCCACCATGGCCCTGGGCAAGGGCGGGGCCCGCAATGCGGCCGTCCTCGCCGCTCAGATCCTCGCCCTGTCGGATGATTCCCTGGCGGCCAGGCTGGCTGATTTCAAGGATGAGCTGGCCAGGGGCGTTGAAGAAAGAGCGGCCAAGGTCGATAAGAAGTTCACCGGCTGAGCCGGAACATATCCACTACTGAGGTGACCGCCATGAAACGGACCGGAACAGTATTTCTTCTGCTGAGCGCCCTGCTGCTGACGACTCTGGCCGTCAGTCCGGCTATGGCCCAGGATTACCGGATAGACGCCGTCAAGAACTGTGTCTTTCTGAATCAGACCCAGGACCTGGCGCGGACCGGCGTCAAGGTCAAGATGGATATGAACGCCACATATGTGGTCAGGGTTTCCGGCCAGGCTTATCAGACCGACCAGACCGGCGGCGAGGCCGACCCCATGCCCGGCGTGGTCGTCTTCTACGCCGACAACACTCAGGACGGGTATGCCACCATCTACAAGGTGCTGGCCTCCGGCGATTCTCTGGAGTTCACCACCCCCAACGTCGATCCGGACAATGTCTTTTTGCTGGCCTTTGTCATGGATTACTGGCCCGGCAGCGCCAACAAGGGTGAGTTCATCCTGAGCGTGGAAAAGAAGTAGCCTCCGCCGCCCCGCCACATTGACCGGGCGGCATCTTCAATACTGTTTTCGGCCGCCGGGACGGTACCGGCGGGTGAATATCTGCGCCTGCGGCCAGCCGCCGCGATTCGCGGGGAATGGATGACTCTGCCTCCTTTCAAACTTGAACGGTACTTCGCCGAACACGAATTCAACACCCCGCACCTGCTCTGCTGCTCGGATTGCGAAACCTTTTCCATCCGGGAAATCCTGGACCTGGAACCCGGTGCGCAGGATCGTTTTCTCAAACTGCGTCTTTCCTACACGGAAGCGCCGGGGGCTTTGGAGCTGAGGCAGGCCGTCGCCGGTCTGTATGAAAACCTGGGACCGGAACATATCCTTGTCCACGCCGGAGCCGAGGAGGCCATCTTCAATTTCATGCAGGCCGTGCTGGAGCCCGGCGATCATGTCGTAATCCAGTGGCCGTGTTACCAGTCCCTGTACCAGGTGGCCGCGTCCATGGGCTGCGAGGCCGCTCTCTGGACGGCCAGTGAAGAGCGGGGCTGGTCCCCCGGCCTCGAAGACCTCGAGAAATTGCTCAAGCCTACCACCAAGGCCGTGGTTATCAACAGTCCCCACAACCCGACCGGCGCGGTTTTGAGCCGGGAGGCCTTTGCCGGTCTGGAAATGCTGGCGCGGGAGCGGGGGATAATCGTCTTTTCCGACGAGGTCTACCGTTTTCTCGAATACGAGGAAGCCGCCGTCCGGCCCGCCTTGGCCGATGTTCTCGACTCCGCCGTCTCCCTGGGTGTCATGTCCAAGAGTTTCGGCCTGCCCGGTCTGCGCATCGGCTGGATCGCCACCAGGAACGAAGATGTTTACCGCCGAATGGCCGCCTTCAAGGACTATACCACCATCTGCAACAGCGCCCCGGCCGAGTTTCTGTCCTGCACAGCCTTGCGCCACCGGGACCGCCTGCTCCGCCGGAATATGGATTTAATCAATAGAAACCGTTTGCTTATCGAAGATTTCTTCGCCCGCCGCCAGGATTTTTTCCACTGGACACCCCCCCAGGCCGGCCCCATCGCCTTCCCTTCCCTCCGTGACGGCCGTGCGGCCGAGCCCTTCTGCCGGGATCTGCTCCGGAAGCAAGGCGTTCTTCTGTTGCCGGGCCATGTTTACGGAGACTCCCTGTCCGGCAATTTCCGCATAGGCTTCGGCAGGAGTGATTTGCCTGAGAGTCTGGCGCGGCTGGAAAAATACTTCACCGGCTGACTCAATTCCTTTTCCGGGAACCTCAATTTTTCAACCTGCCGTTTGAAAAAACTTCTTCTGGCGTGTTATACAGAATATAAGTCCGTCGGCTTTTACCGGCCCGGCTTTCCCGCGGAACGCGTCAAGGGGCGGTTTAATCTTCTATTACCGGTTGCGTTTCCGCCGACAAAACAGAATACAGACATCAGGCTGAAATATTACCTTTCTCCGGGCGCAGGAAGAACCGGCAGAACCCAACGGGGCTAACGGAAGGTTTTCATTATCATGGCCAACGAGTCCTCCCAACCGGAACAGGAAGACAGAATCGCCGACCTTGAGCGCCAGCTTGCCGAACTCAAAGCCAGGTTTGAGGCCACGGTTAATGCGGAAAGACTTTTCCGCCAATTGTTTGAAAACGCGCCGATAGGCGCTTTCCGCGCCGACGCCGAAGGCGAGCTTCTGGCCGTCAACAATGCTTTCGCCGCACTCTTCGGCTACGAATCCCCCGCAGAAGTAATCAGCACCATAAAAAACGTGGCTGAACAGATGTATGCCCAGCCCGAGCGCAGGGCCGTCATAATCCGGGAGGCCGTCCGCCACGACCGTCTTCTGGATTTTGAAAACCAATACCGGCGCAAGGACGGTTCGGAGTTCACCGGCCTGCTTCAACTGCGGGTGGTCCGAAGCGGGGACGGTTCCATCAGCCACATGGAAGGCTTTGTTCAGGACATCTCCGCTCAGAAAGCGGCCGAAGAGGCTTTACGGGAAAACGAGGTCAAATACCGGCAGCTCTTTGAGATGGAGTCGGACGCCATTCTCCTGGTGGAAAGGGAGACCGGACGGATACTGGAAGCCAACACCTCGGCGGAAAAGATGTACGGCTACACCCGGGAAGAGCTGCTGAGCATGACCAACGTGGATATCTCGGCCGAACCGGAGAAGACCATAGAGGCCACCAGGGATATCCCCCCGCTCATCCCGCTGCGTTTCCACCGCCGGAAGGACGGGACCGTCTTTCCGGTGGAAATCGCTTCCACCAAGTTCAAATGGCGGGGCGAGGAAGTCTTGGTGGCCGGAATACGCGACATCTCCGAGCGTTTTTACCACCAGCGGGAAATAGAAGAACAGCGGAGCTTTTTCCGCAAGGTCATCGATTCCAGTCCGAATATTTTCTTCGTCAAGGACAGGGACAACCGTATCGTTCTGGCCAACGAGGCTTTCGCCGAGCGTCACGGGTGTGAACTTGACGGTATGATCGGCCGGACCACCCGTGAAGTCGTGGTTGGCGACAAGGGCCTGGCCGAAGATCTGTATCAGGAAGATCTGAGCATAATCAACGGCGTCCGGAACAGGACCGTCCGTGAGCAGTCCTATCTTGACCGCTCCGGCCGGACCCGCTGGACTCATACGGTCAAAATGCCCATCAAGGATGAGCAGGGGCGGATACTGTTCGTCGTCGGGGCGGGGACGGACATTACCGAACGCAAAGAAGCCGAAGAAGCCTTGCGGGCCAGCGAGGAAATTTACCGCACCCTTTTCATGGCCGCCAACGACGCCATTTTCATAATGGATGGAGACCGCTTTCTTGACTGCAATCCCAAGGCTTTGGAAATTTTCGGCCGCTCGCGCGAAGAGATCATCGGCAAGACGCCCGGCGATTTTTCACCAGAATATCAGCCTGATGGGCAGCTTTCGAAAGAAAAATCCGGACAGCTTATCGACATCGCCAGGGACGGCGCCTCCCGCTTGATCGATTGGCGTCATTTGCGAGGGGATGGGTCGATTTTCGATGCCGAAGTCGGCCTGACCAGGCTGCAACTGGCCCAAAAGCCTTTCGTGCTGGCCCTGGTCCGGGACGTCACCGAACGAAAACGGGCGGAAGAGGCTTTGAGGGAGAGCGAACGGCAACTGGCTAATCTGTTCCGCAACCTCCAGGGTATGGCCTACCGCTGCCTCAACGATGAAGACTGGACCATGGAGTTCGCCAGCCAGGGGTGCCTGGAGCTGACGGGGTACCAGTCGGCCGACCTGTTGTTCAACCGGAAACTCTCCTACAAGGACATAGTCTACCCCGAAGACCGGGACTACGTCCGGCGGGAGATTCAGCGGGCCCTTGCCCTGGATGAACCTTACCGGCTTCACTACCGCATTGTCGCCGCCGATGGAGAAGTGAAGTGGGTCTGGGAACAGGGCCGCCGCATTCAGACAGACGGCCGGGACCTGCTGGAAGGGTTCATCGCCGACATGACCGACAGGGTCAAGGCGGAAGAGGCTTTGAAGGAGAGCGAACGGCAGATGGCCACCCTGCTCAGCAATCTCCAGGGCATGGCCTACCGTTGCGCCAACGACAAGGAATGGACCATGGAGTTCGTCAGCCAGGGGTGCCTGGAGCTGACGGGCTACGATCCGGCCGACCTGATTCGGAACAGCAAGATCGCGTACGAGGAAATAATCCATCCCCAAGACAGGGCCCATGTCTGGCATGTGGTCCAGGAAGCCCTGGAACGAGACCTGCCTTTCCAGATCAACTACCGTATTGTCACCGCCGCCGGTGAAGAAAAATGGGTCTGGGAACAAGGCCGAAGGGTCGTGACCAAAGGAAAAGAGTTTCTGGAAGGCTTTATCACCGACATGACCGACCGGACCAGGGCCGAGGAGGCTCTGAGGGAAAGCGAACACCGCTTCCGGACCGCCTTTCTGACCAGCCCGGACTCGGTCAATATCAACCGCTTGAGCGACGGCGTTTATGTGACGGTCAATGAAGGTTTCACCGCCATTACGGGTTACTCCGCCGAGGAAGCTCTCGGGCAGTCTGCCAGGAGCCTGAACCTCTGGGCCGATATCGGAGACCAGGAGCGCTTGGTGGCTTTGTTGCGGCAAGACGGTCAGGTCCGGAACATGGAAGCGAAATTCCTGCTTAAGGACGGCCGGGTGAAGACATGCCTCATGTCCGCGGCAGTCATCAACCTCCAAGACGAACCGCATATTATCTCCATCTCCCGGGACATCAGCGAGCTGATAGAGGCCCGGAACGCCGTCGAGCAAAGCGAAAAACGTTACCGTCTGCTCCTGGAGAAGGCCCCCCTGGGCGTCCTGACCATGAACGTCGACGGCTCCATAGCCGAACTGAACGCCAAATTTCTGGAGATTGTGGACGCGCCTTCGGAGGAAGCCGTCCGGGACATGAATCTTCTGGCCGACCCCGGTCTGGTGGAGGCCGGCATAGCCTGCCGCTTCCAGCAATGCCTGGAAGAAGGCGTAACCGGGGTTTTTGAGTCTTCCTATACCTCTGCGTGGGGCAAGAGCGCCTATCTCAGATACCACCTGCAGCCGATACGAAGCGCCGGGGGCGACATCAACGGCGTCCAGGCCCTTGTCGAAGACATCTCCGAAGCCCGCAAGCTGGAAGAACAACTGGCCCAGGCCCAGAAGATGGAGGCCATCGGCACTCTGGCCGGAGGTATAGCCCACGATTTCAATAACCTGCTTATGGGGATACAGGGTAATACAAGTCTTTTGCTGCTGGACACCCCGCCGGGCCGACAGAATTACGATTGCCTCAAGGCCATAGAACAGTCCGTGCAGAATGGGGCCGCACTGACCAGGCAGCTGCTCGGCTTCGCCCGTGGCGGCAAATATGAAGTCAAAGTCTCCGACCCCAATGAACTGATAAAGAAAAGTTCGGCCATGTTCGGCCGGACCAGGAAGGAAATCCGAATCCACCGGAAATACCTGAAGGATGTCTGGACGGTTGAGGTTGACCGGAGTCAGATGGAGCAGGTGTTGCTGAATCTTTTTGTCAACGCCTGGCAGGCCATGCCCGGCGGTGGAGACTTGTTTCTCGAAACGGCCAATGTCGTTCCGGATGAGGAATACCTGCGGGCCAACAACGTTTCTCCCGGCCGCTACGTCCGCCTCTCCGTCACGGACACCGGCATGGGCATGGATATGGCTACCCGCAGCCGCATCTTCGAGCCGTTTTTCACCACCAAGGAAATGGGCCGGGGAACCGGACTGGGCCTGGCTTCGGCTTACGGCATCATCAAAAATCACGGCGGCTTTATCACGGTTTACAGTGAAGAGGGCGAAGGAACCACTTTCAACATCTACCTGCCGGCCTCGGACAAGGCCCTGGAAAATCTGCCCCCCTTGCTTCAGGACCTGCAAACAGGCTCCGAAACCATACTCCTGGTGGATGACGAGCCATTGATACTTGAGGTGGGCCGCCAGATGCTGGAAAGGCTCGGCTACCGGGTGCTGACCGCCGAGTCAGGGCTGGGCGGCGTCGAAGTTTTCCGGGAGAACAAGGATCTGATCAACCTTGTGGTTATGGACATGATTATGCCCGATCTTGGAGGAGGTGAAGCCTGCGAACAGATCAAGGCTATCAACCCCCAAGTCAGAATTATTCTTTCCAGCGGTTACAGCCTGAATGGCAAGGCTTCGGAGATACTCAAGCGTTCCTGTGAAGGCTTCCTGCAGAAGCCGTTCAGCTTGACCGATTTATCCGGCAAAATCAGGGACATTTTGTCAGGCCAACTCTGAGCGGCCCCGGAATATCCGGCCCTGCCCGCGAGATTTTCGTTGCTCCTTCAAGACATCGTGAAAAAAATTATTTGCCCCCTTTGATTATCAACGGTAAAAATGGTAAGCTCTGTAACCTTGAGCGGCGCAAACGCGGCTCACTTGCTGAAGGGGCGGACCGTGACCAATATAATTCGAATCGATCCCAGGCTGGCCGACGATGTTCAGCTCGCCCCGGCTGTGGAAATACTCCGGCAGGGAGGCGTTGTCGCCGGGCCCACGGAAACATTCTACGGGCTCATGGCCTCGGCCGGCAGCCCGGAAGCCGTGGCCAGGGTTGCCGAACTCAAGGGCCGCGACGGACGTAAGCCGTTGCTTCTGCTCATGGACCGGCCCGAAAGGGCTTTCGATTACGCCGAAGAAATCCTGCCTGAGGCCGAAGCGCTCATCAAAGCGTTCTGGCCCGGTCCGCTGACCCTGCTTCTGGCCAGCCGCCCGGACCTGCACCCGTTTCTGGTCGGCTCGGGGGGCACGGTCGGACTCAGGGTGGAAGGCCTTCCGCTTGTCCGCCGCCTGGTTGCCGGACTGGATCAGGCCGTGACCGGCACCAGCGCCAATCCGGGGGGCGCTCCTCCGGCGGATACGGCGGAAAAGGTTCAGGAATACTTCGGTAGCCGGGTTGACCTTATTATCGACAGCGGAACCTGCCCCGGCGGACACCCTTCCACTCTGGTCGAAGCCAGCCACACACCCTTTAGGCTGCTGCGGAACGGGGCCATCAGCCTGGACCGGCTGAGGGCCGTGGTTCCGGAAATCATCGCGTGAATCCACCCGTCAGCCCTCCCGAGAATCTGGTCATTTTTGAAATGCGCGGAACCTGGGACGAACAAGGCCGCCCGGCTCTGGGGCCTGGTTTTCTCGGGTTCTGGCTGGAAGATGATTACACTTTTCTCTTTTTCGACCGGGAAGTGAGCGCCGAAGCCCGTTGTTTTCTGGAAGATGAGGCGGGACTGGAACTCCGCTGCATCCACAGGATGAAATACTCCGACTGGCAGGACGGCGCCGGGTTCGCCCCTTTCACCGTCGGCCCGCTGACCATCGCTCCGGCCTGGTCCGGGGCGGGCCTTGCTCCGGGGCGTCCGGCCGTGCTGATCGACCCCGGCCTGGCTTTCGGCTTCGGCGGGCACCCCACCACGCGGGCCTGTCTGGAAGCTCTGGTCCGGGTCTACCGGGAAGACCGCCCCGGCCTGGTCCTCGATCTGGGCGCGGGGACGGGAGTGCTCGGACTGGCCGCCCTCAGGCTGGGGGCCGACCGGGTCCGGGCCGTGGAATACAGCCACCTGGCTGCGGAAACCGCGCAGAAAAACGCCGTCCTCAACTCCCTGGATGACCGGCTTGAGGTCATCCGGGGCCAGGCCGAGGAGCACCATGATTTTCCCGCCTCGCTGGTCTGCTCCAATCTGCACCTGCCCGTGCAGTTGGCTGTCCATGAAAACGGCGGATTTGCAGGACGGCGCTGGCTGATCCTTTCCGGGCTTTTTCATTCCCAGGCCGAACAGATGGAAAAATTTCTGCTTTCAGACGGATACCGCCTGGTCGACAGGGTCAGGGATGAGAGATGGGCCACTCTTCTCCTGAGCGGCCCGTCTTCTGGCGGATAAGCGTAATTTTCGCTCCGGTCAGGCGGGCAGGAAGGCCCTGAGCAGATGGGCGAACGTAATCCCCAGGTAGTTGCCCAGGGCGTAACCGGCCAGCCCGGCGGCCAGCCCGGAAAAGACGACTTCCTTGTTTTTCAGGGCCGAAGCCGCTACCGGCACGAACGGCGGAGAAAAGATGGCCGCCACGGAAGTGATAATGACCGTGTCCACGTCGATTCTGAACAGGGCCGAAAGGAACATGTGCAGCAGCCAGGAGCCGTACATGACCAGACCCGTGTACAGCAGCACCACCGGCGCGGCCGTGACCAGGCGTTCGAAGTCGGCCAAGGCCCCCACCGCTACGCAGAAGACCAGAATAAGATACTGACCGGCCTGAAAGGTGCACGGCAGACGCCGCACCTTTGCGGACATGGACGCAGCCAGCCCCAGAGTCGTGATGGTCAGCATCAGAGCGGCCATGTTGTAGGCCTGTGGGGTGAAGGAAAAGACCACAGCGCCCAAAGCAAAGACAACCAGCCCCAACCCCAGGCCCTTGCTCAAGCCCGCCAGATTATCTCTTTTGAACATTGATGTGTAATCCGAGAAACTCGTTTCCTCGGAATAGCAGATATCGCCGCCGGGCTTGCCGGCCGGAACCGCCGCCGGACGGAATGGCGGAAGAAACCGGCCCATAACGCTCTTGGCCGCCGTCAGGATGAAAACGAGCCAGGGAATCCCCAGCAGCATGTCCGAGGTATTGGTCAGGATTATCAGTGACTGGTCCGCTTTCAGGCCCAGTCCGATGGCGTTCAGGTTTGGCGTTCCGCCGGTGTAGACTCCGATCAGCATTCCGGCCACTTTCCAGGCGTCGTCCAGCTTGTGGCGCAGCAGCAGATAACCCAGGAAGGAAGCCGCCAGGGCCGAGAAGAGCATCAGGACGAAGGAAAGCAGAGTCGGCCCGGCCAGCCTGAGCCAGCGGCGCAGATCCATGGAAAAAAGCAGCAGGGGGATGGAAAGAGGCACGGTTAAGTTCATCATCAGTTCCAGCGCCCCGCGTTCCTCATCCCGGAGCAGACCGGTCAGGCTGAACAGGATGCCCACGGCGTAACAGAGCGCCGCCGGTCCCATCTTGTCGGCTGCTTTGCTCCGGTGGCAGAGGTAGAGCACTCCGGCCGGGACGGACGCGCACAAGAGCATGGTCAAGGCGAAGAACATGGGGCAGCCTCCCCCTGTTGTATCCTGCCGGAAATGCCTCTATTTGAACTTATACAGATCGCTCAGGTACTTGAGCGCGAGCTGCTTGGCCATGGAGCGGTCGGGCATGGTGCCGAGCATGCCGTACATGGCGGCTTCGCCGGAAAGGTCCCCTGGTTCTATCCGGGAAACTTCGCCCGCGGTCTGACGCAGATCGGCCAGAAATTCACCCACAATCGCGGCGTGGGCCGGGGAAACGGTCATATGGAGGCTGGGGGGCAGATGCTGGGAGTCTATGTGCCAGCCTTTCTTGTTCAGGCGGGCGCCCAGTTCGAAAATATTGATCTTTTCGCTGCCGAAGGCAAAGACCGAGGCTTCCGGGCGGCCCAGGATGAAGAGCTCCGGGATGGCTTTGACGCCTTCGATCAGGGCCACAGTGGCTTCCCTGGTCGTTCGGGCCAGCTTGAGGAAGCCTTCCTCGCCCAGGAAGTGCATGATCGCCCAGGCCGAGGCCAGCGGACCGCCCGGCCGGGCTCCGGAAAGGCTGGGAGTGGCGTAGACGCCGCCCGGCCAGTCGGTGTAAACGGTAAACTGGAATTCCCTCAGTTCCTCGTTGCGGTACAGGACCGTAGACGCGCCCTTGGGGATGAAACCGTATTTATGGATGTCCAGGGACATCGATTTGACGCCGGGCACGGCCAGGTCGAACGGGGGGATTTCCTGGCCGAGTTTTCTCAGGAAAGCCAGCATGTAAGCGCCCAGACAGCCGTCGACGTGGAGCCAGAGGTTCCGGGATTCGGCCAGTTCTCCCAAATGGTCGATGGGGTCTATCACGCCGTGGGGATAGGTTACGGCCGTGCCCCCGAGGATGATGGTGTTGTCCGTGATGGCCGCTTCCATGGCCCTCACGTCGGCCCTCATCTCTTCATCAACCGGAACGATGACCGTCTTGAGTCCGAGAAAATGAGCGGCCTTGTTCCAGGCCGGATGAGCGGTGACCGGCATGACCATCTCCGGAGCCGTTACTTCCGGCTTCTCCCGCCGGGCCCAGTCCCGGGCGGATTTGATGGCCACGAGAATACTCTCCGTGCCGCCGCTGGTCATGCAGCCGGCGGTTCTCTCGTCGCCGCTCATGAGATCGGCGGCCATGGCGATAAACTCGTTCTCCATGCGCAGCAGGCTGGGAAAAGCGATGGGGCTGAGGCCGTTTTCGAAGAGAAAGATGGAGTAGACGTCACGGGCCAGCTCTTCCAGTTCCGGCCCGGCGTCGTAGATGAGGCCGAACATCCGGCCTCCGTGCCATTTGGCGTCTCCCTGCTTGAGCGAGTGCAGGCGTTCGAGCAGCGCTTCCTTGGACATCCCCTGTTTCGGCATCGGTTTCAGCGGCATGGCAGTCCTCCGAAAGTAGCGTCAGATGTATTGGATATGAGAGACGGGACGGGACGATAATAGCTGAATTGCGGCGAAAAAAAAAGGATATTCAGTCTGAGAGCCCCTATACCGGCGTCTTCGGCCTGTCCGGCCGAGAGGCGGCTGGGACCTGTCGGCGGTTACTCGGGCTTTGTGGCCGGTTCGGCCGGAAAGTCCGCCGGTTTGGCCGGCTTTTTTTCAAATACGGCGGCAAAAAAACCGTCCGTGCCGTGGCGGTGGGGCCAGGCCCTTATGACGCCGTCCGGGTCGACCAGGGTTTGGGCCGATTCAGGCAGGTACCCGCCAGCCGGACGCAGGCCGAATTCCAGGTGGTCCATCCAGAAGGCGTCCGTAACTCCGGTCGTCTCTTCTTGGGTCAGCGTGCAGACGGCATACACCAGGCGGCCTCTCGGCTTGACCAGTCCGGCGGCGGCCTTGAGCAGGGCCAGCTGGGTTTCGGCCATGCGGGCCGGGTCCTGAGCTGATTTCAGATGTTTAACGTCAGGGCGGCGGCGGATGACTCCGAGGTTGGAACAGGGCGCATCCACCAGAACCACGTCGAAAGACTCGGGAGGGAAAGGCGGACCGGCCAGCAGGTCCCCCTGGACCAGGTGGACGCGCTTCAAGCCCAGACGGCGGCGTTCCTCGCCGGCCAGGGCCAGACGCTTCCCGTCCGGGTCGAGCCCCCAGACCCCGCCTGCGGTCATGGCGGCCAGATGCAGGGTCTTGCCGCCCCTGCCCGCGCAGGCATCCAGAACCGTCTCGCCCGGCCGGGGTTGGGCCAGCAGGCTCACCACCTGGGCAGCCTCGTCCTGCACAGTGAAAAGGCCCTCCGTAAAGCCGGGCAGTTCCGGCACCGGACCGGTCGGTCCTTCCAGTTGCAGCCCGGCCGGAGAATGCGGGGTCAAAGAGACCTGTTCCGCCGCTGAAGACAGACGTGCGGCCAACTCTTCGCGGCTGATCCGGTTCAGGTCGGCCCGCAGGGTCAGGGGGGCGGGCCGGTTGTTGGCGGCCAGCAGTCCGGAGGCCTCCGCCGGACCAAGCTCGGCCAGCCAGCGTTCGGCCAGCCACAAGGGGTGGGCGTGGATCAGGGCCAGTTTTTCCGCTTCGGGCAAGGGGGCAGAGGCGGGATCCGGCAGGCCTTCCGCTCTCGTCAGGGCTCTCAGCACGCCATTGACCAGATTGGGGCTCCACGCAGGGGCGTAAGTCCGGGCCAGATTGACCGACTCGTTGACCGCAGCCGAAGGCGGAATCCTGTCCATGTACTGAAGTTGAAGGAGGCCGAGGTCCAGGATAAAGGCCACCGCCGGGTCCATCTTCTTGCCAGGTTTCTGCAGAAACTGTGTCCAGGTCCATTCCAGGAGAGTCCGCCACCTGAGGACGCCGAAGACCAGGGCGGAAGCCAGGGCGCGGTCTCGCCGGTCCAGATCGGAGGCGTACTGCTCCAGGCCTTCTTCGGGGAAGCGGCCGCCGTCGAAATCCAGCAGGGTCACAAGGGCGGCAGCCCTGGCCGTACGGGGGAAAGGCCTTTTGCGGCGATTGTCGGACAAGGGCTTCTCCTTGAGGGTTGAGAACGGGAAAGTGAAACTAGTCCCCGAAGACCATTCCCGGTTGCAGGTGCTGACCGTTCCAGAACTGGGCGGCGTCCTGACGATTCTTGCCGGCCAGTTGCAGTTCGGCGAGAGCCAGACAGTCCCGGCCTGCGGCTACGTGGATCAGGCCGTCTGCGAGGGCCATGATCCGGCCGGGCTGGCCTTGGCCGGGAAGCGCCTGCGCTCCGAAAACCTTCAGATTCTTGCCTTGGAACGAAGTGTAGGCCCCCGGCCAGGGGTCGAGGCCGCGTACCTGGCGGGCCAGTTCCTCTGCCGGACGGGACCAGTCCAGCAGGCCGTCTTCCTTTTTCAGCATGGGAGCCAGCGACACCCCGTCATCCGGTTGAGGCTTGGGTGAAACAAGCCCTGTTTTCAGGCCGGATATGGTTTCCAGGAGGAGTTCGGCCCCGACTACGGCCAGCCGGTCGTGAAGCTGCCCCGCAGTTTCCAGAGGGCCGACGGACACTTCTTTTGACAGAAGAATGGGGCCGGAGTCCATGCCGCTGTCCAGCAGCATGGTCGTTACGCCGGTCCGCTCGTCTCCATTGATGACGGCCCGGTTGATGGGAGCCGGTCCGCGATACCTGGGCAGCAGGGACGGGTGGATATTCAACGCCCCGGCGGGGGCGAGGTTCAGAAGAGCCGGTGGGAGAAATTGGCCGAAGGCCACCACAACCAGGGCGTCGGGAGAAAGCGCCTGTAAACGCTCAACAACCGCCGGGTCCTTGATGGATTCCGGCTGCCAGACCGGCAGGCCCAATTCCTCGGCGACGACCTTGACCGGGGGGGGAGCCAGCTTGCGGCCGCGTCCCTTGGGGCGGTCGGGTTGAGTGACCACCATAACGACTTCGTCATCCGAAGACGCCAGGGCCGCCAGGGCCGGAGCGGCGAACTCGGGAGTCCCCATGAAGACCAGGCGCCAGGGGCGGGTCATTCGCCTTCCTGCTGTTTGGCCAGGATTTTTTTGAGTTTGCGCTTGTACAGGTCCCGTTTGAGGCCGCTGATGCGGTCGATGAAGAGTTTTCCGTCGAGATGGTCTATCTCGTGCTGAAAAACCACGGCCAGCCGGCCGTCGGTCTCGATCTCCAGAGGATCGCCTTCCAGGTCCATAGCCCGGACCTTGACCCATTCGGCCCGCCGGACCTTGGCCGAATAATCGATGACGGAAAGGCAGGCCTCTTCGTAAAGCTGCTCTCCACGGGCCTCGATGATCTCCGGATTTATCAGGATCATCAGGTCCTTGAAGTGACCATCCTTGGTTGCGTCGACCACTATGAGCCGACAGCTTCGCGCCACCTGAGGCGCGGCCAGCCCCGCTCCCGGAGCGGCAATGACCGTGTCCAGCATATCCCGGGCCAGGGTCCGGATATCCTCGTTGATCTCCCGGATCGGCTCAGCCTCCTGCTTGAGCACAGGGTCCGGATATTTTACTATGGGCAGAACTGCCATTTTTCACTTACCACCTTGAATTAGTTAAATACCGTTAATATTATTATAGCGCAGCACCCACGCTTTTTCAACCATTCCCGCTCGTTCCGTGAGCAAACATTAAGCCGGGGTTTCCTGCCCGTGAAGATCTTTGCCGGGGACGGCCAGTCCGGTTTTATCGAACAATTTCCGGAAAAGCTGGATGCGAGTCCAATTTTGATGGGAAACTTCCATACTGTAACTACCATCTACGGCGGCGCAAGTGCGCAAGCAAATCCCTCATAGTGTCTGGTTGACCGTCTAAAGATAATTAATCGCCATGGTTACGGGGTTTTTGTGATTTGTTAGCGGAAAAAGTTATTTATGGCTGAAGTTGGCCGGGGTCTTGCTTTATAGGAGGGCAATCAGGTACTCATCGTGAAGAACCTGAGAGCCTTAAGAACCCATCCTATAAATCACCCTACCCCACATCCCCTATGTTGCCGCCGGGTCCCCCCCCGGCGGCTTTATTTTTGCCGCCAACAGCCTGCCGACTCAATCGGAGGAGAGAGTGATGTCCCCATACCAGGCCCTGGCCTCTCCGCCCGTGTCATCCGTATCGGTCATGACGCCCGCCTGAAGCGCCGCCGGCGGGATGGATATGGTCAGCCAGACTGCCAAGGCTGCGGCCGTGATTCGATTCATCCTGCTCACCTTTGTCTTTTCTGCTGGAAGTATGTGCCCTGAAAGGCCTGATGACGTTGAAAAATGCGGTTTTGAGTCCAAAATCATCGGCTCAGGGCCGGGAAAGGCCCCCCTCGCTCATTTTGGGGTTGCCAGAAAAAGCGGCCTGTGGCTATTATTAAAGATTCCAATGCACAGCCGACCCGCTCCGGGCCGACAGAAAAAGCGGCCGACGGTAAATGGTTCGCGGTCCGGCCGCAACAGGAACGGCGACAGGAAGATCATGACCAACCAGACATTCATGCCCACGTATAAAAATGGCGAGGAACTCGCCGCACTACAGCTTCAGGGACTCCAGTGGACGGTTAACCACGCGTACCACGGCTCGGAATTCTACCGGACCAGACTGGATGAGGCCGGAGTAGGACCGGAAGACATCCGCAGCCTGGACGACCTGCGCCGTCTACCTTTCACCGTGGCCGACGATCTGCGTGCCGGTTACCCTTATCCCCTGCGGTCCGTGCCTTTTGAAAAAATAGTTCGCATTCACGCTTCCACCGGCACCACCGGTAAGCGCAAGATCATGTCCTACACCCAGAAGGATGTCGACGACTGGGCTCATTTCTTTGCCCGCTGCTTCGAAATGGCCGAGCTGACGCGGGAGGACCGGGTCCAGATCGCCGTGGGCTACGGTCTCTGGACGGCAGGCGTGGGCTTCCAGCACGGCTGCGAACGTTTCGGGGCCATGGCCGTGCCCACCGGGCCGGGCAACCTGGACATGCAGTGCCAGCTCCTGGCCGATCTGGGCAGCACCGTCCTCTGCTGCACGGCTTCCATGGGCCTGCTGCTGGCCGAGGAAGTCCGCCGCCGGGGGCTCAAGGACAAGATTAAACTCAAGAAGATGATTTTTGGCTCGGAACGCTCTTCCGAGGCCATGAGGGCCCGCATAAGGGAACTGCTGGACCTGGAACACATGTTCGACATCCCCGGCCTGACGGAGCTGTACGGTCCGGGAACAGGCCTGGACTGCGTTCACCATAAGGGTATACATTACTGGGCCGACTATTATATACTTGAGATTATCGACCCGGTGACCCTTGAACCGGCTCCCGAAGGCGGTCTGGGCGAGATGGTTGTGACCACGCTGCGCAAGGAAGGGGCTCCGCTGATAAGATACCGCACCCGGGATCTGACCCGCCTGATCCCCGGTCCTTGCCCCTGCGGCTCTATTCTGCCGCGTCACGACCGCCTTATGGGCCGCTCGGACGACATGATTATCTTCCGGGCGGTGAACATCTATCCCGGCCACGCCGACGAGATACTCTCGGCCATCAAAGGTCTGGGGTCCGAGTATCAGATAATCCTGACGCGCGGGGAAGACGGCCGGGATTACATGAAGATGAAGGTTGAGCGGGCCGAGGGGGTAGACCCGGCTCATGATGCCGAGCTGTCGGCCCACGTGGCCCGGCGCATCAAGAAGGAATTGATGGTCAGCATCAATGTCGAAATAGCCGCCTATGGCGAACTGCCCAGGAGCGAACGCAAGAGTCAAAGGATTTATGACTATCGCGATTAAGCCCATCCACGGACAGTTTGTCTGGAATAATCATTGGGGTTGGCCCTGCCCGCCCGGCGTGCGCATTGGTGCATGCTCCGGGCGGGAGGGCCGCCATCTTTAGAATTCTTTTCTATTTTTCAATATAAAATAGCAGGTTAATCCGGCGGCAAGGCTGTGGCCCGACCAGTCGGGTCCTGTTGACGCGGATTACAAAAAAGCAGGCCGCCGCGCCCGAACCCGGAGCGCCGCACCGCCGGCCTTTTCTCACCATGACCAGGTACAAGAAGGGGGTAACATGAAAAAAGTATCCACTCTTATCTTCGCGGCCCTTATTGCGGCCGTGTTTATTCCGGTCCTGACTCCGGCCTCCGCCCTGGCCGGCCCAATGAAGCTCACTTACGCCAATTTTCCGCCCGCGCCGACTTTCCCCTGCGTCCAGATGGAACGCTGGAAGGCGGAAGTGGAAAAACGCACCAACGGCCAGATCCAGGTTGACACCTTCCCCGGCGGGACCCTGCTCGGGGCCAAGGAGATGATGGACGGCGTCATCGCCGGGCAGGCGGATATCGGCTGCCTCTGCATGGCCTATCAGCCCGGCCGTTTTGTCACCACCAACGCCACCAGTCTGCCGGTGGGCCTGCCCAACGCCAAGGTCGGCAGCCTGGTGCTTCTGGACCTGTACGAAAAATACAAACCCGAGTCCTTCGCCAAGGTCAAGGTCCTGACCATGTTCGCCTCGGCTCCGTCCAACATCATGTCCAAGGTGCCGGTCCGCAAGCTGGACGACATCAAGGGCCTGGACCTGCGGGCTTCCGGCGGGGCCGGGGAGATACTGAAGGCCTGGGGGGCCAATATGGTCGGCATGCCCATGTCCGGCGTGCCCGAGGCCCTGCAGAAGGGCGTGGTCAAGGGTCTTTTCAGCTCCCTTGAAGTCCTCAAGGATTTCAAATTCGCCGAAATATGCCCCTACGTGACCATGACCGACACGGTCATCTATCCTTTTGCCGTGGTCATGAACATGGATAAATGGAATGCCCTGCCGGACGACGTGAAAAAGGTCATGGACGACCTGAAAGTCGAACAGGCCGCCTGGACCGGTGAATACATGGACAACCATGTCCGGGAATCCATTGAATGGTCGAAGCAGAACTACCAGGTGGAAATAATCGAACTGGCTCCGGCCGAAAAGGCCGCCCTGGACGCCAAGATTCAGTTCATTACCGACGACTGGATCAAAAAAGCCGAGTCCGAGGGCTATCCGGGCAAGGCCATCGTCGATGACATTCACGCCTTGACGGCCAAACACAACAAATAATCCGCCAGCGCGCCCCGGCGGGTCCTCCGGGAGAAAGCTTCCGGAGGACCCCGCGGCCCGGCGAATATTTTTTTCAACTACTGGGTGTTACATGGGCCTACTGGAACTATTGGAACGGATAAGCGGTTTTCTGAGCAGAATACTGATGTGGATAGGCGGAATCTTTCTGCTGTCCATGGTCGTTCTCACCTGCGCCAACATCTTCCTGCGGCTGGTCTGGATACCGGTCAGCGGGGCTTTCGAGCTGATGGGCTATTTCGGGGCCGTGGTCGCCGCCTTCGCCCTGGGCCAGACCCAGATGCGCCGGGGACATATCGCCGTGGACGTGCTTATCAACACCTTCTCCGCCCGCACCAGGCGAGTGCTTCAGGTTGTCAACAGCTCGGCCTGCCTGGTCTTCTTCGGGCTGGTCGCCTGGCAGACCTGCGTCAAAGCCCGGACGATCTGGCTCTCCGGAGAAGTCACCGAAACCTTGCGCATAATCTATTACCCGTTCACCTACGCCGTGGCCCTGGGCTTCGCCGTGCTGGCCATGGTGCTGGTGACTGATTTTCTGAAGACCATGTTCGGTGAAAGCGAGGCGGCCAAGTGAGCCCGGTAGCGGTCGGATTGATCGGCATACTCGTCCTCCTTTTCGTCCTCTTTTTCCTGGGCATGCCCGTGGGCTTCGCCATGGCCCTGGTCGGCTTCTGCGGCTTCTGCTACGTGGTCTCCTTCAAAGCCGGTCTTAACATGCTCAGCGGGGTCCTCTGGGACACCTTTTCCCAGTACGGCCTGACCGTTATCCCTCTGTTTATCTTCATGGGCCAGATAGCCTTTTACTCGGGCGTCAACGAGAAGCTGTACAAAGCGGCCTATAAATGGGTCGGCCATATCCGCGGCGGCATCGCCATGGCCACCATCATGGCCTGTTCGGCTTTTGCCGCCATCTGCGGCTCCAATGCCGCCACCGCCGCCACCATGACCACCGTGGCTCTGCCCGAGATGAGAAAATACAACTACGACAACCGCCTCAGCACCGGGGCCATCGCCTGCGGTTCGACCCTGGGCGTGGTCATACCGCCGAGCGTGGTTCTGATCGTTATCGGCCTTTCCACCGAGCAGTCCATCGCCAAGCTTTTCTATGGCGGAGTGGGGGCCGGAGTGCTGCTGGCCGTGCTGCTGCTGCTCTCCGTTTCCTTTGTCTGCCGCCTGCATCCCGATTGGGGACCCGTCGGGCCTCGTGCCGGTTTCCGGGAAAGGCTGGTCTCTCTGTCCGGGGCCTTCGAGATGATCACGCTTTTTCTGCTGGTCATGCTCGGCCTGATGTTCGGACTCTTCACCCCGGCCGAAGCCGGAGCGGCAGGCTCCTTCTTCGCCCTGGTCATCAGCACGGTGCAGCGGCGGCTCTCCTGGGAAGGGTTCAAGGCCGCCGTCTTCGACACATTGCGTATTTCCTGCTTTATCATCATGATAGTGGCCGGAGCCATGATCTTCGGGCGTTTCCTGGCCGTGACCCGCATACCCTTCAACATAGCCTCCTGGGTGGTCGGCCTGCCCGTGCCCAGCACGGCCATCATGGCTATTATCTTTCTGATCTTCGTCATCGGCGGAGCGGTCATGGACGCCCTGGCCCTGCTGATGTTGACCATACCCATATTTTTCCCGGTGGCTGTTCAGCTCGGTTACGACCCTCTCTGGTTCGGTGTGACCATCACTGTCATAACCACTCTGGGGGCGGTCACGCCGCCGGTCGGGGCTACGACCTACGTGGTGGCCGGCATGGCCCGGGACATACCCATCAAAGAGGTGTTCAAAGGCACGGCCTATTTCATGCCTGCCTATATTGTCTGCGTCATCATTCTCATGCTCTTTCCGGGACTGGTCACTTTTCTGCCGGCCCTGGTGCGCTGATAACAGCCGGGCCGGGGCCCGCCGCCCCGGCCCGGTGCCTTCAGGCTCACCTCTCGCTACGGGCGCCCTTACACGCATGTTGTGACGAAACATTCCAACCCGTGCCGGTAACCGGCTTTTTTTGTAACAAAACTACCCGCTGGTTTCGGCATCGGCAGGGCATGCTGTAACAGAATTACCCGCCTCCGGTTTCTTGCGAACAGGCCTGGCAATATGATAAGGCCAATAAATAAAGGACGTTAATCCGGACGTCCTTGGGCTGGCAGGATTATTGCCAGCAAAAAGCTCCAATCCAGACATGCCAACCTTTAATTCATTGGGCCGCCCGGAGCAGCAGGAACGGAAGCCGCTCCGTCTTTTTCCTGTCTCCAGGGCTGTTCAGTCAGGAGGACGACATGGCCGCCAGATTCCGGATTGCCACCTTCAACTGTGAAAACCTTTTCGCCCGGTACAATTTCAAACAGAAAACCAAGATAGAGGACATCAGTCATGAAGGCTGGGACATCAACCAGACCCGCTTCGAAGTCCATGACCACGTCAAGAGGAAGATAACCGGGCGCGCCGTCCGGTCCCTTGACGCCGATGTGGTGGTGTTTCAGGAAGTCGAGAACATGGAGGTCCTGAAACGGTTCCGCTCCGGATATCTGGGCGGATTCAAGGCCTACCCTCATCTCATGGTCGTGGACGGCAACGACCCGCGCCTGATTGACGTGGCCGTGGCCAGCCGCGTACCCATAATCGCCGCCCGCAGCCACCAGCAGCGCAAGGAATCTCCTTCCAAGACCAGTTTCATCTTCTCCCGCGACTGCCTGGAAGTGGATGTGCTGCTGGGAGATACGGTGGTTACCCTGTTCGTCAACCATCTCAAGTCCATGATGGGCGGGCGGGCCCAGACCAGGCCTCGCCGGGAGCTTCAATCCACGGCGGTCAGGCAGGTGGTCGAGGAGCGTTTCGACGGCAAGCTGGACCGCCGGAAGTTCATCATACTAGGGGACCTGAACGACTACCTGGACAGCCCCGGCGACCCCGGATCGGGCATAACCGGGCTGGTGGGCTGGGATGAAGTGGAAAACGTGGTCGAGCGTCTGCCGGACGGAGAACGTTGGACCCATTTTTATAACGGCGCGAACGAATACCGGCAACTCGATTACCTCCTGGTCTCCAGAACCCTGGCCCGGAAAGTCAAGAAGGTCGAGATAGAGCGGCGGGGTCTGCCTTTGCGGGCCGTCCGTTACACCGGGCCGCGATTTCCCGGCGTCGGCAACGACAGGCCCAAGGCTTCCGACCACTGCCCGGTGCTGGTGGAGATAGAGCTTTGAGCAGATAATTCTTTTCAGCTTACCTTCATTGAATTCCGAGGCGTGACAAAGCGTTGGCCGGTGGTATAATGACCTCGGACGTCCCCTTGGGACCAATAAACGCCGAGGTTCGGGCTGATGCCCAGCGCTATACTGGCCGAATTCCTGGACGAAGCCCGGGAACACCTTCAGGCCGCCAACCAGCAACTGCTTATTCTGGAAACGGAGCCCGACAACCCCGAAGCCCTGCATGGGGTCCTGCGCAGCCTGCACACCATCAAGGGCAATGCCGGTTTTCTGGACCTGAAGCATCTTTACCGCCTGACCCACAAGGCCGAAGACATTCTTCAGGGCCTGAGGGAAAACAACGATCTCATCTGCCGCCCCGAACTCCTGGACGCCCTCTTCCATGTTCTGGATGCTCTGGAATCCATGCTGGACAGCCTGGAGCGCGGCGGTTACGACCTGGCTCCGGGCCTCAACCAGGTCCTGGAGGAACTGGACCGGGCCGGGGCCGCGACAGGAGACGAAAATCTTCCGGGCCTTCCGGCCGGAACATTCGGGTCGGGAGAAGCCTGCCTGCCGGGGAAAGAACAAGCGTCCGGGCTCGCCGGTCAGGCCGAAGCCTTTCTGGGCCTGATCCGGAATCCTTCCCCGGAAGCTCGGGATGGGCTGTTTTGGCGGCGATTGGCCCGGGAGCTGGACCTGATGTCCGCCGAGATGAAGTTCCTGTGTTCTCCCGCCTCGCTGCGGATGTGGAATATCGCCCGGCAATACCTGGCCGAACTGATGGTCTATGAGCGGCCTTGCACCGAAGATGTTATTTGTCGGCTGGAAGAGCTGGCCGAGGCGCTGGTCTGGGGGGTGAAGAAAAATATCCGGGATGACGACGGCTTCCGGATCATCCGTCCGGAGCGGGAAGATTTCAAGGAAGGGGGGCGGCATCTGGCCGCGAAATTGATGAGTTCGGCCGGGACGAACGGCAACGGGGTCATTGTGGACCTGACCACGATAAATTCTCTTTCCAGTCCTCAGATCGGCGTTCTGGTGACAGCCCTGAAGAGGTTCCCCAACCGGAAAAGGCTCGGCCTGGTTGTCGATCCCGAGACTCAGGCCGGACTGGACCGGGTTTTCAGGGTCCTTGGCCTGAAGGATATTTTCAAATTCTTTCCTTGTGAGGCCGAGGCCCGCGTGGGGCTCAGGCCGTCCATTCAGGATTAGCTTTCGAGGATTGGCGGCCCGTATTGGGGACTCGGGGGCAGCTCCGGCCCAAGCGGCTCCCGCCAATACCTGGTCTCTTCAGGCCCGACTGCGGGACTGACTTCGTGCCGGCCTGATTTTCCGGGCTGAAAATTTCAGGAACAGTGGGAAAAACCGCAGTCGCGGCAGAACGTGCAGCCGTTGTCGTCTTCCATGGTTCCGCCGCATTCAGGGCAGGCGGCGGCCCGGCCCCGCGCCGGGGCAGGTGTGTGGCCGAGACTGATAACCTGGCCGGACCGGCTCCTGTCACGGTACACGGTCACGCCCTTGAGCTTCATGCGGTAGGCCTGAAGAAAGATTTCCCGGACTGTTTCGGGGGGTGAGCCGTGCGGCAGGTTGACCGTTTTGGAGACGGCGTTGTCCGTCCGGCCCTGGAAGGCGGCCTGAACGCGGAGGTGCCAAAGGGGAGATACGTCGTGGGCCGTGACGAAAAGGCGGCGCAGATCTTCCGGCACCAGGGCGGTTTCCTTGATTGTGCCGGTTCTGGCCAGTTCTTCGGCCAGGGAAGCGGACCAGAATCCCTTGGCCTGGGCCGCCCTCTTGAAGGCGGTGTTGACCTCGATGAATTCCTGGTTATCCAGCAGGCGGCGGCTGTAGGCCAGGGCGAACAGCGGTTCTATGCCGGAAGAGCAGTTGGCGATAAGGGAAATTGTTCCAGTCGGCGCGATGGTGGTGGTGGTGGCGTTGCGCATGTGCTTGCGGCCTTGGGCCGGGTAGATACTGGCTTCGAAATTAGGGAAATTACCGCGTTTGCGGGCCAGTTCCGCCGAGGCCGAACGGGCCTGACGCTGCACGAAGTCCATTATCCGTCCGCAAAGATTCAGGCCCGGCTCGGAGTCGTAAGGCAGGCCGAGACGGATGAGCGCGTCGGCCAGGCCCATGACTCCCAAGCCGATTTTGCGGTTGCCCTGAGTCATTTCACGTATTTGTGGCAGCGGATAACGGTTGATGTCCACCACATTGTCCAGGAAGCGGACAGCCAGAGAGATCACGGTTTTCAGCCGGGACCAGTCCATGTCCCGGCCCTTGACGAAACGGGAAAGATTGAGAGAACCCAGGTTGCAGGATTCATAGGGCAGCAGCGGTTGTTCTCCGCAGGGATTGGTCGCTTCTATACGGCCCAGCTTCGGCAAGGGGTTGGCTCCATTGATCCGGTCGATGAAAACCAGACCCGGATCGCCGCAGGTCCAGGCGGCCTGGACCAGGCGTTCGAAGACATCGCGGGCCTGGAGCCTGCCTTGGCGCAGACCAGTATGGGGATTGACCAGCTCATAGCTTTTCCCGGCTTCCACGGCTTCCATGAAGCGGTCCGTGGCCGAAACGGAAAAATTGAAATTGGTGAATCTGCCCGGCTGTTCGGCCTTGACGGAGATGAATTCCAGAATATCGGGATGGTGGACCGAGAGCAGGCCCATATTGGCCCCGCGCCTGGTTCCGCCCTGCTTGATGGTCTCCGTGGCCACGTCAAAGACGTTCATGAATGACAGGGGGCCGCTGGAGATGCCCAGGGTGGATTTGACCATGTCGCGGGCCGGGCGGATGGCGGAAAAGGAAAAACCTGTCCCGCCGCCGCTTTTGTGGATCAGGGCGGTGTCGCGGACGGCGTTGAAAATGCTTTCGATGGAATCTTCGACCGGCAGGACGAAGCAGGCGGAAAGCTGGCCCAGATCCCGGCCCGCGTTCATCAGGGTCGGTGAATTGGGGAGAAAATCCAGGGAGGCCATGATTTCGTAAAAGGCTTCGGCCGCTTTGTTCACCGCTGATTGTGAACCGTACAGGGCTTCGGCCTGGGCCACCACGCCGGCCACCCGCCGGAACATCTGGGCGGGAGTCTCAACGACGTTGTTCTCCGCGTCCCTCCGGAGATAGCGCCGGTCAAGGATGGTGCGGGCATGGCTGGTCAGCCTGGGGTTGCGGCCGAAAGGTTCTGCCTTCATGGCCACTTATGATAAACGCCCGGACCGTCTCCCGTCAATCAGGATCGGCAGGGCCTTCTCAGGAGGCGGTTTTGGCGCTCTCCAGTTCCAGGAGCCATTTCTTCCATTCGAGGCCGCCCGAGTAACCGCCCAATTTGCCGCCGGCCGCCAGCACCCTGTGGCAAGGGACGACCAGCGGCATGGGGTTGGCCGCGCAGGCCTGGCCGACGGCCCTGGCCTGGGAGGCCGGGCGTTTGACGGCCTGGGCCACCTGGCCGTAAGTTCTGGTCTGGCCGTAAGGAATGGTGCGCAGGGCTTCCCAGACCTGCTTCTGGAAATCCGTGCCGTACGTCAGTAGTGGAAGATCAAAATCGCGGCGGCCGCCTTCGACATATTCCGTCAGTTGAATGGTGGCGTCTATGACGGAAGGCATGATTCGGGGTTGGTCAATCCACCTGCGGGCAAAGGCGACCAGATCGGCGTAACCCTCCTCGCCAAGACCGATATAGAAGAGCCCGTTATGGAGTTCGGCCGCATAGATGGGTCCCGGAGGGGCTTCAACTATGGTGTAAGCTACGTTCATTTTTTACCTCGCTGAACTATGTGCATGTAAAGCTTCGTCCGGTCTGGGAGCATCAAGGCTGCGGCCCTGCCAGGTATCCATTTCCTCCAGCCGCCGCCGGATCATGGTCAGAGTCGTGTTCTTGTCCAGGGCCCACTCCGGGGCTATAAGGGCCTCCGGCGCAGGGTCGCCGGTCAGGCGGTGAATAACCATGCTGGGGCTGATGTTTTCCAGAAAAAGCACGACCCGGTCCACGAAGTCGGCCTGGGTCAGAGGCTCATATTCGCCTCGGGCCAGCACCTCGGCCATGGCGGTGCCTTTCGAAACATACAGCGAATGAATTTTTACCCCGGCCAGGTTCAGGCCCGTGATAAAAGCGGCCGTTTCCAGATTTTCCCGTTTGCCTTCGCCGGGAAGCCCGATGATGACGTGGGCCAGGACCTGCAGGCCGCGTTGAGTTGCCCTGACGGCGGCCCGGGCGAAATCTTCCGCCGTGTGGCCGCGGTTGATGAATTCCAGTGTCCGGTTCGACGCGGATTGCAGGCCCAGTTCGAGCCAGACTTCTTTTTCAGCCGCATACCCAGCCAGCAGGTCAAGGACTGCGTCAGGCAGACAATCCGGCCGCGTGCCGACGGCCAGTCCGACCACCTCCGGGCGGGACATGGCTTCGTCCCACATTTTCTTGAGGTGCGCCGTGGGGGCATATGTATTGGTGTAAGACTGAAAATAAGCGATAAAGCGGTCAGCCCGCCGGGTTCCACGAGCCAGCCCTTCGTCAAGCTGCCGGGCGATGCTTTTTCCCGCTCGGGCCGCCCCCGATCCCGAGCCGTCGGCGTCGCAGAAGATGCAGCCCCTGGAAGATAATGTCCCGTCGCGATTGGGGCAGGTCAGGCCCGCGTCCAGAGGAATACGCCGGACCACCACCCCGTGACGGTTCTTAAGGTATCTGCTCAGATTGTAATAGCGCAAAAACTGTTGGAACGGGACAGCCGTTCCAGCCCCTTCCGCAGGTTGCCGGCATGTCCATGACGCCGGAAAAAAGCAAAGGCAGCTACTTGATTTGAGGCAGCTTCTTTTTAGCCACGCCCGCCGAGTAGCTCTTGGGATACTCCCGGATGATCTTCTGCAACAACAGCTTGGCGCTGGTTTTGTCGCCTATGTTCAAAAAGGAGAAAGCCTGCTTGAGCAGGGCCGAGGAGACCTTGGTGCTCTGCGGGTATTTTTTGATAACCTTCTGATACTCCAGAATGGCTTCTTCATACCGCTTCAGGTTGTAGAGGGACTCCCCGACGTAAAACTGGGCCGCCGAAGCAAAGCCGGACTGGGGAAAACGGGCGACGAAGTTTTTGAACTTGTCCAGGGAAGCGTTGTAGATTTCCTGTTTGTACAGCGCTTCGGCCACTTTGTACTCGGCCTCGTCGGATTCAACCGCCGGTCCGGCGGCTTCCGGTGTTTCGCCGGCCGGGGGACCGTCAACCTGAACCGGTTCATCCGCCGGCTGGGTCTCGCCCGTGGCCGGGACTTCACCGGTCGCCGGCTGGTCGGCGGGCGAAAAGACCGGCGGGCTCATGGAAGGAAGCTTGAGAGTCTGTTCCAGCCGGTCGAGGCGGGAGGCGATAAAACTGAGTTGATCTTTCAGCGACATGGCTTCGCCGCCGGCGACAGCCCCGCGCTGTTCGGTCATCTCGACCATGTTGTTCAGGCGCTGAAGCTCGGCCCGCATACGGTCCATTTCCAGGCGCATTTCGGGCAGGGTCTGCCTGGTCTGTCCGACCTGGCGCTCCATCTCCATCTCGCGGAGCTTGGCCTGATCCTTGAGATCGCGCACTTCCATCTGCAGGCTGTTAAGGCGTAAATTCTGGCGCTGAAAATCTTCATCCGATACGCAACCGGAAAACATGGGGGAGACCAAAAGCAGAAACAATATGTATGGCAGGTGTCTTTTCATAACTCATCGAAAAAGCCCGGGGGGCCTCAAGGCACCCCCCGGGTTTATAGGCTTTGTCGAACTCGAACCTATTCGCCGATAATGGCGAACTGAGCGCGACGGTTTTTCTGCCAGCAGTCCTCGGTCTTGTCGGAACAAAGGGGCCGCTCTTCACCGTAGGAAACGGTGGTCAGGCGGGTTCCGCTGATGCCGAGGGTTTCCAGGAAGTTCATGGCCGATTTGGCGCGCCTGTCACCCAAAGCCATGTTGTAGGCTTCGGTGCCGCGCTCGTCGGCGTGACCCTGAATCTCAGCCAGAATGTTCGCGTTCTCGGTCAGGTAGTCCGCTTTGGCGCGCAGAACGATTTCGGCGTCCGGGCGGATGCTGTACTGGTCAAAATCAAAGTAAGCGTGATCGTTCAGGAAAGCCTCGCGGGCCGCAGCCTGGCGCTGACGTTCCATCTCAAGTTCTTTTTCCTTGGCCAGGCGGTCGGCTTCCGCTTTTTCGCGGGCCAGACGCTCGGCTTCAAGACGGGCCTTTTCCTCATCGGTCAGACCCATCTGTTTCTTTACTTCCTTGCCTCCGCACGAAGTGAACGTGACTGCGAACACAGGAAGTATCAAAAGAGCAACCAAAAACAAGACCAAACCATGCCGTCTCATAACTCCAGACCTCCTAAAAATATGGTATTTGCCATAGATACCCTTTCGCCCTTGGTTTAACCGGGGAGAAAGGGGGTTTTCAGTTTTTAGAACGTAACTTTCCACCTACAGAAGAGATTATATCCGGTATATTTGACAAGGTCAAATGGTAATCCGGCTTATTGCCCCGTTTTTCTCGCAAAATCCGGCCGAACTGGGCTCCAAAACGGACTCGTTTGCGCCCCTGCGAGTTCAGGCAAGAGCGCACGCTGTCTTTCGCCGTTTGCCGTCATAGTGAAAAGTTGATCACGGCCGTTTCTGTTGGAAGAGAAGACAATCATCCGTCCGTCGGGCGACCAGCTCGGCCTGGTGTTGCGCCCGGCGTTGGCCGTCAGCTGCTGCAGATCGCCGCCGTTGGGGTCGATGGTGAAAATATCCCGGCCGCCGCCGTTGGTGGCTCCGACAAAGACTATCCGGTCGCCGCGGGGAGACCAATGCGGGTCCGTGTTTTCCTTGCCTTCAAAGGTCAGGCGGCGCGCCGGACCGCCGCTGGCCGGAGAAACATATATCTGAGCCCCGCCAGCCCGGTTGCTGACAAAAGCCATCTGGGAGCCGTTGGGGCTGAGCGTCGGGGAAATGTTGATGCCCCAGTCGCGGGTGACCGGGACCGGAGATCGTCCGGACGGGTCCAGGAGATAGAGATTGGTGTCGTTTTTGCCGCTTATGGCGCACATCACTCCGCCGTTCGGGGTGAAGGCCGGAGTAAGGTGCAGATTGTCGCCCCTGGAAATCTGACGGTCTTCCCCGCCGAGAGTGATGCTTCTGAGCTGATGCGCACGGCCCCTGCGGGTTACGTAGGCGATTTCCGTGCCGGAGAGGGAAATGACCGGCAGGGTGGCGTCCGAGGAACTGCGGGTCACCTGGACAACACTGTCGCCGCCGAATTCGGCCATGAATATCTGTTTTACTCCGCCCGAGCCGGGGGCCACAAAAGCGATCCTGCTGCCGAAAATGCCCTGCTCGCCTGTCAGCAGGAACATGATATCGTTGCAAAAACGGTTTATCATCTGATTGGCGTCAGCCTGCGCCCCGGTGTAGCGCTTGCCCAGAAGCATCCGCCCTTCGAAGACATCGAAGAGCCTCATCTCCAGGGTCAGTTCGTCACCAGCGAGGCTGAAAGCGCCTTTAACCAGCAATTCGTCCCCCACGGCTATCCATTCCTTGAAATTAATGGCCGATCCGGGGGTCAGGCCGGCCCTCGGGTCGGCTTCCAGGAAAGTCCTTTTGTCCAGGACAATGAATATGCCGGTCATGTCCAGGTTGTCGCCCAGACGTCCGGAGAGTTTCTGGCCGAGCCCGGCCGGGCCGGCCGCGCTCTCCACAATGGGCGCGAAATCCGGGACGGCCACGGGAATCAGTTTGGCGAAGGGCTGAGTGATGTCCACGTACACCCGGCTCTCCGCCGGAGTGCTCAAGAACAACAGGGCCGCCAGAACACAAATAGACGCCGCAATCGATCTGAATATATTCATTTTTTCTTTCATACACCTATCTGGAGATTCCCGAAGGAGTGAAACGCATGCCGATTTCATACGTGTCGCCCTGATACCAGTCCGGCAGGGGCGGCATCTTGCCTGCCCGCATCACGGCCTTTTCCACCGACTGGTCGAACAGCTTTTCCCGGGAATTCTGTTCGAACCAGGCTCTGGAAACACGGCCGTCTCGTTCAATGATAATGATATAGATGGATTCCAGCTTGGTCCGGCCGATAATGCTTTCCGGAGGCATGATCCAGTTGGCCTGGATGATGTTGACCACAACCGTCAGGTATTCCCTGGTCATGCGGTCCCCGGTCCCGGCCCGGCCGCTGCCCTGCACACCGTAAGGCACCCCCGCGCCGGTGGCCACTTTCTTCTCGATACCGGCCAGAGCGTTGGCCAGTTTGTCTTCCGTCGCCGCCTTGCTCTTCTGCTTGGCCTGTATTTTGGCCAAGGCGTCCTTGAGGGCCTGATCCGGATCGACCTTGGGCTTGGCCTCGGCCGGAGGCGGAGTTTTTTCGATTTTCTTGACTTCCGGCTTGGGGGCAGGCTCCTCGGGTTTGACGGGTCCGATGGGCACCAGCTTGGCCGCTTCAGGTTCGGGAGCGGGCGCGGGTTTCGGTTTGGCCGCCGGTTTGGGCGCGGCTTCCGGAGACTGAGCCTGTGTGGTCTTGGCCGCTGGTGGAGCGTCGGGCAGACCGAGAGAAGGCAGAGTGACCAGGTTGACCTTGTACTCAGGCTTGATCTGCCGCCTTCCGCCGTTCAGATCGGGCAGGACGAAAAAGCCGAAATACAAAGCCGTCAGATGCAATATGACGGATATGGTCAGGAACCACTTGAACCAGGGGTCCCAGCCGTTGTCCAGTATTATGTCCTGGTAAGACAGATCCATGGATTAGCCTCAAGGCCGGAAAAGGATAGCCGCCGGGCGTTCAGCCCGCTATGCTGCCTGATTATGGGCCGTAACGGTTTGCCCGTTATACGCACGGGAGATCGTCCGGGGTCTGATAGTCACGGTTTTTTAGGCGTCTCGACCTGCTCCGGCTCGGTTACCAGACCCAGTGTGGTAATTCCGGCCGCCCGGACCGCCCCCATGATTTTGGCCACCTGGCCGTAAGGGATGTTCTGGTCCGCCCGCAAATAGACCTCGGTGGTATTCTTGACTTCCATGATGTGCTTGACCTTGATTCCCAGGTCCTCAAGCGGCACCTTGAATTCGTCGATGAACACATCTCCCTGGGCGTTCATCGTCAGCACGACCCGTTCTCCCTCGGTGCGCATGGCGGAGGTGTCGACCTTGGGCAGATCCACATCCATTCCCTGCATCATCATCGGGGCCGTGACCATGAAGATGATCAAAAGCACCAGCATCACGTCCACCAGGGGCGTGACGTTTATTTCCGACATCATGGAGCGGTTGTCGCCGCCCGAACTGAAGGCCATGGCAATTATCCTGTCAAACGCCGCTGCGCTTCAACAAATCCCGTTCCAGGATGTTGAGGAAGTCGGCGACAAAGTTGGTCATTTCCGACTCGAGCACGCGAACCCGGCTGTTGAAGTGGTTGAAGGCGACCACCGCCGGGATGGCCGCGCCCAGGCCAGCCGCCGTGGCCACCAGGGCTTCGGAGATACCGGGGGCCACCGTGGCCAGGCTGGCCGCTCCGGTCAGGCCGATGTTGTGAAAAGAGCCCATTATGCCCCAGACCGTGCCGAAAAGGCCGATGAAAGGGGTCGTGTTGCCGGTTGTGGCCAGAAAACTCAAGGTTCGCCCCAGCCGGGTCGCTTCGGCCGCGGCCGAACGCCGCAGAGCCCGCTGGACCGTATCCAGGGTCACCCTGTCCCAGGACTGATTATCGGCCGCCGAAGGCGATTTGATCTCGCCCCTGCTCTTGTGCAGGCGGCCGAGTTCCTGGTATCCCACCCGAAAAATCTGGGCCACGGGGCTGGCCGGATACTTTTCCGAATCGTTATAGATGGTTGCCAGGCTGCGGCTCTTCCAGAAGTCGTCCAGGAACTGATAAGATTCCCGGCGGGCGCGGCTCAACTGCATGGCCTTGGAGATGATTATGGCCCAGGAAACGACCGAAAAGGTCAGGAGGAGCAACATGACCAGTTTGACCATGGGGCCAGCGCCCATGACCATGTTCCATATGTTCAACGAAGGTCCGCCTTCGGGCGCTCCGGCCTGGGTCAGCATTACGGACAGAAGTTCAGGATTCATCTGAATTATTCCCTAAATTAACAGACATTTCAAACTCCGCGCTTCTGTTGCCAGGGCGCGGTAGACAAATTTCCAGAATTATATTGGATTGGCCGGACAAGTCAACCAGTATCGCCGGGACGGTCAATGGGCCGTCAACTCCTTCAACCGGCTGACCACGCGGGGGAGTATTTCGGCAGCCGATCCCTTGACCAGCAGGTCGCTGACTGTTTCCGTAAGAACCGTCTCCTCGGGATTGATCTCCACGACCTTTGCCCCGGACTGTTTGGCCAGCACGGGAATCTCGCTGGCCGGAGCCACCAGGGCCGAAGTCCCCACCACCAGGATTAATTCGCAGCGCTGGGCCACTTCGAAAGCCTTGACGCTGGCCGACCAGGGGATGGCCTCTCCAAAGAAGACGACATCCGGCTTGACCAGGCCGCCGCAGTAACAGCGGGGAGGGGGATTGTCCAGGTCCAACTGGGCCCGGACGAAACTCATCCGGCAGTCCAGACAGCGGAACCGCTTGGCATTGCCATGGAATTCGACCACCTGGCTGCTGCCTGCGTCCTGGTGCAGGTTGTCCACGTTCTGGGTGACGATGACATGAAGCCGGGACAGGGCTTCCAGCTCGGCCAGGGCGGTGTGGGCGGGATTGGGCCTGGCGGCCACGATGGTCCGGTCCAGTTCGGCCAGCATCTTCCAGACCTTGGCCGGATCGTGGCGGAACGATTCGATATGGGCGTACTCCATGATATCGTATTTTTCCCACAAACCCTGCGCGCCCCGGAAAGTCGGAATGCCGCTTTCCACAGATATGCCCGCCCCGGTCAAGGCTATGGTGTACTGGGACGAAAGCAGGAATTCGCAGAGCTTTTGCAATTCCCCATCCGTCATAAGCCGGTTCCTTTACTGCTTGTTTTCAGGAGCATTAACGCTAACACCCACCCGGCGGGCAAGTCAAGCCTTTCCTGTTTGGCCGCCGTGCTGTTCTGGAAGACCATGATCAGGGCCGCATGGACAGGCGTGGTGATTTGTGATAGATTCCCCGCTTGTCCGGGACGGTTGGGGCAGGACACATCTTCAATCGGGCGGTAGTTATAATTAAATGACGAGTCGGTGCAGGGATAAATACAGTGAACGAAACAACAGAGGAACTTGTTCGCCTGCTTAAAGAGCGGGCCGAAAATCTTTATCTTACGCGTCAGTTTCGATGCGCCGAATCGGTAATGGCTGCGCTGAATCGTGGCCTTGGCGGAGGTATACCCACATCCCTGGCCGTTCGGTTGGCCAGCGGTTTTCCCGGCGGTTTGGGGGATTGCGGCTGTTCCTGCGGAGCCTTGACTGGCGGGGTCATGGCTTTGGGGCTGTTTTTAACCCGCGAATGTTTGTCCGTGGAAGACCAGGAACGGGTGACCGCCGCCGCCAAGCTCCTGCATGACGCCTTCAAGCACAAGTTCCGGTCCACCTGTTGCCGGGTCCTGAGTAAAAACGATAAACCCGAATCCGAGGAGCAATTAGCCAGATGCGCGATTCAGACCGGGGCGGCAGCCGAACTGGCCGCCGAAATTATCCTGGAACATCGCCCCGAATTGCTTTATTCGGCCGATTGGGAATACCTGAGCCGGAATGATTCCATGGTCACGGCCGGACTCAAGCAGTTGGCCTTCCTGTAAAAATCTTAACGGCCCGCTCAGACCTGAAACCACCGTAAGCCTAGTATGACATCTTCTCGGGTATGACTCCGCGCACCCCGCCTCTGGGCCGGGGCGTGTCGCCGTCCCGGCGGGGAATCAGATGAATATGGGCGTGAGGGATGGTCTGACCGGCCGAAACGCCGCAGTTGATACCTATGTTGAAGCCGGTCACAAGGGGATTTTCCGCTTGAATCCGTTCCTTCAGACGCCGCAGCAGGCGTCCGGCGTCCTCTGTTTCCCGGGGCGTGAAGCCGAAGCAGTCCTCAACGTGCCTCCGGGGGATAATCAGGGTATGCCCGGATGTAACCGGATGCTTGTCCGCAACGGCGGCCACCGAACCTTCTTCATCAATTATCCGCTCCCGCAGACCATCGCCGCAGAAAGGGCAACCGGCAGCTCTGTCCTTTTCTTTCTGCAAGGTTCTCCTCCCCGTGTCGTCAATTATCAGGGACGAGCCCAGAATACCATATCCAGCGGGGCAATTGAACTTGACATAACTAACCGTGAGCTATATGTTTACAGCCAATGAGGCATGAAGCCTCCTCAATTTGTTACTGTTTTTTACTTAATGAAGACCAGGGTCACGAAGGCCGAACAAGGGCGCCGGAAGCGCCGTGTCCGGTTTTTTTTAGGCCCGGACCCGGCGGGAAAACGGCTTGAAGACAGTAGTTTCATTCAAATTGAGGAGGTATTTCCCGTGAAAAAGACCCTGTTGGTTTTGACTCTGGCCCTTATTTCAGTTCTCATGGTTTCCACTGCCGCCCTGGCTCATTTCGGTATGATTATTCCTTCCGATCAGATGATCATGCAGGGCGACGACAAAAACGTCACCATAGATCTTCTTTTCTGGCATCCGTTTGAAGGCCAGGGCATGAACCTGGAAAAACCGGCGGCTTTCGGTGTGGTCGCGGGCGGAAAAACCACGGACCTGCTGGGCACGCTCAAAGAGAAAAAAATCAAGGAATTCACCACCTGGGAAACATCTTATAAGGTTGCCCGTCCCGGGTTGAGTGTTTTCTACATGGAACCCAAGCCTTACTGGGAACCGGCTGAAGACTGTTTTATCGTTCATTACACCAAGGCTTACGTGGCCGCTTTCGGGGATGATGAAGGCTGGGACGAGCCCATCGGCCTGAAAACGGAAATTCTTCCCGTCAGCAAGCCGTTCGGCCTTTACGCCGGGAACGTGTTCCAGGGCCAGGTCCTGCTGAACGGCAAACCGGTTCCCGGGGCTGAGATTGAGGTCGAATACTACAACAGCGGAGCCGAGGGCCACGCGCCCAGTGATTTCATGGTCACCCAGACGATCAAGGCCGACCCCAACGGCATTTTCACCTATGCGGCCCCCAAGGCCGGCTGGTGGGGTTTCGCCGCGCTGAGTACGGACGACAAGCAGTTGAAGCAGGACGGCCAGGACAAGGACGTCGAGATTGGCGCGGTGGTCTGGGTCCAGTTCCACGATATGAAGTAGCAACCGCCCGCTTCCGGGTTCCGGCCCTTGGCCTGGAACCCGGTTTACCAGGCGCGAAGGGCAGGCGAAACAGATGCATATTTCCGAAGGTGTTCTCTCCGCTCCGGTCTTGTTGTCCGGAGCGGTTCTGACCGTGGCCGGGACGGCGATCGGCCTCAAAAAAATGGATTATGACCGCATACCCGCGGTGGCCATCCTCTCCGCCGTCTTCTTCCTGGCCTCCCTTGTCCACGTGCCCATCGGTCCGTCCAGCGTCCACCTGGTCCTGAACGGCCTCCTCGGCCTCCTCCTGGGCTGGGTCGCTTTCCCGGCCATACTTATAGCCCTGGCCCTTCAAGCCATACTCTTCCAGTTCGGCGGGCTGACCAGTTTGGGGGTCAACACCCTGAACATGGCCCTGCCCGCCGTTCTGGTCTATTATCTCTGCGGCCCCTGGGTGCGCAACGGCGGTTCCGGGGGGGCGGCGACCGCTGCCTTCCTGGCTGGTTTCGGAGCCATCCTGCTGGCCAGCCTTATGCTCGGCCTGTCGCTTTTTCTCACCGGCGAATCATTTCTCGGTGTGGCCGAAACGGCCGTGGCCGCTCATCTGCCGGTCATGGCGGTGGAGGGCTTCATCACCCTGGCCTGCGTGCAGTTTCTCAGAAAAGTCAAACCGGAGATACTCAATGCCATATATGTTGGCTAAAAAAAACATACTGCCGGTTCTGCTGGCTCTGGCTGTTTTGCTGGTCTGGGCTCCTGCGGCCCAGGCCCACAAGGTCTACCTGTTCGCCTGGGTGGAAGGCGACACCGTCCTGACCGACAGCTATTTCAGCAAGTCGAAGAAGGTCATGGGCGGAAAAGTGGAAGTCTTCGACCCGAGCGGAGAAAAACTGCTGGAAGGCCTGACCGACGATCAGGGCGCTTTCGCCTTTGCCGTGCCCCGGAAAACGGATTTGAGAATAGTCGTCACGGCCGGGATGGGCCACAAGGGCGAGTTCCTGCTGGCCGCCGACGAGCTGCCCGATTCAGTGGCTTCGTCCGAGGCGGTTTCCACCGAGCAGTCGGCGCAGCCGACCGCCCCGGCCGCCGCCGCGCCGCAAAATGCTTCAGCGGTACCGGCCGATCTGGAGCAGATGAAGAAGATAATGGCCGAAACCCTGGACGCCCGGATCAAGCCGCTGGAAAGGGCTATCGCCGACCTGAAGCGTGAAGAAGGACCCAGCCTGACCGACATCATCGGCGGACTCGGGTATATATTCGGCCTGATGGGCCTGGCCATGTATTTACGTCAGCGTCGGCGCGGTTGAGCAACGCCGCCAAGGCACGCTGAATGCACCTGGAAGAATTCGCCGCCGGAACGTCTTATCTGCACAAACTGGACCCAAGGGTCAAGATTGCCGCAGCAACGGCCTTTTCCGTGGTCACCGCCCTGGCCGACAGGCTTCCTGTCCTGGTTGCGGCGCTGTCGGCCGGATTCGCCCTCATTCTGTTGGCGCGCCTCGACTGGCGGAAGGTGGCCTACCGGCTGGCCGTGGTCAACGGCTTCATCCTCTTTCTCTGGTTCTTTCTCCCCTTCTCTCATCCCGGCCAGCCGGTTTTTCAACTCGGCCCCCTGACGGCCACACTGGAGGGCCTGCTTTATTCTTTAATCTTGACCATCAAGTCAAACGCCGTCATTCTGGCCATTATGGCTCTGCTGTCCACTACCACCATTTTCGCCACCGTCCACGCCCTGCGGCACCTGAAGACGCCGGACAAGCTGGTCCATCTGTTTTTCTTCACTTTCCGGTATTTTCAAGTGATTCACGAAGAATATCTGAGGCTTCGTGCGGCCATGCGTATCCGTTGCTTCCACCCCGGAACCAACCGGCATACCTACCGCAGCCTGGCCTATCTTCTGGGCATGCTTCTGGTCCGCAGTTTCGACCGCTCCGAAAGGGTCTACCAGGCCATGCTCTGCCGGGGGTACCAGGGCCGGTTCTGGCTGCTCAGCCATTTTCATCTGCATGGCCGCGACCTGGTCTTCCTGTCCCTCTCCCTGACCTTTTCACTTCTCCTGGCGGTGGCTCAGTGGTCGAATCTGCTCCCATAATCAGGCTCTCCGGCATCCGCTTTGCCTACAACCATGACCGGCCTGTCCTGGACGGCCTGGATTTTTCCTTTTATCCCCGGCAGCGGGCCGGGCTGGTGGGGGCCAACGGCTCCGGCAAGACTACCCTCTTCCACCTCATCATGGGGCTGCTGAAACCGGATGCCGGAACTCTGGAGATTTTCGGCAAGTCGAGAGAAAAAGAAAGTGAATTCCGGGAAGTGCGTGCCAGGATCGGCTTTGTCTTTCAGGATGCCGACGATCAGCTCTTTTGCCCGACCGTAGCCGAGGACGTGGCTTTTGGGCCGCTCAATCTGGGGTTGAGTCACGAAGAGACCCGCGTTGTGGTCAAGGAGACCCTGGACCGGCTGGGGCTGAGCGGGTTTGAAGACCGGGTGACCTACAAACTGTCCGGGGGAGAAAAGAAACTCGTCTCCCTGGCCACGGTTCTGGCCATGAAGCCGGACATGCTTCTGCTGGACGAACCCACGACTGGTCTGGACGAAGAGACCACCGAGCGCATTATCAGGGTGCTGACCGATTCGGACCTGCCCTACCTGATTATTTCCCACGAAAGGGATTTTCTTTCCCGGACCACGGATCAGCTTTTACGCCTGGAAGGCGGCCGGCTGGCCGCCCCCCCCGTTCAAGTCCCTTCTATTCTTCCATTGCGCCGATAAAACAGCCTCCGCCTCCACTGTTGTTTACGGTAACGCTCAACCCGCTGGGCGGGGCTGGCGGGCGTTCGGCGTCGGCCGGGGCTTCCACGGAGCGGCCTTCCGGCAGATCAGGCGCTCCGGAGGGATAGGGGAAGAAGATGTAGCCCATCCCCGGTGTCAGTTTCTTCACCCAGCCGCCCTGGGAGACGGCCAGAGTGGTGGCGGCCCGGTAGGTGCCGTGGTCATAGACCCAGAAAACCTGCTGAGTAATGGTGTTGGTCGCCTCGGTCAGGTATTCGTGAGACCCGCCGTCTTCGCCGACGATCACTTCGGAGACATCGACCGCTGCCTGGAAGGGGTTGCCGAGCATGTTCCAACCCGGCGCGATCTCGTAATAGTAACCGGACAGGGCCATGGGGCCGGTGGTCAGAGTGGTCGGGTCTCCCGCCAGGGTGATGGTCTGGCCGTTGCGGAAAAGGAACCAGGCGGCGTCGCCGGGGATCAGGGGATCGGTGAAAGAAGGATACTCGATGTACCTCTGCTCTTCTGCCTCCCAGTTTCCGATACGCATAAGAGTCGTATCATAGGAGCCTATCTGGGAGCCTATGGCCACCGAAGGCCTGGGGTCCGTGGGCTCCAGCGGCACGCTGACGATATGGTACTGTTCCACCGTTGTGCCGGCCGGCAGGGTGGTGCTCTGGGAGGTGGCGGCCGGAGGAGGCCCGGCGGCGGAGGTGAAGCCCCAGGTGTACGGGGTATCCAGGGAAATTCCGGCCAGATCCGTGGCGGCCAGGTTCACCGTCGCGGAGTATTCGGCTCCGGCGGTCAGCAGGTCGGAGGGAGTGAATTCGGCCATCAGGCTGTTCGGGTCATAGGTCAGAGTCCCGGCCACGGGACCCGGAGTTACCAGCCGCCCGCTGTCCGCCGCTTCTCCGGCCAGGTACAATTCGAAGCCGGAAGCCAAGGCGGCCGCGTCCATGGGCTCGTTGAAATAGACCTTGACGGTGGTGTCGAGGGCGATGCCCGTGGCCCCGTCGGCGGGCAGGACCGACAGCACCTGCGGCGCATACTCGTCTATCTTGAAGGCCACCACGTCGGTGCCGCCTCCGCCGTAGGCGGTCTGGTATTCATTGGCCAGCGGGAAATCCGTGGAGGAGGCCGTATCCCCGGCCACGTAAAAGGAACCCGAGGGGTCCAGGGCCACGCCGTAGCCGCCGTCTGAGTTCGAGCCGCCAATGGTAACGGAAACGACCAGGGATGAGCCGCTAGCGGCCATCTGGGTCACAAAAATGTCATAACTGCCGCCAACGCCGAAGAGATGGTCCGAAGGGAAGTCCGTGGAATTGAAATACCCGGTGACAACGGCTTCCCCGGCGCTGTTGACCGCGATGCCGTGGCCTTCGTCAATGCCGTCGCCGCCAAGGTAGGTGGAATAGACCAGTGAGGCCGCGCCGGTCTGGGCCGGATCGAATTTGGCCACGAAAGCATCATTTGCGGCCTGGTCGGTCTGGTAAGGGTTCTTGGTGGGAAAAGTGGTTGTTCCGGTCGTCCCCACCACATAAGCCATGGGGGTGGAATCCACGGTTATGCCTGAGGCTCTGTCGTCTCCGCTGCCGCCCGAGGACCCCAGGAAGGTGGAATAGATCAGGGAAGCCGCTCCGGACAGGGCCGGGTCGACCACAGAGACAAAGGCATCCACGTAAGCCGTGTCCGAATGGGCGGCCTGGAAGGCGTTTTTAGTCGGGAAATCGCCGGACTGGGTAGCGCCGCAGATATAGGCCCGTCCGCCGGAACAGACGGCCAGGGCGGCCCTGGTGCTGACTATGTTGAAGTCCGGGTTGCTGCCGCCCAGATAGGTGGAATAAAGCAGGCTGGAGCCGTCCGCGCTCAGCCTGGAGAAAAAGACATCGTAACCGCCTGAATTGGATGTGGCGTACCCGGAACCAGTGGTCGGGAAGTCGCCGGAGGCTGATCCGCCGGCCACGTAGACCGTTCCGTCCGGGCGGACAGCCAGACCGGTGCCGTAATCATCGGAGGCGCCGCCGAGATATGTACCGAAGACCACCGATGAACCGTCACTGCTCAATTCAACGACAAAGGCGTCCTGTAGTCCGCCGAGGGTGGTCTGGTAGGCTCCGGCCGTAATGGGAAAGGGCAACCCGCCCGGCGGGGGAGCGGAATTGGTGCTCCCGGTGATAAAGACGTTGCCCGAGCTGTCGAAGTCCAGACCGTAGCAGTTGTCGTTGCCTCCGCCGCCCAGGTAGGTCGAATAGACCGGCTGGCCGGTGGCGTCCATCTTGAAGATGAAAACCTCGTTGGTCGCCCCCGAACCGGAGTAATAGGGATTGACGGTGGGGAAGTCGGTCGAGGCGGTGGTGCCGGCCACGTAGACGTTGCCTGTGGCATCCACCCTGATCCCGGCGTAGGGGTATTCCGAGGCCGAGCCGCCCATATAAGTGGAATAGACCAGGTAAGGATCGATGATCAGGGGCCTGGTCCGGTCGTAGGCGGCCAGGCGGAAAGCCACTTCGTTTTTCCCGGTCAGAATATAGCCGCCATCCACCGGGACCCGGCGGTCTTCGACGATCTGGTATATATCCGGTTTTCGCAGGGTCACCGGTCCGGCCCCGGTTTCGATAAGCAGGTGGCCCTCCGGAATGATGCTCAACTTGTCCGAGCCGCCCACGGTCAGACGGATCAGGTCCGGGTCGGCCCGGGCGGCCACGAGGAAATCATATTCCAGACGTCCGTCCCGGCCGTAAAAAACCAGATCGATACCGGGGTAGACTTCCCGGTACAAGACCTTTCCGTAAGTCGGCAGGTTGCGGACGCACCTGGCCGGATCACCTGTCAGGTAGTTGACCCTTCCGGGTAGCGGCTCCACGCTCTGAAATTCCGGATTCGGCAAGGCTCCGGTCCAGCATAGGCTCACCGCCGCCTTGTCCCCGGCGGCGGAATCCAGACGCAACACCGCGCCGCCGGAGGTCAGAAAAATCGTATATCCGGTTCCCCTGGCCAGATAATTTACCCGGCTGTCGGTCTGTCCCCGATTGGGTTCAAAGGCCAGAGGCCGGGCCGCCTGGCTCCATCCGAGGCGCGGCGGGGCCGCCGCTTCGGCGGCAAAGGGCTGAACGCAGACCGCCGGAAGCAAGGCGGCCAAAAGAAACAGGACGCTTTTTCTCATGGAGTCCTCCCTGGGGAAAAAATGCTCAACGATTCGCCTTACCGGCAAACCCCTGCCGAATGATCTCATGCCCGCGCCGGTTCCCGTGGTCGAGTTTTGATTTCCGCTGAAGATGAAAGCTGTATATAGGAAAATAACACGGTCCGGCGCGGGTGCACAATATTTTTACATAATCAGGCGAAACGTACGGACAAGGCCACGGGCAGAGAAGAAAAAGGCCCGGAACCGGCATTCTTTCCCCCGGTTCCGGGCCTGGGTATTGTCGGCTAGAGCAGAGGCCGGTTCGCGGCAGACTCCAAAAAGCAGCCTCCTCCTCCGCCACCGCCTGCGGACGGTTGGTCGAGTCCGGCTGGCGGGGCCGGAGGACGTTCCAGGTCGTCGGTCACCGGGACGGAAGCGGCCCGGCCTCGGTCGGGATAAGCGGCCGGGATGAATATCTGGCCCCAGCCCGGCGTCAGCTTCTTGATCCATCCGCCTTCGGTCACCCCGAGGGTCGAGGCGGCCCGGTAGGTCCCGCTGCCGTACACCCAGAAGACCTGCTGGGTGATGGTGTTGGCCGGGTCGGAAAGATAGGCGTGGGTGGAATCTGCGTCGATGACCATGGCGTCGATAAGATCGACGGCATTCAGACACGGGTTGCCCAGCATGTTCCAGCCCTGGTTTATCGGATAGTAGTAGCCCGGCCCCAGCAGGCCGCTGGTGAGCGGGGTGGGCGAGCCTTCCACGGTCAGGGTCTTGCCGTTGCGGAAGAGGAACCAGCCTGCCCGTCCGGGTTCCAGCGGGTCGGCGAATGGATACTCCACGTAAGCCTGGTGTTCGGGGTGCCAGTAGCCGATGCGCATCAGGGTCGGGTCGTAGGTTCCGATCTGGGAGCCGAGCACGGCGGCGGGGCTGGAGTCATCTGGGACCAGGGGCATGGACATGATGCGGAAGGCATTGGCTGTCGAGCCCGCCGGGAAGGTGACGGAATAGGCCTCCGGAGGGCTCGGCGGCGGCGGGGTGGAGGCCAGGAAGACGGCGGTGGCGGTCTTGTCCCCGTCCATGGTCAGGGACTGGGGATTGGTGGTTCCGGTCAGGGCCCCGGTCCAGTGGTCGAAGGTGTAATCAGCGGCCGGGGCGGCGGTCAGTTCCACCGGCGAGCCGGCCAGGTAGGTCTCCGTGCAGTCGCCGGGGCAGTTGATGCCGCTGCCGGTCACCGTACCGCCGCCGGTGGGGGACACCGCCACGTTCAGGGTACGGAGGGGAGGCTCTATCCGGGCATACTTGATGTCGTAATTAGTCGTATCGGAGTAACAGATATTGGGCAGGTCGTAAGAATCCAGGGCAATCGTACAGTATTCGCCGACATCTCCCACGTTGTCCACGGTTTCCAGCACCCACGAGCCGGTCTTGTTGGTGGCGTACTTCAGGAAGAGTGTCGCGCCATCATAGGAGTAGGCGATATGGACATAACCCTCGCTGTCCACGGCTATATCCGAAAAGACTCCCGAGATGCCGACCGGGTCCACGGTTTCCACTACCCAGGCACCGGTCTTGTTGGTGGCGTAAGTCAGGTAGCCGTCGCCCGCGCTGTTGAAAAAGCTGATATGGGCGTATCCGGCCGAATCCACGGCGATGGAACAGTGGTCGCCGACAGCCCCGCTCGCGACCACGTCCTCAAATACCCAGTCTGTCCCGTTATACTTGCCGTATACCAGGTAGTAGTCCGTGCCGCCGATGATGAGCTGGAAGGCGACGTGCAGGTTTCCGGCCGAATCCACGGCTATGGGCGTTTCCTTGTCGGTCACCCCTGCTGAACTGTAGAGGAGTCCGCCGACAAAAGATCCCCCGCTGAGCTGCGACCAGAGCACATCCGGTGAACCGGCTCCGTAGTTATGGGTTACGTGGGGGCTGTTGACCGGGTCCAGAGCCAGTTGGCAGAACAGGCCGCCGCCGGCAGGGGCGTCGATTGACTCGAGCGACGGGCTCCAGGTCCCGGATGTGCCGGTGATGTAAACCGAATCTGTAATGTCGCCGATGTAGCGATAGACAATGTGGACCAGACCGGTCGAATCCACGGCCAGGGTCGAATACCGCCCGGCATCCATGAGAGCATTGTCCAGTTGCTCCTTAACCCAGGCCCCGGTCTGGTTGGAGCTATAATAAAGGTCCTCTCCATAGCTATCGTAAAAACAGAGGTGGGCTTTGCCCGCGGAATCCAGGTCCATGGAACTGGCGGCGCTGAGTTCTGCGGCGGCCCGCCGGTCGGCGTTCTGGATGGTCCAGGCCGCGCCGGATTTTTCCGCGTACCTGACGCTCTGATCTTCGATTTTCAGGAAAGAGATATGCGGACGGCCGGAGGAGTCCACGGCGATGGAGGTGCTCAGCCCCGTGGTGCCGGGGGCATCCGGTTCTTCCAGGTTCCAGGCCCCGTTGAAAAAGGCGTAACCGAGATCTTCATTGCCGAATTTGTAGTAGCTGACGTGCAGGAAATTCGTACTGTCCACGGCGATGGACGAGTAGTCACCGGAATTGATCGTGGCGTCGATGGGCTCAGATATCCAGCTAGCGCCTGATTTGTAGACATGGATCAGGTAGTTCAGGCCGGAACTGTGGGTGCTGATGTGGGGTTGTCCGGTTAAGTCCAGGGCCAGGCAGGGATATGCGACCGGATTCGCGTGAGCCTCTTCGGCGGCCGCCCAACTCCCGCCCACATTGTTCATATAATACAGGTTCGTCTGGACGAAGGCCACGTGGGCATTGCCCGTGCCGTCGAAGGCCAGGGTGGTGTAGCGCAGGTCGGCCCCGGTATGGATGGCGGCGCTGGTCCAGTTGGCGCCGTCCGTTTCACTGTAGACTATCTGGGCCAAGCTCGGCGTGACTGAGACAATGGCCGGCAGCCCGGATGAAGGATTAATGGCGATACAGGAGTAAAGGCCTCCTCCGGTCCCGGTCACCTGGGTCAGGCTCCAGGAGCCCGAGGCGTTGGTGGCATAGGTGAGTTGGTTGCCGGTGGCGTCGAAGCAGCTTATGTGGACATGGCCGGAAGAATCAATGGCGATGGAGGCGTACTGGCCGATCCTCTTGGACCAGTCAGGGACAGTCTCCACCGTCCACGAAGTCCCGTTGTACCAGGCGTGATAAAGATTGTCCCCCCCGTAGGCGATGTGAGGCCGCCCCAGGCTGTCCAGAGCCAGGGCACGGGGGCCGAAGGTGTTGTCGAAATAATGGGGGGCTTCGGCCCGGTCGATGGTCCAGGCGGCCATGACCGGGGTTGATAAGGCCGGAATCAGCAGCAGACACAACGCGATTATTACAAAAGAATATCGCCTCATATGTCCCTCCAGAACAACAAAAAGCCCGCTCAACCGCTTTTGCTCCCTGTCTGCCGACAGGGAGCAGAAAGCACTGGCGACACGATTCAACGCAGGTCTGAAGGTCGGCCTGTGATTTTTATAATTTTATCACTATTTCAGTCCGTTCACCATCTGCCTAATGCAGCACCCCCAAAAAGCAGCCCCCTCCTCCGCCACCGCCTGCGGACGGCTGGTCGAGTCCGGCCGGGGGGGCCGGGGGACGTTCCAGGTCATCCGTGACCGGGACGGAAGCGGCCCGGTCTCGGTCGGGATAAGCGGCCGGGATGAATATCTGGCCCCAGCCCGGCGTCAGCTTCTTGATCCATCCGCCTTCGGTCACCCCGAGGGTCGAGGCGGCCCGGTAGGTCCCGTTGCCGTACACCCAGAAGACCTGCTGGGTGATGGTGTTGGCCGGGTCGGAAAGATAGGCGTGGGTGGAATCTGCGTCGATGACCATGGCGTCGATAAGGTCGACGGCATTCAGACACGGGTTGCCCAGCATGTTCCAGCCCTGGTTTATCGGATAGTAGTAGCCCGGACCCAGCAGGCCGCTGGTGAGCGGGGTGGGCGAGCCTTCCACGGTCAGGGTCTTGCCGTTGCGGAAAAGGAACCAGCCCGAGCGCCCCGGTTCCAGGGATGCGCTGAATGGATACTCCACATAGGCCTGGGCCTCCGCGTCCCAGTAGCCGATGCGCATGGTATTGGGGTCGTAGGTTCCGATCTGGGAGCCCAGCACGGCCGCCGGACTGGGGTCAACCGGGACCAGGGGAACGGACATGATGCGGAAGGCGTCGGCTGTCGAGCCCGCCGGGAAGGTGACGGAATAGGCCTCGCTGGGGGCCGGCGGCGGCGGGGAGGCAGCCAGGAAGACCCCTGTCGCGGTTTTGTCCCCGTCCATGGTCAGGGACTGGGGATTGGTGGTCCCGGTCAGGGCCCCGGTCCAATGGTCGAAGGTGTAATCAACGGCCGGGGCGGCGGTCAGTTCCACCGGGGTGCCGGCCAGGTAGGTCTCCGTGCAGTCGCCGGGGCAGTTGATGCCGCTGCCGGTCACCGTGCCGCCGCCGGTGGGGGACACCGCCACGTTCAGGGTATAGAGGGTAGGGGCCAGCCAGGCGTATTTAATGTCGAAGTTGGTCGCGTCGTTATAAGAGATATGAGGCAGATCGTTGGAATCCAGGGCAATCGAGCAGCATTCGCCGACATCCCCTACGTTGTCCACGGTTTCCAGCACCCAGGAACCGGTCTTGTTGGTGGCGTACTTCAGGAAGTTGGTCGCGCCATCGAAGGAATAGGCGATATGGACATAACCCTCGCTGTCCACGGCTATGTCCGAATAGACTCCCGAGACGCCGACCGGGTCCACGGTTTCCACCACCCAGGCGCCGGTCTTGTTGGTGACGTAAGTCAGGTAGCCGGCGCCCGCGCCGTTGAAGAAGCTGATGTGGGCGTATCCGGCCGAATCCACGGCGATGGAACAGTGGTCCCCCACGTCTCCGCTCATGACCACATCTTCGAACGACCAGGAAACGCCGTCATACTTGCCGTATCTCAGATTGTAGTTGCCGATTCCGGCGAAGGACTGGAAAGCGACGTGCAGGTTTCCAGCCGAATCCACGGCAATGGGGGTCTCCTTGTTGCTTACCTCGCCGGAACTGAGGAGCGTCTCGCCGGTCCATATGCCCCCGCTGAGGTGCGACCAGCGGATGTCCGGCGAACCGCCGTTATAATAATGGGTTACGTGGGGTTGGTTGGAGGGGTCCACGGCCAGTTGGCAGTAATCTCCGGTGTCGGCAACGGTATCGGTCTGAGCGGGGGCGCTCCAGGCCCCGGCTGTGCCGGTGACGTAAGCCGCCCGGGTGATGTCGTAAACATAGTAGGCCACGTGGACCTTGTCGGTCGAATCCACGGCCAGCGAGGAGTACTGTCCGGCGTCCACGGCCGCGCCGTCCAGCATCTCCTTGACCCAGGCCCCGGTCTGGTTGGAGGTGTAATAAGCGGCTGTGGCGTGGTTGTCATAAAAACAGATGTGGGCCTTGTCCGCGGAATCCAGGCCCATGGAACTGGCCGGGCTGAGCCCGGCGGTGGTCCTGCGGTCGGCGTTGGTGAAGGTCCAGGACGCACTCGGTCCTTCCGCCAGCCTGACGCTCTGCTCGTTGATGTTCAGGAAGGAGATATACGGCTTATTGGCGGAGTCCACGGCGATGGAGGTGCTCTGACCTGTGTTGCCGGTGATTTCCACGTCTCCCTGAGTCCAGGATACCCCATTGTAATAGGCATACCTCAGGTCGCCCGTGCCGAGCCTGTAATAGCTGACATGCAGGTTGCCGGCTCCGTCCACGGCGATGGAAGAGTACTGGCCCAGGCTGGCCGAGGCGTCGATGTCCTGAGTGGTCCAGCCCAGACCGACATTATAGACATGGACCAGTTTGTCCGATCCGGAACTGCGGACGCTGATGTGGGGGTTGTCGGACAGGTCCAGGGCCAGGCAGGGATACTCGCTGGCGACCGCGTAAACCTCCGTGGCCGCGGCCCAACTCCCGCCCACGTTGTTCATGTAACGAACTGTCGTTTGGAGGAAGGCCACGTGGGCATTGCCGCCGCTGTCGAAGGCCAGAGTGGTGTAGCGCAGGGTGGTTCCGGTATGAATGGTGGCGCTGGTCCAGTTGGTGCCGTCGGTTTCACTGAAGACTACCCAATTCAGAGTAGAATTGACCGAAACTATGGCCGGCAGCCCGGAGCCGTTGATGGCGATGCAGGAATACATGCCGCCGCCGGTGGTGGTGACCGTGGTCAGGACCCACGAACCTGAAGCGTTGGTGGCGTACATGAGCTGACGGTTGGTGGAATCGTAACAACTGATGTGGACATGGTCGGAGGAATCGATAGCGATGGAGGCGTACAGGCCGATCCTATTGGACCAGTCCGGGATAGTCTCCACCGTCCACGAAGTCCCGTTGTACCAGGCGTGATAAAGGTTGTCCCCCCCGTAGGCAATGTGGGGCCGCCCCAGGCTGTCCAGGGCCAGTGCGCGGGGGCCGAAGGTGTTGTCGAAATAACGGGGCGCCTCGACCCGCTCCAGGTTCCATGCGGCCATGGCCGGACCGGAAAAGGCGGGAAATGTCAACAGCAGCCATAACGCGATCGTCGCACCAAGGTAACGCTTCATATATCCCTCCAGGACAATAAAGAGACCAATCAAGAGTCGATGACGTTCAAACTATAATTAAAGAAAACAAGGAGCGTTGGAGATACTGTTCAGCGCCGGTCTGAAGGTCGGCCGCGCGACACTTATTATTTAGCACTATTTTCTTATTTTTTCATCATCTGTCTGTTTGTGACACCTCCACAAAGCACCCTCCTCCCCCGCTTCCGGTTGAAGGCTGATCAAGCCCGATCGGCGGAGCCGGGGGAGTCTCCAGTCCGTCTGTCGGCGGCATCTTGCCGGTTGGCCTGTTCAGGTCGGGCGAAACGGTTGCCGAGGGAAAATAAATGGAGCCCCAGCCCGGCGTCAGTTTCTTCACCCAGCCGCCTTCGGCCGTGTTCAGAGTCTCGGCCGCCAGGTAAGAGCCGTTCCGGTAGACCCAGAAGACCGGTTGAGTGATGCTATTGACGCCTGTCAGATAGGCATGGGACATGTCCTGATCCTCTACGATAATGTCGATGACATCCACCGGATGCAGAAACGGGTTGCCGACTTGGTTCCAGCCCGGGGCCAGGACCAGGGCACGGCTTTCCCGGCCGTCCGGTCCCGGCGCACTAGTCGTGGCCGTGCCCTGAAAGTTCAGGGTCTTGCCCTCACGGAAAAGAAACCAGCCTGCGTCTCCCGGCTGCATGGGGCCTTGGGGCGGCTGAAAAGGATACTCTTCATAAGACTGCGATTCCGCGCCCCAGTACCCGATACGCACTTGGCTGGTGTCGTAATTGCCCACAAGGGGTTCGAAAAAGTTCAGGGGATCGGGATCGGAAAGCTCCAGCGGAAAGGAGACGATCCGGTAGGCGGCGGCCGTCGATCCGGCCGGAAGGGTGAGCGAATAGTAAGCAGGTTGGGGCGGAAGCGGTATCAGGTCGAAGTTTGCCGTGCAATTCCGGTCCGCGGCCATCACCACCTGGACCACCTGGGCGTCTCCCGTACAATCGCCGGACCAGCCGGTGAACAATGAATCGGGGTCCGGGACGGCCTTTAAAGAGATGAGGGCATCGGCTACATACTGGGCGGCGCAGTCCGTGCCGCAGTCTATGCCCGCCGGGTCGCTGCCCACCAGGCCAGAGCCGGTGCCGGATTTTGACACGGTCAGAGTATGTTCCGGGGCTCTGAAGACCGAGACGGCGCTGGTGGTTCCGGAAAAGGAGCCGGTGTACACGTGGCGTCCGTCGAAGCTGACATGGGCGCCGTAAGCCGTGTCCAGACCGTCCACCCCGGCCGTGCCGTTGAGGTGTTCCTCGAGAAAGGTCAACTGGCCGTCCACCGGGCTGCGTGTATAGACCCGCAGGTTGTCGCTCCACTGATTGGTCAGGTAGACATAATGGCCGAAAGGCTCCACAGCCGGGGTGATGGAACCGCCGCCAGACGAGACGGGCGTCTGGATGGGCAGCAGAGAACCCGTGGCGGTGTTTCTCTGGAAGACGTAAAAATTGGTGCCGCCGACCACGGAAGTCAGATAGACGTTCAGTCCGTCCGGGCTGATGGAGAGGCCGTAGGCCCAGGCCCCGAAATCGTAGGTAATGCCGTTTTCCGTGGCGCCGTCCAGATGGCTTTCGAGATAGGTCAGTTCGCCGGTGGTTTCATTCCGGCCGTAGACGGTCAGGGCCGTTTCCCCGGCCAGGTAAAGGTGCCTGCCGTCGGGGCTGACGGCCATCATCCAGGCCGAGCCGCAGTCCGCTGCATAAGCGCCGTCCGAATGCATTTCGATGAAGGAAAGGCGTCCGTCAGCCTCGTTGCGGCTGAAAACACCGATTTCGCCCCCACCGCCCGCGTACATATGCTGGCCGTCGGGGCTGACGGCTACGTCCCGGGCCTGGTTCAATCCGTCCACACCGCCGACCCCGTCCTCCAGCAGTTCCACAAAGGTCAGCTCGCCGGTCGAGGCGTTGCGGTTGAACAGAGCTACGCTGTGTTCGGTCTGGGAAGCGATATAGACGTGGGCGCCGTCGGGACTGATCTCCAGCCCCAGAGAACTGTCCAGACCGTTTACGCCGCCGATGCCGTCCTTGAGGGTCTGGACAAAGGTCAACGCGCCGGTCTCTTTGCTCCGGCTGAAGACGTTCAGGGCTTGGCTGTCCGGAGCCGTGGCGTAAAGGTGACGCCCGTCGGCAGTAAGCTTTACGTCCCTGGTGCCGTTCAGGGCGGACAGGTCCGGAGGCGGCACGGCGTCTGCTCGGTGGGTTTCCACGAATTCAAGCCAGGCCAGCCCCGGAGAGGCCCCTGCCAACAAGAATAAGAGGACAAGGATGGAGATTCCTGTCAATCGGATGTAAGCAGGCTTCATCTTGTCACCCCCGATCACCGCAAAACCGGTAAGCCGCTCACATGCGGCCAATCAGCCCTCCCGGTGTTGAAACAGCCGCTCAATAAGTGCGGCATCCGTTCAGGGCCGACAAAGAATCATGACGCTGCATTCCTCAACCAAATAAGTGACGTTGCCATGGAGCAGCCGGTCGCGTTTTCAGGTCGCTGGTGAAACAAAAGCTGTTTTTCGAATGATGTTCAGATGCCCCGAAGTCTAAGAAATATCATAAAAAGCAAAAATAAATCAACTCCCGCGCCCCCACGGAAGCTTTTTTCCGTAATCTACTTTCCGGCGGCCTTGCCTCCGGCAAAGAGGGTTTCCAGCAGGTCTGAGACCGACGAAACCCCCAGAAGTTCTATTCCATTCTGCCTGCCCAGCCGTTCCAGGTCGGTTTTTGGAAGAACGGCCCTGGTGAAGCCCAGCTTGGCCGCTTCGCGCACCCGCACGTCCAGGCGGCTCACTCCCCGCACTTCACCCGCCAGGCCCACTTCTCCGAAGAAAACCGCTTTGGGGTCCACCGGCCGGTCGTGGTAGCTGGAGGCCATGGCCGCGACCACGCCCAGGTCGGCCGCCGGTTCGACCACTTTTATGCCTCCGGCCACGTTGACGAAGACATCGCGGTCGAAAAGTCTCAGGCCCAGCTTTTTTTCCAGCACCGCCGACAACAGGGAGAGCCGGGCCGCGTCTATGCCCAGCGCCTGGCGGCGCGGCATGGCCAGCCCGCTGGCCGAAACCAGGGCCTGCAACTCCACCAGGATGGGCCGGGTGCCTTCGATGGTCGGCACCACCACCGATCCGGGTGCGTTCAGGGGACGTTCAGAGAGAAAAAGAGCCGAAGGGTTGCCCACCTCGGTCAGGCCGGAGTCCTTCATCTCAAAGACGCCGATTTCATTCACCGAGCCGTAACGGTTTTTGAAGGCCCTCAATATGCGCAGATTGTGGGCTCTTTCGCCCTCGAAATAAAGGACGGTGTCCACCATGTGCTCCAGCACCTTGGGACCGGCGATGGTTCCCTCCTTGGTCACATGGCCCACCAGCCAGACCGGCTTGTTCTCTTTTTTGGCCAGTTCGATCAGGCGGAAGGCGCATTCCCGGATCTGTCCCAGGCTGCCCGGACCGGAGTTCACGTCGGCGGTGGCCACGGCCTGTACGGAATCCACGGCCAGGATGTCCCAATCGTGTTCAGCGGCGAGAGCCAGGATGGACTCCAGGGAAGTCTCGGAAGCAGCCTGCAGCTTGGTCAGGTCCAGGCCCAGGCGATCCGCCCGCAGTTTTATCTGAGCGGGCGACTCTTCACCGGAAACGTAAATCAGCCGGGTCCTCCGCTGGGCCAGTCCGGCCGCCGCCTGCAGAAGCAAGGTCGATTTGCCGATGCCCGGTTCCCCGGCCAGCAGCACAACCGAACCCGGCACCACTCCACCGCCGAGGACCCGGTCCAGCTCGCCCAGGCCAGTCTGCCAGCGCTGGGCTTCGTCCGTGGGCAGTTTGTCCAGGGTCAGGAGGTTGGGTATCTGAGGCGTGCGAGCGGACTGAGATGCCGGGGGTACGGCCTCCTCGGCCATGCTGTCCCAGGTCTGGCAGTCTGGACAGCGGCCCAGCCATTTGGGCGAGCGGCTGCCGCATTCCGTGCAAACAAAAGTTGTCTTAATTTTGGCCAAAATCTATACTTATCCAGGAGGCCGCTTACGTTCCCCGGGGGAGACGCCGGGCTTGACAGAAATAGTAATTCCCTGTATGTATAACGTATTTCAACAGTTTGCACAAGGAGAACCAAATGGGCGGAGACAATGTTTTGCACGTTACGGATGCTGAGTTTGAGACTACAGTCCTCAAGTCCGACACGCCGGTTCTGGTTGATTTCTGGGCCGCCTGGTGCGGGCCGTGCAAGGCCATAGCTCCCACAGTGGAAGAACTGGCCGGCGACTACGCGGGCAAGCTGACTGTAGCGAAGATGAATGTTGACGAAAACCCTCAGACTCCCGGTAAATACGGCATACGCGCTATCCCGACCATCATCCTTTTCAAGGGCGGTCAGGTCGCCGAACAGATAACCGGCGCAGTGGCTAAGTCCCAGATAGTAGAAGCCATTAATAAGGTTCTTTAGTCTTGTCCAAAACAGATTTCGAATTGGTAATAATCGGCGGAGGACCGGCCGGGCTCACCGCCGGTCTGTATGCCGGCCGGGCTCTGCTCAAGACCCGGCTGGTTGAGAAGCTGTCGCCCGGCGGTCAGGTTCTGACCACCGACTGGGTGGACAATTATCCGGGCTTTCCTGACGGTGTGTCCGGCTTTGAACTCATCGACCTGATGCGCAAGCAGGCCGAACGTTTCGACCTGGAAATTGCCATGGGAGAAGTCGTCTCCCTGGAGCGGGACGGCGACCTTTTCCGGGTCAATCTGGCCGAAGGCGTTTTGACCTGCAAGGCCCTGGTGCTCGCTCCCGGCGCACACCCGCAGAAGCTGGGGGCTCCGAACGAGGTCGAACTGACCGGCAAGGGCGTCTCCTACTGCGGCACCTGCGACGGGCCTTTCTACCGCAATGCCGAGGTGGCCGTGATCGGCGGCGGCGACACCGCTGTCGAAGAAGCCATCTTTCTGACCCGGTTCGCTTCCAAGGTCCACCTGCTGCACCGCCGGGACGAACTCAGGGCCACGGGCCTCCTGCGAAAAAAAGTTCTCGAAGAACCCAAAATTCAGATACACTGGTCCACGGTCATTACGGACATCGGCAAAGACAGCCAGGGGCTGGTCTCGTCCGTCAACTGCCGGGACCTTAAGACCGGAGCCGAAAAGAAACTGGACGTCACCGGCGTCTTCATCTTTGTCGGCCAGAAGCCCAACACCGGTTTCCTGCAGGGCTTCGTCGACCTCGATGAGGCGGGCTTCATCAAGACGGACGCCGAAATGGCCACTTCCCAGCCGGGAGTCTGGGCCGCCGGCGACTGCCGGGTAAAGAAATTACGCCAGGTTTGCACGGCCGTGGGCGACGGCGCCGCAGCCGCCTGGCATGCGGAAAAATACATAGAAGAAAAATTCGGCCGCTCTTGATTCCTGACGGCCGAGGGGGCGTTTTGACCTTAAGAAAAAGATTTCCGGTCCTGCTACTCGTGGCTGCTCTGGCCCTGCCGCTTCTGACTACAGGGTGCGGGGTTTTCAAGGGGCTTTTCGGTTCCAGCGGCGAAACCATAGAAGTCCCGCCGCAACAGTTGGCGGAAGAAGGCATGCAGGCGATAGCGGATGAACGCTATCAACTGGCCGCGCAGAAGTTTCAGGACCTCAAGGATCGTTATCCTTACAGCCGTTACGCCATCCTGGCCGAACTCAAGCTGGCCGACGCCAGATACTTCCGCGGCGACTATATAGAGGCCGCGGACGCCTATGCCGAGTTCGAACGGCTCCACCCCAAAAACGAAGCTGTGCCCTACGTCATTTACCAGCAGGGGATGTCCTTCTTCAAGCAGATGACAACCCTGGACCGGGAACAGAGCGTCACCGTCAAGGCCATTCAGCTCTTCACCCGGCTGCGTCAGACCTATCCGGAAAGTCCCTACTCATCCATGGCCGCGGCCCGTTTGACCGAGGCCCAGAACAATCTGGCCGGGCACGAGTTTTACGTGGGTGAATTCTACTACAAGATGGAGGCCTTTCAGGCCGCCCTTGGTCGTTTTCGCAGCCTTATAGAGAACTACCCCGACACCGGCTACCACACCCGGGCCATGGGGTACATTTCGCTCTGCCAGCAGAAACTGGCCGAACTGGAAGCCAGGCAGCAGGCGAAAAACGACCAGAATTCAAAATAGGCCGTTCTCCAGACCCAAATAGACCCGGCCGATGCCGCCCTTAATGGACTGCACCGGCCGGCCCTTTTATATCCTGAAAAATCAGGCAGTTTCCAGGTAGCGGCTGATGGACCCGTCGTAACGGTGCGTCAGGGCGAAAACCTTTTTCGCCAGTTCAAACCTGGTCTCCAGGGTCGTCCGGCCGCCGTTGGCCTTCATCTCGTCGACAACCCGCCCGTAATCGGCCGGGTCCACCACCACCGTGACCGAGGCGTAGTTCTTTGCCGCCGCACGTAACAACGTCGGTCCGCCTATGTCGATGTTTTCTATGGCCTCTTCCAGAGTCACCCCTGCCTTGGCCACCGTGGCCTCGAATGCATAAAGGTTCACGCAGACCAGGTCGATGGGGGCCAGATGATGGGCGGCCATCTGGTTGATGTGTTCCTTGACGTCCCGGCGAAAGAGAATCCCTGCGTGTATCCGCGGATGCAGTGTCTTGACCCGGCCGTCAAGCATCTCCGGGAAACCCGTGAAGTCGGCCACTTCTATCACCTTGGCCCCGCCTTCGGCCATGGCCCGGGCCGTCCCTCCCGTTGACAGTATTTCCACGCCCAGACCGCTCAGGGCCCGTGCGAATTCAACAACCCCCGTCTTGTCGGTCACGCTTATCAAAGCTCTCCGTATCTGATTCATGCATACACCTCCAGCCTTTTCGGCCCAATATAACCGTCCCCGGTCCACACTCCAAGACCTTTACCCGGCAAGCCGGATTTTTCCACTTACCAGGCCCGGCCCGTTGTTTTATGATGACAGATGGAAATATAACGGTAAAGGAACATGATCGTCAAACCAATCGATACACATGTTCATCTGGACCGGGTCCCGGAGCCCCCGGCCGCCGTGGAACGGGCCATGCAGGCCGGGCTGGGCGGCATCGTGGCCGTGGGCATGGACCTCGAAGGCAACCGGGTCATCAAGGCCCTCGCGGCACGGTTCACCGGTCAGGTCATGCCGGCCTATGGCGCTCACCCCTGGAGCCTGGCCGAAGAAACCTGGCCCGCCAACCTGGAGTTCCTGCGCCAGAACCTGCCGGAGGCCGCGGCTCTGGGCGAAGTGGGCCTGGATTACCGGTACGGGGTGGACAAGAAGCTGCAACGGAGAGTCCTGTCCGAACTTCTGCCCCTGGCCGCCGAATTCGGCAAACCGGTCTCCTTCCATTGCCTTTACGCCTTCAAGCGGTCTCTGTCCATGCTGAAGGAGGCCGGAGTCGGCAGGGCGGTTTTTCACTGGTACTCCGGCCCGCTGGATTTTCTTGACGAAATCCTTGCGGCCGGTTACCTGGTTTCGGACACCCCGGCCCTGGCCTACAGCCGATCTCACCGGGCCGCCCTGGCCCGGACGCCCCTTGACCGCATACTGGTGGAAACGGACGCCCCCGAAGAATACCAGGGGCGGCCCTCCGAACCGGCCCAACTCCTGACCACCATCAGCCTTCTGGCCGATCTGAAACAACTGACCCCGGAGCAGACAGCCGAGTCCACCCTGCTCAACGCCCGAGCCTTCTTCGGCCTTTGAACGCTGACCCTGTCGCCGGAAACCCCTCCGTTTTCAGGCTGCAACCCTTTGCAGAAGTTTTTCCAATCCGGAAAAGACCGACCCGCCGATAATTAGGGCTAAATGATACTAAATTGCAATAATTGTTGACAAAATAGCCTGAAGGGGCTATGGTGACCCATGCGCAAGGAGTGAGTTGCGCCTCCGAGGGGTGGCTGGAGTCCATGTCGAAAAAAGCTGAAGAAACAACAGGTTATATTCGCCGGGAAATTCCCGGCCTGGCGGCCGTTTTTCTGGCCGTGACCGTTTTTCTGGCATTGGTCTCCCATACCCCGGCCGACCCGTCTTTCTCTTCCTATTCCACTCACATAGGGCATTCACCGGCCCGTAATTTCATCGGACCGGCCGGAGCCTATTTTTCCGCCCTGACCATAGACCTGCTCGGCCTTTCCGCCTTCTGGCTTGTTCTGGCCCTGCTCATTCTGTCCTGGCGCTTCTTCCGGGGCCGTGCTTTCGGCTATCCCTGGCTGGTGGCGTCCGGCATCTTTCTGCTGCTTCTGGATTCTGCGGCCGCTTTCTCCATGCTCGCCCCCAGGCTTCAGGCCTTCTGGCCTCAGACGCCGGGCGGCGGGGTTCTCGGCGACATTCTGGCCCAGGCCATTCTCAGCGCCTTCAATCCGGTCGGGGCCTGGCTGCTGGTGGTGCTGGCCGGTCTGATCGCTCTTATTCTCTCGGCCGGCCTTTCAGTCATCCGGGCGGGCCGCTCTTTCGCCCGTTCGCTGTCCGCAGCCAAGACCCGGTTGAACGACGCCCGGGACAAGCGCCGGGAGCAGGCTGAAAGAGCCCGCCGGCTCAAAGATGTTCTGGCCCGGCAGCAGGACCGTCAGGCCCCCAAAATAAAGGAAAAACCCCCGGCGGCCGAAACCAGGGAAAAGCCCAAGCCGAAGCCCAAGCAGGAAACGTTTGAATTCATGGCTCCGAACGGGGGGTACTCTCCGCCCGTCCCCGACCTTTTGGATGTGCCTGAGCGCGGCCAGGGCGGCATGTCCAACGAAAGCCTCATGGCCAACGCCCGCATGCTTGAGAAAAAGCTCTCCGATTTCAATGTCGAGGGGCAGGTGGTGGAAGTTTCCACCGGTCCGGTCATCACCATGTATGAATACCAGCCGGCCCCTGGCGTAAAGATCAGCAAAATAGCCGGACTGGCCGACGATCTGGCCATGAACATGCGGGCGCTGGCTATTCGCATTGTCGCCCCCCTGCCCGGCAAGCCGGTCATCGGCATTGAGATACCCAATCCGAAAAGGGAAACGGTTTACCTCAAGACCCTGATTTCATCACCCGAGTTCGAGGAATCCGAATCCAAGCTTTCCCTGGTCATGGGCGTGGATATCATGGGACACCCCGTCGTGGCCGACCTGCAGAAGATGCCTCACCTGCTCATCGCCGGGGCCACGGGCGCGGGCAAATCCGTAGCCTTGAACGCCATGATAATGTCCATACTCTTCAAGGCTCGGCCCGATGAAGTCCGTTTTCTCATGATAGACCCCAAACGCATCGAACTGGCCCAGTACAACGACCTGCCTCATCTCATCTACCCGGTTGTTTCCGACCCCAAGGAAGCCAATCAGGCCCTGAAATGGGCCGTGGCGGACATGGAGGATCGTTATCGGCTGCTGGCCGAAAAGGGTGCGCGCAATATCGAGTCTTACAACCGAAAAATACTGCGTGAACGTTCACAGATGCCAGCCCCCGCGCCCAGGAAGAAGGATAGCGATGCGGACGGTCCGGCCGAACAGCCCCCGGCTCCGCCCGAGCCCCTGCCTTACACCATCGTCATCATCGACGAGTTGGCCGATCTGATGATGGTTTCCGCCCGTGAAGTCGAGGAATCCATCACCCGGCTGGCCCAGATGGCCCGCGCCGCCGGAATACACCTGATTCTGGCCACCCAGCGCCCCTCCGTGGATGTCCTCACCGGTGTCATAAAGGCCAACCTGCCCACCAGGGTTTCATTTCAGGTGTCGTCCAAGATCGATTCCCGCACCATTCTTGACCAGGGCGGGGCCGAGAAACTTCTGGGACGCGGCGACATGCTTTTTCTGCCGCCGGGCACTGGCAAGGTCCAGCGTCTGCACGGGGCCTACGTCTCCGACGCCGAAGTCAAAAAGATCACCGATTTCATCAAGGCCCAACAGGCCCCGAAGTATCTGGACGAACTCACCGTCAGGCAGACCGGCGGCGAAACGGAAAACGGCGAAGAGGAATACGACGAAAAATACAACGAAGCCGTGGAGTTGGTTACCCAGGCCGGCCGCGCTTCTATATCTCTCATTCAGCGGCACCTCCGGGTCGGCTACAACCGCGCCGCCCGCATGATCGAACTGATGGAAAGAGACGGCATTGTCGGCCCGGCCGACGGAGCCCGCCCCCGGCAGGTCCTGGTCAGGGATCTTTCCAACCTCTGATCCGTCCTTTTGAGCCGGTCGCCGGTTTACTCCACCGGTCATTGGGGAAAATGTTCACAAAATAGTTTCTTGCTCTCTGTCCGTATTGGCTTATAATATTTGATTCTGTGGCCGAAAAGAGGAATCATCCGGCGCGGGTATTAAACCCGGCCCATGGCGCAAAGTTTGTATGGGCCGGTCTAAAACCGGATAGTGGAGCGGCCGGAGAAGTTCCGGCGGACAGGCTAATCGTTCACAGGAGTGCGCCTCGGGCGGCCGGATCAAGGTCCGCCGGGGAAGGATATTTGCCGGAGAGCATGAAGTGGGCGCAAGAAACCAGATAGGCCGTTACGTGCGGCCCCGCAAGGACTGGATAATAGGGGCCGTCCTTCTGCTGGCCGGCCTGGTCGGCCTGGTCTGGGCCGCCGAAGCCGCGCAGGACAGGAATTTCCTCTGGAAGGTTTCGGAAAAAGGACGGACCGTCTATGTTCTGGGGTCCATTCATTTTGCCAAACCCGACCTTTATCCCCTGAATTCCCGCATTGAAGAGGCTTTTCAGAGTTCCGGGCTGCTGGCCGTGGAAGTCGACCTGGACGCCGTGGACAAGACGGAAATCCAGCGGATGATACAGGCCACAGGCTTTTTTCCGGAAGGGCGGAGTCTGGAAGAGGTTATTTCCCCGGAAACCCGGTCCAAGCTGAAGGAACTGGGTGTGGACGTTACCCAGATAAACCGTCTGCGGCCCTGGCTGGTGGCCTTTACGCTTTCCAAGCAGAAGCTGGAGAGCCTGGGATTCGACGGAAGATACGGGGTCGACCAGTATTTTCTGGACAAGGCCCGCCGGGAAAACAAATCTATCGCCGAGTTGGAAACCTTCGCCGACCAGTTGAATCTGTTTTCCGGTTTCTCGGACAGCCAGCAGGATCTTTTCCTCCGGGCCACCCTCATGGAGCTCGAGAACATGGACGGGATGATCAGCCGGGTCGTCTCCGCCTGGCGCAGCGGCGACACGGCCGAATTCGGCCGCCTCTTCTTTTCCGAATACGAGAACAATCCCGAATTACAGCCGGTGGCGGAAAAACTCTTTTACAGCCGCAACGGCCGCATGACCTCCAAGGTGGAAGGCTTTCTGAAAGAAGGCCGGACCTGCTTTGTCATTGTCGGGGCAGGTCACCTGGTGGGTAATCGGGGAGTAATACAGCAATTAAAGGACAAAGGGTACAACGTTGAACAGCTATGATCTGAATTGCTCCCGGCTAGGCCGGAGTATATTTCTCTTTCGTCTCTGCCTGTCCCTGGTTCTCCTGGCCGCCTTCTGCCTGCCGGCCCGGACCGCCGCAGCCGCCGGTCCGGAAGAGATACTCAAAGCCATCCAGGACCGCTATCGGGATGTTGCCGGACTCTCAGCCGACTACACCAGAACCACGCGAACTCCGGCCATGGAAGGCGTCTTCCAGACTTCGGCCACGCACACGGCCGCCGGACTCCTTCTTTTCAGCAAACCGGCCAAGCTGGTGCTCAACCAATCCACGCCCCGCACCGAGAAGATGGTCACCGACGGTTCCACCGTCTGGTGGTACATACCGGATGAGAATGTCGTCCACCGTTACGCCAAACTGGATGTCTATGGAGAACTCAAGCCGCTTCTGGATTTCCTCAACGGGCTGGACTCGCTGTCCGGACGCTTTACCGTCAAGGTCACCCCTGCCGGGACCAACAACGAAGACAACCACCGCCTGGATCTGAACCGGCTTCAGGAAGGCTCCGGTCCGGCCGCCATTACGGTCTGGTTCAAGAACGAGACGCTGGACATGGCCGGTTTCCGTCTGACTTCGGCGTTGGGTGAAACCACCGATTTCACTCTGGCCGATGTCAAAATCAACCCGGCCCTGGATGACAGCCTCTTTGTCTTCCGCATCCCGGCCACGGCTCAGATCATCGAAGAGTCAGGCGAACAGCCCTGACCCTCCGCCTGAGCCGCAATAGACTATATCAGTTGTGAAACCCCGCCGATTCTGACGGGGTTTTATTGTTGGCTCACAAACACCCGGAAGAAAATTTCACTTTACCCTGTCTCCGAGGCCTCTGTGCAAGGCCGCCTTTGGCCCAATTTCCCTGCCGGCCTGTTTTTTTTAATACTCAAAATATGCAAAAATATACCTGCGGTTAAAAACTCTCCCTCCTCGATCTGAACTAAACAAGACTCTTTGCCGGGACCTCCTTCATTTCCGGCGAACACCGCTGTCCGCCGCCTGTATCAGGGCTGCCCGACCCTGCCGCCGCGCCTCCGGACAACGCATAGTGAGCCAATTAGGGGTTTGCCTGGGCCGAGCCTTGTGCTATTGTGGCAATCCTGACTAGTAAAGTCGCGTTGTAAGGAGATTTGCTATGGAAACCAAGGAGCTGCAAGCAAGGGTCAGGGAGCTGCTCAAAGAGCGCGACGCCATCATGCTGGCTCATAATTACCAGCGGCCCGAAGTTCAGGACGTGGCCGATCTCACCGGCGACTCGCTCGGCCTTTCCGTCCAAGTTGCCGAGACCAAGGCCAAGGCCATTGTTTTCGCGGGCGTTCATTTCATGGCCGAGACTGCTTCCATCGTCTGCCCGGAGAAAAAGGTCCTCCTGCCCAGGTCCGACGCGGGCTGCCCCATGGCCGACACCATCACCGCCCCCGCCCTGCGCGCCAGAAAAGCTCAACTGCCGGGAGTCCCGGTGGTCACCTACATCAACTCCACCGCCGCCGTCAAAGCCGAAAGCGATATCTGCTGCACCTCGGCCAATGCCGTGGCCGTGGTCAGGTCGCTTGACGCCGACCGCGTCCTTATGACCCCGGATCGCAATCTCGCCTTGTACACCGCCCGGCATGTGAACAAGGAAATACTCCTCTGGGACGGCTGTTGCCCAATTCACGACACCCTGTCCGCCGACCATGTGAGACAGGCCAAGGAAAAGTTCCCTCAAGCCCTGGTTCTGGCCCATCCGGAGTGCCGGCCCGAAGTCCTGGACCTGGCCGATGAAATCAAATCCACTTCAGGCATGCTCGATTTCTGCGGTAAAAGCACGGCCCGGGAGTTCATCATCTGCACGGAATCTGGTCTGCTGCATCAGCTCAAGCGCCAGAATCCCGGCAAGCTCTTTCATGAGGCCTGGAGCGGCTTCGTCTGTCCGGACATGAAGCTGACCGAACTGACCGATGTCATCCGGGCTTTGGAAACCCTGGAGCCGGAAGTCAAGGTTCCGGAGGATATCCGCGTACGGGCCTTGGCCGCCGTCGAGCGGATGCTGGCCGTACCCCGGGACTGACCGGAGAGGCCGCAACAGATGCCCCGCCGTGGCCATATGCCGTCGAGGAACCCATGAGGGCAGTTGTCCAGAGAGTCACCGAAGCCAAGGTGACCGTCGAAGGTGAAACCGTCGGGTCCATCGGTCCCGGCCTGATGATACTGCTGGGAGTGCGGAAGGGCGATACTTCCTTGGATGTCGATTATCTGGCCGGCAAAATTGTCAATCTGCGCATTTTCGAGGACGAAAACGGCAAGATGAACCGCTCCCTTCTGGAAACCGGAGGTCAGGCCCTTGTCGTTTCCCAGTTCACTCTCTGGGGAGACTGCCGCAAAGGCCGCCGCCCTTCCTTTATCGAGGCCGCTCAGCCAGCGGAAGCCCAGTTACTTTATGAACAGTTTCTGGATCGGATAAAAGAGCCGGGAGTCGCCACCGCCTCGGGCCGTTTCGGGGCCATGATGCAGGTGCATCTCGTCAACGACGGACCGGTAACGCTCATATTGGAGAGTCAAAACGGAGAGTCATGAAGCAAGACACATCCTCTTTATCCACCAGCGCCGAGGACTGGCCGGACAATCTGCCGCCCTGTCTCATCCATGTCGACAAAGATGGCCGTTTCTGGCATCTGGGCGCGGAAATGATTCATGAGGGCATCAACCAGCTGATAATGGAGCACGTCGATCTGGATGAAAAGGGGCGCTATGTCGTCAGCTTTCGGGGCCAGCGCTGTTTCGCCGAAGTTGAAGACACCTTTTTCGTCATTAAATCCTGCCGACGGCGCCCTCAGTCGGATGATCTGCCCGAAGCCTACCTGGTGACCCTTAACGATGGCTCCGAGGAAGAGCTGGACCCGGCTACCCTGGTTCAGAATCAGGACAACGTCCTTTACGCCAAAGTCAAGGCCGGCCGTTTTCCGGCCCGCTTTCTCCGGCAGGCTTACTATTATCTGGCGGATCGGGTGATCGAGAAAGACGGAGCTTACTATCTGCCTGTAAACAGCCGGGATTACCGGATCCTCTGACTGAAGGCATGCTATCCCGGGCCGCCGGGCCGTCCAACCGAGGGTCTGGCGAGGCCGGACTTCGGCCTTTGTCCCGAACAACCGAACATATATGCATCCGTCTTCGCCAACACCGGAAGCTGTTGAATGATGGAAAAATTTTACACTGAAATCCACAAGCTGGAAGTGCGCCCCGGCCGGAAGACGACGGTCAAGGTTCAGGGCCCGGAAAAAATAGAATGCAAGGGCTGGGTGATTCTGGCTCACGGCAGTTCCAACAATCTGGACCACCCCTTGCTGACCCGTGTCGCCGAGGCCCTGGCCGAAAACGGCTGGCAGGCGATTCGCTTCAATTTCCTTTACCGTGAGGATGGCCGGGCCAGGGCCGACCGCAAAGAGCTTTTGCAACGGACCTTCGCCACGGTCTATTCCCACGCCCGGCAACACTGGTCGCTCGATCCCGCCCGCCTGGCCGTGGGCGGCAAGTCTCTTGGCGCCCGGACAGCCGCCCAGGTCGTGGCTGGAGGACTGGTCCCGGCCTCAGCCCTGATCTATCTGGGGTTTCCTCTTCACTGGTCCGGGCGGCCGCAAAACGGTCAGGACGAGCTGCTTATCGCCCAGGGCGCCCGACCCCAGCTTTTTTTTCAGGGAACGCATGATCCGTATTGCCACCTGGACCGCCTGGAATCTGTTCTGCCCAGACTGACCGGCCCGGTGGCCGTTCACCTGGTCGAAGGAGGCAACCACTCCTTCCGCCGGGCCGGAGACGACAATACGGCCTGGTCGGCCACCCAGCAGCTTATCGCCGCAACGACCGTTTCGTGGCTGAATGAAATATTGCCGTGACACCGGTCAGCCGGTAAAAAAACGGCCGCAAGAGCGGCCGGAAGCCGGAATGGCTGAAAGGGCTCCGGCGGCTAACTGACCGCCACCCGGAAGCCGATATCATGGTCCCGGTGGACCGGCAGGTGCCAGTCCCGAAAACCGCACCGGCAGAAATAGTCGTTGGTCAGCCAACTGCCGCCGCGCACAACCCTCGGCTCCGGCCCTTCCGGAATTTCTCGGCCGTCATCGCTCCGGTACGGATAGCCTCTGCCCTCCGAACTGGTCCATTCCCAGACCAGGCCGTGCATGTCGTGCAGGCCGAATTTGTTGGCCTTCTTCTGGCCCACGGCCCGAGGCCGGAAACCCGCGTTGTGGCCGAACCAGGCATAGTTGTCCAGGCGCGAGGCTCGTCCTTCGAAACAGAAGTCGCCTTGGCTGCCCGCCCGGCAGCAGTATTCCCATTCCGCTTCCGTGGGCAGCCGGTGGGCGTCCGTCTCCATCATCTCGTTCAGACGCTGAGTGAATTCCCTGGCTTCATACCAATTGATTGTCTCCATGGGGAAATCCCAGCCGTCCTTGAAGGAGGCTTTGTTCAGGCCCATCACCCTGACCCACTGGGCCTGGGTGACCGGGTAGCGGCCCATGTAAAAAGGCTTGACCTTGACCACATGCCTGGGCGCGAAGTCATACCAGGTGAATTTCGGCCGGCTTTCCTCCGCCCGGATTGCGGCCTCAAGAGCCTCCAGGTCGCCCGGATCGTCGATCAGGTCCTCAGAGCCCATGATGAACTCGCCGCCCGGAACCAGGATGAATTCCATGCCGATTTTATTGACCAGCTTCTTTTTCAGAGGCTTTTCTTCCAGCAATGTCTGCTCGGTCATTGTTGCACAAACTCCCTTAATACACGCCTTGCTGCATGAGGCCGCCCTTCCGGCGTGCCAGCGGACTGCCGGATAGGGCTTGGACATGATGAACGAAAAAGACGGCCTTCGGGCTCAGGCCACTCGGCTACAGAAGATTCCGCGTCGCGTCCGCCGCCGCCGCAATGTCGGCCATGTCGCCGGGAACCAGTTCCCAGGACGCCACCTGGACCTCATCCGCCGCAAAACGCGGAATAAGGTGCAGATGGTAATGGTCAACTATCTGATTGGCCGCCCGGCCGTTGGATTGGAGGAAATTCAAACCGGAAGCGCCCACGGCTTCCCTGAGCGGTCCGGCCAGTTTCTTCGCTACGGCGATAAGGTCCCGCAGGAGAGATTCCGGCATGTCGAAAACCGTCGGATGGTGATCCTTGGGAATCAGCAGGCAGTGCCCCCTGGTCAAGGGGTTTATGTCCATGAAGGCCAGAAACTTCTCATCTTCGTAAACCTTTGTCGAAGGTATTGCGCCGGCCACTATCTTGCAAAAAATACAGTCAGCCATTATGGCAGCCTCCTATTTTATTCACCAAACATACATTACGAAAGAACGGGCGGCAGGTTCCCCCGCTCGCACCGGAAGACTTCGCCGACAAAATTCCCGGCCAGACTACGGGCTTCCCTGGCGTCGGGCAGCTCCGGCCAGGAACGCAAGCCCGCGGCGGCCGGGTCCACGGTCCGGAAACGCAGGCTCTCCTCAAGGGAGCCCAGTTCAGCCGCCGTAAAATTCTCTCCGGTATACTGCTTTTTCAACAAGGCGTCCTGGTCCATGTTCCGCAGGAAATGCACTATGGACATCAGGTCGAAATTCATATGGAACGACCTTATGTCGCGGTTGACCTCCTCGGCCAGGCTCAACAGCTCCGCCGCCGCCTTACGGCCCTGAGACGCCAGTTCGTGAAAACGCCCGTACACCTGAAAAGTCAGGCTCAGATAACGGCCCCGGCGGGTGAATCCACGGGGATTCAGTTCCAGCGGGCAGGCCGCCGGATGACCGGTGTCGGGTTCTCCCAGCCGGGCCAGCGGCGGCCGGGTGAAGCCCAGCCGCTGGAAAAACTCCAGGAAATTACTCCGATTGACCAGCAGACAGGCCAAGTAGTCGCGGACCGCACGGGTTTCCCTCTCGATCTCACGGTAGGCCAGCAAACGCTCGTCATATTCCCTGAGCTCCTCTTCCAGAATAAGCCGTTCCCGGAAGTAGTTGTTGATTACTTCTTCCTTGACCTGATAGTTCAATGCGTCCAGGAAGTCTTCACGGGGGCCTGACATGGCTGAGGTCTCCTTGGCACATAACTCTATGAGATGGACCGGGCTCTGTCAATTCATTCACGCTAAAAACAAGAAAGGCCCCGCCTGTTTTGACGGGGCCTCCCCAGTCTGTCTCTTTTTACGTAATCATCCGGCCGGGTGTCAAGCCGTGCCTGATTCCTTCTGCACAAGCATGAGCTCTTCCGAACTAAGCACATGCTCTATGTTCAGGAGTATCTTGACTCCGTCCTTGGTCTTGGCCAGACCGTGGATGTATTTGCTCTGGACGGCCGCTCCGATGGATGAAGGCGGTTCGATATCTTCGTCCATGATGGGGGTGACCTCCTGGACCTGGTCCACCACAACACCGACCAGAACCCGTTCCGACTCGCCCGGAACTTCCACCACGATGATGCAGGTTTTGTCGTCATAGTCCCGAGGCGGCATACCGAACTTGATTCTCAAATCCACCACGGGGATGATTTTGCCCCGCAGGTTTATGACGCCCTTGACAAATTCGGGGGTCTGGGGCACGGGAGTGATCTCCATGGTTCCGATTATTTCCCTGGCCCTGAGGATATCCACCCCGTATTCCTCCTTGCCGAGCATAAAGGTCAGGTACTTTTCCGTGTTGTTGTTCTGGCCGGCTGCGGCAGGCCGCCGTTCCTTGCCCTGGGCCGCTTCGTTAGAAGTCACTGAAGTCATCGTCGTCTTCCAGGGGAATGAGGGATTTTTTATCGGCCAGCCGGCGGTTTTCCAGGGACCTGACTTCAGGCCTCGGGGCCGGAGCGCTCTTCCTGGGCGCGGCCAGGGTCTTCTTGGGCTGAGTCTGAGCCCGGCGCGGAGCCGCCACCCTTTCCGAAGAACCGCCCAGGACCAGGGCAACCAGCTGCTGCGCAATATCCTGGAGGTTTTCGGCCTGAGCAGAAAGCTCTTCCGAAGCCGCCGCGGATTCTTCGGCGTTAGCCGCGTTTTTCTGGACTACCTGGTCCATCTGAGACATGGCCTGGTTGACCTGTTCGATTCCCTTGGACTGCTCGGAAGAAGCCGCCGCTATCTCGGCTATGAGTTCCGCCACTTTCTTGGAGCTTTCCGACACCTGGTCGAAAGCCTCGTCCGTGGATATGACCAATTCCAGGCCGTTACGGGTGTTCACCAGGTTGTCTTCGATTATCTGCTGAGTGCTCTTGGCCGCTTCAGCCGCCCTCTGGGCCAGATTGCGGACTTCATCGGCCACCACGGCGAACCCCAGACCGGCTTCGCCTGCGCGGGCAGCCTCAACCGCCGCGTTCAAGGCCAACAGGTTGGTCTGGAAGGCGATTTCGTCGATGGTCTTAATGATTTTGGCCGTCTGGCTGCTGGCCGAGTCGATCTTGTTCATGGCCTCGCGCAACAGCTTCATGTGAGAGTTGGCCTGATCCACCACGCCCCGCGTCTCGCCCATAAGCGAATCCGCCTGCTGGGCGTTGTCCGCGTTCTGCCTGGTCATGGAAGCCATTTCTTCCATGGAGGAGGATGTCTCTTCAATGGAGGCCGCCTGCTCGGAAGCCCCCTCGGCCAGGGACTGGCTGGCCGCCGAAACCTGGCCGGCCGCCGAAGCCGTCTGGTCGGCGCCCCTGTTCAGGTTCTCCGACACATTTACGATGGGCTTGCTGATGCTCCGGGAGAAGAAGAACAGAGCGATCAGGGCCAGGAGCAGGAAACCGCCGCCCACGATCAGCAGGACATTGCGGATGGCCCGGGGCGCGGCCAGAAACTCATCAGCGTTCTGTGTGGTGCACACTTTCCAGGAAGTGACCTTTACCGGCGCGAAACCGGCTACCTTGTCCACGCCCTTGTATGTGTAGTTCTCCACACCGGTCTCTCCGGCCAGCATCCGCCGGGTTATTTCCTCCATACCCTGAATTTCTTTGAAATTGAGTTTCATGATCAGGGACGGGTCCGGGTGGGCGAGGACCAGGCCATTAGCGTCAGCCATGAAGGCGTAACCGGTCTGGCCGATCTTGCGGGAGGCGATGACCTCCTGCAGGTACGCGGCCTTGATGGTTATGCCCAGAGCTCCGAGAAAGCCTCCCTGGCCGTCCAGGACCGGCGCGCAGGCTACCACGATCTGGCTCCCGGTGGTCTTGGAGACGACCATGTCGCTCAAGGCGGCCTGTTTGGTCGATTTGACGGCCTGGAAATAGTCCCGGTCGGTCAGACTGCTCCGGTTGTATTCCCCGCCGCCCTCCAAAACTCCGGTGATGATCGTTCCCTGGGCATCGGTAACGAAGACCCCTTCGTAGTCGCTTCCCAGGGCTTTGTACTGCTGGGAGAGTTCCTGGAAAAACGCCTTGACCTTGACTTCCGTGAACTCCGTGCCGGAGGTGTTGACATGTGAGGCGATCATGACCACGTTGCTCTGGGTGGCCATGGCTTCGGCCAGCTTTTTCTGGGCGGACATGGAGGCATCGGCGATGTCGGCCAGGTCTTTGGAGATTACCACAGCCTGGGACTCGGCGCTGGCCTGTATGGCCGTGGTCGATTTGGTCACCGAGAAGACGCCGATTACCACCAGGGGTATCAGGACCAACAAGGCCCCCCCGAGCATCAATTTAAAACTTAAAGACATTTTGCTCACTTTTCTGTCCTCCTTGATATCGTAAATGTCAACCGACCTTGCGGGAAAGATGTTCGAGCAGCTCGGTCAGTACGTTGAAATTCAAAGGTTTTTCCATGAAAAAAGAGACTCCGTGACGCCGGACTTCCGCTTCCAGTTCACGGGAGTTGTAACCGGTCATGGTCACCACCTGGGCCTTGGGCCAGGCCTGATGGAACTCCGGAATCAGGTCCGGGCCGTGGGCGTCCGGCAGGAACAGGTCCAGCAGGATAAGGTCAAACCGTTTTCGGGGCATCAAGCCTCGGGCTTCCTCGCCTGTCCCGGCATGCACGTGTTCGTGCCCGAGCCTGGTCAGCAGACTTGAGAGCACAGCAGCCACCATGACGTCGTCTTCCACAACCAGGACGTCCATGTATTCCTCCGGGTTTTGATTGGACGAAAGAGAAATCCTTCCGCCCCCTTCACGACACAGAAAAAGCAATTATCGGGCCATAATAGTGTTCGGTAGCTAAATCGCTGATAAAGCAAGATTAATTATGGATAGGTTCTGCGGGAGGCACTGCAGGAATTATGGGTCAGCCCAGACCCAAAAAAATTAACATAAGCACAACATATTGATTATAGTAACTAAAAATTCTACGGGTCAATATTGCTACATTTTGTGTCTACATCAACCCGTGATCCCGCATTTTTCTGAACAGGGTCTTGCGGGACACACCCAGGGCCCGGGCCGTCCGCTCCCGCCGCCATTGGTTTTCCTCAAGGGTCTTGAGGATCAGATTCCGTTCAAAGGATTCGACCGAAATCCGCAGGTCTCTTTCGGGTGAGGCGGGTTCAAATACGGCTCCGTTTGAGGCCTGCGGGGCGTGGCCGTTGTTGTCCAGGAAGTCGAGACGGCCCATGGCCATGTAGCGCTGAAGGACGTTCTGCAATTCGCGGATGTTGCCGGGCCAGTCATGGGCGTATAATGAACGGAGCACCTCGCCCGGAATCGCCGCCAGTTCGGTTCCATGGCCCCGTTCTTTCAGAAAATGCTCTATCAGCAAGGGGATGTCCTCCCGGCGCTCTCTCAGCGGCGGGAGGTGAATCGGAATGACGTGGATGCGGTAAAAAAAGTCCTCCCGCATTTTGCCGGTCCTGACCAGGTCGGACAGGTTGCGGTTGGTGGCCGAAATGATGCGTACGTCGGGTTTCTTGATCTGGGTTCCGCCCAGCGGCCGGTAACCTCCGCCTTCCACCGCCCTGAGCAGCTTGACCTGTATATTCACGGTCAGTTCGCCCACTTCGTCCAGAAAAAGGGTCCCGCCGTCGGCCAGATCAAGATAGCCGTGCTTGTCAATGTGTGCGCCGGTGAAAGCGCCTTTCTTGTGCCCGAAAAATTCGCCTTCCAGCAGTGCTTCGGGTATGGCGCCGCAGTTGACCGGGACAAAGGCGTTGTCCTTGCGGGAGCTCAATTCGTGAATGGCCTGAGCCACCAGGTCCTTACCCGTCCCGGATTCACCTTGGACAATCACGCTGGCCTCGGTCGCCGCAGCCCGCAGTATCTGCTCGTAAACCTCCTGCATGGCCGAACTCTTGCCTATTATCCGGCCCATGCGGTAGCGTTCCTTGATGGAGGATCTGAGATTGATGTTTTCCACACGGAGCCGCTGAACTTCTTCCTCAACCTCAAACTCCCGCAGGCGGCGTTCCGTCACGTCACGCGCGGTCGCCAGCAAGGTCGGCTTGCCATGCCACTCTATGACGTTGCTGTTGACTTCCAGCCATATTTCCACACCGTCGGCCCGGCGGAACTGCCCTTCGGCAATGGCTCCCTGCCATTCCCCCCGCTCGAACTCGGCGTAAATCCTTTTGTACTCTTCACTGAAAGGAGGCAACGTCCAGTCAAGCACCCGCGAGCCGATGAGCTTGTCCTTGTCGTCCACTCCCAGCAGTCGGGCCAGGGCATTGTTGGCCAACCTGATCTGGCGCTCCTGAATAAGGGCCACCCCGTCGGCCACGTTTTCGGTCAGAATCCTGTACCTTTCCTCGGTGGCCAGCAGTTCGGCGGCGGCGGTCTTGGCCTCGGTTATCTCCGTCAAGACGCCTTCCAGGTACCCTTCCTCGGGGAAGTGGCGAACGGAATATCTGGCCCAGATAACCGCGCCGTCCCGGCGGTACAGAGCCGCCTCGATGTTGTTCAGGTGCCCTGTCTCTACCAGTTGCTCCATCAGTGCGTCCCTGATGGAGTTGTCCACGTAATGGCGGGAAAGATGATAATTGCCGATAAGTTCTTCACGGCTCTCAAAACCCAGAATTCGGGCGAACTGGTCATTGCCCTCCATGACCAGGCCGTCATCGACCCTCGCCCGGAACAGACCTACGGGGGCGTTGTAAAAGAGGTGGCGGTGTTTTTTTTCACTCTCCTGCAAGGCTTTTTGAGAGCGTTGTATCCCGGTCAGATCCGTTGACGCCTCCAAGACCCCGGCCACCCGCCCTGTTTCATCGAATATGGGGTAGGCCCGCAAGCGCCATTCCGCGCCCTGGGCGGACCGGATGGTTTTGACCTGAACCCGGCCGGTCCGGAAGGCTTCAATCACCGGACACTCTTCACAGGGCTCGTTCCGGTTGTGCCAGATTTCGAAACAGCGTAGTCCAAGCGCCTCCCGGTCTTTATCAGGCGCGGAATCCAGGGCCGTCTGGTTGGCCCAGAGGACTCTCAAATCGGAGTCGAAATAGACGACCCTTTCCGGGATTTCTTCCATATTTGAAAGGACCGGGGGTAATTCAAAGGCCATGGAGGGCGGGGACAAGGCTTCGCCTTTCCCTTTGACCGCCGTTACGGCGGCGGAATGGACTACGCCCTTCTTCGGCCTACTTTCTAAGGAGCCGGTCATAGGATGATCCCCGTATCGTTCTTAACTGCGGAACGCACTCATATTCGTACAGAATTTTAAAGCACAAAATACGAATATGCCAGAGTGAGGAGAAAAAATAGTTCCCTCTCAGGGGGATTTCGTTCCGCCGGTTGCGGGGGGCATGAGAATGAAGCGCCGGTAATAAGCGGCCAGCAGGCAGGTCATGGGCAGGGCGATGAGCAGTCCCAGCATCCCCAGCAGCTTGCCCCAGACGGACAAAGACAGCAGTATGACCGCCGGGCTCAACCCGGTGACCTTGCCCATGATGCGGGGAACGAGGACGGCGTCCTGGATGATCTGGGTTACGGCGAAGACCAGACCGACCAGGCCCAGGGTGACCGGGAAGCTCTGGCCCGTCTCCAGGGCTTTGACCAGGGCCAGGAAAACGGCCGGAATGACACCGATTATCTGAAGATACGGCACCATGTTCAGAAGACCGATGAAGAGGCCCAGCAGGATGCCCAGGGGCAGGCCGATAATGGCGAAGCCAAGGGCGAAGAGCGCGCCCACGATACCGGCCACCGCCGCCTGTCCCCGGAAATAGCGCCGCATATACAGGTTGAAATCGGCGGCAAAATGCAGAAGAGGTTCACGGTGGGCCGGCAGAAGCAGTTCCTTCCAGCCCTCCCTGACCTTCTGGAAGTCCAGCAGCAGAAAGACCACGTAAAGTCCTATCAGCGACAACCCTACCAGCCCCATGAAAAAGCTGGCCGTGCCGGCGATCAGGCCCCACAGGCCGGGCAGCAGTTTGCGGGTCGCGGTCTCGGCCAGTTTCCACAGATTGTCGTTGCGGAAAAACTGCTGAACCTCCTCCCGTGCGGCCACCCCCTTGATAAACTGCCACAAATCCGGAGGCAGCCGGTCGGCCGCCTGGGCGGCCAGTTCGGAATTGCCGACCAGCCCCTTGAGCAGGCGTCCCGTATTGGCCATTTCCCGGCCGATGACCGGGGCCACCGCCAGCAAAAGAAGGGCAAACATGGCGGTGACCAGAAAGAGGGCCAGGAAGACCGCCGGCGTCCGCCGGGGAATCTTCCGCTGGATGAAAAGGACCAGAGGATTGATCAGGTAGGCCAGGAGGAGGGCTATGGCGAAGGGGATGAGTACATCACTCAGGTAGCCCAGCAGCCAGACAAAGCCCCAGGCCAGGGCCGCGGCTATACCCAGCCTCACCACCCGGTCAAACGTGTACGGCTTGTCGTCCAGGAACATCATCACCCCTCCGCGTAACCGGAAAACAGATCGTCCGACCGACATATCAAGCACGGAAACCCAGCCTACCAGATGCCCCGGCGCCCGGCAACTCTTTCTCTTTCACAATCAATACGGGGAATTCCGGAGGCCTTGCAATAGCGCCTTCCCGGTGTCATACTAAACAATTCAAAACCGGTCCGCCCGGCAAGAGTTCGAAACCGGTCAGGAGACCATACGGAAACAGGCAATGAGTCAGAAGAACATAATCGTCCGCGGCGCCCGCGAACATAATCTCAAAAACGTCAATGTGGAAATTCCCCGGGACCAGATGGTTGTCATAACGGGCCTCTCCGGCTCAGGGAAATCCAGTCTGGCTTTCGACACCATTTACGCCGAAGGCCAGCGCCGCTACGTGGAATCGCTTTCCGCCTACGCCCGTCAGTTCCTCGAACAGATGGACAAGCCGGATGTCGATGTTATAGAAGGCCTGTCGCCGGCCATCTCCATCGAACAGAAGACCACCAGCAAGAACCCCCGTTCCACCGTGGGCACGGTCACGGAAATATACGACTACCTCCGCCTCCTTTTCGCCCGAGTCGGCCAGCCTTACTGCTACAACTGCGGCCGGGCCATCGCTTCACAGACTCCTCAGGAGATAGTCGACCGGATAATGTCCCTGGAGGAAGGGGCCAAGGTCGTCGTCATGGCCCCCCTGGTCATCGGCCGTAAAGGCGAACACGCCAAGATACTCGACCGCCTGCGCAAGGACGGCTTCATCCGGGTAAGGGTCGACGGCGAAATGAGGGGCCTTGAGGAAGAGATTGTCCTGGACAAGAAAAAGAAGCACACCATCGAAGTGGTGGTCGACCGCCTGGTGGTCAAGGAAGGGGTAACCCGCAGGCTGACCGATTCCATAGAACTGGCCCTGCGCACCTCGGAAGGTCAGATAGTGGTCGATGTGGTCGGCCAGGAAGAGATGTTTTTTTCGGAAAACTTCGCCTGCGATCATTGCGGCATCAGTTATCCGGAACTGACTCCCCAGCTCTTTTCCTTCAACAACCCCCAGGGCGCGTGCCCTTCCTGCGACGGCCTTGGTTCCATGATGTATTTCGACCCGGACCTCATCGTCCCCAACCAGGAACTCTCCCTGCGTGAAGGCGCGGTGGCTCCCTGGTCCCGCTCCAGCTCGGTCTATTACATCCAGATGCTCGAAGCCCTGGCCGAACATTTCGACTTCGATATCTTCGCCCCGTACAAAAACCTGCCCGACCGGGTCAAGGAAGTCATCCTCAACGGTTCCGGCGGCGAGGAAATACGCTTCTTTTTTGAAAAAGGCGACCGGAGGCACTACTACACCCGCCCCTTTGAAGGCATCATCCACAATCTGGAAAGGCGCTACCGGGAGACCGATTCAACCACGGTCCGGGAAGACATCGAAAAATACATGAACAACAGGCCCTGTCCCAAGTGCGCCGGGGCGAGGCTCAGGCCGGAAGCCCTCTCGGTCAAGGTGGGCGGGCTGACCATCAATGAAGCAACCTCTATGTCCGTGGGCCGGGCCCGCCGGTTCTTCGGCGAACTCAACCTCTCCCCCCGCCAGATGGAAATAGCCCGGCGCATCATCAAGGAAATAAACGAACGTCTCGCATTTCTGAGCGACGTGGGTCTGGAATACCTTACTCTGAACCGGGGCTCGGCCACCCTGTCCGGTGGGGAAGGCCAGCGCATCCGGCTGGCCACCCAGATCGGTTCCCGCCTGGTCGGCGTCATCTACATCCTGGATGAACCGTCCATCGGCCTGCACCAGCGGGACAACGCCCGCCTCCTGGCCACTCTCCAGAAAATGCGCGATCTGGGCAACACGGTCCTGGTCGTAGAACACGACGCCGACACCATCCTGGCCGCCGACTATGTCCTGGACATGGGGCCGGGCGCGGGCCGCAACGGCGGCCATGTCGTCTTCGCCGGGCCTCCGTCCGAACTGCTCGCCAGTGAAGACTCCCTGACCGGGCAGTACCTGTCTGGCCGGAAGAAGATCACCGTTCCGGCTGTGAGGCGCAATCCCGGCAATGGCGAAATCGTCCTGCTCGAAGCCTCCGAAAACAACTTGAAGAACGTGACAGCCCGGATTCCTCTAGGCGCGCTGACCTGCGTGACCGGAGTCTCCGGCTCGGGAAAATCGACCCTGGTCATCGAAACCCTTTACAAGGCTCTGGCCCAGCGCCTCTACCGTTCCAAGGAACGGGCCGGGCAGGTCGCGGATGTCCTGGGGCTGGAACACATAGACAAGGTCATCGACATAGACCAGAGCCCCATCGGCCGCACTCCGCGCTCCAATCCGGCCACCTACACCGGGCTCTTCACCCCCATCCGCGATCTCTTCGCCCAATTGCCCGAAGCCCGCGCCAGGGGATACAAGCCGGGCCGTTTCTCCTTCAATGTCAAGGGCGGCCGCTGCGAGACCTGCCAGGGCGACGGCATCATCAAGATCGAGATGCACTTCCTGCCCGACGTTTACGTCCGCTGCGAAGCCTGCCAGGGCAAGCGGTACAACCGCGACACTCTGGATGTGCTCTACCGGGGCAAATCCATCGCCGACGTGCTCGACATGACGGTCAACCAGGCTCGGGAATTCTTCGAAAACGTTCCCCAGATACGCAACAAGCTGACCACCATCCAGGAAGTCGGCCTGGGGTACATCAGGCTCGGCCAGTCCGCCACCACCCTTTCCGGCGGCGAGGCCCAGCGTATAAAGCTCAGCCGGGAGCTCTCCAAGCGGGCCACCGGCCGCACCCTGTATATCCTGGACGAACCGACCACAGGCCTGCATTTCGAAGACATCAACAAGCTGCTCGAAGTACTGAACCGGCTGGTCGACCAGGGCAATACAGTCGTCGTCATCGAACACAACCTCGACGTTATCAAGTGCGCCGACCATATCATCGACCTAGGTCCGGAAGGCGGCGACAACGGCGGGACCATCATCGCGGTGGGCACGCCGGAGGAAGTGGCCCGGCAGGATATCTCACATACCGGGCGCTACCTGAAAAAGGTGCTTAACGGCGGCTGACCGGGACAGACGGCGGGGGCCTTTTGTTAAAAAGGGTTCCCCAGTTTTTCAAGCTATGCTATTTCTTACCCTGAGGATGGGCAATGGATATCAATGAAATCAAGGACGAGCGTCTGAAAGGGGCTGTCGCCTTCCACGGCCATCTCTGCCCCGGACTGCTCATCGGCTACCGGGCCGCGCTGCTCGGCCTGGAACGTCTGGGCGGCCGCCGGGCCGAAGACGAAGAACTCATCGCCGTTATCGAAAACGACTCCTGCTCCGCCGACGCCGTGCAGTATCTGACCGGCTGCACCTTCGGCAAAGGCAACCTTTTCTTCCGCGACTGGGGCAAGCAGGTCTTCACCCTGGCCCTCCGGCCGTCAGGCCGGGGCGTCCGCCTGGCCTTCACCGGCGACCGGCTCAAGCCCCTCCGGGGAGACGGCACGGCCGACCGGGAAGCCTATATAAAGATACTTCTGGAGACGCCCGGCGAAGAACTTTACAAGGTCGAGGACGTTACCGCTGATCTGCCGGCCCCGGCCAGCATCTTCAAGACGCTCCACTGCGACGAATGCGGCGAGGGAGTCATGGAGACCCGTCTGGCCAGGGTGGGCGGCCGGAACATCTGCCCGGAATGTCTCTTCAAGCAGGACCCCGGCGTGCTCATGGACCAGGTGGCCGATTTTATCTTCGAAGCCGGAATGCTCAAAAAGACGCCCCGGACCGGGTACCAGTTCCTGGGCAACGGCTCCGAGACCGTGGCCGCCCATTCATTCCGCACCGCAGTCATCGGCTTTGTGCTGGCCCGCCTTTCTTCCGGGGTGGATAAGACCAAGGTGGTGAACCTCTGCCTTTTCCACGATCTGGCCGAGGCCCGCACCGGAGACCATAACTACGTCAACAAGCAGTATGTCGCTGTCGACGAAGAGCGGGCCGGACATGACGCCACGGCCAACGCTCCCTGCGGCCGGGAGATTGAAGCCCTGCTCAACGAGTTCATGGCCCGGCAGACCCCGGAATCCCTTCTGGCCAACGACGCCGATCAGCTCGATCTGGTGGTCGAACTCAAGGAAAAGAACGACCTGGGCAACCAGTACGCCGCCGAATGGCTCAAGAACGCCCGCAAGCGGCTCAAAACCGACGTAGGCCGGGAGATGTTCGAAGGCATAGTCAACACGGACTGGACCAGGTGGTGGTTCCATCGTACCAAGGAGTACCTGTGGGTCAGGAATGATTGACGCCGATTCACGCAAGCGCCAGGCCCTGACCGTGGGCCTGGCCATGGCCGTCTCCCTCTGGGTCCACATCCTGGGCCTGTCCCTCTGGCATTATGTCCCGCCCCAGTCCACCGCCCCTACGCCGCTGCCCATTGTTTTTGAAATTGAGCCGCCGCCTCCGGCCAAACCCGTGGAGGCGAAACCTCAGCCAGCCGAACAGAAGCAGCCGGTGGTCAAACCGGCCCCGGAACTGCCTCCGCCTCAGCCTGCCGCCGAAAACGCCGGCCAGGGGGAATTGCCGTCCCCCGGCGAGGAGGAGACCATCTCCCTGGAGAGCCGGGACCCAAAATTCGCCCCGTACCTTGGTCTGGTCAAGGTCAATATCGACAGCCGCTGGATCTGGCCCCCGGAAGCCCGCAAAAACCCCAAGGGCGGCCGTCTCCGGGCTGTTTTCACCCTGGACCGCCTGGGGCGGCTGATCAAAATTGTCGTTCAGGAATCATCCGGCAACAACCTGCTGGACCACGCCGCCCTGGAAGCCGTGCGCGGCGCGGCGCCTTTCCCGCCTTTTCCCGAACACCTCGGCCAGCTCCAGCGCCTCAACATAAACGCCGTCTTCAATTACCAGGTCCGCACCGTAAACGTGAAATAAACCGCCGGCCATCCGGCGCAAAAATACTTTCCTCCGCAGCCTGTTCCCTGTTAAGAATAGGGAGTCACTTCACTTATTCTCCGGGAGGTTCATCATGGGCGAATGGCGTAAGACCGCCTGCGTTCTCTGTGCGCAGAACTGCGGGCTGGAAGTTCGGGTGGAAAACAACCGCATCAGCCGCGTCCGGCCGGACAAGGAGAACCTCCGCAGCCAGGGATACTGCTGCCGCAAGGGGCTCAACATCGCCAGCCACCAGCACCATGCCGACCGGCTGACCCACCCCCTGAAAAAGACCGGCGGCCGGTTTGAAAAAATTTCCTGGGACCAGGCCCTGGATGAAATCGCCCTTCAGTTGAGGTCCGTGATCGCCCGCCATGGCCCCGGATCGGTGGCCTACATGGGCGGCGGCGGTCAGGGCTGCCATTTCGAAGCCGCTTTCGGAGTCCGGCTTCTGCGGGGACTGGGCTCCCGGTACCATTACAGCGCCCTGGCCCAGGAACTGACCGGCCAATTCTGGGCTCAGGGACGGGCCACCGGCCGTCAGTATCTCTTCTGCCTGCCGGATCACGACCGGGCGGATATGATACTCGCCGTGGGCTGGAACGGTATGATGAGCCACCAGATGCCCCAGGCCCGCCGCGTCCTGACCGAGTTTTCCAAAAACCCGGACAAGCTGCTCGTGGTCATCGATCCCCGGCGCACTGAAACGGCTAAAATAGCCGACCTGCATCTGCCCATCCGGCCGGGAACCGACGCCCTGCTCACCCGGGCCATGATAGCCGTAATCCTCGCCGAAGGCTGGCACAAGAAAGACTACCTGGCCGAACATGTCTCCGGCTTGGAAGATATCCTCCCCTGGTTCGAAAACTTCGACGCCCGCGCCGCTGTCCGGGTCTGCGAGCTGGAGTACCGGCAGGTCCGGGACCTCTGCCGCCTCATGACCGAACGCCGGTTCTGCTTCCATCCCGACCTGGGCATACTGATGAACCGCCACAGCACCGTAACTTCCTACCTCCAGGTCATCCTGCTGGCACTTTGCGGAAGGTTCTGCGTCCCCGGAGGCAACGTCATTCCCGGCCACCTCATGCCCCTGGGAGCCCATTCGGACGAACGCGACCCCAGGACCTGGCGGACCCGGACCACCGGTTTTCCGGCCATCATGGGCACGTTCCCGCCCAACGTCATGCCCGAGGAGATTCTTTCGGACAGGCCGGACAGACTGCGCGCCGTCCTGGTTTCCGGAGCCAATCCGTTGCGCTCCTACGCCGACACGACTGCCTACGAGCGGGCTTTCGCCAGCCTAGACCTCCTGGTCACTTCGGAAATCGCCCTGACCGAGACCGCGGCCCTCTCCCATTATGTCCTGCCCGCCCGCTCGGCTTACGAATCATGGGACGGGTCCTTCTTCGCCTGGAACTGGCCGGAGGTCTTTTTCCAGATGCGCCGGCCGGTAGTCGAGCCGGAAGGGGAACCTCTTGAAGTCGGCGAAATCTACACCCGGCTGGCCGAAAGGCTCGGACTCCTCCCGGACATCCCGGCGGAACTGAATCAGGCGGCGGAAGGCCACCGGCTGGCTTTCGGGCAGGCCCTCATGGCCTACGCCCAGTCCGAACCCCGGGCCATGAAAAACATGCCCTTCATCCTGGCCAGAACCCTCGGCCGTTCTCTTGGTTCAGCCAATCTGGCGGCTCTCTGGGGACTGCTCATGACCGCGCCTGCCGGTTTCCGGGCCAAGGCCGCCCGGGCCGGTTTCGACCCCGGTCCGCTCATGGGCGAGCAGATTTTTCAGGCATTGCTCGACCACCCGGAAGGGCTCTGGATAGGCCGCAGCAACGAAGATAATAATTTCGAGGAGTTGAAGACCGAAGACGGGCGCTTGAATATCTTCGCCCCGGAAATGGCGGACTGGGTGCGGAGTCTTGACGCCGACAATGAAGAAAAAGCCCTGCGCCCCGATCCGGTGTTTCCATTGGTTCTTATGGCCGGACGCCATATGGACATGAATGCCAACACGCTCATGCGCGATCCGGCCTGGAACGAAGGCCGCCGCGACTGCACCCTGGCCATGCACCCGGATGACGCCGCCCGCCTGAATCTGGCCGACGGTGCTATGGTCCGCGTGATCACCGAGGCCGGGCAGGAGGAAATGGAGCTACAGATCACCGGCACGGCCCGTCCCGGCCACGTAGTCATGCCCCACGGCTTTGGTTTGGTCTACGAGGGCCGGGTCCACGGGGCCAACGCCAACCGGCTGACCAAAAACACGCACCGGGACCACTTCGCCGGCACCCCGCTCCACCGGTACGTCCCCTGCCGGGTCGAAGGAGTCTGAAGAAGCGGCGGAATTACCTGACCGGGCCGGGCTCCCCGGCCCGCGCCCGGATGGTTTCAATTTCGTCTTCCGGGATGCAGAGGAACTCCAAAAAGGCCCGGTGCTTTTCCGGGGCCGTCCGTTCAAATTCTTCATGCCAGCGCTGCATGTCGTCTTCGCTGAAACCGGAGGCCGCAAGCAGGGCGACCCAGGTTTCCTTGTTCATTACCCCGATTTTTTCCAGAGCCCGCCGGTTTTTCAGCAGACCGACGATCAGCCTCTGCTGTTCCCGGAGACGTCCGATATCGTGATTGAGGTCCTCCAGGCGGCGCTCCAAAAATGTCTCAAGCTGCCCCTCGCCGCTTTCCAGCGCCGCCCGTATCTCTTTCAGCGGAAGGCCAGCTTCCCGGAAGAGGCAGATCTGCTCCAGGCGCCGGAAGTCGGCTTCCGTATATAGCCGGTAATTCCCTGATGAACGCCCTGACGGTTTGAGCAGTTCCAGCCGGTCGTAATAAAGCAGGGTGCTGCGGGACAAGCCGAAAATGGCGGCCAGACGGCCAACGGTATACATAAAACACCCTAGTAAAAAGGCCCCGACCGATACCGGGCGGGGCCTTTCGCTATTTTATTATTCTGATCTTCAGGCTTTCATTACTTGCACGGCTACAGGTCCGCGCTCCCTTTCCTCCACTTCAAAGCTGACTGTGTCACCTTGTTCCAGGGTCCGGAAGCCTTCCATCTGAATGGATGAATGATGAACGAACAGATCGGGACCATCGCCCCTCTCTATGAAACCGTAACCCTTCTTGTCGCTGAACCACTTCACTGTCCCTTCGGCCAAAACTGATAACTCCTTTCGAAGGTGTGATATGATCCCGACACAAAGAGAGGACGCAAACGGCGCGCCCCCAGTATCAGGATTCCTCCGCCAGAAACCTCTCGACTTTCGCCTTTTCTTTTAGTTTCTGGACGTATAGGCTGACTTCTTTCTGAATCTTTTCCCTGCGGAAATTTTCCCGCATGTCTTCTTTCACTTCGTCAAACAAAACTTTTTCCGCAGGCTTCCGCTCGGTCACCTTGATGAGGTGATAGCCGAAACGGGTCTCCACGATGTCGCTTATCTGGCCGGGCTGCATGCTGAAAGCCGCGGCCTCGAAGGCCGGAACCATCTGGCCGCGGGGGAAGAAGCCCAGATCACCCCCCTTGGCCTTGCTCGGACAACTGGATTCGGCTTCGGCCAGCTTGGCGAAATCCTCGCCCTTGTCCAGGCGCTGTTTGATGCCTTCCAGCTTCTTCCGGGCCTGCAGCTTCTGCTCGGCGTCCGCGTCCTCGGCCACGGCCACCAGTATATGGCTGGCCCGGACGGTCTCGGGACGCATGAAAGACTGAGGATTCTTGTCGTAAAAGGTCTTCAGCTCCGCGTCTTCCACCTTGATGGCCTTGACGACTTTTTCTTCAATGAGCTGCTGAATGGCCACGCCGCGCTCGACCTGTTCGGTGAGGCCTTCCTCGGTCACTTCCAACTGCTCCAGGGCCTTCTGGAAATCTTCCGGAGTCCGGAATTTGGCCTTCAGGCCGGCCATCCGCTCCTCGAGAACCTTGGGGTCTACCTTGACGCCGCTTTTCTTCGTCTCCTGGTAGAGTATTTCATGGTCGATGAGGTTTTCCAGGACATCCTTCTTCATCTGGGCCTTCTGAGCTTCTTCCAGAACCTGACCGCGCCGCTCCAGTTCGCCCAGCACGCGCCTGATCTCAAGTTCGAATCTGGCCTTGTTGATAACAGTACCGTTTATCACGGCCACTTTATCATCGGCGGGCGTTTTTGAATCATCCGCCCAAGCAGCACCCGAGGCCATCGCCAGGACAACCACTCCCAATAACGCCCGGATCATAAACTTCGTAATCTTCGGCAATTGATTTCCTCCCCGGTACGGTCGCCGCCCGTCCGCGTTTTTCATGCCTTTAATAAAGTCCTTCTCCCGTTCTCCCCAAGGGCGCAAAAACACGTTGCGCACCCATTCTTCCTGCTTTGCGGCCGCCTGGTGGAATTAGTGGATGATTCCCGGCAGGACTTCGCGCGGCGTAACTGCCCGCAGAAAAGACAAACTTCGAGAAAAGGAAGGATTTTTCATGAGGCCAGATTAGAGCGCGGGGGGGGGCATGTCAATGGTAAAATCACCCCTCCGGCCAAGCCCCGCCAAGTTCCTTGACCGCCAGCGGGCAAGCCTCGCAGCGCGGTTTGGGCTTGCAGTAATCCTTGCCCAGGCGGACCAACAATGCGTGATATTCGTTGAACAACTCCACGCTCAGCGGCAGATTCGCCATGAACAGGGATTGCAGGCTGTCATAATCCTCGTCGGCACGGGCCAGACCGTGGCGGGACAGTACCCGCCGGGTATAGGCGTCTATGACGAAATAAGGGAGACCGGCCGCGTACAACAGAATGGAATCAGCCGTTTCCCGGCCGATTCCATTGACCGCAAGAAGTTCCCGCCGCAGAAGCGCGCCCGGCCGTTTCAGCAGTACTGGAGGATCGCCGCCCCCCGCCTCCATCACCAGCCGGACCAGGTTCTTCAGGCGGACCGCCTTGACATTGAAATACCCCGAGGGACGGATGAGTTCCGCCAGCTCCATCCGGGACAAGCCGTCCAGCCCGGCCGGGTGGAGAACTCCGGCGTTCTTCATATTGACGATGGCCTTTTCAACGTTGGTCCAGGCGGTGTTCTGAGTCAGCACCGCCCCGACCATCACCTCGAAAGGCGTCTCGCCGGGCCACCAGCCCTGAGGGCCGAAAGCCTCCAGAAGACGGCGGTAAATATCCGGCAGCAGGGCCGCCGGATTTGTCTCATTCCTCGGCCGGACCAGAATTTTCGCTGCCGCTGTCCGACGTCCCGCCATTTAACTCCACCGCCGCCGCCGGTTTTTTCCGCCGCCGCCGCCGCCTCTTCTTCTTGACTGGTTCCTCGCCCGGCGCCGCTGGCTGGGCGGCTGCTTGAGCCGCCTGAGGGGCCGCCGGTCTGGGGGCCGGTTTTGATGGGGCCTTGGGGGCGGGCTCTTCTCTCATCTGGCGCTGAGGAGCCAGACCGAAAATACCGCCGGGTTGCAAACTGGCTTTGGGCAGATTAAGCCTTCGCGGCGGCGGGGTTCTTTCGCCCTGGGGCGGTCCGCCGTTCTCGGCCTGGGCCGGACGGCCTTGAGGCCTCCTGCGGTCATCCGAAGATGAACCACGGGCGGGCCTGTCACTGCCCGCTCTGTCGCGGCTGGACCTGTCGCGGCTCGACCTGTCGCGGCCGGACCTGTCGCGGCTGGACCTGTCGCGGCTGGACCTGTCGCGTTCCCGGCCGAAGCGGCTGCCACGGATGGGACCAGCCTTGTCTTCCTTGTACCAGCTGTCCTCGGCCCAGACCACTGGCAGTTCGTAGCCGAGCAACTCCTGCAACGGAGCCAGATGGTAAACATACTCCTCGCAGGCCAGGCTGATGGCCCTGCCCGTCTTGCCCGCCCGGGCCGTCCGCCCGATGCGGTGCACGTAGTTTTCCGCGTCCTGAGGAAGGTCGTAGTTGATGACGTGGGAGATGTCTTCAACGTGAATCCCGCGTGAAGCCACGTCGGTGGCCACCAGGATGGTTATCTTGTTGTCCTTGAAGCGCTCCATCAACTGGAGACGCTTGCGTTGAGGCAGATCCCCGGTTATGCCTTCGGCCGGAAAGCCGTTGCCTTGCAGCTTCTGGGCCACCCACTCCACACCGGCCTTGGTGTTGACAAAGATAAGCACCCGGGTCCAGTCTTCCCGCTCCAGCAATCCCAGCAGGAGGCGAAACTTGTCCTCGCGGCCGACATGAAAAAGTTCCTGCTCGATGCCTTCCACGGTCACGTCTTCCGGAGTTACGGAAATGAACTCCGGCAGATTCATGAACTCATAGGTCAGTTCAAGCACCCGGTAGGACAGGGTCGCCGAAAAAAGCATGGATTGACGGTTCTCGTAGTGAGGCAGCTTGCGGAGGATGAAGCGCATATCCTTGGTGAAGCCAAGGTCGAAGAGACGGTCGCATTCGTCCACGACCACTATCTTGACGCCGGAAGTCTTGAAGATGCCCTGTTTCAGATAATCGATTATCCGGCCGGGCGTGCAGATGACCACATCCGCGCCCCGGCGCAGGACTTCGGCCTGTTTCTGGTAATCAATGCCGCCCACCACCTGGGCCAGGGAAAGCCCGGTGTGGCGGCCCAATACTTCCGCCTCTTCGTAAATCTGTAAAGCCAGTTCCCTGGTGGGGGCCACTATCAGGGCCGATGGTTGGGAAGGGTCTCTGTCGGGCAAGGCCAGCAGACGGGCGAAAACAGTCACCAGAAAGGCGGCCGTCTTGCCTGTGCCGGTTTGAGCCTGCCCGGCCACGTCCCGTCCGGTCAGGGACACGGGCAGCACCTGCGCCTGAATAGGCGAGCAGTATTTGAAGCCCGCGTCGTCCAGCCCGGCCAGCAACTCCGTCGGCAGGTCGAATTGATCGAACCTTGTCTGCGTCAGGAACTTGGGCTTGACGGCGCTTATTTCTGTATTCTGTGAATCCAATTCTTCGGACATATTTCTCTCTTCACCGTAGCAGACTGGTGATTGAAACCAAATCTACTTTTGAATTTAGGTAATTATACTCTTTTTTCAAGGATTGGCAAGTCGCTCCGTAGGGGTGCCCGATTCCCACGGATTGGCCGTATTGCCGGGCGTAGGTCGCCAGCTTGCGCAACTGGATGCCCACTGCTTCCGGCTCTTGAATGTTGTCCACGAATATCGACCGGCGCGCCGAGGGTACGCCCAGCCGTTGAGAAGCCTGATAGGCCCGGGACCGGGCGCTGGTGCGGCTGTCGACGAAAAACATGCCCCGCCGCTTCACTTCTTCCAGCACCCACCCCATTTTTTCCTGGTCTTCGGTGAACCTGGAGCCCATGTGATTGTTGACGCCGCTGGCGTAAGGGACCGCATCCAGGGCGGCCCGGACACGGGCCTGCACCTCTTCCTTGCCCATGGAAACCAGCAGCGCCCCCGGGCCGGGGTTGATTCCGGGCCAGCCGGCCGGCTGCATGGGCAGATGCACCATCACCACCCGCCCGGCGGCGTGAGCCATGCGGGCCGCGTCCCCGGTATGAGGCCGAAAGGGCAGGACAGAGAAGGCCAGCGGAGCCTCCACTTCCAGAAATCGTTGAACCTGGGAGGTGTTTTCCCCGAAATCGTCCACGATTATGGCCGTCTTGGGCCGGGCGGACCCGGAGGCGGCTTTGACTTTCTCCATTCCGCTGGTCTGATTCGGGGGCAACAGCACCAGCGTATGAGTGGGCACGCCGGCGTAACTCAGGTTCAGCACCGGGCCGTTCCCGCCCTGAACGGTCTCCACCCTGGGCGAAGGGGTGAGTCCGGTCGAGGCCAGGCCGGTCTTCAGACGCTTGACCAGATCCTCGGTCCGCAGGCCTTGAGGCAGGGTCAACTCCAGCAGGGAATGTTCCCACTCCAGGGCCTGGTCGGTCCGTGAAGTCACTTTGGCGAAATGAATGTCCCTTTCCGGGATTTTCAGGTCGCGCAGGGCCAGGTACAGGGCCTGGTCCATTTCCTTGATCCGGTTTCCTAATGAATGATTCTCCTCGTAAAGGATAGCTGATGTCCCCGAAGCCGGGGGCTTGGCGGAAGCCTGAGACGGTTTCCGCTCCGCCGGGGGGCGGGCGGCTGGCCGCTCGGCGGCCGGTCTGGGCGGGCTGACCGGCTGTATCGCCCGGGGGACGTAGAACATCAGGATGGCGCCCAGGCCGCCTATGAGGAGGCCCAGACTCAAACCAAGCAGATAAGGCTTGGCCTTGCTCCAGAACCCAGCGGTTCCGGATTTCTTTTTCCCGGCCTTGCGGCCGGACGGAGAAGCCTTGACCTTGCCGGGTGTCTTGCTCTTGCCCGGTGCGCGGCCGGGGCCTTTTCCGTTCCCCGGCTGGCCTGACTTTGAGGACGGTTTGCCCCCTGAACTGGACTTTCCGTCCCCGGATTTGCCGCCGGCCATTATTGGGCTTTCTGCGCCGCCTTGAGCATGGTCACTGCTTCACCGTTCTTGAGAATCTCCAGGGCCTTGGCCAACTGTTTGTCGAAATCCAGCCTCTCGGCCAGGGTCATCTCGGTAATGCGCTTGGGCGGCAACTGTTCTTCCATTTCGACATCGCCTTCTTCCTTGGGAGCCGCCGCATCCTTGGACTCCTGCTGGAGGCGTTCGTTCTCACCCGTGAGATGATTGGTCAGGTCCTTCTCCCGCAATACATTGCCGGGCCGTGCAAGGCGGCTGGGCACCAGCACGTCGGGGACTATGCCCGTAGCCTGGATGGAACGGCCGGCCGGAGTGTAGTAGCGGGCGGTGGTCAGGCGCAGCCCCGAACCGTCGGGCAGGGGTATGATGGTCTGAACCGACCCCTTGCCGAAGGTCCTGGCCCCGACCAGCACGGCCCTGTGCTGATCCTGCATGGCCCCGGCCACGATCTCCGAAGCGCTGGCGCTGCCCTCGTTGACCAGCACCACCACCGGATAATCCTTGGCCGTCACCGCCTCCTGGGCCATGAAGTCCATGTTCTGGTCCTCGATCTTGCCCTTGGTGTAAACCACCAATCCGCCCTTCAGGAAGAAGTCGGACACCCGAACGGACTGGTCCAGCAATCCTCCCGGGTTGTTGCGCAGATCGAGGATCAAACCTTTCAACGGGTTTTTCTGCAATTCCTTAAGGGCGCTGTCCACGCTTTCCGCCGTATCCGACTGGAAATTGCTGATGCGCAGATAGGCGTAGCCGTCTTCCAGTATTTCGGACCGCACGCTTTTCAGCGGTATCAGGTCGCGGACGATGTTAACCTTTTCCGGTTTTTCCAGCCCTTCCCTGGACAGAGTCAGAACAACCGTGGAACCCTTGGGGCCGCGGATCCAGCGAACCGCGTCCAACAGACTGATGTCCTTGGTCGATTTGCCGTCGATCTCCAGAATCTGATCCCCGGCCTGCACCCCGGCTTCAAAAGCAGGCGTACCTTCAATCGGCGACACCACGGTCAGGACGCCATCCTTCAAGGTGATCTCTATGCCCACTCCGGTGAAGCTGCCCTGGGTTTCCATGCGGAACTGCTTGAACTCCTCGGGCGTCAGAAACGACGAATGAGGGTCCAATGAGTTCACCATGCCCCGGATGGCCCCGTATATCAAATCCTGAGAATCCTTGTCCTCCACGTACTTGTCTTGTATCTCGTGCAGAACCAGGCTCAGTATTTTGATCTTGGCGTAAGTGTCGTCTTGGGTCGCCGCAGAGCCGGCAACCGGAACCGCCAGCAACGCCAGCACAACCAGAAAGGCCCCTAGCCTTCCCCATGTCTTCTTGACCAACATCAGTTTGTCTCCATATTTCAGCTTAACCGACCGGCTTTTCGCCCAGCCAGGGGGCCGGGTCCATGGCCTGGCCGCGGTGTCTGATCTCAAAGTATATGTCTTTTTTATTCAATTGGCTACCCTTTGGCACAACGCCCAGGACTTCACCCTGTTTTATCCAGAAGCCGGTCTTGTGGCGCAGGCCGGAGATTCCTCCGGTCAACGTATAATAACGGTGGCCGTGGTCGATGATGATGATGTTCCCATAGCCCTGCATCCAACCTGTGTAGATGACCCGGCCGGCCAGCACCGCCCGCACCGGAACCCCCGGCGCGACGGCGAAAACCAGGCCATGGCGCAAGAGAGTTGTGTTGAAAGGGCCGGGATTGGAACCGAACCGCCCAACAATTTCCCCTGGCACGGGCCGTGGTATCCGGCCCTTCAGTCCGGCGAAATCGGGCCAGTCCACATCCTGATCCTCCACCCGGGCGGGCTTTTCATCCGCCTCGTCGCCGGGGCTGATAATAACCTCTTTTAAAAGCCGCTGCCTGGATTCCTCGCGCTGCCTCAGCAGGGCCAGGTAAACTTCCTTGCGCTGATGAACCTTGATCAGCACCGCTGTCTTTTCGTGGCGGGCGTCCACCAGTTTTTCCTTCTCCGCGGCCACATCCAGCTTTAGCTGATAAAGCTGCTGCCGGTCGCCCTTGAGCTGGGCCACGCCCAAGTCCAGATCATTGCGGCGCTGGCCGTATTCGCGCAAAGCCTCGGTGTCGCGCCGCAGGATCATGGATAAGTACTCGTAGCGGTGCAGCATGTCCGGCACGGACTCGGCCTTGAGCAGAACCTGCAGCAGACCGCCGTCACGCAACTTGTACACGGCCCGGAGGCGTGCGCCAAGGTATTTTTCCAATTCGCCGATCCGCCGCTGCAAGACTTTCATTTCGCCGCCCACCCTGGAGAGGCGGGACTCAACGGCCGCGATGTCCCCTTCAATCCGGGCCAGCCGGTCAGCCGACCGGTCAATTTTTTTCTCGATGGATTCCAGCTCGGTCAGCAGCCGGCGTTCTTCCTGCTCGGCCGCTTCTATCTCGCCACGCTCCTCGCCGTTTTCCATGGCCGCCCGCACCGGAGCGGACACCGGCCAGACGATCAGCCAGGCCAGCAGCACCCAAGGCGCGGAGCGCCGAAAAAAGACCGGAATCATGTCCTCATGAACCTGCCCAGCGAAAGGAAGCTGCCCACAAATCCCAGCCCCAGCCCGGCGGAGACCAGGAACCAGCAGGTGGAGACAGGCAGAAAACTCAATTCAACCATGGACAGGCCCAAGGGCAGATCCAGACCGGCCGCGACCAGATGGAACAGGATGAACAGAAGACCCACCGCCGTCAGACTCCCGCAGAAGCCCTGCAAGAGCCCTTCCATGATAAAGGGAATCCTGATGAAGGACTCCGTCGCCCCGACCAGCCGCAGGATGTAAAGTTCGTCCCGCCGGGCCAGCACCGTCAGCTTGATGGTGTTCGACACGATGAAGATTACGGCCAGGAAAAGGAGGCCGCCCATCACCAGCCCGGCCAAGCGTACAAAGCGGATCACTCCTTCCAGCTTTTCCGCCCATTCCCAGGCGTAACGGACCTCTTCCACTCCATCCAGGCCGGACAGGCTGACCGTCAGAGGCTCCACCTTGGCCTTGTCCCGGAAGCCCGGTTCCAGACGCAACTCCAGCGAGGCAGGCAGAGGGTTTTCCGGCAGGCCTTCCAGAAGACTTCCCTGATCGCCCAGCCGTTTCTTCAGGTCCTCCAGGGCCTGTTCCTTGGAGACGTAATCCACCCGGGAGACCCCCGGCAGGTCCGCCGCCGATTCGCGCAGGCGCTTCAGGGCCGGAGCGCTCAATCCGTCCTTCAGATAGGCCGAAAGAGACAGTTCTTCCGTGGAAGACTGCACCAGATTCTGCAGATTGACCTGCACCAGCAGAAATATGCTGAAAATCAGGATGGCCACGGCGATTGTCCCCGCCGCCACCGCGTTCATCACCGGATTTTGAGCGATGCTGTTCAGAGAAGTCCGGATAAAATAGCCGATCCTGTACAATGCTCCCCCGCTCAACTCACTACGCGGCCCTTGTTCAGATAAATCATTCGCCGGTGCGTCGTCTGCAGTATCTCCTGGTTGTGCGTGGCCATCAGGACAGTTGTCCCGGTCTCGTTGATCTCCTCCAGCAGCCCGACAATGCTCCTGGTCAGTTCCAGATCCAGGTTGCCCGTCGGCTCATCCGCCAGCAGGATCAAAGGGTCGCCCACTATGGCCCGCGCAATGGCCACCCGCTGCTGCTCTCCGCCGGAAAGCTGCGGAGGATAGACCCGGTCCTTGCCCTCAAGGCCGACCCGCTTAAGGATATAACGGACTTTCTTGGCTATGAAAGACGGCTTGGCGCCCTCGATCTCCAGCCGCAAGGCCACGTTTTCAAAAACCGTCCGAGTGGGGATGAGTTTGAAATCCTGAAAAACCACCCCGATCTTCCGGCGCAGTGCCGGTACGCTCCTGTCCGGCAGACGGCGCAGGTTCAGGCGGTCCACCAGTATCTGGCCCTGGGTCACCCGTTCTTCGCAGAGTATCAGCCGGATAAGGGTTGTTTTGCCCGCGCCGCTGGGTCCGGCGATAAAGGCGAATTCGCCCTTGCCGACCTCCAGACTGACGTCATGCAGGGCCGGATGGCCGCCGTTGTAGACCTTGGTTACGTTGAAAATCTTGATCATCAGCGCCGGTTTCGGCCTGGAGTTAATGTCCGGCTTCTCGGTGCAAACCACCCTGCCGCCGGCCGGCCCAGGAAAAGCCGGGAAAAAATGTGCGAGAAAGAAGATTCACCCGGGCCATCCAGACCGTTCACGGTAACACGCGGCCCGGGGCCGGTGCAAGAGGGCTCGTTTCGTTCAGACGGGAAAATATCGCCTCTCAATAATTTTCCAATCCCATGGCCCTTTCCAGGGTGGCCACCGAGAGGTTGAACTGATAAAGAGCCCCGTAATAATTGGTCAGGGCCGAAGTCAGCAGCGTCTGAGCGTCTATGACCTCCGTGGACGTGGCCACCTGTTCGCGGTAACGCTCCACGTTCATCCGGTAATTCTCCTCGGCCGACTCAACCGCCTTCTTCGCCACCACGATGTTTTTTTCAGCCGCCTGCATGTTCAGGTAGCTCTCCTTCACCTCCAGGCGCACGGCGTCCATAATCTGCGTCAGGGAATGCCGGGCCTGATTCACCTCGGTCCGCGAAGTCTGAACCTGGTCCCTGGTCCGGCCCCACTCCCAGAAATTCCACGAAGCCTGAGCCGCCACATACCAGGCATTCTCGTCATGGTAGGGGCTCCCCGAGACGTCGGCCGTATCGCCGGCCTTGGCATAATTATAAACCACGGCCAGCGAAGGATAATAATCCGCTTTGGCCGCCCGGACCGACTGCTCTTTTATCGCAATCAGCCGCTCCCCTGCCTGTATTTCCGGCCGCGACTTCAAGGATGCTTCGATGGCCTCGTCCAGGGCTTTCTGGTAAGGCTTGTAGGTCAGAATGTCCAGCACCTGCAAGGGAGCCTCTATGTCCCGGCGCAGAAGGGTGTTCAGGGAAGCCTGCACGTAACGGCGCCTGTGCTCGGCGACGGTCTCCCGCTGCCGGGCCTCGGCCAGCTTGACCTCGGCCTGCAAAACATGGTTTTTCGGAACCATGCCCACTTCAAAAAAATTGCGGGCCACGTCGAGTTGTGCCTCAAGCTGCTTGACCGACTGCTGGGCCACATCCAGGCTCTTTTCCGCCTCCAGCAGACCGAAGTAAACCTGTTTGACCCGGAGGATCACGTCCATCCTGGTCTGCATCCGGCTTATTTCCGCCGTATCCAGACCGAGCTTGGAAAGCTCATAGGCGGCCGTCAAGGCGAAACCGGTGAAAAGAGGCTGGGCGATTTCCGCCTCCCACTTGTAATTATCCGTGGAGCCCACCTCCCTGGTCACGCCCATGATGGTCGACGTCGGAGCCTCGTCCAGCCTTGTATAGGTATAGGTGGTCGAGAAGGTCGGCAGAAAGCCGGTGAAAGCCTTCTTTTTCTGCCATTCCGCACCCTTGACAGCCTCATCAGAAGACATCATCGCCGGACTCTGAGCCAGGGACGTCTCCACGCACTCCTTCAGGGTCATCGGCGGCGTTCCATCGGCGGCCATGGCCGAGATCCCGCCTCCCCACCAGACCGCGCAGGCCGGAAGAAGCGCCGCAAACATCAACAAAACACCGCTGTGGCGGATAACTATCTTTCGTAGTGGCATATTCTCGCCCTCCCCGGACACGATCATCCGTGTGACTTCCCTGATCCATGTCTGTTTCAATATGACGGCCCGTGCCGGACCCCCGCCTGATTCATAACCCAAGACATGCTTTTTTGCAACCAAACATAAGGAATGAAAACAAAAAGACCCTGTTCAGCCGCTGTTCCAGCGGAAAAGATTTGACTTCCAGGCCCATTAATGAGTCAATTAAACAAATCCCCTGACATCAACACGCGGCTCTTTCAAGCCGCAACGAATTGTGAACCGGCAGCTACGCCCTCTTGCGGCGCTATCGGCAAGCAATGCCGCTTCAAGCGGGAAAGGACGCCCAAGGCCGTGGGGTGACCGGACGTCTTGATCTCCAGAGTTTTTATCTGGGACTGGCTGCACTGCTGGCCGGGGCGGCCGTCTATATGTTTATCCGCCCGGATGCCGCCTGGTTCCTCCAGGCCGCTGGAATACAGCCCGTCAGCTCCGGCTTGCCTCCATGGCTGGCCGGTAATCTGCCGGCCTTCACCCACGTCTTCGCCTTCAGTCTCCTGACCGCCGCGCTGCTTGTTCCCACGGCCGCCGCCCGTCTGGCCTCCTGCACCCTCTGGTTTTTCTGCGACGCCGCCTTCGAACTGGGACAGAAATATCATGAAGTGGCGGTGGGATTCATTCCCGGCTGGTTTGAACACGTTCCCCTCCTCGACGGCCTGACCGGCTACTTCCGGCGGGGGACGTTTGATTATTGGGATCTGGCCGCCGCCGCTGCTGGAGCAGGCGCGGCCTGGCTTCTGCTCACGCTGACCGATCACGAAAAGAGGAGGAGAAAATGCCAGGAAAACAGAAAATGAACAAATTTGCCGCCTTGACCGCCCTGCTGTTAATCGCGGCCCTGGGAGTCTTTAGCATCATCGCCAGCGGTCCGGGCGGAGACGGCCCCGGCGGGACTCTGGCCACCACCCGGGACGCTCAAGGCGTCTGGTTCGTCTCCGGACCCGACGAAACCGCACTGACCGATGTCTTTGACGCCGTGGGCTATGCCGTCGCCGTGGACAGGCTCTGGCAGGCCGAACTCTACCGCCGTCAAGCCCGCGGGACCCTGGCCGAAATCTTCGGTCAAGGCTATCTTGGCAACGATGTGGCCGTCCGGGTTCTGGGCTACTCCACAGCCGAACTTACCGACGCCTTCAATAATCTCGATACGATTTCCCAAAACATTATCAACGGCTACGTGGCCGGTTTCAACCGCCGTCTGGCCGAAATCGCCGAGGACGACTCTCTCCTCCCCTTCGAATTCAAGCAAATGGGCTTCAGCCCGGCCGAATGGACCGTTGAGGACATCCTGGCCTGGGTCGCCCTGCTCCAGCGCAACTTCGACCCCGAAGCGCTCGACCAGGGACAGATCGACAACCTGACGCTCTACCAGGAACTTATGGCCGCGTACGGAGCCGTCACCGCCGCCGGCATGTTCGAGGATTTGCGCTGGACCAACGACCCCGACGCCGTGACCTACATCCCGGCCGCCATCCCGGACCAAGCCGCCAAATCCCCGGCCTCGAAAACTTCCGCCCTGGCCGCAAGCAACCCCGTCAACCTCGGAAGCTTCGGAGCTCAATTGGCCGCCCTGAACAATCAGAACAGGGAAAATCTGAAAAAGATCAACGCGCTGGCCCAGATGGGCAGTTACGCCTGGGTGGTGGCCGGCTCAAAGACCGAAGACGGCCTTCCCATCATCTACTCCGGACCCCAGATGGGCTTCTACACTCCTTCCATCGTCATGGAAGGCTCCATCCGGGCCGGCGGCATGCAGGTTTCGGGCATGACCGTGCCCGGAATCCCCGGAATCATCATCGGCCGCACTCCGCACCACGCCTGGTCCATGCAGGTGGGCCATGGCCATGCGGTGGATTTTTACGTGGAAAACCCGGCCGACGTCACCCTTAACCACAACGAAACATTCACCATTGCCGGAGCCGCTCCGGTCACCCTGCCCATCTATCGCACCACCAGAGGCCCGGTCATCAACACCCTGCTGGACCAGGCTTTCGACCCGGCCGCCCCCGCAGGCCCGGTCATTTCCTACAAATACGCACACAGGGACTATGAGTTCCACACCATCAGAGGCTTTTACGACCTGGCCATGGCTCAAAGCATGGACCAGTTCGGCGCGGGTATCGAGCGGTTGGGCGTCTGCCAGCATTTCTGCTATGCGGACAGGGACAGCAACATAGCCTACTGGATGTCCGGGCGCGACCCGGAAAGAGGCGCGGGCGAATGGCGGTTGCCTCAGGGCTCGGTGGCCGCAGCTCTGGACTGGGACGCCGGGGTTCTCCGGGAGCGCTCCACCGACCGCAACACCACCCAGGGATACTACTGCGGCTGGAACAATAAGACCAATCCGAACTACGACAACACCTACAACGGCGTGTACGGCATCTACGGCCCCTTTCACCGCGCCCACGTGGTCGACGATTACCTCAGGGGCAACAACGATCTGACCTATGAACAGGTCCGCGACCTGGCCCTCAACATCGCTACCACCGATTCGTTCCATGGCGGCGGCAACCCGTGGTCGTTCGTCTCCACGGCCTTTGTCAACGCCGTGACCAACGCGGGCCTCACCGCCGACCGCCAGGCCGCTCTTGACCTGATGGCCGCCTGGGATGGCCATTTCGTCGACGGCGGCGCGGCCGAATGGCCGGCAGGGACCGACCGGGCCGACGCCTGGATGCTCATGGACGCCTGGCTGGAAGAATGCCTCCGCCTCACCTTTGCCGACGAACTCCAGACGGCCACCCTGACCTGGGAAGACCAGCCCCAGACCCTGCTTTTCAATGTCTTCCTCCATGGGCTCGGCGGATACAGCATCACCAACAATTACGACTGGTTCGCCAATCTGGCCGACGCCGGAGCCCCTCAGACCGCCGGGGCCATAATCGTTCAGGCCTTGGACACGGTTCTGGCCGGCCTCGGAGCCGCCCCCTGGGGAACCGGAGCCCGGGGCGAAATATCCTACCGGCACGACCTGCTCGGCGAAGTCTGGACCAGCCCGTATTCCAACCGCTCCACCTTCGCCCACTGCATTCAGTACGGTTCGTCCGGACCGGTCCGGATTGAAAGCATGTTCCCCTTAGGCGAATCCGGCGACATACTCGAAGACGACAACGGAGCCCCGGCCTTCAACGCCCATTTCTTTACCATGACTCCATACTTCGACGCCTTCTCCCCTCGGACGTTCCCGCTCTTCGAATAGAGCTTCGCCAACTGAACCGAGAGAATAGCCGCCCCGGCCGCCCTCAGGGCCGGGGCGGCCCTGCCTCGGCCCCTTAGCGCCGCGATTGACCGGCCCCGCGCCCTGTGTTAGCCTCTGCTTCAGGCTGAACCATGTCTTTCATAGGGGTGTTTTCATGGACCGTAAGATACGCCTGGCCCTGATCCAGTACGAAATACAGGCCGATTGGGCCGACAATATCGCCAAGGTCGAAGACCTGCTTGGCCGGGCTGCGGCCGCCGGGGCCGAACTGGCCGTGCTGCCGGAGATGTTCGTGCAGCCCTACGACATGTCCCTGGTGCCGGAAAGGGCCGAAACCGTGCCCGACGGCCCCACCTGCCGCAAGATGAGCCAGTGGGCCGCCCGCTTCAGGCTGGCCTTGGCCGGGGGCTCCATAGCTGAAAAAGACGGCGGGCGTTTTTACAACACGGCCACCATATGGGACCAGTCCGGCAAATTCCTGGCCCGCCACCGCAAGATGCACCTTTTCGACGTGGACCTCCCCGGCGGAGTCAGCTTCCATGAATCGGACATACTCACCGGAGGCAACGAAATCACCGTGGCCGATGTCCTCGGCCTGCGTCTCGGCCTGGCCGTCTGCTACGACGTCCGCTTTCCCGAAATCTTCCGTCTTATGGCCCTGGCCGGAGCCGACCTGGTGGCCCTGCCCGGAGCCTTCAACAACGTGTCCGGCCCGGCCCATTGGGAAATGCTCCTGCGCTGCCGGGCCTCGGAAAACACCATGTACGTGGCCGGCTGCTCCGGGACGGCCCCGGCCGACTCCGCGTACAAAGCCTGGGGCCATTCCATGCTGGTGGACCCCTTCGCCGAAATAGTGGCCGACCTGGGCCGCGCCGAAGGCTTCGCCCTGGGCGAGATAGACCCCGGACGGCTCCAGGACATCCGTGCCCGCCTCCCCGTGCTCAAGCAGCGCCGGGCAGATCTGTACACCCTGGACCGCTCATGAAGACGTTTGAATCTCGGTTTGATCCGGCCGTGCTTATCCGGCAAAGCCTATAGCTTCGGTTTCTGTCTGCACTCCCCGGAACTCTGAACTTCAACTCTGGGTGAAGCCTTTTACTGGAGACTTTATCGACCAACCTCAATTTATAAACGTGACCATGCCGTTCATACCATAGGCCGGCCTTTGGGCTTGGTTGGCCGCGTGGATTGATGAACATCGTGGCGGGTGCCGCCCAAATTCGCCAAGAAGAACGGGCCATGATTGACGGGGAGATATCACTTTGATTTTGACAATGAGGAAACAAATTAATTATCATATTTATATATTTGGATAAAAGCCTTCCGGATTGGCTCAAGCCCCGCTCAACGGGCCGAAATCTTCCAGAGACTTTCCATACCGCAGTTTACTTCATAATATGCTATTACAAGAGGGTCCTGGCAAACAGCCAGTTCCAATCTCATGATGAACTCTGCCTTGTTGGAGGGATAGCAATGAATTGTATTGTACTTGGCCTCAAAAAACTAGCCGGTTATACAAACACCCGCCGTTGGAAAAATGTCTTTATAGTTACTGTTCTACTGGCTGCCTTGGTGTTCGCCATCACGGGCTGTGGCTCTGGTGGTCGTGGAAATTCAGGTTCCATTGTAACGACCAAATCGGGAGGCGGTTATTTAACCTTCTACCTGGATGTTGGCCAGGCCTCATCGCGAAAAGACGTTGGTGAAAGCTACGCCTTGGCCATATTAAGCGTCTTTCCCGACTTTGAAAAACAGGCCGATTCCCTCCTGAAGGCCATGTTCGTCAAGTTTCAGGAGCGAGCAAGCGCTGCTGACTTCAGTGGTCTTTTGGCAGAAGCGGAAGCCATCAGGCAAAATATTCCTCCTGAATACTCGGAGGAAATTTCAGGAATGCAGGAAATCTTTTCTTGTTCCATCGATGAACTCGGAGATGGACGCCTTTCACGAAATGAGCTTTTGGTCTATCAGCTCTCAATGGACATTTTTGGCCCTCCGGCTGGATCGGCGGTCGGGGTTTGGGGCAGCGGCACAACCTCTGGTGACACCTTGGTCGGCTTGAATGTTGACTGGCCGGACAACATCACGCTGGACAACCCCAAAATGATGTCAACCGTAATCTTCATCGACGGAGATCGATCAATCGCCAGTATCGGGTTTACGGGTCTTTTGGCCACTGGCTGCACATTCAGCAACGACAATATTTTCGGGTGTATTTTAGGTGCTGATATTTCAGACTCGAATCCATTGACTGCAACCATTGGTTCGTCCGCCATGGACTTGCGGTACGCCCTGGAAACGGAAAACAGCCGTCAAAATGTGACCGCTTTTCTGTCTAATATAGATTATCGTTACGACCATCAGGTGTTCGTTGCGGACACTAGCGCGGCTCAGGTACTGGAAAACGATATAGATGGGCTTGACCGCAGCCTCAGGCATTCTCTGTCAAGCCTTTCGCCGGGGGCTTCGTGGAACAATCCCAACGCCATCGCCGCTGTCAATACCTTTTTGCTCAATGGCAACGAATCGAACTTTTCCTCGCTGACCAACTCCGCCAGATGGGAAAGTTATTGCCGTTATCTTGAGCCCGCCTCCCATACCGCATCCTGGAATTCGACCGATATAAAACAACTCCAGGATTTCAAGGGGGATAGTAACAGAGAAGCCGCCGATGACGGGGCGCTGTTCAGGTCCCATGACGGATATTCGACCTGTCAACGTATAATCCTGGATGTCAATCTCATGGAGATGTCGGTATTTTTCACTTCAAGTGATCCCCAAGACGGATCACCGCTCCAGGTTGAATACTTTGCCGGCGATATTTTTACTATTCCCACGCCGCCCCCATCGGCTGAACAACATTGTTGCGAACTGGTTGCCAGGAACACTAACCTGGAAACAGATGTCGATATTACATGCAGCCTGAACAACCAGACTTATTCATTGAAAGCCGGAGCCAGGGAAAGGTGGTACATCGAGGAAGGCTGCAACAACCTTAGTGACAAATTCAGTATATCAAAAGTTCATAATTCACGGAGCAAGATCATCCCTGTTCTGCGCGTGGATAGGTTCAATCAAAGCCAAGGCGTTCATTGGTATGAAATCACGGCCGGGGTTTTTCGTGAATGGACCTTCATAAATACAGGCTCGACTTTTCCAATGTACGGTTCCATATACAGACCCAGCCCCTGGGAAAGGGAGAATACTGTTCTGGCCGTTGGCGAAACAAAAAAAGTGGTGGGCGATGCAGTCTCTCTTCTTCCCCACGGTCCGTATGAAATAACCGATTGGCAGCAGCGGGAACACGACCCGGCCAAAGAATACAGGTACAATGTTGAAGGAGATCTGGCCAATGCCGAAGTCCGGTTGGCCAGACTGGCCAAAGCCAGGGCGATTACCGATGTCGATTTTGAATTATTCGGCTGGTTTTATGTGTATCTGACCTACTGGATACATGATAGCCAGACCGATGAATCAGCAATATGGGCAGTGTTCGCCATACCCGGTCGCTCGCGAACTATCAAGATGCCGCTTGGTTATCATGGGTTTGATGCCAAATGGTATTCATGGCGGGATGAAGAATGGCATCCGGTCTCTCGTATCGAAGGAGACCGGACCAATGGATTCAAGGTCAGGGCGGTAGTCAATACAGAATAGATGGCCGCCCAGCTGCAGACCATCTCAAAATAGTCTTTCAGCCCAATCCTGGTGTCGGGCTTGCTTTGAATTCTCCGGAATAGATGATTATTTCGGTGGATTCAAGGCAGCCCCTCCTAAATCCTGAACCAAGGCTTCTGCAAAGGGTGGTTTGCCCCTGATTTGGTTTGATGCGGGGCTAAGAACGAGGGAAAAGAGGAACAAATTACAGGAAATTAAGGCCGCCTACCGCCTCCGGCGGGCCGGTAATACTGCCGGGCCTCGGGCAGGAAAGACCTGATGGCCTCTATTCTGGCCTCCGGAGCGGGGTGAGTGGACAGCCATTCCGGGGCCCGCTTGCCCTTGCTTTCCTCGTTCATCCGCTGCCACAGGCCGACCGCCTCCCGCGGGTCGTAACCGGCCCTGGCCATCAGAGTCAGGCCGATGCGGTCCGCTTCATACTCGTGCTGGCGGGAGTAAGGAAGCATGATGCCGATGGTCGCCCCGGCCCCGAAGGCGGCCAGGTAAAGTTGCTTGGTTTCGGAGGGCTTCTCGGCCACAGCCACGGCCAGGGCTATCCCGCCCAGTTGCACCAGCAGGGCCTGACTCATGCGCTCGCTGCCGTGCTTGGCCACGGCGTGAGCCACCTCATGGCCGATGACCACGGCCAGCCCGGCTTCGTCGCGGCTGTATTTCCAGAGTCCCGAATACACGGCGATCTTGCCGCCGGGCATGCAGAAGGCGTTGGCCGTCTCGTCGTCGTCGATCAGCTTGAATTCCCAGGAATAATTTTGCAGTTCGTGCTCCAGGCCGCTTTTCCGCAGAAAATCCTCGGTGGCCGAGGCAATCCGCCGCCCGGCCCGATTGACCATCTCCACCTTTTCCCGGTCCTGGGACAGCTTGGATTTTTTCAGAATCTCCCGGTAGTTCTGGAGGCTCAGTTTCAATATCTGAGGCTCGGAAACAAGCTGAAGCTGCTGGCGGCCGGTCAAAGGCACCGTAGCGCAGGCCGACAGGAACATCAGCAGAAAAACCAAAACGGCGGCCCGGAAAAAGATCCGGCGGCCGCTCGCCTTGTCTTGCGCGGTCATAATGGTCTCTCCCCGACCGGATAATACGCCCGTCTACCCAACCCGGGTCTTTCTGACGTTCATTCCCGATCCGGCCTTGTTGTTTATACCGGGCTCCTTGTTCACTTCAAAAGATACGGGCAGGCCCAACTCAACTTCGTCCCAGTCCAGTCCGTCGGCCAGATTGTCCAAATGGAAAAAATAGTCCTGGCCGTTCTCGGCGGCGATAAAGGCATAAACATTGTCCTGTTTGATGAATTTCACCCGGCCGTTCAGGGTCGCTCCGCACAGAGAATCCTCCGGCTTCGTTGCGGCGGCAATACTCTCCGGTTCCGGCCCGGCATCGTCAGGCGGCGGAGGGCTCTCAGCCGGAACCTCCCGCGCCTCTTCCTGCTCAACCGGAACATCGGCCGGCGGGACATCGGCCGGAGCCTCGACGGGCGGCGCTTCAGGAGCAGGAGTTATCAGGCCCGCGTCCACCATGGCGCCCCGCCGCTGTTCCGCATGCTTTTTCATGCAGGCTTCACAGTAGAAAGGCTGGCCCTTGCGCGGACGGTACCTGGTCCAGACCAGCGGCGGGCCTTCATGCAGATTAGACTCGCAGCGCAGCAGTTTCTGCTCGTAACGAAGCTCCAGCTTCTTCAGAATGTCGTCAAGCAGGATAAGGTCAAAATCCCGCACCCTGGACCAGTCGGCCGGATCGCGGTATTCCCGTGCGCAACTGTCCACGATGGTGGCTATGGCCGTCCTCTTGCCCAGCCGCCGGACGGCCTGCAGGGCCGGTATGTAGTCCCGGTCGCCTATCACCGCCGTGGCGATGTCGTAGGCGTGGGGGAGGGCCGCGTAGTAAAGCATGGCCGAGGCCAGGGCCACGTCCACGCATTTTTCCTGGGCCGGATTGTTGTCGGCATCATCCTCTGGCACGTGCCGGACCCGCCCGCCGTGGAAGTTGATGTCATAAATCTCCGTCTCGTAATGAAACTCCTGGCGCAGCATGGCGAAAAACTCCCGCTGCTTTCTGACCAGATCATCGTCTTCCATGTCGTAATTGGCCGGAGCGCTGGCAAAAAGGTGCGTCCTGACAACTTCCACATCCTCAGTCGAAACGCCCATGCCGGCGGCCACGACTTCGGCCAGCACCCGGGGCAGCTTACCGTAATCAATCCGGTATTCGGGCTGGCCGTATTTCTGTCCTAAAGGCAACAGGTTCTTGTACAGCCACGTCCCGTCAATGAAGATCATCATTTTTACCATTTAAAACTCCCCTTGAGAGACCTTGCGCCCCGGTTCGGCATGTCTTTAACCCCCATCCTATGCAAACCTCCCAAGCCGGTCAAGCCCGCAATGGAGCCCGTGGCAGGACACGGGCCTCGAAATGCTCGATACGTCATTCCTTTCTTGCTTGTTCGCCCGGCAGAATGTAGGCTTAACTCCTTTGCTCAGCCAACCGCGGCCGCGAGGATGCTGTGTTTCGGCTTGACATGAGAAGAAAAATGCCCTAAAGTCTCTTTTCGTGTCATTTAAAGAGGTTACGCACGGTGGTCCGGCTAAGGCCACAAAAATACACAAAAATATTCTGTCTGGTCCTGGCGTTGCTGCTGGCCGGTCTGAACCTGCCGTCCTCCGCCGCCACGGCCTGGGGCCAGGACAACGAACTGGTCCTTTTATATTTCCCGAGAACGGACCGTTCCGGTCTTGGCCTGGAGCAGAGGGAACTCAGTCTCGGGGACAATCCGGCCGATAGGGCCGGAGCGGTGGTGCAGGCCCTGCTGGCCGGGCCGCGAACCGATTTGAGCCCTGTCTTTCCACCCGGCCTGACTCTGCGGCAGGCCTTTGTGGATCAGGCCGGACTGGCGTCCCTGGATTTCTCCCTGGATCACCCTGGACCGGCGTCAGGCGCTGTTCAGGAAAGGCTGGGACTCTGGGCGGTCGTCAATACACTGTGTCTCAACCTGGAAGAAGTCCGTGCGGTCAAGATACTGGTGGACGGAGGGGAAGCCCCGACCCTTTTCGGGCACGTGAACCTGTCCCGGCCGCTCTTGCCTGACGAAGGACTTATCCGGTAATTTTTGCATACGACCACACCAAGGCTCCTCTGGAGCAGCGAGAGCCCGAATTACCATGGCTGTAGATAAAAAACTCAAGGCGACAAGAAATATAGGCATCATCGCTCACATCGATGCGGGTAAGACCACCCTGACCGAGCGTATTCTTTTTTTCACCGGCCGGACCCACAAAATGGGCGAGGTGCATGACGGCGAAGCCACCATGGACTGGATGCCCGAGGAACAGGAACGGGGCATAACCATCACTTCGGCCGTGACCACCTGCCTGTGGAAAGACAACTCCATCAATATCATCGACACGCCCGGCCACGTGGATTTCACCATAGAAGTTGAACGCAGCCTGCGGGTCCTGGACGGGGCCGTGGGCGTCTTCTGCGCCGTAGGCGGTGTGGAGCCTCAGTCGGAAACGGTCTGGCACCAGGCCGACCGCTACCATGTCCCCAAGATAGCCTTCATCAACAAAATGGACCGGGTGGGCGCGGACTTCAACAATGTCCTGAACATGATGAGGGAACGCCTGGGGGCCAAGCCCGCCCCGGTGCAGATTCCCTGGGGCAGCGAAGACAAGTTTCGCGGGGTGATAGACCTTATCCGCATGCGTTGCCTGCTTTGGGACGATGAGAGCCTGGGGTCGCGGGTTGAGGATGCGGACATACCTCCGGAGATGCGGGAAGAGGCGGAAGCGGCCCGGGTGAGCCTCATCGAAAGCCTGGCCGAGACCGATGACGCCCTCATGGAGGCCTATCTGAACGAAGAAGACATTTCGGAAGGCCAGCTTCTGGCCGCCGTGCGTCAGGCCACCATCTCCCTGAAGCTCGTGCCGGTCTTCTGCGGCGCGGCCCTGCGCAACCGGGGGGTCCAGCCGCTGCTGGACGGCATAGTGAACTATCTTCCGTCTCCCCTTGATGTGCCGCCGGTGGCGGGAGTCGTGCCGGTAACGGAAGAACGCCAGACCCGCGCCACCGACATAAAAGGTCCGCTGGCGGCGCTGATCTTCAAAGTCCAGATGGAGCAGGGGCGCAAGCTGACTTACGCCAGGATCTATTCCGGCTCCATTGAAAGCGGCCAGGACGTGCTCAATGTGCGCCTGGGGCGGAAAGAAAAGGTCGCCCGCATCCTGAGAATGCATTCCAACAAGCGGGAAAGAATACAGACTGCTCAGGCCGGGGACATCATCGGGCTGATCGGCCTGAAATCCCTCACCACGGGCGACACCGTCACCGATGCCGAGCATCCCATCGTGCTGGAATCCATCGACGTTTACGAGCCGGTCATCAATGTGGCCGTGGAACCCAAGGTTTCCTCGGACCAGGAGAAAGTCCTGGACAGCCTGGGCAAGCTGGCCGAGGAGGACCCGACCTTCCGCCATCATCAGGACGAGGACACCGGCCAGACGATTATTTCCGGTATGGGCGAACTGCATCTGGATGTGCTGGTCCACAGGCTTAAGCGGGAATTCTCGGTTGACTTGAACGTGGGCAAGCCTCAGGTCGTCTACCGCGAAACCGTGAGCCAGGAGGCCGAAATGGTCCGCCGCTTCGACCGCGAACTGGGCGGGGCCGCTCACTTCGCCGAAGTAGGCTTGCGGGTCCGGCCCTTGAAGAGAGGGGCGGGCAACCGTTTTTACAATGGCCTGGACGAGGGCCTTCTCCCCGAGAGTTTCATCCGGGTGGTGGAAGAGACGGTTGCCGAGGCTTCCGGCAGCGGCGTCATCATGGGCTATCCGGTCATGGACGTGGGCGTGACCTTGTTTTCGGCCCAGTTCCGCGAGGATGTCTCGACTGAGCCGGATTTCCGCGTGGCCACCAGTCAGGCCTACAACGAAGCCCTGCGCGCCGCCGGGCCGATTCTCATGGAGCCTGTCATGCGCGTGGAAGTCATCGCTCCGGACGAGTTCGTCGGAGAGGTCATCAGCGATCTGAACACCAGACAGGGCAAGGTGGAAAACATCGCCACGCGCAAAGCCTTTAAAATAGTCATGGCCCTGGTTCCTCTGTCCCTCATGTTCGGGTACTCCACGGCCATGCGCTCGGCCACCCAGGGACGGGGCACATTCTCCATGCAGTTCTCCCATTACGACCATATCGAGAAGAGGAAGTAGGCCGCCGGACCAGCAGGCCGCCCGCACAAAAATACAAAAGCCGGTGAAGGTTCATGACCTCCACCGGCTTTTTTTCGGCCGTTACGGCCGGTATTATCCTATGACAAGGCCCGCTCGTCTATCTCGATCTTGGACTTGGCCTTAAGCTCTTCCAACCACTGGTAAAGGTAGGTCTGACCTTTGCGCTGAAGCAGATTTTTGGTCACGACCTCCTTCTTTTCGGCGAAATCCGCATCGGAAGTAGGCGTGAACTCCTTGATTCTGAAGGCATAGTAACCCTTCATGCCAGGCTGGGCTTCTTCAACCAGACTGCCGGGAGTTCTCAGTGCGAAGACGGTCTCCTTGAGCTTTTCATTGGCCCCGACCTTGGGCGGAGTCTCACCCCGGGTGAAAGGCCCGGTGGCCTCCACTATCAGGGCATCCTGTTCCACAGTCTTTTCCCAACCGGCCTGGGCCGCCTTGGTCAGAAATCCCTGGGCCGCTTCCTTGGCCTTTTCAGCGGCTTTTTCCGAGAGCAGGTCTTCTTCCACGGAAGGCTTCACTGCGGTCAGTTCGGGCAGGTATGAATCCTTTTTTTCCAGGCATTTGATCAGATACTGCCCGTCATCCATGTCCACCAGGGGACCTATCTGGCCGGGCTCCAGTCCAAGGGCAACTTCCGCTAGCTTGGGGGCCAGCCCCAGGTCGCCGACCGGGGTGTTGGCGGCGAAGAAATCGGTCTCCACGACCCGCAGGCCCATTGTTTCGGCAATCGGAGCCAGGTCCTGGTTGAGTCCGGCCTGCTCATAGGCTTCGTTGGCCTTGTCCACGGCCATTTCCTGGGCCTTTTCCCTGGTCAGCTTGGTCCGCAGCTCGTCCTTGACTTCCTCGAAGGTCCGGCTCCGGGCTTCCCGGCGTTCTTCCAGCTTGATGATGTGGAAGCCGAACTGGGTCCGCACCAGCTCGCTGATCTCGCCGATTTTCATGCTGAAAGCCGCGTCGGAGAAAGGCTTGACCATCTGGTCCTTGGCGAACCAGCCCAAGTCGCCCCCGTCCTTGGCTGTGGGACCTTCGGAGTATTCCTTGGCCAGTTCGGCGAAATCGATGCCTTCGCGGGCCATTTTCAAAACAGCGTCAGCCCGGTCGTGCGCCTTGGCGACTTCTTCCGGATCGGCGTTTTCATTTACCCGGAAAAGGATATGGCGGGCATGAGCCATTTCAGGCTCACTGAACTCGTCGGCATTGATTTCATAATAATCGGTCAGGTCATCGTCCGAGACGGCGGCCTTGTCTTCGAAATCCCCTGACCGGAAGGCCACGTAAGCCACGCGGGCCTGCGGCGGTATGCGGTAATTTTCCTTGTTCTTTTCGAAATAAGCCGCGATTTCCTCATCGGTCAGCTTGACCTGGTCCCGGAATTTATCTCCTTCAAAGAGAACGAACTCCAGATCCACCTTGTCGTTGTAAAGGTTGAAAAAGTCGCGGACTTCCTTCTCCGAGACCTTGGCCTGGGATGTTATCAGCCGGATGCACTTCTTGCTGAGCAAGTCCCTTCTGACCAGCAGCTCATAATCGCTGGGGCTGTAATGGTACCGGCTGAGCATGGTCTGGTAGCGCTTAACGTCGAAAACCCCGTCCACCTGGAAGCCGGGAGTCGCGGCGATGGTCGCCTGCAATTCCTCTTTGGAGACATCCAGGCCCATGGCTTTGGTCTGCTGGATGATCAGATATTCGTTTATCAACCGGTCCATGGCCTGACGCTTGAGGTCCAGCATCTGGAGCAGTTCATCGTTGAGGTAGTCACGGTACTGAGACTTGGCCATTTCGTAAAGCTGCCGGTAGGCTTCCTGGAAATCGGCCATGGGTATCGCCTCGTCGTTGACGGTGGCTACCTTGGTGATTTCATTTTGCCTGAAGGTGCCGGCGCCCCAGAAGATAAAGACCACGACGATGGCCCCGATGATGATGTTGATGACCCAGCTCTTGGCGTGTTTCCGCATTATGTCAAGCATATTAAGTTCCCTAACCTCACAGATTTTCACATGGCGGCGAACCGGAGACCGGGGCGTCGCTTTTTACGCATTCGACCTTCATAATATAATTGAACAGGAAAAGCAAGAAGCCGGCACGGGACTCGGCTTAATTTTGCCAACAAAATAGGAATACATACGCGAAGTGGGGCTGAAACAGGTCCGCGGCATCGGCCTGGCGGCCATATCTTGCCGCCCCGGCCCCGCCGCCGGGGTTCAACCGGAAACGGCCTTGGCCTTGCGTGCCGGGTAAAACCGCTCCTTTTCGCTGTAGATACAACCGCAATACTGCTGGCGGTACATGCCCAGCTCTTTTGAGCGGTCGATACCTTCCCGCCAACCGGTCCGGAAATCCCGGTAAAGAAAATCAACGCTGTTCAGCCGGGCGGCCTCCTGGCCTGTTTCGGCTATCAGGTCGTGTTTCTGATATTTACTGTACAGCAGGGTCGTGGTCATGGCGTCGAACTTGCCCCGGTTGGCGATATGAGCGGCCGAGCCGAGGCGCATCATGTAGCAGAAACGGCAGCGCTGGCTTTCCCTGAAGACTGTCTCCCTCAGAAAGCCTTCCAGATCGTAATCGTCCGGGTAGATAACAGGCAGCCCGATCCGGTCGGCCCATTCGGCCAGGGTCTCCCGGCGCCGCACGAATTCCTGGTAAGGATGGATGTTCGGGTTGAAATAGTAGCCGTGCACGTCGTGGCCTTCGTCCCGCAGGGCCTGGACCGTGTATACGGCGCATGGTCCGCAGCATATGTGCAGCAAAACTTTCATGGGGACATAATAGCCTTTCTTCATTTTTCGGGCAAGGGCGGCGGCTACGGTAAAATTCATCTTCTTCCCTGGCCGGACGCAAATATGAGGCGGGATGTTGCGCGGACTCAGAAGTGTTCTCTCCTGCGCTGAACCCGGTTCATTTCCTCTTGATTTTATTTTTAAATCCGGCCTATAATTATTCCCGCTAAACAACACCCAACCCAAAATCAAAACAAGTCTTCTCAGGGCTCGGCTTCGCGGTTGGCCCTGAGGCTTATGCTTTTCATCATCCCTGATGAGAAGGAGGGGGGCTATGAATAGCCTGCGTCGCAAGAGCAAGGTTTCTCACGGTCAGACAAGAGCCTTGGCTCTGGCTTTCATGTGTCTTTTATTGCTGTTTGGAATTTCAAATGATGTCTGGGCCGTCGGTTGGCATTACACCTACGGCAACAACGTCGTGGTCAGTCCTCCCGGCGCCACGGACCAATCCGTCTACGGGCGGGGTTTGTGGGTGGACGGGGATACAGGCTATCTGGTTTTCGTGGATAACAGCAAGGTCTGGTTCAGTAAATCGGCCAATGCCGGCAAAACCTGGTCGTCGCCGGTCCAAGTGGATACATCGGCCACGGTCTCCCAGTACATGCCCTGCATTGTGGTGGACTCGTCAGGCCGGATTCACGTAGCCTGGATCGGCTACCCTTCGAGCTATTCGGAGATATGGTACGCCTATTCAGCCAATGCCGGGCAGTCCTTCACCGGCCAGAAACGGGTCAGTCTGGCCGGCAGCGGGGCTTACTGGCTGTCCGATCCCCGCATAGATGTTGGGGATTCGGCCAATAGGGTGGACGGCGGGGATGTCTGCATCGTCTGGGAGTCCGTGCCTGCCGCGTCTGGCAGCAACACCCTGTATTTCAATAAATCCACGGATGGAGGCGGCACCTTTGGCTCGCCGGTCACGGTAAGAAGCGCCACCTTGGCCACAGGTATGTCTCTCACGCCGGATATAGCCGTGGATTCCGGCGGCCAGGTCCACGTGGTCTGGGGCGACTATGACGGGACCGACGGGTACGCCGCCTACAGCGGTTCCTCCACCGGCGCGTCCGGGTCCTGGTCCAGCCCGGTCCGCATCAGCATGGGGACGGATGGCGATAACGAAGTCCGGCCGTCCATAGACACCGACAGTTCGAACAACCTTTTCGTGGCCTGGTCCCAGGCGTCCACCAGCGGCCGGCCGGAACAGAACGTCTATTTTTCCCGCTCGTCCGACGCTGGAGCCACCTGGACCACCCAGGTCCAGGTCAACGACACCGCCGCCGATAAAAATCTGGACGAAGTGGACTGCGGGCCGGTCAGCCTGCGGGTCTTCGACTATGCTGCAAACGCCGACCTCGACCGTCCGACCGGCAGCCTGGACGGGGTCATCGTCGGCATCGCCTGGCGGGACACCCGCCTGACCACGCCTTTCAGCAGCAGCGGCGGCATATATTATGCCGCTTCGGCCGACGGGGGAGACAATTGGGGATGCAACGTGCCGGTGGACAGCGAGATGGGTCAGGATGGACACACCTATTACCAGGCCCCGCCGACGCTGGGGCTGAACGGCAAACTCCAGGCCTTCGTCGCCTTTGCTCACACCACAGGCACTTACCGCACGGTTTTTGCGGCCAGGGGCCATCCGACCAAGTGGCGCAGATACGGAGACCAGCCGGTCTTTTCTCCGGGCACGGCCGGAGCCTGGGATGATTTCAGCGTCAGACATCCACGGGTCTTCAGAGCCGCCGCCCAGTACCGCATGTGGTATTCGGGGAACCAGAGCGGCGGGCATATGCAGATAGGCCGGGCGGTCAGCACCGATGGCGTCAACTGGAGCCGGGACCCGGCCACTCCGGTCATACAGAGCAATCAGCTTCCGCCCTACGACTCGGGCGGAGTCTCTTTTCCGGTCATCATCCGGGACGCCGAAAAATACCAGGCTTGGGTTTCCGGGTTCAGCGGGAGCAATTATTACGCCCTTTATTACACCTCCACCGACGGGGGCCGGACCTGGACCGCCGGAGCCGCCGCCCCGGTGCTCAGTCCCGGAGCCTCCGGAGCCTGGGATGACACCCATGTCCGGCCATGTTCGGTCATCCGCAACGGGCAGACATATGTGATGTGGTACTGGGGCTTCGACGGCGCCACAGGGGCCATTGGCGTGGCCACCAGTACGAACGGAGCCACCTGGACCAAATACAGCGGCAACCCGGTTTTTTCTCCTGTCGCCGGGACCTGGGAGAAGCTCGTGGGTGAATGTTGGGTGGATTATAGAGGCGGAACCTACTCGATGTTCTACGGTGGTTTCGACCGGGCGGTCAAGCTGGGTTACGCCGTGTCCAGCGACGGTTACACCTGGACCCGGGCCACGGGGACAAGCGCCCTCTGGACCCAGACGGATACGCCCTGGTTCGGCCCGGCCGGCAACGGCTGGGACAGGTTCCGGGTGGACACACCTTCCAGAGTGGTCACCCCGGACATGCATGCCATGTACTACACCGGTTACTCCGGCATTTCGGCTGATGAAGGAAATATCGGCCTCATCACCCGCGAATACAACGACCCCAGCGAATGGGATACCGCAAATTTCACCCTGACCCTGCCCGCTGGTTCCTCTGCGGCCGACTACCGCATGAGCGGGGTCCCGCTGGGCTACCAGGACAGTGCCGCTGCATCCGTGCTCGGACCGGTGCTCGGTACTTACGACCCCGTCTACAAACGTGTCGGCCGCTGGAATCCCGGTACGCAGAGCTATCTGGAGTATCCTGATGTGGGAGCTGTCGGCGGCGGTTGGGCGGGCTGGTTCCTCTTCCGGGAAGGCCTCTCCCATACGTTCACCGGTTATAAGCGATACGGCTATACCGACCGGGGCTATCTGGGGCTGGGCTACCGGAGCGTGACCGTACAGCCCGGCTGGAACCAGGTCAGCAACCCCTTCAATCACAGCGTGGACCTGAACGGCGTGATCGTGGCCACCGACACAATGGGCAGCAACACCTGGCTGCTTTCCCCTTACAACAACCTGACTCAACCTGCTTTCTGGGTCTGGGACGGCAGTTATTCCGCCGTGACCAGCCTGCCGGCCGGTGGAGCGGGCTGGGTCAAGAACGTCACCGACTATGACCAGTATCTTCAGTTCATGGACACCACGGCTTCTTTCCCGCCCCAGGCCGCGGATGCCCGGCTACAGGATTCCCTGGAACTGCCGCCAGACCCGCCCGGCGGATTCAGCGAACCGGCTGGCGGCGGCGGTGGCGGCGGCTGCTTCGTCTCTTCCGCTGCCCGGTAAGATCGACACAGCACCGAAGGGGCGCACCACGCCCCTTCGGTCTTTGCTTCATGATGACGACCCATCAGACGGACCAGGCAACTCCTGTACGCCCTTAACACGGATATCCCTTGATTAACTCCCCGATTCTCGTATAATCAGGTTAAATAACCCCCAATTTTTTTTACAGCCAACCATCAGGACCGCATTGGCATATTAACTGGCCTTGGTCCGTGATGCATTATTCCGGGGAGGTCGCCATGTCGTACGCGAAGCTGTTTGGCTTGGTTACCCTGGCTATGGTGGCGTCTTTGGTCAGCTTGGCCGGTCAGGCCGCCGCCATTCAGACCTATGATGTTTCCGGTTACGCCTTCGGCACCAACGTGGCCGTGGCTTCTTCAGCCGCGGCCCAATACTCCTATACACGCAGCCTTTGGGTGTCCGGCGACGCAGTGTATGTCGTCTGGAAGGAAGAAACCGGCGGCACCTACAGCATCAGGTTCGCCAAATCGGTCAATGCCGGAGTGACCTGGTCCACGCCGGTCTATGTCTCCGCCCTGGACACCATGAGCAAAACCGCTCCGGCTTTGGCCGTGGACGGCCAGGGCATGATAAACGTGGTCTGGCAGCAGTACACGGGAAGCACGGACGGAATCTTCTTCGCCCATTCGACCAACGGAGGGCAGAGCTTCAGCTCCCCGGCTGAACTGCAGGCCGAAGCTTCCGGGCCGAAATCGAACCCGCGTGTGGACGTCGACGCTTCCGGGAACATCTATGTTTCCTATGAGACGGCCGTTTCCGGCGATCCGGATGTCTGGTTTGTCCGCAGCAACGACGGAGGCGCCACCTGGGGCAGCCGCATTTGGGTGGACCAGGATACCAGCGCGGATTCCGGCGCTCAATCTCCGGACATCGCCGTGGACGGTTCCGGAAATGTGCATGTGGTTTGGAGCCGAAATATCGCGCCGGGGGCGACCAACGAAAGGCGTGTCTTCCACAGCCGCTCCACCGACGGCGGGGCCAACTTCAGCACTCCCGGGCGGGTCAACACGGCTTCTTTTTTCGCCTCATTCGGACTTTATCCGGTGGTGGACACCGATCAGTCCGGCAACCTTTATGTGGCTTGGAGCGGCCACGGCAGCGGCCTGTTGAGGGATGACGTCTACTGCGCCGCTTCCCGCGACGGCGGAGCCTCCTTCGAGCCGGAAGTCAAGGTCAACGATACTGTACCCGACAGCGAGGACCAAAGGTATCCCAGCCTCCGCGCCCTTGGCGACGGTTTTGTGGCCGTTACCTGGAAAGACGACCGGAATCTCGTCAACTACGGCGGGGTTTACGTTGCCGTGTCCGCCGACGGAGGCGGGACCTTTACGCCGAACGCCCCGGCCGACGACAACCTGGGGGCCAACAACTGGAGCTTCTACGAAGGGCCGAGTCTGGGCGTCAACACCCCGGGGCAGGTTTATGTTTCTTTCTGCCGTTCCGACGGCGGGCTGCAAACCTATGTGGTCAGAGGGCATCCGGACAACTGGACCAGGGTGGGGTCCGGGCCGGTCTTCGAGCCGGGCCCGGCCGGTTCCTGGGACGATTTTTCCGTTTCCCAACCCTATGTCAGGCACAGTGGAGTCAACGGTCAGTATATGATGCTTTACTGCGGCGTCGGTTCCGCCTCGCCCCCGCAGGTCGGTATGGCGTCCAGCAATGACGGCATCACCTGGACGAGAAATCCATCCCCCATCATCGCGGCCGGCAACATGCCTCCGTACGATTCGGCCAAGGTCAACGACCCGGTTCTTGTTCTGAATCCCATCTCCACCCCTGGCACTTATCCCTATCATGAAGTCTGGGTGACCGGAACCGATGGTTCCGGCAACGGGCGGGGGCTTTATTACATCGGAGACCGCACCGGCTGGCGTTTGGGTCATGCCTCGCCGGTTTTGGACGTGGGCGCGGCCGGAGCCTGGGACAGCAAGGTGGCCAGCCCGCGCGCCGTCATCAAGGATGGCGGCACTTACAAGATGTGGTACGTGGGCAAGGACGGAACAAACCTGGCCGTGGGGTACGCTACCAGCACCAATGGCATAAACTGGACCAAATACTCCGGCAACCCGATTTTCAGTGGCCGGGCCGGAACCTGGGAAGAGGCCATAACCAACTGCCGGGTCAGGTACGCCGGCGGCCGCTACATCATGGTCTACAGCGCCGGGCGCTTACCGGCCGTTCAACAGGGCATTAAGCTGGGCACGGCCGTCTCCAGCGACGGGATTAACTGGACCAGAGGCGCACCGACGCCGCCGCCCTGGACCCAGACAGACGTTCCCTGGTTCGGGCCGTCGGGAGCGGGCTGGCAGAAGAGAAACATTATGCATTCGTTCATGCTGAATGACGGGAACGACTATTATATGTGGTACGCGGCAGACGACGAAATAGACCCCGGCATGGGGCATACTTCCATCGGCCTGATAAAGAAAACTTACAGCGCGGCAGACTGGCCCGCTGCCAGCTTCACTCTGAACGTGCCCGCCGGTTCCACCGCCGCCGATTACAGCATGCACGGCCTGCCGGTCCGGTTGGCTTCCGAGGAGGCGGCCGCCGTGCTCGGACCGGCCGTGGGCCAGTACAGCCCGGTCGACCAGCGCATCGGCCTCTGGGATACGTCTCAAGGGGCGTACAAGGAATACCCGGACTTTTTCCTCACCCCCGGGGCTGGCTGCTGGTTCCTCTGCCGGAACGGTCTGTCACACGCCTTCTCCGGGTACAAGACCATAGGGTCCACCTGGAGCGGTACCTTCGGCTTGGCCCTTTACGGAGTCCCCTTGTCCTATGGCTGGAATATGGTCGCCAATCCGTACAACCATCAGGTGGACGTGAACGGGCTGATCGCGTTTGATTCTGCCGCCGATGCCGACTTCTTCTATCTGCTCAGTCCGGCCAACACCGTCACTCAGACGGCCCTCTGGGTCTGGGACGGTGGCGTTTACACCACGGCATCGACCCTGCCCGCCGGCGGCGGCGCCTGGGTCAAGTGTCTGCGCTCCACCGGCAACCCCGTGTTGCTCTTCCCCGGCACGGCTTCCGCTTTTCCGTCTCAGGCCGCCGATGCCGCAGCATCCTTCGATCTGGAACAGCCTCCGGCCCCGCCGGGAGGCCTGACCTCCGGCGGCGGAGGAGGAGGCGGTGGAGGCGGTTGTTTCGTCTCCATCCTGGAATAGAACCGTCGTCTCCGGCTTATAAAACGGATAGTCAGCAGGAAAGGCGCTCCCGGATTCCGGCCGTGAGCGCCTTTTTGCTGCATAGCATCTGCCCCGCCCCGTTCTGGCCGGAAATATGCGCTGGCCTGATTACCCTGATCTCAGGAAGGGGACATGTTGACAAGTCCCTTGTTTTAGTTTATGCATTCAATCGAAAGCGAGGGATTATGGCGGAAACAATTGACGAAATAACAATAAGTTATGAAGAAGATGGCGTGCAGGTCATCGAAGAACTGGAAAAAGTGGTCCTCAACCGGGGGGCCTGGACCACCATCCTGTTCCGTTACCGTGAACGCGACCGCAAGACCGGCGAATTCGGCCCGGCCAAGGCCGGTTTGCGGCGTTATCAGAAATATAACGGCGTATTTCGCAAAAGAGACTCCATCAACCTGTCCACGGATTCAGCCAGGCAGCTCTGCGAAATACTGCCCAAATGGATTGAAGACTCCGCGGAATAGCCTCAGATCCTCTGCCATCTTGTTCCGGCCGGGGTGTCTACTATCCTGACGCCCCGGGTCAGGAGTTCGTCCCGCAAGCGGTCGGCCGTAGCCCAATCCTTGGCCTGGCGGGCTTCTTCCCTGCGTTCGAGCAGCCGGCGGCAGGCCTCGTCCAGGCTGTCCTCTTCAAAGGAAATGACGTTCAGCACCTGGTTGAGCTGTTTGAGGACCTCGGCGATCTGGCCCAGGTTTTCCCGGCTGAGAGTCCGTTTGTCCAGCAACGGGTTGACCTTGCGGATGAATTCGAAGAGGGCCGCCAACGCCGCGGCCACGTTCAGGTCGTCGTCCAGGGCTTCTCTGAAGTTCTGCCGCAGATCATAGATAATCTGGTCGATTTCGGAACTGCCCCGGCCGGGTTTGGTGTTCCTGAGCCTGACCACAAACTCATCCAGCCTGCTCACCGTACTGGCCGCCGCTTCCAGTCTTTCCCGGCTGTAAGCCAAGGGGCGGCGGTAATGCGTGGACAAGAGCCAGTATCTGATAGCCGCGCCGGAAAAGCCCTGATCCATCAACTGCCTGACCGTAGGGGCGTTGCCCGTGGAGCGCGACATCTTCTGGCCGTCCACCAGGACCAGCTCGTTGTGTATCCAGTACCGGGCCGGCGGATGGCCGCTGGCCGCTTCGCCGATGGCGTTGACGTTTTCGAAATGAGGAAAATTGAGGTCCCGGCCGCCGGTATGTATGTCGAAACGGGCCCCCAGGTATTTCCGGGCGATAGCCGCGCACTGGATATGCCAGCCGGGCCGCGCCGCGCCCCAGTCGGTGTTGTAATAAAGGCCCTTTTTCAGTTCGGCCAGGGTTGAACGCTTGAACAGAGTGAAATCCTTGGGGTTATCCTTCTCATACCCATCAAGGTCCACGGTCTTGCCCAGTTTTATCTTGCCCAGATCCACCCCGGACAGCTTCCCGTATTCCTTGAAACGGGAAATATCGAAATACAGTGAGCGCAGCTTTTCGTAAGCCGCGCCTTTCTCGGCCAGCTTGTGAGCCAGGGCGATCATTTCATCTATGTTTTCGCTGGTCCTGGGGTATTCATCGGCCCGGTCTATGCCCAGGGCCTCGCAGTCGGCCAGGAATTCCTGGAAATATTTTTCGGTAAAAGACTTGAGATCGCAACCAGCCTCGTCCGAGGCCTGAATGGTCCGGTCGTCCAGGTCGACCAGATTCAAAACCTGACGGACTTTGAAACCCCGCTGCCGCAGATGGCGCTTGAGCAGGTCGGCCATGACCAGATGCCGGTACGTGGCCACCTGCTTGGTGGAATAAAGGGCCGGGCCGCAGGAGTAGATGCCTGCCTCGCCGGGTTTGATCGGCTCGAACTCCTTCTTGTCCCTGGTCAACAGGTCGTAAAAACGCAGAGAGGTTTTTTCCTTGCAGACGAAGAGGGTTGTGCTCAGATAACGGTCTCCGCCATCGGGCAGGATGACCACAATGACGCCCTGCTGCAAGGTCTTGGCCTTTTCCAGGGCCACGTACATGGCCGCCCCGGAGCTCATGCCCACAAAGAGGCCTTCCTCCTTGGCCAGCCGCCGGGCTGTCTCAAAGGCATCCTCGTCGTCCACGTTGACCAGTTCATCAATGGCCGAACGTTCGAAAATGCCCGGAACGTAAGATTCCTTGAGGTTCTTCAGCCCCTGAATCTTGTGCCCCAGATACGGCTCGGCTCCGATGACCCGGATTTCCGGATTCATCTCTTTGAGCCTCTTGGAACATCCCATCAGGGTGCCGGTGGTGCCGATAGCGGCCACAAAATGCGTTACCCTCCCCTGGGTCTGTTCCCATATCTCCACTCCGGTGCCCTGGTAATGGGCGTCGATGTTGGCCGGGTTGTTGTACTGGTCGGGCAGGTAATACTTGTCCGGATGCTCCCTGGCCAGCCGGTAGACTTCCTCAATGGCCCCGTCCGTGCCCAGGTGGCCGGGAGTCAGCAGAATCTCGGCCCCCAGAGCGGTCAGCACCTGCCGCCTCTCCAGGCTGACCGACTCAGCCATGGCCAGCAGAAGACGGTAGCCCTTGACCGCCGCCACCAGGGCCAGGCCGATCCCGGTGTTGCCGCTGGTGGCCTCCACAATGGTCTTGTCCTTGGTCAGTTCGCCGGAACTCTCGGCAGCCTCGATCATGGCGCGGGCCACCCGGTCCTTGATGGACCCGCCCGGATTTCGGGCTTCCAGCTTGGCCAGAACGGTAACCTTGGGGTTGGAGTTAAGCCTTCCGATTTCAACCAGGGGTGTCTGCCCAATCAGTTCGAGAACATTTTTTCCGGGAGAAGTATTCATAAGACTTTGGCCTTAATAAAAATTCGGTTTAATTATCCGTTGGTTAGTATTACCGCAAAGAAATAGCGGTTTCAACACCAATTAATGTGACTGTCGCGTGTCCGGAGCGGGATAGCGGCCAAAATAAAAAGCGGGGGAGTATCCGCATACCTCCCCCGCAGACTGTTGACAAAGTCCCATCAAAGGCCGTTGAAAGAGAAGAAGGCTCCGAGAGCAACTATACAGGCGGGGTGCTTCGCCCCTGCCGCGAACGACGATGACTTCGGAGACTCTTTCCCGCCCAGACCAAGGGGACGCCCAAGCGGCCGCGTCCCCTTGGAACCCCCGGCCTTTTTTAACCCGTCGAACGGGCATCCATGCCCTTCGCCGGGGGGCGAACGTCCATGTTCGCCTAAGAAAGGGAATACCGGAAAATCGGCTTTGGGGTGCAGGTTTGGTTGATAAAGACAACAAAGAGGTTTGTCAACGCTCTGCAACGGGGGAGTATTGCATAACTCCCCCGTTGCAGGAATGTCCCGAGATTTTTTCAGCCCAGAAAATATTTCTTCAGTTTTTTTCGTTCCGGCGACTGACGCAGGCGGCCCAAGGCCCTTTTTTCCAACTGCCTCACCCGTTCACGGGAAATATTCAGCATCTGGCCGACTTCCTCAAGGGTGCAAGGCCCTTCGTCTCCCAGCCCGAAACGCATGGAAAGTATGCGCTGTTCCCTTTCGCTCAGCGAATCCAGGGCGCTGGAAGTCAGCCTCAGCATCTCGTTTTCCTGAAAGGCTTCCAGCGGCGAAACCGCGTCGCGGTTTTCTATCAGGTCGCCCAGACGGTCGCCGTCTTCGCTGACCGGGGTTTCCAGGGAAACCGGCTCTCTGTTCATCTGCAAAATAATCAGGACCTTGTCCAGGCCGAGAGCCGACCGTTCGGTTATCTCGCCCGGAGTGGGTTCACGCCCAAGCTCCTTGAGAAGCTCGAAATAAGTCCGGTAGAACTGGTTGCGAATCTCCTGAAAATGAACCGGAACCCGTATGGTCCGTCCCTGATCGCACAAGGCCCTGGATATGGTCTGCCTGATCCACCAGGAAGCGAAAGTGGAAAAGCGGTTGCCGGTGGTGTAATCGAAACGGGCCACGGCCTTCATCAGGCCAACATTGCCTTCCTGAATGAGGTCCGGCAAGGGCAGGCCGCGACGGGCGTATCTCTTGGCTATGCTGACGGCCAGGCGCAGATTGGCCTCCACCATCTCGCTCATGGCCCGGGTCAATTCATGCCTGATTGCCTTGGCTTTTTCGATGAACCCTTCCAGGCCCTGCTCAGGCATGTCCAAACCGTCGATAATATCTATCACATCATCGAGGGCCTTGAAGATGTACTCTATGGGTTCGCGGGAATTCTTCTTTTTAAGCTTCCATTCCTTGAGCGTCCTCTGAAACGAGCGCAGAGGCACAAAGGTGGTTTTCACCCCCAGGGCCAGATCCAGCAAGCCCTTCTGGGACATTTTGATCCGCCGGCCGATCTCCCTTTCCTGCTGGGCGGTCAGCAGAGGAATCTTTTTCATCTCCTGAAAATAAGGCCCCATGACCTCATCGGGTGACAATTCGGCCGCGCTTGGGGTCTCCAGGGGAAGGACGGTCTCCTCCGAAAAGTCCTCGGTTTCCTCGTCGGATACCCCGAAGATATAACCGTCTTCTTCCTCCTCGATTTGGCAATCCGGGAGATTGTCGCCGTAATCTTTATTCATATCAAGAACCTGCATGTTCTCCATAAACCCGCCTCTCTTTGAGCGACCTTTATGTACAAAAGGTAAGTCTGATCTCCTCGCCGTCAAGCACCGGGACAGCAGTTTTCTGCAACCGTGGTTGCATTTCCAAGGGGGTTTATTTAATTATATACTTACGCACAAGCAGTTAAAAGGGTCTCTGTAAGCAAGGAGTGAACATGTCAGGCGAAGAAAAAAAATTGCGTAACGAAATAGTCATGTTATGCCACAGAATGTACGGCCGTGGTTTGATTTCCGGAGCCGAGGGCAATGTCAGCGCACGGCTGGGGGCGGACGGGATTCTTGTTACACCCAGCGGCATCAACAAAGGGTTCATTACCGCCGATGATCTGGTGGTCACGGACATGAACGGCCGCCTGATCAGCGGCGACCGGCCGGCTTCGTCGGAAACATTAATGCATCTGAAAGCTTACGAACTCAGGCCGGATGTCCGGGCTGTGGTGCATGCTCACCCGCCCTGCGCCGTGGCCCTGACTCTGGCCGGTTACGGACTGGCCGAGCCTCTGCTGCCGGAAGTGGTGCTTCTCTTGGGCCGGATACCTACGGCCCGGTACGCCATGCCTTCTTCGCCCGAAGGTGCCGAGGTCATTCAGGAGCTGATCGAAGACCACAACGCATTGCTTCTGGACCGTCACGGCAGTCTGACCGTGGGCGCTGATCTGACGATGGCCTATAATTTGCTGGAACTGGTTGAACATGCGGCGAAAATTGTTTTGGCTGCCCGCCAGGCCGGTCCGGTGACCGTTCTGGCTGAACCGGAAATCGCCAAGCTGGTGCGCCTGGGGCTCGATAAGGGGTTCCTCAAAAAGAAACCGGCCTTCTGATTCCGGATATATGAAAGGGACTCCGAACCGGTCCGGAGTCCCGAAGGCTTTTGACACTCCTGTTTTCGGCGGAGTTTATCAATAGCTCGTCAGATCCCTCGAAATCATTTTTCTCCATCCCATATCTTTTTCCCGGCGAACATGGACGTTCGCCGCCCGCATCAGGGCATGGATGCCCGTATGCGGGCAAAAAGGCCGGGGATTCCAAAGGGCCGAGGCCTTCCGGCCCTTTGGTCTGGGCGGGAAAGAGTAGCCGAAGCCTTTGCGGTTCGCGGCAGGGGCGAAGCATCCCGCTTGCCAACGATTGCCGAAGCCTTCTTCGCCGTCTGGTTCATTAATTCTCAATCCCCAAATCATTCTGCTCCGGGAAAAGCGAATGATCTTAGGTAGCTCGTTTCTTTGGGGGCTTTGTCAGAAAAAAGGGACTCCGAACCGGTCCGGAGTCCCATTTTGACAACCATTTTCTCTGCGATTCAGGCTTGTTCGGTCCCATGAGCGGGACCGAAGCGGATTTTTTACCGCCCGGCTATTCGGCCTCGGGCCTTCCTCCGTGAGTCCGTTTTTTCACCGGGCCGACCCCGACAAGATACAGTGGTTCCTCGCCAGGCGGCAGATTAAGCAGCCTTTTTACATCCTCATCGTAAAAAGCCCCGACGCCGCAGCAGCCCCACCCCATGGTTTCGGCGGCCAGGTAGGCCCTTTGGCCTATCCGTCCGGCTGCCAGATAGGCATGCCGCAGAGCCCTCGGGCCGGCGGCTTCTTCCATGGCCCGGAGAGGCGCGCTGAGGACCAGTATGAGGTTGGCCCGGCCCAGCCAGTCCTGAGACAGGGCCGCGTCGCCCATATTGGGGCTGATGAATCCGCTTCTGTGTTTTATCAGCGTCCCGGATGCGGGGTCATAATGGTGGCAGCCGTCCCGGATGTCTTCGACTTCATTGGTGACCAGGCTCAGGTTGACCGCTACCCCCAGGTCAGGCGAATTCAACAGGTTCAGGAGACGGGAAACATCCTTGAATTTCAGCGTGTTGGGTCTAAAATTACGGCGGGAACGCCTCTTCTGCAGAACCTCCATCAACGACGGTCCTTCGAAGTCCGGCCAGTCGGCGTCGGCCAGATGGAGGGTTTCTCCTTTGGGCCAGGATAGCCCGGCTTCGGGCTGGCCGGTCAGGCGGTCCGAAGTCAGGCGGGCGGCTGCGGTAATGAGGTCAAATATTTCTTCCCGGGGAGCTGCGTTTTCAGCTTCGGGCGCATCGGTTTGCATTGTTGAGGCTGCCGCGGCGCGGTCCGGAGAGGGCGCCAGGCGGACTACGGCCAAGGCTGTTTCCTTGTCCGTGTCCAGGCCCAGGTAGGCATTGATCTCTTTGTCGTCGAAATCGGCGGTGAATTCGGTGGACAGGCCCAGGGCCGGACCAGTCAGGGTCATATTTTCGGCCAGGTGGCCGGTGTCCATCAGGCAGTAGCGGAAGGCCCGCTGCCGGTATTTCCAGCCGCTTCGGAAAAAAAGGCCGGTCATTATTATGGCCGGACAGGGCACGCCGTCCGGCGGAGCGCCGTGTCGCAGAAGGGTCAGCCCGAAGTCCATGAGCGAATAATGGTACAACCCGTCGTCCAGGCCTTCCAGGCCTGCGGCCGCCAAGTAGACCTCGGTCGGATAGAGCGCCCCGGCCGACGGGACGGAGCGGTACAGGCAGGGCTCCGTGCCGTAATCTACTTTCCCCGTGAAGGCGTAGGACATGAAGAGCAAGCGGGCCAGGGAGGAGATATCAAGGGTTTGAGGGGGCCGGTTCAGGGAACCGGTCAGGACCTGCCAGGCCCGCAGGCGGGGCAGGGTCAGGTCGCGGGGCAGAGAAAACGTTTCGGCCCCGATGTAGTTTTTATAAAGCTTGGGTTGATTGGACCAGTCCATCTCCCCGCCGGGCATTTTCCCACGGTCATAGGCAGTCAGGGTTTGGTAATCGGCCGCGTGTTTCAGATCGGTCACATTTGCAGGCAAGGGGTAGCCGTCATCCTTTCCAATTCGATAAGCAGTTCTCTGGTTTTGTTAATCTGGTCCCTGACCACTTCGTCGCCGGGATCGTTCAACAGCTTTTTTTCCTGCATCCGCAGGTATTTTTTCAGGAAATCAATTTCACTGTGAATGCCGAACGCCGCGTTGCAGTTGTTGCACATGTCAAGTAGCCTTGATCTCGGCGGTTCCGCGCCGCGAAAAAATTTTCACTCCGGCGTATTCCCGTTCGTCCACGGGGCCGCGCAGGTGAATCATCTCCCGGGAAAGGAGCCAGAGCTCCGGGACTATCTCGGCCAGCAACTCTCCCTGATGAAAGACCCTGACCACCGCGCTTTCGGAAACCACTACGGCTGTGCAGGAGGTCACCCTGGTGATGGCTGCGGCGGCCACGTGCCGGGAGCCCAGGCCCAGGGGCAGTTCAAGGCCCCCCGCCGGGGCGTCCAGATAACGGCAGGCGGCCACGACCTGGCCCTCGTCCGTGATGATGAAAGCGCCGTCCAGCAGGGCCAGTTCCTTGAGGGTCTCCCTCAGATTCGGGTCGTGTATGCCGAGCAAAGACGGATCGTGACCGTAAACCGGGTCAAGGATCATCGGCCGGGAGCGCTGGAGGACCTGCTCGTGGTCCCCCACGGTGAAGACAGTGCCAACCCTGTGGCCTTCCCGTCCTTCCCTGGCCAGCTCTACAGCCAGAGTAACCACCGACTGCATAACTTCCCTGTTGCAGTCCTGGTTGATGTGGCAAAGGTGCTCAAACACATCAAGACCTCAACTTTCCCATATTTCAACCATAATCCGCCACCATACATCCGTCAAGGCGCTGGGCGGACTTCATCGGCCGACGGGTTGTCGCGGGCTGCGCTTATTCTTTCTGCTTGATGACCACGCGCATCTCCCCCTGGAGAGCTGCGGCGAACTTCTCCGCGTCGGCTTCCGAACCGACGATTTTGCCGTAATGCATGGGTACGGCTATGCGGGGCTTGATAGCCCTGGCCGCCAGGACGGCCTGTTCGGCATCCATGACGTAGGTGCCAGATACGGGGATCAGGGCGATGTCCACATCCATCTCTTTCATTTCCGGTATGAAATCAGAATCTCCGGTGTGATAGATTTTCACCCCGTCCAGTTCCACCACAAACCCCAACCAGTTATTGGCTTTGGGATGAAAATCCTTGTCCATATTGTAGGAAGGCACGGCCGTGACCCTGACCCCGCCGACTTCCAGCGAACGGCCGGGGCTGACGACCCTGACGTCGCCGGTCAGTTTGGCGGCGGACCGGGGTTCGGTGATGGCCACTGTTCCCGGCTTGGAGACCCTGGCCACATCCGCCGGTGAACAATGATCTCCGTGTTCATGGCTGACCAGCACTATGTCGGCCTTGGGAAAGGCTCCGATTTCCCAGGGGTCGAAATAGACGACCCTGGAACCGGCCGCATAAAAGCTGTCATGTCCCAGCCAGTGAATCCTGTCTATCATGTTCTCGGGCATGTTACCCCCCTTTACACCGAATAATGGAGTGGGCAAAAGGTGGAAAAATGGACAATGCCGCTGCCTGGATTAAACGGCTCCGCTGAATACCTGCTTGAATTCTCCGGCAAAGACGTCGTAAGCCTCTTGGCCATGCAGGCAGAAGACGATTTTCTTAATCCCGGTCGGCCCCTCGACATATTCCTTGACCGCGGCAAGCATGATCGCTGCGGCCCGGTTCATGGGAAAGCCAAAAACGCCGGTGCTGATGGCGGGAAAGGCCAGGCTGGCCATTTCCTTTTCGTCGGCCCTTTTCAGGCTGTTGACTGTGGCGTCCTTCAGCTTCCGGTCTTCATCGCCCTCGCCCATGCGCGGGCCAACGGCGTGAATCACATACATGGCCGGCAGATTGCCCGCCCCGGTGACCACCGCTTCGCCCACTTCCGTGCCGCCCAACAGTTTGCATTCTTCCTGGATGGCCGGGCCGCCTTTGGCCCTGATGGCCCCGGCCACGCCGGAACCGAGAATCAAGCGTTCATTGGCCGCGTTGACAATGGCCTCGGTATTCATTTCCGTTATGTCGCCCCGGATTATTTCCACCAGGGTCGCCCCAGCCTTTGCCCTCATTTGGAGCCTCCACACTCCGCTCCGGGTCCGGACTCAGCCAACCCGGGATTTGAAATACTGGATAAGCGCTTCTTTTATTATAACGCGGGACCGAAGTCCCAGTTTCTCGCCATGAACGACCAGCACGGCCATGGCTACCGAATCGTCGGTCCCTTTCCGTCTGGCGTAGGTCACGAACCAGTCAACCTTGTCGCCCTGATCGTTGTTGATCGTCCCGGACTTGCCGCCGATCTCCAGCTTGGACAAGACCTTGTGGCTGGCCGCGTCGCCGAAGGACTTGCGGCCCGTGCCTTCCGTCATGGCCGCCCGCATCATCTTGCGCAGCTCCTGGACCGTGGACTCGGAAACCACCTGCCCCAGAGAGACCGGCTCATGCTGATAATAGATGTTGTTGTCCAGATCGAAGACATCCCGCACCACCGTCGGCTCCATCAGCTTACCGTTGTTGACGATGGCCGAAGCCAGCATGGCCCCGTGCAGCGGCGAAACCGTGGTCATCCGGTTGAAACCGGAAGCCAGCTCGGCCAGCCGGTAAGGGTCTTTTTCCTGATCCGCGGTGAACTGGCTTTCTTCCACCGGCATCTCGAAATGGATGGGCTGGTTGAAATGAAAGCGCTTGGCGAAGCTTTCCAGTTCCTTGGGGCCGAGCGAAAAAGCCCCTAGTTTTCCAAAGACCGAATTGATGCTCTCGGCGAAGCCCTGTTTCAGGGTGGCCTGGTGGGAGCCTTCGTCTATATCGCCCTTGATGTCTTTCTTATATAAAGTGTGCTTGCCGCCGTCATACGAAATTGTGCTGTCGCTGCTGAGCTTCTTTTTTTCCACTGCCGCAGCCGCCGTGACTATCTTGAAGAGGCTGGCCGCAGGAAAGGAACTGGTCAGCGCCACATTGACCGGCTGGCCGCTGGCATTGTGGCTGGCCATGGCCAGAACTTCGCCCGTTTTGGGATCGATGGCCACCAGGGCGGTGGATTTGGCCAGCACCTTGGGCATGAAGTTCAAAGCCCACGACTGGAGGGCGGGGTCCATGGTCGTGCGGACGAAAAGGCTGTGCCCCTCGCCGTCTTCGATGCGGAAAGTGTAAAGTTCATCCGGTTCAAAGGCCTTGGAACCGATTATTCCGGCCAGTTTCTTCTTGTCCAGGGAATCATCCGGCAAAGGAGCCCGGCCTTCCGGAGCCACAACGACGACGTCGGGCTTGGCAGTCCGGCCGTCGCCGTCCGCCGCTCCGGAAAAAATCCAGCCGGGTAAATTGAGGTAACCCAGGAAGCCCAGGTAAAACAATAGTCCCAGCGCGCCGAACTGAAGCAGGCGCTTGAGGAACGTCTTGCTGACCGGAGGCTGCTTTCTCCTGAGCTGGAGTCTTGTTTTATCGTCACGCCAGTGCACGAGGATATTCCTTCAGGCCGCTACCGGCGTTGTTGCATTTCCATTTCCCGCAATTCAAGCCCGCTTTTCTATCTTGGTCAGGCCGCCCATGTATGGGCGCAGCGCCTCCGGAATAATGACGGAGCCGTCGGCCTGCTGATAGTTTTCCAGCACGGCCACCAGGGTCCGGCCCACGGCCAGGCCGGAACCGTTCAGGGTGTGGACGAATTCGGGCTTGGACTTGGTGTCGCGGCGGAAGCGGATATTGGCTCTCCGGGCCTGAAAGTCGGTGAAACAACTGCAGGAGGAAATCTCGCGGTACTTGTTCTGTCCCGGCAGCCAGACTTCTATATCGTAAGTCTTGGCCGAGGAAAAACCCATGTCGCCGGTGCAGAGAGTCACCACGCGGTACGGCAGTCCGAGACCCTTGAGGACCTCTTCGGCGTCGGACAGCAGTTTCTCCAGGTCGTCGAAGGACTCTTCCGGCTTGGCGAATTTGACCAGTTCCACCTTCTCGAACTGATGCTGCCGGATCATGCCTCGGGTGTCCTTGCCCGCGGCCCCGGCTTCGGCCCGGAAGCAGGGAGTATAAGCCGTGTAGCTGAGCGGCAGGCTGGCCGCGTCGAGTATCTCGTCGCGATGGATGTTGGTCACCGGGACCTCGGCCGTAGGCACCAGGTAGTAATTCCAGCCCTGGAGCTTGAAGAGGTCTTCCTCGAACTTGGGCAACTGGCCGGTGCCGGTCATGGAATCGGCGTTGACAATGAAAGGGGGCAGCAATTCCAGGTAGCCGTGCCGGGTCGTGTGCATATCGAGCATATAGCTGGTCAGGGCCCGCTCCAGCCGGGAACCCTGGCCCTTGAGCAGGACGAACCGGGCGCCGGTGATCTTGGCCGCCGTGGCGAAATCCATGATGCCCAGATTTTCACCGATATCCCAATGGTTCAGCGGTTCGAAAGCGAAACTCGGCGGTTCGCCCCAGCGCCGGTATTCGGGATTGTCCTCCTCGGACCTGCCTACCGGCACGGATTCATGAGGCATGTTCGGGATCTGGAGCAGAAAGTCCTGCACGGCCTGGATGGACTGGTTGGTCAGCGGATCCAGTTCCTTGATTTTATTCGACGTCTCCTTCATCTCCTCGATGAGGGCGGAAGCATCTTCCTTGGCCTGCTTACGGCGGACGATCTCCTGGTTGGCCTGGTTTCTCCGGGCCTTCAGCGCCTCCACCTCGGCCAGCAGCCGGCGGCGCTCTTCGTCCAGACGGGTGAACTCGGAAACATCCAGATCATTGTTGCGGTGGCTCAGCATGCTCTTGATCTGGTCTATGTTATCGCGGACAAATTTAAGGTCTAACACGATTTCTCCTGCTTTTTCGTGGGTTTTGCACAATAAAATCAGTTAACTGATAAAAATACCACGGTGTTTCTGGCGGGTCAATTGGAAAGGGAAATATGTGCGGCCCGGCCAAGTTTGGCATTGACAAGAATTCCCGCCTGTGGTACTTCATTCCTTCAGTGAATATTATGAATTACGTACGCAACATAAACCTGCTCGGCATTATCGGGATAATTATTATTACCCCTGGGCGGGGAGGTTTGTAGGCGCGTAGTAACAATAAGCGACTAAAAACAAGCCCCGCCAACCGAGCGGGGCTTTTTTTTGCCGTTTTCCCTGGCGGCCCAACCAGGCGGCTCAGGGATGACCGGGCCGGGGAGGGAACAGACCTCCCCAACGGCCCGGGGTAGCAATCCGGCCTGGATCGAAGGCCGGTTTCGGGGCAAAGGGACTGACGCAAGACCCCGGAATCTGATTCGGTGCTCCGGCGGGTTTCCAGAACGACCCGCCGGAGCACCGGACCGGTTTTTCCCCGCAAAGCTCGCCTCAGCCGAACTGTCTTGACTTTCGGCCGCGGAATAATGAATATAAGAAGCCATTTTACCTAAGCTTTCTCTCTGGAGGACCAGGATGGATTATAAGGCTACGCTTAACCTGCCCAAGACCGACTTTCCCATGAGGGCCAATCTGCCCCAGCGCGAACCTCAAATGCTGGAGCACTGGGAAGAAACCAAGTTGTACGAAACAATCAGAGAGCGCAGCAAGGGCCGCACTCCCTGGGTTCTGCACGACGGCCCCCCTTACGCCAACGGCCACATCCACCTGGGAACCGCCATGAACAAGGTGCTCAAGGACATCATCATCAAGTCCCATGAGATGATGGGCTTTGACAGTCCTTACGTGCCGGGCTGGGACTGCCACGGCCTGCCCATCGAGCATCAGGTCGACATTCAGCTAGGCCCGAAAAAGGCCGAGATGAGCCAGGGCGACATGCGCCGCCTCTGCCGGAAATATGCCGAAAAGTTCATCGACATCCAGCGTTCGGAATTCAAACGCCTGGGCGTGCTGGGCGAGTGGGAAAATCCCTACCTGACCATGACCCCGGAGTATGAAGCCACCATCGCCAGGGAACTGGGCAAATTCGCCCTCAACGGCGGCCTGGTCAAGAGCGCCAAGCCCATCTACTGGTGCGCGTCGTGCCGGACGGCCCTGGCCGAGGCCGAGGTCGAGTACGCCATGCACACCTCGCCCTCCATCTATGTGAAATTCCCCCTGATCGGCGCGCCCGAGGCCGTTGACCCGTCTTTGGCCGGCGAAAAGGTTTTCTTTGTCATCTGGACCACCACGCCCTGGACCATTCCGGCCAACCTGGGCATCGCCCTGAACCCGGAATTCGAATATGTGGCGGTCAAGGCCGGCGGCGAAGTCCTGGTTCTGGCCAAGGGCCTCCTGCTGGACTGCATGTACAACTTCGGCTTCGAAAAGGACTATCAGGTCCTGGCCGCCCTGGACCCGGCCAAGCTGGAAGGCCTCAAGGCCCGCCACCCCTTGTATGACCGCGAATCCGTCATTGTCCTGGCCCCCTATGTAACCCTGGAACAGGGCACCGGCTGCGTGCACACCGCCCCCGGCCACGGCCGTGAAGACTTTGAAACCGGCCAGAAATACGGACTTGACCCCTATTCGCCGGTGGACGACGACGGCTGTTTCACCAAGGACGTGGAATTCTTCGCCGGGCAGTTCGTTTTCGACGCCAACGAAAACGTCATCAAGAAGATCGACGAACAGGGCGCGCTGGCCTACCGCCGGAGCATAGATCACCAGTATCCCCACTGCTGGCGCTGCAAAAAGCCGGTCATCTACCGGTCCACCCCCCAGTGGTTCATTTCCATGGAAAAAACCGGCCTGCGGACCAAGGCCCTGGAAGAGATCAACAAGGTCCGCTGGATACCCAAATGGGGACGCGAGCGCATCTATCAGATGATAGAAAACCGCCCGGACTGGTGTGTTTCCCGCCAGCGTTCCTGGGGCGTGCCCATCACCATTTTCTACTGCCGGGACTGCGGCGAATGGCTTTACAACGAAGCCATCATGGAACACGTCTACCAGCTTTTCCGCCAGGAAGGGGCCGACGCCTGGTTCGACCGCCCGGTGGAGGAACTCATGCCGGCGGGCACGACCTGCCCTCATTGCGGCGGCAAGGAATTCACCAAGGAACACGATATCCTGGACGTCTGGTTCGATTCCGGGGTCAGCTTCGTCGGCACCATGGAAGCGCGGGACTATCTGCCCGACATCGCCGACATGTACCTGGAAGGCAGCGACCAGCACCGGGGCTGGTTCCATTCGGCCCTGCTGACTTCGGTCGGCACCCGCGACAGGGCTCCTTACCGCAACGTGCTGACCCATGGCTACGTGGTCGACGGCGAAGGACGTAAGATGTCCAAATCGCTGGGCAACGTCATCGCGCCCGGAGAACTGCTCAAGAAATACGGGGCCGACATAATCCGGCTCTGGGTTTCGGCGGAGAATTATCAGGACGACATCCGCATCTCCGACGAGATTCTGGACATGCTGGCCAAGGGCTATTTCAACATCCGCAACGCCTGCCGGTACATCCTGGGCAATCTCAGCGACTTCAACCCCGGCACGGACTCCGTCGATCCCGCCGATATGGCCGAGATCGACCGCCTGACCATGCACCGCCTGCAAGGCCTGGTCAGAAAGGTCCGCCTGGCCTATGAAGAATACGAGCTGTACGCCATTTACCACGCCCTGATTAATTTCTGCACCGTGGACCTGTCCTCGTTCTATCACGACGTGCTCAAGGACCGCCTGTACACCTCGCCGCCCAAATCGTTGGCCCGCCGGTCGGCTCAGACCGCCATGTTCAGGGTCCTGGACAACATGGTTCGCCTGATGGCCCCCATCCTCTGCTTCACCGCCGAGGAAGTCTGGGGATATTTGCCGGAATATCCCGGCAAGACCCCGAGCGTCCACATGGCCGACCTGCCCAACGTGGATGAAGCCCTGGTGGATGACGAACTGGCCGGCAGATGGGAACGCCTGCTGGAAGTCCGTTCCGCGGCCACCAAGGAACTGGAACAGGCCCGCCGTGACAAGGTGGTCGGCCACGCCCTGGATGCGGCCGTCACGTTGTATGCCTCGGACAGCCTGTATGATTTCCTGCTCCCGTACCGGGAGGACCTGCGCACCATTTTCATCGTCAGCCAGGTCAATCTGGTCAAGGGCGAAGCCCCGGCCGGCAAGGCTTCCGCCGAAGTGGAAGGGCTTGGCGTAACCGTGGCTGCCGCGGCCGCCGAAAAATGCCAGCGCTGCTGGATACACGACGAGACTGTCGGCGGCGATTCCGGACAGACAGGCCTTTGCGCCCGCTGCCGGGCGGCGCTGGAGGAGTAAACAGCTTGGGCAAATGGCCGTTAGTCGCCTCCGTGGCGGGAGCCACTCTGCTGGCCGACCAGTTGAGCAAACTGGCTATCTGGCGCTGGCTCGCGCCCGACGGCCGGGTCTCCGCCATACCGGGCTTCTTCGACCTGGCCTATGTGCTGAACACCGGGGTGGCTTTCGGCTTCATGTCCGGTTCGCCCAGCCTCTGGCGGGTGGCCTTTCTGGCCGGAATGGCCCTGCTGGCCCTGTCCATCATAGTGGTTTTCATCATCTATACTGATCCTGCGGACAGGCTCCTCCTCTGGGGCCTGTCCCTGGTCAGCGGCGGGGCCGTGGGCAATGTCGTCGACCGGGTGCGCATGGGCGCGGTCATAGACTTTCTGGATGTTTATGTCGGGGCCTGGCACTGGCCGGCCTTCAACGTGGCCGATATGGGCATAAGCATCGGCACAGGCCTGATCCTGCTCCATCTCTGGCTCAACCGCCATTGACGGCCGCCGCCCGCCTGGCGGCCTCCGCTTGTCCCGCTCCCGTAAACTTCCTCCCCCTTCTTTGGGTTGTCGAATTAATAAAAGACTGAAATAATAAAGCAATATCAGCAGATAGCTGGCCGCTGAACCGGCGGCGATTCGGCTGCCGCTCTCCGGGGAGCGGCCTTTGAACATTAAGAGCCGATTCATGCACATTTGGTCTTGTCACACGGCTCAAGGTTTGCTTATGATGACTTTCAGACGGCCTTTCCATAAAAGATTTTTTCCTGTCCGGTCCTGCTCCTTCCCGGAGTTGGACCTGCCTGAGCCGGCCCGTAAGCGGGTCCGGAATAATATCGGTGAATATGCGGGAGGAGATGGGCTTGGATTTGGATAACGATGAACTGAGGTACTCCGCCGAGCACCACCTTTGGGTGCGCCTGGACGATTACAGAGCGGCCACCATAGGCATATGCGAGGATTATCTGGAAGACGGCCTCGAAATCCGCAAGCTGCAACTGCCATCCGAAGGCGACGAGGTGGTCAAGGACGACATCTTCGGCCGTATCACCACGACCGGGGCCGGTGTGCTGCGCCTCTATGCGCCGGTGAGCGGTGAAATTACCGAAGTGAATGAGGACGCCCTTGATTCTCCCGATGTCGTTCTGGAAGACCCTTATCAGGACGGCTGGCTCATCAGGATAGAACTGACCAACATGACCGAGTTCGACGAACTGATGACCAGGGATGAATACGAGGAGACGGCCGAGGAGCTTGAGCTGGACGAGGTTGAGATTGATGACGATCACAGCTTCGTCGGCGAAGACGACGACCTGGATGAGGACGAGGAAGACGAAGACGATTACGAGGAAGACGAGGTTTTTTAAAAAACGGCGGATTTCCCCCTGCGGGCTGTCGGCGGAATATCCGGAAATTAAGGGCTGATAGGTGATTCGGGCAGTTTTTGCTTGACAAATTTCGGCCGGATAAATAGATTTGCTTATTGTTGTGACGACGAGCCGAGGTAGCTCAGTCGGTAGAGCAGGGGACTGAAAATCCCCGTGTCAGCGGTTCAATTCCGTTCCTCGGCACCACGATTTTAAAAATGCAAAGAGGGCTTGCAGTTATCTGTGAGCCCTCTTTGTTGTTTGCATTTTGTTCGCATTTTTACACTCCAATCGGGGTCACTTTTTCCCGCTCGGGTTCCCGTTCCGGGCATAGCGCCGCCTCCAAATCCCCTCTGCCTTCACCCTGAATCCAGTGTCCGTAGATGTCGACGGTGATCTGGATGCTCGAGTGTCCCAACTGCTTTTGAACATACGCCGGACTCATGTGCGACATCAAAAGCAGGGTGGCGTAGGTGTGCCTTAGGTCGTGAGGATTACGCCTACGGAGTCCGCAGGCGCGGCATACCCTTTCTACCAGGCGCTGCACCTTTCGTTGACTGTAGGGGTAGCCACGCTCGTCTGGATCAAGAAACAAAAGTGAAACGTCTCCCCCTTTTCCGGTTTGCAGACCTTCCTTCCGAAGTTGGGTGATGTACCTTTGGAGTTCCGTGACCAGGAAATCCGGCAGGTCGACCATGCGCTTCTTTCCCTTTTTGGGGTTGCTGAACCTGTGCCTCTTGAAGGACTCGCAGACATGGTAGGTCTTCGTCCCAAAATCCAGGTTCTCGAACCTCATGGATAGTGCCTCGCCCAGTCGGAACCCGGCAAACCCCATCATCTTAAGGATCAGGACTTCCGCCCACGAAACCACGGGCATCTTTTCCGCCGTGGAAATGAACCGGTCCAACTCATCTTTGCTGAACGGCTCGGCTTCCCGCATCTTGCGCTGACGTTTGGGCGGCAGGATTTTTTTTAGGATTCTTTGCGTCGGGTTGTTCGCAACCAGTTCCTCTTCCATGGCATCATCGAAAATCCCACTCAGGATGTCCCTGACCGCCGACACCGTCGACGCACTACGCTTCTTGTAGACGTGCTGCAGGAAACGCCGCACGTCCATCCTTTTGATCTCCTGCAAAGTCTTTCCGGCGAAGTATGGAGCGATGTGTATGCGGATGATAGCCTCATATTTGTCATGAGTCTTGGGGTCCCATCGTCCGGCGTTGGTCTCCAACCAGACCTTTCCGTATTTAACCAGGTCGGTCTTGTTCTCGGGGTTAATCCCCATTATGAGCGCACGCTCATTATCGTCAAGTTTCTTGGCTATTGCTTCCGCCATCTCAATCGCCTTCTCCCTGTCCTTTTCCGAGGGACCAACAGAGATTGATTTTCGTTTTCCTTGTTTTGTCAGGTAGATAGACCAAACACCACGGTTTGTTCTTCTTACCCGAACACCCTTAGTTATTTTGTAGGACTGCTTTAGGCGTCCTTTTGTGGTCTGATTCCTTGGCATCTTACCTCCTTTCGCAGAATCAGACCGCTCATCCTGATTAAATAATAACATCGATCAGTTATGGATCAAAGGCCAAAACCTTTTAAAACATCATCAACGACCTTATCGAGTTCAAGCTTGTCCCCATCCCGCCTTGCGCGGCTATTGTCCATCCAGGCATCGAACTCATCAAGTCGTATCAGGATTTTGCGGTTAATCTGATGGTATGGTAAGCCGTTGTTCCAAATAAAACGGCGAATGGTGTATTTCGAGAGTCCCGAATATTTCGCAATCTCTTCAATGCTGAAATATCTTTGATCAATTGTGTTTTCAGGCATAGTGATACCTCACTTCAAATAATTAAGGGGGACCGCAGTCCCCCCAACATTGAATTGCAAATTGACTTTATCAATTCATTCAAACATACTTTTCATCGTTGCTTCTAATCTCGCACCTTCAATCATGCCTTGAAGTAGTTCTTCGTCAACAGGATATTCAAATTGAATTTCCTCATCCAGTGGAAACTTAAAAATAGAACCCCTCAGTAGGTCATGTATTTCCTCGTCATAACAAAAAATATGCAGTAATACTATTGCCATAAATTGAAAATCAGGGTCGTCGCTGCTAACATGAGCCAATTGTAAGAACTTTGGAAATACTGGATTTTTTTCAATATGAATTTTCAGAATATTCACGGTTTGAGTTGGTATCGCGATATGCAAATCATAAGTCAAATCAAGAAATTTTATTCGGGCCATTTTAAACGTATCCGGTAAGTTATCGTCGTCCCGAAATGTTATTTCAGTAATTGCAGCTATCGCGACTTGATGACAATTCAAGCCTGATTCTTCCAAAATGTATTTTTCATTTAAACACGATTGACGTATGTGTAGTTTAATTTCATCAGCATTATCCATAATAAATAAACTCCTCGAATTATGATAATTAGTAGTAAACTCGAAAATGAATTCACAATAAAAGAGGGACCGAAGTCCCTCTCTGATAAGAGCAACAAAAGGATCTACTAGTTTCCATAGACAATATCGTTTATCTTTAGCGCCTCGCGCATTGAAGCACCATGGGAAACCAGTCGGAATAGCAGACGTGCGGAGTTAATATTATCGTCCGTGAAATACTTTCTACTCTTTCGTCCGTTCTTTCTTCCATTAATGTAAATATCCGCAACACTGATATAGTTATTGGAAACCCAATCGTGCAACTTCTCCTTTTCCATACCGACCATCCAGGCGGCAAACGGAATTGTGTAATAGTATTGGTCTCTGGTCTCGCGGAAGTAATCGAGATAAGCGAGATCATCGCAAAAATTATTATTGTAGAACCTATCACCGAACTGGTTAACTGCATGGGCGGCGCGTTCCAAAGGAATACCGACTTGGCGTTCTCCCCTGAGTAACCGGATCAAGAACAAGTCCTTCTCGGTAAAGAACTTTGCAGTGGGATGACCATTGATCAGTATACGTCGAAGTCGTATATGTCCTTTGGCTATCCATTCCTTAATAGTGCTCCTTGGAACACCAGTCTTCTGACTGGCATCGTAAATCGTGTAGTATTGATTCTGCATTTCAAAAACTCCTTAATTAATATTATTTATCTATCTCACTCGCAGAAGGACAGCGCGTGAAATAGACGGATTACTGGAACAATGAAATTAATTGCTTCCAGGTGAATGCGGATAAACAACAAGGTCTTTTCAATTTGATTCAAGTTGAAAAAGACTAGGAACCGACAGTGGGGAAAGTGTTAATTCACCCTACAATGGTAATGTGTGTTCTTGAAGTGGGGGAGCACACAGTTTTTGGTATGATGTTTTTCGCGTAGCGAAAAGAATTTAAAATTATATTTTAAGAAATATAATTTAAGAATATACTATATGTGCTGAACTATTCAGCATCCCTATGACGATCTATTAGGCAGGGTACTGGTGAATGAGTAGGCTACTTATTGCGATTAGATCATCAGGTCATGTTTATAGAGTTGTTCCCTTACACCAAACAATATTTCTAACATTGTTCTTTGTGTCTCTTTTGCTTTGCGATTATAAATTACACCTCCATCCATGAACTCTTTGGCAATGTAGTCTTTGATGTTTTCCGGCATAGGGCGTCCTTGGGTTAATGGTATTGAATCTACAAAATATAACTTTTGATCTTCTCCATCTAACCTTGCTTCGAATCCGATAATATAAAAATTATTCAGAACCCCATCATCTTTAGCGGATACCGTTATCAAGGAACCAAACTGGTCGAACTTCTCAAGAGCGGATTGAACGGTTCCACGATGTACTCTGCAAACATCTGAAATTTTATTTTGAGATACATTTGCGATGAGCAATTTATTCTCTTGATAAAGGCGAATGAAAAGTTCTTGACCAGGAAAACGAGCATCATGGTGTTTTATAGTCAGAGGAGAAGATAAAATATAAACCATGATTCTGAATTCAGCGTGACTGAGAGACCGAAAAAACTGGTTATCCAACAACCATTTTTTATCCAACAATAAAAATCCTTTTTCGAATTTTTTCACATAAATCCTCCACTATATTTTCTGAAAAACTAAAGCGTAATGGTGGTGAAAAGTAAAAGAAACCCGGTAAGGAATACCGTAAGGTCTGTTCTTCTTCCAAGTGTCCAGTATGACCTGAACTCCTTGGGACTTGAAACCAACACTCTCCACCACCTTTAGGGTGTCAGCACCATACGGTATAAAACGACCATCACTAAAAATGTCAGACACGATGATTGTCATGAACTTACCCTTTTTTAAAATTCTATGGCATAGTGAGTATGTATTCCTCATTTCGTTCATGAACGTCGGGTAATTGTCGATATTCCCCAGGTCCTTTCCTGAATTACCATAGTTCACCTTCAACCCTTGGGCATTTCTTTGGCGAGCGCGTTCTCCGGTTCCCCTCTTCAATATATTGTAGTACGGCGGGCTAGAGATGATACTATCCACCACCGAATCCTTCATATGAGTCATGACCTCTCGGCAGTCTCCTTTCTTCAAATATAGTCCGCGTTCACCGTATTTATACGGCGCACCGATATAAGCGGATATCCTTCTTGCGGTCAAATCGTAAAAATGATCCATAAGTTCGACCCCAGCACAGCGTCTACCGGTTTTCAATGCGGCAATGAATGTACTTCCACTTCCGGTGAACGGATCAAAAATAATATCACTCGATTTTGTTGTTGTTAGTGCGGTGTCTTCCACCTCCCTAACATCAAAGGGAGCGGGATGTTCTCGTACAAATTGATCCGGGTGTTGATAAGGGTAAAAGACCGCATTGGATAAGTGTTCTCCCCACACTTTCTTAAATCTCTCCAATCCGATTCTTTGGATCAAAAGATTTCTGGTTTGATCCAGGATCGGTTTACATTGAACAATAATTTCTTTTTCCTCAGGTGTCATTTTGACACTACTGACTTTTCCTTCCCACTCTTCATTCGTGAGGTCATTGATTTGATTTCTGGGATCAACTCCCATTTGAGCATTCTGTATCATTTTTTATTCTCCTTAATATAAAATAGGAGACCACTATGGGTCTCCTTTCAATTGGCGTTTTGAATAGAAATGAATCTAATTCATTATTTACATTTGATTTTCTTTAAATAAAATGTTTCCTCATAATAATCTTTTTTTATCCCTCCCATCATTTACCTGTTTTCTCCAGGAACAAGGTAGATTTCTTTCACCCACCATCCCACATGTGTCTGTTATCTCAGGAAGCAAGATTATTCTCGCCCCACCACCACACATTAATCTATTATCTCAGGGAATGAGGATGTCTTGTTCCATACCCCCACCCGCATTGGTCTATTATCTTACAGAGATATTTTTTCTTCTCGACCTACAACATGAAACCACTTGGTTATCATGTATGAATTTTTATATATAATTTCAAAATAGTTATTAAATTATTGCACTTGCCTCTATTTTGTGCTTAAATAACAAATCACTTGATTGTACAATTTTTGCAGTCACAATTTGACTCAGACTTCGGGCTAAGTTACTTTATCAATGTCGGCGCGCCGACATTTTCCCGTTTTCATCAATCGTATAGGGGGTATAGCATGGCAAAGGTACAAGGCGCTAATCAGTTCGAAACGGGTAAATTGTACAACCTCAACACTAATGACATAAAGGAAGACCCTGACCAGCCAAGGCAATATTTCGACGAAACCGCATTAAAGGAATTGGCACAATCAATTAAAAAACATGGTGTTGTACAGCCTATCATTTTTAGGCAGGGGGAAAACGGTGAGATTATCCTTGTTTCTGGCGAAAGACGTCTGCGTGCTTCAAAAGCAGCAAAGTTGTTGACCATCCCCGGGATCATGATTGATGGCTCACCAGCTGAAATTGCTTTGGTTGAGAACCTGTTTCGTCAGGATTTGAATCCCATTGAAGAAGCTGAAGCTATGAATCGGCTAATGGATCAATACCAATATACGCAAGCCCAACTCGCGGACAGTTTAGGTAAAGGCAGGTCTACTGTTACAGAAATCCTTTCCATCAATAACCTGCCCGATGATATTAAAAACGAATGTCGACTTAGCAATAGGTATTCAAAACGGGAATTGGTCCGAGTGGCCAAAGCAAAAGACCCCAAAAGCATGAAGTATGAATTTCGAAAATATAAAACACGACTTGAAAATAAGGAAAAAGAGAAATCCCGTAAGAAAAAAGAAAAAAATAAGGCTATAACAGCTCAAAAAGCCGTTCAAGCTCTATCAGATCGTTTAGAGAAAAATAGAGACGACTTGAAAAAGGAAAATGCTGAGGACCTGAAAAAGGATTTAAATAAGCTCAAAGCTCTTATTATTGATATTCTAAAGGAGTTATCATAACTTATTTGAAATGATAAAATAATATGTTACGAGTCCTGACTTTCAAGGATTTCACGGATTCGTAATAGAAACCTACCAACAGGTCTTGCGTTGGCTAATTGGTGGTTGAAGCAGATTGTCAATTTCATTTTTCCATTTTCAAGCCAACCAGGATAGATTGCCATTGAATGTGCCGGAGTATAGCTTACTTCCTGGATTCCCGGAAGATTAATAATTGAAAGAAAAACAGGGCCGTGTTCGGAAGTGTATTCCTTGACATACTTGCCGGTTACCCTTTCAAATAAAAAATATAGTAGTGGAAACTTCCCTATTAACCAGCGACGTTTTTTTTCTCCTTCATTTCTACGATCTCGGTTCATTAAAACGTTTCCAATTGCCTCTTCATTAAAAAAAAGAGGATCCTCAAGTAAAACGATGTCGCAACTATAGTCGCTGTTTTCCATGATTACACTAATCTTCGGTTTTTCCCCAGCCCACACAAGCTTCCCCCAAAATGTGTAATAGTTCAATTTTGGGTATTCGATCATCGCCTGGGCTATCGCCTGAATGATTCGTACAACCATAGAACGATTATTTTCTTTATTATTTTCCCCATTAAATTCAACTAAAGTGGATAAGGTGACACCTCGCGGAGCACCGAGCCAAGAAAACCATACTCGTCTGGCAAAGGTGTCATTCTTGTCAGAAATAGGGTAAGATTGATTCTTTAATAATTTGAAATCCATGGATTATCTATTAACCAGAGTGCCGGTGTCGGCTGTCTATGGAGTCCACCAGGGGTCTTTCTTTGTCGCTAAAATCTACGAATACTCGACCGCCCCCAGAGTAGCGGATTTCAGTAATATTGTCTCTACTTTTAAACTTTTGAACCTTGGCATTTACTGGAAATTCGAGTTTATACTCCAATATCTTAATAATATTTATTATTCTTGGATCAAAATTTAATTCCTCGATAGTCTTTCTGGCATCCTTAGAAATAACAACGCGTTCCAATGAGTCGATGTCAAAGAAGTAATCTATGTCCATTTCCTGGGTGACAATCAATGGATAAAATATTGGAATAGCAAAATTGATAAAATCATTGGTGAAGCAATTACGTAAGTTCAAAAATTCATTATTGATATTTTCCTCCTTAATCCTATGAATCTTATCAATCTTGAAATAAAAATTTGAATAAAATTTAAGGCTGCACCGGGCAGGATCATACTGCTTACAACTTGCGCAGTTGCCATCTCTTTTCTCAAAATAATAGGAAGGGAAATATGCACATTCCGGTTTTTCTCTATTTTTGGTCAGGTAAGGAATATCTTCATGTCCAAAGAAAAAATCTACAACCTTGGCAACAGACAATTCAATATCTGGTGGATTTGGATTGTAGTTGAACAAATAGACGTTTCCTCCGGAGGCAACACGCTCTTTTATAGATTGTTTAATGAATGATGCCAAATCGCTCGATAATGTCAGGTCTATACTTTCTCCAAACGGTTCCAGTTTTTCAATGGCCCCAGTATTTAGCTTTCTGCTGTTAAATTTTGCCCACCAGCAATACCCTTCTTTTTCAATCACCTCCCTGTGATAATCTAGAACGGTCTTATCAAGGAAGCGATTATCCACCGAGCGGGCATAATGGTTTCCTCGATAACACATAAAAAAATGGAAATCATTTTGATCCAGTATTTTTCGAGGATCAAACTGGTCCTTTATTTTCTTAAATGCAAGTTTATGAGGACAAAGATCATTACTGCATTTATTAAGGATAAGTTCTAACTCTTCTTTCTCGCTGATGATCTCCTCAAGTACTTTTGTTTCTTCCAGCAGATCATTCCTTCGTTTTTCTTTACGGTTCAAGTCATCTTGAATTCGAGCAATTAATGCCGTCGCATTGTCTAAGGTTTCTTTGAGGTTTTGGAATCCGTCCACATGGCACCCCCAACATCCCCGATCAAAAGTTAGCACGAAATCTCACAGGCCTTGAATCTGTCATTAGAGAAAAACATAGCAAATGCCTTTTAATTTTTCAACGACCATTACTTTCAGCGCTATGAAAACATATCCCTAATAGAAAATGATTAAAGCTGTTGAAGAGACGATTGTTTAGCGTTTTCGTTAATCATTTGAAATATGGTCTTGAATCGGTATAATGGGTCTTCATTTGATGAGTATTGATTTATTCACGGGGGTTTTATGTGTAGTATTTTGATGGGCAACTCAGGTTTCAATTTTATCTGTGATAATTGTGGTAAGGTCCATCAGAACCAAGAGATATTGGCATCCTTTGCTCTTTACGGAGCAGTGTTTTTATTTGGATATGATTATGGCTACTATGGCGTAAATTGTCCTCAATGTTCTTTTCTCTCCTTGTATAAAATTCATTTATCAGAACTGGAAACTATTAGAGGCTTTGTGAGAGGACAATTTGAGGGAGATAATCAAGCCTATACTCCAGTATTTAAATATTTTGCATTTCCTTACAGTCAAAGGTTCCTCAGTCTTAAACAAAGCATAGGATTTGAACAAGTCTATTCCTCCTTACCGATTGGCGAAGAAGGTATAATTACATTATCCAGGGATGATTTCAAAACCATGTTCTTCAATGATGGTTATGATTGGCCAGATGGATACTGTACATATTCGTTCGCTGATCAGAGCTATGGTACTAACCTAGCAATATGGTGGTTTTCAGAGAGAGAAATCCAAAAGGCCATTGATAGGGAAAACAAAACCAAATTGAGGGTCTTTCCGCGTTATCGTCTATCTGACCCTCTTTTAGAAAATGTATGTAACTTCGCTTGGCAGTATATTCTGACTACAACAGAAACGGATCCATTCACTGGTTTACCTTACAACGAGCAATTCTCCTATGATGACCTTAATCAGTATTTCATAAACTTAGTTACCTTGTTACCCCGATCATGGGCAGGAGCTATTCCAAACTGGTTTAAGAAATTGGTTTCGATTTATCCCAATGATGGTTTAACGCTAGTCCGAGAACAACTGGATTGTTGCCAAAGCGAAAAGGCAACATCGATCCATAGTCAAATGGCAATTCTGATTTTAGATTACCAGGGTTATAGAGAACTGCTGGACAAATCTTCTTTTTTAAGAGAACCATTCATAAAAGATTTTTTTGAAATCGTTTGCCGCAGCGTCTTTAGACCCACTGATATCTTAAATTTAAAAATCAAATATTTAGAACTTTTTTATGGGCTTTTGTTCAATAAAGAGTTCACACAAAAAATTGAGGAGATACCAGGTGATAAACTACTGACTCAGGAAGAAAAGACTCAAAATATTTTAGAGTTCTTCATTGAAAAATCCACCTCCAATAAAAATATCATCGCGGTGAACAACCTGAAATCCTTGAACAAGGAAATGGGAGGTGAAAATACCATTTTCAAAGACAGGGAGAATATTGAGGCTTTAAAACAACGTGTTGAGGAATATGAAACACTTTATCCTGCATTGAAACAGATCATCACTATCAACCCCGAATTGATGAAGCTTAAAATTAAATTAATCGACTATGCTCAAGACCATTCGAATATTCTTATTCTTGGCGAGACCGGGGTTGGAAAAAGTCTTTTTGCCAAAGCTATATACCAAGCAAGTAAACGTAAAGGTCCATACCAAAATGTGAATTGCGGCACTCTAAAAAGCAAAGACCTAATTGCCAGCGAACTATTTGGCCATGTGCGTGGAAGTCATTCTACGGCAGTGTCTGATCGAGCGGGATACTTCAGATATTGTAACGATGGTGTTTTATTCCTGGATGAAATTGCTGAACTCCCTATGGATATCCAAGCAGTACTTTTAACCGTTGTAGAAGAGAAAAGTATAATCCCTGTAGGAAGTGATAAGAGTTTTCCTGTGGATGTAAAACTTGTGTTCGCCACAAACAATAATTTGCTAGAGCAAATTGAAATCAACCAATTCAGGGAAGATTTATATTATAGAATCGCTGAATCCGTTTTGAGAATACCTCCCCTACGTGAACGTCCTGAGGATATACCGCTTTTAGTAGATCATTTTGTCGAAGAATTTAACAACGTTAATAAGAAAGAAATTAATATTTTTCCTTCTAGTGTGCTGGAGATGCTTAAGAATTATTCTTGGAAGGGTAATGTAAGAGATCTTCGTTCCGTAATCGGTAAAATCGTCAACTTGTCCGAGGAAGATGAAATACACGATGAACTTGGTAAATATTTAGTTCAGAATGACACCTACGTTCAACAAAATGAAACTGCCCCTGATCATGGCCATACAGATGGAAGGTATAAAGTCAGCGATGAAGAAATAATTTATTGGATGAAAAAATTAGGAAACAACAAAACACAAGTGGGTAAGAAATTAGGCGTTACGTATAATACTATTAAACGTCGTTGGCAAGATATTTTAACAAAATTGGAAGGAAATTCTGCTGATACATAATAGAACATATCAATCCACATTTCCCTAACATGTCATATGTTATGCGCTAGAACATAGTTTTTGGGCGATAGTTACCTTTGAAATGATGGTCCTGTATCTAATCAATATTAATCGTTAATTTTTATTTTAAACCTATCACCTGATATTGGCCTACTCTTTGCTCTATTTAAAAACGCCAGCAGTTTGCCCATAGTTCAGTAAAAGCTTCTTGACCTGGTCAAAACATTTATACATATTAATCTATAGCATATATGATTATTAAGGAGGCTCACATGCTGAGCGAAGCCTTACTTGCTCAAATTGCGGAACAGAATGATTATGCGATAGTTGACCGAGCAGAGATAGCCGGTAAAGAGGCTGTCTATGCGGAAATTCCCTCTGCCCTCTCACCTGAACTTCGCGAAAGATTAAAATCACAATATCCAGAGGGCCTGTATTCCCACCAGAGCCAATCAATTACTTCCATTATAAATGGTGAAAACGTTTGTCTGGCGACCTCAACCGCTTCCGGCAAAAGCTTGGTATTTATTACCGCCGCGGCGGATCTGATCCTGAAGAACCCGGATTCGAAGATATTGGCGTTATATCCAATGAAAGCCCTTATTCAGGATCAATTGGATAAATGGAAAGATACCTTTTCCGCGCACAATCTTAATTTTGGTTACATTGATGGAACGGTCTCTGTCAAACATCGAAAAAATATCTTGAATGAGAATCAAGTTCTTTTGATGACGCCTGACGTTTGCCACGCTTGGTTGATGAGTAACCTTGACAAAAGCTGGATACAGTCGTTTTTAAAAGCACTTAGACTTGTAATCCTCGATGAAAGCCATGTTTATGAAGGTGTTTTTGGAACAAATATGGCCTACTTCCTCAGGAGATTAGAGGCGCTCTCCCCCCAATTTCAATTTGTGCTAAGCACTGGAACACTTTTTGAGGCTGCTAACTTCTTCACCACACTGACAGGTCGTAACGGTCGCACTTTTACTATTGAAGAGGATGGCTCCACCCAAGCGGGCAAGATTATTTTACTGACGCAGGGGCCGCCTGACGGAACCGGGTACAAACATTTGGTCTCCCTGATAATGAATATTTGCATATCTGTTGAACAACAGTTTCTTGTATTTTGTGATTCCAGAGTGTTAGTCGAACGCTTAGTCACTGAAACAAATTATGCTCTAGCTTTGGAAGAAAACAAAGATGTCAAAGACACAGATGTACCGGACAAGGTCCTTCCGTATCGCGCCGGGTATGAACCCGAGGACCGTAAGCAGATTCAAAAAGCACTTACAAAAGGCGAGCTTAGAGGTGTTGTTTCTACTAGTGCGCTTGAAATGGGTATTGATATTGGTGGAATTGACCTAGTCATCTTAGTTGATCGCCCCTGGTCATTAAAAGCCTTCTGGCAGCGAGTGGGGCGAGCGGGGCGTAAAGGCGTGGGTTACTGCCTTTTTATAGATCCTAACGAAAAGGTTCGAAGACTTGATCCTTACTTAAATGCGCAGATAGAACCGAACATTTTTTATTTGAACAATAGATATTTACAATACACAAATGCCCTCTGTACTGCTGTAGAAAAACGCCTTTCGGCTGACCTGAGCTATAAAGATGAAATACTGACACAGCTTCCTGAATCCTTCATTCGGTATTTGGAAAACGAGATCAATCCTACCGAATCAGTCCCTACCGATTTGTATCCATTAAAACAAAGGGCACAAGGTGGACCGCACCGTGAATTTCCCATTAGAACTGGGATGGAAAAGACATTCCTGATCAAAGAACGTCAAGGTACGAATATGGGCGATATTACGTTCGATCAAGCGATGCGAGAAACCTATCCTGGCGCTGTTTATTATTACATGGGAAAACCATACCGGGTCATACGTTTTGATTTTCGACGGGGTGAGATAATTTTAAAGCCAGAAAAGCGATTGATTACAAAACCCAAGAAGACCACTATGGTATTCCCAAGATTCAATGGTGGAATTCTATATTTACTACGATCCGAAAATTGCTTCATTGCTGAAGTCGAAGTTCAGGTAAGTCAAAAGGTATCGGGATTCACCATTGAATACGGTGCGAATCAGAGTAGCCATGACTATGGGCCTCATTCGGAATATTCACAGCGTGACATTAGTAGATATTTTACAACTACCGGAATTTGCTTTTTCTTAGTTGAGAATGATCTGACATTTATTTCAATTTTGCCTAAACTGCAAGAAGCGTTTTGTGAAATGTTCGGTATAAGAATGCAAGATATTGATTGCGGACCTTTTTACGCTAATACCTCTCCATTGGGTACAGCACCTTGTAAGGGGCAATGCATCTTCGATGTAACCGAAGGTAGTTTAAGGTTAACGGAACCCTTGGCTAAAAATGCTTTGGATGTGGTTCAATATGCCCTTGATGAAGCTGAAGCCATACGTGATGAACAGATGATAAGTTCAATAAATAAAATCAAAGAAATCTTCGTCTCCCTTGATGTGGCCAAAGTAGATCAGCTTATTATAAAAGACTCTGAAAAGGCAGACCACATAGCGAAGCTGATAGCGCCAGGTCAACAGGCTGTCTTCATTGGTGGAGATGGTATTCAACTTGAAGTTGAGGTGTTGGGCTACCGATATACTCCTCAGGGTTTAATGTATGAGCTTAAACCTCCTGATGCTGAAAATATTATCCCTACCAACGTGGAAGAAGCACTACTCAACACATCAATAGTTCATAGGACCGGCTCAAAATGGATGACCGTAGAACACGCAATAAGACCACTATTTCCAGAAACAAGATTCATCCAGGTCAATCTTACGACCGGGGAGGAAGAATCACTAAATTAGATTCATACAACCCATCTACGACTTTATTAATATGCACTTTAAGAGTTAATAATATGTCTTCGCAGGGACGATACGTTCTCGATCAATAGATGTCCTGTGAACGAACCTGGTGGAAGGCATATTCCAAGGCTTGAGGCTGTTGCAACGTGGTTTAGGCAGGCAGTTCTCTCAGTCTGGTAGTCATGTGGACTACTTTGTTCCCGATAGACATGCAGGTGTTCTGAGTTTCTATAAAATCCGGAGTACGTCATGTTTGCCGAACCACTAACAACGATATTAGGGCAGACAATAAACTTGGAATGGAAGCCCTTTCCGAACAATACCTCTGCACCTATTTCCAGGCAACGAACGAGGAGACCGAGTTCATCTTGGTTGCGGTTTGGGTTTTCCTTTCTTGGCCAATCTGCCTTATTGTAGTTTTGCACCAGAATAGTTACCTCACCTCCGTAGTCAATCCAGGATGCTACCACATCCGCTATTGTAGCTACGTCACCGGGTTCAGTGTCGGGTAGAAGGTGAGGAAAGGAACCAGCAAAAACGCCTGGAAAGAGAGGGAAATTGGAAAGCCACGGCGAGCCTAAATACAGTTGCGCGCCTGGACCCTCTGCCCGTAGACGCGCCAATCCGGTTAACAAAACCTCCGTCACGACTGGTGCAAGGAATCCATCTACGGCGCTCATTGTAACGGCCTCTCGTCACGGTAAGCAGCCACGAATGGAATCCCCACTTCAAAACGTCCTGGGGCAACTTGCCTTAACATGGTCGCCGCAAGTGAAACGCCATGCGCCGAGGATACGGTCGATAGGACCTTTGTCAGAAGAATTTGCCGTGTAGTCCCATCTTCAACGATCTGCACTGTTATAGGATCACCATTTTCATCGAGTACAGGTTGCCCGATTCCTTGTTGTAGTGTGGCTCCGATGGACTGCCATGCTGGGATGTCGAGATACGATGCTTGTTCATTGATTTTCGCATTTGCTCGAAAAACGTCAAGCATTCCGCGGCTTACATGTTCTGCAGACGACAACGTGCCATGTACTGAGCTTTCCCCATTATCGACACATTCGATGCAACCAGAGACGCAAAGGTGGGTTCGAGTGCGCAACTCTTCTATACCAGAAACTACTCCTGAAGAGACAAGGGATGAGGTAAACCATTCCGGAAACACTTGGACCCAAAGCAGGTCTTGCCAGGATGCGAATAGGTTAGACCAATTGCGCGCTAATGTGGTTAATACAAATGCTGAGCCCGAAATGCTGTTAAATTCATGGCGCACTCTTGCCTGGAGATCTGCAGAGACAGAGGAATGGAAAGACAAATTCGAGACATCTGTTACGCCCAGGCGAACAGCCTCAAACAAGACTCTGGTTGCGAGTTGTCCGGGGCAGTCGCCGATCGCCTCGTCGAGTAACTGGAAACCGTCAACGTCGGGAAGGGAGTGCCGCGTGTTGTCACGAGCATGCAACAGGCGTTGGAGTGGCGGTATATGAAGGAACCGCTGTGCGGTCTCCGAGTAGCCATTTCCACCTTCGACTTTGTCGAAAATATACACCTCTTGCCTTGACGGACTATAAAAGTAACCCATGTCGTTATTTGAAGCACCAACCAGAGATGTCAATGCCCCTTCTATGAGGACCGATAAACTGTGGATAAGAATATCAGTAGTTGTGTCTTGTAGAAGTGCCAGGTCAAAGCGAGGGGCTGCATTCTGTGCTGAGTCGATGAGGGAATATGCACGTTCATACCACTCAACATATCGATTCTGAAGGAGAGTTCGCTCAATACCCGATGTACCTGCGACCAAGCCATCGATGATTCGGTCTCTGAGCATATCGAAGCGTTGCCTGTCAATGGCTAAAAGGGCCTTTTGGATGTCAGCCGTGTCCATGGTGGAGAGCGTCCGATTACTGGCATCGAGGACTTGTGCCAAAATCACTTTTCGTAGCATATCTGCCTGGAAAGGATCTGCGCCGGTTTCGCGTAAAAGGAAACGCCGTAGAGTTCGGATTAGTAATTCGCCGCGCAGGAAACATGCAGTTTGCACTGCCTGCTTAGTGGCCGTGCTTATTGAAGTGTCATTAAGACGAAATATCAAACCGTCTGTCTGGGATGCTTGGTCGCCAAGAGCGGCCCATTGATGAGGGGACCCTTTTCGGTAGTAGAGTCGGGGACTCTCGATGGTCCCGACTCCATACGTCCGGTCTAATGCGTACACGAAAGTGTCAGTTTTCATGTCCGTAGAGTAAATCACTTCGTCGAATGCCCAACGACCTAATGCAGGGTATTCATGAATTCCAACCCCTATAGAACTATCCCCTGGACTGCGGACCGCAAAGCGCTGGGCACAACCACTAACACGGTACCACGTGACAGGAAATGCGCGTGGTAGCGTTGGACATTTAAGAGAGTTGGGGTCGGTCGTGACAGGTGACTCGTCGCCATCAGCTACGAGATGTGTCGTCCAGTCAATAGTTGGTCGATAGTGAGACCCGCGCATCGGAAGCACTCTTGGACGATAGACCGGTAGTGCGTCGCTCGGGCCAAACTGCGGCATTTCTGAGGGAACATCAGCAGCAGTGAGTTCAGCTCCGGTAGGTTCGAATACCGCTCCATTCACTTCTAAGTTTTCAAGGGTGACATAGTGCGCATTGGAGCCTCCAAGCACTTCGATGTCGCCGCTAGGGGACTTTTTAGGTTTTAGCCATCGGTAGTTCCAAGATCCTGGGAGCAGTTCATATAGTGCTGTATCGATAGACTCATCATCCCGAATTCCATCACGAGATAGAATAACCGTGACGTTTTTAGCATTAATGTGTTGGAATTGTGTGCGGGACAAACCAAAAGGGTAAAAACGGCGGAATGGCCAGAGAGTGGTAAGTAGGCTGTGAAAGTAGTGAAGTTTCATGACACGCGTAGCGGGAGCCCCATACTGCTTAAAGGCGGTTACAAGGTCATAGCCAAATCGAATATCTGAAAAATTTCCAGCGAGGTTCAACTGGCCGAGCGAATTTTTAATAGCGTACACCGTTCCCATTATTTGATAGAGGTCTGGTGTTAATGATGAATCTACTATATTTACATTTTGCTGAAGGGTATTTGAAGCTTTTTGCAGTTCCAATACTGAAGGGGATTGTTTCTCTATTTCCTCTAAGATTTTCATCATAGTTGCGTAGACCTCAGCGTATGAAGAGAATCTACGTGCGTCGGCTCGAAATTTCTCCATTTGTTGTAATAGCAAAGCGAAGGCTGGTACTGCAGCCGGTTCCGTGTTTGAATATATCCAGTGTGCCGCAGAACCAGTGTTGTGAAATGCTCCCTTAAGATCTAAGGTAAGCACGCGAAGTATTTCAAGGAGCGTATCAAGAGCGACATTAGCATCAACCATAGAATGATTGCCTACAGCCGAAGTCATATAATTGCACACATGCGACCTATTGGACACGAGGTAATCCAACACCGATTGCAACTTTTCTGTCCAGGGTAACTCTGCGGAGCTACCAGTGCCGATTATATTCAACCGTTCTCCACTATTCGGAATTGTATCTTTAGGTCTGGTTGCAATATAATCCAACGCGGACGCGAATAGCGCAGATTTAATGACATCCGGGTTTTCGGCCTTTAGCGGTATTGGATCGAGATGCTGTGCATCGATCAAGCGTGCTGGGTGATGAGCAAAATGGGCATCTGTAGTCCGATGAGCAAGAAAGGTAACAATCACTGAGTCCGAACCGTCCTCCCGCCCTACTCGGCCAACCTTTTGCTGAAAAGAGGAGGCGCTCCGCAACGCCTTATGAGTAACCCCATCACGTACATTGCGAAAATCCACGCCGACTTCAATACGTGGAGAAGCGATTAAAGTGGACGTAGAAACCTGTTGGCCACGTATATTTGCACGTTCCCATAGTTGTTCGGACGGAATGAGAAAGTAATCATTCACGTCCTCGTGCAAAGCACCTTCGCCATCTTGGGTCCTGCTCGTATAAGCAATAGCTCTATTCTGATCCATAAAAAGGCGACCAGTATCAACCTCTAGTCGGGTACCCGGATCCTGTGACCACCACCAACATACGCCTTCAATTAGAAAGGGGCAACGATTCAAGTTTCCCACCAAATCCGGAAGTTGTGCGAGACGTTCGGGTAAACCCGGTGGTGTGGCTCTTTCAATAGCCGCTTGGTCCATCTGAACAAGATTTCGAAGGAAGTTGTACTCCGTTGTCTGGAGCACTGCTTTTCCAATAACAGCTGGCTCGCCATGATAACACTTGGAACACCAATCACGAATGGCGGCTAAAGAACCGGTGCCTGCAGCACGCTCTATTGAGCCTCGCTCAGTACGGGTTGCCCTCAATCGGGCGGCTGGCCGGTAAAACCAAGCGTAGTAAGGTGGTGTTGCAGAACTGAACGGATCATAGGTTTTCTCGTTATCAGCCGTCGTGAAACGGAGACGACCGATCGTGCTCAATGAGTCGACAAAGGTAATTGTCTTAGGAATCTCGGCTCCTGGTCGCGGTCTAAGATGTGTCACCGAAGGATCAAGGTAGTGTGAGTGGGCCGTTGAGTCGTTCCGATTGTGCGCAGTACAGCAGAGACCATTTGTTACTGCGGAGATGGCAGATTTCCCTTGCCGTGTGTGGACAAATATGTGGTGGAAGGTTCCAAAACGTTCTAATTCCTGGCTTTCTGGGGAGATGTGCTGCACCTGTGTAATAGGAAGGCTCATCGCCCGGGCGCAGTGCTCAACGGGTTCTGCGACCGTTGCACTCGCTCCCACCCATGCTGGTTCAAACTGATCATTGGTGCGTAAAGTCCGCAGGAGTTGACGGAGGCGCCGTATTAGGTAAATACCCTGGCAACCAGAAAGGCCTTCCATTAAATGAATCTCATCAAAAACGACGATATCGACATTGCTGAAGTAAGGTCGAAGCGCACGACAATCGATCATGCGGTTTTTGAGAGACTCAGAAGTCGTAAGAATTATCTCTGTTCGTCGCCTGGAAACCTCAGGTAAAACTACGGACAGAGAGCTTTGGTTTTTAACGCCGATACTCGCGCCTAACATCTGACCCGCATCCAAGGCAGGGTTTGCCGTAATCTCTTCAAGACCGCGACTCATCAATTCTTCATTTATGCCAGCTATCAGGCGCAAGAACGTGTGGTATTGATCCTCAACCAAGCTAGTTCGAGGATATACTACTAATGCCCGTATTACCCCCCTATGATTGAGTAATGCATGGTAAACAACGGCTGTCATGATTGGTAATGCAAAAGAGTAAGTCTTGCCGGAACTGACGCCGGCTGTAATCATAGTTGCTCTGTATTTTGCACCAGGATTGAAAAGGATATCAAGAACACTCTTCCAGGTCCTTTCTTGAAAACCGGCGAGTGCGTCGCAACCAAGCGATCGCTCAAGTCCCTTACCTACAATTTCAATGGCCAACATGAGTTGGTTTGTATCAGTTGCACGTGAGAAATGTCCCCGCCCCGCTCGATTGGTAAGGTGGGCCACAGCTTGGCTAATACCACCCGTTACTCGCTGTGGCCGGAATCTGGCCTGTAGTTCATAACCGATGTGGGCACTTGACGGTGCAAGGCCGAAACGTTCCCGGTTCCAGGCAAGCAACCGTGTTAATTCCGCCATACGACTTCGCACGAACCAACCTTTAAGCGAATCAGGAAGGAAGACTTTGCGCCGCTGCCATGATGGAGTTGCCTGATCTTCGAGATTAGCAAGGTCAGTTAGCTCCCATTGGCAGTTGGAATCACATGTCGTTCCTGGGGGCATACTCTTGCCCAACTCTTCCCATGGAGGAAGAAGCATTACCTTTCCATCCAAACGCAGCGCTCTAAGTGCCGCCTCAAAAGTAGTTGGCTGCTCGCCAGGATGGTCGTCTAAATATTTTTGTGCGAGCAGGTCAACTGGAACCCGCAGAGAAAACCATTCATTGCGTTGCAAGATGGGTTTCTCAAGATCATATAAATTCAGGAGGAGGTTTTCTTTAGACATAAATGCTCCGTTGTTTGCAATCGATGGAGTCAAATCAACTCTACTCGAAATCGTGATTGTGCATTTTTTTCATGAAGCCAATCAAGAACGGACGGCTGCACGTTTGCCAACGTAGCTCTATTATTCGCCACTTCGATAAGAAAAGATTGAACATTGGTATCCACACCAAGATTTCCAAGTGCCTTAAGACGTACTGGTAGCTCAGTTCTTGCTTCATTTAGCTGGCGCGACGTATTTTCTGTTGTCACATCACCATTCGCTAAACTCAGAACGCGATTCGCCCACTTCTGAATACCTTCCCCAGTAGACTTGGTGTCAGGAATCTGAGACAGTACGTCGCCAAGGCTCTTTATTGGACCGAATTCAGACTGGACAAGAGCAGTCCAGGCCCGACTGATCTGAACTTCCACACGCTGGAGGGCTTTCTGGATATCCTTCACCCAGTAATGTGCATCCTGCAATGCATCTGTATCCACACTTTGTTCAAGCGACTGTCCAGAATTCTCTAGTGCCTCAAGATCCACAACGAGGTCTGCTGGAGCAAGATAGTTTGTGTCCTTTAGGACATACAGAGCATGCTCCAAGCTCTCAAGTCGGTTAGGTAGAATCTCTGCCCCTATGACTTCATTCTTGGCCTGATTTAATGCAGCACTATATTCCGTCCCCTTGCGAATTGCTCCACACATCGGAACGAGTTGTTCTAGGCGCTGCAATTTACCGGCTGGAGTCATTGCATCATTCATGATTGCACCTCCTTCGCCTGAACTATACTTTTAAGTTTAGAGGCGCTATTTGCAATGCGTTGCCCAAACTCCACCACAATCTCTGCATCTTGCACCTTTGATATTGTGCTTTCATGTTCCTCGAGGTAATCGACAATAGCGTTAATAAGATCGCTCGTGTCTTTAACAAACGTATATGCATTCTCGAGTATCTCGGCTGGTGTTTGTATAGCGTGAGTGAGAAGATCCGAAATGCTAGCGTATTCTGGTATAGAAGCCAAAGGTTCGGTGGCGAGGAAGGCCTGAAGGCGATCATGCTCCGGGCCAGGTTTCAGGAGCGATTGCTTTGACTCATACTGTCTGAACCATTCCGATAAATCACTCGCAAACTGATTTGGCAACTCCTGGCGGAATTTTTCGAAGGCGAGTGCGGCACGCTTAATATATAGAGCAAAATCGGTTGCTCCGGTGGTTTCAATGATTCGTGTTGTCCGTTCTCGGAGGCGTCTGATCTCCCTTGATGGAAGATCCTTCAGAGCTTCCTGGGCAATGTTTGCCGATTCGGCCAATAAAGTCAGCCATTTTGTTTTTATTGGTTGTTCTGGTGGATTCTCTGGAAAAGGAAAAAAACTACCCTCCTCAGCCAGAGTTCGAAGTGCTGGTGCTGCGGATACCACATCGACAACCACGTTACCGCATCCAACAAGATGCCTCAATTTTTTGTGGAGGATAGAGTCGCCGGTTAGTCGTTCCACATTACTATTCCACTTCACAGCCCCAGGTCGTTTAGTCGCACCTCCCGGGGAGTCATCAGACAGGATAACTTTCCACTGGTCGACCAGAGGTGCTCCAGGAGATGTCTCGCCTCTTAGCCATGCGCGAGCGAGAAGAACCTGAACAACAGTGGCTTCACATTGCCATGGTACCCCAGGCTGCGCTTCAGGCAGGCGTGAAAACACCCAGTTACAGACAACTTGCCTGATATTCTGAGTAAAAATAACTATCTGCTGTATGGCAAAGTTATATTCTTCGGATGAGAGATCCTTATTCTCAAGCCTGACAGACCATTCCAAGCCCTTCTCTGCCCATTTTGTGCAAGGAATAACGATATTACGCTGGTCCGTTTTTCCCGACCCCTCAAGGCGAACTTCACCAAGAGCTTCATTGACAAACCAGTGCGGTATGTCTTCATCCTTCCAGTTTACTTTTTTTATAAAATCGGTCGCTCGCTTTGCCCAAAAACCATCGTCATCAATCTTTTTCTTTCGAGTCCACTGGCTTAACCGTTCGAGTTGTATTTCAATATCAGTCTTAGGCTTCGATCGTCTTGTAGATGTTGTTTTACCCTTTCCCGCAGTGGTCCTGACCGTGTGGCGAGGCGGTTCTTCGGGTCCGGGTGTCTTTACATCTATTGGTTTGGAAGGGGGCGAACCAGTGCCACTCCCAGGAATAGGTGGGATGGGTGAACTGGTAGTACCTCTTGGAGAATTACTATCGGGGAGAGGGATCCCCCAAGCTGCAAAAATGCCCTTTGGTACCCCTGCCCACTCCTCTGGTCTATCACCTGAAGTAGGAAATCTTCCATCGCCCCACCAAGCGACCGTCGTCCGCAGGCGTTCTCTGTCTTTATCTGGAGCCTTTTCGATATACTCCTGAGCCAGACCTTGAACCTCACGCTGATTCTGAGGATGCCATTCCGTCTCTACGACCGGGACAGGAAAATTGCCCGCACGAATCGCCTCCTCAGCAGATATCGAAGGTGCAATAACTCCTTGGATAAGCGCTCGAGGCGTCTGGAGAAACATCATACCCTTTGGGTCTCTAAGCGCTGAGAACATCCTTACAATTGCCTTTCCTGTGAGCGGATATAGGCCAACTCCTTCTACATGGCCGAATATCTCATGGCAGTCAAAGCGGTGTTCACATTCTTTACAGCGATTGATAACTTCGGAATGATCGTGGGCGGCAGTTTCAATTTCATTTATACCCGCTCGTAAGGCTCGAAGATATCGCGCTACAAATGAAATCTGGTCTTGGGAGTTCTCCAGAGCCGAAACGGCCTGGAATGAACCCTCAATACTGCCAAATCGAACGTGATGAGTAATTCGCTGGACCACGTTTGCCTGCGGCAAAATGAACTGGTTGCAATATGCAGGGGTTAATCCAACGACACTTATAAGATCACAGAACTGATCTTGGGTTGTTGATCTCTCTTGGAGAACATAAAAGAGATCCTGATCTATGCCTTGTGCGCCCGTGAGGTCTTCAAACAAAAGAACTAAACGTCGCTCTTTCTCCTTAAGCATTCGGCGGAAATCTCTGAACATTTTTTGTAGGGCTACACCGCTTATACCTAAAACTGATTGAACTGCCAGGTTTAGGCGTGAATTCAATGCTGCCAAGAAACCAAATGTGTATGGCGCAACATTAACAATATCGGGGTCATTATTACCGGGTGGACAATTCTCAATTGCGGACTCAACAATCTCCGCTTCTCCGCGTAACTTTAGTGCCAGTCTTATTGCGCCTGGACCAACGGACGTTCCTTTAAGCCCCATTAATGGTTTTTTGAGCTCAAGGACATCTCGAGCCGTGAAGCGCGCGATCTTCGAATCCCTTTCGGTGCCATTGGTTAGCACTTCAAGGACTCGCTCAGGTGCGTGCCACATATTGCGCACTACCTCTGATTGAAGCATGTTGGCAAGGTCGTGTTTCTCACACCAATCCTCATCGTCGAAAGGTTCCGAGAGTGTGCCTGCTCGGCAAAGATTGCTAAGCTGTAAAAGCAGGGAAGTCTTTTGTCCCTGGTCGGTAAGTTTTTGGCGGGGCATAATAGAGTTCATATTCGTCCCCGCTTTATTTGCAAGTTTTTCGTTCAATTGACGCAGTATCCCCTCCAGTGTACCATCTGCGCGTTCAATTAGTATCGGCAGATCACGCCCACTTGGCCAGTTCACCCTTAACCAGCGTATCAAATGCGATTTGCCTGAACCCGCTTCACCTTCAACAACGCACATTGCATATCGCCGGTGGTCTGAAGAAAGTGAAGCCAAAAGACTTCCTTCAGTGGCCTCTGACACATCATGTGCATCGGTCCCGGTTATCACTAGCCCGGAAATCGGTGAATGCGTCGCACGGAATACGGCCTCGTTGCCTTCAAGGGCAAGAGGACGCAGTATCTTTGGGGATTCTGTAGAGTCCCAACATGTGTAGCGTTCAAACATGTTATTCATTCCTAATACGGCTTATATGGCTGAAGGCACTGGTCGCACTCAGAGGGTCCGGGAACAGGCTAATGGCGCTCCTTGTGTCACCTTCCATCTCGCATTTGAGAATATCATTCTGCTCAAGCGAACGAAGAGCCTGACTAAGTAAGAGGGAAATTTGCCCCTGGGGAGGGTGAGTAAAATCTTTTTTAAAAGCCTCCTCGAACAGGAAACCGCCGTCGAGGTAAGGTAAAGATTTGGCCACCGAGGATAAAAAATCCGTTGCACTTGTTCTCAAGGTTGATAGAAACAGGTCTTGTAATTCCTCTTCGATACGCCTTGAAGGATCTGGTATGAAACCGTTAATACCTGGCAGATCGCTCCAGCCTAACCCTATGAATGCCATCCAATCCTTCCACGCAGGTAGTTTTGTAGTATTAAAAACTCTATCGGCGTCCTCCCCTTTTCGTCCGAGTCCACTATCAATTCCACTTGCCAGATCCCCAGATTGCATACTCACTATGGTTGCTATTCCGTTAGACTCCACAAAGGCAGTGCACCATGCATAGGCGCGGAGAAGTACAGCATCGGGGTCTTCTAATGGGAGTCCACATAGGTGAGCGTGGACGTACCGCGCAAACGCTCTTCGTGTGTCCGGTAACTTGTTGGTGCTTATCCAATCATCAGCATCAGCATCAAGCAGATTCAGATCCCTCGCAACACGGAAGAACTCGCGCACGCGTTCACTAGATTTACTTTTACTTTCTGTGCCGGAATTATCCGCGCTACGATATTGAGGAGCAAGCCACTCAATTGCATCGCTGCTTTTCACTCGCCCCCCCATGGAACGTACAAGCGATAATAGTGAAAAGACGCGCTCAGGGCGACCTGTCGGCGTTGACAAGAGACTCATGTTTCACTCCCAATTATAGAAAGATCTTTTTCGGTCATCGGAGCCTGAGAGGAGAGGTGCTGAGAAAGCACTGCGCCCGATCCACCGAGATCAGGAGAAAGCAAGAATAGGATGGGGATTTCTTTCCAATTATTCTCAAATAGCTGACGGAGTTTCATGCAATGTTTTCTCGTTGTTTCTGGATCGCCCCCACCATTAGCAAGTAGAACGGCGGTCGGCATTCTTGCTGGCGGCACGTCCCCTCCGAGGATGAGAGTGAAGCCCAGGTTGGCCCTTGACTCACAGACGGCTTGTTCGAGGTCATCTATCATTTCTGCATTTACAATAAACTGTTCGATTCCAATTCGAGACATTAGTGCTACTAAACCATGTAGGTTGGAGCGCAATGTCGGCTCTTCCAAATTGACCACCCAGGGTACACCGATTACTGGACAAGATCGAGTCCACTTATTTTCAGACCAAGCTATATTGAATTCATGACGGTCGGGACAGGAACGTGGATGTTCACTAGTCTCCACGCAAATTGGACATCTTCCACATGGCCACGGGGATCCCCCTGGTTCCACAATGTCGAATAGCATGGTTCGAAAGCACCCTTCTTCTTTATTTCGCATTGCACGCTCAAGTTCTATGGACTTTCTACGAGCGTCTATTGCTTCACTCTCTCCAACTGACAAATACGGTTTTAAGACCTGGTCAAGATCGAGTTGGTTGTCCACAATAGTGGGTTGTAATATCTCGGCAACCCAGTATTCGGAACCATTGTCATCGCGCTTCTCTTTGATAATGCGAAGGGCTCCAGAACGTTGCAGGAGTGTTAAAAGCGCAGCATTCCACTGACGATTCAGATTGCCAGTAATACGATCAAGCCCCTCGTGTCTGGCATCAAGCAGTACTTTCAGGAATAGTTCACCCGATGGCCCATGGCTGAAGAGTTCCTTCTGATTTGCATGCTTTAGTATTGCTTTCCATCGGCGAATACTCGTTTCGGGACGCATCCAACCATGAATTGCCAAATTTGCGGCGATCATCGCATCCTGGTCATTCCACAAGCAAAAGGAAAGGGCTTGATGCCCATCGCGACCACCGCGTCCAATCTCTTGGTAAAAACGATCAGCACTCTCTGGAAGACACACATGAACAATGGCTCTGACATCCGCCTTATCCACTCCCATACCAAATGCCGATGTGGCAACGACCAAATCCACATTACCGCGTGCCCAGGAGTCAATAACTCTTTGCCGATCATTTGGATCAGTAATTTCCCCCGTGAACAGTTCAACCCTTCGGTATCCGCGATTATTTAACTTCGCATACAAACGTTCTGCATCTTCGACGGTCGTTGTATAGATTATGGCCGGCCGGGGAATTATGTCGACAGCCTGTGTTACTATTTCAAAACGCTGGTTCCCACTAGGTAAATATTTCCATACAATATCGAACTCATCACGAGGTTCAGCAACAACAACCTCTTCTATCTGATTGGAACCCGCAAATTGTTCGCGTAAACGCCTACGCTGGTCTGCATCTATTGTTGCAGAAAGAAGAAGTGTTCGAAGGTCCGGTTGGAGATCCTGCAACTCTTTGACTAGTCCGGGGAGCCGTTGGAAGTCAGGTCGAAAATAGCGACCCCAGGAGGCGATTATGTGTGCCTCATCCACTACAATAGCAGAAAGGTGTGCACCCTCGAATCCTCGACTGGCTCGGTTGGCCGAATCACATATCGTTTGGTAGGCTCCCCCTAACGCCATTTCCGGTGAAACCAAGAGAATTGGGATATCACCATTGATGAAAGCCCCGAGAATTTCTCTTCGTGACGACTGTTTAGTCCCTCCGACTAAGGCAGTGCAAGCTTCAAGGCCTGGCATGGTTTCAAGCGTCCTGGCATGGTCTTGCGCCAGAGCTATTGTTGGTACAATAACAACGATAGTGGCAGTAGGATCCAATTCTCGCCAATGTCGTATCCCAACTTGAAAGAGTGCGCTTTTCCCCCAACCGGTGGGTAGTGCAACTACCAATGATGCTCCTTTGGGCATCATCATGAGTGCGTGGAGGGCCACTTTTTGTCCGTCGGATATGAACCTGTTATGCGGACTAAGACGGTGGAGGAACGAACTCGCGGGCTCAGGATGTGCTCTTCTTCGTGGTTCAGGGTCAATTTTAAGAGCCTGTTTTAGCTCTGGAACAGTCTCGAAAAATGGATGTGTTGTTGATGTCTCCAGCATTATTTTACCATCAACTTCATTGCCCTTGATTAGGGCGAATTCTGCGAACATGGTTTCGGGGATGCAATTAAGGAGTTCAAATGCTACTCGAATGTGTCCGTCCGCCAATCGTACGATTTCGCGGATCTGGGCGGCAGCATCTGGTCCAGTCGAGTTTTGCCCGAGAATATGAGCACATGCGGCCATTTTTCGTAGCCGCCATTTTTCTCCAACATTGACGGTATTATCTGATGCTGTTAGAAGTATCTCCGTAGCCTGCGGCCAGTTATCGCAAGCCATCGCTTGGTTTATAGTGATTCTGTCTAACATTTAGCGTCCATTGTATCCGATTACGATAGCTACTGCGTCGGTTACCACCGATGGGTATCGGACACTTTCCAGGAGAGACTCCCGATCCCGTAGTGACTGGATAATATCCGGCGTGGATGAGTTATGTAATTGAGATTGCAGATATGCCAATTCAGTTCGAAGCGCCTCAGCAAATTCATCTGCAGCAGCTTCAACTTCATCATTTTTTTGCTTGAGAATAATGCTTTTAGCTGAATCAACAGCGGCGGCAACACCGGCCCAAAGGTTGGGGAAGCGCTCAATTACCTGAGATATATGGTCTGGCTGGCACTTACGATCAGACGCTTGAAAGTCCTCAAGCAACTGATCAAACAGTGCCCCTCGAGGTACGGAAATGGCCTGCCCATCTGGTAGGATTTCAAACGTCGATCGAACCCATTCAATAGGGAGGTAGTGTTCCGCGCGCCTCATCAATCCTGGTGGCAGATCGTCTTGGAAGACAGTCTCATCCGGGCCAAGTAATCCAACAACAACACAGAACACACGCCCTAGACCAGTAGCACCAAGATCACGAAAGAAAGCACTAGCACGCGCATCTTGCGTCTCTCTTGCACTTTGGAGCAACGCATCTACGAACAAGTGCCCAGGGGCCAGGTATTGTATTGCAGGTATTTCGATCGCACTACTTCGATGGAAAGTGCCCGTTTTGACCCAGTCTTTTTCCTTAATAAACGGTAATGGCGTATCGAGACGTTCAAACCGAGCCTCTACCTTTACACAATTCCTTTCTTGTGGGATTATATTAATACGAAGTTCTTTGCACCAATCACGTATAAAACTCTCATCTTCATCCCCTGTTCGATCAGCCACTAACTCTGTTAGTTGTTTAGCTCTTTCCAGTTCAGGACGTGTTGTATCCAGAAAAAAGGAAAATGCTTCATCAACATTTTGCTCCTCGATCTCGAGTTGTACGAGCATTTCCACGGCGAGACTGTTAAGCGCTTGAACTCCAACAGTTGAGGCTCTGTGAATTTGTTGCTGAAGTTGAGGAAGGAGATATTCAAGTCCGCCAATGGATCGTTCATATACTCGGAAGACATCGCGATGGAGTTTCAGATATGCGCGTTCTAACTCGAAAGGGCCAGTAAGTACAACCGAAAGCACCCCGTGTTCTTCTGAACGTCCAATGCGATCTAATCTCCCAATACGCTGTTCGATACGCGCGACAACTGACGGTTGGTCGAGATGCACAACAGCATCGGCGAATTGAAAATTGCGGCCTTCTGCGCCGACTTCATCAGATATAAGTAAGAGGCATGATGGTCGTTGTTCAAACCTAAAAGACACCTCTGATATTTCCTCGTCGGACAGATTGTGAGTCATGACTGCCACGGCGTCTGTACCGAACTCCACGCGAAGGTAGGTCGCCAGTTCTTCGACAACAACCCGAGATTGGGAAAAAACTACAATTTTATTATGGCCAGAACGTATTCGTTTATCCAGCCAAGCCCGCAAGAACTGAAAACGTTTTGGGCAGTGTTCTTCAGTTTGTAACCAGCGTTCCACTTGATTAAGAACCTCTCTTAGCCAGAGTTCTTCACCCAGAAAGGTTGGGCCACTGGAAAGAAACTCTTGAAGCGCAATTTCCTCCTCTGCAGGCCCAAGATCTGCAGCTAAAGGGTCCTCGATAAAACCTTTGGATTTGATTCCAGAGATTACACCGAGACGAGTCTTTATGAGAAATTTAAGAATCGATGGAGTCGTACAAACGAAACGTGACCAGAAGGCTTTCCAAGTTGAGGGAACCTCCCTACTATGAATCAGTTCCTCTATTTGCTCTGTGACGGCCACCTCGGCCGGGCAAGGATCATATTCTAAGGATTGTAGGGAACGTGTGGCATAGTTGCTTCCGTATTCGCCGAGGGTTCGACGACGGGTTCGAATGATACGTCTATCAACTCTATAATGTTCCTTTATATATGCGACAAGTTCCTCGGCCGCCTCACTGTCCCCTTGATCCATCCTTGCTAAGTGCTCGTTAACAAGTTTATCATTTGGGAAAATACCTTTCCAATGTTCCGCCAATTCGCGGGCATCATCCTCTTCGATCTCTCCAAAGGCTAGCAGGGCAGCAACGAGTTCCTCTGAAAAAAGAAGTTTCTCAGTGATTAGCCGTTGCGGTTCAAGACGACTTGCAAACTCCTTCAGGGAAACATTTCGATAAATTCTGGGTGCCACAAGCTTCAACATTTCGAGCAGACCTTTGTCGTCGCCCCTTCCCGGTGTAGCCGTCAAAACTAAACACCCTGAGGCAGCCTCGGAAACGTGGCGTAAAGACTCATTGAGTTCAGGCCAGTTGACCAATTGATGTCCTTCGTCCACAACCAAAAGGTCCCATTTCTGGCTCACGATAATAGCAAGTGCTTTATGGTGAATCCGGAGCAATGATGTTGTGACTATGAGGTGATCAGTTTTAAGAAACAACTCCCTCTCGCGCTTTTTACTTCGGTTATACCGAACGGAGTCTACATGGGTGAACACTCTTCCTCCAAAGCGAAGGTAAAGCTCGGACAACCATTGGCGACTCGTAGTTCCGGGTGACACTATAAGGATCCTAGTGTTTGGCTTAACTGTTAGAAGGGATTGAATAACTAATCCGGCTTCGATGGTCTTGCCGAGGCCAACCTCATCGGCGAGAAGAAAACGAGTTTCACGGTCTAAAAGACAACGACGCGCGGCGTAAAACTGATGGAATAGTGGTTCAAGGCGAGCACCCAAAAAAGCAGGTATTCCTTCAGAATCTTGTTTCCAAATTGTTGTTCGTTCAAGGAGTCTAAGGCGTGCAAAGAATCTTCTGGGGCCACGCCAACCATTTAATTCAAGACGTTCTACAGGATTACAGATAATGGATTTTAGCTTGACAACTCGAAGTTGGTGTTCGGAGATCTGTTCGGTTCCTGCTTCAGTTTGTATTTGATATGCCCAAATGGTTTTAGGCTCAGGTTCGCCACAGACTCCAATTACAATCCCTATACGAATTTCATCCGAAGGAGTGGTCGGGATAATTTCAACAACGGTACGTGCGGGAAGTAACCAACGACGCAAAAATGTCTCTCGAAGTTTATATTGACGTTCATGACCGCCAACATTAACGACAACATGGTCAGAATCCGATTGAATAACTCGCAATTCCGGGGTGTCGTGTATTCTTGGGTCCCTGAGTAGAGCACCGGTAGGGAACTCAATTTCGCAATCTTTCACGAATTACCCCTCCAACCGTAACTCCAGCAGTACACAGGGAAAGAGTCAGATACTTAGTATTGAATAACAGAGCCCCTAACCGCATTACTATCCATCAGACTGCATAGCATGGCGAATGAGAAAGATCAATCAAAATAAACGGTTACATTAATTTGAAATTGTTATGGACACAAGGTTGCAGTAAATGCTATGAATACATGATCAAAGCTCAAATAACTGATAGGGATGCAATGGAACACAAATTGACAGTTATTTTGATTACTAACTGTTCACATAGGAAAAAAACTAATGGAGAACCACGTGCCCTATTACGTTCGATAGACTCTAACTGCTTGATATCTCGAGTTAATAAATGGAACTCGAAACTCGAGGCATATTCCTCGAACAAAATACCTGCTAAACAACTCTACGCGGGCGATCACTGGAGTGTGATAAATGCGTTACCCTCTGAGGATTCGGATCAGGGTCTTTCTCTTCAAAAATTCATTTGTTCTGCTGGTTACGGTCTAATCCCAGACGATTTTCCAATATCGCCCTACTCCGCTACTTTTTCAACAGGTGACCCTGACTCCATTTGCCGGGGCCTAGACTCACGTCCACCTAAAGAAATTAATATGGCTTGGTGGGATCTAATCTATAAATTGTCCAGTATTACTACCGGGTATCCAAGGACAATCCAAAAGTTAGCAGCAAGCCAACCGAATGCATTGTTTCTTATTTCCATGTCTCCGGTTTACCTTCACGCCGTTCATTACGATTTGATCAACTCATTATGCCACCTCAAGGATAGAGAAAATTTAGTCATTATTTCAACTGGACTCAGACACCTGGAAGGTCTTACAGAGCACCTTTTACCAGTAGATAGCCGTTTGCAAGGGATTTATGGCGGTGCCAAGATATCCTTAAATTCTCGTATTGCTCGGGAAATCATTAACATGCATCCCGATATTCGACTTCGTTTGACCCCTTTGAAACGATACTTTTCAGATTTAATGGGTTCTCTCCAGAAGGTACCCTCACCGAAACGGAAGAAAATGTCTGACGAGGAAATATGCCACCTGATCAAAGATTACCTTACAAATGAAACCAATTGGTCAAACAGTCGGTTGTTAAGGCACTTCAGGAACCAAGGCATCGCTTGCGAGCAGAAGAGATTTGGACACTTATATAAGGAAGTTAAGGAGTCACTGTATGCTTAGCAACGATGAATACTTAATCAAACGAGCGCTTCGGATTGATCAGAATGAAAAATACCCTTTGTTCACTTTCACCCTCAATGGTTCAGAACTCCTAGAAATAGCGGATATTTCAAGAATCTCTCGAGATAACACAGGAGAATTGATCGGATATCAAAGACCGGAAGTCAAAAAGCATATACAGGATATCGCCAACTACCTCAACGGAGAAGACGTAATTTTTCCGAACTCGATAATACTGGCGCTTGATCCATCAGTTAAGTTCAAGGCCAGTCGAGGCCCCCAGGTTGGCGATGGTAAGACAATTCCCGGATCAATAGAAATCCCTTTGCCATCATCATCCAAAAGCATGAAACCAGCTTGGATCGTTGATGGTCAACAACGAGTTTTGGCACTTTCGCTGGCTCAGCGAAAAGATTTCCCTATACCTATTAACGCTTTTGTTACTAATGATATTGAAATGCAACGTGATCAATTCTTACGAGTAAACAATACGAAACCTCTCCCGCGCGGTCTTATTACTGAACTGCTACCAGAAGTTTCGTATTTGCTTCCAAACAAAATGGCCATGCGGAGAATTCCTGCAGCTCTCTGCAACTGGTTAAACCAAGATAAGAGTTCCCCGTTTTTTGGCTTAATTCGGCAGGCATCAACCCCAAAAAGCAAACGTAACCAGGCTGTTGTAACAGATACATCTATTGTAAAAATGGTGGAAGAGAACTTGACGTCGCCATCGGGGTGCCTATTCCCTTTCCGAAACTTGGCAACCGGAGAAACTGATTTTGAAAATGTCCAGAAATTACTCATCACATACTGGACTGCAGTTAAAAAAACATTCCCTGATGCTTGGAGTAAAGCGCCGACTAAGAGTCGACTAATGCACGGCGTTGGAATTCGTTCTATGGGTCGGCTAATGAATAAAGTCATGAGTTCCTATTATCCAGGTGCAGATCTTACAATTGAGGCAATTCAAAAGGAGATTTCACTTATTGCGGACCGTTGTCACTGGACCAAAGGCAATTGGGAGGAGTTGGGGGGTATTGCCTGGAATGAACTTCAAAATGTTCATCGGCATATAAGCATATTGTCTAACTATTTAATACGAATCTATATCCAATCTCGGGAGAAATAGGGTGTTTTTCTTCTTTCCAGATAGTCAGGATCAGATCGATCCATCCTTTGATTTCTATTCGGAAACAAAGTCACCCTATCGGATTCGCCAACGAGATGAGTTATATATCCATGAAGTCTTTTCTGAGGCACCTATTGACGGATTACTCGTTTCTAAGGCCGCGGTTGACGGAACCGGAGCAAAAGAGGGGAAATACACTCTGTCCCAGAAGCACCGACTTTACAGGAATGGCGTTAAGAAATTTTTCCGATTGGAGCAAAAAAATAAAAAGCCAATTGCTTCCATGGGCGATTGTGGTGCGTTTGCGTATGTTAAAGAAAGAGTACCACCCATATCCGTTGATGACGTAATTGATTTCTATGACGAATGTGGGTTTGACTTTGGCGTCTCCGTAGACCATATCATTCTTGGCTATAATGACGAGTTCGATTCCAGTTTGTTCCCAAAAGACCTCATTCCCCCAGAGTGGGTCGAGCGGCAAAAACTCACATTAGATCTGGCTAGTATTTTCATAGAGCGTTGCCAAACCCGAAAATGCAGTTTTACCCCGGTTGGGGTGGCTCAGGGTTGGAGCCCAAAATCCTATGCCCTGGCCGTAGTTGAACTTCAAAAAAAGGGATTCAATACGATCGCTTTGGGTGGAATGGTTCCTCTTAAAACTGATCAGATCCTACGTTGTTTAGAAGCAGTTAAGAAAGTGCTTAACCCTGGAATCCATTTACACCTTTTTGGTGTGACCCGTTTGGATCGCATGGAGGAGTTCGCAAAGTTCGGAGTGACTAGTTTCGACTCCACCTCACCCTTGATTCAGGCTTTCAAAGATGAGAAGACAAATTATTTCACTCCTAATCGAACATATCGCGCTATCCGAGTTCCCCAGGTGGAGGCCAATTTGGCCTTGAAGCGCAGGATTCAAAAGGGAGTGGTCAATCAGCATGAGGCCCGGAATTTAGAAACTTTGTGTTTACGTTTATTGGATCAATATGACAAAGACCGAGCGAGCATAGATGAGACTCTGGATGCAGTTTGCGAATTGGAAGCTATGCAAGGTGCAAAAAAGTCATCAAGAAAAGAATATAGGGAACTGCTTCGAGACAGGCCATGGCAGAAATGTCCATGCGAAATATGTCAAAACATTGGCATTAATGTGGTCATGTTGCGTGGCGCAGAACGTAATCGTCGCAGGGGATTTCACAATATTTTTGTATTTAATCGCCAAATGAAAAATAAATTTGAAAAAAGATCACTTTTTCAAGGAAGGCAATATGACTGACAATGGTTTTTTAAGACTACCAGCATTAGAGATGCAGCAAGGGCCTGGTCGATTGCTATATAGCTTCTGCGTAGACGGCAAAGTCCTGCCATCTTTCACTACGGTTTCACGAATTTACCGGGATCAGGTTTCTCAGGTTGGGGGGTATCAACGCCCCGAGGTACTGACTCATATCCGGGAAATCAAGGCATATATTGAATCCGAAAGTCCTTTGATGCCCAACGCCATTGTAGTGGCTTTTGACACAAGGGTTCGGTTTGAACCAAATTCTAATCAGAATAATAATCATGCTTTGACCCGTTTCGGAGAGTTAGTTATCCCAATCGATCCTTCTTGCCCTGATGAGGAAAAACCTGGCTGGATCGTTGATGGCCAGCAACGGGTTGCTGCTGTAAGAGAAGCTGAGGTAGCCAGGTTCCCAATGTTTGTCACCGCTTTCATTTCTGATACTGAAAAGGCCCAAAGGGAGCAGTTTATTTTAGTCAATTCAGTTAAACCATTACCCAAGGGCCTGATTTATGAATTGCTACCGATTATCGATACAAAGCTTCCTACATACTTGGCACATAAGCAATTCCCTGCCAAGCTATTAGAAAGATTGAACTTTGACCTAGATTCGCCGCTTCAAGGGATGATTAAAACGCCAACCCAACCCGACGGCTTGATACAGGACAATTCCATTCTGAAGATGATTGGGAACAGTCTCAATGATGGTGCTCTCTATCGTTATCGTAATCCGACCACTGGGAAAGGAGACATAGATTCAATGCTAATAATCCTTAAAAGATTCTGGCGCGCCGTCTCGATAGTTTTCTCAGATGCTTGGGGATTGCCGCCGAGGAGATCCCGTTTAGTGCACGGTGCCGGTATCGTAAGTTTAGGTTTCATAATGGATGCCATAGCCGATCGCCATCGAAATGCAACTGAGGTTACAGAAGAGCTATTTATTGATGATTTGACTCCTATGAAAGATATCTGCCGTTGGACTGATGGCTTTTGGGATTTTGGTCAAGGGATCCAACGTAAATGGAATGAGGTGCAGAACGTACCTAAAGATGTTCAATTATTAGCCAATCATTTACTAATGAATTACAAACAACTCGTCTGGAATCGAAACATTGAAAGAAGATCAGCATGAGTAAAGAAAATCAAAAGGCTGTTGTCCTCATAAGTGGTGGATTGGACTCGACGACGGCACTCGCGATTGCAAAAAACCAGGGCTTTGACATATACGCAATGAGCTTTTCTTACGGGCAACGGCATCATATCGAGATAGATGCCGCCAGTAATATTGCTCAATTTTATTTAGTCAAGGAACACAAAATTGTCCATATTGACCTCCGTGCTTTCGGAGGTTCAGCGCTGACTGATGAAATCGACGTTCCAAAGGGTAGAAACTGTGATGCCATTGCCTCGGGTATACCTATCACGTATGTCCCAGCGCGCAACACAATTTTTTTAGCCTATGCTTTGGCTTGGGCTGAAGTTCTAAAAGCCTGGGATATTTTTATTGGTGTGAATGCTGTCGACTATAGTGGATACCCGGATTGTCGCCCCGAATTTGTTCAGGCTTTCCAAGATATGGCCAATATTGCGCTAAAAGCTACTACTGAGGGAAAAGGAGGCATACGAATACAGGCACCGTTGATAAATATGTCCAAGTCTGAAATCATTTTAGCTGGCAAGCGCTTAGATATCGATTATGGTATGACAAGAAGTTGCTACGACCCAGACCCATTAGGAAAAGCCTGTGGTCATTGTGACAGTTGTATTTTACGTAAGAAAGGGTTCCTGGATGCTGGCGTACAGGATCCCACCATCTACGTTTGAGGGAGGCCGATGAATCAAAATTTGAACAATGCGTATTTCATTCCTCTCGTTAGTGTTTTTATCGGGAGCATAACCATAGCTTCAGTTTTAGCAAGTAAAATCATTGTTTTTTTCGGTTTTTTCGTGCCAGCTGGTGTTATCGCCTATTCTTGTACTTTCATTGTTACAGATGTTATAAGTGAAATTTGGGGTAAACAACGAGCAAACTCCGTGGTTATAGGCGGTTTTCTTTCATTGATGACCGTTCTGATTTTGATAAAGATAAGTTTAGTTTGGCCCTCTGCGCCATTCTGGAATAATCAGGAGGCTTTTCAGAGTGTTCTCGGTGCAACTCCTCGCATTATTGTCGGGTCCTTTCTTGCATACTTAGTTAGCCAATTTCATGATGTTTGGGCCTTTCACTTTTGGAAAAAGATCACCAAAGGCAAGCATTTATGGCTTCGTAACAACGTTTCAACTATTTTTTCTCAATTTATCGACTCTGTTATCTTCATCATAGTTGCATTCTATGGCGTATTTCCTATCTGGCCTCTGATTTTGGGTCAGTGGTTGATCAAGGTTGTCATTGCTATTCTCGACACTCCAATTGTCTATTTTATTGTCATTTTGATAAAGCGAAGGAATGGCCATAGCGGATATAATGAACTTGGCCATGAAATCGCAGAGGAACAATGATAATACGACGTAATCACAAATTCGAGTGAGCGGTCATTTAGCTATATTGATGTTTATTGAGTATCCCAGGTAATGTAGTAAAAAAGCGAACCTGCGGTTGCTATATATCGTCGAAACTGTTTCTTCGAAAATTAGTAATGAGAAGGTTGACCGCTAAGTCTATGAGTGTGTGAAATTGGAACCCTGCCCGGCATTTGATTCTGATCGATACGACCACGCTCCTTATTTTCCAGGCGACCATGGTAACGGTTTGGGTGCAACCGTTTTGTCTTAAGAAAAAATACTGAAAAATAGATCGAAAATCCCCCTTAATTCCCGCAAAACTCCCAAAATACTGTATCGCGATCCAGCCAAGGTAATCGCGGTTGTCGATGTTCAGGTGCACACCAGGGTGTAATCGGGCTCCTTCGTAATTGTGAGGAGGAATTCGATTCCCTGAATATTAAAGCCCCTCCTGACTTTCGCACAGCCAAACAATGAGATTGTACGTTTCTCCTTTCTTCTATTTGGCGAAAAATTACTATGGTTTAGGTCATAGAAATAATGACGATTAACCAATCCCCTCACTGAATTAAGTATATAAATGCTCGATTGTCCGTACAGTAGCGATTATTGTATCTCTGGCTTTATCAGTATTTGGCATTTCTATATGGTCTAAACCAGGATGTATAAATGAAATTGCATATCTTCTTATTTTATCACATAAATCGAAACATGGTTCATCAAGTAATCCATGTTTATAAGCGATTTTTATTGCATAAGCTAAAGATGCAGGCTCGCCGGTAACAATATCAAAAATCCTATTTCTGTTAATTATAAAGCGATCAATTGAAAACAATGCATAATAAACTGAAAGCTCAAGAAGTGTGCGACATAATGCAATTACAGCGATATAGTTCCTAGCTCCAAAGAGTCTCAGGACTTCATTATAAAATACGCCGACATTATCTGGAATCAGTTTGACATGTAATATCGGTCCAAAGTCAATTAGCACGTGGTCTGGTTCATTAAAAAATAAATTCCTACAACTACATGTTATCACTTCCCAATCATAATAAGCACCAAAGCTATCAATTACTTCCGGAAAAGATGGTTCCAATCTCTGGCTTTCTTGATATTGAATAATTCGTTCATACATTTCCACAGAAACAAAATCGTCCTTATCTCGGATTCGTTTAATTATGTTTCGGACTAGCCGGTTCTCAATTTGATAGGTGAGAAATTTGGAAAAATGTATTTTAATAAAATTTCTTGAATCAAATGCTGATTTCATTAAAGGAAACAGTGTGTCAAAGGTTTCCGAATTGCATTGGCCGGTTTCAATTAGTTCTTTGCCAAATTTATTAAAAGTTGTTTCGTGTTCATTAAGCGTTAACGCCGATTCGGTAAATCTCTCCTCAATATTTTTAAACCTAGGAGCATTTGATGCATAAAAAGGTGTAACTACTTGTATTTTAGGACGTTTGACCAATTGATAATCTCCTAAAATAGCTTGGCAAAGTTGTCGAATACCTTTGGATGAGCTTAGCCTCTGTGCTCGAAACAGTTAATCTGACTTACGCCAGTAAGATAATAATATGACTGGTGCCTATTGGATATGTCAAGAAATTTAGCATTTCTTATCTTCCGAAAGAGTGAGTGAATTTATCCGGCACCGCAGGGCATTGCCTCGAAAATGGCCATTTCAAATGATTACATACTGCTACTTGACCACTCCCTGCCATCACTGATCCACCGAGGACGCTCACCAGGTCACTACCGCGCCAAGAACGCCTTCAACAACGCTGCACCACCTTACTGATGAAAAGTCCCAGAAAAGGGCCTTCACAGGTGTGTGCACTGAATCGACCGCCATCGTGGTCGTGATGCCATAAAAACCGACAAGTGTGTGATCGGGTCCCTACGCCTTTGTGAGGAGGGGTTCGTTTCCCTGAATATTATAGCCCCCCCTCTACCCATCTTTCGGAGATTGAATAACAAAAAAGGAGGACACATGAAAGGAATCACCCTTAACCCCAAACAGCAGGAAGCCGCATCGCACTTGGACGGACCCATGGCGGTCTTGTCCGTAGCAGGCAGCGGCAAGACGATGGTGCTGACCGAGCGCATCATTCAGTTAATCGAGAACCACAATGTGGACGCCTCATCCATCCTGGCCATCACCTTCGCCAAGAAGGCGGTGTTGGAAATCATCGGCCGGTTGGAGTCCAAGTTGAACGGCAACAGTAAACGGGTTCACGTCTCCACCTTCCACTCACTAGGCTACCGGATTCTGATAAAGACCGGCTACCCGACCACGGGATTCAGGCTGGTCTACGATGACGAACAATTGCGACTGTTCATCGAAGCGGTGTCCAAGGCCAAGGTGCATGAGGAACCATTGGACTTACTGAAGCGGGTGTCTCTGGCCAAAAATGACCTCATGACGGCGCAGGAATTGAAAGACGCCAAGGGGACAGCGGATAAGTCTTTGGCCAAAGTCATGATGGAATACGAGATGTTGAAAAGACGAAGACGGGTGGTGGATTTCGACGACCTGCTCTGCCTTCCCCACCGCCTGCTCAGTCAGGACGAGGGGCTGCTCCATTACTACCAGGACAGGTTCCGATACGTGCTGGTGGATGAATTCCAGGACAGCAGCAGGGTCATGGTTGAGTTGGTCAAATTGTTATCCTCCAACCACCAGAACGTCTGGGTGGCCGGTGACGACGACCAATCCATCCACGGTTTTCGAGGTGCGAGGGCCGACACGTTCATTGAGTTCGAAAAGCACTGCAGCGGCAGCCTCAGAACAGTGGCTATGAACCAGAACTACCGATCATCCGGTAACATCATCGCCATGGCGAACCGACTTATCAGCAGGAACAAATCCAGGGTTGAAAAGGAGATGGCGACTGACAGAGAGGCTGGTGATGATGTTCAGGTGGCCGAGTTGTTCGACGAGATCAAGGAGGCCGATTTCATCGCCGACTCCATACTGGACTTCAAGAAACGGAAGTTCAAATTCAGCGACATCGCCATCCTGGCTCGCATCTACCGGCTCATGCCTTTCATTGAAGCGGCGTTGATCAAGAGGAAGATACCCTACACAGCCAGGGACGGGTTTTTCTTCAGCCGGAAGGAGATTGCCCTGTCAATGCTGGTGATACGCCAGTTGTTGGAGGGAACGGAGCAGCACAAAATCGACCAGGAGCCGTTAACGCTCATCATCAACGACCTCTATCCCAAGCAGGGCGAATTGTCCTTTCGGGATACAGTGTACATCGCCGGTAGCTACGTGATGATGGGGCGGGGCGGGTTTACCCATGACGAGGACCAGCAGACGCTGAAGCGGGCTTACCTGGAAGCCTTCGAGTATCTGGCCGCTGATTTCGAAACCCTGCCGGATTTTATGAAGTTCTTGTCCAGCGCCCAGACCATGCAGCGGAAATCCAAGGATAACGCGGTCAATCTCATGACCATCCATCAGGCCAAGGGACTTGAGTTCAGGGCGGTATTCATCCCAGGGCTGAACGAAGGAATCTTGCCGCACATCAACTCAGTCGAGGAATTGGTCCACCTGGAAGAGGAACGGCGGCTCATGTACGTCGCCATGACCAGGGCTATGGATAGACTGATCATCACCCATCGCCGAAGACAGCAGGGACAAGAAATCACCGCCCCGTCCCGTTTCCTGAAAGAACTCGCCTGAGCCCCATCACCTAACCAACAACCTAAGTCAATCAAGTAAACCGCCCGGGCAGGAGTGCGTCCTGTTTCCGGGTTTAGTGCGCCGGTCTGTCTTTGAGCAGTCCGGCTTTTTTCATTTCATCGCCAGATAAGGAGGAAACATCATGGCAAACAAACAGACCATTAACGGCTTCAGGGAAGAAGAAATCGTTACCTTGAGGCACTGGGACAAGAAGCAGGGGGAATGGGTCGAGAACTCTTACCCCAAGGTGGGCGGGCGTTTGCGCCTGGCTCATGAGCAGAACGAAACCCTGGCCATCAACACCGAGGTGATCCGCTACAACGAGAACATCGCTGTGGTGGCCGCGAATGTGGACACGACCAAGGGCGCTTTCCACGGCATCGGCATGGCCAGCGTGGAGCGGGACAAATCTATTGCCCCCGCGATCCTCGAGCTTGCCGAAACCCGCGCCATTGCACGTGCCCTGAGATTTGCCGGGTACGGCGTTGAGTATTGCTCTGCGGAGGAAATCAGCCACCTGGAGAACGGTAACGGCAACGGGCACAAGGACAATGAGCCTGCCCAAGGCGCTCCGGAGCGCTCCAGCGGCAGTGCCGGCGGCAACGGCGATAACGGTGCCCAAACCGCCCAAACCCGCGCCCCTGGTGAAAATGGCGGCGGCAACGGCAGCGGCAGCGGCAACGGGCAGTCCGGCCGCCTGACCAACAAGCAACTCAACTACATCGTCAATCTGGGCAAGGGATTGCGGCTCAACTCCAAGGACCTGGACCAGGAGGCAGTGTCCGCGTTCGGAGTCAAGATGGCACACCTGTCCGTCAAGGAAGCGTCCGAGTTCATCGAGCAGCTCAAGGGCCGGGAAGAAGTCCCGTTTTAGAAATCAGTTTCCACACGTGTGGAAACGCAAAAGTCAGGGGAGCCGGGTATGAACTCGCTCCCCTTTTTATGCCTAAAAATAAGGAGGAATCATCATGCAACCAGCATTGAATCGCTCTCGGGAAGAATTGGCCGGTCAACTCCACGTCAGTTATTCCCAGATCAACGCTTACCTCATCTGTCCGATGAAATACGCCCACCAGTATGTCTGGGGAACGCCGTGGGAGTCCAAACCTGTAGCCCTGGCATTTGGAAGCGCCATCCACAAGGCCGCTGAGTCCTATTACCTCAACCTGAAAGAGACCGGCGAGGTGTTGCCGGTGGAGCGGATTATCTCGGTTTTCGAGTCCGTCTTTTATGCGGAATCAAACGAGGCGGACATCAAGTTGACCTACAAGAACGGGGACGACTACGACAGCCTGGTTAAACAGGGAACCCAACTCCTCACCCTGTTTCAATCCGAGATCAACCCACAGCGCGTCATGGCCGTGGAGTTTCCGTTTCAGGTCAGCATCCCGGATTTATCCACCCCCGGAGAAAACCTGCCGTTCAAACTGGTGGGCTTCTTCGACCTGCTCGAAAGCGACGGCGACTCTTATGTGGTCGGAGAACTGAAGACTTCGGCCCAAAAGTTCTCCAATCTGAAATTGGACTACGACCTGCAGGCCACCGTCTATTCCTATGCCATGACACGCATGAGATTGGCAAAGTCACCGGAGTCCTGCCTTATCCGGTACGACGTGCTCCTGAAAACCAAGAAGCCAGGCTTCGAGAGGTATTTCGTTACTCGCTCTGAACGGGATCATCGGCGGCTGATCGAACTGGTCAATGAGGTCCTCAGGGCCATTGAGTACCGCATCTTCTACCGGAATACCGGTTGGGCCTGTGGGGATTGCCAGTTCAAACGAGCCTGCTTTTCCGGATAGGGGGCGTCATGTGGAACCACTGGGATGACTACGACTTCTGGGCGGAGGATAACGGCCCTCCGCCTGATCAACTCCCAGGCTTCAAGCCTGACCCGTTGGTGATTGAAAACCCACTGCTTCAGAAAGTCTTGTCTTTACTGGACAAACGACCCGACGAAAAGGAGGAACCCTCATGTGTGACGACTTTGGAGATTGGGAAGACTTCGCCTTTATCGGCGGCTTCTTTGGCCTCATCGAGGAAGAAGACGAGGAGGAACGGAGGCTCCGCAAGGAGATGGAAGAGGACTGGGATAAACCGCTGGATGATTAATCCCTAAGCAACAAAAACCCCAACAAACAAGAAGCCCTGCTGGCTGTGTTTCACGGCTGGCGGGGCTTTCTGCGTTTCTGGAGGACGAAATCCATGACCTACCACGTGATCTGCGCTTGGTGCGGGAAGATTCTCGGTACCAAGACGGACGACGCACCAGAACAACCAAACCAAGTGATTACGCACTCCATTTGTCCCGAGTGCAAACAAAAGGCTCTTGCCGAGCTGAACACCCAACAAAAGGAAGGAGAATTATCATGAGAGGAAACGATCGCTTTGAAAACGTCATCAGCCAGGTCCATGCCACTAGCCAGAACCATTACGACGAAACCCTGCCGGTCATCGACATGGAGTTCGAGTCCTTGGACAACATGTGGGTCTCGGGGAGACAGGTGGAAGTGCTGCCCAGCGCCCAACGGTTGTTCGCCAACAGGCTCCGGGTTCCCTATTCCTACCTGGCTCGTTGTCCCGAACACCTGCAGCGGGAAAACCTCAATCACTGGCTCCGGGAGGAAGCCAAGGATCGTGACACTCTGTTTTGTCGTTTCGATGGGAGTCGTCTCAGGGCGGTATTCACCGAGCGCTACACCGCTCTGGATAACATGGAGATACTGTCGAGGATGCTCGATTACGGCATCGACCCGGACGCGGAAGTCCATTTCTCCATGGATCAGACCATGCTCTTGATCAAGGTGCCGGATTACATGAGAACCTTTGGCCTCGGGAACGACAAGATCACCCCCGGCATCAGCATTGCCAATTCGGAAGTCGGAGTGTTGGCTTTCTCCATTGAAGCCTACTTTTTCCGGCTGGCTTGCACCAACGGGTTAATCGCCAAAACGGCGGTGTCCTCGAAGTTCCGTCACATCAGCCGCAAGGGACTGGAAGAATTCCCGGACATCATGCGCCAGGTGGTTTACGAATCTGAGCAGAACCAGTCCAGGTTCCGCCTGTCCATGGAATCGTCGGTCAGTGATCCGCTGTCCAGCATCGCTTCCTTTAACCGGCAGTTCCAGGTTGGGAAGAATGGGGCCGAGGCGGTTGAGTGGGGCTACGGCTATGAGCCCGGCTATACCATGTTCCACGTCATCAACGCCTACACCAGGGGTGCTCAGTTCAATGGACTGAGTGCTGAGGAGTCTTTCCATCTCGAACGGGTAGGCGGCCTCATTCTGGCTATGGTAAGGAGATAACAGGATGCGGGAGGGCTCCAGGACAAAAAAACTGGGCTCTCCCCATTGCAAAAGGAGGACGCCATGAAATGCGCTATTTGCGGAGTCGAAGTCCTGTCAGTCGAACAGGCTATCGAGGACGGCTGGACTCCGTATTTCTATATGGACGAGGAAGAAAACGGTCCCGCCTGCCCCAACTGCACGGAGTTTTACCTCCAGGTTGGCGAGGACGGGGAGATGGAGGTCAAGTCAGAATACGTCTCTTTATTGCCGGTCGTGCACTGATAATCGAAGTACACCGCAGGTTCCCGTGAGAGGTCGGGGAGGTCCCGTGTGCTTTCCCTGACCTAAAACCCGTTTATGAACAAAAAACGGGGTGATTTAGATTTTCTATGACTCGCCCATGCTGGTATAGGTTGATCCCGCCACGTCGATTCTGGCGCATTCTGGTGCGCCTGAGTGGTGGCATGGGAGTCAAAGGAAGCCAGGTTGCGCAGTCGGCCCTTGCCTGAATTCGTTTGTATTTTGTTTGCTGATGAGCGGCTGAGACTGCATCAATGCCTATGATTGCTCATTTTTGCTTCTAATGATATCAATAACTTATTGACATCACAAAGTAAACGGTCAATCCGTTCCTCGGCACCATGAATTTACAAAGGGCTTAGACCACAGAGGTTTAAGCCCTTTTTCTTATCTTGGTGCCTTAGTGGAAGGATAGTGGAAGGTTTTTCGTTCGATGGAGAAAGTGAACGGAAAAGATTTTCCCGCGTGACGGTCTGGTTTCGAGGGTCGGAGAAGGGGGAATAATGGCCGGGGGGCGTGACTTGTGTCCCGTCGGACACACTATTGACTGTCGGGTCCCCTTTTTCACCTACAATTCAAATTTCGGTAAGTCTTTTCGAAACAGCATACGGAATCAGTTGTCCGATTCTGCCTTCCAATTCCTTCCATACTGGCTCTCTGTGCGCCGCATGGTATGCACTTTCATCCGTCGGGAACTTGAGCGCTATCATTTTGATAATATCCATCTCTGCGGGGGAAAGCGGCTCTGCTTCTTCCGTCTTTGACTTTTTAATAAGTGGAATTAGCTCTTTATAGTTATTTAGTTGTGGTCCCTGTGGTAAAGCAGCATATGAAGCTCCTGTTATGCCCCTCCCATATGCCCGATAGGCCGCCATATCTGCAAACCAAATGGGTTTGGCGCTATAAAGCATACTGTCATTAATTTTGGTTTGTTTTCCCCTTGCATTACCGATCTCTTTAAAAACAAGCTTAATCCTTGGGAGAGAAATGCTCCTCCCCCCAGAGAAATCACAGTTTAATATCTGGCCGGTTTCATTAAAAAATGCGCGGAGAGTCTTATCCATTGACTTGGTCTGTATCGCCCCTGTCTCCCACCTTTTGATGCTCGCAACTCCAACGCCAACCTTGTCTGCTAATTGCTGCTGGCTCAACCCAAGCCGATCTCTTGCAGTTCTGATTTCGTCTGAGGTGAGCAGACCGCTCTTTTGCCGAAAGGTGCTACTAATAGCATTCTGCACCTTTTCGGCCTGTTCTTGGGTGCCAATTTCGATATTGCATGACTGGCACCTGAAGACCTCTTTGGGGTACTCAATCTCCATACCTCGAAAGGTGATTACTCCAGGGGTACAATCAACGGACATCACACCGGAGCAGGCGGGGCATTTTTTGTTTTTCATAGCTACTACTCCTCTTGGGGTCTGTCCTCATGAAACGACACAAGATAGAGGGTGTCGTTCTTTAACGCAAACTTGAAATAGACGGTTTTTCCAATTTCAGCAGAATCGCAAGTGAACGGGAACAACTCAAGTCCGCCTATTTTCGTCTCATACGAGCACTGGGGTGGACGATGGCCCCTATAGTCACATGGTTGCACCTGTTCTAGAAGCTTAACAAGTATGCTGGGAACCTCGCCGAAAGTGAGGTCCAAATCAAACACATCCGCTAACAAACTGTCCATATTGATGTATTCGACTTTGCTCTGTCTTGCTGCTTCCGCCGCCAGCCCTATCTTGCGCGTAAGCTCCTTATGCGATGGTCGCTTGTGAATAGAGTTTGGCATCAATTGATACTCCTGTCAAGGCTTTCCCTATTTTTTTACAAATTACCTCCGTCCGGTTGATGGCGATTTTATCTGTCCAATATAGTGTTAATTCAACCAGATAGCAATAGATTTAAAATCTTTGAATTTAAGCGATAAGGCAGGGACTGGCCCGGCCCTTTCAGACTGGCGCGCCCGGCAGGGCGCACCCTCTTGGAGGTGAAAGTCCTCTACACGCCCGTCAGGGGGAAGTGTTAGCCGGACGGCAAGGGTGTCCACCGCGAGGTGGAATCTGAAGGAAGCCGCAGGCAAAGCGTCGGCCCGACGAACAGGAATCGCATAGGAGGCGTGCATGCCGGATGAGGAGGCCGATCTCTCCAAAGTCCGATACCTGACCGGAAGGCATGTACGTATATGTGGCGGGCATAGGCGTGAAAGAGGGTGCGCATTACCCGAGGAGGTCTGCCGATCTGCCAATCGCTACCGCCGTCGAGAGGCTGCGGGATGGGTCGCCAGAAGTCAGCCGAGGGCATAGTAGGCCGCTCGACCCGGCCGAAGGCCCGAACATGGATAACGGGGTAGATGCCCGGTGGTGTGGGAGGACGGCGGGGGAGCCCCCCGCCTCCTACCCGATTCCCTCTGCCCGGCGGCTAGGCGGCCGCGATCTCCCTTAATTTATACTTGAGCACCTTTCCCGTGGGAGTTCTCGGCATGGCGTCCAGAACTATGACCTTTTCCGGATACTTGTACTTGGCCACCTTCCGGCTTTCCATGAAATTCCTTATTTCGTCAATAGTCAGCGCATCCACGCCCTGTTTGAGTTCCACGCAGGCGCAGGCCTTTTCGCCCAGCACGGGGTCGCTGAAACCGACTATGGCCACATTGAGTATCTTGGGGTGATCGTAAAGCAGAAATTCGACTTCTTCCGCGCTGATGTTCATCCCGCCCCGGATGATGATGTCTTTCATCCGGGTGACAAAGCGGTAAAAACCGTTTTCGTCCACGCTGCACGCATCGCCGGTATGGTAGAATCCTTCCTCGTCCCACTTCTGCCGGTTCAGGTCCGGCCTTTTGTAATACCCGGAAATAATGAACGGCGCTTTCTGACAGTATTCCCCAACCTGGCCCGGCCCCAGCCTGCGGCCGTTTTCATCCACAATCTTGATCTGGCTGTGGAGCTGGGCGATGCCGATGGTGGTGGATATCTGTTCCGGGTCCAGACCCAGTTCGGTGACATTCAGATGCCCCTCGTTGGAGCCGAAACCGTTCCAGACCAGGCAGCCGAAGGCCTCCATGAGGCTTCTGATGACCGTGGTCGGGCAGGGTGCGCCGCCGCTGGCCACCACCCGCAGGGAACTCAGGTCGTGGTCTTTCAGGCCGGGATAATTAAGCAAGGCCACGTGCATGGCCGGAACTCCGGCGTACAGAGTGGCTTTTTCCCCGGAGATGGTGCGGGCCATGGCCTGCGGATCGAAACCGTCCAGCAGGATAAGGGTGCCGCCCACCATGGCCATGGACAAAACGCCCACCGACTGCCCGAACAGGTTTATCCAGGGCAGGGCCATGACCACCCGGTCGTTCGTATTCTGGCCCAGATGATCCAGAAAGCCTGAGCGGACAAAGCTCTTCCAATGGTTGTGCGTCCGGGGGCAGCCCTTGGGGTCGGCCTCGGTGCCGGAAGTAAAGCACATGGTCAGGACGTCATTGGCGTCTATAGCGCAGTTTTTGTCCAGAAAATCCTGAGAATACCTGTCTTCTATCGCCTCCGCCCACAGTTTCCCGAAAGAAATGACGTCTTCCGGCAGATCGCCGCCCAGGGCGATGATGTGTTTCAGGTGAGGCTGATTCTTCTGGAGGCCCCGCATCATGCCAATGTAATCGAACCCTTTGTAATTACTGAAGACAATAACGGCCGGGGCTTCCGTCAGAGACAGGACGTAGCTCAACTCGTGCTCCCGCCACTGGACGGCTATGGGCACGATACAGGCGCCGATTCTGGCCAGGGCCATCTGGATCACCACCGCTTCCACGCAGTTGGGAATCTGGGCCACAACCAGGTCTCCTTTTTTCAGCCCCATCTCCTGAAAATGAAGGGCAATCCTTTCCATCATCCGGTGGTATTCCGCCCAGGTCAGGCGGGAGACCGGATCGATCAGGGCCTCCTTGTCCGGAAAATTCCCGGCCCACCTTTTGATGAAGTCGCACATGGTCCACTTGTCCCAGAATCCAAGCCGGGTGTATTCCTCGGTCTGCTGCGGGGTGACATTACTCTGAACGGACATCTCAAGACCTCCCTTTCCCAAGTAATTCGGCCGACACCATGAGTTAAGCCTTAACGCACCTGAGCCCGCACTTGGGCCTTGCAGGCCTTGCTCCGCGCCGAAAGGCCTGTGGTTTATCCAAGCGGGCCGCTTCCCGCCGGTTCACGCCTAAATCCTGGCCCCCTGATTTGAGGCAATCTCCTTCCGTTGATTCGAAACCGCCGCGCCAGGCACGCCCAGCCCCTTGTCTGTTTGTTTATCTCCTGGTCAGCTCACGGGCGATGATCCGGCGTTGGATCTGGTTGGCCCCTTCGAATATCTGGGTCAATTTGGCATCCCGGAACATCCTTTCCAGAGGGAAATCGTTGATGTACCCGTAGCCGCCCAGAATCTGCACCATGTCGGTGGTGATGGCCATGGCCGAGTCGCTGCAGAAACACTTGGCCATGGAGGCCAGTTTGGTGTTGCTTTGTCCTCTGTCGTAAGCCAGGGCCGCCCGTTCCATGAGGCCGCGCCCGGCTTCGATGCGGGTGGCGGCGTCGGCCAGCATGAAGGCTATGGCCTGATGTTCCAGTAACAGCCGTCCAAAGGTCCGGCGCTGGCCCGCGTAATTAATGGCATACTCCAGGGCGCCCTCGGATATGCCCAGACTCATCGCGGCCACGGTGGGGCGTGACATGTCGAAATCGGCCATGGCGATCAGGAAGCCGTCTCCCGGTTTGCCCAGCAGGTTTTCCTCCGGAACCGGAACGTCTTCCAGGATCACCTCGGCGGTATTGCTGCCCCTGAAGCCGCACTTGGCTTCAAATTTGCCGATTTCCAGCCCGGGGCTGTCGCGGTCCAGCAGGAAAAAGGAAAGCTGGTCCGGACCGGTCCGGGCCAAGACCGTGTAGATTCCGGCCACGCCGCCGTTGGTGGCGAAGACCTTGCGCCCGTTCAAGAGCCAGACATCGCCCTTCTTCCTGGCGGTGGTCTTTACGCCCGACACGTCGGAGCCAGCCTCCGGTTCGGTGACCAGATAAGCGGCCAGCAGACGTTCCTCGGCGATTCTTTTCAGATAACGCTCCTTCAGAGCCTCGCTGCCGGCGTGTACCAGAGGGAAACAGCCCACGGCCTGGATGATCAGGTTGAGCGCCGACGAAGCGCAGACCCTGGCGATTTCCTCCACGCACAGGCAGAGGGTATGGCAGGTTCTTTCCGGCAGGCCTCCGTACTCGGCGGGCAGGGTGATATTCAACAGCCCGAGGTCCCATAAAAGGGAGGTTACTTCCCAGTCGTACCGGCCCAGCCGGTCGGTTTCCGCAGCTCTGGGGGCTATCTGTTCCCTGGCCGCCCGGCGAAGACTCCGGAGCAGGATATCCTGTTCCTGGGTAAGGTCCTGACTCGCGAAATTCATATCACCCTCCCAACAATGAACGGCCCGCCACCAGACGCATGATCTGATTGGTGCCGGTGTATATCTGGGTGAGTTTGGCGTCGCGCATCATGCGCTCCAGCGGGTATTCCTTCATGTACCCATAACCGCCGTGGACCTGCACGGCGTCGGTGGTGATCTTCATGGCCGTGTCGGAGGCGAAAAACTTGGCCAGAGCTGCGGTCTGCTGGGCTTCAGCGGCCTTCTCCAGATCATACAGCCCGGCCGCTTTCATGGTCAGCAGCCTGGCGGCTTCCAGCCCGGCGGCCATGTCGGCGATCATGAATTGAATGGGGGCCAGCGCGGCGATGGGCTTACCGAACTGGATCCTTTCCCGTGCGTAGTTCACGGATTTTTCATAAGCGCCCTGGCTTATTCCCACCGCCTGGGCCGCGCAGAACAGGCGGCTCATCCCCAGGGTCTGCATGAGGTTTTTGAAACCGCCGCCCTCCCGGCCCAGAAGATTTTCCCGGGGCACCTCCAGGTTTTCAAAAATCAGGGTGGAATTCACCGAGCCCCGCATGCCCATCTTGTTTTCGTCCTTGCCGTACATCAGACCGGGAAAGGTCTTTTCCACGACAAAGGCGCTTATGCCTTTGGCTCCGGCGCCGGGATCGGTATGGGCGTACAAGGTGAAAAAGTCGGCCACCGAACCATTGGTGATGAAGCACTTCTGACCGTTGATGATGTACCGGTCGCCATTCAGCACGGCCCGGGTCCTCATGGCCAGCAGGTCGGAACCGGCGTCAGGTTCAGTGGCGGCCAAGGCGGTGAGCTGAAGGGAGTCGCCGCCCAGGCGGTTGAGATATTTGGTTTTTTGTTCGGAGCTTCCACCATGCATGATGGGCAGCATACCGTCTGCCTGGGCGATGAGCAGAAGGGCCGAGGACGCGCAGACCCTGGCCAGTTCGGACAGGATCAGGGCGAAAGTGGAGAAGTCCGACCCTATGCCGCCGTAGTCTTCGGGCAGCAGTGGGTTCAGAAAACCGTTCTGCGCCAGTATGCGGTGAGTGTGTTCCGGGAAGCCGCCTTGCTCGTCAAGGAGCGCGGCCCGTGGCGCCAGCTCCTTATCCGCCAGCTTGCGGATGGACTCCAAGACCAGCCGCTGTTCATCGTTCAATGACAATAACATGGCTTCTCCTTGAATTTTGCGCACGATTGAGGGGTTACAACGGGAAGATGTGCCTTGAAAAAACTTTACCACTCCGGGCGGCGGCAGCACAGGATGATAAAATAACTATGTAATAACTAAAAAAATTAGTTATTATCAAACCATCACCCACAATGTGAACCAGGCTCAAAACAAGCGCCCCATCATTACTGACCAGCAGAAAGAGGGAGGTATAGCGGGATGCCCTTGCCGTTTAAGTCGGATATAGACCTGAAGGACATAGTGGAAGGAACCGACGACCTGATTGTCAGGATGAACAACCGGGGCAGGATTGTTTACATAAATCCCGCCGTCCTGAAAACATTCGGTCTGCCGCCCGAGGCCTTTCTGGAAAAAAGGGCGCTTTCGTTCATACGCCAGAAGGATATTGCCGACACCCGGAGGCTTGTGGCCCGGCTCCTGGCCGCCAGGGCGGAAGGCGCCACCATGCAGAACCGTATCGTGGACGAGGCCGGAAGGGTCTGCCACATGATGTGGACCCTCAATTTCAGCTATGCTGGCGGAAAGCTGGAAAGCATCAACGCCGTAGGCCGGGACATCACCGAGCAGATGGCCATGGAACAGGCGCTTCGCAGCAACCAGGAGATGTGGAACAAGCTCTTTATGGCCAGTCCCACCTGGATCCTCCTGGCCTCCCTGGAAAGCGGCAACTTCCTGGATTGCAACGACACTTTCTGTCAGGATTCCGGCTATGCCAAGGAAGAGGTTATCGGCCGCAACACCAAGGAACTGGGGCTTTGGTCCGGGACGGAGGAACGCGACCGGATTCTGAACATGATCAAAGACCGCCGCAGGATAGACAAGCACCCCCTGAAGATGCGTCTGCGCGGCGGCGCAATGCGGGATTTCCTCTGGAGCTGCATTATCGTGGAAGTTCAGGGCCGGGAGTGCCTCCTGAGCGTCCTGGTCGATGTCTCAGATCTTAAGAAGACCCAGGAACAATTGGCCGGGGCCAATGAAGAACTCAAGTCCCGGTCCCGGGAACTGGCTGAAATGAACTCGGCCCTGAAGGTGCTTTTAAGACAGCGGGAGGAGGATAAAAAGGATCTTGAGTCCCGGATGTGGCACAACCTGAAAAAGATGATCCAGCCCCACATTCATAATCTCAGGAAATCCGGTCTGAACCCGACCCAACTGGCGCATCTTGATGTTGTCGACAACAGGCTGGGAGAAATTGCTTCCAACCTTGGCCGGAGCCTGGGACACACGGCTCACGACCTGACCCCCCGCGAACTGGAAGTAGCCGGTCATGTTCTGGAGGGTAAAAGCAATAAAAGTATTGCGGAAATACTCAACATATCAATCTATTCCGTTCATTCCCACCGGCAGGCCATCAGAAAGAAACTCGGCCTCCTGGGCACCAGGGAAAACCTGCACAGCCACCTGGCCGGACTTCTGAAACAGCCCGATAGGCAAGTTGAAACAGCGGTCAGGTAGCTTCAGGCCTCGAACGCCGCCGCCAGGGGAAAACCGTCCTGTCCGTCAAAGATGAGGGTGATAAATGTATTGCCCGAAATAGCCGAGTCGGTATGCGGCCTTCGGGCGGGCATGCTTTTGAGCGGCGGGTCTCTCTTCAGGCGGTCGGCGTCGTTTTGATGATGAAAGAAGGGGAGAAATATCCTGATCTACACAAATGACTCGGCGCCTTCATTCATGATATTGATGTAATGGTCATAACCGAACACCCGGTTTCGCTTCCGGCGGGTCAGTTCCTTCAAAATGCTCAAGCGCTCCAGATTTGTTAACGCCTTGTTCACTGTGGCGGCAGTCAAACCCGTTTTTTCAACCAGCCATCCGGATGTGGCCAACGGGCGCTCCAGCATGACCGTATGAATTTTTATGGCGGATTCAGCCGCTCTTCCCAAGGAACCAATCAACTCCCGGTCCTTGCCGGCCAGATGAATCACCCGTTGGGCTGTATCCACCGCCTGATTCGCCGTCATCGTCACCGCTTCGGCGAAAAAATTCAGCCAGGCTTCCCAATCCCCCGTCAGCCGCACGTTATTGAGGAGTTCGTAGTAATACTGTCGATGGGTCTTGAAATAGAGGCTCAGATAAAGCATCGGTTCACGCAGGACGCGTTCCTGGCATAAAAGCATGGTGATGAGCAGTCGCCCGAGACGACCGTTTCCGTCGAGAAACGGATGGATCGTTTCGAACTGAACGTGTGCCAAAGCGGACTTTAGCAGAACCGGCGTCCTTACCGGTTGGTCATGGAGGAACAATTCCAGCCGCCCCAGGCAATCCATTACTTTTTCCGCTGGTGGAGGCACAAAAGACGCATTACCCGGCCTGGTGCCTCCGATCCGGTTTTGACTGCGACGGAACTCCCCGGGTGTCCGGTCTCTTCCGCGTCCCTTGGCAAGCAAGACGGCGTGCACTTCCTTAAGAAGGAGGTAATTGAGCTGCTTTTTGGTGATGCGTCCGTCGCCGCCGCCATTGGCAGAGCCGTTCCCGCTGCCGTTCCCGTTTCCGTTGCCATTTCCATTACCCCGGCCATTACCGCCGCTCTTGCTCTGCTGGCGCGGTTTCTCCTCGGAAGGCTCGTCATCCTTGCCGTTCCTGGGCAGGTGGGATACTTCTTCCGCACCGCAGTACTCGACGCCATAACCGCTGAAACGCAGGCACCGGGCGATGCTACGGGTCTCGGCCAGTTCCAGAATGGCGGGAGCAATCTTGGCGTCTCGCTCGATGCTGGCCATGCCCAGGCCGGTGAATTCGCCTTTCCTGGTCTTGGCGCTCGCCTTGACCACGGCGACGTTCCCGTCGTACTGGATGACCTCCGTGGTGATGGAAAGTTGTTCGTTGTCCTCGTGGGCCAGCCTGAGCCGTCCACCGACCTTGGGGTATTCCGTCTCGACCCAGCACCCGTCCTTCTTGTCGTAGTGGGAGAGGATGACCATCTCGTCGTTCCGAAACACGTTGCCATTGCTGCCGTTCATATCCGACCTCCTTTGAATGGGCTTAATTTGTTGGGACAGAAAAGGCGGCCAACCGCTGACCGCCTTCATTCCTCGGTTTTGGATTCAATTTTTCGTCTTAGGGGTGTTCTCGGGCAGGTGTACGAAAAAATGGGGGAGTCGCCTCCCCCTGTTTGATTCACTCTTTGGTGAATGCGTCCTGTTTCTCGTTCAGGACAACTACGATACACGCCAGGCATTCAATGATAATGCCGAGCACCAACAATATGTCTTTCAACTTCACGCCACACCTCCTGTGTGCTTTTGATTTCATAGCCCTGTCAGGGATTCAGACCAATAAGGGGCTATAATTATTCATTTTTTGGTAGAGATATTCAAAAAAGGATTAGGTGCCCAACAAACTCCCACTGGCTTTGAAACAATGCCACCACGATGGATGGGGTCAGTGGATTTTCGGGGGATAAAGGTGGATTTTCGGGGTGTTTCTATGTGAGATTTTACCCTCGGGTAAATCGACGAAATGTACATATCGTAGTCGGTATTTACGAAGTGTACAACCATGGTGCGTTCAGGTGTACATGGTCGTACGGTCAGTGTTCGGGTGTTCCGTTCACACACTCTCCGACCGCCGATTTCGAACTGAGCCTACCGGTCATCGGATTGTGTGGTTGACCATTTGAGGCCGTCCTGATAATATTGCTCGGATATTTATAAATGCTTTCGGTCAGTTGAATGCTGGTCGAGTCAGAACATTCAGGGAAGGCAACTACTTGGAGAAACTACACCAGGTCATAGCCGGAAAGGTTCAGGCGTGGCGAACATCCGGATACGAGGGCACGGATTACTCTGCTATTGCTGAAATCCTGGAATACCAGATTGAACCCGAGACCGGTTCCCGGCGATTCCTGAGGGGGCCGCAGATATTGGCACTCGAAACCTATTGGTATTTACGGCTCATCGAGTCCACGCCGCATATTTTCGACCTTTACAGCAAGTGCTTCACAAAAAAAACCGAACTGCTGGAAGCCCTCGGCGTTCCGCGAACGGCCTTGGACGCAGTGGACTTGGAGTTTGACGTTCTTTGGAAGCGTATCAAGACCGATGATGACTTCGTCAAGGATTTCAAGCTGGAATCCCTGCGTGAAACGCTGACGCTTGATTACCCGAGTTATATCCTGGCGTTGGCCATGGGTGCGGGCAAGACCATTCTGATTGGCTCCATCATCGCTACCGAATTCGCTATGGCCATGGAATACCCGAAAGGGCCGTTTGTTCAGAACGCCCTTGTATTCGCTCCCGGCAAAACCATCATCGAGTCCTTGCGGCAACTGGCGAAGACCCCCTACGACCGTATTCTACCGCCCCGGCTTTACAAGCCGTTTGCCGCAAACCTGAAACTGACCTTTACTCGGGATGGAGACCCGGATATTCCCGTCATTAGAGGCTCATCGTTCAATGCCGTCATCACCAACACGGAAAAAATCCGTATTACCAAGGACAGGGTGCGAAAGACCGACCTGGGCCAAATGGTCATACCCACCGGCGAGGACGAAGAGGCCAGAACCGAAGTGGCCAACCGCCGTCTCCAAGCCATTGCCAGCCTGCCACATTTGGCGGTTTTCTCCGATGAGGCGCACCACACCTATGGTCAGTCGATGGGGAATGACCTGAAAAGGGTCAGGCAGACCGTGGACTACCTCCACCAGGAAAGCCCCAACCTCGTTTGCGTGGTCAATACGACCGGCACACCCTTTTTCCAGCGTCAGTCCCTCAAAGACGTGGTGGTCTGGTACGGCCTTTCGCAAGGAATCAATGACGGCATTTTGAAAGAGGTCGCCAAAAACATCTTCGGCTATGATTTTGACCCGTCCGACACATCCGACTTCGTGCGGGAAGTGCTCCGTGATTTCTTCGCGACCTTCGGGAATGTGCGCCTTCCGGACGCAGCCCCGGCCAAACTGGCGATGTATTTTCCACAAAACGACGACCTGACCGAACTTCGGCCGGTCATCGAATCGGAATTGTTGAGTATGGGGTTGTCCCCGGAAATAGTGCTCCGAAACACTTCGGAATCAACCCAGGCCGAAGTCGACGCCTTCAACCGGCTGAACAATCCGGAAAGCCCACACCGGGTGATACTGCTGGTCAACAAGGGAACCGAGGGCTGGGACTGCCCCAGCCTGTTCTCCTGCGCCTTGGCCCGTCGTTTGCGAACTTCCAACAATTTCGTGCTCCAAGCCGCAACCCGCTGTCTACGGCAGGTGCCGGGCAACAATCATCCGGCCCGGATTTACCTTTCCATGGAAAACCGCTCCATCCTGGACAAGCAACTTCAAGAGACCTACGGCGAGACCATTTCCGACCTTGACAACACCGGCCGTGAATCCCGCTCGGCCGTTCTGAAACTGCGAAAAATCAATCTCCCCCCCCTGGTGGTCTCGCAATTGGTCAGAACCGTCGTGCCCATGGCTGACTCCGGCAAGGCTCCGCTGAGGTTCGACCGGCCACAAAAAGGCCCGTCCTTGTTGACCCGAAGTATTTTCACCATCATGGAGCAGCAGGCCACGGAAAGGGTTCTCCAACAAATAGGGGATGAGGTCGAAATCGAAACCGCTGATGATGGAGTGGACAAATACACGGCCGCCGTTCGCTTTGCCGAGGCGTACCGCATGGACCTTTGGGCCTTGTTGGATGAATTGACCCGAATTTACGGACAGGACGGGGATGTTCCGCTGAATCATCTGGATGGCTTGGCTGGTCAGATTGAGGAACAGACCAGGCGCTACGAAGTCAAGGAAGAAAAGGTGGATGTGGCCCTGGCGCTCGTCAAGCCGGATGGCTTCATCAAGACCATTGATGCTGACGGAACGGAAGTGTACACGGCGGAAATCCGCTACCCTGTCGACCGGGAACGCTACCTCCTGAACGTGGAAGACATCAAGGACAACGAAGGTGATTTCGGCTTCCATTACACGCCATATAACTTCGACTCGAACCCGGAAAAGTCCTTTTTCGAGCAACTGCTCCGGGAACTCAACACCAATCCGGCCGAGGTCGAGGACATCTATTTCACCGGCGCATTGACCGACCCGCACAAGACGGACTTTTTTGTGGAATACAAGGACGATAAGGGGAAATGGCGGCGCTACACGCCGGACTTCATCATCCGCAAGAAGGGGAGCCGTGGAAAATGCCTGATTGTGGAAATCAAGGCCGAAAACCAGCGGGAACACCCCTTGGACGGCGAAAACGGCCGCAAGGCATTGGCCCTGCGTCAGTGGGAAAAACTGAATCCAGACAGGCTGAAATACGAGATGATTTTCACCCCTTCCGAGGTAGTAGCCGTAAATCAGCTGAAAATCGCCAAGGACTTTGTCCTGGCCGCAAATAGCGAGACAACCGAATGAGCCAGACCAAGCAAGTGAAAATAACCCCGGCCAAGGGAAGGCCCATGCTGACCTGGGTTGGTAAGCGCCCTCTCCGGGTCGTTCCTGCTCTTCCTGCCCAACACGTGGAAACCTATGACCCTTCCGGAGATTTGGGCAAGAAGAAGCCCACCGACGCGTGGGCCGAATGGCCGGGTGAATATCCCAAGGGCGGCCTCCTGTTCCACGGCGACAATAAGGAAGTTCTGGCGCATCTGCTGGCCAATGGCTTCCGGGGCAAGGTCAACCTGATATACATCGACCCGCCCTTTGACAGCGGCGCGGATTACGTACGCAAGGTTCAGTTGAGGGGAGCCAAGGGACTGGCCAAAATTGACGGGGAAGATTACACGCTTGGGGAACAAGTCCAGTATACGGACATATGGGCGAATGACAACTACCTTCAATTTATGTTCGAGAGGTTGTTGCTTATAAAGGAGCTGTTGTCGGAAAATGGCAGCATATATCTACAATGCGATTGGCATAAGAGCCATCATTTACGCTGTTTATTGGACGAGGTTTTTGGCCCACAAGGCATAAAAAATGAGATAATTTGGAAGCGAACCTCGGCCCGAAGCGATTCCAAAACATATAATCATATCCACGACACTATTTTGTTCTATTCAAAAGGTATTGAATTTACTTGGAATAATCTTCTTATCCCGCACCCCAAAGACTATGTTGACAAATATTACTGCTACAGGGATGAGGATGGAAGACGATTTATGGCACTCAATCTAACCGCCGACGGAGTTCGACATGGTTCGTCCGGTAAACCATGGAGAGGTTATGACCCCAATGTTCTGAATAATCACTGGAAATATTCGATAGAGAAGCTCGATGACCTGGATAAGAATAACAAAATATACTGGCCAGACAAAGAAGGTGGATGGCCTCGTTTGAAAAAGTATCTTGATGAAACAGAGGGAAGAGTACTCCAATCCATTTGGGATGACTTATTTACCGTGAACAGCCAAGCCGCAGAAAGAACAGACTATCCAACTCAAAAATCTGAAGCTCTTATCACTCGCATTGTCCAAGCATCGAGTAATTCAGGTGATATTGTTCTCGACTGCTTTATTGGCTCTGGCACAACTGCCGCGGTTGCCCAACAACTCGGCCGCCGCTGGATAGGCTGCGACCTCAATAAGGGAGCCATTCAGACCACATCAAAGCGCCTCCAATCCATAATCGATTCACAGGTTGAGGAAGCACAAAAGCCAAAGCAGGGGCGTTTGAACGGCACGGAACCCGATGACCAGCCGCCCGACCCGGCACAATTGGCCTTCACGGTCTGGCGGGTCAATGATTACGACCTTCAAGTCCAGCACAACGAAGCAATCAACCTGGCCTGCGAATACATCGGCGTGGAACGGAAACGTAGCGACGCCTATTTCGACGGCACACTGGGCAAGAAGTTGGTCAAAATCATTCCCTTCAATCACCCGCTCTCGCCGCTCGACCTGGATGAACTCCAAAAGGAACTCAAAGTCCGGCCCGAGGAAGACAGAAACATTGTGCTGGTCTGTCTGGGCATGGAACTGGCCGCGCAATCGTGGCTGGAAGACTGGAACAGGCACCGGGGAGCCGATTTCCCGAACAAGGTGGAAGTCATCGAACTGCGGACAGACCCCAAATATGCCGGGTTCATCCAGCACGACCCGGTCACGGCCAAGGTTTCCATCCAGCGGGACGGAGACAAAATCAAAGTGGACATCGAGGATTTCATCTCGCCGACCATCATCAAGCGCCTGGATATGGAGCAGTCCTTGTTCAAGGCCAAGATTACCGATTGGCGCAGCCAAGTGGACTGCGTGATGATTGACTCCGGCTATGATGGCCAGGTTTTCAATGTGGCCTTGTCCGATGTCCCCGCTGGGAAGGACGACTTAGTCCAGGGGGCCTATGAACTCCCGGCCCCGGAAAACAAGACCAAGGTGGCGGTCAAAATCATCGACATGCTCGGCGAGGAAGTGCTTGTTGTTGCTGAGGTATGATGGCACATGGGCGATTACGAAAATTGGGAGAAGGAGTGTAAAGCGGTTCGCAAGGAAAACGGAGCACTTCTGGATAAGTTCGAAAAATGGCTGGCGGACAAGGGCTTGAAGGAGAAAACCATCCGGAACCATTTAGGAAATGTGGATTTTTACATCAATGAGTACCTTCTCTACTACGACCCCATCACGCGGCCGGAGCATGGCGTATCGGCCATATTGGGCTTTTTTGAGGATTGGTTTCCACGCAAGGCGCTGTGGGCCAACCCGGCCAATGTCAAAAGCATGGCCGCGAGCATCAAAAAGTTCTACCAGTTCTTGGTTGAACAGGGGATGGTGGAAAATGATGACGTCCAGGAACTGAAAGAAAAAATCAAGGCTGGTCTGCCGGACTGGATGGAAGCGGCGGAAATTTAGCCTCCCCCTATACGCCCCCCCTATACGCCTGACCCCAGAAATGACTTAGCCCGACATTTCGTGCCGGGCTAAGTATATGATATGGCGGAGAGAGAGGGATTCGAACCCTCGGTAGAGTTTTTGACCCTACACTCGCTTAGCAGGCGAGCGCCTTCAGCCGACTCGGCCATCTCTCCGTTTCTCGACAGGCATGTTGGCGGAGGGAGTAGGATTCGAACCCACGGAGCTTTCGCTCAGCGGTTTTCAAGACCGCCGCCTTAAACCACTCGGCCATCCCTCCCAGTCGCGGCCAATAATTATCATGTTCACTCTGGGGTGTCAATATGCTAAGATCATAAACTCAAGTCATTTCCATGCATCATCCTGAGTAGACGCCGGGCGCGGACAAAGCCCCGGTGTATCCGGCTGTAAACAGCGGCGCGGGCGGCCTTGCCCCCTGCCTCTGGCGGACCGCCGGCGTCCGGATGTTTGATATGTGACGTTCTCCGTAAGCAGCCCCAATAACAATGATTAAGGAGGAATGGTGATGCGCAGGAAGTTGGTGGTTTATTCGTTGGCGGCCGTGTTTGTGCTGGTCTGTTTCGGCGTGGGTCTGGCGGCTGATTATGACGCGATGGTCAAGGAAGGCGATTCGTGGTGGGCCCAGCGGGCGGACATGACCAAAACGCTGATGGCCGTGGAGACTTACCGGGAGGCTATCAAGACCGACCCGGCCAAGCTCGATGCCTACTGGCGGTTGTCGCGGGCCTTGTACAGGGTCGGCCAGCATGCCAAGACCAATGAAGACAAGATCGCCGCTCACGAGGAAGCCATTGCGGCGGCGGAAAAGGCCATTGCCATTGCGCCCGACGACGTGGTCGGCCATTACTGGCTGGGCGTCAACTACGGCTTGTACGGCCAGGCCAAGGGCGTGATGAAGAGCCTTTCCCTGGTGGACCCCATCAAGAAGGAGATGGGCTTTGTCATCGCCAAGGACCCGGGTTATCTGTACGGCGGGGCCTACCGCGTGCTGGGACGGCTTCTTTTCAAGGTGCCGGGCATGTTCGGCGGCGACAAGGCGAAGGCCGTGGAGAACCTCCAGACTGCCATCAAATACGGTCCGCAAAGCTGGCTCTCCCATGTCTACCTGGCCGAGATATTCATAGACCAGGAAAAATACCCGGAGGCCAAGGCCCTGCTGGACCAGGTGGCGGCCGGCGCTTGCGACCAGGGTCAGGAAGCCGAGTGCAGCGACTGGAAGCAGGAGGCCAAGGCCCTGGAAGCCGAACTGGCCAAAAAGATGAAATAGATTACTTTTATCCATGCATTTGCCGGCCCCTTGCGGGGCCGGTGAGTTTGTTGACAAAGTGGTTCCCAAGGCTGTTGAAAGAAAAGAAGGGTCCGAGAACAACTATACAGGCGGGATGCTTCACCCCAGGCTGTCGCCTGGACCCCTCTCTGGGGGCTGGCCGCCCCCAGCGCTCCCGCTGGTCGCTGCCCCCGCGTAAAGTCGAAAAATAAAACCGGAGGCGTCAGCCTCCGGAGCCGGGTGCAGGCGAAAGCCTGCCAGACCAAGGGGACGCCCAATCGGCCGCGTCCCCTTGGAACCCCCGGCCTTTTTTAACCCGTCGAACGGGCATCCGTGCCCTTCGCCGGGGGGCGAACGTCCATGTTCGCCTAAGAAAGGGGAAACCGGAAAATCGGCATAGGGGGTGGAGGTCAGGTTGATAAAGACAATAAAGAGGTTTTTCAGCAGTCTGCCGGCTCCTTGCGGGGCCGGTTTTTTTTCGGAAAAAATCCATATCTGCCGGTTTGCTTTTCAAAGAGCCTTGCAGTATTATGGCTCGTCGTCCCAGAAACCCTTGGGGCGCGGGGGGAAACGGGTGCTCCGATAACAAGGCGGGATATATTAACGTATCCGCCTTGTCTGCAACGGCGGGAGCCAAGGCCTTTGCGGCCTAGGCCGTAGCCGGTGCAGTCCGGTTCAGGTCGTGGACGAGCCCATGGTGAGGCAGGCGGTCAGCGAGGGCGCTGACTTTACGGGCCGGACCATACCGCCGGGGAGCTACATCCTAGAGGATACAGCCTACATTTGCGGGCCCATCAAGTCGGAAGCCGGGTCGTTGGACTCTTTATTCCGTTGATCGGGCTTCCTTCCGGAACAACCCGCAGGCCAGACAGCCTTTCATCATGACCGAACCTCGGCCGTTTGCTTTTGAGTCGGCGGCCCGGTAGTCGGACAGGATGAAACGGTCTTGCACCGTAGCGCCGGAGCTAATCCGCGCCACGGTTTTCATTCGAACGATTTTCGGGAATCAGCCTCAAAAAACACATAAAGGAGGAACGACAATGCTTAGGAAGTTGTTTGGTCTTTTGCTGGTATCCGTGTTCGTGCTGCTCTGTTGCGGTGTCTGCCTGGCGGCTGATTATGAGGGCCTGGTCAAGGTGGGGGATTCCTGGTGGGATCAGCGCTCGGATACGGCCAAGACGCTGATGGCCGTGGAAAGCTACCGGGAAGCGGTTGCGGCCGATCCCGGCAAGTCCGAGGCCTGGTGGAAGCTGTCGCGGACCCTGTACAGGGTGGGCATGCAGGCCGCAAACGAGGCCGACAAAACAGCCGTCTTCGAGGAAGCCATTGCGGCGGCGGAAAAGGCCATAGCAGCCACCCCTGATGAAGTGCAGGGGCATTACTGGCTGGGTGTCAATTACGGCTCCTACGGTCAGGTCAAGGGCATGATGAAGAGCCTTTCCCTGGTGGACCCCATCAAGAAAGAGATGGCTTTTGTCATCGCCAAGGACCCGGGCTATCTGCATGGCGGGGCTTACCGCGTGCTGGGGCGGTTGCTGTTCAAGGTGCCGGGCATGTTCGGCGGGGACAAGAAGAAGGCCGAGGAAAACCTTTTGGCGGCTGTTGAGTCCGGTCCGCAGGGCTGGTTGTCCCATGTTTATCTGGCCGAGGTCTACATGGACCAGAAAAAATACCAGGAGGCCAAGGAGCTGCTGGACCAGGTGGCGGCCGGCGCTTGCGACCAGGATCAGGAGATAGAGTGCGCAGCCTGGAAGAAGGAGGCCGAGGCCCTGGCGGCCGAGCTGGCCAAGAAGATGAAATAGCTTAGAGCGCTGTAAGCCAATCCGGCGGCCGGCCCCATTCGGGGCCGGTCGTGTTTGATGACAAAATGCCTCCAAAGGCCGTCAGACATAATTTTCATTTCTGGAAACAACAGAAGGACAGAAAGTTGAAGATAAGACGTCTTCGGGTCTGACTATACAGGCGGGGTGCTTCGCCCCAGGCTGTCGCCTGGACCAACTCTGGGGGCTGGCCGCCCCCAGCGCTCCCGCTGGTCGCTGCCCCCGCGTAAAGTCGAAAAATTAAACCGGAGGCGTCAGCCTCCGGAGCCGGGTGCAGGCGAAAGCCTGCCAGACCAAGGGGGCGCCCAAGCGGCCGCGTCCCCTTGGAACCCCCGGCCTTTTTTAACCCGTCGAACGGGCATCCGTGCCCTTCGACGGGGGGCGAACGTCCATGTTCGCCTAAGAAAAGAGGAAACCGGAAAATCGGCTTTGGGGATGTAGGTCGAGTTGATAAAAACAACAAATGGCTTTGTCAACAACCTGGGCTGGCTCCATTCGGGGCCGGCCTTTTCTTTCCCGGAAAAACAAACTACAATTTTGTCAATTTATGCTAAAGTGGCACGAAAGTGATTTGCGCCGCGCCCGCTCCGGGCGTTTGGCGGCGAGGGGAGGAACCGGTGCTCCGGAAGAACAACGAAACGCCTTCACCGGCCAGTCCGGAGGAACTGACCGCTTTGTACGAAGTGGCCAGCGCCGTGGCCGGGACCATGGATCTGCGCCAGGCCCTGGAGGGCGTGCTGGATATACTGACCCAGCGCCTGGGCATGCTCCGTCCCACGGTCAGCATCATTTCCAGCGAGGCGGATGAGCTGCAGGTGGAGGCTGCCCGGGGGTTGTCTTCGGAGGCCATACGCCGGGCCCGTTACCGCCGGGGTGAAGGCATAACCGGCCGCGTTCTGGCCGAGGGCGAACCCATAGTGGTGCCGCACATCAGCGAGGACCCCAATTTCCTGGACCGGACCAAGACCCGGCGCAGCAACGGCGAAGAGGATATTGCTTTCATCTGCGTGCCGATCAAATCGGAATCCGGGGTCATCGGGACTCTTTCCGTGGACCGGCCTTTCGTTTCCGAGGCTTCCCTGGAGGAAGACCAGCGTTTGCTGACGGTCATAGCTTCCCTTATCGCCCGGACTGCGGTCAAGCTGGAGGCGGTCAACCGGGAGCGGCAGGCTTTGAGGCAGGAAAACGAGCGCCTGTCCATGGCTCTGGCCGATAAGTTTTCCACCAGCCGCATTGTGGGCAATTCCAACAAGATGAAGGAAGTCTTTTATCTGGTCGACCAGGTCTCCGGTTCCACGGCCACGGTTTTCATCCGGGGCGAATCCGGGACAGGCAAGGAGCTGGTAGCCACGGCTATTCATTACAACAGCCCGCGGGCCAAGGGGCCTTTCATCAGGGTCAATTGCGCGGCCCTGCCTGCTTCACTGGTGGAAAGCGAACTGTTCGGGCATACGAAAGGGGCCTTTACCGGAGCGGCCAGGGAGAAGCCCGGCAAGTTCGAACTGGCCCACGGCGGGACCATCTTTCTCGATGAAATCGGTTCCGTGCCTCTGGAGGCTCAGGCCAAACTTCTGCGGGTCTTGCAGGAACGGGAAGTGGAAAGAGTCGGAGACGTGCGCACTCGGGAAGTCGATGTGCGGGTCGTGGCGGCCACCAACCGCAACATGGAAGAAGCCTTGTCCGGGGGAGATTTCCGGGAAGACCTTTATTACCGCCTCAATGTTTTTCCCATCTTTCTGCCGCCATTGCGGGAACGCCCGACGGATATCCTGCTTCTGGCCGATCATTTTGTGGAAAAATACGCCCGCAAGCACAAGCGGGACGTGCGCCGCCTTTCCACTCCGGCCATTGACGCCATGATGGCCTACCACTGGCCGGGCAATGTGAGGGAACTGGAGAACTGCATCGAAAGGGGCGTGCTTCTGGCCAACGAAGGGGTCATACATTCCTATCATCTGCCCCTGACCCTGCAAACGGCCGAGGAATCCGAGACGGTCATTTCGCGGTCTCTGGTTGAGACGCTGGCCAAGGTCGAACAGGACCTGATTACGGATGCGCTGAAGAGCACAAAGGGAAACATGGCTCAAGCGGCCAGGCTGCTTCAGACCACCGAACGTATAATAAGATACAAAATAAAGGGATATAACCTGGACCCCCGGCGGTTTCGCTGAGCGGCCCGGCCTTGTGCCCCGGCCGCGGCTCTGCTATATTCTGCTGCGACAGCCAAGGGACCCGGACGCGCTGCCGTTCCGGCCCGGAGAGGAAAAAGACATATGAAAGCCAAGCTGGAAAAGCTCTGCCTGGATAACGAATGTCAGGAGGCCTGGGCCAAGTTGCCGCCCGACAGCGCCGCAATTACGGCGGATTTCGTTTTCTGCCCCTACTGCTCGGAAGAGCTGCAATTGCAGTGTTCGGCCTGCCGGGAGTCTCTGACCAATAAAGACTTCAAGTTCTGCCCCTGGTGCGGGGCGGAGTTCGAAAACTAGAGCAAGTGCCGACGCCGCGCAAAAGTTCATGGTGAGCCTGACTCAAATACCGGTCGCCCTCGATCCCGCGGCCGTGGCCGAAGAAGCGGGCGGCGGCCGGGCCGGGGCCGAGGCCTTTGTGGCCGAATGGGGGAAGCGTTTTCATCCCTGCGGAGTCTTCGACGAAGTCGATCCGGCCGAAGTCCTGCCTGCGAGTCTTTTTGCCGGGTCGCCCCCGGACTGGGGCGGTCCGGCCGTGGTCGGCCTGTGTTCGCTGGGCCTGGAGGAAGACCTTTCCGGGCCTGAACAGATCCGGCGGGCCGCATCCCGGCTGCTTCTGCGGGATGCCTTGAGCTTCCTGGAATACCGGGTGCGGCAGTACCTCAAACCGGTCGGCCGGGAGCCCGGGGGAATACTTTTGCCCGGCTGTCCGGAAATGCCTCTGGCGGCCAACCGGGCCATTCTGGACCATTTCGGCCCAGACATGACCCTGGGGCTGCATCTGGACGGGTCCGGGGGCCTGGATGCGTCCAGGGGGACGGCTTTCGTGTATCCCACGGGAACGTGGCGTCCCCGCCTGAACAGCCTCTGCGCACAATGCTCGCGGAAGGATTGTCCTTCCCGTCTTCAGTCTTAATTCAAAATATCAACCGTACCATCTTGTCCTGTTCGTAATTATCCCTGTATAATCAGGGAGAACGCCAAGGCGTTTCCAGTCCTTTAACCCTTTCGAAAAACAAGGAGCAAGGTTATGACCACCCCGGACATCGATCCGCGGCTTCCTTTGATTCAGGACGCGGATTTGCGGGACAAGGTGGTGCTGGTGCGCGTTGACCATAACGTGGTCAAGAAGAACGAGATAAAAGACCCTTACCGCATCGACGCCACCCTGGGCACCCTGTACAACATTGTTGAGCGGGGAGGCCGTCCCATCCTGATGACCCACATAGGCCGCCCTCGGGACAAGGCCGGCCGGATTACCGTCAGCAACGACTCATCCGTGCGGGCCGTGGTTGACTATCTGGAACGCAAGCTGCACACCCGGTTCGCCGTGCCGGACTTTCCGGCCGACCCGGAAAGGGGCATCCGCGAAATCGACACATCCATCAACTGGCACATCCGCGACCTGCACGAGCACCGGGTGGGCGGCATCTATCTGCCCAACACCCGCTGGTTCGAGGGAGAAGAGGATAAGGGCGAAAAAAGGGAGCGCCTGGCCCTGCAACTGGCCGGGCTGGCCGACGTTTTCGTCAACGACGCCTTCGGCTCCTGGCAGGCGCACTCGTCCACTTTCGATGTTACCAGGCACTTGCCCAGCTTTGCGGGCTTTCTGATGCAGAAAGAGCTGACAAACCTCAAGCATGTTCTGGACCCGGAAAGGCCTTTTGTGGCTGTGGTGGCAGGAGCCAAATACGACACCAAAATTGGGCCGCTCAACCAGATATACAACAAGGTGGATTACCTGATTCTGGGCGGAGTGATCTACAATACTTTCCTGTGCGCCAAATACGGCATCAAGGTGGCCGGGGTGGCCGATTCGGACATCGAAGCGGCCAGGCAGCTGGTGGATCAGGACCGGCAGGCGGGCAAGATCGTGGAGTTGCCCATAGTTGTCGAGTCGGACACACTGGAAGGCCGGGTGGAAGGCAAATACCGCAAGCGTTCAGTCCATGATTTCAAGGCCGGTGATGAATACGGGTATTTTGTGGATGTGGCCCCCGAATCCTTCGAGGCGCCGGGCGTCACAAAGGCCATCGGCACGGCCAAAACTATTTTCGTCAACGCGGTCATGGGTTTTACCCCTCATTTTACCGAAGGTTCGGAGAAGCTGGACCGGACCATCGACCGGAACACGCAGGCCCAGAAAATGTACGGTGGCGGCGATACTCTGCAGGAATTCAAGAACTTGAGCCCAGGTTTGTATCTGGCGGCCATGGACAGCGCTCAGTACTATTTTTTCACCGGCGGAGGAACAGTTTTGAAGGCCATAGAGGAAGGGACTCCTTACGGGCTTGAGCCCGTAGAGGCGCTGATGACCAACGGCGGGCGGAAGCCCAAGTGAATTGAACGATTTTATCAAGTTTGACGGGGCATTTGTCCTTGACCATGGTTGGGGGCTGATGTTAATCTGGTTTTATTCCAACAAAAACGAATACTCGTGGGAGGTGGACCGTGCCAGCTAAGGTATTGATCCCGGTTGATGGCGCCCGCAACTCGAAGACGGCCGAAGAGCATGCGGTCAGGATGAACCAGATTATGCCGCTCGAGGTCGTGCTGCTGAACGTGATAAACACGAAGGACCTTGACGGTCACGGCCTGGACCCTGGGTACAAGGAATCCATCATTGAAACCAAGCGAAAGTGGTCGGAGAAGTCTCTGGCCGAAGCTGCGGAGAATTTCAAGAAGGCCGGTATAGCTTATGAGAAACGAATTCTGACCGGCAATCCGGGGGCTCTCATCTGTTACACGGCGCAAAGCGAAGATTTCGACATGGTCATAATTGCCGAGAGCGGTATGACGGAGTTCAAGGATTGGTACATGGGCAGCGTAACCAATTACGTTCTTTACAGGTCGCGGGTGCCGGTGCTGCTGGTCAAGCACAGGCACGAGTAGCCGCCGAAGGGTTGTCTATGAGGCCCGTCCGTGGAAAAGCGGACGGGCCTTTTTTTGTGGTTTATTCCAGAGTCCCGTAAAAAAATTCCGGCAGGAAGAGGACAAGGCCAGGCCAGTAGGTCAGAAAGGCCAGGATGATGAGCTGAATTATCAGGAAGGGCATGACCGCACGCGTCACATAGATCAGATTCCTGTTGGCCAGAGCTCCGGTTATGTAAAGAGATACCCCCAGCGGCGGTGTGATATAGCCTATGCCCAGGTTGACCGTCATGAGCAGTCCGAAATGAAGTATGTCTATGTTGAATTCATAAAGTATGGGCAGGAAGATGGGGGTCAGGATCAAGGTAGCCGAGATTATGTCCATGAACATGCCGACGACCAGCAGCAGAACATTGATGACCAGCAGGAATATCCAAGGTTCGCTGATGTGCTCCACGACCGTGTTGGTTATCAGGGCCGGAATGCCCCGGAGGGACAGGTAACGTCCGAAACAGGTGGCTCCGGCGACGATGATGAGCAGGGTGGCCGAGGTTATGGCCGAATTGACCGTGACCTGAAAGACTTTTTTCCATTTCATGTTGCGGTGGATGAATATTTCGACGATGAAGGCGTACACGGAGGCGACGACGGCGGCCTCATTGGCGGTGAAGGCCCCGGAGAAGATGCCGCCGAAGATGATGACCGGGAGCATGAGGGCCCAGAATCCTTCCTTGAAGGCGGCCATTACATCTCGGCCTTTGGGTCTTGCCCCCATGGTCATGCCGCCTTTGCGGCAGACATAATAGGTATAGATGCAGAAACCGGCCATGATGAGAATGCCCGGGACAAAGCCGGTCATGAAGAGCTTTTCCAGTGAGCAGTTTGAGACCATGGAGTAGAGGATCATGGAGATGGAGGGGGGAATGATGACGCCCAGAATGGGGGCGGAAGTCATGACGCCCAGGGTGTATCTCTCGCTGTAATGCTGATCCAGCAAGGCTGGAATCATGAAGCCGCCGATGGCCACAACTGTGGCCACTGTGGAGCCGGAGATGGCCCCGAAGAGTCCGCAGGCGAGGACTCCGGCCATGCCTAGTCCGCCCGGCAGCCAGCCCACCACGGCGTTGGCCACCTTGATGAGTTTGTCCACGATTGTCCCGGCGGTCATGATGTTGCCGCAGAGGACAAAGAAGAGCACCACCACCAGGGCGAAGTTGTCCATGCTGCGGAAAAGCGTCTGAGCCAGCATCAGCATGGGCAGGTCGGCGAAGACGACGAATCCGACCACGGCGGTGAAGAAGAGCGACATGAAGACCGGGACCGTCGTAGCCATGGCGCCCAGGAGAACCAGAACGATTATCACGTATTCTAACTGCATACCGGCCGTAACCTTTGTTTGGATTCTTGAAGTGTCACATCAAACAGCAGATCCACCAGAAATGCCTTGGCGGTTCAGGACGGTTCTTCTTCAGGTGAAGTCATAAAGTGTGCTTTTACATCTATATAGATGACCTGGAGTGTACGCAGGGTCATCATGATGCCCATCATGGGCAGGATGGCGTACAGGATCACCAGGGGTATTTCCAGGATGATGGTTTTCTGGTGCGTGGCCACCTGCAGGGCGGCCATCTGCCAGCCCAGGTAAGAGATCATGCTTCCGAAAACCAGAGTGGCTCCGTGGCTGACGAAGGTCAGCGGGATTTTCAGCCGTGGCATGATCTGGGGCAGGGCGTCTATGGTTATCATGCTGCGGTTTTTGACCGCGGCGCTGCACCCTATGAAAGTGGTGTAGACGATTATTTCCCGTATCAGTTCCTCGGACCAGGCCAGGGAGTAATTAAAGCCGTAACGGAGGACTACATTGACGAAAAGCGACACAAGCCCGGCCATCACCGCGATGAACAGAGTCCAGTTTTCGAAAAAAGTGAGGAATTTATCGAGGATGCCTACAATTCTGCCCAGCATGAGTTTGGCCTCCGGGAAATGAGGGAATGGCTTAATCCGGGGGAGGTTCGCTCCCCCGGATCGTTAGTCTGAAGCTTCTTACTTGAAGCCCATGAAGGCTTGCACTTCCTTGAGGAAGTCCGGGCCGATTTCCCCGGCGTATTTGTCGTGGACCTGTTTGCCCAGGACACGCAGAGTTTCCATATCCTCGGCGGAAAGCTGGATGAACTCGACGCCCTTGGACGTGGCGTCGGCGATCTGCTCAGCCTGCTGCTGTTTGGTGGCGGCGCGCATCTCGGTGCACTGCTCGTTCATGACATCCAGCAGGGTTTTGCCCAGATCCGGGGGCAACGATTTGAACCAGGCTTCGTTGAGGAGCCAGATAAAGAGACCCTGAGCGTAGTTCAACTCGGTGAAATAGTTGCAGACCTCGAATTTTTTGGTCAGGTTGCAGACGATGGCCGTGTGGTCGAGGCCTTCAATGACTCCCTGCTTGAGGGCCACGGGCACATCGGGCCAGGGCATGACCACGGGATTGAGGCCCCAGGCCTGATAGGTCAGTTTGTTGACCGCGGCCTCGGCGATGCGGAACTTGACCTTTTTGGCGTCGTCCAGATTGCGGACCGGCTTGGTGGTGGCCCAGCCGTACTGGCCGTAGCTGGAAACGTTGATGCCCATGATGCCCTGGTGCTTCATGCCGTCGAGAAAGATGCCGAACATCGTCTTGTTGTTGGCGAAGTTTTCCATTTTCTCGTAGTCGTTGATAAGGTAGGGCAGGTTGACCACGCCCATGCGCGGCCCCAGGTTGGTCGAGGCCACCGAGCTGACGGCCATGCCCTGGATGGTTCCGGTCTGTAAAAGGTTGAGGACCTCGACTTCGCCGCCGAGCTGTGAGAAGGGGCGGTAATCGAAGTACATCTGGCCGTTGGTGCGTTTCCAGAGTTCATCGCGGATGGCGATGCCGGTGTAGACGCCCTTGATGGCCGGGTGTGAGACATTGGAGACAATAATTTTGTACTTGGCGGTGGAAGGATCGAATTTCGGTTTCCAGGCCTCCATGGGATTGTCGGCCGCGATGACTTTGCCGGCGGAGGCGATGGTCAGTGCCACCGCAACAGCCACAAGAAGAACCAAAAGTTTCTTACCCATACACAACCTCCTAATAAGTCTGCAAAGTTGTCTAAAAACCCTTGCCTTTTTTCCGGCGGCCTAACAAAAGTCTTGCTCCTCGTTTCCCTTAAATAGTTAAGCAGTTAAGGGAAAACACCCCCGCCACCTGTGGAGTCCCGGTAAACCCCGCATGGAGGCGTGAACGTTTGTCGGCAAGAAGGATTCTCGCTGAAGATTTTATGGATTTTTTCGGTAAAAGCATTCTATTAGCTTTGGGGGCGAGTTGTCAAATCTTTTTCCTCTGTTTGTGAGATATTCTTTGTATTTGTCCGCACGGTGGCGTAGCTTGTGCTTCCCGGGCCTTGATTTTCGGCTTGTTTGTGTTGATTTTAGGTTGTTAATTCCGTAAGGTCCGAGAAAATTGTTGACAGGTGAATTTGGTGTTTGTTATTTTCGGAGAAATTGAATGAATGGTCATTCACTAAAAACGGCTGCAGGTCATCCCGTGGGGAACAACACCCTCAAAAATAAGAAGCCGGAGAAATACCGACACATCCTGGAGGCGGCCATCAGGGTCTTCGCCCGCAAGGGCTTTTTTCAGGCCAAGGTCTCCGAGATCGCCCGCGAGGCCGGTGTGGCGGACGGCACCATCTACCTTTATTTCCAGAACAAAGACGACATTCTCATCAACCTCTTCGAAGAGGAGATGAAAAAAGTCATTGACAACGTTAAAAACGAAATAGATAAAGAGACCGACCCACTGGAAAAGATCAGGTGTTTTGCCCGTGCTCATCTGTCGTTGATAGAGAGCAACAAGGACCTGGCCGAGATAATTCAGGTCGAGCTCCGTCAATCGACCAAGTTCATGAAAGAGTACCGTAACGAAAAGTTCTTTGAGTATCTGAACTTGATCGGCGACGTGGTTCGGGAAGGTCAGGCCAAAGGTGTTATTCGCAAGGATATTGAGCCAGGCATAGTGAAGAGGGCTTTGTTCGGGGCTCTTGATGAGATGAGCCGCTTCTGGGTTCTTTCCTCCAAGCGTAATTACAGCATAGACACCGCGGCCCGTCAGATCAGCGAGTTTTTTATCCGGGGAATAGCCGTCAGGTAAAGACTGGCCGGGGCGGAAAACTTCAAAAATGGAGTGGCCGGTAAGCCGTGTGACGGCGGCGGCTACGAAAGGAGGACGTTGTGGAAATTGTTGCTTGTCTAAAGCAGGTTCCAGACACGGAAACTCAGATTAAGATTGCTGGTGACAACAAGTCGATCGAATCCGGCGATATTAAATGGGTTATGAACCCCTACTGCGAATTCGGAGTGGAGGAGAGTCTTCGCCTGAAGGAGAAGTTTGGTGGCTCCGTGACGGTTGTCAGTGTTGGGCCGGCCCGGACCGTGGAAGCTCTGCGGACCGCTTTGGCCATGGGCGCCGACAAGGCCGTGCATGTGGAAACCGATGAAGCATTGACGCCTTTGGCCACGGCCAAACTGTTGGCGGCCGCTGTCAAGGATTTAAACCCGGATATCATCTTCTGCGGCCAGCGCGCCGTGGACGGCGACCAGGCTCAGGTCGGCCAGGCTCTGGCTCAGTACCTGGGAATGCCCCATGTGGCCCTGGGCGTCAAGGTTGAGGTCGCCGAGGACAAGTCTTCGGTCAAAGTCAGCCAGCCCACCGAGGGCCAGACGGTAGTGTATGAAATGCCGCTGCCGGCTCTGGTCACGGCCCAGAAGGGGCTGAACGAGCCCCGTTATGCTTCTCTGCCCGGGATCATGAAGGCCAAAAAGAAGCCGATGGACAAGAAGAGTCCTGCTGATCTCGGCGTCTCCCTGGAGTCCAAAATGACGATCCTGCAACTGACGCCTCCGCCTCAACGTGCGGCCGGCAAGATCATTGCGGGTGAAACCGTGGCGGACAAGGTTGTCGAACTGGTCAAACTGCTTCGCGAAGAGGCCAAGATCGTTTAGCTCGACGGTCAGGAAGGAGACGTAAAAATGGCAGAATGTATTTGGTTTTTCGCGGAAGAGAGAGACGGAGAGCTGAGGAAGGTGGCCTACGAGGCCGCCCGGACGGCCCGTCGTTTGGCGGATGAGGCCGGAACTCAGGCCGTGGGTGTGCTGCTGGGTTCTGGAGTGACCGGCCTGGCTGAAAAACTGGGCTGCTACGGGGCCGACAAGGTTTTCGTCGTGGACGACGAGGCCATGAAAAACTATACGGCCGACGGTTATGCCGAAGTCACGGCCAAACTGGTCGAAGAACACAAACCGGCCGTCCTTATCCTGGCCGCCTCCGTGCTGGGCAAGGATCTGTCCAGCCGTCTGGCCGCCCGTCTGGAAGTCGGACTGGCCATGGACTGCATGGAGCTGAAGATCGGCGACGACAAGAAGCTGGTGGCCAAGAGGCCCATCTATGCAGGCAAAGCCATGTGCGAATGCGTGCCCGGCGGCGAACCTCAGATGGCTTCCATCCGCCCGAACGTCTTCCCGACCGGTGAGCCTGATGAATCCAAAAAGGCCGAGGTCGTGGCGGTTCCCCTGAATGTGGACCCGTCCCTCATGAAGACCAAGGTCGTGGATATTCAGAAAGACACCAGCGGCAAGATCGAACTGACCGAGGCCGAGATTATCGTTTCCGGCGGCCGCGGTATGAAGGGCCCCGAGAATTACACGATTCTCGAGGAACTGGCCGGTGTAATGGGCGCGGCGGTCGGCGCTTCCCGTTCCGCGGTTGACGCGGGCTGGCGGCCTCACAGCGACCAGGTCGGCCAGACCGGCAAAGTGGTCAGTCCGAACCTGTATGTCGCCTGCGGCATATCCGGCGCCATCCAGCACCTGGCCGGCATGAGCTCGTCCAAGGTCATCGTGGCCATCAACAAGGACCCCGAAGCTCCCATCTTCGCCAAGGCCGATTACGGCATCGTGGCCGACCTCTTCGAAGCGGTTCCGGTCATGACCGAGGAGATGAAGAAGCTCAAGGCTTAAGAGCCAGCAGCGCTCCGGCCGACCAAAGGCCGGGGCTTCTTAATAGTCAAGCCCCCGCCGGACAGGTCCGGCGGGGGCTTTTCTTTTCAGGCGCAAACCTGCTTGCCCTTGGCTGAGGCCATGCCTGGAGCATCATAATACAGCGAAACAAGTTCACCCCTTTCCATCTTTATTCTCCCCGGACGACGTGAATATTAGTCTTCTGCACCTGCCTTCGGAGTCTTTCGCCGCCTTTACCGGGGCAGCGGCTAACGGGCGCGCTGGGGCGGCAGCCCCCGGAAATGTGTCCAGACTCAGTTTGAAAAGCCCAAAAAAAGACCCGGGCGGCTCCTTGCGGAACCGGCCCGGGCCGACCGGGGGGATTTTATAGGCCAAACGGCTTTTTTAGAAAGCCTCTTCCTTCATATCTATGGGCGAAGTGTCTTCCTGCTGCAGGGCCATATGTCTTGAGAAGACGTTGACCAGGACATTGCGGGCGAAGAATTTGGCCGACTGAATCTTGCCGTGGTAGAAGAGTCCGTCGCTGGAATCCGGGGCCACTTCGGCCAGTCTCTTCCGTGCGATGAGGGCCTGTTCAAGCAACAATTGGGCCATCAGGACTTCGGCCATGCTGTTCAGGAAGCGGGTCGAGGTCAGCGGGATGAGGTGCGGTTTGCCGCCCTGGAAGTACTGCATGTAGCGCATGGCGAAATCGCCCACGGCCTGAGCGGCCTTGAAAAGCAGTTTGAAGTCGCCGGCCAGGTCGGCATCTTCCTTGTTTTCGCTGGTGAAGTTGAAAACGCCCTGAATCCATTCCTGGAAGACCTTGCCGCCCTGCATGGAGAGCTTGCGGCCGACCAGGTCGAGAGACTGGATGTAGTTGGTGCCTTCCCAGATGGAGACGATCTTGACGTCGCGGGCGTATTGCTCGACCGGGAACTCCCGGCAGTAGCCCACGCCGCCCAGGACCTTCATGGCCTCGGTGATAAGGTCGTAGGAAAAGTCGGAACAGTAGGCCTTGACCAGGGGAGTGAAAAGTTCGACCTGAGACATGGCCTTCTTGCGGGTCTCCTCATCCGGGTCGTGATCGGCCACGTCGATGTAAAAGAAGGTCTTGGCGATCATGGCCCGCATGGCTTCGGTGCCTGATTTGCAAAGCAGAAGCATGCGGCGGACGTCCTCATGCTGGATTATGGGCACGCGCTCGGAATTGCGGTTGGTGAACGGGGGGCCCTGAACGCGTTCCTTGGCGTAGAAGCGGGCGGCGTCGTAAGCCGACGCGGCCACGCCGCAGGACTGGGTTCCGCAGCCGAGACGGGCTTCATTCATCATTTGGAACATCTTGGCCATGCCGGAGTTGGGCTCGCCCAGAAGAATGCCGCGGCACTTGCCGTTCTCGCCGAATTCCAGGGTGCAGGTGGGGGAGCCGTGGATGCCCATCTTGTGCTCAATGCCCGAGCAGGCCATATCATTGGGTTCGCCCAGGGAGCCGTCGGGATTGACCCAGACTTTCGGCACGATGAAAAGGCTGATGCCCTTGGTGCCCAGCGGAGCGCCTTCGATCCGGGCCAGAACCAGGTGGATGATGTTCTCGGTCAGGTCGTGGTCGCCGCAGGTAATGAAACGCTTGGTGCCTTCGATCTTGTAGATACGAGGATCGTCGGAATCGGGGTCCTTGACGGCCTTGGAGCGCAGGTAGCCGACATCGGAGCCGGCATCCGGCTCGGTCAGGCACATGGTGCCGCCCCAGACGCCGGTGTTCATCTTTTCGCAGAAGAGAGCCTTGTCTTCCTCCGTGCCGAAGTTTTCAATGACGGCGGAGTTGGCCACGGCCAGGCCGGGGAAGGTCATGAAGGACATGTTGGCGCCGCAGAACATTTCGGCCAGCAGGCCGCCCAGGGAGAAGGGCAGGCCCTGTCCGCCGAATTCGGGGGTCTTGGCGGCGGCGATCCAGCCGTTTTCGGCCATCTGGTTCCAGACGTTACGGAAGGACTCGGTTGTCTTGACCTGTCCGTTCACATACTTGGCCCCGTCCTGGTCTCCATCCTGCATGGTGGGTCCGATGACTTCGCGGCAGAATTTGAGGCCCTCGTCAATGATCATGTTGAAGTCGTCACGGGAGAAATCCTGGTAAGCCTCGTAGCCCAGGATTTTGTCCAGATCCAAGTGTTCCTGGAGCACAAACTTCAAGTCTTTGTCATCTCTGCGGAAAAAATTGATGCCCATTTCGTCACCCCATAAAATTTTATTCAAGCCTTGCTACAGGACGGCTCGTCTGGTTGTTTGTTTTTCCTTGAACGGGTTTTCGCCTGTCACTCCCGGTTGGACCGAGCAGTCAGATATCTTTTACTAATTCAGGTAATTAAGCGGGTAGTCGGATTCTATCCATCCGTGTTGCCGGTCGCCGGATGAATGAATCATCATTCATCCGAAAATTAGCAAGCCAGTCCACGCATGTCAAGCATTTTTTCCGCAAAAAAAGAAAGCCGCCGGAAGGTTTTTTGCAGCCCGATCCCCGGTATAGGCAGCTCAGGCCAGGGGGAGAGTCATATGGACGACAACCAGGTCTTCACCCTGCCGCTCAACGGAGATAATGCCTTTGTGGCGATGAATGATGACCGGGACCAGGGGCAGGTCGACCAGGGAAGCGTCCGCCTCCTCGGTAGTGAAAGGATAAAAGAAATGGCGCAACTGGTCGTCGGCCAGGTACCCGGCCGGATAGACCAATTTTACGGAAAGTCCATTACCGACAGCGGCTACGCACAGAGTCAGGCTGCCGCGGGAGGGTATCTGATAGACGGCGTTGCGGATGAGATTCAGCAGGGCCTTGGCCGTCTTGTCCCGGTCTATTTTCACGGACGGCAGATCCGGTTCTATTTCCAGGCGGAAATCCACATCCTTGCCTTGGAACAGTTCCTTGATATTTTCGGTCGCTTCACGGAAGAACAATCCGGGTTCAGTAAGTTCCGTATCTATGCTCAGCGGCTGAATATAGGTCAGGATCATGCGCAGTATCTGTTCCAGTTTGGAGACTTCCTCGGTGAGGATATTGGCGTAGATGGAACCCGGCTCTTTTTCGTCCAGCATCTTGGCCAGTCTTTTGGCCGCAACCCCCACGGCGGAAAGGGGGTTGCGGAATTCGTGAGCCAGCCGGGCGGAGATTTCTCCCAGGGTCCTTAGCTCTTCGGCCTGCATGGTCTGTTCCCTGAGTCTTTTTCTTTCGCGCAGGTCCAGCAGGTAGCCTTCCATATAGGCCGCCCGCCCTGATTCATCCAACACGGGCACGGCATGGGCCATGACCGGAACATCCTGGCCCTGATTGTCCAGCAGGCGGTATTCCATCTGGAAAACCTGGCCCTGTTCCAGGCATCTCCGGGTTTCCGCGATGACGGCTTCCCTCTCATCCGGGTGGATGGAGAGCGTCCAGATCGAATCGTCTCCCACGGAAAGCTCCGGCGGCCATCCGGTGAGTTTTTCAATGTAGGAACTGACAAAGGTGCGAACCAGTCCGGGTTCAACGCGGTAGACGACCAGGGGGATGTTTTCCACCAGGGTGCGGAATTTTTCTTCGGAACGGACCAGTTCGGCCGTACGCTCCTGAACGCGGTCTTCCAGTTCATGGGCGTGGTCTTCCAGACGCTGGCGGGAGAGTTCCAGGGATGTCAGCATGGTGTTGAGGGCTTCGGTCAGGACGCCGAATTCGTCCCTGTGCATGACCTCCATCTGGGGAACGCGTTCGCCCGCGGCTATTTTCCGGGCCTGGTCGGTCAGCGCGTCCACCGGGGCCAGGAAGAGGCTGGAGACCAGCCAGACAAAGCCCAGGGCCAGCAGCAGGCAGAAGAGTCCGACCACTATTATCCAGAGAGTGTAGACTTTGATTAGATACAAGGTGTCGGAACGGTCGCGGATGATTTCGATGACGGCCACGTTTTCGCCTTTGAAATCCTGGACCGGCCCTGTCAGCACGGCGAGGTTCACGCCGTCTTTTTTTATGGTCTGAAAAGATGTTGCGCCTTTTTTAAAGGCCTTTTGATAAGCGTCGCCGCTCAGATAGGTGCGCAGAGGGGCTGTGGTGGCCAAGGCCCGGAACCCGAAAGGGCCGGTGGGCGATGGGGTGTAGAGGTTGAAGATACAGTTCAGGTCGTTTTTCAGTTGCAGCAGGAAAGGCCTTTCCACGCTGGAGCCGATTTCCACGCTGCCGACAAGCCGTTTTTCATAATACACCGGGGCGATTCCACGGATGCCGAAACCGGTGACGCCGAATTCCAGGCCGCCGACCAATCCGCCTGTCTCGTAGGCTTCCTTGATGGTATGGCGGTAGCTGGCCAGTTCGTCCCCGTATTGGTCCGGCAGGTGCAGCCGCAACAATGAGTAACCGGGGTAGACATGAAAATGGAACTGCTTGAGGCCGAAAAGATTTCTGATGCGGTGATAGACCGGCAGATACTTGTCCATGAGGGGCTGGCGGTCATGTTCGGCGATGGCTTTCTGGGTGACAGGGTCGGCGGCGACCATGGCGGCCAGAGCCAGCGAAGCGTCCAGGCGCAGCCTCATTCGCTGGTGGAAGTGCTCGTAATTCTGCCTGAGCAGCTTCTCCTCTTCATCCTTCAGTATCTTGTTCTGACCGTGGATACCCCAGACGACCAGGGCCAGGGTAAGGACGGCCGGCAGGAAGATGAAGGGCAGCAACAGCTTCCATTTCAGGCTTATGTCGTGGATTTTGAATATATTCCAAGCCATATTCTATAGCCTCAGTTTAGCATCAAAAGCCCTCCGGGTTTCAGAAAAAAACTAACGCCGCCCGTTCCTTTTCACATTATTGGGAGAAACTTCCCCAGAAAAAGCTCCGGATGCGCATTGGCCGAACCGGGACAAAGCAGGCTGACGTTGCCCGGCTGAAGGCTAGGGGGCGGTATTTGGGGTATCCCGTAACCCGGCCTGCCGGGGGGATAATTTCCGGCCAGCCAAAACCTGTTTGACAAGGCCAAACTAATATGCTTGCCCAGAAAGAGAGTCTATTATATAAAAAGCCTTCAATCTCCATGTCACACTCCTAATAAAACCGTTCAGGGGGTAGCCTATGAAAATTCACGAATTTCAAGCCAAGGCCCTGTTCAGGCGCTACGGCATACCCGTGCCGGAAGGGTCCGCGGCTCAGACAGCCGCTGAAATCAAGGAGATGTCCCGCAATCTTGGCGGCCGTGTGGCTGTCAAGGCCCAGATTCACGCCGGAGGCCGGGGCAAGGGCGGCGGGGTCAAGGTCGTGGAAGGACCGGATGCGGCTTTCGGCGCGGCGGAAGCCATGCTGGGGCGTCCGCTGGTGACCGCCCAGACAGGTCCTCTGGGACAGATTGTCAGGCAGATACTGGTGGAGGCCGCTCATCCTTTCAAGCACGAGTATTACGTCGGCCTGACCATAGACCGCACTCTGGCCCGGCCTGTCTTCATGGTCAGTCCCGCCGGCGGCATGGATATCGAAGAAGTGGCCGAAAAAACTCCGGAACTGATCTTCAAGGAGGCGGTGGACCCACGCACGGGCCTGCTGCCTTTCCAGTGCCGCAATCTGGCCGCCAAACTGGGCTGGGGGCAGGCGCTGTTCCGCTCCGGTTCGTCGCTGTTCGCCAATCTTTACAGGCTTTTTACCGAGCTGGATGCTTCGCTGCTGGAGATCAATCCTCTGGTGTTGACCGAAGATGACAAGTTGTTGGCTCTGGACGCCAAGATAAATTTCGACGACAACGCCCTGTTCCGTCATCCGGAACTCGGTGAACTGGCCGACCCGTACGAGGTGGACCCGCTGGAGTTGGAGGCCGGGCGCTACGGCCTCAATTACATCCGCCTGGACGGGAACATCGGGGCCATGGTCAACGGGGCCGGACTAGCCATGGCGACCATGGACCTTATCAAGCAGGCCGGGGCCGAGCCTGCCAACTTCCTGGATGTCGGCGGCGGAGCCAATGCGGAGATGATCGCCAACGGCTTCCGTATCATACTCTCCGACGAGCGGGTCAAGGCGCTGCTGATAAACATCTTCGGCGGCATTCTCCGTTGCGATGTTCTGGCCAAAGGCGTGATCGAGGCCGCCTCCAAGGAAAAGGTCTCCGTGCCGATAATCATCCGGCTGGAAGGGACCAACGTGGAAGAAGGGCGGCGTCTGCTGGATGAATCCGGCCTGACTTTCGCCGTGGCCGGTGATCTGAAGGAAGCGGCGGAAAAAGTGGCCGCCCTGGTGAGGGACTAGTCATGAGTATACTGGTTGACAAGGACACCAAGGTTATCGTTCAGGGGATCACGGGTTCGGAAGGCCGTTTTCATGCGGAGCGCATGCTGGAATATGGAACTCAGGTTGTGGCCGGGATGACGCCGGGCAAAGGCGGCCAGGAAGTGCTGGGCGTGCCCGTATTCGACACCCTGGCCGAAGCCGTCGAGCAGACCGGAGCCAACGCCAGCGTGATCTTCGTGCCTCCGGCCGGGGCGGCTGACGCGGTTATGGAAGCGTCGGCGGCCGGGCTGGGCGTGGTTGTCTGCATCACCGAAGGCATTCCGACGCTGGATATGGTCAAGGTCAAGCATTTTGTCAACGACCATGGCACAGTCCTAATCGGGCCGAATTGTCCGGGAATCATTTCACCGGGGCAGACCAAGCTGGGCATCATGCCCGGCCCCATCCACAAACAGGGTTCCGTCGGGGTGGTTTCCCGCAGCGGGACACTTACTTATGAGGTGGTGGACCAGTTGACCCGCGCCGGTCTGGGCCAGTCCACCTGCGTGGGCATCGGCGGCGACCCGATTATCGGCCAGAATTTTCTGGACATCCTGCGCCGGTTCAACGCGGATGACAGGACGGAAGCCGTGGTCATGATCGGAGAAATCGGCGGCCGGGCCGAAGAGGACGCAGCCGAATACGTCAAGGCCGAGTTCAAGAAGCCGGTCTTCGGTTTCATCGCCGGCCGGACCGCTCCGCCTGGACGCCGCATGGGGCATGCCGGAGCGATAATATCCGGCAAATCCGGGACGGCCGAGGACAAGCTGGCGGCCATGCGCGAGGCAGGCATCCACGTGGTGGAGACGCTGGGCGAATTAGGCGAGACGGTTCGCCGGACCTTGAAATAGCGCCGTTGCCGATAATATGAGCTCACAAAACGCCGTGTATTCCACGGCGTTTTGAGCTTGTTGACAAAGCCCCCCAAGGCCGTTGAAAGAGAAGAAGGCTCCGAGAGCAACTATACAGGCGGGATGCTTCACCCCAGGCTGTCGCCTGGACCAACTCTGGGGGCTGGCCGCCCCCAGCGCTCCCGCTGGTCGCTGCCCCCGCGTAAAGACGGAATATAAAACCGGAGGCGTCAGCCTCCGGAGCCGGGTGCAGGCGAAAGCCTGCCAGACCAAGGGGACGCCCAAGCGGCCGCGTCCCCTTGGAACCCCCGGCCTTTTTTAACCCGTCGAACGGGCATCCATGCCCTTCGCCGGGGGGCGAACGTCCATGTTCGCCTAAGAAAGGGGAAACCGGAAAATCGGCTTTGGGGGTTCCGGTCAGGTTGATAAAGACAACAAAGGGGTTTGTCAACAGTCTGAGGCCTGGCCGCTGCGCCGGGCTTTTGATTTGGCGCCACCCGGACATGGAACACCCGCTTCCAACACCGGCTCCCCCGGCCGTATAATGAGCTATCGACGCCCGGGGAAGAGTCTTTCTTGCGGGCGGCCGCGGCTTGGGTTAAAATGAAATCCTAATCGGGGAGTTGAGTTATGGCCGGTTCCATGGATGGATATAAGCCGGAGGAAGGCCTTGCTCCGTTGCGCCAAGGGGGCGTTCTTGCCGTGCAGGGCAGCCCTCGCCGGGGAGGCAATACGGACCGCCTGCTGGATGCGATCCTGAGAGAGGCGGCTGAAGCCGGAGCTGTTTCGCAGAGGGTGAATCTGCGCGAAATGAAAATTTCGCCCTGTCTGGAGCTTTATCACTGTCTCCGTGACGGGCGTTGCGGCATCGCGGACGATATGACCGGCCTCTATGACCGCCTTCTGGAGGCGAGGGTGCTGGTGGTTTCATCGCCGGTCTTTTTTTATGGCCCCAGCGCCCAGCTCAAGACTATGATCGACCGGTGCCAGGCCCTCTGGGCCCGCAAGTACGTGATAAAAGAACCTAGCCGGCCAAGGGGGCGGGGATATATAATCTCGGCAGGGGCCACCAGAGGCTCGAAACTGTTTGACGGCCTGCTGCTGACCGTAAAATACTTTTTTGACGTTCTTGATCTGGAACTGGCGGGGCAACTGCTGGTCAGGGGCGTTGATGAGGCCGGCGATGTGGACCGGCGGCCGGAAGTCATGGAAGAAGCCAGAGCCCTGGGCCGCGAGATTGCGCGTAGCGCCTTGTCTGGAGCGGCCTGAAAAATTTCAACAGTCTCTTAGTTAGAGAAAGGAGACTTTCATGCGTAAAGCAGCCTTGGCCCTTATCGCCGTATCCCTGATGTTCGCCGGTCCCGCCTGGGGCGCCGACGCGGCCACAGCCATGACCAAGGCCAACGCCAGCTACATCAAGGGCGACTATGTGGAAACCATTGCCGGCCTGCGTGAAGCCTTGATTGATGTCTGGAACAAAGCGCCGTTGACCGTTCAGAATATCTGCTTCGTCACCGAGCAGCCGGAAGCCTACGGTATGTACACGCCCAGGACAGAAGCGGCTTTCGACGCCGTGGATCCTATTCTGCTTTACTGCGAGCCGGTTGGCTACACCGTGGTCAAGTCCGGCGATTTTTACAGTTTCGCCGTGGCCGCCGATTTTTCGGTGGTGGATGAAAAAGGCCAGGTCCTGGGCGGTCAGCAGAATTTCGGCAGTTGGGACATGAAAGGCCGGGCTTTCAATACCGAGTTCATGATGTATTTCACCTTCAATTTAAAAGGGCTGCCTTCCGGGAATTACAAATTGCAGGTCACGCTGCACGACCGCAATTCCGATAAAAAAACCAGTTTCGAGCAGCCTTTCGCCATTCGCTGATGACCAGGGACCACGCTGGCCGCCGCCCCTCACGCGGTGTTTTTCTGGCTTTTGAAGGTATTGACGGCGGCGGCAAGACCACCCAGGTGCTCAGGCTCAGGGAAGCTCTCGAAGCCAGGGGATACGAGGTGGTTCAACTGAAGGAGCCTACTACCGGCCCGTGGGGGATGAAGGCCCGGGAGATTGCCGTCAAGGGACGGGAGGGCCTCACTGCCGAAGAGGAACTGGGCTACTACATTCTGGACCGCAGGGAAAATGTCTCGCAGAAAATCCTCCCGGCCCTGGAAGAGGGCCGAATCGTCATCATCGACCGCTATTTTTACAGCACCATAGCCTACCAGTCGGCCCTGGGGCTGGACCCTCGCTATATCCGGGAACTGAACGCGGAGTTCCCCGAACCAGACCTGGTCTTTCTGCTGGAAATTCCCACCGAGGTCGGCAGGAGCAGGATAACCGGCGGCCGTGGGGAGCAGACCAATCAGGGGTACGAACAGTCGGACTACCTCAACATGGTCAAGGCTGCCTTTGACGCCATGACCGACCCCAACATTGTCCGTATCGACGCCTCCCGCGAACCCGAGGCCGTGGCCGCCGACATCCGGGAAAAGGTGGTGCAGTTTCTCGACGCCGGTCCGTCCGGCAACTGATTCCATCTGTCAGCCGATAGGTTGTTCGAGTAAATCCTGTTGCGCCAAAGAGTTCCGGCCGCCTCTACAAGGAGACGGCCGGACGCTGGGTTATGCGGTCAGTCCAGGGAAACCAGGGGCAGACAGACTTCCACCATAAGCTCTTCTTCCGGCGTGACTTCGGGGTCGTTGAGACAGATTTCCAGACACGGGGCCGAACTCAGCTCCCGGCCCGAAGCTGGAATCCATTCGCCGCAGACCCGGTGGTAGGTCTTGTTCAGGAGATTGAACGGCCCCCGGTGCACGGTCACGGCGTAATCGCCCCCGGCGATGTCCTGAAGCCCGATCTCGCCTTCTCCTTGCACGTCCTCGCCTACAGTCAGGCAGGCGTCGTAGCGGATTTTTTCGGGTGGAGTGATGTCCGGGTCGTCGTAACTGATGCCCAGGCAAATCGTATCAGGCCCGAAGAGCCCTTGGATGAGGCCCAGCCGCAAAGCTTGTCCCAGGCCTTCCCGCATTCCGCATAAGGCCCCACGTGCCTGACGAAGACCACCCTTCTGGGCGGCAGTTTTTTGATGGTAACTTCCATGTAAGCTCCTCCGGTATCTTTTCGTACAAAGTCTTCAAGGCCTCCCGCCGGTTCATAATGAACCAGGGAGGCGGCTTCATTGCGTCTCGACGCTGACCTGAACCGGCGGTAGGCGCTGGGCGACAGGCCGAACATCTCCTTGAAGGCCCGGGTGAAGGACTCGTGGGTCTCATACCCGGCTTCGAGGGCGAGCCTGACTACGGTCCGTCTGGTTACGGACAGGTTGTAGGCGGCCCGTTCCAGCCGCAGGCGGCGGATGTGCTCCCTGACTCCTTCCCCGACCATACCGGCGAAGACCCGGTGAAAGTGGTAGGGGGAAAGACAGGCCACACCGGCCAGTTCCTCCAGGGGAAGGGGCTCGTCCAGATTCTTCTGGATATGCATCAGCACCCGGAGAATCCTTTTTTTGTAATCTTCCCTTGTCCCCTGCTTCATCTCTAACCTCCGGAATCAGTGCGTCGAAACTGGGAGGAGATTAGGCCAAACAGCCGGGAGAAGCTTGACTCTCCTTGCTGTTTTGAGCCTGGAAATATAATATCAGAAAGCCGGGGCTCGCCGTTTGATTACTGGTTTGTCCTGGGGACGTCTTTCGTTCATAATGCAACCATTGTCATATTCACCATAACCCGAAACTTAACGCTGCGCCCTCTGCACGGGGACAGCTTGCCGGAGGATTCCTCCGTTCGGCATCTGATTGACACTTCAATCAACATAGGCTATCAAACTGATTAAGCATCGCTTAAAACCACATCCACAGAACCTTTACCGGCCGAACCTGGCCGGTGCTGATATCCGACCATTGAAGGAACCTGAAAGAGACGCTTGCAGTGACCAGAATAATTGACCTGACCCGAATGATGACAGAGGATATGCCGGTCTTTCCGGGCATGGAACAGCCGTCTTTCAAAGATGTAGGCACGCTTGAGCGGGACGGGTTCAGAGAAAAACTCCTGAGCCTTTATTCCCATACCGGCACTCACCTGGATGCGCCCGCCCATATTCTGACTGACGGATCCACTCTCGACCGGTTGCCCATGGAGACATTTTTCGGGCCGGGGCTGGTGATCGACCTGCCGCAGGATGGACCTGGTCCGGTGGAAACAGCCGCACTGGAACCGTTTGCCTCTCTGTTGCCCGGAAAGGATTTCGTTCTTCTGAGAACAGGTTGGAGCGGACGGTGGGGCAGTCACGGTTATTTTCTTGACTACCCCTTCCTGAGCCCCGAAGCCGCCCTCTGGCTGACCGGTTTCGGGCTCAAGGGAGTCGGCGTGGACACGGCCTCTGTAGACCCCGTTGATTCCCGAGAACTTCCGATCCATCACATCTTTTTCGAGCATGGCCTGGTCATAGCGGAAAATCTGTGCGGACTGGAAGAGTTGCCGGTAACGGGATTTGATTTTCTCTGCCTGCCGCTGAAGATTGCCGGCAGCGACGGCGCTCCGGTGAGAGCTGCGGCCTTGCTGCCCTGAAAAAGACGAAACGCAGAAAACTGACGGAGGTGACGCAGGATGATTACGGACAAACCGGGCAGAGTGACCGAACGGATAACTTTGTTGGGCCGCCAGGAATCCTGCGTCTATCTGGTCGACGGCGGCGGCGAGTACGCCTTGCTGGGCGGAGGGATGACTTACATAGCCCCCGATGTCCTTTCTCAGGTGAGGGAATTCGGCTTCGACCCGGGCCTCATCACCCGGCTGATAATTCACCACGCCCATTTCGACCATGTGGGGGTCATACCCTATCTGAAGAGTCAATGGCCCTGGGCTCGGGTGACCGCCTCCCGGCGCGCCCGCGACGTGCTGGCCAACCCGGATGTGGTCCGGACCATCGCCGGACTGAACCAGATGCTTCTGGCCAGAGAGGGCTCCGCTGGCCGCGCCGGGGAATTGGGCCTGGAAATTGAAACCATTGAAGTCGAATCACCCATGGATGACGGAGATGAAGTCCCCCTGGGCGACCTGACTCTGCGATTCGTGGCCACGCCCGGCCATTCATCCTGCTCCATGGCGGTGTACATTCCGGAGCTGAAGGTTCTTTCGGCCTCGGACGCCGGGGGCATACCTTTCGCCGGCCGGGTTTTCACCGCAGCCAATTCCAATTTCGATCAGTACCAGCAGAGTCTGGAAAAGATGGACGGTCTTGATGTCGAGGTCTTTCTGGCCGAGCACTACGGGGCGCTGACCGGCGAAGACGGACGCCTTTTCATCGGCCGATCCATTGTTGCGGCCCGCGAGACCAGACTGCTGCTGGAAGAGGTTTATGCCCGGACCAGGGATGCCGGAAAGACCCGGGACGAAGTCGTCCGGCGCCTGGCGGAAGAGACGCCGGGTTATTTTCTGCCCGAGGAGATCATGAACATGGTCGTCGGCCAGATGACCAGGTTCATCGCCAAAAAATTCGCCGCGGATGAAACTCTCCAGTCCTGAAGACCTTATCCAGGAGGTGTACCGTGCCCAAGCCTCAGTACCCGACCCGCGAAGGCCTGTGGTCAAAAGGCCAGAGAAAGGAAGAAGGTTTCGAAAAGGTCCGCCTGGGGTTCCCTTACAAGGAGGCGGTGGAAAATTTCCGGCGGGCTTCTCAGGACCGTGCCGATTTCGATCCGGCTGTGCTTTTCGCCTGGGGCACCATGCAGGCCACGGCTGTGCTGAACATCCTCAAGGCCGTGGAGGAAGCCTTTGGGGCCGAAGGACAGGCCACCGTCCGCCGGGCCATAAACAGCGCGGGCTACGAGGCCATGAGCCAGTTTCTGGACGATTCGGATTTTCCCGAAGACGTTGACAGAACCGAGCTGATTTCCTATGTGGTCACGGGCATCAACACCGTGCTTTACGCCTCCCTGGAACGCCCCTGGATCGAATCGGACCAGCGGAGCGAATTCGACATACTCTGGTGTCCTCATCAGGACAGGTACACGGCCTTTGACTGCCGGGTGCAGCGCTATTTTGTCGAAGGCATGATCAACGCCCTGGACGATTCCGGGCTCGGCGGCTTCACTCCGACACTGGAAAAGCTTATTCCCCGTGGAGCGGAATGCTGTCACTTCGTGGTGGACCGCTGGGAAGGCGACGGCAAGAATCCCTGGCACCAGTATTCGGAAGACCTCGGCCAGCGGGCCTTTCGCAAAATGGGGAGGCAGGATGATGAGCAGTCTGGAAGTTAGCCGGGATTTTCAATCTCTGAGCACGCCGCTCATTGCCGACGCCTGCGTGCGCCTGGGCCTGCTTCTGCGCATAGCCCCGCCGGGCATAGCTCCGGCCACACCGGAAAGGAAGGTCGCCGGTTTCGTCGTCCCGGTGCGGCATTACGGCAGCGTGGACATTTTTCTGGAGGCCATGGCCTTGGCCCCGCCGGGCGCCGTGCTGGTCATAGACAACGGGGGACGCAAGGACGAGGGCTGTATCGGCGATCTGACGGTCCTGGAAGCCAAGGCCCACGGTTTGTCCGCCCTGATAGTCTGGGGTCTGCATCGGGACACGGAGGAGTTGCAGAGCATCGGCCTGCCTTGTTTCTCTTACGGCTCCTGGCCGGCCGGGCCGCGCCGGGTCGACCATCGGGAGCCGGAAGCCCTGCTTTCCGCTTATTTCGGCAGTTTCATCGTCACCACTCAGGATGTCGCTTTTGCCGATCGGGACGGAGTCATTTTCGTTCCCCGGCGGGTCCTGGCAGATGTTCTTTCCATTGCTCAGACCATCAGCCGGACCGAAAGGCGTCAGGCCGAAGCCATAAAGTCGGGCCGGACTCTGCGGGAACAGTTGAAATTTGAAGAGTATCTGAATCAGCGCGCCGCCGATCCCGGATATACTTTCAGGAGGCATCTGAAAAGAATCGGCGGAGCCATAGAGGAATAGACACGCCGCCGGAGAACCGGAGGGCGGAGAGGCACAAAAAAAGAACCAAAGGAGGGGGCAAAATGTCCCTGGTTGAATGGCACCTGGAAGAGACCACCGCCGTGGTCATAATGAACAACGGCGAAAACAGGCACAACCTTGAATTCGCCGGGGCGATGAAGGACGTATTGGCCGCGGTGCTGGCCGTGCCGTCCGTTGACGGGCTGATCCTGACTTCGGCCGATCCCAAGGTCTGGTCCCTGGGGATTGACCTGAACTGGCTGGCCGCTCAGCAGGCGGCCGGGAATTTCCAGACCATCAAGGATTTCCTTTACGGCATGAACCGGGTTTTCACCACGCTATTGACCTATCCCATGCCGGTGGTGGCCGCGCTCAACGGTCATGTCGCCGCCAACGGCCTGGTTCTGGCCTGCTGCTGCGACTTCCGCTTCATGAGGGCCGACAAGGGCTTTGCCCGTTTTCCGGAGATAGATGTGGGCATACCGTTCCTGCCCGGTATGGTCGCCCTAACCCGTCAGGTCATGCCCCACGCCTTGGTCACGGAGATGCAGTATTCCGGCCGCCGTTTCACCGCACAGGAGCTGGAGCAGACCGGATTCGTAAAGAAAGCCTGCGACGGCGAAGGCGCGGCCCTGGCCGCAGGCCGTGAGTTCATGCTGAATTTCCGGAAGAAAAGAGGAATTTTCGGCGCGATCAAAAACGCTTTGAACAAGGATGTTGTCCGGGTCATGGCGGAAGAAGACGCTGATTACATCGAGAAACTGAAGCTCATGGTCACGGACTGAACCGGCTGAAGGTTCTTGCTGTTCCGGGTGTTGCCGCTGCCCCCCCATCGCTCTTGAGGGGGGCAGTTTTCCGATCGGAAAAATGAAGGGCGAATATCCGGCCGACAGGGTCAGGCTTCCCGGTTTTTCAGGTAAAAATAAAGAGCAACCGCGGCCAGCATCATGAATCCGCAGAGAACCTGCCCCATGGAGAACCGGGCGAATACAAAGCCCAGTTGAGTATCCGGCTGCCGGAAAAATTCGATGAAGAAACGGACGAAGCCGTAGCCGAAAAGGTACAGGCTCAGAAAGACTCCTTCCGGCCGCCGGATTTTCTTGCGCAGCAGCCAGAAAACTACAAACAGGAATATGCCTTCGAAAAAGGCTTCGTAAAGCTGGGACGGGTGACGCAGGGCTTCATCCGGGGCCAGGGGGAAATGCATGCCGATGGGTGAAGTGGTCGCTCTGCCCCAGAGTTCACCGTTGATGAAGTTGCCCAGCCGGCCGAAGGTGTAGCCCAGGGGGACGGCCGGGGCGTAGAGGTCGCCAACAGTAAAGATGCTGAATTCGCTTTTGCGCACATACAGGTAGGTTGCTATGACCACGCCGATAAGACCGCCGTGGTAGGACATCCCGGCTATGCCGGTGAAGGCGAACCCGTCGGCCGGATCAAAAGGCAGGATTACCTGCAAGGGGTGCTGGGAGTAATAGTCCAGGTTGTAGAAAAGCACGTATCCCAGCCTAGCCCCGATTATCAGTCCGAGGACCATGGAAGTGGTCAAGCCGTTAATGTCGTCCAGACTGATCTTGAACCGGGTCTCAGTCCTCGTCCGGTAAACCACCAGGGCGTAAGTCAGCCCGAAGGCCACTATATACATGAGGCCGTAATACTGGACCCGGAAAGAACCGATCTGGAAAAGCACCGGATCCATGTGGTAAGGCAGGTTCTGCCACCAGTTTGCCAATTCTTTCACCCATCCTTGAATCTCCGCCCATGGTCCGGGGCGGCCAGGCCATGATCGGCCGGTTCAGCTCGCACCAAAACTACCAGAGTCGCCGGGACCAGGCAAGTGCGCAGGCTGGTTTTTGCGGCGAAAGCAAAAAGTTGCACAAAAAAACACCTCGCCGTAAAATAGGCTGTTATCTCAAGGGCAAGGAGTCATGACCATGGCTGAAACCGCAGGAAAGAAGGAAAGGCGCATCGGGTTGGCCCTGGGCAGCGGTTCCGCCCGAGGCTGGGCCCATATAGGCGTTTTACGGGCTCTGGCGGAACTGGGCATAGAGCCTGATATCGTCTGCGGAACATCCATAGGCGCGCTCGTCGGGGCTTTTTATGTGACCGGCAAGCTGGACGCGCTGGAGAAATGGGTCCTGAGTCTGACCACCCGCAGCATGATCAGGTTTCTCGACATAAACATGGCCTCTCGTGGCGGTTTCGTGGAAGGCGAGCGGCTCCTGGACTATTTCCGGCAGAATATCGGAGAAATCGCCATTGAAGACCTGCCTCTCCCTTTCGCCGCCGTGGCCACCAGCCTCCACACCGGCCAGGAGATCTGGTTCACCAGCGGCTCCCTGCTCAACGCGGTCAGGGCTTCCATTTCCCTGCCCGGCATCTTCACCCCCGTGGTTGACGGAGACAGGGTTCTGGTCGACGGAGGATTGGTCAATCCTGTCCCGGTGGCCGTCTGCCGGGCCTTGGGCGCCAGGACCGTGATCGCCGTCAATCTGAACGGACAGCTCCTGGGGCGTCGGCAAACCCGGGCCGAGGCGGCAAAGAATTCCGGCCTTCGCAAGATAGCGGGGGATCAGGTTCTGGCCGGTTACAGGGAGAAAGAGGGCGACGACCGCTGGTTCGGCTGGATAAACACCCTCAAGGAAAAAGCTGCTTCCCTCGTGGCCGGGGAACAGAGCCCTCAACCCCCCGGCCTGCTGGATGTGCTTTCAGCCACCATAAACGTCATGCAGGACCGCATCACCCGCAGCCGCATGGCCGGCGATCCGCCCGATGTCATTCTGGCGCCCCGCCTGGGCCACCTGGACCTGCTCGACTTCGACCGGGCGGAAGCAACCATCGCCGAAGGCCGAACGAGCGTGAAGCGGGCTTCGGCCGCTCTGCAGGACCTGCTGGAAGATCAGTCCGCTGAAGATACCATGGACGGCCGGTAATCGCGCTTCAACCTCCGGCCGTGAGCGCGGATCCGGCCGAAAATTGTTTCCAGGTCTGTTTCCGCCGGATCATAGGCGACTTCAAATAAATCTTCTTCCTGATCGTAGACCAGGCTCCTGACTCCCGAGGCCCTGACCAGGGCCTTCCTTATACCCAGAGGTCAGCCCAGTCAGACCATCCCGCCCCGGCGCGTCAGCCCTTCAACTCTGAATCTGGTTCTCGTCATCCATCCTCGCTTTCGAAAAGTCCGCTGTCTTCTGAAAACAGGAGGCCAGGCGCGAATCGCTCTTTACTCATGCCTCCGAATTTTGTTATTATATAAACATTCCAGAAAAATCAAAAAAATATGGAGGGCTGAGCATGGCTATTGGTCCCTGGTCTGCGGCTAATTGGCCTGAAGGTGTGGCGCGTGACGTCTCCGGATACCGGAAACCGCTCTTTTCCATCATTGATGACGCGGCCCGACAATGGCCGAATCTGACCTACACCATCTTCAATGACGGCAAGCGGACTTTCGCCCAGGTTAAGGAGACGGCCGACCGGGTGGCCAACTTCCTGGCTTCGAGGGGGATTAAGAAAGGCGACCGGGTGGCCATCTTTCTTCCCAACCTGCCCCATTATCCGCCCGTTTACTTCGGCATCCTGAAAGCCGGAGCTGTCTGCGTAACCTGCAACCCCATGTACACGGCCGCCGAACTGAATTACCAGCTCAAGGACGCCGGGGCCAAGGCCGTTTTCTGCATGGACCATCCGCATTTTTACCCGACCACGGTTCAGGCCATAAAGGGAACGGATGTGGAGACCGTGGTCGTCTGTAGTGTCAAGTCCTATCTGCCGCCTCTCAAGGGATTTATCGGCGGACTTCTCGGCAAGATACCCAAGGCGGACAAGGTGGACCCGGCCCATATTATGTTCGATGACGCCGTGGCTTCGGCCAAGCCCGAGCCGCCCAAAGTGCAGATAGACCCCGACAAGGATCTCGCCCTGATAATCTACACCGGAGGCACCACCGGCGTGCCCAAGGGCGCGGCCCTGACCCATTCCAATTTTGTTTACGACCTTGTCTCCGTGGAAGAATGGGTGCGGGTGCCTCATGAGTCCGGCGGTCCGCCTGAAAGGCTGCGGGCGGGCGGGTTTCACACGTACCTGGGCGTTCTGCCCTGGTACCACAGCTTCGGCATGACGCTTTGCCTGCTGGGCAGCTGCTCCCTTGGCGGACGCCTGGTCTGCATACCGGACCCCAGAGCGGGCAACCCACCCTTTACGGCGGTCCTGCAAGCGGTCACCCGTTACAAATGCACGGTTGTAATAGCCGTGCCGACCATCTATGTGGCCTTCACCAATCATCCGCTCCTCGACAAGTTCGACCTGTCCAGCATCCTTTCCTGCGGTTCGGGAGGAGCGCCCATGCCGGTGGAAGTGGCCAAGCAGTTTGAAGCCAAGACCGGGGCGGTTATTTTCGAAGGTTACGGCTTGAGCGAAACCGCCCCGGTGGCCACCCTCAACCCGACCAACACCAAACAGCGCAAGTTCGGTTCCGTAGGGTATCCCCTGCCGGGAACGGACGTGAAGATACTGGACGCCGACACCGGCACCACGGAGCTGCCTCGGGGCGAAGACGGTGAAATAGCCATTTGCGGACCTCAGGTCATGCAGGGATACTGGAACAAGCCCGAAGATAACGCCGCCGTATTCCGGGAAATTGACGGTCTCAGATACTTCCTGACCGGCGATATCGGACACATCGACGAGGAGGGATACATCCTCATAACCGACCGGAAAAAGGATCTGGTCCTGGTGGGCGGCTTCAACGTTTATCCGCGTGAAGTGGAAGAGATGTTATACCAGCATCCCAAGGTGGCCCAGGCCGCCGTTATCGGCAAACCCGACCCTAAAAGCGGGGAGGCTGTCAAGGCCTTCATTCAGCTCAAGCCGGATGTAACAGCCACGGAACAGGAAATCCTGGACTGGTGCAAGGAGAAAATGGCCGGGTACAAGCGGCCGCGTCAGGTCGAGTTCCGTTCTTCACTGCCCACTTCGGTGGTGGGCAAGGTTCTGCGCCGGGTCCTCCGGGACGAGGAGCTGAAAAAAAACAGTTAGTGGCCGCTATTTCGATTCAATACTCGGGGCGCGGGCCGGGCAATCCGCGCCCCGAGCGTCTTTTGAATCCTTTTGTTCAATCGTTCCGGGAATTTCCCTTTGCCCCGCAGTAAATCTCCTGCTATAATGAACCGTTCCCAAAAAAAATCTGATTCGGAGGGTGCGAAATGGCTTTCAGACCTTGGCCTGCGGCCAAATGGCCTAAGAGTGCGGCTCATGATGTAACCGGTTACGAAAAACCCGTTTTCTGGCTCCTTGATGAATCTGCGCGGACATATCCGAACCAGGTCTTCACCATCTTCAACGACGGCACGAGGACTTACGCTCAGGTCAAGGACACCGCCGACCGGGTGGCCAACTTTCTGGCCTCAAGGGGCATCGGCAAAGGCGACCGGGTCGCCATTTTCCTGCCCAACCTGCCTCACTACCCGGCCCTTTTTTTCGGCATACTCAAGGCCGGGGCCGTATGTGTGACCTGCAATCCCGTCTACACCGCCAACGAACTGAATTACCAGCTTAAGGACAGCGGGGCCAAGGCCGTTTTCTGCATGGACCATCCCACATTCTACCCCACCACCTGCGAAGCCGTGAAAGGAACCGGCGTAAACACCGTGGTTGTGTGCAACGTGAAATCCTACCTGCCCCCTCTGAAGGGCTTCCTGGGCGGGCTGCTGGGCAAGATACCCAAGGCAGACAGTCATCAGCCCGGTCACCTCACGTTCGACAGCGTGGTGGCCAAGGCCAGGCCGGAACCGCCCAAGACGGACATCAATCCCACGGAAGATCTGGCCCTTATTATTTACACCGGCGGCACGACCGGGGTGCCCAAGGGCGCGGCCCTGACTCATTCCAACTTCGTCTACGACGCCATGGCCCTGGATGAATACGCCGACCTGGTTCACGAACCCGGCAAACCGGGCGAAAAGTTCCGCCGGGGCGGATTCCATACCTATTTAGGCGTTCTGCCCTGGTACCACAGCTTCGGTCTGACCGTCTGTATGCTTCATGCCTGCCTGACCGGGAGCCGCATGGTCTGCATACCGGACCCGAGGGCCGGCAATCCGCCGTTCACCGAGGTCCTCAAGGCTCTGCAGAAATACAAGGCCTCGGTCATGCCCGCCGTTCCGACCATCTTCGTGGCCTTCACCAACCACCGCGACCTGAAAAACTATGACCTCACCTCCATGATGGGCTGCTTCTCCGGCGGGGCTCCCCTGCCTCCGCAAGTGGCTCACCAGTTTGAAGCCGCTACCGGCGCGGTCATCTTCGAAGGCTACGGTTTGAGCGAAACATCCCCGGTTGTGTCGGCCAATCCGACCAACCGCGAAGACCGCAAGATAGGCACCATCGGTTTCCCGCTGCCGGGCACGGATGTGAAGATCGTGGACACGGAGACCGGTTTGACGGAACTGCCTCAGGGCCAGGACGGAGAGCTGGCTGTCTGCGGGCCTCAGGTCATGAAAGGATACTGGAACCGGCCGGAAGAAAACGACGCCGTTTTCCGCATGATAGACGGCAACCGCTACTTCCTGACCGGCGATATCGCCAACATTGACGAGGGCGGTTACATCACCATAACCGACCGTAAAAAGGACATGATTCTGGTCGGCGGCTTCAATGTCTACCCCCGTGATGTCGAGGACATTCTTTTTACCAACCCCAAGGTGGCCCTGGCCGCGGTTGTCGGCGTTCCCGACCCCAAAAGCGGCGAGAGGGTCAAAGCCTTTATCCAGCTCAAGCCCGGCGAGACAGCCTCGGAAGAGGAAATACTTGACTGGTGCAAGGAAAAAATGGCTGGATACAAGAGGCCCCGTGAAATTGAGTTCCGCGAGGCCGTACCCGTCTCCAACGTGGGCAAGGTCCTGCGCCGGGTGCTCAGAGACGAGGAACTCAAGAAAATGGCCAAATAAGGAGACTTGATTTCTTCACCATGAAAATCATCTGGAAGCAGACCGATCCGGCCGGGGTCAAGGCCCCGGCCCTGATTGTCTTTCTTTTTTCGGAAGACAAGGCCGACCTGAAAGACAGACCCGAGCTCAGCGGGCTGAAACAGGTCATCGGACCCCGCCTCAAAGCCGGGGATTTCAGCGCCAAGCATCTGGCCACGCTGACTCTTTTCCCCGAGTTGCCTGCCGGTCCGCAGAGGATACTGCTGGTGGGGCTGGGGGCGGCCAAGGACTTCAAGCTGGAAAAGTTCCGCACCGCCGCGGCCAAGGGGCTCCAGGCGTCCAGGGATTTGGGCGTCAAGTCGGCGGCGTTGGTTCTCCCGCCTGTGCCGGAAAATCAGGCCTTACCGGCTGCCTTGGCTGAGACTGCCGCCCTGGGCGCGAGACTGGGGCAGTACGAGTTCGGCGAGCTCAAGACTTCGGATAACGATAAGAAAAAGCCGGTGGAAGCGGTGACCATTGTCTCGGCGGAAGGACAGGGGCGGACCGGTATCAAGGCCGCTCTGGATTTCGCCGAAATCACGGCCGATTCCATTGCCTTGGCCAGGGACCTGGTCAACCGCCCGGCCAATATGGTCTACCCGGAAACATTGGCCGAAGAAGCCGTGCGCCTGGGCGGGGAACATGGTTTCAAGGTCTCGGTCCTGGATGTTGCCGCCGCAGGGAAGAAGAGCATGGGCGCTTTTCTCGGCGTGGCTCAGGGCAGCGAACGCCCCGGCCGCATAATAGTTCTGGAATACAAGGGCGGGCAGGCCAAAGCCAAGCCCCTGGCCCTGGTCGGCAAGGCCATCACTTTCGACAGCGGCGGGCTCTGCCTCAAGCCCCCGGACAGCATGAGCACCATGAAGACGGATATGGCCGGGGGAGCGGCCGTGCTGGCCGCCGTCACCGGCGCGGCCCGTCTGAAGCTCAAGGTCAACATTGTCGGCGTCATTCCGGCGGCCGAGAACATGCCCGACGGACGGTCATACCGTCCGGGAGATGTGCTCAAATCCATGTCGGGCCAGACCATAGAGGTGACCAACACCGACGCGGAAGGCCGTTTGATTCTGGCTGACGCGCTGACACTGGCCCGGGAATTCAAGCCAACATCCATCATCGACCTGGCCACCTTGACCGGGGCCTGTGTCGTCGCCCTGGGCGAGAAATGCGCCGGACTCCTCTCCACCGACCCTGCGTTGGTGGAAGGACTTAAAGAAGCCGGGCAAAAGGCCGGCGAGATGGTCTGGGAACTGCCGCTGATAGAAGACTATTTCGAAAATCTGAAAAGCGAGGTAGCCGATTTCAAGAATTCCGGCGGCCGCACAGGAGGAACCATACTGGGTGGGTTGTTCCTGAAAAAATTCGTCGGCGATACACCCTGGGCCCATGTGGACATCGCCGGTCCGGCCAGGTCGGACAAGGCCGTTCCCGGTTCCCCTTCCGGGGCCACGGGCTTCGGCGTCAACCTGCTGTTGCAGTATCTGCGGGCTCTTTAGGCCGACCGCTCCAAACATCGCGGCGCCTTCGGACCTTAGTGGTCCGGAGGCGTTTTATTATTTGCGGAGAACCTCGTCTATCTTGACGGAAAACTTCTTCAGGCTGAAAGGTTTCTGGATGAATCCGAGGCAGCCCCTCTGCAGAATCGCCCGGGCTTCATCGCCCAGACTGTAGCCCGTGGACAGAAGCACCTTTACATCCGGGCGAATCCGCTTCATACGGTCGAAGACTTCACCGCCGCTCATCTTCGGCATTATCATGTCCAGAATCACCAGGTCCAGATTATGCCTGTTTGCCTGAAAAATCTTTAGGGCCTCTTCTCCCGTCGCGGCAGTCAGGACATCGTAGCCCAACAGGGCGGCCATCTCCGCTCCGACCTCCAGCACCATCGCCTCGTCGTCGACCAGGAGTATCCTGCCATGACCCTTTATCAATTGGTCGGCTCCCACTGTTATCCGTTCTATCTCCTTGTCCGTGGCCGGGATATAGACTTCGAACGTGCTGCCTTTTCCCTTTTCGCTGCGGACATCAATCGCCCCGCCGTGGTTCTTGACTATGCCGTAAGCTGAAGCCAATCCCAGACCGGTTCCCCTGCCCAACTCCTTGGTGGTGAAGAACGGCTCGAAGATTCTTTTTCTCGTTGCTTCATCCATGCCCATGCCGGTATCAGTCACCGATATCCTGACATAGCGTCCAGGCTGTAAACCCGGCACTCCACCGGGTTCGCCCGAATTGACGGCGTTTTCCGTGGCGACGATGATCTCCCCTCCTTCCGGCATGGCCTGCCAGGCGTTGACATACAGGTTGAGCAGGACTTGTTCCAACTGAACCTGGTCCACTTCGGCCGCCCAAAGATCGGGAGAGTAATTTTCCCGAATCAGAATCTCCTTCCTCGTCCGCCCGAACATGCTGACCGTCTTGTTCATCAGGTGGTTGATATCGGTCGGCCTGACCAGATACTGGCCCCGCCGGGCGAAGCCCAGGAGTTGGCTGGTCAGGTCCGAACCGCTCTCAACCTGATGCTCGATGTTCTTCAGCCTTTCATAGTCCGGATGGCTATGGTCTGCATTGAGCAGAATCAGGGACAGATTACCCTGTATCCCCATGAGCAGGTTGTTGAAATCATGAGCGATGCCCCCGGCCAACGTCCCGATGGCCTCCATCTTCTGGGCCTGCTGCAATTGCGCCTCAAGGTTGCGCTGATCCGTTATATCCCGTCCCACGCTGGTGATGGCGACTATCCTTCCGTAAGGATCGAAAACCGCGTTGTTCGTCCATCCCAGCCATCGCCAGCCATCCCGGGTCGACATCCTCAACTCGCCGTAGTGAGTGTAAGGGGGGTCCAGGACCGACAACAACGAGGACTCGACCAGGCCCCGGTCCTCCTCATGAACCAGGGGCATGAGGTCAAAATCCGCGACTTGCTCGTCCAAGAGGGAGAAGCAGTTGCAGAAGGATGGACTGGCGAAAGTTAAGCGCCCTTCGAGGTCCAGTCTGACCACCAGATCAGTCTGATTCTCCACCAGCAAACGGTATTTTTCTTCACTGGATAGAAGTGCGTTGACAGCCTGGCGGCGTTCGGCGATCTCCTGCTCCAACTCCTCGTTCTTTTCGGCCAGTTCCCTGGTCCGGGCTTCGACCTGAGACTTGAGAAGAAATGTGACAGCTACGATGGAGACAAAAAAGAGGCCGCCGAAAACCAGCAAATACACAAACCATGCCGGCAGGCGATGGGAAGCCGCTCCGCCCAGCCATTTTTCCAGAGACTGATAATAAAGCGAATCAGGATCGGATTTCAGGAGGTTCAGATGAGCGTCGACGATCTCCCTGATTTCCTGGTGGCGGCCTTTGGCAAAGCCGAACCTGACCGAGCCCGGACTGTAGATGATGGGGCTTTTCTGGAGATTATACCTGGTTTTCTCCGCCGACAATCCGCTCAGCCGCTCAACGGCGCAGGCATAAGCCCGCCCGTCGGCTACCATCTGAAAGGCATGGTCATATTCGAGGACTTGAGCAAGGTGCGCCTCGATACCGGCGGCCTCCAGCAGATTCTGGAATTCCGTCTCGTAAAAATCGTCTTTCAGAACAGCCACTGTCCGGCCTTCAAGGTCCAGGACACTTTCGAGACCGGAGACCCGGGAGGTGTAAATCTGTCCCCAGGTCGAGATTACGGCATGGGCGGAAAAATCGAAGAGTTCGGCCCTTTCCTTGGAAAAGGCTATTCCGGGCAGTATGGCTATCTCATCCTTTTTCAGACGCTCCAGGCATTCACCCCAGGTGCCGGGGACATACTCCAGGGTCCAGCCCTCTTCTGCGGCGATATATTCCAGGACATCGATAAAGACGCCCTTGGGCTTTTCCGATTTTTCCTGGAAAACCATAGGCCTGGAATTGTAAATCCCGACCTTCAGACTGGTTCCGGCCATAACGGTGTGAGGATTGACTACCAGGGCAAATATCAACAGAAATCCGATAAGCCGTATTTTTTTCATCTCCGCGTTTCGGGGCTAGTGAGTTGAGCCGTGCTTCCTTTCATATTTATCGGCTAGACTGATATCACTATTTGCCTCCGGACACAATTGTGTTGAAAAGTCGGGCAATTGGTATCAAAAGTTGTTGACATGCTGGGCTGTTTCAGTTACATTAACTCTCTGCTGAGTATAGCGGGCAAATTATGGAATCTGTGCGTCCCGGAACCATTGGGAAGCCGATAGCTCCGGGAGTAATTATTTTTTGTCCGCAATTTTACAACGATTGGTAGGTGATAGAGAGCGTGAGCAATTCGACCGGTATTGAAGTCTCGGTAAGAGACAACGACGTCGAGCAGGCCATTAAGGTTCTGAAGCGCAAAGTGGCCCGGGACGGTCTCCTGAAGCAGCTTAAGTCCAAAAAAGCTTACGAGAAACCCAGTGAGCGCCGCAAGCGCAAACTGCGTGAATCCAAGCGCCGCATCCGCAAGGCAATGGCTCGCCGGGCCAAACGCGTGGGCAGGGGTTAAGTCTCTCTCCGGGTCTTTAGTGATCCAACTACCATATCGAAAACACTGCCTGTTAAAGCCCCGTATCTACGGGGCTTTTTTTTACTTTATTTTCACCAGTTCGGCCATGGCCGCAATGGCCTGGCTTTCTTCGGCCCAGCATCCCGCCTCGCCTCCAACCGTGCGGACTAGAAGGCCGCGTGGCGCCCAGCAGCGCGGGTCGGTTGGTCCGAATACGGCCAGGGTGGGAACACCCAGGCCCGCGGCCAGATGGCTCACGCCGGAATCATTGCCCGCATAAATACTGGCCATGGCCAGCATGGCGGCCAGCACCGGCAGATCCAGCCCGGTAAGTAACGGCATATCCATCTCTTCAAGTCTTCGGGCCAGATCGGTTTCGGCCGGGCCGGCAATGAAAATTACCGGCAATCCAAGCTTTTTTTTGACGAATGCGGCCAGATTCAGCCAGTTGGAGAGAGGCCAGTTCTTCCGGGGCGAACCGCTGCCAGGGTGGACAGCCACCCAGTCCCGGCCATCAAGCCCCAATGACCCGGCCAGGCCGGAGGCCTTGGCCCGCGCCTCATCCGTGGGCCGGATCGATACCGTTTCGGAGCAAGGCACAACTCCGGTCGAAGCGAAGATATGATCCAGCAGATGTACCGGCGGTCCTGCGGGCGGGCGGGACGGTGCGGTCATCACTTCAGGCAGTCCCAGCCTTTTCAGGCCGGCGGCCAAAGGGTCATCGCCGGAGCGGGCGAAGACAACAGCAGCCTTATGCCCGAGCAGACCTTCGGCCCAGGACTGGGAAGCCAGCGGCGGGTCCTGATAAAGACCTGTCCAGGCGGCGGTGTTCTGGTCCATGACGGTGGAAACAAACGGCTGGTTGCCGAGAAGATCCATGACGGGCTTTTGGCCGACCAGGGTCAGACCGGCGCCCCCGAAATATCCCGGCAAGGCGGCCAGAAAAGGCAGGCAGAGCAGCACATCCCCCAGAGCCCCCCTGTTGATGGCCAGTACCCGACCGTCACCCGTCGTGGCGGGACCAGTCGTAGGGGATGTGGTTGTCATGGGGATCAAGACGCTGTTCATCCGGTTCGGCGTAATTGTAAGGCTCGGTGACCAGGTTGATTATGTAAGCCTCGTCCTCGCTGATGCATTTCCAGCCATGGAAAAGACCGGATGGGACCTTGACCAGCATAGGGTTGTATTGGCCGACGAAAAATTCGTTAATCTTTCCCCTGGTCGGCGAATCCGGCCGGTCATCATAAATCACCAGCTTTATCATGCCCGCGATGCAGGTGATGAAGTCGGACTGCCGGGCATGAGAATGCCAGCCCTTGACCACTCCGGGCAGAGTGGTGGACAGATAAACCTGGCCGAATTTGTCGTAAATTGAGTCGTCAGCCCTCAGCATTTCCATGAGACGGCCGCGTTCATCCGGGATGACTTTCAGTCTCTTGGTCTCCAGGCCGTGAATGAGTTCCACCTTGCATGCCCCTCCTGGCTGTAGTATGCAGGAAATATAACACAAATATTCAGCATGATGGAGCCGCAATTGAACAACGTCCAGGTCATCAGACTCTCCCAAAGACTTTTCGCCGACGAGCGCGGCTGGGCCTTTTTTCCTTTTCAGGATTTTACCGGCCAAACCCCGAACTGCGACCTGACCAGCCTGCATGTGGTCAGGACCGAGCCCGGCCACGTCCGGGGCAATCACCGTCACCCGGAGACGGATGAATGGCTCCACCTGTTCGGCGCACGCGCTCTGGTCTGCTGGGAGGAAGACGGCTGCCAGGGCGAGGCTTTGCTGGACGGGGACGACTATCTTCTGCACATTCCGGCCGGGGTGGCGCACGCGGTCAAGAATATAGGCGACGGCCCTCTGTTTCTCGTGGCCTTTAGGGATAAGGCCGTTGCTCCGCCGCACACCGAACCAGCCGCCGTTATTTAACAATTTCAAGTCTATGCTCTTCGGCGGTGAATAGTTGACCCGCCGGTCATTTTGTGACAGAATCCTTCCAGCGGGCCGCCGATTCGGCTGGCCGTTTTTTCCTTTGGCTCAAAACAGATAAACGAAAAGGATGCCGCCCATGGGAGAGAATGCAGAACCTAAGTCCGGCCGGGGTTTTTGGGGAAAGATTCTCCACGTCAACCTCGGTAATGGTTCGGTCGAGTACGAAACCATCCCGGAGGAATGGTACCGCGACTATCTGAGCGGGGTCGGCCTGGCTGCCAAGGTCCTCTGGGACAGGCTCCGGCCCGGTGCGGACCCTCTCGGCCCGGACAACATTCTGGGTTTCACCACCGGATTGCTCACCGACACCGGCTCTCTCTTCAGCGGCCGGTTCATGGTGGTGGGCAAATCCCCGGCCACCGGCGGCTGGGGCGACGCCAATTGCGGCGGATACTTTTCTCCGTCTCTCAAACGCTGCGGAGTGGACGCGATTTTCATCCACGGAGCCAGCGCCAAGCCGGTCTATCTTTATCTGGACGAAAAAACCGCGGAAATCCGCGACGCCTCCGACTTGTGGGGCCGGGATACCGTGGAGACGGAAAGTATTTTGAAGGAAGCCCTGGGCAAAAGGGTCCAGGTGGCCTGCATAGGTCCCAGCGGCGAAAAATTAAGCTATCTGGCGGGCATATCCAATGACGGCGGACGCTTCGCCGCCCGCAGCGGCCTGGGCGCGGTCATGGGTTCCAAAAAACTCAAGGCCGTGGTCGCCGCCGGCCGGGGCCGCGTGGGCGTGGCCGATAAGGCCCGCATCAGCGAACTGAGCAAGGGATTCAGCCAGAGGCTGACCAAATTCGCCTGGGCCGAAAAAGCCCTTGGCGACGGCCTGCTGGGCCTGGTCGGCTGGACCACCAGGGTTTTGCCGGTCTACATGCGTCAGCCCGCCGATCTGTTCCGGCTGCTGCTCCGCAAATACGGTACTTCGGCTCTCACGGCCTTGAGCTGCGAATCAGGGGACAGCCCGGTCAAGAACTGGGCGGGTGTGGGCTGCCGCGATTTTCCTCTGAGCCGCGTTCAGAAGACCAGCGCCGGAGCTGTCGCCGCTTATGAAACGAAGAAATACGGCTGCTATTCCTGCCCGCTCAAATGCGGGGGCATGGTCAAGGTCGAAGACGGGCCGCATAAAATAGAGGAGATGCACAAGCCCGAATATGAGACCATCTGTGCTTTCGGGGCCATGCTGCTCAATGACGACCTCCATTCCATCTTCAAGATAAACGACATGGTCAACCGGGGCGGCATTGATTCCATTTCCTGCGGAGCTGTGGTTTCCTTCGCTTTCGAATGCTACGAAAAAGGCATCCTGACGCAGGAAGACACCGGCGGCCTGGAGCTTCGCTGGGGCGATGCCCAGGCCATCATCAGGCTGACCGAAATGGTCATCAACCGCGAGGGGCTGGGCGACATCCTGGCCGATGGAGTCAAGCGGGCGGCGGAAATAATCGGCCGGGGCTCGGCCCGGCTGGCTGTCCATTGCGGCGGAATCGAACCCCCCATGCACGACCCCAAGTTCGATCCAGGGCAGGCCACGGCCTACTATTGCGAGCCCACGCCGGGGCGGCACACTGTTTCCTCTTATACCTATCTGGACCTTCAGCTTCTGGAAAAGAAATTCAAGAAAGCCCACAAGGTCCCCATGCTCATGACCCATTGGCGGCGCCATACCTACGACACCGGCCCGGCCCTGGCCGTGGACACGTGCTTCAAAATGCTCATGGACGGGGCAGGCGTATGTCTTTTCGGAACCTCCGTGGGCGGCGACATGCCTCTCTGCGAATGGCTCAACGCGGCTACCGGGTGGAACCTCGAACCGGACGACTACCTGGTCATCGGCGAACGTATCGAACAGCTTCGCCATGCCTTCAATCTCCGGGAAGGCCTTAATCCCATTCGGGACTTCAAGCCCCACCCCCGCATTTACGGCGATCCGCCTCAGACCGTGGGTCCGGCCAAGAACGTCAGGATAGACATGGACGCCATGGCCCGGTCGTTTTATGACGCCTTTGCCTGGGATGTGGAATCCGGCCGACCGGACCCCGGCCGGCTGGCGGAGCTTGGTCTGGGCGAAGTAGCGGCCATTTTGTCCGAAGGCGCGGAATCCAAGCCGCCCTTGGATGGCATTTGATTTTTATCAGGCGGCCCGGACAAGACCCGGTATTCCCGGTCTTGTCCGGCCTGGCTGATCGTCCGGTACAGGGGCGCAAGCCCGAGACGAAGAACATTCCTTGGAATACCCCCTCTTTTTCGATAACATGTAATAGGCGGTTACATTTTTCAGCCCGGCCTTTTCGAGAACGAAAACATCGGTCAGACCGATCAGTTGAGGGCTCACAATACAAGCGCGGCCAGACGCGCTTTAACCTGGCAAGGAGATGTACAAGTGCCTGCTGACTCTCTTTCAATCCTGATAGCGGCTTCGGAAGTGGCTCCTTTCGCCCAGACCGGTGGACTGGCTGAAGTCACCGGCAGTCTGCCCCTGGCTCTGCGGGAACTGGGTTGCCGTGTGGCTGTCTGCATGCCGGCTTACCGGCAGATAATGGAAAGCGGGCTCGACCTGGAAGTCGTGGCTCGGGACTTACCCGTCCGTCTGGGCGATCTTTACCTGACCGCCGAGGTCCTGCGGGGCGAACTGGCCCCGGATCTGCCGGTTTATTTTATCCGCCGGGACGAGTTTTTCGACCGAAGCGACCTGTACGGGACGCACCAGGGGGGATATTTCGACAACTCGGAGCGGTTCATCTTCTTTTCCCGGGTGATTCCGGCCATGTGTTCCAGCGTGGGCTTCGTCCCGGATGTCATCATGGCCAACGACTGGCATACCGGCCTGGTCATGCCTCTGCTGGACCTGGGAACTCTGCCGCGCACGGCTGGCGTCTTTGCCATCCACAATCAAGGCTATCTCGGTCTGGTCCCTCCGGAACGCACGGCCAACATCGGCCTGCCCGACCGTTATTATGCCCTGGAAGGCCTGGAATACTTCGGCCAGATGAGTCTGCTCAAGGCCGGCGTCGTCTACGCCAATGCGGTCACAACCGTCAGCCCGACCTACGCAGAAGAGGTCCAGACCCCCGAATTCGGCCACGGCCTTGACGGCTTGATGAGGGTAGTCTCGAAAAAACTCCACGGCATACTCAACGGAGTTGATTACAGTGTCTGGAATCCGGCCACGGACAAACACCTGGCCGCCCACTATTCCCCCGCCGACCTGTCTGGTAAATCCATCTGCAAGCAGGATCTGCTGACAAGGATGGGCTTGAAGGACAGCCTCAGAGACAAGCCGGTTATCGGCATGGTCACTCGCCTGACAGCCCAGAAAGGTTGCAGCCTGGTCGCCGAAGCGGCCGAGGACCTGTTCCAGAACGATGTCGGGCTGATTGTTCTGGGCTCGGGCGAGGAAAACTTCGAGCGGATATTTAACGAGCTTCAGGAAAAGTATCCGGAAAAAGTGGGCTTGAAAATCGGTTTTGATCCGTCTCTGGCTCACGAGATCATCGCCGGTTGCGACATGTTTCTCATGCCGTCCCTGTACGAGCCTTGCGGACTGGCCCAGATGTTCAGCCTGAAATACGGCACCATCCCCATCGTCAGGGCCACCGGAGGCCTGAACGATACGGTCAACGACCCTCGGGAAGGGCATGACCCTGGCACCGGCTTCAAATTCAAGACCTTTCAGGCTAAGGCCTTGCAAAGGGCAGTGGAAAGGGCTCTGGCCGCCCATAAGGATGCCGCGGTCTGGAAGGCCATGATGCTGGAAGGCATGGCGCGGGATTTTTCCTGGAAACGTTCAGCCGGGGAATACCTGGATGTTTTCGAAAAGGCCATTGACGCCCGCAGAAAGAACAGGAGATGAAAGAAAAGTATCTATGCCTGCACGGCCACTTCTATCAGCCGCCCAGGGAGAATCCCTGGCTGGGCATCATCGAGCTTCAGCCCTCGGCCCGGCCTTTTCACGACTGGAACGAGCGCATCACCCGCGAATGTTATGCTCCCAACGCCCGCGCCCGCGTTCTGAACGACAGAGGGCTCATAAACAGTCTGAAAAACAACTACGAGCTGATGAGTTTCAACTTCGGCCCCACCCTGCTTTCCTGGCTGCAGACCGCCTCCCCCTGGACCTATGAACAGATTCTCGCCGCCGACAAGTCCAGCGCCGTGCGATTGAACGGGCATGGGAACGCCCTGGCCCAGGTTTACAACCATATCATCATGCCTCTGGCCGGAAAACGGGACAAACTGACTCAGATTCGCTGGGGCAAGGCCGATTTTATGCACCGGTTCGGCCGCAAACCGGAAGGCATGTGGCTGGCGGAAACGGCCGTGGATACGGAAAGTCTCAGGATGATGGCCCGGGAGGGCATCAAGTTCACCCTCCTGTCTCCCGAACAGGCCAAGGAATTCCGGCCCATAAAGGATAAGAATCCTCCCCCTTGGGAAGATGTCACCGGCGGACGGATTGACCCCCGGCAGCCGTATCGTCTGTTTTTTGATGACTCCCGCCACGAATTCATCGACATTTTTTTCTATGACGGCCCCACCTCACGGGCTGTGGCCTACGAAAGGCTGCTGACCTCCGGTCCGGCCCTGCTCGGCCGGATAGAAAGCGCCTTTGGCGTGGAAAACGGCCGTTCCCTGCTGGTTAACCTGGCGACCGACGGCGAGTCGTACGGCCACCACTCCAAGTTCGGCGAAATGGCCCTGGCCTGGCTCTTCGACCACATCCAGCGGACGGAAAATCTGAAGATTATAAATTACGCCGCCTACCTCGACCTCTTCCCGCCCGAATTCGAAGTCCGGATAATCGAGAATTCATCCTGGAGCTGCGCCCACGGCGTCGAACGGTGGCGCTCCGATTGCGGTTGCCACGTCGGCGGCCAGCCGGGCTGGAATCAAGCTTGGAGGAAACCCCTTCGGGAGGGGCTCGACTGGGTGGCCGGGGAACTGGCTTCGCTTTTTGAAGCTCACGGCGGAGAATTGCTCAAAGACCCCTGGGCGGCCCGCGACGACTATATTTCGGTGCTGCTGAACCCCGCTCAGGAGGCCCGAGACGCCTTTCTCGACCGGCACGCCGCCAGGCCGCTTGACGGCAAGAAGAAGTCCGAAGTCCTGAGACTGATGGAATCACAACTCATGTCCATGTTCATGTTCACCAGTTGCGGATGGTTCTTTGACGACATCTCCGGCCTGGAACCTGTCCAGAACATGAAATACGCGGCCAGGGCCATGGAGCTGGCCGAGCCGTGGACATCGAACAATCTCCGTTCCGGCCTGCTGGAACACCTGGCCGAAGCCAAAAGCAATGTTCCGGAATACAGGAACGGAGCCGAAATTTTCCGTAGCGTGGTCGAACCGGCCAGGCTTGATCCCTCCAAGGTGGCCGCCCATTTCGCCCTGGCCAGGGTAGGGCTGGAAAACGGGGAAACGGAGTGTCCGGTCTCCAAAAGGGCTAAGGCCGTGAGCCAGCGCAGGCTGACCGCTTCCGGTCTGGTCGCGCTTTTCGGGGAAGTTGAAATCACGGATGAACGGACGGCCGATTCGGCCCGCCGCTCGTTTCTGGCTGTACATGACGGCGGAGCTGGGCTGGCCTGCCTGGTGGACCGGGAACCGGGGTTGGATGTGGAGGCTGTTTCCAGGGAAATACGCTCCGCCCTGGAAGACGCCTCTCTGGACCTGGTTGAAAGGACCTTTCACCGCCGCCGACCGCAGGCCGTGCGTTTTACCCTTGACGATCTGATCACCGACACCCGCAATTACCTGGTCCGTTCCCTGCTGCTGGCCTTGCACTCACGGGTCATGGATTGGGTCCGGCAGTTCTACGATTCAAATCAGGATGTGGTTTCCCTGCTGCGCAGGACCGGCGTGCAGGTTCCCCAGATTCAGGGCTGCCTTTTCCGTCTGATAGCCGGAGACCAGCTTATCAGGAGGCTTACTCCGGGCGAAAACGGTTCGCCTGCCAGATGGATAGAACTGCTGGCCGTAACCGATCAGATCAAGGAATGGGGGCTGAGTCTTAACGAACCGGCGGTCAGGTTGAGCGCGAAGGAATTTTTCCTGTCCCAGATCGGCCATATTATCACCCGCCCCACGGCGGAAGACCTGGGTTACGCCGCCGAGTTCCTGGCCGATATGCAGGATCTGGAGCTTGGGCTGGATCTCTGGGAGGCCCAGAATACCTTCTTCAACGTTTTTCAGGATCAGCCGTTCACCGACTCCATGGAGCCCGCAGTGGCGGAAGCCTGGAGGAAACTGGCCCTGGTCATGGGCTTTGCCGTCAAGGAGGATTGATGATGGACTTGGTCATGGCCCTGCATTGCCACCAGCCGGTCGGAAATTTCGACGTCGTCTTTGAGCGTGCTCACGATCAGTGCTACCGGCCGATTCTTGACCTTCTGGCCGCCCACCCTAACGTCAGGAGTGGAATCCATTTCTCGGGGCCTCTCCTGGAATGGCTGGAAGACCACAAACCGGACGCCCTGGACCTGCTGGGGGAACTGATCCAGCGGGGCCAGGTGGAGCCCCTGTCCGGCGGCTTTTATGAACCGCTCCTGGCCACCATTCCTCAGTCGGACGCCCGCGGCCAGATACTGATGATGAACGATTATCTGCTGAAGCGTTTCGGTTACAAGCCAAGAGGCTTCTGGCTGACCGAACGCATCTGGGACCCCAGCCTGCCCTTGACCCTGGCCGGAACCGATATGCGCTACACAGTAGTGGATGACACCCATTTTTATTATGCGGGGTTGAACCACGACGAAATATTCGGGCGGTACGTGACGGAAAGGGAAGGCCACACCCTGAGCCTGCTGGCCACCCCCATGATCATGCGCTATATGATCCCCTTCAAGCAGGTGGATGAAGTCATCTGGCATCTTCGTTCATGGGAGGATGCAGGAAAAAAGGTGGCGGTGTACGGGGACGACGGGGAAAAATTCGGCCTCTGGCCGGGCACCCACGAATGGGTCATTCAGAAAGGCTGGCTGGACCGTTTCTTCACCCTCATAGAAGAAAATTCATCCTGGCTTCGCACGGTTACTCCCGGCGACTTTGTCTCCGGATCGGCTCCGCTGGGCCGCCTTTACCTGCCCCAGGCCTCCTATGAGGAAATGACGGAATGGGCGTTGCCTTCCCACAAGGGCGAAGCCCTGGAAGATGTCATACAGACGCTGAAAAATGAAAACCGGTGGGATGCCTGGCGTCCCTTTGTCCGGGGCGGCGTCTGGGATAATTTCCTGGTCAAGTATGATGAAACCAACCGCATGCACAAGAAGATGCTTTTCATGAGCGCCCGCAGCGCCGACAACGAAGCCGCCCGCAACCACGTCTGGAAAGCTCAGTGCAATTGCGCTTACTGGCACGGTGTCTTCGGCGGTCTCTATCTGGGGCATCTGCGCCGGGCCATACATGAGAATCTGATTCTGGCCCGAAAATTATTGAACAACGGCTCCGGCGGGATAGAACTGCTGCGCTTCGACCATGACAAGGACGGACTGGACGAGGTCGTCGTCCTGACTCCGAACCTCGGCCTGGGCTTCAACCCCTCCCCCGGAGGCAGCTTGTTCGATATCAGCCACCTCGGCCGGGTCATCAATCTCTCCGACACCCTGACCCGCCGTCACGAAGCCTACCACCGTCAGTTGCGGGCCCTGGCCGAACGCCAGGGCGGCGGGCAGGATTTTGCCTCCATCCATGACCAGGTCAGGGCCAAGGAAGAGGGCCTGGACCGTTATCTGGTGTACGACCCCTATACCAGGACCAGCCTGCTGGACCATTTTTTCGATGTTCTTCCCGCCCCGGAAAACCTTTTCGATTGCCGGGCCAACGAATTGGGCGACTTCCGGCAGGCCCTTTACCGGATTGTCAGAACTCAGTCCTCGGCGGATGAAGCCCTGGTCGAACTGGCCCATGACGGCCACGTGTCCGGCCGCCCGCTCTCTCTGACCAAAACCGTCAAGGTCGGTCTCGATTCGCGGATCAAGGCGGCTTATACTTTCGCCAATACGGGTCAGGAGACTATTGAAGCAGTCTACGCCAGCGAATTCAACCTGATGCTCTATTCCGACCAGGATGAGAAACGGTTCCTCATGGTCCCCGAAACAGGACGCCGCCGCGAAGTTTATGAAACCGGACGGGAGGACAATCTGAGCAGGTTCGATCTGGTCAACGGCGGTGACGGCCTGAAGGCCTCCTTCACCTTCGACCGGCCGATATCCCTGGCCTTTTTCCCGCTCATGACCGTTTCCATGTCGGAAGAAGGTTTCGAAAAGACCTATCAGGGCACCAATCTGCATTTTTTCCTGCCTCTGCGTCTGGAACCCGGCCAGAAGGGCAGCTTCGAATTCAGTCTTGACCTGGTGGAAATATGAGAGGTTCCGGCCCGCTTTTCCCTTCTGCCTTCCTCTATGACGCCGGCACAGGGCTTCGCTTTATTTTGCCGCTTTTTTCTCTTGTCAAAAGCGAACCAGGTGTCTATTATTGGCCTTTGTCGGGACGTGGCTCAGCCTGGTAGAGCACAGCGTTCGGGACGCTGGGGTCGCTGGTTCAAATCCAGTCGTCCCGACCATAAACAGATTTTGAAAACCGCCTTTCCCTGGGCGGTTTTTTTATGCCTCGCTCCATCTCCGTCTGCCCCTGCCGGATTGCCGCATCGGCCGCTGACAAATCTCAAATCTCGGCCAAAACAAAACAACCCGCGGAAACTCTTTGCAATTGCCCTGCAATATCAAGTGAGCATATGGGCCATTATTGACCCAATACTTAATTAGTGGCCACAAAATTACTGGTTAGATAAAAAAACAATTTTATATTTGACATAATCATCAGCATGATGATATACCCTAAAATAGGCTAAAGGGAGTCCAGGCTACTGGTCCAATCCCATAGGGCCAGACAACTCAAACCTTAATCCTGAAAATTTATCTACTCGCGTAAGGTGTTCGACTCTACCTGGATTGTGGAGAGCGTTCTGCTTTTCCCGCCCGGTGCTTGAAACAGACATCGTAGTGGAGCTTTATCCCGAAACCGGCCGGTTCTTTGGGCCTTTTCGGGAAATGGGGAGGTTTTTGCAAAATTCATAACCTATTATCTCAAATTTATCAAAAGTTTATGATAGCGCAGCCTATTCGGGGCGCCTATTGGCAAGGTGATTAACTCACAATAATCCCGAGGAGAATTAGAGCATGGGAAAATTAGACGGAAGAGTGGCGGTAGTCACTGGCGCGGCCATGGGAAACGGCGAAGGGATCGCCAGGGTGCTGGCGTCACACGGGGCGCATGTGGCCTTGTGGGACGTATCCGAGCGGGTTTTCGAGACGGCGAAATCCATTGAAGCGGAAGGCCTGAAAGCCAGTGCCTTCAAAGTGAACGTGACCAGTTTCGAAGACTGCCGTAAAGCGGCGTCAGCCCTGGTGGAAGCTCAGGGAAAGATAGACATTCTCTGCAACAACGCCGGCGTCATCAGGCTGGGCAATTTTCTGGATATGAGCGACGAGGTCCGCGACTTCCATTTCGATGTCAACATCAAGGGCGTCTGGAACTGCACCAAGTCTGTTCTGCCCAACATGATCGAGAACAAATACGGGCGTGTGGTCATCATGTCTTCCGTGACCGGTCCGATAGTGGCGGACGAGGGAGAGACGGCGTATGCGACGACCAAGGCGGCCCTTTGGGGTTTCAACAAGGCTTTGGCCCGTGAAGTGGCCAAATACGGGATCACCTGCAACGCCATCTGTCCGGGTTACATCATGACGCCCATGGCGGAGCAGATAGCCAAGGAATCGGCCCCGGACAATCCGGACTCCGTCATCGCTGGCATCGCTGGCGGCGTACCCCTGGGACGCCTGGGCGACATCCGGGAAATCGGCGAGCTGGCGGCCTTCCTGTCGTCGGATGAATCAAGCTATATCACCGGCACTCAGGTGGTCATAGACGGCGGCAGCACTCTCCCCGAAACCGTCTCCGTCGGAGCCTAGATGACTGGAGGGGGAGCTGCCGGTAAGGCTAACGGCATGCTTGAGCCCGGTTTTCATCTGCGCTTATCCAGATCTTTGGGGTGAGGCGGCAAACTGAGGCGCAGATGCAGACCGTTTAAACAAATAATAAGAGGGAGGTGAACGTCGAAGAAGCCGGAGCACTGTCTTAAGCGGCATTTATCAGGTGAGACAGTTGGTATCAATAATCATCTATGAATCAATCAAGGAGATAACAGATGAAAATAACATTGAAAAATATCCTTCTGGTCGCTTTGGTGGCAACATTTGCAGTGACCATGGGTGTTTCCAGCGCCGCTGCGGAAGAAAAAAAGGCTGAATTCACGTGGCGCGTTCAGACTGTCCATGCTCCGGCTGAGACAAACCGCCTGGTTCGTCCCATGCTGGACGAAATCGAAGCCGCTTCCGGCGGAAGAATAAAATTCGAGCTTTACAGCTCCGGCGAATTGATGTCCGACGACCAGATGCTGCAGGCGGTCAGCCGCGGAACTCTGGATATGATCGATGGCCTGGCCCCCAATGAAGCTTCCCCCGTGGACATAGCCTCCCTGGACGGCTGGCCGCCGTTCGGCTGGGCAAGCCCTGTGGAAATCCACAACATCTATTGGAACCGCGGTATGAAGGAAATTTACAACGCGGCTTATGAAGAACTGGGCGGCATCAAGGTTGTGGGTATAAAGACGACCGATCCCCTGCACATCTTCAGCACCAAACCCATCAACACCTACGAGGATTTCAAAGGCTTGAAGATAAGCACCGACCGCATCGTGGCCACTCCTTTTATCGAGGCCGGAGCGGTGGCTGTCAACGTACCCGTAACCGAGTTCTACCTGAGCGGTCAGACCGGCATCGTCGACGCCCTGGCCTGGTGCGGGGCCAAGGAGGCTTACTCCAACAGTTGGTATGAAGTCTTCCCATACATGCTGAGCAACCGTATCAGCGGCTGCACCCTGACTCACTGGATTGCGAACGAAAAGGCCTGGAACAAGATGCCCAAGGACTTGCAGGACTTGGTGACCATGGGCCTCAAAGCCGGCGGCTTGCGGGCCATCCTTTACTACTATGACGATGAACCCAAGCACCGCAAGTATTTCAAGATGACGACCCTGCCTGAAGAGGATTGGAATAAAATCAAGGCCAGCCAGGACAAGCGTTACGACGAGATAGCCAAAACCAGCGAACGCTGCGCCAAACTGGTCCAGATTTACCGCGACTATAACAAGGAAGTCTCCGAGCTGGGCTGGTACCGGTGCGGCGACGAATGATAATCGGCAACTGAAAGGCTTTCAGCTTGTTTCCCGCAGGCTGAATTGACCCGAAGAGAGGGCGGCCCTCCGGCCTAACTGGAGGATCGCCCTCGGCCACCATATTTTTAAACCTGTAACCGGTAACTTGATTGCGGCCGTGGGATTTCCTGCTGTGCGGTTATTTGAGGGCCGTGGGTTGCGAGCCGGCGACCCACCTGGACAGAAAACGAAAAGACCCGCCCCGGGCGCGGTAGTAGGGGAATGCTCCTGATGGTAGATCTACTAAGAAAAATATGTCTGACAATCGATTTTGTCAGTCACCAGTTGGGACGGCTCACGCGCTTGTCGATTTTCGTCCTGATTGGAATACTCATGTATGAGGTTGTCAGCAGATACCTTTTCAACAGCCCAACAGTCTGGTCGACGGAAATGGCAGCCATGGTTTTCGGGTTCTATTTTCTTATCGGCGGCCCGTTTACTCTTTTACACGGAGGGCACGTCCGCATGGATGTCATCTATTCCAAGTGGTCTCCACGCAGGCGGGCGCTGGTTGATGTTCTGACCTTTCCATTGATGGCCGCGTATTTGACGACTTTCATGGTCGGCGGTTTTCACATCGTCAACTACGCGCTCAAGTTCAAACAGCATTCAATGAGCCAGTGGGCGCCGCCCTTGGCTCCCATTGAGATAGTGACCCTGGTCGGTGGCGGGCTGCTGCTGTTGCAGGCACTTTCCTTTTTCATTCGTGATCTGTACATGGTCATCACCGGGAGGTCATTGGTATGAGCGTGGAAATGATAGCTTTTTTCATGTTCACGTCCATGCTGCTTCTCCTGCTGACCGGACGTGAAATATTCGCCGTAATCGGCGGCGTCGGAACAATAGCCGCCCTGTTTTTATGGGGCCTGGGCGGCGAAGACATGCCCTTCATCGCGGGCTACAGCTTTATGAAATGGTCCCCCCTGCTGGTTATCCCTCTTTTTGTCTTCATGGGGCTGACACTGCAGAAATCAGGCATGGCCGACAAACTCTTTCACGCCATATATATCTGGATGGGACGAGTCAAAGGCGGGCTGGGTATGGGCACTGTCGGATTGTGCGCCCTGATCGCCACCATGTCTGGGGAAAGCGCGGCCGGGACCGTAACCGCCGGCACCATCGCCCTGCCCTCCATGCTGAAAAGAGGCTACAATAAACGGATGGTCACCGGGCTGGTTCAGGCTGGCGGCGCACTGGGTTTTCTGATTCCGCCCAGCATCGTTTTTATTCTTTACGGCATGATAGCCAAGGTTTCAATCGGCCAGTTGTGGCTGGCCGGTGCCATACCTGGATTGATTCTGGCCACCCTCTATATTGTCTACATAGGCATCCGCTGCGCCCTTAATCCGAGCATGGGACCTCCGATTCCGGTTGACGAGCGGGCGAGCTGGGGAGAAAAGCTGCATGCCCTCGTCTTCGGCGTTCCGCCGCTTATTCTGATCTTTCTGGTTCTTGGCCTGCTGTTCATGGGTGTGACTACCATTATCGAATGCGGGGCTATCGGCGCCTTGGGTGCGCTGATTCTGGCGGCTATGAACAGGAGACTTAACTGGGGGATGATGAGGGAGATACTTGACGAAACCATGATGATCAGCTCCATGTTCATCTGGATCTTCGTGACCGCCATCCTGTTCAGCGCGGTCTTCGACGGCCTTGGAGCCATTCACATTGTCGAGAAGTTCCTCAACTCACTGGCCGGCGGAAACCGTTGGGGTATCATGATTATCATGCAACTCAGCTTCTTCCTGATGGGGATGGTGCTGGACGACACCGCCATGCTGCTGATAGTGGCTCCTCTGTACATTCCCATCGTCAAGGACCTGGGGTTCAGCCCAGTCTGGTACGGCGTCCTCTACGTATTGAACTGTCAGATCGCCTACCTGACGCCTCCTTTCGGATACAATCTCTTTATCATGAGAGGAATCGTGCCCAAGGATTCAGGCATAACAATGGGGATAATCTATCGTTCCGTAATTCCTTTTGTCATTCTCCAGATTATCTGCCTGATTCTGGTCATGGTCTTTCCACAGCTGGCCCTGTGGCTCCCCGAGGTCTTCTTTGCCAATGTCATTTGAGAAAAGGCCGCATCCGAGCCGGCTCGGATCGGCGGACCGGCGAGAGAAAAGTCCTCCGCTGTCCCTTCCGCCGGGACAGTAGTATAGCCGTATCCCCAGATGCGGCGTCCGGAGGCTACCCTGGAAAGGGTAGCCTCTTTTCATGACCACCCTGCCCGCGAAAGCACCTGGGATGCGCTCCATTCAATTCGCTGCCGGCCGCTCCGGCAGCGAATTTTCATCTCGCCTTTTCGCCTCTACGAATCCCGCCGACCGGACCGGCAATGGAGGGTACAAAAGGCAAAAGCACTATTAAACGAAAAACATGTCATATATTTTGCTGAAAACAGTAAATTTTATTTTATAATTGACAAATAGTTCAATTTTCATTTAATGAAAGTAGTTAATGGAATTAACAGCCGATTCTTGAGCAAGGCAACACTATTGATAGTAATTGGGGGCTTGTCAACAAAATGGATTGAGGGCCTCAGGTTTATCTTGGCTGGAATTGCCTCTGGCTGCCTTATAGGCCTCCTGACTTTACAGCGGGGCCGGGACAGCATTGACGAGAGCGCTTATTTCAAGGCGATCAGCCGCAAGATACCGGGTACGGCGGGAGATATGATTCCGGGGGGATTCAGAAGACCGCCAGCGACTACCCGGCTGTCTTCGCCCGGCTGGCGGCGTGCCTGCATAGGGTCCATTGCCTTTGATCCCGCGCTCTACCGACTATCCGGCCTTGACTGCGCCGGGACGCGGTCCATAGCCGGGCAACACACACCGGAACCTTTCAAAAGGAGAACAGCAACATGGGAAAATTAGATGGAAGAGTGGCGGTAGTCACTGGCGCGGCCATGGGAAACGGCGAAGGGATCGCCAGGGTGCTGGCGTCACACGGGGCGCATGTGGCCTTGTGGGACGTATCCGAGCGGGTTTTCGAGACGGCGAAATCCATTGAAGCGGAAGGCCTGAAAGCCAGTGCCTTCAAAGTGAACGTGACCAGTTTCGAAGACTGCCGTAAAGCGGCGTCAGCCCTGGTGGAAGCTCAGGGAAAGATAGACATTCTCTGCAACAACGCCGGCGTCATCAGGCTGGGCAATTTTCTGGATATTAGCGACGAGGTCCGCGACTTCCATTTCGATGTCAACATCAAGGGCGTCTGGAACTGCACCAAGTCTGTTCTGCCCAACATGATCGAGAACAAATACGGGCGTGTGGTCATCATGTCTTCCGTGACCGGTCCGATAGTGGCGGACGAGGGAGAGACGGCGTATGCGACGACCAAGGCGGCCCTTTGGGGTTTCAACAAGGCTTTGGCCCGTGAAGTGGCCAAATACGGGATCACCTGCAACGCCATCTGTCCGGGTTACATCATGACGCCCATGGCGGAGCAGATAGCCAAGGAATCGGCCCCGGACAATCCGGACTCCGTCATCGCTGGCATAGCCGGCGGCGTGCCCCTGGGACGCCTGGGCGACATCCGGGAAATCGGAGAACTGGCGGCCTTCCTGTCGTCGGATGAATCAAGCTATATCACCGGCACTCAGGTGGTCATAGACGGCGGCAGCACTCTCCCCGAAACCGTCTCCGTCGGAGCCTGACCGGATTATTATCAGCCCGGAGATAGCTGCCCCTGGCCGGGTAAAAAACGGGCGGCAGATACTATATTGAGAAAACCAAAACCCCGCCGATAGTGGCGGGGTTTTGATTTGTCGGCCGAAATATCTGTGTCAGTCGAACATGGGCGTGAGCATGTCCTCGTTTTTGGCCACATCCTCGCGCAGCAGTTCCAGCAACCGGCGGGCTACCTGCCCCGGTCGTCCGTCCCCGACAGGGCGTCCGTCCCATTTAGCCACCGGCAGAACATCCAGGGATGTGCCGCAGAGCATGGCTTCCGGGCAGGCCCGGGCCGTCTGGCGATCGATCTGGGCCGTCCGGACGGCGGTCAGCATTCCTTCGTCAACCAGGACTTGGGCCAGTTCGGCCACCCGCAGAACGGTGGTGCCCCTCAAAACCCGGTCAAAAGAAGGAATGAGCATTTCGCGTTCCGGGGAGACCAGGATGATATTCTCCGTGGAGCCTTCCGCCAGAAAGCCTTCTTCATCCCAGGTCACGGCAAAATCGACTCCTGCGTCCTTGGCTTCTTTCTTGACCAAAACGTTGGGCAAGTAGTTGCAAGACTTGATGTTGGCGAAAAAGGCGGTCTTGACCGGGACTTCGGAAGAGATGATCTCCACGCCGTTCTCGTATTCTTCCTTGGCCGGGGTCTTTATTTTGTAAATCAGCACATAAAGGTGGCTGGCCGGGCATTCGTAGGGATTGGTCGAAAAACCGCCCGGACCTCGGGATATCATGAGGCGGATGATGACGTCCCGCACGCCGCCGGCCTGGACGGCGGCCTTGATGATGTCCACCATGCCGGGAAACTCTTCGGGCATCTTGAGACCAAGGGCGGCGGCCGAACGCTGGAGGCGCTCCAGATGGGCGGCCAGGCGGTAAGCCTTCCCGTTGAGGCATTTGAAGACTTCAAAAACTCCGTCGGACCGGTGGACCAGGTGGTCGTCGACCGGCACGGCCATCAGCACGGGGTCGGTGACGATGCCTTTCCAGACGGAGGAGTACATGGCCAAATAGTTTTTATGCCAGGGTCTGCGCAGATCGTTGATTCTGTCAAGCAGTTCGCTGGGCGAGTAGACGGGCACGTTCATTGTGTTTTTTGTGGAGCAGCCCCCAATGGCTTTCCCCATTTCCCTCTCTGTATAATCTGAAGCGGTCACGGGGACCGCCTGGTTTCGGTTAAACTTCAGCATAAAAAGCAGAAAGTCGGTCCGGTGTCAAGGACGGTTATTTTCCGGCCTCTGCGGCGGCGGCCCTCATTCGGTCAATGGTGGCCTTGTAGTCGGGGGTATTGAAGATGCCTGAGCCGGAAACCAGCACGTTGGCCCCGGCGGCCACGACTTCGGCCGTGTTCTCCACTTTCACTCCGCCGTCGAGTTCAATGTCTACGTCCAGGCCTTGCTCCTCGATCATGGCCCGCAGGCGGCGCAGCTTGTTCAGGCTATCCGGAATGAAGGACTGGCCTCCGAAACCCGGATTGACGCTCATTATCAGCACCATGTCCAGTTCGGCCAGGACGTGGTCCAGGGTGCAGAGCGGCGTTGACGGGTTGAGGACCACCCCCGGCTTGAGGCCTTTCTCGCGCATGGCCTGAATGGTCCGGTGCAGGTGAGGCAGGACTTCCACATGCACGGTCAGTATGTCCGCTCCGGCCGAGGCGAAGGTCCCGATGTACTGGTCGGGGTTGTCGATCATCAGGTGCACGTCCAGAGGCAGATGAGTGACCTTGCGGACGGCTTCGACCACCAGCGGCCCGATGGTCAGGTTGGGGACGAAGTGCCCGTCCATGACATCCACGTGGATATAGTCGGCGCCGGCATCGGTAATGGCCTTGATCTCATCGCCCAGGCGGGCGAAGTCGGCCGAAAGTATGGATGGAGAAATTTTAATCATTGGAAACTCCTTGCAATAAAATTGTCAGCCCTGAGGATTTTCCCCGTCAGGGGCTGTTTCCTGTCCGTCTTCAAAAATCTGGCAGCGCAGTGGGCCTTTGAGCAGAGGGGCCAGCCGGATGAGTTCGCCAGGTTGTTGCCATTCCTCGTAAAGGTCTATCAGGTATGGACCGAAAGCCACCCGGACTTTGATTTCCCGGCGCAGAAGTCCGAAAGGCACGGCGTATTCAAGCAGATGGAAACGATAATCCCGGTCCTGCCCCGGTCCCTGACGATTTACGGTCAGACCGACCCGGTCGCCTTTGGCCACGCGGCTGCCTGCTTCCGGTTCCTGGTCCAGCACAACCTCCATGGGGCGTTCCGGCTCTGCGGATGATACCAGTGTCCCCATTTCCAAGCCGGCGTTTTCCAGATTCAGGAGGGCCAGGCTGTACCTCTGGCCGGTAAGGTCGGGCATGACCAGATAATCCGGGCGGGGTCCCAGGCTGAGCAGAAGGTTGACCTTTGCCCCGGCTTTCACCGGGGTTAACGGTGCGGGCTGCTGTTCCAGGACATGATCCCGGCCCTGTTCCGGCCCGGAATCGTACGCCCGGCTTATTAGCCCCGGAAGCAGGCGGGCCTGCTCCAGAATGCCTTCAGCCTGGGTCAGAGGCAGTCCCCTGAGATCGGGCAGGCGCACAATGGCGTTGCCTTTGGAAAGAGTAACCTTGACTTCCCTGTCCCGCTTGATTTTCGCCCCGGCCTCCGGTTCCTGGCCGACGATGTGGTCCTGGGGAATCTGATCGCTGAAGGCGAACCCGCGGACTTTGAGATTCAACCCCAGATCGGAGAGGGCCTTCAAAGCGGCCACAGCATCCCGGCCGGTCAGATCGGGGACCTGGACCTCGGGCTGGCCCCGGACGATATACCAGGTAGTCAGGTACGCGGTGAGGCCAAGGGCGACCAGAAAAGTCATGGCGTAAACGCCGATTTTGAGACTCGATTTCATGCTCTGTCTTTTGTAGCAGAAAAAAACCCGGCGGGAAACAGTTTGGCGCACCATGGTCGGCATAAGGTCCAGGGAAAAATATTGTTTTCCGGACTTCCTTTTGGCAAGATAAAAACACTGGTAAAGTTTTTTCGCCAGGCCTCATGATAACGTTCGCCACATTTACTCTCCGGAGCCCGCATGAAAAAACTTCCGCCGACCGTTATCACTCTGGGCTTCATCAGTTTCTTCACCGATGTTTCCAGCGATATGATCTACCCGTTGCTGCCTGTATTTCTTTCCACCGTGCTTGGTGGTGGAGCCGTGGCCCTGGGAGTGGTTGAAGGAATAGCCGAATCCACATCGGCCCTGTTCAAAATTCTTTCCGGTTTCTGGGCCGACCGGACCGGCCGCCGCAAGCCTTTTCTGCTGGCCGGGTACGGGGCGGCCGGACTGGCCAGGCCGCTTATCGGTCTGGCCTGGGCCTGGCCGGTGGTGGCGGTCATCCGCTTCATAGACCGGGCAGGCAAAGGGGTGAGAGTTTCCCCCCGCGACGCCTTGATCGCCGATGCCGTGGCCCCGACAGAACGCGGGCGGGCTTACGGGTTTCACAGAGCCATGGACCATGCCGGAGCGGTGACCGGCCCCCTGCTGGCCGCCGGACTGCTGGCCCTTGATGGCGTGACGTTGCGGCACGTCTTTCTTCTGGCCGGGCTGCCCGCCCTGGTGGTCATGGCCATAGTCGTCTGGGGGATCAAGGAGCCGTCCGTTGTAACGTCCCCTGACGCCACGCTTCGGAGCGGAGGCGGCGGATGGTCGTTCCTGAACCGTGATTTCAGACTGTTCATCCTGGCCATGCTGATATTCACCCTGGGCAATTCCACCGACGCATTTCTCCTGCTCCGCTTGTCCGAAGCCGGAATTCCCGTGTCCTGGGTGGCTCTTCTGTGGTCGCTGTTGCATTTTGTCAAGATGACGACCACCTATCTGGGCGGGCGGATGTCCGACCGCCTCGGCCGGCGGACTATGATAATATGCGGCTGGATCACCTACGCGCTTGTTTACCTGGGGTTCGGGCTGGTGGAAAGCCAAACGGGACTGATCGTTGTTTTTCTCTCCTACGGCGTCTTCTTCGGCTTCACCGAGCCGGCTGAAAAAGCCTGGGTGGCTGACCTGGCCCGGCCTGACCAGCGGGGGGCCGCTTTCGGAGCGTATCACGGGGTTGTCGGCCTGGCCGCCATGCCGGCCAGCATCATCTTCGGGCTGATATGGAAAACCTGGGGGCCGGAGGCGGCCTTTTTCACCGGAGCTGCTTTGGCCGCAGCCGCGGCCGTGCCCCTGTTCATGATCAGGACCACCCGGACGGCCGGATAAAGAACGGTTTTCGCGGCGTTCTTGTTTACGGACCCTTACCAAGGAGGGATAAACATGTTTAAAGCTATTCTGCTGGCAGGTGTTTTCGTTGCCTTTTCGGCTCTTACCTCTTCCGCACAGACTTCTTACGAAGTGGATGTTATCCAGACTTCCGCCGGAGACCTGGAAATAACCTTCATCGGCCACGGCTCTTTGATGTTCAGGTTCGGCGGCAAGGTCATCTATGTCGACCCGGACGGCCGCCTGGCCGATTTCAGCCGGATGCCCAAGGCCGACCTGATAATGCTGACTCACGAACACCGCGACCACCTGGACCCCGAGGCCCTGAATGTGCTGAGGACTGCCGCGACTGAACTCATCCTGACCGAATCCTGCACTGAAACGGTCAAGGGCGGGCGGGTGATGCGCAACGGCGATGCCGCCGAGGCCCTGGGGCTGCCTGTCAAGGCCGTCCCGGCTTACAACATCGTCAATATGAGGCAGGAAGGGGTGCCCTTCCATCCCAAGGGGCGGGGCAACGGCTACATCATCACCTTCGGGGACAAGCTGGTCTATGTGGCCGGAGATACGGAGAACACGCCGGAAATGAAGGCGTTGACCGGCGTGGACATCGCTTTTCTGCCCATGAACCTGCCTTACACCATGACCCCGGAGATGGTGGCCGAGGCGGCTCGGGCCTTCAAACCCAAAATCCTTTATCCTTATCACTACGGCGATACGGACGTTTCGCAACTGTTAGAATTGATGAAAGACGCCCCTGATACTGAAGTGCGTGTCAGGCGCATGAAATGAAACCAGGCACAACCCGGGACGGTTTCTGAACCGCCGCAGAGGGGAAATAACGGCCGATGAATTCCAAATTATTGATTGTCATATCGTCCGGGGACAGTGAAAAAGTTCAGGCTGGCCTGATGTTCGCGGACAACGCCGGGCGAGAAGGATGGATGGATGATGTGCGGGTCGTCTTCTTCGGTCCCTCCGAAAGACTGCTGCTGGAAGATGAGAACGTCCGCCGGGCGGCGAGGGAGATCGCCAGGGCACGGAAAACCCAGGCCTGCCGAATTTTCGCCGAACTGGACGATTCCATCACCCAACTGGAAGGACTGGGACTGGAAGTGGTTTACGTGGGCGAAGTGATTTCGGGCCTGATAAAGGCCGGTTATGTTCCAATGGTGTTCTGAAGGCGGCCTCCCCGAAGGCTTGCCAGCCCTGAAGGGGAGTCAGTCTGATTCAGCCTCGTCGAGTTTGTGCAGCCAGTATTCGGCTTCACCTTTCCATTCTTCGTATTCAGGCTCCAGGCCCGGCTCGGCCGGGCCTTTTATTATCCGGTCCAGGAGAGCACGGGCTTCCTGGCCTCGGCCGTCCTTTATATAGGCTTCGGCCAGGTAAAGGTGGTTGATCCAGCGGTCCGGTCCGTATTTCAGGGCCGTTTCCAGGTTGGCTACGGCCTTTTCCAATCCGCCGCCCACAAAGCCGGGAATAAAGAAATACAGCCGTCCGAGCCCCAGATAGGCGCCGCCTTTTTCGTAGCCGGGATCGATACGGATGACTTCGGCCAGGGATTGCCGTATGGGCTGGACAAGAAAGAGGGTTTTGAGCATGCCCCGGGCGTCCCCGTAGAATCCTTGCGCCACGGCCAGGTGGAAATGGCCGCCGGGAAAATCCGGCCTGAGTTGAACCGCCTTTTCGGCTGCTTCCACGGCTTCGGCGGAAACCGACCGCCGGAAGTCCTTGTCTTTTGGGCCGTGGTCGGCAACCCAGCAGAGGGCGGTTGACAGTTTCAGGGCTGCCTCGTAATTGTCCGGAGCGGCCGCCATGGCCTGCCGGTAATACTCCACGGACATTTTGGCCTTGGCCAGGTCGGCCCGGCCCCGGTACATTTCATCTCCCAGAGCGAGAAGACGCTCCGGAGATTCCGCCAGTGCCCGGCCTCCGGACAAAAGTAAAAGGACCATAACGAGGCCCGAAAAAAAGAGTTTTCGGTTCCAGGTTTTCAAAGCTGCGGCAATTCCTCCGGCCAACTGTTTACCTCCCGCTGGTCCGGGCAGGCAGATTTTAATACGCCCCGGCCGGGCGTTTCGGTCTAAGGGGGAAGATTCGGGCTTGGGGCAATTGTACAGTCTGGAAGAACTTATTTAAAGTCCGGCTCGAGGTTGTCCGGAGGTAATTCTTTAATCCGCCTTGAGCGGTCGGCGAGCTCTGAAACCGAAATTCAGGAACGTTGATCCTTATCCAGTTTATTCAATAATTTTTTGGCCTTGCGCAGAACTTCCTCATACTCCGGCTCCATATCCGGCTGAGCTGGACCGGCCATGACCTGGGTCAGCAGCCGCCGGGCGTCATCCTTGCGCCCTTCGTCTATGTAGACCTCAGCCAGATAGACGTGTATGGGCCACTGCTTGGGTCCGTAGCTGAGGGCTGTTTCCAGGTGGCGGATGGCCTCCTTGTTGCTGCCGCCCAGCAGTCCCGGAACCAGATACTGGATGCGCCCCAGAAGCATGTGCGCGCCGCCGTCCATGAACCCCGGTTCCTTGGCTATGACAGCGTTCATTTCCTTTTTTATCTGCGGCAAAAGGTTAAGGCTGTGGAAGGCGCCCTTTAGTTCTGCGTAGAAGGTCATGGCCAGGCCGTGCCAGAAATGCGAGGCCGGGTTCTCTGGGTCAAGGGCAAGGAGTTTGCGTCCCGTTTCCAAGGCTTCGGCGGCGGCTGCGGCCTTGTTTTCCTTGGGAGCGTGCTCGGTTATCCAGATGAGAGCCCTGGTCAGTTTCCAGGCGGCTTCATAGTTGGAAGGGGTCTGAGTCAGAACCTGCCGGTAAATCGCGGCTGACTCGTAGGCTTGATTGAGGTCTTTTCTCTGGCTGTAGGCCTGGTCGGCCGCTTTCAGCAGTTCCCCGCTTTCCAGCGCCCGGGCGTTGGCCGGAGGTAGTGCGAAGATCGCCAGAATCAGGGCAGCCGCAACAATAGAATGAAAGAGTTTCGCAATCAAGGGTCATCCGCGAGGCCCGAATTTTTCGGCGGACGGAGCCTGAAGGGCCGGATGCGGATTCTATCATTTTTCCGGCGAATTGGAAGATGCTTTTTTGCGCCTGCCACTCCTTTGTCCGTTCAGGGCAGGAGGCCTGCCTCATATGGGCAGGCCCAGCCAGGCAAAAACTCCGATCATTTTCAGCCCTACGTAGATCATCAGCAGCACGAAAATCTGGCGGAGCCTTTCCGCCGGGAGGCGGTGGGCGGTTCTGGCCCCGACCATGGCCATGGGTATGCTTGTCCCGGTCAGGAGAAGCACCTGGAGCCAATTGACATACCCCGTGGAATAGGGCGGCAGGCCCGCCACGCCCAGGCCATGGAAGGCAAAGGATGCCGCGGCGCTGGCCCCGGTGATAATCATGGTGGCCGAAGAGGTGGCCACGGCCTGATGGATGGAAAAGCTTAAAAAATAAACCATCACCGGGATCATGATGGCCCCGCCGCCCACCCCGACCACGCCGGAAATAAAGGCGCAGGGCAGCCCCCACAAGACATAAGGCCAGTAACTTTCCGGAGGGTGTCCTTCCTTGGCCGGAACCCGCCCGAAGAGCATGCGCAGACCGCCGAAAATGACGAAGGCTCCAAAGAAGGCCCGGAGCACCTGGTCGGGCAGACGGCAGGCCAGTCCTGCCCCCAGGAAGGCCCCCACTATGCCGGTCAGGCCCATAACCACGGCTGCCCGCCAGACGACAAAGCCATTCCTGTGGTGCACCCGAACGCTGCTGGCGGCCGTGGGCAGGACAACGACCAGGTTGGTGCCCAGGGCGATGCGCATGGCCAGGGTCGGGTCCACTCCGGCGGCGCTCAGAACCCAATACTGGACCGGGACCATGATGAAGCCTCCGCCGACGCCCAGAAGACCGGCCGAAAAGCCGACCGCCGCACCGGTCAGGAGGAGTATTATCAGGTGAATGAGATGGTATTCCAAAACAATCAGTTTCGGCGGCGCGGCCTCTGCCCGATGTCGCGGGGCTTAGTCCTTGTCCTTTCCCTTTTCGTCGTTGACCGCGATCAGAGCGGTCATCTGGAAAGAGTCGACCGGTGCGTTTTTCAGCTTCAGGTCTATCAGGCCCCCCCTGGTTGTGGTTTCCTGGGCCTTGGTGGAAAGAGTCAGGCTGAAACGGCGTCCCGGTTCCAGGACTTCCAGTTTGACCTGGCCGAAGGGCTCCATGTTATGGGAGACCTCGGCTATTTCCACCGGACCAGGCAGGTTGCTGGTCAACAGGATGGTCTCTTCCGCCGGCTGGCCGACCTTGGTGTTGAGCCTGAACCGGAATTCCGGGCTGGTGTCGAAAACCGCCTTGACCTGGGCCTCCAGAGCTATGGTGAACCTCTGCCTGCCGGGGTCATTGGTGGTGACCAGCGCCGTCTTGCGCACCCGGTCCCGGTAGCCTTTGGTGACCACTTCGAGGACTATCTTGCCCCGCCCGCCGGGCGGAATGGTCCGGTCGAAGACCGGAGCTGCGCAGCCTCAGCCGGGGGAGACGCGTTCGATGAGCAAATCCTGGTCGCCGGAGTTGGTGAATTCAAAGACGCCCTGAATCGTCTCCCCGGCCAGGACCGGTTCCTTTATGACGACATCGGTGGAGGCGATTTCTATTCTCGGCGCAGCCCAGGCTGTTCCCAGCGGGACAACAACCAGCAGCAGACTTAATAAAAAAACAGGATATTTCATATTCTCTCCGTAATTCTGAAAACAGAGTATACAACAGGATAACGCTTTTTTCCTCTGCCGTGGTCCGGAAAAAACAAGCTGGCGGCAGACCTGCCTGAATGGCAAGGCAGATCAGACTGTCTGTCGGAGACAAGCTCAGCCAGGCTTGCAGGTCACGTGACAGACCCCGGCCGGCGTGTCCATGGCGTAGGGGAAGTCTTTCCGTTTAAACCATAACGCCACATTGACCAGCGCGATCAGGACCGGGACTTCCACCAGAGGCCCGATGACGGCGGCGAAGGCCTGTCCGGAATCGATGCCGAAGACGGCCACGGCCACGGCTATGGCCAGTTCGAAATTGTTGGAGGCGGCGGTGAAGCTCAGGGTCGTGGCCTGTTCATAAGTGGCTTTGGCCTTCATGGAGAGGTAGAAGGAAACAAAAAACATTATGAGAAAATAGATGCAGAGCGGGACGGCTATACGGACCACGTCGAAGGGGAGCTGGACTATATATTCACCCTTGAGCGAAAACATGACCAAGATGGTGAAAAGCAGGGCGATCAGGGTGATGGGGCTGATTTTCGGGATGAACTTTGTTTCATACCATTCGAGGCCCCTGGTCTTCAGGCCGGCTACGCGGGAAACGATGCCCGCGATGAAGGGGATGCCCAGGTAAATAAAAACGCTTTTGGCGATCTGGCCGATGGAAATATCCACTTTCACGCCTTTAAGTCCCAGCCATTCCGGCAGCACCGTGATGAAGATGTAGGCGTAGACGGAAAAGAAAAGGACCTGAAAAATGGAATTGAAGGCCACCAGTCCGGCGCAGTATTCGCGGTCGCCCGAAGCCAGGTCGTTCCAGACGATGACCATGGCGATGCAGCGGGCCAGGCCGATGAGGATGAGCCCGACCATGTATTCGTTTTGGCCGGAAAGGAAGGTCACGGCCAGCAGAAACATGAGGATGGGACCGATGATCCAGTTCTGAACCAGGGAGAGGGCCAGCACCCTGAAATCGCGGAAGACCTGGCCGAGTTTTTCGTATTTCACCTTGGCCAGAGGCGGATACATCATCAGGATCAGGCCTATGGCGATGGGAATGTTGGTGGTGTCGACCTGAAAAAAGTTGATGACTTCCCGGACGCCGGGGAAGAGGTATCCCCACATGACTCCGGCGAACATGGCCAGGAAAATCCAGAGAGTCAGAAAACGGTCCAGAAACGACAGGCGCTTGGCTATGGTTGCCGTCATTTTGCCTCCATTTGGTGTACTGCGGGCCTCGGCCCTCACTTCGGGATGATTTCGGGCAGTCCGTCCACAAAAGCTCTGATTTCGTCACGGACCCGCCGGTAGAAGTCCATGGCTTTTTCCTCGTCCTTTTCCCCGGCCGCCAAGACCGGGGGATCGTCGAAACCCTGGTGCAGCACTTTTGTTTTCGCCGGGAAATAAGGACATGATTCCCTGGCCCGGTCGCAGACCGTGACCACGTAGTCGAACCCGACCGGCGGCAATTCGGCCGTGGTCTTGGAGATCTGGCCGGAAATATCCACACCCGCTTCAAGCATGGCCCTGACCGCCCGCGAGTCCAGGCCCTTGGCCACGACACCGGCCGAAAAGGCCTCGAACAGCCCGCCATGTCTGGAGCGGGTGAAACCTTCGGCCATCTGGCTGCGGCAGGAGTTGCCGGTGCAGAGAAAAAGGATTTTTTTCACGGGCGCTTGACCTCCTTTGTTGACTTGAGCAACCGGTTTTCCCGGTTGGAACGATACAGGCATTCAGCCTCAGCAGCAGGAAGCGCCTTGGCCCTTGAGCCAGGTCTTAATGATGTATGCGGCGCAGCCGACGCCCGGCGTGACCGTCACGGCCTGAACCGGGCAGTTCAGAGCGCAGGCCCCGCATTCCATACAGCCGTCCGGATCGACGATTTCGGCCTTGCGCCCGTCTATTCTGAAGACCTCGTGGGGACAGACCTCGGTGCACTCTCCGCAGCCGATGCAGGCCTCCTGGTTCAGTTCAAGAGTGGTGACGCCCGGCAGATATCTCAATTCCCGCATGGTTGAATCCTTTCGGTTTCAGCCGGTAAAGGCCGAAACAATCCACAAGATTGTTCCCGCCAGCAGCATTCCGGCCTGCCAGGGTATGAAGCGGCGCATCTCCTTTTCCACGCCAGAGGGCGAAGTATAAGGAGTGGAACCGGTGAAATTCATGGCAAAGTAAGAACTTACGGCCACGATCAGCAGGGTGAGGCTCAACCCGCCCAGCCAGCCTCCGGTTCGGGGCCATAAGGCGGCCACGGCCAGCAGGCCTCCGGCCAGCCCGGTCACTCCGCCCTTGACGGCAAAGATACGGCTCGGCAGCCAGGGCAGTAATAACGGCATGACCACTGCTCCGGTCAGAAGCCCCGTCAACAGAGCCGCCATGACGGCCAGCCCGCGGTTCCAGGCGGCTGAAAAGGAGAAAAAGCCGGGTCCCAGACCGGAGAGGACGAAGGCGGCAAACACCGCGTAGAGCAGGTATTTTTTGGCCATGAAAACTTCAACCGGGACCAGGACGGCACGTTCGGACAGGGTGAAGGTGACCCGGCGCATGGCCGGGTCGGCCTTGTTCCCATTGGCGATGAATTTTTTCAGATCCCCGGCCTGGACAGGCCCCCAGACCGCTTCAAAACCGGAAGCCTTTTTCAGCCTGTGGGACGAGACCCCGGTAGCCGAAAGCTGAGGCAGGATCAGCCGCCGGTGACCGACCACTTCGCCCAGCCTTGTCTGTTTGATCCGGTAGGCCAGTTCCTCGGTGGAAAGAAGCTTCTTGCCGGCCGCACACCAGACGTTGATGCCGCGGGTGTCCAGAATGAGCAGCCAGGCATCCAGGCCTCCCAGTTCACTGCGGAGAGCATCGAAGGTCAGTTTGTAATTGGCCGTGACCAGCACGGGGGATTCGGAATCGGGCTTGCCTACGGCGTACAGGCCGGGAGCGACCTTGTATTCGTCGCGGCTCAAGCCGATCCTCGCGCCAACCGCTCCCCGGAAATCGGGGCGGTCCAGGACGGTTTTGACCCGTGGAACCGGGCCGGCCGGAGTGTCCATGAAGTCTTCGACAAAAGGCCAGAGCCTGTAGCCCGGCCTTTCCTCGGCCCGGCTGGGGGGGCCGGGAGGGGCTCCGCAACAGGCCACATCTCCGCCGGTTTCAGGCTGAAACATGGGCAGCGGCTCCAATTGGATCAGCCTGCCAGGGACTTGAGGTTGTTCCGCCTGACGGGAACAGCAATCATTTTTTACTTCCGGGAGCATTGCGGTCATCCTCGAAAATCTTGCTGTCTTGAAAAATCGGCGATCTGTTCCCGGAACAGGGCCAGGCGTTCCTTGTCCACGCAATAGCAGATGGCCGGACCTTCAACTTCACCCTTTACCAGGCCGGCCTTTTTCAGCAGCTTGAGGTGCTGGCTGACCGTGGATTGGGCCAGAGGGAGAATACTGACAATCTCGCCGCATATGCAGCGGTCCACGGCCAGCAGGTGCCGCATGATTCTGATTCTGGCCGGATGGCCGAGAGCCTTGCACATAAGGGCCAGTGCTTCGTCGTTCTGCCGAGTACCTGGGGCAGAGGGTATGTTTTTTAGATCTGCCATCGCTTGATTTTCCCTTTAATTCGTTATCGTAAAAAAACGATAAACTATGGAAAGTAAAAAATCAAGCCCCAACAAGCGGACAATATAACAAGCTCCCCCTTCAAAAACTCCCTTCAATCCAAGGTCTTGGTTACCGGCCCAGCCACTTCCTGACCTCGTCCTTGGTCGGGATTTTCCCCACGGCCTTGACCTGGCCGTCGACGATCACCGCCGGAGTGCCGAAGACGCCGGATCTGGCGATTTCCATGGTGTCGGAAACCTTGACGACTTCAGCCTCAATTCCCGATTCTTTTACGGCTTCACGCACAATTTCCTCGGTCTTTTTGCACTTGGCGCATCCAGGTCCCAATACTTTTATTTCCATAAATTACTCCTTTAACCGGCCATAAGTCCGAAAAGCCAGCCGGCGATGGTGGACATGGCCACGACTATGGCCACAAAGGTCAGGGTTTTCTTGGTGCCCAGCACGCTGCGGATGACCAGCATGTTGGGGAGCGACAGAGCCGGACCGGCCAGCAGCAAAGCGAGCGCCGGTCCTTGTCCCATGCCGGAGCCCAGCAGGCCCTGAAGGATGGGGATCTCGGTCAGAGTGGCGAAATACATCAGGGCTCCGGCCACGGAGGCGAAGAGGTTGGCCCAGATGGAGTTTCCGCCGACCAGGGACGAGACCCAGGCTTCGGGGATAAGGGCCGGGTGTCCGGGGCGGCCCAGCAGGAACCCGGCCACCAGGACTCCGGCGAAGAGCAGGGGCATGATCTGCTTGACGAATCCCCAGGTGCCTTCGATCCATGAGACTCTCTCTTCCTGGACGAACCAGGATTTGACCATCCAGAGCAGGACCAGAAGGAGCCCGCCGGACATATACCATTTCAGACTGAATATGGCGGCCCAGAGGCCTGCTTCGCCGGATGCGGGCCTGGCCCAGGCGGCGAAGATGAGGATAAGGACCATGACCAGCATGAACAGGGCGTCCTGGAGCAGGGTCCGGCCCCTGGGGCCTTCGTCCGGCAGATAGATTGGCCCGGCTGAACGCTCCGCTTCTTCCTTGCGGAAGAAAAAGGCCATGAGCAGTCCGGTGAGGACGGCGAAGACGACGGCGCCGATGGCTCGGGCCAGGCCCAGTTGCCAGCCCAGGATTCTGGCGGTCAGGATGATGGCCAGGACGTTGATGGCCGGACCGGAATAGAGAAAGGCCGTAGCCGGACCGATGCCCGCGCCTCTGGTGTAGATTCCGGCGAAAAGCGGCAGCACGGTGCAGGAGCAGACGGCCAGGATGGAGCCGGAAACGGAGGCGACCGAATAGGAGAGCCATTTTTGGGCGTTGGCTCCGAAATATTTCAGAACGGCGGCCTGGGAAACGAAAGCTCCGATGGCTCCGGCGATGAAAAAGGCCGGGACCAGGCAGAAAAGGACATGCTCGCGGGCGTATTCCCGCAGCATCATGAAGGCTTCGAGTCCTGAACGGCGGATAACCGGGTTGTCCCAGGGGATGTAGTAGGCGGCGATGAAGACGCCGATGATTATAAGTAACTTGTTTCGCTCTTTCATCTCGGGTTCCTTGTGGCTATATGGCCCTTTGGCCATGATTAGGTCAAAAAAATATAGTTCCTTTAAAGAACGGTCAGAAAACTCTGCTGACGGGAACGGACCACTTCCAAGGCGCAGTTGAAGAACTGGAGCACGCAAGGTGTTTCGAGGTGATAAAAAACCTTGTTGGCTTCCCGGCGGTCCGAAACTATCCCGGCGTTTCTGAGTATGGCCAAATGCTTGGAGACGGTGGACTGATCGGCTCCGACCAACTCGGTCAGCTCGCAGACACAGCGGTCCTCATCCTTGAGGGCGTCGAGCATAATTAGTCTGCTTTCGTGGGCCAGTGCCTTGGCCACCTGAGCTTTGAGTTTATAAATGTCCTGGCTCATCGCTTCTCCTTAATGGCAATATTGCCATACATGTCATAATTCGTCAAGGGCAAATTGTAAACTCGGTTTTTTGCAGAGAAGAAAGTTTCGGGAGACCATCTGCCGGGGAGAAGGCGTGTAGACCTGAGCGGGACAGGCTGTCACCGTAAAAAACGAGAAGGCAGGCAGAGAAAAAGGCGGCTTCTCGAAGTTGTTTTCCGGCGGGATGCCTCGCCCTGCCGCAAAGGGTGATGGCTTCGGCCGGGCCGGCTGCGCCTACAGGCCACATGAGAGGACTTCGCCCCCACAGTGTTGGTCAAGGCGGCAGTCTGGTCCAGGCGCAGGCCTTGGGGATCAGGCCAGAGGGGGAAGTTCGCCGCGGGACAAGCGCTCGTTGATTTCGTCAATGAGACGCGGACAGTCCCAGATGCCACGGGCCACAAAATGAGCCCCGGCCTTTTTGAAGCGGGTCTCGATAACCGCCAGCCTTGCCTCAAGCTCCCCTAAAGGCAGGGCTTCAACCTCATCCTCGGTCAGGCCCAGGTCGTTGCTGGTCTGAGTCAGGGCGATGGTCCACATACCCGCGTTCAATCCTTCGTGGATATCAGCTACGGTATCGCCGATCTTAACCATGGCTTCGAAAGGATAGGTCTGGAGATTGACGGCGTTCTGATAGCACATCCAGGGGTAAGGCCTGCCTGCCGGTACATCGGAGGAGCAGACCACCGAATCCGGCTCGTAACCTTTGGACCGGGCAGCCGGGACCAGGACGTCCAGCATGGGGCGGGTGTAGCCGGTGCAGGAACCGACCTTGATCTCGCGGCGGCGCAAAGCGCGAATGGCTTCGATCAGGCCGGGAATGGGTTCGGCGTAGTTGGCCAGGGCCGAGACCATGAGTTCTTCGGTTTCCGGGTACATGGCGTCCACGTCGCTGTCATCGGGACGCCGGCCATGGGCGGCCTGCCATTTGGCGGCTACGGAATCCATGTTGCACATGGCCCGGATGTGGTCTTTCTTCATCAGGCCCATGGGGGCTCTGGCCTCGGCGGGAGTGACTTCGACCCCCCTCCGCCGGAAGATTTCCAGGAACGCGGCCACCGGCCCCAGACAACCATAGTCCACGGCCGTGCCTGCCCAATCCAGAACCACGGATTTGACCGGACCGGTATATTTTTTTGTCCGGATGAAAATATCCATCATTAACTCCCTTTATCCTTGCGGGTCGCCGAAGGAAATGTGCCATGCTCGACTTAATTGGTCAAGTCTATAATATTGACGCCCTCGGGCCGATTTGAGGATGAAAAATTAGATATTCTCGAATGTTTCCTGTAAAATTACCCAAATAGCCACGATCCAAACCACAGGAAAAAGCAAAAATTGTGTAACCGGCTGCGCCCCGGACGGCTCATTAACATGATCTGGACGGGGCATGTTGCGGATAGGATATCTCGACGCCTTTTGAACTCAAGGGAACAGAAGAGCAGCATCAGCCGGGCGCATGTGGAAAACTACTGCTGTCTGCCTCGCGTAGACGGGAGATATCTGCTCAGGGTAGGGCGCGAGCAGACGGGAAAACCCGGTGCGGAATTCCTGGACGAAGATGTCATCAGGACTGACTCTTCTGTTTTACGCCGAAAAGTTCCCCTGGTGACCAAGGGGCTGAAGGTGGCCAAGACCGTGGGTGAAGGCTGCGTGGCGGGGCTGGAAGCCGAGGACTACGCGAAAAAATTTAGATAAAACCGGGGCTGACTGGTATTATTGTGAAAGCCGCTTCCGGCGGCGGAGGGAGAAGTAGCTTAACCCGATGTTTGCTCAGACCATTTCCTTTTCAGCGGCCTTCATGGCCGGCCTGTTGTCCTTTTTTTCGCCGTGCATTCTGCCGCTGGTCCCCGGTTATTTTACTTTTATTACCGGGTATTCGCTGGACGAACTGACTCACGGCGACAAAGCGGCGGTCCGGAGGAGGGTCGTTTTTTCCACCCTCTTTTTTGTCCTGGGGTTTTCCTTTGTCTTTATTTTCGGCCTGGGTATTCTGGCCGCTCTGCTGGGCGGGGTTGTCGACCAGTCCAAGGAAGTGCTCAGGGTCGCCGGGGGGCTGCTCCTGATTCTGCTGGGAGTGCATGTCAGCGGGCTTTTCCGGCTGAAATTCCTCGATGTGGAGAAAAGGCTGCACCTGAACAAACGCCCCGTGCACTTTCTGGGGGCTTTTCTGGTCGGCATGGCCTTTGGAGCGGGCTGGAGCCCCTGCATCGGTCCGATTCTGGGCGGAATATTCGCCCTGGCCGTCAACATGGATACAGTAATGAAGAAATTCCTTCTGCTGTTTCTGTATTCCGCCGGACTGGCCGTGCCTTTTTTAATCATGTCTTTTTTTATCAACTATATATTGGTCTTCCTGCGGCGGGCCGTGCGGGTCCTCAAATACGTAAATGCTGTGGCCGGAATTCTGTTGGCCGTTCTGGGCGTGCTGCTGGTGACGGATAATCTGTATTTCTATCTATAGGAGTTCCGGTATGAAAAAAATTTATCAGGCGGCCTTGGCCGTGCTTTTTCTGACCTTGATTATTTCTGCCGCCCCCTGCCGGGCCGAGGCGGTTGAACTGGATTGGCAGCCATACACCCAAGGCCTGGATGGAGCCAAAAAGGCGGGCAAGCCCAGTCTGGTCTATTTCTTCGCCGATTGGTGCACCTACTGCAAAAAGATGGACAAGGAAACCTTTGGCGACGAGGAAGTCTCAAAATATCTGTCCGGCAACTTTTCCATGGTCAGGGTCAACACGGACAAGGCCAAGGAAGTCGCCCAATCTTACGGGGTCCAGGGCTTGCCGACGGTGTGGTTCCTGAATGAGAAGGGTGAGAAATTGGGGACTCTGCCAGGTTTCGTGCCGCCTCGGAATTTTCTGGCCGCAGCCAAATACATAGGTAGCTCGGCCTATAAGACGATGAAATTCGAGGAGTTTGTCGAAAAGGATCTGCAAGGTAAATAAAACCATCCGCCGGAACCGGGATATCCATGGCCGGCGGGGACAGTCATAGCTTTTCAAGCCGGTAAGGTGCGTTCAACGGGCGGGGTTCTCCCCGCCCCAGACTGTTGAAAAACCCCTTTGTTGTCTTTATCAACCTGACCTGTACCCTTAACGTCGATTTTCCGGTTTCCTCTTTCTTGGGCGAACATGGACGTTCGCCCCCCCGGCGAAGGGCATGGATGCCCGTTCGACGGGTTAAACAAGGCCGGGGGGTCCAAGGGGACGCGGCCGTTTGGGCGTCCCCTTGGTCTGGCAGGCTTTCGCCTGCACCCGGCTCCGGAGGCTGACGCCTCCGGTTTTATATTTCGGCTTTACGCGGGGGCAGCGACCAGCGGGAGCGCTGGGGGCGGAGCCCCCAGAGAGGGTCCAGGCGACAGCCTGGGGCGAAGCATCCCGCCTGTATAGTTGCTCTCGGAGCCTTCTTCTCTTTCAATTGCCTTGGGAAGCACTTTGTCAACAAACTCGGGCGGGGTTCTCCCCGCCCGTTGTTTTATTACTTTCAAAATGCCGACAGGAAACACCCCCCGGCCGAGACGTCCTCCAGATTATAGATGACGGGAGTAGTTGGCTGTTCGGATGGAGGGGTAACGGGTGGATTGGGACCCGGCGGCGTGACCGGATTCGTCGGAGCGGCGGGAACATAGACGCCGCCGAACCCTGATGGATCAATGATGATTCCATTAACAACCCCGTCCGCATCGCCGAACCCGCCGTCTTTCAGTTCGAGAACGGCCGAACCTCCATCCTGAGCGAAAACCACATGCTCAGAGTAGTCAAACCAGCCGTTGGCCGGAGTGAATTTGTAATATTTCGCGTCATCGGCCGCGATCCGGGAGAAGAAGACGGTTACCTGGGCGGTTGTCTGGCCGGGTTTGAGCGTGAGTTTGAAGGCCACCGCGCCCTGGGCCATGTCTTCCGGCGGCGTTCCCGGCAGGTCCTCGGGGTCAATAGACTGAAGAGCGTCAATGGACGCGACGTTATTTTCGTCTATCTTCACGGCCAGAGGGTTGCCGTCGACCACGGAGACCACGGACAGTATCCCTGCCTGGTTGTTGTCCGGAACACCGTCTTCATCCATATCCACGGAATCATCCGTTTCCTGCCCGGCAGGCACTCCCGACTGGCTGTCCGCCGGGCCGGTGGTGAAAGAAAAGGGATAGCTCCAGACCGAGGAAGGGCCGTTATCGACGGTGCACCGGACTCGCCAGTAGTAGGCCGACTCCGGGGCCAGCAGATAAGGGGGCAGGGTCAGGCTGGCGCTTCCCTCCCCTTCGAATATCACCTGAAAAAAATCCGGGTCTAGGGCGATCTGCCAATGGACCAGGGTGAGTGATTCTTCCTGGCCTGTATTTACTGTCAGCTCGGGGGTAAGCCCCAGATCGGCCGCTCCATCGGCTGGAGAGACAAGTTCGGGAGACTGGGGCATATCCCACGGGCCTGGCCCCAGATAATCGTGCAGAAAGATATTGTCGTAGACGCCGCTCATGCCTTCCGCCAGATTGGCTGACTTGCAACTGAAGGCCACATAACGGCCGTTGGCGGAGATGGCCCCGTGGTCGAAACAGTCGGCTTCGGCTGCCTGACCTTCGGAATTGACCGAAACAACCGCTGTGCTTCCGGCAACGACGTCGCGGACATAGATCAATTTTTCCCCTGATGTCCCGCCATTTATCAGGTTGCTGGCCGCCGAACGAAAGACCACGTAGCGGCCGTCGGAAGACAGACCGCCCAGAAAATCGGAATCATTGTCGCCCCCGTCATCACCGGCCTGGTTCACGCTTATCATCCTGGTAACCCCGGTCTCCAACTCATGCATGAAAATGTCCTTCTTGCCGTTTTGGTCATTTTCCACCAGATTCGTGGCCAGCGATTCAAAAACCACAAATCGGCCGTCGCTGGAAATGTGAGGATTCTGGCTGGCAGAATCAGGGAGCCCCCCGTCCTTGTTGTAAGTGAGAATCTTAAGACTGGAATCGTCGAGGCTGCGGGAATAAACATGGCGGCTACTCCCGGAATCGGCGACAAGATCCCGGGCGAAAGAGTCGAAGACGGCCAGGCTTCCATCGGCGGAAATGGAAGCGTTGAAAGAATTGTGGTGGGAACCGGCAACATCGGGCGAGGGCGCGCTGAGCCAGGACGTCTGCCCGGTCTGACGGTCGTGGAGAAAGATGTCGAAGTACACGTTGTCGTCTTCGGCCACAATGTCCTTGGCTGTGGTGGTATAGAGAATCCAGCGACCGCCGGACGAGATGTTCTGCTTCTGGCAGGATCTGGCGGGCGCCTCTCCGCTTATGTTCCGGCTTATCCAGTAAGTTTTTTTCAAGGCCAGGTCACGGACGAAGATGTTGTCTTGAGTTCCGCTTCCCGGCACCAAATCGTCCGCGCTTGACTGGAAAACCACATATCTGCCGTCATGACTGATGACCGGCCTGTAACTGGCTCCATTGCCCGAACCGTCACCGGTAGCGTTGATGCTGACCAGGCTGATGACGCCTGTCCGGCTGTCCCAAACGAAAATATCGGACTTGCCGTTTGCATCCCCGGCCGCCAGGTCGGACGCACCCGATTCAAAAGCCACGAAACGGCCGTCCGCCGAAACAGATGGATGGGTACTGCAAGAGTCGGGTTCCTGACCCGAGGCATTCAGGCTGACCCAGCGAGTCGGCCCGGCCTCGGCCGGGCAAACCGGAAGAGTGGACAACAGCAGAATCAAGAGGAACGCCAAAACCCATGGCCTGACCGTGGACATAGATCACCTCCGAAAACGCTTCTTCTGTTTTTTTGACTGATACTCTTGGGGACGTTTCTTCGCGGAGAACAGCAACAATTTCTGCGGCGGCTACCACCCGGCACTGCAACCGGAATGGGGCCGCACATTGATAGTGAAGGTGACCGACGGAATGCCTTGAAGGCAGGAGAAAGCCCGTTTTAGAGCCACCGGCTTTCGGCCTTTGGAAGGTTGTGCACCTTCCCGGAGAAACTGGTCAATAGCTGTCGAATAATATTTAATTAGCTGAATAACCTAGTAAAAGGTCCTTAAAAAATAATTTTTCCGGCAGAAAAAGTCAAATATTTTTTTCAGCCTCATGTAAGAACCTGAGCTTGTTGATAAATTCAATGAATCCAATATGTTTGGCGTCCCCGTAATTATCCGCCACGACCAGTTTCAGGCTCTGGGCCGGGACCGGTTTGGGGGCCTTGAAGACCGTGCGGATTCCTTGGCCCAGAGCGGAAGGGTCAGACTGAGGACCAGGAGCACAAGCAGGCAGCAGCGTACGGTTCTCATAATTTTGTCCTTAATTTTCAGAGTAATAAAAGGTGGCTGAAACAGCCGCGGATTCCAGTCTGGATTGTCGTGAACCCCTTGGCAAATTCAAGAAAATCCAATTGGACGGATTTCCGTAATCCCAGAGGCTTGAAGACCGGGCAAAGGGCTCATGCCCGGCCCGAAAATCCGCAAGAAAAGTTAAAGTCAAAGTTAAATCTTGATACCCGGGAAGGGCGGTGCTATTAATATCAGAGCATTTGAATTCGCTCATTATAAAGCCGTCGCCCCCGGAAAGTTTGGGCACGGCTTTTTCTGCTGGAAGGCCGGGCGCGCCTGTCGCGGCGGGCGGTTCACCCGGCCTGTATGGTCGCCGCTTTCACATGGCCGCCGCACAATCTGGCTGGAGGTATTCTTCTTGCGGTCAAACCGCTTTGATTTGCCTCTGAATACGGTTTCGAGCCGGTCGTTTTCCGGCCTCCCCGCAGACGTCCCTGTGAGTTTCCCGGTAGAGAAAACCCATCCGGCGCCTTTTTCCGCTGAAACCCTGAAAAATTATCCCGGTCCGGCAAGCGCCGCACTGTTCCGTTTCCAAGAACAGCGCCGTTCTTCCGGCTGCCGACGGCGGAGGACTCTTTGATGCATGTCTCTGAAGTCTTTATGGGAATTGCCGTAATCAGCCTCGTTCTGTTCATCCTGCACATAATCATGTCCGCCGTCTTCGGCGATGACGGCCAGCCCGGAACCGGTGGCCGCCCGGAGGCTGCGGATAAGGACGGCCGGGCCGGTGCGGAACCCAAAAATGTGCCGTGGTTCCCGCAAGGTCTTTCCATCAGGAATGCCGCCTTCTTCGCCATGGGCTACGGCCTGACCGGGTACGCCGCCGTCAGAAGCGGACTCTCCGGCTGGACCAGCCAGCTTCCGGCCGCGGCCGGGGGATGCCTTCTGGTTTTCGCCCTGGGCTGGCTGACGCGGGCCTTCCATAATTCCGGAAAGCAGACCCACAGGCACGGCCTGTGCGGCCATCGGTAGAGACTGACCCGGCGGCTGAGCGGCCGGCGAAACGAAAAACAAGAAGGTACTGCCGCCGGGTGGTCCGAACAGGGACGGCAGAGGCCGGTGCCTTTCCCGCGCAAATAGGCCGAAGGTGAAACAGTGGTTTGGGGTGGTTTTGGGTTGCCAGGGGCCGCCCATGGTGAGACTATAGTCAAGTTTCAGCATTCATATTCTCCCGAAAATCCGGATTACTCAACCGCCATGGTTAACCGGCCCAGGCAGCCATGGGCGTCAATACAGGCCTCCGAACGCGGGGGAAACAGGCATTGATAAGGAGTTCAGATGAAATCGAAGACAAGGATCGGCATAATAATCTGCGACCGGTACCGCCGCTGCGCGGGCGGGAAGTGTTTCCGGGCGATGAGGAACAGGGAAGGGGCTTTCAGCATATACACGGATACAGAGCTGGAACTGGTGGGTTTCACCACTTGCGACGGCTGTCCCGGCGGCAACATGGAGTACGCGGGCGAAGAGATGGTGAAAAACGGCGTGGAGGTTATTCATCTGGCTACCGGCCTCGTGGTTGGCTATCCCCCATGCCCATATATAGATACATTCAAGAGCTTTCTCGAAAAACGCTATAATGTCAAGGTCGTGGTCGGCACGCACCCCATACCCAAAAAATATCTTGATATGCACACCGCTCTCGGCACATGGGACGGCGATGCCTGGAAGCCGCTTATCGCCCCGTCCATGAGCAATGAAACGGTCCGCGCCAGCTACGATTAAGCGGAATCGCTTTGAGCCGCGGGCCATGGCTGTTTGCGGGCATTCCCTGAATAAATTGCGCGGGCTTTTGGGGCGTCCGGGGGCTTTCATTACAGGGTTTTGCGGAAGTGACTGAGCCCCTGCCTTGGCGGTTGCTCCTGCCCGGACTCTCGGCCTGGCCGGTCTGAAGCTAACCAGGAGCAAGTGGCACAGATACGGTTTGCCCGGCAAGGCGCCTTGCCCCTGGCGGGTTGAAATCCGGCCCGGCCCCCGCTATAATGTTGTTGTCCTGACTTGAGGACATAAAAAATCATTTCACGCCGCATAAGGAAATCCACCGTAATCATGATGGATTGAGCAGGGCGGGCGGGGGCTGCCCGCGCCGCCGCCATTGAAACGGAGAGGGGCGAGGTCGGGAGCATGGCCATACCGGGACGTAAGGACCTTTTCAAGGACCGCCAGAAGGACAAGAAAGGGGCGTCTCTGGACAGCATCAATTTCAATCTCAAGCCCCAGGAGCTGAAGGATTACCTGGACCAGTACATCATCAGGCAGGACCGGGCCAAATCCATTATCGCCACCAAGGTCTGCACCCACTTCAACCGCATCAAGTTCAACCGCCAGTTGCCTCCGGACGACGGCGGCCGGAGCGTGGGCCAGATAAAGAACAACATCATCATGATCGGCCCCACCGGTGTGGGCAAGACCTACATGATCAAGCTGGTGGCCCGGAAACTGGGCGTCCCCATGGTCAAGGCCGACGCCACCAAGTTCTCCGAAACCGGTTATGTGGGCGGTGATGTGGAAGACCTGGTCCGCCAGCTTTATTACGAGGCGGGCGAAGACAAGGAACTGGCCGAGCACGGCATCATCTACCTGGACGAGGTGGACAAAATCGCCTCGACCCAGCACCTCATCGGCCCGGACGTTTCCCGCACCGGGGTCCAGCGGGCTCTGCTCAAGCCCATGGAAGAGACCGAGGTGGACCTCAAGACCCCCCACGATCCCATCAGCCAGTTGCAGGCCATCGAACGGTACCGCCGCACGGGCAAGACCGAGCGCAAGACCATCAATACCAGGAATATTCTTTTCATCGTCAGCGGGGCCTTCAATGAACTGGCGCCGATCATCAAAAAGCGCCTCAAGGCCCATGGGCTGGGCTTCACGGCTGATGTGGCCTCCCGGGACATGGATCTGACCTACCTCAAGCACGTGCGCGCCGAGGACCTGATCGAGTTCGGTTTCGAAAGCGAATTCGTGGGTCGTCTGCCCGTGGTGGCCGTGCTGGAGCAGTTGCGGGAAGAAGACCTTTACGAGATACTGAAGAACCAGAACAACCCTATACTGACCAGCAAAAAGAAGGATTTCCGGTCTTACGGCATAGACCTCAAGTTCGACGAAGACGCCCTGCGCCTTTTTGCCCATAAGGGCGCGCAGGAAAAGACCGGGGCCAGGGGGCTGGTCAGCGCCATAGAGCGGACCTTGCTTTCCTTCGAAGCCAAGCTGCCTTCCACCGGCATCCGCAGGTTCTGCGTGACCACCGCCACGGTCGAGAACCCGGAAGCCGACCTGGCCAGACTGCTGGCCGCCCCGGACGCTCCCGACAGGACCCGGGAGTTCGAGCGGTTGAGCGCCGAGGAGCGGGCCGACATCATGGCCGTCATTCAGGCTCAGAGCGATCTGCTTCTTTACCGGTACAGCCTTTCACTCACCCCTTCGCGGGCCGACCTGCTGGCGGATTTCATCGCCAACCAGTTTCTGGATCTGGGCGCGGCGGCGACCCAACTGGACCGCGTCTATGAAGAAGTGGAAAGCTGCGCTTACACGTTTTTCGACAAATTCGGCCTGACCATCGAATTTACCGAAGGGGCCAGCGACGAGCTGGTCCGGCGGGTGCTCCTGGAAGGGGGCGGCCCCGATTGCGTCTGCGAAATATTCACCCGGGACTTTGAATACGGCCTCAACCTTATCAAGGAAAAAACCGGCCAGTCCCGTTTCACCATAACCAGGGAAGCAGTCCTGGAGCCCGAGACATACCTCAACGACCTTCTGACGGAGCTGTTCCAGCTTGAAGAATGAAGATGGATGATGTATTGATTTACTCTGGTCAGCGGCGCACTCGACTGTTAGGAAGATAATAATGATCGGAATTTCCAAGTTATATTGCGGCACGGTAGAGCCATCCGACGCCCTCCGCTACAACCGCCATTCAGGGTCCCTGCCTTCGCATCTGCTCCAGTTTTCCGCCGACAAGAAACCTGTCGTCGTCTGGAACATCACCAGGGGCTGCAACCTCAAATGCGTGCATTGCTACGCCCAGGCCAAGGCCGTGGGCGGACCGGACGAACTGACCACCGACGAAGGCCTGGCCCTGATCGACGATCTGGCCGCATTCGGCGCGCCGGTCATGCTCTTTTCCGGCGGCGAACCCCTGGTCCGGCCGGACCTGACCACCCTGATCCGGCGGGCCGTGGGCAACGGCATGCGGGCGGTCATTTCCACCAACGGGACTCTTATCGACCAGGAAAAGGCGGCCGAGCTCAAGGACCTGGGGCTCTCCTACGTGGGCATCAGCCTGGACGGCCTGCGCGACATTCACGACCGCTTCCGAGGCGTTCCCGGTACCTTCGACCTGGCGGTGGCCGGTATCCGCAACTGCCAGGAGGCCGGTCTGAAGGTCGGTCTCAGGTTCACCATAAACAAGCGCAACGCCACGGAAATAGGCCCCATATTCGACCTGCTGGAGGAACTCGGCGTTCCCCGCATCTGTTTCTACCACCTGGTCTATTCTGGTCGGGGGTCCGCCTTGATCAAGGAGGACCTGGACCACGAGGAGACCCGGCAGGCTGTGGACCTCATCATCGACCGGACCAGGGACCTGCACGACCGGGGCAAGCCGACGGAGGTTCTCACGGTCGACAACCACGCCGACGGACCTTACCTGTACCAGCGCATGCTCAGAGAAGGTTCGGCCAGGGCGCCGGAAGTGCTGGAACTGCTTCAGATGAACGAAGGCAACAATTCCGGGCGCGGCATAGGCTGCGTTTCCTGGGACGGCCAGGTTCACGCCGATCAGTTCTGGCGCAACCATGTCTTCGGCAATGTGCGCGAACGTCCCTTCAGCCGGATTTGGACCGACGGCTCCATCGAACTGCTGGCCAAGCTCAAGAATAAAAAAGAACATGTGACCGGGCGTTGCAGCCGGTGCCGCTGGCTGGACATCTGCGGGGGCAATTTCCGGGCCAGGGCCGAAGCGGCCACCGGCGACATCTGGGCGCCCGACCCGGCCTGTTACCTGAGCGATGAAGAGATAGCCCGCTAGGGATGCCGCGCTCCGCCGAGGAGCGCGGGATGTTTCCCGTTATTATATTTTCGCATCAAGACGCTCTCGTCCGGCCGGGACCGGCCGGGCCTTGTTTTGCCATGGAGGATGACCATGTATTTTCCCGATTACCGGCCGCGCAGGTTGAGGCGGACGGAGACTCTGCGCCGCATGGTCCGGGAGACGGCTCTCTCGGTTGACGACCTTATTTACCCTCTTTTCGTGGTGCCCGGCAAGGGAGTGAAGGAACCCATATCCTCCATGCCCGGCCAGTTCCATTTTTCCGTGGACAAACTGGTGGAAGAAGCCGTCCGGGCCAAGGAACTGGGCATACCGGCCGTGCTCCTCTTCGGACTGCCCGAGTACAAGGATGAAACAGGCTCTTCCGGGTCGGCCCCTGACGGTGTCGTTCAGCGCGCCACCGAGGCCATCAAGGAACGCCTGGGCGACGACCTGCTGGTCATTACCGATGTCTGTCTTTGTGAATACACCTCCCACGGACATTGCGGCATCCTGGTGGACCGGGAAGTGGACAACGACGAGACTCTTGAGCACCTGGCCGCTCAGGCCCTGTCTCACGTGAAGGCCGGGGCCGACATGGTCGCGCCTTCGGACATGATGGACGGCCGTGTGGCCGAAATCAGGGCCACGCTGGACGAAGCCGGGTACACCCATATTCCCATCATGAGCTACGCCGCCAAATTTGCCTCGGCCTTCTACGGTCCTTTCCGGGAAGCGGCCCAGTCCGCTCCGGCCTTCGGCGATCGCCGCTCCTATCAGATGGACCCGGCCAACGGCCGGGAGGCCTTGAGGGAAGTGGCCCTGGACATCGAGGAGGGGGCGGACATCATCATGGTGAAACCTGCTCTACCCTTCCTGGATGTCATAGCCAGGGTCCGGGACCAGTTCGACCGGCCGGTGGCCGCCTACAACGTCAGCGGCGAATACGCCATGATAAAGGCGGCGGCGGAAAGAGGCTGGGTGGATGAACAGCGCGTGGTCATGGAATCGCTGACCGGCATCAAGCGGGCCGGAGCGGATCTGATTATCACCTATTTTGCGCCCGAAGTGGCGGCCTGGCTGAGAGGGCAGAGTTGAATCATCCGCCCGTTTCCGGCCACCCCGGAGCCATGCGCCCGGTCAGCGAAGCCCCGCGCCTGGTGGCCTGGGAAGTGACCAGGGCCTGCAATCTGGCCTGCAAACACTGCCGGGCCGAAGCCATGCCCGACCCGGACCCGACCGAGCTTTCCACCGGGGAAGGTCTGCGCCTGATCGACGAGATAGCCTCTCTGGGCGAGGGCATCATTTTGATCCTCACCGGCGGCGAACCTCTCATGCGCCGGGATGTCTTCGAACTGGCCGCCCACGGCACGGCCAAGGGGCTCAGGGTGGTCATGGCCCCCAACGGCACGCTGCTCACCCCGGAAAACGTGGAGCGCATGAAGGCCAACGGCATACAGCGCATCAGCGTCAGCATCGACGGAGCGACCGCCGCCGAGCATGACGACTTCCGGGGGGTGCCCGGCGCTTTCGAGCGGCTCCTGCAAGGGCTGGAAAACGTCCGCCGGGCCGGTCTGGATTTCCAGGTCAACACCACGGTGACCCGGCGCAATCTGCCTCAACTGGAGGCCATACAGGATCTGGTAGTGTCCCTGGGCGCTGTGGCCCATCATATTTTCCTGCTGGTGCCTACGGGGCGCGGCCGGGAGCTGGCTGAGGAAATAATCGCCTCCGGCCAGTACGAAGAAGTCCTGAACTGGTTCTATGACTCCCGGGACCGCGTGCCCATGCAGCTCAAGGCCACCTGCGCTCCGCATTATTACCGTATCCTGCGCCAGCGCGCCCGCGAAGAGGACCGGAAGGTGGATTTTTCCACGTTCGGCCTGGATGCCGTTTCCAGGGGATGCCTCGGCGGGCAGGGCTTCGCTTTTGTTTCTCACACCGGCCAGGTCCAGCCCTGCGGTTATCTGGATGTGGATTGCGGCCAGGTCAGGGAGAAGAGCTTTGCGGACATCTACCGGAATTCACCGGTCTTTCTGGAATTGAGAAATCAGGATTTGTACAAGGGCAAATGCGGAGTCTGTGAATACTGGAAGGTCTGCGGCGGATGCCGGGCCCGGGCCTATGCGGCCACTGGGGATTATCTCGCCGAAGAACCCCTCTGCCTGTATCAGCCCCGCCGTGCGGCCAAAGGAGAAGCCTCTTGACCGACCGGGAAGCCATTATTGAACTGGACGATGTGGACCGGGCGATTCTGAATCGGATTCAGTCCGACTTCCCCCTGGACGCACGCCCCTATCGGGTTCTGGCCGGGCAACTCGATCTGGAAGAGGATGATGTGCTGAATCGGGTGCGGCGGATGAGGGATACCGGAGTCATCCGGCGCATCGGCGGCAATTTTTCCTCCAGCCGCCTGGGGTACGCCAGCACGCTCTGTGCGGCCAGGGTGCCGGAAGAACGCCTGGAAGAATTTGTTGCCTGCGTCAACAGGTACGACGGCGTCACTCATAATTACCGCCGCAACCACGACCTGAACGTCTGGTTCACTTTTATTGCGCCCTCCATGGAGGAGATTGAAGCGACTCTGGCTGAAATAGCCGCCGAGACGGGAGTCACGGAAATCTACAACCTCCCGGCGGAGAAGACGTTCAAGATCAAGGTGGATTTCCGGTTTGATGAGTGATTTTTCGCGAATTCAATAAAAAAGCCGCGTTTGGTTCGCGGCTTTTTTATTGATATCTATCAGATCATTCGGCCCAGAATATCCGGTAGGCTTCCTCCAGGTGGGGCAGGCGCAGGCCGAGTTTATGAGACAGAATGTACGCGGACCGGATACCTGTATAGCCGATGATACGGTAGCCGGTTTCCTTCTGGCTTTCGTCCCCGGCCTCCGGCGGGATTTCACGGGCCGATTTCTTGGCCTTGTCCAGGGCTCCGCCGGCCTTGAGTCCGAATTTGACGCTGGGACCGCCCAGCCCTGCGGCGACGTATTCACCCACCCAGGCGGGGTTGTCGGCCCGGAAGGTATCCGCCTTGCCTCCGAGGATCAGGGCCAGGGAGATGGCTTCTTCCGAAGTTTCGGTGACGAAGGAGGCAATCTGCTCCCGCTGGGAGATGGTCTTGTTCCGGCGGTAATATCCTCCCAGCACCGTGTAGACCTGAGTCATCGTGCCGGCCACCTGCACGCCGATCGGATCGTCACAGACATGAACCCTGAAAGGCGGATGCTTGAACATGTCCGACAGGTGGCGGGCCTGTTCCTCGGGACCGGCCAGGACCAGCCAACCTCCCCGGTTTTCGGCCAGCATGTCCGGCGTGACTGGTCCGGAAAGCACGAAAAGAGTCACGTCCGTGCGGCCCGATTCGGCCAGCACGTCCTCGGCTATCTGAATAGGCAGCCGGTTCGTAACCTGGTCGAAGCCGCGGGTGGCAATAATCACGTTCAAAGGCTGGTGGGCATCGGCCAGAAGGCGTTTGAATTCCTTTTCAAACATCTCCACGGGGGCCGCTATGACCGCCTCGTTGACCTTGCGGTAAGCCGCGGTCACGTCGGAGGTTATGAAGACGTTCTTGGGCAGGCGTATTTCCGGGAAATGGGCCGGGTGGAAGCGGGTGTCGGCGATGCTGCTCACCAGGTTGGCCCGGGCGTCGAAGATCGTCAGGCTGCTGTTGCTGAATTTGCGGTCGGTCAGAGTGCGGTTTCCGACCAGGCAGGCCAGGCCGTAACCCCAGGCGCCCGCGCCGATGATGACCGAATTGGCCTTGGCCGAAGGGCTGTACAGGCGGCGGTCGGCGTGGGTGGCGTAGTATTGCAGGGTGTTCTTGGCCTTGACCTTGGGCAGGCCGCTCCGGGAAATACGCCTTTCCAGAATCTTCCGCCTCCCCAGGGTGGTCAGGCCGTCGTCGAGGACATCCTTAAGGGGAGCTTTCCGGATCAGGTCTTCAAAGTCCGGCTCCTGTCCGAAGTTGCGTTGGTGGTAATCAACCATCTCCGCCATTTCCAGCCTGGCCGCTTCCTCCAGATCGCTCAGGCCGTCCTCGCGGGCGCGGATCAGGGCCCGGGCGGCCAGGTGGGAGGACATTATTTTTTTGTCACGGGCTATTTCCTTCATGCTGTAAAGGGCCACAAACTCATCCCTGGTCATGTCGCCGGGATTCGCCGAGCGCATCTCGTCCAGCTCCGACAAAAGGCGCGGCCGGCAGAGGGTCAGAAAAGCCCGGTTATATACCCCTTCCATGCCCCGCCAGGCCGCTCGGATTGGGTGGTGAGGCTGGCGGAGAAGGTTCCGGTAGAATTTCCAGCCGTTAATCCAGCAGAGGGAGTTGGACCGTTCGGCCAGGGAGAGGTCTTCCGGCACGGCGCTGTAACTGATGGAAACGGGCTGGACCAGAACATCGTTGGCCGAAGCCAGAGAACCTTGCAGCGTCACCAGGCGGCGAGGATAACGAAGGCTGCCGTCCCTGGTTCTGGCCCCCCCGGACCAGGCTTCCAGAAAGATGCCCTGCATCTTGCCCAGTTCGGTCAGCGCCCGGCAATAATTGAACAGCGTGGACAGATAGGTCTTGGTCGCCCCCCGGCGGATAATCAGGTAAGACCCGACCATCAGTATCTTTTCCAGACTGGGTGTGGCCATCATGTTGGCCCCGGCGGCGAAAAGAGGAAGGCCGATATTCTGCTGCCTCAGAACTACGTCGGCGATGAATTCGTCCAGGTGAGACGAGTGATTGACCAGGAATACTATGCCCGTGCCATTACGCCGGGCCTGCCTCAGGGCCTCCAGGTGAGCCAGTTCGCGGCGGTCCTCGGAAATGAAGAGCTGGTTAAGGTCGTCATGCTTGAAAATGTGTTCCAGGGCGCTGAAAACGGCCAGTTGGGTCGTGTTGTGGAGCTTCTGGTCGTAACGGCAGGAAATCAGCCGGGCGTAATCCTCGACCTCGCTTCGGTCGTGCCGGTCGCCTCGTTCCGCCAGTTCCTGGACGGTCAGTTCCACCGTTTTGAGGATGATATCTTCCTGGTCGGAATACTCGGCGGGTGCCGGTCCAAGCCTTTCGGACCAGGCCCTGCCCGGCCGTGAATTGGCGATCCTGTCGAATACTTTTTCCATGTCGATGCGGTTGACGGCCCCTTTGACCGGCTTCAACAGCATCTTTTTCAGGTCATGCGCATTAAACTGCATATTTTGCCATCCTGGAATAAGGCTGATATGTGTTCATGTTCGGCGGCCTCCCTGACGCTCCTTCCGCCGCCCGGAACTGCGGCGCGGGAAGAAAACGTTATAAAAACAGAACCCGACAAGCCTCCTGGCTTGTCGGGGGAGATTGGGGCCTGTTGAATCGTCAGTATCCCAATAGCCTGTTTATTCGGCTATTTCCGAGCTCAAGGCCTTGACTTCGTACTCGGCCAGGTCCGGCGGCATCTGACTGAAAACCACCATGAACTTGAGGCTTTTTTCCGCCGGGATATTCATGTTGCTGCCGTCTTTCCCGCCACGGACGTTCAGCCGCTTGTTGATGTCCTCCATGGAAAGGGTCTTCAGTTCATCCTCGCTGAGCACGTTACCGCAGTAGACCATTTTCTCGGCCAGAGAGGCGTGCTTGCCATCGTAAAGAATTCCCTTCAGACGGATAAAGCGGCGGGGCTGCTGATATTTGTTGCGGGCCAGACCTGTGATGACCAGAAGCTGGCCTTCGGTCTCATTCTGCACAAAAGTGTGTTTGGCGTCTTCGAGGCGAATGAGATTACTGCCCTCCGTGTCGCCTTCGCCGACCTCTGCGGTCTGTTCTCCCGGCAGGTTTACGGGCAGAAGCTGCGGGTAATACGTGTAGACAGCCCAGGCCCCGGCCACGAGCAGGAACAGAAAGATCAGGAAATAGAAGAATACGCCTCTTTTCTTTTTGCCTTTTGCTTCTTCTCTGCCCGCCCCTGCTTCGTGGGTTCCGACATACTGAATTTCGCCCGTGTCCTCCGGGACGAATATCTCCGGCTCCGGCCTGTACGGAGCGTGTTCGGCGCGAGGTCTGGCCGTCCGGGCGTGGCCGAAATCAAAGTCGTCTTCGTCGACGATCCTGATGCCTTCTTCCTGTTCATCTTCCTCGGCCGGGGCTTTCGTGCCGGGCCTGTCCGCTTCTTCGCCTAAAAACATACCGGCAAAGTCGTCGGCCCCGTCGTCGGAAGCCGTCAAGGCGTCCAGGCCGTCTTCCGTATCTTCGGCTGTTATCGCCGCCGGTTCATCCTGGTCCGCCCCAGGGTCTGCGGTTCCTATGCCGAAATCCGACCCATCCTCGTCGCCCAAGCCCAGGTCGGCGTCCAGGCTGCCCAGATCCAGATCATCGGATTCAAATCCGGCCAGCGCGTCACTCGTGGAGGATTCGGAGCCGCTTTTGTCGTCAACGCCCGGAAACTCATCTTCCAGGCTGGAGAAATCCAGGTCTTCTTCCTGTTCGGTCTTTTCGCCGGGGGTGTAATCCCCCAGGCCGAGGTCCTCATCCAGGGAAGACAGGTCGAATTCGTCCTCTGTCTCCGTACCCGTCTTGAGGTCCCCAAGTGAAGCAGGGGCCGCAGCATCACCAAGATCGTCTCCGCCGAGGTCGAGGTCGTCCAGGCTGGAGAAATCCAGATCCTCTTCACCCTCGCCAGTCTCTTTGCCAAGGCCCAGATCATCGTCAAGAGAGGAAAGGTCCAGATCGCCGTCCGCGTCATCGGGCGCAACATCCTTTTCCAGTGAGGAAAAGTCGAAGCCATCGTCTTCGCCGACTGTTGTTTTTTCCTGCGGGGCTGCTTCGGCCAGTTCTTCATCCAGCGAAGACAAATCCATGTCTTCGTACTCGGCCTCTTTATCTTCCGTATCCAGGCCGGGATCGCCGTCCAGCGCGCTCATGTCGAAATCGTCAGAATCAAAACCAAAGGGATCTGCGGCTGATTCCGTGGGCTGCTGTGGAGATTCGTCAGTCTGGGGAGCAGGGGCGGGAGCGGCGGCCGGCTCTTCCGGCTGAAACTCTTCCGCAGGCGGGAGCGCCTCCCCGGCAGGCTTGAAAATCTTAAAGACGTTTTTACAACCGGAGCACCTTACCTTGGCCCCTTCGTCTTTTATACGTTCGGGGTCAACATTGTACCGGGCGCCACAGTTTTCACATTCGACGATCATACCCAAACCCCCCGCCATTAATGTCAGGTTGTCTCCAGGTGATAGATGGCTGGCAGGTGCCGGTAGCGCTCGTCATAGTCCAGACCGTAGCCGATCAGGAATCCCTCGGTCACTTCGAATCCGACATAATCCAGTTCCACGGGGACGTCTCGTCGTTCGAGCTTATTGACCAGCACGCATACCTTTACCGACGCAGCCCCCATTCCTTCCAGATGTTTGCGAAGGAATTCCATGGTCAAGCCGCTGTCGGCGATGTCCTCGACGATGATCACGTCTCGTCCGGTCAGGTCGAGTTCCACATCCTTGCGCATGGATATCCGGCCCGTTGAGGACGTTCCGCCGCAGTAACTGGCCAGGCGTATGAAATCCACGATGACCGAAATCCGCATGGACTTGACCAGGTCGGCGAAAAACATGAAGACCCCGTTGAGGACTCCAATCAGAATAGGTTCCCGCCCTTCATAATCATGGGATATTTGCAGGGCTAAAGCCTTAACTCTGTCTTCAATTTCGGACTGGGAAAAGACCAGTCTTTTTTTAGGTTCACGAACAGCAAGCACGATGTATAAGCTTTCCGTATATCTAATATTTCGGCCAAAAATAACGTGTTTTCAAAATGCTGTCAACTATTAGAGCTTTTTCGCCGCTTCCTTGGCCGCGTCATTGATCCATAAGGGCCAGAATCCTGTCCCAAAAAGCCGAAGGCACTCCTTCCGGGGCCGGTCCCCGTGAAAGAAGGGCTTTCTGGAGCAGGACTTCGTCCAGGGCCAGCAGGCCGGTCAGGTCTTCCAGGTCCCGGCCGGTCAATTCATTCCAGGGCAGACGCTGGACCAGGGTTCCCAGCAGGACATCCAGTTCCAGCGTGGAACGCCTCCGGGCCTCGTACTTCAGTTTTCTGATGATGTTGTCACGATCCATGAAACGACCCGCCGCCGGACGGGCCTTCAAAGGCCCGCCGGCGGCAGAAGGGGTTAAAATCTGGCGGAGACCAGGGCCTTTTTCAATCCGCTGATGGCCCTGGTCGGATTGAGTCCCTTGGGGCAGGCTTCAATGCAGTTGAGAATCGTGTGGCAGCGCCAGACTCCGTTGCGGTTGTTCAGCATTTCCAGCCGTTCGTCGGCTCCTTCGTCGCGGCTGTCCGCGATGAAGCGCCAGACGTTCAGCAGGGCCGAAGGCCCGAGATACTCGGGGTCGGCCCAGTAGGACGGACAAGAAGAAGAACAGCAGGCGCAGAGGATGCACTCGTACAGGCCGTCCAGAAGTTTTCTTTCCTCCGGACTCTGCAGAATCTCGCTGTCCGGCAGCGGAGTCTTCCTGATCAGATAGGGCTTGCAGAGGAAATACTTGTTCAGAAAGTCGGTCATGTCCGTGATCAGATCCTTGACCAGAGGCATGGAGGCCAGGGGTTGAATGACTATCGGCCTTTTGAGTTCCTCCACATGGGTCATGCAGCCCAGGCGGTTGACGCCGTTGATGTTCAATCCGTCCGAACCGCAGACGCCTTCCCGGCAGGAGCGCCGATAGGCCAGAGTTCCGTCCTGTTCCCAGCGTATCTGGTTGAGGGCGTCCAGGACCATCATGCCCGGCTTGCGCAGTTCAACTTCGAAATCCTGAAAGTAAGGCTCCTTGCCGCTGGCCGGATCGTACCGCAGAATACTGAAGGTGACCTTCTCCATTTTAGTAAACCCTTTCCTTGGGCGGTATGGTTTCGACGGTGAGCGGCTTGCTGCGCACCGGCTTGTAGTCCAGGCGGATTTCGCTGCCTTCCTCCAGAAAAGCCAGGGTGTGCTTCATCCAGGTTTCGTCGTCCCGCTTCGAATAGTCGTCCCGATAATGCCCGCCGCGGCTTTCCTTCCGGGCCAGAGCGCCTTCCACCAAGGCCTGGGCCACGTCCAGCATGTGACTCAATTCCAGAGCTTCCACCAGGTCCAGATTGTAGGTCTGGCCGTGGTCGTCCAGACCGAGACCGGCGAAACGTTTACGCAGCCCGGCCAGGGTCTCTTTCTGTTTGGCCAGGCTTTCCTCCGTGCGGAACACGCCGCAGTTCTGGTCCATGGTTTCCTGGAGGTCGGCCATGATGGCTCCCATCCGTTCGCGCCCCTTGGAATCCAGAAGGCCTTGCACTTCCCGGCGGCCCATTGCTCCGGCATCTTCCGCCAGAGGCACGAAATCCGGCAGGGCGAGGGCGTAATCGCGCATGCGCTCACCGCCGACCTTGCCGAAGACTACCAGGTCCAGCAACGAGTTGGTGCCCAGGCGGTTCGCGCCGTGAACGCTGGCGCAGGCGGCTTCACCGGCCGAGTAGAAGCCGGGAATGGTCTGCTCCGGACCGTCCATGGAGCCGGTCACCGCTTCGGCGAAGCGGTTGGTGGGGATGCCGCCCATGGCGTAATGAGCGGTGGGATGAACCGGAATGGGTTCCTTGGTGCAGTCCACTCCGGCGAAGGTGTGAGCCAGTTCCCAGATGCCGGGCAGACGTTCGTGGATGATTTCGGCTCCTATGTTGCCCAGGGTCAGCAGGATGTGGTCTTTCTTGGGGCCGACTCCCCGTCCTTCCCTTATCTCCTGGGCCATGGCCCGGGAGACGACATCCCGTGAAGCCAGGTCTTTGATGGTCGGAGCGTACTTGACCATGAATCTTTCGTTGTCGGCGTTGAGCAGATACCCGCCCTCGCCCCGGACGCCTTCGGTGATGAGATTGCCCACCCCGTAAATGCCGGTGGGGTGGAACTGCAGGAATTCTATATCCTGCACCGGCAATCCCGCCCTCATGGTCAGAGAGACGCCGTCGCCGGTGTTGATATGCGCGTTGGACGAAGTGCGGAAGAGGCGGGCATACCCGCCGGTGGCGAACATGACGGATTTGGCGTGAAAGATGTGAAATTCGCCCCGGACAATATCCCAGGCCAGCACGCCGTTGACGGCCCCCTGATTGGTCAGAAGCTCCAGGGCCAGGAATTCGGAAAAGAAATGCACGCCGTTCTTGAGGCACTGTTCGAAAAGGGTGTGCAGCATGGCGTGGCCGGTCCGGTCGGCGGCGGCGCAGGAACGGGGCACCGGTTTTTCGCCGAAGTTGGAGGTGTGGCCGCCGAACATGCGCTGGTAGATGCGGCCGTCTTCCAGGCGGGAAAAAGGCAGTCCCATGTGTTCAAGTTCTATGACCACGTCGGGGGCCAGGCGGCACATGAATTCGATGGCGTCCTGGTCGCCCAGCCAGTCCGAACCCTTGACCGTGTCGTACATATGCCAGTACCAGTTGTCCGGCTCCACATTGCCCAGAGACGCGCCGATGCCCCCCTGAGCGCTGACCGTGTGGGAGCGGGTTGGGAAGACCTGGGAGATGACGGCCGTTTTGGCCCCCAGGGAGGCCTGAAGTGCGGCCATGAGGCCCGCGCCGCCGGCTCCGACGATAAGGCAGTCGTGTTTGTGCATGTGTATCTGTGTCATGGCTTTAACCTGCTACCACTGGGGCTTTCAAGCTGAAGATTATGACCGTTCCCAGAATCAGCATGACGATGGCCAGCACCCACAGGGCCGAGGTCAGAAATGTCCGCCATCCGGGGCTGTGGATGTAGTCGTCAATGATGAGCCGGGTGCCTGTGACCGAGTGATACAGGGCAAAAGCCAGGAAGAGCAGATCGAAGGTCTTCCAGAAGGGGCTGGCCAGCCTGGTGGCCACGCTTTCGTAACTGAATGTGCCGTCGCCCATGAAGTGCAGAACGATGAAATGTGCGGCGAAGGCCACGGCCAGAACCACCCCGGAGATTCTCTGGAAGAGCCAGTCGAAAGCGCCGCTCCGTCCCGAAATACGGTTGAGTCCCATAATCATTCTCCTCCGGAACTAATGGCCCAGCACGTGAGCCAGCATGGTTGCGCCGCCTGCCAGGACCACCAGGGCTATGACGGCAAAGGTTCCAGCCAGGTATTTCACATAAGAATTCTTCTCCGCCATCGGGCCGTAGTCCATCAGGACCACGCGCAGGCCGTTGATGGTGTGGTAGGCCACCACGCCCAGCAGCCCGATTTCCATGATCTTCAGAAACGGGCTGCTGAAGGCGGCCATAAGGGCGTTGAACTCCTCGGGCCCCTTGGCCAGATGGTGCAGCACCCAGAGATGCAGGATGAGATAGCCGGCCAGAGCCACGCCGGACAGGCGGTGCAGCAGCCAAGCCACGAAACCGGGATGCCAACGGTAATGACGCTTAGGCTTGAAAGCTTTCATTGTTTGTTTCCCCTGGCGTATTGTTGTTGTCCTTCTTGGTAGAGGTCGCGGCCGTGAAGATCGTTGACGACCACGGCGGGAAAATCCTCGACTGTCAGGCGCCGGATGGCTTCAGGGCCGAGGTCTTCGTAAGCGATGACCTCCACCGCCTTGATGGCCTGGCTCAGAAGAGCCCCCGCACCGCCGTAAGCCCCGAGATAGACCGCGCCGTACTTGGCCATGGCGGCCTTGACTTCATCGGACCTGCGCCCCTTGCCGATCATCACCCGCAACCCCAGTTCGAGCATGGTCGGGGTGTAAGGATCCATGCGGTAGGAAGTCGTCGGCCCGGCCGCGCCGATGACCCTGCCCGGCGAAGCGGGCGAAGGCCCGACATAATAAAGGACCTGCCCGTCGAAATCAGCCGGCAGCTTTTCGCCACGTTTCAGAGTGTCTACGAGCCTTTTGTGGGCCGCATCCCGGCCCGTATACATAATCCCGGAAATCAACACCTTGTCCCCGGCCTGGAGCGGTTCGATATCCGCTCTGGTCAAGGGGGCCTGGAGTCTGTGTATGGCGCTCATAGCACGGCCTCCGCATGACGGCTGGAATGGCATTGGATATTCACGGCCAGAGGCAGTGAGGCGATGTGGCAGGGCATGATCTTCAGATGCACGGCCAGAGCGGTCACCCGGCCGCCCAGGCCCATGGGTCCCACGCCCAGGTCGTTGACCGCCTCCAGGAGCTCCGCCTCCAACCGGCCCGCTTCCGGGTCGGGATTGGGTGAACCCAGTGGACGCAGCAGGGTCTTTTTCGCTTCCCTGGCCGCCAGTTCGAAGCTGCCGCCCAGGGCCACGCCGACGATGATCGGCGGACACGGATTTGGACCGGCTTCGTTGACCGACCAGAGTACCTTCTCCTTGACCCCAGTCCAGCCGTCGGCCGGTTTGAGCATGAAGACACGGCTCATGTTTTCGCTGCCCCCGCCTTTGGGCACCGCCGTGATCTTCAAACGGTCGCCGGGGACCACGTTGAAATGAATAACCGCCGGAGTGTTGTCGCCCGTATTCGCCCTGGTTAACGGATGACAGACCGATTTCCTCAGGTACCCTTCCTGATAAGCCTGGCGCACGCCTTCTTCCAGCGCCTCCCGCAGATCGCCGCCGACCACATGGGCGTCTTGCCCCAGTTCCACGAACATGATGCCAAGTCCGCAGTCCTGACAGAGGGGAACTCTCGTTTCCCTGGCCAATTCAGCGTTTTTTAGGAGGCTGCTCAGGACTTCTCGTCCCACAGGGGATTCTTCCTCTTGGAGTCCCCGCTCAAAAGAAGCTACAATATCAGCACCTAATTCAAAATTGGCTTGCAGGAAGAGCTCTCTGACCGCCCGCGTTATGCGGGTCGCTTCTATTTCACTCATGAGAACCCTCCTCCCCTAGATCATATTTATTTAACTCAAACCAGTTTTAATGGCAAGAAATTAGGCGGCGGGGGCGGCAATGCTGTTGACAGATTTGATTTTCCACAGCGCAGGCTGTCCGGCTTCAGGCTCCGACTATTGGGTTGACGCCCCTTGACGCCCCGTTTATGATGCGTTCAGAAAAAAATTCCTTTTATTCCAAGGAGGTTTGCGGTGCATACAATCCGCAAGGCCAGGACGTCTGATGTCCCGAAAATTTACGAAATACTCAAGGGTTTCGCCGAAAAGGGCCTGATGCTGCCCCGCCCTCTCAGCGAGCTTTACGACGTTATCAGGTCGTTCCAGTTGGCCTGCCCCGAAGACGATCAGGAAACCGTGGCCGGAGTCTGCGCTCTGAGCGTCTGCTGGGCCGATCTGGGCGAAATCCGCTCGCTGGCCGTGCATCCGGACCATCAGGGCGGAGACATCGGCCGGAGGCTGGTGGAGTCCTGCATGGAAGAAGCCCGCTCCCTGGGCTTGAAAAGATTATTTGTCCTTACTTATATTCCCGAGTATTTCAAAAAATTTGACTTTCATCTCACCGAGAAGACGGAATTGCCCCAGAAGATCTGGGCGGACTGCCTCAAGTGCGTGAAGTTCCCCGAATGCGACGAGATAGCCATGGAGAGGATGTTATGAGCAGATCGGAAATACTCCTGGAAGCGCTGATGAACCGGGCCGGCAAGGCCGGGGACGCGGAATATGAGGTCTATGTGGTGCGCAAAAACTCCCTGGCCATAGCGGTCAAGGAGGGTCAGGTGGACCAGGTCCGGCGCAACCAGGAACTGGCCGCCGCTCTCAGGTTCATCGACCAGGGCCGTCTGGGGTTCGGGTATACGTCTGATTTTTCGCCGGAAGCCTTGGACCGGCTGATTGAACAGGCTGCGGCCGGGGCCAGGCTGACCGACCCTCAGCCGGGCCTTGCGTTGCCGTCGCCGCCAGCCAGCGGAGCCTGGCCGGAAGTGAACGTTTACGATCCCGAACTCTCCGAAATACCGCTGCCGGAAAAAATCGAGCAGGTCAGGAAGATGGAGGCTGCCGCCCTAGACCTCGATCCCCGGGTGGAGCGGGTGCGCCAGTCCGAGTATGAAGAGGCCGAGTCCGCCGTCTGGCTGGCCAACAGCCACGGGCTGACTTACCACCATGCGGGGACGGCTGCCTGGGGCAGCGTCATGGTCAAGGTTGTTGAAGGCGCTGAAGCCGAGATGGGATATGAATTCGATTTCGCCCGCCGTTACCGGGCGCTCGACCTCGTCTCGGTGGGCCGCAAGGCTGCGGAAAGAGCCCTGCGAAGCCTGGGCGGACGCAAGGTCGCTTCCGGCCGGAAAGCGGTCTTGCTGGAGAACAGCGTGGTGGCCGAGTTTCTGGAAGTGCTCTCGTCATCCTTTCTGGCCGACAACATCCAGAAAGGGAAATCAATGCTGGCCGGACGGTTGGGCGAACCGATCATGTCGCCTCGCCTGACGCTGCTTGACGACGGGCTCAGGGAACAGGGCCTGGCCACTTCGCCCGCCGACGCGGAAGGGACCCCCAAGAGGAAGACTGTTCTGGTGGACCAGGGAGTGCTCAACGGTTTTCTCTATGATCTCCACAGGGCTGGCCTGGACGGAACAGCCTCCACCGGCAACGCCGTCAGAGGCGATTTCAAGTCCCCTCCTTCCATCGGCACGACCAACTTCCATCTGGCGGCCGGGGAAAGCTCGCCGGAGCAACTGGCCCGCTCGCTGGGCGAAGGTCTGTTGGTTACGGAGGCCATGGGAGTCCATACGGCCGATCCGATTTCCGGGGATTTTTCCTTTGGCGTCTCGGGGGTGTGGATTCGCAACGGGCAGCCGGAATATCCCGTCAAGGGCATGGCTCTGGCCGGCAACGTCTTCGAACTCTTCCGCCGGACGGCTGAAGTCGGCTCCGACCTGCGCTTTTTCGGCTCCACAGGAGCGCCTTCTCTGCTCATCGAGGAATTGACCCTGAGCGGCGTTTGAGCCCGGCCGGGTTGAACAAGGCGGAGTTCCGGCAATAGCCGCCAAGCGGCCCGTGGAGAATGGGGTTGACGCCGAGGCCGGATTGTGGTATCCAAATGCAGATTTTTCTGTGCGGAATCTCTTACATCGGATGCACCAACGGAAGGACCAACGCAGTTAAGGAAAGAAGCTATTGTTTGGGAAAAAGATAACCGTCTTCCTGCTGCCTCAGGGGCCGCACAAGATTAAAAAATTCACCATCAGCCGGACGCTCCCGTGGACTCTGGTGATGATGAGCGTAATTGCGTTTGCCGGCCTCATAGCCTTTTCCGCATATACTCAGACAAGATACCAGCACATGACCGGACAGCAAACAGAGTTGGAACGCTTGCGTCAGAAGTCGGCGCAGCAAAATGTCCAACTCTTTGCTTTTGCTGATAAAATACGGTTGCTGGAACAGGAAATGGCCAAGCTTCGCCAGTTCGACAAGAAGCTCAGGGTCATGACTGACAAAGCCCCTCTGCTCAAGAAGATGGGGGAGGTGGGAGTGGGCGGCTCCGAGGGCGAAGCCCTGAGCCCTCTTTCTGCGCTGAAGTCGAATTCTGACGCTCTTATCCGGCAAATGCACCGTGATTTGGATAGGTTGCTGGCCGAGGCCAGTTTGCGGGAACTGAGCCAGCAGGAGTTGGGCAAGCTTTTTGAGGACACCAAGTCCATCATCGCTTCCACGCCCGACGGCTGGCCCCTCAAGGGCAATCTTACCTCTGGTTTCGGTTATCGTTCGTCGCCTTTCGGCGGCAGCCGCGAGTTTCATCGCGGTATTGACATATCCGCGCCGAGCGGTTCTCCCATCGTCGCCCCGGCCGACGGCATGGTGGTTTCCACTGACTGGCATTCGGGATACGGCTTGATTATGGTCATCAACCACGGTTACGGGGTTGTCAGCCGGTACGCCCATCTGTCGCAGGCTTATGTTGAACCCGGGCAGAGGGTTCGCCGGGGGGAGAGAGTGGCGGCTGTGGGCATGACCGGGCGCACTACCGGGCCGCACCTGCATTATGAGATCATTCTCAACGGCATCCCGGTCAACCCGATGCGATTCCTGGCGGCCAAGGAGTAAGGGTCTTTTTTCGGTCGCCGGCGCAATTTGGTGACACGACAATAACTTGCTCCCCGATAAGACCCTTATCGGGGATTTCGTTTTTTGGAACGGAACCAGGATAATCATGTTAGGCAAAGTTTTATACAAAGTATTCGGCAGTAAAAATGAACGCGAACTCAAGCGTTTGTATCCCATAGTCGATAAAGTGCATTCTTTTGAACCCCAGATGCGCAAGCTTTCCGACGAGGCTTTGAGGGCTAAGACGGCCGAGTTCAAGGCGCGTTTGGAGCAGGGCGAGACCCTGGATGATCTTCTGCCTGAAGCGTTCGCCGCTGTTCGTGAGGCTGGAGTCAGGACGCTGGGGCAACGCCATTTCGATGTCCAGATACTGGGCGGCATTGTCCTCCATGAAGGCAAGATCGCCGAAATGAAGACAGGTGAAGGCAAGACCCTGGCGGCCACTCTGCCGGTCTACCTCAATGCCCTGACCGGGCGCGGCGTCCATGTGGTCACGGTCAACGATTACCTGGCCCGGCGCGACGCCCAGTGGATGGGGACCATCTACAAATTTCTGGGGCTGTCCGTGGGGACCATCCTTCACGGCCTGAATGACGAAGAACGCCGGCAGGCCTATCACGCCGACGTGACCTATGGCACGAACAACGAATTTGGATTCGACTATCTCCGCGATAATATGAAGTATTCCCTGAAGGACTATGTCCAGAGGGATTTTCATTACGCCATTGTGGATGAGGTCGACTCGATACTGATCGACGAGGCGCGGACCCCCCTCATCATTTCCGGTCCGGCCGAACAGTCCACGGACTTGTATTCCCGGATCAACCGGGTCATTCCCAAGCTGACCGTCGAAAAGGACTACGCCATAGACGAAAAGGCCAGGACTTCGGTCCTGACCGAGGAAGGCGTGGCCAGGTCCGAAAAGATACTGGGCATAGACAACCTTTATGATCCCAAATACATGGAGATACTGCACCACCTGAATCAGGCTCTCCGGGCTCACACCCTTTTTAAAAGGGATGTGGATTACATCGTCAAAGAGGGGCAGGTCATCATCGTCGATGAATTCACCGGCCGCCTCATGCCCGGACGGCGCTATTCCGACGGTCTGCACCAGGCCCTGGAGGCCAAGGAGGGGGTCAAGGTCGAGAATGAGAACCAGACTCTGGCCTCGGTCACCTTTCAGAACTTCTTCCGCATGTACGACAAACTGGCCGGCATGACCGGCACGGCGGATACGGAAGCCGCCGAATTCGACAAGATCTACAAGCTTGCCGTGGTGGTCGTTCCTACCCACCGGGATATGATCCGCAAGGATTTGCCGGACCTGGTCTACCGGAACGAGCAGGAAAAATTCAACGCCGTCATAGAATCCATCGAAGAATTGCACGAGCGCGGGCAGCCGGTCCTGGTCGGTACAATTTCCATCGAAAAGTCGGAACTGGTCAGCAGTCAGCTCAAGAAACGGGGCGTGCCGCACCAGGTACTCAACGCTAAGCACCACGAGCAGGAAGCCGAGATTGTTTCCCAGGCTGGCCAGCGCGGAGCCGTGACCATTTCCACCAACATGGCCGGCCGCGGAACGGACATCGTTCTGGGTGAAGGCGTGGCCGATCTGGGCGGTCTGCACATTCTGGGCACCGAGCGCCACGAGTCCCGCCGCATCGACAACCAGCTCCGCGGCCGTTCCGGCCGTCAGGGCGACCAAGGTTCTTCCCGTTTCTATCTCTCCCTGGAAGACGACCTTATGCGCATCTTCGGTTCGGAGCGCATCCAGGGACTCATGGGCAAGATCGGGATGGAGGAAGGCGAGCCTATCGAGGCCAACATAATTTCCAAGCTCATTGAGAACGCCCAGAGCAAGGTGGAAGGGCACAACTTCGACATACGCAAGCATCTGCTGGAATACGACGATGTCATGAATCAGCAGAGGGATGTTATCTACGCCCAGCGCCGCAACATACTTTCCGGGGAAAACCTCCGGGACGAAATCTTCAGCATGATTGAAGACATTATCAGCGGTCTGGTCGATTCTTACACCGATGAAAAGACCTATCCCGAGGAATGGGACCTGAAGGCTCTGAACGAGAAGGCTTTTGACATTTTCGGACGGCGATTTTCCCTCGAAGGCGTGGATGACCTGACCCAGGAAGGCCTGCGTGAAAAACTGGTCCTGGAAGCCCAGGATTATTATCAGGCCAAGGTCGGCGAATTCGGGGAACAGGTCATGAGCGACCTGGAGCGTTTTATCCTTATTCAGGCCGTGGACAACCAGTGGAAAGACCATCTTCTGTCCATGGACCACCTCAAGGAAGGCATCGGCCTGCGGGGTTACGGCCAGCGCGACCCTCTGCGTGAATATCAGAAGGAAGGTTATGAGATATTCATGGATATGGTGGAGCGTATAAAGTCGGAGGCCGTATCCTATCTCTTCCGCATCCGCTTGCAGAGGGAAGAGGACTTGCAGGAGGTCGCGCCCAAGGAAAGGGAGATGTATTTTTCCCGGGGCGAGGATGACGTCAAGGCCGAGCCGGTCAAACGTAAGGACAAGAAGGTCGGCCGCAACGACCCCTGCCCATGCGGCAGCGGAAAAAAATACAAGAAGTGTTGCGGTGCTAACGCCTGACGGGTATTTCACCCGGTCTTGGAAATAAATTCATCGCGGCGGAGCGAAAGGCTGAAACCTGGCTCCGCCTTAATTTACCCGGAGGAAAGAGTCAAATGGAAGTCAGGGGATTCAAGGCGGCGGCGGTGGCTGGCGGCCTGCGGTATAAAAACCGGTCTGATGTGGGGCTGATCGTCGCCGACGAACCGGCGGCTGCGGCCGGTGTTTTTACTCTCAGCCTGACCCAGGCCGCGCCTGTGCTTTGGTCCAAGCCGATCGCCGCCCAGGGGCGGGCCAGGGCCATACTGGTCAATGCCGGTCAGGCCAATGCCTGCACGGGCGAAGCCGGACTGGAAAACGCCCGCCGGTCCGCCGAAGCCGTAGCCAAGGCCGTGGGGTGCGGCGCGAATGAGGTCTTTCTGGCCTCGACCGGGGTTATCGGCCAGCCTCTCAACATAGAAGCCATGGAAAAATGCGTCCCGGAACTCAAGAGCAATCTGGCCGGGGACAAGTTGACCCGGGTGGCCGAAGCCATGATGACCACGGATACGGTGCGGAAGATCGTGGAGGTCAAGGGGACCATTCAGGGAAAGGAATTCACGGTCGCCGGCATGGCCAAGGGCTCGGGCATGATCTGCCCGAACATGGCCACCATGCTTTCGTTCGTCCTGACCGACGCGGCCGTGTCTCCGGAAATGCTCCAGGCCGTACTGAGCCGCACGGCGGAAACCACCTTCAACCGCATCACCGTGGATGGGGACACCTCCACCAACGACACGGTCTTCGCCCTGGCCAGCGGCCGGGCGGGGAATGTCCTTATTGACAAAGAGGATGCGGCCGGACTAGCCGAATTCGAGACGGCTTTTCACAAGGTCATGGACGCCCTGTCGGTCATGATCGCCACCGATGGAGAAGGAGCCACCAAACTGGTCCGGCTGCAGGTGACCGGAGCCGTGGACGACGCTCAGGCCAAGGCGGCGGCCATGACCGTGGCCAACTCGCCCCTGGTCAAAACCGCCTGGTTCGGCCAGGACGCCAACTGGGGCCGGATCATGGGCGCTCTCGGCCGCAGCGGAGCCTCTTTCGATCCCTACCGTGTGGACATCCTGGTCGACGACGCTCCTCTGGTCAAAGGCGGCATGGATGCGGGCGAGGAAGCGTCCGCAGCTAAAATCATGAAGAATCGGGAGTTTACCGTCCGGGTGGACCTGGGCGCCGGACAAGGCCGGGCCGAGGTTCTGACCTGCGACTTGTCCATCGATTACGTCAAGATAAACGCCGACTACCGTAGTTGAAAATAGTATGGGGACGCCTTCCGGCGTCCCCTGAAACACTCTCGGACAGGCCGGACTATTCAGGCTTGGCCATCGTCCTGATCACCCGGACCAGCTTGGTGTGGTGCGAGATATACGAACGGCCGTCGTCGTAAGGCCCGCGTGCTTCGAGACTCGTCCCGAATAGGCCGTCCTTCTTCCAGACAAAGACCTTGCTCTTCCCTGCTTCGTCTATGTTTTCAAACCTGGTTGGGTCTCCCGTCCATAGACCGACGTCCACTTCCGGTATCTTGACCGGTATCTGCTGGCCTTCCTCAACGGCCAAATAGAGAAAAAGCATCTCTTCCGTGGTGGGAAGACGCCAGCCGTCCAGTCCGCCCAGGCGCTCGGCGTTAATTCTGGCGGCATATTCATCCGGAGTCTGTTTCTTGCCCTTTTCGGAATAATCTTTCTGCCACAGGAGCCCGGTTACTTTGTCGGCCACGGTGCCGTCTCCCACATCGATGAAGCGGTCCTTGACCAGGTCGGGATGTTTTTTGCGGGTATGTTTGAAGAGACTGCGGACACTGCTTTCCGCCGCCTGAATCTCGGGATTGCGTGAATAGACTTTTTCCAGGTCGCGAAGCTGGACCACCGGCTCCGGCATGTCCAGTTTGGCCGAGGGGGGCGCCGCCGGTCCGGTCTGGGCCTTGGCCTGTTTAAGCAGATCGGCCTGTTGCCTGAGCAGGGCCTGTTGGGCCTCCAGCTTGGCCTGCAATTCCTGAAGCTCTTTCTTCTGGGCCTCAACGGCCAAGCGGTCCTTTTCCAGCTGGTCCAATTCGGCTGTCTTGGCTGTCTGGGGCTCACTGGCTTCGCTGACTTTAGCCTTCTGCTGGGCGATCAGATCCTTCTCCTGCTCCAGTTTCAGCCGTTCCTGTTCCAGCTTGGCCTTTTCCTCGTCCAGGCGCTGACGCTCGGCGTCAAGTTCCGCCGAAGGCTTCTCGTCGGCGGAAAGCAGCCTGACTGCTGCGGCCGCGGCCACTTTGGTGGCAGCCTCCACGGCGGTGGCTGCCACTCCGACTGCCGCAGTGGTGGCCGACGCCGCTCCGACGGCGGAAGGAGCAGCCGCTACGGCCGCCGCCCCGGCGGCCGTGGAAGCCACGGATGCGGCCGCTCCCGCGGCCTGAGCCGCTGTCTGGGCCGCTGAAGCTCCCGAGGCAGCCGCCGAAGGCGTGGGCGGGATATCGGAACCGGCCGGCCTGGCGGCCGCCGAGCTGGACTGGGACCCAAGATCGGCCTGCCGGGCTTCATCATCCCCGCCCAGCCATTTGTCCAGCTTCTCTTTATCGATTTCCGGCAAGTCGTCTTTGTCAACGGGCAGCTTGCGCGCACTGACAATGAAATCGCCACCGGCGAAACGGCTGTCCTCAAGCATGGCGAAATGGGGTATCTGGGTTCCGTCGGTTTCTATGGATACTTTGACCCGCACGTACTTGGCCATCTCCGAACCTATGACGAAACCGTCGCCGTTGATGTCCGCCGCCCCGAAAAGGCCCTGTATGACATACTTCTGAAAGGCCGAGTCAGCCGGCAGCGAATCGCCGGGCTCACCGGCAATGATGAATTGCCGAACCGGCGAGGCTGATTTTTCTGTCAGCACCTCCGGCTTGGCCGGAACCGTTTTTAATATGGAAGCCGACAGGTTCGTGTCGAAAAACAGCATGAATTGGGAGGCTCTGGCCTCGGCGGCCAGGCTTTTTATTTCTTCCAGGGAGATGGCCAGGCGGTCGAAATTGGCCGGGTCCGCCAGTTTGCCGGGGCAGTCACGTGGAATAAGGTAACTGGAAAGGCTGCCGTCCTTGTTGGTGAAGGTCATGGCGTGCCCGGCGTAGTAGAAGACCAGAGCCCGGTCGGCGGCCGCGCCATGCAGAAGAGCCAGTTCCTTAAGGGCCGCTCTGAGTTCCGCCGAGGTCGGGTTTTCCAGCCGCTGGACCGAGAAGCCTTTCAGGCGGAGGGCCGTGGCTACGTCCGCCGATTCTGGCACGGCACTCGGCCGGGGAGGGTAGTTGTCATAAGTGGATGCCCCGACCACAAGAGCCTTTGCGTCGGAGTAAACCAGGATTTCCCGGCCGTCGGGAGCCTTGATGGCCAGACCTGTTTTCAAAGCGAAAGCCGGTCCGGCGGACAGGGCCAGACAGCAGACCACCAGCAAGCCGATAAGCCTTTTCACGGAAACCTCCAAAGACACAAAGTGAATCTATGTTTGGTTGCCAACGCCGAAAAATTGGAAAAATCGAGTAAAGTAAATCAGCCAGGCCGCAGGCCGGGACTCATTGCGGCGTCCGGGCCGGACTCTTTTTTAAAACATACCTTTTTATCATGACCAAGGCAAGAGTATCCCTTTCGCAGTAATCAAGCAGGGACTTCCGCAGGTTGCAGCGCCTTTCTTTATCAGGTTCCATGGTCAGGGCCAGAAAGGTCCGGCTGGCTTCCAGTCCATCACGCACATCCAGAGTGCCGTAGGTCAGTTCCGGAGCCAGGGCGGGCAGGATTCTTTTGAGGGAAAAACCCTGCCCGAAAGAGGGATGATAAAGATGTTTTCTGACCAGGGCGCAAAGGTCCACGCAACGCCCGGCCGTCTCTTCCAGCGCCTCAGCCAGGCCCGGCTGTCCAGTTTTGAGACTCCTCAGAACCTGGCTTTCGTAGTTCGTATAAGTCAGTATACTGCCCGGGGACGGCAGGGCGGACAGAAGGGAACGGGCGAATTCCGGACGCGGGTCCGCGCCGCCATCCGCCAGAAAATACCGGTGCTCAAGATTCCCCCCGGCCGTCTCCGTATGCAGCGACCATTGAAAGGGAATCAATTCGAACGGTCTGGTCCCCGGATACGGCGGGATTGCGGGACTGAAGGTTTCAAAGTCCAGGTAATGCAGGGGGGAGCCCAGCCTGTTCAGCCTTTCGGCGAATTCCTGTGCCAGAAAAGGTTGGCCTGTCCGCAACGCTTTTCTTATGCGGGATTGCAGCGGCGTCAACTTTTCCCCGTCGGGAATCTCCCTTATATCGTTGTAACCCGCCCGGAGCAGTTCCTGCCGCCTGGCTTGGCTCATCCGGTAGAAATCCCCCACCCAGTGCTCCGGCCGGTCGGGGCGGCAGCGGCGTTCGAAGGGGCAGGGCTCCATCGTCCGGCACTGTGGACCCGGTTCTGTCCGGGGCTCCCTGTCCGAATTCAGCAGGCGGTGAAATTCGCCGGCCAATGATGGAAGCCGGTCGAGCAGTTCCACGGTTCTGTCCATGCAGTCTTCCTGGAAGAAAAGCGACTCCGGGCCGTCTTCTCCATACTCCCTGCGGCAATGCGTTCCATTGACATAAATGATTCCCGCGTGCCGGACTTCAAAACCTGCTTCGGACAGGGCGTGCTGGCCATAGGCCAGTTCCCAGAGATGGTCGTACCTGATCCGGGCGGAGGGCTGCACCTGCCACAGGTCCCAGCTTCCGTCACGGTTGCGGCGCATCAGGTCGGCCTCGAAAAGGTAACTGTTTCCCCTGATAACCGCTCCGGCCGCCGTTCCGGTGCATGGTGCGGAAGGCTCCAGAGGACCAGGTTCCAGAACGGGACCGTCGAAGAGTCCTGTGGCGCATTGTCTGGCCCGGAGCCGGTCAATATGATGGGGAACGTATGGCGCGGGGGGAGAAGCAGACTCCCTCTCCCGCTCCCTGAGCAGCCAGGCCATCCTGGGGCATCTGAGGCAGCTCAGGAATTCCTGCGTGGACAGAAGGGATGTCATGAAGGTTGGCCGGTGTTAAATAGGCTGTATTTCCAGGGCATTGGGGTCTCCATGTCGGACTGGTGTTCGCAAACACTCTACCCCCAAAAAGCCTTTCTGCCAACAAGGAACAAGCCGGAGGCGGACCGCTCCCCTCAGGCTCAAGTCCCGGCCGGTTTGGGTGGTTATAATTCAGGGAAGTCTGTTTTGTCTGGGGAATTGCTTGCGGCGGCCCAGATTGGGGAAGCCGTTTGTGCTGCATCGTGAAAGGGCAGGGATGACCCGCAACAGGCCGTCGCCTGTTGCGGGGTGTTCCTGCCGCCTACCGGTCACATGCAGGCCGTGACCATCCGGTATGTCAATGATCCCCGGAGACCGGGAGGAGTGTTCGGACCGGGGAGCCTCGACCCTGCCGGGGCCTGTCGGAGGACGCGGCGGAGATCATAGTGGATAGGCTACTGAATATCCTCCGGCTTGACCACCAGCCAGTTTTTGTCGGCGGTAACGGCCTGGCCCAGTTCCTGCTGCCTCTTGGCGGATTCTTCCCACCAAGTCTGAATCTTGGGCATGTATTTGGCCTTGCGGTTCACCCATATGCGCACACCGCCCTTTTCGACATCCACGCCGTTGAGCAGCATGTAGCCATCGGAAAGCGGACTGTCGCCAGCCACCAGCACCGGCTTTTTCCACTGGTCGATCCAGCCGACGATGGACCCCCACTTGCCTTCATACCAGGTCATCGGATTGACGAGATAAGGGGTCAGTTCCAAGGACATGTTTTTGGTCTGGTCGTAAGCGCCTTTTTTTATTTGCAGTCTGGAGGTGGTGACTTCATGGGTAGCCCGGTCTTTGAGGAGCATATTTACGCCGATAACGTTCTCCGGCTTGACGTTGTACCCGTATTTCGGGTCGCTGGCCACCATCCGCACCAATTCTTCGCTCGCCGCTGTCATGACGTAGACTTCTATGCCGTTTTCCATCAGCCGGTTGAAGAGTTCAAGCTGGCCTTTGAAAATCTGCGGCGGATTGACCGTTCCTTCTTTCACGGTGTCGCCGTCGTAATAGCGGAGCGGAATCGGCTTGCCATAGGCCATCAATTCGTCGACATATCCTTTCAGCTCACCGAGGGTGAACCCGGAAAAAACCTGGGCCACCCAGGGATAGCTGACCAGGTCGTCTATCTCGCACAGGCGGTAGTAATAGCTGTTGAGGCTCTCCTGAAATTCCGGAGTGTCCTTGAAGGGGATCAGCTTTAGCGAAGGGTCGAGCTTGTCCCGAGTCAGAACACCTTTCATTTCCAGGAAAGGAAGGAGCGATTCTTCAAGGTCGTAGCGGTAGCTGGTGTTGTCCATATCGAAAACCGCATAGTTTCCCTTATTGGCATTTGCCGCGATCATGGTGTCGAGTTTTACCTTGACATCCGCCGGCCAGTGCTCAAGTTCCGTGGCATAGGCGGAGACGGCCATGCCGAGCAGGATAATTACCGCGATCAGATTCCGAATGTGCTTTTTAAAACTCATCGTCGACTCCTTCTTATGGGTTGTTGCTCAGATGACGAAAACCGGACCGGTATTGGCAGGTATTCGCCGTATCATCCTGCGTGTCATAAAAGGCATCACCGTCCGAAGCCGGGTTCGGAAGTCACAGAAATAGTGTTGTTGGAAAAGCGGAGAGCATACCCGGCTGAGGAATTCCACGCGCAGCCGGTAAACTGTATAGACATCTATATAGGGAGATTATAGAAATCTTTTCTCTTCTGTCAACAACAAAAATAGACCCCGCCTGCCCTCAAGACGGAGAAAAAGCTGGGAGGCCAGACTCAAGAGATGCGGTATTCGCCGCCTAAAGCAATGAGATAATGAGAATAATCCGATGTGAGGAAACCGGCCGGGCGGCCCGGCCTCGCGGCCCCCGGTCAAGTATCCATTGATTACGCTGAGACTTGTTTTTGAACATAATTTCAAAACTGCCATTGACAAAGCAGTATTCGGGGGATATTGTTATGAACAGATGTTCATAACAGCGAGGGAATATGCCAAGACCGCGAAAAGGAAGATGGGTTCAGTGCCACCCGAGGATCAGTCTCTTCAAGCCGCAAGGGGTTCCGGCCGCCGGGCTGGCTGAAGTTGTTTTATCGGTGGAAGGCTTGGAGGCTCTGCGGCTGGCCGACCTGGAAGGATTTGAACAGGAGCAGGCCGCCGCGCTTATGGGAGTTTCCCGGCCGACTTTCAGCCGCATGCTGGCGGAGGCCCGCATGCGGGTGGCCGAGGCTCTGGTGGAAGGCCTGGCCTTGCGGATAGAAGGCGGAGACTTTGTTGTCGGTTCGCCTCCCGGTGCCGAGACGGACCTTGGTCCCGGCGGCTCCGGCCGTGCGGACCGGCCAGGATGCCGTGGGCGGGGAGGCCGTGGTTTTGGCCGCGGCGGCCGTGGCGGCCGGTGAGGCTTTTCCATTGTCCTTGAACATGAAATAAGCAGGAGGTTTTTATATGCCCAGAAATGACGGGAGCGGTCAAGGGGGCGGCGGCGGTCGCGGCCGCGGTGGACAAGGATGTGGCGGCGGCCGAGGCTCAGGAAGCGGTAGAGGCTGCGGCGGCGGGCGCGGAGGCGCTGGACTCGGCGGAGGCGGCGGCGCTGGAGGAGGCTCGGGAGCCAGGCGCCCTGTCGCCAGACCTGATTCAAAACGGCCTGAAGAGGCAGGCCGCGTTCCTTTGGCGGAGCGTGAATCCGCCTGGATTGTCGCTGACGAAGATATCAGCGGCGAAGCGAAGAGGCTGGAATACAATATTCAGCAAACAGAAACTCAAGATACGGAGGTATGACTATGCCTGGTTTTGACAGAAGCGGCCCAATGGGGCAGGGTTCCCGGACTGGCCGGGGCCTCGGGTATTGCACCGGTTTTGCCGGCAATCCGGGAAATATCAATTATGGAGCAGCGGGGTACGGCGTCGGTCGCGGCGGCCGGCCTTGGGGCGGCGGACGAGGACGTTGCTTTGGCGGCGCCTGGGGAGGACGCGGGCCTGGCTTTTGGGGACCGGCCTATCAGGGGGCCGTGGATGACCCCGGCCTGGAGACCCGAAACCTGCGGGAGGCGGCTGACAGGTTGACGGCCGAGATAAGGCTGGCGGAACAACGCCTGGCCGAACTGCGGGCCGAGGAAGAGCGCCTGGCCGGTTTTAAGAAGAGCGATACCGGCGAATAGCTGCTTGCTAGAAGCAAAACTCCCGGAGGAGCATCCGATCAGGGTCAGACTCCCCCGGGAGACTTTTCCTCCGCCAGAACCCGCCTGATGGCTGCGGCCAGGTCCGTGGGCAGAACCGGTTTGAGCAGAAAAGCCTTGATGCCCATCTCGGCCGCCTGGTCCGGTGTAACTCTTTCGCTGTACCCCGTGCAGAGTATGACCGGAATTTCCGGGCGTATACGCATGGCTTCAGCCGCCAGTTCGGCTCCCGTGATATCGGGCATGGTCTGGTCGGTGATGATAAGATCAAACCCGTCCGGATCGGCGCGGAATTTTTCCAGGGCCTCGCGGCTGCTGGTCAGCCCCTGCACGGTGTACCCCAGGCGTTCCAGCATCAGGCGGCCCAGTTTGACCAGGGGCTCCTCGTCGTCGACCCACAGAATTCTTTCCGCGCCCCGGGGCATGATAGGGGATTCCTTGGGTTCCTTATACGGCGTCCCGGCAATCTCCGGCAGGTAAACGTCGAACCTGGTTCCCTCGCCGGGCTGGCTCCAAACGGCGATGGCGCCGCCGAGACTCTTGACTATGCCGTGGACCACCGCCAGGCCGAGGCCTGTGCCAGCTCCTTTGACCTTGGTGGTGAAGTATGGATCGAAAATGCGCTGCATCGTGGCTTCGTCCATGCCCTGCCCGTCGTCCGAAACCGTCAGCTTAATATAGGACCCCGGTTCCAGCTCCGAACCGCCGATCTTGCAGGTGGAATCGTCGATACTGACCGAAGTCAGGGACAAACCCAGCACGCCTCCGGTTTCCTTCATGGCATCATGGGCGTTGGTGCAAAGGTTCATCATTATCTGGTGTATCTGGGAAGGATCGGCCATGACCGCGCCCGTATCGGACCGAAGATTGTGCTGTATGCTGATGGTGGTGGGCAGCGAGGCCCTGAGAAGCTTCATCGCCTCCTTGACAATCAGATGGACCATGACCGGAGTGCGCTGTATGTCCGCCTGCCTGCTGAAAGCCAGTATCTGTTTGACCAGGTCCCTGGCCCGGTGCCCGGCCTTGAGAACCTGGCGCAAGCTGTCGGAAATAGGGTCGCCTTGGGGCAGGTCCGACAACGACATTTCGGTGTAGCCGATGATCGCCGAGAGTATGTTGTTGAAATCGTGAGCGATACCTCCGGCCAGGGTGCCGATGGCTTCCATCTTCTGGGCCTGGCGCAACTGGGCCTGCAGGTTTTCCCGCTCTTTTTCGGCCGCTTTGCGTTCACTGATATCCCGGATGATGCCGGCGGCGTTCCAGACCCCCTTCAGCTTGACCGCCGACAGGGAGAGTTCGACGGGGAATTCCTCACCCTTTTTGTTAACGGCGTCCAGTTCCAGGATATGGTTGATTGCCGCCCCCGAGCCAGTGGCCTGGAATACGGCCAATCCTCTTCGGTAAGCCTCCATGTAACGGGAGGGCGTCAGAAGGGGGTGAAGCTCCCGGCCGATAGCCTCGGCGGCGTTGTAACCGAACATCTTTTCCGCGGCCTCGTTCCAGTAGGTTATACAGCCATTGGCATCCATCATCAGTATGGCTTCCTGGGCCGAAGCGGTTATGGCCCGGAATTTCTCTTCGCTTTCCCGCAGTTCCTCCTCGGCCTTCTTGCTGGCCGTTATATCCCGGGTAACGGATATGAGACAGGGTTCTCCCTCCAGCTCGATCAACCTGGCCGAGACCAGTCCCCGCATTATCCGGCCATCCTTCTTGCGGAAAGATGCCTCCACTTCGTTGCAGGCGCCGTAATTCCCCAAGCTCCTGATTAGCGCCGTCCTCTCCGCCGGGTCGACCCAGAGATTGAGCTCGGCCGAGGTGCGGCCCACTGATTCGGCCCGCGAATACTGGGTCAGGTGGACGAAGGAGTTGTTGACTTCCAGAAACAGGCCGTCGATGAGCCGGGTGATCATTATGGCGTCCGGGCTGGCGTCGAAGGCCTTGGCGAATTTTTCCTCGCTGATGCGCAGTTTTTCCGCCGTTTCCCCTTCTCGAGTAATGTCCCGCACCACACTGACCGTTTGTTGAAGGCATCCGTCCTTCATTATGGGCGACCAGGAGTGGGAAACCCATCTGGTCAGGCCATACTTGGTGATGACGCGGTACTTGAGCTGAGTGCCGGGCACGCCTTCCCGGGCTTCGCGGAAGGATTCTTTAACTTTCAGGCTGTCATCCGGGTGAACAGGCCAAGGCCGTTTTCCTATCAGTTCATCGGGCCGGTAACCCATCACGGCGTAACTTGAAGGCGTTATGTAGTCAATTGTTCCGTCGGGCTGCGTGAGCATGATTATGTCGTCGGTATTTTCTACTATGCGCCGGAACATCTGCTCGCTTTCACTCAGGCGTGTTTCGGCTTCAAAAAGAGCGGTCACGTCCCGGCTCGTTTCTATTATGCTGACCACCCGCCCCGATTCATCCTTGCACGGGGAAAGAAGAACATCCACCCAGGCCGTGGAGCCGCCGGGCCGCTTTCTCTGCCGTAAGAATCTCTGCGGGCTCCCTTCGCTCAGAACTTTTTTCAGTTGGCAGGGGTATTCCCGATTTTCCGCCGAACCTGCGCCGGTCGCCTCTTGGCAAGGCCTTCCGATAACATCTTCACGCTTTCCGCCGATGCTGGCCAGGAACGAGGCGTTGACATCGGTTACCGTGCCTTCCGGGCTTATAACCAGGAGATTCTCCTGGATGCAGTCTATCCATGAAGGGGAAAAACTGCCGCCACCCAACGGCGCCCTTGGCTGGCCAGGCGTTCCCGCTGCGCCTTCGAGGGCCGCTATGCGCCGTTCAAGTTCTTCGTAAGTTGGTTTAAGCGTCATTAGTTTGTTTACTCTTGCAGCGTTAATTCATTTCATGCTGTTCATATTCCGGATTGTACTCAACAAACCCCGGATCGGCCACCGGAGTTTGAAGGCCTGCCTTCGGGGACAAGCGGCCAAGCCGCCGCCGGCGGGGAAAAATCCTCGGTCAGCGATCTCGTCCGGCCCTGAAGAAGCAGAAAGATTGGATGGCGGCCCGGATATATCCTTACGCCAAATGCAACAGCCCGGCCCTTTCCAGCAGTGAGGCTTTATTTTTTACCTCTTTCAGGATAATATTCCCAAGTCATGAGGGATACAACACACAGAGCCGGAAACGGAAACCTTTACAAAATCCTCCTGCTGGCTTCTCTGGCCGCCCTGGCCGTCCTGGCCGTGGTCTTCTGGTCCCCCCTGTATGAACTCACCCTGCGGACAACCCGTTTCCTCATGGACAAGGAGGGGGCGCGTCAATACATCCTTTCGCATCAACCTTATTCGGCTATCTATTTTATCGGCCTGCAGATACTCCAGGTCGTCATCAGTCCCATCCCGGGGGAACTGTCCTGCCTGGCTGGAGGCTTTATCTTCGGCTGGGCCAAAGGGTTCGTCCATTCCACCATAGGACTGACCCTTGGCTCTCTCATCGTCGTCACCATCGGGCGGGTCTTCGAACGTGTTTTTCTGGAAAAATTCATTCCAAAGCGGATTCTGGACAATTTCGAAGACCGCAGCCGCCGCTGGGGCCTGCTGACGGTCCTGATTCTCTTTCTGGTTCCCGGTGCGCCCAAGGACTCTCTCTCCTATCTATTCGGACTGACCAGGATACCCATACCGCAGTTTCTGCTTGTTTCGGCCCTGGCCCGCATGCCCGGAACTCTGGTCCTCTCCCTGCAAGGGGCCACTATTTTTCAGGGCGACTGGACTTTTTTCCTGGTGATGACCCTGGGCGGCGCGGCCGTGGTTATTCCCCTTCTTATTTTCCGTGACAAAATATTCCGCCGTTTCGGTATAATCGACAGACCGGCCGGGTGACGGTCTTATCCGTGACTCCGCTGGTTTTCATTAACGCCTAAAAACTATCCGTCAATATTTTTGGCCAGGTCCTTTTTATGACAAGGAGACACGTCCGGTGAAAAGGCAAGATGCGGTCAGGGACGGCCAGCGGGTGACTTGGATAGGAATGCTGGTAAATACCCTGCTGATAGTTTTCAAGCTGATCGGCGGGTGGCTGGGGAGCAGCCAGGCCCTTATCGCCGACGCGGTCCACTCTCTTTCCGATTTCTTTACCGACCTTGTGGTTCTGGTCGGCCTGAAGCTGGGCAGGCAGGAACCTGACGAACAGCACCCCTTCGGGCACGCCCGCCTGGAAACACTGGCCTCTGCCATAGTCGGCTTCGCCCTGATTCTCGTGGCCGTGTATCTGGCTTACTCCTCGGGGCGGGACATCATGCATGGTTCCTTCCGCCAGCCCAACTGGCTGGCCGCCTTGGCCGCTGGAGTATCCATTGCCGCCAAGGAGGGGCTTTACCAATACACGGTTCTGGTGGCCCGCCGCATCAAAAGCCAGGCCGTGCTGGCCAACGCCTGGCATCACCGCTCCGACGCCTTGTCCTCCATCGCTGTCCTCGCCGGGGTGACCGGGGCTCTCATCAAGCCGGAATGGCGTATGCTGGACGCGTACGCAGCTCTCCTGGTTTCCGCTTTTATCCTGAAGGTCGGAGCCGATATCGTCTGGCAGACGGTCAAGGAGTTTACCGACGCGGCGCCTGAGCCGGCCGTGGTCGGCAAGATGGAGCAATGCGCACGCGGGGTGCCCGGAGTCATGGGCGTTCACGACCTCAAAGTCCGCCTTTCAGGAGGCCTCTATCAGGCCGAAATTCACGTGGTGGTGGACGGCTCTCTGACCGTCAGCGAAGGCCACCGCATCGCCAAGGAAGTCGAATCCTGTCTGGTGGCGGAAGTGGAAGGCGCCGACAGGGTTATCGTCCACGTCGATCCCGACAATTAAAGTCTCACGGAAACAGAACGGAATCTGCGGCGGTTACACCGGAGGCGAGGAAGACATGAAAATCATTGACGGGCACGCCCATGCCTGGGAGCCGGGCGACCTCAATCTGCTCAATGACAGGCTCATATCGCTGGATGGAGCCATGGATGACGGGGACCCGCACAAGTGGTCCCTGCGTTTTAACGGGTCCTTACAGAGCCTTTTGGCCGCGGAAGCCGAGGCGGGCATGGAGCGTTTCGTCCTGCTCTCCATATCGGCCAGGCCGGACAGGTGCCGTATCCTCACGGAAGGGGCCGCTGCGGCTGCCCTGGAACACCCCGAGATAATACCCTTCGGGTCCGTGCATCCGGATTCGTCCGATATCGAGGGCGATGTGGCTGCTGTTGTGGAACTGGGCATGAAAGGCGTCAAACTGCACTCGCTCGTTCAGCGCTTCAATCCCCTGTCGGACAAGGCCAGGCGCTTGTACCGTCTGCTGGAGGATAATGGCCTGGTCCTGCTGATGGACTCCATGGACCTGTCGGGAGCGGCCCGGTTCAAACCGCACCTGGGCTTCATGGTCAAGCCCGCCCAGGCGATAGGCTTTGAAACCAACCCGGAGGTCATAGCCCGGGTGGCCGCCGAATTTCCCCGTTTAAGGCTGATCGCCGCTCACATGGGCTGCTGCTATGGCTGGGACCGTCTGGACCCGTTGTATGACCTCGACCAGGTCTGGTTCGATATGGCCTACGTCCACCGCCTCATGACCGTCGAACAGGCCATGGACATCATCAGACGCAAGGGCTCGGACCGGGTGATATTCGGTTCGGACGCCCCCTGGCGAAACCCGGCCAACGCCCTCAACTGGACCCTGGCCCTGCCTTTGTCCGATGATGAAAGGCGGATGATTCTGGCTGACAACCTGCTCGGCCTGCTGGAAGAATGAATTTTTTCGGCCCCTTCGAGACCGCCTTTTCCGGTCCCCGTCCCGTTCGCATGGCCAAAACATTTGCAGACCCGACCGTCTTTGGCCTAATATCGGTATCAGCAACAAGACGCTTGAGGTTGAAGGGGCGATTCATGAGGGGAAATAACCCGAGGGCAAGGACAACCATTTATCCGCGGCTGGTGTTTCTGGTCCTGGCCTGCCTAACCTTGCTCTGTCAGGCCTGCACCGGAGCCGGCGGGCGGGAGGCGGGGAGGGACGGACTATCGCCCGATTCCCCGGCCTATTTTTACGATACGGTCTGGCGGGTCCGCATTCCCGGCGGCAGCCCCCACAACGAATATGTGCTGCTGAAACGGGACGGCTCTGTCTGGCACCATTATGAGAATCCGGAAAGGGTTAAATTCGACCAGGGCAATGCGTGGCTGGTGGAAAATGGAAGGCTGGTCATTCTCTGGAACAGAGGCTATGCCCGTGAGGAATACCCCATACCTGCGGACGGCGCGGCTATATGGAAGGGCGAAAAAAGTTCCCGAAACTTCGGACAACCCAAGCCATGCACCATTGAATTTCTGAAGAGAGGCCGGAAATAACCGGTATCTTGCGGCGAGAGCTGGAGGATAGATGGCGGAAATGAAAATCAAAGGCGGAAACGCCGGGGCAGAGCGGTTGAGCCTGGAAATAGGCGCCAAGGTGCTGGCCTTGTTCAGAGGGAGCAGCGTCGCCAGCAAGGCCCTGTTTGTCGGGATGGAGCCGGGCCGGTACCTGGTGTTCAGCGTGCCCGGATCCGCCGCCTTGGAGCCTCATCTGGCTAAAGGAAATGCGGTGAATGTCCGCTTCGCCGGGGCCGGGGAGGTTTTTTCCTTTGATTCCAGAGTAATCGGCCGGTTGGTCGAACAGTCGGTCAGTCTGGTCGTTCTGGATTACCCGGTTGCGGCTCGCCCAATCGAAATGAGGCGGGAAACTCGGTCAGACAGCTACTGCCCGGCCGTTCTGAATGTGGGCAAGGAGAGCCATCCCGGTTCCGTGGTCGATCTCTCGGCCGGAGGATGCCGTTTTATCTTCGCCCGCGCCGGAGAAAATTTCCCCGGCGGCGTGACCGCCGGCCGTGAGGTTTCGGTCTCCTTTCAGATGCCCGGGCGGGAAAACGCGCAGCTTTTTGCCTGCCGTATCGGCAACTTTGGCCACGAAAAGAGTCTTCTTTCCGTGGGGCTTCGTTTCGACCTGAAAGGGGAAGCGACTTTCTCGGCGGATATGTTGACTGATTTATTGAAATAAATTAATGAGATATGCCGCAGGGGGTGTCCGGTTTTCCACTTGACCTCCTTTTTTATTTTGATACTGACTGCGATCAGAACTTTTCAAAATAGCGCAATCATTTCAAGATGAACGTATAATTTCAAATTGAAACATCAAAATTCATTATGAAATACCGTCTTCGCGGTCCCGCCGATGCGACTCCTCTCTAACTGAGTTAAACGACTATTAAATTAAAAAAATGTCAGGTTGGCACACCGGTTGCTTTATCCCATAGTCAAGCGGGCGGAAGGCCCGGATAAAAAAATGACACTGACCGGGCCAGCAGCCCAGGTTAAAAAAAGGAGAAGTAACCATGAAGAAGACCATCAGCATCCTGACCATAGTGAGCCTTATGAGCCTTTCCCTGGCCGGCGCGGCCTTCGCTTTCGGCGACGAGTCCTACTTTGCCAATCATCCGACCAGCGTGGACGAACTGACCAAGGTCTGGGGACAGCCCCTCCAGGTCGTTCAGTCTGACGACGGCGCTCAGGTTCTGGTTTTTGACAAGCACGCCAACAACATGCCCTACGAAAACCGCTACTTTGTGGTCCGCGACGGCCAGGTTGTCGACGGCGGTATGAACTACCACAACTAAAATCGGGCCACGCACAGAATCTACCTTATAAGCCCAACCCAACGCCCCCCATCCGCAAGGACTGGGGGGCTTCTTTTTGTCCCGCTCTCCAATCGCCGCCAACTTCGCCGGACATGTTTTTTGTTGACGCTTCCAGGCTGTTGGTTTAGAAAGTTAAGACTATAAATATTTGATACCTACGGGTTTTGGTCCCGCAGTGAGAAAGGCCGGACAGCGCGTCATGGATAAGTACGAACACCAGAAAATTGAAGCCAAATGGCAAAAGATTTGGGATGAAACCAATATCAACAAAGTTGATCTCAAGAAAGCCGCCAACCCCTTCTACAACCTGATGATGTTCCCTTACCCGTCGGCCGAGGGCCTGCATGTGGGCAACGTGTTCGCCTTCGTTGGTTCCGACGTTCAGGGACGTTATCACCGCATGAACGGATTTGATGTTTTCGAGCCCATCGGATTCGACGCTTTCGGTATACATTCCGAGAACTTCGCCTTGAAGAAAGGAACCCACCCGGCCCGCATGGTCCCGAAAAACATAGATAATTTCCGGGAAAACCAGCTCAAGAAGGTCGGCAACATGTACGACTGGACCCACGAGGTCGACACCACCTCGCCCGAATATTACCGCTGGACCCAGTGGATATTCCTCCAGTTGTACAAAGCCGGTTACGCCTATCGTGAAAAAGCGCCGGTCAACTGGTGCCCGTCATGTAAAACCGTGCTGGCCGCCGAGCAGGTCATCAACGGCGAATGCGAACGGTGCAGTTCGGAAGTGACCAAGAGGGACATGGCCCAGTGGTTTTTCAAGACCACGGCCTTCGCCCAGAAGATGCTGGACAACCTCGACTGGATAGACTGGTCCGAAAAGACCAAGGTCGCCCAGCGCAACTGGATCGGCCGGTCCCAGGGCGCCCAGGTGGTTTTCACCATCGACGGTCACGATGAATCGTTCGAAATATTCACCACCCGCCCCGACACCCTCTTCGGCGTGACCTATATGGTCTTTTCTCCCGAGCATCCCATGCTGGCCAGAATCGTCGCTCCGGAACAGCGGGCCGCCGTGGAGGCTTACCAGGCCCAGGTGGCCAAGATGACCGAGATCGAGCGGCAGGCCGAGGGCAAGGAGAAGACCGGCGTCTTTACCGGCGCTTACGCCATCAACCCGGTCAACGGCGAGAAAATCCCCGTCTGGGTGTCCGACTATGTGCTCATGGGCTACGGCACCGGAGCCATCATGGCCGTTCCGGCTCACGACCAGCGCGACTTCGAGTTCGCCACCAAGTTCGGCCTGGATATCCGCACGGTCATTTCCCCGGATGGACAGGTCCATCCCCTGGAAGAAGCCTATGCCGGCGACGGCCGGATGATCAATTCCGGCCAGTTCGACGGCACGCCGTACAAGGAAGGCATCCGCAAGGTCACCGAGTGGCTGGCCGAGAAGGGGTTGGCCAAGTTCCAGGTCAATTTCCGCCTTCGCGACTGGTGCGTCTCCCGGCAGCGTTACTGGGGACCGCCCATTCCCATCATCTATTGTGAAAAATGCGGAGCTGTGCCGGTGCCTGAATCGGATCTGCCGGTCAGACTGCCCGAACTGGAAAACTACCAGCCCGACGGATCCGGCGATTCGCCCCTTAAGCGGTCGCCCGAGTTCTACCACACCACCTGTCCCGAATGCGGCGGGCCGGCCGTGCGCGAAACCGATGTTTCGGACAACTTCCTCTGCTCATCCTGGTATTTCTACCGTTACCCGTCCACGGATTTCGCCGACAAGGCCTTTGACCCGGAACTGACGAAAAAATGGCTGCCGGTGGACCTGTACGTGGGCGGCAACGAACACGCTGTGCTCCATCTGCTCTATTCCCGCTTCCTCTGTATGGCCTTCAAGGAGATCGGCCTGGTTGATTTTGAAGAGCCTTTCAAGCGCTTTGTCGCTCACGGGCTGATCGTCCGCGACGGGGCCAAGATGAGCAAATCCAAGGGCAACGTGGTCAACCCGGACGACTATATCAGGGAATACGGGGCCGATGCCTTCCGGGTCTACCTCATGTTCATGGGCGCTTATCTGGAAGGCGGCGACTTCCGGGACGAAGGCGTCCGGGCCATGCGGGCCTTTCTGGACCGGGTCTGGACCAACCTCACCCCCGGCGACGATCTCCAGAAGAGCGAACCCAAGGACGAGGAGACTCTCTACTGGCTCCACCGGACCATCATGGCCGTGGGCAACGACATTCAGCGTTTCTCCTACAACACGGCCCTGGCCCGGCTCATGGAGCTGCTCAACCACATCACCAAGAACAATGTGCGCAACAAGGTCGTCTTCGAATGCTATCTGAAGATGCTTTCGCCGTTCGCCCCCTTCCTCTGTGAAGAGATGTGGCGCCGTCTGGGCCACCAGGACAGTGTAGCCTTGCAGTCCTGGCCCGTGCACGTTGAAGAGCACACCATCCGGCAGACCGTCGAATATGTCGTTCAGATCAACGGCAAGGTCCGGGCCAAGATGAATCTGGGCACCGGGCTGCCCGAGGAAGAGATAGAAAGCCTGGTTCTGGATGACGAGAGAGTCCGGAACTGGATAGAAGGCAAGAAGATCGTCAAGAAGATCTTTGTGCCGGACAAGCTGGTCAACCTGGTCATAAAATAGCCGTTCAAGGCCGCCGGATCGACTCCGGCGGCCTTTTTCGTTGATTTAATTTTCCCGGTCTCTGAAATCTATCCGATCACCGCTCCTGCCGGGGCGGCCCCGCGAATTTTCGTTCTTGACGAAGAGGCCTGTCCGGTCACAATATTGTTGTATCTGTTATAGTTAAATAAGTGCGGAGGAAGACCATGACCGGCCAACGGAACGTCATGACGGTCGACGGCAGGAAGGTTGGCTTCTCCCCGGGGCAGACCATTCTGCAGGCGGCGAGGGATAACGGGATTTTTATCCCCACTCTCTGCTATCTGGAAAGGTGCCGTCCCACCGGGGCCTGCCGGGTCTGCGTGGTGGAAGTCAAGGGAGCCCGTTCCCTGGTCACTTCCTGCACCATGCCCGCCGCGCCGGGCATGGAGGTGTGGACAGCCAGCGAAAAAGTCATCCAGGCCAGACGTCTGGTTCTGGAACTCCTGCTGGCTTCCGGCGAGCACGATTGCGTAACCTGCGAGTCCAACGGGGCCTGCGTCCTCCAGGACCTGGCCTATCTCTACCGGGTGGACAAGGTCCGTTTCCCCCGGCCGGGAAAATATCCTCCAACAGAGCAGGGCAACCCTCTCATTATCCGCGATTTTTCCAAATGCATTCTTTGCGGCCGCTGCGTTCAGGCGTGTAACGAAATTCAGGTCAACAACGCCATATCCTACGGTTACCGGGGCGCGGCTTCAAAGATCGTGGCCAAGGCCGATCTGCCTCTGGAACATTCGGACTGCGTCTTCTGCGGCGAGTGCGTCCAGGTCTGCCCGGTCGGAGCCCTGGTGGAACGTCAGGCCAAGGGCCGGGCCCGCAACTGGGAAATGGAAAAAATCCGCACCACCTGCACCTACTGCGGGGTGGGGTGTCAGGTCTATCTGCACGTCAAGGAAGGCCGGATTATCAAGGTCACCGGCGTGGAAGGCGCGGAACCCAACCTCGGCAGCCTCTGCGTCAAGGGCCGTTTCGGCTATGAATTCGTCCATTCGCCGGAACGCCTGACCACGCCGCTCATCAAGGAAAACGGGGAGTTTCGCCCGGCCTCCTGGGCGGAGGCCCTGGATCTGGCCGCCAGGCGTTTCCTGGAAATAAAGAGAGAGCATGGACCGGACAGCTTGGCCGGCCTGACTTCAGCCCGGGCCACCAACGAGGAAAACTATCTGATGCAGAAACTGGTCCGGGCCGGTTTCGGCACGAACAACATCGACCATTGCGCCCGCCTCTGACACAGCTCCACCGTGGCCGGTCTGGCCACTTCCTTCGGCAGCGGGGCCATGACCAACTCCATCGCCGACCTTGAGGACGCCGAGGTCATTCTGGCCACCGGGACCAATACCACCGAGAATCACCCCGTAATCAGCGCCGTCGTCAAGCGGGCGGTCACGCGGGAGGGGGCTCGATTGATCGTGGCCGACCCCCGGGCCATAGACCTGACCGGGTTCGCCGAAGTCTGGCTGCGGCAGCGCCCCGGCACCGACGTAGCCTGGATAAACGGGATGGTCAATGTCATCATCTCCGAAGGCTTGCAGAATAAGTCTTTTATAGACGAAAGGACCGAAAACTTCGCCGCTCTGAAAGAGTCGGTCGCGGATTATACCCCGGAGAAGGTGGAAAAGATCACCGGCATCCCGGCCGATGATCTCAGGCGGGCGGCCCGTCTCTATGCTCAGGCCGGGAAGGCCGCCATTATCTACGCCATGGGCATCACCCAGCACACCAACGGCACGGACAACGTCAAGGCTCTGGCCAATCTGGCCCTGGCCGCTGGACAGATCGGCCGCGCCGGTACAGGAGTCAACCCTCTGCGCGGCCAGAACAACGTCCAGGGGGCCTGCGATATGGGCGGCCTGCCCAATGTCCTGACGGGATACCAGGTCGTGGTCGACCCCCATGTCCGGCGGAAATTCGAAGAGGCCTGGGGCGTGCAGGAACTCCCGGCCCGGATCGGCCTGACCGTGGTTGAGATTACCCGGGCCATTGACGAAGGCAGGGTCAGGGGCCTCTTTGTACTGGGCGAAAACCCCATGATTTCGGACCCGGATTCCAACCACGTGGAAAAGTCGCTCAGGAAATGCGGTTTTCTGGTCGTTCAGGACATATTCATGACCGAGACGGCCCGGCTGGCCGATCTGGTTCTGCCCGCCGCCTGTTTCGCTGAAAAAGACGGCACGTTCACCAATACGGAAAGGCGGGTGTCGCGGGTGCGGAAGGCTGTGGAGCCGCCGGGGCAGGCCCGGTCAGACCTGGACATCCTGAATGATCTGCTGGAAAGGATGGGAGTCCCGGTTAAAGCACGGACTCCCCGCAAGATCATGGACGAGATAGCCGCGCTGACCCCTTCCTACGGGGGGATAACTTACAATCGGCTGAACGGGGACGGCCTGCAATGGCCCTGTCCGAACCGCAAGCATCCGGGCACGCCTGTTCTTCATACCAGCCGTTTCGCACGGGGAAAGGGGCTCTTTTCCGTTGTCGAGCACCGGGAACCTGAGGAGAAGCCGACCCGGAAATACCCCTACCTGCTGACCACCGGGCGGCTCCTGTATCAGTATCACACCGGTTCCATGTCCCGGCGGTGCGAAGGCCTGGAATTCATGGCCCCGGTCTGCCGGGCCGAAATCAATCCGGCTGACGCCCGCGTCCTGGGTTTGCGTGATGGCGATCAGGTTACTCTGTCGTCCAAACGGGGCCGCATAACGGCCAGCGCCCGTGTGACCGGCAGGGTCGCGCCCGGGACGGTCTTCGTGCCCTTCCATTACTCCGAGGCCGTGGCCAACAAATTGACCCACGCCGATGTCCTGGACCCGGTGGCCAAGATACCGGAATACAAGGTCTGCGCCGTCAATCTGGAAAAAGCCGAACCGGCGGGCTAACGGTCGGCTGGCTGCCTGGTCTTGGGTTTACGGCCCACCGGGCAGGCCTTTATGCAGATGCCGCAGATCAAAGGGTCCACGCCGGGCCGTTTCCCGAAATCATTGATGAGCAGGTCCGTGCAGCGGCCGGCGTCCCAGGCCTCGGCCCGGTCGGCATAGCCGCCGCCGAAAGGCGTGCCTTTGATGGCTCCGGCCGGGCAGGCGTCGGCACAGGCGGTGCATTTGCCGCAACGGTTGGGCAGGGGCTGGTCCGGGGGCAGATCAAGGTCGGTCAGCACGGTGACCAACCGGATGCGCGGCCCCACTTCCGGGTTAATCAGCAGCAGGCTTTTACCCTGCCAGCCCAGTCCGGCCATCCGGGCCACGGCCTTGTGGCTGATAGCTCCCAGCCAGTCTTTTTCGTCCAGTATCTGCGAGGCCGGAACAGGCATGGCCCGCCCGCCGTTCCTTTGAATGTGGCCGGACAAGCGGAAGGCTATCTGATCCAGGAGGGCGTTGGCCGTAGCGTAATGGCGCGAATAATGGGGCGTCGGCCCGTCTTCCAGGTCTTCGATTATCTCTCTGGACAAGGCCACGCCCAGGGAAATGGCCCGGGGAAACCTGTCGGCCAATCCGGGGGGAATACTCCGGGTCTCCCGGAACGGGGCCATGTCGGCCACGCCGAAAAAATCGGCTCCCAGGGAGAAGGCTGTTTGTCTTGTTTCTTCTTTATTCATGATTTCGGCAGAATACAGCATGGTAGCCCGGCCGGTCAATATACACCACGGGCGGAACAGGGTTGTAGAACGGTGGTCACAGGCCGGCTATTTTGAGCAGATGCTTGACCCGGTAGATGCCGAATCTCTGCAAACCCTTCATAATGCGCAGAAAAATCAACCCGGTGGCCAAGGCGTCACCAAAGGCCAGATGGCGATCCTCTATGGATATTCCATATTCCCTGGCCAGGCCGTCCAGGGTGTGGTCCTCCAGCGCTCCCGGCAGGCTGTATTTTTTCCGCAGATGGCTGTTGGTCCGGCTCATCAGCATCACGTCGATGATGGGGCTCTGGAGAGGCGCGCCGAACAGGCGGAGCATTTCCCGGTTGAGGAATTCCTTGTCGAAACGGGCGTTGTGGGCGACCAGGATATTGGAGCCGATGAAATCAAGGAAGCGGGGCAGGACCGTGGCCGCGTCGGGCCTGCCTTCGGCCATATTGGGGACGATGTGGTGAATTTTGATTGATTCCGCCGGGATTTCACGGCTGGGGTCGAGTATTTCATAGAAACTTCCGGCCAGGTCCAAGCGCGAGGCTTCAATCCGGACGGCGCCGAGAGAAAGCAGGCGGTCTTCTTCCCCCAGTCCGGTCATCTCGGCGTCAAAGACCACGAATCTGGCCTGATCGGCCGGTTGGTCCGGCTTCAGCCGAAAAGGAACTTGCATATGCCGGTTCACGACATCCGGCAGAGACAGCTTCTCCACTGTCCGCCTAGTTCGCCGACACCGCCAACGATAGAGCATGTAGTTCATATGGACTTTATTATAGGCTTTTTTCTGGCCAGGAGACAAGGCGTTGTTATTTTCGTCCTCGTGTCTGGACACCCCGGCGTCTGGCTGTTAATATTCCGTCGAGAAAACGGGGGTGAAAATGATCCGACGACGGCTTCCAACCAAAACCGGTTTCCGCCTGCTTCTGCTGATGCTCGGCCTCTGTCTGGCTCTGTCGGGGTGCGGGCTGGGCAAAACAAAGTATCCCCGTCCCTCCATGGGGCCCTTCAAGCAGCAGAAATATCCTCTGTCCGGCAAATCCTATGAAATAAACGGCAAACGTTACTATATCCTGGCCTCGGCCGCCGGTTATCAGGAAGAAGGGGTGGCTTCCTGGTACGGACGCGATTTTCACGGGCGGAAAACGGCCAACGGCGAAATATACGACATGCATGCCCTGACCGCGGCCCACAAGACCCTCCCGCTGGACACCTGGGTCAGGGTGACCAATATGGCCAACAACCGGGAAGTGACCTTGCGGGTCAACGACCGGGGGCCGTTTGTGCGTGACCGTATCATAGACCTGAGCTATGCCGGTGCACGGGAGCTGGGCATGGTCGAAGCCGGGACTACGCCTGTGCGGATAGAGGCCCTGGGCAAGCCTGAGGAAAGAGAGATTGACGGCCGGATGACCACGGTTCTGGTGCAGCCGCGCAGTTATCAGGAAGGCCGTTTCGCCGTGCAGGTGGGGTCCTTCCGCAACAGGGACAACGCCGAAAATCTGGCGGCCAGTCTCAGGCCGGAATACGGCCTGGTGACCCTGGAAAACTTCGACCGTGGCGACGCGGTGTTCTACCGGGTTCAGGTCTCGGAAAGAAAAACCCTTGGCCAAGCCATGGACCTTCAGGTCCGGCTCGAAACGCAAGGGTATAAAGACTGTTTCGTCGTGGCCCGTTAAGGCCAGACGAAAACTTATCTTGACTTTTTATTATTTAAAAATGACGGTTAAACGTCCTGGCCGCCATTTATCTTGCGGCGCAGCACTCCTGAGGTTTTGAAAACGACCACTTTGCGAGCGCGAAGTTGCAGGTCTCTCTTGGTCTGAGGATTACGGCCGCGGCGGGGTCTCTTCCTCTTGACGACGAATTTTCCAAAACCGCTGATGAGGATGTTTTCTTCCTGGGCCAACGTGGACTTTATAATTTCCAGGAGGTTCTCAACGACCTCTCGGGAACGGCTTTTGCTCAAACCAGTCCGTTCGTAAACGTCGGTGATGATCTTCTCTTTGGTTACGGCCATGAAACCGTCTCCTTTCTCTCCTTACCAATGCCCGCGGACGGTGTTGGGCGCTTATATGCCTTATATGCCTTTAAAATCGGTTTGTGTCAAGATTTTTTTGGTTGAGCGGACTATCATAACTCAGCTTCTCAACATTTGGGGTACATTAGATGTCATGAATTACGAAGGCCCAATATATCGTCCTCCCAGTGAAGCCGACAGCCTTTTAATCCAGGCTACGGTGGGGTGTCCGCACAATAAATGCACTTTCTGCATGGTCTATAAAAAAGGACCGGCCTACAGAGTCCGGCCCGTGGCCGAAATCAAAGCCGACCTGGATGAAGCCCGCCGTTTGTACCGGCCGGGCCTGATACGCTCCATTTTCTTCCCGGCCGGCAACACCATAGCCATGGACACCGGTTCTCTCGCCGAAATCTGCCGCTACGGCCGGGAGGTTTTTCCCGAGGCCGAGCGTATGACCGTTTATGCTTCCTCGCAGTATATCGACCAGAAGGGTGCTGAAGGACTGAGAATATTGGCCGAAGCCGGACTGTCGCGGCTTCATGTGGGCCTTGAGTCCGGAGACGACGAGGTCCTGAGAGCCACCAGGAAGGGTTGCGACGCAGCAACTCAGGTCAGGGCCTGCCGGGCGGCCATGGAAGCCGGGCTGGAGGTTTCGGTCTATGTCGTTCTGGGGCTGGGCGGGAAGGAGAGGACCAGGCAACACGCGGCAGCCACCACCGAAGCCCTGAACCGCATCAGGCCGGATTTCGTCCGCCTGCGGACCTTTGTCCCCAAAATCAACACTTTAATGCTGCACCAGGTTCGCCGGGGATCATTCCTCATGCTCTCGCCCCATGAGGTCCTGCGGGAAACCGAAACCATCGTCTCCGGGCTGAATTTCGCCGCCGATTTGACATCAGACCATTATACTAATTACATTGATGTCACCGGCCGTCTGCCCGAGGACCGTGAGCGCCTGCTGGCCGTGATCGAACGCGGTCTGGCCCGCCCGGAGAGCGAATACCGGCCGTTTTTTGTGGGGAAGCAGTAAAACAATCTTGACCGAAACAAGAAGGAGCCGCTCATGAAGAGCAAGGTCTTTGCCTGCGATATGCGCACTTCCTATACGGAAGGCATGCTGGAGAAACTGGGCCGCCTGTTCGAGGCCCTGGAGCCGGAAAAATTCATCAGTCCCCGCGACCTGGTGGCGGTCAAGATGCATTTCGGGGAAAAAGGCAACACCGCCTACATCAGGCCTATCTACGCACGCAAGCTGGTGGACAAGATCAAGGATCTCAAAGCCCTGCCTTTTCTGACCGACGCCAACACCCTGTACGTAGGGTCACGGACCAACGCCGTCCAGCATCTGGAGACAGCCATCGAGAACGGTTTCGCCTACTCGGTGGTGGGCGTCCCGCTGACCATAGCCGACGGCCTGAAAGGCACATCCTACACCGAAGTGCCGGTGGAAATGGAAAATATCAAGACGGCTTACATCGGCACCGATGTGGCCGAGGCCGACGCCTTGGTCAGCCTGGCCCATTTCAAGCTGCATGAACTGGCCGGTTTCGGTGGGGCCATCAAGAACGTCGGCATGGGCTGCGCCGCCCGCCGGGGCAAAATGGCCCAGCATTCGAACATTTCCCCCAAGGTCACCGTCAAGAAATGCATTGCCTGCGGCGCCTGTGTGGAAAACTGCGCCCACTCGGCCATCTCTCTAATTGAGCTGGAAGACAAGAAAAAAGCCCGGATCGACCCGGAGAAATGCGTGGGCTGCGGCGAGTGCATCATGGTCTGCCCTCAGAAGGCCGTGCAGGTTCAATGGAACGAATCCATTGCCGTTTTCATGAAAAAGATGGTCGAATATACGGCCGCCGTTCTGAGCAGCAAGAAGGGCAAGACTTTGTATATCAATTTTCTGACCCAGGTTTCTCCCGCCTGCGACTGCGTGCCTTCCGCCGACGCCCCTCTGGTCCGCGACATAGGCATCCTGGCCTCGACCGACCCCGTGGCCCTGGATCAGGCCTGCGTGGACCTGATGAACCGTGAGCCGGCCCTGGGAGGCAACTGTCTCAAGGATCACACCGGACCCGGCGAAGACAAGATACGCGGCGTTTATCCCAAGATAGACTGGGAGATACAGTTAGAATACGCCGAGCAGATCGGTCTGGGAAAACGCGGCTACGAACTGGTCTGGCTGAAAAACAAAAAAGGCTGAGCCCCCCAACGCTCCCGCGAAGATTGAAGAAAAAAAATAACCGGAGGCGTCAGCCTCCGGATGCGGGTGCAGGCGAGAGCCTGCCGCCGGGCGTCAGCCGTCCAGACGGCTCAGATGAGGCTTGATGTCCAGGACGGGCGTACCGTCCACCATCTCCAGGCCTTTGACGCTTAGGGTGAGGCCGTTTCTGGCCGTGACTTCCACCAGACTCAACCCGATGGGGTTGGGCCTGGAGGGGCTCCGGGTGGAAAAGACGCCGGTTTCGGGGTTGGCCGGGTCGCCGCGAGGGTGGACCCGCAGTGTTTCCCGGTCGCCCAGGTGAAACCAGCAGAGAACCCATATCTGGTCGCCGGGTTTGATCTCCCGGGCGGCCGGTTCCATCTCCGGCCTGAGCTCGATGTCGGCGTACAATTCCCGGCCCCGGCCCTGGTGAGGCAAGGAAGACCGTTCCCTGTGGGCTGATCTGACCCAACCCACAGGAAACATTCTCAGATCAGACTCGGTATTCATGCTGTTCCTTGTCAGAGCTGGGTCAGAAGCCCGGCCGCCAGACCTATGACCACCATCAGCAGTATGACCAGAAGCACAGGGACAACAACCAGGGCCAGCAGGATGCGGATGACTCCTATGCCGTGGGCGCGGCTCAGGCCCATGAAGATGAGGACCATGGACCAGATGGCGGCGATGAAGCCTCCCAGAAAGGGAATGACGTTCCAGGCCTGGGCCGCGGAGGTGTAGCAGAAGACCCGGAAAGTGGCCTCGAATCCGTTGCGGGCTCCCCGGACAATCCAGAGCAGAAAATGGGTGCCTAGCGCCCCGATGTAGAGGCCGATGACCGTCAGGACCGGTGTCAGGGCCATGAGGACCAGGGCTCCGGCCACCATGAAGGTCGCCGGTATGGTTTCGAAGGCTTCGGGGTCCAGTCCCATGCCGAAGATCAGGCTGGCGCCCACCTGCCAGAATATGGCCAGGATGGTGCCCAGCGAGCCGAGCAGGACGCCGTAGGCCAGGGGGGCCTTCTTGCCGCCGGAGACGGACATGCGGTCGAAGAAATTCCCCGGGCTGAACAGGATCATCCTGGTATTGGCTATCAGATCGCCCAGAAAACCGCCCGGCCTGTCTTCCCACGGGATGCCGGATGGTTCCTCGGCATCCCGGCCAAACCTCGGCGGCTCGTCCTGCCCGCCTGTTCTCATATCCCGGGCCATGGCTTCAAGGTCCACGTCCGGTGCGGGCCGGTAGTGTTCCTGAAACGCCGGTTCCTCCCGGGGCGGCGGAGGGGGCGGCGCCGATTCCGCCTGGTCAAAGGCAAAATCGGTCCCTGCCGGTTCTTCCAAGGGCAGATCGAATTTTTCCCGGCAGCGAGGACAGGTCACTTTGCTGGCACCGGCCGGTATCTTGGCCGGGTCTACCTCTCTGGAATAATTACAATGCGGACAAACAATCTTCATCGGACACCTCCGCCCTGTTTTGTTCCGGCGCCTGACCAGCCGCCAGGAATGGAACTATAAATCAGAGATAACATACCCTGAGCCTAACTGTCCACGCAGGTTAAGCTTTTTCGGTGATTGCCCGGTTTTTCAAAGTGATTCTGCTTGGCTTGAGGGCAAGAAAAATCGAAACGCGGCTGCTATTGCCGGTTTTCTCCGGCCAGGACCCAGTTCAGTTTGCCGTCCCGGTTCTTGACCAGGACCCACAAAGCCCCGTCTTCTCCCCGCCTTTCAGCCATGACCGGGGAGTTTGCCTTTGAGGCAGCGGCTCCGGCTTTACCGGGCTTGGGGAGGTTTTTGGGCGCCGGTTTGTCCTGTTTGTTCCGGCTGGCTTCTTCAGTGGGCGGACCCGGCGGCAGGGAAGGTTCGGCAACGGAATTTGCCTTGGCCGGGGCTGATATACGGCCTACCGTTTTGAGCCAATCAAGCGGCCAATAGGGCTGAAGATAGAGCCCAATGGCGGCCAGGGCCAGCAGAAGCAGGGCTGCCCGGAAGGCTGTCCGGCTCCGGGAACTCCCGGACTTGAACGAAGACTCCAGGTCCTCCAGCATTTCCCCCGCCGACTGATGGCGTTCCTTGGGATTCGGGTTAAGGGCTTTGGCCGTCAGGCGGTCGAGTCCGCGATTGAGGCCTTTGTGCAGCGCGCTGGGCGGTTTGTAGACTCCCACCGGCATGACGCCGGTGAGCATTTCATACAGGATGAGCCCCAGGGAGAAGACATCGGAGCGGGCGTCCACTTCCTTGGAACCAAGCCTCTGCTCCGGAGAAAGGTAATTGAAAAGGCGGATGGCGGTCCGGGGCGCGCCGACCAGTCCCAGTCTGGCGCCGCCGGTGGCCAGATGCCCGACGCCGAAATCGACCAGTTTGATTGTGCCCTGACCCATGATGATATTGGCCGGCTTGATATTGCCGTGGGTCATTCCCTGTTCATGAGCGTAAGCCACGGCCGAACAGACCTGCTTCATGATCGACTTGATTTCGTCTGTCTCAAGCTGGTTGAATGACTTGAGATAATGGTCCAGACTGACCCCTTCCACGAATTCGCTGACGTAAAAGAAAAGATCGTCTCCCTGCCCGAAATCCAGCACCTTGGCGATGTTGGGGTGTTTAAGGCGGGCCAGGGCCGTCATTTCGGGGCGGAAGCGGGAGAGGAAATCGGCTTTGCGCAAAGGGTCGTAATGCAGGACCTTCAGGGCCAGGTCTTCTTCTCCGCCGGCTGTGCGGGCCCGGTACAGCACACCCGTGGCCCCCAGGCTGACCAGTTCCTGGATCAGGTAGGGGCCGATCTTTTCGCCCCGCAAATCCCGGACCAGGGGCAGTGATGTGAGTCCCGGAGAGAAACCGAAGCGGTGGCGGTCGAAATTGAAGTTGCAGTGCCCGCATTTCAGGTGGGAGTCGTTCTTCCGAACGGGAATGGACCGGCGGCATTTCGGACAAATTACTTTCATATATCTTTGCTTCACCCGCTGGTGTCTTCAACCGGCGGGAAATGACTGTGCTGACTACTTGATGGTCCCCAGGAAGAATACTAAAGGTTTTAGATTGTGCTGTCAATGAGTTACCGATTGACTCGCCGGTCACTAAGGCCTCAATAAGCCGGGAGTATAATCCGAGGATTTGCATATTGAACCGAAAATGTGGTACCCTAAGCGATTAATGTCAGGGTAACAACCCTGATCGGCCGCGCCCGCCGGTTTCGGATGGCTGGCGGCCTGGGACAATGGCTGGGGGGGAACGTGCCAGCCTAACTACCTAAATAAGGATGAAAAAAATGCGGAAGAAGATCAAGGTGGCTTCCGGTGTGGGCAAATTGGACCGCCTTCTGGGCGGAATGTTCATCGGAGACAATGTCGTCTGGCACGACGATTCAGGCAGTCTGGCCGCCGTGTTCTGCTTCAATTTCATGAAGGCTTCCCAGGTCGAAAACAAGCCGATCATCTATGTCAGCTTCGACCGTTCGCCCAAGACCCTGATGGAAAAACTGGGGCCTCTGGCCGACTATCCGAACCTGATAGTCCTGGATTGCTTCACCAATGGCAAAGGCTCGTCGTCCCCTGTCTTTGTCAAGTTCTATGAACATGGCGGCCCCAAAACCAAATGCCGGGTGCAGAGGGTCGAGGAGCCGCGCAGCGTGCAGAGCTTCATGAAGGAGCTGTATGAAGTCCATGAACATCTGGATGGCGATGTCCGGCTGGTTTTTGAGAGTCTGACCGGCATGGAGGAACTTTGGGGCGGCGAAGAACACCTTATCAGTTTCTATTCCCATTCCTGTCCGCGCCTGTATGAGTTGGAGACCGTGGCCTACTGGATAATGGAGAAGAACGCTCACTCGGCCCGGCTGAGGGCTCAGATTGCTCAGATAGCCCAGGTGGTCATAGACCTCTCCATCAAGCGGGGGACCACCTTGTTGAGTATTCTCAAGGCCGAAAACCGCGAGGCGGAGAACCTGCAGACGCCTTACCGCTACTGGGCCAAGGATGTTTCCATAAACTTCGATCTGGACCGGAGGGCCACCGGCGGCCTTGACCTGGGCCAGCGCATCAAGGAACTGCGGACACGCCGGGGCCTTTCTCAAACAGAACTGGCCCGCATGGTGGGCGTCACGCCCAGCACCATATCCCAGGTGGAAAGCAATCTGATCTATCCGTCCCTGCCTGCCTTGCTGAAAATGGCCGAAATACTGGCTGTGGATGTCAGCGCCCTTTTTCAGGACACTTCCGATTCACGGGGCCGGGCCGTTTTCAGCTCCGAAGACGCCGTGGTCTGCAAACTGTCGGGGCTGTCCGAGGAGATGGTGCGGGCGCGGCGGCTGATTCCCATAGACTATGACCAGGCGGCTGAACCCTACCTGGTTGAAATCGCACAGGGCAAGACTCTGCCGTCCCATTTCTTTTTGTACAAAGGCGAAGAATTCGGCTATCTCATCTCCGGCCACCTGGATCTCAAGATGGACAGTGGTTCCTTCAGCCTGCAACCGGGCGATCTGGTATACCTGACTTCAACCACCCCGACGCAGTGGAAGAACCCTGGTCCGGAACCAGCCAGGCTGTTCTGGGTGAAAATCAAGTAGCGGCCGGTCCGGCCGGCCTTGAACGTGGAAATACGAATTGGGCGAATCACAGGTAAATGTGGACATGAACTGGTTATGCGGAGGCTCCGCCATGATCAACAAGACATTCGAACAGACAATCGAGGCCTTAACCCTCATCAGCGAGGCCATCTCGTCCGATCAGTTTATCGAGGACGTTTTGAGGCTCATTGTCATAGTCACGGCCGAGGTTATGAACGCCAAGGTCTGCTCCCTGTGGCTGCTGGATGAGAAGACTCAGACCCTGACCATCCGGGCCACCCAGAGCATCGACCGGGACTATCTCAAGAAACGGGCGCTCAACGTGGGGGAGGGCGTCGTGGGGCATGTGGTCAAGGAGAACAAGCCATATGTTTCCACCGATCTGCTCAACGACCCCTGGTTCAAGGAGAAGGAGCTGGCCCGCAGCATGGGCCTGCAATCCATTCTCAGCGTGCCGATGAGCGTGGGTGACCGCGTGGTGGGCGTGGTCAATTGCATGACGACCGAGGCGCACCATTTCACGGAAACGGAAGAGAAGCTGCTGATGACCGTGGCCAACCAGGCCGCCGTGGCCATCTACAACACGGAGTTGATGGTCAAAACCCAGGTCATCAAGGAAGAGCTGGAATCGCGCAAGCTGGTGGAAAGGGCCAAGGATGTTTTAATGGCCAAACGCAAGCTGAACGGCGAAGAAGCCTTCCGTTGGATTCAAAAAAGGGCCATGGCTTCCCGGAAGTCGATGCGTGAAGTTGCCGAAGCTATTCTTCTGGCCGAAGAGTTTTAAAGGCTTTTTAGTCCATTGAGCAAGAGTCCAATACCCGCCAAACTGATACATCACATTTAAAATATTTTAAATGCAAAGTTAGCCGCACTTATTTTTTCTTGACTTTTAATTTAAGCAAAACTATATATCCAAGAAAGCTTTCAGTTTGAGTTATTGTTTCTGCACAAAGATGTGCAAAGACAATCAGCGGGGAAGAATAGAGATGAAACTGACCCCGCAATTGTTTTCCGATTTGTTTCACCGGCAAGAAAAAGCCGGAAACCGCATAACCAAATAAAGAACATATCCGCAACGCCGCACGAAGCTGTGCGGCGGTTGACGGTGTCAAGACAAAGGCGTCTTGTGTCCTGCTATGCAGGGATACAAGGCGTTTTTTCATTTTATTTACATTATTTTTATGGAGGTAAGTCAAAATGAACGCCATCAACCCCTTCAAGGTCGCCCAGCAGCAAATCAACTGCTGCGCCGACATTCTCAAGCTGGGCTCCCACGAAAGGGCCCTTCTGCTGAACCCCATGCGCGAAATGCACGTGACCTTCCCGGTGAGGATGGACGACGGAAGCGTCAGGATTTTCCAGGGTTTCCGGGTTCAGTACAACGACGCCAAAGGCCCGACCAAGGGCGGCATCCGCTTCCATCCCGACGAGACCATAGACACGGTCCGCGCCCTGGCTTCGTGGATGACCTGGAAATGCGCGCTGCTGGACCTGCCTCTGGGAGGCGGCAAGGGCGGAGTCATCTGTAATCCCAAGGAGATGTCCGACGCCGAACTGGAACGGATCAGCCGGGCCTATATCCGGGCCATAGGCGCTTTTATCGGGCCGGATAAGGATGTACCCGCGCCGGATGTTTACACCAATTCGCAGACCATGGCCTGGATGATGGACGAATACTCCAAGATCGCCGGCAACAACAAATTCGGCGTCATCACCGGCAAACCGTTGTCTCTCGGCGGGTCGGCCGGACGAGGCGACGCCACGGCCCGCGGCGGCATGTTCGCCCTGAGGGAAGCTGCCGAGGACATGGGAGTCAATCTCCAGGACGCAACGGTGGCCGTCCAGGGCTTCGGCAACGCCGGACACTATGCGGCCAAGCTCATCAAGGAGATGTTCGGTTCAAAGATAGTGGCCTGCAGCGATTCCAAGGGCGGAGTCTACTGCGCCGAGGGGCTCTGCGTGGACGAGCTCTGCAAGCACAAGGCCCAGTCGAGCACCGTATCGGGATGTGCGAACGCCGGGCCGCTGACCAATGGAGACATTCTTGAACTGGACGTGGACATCCTGATCCTGGCCGCCCTGGAAAACGTGGTCACCGACGCCAATGCCGACAGGATAAAGGCCAAGATCGTCCTGGAACTGGCCAATGGACCGACCACTCCCGAGGCGGATGACATCCTCCACACCAAGGGAATCCACGTGATTCCGGACTTTCTGTGCAACGCCGGCGGCGTGACCGTGTCCTATTTCGAAATGGTCCAGAATGCCAATATGTACTACTGGGATGAGAAAGGCGTTCACGAGCGGCTGGATCAGCGCATGACCAAGGCCTACCACGAAGTGCTGGACACCAGCCGGAAATACGACATAAACATGCGCAAGGCTGCTTATGTGGTGGCCGTGGACCGGGTGGTAGAAGCCATGCGCTATCGCGGCTGGTTGACTCAATCCAATTGAGTTTGGATCTGTCTTCACGGTTATCTGTCGGCCGCTGTCAGCAGTTGAGTTGTTTTTGTTAAGGGGCCGTTTTTCAGTATTTGTTTGCCTGATTAATCGATCTGATTAAGGCCGTGCACTGTCTTGGTGCACGGTTTTTTGCCCGTTCTTCTGGTATCTGATGTTTCTGATTTTTGATATTAAAACCACGAAAACATTTCCCCGAAACTAAGGACAACTAATTTCTGCTTGACAGCCCAGATTAGCCTGACTATTATTCGTTTCACGATTAACTCAACACTAAATCACGCACAATGATGTGCTGATTAATTCGCTTAACGGACAAAAGACAACGGTGTCTTGACCCAGTGATGGGATTGAGATGCGTAATTTTGTCCGTTTTTCGTTTTCAGGCGAACCTCGAAACTGAATATTCCGGGAGGGTTTTCGCGCACAAGGCAGTGCCGTCTCTTCCTGGAAGACAGGCAAGGACCCCGGCGTCCTTTGACGGAGAGTTTTGCCTTTTTCAGGGGGCCTTTTACACACTAAAAAAACGGCAAAAGTGGTGAGCGGCCGCGCTCAGGGCTGAGGGCTGGCTGATCCGTGGACAACGGCGTCTGGGATTCCCTTACGGGAGTTCAAGGCGCTTTTTTATTTTTAAACTGAACACGAAAGGAGATTTGGTGACATGAACCTGCAAAAACCCAATTCCAGCGGAGCCCTTCTGACCAAGAACAGGAGCCGGAGTGTTTCCCCGGTTTCCGGCATCTGCAGCCGCTGCATAGATGGTTGCCGCGGCAGTTGCGACATGTTCAACGCCACTTTCCGCGGCCGGGAACTGCTTTATCCCGGCCCCTTCGGCAGCATCACCGCCGGCGCGGACAAGAACTATCCGGTCGATTACTCCCACCTGAACATCATGGGCTACGCCATCGGGGCCGAGGGTATGGAAGCGGACCCGGACCACGCCACGTTTCCGGTGGTCAACACCGAGACTTCCTTTGGTTCGGTGGACAAGGTCAAGATGAAAATACCCATCTTCACCGGGGCTTTGGGCAGCACGGACATCGCACGGAAGAACTGGGAGCATTTCGCCATAGGCGCGGCCATAAGCGGCATAGCCATTGTCTGCGGCGAGAATGTCTGCGGCATTGATCCCGAACTGGTGCTGAACTCCGACGGCAAGGTCAAGGAATCTCCGGAACTTAGGCGTCGCGTGGAACAGTTCCGGCGTTATTACGAAGGCTATGGGGATATCCTGGTGCAGATGAATGTGGAGGACACCCGGCTGGGCGTGGCTGAATACGCTATCGAAAAACTGGGAGTCGAGACCATAGAACTGAAATGGGGGCAGGGCGCCAAGTGTATCGGCGGCGAGATAAAAGTCGATTCCCTGGAACGGGCCGCCGAACTCAAGAGGCGCGGCTACATCGTCACGCCGGACCCCGAAGACCCGGCCGTAAGGGCCTCCTACGAACAGGGCGCGACCAAGCAGTTCGAGAGGCATTCCCGTGTAGGGTTCCTGGACGAGGAGGAGTTCCTGAAGGAAGTCGACCGCATCCGCAAGCTCGGGGCCAAGAGGGTTACGTTGAAGACCGGCGCCTACCCCATGCGCGAGTTGGCCATGGCTATCAAGTGGTCCTCCAAAGCCAAGATAGACCTCCTGACGATAGATGGCGCTCCCGGTGGCACGGGTATGAGTCCCTGGCGTATGATGAGCGAATGGGGTGTACCGTCGTTGTACCTGCATTCCATGGCTTATGAACTCTGCCGCCTTCTGGCCAGGCAAGGCGAATGGGTGCCGGATATCGCCTTTGCCGGGGGGTACTCGGCGGAGGACCATATTTTCAAGGCCTTGAGCCTGGGGGCGCCTTACTGCAAAGCCGTCTGCATGGGCCGGGCCCTGATGATTCCCGGCATGGTCGGTAAAAATATCGGCCTGTGGCTTAAAGGCGAAGACGGCGGCCTGCCCCAGACCGTGGCCAAATTCGGCAAGACCAGAGAGGAAATATTCGTTTGCTACGAGGAACTGCGGGCCAAATACGGCAAGGAAGTGGATGCCTTCCCGCTGGGCGGCATAGGCGTCTACAGCGCCTGTGAAAAACTGCGGGTGGGCTTGCAGCAGTTGATGGCCGGCGCTCGGAAATGGCGGGTCAATCTGATGTCGCGGCGCGACCTGGCCGCCTTGACCGAAGAAGCGGCCAAGGTCACCAATCTGCCTTACATCATGGATGCCTACCGCGAGGAGGCCCTGAATATCATCAAATCCTGATTTTGAGGTTGAACGGTTTTCGGCACGGCGGAGCCAGACGGCTCCGCCGTTTTTTCAGGACAAAAATAATCCTTCTTTTGTTTCAGTTAATCTTGCTCCGCATAAAAAAAAATGGCATGCTTGATATACAGTCAAAGAAACATTCCGCTTTTATCGAAGATAGACAGCCGGTTGCAGGCTCAAAAGCGGAATGTTACTGTTGGGTATCGCCCTGCAGGCGGAAAAACCCTGCTATGTTCCGACTGTCCTCAAGTTTAAAGATGTTTCGGCATAGGTATTTCATCTGTCTGGCCCTGAGGTATAAAGCCCGAGCACCACGGCCAAGGTATTGCGGCCATATATGCAGGCCTGATCCGGTACCTGGCGTCCGCCCCGTTTCCGTGTGAGGGCGGCCGAATAGAGATAACGCCAGACAGCCGTCGCCGTGCGGATTCCATCGGAGCGTAACGTATTCACTCCCGCTGCTGTCCGGTCGGCCTGGGAGTTTCGGCGGTTCGTTGTGAGGAGATATAATGTCCAGAAGAAGAACGGTTGACTCTTCCAAACTTATTGAAGCAGTCAAATCCGGCCGGGTGAGCAAAGCCACTTTGGACAGTTTCGGCCTGGACACGGCTGTTCGCACGGATAAGGAAAAGGCCGGAAAAAGGGTCCGCCGGCCCAGGGTGGCGGTGGAGGTCGAAATCTTCCGGGATATTCAGGTCAATAAGAGAGGGAGCATCATTCTGCCCAAATCACTGATTGAGGAACTGGGCTTTGCACTTGAGGACTCCTTCGCCATTCGGAAAACCAAGGCGGGCATCAGCCTGAGAAAGCTTTAACGCAGACGACGGACTGAAAACCTCCCGCCGCTCGCAGCGGCCAGTTCCCGCCATTCATTCGACACAATTCAAAAAAAAGACGTTGAGTCCGGCAGGCGGCTGTACCGCAAGGGCGGCGTTATGCCTCTAAACTGCGATTCCGTTTTCTCACAGTTGAAGCATCCCGGGGAGAGGTCAGCGATTTTTCGACTATAGCTGTAGAATTGCTGATTGCAATGCGGCGGCTAAAAGAGCCTCGGCGGGGGCGTTTCCGAAAAAACGGCCCCGCCGGGGAGGACTAAGGCTTAATTGGCGAAAAAGTCGGCCAAGGCGATGGTTTCTTCCCTGTCCGGCCCCACCGAGACGATTCCCAGCGGCACTCCAACCAGTTTGCTCATCTTCTCAAGATAGTTTCTGGCCGCCTTGGGAAGCTCGTCCATGCCCCTGGCCTTGGTTATGTCTTCTTTCCAGCCGGGCATGGTTTGGTAAACAGGCTTGCAGCGTTCGAAGGAAGCCAGATCAGCCGGGATGCGGTCAACCTTTTTTCCGTCCAGTTCATAGGCGACGCATATGCTGAGTTGATCCAGTCCGGTCAGGACGTCCAGTTTGGTCACGGCCAGGTAGTCCAGGCCGTTGAGGCGGGCGCTCTCCTTGAGAACCACGGTGTCCAGCCAGCCGCAACGGCGCGGGCGGCCGGTGGTTGAACCGTACTCGGCGCCGACTTTCCGCAGGTGCAGTCCGGTCTTGTCTTTCAGTTCGGTGGGAAATGGACCGGCGCCCACCCTGGTCGTGTAGGCCTTGACCAAGCCCAGGGAGTGAGTAAGCCTTTGCGGAGCCAGGCCGGAACCCGCGCAGACCGTCCCGACCACCGGGTTGGAACTGGTGACAAAGGGGTAAGTCCCGTGGTCCACATCCAGGTGCGTACCCTGAGCGCCTTCGAAGAGGATATTCTGGCCTTTCTCGTCCGCCGTCTGGACGAGGGCTGCGGTGTTGGTGACAAAGGGACCCAGGAAATCGGCCCATTTTTTGGCCAGATCGGCCACCTTGGTCCGGCTGACCGGCTCGACGCCGTAATATTTTTCCAAAAGGAAATTCTTCTCCTCCAGGATGGTTCTGAGCTTGGCCAGGAAGCCTTTCCGGTCCAGGAGGTCCACGGCGCGCAGGCCCAGACGGCCGACTTTGTCCTCATAACAGGGACCGATGCCGCGCCCGGTTGTGCCGATTTTTTTCTTGCCCTTTTTCAGTTCGCGGGCCACATCCAGGTCTTTGTGATAAGGCATTATCAAATGGGCCTTTTCGCTCAGCGCCAGGTTTTTGGGGGTTATATTAACGCCCCGGCCGCGCATGACTTCGATTTCCCGGATAAGCACGTCCGGGTCGACAACCACGCCATTGCCTATGACGCCCTTCTTATTCTGATGGAGTACGCCGGAGGGAAGAAGATGCACAATGAACTTTTCGCCGCCCACAACCAGAGTGTGTCCGGCGTTGTTGCCCCCCTGAAAGCGGACCACCATGGAAACCTTGTCGGTCAACAGGTCCACAATTTTGCCTTTTCCCTCGTCACCCCACTGGGTGCCGACTACCACCACGCTGGCCATTGTATTGCCTTTCTGCAAATAATATTTCGGGCTTTGTTACCCACATCGTAGTAATACAAATAGCGGTCAAAGTCAATCATCGCCACCAGAAGAAGCACTGCCCGGCTTCAGCCTGTTCGCATTTTGGCCGTACCTTTCCGCAATTCCTTGACTGATGAAGACAATCCCTACCATAATAGAGTAATTGAGAAAAAAGAGGACAAACGTCAAACCACTGGAGGGAAAGTCATGGTTGAAGTAAAAATTTCGCCTTGGATTCAGGCCGGTTTTAACCTGTTCAAGGAGAATTTCGGTTTGCTGGTGCTGGTTTCCCTGGTAGCCGTCCTTCTGGGTTCGGTCACCATGGGCATACTGGCCGGCCCGATGATGTGCGGGGTCCTGCTCGTCACCATGAACCTGGCGGAAGGCCGGAGCCCCAAGCCTCAGTTCGGAGACCTTTTCAAAGGGTTCTCCTATTTTCTGGACTCGCTGCTTTTCGTGGTGGTCTGGGGCATCATCATGATCATCGGTTCGCTCATCCTGAACATAGTCCCCATTCTGGGGCAGATCGCCTCGCTCTTTTTTGTCTATGCCCTGCAGGCCCTGCTGATGTTCGGGCTCTTCCTGGTTATCGACAGGAAGATGGGCTTCTGGCCGGCTTCCATGGAGAGCATCAATATGGTCAAGCAGAATTTCTGGCCGTTCCTCGGCTTCGGGATCATTGCCGCTATTATCGGCAGCCTGGGAGCCATTCTCTGCGGTATCGGCGTCATCCTGACCCTGCCTATTCAGGCCTGCATCATGACCGTGGCGTACAAGGATGTCTTCGGCGGGCCTCCGGTGCCTCCGCCGTTCCAGGGTTAAACTGCAAGATGAGGCCGGGCGGAAGATGAGGTTGACGCCGTTTTATCTGCATCGGACCGGGTCTTATGCCGAGTCGGCCGAAAAGCACTTGATTCCCGCTTTGGCTTCGGGTGCGGTCCTTTTGCTGGCGAACCTCCCCCTGGGGGAGGTTCTGCCGGACCGCTGGTGCCTTTTCGCCGCGCTGACCGGCCTGCCTTGCCCTTTCTGCGGGTTCACCCGGGCCGCCGCGGCCATGGCTGGCGGAGACTGGGCTCTGGCCTTAAGTATTTCACCGCTTACGGCGGTATTATATGTCCTGGCCGCCCTTATCCTGGCCTGGCATGGCTCGGCCCTGCTGCTGGGAGTCCGGCTGGAGCCTGTCCCTCTGCTCAGGGCGGGGACCGGGCGCGGCACCGCCCTGACCTGGCTGGCCGCCCTGCTGTTATTGCTCAACTGGACTTACAGGCTCATACTCGGAGCCGCCTGAGCGGCGTATTTTGCTTTTTCCCGCCGGGAGGTCCGGATTGTCCGCCCCCGGCCGGTTGCGGCTCGGCGGATGGATTTGGCGGGCCGGAAAAAAACAAGGCCGTGTCCGGCGGGGGCATTCCCCCCGGAAACGGCCCCGGAAAAATGTCCGTGACTATTTAAGCGCGGCGATGACGGCCTTCATGAAGACCGGCAGGTCCGCCGGGGTCCGGCTGGTTATGAGTTTGCCGTCCACGACCACTTCCTCATCCACCCATTCGGCGCCAGCGTGAATCAGGTCGGCCTTGATGGCGAAATAGCTGGTGACTCTCCTGCCCTTGAGCACTTCGGCCGAGCAGAGCATCCACCCGGCGTGGCAGATGGCGGCCACGACCTTGCCCTTGTCGGCCATGTCCTTGACCAGCTTGACCATGGCCGGGACCCGGCGCATGAAGTCAGGCGCGAAACCGCCGGGGATGACCACGCCGTCGAAGGCATCCACGGAAACAGCACCGGCGCTGGCGTCCACATTGACCGGCAGTCCTATTTTGCTTTTGTATGTCTGAGCCGTACCCGAACCGACTATGGTCACTTCCGCGCCGGCTTCTTTCAGACGGTAGTAGGGATACCAGAGCTCAAATTCGTTATACATTTCCTCGGCCAGGACCATGACCTTTTTTCCGCTGAGTTCCATTCTATGATTCTCCTTGTTGCAACCATGGGGTGTTGTTTGAATTGTTACCTCAAATATATCACTAGCCCGCCGCCTGTCAACGCGGCTTGCAAAGCCTGGCGGGCAATAGCGCCGGGCGTGGCGCTCGAGGCTGGAGGCGGCAGACCGTTTGCTTTTCTCAAGTGACGAGCCGTCTGTTTAAGCCTTTGTTCTTTGTGGCAGATCAAGCTATAATCAAACCCAAAGTCCGTTTCGCCATTGCGGCTGCTCAGCGAGAGTCCTGTTCGCCGGAAGCTGGTGCGGTTTTGAGCGGCGTGTGATGCGGTTCTTTTTCAGCCTATACGGAGGCAATGAACAGATGGATCTGGCTTCATTTTTCGGGATATTGGTCGGCACGGCCCTCATAGTCGTCGCCTCCCTGGTCGGCAGCAGCGTCAGCTCTTTTTTCAACCTGCCCGGACTTATGATCGTTGTGGGCGGCACGGCCGCCTCCACCCTGGTCACCTTTCCTTTCAGGGATGTGGTTTCCGCCTTCAAGGCGGCCTACTATGTCTTCTCCGAGGACCGGGAAGACCCCAACGACGTGGTGGCCACCATGATAGACCTCTGCAACCTGAGCCGCCGCAAGGGGCTGGTGGAACTCAGCCGCATCAAGACCGAATCTGATTTTCTGCTCAAGGCGGCCAACCTGATCGCCGACGGTTCGTCCGCATCTGAAATAAGGTCGGCCCTGCGCATCGAAATAGAATCCCTCAAGCGGCGGCATATCATCGTCCAGGATATTTTCAGGAAGATGGGCACCTATGCCCCGGCCTTCGGCATGCTGGGCACCCTTATCGGGCTGGTCAAGATGCTCAGCGGCATGCAGAATCCCGAGAGCATAGGACCGGCCATGGCCGTGGCCATCCTGACCACCTTCTACGGCTCCCTGCTCTCCAGCCTTTTCTTTCTCCCCATAGCAGGCAAACTCAAAGCCCGGACCCTGGCTGAAGTCATAAATCTTGAGATAATGTTCGAGGGCGCCGCTTCAATCCTGGAACACAACAACCCGATCATGGTTTACGAAAAACTTTCTTCGTACATCCCGGTCAAACAGCGCCGGCCCATGATGCAGAAGTTTGGAAGCGATGGAAGATAATCCCAATCAAATCCAGTATATCATGGAGGAAGAAGGTTCCGAGACCGGCGACTGGATAACCACGTACGCCGATATGGTCACACTGCTCCTGACCTTCTTCATCATGCTTTTTTCCATGTCGGTCATGGACGCCCAGAAATTCCGGGAAATCCTGACTTCCATTCAGAAAAGCCTCGGCGCTCCCCAGGCCGTGGTGGAGCTGGTTGTGCCGGGCGTCGGGCCGGAAACGGCCCAAGAGAAGGAAAAGCCGGACGTCAAACTGCCCGAACTGCCGGAGCCGGTGGTCGAAGATGTTGACTGGAAACTCCTGAGCGATGTCCAGGAAGCGATCCAGAAGACCAGGCTCGGGGAGCATGTGGTTGTCTACAGGGAACAGAACCGCATCATCATCAGGGTGGAGGGGCAGGTCTTTTTCGAATCCGGTCAGGCGTTGCTGAATCCCGAAGCTTCTCCCATCCTGGACGACATAGCCGGGATTATCCGCGAATATCCGGAATACAAGGTCAACATCGAGGGACACACCGACAATGTTCCCATCTCCACGCCCCTTTTCCCATCCAACTGGGAGCTGTCGGCCATCCGGGCGACCACGGTCCTGAGGTACCTGGTCGACAGGGACGTTAATCCGAGAAGGCTTACCGCCACGGGATACGGGGAACTGCTGCCTCTGGTTCCCAACGAGACACCCGAGAACCGGGCCATGAACAGGAGGGTCGAATTTGTTCTGGAAAAAAGCAAAAAGTGAAAGGACCCTGTTCACCTACGAAGGAGACTGCCGCCGGGACGCCTACCGGGTGCGGCCCTCCCAAGCCGCTCCATTGAAAATATTCATCGGCGGCGAGCCGGTTGATCTGGTGGATCTGAGCGCCGGAGGATTCGCCTGCCTTTGCGGAGCCGGACCTGGGGCGACCATTGATGTCAGGATGGAACTGCCGGGGGAGAAACAGACTGTTCAAGCGCGGGCGGAAGTCCTGGCCCTGACCAGCCAGGGCGTCTGCCACGCCCAGTTTGTCGATCTGGACAGAGCCATGACGGAAACCATTCACCATTTCGTCTTGCAGGTCCAGAAGGAAGAACTGCAACGGAAAAGAGATGAAAAGCTGAAGAAATTCAGAGCATGGGAAAGCGGCCGGCGGAATCAGGCCTGACCCCGGCTGCCCGGCCGGCATCGGGACGTTTTCGCGGCGTCAGCGCCGCTCTGCCTCTTCAATCCGGCGCAGGGCCACGGTCACTCTGGTCAGGGCCTCCCGGTATATAGGGTTCCGGCCGGTTTTGGAGGCCTGTGAATACTGTTTGAGAGCTTCCCGCAGATTGTCCTGCCCCCCGAGTCTCTCGGACGCCACACCCAGGTTGTAATGGGCTGACGGATGAGCCGGGTCCCGCTGAAGAACTTCTGCCCATATTTCCACGGCCTGACCCCATTTTTCGGCCTCGGCCAGCCTGACTCCACGCCTGATGTCGGCTTCTCCCAACAGACCTTCGCCAGTGTCCAGGACATAGTTTATGGTTGTGGGCGCGGGCGCCAGGCGGGCGGCCAGCCGTCCGGCCAGCTCGGTCACCATGATTTTGGCCGTTTTGTTGGGCGCGGGCAGGTCGTCCAGTTTCAGTCCGAAGCTCGATGTTTCATTTATTCCGCCGTATTTTTCCGACAATTCGAAAACTTCGGACAACGGTCCCTGCATGGTCCCGCCATTCCGGTCGGAGAGAGTGTAAACGGCCTCGATGCGGCCGCGCCGCAGAGTATAAGGGACCTGCTCGACCACCGTCTGGTACACAGGTTCCTTTACAGTGAAATCCCGCCGGACAAACGGGTCGGGACGGGTCACTTCCTCGGTGCGGCCGGTCTCTTCCCTGGTCTTGACCTGGTCGAAACCGTGAATGTCTTCCACGAAGAGTTCCACCGATCCGGTCAGGATGACTTCCGCGCTTCTTTTGTCGGTCACGGCCACGCCCTGCCGCCAGCCAAGGGCATAGGCCAAAGAGGAGGCCAGCGCGTTTCCGTTGGGACCGGATATCTCATCAATGGCTATGGTCTTGGCTCCCGCCAGGGGCGCACCGGCTGGAGCGGGCTTTTCCACCGCCACGTGGGGAGCGCATCCGGCTCCCGGAAGAAGCAGTCCCGCAACAAGGAGCCCGGCAATAAGGGTCTTACGAAACATCAGCCACCTCCCTGAGCCATGTCTCCAGGTCGGCCAGGGCCCTTTGGGCATAGAAGGCCGGCCGGTCTTTTTTGCGCAGCCGGTGGTTCGGCGGAGGCAGCAGGCCGAAGTTTATGTTCATGGGCTGAAAGTTGCGGCTGGTAGTGTCGGTCAGATGGGTGATCAGGCCGCCCATGGCCGTGGTCGGAGGAGGGGAGACCGGCCGCCGGTTCATCGCCAGCCGGGCCGCGTTTTCACCGGCGATTATGCCCATGGCCGCCGATTCCACGTATCCTTCCACTCCGGCGACCTGCCCGGCCACCAGGATGTTCGGATAGTCCTTGAGCTGAAGGAATTCGTTCAGGTGCCGAGGTCCGTTCAGAAAGGTGTTGCGGTGGACGCTGCCGTAGCGGAGGAATTCGGCCCCGGCCAGAGCCGGGATGAGTCTGAATATCCGGTCCTGTTCGTTCCAGGTCAGTCGGGTCTGGAAGCCGACCAGGTTGTACAGTGTGCCCGCGGCGTTCTCCCTGCGCAACTGGACCACGGCATAGGGCCGCTGAGCCGTGCGCGGGTCGGTCAGCCCGACCGGTTTCATGGGGCCGAAAAGCAGCGTCTGTTCGCCCCGTTCGGCCATGACTTCTATGGGCAGGCAACCCTCGAAAAACCGGGGTTCCTCGAAATCTCTGAGCGGAGTCTTTTCGGCGGCCAGCAGGGCTTCGTAAAACCGGCGGTACTCCTCTTCGTTCATGGGGCAGTTCAGGTAGTCGCCTTCGGATTCTTCGTCGTACCGGGAAGCCCGGAAAGCAATGGCCGGGTCCACGGAATCGGCCCCCACGATGGGGGCTATGGCGTCGTAAAAATAAAGGTGCTCGGTCCCGACCAGTTCGGCCAGGGCCCGGGAAAGCGGTTCGGAGGTCAGCGGGCCTGTGGCCAGGACAGTCAATTCCCCGGTGTCCAGTCTGGCGACCTCCTCGGTGATGATTCTGACTCCGGGCAGGTTTGACAGTTCCCTGGTGACATATTCGGAAAATTTTTCTCTGTCCACGGCCAGCGCCTTACCGGCCGGCACCCGTGTGGCCTCGGCGGCTTCCATGACCAGGGATCCCATCCGGCGCATCTCCTCCTTGATCAGCCCCACGGCGGAGTGCGGATCATCGGAGCGCAGAGAGTTGGAACAGACCAGTTCGGCCAGGCCCGGGAGTTTGTGAGCCGGTGAATACCGGCTGGGCTTCATTTCATACAGATCGACTTCTAGTCCGGCCCGGACCAGGCGTCTGACCGCCTCGCTCCCCGCCATTCCTCCGCCGACGACTTTTACTCTGTTTGTTTTCATGTCACCAATATAGACGATTCGCCCAGGCTGCGACAGCAAGGAATTTCGCCAGCCCGGACCGGGCGGTTATCCTTCGTCAACGGTGGTGGTGTACCCGCAATCCTTGGTCGGGCAGTTGAGCACAATTTTGCCCGGAGCGGCCTGGGACTTCCGGTCGGGAGCTTCCACCAGTATGGGTGAACCGCAGTCCGGACAAGTCATATTGACCGGCCGGGAGCGCAGGGTCAGACGGCATTTGGGATAGTTGCTGCAACCGAAAAAGACGCCTCGGCTTGATGAGCGTTCCACCACATCCCCGTCGCAGTCTTTTTTCGGGCATTTGACTCCGGTGGGATAGGGCCTGGTATTCTTGCACTTGGGGTACTTGGTGCAGGCGATGAAAAGGCTGCCGGTCCGGTTGCGTTTGACCGTCATGGGCGAGCCGCATTTTTCGCATTTGGGATCCACGCCTTCGGGGAAGGGGATGCTCTCCGCCTGGCCGTTGCCGTTGATCGGCCGGGTGCTTTTGCAGTCCGGATACCCGGAACAGGCCAGGAAGGGGCCGAAACGGCCTTTTTTCATGACCATGGGCAGGCCGCACTGTTCACAGACTTCGTCCGTGACAGGCACCTCATGCTTGACGGGAATCAGCCCGCCTTTCTCATCCCGCTGAAAATCCTGGGCGTTCTTACAGTCCGGATACCTGCTGCAGGACAGGAACGGGCCGTTGCGTCCCCATTTGAGGACCATATCCGACCCGCACTGGTCGCATTTGACCTCGGTCTTGAGGCCCTCGCGTTTGAGCGAGAGCATCTCCTTGTCCGCCCGGGTCATGTCCTGTTCGAACGGGCCGTAAAAACGGGACAGGACATCCGGCCAGCTTATCCGGCCTTCTTCTATCTCGTCCAGTTCGTTTTCCATGCCGGCGGTGAATTCCACGTTCATGATACGCGGAAAATTCGCCACCAGCAGGTCGTTGACAATAAAACCCAGTTCGGTCGGCCGGAGCTGGCCCTTGTTGGATTCCACATACTCCTTGTCCCGCAGGGTGGAAATGATGGATGCGTAGGTGCTGGGACGCCCGATGCCGTTTTCTTCCAGTTCCTTGACCAGGGTGGCCTCGGTGAAGCGCGCCGGAGGCTGGGTGAAGTGCTGCTTGGGCATGAGTTCATCCACATCCACCGTTGCGCCGCTGGTCAGCGGAGGCAGGGTTTCCCGGTCTTCCGATCCGCTCTTGTCGTAGACTTCCAGAAAACCCTTGAAACGGAGGACGGAGCCGGTGGCCCGGAAAGTATAACGGTCGGCCCGGATGTCGGCCGTGGTCTGGTCGATTATGGCCGGTTCCATCTGGCTGGCGATGAAGCGCCGCCAGATGAGCTCATAGAGGGCCAGCAACTGGCCGGAAAGATAGGGCTTGACCGCTTCCGGCGTCCGGGCCGCGGACGTGGGCCGAATGGCCTCGTGCGCGTCCTGGGAACCCTTCTTGTTTTTGTAATAGCGCGGACGGTCGGGCAGGTAGCGGTCGCCGAACCGGTCCTTGATCAGTTGCCGGGCTTCATCGAGAGCCACGTCGGCCACGCGCACCGAGTCGGTTCGCATATAGGTGATGAGGCCGACCGAACCTTCCGCACCCAGGTCCACGCCTTCATAAAGCTGTTGAGCCAGACTCATGGTCCGGGCTGCCGGCAGCCTGAGACGGCCGAAAGCTTCCTGCTGAAGCTGGCTGGTTGTAAAGGCCGGCAGCGGCTGACGTTTGCGCTCCTTGGAAACCACTTCGGCCACGGTGAACGGCAGTCCGTTGAGGGCCTCGATGATTTCCCTGGTCTGTTCGCCGGTCTTTAGCTGTATTTTTTTGCCGTCCTCCTGGTGGAGACGGGCTTCAAAGAGCAGCCCCTCACTTTTCAGTTTGGCTGTCAGGCTCCAGTATTCCTCGGGCTCGAAAGCGAAAATCTCCCGCTCCCTTTCCGCTATTATGCGCAAGGCCACGGACTGGACCCGCCCCGCGGACAATCCCCGTTTGACCTTGTCCCAGAGCAGGGGCGAGAGCTTGTACCCGACCAGGCGATCCAGAATGCGCCGGGCCTGCTGGGATTCGAAACGCTGAATAGAGAGCTGTTCGGGATTGGCCAGAGCCTCCTTGATGGCGTGAGGAGTAAGCTCGTGGAAGAGAACCCGGCGGAAAACGCGGTCCTTGCCTTTCAGCGACTCAGCGATGTGCCAGGCGATAGCCTCGCCTTCACGGTCGGGGTCGGGGCCAAGGTAAATGGTTTCCTTGCCTTGGGCGGCCTTTTTCAGTTCGTTGATGACCTTCTGTTTACCGGCGATGGTGACGTATTCCGGATTGAAGCCGTTTTCCACGTCAACGCCCATCTTGTTGACCGGCAGGTCCCGTATGTGTCCGACCGAGGCCTTGACTTCAAAGTCGCGGCCCAGATACTTGCCGATGGTTTTGGCCTTGGCCGGTGATTCGACTATCAACAAAGATTTTGCCATCAAATTATCCTTATGTATCTCATGCCCGGCAATTGTTTGACCAGGCTCCTGATTTCCAGTTCGAGCAGGACCGGGGCCAGTCCGGCAGGCGTCAGCCCGGCCTGGCGGCTCAACTGATCGACGTGCAGGGGCTCCGCGCCCAGCGCGTCCCATACTTGTTTTTCCTTCGGGGTCAAATCCGCCGGCTCCTCTTTCTTTGCGGCGGAAGCGGGCCGCGCCCCAAGCTGCGGACCTATCTCCTCCAGTATATCGGCGGCCGACTCGACCAGGCGCGCCCCCTGTCTGAGCAAGGCATGGGTGCCCCGGCTTTTTATCGATCCCACCCGGCCGGGCAGAGCCAGGACTTCCCTGTTCTGTTCCAGGGCCAGATCGGCCGTTATCAAAGCCCCGCTTCTTTCCGCCGCCTCCACCACGACCACGGCCACGGAAAGCCCGGCTATAATCCTGTTACGCACGGGGAAAAAGCCTGGCTGAGGTTCGGTGCCCAAGGGATATTCACTCAGCAGGACGCCTGAGCGGGGCACTTTTTCGAAAAGGTCCCGGTTCACCCGGGGATAAATGACATCCAGTCCGCATCCCAGAACGCCGATGGTCCGCCCTCCGGCTTCCAGAGCCCCGCGATGGGCCGCAGCATCGATGCCCATGGCCATGCCGCTGACCACGGTGACTCCGGCCCCGGCCAGTTCCCTGGCCAGACGGCCCGAATGCTCCCGCCCGTAATCCGTGGCGCCGCGTGATCCCACAATGGCCACTGCCGCGGCGTCCTCTGTCTGGAAATCCCCTGCCGCCCAAAGAATTGACGGCGGGGAGTGAATCTCTTTCAGCCTGGACGGGTAGCGGGGATCATTCAGGGTGACCAGTGTCAAGCCTTTCTCCCGGACCTTTTTCAGTTGGTTTTCCACCCGGGGAGCCCAGTCGAAATTTGTAATCTCGTCGATGGTTTTGCGCGAAAGACGTGGAAAGCGGCTCAATTCTTCGGCTGAAGCCCGAAAGACCGCTTCTGGAGATTGGTAGTGGCGCAAAAGCCGGGCGAAAGCGACTGGCCCCACCCCGTGGGCCATACTCAGGGCCAACCAGTAAAACAGTTCCCGCTGATGTCCTTGCCGAGGGCCGGCCATTGTTCCTCCCGGGCTCAAAGGGTCCAGGGTTCATTGGCCAGCCTTTTATCTCTAGCTCGGCAAGGCGTCAAGCCTTTTTTTTCGGCCCGGCTGTCTACCGTCCATTGCAAGACTCTAAAATTACAAGTTAATCAGCGCCTGTGGAAGGTGCTATTTAACATTAAACACATTGCCGAAGGTATACTATAATGTAAATATGCTCCATCGTAACGGCTAAGCCGCTTTTACGGCCGCCCATTCATTTGACCGTTAAACAAAATAGTGTTATATGTATTTTAGTCAGGTCCAAAGTTTCCCAACAATACAACCGGTTAAGGGAGATATGCCGTGAAGCCCAAAAGGGAATACCGGATTGTTCCCCGGCTCCCACAGGAGTTGGAACAGTTGCGGCCTCTGGCCAATAACCTGCTTTTCAGTTGGCGGGCCGAAATCAGGGACTTGTTCAAAAGGCTCGATCCCGGCCTGTGGTCTCAGACAGGCCACAACCCTGTGGCGCTGCTGGGGCTGGTCAGCCAGGCCCGGCTCAACGAACTGGCCAGGGACCAGAGTTTTCTCGGCCAGTTGAACCGGGTCTACCAGGAATCGGCCCGGTACCTCTCCCAGCCGCGAGTCCGGTCATCGGACTATCTGCCGGAGGCGCAATTGCAGGTGGCGTATTTTTCGGCCGAATTCGGCCTGAGCGCCTGTCTGCCCATCTACTCCGGCGGCCTGGGCATACTGGCGGGGGACCATCTGAAATCGGCCAGCGATTTGAACATGCCTCTGGCCGCGGTCGGACTCCTGTACCAGGAAGGCTATTTCAGGCAGTACCTGAGCGCCGACGGCTGGCAGATGGAGACCTATCCGGTAAACGACTTCGACAATATGCCTATAACCTTGATGCGGGACGACTCGGGCCGGCCTCTTCAGGTCTCCGTCAAGTTCAAGAACGAGCCGGTGCAGATTTATGTCTGGCGGGTCGATGTGGGCCGCGTGCCGCTGTACCTGCTGGACACCAATGTGCAGGATAATTCGCCGGAAATCAGGCAGACTACGGCCCAGCTTTACGGCGGAGACCGGGAAATGCGCCTGCGTCAGGAGATTGTTCTGGGCATCGGCGGCGTCCGGGCGCTCAAGGCCGTGGGCCTGGACCCCACGGTAATCCATATGAACGAGGGACACTCGGCCTTCTGCGCGCTGGAAAGGATCAACATACTGCGCAAGGAGAAGGGGCTGAGTTTTGACGCCGCCAGGGAAGTGGTGCAGGCCAGCACGGTCTTCACCACCCACACGCCCGTACCGGCTGGCAACGATGTTTTCGATCCGGGCCTGGTCCGGGCTTATTTTGAGGACTACGCCAAGGAATTGGGAATAAATTTCAAGGTGATGCTGGGCTACGGACGAATGAATCCCAGGGACGAGAACGAGCCCTTCGGCATGACTCCCCTGGCCCTGCGGCTTTCGGCTCACGCCAACGGAGTCAGCCGGCTGCACGGGCAGGTGTCCCGGGCCATGTGGCAGCCGGTCTGGCCGCACAACCCGGTCGAGGATGTCCCCATCGACTACGTAACCAACGGCATTCACGTCCCGACCTGGATTTCCCGGGAAATGTCCGAACTCTTCGACCGTTACCTGGGCACGAACTGGTCTGAGGACCCGGACAACGAATCTCTCTGGGGGCAGGTGGAGAACATCCCCACCACGGAACTCTGGCGCATTCACACCCGTTGCCGGGAGCAGTTGGTCGGCTTCACCCGCCGCCGCTTGGGCGATCAGCTCAACCTCCGGGGCGCTGCGGACGCCGAAGTCAGATCGGCCATCGAGGTTCTGGACCCCGACGCCCTGACCATCGGCTTTGCCCGCCGGTTCGCCACGTACAAAAGGGCCACCCTGCTCTTCCGGGACCCGGACCGTCTGGCCGGTATACTCAACAACCCGGAGCATCCTGTTCAGATCATTATCGCCGGCAAGGCCCATCCCCAGGACAATGAGGGCAAAGCCTTTATCAAGACCATCATCCATCTGTCCAGGCAGGAAAGGTTCCGCAAGAAGGTTGTCTTTCTGGAGGACTACCACATCCACACGGCCCAGTTGCTGCTGGCCGGTGCGGATGTCTGGCTGAACACCCCCCGCCGCCCGCTGGAAGCCTGCGGGACCAGCGGCATGAAGGCCCTGGCCAACGGCGCTCTGAACCTGAGCGTCCTTGACGGCTGGTGGGATGAAGGCTACAAGCGGGATTACGGCTGGGCCATAGGTCACGGCGAAGTTTATAACGACACCGAGACCCAGGACGAAATAGAGAGCCGCGATCTTTACAACCTTTTGGAAAAAGAGGTGGTTCCTCTCTTCTATCAGAAGGGGGGAGACAATATTCCCAGGGGCTGGGTGGCCAAGATGCGAGCCGGACTCAGGCACCTGGTGCCGGTTTTCAACTCGCACCGGCAGGTCCAGGAATACAACGAACGCTATTATGTCCCCTGCGCCCGTCGTCATGAAGAACTGCGGCGTTCCGATCTGGCCGGAGCCAAAGACCTGGCTGTGTGGCGGCAGAAACTCATGACCGGCTGGCAGGGCGTCGCCGTTCTGGAGACCTGGTCCACGGACGGTCAGGAGGCCCTGGTCGGAGACCGGATCGAAGTCGTGGCCAAGGTCCGGCTTGGCGGGCTGTCGCCGGAAGACGTCTCGGTGGAGGCCTATTTCGGCCCGCTGGACCATCACGGCGAATTCGTGGAAAGGGATACGCAGGTTCTCGACCTCGTCAGTTCCAACGGCGATGTCTTTGAGTTCCGCAACACCATAGTAACTTCGAAAACCGGCAAGTTCGGTTATACCGTCAGGGTGACGCCCAGCCTGCACAGGCTGGAGAACCGTTTCAGCATGGGGTTGCTCACCTGGGCCTGAGTCGGACTGATTGCACCTGGCCGGAGACGGCGATTTGAATGAAAGGAACCCGACTGTTGCCTGAATATGCCGATACGGCGGTTGAAGCGCTTTTTTCCGGAACCCTGGCCGATCCCTTCACCTTGCTTGGCGGCCATGCTGTGGAACTGAAAGACGGTCCGGGGCAGGTCATAAGGGCCGCATTCCCCGGAGCCCTTTCCGTATCAGTCCTGGGAGTTGATCCGGGAGGCGAAGTTAAGGCCGCTCTGGTCGATCAGCGCGGCCTTTTTGAGGCCGTTCTGCCCGGAGTCACCACCTTCTCCCCTTATCGCCTGAAGGTTGAATTCGCTCCCGGCCATCAGGCCTCTTTCTACGACTGCTATTCTTTTCTGCCTGTTCTCAGCGATTTCGATCTGTTTCTCTTCAGCCAGGGCAACAACTACAAAATTTACGAAAAACTCGGGGCGCACCCGATTACCCACCAGGGCGTCTCCGGAGTCCTTTTCGCCGTTTGGGCGCCTTCCGCCGCCAGGGTCAGCCTGGTAGGAGATTTCAACCAGTGGGACGGCAGGCGGAACCAGATGAGAAGCCGGGGAGCGTCCGGGGTCTGGGAACTCTTTGTCCCGCATGTTTCGTCCGGAGCGGTCTACAAGTTTGAAGTCAGAACGCAGAACGGCACGGTCCTGCTCAAAGCCGATCCCTACGCCTTCCAGATGGAGGAACGGCCCAAGACCGCTTCGGTGGTCCGGGATATAGGCAACTTCGAATGGACAGACCAGGCCTGGATGGAGCAGCGGGCCGCAGAGCAGGTTCTCTCCCGCCCCATGTCCATTTATGAAGTCCACCCCGGTTCGTGGCGGCGCAGGCCGGATGAGGGCAACCGCTGGCTGACCTACCGGGAGATGGCCGAGGAACTGATCCCCTATGTCAAGGATCTGGGGTTCAACTACATCCAGTTCATGCCCCTGGCCGAACACCCTTTCGACGGATCATGGGGTTACCAGGTCAGCGGGTACTACGCCCCGACTTCACGTTTCGGCGGCCCCCGGGATCTGATGCACCTGATCGACCGTTGTCATGCCGAAGGACTGGGGGTCATCCTGGACTGGGTTCCGGCCCATTTTCCCCGTGATCCTCATGCCCTGGAATATTTTGACGGGACTCACCTCTATGAACACGCCGACCCGCGCTTGGGAGCTCACCAGGATTGGGGAACCCTCATCTTCAATTACGGCCGCAGCGAGGTCAAAAACTTCCTGGTGGCCAACGCCTTGTATTGGCTGGACAAGTATCACATCGACGGCTTGAGGGTCGACGCCGTGGCTTCCATGCTCTATCTGGATTATTCGCGCAAGGACGGCGAGTGGCTGCCCAACAGATACGGCGGCCGGGAGAATCTGGAGGCCCTGGAGCTCATAAAAACACTGAACACCAAGGTTTATGAACTTTTCCCCGGCGCCATGACCATAGCCGAAGAATCCACGGCCTGGCCGGGGGTGAGCAAACCGGTTTATCTGGGCGGCCTGGGATTCATGTTCAAATGGAACATGGGCTGGATGCACGACATGCTCAGCTTCATGTCCAAGGACCCCGTACACCGGCGTTTCCACATGGATAAGCTGACCTTCGCCCTGCTGTACGCCTTCCACGAAAATTTCGTCCTGCCTTTGTCCCATGACGAAGTTGTGCACGGCAAGGCTTCACTGCTGAGCAAGATGCCCGGCGACGACTGGCGGAAGTTCGCCAATCTGCGGCTGCTTTTCACCTATATGTATGGCGAGCCGGGCAAGAAAATGCTCTTCATGGGCAGCGAGATAGGTCAGTGGCGGGAATGGAGCCATGACGAGCAGCTTGACTGGGGATTGCTGGAGTATCCTCTCCATCGCGGCCTGCAGGACTATCTTCGGGACCTCAACCGCCTGTACCACGCACAGCCTGCCATGTATGAAAGGGATTTTCAGCCTGAAGGCTTTGAGTGGATAGATTTCCGGGACGCCGATTCCAGCGTGGTCAGCTTTATCCGCCGGGGGATCGACCCGGAGGATGTCCTGGTCTTCGTCTTCAATTTTACGCCGATTCCCCGGATGAACTACCGTATCGGCGTTCCAAGGCCGGGCTTTTATCAGGAAATGATAAACAGCGATTCCGAACTCTACGGCGGCTCCAATGTGGGAATGGCCGGCGGCGCACAGGCCGATTCCAGGCCCTGGCACGGTCAGCCTTACAGCCTTGAGGTGACCATGCCGCCGTTGGGTGCTTTGATCCTCAAACCTTTTTAGCTGCCCGGTTCCGGTTGCGGGACGTGGCAGAGGCGGCGTTCCGGGTTCAGGTCCTTGAGGCGGGAATACAGTCTGGAGCCTGATTCGTCTTCCACCAGATGTTCCCAGCCGCCGACGTACAAATGGACGGCCTCCCGCCTTATCAGCGCCGTTTCCGGCTGGAAGGCCACGGCTTCGGGGGCTATGATCAGACCCCTCAGAAGCTCCCGGCCGCTCAACCGGGCGCCCGCCCGCCGTGACAAACCTTCATGCAGAAGACGAAGCTTCTGGGCGGTCTTCGTTTCACGCGCCTCCCAGGCCTCCCTGTCGGAGACTCTCGGTTCCGGATGAGGGCCGTTCTCATTAATATAATGGTTGGCCCGGCGGTATTCGCTTTCGGTCTCCTCGGCCAGGGAAACCGGGTGGTCGGCCTTGGCCAGAAGGTTCATATTGTCCGCGCTCAGAAGTTCGGTGGTGACCCGGTTGAGGTAAGAAGCGGCCAAACGGGGATCATCCAGAAGAAAAACAGGGCAGGATTCATCCCGGGCGTAGGCGAGGGCGGCCCGGTATTCAAAGGGCAGGCGCAGGTATTCATAAACGCCTCGTATTCCGGGGCGGGCCATCAGCTCGCCGGGGGTGAGGCCGGTTCCCCGGCCCAGCTCGGCCAGCCTTTTCCGGAAAATCCTGTTCCAGTACCGGCCCCAGCGCTGACGGAGTTCAATGGAAGCCGGACTGACTTCCAGACTTATGGCCGCGGGACGGATCTGCCGCAACAGGCTCAGGAGACGGCGTTTGCCGGCCGGGTCCCGGTGGACGGTGCCTAAGAACAACAGCCTGGTCATGATGGTGAATTCTCCCCTTCACGAGATGTCCGAGTCGGCCGCTGAAATTTGTAAAGGCCTTCATCCTCAAACGAAGCGCCGGGAATCATGGGGGCGGCGCCATTCTTCGGATCAACTCGCCGAAGCAGGGTTTTTCCGGTTCAAATGCGTCTACACTGAAACTTTTGGGCCTTTACTCTTGACTCTTTCAAATAAGTCTATATAACGTCTGTTGATTTCACAAGGTTCGCCACGGGTAAGCAGAGTTTTGACTCCAGGGTATTTCATATACAACACCGTGGCCTCTCTGGCCGCTCCCATCGTGGTGGGCATGGCGGCGGCCAAAGGCCGGTTGCGCGGGCATTGGCGCGAACGGCTGGGCTTGATGCCTCCTTTGGAATCCGAATCAGGCGGACGCCGGGTCTGGATTCACGCCGCCAGCGTGGGGGAAGCTCAGGTGGCGGCGGCGTTGCTTCCGGCCTTGCGTCGGCTGGACCCGGCCCTGACGGCCTGGGTCAGCACCACCACCGATACCGGACTGGCCACGGCCCGGTCCCTTCTGCCCGCGGATGTCCCTGTCCTTACCTTTCCCTTTGATGTTTACGGCGGTCCCGGCCGGGCTCTTGACCGGCTGAAACCGGATATGGTCATCATCCTGGAAACGGAACTCTGGCCCAATTTTCTCCGTGCGGCCAAGCGCCGGGGACTGTGCACCATGCTGGCCAACGGACGCCTGTCGCCGCGCTCTATTAAAGGTTACCACCGGGCCCGCTTCCTCTTCAAGGAGGTGCTGTCTTTTCTGGACCTGATGGTCATGATCCGGCCGGAAGACCGGGACAGGATAATTTCTCTCGGCGCGGCTCCGGACAGGGTTCAGGTCGCCGCCAACGCCAAGTTCGACCTTCTTCTGGCCCGAACCGATCAGGAAAGGGTGGACGAATTGGGCCGCCAACTGGGACTGACGCCCGGACGGCCGGTGCTCGTCGCCGGTTCAACCCGCGAAGGTGAAGAAAAGATCATCCTGGATGTCTTTTTGCGGCTCAGGAAAGATTTCCCCGATCTGCACTTGATTCTGGCCCCCCGCCATGTCAGCCGGGCCGATGAAGTCCAGGCCCTGATCCAGGCCCGGGGGCTCGGTTGGGGCCGCCGCAGCGGCGGCCGCTGTGCTTCTGCCCCGGATGTGACCCTGGTCGATGTCATGGGCGAACTTTTCTATCTTTACGGCCTGGCTGCGGTGGCTTTCTGCGGCGGCAGCCTGGTCAATCTGGGCGGCCAGAATCCCCTGGAACCGGCCGCCTGGGGCAAACCGGTTCTGTACGGGCCGTCCATGGAAGACTTTCTGGACGCCCGTTCCATACTTGAGGAATCCGGCGCGGGCCTGACCGCTGAAGACCAGGAGGAACTCCATCGCCTGACGAAAGAGTTGCTGGCCGGCAAAGCTGAAGCCGAAAGGCGCGGCCGGGCCGGACTCAAGGCCCTGACTCTGCATCAGGGGGCCGCCGACCGGCAGGCGGCTCTGGCCATGTATTTACTGGGGGCTCTGGACAAAAACAGGGCAACCTGATATTTATACAATACTAAAAATACATAAACGGGTTATTGAGTTGGAATCGAAAAAAGCGATACTGGCCCTGGCGGACGGCAAAGTCTTCCAGGGCTGCTCATTCACCGGCCCCGGCGAAACCTGGGGGGAAATAGTCTTCAACACGTCCATGACCGGTTACCAGGAGGTCCTGACCGACCCCTCATACACCGGACAGATCGTGTCCATGACTTACCCCCACGTCGGCAACTACGGAATCAATGAACAGGACATGGAGTCGGAACGGATCAGGGTGGAAGGCTTCATTCTGCGCGAATACCATCCTGTGCCGAGCAACTGGCGTTCCCGGCAAGCGCTGAGCGAGTTCCTGACCGCGGCCGGAGTGCTGGGGATAACCGGTATCGATACCCGCGCCCTGACCAGGCACCTGCGGGAACGCGGAGCCATGACCGGATTCATCTCCACGGAAGACCTGGACCCGGATTCACTGGTGGAAAAGGCCCGCCGCGCACCCACCCTGGACAACCGGGATCTGGTCAAGGATGTCACCTGCAAGCAGCCATATGTATGGGTGCCGGACGAAAACGGCGGCCGGAGGGAATTCAACCCCGCGGCCATCGAAGACTGGACCCGGACCCGCGGCCGTTACCGGGTGGCGGCCATGGACTACGGCATCAAGTTCAACATCCTGCGCCTGCTCGCCGCCCATGGGGCCGCCGTGCTGGTGCTCCCGGCGGCCACGCCGCCGGATGAAGTGCTTGGATATAATCCGGACGGGATTTTCCTTTCCAACGGCCCCGGCGACCCCGCGGCCGTTACTTATGTCTACGAGAATCTGCGGGGGCTCTTGGGGCAGCGCCCGATCTTCGGCATATGCCTGGGGCACCAGATGCTCGGCCTGGCCATGAAGGGCTCCACCTTCAAACTCAAGTTCGGGCACAGGGGAGCCAACCAGCCGGTCAAGGACCTGACCACCGGCAAGATCGAGATCACCAGCCAGAACCACGGATACTGCGTGGATATGGACAGCCTGGCCGGGCAGGACATCAGACTGACCCACGTCAATCTGAACGACAACACTCTGGAGGGCCTGGCGGATGAAAAAAGGGGCTTTTTCTCGGTGCAATACCACCCCGAAGCCAGCCCCGGCCCTCACGACGCCTCCTACCTTTTTGAACGCTTCATCAAACTGATGCGGAAATAGATTGCGGACAAAGATCAGATGCCTAAACGCACAGACATAAAAAAGATACTCATCATCGGTTCCGGCCCGATTGTCATCGGGCAGGCCTGCGAGTTCGACTATTCCGGCACCCAGGCCTGCAAGTCCCTCAAGGACGAGGGCTACGAGGTCATCCTCGTCAATTCCAACCCGGCCACCATCATGACCGATCCGGACTTCGCCGACCGGACCTACATCGAACCCATCACCCCGGAGATCGTGGCTCAGATCATCGAGCGCGAGCGCCCCGACGCACTGCTGCCCACTCTGGGAGGCCAGACGGGTCTTAATACGGCCGTGGCCGTGGCCGAAGCCGGAGTGCTGGAAAAATTCGGCGTGGAAATGATCGGCGCGACCCTGGATGTCATCAAAAAGGCCGAGGACCGGGAGCTTTTCCGCGAGGCCATGGGGCGCATCAACCAGCGCGTGCCCCGCAGCGGCATAGCCCGTTCCATAGAAGACTGCTTCCGGATCGCCGAGGAACTCTCCTATCCTCTCATCGTCCGGCCCAGTTTCACCCTGGGCGGTTCCGGCGGCGGCGTGGCTTACAACCGGGAAGATCTGGAGCAGATAGCTTCGCTGGGTCTGGACCTGAGCATGATCCACGAAGTTATGCTCGAGGAAAGCATCATCGGCTGGAAGGAATTCGAGCTGGAAGTCATGCGGGACCGCATGGACAACGTGGTCATCGTCTGCTCCATCGAAAACATCGACCCCATGGGCGTCCACACCGGCGACTCCATCACCGTGGCTCCGGCCCAGACACTGACGGACCGGGAATATCAGGAGATGAGGGACGCGGCCATAGCCATAATCCGGGAGATCGGCGTGGACACCGGCGGATCGAACATCCAGTTCGCCGTCAATCCCCAGACCGGAGAGATGGTCGTCATCGAGATGAACCCCCGGGTCTCCCGCAGTTCGGCCCTGGCCTCCAAGGCCACCGGTTATCCCATCGCCAAGCTGGCCGCCAAACTGGCCGTGGGCTACACACTGGACGAAATCCCCAACGACATCACACGCGAGACACAGGCTTCCTTCGAACCGACCATCGACTACTGCGTGGTCAAGATTCCCCGCTGGACCTTTGAAAAATTTCCCGGCACGGAAGATTTTCTGACCACGTCCATGAAATCCGTGGGCGAAACCATGGCCATCGGCCGGACTTTCGCCGAAGCCCTGCAAAAAGGGCTTCGTTCGCTGGAAATAAGCCGTTACGGATTTTTCGGCGACGGCCGGAACCGCCTGGACAGCGACCCGGCCCTGGTCGAACCGGAAATAATCCGGTCGAGGCTGCGCACGGCCAATTCCCAGCGTATTTTCTACCTGGCCGCAGCCCTCAAGGCCGGTTTCTCCATAGAGGAAATAAACGAACTGACCGGTATAGACCCCTGGTTTCTGTACCATTTCGACCGCCTGGTCAAACGCGGCCGGGAAATCGAGGCGCTCGGGCCGCTCTTCGGCTCCCCGGAGACCGCCGCCGCCCGGACCGATCTGGCCGAAGAACTTCTGCGGGCCAAAAGAGACGGTTTTTCCGACATTCAGCTCGCCCACATGTGGGGCTGGAAAGAGGATCAGATCCGGTCGCTCCGCAAGTCCCTGGGCGTGAACAGCGTCTACAAGCTGGTCGATACCTGCGCAGCCGAATTCGAGGCTTACACTCCGTATTACTATTCCACTTACGAGGAAGAAGACGAAATCCGCAGCACGGACAGGAAGAAGGTCATAATCCTCGGCGGCGGCCCCAACCGCATCGGCCAGGGCATCGAATTCGACTACTGCTGCGTCCATGCCTCCTTCGCCCTCCGGGAGATGGGCATTGAATCAATCATGGTCAATTCCAATCCGGAGACCGTCAGCACCGACTACGACACCTCCGACAGGCTTTATTTCGAGCCGCTGACCAAGGAAGACGTGCTCAACATTATCGAAAAGGAAAAGCCGCTGGGCGTCATCGTCCAGTTCGGCGGACAGACGCCGCTCAACCTGGCCGTTCCTCTGGCCGAGGCCGGGGTCAATATCCTGGGCACCTCCCCCGATTCCATCGACAGGGCCGAGGACCGGGAGAGATTCCAGGTTATGCTCAAGAAGCTCGGCCTGGTTCAGCCCCCCAACGGGACGGCCATGACCGTGGAAGAGGCCACCAAGGTGGCTGCCGAGATCGGTTATCCCGTAGTCGTCAGGCCCAGTTACGTGCTGGGCGGCCGGGCCATGCAGATAGTCTACGATGTCGACTCCCTGGCCGGGTTTGTCCGCTACGCCCAGGAGGCTTCGGAAGGCCACCCCATTCTGATAGACAAGTTCCTGGAAGACGCCATCGAACTGGACGTGGACGCCGTCTCCGACGGCCACCGGGCCATCATCGGCGGGATAATGGAGCACATAGAAGAGGCCGGGGTCCATTCGGGCGATTCGGCCTGCGCTCTCCCCCCGCATTCGCTCTCTGCGCAACTCATTGAAACAATAAAGGAAGCCGCCAAGGCCATGGCCAAGGAACTGAACGTTATAGGACTTATGAACGTTCAGTTTGCGGTCAAGGACGACGAGTTGTACGTGCTGGAAGTCAACCCGAGGGCCTCGAGAACCGTTCCCTTCGTTTCCAAGGCGACCGGGCTGCCTCTGGCCAAGGTGGCTACCCGGGTCATGCTCGGCCAGTCCCTTGACGATCAGGGAATATTCGACGAACCGGCCCCGAAGCACGTTTCGGTCAAGGAGGCGGTCTTCCCCTTCAACCGTTTCCCCGGCGTGGACACCATCCTGGGGCCGGAGATGAAATCGACCGGCGAGGTCATGGGCATCGACAGCGAGTTCGGCCTGGCCTATGCCAAGAGCCAGATGGCTACCGGCGAAATGCTGCCTCTTGAAGGCAACATTTTCATCAGCGTCCGGGACCGGGACAAGAAAATGGCCGTCAAGGTGGCCCGGAGGTTCGCCGACCAGGGCTTCAAAATTATCGCCACCAGAGGCACAGCCCAGGCCATCGCCGAGGCAGGCGTGGAAGTGGAAACGGTCAACAAGGTCTTTGAAGGCCGTCCTCATGTAGTCGACCTTATCAAGAACGGCCGCATTCATTTCATCGCCAACACCTCGCTGGGGCACCGGACCGTCATCGACTCCATCAGCATGCGCCGGACGGCTCTGCTCTACAAAATTCCCTACGTAACCACCATGGCCGGAGCCCTGGCCACGGCCCAGGCCTGCGAGGCCTTGCGCAACCACAAGATCACCGTCAAGACCATTCAGGAGTTCCACCAGGTGGACTGAGGCAACCGTTGATGAATACAAGGCTTTTAAACCGCACAATCCAGTCCTGCCGGGCCGGACGCGGCGGACCCAGGGAATACTGCGGCGTCTTCGGCGTTTTCGGCCACCCCGAAGCGGCCAAATTGACCTACTTCGGGCTCTATGCCCTGCAGCATCGTGGTCAGGAAAGCGCCGGCATCGTGGCCTCCGACGGCCGCCAGGTTTCCGAACACCGCAGGATGGGTCTGGTGCCCGATGTTTTCAACGAACATGTTCTTTCGGAACTGAAGGGCCATCTGGCCCTGGGGCATGTCCGCTATTCGACCACCGGTTCATCACTGCTGAAAAACGCTCAGCCCTTTCTGGTCCATTTCGCCGGTGAACCCCTGGCTCTGGGACACAACGGCAATCTGACCAACGCGGTTACCCTGCGCCGTCAGCTTGAGAACGCCGGGTCCATATTCCAGACGACCATGGACTCGGAAATCATTGTCCATCTACTGGTCCGTCATCTCCGGGAGGGGCTGGGCGAGGCTGTCCTTCAGGCCTTGCCTCTGGCCCAGGGTGCTTTCTCCCTGGGCATTATGACCAGGGACACCCTTGTCGCCGCCCGGGACCCCAACGGCTTCCGTCCTCTTTGTCTGGGAAGGATGGCCAACGGCGCGTGGGTCATTTCCTCGGAAACCTGCGCCCTGGACCTCATCGACGCCGAATACGTCCGCGACGTGGAGCCCGGCGAGATAGTCATCATCAACGACAACGGGCTGACTTCACTTAAAATGCCGGTGACCGGGCCGCCGACTTTCTGCATCTTCGAGTTCATCTATTTCGCCCGGCCCGATTCCAACATCTTCGGCCACAATGTCTACCTGATCCGCAAGAAAATGGGCGCGGCGCTGGCTGCCGAGCACCGGGATCTGGAAGCCGACCTGACCCTGCCTTTTCCGGACTCGGGCAACTACGCCGGACTGGGATTCGGCGAAGCCAGCGGCATACCTCTGGAAATGGGGGTAATCCGCAACCATTACGTGGGCCGGACCTTCATTCAGCCTTCCCAGTCCATGCGCGATTTCGGCGTCCGCATCAAGCTCAATCCGGTCCGGGAGATACTCAAAGGCAAAAAGGTTGTCGTCATCGAGGATTCCATCATCCGCGGAACCACCAGCCGGACCAGGATCAAGGCCCTGAAAGAGGCCGGGGCCAAGGAGGTCCATATGCTGGTCTCCTGTCCGCCCCACCGTTTCCCCTGTTATTACGGCATAGATTTTTCCAGCAAGGGCGAACTCATCGCCGCCAACAACTCGGTGGAGGAAATCCGGGCCTATCTGGGGTTGGACTCGCTGGGCTACCTGAGCCAGGGAGGCATGGTCAAAGCGACCGGTTTCGACAAGCCGACTTTCTGTCTGGCCTGTTTCAACGGTGAATATCCGGTTGCGCCGGACCAGGAATGTTCAAAATTCGGCCTGGAAGACAACTGCGTCTGCAAATGTTGAACGGCCGTGCTATAATAATCCCGCGCCGGCGCATGTGGACCGGTAGTTTGTATCATTCAGGAACGATGGACCTATGGTTATCCAACAAGCCAAGGAAGTCCTGCGGATAGAATCCGAGGGCATCCTCAACCTGATAGACCGCATCGGCCAGGAATTCGCCGACGCCGTAGACCTCATTTACCAGGCCAAGGGCCGGGTTATCGTCACCGGCATCGGCAAATCCGGCATCGTTGGCCGCAAGATCGTGGCCACCTTCAGCAGCACCGGCACGCCTTCGCTCTTTCTCCACCCGGTGGAAGCCATGCATGGCGATCTGGGCATGCTGGTCAAGGACGACATTGTTCTGGCCCTGTCCAACAGCGGCGAAACCGTGGAGCTGAACGCTCTTATGCCCATAATCAGGGGACTGGGGGCCAAGGTCGTTGCCATGACCGGCGGGCTCCATTCAACTCTGGCCGGCAACGCCGATGTCGTTCTGGACGTGGGCGTGGCCAGGGAAGCCTGCCCTCTGGGACTGGCCCCCATGGCTTCCACCACGGCTGCTTTGGCTATGGGCGACGCCTTGGCTGCGGCCCTGATAAATCGGCGGCATTTCAATTCGTTCGATTTCCGCCGCCTGCATCCGGGGGGGAACCTGGGCGAACGCCTCTCCCTCCAGGTCAGTGAAGTCATGACCACCGGCCGGAGCGTGCCCGAGGTCGCCGCCGGTACGCCCGTGACAGAAGCCATCAAGATTATGGACGAACGCAACCTGGGCGTTCTGCTGGTCGTCGCACCGGACAAGAAACTGGAAGGTCTTTTCACGGACGGAGACCTGCGCCGCTGTCTGGTCAAGGGGGTAAAAATGGAAGGCCTGAAAATGGCCGACCTGATGAACCGCTCCCCGCGCACCATCGGCAAAAGTATCCTGGCTGTCGAGGCCCTGGAAATCATGCAGGCCCACGAGTTCACCATTCTGCCGATTGTCGATCGGGAGAACAGGCTGGAAGGGGTTATCCACCTTCACGATTTGCTGGGCAAAGGCAAGATAAGATTTAATCCGCCGATACCTGTCTATGAGTGATCAACCGCCCCGCGGCCTCATCGCCAACATGGTCACCCCTCTCGATGCGGAGGGGCGGCCTGACGGGGAAGTTCTGACTCGTTTGATGAACAGGCTGCGGAGTGATGTCCAGGGTTTCCTGGTCGGAAGCGTCAAGGCTGGCGAGGCCCTGCAGATGACCTTGGCGGAACGGCTGGGGCTTTTCAAGACAGCACGGCGGGCCTGCGGCCCGGAAAAGGCCTTTTTCTTCGAGATCACCGCATCTTCCGAAAACGAAACCCGGCTTCTCCTCGAACTGGCCGAAACCGAACTTGAATCTCACCCCGGCGATACACCGGTATTCTTTCTCCTGACTCCTCTGCTCTACCGCGGCAACCGGGACCTGCCCGGACATGTGGCTGAACTGGCGGGACAATCGTCCCGGCCTTTTCTGATCGGCAACAATCCGGAGTTGGTCCGGCGCTGGAAACCCGGGCTGAAGCACAAGAATATCAGGACCAGCGTGATGAAGAGGCTGGGGACCATCGGCGCTCTGGCCGGAATGGAATTCGGCGGAGACCTGGACAGAATGCTCAATTACCAGAGGGCGCTGCAAGGCCGCCGGGACTTTCTGACCTACGATGGCGACGAATGGAATTTTCTCAGCCGCCCGTCCTCCTCCGGCCTGATCTCCTGCGGGGTCAATATTCTGCCCGGACCCTGGTCCGACGTGGTCGGCTCGTCTCTCGGCGTCTCGGAAACGGGCAGATTTCTTCCGGACCAGTTGGACCGCCTCTGGCGAAGCGGCCGGACGGCCCGCGAATTGATTCCCCTGTACCGCCATAATCCGCCGGCCGCTCTTAAGGCCATGCTCGCGATAATGGAACTGATTCCGCGCAAAGACACTCTTCCGGGGAGCGGCTGCGTCGATTATGATCAGATGAGAGCCTTGCAAAAGGCCCTCGGTGAACTCGGCCTGATCTGAAGAGACCTTTCTTCACCGTTTTTCTCCTCTCGCCTAAGGGGGGCGAACATCATGCCTGCAAGTAAAAAAAACTCAGACCATGAATGGACTCATATCGACCACCTGGGAATCCCCAAGGTGGACTCGCCTCTAATCCGGGGGGAGCAGCACCTGGAAGACGATCCGGAATGTTCCGGCGTCTTTGTCGCCGACTCCTGCCGCGTCCTCATCGACGTGGACGAGGAAAAATTCGGGCGGTGCCTGACCACCAGGGAGAAGCCGCCGTCCTTCGAAGTGGCCGGGCCCAGGCGCAAGATCTATTTCGATCCGACCAAAATGAAGGCCGCCATTCTGACCGCCGGGGGGCTCTGCCCCGGACTGAACGACGTGATCCGCTCCGTGGTCCTGGCCCTGCATTTCCGTTACGGAATCCGCAACATCTTCGGGATCAGGCACGGTTACCAGGGGCTCGTACCCCGTTTCGGACACGAAATGGTCCCGCTCAATCCCGACGTGGTTTCCAATATTCACGAATTCGGCGGCTCCATTCTCTCCTCCTCACGGGGACTTTATTCCATTGAAGAAATGGTTGATTCCCTGGAGCGGCTCAATATCGGGGCCTTGTTCGCCGTCGGTGGGGACGGCACCCTGAGGGGCGCTCACCTGATGGCCGAGGAAATCAAGAAGCGGAACCTGAAAATCGCGGTGGTCGGCGTGCCCAAGACCATCGACAACGACATCAACCTGGTGGCCCGCTCCTTCGGCTTCGATACCGCCGTGCAGACCGCAGCAGAAGTCATCCGCAGCGCCCACACCGAGTCTCTGGGCGCGCCCAACGGCATCGGCCTGGTCAAACTCATGGGCCGTGAATCAGGTTTTATCGCCGCAAACGCCGTGCTGGCCCAGGCCGAGGCCAATTTTGTCCTTATTCCCGAATCCGATTTTGATCTGGAAGGCCCCGGCGGCCTGCTGGAGGAACTGGAGAAAAGGCTGGCCCGCAGGCACCACGCGGTCATCGTCGTGGCCGAAGGGGCGGGGCAGAAATTTTTCACCGGGGATAACGAGCAGTTCGATCCGTCCGGGAACCGGCGTCTCGGCGACATCGGCGTCTATCTGGCGGACCGCATCAAGGCCCATTTCAAAGACAAGGGAATGGAAATAAACCTGAAGTACATGGACCCCAGCTATTTTATCCGCAGCCAGCCGGCCACGGCTTCCGACCGGATCTATTGCAATTTTCTCGGGCAGCAGGCGGTTCACGCGGCCATGGCCGGCAAGACGGATCTGCTTATCGGCCAATGGAACAATGTTTATGTCCATGTCCCCATCAAGGCGGCGGTGGCTTCCAGAAAGAAAGTGGGCCTGGACGGGGTGCTCTGGCGCAGCGTGCTGGCCGCTACCGGACAGACGAACGTGCTCCGCCGGGCCGATGTCTGAAACAGGAGGAAGACCCATGACCATCAGGATTGGAATCCTTACCGGAGGCGGCGACTGCGCCGGTCTGAACAGCGCGGTCAAATGGGTGACCAAGACGGCCATGGATCCCAACCTGGCCGCCAAGCGCCAACAGGATTTCGAAGTCATAGGCATCAGGGACGGCTGGCGCGGACTACTGGATGTGGACCCGGCCGACGAAGACAGCCTGCGTCGCTGGACCTTGCCCCTGGACGAAATGGCCGTGCGGACCTGGGACAGGTACGGCGGCACCAATCTGGGAACCTCCCGCACCAATCCTTATAATCCGAAAAACGACCGTTCCCAGAAACTTCTGGAGAATATCAATGCGTTAAGGATAGACGCCCTGGTGGCCATCGGCGGTGAGGATACCCTTAGCGTGGCCCACCGGCTTCACACCGCCGGGGTCAAAACAGTGGGCATACCCAAAACCATCGACCGGGACCTGTACGGCACGGATTACACCCTGGGCTATGATTCGGCCCTGAACGTCATCACCGAGGAAGTGGACCGGCTCAGGACCACGGCCGGTTCTCACAGCCGTATCTTTGTGGTGGAGACCATGGGCCGGAAAGCCGGCTGGCTGGCCCTGGAAGGCGGTCAGGCCGCAGGCGCGGTGGTCATCCTCATACCGGAGTGGGATTTCGATCTGGAGCGTGTCTGCGACGTACTCAGACAGCGGCGGGGGGCCGGAGTCCGCTACGACATCGTGGTCGTATCAGAAGGGGCCAAGGCCAGGGGCGGAGACGAAGTATACCTCAGCGAAAAAGAGGACGGTTTCGGCCACAAGGTCCTGGGCGGAGTCGGCCGGGCCGTGTCCAAGGAAATTGAAAAAAGAACCGGCTGGGAAACCCGTCATGTGGTCCTCAGCCACCTGCAGCGCGGCGGACAGCCCTCGGCCCAGGACCGGCTGATGGGCCGCCGTTTCGGCATTGCCGCCGTGGACCTCATCCTTAACGAAGATTTCGGGCGCATGGTCGCCGTTCAGCAGGGCGAGATAACCTCGGTCCCGCTCAAGGTGGCCGTGGATAAACTCTTGACCGTGGACGTGGCCCGCTACTACGATACGGAACGTTACAACGGCCGCCGCTCTTCACTCTTGCCTTGAGTCGGAGCATAATGGCCGAACTGCCGGAAGCCAGGCCGGAATGGCGGACCATCCGGCCTCTTTTTGTAAATATTCAGATAGTTGTGAGATTACATGAACGTTTTTGAGTGTAAATGCTGCGGCATATGCTGTCAGGGGGAAGGCGGCATTTTCATGCAGCCCGACGAAGTCAGCGGACCGGCCGGCTTGCTGGGCCTTTCCGAGGAAGAATTCACCCGAACCTACACCGAGCCCCGCCACGGGGTTCTTTCAATCAAGACCGACCTGGACGGTTTCTGTCTCTTCCACGACCGGGAAACGCATTTCTGTCTTATCCACGGGAGCAAACCCCGGATGTGCCGGGACTGGCCCTTCTTCTACGGACCTCTGGCCAGCAGGCAGGGGTTCGAGGACGCCAAAAATGCCTGCCCCGGAATCAATCCCGAGGCTACCTGGGAGGATTTCGTCGAGTGTCACCGTCGTTTGGGCGGGGAGATGCCGCCCAGGACGTACATCCCCTGCCTGATCGCCGGACGGGGAAACTCTGATTCAAAAGACTGAATTCTCAGCGAAGGTCAATTTTGCTTGCACTGCCCGCCGCGTTGGGCTAAAGGCATTTTGATACCGACGAACAATACCAGGAAGGAGTAAGGGTTACCTCGCATGCAGAGGCGCCCGCCTGTGAAGATGGCTAAAATTACAGTCAATAAAGACGGAAGCTTGAACGTACCTGAAAAACCGACTATTCCCTTTATCGAAGGCGACGGCGTGGGGCCGGATATATGGAAGGCCTCAGAGCCTGTCTTTGATGCGGCCGTGGCCAAGGCGTACGGCGGAAGCCGGCGCATCGAATGGCTGGAGGTCCTGGCCGGAGAAAAATCCCATAAGAAGAACGGCGAATGGCTGCCCCAGGAAACCCTTGATATCATAAAAGAACACGTTGTCGCCATCAAGGGTCCCATGACCACTCCGGTGGGCGGCGGCATCCGCAGCCTCAATGTGGCCTTGCGCAAGATATTCGATCTCTACGCCTGCGTCCGGCCCGTAAAGTACATCCCCGGAGTGCCTTCGCCGGTGAAGGCCCCCGAAAAGGTCGACATGGTCGTTTTCCGCGAAAACACCGAAGATGTCTACGCGGGTATAGAATGGGCGGCAGCTACGGAAGACGCATACCGTCTGGCCGATTTCATCAACCATGAGCTTGGAATCAAGCTCAACCGCGAAGCCGGTCTGGGCCTCAAGATAATGTCCGAGGCCGGTTCGAAACGCTTGGTCCGCCGGGCCGTGCGCTACGCCCTGGACAAGGGACGCCCCAGCGTGACCCTGGTCCACAAGGGCAATATCATGAAATATACCGAAGGCGCTTTTCGGGTCTGGGGGTACGAAGCGGCGGCGGAATTCGGCGGCGCGGTCATTACCGAGGCGGAAGTCTTTGAAAAACACGGCGGCCGGGCTCCGGCCGGCAAGGTGGTCATCAAGGACCGCATCGCCGACGCCATGTTTCAGCAGATACTGCTTCGCCCGGATGAATACAGCGTCCTGGCCATGCCCAACCTCAACGGCGATTACATCTCCGACGCCCTGGCCGCGCAGGTCGGCGGACTGGGGCTGGCCCCCGGCGCGAATATCGGCGACGCCTGCGCCATTTTTGAGGCCACCCACGGCACCGCCCCGAAATACGCCGGGCAGGACAAGATAAACCCCGGTTCGGTCATTCTTTCCGGCGCTCTGATGCTGGAGCACATGGGGTGGGACGAGGCGGCGGCTCTGATCCCCGCGGCCGTCGGCCGGGCCATCGCGGACAAGCAGGTTACTTACGATCTGGCCCGCCAGATAGAGGGCGCTACGGAAATATCCTGTTCCGCCTTCGGTCGGGCGGTCATCGACAGGCTGTAAACGGAGAGGCGGCCATGGACCGGTTCCCCGGTTCGCCCGTGCCTCTTAACACGCCGGAACTCATCATGATTCCGGCCTCGGCCCGGCTGTCCCGGGCCGAGGCCGCCGATCCGCGCGGCCTCGGCGTCCTGCTCGGAGCGTCGGTGCCGGAGAACTGGCCTCCGGTCATGATGCTGGACGTGATCGACTATCACGCCAGGCTGCTGGCCGGAGACCCGTCGCTGGCAGGCTGGCTCTCCTGGTACTGGATTCTGAAAAACTCCGCCGCCGGCCGCCCCGTTCTGATCGGAACCGGCGGTTTTCACGGCCGCCCATCCCCGGACGGGACCGTGGAGATAGGCTACGCCCTGCTGCCTCTTTACCAGGGGAGGGGACTGGCCGCCGAAGCTGTTTCGGCCCTTCTGGACTGGGTGTTCACCCGGCGGGAAGTCGCCAGGGTCATCGCCCGGACCTATCCCGAGCTGATCCCTTCCATAAGACTGTTGCAGAAAATGGGCTTCCGCCGCGTAGCGCGGGAGCCCGGCCCCACTCTGGTCTTTGAACTGCCGCGGGCCAGCCGCCTGGAACAGACCGCGGCCTGAATCCCGCGCCGGGAGACTCGGACCGGCGCGGCTGGAGGATCCGTAGTATGCCGTCCGGATTCTTCCGCCGGGTTCTTCTCAAGGGAGCCCTGGATCTGATCTTTCCCCGGCGCTGCCTGTTGTGCGGCGCGTTCCTGTCCTCCCTCGAAGAATCGCCTGGCCGGGGGGCTGGACGGGATATCTGTCCGGAATGCCTGAAGGAATTCATACCGCTCAAACCAGCCTACTGCCTCCGGTGCGGCCGTCCCTTCAAAACCCGCATCGCTTCCGTCCATACTTGCGCCCATTGCCTGAAAAAACCGCCGGTTTATGACAGGGCCAGATCGGCCGGACTCTACCGGGACGCCCTGCGTAAAGCCGTGCACGGCTTCAAATATAACGGGCGGACGGAGATGAGCCGCCCCCTGGCCGCCTTCATGGCTGAAAACCTCGAACCGCCGTTTTACCCCGCCGAGGCCGACCTCATCCTGCCGGTTCCTTTGCACCACCGGCGCATACGCCAGCGCGGATTCAACCAGTCCCTGCTGCTGGCCGGAAGGCTCTTCGCCTCTCAACGCGGATTGATACGCCACGATCTGCTGCTGCGCAGCCGCTGGACCGAACCACAGGTCAGCCTCAAAGGCAGGGAAAGACTGGAAAATGTCCGGTGCGCCTTTGCCTTGGCCGATCCCGGGGCGCTCCGGGGCCGCCGGGTCCTTATCGTCGATGATGTCTACACCACCGGGGCTACGGCCAACGAATGCGCCCGGGTGCTGAAACAGGCCGGGGCGAGTCAGGTGCTGGTCCTGACCCTGGCCAGGGTCTGCTGACCTTCGGCCTTTCTTTGTTTCCTATATAGAAAGTGCGCCGTGTTCTGAATGCCGCCCGCAAGTTTTCGGTTCACCGGAGGCGTCCGAGCGGATATACTATGGTTTTCAGAAAGGAACCATATGATCAACGTCCTGTTTTTAGGAGATGTTTTCGGCCGGACGGGGCGCAGGCTGGTGGAAGACCTCTTGCCTTCGCTGGTTCATCGCCATTCCATAGATCTGGTGGCCGCCAATGTGGAGAACGCCTCCGGCGGCGTGGGCCTGACTATCAAGGCCGCCGAGGAGCTTTTCGCTTCCGGCGTGGATGTCATGACCTCCGGCAACCATATATACCGTCACAAAGAGATCCACCCATACCTGAAGAAGGAAAAGCGCATTATCCGGCCTGCCAACTACCCTCCGGGCAATCCCGGCCGGGGCAGTGTGGTGGTTGAAACGCCCGGCGGAGTCCCGGTCGGCCTGGTCAATGTCATGGGCCGGACCTTCATGGCTCCGCTGGACTGCCCTTTCAGGGCGGCGGACAAGGAAGTGGAAAGCCTGAAGGCCGCCGGGGCCAAGGTGATAATCGTCGATGTCCACGCCGAGGCGACTTCGGAGAAAAAGGCTTTGGGCTACTACCTTGACGGCCGGGTGGCCGCGGTTTTGGGGACGCACACCCACGTGCAGACGGCGGATGAGACGATTCTGCCCCAGGGGACGGCTTATCTGTCTGACTTGGGTATGACCGGACCCCATGAATCGGTGATCGGGATGAAGAAGGAGACCATTCTGGAGAGGTTTCTGACG
>OY759590.1:0-335000 GCA_963662445.1 Desulfarculia bacterium | reverse complement strand
TGATTGGAAACCAACCGAAGAGTGTAAAGGCATAAGAGAGCTTGACTGCGAGACCGACAGGTCGAGCAGGTACGAAAGTAGGCCTTAGTGATCCGGCGGTTCCGAATGGAAGGGCCGTCGCTCAACGGATAAAAGGTACGCCGGGGATAACAGGCTTATCTCCCCCAAGAGTTCACATCGACGGGGAGGTTTGGCACCTCGATGTCGGCTCATCGCATCCTGGGGCTGGAGCAGGTCCCAAGGGTTCGGCTGTTCGCCGATTAAAGCGGTACGTGAGCTGGGTTTAAAACGTCGTGAGACAGTTTGGTCCCTATCTGCCGTGGGCGTAGGATATTTGAGAGGCCCTGCCCCTAGTACGAGAGGACCGGGGTGGACGAACCTCTGGTGTACCAGTTGTCACGCCAGTGGCATGGCTGGGTAGCTAAGTTCGGAAGGGATAACCGCTGAAAGCATCTAAGCGGGAAGCCCCCCTCAAGATAAGATATCCCTCTGCGGGGAGACCCGTAGACTAAAGGACCCTCGAAGACCACGAGGTTGATAGGTCAGCGGTGTAAGTGCAGTAATGTATTCAGCCGACTGATACTAATAGTCCGTGAGGCTTGGCCATAATTTGAATATTTACCAAGTCGGTTCATTTACTTGCCCTGATTACCCATATTCATCATATAAATTTCCCAGTTTCCGGTGACTATTGCGAAGGGGAAACACCCGTTCCCATCCCGAACACGGAAGTAAAGACCTTCAGCGCCGATGGTACTGCGTGGGTGACTGCGTGGGAGAGTAGGTCGTCGCCGGAATTAATTTCAAAACCCCGAACTTAGGTTCGGGGTTTTTTTTTGCCCCTCAAACAGGATATGGCCCAGCCTTTGCTCAGACTCTGAAGCACCGGTCGGCAGGCACGCCGAATGTCGTGGCTTCGCGGCCGGTCAAATCAAGAGACCGGAGACGCAAAGTGGGCCAGTCATATCCGTATTCAAACAATAAATCCAATACATTGAAGAAGGCTCTCTCCATAAGCCAGTCCAAGGGAATTTCCCTGGAACAGATAAAGGACATAATCCAGGGAGGGACCGTCTGCACCGACCACGGCGTCAAACTGCTGGCGGATTCTCCCCGGCGGCCGGACCTTGTCCCGGTTCTTGACGCCCTGCTGGTCACCTCTGAAAGACTGCTCGGAGAGGTCGACGAATACCTCAGCCGGCAGCCCCCCGAAGAAGACCCCGCCTTTCTGTTTCACGAACTGGAACGGACCAGGCAGGCCAACATGTTCATCTGGCATTGGCTGGAGCGCCTCAGGTCGGAAAAACCGCATCAAAACAGTTTCGACGCATAACAGAATCACGCCGCTTTATACGATTGCGGGGCCGCTTTGGGCGGCCCCAATTACCGATACCATTCCTTGACATCGCCGCCAACGGTCTTAACTTACTGAGGAACATGAAGAAAAGTTCTTTCAGGAGGACTCTGCGATATGCGTTTTGACAAAATGACTCTCAAGTCCCAGGAAGCCGTCCAGGAAGCACAGAACCTGGCTGAGGCCCGGGGGCATCAACAGATCGAACCGCTTCATCTTCTGAAGGCCCTGCTGGAACAGCAGGAGGGAGTGGTCCGCCCGATTCTCCAGAAATTGGGAGTGCAGAACCGGGCGGTTCTGAAGGATCTGGAAGCGGAAATGGTCAAACTACCCCAGCTGCAGGGCGGGGGAGTGCAAAGCTATATGGGGGGCGAGCTCAAGAAGGTCTTCGACATCGCCTTTGCCGAAGCCGAGAAGATGCATGACGACTACGTCAGCACCGAACACCTTCTTCTGGCCATCCTGGCGGTCAAGGACAATCCCGCGGCCAGGGTGCTGCTGGGGCAGGGGGTGCAGAGAGAGGCTGTTTTCAAAGCCTTGGAAGACATTCGCGGGCACCAGCGGGTTACCGATCCTAATCCGGAGGACAAATACCAGGCCCTGGAGAAGTTCGCCAAGGATTTGACGGAAATGGCGCGCAAGGGCAAACTCGATCCGGTCATCGGCCGCGACGAGGAGATCCGCCGCATCATCCAGGTCCTCAGCCGCAGGACAAAGAACAACCCTGTACTCATCGGTGAACCGGGGGTGGGCAAGACGGCCATTGTCGAAGGGCTGGCCCGCAGGGTGGCCGACGGCGACGTACCGGAGAGCTTAAAGGACAAGAGGGTTGTAAGCCTGGACATAGGCGCTCTGGTGGCCGGAGCCAAGTACCGCGGCGAATTCGAGGACCGTTTGAAAGCAGTACTAAAGGAGATTGAAGCCGCTGCTGGGGAGATAATTCTTTTTATCGACGAAATGCACACCCTGGTAGGAGCAGGTGCGGCTGAAGGCTCCATGGACGCCTCCAATATGCTCAAACCCGCCCTGGCCCGGGGGGAGTTGCGCTGCGTGGGGGCGACGACCATCAAGGAGTACAGGAAACATATAGAGAAAGACCCGGCTCTGGAAAGGCGTTTCGCGCCGGTGCTGGTCCAGGAACCGACCGTCGAGGACACCGTCAGCATCCTGCGGGGGCTGAAGGAAAGGTATGAAGTTCACCACGGAGTAAGGATAAAGGATTCGGCCCTGGTGGCGGCGGCGACTCTGTCCAACCGTTATATTACGGACCGCTTTTTGCCGGACAAGGCTATCGACCTTATAGACGAGGCAGCCTCCAGGCTGAGGATAGAGATAGATTCTTTGCCAGCGGATGTTGACGAGGTGGAGCGGAGAGTTTTACAGTTGGAAATTGAACGGGAGGCCTTGAAGAAGGAAAAGGACCCGGCCAGCCAGGACAGACTCGGGAAAATCGAACAGGAACTCGGCGGATTGAAGGAAAAGGCCGAGGCCATGAAGGCTCAGTGGCAGGCGGAAAAATCGGGCATCGGGCAGCTGAGCGCCCTGCAGGAACAGATAGAGCAGGCCAAGACCGAGGCGGAAAACGCCCAGCGCCGGGGCGATCTGGCCAAGGCCGCTGAACTTAAGTATGGACGTTTGCCCGATTTGGAGAGACAATTAAACGCGGCTAGGGAAAGCCTTGGGCAGACGGAACAGGCAGACCGGATGCTCAAGGAGGAAGTCGATTCCGACGATGTGGCCGAAATCGTGGCCAAATGGACAGGCATCCCGGTCAGCAGGCTCATGGAGGGGGAACGGGCCAAACTGGTTCATATGGAAGACCGCCTGGCTTTGCGCGTGGTGGGGCAGCGGGAGGCCATATCGGCTGTATCCAAGGCTGTTCGGCGGGCCAGGGCCGGTATCCAGGATCCCAACAGGCCTATAGGGTCTTTCATTTTCATGGGGCCGACCGGCGTGGGCAAAACGGAATTGGCCCGGGCTTTGGCCGAGTTCATGTTCGATGATGAACAGGCCATGATCCGTATCGACATGTCCGAGTACATGGAGAAACATTCCGTGGCCCGTCTGATCGGCGCACCTCCGGGGTACGTGGGATACGAGGAAGGGGGGTACCTGACCGAGTCGGTCCGCCGCCGGCCGTATTCCGTGGTCCTGTTCGATGAAATAGAAAAGGCTCATCCGGATGTCTTCAATGCCCTTCTCCAGATTCTGGACGACGGGCGCATGACCGACGGGCAGGGCCGCACCGTTGACTTCAAGAACACGATTATCATAATGACTTCCAATATCGGCTCCCAGTGGATAACAGACCAGGACGGCCGGGAGCCCCGGGAGATGGAGCACCGGATCATGGAGGCTTTGCGGGCGCATTTTAAACCCGAGTTCCTGAACCGGATTGACGACATCATCATCTTTCATTCTCTGGAAGAGGCTTTGATAAAGCAGATCGTCGACCTGCAGATCGGCCTGCTCAACAAGAGGCTGGCCGAGCACAAGATAAGCCTCGAACCGGATCAGGCCAGCCTGGAATTCCTGGCCAGGGAAGGTTTCGACCCTGCCTACGGGGCCAGGCCTCTCAAAAGGGCCATTCAGCGCCACGTTCAGGACGCCCTGGCCATGGCCATGCTGGAAGGCTCCTTCAAGGAAGGCGACACGGTCGCCGTTACCGTGGGGACGGACGGGCTGGTTTTCGAGAAAAAATGATCTGATTGCGGGGAAAGCGGGCCTGGACGCCTTCCCCGCTTCGTGAATGATGGCTGACCATGGGATTTTTCGTGAGTTGATGAACCACTGGACAAACAAAAGGGAGTTTGAGGCATGACCGTCTTGAAAGCCGATTTGCTCAAGGACTTGAACTGTCTGCAGGACCGCATGAACCGAATGCTCACCGACAGCGTCAGCCGCCTCAAGGATATCGGCGGAACGGATCCCGACAAGCCCTGGACGCCTCCCGTGGACATTGTGGAACTGGAAGACTCTTTCATGATTCTGGTAGAACTGCCGGGGGTTCCTCGGGATATGATCTCGGTTGAAGTGGATAGCGGCCGTTTGGTTCTGACGGGAACCCGCCCCCTGGTGGAAGGAAAATCGCTTGACGGCCAGTACCACAAGGAAAGGAAATACGGTGAGTTCCGGCGGAGTTTCAATCTCCCGGTGACAGTCACGCCCGAACAGATCAAGGCCAAACTGGCCGACGGCGTCCTGACCGTCACCATTGCCAAGGCGGTGGAAACAGCGCAGAGGGTTCCGGTTAACGTTGAATAGGAACTGATTTTCATTTATACAGTGCAGACGCACCCCGGCCCGGCCCACGGACCGGGGCGGGTTTGTAAAAAAGCATTGAAACAACCGCCCCCGATTGATTTGGGGGAGGAGAGAAATAATATGTACAATCAATTCAGAACGGCCGTCCTGCTGGCGGCTTTAACCGCTTTGATAGTTTTTCTGGGCCAGATTTTCGGCGGACGCCAGGGTATGGTCATCGCCTTTGTCCTGGCCATGGTTATGAATTTCGGCTCATACTGGTTTTCGGACAAGATTGTCCTGGCCATGTACCGGGCCCAGGAGACGACCCGTAATGACGATCCGGAGCTTTTCGGCCTGGTGGAGCAACTGGCGCAACGGGCTGGCCTGCCCATGCCCAGGCTATTTGTCATTCCCGACGAATCGCCCAATGCTTTCGCCACCGGCCGCAACCCCGATCATGCCGTGGTGGCCGTGACCATGGGGCTGAGGCGGCTCATGAACCGCGACGAACTGGCCGGTGTACTGGCTCACGAACTGGCTCATGTCAAGAACCGGGACATCCTGATCGGCTCCATAGCAGCGACCATGGCCGGAGCTGTCATGGTCATAGCCAACATGGCCCGCTGGGCGGCCATCTTCGGTGTGGGCGGCAATGATGAAGACAACAACCCCCTGGGCATGGTCGGGGTCCTGTTGACGGCGATTCTCGCACCCATTGCGGCCATGCTCATCCAGATGGCCATTTCCCGGTCAAGGGAATACCTGGCCGATTCCACCGGAGCCGCCATTGTCGGACGCCCCGAAGCCCTGGCTTCGGCCCTGTCCAAGCTGGGGGCTGCCAGCGGCCGGATACCCATGGACGCCAATCCGTCCACGGCCCATATGTTCATTGTCAACCCCTTGTCCGGGCGCAGCATGGCCAGCCTTTTTTCCACCCATCCGCCGCTGGAAGAGCGAATCGCCAGACTCCGGGCCATGTCCGCCAGCCGGTAACGCCATGAAAAGGTTTTCAAGGCATGTCCCCAAAGCGGCCGAGGTCCTGGCGGCCCTGATCTGCTTTATTTTCTTTCCGGCCTCCGCCCCGTCGGCGGCCGAGGTTTTCAACCGGGAGACTCCGGTGGTTCAGGCTGTCCGGCTGGCCGGTCCGGCCGTCGTCAACATCAGCGCCAGCACCATGGTCGTCCGGCGCGGAAGCCCTTTCAGCCAGGGGCGCGGCGACGACTTTTTTGACAGCTTTTTCAGGGACTTCTTCGACCAGATGAGACCCCGTGAACAGACCAGCACTTCCCTGGGGTCGGGCGTCATAATCGACGGCATAAAGGGCTTTATCCTGACCAACGAGCATGTGGTGGCCGGGGCCAGCGCCATAAAGGTTTCCCTGGTCGATGAACAGGAATACCCGGCCGAACTGGTCGGCTCCGATCCGGATTCCGACCTGGCCGTGCTCCAGATCAAGGCCGATAGGGAACTGCCCGCCCTGCAGATGGGGGATTCCTCCGACCTGATGATAGGCGAAACGGTCATCGCCATCGGCAACCCGTTCGGACTGACCCACACCGTAACCACCGGAGTAGTCAGCGCGGTGAACCGTTCCGTCCGCACCGACAACAGGGTTTTCCACAATTTCATCCAGACCGACGCCTCCATCAATCCGGGCAACTCCGGTGGGCCGCTTCTCAATATCAACGGCAGCCTTATAGGAATAAATTCCGCTATCTACGACCGGGCCGAGGGTATAGGCTTTGCCATTCCCATCAACAAGGCCAAGAGAATCATCCGGGACCTGATCTCTTTCGGCGAGGTTCAGACCGCCTGGCTGGGGCTGTCTCTCCAGACCCTGGACGCCCGCCTGGCCCAGCACTTCCAGTCGCCTTTTGACGGCGGAGCGGTCATCACCGACGTGGACCCGGACGGCCCGGCGGCCAGGACGGATCTGGCCAGGGGCGATGTGGTCGCCCGCCTGGACAGGACCAAGGTTTTGTCCGTGGACGATTATGAAGACCTGCTGCGAGGGTATACGGCCGGTGAAAAGATTTCCCTGACGGTCTACCGGCAGGGCAAGGCACGCGAGCTGACCATAAAGGCTGCGGTCTATCCGCTGGAAAAAGCGGAAAAATTGAGTTGGGAGCGTTACGGGCTGGCCGTGGCCGCGAAAAAATCGGGCCCGGTGGAAATATCCGGGGTCCGGCCCGATTCCCCGGCCGCCCGGCTCGGCTTGAAGCCCGGAGACATCTTCCACCGGATCAACGAAATAAAGACCGATTCCAGGGAAAGTTATCTCAAAGCCCTGGCCAAATACCGGTTCCGCCAAGGCCTCAGCGCCGTGATCCAGCGGGGCTCGTACGCCTACCATATAACCTTGACCCAGTAAAGGCGGCCGCCAGTGCTTTTTGTCAACGTCCTGTTCCCCGTTTTTTCCATCATCGGGGCCGGTTTTCTGTATTACCGCCTCCGGCGGCCCGACCTAACTCCTCTGGCCGGAATAACCCTTAATGTCTTCATTCCCTGCGTAATTTTCAGTTCGCTGATGCAGCACCCCGTTTCCTGGGGCGCCATAGTCAGCATCATGGGGGCGCTGTTTCTGCTGACCCCTGTCCTGGCCCTGGCCGCCGAACTGGCCGGCCGCCTCTTGGGCTTCGACCGGCAGACCCGCTGGGCCGTAGGGCTGAGCGCCGCGCACGGCAACACCGGCAATTTCGGCATCCCCCTGATTCTCTTCGCCCTGGGGGACGAGGCTTCGTCCACCGCCGTGGTCATACTGATCGGGGCGACGATTCTCCTGTCCACCCTGGCCGTCTTTCAGGCTTCGGCCGGCCGGGGATCGGTGGCCCGGTCGCTCCTCAACACTCTGCGCCAGCCCATGCTCTACGCTGTGGCTCTGGCTCTGGCCTTCAACGCCGGAGGTTGGACCATCCCGGAGTTTGTCTTCAAACCCATCGACTTTCTCGGGCAGGCGGCTTTCCCCTGCATGCTTTTCATCCTGGGGCTGCAACTGGGCCAGACCAGGTTGGGGCAACTGGAAATCAAACCCCTGACGGCGGCCGCGACTCTCCGGCTGGCCGCGGCTCCTGCTCTGGCTTTCGCCGTGGGGGCGCTGGTCGGTCTGGAAGGTTTGCCGCTGAAGGTCCTGATACTGCAAACAGCCACACCGCCTGCCGTCATACCCATGCTGTTCGCCCTCCAGCATGACCTGAAACCCCACTTCGTGGCCAGTTCCATACTGGTGTCCACTCTGCTCAGTCTGCCGACTCTGACCGTTCTGCTGTATTTGCTGATTTAGTTCGGTTCCGGCCGTAAGGCGGGGCAATAACCGGCCGGGGCCTGCTCAGTGAACCCGCAGATAATCCGTCCGGCCCGGTCCGAACTCCGCCACCGCCTCAGCTCCGACGGTCAGCCCGGCCTCTATATATTCGGCCGCTACGCCGGGCACAGCGTAGGCGTATAAAAGGACGTTGCGCGTCTCGGGTCCGACCCTGGTTTTTTCATCCGCGCCCTGGCAGAGCACGCAGACAATATCCCGTTCGTCGCGCAGGACTATCTCCCCCGGCCGGGTGGAGAGCTCCCGGCCGCCCATGGCCGTCCATTTCTCCCCCTCCTTGGCCACATCCAGAGTCAACCCGCCGTCAAATCTGTCGAAATCGGCCACGGCCACCAGTATGCCCGCGCACATTTCGGCCAGAAAGTGGGCGTCCACCATGAGATTGTAACGGGGAAAGCCGCTGTTGACGGTTCGCTTGAGGTGTCCGGGCAAGGGGCACGGGTAACCGAATTCCTGAAAAAACAGATCATAACGGCCTATCCGCTCGGTGATTCCGGCCAGGGTTTCCCTTTTGCGCATCCGCCGGAGAAGCTGCTTTTTATGGCTGTCGAAACCGGGCGGATTTTCGGGATTGGCTTCGGCGGCGATAAGGGCAAGCCCGAAAGAGAGCCCCGGATATTCCGAGTCGAACTCTGACGATTTACGGAAACGAACGGTTGCGGCCATGTTTTGCCCTCTCCCCCGTGTTCAAGCCCGGTCCAGGGCCAGTTTGAAGCCGAAGGCCACCATTATGCCGCCGGTAGCCATTTCCAGCCTTCTTTTCAGTTTGTCTCCGGAAAGCAGTCCCCGCACGCGGCCAAGGCAGATGGAGACGGCCGAGAGCCAGGCGACGCCCATACAGACATGGATGCCGGCCAGAAGCAGCGACTTGGCCAGAACCGGGTCGCCGGGACCGATGAACTGAGGCAGGACGGCCAGGTAAAAGACCGCCACCTTGGGGTTGAGCAGGCTGGTCAGCAGGCCCTCGGAAAACGAGCGGATCAGACGGTCATCCCGGCGGGCCGGAGAATTTCCGGCCTTCGGCCCGTCCTGGTGTCTGCCCGTCTTTTTCAGGGCCTGACGGAATGACTTGATCCCAAGATAGAAAAGATAGGCCGCGCCCAGCATTTTGACGGTTTCGTAAGCGGCAGCCGAGCGGACCAGTAGGACCGAGAGACCCAGGGCCGAAACCGCCGCGTGGACGAAGAGTCCGGTTGAGCCGCCCAATGAGGTGAAGATGCCGTGGAGCCAGCCCCGGGAGAGGACGTTGCGGATGACCAGCATGGTGTCCGCTCCGGGGGTGACGGTCAACAGGGCGGCCAGGCCGGCGTAGGCCAGAACTTGGGCGTCGAACATGTTTTTTGTCTCCGGTCGGGTTTACTCCACCTTGAGCACCCAGACGGCAAAACCGATATGGGCTATTTCCCAATCCATCTGGGCAGACCAGTTTTCCAGGAAATCCTGGAGCAAGCGGTTTCCGGGCTGTTCGGCCTTCATTTTGGCGATGGCTTTTTTCTGCGGTGCCGAGTAAGCTTCCCAGCCCCGGTCGCCGTCGTCGATGGCCTCCACAATTCGGCCGAAACGGGCCAGCCTGGCCTCGGTGGCTTCCCGGGATTCGAAGATGCCTTCAGGATCGGAGTCGGTTCCGGGTTTCAGATAAGCTTCACCAATGACCAGATGTCCGCCGGGTTTGACCAGCGGGCGGGCCGTGGCCAGACCCTCTTCCAGACTGCCCCAGATGTGAGGCATGGCCCCCAGGCAGAAGACCGCGTCCCACTGGCGTCCCTTGACTCCGGCCACGTAAGCAGCGGCATTTTCATTGTGGAAGAGGCAGAATTCGGCGAGGCCGGTGTATTCGGCCCGGGACCAGGCTTCCCGGATGAAATCGGGCATGATATCCACGCCGGTCAGCCGGACCTTGTAGGTATGGACCAGGGGCAGGGTCACTCCGCCTTTGCCGCAGGCCAGGTCCAGGATCGTCAGGCCGGGCCGGAGGTCCAACAGGCGGCCCAGGTGAAGGATGGATTCCGGCAGCATGGGGTTGATGATGGTCTGTTCCAGCCCGACTTCGACCAGATAGGGGACCATGTCCGGGGTCATGCCGAATTTGCCGGCGATGAATTCGTAAGCCTCTTTTTCGTTCATCCCAGGTACCTCGATGGTTTTTTCCGCTGTTTGTGAAAAGTAGTTACGGCCTGTCAAGCGAATCTCACCGGTACCATCAGCCGCCCCGGTTGTCAAGACGGACCTGTTTCAGCGGCTTCGGCCGGAGTAAATGCCCTTGACTTTTGCCGCCGGGAAAAATAAAACCCGGTATGGAAATAATCATGAACATACCCGCTCTGGTCAAGGTCGGTCTTTCCTTTCTGACGATACTGGCTTTGCACCGGTTCAAGATTCACCTGGGGATCGGCCTCTTCGCGGCTGCCTGCCTGCTTGGCCTGCTCATGCTCATGCCCCCGGATCAAGTGCTTCAGACTGTGGTTCGCAGCTCCCTGGAGGCCCAGGCCCTGGCCCTGGCCTTTATTATCGTGCTCATAATGGTTCTGAGCAAACTCATGAACGACACCGGCCATCTGGAGCGCATCGTCACCAGTTTCGCCAGGGCCATAAAGAGCGTCCGCGTGGTGACCATGGTCATGCCCGCCCTCATCGGGCTGCTGCCCATGCCCGGAGGAGCCCTGTTTTCCGCGCCCATGGTCGATGCGGCCTGCAAGCGGGAACAGGTGGGGCCTGAATTCAAGGCCGCGGTAAATTACTGGTTCCGGCATATCTGGGAATACTGGTGGCCCCTGTATCCGGGGGTGGTTCTGGCCATCAGCCTGCTGGGGGTTGATACCTGGCAGTTCATGGCCATGCAGGCGCCCTTGACCCTGGTCTCGGTCACGGTCGGCTTTATCTTTCTTATAAGACTGCTGCCTCCCGGCGGTCCCGCCGGAGACGACGGTTCAGGGCCGGACGGTCCGAGATGGGCCGTGTTCCGACATGAAGTCCGCCCCATCACCCTGGTGGTTGTCTCTGTTCCGGCGGTAGGACTCTTCAAGCTGCTCTCGGGGTTCAACCTGCCCTCCATGACTTCGGTCTACGTCGGCCTCTTCCTCTGTCTGGGCCTGGTCATCCGGCGGAACAGAATCCCGGCCGCTCAACTGGCCCGGACCTTTGCCGATAAAAACATACTCTCCATGGTCTTCCTCATCCTGGGCGTCATGGCCTTCAAGGGCATGCTGGTGGACAGCCGGGCCGTAGCCGCCGTCCAGGAGGAAATGACCAGGTACGGCATACCTCCCCTGGCCATCATCATGCTGGTGCCGTTTCTTTCCGGTTTTGTCTCGGGCATTGTGCTGGCCTTTGTCGGCTCCAGTTTCCCCCTCGTGGTGCCTCTCATCTCCCATCTGACAGGGGCGGACTACCTGTCCCACGCCGCCCTGGCCTACGGGTTCGGATACATGGGCATGATGCTGTCGCCCATCCATATATGTCTTCTGGTGACCAGGGATTATTTCCACGCGGACATGCTGGGCACCTACCGTTACCTTATCTGGCCGGCCGCAACCTTCATGGCCGTTGTCATGCTGGGATTTCTCGCCGTTCAGGCCCTGATCTGACAGGCGTTGTGAAAAAGACCCTGAAAGGTTGTGTTTGAAACCTTTCTGCCGCTATAATGATTTTAATAGGCCTTTTCACACATCCCGGACGTTTTACCGGACACCGGGGCAATCACGAAAGGCGGTTTCCGCCGGTTTAACCGCCGGATCGAATGGACGGTCCGGATAGAAGATCATTTCACCAATAGGGGGTCGGAATCATGGGTATGAGAAAGAACTTATCAGGGGGAGCCAGGCGCTTGCCCATTCTGGCGGCCGTGGCGGCCCTGTTGCTTATTCTGACGGCTTGGCCCGTTACGGCCGGCGCGGGCCAGGCAGGCATATTCGCCGCGGCTCCGGCCGGGGACATCACGGCCAAAGCCGCGGACAAGGCTGCGGATTTGAGCGACGTGGTGGTTCGCAGCCGTCTTGTCACCATTGATTTTGCTCCGGTTCTGAACGATCAGTTGCCCCGTGGCGACGAATCGGCGGTGCTGAACCTTTTCGACGACGTCAACCTGGTCGCGGTCAAGGACCGCCTTCAGACCAATTCGCCCACCCAGTACGTCTGGTACGGCCATGTCAAGGACGTTGAGGGCGGTTATGTCATCATGGTCGTGAACAACGGACAGATGGCGGCCAACATCGTCCTGCCCGGCGAAAGGTACCATGTGCGGGCCGCTGACGGCAATGTCCATGTAGTCCAGGAAATCAACCCCGGAGCCTTCAAGCAAGAGTTGCCGCCGGTGGATGTGAAGCTGGCTCCGGACAAGACCTCCGATGCGGCGCGGGCCACCTGCGCCGCCGACAATCGGGCCGTGCTCAACGACACGGCCGCCACCGTGGCCGGCTTCCGGACGGGAGCCGGCTCCAATGACGGCAGCGTCATCGACGTGCTGGTCGTCTGGTCAAACCAGGTTGACGCCGTGGCGGGCATTGCCGCCGAGATCGTGCTGGCGGTGGCCGAAACCAACCAGGCTTACGCCAACAGCGGCATCACTCAGCGCATCAACCTGGTCTATTCCGGCCTGATCAACTACGATGAAACCACCGACGACATGGGAACAGACCTTGACCGCTTCCAGAGCGGCACAAACGGGCTCGATGAAGCCCACACCCTGCGGGAGAACTACAAGGCCGATTGCGTCCTGTTGATCGTTCAGCAGGGCGACGCCTGCGGCATCGCTTATCAGATGTCCACGGTCACCTCGTCTTTCGCTCCTTACGCCTATGCGGTCAACCTCCGGGAGTGCGCCACGGGCTATTATTCCTTTGCCCACGAACTGGGGCACAACATGGCCGCCCGTCACGACTGCTACGCCGATCCGACCCTTACCCCCTATGAGGAAGGCCACGGCTACGTTGACGGAGCCAACGGCTGGCGGACCATCATGGCCTACAACAACGAATGTCAGGACCTCTGGGGTTACGACTGCACCAGGATTCAGTATTTTTCCAATCCCGACGCCACGTATAACGGCGCTCCAGTAGGTGGAACAGGCGGCGGCGGTGGCGGCGGCGGTACGACTCCTCCCGCCAGCAGCAGCACCGGCAGCGGCGGAGGCTGCTTTTTGTCCACTTCTCAGGCCGGTGAATAATCGCCAGCCTCGAATGTTTCAGACAAGCCGACGGTTTTCCGTGAGAATAAGGCCGGAGTCCATATGACTAATGAAAAATCGCCTGCGGGTATTCTGGCGCAGATAGATTTTTTCAGCAGTTTCTTCCCTGGCGAAATAGAACAGATACTGGCCAAGGGCGACTGGATAAAGGCGGCCTCCGGCCAGACACTTATAGACGAGGGGGCTGATGACGCCTACCTCTATGTTCTGGTGCGCGGACTGGTGAATGTGGTCAAGAACGGCAAGGTCCTGGCGCAGCTCGAAGCCGGCGACAGTTTCGGCGAAATAGGGGCGCTGGCCCGCACGCCGAGGACAGCCACGGTCAGGGCTCACGGCGAATGTTACTGTCTTCGTTTCGGGCCCCGGCAGATTGACAGCCTGCCCACGGATGTTCAGCTCAAGCTGGTCAAAACACTGCTCTATTCCCTGGCCTCCCGCCTGACCAGCGCCAACCGGCGGCTGGTTATTTAGGCCGGTCTCCGGGCCGGGTATCCTGTTTTATAAAAAGAAAACAAAAGGGACAGCTTATGTCCCTTTTAAAATTTTGTCCCCCGTTGGAATGACGGAGGGGATTTGGCAGGTATCCGAACCCGAGGGGCCTATGGCTTCTCCGGGACCGGGGTCAGGTCGTAGTCGACCATCAGCAGGACGGTTTTGTCCGTGACCCGTGTCTGAACTTTTTTCACGCCGATCTTCAGCTTTTTTTCCCCCATCTGGACGGGTTCCTTGGAGGTGAGGGGCAGCTTCAGCGGTTCGATCAGACCGGCCAGGGGTATCTTGAGGGACGAACCGACTTCGATATTGAGGTCCTTCAGGTAGACCAGCAGGGCCGATGATTTGGCGTCGTAGCTGAATACGGCCTCCGGCCTGGTCTGGCCGGAAAATGGGGCCAGGCCTAGAAGCTGACTCTGGCCCTGGTAATCCAGACTGACCAGCACTCGCCCCGGCTGACCCGCTTCCAGAATGACCTTGGGATTGTTCAGGGTTATCCGGGCGGCGGTCTGGCCTTTTATCAGTTCATAATCGAAATTGTACGGCGCGGCCGCCTGAAAGAATCTTTGCAGCATATTGGCGGAAACGGTCAGCCGCAGATCTTCGGCCTGGACGAGGCTGACGGAGGAAAGTGAAAAGACGGTCAGCATGGCCATGGCCGCAACCATCATGGCCCGTAATCCCATATTTTTCATGGATGCGCCTCCCTGTTTTATCTGGCGTAGGAATGCAGGCCGGGCAGAAGCGTATTGACTCCGAAATAGGTGAAGAGAACGCAGCCGAAGCCTAACAGGGCCATGACGGCTATGCGCTTGCCGCTCCAACCCTTGACCATGCGGGCGTGAAGCACGGCCGCGTAGACCAGCCAGGTAATCAAAGACCAGGTTTCCTTGGGGTCCCATGACCAGTAAGTGCCCCAGGCCGCGTGAGCCCAGATGGCTCCGGTGATGATGCCCGCCGTCAGCAGAAGGAAGCCGATGACTATGCACTGATAGATAAGCTCGTCCAGTATGGCGGGCTTGGGCAGCAGGGAAAGCAGGCCGGAGGTCTGGTGAGCCCGGTCCCTGTCGGAGTGCTTGAGCAGATAAACGACACCCAGACCGGCGGCCAGGGCGAAGCCCGAGTAACCCAGGAAACAGGTTATGACATGGGCGATCAGCCAGTTGGATTTCAAGGCCGGGAGCAAGGGCTGGATGTCCTTGGGCTGAAGACCGGCGTAAGCCATGGCCAGGAAGGACAAGGGCATGATGAAAGCGCCGATGGCCCTGTTTTTATAAAGATGTTCCATCATCAGGTAGACGACGGCGATGGTCCAGGAGAAGAAGACCAGGGATTCGTAAAGGTTGGAAAACGGGGCATGCCCGAAACCAAGTTGGTACGATTCTATCCAGCGCCAGGCTATTCCGCCGGTGTGAACCACGGCGGTGGCCAGGGTCAGCCAGGAGGCGGCTTGGCCGAAAAACTGGCGTTTGAAGACCACCAGGCACAGATAGGCCAGGGCGGCGAAGAAGTAGGCGAAAGTAATATAACTTAATAACAACGAGCTGTTGAAGGTCATAAAGGCTAACCCTCCAAAGCCGCCGGACCGGTTATCCTGTCCCGCAGCTTGTCGAACTTTATTTGAAAGGAACCCCGGTTGCGGTTGGCGGATCCTGCCAGGATGAGGCGCGGTCCGCCCTGTTCATCTTCCACCAGACCGGCAAATATTTTCTGATGCGAAAAGAAGAAGGCGATGATGAAGCCGATCAGCATCAGGCCGCAGCCTGTCCAGGTGAACCAGACTCCGGGATCCTTGTTGACCTGAAGACCCGTATAGTAGCTGACCTTGTGGTCGAGCAGGGTCAGGTCGTAAGGGCCTTTGGGCTTGGGGATGAACGAGGGCCTCTCGGCGAAGGCCCAATCCGTGTAAGGTTCGCCCGCGCTTGGCCGGATGAGCAGCCTGGCCGCCGGACCGGCATCCATGAGGTTCTCCACGAAATCCAGCAATTGCAGGCTGCCCTCTTCTCCGGGCAGGGCCACGGGGCGCTGGGGGAAGGCCTGAATGTCGAAGGACTGGCCGTCTTCCTTGCGGAGCCTGACGGTCAGGCCTCCGGCCAGACTCTGTCCGTAGGAAGACTGATAAAAGGTAATTCCGTGGCGGGTAAGCGGATGATTCACGCGTATGTCCGCCGTGCCGACTTCCTTGCCGTTTTCGATGATGGTGACTTCCGACCTGTACTCGCTGGGTGCTCCGCTTTCGTAGAACTTGACCACGAATCTGTCCAGGCGCAAGGCAAAGGGCAGGTTGATGGGTTCCGGCGGTTTCCGGCCCATGACCTGGTCGGCGGTCTGGCCTTCATGCAGATTCAGCGAGGCCTCGAAGCCCGCCCAGTTGCCGACGATTCCCCCGGCTATGATGAAAAAAATGCTGCAATGCACCAGATATACGCCGTAACGGGAAAAGGCGCCCTTTTCCGCCCAGAGCAGGGTTCCCCAGGGTTTCTTCAGTTCTCCGGGCCGTCCGAAATTTTTCCCGAGAAGCCCCCGCAAAACCGGCAGGGCCTCACCGATGGGACGGTCCAGCGGAATTGCGGCGGAAAAAGACTGTCTGGTCAGAAAATCCGGCTTGATTTTTTCGGCGTTCAAAGGGCGGGCCAGCTTGACCGTCTGAGGCAGCCTTTTGATCGAGCAGACCGCCAGGTTGAGCAGCAGCAGGCCCAGCAGGGAATTGAACCACCAGGAATGGTACATGTCGAACATGTCCAGGTAGCTCAGAAATGTATACATACGGGGGCCCAGGCCCTGGATGTACTGTCCGGGGGGGAGGTTCTGAGGGATGACTGTCCCCCCCACGGCGGCCACGGCCAAGGCGAAAAGGATTATCAGGGCCAGCTTGACCGAGGCGAGAAAATCCATGACCTCGGCGACTGTCGATTTTGCAGTGGACATAGTTGTTTCTACTTCGATTTTGGCAATTTCAGGCCGATAATATTTACCACAGCGCCCGGACCCTGACAAGACCAATCGGCCGGGGCCGGAACGCGGGGAACTTCTTAAAGAACTGGTGCGCGAGGAGCTATCTTGCCGGATCAAGAAAGAAGCCATGTTTTGACCCTCGGCGCACCTCTGGAATTTTATACTATTCTGTTTCTTTTTAAAGGTCAAAAGTCGGCCTTGTTTTCCATAAAGATGAGTATTGCCGTTTAACGGTGTACTTCCATATCTCCGGACGCTTCCGCTCTGATAAGCGAAATGCCCAGCCGGTAATTGTACTGTTTCCGGGAAAGGCCCTTGAGTCTTCAAGCGCATGGGGTGGGTTGCGAAATAACATAATGAAAATAAATCGAAAATATCGGGACAGGTAATCAGGTGGCTGATTCACTTCTGTTGAATCCGCCGCCGGTATTTGGTATAGCTGTCGGATAGCTTACTGACGCATCGAACAGGTTGCCGCTTGTACGGAAAGGAGCCGGAAGTTGAAAGTAATCATCGTGGGAGCCGGTGAAGTCGGTTACCACATAGCCAATAAGCTCTCCCGGGAAAACAAGGACGTGGTCCTGATAGACCGGGACGGGGCCAAGCTCAAGCATGTCAATGACAACCTGGACGTGCAGACCCTGCAGGGGTCAGGTGCCAGCCCGGCCTTGCTCCGCGAGGCGGGCATAGAGTCGGCCGACATGATCGTGGCCGTAACCGACAGCGACGAATCCAATCTGGTCGCCTGCCTGATGAGCCGTATCCTGTCGCCGTCCACCACCAGGATAGCCCGCATACGCAACCACGAATTTTTTGAGCTGGACAACGTCAAGATAGACGAGATTCTGGGCTTGTCCCTGGTCATCAACCCGGAAGTGGAAGTGGTCAAGACCATTATCCGTCTCATCGAAGTGCCCGGAGCCGTGGACGTGATGGATTTCGGCGACGGCCGCGTGCGCCTTGTCGGCATGAAAATGCCCTCCAATTCCAGGATGGTGGGCAAAAGCATGATCGATCTGCGCAAGGCCGAACCGAACCCCCACATGCTGGTGGCAGCCATCTACCGGGACAATACGGTCATAATTCCTCACGGCACGACCGAAATCAACGCCGGAGACCTGGTCTACGTGGTCACCCGTCCTGCCGATCTGGATGAAGTGCGCCGGGTCTTCGGCCTGCCGACGAAGCCGGTCCACTCGGTTTTCATCATCGGCGGCGGCCAGGTGGGGACCAAGCTGGCCCAGGAACTGGAGAAAAAGGGCATCAAGATAAAGCTGGTGGAGCGGAGCGCCGAGCGTTGCGAGGAGTTGAGCAATATCCTCGACAAGACCATAATCCTGAAGGGCGACGGCACGGATCAGGATCTTCTGGAAGAGGAAAATGTGGCCGATGCCGACGTTTTTATCGCCCTGACCAACGACGAGGAGGAAAATGTCCTTTCCTGCCTGCTGGCCAGGCGTCTGGGCGCTCACCAGTCCATCACCAGGATCAACAAATTCGCCTATATACCTCTGGTATCGGCCATCGGGCTCGAAACCCTGGTCAGCTCGCGTCTTTCGGCGGTTTCGGCCATCATGCGCAACATCCGCCGGGGCAAGGTAGTTTCCGTGGCCGCCCTTCAGGGCGAGGACGCCGAGGCCATAGAATTCGAGGCGTTGCAGACTTCGGAGATAGTCAACCAGCCTCTGCAGGATATAAAGTTTCCCAGGCAGGCCCTTATCGCCGCCATCGTGCGGAATGGGGAGGTCATTATTCCTCGCGGTGAAACCGTCATTCTGCCCAAGGACCGCATCATCGTTTTCACCCGGCGAGAAGCCATCCGCAAAGTCGAACAGGCGCTGACCGTAAAACTGGAGTATTTTTAGTGAACCTCAGGCTGACGGGTTATCTCATAGGCATACTCAATCTTTTTCTGGCCTTGTCCATGGTCGCGCCCCTGGCGGTCAGCGTCATCTATGACGACGGGACTTCCGGGTATTTTCTGGGCGCCATCATGGCGACCGTGGCCGCTTCCATTGTGCTGATATTCGCCTGCCGCCGCAGACCCAGGGACGAGGTCCGCCACCGCGAAGGCATGGCCGTGGTGGCCCTGGGCTGGTTTTCCGCCGGTGTTTTCGGGGCCTTGCCCTTTTTTCTGGCCGGGACCTTTCCAACCTACCTGGATTGTCTTTTCGAGGCCCTGTCCGGGTTCACCACCACCGGGGCCAGCGTCCTGACCAATATCGAAGTTGTCCCGCCGGGCATACTCTTCTGGCGCAGCCTGACTCACTGGCTGGGCGGCATGGGCATCATCGTGCTGACCATCGCCATTCTGCCGTTTCTGGGCGTGGGCGGCATGCAGCTCTTCAAAGCCGAAGTGCCCGGTCCGGTGGCCGACAAGCTCCAGCCCCGCATCACCGAAACAGCCAAGCTGCTCTGGCTGGTCTATCTGCTGTTCACTGTCGTGGAAGTGGCTCTGCTCATGTTCGGAGGCATGAATCTTTTCGATTCCCTCTGCCACACCTTCGGCACCCTGGCCACGGGCGGTTTTTCCACCAAGAACGCCAGCGTCGGACATTACAACAGCGTCTATATCGATACGGTCATCACAGTTTTCATGCTGCTGTCGGGCATAAATTTCGCCCTGCATTACCAGGCCCTGACCGGCCATTTCAAGAAATTCTACAAGAATTCCGAGCTCCAGTTCTTTCTGGCGGTCTTCGCCGTAGGCACCATCATCGTTACCTGGTCCGTCTGGCGCGGCGGCTTTTTCGGACTGGGCAATTCGTTCCGCCACGCCGCCTTTCAGGTCGCCTCCATTCTGACCACCACAGGCTACGCCACCACAGATTTCGAACTCTGGCCCTCTCTGGCCAAGATAATCCTGGTGATCTGCATTTTCATCGGCGGGTCGGCCGGGTCCACCGGCGGCAGCATCAAGTGCATGCGCATACTGGTTCTGCTCAAGCACGCCTACCGCGAACTCCGCCGCCTGATTCACCCCCGGGCCGTTATCCCCATCAAGCTGCAGGGACAGATCATCCCCGATGACGTCCTTCAGTCCGTCTGGGGCTTTTTCGTTCTCTTTATGGGGCTTTTCGTGGCGGCTTCCGTGGCCCTGACCGCCATGGGCCTCGACATGACCACCGCCTTCACCGCCGTGGCCGCCTCAATCGGCAATATCGGCCCCGGCCTGGGCGATGTCGGTCCGGCGGACAACTATGCGGCCCTGCCCCAGGCCGCCAAGGCCATCCTGGTTTTGTGCATGCTGCTGGGGAGGCTTGAAGTCTACACGGTCTTCATTCTGTTCGTTCCGGAATTCTGGAAGAAATAACCCCTGGGCTGCCGCCCCGGCCAGACTGCGTCTGGATGCAATGCGGGGGCTGCCGCCCCCGGCCAGACTGCGTCTGGATGCAATTCCGGGGGCTGCCGCCCCCGGCCAGACTGCGTCTGGATGCAATTCCGGGGGCTGCCGCCCCCGGCGCTCCCGTTGGTCGCTGCCCCCGCAAGGACTTAAAGAAAGAGAAAATACAGGAGGCGACAACCTGCAACGGTTGCCGTCACTCCCGGATAGGCAGTACTTCACGCAGAAAGGAGGAGACAGTCTCCCGTGCCTGAAGGTCCACATGTTCCACATAGGCGTTGCCCGTGGAGATATCCCGTCCCTGTGCCGGGTTGGCGAACCCGTGGCCTGCCGAAGTGTAGATGATTATGCGCCCGTCAACCCCGGCTTCGGCCAACTCCCGGCTCACGGACTCGATATGGGACAAAGGCACAACCGGGTCGAGAGCTCCATGCAGGATGAGAACCTTGCCGCTGATGTTCGAGGCAAGGCCGGGGTCGGGGGTGTCCAGGTAGCCATAGTAGCTGACCACTCCTCGCAGGTCGGCGCCGGTTCTGGCCAGTTCCAGGGCCGCGCAGCCGCCGAAGGAGAAGCCAACCGCCGCCAGCCGTTCCGGATCTACTCCGTCCAGTCTCCGCAGGGCCTCGAGTCCGGCCCTGGCCCGGCGCCTCATCAGAGGCCGGTCGTACCGGTACTTATGGGACTCAATCCGGGCTTCGGCATCTCCGGACGGCCGGACGCCCCGGCCGTACATGTCGGCGGCCAGAACCACGCAGCCCAGCCCGGTCAGGGCTTCCATGTGCCGGAGCATATATTCGCCCAGCCCCATGTATTCATGGATGAGAAGCACGCCCGGCCTCAAGTCTGGTCCATCGTCCCGCCGGGCCGCCCAGCCTTCAAGAATGAACCCTTCGTCTTCGTAAGTCACCGTCCATTGCTGCATCGCTTAACTGCCTCCTCATGGGTAAAATACCCCTTGTCCAGCCTGCCGGAAAGACCGTTCGGAGATGAGAGCATAAACCCGGCGCAGGCCTCGGGTCAATGAGGCATCCCGGTTGAAGGCGTGCCCTCCGGAGAGATAAAGTTGGCCTGCCCCGGCGGGTGGTTTCGTGTTATGCTGGCCCAGTTTTTCGACCAAGGAGTGAAGAAGGCATGACGCAACTGGAACTGGAGCCATCGCTCAACAAACTGCCCGAAAAAGTGGAAACGGTTCACCTGATCGGTATCTGCGGCACAGGAATGGGCTCCCTGGCCGGCATGCTGGTGGAAAAAGGCTTCCGCGTCACCGGTTCAGACGCCAACGTCTACCCTCCCATGTCCGATTTTCTGGCCAGGCTGGGCGTGCCCGTGGCCAAGGGCTACGCCCCGGAGAACCTGGACCATCGTCCGGACCTGGTGGTTGTCGGCAATGTGGTGACTCGGCAGAATCCCGAAGCGGTCCGCTTGAAGGAAATGGGGCTTCATTACCTCTCATTCCCCCAGACGCTGCGTCATTTTTTCCTCGACGGCCACCGTCCCCTGGTCGTGGCCGGGACCCACGGCAAGACCACCACTTCCTCCCTGGCCGCCTGGCTTCTGGACTCGGCCGGACGCGATCCCGGATTCATGATCGGAGGCATTCTGGCCAATTACGACCGGAACTACAAGGTCGGGCAGGGAGACTGGTTTGTGGTCGAAGGGGACGAGTATGACACAGCCTTTTTCAACAAGGTCCCAAAGTTCGTCCACTACGCCCCCAACGTGGGCATACTGACCAGTGTGGAATTCGACCACGCCGACATCTATCCCGATTTCGACGCGGTCAAGGACGCCTTCCGGAGCTTCATCCGCCTCATCCCCAAGGACGGCCTGCTGGTGGCCTGGGGCGATGATCCCCTGGTCCGCGAAATGGCCGGTGAGGCCCAGGCCGCCGTGCTGTATTACGGACTCAAGGAAGGAAATCACTGGCGGGCGGTCGATCTAAAGCCGGACGGCCGCCTGGTCGCTTTTGAATGCCTGGCCCCGGGGCGCAGGCTTGAACCCCTGATGTCGCCTCTGCCCGGAACCCACAACGTGCTCAATACCCTGGCCGTGACCGCGGCCCTGGACCGGACCGGCATGTCCATTGAAGAAATCAGGGCCGGTCTGGAAACCTTCAAGGGCGTCCGCCGGCGGCAGGAAGTGCGGGGCGTGGAGCGGGGAGTGACCGTTCTGGACGACTTCGCTCATCACCCAACCGCGGTGAAAGAGACCCTGGCCGCCGTTCGTGCGGCCTATCCCGGCCAAAGACTGTTGGCGGTTTTCGAACCCCGGACAAACACCAGCCGCCGCAACGTCTTTCAGCATGATTACGCCATTGCCTTTGATGCGGCCGACGAAATATATATCCGCGAGGCTTCTGACCTGAACAAGGTTCCGGAGGGCCAGCGTTTCTCTTCGGAGCGGCTGGTCGGGGATTTAAGAAAACGTGGCCTCAAAGCCCATCATTTTCCGGGAACGGATGCGCTGTTGGGCGAACTGATCGGAACCGTCCGCAGGGGCGATGTGGTCCTGATTATGTCCAACGGCGGTTTCGACGATATTCACAGGAGATTGCTGGAAGGTCTGAAAGACGGACGGACGGTCTGAAGCATCTCAGCTTTCCGGCCTGAAAGATTCGAGGCAGTCGACAAAATTCCTTATGGCCGAGTATTTTTCGTTGACGGTATTCTGAAACTCCAGACCGAGAGAATACCGTCCTTCTTTTTCCTGGCAGTGCCTGACCGTCGCCTCTAGGTCGGAGAGGCCGCTGTGATCCGGAAATGAAACGATGAGGTCCTCATGGACCTGAAAGTACTCCGGCAGGGTGAAGGTCAGAAAAAGCTCGTTCGCCGGCAGAAAAGGTTCCTCTGCTTCCAGCAAGCAGCCTCCCTTGGAGACATTGAGCATCATCCCCTGAGCGCAGCCGTCCATTTGGCCCTTGATGGGTTCCCGGGCATAATACGTTTCTATCTCCACGGCATGGCGGGAGGTCAGGCGCGGCGGCGGAGAAGTGAAGGAGCGGGGGTAGGCGAGAAACATCACGCCGACCGGGGGAGGAACCACGGCCAGGACTTCGGTCTCAAACTCGTAGGTGCGTCCCGAATTCTCGAGGATACGCAGGCGACAAAGGTCTTTTTCCTTAAGGATCGGACCGCCGCCGTTTTCCTCGGGGTGCTCCAGAATAAGGAACCGTCCTTTTTTGTTGCCCAGGAGGGACAACTGGCAACTGCGGCCCGATTGTTCAGGGGATTCGACTATGACCTGGACGCCGGGAACGAATACATCAGCCATAAGGCCAACCTCATACATTCAGGGCCAGTATAATGCCGAATGCGGAAAATTCTTTAACTAATCTAAGTTGTTGTGACAAACGTGCCATTTAGTCTATCTTAAATCCCCGCCAAAATCAAACAAACCGGTTTCTTTTTTTCGCCGTCCGTCCCAGCTTGCTTCAAACGAGGTCCGGATCAATTTTACCCGTGCGGCAATAATAAAATGCCGTAAAACCGGTAAAAATGGCGAAATGGATAGATATAAGGACTTAATTCTCATTCATATCCAAAATTCGTTATCTGCGGTCATATGCTGCCTCTATCATGACTTGGAACTCCAGTCTGTTTGTGAGAGATTACGCCCTTCCGCAGACCTGTTGCAAAACGGCCTGCGGAAATTTTGTTTGGACTTATGTGACGACCGGCCGCGGGCACGAGGTGCACGGACAATCCTCCACCCCGGTCCCGGCAGTGATGGAGCCTGAAAGGTGTTTGTGGAAAAAGAAAATAGAGTTCTGAATGAAGAGTTGAAGAAACTGGAGGCCGTGGGCGGAACACGGTTCGGAGTACTGGACGACAAGGCCGGGCCTCTGGCTGGCGGCCTGGGCGCTACCTGGGCCCGGAGTTTTGTTTTGTCGGAATGCTGTTCTCGTGAAATGGTATTTCGGGGCGATCCGGAAACCGTCCTGCGGGCGGCTTACGAGGCTTTCCGGAAACTTGGCCGGGTCAAGACGGGTTTGAAGGATGAAACCCCCTATCCCTGCGTCTCCGGCGTCATAGGCGGAGGGTTCCTCAATCTTAACCAGGCGGTGGTGCACTTTGAACTTCTGGGTTGTGAAGACGACCGCTGCCGGGTCTGTGTTTCGGCCTTTGCCAAAGAGAATCTGATCAATCAGAAAACAGCCCGCAAGGCTGCCTGCCGACTGCTGGAGCAGTTGGCCCGCAACCTCATCCTGCACTGATTCCTTTTCTGAAAGAAAAAGCGGCCGGCACCGGAAGGCGTCGGCCGCTTGATCGCAAACCCCGCAATCATTCGCTTCTGCTCAATTCCATGACCCAGGAACCGGCCAGGACCTCTCCCTGCATGATGCACCCCCGGCTGAGATACCGGAATGCGTCTGTCTGAAGGATGAATTCCCAGCCGCGCCATTTTCCGTCTTCCGATTCCCAGGGCGAAATGATGGAATCCTCGACAATGATAAAGCGTCCATGCAGGACCCCCAAGCCGGGGTTGATGGAACGCCATTCGGCCACCGTTGCCCCGGCGGTCAGCGGCGAGAATTCATATCTGTTTTGAAACTCGACCGGCTCGGGCAGAAGGAGCTTCATCGCTCCGTCATTAACCCAAACATCCGCATTGTGGATGATGCGGGTCCATCCCTCGCAGTCCACCCTGCGGCCGTCGGCGAGTATGTAGAGCCCCGCCGCCGTCCAGAGCGTCTCTGTAAACAGAAAGGTGTGCCTATTCGCCTTCATGGCCGGGAAACACCTCCCGCCAATGCCGAAAGTCAGGCCGTGACGTCATGGCCAGGGCGGCTTCCAGCCTCGAAGAAGTCTCCTCCAGCCGGGCGGTAGGAATCTCGCCGGACCTGACCGCAGCCATCATGGCCTTTTGAGCCTCCCTGATGTGTTCGGCCAGGCGGCAGATCAGCAGGAGGTCGGCTCCGGCCAGAAAGGCTCCCACCGCCGCCGGTCCCATCCGGTAGTTTTTGACGATAGCCCCCATCTCCAGATCGTCCGACAGGAGCAGGCCCTGAAAGCCCAGTTCGCCGCGCAGGATTTCTTCCTGAATGCGCCGGGAGAAAGTGGCCGGATGCACCGGGTCCAGCCCCGGAAAATTGATGTGGGAAGTCATGACCGCCGGAACGCCTTTGGCGATTACCTCTCGAAAAGGAGCCATTTCCAAGTCACGCAGCCGGGAGGCCGGGTGTCCCACGGTGGACAGTTCATGGTGAGGGTCGAGCCTGGTGTCGCCGATGCCGGGGAAGTGCTTGACGCAGGTCAGGACCCCATGCCGGGCGTGACCGGTCATGATGGCTGTCCCCATGGCGGCGGCCAGCGAGGGATCGGGGCCGAAGGAGCGTTCGGCCATAAAGACGGCTTCCGGGTCGGTTTGCAGGTCCAGGACCGGGGCCAGATTGAAATTGATGCCCACTGCGGCCAGTTCCCTTCCGCTGACGGCCCCCAGCTCCCGAACCTGCTCAACCGTCATGGAGCGGGCCATGAAACGCTGGCTGGGCAGCTCGGTAAAAGGCGGCCCCAGACGCCGGACAGGTCCGCCTTCCTGGTCTATGGCCACCAGGAGATTCCGGCCCAGTTCGGCCTCGGCCAGATCCTGGCAATCCCGGACCAGGCGGGCGATTTGCCCCGGCCCTCCGTCCGCATTGCGTTTGAAAAGGATTATGCCGCCGGGACGTATTTCCGTCAGCAGAACTGCCAGTTGTGAGGTCATCTCCAGGCCGTCGAAGCCGATCATCAAAGTCCGGCCGATCAGGTCCAGCATGGCCGCTTCCGTCATGGAACCGCCTTTCACTTGATGAAATACCCGGAAACCCGCCAGATGCCGTCGGGGTCCAGCATGGGAGTCACGGTTTCGATGGATTGATTTTTATGCTCAAAGGCAGTCTGAAAGCGGATGACCACATAGCGGCCGTCCGGCGCTCCCGGCAGGCTGGTGGTGAAATCGGCCGAAAGCCGCTGCCGGGACAAGGCCTTGCCCAGAGGCGTTCTGACCGCTTCCAGGGCCTTTTCCCACTGGTTCTGATTCACCGCCTTGCGAAAATACGCAGCGCCCTCACTCCAGCTTTCCCCGTAGCGTCCGGCATCCACCAGGGCCAGCCAGGTTTCGGCCGCCGTCAGGGCTTCATCAACCGGTTCACCGGCTCCGGCGCATGGACTCAGAGCCAGGGCCAGGAACAAAACCGTCAGCAGCAGACGTTTAATCATGGTTCCTCCAGGGCTGGTCTTTCCAGTTCCACCATTTCAGTTTTTCCGGTTCATGGATTGAATTTTCCGCGAAATACACGGCGCACCGGAAAACGTACAACATGCAGCGGTCCACCGGACCGCCGGCCAGGACCTGAAGACGCTGATAAAGCTCCTCAGGGTCGACACCCCGCAGCTCGTCGACAGCCCGGAAGCCCAGGGCCCAGAGGTCTTCGGCCGTTCTGGGGCCTACGCCAGGGATGACCCGCAGGTTTTTCAGCGCTGTTTTTTTGCCGGGAAGTTCACTCATGCCTCATTCTCGCTTTCCGGGCTGGTTTGTCAACCATGAGAAGAAGGTTTTTCAAGGGGGGAACTTCATCCTGGAGATGCAGGCAGCGTCAGGGAAAAGGGATTCAGCCTGGCCCATTTTTTGTTTTCCGGGCTATTGCCAGCGGGAGGATGGACATCCTTTCGCGGAAAAACGTATTTCAGGCACCAACGATATGCATTTATCGTAAATATTAATGAGACGTTAAAATCATTGTAAATAAAGAAGTTATAAAATTTTTAACAAAAATTATTGACAGTTTCTAATTAGAATAATAACCTGCGGCCATCGGGGGATGAAATCGTGACTTCTGTTCTAATCAGAAAAGGGAGGGTGCCATGAAGATAAGGGAACTGGTCATGAAGACCGGTGTGCCCAAGCAGACCATTCATAATTATCTGCGGGCCGGTTTGCTGCCGAAGCCCCGGAAGCTGGGTCCCAATTCGGCGGAGTATGACGAGCGCCACGTCGAACGGATTCATTTGATCAAGCAACTTCAGGAAAGCTATTACCTGCCTTTGGCCGCTGTCAAAAAAGTCCTGAAAAAATACAAGAAGAGTTCCGGAGACCAGACGGTTCTGAAGATGAAGATCGAGTATTTTCGTCCGCTGGACCAGCTCATGGGCGGTCAGATCGAAGGCGAGGAGGCTTTTCTTAAGGCTACCGGCCTGAACCCCGGACCTCTGCACAAGTATGAGGAATGGGGCTTGATTTCGCCTGTTGTTGCGGGGGAGCGTAAGCTTTATTCACGCGACGACCAGATCATCGGCCGGATAATCGCCGAATACCGGGACATCGGCCTGACTCCGGAGACTGGCTTCGACCCGGAGTTTCTGCAGGATGTCCTGGGGCAGTTCCGGGAGATCGTGGCGACGGCCAGCCGCAGTTTTTTCGAGACCGCACCGAAGACGATGAAGTTGAATCAGATGGTGGATGTATCCAATCTGGCCGCCGAGGTGACGGCTCTTTTCTACTATCACTTGTACCACAAGCTGGTCAGTGAGGAGCGGGAGAACCGCCTGGAGGCTTTGGGTTGGAAACAGCAGCAGTCCGGATCATGAGCCGGGCGGCGCGGGAGGTCGAATATGTGTGACGAGTTCAAGGGCCGGACCGGCCTGATAACCGGCGCGGGCAAACGGACCGGAATCGCTTACGGCATTGCCAGGGGGCTGGCCTCGTGCGGGGCCAACGTGGTTCTGACCGAGTTGGCCAGCCCGCCGGTGAAGAACGCGCCCATCCCCTTCGGTTCCCTGGATGAACTGCGGGAAATCGCCGGGGAGCTGGCGGATGAGTTCGGGGTCAAGACCGCGGCTCTGGAGATGGATGTGACTTCCACGGAGTCAGTTCAGGCGGCCATGTCCGAGGTCAAGTCCCGGTTCGGGCGTCTGGATTTCCTGTTCAACAATGCGGGTACGGCCCTCGGTGCGCCTCAACGGGTTCATCATTACGATGAGGCGGCCTGGATAAAGACGGTGGATGTGAATCTGCACGGCGTCTTCCGGGTATCCAGTGCGGCGGTGCCTTTGATGGCCGGCGGCCCGGGGGCTATCGTCAATATAGCCTCCAAGGCGGCCAAGTCGCCCGCGCCGATGAACGGGGCTTATTCGGCTTCCAAAGCGGCTGTGGTCATGCTGACCAAGGTCATGGCCATTGAACTGGCCGAGGAGGGCATCCGGGTCAATGCGGTCTGCCCGGGGCTGATCAAGACGGACTTGCAGACCGGCAACGTGGCCCTGAAGGCGGTTCTTTTTCAGACTTCCGTGGAGGATGCGGAGAAGAAGATGACCGAAGGGGTGCCTTTGAAGCGCATGGGAACCATCGACGAGGTGGCGGATCTCTGTTTGTATCTGGTTTCGGAGCGTTCTTCCTACATTACCGGCCAGGCCGTCAATATCGGCGGAGGGCTTTTGACCGAACTCTGACCGGCCTCCGCTCTTCCGGTGGGCAGGCAGGCTGAATTGATTCTGGGATGTTTATCACATTGAGGAGGATACGGACATGGAGATAAAAACGGGCGGTCAGGCGGCGGCGCAGGCTCTGCTGGACCAGGGCGTGGAGATCATTTTCACCCTGAGCGGCGGTCACCTGAACCCGATTTACGTGAACATGGAAGATTCCCCCATCAGGTTTTTCGACACCCGCCACGAACAGGCGGCGGTATGGATGGCCGAGGCTTACGGGCGTCTGACCCGCAAGCCCGGAGTGGCCCTGGTCACGGCCGGCCCCGGTTTCACCAACGCGCTGACTCCGATAGCCAGCGCGTCCATGGCCAGCACGCCCCTGGTTCTGATTTCCGGCTGCGTGGGCGTGAACATGATCGAAAAGCTGGACTTGCAGGACATGCGGCAGGCCCCGGTCATCGAATCCATGGTCAAGAAGGCATTTGTCTGCCACCATGCGGAGCGGGTGCCTGAGTTCATTGATCTGGCTTTCCGGGAAGCGACCAGCGGCCGTCCCGGCCCTGTCTACCTGGAACTTCCGGTGGACGTGCTCAACGCGGCCCCTCGTCCTGGTGTGCAGGTGAAGTTTCCCAAGACGCGGGTGGATTCACGGGTGGTCAATCCGGCCAAGGCCCGCGAGATGGTCGAACTCATCCGCCAAGCGGAGAAACCGATTCTGGTGGCCGGCAGCGGCGCCTGGTATTCGGACGCCGGCCCGGAGTTGACGGAGCTGGTTGAGAAGGCGGGCCTGCCTATCTTTTCCCTTTCCAACGGGCGCGGCGTGGTGCCCGACAATCACCCGAACTGCTACGGAGGGATATCGGCCATTCGTCCGGGGGCGGGTCTGCATGCCTGCATGAGCACGGATCTGGTCATCATGCTGGGCGGGCGTCTGAATCTTTTCACCCTGTTCGGACAGATTTTCAGCCAGTCGGCCAAGATGGTCCAGGTGGACATCGAGCCATCCGAGATCGGACGGAACCGCCAGATAGACCTGCCGGTCATGAGTGACGTAAAGACTCTGGCCGCGGAACTCATCCGCCTGATTGACGAGCAGGGCTTGGGCGAGAGCTTGCGGGGACGTTTTGGCGGCTGGCTGGCCGAACTGCGGCAGGCCGAGCAGTCCGGTTTCTCTTCGGCCAGGAGCCAGTGGGAAAGCGACAGCACCCCTATTCACCCCATGAGGCTGGCCCGTGAGGTGGATCTGTTCATGAACCGCGAGGACGACATAGTAGTGACCGACGGCGGCGACACGACCACCTGGATCGGCATGACCAGGACCTTCCGCCGGGCCGGGCATTACCTCGATTACGGCATTTTCGGCTGCCTGGGCGGCGGGATTCCTTACGCCAACACGGCCAAGATTCTGTATCCGGACAAGCGGGTCATGCTGTTGACCGGTGACGGCTCCATTGGCTTCAACTTCATGGAATTCGAGCGTGCGATCACCAAGAAAATCCCCATCGTGGCGGTCATCTGCAACGACCTGGGCTGGGGGATGATCCGCCACAGCCAGGAGGTCAAACTGGGACATGCCATCAATTCGCTGACCGACCTGGGCCAGATCAGCTATCACAAGCACGTGGAGGCTATGGGCGGTCTGGGTCTGATGGTGACCAAGCCCGAGGATATCCGTCCGGCCCTGGAGGAAGCTTTTGCCTCGGGCAGGGTGGCCTGTATAAACGTCATGACAGACCCGCGCACTATCAGCCCCGGCAGCATAGCCCTGGCCAAGGTGGGCGCTTACAACTAACCTTAGGGCAGAGGCCGGGCTCCGGTCCGGTCTTTCCCTGCATTGCGGCCAAGGAGGCGGCCGGCGTCCTGCCGGCTGAGACAAGATTCACTTCCGACCTTCCTTCCGGAGGTAACAGGAATGACGACCCCCTTTGATATGAACCTCATGCTGGCTTTCGGCTTTTGCGGTATCTGTATTTACGTCGGCGTTTTTTTCAGATCCAAAATCAAATTCTTTCAGAGCTTCCTTGTTCCGGCCTGCATGGTCGGCGGTCTGCTGGGCATGATCCTCATGAACCTGAAGATCATTCCCCTGCGCGAGGAAGATTTCCAGACCATCGCCTATCATTTCTTCATCATTTCTTTCATCAGCATCGGCCTTACTTCCGGAGAGAAGGCCGAGGGAGAGCCCAGCCGTTTGAAGGAGAGGACCAAGGGGGCTTTGTGGATGGGCCTGGTGAACGGCGCTTCCATGTCTTCCCAGGCTTTTCTTGGCTGTCTGCTGGTCCTGCTTTTCGGGCTGGTGGGCGTGAATCTGCCGGTCCAGTTCGGCCTCTTCCTGCCTCTGGGCTATACCCAGGGGCCAGGGCAGGCCTTGGCTCTGGGCAAGGCCTGGGAGGCCCAGGGGTACACCAACGCCATCACCATCGGCCTGGCTTTCGCGGCCATCGGGTTTTTCTTCGCCTTGTTCGTGGGCGTGCCTTTGATCCAGTGGGGCATCAGGAAGGGCTACACCAAGATGGGCAAGGGCGAATTGCCTGATTATTTCGTGCGGGGCAGTTACTGTGACGGCGATGTTCCCGAACCGCTTGGCCATATGAGCACTCACCCGGGCAACGTGGACCCGTTGGCCTTTCAGGCTTCCGCTGTCGGTTTCGTCTATCTGCTGACCTACGCGCTTTTTTACGGACTGGAGCAGGTTGTTGGCCAGCTCGGCAGCTCGACCTGGGGCTTTTTCTTCTTCTTCGGCATGCTGGTGGGCATCCTCTTCCGGGTAGTCTCAAAGCAACTGGGGGCCGGACATCTGCTCGAACCCCGGACCCAGACGCGGATCACCGGTTTTGCCGTGGACATCCTGCTGACAGCCACGCTGATTTCCGTCAAGCTTTCGGTGGTCTGGGACAACATCGTGCCGTTGCTGACCATCGCTCTGCTCGGCGGAGCCTGGACGACGTTTTACATGCTGTATTTCGGCCGCAGGGTGGAGGGATACGGTTTTGAGCGCATGATCGCGCAGTACGGCTGCAACACCGGCACTGTTTCCACCGGCCTGGTGCTGCTGCGGGTGGTGGACCCGGAATTCAAGACCGGCGTGGCTTTCGAAACCGGTATTTACGCTATTTTCGCCACGCCCTTCATCATGACCTGCATGCTGATCATTGTCTATGCGCCGACGTGGGGCCTGAACATCTATCATATGATGGGTATTTTCCTGGGGATGACGCTTCTGGCCTTGGGGTTGCTGAGAGCCTTCCGGTTGTGGGGTAAAAAGCAGTGGTAAAAGGGGACTGAACGGAGGGTCCGGGGCAGTTGCGGGGACTCGCGCCGGACCCCTTATTTTTTTCCGGGAGTTGAACATGACAAGCAAAAAAATGCTCGGGGCCGTGTGGCACCACGCGGCCATGTCGGTCCGGGACATGGGGCGGTCTCTGGGATTCTACCGGGATGTTCTGGGTTTTGAAGTGCTCTGGGAGATTGATCACGTCAAGTCCGGACTGGTTGACCTTATCACCGGGCTTAAGGGCGTGGACGTGCATATGGCCATGCTGTCGGGCTACGGGACCCGGCTGGAATTTTTCCAGTATCACAGCCCGCAGGGGACGGACAGCGGACCGAAGCGGCAGTGCGACCTGGGATTGACTCACATCTGCATTTTTGTGGAGGACGTGAGGGGCGAGTATGAACGGCTGTCGGGGCTTGGGGTGGAGTTCATCGCACCGCCCCAGAATCATCGCCCGGACGGTTGGGTGACGTACATGAAAGATCCTGACGGCGTTGTCATAGAGCTGTTGAATCCCGGCCCGACGGGTTGATTGAAGAAGATTTTTGAGCCCCCGGCTGGAAACGGGCGGGGGATTTTTTTACATAAAGGGATTGACAAATGAACTAAAAAACGATATTAGTTCAATATGCACACAAATAAGGCGGCTGATAAAAAAACGGAAATCCTGCGTGCGGCCAGGGAACTCTTCGGCCAGTTCGGCTTGAAGAAGGCCAGCGTGGACGACGTGGCCAGGGCGGCGTCCGTATCAAAAGCCACCATCTATAAATATTTCTCCAGCAAGGAAGACATCTTCGCGGCGGTGGTCGGCGCCGAAGCGGAGGAGATGCTGGCGGCCATCAGGGCAGCCGTGGAGGAAGAAAGGACCCTGGAAGGCAAGCTGAGAGCCCACTTGCTGACCAAGATGGCCAAGATCAGAGATCTGCTCAATTTTTACCAGGTGACACGGGGGGCCTGGAGTGAGCACTGGCCGGATGTGGCTTCCATCAACGAACTCTTTCTGGAGGCCGAAACCAGTCTGGTGCGGGAGATCCTGGAGACCGGTCAGAACACGGGGGAACTGCAAATAGGGGACACCCGGTTCACCGCGCACGTGATGACCACCTCCCTGAAGTCTCTGGAATTCCCCTGGTCGGTGGAGGCGGCCGGGGTTAGTGTGGATGATTATGTGGACCGGCTGCTGGAGATTATGCTGAACGGCTTGCGGCGGCGGGCCGAGGAGTGTCCCCGTCCGGCTGCTTGAGCCGGGCTTTCGGGGTGGCTGGGTCGGCTTTCGGGGGAAAGGAAAGCCCCGACGCTCCGTGCAACAGAGTTATTTTATTATTATTGTCTGGAAACAGACCTGCATTCAGATGTCTTAGATCGATCATTATTCACAATTCCGGCGCATCCTGTTTTCGGTACGAGGGATTCCAGGCAGGACGGAGGCATTATGAAGGCTTGCTTCGGGTGCACCGTCAGGAACGAAACTTTCTATCCAAAAATGGGAGACAGGCATGAACATTCTCCTTATTCACCCTCAGTATCCTGACACCTTCTGGAGTTTTCGCCACGCACTCAGATTTATTTCCAAGCGGGCGCTGCACCCTCCGCTGGGTCTTTTGACCGTGGCGGCCAGATTACCGGCGGGCTGGGCTAAGCGGCTGGTGGATCTGAACGTGTCGGTTCTGCGGAAACGCGATCTGGAGTGGGCGGATTTTGTTTTTCTGGGGGCCATGGATGTGCAGCGGAAATCCGCCCGGGAAGTGATCGAACTGAGCCGTCAGGCGGGAGTGAAAGTGGTGGCCGGGGGGCCTTTGTTCACTTCCTCGCCCGATGATTTTCCGGAAGTGGAGCATCTGCTTCTGGGCGAGGCGGAGGTGACCCTGCCGCGTTTTCTGGCCGACATCGAACAGGGTCGGGCCGAACGGATTTACCGGGCCGACCGCTTTCCCGAACTGGATTGGACGCCGACGCCGCTATGGGAGCTGCTGGACATGAAGAAATACGCTTCCATGACCATTCAGTATTCCCGGGGCTGTCCTTTCAACTGCGATTTCTGCGATATCACAACTCTTTTCGGCCGCCGGGTGCGGACGAAGACGGCGCGGCAGGTGCTGCGCGAACTGGACAGGCTGCACAAACTGGGCTGGCGGGGCAATGTCTTTTTCGTGGACGACAACTTCATCGGCAACAAGGCCAAGTTGAAGCAGCAGATACTGCCTGCCCTGATCGAGTGGAACAGGGAGAAGGGGCGGCCGTTTATTTTTTCCACCGAGGCTTCGATAAATCTGGCTGACGACGACGAGTTGATGAACCTGATGGTGGAGGCCTGTTTTGAAGGGGTTTTCATCGGGATTGAGACGCCGGAGGAAGCCAGTCTGAGCGAGTGCGGCAAGATTCAGAACAAGGACCGGGACCTGGGCGAGAGTGTGAAAAAGATTCAACGGGCCGGCCTGGAAGTATCCGGCGGCTTCATCGTGGGCTTTGACAACGATTCGCCTTCGGTCTTTGAGCGCCAGATAGATTTTATCCAGAAGAGCGGAATCGTGACCGCCATGGTGGGGCTGTTGAATGCGCCAAGGGGTACGGCTTTGTACAAACGCTTGGTCCAGGAAGGCCGTCTATTGGGAAACATCACCGGAGACAATACGGATTTTTCCATCAATTTTGTGCCGAAGATGAATCCCGAGGCCTTGATTGACGGTTACCAAAGAATCATCAGCGGAATTTATTCGCCCAAGCCCTACTACAAGAGGGTCAAGGAGTATCTGCGGGAACACCGTCCGAAGATGAGGAAGCCGATCAGGCTTGAGCTGCGGCTGCCGGTCTCGCTGGTCAGGACCATGCTGGTGCTGGGGGTTAAGGACCGGGCCAGATGGCAGTACTGGAAGCTTTTCTTCTGGTCGCTGTTCCGGCGTCCGAGGGCTTTCCCTCTGGCCATGACCTACGCGGTCTACGGGTTCCATTTCCGGCGGGTGTTCGAAAAATGTCTGATCGGCGATTCCCGGGGCGTCGCCGGTCCGGCGGCCTGACTGTTTCAGAGATACAGGCGGTTATAGCAAAACGGCGGCCCTTGGCCGGGTTCCTGTTAGGTCCGGCAAGGCCGCCGTGTTTATTCTTATCGTAACAGTCCGTCGATAGTATTTAATTTTATCCCCGCCAGCCAGGATTTTTCAGGAAACAATACGCCATTTGGTCTGGCCGCCGGCGTCTTCGAGCACCACATTCCGGGCCTTGAGTTCGTCGCGGATGCGGTCGGCTTCGGCCCAGTCCTTGCGGGCTCTGGCTTCTGTCCGGGCCTGAATCATGGCCTCGATCCTGTCCGGGGTAAGATCAGCTTCGGCCATGGCCCTGTCCTGGCGGGCGGCGAAATAGTCGGCCGGATCCAGGCTCAGGAGCCCTAGGACGCTGCCCAGATCGGCCACGGTTTTGGCCCAGGCGGCCACGGCAGCCGGGGCGGTCTGGCCGGTCCGGGTTTCGTCGGTAAGGCGGTTGAGTTCTCGGACCGCTTCGAAGACATGCCCCAGGGCCCGGGCGGTGTTGAGGTCATCGTCCATGGCTTCCCGGAAGCGGGCTCTGAGGGCGGAACTCTCTGGGATGTCGGGAGTTTCAGCGGCCGGTACTATTCCCAGTTCACGGGCTTCCTGAAGAGCCCGGTAGGCGCGGTCCAGGCTGCGTTCGGTTTCCTGAAGAGATTCGTCGGAAAAATCTATGGGTCCCCGATAGTGTTTGGAAAGCAGGAAGAGCCGGACTACCTCGGGATGAAAGCGCTCCCGGGCTTCCTTGACGGTGAAGAAATTTTTCAGGGACTTGGACATCTTTTCGTGGTTGATGCGGACGAAACCGTTGTGGAGCCAGTACCGAGCGAATTTTCTTCCTAAAGGGGCGGCCTGAGCCAGTTCGTTTTCGTGATGGGGAAAAATCAGATCGTGTCCGCCGCCGTGGATGTCGAATTCGGCTCCCAGGTAATGGTTGCTCATGACCGAGCATTCAATATGCCAGCCGGGACGGCCTTCGCCCCAGGGGCTGGTCCAGGATGGTTCGCCCGGTTTGGATGACTTCCAGAGGGCGAAATCGAGGGGGTTGCGCTTGCGGTCGTCGACTTCGATACGGGCTCCGGCGCGCATGTCTTCGAGGTTGCGGCCGGAGAGCTTGCCGTATTCCGGCCAGGTATCTACGGCGAAGTAGACGTCGCCGTCCACGGCGTAGGCGTGTCCCTTGGCGATGAGGGCCTGAATGTCTTCGATCATCTGGCCGATAAACTGGGTGGCCCGTGGCTCGTGGTCCGGGCGGAGGGCGCCCAGGGCGTCCATGTCTGCGTGAAAGGAGCGGATGTGTCTTTCGGCCAGTTCGAGATAGGGGATGCCCTCCTCATTGGCCCGGTTGATTATCTTGTCGTCCAGATCGGTGAAATTGCGGACATAATTGACTTCGATGCCTGTTTCCCGGAGGTACCTGACCAGGGTGTCGAAAACGACGACGGCGCGGGCGTGTCCGATATGGGCGTCGTCGTAGACCGTTGGGCCGCAGACGTAAAGTTTGGCCCGCCCCTGTTCGAGGGGGGCGAATTCTTCTTTTTTACCGGTCATGGTGTTGAACAGAACCAGGGACATGACTCCTCCAACGGATAGTCTGTTTTTTGCCGCTCGGGCGGCCAATGGCGTCGCTTTGGGCGGCCTCCATTCAAGCAGAGACGGCGGCGGGTGTCAAACACAGAAAGGCCCGGCAGGTCCGGGCCGTAAAAAGTTTCATCCATGCCGGCGGAGCGGCTTCAGTTCCGGTCAGAGACCTCTGCGGCGGAGCAGGACCACGGCCATGGCGGCCATGCCTTCCTGGCGCCCGAACGCCCCCAGACCTTCCATTGTGGTGCCCTTGAGATTGAGGCGGGAGGTTTCGACGCCGAGGGCGTCGGCCATGGCCTTGATCATATCCGGCACGTAGTCTCTGATCTTGGGCCTTTCGGCCACCAGGGTCAGGTCGGCGTTGACGATTTCGAAGCCTTCCTCGGTCAGCATGTCGGCCATGACTTTCAAAAGCGTCTTTCCGGCGACACCGGCCCATTTGGGATCGTCGTCCGGGAAGTGGACCCCGATATCGCGCCGTCCGAGGGCTCCGAGGATGGCGTCGCAGAGCGCATGGACAATGACGTCGGCGTCGGAGTGCCCTTCAAGTCCCCGGTCGAAGGGGATTTTGACACAGCCGAGCATGAGTTTGCGGTTGGGGACGAACTTGTGGACGTCAAAACCGTTTCCGACGCGCATGCTACGCTCCTTGCCATCGTATTTGAGCAGTGTTTCCGCCAGAACTATGTCTTCCGGCATGGTTATCTTGAGGTTGTCGGCTGCTCCGGGAACGACCATGACGGGGCGTCCGAGTCTTTCGAGCAGGGCCGATTCGTCGGTGCCGGTGAATCCGTCCCGGCGGGCGGCGGCCAGGGCTTCGGCCAGCCAGAGGCGGTTGAAGGCCTGGGGCGTCTGAGCCTGCCAGACATGGCTGCGGTCGAGAGTACTCTGGATCACATCGTCCTGGACGAGTTTGAGAGTGTCGCGGACCGGGACGGCGGCCATGGCGGCCCCGTGCTCGAAGGCGGCATCTATGACGGCTTCGATGGTGGAGATGGAAACGAGGGGCCGGACGCCGTCATGAATGACCACAAGGTCCACATCTTCACCTATGGAAAGGAAGCCGTTGTAAACCGATTCCTGCCTGGTTTCACCGCCGGGGACGACTCCGGCGACCTTGGAGAAGCCGAAGGCGTCGACGATTTTCTGCCTGGTCAGCTTGAGATGTTCTTCGGGGACGACCACGATGACGCGGTCCACTTCCGTCGTCTGGTCGAATTTGCTGAGGGTGTGGGCCAGAACCGGCCAGCCTGCCAGGTTGACGAACTGTTTGGGCAGGGTCTGCCCGAAACGGGTGCCTGAGCCTCCGGCGGTGACAATGGCCGCCACGGTCCCCCTGGATTCGCCGGTTGATTCAATGATATCGTTCATGATTCCACCATCCATTCCGGCCTGGGGCGTATTTGTGATAAATGCGGTTACCGGTTTGTCGGCGGCTGGAGCCGCCGATTTACAAAAAAGCAGGGAGGGGGCGGCCTGGTGCCATTTTAACTTGAGGAAGAGGCTTATAAGCCGAGTTCTGTTTCCCGCGCGGTCGCCCGCTGTCGGGATAATGATCATTCATCTGGGAGCCCTGTTGCCAGGACCCTCGAGCGACCTACCCGGGGGCTTCAGACGGGCCGTCCTCAAACGCCCCCCTATTTGGTCTTGCACCGGGCGGGGTTTACCAAGCCTCCGGCGTCACCGCCGAAGCTGGTGAGCTCTTACCTCACCGTTTCACCCTTACCCCGGTTGCCCGGGGCGGTCTGTTTTCTGTGGCACTTTCCCGGGGTCGCCCCCGCTGGGCGTTACCCAGCGCCCTGCCCTGTGGTGCTCGGACTTTCCTCCAGCGCGGCCAGGCCGCGCCAGCGATCATTCGGCCCGCTTCCTCAAGCGAATCCCCCTCCCTGAAAAAAATCCAGCGAGGCGGCGTCAGCGCCGGTCGGCGGCCCTGGAGGCCAGAGCGTCGGCTTCGGCGTTGAATTCACGTCTTACGTGTACAATATCATAGGCCTTGAGGTCTCGCAACAGAGCCATGACCTGATCGTACAGGGTTTTGAGCCTTTCGTTCTTGACCTTGTACTGACCTTGAATCTGGCGGACGATAAGCTCGGAATCCATGCGGATGTGGAGCCGGGCCGCGCCGAGGCGGAGGGACTCGGTCAGGCCGTGAATGAGTCCGAAGTACTCGGCTTCGTTGTTGGTGGCCGTGCCGAGGTGGCGGCTGATTTCGGCGAGAACGGTCCCGTCCGGATCACGCAGGATGGCCCCGGCCCCGGCCGGGCCGGGATTGCCTTTGGCTGCGCCGTCGGTGTTGAGTGTCCACCAGGCGGATGATTCGTCCGCCGGAGGGTCGCCGAAGAGGTTCTGCTGCTTGTTCATCAATACTTTCCAGTTCAGACGGCCGCTTATCGCGGAAAAGAGAAACGGGGGACGCGGGGTCCCCCGTTGATGATTCTGTCAAAGCCGGGGTTACAGGCCTTTGGAAACCATGAATGCGGCCAGGTCGGCCAGACGGCAGGAGTAGCCCCATTCATTGTCGTACCAGGCGACGACCTTGGCCATGTCGTCTTTCATGACCGATGTGAATTCCACGTCAATGATGGACGAATAGGGGTTGCCGATGAAGTCGCTGGAAACCAGGGGCTGATCTTCGCAGGCCATGATGCCCTTGAGGGGACCGGCGGCCGCGTCGCGGAGAGCCTGAATCAGCCCTTGGGTGTCGGTTTTTTTCTGCAGGACGGCGGTGAAGTCGACGACGGAGACGGTGGGCGTGGGCACGCGCAATGAGTATCCGTCGAAGCGCCCGGCCAGATCCGGGACGACCAGGGCCACGGCCTTGGCCGCGCCGGTGGTGGTCGGGATGATGTTCTGGGCGGCGGTCCTGGCCCGGCGGAGGTCCTTGTGGGCCGAGTCAAGGATGCGCTGGTCGTTGGTGTAGGAATGGATGGTGGTCATGAGGGCCTTTTCGATGCCGAAGGCCTTGTGCACGACCATGGCCGGCGGGGCCAGGCAGTTGGTGGTGCAGGAGGCGTTGGAAACAATATTGTGCTTCTTCGGATCGTAGGTCTCATGGTTGACGCCCATAACGATGGTGGCGTCTTCTTCCTTGGCCGGAGCGGAAATGATGACCTTTTTTGCCCCGCCTTCTATATGGGCTGCGGCCTTGGGACCGGTGCGGAAGAGCCCCGTGCTTTCGATGACGATATCGACGCCTTCATCGCCCCAGGGGATTTCCTTGGGGTCGCGCTTGGCGAATGATTTGATTTCTTTTCCATTGATGGCAAAACCGCCGTCCCTGACTTCCACTTCGCCCTTGAAGGCGCCGTAGCTGGTGTCGTATTTGAGCAGATGAGCGTTGACGGCGACATCAAAGAGATCGTTGACGGCGACCACCTGAAGGTTGTCCGGGTGGCGTTCGACAATTGCCTTCAGTGCTTGACGACCGATACGGCCGAAACCGTTAATTCCGACGCGAATCATTTGTTGATTCCCCTCCTTGGTTAGGGACAATGGTCTTCGAGGCGGAATCTGGCCGCCGGGAGACCCCAATCATGTCATTGAGCCCGGCGCCCTGGACGGCTGGTCCGGGGCGAGGACGCGGAATTCGGCCACCGCGGGCCGAGTCCGGCGGAGAGCGGTGGGACCTATACAAAAACCAGCCCGTTATCATTATCAGCTTTTGTTTGGCGAAAACATTCATCGCCGCAAAACACTTCTTCTGGCGGAAAGCTGATTCCTTGTTGGCCGGCCATATTTATAGTTTAAAAATAAAACACATGCCCAGTGGAAGTCAAAAAAAAAAGGGAAATAGCCGGTGCGGCAGGGGTTTATACAGCAAAAACAGCAAAAAAACTTATTGCCGGCCGGTAATTGCGACTAGCGCCAACTGGTGTTGGCAAAGAGTTTGGGAAATGATAGCTTAAGGCTGGTTTGCCGATAGTACCTGTCGGGACGCAGGGGGCAATGGCTGCAAGGCCGGACAGACTCGGCCTTGGGGCGGCATAAACGTTTTTCGGAGTAAAGCGGGACAGGGATGAAATACCGGGAAATTTCCTTGAAGCTGCCGACTGACTATACAGATGAGCAGCTAAGAAGAAGAATCGCCAAAGAACTGAAGATCAGGGATTTTTCTTATCAGATTGAGAACAAGAGTCTGGATGCCAGGAAGATGGACCGGATTCACTGGGCGGTCCGCGTTTCCGTTTTGTCGGATGAAATAGAAGGCGGTGAGCCCGAGGCCCCGCCTGTCCTGGAGGTGCCTTACCGCCGGAGAGACCAGAGGGCGGTTGTCATCGGCAGCGGCCCGGCCGGGTTTTTCGCGGCGCTGGTTCTGCAGAAGGCCGGTTTTGGGACCACCCTGGTCGAGCGGGGAGCCGAGGTCGAGAAGAGGGCCGGGGGCATCGGCACTTTTGAAAAAACCGGGGTTTTCGACCCGGTGTGCAACTATGCCTTTGGCGAGGGCGGAGCAGGCACTTTTTCCGACGGCAAGCTGACTTCCCGCTCCAAGCACATATCCATGGAGCGGCGCTTCATCCTCTCGAATTATATTCAGGCCGGAGCCCCGGAAGAGATACGCTACATGGCGCACCCTCACCTGGGCAGCGACAACCTCAAAACCATCGTCAGGAATCTGCGCCGGGACTTTCTGGAGGCGGGCGGCACGCTGCTTTTCGAAACCTTGCTGGAAGATCTGAAGATCACCGGCGGCCGTGTAAGCGAGGCGGCAACCAGCTCCGGATCGCTCGAAGGCGATTATTTTGTCATTGCTTCCGGACATTCGGCTTATGAAACCTACCGCATGCTTATCCGCCGGGGTATCCGCTTTCAGCCCAAAAATTTCGCCCTCGGCTGCCGGGTGGAGCACCCCCAGGATCTCATCAACGTGGCTCAATGGGGCCGGGCCAGCCTGCCCGGCGTGAAAGCGGCGGAATACCGTCTGACCTCGAAAGGCGACGGCCATCTTCCTGTTTACACCTTCTGTATGTGTCCGGGAGGGGTGGTGGTGCCGTCCACGGCCTATGAGCGGCAGAACATTGTCAACGGCATGAGCCTGTACCAGAGGGACGGCGGATTCGCCAACGCGGCCTGTGTGGCCGGGGTGAGCCCCGAGGAACTGCTTGGCCGGGAAGCCGCTCCCCTGGAAATTCTCGACTGGCTGGAGAACCTGGAAGGACGATTCTGGGAGTATTCCTCGGGTTATCAGGCCCCGTTCTGCGGTATCGGCGATTTTATCAGCAAGACAGAGCCGGTTGCGGCCGTGGAATCGAGCTACCCATTAGGATTGAAGCCGGCGGCCTTGTGGGAGATGCTGCCCGCCGTGGTCAGCGATTCACTCCGGGAAGGGTTGAAGAATTTCAGCCGCAAGGTCAGAGGTTTTGAGACCGGCATCATCATGGGGCTGGAGAGTAAGACTTCTTCGTCCATCAGCGCTTTGCGGGAGGCTGACGGCCGTTGTGCGGGGTTTGAGAATCTTTATCTGGCCGGGGAAGGCAGCGGCCATGCCGGCGGAATAATATCCAGCGGGGCCGACGGCATAAAGGCGGCCATGAGCATAATAGCGGCGGAGGCCTGAGCAGGGCGCCCCTTTGTTTTCCCGAGATTGTCCGGAAGCTGAAAAATGAAAGCCGTGACGGCCTGAACTTATGGCCGTCGCGGCTTTTTCATAAATTTTCCGCGCTGGGGGCTTGAGCCGCTCCAGCGGTGTTATTCGTCTGTCTGGGCGAGCTGCACGAGCTGTCTGGTCTGCTGGAGCCTGCCGATGACCTCCGGGAAGCATTCCCGGCGGGTGTGGGGCAGGAACTGGCAGGCGATATAGTAGTCCATGTAGGAAGGCACTTCGGACAGCTCGAAACTGGTCATCTTGGTGATGATGTCCCAGACTTCGTGGCGCAGGGTGTTGGAGAGGCTGGCCAGGCGGGCCCCGATGAGGGAGCCGTTGCCTATGTAGGAGAATTTTTCCAGGGGCAGTTCAGGCAGCAGCCCGATGGTAATGGCCTTGTCGAGGTTGATATACCGCCCGAAGCCTCCGGCGATGATGACCCGGTCCAGGCTCTTTATATTAAGTCCGACCCCTTCCAGGAGCGTCTGGTAACCGGCGTACATGGCGGCCTTGGCCCGGATAAGGTTGTCTATATCCACCTCGGTCAGGGTTATGTCCCGGCCGATGTCTGTTTCGGCGGCCCAGGAAAGGACGTATTCCCACCCGTCTTCGCCTTCACGCACTCTGTCCGTGCCGAGTTTCTGATTGAACTTGCCCCGTTCATCAATGACGCCCATTTCGAAAAGTCCGGCTACTATATTGATGAGGCCCGAACCGCAGATGCCCTTGGGCTTCTTCATGTCCACGGTCAGGAGCATGGGCTCCAGGGTCTTGGGGTTGATGGCGAAGTCCTCGATGGCCCCGGCGGTGGCCCGCATGCCGAATTTGACGCCGCCGCCTTCAAAGGCCGGTCCGGCGGAGCAGGCGGCGCAGGCCATCCATTCCTCGTTGCCGACGACGATTTCACCGTTGGTGCCCATGTCGATGTACAGAGTCAGGCGGGGGTCCTGATAGACTCCGGCCGCCAGGAGCCCGGAGACGATGTCGCCGCCGACGTAGGAGGCCACGGCGGGAAAGACATGGAGGCGGACGTGTTCGCCGACCTTGAGGCCGATGTCCATGGCCCGGACCGGCGGATAGTGGTTGGCGGTGGGCACGTAGGGGGCCAGGCGGATGTATTTGGGGTCCACGCCCAGAAGAAGCTGAGTCATGGTCGTGTTGCCCGCAGCGGTGACCAGGGCGATGTCGTCCCGGTCGACCTTGGCCTTTTTGATGGCCTGGTCGACAAGCTGATTGATCGTTTCCACGACCAGATGCTGCATCTTGTCCAGGCCGCCTTCCTTGGCGGCGAAGACTATGCGGCTGATGACGTCTTCCCCATAGCTGAGCTGATGATTGAAGTCGGCGGTCTGGGCCAGAACTTCGCCCGTGTTCAGGTCGATGAGCTGGACCCATACCGTGGTGGTGCCGATATCCACGGCCAGGGAATAATTCCGGCCGCTGTGGTCGCCCGGCTGGATGTCGGTCAGGGTGACGGCGGCGCTTTTACCCTTGGTCACGGCCGAAGGCGGCCGAAGCAGGGTGATGGTTGTCTCGAAATCCCCTTCGCGCATGACCTGGGGCAGGGTCTTGATGAGTTTGAAATCGACGCGGACATTGCCCACGCCATGCTGGTCCTTGAGGGCGCGCAGAACGCGGGTCAGGTCGGAGATGTTGTCTCCCGGGGCCGGGGGCCTGACCTTGACCATCTTTTTGGTGACGGAAGGATCGAATTTCCCGGCGGCCTTGAGGTCGTCGATATCGAGCTCCTGAGCCACGCGGGCGGAGTCCTTGCTTGGCCTGGCCCGGTTGAGAGCCCTGGCGTCGATCTGGGACTCGATGGGGACGCGTATTTCCAGGTCGCCCCGGACCAGGGCCTTGCAGGCCTGGCGGTAGCCCTGTTCGTAGTCCTTTTCGGAGACGTGTTCCGTCCGGGGAGACTCCAGGTCGCCCTTTTCGAGAATCACCCTGCATTTGCCGCAGACTCCGGCCCCGCCGCAGGAGGCGTTGACGTGGACTCCGGCCAGCATGGCGGCCTGGAGGAGATTGGCACCGTCTTCAACTTCGATGGTGACGTCGTCGGGTATAAAATGAACCTTGTGTTGAGGCATAACTCTCCCGGATAGTGTCTGGGCGAAGGCCCTGTGTTGGTGGCCAAGACCTTGAGACTCGACTTCCGGCCATACTATTTAGTGGTTGAAGAGCCTGTCAAGGTCAAAAGGTTCCAACCGTCTGTTATATATTTTAACCTATTACCGCCGCCGCCGGGGCGTCTGCCGTGCGTGTCCCGAAATAGATGCCCGGCCGGCTTGCGACAGCGGCCTGGATTTCGGCGGAAAACACCATGAATAAAACCGGTTGCGGGCCTCATTGTCCGCCGCGTTGCCCGGCCGGACACGGGACATGGGCGGCAAAGGTTGAGCACATGTACCAGGGCGTGGTATAGTCTTTTTCCTGATGTCGGGGAGGTTTTGATTATCAGCCGCATGAAGTGGGAAATAGGGAGAGTGGACGCGGCCGAGGCAGAGGCCTTGGCCGGGGAACTGGGCCTGTCGGCCGTGCTGGCCGGTATGCTCATCAGGCGTGGTTTCGGCGATCCGGCGGCGGCTAGGGCCTTTCTCGACCCTTCACTCAGAGACCTGCCCAGTCCGTTTCTGCTGCCCGACATGGAACAGGCGGTGGAACGGCTGGTGGCGGCTCTGGGCGCGGGAGAGATCATCGCGGTCTACGGGGATTACGATGCTGACGGTCTGACGGCCACGGCTCTTCTGACCGGTTTCTTCGAATCCCTGGGGGCGCGGGTCCTGACCTATGTGCCTCACCGCCTGGACGAGGGATACGGGCTGAATACGGAAGCTATCGAATCCCTGGCCAGGGCCGGGGCCCGCGTCGTGGTGACGGTGGATTGCGGGGTGACCGGCCACGAGGCGGCCTTGCGGGCGCGGGCTCTGGGGGTGGACCTGATTGTGACCGACCACCACCAGGTGCCGGAGGAACTGCCGGAGGCCCTGGCGGTCATCGACCCCCAAAGGCCCGGATCGCGTTTCCCCCAGGCCGAACTGGCCGGGGTGGGCGTGGCTTTTTTTCTGGCCGGAGGAGTGCGGCAGGCCTTGCGGGAGCGGGGACTGCTGACAGCGGCGGTCCAGCCGGAACTGGCGCCCCTGCTGGGACTGGTGGCGGTGGGGACAATCGCCGACGTGGCGCCACTGACCGGGGTGAACCGCATTCTGGTGAGCTGCGGTCTTGGCCATCTGGCCGTGCCGGACCGGCCGGGACTGGCGGCATTGAAGGAAATGTGCAACATTACGGCCGGGAGTCCGGTTTCGGCGCGGGATGTGGCCTTCCTGCTGGCCCCGAGGCTGAACGCGGCCGGACGCCTGGATTCGCCTCTGCCCGGCCTGGAATTGTTGTTGACCAGGGACCCGGAGACGGCCAGGTCCTACGCCGAACTCATGGAGCGACTTAACCGCGACCGCCGCCGGATGCAGGCGGATATGGTGCGCGAAGCCGTGGAGATGGTCGAGGCTTCCGGGGCCGGACCCGGCCAGGCCATAGTGCTGGCCCGGGAAGGCTGGCACCGGGGCGTGCTGGGGCTGGCGGCCTCCAAGCTGGTGGAATTGTACTATCGCCCGGCCATAATGCTGGGGCTGGAAAACGGCAGGGCCTCCGGGTCGGGCCGTTCCATTCCGGGGTTCAATATCTACGAGGCCCTGAAAGGCTGCTCTGACCTGCTGCTTCGATTCGGCGGGCACGAACAGGCGGCGGGCCTCTCTCTGGACGCGGCCTTGACCGGGGAACTGGCCCGGGCTTTCACCTCGCAGGCGGCCGCCAGGCTGACCGAAGCCGACCTGACCAGGAAACTGGAAGTCGAGGCTGAACTGACCCTGGATGATCTGAACAACGGACTGGCCGCCGAATTGAGCCGCCTGGCTCCTTTCGGGGAAGGCAACCGGGAACCGGTATTCGCCGTGCGGGGGCTGACGCCTCTGTCCTGCGGCGTGGTCGGCGGCAAGCACCTCAAGATGTGCCTGGGCCTTGACGGCCGGGTGCTGGAGACCATCGGCTTCAACCTGGGCGACCGCCTGTCCGGACTGGGACCCAAGGTGGCCGTGGCGGTCCAGCGGCACAGCTCCACTTACCAGGGCCGGACGACCCTGGGCTGGAAAGTGCTGGACGTGAAGAAAGAGAAGAATTGAGATTGTTGACAAAGCCCCTCCAAAGGCCGTTAAAAGATGAAGAAGGCTCCGAGAGCAACTATACAGGCGGGATGCTTCGCCCCAGGCTGTCGCCTGGACCCACTCTGGGGGCTGGCCGCCCCCAGCGCTCCCGCTGGTCGCTGCCCCCGCGTAAAGCCGAAATATAAAACCGGAGGCGTCAGCCTCCGGAGCCGGGTGCAGGCGAAAGCCTGCCAGACCAAGGGGACGCCCAAGCGGCCGCGTCCCCTTGGAACCCCCGGCCTTTTTTAACCCGTCGAACGGGCATCCGTGCCCTTCGCCGGGGGGGCGAACGTCCATGTTCGCCTAAGAAAGGGGAAACCGGAAAATCGGCCTTTGGGGAGTAAATGTCCGCTTGATAAAGACAACAAAGAGGTTTGTCAATAGGTTGAAGGATTGATGGACGGCGCCCGCACAGGTCCGGTGCCGCCTGGTGGCGGTTTTTTTACGGGCGCGGGAAAATGACGGAGGTGGCAGATGTCCGATGAACTGAGCACGAGCGCTCAGCGGGTGCAGGAAGCCCTGCGTTCCAGGGGCTTCGAATTGAAAGTGGTGGAAATGCCTGCTTCGACCAGAACCTCGCCGGAAGCGGCCGCGGCTGTCGGCTGCGAAGTGGGCCAGATAGCCAAGTCCCTGGTCTTCCGGACCATGCAGACCGGCCGGGCCGTGCTGGTCATCGCCAGCGGGTCCAACCGGGTGGATGAAAAAAAGGTCGGGCGGCTGCTGGGCGAAAAAATCGGCAAAGCCGACGCCGATTTTGTGCGGGATAAAACAGGCTACGCCATCGGAGGCATTCCTCCGGTCGGCCACCTGGAGGCTCTAGAAACTTACATCGACGAAGACCTGTTGACTTATGACGTCATCTGGGCCGCCGCCGGAACGCCTCACGCGGTTTTCGAACTGACTCCGCCGGTGCTGACGGCCATGACCGGCGGCCGGGTGGCGAATCTGCGCCGGGACGGCTGAGAGCCGCCTCGGCAACAGGCAGCACAAGGAGAACCGACATGGAACCAAGAACCGTGCGGGAGACCCAGGTGGTCATGGCTCACCGCATGATGCCTCAGCACACCAATGCCTACGGCAATGTGCACGGCGGCGAGATAATGAAGCTGATCGATCAGTCCGGAGGGGTGGTGGCCAGCCGCCACGCCCGCTCCAACGTGGTTACGGCCTCCATCGACCGGCTGGATTTCCATCATGCGGTCCACGTGGGCGACATTCTTTTCTGCAAGGCCAGCATCAACATGGTCGGGCGGACATCCATGGAAATTGGGGTCAGAGTGGAAGCCGAGAATCCCCGCACCGGCCAGGTGCGCCATACCGCCTCGGCCTACCTGACTTTGGTGGCCCTGGGCGAAGACGGAAAGCCCCAGCCGGTCCCGCCTCTGCTGCTGGAGACCGATGAAGAGCGCCGCCGCAACCACGAAGCCGAAGACCGGCGCCGGATGAGGCTGGCCGAACGCAAAAGGGAAAACGGTTCGCGCTGACCCGGCTGCCCCCGCAGGCCATTCCGGGGGCTTCCTGGTTCCCTCCGGTTCTGGATACCTATGGTAAATCAGGCCGGTTTTCCTTTACACCTGTTTCCAGGTCAAAAAAGTGCCCACACTACAATGCAAAGCACTATAGCCAAGCTTACATTGACGCCACACGCAATCATTATAATCATACTTCTGGCAGCTTTTCTTCTCTTAGCTTCAAATACAGAATTATTTTCAAATGCCTCGCACACTTGCTTGGGCAGATCAAGAGGATTAAAATGCCAGGTAAGAGGTTGAATTATACCCCAAGCCTGAACCCTGTATTTTTTCCATAGTTCATAGTCCAAAGCCTTGATTAATCTGCTCAGACTATGTCTTCTTTTAAATGCAATAAAAGCACTACCAATACACAGCACAACAGAGATTGCCAACCACCCTATTGGAATGAATTTCCAGATGCTCATATGCTTGCTCTTTCCTGAAGCTAAAAAATTGCGTCTACATATGTGTATGTTGCGAACCCATGACCTTCAGCCCCTGGTGTTCCCGCGCCTATACTTATTGTATACGAACCCAATTTGTCACAAAGAGGGGTGGGAGTGTTGGTTTCCGTTCCCACATTTAATACCCAGACTGTGGTTGATCCACCTGCAGTCGCCGCAAAACCGCTTACGTCCTCAATGAAAGGATTATCAGAGTAAGTGATATCAAAGGTGCCCGAGGCTCCCACCCCTCCAAAAATTCCGGCCCCTCCTACTGCATACCAGCCCAATTGCCATTTCCCTGTACTGGGATCATTTCCAATAATGAACCCTCCACCTTTTGTTGATCCAAGTCCTCCCCCGGCTGTAAAACTTGTTCCCACTTGCAATGTCCACAATCCCCACGGATCGGCATAGTTGACCGGGTTGTTGCCCACATAGGCGTAAAGGTTCAGGCCGCCCGCATACCCGATGGGGTCCGGCTCGATGAAGTGCCGCAGTTCCGGGCCGACACAATGATACCAATGGGTAAGACAACGGATTGTCCGGTTCTAATTGTTTTCATCGGTGAAAAACCAATTACATGCCGAGTGATCACTTATTTTGCGAACAATTCTGCCGCTTGAAACATTGATTATATATATCGTTCCTGCAGTTAGATCACTTTCTTTCTGCACAGCCAAGTAATTACCATCTCCTGACCACCTAATTATAGGTGCAACAATGTTATAGCCCAAAAAACCAATCAGTGATCTCTGGGTATGGTTTTCCATATCATAGAGATAGACATGGTCTCTGATTATACCAAAAGAAGCAAATGAAATTATTTTACCGTCCGGTGAAATGTGCGGAAAGCTCCCCTTAATTTCAAGATTGACTATTTCACCATTATGAAAAACACATATATTATCGTTTGAGTTAACATAATATATTCTATCTTTATATACAGAAAAAATTGGGCTTGCGCAATCAGGTATCTCTACTCTTGCGGTTTTACCATTGTTTCTGTCAAAGCGATAAACATCACAATAATAGTGTTTCCTGCCTAAAAACTCACTACCATCTATTCTTCTGTAGGCTGAAAAATAGACCGATTCATTATCAACGTATCCAATCAGCCATAGCTTTGGATTACTATCAAATGCTCTACTAATGTCTGCGATAGTGATTGACTTCGTGGAAGTCAAATCAATTGCAATCATCTCAACATCGTCAAAAGCAAACAGCCTGCCATTGTAGAAAGCACCTCTGAGAACATCTCCAGTCTTTTTACTGCTTTCAGATTTAAATAGAGATGTCTCCCCGTCTGATATTTCCAGTGTTCCATCACAAGAAACAAGCAGCAAGCACGGTGGTTTTTCATTTTGAATTTTACTGGCGCAAGACAATGCAATGATTGTTGCCAAGGCCAATATACCAAATATTCTCTTTGTCATTGGTATTTGACCTCTTGCCGTGAGTCTGAATTGCCCAGAACCTCTTCTATAGCGCAAGCAGCAAAAGACATACAGTTGTTTGTCAGCAGTCCATAAGTTTCCTTAAGGAATCGGTGATCCTTTTTGTCTGCGGCTTTTTTTAAATATTCCAACATTGGTTCATCAAATCTGTCGTCAGAGCGAATCTCAACTTCATGCATCCCCCAACCATAGCTTTCAGTTTGTTCTTTTACAACACCGGATTTTGCCCCAAACCCAAATATTTCGTCATTAACTCTGATTGCTGTATGATAACCCAAACCAAAAGCAAGCCCCTGTAGTGGTCGCCAGACTTGATATATCTTCAATCCCCACGGATCGGCATAGTTGACCGGGTTGTTGCCCACATAGGCGTAGAGGTTCAGGCCGCCCGCATACCCGATGGGGTCCGGCTCGATGAAGCGCCGCAGTTCCGGGTGGTAGTGACGCAGGCGCATGAAATGCACTTTTCCTCCTATGTCAATTTTGCTTTTAATGCACAACTCAAAAATACCTTAATGACCCTCCTGTCTGTAAAATGCTTCTTGAGAAGTAACTTGTTTAAAATGCCGAAATATGCTGGTTTTGACCAGCAGACTTTTATGAGCGTCCCATTGGTATGCTCATGCAATTCACAGAGAGCTCGCAAGGACAAGAATGAATCGACTCTGTTCCTTAACTCAAAAGATGTTTCACCAATCAGCGCACAGACACGTGAAGTGCCAACATAACGTGCAGCATTTAACGTCAAAATCAAGTGCAGTACACCAGGAAATTTATCGGCTTCCTGTCTGATTATTTCAACAATTTCAGATTGATGATAAGGTGAAACAAGTAAATCAGATTCTTTTTGATGGATATCTATTTGCACGCATCAACTCCAGTATAGAAGTTGGGTAATTTCACTAAATCAAACAACAGGTCACAAGTATCCGTGCAGGGCGGAGAAGTTGGTCGCCCGAACCCAGGACCCAAGACGACTGGATGGCGCTTCGGCTCCTTCCAGGTCAAAGAAGTGCCCACACTACAATGCAAAGCACTATAGCCAAGCCTAAATTAACGCCACACGCAATCATTATAATCATACTTCTGGCAGCTTTTCTTCTCTTAGCTTCAAATACAGAATTATTTTCAAATGCCTCGCACACTTGCTTGGGCAGATCAAGAGGATTAAAATGCCAGGTAAGAGGTTGAATTATACCCCAAGCCTGAACCCTGTATTTTTTCCATAGTTCATAGTCCAAAGCCTTGATTAATCTGCTCAGACTATGTCTTCTTTTAAATGCAATAAAAGCACAACAAATACACAGCACAACAGAGATTGCCAACCACCCTAGTGGAATGAATTTCCAGATGCTCATATGCTTGCTCTTTCCTGAACCTAAAATGTTGCGCCTACATATGAATGCAAAACAGCCGCAGCCCGACTTAACGAGGGCAACGGCTGAAAACAAGCGTCAATGCTGCCGGTATACTGTCATCCGGGGAGGATTAATGCAAGCTGTTTTGCCCCCTTACCACCGGATGCTTTGCCGGGAAAGAAGCCAAGCGCCTCGGGAGAGCCCGGCCTCTAATGGCCTGGGCGGGGGCTGATTACCCAACCGCCGATAACATCGGCCAATATAAGCAAAAACCACTCGCGCCGTCATCTGTCTCTCTGGACACCCCGCCTTGTTTCCGCTATAAAGCGGAAATGTCCGGGGAGGACCACGAAGGTTTTGCGGCGGGAGTCGAATGCTTTTCAATTCCTATGAGTTTATCTTTCTTTTTCTGCCGGCCACGCTGGCCGTTTTTTTCCTGCTCGGAAGCCGGGGGCGGTTTCGGGCGGCCACGGCCTGGCTGACCGGGGCCTCCTTTTTTTATTACGCCTGGTGGAATCCGGCCTATCTGTGGCTGCTGGGATTTTCCATCCTTTTCAATTATTCGGCCGGCCGCTGGCTGGTCCGGGGCCGCTCCGGGGCGCGGGGTTCCCGGGCCGGGCTCTGGCTCGGCGTGGCCGTCAACCTGGGGTTTCTGGGGTATTTCAAATACGCCAATTTTTTTGTGGACAACGCCAACGCCCTCTTCGGCCTGGATTGGGGGCTTGGCCGGATCGTGCTGCCTCTGGCCATAAGCTTCTTTACTTTCCAGCAGATAGCCTTTCTGGTGGATTCCTGGCGGGGCGAAACCCTGGACTACGGTTTTCTGGATTACTGCCTTTTCGTGACCTTCTTCCCGCAACTCATCGCCGGTCCCATCGTCCATCACCGGGAGATGTTTCCTCAGTTCGGCAAGGGCGGTTTTTTCCGTTTCGAAAGTGAAAACCTGGCGGTGGGCCTGACCATCTTCGTTGTCGGCCTCTTCAAGAAAGTGGTCGTGGCCGACGGCGTGGCTGTCTTTGCTTCGCCGGTCTTTGCCGCCGCCGACGCCGGGCAGGCCGTGGCCCTGGTGGAGGCCTGGACCGGAGCCCTGGCTTACACTTTCCAGCTCTATTTCGACTTTTCCGGTTATTCGGACATGGCCATCGGCCTGGGGCGGATGTTCGGGCTGCGCCTGCCGCTGAATTTCGATTCGCCTTACAAGGCGGCGAACATCATGGATTTCTGGCGGCGCTGGCACATAACCTTGTCGAGATTTTTAAGAGATTACCTCTATATTCCCCTGGGAGGCAACCGAAAGGGCAAAACCCGCCGCTACGCCAACCTGATGGCCACCATGGTCCTGGGCGGGTTGTGGCACGGGGCGGGCTGGACATTCGTCTTCTGGGGGGCGCTGCACGGGTTGTACCTGACGATCAACCACGCCTGGCGCGGCCGCCGGGCGGCGAAGGGCGGTTCGGGTGGCCGCTTCTGGCCGCGTGCGCTGACCTTTCTGGCCGTGGTCCTGGCCTGGGTCTTTTTCCGGGCCGAGACCTTCGGCGGGGCTTTGTCCATGCTGCAGGGCATGGCCGGGTTGAACGGGCTGGTTCTGCCGGAAGGCTGGCAGGACAAAATGGCGGCCTGGCCGGTCTGGGTGTCTTTCGCCGGGCCGGGGAATCCGGCTCATGATTTCTGGGAGGAAGGCGGCTTTTACTGGCTGACCATGCTTCTCCTGATAACCCAACTGGCCCCGAACACCAGACAGATCATGGCGGCTTACCGCCCGGCCCTGGAAACCTACCGGACGGAGGACTTCGTCCCCCGTTTCCTGGCCAGAATCAACTGGCGTCCGGATTTGCTTTGGGCCGTCCTGACGGCCGGACTCGCGCTGACCACGGTTTTCAACCTTTCGCACGTCAGCGAGTTCCTTTATTTCAATTTCTGAACGGACGGCGAAGATGCGGTTTACCTTCAGGCGATACAACCGGACATTGGCGGCCCTGGTGCTGCTGCCGCTCCTGGCCTCGGCCTTTTACGAGATCAGGACCGACCCTTACTGGCTGTGGCATGAGAAACCGGCCTGGTTTTTGGACTGGGGCGGGCACAACCGCGCCCTGGACATCCGGAACAGGTTCGCCAAGTCCCTGCAGGTGGTGGTGCGCCGTCCCGAGGTGGTGCTGCTGGGCAGTTCGCGGGTTTACCGGGGAATCGACACCGGCAAAATAAACGGCGCTTACAACCTGGGGATTTCCGGTCTGCGGATCAGGGAGGCGGAGGCTTACCTTCGGCACACCTTGAGATGGACCGGGGCGAGGCGGGTGATACTGGGGCTGGATTATTTCATGTTCGACCACAACAAGCCCTGGGAGGCCGGATTCGACCGCGACCTTGGCCGGCATGTCTATCTCTTCAAAGCCCTGCCCGCCGCCCTGCTGACCTTGATGGCTTACCGGGATTCCGGCCTGGCCGTATCCGGGGAACACGCCGGAGACGGTTTCTGGACATACAGCGGTTTCAAAAGCACCAAACCCCGGGACCGGGAAGACCTGGAAGTTATCCTGTCGGGATTTTACACGAAAAAACAGATTATAACCGCCGCTGAATACGCCTCCTTCGAAACCGTTATAGACCTTGTAGGCAAGGCCGGGGTCGAGCTGGATGTCTTTATTTCGCCCATGAATGCCCGCCAGGTGGACAGGCTGCGGGCGGCCGGGGAAGCTGCGGATTTCGACCAGTGGCGGAAGAGGCTGATTGACATCGGTCGCCTCCGGGGCCTGACTGTCCATGATTTCAGCCTGGACAACCCGTTTTTCGGCGAGGAAGTAATCAATGGGTCTTCGCCCCACTGGATAGATACTTCCCACTATGCTCCGTCCGTGGGCGACTGGCTGCTCGGCCGGCTGGAAGCGGAAAGAGACCCGGAAAGCCGCCTGGCGCGGCGGGAATGAAAATGTTCGACCCGGCCTGGCCGCTGAATGGCTGGGCAGGTCTCCTGCGTGCCGCATCGCGTGGTCCGTGCCTGGACGCCTGCAAATTCCGCCCGGCAGCATTCCTCGCGGCCTTCCTGAAGTTTAGACCGGGTATATGTTGGCGAAAAACGCCGCCTGTGGTATTTTACAAGATTCGATAATGCTTCGGGCAGGCGGTTTGTTTGATGGGAAAGATTGAGAAAGCCATGATACTGGCGGCCGGTTTCGGCGAACGGGCCAGACCCTTGAGTCTGGTGCGTCCCAAACCGCTCTTCCCTGTGCTCAACCGCCCGCTCATCGCCCGCGCCCTGGACAGTCTGGTCCGGGCCGGGATAACCGAAGCCGTTATCAATATCCACCACTTGGCCGATAAAATGGAAGACTGGCTTTCCGGGCTGACCGGAGGCCCCGTCATCCGCCCGGTACGGGAAAAAGACATCCTGGGAACCGGCGGCGGAGTCGGCAACGCGGCCCCATGGCTGAAAGATTCCCCTTTCATCCTCATAAACGCGGATATCATGACCGACATCGACCTGGCTGAAGCAGCGGCCGCCCATGAGGCTTCCGGCGCTCTGGCCACCCTGGTCCTGCACGACCGCCCCGAATTCAATCAGGTGCCGGTGTCCGGGAATGGCGTTATAATCGGATTCAGGGGGCGCGGTCTGGAGAGTGTGGCGCGGGACGGAAACCGTCTTCTGGCCTTCACCGGCATCCATGTGGTGGAACCCGAAGTGTTGAACCATATTCCGGACGGCCCCGGAGATATCATCGCCGTGTACCAGTCCCTGATTGATTCCGGGGCCTTGATAAAGGCCCACCTGCCGTCCGGCCGCCGCTGGTGGGACGCCGGGACTCTGCCCAGGTATCTGGAAATACACGGGGAACTCCTTGCCGGTGCTCCCGGAGGGCCGTTTCTGGCCGCCGAAAGCGCCGAAGTGGAACAAGGGGCTTCCCTGGAAGGCTGGGCCTGTCTGGGCGAAGGCGCGGTTGTGGAATCCGGGGCGGTGGTCAGAAATTCGGTCCTCTGGCCGGGAGCCCGGGTACTCCGGGGAGTTACGGTCGATGGCTGCGTTCTGGCCGACGGAGTGACGGTCCGGAACGATGTGCGGGGTCAGGCCGTGACCGGTGGCGCTCATGCCTGATATGTCTGCCTGTAGGCCAATAGAAGGCCTGGAGCATTTCGTGCGGACCAACTGGCCGGGCGGGGACCGGGAACTGGTCTGGAGCCTGCTGGCCGGCGACGGATCGGACAGGAAATTCTTCCGGGTTTCCGGCGGACAATTTTCCGCCGTGGCCCTGGCCGGTCCGGATGCGGCGGAAAACCGGGCTTATGACCTTATCGGCCGCCACCTCTGGCTGAAGGGCGGGTGGGGGCCGGAATTTTTATCTTCCGACCGGGAGAAGGGCTTTTTCCTCCTTGAAGACCTGGGCGACCGGTTGCTCCAGGCCGAGGCCCTGGCTTCCGGGGCCGGTGCGGCCGTGGCCGTATACAGGCCGGTGGTCCGCCTCCTGGCCGAAGTTCATGCCCGTGCGCTGGACGGATTCGATCCGGCCTGGCCTTTCCAGACCAGGCGGTACGACCGGGAATTGATTCTCCAGCGCGAGACCGGCTATTTTTTATCGGCCTTTGTGTCCGGGTATCTGGGCTTGTCCCCGGACCGGCCGGGGCTGGACGCCGAATTCGCGGAACTGGCCGGAAAGGCTCTGGCCGGGACAGAAACAGTTCTCATGCACAGGGATTTTCAATCCCGCAATATTATGATAAAGGACGCTCTGCCCCGTCTGGTGGATTTTCAGGGGGCGAGGCTGGGGCCTCCGGGGTATGATCTGGCCAGTCTGCTTTACGACCCTTATGTCCGCCTGGGTCCGGAAGAACGGCAGGAGCTGTTCTCGCAATACCTCAAGGACCGGGCGGATTTTGGATATGATCTGGACGAAACGGCTTTTCGCGTGAGCTTCCGCCTGCTGGCCGTCTGCCGTCTTCTGCAGGCCCTGGGGGCCTTCGGGTTCCTGAGCCGGGTCAAGGGCAAGCGCGGTTTCGAAGCGTACATCCCTGCGGCCCTGGAAGCGCTTGAAGGCCTTATGGCCGGGAATGAAATGAATTTTATCAACAAACTGCGCGGCCTCCTAACCGAGTCGCGGGAAAAATTGGAGAAGCCGTCATGAGTTCACTGGTGGCCATAGTAGGCCGGCCCAATGTGGGCAAATCCACCCTGTTCAACAGGCTGGTCGGGTTCAATAAGGCTATTGTCGACGATCAGCCGGGAGTGACCCGGGACCGCAACTACGCCCAGGTGACCCTGGAAGGCAAGCCTGTCACCCTGGTGGACACTGGCGGTTTCGATTCCGACCAGGAAGACGGCATAATGGCCCGTGTCCGGGAACAGGCCGTGGCCGCCCTGGAGGAAGCCGATCTGACCGTTTTTCTGCTGGACGGCAAACAGGGCCTCAATCCTCACGATTACGACCTGCTGGACCTGCTGCGGCGTTCCGGACGGCCTTTCGTCCTGGCCGTCAACAAGATAGACAGCCCGGAAAAGGAAGATGCTCTCTCTGATTTCTTCGCCCTGGGCATTGAACACACCCTGCCCCTGAGCGCGGCCCATGGTTACGGACTCCGGGACTTCGTCGAGCACGTGGCCGCCATGCTGCCGGAAACCGCCGATGTATATGAAGACCGGGACGTGGCTCGCGTGGCCATCATCGGCAGGCCCAACGTGGGCAAATCCTCGCTTATCAACAAGATCATCGGCGAGGAGCGTTCGGTGGTGAGCGAAATACCCGGCACGACCCGCGACCCCGTGGATGTGGAAATCACCCGCAACGGCCGCCACTACCTTTTCGTGGATACGGCGGGCATTCGGCGCAAGGGCAAGGTCTCGATGAAGCTGGAGAAATTCTCCGTTATCAGGGCGCTGAAGAGCCTGGATAAATGCGATGTGGCCCTGCTGCTGATCGACAGCCTGGAAGGCCTCACCGACCAGGACGCCCACGTGGCCGGTTACGCTGTGGAACGGGGGCGCGGCCTGATAATCGTCTTCAACAAGTGGGACCTGGTCAAGGATAAGAAAAACGAGCTGAAGCGCATCAAGGACCAGATAGATCTGAAGATGAGTTTCCTGAATTTTGCGCCATACGTCACCCTTTCCGCCCTGACCGGCATGCGGGTGCAGAGGGTTTTTTCCATGGTGGACGACGTTTACGCCCAGTACAACCTGAGAGTCGGAACCGGCCAGGTGAACAAGGTCCTGCAGGAGGCCGTTGAAGCCCATACTCCGCCTTATGTGGGCAGCCATCGGCTGAAATTTTATTATGCCACCCAGGTTTCCAGCAAACCGCCAACCTTTGTCCTCTTCGCCAACCGGCCGGACAAGGTCCATTTTTCCTATGAGCGTTACCTGAACAACAGTTTCCGGAAGGCCTTCGGGCTGGACAAGATTCCCATACGGCTGGTAATCAGACCGCGCAACAAGAAAGTGGAGCAATGACCCTCAGAGGAAGGCTGTTTTTTTATCTGGTGATTATTCTCGCCGCCGCCATCTTGGGTTGGTGGTGGCTGTCCGGAGATAAACCCGAGCCCGCTCCCGCGGTGGAACAGACCGGCTATCTGTATATCGGTTTGGTGATTCCCAGATCAGGGCCCCTGGCCCCTCTGGGTGAGAGCATGAACCGGGGCGCGGATATGGCCGTGGAAAAGTTGAACTCCGATCTTGCCGCCGGTGTCCGTAAGGTCAAGCTGGTGTTGCGGGACGAAGCCAAGCTGGCCGATCTGCCGCCGGAGAGCCATCCGGCCAATGACGCCCGGATCAAGGTCGTGGTCGGGCACCTGACCGAACGGTCGCTGGAAGAATCCCAGCCGGTTTATGTGGAAAAGGGTCTGCCCGTGCTGCTGCCGGTCATCAGCGACGCTGCGGCTACTGTGCTGGGGCAGGGCTGGTTCTACCAGCTTATGCCGTCAGGCCAGGCTCAGGCCGGGGAATTGGCCCGCTTCGCCCTGGGAGAACTTAAGGCCAGGCGTTTTCTGGTGATTCATGAGGATTCGAAAAACGGGCGGTTGACGGCGGAGACTTTTGTCCGGGAAGCCGGACAGGGGGGAGGCGAGGTCAAAGTGGACGCCTATCCCGCCGATCCGGCCGCTCTGCTGGCCCTGGCCGAACAGGCTCACGCCTGGAAGCCCGATGTGGTTCTGCTGGCCCTGCATCGCCGTCCGGCCATCTTCATCGCCCAGGCCCTGGCCAAGGCCGGCTCCAGGACAACCATTCTCGGCACTCACTCCCTGGCGGTCAACGACGTGGTCACCCTGCTGGAAAGGCTCTCCGACCAAGCCTTTGTCGCCGTCCCCGTCAACCCGCTTGAGCCGGGTCCGGCCGCCTCGGCTTTCACCGAGCTCTACGTCGCCCGCTATCACGGATACCCGGACTGGCTGGCCTGCCAGACCTATGACGCGGTGGTCCTGGCCGCCGAAGCCCTGCGCAAGGGCGGCGAATCGCCGAAACAGATCAAATCTTACCTGGACGGACTGAACGCCGGAGGCAAAGGCTTCGCAGGACTGGCCGGGGAGTATTATTTCAAGGAGCAGGCCGCTGTCAGACCGGTATGCATAATAAAAATGGGGCCTTCACTCGTCGGCCGCCTGCCCCAGTGAAAGTGCCCGTTTTACGGTCTGGAAAAAACGGGGGCTCGCGGTTGATTTAAAATTCAATCGCGGGCCTGATTTTTGGAATTTGCCGCTTTTCAGACCGGTGTTTTTTTATGAATCGGGACAATTTTCGGGTTGACTTTTCTTTACTGTTTAAGCTATTTATCTATTTTCAAGCAAATCAGTCCTATTAATTCAAAGGGTTAGGGAGGAGAACATGACTAAGAGTTTTTCCAAGAAGTTTTTTGTGGTGCTTGCCTGTGCTTCCTTGATGATTTTCGCCTTCTCCGCCGTCGCCATGGCTGCCGATACGATCAAGATCGGTGTGGGCGGCGCCCATTCAGGCGACTTGGCTTCCTACGGCCTTTCTGGGGCCAACGGCGCTGAATTTGTCGTCCAGAAGGTCAACGCCGCCGGCGGCATACTCGGCAAGCAGGTCGAGATTGTCATGGGCGATGACCAGTGCAAACCGGAATTGGCGACCAACGTGGCCACCAAGATGGTTTCCGACGGCATCAAAGTTGTCATGGGTCACATCTGCTCCGGCGCCACCAAGGCCGCCCTGCCCATCTACACGCCGGCCAACATTCTGTGCATTTCTCCTTCGGCCACCGCGGTTGAGCTGACCACCAGCGGCGACTATCCGTATTTCTTCCGGACCATCGCCCGTGACGACGCCCAGTCCAACCTGCAGTATGATTTCGCCAAGAAGCTGGGCTTCAAGAAGATCGCGGTCATCCACGACAAGGACGACTACGGCAAGGGCCTGGCCGAGCTGGTCAAGGCTTCCATCGAAAAAGACCCCGGCATGGAAGTGGTCCTGTTTGAAGGCATCACCCCCGGCGCCATGGACTATTCCGCTGTTGTCCAGAAGATCAAGCGTTCCGGCGCCGAAGCCGTTGTCTACGGCGGATACCATCCGGAAGCCTCCAAGCTGGTCATGGGCATGCGCAAAAAGAAGATGGACACCGTGTTCATCTCCGACGACGGCGTCAAGGACGACACTTTCATTAAGGTCGCCGGCGAATACGCTGAAGGCGTCTACGCCACCGGTCCCAAGGATGTCTCCAAGAACCCCCTGGCCATCGAAGCCACCGAATGGCACAAGAAAACCTACAATGCCGATCCCGGCGCGTTCTTCCTGAACGGCGTGGCCGCCACCCAGGCCCTGCTCAACGCCATTGAGGCCGCTGGCGGGACCGACGACTACAAAGCTCTCATCGAAGCGCTCCGGACCAAGGAAGTGGAAACTCCCCTGGGCAGCGTCAAGTTTGACGACCATGGCGATGCCGTGGGCGTCGGCTTCCTGATGTATCAGGTCAAGAGCGGCGTTTACGTCGAGGTTAAGTAAATCCGATTGTCTCGGCTTCAGGGACGTCGAAACGTCCCTGAAGCCTTTTTTATGGCCACCTAACTTTATACGCCGCAGCCCGAACCTCCCCGGAGACCGGCCGGGTCCGGACCACGACCCGAAGAAAATGAATCCCCGCCTCATCCCGGTGATTTCAGCTTGCGGCAATATCGAGAAGTCTTAAATGGATCTTCAATACTTCCTGGAGCTTTTCCTCAGCGGACTCACCAGAGGCAGTATCTACGCGCTGATAGCCTTGGGTTACACCATGGTCTACGGCATCATAGAACTGATCAATTTCGCCCATGGTGAGATCTACATGATCGGCGCCTTCACCGGCCTGATAGTGGCCGAAGTCCTGGTTTTGATGGGTTTCGGTCAGCTCTCTATTCTGTTGCTGGCCGGTTTGGTGGCCATGATCTATGCGGCGGCTTACGGCTGGACCATGGAAAAGGTCGCCTACAAGCCCCTGCGCAAGGCCCCGCGCCTTTCGGCCCTGATCAGCGCCATCGGCATGTCCATTTTCCTGCAGAATTATGTTCTGCTCGCCCAGACCCCGGACTTCCTCCCGTTTCCCGAACTCATTCCCGATTTGAAGTTCTGGGAGCCTTACAGCCATATCATCAGTTCGGCCGAGGTTTTCATCATCTTCACGACGGCCGTCATCATGATAGCCCTGAACCTGCTCATCAAGTTCACCCGTATCGGCAAGGCGATGAGGGCCACGGCCCAGGACCGCACCATGGCCATGCTGGTGGGCATAAATATCAACCAGGTTATCGGTTTCACGTTTATCATAGGCTCGGCGCTGGCGGCCGTTGGTGGGATAATGATCGCTTCCCACGTGGGCCAGATCAATTTTTACATTGGTTTCATCGCTGGCATCAAGGCCTTCACCGCCGCTGTTCTGGGCGGCATCGGCAGCGTACCCGGCGCGGTGGTCGGAGCTTTGGTCCTCGGTTGGACGGAAGCCTTCGCCACCGGTTATATTTCCAGTGACTATGAGGATGTGTTTGCCTTCGCCCTGCTGGTCCTGATCCTTATCTTCAGACCTTCGGGCATCCTGGGCAAATCCACAACGCAGAAAGTCTGATGTCTGAGACACAATTAAAAACCGGCTATCTACTGTCCGAAATCAAGAAATCGCTCCTGATTTCGGTCTGGTTCATGTTTCTGACCTTTCCCATCATGGTCATCCGCGTCAACACAGTTGAAAATTACATTCGTTGGCGCTGGGGCAATATGGTCATGATAGGAGTGGGCACCTTCTTCATTTCCTGGGTCTGGCGGTGGATGATGAGCCGCAAGGAAGCAGGCCGCCGACATGCCGAAACCTTAGGGGAAGATGCCGAAAAACTTCCCTTTATCCAGCGGATTATGGAAAACCAGAAAATCCGCGTTCCCGGCCTGCTCGTCATCGCCTTGTTCGTCCTGGGCTTTCCCCACGTCTTTTCTCCTTACCAGACCAACATCATGATAACGGCTCTGATCTACGTCATGCTGGGCCTGGGGCTCAACATCGTCGTCGGCGTGGCCGGCCTGCTGGACCTGGGGTATGTGGCCTTCTATGCCGTCGGTGCTTATTCCTACGCCCTGCTCAACCACAACTTCGGCGTGGGATTCTGGACCGCCCTGCCCATTGGCGCTATTTGCGCCATGATCTTCGGTATCCTGCTGGGCTTTCCGGTACTGAGGCTCAGGGGCGATTATCTGGCCATCGTCACTTTGGGATTCGGCGAAATCATCCGCCTGGTTCTGCAGAACTGGGGCGAATTCTCCAATGGCCCCGCCGGTATCAAGAATATCGACCGGCCCGGGTTTTTCGGCATGCAGATGGACCTGGCCGGCAATATGACCTACCTTTTCTACCTGATGGTCCTGCTGGTCATATTCACCATATTCATCGTCAACCGCTTGCAGAACTCCCGCCTGGGCCGGGCCTGGCTGGCCCTCCGGGAAGACGAAATAGCCTGTCAGGCCATGGGCATCGACAAGCACAAGACCAAGCTGACCGCCTTCGCGCTGGGCGCGACCTGGGCTGGATTCGCCGGAGTAATCTTCGCGGCCAAAACCACCTTCGTCAATCCGTCCAGTTTCACCTTCATGGAATCGGCCATGATCCTCAGCATGGTCGTCCTGGGAGGCATGGGCTCCATTCCCGGAGTCATCATCGCCGCCTTTGTCCTGATTCTGCTCCCCGAATATCTCAGGGCCTTTTCCGAATACCGCATGCTGCTGTTCGGAGCGGCCATGGTCATGATGATGGTTTTCCGGCCGGGAGGCCTGATCCAGAATGTCCAGCGGAGATACAAATACGGGATCGAAGAATTGCAGAGTGTGGAGCGGAATTCCCATGACTAACTGGCTTAACGTTCAAGAATTATCCATGCATTTCGGCGGATTGGTCGCCTTGGATTCCATGGACCTGGAAGTCAGGCCCAACGAGATAGTCGCCCTCATCGGACCAAACGGGGCCGGCAAGACTACATTTTTCAACTGCATCACCGGAATCTACACGCCCACCTCCGGCAACATTCTGGTCACGCCCCCTGAAAAGGAGTCTGTGCGCGCCAATGGCATGAAGCCCAACAAGATTACCGAGTTGGGCATGGCCCGCACCTTCCAGAACATCAGGCTCTTTCCTGAACTTACCGTCCTGGAAAACGTCATGATCGGGCGGCATTGCCGCATGAAAGCCGGTATATTGGGAGCCGCCCTGCTGACCAGGCGCACCCGCGAGGAAGAGCACCGGACCGTGGCCCACTGCTACGGACTGCTCCAGCGTTTCGGTCTTGACCAGCACGCCAACGACCTGGCCAAGAACCTGCCTTACGGCGCGCAGAGGCGGCTGGAAATAATCCGGGCCATGGCTACCGACCCTTTTCTGCTGCTGCTGGATGAACCGGCCGCAGGCATGAATATCGCCGAGACCCGCGACCTGGAAAACCTCATCAAAAAGATTCGTGACGAAGACAAGATATCCATTCTGCTTATCGAACACGACATGAGTCTGGTCATGAGTCTGGCCGAAAACATATTTGTCCTGGATTACGGAAGATTGATCGCCAGGGGCGCCCCGGAAGAAATCAAGAACAACCCGGCTGTTATCAAGGCCTACCTCGGCGAGGACATCGATGCTTGAACTAAAAAACATCAAGACGTTTTACGGTAATATTCAGGCCCTGAAGGGGATTGACCTCACTATCAAGGAAGGCGAGATCATCACTCTTCTCGGGGCCAACGGCGCGGGAAAAACAACAACCCTCATGTCCATTTCCGGCATCGTGCCGCCCCGTTCCGGAGACATACTCTTCGAAGGCCGCTCCATTCTGGATGTCAGCCCTGAAAAGATTGTTTCGATGGGTATCATACAGGTGCCGGAAGGCCGCCGGATATTCCCTCTGCTGACCGTGGCCGAGAACCTGGACATGGGCGCTTTTCTCCGTAAGGACAACGGCAGCGTCAAAACCGACCTGGAATATGTTTACGAACTCTTCCCCATTCTGGCCGAAAGGCGTCATCAGCCCGGCGGCACGCTGAGCGGCGGCGAGCAGCAGATGCTGGCCATTTCCCGAGCTCTTATGGCCCGGCCCAAGCTCCTGCTTCTGGACGAGCCTTCCCTGGGGCTGGCCCCGATAGTCGTCCGGCGCATATTCGACGTTATCAAGAAAATCAACCGCGAACAGAACACGACCATCTTCCTGGTGGAGCAGAACGCCAACCTGGCCCTGCAGACGGCCCACCGCGGATATATCATGACCACCGGCACCATAACCATGTCAGATACGGCTGAAAATCTGCTCAACAACGAGGCGGTTCGCAAGGCCTATCTGGGCCACTGAACCGGCCGTGCGGCAAAACAGAATTGTCCGGGGCGGCGTCTGACCAGGCGCCGCCCCGTTTTGATTTTCATTATGCACCCCCGAGCGGCTGCCTTCCCCCATGGCATGAATATGCTATAATGGCCCGCAAATGTCACTTTTGACCGGCCCGGAGCCTTCGCGGATTCTATCCGAATTTCCCGCCCGCTTCCGGAGCCGCCCAAGGTTTTGCTATGACCGATCTCTTTTCCGCCAACGAAACCGTTCAGGCCATGGCCCCCCTGGCCGAGCGGATGCGTCCCCGTTCCCTGGACGAATATCTGGGCCAGAGCCACCTCATCGGACCGGGAAAGATACTTCGCCGTCTGGTCGAATCCGGGGAGATGGTCTCGCTGCTCCTCTGGGGACCGCCCGGCACCGGCAAAACCACCTTGGCCCGGCTGCTCTCCAAATCGGCCAAGGCCGATTTCGTTTCCTTCTCCGCCGTGCTGTCCGGAGTCAAGGAAGTCCGGGACGTGGTTTCGGCGGCCAGGGAGAACCTTAAATACTCCCGGCGGCGCACCCTCTTGTTCGTGGACGAAATACACCGCTTCAACAAGGCTCAGCAGGACGCCTTTCTGCCCCATGTGGAATCCGGCCTGATAACCCTGATCGGGGCCACCACGGAGAATCCATCCTTTGAGGTGATTCCGGCTCTTCTTTCCCGGCTCCGCGTCCTGGTCCTCCAGCCTCTTGAACCAGCCGATCTGGAAAAGATGCTGGATAGGGCTCTGAGCGACGAGGAACGGGGCCTGGGGGCCAGCCGGGCGACCCTGACTCCCGAAGCCAGGACTCTGCTGCTCCAGGCCGCCGACGGAGACGCCCGGGCTCTGCTGGTGGGGCTTGAACTGGCCGTGACCATCACCCGGCCGGGCGAGGGCGGACGGCTGGTGGAACTGGCTGCCGTCGAAGAGGCTTTCCAGCGCCGCAGCCTCCGCTATGATAAAAGCGGCGAAGAGCATTACAATCTGATTTCCGCCCTGCACAAGAGCCTGCGCGACTCGGAGCCGGATGCCGCTCTTTACTGGCTGTCACGGATGCTGGAAGCAGGGGAAGACCCGCTGTACCTGCTGCGCCGTCTGGTCCGTTTCGCCACCGAAGACATCGGCAACGCCGACCCGCTGGCTCTGCTCATGGCCACCAGCGCCGTGGATACCTACCGCCTGCTGGGTTCGCCCGAGGGCGATCTGGCCCTGGCCCAGTTGACTCTCTACCTGGCCACGGCCGAAAAATCCAATGCGGTTTATGCGGCTTTCAAACAGGCCAGAGGCGACGCCAAGGAGAAAGGCTCTCTCCCTGTGCCCATCCATATCCGCAACGCCCCGACTTCTCTGATGAAGGATCTGGGATACGGCAAGGGGTACAAATACGCCCACGATTTTGCCGACGCCCTGGTTGATCAGGAGCACCTGCCCGAAGAGTTGGCTGGTCGGCGTTACTATTTCCCCAGTGAAAGAGGCCGCGAACGGGCCATTGGTCAGCGGATGGAGGAGCGGCGTCTCAGATTGGAGGAAATGAAGGAAAAGCGTAAGGGTAAACCTGGAAAGCCTGTGGACGAGACGGAGTGACGGGATTCAGGACTTGACCAGCTTCAGGGGATTAGTCTTTTTGTCTTTGCTCTTCTTTTCTTTGCCTTTGGAGATATTGTCGTTGAAAATTGTGTTCTTCACCCGGACTGAATTGATAAGAAAAAAAATGATGACAGACTTCTCCCACTCAGGAGTCGGTTGGAAATCCTCCATCAGTTTCTTGTAGTGCGGCAAAAGCTCTGTGAGTGTCGCCTCATCCAAGCTGTTGATTTTTTCCGCTATTTGGTCCAGGGTTTTTTCGAGCATAATATATCAAGTCGACAAATATTTAAAAAGAGACTATAATCAAAAACCGATATTGTCAATAGAGGCCGTATAGTTACACCCAACGGCCCCAAACGGATTCTAAACGCCAAACGACCGGCAAGGCCCTGTTCGGATCAGGGCCGCTCCGATGTGCCTTTCCGCCATGCGGAAAGGCCGGAGAAAGACCCTTATCCGGTCTTGGCCATGTGAGGTCGCATTCAGCCGCCGGGTCTGGCAGAAAACATCTCCCGGCTTCCCACGGTTTGACCATGGACGAAAACCGGCGGGAAAGGGAGTAAGAACATAGCGTCCGGGTTAGACGTCCGGCCTCCCGGCGTCAGCCGTGGGCAAGCAGTTGTCTCGAAGAGACAGGAGAAAAATATCGAGTTTTGTTTGACAGATACTGGCCGCATGGGCAGCCTTCCGCCCTGTCGGCCAAGGGGCCGGAATCTGAACGCAAGCGTCATGCTTAACGAGGTGAAACAATATGACCAAGCAGAAGTCCACCCCCAATGATTCTTTCCTCAGACTGGATTTCAACAATGTCATGGATGAGGCCGTGGGTGCGGAAAACGGCCTGACCAAGGAGACTGTCGACCAGTTGAAACCCGCTTTTGACTCCGCCCACAAGGATCTTATGGAAAGGCGCAAGCAGGGCGAACTGCCGTTCTACGACCTGCCTTTTCAGACCAAGGAACTGAGGAAACTCCGGCGCGCCGCCGACGATATCCGCAAGAGGGTGGAAAACTTCGTGGTCTTGGGCATCGGCGGTTCCGCCCTGGGCACCCGGGCCGTCTTTTCGGCCTTGCGCCCCATCAACCACAACCTGCTGGAACGCAGCAAACGCCGTTTCCCCAGGTTGTTTGTGGCCGACAACATCGATCCCGAGAGCATCGCCGCCCTGCTGCACCTGGTTGACCCCCGCCGGACGGTCTTCAACGTCATCAGCAAATCAGGCACCACGGCCGAAACCATGGCCCAGTTCATGTGCGTTTACGATCAGATTCGCCGGAGTCTGGGCAAATCCAGTCTCAAAGAGCACATCGTGGTCACCACCGATCCGGGAAAAGGGCTTCTGCGCGACCTGGCGGAAAAGGCCGGATTCGACACTTTCCCCGTCCCGCCGGGAGTGGGCGGACGTTACTCCGTGCTCACCCCTGTGGGCCTGCTGCCTCTGGCCGTGGCCGGCGTCAATGTCGCCGAACTCCTGCGGGGGGCCGCCGCGGCCGCCGAGGACTGCACCCGGCCGAACATGTGGAACAACCCGGCCTATCTCTTCGCCGCCCTCAATTTTCTTCTGCGCCAGAAAAAAGGGTGCAACATACTGGTTATGATGCCGTATTCCGACGCTCTGGCCGGGGTGGCCGACTGGTTCAGCCAGTTGTGGGCCGAGTCCCTGGGCAAGAAGCTGGTGCTCAAGGGCAAACCCTCCTTCGCCGGGCAGACTCCGGTCAAGGCCGTAGGCGTAACCGATCAGCATTCCCAACTCCAGCTTTACATGGAAGGCCCCAAGGACAAGGTCGTCGTTTTTGTGGGTGTTGATTCGTATCGCGTCGATGTCCGCATCCCCACTTTGTTTAAAGAGGAAAAAGGTATATCCTATCTGGGCGGTCATTCATTGGGCGAACTCATTATCGCCGAGCAGACGGCTACGGCCCGGGCCCTGGCCGTGTCCGGGCGTCCCAACATGACCCTGACCATGCCCCGGCTCTCCCCGGCCAGCCTGGGATACCTGATGTACATGCTGGAAGTGGCCACCGTTGTCAGCGGCTATCTGTACGGCGTGGACCCGTTGGATCAACCGGGCGTGGAAATGGGCAAGAACTTTACCTATGGCCTGATGGGCAGGCCGGGCTTTGAAAGCTACAAGGAAGAATACGAGAAAGGACCAAACCCCAAAAAGAAATACATTCTGGGGTGACATAACCATCCATAATGTCCATTACTCCCGAAGATAACGAACAGCAGATCCATGACGTCAACCGGCCCGAAGGCTCCCCCCCTTTCAAGGGGGAGCCTGTCCAGCCTTTCCGCCTGGTAAAATATTTCTCGCTGACCGGGTTTATCGTCATTCTGATCTTCACCCTGGTTCTGAGTCTCGTCATTTCCCAGCAGGCCAAGTCCATGCTGCTCAAAAAGAGCGAAGACTACGCCATTCTCATGGCCGACAACCTCAACCACCAGGTCTTCCTTCAGTTCACCGTGCTTATGTACATACGCTTTAAGAAAATCCGTCTCTCCGACCCGGTGCAGGTGCAATACCTTGACAGAGTGGTCCGCACCACCATACACAGCTTCAACGTGCAGACCATCAATATCTACGATCTGGAAGGCAATATCACTTACAGCACGGATAAGGAACTCATCGGCACCCGGAAGGCCGACTACAAGCCGTACCAGGAAGCCCTCAAAGGCAAAAGCTCCACCACTCTGGTGGTCAGCCCCGGAGAAGGCCTGGCCGGTTTCGAAAGGGTCCGGACCCTCAGAACCTTTTACCCTTTCCGCGGCGAAGAGCCTTACGACGACATTCTGGGCGTCTTTGAAATCTATTCCGATCTTTCGGACGACTATGACACGATAGCCAAGTTCCAGTATCTGAGCATCACCATTTCGCTCATATTCATGAGCCTGCTCTTTTTCATTCTCCGCAAGATACTGATGAGGGCCGAAGATATAATCGACCGGCGCAACGAAGAGCGCCGCCGTCTCGAGGAGAAGCTGCACCATTCCTTGAGGCTGGCCAACCTGGGCCAGATGATCGCCGCCGTGTCCCACGAGATACGCAATCCCCTGGGCATCATCAGCAGCACCGGGGAAATACTCCAGGGCAAGATAAAAAAATACGAACCCCAGAACCGGCTGGCCGACGTCATAGTGGAGGAATCGCGGCGTTTGAACGGCATAGTCACCGAGTTCCTGGATTTCGCCCGGCCCCAGGTGCCCGAGCCGGAACTTATCAGCCTGGAAGATGTGTTGGAGAAGAACCTCGATTTCCTCTCCGTGTCCCTGGAAAAAGAAGGCGTGGAAGTTGTCCGGGACTATCAGGGACCCGAAACCATCCAGGCCGACCCCGACCTTCTATACCGGGCTTTTCTGAACATTTTTATCAACGCATTGCAGGCCATGCCCGACGGAGGGGTGCTCACCGTCAGCACGGCCCTGGTCAATGGCGCGGACGGCCGTAAGGGGCAGGACGTGGAAGTGGTCATCAGCGACACCGGGACGGGCATAGAACCGGACCTGGCCGAGAATCTGTTCACGCCATTCTTCACGACCAAGAATCGCGGCAGCGGCCTGGGGCTGGCCATAGTCAAGAACATCATCGAGGAACACAACGGCGTTGTGGCCATCGGTCCGGGAGAGGATTTCGGAACCCGGGTGGTCATACACCTGCCTTTGACTCAGGAATGACTAATAGAGAAATGAAGCCGCAGTTTGAATAAAATGGAAACCATACTGGTCGTCGATGACGAAAAAAACTACCTGCTGGTCATGGCCACCCTGCTTTCCGATGAAGGCTACGAAGTGCTGACCGCCGAGAGCGCCGAGGAAGCCGTAGGCTTCCTGGACGGGACTCAATTCGACTTGGTCCTGACAGACATGAAAATGCCCCGCATGGACGGCATAGAGCTTCTTACGCGCATAAAGGCGGCCCGGCCGGAAGTGCCGGTCATCATGATGACGGCTTTCGGCACGGTGGGCAAGGCCGTGGAAGCCATGAAGAAAGGCGCTTTCGATTACGTAACCAAGCCTTTCCAGAACGAAGAACTGATGATGACCATCCGCAAGGCCCTGGAAATGAGCCGGCTCATGCGGGAGAACCGCCAGATGGCCGAGGCCCTGCGGGAGAGGTTCAGCTACGGCAACATCATCGGCAAAAGCAAGCCCATGCAGGAAATCTACCGGCTCATCGAGAAAGTCGCCGACACCAGGGCCAATGTTCTGATAAGCGGGGAAAGCGGCACCGGCAAGGAACTCATCGCCAAGGCCATCCATTACCAGAGTCCACGCGCTCAAGGGCCTTTTGTGGCGGTCAACTGCTCAGCCCTGGCCGAAACCCTGCTGGAAAGCGAACTCTTCGGCCATGAAAAGGGCGCTTTCACCGACGCCCACTCAACCCGCAAGGGCCGGTTCGAACTGGCCAACGGCGGAACTCTTTTTCTGGACGAAATAGGGGAGATGCCGTTGGGTCTCCAGGCCAAGCTTCTGCGTGTTCTGCAGGAAAGGGAATTCGAGCGGGTCGGCGGCAATGTGACCATCAAGGTGGATGTGCGCCTGGTGGCCGCCTCCAACCGGGACCTTAAACAGGAATCGCTCCAGGGCAGATTCCGGGAGGATCTCTTCTACCGCCTGAACGTCATCCAGGTCCATGTGCCGCCTCTGAGGGAGCGCTCGGAAGATATCCCCCTGCTGGTGGCCCACTTCATCAAGAAGGCCTCCACCGAAGCCGGACGAAGCGGCCTCAGAGCCGCGCCGGAGACGCTCCGCCGCATCTATGCCTACCCCTGGCCGGGAAACGTGCGCGAACTGGAAAACGCCCTCGAAAGGGCCGTCATTCTTTCTTCCGGCGACACCATCGAACCGGGCGACCTGCCCGAGGATTTGCAGGATTATCAGGAACCGCAGGCTCAAGGCCGGGACGCGGGCGGCGAAAACGTCGGCGCGGGCTTTGAAGTGGATCTGGGAGACTTCATTCCTCTCGAAGCCAAGCTCAATGACGTGCTGGAAATAATAGAGAAATCAATGATACTCAGGGCCATGGACCAGACCGATCAGGTGCAGGCCCACGCGGCCCAACTGCTGGGCATCAAAAAGAATGTCATGCAGTACAAAATGAAGAAGTATCCCCCGGAAACCCTGCACGACAAAGACTATCTCAGCCTGGATGTGGACAGGTACATCCCGCCTCATCTCGGGCTGAACGAAGCCTTGGACGCCGTGGAAAAACAGATGATTCTCCGCGCCCTGGACCGGGCCGGCAACGTCCAGTCGCACGCGGCCGACCTTTTGGGCGTCAACAAGAAGGTCATGGGCTACAAGATGAAGAAGTACGGCCTGGCCTGATTATGGGTACAAATATTGTCCTTTGGGGCCATTTTTTGGACCGACGCATAAATTAAACAATAAAGCATAGTTGCGCGCATAGAAATGATTGTCTCCCGGCCTGGTCCAGATTTTTGTACTTGGAAAATGTCCGTGTTTTGATCTTCCCGGCTCGTCTCTTATGCTCTCCTGATTTAAATCAGACATAATTAAGTATAATTTGCATGTATTACCCTATCTGTTGAAGCATTTCCTGGGTCATCCTACCCGGTCCAAAAAATTGAACCGGTTAAAATGCAATAAATACAATATGTTCGTGGAAAAATTGGTTGAATGGCCTGATGGGAGTCCCATAATTTGTACTGTGGCTTCAGGATAGCCGCCAAGGGGCGGAATAGGTGTGATAAGATAAAATACTGTAAAAACAATATGTTAAAAATTATTTAAAATTATTTCCGGATTTGGCAGATATATTGCTTTATCAATTGGCACAGTGCCCGAGGGTTCTACCCAAACCCTTAACTACCCAAAAACTCTTTTCTCCTTTCCCAAATTAACCGGAGTCACCCAGCTCCGGTTGATTTGTTTTTGGGCCGTGGAAACCCTGGAAGAATTTTATAAGCAAGAAGCAGGCCGAAAAAAAGCCCGCCGAAGCGGGCCTTGCCTGAAAATGCTCTCAACCGGTCAGGGTTCATCATACCCGAAACGGCGCAGGGCCTGGGGGTCCCGGCTCCAGTTCTTCTGCACGCGGACAAAAAGCTCCAGAAAGACCTTGATCCCGGTCATGCGCTCGATCTCCCGGCGCGCCGCCGTGCCTATCTCCTTGAGTTTCTGTCCGCCCCGGCCGATGACTATTTTTTTCTGCGAATCTCTTTCCAGGTGAATGGTGGCCCTGATTCTGATCAGGTCTTCCCGGCTTTCGTCAAACTCATCCACGGTCACCGCCGTGGAATAGGGAATTTCCTGGCCGGTCAGGCGAAAGACCTGTTCGCGGATCATTTCCGCCGCGATAAACCTTTCCGGCTGGTCGGTCAGGGTTTCCGGGGGGTAATACAGTGGGCCCACGGGAAGATTGTCGATGATTTCCTTCATCAGGCCGGGCAGATTGCTGCCGGTCATGCCGGACACCGGCACAATGGCCGCCAGCGGCAGCTTCTGCCGGTACTCGTCTATCAGCGGCAGGAGATCGACCTTGTTCATAAGGTCGATCTTGTTGATGACCAGGATGACCGGGGTCTTCTGCTCCCGCAAGGCTTCAACCACCAGTTCTTCGTCTTCCTTGCGTTTGCCCGGGTCCACGACGAAGAGGATGACGTCGGCGTCCTGAAGCACGTTCATGGCTCTGGTGACCAGTTGACGGTTCAGTAGATCCTTGGCCTGATGTATGCCCGGACTGTCCAGGAAGATTATCTGGGCCCGAGGGTCCGTCCAGATGCCCAGTATGCGGTGGCGCGTGGTTTGGGGCTTGTCCGAGGTTATGGCTATTTTCTGGCCCAGAATCAGGTTCAGCAACGTGGATTTGCCCACGTTGGGCGCCCCGATCAGACCGACGAAACCGGATCGACTTTCTTGTTCGTTCATAATGTCCTATTCTAACATATTTCGGCTCCCGGCGGCCGAGGCCGCCAGGCCGTAAATTGAAAATTCACATCCCTGCCAGCGGAAATTTCCACGGGACAGTTCCGCGTCGGATTCCACCGTCAATTCAGCCAGGCCGTGTTCGGCGGCCAATTCCAGAACGTTGCGGCGGCGGTGCCCCAGGGCCAGGGAAATATCTTCCGGAGCAGTCTGCAGGGCCGGGGCCGCTTCGGACGAGGGAAACATCGTCAGGACCGAGGCCAGAGCGCGCCGGTAAGTCTCCGCTTTGACCAGATGCCCGAAGGCCGGGTGATAGGGGCCGGCGGCCAGTCCCGCCGTAAGTTCCGGCCCGGCCTGGAGCCCCATGCGTATGACCCGGACGCCGGACAGGGTCAGTCTGGCGAACATATCCGCGCAGACATCCACGGCTTCGCTCAGGGTAAAGGGCCGGTACAGGCCCTTGGCGTGGAGTTCGGCCAAGGGCGTGCCCTTGAGGACAAGCAGTGGGTAGATTCTGGCGTCGTCCGGCTCGAGAGACAGAACCCGTTTCAGGGTGTTCTTCCGGCTTGCGCCGTCTTCACCCGGCAGACCCGGCAGCAGCTGGAGCCCCAGCCTCAGCCCGGCCTCCTTGACCCGTCCGGCCGACAAAGCCACATCCTCCGAAGTATGGCCGCGTTCGGATGCCGCCAAAACCTTGTCGTCCATGGACTGGGCGCCTATCTCGACGGTGCGGACTCCCCTTTCGGCCAGGAATTCCACCTGATCCTCGGCCAAGGCGTCAGGTCTGGTGGAGAGTCTGATGCCCGACACTCTGCCTTCTGCCAGATAAGGGGCCGCCGCCTCCAGCAGGGCGGCCTGACGCGAGCGGGGCAGCATGGTAAAGGTGCCGCCGAAAAAAGCTGCTTCCACCAGGCTTCCCGGCTTCAGCCTCCGCGACGCCAGTCCGGCTTCGATGCCCCGCCTGACGGCTTCCGGTGAAAGCGCATCCTCGCGATGGCCTCCGGCTATCCTCTGGTCGCAGTAAACGCAGCGGTGAGGGCATCCCTGGTGAGTCAGGAAAAATGGTATGATAAAAGGTTTCACGTGGATTCCGGCCGGTCTGCCAGAAGCAGGTCCAGGGCGTTGCGGGCGGCCTGCTGCTCCGCTTCCTTCTTGCTCCGTCCCTGCCCCGTGGCAGCCTCTTTGTCCCCCAGAATAACAGCCACTTCAAAGGTCCGCGCATGGTCCGGGCCGGTGCTGCCCGTCAGCCGGTATTCCGGGGTCAGCCCCAGGGAACGTTGAGTTTCTTCCTGAAGCTTCGTTTTGAAATCCTTTAGAAAATCATCCCTGGTCGCCCTGGCCACCATGCCGCCCCAACGGCTCTCGATCACATCCATGACCGCCTCAAAGCCCCGGTCAAGATAGATAGCTGCCAGAAGGGCTTCCACCGCGTCGGCCAGTATGGAGTTTTTGTCCCGGCCGCCGGTGGCCTCTTCTCCACGGCCCAGAAAAAGGCATTCGGGCATCGATATTTCGCGGGCGATTTCGGCCAACTGGTTTTCGTTGACCAGTCCGGCCCGCATCTTGGAAAGCTCCCCCTCTTTCAGATCGGGGAAAGAAGAATAAAGCATGGTGGATACGCAGAGGCTCAGAACCGCGTCCCCGAGGAATTCAAGGCGCTGATTGTCTTCAATCTTCCTGTCCGGGTCGGCCGGGTCCCGGAATTGATTGACGAATGAGCGGTGGCGCAGGGCGGAAAGCAGATTTTCGGGATTTTCGAATCGGTAGCCGACCGCCGACTGAAGCGCTGCCAAGGCTGCTTCCTTCTCATCATTTATGTATATTTTTGTCATATTATTAGGCATAATCCTTATCCGGGATGATAAAGAGGCCGATTGACAAAGTCAACAATTGTCAATCTGGACCCCGTTTCAGAGAGGCGGCGTCCGGAAAAAACTCTTGACCAGCCTAGACACCGATGATAATAACTCAAATTTTTACAGGGAAAAAGGTGGGGCGGTTCCATGAAAAAAACGGTCCTTGATTCCAGCGGTATTAAATCTGCCTTGGAGCGCATGGCCGACGAGATAATCGGACGCGCCGCCGATACGGATGACCTGGCCCTGGTGGGGATTCGGACCGGAGGCGCTTTTCTGGTCAAGCGTCTGCAGGTTCTTTTGCAGGCTGCAACAGGACGGAACATTCCGGTTGGCGTCATAGACATCAGCCTGTACCGGGACGACTGGACGCGCATCGGCCAAATGCCCCTGGTAGGCAAGACAGATCTGAATTTTTCCATAGACGACAAACGCCTTATTCTGATTGACGACGTGCTTTTCACAGGCCGCACGGTCCGTTCGGCCTTGGGTGCGCTCATGGACTACGGTCGGCCGTCCAGGATAGAACTGGCCGTCCTGGTCGACCGGGGCCACCGGGAACTACCCATCGCCGCCGACTATTGTGGGGTGATGGTGGAGACTGAACTGGCTGAAAGGGTTAATGTTTATTTTGCTGAACAGGGAGATGAGGATGAGGTGGCGGTCGAGGGATTGTGATAATTTGAGCCCTTGACAATAACTGACCAATCATATAGTGATTTTCCTGTTGATGTAACATTAGGTCAAAAAAGTATAACATTGTAAGGTTGTGCTCGGAGGTTGGCATGAGTGGAGTTGCCAAAAAGACCGTAGGGTCGGTGATGGTAGTCGGGGGCGGTATCGCTGGTATGCAGTCTGCCCTGGATCTGGCCGATTCTGGTTATTTTGTTTATCTGGTGGAGAAGTCGCCGGCCATTGGCGGGATCATGTCCCAATTGGACAAGACGTTCCCGACCAATGACTGCGCTATGTGAATTATCTCCCCCAAACTGGTCGAGGTCGGCCGGCACATAAATATCGAGCTTTTGACTTTAACCGAAGTTGACGAGATTTCCGGTGACGAAGGTAACTTTACCGTTCGTGTCACCCAGAAGCCTCGTTACGTTGACATGGACAAGTGTATCGCCTGTGGTGACTGTTCCGCCAAATGTCCGAGAAGGGTTGACAATGCGTACAACGAGAATCTCGACAAACGCAAAGCCACCTACGTGCAGTACCCCCAGGCGGTTCCGCTCAAATACGCTATTGATGCCGACAACTGCATCTATTTTCAGAAGGGCAAGTGTCGGGCCTGCGAAAAATTCTGTCCCACCGGGGCCATCAATTTCGCGCAGAAACCGGTGCTTCGGGACATTCAGGTGGGATCGGTGATTCTGGCGCCAGGCTTCAAGGCTTTTGACCCCACTATTTATGGGGCCTACCAGTATGCCAACCATCCCAATGTGATCACGGCCCTGGAGTTCGAAAGGCTTCTTTCTTCCGGCGGTCCCACCATGGGACACTTGTCCCGTCCGGGTGACCAGTTGGAGCCGAAGAAGATCGCCTTCCTCCAGTGCGTGGGCTCACGGGATATGAACCAGTGCGACCACGGCTACTGCTCCAGCGTCTGTTGTATGTACGCCATCAAGGAAGCCATTCTCGCCAAGGAACACAGCCACGAAGAATTGGATATCTCGATGTTCTTCATGGATATGCGGACCTTCGGCAAGGACTTTGAGCGGTACTACGAAAAGGCCAAGAAAGCGGGCGTCCGTTTCGTCCGCTCTCGCATCCACACCGTGGACCCGACGCCTGACGGCGGTCTGTCCATGCGCTACGTGACCGAGGCCGGAAAGCCGATCAGCGAAGATTTCGATATGCTGGTCCTGTCCCACGGTCTGGAGATTTCCGGCGGCACCGTCGATCTGGCCAGGAAGATGGGCGTTGAGCTGAATTTCAACAATTTCGCGGTCTCTTCCTCGTTCACCCCGGTTTCCACCAGCCGTCCCGGTATCTACGCCTGCGGCGTTTTCACCGGTCCCAAGGACATCCCCGCATCGGTCATGGAAGCCAGCGCGGCCGCCAGCGCGGCCTCGTCCAAACTGGCCTCGGCCCGGAACACGGAAGTCCGGGAAAAGGTCGTACCTGCGCCCCGCAATGTGAACGGTGAACCGCCGCGCATCGGCGTCTTTGTCTGCAACTGCGGCACCAATATCGGCGGCGTGGTCAGGGTGCCCGAGGTGGCCGAGTTCGCACGGACTCTGCCTTTTGTCGAGTATGTCGAGGACAATCTTTTTACCTGTTCCCAGGACACCCAGGAAAAGATGACGGCTGTCATCAGGGAAAAGAACCTCAACCGCATCGTGGTCGCTGCCTGTACTCCCAGAACCCACGAGCCGCTCTTCCAGGAGACGCTGATCAACGCCGGCCTGAACAAATATCTGTTCGAAATGGCCAACATCCGCAACCACGACTCGTGGGTGCATTCGAACAATCCGGACTTGGCCACCGTTAAGGCCAAGGATCTGGTGGCCATGGCCGTGGCCAAGGCAGCGTTGCTCGCTCCCTTGAGTGAAACAACCATCTCGGTCGATCCTTCCGCCCTGGTTATCGGTGGCGGCGTGGCCGGACTCAATGCGGCTTTGGCTCTTTCCGCCCAGGGATTTAATGTTCACGTGGTGGAAAAGGGCGACAAACTGGGCGGCCATGCCAGTCGGATCTTCCACACGGCCAAGGGCGACGATGTCGCGGCCTATCTTGGCGGTTTGGTTGACCGGGTCGAGAAGGACGAGCATATCCAGATCCATCTTGGCTCCACCGTGGCCGACGTGGACGGCTATATCGGCAATTTCAAGACCAGACTCTCTACCGGGACGGAACTCCAGCACGGGGCGGCGGTCATCGCCACCGGCGCCGAGGAACTCAAGCCCACGGAGTACCTCTATGGCGAGGATAAGCGGGTCCTGACTGCCCTGGAATTGGACGATCTGTTCAAGGCGAACGATCCGGGCATCGAGAAGGCCAAGAGTTTCGCCTTCATCCAGTGTGTGGGCTCCCGCGAACCCGAACGCCCTTACTGTTCCAAGGTCTGCTGCACCCATTCCGTGCTGGCTGCCCTGGAGATCAAGAAACGCAATCCCGAAGCCAGGGTCTATGTCCTTTACCGCGACATCAGAACCTACGGCGAGAGGGAGTATTTGTACAAGGAAGCCCGCCAGAAGGGCGTCATCTTCATCCGCTACAGTGTTGACCGCAAACCCAAAGTGGCCAATGCTTCGGGCAACCTGGAGATAACGGTCTTCGATCCAATCCTGAACCGGGAAGTCATCATCGGAGCCGATTACCTTACTCTGGCTTCGGCCATTGTCAGCCACCGGGACGAGGAACTGGCTCAGATGTTCAAAGTTCCCCTGGATGACGACGGCTGGTTCCTGGAAGCCCACCAGAAGCTTCGTCCGGTCGATTTCGCCACCGACGGCGTTTTCATGGCCGGCCTGGCCCATTACCCGAAACCTCTGGACGAGGCCATAGCCCAGGCTCAGGCTGCGGCTTCCAGGGCGGTCACCGTTCTGACCTCCACGGAACTGCAAGTCGGCGGTGTGGTCGCTGAGATCAACCCGGCCCGCTGCGTGGGCTGCAACGTCTGCGTGACCGTCTGTCCTTACAAGGCTATCGCTCTGGATGAGAAGAACAAGGCTAAGGTCAACGAAGCCTTGTGCAAGGGTTGCGGCACCTGCGTTTCTTCCTGCCGCTCCGGCGCTCCGCAGTTGAGAGGTTTTACCAACGCGGGACTCTTCGCACAGATATCGGCATGCCTATAGAATGAAGGTGGTTTTATGACGAGCGAGGAAATGAAAAATTCAGAGGAATTCGAGCCCAGAATCGTCGCCTTTCTGTGCAATTGGTGCAGTTATGGCGCTGCCGATCTGGCTGGTGTGAGCAGGTTGCAGTACCCGTCCAATATCCGGGTCATCCGCATTCCGTGCACGGGACGGATGAGCCCCAAGTTCATTCTGGAGGCTTTCCGCCGTGGAGCCGACGGGGTTTGGGTCTCAGGCTGTCACCCCGGAGACTGTCATTACATAGCCGGTAACTATTACGCCCGGCGCAAGTTTACACTTATGAACAATTTTCTCCACGCCCTCGGTCTGGAACCGGGCCGGTTGCACTTTTCCTGGGTGTCTTCGGCCGAAGGCGAGAAGTTCGCCCGCGTGGTCAAAGAGGTCACCGCGGCTGTCAAGGCGGCCGGGCCGAATCATCGGTTCGTCAAGCTTGAAAAAGAGGTGGCCTAATGGAGACTCGCACGGCCAAGATCAGAGAAGCCGCCAAGAAGCTGTTGTCTGAAGGAAAAGTGGATGTGGTCATCGGCTACGCCGAAGGCTCCGTGCCCATGAAGACAGCCCCCTTCTTCGCCCGCACTCCGGAAGAAGCCGACCGTCTGGTCTGGAATTCCCATTGCCGTATCAACCTGGCCAACTTTCTGCCCCGCCGGCAGGACCGGGTGGCCGTGGTGGCCAAGGGTTGCGACACCCGGAACATCGTAACTCACATCCTGGAACACCAGGTTGTCCGGGAAAACGTCTATCTGATCGGTGTGCCCTGCCTGGGCATGGTAGATCCTGACCTGGTCGCCGCCAAGGAAGGCCGTTTGATTCAGGAAGCGGTTGAAGCGGACGGCAAGATAACGCTCAAGGGCAAAGGCTTTGAAACCGTTATCGCCAGGGATGAAGTCCTCAGGCAGAACTGCCGGGTCTGCGTCCACCGCAACCCTTCAGTATACGACGAACTGGTTGCCGAGCCGGTGAAGGAGCAGGAAGGCGTGGACCGCTATGCGGACATAAACGAACTCCTGGCCAAATCGGACACGGAACGTTACGCGTATTTCAACGGCCTGCTGACGAACTGCATCCGTTGCTACGCCTGCCGCGACGCCTGCCCGCTCTGCTACTGCCATGTCTGTTTTGTGGACGAGGCCATGCCTCAGTGGGTCGGCAAGTCGCAGAACAAGGCCGACGTCATGACCTATCACACCCTCAGGGCCTTCCATTGCGCCGGCCGCTGCACCGATTGCGGCGCCTGCGAATCGGCCTGCCCCATGGGGATCAAGGTCAGGCAGTTCACCCGGCTGCTGGAGAAGGACGTCAAGGAAATCTACGGTTACGAGGCCGGCCTGTCACTCGAGGCACTGCCGCCTCTGAGCGTCTACCGCCCCAACGACCCGGCAGAATTCATCAAGTAAGGACGGCGAGCCATGGCAGACAAGATTCTGAAGAAAACCGACCTGGCCGGATTCATCAAGTCCTTGACCGGTGACTACGAGGTGCTGGGGCCCGTTCAGGACGGCCCGATATTTAAATTCGCACCAGTGGTCGATGGCAGCGAGATGGCCCTGGATTACCAGAACACCACCATGTCGCCCAAGGACCTGTTTTTTCCCCAGACGGAAAAAATGTTCGACTTCACCACTGACCCCAACCAGGATGACGCCCTTGTCCTCAAAGAGGTGCCGCCCGCCGTGGGACCCCGCGTGGTCTTCGGTATCCGGCCCTGCGACGCCAAGGCCTTCTTCGTCCTGGACAAGATCTTCAAAAACGACCAGTTTACCGACGTTTACTGGTTCAACCGCCGCGAAGCCACCACGCTGATCGGTCTGGGCTGCAACGATCCCTGCCCGACCTGCTTCTGTACCAGCGTCAACTGCGGTCCATTCCACGAAGAAGGCCTGGATGTCATCGCCTATGATCTGGGCGAAGAATTCCTGCTCAAGCCTCTGACCGACAAAGGTCAGGCCCTGCTGGGCAAGGCCAAGGGACTGGGCGAACCGGCCGGCAAAGTGGATGAAAAGGCCTTTTCGATCCGGTCGGCGGCCGAGGCGGCTGTCACCAGCCAGGTCGAAACCGGGAACATCTTCAAACGCTCGGTTATGGAACTTTTTGAGATGGACTTCTGGCCCCGCGTGGCCGAAAGCTGCCTGAACTGCGGAACCTGCACCTATTTCTGCCCCACCTGCCACTGCTTCGACATTCAGGACGAGACAGCCGGCCAGGATGGGCAGAGGATGCGCAACTGGGACACCTGTATGTCCTGGCTCTTCACCATGCACGGCACCGGCCATAATCCCCGTCCGGGTAAGATGGAACGTGTCAGGCAGAGGTTCATGCATAAGTTCAAATATATTCCCATGAAACGCGATGGCGAGATTGGCTGTGTCGGTTGTGGGCGTTGCATAGTCCAATGTCCGGTCAATATCGACGTCCGTGAAGTGGTCCGGAAAATGAATGCCTGAGAGAGTAGAGGGATGAAAGTGCAGAATCCATACAAGCCCTACCCGGTGAAGATCGACAAGATCATCGTGGAGACTGAGGACAAGAACCTCAGAACTTTCCGGTTTGTCTTCCTGAACCCCGAAGACGAGAAGGCATTTGCTTACACCCCGGGCCAGTTCGCCGAGCTTTCCGTGGCGGGTTACGGAGAGATACCCATCGGTATCGCCTCCTCCCCCACCGAAAAAGGCTATCTGTTGTTCACGGTCAACAAGGTGGGTTCGGTCTCCTCCGCCCTTCACAATATGAAGGAAGGAGACGTGATGGGAGTCCGGGGACCCCTGGGCAACTCCTATCCGCTCAAGGAGCTCGAAGGCAAGAACGTGGTCATCATCGCCGGCGGTTTCGCCGTGACCACCCTGCGGTCGACCATCACCTGGATGCTCGACCCGGCCAACCGGGATAAATACGGCAAGATAACCTTTATCTACGGCGCCCGTACTCCCGGCATGCTGCTCTACACCGAAGAATGGTCCGAATGGCAGAAGCGGGACGATATCGACACCTTCGTCACCGTGGACCGCGAATTCCCCGGTTGGGACGGCATGGTCGGCTTCGTGCCCGCCGTCACCGAGAAGGTTGCTCCGAGCCCGGCCGACACCGCCGCCCTGGTTTGCGGTCCGCCCGTCATGATAAAGTTCACCCAGCCCGTGCTGGAGAAACTGGGCTTCGCCGACGACCAGATAATCATGAGCCTGGAAAACCGCATGAAGTGCGGCATAGGTATCTGCGGACGCTGCAACGTGGGACCCGAGTACGTCTGCAAGGACGGCCCGGTCTTCACTCTGGCCCAGCTCAACAAGCTGCCCAAAGAGTATTGATACGCCCTGCGGGCGTTTCAAAGGGAATCCCCCGGGATTCCCTTTTCTTTTTCCGCCGGTCCGGGGAGAATTTTCCGCCTTGTGCGCCTCCTTCAAAGAACTGGCCGGAATGTGTTAGAATCAATCCGTGAACCGGACAACCGGCCGGCCAGGCCGCCACGGCCATCCGGCCTGGTGAATCACACGGGAAACTTCGCGGCCTTTGCCTCGGCCCCGCCGAGCAGGAACCCGGTCGCCCTTATTGCCTTGGAGGCTGCCAAATGGCCGAGATAAAAAGCACTATAGAACTGGTCATGGAAAGGACGAAGCACCTGGTCCAGACCCCGGAGGAAAGGGCTAGGGCCAACGAGCAGGAACTTGAAAGCCGGGCCGCCGGATATCTGCTTAAAATCACGGAAGGGCATATTCAGCCTGAAGAATTGCCGGACCTGCTTGACCGGACCGGCGAAGACGCAGGTCCCTTGAGGAAGACTCTTTTGGGCCTGATGATACGGGGAGTGGGGCTGAGCGGCGACAACGAGCCGATTCTGGCCGGACTGCGAACTCTGGCCGGAGCAGCGGTCGATGATGAAATAGCCGAAATTCGTGAACTGTCTGCCGCCTGGGCCGGAGGAATGAAAAAACTTACCGGTGACGCCGGTGGTCAGGTCATTGAAGAACTGGCTGCCAAAGGCATCACCGGATCGGCCGTCAAGCCGAAATACGCTTCCGATCCGGCCTACATTGAGGCCAGGGAAAAACTGGCCCGTGATCTTGGCGGCAAACTGGACCGGGTCCGGGCGGTTATACTGGGAAAAGCGTCCTGACTTCCGTCCGGGGTCACAGCATCGGGAAATAGGCCTGCCGAATGACCTGGAAATTGTGGAGCACCTGTTCGCGGCCCAGGACGGCGGGGCCGTGGCCGGTGAGAATTGCTTCAATGTCCAGGCCGGCCATGCGTTCGATGCTTTTTTTGAGTTGACTTCCGCTGCCGCCGGGGAAGTCCGTTCGGCCGACGCCTTGCAGGAAAATCAGGTCGCCGGCGATGAGAACCTTGCGTTCGGGCCAGTAGAGGCAGATTTCTCCCGGTGAATGGCCAGGTGTATGGTAGACCTCGAAGGTCTTGTCCCCGAGTTTCAGTTCGCCTTCAGCCAGGTGCACGTCTATTTTGATGTCCGGCATGGGCAGCCCCATGGCCCGGAAGAAACCGGGACCGATCTTGGTCAGGTATTCCTCTTCCAGAGGATGCAGGGCTTGCTTGGCTCCCAGACGGCCCAATTCCTCCCCGGCTTCCATGTGGTCGGGGTGGCAGTGAGTATAGATTACCAGGTCAATGTCTCCGGGCCTGACGCCGTCTTCATCCATCTGGGCGGCCAGGTTGGGCAAAAGGTGTTTGTGCCCCGGATCGATGAGGACATTGGCCTCACCGGTGATAAGCACGCTGTTGCAGTTGTTTTCCGTGTAGCTTTCCCAAGGGTAGAAAAACAGGCCTTCGGTAATTTTCATGGGAGTCTCCATCTGTGGTTTGAAGGCCAAGATAACGGACCGGGGCAAAGAGGTCAAGCGCTCTCATTCTCCTGGCCGGGGTTTTACAGCGGCCTGAACTGTCCAAAATTTGCCGGTCGTGCTAATCTCTGAAGAACGAATAAGGAGACGGATTGGGTAAGTCAAAAAAGAAAGCGGGCAACGGGCCGCCGTCCGAAGTGCGGGACCTGGTTTCCGAGCGCTTGTCCCTATTGGAAAAGAGCCTCCCGGCCGAATCTACGGCTGATTTGCTCTCTGAACTGCTTTCCGGCCTGTCTGGCCATGAGGCCGCAATGTTTGAAGCCATGGGCTCTCTGAACAACGGGCAGGTTCTGAATTTCCTGTACCGGATAATGCCGCTGCTCAATGACAGGTCACAACTCAAAGCGGTTCGGGGGGCTATTTACCGGCTGGAGCAGGCCGGGCATAAAGCCGACCCGGCCGCCAAGGTCTCCGGCCAGTCTATTCTGAAACCTTCTCCTCAGCGCCGGATGGCCGCCTACTTGAGCGAACTGGACGGGGATTTCATGCGCGTGGCCTTTCTGGCCGTGCCCTCGGCCTCTTCCGGGTACGAAGCCATGCTCTTTCTGATAAGCCAGGATGAAGGGTTGAACAGTCTGGACGCGCTGAGCCTCACATCCACGGAACTTGCTGGGATGATTGATGAATTATCCGAAAACAGCATCATGGGGATGGTGGAGGTTCCGCCCGAGCATTTCCGCTTCGTCACAGCCGAAGCCGCCGCCAGGGCCATTTACCTGGGGTATTCCATGCCCGACGAGTATGATTATTATCTGCGTCTGGCCAGCGGGATTCCTGTGGCTGAAAAAGCGGCTGTCTATCGGATGGTCCAGTCTGACCCTGACGGGAGCAGCGAAGAAGGGCCATTGGATGAACTGACGGACCACCCGCTCCTGGGAGACGTTTTTTTTCTCGAAGAGCTTTACCCTTATCTGAAGAGACTGGAGGAACTGGAAAACAGCCCGCTGGTTCTGACCGAACAGCAGAAGGCTGAACGCCGCCAGTCTCTTGAAGCCGAAGCCCTGCGTGAAGCCTTTACGCCGGGGAGCCTGCGGACTTTCAAGCGGTTCCTCGAGGAGACGGCCCTTCTGCTCTGGCTGGCCTCGGACCGGCGTTTGGCCCGGACCGCATTGCGGGCCGCCGTGGAATTGGAGTCGTCGCCGAGCGCCTATCAACATTCCCGGCTGCTGGAGGGGCTGGTTGCCCGGTCCTTCGAATCCATGAGCCAGCTTGGACCGGAAGCCCGGGCCAAGCTGCATGCAGCTTTTGCCGATTGGAAGCCGCCGGACTTTCCGGATTTCGACTGAAAAGAATAACAAGGCAGGAGGGTCGCCGATGACAATTGATTTTGCCGTGCAAACCGCAAAAACCACGGAGATGGTCAACGTCACCACCGAAGTTCAGCGTCAGGTTACCAGGACCGGCGTCAAAAACGGCCTCGTCGTCGTCTACTGTCCTCACACTACGGCCGGCTTGACCATCAATGAAGGGGCCGACCCCACGGTCAAGGCCGACATAATCGGAACGCTCAACGAGATCGTGCCTTGGGACAGAATTTACGGACATTCCGAAGGCAATTCCCCGGCCCACATCAAGGCTACCCTGGCCGGAGCCTCGGTGACCATTATCCTGGAGGACGGCCGCTTGGCCCTGGGACAGTGGCAGAGCATTTTTTTATGCGAATTCGACGGACCCAGAAAACGCCGATTGATGATCAAGGTCTTGCCCGATTGAGCATACCCTGCTAATAGTAAACACCGGTTCCGCATACGGCTGCGGGCCTTAAACAAGGTTTGGTGAGGCGACAAGATGAACAATGAAGAAGAATTTCAGGTTGAAGGCCTGATTGACAGGCTTAAACAGTATGTTGGAGCCAATCCCGGCAACGCCAACGCCCATTACAATCTCGGATTGGCTTTTTTGAAGAAAAACGAAACAGAAGATGCCGAATTCGCGTTTCAAATGGCCCTGGACCTGCAACCGGACATGGTCGAAGCCATGATAAACCTGGGGGGGCTCTACCTGCGGCAGGAACGGCTGGACGAGGCCGTGAGCCTGAATGAAAAGGCCCTGGCCATCAATCCTCGCGCCACCCTGGCCCACAATAACATCGGTTTCGCCCGCATGCTCCAGGGACGGCTGGAAGAGGCCGCCGAGGCCTTTACCAAAGCCTTGGAAATGAATCCCGCCATCATTCCCGCCCGGCTCTCCCTGGCCCGGATACGTTCCGAGCAGGGCGATCTGGAAGCGGCCAAGGAACAGTACCGGCAGATTATCGATCAGAACCCCGGCTTCGCCCTGGCCCATTACAATATGGCCTTGGCCTGTTTTGAACAGGGTGATGCGGAAACGGCCAGCCGGTATTACCGGGAAGCCGCCAGCCTGGAATACCCCGTGGACCCGGAAGTGGGCCGAAAGATCGAGGCGGCCAGGGCTTAGGGACGGATATGAGTAATTACGAAAAGATGGAGGAGCTTAAGGACGCCCTGGACGAAGCCCGCGAGGACGGCGACCGGGCGGCCGAGGCTGCCGCCCTGTACGGGATAGGCTCCATCTATTTCAAGGAAAAGGTTTATGACGCGGCCGAGGATTTCTGGGGGCAGTCCCGGGATGTCTGCCGGGAGACCGGGCAGACGATGGAACTGGCCCAGGTTCTGACCGATCTGGGCGATCTGGCCGCGGTTGGCGAAAAATGGGAGACTGTCGCCTCTTATTTTGAAGAGGCGCTGGATATCTACCGCCGATCCGCCTCTCCCCAGGGCGAAGCCAGGATATTGGACCGTCTGGGCGATGTCTCTCTGGCTCAGCGGGACGAAAAAAAAGCCCGGTCCTCTCTCGAAGCCGCCCTTAATCTCTGCCGTTCGGCCGAAGACAAGATTGGCGCGCTTTATTTTCTGGACAAACTCATCCCGATATATAAATCTGTCGGGCGGACGGACGAGGTGGAAGCCTCTTACCGCGAGCTCGTCACCTGTGCCGAAAAAATAGGCGACCGTGAGCGCATGGCTCTCGGCCTGGCCGGGTTGGCCGATCTTTTCAAGTCGAATGGAAGGGAAAGGGAGGCTTCGGCTTATCTGGAGTACGCTCATGATCTTTATCTGCGCTTGGGGCGCGGCAGGGAGGCCGAGCTGATTCGAGCTGAACTGGCGAGGTTGTCGGAGAATAAGTAAATAAGCTATTTAAATTCAGCGGTTGCTGATGGCGCTTGTAGCGTGACAACGTTTTGTGAAAAAAAGTGACAAGCGCCTTGACATTCGTTTTAACAAAGGCATATAGTCGGGTTACGGTCACAAATCAGGAATTGAATTCCACGGAGGTATTGGCAAATGGAAGATGCGGAAATCAAACAGGCGATTCTCGATTTTTTTGAAAAGAAATCCGGCAGCAAAAAGATGCATTATCTCAGCGATATCGCCCATGGTATCGGCCTGAAGAAGAAGGAAATCAAGGAAGTTGTGCAGCAGATGATCGAGAAGGGCGAAATTGAGCCCTGGTCCAGCGGCAGCACTACTTACTATATGATGCCCGGCGCCCGCGATACGGAAAATCTTTAAAGGTAGCTTCTAAATCTGACTGCAGGCCGCCGGGGACGGGCTTGGGCCCGGAAAGCGGCTTGTGGCGGCAGGGGCCGTTTCGATTTTGTCGATTTGGAGATATTAGCCTGGTCCCGGTAAGCCTGCTTACCGGTGCCGGGTATCTGAATTTTTGGTTTTTGGTTGACAAGATTTGGCGGCAAAATTATAATCAATCCCTGTATTTTGCGGCGAGTTCTTGTTTAATTCCGGAGTTTTCCATACAGGCGGACACCGGCTTCATCTGATTTGAATATCGGTGGGCCTTCGTGAAAAACTGAACGGAATATGGCTGGAAGGGTCCGGTCGACAGTCTGCGCCGCACTTGCGGGTATTGGCAGGTTTGAGATAGGGCAAACAACCGGGTTTGTGCCCGGTTCGCGTGATCATGTAATTCAAAACTGGAGGTAGCTATGCCATTAACTCATCAGACTCCTCTGCTGGATGAGCTCGAAAAGGGGCCTTGGCCAAGTTTCGTCAAGGACTTGAAGCGGGCGGCCAACGAAGGCAACAGTGACACGGCCAACGACCTGTTGGGCCAGTTGGAACTGTCCTACAAGCAGAAGGTCGGCCACTGGAAACACGGCGGCATCGTCGGCGTGTTCGGTTACGGCGGCGGCGTTATCGGTCGTTATTCCGACTCGCCCCACATGTTCCCCGCTGTTGAGCATTTCCACACCATGCGTGTCAATCAGCCCGCGAGCAAGTTCTATTCGACCAAGGCTCTGCGCACCCTGTGCGACATCTGGGACAAACACGGCAGCAAAATCACCAACATGCACGGCTCCACCGGCGACATCGTCTTCCTGGGATGCCGTACGGAAGCGTTGGAACCCTGCTTCGCCGACCTGGCCAAAGCTGGTTTCGACCTGGGCGGTTCCGGTTCCGCTCTGCGGACCCCGAGCTGCTGCGTGGGCAAGGCTCGCTGCGAATGGGCTTGTATCGACACCCAGGACCTCTGCTACAGCCTGACCATGACCTATCAGGATGAAATGCACCGTCCGGCCTGGCCTTACAAGTTTAAATTCAAGATTTCCGGCTGTCCCAACGACTGCGTGGCTTCCATCGCCCGCGCCGACTGTTCCATCATCGGCACCTGGCGTGACGACATCCGCATCAATCAGGACGAAATCAAGAAATACGCTGATGCCGGATTCAATATTGAAAAACATGTCGTCGGTCTCTGCCCCACCAAGTGCATCACCTACGAGGGCGGCACCCTGACCATCGACAACAAGAACTGCACCCGTTGTATGCACTGCATCAACGTCATGCCCAAGGCCCTGCGGCCCGGGACGGACACCGGTGCGACCATCCTGCTTGGCGCCAAGGCTCCGATTCTGGAAGGCGCGCAGATGGGTGCCGTTGTCATCCCCTTCCTGAAGTTGGATGGCAGCGCCGAGGAAGTGGAAGATCAATACCGCGAATTGAAGGACTTTATCGAAAAGCTTTGGGACTGGTGGGATGAAGAAGGCAAGAACCGTGAGCGCGTCGGTGAATTGATTCAGCGGCTGGGCTACCGGGCTTTCCTGGAAGCGGTTGAGTTGGATCCCATTCCGCAGATGGTCAAGGAACCCCGTTCCAACCCTTACATCTTCTTCAGAGAAGAAGAAGTCGAGGGCGGTTGGGAGCGCAGTGTCGAAGAGTACCGTTCGCGGCACCAGGCCTAATAGGAGGTAAATGAACATGTCTGAAGTTATGAAAGATCGCATTACCGACATTGGGCCGCCGAAATATGACACCATGTGGCCCGATTATATAAAAGACAACTACGGCAAATGGCTGTACCACGAAGAGCTGGAACCCGGCGTTCTGAAACATGTTACGGAAACCGGCGCTACCGTCTTCACTGTGCGTATAGCCGCCACCCGTCTGATGACCACTCTCCACATCCGGGACCTGGCTGCTATTGCCGATGAATTCTGCGGTGGCACCCTGCGTTTCACCACCCGTAACAACGTGGAGTTCATGGTCGCCGACCAGTCCAAGCTGGAGCCCCTCAAGGCCAGGCTGAAGGCTGACGGCCACCTCATTGGCGGCACCGGCGCCGGCATTACCAACATCGTCCATACCCAGGGTTGGGTCCATTGCCACACCCCGGCCATCGATGCCTCCGGTATCGTCAAGTCTGTTATGGACGAACTGGCGGAATACTTCCACGACAAAAGACTGCCGGCCAAGGTTCGCATTTCCCTGGCCTGCTGTCTGAACATGTGCGGCGCCGTTCACTGCTCCGACATCTCGATCCTGGGCGTTCACAGGAAGCCCCCCCTGATCGAGCATGACCGTCTGCTGAACGTCTGCGAGATCCCGACAACCATCGCCGCCTGCCCGACCGCGGCCATCAAGCCCTACAACTTCGAAGACGAAAAGGGCGAGAAGGTCAAATCGTTGCAGGTCAACGCCGACCGCTGCATGTTCTGCGGCAACTGCTACACCATGTGCCCGGCCATGCCTCTGGCTGACCCCCAGGGCGACGGCGTGGCTCTGTGGGTTGGCGGCAAGGTTTCCAACGCACGGTCCATGCCCATGTTCTCCAAGCTGGCCGTGCCCTTCCTGCCCAACACGCCGCCGCGTTGGCCTGAAACCGTCGACGCCATCAAAAAGATGGTCGAAGTCTATGCCGACGGCGCCCGTCCGTACGAACGTTACGGCGAGTGGATTCAGCGGATAGGCTGGGAAACCTGGTTCAAACTGGTGGGTTTTGAATTCACTACTCACCACATTGATGATTACCGTTTCGCCATGACCACCTGGAGAAGCAGCACTCAGTTCCGCTTCACCGACTGATAATATGGATCACGAAGACTTGAAACAAAAAGTCTTCGAGATGGTGGCTCATAGCCAGAAGAAACTGAAGCCCACTGACCTGGCCAGGACACTGGCCAGGTCTCTGGGCGTTGATAAGCATGAGGTCAAATCCGCCATCTCGGAACTGACCTCCGAAGGCAAACTGATCTACAGCTACGCCGGGCATAGCTGGCTGGAAATTCCGGCGGAAGAAGAGTGAAACGCTCCTGTCCGCGCCTGGTCGTGGCCGCTCTTAAAGGCGGCTGCGGCAAGACCACGCTTTCCCTGGCCCTGATCTCCGCCTGGAGCAGACAGGGCCGGGCCATCATCCCCTTTAAAAAAGGCCCCGATTATATAGACGCAGGCTGGCTGGCTCAGGCGGCCGCGAGGCCGTGTTATAATCTGGACCCATATATGATGAGCCGGGAACAGATAAGACTATCCTTCGCCCGGCGCACCCGCTCGGAAAACGCCGCCGCCGTGGTCGAAGGCAACCGGGGCCTCTATGACGGCACCGATCTGGCCGGGACCTATTCCACAGCCGAACTGGCCAAAATGCTCTGTTCTCCCGTGGTTCTGGTGCTGGACTGCACCAAGGTCACCAGGACCCTGGCCGCCGTGGTTATGGGCTGCCGCCACTTCGACCCGGAGGTGAATCTGGCCGGGGTTATACTTAATCAAGTGGCCACCAACCGGCAGAAAAAGCTGGTACAGTCCGCCATCGAGGACTACACCGGCGTGCCGGTGCTGGGAGCCATGCCCAGAGTCAAGGACCAGGATATGCCGGAACGCCACCTGGGGCTGGTTCCGCACCAGGAACATCCCGGCGTCAAGCACGTCCTCGATGTCCTGGCCGAAATGGCCTGCGAAAACCTGGACCTCGACCGTCTCTGGCAGGCGGCTGCTTCGGCCCCGGAACTGGATGATGACGGCAGCGACATGTGGCCCGGACTTAGTCCGATCTCATCAAGGCCCATACGGGTGGGCGTGATGATGGATTCGGCCTTCCAGTTCTACTATCCGGAGAATCTTGAGGTTCTGCAGAGACTTGGCGCCGAAATAATCAATATCTCGTCGCTGGATTCTGTTTCCCTGCCCGGACTGGATGGTCTGTATCTCGGCGGGGGATTTCCGGAGACTCATGCCGAGATTCTGGCAGGCAACGTGGGCTTGAGAACTTCCATAAGAGAGGCTGCCCGGGCAGGCCTGCCGATCTATGCGGAATGCGGGGGACTGATGTACCTGGGCGAAGCGCTCCTGCTGGAAGGGCGAAAATACCCCATGGCCGGCGTATTTCCGGTCACCTTTGGTCTGGAAAAGCGGCCTCAGGGGCATGGGTACACTCTGGTCCAGGCGGATCGTCCTAATCCGTTCTACGAAGAAGGACGGGAATTGGTCGGCCATGAATTTCATTATTCGCGGCCGGTGGATTACGACCCTGAGCGGATAAACCTGGTTTTCAAGGTCAAAAGGGGCTTCGGTTTCGATAAGGGACGGGATGGGCTTGTGTTCAATAATGTCCTCGGGACCTACACCCATCTCCACGCTCTGGGGACGACAAGGTGGGCTGAAGCTCTGCTGGCCAGGGCTCTGGAATACCGCCGTGAGCGGGAAAGCGGAAAGGAGAAGGAACCGGATGTCTCTTAAATCCGCTGTCAGGGCTATGCTGATCGAGCGTGACAGGAAATCCCTGCTGGATCTGCTGGAAGATGACCGTCGTGTAGTTACGGCTCTGAACCGTCTGATTTTCGATCAGGACGAACTGGTCCGGTGGCGGGCCGTGGAGGCTCTGGGCTGGGTGGCCGAGGCCGATCCCTATGCGCTGGAAAGCATCATCGGCCGGCTCGTCTACACCATGAACGACGATTCAGGAAGCATCGGCTGGACCGCACCTCAGGCCTTGGGGGAGATCTGCGCCAACGATCCCGATCTGGTGGAAGACTTTTTCCCTTTGGTGATCTCCGCCATGGAATTGCCGGTTTTTCGTCAGGGCGTGGCCTGGGCCATCGGCCGGGTGGCGCCAGTCCGTCCGGATCTGGTGAAAGATACTGGTCCCATGCTGATGGAATGTCTGCAAGACCGAGACCCGGCGGTCAGAGGAACAGCCTGCTGGGCTATAGGGCGGCTGGGCTATGGGGCGGCGGAAAGGGAACTGCAACGCCTCTCCCTGGATACCTCGAACTGGCGGTTTTACCAGGATGGGCATTTGCTGGATTTGACCGTCGGGGAGTCAGCCAGGTCGTCCCTGGCGCAAATAGCCGGTGAAAAGGCCTGAAAAAGTCCGGTCAATTGCATATCTCCGTTGCCGCGAGGCGTCCCCATAGGGGGCTTTCGGCAGAAAAAGTAAATTAAATCAGCTTATTCCGTGGTATTTCCAGCCCCCTTTTTTTCTTGACATGTAAAAGGACCGTGCGGTATAGGTCAGGCTACTTGCGGTGTGAGGCCGCGAAAAGGGGAATTCGAGTGTTCCTGATGCCGCCCACCCCGAAGAAAATTGAGTCCGGGCGGCTATCGGTCCAAGTCTGTGAACGCGGCGACCAGGGAAGTTATTCTGACCAACATTGCGGCGTTGGCTGCGGCCACCCGACCAGGGGACGCTTCATAATGTTCAATCCCCGGCAGCATCTGTGAGGATTGCCGGGAAAATCGATGCCAAGAAGTATTGAATAAACTAGAAGGAGGATTTTCATGGGCTGGCAAGTAGAAGTTGACAAAGACAAGTGTGTTGGTGACGAGCAGTGTGTTGAGGTTTGCCCTGTGGACGTCTACGAAATGGTGGACGGCAAGGCTGAGCCCGTCAATATGGACGAGTGCCTCGGTTGCGAAAGCTGCGTGGAAGTCTGTGAAGAAGGCGCCATCACGGTCACCGAGGTCTAATCTCGGACTGCTGCGCTTCGCAGGATTTTGATAAAAACGCCGGTAGTCAGAGACTGCCGGCGTTTTTACGTTCCGAAGAAAGACCCGCCGTAAGGCGGGCCTTAAGCATCTATGATGATTGGTGCACTATTTTTCGCTGTGGCACTCGTTGCACTTCTTGTGAGGACCTTTGCCCAGCTCCTTGTGACAATCCTTGCAGTTTTTGTGGAAAGCATTCTGCAACTTGTCCACGTTGCCCTTCTTCTCTTTGACATCGTGGCAAGCGCTGCATTTTTCGACCGGATCGCCTTCCTTCCAAACGTTCTGCCCGCCGTCATACTTGTGGTGGCACTGAGCGCAAGCCACTCCGTGCTCCTTGGCGTGCTTGCCGTGGGTGAACTCAACCGGTCCCTTTTTGTATTCCCCGAATTTTTCCTCGTGGATAGTCACGTTTTCCGGAGAATCGGCGGCCATAAGCAATCCCGCGCCGAAAACTACGGCCAGGAACGCGGTGAGAGTCGCCAGGATCAACACTTTTTTACCCATAATTTACCTCGCACCCCCTCTCGTTTGTTGATGAATTATTACGTTTGAAGCACTGATTTTAGTCTGATAAATCGGAAAAAGTCAAGAATAAAGCCCGGAAGGGCGGCCGTGCGCCGAGATGTCAATGATTGCTTTAAAAAAAACGTAATGATAATATAAATAGTTAGGAGAAAGGATAAACTTCCTATGTTTGGTCTTGGCGTGTGGGAATTGGCCTTGATTCTGGCCGTGGTGATTCTGGTCTTCGGGGCCAAAAGACTGCCGGCCCTCGGCGAAGGCCTGGGCAAGGCCGTCCGTGAATTCAGGCAGGTCAAAGACTCTGTGACGGATTCCAGGCCTGACAAAGGCGAACCGGGAGAAACTCGGGAGAAATCGCCGGCAGGAGAATTGCTGCCGGAACTGGATCAGATTCGCCGGATCAAATCCAAAACCGACTCCCTGCGCCGGTTGAGCCGCTGGGTCAGGCCGGGGCGTTTCTGAGCCTCAAGACTCCCTGGACTTCGCTTCCGCCCACAACTCGTCCATTTCCCCCAGGGAAGCCTCCTCAAGAGTCTTGCCCATCCCTGTCAAACGCTCCTCCACATAATCGAACCGGCGTTGGAAACGGTTGTTGGTCCTGGTCAGGGCTTCTTCAGCGTTGACCTTGAGGTGACGGGACAGATTGGCCACTGTGAAGAGTATGTCGCCAAGCTCGTCCCCTATCCGTTCCTGGTTGCCCCCCTGCCAGGCCTGCTTGAATTCAGCTATTTCCTCTTCCAGTGTTTCCAGCACAGCGGCGGGGTCCGGCCAATCGAAGCCGACCTTGCCGACCTTCTCGGTCAGGCGGTGGGCCCTCATCAGAGCAGGCATGTTTTTCGGTACGCTCTGCAGCAGCGCTCCCTTTTTTTCCTGCCGCTTTATCTCGTGCCACTGAGTCTTGACTTCCTCGTCGTTGTTGAGCTTCCGTCCGTCGGCAAAGACATGGGGGTGACGGGCGATCAACTTGGCGGCGGCTGTATCCAGGGCGTCGTTGACGCTAAAAAGACCATCCTGTTCATAAAAACGGGCCAGGAAGCAGAGAATGAAGAGGCAGTCCCCGAGTTCTTCCTTGATACCTGCCGAGTCCCCGGCCTCTATGGCATCCAGAAGCTCATAGGTCTCTTCCAGCAGGTACCCGCGGACGGAGGAGGGAGTCTGCTTCAAATCCCAGGGACAACCGTCCTTGGGGTCCAAGAGTCTGTCCAGAACGCGGCGCAGGCGTTCCAGTGAGGAAAATTCTTTTTCAGTCATGACTATTGCTTATTGGAATCAGGCCAGGCCGGAGCCGCAGGCTCCTTTGAACCGGGCAAAGCCGGTTTCCAGGGTGGAGGATCCAGAGACTCGCCCTGCGGCAGGTCGGGAACCATGGGTTGAAGTTTTTCCGGCAGATTGGCTTCCAGCGACTGTTTCAGGTCGGCCGGAACGATCTCCTTTATAGTGTTGGTCGCGTAGCGCAGATAGGGCCAGGTGATGGAATCCCGGAAAAAGGGCGTGTCTTCCCGGATGAAAGCCGTGACCACCATGAGGACAACGCAGGCCAGAGCCGCACCTTTGAGAATTCCGATGGCCGCGCCCAGAAGACCGTTGGCCACCACGGACACGGTCAGCTTCACCAGCTTGTCGAGCAGGAGCCCGAGAAGTCCGATCAGGAAAAAGACGACGATGAATATGACCAGAAAGGCCAGAACCTCCCGGTAACTTTCGTTGTGCATGAAGTTTTTAGCCTGATCGGCAATGACAGGGTAGTAATTGGAGGCGGCGAAAAACCCGATGAACAAGCCGAAAATACCGGCTGCTTCCTTGACAAACCCCCGGAATATGCCCCGGAGGAAAAAGAAGAACAATACTATGAAAAAGGCTATATCCAAGCCGTTCATTCTGACACCCTGCCTTGATCTTTCCCCGCCATTCTTAGCAAAAACATAGGGTTTCGTCAAGGTATTTAAGTGTATTTACTAAATATTTTAAGAGTATAAGTATAAATCGCCCGGTTGACTTGGGAATGATTACGCTTGCACTGTCCGAAAGGACTGTGCTAACTAGCGGAACATGGCTTTCTCTGGCATGTTGGTCAAGAATTTCGAACTCCTAGTGGAAACATCAGCCGACACCGATATCCTCAACCTGACCGATCAGGTTCAGGAGCGATTGCGGTTGAGCGGAGTTCAAAACGGGCTGCTGGTGGTCTTTGTTCCCGGGTCCACCGCCGCGCTGACCACCATCGAGTACGAAAGCGGGGTTCTCCGGGACTTGGTCCGGGCCATTGAAAAATTGGCCCCCATGGCCGACAATTACGAACACGATCTGCGTTGGGGTGATGGCAACGGGTACTCCCATGTCCGGGCGGCCCTGCTCAAACCCTCCCTCGGCATTCCGGTGATGGACGGGAGTCTGACCCTGGGGACCTGGCAGCAGATAGTCCTGCTGGATTTCGACAATCGGCCCCGGGAACGGCGGGTCGTTGTCCAAGTTATGGGTGAAGGGGCTCAGCCCTTTGAATAAAAAAAACGATGAAAATTCTGTCGGCCGGGCCGATCAGATAACTTTCGCCGACCCGGCCCTGGCCCGATCCCTCTTCGGAGAGCGGGGCTCATACCTCAAGCTCATCGAAAAGGAAATAGGGCTGCGCCTCCATTGCCGGGGGACAACCATCAGCCTGCAGGGTGATCCGGCGGACGTTTCCGTGGCCCGACGTGTGCTGACGGAACTCTACGAAATAATTAAGGAAGGCTATCCCATATACTCCCAGGATGTGGACTATGCCCTGCGCATCGTCACCTCCGGAGAACCGGTCAGCCTCAAAGACATATTTCTGGACACGGTCTTCATAACGTCCAGCAAGAGGGTCATCACACCCAAAAGTTTCAGCCAGAAGCTGTACATAGAAGCCATTCGCGATCAGGACATAGTCTTCGGCGTGGGACCGGCCGGCACGGGCAAAACCTATCTGGCCATGGCCATGGCCGTGGGTGCTCTGGTTTCGGGCCAGGTCAACAGGATTATTCTGACCAGGCCGGCGGTGGAAGCAGGCGAGAAGCTCGGTTTTCTGCCTGGGGACCTGGCCGAGAAGGTCAACCCCTACCTGCGTCCGTTATATGATGCGCTTCACGATATGATGGATTTTGAAAAGGTCACCCGTCTGCTGACTCGCGGAGTTATAGAGGTAGCCCCCCTGGCCTTCATGCGCGGCAGGACCCTCAACGATTCCTTTGTCATTCTCGATGAGGCTCAGAACACCACCACCGAGCAGATGAAGATGTTTCTGACCAGACTCGGATTTTCCTCCAAGGCCGTCATCACCGGAGATATCACTCAGATCGACCTGCCCAACGGCAAGGCTTCCGGTCTGGTCGAAGCCAAGTGCATTCTGCATGATATCGAAGGCATAAGCATCGTCGAATTTTCCGAAAGAGATGTCGTGCGCCATCGGCTGGTCAGAGAAATAATCAAGGCATACGACAAACTGGAAAGCAGCCGGTCATCCATGGCCGCTGTCCGGGCAAACGGGGAGTAAGGGAATATGGCTGGAGAACATGAAAAAAAAGTCAGCCGGCTATTTTTGAACTTCCCGGGCGTCCGTAAAAAGCCCACTTCCGGCCGTTCCTGTGCCAAACCGGCCAGCCGGATCAATAATCCCTATATCCTCAGGCTCGGACTGGGTATGCTGGTGGCGCTGACCGCTGTCCTGCTCATACTGCCGTCCACGCCTTCCACGGACATCAAACTGACCGTGGGCGACCTGGCCGACCGGGACATCCGGGCCGACCAGGATCTCATGGTCCTGGACCGTTTGGCCACGCTGGAAAAGCGCCAGGCCGCACGCCGCGATTCTCCGTCCGTTTATGACCTGGACGACATGGCCGACGAAAGAGCCGCCGAGAGGATTCACGTGCTTTTTTCCCGCGGCCGGGCCATCCTGAACACCCATCCCCTGTCCAGCCCAGCTTTTCACGTGCCGGCCACGGCCTTGAGGCCTGACCAGACCATGCTGGACCAGTTGGAGGATGATTTTCAGGCCAACTTTAATCTTGCCGAGGACAGTAAGACCTTCCAGGCCCTTATGGAGGGCGAGTTTTCCGTCGAGCTTGAGCGCACCACAATCTCCCTGGTTTCGGAGATACTCAACCGGGGCATAGCCGCCGAAAGAATGTCTCTGCTGGAGCAGAACCCACACGGAGTAACGGTCCGCCGCCTTTACGACAAGTCGGAAGAAGTTGTGCCCTACCTGGATGTCTTCCCCAGCCTGGAAGAGGCCCGGCGCAAGATCATGGAACGGGCGCTCCTGTACAGGGATGACCTGGAAGTTCCTCAGATAAAGGCCATTGTGGCTGTTGCCCAGGCTGTTATCAGTCCCAATCTGACCATAAACCGTCAGGAAACGGAAATCAGGCGCCAGGATGCCGTCCAGGCCGTGGCCCCTGTCTATTTTCAGGTCAAACGCGGGGAGATAATCGTCAGGGAAGGGGAGAGGGTGGATGAAACAGGCCTCTGGAAGCTGGAGGCCCTGGCCAAGGAAGCCGATCAGGTGGACTGGCTCTCCCAGGCCGGCGGACTCTTCCTGGTGGTCATGCTCTTCCTTGTGGTCACCTACATGGTGGGTTTCAGGATAACCAGGCATTCCCATGTCCGGAACCGTGATTTTCTCTTTCTGACGTCTCTGCTGCTCATAGTCCTGCTCCTGGTCTTTGCCTCCTCTCTGGTGGGGGCGGCCCTGGATCGCGGACTTTCCGTCATGACCAGCAACACTATTCTCTATCTGACCCCGGTAGCCGCCGGGGGCATGCTGGCGACAACTTTTCTCGGGGCCGGTCCGGGCATCATCTTTTCCATCATCGCCGCCGCCCTGTCCGCCCTCCTTCTCGATCAGAGCCTCCCTCTGTTCCTGTACTTCTTTCTCGGCGGCATAACCGGTCTGGCCGAAGTCGTCCGGGTCAGGGAGCGTGGAGCGGTCATCAGGGCCGGAGCCGTGGTCGGCCTGGTCAACGTGGCGGCTATTCTTTCCCTGAGTCTGCTGGAGCAATCCCTGGTCGGCTGGGGCACTATCAGCGATCTGGGGGCAGGCATGATAGGCGGAGTCCTGGCCGGCATCCTGGCCACCGGACTGCTGCCTTTTTTCGAAATGGCCTTTAAATACACCACAGATATCAAGCTGCTGGAACTGGCCAATCTGGACCGCCCCATTCTGAGGGAACTCATGGTGCAGGCCCCGGGGACCTACCATCACAGCGTCATCGTCGGGGCCATGGTCGAGGCCGCGGCCGAGGCGATTGGAGCCAATCCCCTGCTGGCCAAGGTCAGCGCCTATTACCACGATCTGGGCAAGATGAAAAAGCCCCTCTACTTCGTGGAAAACCAGGGTTCCGGCCAGAACAAACACGAGAAGCTGGCGCCTTCCCTGTCCGGCCTGATACTGATTTCCCACGTCAAGGACGGCGTGGAACTGGCCCGCCAGAACAATCTGAGCCGGGAAATTATTGATATAATCCAGCAGCACCACGGCACCAGCCTTATCGCCTATTTTTACCAGAAAGCCAAAAACAGCCGGACTGAAGATCAACCGGAGATCAACATAGAGGACTACCGGTATCCGGGGCCGAAGCCCCAGACCCGGGAAGCCGGACTGGTCATGCTGGCCGACGCCGTCGAGGCGGCCAGCCGGACCCTGGCCGAACCCACCCCGTCGAGGGTTCAGGGCATGGTCCAGAAGATCATCAACAATATTTTTTCCGACGGCCAGTTGGATGAGTGTGAACTGACCCTGAAGGACCTCCACTTCATCGCCCGAACTTTTAACAAGATATTGACCGGTATTTTTCACCGCCGGATCGAATATCCCGAGAGCGCGGCCAAGGAAAGCGCTTCGAGGAACAAGGCAGCCAATGAAAATCAGTCTAAGCAATCGTCAAAAGAATCTGGAGATAAAGCGCGAACGGATCAAGGCTCAGGCAAAGAAGATCTTAAACGCCTTGGAATATCCTGAGGCCGAACTCTCCCTGGTTCTGGTCGACGACGTAGAAATAGCCCGTCTGAACGAGGAATACCTCGGACATGAAGGACCGACCAACGTCATCTCTTTTCCCATGCAGGAAGGCGATTTCGCCGAGGTTGTTCCCGGCCTCCTGGGGGATGTGGTCATCTCCGTGGACACGGTCGCCCGCGAGGCGGTGGATTACGGATACACCACGGAAGAAATGTTGGCATTCTATTTAATCCATGGTATCCTCCACTTGGTCGGGTACGACCATGTGGATTCCGAGGAAGACGCAGCCCGCATGGAAGCCAAGACCATGGAATTGTGGCGGATGTTGGGTTATTAGGACCGCCGAAAATTCGTAGAGTTACCAAAGGCACTTGGCGATTCGGCCAGGTGCGTTTTTTTCCAGGGCCTTCTAATCTACCCGGCATAACGACTCTGTTTACGGCACAGGCATGTCCGTCCGTTTTGGCTCTGGGGGCCAAGACGGTACCGACAAGGACCCGGCCGAAAGGCCGTGGCGGGGCATCTGCTGTCGATGTTTGGTCTGGGGGCCGGATTGCTCTCCGGGAGTTTCGCCGGTCCTCGGCCCTGAATGTTTCTCCATATCCAAACAAGTGAGGCTGCTTTGGCTAAACTGATTGTCAATGTTGATCATGTGGCTACCGTCAGGCAGGCCCGCGGCGGCATTGAACCTGACCCGGTCACGGCTGCGGCCATGGCCGAAATGGCGGGCGCCGAAGGTATTATCGTCCATTTGCGTGAAGACCGCCGTCACATCCAGGACCGCGACGTGCGGCTGCTCAGGCAGACCGTCAAAACCAAATTGAATCTGGAAATGGCGGCCACGGACGAGATGCTGGGCATAGCTCTGGAAATCAAGCCCTCCATCTCCTGCCTGGTTCCGGAAAAACGCCAGGAACTGACCACCGAAGGCGGTCTGGACGTGGTCGGCCAGAAAGAGCAGATGGCCAGGGCCGTGAAGATACTGCACGATGGCGGCATACCGGTCAGTCTTTTTGTCGATGCCGAAGACGCCCAGATACAGGCAGCCAAGGAGGTCGGCGCGGATTTCGTGGAGATTCACACCGGCCACTACGCCGACGCCGCAAGCGAGGCCGAGGCCGTGACCCTGTTCCGTCAGATCGTGGCCGGGGTCAAGAAGGCATCGGCTCTGGGAATGCGGGTAAACCTGGGGCACGGGTTGAATTATTTTAATATTCAGCCCTTCGTCGGCCTGTCCGAGATAGATGAATATTCGATAGGGCACAGCATCATCTCCCGCTCAGTGCTGGTCGGTCTGGACCGGGCTGTCGGCGACATGGTCGCCCTCATCAAGGGGCGGTAGCCATAAAGGCATGATCTACGGCGTCGGCACGGATCTGGTCAGGGTCCAGAGGATAGCCCAAGCCCTGGAACGGTGGGGAGAACGCTTCGAACAGCGTGTTTTCACCCCGGCCGAGGTCGAAGCTTGCCGCTCCCGTTTCGACCCGGCCTCCTGCCTGGCCATGCGTTTCGCGGCCAAGGAGGCTTTCTCCAAGGCTGTAGGGCTGGGCCTGCGCGGAGCTGACCTGCTCTGGCGGGACATCGAGGTGGTCCACGACCAGCGGGGCAAGCCGTCGCTTTCTCTCAAGGGGACAGCCGAAGCGGCGGCCCGCAGGATCGGAATCTCGGCCTGTCATGTTTCCCTGACCGATGAAGGCGGGTTCGCCCAGGCCTTTGTGATTGTCGAGGTGTGATATGAAGCTTTGCACCGCCGAGGAAATGAGACGCCTGGACCGCAAGACCATCGAGGAATGCGGTCTGCCCGGAGTCGTTCTGATGGAGAACGCCGGCCGTGGAGCCGCCGTCCTGACCCGTGAACACTTCGGCGAACTGGCCGGAAGGAAAGTCGCCGTGCTCTGCGGCCGGGGCAACAATGGCGGCGACGGGTTCGTCATGGCCCGCATTTTTCACGGCTGGGGCGCGTTGGTCCGGGTTTTTCTGCTGGGCCAGCGTGAACAGGTCCGGGGCGATGCCCGGATCAACCTTGAAGTAGCCCTTAAAATGGGGTTGGAACTTGTCGAGATCGACCAGGATGAGCGTCTGGACCGGCTGGATCTGGCCGGTGTGGAACTGGTGGTGGATGCCATCCTCGGAACCGGATTGAATTCCGAGGTTCGCGGCCTGTACCGTTCTGTCATAGAAAATCTGAACAGGTCAAACCTGCCTGTAATCGCCGTGGACATCCCCTCCGGCCTGGATTCCGACACCGGCCGCATCCTCGGCGCGGCCGTGCGCGCCGACCTCACCGTCACCTTCGGCCTGCCCAAGATAGGGCTAATGCTCCCGCCCGGCGAGGGGCTGGTCGGCCGCCTCAAGGTGGTTGATATTGGTATTCCGCCTCATGTTCTGGCTGAAGCCGCTCCCGACCGGGAACTCGTTCTGGAGGAAACCCTGGCCGGTCTTCTCGCCCACAGGGCCAATGACGGGCATAAGGGCCGTTACGGCCACGTCCTGGTCGTGGCCGGGTCCACCGGCAAGACCGGGGCCGCCGCCCTGGCTTCCCTGGCCGCCGCCCGGACCGGGGCAGGCCTGGTCACCCTGGCCGGACCGGCCAGTCTGAATCCAGTATTGGAAGCCAAGGTCACCGAAGTCATGACCGAGCCTCTGCCGGAATCTGACCCCGGCTATCTGGACGAAGAAGCCTTGAACCGCGTTCTGGAACTGGCCGGGGGAAAATCCGTTCTGGCCCTGGGACCCGGAATTACGGACCGCAAAGGCAGCCGCCGTCTGGTTCGCGCCCTGGTCGAGCAGGCGGAATTGCCCATGGTCATCGATGCCGACGGTTTGAACAGCCTGGCCGCTGAAACCGCAGTCCTCAAAAAAGCCCGCCGGGAAATAGTCCTGACTCCCCATCCGGGAGAAATGGCTCGACTGACCGGTTTGACCACGGAACAGATTCAGGCCGACCGCCTCGGCGCAGCCTCATCTTTCGCCGCAGAGCACGGCGTCATTGTGGTTCTGAAAGGATACCGGACCGTAATCGCCGCTCCGGACGGCCGCCTTTTTCTCAACACCACCGGCGGCCCGCATATGGCTTCCGGCGGCATGGGCGACGTTCTGACCGGTATGGTCGCGGGCCTCATAGCGCAGGGCCTGACCCCTCTGGACGCCGCCCGCCTGGGCGTCTTCGTTCACGGCCTGGCCGCGGACAAGGCGGCCGCCGCCAAGGGACCGGTAGGCATACTGGCCTCCGACCTCCTGGCCTGGCTGCCCGGTCTGTGGAGCAGCTTCGTCGGCTGAAACCAGGCTGAAATGTTGTCGGCCATCCCGGGCCGCTGGCGGCCGCCGGATGGGAAAGGAGTCGTGAAATGGGTCTGACAGTAGCCGAAATAATGTCGACCGAACTAATCACCGTTACGCCGGAAACCGGCATCAGGGAACTGGCCGGGATACTCTCCCGCGACAATATCAGCGGCGTGCCGGTGCTGGATGAAAACGGCCAACTGGTCGGCGTGGTTTCCCAGAGCGACCTGGTCGCCCAGAATAAGAATCTACACATACCCACGGCCGTGACCCTTTTTGACTGGGTCATCTACCTGGGCGGCACAGATAAATTCAAGACCGAACTGAACAAGATAGCCGGCCGCTCAGTCGGAGAAATAATGTCCCGCAAGGTCATAACTGTCGCCCCCGAAGACCCGCTGGAAGATGTGGCGACCATTATGACCGAGAAGAATGTCCACACCATACCGGTGGTCAAGGACGGTAAGCTGGTCGGACTGGTCGGCAAACTGGACATCATCCGATCATTGCTGCGTTAAGAAGGGGCCATGGAACTTACTCTGCATCTGCCCGGACCGGAAGACACCCGCCGCCTGGGATTTCTGCTCGGCGAAACACTGCCCGCCGGGGTGGTTCTGGCTCTGTTCGGGCGGCTGGGAGCCGGCAAGACCTGTCTGACCCAGGGACTGGCCGGGGGGCTCGGCGTGCCGGCCGAATGTCCGGTCGTCAGCCCCAGTTATACCCTGGCCCATGAGTATCCGGGGCGGGTGCCTTTGTATCATTTGGATGTCTACCGTCTGGAAGGCGAAGAATTTTTACTTTCCGGTCTTGACGAGTACTTTTGCACTAATGGTATAACAGTAGTGGAATGGGCGGAAAATATTGTTGACTACCTGCCCCGCCCCCGATTAGAAATCAAACTCACTGTCGACAAACAGGGCGGCCGGACGGCTGTCTTCGGGAGTATTGGTGTTGAGTTTGACTATATAGTCCAGAAAATCAAAAACGGTTGGTCTTGATGGAGGAGTTAGAAATAGTATGGCTTTAGTTGTCCAAAAGTACGGCGGGACTTCCGTTGGAAGCATAGAACTGATCCGGCGGGTGGCCAAGCGGGTCATCCGGGAGAGAGAAAAGGGAAACGATGTGGTCGTGGTCCTGTCGGCCATGGCTGGAGAGACCGACCGTCTGCTCGGATTGGCCAGGGAAATGGTCAGCCTGCCGGATCCTCGCGAAGTGGATGTGCTCATATCCACGGGTGAGCAGGTATCGGTCTCCCTCTTCTGTCTGGCCTGCCAGTCTCTGGGGTGCGAAGCCCGTTCCCTGCTGGGTTTTCAGGCCAAGATCATCACCGATGACCTGCACAGCAAGGCCCGAATACTGGATATAGACACGACCCGCATCACCGACGAACTTCAACAGGGGCACATAGTGGCCGTGGCCGGTTTTCAGGGGCTGGACAGAAACGGCAACATCACCACCCTGGGACGCGGCGGATCGGACACCACGGCCGTAGCCCTGGCTGCGGCTCTGAAAGCCGATGTCTGCGAGATCTTTACCGACGTCAGCGGCGTTTACACCACCGACCCCAATGTCTGTTCCAGCGCCAGAAAACTACCCCAGGTCTCCTACGAGGAGATGCTGGAAATGGCCAGCCTGGGAGCCAAGGTGCTTGAAATCAGGTCTGTCGAATTCGCCAAGAAATTCGGCGTCCCTATTCATGTTCGTCATTCACAAACAGAGGAGATTGGAACCATGATTGTTCCTGAAAACGATAGCATGGAGAAGATGATCGTTTCCAGCGTGGCTTACGACAAGAAACAGGCCCGCATCACCGTCACCAAGGTTCCCGACAAGCCGGGCATGGCCGCGAAGATTCTGGCCGCTGTTTCCGACGCCGGGATCGTGGTCGATATGATTATCCAGAACACCAGCGCCAGCGGTAAAGGCCTGACCGATGTGACATTCACCGTTCCTCTCGCCGACTTCGAAAAGGCCATGAACCTGGTCCGCAAAGTGGGTGAGGAAATCGGCGCCGAAACGGTGATGGGCGACGACACTATCGCCAAGGTTTCCCTGATCGGCATCGGTATGAAGAACCATGCGGGCGTGGCGACCAAAATGTTTCAGACCTTGGCCAACGAAGGCATTAATATTCGGATGATCAGCACCTCCGAGATAAAAATCTCCTGTGTCATCACCGAAAAATACACGGAACTGGCCGTTCAGGCCCTCCATGATGCCTTCGAACTGGACAAGGTAAATGGAACGCATTGAGGTTTACGATACCACGCTGAGAGACGGCACCCAGGCCGAGGATATAAACTTCACGGCCGAGGACAAGATTCGCATAGCCTTGCGGCTCGACCGCTTTGGCGTGGATTATATCGAAGGGGGTTGGCCTGGTTCCAACCCCCGCGATATGGCCTTTTTCAAAGGGCTGAGCGATTATGAGCTGAAGAGGGCCAAGGTGACCGCCTTCGGGAGCACTCATAATCCCCGCAATACGCCCGAGGTTGATTCCAATCTCAAGGCCCTGCTCAAGGCCGGTACTTCGGTGGTGACCTTGGTGGGCAAGTCGTGGGATGTTCACGTCAAGGATGCCCTGCGCATAACCCTGGACCGCAATCTGGAAATAATCCGGGACAGCCTGGCCTATCTGCGGCCCCAGGTGGAAAGTATTTTCTACGACGCCGAACACTTTTTCGACGGCTACAAGCGCAATCCCGAATACACCATGGCCACCCTCGACGCCGCCCTGGCCGGCGGAGCCGACTGTCTGGTTCTCTGCGACACCAACGGCGGGACTCTGACCGGCGAACTGTCGGGAATAGTCCGGGAAGTGGCCCGGCGGCACCCCGGAGTGCGGCTGGGGATTCATTCCCACAACGACGCCGAGCTGGCTGTAGCCAACTCTCTGGCCGCCGTGGAAGCCGGAGCCACTCACGTCCAGGGGACCATAAACGGTTTGGGCGAACGTTGCGGCAACGCCAACCTCTGCTCCATCATCCCGGCCCTGGTTTTGAAGATGAAGCGCCCCTGTCAGGTCAGCGATGGTCTGGGCCAGCTTTTCGAAGTCAGCCGTTTTGTCAACGAACTGGCCAACAAGCAGCCCAACCGCTTTCAGCCCTATGTCGGGCGCAGCGCCTTCGCCCACAAAGGCGGCATACACATCAGCGCGGTCATGCGCAACCCGGAGACATACGAGCACATTCAGCCTTCGGAAGTGGGTAATGTGCAGCGTATTCTGGTTTCCGACCTGTCCGGCAAGAGCACCATTGTCAACAAGGCCCGTCAGTACGGTCTGGACATAGACTCCAAGGACCCTGTGGTGTTGCAGATTTTGCAGGAAATCAAGGAGCTGGAAAATCAGGGCTTCCAGTTTGACGGAGCGGAAGGCTCCTTCGAGCTGCTCATGAACAGGGCTCTGGGCACCCACAAGAAATATTTCGAACTGCTGGGCTTCCGGGTCATCGACCAGAAAAACAAGGAAGGGGAGATACCCCAGGCCGAGGCCACCATAATGGTCAAGGTCGGGGGGCGCGTCGAGCATACCGCCGCCGTGGGCGACGGTCCGGTAAACGCCCTGGATAACGCCATACGCAAGGCCCTGGAGAAGTTTTATCCGCAGTTGGCCGAAATGAGCCTGGAAGACTACAAAGTCCGGGTCCTGCCGGCCGGATTGCGCGGAACCGGGGCCAAGGTCCGGGTTCTGATAGAGTCGGGCGACAAGGAAGAGAAATGGGGCACCGTGGGAGTTTCCCACGATATAATCGAAGCCAGCTGGCAGGCGCTGGTGGACAGCGTCAACTACAAGCTCTATCGCGAAGAAAAAAAGAAGGACACGTAGGATCGCGGAGGCCCGTCTTCCTGGTCCCGAGTGGGATCAGGCCGCGCTCCTGGTCATTCTGGCCCTGTTCCTGGCTGTCGGGAGCTGGGGGCTGGACTACAGGCGGGCTTCGCCGGTCCTGGTCTTGGACACCGGCCGGGATGCAACCGTCCTGATCGAAGTTTCCGACGCCTGGTCCGGCCGGCGAAAACTAATGGGCTTTAAGGAACCGCCCACCCCGCTTCAGGCGGCCCGGGCCGCCGGTGTGAACATTCCACCGACCCTCCCCGACGCACGACTGACGTCAGGCTCAGCGTTGCGGCTCCATCTGCACGGCCCACCGGAAACAGGCCCCATGTCCGAGGACTTCGTTTTCGCCCTCGGCGGGCGTTTGAATATCAACCGGGCTTCGGCCCGCGACCTGATGCTGCTGCCCGGAATAGGCCCGGTCACGGCCGGGCGGATCATCGAAAAGAGGAGACTCTCCGGTCCTTTCAGCGATCTGCGCGGTCTTGACTGCGTCAGAGGCCTTGGACCGTCCGGAATAGAGAAACTGGCGCCGTTGGCGGCGGTGCGTTAGGTCCTTTAATTTAACCATTTTAATTGATTCGGCAAAATTGCCACAACAGCGGAGACGTGATATTATACTCACGTCTTAGCAACAACCTAAGGAGGTTACACTATGAACCGTGGGACAACTGTAATCGAACACCTCCTGCTTACGCAGAAGAAGTCTCCCGAAGCTACCGGCGCTTTTACGAGACTGCTCAATGCCTTGACCGTTGCGGCCAAGATAATATCGCGGGAAGTCAACAAGGCCGGTCTGGTTGAGATCCTGGGTTTCACCGGGTCCACCAATGTCCAGGACGAACAGGTCCGCAAGCTGGACGATTACGCCAATGACACAATCATCAGGCGCATCCAGGCCAGCGGAGAAGCCTGCGCCATGGCTTCCGAGGAAAACGCCGACCTTATCTCCATGCCCCGTAATTACCCTCGCGGCAACTACGCGGTCATTTTCGATCCGCTGGACGGCAGTTCCAATATAGACGCCAACGTCAGCATCGGCACCATTTTCTCCATCTTCCGCCGCATCACACCCGGGACGGATGACGGTACCCTGGAAGACGTGCTCCAGCCCGGTTTCAAGCAGGTGGCCGCCGGCTATTTCATTTACGGATCGTCCACGGTCATGGTTTATACTGCGGGCAATGGAGTCCACGGCTTTACCCTGGACCCCTCCGTGGGCGAATTCCTGCTCTCGGACGAGAACATCAAAATACCCGAGAGGGGCAAGATTTTTTCAGTCAACGAAGGTAATTACAATTACTGGGATCAGGGCGTCCGGAACTACATAGATTATCTCAAAGACCCGAAAGCCGGGCATTCCAAATCCTACACCTCCCGCTATATCGGGTCGCTGGTGGCGGACTTCCACCGCAACCTGTTGTACGGAGGCATATTCCTTTATCCGGCCGACCATAAGGACCCGCGCAAGCCCCATGGCAAACTGAGACTCATGTGCGAAGCCAACCCCTTGTCCCTGATAGTGGAACAGGCCGGCGGAGCTTCCAGCACCGGAACTCAGCGCATACTGGACATCGTACCCGAAGAGCTTCACCAGAGAGTACCGCTTATCATCGGCAGCAAGGAAGACGTCCGTCTGGCCGAGGAGTTCATTCAGGGATTGAGATAAATTAAAAACGGCCTCGCTCGGGGGCCGTTTTACCAAAAAAGGAATCCCCGCGGCGTTCCCGGGTCGCGGGGAGTTTTGTGTCAATTGTAGATGAAAATTCTGGGTATTGAAACATCCTGCGACGAAACTGCCGCCGCCGTGGTCGAAGACGGCCGGGTGGTCCTTTCAAACGTCATCAGAACTCAATTTGAGCTGCATGGCCGTTTTGGCGGAGTTGTGCCGGAACTGGCCGCACGCCGCCACGTGGAAGTCATCCTGCCGGCCATCCAGGAAGCCCTGAATCGCGCAGGAGTTGAGCTGAAGGACATTGACGGACTGTCCGTCAGCCAAGGGCCGGGCCTTGTCGGCGCGTTGCTGATCGGCCTGAACGTGGCCAAGGCGATAAGTCTGGTCACCGGACTGCCCGTGGCCGGAGTGAACCACCTTCACGGGCATGTGGCGGCCGGTTTCCTGGACGAGCAGCCCCCGGAATTCCCTCTCGCCGCCCTGGTCGTTTCCGGAGGCCACACCAATCTGTATCTGGTCCGCAGCCCCCTGGATTTCGAACTGCTGGGGCAGACTTTGGACGATGCGGCCGGAGAAGCCTTCGACAAGGTGGCCAAGATGCTGGGGCTGGGCTATCCGGGCGGGGCCGTTATCGACCGCCTGGCCGCTCTGGGAGACTCCAAACGTTTCGATCTCCCTCGGCCGATGATGGATCAGGGCCTGAATTCCTCTTTCTCCGGACTGAAGACGGCCATGGTCAACCTAGTGGACAGGGATTTCGGCCGCGAGGAAATACCCGAGGCGGACCTGGCCGACCTGGCCGCCTCCTTTCAGGCCGCTGTTATTGACGTCCTGATGCACAAGCTGGATTTGCTGCTCAAAAAAGTCCGGGTCCGCTGCCTGATTCTGGCGGGCGGGGTAGCCGCGAACAGCGGTTTGCGGAAACAAACCGCCCTGACCGCCCAGCGCAACGGGGTTAGGCTGATTCTGCCCCCCTTGCAGCTTTGTACGGATAATGCGGCCATGATCGCCGCGTTAGGCTACCATCATCTCTCGGCCGGACAAAAAATAGATCTGGCCGCCGATGCTTATTCCCGATGGTCCGCCGCCGTCTGAATCGCGGCTTCATGCAAGCCGCCGGTCGAAAGTTAAGGTACTTTTACCTTCGGCTGATTCTGCTTCCCGACAGTCCTCATCGTGTTTCCCTAGGTCTCGCCGTCGGCGTCCTGGTGGGGATGACCCCGACCGTGCCTTTGCAGACCGCTCTGGCCATTCTCTTGGCCTGGATGGTGAGGGGCAGTAAGGTCGCTGCCTATATCGGCATCTGGATTACCAATCCCATCACCATTCCGCCTCTTTACACGGCCATGTTCTTTGTCGGGAGAGCTCTTACGCCTTTCGGACATCAGACCCACACTCCGGCGGTCTGGCACATGGAAAACCTGCTTCAGCTCGGGACCGATCTGGCCTTGGCCATGTTTTGCGGAGGTCTGATACTGGGCGTAATCTTCGCCCCGATCACCTATCTGTTGTCCTATAAATACACCGCCCGGCTTCAGGCCTGGGAAAGGTCCAAAATAAGAAACAAGCATGCAGTCCCCGAAGAAATTATTAGCTGAAAAGGGCCTCGCCGCCCACAAGGACCTCGGACAGAATTTTCTGGCCGATCCGGGCGTGGCCCGCCATATCGTCGACACCGCCGGATTGAAAGCGGGCGACGCTGTCGTCGAGATAGGTCCCGGCCTCGGAGCCTTGACTCTTCCTTTGCTTGAAAACGGTTGCCGGGTTCTGGCCGTCGAAGTGGACCGCGGACTGGCCCGGTATCTGGAAGAAAACCTCCAGCCTCTTTTCCCTGAACTGCTGAGCATTCTCAACGCGGACATCCTGCGCGTGGATTTCGGAGATCTGGCCGGACAGTTAGGAGGCTGCTTTCATGTGGTGGCCAACCTTCCTTATCAGATATCCACCCCGGTTCTTTTCAAGCTGCTGGCCAATCGTTCACTGGCGGCCGGAGCCATCCTCATGTTTCAGAAGGAACTGGCCCAGCGCCTTATTGCTTCGCCCGGCGGCAAGGACTACGGCCGCTTGACGGTTATGCTCGGCTATTACGCACGTCTGGAACGGCTCATGGACGTCAGCCCCGAATCCTTCCATCCCAGGCCAAAGATAGTCTCCACTGTGCTGAGATTCTCCTATCGGGACAAGCTGGAGCCTTCTCTCGATGACGAGGCCTTGTTTTCCCGTGTCGTGGCCGGCGCTTTTTCCCAGCGGCGCAAAACCCTGCGCAATGCCTTGCAGGCCGGTCTGCCGGAAGCCGACGCCCTGGCGGCCCTGGCCCTGGCCGATATCGATTCCGGGCGCAGGGCCGAAACCTTGTCCGTGGAGGAATTCGTCCGGCTGGCCAATGCTTTTTCCCGGCAAATAAAGGGGTAATACCAGCAGTTACAGATAGAAGGGCTGGGCCGGACCAAGTTCCGCCTTGCCTTTTCCTTTTTGAAACAGGTAAATTGCGAAGCATGGAAAACAGCAGGTATATCGTTGTTGAAGGCCCCATAGGGGTGGGTAAGACTTTACTGGCCGAGAAGATCGCCGATAGTCTAGGCGCTCGACTGATTCTGGAAAAAAATGAAGAGAATCCTTTTCTCCCCCATTTCAATCGGGACAAGAACAGGCACGCCTTTCAGGCCCAGCTTTTTTTTCTGCTGGCCAGGTTCCGCCAGTTGAAGGACCTTAACCAGTTGGACCTCTTTCAGCGGGTTACGGTCGGGGACTGTTTGTTTGACCGGGACCGTCTCTTCGCCACCCTGAACCTGGATGAGAATGAATGCGCCATGTACGATCAGATATTCAATATACTCAGGGAGAGAGTGTCTCAGCCGGACCTGGTTGTCTATCTGTCGGCCCGGACGGAAGTCCTCTGGAGACGCTTCAAGGAAAGCCGGCGTCGGGATGATTCGATGGATTTCGATTATTTCAAGGATGTGAACGAAGCATATAACCGGTTTTTCTATCATTTTGACCGGGCACCCCTTTTGGTGGTCAATACCTCCGACGTGGATTTTCTTAACGATGAAGAGAACTTCGGCCATCTTCTGAATGAAGTGAAAACCCATCAGAAGGGCGTCAAGCATTATATCCCCTTGCTCACCGGCTCGGTTCCGGGCAGGGAATAAGGGGCATCGGCCGCAAAATCAGGAAAAATCCGTTGTCGTCAACTCACACGAATCGGATACCCGGCGTTGCGAGTATCCCTGTTACAGGCGGTTATAAAATGGAACTCATTCGCACAGTGAAGGAAATGCAGGCATGGGCCGAAAAGAATCGCGCCCAGGGTGTAAAAATAGGCCTCGTGCCCACCATGGGCTATCTGCACAGCGGCCACCTCAGTCTGATGAAAATAGCCAGGCCTCTCTGCGATAAGCTGGTGGTCAGCGTCTTTGTCAATCCAATGCAGTTCGGCCCCAAGGAAGACCTGGCCGAGTATCCCCGCGACCTGGAACGGGATCTTGACATGATAAAGGACATCACGGCCGACGCTGTTTTCCATCCCGAGGCGGAAGAGATGTACCCCGAAGGCTTTCAGACCCAGTTGGAAGTCACCGGGGTCGGGCGAGGCCTATGCCAAACTTACCGGCCCCAGTTCTTCATCGGCGTGGCTACCGTGGTGCTCAAGCTCTTCAACTGCGTCAAGCCGCATCTGGCGGTTTTCGGGGAAAAGGACTACCAGCAGCTCACCGTCATCAGGCGCATGGTCCGGGACCTCAACCTGGATATCCAGATAGTTGGCGGGCCTCTGATCCGGGAAGCCGACGGGCTGGCCTTGAGCTCCCGCAACGTCTACCTGTCCGCCGAAGAACGCACCAGCGCCCTGGCCATTTCGCAATCGTTGGAAACAGCGAAGGCAATGGCTGCCGCAGGCCGGGTGGAGGCAGCGGAAATACTGCAAGCGGTCAGGGCCCGTATTGAGGCCGGTCCTCACAATAAAGTTCAATACGCCGCGCTGGTCGACCCGGAAACCCTGGCCGATGTGGACCGGGTGGCCGATACAGCCGTGCTGGCCTTGGCCGTTCTGGTCGGAAAAACGCGGCTGATCGACAATTGCCTGATCAAGGCTGAAGAATAAGAGCGTTTTAAACAAGACGGCGGTTTTTTGAAGCTTTATCAAGGTCATCCTTGACACTGCCGCTGATTTGAGGATAAAACTCAATAAACTTGATGTTTTTTGCATAGGAGCAAGGAGATTGTAAATGAGCCATTCCAGTTATCTGTTCAGTTCGGAGTCGGTTACCGAGGGGCACCCGGACAAGGTCGCCGATCAGATATCCGACGCCATTCTTGATTCCATATTGACCTGTGATCCCCGCGGACGCGTGGCTTGCGAAACCCTGGTTACCACCGGAATGGCTGTCATCGCCGGCGAAATAACCACCGATTGTTGGGTGGATATGCCGGCCGTCGTCCGTGAAACCATCAAGGAGATCGGTTACCACGATTCCGGTATGGGGTTCGACTGGGAAACCTGCGCCGTCCTCACATCCATAGACAAGCAGTCGCCGGATATCGCCATGGGAGTGGACTCGGGCGAAAAGAAGGAACAGGGGGCCGGCGACCAGGGGCTCATGTTCGGATACGCCTGTAACGAAACAGATGTACTCATGCCCATGCCCATCTATTTTGCCCATGGCCTGACCAGGAGGCTGGCCCGGGTCCGCAAGAACGGAGTCCTTGATTTCCTGCGTCCGGACGGTAAATCCCAGGTCACCATCGAATATCACAACAGCCACCCCAAGAGGGTTGAAGCCATTGTCATCGCGGCTCAGCACTCGCCGGACGTCCGTTATTCGACCATCCGCGACTCGATCATGGAAGAGGTGGTCCGCAAGGTCATTCCCGCCGAACTTATGGACGGCGACACCAAGGTGTACATCAACGCCACCGGGCGCTTCGTCATCGGCGGCCCCATGGGTGACTGCGGTCTGACCGGCCGCAAGATAATAGTGGACACTTACGGCGGCCAGGGCAGCCATGGCGGCGGATGCTTCTCCGGCAAGGACCCGTCCAAGGTCGACCGCAGCGCTTCTTACATGGCCCGTTATGTGGCCAAGAACATCGTGGCCGCCGGTCTGGCCGACCGTTGCGAAGTTCAGGTGGCGTACGCCATCGGCGTGGCCGAACCGGTTTCCCTTATGGTGGACGCCTTCGGCACGGAAAAGGTGCCCGAGGGCAAGATCGTTGAAGCCGTCCGCCGGGTTTTTTCCTTCAAACCTGCCGAGATGATCAAACAGCTTGACCTGCTTCGTCCCATCTACAAAAAGACCGCCTGCTACGGTCATTATGGACGGACGGAACCGGAATTCACTTGGGAATACACTGATAAAGCCGAGCAGCTTCGGGATCTGGCCGGACCCTCCAAAGTCAAGGGCAAAACGGTTCCGGTGGCCGCGAAGAAACCCGCCAAGTAAGGGCGGCCACGAACAACAACCGACAAGACAGGAGGATCTGCGTGAATTACGACATTAAAGATGTGAACTTGGCCGAGAAGGGCCACCTGAGAATTGAATGGGCCAACCAGAGCATGCCGGTGCTCAACCTGATCAGGAGGCGTTTTACGCGTGAAAAGCCTCTGAAGGGTCTGCGTCTGGGGCTCTGTCTCCATGTGACCACCGAGACGGCCAGCCTGGCCCGGACGCTCAAGGCCGGCGGCGCGGAAGTTTTTGTCTGTGCGTCCAACCCCCTGAGCACCCAGGATGACGTAGCCGCCGCTCTGGTCAAGAAGGACAAGATTCCGGTTTTCGCCATCAAGGGTGAAGACAACAAGACCTACTACGATCATATATACGCCGTTCTGGACGCCGCGCCTCACATGACCATGGATGACGGTGCGGACCTCCTGTCCACGCTTCATTCCGAACGGCCGGAACTGCTCAAGAACGTGATGGGCGGCACCGAGGAGACTACTACCGGCGTCATTCGTCTCAAGGCCATGGCCCAGGACGGCGCACTGAAATATCCGGTCATCGCCGTCAACGACGCCAAGACCAAGCATTTCTTCGATAACCGCTACGGCACCGGCCAGAGTACGCTGGACGGCATACTCAGGGCCACCAACCGTCTCGTCGCTGGCAGCACCTTCGTTGTCTGCGGTTACGGCTGGTGCGGGCGCGGATTGGCCCTCAGAGCCGCCGGCATGGGCGGCAGCGTGGTCATCACCGAAGTCGATCCGCTCAAGGCCATAGAGGCCGTTATGGACGGGTACCGGGTCATGCCCATCGCCGAAGCCGCCACGATCGGCGACTTCTTCTGCACGGTCACCGGCGACATCAACGTCATCCGCAAGGAACATTTCGCGGCCATGAAATCCGGGGCCATCGTCTGCAACTCCGGCCATTTCAACGTCGAACTGGATCTGGACGGGCTGGCCAAGATAAGCGTCAATCGCCGTCAGATCAGGGACTTCGTTGAAGAGTTCACGCTGAAAAGCGGCCAGCAGATATACATACTCGGCGAGGGGCGCTTGGTTAATCTGGCGGCGGCCGAAGGCCACCCCTCCAGCGTCATGGATATGAGCTTCGCCAACCAGGCTTTGTCCGCCGAATACATGGTTAAAAACAGCAAGGACATCGCCCTGGGAGTCTATCCCGTACCCGTGGCCATTGACGAGGAAATAGCCCGTCTGAAGCTGAAGGCCATGGGCGTGAAAATCGACACCCTGACCAAGGAGCAGCAGGAATACCTGGCTTCCTGGGAAATGGGCACCTGATTCTCAGAACAGAGAGTTCTTTTTAAGCGCAAACGAACCGGAGAAACCCGGCCGTCAGCCGGGTTTCTCCTCATTCTCCCAGCCCAAGTTCCATTGAACCGTGGAGGAGCCTATGATACTTGACTATCAGTCGGGCCAACAGGTTTTGGTGCGTCAGCTGTCAGGAGACCTTTACGAATGCCGCGGACTTCTGGAGGATACTCTCTTCAGCGCTGAAGTCGTCCTGCGGATCGGAGTGCCGGGTTTTGACATCCGGGAAGCCGATTTCACCATCAAACGCTGTTTTGCCCCGCCGCCTGAAAACCTCAAGGAAAATTTCCCCAAGCTGATCGGCGTTCGTGCCGGACAGGGACTGACCAGAATAGTCAAGGGACTTATCGGCGGACCGGAAGGTTCCAGCCGTCTGGCACAACTGGTCCTCGACACCGCCGAAGGCCTCATCCTGTCTTTCACCACCATCCCGCTGCGTGCGGCCATGTCTGGCAGCGGTATTCCCAACCCTGACCCGGACGAAATCCGTCTCAATCCCAGAATAATGGATATCGAACATATCAGAATAATGGGCGAACAGAATCCCCGCCTCAAGGATTCCTGTATCGCTTTTCGCTTGGATTGAGGAGGGAAAATGCTTTCTTTCATTCGCAGCAAAACCGTGGGGGTTCAGCCCCAGGAAGATGATTCCTGGATGGTCCATGGACGCCTGGATGACGCCCTTTACACCGTTGATCTGGAGGTGAGAGTCAGCCGGCCGGACCTGGTCATTACCGAAGCCATAGGAAGCCTGGGCCGCTACACCACCGTCAGGTGCCGTCTGGGAGAAGAATACGCGGGCCGGGTAGTGGGGGAGCCTCTGGGGGCCGGGCTGGACCGCCGTCTTAAGGACGAAGTCGGAAAGCACGGCTGCCGCCATCTGGCCAATCTCTTTATAGACTGCGCCCAAGCCGCCGCCCGGGCCGAACTGGCCGATTTTTACCGGCGCGCCAAGGCCGAAAATCCGGCTCTGGAACCCCCGGAAGCCCTCCGTCTTTTCCTCGACGCCCACCCTGGGCTCGAGGACTATCTGCAGGCCAACTAGGTGTAGCCCGTGAGGTTGGATCTGCATATTCACACATCGCGTTATTCGCCCTGCAGCGGCATGGACCCCGACGATCTTATGGCCGCGGCCAAAGAGCGGGGTCTGGATGGCGTCTGTCTGACCGAGCACCAGATAGTCTGGCCGGTCGAAGAGGCCGCAAAGCTGGCTGAAAAACACGGGCTGGCGGTCTTTCGCGGCGTCGAAGTCACCACCACCGTCGGCGATATCCTGGTTTTTGGCTTGGATGAATCTATTAAAGGCATACCTACTCCCGAAGAACTCCGGACCCGCGTTGAAGCGGCCGGCGGCCTGATGATTCTGGCTCATCCCTTCCGGGGATTTCTCGTTTTCGGCTTTTCCGAATTGATGATGGATCTGGGCCAGGCCTGCGCCTTGCCGGCCATGAAACTGGTCGATGGACTTGAGGTCTGTAATGTCAGGGTCACCGCCGCGGAGAACGATTTTGCCCGGCAGGTGGCTGAAGAATTGGGCCTTATATCCTGCGGCGGCAGCGACGCGCACTCCCCGGAAGAAGTCGGCTGCTGCGTGACCGTCTTTGAAGAGACTCTGACCGACGAAGCCTCACTGATAGACGCCTTGAGGGCGGGAAGATTCACCCTGGAGCGGGATTTCTGAAGTGACGGCTCCCGGAATGGAAAATACATGCCGCGGGTGACAACGACTGGCGCATCCTCGTGTTGCAGTGCTCCTGTTCGCCGCCGGAAAGCCCCCCGCGGCTGAATGTCCGACTCGCTCAAATCGGGGCCGCTCTGCAAGGACTGCTGATGATACCGCGCAAGAAATACCTGGGAATAGGACTCTGCCTGCTCCTGCTGGCCGGCGCCCAGTCATCGGTCCAGGCTGGAGACAGCCTCATAGATCCGGCCGGAGAACTGATGGCCCTGCGCGACAGCTATGTCGGCCGGGTCAAAAAAACTGAAGATCCGGACCAACTGGCCGCCATGTCCCTGGTTGCTTCCGCCCGCGCCTGGGCTCTGGTCGCCCGGCAATTGAACGAAAAATACAACTATAGTGAACCTCTCGCTGCTTTCGGCTTGATTGAAGCCGACCTGCAACGGCGGCTCAGCGAGACGGCCGCGCCCCGGGACCGGCAGCGTCTGGGACTGGAACTTCTGTACCGGGCGGTGACTGAATCGGGGAAAGGTCTGGCCCGGGCCCGTGGGGATAAGGCAACCTTGAGCGAGATTGCGGCCATAGAAGATGGCGTTGAGAGGGTCTTTCAACCCGGAGCCAGCTATGCCCATTCCCTGGTCACTTTGTCCGGCGGGACCATGAGCATGCTGGCCCTGGTCATTCGTTCCGTGGATGCCAGGCACGTTTTCACCACCAGCCTGAACAGCGCCATGACCGAAAGGGTTCGTGAGGCGCGGTTGATAACCGAGCGCCAAGACATCCACATGCGGGGCAAACTCTATCTCATGGCCCTCAACAACATCCGGGGATGCTTTACGATGGTTTACCTGCTCAATCTGGCGGTTGATGAGCGGCTTTCGCCGAAGGCGGGGTCAATCTACAACGCCTGGAGGAACAATATCGCGGAAAAGGAATCCCCCACCGTTCAACTGGCGGTCACCCTGACGGCCATGGCCGAAGCTACTTTTCCTGTGACCATAGCCCTGGTCCGGCGCTGAAATCTATCGTCCTTAAAGAAAATCTTCCTTTGTTACCACAGTGATCCCGCGTTGGGTCACTTTGAAACGCTGGCGGTCCTTTCTCGGATGATAGCCGATTTCCTCGCCCGCCGGGACATTCACTCCCTCGGCGATGATGGCCTTTTTCACCCGCGCCCGGCGGCCGATCACCACATTCTCCATGAGTACCGATTCGTCCACCGAGGCCCAACTGTGGACGAATACATTGTAGGAAAGCACACTGTTCCGCACCACTCCCCCGCTGATGATACAGCCGTGGGACACCAGAGAATCCAAGGCCCGTCCGGCCCGGATGGAATCGTCTCCCTCGCCTTCCTGGGCGAAAACCGTTTTGACCGGGGGATACTGGCGGGCGAAAGTGCGTATGGGCCAGCGGCGGCCGTACATGTTGAAATAAGGATCGACCCCGGTCAGGTCCATGTTGGCGTTCCAGTACGAATCCAGGGTGCCCACATCGCGCCAGTAAACCGAATCGCGCAATACGTCCACTTCCTTTTCCCGGCGGACCCCATCCTCGTCCACAAAGTAGACGACATCCCTTATCTTGTTCTCCCTGCGGTAAGGATAAGCCATGACCTTGTGGGTCTTCATGATGGAAGGCAGGATGTCCTTGCCGAAATCGGCCTTGTCGTCGCGGGCCAGCAGGTCCATCAGGACTTCGGTCTTGAACAGGTAGATGCCCATGGAGGCCAGCACGTGGCTCTTGTCGCCGGGGATGGTCTTGGGGGCCTTGGGTTTTTCCTGAAAGCCCACGACACGGAAATTCTTGTTGACCTCCATAATGCCGTACTGGTTGGCCATCTCCTTGTCCAGTTCAATGACCGCGATGGTCACGTCCGCGTTGGCGGCCTCGTGATAGTCTTTGAAAAGCGAATAATCCATCTTGCAGACGTGGTCCCCGGACAGGACCAACAGATGTTTGGGCGCGGCGTTTTCAATCAGATAAGTGTTCTGACGGATGGAATCGGCTGTTCCCTGATACCATTTTTCGCCCTTCATCATCTGGGGCGGCACGACCCGCAGGTAATGGCCCAGGTCCGAACTGAAAATGTTCCAGCCCTCTTCCAGATGCTGAATCAGCGTCTGGGCCTTGTACTGGGGCAGGACGATTATCTTGTAGACTTCGGAATTGATGCAGTTGGAAAGGGTCAGGTCGATCAAAAGATAAATGCCGCCGAAAGGTATGGCGGGCTTGGATCTGTGCTCGGTCAGCGGCATAAGCCGTTCACCCTTGCCGCCCGCCATAATCAAAGCCAGAACATTTTTCATTACGCCGGCCTTTCTCCTGTCCGTGCTTCGGGAAAGGGTAAGGCGGCTCGGGACGATCCCGGCCGCCGCCACTTGTTTTTGGGGCTAATCCCGGCTGCCGCCGAATACCCGCAACAGCATCAGGAACAGGTTGATGAAGTCCAGATAGAGAGCCAGAGCGCCCATGACGGCGGCCTTGGTCGCTATTTCTTCGTCGCCGAACCCTTGCGCGGCCATGGCCTTCAGGCGCTGAGTGTCGTAAGCCGTCAGGCCCACGAAGATAAGGACGCCTGCGTAAGTGACCATCCAGTTGATCATCTGGCTGTGGAAGAAAATGTTGACAACTGAAGCGATGATGATGCCGAAGAGACCCATGGTCAGAAAGCCGCCCCAGGAGGCCAGGGAGCGGCGGGTCGTATAACCGTAAAGACTCATGGCCGCGAAAGTGCCGGCCGCCGTGAAAAAGGCGGAATAAACCGTCGTTCTGGTGTAAGCGATAAAGATGAACGACATGGTCAGGCCGTTGAGAAGCGAATAGACGATGAACATGGTCCCGGCGGTCGAAGCCTTCATGCGGTGGACACGGCTGGCCAGACCGAAGACCATCACCAGTTCGGCCCCTATAAGCAGATAAAAGACAATGGGGTTGCCGAAGACCATCTGCAGTATGGTCGGACTGGATGAAGTGAACCAGGCCATGACTCCGGTCAGAGCCAGACCGGCCACCATCCAGTTGTAGACCCGCCGGAAAAAAGCCCCTTCCAAGGCTGCGGCCCGGTCTGAAACGTATTCGTAAGAGCTGGTCATCTTTTTTCTCCCTGAATTGACATGCGTGTTCTCATAAATAAATATAGGGTATCAGACTGTCGGCGGACCGGCAATAGGCCGGTTTTGTTCATTCCCGATTGTTCCGCCGCCCGGCCGCTCCCCGTCGCAGACTCTTCAGCTCCGACCAGCGGCTCAGAAAACCCGTGAGCCCTCCGCGCATATGGCTGCGGCAGGCTTCCAGCCGTTCAGCCCTCATGGACAGACCATCCGGACTGGCGGCGGCCGCCTTAAGGCAGGATTTGACTTGCGGGCAGCCGGAACAGGCATCCTTCACGGACCGCAAACCGTCCGGACCCACCGGAAAGACTGTTTCCAGCGAGCCGAAGCATTCCGGTTTGTCGACTGTCTCGGACATATGGCCACTCCTTAAGGCTACTACCGGAGATACTAACTTGAACCCGCCCTATTATCAAGTAAACCCGCGGATATTTCACATCGTTGACCATAGTCGGAATTCGTGATAACGTATTTACTTCTTGGAGTGACAAAGATAGAGAGAATCGGCAAAATCGTGCTTCCTGATCTTTCTGGCCCGACACGGAATTGGTGATATTGATTTGTCGACTTCATATGACAACCAGGATGCCGCCGGGTTAAGCCTGGCGGAACGGATAGCATACATTGTCGAAGCTGAACCATCCTTCGGACGCCTCATCTTTCTTCTCCTCAAAAAAATAGACGGCTTTCAGGGACAGATAATCAGTCCCGACCGGCTCTTTTCGGCCATCAGGGCCAGGCGGCCAGACTGTGTCGCCGTCATCGACAGTCCTTTTGTCTACAAGACGCTGCGCGAATCCGATCTTTGCAAGGGGTTGCCGGTCCTTTACGTCAAAGACGGCGACCTCGATGAAGCACCGACCCCGGAGCTGAAAAAAGGCGATATTTCCTGGACCCTGAAAAACGATTGGCAGGATCTGGAAGAAATCCTGAAACGGCTCACTCCCGACCGGGCGGCCAAACGAATTCTCTGCGTGGATGACAGCACGACCATTCTGAACCAGATAAGCCGGGCCTTTGACGGAACCCCTTACTCCGTCTGCCGGGCCGCCAACGGCCACGACGCCCTGAAAATTCTGGATGAAGTCAGACCGGACCTCATTCTGACCGATGTGGAAATGCCGGTTATGGACGGCTTGACTTTTTGCCGGGAAGTCAGGAAAAATGTGGACTCGGCCCGCACGCCGCTCATAATCCTCTCCTCGCGCATAGACCACCACACCATGGCCAGCGGCTTTGATGCCGGGGCGGATGAATACCTGACCAAGCCTTTTTTCCCTGATGAACTTCTGAACAAGGTCGAATCATACCTCTCCCCCCTGCCGACACGCCGCAAGGAGCGCATCGTCGCCGTTTCCGGCAATCCCATAGTCGTCCATGCGCTGCAAAGCGCTCTGGAACAGCAGGGGTTCGATGTCCTTGTGGCGGCCGATCCCTCGGCGGTCAAGGAGGAAGTAGCGCGGGAAAAACCCGACATGGTCATCTCCGAGGCTGAACTCCCGGGCATGACCGGCTTCGAGCTCTGCGACTACCTGCGGAGAGAGCAGGGGCTGAAGAGAATCCCCTTTGTCATCACCACGGGTAAGACCAGTACAGGCGCCAGGCGGCTCGGTCAGAAGGTCGGAGTGACGGCTTACCTAACCAAGCCTTTCACCCGGGAAGGCCTGGTCATGCTGGTGGAACGCCTGCTGGCCGAACACCGCTCGCTTCTGGCCCTGGAAAGAGACATGGTTCTGGCCTCCATCACCTCCCTGGCCAAAGCCCTGGACGAAAGGGATTCCTATACCCGGTTTCATTCAGGGAACGTGGCCAGATACGCAGTGGCCATTGGCCGCGCCGCCGGCCTGAATTCGGTGGAAACCGAAAGCCTGCGTCTGGCCGGACTTCTTCACGATATAGGTAAGATAGGGGTGCCGGACAAGATTCTCCACAAGCCCGGACGCCTGACACTGGAAGAATTCGAGAAAGTCAAGGAGCATTCTTTCCGGGGGGCCGAGATTCTTCAGCCCATCCCCAGCCTGGATGGCGTGATCCCGGCGATTCTGCACCACCATGAGCGTTTCGACGGCGGCGGCTACCCTGAAGGTTTGCGCGGTAAGGAAATACCGGCCGCCGCCCAGATCCTGGCCGTGGCCGACACCTACGACGCCCTGGTCACCGACCGGCCCTACCGGAAAGGCATGCCCCGGGAAAAGGCCGTGGCCATCATGAAAGAAGTTTCCGGCAGCCAGCTTTCCCCGGATTATGTCGCCCTTTTTCTGCAGTGGCTTCAGGAACAGTCCTGAAGCTTGGCCCCACCTCAGGACAAACGGATGCTTTTTGTGTCCTGCGGTCCGGCCGGTAAAAGGCCGCGTCTTCAGGCTTTGTCTGAAGGAGAATACCCCGGCCCCCTTTTTATTTGACTATTGTTATCTTGCTTGATACCATTTTACCTTAAGTCTTTAAGACACTTGGGGGTCTAACGATATGTTCGGCTTAGGTATTTGGGAACTTCTCATCATTCTCGTCATTGTCCTGGTCATTTTTGGCGCAGGCAAACTGCCGGAAATAGGCGCTGGACTGGGCAAGGGCATAAGCAACTTCAAGAGAGCCACGCAGGAATCAAAGGAAATCGACGTCACCCCTGAAAAGGAAAAAGCGGACGCCAAGGCGGATAACAAGGATACAGGCGAGAAGAAATCCGCGTAGGCCTTGTATTTCCCATGCGGAAAGACCTTTTCCGAAAGTAATCGCCTCTGGTTTATCCAAGAGGCGATTCGTCTTTGACGGCGTTTTTCAGACCCGGATATAACCATTTCACTTAATCGTTCACCCCACGGAAGCAACGTTTTTTCCTTGACAACTGACGGTTGGAGCGGTTAAAAATTTGACCAATAATGAATTTTGTCACAAATAAATGAAACTGAAAATCCATTATCAGAGGCGGTGTTATGACCGATCATGATGAGGCCCAAGTGTCTGCCCCGGGAGAGGTGAAAGCGGCCGTCCGCAGCCCCAAAAAGGCGTCAAGCGGTGGATGGTGGCCTTTTTTCGCCGGGCTGGTTATCGCCGTGGTCGTCGGTTGGGTCATATGGCCACCGCTGCTGTACTCCCAGAAGATGCAGCCGTTCAACTTCAACCATGCCGCTCACACCGAACTGGCCGGCATGGAATGCGACGAATGCCATGCCTTCCGGGACGACGGCAGCTTTACCGGGGCCCCCGGCCTGGAGCGTTGCCTGGAATGCCATTCCTGGGGCGACCGTCAGAATGAAGACAACCCGCGCGAGACAGCTTTCCTGGAGGAATTTGTCAGCGAAGACGACGAGCTGCTGAAGAATCCGCCCTGGCTCGGTTATTCCCGTCAGCCCGATTGCGTGTATTTCTCGCACATCGCTCACGTGGAAAAAGGCGGCTTCTCCTGCGAGGAATGTCATGGCGATCATGCGAAGACGGCCAGCACCCGGCCGCTTCAGCAGAATCGACTGACCACATACAGCCGGGATGTTTTTGAAAAGATGAAGATGACCGACTGTTCCGCCTGCCATACCAAGCACGGCAAGCCGGAAAACAATGCCTGCTTTGTCTGCCACAAATAGGGCCTGAAGAGGTAGCAAGATGAAGTTAGATCGCAGAGCATTCATCAAGTTCGCCGTGGGCACCGTGGCAGGTGTGCATCTTACTCCGCTGCCGTGGAAGCTCATCGACGACATCGCCATCTGGACTCAGAACTGGCCTTGGGTTCCCAGATTGGCGAAATACGCCGACCTTGATTATGTCAACGGCCTCTGCACCATGTGCGAAGGCGGTTGCGGCGTCAAGGTCCGGCTGGCCGACAAGAAGAAATCAATCAAGGTTGAAGGCGCGGAAGGCGCGCCCGTCAACCAGGGCGGAGTCTGCCCTCTGGGAGCGGCCGGTCCTCAGTATGAATACAGCCTGGCCCGTTTCCAAAGCCCGTTGCGGCGCATCGGCGCCAGAGGCTCGGGCGCCTTTGCCAAAATAACCTGGACCGAGGCCCTGCAGGAAGTCTCCAAACGGCTGGCCGAACTGCGCGAACAGGGACAGGCCCACACCGTGGCCATGGTCAGCGGACGCCGCCACACCGTAAGCCGGGTTCTGGCCCAAAGGTTCATGCAGGCCTATGGATCGCCCAACCTGATCGACATGCCCTCCCTGGCCGCATCCCGGGAATTCGCGGATCAAGCCCAGTTCGGCCGTCCGGACGCAGTGGGTTACGACCTGGAGAACAGCGACTTCATTCTCAGCTTCGGCTGCGGGTTGATCGAAGGCTGGGGCTCCCCGGTCCGTTCCATCAAGGTTTTCAGCGCCGGACGCGGCAAGAAGAAGGTCAAGTTCGTTCAGATAGACAACCGGGCTTCCTTGACCGCTTCCAAGGCCGACCGCTGGCTGGCCGTGGCCCCTGGATCCGAAGCGGCCCTGGCCCTGGGACTTGCCCATGTCATTATAAAAGGCGGGCTTTACGACCAGGCCTTTGTCGCTGACAACACCTTCGGCTTTGAAGAATTCAAAGCCATGGTCCTGCAGGAATACGATCCCGGCAAAGTTTCGGCACTGACCGGTCTGCCTGCCAGCGATATAATTGCACTGGCCAAGGAGTTCGCCCAGGCCCCCCAGGCCGTGGCCATCGCCGGCAAGGGTAAGGGCGACATGCCCACCCCGGTCTACGAAATCATGGCCGTCCAGGCCCTGAACGCCCTGGTAGGGGCTGTGAACCGGCCCGGCGGCGTCATCGTCAAAAAAGACCTGCCGCTGGCTGACTGGCCGGAATTCTCTCCGGACGACGTGGCCAAGGAAGGGCTGGCCGCTCCGCGTCTTGACCAGGCCCTCAGTGAACGCCACCCTCTCTCCGGCAGCCTGCTCAACAATTTTGCGGCAGCCGTTGATTCCGGCTCGTTTTATCCGGTCAACCTTCTGATCGTCGACCGGGCCAACCCTGCTTACTTCGGAGCCGACCCCGCGGCCTTCCGTTCAGCCCTGGACAAAGTGCCTTTCATTGTCAGCGTTTCCGGCATGGCCGACGATACCAGCGTTTACGCGGATATCGTTCTGCCGGAATGCGCCAATTTCGAAGGGCCGGTGGACGTGGTCAACCCGCCCACGCTGCCTTATCCGCTGTTCGGTTACGCTGAACCCGTTCTGGCCAAACCCTATTTCGATACCAAACCGGCCGGGGACATCTATATCGGTCTGGCCAAGGCCCTGGGAGAATCGATCCAGGCGGCCCTGCCGTTCAAAGACTACCGCCAAGCCGTTATGGCCGCAGCCAAGGGCCTTCTCGATTCGGGACGGGGGCGCATAGCCAAACCGGACCAGGAATCGGACCTCGACTTCGGCAAGGGCCAGCCGGCCCAGGCCTTCGACAGCGAAATCGCCTTCTTCGGCGCGCTGGCCAAGGGCAATTTCTGGTTCGACGACAGTTTTACCTACGGCAGTCTTGAAGGGGCTTTCCAGACCGCTTCCGGCCGCTTTGAATTCCTCAGCCAGAACCTCAAGGCGGCCTTGGCCGGCTATCTGAGCAGCCAGGGCAACCGTGCGCTGATAGAGCTGGGGGTCACTCGCAGCCAGGAACAGGTTTTCATGCCCCATTATGAACCTTACCTGCCGCCGGCCGGCGACAAGGCTTTTCCGCTTCTGCTCATGCCCGTTGAACAGTTCAAGCTGGTCAACAGTTCCTATGGCAACGCGCCCTACCTGACAAAACTCCTTGAGGACATAACCCTCAAGGGCAAGGATCTGGTTGTGGAGATCAATCCCACGACCGCCGCGTACATGGGATTGAAGGAAGGCGACAATGCCTGGCTTCAGACGCCCAAAGGCAAACTGGCCGTAAAAATCCACCTTTTCCACGGAGCCCGGCCGGATGTCGTTTACGCGCCCCTCGGGCTTGGCCACGCGGCCTTTGACCTCTACCTGCGCGGCAAGGGAGTCAACCCGATGGAAATTGTCGAGGCGACGGCCGACCCACTCTCCGGGCAGGCGCTTTGGTGGGGCACCCGAGCTAACATGACCAAGGTGTGAGGTAAAAGATGAGTTCGCATGGCCCTACAACGGGAATCAAGTACGGCATGGTCATTGACCTGGACAAGTGTACCGGGTGCGGAACCTGCTCAGTGGCCTGTATGACCGAAAACAACGGCTATTGCCTGGAAGACGAAAGCGACAAGGTGCGCTCCATAACCTGGCTGCGCGTCTACCGGCTGGAAAACGGGGAACCGTACCCGAACACCAAGGTCGCCTATCTGCCCAGACCCTGCATGCACTGCGATAATCATCCGCCCTGCGTCTCGGTCTGTCCGCCTACGGCCACGACCAAGGATGAAATAGGCGGCATCGTCAGTCAGATACCCACCCGGTGCATCGGCTGCCGGTACTGCGTCGCGGCCTGTCCATATCATGCCCGTTACTTCAACTGGTTCGATCCGTGGCCCCTTTACAAGGACCATGTCAAACAGATGACCGAAGGGCTCAATCCCGATGTGGCTCCCCGCATGCGCGGCGTGGTGGAAAAATGCACCTTCTGCCATCATCGCCTCATGGCGGCCAAGGAACGCTGCTACGCCGAAGGCCTGGACGAAATCCCCGAGGATTACTACCAGACCTCCTGCACCCAGGCCTGCCCGGCCGGGGCCATCAGCTTCGGAGACCTCAACAATCCCGAACATAGAGTTCACCAGCTCCTCAAAGAGCGCCAGAAAGACGTCTTCAGACTGCTGGAAAAACTGGGGACTGAACCCAAGGTCTATTACATGACCACCCAGCGGTGGATTCGTGCCAAGGCCGACAATTTTCTCGATGTGCCCAAAGGCACAGGCTACTAAGAGGTTGGGTTATGGAATCTGAATTCATTCCCGAAGGTTTGCAAAGAACCTCCGCCACCAGTTTTTACCTCTGGCAGCTTCCCTGGCTGGGACTGCTGGCCTGGGGCGGCATATCGGCCCTGCTCTGCCTCATTGTGGGCCTTAACCAGACCAACATGAACGACTATTTCGCCTTCGGGGTTTGGATAGTCTTCGATCTGTCGGTCATCGCCCTGGGCGCGGGAGCCTTTTTTACCGGCTTCCTGACCTATGTCGTCGGCAAGAAGGAACTGAAATCCATCATCAATCTGGCCGTCATCATCGGCTTCATCTGCTATTCCGGTGCAGTGGCCATGCTGGGCATAGACATCGGGCAGCCGATACGGGGTTGGTTCATCTTCTGGCACGCCAATGTCCATTCCATGCTGACCGAAGTGTCTTTCTGCATCACCTGCTATCTGATGGTCCTGACTATCGAATACCTGCCCAATATCCTGGAAAACCGGCAGTTGGACAAGATCAAGGAAATCCACTTCTTCTCGCACAATCTGCATGAGATCATGTTCGTTTTCGCCGCCACCGGCACCTTCCTGTCCTTCTTCCACCAGGGTTCACTGGGCGGCATGTACGGCGTCATGTACGCCCGGCCTTACGCGGCCCGGGAGATGTTCTCCATCTGGCCGACCACTTTTCCGCTCTTTATCCTTTCGGCCATGGCCGCCGGACCATGTTTCACCCTCATCATCGCCACCATGCTGGAGAAGATCGGCCGGAAGAAGCTGGTCAAGAAAGAGGCCAAGGAGCTGCTGGCCAAGATATCAGGCCGCCTGCTGCTCGTTTACATAATCCTCAAGATCATCGACACCTGGTACTGGGGTACGGTTACCGCGGCCGAGGCCGGTTTCTCCGTCAGCGATTTCTTCCGCGAAGGGCCTTACGGCTGGTGGACGGTCATCTTTGAACTCGGTTTCCTGGGTGTGATCCCGGCCATACTGCTCAACATCCCGGCCGTGCGCCACAGCACCGGAGCCCTGATGTTCGCCGCAGTCCTCAACTGCGCCGGCATAGTCCTCAACCGGTTCGTCGTGACCGTGGTCACCCTGGCCATTCCGGTCATGCCTTTTGAAAAGTTCCTCGGTTACCTGCCCACCTGGCAGGAGTGGGGCATTGCCATGGCCGTCATCGGATACGGCGGAATCGTCATCGGTCTGTCGTACCGTTACCTGCCGGTCTTCCCTCACGAAAAGGAACTGAACGCAGGCTGATAACACAACCGTAGCATAACAAAAAGAAAACCCCCACCGGCCTCGCCGACGGGGGTTTAAAATTTCCCGGGATTCAGTCTAATGGTGTTCCGCGTGCCCGCCGCCCTTCTTCAGGTCCTTCAGGGTCTTGAGAAAGGCGAAGGTCAGGCCTGCGCCGATCAGCATGAGCACTCCGTATAAGACAAACATAAAGGTCATCCGACCCGCATCCCAATGCCATTCAAAAATAAAGGGGAACATAGGCTCTCCTCGCGGACAGATTTTATGGTTAATCCTTTTTTAAATACTGGCAATATCAATGTGAACTGTCAAGAAAAAATTCACAATTAGTCGTAAAAACGAACCCGGCCAGGCCGGGTTCATTCTTTTCAGGCCGGCCGGACGCCGGGACGGAATATCGTGTCACGGGCGAAGTTGGCGTCGTCACGGTCCGGATAATCAAGCGTATAATGCAGCCCCCGGCTTTCCTGCCTTGACAGGGCGCTCTCGATGATAAGCTCGGCTACCGTGGCGATGTTGCGCAGCTCCAGCAGGTCGCTGGTCACCAGGAAATTCCAGTAATATTCTTCAATCTCTTCCTGGATGAGGTGTATGCGCCGCAGAGCCCTTTTCAGGCGGCTGGTCGAACGGACGATGCCGACGTAATTCCACATGCAACTGCGTATCTCGTCCCAGTTGTGCGAAACGACAATGGCCTCGTCGCTGTCCTCGGCTCCTCTGGGGTCCCAGTCCGGAACCACGGGCCAGGACTTGTTTTTCCGCCACTCCAGAGTCTCCTTGGCCGCCGTGATGGCCCGGTCCGCATAGACCAGGGCTTCAAGAAGAGAATTGCTGGCCAGCCGGTTGGCTCCGTGCAGGCCCGTGCAGGCCACTTCGCCGAGGGCCAGCAGGTTGTGGATGTTGGTCCGGGCCTCCATATCGGTCAAAACGCCGCCGCATTGGTAATGGGCCGCCGGGACCACCGGGATAGGCTCCTTGGTGATGTCCAGACCCAGGTCGAGGCAGGTGCCGTAAATATGCGGGAAATGGTTCTGGATGAAATCCGGTCCCCGGTGAGTAATGTCCAGATAGACGCACTCATCGCCGCTCTTTTTCAGTTCCGAGTCGATGGCCCGGGCCACAATATCACGGAAGGCCAGGTCCTTGAGCGGATGGTAATCGCCCATGAAAGCCCGCCCGTGGCTATCGAGCAGAATGCCGCCTTCGCCCCTGACCGCCTCGGATATCAGGAAGTTTTTAACCTTGCTGTTGTGCAGACAGGTCGGGTGGAACTGGATGAATTCCATGTTGGCGATGACCGCGCCGGCCCGGTAGGCTATGGCCACTCCGTCGCCGGTGGCGATGTCGGGATTGCTGGTGTAACGGTAAACCTTGCCCGAACCGCCGGTGCAGAGCAGGACCACCTTGGCCAGAAAAGTCTTGACCTCGTTCGTGGCCTTGTCCAGGACATAAGCGCCCCAGCAGGACTCCTCGGACATGGTCGTCACCGCGCCCCGGCGGAAGAGTTTGAAATGGGTGATCAGGTCTACGGCGATATGGTTCTCGAAAAAGGTGATGTTCGGGTCGGCTTCGGCCTTGGCCAGAAGAGCCGTCTCCACCGCCCGTCCCGTCATATCGTGGGCATGCACGATGCGCCGCCGTGAATGGCCGCCTTCCCGGCCCAATTGAAGTTCTCCCTGCTCCTGAGTGAACTCCACCCCGAGTTGGAGAAGTTCCCGGATTCTCGCCGGTCCTTCTTTGACTACCAGTTCCACCACATCATTATGGCAAAGACCGGCCCCGGATTCGAGGGTGTCGCGCACATGGAGATCGAGAGAATCGTCCTGTCCCAGAACCGTGGCTATGCCGCCTTGGGCCAGGTTGGTGTTGGTGTCCGAACGTTCTTTTTTGGTGACTACCGCCACCGTTCCGAGCCGGGCCGCCTTCAAAGCGAAGGAAAGCCCGGCCACTCCGCTGCCGATAACTAGAAAATCACTGGTGTAAGCCACTTTTACCTCCCACGCAAACCGAATTATTATCCCCCGGAGCCTCAAATGGCAACCCAAAAGTCGGCCAAAATCGCATGAATATACCCACATGGCCTATTGACTTCTTTTGTCAGTCTATTAGACTAAGGTTAGGTGGCGGACCGCCGCAGCGTCCCGGCGCAGCGACCGGCGGAACCTAAGGCTGGGGGAGCCGGTGACTCCCTGTTGTCAGCCTGTTTTCCTGCCCCCAATTCGGCCGGACTTTCCGGCCGCCGCGGCTTTGTAATGCCATGTCCAGCGTATCCCATGCCCTCCGGGGCCGGAACCCCAGGTCAGGCCGCCGCCGCAGACTTGCCAAAAACGGGCCTCGGGCGGTATTATGGAACGAACATACCCTTGTGGGAGTTTATGGTATTGAGACGGGAAAATTATATATGCATGCTGGCTGTCGCCTGTTGCCTCGTGATTGCGTCAGTAGTCCAGGCGCAAAACGCCGGGATGCCTGATGCCTCCGGAAGCCAGGCCGCCATTCAGGCTGAGCCATCGGCCAAGGCCTTTGTCCCGGAGAGGGAATTCGCTTTCGGACTGGTTAAGCCGGATCAGGTTGTCGAGCACGACTTTCTGGTCTTCAACAATGGCGACGCCGAACTCCTTATTCCGGAAGTCAAACCCGGCTGAGGCTGTTCTCTGGTCAAGTTTGACCAGCGGGTGCCTCCTGGCGGGATAGGGCGGGTTCGGCTCTCCCTCCATGTCAGCCCATCATGGGCCGGGAAGCCGTTTTCCAAAAGAACCCTGGTTAAGACCAGTGATCCGCTGAATCCGCGAATAGTCCTCGGGTTGACCGGGCAGGTGGAAGGAACGCCCTCCGCTGAAACACGGCCGGGAGCTGCCGGGGCCGCTGAAACAAACTGAAAACAAGGACATAACACAGTTCTGGTCATACGGGAAATATCTGACCGGCCATAGGAAACAAATGAAATTCCGCTGCGTGATTCTGGACTGCGATGGAGTCATGTTCGACTCTCTGTGCGCCAATGAAGCCTACTATAACCACATTCGAGGTCACTTCGGCCTGCCCCCGGTCACCAAGGCCGATATGGACTATGTGCACATGGCCACTTCCAGGGAATCCATAGACTATCTTTTTCCCGAGCCGGAACTTAGGCACCGGGCTCAGGCCTATTGCATGAGCGTGGATTACACGCCTTTTACCAGCAGCATGGTCATGGAGCCTTCACTGATAGACCTGCTTAATTTCCTGCGGCCGGAAGTGAAAACGGCTGTGGCGACCAATCGGGCGGGAGGCATTCACCATTTGCTGGAACGCTTTCAACTGGCCGGATTGTTTGATCTGGTCGTCTCCAGCCTGGATGTCCGCCGCCCCAAACCGGACCCGGAACCAACTCGGTTGATTCTGGACAGGTTCGGACTTGATCCCCGGGAAGCCCTTTTCGTCGGAGACGCGGAAACAGACCAGAAATCGGCCCGTGGCGCGGGGGTGGCCTTTGCCGCCTATAAAAATCCGGAACTTGAGGCCGATTTCCATCTGGACAGCCTGTCTCAGGTTAAGGACCTGGTGAGGCGGTCCTGAAGCATATCCCAACAGCAGGCTTTCGCCTGCACCCACTCTGGGGTCTGGCCGCCCCCAGCGCTCCCGCTGGTCGCTGCCCCCGCGTAAAGCCGAAATATAAAAACGGAGGCGTCAGCCTCCGGAGCCGGGTGCGGGCGAAAGCCTGCCAGACCAAGGGGACGCCCAATCGGCCTCGTCCCCTTGGACCCCCGGCCTTTTTTAATTCGCCGAACGGCAGGCTGCGCCTGCACGCCACGAGGGGACTTCGTCCCCTACGCTCCCGTTGGTCGCTACCCCAAAGCAGCCCTTCGCCGGGGGAGCGAACGTCCATGTTCGCCTAAGAAAGGGGAAACCGGAAAATAGGTTGATAAAGACAACAAAGAGGTTTGCCAACAAACAAAAAGGCCGCCCTTGGCAGGCGGCCTTTGAGCTTGTTGGTTCGGGATTCTAAATCTTGACCGGAATTATGTGAGAAGTCAGGAAGATCAGAAGTTCCAGCTTACTGTCGGATATCTGGTCGTTCTTGAACAGCCAGCCCAGGATCGGGATGCGGTGCAGCCCGGGGACCCGGTTGATGGACTTGGACTTCTCATCAATTATGATACCGCCGATGACAACTGTCTGACCATTGCGAACCATCAGTTTGGTCTTGGCCTCCCGTTTGTTGATCGGAGGGTTACGGGTCGTGCGTGAATAATCGGCGGAATCCTTTGTCACCTGGATGTCCATGGAGATGATTTCGCCGTTTTCCTCAATATGCGGCTTGACTTTGAGCTCCAGCACCGCCTCATTGTAACTGATGGTGGCCGGGGCTGTTGTGGTGCCGGAAGTTTCGTAAGGTATGGACTGGCCCTGCTTGATATAGACTTCCTGGTCGTTGTTGGCCAGAATGCGGGGCGCTGAGACTATGCGGGCCTCGCCAGCCTGTTCCGAGGCGTAGAGCTGGGCGTCCAGGTTGAAGGCGCTGGTGGCCAACGCGAAACCAAGACCCAGACCGGTGGACGGCGGGCTGATCAGGTTGACCGCCGCTCCGCCTGCACCGGGAGCGCCGCCGCTGCCGGTGCCGTAAAGGCTGATGGTGCCGTCGACAACGCCGGGGTTGTCGTTGATGGTGTAATCACCGCCCCAGTTCACACCCAGGTTGCGGCTGAAGGTGCTCGTCGCTTCGACTATGCGCGACTCGATGAGAATCTGCTTGGCCACCAGGTCGTTTTTGTTGAAGACATCCGCCATCTGGGCCAGAATCAGCGGCTCTTCCTCGACGTATATGTCGTTGCCGATGACCGTCAGCTTGCCCCGCTCACTCTTGAGCTTGTCCAACTCTTCCTTCATGTTGGCGACAGCGGCGTACTTGGGCGTGAAGACCTGTTTGACCAGAGGGACCTTCAAAGCCTGCTGCTCGTCGATCTCCTGTTCCTTGAGCATCCGCTCTTTTTCGGCCCTCAGAAATTCAATTTTGTCTATTCTCAGAACATTGCCGGATTCGACCACTCCAAGCTGATTGGCGGCCAGGATGATATCCAGGGCCTGATCCCAGGGGACTTCTTTCAGCTTCAACGTGACCTTGGCAACGACCTTGTCCGAGACGACTACGTTTTTGCCGCTGACTTCGCCTATCAGACGGAGAATGTTATGGATGTCGGCATTCTGGAAATCAAGGGATATGCGCTGGCCTTTGTAAACCTTCGGCTCATTCGCACCGGCGGTTGCAACCGTCACGGGCTTGGCTTGAGCCGTTCCGGCCTGTCCCGCGCCGACAGCGGTTGATTCAACAGCTGCAGGACCGGGCAGAGCCGCGGTACGCGGGGCCATATCGGAAGAATCGAAATCGACGTAAGTCAGAGCGCCCTTCTGCCCCAGGTGGTAAGGAACCACGTCCCGGAGTCTGATAAGAAACTGCACTCCACCGCCCTTGGCCGGGGCCGGTTTGATGTAATTAACCGCGCTGCGGAAATAAGTTGTATCCAGAGGACGGACCAGGTGCGGATGTATGGACGCCGGGGATATGGACAGAATGATGGTCTTCCCCTCGTCCCTGGCCAGGACCTGAGGTTCAATGCTCTTGTCTGTCTGGATCATCAAGCGGGTGCGGCCCGTGTCGCCCAGCGGCTTGAAATCCACGGCCTTGACCACTGCGGCGCCGGGCGCCTGCGAAGACGGCGCAACATAGGCTGCGTCATAGTTTTCCGACGGCTGTAGCCCCGCCTTGGCCGGTGAACCGGCCAGATTATCCAGGGTGACCACAAGGTTGTCGCCCTCGCGAGCTACATGATAGGTCGTTCTGCCGGTCAGGTTTATTCTCACCCGGGAGAGTCTTTCCATGCCCTCGACGGATTCAACCTCGATTTTATCCACGGTGCCGTTTTCGACCGCAGTCAGACCCAGGGCCTGAGGCGTCGCCTGAGCGCCGACGTCCACTACCACGACGGGCGGTTCATCCAGCAGGAAGGCTGTATAGGTCAGCGGGCTGTTGCCCTGCAATACGACCCGGGTTTGCTGGCCGGAAGCCTCAGCCGAGATTCCCATGACCTGAGGCTGAGCGGCCATCGGCTGATTCTGAGCGGACGCGCCTTGCTCATCCATAGCCGTGGGCCTGGTCGCCTGATCCGGCGCACCGCAGGCCATCAGACCAACGGATAGCAAGAAGACGACCAGGATCGTCTGGAGAGACGGCCTTCCCCAAATCATTGCTTTTCTCCTTCAATCGGGTTGAGTTTCAGAACCGAAACACGGGCCTTCTGCTCACCCAGATAATTTTTGAACTGTTCTTGGACCTCAACCATATCAGGTTTTATGTCCACTACTTGCCCGTTCTTGGTGCCCATGAGCGTACCCACTTGGACTATGTAACCCATACCGGTCGAATCTTCCACCAAGGCCCGGGTATTCTCCCCGGCCTCGATGACGGCGACCAGCTTCAATTGTGACAGTTCCAGCTTCTGCAGCGGGGTGAGTGGAACCTGAAGCGTTCCCTCCGCCTCAACCGGCCTTGCTTCGGTCACAATCGTGATGGGACGGAACGGGTCAAGCATGCCGTCGGTAAGGAAAACATAGGACTTGGCCTTCTCTTCCTGCATCTGACGCAGCTTGTCCAAAGTCAGCTTGTCCTTGTCCTCCTCCTCGGCCGCCGCTGCCTGTGCGGCCGGTTTCGCCGCCGCCTTGGGCTTCAGCGAAACCGTGACCTTGTTCTGGGCGGCCTCTTCTTCACCTCCGCCGAAAAAACCGCACCCGCCCATTATGAGGGCCAGCGCCAGGCACAAGGTGAGAGGCAACCCGGCTCGGAAGACACTCGAAAGGCCCATTGATGTGCTTGTCTGAAATTTGCTCATAATGGCGGACCCTGCTACTTCTTCTTCTTGATCTTGGCTTCGGCCGCTTTGGCTTCCTCGACCATTTGCTGCTCCTCCGGAGTCAGGAACCGGAACGTCACTCCCCGGCAGGTTGTGCTCAAGATCATATCTCCTTCGATGTAACGAGGATTGCCGGTATCGATATCCTGAATATTCACGATACGGGGCAACCTGCCCAGCCGATAGAAGAAACTGGCTACATTAAGATAAGGACCTTCAACCTTCATATCAAAGCTGATTTCCGCGTAGAAGTCCTGTATCTTGTCTCGCAATTCAGGCTGGAACAGGACAACGTTCAGCCCGGCCTGAGCGCCATGGTCGGATATGTCCCGAAGAAGCTGAGGTACTTCCTTGGTGTCCGGCAGGAGACGGCGGGCGAATTCGAATTCCAGCTTGACTCTCTCCAGCCGCTCCTTGACCTGATTAAGCTCCCGCGCCTTCTTCATATGAATGAGGATCTGGGAGTCCAGCTTCTCAACGTCTTCCTCAAGAGCTATAATATCGTTCTGAAGGGGCTGATACAGAAGGAAGAAGAACGCGGCGGCGACCACGGCCAAGGTCCCGAAATAGATGCCGAGCCTTATGGGCTTCTTGAGCTGAGCCAGCTTTTCCCAAGGTAAACCAGGCAATTTCATCTTCATGGCCTGCTACTCACTTTGCCCCGGCTTTGTCGCCGTTTTGACCCTCTTCCTCACCCTCAACCGCCTTGCTCAGGACTATGTTGCAGGTGATGGAAAAGCTCTTCAAGCGCATTTCGTTCAGTATCTCCTGCGATGAGCGGACCAGTTCCACTTTCTGGAGATACTCCGACTCTTCAAGCCTGGACATGAACACGGCAATGGTTTCGTTGTCCATGGCCACGCCGTTGAGAGTCAGTTTATCCTTTTCCTTGGTCAATTTGACCAGGTAGGCCTTGCCTGCCGGAGTGCGGCGGCTGATCTCGTCCAGTATACGGACCGGTCCAGTGCGCCTGTTCTCCAACTCGGCTATAATTTTCAGCTTTGCCTGAAGGTCTTCCTCTTCTTTCTTCAGATCATCGACTTCCTTGACCTTCGTACGCAACAGGGCTTCCTTGGCCGCCAACTCTTCCTTCTGGGCGGTCAACTCCCCGACTGCGCCGGCTTTCTGCAGATAGGCTCCCGCACAGACCAGAATCAGCAGGCCCACACTGATGAAAAAGATGGTGACCTGTTTTCTTACGGCCCGTTTTTTCTTGATGGCCCTGACTGGAAGAAGGTTGATCCTGATCAAATCGATTCCCCCCTTCTTAAGGCCAGACCGGTACAGATGGCGTTCTGCGGTCCCGCATACCTTATGTAGTCGGGATCGAACTTTTTCTGGTCGATCCCGATCTTCTGGAAGGGATTCAGAATGTGCACCGGCACACCCATTTCCTGCTCGAAGACCTTGTCCAGCCCGGCAATACGGCAGGAGCCCCCGCTGAGATAGATTTCCCTGAGTTCCTCGGAAGGATAAGTGGCCGACAAAAGGTCGATGGTCCGTTTGGCCTCAGCCACCCAGTTCTCCACCGAACGGCAAACCATCTCTTCCACCGCCGCCGGGTCAGGTGCCTCGTTCGCACCAAGTTTGACCGCCTCGGCCGCCTCGAAGCTCAGGTCGAAAGCGTCCTGAATCTCCTCGGTGATCCTGGAACCGCCCATGGCCGCATCCTTGGTGAACAGAGAACTTCCGTCCTTCACAACGTTGATGTTCATCTTGTTCGCCCCGATGTCGATCAAGGCCACCGTCCCGGAAATTTCCGGGTAATTCACGGTGAAAGTGTTCTCCAGGGCGAAAACATCAACGTCGATGATGTTCGGACTCAATCCCGCTTGTTCCAGCAGATCCACATAAGAGTCGATCACATCTTTTTTGGCCGCAACCAGGATGACTTCCATCTGTTCATCCTGTTCGTCCTGCTGGCCGAGAATCTGAAAATCTACGTTGACCTCGCTGATGTCAAACGGGATGAACTGCTCGGCCTCAACCTCGATGTTCTCGGCCAGTTCCTCGCGTGTAGCCGTCGGCAGGCTGATCTTCTTGATGATGACCGAATAGCCCGAAATCGACGTGCTGACGCCTTTGGCCTTGAGCTTCAGGGTCTTGGCCAGGTTCCTGATGGCCTGGACGACAATTTCCTTCTCCTGGACATTCCCTTCGACGATAGCCTCGGGAGGCAGATTGACCACGCCCAGGGCTTTCAAAATCAGCCCGGATTTGGTCTCGTCAAGGACGATGCCCTTGATGGAGTAGGACCCGATGTCTAAACCGATTATCGGCTTTTTTTTGCCTGGAAGCATTGGTCGCACCCGGCCGGAGAGCTAATCCTCTCCGAAAATCTTGTCCTTGTCCTCTAATGAATAGCCCAAGGCCAGAATAATCTTGCGCTTGGTCTCCATCCGACAGTTCTTCCCGCCTTCGATCCTGTCAATGGTCAACGGGGATACTCCAGCCTTTCGGGCGAGCTCCGCTTTGCTCATCAACAGTTGTTCCCGAATTTGTTTTAAGGAGTTTCTGGCCAAGTCCTACTCCCCCCTTGACTCTTTCTTATTTGGGTTTCCCCTGCTTTTTGAACCAGGCCTCAAGGCCCGGCCGTGCTTAATTGGTTCCATGAAATGATTCTGCAATGATGGCATTTGAACACTTCTGATAACTAATGTCAAGCATTTTATTTTAATTTAATATAAATTTTAATAACTTATACCCCATATAGTGTGAAAACGTCGCAAGGGCACAATATATAGGACGCAAAAAGCCGATATTTTCGCTCTGAAATGGTCCTGAAATAGGCTTCGTAAACATTTTTTAAAAAAACATTTCCAGCAAAACCCGATGATGGCCCACGTAGCCCGTACGCCTTCCCTGGTCTGGCGCGGGGAAATAAACCTTTACACAACCTGCCCCTTCTAATAATATATCACCGCTTTGGCTGGGCTCGCCCGGACCGCATGCCGCAGAGGCAGATATTTTATCCGGTCGGCCTGCTCCTTAGACCGTGCTTCCGGGATCAGCCCCGGGGATGGACTGGGAAATTCCCGACAAAGCAGCAGGAAAGGCCAAAATGGCTGGGTTTTTCTCCAGAAAAGGCGCGTCATCCTCGATCAGCGCCGGAAACTCGAAAAAAAGCGCTTTTCGTGAATACGCCGAAGCCATAGTCCTGGCTGTCCTCCTGGCCCTGTTCATCAGGACCTTTGTCGTGCAGGCTTTCAAGATACCTTCCGGCTCCATGCTGCCCACTCTTCAGATCGGCGACCATATCCTGGTTCTCAAGTCCATTTTTGGAGTCAGGCTGCCTTTTTCGAACAAGGTTATCATCCCGATCAAGCAGCCGGAGCGGGGCGATGTCGTCGTTTTTATTTATCCTGTTGATCCCAGTAAGGATTTTATAAAGAGGGTCGTGGCTGTGGCCGGGGATACGGTCGAAGTAAGGAACAAGCGTCTTTATGTCAACGGGGTCCAGGCCGAGGATGCAAACGCCTATTACGAAGACGCGTCGGTTTATTCTGCCATGGTCAAACCCCGGGACAGCTTTGGCCCGGTGACGGTCCCTCAAGACAAGATTTTTGTCATGGGCGACAACCGGGACCACAGTTACGACTCCCGTTTCTGGGGCTTCGTGGATATGGACGAAATCAGGGGCAAGGCCCTTATGGTCTACTGGTCATGGGACTCGAAGAACTGGGGCGTCCGCTGGAACCGCCTGGGGAAGATTGTGCCTTAAACCTTTATAGGGTTGACTTGTTTTCGTCCCGGATGTTATTTTTAAAAAAAGTGGAGTTTGGTGAGGATATCATGGCCTTGGGCCGAGTTATGATAGGGCAGCCTCCTGACCTGAAACGGTAGGGGGTTTTTTTTTGCCCGCTAAGGAGAACTGAATCTTATGTTGAATCGCAAAGACCTGTTGGGGTTGGAAAGCGTCTCGGCCGAAGAGATTAACCTCATTCTGGATACGGCCGAGAATTTCAAGGAAATATCCCAGCGGGAAATCAAGAAAGTGCCAACCCTGCGAGGGAAGACGGTCATCCTGTTTTTTCATGAGGCCAGCACACGGACCCGGACTTCCTTTGAAGTCGCGGCCAAACGGCTCAGTGCCGACACCTTCAATCTTTCCGCCGGAACGTCCAGTATGGTCAAGGGTGAAACTCTGATAGACACGGGCAAGACCATCCAGGCCATGAACCCCGATGCCATCGTCATCAGGCATGCTTCCAGCGGCGCGGCCCATCTACTGGCCTCCCACGTCAAGGCTTCGGTGCTCAACGCCGGTGACGGCTGGCATGCCCACCCCACCCAGGCCCTTCTGGACATGCTGACCATGCGCGAACACAAAGGCCGCCTGGCGGGGTTGAAAGTGGCCATTGTGGGCGACATCACCCACAGCCGCGTGGCCCGCTCCAATATGATCGGTCTGCGGACCATGGGGGCTGAAGTCCGTGTGGCCGGTCCGCCCACCATGCTTCCCCCCGGACTGGAGCAGTATGGGGCCAAGGTCTATCAGCATATGGAACCGGCCGTGGAAGGCGCCGACGTCATCATGATGCTGCGTTTGCAACTGGAAAGGCAGAAAAGCGGACTCTTTTCCGGCGTACGCGAATACTCGCGCCTTTATGGCCTGAACACCCAGAAGATCAAGCTGGCTGCTCCGGACGTCATTGTCATGCATCCCGGTCCTATCAACCGGGGCGTGGAGATAGCCGCTGACGTGGCCGATGGGCCGTATTCCGTGATTCTCAACCAGGTCAACAACGGAGTGGCCGTCCGTATGGCCCTGCTTTACCTGCTCATCGGCGGAGGGCAAACCGAATGAAAATCATCATCAGAAATGGACGGGTGCTCGACCCCGCCCTCAATATTGACGCGCAAAAAGACCTGCTCATCGAAGACGGTCTTATCAAGGATCTGGTTTCTCCCGGCTCCGCCGACGGCTGGGCCGCCGATGCCGAAGCCGTCGACGCTGGCGGCCTGCTGGTCACTCCCGGGCTTATCGACATGCACGTGCACCTGAGGGAGCCCGGCCAGGAATACAAGGAATCAATCGCCACTGGAACCGCAGCCGCGGCGGCCGGAGGCTTCACCGCCGTGGCCTGTATGCCCAACACCGTCCCGGTCAACGACAACCGCTCCGTGACCGAATTCATACTCCAGCAGGCCCGTGCGGCCGGTTCGGCCAGGGTCTGGCCGGTTGTGGCCATGACCAAGGGCCTCAAAGGCGAGGAACTCTGCGAATACGGCGACCTTATCGAAGCCGGGGCCGTGGCCGTGTCGGACGACGGAAAACCCGTGGCCAATGCAGGGGTCATGCGCCGGGTGCTTGAATACCTTCGGATTTTCGACCTTCCGGCCATCTCTCATTCCGAAGAGCCGTCCCTCTCCGAGGGAGGGGCCATGAATGAAGGCCTGACCGCCACCTGGATGGGCGTGGCGGGCATACCGGCCGCCGCCGAGGAAACGGCTATTTTCCGGGATATCAGGCTGGCCGAAATGACCGGTCATCCGCTGCACATAGCCCATGTCAGCACCGCTGGATCGGTTGACATAATCCGGCGGGCCAAGGCGGCCGGCATCCGGGTCACGGCCGAAACCGCGCCTCACTATTTTACCCTGACCGATAAGGCCTGCCTGGGGTACCGCACCGAAGCCAAAATGAATCCGCCCCTGAGGACTCCGAAGGACGTGGAAGCCGTCAGGGCCGGGCTGGCCGACGGAACCCTGGATGCCGTGGCCACGGACCACGCTCCCCACGCCTCCGTGGAAAAAGATGTCGAATTCGATCACGCCGCCTTCGGCATCGTCGGCCTGGAAACGTCACTGCCGCTGACCCTGGAACTGGTCCGTTCCGGTGTTCTTTCCCTGGCCGGGGCCGTGGCGGCCATGACCGTCAACCCCGCCCGTATTCTGAAAATACCAGGCGGCTCTCTGGCCAAGGGCAGTCCCGCCGATGTGACCATAATAGATATGGAGCGTGAATGGGTGGTTGACAGCTCTCTCTTCAAAACCAAGGGCCGCAACACCCCCTTCAATGGCCTGACCATGAAGGGTCAAGCGGTGATGACGCTGGTGCAGGGGATCAAGGTCCACGACCTGCGCGCCTGAAAGATGAACCATGCCTCGCCTTCTAGTCGTTGATGACGATCTGAGCATGCGTGAGTTCCTGGAACTCATGCTGGTTAAGGAAGGTTACGAGGTGGCGGTGGCTTCCGGCGGTCAGGAAGCCCTGGACCTGGCCGCTGAAACCCCTTTCGATCTGGTCATCACCGACATCCGCATGAAGAAGATGGACGGCATTGAGGTTCTGAAAAACATCAAGGCCCTCCACCCCGAAACCGTGGTCATCCTCATTTCCGCCTTCGCCACGGTGGAGACCGCTGTTTCGGCCATGCGGGAAGGCGCTTACGATTTCATCCCCAAGCCTTTCCAACTGGAAGAACTCAAGGCCGTCATCAGGGGAGCCTTGGCTCACCGCACGCCGGAAGCCGAACGGAAAGCCCTCCAGGACCGGGTTAAGCACGGTTGCCACTTCGGCAGCCTGGTCGGCACCTCTCCGGCCATGCTCAAGGTCTACGACCTGGTCACCCGGGCCGCCCAGACGCCGACCAATATCTTCATTTCCGGGGAATCGGGCACAGGCAAGGAGCTGGTCGCCCGGGCCATCCACGATAATTCTCCCAGGGCTCGGAACCAGTTCGTGGCCATCAACTGCGGGGGCATGCCGGAACAGCTTATCGAAAGCGAACTTTTCGGTTACCGCAAAGGCGCTTTCACCGGCGCGGCCGCCGATAAGCCCGGCCTCTTCGAAATGGCCCACAAAGGAACCATTTTTCTGGACGAAGTGGCTGAGCTGACCATTCCCATACAGGTCAAACTCCTGCGGGCGGTTCAGGAAAAAGCCTACCGTCCCGTGGGCGGAACCGAAGAAAAAACGGTCGATGCCCGCTTCATCGCCGCCACCAACAAAACCCTTGAAGACGAAGTAATGGCCGGGCGTTTCCGTGAAGACCTTTATTACCGGCTCAATGTCATAAACATACATATGCCTCCCTTACGGGAACGCCGGAGCGACATACCCCTGCTGGCGCATTTTTTTCTGGAAAAATACAGCCGTGAACTGGGCAAGGATGTCCGGAAGATGTCGGCATACGCCCTCGACATCCTCAGCAACTACGACTTTCCCGGCAACGTCAGGGAACTGGAAAACATCATCGAAAGATCGGTTGCCCTGGAGCAGTCCAATATCATCCTGCCGGAAAGCCTGACCCTGGCCTCCTTCAAGCAGCAGGGCCGCATCCTGGCCGGCCGCTCAAATCAGGTGCCCGCCCCTCAACCGCCCGAAGCCGAAACCGCCCTCAGCGGTCTCGGGTTCCGGCCCGAGGAAAAGGAAACGCCCGAGCCTCTGCCGCCGGGAAGTCTGGATGAAATCCTTGACCGCCTGGAAAAGCGCCTTCTGCTCTGCGCCCTCAAGACTGCCCACGGCAATCGGCAGCTTGCGGCCGATCTTCTGCGCACCACCACGCGCAGCCTGCGCTACCGGCTGGCCAAATTCGGCCTGGGCGAACTCAATGGCCGGAAGATTGAGGAAGAACTCGATCAATTTGAAGATACGCGGACCTGGCCGGGTCCTCTTGGTCCGGTCTGGCCGCAGTCCGGCCTGGATATTGAACTGACCCTGGCCAGAGCTGAACAGTATCTTTTGGAGCGAGGTCTGGCCAAGGCTGGAGGTTCCAAGTCCCGGGCCGCCGAAATCCTCGGCATCACTTTCAGGTCTTTTCGCTACCGGCTGTCAAAAAATGACACTGATGACGAATAGTGTCATTATTGCGTCATGTCTGACAAAAATAGTCTAATTTGCTTATTGTCTGATATATAACAGTATGTTACATTGCATGAGACGGAAGAGGGTAGCCTGTTCTTGGCGGCAATGCCGATGGTGTTCATGGTTTTGCGTAATTAATTTAAATAGTTGTAAATGACAAAAAATGTCGTCATGCGAAGGTTGGGCAGGATAAAGAGCCATGTTCAATTATTGAAGCTGAAACAGTATGTTCTGTCTTTTTCGTGCGCCAGTTGACAAAAAAGGTCATTGAAAGAAGAAACGGACCGACCATTCAGCCGGAGACGGCCGGTTGGCGGGTCCTGACAATAAAGGCAATTATAACAAAGGATTAGGCTGTAAAAGGCCTGCGGAACAGCTTGCGGCAGCCTTTTTCTCTCTGTTGGCACAGACCTTGCTCTATAAGCGGCAGGACATTGAAGCGGACCGCACCTTGAGGGAACAGGTCGCTCGAAGGTGCGACGCGATACTTTTGATGATCAACAAAACGAGGAGGACAACATGCTTAGCAAAATGAGAAAAGGCCGCAAAGGCTTTACCCTGATCGAACTTATGATCGTCGTGGCCATCATCGGCATCCTGGCCGCCATCGCCATCCCGCAGTTCGCCAGCTACCGTCAGAGAGCTCAGGACTCCGCCGCCAAGTCGGCCCTGAAGAATCTGGCTACCGCTCAGGAAAACTACTACGCCGAGTACAACACCTACGCCGCCGGTCTGGGCAGCCTCGCCACCTGGTTTACTCCGGAAACCACTCTGACCGTGACCATCCTGGCGGCCGGCACCAGCTCCTGGTCGGCTACCGCCACCCACCACAGCTCTCCCGGCGTATTCACTTACAACAGCTCAACTGGTGGCTTGCAGTAGTCTTTGCGCATGCCAGTCTGTTAGCTTTGGGAAACGGTCCCGGACTCCGGGGCCGTTTCCATTTATAGAATCATGTTATAGTATTCATTCCTACGCGGGGTGTTTTGCGTGGAGAAGACGATAGTCGCAGGACAATCCAAGGCCGCCGGCGGGTTCGCTCCGGGCCCGGTTCTTATCTGCCTGGCCCTGCTCATGCTCTATCTGCTCACGGCCCTGCCTGCCCTGGGCTGGCGGGACAATCCGGAGTTCGCCGACACCAGCTACACGCTGGGCATACCCCATCCGGCCGGCTTTCCGACTTATACTCTCCTGACCAAGATGATGACCTTTCTGCCTGTCGGCAGCCTTCCCTTCCGGGTCACCATCTTCGCTTCCTTTATGGGGGCTGCGGCCCTGTTCCTGCTTTTTCAGCTCATCAGGCGCGGCGCGGTGCTGGGAAGCGTTGAAACTCCGGACAGCCGGGCTTCTGCCTGGGCCGCCGCCGTTATCGTCGTTCTCTTCGGGCTCTCCGGCACATTCTGGACAAATTCCTCGGAAACCGAAGTCTATACCCTCAACATCTTTTTTCTCGGGGCGGTCATGACCTGCGCCCTGCGCTGGTCGTCCGGCGGCGGCGAGGCCTGGCTGTATGCCGGCGCCCTTATCTACGGGCTGGCCGCAGGCAACCATGGGACCGTGGGCTTTTACCTGCCCGGCCTGCTGGCCTATGTCTTTCTGCATCAGCCCCGTGGGGCCTGGCGCCGTTTCTTCCTTATGCTTTTCTTCTTTCTGGTGGGTTTTTCGGTCTACTTGTACCTGCCCGTCCGAGCCTCCGCCAATCCGGCCTTCGATTTCGGTCATCCCGCCGATCTGAAACGATTTCTTATGCATATCACCGACCGCAAGGACGCGGGCGATCATTTTTCCGGCGTCCGTCAGGGACCGGCGTTCCTGGACTATTTTCTGATTTTCGTCAGCCAGAGCGTACCCCGCGCCTTCTGGCCCCTGGGACTGCCTCTGCTGGCTGCGGGAATCTGGAGTATCTGGCGCGTGGACCGGCCTCTGGTCGCCGCCTTGGGCATTATCTGCATTTTTCCCATTGTTTTCTTCATAAAATGGGTTCCCAACGGTACGGGGTTTCTCCCTGCTTACTATTTCATCCTGTTTTTCACCGGTGTGGGTCTGGCCTGGTTTTTCCAGCGGCTGAAAATATTCACCGGCCCCAGCGCCCGGTTCTTTTCCTTTCTCATGGCCGGGGTGCTCATCGTGGTCTTTCTCGGCTCGGTCTGGCTGAAATACCCCGAACAGAACCGGTCCACGGCCTGGCTGCCCCTGGAAACATTCCGCAATGATTACGAAAATATGGCCCCTGATGCCATCAGCATAGTCGGCGTCCTCTGGTTTCACCAAAGGGCCTATCAGGATATCTACCGCCTGCGCGAGGACGTTTCCATCGTCTGTATCTCGGATATGCTTCAGCCTGAATTTTTCAATCCGGTGACGCCCGAACGCTTCCCCCGGGCAGTCGTTCCGCCTGATCCTTACGCGGGGGCGATTTACGGTGAATACATCAAAAAATTCGTCGCCGCCAATCTGGACCAGCGGCGGGACATCTACTGGGAGCCCTTTGATCTGGAACGAGGCTGCTTTTACCCCAACCTGAAACCGGAACTGGAATTTCTCTTCAAATTCACTTTTGAACCAGTTGATAAATTACCGCCCGAAGCGGTCAGGGACGCCCTCGGCAGGCTGAAAGAAAAGGTAAAAAGGGAAATAGAAGAAGGATTCCTCAATGAACCCTCTCTCCACGTCTATTACACGCATATGCTCTTCCCCTATGCTTTTTATTTCCAGGCCCACAATCGTCCGGAAGCCGCTTATGCCCTGCTCGGCTTCGTGGAGGAAATGTTCGGTCCGGAAGGCGCCAACACCATTCGGCCCCAGGATTTGTCCAGAATCAATATCAATCTGGGCGTACTCAGGCTCAATCAGAACCGTTTCGGCGAAGCTATAAAAAGGCTGCAACAGGCGGCCCGGCTGAACCCCTACGACCACTATGCCTGGTCTAATCTTGGTCAGGCCTTTCTGCGCGTCGGGCGTCTGGATGAGGCCCAAGATTCCTTCAGCGAGGCCTTGCGCCTGGCTCCGGGATATCCGGAAGCCCTGTATGGCCTGGGGGAACTCTATGAGCGGAGAAGAGATTGGGACAGGGCCGAAGATTATTATCAGCGGTCCCTCAGATCCATGAGCGACCCGGCCGTCAGGGAAAAGATCAACAATCGGATACTGGAACTCAAAGCCGCCCGGGGAGTCTCAAAATGATGCGCCGCCCATGGTTTAATCTTCTCTGCGGACTCCTGGCCGCCCTGATTTTTCTGGCCGGAATGGCCGAATACCGCGCCCGCACGGAACTTGCTCTGGCCCGGACCGCCGCGGCTTCCGCCGATGACGACGCAGCCCTCAGACATTACAGCCGGGCGATCAACTGGTATGTGCCTTTCGGCTCGGCCGGGACAGCGGCCGAAGAACTCCTGAGCCTTGGTTTCAAGTGGCGCGGCCAGGGCCGGGAAAAGCAGGCCCTCATCGCCCTGGACCGGGTCAGGTCGATGCTTTACGGCTCACGCAGCCTGTACACCCCCCGTACGGACCTGATCGACCGGGCCGAGCCTGTCATTGCCGAACTGCGGGCCCTGGAAAAACTCGGTCCCGAGGCCGCCCCGGATCAGTTGCGGACCCAGGCCCGGATTTATCTGGAGCTGATGACCCGGCACGCCCGCCCGCGGACCGGTCCCGCTCTGGCCGCCACCGGCGGTTTCGTCCTCTGGGTTCTGGCCGCGTTCCTTTTCATCTTTCGCTTTTTCCGGCGGAAGGATACGTCATGGGCCGGAGCCTGGCCTTGGGCCGTGCTCTGGATGTCCGGCTTCGCTCTCTGGCTGGGAGGTCTGGCATGGTCCTGACCATTCTGCTCATCATCATCGGCCTGGCGGCCATGGCCGCCGCCCTGAATAATAAATCCGGCTGGCTGGCCCCTCTGGGAGCCCTGGGCTGGCTTGCGCTGATCGTGGGAACCCTGCGCCTGACCGTTCCGGATTTCTTCAATTTCTGAGGCCCCCATGCCCGCAGCACTCCAGCAACCGCCCTTCGACCAGACGCCGCAATCCCCCGGCGGCGTCCGCTGTTCCAATGCGGTTACCGTTACTCTCTCACTGCTGCTGGCCGTGGTCTTTGTCTGGACCCTGCTCCTGGACTTTCTGCCGCCCCTGGAAAAAGACGCTCTCATCCATCATCTGGCCATTCCCAAGCTCTGGCTGAAAGCCGGAGGTTTTATCGAGACTCCCTGGGCCGATTTTTCCTACTATCCCATGAACCTGGAGCTCCTCTACCTCGTTCCCCTGGCCCTGGGCGCGGACTGGGGAGCCAAGCTGATTCACAATGCCTTCGGACTGGCCACGGCCGGACTGATTTTCTTTTTCCTTCGCCGCCGCCTCGGCCGCAACTGGGGCCTGGCCGGGGCACTCCTTTTTCTGAGCACGCCCATGGTCATGCGTCTGGCTGTCTCGGCTTATGTCGACCTGGGGCTGGCCTTCTTCATGACCGCCGCCTTGCTGTCCCTCATACGCTGGGATGAAACCGGACGCACCGGACCTTTTGTCCTTTCGGCGGTTTGTCTCGGGCTGGGGCTGGGGGTCAAATACAACGCCCTCATTGCTCTGCCTCTCCTGGGGCTGGCCGTCTTTTATATCAGAAACAGGTCCGCCGGCGGCCTGGTCCGTCCGGTCCTTTGGGGATGTCTGTATCTCGCCCTGGCCGGATTGGTCTTTGCTCCCTGGTTGGTAAAAAATCTGGTTCTGACCGGCAACCCTCTCTATCCTCTGTTCAACGGTTGCTTCGGCCTGCCCTCCGCCGTGGCCCCGGAACTCCAACTCGACCTCTTCACCATACGCCGTTTGGCCTATGGCGAATCCTTCCGGGAAGTACTGTTGATTCCGATCCGTTTTTTCTTTCAGGGCCGGGATTTCTCGCCCCAATACTTCGACGGAGTACTCAATCCGGCCCTGATCCTTCTTCCCCCCCTGGCCCTGATCCAGCCCCGGGAGCGCTGCCTCCGGCCGCTGGCCCTGTTCGCCGGTTTCTGGATACTGGCCGCCTTTTTCCGTTCTTCCTCCGTCGTCCGCTATGTGCTGCCCATTGCCCCTGTGCTGGCCATACTGGCCGTCTACGGTCTGGCCGACCTGCGGGAATGGCTGGTCAGGCTGCTTTCGCGGACTACTGCCTCGGCCTTGGCCGCGCTCCTCTTGGCCCTGTTGCTGAGCCTTAATGCAGTCTGGGCGGTCAATTTCTGGACCAGGCTGGATCCTTGGCCGCTGCTCTCCGGACGGGAAACCCGTGAAGAATATTTGACCCGCACTGTGGCCCATTATCCGGTTATGGCCTACATCAACAGACATCTGCCGCCGGAGGCCCGCATCCTTTTCGTCTTTGCCGGGAGCCGAGGCTATTACTGCGACCGTGATTATTTCTATCAGACCTGGTTTTCCGGGGAAGTGCTGGCGGAACTGGTTCGGCGTTCGGCTTCGGCGGAAGAAATCAGGAACGGGCTCAGGACAATGGGCGCGACCCACCTTCTGACCCGTGACCGGATGCTGGTGGACTATATGCTGAACAACTTTTCCCGTGACCGTCTCGGACCGCTGTTTCAGTTTCAGAACCGCTACCTTAAACCGCTTTTCCAATCGGGCGGCTTCTCTCTTTACGAGATTCAATAGCTTATTAAAACCGTCAGCGGCAGGTTCGGGCTGAAAGCAGAAAGGCTGCGGCCAGGGTTATTTCGGCCAGGGAGGCCGTGAGCCTGATGGCCAGAGCAGCCACCACCACCACCGGCATGGGCGCATAATAAGGCAGCAAGGCCAGCAGGACGCCTTCCCGCACGCCTATGCCGCTGGGGGCAAAAAAGGCCATCAGGCCGATAAGACCGGCCGAATAGTAGATGGCCGTGACGGGCAGAAAGCTCTCAGCTCCCATGGGGGTCAAGGCTTGCAGAAGCAGGAAAAAACCCAGGCCGTGAATCAGGCTGGAGCCCAGATACAGAAGGACGAAGAAAAGCAGGCGGGGATAGCTCGGAAGCTCCTCCAGAGGGTCTTTGCGCAGGAACCGGAAACCGGTATTTATCAGGCCCAGCAGCACGCCGGGCCAGAGCAGCACCAGGAAGAGCAGTGCCCCGGCCAAAGCGTACCAGCGGACGTAATCCGGCAGACCCCGTGAACTGAAGATGACAGCCAGCAGGACCAGCAGGCAGGCCGAGGCCAGTTGGGCCACCTGTTCCACCCCGGAGGCGGCGGTTATTTTCCGTTTGGATTGCCCTTTGTACAGGTCGAACCTGACCAGCAGAATGGCCACCTTTCCGGGGACGTACCGGCCCAGCCCGGAAGTGGCCCAGGCCGCGCCCGATTGGACAAAACCCGATCTGATGCCGAAAGCATCCGCCACCATGGTCCAGATCAGGAACTGGGCGAAAAAAGCGGCCAGAATGGTCAGAAAACTCATCAGCAGAGGGAACAGGCGCAGGGAAAAGTCGTATCGGCGTATCTCGCTGATGTTGCCCGCCACCACCCAGGCGACCGCCGCCAGCACAATAATCAGCAGCAGACGGCTGCACCAGCGGCGGACGGGACCGGCGGGCGGGAGATTCACTTTTTCACCACACCCGTGGCGATGTACTCATAGCACCAGGGGCGGGGGAAGGGGATATAACCTATCCCGGGCAGGTAAACCCCACCGGAAGAGAGTTTCACTTCCGTAAAACCCGCCACTTCCATCATGCGGATCATCCAGCGCTGGGGAAACAGAAAGACATGATCCGGATGGTAAAAATACCGGCGGTTCAGGGTAATGGTCAGCAGCGATTCGGCCGGGTAATGGGGGTTGGGGGTGGACAGGACCAGCCGCCCGCCGGGCGTGAGTAGCCGGGCGCAACGCCGCAGAAAATCCACAGGGTTTTCCAGATGCTCTATCAGTTCCCCGGCCACGATGGCTTCGAAGGACTCCGGGCCGAAAGGTTCGGGCAGATTCATGGCGTCCCCGGCCAGGCAACTGGTGTAATTGGGGGGAGTCTCCCGGCTCTTCAGGTCCAGGCCGACCACCACTTTGTTGCGCAGATAAGGGTTGGGCGCGTGGTACCAGCCGATGTCCAGGACTCTCTCGGCTCCGGAGCAGAGCCCGGCCATCTTTTTATGCCTGTAAGTGTAATCCATGCTCGTTCAATCCGGAAAAAGGCGGCCGCTCCCGGCGGCCGGAACGGATGTCTGCGCACGCATCAGAAATACCTCCTCAGCCACAACTCCAGATTGATACATTTCCAAAGCGTCTTGTTGGCGTCGGTTCGTCCGGCCAGATGCCGGTTCATAATCTCTTCAACCCGGTCCGCCCGCCAGTAAGGCCGGTCTCTGAATGATCCGGAAGCCACCACGCCCCGGAGAATATCTGCCACCGGTTTTTCCCTCAGCAGCCGGGCCGCCGGGGCCTGAAAACCGATCTTGTCGCGCCGGTTTGCGATCATATCCGGCAGAATATCAGCCACGGCCTCCTTGAAAACCGTTTTGGTGCGGCCCTTTCCTATTTTGTCCGTGGCCGGCAGCGACAAGGCCGATTCGACCAGTTCGTAGTCCAGGAAAGGCACCCGGCTCTCTATGCCCCAGCGCATGGAGTTCTTGTCCTCCCAGCGCAGCAGGTGAGGCACGGCGGTGGTTGTCAAGGTCAGCCGGAGGCTCCTGTCGAGGGTCAGCTTTTCCCAGCGGGGATCACCGGTCTCGGCCCCGGACGAGACGGCCATGGCGTGGTTTATCCAGGGATTGACCACCTGCCGGAAAGCCAGTTGCTGCATTTTTTTCGGCAGCAGGATGAAACCCAGCATGGCGTGAGGGAAAAGACCGCCGAAATTTCGCGGGTAGATGGACATTTCCTTGAGCAGCCCGCCCAGCTTTCCGGCCTTGAGCAGCTCGTAATAATAATAAGCGAAAAAATAGGTGTAACCGGCGAATATTTCATCGCCGCCCTGACCGTCCAGGAGAACCTTGGCCCCCTGCCGCCGGGCCAGCCGCATGACCCGGTACTGGGCGTAAGGGCTCAAAGACGTGACCGGCTCCTCCTGGGCTCCGATGAAATCGTCAAGGTCTTCCAGAAATTCGCCGCTGTCGAATTCGGTGAAGAACTGGCGCGTTTTGGTCCGCCGCCCGACTTCCTTTATATATTGGCTTTCATCGTAGTCTTCACCCGGCGCGATCTGGGAAAAGGTATAAAATTCGTAATCGAGCAACCGGTCCAGGGCGCAGACAATGGCCGACGAATCGACTCCGCCGCTCAGGCAACTGCCGATGCGCACGTCCGCCACGGTCCTCAGACGCACGCTATTCAGAAAGGCCTGCCGGATGGCTTCCCTGTCCACCCCTTCCCTGTGCCTTATTTCATACCAGCGGGAAATGTTGCTTTGTCCCGTGGCCAGATCGAAAACCATCAATCCGCCCCGGTCCAGGCTGTGGATGCCACGGAAAAAGGTTTCCGTGCCGTGGTCCTCCAGATTGAAGGCCAGGTATTCCATAATTGCACGGTCGTTGGGGTCGGTTCTGAGACCGTGGGCCAGAATTCCCGCGATCATGGACGAAAAAATCAGCCGCCTGCCGTCAGTATAATAATAGAGGGGCTTTACGCCGAAACGGTCACGGCAGAGAATCAATCTGTTCCGGCGGCGGTCGTACAGGCAGAAGGCCCACATTCCGTTGAAGCGGTTCAGGCAGTCCAGGCCGTATTCTTCATAGGCGTGAATGACCACTTCCGTATCGGTCCGGCTGCGGAAGACATGCCCCTGCGCTTCCAGATCGTCCCGGATTTCCTGGAAATTGTAAACTTCTCCGTTGAATACCAGCCAGATGGATTCGTCTTCGTTGGCCATGGGCTGGCGGCCGTTTTCCGACAGGTCGATGATGGACAGGCGGTTATGGCCAAGTGAGACCGCCTCGTCAAGGTAAACACCCTGTCCGTCGGGTCCCCGGTTCATGGTCGCCCAGTTCATGCGCCGGATGAGTTCTTCGTCCAGCCAGTTGAAGCCGTTAATCCCGCACATATGTTTTACTCCGCAGCCGCCAGCCGTTGGATCTCAGGCAGAGGCTCGCCATTGGCGAACATATCCATGACCCGGAGAAACCAGGGCAGAGGATCGATCTTCACGGCCAGCATCTTTTCGCGCCGGGCGGCGAAAACATCACGGTAATCCGGCCGCCCCAGAAGATTTTTCATCGCGGCCAGAAGCTGGTCTTCCCGGCCTGGCCTGAAACCGTATGCCAATCCCCGGTCCTCCAGTTCATTAAGCACCGATATGCGGCCGACAAAGGTATTCAGACGGAAGGCCGGAGTGCCCAGCAAAGCGGCTTCCACGGTCATGCTCTGACTGTCCCCCAGGAAAAATTCGGCCTGGGCCAGGGCGTCGTGCATGCGTTCGGGAGGGATGGGAAAACGCAGATGGTTCAGCCCGGCGGTCAAAGGCTTCTCCGAGGAAATAAAAACACGGATATCCAGGCTGTCGGCCAGGTTCAGCACCTCCCTGATGTGCTCATCCCGCATCCCTCCGGCGCTTCGGTCATGATGAGCCTGAAGGGCGCTCAGACGGACCACGGCGAAACGTTCCGATGCCGCCAACCCCAGTTCCCCGCGGATGCCGGGATCGGGGCGGAAACGGTTGGGGTGAAGATAAAACATCTTCTGGAAGGACGGGTAATGCAGGGCCTTGTCCCTGAAACGGCCCATGCGCACTCCCCCCGGAGTGACAATGGCCGTGCAGAAAGGGAACCAGAGCCGTGCATTGAGGCCGAGCACGTCTATATCGTCATCCACCAGAACCACGGAAGGCATTCGCAACAGCCAGCCGATATGGGCGATGGCTATGGATGTGCCCACCAGCAGGCTGCGTCGTCCGATAACTTCCCTGGCCAGCCCCAGGTCCTGTTCCAGCATCTCCAGCATGCCGCCCGCGAGCCCGGTTCTGGCCGTGGACAGCACCCGGCCGTTCAACCCGTAGTGCCGGGCCAAATCCAGAGTCAGGTCCTTGTCGCGCAGGGCCAGCCTGACCTTGCGCCCCTGGTTCCGCCAAGCCTCCACCGGGTGCCGGAAGAGATGAACGTGGGCCGGGTGGCCTATGTGGACCAGTATGTCTTTCATGAAATTTTTGTCAGGCCGGCCGGGCGGAACCGGAGTCACTTGCCCCTGAGGTCCCGGTTGTATTCCATGTCGAACCACATGGCGAACAGCATGAACTGCAACCCGGAGATGAATAAAAAGGCGGCGAACATGGCGCTGGTGGCCGTGACGACCGGTCCCATGAAGATGCGGGCCAGCAGCAGATACAGGCCCAAGACCATGCCGGCAGGCAACAACAAGGCCGCCAGAGCATAGAAAAAGACCAGGGGGTGAAAGTCGCGGATGACGTATTTTTCCAGCATCCGCCACCAGAAACAACGGAAAAGCAGCCAAGAGATGGTCGGGATGACCTTGCGCAGGCGAATGCCGGATTTTTCACCCACATTGTAGACCGGTCGGACCATGACATCCTTGACCCTCATGTTGAAAACATTCAGCATGACCAGGATATGGTTGGGATAGCCGTACCGGGGATAGAGGCGGTCCAGGGGGAGCAGGCGCAATGCCCCGGCCGATATGGCCGTGTAACCGGTCTGGGAATCGGCTACGTGCCAGTAACCCGAGGCCACCTTGGTCATCAGCGACAGAACCGAATTGCCCAGAAAACGGTATTTGGGGATGATTCGCCAGGCCTCGCCAGTGAAAAGGCGGTTGCCTTTGACATAATCCACCTCATCCCTGACCACCGGGCCTATGACCGCAGCCAGTTCATCGGGGTCCATCTGGGCGTCCCCGGCCATCACCGCCATAACCTCCATACCGTCAGTCAGCGCCTTCTTGTACCCGGCGACAATGGCCGCACCCACTCCTGCATTGACCTGCTGCTCCAGCAGCACCACCTTGCCGGCGAAGGCCAGGTTTTCCTGGTACTCGCGCACTATCCGGCAAGTGGCGTCGGCGCTGCAATCGTCCACCACATATATCCTGTCCACAAAATCCGGCATGGTTTCTATGACCCGGCCGATGAGTTTTTCTTCGTTATAGGCCGGAACCACCACCGCTATGCTTTTTTGTTCATACATGAGAAGCTCGCTTTTTTCATCGACTGGGTTGGACCGCCGAAGATCTTGATCCCCGGCGCATGCGCCGCACGCCCGCATACGGGCCTGATTACACTAGCATAACTGTCCTGTCTTTGCAACATTTGGCCCTTTGACCGGCTGGCGTCCCGCCAGTGTTGGGTTCCCGGGCGGCAGTGACAAGAAAACCAGATTTTGCGCCTGAAGACGGTGCCTGGTAAAAAGGAAAACAAGAGAATAATCCGTTACGGGTCAACTGCCTTCGAGGGAAGTTTGCCACCCGTTAGGAATGTTTTCTTGCGGGTTTTCGATGCGGACTTTGCTCTTTGCTTACCCATGATAATTAATAACGGATCCAGAAGTAAATGCGGCCGCCAAGGGTGGCGGGACGGTCGTTTATCAGTGTTTTGTTTGTGGGATAACATGCAGATATTAAACAATATATAACGAAAATGGCCTTTGTGTGTACTTCTGTTCCGCTTAAAGGTTGGTTTTCATCTTGTTTTGCTCTATAATGCCCCTTGTCACTGCTTCCGGCCGAATGGGGCATGGTGGTCTACTGTGTTGAATATGAAGAAAATTTCACAAAAGCCTTGACACTGCCATTGTCTATGACCTATAAAAATTTTATTCCTTGGGTCAGAATAACACCTGCCTGAGCAGGACATATTGGGTAAAAAAATTAGGGAGGTTATTGGTATGCCTACGGTTGAGTTTAACGGAAATACTTACGACATTGACGAGGACGGTTTCCTTACGGACCTGTCCAAGTGGGACCACAACTGGGTTCAGTACGTCAAACAGCAGGAAGCTATCGACGAGATCACCGAAGAGCACTGGAAAGTCATCAACATGCTCCAGGACTACTACAAGAAAAACGGTATCGCGCCGATGGTCCGTATCCTGTCCAAGGTCACCGGCTACAAACTGAAGTACATCTACGAGCTGTTTCCGTCAGGTCCCGGCAAAGGCGCCTGTAAAATGGCTGGCCTGGCCAAACCTACCGGCTGCGTTTAATCGGAAATTCAGGTCGTCAGACCATAGCCTCCCTGACCGGGGAGGCTTTTTTTTACCCTTCTTCTCTCTGCTTCAGCCTTGGCGGTTGCCCGCCCCCTGTCTTTGTAGTAAAAGAATGATGATTACTTGCCATGAGTTAGTTTAGGCAACCGGCCCGAGCCGGTTCATAGTCAGGGGGGTTGAATGCAGGAACTGCTCCGCCGCTTGCCCGCAGTGGATCAATTATTGGAAGAGCCCGGCCTAAAGGCCCTGCTTGAAGAGCGGCCCCGCAGGCTGGTGCTCAGGGCCGTACGTGAGACCCTGGAAGGGCTCAGAAAAAGCATTCTCGAAGCCGGTCCGGAAAAGGCTCCGCCGCCCGATCTGGACAAGGCTTCCGTGGCCGCCCTGGCCCTGAAAAGGGCCGGAGAACTGCTTCAACCCAGCTTCCGCCGCGTGGTCAACGCCTCCGGAGTGGTCATCCACACCAATTTGGGCCGCTCCCTCATGGCCGAGGATGCCTGGACGGCTCTCCTGCTGGCCGGACGCTACTACAGCAACCTGGAATTCGAATTGTCGGCCGGACGCAGGGGCTCCAGATACAGTCATGTCGAACCGTTGCTTTGTGAGTTGACCGGGGCCGAATCGGCCCTGGTGGTCAACAATAACGCCGCCGCCGTGCTGATCGCCCTGGAAACCCTGGCCAGGGATCGGGATGTCCTGGTCTCCCGGGGCGAACTGGTTGAAATAGGCGGAGCTTTCCGCATCCCGGATGTCATGTCCCGCAGTGGGGCCCGGCTGATCGAGGTCGGCACGACCAACAAGACGCACCTAGCGGACTACCGGGAGGCCGTAACCGAAAACACGTCCATGTTTCTCAAGGTCCACCAGAGCAATTTCCGCATTGTCGGTTTCACCGAACAGGTTGAGGCCCGCCAACTCGTGGAACTGGCTCATTCACTGGGCCTGGTCGTCATGGAAGACCTGGGCAGCGGTTCACTGATTGATTTTTCCAGATTCGGGCTCCGCCGCGAACCCACTGTTCTCGACTCGGTCAACGCCGGGATCGACGTGGTCACGTTCAGCGGCGACAAGCTGCTAGGCGGACCTCAGGCCGGAATAATCGTCGGCCGCCGGGATCTGCTGGACCGCATCAAGAAAAACCCTCTCAACCGGGCCCTGCGCATCGACAAGTTCACCCTGGCCTCGCTGGAAGCCACTCTGCGTCTTTATCTGGACGAAGATAAGGCCTTGGACGGCATCCCCACTCTACGCATGATAACGGCGCCATACTCAGAACTTCGCCGCCGGGCCGTGCGCTTGAAAAAAAAGCTCCAGTCAGCAGTTGGCGGGGCCGTTGAGCTCGAACTGGCCGATGGGTATTCCCAGATTGGCGGAGGCGCTCTGCCCGATCAGAACCTGCCTACCCGGCTGGTCACCCTGAAGCCCCTGCGCGGCTCGGTCAACCGCCTGGAGGAACAGTTCCGTTCCGCTTTCATACCCGTTATCGGCCGCATTGAAAACGAACGTTTCTGCCTGGACGTCAGAACCATGGCCGACGAGGATTTCGACCTTGTGGTCCGGGCGCTTGCCGCCATTACCGCCGGAGCCGGAAAATGAAGGATTTTTTCGAACGCCACGACGCCCGTCTGGAAGTCGGCGACATCCAGAGATTCGCCCGGGTGCTTATTGATGACCTCAGCCTGGTTCTCGGCGGCTACGAATTCGTCGTCCGCTTGCTTGATTCACCGCAAAGAGAAGCCGAGCTGTCCCAGGAAATAAAGGACAGTCTCAAACGCAATCAGGTGCACCAGGAAGAGGAATCCACCCGGCTCCATCTGCCGGTCTCCTTCCAGGGGCACCCTCTGGCCGTCATAACCGCCGAAGCCTCCGATGGCCTGGCCATTCCGCCGGACGCCCTGCCCCTGCTTCCCAATCTGGTGCGATTGTCCCTGGAGAAGATACTCCTTTATAAAATCAACGTGACCGACCACGAAACAGGTCTCAACAACGCGGATTTTCTGCAGGCCTATCTTCGTCAACACCTGAAAAAGGCCGCCGCCCAGGTCTGGGGAAGGGGACAGCCCCGCCCCTTGCGTCTTAGCGGCGATAAGGACGATCATCCGGGCTTGAGTATTCTTGTGGCCGAAGTGGTTGATTTCGGCAAATTGGCTGCCCGGCAGGGTCGCCTGGAAGCCGCCCGGGTCCTCCGTGTCCTGGCCGGTTGGATGAAGGCTTCCGTCCAGCCTCCTTACTGCCTGGCCCGTCTGGATAACGGCCGCCTGGGGCTGATACTGCCCCAACAGGATTCCAGAGCAGCCCTGGAACTGGCCGGGAAGGTGCTTGAACGCCTGCGTGAAGACCCCGAAGGGGAAGCCTTGCCGCCCTTGAATCTGGCCTTCGGTCTCGTCGCGTTTCCTGCGGATTTCGCCGAGGAGCCGCCTTCCGGCGAAGGTGCGGAGACGGCCGGAGCTTCCTTGCTCGAACTGACCATGGAGAAAGTCAATCTGGCTCTCCGGCAGGCAAGGGAAAACCGGGAGACGCCGGTTTTTTCATACCGGGATGTTCTGCGGAAAGGCGGCCGGGTGGTCCAGGTGCTGCCTTTCAACCGGGTGGTCGTCAACATAGGCCGGACAGCCGGAGTCCGCGAGGGGCAACTCTTTATCCTGCGGGATCTGTCCGCTCAGAATCAGGTCGATTATAAAGGCGAAGTCAGGCTTTTCGACGTGAGGGATGATTTTGCCGTGGGCGAAGTCTTCAACCTCAAGCATTCCACCAACCGTCCCCAGGCCGGGGACCGTCTGGAACTCAGCCAGGCCGCTTCCGACGAGGCGGTCGGCGAAGACGACTCCCCCCGAGGCGGCCTCGACCCGCTGGTCAACATCCCCAACTACCAGGGCTTTGTCCGGCTGCTGTCGGAAAGACTTGAGGAAGACGACCGGTTCGCCTTATTTCTGGTCAGGGAAGACGGTTACGACGAGCATCGCACCACTATGGGGCACCTGGAAAGCGACCGCTGCTTCAAAGGGCTCTTTGAACTTCTTCAGCCGGAACTGCCGGATAAAGCCCTTGCCGGCCGTTTCAGCGCGGACAGTCTGGTTATTTTCGCGCCATCGCTCGATGAAGAGCAGACTCGCAATCTGGGCCGCAAATGGCTGGACAGCGTCGTCCAACGGCACCCCTTGACCGCTTCCGCCGGGGCGGCCGTCTTTCCCTGCGGATCGTACGCCCGGGCCGATATTCTGACCAACGCCCAGAAGGCTCTGGAACACGCGGCCCTGCTGGGTCCCGGCTCCATGGCCCTTTTCGATTCGGTCAGCCTGAATGTCAGTGGAGACAAACTCTTCGAAAGCGGCGATATGGACGGCGCGACCCAGGAATACCAGAAAGCCCTGGAACTCAATCCGGGCGACCTCAACGTCCTGAACAGCCTGGGAGTCTGTTACGGGTACCGGCAGCAACAGGAGAAGGCCCTTGAGACTTTCGCCCTGGTCCTGGAAAAAGATCCGGACAACCTCATGGGGCACTTCAACCGGGGCTTTGCCTTGGCTACCGCCGGCCGCCGGGAGGAAGCCCTGGAAAGTCTTCGCCGGGCCGCCGCCATTGACGGACGAAATTTCGACGTGCTGCTGCATCTGGGAAAGCTGGCCCTGGAGGCTGATCTTGTCGCTGAAGCCCTGTCCAGCTTCGTCAAGGCCGCCAACCTGGAAGACCGCGACCCGGAAGTATTCCGCTATCTGGGGCAGACCTATCTGAAAGCCGGCCGGACAGATGAAGCCGTGGACGCCTTCAAGGCGGCCTGCCGCCACGATCCGGAAGACGCTCCTTCGCTCAGCCAGCTCGGCGTCCTGTTCATGGACCGGAACACGGATCCCGACGTGGCCCTGTCATTGATCCGGCAGAGCGTGGAGCTGGACCAGACCAACAGTCTCTTCAGACAGCGCCTGGCAAGGGCTTTGGCTATGACCGGCGACCTGTCCGGAGCGGAAGCCGAATACCGGCGGGCTCTGGAGATGGGGGCGCGCAGCCGGGAGATATACCACGGCCTGGGCCTGGTTCTCAGAAAGATGGATCGCCCGGACGAAGCCAGGCTTATGTTCAGGGAAGCTCTGGTGCTGGATCAGGAATTCAAACCGGCCCTGGAGGCCCTGGCTGAAATGGGACCGGAAGAGAGTCAGTAACCAACCCGGACGTGAAGGTAAAGGTCGCCGTTCCGGCCGTTGCCCGAGGCGTGGCCCATGTTTTTCAGCCTCAAACGGGCTCCGTTGCGGGTGCCCGGAGGCACCTTGACCGAGACCTTGTGCTGGTGGTCGTTCCGGTGGTAGAGAACCTGGACCTCGGCCCCTTGCGCGGCTTGTTCCGGGGAAATAGTCAGGTTGAAATTGATGTTGGTGCCCTCCGGATTCTGAACCGAGGCAGGCAGCCCCAGGACGCCTCTGGCCAGCTCCTTAACCGAACGGCCTAGACGTCCCAGCCAGCTCCCGCCGGTAATGGGCCTGACCTGGGGATGCAAATCCTCCCTGCTGCGGACCCTGGACGCCTCGGAAAAAGTAGTCCGGAAATCAGGACCGGAGCCCCTGTCGACCCGGTTGAAACCGGGGCCGGAAAAGAAGACCCCGCCGAAATAGAAACCTCGTCCTCCGAAGAAGACGCGGTTGAAGAAATTTTCGTCAAACTTGTAACCGGACCGTTCAAACTCCCGGCTGATGTCCCGGAAAGCCTGCCTGGCATACGCGCTGGCGAAGAATTCCCGGAAGATTTCCTCCTGACTGTACCCGAAGCCCTGATCTCCGGGCCGCCTGGATTCTTCTCCTCCCGCCCCGGCCGCGTGGACCCCGTCATACTGCGTCCGCTTCACCGGGTCGATCAGGACCGCGTAAGCCTCGCTGATCAGCTTGAAGTTTTCCTCCGCCGCCCTGTCTCCGGGGTTGCGGTCGGGATGATATTTCAAGGCCAACTGGCGGTAGGCCTTTTTAATCTCCTCCGGCGCGGCGCTTTTTTCCACACCGAGAGTATGATAATAATCCTTGAAAGACGACATCTCTTTAAAACCACTTCCAGTCAACGGCCAAAGGCCGGCGAGGATTCCAATGGCAATAATACCAGAATCGGGTGATGCCCACAAGCCGCCCTTGTTCCGGCCCCGCCTGCGGCCCGTGGAAGCCTTTCCCGTAAGCACAGACCAGGGGGAAATGATCTGTCTGCGGGACCCCGAGCGCCTTGCCCCCGGTCCGCTTTTCCTCTCCCCTGCCGCCGCCGCCCTCCTTGGCCTCCTTGACGGGCGTCACGACCTCCGGGATATCCAGGCCGCCCTGATGAAGGTCTTCGGCGAGTTGGTTGAACTGGAGATAATCAAAGGCCTTGTCCTGACACTGGATGAAAACCGTTTTTTGGACAGCGAACAATTTCAAAGCTTTCTCGCCGCCGAAACGGAACGCTTCGCCTCGTCCCGGTCCCGCGCCCCTCTGCTGGCCGGACAAGCCTATCCGGACGACCCGGAAGAACTGGCCCATTTTCTGGCGGCCTTTCATCGGCACCCGTCAGGTCCCCGGCAACGGGCATCCCAAGCCGGACAATCGCCTCCGTGCGGACTGGTCGCCCCCCACATCGACTTCAACCGAGGCGGTCCCTGCTATGCCTGGGCTTACAGCCTCCTCTGCCCGGAAAAACAGCCTGATCTGACGGTCATCCTCGGTACTGCCCACGGGCCGACCGAGCACTATCTCGTCATGTGCGACAAGGATTTTGAAACCCCGGCAGGTGCGGCCTGCTGCGACCGGGAAGCCGCCGCCGCACTGACTTCAGAACTCGGCACGGCTGTCACCGCCGATCAATTCGTTCACCGGGGCGAACACTCCGTGGAATTCCAGACCGTCTGGCTCATGAATACCTGCGGCCCCGGCGGCTCCATGAAAATACTGCCCCTGCTCTGCGGCTCTTTTCAGTCCCTTATTATGAACGGTCTCACTCCGGAAGAAGACCCTGAATACGTAGCCATGGCCGACGCGCTTGGCCGGATAATCCGGTCCCGCCGAGCCGCCGGAGGCCGTGTCCTCATTCTGGCCAGCGCCGATCTGTCCCATGTCGGCCCCCAGTTCGGCGACCGCCTGCCCGTCTCGGAGAGCGTGCGGGCCGATGTCAGAGCCCACGACATGCACGTCCTCGAAGCCGCCGCCGATGGAGACTGCCGGGAATTCTACCGCCGTGTCGCCCGGCAACGCGACCGGACCCATATATGCGGCACCGCCCCCATCTACACCATGCTCAGGCTGATGGGCGGCGCGAAGGGGCGTCTGCTTTCTTACGATCAGTGGGTGGATGAACAGGGGCAGGGCCTGGTCTCGTTCGCCAGCCTCGTCTTTGATTGACGGGATATCCGAAGTTTATTGGCAGCAGATGAGAAAAAAAGAAAAAGGCGAGCAGGAAGCCGCCTTTTTCCAGTAATACGGTCAAAAGACCGCAGGCTATTTAACCTTGTCCTGCAGACCTTTCCCGGGACGGAATTTCACCACCTTGCGGGCCTTGATGGTGATGACTTCGTTGGTCTGGGGATTGCGGCCCTTGCGTTTCTTCCTCTTGACGACTTCGAAAGTCCCGAAGCCGGTCAGAGTCAGCTTGCCGTCTTTCTTCAACGTTTTGGTCACGTTGTCCAGAAAGGCCTTCAGAGACCTTTCGGCGTCGGCTTTGGTCAGATTGGTGTCCTTGGCAATGGCATTAACTAAGTCTGCTTTGGTCATTTTTTCCCCCCAAAGAATAGGTTATTTTGCCAGCCTTTTCGCCCCTGTCCCGAACAATTCGGAACTCCGGAGCCTTATGTTCAAACAACCGCTGTCAAAATACGGCGGCTGCTTTTTCTGACCAACCTGCCCATTCCCGGTTCATAACGGCCAAAAGGCCGGGGAGGTAGACTTAGTTATACCGGTTATTCGGCGAGACTGTAATGCCGAGACATTTTCCCTATTAGCACGGTTTGTGAAGCATATCAAGAGAAAATGTTAGGAATATATAAAAAAAATAAGCCTTTGCCTCAACTGATGCCCGGTATTGCTGGGCGGGCGGGGGGGTGAGCTTGAAGTTGACAAAAATACCTGAATATTATAAGTGTTAGGCCGGTCATATCCGCCGGAAAATCCGGCGCTTATTCCTGAACCCGGCCAAGCTGGACCGGCCCGCTTGGTGGACCGGCATTTTTCCCGGGGGTTGAACGGAGCGTAATTTGAAAGACAAGGTCATCAGCAATTTTCTCGAAAGCGCCCGCCTCAAAACGGAAATGCAGAGCCAGGCCGAACTGGTGGTTGAGGCGGCCCGCATAATCGCCGGCGCCTTTTCCGGCGAAGGCAAGCTGTTCCTCTGCGGCAATGGCGGCTCCGCCGCCGACGCCCAGCATCTGGCCGCCGAATTCGTCAACCGCTTTCTCATCGAACGCCCGCCGCTCCCGGCCGTGGCCTTGACCACCGATTCCTCGGTTCTGACCAGCGTGGCCAACGATTACAGTTTTGACGAAGTCTTCGCCAAACAGATCAAGGCCCTTGGGCGTCCCGGCGACGTGCTCTGGGGCTTTTCCACCAGCGGCAACTCGCCTAATGTCCTTGCCGCTCTCAACGCCGCCCGCAATATGGGACTCAAAACCATAGCCTGCACGGGCGGAGGCGGCGGAGCCATCAAGGCCGCAGCTGATCTTCTGCTGGACGTCCCATCCAGGGAAACGCCGCGCATACAAGAAGTCCACATCACCTTGGGGCACACCATCTGCGAACTGGTCGATTATCTGCTGTTTCAGCGCCCCGGAGAGGATCTTCGCCAGTGAACAAATTTCCGCCCCTTGATCTGAGCGGTCTCAAGACCTACTCTATAAAAGACAGGCCGAGCAAGGTCACCCGTGACGACTTCGCCCGGCCCTGGACCAAAGGCGGCTCCCTGGCCGGCTATCTGGCGTCACTGCCCGGAATTCTGGCCGCCGGAGACTTCAGCCAGGCGGCCGACCGGTTGGCCCTGGCCGTCAGAAACGGCCGGACATTCATCCTGGCCATGGGCGGGCATCCCGTGAAGGTGGGGCTTTCGCCCATCATCATCGACCTGATGAAGCGGGGCATTATCTCCCTGCTGGCCGTCAACGGGTCGGTCATGGTCCATGATTCCGAAGTGGCCATGGTCGGAGCCACTTCCGAGGACGTGGCCGCTACCCTGGGACAGGGAACCTTCGGCATGGGGCGGGAAGCCAACGAGACCATCAACGCCGCCGCCGCCGACGCCGCCCGTGAAAGGATCGGGCTGGGGCGCAGCTTGGGCCGCAAGCTGATCGAAGGGAACCATCCCTTTCTGGACGACAGCCTTTTCGCCACGGCCGCCAAGTTGGATATCCCGGTGACAGTCCATCTGGCCATGGGCACGGATGTCTACCACATCCATCCCCAGGCCGACGGAGCCGATCTGGGCCGGGCCAGCATGGACGATTTCCGGACCTTCTGTTCGGCCGTGGCCACGCTGGAAGGCGGAGCCTTCATCAATCTTGGTTCCGCCGTGGTGATTCCGGAGGTCTTTCTCAAGGCCGTGACCCTGGTCAGGAACCTCGGCCACGGACTCCGGGACATCACCACCATCAACATGGATTTCATCCGCCACTACCGGCCCATGAGCAACGTGGTCAACCGGCCCACGGCCGAAGGCGGACAGGGTTACTACTTCGTCGGCCATCACGAACTCATGTTTCCGCTCCTGGCCGCGGCCCTGATTGAAAGATTGGACTGAAAGCGATCACGGAGGGAACCGGGGCGCGCCCGGCTCCAATTGATTTTGAAAGAAGGTGAGGCTCATGCCCATTTACGAATATCATTGCGAAAAATGCCGGCACGATTTTGAAGAGCTGGTCATTTCTTCGTCCGAAGAGATCACCTGCCCCAAATGCAAAAGCGGCCAGGTAAGAAAACAGATGTCGGCGTCCAGCTTCAAAAGCAGCGGCGCTTTCAGCCCTTCGGGAGGCTCCTCCTGCTCGGGCTGCACCAGCGGCAACTGCAGTTCGTGCCACTGACCTCGCATTGAAGACAACAGATGATCCGGGCGGGCTCCGCCGGTTGGGAGCCCGCCCCCAATTTTTCCGCACGAAAAGTCCGGCGTAATGAAAAAGAAGACTATGAAAATCGGAACAAGAGGCAGCGCCCTGGCATTGGTCCAGGCGAACTGGGTCAAGGACCGCCTGGAAGAGCGCCATCCCGGCCTGACGGTGGGGTTGGAAATAATCAAGACCAAGGGCGACAAGATTCTCGACGTGCCGCTGGCCAAGGTGGGCGGTAAGGGGCTCTTTGTCAAGGAAATCGAAGACGCCCTGCTCGAAGGCCGGGTCGACCTGGCCGTGCACTCCATGAAGGACGTGCCCACGGTCCTGCCCGACGGGCTCTTTATCGCCGCCCTGCCCGAGAGGGAGGACTGCCGCGATGCCCTGATCACCCGCTCCGGCGGCGGCCTGGACTCACTGCCTCAAGGCGCCCGCGTGGGCACATCCAGCCTGCGCCGCCAGGCCCAGCTCCTCAGACTCCGCCCGGACCTGGAAATCCTTTCCCTGCGCGGCAATCTGGACACCCGCCTGCGCAAGCTCGACGAAGAAAACCTGGACGCTATCGTCCTGGCAGCAGCCGGGCTCAAGCGCATGAACCTGTCCGGCAGGGCCAGCCAGTTCCTGGAGCCGGAAGTCATGCTGCCGGCCATCGCCCAGGGCGCCCTGGGTATTGAAGCCCGCCGGGACGACCGGGAAGTCCTCGACCTGCTCTCCTTTATCCACCACGAACCCACGGCTGTCTGCATAGACGCCGAACGGGCCTTCCTGATAACCATGGAGGGCGGGTGCCAGGTTCCGCTGGCCGCCCTGGCCCGGCTCGAAGGCGGACAGGTCCGGCTGACCGGTATGGTTTCCGATGTCCAGGGCAAACGCTGCTTTCTTGATACGGTAACCGTCCCGGCCGAACAGGCCGGCCAGGCCGGCCGCGATCTGGCCCGGGATCTGCTGGGGCGCGGCGGGGCGGAAGTCCTGGCCGAAGTCTACCAAAACAGTCTATGAACAAAGGACGACAGAAGCCGATGAATAAAGGCAAGGTCTTTCTGGTTGGAGCGGGTCCGGGCGACCCCGGACTCATCACCGTCAAGGCCGCGGAATGTCTCCGCCGGGCCGACGCCGTGGTCTACGATTTTCTGGCCAATCCGCAATTGCTTTCCCAGGTTTCGGACAAGGCGGAAATGATATATGTGGGCAAGTCCGGAGCCGACCACACCATGCCCCAGGAACAGATCAACCAGCTCATAGTCGATCTGGCCTCGTCGGGCAAGACCGTGGTCCGCCTCAAAGGCGGAGACCCCTTTATCTTCGGCCGGGGAGGCGAGGAGGCGGAAGAACTTATCGCCGCCGGGCTGCCTTTTGAAGTTGTTCCCGGCATAACTTCGGCCATCGCCGTCCCGGCTTACGCCGGTATTCCCCTGACCCACCGCAGTCATACTTCCACGGTCGGCTTCATCACCGGCCACGAAGACCCGACCAAGAATGAATCCTCCATAGCCTGGGACAAACTGGCCACCGGGCTGGGCACCCTGGTCTTTCTCATGGGCGTGAAGAACCTGCCCAACATCACGGCCAGGCTCATCGCCGCCGGCCGCAGCCAGGACACACCGGCCGCCCTCATCCGCTGGGGCACTACCTCCCGGCAGGCCACCCTGGTCGGGACCCTGGCCGACATCGCCGACAAGGCCCAGGCCACCGGCTTCAAGCCTCCGGCCATCTTTGTCGTCGGGGAAGTCGTTTCCCTGCGCGAAACCATGAACTGGTTCGAAACCCGGCCGCTCTTCGGCCGCCGGGTTCTGGTCACCCGGACGCGGGAACAGGCCAGCGGACTCTCCGCCGGACTGGCCGCGTTGGGGGCTTCCGTCATCGAATGCCCGACCATCCGCATAACCGCCCCGGCCGACTGGTCGGCCGTGGATGAAGCCCTGGACAACCTGACCGGCTTCGACTGGCTGGTCCTGACCAGTCCCAACGGCGTGGACTGGCTGTTCCGCCGGCTCCGCGAAAAAGGCCGCGACGCCCGCGCCCTGGCCCCGGTCAAGCTGGCCGCCATAGGACCGGCCACGGCCCGGAAACTCGAAGATTTCGGTCTGAACGCCGACCTGTTGCCCGAGGAATTCGTGGCCGAAAGCCTTGTGGCGGCTCTCAAGGCTAAAGGCATGGAAGGAAAGCGCATCCTGCTGGCCAGGGCGGCCGAAGCCCGTGCCGTGCTGCCCGAGGATCTGGCTGCCGCCGGGGCCGAAGTCCGGGAAGTGGCTCTTTACCAGACACTGCCGCCCGACAATCTGCCTCCGGAAGCCCTGGAGGCTCTCGACCAGGACGGCGTGGACTTGGTCACCTTCACCAGCTCGTCCACTGTCACCAATATGGCCGTCCTGCTCGGTGAACGGCTGGAAGCCTTCAAAAGCGCGGTGCCTGCCGCCTGCATCGGTCCAATCACCGCCGCCACGGCCCGGGAAGCCGGTTTCAACGTGGTTGTCGAAGGCGCTGAATACACCATAGAAGGGCTCCTGGGCGCGGTGGAAGACTATTTCCGCTCCCGGCGCTGAACAACTCATGACCGGCGAATCCCTTTTTTCCCGGTCCGGCCCCGCCGGACCTGAACCGACCATCGACTACAAGGCCGAGTTGAATCCTGCCCAGTACCAGGCCGTCACTACCGTGGACGGGCCTGTGCTGGTCGTGGCCGGAGCCGGGTCAGGCAAGACCCGCACCCTGGTCTACCGGGTGGCCTATCTCATCGAGCAAGGCATCCCGCCCGAATCGATACTTCTGCTGACCTTCACCCGCAAGGCGGCGGCCGAAATGCTGGCCCGCGCCGAAAGACTCGTCGGCCGCCGCTGCGCTGGCGTCTCGGGCGGAACCTTTCACTCCCTGGCCAACGAAATCCTCCGCCGCTGGGCCCCGGCCATAGGCTACCCCAACAGCTTCGGCGTCATGGATCGCGGCGACATGGAAGATGCCCTTGGCCAGCTTCGCAAGCAGGCCGGAATGGGAGAAGGGGACCGCCGTTTTCCCAAGAAATCCACCCTGGCCGAAATCATCAGCAAGCGGGCCAACAAGAGCGTCGCTCTGCAGGAACTCCTGGCCGAGGAATACCCGCACCTTCTGGCCTATTTCGAAGACATCAAAAAACTGGCCGGAGAATATTCGGCCTACAAACTCCAGAACGCCCTGGTCGACTTTGACGACCTCCTGGTCCTGCTGGCCGGACTGCTCCGGGACAACGAAGACGCCCGCCGCAAAATCGCCTCCGCCTATCAGTACGTCATGGTCGACGAATACCAGGATACCAACCTGGTCCAGGCCGAAATAGTCCGCCTCCTCGGGCGCGATCACGGCAACGTCATGGCCGTGGGCGACGACGCCCAGTCCATCTATTCCTTTCGCGGGGCCAGTTTCAAAAACATCATGGAATTTCCGGCCCAGTTTTCCGGAGCCGCGGTCATCCGTCTGGAGGAAAATTACCGCAGCCGCCAGCCCATACTCAACCTGACCAACCATATAATCTCCAGGGCCCGCGAGAAATACGACAAGAATCTGTTCACCCGGCGGGAAGGCGGCCTTTACCCCAACGTCAGGATGGTGGCCACGGAAAAGGAACAGTCGCTCTTTGTCTGCCGCCGAATCCGGGAACTCATCGCCGAGGGGATCGAACCTTCCGATATAGCCGTGCTCTTCCGCGCCGCCAGCCACTCCTTCGATCTCGAAGTGGAACTCATGCGCCACGGTTTGGAGTTCGTCAAATACGGCGGGCGTAAATTTCTCGAAGCCGCCCACATCAAGGACCTGCTGGCCCTGCTCCGCGTTTCGGCCAACCCTTCCGACGGAGTGAGCCTGAACCGGGCGCTTCTGCTCATGGACGGCGTCGGCCCCCGGACCGCCATGCGGATTATCGACTGGACCGGCGGCAGCCGGGAAAAGGTGATCAGGCTCAAGGACTACCCCGGTCAGGGCAAATACAAGGAGAGTCTGGCCCCATTGGCCGCTCTGCTGGCCGAAATCGCCGACAAGGGCGTCGGTATTCAGGACCGGGTGGCCAAGGCCTGGGACTTCTACCGGCCTATTCTCGAATCCAGGTACGACGATCACCCCAAGAGGACCGGCGACATCAAGGAACTCCTCCGGCTGGCCAAGAATTACACCAGCATGGTCCGCTTCCTCACCGACATGACCCTGGAGCCGCCCAACACCAGCACCTCAAGGCCCGACCGGGAACAGGATGCTCAGCGGGTGGTCCTGTCCACGGTGCACTCGGCCAAGGGGCTGGAATGGAAGGCCGTCTTCATCATCTGGGCCGCCGAAGGCCGCTTCCCCGCGTCCTACGCCATCAGAACTCCGGCGGAAGTGGACGAGGAACGCCGGCTCATGTATGTGGCCGCCACCAGGGCCGAAGACTACCTTTATATTATCTGCCCTCTGGAATCGGATGGGTGGAGCAACGCAGGAATGCCGCCCAGGCTCTCCCGGTTCGTCGAAGATGTCCCACCCGACCTGGTGACCCTTGAAGGAGCGGCCGCCTCGGCCGCGCCAGAGCCGCCCGGCAGCCTGGTCATCCCGGAGACGCCTCCGCCCCGGCCGTCCTTCGGGAAACCGGCCGCAGCCGGGCCTGCGGGAGACTTTTCCCCTGGAGACAGGGTCTCCCACCCCATCTTCGGCCTGGGCCGCGTCATCAATCTGCCCGGCGGCCGGAAGATAAAAATCGACTTCGACCATTTCGGTCTTAAAACCCTGCACCTGGATTACGCAGGGTTGACAAAAGCAGGCTATTGACGCCGAAGCGTTTTAGGTCTATACATGCTCCGTTCCATAAGGAGCTAAGGCCGGATCATGAATTATGAACAGACCATAGAATTCCTGTATTCGCTGCAGAAATTCGGCATCAAGTTCGGGCTCTCGTCCACAGTGAACCTGCTGGCCGGTCTGGGAGACCCTCACAAGTCTCTGCGATGCCTACACCTGGCGGGCACCAACGGCAAGGGCTCCGTCGGAGCTACCGTCGCCGAAGTTCTCTCCCGCGCCGGGTACAAGGTCGGCTTCTACTCTTCGCCGCACCTGGTCACTTTCCGGGAACGCTTCGCCGTGGACGGACGGATGGTCAGCCCGGAAAAAGTCGTGGATCTGGCCGCCAGGGTCCGCGCCGTCATGGCCGAGCAGGAGCCCCCCACGTTCTTTGAATTTGTCACGGTCATGGCCTTTCTCCTTTTCGCCGAAGAAAAGGTCGATCTGGCCGTCATGGAAACCGGCATGGGCGGACGTCTCGACGCCACCAACGTCATCAATCCCCTGGCCGGAGTCATCACCAATATTTCCCTGGAGCATCAGGATTATCTCGGCCGGACCCTGACCGACATCGCCGGGGAAAAGGCCGGCATCATCAAGCCGGGGCTCGAAGTGGTTACTGGCGAGAAAAGGCCGAACATCCGGGGACTCTTTGAAAAAAAGGCCCAAGAGCAAGGCGGGCGCCTCTACGCCCTCGGCCGCGACTTCCGCGTCCGCAACCGCCCGTCCGGCGGATTCGACTACCAGGGACTCCGTTGCGCCTGCCAGGGACTCAAGACCCGGCTGCCCGGCCCCCATCAGGTCCGCAACGCCGGCCTGGCTCTGGCAACCTTGGAGATTTTGGCCGAAAAAGGTTATAATTACACCGAAGGTCAGGTGAGGGAAGGGCTCGCCTCCGTGGCCTGGCCCGGCCGGGCCGAAATATTTCCGGGGTCGCCTCCGGTCATGCTGGACGGAGCCCACAACCCGGACGCCGCCCGTGCCCTGGCCGCCCTGCTCAGAGGCCAGCCCTATTCACGGGTGCACATGGTGCTCGGTATCATGGCCGACAAGGATATAGGCCGGATACTCAAGCATCTGTTGCCTGAGGCCCAGGCCCTTTATCTGACCCGTCCGGTCTACGCCAGGGCCGCTGACCCCGGCGTCCTGGCCGAAGCGGCCGCAGCTTTCACCGGACCGAAGACGCTTTATTCACGGCTGCCGGAGGCCATTGAAGCCGCCCGCGCCGCTGCCGGCCCCGATGATCTGGTTCTGGTTACTGGTTCACTGTTCACCGTGGGCGAAGCCCGCAGCTATCTGACCGGACAGCCCATGGACTGATGATGCCGCCTAAAGATGCCGTCACATAAAAAATATGTTGACAAACAGGCGGCAAGAGGTTACCAAATAGCTTTTGAGATTTTGCTCAGGAAGGAAGACACCTGTCATGAGTACCACTCGGACGTTTGTGGCCAAGGAACACGAGATAGAAAAAAAGTGGTTCGTGGTCGATGCGGAAGATAAAATATTGGGCCGTCTGGCCACCGAAATCGCCAGCCGCCTCAGGGGCAAGCACAAAGCCATTTTTACCCCCCATGCGGACACGGGCGACTTCGTCGTCGTTATCAACGCCGAAAAAATCCGTATGACCGGCCGCAAGGTCGATCAGAAGATGTACTATCGCTACTCCGGCTTCATCGGCGGCATGAAGGAAAAAACGGCCAAGAAGCAGCTGGCCCACAAGCCCGAGGAACTCATCCTGACGGCTGTTAGAGGCATGCTGCCCAAAAACAGCCTGGGTCGGCGTATGTTCAAGAAACTGAAGGTCTACGCCGGTTCGGAACACCCTCATCAGGCCCAACAGCCCGAGCTTCTGGAATTATAGGAGATAAACACCGATGATGGCCGAAAATCGTTACTACGCCACCGGTAAACGCAAGAACGCCGTGGCCCGCGTCTGGATGAAACCCGGCAACGGCGAAATCAGGATCAACAAAAGGTCCATGGATGAATACTTCGGACGCGAAACCCTGCGTATGGTCTGCCAGCAGCCTCTCTCTCTGACCGGCAATACGGGCAAGTTCGATTTCTACATCATCTGTGACGGCGGCGGTATCGCCGGGCAGGCCGGCGCAATCCGGCACGGCATCGCCAAAGCCCTGGAAGATTATGATCCCGACCTGCGCACCCCCCTCAAGAGGGCAGGCTTCCTGACCCGCGATGCACGCAAGAAGGAACGTAAGAAGTACGGTCAGAAAGGCGCCCGCGCCCGTTACCAGTACTCCAAACGTTAGGCCCCGGGATTACCTATCGAATATTTGTTGGGGAAGGCCCTTGGGGCCTTCCCCTATTTTTTTACTGAGGCGGCATTATGATCAAAACGGCGATTATCGGCGCCAGCGGCTACACCGGACTCGAACTCCTCAGACTGCTGGCCGGACACCCCGAAGCGGAAGTCACGGCTGTCACTTCCCGCCAACTGGCCGGACGGAAAGTGGTCGAAGTCTTTCCCGCCCTTTCCGGCCCCTGCGGCGGCCTGGACGGCCTGGTTTTTGAAGACCCCGACCCCGTGGCCCTGACCCGGCGCGCCTCATTCTTTTTCACCGCCGTTCCTCATCAGACCGCCATGGCTGTCGTGCCCGGACTGCTGGCCGGCGGCGGGAAAGTGGTCGATCTCTCCGCCGACTTCCGTTTTCGCCAGGCTGAAGTCTACGAGGAATGGTACGTTCCTCACACGGCCAGGGAACTGATGGCTGAAGCCGTTTACGGCCTGCCCGAGCTCTACCGGGAACAGATCCGGCAGGCCCGCCTCGTCGGTAACCCCGGCTGCTACCCCACCAGCGTGATCCTGGCCGCCGCGCCGCTGCTCAAGAACAACCTGGTCGATCCGGATGCCATCATCTCCGATTCCAAGTCCGGGGTGTCCGGGGCCGGGCGCGGCCTTAGCATGACCTCGCAGTTCTGTGAAATAGACGACGGTCTCATGGCTTACAAAATAGGCGGCGTCCACCGCCATACGCCGGAAATAGAGCAGGAACTTGGGCAACTGGCCGGGCGGCCTCTCAAAATCAGCTTCACCCCGCACCTGGTTCCACTTTCGAGAGGCATACTCAGCACCGTCTACGCGCCCTTGAAAAAGGAGCTCACCCCGGCCGAACTGAATCAGGTCTACGCGGAATTCTACCGGGACCAGAAATTCGTCCGTGTCCGCAAGCCAGGCGAACAGCCCCACACCCTCGACGTGCGCGGCACCAACTATTGCGACCTGGGACCCTTTGTCGACCGCCGCACCAACCGGGCCATAATAGTCTCGGTTATCGACAACCTGACCAGGGGAGCCTCGGGACAGGCCGTCTGCAACATGAACCTAATGTGCGGACTGCCCGAAGAAACGGGTCTGGCCGGTCTGGGCCTGCGTCCCTGAAGCCTCCGGTTTCCGCCTGAAAGGCCGTCAGACGACTTGACTCAGCTGACCCGCAACATAAAACTGACCCTCGAATACGACGGAACGGGGCTGGCCGGTTGGCAGCGTCAGGCCGATCAGCCCACCGTCCAGGGCCTGCTCGAAGAAGCCCTGGCCCGGCTGACCAATGAGAAGGTCACCGTCTTCGGAGCCGGAAGGACCGACGCCGGAGTCCACGCACGGGGGCAGGTGGCCAACTTCGGAACCGCCGCCCGCTTGAGTCTCACCGATATCCAGCGCGGCGGCAACGCCCTGCTGCCCCAGGCCGTGGCCATACTCTCGGCGGAAGAAGTCCCGGCCGATTTTCACGCCCGTTACAGCGCCAAAGGCAAAATCTACGATTACGACCTTTACCTGAACCGGGTCCGTTCGCCCCTGCGGCGGAACCAGGCTTGGCACATCCCGGTCTCCCTGGATCTGGAAGCCATGGCCGAGGCCCTGGGATGCCTGATCGGCGAACACGACTTCGCCGGTTTCCAGTCCACCGGCACCCCGGTCAAAACCACAGTCCGCCGCATAGACTCGGCCTCTCTGGCCAGACATAGCGGCGGTTTGGTCAGGATAACCCTGTCCGGCAATGGATTTCTGAGGCATATGGTGAGGGCCGTGGTGGGAACCCTGGTGGAAGTGGGCCGGGGCAAGATAACCCCCGATGGATTTACCGAAATTCTGAAGGCTGCCGACCGGGCCCGGGCCGGAGCTACCGCCCCGGCTCACGGACTCTGTCTGCGTGAAGTTCTGTACTGAAAAAAATCAGTCCCCGCTAGTCTCTTCGATGGACTCCCGGATGACCCGGCTGACCAGCCGGTAGTTTTCCTCGAAAGAACTGGGGTAAACCCGGCCCGTCTCGATGAACTTGACCACGATCTCCTTGGTCGCTTTCAATATGGCTTCTTCCTTTTTATCCACTCCGCAACCTCCGTCGGAAGATATATTCCTGAAATCCCGGCCGCCGGCACCCCGTCGGCCCCGTTAATAGACAAGTGCGGCAGGCGAATCACTTGTCGCCGCCCATCATCACCCCCAGCGGGCGCATGGATTCGATGTGGTCGAAAGTGAATTTGAGCATGGCCGTCAGAGGCACGGCGATGATCATCCCGGCCGCTCCCCAGAGCCAACCCCAGAAGATCAGGGCAAAAAGGGCCACCAGAGGTGAAAGGTTCACGCTGTCCCCCAGGATTTTCGGCTCGATGATGTTGCCCAGGGTCATCAGGACGCCGGTCAGCACTATCAGCACCCACAGCGCGTGGATCCAGTCATATTGTATGAAGGCCACCAGCGTCGGAAGCAGCGAGGCTATGGCTACACCGATAGTCGGGATGAAGTTGAGCAGAAAGGTGAAGAAACCCCAGGTGATGGGGAAATCCACGCCGAAAGACAGCAGAACGATGACGACCAGGCCGCCGGTGATGAAGCTGGTCAGGGTCTTGGCCCAGATATACCGCTGCACCTGTTGGCCGATGTTGTCCAGACCTTCGTTGATCAGGCATGCCCGGCCGTCCGAAAAGGCCCGGCGGATCTTCTCCGGCAGCTTGTGCCGGCCCATGATGAGGTAAATGGCGAAGACGAAAGTGAACAGGGCCTGCCAGAGCAGACTGAAGAAGGAATTCAAGGTCGAAGCCACCAACGAACTGAGGGAAAAGCGGCTCAGTTCAGCCTGGAGCCTTTCCTGTTCCACAATCCCCAGGTTCAGGTTGGCCAGTTCCTTGGACTTGGAAATCATCTCCTGGACCCTGGCCTCATACCTGGGGAAGTCGTCCTGAAAAGCCACCAGACTCTGCAGAACAATGGTCCCTATAAGGTAGACAAAAGCGATAAGAGCCAGCAGGGCGGCCAGAGAGGCGATTATGTTGGGCACTTTTATCCGTCTCAGCCATTCAACCAGCGGGTTCAGCAGGAAGGCTATGAAGATGGCGAAGACCAGGGGCAGAAAAAAGAATTTCAGCACCTGCAGCAGCCAGCAGATGATGATGGTCAGGGCGAGTCCCAAGAAGAGCGATAATGGACGTTGAGGCATATCACTTCCGAAATATCAGCTTTAAACTGTTTCAGGTTTGCCAAGAGCGGCCGCCCGGGAAAAGGGTCCTGAACCGAAGCCCTCGGGGCAGGAAGAAGGCAAAAACCCCGCAGCGCCCGGCCCGGTCCCTCTCCCCCGGCCAAGAAGAACCCGGGAGAGCCCTCCTTGCCCAGACAGTATAGAGCCTGCCCGACCACCTTGGCAAGTATTTGTCCCCTGTGATATTCTGGTTCTGTTCAACCCCGGTCCACCGGGAAAAAAAGACAGCAAGGCGGGACGAAATTTGGCGGCCATCAGATTGCTCTCCGAGGAAATGATCAATAAAATAGCGGCGGGCGAGGTCGTCGAAAGACCTGCTTCCGTGCTCAAGGAACTGCTCGAAAACAGCCTTGACGCCGGAGCGGACCGCATCGAAATCGATACGGAAGCCGGTGGCCGCCGTCTGGTCATGGTGGCCGACAACGGTTGCGGCCTGGACCCGGACGATCTGCTCCTGTCCGTGGAAAGGCACGCCACCAGCAAGATATCCACGGATGCCGACCTGCTCAGAATAGCCACCCTGGGCTTCCGCGGCGAAGCCCTGTCCAGTATCGGCGCTGTTTCGCGCCTGACCATCACCGCCGCCGCCGCCCGGGATGGACGCGCCCGGCAGGTTGTAATGTCCGGCGGCCGCATGATCAAGGTCGAAGACGCTTCCCGCGACCGGGGGGCGACGGTGGAAGTCAGGGACCTGTTCTTCAATGTCCCGGCCCGCCGCAAGTTCCTGAAAAGTATCCAGACCGAATCCGCCCATCTGCTCGAAACAGCCCAGCGTTACACCCTCGGGTGCCCGGCTCTGCGCCTCGTCTACCGCGCCAACGGCCAGGAACTGCTGGCTACCAACCCCATGGAAGACGGCCTAACCAGAGTTTCCCGCGTCCTGGGACGTGACGCAGCCAGGGCCATGTCTCCCTTCGAAGGCGAACAGAACGGCCTCCGGGCCTCGGGTTTTCTCGGCGACCCCGCCTTTGACCGCAGCCGCGCCGGCGGCCTCTATCTCTACGTCAACGGCCGGCCTGTCTCCGACCGCCTCCTGACCAGGTCGGTCATGGAAGCCTATCGGGGACGCCTGGCCCATGGACGCTATCCCGTGGCCGTGGTCTACCTTGAAATTGACCCTGAACTGGTGGATGTCAATGTGCATCCGGCCAAGGCCGAAGTCCGTTTCCGTCAGCCGTCCGAAGTCTTCAACGCCGCCGTCGAAATAATGGGCACGGCTCTGTCCCGGCAGCATCGCCCTCTGCGCGCCCCAGCCGCCGAATATACCGAAACCCCGGCCTTCCAGCGGGCTCCCGTCCTGGCCGAATCCATGCTCTGGGAATCTCCGCCCCCGTTCGGACCGCCGCCAGCTCTGACATACCGGGATCCGGCTCCGGCCTTTGCACAGAGACCCGCGGGAGCCGCTGCCGTCACTCCTGAACTGCCGGGACTCCGTCCTCTGGCTCAGCTTTTTAATTCCTATATTCTGGCTCAGGGACCGGACGCCCTGTACATCGTCGATCAGCATGCGGCCCACGAACGCATCCTTTATGAACGGCTTCAGAGCCAGCTCGGCCGGGGCACGCTGCCCAGCCAGGCCCTGCTTTTGCCCCAGCCCCTTGAACTGACCCCGGTCCAGGCCGCTGTCCTCAACCGGCTGGCCGCCGAACTGGGCCGTTTCGGTTTCGACCTGGAGCACTTCGGCGGACAGACCTTTGTTCTCAGGGCCGTGCCCATGGCCTTGGCCGGCCGTGAATCCGGCCGGGCCATTTCCGATATCATCGAGGCCATGGAAACCCACCGCCCCGAAGCCGGGCTGGACGACCTTGAACAGGCCATGCTCAGTTCCCTGGCCTGCCACGCCGCCATCAAGGCCGGAGAACCCATGACCCTGCCGGAAATGGAACAGCTTCTGGCCGACCTGGACCGGACCAGGGTCCCCACCCATTGCCCCCACGGCAGGCCGCTGATTTTCAATATGGACCGTCAGGACATCGAAAAGCGGTTCAAAAGGGCCTGATGATGACCCCAAAATATCATGGACGGCCCAAAATTGTCGTGCTTGGCGGTCCCACCGGAGTCGGCAAAACCAGCCTCTCCCTGGCGCTGGCCGCCGCCTTCGGCGCTCATATAATCAACGCCGACTCCATGCAGATATACCGCTATATGGACATCGGCACGGCCAAACCCACGCCCGGAGAGCAGGCCGCCGCCCCCCATCACCTCATCGATATTGTCGACCCGGACCAGGAATTCAACGCCGCCGATTACCTCCGCGCCGCCCGCCCCCTCATAGACGGACTTCACGCTGAACAGGTTCCCTCGGTCGTCGTCGGCGGCACCGGCCTCTACCTGCGCAGCCTCCTCAAGGGCCTCTTCGAGGGGCCGGGACAGGACCCTGCCCTGCGGGAACGCCTGAAGGAAGAAGCCCGGGTCAAGGGGCGGGAAGCTCTCCACGCCCGACTGGCCAGCCTCGACCCCGACTCGGCCGCCAGGCTTCATCCGCATGATCTGGTCCGCATCGTTCGCGCCCTGGAAGTCCTCGAAGTCACCGGCCGGCCCATTTCCGCCTTCCAGACCGAACACGCTCTGGCCGAAAGGCCTTACGAAGTCCTCTTCTACTGCCTCAACCTGCCCCGGCAGGAACTCTACGAGCGCATAGAGCTGCGCACCGCTGCCATGATCGAACAGGGACTTATAGAGGAAACCGCCGCCCTGCTCGAACGGGGATACTCCCCGGACCTCAAGCCCCTTCAGGCCATCGGCTACAAGGAAGCGGTCGCCCAACTCCAGGGACGCCTGACCCGCCAGGAAGCGGCAGCGGAAATCGCCAAGCAGACCCGGCGGTTCGCCAAGAGGCAGCTTACCTGGTTCAGAGGCCAGCCGGAAGCGGTCTGGCGGTCGCCGGCCGAGGTTGATGTAGTGCTGAGAGAAGCTGAAGAATTCTGGAAGGAATAAAGGCCTTATGCTGCGGGCCGGAGGAGAGCCGGACGGCCCTCCCCCGGACCACAATTAATGGCTGAACGATTTCAGATAAAATTCCAGATACTTGAACATGACGCGCTTCATATCCCGGCGCTGGGCTGTTTCATGGATGCCGCGAATGTCCTGGAAAAAGTCCATGTTTTCAAACACCGTGTCGGAAAGCTGGTGCAAGGCCTCGCCCCGGATGGCCGCCTCGTCCACCTGGAAACCCCGTGACTTCATCACCCGGGGACCGGCGAAGACCACCATGGCGTGAGGCTCGCTGACGATCACGTCGCCCAGGGCCGCATAGCTGGCCAGAGCCCCGCCTGTGGACGGATCGCCCAGGATGGAGATGTACGGCAGTCCGTGATCCTTCAGCTTCTGCACGGCATTGACCGTCTTGACCATCTGCATCAGGGCCATGGCCCCTTCATACAGGCGGGCGCCGCCTGAGCAGCACAGGCTGATGAACGGATAATCCTTTTCGATGGCGTAATCCACCGCCCGGTTGAATTTTTCCCCGAAAACCACGCCCATGGAGCCACCCGAGAAATAGAACTCGTTGATGGCCATGACCACGTTTTTGCCGAAAATTCTGGCTTCGCCCGTGACCAGGGACTCGTTGAAATGAGTCCGCTCGGCCTGCTTGTTGACGAATTCCTTGTACTCCGGAGTCAACAGGGTTTTGTCCAGCAGTTCGTTGACGGTCAGGTCCCGGTACAGCTCGTGGAATGAATCCGGATCGCTCAGGCAGTTGATCCAGCCCAGGGCCCCCATGACCCTGGTGCGCCCGCAATTAGGGCAGGTGTTGAAATTATTGAGGTAATCGGCCAAGGGAATCATCTGGCCGCAACCTCTGCCCGAATCGCCCTTGCCGGTTTCGTCCCCGCATTTGATATACTCCTCGGGTTTTTTACCGCGCAGGCCGTTGCCGTAATCATCGTTCACCTGCAGGACCGTGTCCTCAAAGGTGATGATCTTCATATCCGGAGGAGGCGGGAGTTGAGCCTGTTTTTTCTTCAGCGGGGTCAGGGCCAGGAATTTCTTCCAGTTGAAGCTCTTCTGAATGGGCAGACCGAAGGCTTCGGCCCTGGCGTGACGCTCTTCCTGCAGGCGGCTGATCTTGATCCGGCCAAGCTCCTTGGCCGATTTTTCTATGAAAGCCGCTATCGGCCGGGCGAAACCGGCTTCGTCGCGTACATCCCTGGGAGCGGGCAGGACGTGATCGATGACCCGCAGGTGTTTCAGCTCGGCGGCCGTGGGCTTGAGTATGGCCAAAGCCTCGCTGATGCGCGTGGGATCGCGGAAGATGATGGCGGCCATGCTCTCCGGCGGAGCCGTCGCATACAAGGCGTCGTCCATCTGAGCCCGCCGGTCCGTGAACTGGATGGCCAGAGCCCCGCCGCTGCCGCCTTCCCCCAGGACAAGCGAAATGGTCGGCAAGGGAAGCTCGATGAACTCCTTGATCAGATGAGCGATGAAAAAGGCCTGAAAATTACGGGCCGATTCCATGGAGATGTCGGCCCCGTAAGTGTCCACAAAGGTCACCACCACCGCGTTTTCCTGCTTTTTGGCCGCCGCCAGGCGCAGAAATCGCCAGACATAGGAATGCTCCTCTGCCGTGAGCATGCCGTGGTTGAGCTTGGCCAGATCTTCCTTGGTCCGCAGGTTCTCGGGTTTGGGCTTCTGCTGGCCGATGATGTAGAAATGTTTTTCCCAGCGTTCGGCTTCACCCAGAACCAGGGAACCCTGATGGGGCTGGTGTTGCCGGAAGTGGGGGAAGACTTGTTTGATGATGTCCCCGGAGCGGGGGCGGAGAGGTGAGCGGGTTCGTTTTTTAAAAATGTCTACGATATCCATCTTGGCCATGGGGCCTCCTTGGGTGCAAATATCTTGCAATAAAATAAAGGAAGCATAAAGCTTCCCCTATTAGCACGCTATTATACTTGTGTGATTATGTGACTGTCAAGTTTGCCCTGCCCATGAAGGAGGCCGCCAGCCTGGCCCGATCGGCAAAACCGGCGGGCTCATTGCGCCCTTTCGGTCAAATCCAGCAGCCAGCGGTGCAGAGGCGTCAGACCCCGGTATTTGTCGAAACACCAGTCCACTATGTCAGCCGAAAAAAACTCGTCCGGGATGCCGGATTCCATTCCTGCATACAAGCCGTTATAAAGCAGCAATTCCGCATTCCTGTGTCCGGAGTCGAAGCCTCGGGGCGTCTTTTTGTAATGCTTTCGCCCTATTTCGCAGCCCTTCAGGCTCAGCACTTCCCTGACTGCTCCGGCCAAGGCCGCTCCGTGACGGGGATGAACCACCGAGCGGCGGTATTCATCCAGCAGAACCGGCGGAAACATGTACAAGCCGACGCCCAGCATGAGCTTCGGCGGCTCCAGGTGCCAGTAGAAGCCCGAGCACTCCATACGGGGGCCGGTACCTTCCCAGAACCACAAACCGAAATGCGTCTTGTAAGGGCTCTTATCCCGGCTGAACCGCGTGTCCCGGTAAATACGGAAGATGGACTGGTTCACCCTCGGGTCGGCATGCACGCGGGGGGCAATCTCCCTGAGCCTCTCGCCCATGGCCAGGATGAAGGCCCGCCCCGGCTCCAATACGAATTTTTCATAATCAGGCTTGTGCGCCTCAAACCAGAGCCGGTCGTTGTTCAGCCCAAGCCCGGTCCAGAAATCCACACATTCCCGGGAAAATCCTTCAAATGAAACAGTGCGCGGCATCCGCGTTTCCTCCCTGCCCGTTCCTCAGTCCATCTGTTTGAGCAATCCGGCCCCTGCGGCCAGTTCATCCTGCAACACATCGGCCAGAGCTATTTCCAGACCGGCCCCGGCCAACTGGCCCAGCACCGCAAGCTCCACACCCACGGGAATCCTCGACCTTTGAGTGCTGCGCAGGTTGGACAAACCGGCCATGGTCCTGGCCGGTTCCTGAAAAAAGGCCCCGGAAGCCAGCAGCCGCACCGTACGCACACATTCCCCGGCCTGGAACATGGCTTCGGGCCAGCTCAAGGTCGGCAGCACCGGGTCGAATATCAGCTTCTCCGCAGGCAGACCGGCGGCCAGCACCTTTGCCCGCAGTTCCAGGGCCAGGCCCAGCTTTTCTTCCAGCCGGGGAGGGGGAAAGGATTTTTCGTCCATGAGCAGGGCAACCAGGTCGGCGCCGTGCTCCACGGCCAGAGGCAGAATATCTTCCAGCTTCCGTTCCTCCAGGGAAACCGCGTTCAGTATCACCGGCCGTTCGCAGACCGAGAGTCCCCTGGCCAGAACACCCGCGCTCGGGCTGTCCAGTATCAATGGCAGGGAAGCAGCTTCCTGCGCCGCCTCCACCATGAAAGCCATCCGGTCCTCCCGCCTTCTGGAGAGGTACCCCGGATTCAGGTCGAGCATCTGCGCTCCGGCCCGCTCGGCCCGCCGGGCCAGTTCCCGCAATGGCTCCGGGTCCAACTGGTCCAGGGCGGCGGCCACCCTGGGATTCATGGCATGCAGACAGTCCGCCGCCAGTATCATCCCGGCACCCGCCTCAGGCCCGGTTGATCAGCGCGGCCACATAAGCCGCCCCGAAACCGTTGTCAATGTTCACCACGCTCACCCCGCTGGCGCAGGAATTCAGCATGCCCAGCAGGGCGCTCAGACCGTGAAAACTGGCTCCGTAACCAACGCTGGTCGGCACGGCGATGACCGGTTTGTCCACCAGTCCGCCGACCACGCTGGGCAGAGCCCCTTCCATCCCGGCCACCACCACAAAGACCGAAGCATGGTTTATCCGGTCCAGGTGCGCCAGCAGGCGGTGCATGCCCGAGACGCCCACGTCCGGCAGATAATCCACTTCGTGGCCCAGAAACTCGGCCGTCACCTTGGCCTCCTCGGCCACCGGACGGTCGCTGGTCCCGGCGGAAATAATCATTATCCGGCCCCGTCCCGGCGTTTTGCGCTCCCGCAAGGTCAGCGTCAGGCACCGGCAGCGCTCATGATAGACCGCCTCCGGGTAACCGGCCAGGACCGCCGCCGCCGACTCCATGGGGAGCCTGGTGACCAGCACGTTGTCTCCCGCCTCGATCAGGCTGGCCATTATGGCCATGATTTCCTCGGGAGTCTTGCTCTGGCCGTAAATCACCTCGGGAAAACCCTGCCGCAGGCCCCGGTGATGATCCACCATGGCGTGGGCCACCGAGGCAAAAGGCAGAGTCTTCAACTCGCCCATGGCCTCGTCCACGGAGGTGCTCCCCGAGCTGACCCTGTTGAGCAATTCCTTTATTCTTTCCGCATCCATATTTCCGCCTCTTATATTCTGTCGCCGCTCTGGCGGCGGTCCGGATCATTCGATCTGCAACAACTCCCGGCCGTCGAATTCCCACTTGGCCGGCGGCATCTTGCCGAACGCCTTGAAACTGACGGTAATCCTTTTCCCCTCGATCTTCATCTCCGGAGAAACGCTGCAATGCCCGAAGGTTCGGGAGACCGAGAACCTGCCGTCCTTGTGCAGGGCAAGGAAGAAAAACTGAACCGGACAGGCGACGGGGCCGGTGAAATCACGGAGCAGCATGGCGTCGTAAGCGTTCTTGGGCCGGAAAAAACGGAATATGCTCATATTCTCCGAAGCCCGCAATATCGTTTCGCCCTTCAGCCGGATAAATTTGCCTGTTTCATCCTGACTCAGAACCACATCCCCGGCTATAGTGTCTATCTTGGCCAGATCTTTGGGGTAATTCGCTCCGCTAGCCGGATTTGGCGGTGCCGACAGGAACAACAACAGCAGAAGAGCAGCCAGCTTCCTCATAAACTTACGCCTCCAGTTTCTCCATCTCTTCATTTGCCCAATATAACATCAGGGGAGACAAAAAACAGGCCTTACCCCAACTTCATGATTCCGGCTTGTAATCCTCCGACCGGATGCCCATCCTCCTCATGATCTTCTGAAAAGACGCCCGGCCCAGACCGCTTATATCGGCCGCCCTGGTCACGTTCCCCCCGGTGGACTCCAGAAGCTCCGTCACGTATGAACGGGTGAACTGACTGAGCATCCTCTCTTTGGCGTCTTTGTACTGTTCAACCTCCCCGTCCAGGGAGGCTGGCGGAAGCATTCCCGCCTGGCCCTGACCGTTTTCCGGCCCACCATCCAGAGCCATGAGTTCCGGCAGCCTTATCTGAGACTCCGGCGCGAACATGACCACCCGCCGGATGAGGTTCTGCAGTTCACGGACGTTGCCCGGCCACGGGCGCTTCACCAGATCATCGAGCGCCTCGGCGGAAAAGCGTTTGGGCGAAAGGCCCAGTTCCGAACAGGCCAGACGGGTGTAATGGTTGACCAGGAGTGGAATGTCCTCACGCAAATCACGCAGCGGCGGTGTGGTCAGGGAGACTACGTTCAGGCGGTAATAGAGGTCCTCCCGGAAACTCCGGTCGCGGATGCCCTCTTCCAGATTCCTGTTCGTCGACGCGATTATGCGCACATCCACCTTTCTGGATTTTGCCGAGCCCAAAGGCCTGACCTCACGCTCCTGCAGAACCCTCAGCAGCTTGGTCTGCAACGACACCGGGATATCCCCTATCTCGTCCAGCAGCAGAGTGCCGCCGTCGGCCTCTTCGAAAAGACCGGCCTGATCCCGATCCGCCCCGGTGAAGGCCCCGCGCTTGTGCCCGAAAAGTTCGCTTTCCAGCAGGTGTTCAGGGATGGCCGGGCAATTCAGAGTGAACAGAGGCCTCTTGCCCCGCTTGCTCAGCACATGAATCGCCCGTGCGGCCAACTCCTTACCTGTCCCGCTCTCTCCACGGATAAGAACAGTGTAATCTGTTCGGGCAATGGAATCCATGGCCGCGTAAAGACGCCGCATGGGCAGCGACTGCCCCACAAACCCCTGGAATCCCCCGGCCTGAGGCACCCGGAGCCGCAGATTCAGGTTCTCCCTTATAAGCCTGTTCCGCTCCAGGGCCTTTCTCAGCACCCGGACCAGGTCTTCCGTCTCGAAGGGCTTGGTGATGAAATCATAGGCCCCGCTCTTCATCGCTTCCACAGCCATTTCTATCGTCCCATGGCCGGTCATCATCACCACTGTCAGCCACGGGTCCTCCCGCTTCAAGGCCTCCAGGAGTTCCAGTCCATCCATCTCCGGCATGCGGATGTCCAGAAGAAGCAGGTCAACCGGCGTCTGGCGCACGCGGCGTAAAGCCTCCAGGGCATGGGGTGTCGTCTCTATCTCCACCTCGGCCAGTTCATAAGACAATACCCGCCGCAACCCCTCGAGCATGTCCCTCTCATCATCCACAATCAGCAATCTCTCGTGCGGCATAGCGCTAACCCCGCGGCTCCACCGGCAGCCAGATGGTGAATCGCGCTCCCGAACCGGGGCGGCTCTCCACCCGGATCTCTCCGCCGTGGTCCTCTATTATCCCGTAACTGACCGACAGACCCAGCCCCGTGCCTTCACCGGTCTCCTTGGTGCTGAAAAACGGATCGAATATTCGGTCCTGAATCTCGGAGGGAATACCCATGCCGTTATCCTCCACAACGATCCGCACCCGTGAAGCGGCCTTGTCATACGACGTTTCGACCACCACCCGGCCCGGACCGTTAAAGGCCTGCAGGGCGTTCATCAGGAGGTTCAGGTAAACCTGCTTCATCCTGTCCGAATCCAGATACAGATCGGGCAGCCCCTCGGCCAGACGCAGATCTATCTCGCAGTTCTGACGCCGGAACTGATGGCCGAGCATCTGCGCCACCTCTTCAATACCAGGGTTCAGTACCTCCAGGCGTTTTTCCGTTTCCTGGCCCCGGGAAAAATTCAGAAGATCAGAAACAATGCGGCGGCAGTTGCGCGTGTGCTTTTCGATCGTGGCCACATCCTGGACGCTTTCCTCCGCGCCGGCCAGTTCCCGTTTCAAAAGATCCGTGTAGCAGAGAATAACCCCCAGCGGGTTGTTGATCTCGTGAGCGATTCCCGCAGCCAACTGGCCCAGGGAAGCCAGCTTCTCGGTCTGCTGAATCCGCTGTTCCACCCGCTTGTGGGCCGTGATGTTTTCGGCGTACCGGACGATGCTCGCAACCTCTCCCCCGGCGTCCAGAATCGGATAGTAACGGACCTGGAAAATCTCTCCCCTGTTGGTTTTCACCTCTTCCGTCGCCGGGTGCCTGTCCCGCAAGACCTCTTCCACGCTGCAATGCTCGAAAGGGCACTGCCCGCAGCCTTCCCCGCCCCAGCAGGCCCGGTCCAGCACATCCTCCAGTTTCACCCCGTAATACTCCAAATAAGCCCTGTTGACCATCTTGATGCGCCGTTCCCGGTCGAGAAGAACCATCATGTCCGTAATTCCCTCGAAAACAGACTGAAGGAGGTCCTTACTCGTAATCAGCCGTTCCACGTTCTGCAGGCTGTCTATGGTGATGCCTATCTGCTGACCGACGGCCACCAGCAGTTCCCGCATCTCCGGCGTGACCTCGCTGAAGTCCACGGCCACAAAGGTCATTACGCCCAGGACCTCGCCCCGGCAGGCCAGGGGGACGCTGAGACAATGCCCGTTGCGGCGGCAGGGGAAGAAACTCATCCTTCCGCAGGCCGCTTCCACCAGAGCCCCGGACAGGTTTTTCGCCTGATCCTCCAGAGCCGCCGGGCAGCAGCTATGGTCGAAAGGTATCTCTTCGTCCAGTTTATCGGCGTTCTTTCTGCACTGGATTTTCAGGCTCGAAGGGTCTTCCCGCAACAGATACAGAGCGGCCCCCGAAGCAGGAATCAGTTCCAGCGTCTGTTCAAGAACCTTCGGCCATATTTCCCTCAGGTTCACCGACTGGGTGATGAGCTCGGCCATGGTGATGAGGCCCCGCAATTCGCGCTTCCGGACCTCCACCTGTTCGCGGAGATTCTGCTGCGACTGCTCCAGAGCCTGGGTCCGCTCCACCACCATCAGCTCCAGGTTCTGGGCGTAGTCCTCCAGCTTCTTCCTGGTGTCGCTCAGGTGGCTGCTCATTACCTGGGCCGCCGCCGTGAGTTCGCCGATCTCGTCCTTGGCCTTGGCCTCTTTCAGAAGCTGTATCTCCGTATCCTCACGCAAGCCGCCCCTGAAGACTTCCAGAAGATCCCTCAGACTGTGCACCACCACCCTGTTGAAGAGCAGTGTGATGAAGACATAGAGCACTGTGAGGACCAGAAAGCTCAGGCTGAATATAGACATGGCCCGGCCTTTTATTTTGGCCAGGGCTACATCCACGGGAATGCTGACCGCCGATATGCCGGCAATCTCGCCGGCCCGTTTGCCGAAACCCCGTTCCCGGCCGTACATCTCCAGCAGAGCCTCGGGCGCTTCCTCCGGGTTGCCATGGCAACGGAGACACGAAGCGTCGAAATAAACCGGCGAGGCGTGCAGGAAATTCGATTGCCCCGCTATCCGGACAATGCCCTGCCAGTTCTTCCGGCCGGGATTGCGGGAAAAGAAGTTGATGAGTTCGATCTCGAAGGGTTTGGGCTCCGAATCCGGGTTGCGGGCTCCCAGAGCCACCCGCCGGTAATGATAGTCCGGCAGCTTGGTGCTGAAGCGGTCCATCACCGCCCGGCCCACATATGACGTGGACATGGCTTCCAGCACAAAAGAGTCGTCGCCAAGCACTTCGTACATCCGGGGTCTCAGGACATCCCTTACATATGAACGAGAAGACTCCACTGCCGCCATCAGCAGCCGCGATTTGGTGTAGGCCTCTTCCTGCATCAGGCTTTTTTCGTGCTGATAAAGGATGAACGCGCAGAAAAAACAGAAGAAAAGAAAGGTCAGCCCCACCCCGATCAGGAATTTGGTCTGCAAACCGGTCGGCCGGGAGAGCCGGGAAGACTGACCCGAAGATCCCTGGATGCTGTCCGCCATACTTATGCTCCTTTCCGCCGCAGCGGCGTCCGGAAGCATTATAGCGGCTGCCGCCCGCAAGCGCCAACTAAAAGAAGCAGTGCATCCGCAAGGAAGCACTGCTTTATGCTCCGCGAAACCCAGTCTTTTAGGTGCTGCAATGATAATATGTTGATAATATTGATTTAATGATGTTGTGGCGTCATCGGTTCACCCACAAGGATATTGGCACCATCCTTGCTCAAAAAGGGGCCGGACATGATTTTAAAATACACAGGAGGTCGCCGCAATGGCCGATCAGCAACAAACCCGGAATTCAGAAGTCGTCATTGATGTCGCCAGGAGTTCCATTTCAGACCTTTGGAAAAAGGAAGACTATTGGGCCATATGGCTCGGCTTCATCATCCTCGCCTTCGGCATTCTCTTTTTCTTTCCCCGGCCGCCGGCCGAGATGGACGCCAAGATAGCCAAGGCCAACCAGCTCATGGCCGCCGAAGCCGCCATGGCTCCTTTCAAGACCGTGGCCTGGTACCAGGCCGAAGCCTCCAAGCAGAAACTGCAGGCCGCCAGCGAACCCTACGCCAAAACCCTGAAGACATTGACAGGCAAACCCCACGGCTGGTCCACCAACCCGCTGGACTCCTTCAGCAAAAATCAATCTGCGGTGGATGCCGCCAATGCCGCCGCGCAGCCAAAATACGATGCGGCCAAGGCTGCCGAGGCCGAGGCTCTGAACCTGGCCCTGAGCGCCCAGGAAACAGCGGCTGCGGCCGGGTACAAGGATGAGAAGCTGAACAGTGAAGCCAAGGCCGCCGTCGGTGTCTGGAACAAGGCCCGCCAGAAAACATCCGGCGCCAAAAAGAAGGCCACCGGCAAGCCTTACAACCAAGTGGGCTGGATGGCCGGCCTCTGCCTGATCCTGGCCGCTTTCTTCGGCGTGGGGGCCAAGGTCATGGGGCAGTCCTTTCCCCGCTTCATGGTCGCCTTCGCCTTTGTCTTCGTCCTCTCCGCCCTGGCCTATATGCTGGAAGCCCAGGCAACCATGAAGGCCTACGGCATCGGTTACGCCGCCTGGGCCATTCTCATAGGCCTGGTCATCTCCAACACCGTCGGCACTCCGGAATGGATCAAGCCCGCTGTCCAGACCGAGTATTACATCAAGACCGGCCTGGTGCTGCTCGGGTCGGAAATCCTGTTCGGGAAAATCCTTTCCATCGGCGTGCCCGGCATTTTCGTGGCCTGGGTGGTCACGCCCATCGTCCTGGTCAGCACCTACTGGTTCGGACAAAAAATCCTCAAAATCCCGTCCAGGACACTGAACATGACCATCTCGGCCGACATGTCGGTCTGCGGCGTTTCGGCGGCCATCGCCACCGCCGCCGCCTGCCGGGCTAAGAAAGAGGAACTCACCCTGGCCGTGGGCCTCTCCCTGGTCTTCACTTCCATCATGATGATCGTCATGCCCGCCTTCATCAAGGCCGTCGGCATGCCTCACGTCCTGGGCGGAGCCTGGATGGGCGGAACCATCGACGCCACCGGCGCCGTGGCCGCCGCCGGAGCCTTCCTCTCCGATCAGGCCCTGTACGTGGCCGCCACCATCAAGATGATCCAGAACATCCTTATCGGCGTCATCGCCTTCTTCGTCGCCGTCTACTGGTGCGCCAAAGTTGAATGCGCTCCCGGACAGAGAGTCCCGCTGACCGAGATCTGGCACCGTTTTCCCAAGTTTGTGCTGGGTTTCATCGCCGCCTCCATCATCTTCTCCCTGATCTACAGCTCCATGGGTTCCGATGTGGGACATACCATGATCGACAAGGGCGTTGTCGACGGTCTGGTCAAGAACCTGCGCGGCTGGTTCTTCTGCCTGGCCTTCACCAGCATCGGCCTGGCCACCAACTTCCGCGAACTCAAATCTTACTTCAAGGGCGGCAAGCCCCTCATCCTCTAAGTCTGCGGACAGACCTTGAACCTGGTGCTGACCCTGACCATGGCCTACATCATGTTCTATATCGTCTTCCCTGAAATCACGGCCAGGATCTGACCATGGCCTGCGCTGACACACAAACCTTAGCCCTCCGCCGGAGCGGCCCCCTTCCGGAGCATCCCCGGACCAAGGCCCGCGCCTGGACGGTTCTTCTCCTCTGGGTGTTGGGACTCATGCTTTTCATGTTCGTCCTTGGTCCCAGAGGTCTTGAGACGGAAACCCTGAAGCCCATGGCCGACTTCATCGAAGAACGCCAGATCAGGGCCAATGCGTATTATTACACCGAGGTCCCGGAATTCTCCGTGGCCGAGACATCCATTCGCGACTCCATGCGATTCACTCCAACGGGTCCGTAAACCCCAGATCGGATCGCCGTCAGACGGCCCGCCCATCCTCCGGCGGGCCGTCGCCTTTTCAACGTGGCCTCCTGCCCGCAATACACTCTTCAGACTATGTAAATCTTATTTGTCTGCGCTTTGGGCGGAACTTGGCCGAAGGCCCGGTCCGGCAGGTGGTCTGGCGGATAGCCGAAGACGAAACGGGCCACTTGGCGGCCCTGGGACGGCTCATGGGCCGAAAGGTCTGATATCCGGCCGGTTCAGAAAAGGTGAACCGCTTCCGGCCGGAAAGAGAGATGAACCTCTGCGCCGGGCCTCAAGCCGCTCTCGAAAAGAGCCGACTTCGACACCATGGCCTGCAAGGTCGCCCCCGCACAGGCCACATGGACTTCGCAGACCGGCCCCAGATTCACCACCTTGTCCAGATGTCCCTGAAAGACATTCAGCCCGTTGTTGACCGGCGGGGTAGTACTGACGGCAATGTCTTCCGGCCGGATGGCCAGTCGACTGCATTCGCGGGAATAATCCCCGGACAATAATATGTTCAGGCCGGCGGCGCGGACAGTTTCCCCGTCCATTTCCACGGGCAGTATGTTCTTCATGCCCACAAAGCGGGCCACAAACTCGGAAACCGGGCGCTGGAATATCTCCGCCACCTCCCCGGTCTGTTGCAGCACCCCCTTGTCGATGACCGCCGCCCGGTCGGCCAGAAAGAGGACTTCCGTAAAATCGTGGGTAACCATAAGGATGGTTATGCCCGTATCCTCGTGGACCTGCTTGAGCATGAGGCGCAGTTCTTCCCGGAAATTGGGGTCCAGGGCGGCCAGAGGCTCATCCAGCAGCAGGACCGAAGGCTCCACGACCAGCGCACGGGCCAGGGCCGTCCGTTGCCTTTCCCCGCCGCTGAGGTTGTCCACCGAACGGTTGAGCAATCTTGTCAAGCCAAGGCTTTCGGCCAGAAAGTTTATTTTTTTTGCCTGGCCGGAATTGGCCGGGCGGTAGCGCAACCCGAATTTGATATTTTCCAGAACACTCAGATGGGGGAAAAGGGCGTAATCCTGGTAGACGATGCCTATGCCGCGGCGTTCCGGAGGCAGCCGGGTGATGTCCCGGCCTTCCAGAAGAATGCGGCCGGAATTGAGCCCGACCAGTCCGGCCACGGCTTCGAGCACCAGCGTCTTGCCCGCCCCGGTCGGGCCGATCAGGGCGAAAAATTCCCCTCGCTCCACGTGCAGGTTCAGGTTCCGCAGGGCAAAACCGGGGAGTTTGAGATTCAGTTCTTCCAGAACGATCATGCTGCGGCCTTTCCGGGCCTGGAAACCAGCCTGAGCAGAAAAAACAGAAAAAGGCAGACCAGGATCAGCCAGACCGCCACCGGTTGCGAGTATTTAAGACCGTAGGCGGTGAAACGCTCGTAGATCATCACCGGCGCGGTCATGGGGTGGTAGGCTACAATAACCACCGCGCCGAATTCGCTGATGGCCCTGGCCATGCACATGATCACCCCGGCCAATATGCTCCGCCAGGCCAGGGGCAGGGTGACGCGCAGAAACGTGCCGGTCATGGAAGCCCCCAGGCTGCGGGAAACCTTTTCCAGGCGTTCGGGCACGGCCTGAAAGCCGGTCCGCACGGCGTTGATATGAAAAGGCAGACCGACAAAGGTCAGCACAACCACCAGTCCGGTAAAACTGCCCAGGATGCGCACCCCCATCTCGGCCAGCAGCCGTCCGATGGGGTGATTGGCCCCGGTCAGGCTCAGTATGGCTATGCCGATGACCGGATGAGGAATCATGATGGGCAGGTCCACCGCGCTTTCCAGCAGCTTCTTGCCGTGGAACTCGCGGCGGGCCAGGAGATAGGCAAAGGGCGTGCCCAGGATGAGCGAGATGAGCGCGGCGGTCCCCGACGTGGAGAGACTGAGGCCTATGGCCTTCAGGACATCCCGGTCGCGGAAGGTCTCTCCCATCAGTTCCAGGGACGGTTCGGTCATCAGTTCAAAAAGAGGCAGAAATATAAAGGCCAGAACTGTGGCCGTGCATATCAGCATCAGCCACTTGAAGGGGTCCGGTTTCATGGCTCGGCTTTCTTTCCCGTCAAGGCGCGGTCAGGCAGCGCTTTCGACCTTATCAACGGGGCAGGGAGCAAGCCCCGGATTGGGGGCCAATCCGGGGCATCTTTCCTGATTACTGTTTGACTTCAACCAGTTTCTTCAGGCTGTCGGGCAAAGCGTCCATGGAGGCCTGGTCCGCGACCCTGGCCGGGACAAACGGCGGCTGGCCCTGGTCCTTGAGTATCTTCAGGCCGCCTTCCGGGTCAAGCAGGTAGGCCATGAAAGCTTCGGCCGCTTCACGGTTGGGAGCGTTTTTGACCATGGTTACGCCGTAAGTCACCGAGGCTCCTTCCATGACGTTGGTAGTGCCGGGCTTGCTGCCGCTGACTTCAACCTTGGCCTCTTTGTAGAAGGCGTCGTGAGTGTAGTCGCCGAGGTTGATTTCGGCCGGCAGGGTCACGTATTTGAGTTCGTGCTGCACGGCCACGGACAGGTATTCCCAGGCGTAGTCCATATGGCCGGTCTTAAGCAGGGAGACCAGTTCCACGGACTTGGGACGGATGTTCTCTTGCGGACGATTGGCCAGCAGGGCATCGTTCAGGCCGGGCTTGCCGTAGTATTTTTCCGCCAATTGCAGCACCATCAGCGAACGGTACCCGCAGGGGTCCAGATTGTGGTCCGAGTGTCCCCAGACCACACCTTTGCGCTGCAATATTTCGAACCAGTTGTCGGCGTTGATCTCGGACGCGAATTTGCTCTGGTCCGTGTAGCACAGCACCAACTGGTTGGTGGCGAAACGAATGTTCCAGTCGGCGAACTTGGGAATCAGCGTCTTGTCAATTACGACATAGTCGGCCGAAGCCATTATATCGGCAGGCTTGCCCGCTTCGGAAATCAGCCTGGCCATCTTTGTGCTGCCCCCGGCTTCCCGCAGGACATCAACCTTGGGGTATTTGGCTTCAAAGGCCTTTTCCATTTCCACAAAAGGCACTGTCAGGGAACCTGCATGAAAAACAATGACCTGTCCGGAAAGGTCAGCGGCGGATACCGGCGCGGCGATTATGAATAAGCTAATTAAACAAAGAACGCATGCAAACCTTGTCATCTTTTTTTCCTCCTCGCTTTGCAATGTGGATTATTTTGGCCGGGAACGTCTCCGATTCTCTGATTAAGTGGAGTTGCTCTTATTCAGCGGCCATATTGACTTCTCTTCCTGTCTTGTCTGGCATATTTACTATCGCGGTGTCAATATCAACTTGCAACGCCGCCCGCCTAGCCCGGAGTCCACCGGCTCTTCCATCGTCAGCCCGGATAAGGCCCATCGGTGGCGGCAACCGGTAAATTGTGTTAGTAAATTATCCTGTAATGGCGAGTTGATCCGGTTCGTCCGGTAATAAAACAAACCCAGCGCCTGCAACGGCCCTTGCCTGGCCGCTTTATTGGGGGGAATAATGGACTCCTGGGAAACATCGATTCTCGGAACGATGGTCAAGGTTCTTTCATGGTCCATCTTTGGCAATACTCTGCGCGACTATCTCATTTCAGCGGTCATTGTGGCCGCCACCGTACTTTTGGCTGTTTTTGCCAACCGCATCCTGAAAAAACGGTTGCTGGCCTGGGCGGAAAAAAGTGAAACCAAACTGGACGAGTTTCTGCTCACCAGGGTCTTCACCCCGGGTGTTTACATACTCGTTATCATGGGCCTGGCCGCTTCTCTGAGTCATCTGCAGATTGAGCCGCTGGTCTCGGAAGTCATCAACAAGGTCCTGCTTATCGCGGGCCTGGCCATCTTTTTCCTGATGATAGTCCGTTCGGTTCAGGGCCTGGTCGAATTGCTGGGGACTCTCTACTGCCAGAGGCTGGCCCGCAACCAGCCGGATGATCTGGAAATCCAGATTCAGGCGGTGGAAAGAATCAAAAAGCAGGTCCGTGAAATATCCAATATGGTTCTGGCCATCCTGGCCGTTCTGACCATACTTTCCAATCTCGGCGTGGACCTTAAAGCCATCTGGGCTTCACTGGGCATCGGCGGTATAGCCATAGTCGTGGCCGTCAAGGAACCACTGAGCAATCTGGTCGGCCGCATGTACATATTCAGCACCGGGATTTTCGACGAAGGGCATTTCATCGTCTTCGGCGAATGGTCGGGCACGGTCAAAAGGATTTCCATGTTCAGAACCTATATGGAACTCTTTTCCGATATGACCACCGTCTCCATTCCCAACGCCGATTTCGTCAAGGGCGTGGTCAAGACTTACTATGGCCGGACCCGTTTCATGTTCAAGTGGGACCTGGATGTCCCCTACGATGTCTCTTCGGCCAGAATCAGAGAACTGCTTCAGAGACTCACCGAACATCTGCAAGGCAAACCGGAAGTCAGCCGGGAACGGTGCTGGATATATCTGGACCGGCTTGACCGGTATTCCAAAGTGGTCCGGGTCTGGTTTCAGGCCGCCCTGCCGGACTGGGCCGCCTCTCTCTACTATGGGGACGCGGTCCTGCACGAAATTCAGGAAATTTTCGCGGAAATGGAGATAGACTTCGCCTTTCCCACCCAGACGCTGCACGTCCAGACCGTTAATCCGGAAACGGGACGAAGCGAGACGGCGCCGACGGTTCTGCCTGAACCGGACCCTGCGGCCTGATTCGGAGCAATGCTTTGTTATTGAGAAATATGATGCGGAACGGGAGGCTCAGCGCCAGGACGGCGGCCGGGCGGGTTGAGGATTGTTCTCCTCAAGACGTAGCTTCAGAGGAAAAGACAGGGTAAAAACACTGCCCCGGCCGGGGCTGCTTTCCACTGTTATGTCTCCCTGATGGTCGGAAGCCACTCGTTTGGCTATGGCCAGGCTCATCCCCACCGCCTCGGCCTTGTTGGAAAAGAAAGGGTCGAAGAGAAACGGCAGATCCTTTTCCGCAATGCCCTTGCCGGTGTCGGCTATGGCAATATAGGCCTTGCTGTCATCCACTTTCAGACCGACATCCAGCGTCCCGCCGTCAGGCATGGCTTCCAGGGCGTTGTCGAGAATGATACCTATACACTGCCCCAATGTTTCCGGGTCAACCCGGGCTTCCACTTCTCCCGCCCGCCCGGTCAGACCGGACAAAGACAGGGCCACGCCCTTAAGTCCGGCCCTGCTCCGGCACGGCGCAACCACCTCGGACAGCCAAACGCCCAGGTCGACCTTGACCAGCCTGGGGGCTGGTATATCCGCATACAGGCGCACGGCCCGGACAATCTGTTCCAATCTCAGGGTCCCGGCCATTATGTGTTCGTAATATGCGGCATTCTCCGGGTTATTGTTGTCCCGGCCGATCATCCTGCGGACCAGGCCGCCTATGGACATGACCGGATTGCGGATAACGTGGGCCACGGCCCGGGCCAAGCGGTCCAGTCCTTCCATCTTTTCCTGGAAAAGACGGCGGCTTTGCAGAAGCAATTCCTTTTCCCGCTGATTCAGCTCAACCAGTTCGGTTATATCGTGGAGAACCAGAAGCACCCCGGTAATCACCTGTTTATCGCCAGACTTCTGGGTCAGCAGGGTCGTGGTGGCCGCCAGATGCCTGTTTTCACCCGCAGGCGTCACATAGGTCACATGACTGTTGTGGTGCTTCTCCTGCTTCTGCTGAATCGCATCCACCAGTATCTGGTTGAATTCGTCGTTTCCGGGCTTTTCGAAAAAAAGGTCGGCCCAGCCGCGACCCTTGATTCTGGCTGCGGGCATTCCCAGGATGTCGCAGAGCGCAGAATTGACCAGAACTATCTCCCCCTGCCTGGCTATGACCATCACGCCATCGCTCATCGAGGCGATGATGCTCTCAACGAGAGTGTAATCAGCCAGCAGACCGCGCGGATATATCAACTGAGGAGACTGGTCTTCCGGTTTTTCATCCCGATTCAAAGTCGACCTCCAATCCGTGTGCCGGGCGTTATCACGGCGATTATCCGTCGGAAAGCCTCTGAAAAGCCCACCCGGCATCGGCGGACGGATTGTTGTGCTTCTTGAAAATATAGTTCAGACCGGGGGGCAATTCAAGGCGAACAGATAGGGGAGAAGGTCCCATTGTCCGATCAATCAATATATCGTTTTGTATTTGGCCGGGGATTCCCGTGGTTGGCAGAAAAGCGGGGGGGTAATAAAAAAAGGCCGGGGGCTGTGGCGTCCCGGCCTCTTGATTCACTGAATTTGGGGTGAGTGATGGGGGTCGAACCCACGACCTCCAGGGCCACAACCTGGCGCTCTAACCAACTGAGCTACACCCACCATAGTTGCTGGTCTTATACACCAGAGACATGTTCCGCGCAACCGGAAAATTAGGTAATGTCCCTTCGCATTCCCGGATGCCCCGCTTCAGGCGCTGGATCGCGCCGCCGCAGAACCCCTGTAAACGGACACTCTTAGGCAGTCACAGGCGGCCCAGGGTAGGGTAAGGGTTCTCAGTCGTCCTGGTCGGCCTTTTCCACGATGGGGTAGACCAGAGGAGCCCGCCCTCTTTCCTTTTCCACGTAACACCAGAGGACGTTGGGATCATCGTCGGGGATGTCGGGGTTGCAGCGGAAGTTGAGAGCCATGGTGCGGTCCTGCCCCATGTATTTGTGCCCCATGAGCTTGACTCCGGACACGGCTATATAGCCGCGCACTACGGTGTCTTCGTCGCCAAGGATGTCGGCCAGTTCGGCCATTTTAGTATCCGGCATGGTTTTCCTTTTCGTGTGTGGTTCAGGCGTCGGCCAACCGCCGCTGCAAAAGCTCGACAGGGTTGGCCCGGGCGTATGAGGGGTCGAGGAGAAAATAGGGGTCCTGCCCGGAGGCTGGTATCCGCCGCAGATGATCGAGGGCCTTTTCCCATTCTCCCTTGGCCCTGGCGCGGCGGCCTTCCCCCGCCCAGGTTTCACCCAGGAGCATCCTGGCCCACGGGCGGTCCTCGCCGAAATTGATGATGCGGGTGACCAGGTCGCGGGCTTCGGCCCAGCGTTCCATTTCCAGATGTGCGCGGGCGGCCAGTCCGATGGCTTCGATGCAGAGTTCGCCTGCGGTGGCGGACTCGTCAAGGGCTGCTTCGAAGAAAGGCATGGCCTTGTCCGGCCCCTGGTGGGCCAGGGCGTCGGAGCCTTGCTCCAGAGCCGATGAGACGTAATGAGTCAGGGGTTTGAATTCGGCCGTGGCCTCTTCAATCTTGGCCGGTCCGCCGCGGCGGCTTTTGCGGGGCACATGGACGGGATTGGCTTTGATGCGGCCGGTGTGCTTGCGGGAAAAGATGATACCGCCCCAATGCTCGGCGATGAAGCGGTCTCCGCCGTAAGGCAGTCCTTCCACCGGGCCGGTCAACAGGACCCCGTCCGGGGCCAGGAGCTCGGCCATGAAGTCGGTGATGCGTTTGCCGGTGAGTGGAGCCAGATCGATAAGCACATTGCGCAGCAGAACCAGGTCCACCGCCCCGATTAATTTGGGCCAAGGCCACTCTTCGGGGTCGGCCAGGTTGGCCGTGTCGAAAACGACCATCTCGCGGATTTCGTCCTTGACCTGGTAGCGCTCGCCACGTCGGCGGAACCAGCGCTGGAGTCTCTGTTCGGACATGGTCTGAACGGCTTCGGCCGGGTAGAAACCGGACCGTGCGCGTTCAATGGCTTCGGCGTCAATGTCCAGGGCGAAGATTCTGACCCGCCAGTCCTTATTGAGAAGGCCTGATTCGCGGACGGTCATGGCCAGAGTATAGGCTTCTTCACCTGTGGAACAGCCGGCGCTGACCAGGGTCAGCCGTCTTTCTTCGCGGCGCAGGGTCAGGTCGGGCAGTATGCCTTGGCCCACGGCTTCGAATTGCATGGGGTTGCCGAAGAAGGCCGTATCGGAGTCGGCGGTCAGAGAGACCAGGCGCGGCCATTCGGCCGGGTCTTTTTTGAGGGCCATGTTGTAGGCGGAAAGGCCGGGCAGGCCGAGAGCCTTGAGGCGTAATTCCAGGGCGCGGCGCAGGGCTGCGCGGCCTCTGGGTCCCCAGCCGAGGCCGGAACGCACGGAAACCAGACCGGCCAGGGCTTCGAATTTAGAGTCTTCGATATATTTACTTACGTCGTAGTCCACGCTCAAGGTTTTCACTCCAGACGAATCTGACCGACGGCCCGGTGCAGTCGGACGGCTTTCAGCGGTTTTCATTTTTCAAACAGCGCCGGCCGGGGCCCGGAAGGGCCTTTGGTCGCGGGGCTCGGTATTGGTATTATAAAACGAACGATGCTGTCCGGCCAGCACTATAGTGTGTCCGGATAGATGATATTCATCGGTTACAGTTGGCCGGAACGGACGAAACCGGCGGTCTTTCCCGGAAAAAAAACGCTTGTCAGCGACAGCCTCGGCCTGATCGTCGATCCGCCGGACCTCCCGGGAGGAGGGGAGTGGTCAGCGGTCCTTGAGCAGAGTCCTGATGGCTTTCAGGCCGTCGCGGACCTGGCGCAGCAATTCCCTTTCCTGACCGATATGCTCGGTCCTGGAATCCCCGTCCGGTTCGCGGAGTTTTTTTTTGGCGCCGGAGATGGTGTATTCCTCCTCATAGAGGAGGCGCTTGATCTCCAGAAAGAGGTCCACATCCCTGCGGCGGTAGAGACGCTGCTTGGATACGGCGCGATTGGGCCTGACCTGAGGGAATTCCGATTCCCAGTAACGCAGGACGTGGGTCTCAACCCCGACGATTTCAGCCACTTCGCCGATTTTGAAATAGAGCTTGTCGGGAACGTCGAAACTCATGTCCCGGTTTCTCTCTCCCGACCGGGCCTGACCGGGTTGATGATCAGCCTGCGTCCCGGATGGCCTTACGCAGCACCTGGCTGGGCTTGAAGGTAAGCACACGCCTGGCCGAGATGGTCAGGGCTTCGCCGGTCTGGGGGTTCCGGCCCCTGCGGGCCTTTTTCTTGTGCACTTCAAAGTTGCCGAAGCCGGAAATCTTGACGCTTTCGCCTTTTTCCAGACACTCTTTCATTATCTCCAGCAGGTCTTCGACCACCTGAGCCGTGGCCTGCTTGGAGAAACCAACCTTGGCCTGGACTTTGTTAACGATATCCGCCTTGGTCAAGACGTTTCCAGCCATAGATTCAACTCCTGAGTGAGGCGGCAAAAGCCTCAATAACTTTTTCGGTTATTCGCTGGTGAACAGTGTTGACTTCCTCATCGGTCAATGTCCGCTCGGGTGAACGATAGGTCAGCCGAAAGGCCAGGCTGCGCTGCCCTTCGCCGACCTGCTTGCCTTCGTAGGCATCGAACAGCGTGACTTCCGTCAGCAGCTCCTCACCCAGACCCTGAATAAAATCCACTACCTGTCCGGCCGGGACCGATACGTCCATGACCACGGCCAGATCCCTTTCGACAAAGGGGTATCTGGGCAGGGACTGATACTGCGGAACACCGCACCGGACATCCAGCAGGGCCCCGACATTGAGTTCGAAGACGTAAGGTGTTTCCCTCAATTCAAAAATCTCGGCCGTCCTGGCGGCAATCCGGCCCAGCCAGCCGACGGTCCGGCCGTTGATCTGGATTGCGGCCGAAGACGCGGATTCGTAGTAGGCAGGCAGGTCCTGCCTGAGGAAAACGGCTTCAGGCATGTTGAGGCCTTCGAGCAGGTCCTCGACAACGCCTTTGGCGTCAAAGAAATCGACCGGAGCCGGTTTGTGGTGCCAGGACAAGGCGTTGCGTCCGCCGCTGAGCAGTCCGGCGATATAGAGTTGTTCGTCGGGCAGTTCCTCGTCCGGCAGCCGCAGGAAGGTGGCCCCTATCTCGTAGAGAGCCAGGTCCATGACCCGATGGGACTGGTTGCGCCGCAGTGAATCTAGGAGTCCCGGCACGAGTGTGGTGCGCATAAGCGCCTGGTCTTCGGACAGCGGGTTGAGAATACGGATGGTCCGGCGGCGGTGGTCATCCTCCGGCAGGCCCAGTCTGTCGCAGAAGTCCTCGGATATGAAACTATAGTTGATAACCTCGGAAAGCCCCAGTCCTTCAAGGATATTGCGGGCTTCGGCCCTGAGCTGTCGGGACGGGGCGTCCGGATGCGGCAGGGCCTTGGCGGCCGGCCGGGTGACCGGGACCTTGTCGAAGCCGACCAGGCGGGCCACTTCCTCGAAGATGTCGACCTCCCTTTCCAGATCGACCCGGAAAGGCGGAACATCTATCTCCAGTGATTCGCCGCCCCCCGAAACCCCCAGGCCAATGGCCTTGAGACTGCCGGTAACGGCCTCCACCGGGAAATCGGTGCCGAGAAAGGCGTTGCATTTGGCCGGAGAAAAGGGAAGCACGGCCTTCTTGTAAGTTATGGGATTTTCGTCCAGCGCTTCCGGGGCCACGGTTCCGCCAGCCAGTTGGCTGATCAGGGCGGCGGCCCGGTTGGCGGCGAAGAGGCAGCCGGCCGGATCGATGCCTCTTTCGAAGCGGAAAGAGGCTTCAGTGGAAAGGCCCAGGGTCTTGGAAGTGCGCCGGATGCTGACCGGGTTGAAGTAGGCGCTCTCCAGGAGGACGTTGGTTGTCTCCGGGACGATTTCAGAATTGAGTCCGCCCATCACCCCGCCCACGGCTACGGGCCTTTCCGCGTCGCAGATCATGAGCATCTGCGGCCCCAAGATGCGTTCCTGTCCGTCGAGAGTGACGAAGCGGTCCCCTTCGCCGGCCAGCTTGACCACGATGCGGCCGCCAGCCAGGTTGTCCATGTCAAAGGAATGGAGGGGCTGTCCGAGTTCCATAAGGATAAAATTGGTGATGTCGACCACGTTGTTGATGGAGCGGAGGCCGACACCGGCCAGACGGTCCACCAGCCAGAAGGGCGACGGCCCGATCTTGAGGCCGCGGATGACCCTGGCCACGTACCGGGGGCAGTGTTCCGGGTCCTGAATGGTCACGGAGGTCAGCTCAGCGGTCTTTGCTCCACTTTCCTGCAATTGGAAGGCGGGAAGCCGGAGAGGCTTGCCGAGCAGACCGGCCGCTTCCCGAGCCACGCCTATAATACTTAGACAGTCCGGGCGGTTGGGGGTAATGCCGATTTCGTAGACCCAGTCTTCCAGATTCAGGGCCTGCTTGAGGCTTTGGCCCAAACGGGAGCCGCCCGGCAATTCAATGATGCCAGAAGCATCCGGTCCGACAATCAGTTCGGCCTCGGAACAGAGCATGCCGGTGGAATGGACCCCGCGGATTTCGGTTTCACCCACAACGGTTCCGTTGGGCAGTTCCACGCCGACCAGGGCCAGGGCGGAAATCATGCCAGCCTTGACATTGGGTGCGCCGCAGACGACCTGAAAGGCCTGTTGGCCGGTTTCGACCCGGCAGACCTTCAGATGGCCGGAGCGCGGGTGTTGTTCCACCTCGGCCACGCGGGCGACGACGACCTGGTCCAGATAAGCGTAGCGGTCTTCAAGTTCTTCGACCTCAAGGCCAACCAGTGTGAGACGATCTCCCAACTTTCCGGGGGAGATATCCAGGTCAACGTAATCCTGAAGCCATTTGTAAGTTACTTTCATAGGTTAAACCGGAAGTGTGTCAAAACTGGCGCAGAAAACGCAGGTCGTTATCGAAGTACATGCGGATGTCGTCGATGCCGTATTTAAGCATCGCCACCCGCTCGATTCCCATGCCGAAGGCGAAACCGGAGACTTCTTCCGGGTCGTAATCGACGAACTTATAAACGGCTGGATCGACCATGCCTGACCCCAGTATTTCCAGCCAGCCGGTCTGTTTGCAGGTGCGGCAGCCCTTGCCTCCGCAGATAACGCAACCGATATCGACTTCGGCGCTCGGCTCGGTGAAGGGAAAAAAGCTGGGCCGGAAGCGGACCGGGATATTCGGGGCAAAAAACTGGTGCAAAAAGGAGGTCAGGACGCCTTTGAGGTCGCCGAAGGTTATGCCTTTGTCCACGACCAGGCCTTCGATCTGGTGAAACATGGGCGTGTGGGTTACGTCCGAGTCACGGCGGTAGGTCTTGCCGGGAACGACAACCCAGACCGGCGGCCTCTCCTTCTCCATGGTCCGGACCTGCATGGGCGAAGTGTGGGTCCGAAGGACGACGTTGTCCGAAACGTAATAAGTGTCCTGCATGTCCCGGGCCGGGTGGTCCCTGGGGATGTTCAGGGCCTCGAAACAGTAGTAATCCGTTTCTATTTCCGGTCCCTCGGCCACGCTGAACCCCATGCGCGTGAAGATGGAGCAGATTTCGTCGATGGTCCGGCTGATGGGGTGCCTCCTCCCCCTGGGACGGCGACGTCCCGGAAGAGAGATGTCCACAGACGGTCCGGCGGATTCAGCTTCGGCCAGAGCACGTGTGCGTTCCTTGAACAGGTCGGTCAGCTCGTCCCGGACGGTGTTGGCCGCTTGGCCGACGGCCGGGCGGGCTTCCGCGGGCAAAGAGCCCATCTGACGCAAGATAAGGGACACCTGTCCCTTCTTGCCCAGGTATTTGACCCGGAGCGCTTCTATATCAGACGTGTTCTTGGCCTGCCCTATATGGTCTTTGGCCTCCCGGGCCATCTGGGCCAGTTGGGCCTTGATTTGTTCAGGCATAGGCCTTTAAGGGCTGATTTTTCAGGCCGAAGCCTTGGCCAACTCCGCTAGCCGGGCGAAGGCGGCCGGGTCGTTAACGGCCATGTCGGCCAGAACCTTACGGTCGATCTCGACCTGAGCCTTCCTCAGTCCATCCATCATACGCGAATAGGACAGGCCGGAAATTCTGGCCGCCGCGTTGATGCGGACAATCCAGAGGCTGCGGAATTCGCGCTTGCGAACTTTGCGGTCGCGGTAAGCGAAAGCCAGGCCGCGCTCGACGCCTTCACGGGCGCTGCGGTACAGATTGTTGCGGCCGCCGCGAAAGCCCTTGGCCATCTTAAGATATTTATTATGGCGACGCCTGGTTACAACGCCGCCTTTAACTCTGGGCATGTCTCTTGTCCTCTCTTAACCTAAATAGGGCATTAGCCTTTTAAGGCCGCGCACGTTGGTCGCATCGACCTGTTCGCCCTTGCGCAGATTTCTTTTACGCTTAGTCGACTTTTTGGTCAAGATGTGGCTGGCGAAAGCCTTGGAGCGGGCGATTTTGCCCTTGCCCGTAATCTTGAACCTTTTGGCCGCGCCACGGTTTGTTTTAAGTTTCGGCATTTCCTTCTCCCGGAAGCCGCCTGGGAATGTGACGCCATAAGGGCGCCCTGTCGGCGGCTCCCATTAAATTTTCATTTTGGGGCCAGGACCATGATCATCGTGCGGCCTTCCATCTTGGGCATCTGCTCGACGACCCCGATGTCGGCTACATCTTCCACTATGCGCTCAAGCACGCCCTTGGCCAGGTTGGCATGGGCTATTTCGCGTCCGCGGAATCGCAGCGTGACCTTGGCCTTATTTTTCTGAGCCAGAAACTTCCGGATACTACGGAGTTTGAACTGGTAATCGTGCTCGTCAGTTTTAGGCCGGATCTTGACTTCTTTCAGTTGAATGACGGTCTGCTTTTTCTTGGATTCGGCCTGTTTCTTACTCTGGACGTACTTATAACGGCCGAAGTCCATGACACGGCAGACCGGCGGTTCCGCTTCCGGCGCCACTTCAACCAAATCCAATCCTGCCTCGACGGCTTTGGCTAACGCATCCCTGATGGAGACAACGCCCAACTGGTTGCCTTCGCCGTCAATCAACCTCACCGTAGGTGAATTAATCATCTGATTGACCCGGACTCGCTTGCCCGGATCTTTGTATTTTTTGGCTATCCCCTCACCTCCTAGTGTTTCCGTGTTACCGGCTCATGCGCGGAAATCAAGCCGGAACAGACAGTTCCGGCGATGGCCGCAAAAATAGTTCCTGACGCCAGTGCCGACGCCTGTGAAATTTATTCGAAACGAGGCGGCTGCGCTTCAGGCAGAACGCGCTCGAGAAACGCATCCACGGTCATGAACCTTAGGTCTTCGCCGGTCCTGGTCCGGGGAGAGATGCCGCCGTCGGTCACCTCTTTGTCGCCGACGACCAGCATATAGGGAACCTTCTGGATCTGGGCCTCGCGGACCTTGTACCCCAGTTTCTCGTTCCTGAGGTCCACTTCGACCCTTAGTCCTTCCTTGCGGAGCCGGTCGGCCACGGCCTTGGCATGTTCGTCGCCGCGTTCGGTCACGGTCAGGACGACAGCCTGAACCGGGCTCAGCCAAAGCGGAAAAGCGCCGGCGTAGTGCTCAATCAGCACGCCGATGAAGCGTTCGATAGACCCCAGAACCGTCCGGTGCAACATGACCGGGCGGTGTTTTTCACCGTCTTCGGCGATATAGGACAGGTCGAAACGGTCAGGCAGAGTGAAATCGCACTGAATGGTGGCGCATTGCCAGCGCCTGCTCAGGGCGTCCTTGAGCTTGACGTCTATCTTGGGTCCATAGAAAGCGCCGTCGCCTTCATTGACCTGATAGGGCAGCCCCTTGTCCTTGAGGGCCTTTTCCAGCGCCTTGGTGGCCATGTCCCAGTCTTCGTCGGAACCTATGCTCTTTTCCGGACGGGTGGACAGCTCGATTTCGTACTCAAAACCAAAGGCTCCCATCATATCCGTGTCAAGATCAATGATGGCCTTGATTTCCGCATCGACCTGTTCCGGAGTGCAGACGATGTGGGCGTCGTCCTGGGTGAACTGGCGGACCCTCGTCAACCCGTGAAGAACGCCCGATTTTTCGTGGCGGTGCACCACGCCCATTTCGAAATAGCGCTGGGGCAGATCCCGGTAACTGCGGAGCTTGGATTTGTAAATGAGCATATGCGAAAGGCAGTTCATCGGCTTGATGCCGTAACTCTGCTCTTCCACCTCCGTGAAATACATGTTTTCACGGTAATTGTCAAAGTGTCCCGAACGCTGCCACAGTTCGGTCTTGAGGAGCTGGGGGCCGATGACGATTTCGTAACCGCGACGGAGGTGCTCGCGTTTCTCGAAATCTTCCAGGATGGTCCGCAGGCGGGCCCCTTTGGGGTGCCAGATGATCATCCCCGGACCGGCTTCCTCGCTGATAGAGAAGAGGTCAAGTTCGCGGCCGAGCCGGCGGTGGTCGCGCTTTTTGGCTTCTTCAAGGAACTGAAGATACCTCTTCAGCTCCTTTTTGTCGTAAAAGGCGGTGCCGTAGATACGCTGGAGCATCTGGCGCTTTTCATCGCCGCGCCAGTAGGCCCCGGCCACGCTGAGCAGCTTGAAGGCCGGCACGTATCTTGTGCTGGGGATGTGAGGTCCCCGGCAGAGATCGACAAAGTCGCCCTGCTGATAAACCGAGACGTTTTCCGCGTCAATGTCCTCAAGCAGTTCGACCTTATAATTTTCGCCCATTCCCCGGAAAAGTTCAATAGCCTCCTGGCGGGTCATCTCGCGGCGGGTGAATTCCTGACCGCTTTTGACAATCTCGGCCATCCGCTCTTCGATGCGGGGGAGGTCGTCGGGGGTAAAGGGCTTATCGTAGTCGAAGTCGTAATAAAAGCCGTTTTCTATGGACGGACCGATGGTAACCTTGACGCCGGGAAACAGCGAACGGACAGCTTCGGCCATGATATGGGAAGTGGAATGGCGAAGGATGTCCAAGGCTACGGGGTCCTGATCGTCGGCCTTTATGGGAAAGAGGTCGGCGTTGCGGTCCACGGGCGTGCTGAGGTCCACCAGGCGGTCGTCGCCCAGACGAGCGGCCACAGTGTGTTTTGCACCAAAAGCGGCCAGGATTTCCCCTGCGGAGGTGCCGCTGGCGAAACTCTTGGCCTCTTCTTCGTTTACTCTAACTCGAATTTCTTCCATCTTCCGCTTCGGCCTGACTTTCTGTTCGGGGCGGGGGGACTTTACGGCCGGAAATCAAAAGGCACCCGGGGGTATAACCCAGATGCCTTTTGTATAACATCTGTTCATTATATCAGGGCCTTCGTCCCTCACCCCCAAAAAATATATGGTAGGCGCGAGCAGATTTGAACTGCTGACTTCTACCGTGTCAGGGTAGCGCTCTCCCCCTGAGCTACGCGCCTACGAGAAGCAACGTCAATCATCGCAATATTAAAGAATCGCCCCCTTTTGTCAAGGGAAAAAATATGGCGTCCATAGAATGACGGCCCGGGCCACCGGTTGCCGGGCGGAGGGGCCTGGTTGCCGCCATTCACAGAGGTATGACCTGGGGAATAATGACCGGACGGCGCTCGAGTATGCGGTAGAAGAACCTCTTCAACTCCTTGTGGATTTCGGCCTCTATCTCGTGTACTTCCAGGGGCATATGCTGTTCCTTGGCCCGTATCTCGGCCAGATGATCGAAAACTTCCAAGACGATGCATTTGGCGTCTTCAAGCAGGTAGGAAATATCCTTTTCAAAGGTGAAGCCCTTGGAGATTATGTCCGGACCGCTGAGTATCTCGCCGGTCTGCTCGTCGATGACGACCAGGGGAATGACCATGCCGTGTTCGGCCAGGTGACGCCGGTCCCTGAGGACAGCCTGTCCGACGTCGCCGACACCTTTCCCGTCGACCATGATCCGGCCTATGTCGACCTGTCCGGACTTGACCGCCCCGTCGCTGTCGAAACGTATCCGGTCGCCGTTCTCGGCTATGATGAGATTTTCGGCGGGCACCCCGACCTGTCCGGCCAGTTGGGCATGCTTGATTAAGTGACGGTATTCCCCGTGGACCGGGACGAAGAACCTGGGCTTGGTCAGGTTTAGCATCAGCTTGAGTTCTTCCTGGTAAGCATGGCCGGAGACGTGTATTTCGGAAACCTTTTCGTAAATGACTTCGGCGCCCAGACGGTAGAGCCTGTTGATGATGTTGGTGATGGCCCTTTCATTGCCGGGGATGAAACGGGATGAAAGGATGACGGTGTCGCCCGGTTTGATATGAACCTGTTTGTGCTCCTGAGCGGTAATGCGGGCCAGGGCGCTCATGGGTTCGCCCTGGGAGCCCGTGGTGATGAGGACTATCCGGTCGTCTTCAAGACGTTTGATTTCGTTGATGGAGGCCTCCATGTCGTCCTCCAGGCGCAGATAGCCAAGTTCGCGGGCAATACGCACGTTGTTGACCATGCTCTTGCCGTCAAAGACTATGCGGCGGCCGAAGTCTGCGGCCACGTCGATGACCTGCTGGATGCGGGCGATGCTGGAGGCGAAGACCGCCACGATAATACGGCCGGTGCAGGTACTGAAGACCTGGCGGAAGGTCTGGCCGATGCGCTGTTCGGACATGGTGTATCCGGGCCGTTCGACGTTGGTGGAATCGGAAAGTAGGGCCAGTACTCCTTCTTCGCCGAAAGCGGCGAACCGGTTCATGTCGAAAGCTTCGCCTCCTACAGCCGACTGTTCTATCTTGAAATCGCCCGTGTGAACGATACGCCCCTGTGGTGTTTCTATGCCCAGGGCCACGCCGTCGGGGATGCTGTGGTTCACGCGGACAAATTCGAAGTTGAAGCAGCCCAGTTGAAGCTTCTGCCTCGGGGCGACCACATTGAGGTCAACCTCGCCCGGCAGGTGGTGGTCTTTGAGTTTTTCCGAGATCAGGGCCATGGTCAGCCTGGTGCCGTAAACCGGAGCGTTGACCTGGCGCAGGAGAAACGGCAGGGCTCCGATATGGTCTTCATGGCCGTGAGTGATGACTATGCCGCGAAGCCGGTGGGCCTGGGAGATGAGGTAGGAGAAGTCCGGGATGACCACATCCACGCCGTACATGTATTCTTCTGGAAACATGAGTCCCGCGTCGATGACGACCAGGTCGTCTCCGCATTCGATGAGCATCATGTTCAAGCCTATTTCGCCCAGGCCGCCCAGGGGTATCAGTTCCACCGATCTGTCAGGCATTCTGCTTTCTCCTTAATACTGGCGCTGGCCGTAGTCCAGTTCATGATTGGCAATAATGCGGCGCCGGACTTCATCCATAAGACCTATCTGTTCATCTCGTCCTACTCCGTGGGTGGGGACGGGTTCGCCGAGGACTATCTTTATGGTCCCGGGATTCACAATGAGTGTCTTGGTCGGCATGATGCGATGAGCCCCGCTGATGGACACGGGCAGGATGGGACGGCCTGATTTGACGGCCACGGTGAACCCGCCGCGTTTGAATTCCGCGATGCGTCCGTCGCTGGAGCGAGTACCTTCAGGGAAGATTACCACGCTGGCCCCATCGCGTATTTTTTCAGCCGCCCGCTTCAGGCTGGCCGCGCTTTTCCTGGGATTGGAGCGGTTGACGGGGATGTTCCCGGCTCGTTTCAAAGCCAGTCCGAACACCGGAATGCGAAAGAGTTCCTCTTTGGCCAGCCAGCGGCACTGGAAGGGCAGGTGGGCTGCCAGGACCAGGATGTCGAAGGTGGAACTGTGGTTGGCCGCGCAGACATATGTTTCCGCCGGGTCGATTTTTTCGATTCCGTGGATTTCCACTTTAACCCGGCAGGCTCGAAGCAGGATTCTGGACCAGGTTCTGGCCACCCACATGGCCCGGTCGCCTGAGGAATCCAGGAAGGAGCCCAGCACGATGGCGAGTATGGCCGGAGGTGTAATCACGGCGAAAGTCAGTATGCCAATAATAGTATAGAGAGTCATTCTTTCTTCGGCGCCTCGAAAATCTGGATATCTGAGCAGATTTTAGGACGGTCGGCCCCGCCTGTCAATGAAGGGTGAGTGGCTGAAGGGGAAAGGCGGCTTTTTATGTTTACCTGAAGCCATGCTCGATTATTATTTAAGTAATGCTTGAGGTATTCCGATATTAAAGATATGGACCGCGGCCTGGCGGTTCGATGAAGCCAAGCATCAGGAGTACATGACCATGTCTGTCAAACCCGCCGCAAAAGTGGTTTCCCTGAGCCTGCAAGGGGGGACCTGGCTGTGGAAAAACGCCCACCCCCGGACGGTGTTTTCTTCAGTTGGAACAATGCCAGGCGCGGAAAGACAGCCCAATGCCCGGCGTCAGTCTTTGCCGTCCGAAACGCCCGGACCCCGCAGGATGGAGAGCAGGGGCTTCAGTCTGGACCGCTTTATCTGAGTCCCGCGCCGGGGCCGTTTTTTTGCCCAGAGCGGCAGCCAGCCGCTCCCGCCGGTCCGACCCGGTAGACGTTTCCGGATAAATCATGAAGGAATACACTTCAGACCCGTATGCTTTTCTCGGCCTGTCCAGGGATGCTGGCATGGAAGAAGTCCGCCGGGTCTTTCGCCGACTGGCCATGCTGCATCACCCGGACCGTCCGGGCGGGTCGTCCGAAAAATTCCGGAAGGTCTGCGAGGCCTACCGCCGGATCACGGAGCGGGCCGGTCTGATGCCTCTCACCGGCTGGGAAGGGCAGGGGTTCAGTCCGCCTCCGCGGGGACCGGACGTCTTTGAGTATCTGGAATTGGACCTTGAGCAGGTGGTTTGGGGCGCCTCTGTAACGGTCAGATACCTGCGCCGGTCGCCGTGCCCGGAATGCCTGCCCCGTCCCGAAGAAGATTGTCCGCGCTGTCTGGGAGCGGGCCGGATTTTCCGCCCGTCTTTGGGAGCTCTCTACCCGGAACCTTGCCCTGAATGCCGCGGACGCGGGTCTCCGGCGAAGCCTTGCCCGGCCTGTGGCGGCAACGGTCTGGTGGAAGGGCTGACCGAAGTCAGGGTCAGGGTGCCTTGCGGTATTGAAGATGGCCTGGTCCTGCGTCTGCCGGGGCAGGGCCACCACCCCCGGCCGCCGGACTTTCTGCCCGGGGATCTGCGCCTGGTGATGAGAATCAAACCTCACCCGCTTTTCCACGCGGAGGGCCGCAACCTTCACCTGCGGCGTTTCGCCGGGGCTTACGATGCAGAGGGGACAGACTTGGTGCCGACCCTTTACGGCGCTGTCCGGCTGAAGAAGCCGCCAGGACCTGGGCAGACGTTGCGGCTGGCCGGACACGGACTGCCGGAATTGGGTTCTTCGCGGCGGGGCGATCTGTTTATCCATTATTAAAAGCGGCCGGATTTCGCACAGGACCAAAACCTCAAGCCGGTATTTTTTCAGGAAAACATTTTCTTGAGAAGATAACAGCGGATAGGCAAAGGTTCGGCCTGGAAAAAAAACATTGACGGGTCAGAAAGCATTAACCTATAATGTGAAAAAAGTTACTAGAAAATATGCCAATATTACCAAGCAAATTCCATCACTAATCGCAACGACGGGCCGCTCCGATTACCGGCCGGAGTCGGGACCCGTGGGCTTTGAGCGCAATTGCGCAACATCGGCCCTGGCAGAAGCAGAACCGTTTTCGCCTCAGTTGAAATGACCGACCGGCCCAGACGGCGCCGGCCGGATCATGTCGCCCCGGCGACCGAAACTGAAAGCGCGCCTGACTGCAACTAACTTGTCCGATTACTATTGTTGGAAGCGTTGGAGGAGGTTATGAGCAGAGGAGCCTCTTGGATGCTGGCTGTCCTGGTTCCCGCGGTGGTCTTCATTTTCCCCGAATGCGCGTTGGCCGCTGCGGAACAAACGGCCGAAGCATCTCAAACCGCTTGGTGGATCTGGCCTGTCATCCTTTTTTTCGTCACATTTATCATGGGAATACTGGCCGTCTTGGGCGGGGTCGGCGGCGGTGTCCTCTTTGTCCCCATCATCAGCGGGTTCTTTCCTTTTCACCTTGATTTCGTCAGGGGCACCGGCCTGCTGGTCGCTCTGTCAGGAGCCCTGGCCGCCGGGCCGGGACTGCTCAAAATGAACCTGGCCAGCCTGAGGCTGGCCATACCTGTCGCCCTTATCGCCTCAACCTGCGCCATCATCGGCGCCATGGTCGGATTGGCCCTGCCCACCAATGTCATTCAGATAGCCCTGGGCGCAACCATTATCGGCATCTGCGTTCTCATGCTGACCGCCAAAAAATCCACCGTCCCGGATGTGCCCCAGGCCGACCGGCTCTCCTCCATCCTCCGTATCTACGGCGTCTACACCGAGGAAAGCACCGGACAGGAAATCAACTGGAAAATACACCGCACCCCCTTGGGGCTCGGATTATTTATCATCATCGGCATCATGGCCGGCATGTTCGGCCTGGGCGCGGGATGGGCCAATGTTCCGGTTCTCAACCTGGTCATGGGTGCGCCGCTCAAAATCAGCGTGGCCACCAGTAAATTCCTCCTTTCCATCACCGACACCTCCGCCGCCTGGGTCTACCTCAACAAGGGCTGCGTCATTCCGCTCATGGTCGTCCCCTCGCTGGTCGGCATCATGCTGGGGTCATTTGTCGGAGTCCGCATACTCAAAGTGGCCAAACCCACGTTTATCCGGTGGATGGTCATTGCCATTCTGGCTTTCGCCGGACTCAAGGCCTTGCAAAAAGGCCTTTTCGGCTGAATCCGTCAAATTCGGACGCATGGGATTGGAGGAAGAAAATGGCTGAAAATCAGAAAATCCTCAAGGGCGCATCGCCGGAGCAGTTGGTCTACGCCGGCATCCTCGAAAAAGGCATGTACCTGGGGCTGCTTATCCTCTTCGTCACTTTCGCCATCTATGTCTTCGGACTGATGGACCCTTATATACCTGTCGGGGAATTGTCCGGCTACTGGACCATGCCGGTTCATGAATACCTGGAAAAAGCCAATATTCATCCCGGTTGGGGCTGGGTGGGGCTGCTCGGCTACGGCGACTTCGTCAATTTTGTCGGGATAGCCATGCTGGCCGGCGTCACCATCGTCTGCTACGCGGCCATCATTCCCACTCTCTTCAGGAATAAAGATACCGTCTACGCCGTCATCGCCATACTCGAAGTCATCGTTCTCAGCGCGGCCGCCAGCGGACTGCTGGCCGTCGGGCACTGAATCGCCTGTGCCATTCAGGCCCCGCCGGTCACACCGGCGGGGCTTTTTTATGTCAAATGCCCCGTTTTGCTTTTGGCGAGATAAAAGGTCGGATAAATCAATACTTTACCAATAGCAATCTTTGTAGTATCCTCAGAAATGACGCTTGGAGCGATGAATCTGGACGCAACCGTCCCAACTTGTGACGGGTCTTCCTGCTATTGTTCCCTGAATCGGCCCCAGGCGCTGTAAAATATCAACTCTGACCAACGGGTGTAAACATGCCGGCCGAAAGCCCAGACAGCATGCAGGCTCTCCCCTTTCAGGGATTGAGCGAAAAAGAACTGAATCAGGTCTACAAAGTCGCCACGATGAAGAGGCTGAACCCCGGCGATATGCTCATACGCGAAGGGGACACCGGCCAGGTAGTCTATGTCCTTCTTGAAGGCGAACTGAATGTGCTCAAAAGATTGCTCGACACCGACGAAATCATTGCCGTCCTCAGACCGGGCGAATGGGTGGGCGAAATCGCTTTCACCAAACAGACGCCGCGGACAGCCTCTGTCACCGCCCGCACGCCCGCGAAGGTTCTGGCCCTCAGTAAAGCCGCTCTCAACGCCCTTGACTTCAAGATACAGCTCTACATAATCCGCAAGCTGAACGATCTGGCCAATGAAAGAGTCGAGCGCCTTGAACAGATAAGGCTCAAACTCACCGGCCGCAACCAGCAGCTCATCGGTTATATCCACCGGTCCAGATCCCGCAGCCGGACCGACTATTCTCAGTCGAACATCATTAAAGGCATCATCACCAAAATTCCGCGCCTACCGGCCTTCTCCTCATCCGTGGTCTTGACTCTTCTAAACGAAGAAAGCTCGGCCAAGGATGTGGCGGAACAGGTCAAGGACGATCCAGGCCTGGCCGCCACGGTCCTCAAGACCGTCAATTCGCCTTACTATGGCTTCACCAGCCAGATTTCCGACATCCACCACGCCGTTCTGCTCCTGGGCTTCAACGAAGTATATCAGTTGGTCATGGCCGACGGAATCAGGCGGACAATGCCGGACACCAAGTTTTACCGGTCCCTGCAAGCCCGCAGCCTGGCCGTCTCCAATATAGCCTTCGCCGTATCTCAAGCCACCAACATCGGCAGGCCGGCCGAAATGGCCACCCTCGGTCTCCTCCACGACCTGGGACGCGGCGTCGTCCAGCTCCTCCTGGAAAAGAACCCCAATCTCTCCATTCTGATCGATACCCTTGATGACGCCCAGCTTGGGGCTCTCCTGCTTGAAGAGTGGCATCTGCCGGAAAGTTTCTGCAGCAGCGTTGAATTCCAGAATCAGCCCGAATTCTCACCCCCGGAGATGCTGCCCGATGAGGTCCGTGCCAATGTCGCCATCCTTTTTGTTTCCAGGCTTGCCTATCAAGTCCTCCGGGGCCGTAGGCAGAGGGAGTTGCCGGCTACCTTTCTGGACGACTACCTCGCCCTGCTCGGCTGGCCCGAGAGAGACATGGAGCAGGCCCTGCAGATAAGAATCCTGCCGGAACTCGCCAAGAAGACCGCCTATCCGGCCATGTTCCGCCAGTTGCTGGAACAATATAGAGCCGGTTTAAAGAACGACGCCTGAACCCAGTTCTGTCTCACGACATCAGCTTGCCAAACGGCAGATTTCCGGGTAGTATCATCTTTCAGTCCGCCCACGGGAATGACAGAGCGGTGCGGCGGGAAAGCAAAGGGCGACCTGCCCGACATAATTTGATTGCCCAAGGCTGATGACAGAAAAAAAACAGAAAACCAGCCAACCAGGCCTCTCGGCCAGACTGGCCGAACTTACAAAAAAACTGGAACGTCTCCGCCACCTCGAAGCCGCCCATAGGCTCAGCCAGATACGCCTCGAAACCCTCGTTCAGCTTTCCAGAATGGACGAAGCCTCCGACCAGGAAATCGTCGAGTTCGTTCTTGATGAAGGCGTCAGGCTCACCGGCAGCCAGTATGGCCATATCTTTTTCATGAGCGAGGACGAAGCGGTCATGAGAGTCTATTCCTGGTCTGAACAGGCCGTGAAAGACTGTCGCGTGCAGGACGCCGCTAGTAGCTATGACCTTGATAATGCGGGGCTATCTGGAGAATCTGTCCGCCAGCGCCGCGCCGTTGTCGTCAACGATTACCAGGCCCCCAATCCTCTCAAGAGAGGCCTTCCGCCTGGGCATATTCCCATTATCCGGTATTTGAATCTGCCTGTCTTCGATGGGGGCCGCATCGTCGCCGTGGCCGGCTTAGCCAATAAAGAACAAGGGTATGACGAATCAGACGTCAACCATCTGTCGCTGCTCATGGACGGAATGTGGCGGCAGCTGCAGAAGCGCCGGACAGAAAAGAGCATCAAGGCCAGCGAGGAACGTTTCCGCGAAATGGCCGAATCCATTGATCAGATATTCTGGATTCTAGATGTGATCGGTCGCAGATTCGTCTACATCAGCCCGGCTGCGGAAAAGATATGGGGCTGGCCTGTTTCCCGCATGATGAATTCGTTCGATGACTTTCTGGGTGATGTTCACCCGGATGATCGCGCAAAAGTACTGCATGTCTGGACGAAGCCCGAGGATTATCTTGAGGCTATGGAGTTTCGGCTCCGCCACCGCCGGGGAGACTATCGCTGGCTGCGTTCCCGCCCCTATTCCGTCCGGGACTCATCCGGCAAGATAATCCGCCAGGTAGGAGTGGCCGAAGACTTCACCGAACACAAAGCGGCCGACGAAGAACGTGAGCGGTTGGTGCAGGCCGTCAGACAGGCCGCCGAGATTATTCTCATCACCGACCCCGAAGGGCTCATTCAGTTCGCCAACCCGGCTGCGGCCATCCTCTCGGCCGATGAACTAAAAGGCCGCAATGTGGCTGAAATCCTCGGGACTATCAACTGGAACCAGGTGAAAGAGCTGCTTGACGGTCGGAATACCGGGGCTTCGGCCACCCCTCTCCGGCTGACTCTCATGGGCGGACATGGCCGCCGTCTGCAACTCGACGCCGTCGTTTCACCCATAATGGAACCTTCCGGAAAAGCTGGCGGCTGGGTCTATGTCATGCGCGATGTCACTTACGAAGCCGAACTGGAAAAGCATCTCCGGCAGACCCAGAAAATGGAGGCTCTGGGTACCCTTGCTGGCGGCATCGCCCACGATTTCAATAATATACTCGGCACCATCATTGGTTGCACCGAACTGGCTGCCGCCAATCTGACCGACCCGGACAAGGTCCGGGGCATGCTGGAAAATACCCTAGCCTCCGCCGAACGGGCCAGGGATATCGTCCGCCAGATACTGATTTTCGCCAGGGTCACCGACCAGCCGCCGGAACCGGTATGCCTGGCCTCGGCCGTGCGGGAAAACCTCAGGCTGGTCAGGGCCTCTCTCCCTTCCACCCTGGAAATCAGGCAGAATATGGAGGCCGAAGAGGCCGCCGTATTGTCGCACCCCGCCCAGATTCATCAGGTCCTCCTGAACCTCTGCACCAACGCCGCCCAGGCCTTGCATGAAAAAGGCGGAGGCGTTATCACCGTCGGCGTGGACGAACTTTATCTGGATGGTCCGCAGACCCTGGGATACGGCCCTAACCTCACTCCTGGTCCTTATGTCAGGCTCACCGTCGCCGACGACGGTCCGGGCATACCCGAAGACATACAGAGCCGGATATTCGAACCTTTTTTCACCACCAAGGAGCCGGGACGGGGAACCGGTCTCGGACTCTCCACCATCCATGGCATCCTTGCCGCTCAGTTTGGAGCCGTCAGAGTCCACAGCCTGCCCGGACAGGGCGCCAGCTTTGAGGCCCTCTGGCCCAAAATCTCAGCCGCCCCGGCCAGAGCTTTGGAGCCCGGCCCGGACGAACCTCCGGGCGGACACGAAAGAATCCTTCTGGTCGACGACGAAGAATCCCTGGCCCATGTTTTCAGCAATATTCTGGAGAGTCTCGGCTACCGGGTCACCGCCCTGACCAGCAGCCGCGAGGCCTTGGAGATCTTCAGCCAAAAACCCGAGGATTTCGATCTTGTTCTGACCGATATGACCATGCCCTACCTCAAGGGCTCGGAACTGGCCCGGAAACTTCTGACTATCAAGCCGGATCTGCCCATCATCCTCTTTACCGGATATGCGGAAACCATCACCCCGGAAAAGGCGAGAGCCATGGGTATCCGCGAATACGTCTTCAAACCGGTCAAATTGCTCCACTTGGCCGGGGTCATCCGCCGGGTGCTGGACAATCCGCCTCCGCCCCGGACCTGAAACAGGCCGCCAGGCCAGCGCTGTTCTGCGTGTTCCCTCACCATGCGCCAAGCCTGAACAGGTAGCCGCCGGGAAGAAGGTTGTTGCCGATTACGAGAATTATTTCGCTGAAAGACAACCGGGGAGCCCTCGCCCCCCGGTCTTCTTTTGAATTCCGCATGATTCCGAAACCGCCGGTTCAGCGGCCCCCGGGCAACTGTTCCCGGATGAAATCCTTTATCTCCTTCAGAGTCCCTTCCGGCAGAGGCTCGTCGCCCAGATGCCGGAATATCTCCACCGATTTCTGAAACGTCGCCCAGCAGACCCGGCACTCCGGGCAGCCTTCCAGATGAGCCCGGACCTTCTCAGCCGTGGCTGCGTCGAGTTCTCCATCGAGCAGTTCCGAAATCCGTTCGAAGTAGACCAGGCATTTTTCATGGTCGTGTCCGCTCATGCCGTCACCTCCGCCGCGCACCGGTCGCCGTGATACGAAGCCAGTTCGTTGCGCAGAAAGGCCCTGGCCCGGTGCAGCCTGGTCTTTACCGCCTGTTCGGATATCCCCAGCATCTCCGCCGATTCGGCCGTGCTGAACCCTTCAAGGTCCCGCAGGGTGAAAACAAGGCGGTATTTGGGAGGCAATTCCCCGATGGCCTTGGCCAGATATTCCCGCAACTCGTCGTTCAGAACCTCGTCCGCCGGGCTTTGGGACCAGTCGGGAATCTCCGGGGGAGCCTCGCCTTCCTGGTGTTGGGGCCGCAAAGACTCCAGAGGCAGCTCCCTGTCCGGTGAATTCTTGCCGCGCCGCTTCTTCAGGCACGCCGACGAGGCCAGGCGGTACAACCAGTTCTTAAGCTTGGTCTCTCCCCTGAAACCCTTCAGATACTTTATTACATTGACAAAAGTATCCTGCACCATGTCCTGGGCGTCCTGGGAGTTGCCGCACATCCTCAGGCCGAAATTATACAGACGTCCGGCGTAACGGTCGGCCAGTTCGGCCACCGCCTCCGAGTCGCCTTCGCAGAAGCGGTCTATGACGGCCTGATCCGCCGGGTCCTGGTGCACCTGCTCCTTATTCGGCGCTGCTTCCCGCTCCATGCCTCAAACCACCCGGTTCGGCGGATTCTCTCCGCGCACGAACGCCTCCACATTGTCGGCCACCAGTTCCGCCATGCGCCGCCGCGTCCTTACTGTGGCGCTGCCCAGGTGGGGAGCCAGAACCACGTTTTCCAGGCTGAGCAGCCTTTTATTGACCTCGGGCTCGAACTCGTAAACGTCCAGGCCCGCCGCGTAGATCATGCGCCTCTCCAGAGCCTCGGCCAGATCGTCCTCTTTTATAATAGGGCCCCGGCCTGTGTTGACCAGCACCGCCGTGTCTTTCATCGCCCCGAACTCCTTCAGCGTGAACCTGTGGGTGGTTTCAGGGGTCAGCGGCGTATTGATGGAAATAAAGTCGGACTCGGACAGCAGTTCCTCGAAACTGACGTACCTTATCCCCAGTTCCGCCTCGTATTCGGGATTCGGCCGCCGGTTGTGGTAGATGACCCGAAGGCCGAAGGCCTGAGCACGCCGGGTCACGGCCGCGCCGATTCTGCCCAGGCCGTAGATGCCCAGTACCTTGTCCTCCATGTCCAGGCCCAGGTGAAACTCGGGGCTGATCCCCCGGAAATCTCCCCGCCGGACCAGGCGGTCCCCTTCGGACATCCTCCTCGAAGCATCCAGCATAAGCGCCAGGGCCATGTCCGCCGTGGCCTCTGTCAGAACCCCCGGCGTGTTCGTCACTATTATGCCCCGAGCGCGGGCGGCTTCCACGTCTATGTTGTTGAAACCGACCGCGAAGTTGGCGATGAGCTTCAGTCCCGGCCGGGCGTCCATCAATCGCCCGTTAATGATGTTGGTCGGCAGCGAGGCCAATATTTCCGCGTCCAGCGTCTCGGTCAGCAGTTCCTCCGGCGTCATATCCCGGTCATGGGGCCACATCCAGAGTTCCCCGGCCTCGGCCAGACGACTGACTCCCGGTTCTGGTATGCGGCGTGTCAAAGCTATCTTCATCTCAACCTCTCTCAACCTGAATCATTTCCCCAAATCTAAACCGGCCTCCGGCCACTGTCAACTTGAGCCTGCCGCGGGCAAAAAAAAGCCCCCGCCGCATTGAGTTCGGCGCGGGCCGATTTCCATATATGCTTAGGATATGGTCCGATAAGGAAGGCGTAATGCTTCAACCAGGCGAATACAGCCCCCAAAGCGCCCTTTCCGGACGTAAAGAGCAGGCTGCGGCCGGTCTTCGCCGGAAAGGCCGTACCCGGTCAGACGACCGTATCCACCACCTCGCCCCGATTCTGAGCATCCTGCTGCCTGGCAGCCTCTTCCTGAGCCCGAAGGCGGGCATCTTCTTCCATCTGGGCTTTCCGGCGCGCCTCTTCCGCCGCCGCCTGCTCCAGACGGTAACGCTCCTCGTCGGCCGCCCGCCGGGCCTCTTCCTGCTGTCTGGCCATGGCCGCGGCCTGATTGGCCGCATTCACTCCGGATACGTCAGCCATAAATCCTCCTGTTTGTCCTGCCTGCCGGTCAGGCCGAAAAGAAATGGACCAGGCCTTCCAGCCTGTGCAGGTTGCGCAAATCCGATCTGCTCAATCCGCCCAGGTCCCGGGTGATTTTTTCCAGGACCTGCTCCGCTTCGCCCAGGTCCTTGGGCGGAGCTGCCGCCGAAGCCCTGACGTTTTCCAGCGAAACGACCTCGACCACATCCTGAACGGATTGTCCCGAAACCACCTCAGCGCCGGAACCGGCCCCGGACTGTCCTTCGCTGCGCTGCTCCGCCCTGCGGGCCGAACTCGATTTCTGCCCCTGAATAACTGTCAAAACCGGATGAATTTTCATTATCTCACCTTCTGCCCCGCTGTTTCATGATGGGTCAGGCGGATACCGAAACGTTCAATCCCAGACGCAATATGTCGGCGAACTTGGCCGTACCTCTGTAAACCCGCGGCAACGCCTCGATACGCTTACCGTATTCATTCAGGTCCCTCGACTGGACCCTCTCCAAAACCTTTTGGACGCCGGTAAAAAACCCGGTCTCGCCCGTCAGAACATCCGCCGCCCGCTCCGGTTCGCCAGTCAGCAACTGGCCGAAACGGGCAGTGTATATCAAACGACCGTCGCCTCGCGGCGGCAGCCCGATTTCCGTCAACGCGCTCTGGTTGGCGTCGGCCTCCCCTTGCAGGTCGCGGAGAATCACTCCGTCAAGCTCGCCCCGGTTGGCCTTCAGAAACATCATGTAGTCGTTGTAGCGGTCAACCAGGTCAAATACCTGCCGCTCCAGGGCCGAAGCCCCCGGCTGAACCTCAAGAGTTTCGGCTCCGGACGTCGGCTGCCACAGACTCACGGTCACCCCGGCTTCGTCAACAGCAACCCGGTCGTCGCCGGACTCATAAAGCCGGTGATCGAAATCCAGCCGCCCCGCTGCCGCCGTCGGCGAAGCCCTGTCCAGCTTCAAGCGCTCGACCAGATCTCCGGATGTGTCGCTCAGGGAAAACCGCACATCCTCACCCGAAGTCCGGCTTCTGACGGCCAGAGCCGCCGTCTCCACGTCCAAACCGTCCGTCCCGGCCTGCTGCCTGGTCTCCACCGAAGCCGTCAGCCGGTCGTCGGCCGCCATGATCTGACGACCGATACGCTCCAGCATATCCCGGTTCGTCTCCGCGTCCCGGCCGGTTCCCGCCAGCCCCACAGCCACGGAACGAATCTCCCCGTTGACTTCCAGCTCGAAAACGTAGTCACCAGCCTCCAGAACCGCCGCCTCCGCCGACGCCAACCGGCGGCTGGTGTTGGTCTGAGCCTGGGCCAGGCCGGAGACCTGAACGTGGTGCAGGCCCGTCGGTGCGCCGTCCTCGGCTTCGGCCGTAAAACTGTCCGGTGCGCTGGAAACGGCCGCCCGGTAGCTGTGCAATGCCGTCCGGTCAGGAATGTCAAAGAGCCGCAGCCCCTCGGCCAGCGCGTCGGTCCTGTCCCGCAAATCTGCCAGGATCAGTTCCCGCCGGTCCTGCTGGCTGGATTCGCTCCAGGTCTGAACCAGGCGGTAAGGCACAGCCGCCCGCAAGGAAGCCCTGGCCGGAGAATCCAGGCCGTCTTCCCCGTAACTGCGGGACACGCCGCGGGCGGAAACCGCCAGAGGCGCGCCGGAACTGTTGATAGCGTATGTCGTCAAATGGCTCCCCTCGGTCCGGCGACCCGGGAAACGGCAAAAGCACCCTTTTAAGGGGTGCACCTCTCCGTTACAACACTTTTCGGAATAAAAATCGGAAAACTTGAATGTTTTTTTGTGAAAATACACTTTTTTGCTGTTTTTACTGTTTGCCCGCCAAAACAATCAGTTATACCTGCCATGACGCTTCAGGTTTACCTGAAGCGTCATGGTTTATACTCCGGCAGGCTGTCCGCCGCTGACTGAAGGTATCCGCTTCGCAAGTCCGTCTTTGCCGGCCCTCCTTGGCTTCAGGCTGTCGCTGACAGATAAAAATGGCCGGTGTATACAGCACATAATTTGTGCGGTTTATTTTTCAGCCCTTCGCCCCCAAGATGTCTCGAAGGCAGCAATTGCGCGGAACGGGTAAAAAGTTTATGGTCATGATGGACGTTGGCTGCGGGTATTCCCCGCGCTGTCCTGACAGCCACGCGGAATGGTTGGTTCCGGAAAAGATGATGAAAATACAGGCCAACAGCCCTTGAGAAGCGGAGGCGGCATGACAGGCGGAACGGAAAATACCAGATCCGTAATTCAGTATATGACCGATGAAAGAAATCTGTGGGACGGTCGGTACAAGATCCCTTGGGACGACCCGGATTTCAGCCGGCGGATGCTGCGGGAACATCTTTCCCAGGAACACGACCTGGCCAGCCGCAAGGCGGACACAATCGAGGCCCAGGTTGAATGGATTCACCGGAACATCGGCCGCTCCTCTCCTGGACGGCTGCTGGACATAGGGTGCGGTCCCGGACTCTATATAGAAAGGTTGGCCGCTCTGGGCTACGACTGCGTGGGGCTGGATTTTTCCCCGGCTTCCATCGAATATGCCCGCAGCCGCCTAGGGGAAGCCGCCCGCCTGATTCAGGGCGATGTCCGCCGGACGGACTTCGGCCACGGATTTGATGCGGCCATGATGCTTTTCGGCGAGATCAACGTCTTTTCGCCGGAAGAATGCCGGAACCTGCTGGACAAGGCCTTTCAGGCCCTGAAACCGGGCGGGACTCTGCTGCTGGAAGTCCACGCCTTTGAAGCCGTCCGGCGGGCCGGAGAAGCCCCCGCCTCATGGCACCGTTCCGGTCCGGGGCTGCAAGGCCTTTTTTCCGATGAACCCCACCTCTGCCTGATGGAAAAACGCTGGTTCTCCACCGAACAGACCGCCCAGACCGTCTTCCACATCATCATGGCCGGAGACCGGGCCGAATCTTACCGCAGCACAACCAGGGCCTGGACGAACGATGAATATATCGGCCTGCTGTCCGGAGCAGGTTTTCGGCAGGCGGCTGAACGCCCGGACTGGCCGGTCAACAGCCCGGATTTCCTGCTTTTCAGCGCGGTCAAGCCATGACGGGGCCGCAAGTTGTCATGGCGGCAAAAAAAACGTAATATGAATCAGGCAGGCGATGCCCATCTCCGGAAGGAAAGGCCCATGAAGGACGAACCCAACGACAGCGCCGAATGGCGGGAAATCAGCCAGGCCTGCGCCGGAACAGGCCGCCTCGGCCACGGCCGTATCTGCTCCGTCCCGGATGGAGCCAGTTGCTTGGACCCCACAGAACTGGCCGTACTGGAACGGAATTTCCGCCAATGGGCCGCCTCTTCCGCCCGCCTTGACGTTCAGGCTTCCCGGCGGCGCATACTGCTTATATTTCTTTTGATCCGCTTCACCGGCGCACGGCTCAACGAAATACTCAGCCTGGACCCGGCCGCCCATATAGATTTCGACCGGCACACGGTCAGACTGTCTGCGGGCCGGAATGCTGCACCCCAAAGGGAAGTCCAGATTCCTCCTGAATTGTCCGAAGAAATCAAGGCCGCTCTGGCCGGTCCGTCCTGTGGTTCGCCGTCAGAAGGCTTTTTTCAGGTCGACCCCGGCCATGTCCGCCGCAAGTTTTACGAGCGGGCCGGGGATTGCGGGTTTCCCCGCGAACTCGGCGCGCCCACCGCCATACGCAAGGCCAGGGCCGTGGAACTGATGCGCGGCAATATGCCCTTGCCCGTGGTCCAGAGAATGCTGGGCCACTCAACACCCGGTCTGACCGCCGCCTATGTGGATTTTTCCGATGAGGAAATGAGCCGGGTGGCCCGGTACTTCATCGAAAAGGAAAGCCGTCGCAAGACCAGCGCCCGCAATACTTTTTTCGGGAAGATCAAGGAAGTCGTCCGTGGGGACATCCAAAGCCGGGTTGATCTGGCCGCTATCGGCGGCTACACCGTTACCACCATTATCACCAATGACAGCCTGACCAGGCTGGGCCTGCAACCGGGCTCGCTGGTCACGGCCGAAGTCAAGGCCCCATGGGTCATCCTGCAGAAAAACGGTTCCGAGCCTGAATGTACGGCGGAAAACCGGTTCCGCGGTGTCATTACCCGCATAATACGGGGGAAACTGACCACCGAATACACTGTCCGCGTCTCGGACGATTCGGAACTCTGTTCCATCGGGACATACGACAGCCGGAGCCGGCTGGACTTTCAGGAAAACGAGGAAGTCTGGGCCATGTTCAACAGCTTCTCCGTCATCCTCCACGTGGACTGACAGCCGGCCTATAGATTGATTATATGCGTCCTGTCAGCCTGAGCAGCCCGTCGAGTATGGTCAGGGGGTGGGGCGGACAACCGGGTATGTAAAGGTCCACCGGCAGCAGCCCGTCGACTCCGTTGTGGGCCTCGGCCTGTCCCAGGTAAGGCCCGCCCGACACCGCGCAGGACCCTACCACGATGACCAGCTTGGGTGCCGGGACGGCGGCGTAGGTCTTGAGTAAGGCTTCACGCATGTTTTCGGTCACCGGGCCGGTGACCAGCAGGCCGTCTGCGTGTCTGGGAGAAGCCACGAACTGGATGCCGAACCGGCCCAGATCCCAGGCCGGCGTGCCCAGAACGTTGATGTCAGCCTCGCAGGCGTTGCAGCCGCCCGCGCTGACCTGCCTGAGTTTCAGGGACCGCCCGAAGAGACGGAGGCCTGCTTTACCCAATGAGGAGGCCGGGCTGAAGCTCCTGGCTTCAATCATCAGGTCTTCTCGCTTGTCTGCCGCCAGGCGGTAATCCTTGGAAAAGTTTATATTCCCCGTGGGGCAGGCCGTGGCGCATTCCCGGCAGAACAGGCAGCGGCCAAGGTCCAGCCTGATTCCGTCTTCCAGGCTGATGGCCCCAGTGGGACAGACTTCGGCACAGGCCCGGCATCCGGCCTGGCAGTTTTCCTGAAGCAGGGTCGGCAGTCCGGCAAAACGCTCGGGCAATTGAGGCGGTTCGCCCTTCGGGTACTTTATCGTCCGGTGTTTCTGCTGGATTCTGGCCAACAAAATATCTAACATTGCAAACCTTTCCTTAAACTCTTCCGCTCTTTGACTCAAACCTGCCGCGCAGGCCCTGCCTCACAGGTCGTGGCCGCAGTAAGACAGGTTGAAACTCTTGTTGCACAGAGGGAAATCCGATATCTGCTGGTTTCTGAGAGCGCAGGCCAGTCCGAACCAGTTGTGGAAGGACGGGTCGACCACCTTGTAGATAAGAAAACGTCCCTGTTCATCGGTCAGGGCCGCATGGCAGGTCTCGCCCCGCCAGGCCTCCACCATCGCCACGGCCAACCGGTTGGGGGCCAGGGGAGGCAGGCTGGCACCCGTCCCGCCTTTGGGCAGGCAGGCCAACTGCTCCCGGATAAACGCAATGGATCTCTGGACCTCCATCCATCGCACCTGAGCCCTGGCCAGCACATCCCCGGAATCAGAGGTGGATACCGGAATCTGGGTGAATTGAAAAACGCCGTGCGGCAGGTCCTGCCGGACATCTCTGGCCAACCCGCAGGCCCGCGCCGCCGGTCCGACCAGGCCCATGGATTCGCACAGATCGCGGCTGACCGTCCCCGTCCCTTCGAAACGGCCCATCACCGACGAAGTTTTCCATAGCAGATCAACCGCCACGGTTACGTCTTTCTCCACGTCGGCCAGCCGTTTGAGCAACTCCGTGGCCATGGCCGGGCCGACATCGAACCCCACGCCTCCGGGCCGGACCAGGCCCCTGCCGAATCGGTTGCCGCAGATCAGGGCGGTCATGTTGAGCACGTCTCCCCGGATGCGTCCGCAGTAAGACATTGTGGGCAGGAAGCCCACATCACCGGCCAGCGCGCCCAGATCGCCGATGTGATTGGCCACCCTTTCCAGTTCAAGCGCAACGCCTCTGAGCACCTGTGCCCTTGCGGGAGCCTGAACCCCGGCCAAGGCTTCGCAGAGTTGAGCATAAGCCGTCGCATGGGCGATGGTGGAATCCCCGCTGAGGGTCTCCATGAAATGGATCGTGCGTTTGTCCGGGCCGCAGGTCAGGGCCTTTTCCACTCCCCTGTGCTGGTAACCCAGGGATATTTCCAGGTGGAAAACGTCTTCGCCGTGGCATTGAAAGCGGAAATGGCCCGGTTCAATTATGCCCGCGTGCACCGGGCCGACCGCCACTTCGTGAATCTCCTCCCCTTCGACCCTGTAGAAATCGGCAATGCCGATCTCCGGTCCGGCCTGCTGGCCGGCCTTTCTGTACGGCTTCTGGAAGCGGACCGGTTTGAGCCAGGGGTGTCCTTCCGGACGCAGGCCCCATTGCTCGAACAGCTCCCTTTCGAACAGGTGAGCCTGCGGACAGCCCGGCGTCAGGGAAGGGTAGGCGTCGCCGCTGATTTCCGTGGCCGACGGCAGGATCAGAGACTGGTCGTCCAGGGTCAGAATACTCCACAGGCGCAGGCGTCCGCCATCCAGCGGCTCTCCGAAAAGGGCCGATATCCTTGCCCCGGCATCGACCGAGGCTGTTATGGCCCCGAGGAATTCATCCAAGGGCAGGACCGGCACGCGGCCGGTTTCGGCGGCCTGGCCGTTGGCCAGCGAAAAGGCTTGAGCATCTAAGGCTGTCATTGAAAAAACTCCCGTCTTCGCATCTTTCCGGTCAAAACGCCCCGATGGCCTGCGCGGCTTCTTCCAGGACCAGTCTCAACGCGGGGGGGACGTAAATCCCCAGGACCAGGACCATGGCGCCCAGAAACATGGGCGGCAGGACCGCCAGCCAGGACTCCCGTGTTCCAACAGGCGCTGACTCGCCGGTGCCGTCCGCGGGAAGACCGGCCGGGTCGCCCTGAGCCATTTTGAGCATTATCGAAGACATGCTGATAAAGACAATACAAAGGACTGCCAGATAGGCCACGGCCACGGCCATGCGGCCCTGGTCCACGGCGGATTTGAGGATAATCAGCTCGCTGACGAAAGGACCGAAAGGAGGTGAACCGGTGATGGCCAGAAAACCGGCTATCCACAGGAGTCCCGAAACCGGCAGCACCTTGGCCACCCCCTTGATATCGTTTGTGGACTTGCTCCGGTAGGCCGCCAGTATGTTGCCGGCCACCAGGAAGAGCATGCCCTTGGTGAACGAATGGTTCACCGCGTGCAGCATGGCCCCGAAACCCGCTTGGGAGCCGAGTCCCACGGCCAGAGCCAGAATGCCCATATGCTCCACGCTGGAATAGGCCAGCATGCGCTTGAAATCGGCCTGCCGGATGATGAAGGCCGCCGCTACTCCCATGGAAAACAGGCCGAAACCCAGAAGCAGATCGCGTCCGAAATCCCCCAGCCCGGCCGCCGCCGCCACCTGCTGGGTCCTCAGGATGGCCAGAAAGGCGCAGTTGAGCAGTGCTCCGGAAAGCAGGGCCGAAATGACCGAAGGGGATTCGCTGTGCGCATCCGGCAGCCAGGTATGCATGGGGGCCAGGCCCATCTTGGTCCCGTAACCCACCAGTAGCAGAAGAAAGGCGGCTTTCAGCCACGGCGTATGCAGACTCGAGGCGTTGGCGATGAGGTTGGTCAACAGCATGGGCACATGTTCGTGCTCGCCCAGAGTCGAAGCCACGGCCAGAAAGAAGTTTCCCAACAAGGCCAGGGCAATGCCCACCGAACAGATCATGATGTATTTCCACGTGGCTTCCAGGGAACGGTAATGCCGGTGAAAATAGATCAGAGGCGCGCTGGCCAGGGTGGTGGCTTCCACGGCCACCCAGAGCAGCCCGAAATGCTGGCTGACGGTCACCAGGGTCATCATGCCCAGGAAGAGCAGCAGGCAGCAGATGAAAGTCGGTTCACGGGAGTTGGTGAACAGAAAGCCTTCCTCGAAATCCTGACGGCTGCCCCAGTCTTCTCTTTTCAGATACCCCAGGGCATAGACGGCGACCAGCAGGAACAGGGTGCTGGTGATGCTCAGGAAAACCAGGCCCGGAGCGTCCAGCAGAAGCCAGCCGTCCCAGACCGGCGCGGGCCTGCGGATCCAGGCCGAGGCCGTCAAAGCGAAATGGCCCAGGGCGGTCAATACCAGCAGCATCCGTTGAGAGATTCCGGGACGGAGAAGGAAGGCCAGCAGGCCCGCCGCAATGGGAAGAAAAATCAGTGCAGGTATCATGGCCCTCAGTCCCTCAAGGCGCTCAGGCGGTCCGTGTCGATATGGTCGAATTCACGGTTGATATGGAAAATGGTAATACCCATGACGAAGACCGCCATGAAAACATCCAGCAGGGTTCCCAGTTCCACCAATAAGGGCTCGCTCTGGGAAAAGGCCAGGCCGAAGGCGTAGATGCCGTTTTCCATTACCAGGTAACCCAGAACCTGGGTCAGGGCCTTGCGGCGGCTGATGATGGCGAAAAGGCCTGTCATGATGGTGAACATGGCCAGAGGCACGACCAGTTCGGAGCGTGACGGGATGGGCAGCGGCAGGTGCCCGCCCAGCCACATGGCCAGCCCGAGCAAGCCCACTCCAGCCATCAGGGAGGTGGAATACCCGACGAAAGGCTCCATTTCCCGGCGGACGTTGGCCGCACGCAGGGTCCTCATCAGCAGCCACGGAAAAACCAGACCCTTGACCAGCATCATCAGTTGCGAAAGCAGAATGACTCTCAGGGTCAGTTCGCCCGCCGCGACCAGCAGAGGCAGAATGCTGAGCAGAATTCCCTGGATGGCCACCACCCGGATACAGGCATTCAGGCGGCTGGAACCGAGAAGCATCAGGTTGCTCAGGATGAGCAGTACTATCAGAGAATCGATCCAGAGCTCCATGATTACCTCCAGTGCACCAGGAAGAGAGCCAGCAGGGACAATACTCCGGCGCCGACCAGGAGTTGCGGGACACGCAACAGCCGGAGCCGGGCCATGGATGATTCGATAATGCCGATGACCACTCCCAGCAGCAGAATGCCTGCAATGGCCGCTCCCGCGTTCAACCAGGCGGAGCCCGTGCGGACAGGCACGCAGAGTCCGGCCAGCAAGGCGCAGAGTATCCACATTTTTAAGGCCGAGCCGTACAGGATCATGCCCAGATCCGGTCCGCTGTGATCCAGAATCATGACCTCGTGAATCATGGTCAGTTCCAGGTGGGTGTTCGGGTCGTCCACCGGTATGCGCGACGTTTCGGTCAGCAGGACCACCAGCAGGGCCGCGGCGGCCAGCAGAAGGATCATGCCGTCCTTGGCCCAGGTGGCCAGCGACAAATGGCTGTATATTCCCGAGAGGGACAAGGCGCTGCTTTGAACGGTCAGCCAGGCTGCGGATGTTCCTGATTTGCCTATGGCCGCCAGGCAGAGCAGCAGAATCGGTTCGGCCAGGACCGAAAACTGCACTTCCCGGCTGGCCCCCATCCCTTCAAAGGGCGATCCCGTATCCAGGGCGGCGATAACGGTGAAGAAGCGCATCAGTCCCAGCAGGTAGGCCAGCAGAACCAGGTCTCCGGCAAAGCTCAGGGGGGCTGCCGCGCCGCCGAGAGGCAGGACGGTCAGGGCCGTCAGGGCCGAAGCCAGGCCCACCAGGGGGCCGGCCCGGAAAACCCAACTGGTGGTCCGGCTGTACACCGCGCCCTTGCGGAACAATCTGGCCAGATCGTAGTAGTTCTGCAAAAGGGGCTGACCATTGCGGCCCGCGAAAACGGCCTTGGTCCGGTTGATAATGCCGGACAGCAAGGGCGACAAGGCCAGCGCTGTCAGCGGATAAAACCATGCTTCCATATTCATGCCGACATCCAAGATACTGCCGCCTCTGAAAAGACGGCCTTTCCGGCCAACCGGTACAGGGCCTTCATGCTCGGGGAGCGTTTGCCTTGCTGCCGGTCGGGCAAATGATTCAGTTTCATCTCAGGTTCCAGATAAAAAGGGCCAGCAGGGTCACGGCGATGTACAGCACATACACCTGGACCCGCCCCTGTTGCAGCCAATGCAGACGCATCATCAGGACGGCCGCGCCCTGAAAGACGTGGTCGTAAAATCTGCGACGGAAAACATCGTCCGTTTCCGTGGAGATGGCTGCCGGATGAGGGAATAAGCCTTGCGGTTCCTGCCCATGCCTGCGGCTCTGAAGGAAAAAACGGAACATGTTGGTCAAGGGCTGGGCGAATGACGAAGCCGTATACTGGATGCGTGCGGTCGGCCTGACATAGCCGCAATCCCATGTTCCGCTCGCGGACACTTCGCGGCCCGCCAGAAGAAGGCGGCGCAAAATGATTAAGACCGCCAGTAAAACCAGAAAAACGGCCGAGGCCAGAACTATGTGGCGAAGCGGAGTCAGGGCCGGCAACAAGGGGGCGGTGACTGATTCCCCCGCATAACCGGTCACGGTTGTGATGATCGGGTTCAGCACCGGGAGTGCAAGCGGTGCGAAAAATGCGACCGCTGCGCAGGCCAGGGCCAGAAACAGCATGGGCAGACGCATGGCCCAGCCCGCTTCATGCACATGGACGGCATCTTCGCTTCGCGGTTCACCCAGAAAAACAATCCCGAAGGCCTTGGCGAAACAGGCTCCGGCCAACCCGCCGATAATGGCCAGTCCGGCCACAATCAAGGCGGCGGGAAAGAGCGTCCCCGCCTGTCCCATGCCCTTGAACGCCCCCAGATAGATGAAAAATTCGCTCAGGAATCCGTTCAGGGGCGGCAGCCCGGAAATTGCTGTCGCCCCGATGGCGAACACCGCCGCCGTCCAGGGCATCCGCTTGATCAGACCTCCAAGCCGGTCCATGTTCCGGGTGCCGGTGGCGTGCAGCACCGAACCGGCTCCCAGGAAAAGGAGACCTTTGAAAAGGGAGTGGTTGAGCACATGCAGAAGCCCGCCTCCCAGCCCGAGCACCGCCAGAACCGGCTGATCCAGGGCCACGCCCAGGATGCCGAAACCAAGGCCCATGCCGATAATGCCGATATTTTCCACGCTGGAATAGGCCAGCAGACGCTTGAGGTCGTGCTGGGCCAGGGCGAACAGAACCCCCAGAATGCCGGAAGCCAGCCCGGCCGCAATCAGGACCCATCCCCACCAGGCCTCGGGTGTTCCTATGAAAGTCAGAGTCCGCAGCAGTCCGTAAATGCCGGTCTTTATCATCACGCCCGACATGACGGCTGAAACATGGCTCGGAGCCGCCGGGTGGGCTTCGGGCAGCCAGACGTGGAAAGGCATGAATCCGGCCTTGGTGCCGAAGCCTATAAGGGCCAGAATGAAGGCCAGACCGGCCAGTGAAGAACCTGGCGAGGCCGTGAAGCTGAACTTGGCGAAGTCCAGGGAGCCGGAATCCCTGCCCAGCAACATAAACAGGACAAACAGGCACATTGTGCCTATGTGGGTGGCTACCAGATAGATCCAGCCCGCCTTGCGGACGCTGTCCTTTTCGCTCTCGAAAGTGACCAGAAAGAACGAAGCCAGGGACATGATTTCCCAGGCCATCAGGAAGAGTATCCCGTTTCTGGCGATCACCACCAGCACCATGCTGGCCGCCAGCAGGTTGAAGAAGAACCAGGAAGCCCCCAGGTTCTTGTCAGTCCGGTAGGCTTTCAGATATTCCCATCCATAAAGGGCGGCGGCGGCGGACAGCAGCAGAATCGGCAGCAGGAAAAAGGAGGACAGGGGGTCGGCCTGGACGCTTAAAGAAGCGTAGGGAATATCCCAGCTTCGGGTGAAGGACTCCGCCTTTCCGGTCCATAAGACCTTGCCCGCCGGGAACAGACCCAGCAGACAGCCTGTCAAGGCCCCCCCGGCGCCAAGGAAATTGGCCAGGTCCGGGCGACGTCCGCATAACAAGGCGGCAAAACCACTGAGGGCCAGCACGCCCAAAGCCACAAAGATTAAAAGCATAACGACTCTTCCGATTCCCATACTGAAATAAGTCCGCCGATGAACGGCCGGACTTGTTCAACATAACCGATTACGCCCCGGTGGAGCCTGGCGACAAAGCCCGCCCGGCGCCTATGTTCGCTGCGGAAATTACCTGGTGGATCTAAGGTGAATGAGGTGAGGAGAAGTGAAGATTCTCTTCCACGTGGGCGGCGCAGGTCAATATCTCTTCCGCACCCGCTTGGCGGGTGACTGCCGATTTGAACAGGGGATCGCGCAGGGCGTAGGCGATCTTGGAAAGCAGATGCAGATGCCCTCTGACTGTCGGGCTGATGACAGTGAAAAGCGTCCCAACAGGTTGACCGTCAATGGCTCCGAAGTCAATGGGTTTTTCCAGAAAACAAAGCGCGATCATGGGACGGGGCAGGTGCAGGATAATAGGATTGCGCACGTGAGGAATGGCTATGCCGTCGCCCACGCCCGTGGAACCCAGAGCCTCCCGGGCCAGCAGAACCTGGTAGAGGAAAGACCTGTCCACGTCTTCAGGCAGATCCATGATCCGGACCACGGCCTCCAGGACGGCCGCCTTGTCGCTTCCGGGGAGATTATAGTGTATTCCCCCGGCCGCCAGACAGTCACCCAAACCGGGCAGCACGGCCTTTTCGGTTTCCTGAGTATTTATCAGCGACGCCGGTACGTTCACTCCGGAAGAAGTAGCCCACTCCAGCACTTCCGCCCGGTTGAAGCGGAACTGCTCGTTGACCCGGCAGGTCGGCAGTTTTTTCTGCTTGACCCAGCGGTAGACCGTTTCTTCCGAAACATTGAACAGACCGACGAGGTCTCTGACGCTTAATTCCATTATTCCAGTACCTTTTCTCACCGTCGTGCATACCCGGCACGAAAAGACATTCATCTCACACCAAACGCCGTCCACGTCAAGAGGAAAAAAATCACCACTATGGCCTTCCTGAATAAATACAGTTAAACATGATGGTTAAGTGTGGTGCTCCCTGCGGCAGATCGGCGCTTGTGATGGTTGTATTTGCTTTCCGTACGAAAAAGAACACGAGCCCGCCCCTTTTGGAGCGGACCCGTGTCCTTGTGATCGTCTCGGGTTACCGGTTCGGCCCGGTCGGCAATCGGACCGAACTACCCCTTCAGGCGCAACTGCTCGGCAAAGCGGCGTCCTTCAATATACTTGGCCAGAGCCGCCACCGCCCGGTCTGATGAACGGAAGACGGGCAGGCCCCTTTCCTCCAGCAGGTCCACCAGTGGGTCGTACAGTTTGCCGCCGTCCACCACTCCGACCAGCGGTTTTTTCAGGCGGTCCGACAACTCGGGCATCAGTCTGGCCACGCTGTTTTCCGCTTCAAGGGAATACTTGTCGTCCGCCAGGGTGTAAGTGGCCGGGGACAATGGGTCCAGACCGACCACCACCGCGTCCACCTCCGGGTCGCCCAGAAGGATTTCGACTATGCCCGCGTGGACCTGGTCGTTGGCTCCGGGGTTGATATCCATGGGGTTTTTGACATCAACCAGAGTATCCAGCCTGTTCAGACGCAGTATTTCTTCAACCTTGGCGGTTGTTTCCCCGCTGAAGGTTGACATCCGCAGGCTGTAGTCGTCGGACTGGATGCTGTCGGCCATGCCTACCGCTTCGAATCCGGCCCCGCTCACGGCGGCCAGCCGGTTCCCGCCGATGGTTTTGCCATGCAGGCGTTCGGCCAGGAAAAACAGGTCTTCGAACTGGGTGAAAGTCTGGGCCACCATGGCCCCGGCCTGGCGGATGCCGGACTCGCAGACCATATAGTCGCCGGCCAGGGAGGCGGTATGCCCGGAAGTGGCCGTCTTGCCCTCGGGGGTTCTCCCCGCCTTGTAAAAGATTACGTCCTTGCCCGCCAGCACGGCCTGACGTACGGCCTTTGAGAAGGCCAGCCCGTCCAGGTCGTTGAAACCTTCGGCATAGACGGCGATAACTTCGATCTCAGGCAGGTCCTTCAGATAGATCATGAAATCGCCTAAAGTAAGATCGGTCTGATTGCCTATGGAGACCATGTAAGCCGGGTCCAGGCTGGGCCTTTTGCTGACCCTGGTAATCATGAACGCCCCGCTCTGGCTGATGAAGGCCGCATTGCGGCGCCTTTCGCCCCGCTGCTTGGGCAGTTTTTCTTCCGGGATAAAGAGAGTGTCGTAAGAGCCGGGGTGAGAGACCACTCCCAGGCAGTTCCCGCCCAGGAATATCGGCCCGCCGTCTTCACGGCCATGAGCCCGGTTCATATTTTCCTTGAGCAGGCGGGCGCGTTCCTCGCTCCCCTTCTTTTCGCCTATGCCCCCCGGAATCAGCATGACCGACTCGGCGGCGTCCAGTTCGATGACCGCATCCACTATATCGGGAACCTTTTCCGCATCCACGGCGACGACCAGCAGATCGAGCTTCCTGTCCAGGGACTCCAGGTCGGCCACGCATCTGACCCCGTCGATCTCTTCTATTCCCGGCCTGATGATGCGCAGGGCCGACCTGTCAAAGCCGTTGTCCAGGACATTGTGCAGAATGATGCGTCCGAAGTTCATCCGGTTGGATGAAACCCCGATGATTCCTATTGACGAGGGGTGCAGAAGACGCCCGATTTTCAACGTGGGCCGAGGCAGGCTTTTCTCCGAGGGCCGGGAAAAACGGCAGAGCCCGTCCAGGGGCACCATCAGGAAATCAGTGAAAGCGAAGGGGTTGATTTCCAGTTCGTCAAGAACAAAAGGCGCTTCGGGGTTGGCGGGAGAGTATTGGTTGCCCATGGCGATAAAAGAGGTGAAACACTCCACCAACTGGTCGTCGGTGACGATGCGCCGCTGGCCCCGGGTCAGTCCCGCCAGTTTTTTATAAGAGATGGTTTTTTTGAACAGCTCGAAAAAGCCTCTCCCGTCGGTCATTTCCGTGGAAGCGGCCACCACCGCTTGCCCCTTGCGGAAACGCTCGGCGTAAAGCTCCGTATCCGTGCCGCCCAGACCGGCGCTTATGACCATGCCGAATTCCCTGGTGTTGCGCAGGCTGACTATGAGTTCGTTGCCGAAGGCCTCCGAATCCGGCGGCATGTACTGCACCAGCAGCACCCCCCGGACGTCCCGGGCTATGGCCGCTTCCAACTCCTGGCCGCTTAGTCCACGGTAGACGGAAGGCGCGGCCCCCGGATTACGCTCTATCCAGGCGGCGTAGTTTTCCGGGACTTCGCAGAGCATCCTGCGCCAGGTCGACCTGATTTTTTCCGGTGTGTTGGCGACCACTCTCACCCCGCCCACTTCCGTTTTATGGACAATGGTCGGGGATACTATCTTCAGAACCGCCTTTTCTCCCGGCATGGAAGACAGAACTTCGTCGCCGGGCTTGGCACCCTTGGCCAGCAGCCGGACTTTTGGCGGGGTTTCCGCCCCGGACCTGGTCAGAAGCTCGTAAACCTCATATTCGAAAAGCGAATGTCGGCCTTCGGCCTCGGCTTTGGTGAAGAGCCCCGTGATGGCTTCAAAGTCGATAAACAGGCCTGCCGAATAGTCGCTTTCTCCGGACATCTCCGCTGATTCTGAATCCCTGCTCTTTTCCATTTTTATCTCCATATTATTCAATGGCTGACGCTGTGCGCATACTGCTGCCAGCGCCGCCTTATTGCTTGATTTTTGCCTCGACCAGGCGGGGAATTGAAGTCCGGTCCTTTTTTTTGAGCCTGTAAGTTATGACAGCGGCCACGATAAGCAGACCGGCCGCCGCCAGAAAGGAACTGCTGTAATTGCCGGAAGCCGTTTTCAGCGTCTGGGAAACCCTGGCCATGACCAGTCCGCCCACGCCCCAGGCCGTATAAAGCAGGCCGTAGTTGGCCCCGAAGTTTTTCAGCCCCCACATGTCCTTGGCCATGGCCGGGAACAGGGAGAGGTTGGTTCCGTAATTGAACCCGATAAAAGTGGCCAGCAGGACCAGGACCGCCGCCCCGCCATGCTCCGAGCCCACTACCGGGATAGCCAAAAACATCAGACCGGCCTGCACGATCAGAACCGCCAGCATGGTGTTTTCCCGCCCGATACGGTCCGACACAACACCCGCCGCGATACGCCCGACCGCGTTGCCCACGGCCACCGTGGCCACGGCCACGAAAGCCAGCTCACCCATGGAGGCCTTGGCCATGCCCGCCACCGAGCCGATAACCATCAGCCCGGCCCCGGCGGCGGCGAAGAAGAGCAGCCACACCTGCCAGAAAACGCCGCTTTTCAGTATTTCAAAAGGACCGGTTTCCACCGTGGCAGGAGTGCTTTTGTTGCCTTTGGCCGATCCTGACTCACTTTGAGGAGGATTGGATAGCAGCAGGGCCAGCAGGCAGACCACCACCAGAATGCCCAGGCCGAAACCGCGCAAAGCCCCGTTCAGACCGTAAGCCTTCAGCAGATAATGGGCCAGGGGAGCCATATAGACCGGAGCCAGTCCGGCTCCCGAGACGACTATACCGGCGGCCAGACCGGTCATCGAGGGCGGAAACCATTTCAGGACCACCGGGGTGGTGCAGGCATACCCGAAGCCTATGCCCACCCCGACCAGGACGCCGAAACCCAGCAGCCACATGGCGTAGGATGTGGTAAAGGTCACCAGCAAGAGGCCCGAACCCACCATCAGGCCGCCCAGAATAGCGGTCAGTTTGGGTCCCAGGCGGTCCTGGATGCGCCCGGCCGGAACCATGGCGAAGGCAAAGACCAGGCAGCTCAGGGCGTAAGGATCGTTGATAGAGGACAGGCTCCACCCGAATCCGCCCGGCTGTCCGGACTCAATCGAAAGCCGGATGGGCTCCTTGAAAATACTCCAGGCGTATAAAATCCCCAGGGCCAGGTTGATGCCCAACGCCGCTCCTGTCACCTTCCAGGCCCCGGCCTGCAATCCGCTTCCCGCTTTAGCCATGTCCTCTTACCTCGCTCAATATGGAAACAACCGCCGGGACAACCCGGCTCTTCCGGTTATTCTTCGTCCCGGCCCGGCGCTCTTCTCAGGCCAGCCTCTGGGCCAGCAGCTCCATCAGGTCGTATACCTTGACCTTTGACTGTAACCGCCCGTCCTTTTTCAGCTTTGCCGCCGCCTGGTTGAAATTCTGCTTGCAACTGGGGCAGGCGCTGACAATGGCCTCGGCTCCGGTTTCCACCGCCGACAGCACCCGTCTCTCGGCCAGTTCCAGGGACAAATCCAGGTCGAAACCTTTCATGCCCCCGCCCGCTCCGCAGCACTTGGCCATTTCCCGGTTCAGCGGAAACTCCTTCAGCTCCAGACCCGGCAGGCGGCGCAGCAGCTCCCGGGGCGGTTCATACACGCCCATGTGTCTCCCCAGATCGCAAGGATCATGATACACCGCCCGGAGCGCTTTGGCCTCTTCCCGCCAGGGCAGACGCCCCTCGGCGGCCAGCCCCCCGAAATACTCGCTGGCGTGCATCACCCTGACTTCTTTCCCGGTCTGCTCCGGGTAAAGGTCGCGGAAGGCTTTGTAGCATCCGGGGCAGGTCGTCAGTACGATCCTGGCTCCAACTCTTTCAAACGCCTTGATATTCTGCTCGGCCAGCTCTTTGAAGCGGTCCATGGCTCCGGTCAGGTAAGCCAGGTACCCGCAGCAGCCTTCTTCCTGCCCCAGGGCCGTCCACTTTACCCCGGCGGCCTCCAGGGCCTTGACCGTGGCCGGGACGATTTTCATTTCCTGGTAGGAACTCAGGCAGCCCGCCCAATACAGAACCTCGGCCTCCGGCTCCGCCGGAATCACGGCCGGGAAGACGTCCGTTCTTTTGGCGCGGGGCTCCAGAAAAGGATTCCCGTTTTCCCTGATCGAACGGTAAGCCAGGTTGAAAATCTCCGGGCTCAGACCGGCCTCATACAAGCGTCCCCGCGCAGCCTGAACTATCGCGCTGGTCCGGACTCCCGCCGGGCAGGTTGATTTGCAGTTGTCGCAGAGTGTGCACTGATAAAGGCGCTCGGCCATCTCCGCACTGGGCCGGACCTTGCCGGTCAGAAGGTTGAAAGCCAGGTTGTTTCTGCCCCGTGCATTCATAGTTTCGATCTGGCTGACCCCGAACGTCGGACAACCCAGGGTGCAGAAGCCGCACTGCACGCAGGAAAGAATCTCCCGGTCCAGTTCCTCCCCGAAACTCAACTCCCCGCTGACTCCTTCCCGCAGGGTTCCGCAGGCGTTCATCTCGTAAATATCCCTGATGGAATCCGCGAAACCCAGTTTGCCGGGGTTGAGTATGTTCTTCGGGTCCAGGGCCTTCTTGATGGAGGCCATGACCTCCAGGCTTTCGCCCAGTTCCCTGGCGATGAAAGGCGATTTGGCCAGTCCGACCCCGTGCTCCGCCGTCAGGGTCCCCTCGTGTTTCAGCGTCAGCTCGATGAAGTCGTCCGCGATCCTTCTGGTGGTTTCCCAGTGTTCCTGGTTGCGCACGTCCATCAGCAGGACCGCGTGCAGATTGCCGTCGCCGATATGGCCGAAAGTGGCAATCTCAACCCCGTGCTTGCGGCCTATGGCCTGAATATCGGCGATGGTCTCCGGAATCCGGCTCATCGGCACACCGAAATCCTCGGTTATCGGCACCTGCCTCTGGCCGGGCCGGATGCGGGACAAGGACGTGACCAGGCCGTGACGGGCCGACCAGATCGCCGCTCGCTTGACCGGATCGTCCGACCACTCGCTCTCCAGTCCGCCATTTTCCTTCATGATAACGTCTACCCGCGCCGCGGCGCTTTCCACCGAACCCCGGTGGCCGTCTATCTCCATGAAAAGCAGGCAGGTCACCCCGGCCGGAATCTCCAGGCCCATGGCTTTTCTGACCGTTTCTATGGAAACCCCGTCCAGTATCTCGCAGGTGGAAATGGGCACGCCCCGGCGCATGATCTCTTCGACCGTGGCCCCGGCCTCCACGATGCTCGGGAAAGACAGCTTGGCGAAAATCGAATATTCCGGCACGGGCAGTATGCGCAGGGTCAGTTCCGTGATGACGCCCAAGGTCCCTTCGGACGTGGCAAACAGGCGGTTCAGATCGTACCCGGCCGAAGACTTGGGGGCCTTGCTCCCGGTCCGGATGATTCGGCCGTCGGCCAGAACCACCTCCATGGCCTTCACATAATCCCGCGCCGTGCCGTACTTGACGGCCCTGACCCCTGAAGCGTTGGTGCTGACCATGCCGCCGATGGTGGCGATGGGCGCCGAGCCTGGATCCGGGGGATAAAAATGCCCCGGCGACAAGGCCTTGTTCAACTCCTGACAGATGACGCCGGGCTCGACGACCGCGTACCCGTCCGCCCGGTTGATTTCCCTGATGCGGTTCATCCGCACCAGATTCAGAACCAGTCCGCCCTTGACCGGGAGAGACGCTCCGGTGACCGAGGTTCCCCCGCCGCGGACCGTCACCGGCAGGCCAGCCTGGTTGGCCAGGGCCAGCACGCGGGACACCTGCTCGGCGGACTCCGCGAAAACCACCGCTTCCGGCAGGCCCGCATGGATGGACATGTCCCGTGAATAGCCCAGGCAGTCGGTTGCGCTGGTCAGGACATTCTCCTGGCCGACTATGGCTTGCAACCCATCCAGTATCGCCGGCAGACCGTTTTCAGGCATTGACGCGCTCCAGTTCGCATTTGATGAATTCGTCCAGCCCTCCGGCCTGCAGCAGGTTCGCACTTTCGTCTTTCCAGGCGGCAGGCCTGATCTTGCATATCCAGACCTCGTAAGGGGCCTCGTTGATTGCCTCGGGTTCGTCTTCCAGTCTCTCGTTGATCTCGGCTACTTCACCGGAACAGATGGCGTAGATGCGTCCGACCCACTTGCCCGACTCTATTGAACCGGCGGGCCGCCCCTGGATCACCTCGTCGCCCTCCTCGGGCGGCGAAACATAAGTGATTTCGCCGGCCAGCCTGGTCGTGAACTCGGTCGTGCCCATGACCACCAGCCCGTCTTCCAGGCGGCCCCAGAAATGATTGCGGTCGTAGAAGAGTCCATCCGGAAATTCGTAGCCTTCAATTTTCATTCTGCCTTCTCCCTGGGTCTGTCTTATATCTATAAATTCGGCATATACGAAAACTATTCAGTAAATTCAGCGCAGAATAAGTATTTATCCGTCAGAAGGCGGACTGTCAAGAGGAAATACCGTCCGGAGCGGAGTGGCGGGCAAGCTGGGAAGGCCAAATTCATCGCGGCGGCCTCGTTGGACGGCTGGCCGGAAATCCGCTTGTTGCCTCTCTTGCGCAATGTGTTTATTCTGTAAGGAGAGGCTTGGCGTTATTCGCCTTTGCTCCTGGTGTCTTGGTAGGTCATTCTGAAGCAGCAGAAGCGGATTCCGCGCTGTTCGGACGCCCAAGTTAGGCCAGTCTCGCCCGGCGGATGGACGGAATCATCTCCGCTCGTCTTTGGCTGGCATGGCTGCGGAGGCCTTGCCGCCCTCCGGCTTGGGGCGGCTTAGAGAAAAGACGCAAAAGAGTATTGACATGGGCTATAGCCTGGCATAAAATCGAATAAAATTCGAAATAGCCGAACGGTGAACAGAATGGGAAATCAGTCAATCAGCAGGGCAGCCAAAATACTGGCCCTCTTTTCATATTCCAAGCCCCAGTGGCGGGTCACCGACATCGCCGCCGCCATGAAACTGCCCATCGGCACCGTCCATGGCATCGTCAAGGCCCTCCACGAATCCGGGTTCCTGACCAAACAGAAAAATTCACGCGAATACCGCCTTGGACTCACCCTTCAGGAGCTGGGCGCCATCCAGAAGGCCACCCTCGAAATAAACCAGAAAGCCTCCATTCCCGTCAGCTATCTGGCCCGCGACACCGGGCTTCTCGGCCGGGTCGGCGTCTTTGAAAACGACGCCATCATCGTCACCATGAGCACCGTGCCGCTCGAAGGCGGACCGGTCGCCCCCTATATGGGACCCACCGTTCCCGCCTACTGTTCCGCCATGGGCCGGGCCATTCTGGCCTTCATGCCTGAAGACGAGGTCATCCAGCACCTTGACCGTGTGCAACTGGTCAAATATACATCCAAAACCATCACCGACCGCGACCAGCTCATGACCGAGCTCCAGTCTGTCCGCGAAAAAGGTTACGCTGTTTCCCACCAGGAAACCCTCATGCATCTGGATTCCATCGGCGCGCCCGTCTTTGCCGCCGAAGGCGAATTGGCCGGGGCCATCAGCCTCAACGGGCACCCCAACAACGTCAGCGGCGGCGATTTCAGCCGCCTGGCCCAGAGAGTCATGGATACCGCGGCCGAGATATCCAACTACATGGGCTATCACGTCGAACCCCGCTTCGTCGACGCCTGACCGCCTCGCCATTCATGACCCATGATCCGCGGTTCACCCCCATATCCGCTCCGAAGCCTTTTGCGGGACCGGTTCGCCGTCCGGCCTGTCTGATGACGGGCCTCTGTCCCTGGTCGTGGCGTCTTTCGCAACGTTTTGATGATTAACAGATGATTAATATATGAATCAGGAGGTCCTATGTCTGATCTGACCAGTAACTCGCCAGGCCGTCAGGCCCTGATGCTCGGCAACGAAGCCGTGGTCCGCGGAGCCCTGGAAGCCGGTCTGGCTTTCTCAAGCTGCTACCCCGGCACCCCGTCTTCCGAAGTCTCCAACAGCTTCTTCGCCCTCAAGGACGAAATGGGCTTCTACATGGAATTCGCGGTCAACGAAAAAGTGGCCATGGAAGCCACCGGCGGCGCGGCCGTCACCGGCCTGCGCAGCATGACCGCCATGAAACATGTCGGTCTCAACGTGGCCGCCGATCCTCTGATGACCTTGGCCTACCTGGGCGTCAGGGCCGGTATGGTCGTTTACAATGCCGACGACCCGTCCATGTTCTCCAGCCAGAACGAGCAGGACAACCGTTATTACGCCAAGCTCTCCGGCCTGCCCCTGCTTGAACCGACCAACGCCCAGGAGATGAAGGACCTGACCGTCTACGCCTTTGAACTCTCCGAACAGCTCGGCCTGCCGGTCATCCTTCGTTCCACCACCCGGCTGGCCCATGCCCGCGGTCCGGTCACCCTGGGGAAGATCACCCCGCCCCGGCGCACGGCCGCATTCGTCAAGGCCCCGGCCCAACTGGTCGCCCTGCCTTCCACTACGCCGGCCATGCACAAGGCCCTGCTGGAAAAACAGGAACAGGCCCGCCGGATCAGCAACGAGAGTCCTTACAACGCCGTTTTCGGCTCCGGCTCTCTGGGGGTTGTCACCTCCGGCGTCTCTTTCAATTACGTTATGGACGCCCTGGATGATCTCAACCTGGCCGGAAAGGTCTCCGTGCTCAAGCTCGGTATGACCAATCCTCTGCCTGCCGAACAGATCGCCTCCTTCCTGTCCGGCAAGGAAAAGATACTCGTGGTCGAGGAACTGGAGCCGTACCTTGAGGAAGCCGTCAAGGTTATCGCCCAGGAGAACGGCCTGGTCATGCCCATCAAAGGCAAGGGCGTCGGCCGCCTCAGCCGCCTGCTCGAATACAATCCGGCCATGGTCAGGGAAGCCTCGGCCCTCTTTTTTCAGGTCGATTGTCCGGCCCCGGCCGTTCTGGATCTGACCGACTGTCCCGAACTTCCCAAGCGCCCGCCCAACCTCTGTGCCGGCTGCCCCCACCGCATGACCTACTATGCCGTCAAACAGGTCGCCGGTCCCGACGCCATCCACCCCAGCGATATCGGCTGCTACACTCTGGGCTTCCTGCCCCCGTACCGCATGGCGGACCTGGTTCTCTGCATGGGGGCTTCCGTCTCCACTCCGGCGGGCATCTCCACGGCTACCGACCAGAAAGTCGTTGCCTTCATCGGCGACAGCACCTTCTTTCATTCGGGCATGACCGGCCTGGCCAACGCCGTTTTCAACAACCATAAATTCACTCTGGTCATCCTGGACAACGGCATAACCGCCATGACCGGCCATCAGCCTTCGGCGGCCATGGATACCGCCCTGGCCGGACAGCCCATGACCCACATCGATCTGGAGGCCGTCGTCCGCGGTTTGGGGGTCAAGCATGTTCAGGTGGTCAAGCCGACCAACATGGCCAAGACCATGGCCGCTGTCAAGGAAGCCATGGACTACGACGGCCTCTCGGTCGTCATTTCCCGTGAAATATGCCCCCTGCACGGCCGCCGGTTCAGCAAGGTCAAAAAGCCTGTCTTCGCCGTGGACCAGGATAAATGCCGCAACCACCGTGTCTGCCTGACCAGTTTCGCCTGCCCGGCCTTCTACCTGGACAACGAACAGGTCAAGATTGATCCCAACCTCTGCCTGGGCTGCGCCGCCTGCGTCCAGGTCTGCCCCGAACGGGCCATCGGCCCCAGGAAGAACTAGGAGGCCCTATGGAAACCAAACGCATCTTTTTTGTCGGCGTCGGCGGCCAAGGCAATATCCTGGCCACAAAACTGCTCGGTGAAGCGGCCCTGGCGGCCGGTGTCCCGGTCAGCATGAGTGAAACCCACGGCATGGCCCAACGCGGCGGCGTGGTCGAATCAACAGCCCTGGTCGGCCCGGCCCGCAGTTCCATTATCGCCGACGGCGAAGCCGATATCATCCTGGCTTTCGAGCCCCTCGAAGCCCTGAGGGTTCTGCCCAAGGCCAATCCCCGGACCCTGCTCATAGCTTCGACCTCCAAACTGCCCCCCTTCACCGTGGCCATCGGTCAGGGAACCTACCCGGACCTCGATGAAATTCTGGCCTACGTTCGGGGCAAGGTCGGCCGCCTTATCGCCTTCGACGCCATGGAAGAGGCCAAGGCCGCCGGTAACCCTCTCGGCGTCAACATGGTCATGTTGGGTGCGCTCTGTGCCGCTGGGCAACTGCCTGTTTCCGAAAGTTTTTTCCGGCAGGCTATCGAAGAGGGCACTAAAAGGGCCTTTGTCCAGGCCAACCTGGACTGCTTCAATCGGGGCCTTGAAGTAGCCTGCCAGGCCGCCGCCTGATCCGCCAATCCGGGACGGAGTATATAACTCCGCCCCGGACAAACCGGTTTTCAGGTCAATTTCCCCTTGACGCGATACGGCCGGACAGGGGAAACTGAAGATGTCCCCAGACAATTCCAAGACATCAGGTGTTCAGATTGTTCCGGTTTTTCGGACTTCTATGCGACGCCACGGAACCGGATGACGTCCTGATCGAATATTCATCGCTTTCGGAAACGAAAACTTGGTGACTATGCACTCATTTCGCCTGCTGGACACGGGTCTCCTCACGGCCGCCGAAAACATGGCTCTGGACGAGGTCATTATTGATGAAGTCGCCGCCGGGCGTTCCCTGCCGACCCTGCGTTTTCTCCGCTTCTCCCCTCCGGCCGCCCTGGTCGGGCGAAACCAGGACGTTGCCCTGGAAATCCGCGAGGATTTCTGCCGGGCTGAGGGCATAGACATCAACCGCCGCCTTACCGGCGGCGGAGCCATCTATTTTCAGACCTCGGCCCTGGGCTGGGAACTCTTCAACCCCCAGGGCCAAACCCCATTCAACGGCTCATACGAAAAGGTCCTCGCCCAGGTCTGCCGGGCCGGTGTTCATGCCTTGGCCGAAATCGGCGTCTCGGCTGCTTTCCGCCCCCGCAACGACATAGAAGTCCAAGGCCGCAAGATCAGCGGGACCGGCGGGGCCTACCAGAACGGAGCGTTCATGTTTCAGGGCACCCTGCTGATCGAGAACGAGATAGAACTCTTTCTCAAAAGCTTGCGGGTGCCCGTGGAAAAACTGAAAAAAAGGGAGATAGAATCCCTCCAGCAAAGAGTCTGTTTCCTCAATGATCTCATGGCCGCCCCCCCTGAAACGGAAGACATCAAAGCGGCCTTTGTCCGTGCCTTTGCCCGTGACTTCAGTATTGATTTTCAGATCGGAGGCCTGACCGGTTATGAACGTGAGGCGCTGTCCGCACGTCTGAGCTACTACCAGTCCGGGGAATGGATTTACGGCCGGACGGCCGCCCCCGGACCGGCCGAAATGTACTGGGCACTCCATCAGACCGAGGCTGGAACCATCCGGGCCAGGCTCTGGCTGGAACCCCGAGGCGACCGCATCCGCCAGGCCCTGCTGACCGGGGACTTCTTCTGCCGTCCCTCCCGTTTCGTCTTGGACCTGGAAGCCGCCCTGCGCGGCGTCAAGGCCGAACCCGAAGCTCTGGCCGGGGCGGTCGAAGACTTCTACCGGCGGAACGAGGGAGAGTTCCTGGGCATACCCCGCGATCAGGTTTTCCAAGCCCTGCTGGCCGTCCTGCGCCGCCGCGAACTGTCCCTTTTCAACCTCGAACCGGCCGAGGTGAATGAAATCTTTCTGGTCAACGTCCGGGCCGCCGAACTCAAAGGCGACACGCCCCGCTGGCTGCTCCTGCCTTACTGTTCCAAAAATCTGGACTGCGAGTACCGGACGATTCCGGACTGCGGCCAGTGCGGCGGCTGCGAATTCGACCGCATGTATGCCACGGCCCAGTCGGGGAGTCTGGTGCCTTACAGCGTCCAGAGCTTCGAACACCTCATGGAAGTCCTGCACGAGATCAAGGACCGGCCCGGGTTCTTCGTCGGCAGTTGCTGTGAAGCCTTCTACGCCAAGCATCAGAGGGAAATGGAAGAAACCGGGGCCCGCGGCCTGCTGGTCAATCTGGATTCGACCACCTGCTACGATCTGGGCAAAGGCATGGAGGCTTACGTAGGGCGCTTCGACAACAAAACGGAAATGAACTGCGAACTCATCGAAAAACTGCTGGACCGTTTGGGGAAAAATGGCCGGGTCTGAACGGAAAACCGATCTTCTCGTTGTGGGAGGCGGTCCGGCGGGCTCACTGGCCGCCAGGGCCGCGGCCGAAGCCGGTCTCTCCGTCCTCCTGATCGACGCCAAAAGACGCTTCGGCGGCCGCCCTCATTGCGCGGAATACGTACCCCGCCTGTTGGCCCGGGAAGTAGACTTTCCCTCCCGCTCGGTGGCTCAGCCTGTGGAAGCCATGGAAACCGTCCTGCCGGGCGGCTCCACCCTGACCGCCGCTCCCGGCTATATTCTGGACCGGGTCCGTTTCGATCACGGCTTGGCCGAAGCCGCTGCTTCCGTGGGTGCCGAACTCTGGGCCGGAGCCCGTCTGCTCAGCCGCCAAGACCATGTGTTTTTGATCAAAACCCCCGGCGGCCTTGCCTCTGTCCGGGCCAAGGCCGTCATCGCCGCCGACGGCGCCGCCTCCACGGTCCGTCGTCTGCTGGGCCGACCCCGCCGCCCGCTGCTGACCGGGGTTCAGTTCGAAGTCCCCTTGAACGAGGCCCTGGACAGAACGAGAATCTTTTTCAAGCCCGTGTGGCTTCACGGCTACGCCTGGCTCTTTCCCAAGGGACCTGTCGCCAATCTGGGGCTGGGACTGTTGGAGACCCTTCCGGGACAGGCCTGGAAGATGCTTGAAGACTGGCGGGGAGAAATGCAGGCCGCCGGAGTCATCGGCCCCGGACTCCTGGCCCGCTCGGTCGGAGCCATAGCTGTGGGCGGGCCGGACACGGACCTGACCGACGGAAACATCATCTTCGCCGGGGACGCCGCCGGATTGACCCATCCCGTTACCGGGGCGGGCATACCACAGGCCGCTATCTCCGGAAAACTGGCCGGTCTCGCCGCCGCCGAATTCGTCCGCACCGGGAAGACGACGGCCCTGGCGGAGTATGAGCAGGAAATCATCGCCCGTTACGGGCGCTCTCTGGCTTGGGCCTTGGACAAACGCCGTCTCCTGGAAGACGGCTGGCCCGGCGGCGGTTTCAACGCCCTGATAGGCCGCACCTGGCCGGCCTTCCCCGGTTACCGCCGTGACTGACCGGGAATTGGACAGCCGTCTCGAAGAGGCCCGATTGATTTCCTGGCGGAACCGGGGGAAGGTGCTTTCCTTTTTCCTCCCCGGCATGTTCGTCATGGACGGCCGGACCGGTTTGTATCCTGCCGTCAGCCTGACCGGGCCGCGTTGCGGACTCATGTGCGACCACTGCCGGGGGCGGCTGCTGGAAACCATGCTCCCGGCCGAAACGCCTGAGGCTTTGCTGAGTCTGGCCGTGGAAATGAAAAAGAAGGGGAAGGAAGGCTTTCTGGTCAGCGGCGGCAGCGCCCCTGACGGCAGCCTGCCCTATCCCCGTTTTCATGAAGTCATCAGGGAGATAATCGACCGCACCGGGCTGACCGTCACCGTCCACGCCGGTTACCTCGACGCCGGCACCGCCCGGCTCCTGAAAAAGGCGGGGGTGCGCCAGGCCCTGGTCGACGTCATCGGCGATGAACAGACAGCCCGCCGGGTCTATCACCTGGAACGCGGGACCGCCCCGGTCTGGGAAACCCTGGACGCCCTGACCGAAGCCGGTCTCGAACCGGTCCCCCACGTGGTTGTCGGGCTTGATTACGGCCGCATCACCGGCGAATACCGGGCCGTGGAAAGACTGGCCGCCTACCGGCCCCGCCGCCTGGTCACCGTCGTCCTCACCCCCTTGTCCGGGACGCCCATGAAAGGCTTGGCCGTGCCTCCGCCCGAAGACGTGGCCGGTTTTCTCGTCGTCGCCCGAGGCGTCCTCCCCGAAGCCTGGCATCATCTGGGTTGCGCCCGTCCGACCGGGCTGTATCGCCGCAGACTCGACCGGCTGGCCGTCCGGGCCGGAATCAACGCCATGGCCCTGCCTTCGGATGAGGCCCTGGAAGAGGCTGAGCGCTTGGGCCTCGAAACCCTCTGGCGCAAAACCTGCTGCTCGCTGGCAGGACTCGAAACTGGAAAGGATTGATCGTGGAAAGCCCCGAATATGCAAGACTCTCCCTGGCCGCCGCCATAACCCTGGGCTTCGCCCCCGGACGTTTCTACCGCGAAGCCCGTCTGCGCTGCATCAACCTTCTGCTGACCTACGATTCCGGCTGCCGGGCCAACTGCGCCTTCTGCGGACTGGCCCGCGAAAAAAAGAAGAAGGTCGGCGATAAAAAATTCATCCGCGTGGCCTGGAAAACATACCCCATGAGCGAAGTCCTGGAGCGTCTGGCCGACCCGCCACAGCACGTCGAACGGGTTTGCCTGTCCATGATTACCCATCCTCGCGCCAAGTCCGACGTTCTGACCTGGACCAGAGCCGTGCGGGAACAGTCGCCGCTGCCGGTCTCCCTGCTCATCAGCCCGACCATACTGGAAAGGGCCGACCTGGAAGCCATGCGTGAAGCCGGAGCCGACCGGATCGGGGTGGCCGTGGATTGCGCCACGCCGGAACTCTTTGAAACCTGGCGTGGACGGGCGGTCGCCGGGCCGCACAACTGGGACAAATACTGGCGGATCTATGCCGAAACCCTGGACATTTTCGGGCGAGACCACGCCGGAGTCCACCTTATCGTCGGTCTGGGGGAAACCGAACAGGAGATGGTTGCAGCCATGGGCCGGGCCCGCGCCATGGGCGGACAGACCCATCTTTTTTCCTTCTATCCCGAACCAGGCTCGGGCCTGGCTGACAGGCCTCAGCCGCCGATAGGACAGTACCGCCGCATCCAGGCCGCCCGGTACCTCATCGACAACGACCTGACCATGCCGGAAAAAATGGTCTTCGATCAGGAAGGCCGCATCGTTTCTTTCGGTTTGGAGGAGCACGAACTGCAAAGCGCCCTGGCCGACGGCGTGGCCTTTGAAACCTCGGGCTGCCCGGGGGCTTCCGGCCGCACGGCCTGCAATCGTCCCTACGGCAACGAACGGCCCGGCCCGGACATCCGCAACTTTCCCTTCACCTTGGACGGGGATGATCTGGCCAAAGCCCTCAGAGAGATGGCCGACTATTCCCGGAACCGGACTGTCGCCGCCTGACAGACTGAAATAACAGGAGAAAAACTCTTCTGCCCTTATTCGGCCACAGTGGTTGATTATTGAAGCCCGGCCCTATATACTTCGCCCCATGAAAAAGGCTGAAACACAAAACAGCGCCCCGTCCGCCGGCACTATCCGGCGTCCCAGGACCAAAGATTCCCAACCGGATTTTCTGCCCATGAACCGGCGGGACATGGACCGCCTCGGCTGGCGCTCCCTCGATATATTGCTGATCTCCGGCGACGCCTACGTCGACCATCCTTCCTTCGGCACGGCCCTTCTCGGGCGCTGGCTGGTCGCGCACGGTTTCCGCGTCGGAGTCATCGCCCAGCCCCGCTGGGAAGACACGGAAGACATCCTCCGCCTGGGGCAGCCCCGGCTTTTTGTCGGAGTCACCGCCGGAGCGCTGGATTCCCAGTTGGCCCATTACACGGCCTTCCGCAAGAAACGCAGCGACGACGCCTATACTCCCGGCGGCCTGGCCGGAGCGCGCCCTAACCGGGCCACTCTGGTTTATGCCAACCTGGTCCGCCAGGCCTTCCCCGGTCTGCCGGTCATTCTGGGGGGCATAGAAGCTTCCCTGCGCCGGGTCAGCCACTACGATTTCTGGGCCGATAAACTGCGCCGCTCCATCCTGCTGGACAGCAAGGCCGACCTGCTCATTTACGGGATGGGAGAACTGGCCCTGCTCGAAGCCGCCGAAAGGCTCCGGGCCGTCCGGGACAGGGAAGGGGAGCCGAGAGCCGATGTTCTGGCCGGGATTTCAGGCTCAGCGTATGCCGGCGGTCCGGACGACCTGCCGCCGGAAGACGTTACGGTTCTGCTGCCTTCCCATGAGGAAATCAAGGCGGACTCCTTCAAGCTGGTCGAAGCCTCCCTGGCCCTGGAACGTCAGGTGCACCGTGGACTGGACTGGGCCGTGCAGAAATCGGGGGACCGCTACGTCATCGTTGCGCCTCCCGCCCGCGCCCTGACAGTCGCCGAGATGGATTCCCTTTACGGGCTGCCTTTTACCAGACGGCCCCATCCCATGTATAAAAAGCCCATCCCGGCCGTGGAGATGATCGCCGACAGCATCACCAGTCATCGTGGCTGCGCCGGCGGTTGCGCCTTCTGCTCGCTGGCTCTCCATCAGGGCCGCCGCATTCAGTCCCGCAGCCGTGATTCCATACTGGCCGAAGTTGACCGCCTGGCCGCGGATCCCGAATTCAAAGGCAGCCTCAGCGATGTGGGCGGCCCCAGCGGCAACATGTGGGGCGGATACTGTTTGGCCGACCAGACCGAATGCCGCCGGGAAAGCTGTCTCTTTCCCAAGATCTGCCCCAAGTTCAAGGCCGATCAGTCGGTTATTCTCGACCTTTTGCGTGCGGTTCTGGGCCGTCCCGGCGTCAAGCATGTCCGGGTGGCTTCGGGCATCCGTTACGATCTGGCCCTGACCGACCAGAAAGCCCTGGAAGGTTTCCTGACGGAATTCGTCGGCGGACAGCTCAAGGTCGCCCCGGAACACGTCAGCGATGGCGTCCTCCAGCTCATGCGCAAGCCCGGCCAGGAAGTTTTTCACGATTTTCTGCGGTTTTTTTATGACTGCTCCCGCAAAGCGGGCAAGGAGCAGTATGTCGTTCCCTACCTGATGAGCGCCCTGCCCGGGTGCAGCTTCAGGGAAATGGAAGAACTCGACTCCTGGCTCAGGGCCAGGCGCTGGCGGCCCCAACAGGTCCAGTGTTTCGTCCCGACTCCGGGTACGGTGGCCACGGCCATGTATTACAGCGGACGCGACACCAGGGGCAACATAATCCACGTGGCCCGGACCGACGCGGAAAGGATGCGCCAGCACGGCTTTCTGGCCCCTCGGGAACAGACCAGGAGGACCGACCGCCGGGACGGCCGCCGGCCCGACGGCCGCGACAGGAACAGACGCAGACCGGACAACAACAAGGACGACCGGCGGAAATCGGCCCGCCGCGGCCCCTTGGGTCCGACCCGTGTCAAGAGGAGCTTTTAGCCGACAGGAAGACCTGCCCGTCTCCCCGCGATTCCCTCTCCCGCTGCCAGACAGCTTACGGAATCAGGGCTTAGCTCGATATTAACCTTTGAGGCGCTTCTTTTAGGCGCCCATTGACGTTGCTTGGCCGGAAACAGGCGTTTGCCCCGGCCGGCATATTTGGTAGGAGATTCAGGAGATGAAGATGCGTTTTTTAAGATTGATGGCCTTTCTGCAGGCCGGATTGCTGGCCTGGCTCTGCCTGGCCATGCTTTTCCCGGACAAGTTCATTGTCTGATCCGGAACCAGGGAACTCAAGCCCTGTTCCAGCTCGATAAAAAGAGGCCGCTCCATCTGGAGCGGCCTTTATAATCTGCCCCGCCGCTTTCGGCGGGTTTCTTTTTCCCTGCCTGGAAACAACCGGTCAGGCGTCAGGCCACAGCCTGGCGGCTTCTTCCCGCAGTTTGTACTTCTGCACCTTGCCGCTGGCCGTCAGCGGGTATGTTTCCACAAAAGAGACATATCTGGGGATCTTGTAACGGGCAATCTGCCCCCGGCAGTAATCCGATACGTCCTCGGGCTGAATGGCGCAATCTTCTTTGAGCTGAATGAAGGCCCCGACCTCCTCGCCGTACTTTTTACTGGGCACGCCCACCACCTGAACGTCCCGGACTCCTTCCAGATGCAGCAGAAACTCCTCCACTTCCCGCGGATAGACATTCTCGCCGCCCCGGATAATCATATCCTTGCTCCGTCCGGTTATGGCCAGATAGCCGTCTTCGTCCATCATTCCCAGATCGCCGGACCTCAGCCAACCCTCGCTGTCTACGGCCTTGGCCGTGGCCTCGGGCATGTTGTAATAGCCCTTCATAACGTTGTAGCCGCGGCAGCAGACCTCGCCAACTTCGCCCTGCGGCACCTCAACCCCTGTCTCCGGATCGATGAGTTTAAGCTCGATGAAAGGCATGGCTTGACCGACCGTCTCCGTCTTGCGGCGGATGTCGTCATCCGTCCTGGTCTGGGTCATCACCGGCGAACCTTCGGTCAGACCGTAGCAGATGGTCACCTCGGTCATGTTCATCTTCTCCATGACCTGGCGCATCGTCGGCACCGGGCAAGGCGAACCGGCCATGATGCCGGTCCGCAGGCTGCCGAAATCGAATTTGTCGAAAAGCTTGTGCTGCAATATGGCGATGAACATGGTCGGCACCCCATACAGAGACGTGCAGCGCTCATGTTCCACGGAGGCCATAACCTGGATCGGGTCGAAATCCTCCAGAATGACCATGGTCGCATGATGAGTCAAGGCCGCCAGTACCCCCAGCACGCAACCGAAACAATGGAACAGGGGCACGGGCAGGCAGACCCGGTCCTTCGGTCCAAGTTTCTGATGTTCGCCGATCCAGAAGCCGTTGTTGCCGATGCTGTGGTGAGTCAGCATGACGCCCTTGGGGAACCCTGTCGTGCCGGACGTATACTGCATGTTGACCACGTCGTGACAGTCCAGGCCGGCCTGACGCTCAAGATAGTCCGCGTCGTTGACCATCCGGCTCATGGCCATCAGCTCCGGCAGGGAATACATGCCCCGGTGCTTGTCCTGATCCAGGAAAAAAACCCTCTTCAGATGAGGATATTTCTCGCTCCGGAAAAAGCCTCTTTCCTGGGTCTTCAGCTCCGGGATCAGGTCATAAACCATGGTCACGTAATCAGTGTCACGGTAACTGTCTATAAGAACGAGACTTTCCGTCTCGGACTGCCTGAGCAGATAATCCAGTTCGGCCCGCCGGTAGTGAGTATTCACCGTCAGGAGTATGGCCCCGATCTTGGCCGTGGCGAACTGCAAAGCCACCCAGTAGGGCACGTTGTTGGCCCAGACGGCCACCTTCTCGCCCTTGCCCACGCCCAGGGCCATCAGGCCCTTGGCCAACTGATCCACAACCTGGCCGAACTCCCGGTAAGTCAGCCGGAAATCACGGTCAACGTAAACAATTGCCTCATTATCCGGATGTTCCGCGATGGCCCGGTCAAGCCACTGGCCCAAGGTAAAGTCGTACAGCCGTGGTGTCTGTTTTTCCGTCATGACCCCGCCCTATTCCGGGAAATACAGGACCGCGTAAATTTCGGCCTTGTTTTCGCCCTTGCAGCCGATGTGGTGAGGCACCACCGAGTTATAATAAACACTGTCCCCCGGCAGGAGGGTGTACTGCTCCTGGCCGTAGAAAAGCTCGACCTCCCCCGAAATGACCACGATGAATTCTTCGCCCTCGTGGGAGCTCAAAGGCTTTTCCTTGCCCGATTCCGGCAGCATTTCTATATAGAAAGGCTCCATGTGCCGGTCGCTCTTGCCCATGCCCAGTGAATAGAAGACCACTTCCGCCGGCGCCTTGGCCCCCCGGTGAGTCGTGAACTGCTGTTGCCGGTCGGCCATGCGCCTGATCAGAGGGTCGCTGGTGACCTGGTCATCCAGGAAAGTACCCAGACGTACGCCCAGAGAGCGGGCTATCTTCAGCAGCGGCCCCAGTGAAGGATAAAGGTCGTCTTGTTCCACGGCCCGCAGAAAGTCTGGTTCCAGGCCGGTCCGTCCGGCCAGATCATCGACGCTCAGACCGCGTTTCTCGCGAAACTCGGCAACCCGGTTCCCCAAATGCTTGTTCATCTGCCTCTACCTCCACTTTATCCCTGGCCGCTGCCGGGTCCCTTGAAAAGACCGCTGTCAGCGGAGCGTATTATTCCTTCACCGTCGACCGCCCGTCACGGTAAAGCCATGAGCTTTACTCACTGTCGGAAAAAGGGTTCCCTGAGCGTTTTCTGTCAACGCGGCCTTCCAAAGAGGCGACCGGGCGAAGGAATGGGAGACATTCTTGACCAAAAAAGGCAAAACTTCAACCATAGAAAACAAGCCGGTAGCCTGAAAGGATATTGAGATAATGCTATTTGGAGGTGAATGTGCCGCCGGAAAGCCCTGTTGACATGCGGAGAGGTATATGTTACACTTTTCACTTGATATATATGCCGATAATTACAAATAAAAACAGCCACATCAACACTAAGGAAGCACACGATGAGCGAAGACTCCAAAAAAACTCCCTTGATGACCTTTCAGGACAATTTTCGTTTCCACTGCCATCCCGGGGTGAAGTGTTTCACCAGTTGCTGTGCGGATGTGACCATTGTACTGGCTCCGTACGACGTGTTGCGACTGAAAAACCGCCTCGGTATCACTTCCGGTGAATTCCTGGAACGGCATACCCATATCCTGGCCAAGGAGAAGCAGGTGTTTCCCGTGGTCGTGCTGAAGATGTCCGAAAACGAGAAAAAGAGTTGTCCTTTTGTCACGGACCAGGGCTGCACGGTTTACGAAGACCGTCCCTGGGCTTGCCGGATGTTCCCCCTTGATGTGGACAAGGATGAAAAGTTTTCCGTCATCGCCGCCCACGAAAGATGCTTCGGCCTGCTCGAAGACCAGGAGATGAGAGTCATTGAGTGGCTTGAGGATCAGGGGGTCATGGATTACCAGCGGGTCAACAACTATTATGCGGAATTGACCAACAATCCCCGGCTGAAGGACCTGGAGGTGGAAAACGAGCGGATCAGGCAGATGGTTTACATGGCTGCGTACGACCTGGACCGCTTCCGGGCTTTCGCCCTGGAAACCCGTTTTCTGGATATGTTCGATTTTGATGAAGTCTTCCGTGAACAGATTCGGGTGGACGACACGGATCTGCTGAAACTTGGCCTTGACTGGATAAATTTCGGGCTGTTCGGGGCCAAAACCTTGAAAGTCAAGCCGGAGGTTCTGGAAGCGAAAAAGCGGGGCAAGGCGGGCCTGTGACCATGGGAGGGGAAACGCCGGCCGCGCCTTACGGGGAAGGTCCGTTCGAACCGCTGAAAGGCAGTCTCAAGTTCGCCTGCCATCCGGGCGTGAGCTGTTTCAATGAGTGTTGCGCGGACCTGAAACTGGTCCTGACGCCGTATGACATACTGCGCTTGAAGAACCGTCTGGGGCTGACATCCGGCCAGTTTCTGGAACGGCACACCGAAGACGAGTCCGGACCGGTCGGCCGTTTTCCCAGGGTCATTCTGAAAATGACCGCTCAGCCGGGACGCCCGTGCCCCTTCGTGACCGAACAGGGGTGTTCTGTCTACGAGGACCGCCCCGGCGCCTGCCGCATCTATCCTCTGGGACGGGGAGCGGCTTCCGGAGGCCGTGAAATTTATTTTGTGGTCCGGGAGGACCATTGCCGGGGCTTCAGTCAGGACCGGACCTGGGAAGTGAATGAATGGCTGGCCGACCAGGGCCTGGAGCGTTACAACGAGATCAATGATAAGTGGATGGAGATAATCACGTCGCGGTCCTCTCTAGGCCCGGAAGAGCATATGGTCAAGAAGATTCAGATGTTTTCCATGGTTTCCTACAACCTGGACCGTTTCCGGGACTTTGTTTTCAAAAGCCGTTTTCTGCAGATGTTCGAGGTGGACCAGGCCCGTATTGAGGCCATGGAAACAGATGACGCGGCTCTGCTCGAATTCGGTTTCGACTGGCTGCGCTTCGCCTTGTTCGGGGAGAAAACAATCCAGCCCAGGTGAGAATAGCTACAGTCTTTCATATTTTTGACAAACCCCGCTGCTTTTGGCGGGGTTTATTTTTGGCTCAATATCCACCAAGGTAAATGAACTAACCGGGGGCAGCGGCCAGCGGGAGCGCCGGGGGGCGGGAGCCCCCGGAGACTGGTCCAGGCGACAGCCTGGGGTGAAGCACCCCGCCTGTATAGTTGCTTTCGGGGCCTTCTTCTATTGCAACGTCTTTTGAGAGACTTTGTCAACAAACTCAACCCCGGACCTGCGAAGGTCCGGGGTTTCCGTCTCTTCCTGTTACAGAAGAGTGCTTCAGTTGCTCTTCATGTTCTTTTCGAAAAAATTCTTTTCCAGGTAGATGACCGACGTCATGTTGTCGTTCTCGGATACCGTGACCACAACGGGAATGGCGGTATCGTCATCCTTTCCCTCCAGGCGCCAGATGCCGGGATTGTTTTCCAAAAGATTGAAGCCGAGGGTCACCAGGCGCTCGACGGTCTGTTCCCCGGTTCTGCCTTCGAAAATAAGGGCGTGACCGGCCACTGTATCGTCGCGGTCGTAGATAAGGCCGGAACCGTTCAAGGGCGGCAGGCTGACTATGACGTAGATTTCCGCGTACAGGCCATGGCCTACCGGGCCGATATAGCTGGGCTGGCCGAGTATTTCAACAACCTTGCTTTTGGGGGTGTCGATATTGACCTTGTCCAGGACATCTATAGTCAAGGCCTGTGCCTGGCCAAGGGCCAGAACAAGAATGACGGCGGCTAAAACCGGTATGATTATTCTTTTCATTTTCGCTCCCCCTCTCAGTTGAACAACTGGTCAAGGACCTTGACCAGGCCGCCGGGGTTGACGCCGACCGAGACGGAGGTGGATTTCTTTTCGGTGACCATCGTTCCGTTCGGTTTGACATAGCTTTTTGAGGAGGATGATTCGTGGATTTTCTTTTCCTGGGGACCGATGGCGGCCGCACCGGCGGTCGCGCCAATCTTCAGCAGATTCTTGGCCAGATTCTTGGTGTCGGCCTGGCCCGAATCGGCGCCGGATGACGCTGCGCCCGTCTGGTCCGTGCTTTCCAACGGCAACAGTCTTGACTGTTCGTTTTCGGGGCCGTGAGCGGGGGCGAGTTTGACCATAACCACCGCCGGTTCGAGAATATAGGCTTCCCCGGATTTTTCGGCCGAGGAAACAGCCGACAGGCCGCCGGTCACTCCGAGTTCCGCCTTACCGGTGAAAAAGCCTGTATTGATGCCTTGCTGAATGGCACCCATAATGACCTTTTCGCGCTGGTATTTCAGAGTGACAGGCACGTCTATTTGACGGTAGTCCTCTTTGGTCAGGGTAACGATGTGGTTGCGGGTGCGTTCCAATTCAAGCGTCGCCGGAGTCAGACCGGATTGCTGACCGTCGACGTAGATGGTGGCGCCCATGGGATCGCTGGAAACCGGTATATGCTGTTTCAGGACCGGTTGCGCGCAGGCGCTGGCCAGCAGAGCGGTTCCGAGAATGAGGAACATTAATCTGTTTCGCATGGTTCTCCTTGTTGCCCTAAGCTTCGATTCATGAATTTTGGTAAGGAATCACCAAAATGCTCCGTGATTCCCCGGCTGAGGCTGTTTTTTGTCTGGTCAGCTCAGCGTCCTTGGTGATAGGAAGCATATTGACTGAAGAGGGCCATGTCAACCCGTCCGTTATGGTCCGCCGGGATAATGCTTTTCCCAGTTAATGGTCCCTATAATGCGTGGCGGACCTCCCTCTGGCCGGGATTGCAGCTTGATCGGGAGTATTTTTGTGGAACAAAGCACCTGTGAATTGAAAGTGACTTCTCTGAAGACTTCCTCTGTCGGCCTCCCCTTGCAACGGGAGATAGTGGAAATGTGCAACCAGGCTTTTCCCGCCCCGTTTGACGAATTGTTCAGCTTTTTGCCCCCGGAGGGGGTGAACATCATCGGCCGGACGGCTGACGGACGTCTGGTCAGCCATGCGGTCATGTCGACCAGGGATTTCTACCTGGACGGCGGAGTGAAACTCAGGGCGGCATATATAGACGCGGTGGCCACCCTGCCTGCCGCACAGAGACGCGGTTTCGGCAGCCTGATAATGAAAAAAACGGTCAGATTGGCGGCGAGAGAGCACGATATAGCCGGTTTGTCCACCTTCATTCCGTTCTGGTATGAGAAGCTGGGTTGGGAGGAGTGGTGCGGTGAACTGGCCATACTGGAGGACGGACAGATAACCCCCACTCTGGATGAGAAATCAGCGATCATGATTCATCGACTGCCCGGCACGCCTCCTCTGGATCTGCACAGCCGGTTGGTGGCGGGCTGGCGGCCGGGCGGCGAATGGTGAGGCCCTCCGCCGGTCGATCAAAGAATCTGAAGAGTCATATAGAGCGCGGGCAGGACGATAATCAGCGAGGCGGTTGAAACCAGCCACGCGGCGTTGGCCAGGTCGATGTCCAGATCATAGATCGACGGAGGAACCAGGGCCACGAACGCCGACGGCATGGAGGCCGTGATTAAAACGACTTTGAAAGGCAGGCCGCCGTCGATGTCTTTCAGACCCAGAGCCCAGGCGGCCAGGCCCATGGTCAGGGGCACGAGGAGCGATTTGATAAAGGCAATGGCTGCGCCTTCCTTGAGATAATCCCGGATGCTGCCCAGGCGCATGGCCAGGCCGATGGATATCAGCAGGAGCAGGGTCCCGGCGGGTACGAATACGGCCGTGACCGCCGCCATGAAGCCGGGCCGGGGCAGGCCGGAAAGATTGAGAGCCGTTCCCAGGATAACCGAGGCCAGGGCGGTGATGATGAAAACATCGCTGAAAGTCCTTTTCAGCCTGGCGGCCAGGGTGTCGCCGCCGCCGGCTTCCTGGCTGTAATACTTGGCCACGGGAAAACCGACGGTGTAGTAGAACATCTCTTCAAAGAGCTTGTACAGCGGTATCAGGGCAAAACCCGGTTCACCGAGAAAGACCAGGGCCAGCAGCCCGCCGACAGAGCCGAGGTTGGTGAAAGAGCCGCAGACGATATAAGCGCCGGTCTGCTTTCTGGTCATTTTGAACCAGCGGGCGGCGGCCAGTGCCAGGATTCCTCCTTCGGTCAGGGCCAGCAGGCAGAGAAAGGGCAGGGCGGCTATTCTCAGATTTTCCACCCGGACCACCCAGATGGCCGCGACGAAAGAGACCGACATGAAGAAAAGCAGGCCGATTTTCTGAAGCAGCCGGCGCAGCCTGACCAGGGGCAGGCTGATGATTCCCTTCAATGCCATGATCTGCAGGACGTACCCCAGCAAAAGGCCGGAAGCAATGATCCCCAGGGAAAAAAGAAGCTTGGACACGGGAACGATTCCTCGGCAGAAATTTGTCCGCAGCCTGTGGCGGCGGCGCCTTACAGGACTGGAGTTATATTTTAAGACGCCTGGCGAAGCAAGGAATTAACCGACATATCCTTAGGGGAATGGCGGTTTCCGAGAGACTGGAAGGTTGAAAATTTCCGCCGCCCATGATCCGGACGGCGGATTTGAAGCCTTTGCGGATGGACGTTTACTCCCCGGCGGCCTGGTCGATAACCGCTTTGAACAGAACCTCGGTCCCGGCGGCGCAATCCTCCCATTTGCTGTTTTCCACTTCCACATGACTGCGACCGTTGATGCTGGGCACGAAAATCATGGCCGTCGGCCCGAGTTTGGCCATATAGATGGCATCGTGTCCCGCGCCGCTGACCATGTTGTGTTGAGGGAAGTCAAGCTCCTCCGCCGTCCGGCGGATCAGGTCCGTCAGCTTCGCATCAAATGGCGTGTGCTCGATCCGCATGGCCGATTCCGTTCTGAAACGGCAGCCTCGGCGTCCGGTTATGGACTCAAAATCTTTGACCAGGTCCTGCCAGGCCCTCCCGGCCAGATCATCGTCCCAGGCCCTCATGTCAATCGTGAAATGGACGCCGCCGGGAATGATGTTGCGGGAGTTGGGGAAGTTGTGAATCTCTCCCACGGTGGTCACCATGCCGCCTCCCATTTTTGCCGGCAGCTCGTTGACTTTGATGATCATTTCCGCTGCGGCGCACAAGGCGTCGTTGCGTCCTTCCATGGGAGTGGGGCCGACCTGGTTGGCCGTGCCTTCCACATGGACGTCAAACCAGTGTGCGCCCAGTATGCCCTTGGGCACCCCGATGATCTTGTTTTCCTGTTCGAGCACCGGACCCTGTTCGATGTGCAGTTCCAGGTAGGCCTTGAACGGCCAGGCCGCAGCCCGGGAAGTCCCTTTGTACCCGATGGCCTCCAACTCGTCCCCGAATTTTCTGCCTTCAAGGTCGGTGCGGGAATAGGCATCCCGGATATCCATCCGGCCCGCCCAGACTCCCGAGGCAAACATGGCCGGAGGGAACCGGCACCCCTCTTCGTTGGTCCAGTTGACCAGGACGACCGGGCGGTCTGTTTCCACATGGTTATCGTTCAGTGTCCGCATGACTTCCAGCCCGCCCATGACTCCCAGCACGCCGTCGAAACGGCCGCCCAGAGGCTGGGTGTCCAGGTGAGAACCTGTCATGACCGGTGGAAGTTCGGGCCTGCGGCCCGGCCGGCGGCCGAAAATGTTGCCCATGCCGTCTATGGAAACTTCAAGGTTCAGCTCTCTGAGCCAGGCGACAAACAGATCCCTGGCCTGCCTGTCTTCATCGCTCAGAGCCAGACGCTGAACGCCTCCGCCCGGGGTCCGGCCTATGGCGGCCATGGCTTCCAGCGATTCCCTCAAGCGGTTGCTGTTGATCGTCAGATGGGTCAAGTCCGGCATATTTCCTCCACTGAAGAATTTTCCCTCAAGTATCCAATTTTCGTGCCATTTTCCTGGTTTTTATTCAAACGCCGGCAACTCGGGGGGGGAGCAGGGAGGCGGAGATGTTCAGAGGCATCCGGCCGGTTGGGCCGGTGGTGCTGGAAGCGCACGCGGCGTGCGTATTCCGCACGGATGCCTTGAGCCCGGAAGCTGCAACTTCCGGGCTCAGGATCAGTGTCAGTTGTCCCTGTTTTCCCTTACAGAGCGGTACAATGCTATGTCCTCAACGGTAAGGACCGGCAGATCGTGGCGCTTGGCGAAGGAGATTATCTCCGGCAGCCTGGCCATGGTGCCGTCAGGGTTGGTCAACTCGCAGAGCACGCCGCAGGGGTTCAGCCCGGCCAGACGCATCAGGTCCACGGTGGCTTCGGTGTGCCCTTGCCGTTCCAGAACTCCGCCGGGCCTGGCCCTCAGCGGGAAGACGTGGCCGGGGTGGTTCAGATCGCCCGGTCCGGCATCTTCGGCCACAGCGGCCATGACCGTGGTCACCCGGTCGGCGGCGGATACGCCGGTAGTCACTCCACGGGCCGCCTCGATGGAAACGGTGAAGGCTGTCTGGTAGCGGCTGGAGTTTTCCCGGACCATCATGGGCAGTTGCAGAGCCTTAACCTTTTCATCGGTCAGGCAGAGGCAAACGATGCCGCTGCACTCCCGGATGAGCATGGCCATCTGCTGGGTGGTCAGGGACTGGGCGGGAAAGATGAGGTCGCCCTCGTTTTCGCGCTGCTCATCATCCGTGACCAGCACTCCCCGGCCATTACGCACCGAGTCCAGGGCTTTTTCCACGCGCTGCAAAGGCTCGCCGAATTGGGAAAGCAAAGTCTGATTCATGGTAATCCTCCAGTGTTTAATATGGCTTACCAGAATCAGGGCGCAGGTAAAGGCAGCTGTCCATAACAGGACAGCCACTCGCCGGGCGGGAACGCCTGAGGCGGGTTGGTAACTGCCTTATCCTCTTCCATCCGGACTGTAACCGTCGGCTCTGGCCTTGCACCAGATCTGCTGACCTCCACCCCCTGAGGATGGAGCGCTCGCGGGCTCCCCGGAAAATCCGGGATACCGCCGGTGGGGACTTTCACCCCGCCCTGAGAATAAGCATCTTTAAAATCCGCCTTTTTCAGGGTATTGTCAATACTGTTTCCAGGCTTCGCCGCCGTTTCCGGACGCACGGCAGGCCATTCTCCTCCCCAATCAGGTTCAAGGCGGATAAGGCATGATCAAGGTGAGTGTTCCCCTGGCGTTGGAGACTGCACGGCTGAGGTTGCGGCGTTTCCGGGCGGATGATCTGGAGGCTTTAGCGGCCATGCTGGCCGATTCCGAGGCCACAAGATACCTGGCTTTCACCGCTGAACAGAAAACCCCGGCCGGGGCCCGGGCCCTGCTGGACTTTCTCCTGGCCCGGTACGATTCTGAGGCCCCGGTTTTTTCCCTGGCCCTGACCGACCTGTCTACTGGCGCGTATCTGGGTTACTGCGGCTTCCAGCCGGTCATCGGCGAATCCGGGGCGGAGATTTTTTACCTGGTCCTGCCTGCGCACCAAGGATGCGGGTACGCCCTTGAAGCGGTCGAAGCCCTGCTGCGGTACATCTTCACCAGGACCGGACTGAATTTTGCCGCGGCCTCTGTTGCACCCGGCAATATGCTTTCTTTGCGCGTGATCGAGGCGGCCGGTTTTCGGGAAGATGGAAAGGGGAAAGCGGCCGATCCGTCCGCCAGCGGGGACAGGCGTCGCTTTGTTATGAGGCGCGAGGCCTGGCTGGAGAAGCAGGCCTGATCTGTTAAACCAGTCGGCCGGGCCTCTGACTGGGCCCGGCCGGACTGACTCAAATTGAAACGGGGGCTGTCTCAGTTCTTGAGCAGGCCTTTCAGGGCCGCCCAGTCGATGGACCTGATGAAGGCATCGGCCCGGGCCTTGTCCGCTTCCACTTTCACCGCTATGGTCTGGACGGCGACGTGAGGCGTCCCGGCTTTGGGCGTGGCTTCAAAATCACTGCCGTCCTGACCTCTCTTCCAAGGCCCCAGCAATACCCAGGTCTCGCCTTCCTTCCAGCCGTAATGTTCGGTCTGTTCCGCCGCCGTCCTGACGGTCAACCCGCCCTGCACCGAAGGTTCCTCGGTGAAGTCGGCATAAAACGACCGGTTCATATCGTTGACATGGACGGCGACTTTCATTTTGACGTCGTGGGCTTCCACGGAGGCCAGAGCCTCGTTGAACTGCTGGTCCTGCGCGGCGTAAGCCGTATTCAGCTTGGCCGCGACTTCTTCCATCTGGGCGGAAAGGCGCTGGGCTTCGGCCATGTCATTTTTCTCGATGGCCTGACCGAATTCCTTAACCAGGTCGTCATACTTTTTCTGGAGATCTGTCGGTCCGGAGGCCATGCTCTGATCCAGAGAGGCCGACCCGGCGTCCATCTGGCGCTTGTCGGATTCCTGGATCCGGGCCGTATCCTGCCATTCGATGAAGTAATCCACCCGGAATGGATACTCTTCCGAATCGACTCCCACACGTTCGAGGGCGGCTATATTGGTTTGGTCGACCAGTTCCCAGCCGGACGGTCCGGCGCCGGGGACAGCCTTGGCCAGTGTGTTCAGGACTCGCAGGTGAAAGTCTTTTTCGGCCTGAGTAGCCGGTCTGGATTCACCGTCCGGCCAGGCGGCTTGAGGCAGAGCCAGAAGAGAAAGCAGCAGGCAGCAAAGAATACCGGATTTAAGCAGCTTATGAAGCATAGAAGAATCCTCCCGAATTTTTATTGTGATTCACACAAGCCGGATTAACGATTCTTTATACTCCATAAACCGTAAGGCGGGAAAGATGGAAAATTGCGGCCAGAAAGGGAAGAACGGGCAGGCAATACCCTAGAAAAGCCGGGATGCCGGAAGAAATGGAGAAGCCTTCCGGGTTGACGAAAAAAAACGGGCTTTTCTGTCTGCCTCCGTCAATCTGCCTGGCTGTCCCCGTCTTGGTCAACTACGCGAATCCAAGACGTTTTTTACGGCCAGGGCCAGGTCTTTCAAAAGAGGCGGCTTCATGACCACGGCGGCGATGCCGGCTTCCCTGAACTTGCTGTTCGTGTCCTTGTCGTTGAAGCCCGTCCAGAGCATCACCGGGATGTCGGGCCGGACGGCCTTGATTCTGGCGGCCAGTTCCAACCCCGTCATTCGGGGCATGCTCATGTCCGTCAGGACCAGGTCGAACCGGTCCGGTTCTGCCGTGAATATCTCCAGGGCGCGCTGGCTTTCCAGCACGGCGGTAACCTGATACCCCAGGGCTTCCAGCATACCTTGCCCTGAATCCGCCACGGCCGGTTCGTCGTCCACCAGCAGGATTGAGCCGCTTCCTCTCGGGATGGTGTCGACAACCGCCTTGCCGGTTCCAACCGGGCCTCCGTAGCGGGGCAGAAAAACGGTGAAGACCGCACCCCGGCCGGGCTCGCTCTCCACGGTGACCGCTCCCCGGTTTTCCTCGGCTATGCCGTGGACAACCGCCAACCCCAACCCGGTCCCTTCGCCGCGCTCCTTGGTGGTGAAGAAAGGATCAAAGATTCTCTCCCTGACTTTCGTTGGAATGCCTGGCCCGTTGTCTGCGACCTTGAGCTGGACATAGGGTCCCGGCGGCAGATCGGGCAAACCTCCCGCTGTCCGTCCGTCCAGGTCGACGGCCTTCAGCTCCAGGGTCAGGAGACCGCCTTGGTTTCCCATGGCTTGGGCCGCATTGGAACACAGGTTCATGACAATCTGGTGCAGACTGGTCGGGTCCGAATAGACGGCCGGATCGGAATCGTCAAGTTGCAGCTTCATTTCTATGGTCGTCGGTATGGTGGACCTGATGAGCTTGGCGGCCTCCTTGATGACTGCATTGATTTTCAGCGGCTGATTCCTGTGCTCGGTCTGCCGGCTGAAAGTGAGTATCTGCTGCACCAGCTCCCGGGCCCTTTCCGAGGCCTTTTTTATCTGAAGCAGGTAGTTGGCCAATAAAGACTCTTCCTTGAGCTTTCTTTCGGCCAGCTCCGCATAACCCATGATGGCGAACAGGACATTGTTGAAGTCGTGAGCGATGCCTCCGGCCAGGGTGCCGATGGCCTCCATCTTCTGGGCGTGCCGCAACCGGTTTTCCAGTTGGGCCTTTTCCTCTTCCGCCGCCTTTCTTTCCGATACGTCGGTCACAAAGGCCAGAATGCACTCCCGGCCGCTGATGGTTACTTTCCGCAGGTGAACCGAGGTCCAGAACAACCGGCCGTCTTTTCTCCTGGAGCGCCAGTCAAAGGCCAGTTCACCTTTCTGGGCGGCTTCCTTGAGGCGCCTGTCCGAATCCGCCGGAGAGAAGCCTTCAAGCCCTGAAGAGATTCCTTTCAGGTCAAGCCGTAAAAGTTCCTCCTTTTCGTACCCGTACATCTCCAGCGTGCGCCGGTTGACGTCCACTATGCGGGAGGTTTCGACGTCGTGGACAAAAATGGCCTCGTGGCTGGAGTCGAATATCGTGCGGTAGTCGGCTTCAGACTGCCTGAGTTTTCCCTCGGCCCGGACCCTGTCGGTGATGTCGGTGTATGTGCCTATCATGCCTGAGGAACCATCCCTCAGCCTGATGCCCGTGCCCGACAGTTTGACGTTGATCTGCTCGCCGGTTTTGGTCCGCCTCACCGTTTCATGGAATTTGAGCTTTCCCGAGACTATATCCTGCCTTATCCGGGCTGCTTTTTCCTGAAGGCCGTCCGGAACGATGATGTCCGAGATCATACGGCCTTCGGCTTCTTCCGGCGCATATCCGAAAAGCGCTGAAAACTCGCTATTGGTTCTGACCAGCCGTCCCTTGCCGTCGGTGATGATCATGGGGATCGGCGATTCTTCAAAGAGCCGCCGGAAAAAATTTTCCTGGTATTCACGCTCCTTATCCAGGCGAATGCCCCGGGCGATGACGAAAGCGGTGATGAACAGAATCAGCAACAGGGTACCCAGGCCGACAAGGGACAGCCGTTTGGTTATGTCGGCGATGGCTTTCTGCACGTCATCCGTATAAACTCCGGTGCCCACAACCCAGTCCCAGGGCTCGAAATTCCTGACATAAGACACCTTGTCTTTTCTGGCCTGGGGGTCGTCCTTGAACTGCCACATGTACTGGATGTGGCCTCCGGCATTCTTGTCCGGGACTTTGGTGTATTCGCGCAGATAGTTAATGCTGGTGGGGTCCTTATCGTTGGCGAGAAGCTCTCCCACCATTTCCGGCTTATAGGGATGCACCAGCACGCGGGCCTGCAGGTCGTGAATCCAGAAATAATCCTTGGCGTCCCGGCCGTAACGCAGGCTGGCCACTCTTTTTTTGGCCCTGGCCTGGGCCTCTGGAAGGGACAGCAGGCCGTCCTGGACCTGGCTGTCATAGCTGGCCAGCAGGTGGATTACCGTGTTGACCTGCTCGCGGGTGAGCTCGCGGCTCTGGTTCACGGCCATTTCCCAGGTGTGCGGCACGACCAGTCAATACACCGTGGCCGCGAAGACAATAATGCTGGCCAGTCCCGGCAGGACGTTGAGCAACAGGCGTCTGGCTATTATCCGGGCTGACATTCTGGCTCCGGAAATCTTTGGGGCATAATCCATCAAGCCACCGTACTTCCGTGGGTGTTTTCGCATGTTAGCATAAAAGTCTGACAACCTAACCCAGGTCTACTGTGTTCCGGCTTCCACAGCCCCTGTTGAACAAGTGTTGGAAGCGGGACGGATATGATCGCACGGGGTATCCAGGAAAAACAACCTGAAGAAAAAACAGCTTGCCCGCCGCCTTACATTTAATTATCATCCCTTTGACCATATTGCTGCAAGGGGTTGTTTCGTGCGCTGCAAATACCGGGAAATAAACGCATTCTTCGGAGATTCCACAGGAAAACTCCCCTCTGTCCCGGAAACTTGCCCCGTTTCGGCCAAAAGCACGGCCGAGATTTCCATTATTATTATCACCGAGGGAGAACCGGCCCCGTAAGGCAACGAGATATATTCTTATGTGATATCAGGCCTTTCGGGACGACCCGGAAGGCCTTTTTTATTAACCTGGATTCAGAGGAGAATAAAAATGCGCCTTTCCGAACACGTGGTGGCTCTCAGAGTCCCTTTCGAACTGCCGTTCAGCACAGGTCATATCCTGCCTCGTTTTGTCCATATGTATATCCTGCCGGAAAAGCGGATCAGCCTCATTGATGCCGGCGTCAAAGGGGCCGTTTCTCTGCTGGCCGGGCAATTGTCCCTCATGGGCCGTGAATTGGCGGATATTGACTGCTTGCTGCTGACTCACGGGCACCCCGACCACATGGGCGGGGCCTCGGAAATTCTCCGCGAAAGCGGCTGCCGGACGGCCGCTCATCCCGGCGACCAGGCCTGGATTGAAGACGCCCGGCGACAGGCAAAGGAGAGGCCCATGCCCGGTTTTGTTTCATTGGTTGAGGGCGGCAATCCCGTGGGACAACTCCTGAAGGATGGGGAAACGGTCTCCTGCGGCCGCGTTGAACTCCGGGTGTTGCACACGCCGGGGCATTCACCGGGACATGTCTGTTTTTTGGTCGAGGAGGATGGCCTGCTGCTGGCCGGAGACGCCTTGCCCCAGCCGGGCCAGATGCCCATCTACGATGACGTAAAGGCATCTTCGGATTCACTGCTCCGCCTGCTCGATCTGAAAGGACTCAAGACCATGCACTCCTCCTGGGACGAGCAGGTTTACCGGGGTGAGGAAATCAGGACCCGCATATTGGACGGACTGGCCTGGGTCATGAAGGTTCACGAGGCGGTCCGGGACGAGTTTCGCGCCTCCGGTGTCGAAGACCCGGCCGTTTTGACTCCCGGGACGGCTTCGCGGCTGGGGTTGCCTCCCTTTGCCGCCAATCCGGTCATGGTCAGAACCGTGCGGGCTCATCTGGATGTTATGGACACGTTTGATGTCAGCGGTTTCGGGAGGGCGGCGTGATGATGGGGAAAGGTCAGTCGCCGTCCTGAACAAGGCGGCTCGGAAGTCGCCGCCGGCTGCGGGGATTTGCCCTCGGCCGGCGGCCATGGCGCTGAAAAGGCTGAAATGCTGAAAGCCGGTCAGTTCTGGCCGGGATTGACGATGTGCACCACCCTCTGCGGGAAGGGAATTTCTATGCCCTGAGCGTCGAACGATTCCTTGATGCGGAGGTTCAGATCAAACTTGAGCGCCCAGTAGTCTTCTTTCTTGGCCCAGGGGCGGACCACCAGGTTGACGCTGGAATCGGCCAGTTGGGCAACGGCGATCTGGGGCTCCGGCTCCTTGAGAACCCGCTCGTCGCTGTCCAGCAGCCCCTTGATTATCTCCATGGCCCGGCCTATGGGCGCGCTGTAGCTTATTCCCACCTCGAGGTCCACCCGCCGGGTGTCGTTGGCGGTGACGTTCTTGATGATATCCCCGTAAATTTTGCCGTTGGGCACCAGTATCCGGATGTTGTCCGGGGTGCTGAGGATGGTGGTGAAAAGCTGGATTTCCTGAACAGCCCCGGCTATACCTGCGGCCTCAATATAGTCGCCCACTCTGAAGGGCCGCAGAACCAGAATCAGGACCCCGGCGGCGAAGTTGGCCAGCGAACCTTGCAGGGCGAAGCCTACGGCGAAGCCGCCCGCGCCGATGACGGCCACAAAGGAGGTCGTTTCCACGCCGAACTTGGCCAAGGCCGCCAGCACGGCGAAAGTCAGGAGCAGAAAAAAGGTCAGACTGCTGACAAACGAAGTGACGGCCGGATCGGTTCTGGTCTTGGTCATCAGGCCTTTGACCACACTGCGCCCCATACCCGCGACGATGCGGCCCAGGATGAGGATCAGCACCGCTCCGACGACTTTCAGCCCGTAAAGACTGACCATGGTCATCAAAGTCTGGGAAATGTCGTTCACAAGTCACCTCCATAAGCTGTTCTGTGTCGGAAAAATGGTTTCCGGCCGGAATGACAACAACATCCGTAGTATAACCGCTGATTTTGTTTTTTCAAAGCGGGCAGCGTCCGAAAGGAAAGCAGAGCGCAGCCGTGGGACCGCTGTGTGAATGTGTAAGGAGGCTTCACATGGATATGGCGGGAGAAATTTGAATCAATAATAAAAAGCCCGGGGGGATATCACCGCCCGGGCCTGTTGTTATTCGCCTATATGCTGACGGACTATCTTCAGCAGCTCATCCGGGTCGAAGGGCTTTCGGACCACGGCCACGGCCTTTTTGATGGACAGGTCCGGCCGAGGCATGCCGGAGACGACGATGACCGGAATATCCTGGTATTCAGGATTCTTGCTGATGGTTCTGTAGAACTGCGTACCCCACTGCTTTTCCATTTCCAGGTCCAGGGTGATGAGATCGGGAGTGGCCTGCTTTAAAATTTTCAACCCCTCCGTCCCGTCGGAGGCTTGCAGCGTTTCATACCCGTTATCCCGGAAAAGGGCGGTCAGGTACTTCACCACCACGGGATCGTCATCTATCACCAATATCTTTTTGGCCATGAGCTGCCTCCTTTCGATGATTGTTTCAGGGCGCCTTGGTTTCTATTCAGCTTCGCGCTCCAGGCTCCTCAGCTCCTGAGCCCCGGCTGTTCGGGGGATGGTAATTTCAAAATGGGATCCGCGTCCGATTTCCGAGTCCACTTTTATTTCACCGCCGTGCTGACTCACCGTCCTGTTTGTAATATACAACCCCAGGCCGGTTCCTTTCTTGCCTTTGGATGAAAAAAACAGTTTACACATCATGGACCTTGTTTTTTCATCCATGCCCCGGCCGTCGTCCTTGATATGGAAAACAACCTTTTCCGGGTCGCCGGAGGCCTCGAATTCCACGTGATGCTTCTGTTTGGCCGGATCATCCACGCAGGCGTCCGCCGCATTTTCCAGCACGTTTACCAGGGCCGTGCGCAGCAATCCGGCGTCGGCCTCGAAACAGCCGGCGGATGAATCGCATTTGAAATCAAAGGCGATTCCCTTCTCTTTCATCAACGGCGCGACCACCCGGACCACGTCTTCCGCCAGGACATCCACGGCGAGAGATTCCTTGTGAACATCACGTTCCTTGGAAAAAAGCAGGACGTCCAGGACCATGTTGCGAATGCGCCCGGTCATCTGCCTGACTATCTGAAGGCCTTCCTCTATCTGCTCGTCATTATCCCTTTTAAGTCCGGAATCAAGCAGATACATGCCGCCGTCCAGGCCGGTTAGCATGCCCTTGATGCTGTGGGAGATGGAGCCTATGAGCAGCCCCAGCGAGGAAAGGTGGTCGTGGACTTTCTGTATCTGAGCCATTTCCGTATACATGACCAGGACATGGCTTGGGGCTTCCCCGGCCGACCGGATGGGCGCTGTCCAGACCAGGACTTCGTGGTGCTGCCCTTCGGCCGTCATGATCTCCGCTTCCCCTTCCTGAGACATTCCCGTGTCCATGGTGAGTATGGCCGGGCAGTCGGGACAGGGCTTATCGGTTTTTTTGAGTACGGCATAGCAACTGGAGCCGACGGCGTTGCCGTATTCCTGCCGGAAGCGTTTGTTGATGGCCGTCAATGACAGATCGCGGTCCATGACCACGACGGGACAGGGCAGATCGTCGAAAAGACTCTGGAATCGTTGAACCACATCCCTGAGTTCCGTGCCTGTTTCTTTGCCCATGATTTTTTGCAGATCGGCCAGCCGGGATGTTTTTTCAAAAATCAGGCTTTCCAGCGACTGGGTATAGTCCCGGAGTTTCTGCCGGGCGGTAATCTTCTCAAAGACCCGTTCCAGAGCGGCTTCCAGGTCATCGACATTGATTGGTTTCGTTATGAAATCAATGGCTGCACACTGGAAGCTCTGTATGGCCACCTCCATGTCTCCATGGCCGGTGATCATGACCACTTCCGTGTCAGGGTCCTCGTTCTTGATCTTTTTCAGAAGAGCCACCCCGTCAATATCCGGCATCTTTATATCGGTTATCACCACAGGAGGCCGGTACTCCCGGAATATGCGCAGGCCCTCCTTGCCGTTCTGGGCGCTCAGAACCTTGTACCCCATGTCGGTCAGGGCCACGCCCAGGACCAGCCGGATGTCCTCCTCGTCGTCAACCAGTAAAATGCTTTTCTGAATCATCTTCCTCTTTCCTGAGCGGGAAGCTGATGACAAAACAGGCCCCCGGGCCATTGCCCGGCTTTACCCATATGTCTCCGCCGCAGTCCTTGACGATGCCGTAACTGATGGACAACCCAAGCCCTGTGCCTTTGCCGACCTCCTTGGTGGTGAAAAAGGGATCGAATATCTTGTCCCGGTAAGCCTCAGCCACTCCCGGTCCCGTATCCTGAATCTCCACGATGATTTTTCCCTCGGCCTCCTGGGTACTTATGGTAATGGTCTTGTCGCCGGACTCGGCTTCCTTTCCTTCCCACCTTTCATCTATGGCATCCCGGGCGTTGAGCAACAGGTTGATAAAAACCTGCTCCAGGCGGTCCGGATCGGCCATTATCGCCGGCAGGTTGGGAGCGAACTTCCTTTCCACCTCTATTCCCCTGGCTTTGAGCTGCTGATTGAAGATATCAAAAGCCCTCTCCAGCACATCGTTGACCATGACCTGGGCCGCCCTGACTTCCGATTTGCGGGCGAAAAGACGCATGTGAGTGATGATTTTGGTCGCCCTGTCAACGTTGCTGTCCACTTTCTGGAGCATGGCATTGAGGGTTTCCGTCTCTAACTGCTGACCGGCATTGATTTTCTTGATGAAAAAACTGGAAACGGTCTTGATGACCGAAAGGGGTTGGTTGAGTTCATGGGCCACGCCGGTGGCCATTTCCCCCAATACGGCCATCTTGCCGGCCTGGGCCAGTTGTTCTTCTGCTTCGAGCCGCTTGGTGATATCGCTGGCAGTGACCAAGAGCACCTTCTGGCCGTCGTACTCGGAAGGGGACATCCTGATGCTGACGTACAGCCGGCTGCCGCTCATGTGCCGTTGTTTGGCCTGATTGAGCACGCTTTTGGTTCTCAGGAGCCAGGCGTAATGATCCCTTTCCTCCGGCTCGTGCAGTTCCAGAAACGACTTCCCGACCATTTCCTCTTTTTTGTACCCGTACACGGCGGCCACGCTGTTGTTGCAATCCAGTATTCGCATGGTCTCTTCATTCAGCACAAAGACCGCATTGGGTATGCTGTTGAAAATTGCGTGATATTTTTGTTCCGATTTTTCCAGTTCCTGTTCCAGCAGCTTGCGTGCGGTGATGTCTAGGCTGATTTCCATGGCCGAATGAGTGTGGCCGAATTCGTCCTTGACCGGGGAGGTGATAACCAGCCAGTGGGTAATGGAGCCGTCCCGATTGAAGCCGGTCTCCTCGCTCCTGTGTGAGCAGCCGTCGGCAAAGGTTTTTTCCACCGGGCAGGATTCGCATTTCTGGTCACGCCCCTTATAGGCGCGGTAGCAGAAATCTCCGATCCTCGGATCGAACTTTTCGGCGAACATGCGGTTGTAATTGACCAGTCTGTAATCGCGGTCCTGAACAGTGATAAGGCAGGGCACGGTTTCAAAAAGATTCTGATACTCGTCCCGCTGTTTGTTCAAGGCCGCCTGCTTAAGCTCTATCTCCAGGCCCATGTGGGTAATGGCTCTGGCCAGATGCCCCATTTCATCGTCGCGGCCGACATCGATCTCCACCGCTTGCTGGCCCTGGGCGATGCGCCGGGTCCCGTCTATCATTCTGGCCACGGGCTGATTCACATACCGGAGAATGAAGATTATCACCGCCACAGTGGTCAGCAGAAGGGTCAGCAGACTCAAACCTATGGTGCGTTGCTGATACTGCTCTATCTCAAACTCCGCCGGGGCCAGCGTCATCACCATGTCCAGGGCGCCCAGGACCTTCTTGTCCGGCGGGTGGACGTGGCAGGACGCGGAAGCACAGCCGGGCTCATTATTGATGGAACTGAGTATGCCCAGCATGCGCGTGCCATCCGGGGCCTGGAAAATGCGGGTCCTTTCGGCCAGATTCAACTGGACCTGGGGCGGGTCCGTGTTGTGGCAGACATAGCAGGCTTCGGCCTTGATGTTGGTGACCTTGCCTATCTCTTCAGGACTGTTCGAGTAGGTTATCTGGCCTGTCTTGTTGTAGATACGGATGGCCTTTATGTCCCTCTGACGGCTGATATTCTTTATTATTTCCGCTATGTCGTTGCGGGAATTAAGCATCATGGCGTAATGGGTGCCCAGCTTGATGGTGTTGCTCAGGCGGTCCGCTTCGGCCGACAGGTTGCTCATGGTTTCCTGTTTTTTGTACTTTATGCTGGTGTAAGACCAAGCGGATATGCAGAGCAGCAGAGTCAGTCCCATGGTCAGGATGAGTTTGAAAACCAGTTTCTGCCAGATGTTTTTTTTCAGCTTTAAAAACAAAAAGCCTCCCGCTTGATCTCAGCCGTTCCGTCGGCGAAAAGTATCCAGCACCGCCAGATTGAGATCCATCCGGACCTCCTTCTCCGTCAGACCAAGGGCCAGCCCCAGAAGCTGGGGCAGGTAAAGGATGGTCACGGACAAATCCCGGCCCCGGAGCCTGGAAGCCTGTTTCTGATTGGCCTCCAGATTGAGCTGGCACATGGGGCAGACCGTCACCACCGCGTCAGCTCCTTGGGCCGCCTCCAGAATATCGGCGACCAGTTCCAGCCCGGCCTCCGGTTTGGTCGTGACATTGGACGCGCCGCAACAGCGGGCCGCCAACCCCCAGTCCAGGACCTCCGCTCCGGCCGCCCTGATGAGCGGCTCCATGGAGGTGGGAGCCTCGGGATCGTCGAACTCGGCGTACGGCCGCAGGCACTGGCAGCCGTAATACGGGGCCACGGTCAGGCCGGTCAGGGGCTGCTTGACCAGTTCGGCCAATCGTGCGCCGCCCAGGTCGGTGGCCAGCACGTCCAGAAGATGCCTGACCCTTACCCCTCCCTTGCAGGACAGGCCCACCTCACCCAGGATTTCGTTGATTTCTTCCCGGTCTTTTTCGTTATGCAGTACAGCCTCTTCGGCCTTTTTTAAGTTCAGGTAACAGGCGCTGCAGGGAACCAGCAGGTCCAGACCTCCCCCGATTTGTTCGGCCAGCGCCAGATTACGGGCCGACAGGGCCAGGGGCAGCCTCCGGCTGACAGTCTCGGCCGCCGATGAACCGCAGCAGGTCCAGTCCGGCACCTCTAGCAATTCCACCCCGGCCGCTTCCATAAAAGCCCTGGTCGACAGGTCGTATTCCCTGGCCGTTCCTTCCAGGGAACAGCCCGGATAGTACAGGTATTTCATTCCCCTGCCTCCATCTCTTCGATTTTTTTGAAGATGGGCTCAAGAGACCTGCTTCCGCCCAGACCCGGCAGGGTTGGCGTCACCTTGCCCCGGATCATGAACTTTATTCCCAAGGGGGTGAAGCGGAGGGGCAGCACCGGGTTCATCCGGGCCAGGAAGTAGAAAGTCATAAACTCCATCTCGTTGACCCGGCCGCGGCGGCGGACGCTTCCGACGAAATTTTCGTAAAAAGCCAGGCTGGGCCGGTAGGCCTTGGAACGAAGCCTGGACGCCGCCTGTTTGAGCGCCGCCATGGCCTCGGTCAGAGGCAGTTCCCTCGGACAGCGCAGGGTGCAACTGTAACAGGCCGAGCAGAGGGCAAAGGTCCGGCTGTTGAAGACTTCTTCCGTATCCCCGGACAGGACCAGCCGCCAGAGCCGTCTTGGAGTGTAGTCCATGGCGAACTCATTGGGGCAGGAACCTGAACAGGTCCCGCATTGCAGGCACGGCAGCACCATCTCCCGGACCCGGTCCAGGAGAACATCGGCCGTGGACGGGGAATCCTGATGAACCGCACTCATCGCCGCACCTCGCTTCCTAATATCCCAAAGCAGTGTTGAGAGCCGTTTCGATGGTCTCCAACATGCCCTGGTCTTCAAAACCCGTCAGAACCGCCGCGCTGTTGGGACAGACCGCCGCGCACGCGCCGCAGCCCTGACACATGATCTCATCGACCATGACCGAGCCGTTTTCCGGATCGATATGGCGTGCGCCGTAAGCGCAGGCGTCCAGACACCGTTCACAGCGGGAGCACAAAGCCTGCCTCACTCTGGCGACCACACGATCTACCCTCAGAGTCTCGCGGCAGAGGATGCGCAGAGCCCGTTGAGCAGCCGCCTCGGCCATGGCCACTGTTTCAACCACGGGGCGGGGCGAATGAGCCAGGCCGCAGGCGAAGACTCCTTCCTTGAGCGAATCGACGGGCCGCCACTTGGACTCGGCTTCCTCGAAGAAGCCGTCTTCGTCAAGCTCCGCGCCGAAGGCCTGGGCCAATCTGCGGTCAAGGGCCGGGACTACTCCGGCGGCCAGCACCACCAGGTCGGCTTCAATCTGAACGTCCCTCTGCAAGAGCGGTTCCCGGAGCGTGACCAGGGCGTGTCCGGACAGAGGCTCCACCCGCGGCTTGCCGCTTGTCTCGTAATTGATGAAGATCACTCCGGCCCGGCGGGCCTGCGTGTAGTAGGTTTCGGCGAAACCCGTGGTCATGATGTCCCGGTAGAGTATCCAGACCGAGGCCGCCGGGTTCTTTTCCTTGATGGCCAAGGCCTGCCTGAGGGCCGTGGGACAGCAGACCCGGCTGCAGTAGTTTCGGGGCTCTTCACGGGTGCCCGCGCACTGGATCATGACCACGTTTCGCAAGGCGGCCGGGTCGATATCGCCGGAGCCCGTCCTTTCTTCGAATTCCTTTTGGGTTATCACGGCCGGGATTTGCCCTCGTCCGTAACTTTCAACCGGAGCCTCGCCGCCGCCCACGGCCAGAATGGTCGCGCCGTGTTCGATGGTCCGGGGCTTCTCTTCTCCATTGCGGATGACCGTGCGGAAACTCCCGGCCCGCCCGGCTGAACTGATGATCCGGGCCGGCATGTGAACCGTTATGAGCGGATGCTTTTCCACCCGGGCCACTGTCTTGCCCAGGAAATCGCGGAGGGAATCGCCTTCCAGGGTTCGGGTCAGCCACCTCAGATTGCCGCCGAGGGCTTTGGCCGTTTCGACAACCTCGACCGGGTAACCGTGATCGGCCACAGCCAGGGCGGCCGTCAATCCGGCAATGCCTCCGCCCACCACCAAGGCTTTCCTGGTCACCGGCGCCGTGGGCAGACGGCGGGTATCGGCCCGTTTGAGACGGGCCAGAGTCATGCCCAAAAGGGACCGGACAAGATTCGAGGCCGTACCGGTATCCGTTACGCCCCGCAGGGAAGTATGCAGATCGACCGCATCCAGCAGGATGGGGTCCAGAGCCAGCCTGATGCCTAATTCCTTGAGGCTGCGGGCGTAAACGTAAGGCAGGCAGGCCCCGATCAGGACCCTGTTAGGCCGGTCCTTTTCGGCTTGTTTAGCCAGACTTTCCCAGCCCGCCGCCGTGCAGAGTTCATCAATAATAATGGTTTCGGCCACTGCCGGGTCGCCCGCCAGCGCAACTGCTTCCCGCTCCCAGTCCAGGGAAGGAACGGAGCGGCCCCCGCACCGGCAGAGGGCGACCAGGGTGCGCGGGATCTCCTGGGACACATCCCTAGGTCCGCTTGCTTCAGGTTTTTCCAGCGCCAGGCCGCCGCCTGCGTTGTGAATGGTCAGGGAAGCCTTCTGGGCCGCCGCCCCGGCCTGGATGACCGAGTCGCCGATGTCTTTCAGACCCGGAAAAGAGCCGCTCAGAAATATTCCCTCCCGGCTGGAGACGGCCGGAGTCAGTCCCCGGGGCTGGGGGAATCCCCAGGCATTGACTTCCAGACCAAGCATTTCCGCCAGATCAGACGTGCCCGAGGCCGGTCTTGCCCCCACGGACAGGACCACCAGATCGAAGATTTCGTTTTTCAGACAACCGGACTGATCGGCGTATGAAAGCCTCAAGCCGCCGCTTTCCGGGTCTGGAGCCACCGTATGGATGCGGGCACGCCGGAAGCCGACTCCTTCCGCCTCTGTCCTGTCCCGGTAACGCTGGAAACTCTGACCGAAACTCCTCATATCCATATAGAAAATGGCGGTTTCCAGGTCCGGTCCCAGTTTTTCCACGGCCAGACGGGCCTCCTTCATGGCAAACATGCAGCAGATGGACGAACAGAAATCCGCCTCGCTCTGCATGTCCCGCGAACCGACGCACTGAAGCCAGGCTATGCGGCGCGGCGGCGTCTGGTCCGACGGGCGGAGCAGCAGGCCTCCGGTCGGGCCGGCTCCGCTGATGAGACGTTCGAATTCCAGGCTGGTGACCACGTTGGGATGGCTTCCATACAAATATCGGGCTCCTACCTCGTGCGGGTCGGCGAAGCCCGTCCCGCAGGCCAGGACCACAGCCCCGAATTCCCTGACCTCCCGGCCGGGTCCTTTCAGATCCTGGTAGACTTTTTCCACCATAGGCGCCAGTTTTTCCGGGTCGAAAGGCTTTATCAGATAATCCTGCGCACCTATTTTCATGGCTTCCACGGCGGTGTCCACCGTGGCGTAAGCGGTTATCATGATAACCGTCAGATCAGGATGAGCTTCCTTGGCCCGCCGGAGGACTTCCACGCCGTCCATGCCGGGCATCTTGATGTCCAAAAGCATCACGTCAAAGGGCGTTTGTGCCAGCCTGGCCAAAGCCTCCTCGCCGGAACCGGCCATATCCACAGTGAACCCCGCGTCCTGAAGCCATTCCTTAAGTGAATCCCGGACGATAAGTTCATCGTCCACGACCAGCAGGCGGAACGCGGCCCGGCCTTCGTCGTGGAGATTGATGGCCTGGACCGGGCAGGCCTTGACGCATTCCCCGCAGAGGGTGCAGGCCTCCTGGTCGATAATATACGGATTGGGAATGGCGTGGGGGATCGGCAGGTAGACGGCCTTTCTCTTCGTCATGCCCTCATTGAAGGCATCCGGGACTTCCACCGGGCAGACCTGGGCGCAGTCTCCGCAGCCCAGGCAGCGTACCGGGTCGATCAGGGCCGGACGGGAACGGAGGGTGGCCTGAAAACGGCCTGGCTCGCCTTCCAGCGCCGTCAGTTCAGTCCCCAGCCTGATTTCCAGGTTATCGTGAAACAGGCCCTTGCGCAGGCAGTACTGGGAAGCCGACTCTTTTTCAAACAGCGGCAGCATCTTGCACATGCCGCAGGCGTCCGAAGGGAACTGGTGGTCAAGCTGGGCCAGCAGTCCGCCCGGATGGTCGGCCCGGTCGATCAACGTGACGCCATAACCTGTTTCGGCCAGATCCAGGGCGCTCCTGATACCGGCTATCCCGGCGCCCACCACCAGGGCCGAGCCAGTCTTGCGCTTCATAACCCGACCACCTCCCTGAATTCATCTTCGCGAAAGACCGACAGCGGAGGCGCTTCGTCCAGACTGCGTCCGGCCAGGTAGCCGAAGCTCCGCTGAGTCTTGTGCGACACGGTGCGGAAAATCTCCATGACCGGTATGTCGTTGGGGCAGGCGTTGGAACACTGCCCGCAGCCGACGCAGGCCGTGGACATGTGAGCCAGCCTGGTCAGATGGTAGAAAACCGTGTCCGTGGGCATTTTCACCACGCCCTTGCGGACCGCCCAGCGCAGGTATTGAGCCGGGTCGTGATCGAAAACATCGGTGGTGAAGACGCATTCGCGGCAGTAGCAGACCGGACAGGCCACCCGGCAGTTGTAGCAGTTGACGCACGAAGCCAGGTAGGTGGTCAGCTTCTCCAGATTGTCCGTGGCTTCCTCAGTGGCCGCGAACATCTCATCCCTGGCCTGCACCCGCCGGGCGACAAGGCTCTCTATGGCCTTCTTACGTCCGCCCGGTTCAGGGCATGGGGCCAGTTTCAGCCCCTCCATGGCCTTTTCGCCTGTCCGGGTGAGCGGCTTGACGAAAAGCCCGCCGCCGGGTTCCTGCCCGTACAAACCCACCATGATATCGGCCTGTTCAGGTGTTATGTGTTCACAGACCAGGCAGGCCGGGGCCAGCCGGAATCCGTCTTCCTCCAACCTGTCGCCCAGGGCGGATTGATAGAATCGTCCGGTCAGGTTCGCATCGTCGGCCGTCCGGTTGAAATCGGCATTGGTCAGAGCACCCAGGCAGTCCAGGCCGATGATGACCAACTCGTCCCGACTGCCCTGCTTGAGTTTGATGAGCTCGATAAAGGCCCTGATTTCGCAAGGCCTGAGCACTACGGCCACCTTGCCGCCGGACGCCTGTCTGCTCAGCCTGCTGGCCAGGCGGGCCGCGTTCAACGGAAAGGCCGGCGACAGCGGATCGGCTGCATCCAGGCGTTCGGGGTCGGCGACGAGAGCCGGCATGACCGCTGTTTTGTCCGGCAGGTGCAGAGGGGTCAGAACCGCATCAATTTCTTCGTTGCTGAGTATCAGACGCAGAAAGTCCCTCAGGGAATCCGGAATGTCTCCGTCCTTGACCTCGATTTTGAATCCTTCGCCCATTGCCATATCCTCCCCTCTGTTCACAGGACCATGGTGCGCCGGGCCTGGGTCGGCCCCATTTCCCTGACCGTCCGGACCAGCCCGTCGACGACATGGGCGAATTCCAGGCCGTCGCTGGCCCCGATCCAGGTCAGCTTGAGCCGTTCGGCCTCGAATCCGAACTGGGGCAGTATCTCCTTCATCAGCTTGACCCTGCGCCGGGCCTTGAAGTTGCCGTTGATGTAATGGCAGTCTCCAGGGTGGCAGCCGCTGATGAGCACCCCGTCGGCCCCTTCCAGAAAGGCCTTGAGCACGTATTTGGGGTCGACCATGCCCGTGCACATGACCCTTATCAGGCGGACGTTTATGGGGTAGAGCAGCCTGGAAGTGCCGGCCAGGTCGGCGGCCGTGTATGTGCACCAGTTGCAGACAAAAGCGATAATAGTCGGTTCGAATTCGGTCATGTCGATCCTCCCCGCGCTCAGCGCCCCACGGCGTGTATGGCGTCGAAAATGCCGTCAATCTCGGCGAATATCTGCTGGCTCTTGAAGTGGCGGCAGCGGGCCGCCCCGCTGGGGCAGAAACCGGCGCAACTGCCGCATCCCTTGCATTGAGCCTCGTTCACCACGGAAATACCCCGTCGCTGGTCGAATTCTATTGCCCCGTAAGGGCAGAGCCCTATGCATATCTGGCACCCTGCGCAGATGTCCGGGTCTATCCAGCTTATGGTCGGCGCGATTTCGACCACGCCCAGAGCGGCCAGGGACAAGGCCTTGGCCGCCGCCCCCGAGGCCTGGGCCACCGTGTCCGGCACGTCGCGGGGGGCCTGACAGGTCCCGGCCAGAAAGATGCCGTCCGCGGCCGTGGACAACGGAGCCAGCTTGGGGTGTTCCTCCAGGAAAAAGCCGTCCTGTCCCTGGTTGATGCCGAAGGTGCGCCCCACTTCGGTGGCGTCTCCTCGGGCTTCCATGGCCGCGCAGAGGATGACCATGTCCACCGGCAGCTTGTATATCTTGCCCGCCAGAGTGTCTTCGCCGATGACCAGCAGCTTGCCGTCCTGTTCCCGAATCTCCGCAGGCTTGCCCCGGACGAAATTGATGCCTTCCTCCTGGCAGCGCCGGTAGAATTCCTCATACCCCTTGCCGAAACAGCGCATGTCTATGTAGAAGTCGTGGACCTTGGCCCCGTGGCCGATCTTGTCATGGATAAGATGCCCATACTTCAGGGCGTACATGCAGCAGACCCGCGAACAGTATTCATGGTAATGCTCGTCCCGGCTGCCCACGCAGTGAATGATGGCCACGCTTTCCGGCGGCTTGGTGAAATTGCCGGCCGAGTCCTTCATCAGTATCCGCCCGCCGGTCGGTCCGGTGGCATTGTTCAGGCGCTCGAATTCCAGACTGGTGAAAACGTTGGGGTACCGTCCGTACCCGAACTGTTTCATGGGCGATGGATTCCAGAGGTCGTATCCGGTCGCCAGGATGATGCTGCCTACCTGGATGCTGATTTCCTCCGCCTTCATGTGATGGTCGATGGCCTTGGCCTCGCAGACCCGGACGCATTCCCGGCATTCCGAACAGACCCCGCAGTTGAGACAGCGGGAGGCTTCGGCCCGGGCTGAAGCCTCGGTCAGAGGTCTTTCCACTTCCTCGAAGCCGTTCAGCCGGACGGCCGGGTCAAGGTGCTCGGGCGCGGCGCGTTCCTGCCGGGGCAGGCCCGGCGGGATGGGATTCCACTCCTCTCCGGCCTCGGTCCGGGCAGGTTCGTCGGCGCTCCGGGCGGCCATGTCCTCGCCGTCGATGAAGCGCCGGATGGCTTCGGCTGCCCTGCGGCCCGCGCCCACGGCCTCAACCACGGTGGCCGGTCCGGTGACCGCGTCACCGGCGGCAAAGACCCGGGGCATTGAAGTCTGCATGGTCGCCGGATCGACCCTGACCGTCCCCCGGCTGGTCCAGGCCAGATCGGGATTCTGAGAAGCCCAGGGGGCTTCGACCTTCTGGCCGATGGCCGGGATGATGGTCCCGGCCGGGATGACGTGCTCCGACCCCTCCACCGGTTCGGGGCGCCGCCGTCCGCTTTCATCCGGAGGCCCCAGCCTCGTCTCCAGGCACTCCAGTCCCACCGCCCGGCCGTCTTCGACGGCAACCCGCGCCGGAGCGGTCAGATACCTTATCTCCACGCCCTCGGCCAGAGCCCCTTCGATCTCGTCGGGATAAGCCGGCATTTCCTCGCGGGAACGCCGGTAAACCATGGTCACCTGTTCCGCCCCCAGGCGGCGTGCGGCGCGTGCCGCGTCCACGGCCACGTTTCCGCCGCCGACCACCACCACCCTGGAGTCCAGATCAATCTGACGCCCCAGGTTGACTTCACGCAGAAATGCCACGGCGTTGATGACGCCGGAGGCCTCTTCTCCCTCGATTCTGAGCTTCAGGTCCCCGTGTGCGCCGAGTCCCAGAAAGACGGCCGAAAATCCCTGCCCGGTCAGAGACTCGAAAGTCTCGTCCCGCCCGAAAACCGAACCGGTGCGGGTCTGCACTCCCAGGGCCAGGATGTGGCCGATTTCCTGGTTCAGAATGGCCGGAGGCAGACGGTAATCGGGAATACCTACCCTCAGCATGCCCCCAAGCTGATCCAAGGCCTCGAAGATGGTGACTTGAAAACCGGCCAGGCGCAGATAATAGGCGGCGGACAGACCGGCCGGGCCGGAACCTATGATGGCGATTTTTTCTTCTCTGTTCCTGATCTGCGGCCGGGGCCGCCGGGCCTGGGTCACTTGGTCGGCGGCGAAACGTTTCAGGTCGCGGATGGCCACCGCTTGGTCCACTTCCCCCCGGCGGCACTGGGTCTCGCAGGGGTGAGGGCAGACCCGGCCCAGGACGCCGGGCAGAGGCAGGCGTTCCATTATCAGGGCTATGGCTTCCTTGTCCTTGCCTTGCCCTATGAGCTGGACATACCCCTGGACGTTTATACCGGCCGGACAGGCTGTGCTGCACGGAGCCCGGTCCTTTTTGTCTATGCAGAAGGTTATGGGGACGGCCTGGGGAAAAGGCCGGTAAATGGCCTTGCGCAGGCTCAAACCCTCGTCCCATTCACTGGGCACGGAGACCGGGCAGACATTGGCGCATTCACCGCAGCCGGTGCAGACGCCTTCGATGACGTACCGGGGCTTACGCCGGACGGTCACGGTGTAATTGCCTATGAAGCCGTTGACTTCCTTGACCTCCGAATATGACAGGAGTTCGATGTTGGGATTCTGGGCCACCTCGACCATCTTGGGCGTGCCGATGCAGGCGGCGCAGTCCAGGGTGGGAAAAGTCTTGTCGAACTGAAGCATATGCCCGCCTATGGTCGGCTGGCGTTCGACCAGGTAGACCTTGTAACCCGCAGCCCCTATGTCCAGCGCGGCCTGGATGCCCGCAATGCCGCCGCCGACCACCATTACGTCGGGATGGACCTTGGCCTGCCTCGCGTGCAGGCTTTCGTGGCGGCGGACCCTGTTCACGGCGGCCTGGGCCAGACTTTTGGCCTTGTCCGTGGCCAGTTCCGGGTCCTCGGTCACCCAGGAAACCTGTTCCCGGACCGAGGCCATCTGGAAATAGTAAGGGTTCAGACCGGCCCGCTGGCAGGCTCCCATGAACGTCTTACCGTGCAGACGCGGCGAGCAGGAGGCCACAACCACCCGGTTGAGTCCCAGTTCCTCTATGTCCCGGACGATCATTTCCTGACCGGGGTCGGAACACATGAACTTGTAGTCCCTTGCCGCGATCACCTGCGGCTGCCCGCGAATGAAATCGGCCACGGCGGACACGTCCACCTTCCCGGCGATGTTGACGCCGCAATGGCAGATGTAAAACCCTATCCGCAAAGTCATGTTTTCTCCATTTCCGGGCTCTTGGCAGCCGGTTCAGCCAGGTTGCGCAGCATTTCCAGCAACTCCTCGGCTTCGGGCGGCTTGGGGAGAATGCCGTCCGGCCTTTGGATGCTCCAATCCCTGGCGGCCACGGGCAGGACCCGCAGATGATGAAGGGTGCGCTCATCAAGGGTTGAGAGGAGCACTACCGGGATGTTTTTGAGGTTTTCGTTCAGTTTGAGATCGTCGAAGAGTTCCAGGCCGCCTTGGGGAGTCATCATGACATCGAGCACGATCAGGTCCGGCTTTTCCCGCGAGGCCTTTTCCATGCCTTCCTCGCCGTCGGCCGCCATGATAATGTTGTAGCCCCCGGACTCCAGCAGACGCGCCAGGAAGATGCGCATGTCCATCTCGCTGTCCACGATAAGGACCTTTTTTCCAGCGGCGGCAGTCATGAACTCCTCTGCAAGGGCTGGAGCCCGGGGAGGCCCGGAGGCTCCGCTGTTTCCTGGTCTGGTTGACAGAGGACGCACTAAAGATATTTACAGTTTAAACGTTGCGCTTATTAAGAAAGCAGGATGTGTGCCATGCGGAGTTTAAGTAATATTGTCTAATTAAATATAGACGTTAAGCTGAAGAAGTCTCTCGGCGGCTGGAAATATGACGAGGGGTTTAGTTGCAGTTTGCTGCAACATGACGAGGCAATGAATGCCTTAAATAGGTTAAATAACATAACTTGTACGTTTGCACCAAGGTTGCGCAACGCTATGCAACATCATGCAACGTCAATCGGGCCAAGGACAGGTCAGGCCGTCAGGCCGTACTTTTTCATCTTGCGCCACAAGGTCGTCCGGTCCATGCCCAGGGCCTGGGCCGCCCTCTTCCTGCGCCACTGGTGGCGGTCAAGTATGTCCAGAATGTGTTGCCTCTCCTGGGAAGCAAACCTGGATTCCGGCGGATATTCCCTCGCTGTCCTGGCCGCCGTCGTCCTGGTCTGGACATAGGACTGGATGTGCTCGGGCATGATGCGGTCCCCCTGGCAGGTCAGCACGGCGTACTCCAGGATGTTTTCCAGCTCGCGCACATTACCCGGATAATCGTAACCGAGCAGTAATTCCATGGCCTTGGCGCTGATCTCCAAGGGGCGGCGGTCCCGGACCGCGCAGAGGCGGCGCAGGATGAGCCGGATGAGCAGGGGCAGGTCGGCCCGGCGGCGTTTCAGGGGCGGCAGCTCTATGCGGCAGACGTTCAGGCGGTAGAACAGGTCCTCGCGGAAGAGGCGGTCGGTCAGAAGGTCTTCCAGGTTGCGGTTGGTGGCGGCTATGATGCGCACATCCACCTTGCAGGTGTGGCGGCTGCCCAAAGGATAGAATTCACGGTCTTCCAGGACGCGCAGCAGTTTGGCTTGCAGAGGCAGGGGCAGGTCGCCTATTTCATCGAGAAATATCGTCCCGCCTTCAGCCTCCTGAAAGCGCCCCGGCTTGTCTCTTTCCGCGCCGGTGAAAGCGCCTTTGACATAACCGAACATTTCCGATTCCAGCAGGTTGTGGGGCAGGGCCGCGCAGTTGACCTTGACCAGGGGGCAATCCCGGCGCTGACTGGCCGCGTGGATGACCTTGGCCAGAAGGTCCTTGCCCGTGCCGGTGGCTCCCTCTATAAGCACGGTGGCGTCGCTGGGGGCCACCTGGGTCACGGTTTCGAAAATACGCCGCATGACCGGGTCCTTGCCGACCATCTTGTGGAAGGAGGTCTGCCCGGTGATGGCTTCGTCCAGTTGGAGAGCCAGGGTCAGATCATGCAAGGTCACCAGGCCGCCGACAATCTGTTCCCTGTTGTTGGTCAGAGGGATGAAGTCCGGCTTGACCTCCACCGGTTCGCCCTCGGCTGTGGCGATTTTTATCTGGCTGCTGCTGAACGGAGCGCCCTCGGCCAGGCTCTGCTTGAGATCTCGCCAGGCCGGATTGTCCTCGGAGCCGAAAATATACGACCCGGACTTGCCCAGCACCTGGATGCGGTTCCGGCCGGTCAGGGATTCGGCGGCGTCATTGAAAAAAGTGATGTGCCCGCCCCTGTTGATGGTGAAAACAGCCAGGTCCAGCCGGTCCAGGATGATTTTCAGGCTTTTTTCCCCGTAATTCACCCGGTTGATAAGGTCGGCCAGGGAAGGGCGGTCCTGGAGGACGATCAGGTGGCCGTCCAGGCGGCCATGGCCGTCATACAGGGGAGTGGTGAGACGGGTGACCATGTGGCTGTTGCCGTCCTCGTCGCTCAGTTCTATCTCCAGCAGTTCGGGCTCTTCCCTGACATCGTTCCCGTAAGGGCAGTATGCTCCGCAGGGGACGCCCTGAAAAACTTCGCGGCAGTCCCGGCCGATGAGATTTTCGTTCGGAAGCCCAAGCATGTTCCGGGCGCTGTGGTTGCTGGCCGTTATCCGTCTTAGAAGATCAATGGTAAAAGCTCCGGTCTTCAGCAGATCCAGCATGGCCAGCCACTGGTCGGTCAGGATGGTTCTTCCGGAATATTTCGCCTGTTTTTCGTCGGTCATGCCGGCAAGCAGCACCTTTCTGCGGCAGTTCCCCAAGACGAAACTGATACCCCGTGCCGGTCAGTTCCGGTTCGGGTCTGCAAGGCCGCTGGCCCGTTCACATCCGTTTCAATTCGTGAGGCGGGCGGATAGTCATGATTCCCCATTCGATATGGTTCGATTTTAACCTTTTAATATAATTAAATCAACCATCGGCGGCCCGCCAGGCCTTGCCCGGAAAGCCTTCGGCTCCGGTCAATGAGACCCACCGGAAGCCGGCAGGTGAATGGTGAAGACCGAGCCTTGGCCCGGACGGCTCTCCACCTCCACCCGCCCATTGTGATGTTCGATGATGCCAAAAACCGTGGAAAGGCCCAGACCGACGCCGTAACCTTCGCGTTTTGTAGTGAAAAAAGGCTCGAATATGTGAGGCAGGTCTGCGTCGGCTATGCCGGAACCGGTATCCCTGACCGTGATGACCACCTCTTTCCGCGGCCCGTCCAGGGTTGCGGACAGACCCAGCCTGCCGCCCCGGGGCATGGCGTCGATAGCGTTGAATATCAAATTGATGAGGCACTGCTGCAACTGGTTGCGGTCGCCGGAAACCTTGGGCGGGCTGCTGTTCATGGTCAGGTCCAGTTCGATGTTGGACATCTCCAGCTTGTGCCGGCTCAGCGCGACAGAGCGGCTGATGAGGTCCTCAATGTCCACCTCGGTGAATTCCGGTTGTGAACGGCGCGAGAAGGCCAGCAGGCCCGAAACTATCTGGCTGCAACGGTCGGTTTCGCTTTCAATCAGGTCCAGATAGCCTCGGAATTTTTCCAGATGGCCGGGGGACAGCGGGCCGCGCAGAATGATTTTCCTCATCAGTCTGGCGTAGTTGAGTATCCCCGACAGAGGGTTGTTTATTTCGTGGACCACGCTGGCGGCCAGACGTCCCAGAGACATCATTTTGTCCTGATGAAGAATCCTGGCCTGATCGGCCATATCCCTTTCCAGGCGGCGGATGTCCCGCAAATCGCGTAAGAAAAGAACCAGCCCCTCCGCCTCGCCCTGCTCGACAATCGGCGTGGCCGAAACCTGCGCCGGTATGGTCTGGCCTCCGGCGGCCAGAAGCCGGGTCTCGAACATGAAGAGTCGCCCAGGACCGCCATGACTCTTTCCGGACATGGCCGCCAAGGCCTCGTCAGCCCCTCCGGGCGGGAAAAAGTCCGCCAGATCCATCCTCCCCAGGACTTCAAAGCGTGAATAGCCCAGCATCTTTTCCATGGCCCGGTTGAAGGTGACCACTTTCTTCGTCCCGTCGCAGCCGATTATGCCGTCCATGGAGCTGTCGATAAGGCCGCGCTGGAAGGCTATGGCCGTGAGCAGTTCCTGGGTTGTTTCCACATTCTCCTGCTCCAGCAGCCGGGTGTAATCGGCCAGTTGCTGGCGGGCGGAATACCTTTCCCGGGCTCTCTTCAGAGCCATTTGCAGGGCCTGGTCGCTGATGGGTTTGGTAATGAAGTCCGAGGCGTCAAGCTGCAGGGCCCTGATGGCCACGTCCATCTCGCCGAAGGCGGTGGCGACGATAACCTCGGTTTCCGGCCGGGAGTCCTTCAGGTGCTCCAGAACCTGAAGGCCGCTCATTCCGGGCATGCGTATGTCGGTGATGACTATCTGAGGCGAAAAATCCCGGCAGAGTTCCAGGCCCGTTTTCCCGTCGTGGGCCGAAGCCACCTCGAACCCGGCATCGGTCAGGGCCAGAGTGAGAACGTCCCGGATGTCTTCCTCGTCGTCGATGAGGACCACCCGCCACTTTTCACTGGCATCCATGAGCCGCCGCCCTCCCGGTATGAAAGGCCGGCTGTCCGGCCGGGTTTGAAAGACCTGGAATCAGCCGTGGCGAAAACAAATCAAGGCCGCGGCCTGGTGGTTACGCTTCCCCGCGGAGCCCGGTTACTGAATTTATCTTCCTATATAGCCTCTTGGGCGTCAACGCTTTTCCTTTGATGTATCGGCCGGGGCATGGCAAACGGCCCGGGCTTACCGGAAAATTATTCGCAATGCGATAAAGTAAAATCTTTATGCGAATTATGGGTTGACAAGCAGGGAGAGCTTTGCTTAGATTATCCAACATACGGATGCGTGATATCGCATCGCGAAAATATATACTGAGGCGCTGGCAGGCGGCAGGGTGCAGTTGGACCCGGCGCGTCTGGCGGCATCCTCACCTGAACAGGGCTCAGGGGACGAAAGACAGCGCGGCATGATGCACCGGAAAAGACCAATAACCAGACAACCCGATCCGTGCGAACCGGTCAGCCTGACCTCCAGTGCCGATTCGGCGGACAATGTAATGCCGCTGTTCAATGATTCCCCGGAGACATGCTTAGATCCCTCCCATCATAGAGAGCCGTTAGAGGCCGGGCGGCCCGCCTGCTTCTCCTCGGGCCGCCCGGCCGCCAACCCCTTCCGGGTTGGCCTCTGCGGTGGACACGGCCGGGAGGCCTGCTGATGGCCACGGCCGAGCAGCAAGGCGGCAGCGTCAAGTCCCTGGCCAAGGGAGCCCGTCTACTCAAGCTTTTCAATTCAAACAAGGCGGAATGGAGCAGCCGGGAAATGGCCGAAGCCCTCGGGTTTCACCCCAGCTCCATTCAGCGTCTGATCGTCACTCTGGAGGCCGAAGGCTTTCTGGAAAGAACCCGTTCGTCCCGCGACGGTTACTATTACGGTCTCGGCCGTCAGCTTTACTTGCTGGCCAACATGGCCGGACGCAACAGTTTTCTTGTCCGGGCCGCCAGGCCTTTTCTGGAGAGGCTGGTGGGAGATACCGGCGAAACAGCCCACTTCTGCGTCCTGGACGACGGTCAGTGCCTCTACCTGGACAAAATAGATTCTCCCCGCTCCATCCGGATGGTCACCGAGATCGGTCAGCGCCTGCCCCTGCACTGCACGGGCGTGGGCAAAGTCCTGATGAGCGGCCTGAACGAACGCGAACTTAATCACATTATCAAGACCCGCGGCCTGCCTTACTTTACTGTCAACACCATCACCGATACGGGCCGTCTTCAGGCCGAGCTTGATGAAATACGCTCCGCCGGCCTGGGGTTCGATCATGAGGAACTGGAGATCGGCCTGACCTGCGTGGCCGCTCCGGTCAAGGACAACCGCGACAGGGTGGTGGCTTCGTTGAGCCTTTCCGGGCCGGTCGGCCGGATTACCGCTGAGGTCAAGCCGGGTTTCGCCCAATGCGTCAAAAAGGCGGCCGAGGAACTTTCCGCCACCCTTTGCCGCGAAGAAGAAAAAGCAGCAGCCTGATCCGGCCGAGGATTTGCCGCCGGTCAGGCCACAACCATATTGCCGCGCATTAACCGGCGCGGGAAACTGAACATCTGGAAAAACCATCCCGGAGCCGGGAATGGGAAGGAGTCATGAATCATGGCCAAGAAATCATTGCTTGATCTTTACAAGATGAAAAAAAACGGTGAAAAAGTCACCTACATCACCTCTTACGACTACCCCACCGCCCAGTTCGCCGAAGCGGCCGGTATCGATATGATCCTGGTCGGCGACTCCCTGGGGATGTGTGTTTACGGCTACGAAGGCACGATTCCGGTCAAAATGGATCAGATGATCTATCATGCCGAAGCCGTCCGCCGCGGCGCACCCAACACCTTCGTCGTCGGCGATATGCCTTTCCTGAGCTACCAGATATCCACCGAAAAAGCCGTGGAAAACGCCGGCCGCTTCCTCAAGGAAGCCAATGTGGATGCCATCAAGCTGGAAGGCGGAAAGCGCGTCTGCCCCCAGATCAGAGCCATCGTTGACGCCGGTATCGTAGTCATGGGCCACCTCGGCCTGACCCCCCAGAGCTCCGGACAGCTCGGCGGACACAAGGCTCAGGGCCGGACGGCCGATGCCGCCCGCCTGCTCCTGGAAGACGCCCTGGCCGTGCAGGAAGCCGGAGCCCAGCTCCTGCTGCTGGAAGCCGTTCCGCCCGAGCTCGGCGGCTTCATCGCCAAGAAGCTGAACATCCCGGTCTACTCCATCGGAGCCGGTCCGCTCTGCGACGGCCAACTCCTCATCGTTTCCGACGCCATCGGCCAGTTCCAGGCCTTCACGCCCAAGTTCGTCAAGAAATACTGCAACGTGGCCGAAGTGGTCATCAACGGCATCAAGCAGTACTGCGAAGAAGTCCGGGCCGGCCAGTTCCCCCTGGACGAGCACTGCTACCACATGCTGAGCGGCGAAGAGGACAAGTTCCTCGAGATGGTCAAAGAGTTCGAATAGCCTTCTGTTTTCCGGCCGGGCGGTCTTTCTTTCCGCCCGGCCCACACATTTCTCCAGGCCGAGCCAGCGTCACTCAAGGAAAAAAACACTTCGCGGCCTCGCGAAGCACGCCGCAGACACAACCTCACCTCAACCCTCTTATTCTTTCCCTGATCTTCAAAAAGACCTGCAGCCGAGAGTGACGCCGGCCTGGAAAAACAAAATCCCCACCTGGGGCGGGGATTTTCAAATCGTGAAGGCTGCGCCCTGCCGGGCAGGGGCAGCCGCCTGTCTGTCTGAAATCAGTTCTCAGTCTTTGAGAGTCTCCACGAAACACCCGGAGCTTCCGGAAATGTCTACGACTTCGGGAGCACGTTCGTCGCCGCCCAGGCCGCAGGGGTCGGTGATGAAGCCGTCGGCCGCTCCGTCCTGGTCGCCCGCGCCGCCGTCGGTCACCGCGAAGGTCACCTGGGTGCGATCCTCGTTGAAGGCCGCCTGCATCTCGGACCAGCCGGAAGCGGCTGAATACTTCCACCAGCCGTAACCTTCGGGGGCTGTCGCCGGCAGATGGATGGTCACCTGAACCGTGCCGCCCACCACGTCGGTTCTGACTCTGAAGCTGAGCAGTCCGTAAGGCATGGATTCGGGCACGCCGGGCAGCCCGGTCGGGTCCACGGCCTCCCACTGGATCAGGCCGCCGCCGGAAGTCATTTCGATGCCAACCGGTCGCCCGGTGGAGGAGACGCCGCTGACAACGCCCGCCGGGAATTCGGCGATGCCGTTTTCCGCCACGTTGACGGTCACGGTGTCGGTGGCTTCCAGACCGTCGTTTCCGGCCGCCGTCAGCTCGAAGACCAGCTCCGCCCCCTCGGCCCCGCAGGCCGGGGCCACGAATATGGGCTGCACCGCAGCCGGATCCGACAGGACCACGGCCGGTCCGCCGGTCTGGGTCCAGGCATAGGTCACGGCCCCGGTGCTGGCGCTGCCGTCCAGGGTCACGTTGGCCCCTTCATTGACGTTCTGGTCCGGTCCGGCCGAGGCTGTGGCTTCCGGCAGGCCCGCGTCGCCGACCGTGATGGCGGTGCCGGCCTGGTCTTCATACGCCCAGTCCACGATGGTTCCGCCGAAAGGTTGGACCTTGCCGGTGTACCGGATCCAGCCGTAATGGTCCTGGCCGTCGATCTTGAACATCACCCCCATATAGCCGGTGGTGTCGTTGAAGTTGCCGCCGTAATTGGTGTGATTAAAACTATTGGGCACCCCGAGGAAAGCCCAGCTCCGGCCCGTCCCCAGGTCCGGCCCGATGGTCCCGGCGGTAAAATTGATCAGGTCTTCCATCCCGCCTGCGCCGCGGGCCACCTTGTTGACACTGTTGCCGTCGAACATCACATAGCCATAGAAGTTATTATAGGCGAAAAAATAAACGCTCAGATCATCAACGCCGTTTCCGTCCAGATCCAGATTGACCGACGCCGTAAGATCCAGATTCTGCGGCCCCGAGTAGGCCACTTGAGCCTGCCCCGTCTGGGGGACCAGCAGCACGGCCCCGGCGGCCAGAGAATAAGCCGACAGTTTTCCGGCCAGTGAGGATGTTTTTCTTTTCTGCATGAAGGACCTCCTTCGATTTCCGTTGTTGCCAGAACAAAGAGGATGGTGAAGAGAAAAACCGATTCGAATAATAATGAACCAACGGCTTTTAACGCAATAGAAATCGGCAGGACCAGAAAAAATCGCCTTCGCGTGCGGAAACCAAGGTGATTTGGTGAAATCCACCTGGTCGGCATGACTGCCTTATTCGTGATTCGTCCGTTTTTTTTGCCGGTAAAGGGAGGCATCCACCACTCCCGCCATGGCGCGTTCATCCAGGATGCCTCCGAAAAATCCGTTGACCCTGGCCGCGTTGGCCTCCGGCCTCTTCAGGCTGTCGTTGAAGCTGACAAAAATTGTAGGGATGCCCCTCATGGCCAGCATCTCCTTGATGCGCTCCACCTGGGTCAGGAAAACCCGCCGCAACGCGGCCTGGCCCAGCCTGGCCCCGCTTTGTCCCTGGCGGGCCAGCATGGCCTCCTGAGAACGGAGCACCTCTTCCAGGTCCCGCTCCATGAAAACCACGCGGTAGTCGAAGTCCGGCGGCAGAAAGCGCAGCAACTGGGCCACTATCTTGACCGAGCGGCCCTTGGCCTGAGCCAGCCAGGACGAGTCGCGCTGGAGGCCCTTGGCCGGTTCATACTCCAGGTACCCTCTGGGGTTGTCTTCATCCGCGGCCCTTTTCTCGTCGGTCAGAGCCGGAATGCCGCCCGCGGCCAGCATCTGCATCATCAGGGAGGTGCCCGAGCGGGGCAGGCCGGAGACAATGGTGATGGTCTCCCGCGGGTCGAAGGGCGGGACGGCCGCCAGTGCCGCCGGAGCTGTTTCTACCCGTGAACCCGAATCCGATTCCGGCCGCAACCCGTCCCCGCGCCTGAACTGGTCCAGGGAGATGACTCCCTTCTTCAGGCCCTTGATGGTCTGCGCCGCCTGGCGGGCCAGGGCCTCGTGTTCGGCGGCCCGGCTTTCGTCGCCCAGGCGGTGGCGGAAGATGTAAGCCATACGGCGGTGGGCTTCAGGGTAGTTGGGATTGATATGCACGGCCACGCGCAGGGCGTCGAGAGCCTGGGGCAGATTTCCCAGCCGGTGCAGGGCCGTGCCCAGCAGATAATGGGCCTGGGGGCTGTTGTAGACCAGGGCGGCGGCCTCCAGGGCGGCTTCGGCCGCTTCTTCGTTCCGCCGCCCGGCCAGCAGTGTTTCCGCCAGTCTCCGCCAGGCCGCAGCGCTGTCCGGGTCCGATTCCAGGACCGTGCGGAATTCCTTTTCCGCGTCCGGCCAGCATTTCATCCGCAGATATACTTCGCCCAGCTTCAGGTGCAGGCCCGTCTGCGACCGGTCGATCTTCTCGGCGCGCTTGAGGTATTCCAGGGCACCTTCCCGGTCGCCTTCGGCCAGCAGCAGGGAACCCATCAGGTATTCCAGGGCGAAAGGATTGCTCTGGGCTTCGGCCTGCAGATCGTGCAGGGCCCGCTGCTCTTCCTGGGACAGGTCCGCCGGTTTTGCGTCCTTGTGCTCTTCGTGCCACTCCTTGAGCTTCTTCCCTGCCTCGGCGGCATTGTGCTTCTTGCGCCGGAAGAGCTCTTCCAGCACCGTCCGGGCTTCGGCCAGGCGGCCCAGTATCTGCTGGCAGGAGACCAGTTGCAGGCCGAAGCGGTATTCGTCCGGCCATTCTTCCAGAAGCCGTTCCAGGATGTCGGCGGCCTCGGCGTGGCGTCCGGCGTCCATGTAGGAGCGGGCCACGTTGTAATCCAGTTCCCGCACGGCCTGGGCCGCGGCCTTTTCCCGGTCTTCCGGGGGAGCGTCGATGTACCCCAGGGCCACCAGTTGATTGAGGGCCTCGCGGGCTTCCAAGGGGTCCATTTGCATGTCCGGCGGGTGAAGTCCGGCCGGGCCGGGCTCCTGGTCCCAGCTTGGCAGATAACTGACTTCCGATGGTTTTTCGAAGGCGTTGAGCAGAACCTTGCCGTCCATGTCTCCGCCCACGGGCAGGCCGAAGACCCGCAGAATGGTGGGGCAGACATCCAGCAGGCTGACCCCGTCGATCCGTTCGTCCCGGCGCACTCCGGGGCCTTTCATGACGAAGACGCCGAAATGGCGGTGCTGGACCGCAGGCCCGGCCGGCTCCCTCGGGACCGTCCGGGGCCGCAGATGGTCTGACTTGAAACCATGGTCCGAAACCAGCATGACCGTAGTCCCTGCGTCGGTTTCTTCCAGAAGATGGCCCAGCATGATGTCGTGCAGGATATAGCCGCTCTCTATCACCTGCCGGTAGAGCTCGAAATCTTTTTCCTCGACCCAGGGCAGGCGGGGAGGGTGGTAGCGCATGAAACCGTGGCAGAAATGATCTATGCCGTCGAAATAGACCGCCGTGAAATCCCAGGGTTCGTGGTGCATGACCGCCTGGGCCGCGTTCCGGATGCTCAGGCATTCGGCGATGGTGCTGGCCAGGGAGGTCAGCCGCCGGTCCTTGGCCTGGTCTATTTCGGCCGCACGGGGCACGAAAGGCTGGATATGTCCTTCATCTAGTTGTTCAGGGTGGACGCGCAGGGCGGCCAGGTTGCGGATCAGCCGGGACGGATGAACCACGCCCGGCTTCATGGCCCAGCCCTGGCCCGGACGGCCGGTGGCCTTCTGATAATGATTGGAGACCATGACGCCGTTGACAGGTTCGGCCGGGTGGGAAGGCCACCAGCCGATGACGTTGCACTTGCGCCCGGCCTGGCTCAGGATGTTCCAGACTGCCTTGGTCTTGCGGGAAAGATTGGTGATGGGGCGGACTCCGCCCTGGGCCGGGTCGGGCTCGGTGAAACCGTGAATGCCGTGTTTGAACGGGCGCTTGCCCGTGGCGATGGATGTCCAGAGCATGGGCGAAAGGTCGGGATAGAGAGTGGCCATGTTGGCCATCACGCCCTGATTGACCAGCTTTTCCAGATTGGGCATCCGCCCGGCATCGAGCAGGGGATTGATTATTTTCCAGTCGGCGGCATCCCAGCCTATCAGCAACAGTTTACGTGTCATAACCGCGTCGTAAGTCGAAAAACAGCTCGCTTCGTGGTAGTCGGCAAGTATCTGAGCTTTCAGGCTCTGAGACAGCCGCGATCAAGTCCGGCAACTGTAGTCTGTTTGACCAGGTTTAACAACCCTTTTATGGCCGAAAAGACAACCCGGTCTTTACCTCGCCCTGGTCTTCGTATACACTCAGCGCCTATGACGGAAACAGAAAAAAGCAAACCCGCCGATATCTCGCCCTGGTGTCATGAACACCAGTTCCTCGGGGCCAATCAGCGGGACAACGAGAAAAGGACCTACCTGGTCATCGCCCTGACCGCCGTGACCATGGTTGTGGAAGTGGCCGCCGGGATCATTTTCGGCTCCATGGCCCTGCTGGCCGACGGCTGGCACATGGCCAGCCACGCGGCCGCCTTCGCCATTACAGCCTTCGGCTACTGGTACGCCCGCCGCCATGCCTGCGATCCCGGGTTTTCCTTCGGCACCGGCAAGGTCGGAGACCTGACGGGCTACAGCAGCGCCATGCTCCTGGGCGGCATAGCCCTGCTCATGGGGTACGAATCCGTCACCCGGTTTTTTTCCCCGGTCGCTATTGCCTTTGACGAGGCCATCGCCGTGGCCGTGCTGGGGCTGGCCGTCAACATCATAAGCGCCTTTCTGCTCCGGGAAAACCACCACGGCCATCACCACGCTCATGACCATGACCATGACCATGAACATTCCGGGGAACATCATTCCGACCATAACCTGCGGGCCGCGTACCTGCACGTTCTGGCCGACGCCCTGACCTCGGTCCTGGCCATCGCCGCCCTGACCGCCGGGCGTTTCCTGGGCTGGGTCTGGATGGACCCGGTCATGGGCCTGGTCGGTTCCTTCGTCATCGCCCGCTGGTCCCTGGGCCTGGCCCGGGACACCGGCCGCGTCCTGCTGGATGTGACCACCAACAAGGGCCTGGCCGACAAGGTCAGGAACAGGCTCGAATCCGTTTCCGGCGTCAGGGTGGCCGATCTGCATGTCTGGCGGGTGGGGGCAGGCCATTTTTCGGCCATCATCTCCCTGGTCGATGCCGATCCCCGGCCCCCGGATTTCTATAAAAAGGCTCTCTCCGGTCTGGATGATCTCTGCCACATCACGGTGGAAATCAACCATTACCCGAATCCGGACGAATCAGGCCGCTGACCGTGCCGTATGACCGCTAGGACGGATTGCGGGTCTCTTTCACAGCTCCGAAAGGATTGCTTCTTATTAATGATAGAGCCTGCTTCGGTCATGCTCCCCTCTGGAATCCGGTTCCAGCTGCGGAAACCTGTGGCTTGCCGGTTGTTTAACTTGTTGACAAAGCAATGAATATTTGATAGGCCGAGCGCCATGCTGCGATTTGCCGAAAAACTCGATCTCAAACAGGCAGGCCTGGACCACACCCCCCTGGTCCGGAGCTGGAACGTGGATTTGGAACGCCCGACCCTGAGGGACAATACCGGTCTGGCCGACCGTCTGGCCAGGAGCCTGCAAAAGGAAGCCGGGGCCTCCGGGTTCGACTTTCCGCTGAATTTGGCCTCCGGCCTGAACAATTTATATCTGGAATCCGGTTTCCGTGTCTGGGCGGCTTGCCGGGTGGAGGGAGGCCGTGGCCGCCTGGTGGCCGTGGAAAGTTCTCCCGGACCGGGGGCGGCCTATGGCCTGGCCGTGGACATCGGCTCCACGACCCTGGTCCTGGCCCTGGTCGATCTGGACCGGCCGGAGGTCGTCGACCAGACGACCCTGCCCAATCCCCAGATCGAATACGGGGCGGACATCCTGACACGGGTCCATTTTTCCGAACAGCCGGGCGGCATGGAAAAGCTGACCGGCTGCCTGCGGCAGGCCGTCAACCGGGGGGCCGCGGACCTCTGCTCCCGCAACGGCCTGCGCACCGGACAGATAGTCGCTTCGGTTATGGCCGGGAACACGACCATGACCCACTTCCTGTTGGGCCTGCCTCTGCGGACGGTCATCAGGGAGCCTTACGTCCCGGTCATGAACCGGCCGCCGGAACTGAAAGCCTACGAAATATCGATGGATATAGCCCCGGAAGCCCCTGTCCTGGTCATGCCCAACAAGGGGTCGTACTTCGGCGGCGACCTCATGGCCGGGATTCTGATTACCGGGATGACCAGCCACGACAAGCCTTGCCTGATGGTTGACGTGGGCACCAACGCCGAGGTCGTGCTGGGGCAGAAGGACTGGCTTATCGGGGCGGCCGGAGCGGCCGGTCCGGCCCTGGAAGGCGGAGTGGCCCGCATGGGCATGGTGGCGGCGCCCGGAGCCATTGAACAGGTCCGCATAGACCGGGAATCCCGGCATCTTACCTACAGGACCATCGGCGGACAACCGCCCCGAGGCCTTTGCGGCTCCGGGCTGATCGACCTTTTCGCCGAACTGTTTCTGTCCGGAATCATTGATTTTCAGGGCAAGCTGACCCTGCCGCCGGGACACCCGCAACGGATGGAGACCGACGAAGGCCCGGCCTTTGTCGTCGTGCCGGAAGCCGAAGCCGCCAACGGAGAACCTATTCTGCTTTCGGAGATAGAAATAGATATCCTGACCCGCTCCAAGGCGGGCATGTACACTATTCTGAGCACGGTTATCAAGAGTGTCGGCCTTCAGTTCTCCGACCTGGACCGCTTTTTCGTGGCCGGGACTTTCGGCCAGTTTATCGATCCGCGCATGGCCGTGGCTGTGGGCATGATTCCCGATATTCCCCTGGAACGCTTCGTTCCCTTGGGCAACTCTTCCCTCAAGGGGGCCATACTGGCCCTGGTCTCCGAAGACGCTAGGCGTGAAGTGCTGGAAATCTGGCGGAAACTCACTTACCTGGAAATGAATGTCAATCAGGAGCTCATGAACCGGTTTTCCGCCGCACGTTTTTTGCCGCATACCGACCGGAGCCGTTTTCCTTCGGTGGGAACACTGATAAAATAGATGAAGAACCGGAAAACAGAACGGACCGGCCGAGTCCGGAGCGCGGCCTTTGAGGGTACAGCGGGCGGCGAATCGTCCAGTCAGTCAGGTCAGGGTTGAACCCATTGTTTGGCCTCACCATATCGGATATCCTGAACGCCATGGCCTCGGGCTTCCTGAACGTTTTCACGGCCGCCGCCCTGCCCTTGGCCCTCGGTCTGCTTTCCGCCGTCGCCGGGTCCAGCTTCGAAGCCCTTGACGGCGATCATCCGCGCTCCAGGATGCTCCGGCGGAACATGTTGAACCTTCAGGCCTTTACCCTGGGATTTCTGGCGACTTTCTGCCTGTCTTCCCTGCCTGCCCTGGAAGCGGGGCGGCAGCTCATGATAAGCAGGGATTATCTGCGCTTTGCGGGCGGTGCGGGCGTCATTCTCTTCGGGCTCCATCTGACCTCATGGCCGCGTTTTCTCTGGGGCCGGGGCGAACCTCCCTGTTCCCCTCTGGCCGGTCTTCTGGGCTTTTTCGTCCTGGGTCTGGCCCTGGCTTCCGTCTGGAGCCCCTTTGTGGGACCGGTTCTGATGTCCATCATGATTCTGGCCGCGGCGGAAGGACACACTGTTCAGGGCGTGCTGCTGCTGCTGAGCTATCTGGCCGGGATGTGGTCGCCGCTTTATCTGCTTGGAATGGTCATCTCCCTGTTGATTTTTCCTTTCCAGACTGCTAAGCTCTGGCGTCTTTGGGTCGGAGCCCTGGTTGGGGCGGTTATAATGTTGGCAGGCATACTGATCGTTTTCGACCGTTTGGACCTGCTGGTCGCGGCGGAACCAAGCCGAAATTTTCTCTGGCCCGGAAACCTTTTCCCTTGACAATCGCGAGGGTAGGTTGTAAAAATCAAAAATTGCGCTCGGCGGGGTAACCCCCCAAGGCCCCCTGAGGGTTTTTGCTGGCGTAGCTCAATGGTAGAGCACCTGATTTGTAATCAGGCGGTTGCGGGTTCAAGTCCCATCGCCAGCTCCAAATTGAGTGCTCTTTGATTTCAGGTTCGGAATATTTGGCATCCGGACCATAAGCATATCCGAAGTATGGTGGGGTTCCCGAGTGGCCAAAGGGAGCAGACTGTAAATCTGCCGGCGAACGCCTTCGGAGGTTCGAATCCTCCCCCCACCACCACTTTCCCTGGGACGGGGTGTAGGAGATTTTGTTTGGGGAATCGATGAACTACAACCGTGCTTGTCGCAACCCCCTCCAAGTCTCTGGCGGATATAAGCGGGAATAGCTCAGTTGGCTAGAGCGTCAGCCTTCCAAGCTGAGGGTCGCGGGTTCGAGCCCCGTTTCCCGCTCCAAAATTGAATAGGTGATTCTCAAAATATGTTTGAGAATTGATTCGGGCCCACGTAGCTCAGTAGGTAGAGCGCATCCTTGGTAAGGATGAGGTTCACCGGTTCGATCCCGGTCGTGGGCTCCATTCGATTATTTGCCCGGCGGGCTGTTCTCAAGGAATGGTCGGCGCGGGCTTGACGAGATTAACTCCATATGAAGGAGGATTGGCGATGGCCAAGGCAAAATTCGAGCGGAAGAAGCCGCACGTAAACATTGGCACCATTGGACACATTGACCATGGTAAGACGACTCTGACGTCGGCTATTACCCTTTGTCTGTCGAAACACGGCGGCGGCAACTATGTGGCGTTTGATCAGATTGACAAGGCTCCGGAAGAGAAGGAGCGCGGCATCACTATCGCCACGGCACACGTGGAATACGAGACGCCGAACCGTCACTATGCTCACGTCGACTGCCCGGGCCACGCCGACTATATCAAGAACATGATCACCGGCGCTGCTCAGATGGACGGCGCGATTCTGGTTGTCGGCGCCGATGACGGCCCGATGCCCCAGACCCGCGAGCATATCCTTCTGGCCCGTCAGGTCGGCGTTCCGGCCATCGTGGTCTTCTTGAACAAATGCGATATGGTTGACGACGAAGAGCTGGTGGAGCTGGTGGAACTGGAGCTCCGCGAGCTTCTGTCGAAATACGATTTCCCGGGCGACGACACGCCGATCGTGCGCGGTTCGGCTCTGAAGGCCCTGGAATGCGGTTGCGGCAAGGAAGGCTGTCCGTCCTGCCAGCCGATCATCGATCTGATGGCGGCGGCCGACGCTTTCGTGCCTGAGCCGGTTCGGGACATCGACAAGCCGTTCCTGATGCCCATCGAGGACGTGTTCTCGATCTCGGGCCGCGGAACTGTTGTCACGGGCCGTGTTGACCGCGGTATAATCAAGGTCGGCGAGGACGTGGAAATAGTCGGCATCCGTTCGACCCAGAAGACGGTCTGCACGGGCGTTGAAATGTTCCGCAAGATTCTGGACGAAGGCCGTGCCGGTGACAATATCGGCGTCCTTCTGCGCGGCACCAAGCGTGACGATGTCGAGCGCGGCCAGGTTGTGGCCAAGCCTGGCTCGATCACCCCGCATACGAAGTTCAAGGCCGAGATTTACATCCTGAACAAGGACGAAGGCGGCCGGCATACACCTTTCTTTGCCGGATACCGTCCCCAGTTCTACTTCCGGACGACTGACGTGACCGGTGTTGTGACCCTGCCGGAAGGCGTGGAAATGGTCATGCCCGGCGATAACGTATCCGTTGAAGTCTCTCTGATTACGCCTATCGCCATGGAAAAAGAGCTTCGCTTCGCCGTTCGCGAAGGTGGCCGTACCGTTGGCGCGGGCGTCGTCGCCGAGATAATTGAATAGGCGCGGGAGAATACCATGCGTGATATCATTACTCTGGCGTGTTCCGAGTGCAAACGCCGTAATTACACCACGACCAAGAACAAACGGCGCACTCCGGGTAAGCTGGAGATGAAGAAGTATTGTCCGTTTGACCGCCGTCATACGGTTCACAAGGAAACCAAGTAGGTATTCCAAGCCCCCGGAAAGTTTACGGCTCTCCGGGGACAGCGTGCAGGCCAGTAGCTCTAATGGTAGAGCGCCGGACTCCAAATCCGGATGCTGGGGGTTCGAGTCCCTCCTGGCCTGCCATATAAGTTAATTCGGCGGGGTGACGCCGTCCCGCCTCAGCTTTAAAAGGGTTCAACAGGGAACCTGGAGTAACATGGCCAAGCCGAAAAACACAAAGAGCACTGCCAGGGAAGCCGATCAGCCGGTCGCCGCGGCGCAAAAAGCCGGCTCCGTGGACGCGAAGAATTCTTCGGACCAGGCCAAAAAGGCTGTGGCCAAGAAGAAAACCGCCGCCAAGGCGGCGGAGAAGGGCCCCGGCTTTTTCAGCAGAGCCCGTCAGTTTTTCCGCGAAGTCCGCATCGAGCTTAAAAAGGTGACCTGGCCTTCCAGGAAAGAGACCCTGGCTTCCACTTCAGTGGTTGTGATTCTGGTTGTCATTATCGCGGTCTACCTGGGGCTCGTAGACGTCATCCTGTCCAGGGCCTTGGCGGTTTTGTTGCCGTAGGGCCGGACAGACGGTACAGGGGAGAATAGGCGCGTGGCCCATCAATGGTACATAGTTCATACTTATTCCGGGTTTGAGCAGAAAGTCAAAGCCAACCTGGAGGAGACCGTCAGAAAACTGGGACGGCAGGATCAGATATCCGAGATACTGGTCCCCACGGAAACCGTGGTCGAACTGTCCAAGGGCGGTGAGCGGAAAACCACGGCGCGAAAGTTCTACCCCGGTTATATTCTGGTAAGGATGGAGCTCAACGACGAGACGTGGCATATCGTCAAGAGCACTCCCAAGGTCACTGGTTTTGTCGGCGGCCAGAACCGTCCCATTCCGGTTCCGGAAGTGGAAGTCGAGCGGGTCAAGTCCCAGATGGAAGAAGGGGTCAAGAAGCCCAAGCCGAAGTTCCATTTCGAGGAAGGGGAAGAGGTCAAGGTTGTCGAGGGGCCGTTCAGTAATTTCAACGGCACAGTGGAAGAAGTAAACGAAGAAAAAGGAAAGTTGAGAGTTCTGATCAGTATCTTCGGGCGGGCCACTCCGGTGGAACTGGAGTTCGTCCAGGTTATCAAGGTCTGAGCTCGTTATATTTTATAATAAAATGATGGTTCCGGATCCGGGAGGCGGTAAGCGCGCCGGGTGGGCCATAAGGAGTGATGGAGAATGGCTAAGAAGGTTATAGGCCAGGTAAAATTGCAAATTCCGGCGGGCGCGGGCACGCCTTCGCCTCCGGTTGGCCCGGCTCTGGGTCAGCACGGGGTCAATATCATGGAATTTTGTAAGGCCTTCAATGCGAGGACTCAGAGCCAGTCCGGCACCATCATACCGGTGGTCATCACCATCTACGCCGACCGGTCTTTCACGTTCATAACCAAGACGCCGCCCGCCGCCGTCCTGCTCAAGCAGTACGCCCAGTTGGCCAAGGGCTCCCAGGAGCCCGGCAAGACCACGGTCGGCAAGATTGACCGGTCCAAGGTGGAAGAGATCGCCAAACTCAAATTCGAGGACCTGAACGCCAATGATATAGGTGCGGCGGTCCGCATCATTGAAGGCACAGCCCGGAGCATGGGCCTGGAAGTGGTTTAGGAGTTAGCAATATGGCCTACAACGGGAAAAAATTCAAAGAGTCTTTCGGCAAGGTGGATCAGACCAAGAAATACACCTTTGATGAAGGTCTGGCCTTGGCCATAGAGACGTCTTACGCCAAGTTTGACGAGACCGTCGATATAGCTGTAAAACTGGGCGTCGATCCCCGCCATGCCGACCAGATGGTCCGCGGCACCTGCGTGCTGCCCAATGGCACCGGCAGGACTGTCCGGGTTCTGGTCTTCGCCAAGGGCGAAAAAGAGAAGGAAGCCCTGGCGGCCGGAGCTGATTATGCCGGCGGCGACGAGCTGGTGGAAAAGATCAAGGAAGGCTGGCTGGAGTTCGACAAGACCGTAGCCACGCCGGATATGATGGGCGCGGTCGGCAAAATCGGCCGGGTGCTCGGTCCGCGCGGCCTCATGCCCAACGCCAAGCTGGGCACGGTGACCTTCGAAGTGGCAAATGCCGTCAAGGAACTCAAGGCCGGTAAGATTGATTTCAGGGTGGAAAAGAACGGCATCGTTCACGCTCCCATGGGAAAAGTCTCCTTCGGTCCCGACAAGCTGAGGCAGAATATGGCTTCGTTCTTCGAGGTCATTCAGAAACTTAAGCCTCCCACAAGCAAGGGCACCTATCTGAGGACAATTTCGATTTCGACGACCATGGGTCCCGGAATCAAGATTGATCCCGGGCAGGTCAGAGAGTTGACCACCAGCTGAGAAAAGGCGGCGGACGCTCACGAAAAGTATTAGAACGGACAGAGAAAACAATCCGGGGCGTTAGTTCGGACAAGGGCCACAAGTGTCCCATGTACGGACTATTGCCGTTTGGCTCCGGATTTTAAGACTTTCGGGTCAAAGACAGCAGGTGCGCCAGAGCGTTAAACCCAGACAGGCCTGCCGAGACCAGCGGGAATTCCCCCTAAGGCTCTCTTCGGCCGAAAGTCAGATAAAACCAAGGCGGAAGAGAAAGGAGGGAAGAAGATTTGAATCGTACGCAAAAAGAACAAGTCGTTGCTGAGCTGACCGAGCGCATTGCCGGAGCCCAGGCGGTCATTCTGACCGATTTCAAAGGACTCAAAGTCGATGCGATGAGTGGTTTGCGGAACAAGATTCGGCAGGCGGGCGGCGAGTATCACGTCGTCAAAAACACGCTTATGCGGATCGTTTCGGACACCGTCGGCTTCACTGGCATCAAAGACCTGATGGTCGGCAACAACGGCGTCGGCATGACCAATTCCGACCCAGTAGCCCTGGCCAAAGCCCTTGTGGACTTTGCCAAAGACAAAGACAAGTTCGTGGTCAAAGGCGGGATCATGGGCGGAAAGCCCTTGAACTTTGCCCAGATCAAAGCTCTGGCCGATCTGCCGTCCAGGGAGGTTCTGCTGGCCCAGTTGCTGGGCGGCATGAACGCGGTCCCGACCGGCTTCGTCCGGGTACTGGCCGCTGTCCCGCAGAATTTCCTTTATGCTCTGGCCGCGATTCGCGATCAGAAAGAACAGCAAACCGCTTAACCCCGAGATTCAATACTTTTTCCGAAAGTAATTAGGAGGAATTACAAAATGGCCGATATAAACAAAGCCGACGTTATCGAATTCATCAAGAACATGACCGTTCTGGAGCTCTCCGAGCTCATTAAGGAACTGGAAGACGTCTTCGGCGTCTCCGCTTCCGCCCCCATGGCCATGGCCGCCATGCCCGTTGCCGGTGACGCTCCGGTTGCCGAAGAGCAGACCGAGTTCGACGTCATCCTGACTTCGTCCGGCGACAAGAAGATCCAGGTCATCAAAGAGATCCGCGCCATCACCGGTCTGGGCCTGAAGGAAGCCAAGGCCCTGGTCGATGAAGCCCCCAATCCGATCAAGGAAGCCGTCTCCAAGGATGAGGCCGAGCAGATCAAAGCCAAGATCGAAGAGGCGGGCGGTCAGGTCGATATTAAGTAAATCAACTATCGGCGGGGCCGCGCAAGCGGCCCCGACTTAACAGGTGATTTGCATTTCAACTTAATTTTTAAGGAGTCAAGATGGCCCGACCGACGACAAACCTCCGCATCCGGAAAACCTTCGGTAAAATCGAACAGATAGCCGAAATGCCCAACCTTATTGAGATGCAGCGCCATTCCTATGACCGCTTTCTCCAAAAGGATGTGAATCCGGACGAGCGTGAAGATGTCGGACTCCAGGGTGTCTTTAAAAGCGTCTTCCCCATCAAGGATTTTTCGGGGCTGTCTTCGCTGGAGTTCGTCACATACAGCTTTGACGAAGTCAAATACGACGTCGACGAATGTATCGCCAAAGGCATGACTTTCGAGGCGCCTCTGAAAATAACCGTGCGCTTGGTTGTGCACGACCTGGACAAGGATACCGGCGCCCGCAGCATCCGCGACATCAAGGAACAGGAAATATATTTCGGAACCCTGCCTCTGATGACCGTTAACGGAACGTTCATCATCAACGGGACCGAGAGGGTCATCGTATCCCAGCTTCACCGCAGCCCCGGCATCTTCTTCGATCACGACAAGGGCAAAACCCATTCTTCCGGCAAGCTGCTCTATTCCGCACGCATCATTCCCATGCGCGGCTCCTGGCTCGACCTGGAGTTCGACGCCAAGGACATACTGTATGTCCGCATAGACCGCCGCCGCAAGTTCCCCATCACCCTGTTGCTCAAGGCCCTGGGATATTCGGCCGAAGAGCAGCTCAACTTCTTCTATGATACGGAAATAGTCCGTTTCCTGGATGACGGGGTCACCAGAGAGGTCAATCCCGAGCTTCTCCTGGGCCACAGGGTCAAGGACGACATCGTCGAGCCTGACACCGGTAAGGTCCTGGTCAAGAAAGACCGCAAAATCAGCCGTTCCGCCGTCAAGAAGATGGCCGAACTCAATATGCGCACGATTCCCGCGCGCGTGGATGAATTTTACGGACGCTACGTTGCCCATGACGTGGTCAATCCCGCTACCGGCGAGGTGTTGCTCGGCCTGAACGAAGAGTTCACCGAGTCGGTCTACGAAACCCTCAAGGAAGCGGGCATCAACGAGATAACACTGCTGTACATTGACAAGATCAATGTCAGCTCATCTTTCCGCGATACTCTTCTGCTGGACAAAATTGAAAGCCAGGACGAAGCTATTCTGGACATTTACCGCAAGCTCAGACCGAGCAACCCGCCTACCCTGGAGGTGGCCAACAATTTCTTCCAGAATCTCTTCTTCAATCCCGAGCATTACGACCTTTCGTCGGTCGGACGCCTCAAGCTCAATCTGCGCCTTAACGTGGACGCGGATCTGGAGATCAAGACGCTGCGCAAGGAAGACATCCTTCAGGCTGTCAAAGTCCTGTTGCAGCTCAAGGATACTGAGGGGCCGGTGGACGATATCGACCACCTGGGCAACCGTCGCGTCAGGGCCGTGGGCGAACTCTTGGAAAACCAGTACCGCATCGGTCTGGTCCGCATGGAAAGGGCCATCAAGGAACGTATGAGCCTCCAGGAAGTGGAGACGCTCATGCCGCACGATCTCATCAATTCCAAGCCTGTTTCAGCCGTGGTCAAGGAGTTCTTCGGAACCAGCCAGTTGTCCCAGTTCATGGACCAGACCAACCCGCTGTCGGAAATCACCCACAAGCGGCGTCTGTCAGCCCTGGGACCGGGCGGTCTGACCAGGGAGAGGGCCGGTTTCGAGGTCCGCGACGTTCACCCGACTCACTACGGGCGCATCTGCCCCATTGAAACCCCCGAAGGTCCGAACATCGGTCTCATCGTTTCTCTGTCGACCTTTGCCAGGGTTAACGACTTCGGTTTCATCGAGACTCCTTACCGCCTGGTCAAGGACAGCGTGGCGACCGAGGAAGTCAAATACCTGACCGCTCTGGATGAGGGCAGCTACCCCATCGCCCAGGCCAACGCGCCCCTGGATAAGAAAGGCCAGTTCATCAGAGAACTTGTCTCCAGCCGTGTTGAAGGCGAATTCGTCATGCTGCCTCCTTCCGAGGTCAAGTTCATGGACGTCAGCCCCAACCAGCTTGTTTCGGTGGCTGCGTCCCTGGTGCCCTTCCTAGAGCACGACGACGCCAACCGCGCCCTGATGGGGTCGAACATGCAGCGTCAGGCGGTGCCTTTGCTGCGGACCGATGCGCCTCTGGTCGGCACGGGTATCGAAGCCATCGTGGCCCGCGACTCCGGCGTTACCATCGTGGCCGAACGTGACGGCGTTATCGAAGACGTGGATGCCTCCCGTATCGTTCTGCGCTACCAGGACGGAGACGCCGACGGTTTCGGCTACGGCGTCCGCATCTACAAGCTGACCAAGTTCCACCGCACCAACCAGAACACCTGCTTCAACCAGAGACCCATCGTCCACAAGGGCGACCGGGTGCTCAAGGGCCAGATCATCGCCGATGGTCCGTCCACAGAGTTGGGCGAGTTGGCCCTGGGACGTAACGTGGTTGTGGCCTTTATGCCTTGGGGCGGTTACAACTTCGAGGACTCCATCCTGGTCTCCGAGCGGTTGGTCAAAGAGGATGTTTTCACTTCGGTTCACATTGAGGAATTCGAGACCGTGGCCCGGGACACCAAGCTGGGTCCGGAGGAAATAACCAGGGATATTCCCAACCTGGGCGAAGAGAGCTTGGCCAATCTCGACTCTGCGGGTATCATCCGTATAGGAGCCGAAGTCAGGCCCGGAGACATACTTGTGGGTAAGATTACCCCCAAGGGTGAGACACAGCTCAGCCCGGAAGAAAAGCTGCTCAGGGCCATTTTCGGTGAAAAGGCCAGCGACGTAAAAGACACCTCATTGAGGGTGCCGCCGGGCGTGGAAGGCATTGTCATCGACGCCAGGGTCTTTTCCCGCAAGGGCGTGGATAAGGATGAACGGGCTCAGAGCATCGAAAACGACGAGGCTAACCGACTGCTGAAGGACCAGGACGACGAGATACATGTCATCCTGAAATCTTCCCAGGGGCGTCTGGCCAAGCTGCTGGTTGGAAAGACTCTGAACAATCCCATTATCGACCACAAGAAGGGCGTCTCGCTTCTCAAGCGCAAGGCCCAGATAACTCTTGATAATATCGAGGAATTGCATCCGTCTCTCTGGGAAGACGTCAGCTTGGCCGAGGACAAATCCAGGGCCATTCAGGAGGAAGTTTCCCGCATCATCCGCCAGTACAACGAGCAGGTCGATACGATCCGCATGGTTTTCGAGCGCAAACTGGCCAAGATGAAGAAGGGCGACGAACTGCCTCCCGGCGTCATCAAGATGGTCAAGGTCTACGTGGCCATGAAACGCAAGCTGTCGGTGGGCGACAAGATGGCCGGCCGCCACGGCAACAAGGGTGTTGTCAGCCGCATCCTGCCCGACGAGGATATGCCTTATTTCGAGGACGGCACCCCGGTCGATATCGTCCTGAACCCCCTCGGCGTTCCCTCGCGTATGAACGTCGGCCAGATCCTGGAAACCCACCTGGGGTGGGCCGCCAAGGAGTTGGGCAAGCAGATCGGTGAACTGGTCGATAATTTCAACCGCGAGAAACTGAAACGCAAGCTCAAGAAGATAGTGAGCGAGAAGGAATATAAAAACTACGTCGAAGGCTTGGAGGACGACGACCTGCTGGCATTGGCCCAGAGGTCGGTCAAGGGTGTTCATATGGCCACCCCGGTCTTTGACGGTGCCTCCGAGGACGAGATACGGGCTCTTCTCCGGGAAGCCGGAGTATCCGAAGTGGGCCAGGCCAGGCTCAGGGACGGACGGTCCGGTGAAGCCTTTGAAAACCGCGTCACTGTGGGTGTTATGTATATGCTTAAGCTGCACCACTTGGTCGATGACAAGATTCATGCGCGGTCCATCGGCCCCTACTCGCTGGTCACTCAGCAGCCCCTGGGCGGTAAGGCTCAGTTCGGCGGCCAGAGATTGGGCGAGATGGAAGTCTGGGCCATGGAGGCTTATGGCGCGGCTTATTCCCTGCAGGAATTCCTGACGGTCAAGTCCGACGACACAACCGGCAGGACCAGAATGTACGAAAAAATTGTCAAGGGTGACAATGTTCTCGAGGCAGGATTGCCTGAATCGTTCAACGTCCTGGTCAAGGAGCTGCAGAGCTTGGGCCTGGACGTGGAAATGTTCGAAGACGATGAGGAATCCCCTGACGGAGTCTTCGAGTTGGACGACGAAACCCCAAAAGCAATCGAAGCCTAACCGGAGACAAGGAGAGTCATCTTGGAAGACATCCTGAGCTATTTTCAGAAGCCGAAAGATCCGATCGCCTTTAACGCGGTTCGTATCGCCCTGGCTTCTCCCGACAAAATCCGCAAATGGTCTTTCGGCGAAGTCAAGAAGCCGGAGACCATCAATTACCGGACCTTCAAGCCGGAACGAGACGGTTTGTTCTGCGCCAAGATATTCGGTCCGACCAAGGATTACGAGTGTAACTGCGGTAAATACAAGAGAATGAAGCACCGCGGCGTCGTCTGTGAAAAGTGCGGCGTCGAGGTCATCCAGTCCAAGGTCCGGCGCGAGCGCATGGGCCATATCGAACTGGCTTCTCCCGTGGCCCACATCTGGTTCCTGAAGAGCCTTCCCTCAAAGGTGGGCAACCTGTTGGACCTGACTCTGAAGGAACTGGAAAAAGTCCTGTACTTCGAGTCCCATATCATCATGGACCCCAAGGACACTCCTCTCCAGAAGGGGCAGATACTCAGCGAGGAGCGCTACCGCCAGGCCCGCGAGGAGCACGGCGATGCCTTCGAATCCGGTATCGGAGCCGAAGCCATTCAGAAGCTCCTGGCCGAACTGGACCTTGAGACTCTCTCCGTCACGCTCCGCAAGGAGATGACCGAGACTTCGTCCGAGGCCAAGCGCAAGAAACTGGTCAAGCGCCTGAAGATAGTGGAAGCCTTCCGGGATTCCGGAAACAGGCCCGAGTGGATGATTATGGACGTCATACCGGTTCTGCCGCCCGACCTGCGCCCCCTGGTGCCCCTGGACGGCGGACGGTTCGCCACCTCCGACCTCAACGATCTGTACCGCCGGGTCATAAACCGGAACAACCGCCTCAAGAGACTGATGGAACTCAACGCCCCCGAGATCATCATCCGGAATGAAAAGCGGATGCTGCAGGAGGCCGTGGACGTTCTTTTCGATAACGGCCGCCGGGGCAAGACTATTACCGGCCCGAACAAGAGGCCGCTGAAATCCCTGTCCGACATGCTCAAAGGCAAACAGGGCCGCTTTCGCCAGAACCTCCTGGGTAAACGTGTCGACTACTCCGGCCGTTCCGTCATCGTCATCGGTCCGGACCTCAGGCTCCACCAGTGCGGTCTGCCCAAGAAGATGGCCCTGGAACTCTTCAAGCCTTTCATATATCAGCGCCTGGAACAGAAGGGCCTGGTGACGACCATCAAGAGCGCCAAGAAGATGGTCGAACGGGAAACTCCGGAAGTCTGGGATACCCTTTCCGAGGTGGTCAAGGAATACCCGATTCTCCTGAACCGTGCTCCTACTCTGCACCGTCTCGGCATCCAGGCCTTTGAGCCGATTCTCATCGAAGGCAAGGCCATTCAGCTTCACCCGCTGGTCTGCGCCGCTTTCAACGCCGACTTCGACGGTGACCAGATGGCCGTCCATGTGCCGCTGTCCATCGAGGCCCAGATCGAAGCTCGCGTTCTGATGATGTCGACCAACAACGTGCTTTCGCCGGCCAACGGCGAACCGATCATCGTCCCCAGCCAGGACATCATTCTGGGCATTTACTATATGACCCGGGAAAGAATCGGCGCACGCGGCGACGGGATGCGTTTTTCCAGCCCCGCCGAGGTCCGTATAGCCTATGACAGCGGAGAGGTGGACCTGCAGGCGCGTATCTTCGTCCGGCTCGATGATGGCCGCAAGGTCGAAACCACGGTCGGCCGTGTTCTTCTTTCCGACATCGTGCCCGATGAGCTCGGTTTCGACAGCGTCAACAGGGTCATGACCAAAAAAGAGGTCAAGAACCTCATCGCCCGCTGTTTCCGCAAGGCCGGGACCAAGAAGACCGTTCTGCTGGCCGACCGACTCAAGGACATGGGCTACAAGTTCGCCACCCAGGCAGGCATATCCATCTGCATGGCCGACATGGTTATTCCTGCCCGTAAGGAAGGCATTATTCAGAAGGCCGCCGATGAGATAAAACTGGTCGAGGAACAGTACAACGACGGTCTCATCACCGAGGGCGAAAAATACAACAAGGTCGTCGATATCTGGACCAGAGCCTCGGACGAGGTCGCCGGTGAGATGATGAGGGAAGTTTCGCTGGAAGAACACGAAACCGCCGATGGCGGCAAGGAACTGGTCACCAGCTTCAACCCGATCTTCATGATGGCCGATTCCGGAGCCCGCGGCAGCAAGGACCAGATGAGGCAGCTGGCCGGTATGCGTGGTCTGATGGCCAAGCCCACCGGTGAAATTATCGAGCAGCCTATTACGGCCAACTTCCGGGAAGGCCTGACCGTGCTGCAGTACTTCGTTTCCACTCACGGCGCCCGCAAGGGTCTGGCGGATACGGCCCTCAAGACGGCCAACTCCGGTTACCTGACCAGGCGTCTGGTCGATGTCTCCCAGGACTGCATCATCACCGAGAAGGACTGCGGTACCATGGACGGCATCTGGGTCGAGTCCCTCCGCGAGGCCGGCGAAGTCATCCAGCCCCTGGGCGAACGTGTCTTGGGCAGAACCGCTCTGGACGACATCCGCGACCCGTACACGGACGAGATTCTCATTCATGCCAACGACGAGATCGACGAGGAAGGCGTGGAGCGTCTGGAAGAGGCCGGTATCGACCGCATTCGCATACGTTCGTGCCTGACCTGCCGGACCAAAATCGGCGTCTGCATAAAGTGCTACGGCCGGGATCTGGCCCACGGCAAGCAGATCGAGATCGGCGAGTCCATCGGTATCATCGCCGCCCAGTCCATCGGCGAGCCCGGCACCCAGCTGACCATGCGGACCTTCCACATAGGCGGCACCGCGAGCCGGCGCGTCGAGCAGACCCAGATCATTGCCCGCAACCCCGGCGAGGTGAACTTCATCAACCTGGACACGGTCAAATCCAGCACTGGCGAGCTGGTCGTCATGGGCCGCAAGGGCGAAGTCTCCATCGTCAGCGACAAGGGCCGCGAGCGTGAACGCTACCAGGTCATCTACGGCGCGCACCTGCGCGTGGCCGAAGGGCAGACCGTCGAACCCGGCACCCTGCTGGCCGAGTGGGACCCCTTCACCACGCCGATTATCACCGAGGTTTCCGGTCGTATCCGTTTTGCCGACATCGAGGAAGGCAAGACCATGATCGAAAGGGTCGACCCGGTTACGGGTAAGGCCTCCAAGGTCATCACCGAATACAAGGATACCGAGATTCGGCCCCGCATCGCCATTGTCGACGAAAACGGCAAGGTACTCAAGAACGAGAAAGGCGTCCCGGCCAGGTACTCGTTGCCCCTGAACGCCATCATTATGTGCCAGGAAAAAGACGATGTTTCCTCTGGTGAAGTCCTGGCCAAGATTCCCCGGGAGACCACGAAGACCAAGGACATCACCGGTGGTCTGCCCCGCGTGGCGGAGCTCTTCGAAGTCCGCAAGCCCAAGGAATGCGCGGTCATCAGCGAGATCGACGGTATCGTGGCCTTCGGCAAGCAGACCAAGGGCAAGCGCAAGGTTATCGTCACGCCCGAAGTCGGCGAGGCCAAGGAATACCTTATCCCCAAGGGCAAGCACGTTTCCGTTCACGAGGGCGAATTCATCCGGGCCGGCGAGGCTCTGATGGACGGTTCGGCCAATCCCCACGACATCCTGGCCATACGGGGCGTCAAGGAACTGGCCAAATACCTGGTGGACGAAGTTCAGCAGGTCTACCGCCTGCAGGGCGTCAAGATCAACGATAAGCATATAGAAGTCATCGTCCGGCAGATGCTGCGCAAGGTCAAGGTCAACGATCCGGGCGATACGGATTTCCTTGGCGGCGAGCAGGTCGACAAGTGGATCTTCCAGGAAGTCAATGAGAAGATGCTGGCCGAGAACAAGCGTCCGGCCGTGGCCGAACCCCTTCTCCAGGGTATCACCAAGGCGTCTCTGTCCACCGAAAGCTTTATTTCGGCGGCCAGCTTCCAGGAGACGACAAAAGTGTTGACTGAAGCCGCCATGGCCGGTAAGATCGACCACTTGTTCGGTCTGAAGGAGAACGTGATTATGGGACGTCTGATTCCATCCGGTTCGGGTCTTCCCAGATACCGCAACCTGGAAATATTGGACGGGTCAGAGGAGGCTGCCGCCTAGCGGAGGCAGAGCCGCCCTGCCGCCGGGGACGGGCCTGCTGCTCTTAACGGTTTGAAATGAGCCGTTAATCAGCGGGAGCAGCCCGGCGGGATAAGGGGGCGGCTTGAAACCGACAGCGCGAAAGCCAATATCTTAGTCGGGTAAAATAAAAAGTCCTTGACAAATGGCACCGCTATGTGTTCATAATGGCTTTTTAGCGCGTTGGGGAAATAGATTGTTTCCTTGTGCGGCCCTTAGCGGGCCGAAGACCTCTCCGGGCGGAGAGAGTTTTGGGCCGGAAAAGGGCTTTGTTTTGACAGAAAAAAGTTCCAAGAGGACGAGGTTTTATGCCCACGATTAATCAGTTGGTCCGCAAGGGGAGAAAGATTCAGCGTAAAAAGAACGCTGTCCCGGCCCTGAAAGCCTGCCCGCAGAAGCGCGGTGTCTGCATCAGGGTCTACACCTCGACTCCCAAGAAGCCGAACTCGGCCCTCCGTAAGGTCGCTCGTGTGCGCCTGACGAACGGGATCGAAGTCACAAGCTACATCCCTGGTGAAGGGCACAACTTGCAGGAGCACTCAGTGGTCCTCATTCGCGGCGGTCGTGTAAAGGACTTGCCTGGTGTCCGCTACCACATCGTTAGGGGGACTCTGGACTCCATCGGCGTCCAGGATCGGCGTAACGGTCGGAGCAAGTACGGGGCCAAAAGGCCTAAGTAAGGTATAATCCATGCCAAGGCGCAGAGTAGTTGCAAAAAAATCGATTCAGCCCGACCCTAAGTTCAACAGTCGGCTGGTGGCCAAGTTTATCAACGGCATCATGGAATGCGGCAAGAAGAGCACGGCCGAACGTATCATGTACGGCGCGCTCGACGTGATCGCCCAGAAGACCAATGAAGATCCCATCCGGGTCTTTGAAAAGGCTATGGACAATGTCAAGCCCATGGTCGAGGTCAAGAGCCGTCGTGTCGGTGGTTCGACTTATCAGGTCCCGGTGGAAATCCGGCCCGAACGTCGCGCCGCCCTCAGCATTCGCTGGCTCATTTCCTACGCCAGAAGCCGTGGTGAAAAGAGTATGCACGCCAAGCTTGCGGCTGAATTGATGGACGCCGCCGCCAACCGCGGTTCGGCTGTAAAGAAGAGAGAAGACACCCACCGGATGGCCGAAGCCAACAAGGCTTTTGCTCATTACCGTTGGTAAACAACTGACCGATCTGGTGAAGATCCTGGTGTGAAGGCAGGTTCCCTTTGGCTCGTTTGGTACCGTTAAATATGAATCGTAATATCGGCATCATCGCTCATATCGATGCCGGTAAGACGACTACGACCGAAAGGATCCTGTACTATACCGGGGTATCTTTTAAGGTTGGTGAGGTCCATAACGGCGAGGCCGTCATGGATTGGATGGAGCAGGAGCAGGAACGCGGCATTACCATTACTTCCGCCGCGACCACCTGTTTCTGGCGCAAGCATCGAATCAATATTATAGACACGCCCGGCCACGTGGATTTCACCATCGAGGTCGAGCGTTCCCTTCGGGTTCTCGACGGCGTCGTGGCCGTTTTTTGTTCGGTGGGCGGTGTGCAGCCTCAGTCTGAAACCGTCTGGCGGCAGGCTGACCGTTACGGGGTTCCGCGGCTCGCGTTCATCAACAAGATGGACCGTGTCGGGAGTGACTACCGCCGTTGCGTGCAGCAGATGCGCGCACGCCTGAACGCCACTCCGCTGATGCTGCAGATGCCTCTCGGCCAGGAAGACACCTTTGTCGGTGTCGTCGATCTCATGACCATGCAGGCCGTTGTTTATAACGAAGAGGCCTCGCTGAACAACTATGAGCTCGTCGAGATACCTGAGAAATACAGGGAAGAAGCCGAAAAGGCCCGGATCGAAATGCTTGAGACCCTCTCGGAAGTGGACGATGGCATCATGGAGCGCTACTTGGCCGAGGAGGAAATCCCCGTCAAGGAGCTTCGCGCCGCCATTCGCAGGGCCACTCTGGATCTCAAGTGCGTTCCCGTTCTCATGGGGACTGCTTTCAAGAATAAGGGCGTCCAGCCTCTGCTCGACGCCGTTGTGGATTACCTTCCTTCCCCGCTGGATGTTCCCGCTGTCGCCGGATTGAATGAAAGCGGAGTGGAGGAAAAACGCCGGGCCGATGACAGCGAGCCGTTCGCGGCCCTGGCTTTCAAGCTGATGACCGACCCTTATGTCGGACACCTGACCTTTCTCAGGGTCTATTCCGGTCATCTCGAAAGCGGCTCTCAGGTATATAACGCCAATAAGGGTTCCAAGGAAAAGATCGGCCGCCTGCTCAAGATGCACGCCAACGAGCGGGAAGAGATCAAGGAAGTCTGGGCCGGGGACATTTGCGCCGCGGTCGGACTGCGGAAGACCACTACCGGCGATACGCTCTGCTCGGAGAACCGTCCTGTCGTCCTGGAGAATCTCCATATTCCCGAGCCGGTCATCCACATAGCCGTGGAGCCAAAGAGCAAGGAAGACCAGGAAAAAATGGGCCTGGCCCTGGCCAAGATAGCTGCCGAGGATCCTTCGTTCCGTGTTCGCACCGACGAGGAAACCGCGCAGGTCATCATCTCCGGCATGGGCGAGCTTCATCTTGAAATAATTGTCGACCGTCTGCTGCGTGAGTTCAAGGTGCAGGCTTCCGTCGGGCAGCCCCAGGTGGCCTATCGGGAAACCATCACCAAGACGGTTGAAGCGGAAGGCCGTTTCGTGCGGCAGTCCGGCGGCCGGGGGCAGTTCGGGCACGTTTGGCTGCGCTTGGAGCCTATGGAGCCCGGCAGCGGTGTTGTCTATGAGACGGCCGTGGTCGGCGGGACCGTGCCCAAGGAATACTTCAAGGCCGTGGGCGAAGGTATTACAGGGGCGGCCACCAAGGGTACTCTGGCCGGATACCCCGTGACCGACGTCAAAGTCACTCTTTACGACGGATCGTACCATGAGGTCGATTCATCTGAACAGGCTTTCTTGGTAGCCGGCTCGCTCGGTTTCAAGGAAGGTCTCAAGAGAGCCGGCTCCATCCTTCTGGAGCCGATCATGGAACTGGAAATTGTCACTCCCGAGGAGTTCGTCGGCGACGTAATGGGCGACTTGAGCTCGCGTCGGGGCCGGGTCCGGGGCATGGAGTCGAGAGCTGGGGTCCAGGTTATCGACGCGGATGTGCCCTTGTCCAGAATGTTCGGTTACGCAACGGACATCAGGTCCGCCACCCAGGGTAGGGCGACATTTACCATGCAGTTCGGCCGCTATGAGCCGATGCCCGAATCTGTCTGGGGCGAAGTAATGTCCCGCGAATAGTGAACGAGTTTAATAAATTAGTTACGAAATAATTTTGTCAGGACCACCAAGGAGGACTGGCGATGGCCAAAGCGAAATTCGAGCGGAAGAAGCCGCACGTAAACATTGGCACCATTGGACACATTGACCATGGTAAGACGACTCTGACGTCGGCTATTACCCTTTGTCTGTCGAAACACGGCGGCGGCAACTATGTGGCGTTTGATCAGATTGACAAGGCTCCGGAAGAGAAGGAGCGCGGCATCACCATCGCCACGGCACACGTGGAATACGAGACGCCGAACCGTCACTATGCTCACGTCGACTGCCCGGGCCACGCCGACTATATCAAGAACATGATCACCGGCGCTGCTCAGATGGACGGCGCGATTCTGGTTGTCGGCGCCGATGACGGCCCGATGCCCCAGACCCGCGAGCATATCCTTCTGGCCCGTCAGGTCGGCGTTCCGGCCATCGTGGTCTTCTTGAACAAATGCGATATGGTTGACGACGAAGAGCTGGTGGAGCTGGTGGAACTGGAACTCCGCGAGCTTCTGTCGAAATACGATTTCCCGGGCGACGACACGCCGATCGTGCGCGGTTCGGCTTTGAAGGCCCTGGAATGCGGTTGCGGCAAGGAAGGCTGTCCGTCCTGCCAGCCGATCATCGATCTGATGGCGGCGGCCGACGCTTTCGTGCCCGAGCCGGTTCGGGACATCGACAAGCCGTTCCTGATGCCCATCGAGGACGTGTTCTCGATCTCGGGCCGCGGAACTGTTGTCACGGGCCGTGTTGACCGCGGTATAATCAAGGTCGGCGAGGACGTGGAAATAGTCGGCATCCGTTCGACCCAGAAGACGGTCTGCACGGGCGTTGAAATGTTCCGCAAGATTCTGGACGAAGGCCGTGCCGGTGACAATATCGGCGTCCTTCTGCGCGGCACCAAGCGTGACGATGTCGAGCGCGGCCAGGTTGTGGCCAAGCCGGGCTCGATCACCCCGCATACGAAGTTCAAGGCCGAGATTTACATCCTGAACAAGGACGAAGGCGGCCGGCATACACCTTTCTTTGCCGGATACCGTCCCCAGTTCTACTTCCGGACGACTGACGTGACCGGTGTTGTGACCCTGCCGGAAGGCGTGGAAATGGTCATGCCCGGCGATAACGTATCCGTTGAAGTCTCTCTGATTACGCCTATCGCCATGGAAAAAGAGCTTCGCTTCGCCGTTCGCGAAGGTGGCCGTACCGTTGGCGCGGGCGTCGTCGCCGAGATAATTGAATAGGCGCGGAGGATGAGGGACCGGCTATGATGATGATGAACAGCCAGAAAATTAGGATCAGGCTCAAGGCCTATGACCACAAGCTACTGGATCAATCGGCCCGGGAGATAGTGGAGACGGCCAAGCGTACAGGCGCGCGAATAGCCGGTCCGATACCGCTGCCGACTAAGATCAGTCGGTACACGGTGCTCCGTTCCCCGCACATCGACAAAAAGTCGCGGGAACAGTTCGAGATACGCACCCACAAGCGGCTTTTGGATATTTTGGACCCGACCCAGCAGACAGTTGATGCTCTGATGAAACTGGACCTGTCAGCTGGAGTCGACGTGGAAATTAGGCTTTAGACGAGGCGACCGGCCGGGCCTTCGGGTTCGGTCAGGGTCCCTGCTTGAAGTGAACGATGATCAAAGGACTTATCGGAAAAAAACTCGGCATGACGCGCCTCTTCCTTGACGAAGGCGTCGCTATCCCGGTCACGGTCATACAGGCTGGCCCCTGCACGGTGGTCCAGAAAAAAACCGTGGAAACGGATGGTTACGAGGCTATTCAGCTTGGATTTGGCGACCGCAAAAAGGTCACCCGTCCCCTGGCCGGTCATTTCCGCGCCGCTGGCGGTGGCAAATTTGCCGTGTTGAAAGAATTTGAGGCTGAGGACATCGAGCAGTACGATGCCGGCAGCGAGGTCACGCTGGATATTTTCCAAATCGGAGAAAAGATCAGCGTCATCGGGCAGACCAAGGGCCGGGGCTTTGCCGGTGTCATAAAGCGCCACGGTTTCGGTGGCGGTCGGGCTACCCACGGCTGCACCACCCATCGGTCCCCCGGTTCCATCGGCTCGTCGGCCTGGCCCAGCAGGGTCTTTCCTGGCAAGAAAATGCCCGGACATTACGGCGACGTGCGACAGACCACCCGCAACCTGGAAATCGTCGATATTCGCGATGAATACGGTGTGATCCTGGTTAAGGGAGCGGTGCCTGGGCCGACGAACAGCATCGTTCTGCTCAAAAAGGATTAGGCGTAGATACCATGCCAGTCGTTGACGTATATAACCTGAAGAAGGAAAAAGTGGGTCAGGTCGAGCTGCCGGCTGAGATTTTCGACGTGCCGGTCAGGCAGCACCTGCTGCATGAGGTGGTGGTCGCTCAGTTGGCTTCCCGCCGGGCGGGGACCGCTTCGACCAAGACCCGTGCCGATATTTCGGCCAGCACCCACAAACCCTACCGCCAGAAGGGCACCGGCCGGGCCCGTGCGGGCAGCCGCAAGTCGCCTGTGTGGCGCGGCGGCGGCACCGTATTCGGGCCGCATCCCAGGGACTACAGCTACGAGCCGCCCAAAAAGGTGCGCCGTGGCGCCCTGAAGGTTGCGCTGACGGCCAAACTGCAGGACAACGAGCTCATCGTTGTGGACGCCATGGACTTGGCTGAGATCAAGACCAAGACTTTCGTCCAGATCATGGAGCAGTTGGGATTGCAGAATGCCCTGATCATCACGGCCGATGTCGATGAGAAACTGGAGAAATCCAGCCGGAACGTCAAGGAATACAAGGTCCTGCGGGCTCCCGGTCTCAACGTCTACGACGTGCTGAAGTATCAGAAACTGGTCCTGCTCCAGCCCAGTCTGGCCAAGATCGAAGAGAGGCTGCTCAAATGAGAGAGGCGCATAAAGTAATTCACAGGCCGCTCATCACCGAGAAGAGCAGCCTTCAGAAGGAAATGGGAAACCAGATAGCTTTCGAGGTCGCTACGGACGCCAACAAAATTGAGATTCGCCAGGCCGTTGAGCGCAGCTTCAACGTGAAGGTGCTCAAGGTGCGGACGGTCAATTACGATGGCAAGCGCAAGAGAGTCGGCCGTTGGCTCGGACGTCGGCCGGACTGGAAGAAGGCCGTGGTCACGCTGGCCCCCGGTGAGCGCATCGAATTCTTTGAGGGCGTATAGCCGGGTAGAGGTAGATAATCATGGGCGTGAAAAAAGTTAAACCGACATCTCCGGGCCGCAGGTTCCAGACCTACAACAGCTTTGAGGACATTACCCGGACGGAGCCGGAAAAGAGTTTGCTGGAGCCGCTCTCCAAAACGGGCGGTCGAAATAATTACGGTCGTGTCACCTGCCGTCACCGCGGCGGTGGTCACAAGCGCCGTTACCGCCGTATAGATTTCAAGCGGGACAAGGTGGATGTGCCGGCCAAGGTCGTTTCCATTGAATACGACCCCAACCGCAGCGCCCGCATAGCCCTGCTTAATTATGCCGACGGCGAAAAGCGTTACATACTGGCTCCGCAGAACCTGAAGGTCGGGGACTCGGTCATATCAAGTGAAACGGCCGATATTAAACCCGGTAACGCGTTGCCGTTGAGAGCCATTCCGCTGGGCTCCCTGGTCCACAATATAGAGATGCACCTGGGCAAAGGCGGCCAGATAGTCCGCGGCGCCGGAACCTATGCTCAGCTCATGGCCAAAGAAGGCCGTTACAGCCTGCTTAAGCTTCCTTCGGGCGAGTTGCGGCTCATCCTGTCCGAGTGCAAGGCGACCATCGGCCAACTGGGCAACGCCGACCATGCCAACATTTCCGTGGGCAAGGCAGGCCGGACCAGATGGAGCGGACGCCGGCCCACCGTGCGCGGTGTGGTCATGAACCCTGTCGATCACCCCCACGGCGGTGGTGAAGGCCGGACTTCCGGCGGACGGCATCCTTGCACTCCGTGGGGCGTTCCGACCAAGGGTTACAAGACCCGGAAGCGTAACAAGGACAGCAACAAGTTTATCGTTAAGAGGAGAAAGTAGGCCCATGCCCCGTTCAGTAAAAAAGGGTCCCTTCGTGGATGATCACATCTGGGCCAAGGTGGTTCGGGCTCAGGAGGCCAACGACCGTCGGGTTCTCAAGACCTGGAGCCGTCGTTCGACGATACTCCCCGAGATGGTGGGCCTGACCTTCGCCGTCCACAATGGCAAGAAATTCATCCCCGTGTTCGTGACTGAGAACATGGTCGGACACAAGATGGGCGAATTTGCCCCCACCCGGACCTTCTACGGCCATGCTGGAGACAAGAAATCCCGGCTGAAGGGCAAGAAGTAGCCGGGCCGTTCGGCGAGGAGAATTACAATGGAATCGAAGGCTTCGGCCAAACACATAAGAATTTCACCACGTAAGGTCCGGCTGGTGGCGGAAAACGTCAAGGGGCAACCCGTGGAGAAGGCCATTAATACACTGACCTTCACGCCCAAAAAGGCTGCCGGGTACCTGTTGAAGGTGTTGAAGTCCGCAGTGGCTAACGCCGAACAGAACCCGAATGTTGACGTGGATACGCTGTATGTGAAAAAAATCAGCGTTGACGAGGGTCCTACGGCCAAGCGTTGGCGTCCTCGAGCCCAAGGCAGGGCGTTCCGTATCAACAAGAGGACAAGCCACATAACGATCGTCTTGGACGAGGCATAGGAGGATATCGGTTTGGGTCAGAAAACACATCCGATCGGCTTTCGTCTTGGTGTAATAAAGACCTGGGACTCCAGATGGTTCGCCAAGCGCGACTTTGGCGCCCTGGTTGTCGAAGATAAGCAGATCAGGAAATTCGTCAAAAAGCGCCTGGAGCAGGCCGGCGTCTCGAAGATCGAAATCGAGAGAGCGGCCAACAGGGTCAAACTGCGTATCCACACCGCACGTCCCGGTATCGTCATCGGCAAGAAAGGCGCGGAAATAGACAACCTGCGCCGCGAGCTGGAAAAGAAGATCAAGCGCGACTGCATGATCGACATCCAGGAAATACGCAAGCCCGAGGTCGACGCCCAGTTGGTGGCCGAGAACGTGGCCAATCAGCTTCTCCGCCGCGTGGCTTTCCGCCGCGCCATGAAGAAGGCTGTCAGCCTGGCTCTCAAGTTCGGCGCCCAGGGGATCAAGATCAGTTGCGGCGGTCGGCTGGGCGGAGCGGAAATGGCTCGCCGGGAATGGTACCGCGAGGGCCGTGTGCCTCTGCACACCCTGAGAGCCGATATAGACTACGGCTTCGCCGAAGCAAGGACCACTTACGGGATCATCGGCATCAAAGTCCTTATCTTTAAGGGCGAGGTGCTGACTTCGGACGAACAGCAAATACAGGAGGCTATGTAAATGCTAGCCCCGAAGAAAGTAAAATTTCGCAAGCAGATGAAGGGCCGAATGAGGGGTAAAGCCCAGCGCGGGTCTTCCCTCACTTTCGGCAGCTTCGGTCTGCAGGCGTTGACATGCGGTTTTATGACCAATCAGCAGATCGAGGCCGCTCGTGTGGCTATCACCCGCCACGTCAAGAGGGGCGGAAAGATCTGGATTCGTGTCTTTCCCGACAAGCCCGTCACGAAGAAGCCCGCCGAAACCCGCATGGGCAAAGGCAAGGGCGCTCCCGAAGGATGGGTGGCCGTTATCAAACCGGGACGCATCCTGTACGAGATGGACGGTGTTCCCGAGGAAATCGCGCGGGAGGCGATTGGGCTGGCTGCTCAGAAGTTGCCTTTTCCCTGCAAGTTTGTCATGAGGGGTGAGGTGCTATGAAACCGGCGGAACTCAAGGAACTGAGCAAGGAAGAACTGCTTGAGCGCGAGCGCGAGCTGCGCCAGGAGTTGTTCAACCTGAACTTCCAGCACGGGACCAACCAATTGGAGAATCCCATGCGGATGAAGCTGGCCAAGAAAGACATCGCCCGGATCAAAACCGTCATCGGCGAGAAGGAGCGGGCGGAAGTCCGCAGTGAGGGTTAAGGACGTGAGCGAGATTCGTAACAGAAAAAGAATGATTGGGGTTGTGACCTCGGACAAGATGGACAAAACCATTGTCGTACAGGTCAACCGGATGGTTCAGCACCCCACATACAAGAAATATATCCGCCGCCGTATAAAGTTCGTGGCTCATGACGAAACGAACAACGCGCATATCGGCGACAAGGTGGAAATCGTACAGTCCCGTCCCTTGAGCCGCACCAAAAGGTGGCGCCTGAGCCGGGTTATCGAGCGGCAGGCATAGAGGTAAACCCATGATTCAACCGGAAACCAGATTGAATGCGGCTGACAACTCAGGGGCCAAGAAGCTGTATTGCATCAAGGTCCTGGGCGGTTCGCGCCGCCGCTACGCTTCCGTCGGCGACATCATTGTCGTGTCGGTCAAGGAAGCCATCCCGAACGCCAAGGTCAAGAAGGGCGACGTGATGAAGGCGGTCGTGGTGCGCACGGTCAAGGAAGTCGGCCGTCCCGACGGGTCTTACATAAAGTTTGACGAAAACTCGGCCGTGTTGATCAATAATGCCGGGGAGCCCATAGGCACCCGCATCTTCGGCCCGGTCGCCAGGGAACTCAGAGCCAAGAAATTCATGAAAATCATCTCGCTGGCGCCGGAGGTTATCTAACCGCCGCCCTCGAAGATGAAGCTGCCCAGGTGGTGGGTTGAAGGATAGATCATGCTGAGTAAGAATTATCACATAAAGAAAAACGATCGGGTTATGGTCGTTTCGGGCAAGGAAAAGGGCAAGGTTGGCAAAGTCCTGAAGATCCTGCCGAAGAAGGACAGGATCATCGTGGAAAAGGTCAATATGATCAAACGCCACACCCGCCCCGGAGGAACCAACGCCCGCGGTGGCATCATTGAGAAAGAGGGCTCTTTGCCCATCTCCAACGTGATGTTGATCTGTGCCAAGTGCACCGACCCGGTCCGCGTGGGCCGCAAGGTCCTTGAAGACGGACGCGGGGTCAGGGTGTGCAAGAAGTGTGGAGAGACCCTCGACGAATAGGGCGCCTGGGAGAGTATTAAATGACCAGACTTATGGAAATTTACCGCAGTGAAGTGGTGGGGCGCCTCGTCAAGGAGTTCGGATACAAGAACCCTATGCAAGTGCCCCATATAGACAAGGTTGTCTTGAATATGGGCCTCGGCGAAGCCATTCAGAACATAAAGATACTGGATGCTGCCGTCGAGGAATTGACTGCCATTGCCGGGCAGAAGGCCGTTATCACCAAGGCCCGCCGGTCCATTGCGGCGTTTAAATTGAGGGAAGGCATGCCCATCGGCGTCATGGTCACACTGCGCCATGACAAGATGTACCACTTCCTGGACAAACTTATCAATGTCGTGCTGCCCCGCGTAAGGGACTTCCGCGGTATTTCGGCCAACGGGTTCGACGGCCGCGGTAACTTTACGATGGGTTTGAAAGAGCACATGATCTTCCCCGAAATCGATTTCGATAAGGTGGAAAAGGTTAAGGGAATGAATATCAGCATCGTCACCACTGCGAAAACGGATGAGGAGGCCCGCTTCCTGCTGAGCGAGTTGGGCATGCCTTTCCGGCGGCAGAACTAGAGGAGGACGTTTTGGCCAAGAAGTCTATTATAGCCAAAGCAAATGGCACCCCCAAGTTCAAGGTGCGGGGCTACAACCGCTGTCCGATTTGCGGTCGTCCCAGAGCCTATTACCGGAAGTTCCACCTTTGCCGCATATGTTTTCGCAATATGGCGCTCGCCGGAGAAATCCCCGGCGTGACCAAGGCCAGTTGGTAGGGAGGCAAGGATTTATTATGAGTATGACCGATCCTATTGCCGACATGCTGACCCGTATTCGTAATGGGCAGATGGCCCGCCTGGAGCGGGTTGACATACCGTCGTCCAAGGTCAAGGTGGCGATCGCCCGTATCCTCAAAGATGAAGGCTTTATCAAGAACTTCAAATTGATAAAGGACCAGAAGCAGGGGATACTGCGGGTTTTCCTAAAATACACCCTGGGCAACGTCCCGGTTATGAAGGGAATCAAGCGAGTCAGCAAACCCGGACGTCGGGTTTATGTGCAGAGCAGCGAGATCCCGCCGGTGCTGTCCGGTCTGGGCGTGGGCATTTTGTCGACTTCAAAAGGGGTCATGACGGACCGCGACGCAAAACAGCAGAACGTCGGCGGCGAGATGATCTGCGCGGTCTGGTAGGCCGCCAGCCTTTGAAGTTACTTGGAAAGGACCAGATAGCAAATGTCGCGAGTCGGAAAGAAACCTATCGAGGTGCCCAAAGGGGTGACCGTTGAGTACCATGAGGCTCACCTGCAGGTGAAAGGCCCCAAAGGGACTCTGGAGCGGGAAATCCATCCCAAGGTGGCGCTGAATATCGAAGGATCCGTAATGACCGTCACTCCGGTGGACGACTCCAGGGAAGCACGGGCCATTTGGGGCCTGACCCGCACCTTGGTCGCCAACATGGTCGATGGTGTCAGCAAAGGCTTCACCCGGGTCCTGGAAGTTATCGGAGTCGGTTACAAGGTCGAAGTGGATGGCGGGATGGTCAAGTTGACTGTCGGGTACTCACACCCGGTCAATTTCAACCTGCCCGAAGGCATCGCGGCCTCGGTGGATAAGCAGAACCGGATAACCTTGGAAGGGTATGACAAGGAACTCCTGGGCTTGACGGCGGCGCGCATCAGAGCGGTCCGCAAACCCGAACCCTACAAGGGCAAGGGCATCAAGTACGCGGAAGAGGTTATCCAGCGCAAAGTCGGCAAGGCCGGCTCCAAATAGATTTTAACAATATCCAGATATAGGACAATAGGGGTACTATAATGGGCAACATGAACCCGCGGACTGAAGCGCGGTTGAAAAGAAGGCAGAGGGTGCGCAGAAAGGTTCGGGGCACCCCGGAGCGGCCGCGGCTCTGCGTCTTTCGTAGCGCCCGACATATTTATGCCCAGATCATCGACGATGTTAACGGGCAGACTTTGGTCGCAGCATCAACTGAGACTCCGGGACTCCGGGACAAAGTCAAAGATGTCAAGAAGATGGAAGCGGCCAAGCTAGTTGGCCAGGCCATAGCCCAAGAGGCCAAGAACAAAGGCATAGTCAAGGTCGTTTTTGACCGTAATGGTTTCTTGTATCACGGCCGCGTCCAGGCGTTGTCCAATTCGGCTAGAGAAGCCGGCCTGGAATTTTAAGGAGGACCGCTGGTGTATCGTCGCGAAACGGAAGAGCTTGGACTGATAGACAAGGTAGTCTTTATAAACCGCGTGGCCAAGGTGGTCAAAGGCGGTAGGCGTTTCTCCTTCTCGGCCATTGTCGTGGTTGGAGACGGCCAGGGCTCGGTCGGTGTAGGTCTGGGCAAGGCCAATGAAGTTCCCGAGGCTATCCGCAAGGGTATTGAATCGGCCAAAAAAGACATGACGCCCGTGGACCTCAGCGGAACGACCGTCCCCCATGAAGTGGTCGGAGAATTCGGCGCAGGCCGGGTGCTGCTCAAGCCCGCTTCAAAGGGAACCGGCGTCATCGCCGGCGGCGCGGTCCGCGCCGTCGTGGAGGCGGCCGGCATTAAGGATATCCTGACCAAGTGCCTTGGATCGAACAATCCGCATAACGTTGTCAAAGCCACACTGGCAGGTTTACGGCAGCTTCGCAGCGCCGAAACAGTGGCAGCCGAACGCGGCGTACCCGTGGAGCAAATCCGGGGTTTTGGAAGGTAATCAGTAATGTCCAAGCAGATAAAAGTGACTCAGGTTCGCAGCATCAACGGTCGGCCGGAAAAACACCGCCGCACCATGAGAGCGCTGGGATTGACCAAGATGCACAAAACAGTGACCCACGAGGACACCCCGGTTATCAGGGGGATGATCCAGCAGGTCGTCCACCTGGTCCAGGTTGAGGAGTAAGCCCCATGCGTCTGCATGATCTCACGCCCCCCGAGGGTGCCAAGAAAGCCAGAAAGCGTGTCGGCCGCGGCGAAGGGTCCGGTACGGGCAAGACTGCGGGAAGAGGCCACAAGGGCCAGCTTTCCAGGTCCGGTTCCGGTAAGAGGCCTGGCTTCGAAGGCGGTCAGATGCCTTTGCAGCGCCGCCTGCCCAAGCGCGGTTTTACCAATATCTTCAAGAAACAGTTCGCCCTGGTGAATCTGAGAGACCTGGCCGTGTTTGAAGCGGGCAGCATCATCGATCCCGAGGGACTGGCTGCTGCCGGAATCATCAAGAGCGCCGACGCAATGGTCAAGCTCCTTGGTGACGGCGAAGTGGATAAGGCTCTGACTCTCAAAGTGCACGGCGTCTCGGCCAAGGCGCGTCAGGCGGTTGAAGCCGTCGGCGGCAGGGTCGAAGTAATAGTGAAGTGATACATTGTTAGGCGGATTTGGAAATATAGCCCGGATTCCGGAACTCAAGAAGCGGGTGCTCTTTACCCTGGCGATGCTTGCGGTCTTCCGTATTGGAGTCCACATTCCCACTCCCGGGGTTGACGCCGAAGTCCTGAGAGCCTTCTTCGAAGGTTCCCGTGGAACACTGCTGGGCCTGTTCGATATGTTTGCGGGCGGCGCGTTAAGGCAATTCTCGGTCTTTTCGCTGGGAATCATGCCCTATATTTCCGCGTCCATCATTCTTGAACTCCTGACCGTGGTCGTCCCCCACCTGGAACGCCTTAAAAAAGAAGGCGAAGCAGGCCGGAAGAAGATCACGCAGTATACCAGATACGGGACGGTGGTACTGTCCGCCATCCAGGGCTTCGGCATTGCCGTGGGTCTGGAAGGCATGAGTTCCGGCGGCCAGATGGTCGTCATCGTTCCGGGCTGGAGCTTCCGCCTGCTGACCGTCATCACGCTGACCGCCGGCACGGCCTTCATCATGTGGCTGGGCGAACAGATTACCGAGCGCGGTATCGGCAACGGCATTTCGCTGATCATCTTCGCCGGTATTGTCGCCGGACTGCCCCAGGCCATTGTCGGCACCTTCGGCATGATGAGCACCGGCGAAATGGGACCGATCTTCGTCCTGTTCATGGTGGTTTTCATGGTCGCGGTCATCGGCGTAATCGTCTACTGTGAACGTGGGCAGCGCAGAATCCCCGTTCAGTACGCCAAGAGAGTGGTTGGACGGCGCATAATGGGCGGTCAGAGCACCCATCTGCCCCTGAAGATCAACACCTCGGGTGTCATTCCGCCGATCTTCGCATCGTCCATAATCATGTTTCCGGCGACGATAGCCCAGTTCATCAAGATTCCCTTCGTGGAATCGGTTTCTGCGGCTCTGTCTCCGGGGAGTTGGCTCTATAACCTGCTTTATGTTGGCTTCATATTCTTTTTCTGCTACTTCTACACGGCCGTGACTTTCAACCCCGTGGATGTAGCGGATAATATGAAGAAATACGGTGGTTTTATTCCCGGTATTCGTCCCGGGAAGCGGACGGCTGATTACATCGACCGCGTCCTGACCCGCATCACTTTCGGGGGCGCCATCTATGTATCCACGGTCTGCGTGCTGCCGACGTTTCTGATCCAGGAATTTAATGTACCCTTTTACTTCGGTGGAACCGCTCTCCTTATTGTGGTGGGCGTGGCAATTGACACGGTGGGCCAGATAGAGACCCATCTGTTAAGCAGGCACTACGAAGGTTTCTTGAAAAAAGGTATGGCTGGACGAGTTCGGAGGTAGGGAGGAGACCATGAATATCATCTTGTTGGGCCCCCCCGGGGCGGGAAAAGGTACTCAGGCCAAGAAACTTGTGGACAAATACGGCATTCCCCAGATATCTACAGGGGACATCCTGCGGGCAAATCTCAAAGCTCAGACCGAACTGGGCATTGAGGCCAAGAAATACATGGATGCGGGCAAGCTGGTTCCGGATGAGGTGGTCATAGGCATCATCAACAACCGGATTCAGGAGGACGACTGCCGGAAGGGGTATATGCTGGATGGCTTCCCCCGTACGGTGGCCCAGGCCCAGGCCTTGGACAAGATTCTGGCCGACCAGGGCTCGTCGATCGATGACGTTATAAGCATCGAAGTGGCGAACGAAGAGCTCATGGGCCGCCTGACCGGACGCCGGACTTGCCGCCAGTGCGGACAAGGCTATCATGTCATGTTCGATCCGCCCGAAAAGGACGGAGTATGCGGAAAGTGCGGCGGCGAGCTGTACCAGCGGGATGATGACAACGAGGCGACTGTCTCCAACCGTCTCAAGGTTTATGGCGATCAGACCCAGCCCCTGATAGATTACTATCAGAAGAAGGGCCTGCTCAGGCCCATTGAAGGCGTTGGGAAGATCGATGAAATATTCGGCCGCATAGTCAAGGTCCTCGGCTGAGGGATTCTCCCCAGGCTGCGGATCGGCGGGGCCTCGGCTCCGGACGAACGGTGAAGATGCAACAGGCCGGTGTTCCTGTGAAGTGGACGCGCCGGCCCGGGTGAAGTGATTATAAGGCCAGTCCCGGCCTGTAAAAGGGAGCGGGATCTGTGATTATTTGTTGTCGGTGCCAGGTGCGGCCCGTCAGGGCCGGAAAGACTTGACGCCGGAAGGTTTGAACTGGAGTATCAGAATGGACCGGATCCGGCAGCACCCGGAACCGAGAAGCCGGGAAAACGGACCGGCGTTAGGAAACTGGTTATGAAAGTTAGGGCTTCAGTAAAAAAGATGTGCAATAAATGCAAGATAGTCCGGCGCAAAGGCGTTGTCAGGATTATCTGCGAGAACCCCAAGCACAAGCAGCGGCAAGGTTAGGACGCTAAGGGAGGATTGAAACATTGGCCAGAATCGCAGGCATAGATTTACCTAGGAACAAGCGGATTGAGATTGCCTTGACTTATATCTATGGCATCGGCCGCACGACTTCCCAGAAGATCCTGACCAACGCCGGAGTGAATTGGGACACCAAGTCAGACGACCTGACCGACGACGAGATCACCAGGATAAGAAAGGTCATCGACGCCGATATTAAGGTTGAAGGCGACTTGCGTCGCGATGTTACGATGAACATAAAGCGCCTGATGGACTTGGGGTGCTATCGTGGCTTGAGACATCGTAAGTCTCTTCCGGTAAGGGGTCAAAGGACACATACCAATGCCCGGACGCGTAAGGGACCTCGCCGCTCCGTGGTTGGCAAGAAAAAGAAGTAAGGTTCTGGAGGAATCATGGCTAAGGCGAAAAGGGTCCGCAAGAAGAAGGAACGTAAAAACATTCCTAGCGGCATTGCCCATATTCAGTCGACGTTTAACAATACGATTGTAACCATTACCGATTATAAGGGCAACACGATTTCGTGGTCCAGTTCCGGTCTTCAGGGTTTCAAGGGGTCGAGAAAATCCACTCCTTTTGCCGCCCAGTTGGCCGCTGAGGATGCCTCGCGTAAGGCGATGGAACACGGTATGCGTACCGTCGAAGTCTACCTCAAGGGCCCCGGCGCCGGACGAGAAGCAGCCCTTAGGGCTTTGCAGACCGCTGGCTTCAATGTGACCCTTATTCGGGACGTGACTCCGATTCCTCATAACGGCTGCCGGCCCCCCAAAAGGCGGCGGGTTTAGTAAGAACAAAAGGGAGGTTCTGGATTGGCCAGATATACCGGATCAGTCTGTCGGATATGCCGGCGGGAGAACGCCAAGCTCTTTCTCAAAGGTGATCGTTGCTACAGCGACAAATGCGCCTTTGAGCGTCGCAGCTATCCCCCGGGACAGCACGGACAGCGCCGCGGAAAGGTTTCCGAATACGGCATTCAGTTGCGTGAAAAGCAGAAGGTCAAGAAGATGTACGGCCTTCTGGAAGAGCAGTTCCGCTCATATTTTGAAAAAGCCGAGCGTCAGAAAGGCATCACCGGCACCAACCTGCTTGTGCTGCTGGAGCGCAGGCTGGACAATATCGTCTACCGCTTGGGCTTCTCCACTTCCAGGAACCAGGCTCGCCAGATGGTTCGCCACGGGTTGGTCCTGGTCAATGGACGTAAGACCAATATCCCGTCGTTCCTGGTCAAGGTCGGCGACAAGATCAGTCTGAGGGAAAAAAACCGCAAGGTTCCGTTCATCCTGGAATCGCTGGAGACGGTGGCTCGGAGGGGCGTGCCCGAATGGCTGGAGCTTGACAAAGACAACTTTGCCGGCGCTGTCATGGCTTTCCCCACCAGAGAAGACCTGACCATGCCCATTCAGGAGCAGCTCATCGTCGAGCTTTACTCCAAGTAGTCTGGGCTGGGATATAATCTTTTCCCTAATTTTTTAGGAGTGGGCATGCACAGGAATTGGAGAGAATTGATAAAACCGAAGAAGGTTGAAGTCGAATCGGACGAAAACGACCGTTTTTACGGGGAGTTTTCCTGCGAACCGTTGGAGCGGGGATTCGGCATCACCTTGGGCAACGCCTTACGCCGGGTCCTGTTGTCATCCCTGCAAGGGGCGGCCATAGTCTCGGTCAAAATTGAAGGCGTGCTCCACGAGTTCAGCACCATACCGGGTGTGGTCGAGGATGTCAGCGACATCATACTGAACCTCAAAGAGGTCAGGCTGAAGATGTTCGACGATCAGCCTCGGACCATCCGGATAGAGAAATCAGGGCATGGCCTGGTCAAGGCCGGTGACATAATCACCGACGGGCATGTCGAGGTCCTGAATCCGAACCGGCACATAGCCACCTTGTCTAAGGACGCCGACCTGAAAATGGAAATGGTCGTCAAGATGGGTAAGGGATACGTGCCGGCCGAACGGAACCAGAATGAGGCCCAGGTCATCGGCGTGTTGCCCATCGACGCTATCTTTTCGCCCATTCGCAAGGTCAACAATGTTGTGACCAACGCCCGCGTCGCCCAGCGCACCGACTACGACAAGCTGACCCTCGAAGTCTGGACCGACGGAAGCATTATGCCTCGTGACGCGGTGGCCTATGCGGCCAAAATCCTCAAGGAACAGTTGTCCATCTTCATCAACTTCGAAGAGGAAGATGAACCGCTGGAGGAAGAACGCGAAAAACCGGAACAGAGGCTCAACGAAAATCTGTTCCGCAGTGTGGATGAACTTGAACTCTCGGTCCGGTCGTCTAACTGTCTGAAGAACGCCAATATACACCTCATCGGTGAATTGGTGCAGAAGAGCGAGGCCGAGATGCTGAAGACAAAGAACTTCGGACGGAAGTCGCTGAATGAGATCAAAGAGATCCTGACCGAAATGGGTCTGGGTCTGGGCCTGAAAGTGGACTTCCCGCCGAGAGAAGAACTGGAAAAAAGGGAATCGTCGTCATGAGACACCGTAAAGCCGGGACCAAACTTAATCGGACGGCCAGCCATCGTAAGGCCTTGATGCGCAATATGGTCACCAGTCTGTTCGAATACGGACAGATCAGGACCACCACCACGAAGGCCAAGGCGCTTCGGCCTCTGGCCGAGAAGATGATTACCCTGGCCAAAAAGGGCGATCTGCACGCTCGGCGCCAGGCCCTGGCCGTCCTGACCAAGAAGTCGGTGACCCACAAGCTGTTTTCCGAGATCAAGGACAAGTTCATGGATCGGAACGGCGGGTATACCAGCATTGTCAAGATAGGCCCCAGGAAGGGCGATGCAGCCGAAATGGCCTTGATTCAACTTGTGGATACCGCCGAGGCGGTGAAGCCCAAGAAGAAACCGGCCAAGAAGAAGGCTCAGCCCAAGAAGGCCGCCGAGGCCAAGGCTGAAACCAAAGCCGCGCCAAAGAAAGCCGCTAAGAAGGATAAGGCTCCCGTCGAGACCGAAGCTGCTCCCGTTGTGGACGAGCAGCCTGAAGTCCAGGACGAAGCCGTTGCTGAAGCGGCCGTGGACCAGACCGAAAAGAAGTCCGAAGAATAGGACTTTCAAATACCTTAACAAAGGACGGGCCCTGAATTGGACCCGTCCTTTTTCATTTGCTTGCACGGTTGATGGCCTCTGACGGCAGGTTTTGCCGGCAAGCTGCAGACCGCTTTCATTGCCGTATCCGGTCAAACATATCTTAACATACTAAAACAACTGTTAAATACCTGCTTGTCCGGCAATTGGGCATTTGGCCCGGAAATTGCCCCATATAGACGGCCAGGGGGTAATAACGTGTTCAGAATGCCGGATATGATAAATGAAGGGGCAAATACCGGCCAGGGCGCGGAAGATATTTCCGTCTTCGGCGTTCCCGGCCCCGAGAAACAACCGTCAGCTTCCGGACCCGCCGAATCAGGGCCAGCCGGATTGATGCGCAAAATGGACCGCCGTTTCGTGGTTCGGCTGAAAAGGCGCCTGGAAAGACTTTAACGGAAAATCCGCTTTGGCAATAGCCTTTCAGGGGACATTCAAAGCCCTTGAAAGGCTATTCGCTGTCATGCTTTATCTGGGAAATTGAAAGCGTGGCCCGGTTATAGGCGGCGGTAATGTCTTTTTCGTGAACCGTGCCGATGACCCTTTTGAGGTTATGCTGGTCGACCACCGGAAGCTGGCTGACCCCTGTCCTGCCCATGCGGCGCAAGGCCGTGTCTGCGTCTTCCAGAGGCGAAACCGTGACCACCGGGCTGGTGGCCACATCCTGAGCCACAATAAGGTGGCTCAACTGTTCCTCCCCCAGAACCAGCCTGATATCCCGGAATGATATAATGCCGGACAGTTCCCCTGCTTCATTGACGACTTCCAGATACGAGACGTTGTGGTCCTGGAAAGCCTTGATGATGTCGGCCAGGAAACAGCTTTCCTTGATGGCGAAGACATCTCGGCGCATGACGTCCTGGACTATGATGTTCTGGAGAATGCTCTGTTCCCGGCCTTTGTGGAGCCTGATGCCCCGGCGCATGAGCTTGATGGTGTATATATTTCCGTCCTTGAGCAGGGTGGCCAGGAGGGTGGCGGTTATACAGGTAATCATCAGGGGCAGGATGATGGTGTATTGGGAAGTCAGTTCAAAGATGATGATAATGGCCGTAATGGGCGCGTGAGTGGCCGCCGCCACCAAGCCTCCCATGCCGACCAGTGCGTAAGCGCCTGAACTGGCCGTCATGTCCGGCAGGAAGCTATTGACCAGATAGCCGAAAAAACCGCCGGTCATGGCCCCGATGAAAAGAGAAGGCGCAAAGATGCCGCCGGACATTCCCCCGCCTATGGTGATGGAAGTGGCCGCTATTTTGGCAAAAATGAGCAGCAGAAGCATCCACCAGGCCATGTTGTCGGTCAGGGAGAGGTTGATGGCTCCGTAGCCGACGCCGAAGACCTGGGGCAGGAAGACGATCATGCCTCCAACGGCCAGACCGCCCAGGATGGGTTTTATGTACGGCGGAAGGCTTATACGGTCAAAGATATCTTCGGTTTTGTAAAGGGTTATGACAAAGAGAACCCCGACCAAGGCGGCCGCTATGCCGAGCACTCCGTAGAAGAGCAGTTCCCAGACGGAGACAACCGAGTATTTGGGGACGACAAAGGCTGGGAAGTTGCCGAAATAATGCCGGGAAATGGTGGTGGCCGTGACGCTGCTGAGCACTATGGGGCTGAAGGTGGCCACGCCGAATTCGCCCAGCAGAATTTCGACCGAAAACAGGACTCCGGCTATGGGGGCGTTGAAGGTGGCGGCGATGCCGGCCGCTGCTCCGCAGCCGACCAGTGTTCGCAGGCGGTCCTGGGAGACTTTCAGAATCTGGCCCACGGTGGAGCCCACGGCCGAGCCGATCTGGACGATGGGGCCCTCGCGGCCCACCGAGCCTCCGCAGCCTATGGATATGGCCGAAGCAAGGATTTTGACGGCGGAAACGCGGGCGCGTATATGTCCGCCCCGAATGGCCACGGCTTCCATGACTTCGGGCACGCCATGCCCCTTGGCTTCCCGGGCCCAGAAGTAGACTATGGGGCCGACGACGGCCCCGCCCAGGGCGGGCATGAGCACCTTGTAATACCAGGGAATGGATGCGGCTATTTCCAGGAACTCGGCCGCGTTGCCGTAGAAAAGCCTTTGAAAGAACTGTATGGCGTAACGAAATAAAACCGCGCCATAACCGCCGAGAACGCCTATAAAGACGGCGACGATGGAAATGAAAAGATGTTCGTTCGAACCCCAGCGGCTGAAGGTTTTGCCGAGTCTGTTGACGAGCCGAGGCGGCAAAAGAACCCCCCTTTGTCCGGCTGGTCCGGCCCGGATTTGCTAAACCCGGGCCGGGAATTGACAGTTACAGAACCACGGTGCGCCGGATGGTCTTGACCACCTCTTCAGGATCGTCCAGCACATGCAGGATGTCCATGTCTTCGGGCGAAATTCTTTTATGTTCCAGAAGGGTTTTTCTGACCCATTCCACCAGCCCGCCCCAATAGGACGAGTCCACCAGTATGACCGGGAAAGGACGTATGCGCTTGGTCTGGATGAGCGTCACCGCCTCGAAGAGTTCGTCCAGGGTGCCGAAGCCGCCGGGCATGATGACGTAAGCCACGGAATACTTGACGAACATGACCTTGCGGACGAAAAAATAGCGGTAATGCAATTTTACGTTGGCGAAATCATTTGGTTTCTGCTCATGGGGCAACTCGATGTTCAGCCCCACGCTGCGCCCGCCTGCTTCGGCCGCACCCTTGTTGGCCGCTTCCATGACTCCGCCGCCGCCGCCGGAGATGACGCCGAAACCGGCCTGGGCCAGTCCGCGGGCTATGGCTTCGGTTTTCTGGTACACAGGGTCCGTGGAATCAAGGCGGGCCGAACCGAAGATGCTGACCGCTGGTCCGAGCGCACTCAGGACTTCGAAACCGTCGACAAATTCAGCCATTATGCGGAACATTCGCCAGGATTCCTCGATGCGGAAATTATCAACCGGCCATGGATCAATGGGGCCTAACGGCTTATGTATCTGGGGCATCCAACTACCTCTGGCGCCATAAGCGGCGGAAACAGTATTTTAGATTGGAAAAACATGCCAAAAGAATAACACTTGCATCGGGGTGGTGCCAAGCAAAGAAAGCCATGTCCGCCTGTCAAGTCCCGAGTCCCGGCGTACATCGGGACCGGTTCGGGCCGCCGTCGCAGGTGAAAATTGATTTCGCTTGTCGCCCTGCGAGCCGGTGTGGTAGCTTTTCTTCAGATATTCCTCACCTCTGAATCAAAGCAGGAGTAGCCGTGGAAAAAGACAAAACAGATGAAACCACCCTGGCCGAAGGCTTAGGTATGGTCGCGGCCGATGGCTTCGCCGAGGACGAGACCCCGTCCGGGGAGGCCTTGAAGGAGACTCCTGTCCGGCCCGACGAAAAGCCGGCGGGAAACCAGGCAGGCAAGGGCGAGCCGGTCAAGGAAGATTTCCAGCCTTTCTACCGGAAAGAGGCCAAGGCCGAAGCGTGGTCCCATGGAGTGTCGTCGGCCCTGAACTGGGTCCTGCTTGCGGGGCTGGGACTGGTGTTGATCGGGCTCACCGTGGAAACCTACCTGCAAGGCCTGCCTTTCCGGCTGGAAGCCACCACGGCGGCGGTCATCTTCACGGCCCTGATCGGTTTTCTCTGGAAACATACAACTTTGCAAAGCAAGGCCGGACTGGCCGCCCTGGCGGTATCCGCCGTCCTGTTCATCGCCTATGTCCTGTACGGACGGGCAGACCTGGGATTATGGGGACTGCCGGGAAGCTTCATCCTGATGGGTTTTTTCGCCCTGTCTCTGGCCGCCGCCCTGCTGACCGTTTGGCTCCTGTGGCCAAGTCTCACCTGGCCGCCCCTGGTGCTGACCGCTCTGCTGCTCTATGCCGTTCTGGCCCCGGTGTTTGGATTCATCCAGGAGACGCCCGATTTCAACGGGTTCCTCACCGGCCCCGGTTTCATGTCCGGCTGGCCCGCCTTCCTCCGGCCCGGCTGGTTCATGGCTCAGGCTGCTCTGCCCTTGGGCGTGGTGCTCCTGATCCTCATCCAGACCAGGACCCTGACACGTAAGAAATACCAGACCCATTGGGGTTTCATCTACTGGGCCCTGGCCCTGGCCCTGACCATGGTCATCGGCCTGATCGGCCTGGAACGTAACCAGATGCCCGTCTTTCCGGCCCTGGACAGCACTCTGGCCGGTATAAGCCACATCGCTCCCGAAACGGCGGCCGTCGAGGTCGCGGCGCAGCCCGAAAGCGGACCCGTCCTGCCCCTGGAACAACCAGCTCCGCCTGAACAGCCGTCAGCGCCAGCGCCCGAGGACCAGGCCGCCGGAACGGAACCACTCGCGCCGGAACCCATAGCGCCGCCAGCTGTAATGGCCGAGCCGTCCGCCCCGGAAACGGCAGTGGCCAAACCGGTCGAGGCCGCCGAAGTGGAAGCCTTGCGGAGCCGAATAGGCGAATTGGAAACGGAGTTGGGCGAGCTCAGACGCCGTCTGGATGTCCAGGAAACCATGATACGTTCCCTGCTGAAATTTCTCGGCACATCCGAGCGGCCCGGCCAGCCCCCGGCCTCCGAAAACCAGCTGTCTCCGTCGCCGCCGACTCAGCCGGAACAGCCTCCCCAGGTGGAAGAGGGGAGTCCGGGCGGAGCGGAAGAGCTTCCGGCTCCGGTTCCCGGCAGTTATACCTGAAACAAAGCAGCAGTTAAAACACGGTTGCCTGAAAACCCCGCCTTCTGTGGCGGGGTTTTATTTTTTCATATCTACGTGCCCGCTGGACCGGGGACCGAGGCCAGCGTGAGCGCCGGGCGGGGGCAGCCCCCGGAAAAGGTCCAGGCGATAACCCGGGGCCGGGCGACAGCCTGCCCGGGGGTTGAATACCTGCCCTCGGCCCTGTATCCTGAAGTGTAAAGGTTCGGGATTCATAACGGGGGAAACCAGATTATGCCGGACGACATCACCCGCCGCCAGGCGGTCAAAAGACTCATCAAACTGGGCGGAACAGCGGCCGTGACCATGGGGATCTACGGCGGACTTTACGGCCGGACCAGCCAGGCCGGACCGGCCCGGACGGCCAAGGCGAACACTGATTTCAGGGTTGAAGGCGTGCCGGACCGCGTGGCCGTGGTGCGAGGCAACACAGGCGTTTCCGCCGAAAGCCTCATCCGTAAGGCCGTTGATTCGCTGGGAGGCATCGGCCGCTACATTTCGAGAGGCGATGTGGTCGCCCTGAAACTGAACATGTCCTGGGATCGTCCGCCGGAACTGGCCGCCAACACCAGCCCGGAAGTTGTCATGGCCATGGCCGGGCTCTGTTTCGAGGCTGGCGCGGCCAAGGTCAACCTGGTGGACAACACCATCAACGACGCCCGCCGGGTCTTCCGCACGACCTGCCTGGACAAGGCCGCCTCGTCTTCCGGAGCCAACCTGATCTACCCCGAACCCAGGCTTTTCAAATCCATGAATCTGGGCGGCGTGCGTCTGGGCGACTGGAAGGTCTACACCCCGGTCATTGAAGCGGACAAGCTCATAAACATGCCGGTGGCCAAGCATCATGGACTGACCAGGCTGACCCTGGGCATTAAAAACTGGATAGGCGCGGTCGGCGGCGCCCGCGGGGCTCTGCATCAGGATATCCACCAGTCTGTCGTCGATCTGGCCAAATTTTTCCGGCCCACCCTGACGGTTACGGACGCCATCCGCATCATGGTCCGCAACGGCCCTTCGGGAGGCAGGCTTGCGGACGTGGAGGTCCGGAACACCATTATCGCCGGAACCGATCAGGTGGCCGTGGACGCGGCAACCACGGACCTCTTCGGGCTCTGGCCGGACGACATCGGCTACATCGTTTTGGCCGAACAACAGGGGCTCGGCAGGATTCAACCTGAACCGGGCAATCTGATCGAAGTCAACATTTGAAGCGCGGTAAGGGAAAATGGAAATGGGGCTGGAGGGGCTGGCGGCGGATCAGCCAGGCCTCTTTTCTGCTTTTTTTTCTTTATCTGGCCGCCCTTGCCCAGGCACCCCGAACTTTCAACCAGTCCGTTTTCGAAGCCTGCGCCCCCGGTCAGGACCTCAGACTGTCCGCCCCGGTCACCTTCTTCTTCGACCTGGACCCTCTGGCCGCTCTGGGGACCATGCTTTCCACCTGGAGCCTCAAGCCGACCCTGCTCATCTCCCTGGCCGTCCTTCTGGCCGCCCTGGTCATGGGCCGGATATTCTGCGGGTTCATCTGTCCTTTCGGAGCCTTGCATCAGTTCTGCACCTGGCTTGACCGTCGGCGTAAAAAGTCCGTCCGGGCGGTTCTCAACCAGCCGTCCCCTTCGGCCCGCTGGAAATACTTCCTGCTGCTTTTTTTCCTGGGGGCAGCTCTGCTCGGTTCCCATCAGGCTGGCTGGCTGGACCCCCTTTCTTTCTTCTTTCGCGGCCTTACTCTGGCTGTTTTTCCGGGACTGGAACACCTGGCCGGGCTGCTCTCCGCCTGGTTGGCCGATCTGCCCCGGCCCTGGTCATATCTGGCCTATGCCGGGCCGTACGTCTTCGACCCCGTGCTGGGCTACGGCTTCAGGGCTTACCGGGGGGCTTTGATCCTCGGCGGTCTCTTTCTTTTCGTTCTGGCCCTCAACCTGGTGCGTCCCCGTTTCTTCTGCCGCGCCCTCTGTCCCCTGGGCGCGCTGCTCGGCCTGTTCAGCCGCTTCGGTTTCTTCAACCTGACCAAGGACAAGGCTCTTTGCACCGACTGCGGGCTCTGCCGCGTTCATTGCCAAGGGGCTTGCGGACCCCATCCGGATGATGAATGGCTCAGGCCCGAATGTTTCGACTGCCTGAACTGTCAGACTGTCTGTCCGGAAGGGGCTTTGAGATTCCGTTTTCAGTTCAACCGTCCCGGACCGGAACCGTCGCCCCGTCCGGCGCGGGATGTCCCGGACCTTTCCCGGCGGGCGGTGCTGGCCTCGCTGGTCGGCGGAGCCGCCCTGACCGGATTGAGCCGCGTCTCCCTGGCTTCGCCTCTTCAGCCCCAGCCTGAGCTGATCCGGCCTCCCGGCGCATTGGCCGAAGCCGATTTCCTCAAACGTTGCCTGCGCTGCGGCCTCTGCATGCGGGCCTGTCCGACCAACGTCCTCCAGCCCGCCCTGACCGAAGGCGGCTGGGAAGGCGTCTGGACGCCCTATCTGAACTTCAGTCTGGGTTACTGCGAATACTCCTGCACCCTCTGCTCTTCCGTCTGTCCCACGGGAGCCATCCGGCTTCTGACCGGCCGGGAAAAGACCGAAACCCCGGTCTCCATCGGTTCGGCCTTCTTCGACCGGAACCGCTGCCTGCCCTGGTCCGGCCAGGGGCCTTGCCTGGTCTGCGAGGAACACTGCCCGGTTTCACCCAAGGCCATCTATCTCGTGCCCCTGGAAATTAATCTGGATAAGGACCGCCCGGCCGAGGTCCTGGCCCCGCAGGTCAACCTGACCCGCTGTATCGGCTGCGGCATCTGTGAATACAAATGCCCGGTCAAGGGCCGTCCGGCGGTTTATGTCAACTCCTTGGGCGAAACCCGCTCACCGGCCAACCGAATCCTCTTGCCGGACAGGAAATGATAAGATAAGTACTAAGGCGTGCTTCAAACAGGGAGGAAGCGACCATGAGAGCCTGTCGTTGCTTCGCGACAGGGCTGGCCCTGGCTGCCGTCCTGTTGCTGGTGTTCGCGTCTCCGGCCGCCGCGGCCACCCGTCCGGCCGCCTTGGCCGGAACCTGGTATCCGGCCGATCCCGCCCAACTGCGCGCCGGGGTGGAAGGTTTCCTGGCTCGGGTTAAACCGGAGACGCCCCATGGCCGCCCGGCCGTTCTGATCGCTCCTCACGCCGGTCACGCCTATTCGGGGCAGGTGGCCGCCCACGCCTTCGCCCTGCTCAAAGATCGCCCGGTCAAGACGGTCATCATGGTCGGTCCCAGTCACAGGGCCAGATTTCAGGGCGTATCCCTCGACACCCGGGATTATCAGACTCCGTTGGGCCTGGTCCCCACGGACCGCAAGCTGGCCGGAGAAATCATGGCCGCCGGGGGCAAGGGATTCTCCAACCGCCCTGAAGTCCACACCGATGAACACTGTCTCGAAATAGAACTGCCCTTTCTGCAGGCCGTCCTGAACGATTTCCGTATCGTGCCCATCATCATGGGGTCCCAGGACCAGGGCACGTGCCGGGCGCTGGCCGACGCCCTGACCGAAGTCCTGCGGCGGCGCGGCGACGCCGTGGTGCTGATAAGCACCGATCTTTCCCATTTCCATACAGGGGAAGAAGCCCGCGCTCTGGACAGGGTGATTCTGGACAGGGTGGAAAAACTCGATCCGGATGGCCTTTACCGGGACCTGGCCGCCGGTCGGGCCGAGGCCTGCGGCGGGGGAGGCCTGGTGGCCGGGTTGATGACGGCCAGGTCTATGGGTGCTGACAAGGGCCGGGTGCTGGCTTACGCCCATTCCGGCGATGTGACTGGCGACAACTCCCGCGTGGTCGGTTATATGTCCGCCGTCTTTGAGCTCCCCGAATCAAGGCCGCAGGCCAGGTCCGGGGTGGATTTGGGACTGACCAAGGATGAACAGCGCCTGTTGCTGGAAATAGCCCGCCGGTCGGTGGAGGCAGGCCTGAAGGGCGAGAGCTATTCCCCGCCTGATGAACTGCCTCCGGGGCTGATCCGGCCGGGCGGGGCTTTCGTTACCCTCAAACGGCACGGAGAACTCCGGGGCTGTATCGGGCGGCTCGAATCGGATCAGCCTCTGGCGGTGGTCACCGCCGAAATGGCTGTGCAGGCCGCTTTCAGCGACCCGCGTTTCCCTCCGTTGACCAGGTCCGAACTGGACGGTTTGACCGTGGAGATATCCGTACTGACGCCCTTCGAACGGGTTGTGGACGTTGCCGGGATACAAGTCGGAGTCCACGGGCTGATGATTGTCCATGGACATAGCCGTGGCCTGCTGCTGCCTCAGGTGCCGGTGGAATGGAACTGGAACCGGGACGAATTTCTGGAACAGACCTGCCGCAAGGCCGGCCTGCCTCGGGACGCTTGGAGACGGGGCGCGGAGATCTACCGTTTCAGCGCCCAGATATTCGGCGAAGGGGAGTGACGGCCGGTTGCCGGCCGGAAATACAGTCATGAAGCGGCGTGATTTCATCAAGGGATTGGGGCTGGCCGCGGCCGGCTGCCTGCTGGGAGTCGT